>NZ_QRDQ01000007.1 GCF_003385895.1 Flavobacterium cutihirudinis
TGGTCAGTTTAAATTGAAAAGTGGTGGTCAGTTTAATCCGAAAGCGGTGGTCACTTTATGCTGAAAAAGCGTGGTCAATTTGACCGTTTTTTCCATGCACACTACCTTATCAACGATATTACCAGAAGTTCTAACTTCAGTTGTTAATTTTTCAAATAAATCTGCTGTTGTTTATTCAAATGTAACAGATTTCGATATAGACCCAATTACTTTGAAAAAAAACGGAAAAAAAGAATTTATTTACAATCAAAAAAATACAAATGAAACTGTTCCTTTAGTTCCTAAAAACCCAACCTTTTATAACAACCCATTGTATACATCTTATGACTGGAGTGATTTGAATAACCTGACTAAAATAGTTAACTATAATTATGTAAATAACTTTTTTTCAATTGGAGGAGAAATTCAATCAACAAAAACATACAAAAGGGATGTTTCCACTGATGAATTAAAGTTAATTAGTAGTACCGATTATACGTATTCAGTCTTAAAATACTATACAAGACCAGAAAATTATGTATTTAATATAAACAAATCCCCCTTTTCACCCTATCCTCCTTTAGCAGGTTATTTACTATCGTCTTATTATACAGCCACAACGAATCCTGCATATAATAAAAACTCAGATAGTAACAGTATGCAATTTATATATTACGGAGGTAAATCAGTATTGAGTAAAACGGTGCTAAAAACTGTTACCAATAAGGAATATGATATAGCAGAAAATGTAACATCAAATGCAGTGACAAATTATTTTTATGATAACCTTCAGCATTGCTATCTTACTAGGACAGAAACTCTAAATAGCAAGAATGAATTAATTAAAAGCAAATTGTATTATCCCGCAGATTTGTTGTCTGCTGGTATACAACAGCCAATTGAAATGCAAAAATTGATAGATAAAAACATAATCGACGAACCTATCAAAACTGAAACTTATTTAAATACTGTTAAAACATCAGAATCAAATACTAAATACGAAGAAAGTACAAGTACAGGGATGGTTTTACAGCCGAAAGAAATTCACGTAACAAAAGGAATTACAAATACCTACCCTTTTAGTGATCAAAACAAGAAAATAACATACACCTTATACGATTCAGATTTAACTAATGGAAAAGGAAATGTTCTAGAAATTAAAAAACCGAACGGAGTTTATAGTTCAACTATTTGGGGATATAATAAAGCACAACCAATAGCTCAAATAGAGAATATAACCTACAATAGTATTCCATCAAGTTTAATTACAAATGCACAAACAGCCTCAAATACTGGAACAGAATCTGATTTGTTAAGTGCATTAACAGCACTACGAAATGATCCTGCTTTATCTAGTGCTATGATAACCACTTATACATACAAGCCTCTTGTAGGAATAAGCACAATCACTGATCCCAATGGAATAACTATATATAATGAATATGATAGTGCCAATAGGTTAGTATATGTAAAAGATAATAATAAGAATATAATAAAAAGTTTTTGCTATAATTTTCAAGGACAGATTGCAGATTGCGGTATCACTATCAGTCCATATACTTATACATATATGAACAAAGAAAAAAAGGTGACTTTTATAAAAAATAATTGCGCTTCTGGTTCAATAGGGACTTCAGTAACATACACAGTTCCTTTGGGGAAATATACTTCAAATATCTCACAAGCCGCAGCAGATGCCCAAGCCCAAAATGAAATCGACCTTAATGGACAAAACAATGCCAATTCATTAGGTACTTGTACTTTTTCAAATACACAACTAACGGTTTATTTTTATAAAAACAATTGTACAACAGGAAAATATGGTTCAAGAGTTGCTTACACAGTGGCCGCAGGAAAATACACTTCTACAAATTCACAAGCTAATGCAGATTCTCAAGCTCAAGCAGAAGCTAACACAAACGGTCAAGCCAATGCAAATTCAGTAGGAACTTGCGATACTTACCGCAGTGTGGCTAAGAGTGGAACTTTTACCCGAAATAATTGCCCTGATGGATCAGGTACTTCAGTAATTTATACCGTGCCAGCAGGCAAATATACTTCTAATGTATCACAAGCAAATGCAGATTCACAGGCACAAGGGGATGTTGCTACTAATGGGCAAGCTTATGCCAATATTAATGGGATTTGTACTGAATAACTTAATCCAATAATAGTTGTAATAAAAACAAAAGAATTAGAAGTAATCGAATTTATACTGGATTTCTCAAAAAAAATATGAACAATGAAAAAAATAATATATCTCTTAGTTTTGTTTCCAATTATAGCCATAGGCCAAGTAGGAAGTCTTATTAGGGAAACGACTTATAAGCAAGCTACATTAATTCCTATTTCGACTCCAACAACTAGTCAGGCTTCAGTAACTATATCCTATTTTGATGGACTAAACAGACCTATACAAGAAATTGCACTTGGACTATCTGGAACTGGAAAAGATATTGTCATACATAAAGAGTATGATGGGTTTGGACGTGAAAGTAGAAAGTATTTGCCTTATGCATCAACGCTTTCCGGGAATACTTCATTTAGGACAAATGCTTTAAGCGAAACAAATGGTTTTTACAATATCGCAAAATATGAAAACACACTCAATCCATATACCGAATTTTTGTTTGAGAATTCCCCGTCGAATAAGGTATTAAAAGTAGCCGCTGCGGGGAATGATTGGAAATTGGATTCTGGGCATGAAATAAAAATGGATTACCAGTACAATATAGTGGGTGAAGTAAAGAAGCATCTCGTTACAACAACTTGGATCGATAGTTTAAAAATATATGTCCCTGCTATATCTCAAACACTGAACTACGACATTAATCAATTAACCAAAACGGTTACTAAAGATGAGAACTGGATATCTACGGATCTTAAGAATCGCACGATTGAGGAGTTTAAAGATAAAGAAGGTAAATTGATTCTGAAAAGAACTTACGACCTGAGCCAAGCACTCGACACTTATTATGCTTATGACGAATATGGTAATTTATCATATGTAATACCACCGCTGGGTAATAGTGCAGTAGATCAGACAACCCTAAATAATTTGTGTTTCCAATATAGATATGATAACTATAATCGTTTAGTTGAGAAAAAAATACCAGGAAAAGACTGGGAATATATTGTTTATGATAAAGCGAATAGAGTAATAATGACTCAAGACTCTAATTTAAGAGTTTCAAACAAATGGTTGTTTATCAAATACGATGCGCTTGACAGACCTGTTTACACGGGTGATTATAAAAACATAACACAAAAGACAAGAATTGCCATACAAAATTTGGCAGACTTGAACACTACTTTATATGAAATCAGACAAGTAACAGAACGTATTATCAATGGAACCAGTATCAATTACAGTAATAATGCTTTTCCAAATCTGCCAGATAGTGACATAAATACTAATATTTTAACCATTAATTATTATGATAATTATAATAATTTCAATTTAAGCGGTGGAGTTTCCGAAACTGCTTATGGAACTACTCCCAATACCAATGTTAAAGGTTTATCTACAGGGAGTAAAATAAGAATTTTAGGAACAACCAATTGGATCACAAATATAAGTTACTATGATGCAAAATACAGACCTATTTACTTATACAGCTATAACGATTATTTAAAAACAACAGATAAAGTTAAAAATAATTTTGACTTTGAAGGCAAGACTATAGCTACGACTTCAACTCACTTAAGAACTAATATAACACCAAATACAAATGTTCAAATAACAAATTCATTCACTTATGATAATGCAGGTAGGCTATTAACTCAAAAACAAATCATCAACAATCAGGCGGAAGAGACAATTGTATCTAATACCTATGATGAATTAGGTCAATTAACAAGTAAGGGAGTCGGCGGAAAAACAACGCAAACTCGTTTACAGAATGTAAATTATACCTATAATATAAGAGGTTGGTTAAAAGGGATAAACGATATAAATACAATGGGAACTGATTTGTTTGCTTTTCAAATCAGTTATAACACTCCAACTTCGGGAACTCCGTTGTTTAATGGAAACATCAGTCAGACCTTTTGGAAAACAGCAAATACTAATACGAGTTTAAGAAATTATAATTATACCTATGATGCCCTTAATCGACTGACCAACGCTATAGATAGCGAAGGATTCTTCACTGAAGGCAATATAGTATACGACAAAAATGGAAATATTATCAATCTAAAACGAAAAGGGGCAATAGTTGCCGTGCCATCCGTTTCTACTCCAGCTAATTTTGGATTTATGGATGATCTGACTTATACCTATACCGGAAACAGGTTGATGAAAGTGGCTGATGCTTCTGCAACGGATCAGTATGGCTTTAAGGATGATGCGGTAAATACAGCGGCTGATACTGTAGATGATTATGCATATGATAATAATGGCAATATGAAATCGGATGCCAATAAAGCTATAACGGCTATAAGTTACAACCATCTGAATCTACCCACACAGATAACTTTGGCTTCAGGCACAATCAATTATGTTTATGATGCTACAGGTGTTAAACAAAGCAAAGTAGTTGGGGCAATCACTACTGATTATGCAGGAGGATTCCAATATGAGAATAACGTATTGCAGTTTTTTCCTCAGCCCGAAGGCTATGTTGCTAATAATTCAGGAACTTTTAACTATATTTACCAGTACAAAGATCATTTGGGGAATGTACGCCTAAGTTATGGAGATAATAACAATGACGGGAGCGTTACAACTACAGAAATTGTAGAAGAAAGTAACTACTACCCGTTTGGTTTAAAGCAGTCAGGATACAATAATGCAATTGTACTGGGAAAAGGAAACAGTACTGGACAAAAGTATAAGTACAACGGAAAGGAACTGCAAGATGAGCTAGGCTTGAATATTACGGCAATGGATTTCAGAATGTACGACAATGCCCTTGGACGATTTTCTGCTCCTGATCCTTTGACCGATCTTTTTACTGGCATTTCTCCGTATGCATTTGCAGAAAATAATCCAATCGTTTTTAGTGACCCATCCGGTTTGTGCCCAGAATGTGAGGAATATTATAAAAACCACAATGAGAAACCTACAAACGGTACTACATATACGAGTGTTGGAGGTGGGGTTTATAAATATTCAAATGGGAACTGGACTAGGCAAGATGGTGAACTGCGTGAAGTTGTAATTGGGGGTAAGAAGAACAATTCTTTTCCTGATTCTTTTCCTGATCGTTATAATGTTTGGTCAGGTTTTAGAATTTTTGGTCCTAAAGTTGTTATAAATTCAGGTGGTTCAAATGGTTCAAGACGTCAAACTGATAGACCAGTTCTTAATTATAAAGAAGATCCTAGATTTATTGCAAAAAAGCATGTTGACTATGTCCCTTCTGTTTCAACTCAAATACTAAATAATGTATCAGATTTATGGAACAGTACTTCAGTTAGATTAATGATTCCGGATAGAATATATTTTAGTGTATCATATAATGCTAATCCATATATAGGTAACTCTACAGAATTTTCTTTGAATTGGATTACTAGAGGTAATGATGCAAGTTTAATTCCATATTCTATAACTACAGTAGCTGGTACAGTTGGAATGATGAATGGTGGTATTGGAATCGGTGCAGGTGGAGGTTACTTCCTTACAACAGATATGAGATCCTTATCCGCAGGTACAGCTTCAAATGCAATGTTAGGCTGGTCTTACACAGGAACTGCTTTTAATGCTGTTGATGGAGGAAGAGTTTCATTAACAGGATCAATAGGAATCAAGGGTACACCTTTTAGTTCAGATGTCATTACTTCTGTAACTGGAGGAGCTTCGGTTGGATTTGGCACACCAGGAGCTGGAGTCTATGGTGGAGTATCTTATTCAACTCCTTCATTTGGAAATAAAACTAAATTTTAAATTATGGATAGAAGAAAAACAGTTTTTTCATTAATGATTTTTTTTGTAACTATTCTTGTTTTCATTTTTATAAATGCATTTATAAAATCACGTCAAGAATATACGAATAAATATGATTTTATTATAGATAAAATAGAAACAGATGCAAAAGGTTATCTAATATTTTCCGATAGCTTGAATAATCAATATTCTTTTGCTAGTTATAATTTTACAGAATTTGACAAATTAGGCATTTCAGTTGGTGATAGAGTTTTTAAAGATAGTTATTCAAAAAATATGACTATTAACAGAAAAATGAAAAATGAGTATAAAACCTATTACATACAAAAGCCAAATGGTATGATTCCTTTTTTACTTTATAGTTATTAACAAATCTAAGGATATTGGTTGTGCTAACGAAAATTAGAATCAAAGTTAAGGGTGGGTATGCCAACTAAAATGGAGACATAGTTGAGGAGGCAAAGAGGTTCTCGCTTGTTATCATAAATCCCAGTAAATACTGGGTATTTCAGCTTTTCAATTCTATGGGTCAACTAACAGGTCAACTTTATTAAGAACCTGCTCGCCGCACGATTACAAATGTACTAAAAATTAGTTTTTAAATTATTTTTATTACTGCAAAAGTAAGGTCAGTAATAAGAGGTTCTGCACTTTTTACTTAGAAATAGAGAGCTTCCTCGTCCAATACAAGAAAATCAGTTAAAGGATAAAAAATTGTAGAGAAAAAAGTCAATTGAAATATTTAAATTGTTTGTGGCGACAGTGTTTAAATTGCAAGAAAATCAACTTAATTTATTAATTGAAGTGAAGCAGATTTTCTCTTTTGTTTGGTAACAATTTATATTATCTCAATGGGAATTATCTTGCTCACAATATTGTAAAACCATTAAATTATAATTTGTCATTAATGGAAGAAAGAGGCTTTATAATTTAAAGATAAAAGATTATTGGAAAGATTGATCAGTCAGATTGTGTTGTTTTGAGTTAATAGCTTATTTGCATTGAATTGTCCCCTATGATTCAATC
The DNA here is from genome assembly GCF_003385895.1 of Flavobacterium cutihirudinis. Classification (GTDB taxonomy): domain Bacteria; phylum Bacteroidota; class Bacteroidia; order Flavobacteriales; family Flavobacteriaceae; genus Flavobacterium; species Flavobacterium cutihirudinis. The sequence goes on from NZ_QRDQ01000007.1 coordinate 6,893, forward strand.
TGGATTGATCATCTTTCATAATTAACATGTCTTTTTAAAATAAAGGGGCTCATATACAATACTAATTTTAAGCGATAAAATAACTCTAATCATCAATTAGTATATTTTTACCCAATTGCACTACTTAACTGAAACATTGGTAAATACATTGCAACCAATAAAACGGCAACTAAAACTCCAACAAAAAGAATAATAAAAGGTTCAAGAACAGTAGTCATAACTTTAGATTGCTGAATGACTTCCTGATTGTATTGTTCGCTTAGTTGTTTGAAAACGTATTCCGTTTGATTGGTTTCTTCGGCAACTTTTACAAGAGATATAATTCGGTTATCAAAAAGAGGCGTGTTTTTGAGACTATTGCTAAGACTATTTCCTTTTAATACGCTATTTTCCACTTGCTCTAAAGCTTCCTGAAGCGGTACAAAACGAATCATTTTTTTTACCATTTGTATACTATTCAATAATGGCACTTTTGCGGTGGTAAGTAAAGTTACAGCCTGAGTAAATTGTGCCAGATATACTTTTGTCATAAAAGCTCCTAAGACAGGGATTTTTATTAGAAAATAATGAAGAGCCCTTTTATATTTATGATTGTCTTTGAAAAATTGAGTTGAAAAAATAAAAATTAGTATTCCAATAAAAAAATAGAGCCCGTACGTCTTTGTCCATACTGACAACTTTACAATAAATTGCGTTAAAACAGGAAGCTCCATATTGTTTTGTTTGAAAATATCCTGAAACATTGGTACGACATAACTTAACATAAAAATCACAACCAAAACAGCAGTACTTAACACAATAGAAGGATAGGTGAGAGCAGCTATTATAATTCTCTTCTGTTCGTTTTTACGCTCAAAAAAATGGCCTAGTTCTTCGCAAACTTGCGATGTAGTCCCTGTTTCCTCTCCAATTTGAATGGAATAAAATTCGTATTCAGTAAATGATTTTGATTTTTGTAACGCTTCTGAAAAAGGCTTCCCATTTACAACATCAGTTAAGATACTCTGAATTAAATCTTTGTCGTTTTTTTTCTTTAATGATTCAATAATTAATGAAAGTCCTTCTTTAAAACTTACACCTGCTTTTAGTAATACAGCTAGTTCAAGATAGAATGCTTGCTTTTTTTTATTATTAAAGCTCTCACCAAAAAGAGTTATTTCTTTTTTTAAAAGACTTTCTATACTATTCTGATTTTGAGACTGAATAGTTTTTTTAGTGGGTGTGTTTTCTAATTTAAATGCCATTTTCCTGATTCATAAAAAAGGTTAAATCATTTTTTTTTGAAACAAAAATTCGGTAATCCGGTAATTCTGTTTCTGCGTAGATTGATAAAGCATCAATTTGTCCGTTGCTAATTTCTTTTCCTCTCAAAAATGCTTTGTTTGGAGTAATTTTAAGTTTGATTGTATCAAGGTTTCTCAAACTGAAGTTCTCCTGAAAAGAATAGGTTATGGTGTCAATTTCTGAAGTCATGATTAATAACTGTTTAGCTTTGTCATATATTATCATATGTGGCTCATTAAAATCCTGCCAAAGTTTTTGTTCAAAAAGTGCCAGCGTACTGGTTTTTTCAAAATTGCTTTGAATGGTATGAATTTGTTTTTGTACAATACGTAAAACACTAAAAGCCATGCCTACAACTATAGCAGTTATAATCATAACGACAATCATTTCTGATAATGTAAACGATTTTAATTTTCCTGCTGCCATATTATTTGCTGTTTTGCCATTTCTTTTTTTGAAACGTTATTAACTGCCGAAATTGAAAATGTTTTTAATGAAGCGTCAGATTCTAATTCAATTTTGATATCCCAGTTTTTATAATTTTCCCGATAGGGTAATTTAATATTCTTATTTTGCACTTCATATTCCAGTTCGTTTATTCGAGTTTCGACATCGTGGGTGTTTTTTGAAAAGGTATTAAAAACCAGATTGTTCAGTATCAAACTCGCAATAATAAATATGATTACAACCAAAACAGTTGCAACAATTGCTTCAACCAATGTTGCTGACTTTAGTTTTTTTAGTATAACCATTTCAGAACAGTTTTAGGTTGTTTCTCTAAAATTATACCTCCGTATAATTCTGGTATGTTTTCATTTTCAATAGTTGCATTAAAGACATGATTAATAAAAATTGAACCTGATTGGTTTGCTACAAATTGTTTGGTAATTACTGATCCGGAGACAATTCCTTTTATTTCAAAATTTCCATTGCAATAAACTTGGCCTTTAATTCGGGCGTTTTTTTCCAATGTTATTTGAGATCGAAAGTCTGACGATTCTTTAGTTTGATAATAAACAACACTACCTTTAATAGTAGTTCCGGTATTGATAAAGATGTCATTATTTGTAGAAATATCATTTGAGATTGGTTTGCTGCTATCTATACTATCTTGAAATAGTAATAGTGCTGACGGAAATTCCAAATTACAATTTTCACCTACAGTAATTTTTTTTGTTGCAATAGCTTGGAAATTTCCGATTGTTTCAGCTTCAATTTCAATTAAAGGTGCTATTAAAATTAAATCTTTCAATTTAGAAGTATTTTTAACAGTAATAGCAGTTTCTGATTTAATTATGATGTTTCCCGAGATTGCTACGTTATCTAGTATTATGGGGTTTTCAGAATAAAATCCCTTTGTCTTTTCGTTAAAAGAATTAGTAATTTTTTTAGCTGAATTCAAATTAATATAATCGTGTTGATTACTTGGCTTGTATTCTTGAAAGTAAAATTTTATTTCATTTTCAAAAGTTTTAGAAAGAGGAGGGAGCTCAGCGGAACTCTTTTCTATTTTGCCGTAAATCAATTGTGAACCATAATAGTTGTTACCAGCAATATAACCTGATTTTGCTTGCTTAAAAGGTAAATAAGCTATCCCTTTAATTGAAGTTGTACCTACAACACTTAAAGTATTATGACTATCTTGTAAGAAAACAGTTGGTGACTTGTTGGCGTTTAAAAGTGTACCAATTAATGCTGTTTTAATGAATTTTTTTTTTCGAAATTGACTATTAGAAATGCCTTTTTGGAATATACCCCATGTAGACAAATTCGTTTTTATTATTTGCTTGTCTTTTTCTATAAAATTTATAGTGGTAGTATCAGTATTTATTTCTTTTTGTTCTAATAATGACTGAATTCCAATATCAGCAATTTGTATATTTTCTATAGCACCTTTTGACTGTTCTTTCATGTAAATAAAAGTATACGCATATAAAACAATACCTGCTAAAAGCAGTGCAATTAATACAGCAATAAAAACTGTAAATTGTAAGGCACCCGACTTAATTCTAAATTTTAATTTCAATCTTGTAGCATTATAATATTTAAATTGCCTTTATACTTAACATATATCGATTCTTGATCGCCGCTTTTAAGAAAAATTTCATTTTCGGTATCTCCAATTTTCATATAATAATTTTTACTATCAATAATTAGCATGAAAATTTTATTTTTTCCCTTTGTATCAGAGATTAAACCTTTGTAAACAATATTTGGCCAAATCAAAGTTTCTGTCTCTTTCGAAACTTTTATTTTTTTTAATGAAGTCCTTTTTGCAGAAGAAGCTGTTTCGGAATTATATAATTTTCCTAAAAATGGATCTCTATAATTTACATTAATTGGAAATGAATCTTTGTTAGAAATCTTCAAAGGTTTAATAGTGAATTCATGATTACTGTCAGGAATCATTTCATCGACTTTTGTAAAGGAGAAAAATTGAAATATAACGGCTCCCCATACTAATAGAACGAGAGGTAAGAGAATGTATATGTTTTTTTTGTTTTTCATTTTTTAATTTATAGTAAAATTAAAAAGAGTACTTCTTATACTTTGATTGCCAGCTTCATCAAATGATTTTATAAACCAATAATAAGTTCCGGTTGTAAGTGTTTTGTTGTAAGGGCTAGTTCCACCATCCTTAAAATTTAAATTGGTTAATGCAGTATCATTATAAACATAAATACTATCTTTTTCTGTGCTTCCAGGAATAGACGTTCTGTTCCATTGAAAATTTATACTCTTGTTAGTTGTAGAACTCGCATTTGCCGGATTGGAAAGAGTAGGTGTATTTGGCGATTTTGTGTCGATCAAAATTGATCTAACAGAATAAAGAGTTTCTAAGCTCCCATTACTAGCTCTTACTCTCCAGGTAAATGTCCCATCTTCAAATGTGAAATTCAGAAATGTTGCTTCTGAATTTTGTTCTTTTATTAAGCTGTTATCTTTATCTAAAATTTGAAGTTGATAATTTGTTGCACCAATAACAGTATTCCACGAAAGTTTTTGAGTCGTGTTTTTTGAAATGAGATTATTAGATGGCGTTATTAAAACAACAGTATTATTTTGAAAATCATCATTGTTCAAAATCTGAAAACCGTTTTTAGAGTATGCGGTTTCATAAGCACTGTTAACTGCTCTTACTCGCCATTCATATTTTCCAATATTTATTTGTTGTTGATAGGAGTTTTTGGTTACTAAGGTATCCAGAATTATTTGTTGTGGTGCTTCAAAGTTAGGAACTGCAATTTGTATTTGATACTTTTCGGCATCTTTTACACTTTCCCAAGAAAAAGTAACTCCGGATGAAGTCAACGCGGCATTATTTACTGGTGCTGTCAATATCACTTCATCTTTAGATATATCAGGTACTAAAAGTATTTCTTCACAAGAAAAAAGACTTAAGAAAATTGGAAAGAAGAGATAGTATTTATTTAATAAAGTTTTATTCATGACAAATTTTATGAGATTTTTTTAAATTTACTACATAATATGATTAGGCTACATATCAAATAAACTTTTAGATTCTTTCTTTTTACTTATTTTAGATTTTGTTACCCCCGAACAACTGTTATGCTCATCTACTATATCAGCTATATACCATTTACCATGGTCGGAGTTCGCCCAACAAAATTTGCTTACTTGATATGCGACAATTGTTTCAGGGTTGATATCAATAAAATCGACTTTTTTACCGCTCTTGAATAAGGAGATTGTGTATTTTTTGTATTGCGAATTAGATAAATAGTACGCATCAGATTGTCTGATTTTGGTTATTTCATCTGTTGATAGGCTTGTAGCCAGACTAGATATGATTTGCAGGTTTTGGGTGTTCAAGAGTAATTTTGAAATATCATTATTGTAATCAGCATTAATTTCATTAATGAGACCTGCAATATCCAATATTTGTATAGTAACTAATTCAGGTTTAACAGGAAGACTATCTATATAAGCTACTTTCGTTTGATTTTGATTGTATTTGGCTTTTGATTTATAGATTTTATTTAATTTTCGATTATAAGGTACAATGCCAATCTCTACTCTAATATTATTTTCGAGTTTAGCTAAAGCTTTAGGTTCAAATGTATTTTGATTGTATGATAATTTTGATTCTCCAATACTACCCAATTCCACTACTGATGTTGAAAATTTATATTCTTCATTTTTTATTTTAGTTGTTTGACACGCATAGCAGAGTGCTAAAGTCAGGATGGCAATTTTTTTTAGCATAACTATATTTTTTTATTGTTTAAAATTTGTTGTCTTTTAGTATTTTTTTAAATTATTAAACATTCGATAAAACTACAAAAATAGAAGTATAGACTGCAAAGAAAGAATTTAGTTTGCCTCCTGAATATAACTTTAATCAATAATCTAAAACGCACTATTTGAATAAAGAATTGTAGCTAAAGATGTTTATAATTTATTATTTAATAAACTTTAATTATCATTATTTTTTTGCATTATAATTTCTACAGACAACTGGTTTATATTTGTATTATAATTTTTCTTTTTCACAAAATTCAAATGTTTAATTACTCCTAGTGAAGGACTGTTTTCTAGCTTATTTAAAACTATTAAGCTATTATTAAAAGAGCCTTCAAGAGAGAACATATAACTAGTTGTACTAATTCCTTTTTGAGATATAATATGTGGCTCCTGAAAATCTACAATTTTCAAATGGTAATTAGTGCTATACGTCGTTAACTGTTTTAGCAGATCCGTTTGAAAGGATTCAGAAATATTAGCATCATATTTAGACAAAACCTGATCTAATTGTTTTTCTTTTTGAATTAACTGTGCTGTCAGTTTAGGCAAATTATGATCTGCTGTAATTTCTTGCTGTTTGGACTTATACTCGCTGTAATAATCTATGGTATTTGAAATCGCAAACGAATAACTAATATAAAGTAATACCAGAAAACCGAGTAAAAGGCCTTTATTTCTTTTGTCAAGTTTCATATTATTTTAAAGCTATTTTAATTGAAAAAGCTGTTTCATTATCTTCATTTTTGCCAAAATATGTTATCAAAACTTTATCAACCCAGTTTATTTTTTCAATACCCTCGACCCATTCTGTAAAGTCTGTATTAGACAAAGTAGTCCCAGAGACAACAATTGTTTTTTCCTGAGCTGTTATTGGTTCATCATTTTTGACTTTTTTCTCCAAGGGATTAAAAGTCATTTCGTTTAATAAAATAGATGATGGAACTTTGTTAGCAATTTCATTAATTATTAAAGAACTTTGCGAAGTTGTTTTTCCAATAATATTTTTAACCTTTTCTTCTTTCTTAACAATTCTTTCTTTCAATTTAGTCACATCTTCCAGCGAAGATTTATTGATTAACAATGTTTCTGAAGTTTCCTGGGCTAATTTATAATAATGAGTAAAAAACATAAAATTAAAAACCAAAATACCAAGCAATATTCCGGTCATTATTTTTAGTCCTTTACTGAAAAAAGCTTTTTGATTATAATTATTATATAAAGTATCACTATACGATATGATAGAACCTGAATTTAGAGTAGAATTCATAATGAGACGCAGAATTCCTGAAAACGCTAATAATTGTCTATTTTCGATCTGAAGGTCATTTATAGAATAAATAATCGCTTCATCTAACTGGCTTGCCGATATAATTTGTTGCTGTTCTTGCCTTACTATTAATTGATTATTTGTGAAAATTTCTTTTTCATTTGTATAATCAATAATGTCGGCAATGGAACAAACACCAAGACTAATTCCGGCAATTACAATTTTTTGATTATTATATATTGAAATTAAGCTATTTATATATGATTTTCTTGTAATTGCAACAATTGATTTTGTTTTGAGTCTCCATATTTCAAAGTAAAATTCATCCCAGTTAGTATTTGGAAAAGCTTTATGAAGTAGTTTTTCATCAGAAGCATCAATGGCAGAAATCTCTTTTTGAATAACCTGATTGGTATTGATTATTAGGACGAAAGGTAATTTATGATCCCATTTTTCGGCAATTATACCTTTGAATGTAATTCTATCTTTTTTAGTAATTACCAGCCCCTCCTTTTCCTTTTCGACTAAAAGCATAGCAACTTTATCTTCATTATTCAAAGTAAAGTGCTCAATGCCAATATGTTTTTTGCCAAGCAGAAAAGAGGTCATAGATGGTAATGCCATTAGTAGATAACAGTAGGTTTAATTAATACGCTTAACTTTTTCTTAGAATCCTCACGCTTTCTTGAACTGAACAACCATTTAATAATTGGTATTCTTGATAATAAAGGTACTCCTGTTCCTGAATCATTTTTTACAGATTCTTCAAGTCCTCCCAAAACAATTAAATCCTGATCTTTTACTCTGATAATAGAAGTAAATTCTCTTGAGTTAATTCCCGGAGGGGCATCTTTATCAACTTTTTGCCCATTAAAACTTGACTGTATTACTTTAATATCCATTGTAATTTGCCCGTTTCCTGAAACCAGTGGCATAATTGTCACGGATAATTCAGCATCAATAGGCTGGTAATTCTTAACTTCTGATGTTTGCGGAATTTGAGAACCATAATAATTTTGATTTGTTACAACATAATAGGTAGTTTCACCAATTGATAAGTAAGCTTTATGGCCGTTAAGAGTTGATAATCTCGGAGATGAACGAACTTTTAAGTTTCCATTTGTTTCCATAGCTTTCAGACTCATATAAAAATTTGGAACTACTTGGCCAATATTTAGAGAACCAAATCCGCTAAAACCATCAATAATTTTGTTAATTGTCGTTGCACCTAAAGTAATGTCGGCATTAGGAAAAACCGTCCCTTTTGTTGTAACAGGTTTATCTCCAATTCCTGCCTGAATGCCGGTTTCAACGGTAGCACTTCGATTTACTTCTAAAAGCATTACTTCAATTAAAATTACCGGAACTGCTTTATCAATATATTGTATAAAAGATTCAAATCGTTCAACATTTGCTGCTGGACCATTTACTAAGAAGCTATTTAATTCTTTATCGATTTTTATATCTAAGTCCTTTTTAATTTCATCGGGAATAATTGCCAGAATAGATTCTGATGGATTATTGCTATTTGAAGAGGCTGAATTGTATGAGTTATTATTGTAATTATTATTTGGATTTTGATAATTAGAATTAGTTCTTGTATCTGATGAGTTAAAAGAATTATAATTAGAATAATTGTTTGTATTATTTAATCTTCCTGCACTTCTACCTTCTTTTGACGGATCGCTTAAAAGTTCTATAGACCGGTGCATTAAGGCAATTGATTTTATGTTTCGAACTATTAATTGGTCTTTTGTTCCAAAATAATAAATAGCACCACTTTTCCTAAAAGTAAAAGAATTTCCTGATGAAGGTGTGATAATTCCGGCAGGATTATTATTGCTAAATTGTTGTGAACTTGTGTTCATAGAAGAATTGTTCTCTGGTTTAGTCTCGAACAATTTTACCAAAAGTGCATCAAAAGTAATATTCTTTGCTTTTACAGTTCCAGTCCCCGCATTCTCTAAAGGAGAGGAGATAAACATGTCAATATCAAGCTCATGCCCTATATCATATATAATACTTGAAATTGGCGTATTTTCGAAATCCACATCAAGAAGTTTTTTATCGGCATCAACCACAGTAAAGAAAAAATTTGATTTTCTTGGTCGTTGCGGTTTATTCTGTCTTATTGCCCCGTTGGGATCTGCAGTTCCTTCTGCTACAAAATTTCCGTCAGCTTTGTCGAAAATGTAAAAATTATCTCTTGATTTAGTAACACTCAAATTATTAGCGAATGCCAACTTATTTAAAGCTGCATCAAAAGGCATATTTTTAATATAAACTGTCAATAATTGATTTTCTAAACCAGGAGCAAAAACTAAATTTTTAGCGCTTTCATCCATAATTTTTCTAAAAACATCATATAATTTATCATCTTTTAAATTTAAAGAAAGTAAATTATTCGATGCATCATAGACCACATCTATGGTTTTTACAGTTGGAGGCTCAACGGGTTTTTCATATGATTTTACAGATAAAATATTTCCAGTAAAATCAATGGTAAGATTATATTCCTTGCAAAGAAAAATAAGCAAATCACCTACGGTAACATCAGAAAAATTATTGACAATATTAACCTGACTTAAATTTGGAGCAACACTAATATTTAATTTATGAACTTGAGAAATTGCCAATAAAAAACTCGACAATGATGCCTCTTTAATGTTAACATTAATTTTTTCATTTAATCCCGGCGCATCTGCAGAAATTGCTTCTATTTGGTTTTTAAGTTGTCCTATTCTATTTTCCTGAGAAAATGAAAAATTAAAGATAAAGATGAAGATTAGGGCAATTATTTTTTTCATGAACTATTTTTCTGTAAGATTTTTATATGTAAATTTTATAAGAGTAGTGAAAAAACTTCATCAACAGAAGTAATCCCCTCTTTAATTAATAACAATGCATTAAGTTTTAATGTGAAAATATTTTTTTCAGTTAAATACGCATCAATATCAAGCTGATTGTTTTTTATTAAACTTGATAATTCACCATCAACAGGCAAAATCTCATAAATAGCTTTTCTACCTGAATACCCTGTATGATAACAATGCTCACATCCTACAGATACATAATGAAAATCTAAATCTTTTGAAGCTGTAGATCCGGATGGAAAGACGGCAGAAGAAATCTCTTCTTTTTTCTTGCAGAAATTACATAGTTGACGAACCAATCGTTGTGCAACACTCATGTTCAAAGTACTGGCTATTAGAAAAGAAGGAATTCCCATATCAATTAATCTTGAAACCGTTGCCCAAGCTGAATTAGTATGTATTGTTGATAAAACCAGGTGTCCAGTTAATGCGGCACGAATTGCCATATTTGCTGTATTTACATCACGAATTTCTCCAACCATAATAATGTCAGGATCCTGCCTTAAAAAGGTCCTCAAAGTTGCTGCAAAATCGAGCCCTATATTTTCTTTTAATTGAACTTGGTTAATTCCTTCCAGTGTATATTCTATAGGGTCTTCAACAGTTAATATATTGGTGTTAGGTACATTTAATTGTTTTAAAGTAGCATATAGAGTTGTTGTTTTACCAGATCCTGTTGGGCCTGATATAAGAACAATTCCGTTTGGTCGCTTTATATTCTCAAGATAAGTTGTTAATTCTTTTTGTGTAAAACCTAGAGAATTAATATCAATATGATTCGTGTCTTTACTCAAAATACGCAATACAACTTTTTCACCATGCAAAGTTGGTAAAATAGAAACGCGTACATCAAAATCCTGATAATCGGTTGCCATGGTTATACGGCCGTCCTGAGGTAAACGTTTTTCTGAAATATCAAGTTGTGCCCTTATTTTAATTTTATTTACTATTACAGGATATTCTTCAACCGAAATATGAAATTGTTCTTTAAGCTTACCATCTAATCGAAAGCGAACTCGGGCATTCTTTTCATACGGTTCAAAATGAATATCACTGCTTCCGATTTCTTTGGCATTCAGAACAATTTTTTCTAAAAAATCTGCCGAATAATGGATCTCTGAAACACTATTGTTATTTGTTTTTCTGTAATTTGTGCTTAAATAACGATTTATGTTTTCTTTTGAATCTGATTGTAGTTCTACTGGAAAACTAAGTAAAATGCCAAGTTCATTTTGCAAGCTTTCAATATCATCAGAATCGGTTTTTAGTAAAACCGTGTTTTGTCTTTTTCCTATAGGAATAATTCTGTAATAATAAGCTTGTTCTGACTTTACAAGCTGTTGAAGCTCTATCTGAATGTCGAATTGTTCCATTTTAAAAGGCGTATAAAAAGGTATCAGTAAGACAAAAAGTAACTGCGTAAATTGCGCCAAAAAAAAGGGACATATAACCTGCTAATGGAACTGTTTGTTTTTCTTCTTTTCTAATGCTTAATATAAAATGAAGAATGAGGGAAAAAACTAACGCAAAAACAAATAAAATAAAAAAAGATAAAATTGAAAAGCTACAGGATATAAAAACAAAAAATAAAATATCACCAATTCCTATAGTATTTTTAAACTCTAAATTTCTATATCTGACATACAAATAACTCACTCCTAAAATAAGAGTAACAAACGTTAAATTAATTCCGGAATTTAAAATGACAACAGTAAACGGCGTATGATATAATTGAATTGTAAACGTCAAAATACCTACTAAAGGATATAAAAACCAAATCACTAAACGATTCTTAAAATCCTGATAAAGTATAATTGCAAAAACAACAATTAATATAGCTTTTAGGTACCACATCTAATCGTTTATCACTTGTTTTGGAACTCCGTTTTGGTCAATTTCCCAAACGTTAAAAACACCATTTCCATTAAAATCGGTAATAGCTGTAGCTTTAACTTTAAATGCGTTATTATCCGATTGGATAATTTCATATACATAGTTAGCACTACCATTATCTTTTGTAGTTTTTGGTGCTTCAAAATCAATTTCTGTGAAATTTGGACTGTACTTAGAATACATGAAATAGTACTGTTTTTCAGCATTATAAATAGCTTTAAGCTGCACTTGTGCCTCTACACTTTTTGCTTTTGTTATTAAAGGCATTAAATTAGGTAAGGCGATTAAAAGCAATATTCCTATGATTGCCAATACAATCAACATTTCCTGAAGATTGAAGGATGGTAGTTTTTTATATGTATTTTTCTTCAAAGTAAAATATAAATTAATTTTTACAAATATATCTTTTTTATTGAAAAAATAAAGAAAAGTTGTACTTAGTAATCTATGTTAATTTCTTTTCAAAAAAAAATCTTTTTTTTTTCTTATGGAAATGAAACACACAGCAAAATATTACGCATCACGTAGAATAAAGATAGTGACCAGGGGTAATAAAGCATATAGTTATCTATTAAAAAGTTATTTATTCCGAAAAAAATAAGATTAAAAAAAAATGATATAATGAGGAAACCCGTAAAAATTTAACAATTGCATACTATATATTTGATTTTAATATTGATCTTATTGTTTAATAAGAAAAAAATTAACTAGTGTTTAATTTTATAAATCGTGTAAGGCTTTTTTAATTTGAAAAGTTTTGGATTATTAAATACACATAATTACTTGCTAAATAAAGTTAAAATCGCATATGAAAAAAGTACATCTACTATTGTTTTTATTTCTACCAACTTTCTTGATAGGACAAATTATTAAACTTCCAGATATTATAAAACCATCACCTCAGGCTGGTGAAATGACGAAATACATTGACTATCCAATGGATTTGTCTTCAGGATTGGCGTCTACAACTATTCCAATATACACCGTTGATTCTGGGAACCTTTCATTTCCAATTACAATTAGTTATCATGGTTCTGGATTTAAACCAAATGATGATGAAAGCGGAGTAATTGGACTTGGGTGGAATTTGAATGCTTTTGGAATTATCAATAGATCTATTAATAAATACCCTGATGAAAATTATTGGAATTTAATGATTCCTTTAAAAGAAAATATTCAAGGCACTTCTACAAGTGTTTTGGTTGAGGATGCTGATGTGCCGCTCTTATCCAGTATCGCTATACACGACAGGGATACCTCTCCCGATATTTTTTCATATAGTTTGCCAAATGGAGAGGGCGGTAAGTTTGTTTATGGAAGAAATACAGTTTTAAGCGAATTTAAAAAAGCGATTTTACTTCCCTATAAACCCATTAAAGTAGTATCTTATCCAATTGATGCAAGTACTTTGGATTATTATGAAATAGTAGACGAAAACGGAACAACTTATCGATTTGGAAAATCTATAGATAATGTTCAAATCGTTAAAGAATATTTTGCGAATGTAAGTAATTCTTCGCAACAAGGATCGGGAATAACTTCTTGGCTATTAACAGAAATAATATCAGCAAATAAGAAAGATGTAATATCATTTGAATATGATGATGTAAAGGGAAAGTTGAATTCTAATTTTATTGAGAAATATAATGTCCAATATAATACAAATGTATCTTTAGGTACTTATCATACTGGGCCAGGAGAGTATCAATGTGTGCAAAATTCAATTCAGGATGGAATAGAGTATAATTGTAATCAGTATACCCAAAAGAAAATAACAAAAATAATATTCAATTCCGGTTATGTGAAGTTCAGTTATAAAAGTAACTTGTATCCGGATCATTTGTTGGATAAAATAGAAGTTTTTAGTAATGGAGCTGTTAATCCGTTGAAAACTTTCAAGTTTAATCAAACAAAATATCAGAATGCATCAACATCAGCGTCAGCTAAATATTGGTATAAACTAGATGAAATCGGTTTTTACGATGCGGGAAATACAAAAGTTAATAAATATAATTTTGAATATAACACTGCTAGTTTTCCTTTTATTGATGTTTCAGGTAATGCCTCTCCAGGATGGTTGGTGAATACATCATCAATTGATTTCTGGGGGTTTTATAATGGAGCAAGCAATAGTAATTTACTACCTAATAACTATATCTGGTCAGGCATGTGGGGTACAAGAAATTTGTTTGGAAATGCCAACAGATCTGGCAATTATCTTTTCGCGCAGCAAGGAGTTTTGAAAAAAATTATTTTCCCTACTGGTGGGGAACGTAGTTTTATTTATGAAGATAATAAAAATTCTAGTGGAGAAATTGTCGGTGGATTGAGAGTAAAATCAATCATAAATAAAACCAATGAAAAAGAAATCAAAAGAACATATAGTTACACAGGAGTTTCAAGAGCTTTAGATGTGTACTATTTTGAAAAGCATTCTATGAATTCCGTGCAGAATCCTATGGGCTGCAATTATAGTACTAATGAATTTATTGCTTCATCTTCGCCTAATGTTGATATAAATATCAATGGCAGACCTATAATTTATTCAAAGGTAGTTGAATACGATGGAGATGCTATACTAAACAACGGAAGAATTGAACACCTATTTGATACCTCTATTCTCCAAATTTATCCCAAACTTTATTTGCGATCACTTTCCCCTCCATATTTTCCATGGAATTATAGTTTCTATTCTAATCCTTTAAGTATATTTTATTATGATGTAATTTTCGGTAATATTTTTGAAAAAGAAACTAATTTTTATAACGTTTCAGGGGACAAAGTCAAGAGCATAATGAAGAGCTACAAACATTCGTTGAAACAAAATTTAAAAGGGTTTTATTGTTCGCCCCTTGTAAATTACAGTTCAAGTGCTAGCAACAGAAAATCCGGTGCTTTTAATTTTTACAATTATGATATCCAACAGTTAAGCCAAAAACTTGATAGTACTGTGACGATTGAATATTCAGGAGCAACAGGAATTAAATCAAAAGAAGAATATGTATACAATGATGATTTATTTGTAACCCAAAAAACAAGTAGCGCCAGTAACGGTAGTATTTCTAACTTTCAATATAAATACCCGAAAGATTTGGCGGCTCAGAGTCCTTATAATCAAATGGTTGTTAAGAATATAATAGCGCCGGTTATCGAAGAAACAAAATCTTTCAAGGAAAATCAGACTCAGCCATTAAAAGTTCTCAGCACCACAAAGAATTTATATAAAGATTGGGGAAATGAGAATATCCTCCCGGAATTTATTCAGTATTCAAAAGGAACAGGTATTTTGGAAAGTCGTATTCAATATTATGGTTATTATGATAATGGCAATGTAAAAGAAATATCGTTAACTGATGGTTCTCATATTGTTTATTTCTGGGGTTATAGCAAAGAACAACCAATAGCAAAGATAGAGAATGCGACCTATTCACAAATTGCGACTGCTTTAGGAGTAACGACTGCTGTATTGGATACTTACAGTGAGACTAATTTGACTACGATAAACAATTTGCGGACCCTTTTAACTAGTGCGATGGTGACAACATATACCTATGTTCCCTTGGTTGGTATAAAAACCATTACAGATCCCAAGGGTTTGGTAACTTATTACGAGTATGACAATTTCAATCGTTTGCAATTTGTAAAGGACCAGAATTCAAATGTGTTGCAAAGATATTGCTATAATTATCTGGGACAACAGACAGACTGCAATATAGGAACCGCTACGGTAACCACTTATAAGAATGTATTTAAGAGCCAGAGTTTTACTAAACAGGCTTGTGCTGCCGGCTCAGTAGGATCATCTGTTGTGTATTCTGTTCCTGCAGGCATTTATTCATCGACTGTTTCGCAAGCAGCTGCAGATGCCCTGGCTTCTGCTGAGATAACGGCCAATGGTCAAAGTTTTGCAAATGCTACAGGGACTTGCAGTACACCGTTGGCCGCTCCGACTGGATTAACCTTTACCAGTGCGACGGCCTCAACGATAAATTTTTCATGGACGGCGGTTCCGGGAGCTACGTCTTACAAAATATATAAAGGTGGAGAGCTTATGGGTTCGGTAACTACCACCACAGGATCATTATCTCAATTAAATGCCTTAACGTCATATTCGGTTCAGGTATCGGCCTCGAACGGCGTTGTAGACAGTGCTCTATGCTCCTCTTTATCTATGAGTACATTGCCGGGTGTTCCGACGGGATTAGTTTTAACCAGTGCCACTGCGTCAACTCTGAATTTTTCATGGACAGCAGTTTCCGGTGTAACTGACTATAAGATCTACCAAAACGGTAATTATATGGGTACTGTGAATACTACATCGGGATCTCTATCAGGATTAGCAGCTTCAACGGCTTATTCCATTCAGGTATTAGCAACCAAAGGCTCGGTAGATGGCGCCCTATGTCTTTCTGTGTCTATGAGTACAACAGCGGCATTAGCAACGGATGCCTGCAGTTTGGTTTTTGACAGGTTATCGGGAAGCTGTACTCTTTATAAAAATAACACATGGTATTTATCAAGATCGACCTCTGGGACATCCACTGGTACTCTAACAGCTGGAGATACGTTTTATGTCGAGATCAATGATGTTATACAACATTCCAGAACTTTAACCATAACAAGTTCAGTGCGAGGCGTCTTAGCCAATATTTATGTTGAATCCAGTACTAATCCTTCGACGCCCACAATAACGCGTTCAGGGACTTTTACAAAAGTAGGCTCTGAAGTGATAACAATACAATGCGCTACACGACAGGACTAATTGATTGATACTTTGACAATGAGTTTTAATGGGGTTTTTGGAGATGCTGGATTATTAAAAAAATAATTTTATTTAGCAATGCAGCACATGTTTTGTAAAAGGCTCCTAAATTAAATATTAATTAATAAGATTTTATGAAAAAATATATATCGATATTGTTATTGTTTGCTGGTTTGTTTACCCGAGCCCAACAGTTCAGCAATGAAAATTTCATTTACACGGAAGTTCCTCAGAGAGCGATTCAGAGTGGCAACTACAATACGCTTTCCAAGATTGATATCCAAAGAAGCATCAATTATTTTGATGGTCTGGGCCGTCCAAAACAGACTGTAGTTATAAATGGCGGTTCCAATAAATTGGACAATAATTTATTGGACTGGAAAAATAACTGGACATTGGGTAGTGGAAGCGTACCTTTTTTTAATGTTAATGGAGGAGCTGTAGAGAATGTTAGAATAGATGGGGTAAATCCGTTTGGAAAGACGGACCGTTTATGGCGTTGTGTCAATGATGCTGCCAGTGATAATGATGGGGGATGGAATACGACGGATATTCCTATTGATAAAACAAAGGCTTATCGATATGCAGTTTGGGTCAAGCGTACTGGTGGTCAAAACGGGATTACCTATCATGGCACAAAAAATGTAGTAAAATTGGATGGTAGCGCTGATAATAATCCATACTTTTGGTATGGCAATCTTCCCGCACTTGACACATGGTATTTAATGGTTGGAATGATTCACCCTTCAACTTATACAGGTGGTGATTCAGGAATAAGTGGCGTTTATGACATGGCAGGGAATAAAGTATCACTACAAGGTCAAGGACAAGGAAAAAGTACTGATTTTAAATGGAGCAGTACTACTGAGAGTGCTTCATTCAGGAGCTATTTATTTTATTCAACCGATGTCAATGTAAGCCAGTATTTTTACAATCCTGTTCTTCAAAAAATGGATGATACTGATCCGAGTACACCAGGACTCGAAGCTTCTATATCAGGACTGATAAAAGGATTTGAATCGGCAGACGTTGTCACCCATGTAGACTATGATGCATTCGGCAGACAGGACAAAGAGTTTCTTCCTTACGCTGCATCCAATACCTCGGGGCTTATACAAGCCAGCCCTCTTACGGCTCTTGCAAGTCTGTATAATACGCCAAAATATGAGAACACAATCAATTATTTCAGCGAGAAAACATTCGAGGCTTCCCCGCTGAACCGCGTGCTGAAACAGGCTGCACCAGGAAACAGCTGGAAAACGGCCGCTTCTTCCGGTCATGAAGTAAAGCTGGAGTATCAGGCCAATGGTGCTACGGAGGTGAAACTGTTTATGGCGGTAAGCGCTGATAATATGTCTACTTTGGGACTTTACCAGCCTTCTATAACACAAACTACCAATTATGGCTTGGGCCAATTATATAAAACAGTAACAAAAGACGAGAACTGGGTATCGGGCCAGGACAGGACAACCGAGGAGTTTAAGGACAAGGAAGGTCGTGTGGTACTAAAGAGAACTTACAACGGCACTCCACACGACACCTATTATGTTTATGATCAGTATGGCAACCTGAGTTATGTACTTCCTCCTTTGGCAAACGGTGCTTTTGACGATACGACCCTCAATAATTTATGTTATCGTTATAAATACGACCATCGCAACCGCTTGGTGGAGAAGAAACTCCCTGGAAAGGAATGGGAATATATAGTTTATGACAAACTGGACAGGCCAATCCTGACCCAGGATGCCAATCAAAGAGCGACTAATAAATGGCTTTTGACCAAGTACGATGCCTTTAGCAGGCCTGTCTATACGGGGGAATATACAAACGCCATCACCCGAAAAGCCCTCCAGGATCTGGCCAACGCAAGCGTGGCTGCTTTGAATGAGCTGCGTCAGGGAGTCACCACAATCGGGGATGCTACGGCTTATTACAGCAATGCTTCTTTTCCTAATTCGGGTTTCAATTTATATACGGTTAACTATTATGATATTTACGGTTTTGATTTGATTGCCCCCCTGCCTTCGGCTGTTGTCTCTTATGGCATTACCCCAATAAGTACAGCAAAAGGGCTTTCTACGGGAAGCAAGGTAAGGGTGTTGGTGTCGGGAGCTGTCAAATGGATAACCAATGTGATTTATTATGATGTAAAGGGCAGACCTGTTTACAATTACAATTACAACGATTATCTGGGGATTACCGGTACTGTAAAGAGCAGTCTTGATTTTACAGGCAAGGTCTTAGAAACAACAAACACACACCTAAGGGCAGGTGTGACCACCACAGTGGTGGATGGTTTTACTTATGACCATGCAGGAAGGCTCCTGGCACAGAAACAGAAAATAAACAGCCAGACAACTGAGATCATCGCCTCGAATACCTATGATGATCTGGGACAGCTTGTGGTTAAATCCGTTGGTGGAAAAACCAGCCAGAACCGTCTGCAGAATATCGATTACAGCTATAATATAAGGGGATGGCTCAAGGGCATCAATGATGTAAATTCAATAGGTACAGATTTGTTTGCCTTTAAGATCAGTTATGATGTTCCTGTTCCCTCTACTGGCGGTATAGGATTATTCAATGGAAACATCAGCCAGACTTTCTGGAGGACAGCCGGCAGTGATACCAGTCTAAGGAACTATAATTATCAGTACGATCCGTTAAACAGGTTGACTTTTGCCACGGATAATGCAGGAAGGTATAACGAGAATCCGACTTATGATAGAAACGGAAATATAAAGGGACTTACCCGAAATGGAAACACAGTTCGTGGTACAGGCACCTTCGGGGCTATTGATAATCTGGTATATATCTATGATACTTCAAGCAACAAACTGATCAAGATGGAAGAGGCCGTGACAACAAGTACCGAAGGATTTAAAAGTGGAAGCACGGCAGCTGTACAATATACTTATGACAGTAACGGCAATATGAAAACCGATCTCAATAAAGGGATAACAACCCCTATAGTCTACAATTACCTGAACCTGCCTACGGATATTACACTTTCTGGCGGTGTGATCAGTTATGTGTATGATGCCACTGGAGTGAAACAGCGCAAAACTGTGGGGACTATCATTACCGATTATGCAAATGGATACCAATACGAGAACAACGACCTGAAATTCTTCCCTCATCCAGAAGGGTATGTGGCCCACAGTTCAGGAATTTTTAGTTATATTTACCAGTACAAAGATCATTTGGGGAATATACGCCTGAGCTATGGCGATGCCAATGATGACGGCAGTGTCACCAATCTGGAGCTTATAGAGGAGAACAACTATTATCCTTTTGGGTTAAAGCAGTATGGTTATAATGAAGGCGTAGCTCTTGGAAAAGGAAACAGTACTGGACAAAAATATAAGTACAATGGGAAAGAGTTCCAAGACGAGAGTGTTGGAGGGAATCAGCTGAATTTGTATGATTATGGAGCACGTAACTATGACCCTGCACTTGGTAGATTTATGAATTTAGACCCAATGGCTGAAGAACGTAATTGGTTATCACCATATAATTATGTACAAAACAATCCTATTCTAAAGATTGACCCTGACGGAATGTTAGATGGTGATTATTATACGAATGATGGTGATTGGTTAGGTAATGACGACGTTGATGATAAAAAAGTACATGTGGTAAATGATGGAGATTACAAACCTATTGGTGGAGGAAAGACAAAAATTTACAAATCTACTGAATTGAAAGGAGTAACAAATGAAATATTACTTGCATTTGCTTCTGTTATTCATGCAGAATCTGGAGGAAGTAAAGATGAATCTTATGCTATTGGTAATGTAACTATGAATTTTATTGATGCAGGAGGCTCAACACAGCTCCCTACCCTAGATGATGTTGTAATGTATGATAATAAATTTGCTCAAGGAGCAACTCAAGATAACTATACATCATTTATGGGCTTAGGAGATAAAAATTCCAAATTTGCCATGGGAGCAGCAATAAATGCTATAGGGAAATCTCAAGGCATTTCTGGATTTAGTGATTATAGTGGGGGGGCTAATAGTTGGGATGGTATTGATTTAATATCTAGTAAATGGGATAATAGTCATAGAAGTTATAGCTGGAGTGAAGGTTCAAAATCATTACTATCAACATATAAAAAAGAAAATAATGGTGGTGTTGATGTTTCTGCATTTACCTATAAAAAATCAGGTTTTCAAATATCAGCAACTAAAATAATTGGTAATACCCTTTACACTAAATTAGCTACTGGTAGAGGAGAAAAAAAACAAAGCGATAAAAGATTTAATTAATAAACTTATGGATATGCTAAAAAAAATAGTAATTGGAGGTGTGTGTATTTTGACTTTTATTAATTGTAAATACAAAGAAGAAAAAAATATCACTCA
Organism: Flavobacterium cutihirudinis; assembly: GCF_003385895.1. Classification (GTDB taxonomy): domain Bacteria; phylum Bacteroidota; class Bacteroidia; order Flavobacteriales; family Flavobacteriaceae; genus Flavobacterium; species Flavobacterium cutihirudinis. The sequence goes on from NZ_QRDQ01000007.1 coordinate 27,608, forward strand.
ACAGAATAAAAACGAAATTGTTTTTAAAAGTTGGTTACGAGATACTTTAAATGTGCTTAAAAATCAAGAGAATTTAGATTATAAAAAAGATATATTAGTAAGCTCAGATTCGTTATCACTTGATATTGTGAAAACATTTGATAAAAAAATCAATCCGAAGAACATTGAAAAGATAAAATCTAAAGAATTAATATACGCATTCGATTTACTAGATAGGAGCCATAATATGCCAGAAGAGGAATTTAAATTAAAACTTGTTATTAGCTCCTATTACTCTGTATCGATGGTTGAGCAACTAAAATATGAATATGATAGTGAAATTAAATTATTTGATGTTATTAAAAAAAATAAAATCGAAAAATATAGATTTGTAAAAGGTAATTTTATTGAGAAAAAGATTTCAAGTTATTAAATCCGATAGCATAAACTTTTATAATTTATACTCACAAAGAGAATCAATAAAGCCATTCCATAATTACGGAGTGGCTTTTGATTTTATAGCAATGTTTAGTGTACCAAAAGGTTTAATTTTAAAGGTACATGCTCCTGCTTCCGCTAGATAAGCCATTAAAAAAAAACTAATCCACATTTTTGAATGCTCCCCTCCCTGTATCGGCTATTTCGATGCCAAATACCAAGATTTTTATTGTCAAATTACCTCCCCCGTTACAATTTATGTACCCAACTTCAAATGATACCAGTCGATGTTTCAATCAAAAATTCTGTAAGTTTTGAATCTTCCCAGAACAGTGTTTCATTTTGGAACACTTATTTAATCATCCAAAAAAATATTTTTGAAAAAAAAGTGCCAAAAAGCTACACTTTTGGAGATTCGTTAGTATTTATTGTAAAGATGCTTGACTAACCTCCTTGTATAGAGTTCTTGTATCTACTAAATAACGAGATACTAACAAACCCAAGAAATGAAATATGAGAATTTAAAGAAATTTATTGTAAGCACCAAAGCAAGTAAAAGCACTATGTACAGATTTTACAAAAAGAATGAAGACTTATTCTTGGAAACTAAAATGAATACTGGAAAAAGATTGTTTCCTGTAGACCACACCAGATATTTTGATTCAGAAATCATGTTTGATGAAAATAAAATATTAAGACAGGAAAATCAATCAATGCGAAATCTTATAGACTGTTTAGCAGATAAAGAGAGTTTACAGCATTTTGGTAGATGGATTTGAGTTTCTTCTTTACCTTAGCTTACAAAGCAGACCGCAACAAGGTCAGCTGTTTTTAAGCATATGCACGGACTAGCTGGGGCGAGCATCTTGCTAGTGAGCCAAATCAAATTATAAAAGCCATTCCATATCGGAGTGTTTTTTGTTATTATAACTTATATGATTAATTATCACAGCTTAAACTTAGCACGAATTTGTTCATAAGTAATAGAAATATTGAAAATCAGAATTCCAGACCAATCTCCGCATAAAAGCCAAATATTTTTAACTCTCTTGATATCCTTCGATTGTTATTTTTTTATTCCGGTCGTGTATGTTTTTTTATTTCTTCAATCAAAACAAGTTGATACAGTATTCTTTTGGATGGTTTCCTTTGAATATAAGTTAAGAAATTACTAAACCATATTTATCGTACAATTTTTTTTGTAATTTTTTTTTAAAGAAATCCTATATTTTATTGGACTACTGAAAAAGTTAATTTAAAAATGTGGAAAACCGTAAGGAGATAACTTTTTAACATATTATGTTTGTTTTCAATTATTATTAAAAATAAATCTATAAAATGAATGATAAGTGTAATCTGCTATTTTTTTTCTTTTTTCCTATTTGTTTTACTTCACTTCTTTTCTTTTTGGAGGAAAAATATAAAATTTACTTTTATAGGTTATTTCTTGCTATTTTAAATAAAAGTCTAGTTTGATTTTATTTTTTTGTAAAGATTTTTATTATAGTTATTTATGTAACAATATCTCTACTATGTGACAAAAAAATCAAAAAAAAACTTTAGCGAAACCATTCTGTAAGTTTCTTTTTTTACTACAAATAATAATTTATTATGAGATTTAGAAATACCATAACATTATTTTGTTTTTTATTGTGCTTTGCTGCAAAAGCCCAAAATTCAAATATTTTTCCAGCAAGCCCAAATTCTTCGGCTCTTATGGAGTATATAAATTTACCCGTTAGTCTAGATACTGGTCTCCCTACAATTAATTACCAATTATTTAGTTTAAAAAATAATTCGTTAGAGGTTCCAGTAACTTTATCCTATCATTCGGCTGGTATAAAAGTAAATGAAGTACCGAGTTGGGTAGGAACGGGTTGGAGCTTAAATGCTGGAGGTGCGGTATCAAGAGTAATTGTTGGTATAGCCGACGAGCTTGATAATGGTTTTATAGGAATAAATCAAAAAGGAAAATTGGTTAATCAGACTTGGGATGCAGTATATGTTAGAAATGCAAATAACAAACTTGTTGATACTGAGCCGGACGTGTTTTATTTTAATTTTTTAAATTTTCAAGGAAAGTTTGTATTTAATGCCGATGGTGATATCGTAATGTTGCCACACAATGATTTAAAGATAATTCCTCCAATAGGACCTAAAAAAGTCAATAATTTTTGGACAATAATTGACAATAATGGTACTAAATATAAATTTGGAACTACTATTAGTTCAATTGAGAAAATAGGACAGTTAATAACCTCAGATACTGGAGGAAATGTAACCACATTTACCATTGCACCTCAAATTTCGGCTTGGTATTTATGCGAAATAGAAAGTGCAACTGGCGACAAAATTATATTTGAATATAAGAATGGCAGTGCCTCGTCATTTGATAATAAGTCAGCGGTTAGAAGTATGAAATATTTTCCTGGATATCCTATAATTAATTCAGTAGAATTTAATACGACAACCAGTACGATATCAAACCCTGTCTATTTAGATAAAATAACTGCACCAAATGGCTATATAAAATTTAATTCACCCACTTTAAGAGAAGATTTACTCAATAGCTATAAAATAGATAATATTCAATTAGTAAATAAAAACGCGGCGGTCTTAAAAAAAATTAACTTCAATCATAGTTATTTCTTATCGTCAGGTTGCAGTCTTCCTGAATGTAAACGATTAAGATTGGATGGTGTTTCTCAACAAACAGGTTTAACTATTGAAAATTTATATCAATTTCAATATAATCAAAGTATAAATTTGCCTAGTAGGACATCTCCAGAAATAGACCATTGGGGTTATTATAATCAAAATGGAGAAACTATCTTGAATACAGGAGATATAACTAATAGAGCTCCAAGTTTTGCTGCAACAAAAGCTAATGTGCTCCAGAAAATAATTTACTCTACTGGTGGAGATGTGAGCTTTGATTTTGAATTAAATGATTTTGATGATAATGGAACAAATGCTCTAACAGGTGGTTTAAGAGTAAGTAAAATAACTGAAAATTTTAATTATGGGACACCAGTTATTAAAGAGTATTTATATAAAAAGGGAAATACATCCGTTAGTAGCGGAACCAGTTATTTAAATCCAAAATATTCATCACAGGGCGTTATTATTAGTGATGACAATACTCATAATTGGAATTCATATAAAATGGTTTCTCACTCATTGAGTCAACTATTTGATCTTAATGGTTCAAACGTTAAGTATCAGGAGATAAAAATACAGAATCCCGATAATAGCTCTGAGATTAATTTTTTTACAAACTTTATTTCTAATCCAGATATTAGAAATCAAATCGATTACAAAAGATATATGGCAGATATTAATAATCTGTACGCTGTTTTAAATACAGATCCATTCGAGGAGCCTTTTTCACCTCCCTCTATTACAAATTTTAATGAAAGAGGTTATTTGACAAAAAAAATTTACAAAAATAATTTAGGTCAAACAGTGTATTTGTTAGATAATACTTATAAAAAAGTAATTCCAACCAATCAATATCAATCATTTGGATTTTCTATTTCAAAATTTGCATCAAATACTAGTGGTACTCAACAGGTATTCAATATTGGTAAATATGCATACAAAAATGATATCTATGTTTTGGATACTAAAAAAGAAATAAAATACGACTTAAATAATATTTTAGTTGGAACAGAAACTTTTACACAATATGGATATTCAACTGAGTTTCCAACTTTAAAGACCAGTGAGGTAGTAACAAACAGTGATAATCGAAAACATAAAACTTTATATAAGTACGCATTTGATTTGCTGACAGAGAGTTTTATGCTGACTTTGAAAGAAAAAAATAATATAAGTAATCCAATAATAGAAAGTAGACTTGTCGATGATGTAGAAATTTTCAACAAAAAGTATTTTTTCGATTACTCCAATGGTTATTTAAATAATGGAAGTATGCCATTGCTACGAGAAATAAAAGAGAGTAAGACAAGTAAAGAAAACAATAACATTGTTTTTGAGAAATATGATATTAATGGACATTTATTGCAATTTAGTAAAGCAGACAATGTACATACATCAATTATATGGGGTTATAATTCTGAATTTCCAATAGCAAAACTTGAGAATATAACATATGATGCAATACCAAGTAATCTGATTTCATCAGTTCAATCAGCATCAAATATGATTAATGAAACCAATTTATTAAACGCATTGACAACTTTGCGTTATGACGCTTCATTGACTAATGCTATGGTTACTACTTACACCTATAAACCCTTAGTAGGTGTGAGTTCGATAACAGATCCAAAAGGTTTGGTAACGTATTATGAGTATGACAATTTCAATCGTTTGCAGTTTGTGAAAGACAAAGATTTGAATGTTTTACAAAGATATTGCTATAATTATCTGGGACAGCAGACAGACTGCAATATAGGAACCGCTACGGTAACCACTTATAAGAATGTGTTTAAGAGCCAGACCTTTACTAAACAGGCCTGTTCAGCGGGTTTGACGGGGTCTTCACATGTGTATAGCGTTCCTGCAGGTATTTATTCCTCCACGATATCACAAGCAGATGCAGATGCCAAGGCTTCTGCTGAGATAGCGGCCAATGGCCAGGGTTTTGCAAATACGAATGGAACTTGCAGTACAGCACCAGTCGTGCCAACAGGATTAGCCTTTACCAGTGCGACGGCCTCAACCATAAATTTTTCATGGACAGCGGTTCCAGGAGCTACGTCTTACAAAATATATAAAGGTGGAGAGCTTATGGGTTCGGTAACTACCACCACAGGATCATTATCTCAATTAAATGCCTTAACGTCATATTCGGTTCAGGTATCGGCCTCGAACGGCGTTGTAGACAGTGCTCTATGCTCCTCTTTATCTATGAGTACATTGCCGGGTGTTCCGACGGGATTAGTTTTAACCAGTGCCACTGCGTCAACTCTGAATTTTTCATGGACAGCAGTTTCCGGTGTAACTGACTATAAGATCTACCAAAACGGTAATTATATGGGTACTGTGAATACTACATCGGGATCTCTATCAGGATTAGCAGCTTCAACGGCTTATTCCATTCAGGTATTAGCAACCAAAGGCTCGGTAGATGGCGCCCTATGTCTTTCTGTGTCTATGAGTACAACAGCGGCATTAGCAACGGATGCCTGCAGTTTGGTTTTTGACAGGTTATCGGGAAGCTGTACTCTTTATAAAAATAACACATGGTATTTATCAAGATCGACCTCTGGGACATCCACTGGTACTCTAACAGCTGGAGATACGTTTTATGTCGAGATCAATGATGTTATACAACATTCCAGAACTTTAACCATAACAAGTTCAGTGCGAGGCGTCTTAGCCAATATTTATGTTGAATCCAGTACTAATCCTTCGACGCCCACAATAACGCGTTCAGGGACTTTTACAAAAGTAGGCTCTGAAGTGATAACAATACAATGCGCTACACGACAGGACTAATTGATTGATACTTTGACAATGAGTTTTAATGGGGTTTTTGGAGATGCTGGATTATTAAAAAAATAATTTTATTTAGCAATGCAGCACATGTTTTGTAAAAGGCTCCTAAATTAAATATTAATTAATAAGATTTTATGAAAAAATATATATCGATATTGTTATTGTTTGCTGGTTTGTTTACCCGAGCCCAACAGTTCAGCAATGAAAATTTCATTTACACGGAAGTTCCTCAGAGAGCGATTCAGAGTGGCAACTACAATACGCTTTCCAAGATTGATATCCAAAGAAGCATCAATTATTTTGATGGTCTGGGCCGTCCAAAACAGACTGTAGTTATAAATGGCGGTTCCAATAAATTGGACAATAATTTATTGGACTGGAAAAATAACTGGACATTGGGTAGTGGAAGCGTACCTTTTTTTAATGTTAATGGAGGAGCTGTAGAGAATGTTAGAATAGATGGGGTAAATCCGTTTGGAAAGACGGACCGTTTATGGCGTTGTGTCAATGATGCTGCCAGTGATAATGATGGGGGATGGAATACGACGGATATTCCTATTGATAAAACAAAGGCTTATCGATATGCAGTTTGGGTCAAGCGTACTGGTGGTCAAAACGGGATTACCTATCATGGCACAAAAAATGTAGTAAAATTGGATGGTAGCGCTGATAATAATCCATACTTTTGGTATGGCAATCTTCCCGCACTTGACACATGGTATTTAATGGTTGGAATGATTCACCCTTCAACTTATACAGGTGGTGATTCAGGAATAAGTGGCGTTTATGACATGGCAGGGAATAAAGTATCACTACAAGGTCAAGGACAAGGAAAAAGTACTGATTTTAAATGGAGCAGTACTACTGAGAGTGCTTCATTCAGGAGCTATTTATTTTATTCAACCGATGTCAATGTAAGCCAGTATTTTTACAATCCTGTTCTTCAAAAAATGGATGATACTGATCCGAGTACACCAGGACTCGAAGCTTCTATATCAGGACTGATAAAAGGATTTGAATCGGCAGACGTTGTCACCCATGTAGACTATGATGCATTCGGCAGACAGGACAAAGAGTTTCTTCCTTACGCTGCATCCAATACCTCGGGGCTTATACAAGCCAGCCCTCTTACGGCTCTTGCAAGTCTGTATAATACGCCAAAATATGAGAACACAATCAATTATTTCAGCGAGAAAACATTCGAGGCTTCCCCGCTGAACCGCGTGCTGAAACAGGCTGCACCAGGAAACAGCTGGAAAACGGCCGCTTCTTCCGGTCATGAAGTAAAGCTGGAGTATCAGGCCAATGGTGCTACGGAGGTGAAACTGTTTATGGCGGTAAGCGCTGATAATATGTCTACTTTGGGACTTTACCAGCCTTCTATAACACAAACTACCAATTATGGCTTGGGCCAATTATATAAAACAGTAACAAAAGACGAGAACTGGGTATCGGGCCAGGACAGGACAACCGAGGAGTTTAAGGACAAGGAAGGTCGTGTGGTACTAAAGAGAACTTACAACGGCACTCCACACGACACCTATTATGTTTATGATCAGTATGGCAACCTGAGTTATGTACTTCCTCCTTTGGCAAACGGTGCTTTTGACGATACGACCCTCAATAATTTATGTTATCGTTATAAATACGACCATCGCAACCGCTTGGTGGAGAAGAAACTCCCTGGAAAGGAATGGGAATATATAGTTTATGACAAACTGGACAGGCCAATCCTGACCCAGGATGCCAATCAAAGAGCGACTAATAAATGGCTTTTGACCAAGTACGATGCCTTTAGCAGGCCTGTCTATACGGGGGAATATACAAACGCCATCACCCGAAAAGCCCTCCAGGATCTGGCCAACGCAAGCGTGGCTGCTTTGAATGAGCTGCGTCAGGGAGTCACCACAATCGGGGATGCTACGGCTTATTACAGCAATGCTTCTTTTCCTAATTCGGGTTTCAATTTATATACGGTTAACTATTATGATATTTACGGTTTTGATTTGATTGCCCCCCTGCCTTCGGCTGTTGTCTCTTATGGCATTACCCCAATAAGTACAGCAAAAGGGCTTTCTACGGGAAGCAAGGTAAGGGTGTTGGTGTCGGGAGCTGTCAAATGGATAACCAATGTGATTTATTATGATGTAAAGGGCAGACCTGTTTACAATTACAATTACAACGATTATCTGGGGATTACCGGTACTGTAAAGAGCAGTCTTGATTTTACAGGCAAGGTCTTAGAAACAACAAACACACACCTAAGGGCAGGTGTGACCACCACAGTGGTGGATGGTTTTACTTATGACCATGCAGGAAGGCTCCTGGCACAGAAACAGAAAATAAACAGCCAGACAACTGAGATCATCGCCTCGAATACCTATGATGATCTGGGACAGCTTGTGGTTAAATCCGTTGGTGGAAAAACCAGCCAGAACCGTCTGCAGAATATCGATTACAGCTATAATATAAGGGGATGGCTCAAGGGCATCAATGATGTAAATTCAATAGGTACAGATTTGTTTGCCTTTAAGATCAGTTATGATGTTCCTGTTCCCTCTACTGGCGGTATAGGATTATTCAATGGAAACATCAGCCAGACTTTCTGGAGGACAGCCGGCAGTGATACCAGTCTAAGGAACTATAATTATCAGTACGATCCGTTAAACAGGTTGACTTTTGCCACGGATAATGCAGGAAGGTATAACGAGAATCCGACTTATGATAGAAACGGAAATATAAAGGGACTTACCCGAAATGGAAACACAGTTCGTGGTACAGGCACCTTCGGGGCTATTGATAATCTGGTATATATCTATGATACTTCAAGCAACAAACTGATCAAGATGGAAGAGGCCGTGACAACAAGTACCGAAGGATTTAAAAGTGGAAGCACGGCAGCTGTACAATATACTTATGACAGTAACGGCAATATGAAAACCGATCTCAATAAAGGGATAACAACCCCTATAGTCTACAATTACCTGAACCTGCCTACGGATATTACACTTCCTGGCGGTGTGATCAGTTATGTGTATGATGCCACTGGAGTGAAACAGCGCAAAACTGTGGGGACTATCATTACCGATTATGCAAATGGATACCAATACGAGAACAACGACCTGAAATTCTTCCCTCATCCAGAAGGGTATGTGGCCCACAGTTCAGGAATTTTTAGTTATATTTACCAGTACAAAGATCATTTGGGGAATATACGCCTGAGCTATGGCGATGCCAATGATGACGGCAGTGTCACCAATCTGGAGCTTATAGAGGAGAACAACTATTATCCTTTTGGGTTAAAGCAGTATGGTTATAATGAAGGCGTAGCTCTTGGAAAAGGAAACAGTACTGGACAAAAATATAAATACAACGGCAAAGAGTTCCAAGACGAGAGTGTTGGAGGGAATCAGCTGAATTTGTATGACTATGGAGCACGTAATTATGACCCTGCACTTGGCAGATGGATGAATATTGACCCGCTGGCGGAAAAATCTAGAAGATTTAATCCATATACTTATGCATTGAATAATCCAGTTTACTTTATTGATCCAGATGGGATGATAGCAACTCCTCCTGATTGGTTTGTTAATAATGAAACTGGAGCTGTTGTGCATGTTGAAGGTCAATCAAAACTTACTCAAGCTACTGCGGACAAAATTGGTGCGGGAGATGCAAAAAAATATGACAGGTTAGGTGCTGATGATATGTTTGGTAAACATAATGAAAAAGCAAATAATATTAGAGAACTAGGAGCTAGCGTGGTTGAAAACCCTGAGAAGTTTATGGAAAAACAAGGATATAAAATAGCTGAAAAGGTAGAAATAAAAGAACGAGATATTACTTCAAAGGGGAGTTTCGGAGAAGAAAATATTCCACTTAATGATAATACAGTAACGAAACTTACTGATGTAAAAGTCACATATGCGAAGCCTAATGAATTAAATAAAAAAACAAATTTTTCATCAGAGACTACAACTGGACCCTGGATAGTCACCACTATAAGTACATATACTCTTACAACACCACATGTTAGAGAATCAACATCACCTTCATCATCAAACAAACTAAATTCTATGATTACAAATGTATTAAAAACATTAAGTGGTATTTTAACAGATCATATTCCATATCAATATTATATTGGACGATTTAAAAAATAAATGATGAAAAAAATAATATTAAGATTAGTGATTGTATCATTTATATTTGTTAGTTGCAATGGTCAAGTTGTAACTAAAAAGGATAATGATACCTACAATAACGCAAGAAAAGAGTTTGATCCAATTATAACTTCGCATTTCCCTAAAAATCTAATTAAATATCCATATACTATCGTAAATAATAAAAATATACGCAAAAATGATGTGTGCTTCATGTTGTATAATTATGAGATTGATACTTTAGAAATTGATTCAACAATGAATAAATATAAATTTATTGCGAGTTATGCCTCTACAGATTCATGTATACTAGTGATTAATAAATTTGAAACACAAGATACATATGAAAACAGGAAAGATATTAAAATAGAGGATACACTTTCACTAAATAAAGAATGTTATAAAAATAAATATCCTGTTCCAAATTTTGCAGTTTTTAATCATACAGATGCAGAGGATTTAAAAATTGAAAATAATTTTAAAATCTATGTGATTGATGCAAAACCGGGAAAATACTTTAAAAATTTTGACGTACTACCTAATCCACAAATGCCTTTAAATTGGCAAAACGGCTATTCAAAAGGAATCGCAATTAATAAAAAAAGGAAAATAGTAATATATTGGGGAATAATTTGGTAGTGTTCCTCCCATCCCCGTTCTCCGAAGAGTTCCTTATAAAACGCAGTGCGAAGGTCTTTGAACCACTAGGCTATAGAGAAAAGGACGTTCTTCCTACATGATAGAAACTTTGTAAAAACTTATAAGTATAAATACAATGGCAAAGAGTTCCAGGATGAGAGTGTTGGAGGTAATAAGCTGAATTTGTACGACTATGGGGCACGTAATTATGATCCTGCACTTGGCAGATGGATGAATATTGACCCGCTGGCAGAGAAGTCTAGAAGATGTAGCCTCGATCTCCGAAGGGTTCCTTTTGAAAAGCTGCGCAAATGTCTCTGACTTTGCGCATTTTTTTTTTATATATAAATTGTAAAGGTTATAAAAGTAACCTGTCTTTTTACGATTACTTCTTAAAAAATAAATAAGTAAGAAAAACCATTGTTTTTGAAAGAGAAAATAATTGAAATGAAAGAAGCATATAGGACTAAATCATGAAGGCTCAGATTTAAATGAAATTATTTCAATATTGTGGTCTTGTTTTAGACAGCTTTAAGCTTTTGAAAAAATTGGGATTTGAACGTTTGTTCAATTACAGCTGATAAACAATTTGCTAACTTCTTTTGCTCGGACATGCATAAGTGGAATTTACCTATACTTGTCCATTAGTTTTTTCATATCTTCTTTGATATTTATGTCCAGCACTTTGGCATAATGCTGCGTCTGCAGGATATTTGCGTGTCCCATCATTGAGGAGACGTTTTCTATTCTGATGCCGTTTCCCAAAGTTACAGTTGTGGCAAAAGTGTGGCGTGCCGTATACCAAGTCAGTTTTTTTTTTGATGCCACATAACACTGCTATTTCTTTCAAATATTCATTCATTTTCTGATTTGAAATGGAGGGCAGAAGCGTTGGCTGGAGCTTTCTGTATTTATTGATTATCCTGTTTGCAGGAGGAAGCAGGGGAACGTTTTCATGCATTGAAGTCTTTGTTCTGTTTGCCAGAATCCAGAAATCATCGTTGTTGTCAGAAACAAGATTCTCGTCTTTCAGGGCAGAGGCGTCCGCTGGTGCATATCCTGTATAGCAGCAGAATATAAAGATATCTTTGGTTTTTACTAATCGTCCTGCAGTAATTTCAGTTGTTTCTATCGTTTTTAATTCTTCAGGAGTCAGATAAACTGCATCTGTTTCGACTACTTTCCCTTCGTACAGATCGAAGGGGTTTTTATCGATTAAGCCTGACTTGAGGGCATAGTTGAAAGCAGTTTTGTACATGCGCATGTACTTTACAGTTGAGTTGTTTCTGATCCCTATATGGCCTTTGAAAGTGCTCTGGTACCTAAGGAACAATTCCAGATTATTGATAAAATTGCCGCTTACAGATTTCTATCCCAAGTCTTCTTTGTGATATTCTTCCCTGATAAAATTCGAAATCAGGTCTTTAGATCGTTCATATTTGCTTAGGGTTGCACGGGATCTTTCATCATGATTAACTTTCCTGCTGAAATAACTGATATGGATTTCGAGAATCCCTAAGACAGTAATTTTGTCATGCGTTTTGCCTTTAAGTTCATTTTTGAACGTACGAAGGGAAAAGCTTTCATCTCTGCGGATCATTTCATTGAATTTTTTCTCAATCGCCAGTTGGAAAGCATCCAGGCTTCTGCGGAGTGTTTTTTCTTCTTCCAGCCTGAGCACCTTTCGGAGCTTGTTTGTAAGAACCCATCTTTCTTTAGTTATATAATGACCTGTTGATATTGTAATTGAGTCATGTTCATGCCAGAGGCGCACATAAACCGGAGATTCGTTTTTCCAGTTCAGCTTTCCAGGTTTTAGAAAAAAATAAATCTTCAGCATGATTGAATTATTTTCAGTTTGGAAAAAAATAAGTTTATTAAAGGTCTGAAAATTTTATCTATTTACCTATTAATGATTATGCAAACGAGACTTTTAAGGTCTTATCTGCAACATTCAAAAAGCGTTTTTCTTGTAAAAATAGGGACACTGATAGGGACACAAAAGTACGCGTTATGGTTCCAGATTTTAGGATGTCTAATTGCAGAAGAAATAATTTGTCCAGTGTTTACAGGGCTTAACAGGGGAGCGAATTGTTTTTGGATGCAGGGTTCGAAAATAAAAGCTCCGCCCAAAAACGTCGAAACCCCCTGTAAACACAGGGGGTTTCTTTTCAGCGGAGAAAGAGGGATTCGAACCCCCGGACCTGTTACAGTCAACAGTTTTCAAGACTGCCGCATTCGACCGCTCTGCCATTTCTCCAGTATGTCGCGATCATTTCGTGATTGCGAGTGCAAATATAGTGCGCTTTTCCGATTATAAAAACTTTTTTACTGATTTTTTTAAGTTAATTTTTAAGTGCTTAATTATCAGTATTTATAAAAAAGCTTTTTTGAGAAAAATTACTCAACTTCGTCCAAAATTGGCACTGATTTCTTGTTTTCGTCAACAGCAACAAACGAGAAAGTTCCTGAAACTACCGTTTCGCGAAGCTCAGAATACATTTGTTCCATAAAAATATCTACATGGATTTTGCAACTTGTTCGTCCAACGCTTACCACTTTTGCAACTAATTCAATTAAAGTTCCAGCAGGAATCGCTTTTTTAAAGTCAATTTGTCCAGTTGAAATTGTTACAACTTTTTTTCGGCTAAATCGGGTTGCGCAAATAAACGCAACTTCATCCATAAGATGCAATGCAGTTCCGCCAAATAAAGTGTCGTAATGATTTGTTGTAATAGGAAAAACAGCTTTAAAAATACGTGTTTCCGATTTTAAAATTCTTTCTTCTACTGTTCCCATATTAGTAATTAACGTATTCTGTAATCTCAAGACCGTAACCAATCATACCCACACGTTTTGTTTGTTCGGTATTCGAAACTAGTCTGATTTTAGAGATATCTATATCATGAAGGATTTGAGCGCCAATTCCGTAATCTTTACTGTCAATAATTACTTTTGGAGCTTTTAATGTTCCGTTTGCTTGTAAATTTTTAAGCTCTGAAATTCTGTTTAAAAGATTCACTGCTGTCATATCCTGATTGATAAAAATAACTGCACCTTTACCATTTTCATTGATTACTTTAAACATATCATCCAACTGCTGTTCTGCATTGTTTGTAAGTGTGCCTAATAAATCATTATTTACCTGAGAAGAGTGGATTCTGGTTAAGATTGGCTCGCCTAAATTCCAAGTTCCTTTAGTTAAAGCAATATGAATTTGTTTGTTTGTAGTTTGTTCGTAAGCTCTTAGTCTAAAAGTTCCAAAACGAGTCTCAATATCGAAATCTTCTTTTTTGACAATTAAACTGTCGTGCTGCATTCTGTAAGCAACTAAATCTTCAATTGAAACTAATTTCAAATCGAATTTTTTAGCTACTTCAATAAGCTGAGGCAAACGAGACATTGTTCCGTCTTCATTCAAAATTTCGCATATTACACCGGCAGGTTTAAATCCGGCCAGACGTGCGAAATCAATTGCAGCCTCTGTGTGCCCTGTTCTTCTTAATACGCCTCCTTGCTTAGCAATTAATGGGAATATATGCCCAGGACGAGCTAAATCATGTGGTTTTGTATTTGGATCTACTAAAGCCTGAACTGTTTTCGAACGGTCTGCAGCAGAAATACCAGTTGTTACGCCGTGACCTTTTAAATCGATGGAAACTGTAAAAGCTGTTTCCATATGATCTGTATTATTCGTAACCATAGCACGAAGATCAAGTTCTTTGCATCGGCTCTCAGTAAGAGGTGTACAAATTAAACCACGACCGTGTGTAGCCATAAAGTTGATCATCTCTGGAGTTACTTTTTCGGCTGCAGCCAAAAAATCACCTTCATTCTCACGATCTTCATCATCGACTACAATGATTACTTTACCTTGACGAATATCCTCTATAGCTTCTTCAATGGTATTAAGTTGTATTTTTGTTGTTGACATAATTATTTTTGATTTTGAGCGGGGAAAAATCGCTCCGAAATTTTTTGAAATAGTTGTGATATTGGCGTTGTAATGGCGTCAAAGTTTATTAAGCCATTATCATTTGTTGCTCGGTATGTTAATAATATTGCCAATGGCGATAAAATAAACGAAGACATCCATGATCCCATAAAAGGAGACATTCCACCTTCTTGGGAAAGTCTTTTTCCAAATGTATTAATGAAATGGAAGGTAATGAAAATCAATACAGCAAAAACGATTGGTAAGCCCAATCCACCTTTTCGTATAATAGCGCCTAGTGGAGCTCCAATAAAAAACATTAAAAAACAAGCAAAAGCAATTACAAACTTTTCATATAAAGCAATTAAATGTTTGTTGATGTCTCTTTGTTTGTCTTTTAAATCCTTTTGGGTTGATTCTATTGAATAAATGTTATTGGTAACATTACTGCCAGCCATTCTAAGAATATCCGATTTCTCTTTATTGGTATAAAGAGAAAGAAGGTTGTTTGGTAATGTTTTTTTCTTTTTACCTGGTTGTTGTTCTATTGGAGAACGTTTGATTCCAACACGTTGGTTGATGTTTTCTGAAAATGATAAAATTTCAGTATTTAGGTTCTTATTTAAAGAATCCAGTGTATAACGAAGTTCATTTACGTTCAACATTCCGTTAGTACTATTGATGCTTTCTTTGTCTTCGTCTACTTTATTAAGTTCCGAAAGATCAATATTTATAATCTGTTTTTTGAAAGCCGCTTTTACAAATGGCAGTTTGGCACGGTCTTCATATTTTTTAGGTGTAACATCCTGATAGTAATAACCATCATTTAAAACTAATTTTAAGATGCTTGATTTCTCGTTACTTATTAGTTTTCCATCTTTTGCTTTGATGACAGTTTTGTTTTCACCAACATTATTCGCTTTTTCGTGAATGGTTACTCCGGTTAAGATGTTTCCGTTTTCGCCTGATTTTTTATTTACCTTAATGTTGTAAAATCCAACGTCATTAAACTGGCCTTCGGCAATAGCCATTGCAGGTTTGGCCTGAGCGATATTTTTTCGAAAGTTAACGAATTTGTATTCCGCGTACGGAATGACATTATTGGCAAACCAAAAAGCAACAATACTCAAAACAAAGATAAATGCGATTAAAATACGCATAGCTCTTTGAAGCGAAATTCCAGAGGATTTCATAGCCGCAAATTCATAATTCTCAGCCAAATTTCCGAAAGTCATAATTGATGCCAATAAAACAGACAACGGTAAAACTAACGGAATAATTCTCGGCATTGAGAATAACAAGAATTTTACAATCAGAATCAAGTCTAGGTCTTTACCAGCAAGTTCTGAGATAAAAAGCCAGACCGTTTGAAGTATGAATATAAAAAAAAGGATTACGAATACCGTAGTAAACGTAATCAGAAATGTTTTTAGTAAGTATTTGTCTAAAATTTTCAACCCGTAATTAATCTAATTTGTTGATGTAGTATTTTGGATATTTGCTCGCTACAAAGGTAAATTGATTTTTTGATAAAGGCTGATTGGTTTTAAAAGAATTAACGGTTAAAGTTGTTTTTGTTCCGTTTTTTCCAGTTTCGATCAAATTGTAAATGTGTTTTGTCTGAACGTCAATACCTAAAAGAATTTCTTTCCTTTGATCTTTTCCACTTGTTGGAACTAATTTTATGTATTGAATTTTTCTTCCTTTGATATTCTGCACAATATCCATATTGTATTTGTATCCGGAATTAAAGAAAGTAAGCATTTTTGAAGGCGTAATAGCGTTATCGTCTTTCTCATTTACTTTCGAAATAGTAACTTCTTCGTCTTCAGGGTTTATAGTGTACGTTTTTTGCCCGTCGAATATTTTAGTAACGCCCATGAAATTCAAAACATATTGATTTCCTTTCATCGTTACATTTCCTTTACTGTCTTGATTAATGTTTTCTTTGGCATTATTCAAAGAGTACTTAAAATCGATAACAATATTGTCGTAACTTTTTATTTTAGTTGTTACTTCGTTCAATAAATCTTTGGCTTTTTTATCCTGAGCCTGAGTCGAAGTGAAACTCAAAAGCAATATTGCAGCTATTTGAAAACACTTTTTAGTCATGTTAGTGATAGAATTGTTTCTGATTTCCTGAATTTTCGTTTTCATGATGGGGTTAATTTTGTTCATTATTAAAAAATTGATCAAGAGCACTTAAATCTAAAATGTTTACGCTTCGAGCTTTACTGCCTTCAAAAGGGCCAACAATTCCTGCGGCTTCTAATTGATCAATCAATCGTCCGGCTCTGTTGTAACCTAATTTTAATTTTCTTTGCAGTAACGAAGCAGAACCTTGCTGTGCATTAACAATAATCTCTGCAGCTTCTCTAAATAAGGTGTCTCTTTCGGAAATATCTATATCAAGATTAATGCCACTTTCTTCTCCAATGAACTCCGGAAGCAAATATGCTGTGGCATACGCTTTTTGTCCGCCAATAAAATCTGTAATTTTTTCAACTTCAGGAGTGTCAATAAATGCGCACTGTACACGCACCACATCGTTTCCATTTGTGTATAGTAAATCTCCTCGTCCAATCAATTGATCAGCACCTTGAGTATCCAAAATTGTTCGAGAGTCAATTTTTGAAGTTACTCTAAAGGCAATTCTGGCAGGGAAATTCGCTTTAATTAAACCTGTAATTACGTTTACAGATGGTCTTTGTGTTGCAATAATCAAGTGGATACCAATAGCACGCGCTAATTGAGCCAAACGCGCAATCGGAATTTCGACTTCTTTTCCGGCGGTCATAATTAAATCGGCAAACTCATCGACAACCAAAACAATGTAAGGTAAAAATCGGTGGCCGGCTTCAGGATTTAATTTTCTTGCTTTGAATTTGTCATTGTATTCTTTAATGTTACGAACCATCGCATCTTTCAATAAAGAATAACGATTGTCCATTTCAGTACAAAGCGAATTTAAAGTATTGACAACTTTTGCATTATCTGTAATAATAGCATCTTCCGTATCAGGAAGTTTCGCTAAATAATGTCTTTCAATTTTGTTGAAAAGCGTAAGCTCCACTTTTTTCGGGTCAACCAAAACAAATTTTACTTCTGCCGGATGTTTTTTGTACAAAAGAGAAGTCAAAACCGCGTTTAATCCAACCGATTTTCCTTGTCCAGTTGCACCAGCCATCAATAAGTGAGGCATTTTGGCTAAATCGACAACAAAAGTTTCGTTTGAAATAGTTTTTCCTAAGGCAATTGGCAACTCCATTTCAGCTTCTTGGAACTTTGCGGCTCCAATAACACTTTTCATAGAAACCATAGTTGGGTTTTTGTTCGGAACCTCAATACCAATTGTTCCTTTTCCTGGAATTGGAGCAATAATACGAATTCCTAAAGCTGATAAAGACAAAGCAATATCATCTTCTAAACTTTTAATTTTAGAAATTCTGATTCCGGCTTCTGGTACAATTTCATATAAAGTTACCGATGGTCCAACGGTTGCTTTAATCTGTGCAATTTCAATTTTATAGTTACGTAAAGTATCTACAATCTTGTTTTTATTTTCTTCTAATTCTTCTTGATTAATCGTAATTCCGCCAGTCGAATATTCTTTCAATAAATCGATGGTTGGGAATTTGTAATTCGAAAGATCTAAAGTTGGGTCAAACAAACCAAAATCGGCAACTAGGCGAGAAGCAAGATTTTCTTCAATAATATCTTCTTCTTCTGCTTTTTCAATCACAAATTCTTCAGTATGAACTGGAGTTGTGACTGTAACGGGATTGATGTTCATTTGAACAGGTTTTAAAACCGGGTTCAAATCAATTTCTGATGAATGTGAAATGGTTGGTTTTAAAGCTTCTTTATTGATTTCGAATTGAGAATCAACTGTTTTTAAATGAATATTGTCCAATTCAGGATCTTCTTCCTCAATTGCAAATTCTTCTAAGTTATAAGCGCTTTCTGGCTGTTGCGGTTGTTGAGCAGGTTTAATCGACTCTAATTCTGAATTGAATTCTTTTTTAGTGGAATCAAAATAGGACTGAATTTTTTCAGGCGATACTTTTATTTTGAAAATCAAATAAACGATCAAGCCGAAAAGCAATGTTAATAAAGTTCCTGTTTTTCCGATATAATCCTGAAGGAAAAGATTCAATTCATAACCAATTGTTCCTCCTAATTCTGGTGCCGAAGTAGCGAAAAAACCAAATAGTATTGAAACAACAATCATTGCAAATAAATCCCAGAACCAAGTGTTTTTTAGTTTTTTGGTCGAAAGTTCTAATGAAAGAAATAATCCGGTTAGAAAAAATAAACGGACAAAAATAAAAGAAGCAATCCCAAAGCCTCTGTAAACAATAAGATCTGCAAGATAGGCACCAAATTTCCCGAGCCAGTTTTGTACAACTTCCTCCCGGTTTCCAAGGCTATTGACAGCGCTTTGGTCTGTTTGCCATTGTCCATTAACATAAAACGAGATAAATGCAACTAATAATGCGATTGAAAAAAGTATTAGAAGACATCCCAAAACAAACTTTTGCTGTTTGGTTAATTTCCAAGACCTAATGCTTTCGACTTTTGATTCCGTTTTTTTGTCTGCAGTTTCTTTTTTTGTTTTTGCCATTCTTGCGTTCCGCCTATATAAATTTTGGGATATAAATAATTAAGCCAATTGCTATTGCAGTCATTGCGGCAAAAAATACCGCTCCGGCAGCAATATCTTTAATAAACCCGATTCGTCTGCTGTAATCTGGATGAATAAAATCAGCAATTTTTTCAACTGCTGTGTTCAATCCTTCAACGCTTAAAACTAAGCCAATTGCCAATGTTTGGCAAAGCCATTCGGTTTGTGAAATATGAAAATAAAACCCAGCAATAGTCATGATAATTCCCAAAGAGAATTGAACCATAATGCTGTGTTCTGTTTTAATTAATTTTACAGCCCCGTTAAAAGCATAGGTCATGCTTTTTAACCGGCCTGTAACAAATGTATTATCTTTTTGAAACTCCATTTAAAGGAAAATATTATAGTGCTGCTAAAGCCGCTTCGTAATTTGGTTCGTTTGCAATTTCTGCAACTTGTTCTGTGTGAGTGATTGTTCCGTCAGCGTCAACAACAATAATTGCTCTTGAGTGTAAACCAGCTAAAGGTCCGTCAACGATTTCTAAACCGTTTGCTTTACCAAAACTTCCTTCTTGAAAATCAGATAAATTAACTACATTTTCTAAACCTTCAGCACCACAAAAACGTTTTTGAGCGAAAGGCAAATCTCTGGAAATACATAAAACAGTTGTGTTTTCTAATCCGCTTGCGCTTGCATTGAAAGTTCTAACAGATGTTGCGCAAGTTCCTGTGTCAACACTTGGAAAAATGTTTAAAACTAATTTTTTACCAGCAAAAGTGCTTAATGAAGCAACTGATAAATCGTTTTGAACTAATTTGAAATCAGCAAGTTTTGATCCAACTGCTGGTAATTCGCCTGATGTATGAACTGGATTTCCTCCTAAAGTTATTGTAGCCATGATTTTTGTTTAAATTAATGAGGTTCAAAAGTAAGGATTAATATTTGAATCTAAAAGTATTTGTTATGGGTTTAAGGAGAGATTAAGGAGGTGAATTTTTATCTTGGTTTGCGCATAGATTGAACGCGGATGACACGGATTTGCTTACGCAAAAGCGCGGATCTAAACGTTTTTTTTTTTGTTACATACGTAATGATAAAGAGAAATAAATCCGTTTAGATCCGCGACTTCACGAAGTGAATCCGTGTCATCCGCGTACCATTTACCACACTACAAAAAAAAGCGTCTCCAAATAGAAACGCTTTCTCAGTCATGTTTTTTTTGTTTTTTATTTGAAAAAGAGGTCGATTTATTTATCGATTGAACCTAAAACACGTTTCATAAACGTATTTAAAGCTTCTTTTTTATCTGTTCCTTGCGCTACAAGTTTTTGTACTTCTAGTGCGCCGTACATGTTTGAAATCAATTCGCCGATAACATCTAATTCTTCATCTTTTAGAGAAGGAATTTCCGTCATAGCTTCTAGAACTTCAATCGTTTCAATGATATAATCCTGATCGTTTTCTTCGATGAATTGTGTTAAATGCTTTATTACAGGTAATTTCATAATTTAGACTTCTTAGATTTTTAGACATTCTTAGACTTCTTAGACCTTTTCAAAGTTTGTAGACAACATCTAAGGAGTCTAAAAATCTAAGCCAGTCTAACGATCTAAATTTATGCTATAGCGTTTACAAGATCGATTAAAACTTCTTGTTTGTTGGTTTGCGTTTCGCCAACTAATTGTCCGTTTACGAAAGTTGCGAATGTTGGCAAGTTGCTCACATTAGCTAATTTTCTTGATTCAGGAGAATTTTCTGCATCAACCAAAACAAAAGTGATAGCTTCATTTTCTGTTGCTAATTTTTTGAATTTTGGTTTCATAATACGGCAATTTCCACACCATGAAGCTGAATATTGTACTACTACTTTTTCGTTTTTAGCAACTAAATCTGCTAACGTATCTTCGTTTAAGTCGATTAACATTTGTTTGTTTTTTAAGGTTCAAAGTGGCAAAGAGACAAAGGGACAAAGTTTTTGGACTTCGTAAAATGTCACAACTAAAAAGATTTGTTGTTCAAACTTTACCGTATGTTTTTAAGAAATATTGAAGTAGCAAAGGTTCAAGAGTATAAAGTTTTAAAACTTTGTAGAAAGCAACAAAAAACCTTTGTCACTTTGTAACTCTGAACCTTTGTACCTTTATAAAAAATTAGTTTGCGCTTAAGTATTCAGCAGTGCTTAATCTATCAGCAGACATAGCTTCTTTACCAGCTTCCCAGTTTGCAGGACAAACTTCACCTTTAGTTTGGATGTGTGTGTAAGCGTCAACCATTCTTAGGTATTCGTTTACGTTACGTCCTAATGGCATATCGTTAACACTTTCGTGGAAGATTTTTCCAGTTTCGTCAATTAGGTAAGTAGCTCTGTAAGTTACGTTTGAACCTTCGATGATAACTGAATCAGTTTCTTCGCTGTATTCTGTAGAATCAATATCTAAAATTCCTAAAATGTTAGATAAGTTACGGTTTGTATCAGCCAAGATTGGGTAAGTTACACCTTCAATTCCACCATTGTTTTTTGGCGTGTTTAACCAAGCAAAGTGAACTTCGTTAGTATCGCAAGAAGCACCAATTACGATAGTATTTCTTTTTTCGAATTCTGGTAATGCAGCTTGAAAGGCGTGTAATTCAGTTGGGCAAACAAAAGTGAAATCTTTTGGGTACCAAAACAATAATACTTTTTTGTTGTTGTTTACTGCTTCTTCAAAAATGTTGATTTTTAAATTATCACCCATTTCTGAGATAGCATCTACTGCAATACTTGGGAATTTTTTTCCTACTAAAGACATATTTTTCGTTTTACGTTAAAAATTTATTTCTGGTGCAAAAGTAGTCTATAAGTAAGGTTGCTTACAATAAGTTGTGATTATAAAAATTTATAAGTTGATAAGTTTTGACTATTTAAAGTTTTAACTTATTGGATATCAATATTTACTGGAAGAATTCCATTTGAAGAAATTTTTTCTAAAAATTGAATTCCTGCAGTTTTTTGAAATTCCTCAAAATCCTGATACGCCTGAATTAATCCTGAAGCCTTTTTAAGATTCGGAATAATTGGTAAAACGTACGGATTTCCGAAAACGTAAACGATACATTTTTTGGTTTGAAGTAAATCTGAAAGCAGTTCTAAAACTTCATTGTCAATTTCGAAATTATTCATTGGTTTTGCCTTTGGAACAAACAATGAAATAATAATGGTTTCGAAATTTTCTAATTCTTTTTTGATGGAGGAAATATCTGAAACTTCTAGGTTTTCAAAAGCAAATTCTGGTGAAATCAGTTTTGCATTTAAAGTTTTAAAGAAAGTGTTTTCGGTATTTTTATATAAACTCAGTTTGGCAAGTTTGTTGTTTTTCTGTGCTTCAAAAGCTAATTCTGAATTTGAATTGTCAATAATAGTAGTAATAGCATTTTGAGCAACTTGAAGATTTAATTCAGATGCTTTTTTGAAATTTAATTCGCCCGAAGCAGCAGTATTTCCAGAAAGAATTCCGGCTTTTTCTTTCGCTTTCATGATTCGGGTAAAGCTTTCTTCGATGCGTTCTGGTGAAGCATTTTTAAGGATTTCTTCAATTCCTTCCGGAACATTTTCGGCGAAGCATAAAACATCATTTCCTGCGTTGAAAGCTTCCCATTCTAAATGCCCTTTGGTTTCGTATAATTTAGAAACGCTATGCATATTTAAAGCATCAGAAATCACCAAACCATCATAGCCTAATTTGTCACGCAATAAATCCTGAATAACTGCTTTTGATAAAGTGGCCGATGTATCTTTTCCGTCATTTAAACTCGGAACAGCCAAATGTCCAATCATAATCGAATCAACATTGTTTTCGATTCCTTTAATGAATGGATATAATTCGTTTTCCATCAATTCTTCCAAAGTTTCCTTTAAAACCGGCAATCCTAAATGCGAATCAACATTCGTATTTCCGTGTCCAGGAAAATGTTTCAGACAGCCTAAAACACCAACTTCCGACATTCCTTTTAAATATTCAATCGAAAAATCGGCTACTTTTTCTTTGTTTTCACCAAAAGAGCGATAGCCAATAACCGGATTATTTGGATTATTATTAATGTCTGCCAAAGGCGATAAATTGTACTGAATTCCAGCTGCTTTTAAATCCAATCCAATTTGTTTTCCAACTTCAAAAATCAACTCCGATTTAGTTGTAGGCAAAGCGCCAAGTGTAATTGCATACGGATATTGTGGTGTTTTTTCGATACGCATTGCCAATCCCCATTCTGCATCAATACTGATTAAAAGTGGAGTAGAAGCGGCTTTTTGATAACGAGCAACTAATGCTTTTATTTTTTCGTAGCTGTCATCATTAAAAACAACTTTTTTCTTGCTTTCATAATTCGTTGCCGCGCTCGCACGACTGTGGAAAAAGGTCAGTCCGCCAATATTGTGTTCTTTAATAAGACGTTCGGTTTCTTGAATATTTTCTTCAGTATCATTTATAAAAACAGCAGGGAAAAAGAATTGTCCCACTTTTTGGCGTAATGCTTCGGCAGTAATTTTCATTATTATAGAGTCTTTTTCATGCAAACACTATTATCCATTTCTTCGTAAGGCGGATAATTTGGAATGATGGTATAATTTAATTTTTGATATAAGTTGATGGCTTCCGGCTGGTTTTTGCCAGTTTCCAAAATAGTATAAGTATAACCCACTTCTTTGGCCCAGATTTCTAATTCGGCTAAAACTTTTGATGCAATTCCTTTTTTCCTGTAATCTGGATGAACATACATTCGTTTGATTTCTGTTTTGTCGCTTTCTTTTTCGCGGAAAGCGCCACAACCAACAGGAATGTTATTTTCGTAATAAACAACAGCATGCTTTATTTTATCGGTTTTATTAAACTGATTGTAAAAAGCATGATCGTCTCCGTCTCTAATTGCTAAATCTTTGTCTAATAAAGCAACGAGATTTATAAAATCGATATCGTCTGAATTGGTTCGTTTTATGCTCATGATTTAGAATGCTTAGATTAGTGCCGTTTAGTTTTTTAACACATAGAAATATAGTGTTTAGTTCTTGGAAAAGGCGTTTCACTTTATTTAAATACATCCCGAAGCTTCGGGACTATGTGTTGAGAAACGAGTTTCTCTTTTTTATTCTTTTCACACAATCCCGATAGCTATCGGGACTATGTTTCTATGTGTTAAAAAAAATGTTTTATTTCAGTTTTGCCTTTTTTTGCTTAGCCAATTGTTTTTTTGTTTCAATTGCCTTTTCCAATCGGTTTTTAAAACGGAAAAGTTTTGGCAAACCTTCCAAGCGATCTACAAGTGTAATTTCTTCATAAACCAAAATTGCTTTTTCTAAAACCCTGATTTCGTTTTCTAGATCAAGTTGGTTTTTGTAGATCGTTGCTAAACGATCGTAAGGATGATTTCCTTTAAAGCTTTCCGCGACATTTTCCTCATACAATTCAATTGCTTTTTCTAGATTTTCGATTTTTTCGAACTCAGCTCCTTTCAAGTTGCGTTCGGTCTGCAAATTTTCATTGATTTCCATAGGTAAAAGTTTGATTTGGGGTTTAAACTTCTTCTGCTTTTTTCCCAAAATCTTTCGGGAAAATTAAAAAACGGGATAAAATAATACCTGGAATTGTGGCAATTAAAACCCAAATAAAGAAGTTTCCATAGCCTAAATATTCCTGAACGTAACCGCTCAACATTCCGGGAAGCATCATTCCCATTGCCATAAATCCGGTTGCAATTGCGTAATGCGCTGTTTTTGATTCTCCTTCGGCAACATGAATTAAGTACATCATAAAGGCAGAAAATCCGAAGCCATAACCAAATTGTTCAATTACAACAACAGCATAAATGTAATAAATTGAAGCCGGATGAAAATGTGCGAGTAAAATGAATCCAATTATTGGTAAATGCATCGTTAAAATCATTGGAAGCATCCATTTCGTTAATCCTTCTTTTGAAATAGCTATTCCTCCAAGAATTCCGCCTAACATTAAAGCAATTAAGCCACAAGTTCCATATATTAGTCCAATAGATTCAGTGTCAAGCCCCATTCCACCAACATCGATAGTTTTTTGATTTCCTTTAGAGTCGATTAGACTTTTTATAAAATCAATTCGTGCTTTGTTTGCAGTTTCATATTCCTGTTTATCGTCTTTCTTAACTTCTTCCAATAGCTTTTTTTGATCTCTCATTTCTGCTAATATTGGAAGATTTGAATATAGCGACTGCAATTCTGTTGCAGATAATTTTTCTCCTTTTATAACTTTCGAATTATATAAATCAAGTGCTTTTACCTGACTTTCATCAGAAGCTAATTCTACCAGTTCATATTTTAACGGATCTATCAAAAAGGGTGTCAGCATTTTCATTAGCTGTGATTCTCCTAATCGAAATAATAAGATAAAAGCAATGACAATCAATATTTGTTTTTTCTTAAAAAAGCTGGCAAATACACTTGCAAAATTTTGTTTGTTGGTTGCAGCTGGTTTTTCGCCCGCATTTATTTCTGTTTTTGGAGTCGCAAAAAAGTTGTAGACCGTTATAAAAGTCATTAACAAACCAACAGAAACCATTGTGTACGACCAGGCTTTTGTATTATCACTATATTTCTGTTCCAAATAACCTGCAAAAAGTACAACCAGTCCGTTTCCGGCTAGCATTGAAAGTCTATAAAAAGTACTTCTAATTCCGATAAAAAAAGATTGTTTATCTTCGGGTAAAACCAATAAATAAAAACCATCGCTCGCAATATCATTTGAGGCCGAAGCAAAAGCGGCAACCCAGAATATAGCTAAAGTAATAATGAAAAATCCCTTCGCAGGAATCGTAAATCCCACTAATAAAAAGGCAATTGAAATTAGCAATTGCATCGATAAGAACCATTTTCGTTTCGTTCCTGTTAATTCAATAAACGGGCTCCATAATGGTTTAATAACCCATGGCAGATATAATAAACTAGTGTAGAGACCGATATCTTTATTTGAAATGCCAAGATTCTTGTACATTAAAACTGAAACCGAAATGATTATGGCATAAGGTAATCCGGAAGCAAAGTTTAGAAACGGAATCCAGAACCAAGGTTTATTATCTATTTTCATTAGGTTGATTTGGTGTATAGTTTTTAAATGGCTTTTTTAGGTCTATAGCAGTTGGCGTGCTTTCGTTGGCGTAATAATCAATAAAAGTGAAAGCGCAAGCTTTATAAAGATTCAGTTTTCCGGCAGCAATTGAAAAAGTGATTTGTCCATCAACTTCTTTTACGGTCACTTTTTCTACAATTTTTGTGGCATCATTAATATCGATTTTTGAAATGTGTTCACCTCCATAAACTACCATATAACGCACGTTTGTATTCAGCGGACTTTTTACCGTAAAAGTGTATTTGATACTGTCTTTAGAATATTCCGCTATTTGTGGCGTGTCGATAATCACGTGTTTTAAATTCGGAACTGCAGCAGGAAGCGCTGGATATTGATATTGATTTTCTTCAAGATGACGAACCACGTCAAAGTTTTTGTTCATGAACCATTTAGAGCTGAAATAAGCACTTCCGGAAACATTTTTAAAGGTTCTCAAAAAGTCAATTTGAGTTGGAATTTCCTGCATAAAATTCCAGCTTTTATCGCCATCGGCTCTAATTTTATATGTAGCGTGACCAATATAAATGGCGGTATTATTAGAGTTTTCAGACCACCATTTTACTAATTTTGAATAAGAAGCTCTGGTGTTATTCATGCTCCAATACAATTGTGGCAAGATATAATCGATCCATTTTTGATCCATCCATAAAATTGGATCAGCGTATAAATCGTCGTAATTTGATGTTGATGCAGTTTCAGAACCTCTCGGATCCTGTGTTTTGTTTCGCCAAACCCCAAACGGACTAATTCCGAATTGAACCCACGGTTTACTGGCTTTTATAGTTGTTGAAATCGTGTGTACAAAGTTGCTCACGTTTGCGCGACGCCAATCGGCAAGGCTTAAACCTGCTCCATATTTTTTGTAAGATGCAGAGTCGTTAAATGTTTTTCCGGGGATGGTATATGGATAAAAATAATCATCAAAATGAATCGCGTCGATGTCGTATTTGTCAACTACTTCTTTTACGACTTTCGTCAAATGCGCCTGAACTTCCGGCAATGCAGGATCATAATAATATTTTCCGCCATATTCAATCATCCATTCCGGATGTTTGAAAAGATCGTGTCCTGGGCTTAAAAGGTTTTTGTTCAAATCGAAAGTCGCGCGATACGGATTCAGCCACGCATGAAATTCAAATCCGCGGTTATGCGCTTGCTCGATCATCCACGCTAGCGTATCATAATAAGGATTTGGAGCCAAACCTTCTTTTCCTGTCAAAAATCTTGACCAAGGCGCAAATTCAGAAGGATAAATCGCATCACCAACACTTCGAACCTGAACAATAACGGCGTTAAAATTTAGTTTTTTGTAGTTTTCCAGAATCTCAAGATAATCTGCTTTTTCTTTTTCAACGTTGTCAGCAGCTGTTTTTGGCCAGTCAATATTTACAACAGTTGCAATCCACACACCTCTGAATTCGTTTTTAGGATGCAGTATTTTTTCCTGTGAAGTGGATTTCCATCCAAAGAAAAACAAAAATATAATAGAGTATAGTAAGTGCTGATTTTTATGCATTTCAATCTTTTATTAACAAAAACCAAAAATAGTTTCTTTTGCCACGAATTACACGAATTTTCACAAATTATTTTTTAAAGGAATAATTAAAAAGAAAAAATAGTGCAATTTGCGTAAGTAATGGTATTTTTTTTTAGCCGCGAATTACACGAATTTTCACGAATTGTTTTTTATACAGTCAGAAAAAATTAGTGGAAATTCGTGTAATTCGTGGCAACTTTTTTATAGCCACAGATTAAAGGATTTTATAGATTAATCTTTTTAATCATTTATCCCGATAGCTATCGGGAGTGGCAAAAAAATATTTAGCTTGGAAATGAAATTTTCCCCATTGTTACCGATGGAATTCCTTTTTTTGAACCAAAATTATAATTTCCTCCCGCAACCGTTTCATTCGCCAAAACGGCAAATAAAACCGCTTCTTTTGCATCGCCTGAAATTCCGAGAACGTCGCTTTTTTCGAATTTACAAGACAATAATTCCTGTAACCAACTCACCAATAACGGATTCCTCGCGCCGCCGCCCGACATATAAACTGTAAACTCTTCGATTGGTGTTTTAGTATTTTGTACAACAAACAAAACCGCTTCGGCAATCGTTTCGGCGCTTAGGCGCGTTAAAGTGGCCAACAAATCTGGTGCCGAAATACTTTCTAAACCTAATTTTACCAAAGCCGAATTCACAAATTCATGGTTGAATAATTCCTGACCAATGGTTTTTGGGAAGCTTTTCTGGAAGAAAGCGTCACTTTTTAATTCGCTTAAAAGTGCTTGATTTACAGTTCCGCTTTTAGCGATTTCAGCATCTTTATCGAAACTTTTTTCAGGGAAAAACTGTTTGGTGAAAATATCAATTAAAGTATTTGCGGTTCCCGTATCGGTTACAAAAACTTCTTCCGCGTTTTGTGAGGCTGGCAAATAAGTAAAATTTGCAATTCCTCCCATGTTAAGCATAATTCGGTTTTCGCCTTTTTTGCTGAATAACAAATAATCGCCATAAACGGCCAAAGGCGCGCCTTCACCGCCCGCTGCAACGTGTTTTTGTCTGAAATCAGATAACGTTATAATTCCGGTTTTTACCGCAATATGATCGCCGTCGCCAATTTGCAAAGTCGCATTGGGGAATTTTTCCTGCTGATGTAAAAACTTTGGCGCGTGTAAAACCGTTTGTCCGTGTGATGCGATTAAATCAATTTCGCTTGCGGGAATATTCCATTTTGAAAGACAATCGTTAATCATTCCGGCGTGCAAATCGGCAATCCATGCGTTTAGCAAAACCAAATGCTGAAAATCGATTGTTTTTTTAGCAAACACTTTTCTGATTTCGGTTTTAATGTCTTCGCTGTAATCGATGGTTTCAAACTGCTCGATTTTTACAACTGTATTTTCGCCTTCGCCCGAAACTTCACAAAGCGCCAAGTCAAGTCCGTCAAGCGAAGTTCCGGACATTAAACCGATTATTTTTCGGGTTTCTTTTTGAGCTATTTTGTAAAGGGCGGTTATATTTTTATTCATTTTGATGGAATGCTTTTTTGATAATGCTAAAATGGGATTTATTTGGGGATAAATTTAGAGAAAGTTGGGGATTTTTTGTTTTGAGTAGAATAATATAAATCTTGCTTTTCATTGATATAAAATTACTTTGGAGAATCTATGTAGTTCTTTGTTCATGATTTTAAGAAATTATTAGAGCGCTTAAATATTTTAAATACGGTTTTCCATAATGGAAAGATGTTCTTTAAAAGTATATTTACATTGAAAAAAATCAAATAATCTTTATCAAAATAATTAGAACAAGTATGATATTCAATATTTATTACATCAATTTCCCTAAAGTTTATGAAATAAAAATGATGCTTAGTAATGTAGTATCTTTAAGCAAAGAGATAACTAAGGATAAAATCACGGAAGGAGATGCGTCTTTAAAAGCAAAATTTGGACTAAATTTTATGGAAATGTTTAAACTAGGTGATGTTGAATCAGGTGGAAACATTAAAGGTTCAAATTCGAAAAAAGTTTTAGAAACTTTTGAAATTAAGACAACTAAATCTGTTATTTTGGATGATGTTGTAAAAAGTAGCAACACAATTACTTCTTTCGAAAAAATTGAAGAAGGAGAGCTTGTCAAATTAGACAATATAAAACTTTCCCTTGAAAATGAAATTGAACTAAGGATGGTTAAATTTATGAATGGGGGCGCTTTTAAAGATTTAGTGGCACCTGGCACTAATGGAATGGATATGAATAATATTTTTAATTCAATGTTTAAAGATTATGCCTATAAAATTAAAGGCGAAAACGAAAATTTGGACAATAAGATTTTATTTAAAATTCCTTTAACATTTGAAAGTGAATTTGAAAGTTCTTACAGTGTAGATGATTTATTTGTAGGAAAGGTTTCGATAGTAGGGCTTTATAAAGGGAAAATAAAAGTTGATGATTTAAAGAATTCTTTTGAATATTTTCAAGAAATTGGTCAGCTTCAAAATTCTTTTAACATAAATAAAGAGGATGACGAAATACAGGATAGCCATTATTCTGCTCAAAACGTGAATAGCACTCCTTTTGATTTTAAAAGTTCCGGAGATGGTAATGATTATCATTATATTGATTTATTGGCGATAGTTCAAAATGTTAATATTTCATCAAAAAACGACTAGTAATGAGGTTAGAGTTATTATTTTATGAGAAAGATGATTTTTTTGATTATAGAGAATTAAAATACAGTGAAGGATATTCCATTATTAGTGTTTCTAAATTCATAAAAGATAATGAGTTGATTTATGAAGTGGATCCAGAAACGGAAATCATTGACCTTTCAGTTCTTTCAGAGTATGTAAGTCTTCAATTATTACCAGAGCAAATACTGCCTCTATTTGATGATGAAATTATTTTTATTGCTGATAAAAAGCATAAAAAACTTCTATCATATGAATTACGATTTCTTTTTAAAGATTTTAAAGATGTAGAAAAAAGTTATTTAAATAAAGAAGTTAATTTAGAAAATGATTCAAACGAAATACCAAAAAAAAGGCATACTAAAATTATTGATTTAGATGATGAATCTATTGAGGTGTTTTTTCAAAGTTTTAGAGAAAAATTATATGGGCATCCTAAATTTAAAGATGATTTAAAAGAAGAAATTAATACTTTCAGAATTTTTAATAAACTGGGAGAACATAAAATACTTTCTTTGTTTTTAATGGGAGATTCCGGAGTTGGTAAGACAGAAGTAGCAAGAACCATGTTCAATTGTCTTGATGGTAAAAAGAAATTAGCAAAAATAAACTTTGGGAATTATAGTAATGAATTTTCTTTAAGTTCATTAATTGGTTCCGCTAGAGGATATACGGGGAGCGATGATGGCGAAATATTTATGAAAGTTAGAGACACTGATGTCGGGATTCTCTTAATAGATGAGTTTGAAAAATCAAACGCATCTTTATTTAATTATTTTTTGGATGTTTTGGAAAGTGGTAAAATGACAAGCTCCTTAGGTGATGAAATTGACTTGAATGGGTTTATTATTATTTTTACTTCGAATATTAGCAAAGAGGATTTTTCTAAAAGAATTTCCCCTGAATTGAGATCAAGATTTAATTATAAATGTATGTTTACTGTACTAAGTAATAAAGATAAAGAGAAATATATTGAATTTAGGGTTGGAAGTTTAATCAAAAAAGTAAAACAAGAATACAATATTGAATTTCCTGATAATACGATTAATTATTTTGTAAAATTAATTGATGTATCAAAATATAAAAATATGCGTGATATAAATAAACAAATCAAAAAAGTTTTTTTAAAATATATTGAAGATAATAATTATATCGATATTGAGCATGAAGAAGTTCAGTCTGCATCAAAATTTGCTGTAGGCCGGAAAATTATTAGTTTATTTAGATAAATAAAAATAATTCAAGAATATTTTAAATGCCAAATTTGATTTCTCCAAATGAAATAGATGTTGATGGCTTTTTAGATGATTATTTTTTTTATCGATTAGTATTTATAAACGTTTTGGATACTAGTCTAATTGAGATTGAAGATAGTCTTCAGATTGTTGAAGCAACGGATGTTAATTTTCGCTATATAAAACTAATTAATGATGAAAATGATAATTTATCAGTATTACGTTTACAAGAAAAAAACTATGGTGGTAATAGATATTATTTAATAAATAAGTCGTACTCATTTGTACAACAAAAGGGTTACGCGTCAATTTTATACGAATATTGTTTTTGTCATTTGGAATTACCTATAATTTCTGATAAATATCAAACAAAAGCAGGTTCATCAAACTTGTGGAGTAAACTCCATAGAAAAATAAATAAAAACTATGAAATTTTCATTTACAATGATATAATAGAAAAAAGTAAAAGATTAAACTCAAAAGTTAATGATTACTCAGTATGGGGAGTGGACTTAGAGATTGTGGAAATTTATAAGCAAACAAAAGATTTTCAATTTGATGCTATTGACTACCGAGATGTTTTTGAAGTTTATGATCCTTATACAAATATAGGTAACGAATATATTCATAAGCAATTGGAGGATTTTATAAAAAATGGATTAGCTAAGAGGAAAAATAAAAAATCATTCAAGCAAAAAGTTAATGATAGAGTGCATCTTAGGTTAGTCGGTAAAAAAAAAATGACAAAATCTATTCCATGATTTTATAAGATATTATCTGTGTACAATACTTTTCAGTAAAATTTATTAGCTTTATTTAATTAATCAGATAAAAAATACAATTATGGATTTTAATATTTTAGAAGAAGGTGAATTTTCAGAAGCTTTTTTTGTAGAAAAAATTAATCAAGCAAAACGGCGTATTGTTGTTGAAAATAATTTGACAGATTTTAACTTTGATAAAGTTAGGCACTCATTAAGTATAAGCTTAAGCACTAATGGCCGGTCATTTCAAGGTCAGTATATAATTTATGAAGTTCAAAGTGGCAAACATATTATTTGTCATTTAGAATGCTTTATGGATCACAACTTTAAATATATTGATATAGTTGCAAGAAGTATAAATTGAAAAAGTTATTTAGGATGTTTTTTGGGTGTTTATATGAGATAGCACGATTTACAATCCGATATCGATAATTTATTATTATACTTATTCGGGAAATTATCCTTGTAGGATTTTCAAACAGATGGCAAAAATGTTACATCTATATCATTAAGACATGAGTTACGAAAAAATCAGAGAAGAATTTATTAAAAGTGCGGAAGAGTATATAAACGCAAAGCGCCAACCTTTTGAAAAATTATCAGGTATCGAACTAGTAGATGCAAAATCTCGTTATCTGGATGATTTTCAAGATTACATTACGCACCTAAACTTTACATTAAATGCATTGATTGACGAGCATTTGATACCTTTTCAAACCCTTGAAGAGGCAAATGCTTTTCAAGCTTACATGAAACCAACTTTTGGTAGTATTGCTGTAAAGTTTACGGAAGGACTTATTGATTAAATTTCTTCAAAATCATCATAAGGTAATACTTCGATATCCCAACTTTAGATATAAGATTCCATATTTTGTGTCCACAATCAAAATGCTGACGCTAGCGAATGAGCCTTCTTCAACCATCGGAGACGTATAAGCATCCAAATTATACGTCATGCACCGTCAAAATTGAGCCTTTTCGGGTCATTTTTGAGGTCAGAGACGTCAAAATTGGAGTCATGCTACCTCAAATTTGACGTCGATAACCTCAAATTTGACCTTCAAGACGTCAAATTTGGAGCTCGGAACCTCAAATGACCAGTATAGAACGTCAAATTTGGGGTTTGGAACGTCAATTAACCATTATCGAACCTCAAATTTGGGTTTGATTTTCAAAAGAGAAGATTTACATTTTCATAAGCCTTCTCCCGATAACTATCGAGAACGCTCAGGATGACAACCAGGTTAAAATTTCAAAAATAAAATCCCAAATTCCAACTCAAAAAACGATCTCAAAGAAAACCTCTGAACCTTTGTCACTATGTCACTTTGAACCTTAAAAAAATCCCTATTTTTGTATTTCAAAAGAAAGCAAATGTCAATACTTAAGGATTTAGAGCAATTAGCCGGCGAACTCGAGGGCACACTTTTATACGATGATCTTCATAAAACACTTTATTCGACAGATGCATCGGTGTACCGGATTCGGCCAAACGCGGTGGCTTTGCCTAAATCTACGGCAGATATCAGCAGGTTAATTCGCTTTGCGAGAGAACACAATATTTCGGTTACGCCAAGAACGGCTGGAACTTCACTTGCCGGACAAGCCGTTGGCGACGGACTTGTGATTGATGTTTCGAAGCATTTTACCAAAATATTAGGTTATAATGCCGAGAAAAAAACGGTTACCGTTCAGCCCGGCGTTATTCGCGATGAACTTAATTTATATTTAAAACCTCACGGCGTATTTTTTGCACCCATTACATCAACATCAAACCGTGCGATGATTGGCGGAATGGTGGGAAATAATTCTTCCGGAACAACTTCAATTCGTTATGGCGTTACGCGCGATAAAATTGCGGAAGTAAAAGCGATTTTGAGCGATGGATCGGAAGTAGTTTTTGGTGAATTGACTTCTGCAGAATTTATCGAGAAAACCAAAGGCGATTCTTTAGAAAATAAAATCTACAAAAGCGTTTACGACGAACTTTCGTTAAAAGAAAATCAGGAAGAAATTATAAAGGAGTTTCCGAAACCGGAAATTCACAGACGAAATACAGGTTATGCGGTTGATATTCTGCTAAAATCAGAAATCTTTGGCGGAACTGAACCAACAATAAACCTCGGAAAACTACTTTGCGGAAGCGAAGGAACTTTGGCCTTTACAACCGAAATTACTTTAAAAGTTGACGATTTACCGCCGGCGCACAGTATAATGGTTGTTGGGCATTATCATACGATTCAGGAATCTTTGGAATCTGTTGTGGTGGCGATGAAACATCATTTGTACACTTGCGAAATGATCGACGACACGATTTTAGATTGTACCAAAACGAATCGTGAACATATTAAAAACAGGTTCTTTTTAGTTGGCGAACCTAAAGCGATTATGTTGTTTGAAGTAGCATCGCACACTTTAGAAGATGCCGAAAATCAAGCAAACGCGTTAATTGCCGATTTAGAAAAACACAATTTTGGTTACGCGCTCGTAAAAATTTACGGTCCTGATATTGACAAAGCCAACGAACTGAGAAAAGCCGGTCTCGGACTTTTAGGAAGTATTGTAGGCGACAACAAAGCAGCCGATTCAATTGAAGATACAGCCGTAGAATTAAGCGATTTGCCAGCTTATATTGCGGAGTTTTCGGCGATGATGTTAAGCCACGGACAGGAAGCGATTTATTATGCTCATGCAGGTGCGGGAGAATTGCATTTGCGTCCGGTTTTGAATTTGAAGAAAACGGAAGATCTAAAATTATTCAGAACCATTGCGACCGATGTGGCGCATTTGGTGAAAAAATACAGAGGTTCGTTAAGCGGTGAACATGGTGACGGAATCGTGCGCGGCGAGTTTATTCCGTTTATGATTGGCGAGAAGAATTATGAATTGCTGAAAAGGATCAAATTAGCGTTTGACCCGAATTCGGTTTTCAATATCGGAAAGATTGTCAACGCTTTGAAAATGGACGAAAACCATCGTGTAATTTCGGGCAGAGTAGAACCGGATATTAAAACGTTTCAGGATTTCTCAGATAGTTTAGGGATTTTGCGTGCGGCCGAAAAATGCAACGGTTCTGGCGATTGCCGAAAAATGCCATCAGCAGGCGGAGCAATGTGCCCAAGTTATCGTGCGACGCGAAATGAAAAAGAAACAACTCGTGCAAGAGCAAACGCTTTGCGCGAATATTTGACATATTCTGAAAAAGAAAACAAATTTGACCAGAAAGAATTATACGAAGTTTTTGAGTTGTGTGTGAGCTGTAAAGCCTGTGCCAGCGAATGTCCGAGTAATGTTGACGTTGCGACTCTTAAAGCAGAGTTTTTATACCAATACCAAAAAGCAAACGGATTTTCGACCCGAAGCAAGATTTTTGCCAATAACGCCAAATTGAACAAAATGGGAAGCAAATTCCCGTCGATCACGAATTTTATTTCGAATCAGTCATTGGTCAAAAAAACAATGGGAATTGCGCCTGAAAGACAAGTTCCGCTTTTAGCGAAAAAGACTTTTAGAAAATGGTATGAAAACAACAAACCAAAAAACGCCGATTTTCCAAACGGACAATTGTATTTGTTTGTTGATGAATTCACGAATTATTATGACGTAAATATCGGGATTGATGCTTTTGAATTGTTGACGAAATTAGGTTACGAAGTTTTAATCGTAAATCACGAAGAAAGCGGAAGAACGTATCTTTCAAAAGGGTTTTTGGAAGAAGCTAAAAAGATCACGGATATCAATGTCAATATTTTCAAAGACTTAATTGCCGCGAAAGCGCCATTAATTGGAATTGAACCTTCGGCGATTTTGACTTTTAGAGATGAATACTTACGATTGGCATCGGATAAAGAAAATGCTGAACGTATTTCGCAAAACGCTTTCACCATTGAAGAATTCTTCAAAAAAGAAATTATCGACGGAAAAATAACGCCAGATTCGTTTTCGGAAGAAACAAAAGAAATCAAAATTCACGGACATTGCCATCAAAAGTCATTAAGTTCTGTTGAAGCGACTTTCGCCATGCTGAATCTTCCAAAAAATAATACGGTTACGATTTATAATTCGGGTTGCTGCGGAATGGCGGGTTCTTTTGGTTATGAAAAAGAGCATTATAAAGTGAGCATGCAAATGGGCGAGGACACACTTTTCCCAAAAGTGCGCAACACTGCCGAAAAAGTGAAAATCGCCGCTGCGGGAACGAGTTGCCGTCATCAAATTTATGATGGAACAAAACGTGAAGCACAGCATCCGGTTAGTATTTTGAGGAATTGTTTGAAGTAAATTTTAACCGCAAAGGACGCAAAGAATTACGCAAAAGAACGTAAAGTTTTTTTGCCTCTCGCAGATTTTGCTGATTGAGCGGATTATCTAAAATTTGCGTAATCTTTTCATTGCAATAAAATCAGCTATATCTGCTAAATCTGCGAGAGAAAATATAGACACAGATAGAAAAAATAATTCGTGAATTCGTGGCAAAAAAAACATTAGAAAACAAAATCATCTATTATATTTGAAATAAAGATAATTTTTGCATTATTTGCAAAATAAAACAAAAACAACTGAATTAAATTAATTTATAACAGTAAAACATATATGGCATTATCAAGCTTATTCCGAAAGAAAACAGTACAGGATATTCTAAAGCAGGTTGCTCAGAACGAAACAGACGGTCATAATGCATTAGGAAAACATTTGACTACAAGAGATTTAACTGCATTCGGGATAGCGGCTATTGTTGGGGCAGGAATCTTTAGTACGATTGGAAAAGCCAGTGCAGACGGCGGACCAGCTGTTATTTTCTTATTCTTATTTACCGCTTTGGCTTGTAGTTTTGCTGCTTTCGCTTACGCTGAATTTGCTTCGATGGTTCCGGTTTCAGGAAGTGCTTATACGTATTCTTATGTTGCTTTTGGAGAATTAATTGCATGGATTATTGGTTGGGCATTAATCATGGAATATGCCGTCGGAAATATAACGGTCGCAATATCCTGGAGTGACTATTTTACTGGATTGCTCCAGAGTGGCGGAATCCATTTACCACAATGGATTCAGATGGATTATCTAACCGCTTCAAACGGATTTAACGACGCCGAAGCTTTAATGCGTGGCGGAAAATCGTTCGAAAATTTAAGCGTTGCTTTACAACAAGCACATACAGCCTGGACAACGGCACCAACAATCGGTTCTTTTCATTTTGTAACGGATATTCCGGCTTTGTTTATCATTATTTTGATTACAGCTTTGGTTTACAGAGGAATGAAAGAATCTCGTAACGCAAGTAACTTAATGGTAGTTGTAAAACTTTGCGTTGTACTTTTGGTTATCGCAGTCGGCGTATTTTATGTAGATACAGCAAACTGGGATCCGTTTGCTCCAAATGGAGTTGGAGGAGTTTTAAAAGGAGTATCAGCAGTTTTCTTTGCTTATATTGGTTTTGATGCTATTTCGACAACTGCAGAAGAATGTAAAAACCCACAAAGAGATTTACCACGCGGAATGATGTGGGCGATTATCATTTGCACAATATTATATATTGCCATTGCCTTGGTTTTAACCGGAATGGTAAAATATCACGAATTAAATGTTGGAGATCCTCTTGCGTTTGTTTTCGATAAATTAGACTTAAAATGGATGTCGGGAATTATTGCTGTAAGTGCAGTAGTGGCAATGGCGAGTGTTTTATTGGTTTTCCAAATGGGGCAACCTCGTATCTGGATGAGTATGAGCCGTGATGGTTTATTACCAAAGAAATTTTCTACTGTTCACCCAAAATTCAAAACACCATCTTTTGCTACAATTGTAACTGGTTTTGTGGTTGCGGTTCCGGCTTTGTTTTTGAACTTAACAATGGTAACCGATTTGTGTAGTATCGGGACTTTATTTGCCTTTGTATTGGTTTGCGCGGGAGTTCTGGTTTTACAGAATAAACCAGATATTCCAAGAGGAAAATTCAAAACGCCTTATGTAAATTCGAAATACATTTTGCCTGTTTTAATGATTGTGGGTCTGTATTATGCTTTTACATTCAATAATAAAGCAACAATGGCTTTTATTAATAATGAAGCGCAAATAAACGATGCAACGACTATTATTACGTCTTTAAATAAAGAAGAATCGGCTAAAGTTTTCAGTTATTTAGAAAGTATTGATGTTCAAAATAAAACTGCTGAAACATCAGATTTAGAACATTTATTAAGTCAATATCAAGACGATGACGCTAAATATGCTGAAGTTGTAAAAGGTTTACCAATTGATGATTCATTAAAATTTGAATCAGGTTTCAGTTTATTCAAACATAAAATCCCAATGTGGATATTCTTATTCGTTTTGGTTGGATTAGCGGTTTGGGCATTCAGAAAAAACCTGTCTTTAATTCCGCTTTTAGGATTAATCTGCTGCCTTTACATGATGGCCGAATTAAGCGTTTGGAACTGGATTTATTTTACAATCTGGTTGTTAATCGGGTTGTTGATTTACTTTACTTATAGTAGAAAAAATAGTAAACTTAATACTCAAGTTGTGAGTTAAATGTAAAAAGTTATATGTGAAAAGCCGTTCTGAGAATAATTTCAGAACGGCTTTTTTATGTAAACATCACTTAAATTTTCTCGCGCAGATTGTGCAGATTTTACGGATTTTTTATAGATACAATAATCAGCATAATCAGCCAAATCTGCGAGAGATAAATTTTAGCGAACCTCTGCGAAAACTTCTTTACGTCCCGATAGCTATCGGGATTGCGGAATTCAAAATTCCAAGCTCAATCATACAAGCTTTCATCATTTCATAAGTACGATCAATATCATTATCCAAACCAATCGAAAAACGAATCAAACCATCCGTCAAGCCCATTTCTTTTTGTTCTTCTAACGGAATTTCACTTGAAGTTGAGGTTCCCGGCGCGCTGAAAAGTGTTTTGTAAAAACCTAAACTTACTGCCAAATAACCCAAGTTTCTTGCTTGCATTAATTCCATTAATTCATTGGCTTTTTCTAAAGTTCCAACATCAATCGTCAGCATTCCGCCAAAACCATATTCCGGATTAATCATCGTTTTGTATAATTCATGACTTGGGTGGCTTTTCAATCCCGGATAAACCGTTTTTAATCCGTCTTTTTCAAATTGATCAGCTAGAAAATGCGCATTATGACTGTGTTGTTTAATTCGGATATGAAGCGTGCGCAAATTTTTCATCACACTTGCAGAACGCAAACTATCCATTGTTGGTCCCAAAAGCATGCTCGCTCCGGAATTTACATTTTTCAGCGAATTTATAAATTCTTTTGACGCACAAGTCACACCGCCAACCGTATCGCTGCTTCCGTTAATGTATTTTGTTAAACTATGAATTACAATATCAGCACCCAATTTTGCAGGAGAAACTGATAAAGGAGAAAACGTATTATCAACAACCAATTTCAAATTATGCCTTTTCGCGATTTGTGCTAAACCAGCAATATCAGCAACTTCTAATAATGGATTACTTACCGTTTCGCAATACAAAACTTTTGTTTTTGCTGTAATTGCCGCTTCAACAATATCCAATTTTGTAATGTCAACAAAGCTCGTTTCAATTCCGAATCTTGGTGTAAAGTTTTTTAAGAAAGCATAAGTTCCTCCATAAATGGTTCGGCTAGAAACAATATGATCGCCCGCGCCGCACAATTGCAATAGAGTAGGCGTAATCGCTCCCATTCCCGAAGCCGAAACATTCGCTGTTTCCGTTTCTTCCATCGCTGCCAAAGCCTGATCCAAATATAAATTACTTGGCGATGAATGGCGTGAATACAAATAACAGCCTTCCATGTTTCCCTCAAAAGTATCAAACATGGTTTTTGCCGAAAGAAAAGTGTAAGTCGAAGAATCAGAAATCGACGGATTCACACCGCCAAATTCACCAAAATATTGCAAATCCTGAATTTTATCTGCTGGATTGAAGTTTTTCATATAGATAGTTTTTGTTTGTTTTGTTTCAAGTTTCAGGTTTCAAGTTCCAACAACCTGAAACTTGAAACCTGAAACAATTTTTTTTAGGAGCTGTTTCCTGCTATCCGCTGTATCTTTTATGGTTCCCGATAGCTATCGGGACCACCATAAAAGGATGCCGCTTCTATCAGGGCTAGGGCACTCGTTTTCAAAAGAAATTCTATCCAAAATAAGATCTAATAAGAAAATTAATCAACTATAAAATGTATAATTAGATTTTAAAACTATAAAAATGTATTTATAATGATTTTTAATCTAAATTTAAATTAAGAAAACTCAATTGATAGATTTTCTTTCATCTCTTAAAAGCAAGCAAAATGACTCTAGACGCCACAGATAAAAAACTTTTGGTTTTACTTCAAACCGACAGCAAAAAAACAACCAAAGAATTATCCTTAAAATTGGATCTTTCTGTTACAGCAGTGTACGAACGAATCAAAAAATTAGAAAGAGAAGGAATAATTAAAAACTACGTTGCCTTAGTCGATAAATCCAAAATCGAAAAGGGTTTTGTAGTTTTCTGTCATTTAAAATTGATTCAGCACACCAAAGAATTCCTAACCAAATTTGAAAGCGAAGTAATCAAATTAAACGAAGTTTTGGAATGCCATCACGTAAGCGGTGATTATGATTACATTCTGAAAGTATTAGTAAAAGATATGGAGGCTTATCGTGAATTCTTAGTTACAAAACTTACTTCACTTCAACACATTGGCAGTACGCAAAGTATGTTTATGATTAGCGAAGTGAAGAATTCAACGGTGATTTCTTTTTAAAAAGGTACAAAGATTCAGAGGAGCAAAGGATCAAAGGTTTTTTCTGTAGAGACGTACTTCAGAGCGTCTAACGTCCTTTTTGTCATCCTGAGGAACGAAGGATCACACGCGAAACTCTACAAAGATTGGCGATTTTGCATGCCGAGCTTCTAGTGTGATCCTTCGTTCCTCAGGATGACAAGCTTGCGTATAAACTTTGCGACTCTGCTCCCGATAGTTATCGGGATTGCGAGATTCAAAAAAAACAAAAAAACTTGGTGTCTTTGAGTCTTCGTGGCAAAAAACTTTCACTAAACTTTCACACAAAAAACATTGAAAATTAAACTTCAAACAAAACTTTATTCCTTAATTTTGTAACCGCTAAAATAAAAACAAAATACTATGAGTTCATTTGACGTAGTCATTATAGGTTCAGGTCCTGGAGGATATGTATCAGCAATTCGTTGCGCACAATTAGGTTTCAAAACTGCAATTGTAGAAAAATATAATTCATTAGGCGGAACTTGCCTTAACGTAGGTTGTATTCCTTCAAAAGCATTATTATCTTCTTCTCATCATTATGCTGAAATTGCTCATTTTGCAGATCACGGAATCGAAGTTTCTGGAGATGTAAAAATCAATTTAGAGAAAATGATCGCGCGCAAACAAGCTGTTGTAGATCAAACTGTAGGTGGAATCAACTACTTAATGGATAAAAATAAAATCACTGTTTTCAATGGTTTAGGTTCTTTCGTAGACGCAACACACATTGCTGTTGCAAAAGCTGACGGAACTTCAGAAACTATCGAAGCAAAATATACTGTAATTGCTACAGGTTCAAAACCATCTTCTTTGCCTTTCATCAAAATTGATAAAGAAAGAATCATTACTTCTACTGAAGCTTTGGCTTTAAAAGAAGTTCCAAAACACTTGGTAATTATTGGTGGAGGAGTTATCGGAATCGAGCTTGGACAAGTTTACCTTCGTTTAGGAGCTCAGGTTTCTGTAGTTGAATTCATGGACAGAATCATTCCAGGAATGGACGGTTCTCTTTCTAAAGAATTAACTAAAGTATTGAAAAAACAAGGAATGAAATTCTATGTTTCTCATAAAGTAAAATCGGTTGAAAGAAACGGTGATGCTGTTACCGTTCAGGCTGAAAATGCAAAAGGAGAAACAATCACTCTTGAAGGAGATTATTCATTAGTTTCTGTTGGTCGTCGTCCTTACACAGACGGATTAAACGCTGACAAAGCCGGAGTTAAAATTTCAGATAGAGGACAAGTTGAAGTAAACGATCATTTACAAACTAGCGTTCCAAATATCTATGCAATTGGTGACGTTGTTCGTGGA
Source organism: Flavobacterium cutihirudinis (assembly GCF_003385895.1). Taxonomy (GTDB): domain Bacteria; phylum Bacteroidota; class Bacteroidia; order Flavobacteriales; family Flavobacteriaceae; genus Flavobacterium; species Flavobacterium cutihirudinis. Next base: position 70,265 of record NZ_QRDQ01000007.1, read on the forward strand.
GCGATGTTAGCGCATAAAGCGGAAGAAGAAGGAGTTATGGTTGCTGAAATTTTAGCAGGTCAAAAACCACATATCGATTACAACTTAATTCCTGGTGTAGTTTACACTTGGCCAGAAGTTGCTGCAGTTGGACAAACTGAAGAGCAATTGAAAGCTGCTGGAGTAAAATACAAATCAGGAAGTTTCCCGTTCAAAGCGTTAGGACGTGCTAGAGCAAGTGCTGATTTAGACGGATTCGTAAAAATCTTGGCTGATGAAAAAACAGATGAGGTTTTAGGAGTTCACATGATTGGAGCACGTACAGCTGATTTAATTGCTGAAGCGGTAACTGCAATGGAATTCAAAGCTTCTGCTGAAGATATTTCAAGAATGAGCCACGCGCACCCAACTTTCGCGGAAGCGGTAAAAGAAGCAGCATTGGCAGCAACAGAAAACAGAGCTTTACACGTATAAATTTTTACGTAAATCATATTTCAAAAACCGTCTCGTTTTTTAACGAGACGGTTTTTTTATTAGTTTATTTTGTGTAGCAAATAATTATGTTTCGTTATATTATGTATAGTCCCTACGGGACATTTCTATTGCGTTTGTTTTATTCTACCGATATTAAACTCCTAGCGGAGTTGAGATTGTGAGAAAAAAATAAAATGGAGGAGTTATTTAACAACACTGTATTTGAAGAATGTTTTTTAAATCTCGGAGAGATTAAATTTCGGTAGAAAAGATAGTATTATGGTCTTCGTTATGTCCCATAGGTATTAAATATTTATGCGACTAATAGTTCCTACAAGACAAGTTGGAATTACGATGTACTAAAATATGGGTTCAACTCCGCTAGGAGTTTAATATCGGTAGAACAAAATAAATAGCAATAAAATGTCCCGTAAGGACTAAATATTTATGCGACTGATAGTTATGCAATATTTTAATTCGAAAAATATAAACCTAAAGAAAAATTTTGTAAATTAGATGTGTATTTCAGATGCTATCTTTATGATAATTAAAAAGATAACATTATGAAAAATACATATGTCGCTCCAATTCTTCTTGGAGCAGGAATTGCAGCTTTACTTTATTCCTGCGGTTCTACTATACCAAATAAAGCTGTTGCCGTGACAAACTTTGACAAGGCAAAATATTTGGGAAAGTGGTACGAGATCGCAAGGTTAGATTATAAATGGGAAAAAGATTTAGATAATGTCACCGCCGAATATTCGCTGAATGATAATGGTACCATAAAGGTTGATAATAAGGGCTATGATGTCAAAAAAGACAAGTGGGAGGAAAGTATCGGGAAAGCCAAGTTTGTCAAAAAGGACAATGTTGGTATGCTTAAGGTCTCATTTTTTGGTCCTTTTTATGCTGGATACAATGTTATCGCAGTAGATAAGGATTATAAGTATGCCCTTGTTGCAGGCGAAAGCTTAAAATACATGTGGATACTTTCAAGAGAAACCACGATTCCTGAAAGTATAAAAGCCGATTTCTTAATCAAAGCGCAGGAAATAGGATATAAAGTTTCAGATCTGATCTGGGTAAAACATGACAAAACAAGTTGAAAAAGAAACCCGACACTTTAAAGGTGTCGGGTTTTTTATTTTAAACTGAAATGATTTAGGCAGTAAAAACACTTTTGTAGTTATCCCAATATCTGTAAATCAAAAATAAATTTCCTAGAAATAATAATCCTGCGATTGGTAGGCCGTCCGGAGTTAGGAAGTAATTGATAAACAAGATATTTACCGTAATAGGCAAGATCAAAATATTAGCTAATGTTACATAACGTCCTGTTACAAATGCGATTCCGCAAAGCAATTCAATTGATTTAGCCATTGGCATTAAATAAGTAGAAGCCATTAAACCTACATTAAAGGCTTTAAAATTCCCTGTTGTTTCTGGCTCTGGCATTAGGTGGAAAAAATAACTGATTGAGGCAAAAAGTAACAAAAGACCAATTAAAACACGGACAATAATAGTAGCAATTTTCATAATACTTAGGATTTTTAAATAGTTAAAAAAATATAAATAATCTGCTGGAAATCGTTTAACCTAAATTCTGAATAAAATGAAATTCAGTTTTTAAAGTCATTTTATTGAGAATTTTACAATCAATTTTGATCTATTTTGGTATTTATTGAATGCTATATCAAATATAACGATTTTTTCATTATTAAATTGCTATTTTATTAACACTTTTCTTATTTCTTAACGTATTTTTTGTAGATAAAAAAACCACCTAAACCAATAAGTACAAAAGGCCAAAGATTAACAAAGAAAACCAGAATAGCTTCCAATATATACCAGCCACTTTTTAAAGCATCAATTGTCTGAATCCCTAGATTTGGCTTATAAGCAGCGCTGTCTTTTTCGCTTGCCATAGTTTCTTGTCTAATCGTTTCGTTTTGATAAAGCTGTAATGTTACCGTGCTGAAATTAATCTGATCCTGTATAGACAAATTCTCTATTGTGTGATTGTCATTAGCTTCTTTTTGATTGGCCAAAGCGTTTTCGGCTTGCATAATATCGTTAATTTTTTTGCCTTTAGAATCAATTGCTTTTTCGACTCTTTTTTCAGAAACAGCGCTTCTTTTTTGCGAAAGCTGATTCGCAAGTAATTTCAACGAAACATCATCGGCTTTTATAACTCTGAAATCTAAAAAGTCAATTTGCTTGGCAATACTTTTAATAACAGTATCGAGTTGTGTGTTAGGCACTCGGATTGTGATATTATTTTCGACAGTGTATTTTGTAGTTTGTAAAGTACTGTCCTGGCTAATTTTGGTTTTAATCTGATTCTGAATATTGCTTTGAAGATTCGTGTAAGTAACAAAACCGCCAAATTTTGTAACGGCATTTTCAATTGCATAAGTTGACTTGACGACGTTTTTAACCTTGAATTTGATGTCAGCAGTTCGAATGAATTTCTGTTTGCTGTCTTTTTGTTCCACTGCTGCCGATGACGAAACTGCGGTGCTGTCTGTGGCCATTTTTAAATCTGCAGATTCTTCTGAAGCATAATCTGCTTTTTTACAAGAAAATAGTAATGCGATAATCATCAAGGAAGTCAATCCTAATTTTGCAATTGTTTTCATAAAGGTTTTAAAATTTGATTAATAAATATACTCGCCTGTTTTTCAGGTTTGTTTGGTTTTTTGCCACAGATTATATGATTTAAAAAGATTTTTAATCTGTGGGAATCTGTGAAATCTGTGGCATTTTTTGATGAGTAATTTTTTAATCAAATGGCAAGAAAAGTTTTAATAATTAGCACTAATTCGATATACTAAAAAGTGTGCCAATAATTTTTCGGGATTACTTTATTGAAGGATTTTTTTTGTCGTAATTTTGAAGTCTAAAATTTATACTTTTTTGAGAGTTTCCATTCATAAACAAATTTCAAATCCAGAGCAGTTTAAACAACAGCTTTTAAGCTGGTCACAGCAGTTTCGGGAGATTGTTTTTCTAGACAGCAATTCGTACCCGCAGGAATATTCAAGTTTTGATTTTATCTTGGCGGTCGACGCTTTTACATCTTTAAAAACCGATTTTCAAAACGCTTTTGATGATTTAAAACAATATCAGCAAACTACCAAAGACTGGCTTTTTGGCTATCTTTCTTATGATTTGAAAAATGATACAGAAGATTTAAGTTCTGCTAATTTTGACGGATTAGATTTTCCCGATTTATTTTTCTTTCAGCCAAAAAAAATATTCTTACTAAAAGGCGACCAACTTGAAATTAAATATCTATTTCTTTGTGACGACGAAGTTGAAGATGATTTTGATGAAATCGTACAAACCCAGAATGATTCGTTTGTCACACTGAGCGATCCCGGGGCTTCAGGAGAAGTGCAACAACGTATTTCAAAAGATTTATATATTGAAAAAGTAAATAAAATGCTCGAACATATTCACATTGGTGATATGTATGAAGCTAATTTTTGTATGGAATTTTTCGCTGAAAACGCCGAAATAAATCCGTTGGAAAAATTTCAAAAACTGAATACTATTTCACAAGCGCCATTTTCAGTTTTCTTTAAAAATAACAAACAATATCTGCTTTCGGCTTCGCCAGAACGTTATTTGAAAAAAGTAGGCGAAAATGTTATTTCGCAGCCTATAAAAGGAACTTCAAAACGATCTTCAGATCCTGTTGAAGACGAAAATTCGAAACAATTTCTAGAATCCGATTCAAAAGAAAGAGCCGAAAACATCATGATAACCGATTTGGTTCGTAATGACTTATCACACACCGCTCAAAAAGGTTCCGTTGAGGTTGTAGAACTTTGCAAAATTTATTCGTTTCTGCAAGTGCATCAAATGATTTCGACAATAACTTCAAAAGTTGATCCTCAATATTCTGCGGTTGATGTTTTAAAAACGACTTTCCCAATGGGAAGCATGACAGGAGCACCAAAGATTTCGGTTATGAAAATTATCGAAAATCTGGAAGAAACAAAACGTGGTTTATACAGCGGAGCAGTTGGTTATTTTACACCAGAAGGCGATTTTGATTTTAATGTCGTAATCAGAAGTATTTTATACAATCAGGAAAATAAATATGTTTCATTTTCTGTTGGAAGTGCCATCACATCGCTTTCAGATCCAGAAAAAGAATACGAAGAATGTTTATTGAAAGCTAAAGCAATGCACGAGGTTTTGCAGTAATTTTTTGCCACAGATTTTGCAGATTGAGCTGATTTTTTTTTACGCAGATTTTGCTGATTAAGCAGATTTAATTTCAAATAAATAAAATCTGTGTAAATCTTTTCAAGAGTAAAAAAAATCAGCTCAATCTGCAAAATCTGCGTGAGAAAATATTTGTGTAATTCGTGGTTAATAAACACCACTTAACATTTCATTTAAAAATAGAACGAATTTAATTTTTTACTTTTATCAGATGTTTTCAAAATTTCAAGATCATATCGTTTCGAGATTTCCATTTTTGGAAAGTAAAAAACTATTTCTGGCTGTTAGCGGAGGCTTGGACAGTATGGTTTTGTTGCATTTAATGAAGCAATTGCCTTTTGAAATTGCAGTTTTGCACTGCAACTTTCAGCTTCGCGGTATAGAAAGTTTTGGAGATCAGGAATTTGTCCAGAAGTATTGCAATCAAAATGACATTCCGTTTTTTACTACTCAATTTGATACTAAGGCTTTCGCCGAAGATTATAAATTATCCACACAAGTCGCTGCGAGAGAACTACGATACAGCTGGTTTTACGAACTTTTGGATGAAGAAAATTTCGATTATATCTTAACCGCACATCACGCCGACGATAATCTGGAAACCTTTATTATAAATCTAACCCGCGGAACCGGATTAGATGGATTAACCGGAATTCCGGAAGAAAATGACCGAATTATTCGTCCGCTTTTGCCTTTTTCAAGAGAAGAAATTCTGAAATTTGCCGAAGGAAATAATATTGAATGGCGCGAAGACAGCAGCAACGCTTCAAACAAATATCTTCGAAATAAAATTCGGCACGACTTAGTTCCGGTTTTAAAGGAAATCAATCCAAATTTTCTGGATGCTTTTCAGAAAACGCAATCCTATTTGCAGGAATCACAAGAAATGGTTGAAGATGCTTCGATTATGATTTATCAGCAAGTAGCGAGAGAAGAAGGAGAAGATATTCACTTTGATTTGAATCAGCTTAAAAAATTACCCAATTATAAATCGTATCTGTATCAATGGCTGAATGAATTTGGTTTTACAGCCTGGAATGATATTTATGATTTGGTAAAAGGACAATCAGGAAAGCAAGTGATTTCTTCTGCATTCAGATTACTTAAAAACAGGGAAACGCTTATTTTGAGTCCACTTTCTGAAGAGTCAGAAAACGAAGAATTCGAAATTCAGGAAAACGATACAGAAGTTAATTTTCCCTTAAAATTGAGACTTTGTAACGTAGATCACATAAGTATAGAATCAAATAAGGCTATATTTGTGGATTCTGAAAAAATCCGGTTTCCTCTAATTTTACGTAAATGGAATGAAGGAGATGTTTTTCATCCTTTTGGAATGCAGGGAAAATCAAAAAAAGTAAGTAAGCTTTTTAAAGATGAAAAACTATCGCTGATTGAAAAAGAAAAAACATGGATTTTGTCTTCAGATAACCAAATTGTCTGGGTTGTTGGACTGAGACAGGATGAGCGCTTTAAAATTGAAAATACCACAAATAACATACTTAAAATAGAATTGCAATAATGAACTTTAATCAATACCGTCAAACGATAATGCTAAAAAATTACTGGAGCAAATCCCTTTTATTTCTGCTGTTTTTCTTTTTTGCTTTTGCAAAAGGTAATGCACAGGTTTTAGAACCGGTTAAATGGACTGCTAAAATTGAAAAGAAAACAGGAAATAATGCTGTTTTAGTTTTTGATGGAACAATTGAAAAAGACTGGCATATGTATTCACAGTTCACGCCTGAAGGTGGACCACTTGCATTGGAAATTGCATTTAAAAATCAAAAAGGAAACTACGAATTAATAGGCAAAGCCAAAGAAGGAAAAACCAAGACAGCTTTCAATGATGTTTTTGGTGTAAATGAAACTTTCTTTGAAGGAAAAGCACACATTGAGCAGGAAATCAAGATCATCAACCCAAATTTAAAAACGGTTGATGTAGAGTTTGATTTTCAGGTTTGTAAAGAAGTTTGTATCAATTCGAATAAAAAATTCTCTATTGCTATTCCGTCAACTTTCAATATGGAAGCAGTTCCGGCAATAACAGAGGCGAAAAAAGATGAAACAAAAGTACCTGGAATTGCTGTAGATACAATCGCGAAAGCAACAGATACTGCAAAAACTCAAGTTGTAAAATCGAACATAGAAGAACCAGTTTCAAAAGAAGATATGCCGGCACCTGCAGCAGCAAGAAGCTTGTGGTCAATCTTTTTCCTTGCTTTTTTAGGTGGTTTTGCGGCCTTATTTACACCTTGTGTTTTCCCAATGATTCCAATGACGGTGAGTTTCTTTACGAAGCAAAGCAAAAGCAGAGCAAAAGGAATTAGAAATGCTATTATATACGGACTTTCAATTATTGCTATTTACGTGATTTTAGGTTTAATTGTAACTAAAATATTTGGTGCAGATGCCTTAAATGCATTGTCTACAGATGTTTGGTTCAACTTAATATTCTTTGTTATTTTAATCATTTTTGCTACATCATTTTTGGGAGCTTTTGAAATCATGTTGCCAAATTCGTGGGCAAACAAAGCCGATCAACAAGCAGACAAAGGCGGAATAGTTGGAATATTATTCATGGCTTTGGCTTTAGCAATCGTATCTTTCTCTTGTACGGGACCAATTGTTGGAACATTATTAGTAGACGCGGCTTCAAATGGTGGAATCGCTCCGGTTGTTGGAATGTTAGGATTTTCTTCAGCTTTAGCTCTTCCATTTATGTTATTTGCAATGTTCCCTGGTTGGTTGAATTCATTGCCAAAATCTGGCGGATGGTTAAATACAGTAAAAGTTGTTTTAGGATTTTTAGAATTAGCTTTAGCGTTTAAATTTTTATCAAATGCCGATTTAGTACTTCAATTGCATTTCTTAGAAAGAGAAGTTTTCTTAGCGATCTGGATTGCTATTTTTGGAGCTTTGGCGTTTTATTTATTCGGAAAAATTACATTGCCACACGATAGCCCGACGAATCACATTTCGGTTGGAAGATTGTCTTTGGGATTACTTGTTTTAAGTTTTACAGTTTATATGATTCCGGGATTATGGGGAGCGCCTTTAAAATTAATTAGTGCTTTTCCACCTCCTCAAACCTATAGCGAAAGCCCTTTTGGAGTTGGTGGTTCAGGAAATTCAGTTGGAAGTGCAGAAACAGTAAAGGGGCTTCCTGAAGGAGCAGAATTAGGTCCTCACGGAATTATGGTTTTCCATGATTATGAAGATGGGGTGGCTTATGCAAAAGAAATCAATAAGCCAATTATGTTGGACTTTACAGGTTATGCATGCGTAAACTGTAGAAAAATGGAAAATAATGTTTGGTCGGACCCAGCGGTTTTGCCAATCTTAAAAAATGAAGTTGTTTTGATTTCTTTATATGTTGATGACAAAAGAGAATTGCCAAAAGAAGAGCAATTTGTAACAAAAGCCGGTGATGAAATTGTTACAGTAGGTGATAAGTGGACTGATTTTATGATTTCAAAATATAAAACAAATACGCAGCCTTTATATGTTATTACAGATTTAGAAGGTAATAATTTACATACTTCTAAGCCAACAATTAGTTATGTAAGTACTGCAGAATATTTGGAATGGCTTAAAGAAGGAATTGCGAATTTTAAATGAATTATTTAGTTCTTAGTGATTGGTAATTAGTTCCTAGTCTTTTTCCTTTATAATTTTATGAAGTTAAATGGTTGAACTAAACAAAGTAACTAATCACTGATAACTAATTACTAAGGACTAATAAGTTGATATTAATTCAAATGAAAATCCCTCTAAGTTGTAGCTTAGAGGGATTTTTTTGTAAAGGCAAAAAGAGGGTAATTAATTTTTATAGATATTCTCCGTGTTGAGAGATGTCTAATCCTAATTCTTCTTTTTCTTCAGTAACTCTTAGAGGAGTAATTTTATTTACAATGAAGAATAAAACATAAGAAGCTACAAAAGCAAAGATTGAAACGATTACTAATGCTTTCAATTGTGTTAAGAATAATGTAGCGTCACCAAAGATCAATCCTTCGTGGTCACCTACAACAGAGTTTACACTTTTAGAAGCAAAAACTCCAGTTAATAACATTCCTACCATTCCTCCAACACCGTGACAAGCGAAAACATCAAGAGCATCGTCAATTTTCCCTTTAGGGAATTTACTAACCACAAGATTACTTATTACAGCAGCAATAATACCGATTGCTAAAGCGTGAGGAATACTTACGAAACCAGCAGCAGGTGTAATTGCTACTAATCCAACAACAGCTCCAATACAAGCGCCCATTGCAGATAATTTATGTCCTAATATTTTGTCAAGGAAAACCCAAGCCATAGCAGCAGAAGCAGCAGCAATTGTAGTTGTTCCTAAAGCCTGTGCAGCAAGACTGCTTGCTCCAACTGCAGAACCTGCATTGAAACCAAACCATCCAAACCATAATAGACCTGTACCTAATAATACATAAGTAATTCTGGCAGGATTTACTTTTTGAACTTTACGTTTTCCTAAGAAAATTGCTCCAGCCAAAGCAGCCCATCCAGCACTCATGTGTACTACAGTACCACCAGCAAAGTCAAGAACTCCCCATCCGAAGAACAATCCGTCAGGATGCCAAGTCATGTGGCAAAGTGGAGCGTATATGAATAAGATGAATAAAACCATGAATAATAAGTAAGCCCAGAAACGTACACGCTCAGCAAAAGCTCCCGTGATTAGCGCTGGAGTAATGATGGCGAATTTTGCCTGGAATAAAGCAAAAAGAATCATTGGGATTGTTGGTGCCAATTCCCATGCCGTATTGGCGCTTACGCCCTGGAAAAATATATTTGAAGAAGGATCTCCAATGAAACCGCCTATAGATGGTCCAAAACATAATCCGAAACCAATTACGATCCAAAGAACGGTAACAATTACCATTGCCATGAAACTTTGTAGCATTGTGCTGATTACGTTTTTCTTTCCTACCATTCCGCCATAGAAAAATCCTAGTCCCGGAGTCATTAATAATACAAATGCAGTAGCAACTACCATCCATGCTGTATCACCCGTGTCTAATTTTAGTTCGACAACATGAGCGCCTAATGTTTTTGATTCAGTAACAAATGAGATAGAAAAAATAGATAGTAACAAAATCGTGATGAGGATCACACTTAAAATAATTTTTCGCATAGTTATTTAGTTTTAAATTTTTGATAAAAGTATGAAATCATTTAATACCCCCTAAAAAAATAGGGTTGTGTGTTTGATTTTTGTTAAATTTAAAATTTAACCCCTTGTATTTTGCGTGAATTTCTTAAAACAAACTTAAAATTTACAATTTAGCAACATTTTTTTTTCACTTATCCTCATTTTTAATAATTTTTGGGGTAATTGATTGCTATTTTTTGTAGGATAATAGATATTTGTTGTTTAAAAAACGTCTTTAGTTTGTTGTGGGAGATTTTTTTTAATCTTTTTAACAATTTTGATGATTATAATATAAGAATGGAAAATAGAAGAATTAAATGGGGAATAATCGGACTCGGAAATATTGCAACTCAGTTTGCGTCTGATTTAGTATTGATTGAAAATGCCGAATTAACTGCTGTTGCATCAAGAGATATAGTAAAAGCGAAAGACTTTGAGGCAAAATTTAAATCTTCAAAAGTATACGATTCATATGATTTACTTTTTGAAGATCCGGAGGTTGAGATTGTGTATATCGCAACGCCTCATAATTCACACGCCGAATTGTCTATAAAAGCATTAGAAAGCGGTAAGCACGTTTTATGCGAAAAACCAATGGCATTATCTTATAATGATGCACTTCGAATGACAGAAGCTTCAGTAAAATACAATAGGTTTTTTATGGAAGCTTTCTGGACGCGTTTTATTCCTTCTGTTCAGGATGTTTTGGAAAAAATTAAAAATGGATTAATTGGAAATGTTAACTATATAAATGCCGATTTTGCCTTCCACGGAAGTGAAACAGAACATAAAAGACTTTTTGATAAAAAACTAGGCGGCGGAGCATTGTATGATATCGGCGTATATCCCTTATTCCTTTCTTATATACTATTGGGAAACCCGAAAGAGGTTTTAGCGAAAGCGATTAAACATAAAAATGATATCGATTTACAGACTTCTATGATTTTACAATACGAATCGGCTCAAGCTGTTTTGCACGCTTCAATTGTTTCTGATTCTGAAATGAAAGCCATCATTTCAGGAACAAAAGGACGAATCGAACTCAACGCACCCTGGTTTGTTGCTGACGGATATTCTATATTTCAAAATGGAGAAAAGGAAGCAGTTTTTAGTTTGCCAACTCTCGGAAAAGGATATTCACATGAAATTATAGAATGTCAAAAATGCATCCAAAACAACCAAATCGAAAGCGAGCTTTGGTCGCATAAAAACTGTTTGGAATTGAGTCAATTGGTTGAAGAAATTAAAAATCAAATTAATTTGTCTTTCTAGAATATTTTTGAAAGAAAATATTTACATAACAACATTTTTTCATTAGATTTAAAAATCATTTAATGAAAAGATAATTATGTTAGTAAAAGTTTACGGAAGTGCTGTTTTTGGAGTTGAAGCCACAACTATAACCATAGAAGTACATATGGACAAAGGGATTGGCTATCATTTAGTTGGCCTTCCAGATAATGCAATAAAAGAAAGCAGTTACCGAATTGCTGCGGCGCTCAAAAACAACGGATTAAGTTTTCCTGGAAAAAAAATAACCATAAATATGGCACCGGCCGACCTTAGAAAAGAAGGTTCGGCTTATGATTTACCACTCGCAATGGGAATTCTTGTTGGTTCTGATCAGATCAAAGCACCGGAAATTGAGCAATATATCATTATGGGCGAACTTTCCTTAGATGGAAGTTTGCAGCCTATTCGCGGTGCATTGCCTATTGCCATAAAAGCAAAAGAGGAAGGTTATAAAGGTTTTTTTCTGCCAATACAAAATGTAAAAGAAGCTGCAATTGTCGCGGGACTTGATGTTTATGGAGTAAGTAATTTGCAGGAAATTATTGACTTTTTTATCGGAAAAGGTACTTTATTACCAACCGTTATTGACACAAGGGCAGAGTTTTACAAAACCCTCGATTTTCCCGAATTTGATTTTTCTGACGTTCGCGGACAAGAAAGTATAAAACGCTGCATGGAAATTGCAGCAGCAGGTGGACATAATATTATTTTAATTGGTCCGCCCGGCGCAGGAAAAACGATGCTGGCCAAAAGAGTTCCGAGTATTTTGCCGCCAATGACATTGCGTGAAGCGCTCGAAACAACTAAAATTCATAGCGTCGCCGGAAAATTAAAGGAAGTCGGATTAATGAATCAGCGGCCTTTTCGCTCGCCGCACCACACTATTTCAAATGTTGCGCTTGTTGGTGGAGGAAGTTATCCTCAACCTGGAGAAATTTCTATGGCGCACAATGGTGTTTTGTTTCTGGACGAATTGCCCGAGTTTAAACGCGATGTTTTAGAAGTCATGCGCCAACCTCTTGAAGATCGTGAAGTAACTATTTCGCGCGCCAAATTTACCGTTACTTATCCGTCTTCATTTATGCTTGTGGCAAGTATGAATCCCAGTCCAAGCGGATTTTTTAACGATCCAAGCATGCCAAACACTTCTTCTCCGCATGAAATGCAGCGTTATATGAGTAAAATTTCCGGTCCGCTTTTAGACCGAATCGATATTCATATTGAGGTTACGCCCGTTCCTTTTGAGAAATTGGCGGATGACAGAAAAGCGGAAAACAGTGTAGAAATCAGAAAACGCGTTACTGCAGCCAGAGAAATTCAGACCCAACGTTTTGAGACTGTCGAAAACATTCATTACAATGCGCAAATGAGCAGTAAATTGATTCGTGAGTATTGTATGTTAGACGAACAATCCAAAGAACTTCTCAAAAATGCTATGGAACGTCTGAATCTTTCTGCCAGAGCCTATGACAGAATTTTGAAGGTTTCCCGTACCATCGCCGACTTAGATAACGCACCAAATATAATCGCGCAACACATCGCCGAAGCTATTCAATACAGGAGTCTGGATAGGGAAGGTTGGCTTGGATAATTTTCTTTAGGAGCAGAAAAAAAAGTATTTCAGGAACAGTTGTCCCGCTTTCGCCTATATCTTTTTGTCCCGCAGTGGCGGGACAAAAAGGATACCGGCTCTATCGGGGCTAGATCGGAAATTTCATTTTCATAAGATTATGGAAGCGAAATAAAATCGGAAATCTTTATTTCTTCCAAAAACAAATCATCGTGCGAAACCACAATTAATGTTCCGTCATATTCATTAATGGCAGCAGTAAGGATTTCGATATTCTGTATGTCGAGATTGTTTGTGGGTTCATCAAGAATAATAACATCCGGAGCTTTTGTATTTATGGTTAAGCAACACAATAGTAAACGCATTTTTTCGCCTCCGCTTAAGGCACTGCAAGGTTTAGCCCAGTCATTCTGTGAAAACAAAAACTTATTCAGTTTCATTTTTAAAGTATGTTCTTCTAAACCGGAATCATTAAACTGCTGAATCTGATCAAAAACCGTTAATTGATTTTGAATCAACGAATAATCCTGATCTATGTAAATTACTTTTGCATCGGTTTTGTAAATTGTTCCTGTTTTTGGTTGCAGAGTTCCGATGATCATTTTGATTAAAGTGGTTTTTCCGGAGCCGTTTATACCTTGTATGGCAATTCTGTCGCCACTTTTTATTTGAAGGTTTAAATTCTCTCGCCACAAATATTGATTCTCAAAACTGTGATTGACATCTTTCGCCGTAAAAAGAATTTTGCCTTTATGTAAAGCTGTTTTCTCAAAACCAAATTTCATTTTATCGATTTCTGGCAAACCAGAACGCAAATCTTGCAAGTTCTGCGAAATGTTTCCAATTTTTTCTGCGTGAATATCTTTCGCTTTAGCAGTACTATTTTCTGCATTGTTGCGCAAAGTATTCATCATAATTCTGGAAACGCCCGCTTTCTTTTGTTTCTTTTCGCCTCTGGAATCTAATTTGTTTTGACGTTGTAGTGTTTCGCGCTCTTTTTCTTTCGCTTTGCGTAATGCTTTTTCCTTGCTCTGAATATCATTGGCTAAAGCATTCTTTTCAATTTGTTTTTGTTCTGCATAAAAGGCATAATTGCCGCCATAAACAGTAATTCCGTGTTTGCTTAATTCGTAAACAGCGTTTAGCAAATTCAATAATTTTCGATCATGACTAACGATAATTAAAGTTGCAGTTGTGTTTTTTATAAATTGATACAGCAGCGCTCTTGCAACAACATCCAGATGATTGCTCGGTTCATCCAACAGAATAATTTCAGGCTGATGAATAGAAATTCCGGCCAGAAAAACTTTTGTCTTTTGGCCTCCGCTGAGTGTTTCCAGTTTTTGATTCAGGTTTAAATCATTGAGTTCCCAATATTGCAAAGCTTCATTGCAACGTTCTTCGATGGTCCAGTCGTCGTTTAAAATATTTAGGTTTTCTTCAGAGACATTTCCGTTCAGAATTTCATGAAATGCAGTTAGTTTTTCATCTATCTGTAAAGCCTGAGCAATTGTAAGATGATTAAATTGTCCGAAAATCTGCGGTATAAAATAGGGTTTAGAAGCTACTTTAATCGATCCTTCAGCAGGTTGTAATTCTCTTGAGATGATTTTTAATAAAGTGGATTTTCCAACACCATTGTTGCCAATTAAAGCAACTTTTTCGTGACTGTTGATTGTAAAAGTAATTTTATCGAACAGCAAGTGTCTGTTCGCATGTAGATATGAGATGTTTTGTAAAGTAAGCATAATTTCTTCTTTGAAAGTGAATAATCATAGCAAACCCATTGGGAGCTATCTATTTTTTCCTAAAGAAATTATTTCTCACATAAAATTACCTGTTTGTTTTTACTGCGGCAAAGATACAAATGTTTTTGCAAAACCTGAAAAGCTTAAGAAATCTGCTTTTAATTATTTGTTTTTCAAAATAAGACTATCAATTTCAATATATTTTTCCTTCATCAAACTCAAAGCAAAACAAGCCGCCGAACCTGTAAAAACTGAATAATCTAAAGGCGCTTTTATGCCAACTGAAAAGACCATCGAAAGACCAAAAAGCAATAACAAATAACCGCTAAGTTTCGCGAATAGCTCCGTTTTAAATCCGATTAAGAGAAACAAAGGAAAAATGATTTCGAGAGCTGTTGCTACAATGCCGATTGGTGAAATTAAATTATCAGGTAAAAAAGGATTTAGAACTTTCGTATAACTAAGAAAGTTTTCCCAATTTCCCCAAGTAGAGTTTTCTTTACTCCATAACCCAAATCGGTCTGCAACTGCAGATAGAAATCCAATCGAAATTGCAAGGCGTAAAAAGAGTTTAACTAGATTTGAATTCATAAAACAGGATTTAAAAAGTTGCTATTTATATTCTAATTATTCAATTATTGGATAGAAGAATTTAAAGGAATTCGAAACAGCAGGATGCAAAATGGTACCATGATTTTCTAATGGAAAATAGTCAAAATACACTTTAATGTTTTTGCTTTTCGAAGCTTTTATTTTATCCGCCAATATATTTGCATCAACTTCCATAACTCTTGGTATTGCTGTTGGAGTTAATCCTTCCTTGCCAACCGCAATATAAATCTCAGTCGGTTCTTTGAAACTTTCCTTAAAAATTTCAGAATCTAAATTTAGAATAGAACCGTTATTCCACCATAAGCTCGGACTTACAATTACATATTTATTAAAAAGAGAAGGCTTTGTCAGCAGGATTTCCGTTTCTAATAATCCTCCTAAAGATTGACCGATAATGGTTTTGGATTCTGTGGTTTTGTATTTTTTATCTATAAAAGGCTGTAATTCTTTTTCGATAAAAGCAATAAAATTATCCGAATGTCCGGTAGTTGGAAAACGTTTTTTATCTTCTTCAAGAGTGGTTGGAAAAGTAAAATCCCTGCGTCTATCAACTGTTGCAATACCAACTACAATCGATTTTGGAACCTGATTAATCCATTCGAAACTATTAAATTGAACCAATCCTGCGATGTGAATAAAATCTTCATCGGCAGAACCGTCTAATAAATATATAACAGGATATCGCGTTGCATCTTCGGATTTATAACCTTCCGGAAGATAAATATTTAAAGTCCTTTTTTCGTTTAATTCTTTCGATTGAATTTCATCAATAACACCTAAAACGAATGGTTTAGAAGTTTCTGTAGTTTTTTGTTTTACTTTTTGGCTGAATATGAAAGTGGGTGCTAATAGTAAAAAGGCTAAGGCAATAAATTTGTTCATTAAGTGGAAAGTAAAATGTTTTGTAAAAACGAAAATACGAATTTAATATCAGTTCACTTTTCTTTTGCATTAGCCTTTTTGCGTAAGCTGGAATATTATTTTGCCTGTTCTGCAAAAATTTTGTCCAGACCTTCCATTGCAATGGTAAAACCTTCTTTGAAGCCCATTTCAATAATCATTTCCAGGTCTGAAAGCTTATCGTGTTTGATTACAATGTCAACAAAAGTAGTAGCGCCTTGTTCAGAAAAATTAACATCCCAGTCAGAACGCGGAAAATCTTTATTTAAATTTCCGTCACTATCTGAGAAAGCATCAAGATATTTAAAATTAGTTTTAGGAGTTATCGAAGTAAAATCGGCAATTGCCCAATGTTCTTCTCCTTGTGGGCCAACCATAGCGTAAAGTCTGCGACCACCTTCTTTGAATTCCATACTTTTTGTTCTCGCTTTCCACGGAGCCGGCGCCCACCATTGATCCAGAATTTCAGCTTCTGTCCAAGCCGACCAAACATTAGCTAACGAAGCCGCAAATTCACGTTTTACATGTACTGTACTTGTTTCTTTATTTACAGTAAAATCCATTAATAGATTTGATTTCATTTTCTTGAGATTTTAGATTAGTCAATAATTTGAAAAGTCTTTATTTTTTTGCCTCCAGGATTTTTTCCAAACCTGTCAGTGCACTTGTAAATCCTTCTTTAAATCCTGTAGCAATTAGTTGTTCAATTTCGGCAAAATTGTCACGACTAATTGCGATATCGACAACTGTCAATTCGCCTTTTTCAGAAAAAGTAATATCCCAAAGCGAGCTTCCAAAATTCGGAATCGGATTAGCATCAGCATCACAAAAAGTAGAAGTATGTTTGAAGTTTGTTTTTGGAGAAATCGAAGTATATTCAAAAAAACTCCAGCGTTCATCGCCTTCAGGACTTACCATGGCGTACATTCTTCGTCCGCCTTCTTTAAATTCCATACTTTTTGTTTTAGATTTAAAAGGAGCCGGCGCCCACCATTGATCCAGAATTTCTGCTTCTGTCCAGGCAGACCATACATTTGACAATGACGCGTTAAATTCGCGTTTTACATTTACGGTTTTATTTTCCTTATCTATGGAAAAATTCATAATAAGATCAGATTTCATTTTCTTTAGATTTTAAATTTATTAATACTTGATCTAATTGACTAAATCTGCTTTCCCAAATCTTTTTGAATTGCTCCAGCCATTGATCAACTTCTTTCATTTTTTCAATTTTGAGCTGGTAGTAAATTTCCCTGCCCATTTTTTTTTCTTCCAATAAATCACATTCACTTAAAATTTTAATGTGTTTAGATACTGCTTGTCTTGTAGTTTGAAATTGTTCTGCAATAGCATTTGGTGTTAATGCACTTGAAGAAATCAAAACTAAAATCGCTCTGCGGGTCGGATCGGCAATAGCCTGAAAAATATCTCGTTTCATTTTTGTGAAAATTAATTCGCAACTAATTAGTTGCAAATATACGCAACTTTTTGGTTGCGCAATGTGAAAAAATGATTTTTATTTAAAAACCAATATAATGCAATGAAAAAAGGCACATAGAAATGTGCCTTAAAAAAATAGGGAAGATGTATTTTTACAACTTATGTGGTTGTTTCAAAAGAAATGGGAAATACTTTTTAAAAAGTCTCAATAGCACATTTTACATTAAAATCAAAATTATTGCCATATCCAAAGCTCCAGTAAGAAACAGGTTCGTAACTTCCTACAACTTTTAATCCATCAGTAGTTAGTAAAGGAAATAAGGGATATAATTTTGTATCAATGACTTCGACCAGTTTGTATTCGGAGTTGAATTTATGAATTTTCTTTTCACCTTGTACAGTAGCATAGATGTTGTTTTGAGCATCAAAAGCAAACTGAAAATAATGTTTACCGGTAATATCATTTAATCTTATTTCGGGTTTTAGCGTGCTGGTATTAAAAACACAACCATTAATTGAAGAAATGCATTTTGATTTGTCAGTATTCCATGAGAAAATATTAGCATCTATTGAATTGGGTTTTAGAGCCCACGGTGTATAATAGTAAGTGACAGGAGAGCAATCCATAAAACCCGGACAATTTGCTGGAGTATAACCTACAAATCCCATCGAACCATATTGTTCATTTTGGCAATACAACAACAAGGTTTTGTCGTTGCCCATATATTCTGAGTAGTCTGAATTACTAATATATCCTGTTTTTGTAGATGTTCGCGCAGAAGTATCATAAATGCACCAATCTTCGTCATCCTGATAGTAAATACGATTTCCTGAAACGGAAAAAGAATTCAGATTATCAGTAACTAAAGCTAAATAAGAGTCTATAGTTTCATAGCTATTAGTATTAATTCGGTATATTCTGCCTTTTGTATCAGCAATGTAAATTTCATTGTTGTTTACAATATGAAATTTATTATTTAGGTAGAAACCATTTTCAAATGTGGTAGTATGCTCAATACTATTTTTTGTACTATTATATTTTATTAAAGAACCGGCTTGATCTTTATTTAGAATATGAAAAATATTGGGTTGAGTAGGATCTTTTTGAACCTGAAAAGGAACACGATCGAATTTTATAATATCGCGTATGAATTTTTTTGTTTCGCTTTTCATTTCGTTACCGTAAGTAGGTACCTTCTCTCGTTCGTCTCTGTATAAAATTCGAACAGAGTAAGAAACCTCTTCTTTGTAGGGAACATCGGTGTCAACAAATGAGGTTTCATTTGAAGGCAGATTTGCTATCATCTTTTCCTGGTAAAAATCAGATTCACCATTTTTTTCAATTCGGTAAATTGTCAAATCGTCAATAATAACACCATCTGGTCTTTGAAGTTCCCAATCGATTTTTACTTCATTGTAAGAAGTTTTAAAATTGGTGATTGTAAGTTCTAATGGTTTTTGCGGTTCTTCATCAGCAGAACATCCAAAGACAATTAAGCTCAAGATGATAAATGCTGCATATTTTTTAAAGTATTCCATTTAAGATTTCTTTTCTTAGTTTTTGCGTGTATATTGTATTTTGGTAATAAACAGACCAACTGTTTCGTAGATAGTAAATTTGATTATTGAGTGTGAAAAACTGTTCACTATAACCAAATAGACTGTCCATATCTAAGTTTACAGATTTATTGGTCTCCATATTTATAAAAAATGACCAGTAGTTTACATCTTTTACAATAATGCTATTGCCATAATCAAAAAACAAACGATAATGATTAGGATTAGCGGTCACAGCAAGACTAGGAGTAATTTTGAAAATTCTGTAATTAATGCCATCGGAAAGATAAAGATTACCTCCATTGAAGATATACTTACATTGACCGGAACTTCCATTGGCTACAAGTGGAATAGGAGAGAATGCTGTACTAGCCAGTTCAGTCCATGTATTATTATTTTTAGAATACTTATATTTTTGAGTACGAACAGTTGTATTACCCTGATCATTATTTAGTCCGCTTAGCAAATAAAGATTGTCCTGATAAGCAAAAATCATTGGGCCTTGAATTTTATTGCTCGGAAGCGTTATCGCTGTTTCTTTGAAAGTATTCATATTCAGTTTTGTCATGCTATACGTTTGGCTGGCAACTGACAATCGATACAAATAAACGGTATCTTCACCATCGTATACGGCATCTGCAATATACCCTGAATATTTAAAGGAAGATAATTCGGTCCATTTTTCTGTTACTGGAGAGAATTCAAGAAAAGAATAGGTACGATTTGCCGAATCGTTAGCATCATTCATAGCATATTTAAGAGCGTATGCTTTATTGTTATGAGTAAATATAGTATGATCAATACCAGCATTATCAATATGATCAACCATTATAAAATCGTTTAATATTTTTACGTCATAATCATAACTAGTGGTTAATCCCGCAGTTTTATAGGTGATGTTGGTGATTTTAAAATCCTTATAAGGTCCTGGAGGCATAATAACTTCTACAGTTTTATCATTTACTGTAAAATAATTACTAGGGACACCATTGATAAATAATTCCCCCAAACTACTATCGGGATTGAAATTTTCGACATTTATGTATAAATAAGTCTGCAACCAAACACTGCTATTACGAATGCTTTTGATAATTGGAGCTTTTAGAGCTAAAGCCACTGATGAAGTTGTTTCCTGCAACTGTGATTTAACTTTTACCTCTAGATTGGCTTTTGTGATTTTGGTCGGAATTTGTATTTCGATTTTGTTGTAATCATTGTTTACAATTACCGCTTTTTCATCATTTACAAAAACGGAGATAAAATCTTTATTGGTATCGAAATTTTCACCATAAACAGTAAGTGTTTCATTAAAAGTAGCACTTTCGCTGCTGTAGCTGGAAACGATCGGTTTTTTTAACAAAAAGGTCTTTTCGACGATTGTTTTGTTTTCGTTAAGATCAATAATTTTTAACGTTGGATTATTTCTTTTAATAGTTCGCGGAACAATTACAGTAATTCCGTTTTCAGAACTTTCTTCAATTCTTGCTTTTTCCATGTCAAAAAAAACCTGTAATTTGTCGGCTTCAAAATTCTTAAGCTCGATCGAAACAGGCTGACCCAATAATCCAGTTTCCTGAAGATTTACAAGCGTAGGAGGCACATATTGTGCATCTTCGGTGCTGCTGCAAGAATTGAATACAAATGATAATAAGGCAAAAAATACAACAATTGAATCTTTGAAAATCTTCATAAAATCTGCGTAAAAAGGATTGTTTTTGTGATGCGAAAATAATCCTTTTTTACTACAAATGTTAAAATTTTGAAAAGAAAATAATGATGTTTATTAAGAAAAAACAACTGGTTTTTATCTCCCTAACTTCGGAACTTATTTCGAACAATAATGTCTTTAAGTTTCGCTTTCAGGTCTTCTCCGGTATCATAGACCATTTGCTCATTATTAGGAAATGGCACAGCGCGTTTGTCGAAATAGTTTAGATAATTATCTTCACAAGCATTTCGATTTCCTTTATAAGTCGAGTAAATGTTCTCAAAAACATATTCGCTGCTCAAAGGAAAAGTCTGAACAAGCTGATTGGTTTTGCTGTCAACATAATCAATTTTTGCAGTTACCTGACACGATTTAAATTGTCTGAATTCGTATACTGTTGCGCGAAGCATTTTAAAATTATCAACCTTGATTTCTTTACCAAGACTATCTTTTACAGGCTTTCCGCGGCTGTCCAAAAGTGTTTTTACACCATCTTTAACCTGTCTTTCTTTAATAAATTCTTTTTCTTTTATCTGTTCAGGCGAAATAAAAATTTGTCTGAAATTGATAATCAGACTATAATCATAATTAACATTTTTCTGTCTGGCACTATGATAAACGGTCCATTTATCATTCAGTCCGTAAGTTTTAAAATCCAATAAATCATCCTGCAACATTTTCGGAATCACCATATTGGTTTCGTTTTTGGCGTATACATCTACAAAATCAGTACCTTTAAACTGCGCGTCGCTCATCAGTTTTTTGGTGTTTTTGTAATTTGGATTAATGCTTTCCAAATAGAAAAAATCATCATACGCTTTTCTGAAGTCCAGTTTGTTGTTCGATTTTAAAAGGGCAGAAGCGTTTTCATACAGGTATTTCGAAAGCGCATTTTTACTGTTTACAATGGCATCCGAATAATTATCAAACTGAAAACTGGCATTTTTGCCTTGTTTCAACAAAGGCAGCGGCAATAAAGGTCTTATTTTTTCCTGACGGTCATTTAGTTGCAAATACGTATTATAAATACGTTCAGCATTTGACGGATTTGCTTCTTTAGACAGTAATTCCAGATTACGTAAATCTCTGTCTTTAGCTTTCGCGAAAGCTTCTTCAAGCAAATAAACATAATCTTGTTTCCCTTTTGAGTCTTTTTTTGTTCTTAATGCCTCTATGGCGCGATCAATTGCACCATCGTAATTTCCGTCGCTAATAAGTGATTGCGTGGTTTTTACGCCACAAGACGAGAAGGTTAGAAATAATATAGAAAGGAGTAAAGTAATTTTTTGCATAGTCGATTTTTGAAGGCGTAAATATATCTTTTTTAACTTTCAACAACTATGCCTTTCTTTCAATTTATTTTAGGAGCAGAAAGAAATGTTTTCACAACGAGTCCCGTCCCGCTGTTCACTGTATCTTTTGTGGTGAACCCCACCACAAAAGGATGCCGTTTCCATCGGGGCTAAATTAGAAGTTTTGTTTTTACAAGAAGTAAGAAAACGAAGCTGGTTTATTCGCTAACCTTTTTATATTCGAAAGTTCCAACTTGTGCATTTGTTATGACACGTTTTTCATTATCGAAAGAGTCAATGCGAAATTCAATTGGTAATATCACCGAAATAATAGTCAGTTTTGAATTGTCTTTAGATAATTTCCATTTTGCTTTGTGTGATTCCTCACCAACAAGACTTTCAAAATCGCCATTCTCTTTAAATACCTGAAAAACCTGATCGGTCTTAAAACGATCCTGAATACTTTTTTCTTTCCCGTTTTTAGTCCATTTCACCAGTTGCCATTTTCCAATAAGCTCTTTAGAAGTTTGAGCGGAAGCAGATAAACCAATTAAAAATACAAAGATAAAAAGTACGTTTTTCATTTTTTTTGAGTTTTAGAATTGAATTTTAAATTTAATGAATTCTAAAGATGTGAAAGAAAAATTAAAGTTAACTTTTACTTGTTTCTGTTTCAAATGTTTGAAACTGATTTGGATAAGACTTATTTTTTCTCAGATTTATTCATTCTGATTTTTATCTGATATATAATCTCCCAAAATACAATCGAAAAAACAGCATTCGCAAATATGGCAGTTTTAACCTGATATGGATCGTATTTTAATAACAAGTGCAAATTTGTAAATTTCAAAGCCAGAAATAATGCTAAAACAGCAATTGCAACCGCATAAATTATATTAAGCAACGTGTTCCATTTTAAGGCGAAAAAAGCGTAGATAAGATTTAAAACTGCAAATCCACAGCCTAAAGTTACATAAGGATCAGTTTTTAGCTTTTCTCCCAAAGTGAGTAAAGCAGTGGTTGTTGTAAGGTATAAAAAGAATAATATGGAGTAAATCAAGATTCTTATTTGTAGTTTCATTTTTTGTACTATTTATTAAAATAAAAAACAAAGATAAGCATAACCTTTGATGTTGTTCACGAGATTATAGCATCAAATTGCTGCTAGTTTTTACTTCGATTTGTTATGTATTATTTTTTCAATTTGGCGTTTGTGTCTAAGAATATGAACAATAGCGTGTTCTGTAAGTTGTTCAATATCGTAAGATTGTCCCCAACCTGTTTTTATTTTTAGAGCATCGTTATACTCTTCTAATTCATCATCCGTAAATGCTCTGAAAACATTTTCTGTATATTCGAAAACGTTAGTTAAGTCCTCTAAATAGTCGGCAATAGTTAAACGAAAAACCTTTTCTGGCTTGCTTATAGTGTGTTCTTTAAGACTTTGAATATTTATAGCATAAATGTAGCCTGATCGTACAACATGGGATAAAATAGTTTGTAAAGATTTACAATCTTCATTAGCTGTTTCATCTATTATTTTAGTCAAAGCATTGTCAGGAATACTTTTAATAACGTTTTTAAGATCTGAAATTGCTTGTTCATAGATGTCAAGCAATGCTCCAATTGCTCCTTTTCGATTCATTTTTAGAATTGTTGATTATTGTAAAAGAGTTTCTATTTTAGCTTCAGACTTTTCTCTAAGAGGACTATCCGAACGGAGACTCCAAATAATCAAAAATTTACCTTTTGCAATATATTCTTCTGGGTGTTCATCTGTTGGCTGACCGTCTTTTCCCCACAATAATCCTTGCAGAAAGCGATCGCCTTTAAAAACATGTTCAAATTCAAAATACATAATAGACCCGCGATCACCTTTACTTCTAAAGCTCTGAATGGATTTGTTTTTAACAGTTCCAACGATGTTACTGTAGGTTTCAATGTCATTGTAAAAAGTGCAAGCCTGAGGCGTTATGCAAATATTACCATCATTTAAAGTATAGTTTTTGGGAATTTCCTTAGGTTTTAATTTTAAATCAGCTAAAGTTTGGCTGAATACATTTGCGGTAAGCAACAGGAATAATAGCGATAGGGGAATCGTAATTTTCATTGGTTTTGGGGTTTGATTTAGGTAAAGGCTAAAATAATATTTTTATTTGAGTTAGTCGATTGCGGAGTGAAAAGTAAATGTTACGCAGATATTTTATCCGTATCATTTTCATCTTCCAAAATATAATTAGAAGGTGTTTTTCCTAAATGTTTTTTGAACATAAAAATAAAAGCACTCGCTGTTTCATAACCCAAATCTAAAGCGATTTCTTTTATGGATTGTTTTTCGCCTAATCGTTTAATGGCTTCGATTAATTTTAAGCGCGTTCTCCAATCGCTAAAATTCATTCCTAATTCTTTTATGAATAAACGAGATAAAGTTCGGCTGCTCATAAACGAAAGTTCGGCGTAATAATCAATATTATGTTTACTGGCTACGTCATTTAATAGAAGATCAACAACTTTTTGCAATCTTTCATTATTTGTTGTGGGCAAAAAAGTAGCACTTGGTACAATTTGAGCGAGTTCATCAAGAAAAACCGCAATGATTCTGTGTTGAGAATCGGTTAAATTTCCTTCTGTTCCGAATGTAATAATTTTAAAAACCAGTTGTTTTAAGAACATCGGAATATCAAAAGAAAAACTATTTATGGGCAATCCGTCAGTAGCCGATGGATCGATAAAAACACTGTAATAATTAACATCTTTCTGAAAAGTAACCTCATGTTCGATACCGCTCGGAAGCCATAATCCTTGTAACGGATTTACAACCCAAATATGATTGCCAACCACAACATGCATCACACCGCGTGTGGCATAAATAAGCTGCGCTCTAGGATGCGAGTGAGAAATGCACATTTCGTTATTCACCATTTCAGTATAACCAATAACAGGAATTGATGGATCGACTTGGTATCCATAATCCTGCGCCATTCGATATGTCCGAATCTGATTATTCATTGTCCAAATATAGCAATTTTGACATTGTAATTTGTTTCAATTTTGCAAATAAATAATACAGCTGTTATTTTAAAAATGAAGATTAACCTAAATACAACTCATGGAAACCGTTAAAGTACAACCAGAAGTAATTAAAAAAACAACGTATTCAATACTTTTTATAATCAGTTTTTCGCATTTAATCAATGATCTTTTACAAGCTGTAGTTCCGTCTATTTATCCGCTCATCAAAGAGAATTTCGGATTGAGTTTTACTCAAATCGGAATTATCACTTTTACCTACCAAATCGTCGCGTCTATTTTACAGCCATTTGTGGGAATGTATACTGATAAAAATTCAAAACCGTATTCACTTATTATTGGAATGTGTTTCACAATGACCGGATTATTTCTGGTTTCTATAGCTTCTAGTTTTACTTTTCTGTTATTATCAGTAAGTTTAATAGGAATTGGGTCTTCGATTTTTCATCCGGAATCTTCAAGAGTGGCGCATTTGGCTTCGGGCGGAAAAAAAGGATTGGCACAGTCTATTTTTCAATTAGGAGGAAATGCAGGAAGCGCAATCGGACCTTTATTGGCAGCATTTATTATCATTCCGCACGGACAAAGTTATGTGGCTTGGTTTTGTATTATAGCTTTAGTCGGAATTTTTGCTTTGTACAAAATTGCGCTTTGGTACACGGAACATTTATCAGAAAGAAATGCAAATAAAGCGGCTCTTAAAATTGAAACGCATCATTTATCTAAAAATAGAGTTATTGGTTCGTTGATCATTTTATTGGTTTTGATTTTCTCTAAATACTTTTACATGAGCAGTATTACGAGTTATTATACGTTCTTTTTAATTGATAAATTCCATATTTCGATTCAGCAATCTCAAATATATTTGTTTTTATTCTCGGGTGCTGTTGCTGCAGGAACCTTAATTGGCGGACCAATTGGCGACCGTTTCGGAAGAAAATATGTAATCTGGGTTTCTATTTTGGGCGTTGCGCCTTTTACTTTGATGCTGCCTTATGTTGATTTATTTTGGGTTGGAACTTTATCTGTAATTATCGGATTGATTCTTTCTTCGGCCTTTTCTGCAATTCTAGTTTACGCAACCGAATTATTGCCTGGAAAAGTTGGTTTAGTAGCCGGTCTTTTCTTCGGATTCGCCTTCGGAATGGGAGGTTTAGGTTCAGCAGTTCTAGGAAAAATAGCCGATGCAACGAGTATAGAATATGTTTTTAAAATTTGTGCGTTTTTGCCTTTGATTGGGATTATAACAGGATTTTTACCGAATATTGAGGGGAGGAAGAAGGTTTAATTTTTTTAAACACATAGAGACATAGGATTTGGATTGTCTGAAAAAGGCATTTTATTTTATTTAAACACACATAGTTTTTCTGGATGGAAAATTATGTGTGTTTTTTCGTGGAGAATCCTTAATCTTTGTAAATGTATTTATCACTTAAACTTTTCGAAACTGATTGAGTAATTACTTCTTTTGCTTTTAATCTATCTATAATTAAGTCAGAGATTAATTGTGCTATTTCAGCATCTATTTTTCCTGGTTTTGGGATTAAATTTTTTAGTAAGGAATATGGAGTGATTCCTTTTTTATTTCTATTGCTTTCTTCTTCAAAGTGTTTTTCAATATGTTCCACTTCACGTTGAATTTCATAAGTTTCAAGTTTTCCTAATCTTTTTAGTCTTTGTTGAAAAACATCGAATCTTGTCATTAAAAAAAAGATTAAATCATCTTTTGAAAATGTAATTATTCTTTGATTATCAATATATTCATAGTTTTGATGATTTGTCAAAAGCCATTTTATAAAAATTGAGAAAATGTAGTTTTGATTTGATTCTAATTTGTATCCTCGCTTTATTTCTTCATCTCGTTTTTCAGATGAATTTATTTTAATCCAAAGAATGGCTGTTAATAGTAAACTTATAATCCATACGATTGTAAATTCTGCATTATAATTGTAAAGAGTTTTAAGTATGGGATGTTCTTTTATTACAGTTGGAAATGCCCAAAGTGATGTAATTATTGATGTTATTACAATACCTGTAATTTTAGGAGCTGAATTTACTTTGTGATATGAAACTATACTTTCTTGGAGTTTGTCAGTCAAAGCTAGATTCTTGGCATTAATGTTTTCGACAATTTTTTCTTGTTTTTTCTCAAATGTTAAATCCGATATTATTTTCATTAAATCTGTATTTTCATTTCGTAGAGATAATGAATTATTCGATTTTTTGGTTTCAAAAAAATGTAAGGCAGATTGAATTTCGTGATATAAACTTTCATCCTTCGTATCTTTGAATTCTCCTTTGTTAATATCAGGATGAACTTTTTTAATTAACTTTTTTAGTTCCTTTTTTATTTCTTTTCCATTTTGTGTTTTTAATTCAAAGTGAGAAATTATATCTTCTGTAGAGTTAAAGTCCATATTTTAAGTTGTTTGATTTTAATATTGTTTGATTTTTTATTGGTAATACAGCTTATTTCGGACATATCTTCTAATAGTAAGTTTCAGCAAGCTTTATGTAATTTAGTTACTCAATTTGTATTAATTAAGTCATGAAAATTTAATTCTGTTTGAGACTATCAATTAGTAATCTTTCACTAAGATCCTTTCCATTTGTAGTTAATTTAAAATAATATTTATTTCCACCATCATGAGTATCACGTTCAATTAATCCGAGAGAAATAAATTGTTTGACTTCCGAACTTCTATCATTCATAACTATATCATTTAAAATATTATCTACAATTGTTTGGAAATCAGTTGTTGTATTTTCTTTTTTAAATTTTTCATATATTAAATCGAGTTTACTCTTTTCTTTATTTATTGAAGGATATGATTTGTCAGAATCTTGAAAGTCGTTTTTAGAGTTTTGAATAATTTGTTCCTGTTGTTTTAGCAATAGCGCAGAAAGTTTTTGTTCTAATTTATCATATTCATCCTGTAATTTTATTCTAGAAGATCTTTCTTCATCTACACGTTTTTCTAATTTTTTTCGCTCTTCTTCAGAAATATCATAGATTGATTTTAATACAATACTTGTTTTGTCTGTCCACTTATACATTAAAGGAGTTACTTTCTTTTCAAAAAAGTTAATAATAAGTCTAGATATGTTAATTAAACAATAGGAAATTAAAAGAACGAAGAATGCTTTTAATATACATATAAAAATATTTTCTATAAGCGGTAATTTTTTAAAATGATCGAATATGAAATTCTTTTTGGTGTGAAGAGTTGTTTTATTGTCAAAATTAAAAAGAGTGTAGAATAGTTCCCAGTTTTTTAAAAACCAAATTATTATTAAAGTTCCAAAAAATGGATTTGAAGATTTTGTTTCTAAATTTTCTTTGAAGGATACTAGAAATTCTTTAATCATATGTTTTTTTGAATGATAAGTTTTTATTCAGCTAAAATAGATGTTTTTTCTTACTATTACACTTGATTTTAAAGCTAATTTTAGTGCCGATTTGTTACATAAAGTTAGTTCTTGTTATTATTTTGGTTAATTTCAAATATATAAGAAAAAAAGATAATTATTTTACGGTAAACCGTAAAAACAAAAAAATCCCGCCTCAATTAAGAAACGGGATTCAATAGATATTCTCTTTTTTTTTATTTTAAACTGTTGCAGCAACTTCTTGTGGCAACGGAATTTGATTTTTAAGTAAATCTTCAAATGTTTCAGCTTGGCGAATTAAGATTCCTTGACCGTTCATCCATAAAACTTCGGCTGGTTTGTATCTTGAGTTGTAGTTCGAAGACATTGAGAAACAATATGCTCCGGCATTTCTGAAAGATAAAATATCACCTTCAGTAATTTCCTGAATTCTACGGTTGTTTGCGAAAGTATCAGTCTCACAAATGTATCCTACAACAGAGTAGAAACGCTCTTTTCCTTTTGGGTTTGAGATGTTTTCAATGTGGTGTGAAGATCCGTACAACATTGGACGAATTAAGTGGTTGAAACCACTGTCAACTCCAGCGAAAACTGTTGATGTTGTTTGTTTTACTACGTTTACTTTTACTAAGAAATGACCTGCTTCGCTCACCAAGAATTTTCCTGGTTCGAAAATCAACGTTAAATCTCTTCCGTATTCTGTACAGAAAGCGTTGAATCTTTTTGATAATTTTTTACCTAATTCTTCGATGTCTGTTTCGATATCGTCTTTTTTGTAAGGAACTTTGAAACCACTTCCGAAATCTAAGAATTGTAAATCTTTGAAATGTTTAGCTGTATCAAATAAGATTTCAGCAGCATACAAGAATACTTCGATATCTAAAATATCAGATCCTGTGTGCATGTGAATTCCAACAATACTCATTTTTGTATTTTCAACAATTCGCAAGATATGCGGAATCTGGTGAACAGAAATTCCGAATTTACTATCGATATGTCCAACAGAAATATTGGCATTTCCACCCGCCATTACGTGTGGATTGATACGAATACATACCGGAATATGTGGATGTTTTGTTCCGAATTGCTCTAAAATAGATAAATTGTCGATATTGATTTGTACACCCATTGCGGCAACTTCTTCGATTTCTTCTAGAGAAACGCCATTTGGTGTAAAGAAAATTTTCTCAGGATCATAGCCAGCATGAAGTCCTAACTGAACTTCCTGAATAGATACAGTGTCTAAGCCAGACCCCATGTTCTTTAATAACTGAAGAATCGCAACGTTTGACAATGCCTTCATGGCGTAATTAACTCTTAAGTTTTCTACCTTAGAGAAAGCTTTAGTTAATCTGTTGTACTGAGATTGGATTTTTTCGGCATCGTAAACATACAATGGACTTCCAAATTGGTCTGCTAACTGCAGTAAATCTTTTGCTTGCATTTTTAAATCATTTTGGACAAAGTTATTACTCTTTTGTGTATCAGCAAATAAATTGTAGAAAAATAACAAATTGTAACAAATTGTTTGTTTTTAAACAAAAAGTTGCTGTTTTTGGAATTTTATAACGTGGTAAGAGGTTCAAAGGGGCAGAGGTACAAAGATACAAAGGTTTTCTGCCAGGAATTCACGAATTTAACTTATTCTTAAATGCTGTTGAAATTGCTTTTTTTATGGGTTACACTAATTAAATGCATTTCTTTTTTACCCTAATTTTTAAAAGAAGCCAAATGTTTGGATTTAGCCCCGATTGAGGCGGTATCCTCGCAGTGGAACGGAGAGATATAGCCGAAAGCGGGAACTATGTTTATTAAAATGCCAATTGTAATGCTTCAAAATATTTTTTTAGCCACGAATTGCACAAATTTCCACGAATTTTTAATTGTAGATTTTTCGCAAAATGCTAAAACATAGCCCGTGGTTTCAACCACGGGAAACGTTATGGATTGAGCGCAATCATATATTGCGTTCCCGTAGTTGAAACCACGGGCTATATTTGAAATAGAAATCGGCCAGAAAATAAAAATTAGTGGAAATTTGTGCAATTCGTGGCAGTCAAAAAAAAAACAAAACCCCTGAATTTATATTCAGGGGTTTGTTAGTAGTTATGTTGTTTGTCGGAATAAAGATTAAATAAAATGCTAAGAAAAAAACTTAGAACCTTAGCGCCTTAGTATCTCAGAACCTTAAAAAATTATAGACTCGGTAAATCTCCTTTTCCTTTAGTAGGCAAGTTTGTAGATCCCATAAGGAACAAATCTACTTCTCTTGCTGCTTCGCGACCTTCTGAAATAGCCCACACGATTAATGATTGTCCTCTTCTCATATCACCAGCAGTGAAAATGTGAGGAACGTTTGTCTGATAGTTATGCGCTTTATAGTTGCTTCTCATATCAGTTTCGATTCCTAATTGTTCGCTTAACGTTTTCTCAGGACCTGTAAATCCTAAAGCCAATAAAGCTAAATCGCAAGGCCAGATTTTCTCAGAGCCTTCTTTTTCGATCAATTCAGGACGCTGACCTGGAGTCATTTTCCATGCCACTTCAACCGTTTTTAATCCAGTTAATTCGCCTTTATCGTTAGAAATGAATTCTTTAGTGTTGATCAACCAGTTTCTGTCACAACCTTCTTCGTGAGAAGAAGATGTTTTTAACTGCAACGGCCAGAAAGGCCAAGGAGTTGACTCGCTTCTTCCAACTGGAGGTTTTGGTAAAATCTCAAAGTTAGTTACCGATTTCGCTCCGTGTCTGTTAGAAGTTCCGATACAGTCAGAACCAGTATCTCCACCACCAATAACGATTACATCTTTACCAGTTGCTTTAACTTGATCTGGAATTGATTCTCCGTATAAAACTTTAGTTTGTTGAGTCAAGAAATCCATTGCCTGAACAACGCCTTTGCTTTCGATTCCTTTAGTTGGCAAGCTTCTTCTTTCAGTTGCTCCTCCGCATAAAACGATAGAATCGAATTGGTTTAATTCTTCAACACTGAAGTTAACTCCAACGTTTACATTTGTTTTGAAAGTGATTCCTTCTGCTTCAAGAACAACTACACGTCTGTCGATGATTCCTTTTTCTAATTTGAAATTTGGAATTCCGTAACGTAATAAACCTCCAATTGCGTTGTCTCTTTCAAAAACAGTAACGGTGTGACCCGCTCTGTTTAATTGTTGAGCAGCCGCAAGACCTGCAGGTCCTGAACCAATAACGGCAACAGTTTTTCCAGTTCTTGTTTTTGGTGGCTGCGGTTTAATCCATCCTTCAGCGAAACCTCTTTCGATAATGCTTTTCTCGATGTTTTCGATAGAAACCGGATCTTTGATGATTCCTAATACACATGATTTCTCACATGGAGCAGGGCATAAACGACCTGTAAATTCAGGGAAGTTGTTAGTAGATTGTAAAATCTCTAACGCACTCTGCCATTCTTCCTGATGCACCATGTCGTTGAAGTCAGGAATTAAATTTCCTAACGGACAACCACTGTGGCAAAAAGGAATTCCACAGTCCATACATCTTGATCCTTGTTCTTTTAATTTATCTTTTGGTACCGGAATAGTAAATTCGTTGTAGTTCGAAACACGTTCTGCTACTGCTAAATTACTTTCATCGGCTCTGTTATATTCTTTAAATCCGCCTATTTTACCCATGACTTTTTAAATTAAATTCCAATTTCTTTAAATTCCAAATTCCAATCCTTCTCCCGAAGTTTCGGGATCGCTCAGGGAGACATTTCCATTGATATTGGAATTTGGGATTTTATTTTTTGAAATTGATTTTTATCCCGCTATTAATTCTTCTATTTTTTTCTCTTCTGCAATTCTTTGTAATGCTTTTTTGTAATCCGTTGGCATTACTTTTACGAAGTGCTGTTGTTGGTTTTCCCAGTCTGCTAAAATTCTTTTTGCTAATGGACTGCTTGTGTACAATGAATGATTTTTGATCAGTTTTCTTAGTTTCGTAAGATCTTCTTCTTCCATTGGGTCGAATGCAACCATTTCCATGTTGCAAACTGTAGAATCGAATTTCTTATTTGGATCGTAAACATAAGCTACACCACCGCTCATACCAGCTGCGAAGTTTCTTCCTGTTTTTCCTAAAACTACTACTGTACCACCGGTCATGTATTCGCAACCGTGATCTCCAATTCCTTCAACAACGGCTGTTGCTCCAGAATTTCTAACACAGAAACGCTCTCCGGCCATTCCATTAATATAAGCCTCTCCGGTAATAGCTCCGTAAAGGGCAACGTTTCCAATAATGATATTTTCTTCAGGTTTGAAAGTTGCAGTAGGAGGGACTTTTACAATTAGTTTTCCTCCAGAAAGACCTTTTCCTAAGTAATCATTACAGTTTCCGTGAATTTTAAACGACAATCCGTTTGTTGCAAAAGCACCAAAACTTTGTCCGGCAGAACCTTCAAAATCAACTAAAATAGTGTCATCAGGTAATCCTTGTGCGCCATAAATTTTTGAGATTTCGTTACTCAAAATCGCACCTACAGAACGGTCTGTATTTTTAATTTTAAATGTTACTCTTGTTTTTTCTTTTCTATAAATAGACGGAATCGCTTCTTTGATAATGTCAAAATCTAATACGTTTTCAAGTTGGTGATCTTGTTGAGTTGTATTGTGATTTGGCTGTGTTTTTGCTTTTTCCGGTTTGTATAGAATTGGTGATAAATCTAAACCATTTGCTTTGTAATGTTTGATCGCTTTGTTCACATTTAATTTTTGTGACTGACCAACCATTTCTTTTAAAGTTCTGAAACCTAACTGCGCCATGATTTCTCTTAACTCTTCAGCAATAAAATACATAAAGTTGATTACGTGCTCTGGAGTTCCTTTGAAATTTTTTCTCAATTCAGGATCCTGAGTTGCAATACCAACCGGACAAGTATTTAAGTGACAAGCTCTCATCATGATACATCCAGAAGCTACAAGCGGTGCAGTTGCAAAACCAAATTCTTCAGCTCCTAATAAAGCTGCAATGGCAACATCACGACCTGTTTTCAACTGTCCGTCACACTCTAGAACTACACGGCTTCTTAAATCATTTAAGATCAAAGTTTGTTGTGCTTCAGCTAAACCAAGTTCCCATGGAATACCTGTGTGTTGTAAAGATGTTAATGGTGCAGCTCCCGTTCCTCCGTCGTAACCAGAAATTAAGATAACGTCAGCTTTTGCTTTGGCAACACCGGCAGCGATAGTTCCAACTCCAACTTCAGAAACTAATTTTACGTTTACACGTGCTTCACGGTTTGCATTTTTCAAATCGTAAATTAATTGAGATAAATCCTCAATTGAGTAAATATCGTGGTGAGGCGGAGGTGAAATTAAACCTACATAAGGTGTAGAGTTTCTAGTTTCAGCAATCCAAGGCACTACTTTTTCTCCAGGTAACTGACCACCTTCACCAGGTTTTGCTCCCTGAGCCATTTTAATCTGGATTTCTTTAGCATTTGTCAAATAGTTGATCGAAACACCAAAACGTCCTGACGCAACTTGTTTGATAGCAGAGTTTCTAGAATCTCCGTTAATTTCTTTCTGGAAACGTTTTGGATCTTCTCCACCTTCTCCAGAGTTACTTTTTCCGCCAATTCTGTTCATTGCAATCGCTAAATTCTCGTGTGCTTCTCTAGAAATAGATCCGTATGACATTGCACCCGTTTTGAATTTCTTCACAATTTCTGTCCAAGGTTCTACTTCATCAATAGAAATTGGATCTAGGTTGTTGAATTCAAATAAACCTCTAATAGTCATTAAGTTTGAGCTTTGCTCGTTAACGGCATTTGAGTATTCTTTATAACTTTCTGGGCTGTTTAAACGAACCGCTTGTTGTAATTTAGAAATAGTCGTTGGGTTAAACATGTGTTTTTCGCCACCACGTCTCCATCTGTAAATACCTCCAATTTCAAGAGAAAGCAAACTTGCTACTTTTGAATTTGGGAAAGCTTTTTGGAAACGTTTTTTTACTTCTTTTTCCACTTCCATTAAACCAATTCCTTCAATTCTTGATGGCGTGTAAGGGAAGTATTTAGATGTAAATGTTTTGTTTAAACCTAAAATCTCGAAAATCTGAGCAGCTCTGTACGAATGTAAAGTAGAGATACCAATTTTGTTCATGATTTTTACGATTCCTTTTGCAATCGCTTTGTTGTAGTTAACTACAGCATAATCCGCTTTTACTTTTGTAATGAAACCTTTTTCAACTTGATCGTGAATGATTTCGTTTACCATATAAGGATTGATTGCACTTGCACCGTATCCGAACAATAAAGCAAAATGATGTGGTTCTCTAGGTTCAGCAGATTCGATAATGATTCCGAATTTAGAACGAACCTGTAAAATGTTCAAAGAATGGTGAATATAAGAACAAGCTAATAACATTGGAATTGGAGCTAATTCTTCGCTTACACCTCTATCAGATAAGATAATGATGTTACATCCTTCTTCAACCGCTTTAAAAGTAGCCTGAACACATTTTTCAAGAGCTCTTTCTAAACCGTTAACTCCTTTTTCTATTTTATATAAAGTAGAAATTGTAGCCGATTTGAAATCTGCGTGATCGATATTTCTGATTTTATCCAAATCCTCGTTAGAAATAACCGGATTCTGGATTTTTAATTTTTTACATTGTTTCGATTCAATTTCGAAAATATTGAAATCTCCACCAATCGCTAAACTGATATCAGTAATAATTTCTTCACGAATACCATCCAACGGCGGGTTGGTAACCTGAGCAAACAATTGTTTGAAGTAATTGTACAACAACTGAGGCTGATCTGAAAGAACTGCCAAAGGTGTATCGTTACCCATAGAACTAATTGCCTCAGCTCCGTCGCTACCCATTGGGTTGATGATTGTTTTTAAATCTTCAATAGTGTAACCAAACAAACGTTGTCTTGTTAAGAAATCTAATTTTTCAACAGGAGTAGGGTTGTTTGTGTAAGGAACTTTTGCAAGTGGCAATAAGTTTTCGTCAACCCATTGTTGGTACGGACGTTTTGTAACTATCGCTTTCTTAACTTCTTCGTCTTCGATGATACGGCCTTCGTTCATATCAACCAAGAACATTTTTCCTGGCTCTAAACGACCGTGCTGAATTACATCTTCTGGATCGATGTCTAATACACCAATTTCAGATGACATAATTACGAATCCACTATGTGTTAATGTATAACGAGAAGGACGCAATCCGTTTCTGTCTAGTAATGCACCAATTACGTTTCCATCTGTAAACGGAATAGAAGCAGGACCATCCCAAGGCTCCATGATACAAGCATTGTACTCATAGAAAGCTCTTTTCTCCGGAGACATTGTTTGGTGTTTTTCCCAAGCTTCAGGAACAACCATCATCATTGCTTCTGGAAGCGAACGACCAGTCATTAATAAAAGTTCAATAACCATATCCATAGAAGCAGAATCTGATTTTCCTTCTAAGATAATTGGGAATAATTTTTTAATGTCTTCGCCAAAAACTTTGCTCTGCATAAGCTCTTCACGAGCACGCATGCGGCTTACGTTTCCACGAAGTGTGTTGATCTCACCATTATGACACATGTATCTAAACGGTTGAGCTAAGTCCCAAGAAGGGAATGTATTTGTAGAGAAACGTTGGTGTACAAGCGCTAAACGCGTCACCAAGTCCGGATCTTTCAAATCTATATAATAACGGCTGATGTCTTCCGGCATCAATAGACCTTTATATATTATAGTAGTTGTCGATAAACTAGTAAAATAAAACATGTGGCTTTCTGAGGTTTTAGATCCTCTTACGGCATGTTCTGCAATTTTTCTAGCTGCAAAAAGTTTTGCATTAAATTCTTGTTCAGTTAAATCCTGTCCGTTTTTAGAAACGAAAACTTGTTTAATTGTTGGTTCTTTTTCTGCGGCAATTTCACCTAGATTTTCAACGTCAACGGGTACATCTCTCCAACCTAAAACTTTTAAGTTTTGATCTTTGATTGTTGCTTCGAATGCATTAATACAAAAAGAAACCTGGTTTTTGCTTTTTGGTAAAAAAACCATTCCTACTGCATACTCACGCGCTTCAGGGATTTCAAAGTCACAAACTTTCTTAAAAAAATCATGAGGAATGTCGAATAAAATTCCGGCTCCGTCACCAGTTCTTCCATCAGAACTAACGGCACCACGATGTTCTAATTTAATTAAGATGTCTAATGCTTTGTGAATAATATCATTTGACTTAATACCATTCAAATTACAAATAAATCCTGCACCACAATTGTCGTGTTCAAATTCAGGCAGATAAAGCCCTTGTTCTTTAACTCTCATTCTTGATATTTTTTCTACAAAAATAAAGATTTCGTTAAACATAATGTATTGAAATCTCACTTTTGCTTCCATTTTTGTTGTAATATTAAAAAAAGACTTCTTAATTATTAAAAACATTATATAAAGTGCCACGAAATGACAAAATCATAATAACTTTTAAATAATATTAGGAAAAATCGTCGTCAAGCCTTTAAATCCGCAGGGTTTTTTGTTAAATCTCAAACGATATAGTAGTTTTTAGTTAACATTAACAAAGCAATTGTTTAACGATTTGTTTGCTTTGAAAAAGATTATGAAATTAATAACAAATTGGCTCATTTTTTAATTGGAAAAAGATTTTACTATTAAGTTGAATTTTGCTACTTTTGTCGCACTTTTATTCTGAAATAAATTCAGAACCAGACAAATTCTATATTATGAACATACACGAATATCAAGGAAAAGAAATTTTAGCAAGTTACGGAGTACGCGTTCAACGCGGAATTGTGGCTAATAATGCGGTTGAAGCTGTAGCTGCTGCAAAACAATTAACTGCCGAAACTGGTACAGGATGGCACGTAATAAAAGCACAAATTCACGCAGGTGGTCGTGGAAAAGGTGGTGGAGTTAAGTTAGCAAAAAACTTACAGCAAGTTGAAGAGTTAGCAGAACAAATCATCGGAATGCAATTGATCACACCTCAGACTCCGCCTGAAGGTAAAAAAGTAAACAAAATTTTAGTTGCTGAAGATGTTTATTATCCTGGAGAAAGCGAAACTTCTGAGTTTTATGTTTCTGTTTTATTGAATAGAGGTACAGGACGCAACATGATTATGTATTCTACTGAAGGTGGAATGGATATCGAAGAAGTTGCTGAGCATACTCCACACTTAATCTTTACTGAAGAAGTTGATCCTAATGTTGGATTACAAGGTTTCCAGGCTAGAAGAATTGCCTTCAATTTAGGTCTTTCTGGAAATGCTTTTAAAGAAATGGTTAAATTCATCGACGCACTTTACAATGCTTACATTGGTTCTGATGCTTCTATGTTTGAAATCAACCCAGTTTTAAAAACTTCTGATAATAAAATCTTAGCTGTTGATGCTAAAGTTAACATCGACGATAACGCTTTATACAGACAACCTAAATATGCTGAAATGAGAGATATCCGTGAGGAGAATCCAATCGAAGTTGAAGCTAAAGAAGTTGGTCTAAACTATGTTGACCTTGACGGTACTGTAGGATGTATGGTAAACGGAGCTGGTCTTGCAATGGCAACTATGGATTTAATTAAATATGCTGGTTTTGAGCCTGCTAACTTCCTTGACGTTGGTGGAACTGCTGATGCTAAACGTGTTGAAACAGCTTTCAGAATTATTTTGAAAGATCCAAACGTAAAAGCTATTTTGATTAACATCTTCGGAGGAATCGTTCGTTGTGACCGTGTTGCTCAAGGTGTTGTTGATGCTTACAAAAATATGGGTGACGCTATTAAAGTGCCAATTATCGTTCGTTTGCAAGGAACAAATGCTGAAATTGCAAAAGAATTAATTGACAACTCTGGTATGCCAATCTTATCTGCAGTTCAATTCCAAGAAGCTGCTGACCAAGTTAAAGCTGCTCTTTCTTAATTAAATAAGAAATCAATTTATATAGAAAATCCCTCCGATTCTCGGAGGGATTTTTTTGTTTTTTCAAGTTGCGTATATCTGTAGAGGCGCACGGCAGTGCGTCTTCGCAACGCTTATCTACGTGGTTACGTGACGTAGACGCACTGCCGTGCGTTTCTACAATAAATTCGTGTAAAAGTTTTTTGTTTTTTCAAGTTACGTATATCTGTAGAGGCGCACGGCAGTGCGTCTACGCAACGTTTATCTATGTGATTACATGACGTAGACGCACTGCCGTGCGTCTCTACAATAAATTCGTGTAAAAGTTTTGTGATTTTTTATGTAGTCATGTGAATGTAGAGGCGCACGGCAGTGCGTCTACACAACGTTTATCTATGTGGTTACGTGACATAGACACACTGCCGTGCGCCTCTACAATAAATTCGCGTAAAAGTTTTGTGATTTTTTATGTAGTCATGTGAATGTAGAGGCGCACGGCAGTGCGTCTACACAACGTTTATCTATGTGGTTACGTGACATAGACACACTGCCGTGCGCCTCTACAATAAATTCGCGTAAAAGTTTTGTGATTTTTTATGTAGTCATGTGAATGTAGAGGCGCACGGCAGTGCGTCTACACAACGTTTATCTATGTGGTTACGTGACATAGATACACTGCCGTGCGCCTCTACAATAAATTCTGCATAAAAAAAAATCTGCTTTAATTTTTTTGGGAAATAAAATATAACCACAGATTAAAAAGATTAGAATGATTTTAAAAATCTGTGCTAATCTTTTTAATCTGTGGCTAAGATATCTTTACGGTTAAATTAATTATTTCAAAACAGTTGCCAATTCTACGATTTCAAATTCTGAATCGTGTACTAGAAATTCTCTTAGCATAGTAACATGGCTGGCACCAAGCAAAACCATTATTTTTTCGTCTTTGCTTTCAGTCAATTTCTGAATTAAAGAATACATGTATAAGTTTCGTTTGTACCAATTTGAAACTAAAGAAGCTCCTGTAAAATCGTCTGGATTTCCAGCTCTGTTGGCTACTTCTAAATACCATTGCATATCTTCATTATCGCGTTCTTTTTCATTGTAATAAAGCATAAGTTCGGTTAGAGAGCTTTTAGCCATTCTTTCATTATTATCTTTCTGAAACTTTTCTGTTGTCGCCGTATTTTTTTTCATTAAATCCTTCTGATTCGCTTTTTCCATTGACATCATTAAACTGTCATAAGGGAAACGAGTGCGATAATCAATTCCATATAATTTTTTATGCTTTAGTTTTTTTGCGGTGCGAAGTGCAAGCTGTGTAATTTCGTTTTTGCTATTTTTAAATAAACTGTCTGTGTTTTTATTGTAAAATTCATCTAATCCTGCTTGTTTAGCGTATTGCCATTCTACAAATATTTTATCCGGACCAAATTTTTTGATTTTGTCACTCATTATTTCGAGCTCCTTTTGACTTTTTTCAGACATTATATTAAAAGTATTTATTTTGGAAATATCATGTCCTGGATTTGCGTAATGAAAAGTTCCGATTAACAGAATTTGTTTCTTTTTAGTTTGAGCAAATGATAGATTTAATGTAAAAAGGACTAGTAATAAAATGATTTTTTGCATGGTTATTTTGTGTTTAAATTCATTACAAATATGGAGGTAGATTTCAAGCTGTTTTTTCATTTTTGATGAATTACAAGTTTCATTGGATCAACTGCTGAAATTTTGCTTTCAAAATGTTCGTGTAAAGTTTTGAGGTGTTCATCGTATAAAAATTGATGTTTCATATAAATACCATTTTCTTTTAATGTCATAATCGTATTTTTGAACTCATAACTGATATTTATGAAATTTAAAATTCCTTTCTATTACCATATCATTCTTTTTCTCGGACTATTTTTAACTTTTTGTCTTTGGGATTACGGAATGAACAATCGAATAGAAATGCTACGACTGACCACGGTTTATTTCTGGCTTGTATCGACTTTTATGCTTTCTATTTTTGTGGTTTATGTCTTCAATTTTTATACATTCTGCAATTGGTTTCTCAATAAAAAGAAAATTCTTTTTTACTTTTTGAGTATTCCTTTTTCTCTGTTGATTTTTGCCGGTGTGAGATACTTTTTTCAGGAAGTGGTTATGTTTCAATTTACTGGAATTCATAACTATTCTGAAGAAGGCAGAGAAGTATTATTTTATATTAAAGATAATTTTATCTTTGGTTTACCGGCTGTTATTTTAAGTACTTTGAGTTATTTGTTTTGGGAGTTTCAACACACTCAAAAGCAAAATCAGGAATTGCTTTTGGAAAACAAAAAAGCCGAATTTCAAATGCTGAAAGCACAGGTGAGTCCGCATTTTTTGTTTAATACACTTAATTCGTTTTACAGTCAGTTAGTTATAAAAGAAGATGAAATGGCTGATGATATTTTAGTGCTTTCTGATTTGCTTCGATACGTTATTAGCGAAACGGATAAAGATGAAGCAGTACTCTCAAAAGAAATTCAGTTTATTCAAAACTATATTCATTTACAGAAAAAAAGATTTGAAGATCAGTTGTATTTGGATTTTTCGGTTATCGGAAATTATTCGAATGAAAAAATTCTTTCGTCAGCTTTAATTCATTTTGTGGAGAATGTTTTTAAGCATGGAAAACTGAATATTGAAGAAGAGAAAACTGTTATTTTAATCAATATAGAAGATAAATTTCTAGAGATTTCAACACTCAATTATAATGCAGATGGAGAAAATTATTCTTCGACCGGAATTGGCTATGAAAATCTGACCAAGAGACTTGAATATATGTATAAAAACCAATTTATTCTTGAAAAAACCGAGGAAAATAATACCTTTAAAACGTACTTAAAAATACCACTAAAAAAATAATTTATGGCTTTTAAATGTATTATTGTGGACGACGAACCACCTGCAACACGAATTCTTGAAAATTATATTGGAAAAGTAAATTTCTTAGAAAAAGT
Organism: Flavobacterium cutihirudinis; assembly: GCF_003385895.1. Classification (GTDB taxonomy): domain Bacteria; phylum Bacteroidota; class Bacteroidia; order Flavobacteriales; family Flavobacteriaceae; genus Flavobacterium; species Flavobacterium cutihirudinis. The sequence goes on from NZ_QRDQ01000007.1 coordinate 111,543, forward strand.
TGGAGTTTTTAATGATTCATTAAAAGCATTAGAATTTTTAAATACACAAACAGTTGATGTAATTTTTCTGGATATTCAAATGCCACAATTAACTGGTTTGCAGATTTCAAGAATCATTTCAAAAGATATAAAAGTAATTTTTACAACAGCTTATCCGGATTTTGCTTTAGAAGGATTTGAATTAAATGCAGTTGATTATTTATTGAAACCTATTTCGTTCGAACGATTTTATCAGGCGGTTTCAAAACTGAATTCGGAACCTAAAACTATTGTTTCAAATCATAGCAATACAATAGATTTTTTATTTATTAAAACGGATGGGAAAAACAAATTTCAGAAAGTTTTTCTAAGCGATATTTTGTATGTAGAAAGTCTGCAGAATTACGTTTGCATTCATACTTCAAAACAGCAGATTATTACGCATTCGTCTTTAAGAAATGTAATTGAATCGCTTCCTGAAAATGATTTTATACAGATTCATAAATCGCATATTATTTCTTTAAAGCATATTGAATCAACAGATAATTTTTCTGTTTTTATAAATGGAAAAGAGTTACCGATTGGCGCGACTTTTAAAGATGCTTTTTTTGAAAAAGTAGAAGAAAATAAAATATGATTTTAACCGCAAAGGACGCTAAGATATTTACTTTTCTTTGTCATTATAAACGCAAAGTTCGCAAAGCCTTAACCATATAGCTTTGCGAACTTTGCGTTTATAATCGTACAGATTGGAAAATTTCTTAGCGCCTTTTGTGGTACAATTACTTTTTATTCTTCCCGTTTTTGAAAACCACTTTTTCTACAACAACTGGTTTTCCATTTCCTTTTGGGAATGCTTTCTTTTTAGGTTTTCCAGCTGATGAACCTGATTTTGATTTACTTTGATCACCTCTGTATTTTTCTGAGTCTTTTGGAGCAGCTTTAAATTCTGGTCTTTCTTTAGACGTTTCTTTCTTCGGAATCTCAGCTTTATGTTTTGCTAAAACATCATTTGGATTCTTTGGATTTTCTTTGGTTCCTCTTAAATGAATTACCAATCCGTTCAGGAAGTTACGCAAAACCTGATCACCACATTCCATATAATTAGGATGATCTTCAGCTCTGAAAAAAGCACCTAATTCTGATTTTGAAATTCTAAAATCTACTAATTCTAAAATTTCAACTATTTGATCATCACGGAGCATCAAAGCCACGCGAAGTTTTTTAAGTATATCGTTATTTGTCATAATTTTTGTTTCATGTTTAAAGTCTCAAGTTTTTTCAATCTTTACTTGAACCTAAAACTCATTATTTACTTTTTGCAAAGGTAGTTTTTTAAAATGATTAAAAACGAGAATTAAAATCATTTAAAACGCTTACAAGTTTATCCAAATCTTCTTTTAAATGATTTGCTGTGATTACAATTCGGTTCAAAGGTTCTGAATCTTTAGTGTATTTGAAACTGGCAATAATTATTTTTTCAGCTTTTAATTTATCGACCAATTCTTCGGCTAATAAATAAATCAAAGGATACTTTTTATCAAACTTAATAAAATTACTTTGATTAAGAATCGAATCGATATAATTCAAATTCTCTAGTAATTTCTGATGTTGAATTTGATATATTTCTGAAGCATCTGAAAGCGATTGCACAAAGGCCGGATTCATTCCTGCGGCACTCGTAAAAGTTTCAAGTTCTTTTATTTCCTTTATAAATTGTGCATTTCCTGCGATAACGCCGCCAGTTAAGCCAAAAGCTTTTCCTAAAGAAGAGACAGTGATTTTTTGACTAATCAGATATTCAAACGAGGAATATATTCCTGAGCCATTTTTACCAATAATTCCCAGAGAATGAGATTCGTCAATAACTAAAGTAATTTCTTTTTGATGCGAAATCTCATTTAAAAAAGACAAATCAACAGGTTTTGTCTCGAATGAAGGAACGCCATCAGTCAGAATCGTAATCTTTTCAGATTCGGTATTTAATAAACGATCATTTAATTTCTGATTTACAAATACAGGCGAACTATTTTCGACCGTAATAGCGGAATGTATTTCATTTAAATGAAAAAAACAGTCCGTTTCCTTTTTCAGTTTTTCCAAAACCAATTTTCCTGCCAGCATTCCTGATGAAACTGTTACAGTATTTTCTGAACCTATGTGAGAGGCCAGAAAGTTTTCGCCTGCATCATAAGCCGTCAATTGAATATTAGCGGTTCTGGAACTTCCATAAGTAGTTCCCCATTTCAGTATATTATTGATGACAAGATCCTGAAATTCCTTGTGTGTTGGAAGTCCCAAATAAGCAGTTCCTCCAAAATACAAATATTCTTTTTGGTCAACTTCAATAATTCGGTCAGGAAATTTTTCGACTTTCATTTTTATAAAAGTGTAACTCCGGTTCCGTTAAGCTCAGAATAACTCACGACACCGTCTTTAATAGTAACTCCAGTAGCAATATCTTCTGCGAGAAGGAGTGCACCATCCATGTCTACGTAATCTAATTGAGGAAGCAAATGTGCTATTGCCGAAATTCCAACTGTCGATTCGGTCATACAACCTACCATTGTTTTTAAACCTAATTTTTTAGCTTCTTCAATCATTCGCTTGCCTGGAGTTAATCCGCCACATTTTACCAATTTGACATTTACACCATGAAAATGATTAAAACATTTGGAGACATCTTCCTCAATAATACAACTTTCATCAGCAATTATCGGAAGAACGGAATGTTTAAAAACTTCTTTATGTCCTTCCCAATTGTCTGCTTTCATTGGTTGTTCAAGAAATTCTACGCCTAGTTTTTTCAGTTCAATTGCATTATTTATTGTTTCTTCGACGCCCCAGCCGCAGTTTGCGTCAATTCTAAAAACCGCATTTGTATGTTTTCGAAGTTCTTTTACGATAGCAATATCTTCCTTGGTTCCTAATTTGATTTTATAAATAGGCCAAGGCAGTTCCTGCATTTTTGAAACCATTTTATCTATTGAAGCAATCCCAATTGTGTAATCCGTCAACGGATTTTTCTCAGTGGTATAATTCCAAAGCTCAAGGAGTTTTTTGCCCTTTTTTCGTGCATACAAATCATTATAAGCCAAATCCAGCGCACATAATGCAAACATATCATCTTTTAAATATGGATGAATTTTAGACCAAAATGCTTCGGGAGTTTCATTTTCTGACGCCTCAATAATTCCTCTGATTTTTTCCAAATCTTCCATCATGATGGCAACAGTAGTATTGTAGTATGGATTAGAAGTTGCTTCTCCAAAACCCGAAAATCCATCACTTTGAAGTTCTACAATTAACGATGGTTGAAAATCAATGGATTCTCTTGAAATCGTGAAAGTATGTTTTAGTTTTAAATTATACTCTCTTAAAATTAGTTTCATAATTTGTGCTATTTTTTTATTTTTTTTTCGATCAATAACCAAGCCAGAGGACAGCTTTTACAAATCCGTCCCGCCAAAGTTTTTCATTATGTTCGCCGCCAGGAACAATTTTGGTTTTCGTAAGATGGAGACAATAACAGCGATTTTTATCTAATAGTTTTTCCATTTTATGTAAATCATTTACCATATTTTCATCTTCTTTATCTCCACATAAAAAGTAAAATCGGGTTTTGATTTTTGGAGACTTTTCGGTAAAAGTGTAAATTTCATTCGAAAACCAAAATGAAGGGGAAAGAGCGCCTACATTTCCGAAGATTTCCGGATATTTTACACCAGCATAAAAAGAAACCAAACCGCCAAGAGAACTTCCCATAATTGTAGTGTTTTTAGCTTTTGTTTTGGTTCGGTAATTTTTATCAATATATGGTTTCACGGTATTTACGATAAAATCCAGGTATTCATCAGCTTTTCCGCCGCCGTATTTTTCATTTTTGAAAGGCGTTAATTCATCGATACGTTTGTCATTTCCGTGTTCGATTCCCACCACAATTACAGGTGCTTTTAAACTGTCCAATTTTTCATCTATATTCCATTCGCCTACAAAAGAGGTTTTAGCATCAAAGAGATTTTGAGCATCATGCATATAGATTACACTATATCTTTTTTTGGCTGAAGCCGAATAATCTTCGGGCAGATAAAGCCATATTTTTTTGGTGGTTTTAAGTTGAGGAGATTCCAGATTGAAAGTAGACACATTTTTGGAAGCAGTGCTTTCTTGCGCATTTCCGAACGTAATCCAAAGAAAAACAAAAAAGAAAAGTCCTCTATTCATGTTTATTGTGTTTTAGTTATAAATATGATATTTTAGCTAAAAATAATAAATTGATGAATACCGAAGAAGAAAAGAGAAGTTTACTTTTAGAAATGATTGCTTTCTCGACAGTTGATGGTCAATTGCATAAACGCGAGCTGGAATTTTTATGGCTGGTTGCTCAGGAACTGAATATTGATCGTGCTCTTTTTCAGGATTTATTTCATCAGGAATATACTGCTAAAGTGATCAAATCTGAATTTCAGCGTATTCAGCAATTTTACAGATTAGCATTGATTATGCATTGCGACGGTATTTTGCACGAAAAAGAAGCAAAAGCAATTCAGCAAATTGCAATTGAAATGGGATTAAATCCAGGCGCTGTAAAGCGTGTTTTGGATCTTATGGAAAAAGCACCAAATGCCTTAATTGACCCAAAAGTGCTGCTCAAGGTATTTCAGGAGCAACACAATTAGTTCATAAAAAATTTTAGATTTTATAGTTTGCTATTTATTTGTGATTGATTTTTTGATGGTTGAAATTTTGGATGCCCAGTATAAGTATAAGCGAAACTCACTAAGTCACTTGCTTTTTCAATGTTTTTTGTGACGCTGTCACCCATTCCGTGTCCCGATTCAAAGTCAGTAAAGAAAAGTATAGGATTATCAGATGTATTGGCATTTTGAAATGCTGCTGCAAATTTTGACGGTTGCCAGGCAATAACCCGCGGATCATTCATTCCTGCCGTAATTAATGTTGCCGGATATGCGGTTCCTTTTTTAATATGATGAAAGGAATCCATTTCCAGTAAAGCTTTAAATTCTACAGGATCTTTTACAGTTCCAAATTCGGGAATATTTGGTGGACCATTTGGAGCTATTTCTGATCGAATTGTATTGAATTCCCCAACTTGTGCAATGGCAGCTGCAAATAGATCAGGACGTTCAGTAATGGCTCTTCCAATTAAAATTCCGCCGGCACTTGCGCTCCAAATTGCAATTTTTTTGGATGACGTATATTTTTCCTGAATTAAATATTCGGCAGTTGCGATTAAATCCTTCCAGGTATTAGGTTTAGTTGTTTTGTAACCGGCTTTGTGCCAGGTTTCTCCCAATTCGCCGCCACCACGGACATGTGCAATAACATAAATTCCACCATAAGCACAATACGTCATATTCATAGTGCTGAAATAAGGATCGATTGAAGCTCCGTATGCTCCGTATCCCATTATTAAAACGGGATTTTCTCCGTTGAGCTTGGTGTTTTTATTATATATAAGAGAAACCGGAAGTTTTATACCATCATGAGAAGTAACTGTAATTTCTTTGGAAATAATATCTTTAAATTCGGGATATTCTATAGCTTTTGACAAAGGCTGATAAATAAAGTTATTTGTTTCCGGATTGTATAAGTAACGTTTTTTAGGCGAAGTCCAGCCAGTAAGCGTAATCCAGATTTCGCTTTTATTTTCGTTTATATTTAAAAAAGATGCTGCGCCAGACTGAAATGGCAATTTTAGTTCAACGGGATTGGTTTTTTCTTTCGGTAAAAAATATACTTTCGCCTGAACTCCATTTACTGTAAGCGAATAATACAAGCCATCTTTTGTAAGAACAAAATCGGTAATATTTCCGTATTTCGATTCATTGATTACATTTGTTGCATTTTCGATTTCAGGATGTGCAATTGGAACTTTAATAATTTTGAAATTGGGTGCATTTTTAAAGGTTAAATAGTAAATGAATTCTTTGTCGACGTGATAATTAATAACTTCGTCTTTTTTGTCAACTAAGATTTTCCATTTTGCAGGCGAAAAATTATTTTTTAAGTCTGTGGTATATAACTTAATTCTGTTATCTACTGTTACAACTTGTCCGTAATTTTTACTTGAATTTTTATGAAAATAATTAAATGGAAATTCTTCTGCAGCGATGTTAAGTTCGGGATTAGTTGCGCTCGAAAAATATTCGATGTCTTTGTTTGCATCTTTTCCCACTTCGTGGTAATAAACTTTGGAGTTTAATAGTCTGTTAGGATCTGTAATATTTGAAGAATTTAACCTTGCATAAGTAAAAGAATTACCATCCGGAAGCCATGATGGAGAACTAAACCAGCACCGATCAATTACTTCAGGATAAACTTTACCATCACTGTTTATAATTAGTAATTCAGCATTTTCAGAACCGCTTGCAGCAATCTCTACAGCAACTTTATCTCCTTTTTCATTGGGTGTAATAGAACTGATATTGTAATTGGCTTTAGTGGATTTTTTATAAGTTTCGGGATCTAAAAGTAATTTTTCAGCTCCTTCGTAACCAATCCGTAAATATAATTTGCCGTTTTCTTCGTTGGCATTTCGTTTTAGATAAAAATAATGATTGTTTTCAGTAATTTGCAGATCTGTGATGGTACTTTCTTTTCTGGTATCAAGCTCTTTAAGTTTTTTAATCAGATTTTGACGTTCTGGAACTTCATCTAATTTTGCGCGGGCATAATTAGCATTAGATTTCATCCAATTTACCACATTTGGATCTTCGAGATTTTCGAGATATTGGTATGCATCTTCTATTTTCTGCCCAAAATATTCATCAACAACAATTTTTTCTTTTGCGGGCTGAGGCTTAACTTGTCCGAAATTGTATACTATCGAACCCAAGAGAGAAGCAATAGTGAAAGTAAATTTAGTATTCATAATTTATCTAGTTTAAAAGAAAGGCTGAAATCCCAGATAGATTATGGATATGTAAATTTATACAATTATTTTAAGTAATTGATATTTAAGTTGTTGTATTTTTTTTATGATAGCTGTTCCTGAAGCTTTTTAATATCATCGCGAAGTTTAGCAGCTTGCATAAAGTCTAATTCTTTTGCCGCTTTTTCCATTGATTTTCGTTTTTCACGAATCATTTTTTCCAATTCAGTTTTCGACATATACTTCGTTTCGGGTTCTGCTGCAGCTGGCAAAGTATGTCCTAATTCGTATTCTACCAAAGGGTTTTTTGTAAACGCGCTGTCGATTTTTTTATTTAAAGCTTGTGGCGTAATGTTATTTGCAGTGTTGAAATTGATTTGTTTTGTTCTTCTGTAATTGGTTTCATCAATTGTTCTTTGCATGCTGGCCGTTATTTTATCGGCATACATAATGGCTTTTCCATTTAAATTTCTTGCGGCACGTCCAATGGTTTGGGTCAAAGATCTGTGGTTTCTTAAAAAACCTTCTTTATCGGCATCAAGAATGGCGACTAATGAAACTTCTGGTAAATCTAGACCTTCACGAAGTAAGTTTACCCCAATTAAAACATCAAAAATACCTTTTCGTAAATCCTGCATAATTTCAATACGTTCCAAAGTATCAACTTCCGAATGGATATAACGACAGCGAATGTTCACTTTTGTCAAATATTTGGCTAATTCTTCGGCCATTCTTTTTGTTAAAGTCGTTACCAAAACACGTTCGTCTAATTCGCATCGAACCTGAATTTCTTCTATCAAATCATCAATTTGATTTAAACTTGGACGAACTTCAATAATAGGATCCAACAATCCGGTTGGACGAATAATTTGCTCGACATAAATTCCGTCCGATTTCTGTAACTCATAATCGGCAGGAGTTGCTGAAACATAGATAACTTGATTTTGCAAGGCTTCAAATTCTTCAAATTTTAATGGACGGTTGTCCATAGCTGCAGGGAGTCGGAAACCATATTCGACCAGGTTTTCTTTACGACTTCTATCACCTCCATACATGGCATGAACTTGAGAAACCGTAACGTGGCTTTCGTCAACAACCATTAAAAAATCACTCGGAAAATAATCTAATAAACAGAAAGGTCGTGTTCCGGCTTCTCGTCCGTCAAGATAGCGGGAATAATTTTCAATTCCGGAACAATAACCTAATTCCCGAATCATTTCTAAATCGAAATTAGTTCTTTCTTCCAGACGTTTGGCTTCCAGATGTTTGCCTATTTCTTTAAAATAATCAACTTGTTTTACTAAATCCTGCTGAATCTGCCAAATAGCACCTTGCAAAACTTCAGGTGAAGTCACAAACATATTGGCTGGATAAATTGTAAGTCTTTTGAATTTTTCAATAACCTGGGAAGTTTTAGCATCAAATGATTCAATTTCTTCGATTTCATCTCCAAAAAAATGAATTCGATAGGCATCATCAGCATAACTTGGATATACTTCGACCGTGTCGCCTTTGATTCTGAATGTTCCCGGATTAAAATCGGCTTCTGTTCTGGCGTACAAACTCTGAACTAAACTATGCAATAATTTTGTTCTCGAAATAACCTGATCCCTTGTGATTTCAATTACATTCTTCTGAAATTCGACAGGATTTCCAATACCATACAAACAAGAAACGGAAGCGACTACCAAAACATCGCGGCGGCCTGAAAGTAGGGAAGAAGTAGTGCTTAAACGCATTTTTTCTAATTCTTCATTGATAGATAAATCTTTCTCAATAAAAACTCCGGTTACAGGCATAAAAGCTTCCGGCTGATAATAATCGTAATAAGAAACAAAATATTCAACAGCATTGTTTGGGAAAAACTGCTTGAATTCTGAATATAATTGTGCCGCCAAAGTTTTATTATGTGCTAAAACCAAAGTAGGGCGCTGTACTTCTTGAATAACATTTGCAACAGTAAAAGTTTTACCAGATCCTGTAACTCCCAATAAAGTTTGATATTTTTCTCCATCGACTACGCCTTGTGCTAGTTTTTGTATGGCTTGAGGCTGATCTCCTTTTGGACTATATTCTGAGGATACTTGAAAATTCATTTCTTACTGATGAAAGATTAGTTTTGTAAAGATACGAAGTTTGAATTCTATAAAAAAGCTAAATAGGATTGCCATGAATTACACGGATTTTCATGAATTATTTTATGGTGTAGTCCCTACGGGACATTCGTTTTGGACGATATTTTTTCTACCGATATTAAATTCCTAACGGAATATTTTATAGCAATTTGACAAATAAATTTTGTTTTTGACTAATATTAAACTACAAATAAGATATCTCGTAGCGTTTTGATCGATATTTTTCCGGCAGATATTTTCTTCCGACATTAAACTTTTAAATGAATATTCCGCTAGAATCTAATTTTCATCAAATTACTCCGTTAGGAGTTTAATATCGGTAGAAAATATCGGTAGAAAAAAATGTTTTCACACAACAAAATTGTCCCGTAGGGACTACACATTGTACATTATTGTAAAAAATCACTAATCTTATCATTCACAATTTGCGATTGATCTATGGATAAAAAATGCCCCGCATCCTTAATTGTTTCGGTTTTACTGTGAATTAGATGTTTTTTTGCCCGTTCTAAACTGTCTTCCGAATTTATAACATCATGATCGCCAATTAAAACCAATACCGGATTTTGAATCGATTCTAATTCTTTATCTGAAAAAGGTGTCATTTTAAGCATGCTAGAATTAGATTTAGCATATTTATTGGCTAAATAAAATTGTCTGTTATAAATAGAGCTAATTTTTTCCGGATGGGTAGAAAATGTTTTTAATGTTTTGCTGAATTTCTTTTCACTTGGGAAAAGTTTTAAAAGTAAGGCAGAAGATGTTTTTCTGGGTTTATCGATAAATTTAAAGGTTTGTGCTGGACTTAGCAGTACAATTTTATCAATTGAATTGTTTTTTTGAACCGCTAATAATGTTGCAATCCAGCCTCCGCGTGAAGCGCCGACAATATCAAATTTCTTTAATTTATAATGATTGAAAATTTCGTTATAGCAAACCACAATATCTTCAGATGAAAGCGATTTTGCTGTTAAAGTAGATTTATTGGGTTCCATCAAAAAATCGATGGCATAAATGCGATGATTTTTGGCTAAAGTTTTAATGTTTGGATACCACATCGTAGAACTGGCGTCCATACCGTGAAGTAGCACAAGATCTTTTCCGCTTTTTGGCCCTGCAATAATAACGTGAGCGATCCCAAAAGTGGTTTTTACATCTTCTTCTGTGTATGGAATTTCATAAAGCTTTAAAGCTTTATCGTAAGAAGCAATGTAATTTTGTTTGTCGCTTTTGGTTTTAAAAACATAATCTTCAAATTTGGTTTCTTTTGAAGATCCGCAACCAGCAAGTAGTATAATAAGGAATAAACCAACGAACGTTTTTGAAGTACTCATAAAATTCAATTTAATTTAAAGGTACAACAATCTAATTTCGAAGAAGTTTCAAAATTTTTATCTAAAATATCAAAATTTTAAGATTCAGTACTTTTTGACGTCAGATAATAAATCTGCACAAATGCTAAAATTGCATTAGGGATAATCACGGGCCAAAGCCATTGATTGAAATCTCTATAATCATTTAAAAATACACCATAAATGACAAAGCAGATACAGCCAAACATATTAATGAACCGAATTGCTCTTAGGTTTTTCAATAAAAATCCTCCAACAATAAAAACAGATGCGAGATAACCAACATATTCTGCCATAGTCTTGATATTAAATAGTTTAAATAAATGTAGCAAAACAAAACTATATAATCAAGAGTTGGAGCTTAAAATCAAGAATGCTAAAATGAACTTATAACTTTTTAGGATTTCGACTTGTGTGTCGAATTCTTAGAATGTGAATTTCCTTTAAAGTTATTTTGTATGAGATGCGATAATTATAAATTTCATAAGCGCGGTAATTTATATGATTTGGAATTTTTAATTCATCCAATTCGTATATTTCCCAATTTGTACCTAGAATTGAAACTGAGTTATAAAGAGAATCAATTATTTTATCCGGAATGTTTTTGCTTTTAGTTTCTTTAAATAAATAGAAGTAAATTTTTTCAAGCTGCCTTAAAGAAGTTTTGGACCAAATTATTTTTTTTTCCATTGTTCTATTTTATTCTTGGCATCATCATGAGAATAAAAATTACCTTTTTCAATATCCTCTTCTGCAACTTTTAGCTCATTATTGTATTGTTCCAAATATTCTTTAGGAGAAGTTTTTCGACTGTCTAAAATCGTTTTTAATGCTGATAAAAAAGTATCATCATCAATCTTTTCGATTTCAGAAATCAGGATATTTTTGAGCTGAAGGGTATTCATAATACTATAATTTACTCGAAGTTACAAAACAAAATTTAATATGAAGACTTAATAATTCTTAAAGTTTCCATGATTTTTGTTGTACTTCACTTAAAAAAGACCAAGCCACGATACGACTGTTTTTTTGCCCTTGCGACATTTCAATTGTTTTTACTGAAACGGCATTTACTTTTTTTAATATTTTGTAAATAGAAGAAAGATTTTCGTGTTTTGAAACCAAAGTTGTAAACCACAAACATTGTGAGGTGTATTTTGCACTTTCGTAAATCATTTGTGTAACAAATCCAATTTCGCCGCCGTTGCACCATAATTCAGCATTATGACCGCCAAAATTCAGAACAGGATTTGTGCTTCTCTTTTCTTTTAGATTGGAAACTTTTCTTGAAGCGCTTTTGTTCGCTTCTTCTGCGGAAGCATGAAAAGGAGGATTGCACATCGTAAAAGTGAATCGGTCTTCGGGAATAATAATGTTTTTGAAAATAAAACGAGATTCAGTTTGTTGTTGTAAACTAATCGCATCAATTAATTTCGGATTGTTTTCAATAATTTTACTGCAGTTTTCAATTGCTTTTTTGTCGATATCCGTACCAACAAAACTCCAATTGTAAATAGCGTTTCCTAAAATTGGATAAATGAGATTGGCACCAGTACCGATATCTAATCCTAAAACAGAATTTCCTTGCGGAATTTGATTGTTGTTGCTTTCAGCTAATAAATCGGCGATGTAATGAATATAGTCTGCTCTTCCAGGGATTGGCGGGCAAAGATAATTTTTCGGAATATCCCAGTTTTGAATATCATAATAGGTCTGCAATAAAGCTTTATTTAAAGCCTTTACAGCAAGTGGATTACTGAAATCAATGGTTTCGATTCCGTATTTGTTTATAGAAACAAACGCTTTTAATTCGGGACAATTTTTAATAAGAAGTTCAAAATCATATCGTGAGCGATGCAGATTTCTTGGATGTAAATTGTCTTTTTGTGAATTATCGTTTGCTTTCATTTTCATAGATTTCGTGCAAAGATAGGTATTCCTTTATTAGAAAAGTTCATTATGAAACCGATTGCCCTAGCCCTGATGGGAGCGGCATCCTTTTGTGGCGGGGTTCGCCGCAAAAGATATAGCGGACAGCAGGTATCAGCTCCTAATTTTTTAACTTCTTAGAATGACATTAATCAAAACATTCCATCAATAAAAGATCACCTTGAAGATGTGAGATTGTTACAAGTCCGTCTTGTTCAACAGAATTACTACTTCCTGTTCTGTAACCCATTGTGAGCGTATCGTTTTGTAATTCGTATTTCAAATTGGTGGAATAAATTCCGTTTACAACACCAATTGGAATAAGTGAAATTGGCGTTTTTGCCGTATACCATTTTTCGAATTTCGTTGGCAGTAAGAATATTTTTGAGTGATCGTCAAGAATAACAATTTTCAGTAAATTGCGATAACGAACAATATTAGTAAGGTTTGTAATAGTGTGATCGGCGCGTCTTCCGGTTGCCCAAACTACATTTACGGCCGGAATTTTTCTTTCGATTAAATAATCAAATGCTTTTTCTAAATCTGTTTTATTTTGATCTGGCGTATGAATAATTTCTATTGGATATTGTGAAGTTTTATAGATTTCTGGATCAAAACCACGGTCAAAATCTCCCAAAAGCACATCGACTTTTATGCCTAATTCAATAACACGTTCAATTGCAGAATCAAGAACTACAACAAGTGGCGACCATTCTAGCAATTGCCCTAATAATTCGGGATTGCAGGCCGCGCCATTGGCAATTATTAAAGCAGGTTCCTGATCGTCGCGAACTATATGGTGTGATGACATGTGAGTTTTTTTGAATGTATTGCAAAGAAAGAGATTTTTGATTTCTGATTAACGATTTTTGATCTTAGAATTTTTAAATAAATCGAAAATCTTAAATAATGAGTCTTCGATGATAATTAATTTGTCCTAAATGATAGGCCAAATGTGTTGAGAGATGAATAAGAAAAAAGCCGGTTGTCATTTCTTTTTCAAAAACTATTTGGGGATAAATCGCTTCTAAATCAGTTTCAGTTAAAGAATCAAGTGCATTATTTACAATAATAATTGTTTCTTCAATTTTATTGATTAGTTCTTTTTTAGGTATATCTTTTAAAGAAAATTCTAAAGGACGGTTTCGGATATAACCTGTTTTTCCAATTTCTGCTCCAATATAAGTGTTGAGATTTCCAATTAAATGCAGACAAAGATTTCCTGCCGAATTGGAGATATTTTTATCAATTTTCCAAATCTGACTTTCGTTTTGGTAGGATTCGATTTCGAGTTTTAATTTATTGAGATCTCGATTATAAAGTGATTTTAGCGTTTCAATCAGCATAATGTTTTTTTATTAACGATATAAAAAGAACAAACAAAGCAATGTAATTATTGTACCTGCGAGTGAGGCTAAAAAAACAAAAGTATTATCGCGTGTTTGCTTTGTTATTAGTTTAATTGTTTGGTAGCAAATAAAGTACACTCCAATTATAGGAAAGTATACAATTTTCCCAAAAAGAGAAAGAATTAAAATATAAAATATTAAACTAAGAATAATTCCAACTGCCATTCCAGCTAAACTTCCATAAATTGTTTTCTGATTGATTGTTCTGTCTGTCAAAATTGCTAGATGTTCATTAAACTTTAGTTCAATCAATTCATTTAATTCATCATGATTTAAGACGTCAGATTTTATAAATTGCTTTATGAAATCCAAGTCAGAATAATCATTGCTCATGGAGTAAACTTCAGCAGTTATTCTATTTATTTCTTTTTTATTAAGTTTATTGAATTCTAAGGTAGATAAAAAAATATCAATTCCACCTCTGTTGTCAATTTCAACAAGAATTTCTTTGCTGGCTTTTCCAGAATAATCCATCATTGTTGTATATGCTTCTTCGAGATCTTCATTTGAATAATTTTTATAATTCATATAAACATGGATTTTTAAGATTAGTCTCTATTTTTTATCGGAATCCAGATTTCTTCTTCAGACGAAGGATCGTCTTTTTTGTATCTTTCATCCATTACAGCAAAATGTGGTCGGTCATCAACTGTATATCCTGATTTTGGCAACCATTCAGCAAAAATTTCATGATAGGTTGTGTGCGCTTCGGTTTGTGATCCTTTATGCAGAAAAACAGCATAAATTCCGGTAGGAATAACCAAAGTTTCCATTTCATCCGGAACAGAATCAAAATCGCGAACTTCTACCGCAGCCCATTTTTGAAAGTCCTGACTTGGATCAAAATTGTCGAAATGATTTTTAGAGAATACTTCCAATGAATATAAAGTATTGTCTGTCATGTTTTTGATTTCCTTTCTTCTTGGCATAAAACCGCTCCATAGCTGAAAGGTTTTGTTTTCCATAAAAGACATTGAAATATGTTTTCCAATAAGTTTTTTCTCGGTAAGTATTTTGATATGGGCTTCCATTTTGCAGTTTTATTGAATAGTATATTTTTTTGTGTCCGTTTCACTAAGAGAAAAATATCCCAAAGGATAATCTGCTTTGTCTTTAGTATTGATAATATTCCCTTTTACAGTTGCAGGAGGAGACTGAAAAGGACCTCCAACATTGCTGCCTGCGATACTTACCAGAATACTCATATAGTTGTAATATTGTTTTGAGATTCCAATGTGGGTTATTTCGATATTATTACCAGGTTCTAAATCATCATCATCAGACTGACTGAAAATTTCATTGCCCTGATAAAACTTATCTTCAGAAACGTAAAAGTTTGCGGTTACTTTATTTGAATAAGTGTATTTAAATAAATAATAATTTTCTTTATCTGCAGGATCAGTATAAAAAGCTTTTACTTCGATGTCTTTTCCAGTGATGCCTCCTTCATTATTCTGCTCAATTCTTGTAATTGGCGCGACAGATTTTAATGTTTCGGTCGCAGTGTAGACAATTCCGTTATTTATTACAGTCAAAGTATAAGTTTCGTCGATTTCCGGTTTGAAATTATTACAAATGTATCGACCGGTTTTTGGAACTTCAATAAAATTGAACTTTTCGTCTTTACTATTTTTTATAAAAATCGTTGCGCCGGAAACAACAGGAATTACGTTCTGAAAGTAACCTGTAGTCGTTGTAAGTTTTATTGTTTGCTGGTTTCCGCTTGTTTCTTTGTGCCAATTAATTGCGGCTTCGATTACTAATTTGGGCGGTGCAGTATCCAGATCAACATCAACAACTTCCTCACAACTGATGAAGAGAATGGAAATGAAAAACGCAATTATGAAGTTTAATTTTTTCATGATGTATCTTTTTTCTTTCTGAGAAATAAATTTTTAAAATTTGAAATTATAACTAACAGCTGGTACAATTCCGAAAATGGAAGTTTTTACTGCTTCATTGGCACCAGTATCCATATTTTGTCTGAAATTTATCGAAGCAGCATTCATTCGATTGTATAAGTTGTAGATGCTAAAAACCCATTCGCCTTTCCAGTTTCTGTCTTTATTGCTTCTTGGTGTTAAAGTGGCAGAGATATCTAAATGATGATATGCGGGTAAGCGATTTTCATTTCTTAATCCGTAACTTGGAACTGTAATGCCTAAATACTCGTATTGTCCGTTAGGATACGTAACTGGCTGTCCGGATTGTAAGGCAAAATTAGCACCAAAAGACCATTTATCATTCAGATTATAGGCAGAAGTAATCGCTAAATTATGGGTTTTATCGTAAGCAGAACTATACCATTGGCCATTATTGATTCCGGTTTCTTCAGGAGTTCTTCCTGGAGTTTGTTGCTCTGATTTCGAAAGTGTATACGAAACCCATCCATTAAAGCGGCCTTCATTTTTCTTAAACATAATTTCAAGACCATAAGAGCGCATCTGCCCATTTAAGATGACTTGTTCAATTGCGTCATTTGCAATCAAATTAGCTCCATCTATGTAATCAAGGCGGTTTTGAATTTCTTTATAATAGGTTTCAACCTCTACAGAATATGCACCATTTTTTATATTTCTAAAATACCCCAGAGCAACCTGATCTGCAATTTGAGGTTTAATATAATTATCACTAGGCGTCCAGACATCCAGCGGAGTAGGAGATGAAGTGTTTGAAATCAATTGCAGATATTGCGCCATTCTGTTATAACTTGCCTTTACAGCCTGATCATCATTCAGCTGATATGAAATTGCAAATCGAGGCTCTAAATTGTTATAATTTTTAATTGATTTATTCTTGCTGTAATATTCGGTTCCAATAGGAGTTGCTTTTTCATAAATTCCCATATCGGTATTAAACAAAACCGGATTGTTGTTTTCGTACAAATTCACAGTTGACGGACCTAAACGATAGAATAAACTATATCGTAACCCGTATGAAACGTTTATTTTTTTTGAAAGCTGACTTTCTGCATCTATATATAAAGAAGGTTCAAAAGCATATTTTTTATCTAACTGATCAGGATTAATCCCTGAGTCTTCACCAGTTGGTTTAATGGTTCCTGGATTAAACTCATAATAAATTCCATTAAGACCATAATTCAGTTTGAGTTTATCAGTAATATAATGTTTAAAGTCGTATTTAATATTGTAATTTTTGATTCCTGAATCCCATTTGAATCCTACGAAATCCAAATCAAGACCGTAATAATAATCACTATAGATTAAAGATAAATTCGAGAATAATTTATCTGAATACAAATGATTCCAACGAAGATTTAAAGTCGAATTTCCGTAAATGTTGGTAAAGCTTTTATTTAAACTGAAGACATCGCGTCCAAAATAACCTGAAAGATATAAGCTGTTATTGTCGTTTAGTTTGTAACTTAATTTAGCATTCAAATCATAAAAATAAGCCGAATTATCTTTTTGGTCTTCAGATAATTTTAAAAATAAATGCGCATACGAAGCTCTTCCGCCAATTAAAAACGAGCCTTTATCTTTTACCAAAGGACCTTCAGCTAAAAGACGGCTTGAGATTAATCCAATTCCGCCATTCATATGAAAATTTTTACTGCTTCCGTCCTTTTGATAGATATCTAAAACGGAAGAAGCTCTTCCGCCAAAGCGTGCCGGAATACCGCCTTTGTATAATTTTAAATCTTTGATAGCGTCAGGATTAAACACGGAGAAAAAACCAAAAACATGCGAAGAATTAAATATGGTAGCTTCGTCTAACAAGATTAAATTCTGATCAGCGCCACCGCCTCGTACATTGAATCCCGATGCGCCTTCGCCGGCATTCGTTACACCCGGAAGAAGCAAAATAGATTTTAAAACATCTACTTCACCCAATACAACGGGCATTTTTTTTATGGTTGCAATTGATAGTTTGTTGGTACTCATTTCAGGCGATTTGATATTAATTCGGCCTTTTTTATCTGTAATAACAACTTCCTGAAGTTCTTCGCCGCCTTCGTTAATTGCAAAATTACTTTTTGTGTTTTGATTTAAGGAAATAGTTTGCTGGATGGTTTGATATCCAACATAACTAATTTCGATTTGATGTTCGCCTTGAGGAATTGTTAAGGAATAAAAACCGTATTCATTTGTGGTGGTGCCGATTTTCAAGGCCGGAATATAAATGTTAACGCCAATTAAGGTTTCATTGTTTTTGGAGTCTTTAACGATACCGCTTAATGTGAATTTTTCCTGAGCAAAAGAGGTAAATGTGCTGAAAATAATAAGTAGAAGTAAACTGATTTTTTTTGCAATCATCGTTTTGGTTTTGATATACATAGATAATAATTCTTACTAAATATTATTACGAAACTATTGTTAAACATTAGTTAAGATAAAAAAAGGACAACTTTTTGAGTTGTCCTTTTTATAATTGTTTTTCGAAAAGCAATGTTTTCGACTATTTTATTTTAGCAATAATAGCATTGAATGTTTCGCTAGGACGCATTGCTTTGCTTACTAATTCTGGAGTTGGTTGGTAGTATCCTCCAAGAGTTTGAGGTTTTCCTTGTGCACCAATTAGTTCAGCATCGATTTTAGCTTCGTTAGCTTCAAATTCAGCAGCGATTGGAGTGAAGATCGCTTTTAATTCAGCATCTTTATTTTGAGCAGCCAAAGCCTGAGCCCAATAGAAAGCTAAGTAAAAGTGAGATCCACGGTTGTCAATCTGACCAACTTTACGTGCTGGAGATTTGTCATTTGCCAAGAATTTATCGTTAGCTTGATCTAAAGTTTCAGATAAAACAATTGCTTTAGAATTGTCTAAAGTTTGTCCTAAATGCTCTAAAGAAGCACCAAGAGCTAAAAATTCTCCTAATGAATCCCAACGTAAGTAACCTTCTTCTGTAAATTGCTCAACGTGTTTAGGAGCAGATCCTCCAGCACCAGTTTCGAACAATCCACCACCGTTCATTAAAGGAACGATAGATAACATTTTAGCAGAAGTTCCTAATTCTAAAATTGGGAATAAATCTGTTAAGTAATCACGTAAAACGTTTCCTGTTACAGAAATAGTATCTAAACCTTTGATGATTCTGTCTAAAGTAAATTCAGTTGCAGCGATTGGGTTTAAAATACGGATATCTAAGTTTGTAGTATCGTAATCTTTAAGATATTTTTGAACTTTAGCGATTAATTCTCTATCGTGCGCTCTGTTTTCGTCTAACCAGAAAACAGCCGGCGTGCTAGATAAACGAGCTCTGTTTACAGCCAATTTAACCCAGTCCTGAATAGGAGCGTCTTTTGCCTGACACATTCTGAAAATATCATTAGTTTCAACGTTTTGTTCCATTAAAACAGTTCCGTTTGCATCGACAACACGAACAACACCGTCAGCTTTCATTTGGAAAGTTTTATCGTGAGATCCGTATTCTTCTGCTTTTTGAGCCATTAATCCAACGTTTGGAACACTTCCCATTGTTTTTGGATCAAAAGCACCATGTTTTTTACAGAAGTCGATTGTTGCAGTATAAACTCCAGCGTAAGAACGGTCTGGAATAACTGCGATTGTATCTTGTTGTTTTCCTTCTTTGTTGTACATCTGTCCAGAAGTACGGATCATTGCTGGCATAGAAGCATCAACAATTACGTCAGAAGGAACGTGTAAGTTTGTAATTCCTTTATCAGAATTAACCATTGCAAGAGCTGGTCCGTTTTCGATAGCTTTAGTAATATCAGCTTCAACTTCAGCTTGCTCAGGTCTTCCAGCGATTTTTGCATAGATATCACCTAAACCATTTCTAGTGTCGATGTTTAATTCAGCAAATAAAGCCTCATATTTTTTGAAAAGATCAGCAAAATATACTTCAACGATAGCGCCAAAGATAATTGGATCTGAAACTTTCATCATTGTAGCTTTTAAGTGCACAGAAAGTAAAACTCCTGCAGCTTTAGCTTCAGCAATTGCTTCAGCAGCAAAAGATTTTAATGTTTTAACGCTTAAAACAGCACTGTCAATAATTTCTCCAGCTTTTAGCGGCGTACTTGCTTTTAGAACAGTTGTTGTGCCGTCTTTAGCAACGAATTCGATTTTTACATCATTAGCTTCAGCAACAGTAAGTGATTTTTCACTTCCGTAGAAATCACCGTTTGGCATAGAAGCCACTTTAGTTTTTGAGTCAGCAGACCAAGCACCCATAGAATGCGGATTTGCTTTTGCAAAGTTTTTAACGGCTCTTGGAGCTCTACGATCTGAGTTTCCTTCACGTAAAACCGGGTTTACGGCAGAACCTAAAACTTTTGCATATTTTGCTTTAATTTCTTTTTCAGCATCCGTTTGAGGATCTTCTGGGAAATTAGGAACATTGTATCCGTGAGATTGTAATTCAGCGATAGCTGCTTTTAATTGTGGTACAGATGCAGAAACGTTTGGCAATTTGATGATGTTAGCTTCAGGTTTTGTAGCTAGTTGGCCAAGTTCAGCAAGAGCATCTCCTGTTTTTTGAGCATCTGTCAATGATTCAGGAAAGTTTGATAAAATTCTTCCTGCTAGAGAGATGTCTCTGGTTTCAATAGCGATACCTGCTGTAGAAGTAAACGCCTGCACAATTGGTAACAACGAATAAGTCGCTAATAATGGCGCCTCATCAGTTAAGGTGTAAAAAATTTTTGAATTCTGTGTCATTTTTTTTTTTTTTTTATAAGCGTGTCGTCAAAGGATGACGATATGAAAAGTATAGTCGGCTCAAAACGAGCGGAGCAAATATAATAAAAACAGTCCGAAATCGGTGTAGTTTTGTTTAGAAATGGAGGATTTAGCAGATTGTTATTTCGTGCTTGTTAAATTGTCAAATCGATGATTTTGATATTAAAAAATTACGGTTTTGATATTGACTGAAATAAAGGCATAAAAAAAACTCGTTTCAAGCAATATGAAACGAGTTTTTTATAACAGATTGATAAATGATTATCTTCTTTTATCTTTAATCTTAGCTTTTTTACCAGTAAGTTCTCTGAAGTAGAAAATTCTAGCTCTACGTACAGCACCTTTCTTGTTGATTTCAATTTTTTGTAAAGCTGGTAAGTTTACTGGGAAGATACGCTCAACTCCAATAGCTCCAGACATTTTACGGATTGTAAAAGTTTCTGTGTTACCAGAACCTCTTCTTTGAATAACAACTCCTTTAAAAAACTGAGTTCTTGTTTTTTCACCCTCTTTAATTTCGTAGAAAACTGTGATAGTATCTCCAGCTCCAAATACAGGGAAATCTTTTTTAGCAACGAATTCGTTTTGAACGAACTTTAATAAATCTGCCATGATAATTTTATTATTATAGTTTTATATAGAGTAACATTCACGGATCTCGCCAGAGGTTAGTCTAATTCGGGTGCAAATGTAAAAAATAATTATAAATTATGAATTATAAATTGTAAATTATTTTTTAAGTCTTGGTTTTAATGTAAAATGCTAATTTTTAATTAGATAACTAACTTGGCTAATTTTACTTTCCGTTTCACGGAATTTATGTTTTTATCCGTTTTTTTCTTCACATCTGAGTATTTGTCAGCTCCTAAAGAGGAGGCCAGGCTTTTGTCTCTCTTGTCAAACAAATTGTCTATTTGACTGTCTCGTTCCTTTTTAGAGAGATTTTTTTTATCGAGATCTGTCAATCCAGCAACAAGATCGGCATTAGCCTTGTCATATGCATTTTTTTGTTTGTTGTCTAAAGAAACTCCTTGCGTTGCTCCTAATGCCGCAGTTAGTGTTTTTTTGTTGAAACCTTGTGCAAAACCTGCCGAAGAAATTAATAATGCCAAGCAGAAAGTCAATTTTAAGATTACTTCTTTCATAAATTTATTTTTTGAATTAATTATAAAATGATTTTAAATAATTGTTTTTCAGTGTGTTAAATGTATGAAAAATACCAAAATTTCACAACTCTTATTCTTCTAGCAAATCGGGACGTCTATTTTTTGTGTGTTCAAACGCTTTGTCTTCGCGCCATTTATCAATTTTGGCAGCATGACCGCTGGTTAAGACTTCTGGAACTTTCCATCCTTTATAATCTGCGGGTCTTGTATATATCGGCCCAGAAAGCAAATTATCCTGAAAACTATCTGTCAGAGCAGAGGTTTCGTCACTTAAAACTCCGGGAATTAATCTAATTAAGGCATCAGATAAAACAATAGCGCCTAACTCTCCGCCAGATAAAACATAATCGCCAATAGAAATTTCTTTAGTAATAAAATGATCTCTTACTCTTTGGTCAACACCTTTATAATGTCCGCATAAGATGATTATGTTTTCATACATCGACATTGTGTTGGCCATTTTTTGATTCAGCGTTTCTCCGTCAGGCGACATATAAATAATTTCATCATAATCGCGCTGACTTTTTAAATGTGTAATACAGTCATCAATTGGCTGAATCGTCATTACCATTCCTGCACCGCCACCAAAGGGGTAATCATCAACACTTTTTTGTCTGTTGGTACTGTAGTCACGAAGATTGTGAAAATGTACTTCGACTAAACCTTTGTCAATGGCACGTTTCATAATCGAAGCCTCAAACGGGCTTCTTAATAATTCAGGTAAAAGGGTAATTATGTCAATTCGCATTTTTTCTTCAATAATTTGGGCAAAGATACAAAGTTAAAAATGAAGATGTAAAAATGTGTAGTCCCTACGGGACAAAAAAATATGCGTCAAAATTTTTTCTACCGATATTTTGTTCCTACCGGAACTTTCTTTTTCTACTGATATTTTTTTGTGGAAATTTTTGTTTTGTGGACAAATGGTAAATATGTTTTTTATCAATATTTTTTGTTATAACTCCCTGTATATATAGTCCATACGGGACATTTGAGCTTAGCTCTATCTTTTTTTCTACCGATATTTTGTTCCTACTGGAACTTTTTTTATCGATACTTTTTTCTTGTGGAAATTTTTATTTTGTGGACAAATGGTAAATATTTTTTTTCAATATTTTATTAAAACTCTTTTTATGTGTAGTTCCTACTGGACAAAACAATAAGTGCGAATAAAATATTTCTACCGATATTATTTTCCTACCGGAACTTTCTTTGTAATTCCTTTAATAAGTTCTAAGTAAATTCAATATGATATCCCGTTAGGGATAAAATATCGGTAGAAAAAACACAAGATGTAGGTTCAAATGTCCCGTAGGGACTATACATTATTCGCTAAATAAAAAGAAGGAATATTCTTTCTTTTTTATATATTTGAAAAGAGATAAAAAATAAATTTATCATTAAAATTATTATGGCAAATACCTACACACAAATACATATTCATTTCGGTTTTGCCGTAAAATATAGACAAGCGGTTATACATACAAACTGGAAAAATGATTTATATAAATATATTTCCGGAATTATTAAAAACAATAATCACAAGCTTTTAGCAATCAATGGAGTTTCAGATCATATTCATATTTTAATCGGAACAAGGCCTGCACAATCACTAGCAGAATTAATGAAATGAATAAAGCAAAATTCATCAAAATGGATAAACGAAAATAAATTCACAACCGTTCATTTTGAATGGCAGGAAGGATACGGCGCATTTTCATATAGCAAATCTCAATTAAGTGTAGTTGCTGACTATATAGGGAATCAGGAAATGCACCATGAAAAGAAAACTTTTAAAGAGGAATATATTAACTTTCTTGAAAAATTTGAAGTTGATTATGATGAAAAGTTTATTTTTAAAGAATTAATCTAACGTTTTTTTTATTCTGAAATATTTTATCAAAATAGAAAAAAAATGCCAATGATCGAACCGTCATTTGCATTAAAAAATTCATTACATAATTTATGAAGAAACTTCTCTTTCTGGTATTTGTGATTTTTTGTGGATGTCAATCAGATAAAAAAGAAAACCAGGATTTGAATCCAGTTTTAGATCTTCCTCCAGATCCTTATTTTGTTGATATAAAGGCAAATGATGTAAAACTTGGCGAGCCTGTTTTTGGCGATTGGTTGTATTCTCATAAAGAAAAAGGACAAAGTTTTGAACAATTTTTAAAGACAAAACATATTGTCCCAACTAAAAATGAAAACATTATTTATTTGCAACCACTCGGTCAATTTGATAAAAGGCAAATGAAACAAATTGAATTGGTTCGTCAGTATTTGGAAATATTTTTTCAGTTGAAAACAAAGATTCTGAATCCAATTTCAAATGATATAATTCCAAAACATGCCAGACGAATTGGTGACGTAGGGCAGGAACAATTTTTAGCAGGTTATATTTTGGATAGTATTCTAAAAAAAGAGAAACCTGAAAGAGGAATTGCGCTAATGGCCATAACGGAAAAAGATTTGTATCCAAAACCGGAATGGAATTACGTTTTTGGATTGGCCTCTTACAGAGATAAAATTGCGGTAAGTTCTATGCACCGAATGAAGGATGAAACTAATCCTGATTTAAGTTTATCGAGATTATTGAAAATATGCTCGCATGAAATTGGTCATATGTTTGGACTTCATCATTGTATTGAAGCCAATTGTGTTATGAATGGTACTAATAGTATGTCAGAAACTGATGAACATTCTCTTAGATTATGTTCGCTTTGCCAAAGAAAACTGAACTCCGGTTTTCAATATGATAATATTAGAAGGCTTAAAGAACTTGAAAAGTATTTTAAAGACAATAACTTAGCAGAAGGATTGGAATTAATGAGGAAAGATAGTCAAAGCATTAAAAACAAATAGAGATGGCAACCAGTAAAGAGTTTATAAAAGGAGATGAGATAGAATGGGAAGTAGTTGGAGAAGGAATCAAACGCAAAATTCTGGCTTTTGATGAGAAAGTAATGCTTGTAAATGTTCACTTCGAAAAAGGTGGAATCGGTGTTTTGCATGAACATTATCATTCGCAGGTAACGTATATTGCAAGTGGTAAATTTGATGTAACGATCAGCGGCGTCACGCAAACATTAAAAGAAGGAGATAGTTTCTATATTCCGCCTCACGCTATTCATGGCGTTGTTTGCCTCGAAACCGGAATGCTTACTGATGTTTTTAGTCCTATTCGTGAGGACTTTTTGAAACCCTAAATACAACAGAATTGATGCAAAAATGCTTTGTTCTGAACTTCATTTTGAAAAATTTATAGATTTTTTAAAGTTTTGCTAAAGATTAGATTGGTATTTTTGCACCATGAATTTATCAAAAACTAATGTACTGTTTATGGCAGTTTGCACTGGTCTTATAGTTGCAAATCTTTATTACTGCCAGCCTTTGATTGTTTTAATTGCCAACGAATTTAAAATTCCTGAAGCGAATGCCGGAACAATAACTTATCTGACTCAGGCAGGTTACGCGATTGGATTATTTTTTATGGTGCCACTTGGCGATAAAATTGAACGAAAAAGGCAAATTTTAATGACAACTTTTGCATCAGTAATTGCTTTGTTGATTGCTGCAACGGCAAAAAGCTTTTTTATTCTTCAAGCCGCTTCATTATTAATCGGAATTACCTCGATTGTACCGCAGCTTATTCTGCCTTTGGCCGCTTCTTTAAGCACGCCGGAACAGCGAGGAAAAGTCATAGGAACAATTATGAGCGGGCTTTTAGTAGGGATTTTGCTTTCCAGAACTTTAAGCGGATTTATTGGTCAGGTTTTAGGATGGAGATCCATGTTTTATATCGCGGCCGGAATTTGTCTTTTGATCTTTTTTGTTATTCAGAATAAATTTCCGGTAAATAAACCGCAGTTTCAGGGAACTTACGGTCAGCTTATTCAATCCCTTTTTACACTTATAAAAACGCAACCGGTTTTGCGTGAAGCCACTATGATTAATGTTTTCAGTTTTGCTCAGTTTGGCGCATTCTGGACAACGATGGTTTTGCTGCTTTCGGGCGAACCGTTTCATTTTAATAGTGCAACAATTGGTTTGTTTGGAATTGTAGGTGCTTCCGGAGCTTTGGCGGCGCCTTTGGTTGGGAAAATTGGAGACAAAGGAAATTCAAGAATTGCAGTTGGTTATGGCTGCTTACTGATTTTAATAAGCTTTTTGATTTTTTATTTTTCAATTGAAAGTGTAATAGGAATTGCAATCGGAATTGTATTTATCGATATAGGAATTCAAGGTGTTCACATTTCGAATCAAACCAGAGTTTATTCATTATTGCCCGAAGCAAGAAATAGATTAAATACGGTTTTTATGTCGTTCAGCTTTTTAGGAACAGCAGCCGGATCTGCATACGGATTATTGTTGTGGAAATTGGGCGGATGGCACGCTGTAGCAATTGGCTGTATGGTTTTATCTTTACTTGCTTTAGCGGTTTACGGAATTACTTATAAATCAATCCCGAAACGTCGGGACTAAATAACAAAACCGCAAATTCATTAAAAAATTAATTTGTAAATTTGCGTTGAAATTAAAAATAACAACAATGGAAAACGGAATATACGCTAAATTCAACACTAGCAAAGGTTCGATTTTAGTAAAATTGACTCACGATTTAACACCTGGAACTGTAGGGAACTTTGTAGCTCTTGCAGAAGGTAATATGGAAAATAAAGTAAAACCTCAAGGACAAAAATTCTATGACGGATTAAACTTTCACAGAGTAATCGCTGATTTTATGATTCAGGGAGGATGTCCAAAAGGAACTGGAACTGGAGATCCTGGATATAAATTTGATGACGAATTTCACCCAACTTTAAAACACGATCGTCCGGGAGTTTTATCTATGGCAAATTCTGGACCTGGAAGTAATGGTTCTCAATTTTTCATCACTCACGTTCCAACTCCTTGGTTAGATGGTAAACATAGTGTTTTTGGATATGTTGTTGAAGGACAAGATATCGTTGATGCTGTTGCTCAAGGTGATAACTTAGATTCAGTAGAAATTATCAGAGTTGGTGAGGAAGCTCAGAAATTTAATGCTATCGAAGCTTTCATTGGTTTAAAAGGTGCTCGTCTAAAAAGAGAAGCAGCTTTAAAAGCAGAATCTGAAGCAAAAATGGAACAATTAGCTGCTGGTTTTGATAAAACTGAAAGTGGTTTACGTTATAAAATGATTCAAAAAGGGGAAGGTAAAAGAGCTGAAGCAGGAAAAACAGTTTCTGTTCACTACGAAGGTTCTTTAGAAAACGGAAAAGTTTTTGATTCTTCTTACCCGAGAAAAAAACCAATCGAATTCAAATTAGGAATTGGACAGGTTATCGAAGGATGGGATGAAGGTATCGCTTTATTGCAAGTTGGAGACAAAGCTCGTTTTGTAATTCCATCTGATTTAGCATACGGACCATCAGGTGCTGGAGGTGTTATCCCACCAAACGCAACTTTGATTTTTGATGTTGAATTAATGGACGTTAAATAAGAATTTAGAAGCAATTTAGTATTGTTTTAAATAGTAATCCCACATGCCACGGCATGTGGGATTTTTTTATATTTACTTAATAAAAAAAAACACGAGCAATGAAATCAAAAATTTTAACACTAGCCGCTATAGGATTATTTTTAGTTTCGTGCGGTACAAAAAAAGCACCAGCTGCACCAGCAACACCACCTGTTGCTGAAACTGTAAAAACAGTAGAACTAACTCCGGAACTTGCCGAAGGTAAAAGCTTATATGAAAATAACTGTGCAAGATGTCACAAATTAAAGGACCCTAAGAAATATACTAAGGAAGAATGGGGGCCAATTTTAGTAAAAATGCAGAAAAAAGCGAAGTTAGATGATGTTAAAATGGCTTCGATTACAAACTATATTCATTCGCAATTGTAATTTGCTCTTGAAGAAAAAAAAGAAAAATGATTCAATAATTTAATTGAATCGTTTTTCTTTTTTAAACAGATATAAAAAAACACCTTCATATAAATGAGGTGTTTAAAAAGTTATGAAGTATGTACTTCAGAATTGTCAACAGCAACTATTTTTAAAGTTTTAATTCCAGCTGGTAATTCCCAATCAACCTGATCGTTTTCTTTAAAACCAATAATTGCGACACTTAGAGGCGCTAGAATTGAAATTTTTGATTGCTTTAAGTCGGCAGATGAAGGTAAAACAATTTGTATTTTCATTTGTTTTTGTGCCTTGACATCTTCAATAGTTACCGTAGAATTTATACGGATCACTGAAGGATCTAATTCACTTTCTTTACTGATAACGGCGCGATCCAGTTCCTGAGAAAGCTGATTCGCTTCTTTTGTATTTGTTGAATTTTTACTTTTTAAAATCAATTCTCTTAAAAATTGATAATCTGATTTCGTGAAAGAAGGTATTGGTTTCATATCTGTTTGTTTTAATATTTTTTTGAATGATTTTTCTTCTTTTGTAATTTAAAGCATAAGCTGTTGCAAGCCTTTTTAAGGTTCAATTTTCAAATTGCTTTAAATAAGGAAAAACAAAAAAATACCTGACCAAAATTGATTTTGTCAAATAATTGAATGTTTTAATGTGGTATAAATCCTCCGCCTGAAAGAAGAAATGAAATAGACGGAGGCCTAATGAATAAAGGCCTTACTATGTGACACAAATACAGCAGTCATTGGTCTTCTTGTTAAAGAAAACAGCAAAAATGAAACTGTAATTATTGTTATAGTGCTCACAATGAGTGTTGTTGAATTTAGCTTACAAAGATAAGAAAACTTTTTTAATGCGAAAAAGCTTTATTTCCATTTGATATTACAGCCGATACTAGGTTTCTGAATATCGCTTAGAGTTCGGTTGTAAATTAAGGCATCAATGGCACTTCTTAAATCGCTTCCGCTTAGCGGAATTCCATTTCCGGGTCTTGAATCGTCTAATTGACCTCTGTAAAATAATTTGTTTTGGCTGTCAAACAAAAAGAAATCCGGTGTACAAGCTGCGTCATAGGCTTTCGCAATTTCCTGACTTTCGTCAAATAGATACGGAAAATCAATTTTGTTTTGAAATGCAAATTCAGTCATTTTTTCTGGTGAATCTTCAGGATATTTTTCAATATCATTACTTGAAATAGCGACAATTCCCAATCCCTGAACGCGATAATCGTTTGCAATCATTACGATTTCTCTAATAACATGAAGCACAAAAGGACAATGATTACACATAAAAATGACAAGCGTTCCTTTTGAACCTTTCAAATCTTCAAAGGAATAGCTGTTGTTTGAATTGGTATCTTTTAAATAAAATTCAGGAGCAATCGTTCCAAGCGGAATCATATTTGAAGGAGTTCGTGCCATTTTTACAGATAATTTATTCTCAAAAATAGCTTTAAATTTCTGTAAATAAAAGGGCACAAGAAAGAATTCTTATGCTGTTTAATTTTTTTAGCTACTCCCGATAGCTATCGGGATTCACAGATCAAAATGATTATTAAATTTTATACTGATTTCAACTTTATAAAATCATTTTAATCTGTGGCTAAACCTATTTTTATGAATTCAAAAATTCAAGTAAATCTTTATTTAATTTGTCTTTTTCAGTGTAAAAAAGCCCGTGTGGAGCGCCTTCGTAAACAATGAAAGTATTGTTTTCTATTGCTTTTGCTGTTTTTTCTGAACTGATTTCAATAGGAACATTTTTATCGTCAGTTCCATGAATTATTAAAGTTGGAACTTTGATAGTATGAAGTTCATCTCTAAAATCGGTGTTGTTTAACGATTCGGCACATTGTAAAGTTGCTCTTGGAGAAGCCACTGAACACAAATTTCTGTAATATTCTAATAATGGTGTACTTAAAGGTTTGTTGATGATGTTTACACCAAAGAATATTTTACCAAAATTATCCAAAAAACCAATTCTGTCTTCTCTAATTGCCGCAGCACTAGATTCTCCTTTTTCTTTTGGACGTCCTTCAGGATTGTCTTCCGTTTTTGCTAAAAATGGAATAATTGACGAAATTAGAGCTGCTTTAGTAACGCCTTTTCCTTGATGTCTGCTGAAATATCGAACAACTTCGCCACCTCCCATAGAAAAACCAACTAAAGTCACGTCTTCTAATTGCAGTTGCTCAATAATTTCGCTTAAATCATCTGTCAAAGTATCATAATCATAACCATCCCAAGGTTGAGATGATTTACCAAAACCACGACGGTCATAAGCAATTACTCTGTAATTATTCTGAACCAAAAATTCTGTTTGATACTCCCACATTTCGTTAGAAAGCGGCCATCCGTGAATTAAAATTACCGGTTTTCCTTTTCCGTAATCTCTTACGTAAAGTTTTACATTTTTTGCTGTTTCAATATATTTATCACTATTCGATTTGTTGACTTCATAATCAAAATCTTTAAGAGAAATTCCGGGACTTATTAAATTATTTTCCATTTTATATGTTTTTACTGTTAGTTTAAAAAGATGATGAGTAAAATTAATTGAAGTCCTAAAAAAGGGGTTATAGAATTAGTTAGATTAGTTACAAAATTTATAGGTTTGTAAATAAACAATTTTAGAAATGGATTTAACCTGGAATGAATTTGAAAGAACCGATATGCGAGTAGGAACTATTGTTGAGGTAAATGATTTTCCTGAAGCAAGAAAACCGGCTTTTCAATTAACAATAGATTTTGGTTCCGAAATCGGAATCCGAAAATCATCGGCGCAAATTACAAAGCGTTATAAAAAAGAAGATTTGGTAAACAGACAAATCGTTGCCGTTGTAAATTTTCCGAAAAAACAAATCGGGAAATTTATGAGCGAATGTCTGGTTCTTGGCGCTGTAGGCGAGGAGGGAGATGTTATTTTATTAGCACCGGATTTTAAGATTGAAAATGGACTGCGTATAGGATAGTTTTTAGTCGCAGTCTCAGTGTTCAGTCTCAGTGTCGGTATTAAGTCCCAGTTCAAAACTGCAAACTGCGACTGAATACTGCGACTGTAAACTAAGAAATCTTCTCAATCAACTGATTCAAAATCACTTGTCCTTCTTCCCAGTATTTTAAATCGGAATCAGAATTGATGTGTCCTTGTTGGCCAACGTTCACAAAATCACTTCCCCATTTTTCTGCAAAATATTGTTTTCTTTCGAAAGAAGCATAAGGATCATTTTCGCTAGCGACAACAATTGATGGAAATGGTAATTTATAAAGCGGCATTGGTGAAAAATTCCGGATAATATCCGGAGTATGTTCTGGTGAGTCAACATCTGCAGGAGCGACCAATAAAGCACCAATAATATTTTTGTTCGAATTGTTTTCTGCCCAATGCAATACTAAAGAAACCGCAAGACTATGCGCAACTAAAATTGTTGGATTTTCTAGTTTGTCAACTTCTTCGTTTAAGCGGGAAATCCAATCTTCGCGAACAGGTTCGTCCCAATTGTCCTGAACCAAACGAATTGAGTTTTTAAATTTTTCATGCCAAAAGGTTTGCCAATGTTTATCTCCGGAATTTCCTAATCCGGGTAAAATCAATAACTGTGTGTCCATTGCCGTGGATTTTTATTGTGTTTATTTTTTAGTTTGTTTCTCTTTTAAAATTCGGTTTACCTCATTTACCAGAAGTGGAAAACCCGGTTCAGTCATTCCGTGACCGTAACCATCTAATTCATAAAGTTTAGTTTCTGTATGACCAACAAGTTTCATCATTCTTGCCATATAAGCATTTTCTTCATATCGACCGAGCATTTCCATTTCGCGATCTCCGGTAATTAATAAAAGTGGAGGTGCATCTGCGCGAACATGAAATAAAGGCGCTAAACTATCTATTGTTGGCTGTTTTTCTGGAATTCCGTTTTGTTTTCTAATTTCAAAATGTGTAATACATTGTCCGCTAAACGGAATTAATCCAGCTATTTTATTGGCATCAATTCCTTCTTTTTGGAGCCATTTTTTATCTAAACCAATCATCATTCCCAAATATCCTCCAGCCGAATGTCCAGAGACGAAAATCTGAGAAGAATCACCGCCATAATTGCTGATATTATTAAAAGCCCAACTTACCGCCGCTGCTGCATCTTCAATCGCTTTTTCGGCTTTTACTTTCGGCGAAAGCCTATAATTAACGCCAATAATTGCAAAGCCTTTATTCTTTAAAGCTTCCGGAATTTCTTTGTTTCCTCCGGTCAATCCGCCACCGTGAAACCAGACAATTGTTGCGAAATTTTTGCTGTTTTTGGGATAATAAATATCTAAAACGCATCTTTCGTTTATATAACTGTCAGATTTGTTTGTCGCTGAATTATAGTATTGAATATTGGATTTGGTTTCGTATTCTGTTTTTTGAGAAAATGAAGAAATGCTAATAAATAGAAAACAAAGTAAAAGGGCTAATTTGTTCATTTTTGAATGTTTTATAGATTTATTTTCAGAATCTAAAATCTGACCCTAAGGCTTCTTGACTAAAATCTAAAATTTTACCTCGACTAAAATTATAGAATTTAAATGTATAAAAAAAGTCCAAAATGCTAAACAAATTGGACTTGTACTTTCTAAAAAGTTATTTGGGACTAAATATCGTCAAAATCAATATCTGTAAAACTAGATCTTTGTCCTTCAGTTTTCTCAGAACTGTATTCTTTTTTAAAATCTTTTTGGTGTCTTTCAGAAATTACTTCTTCGCCTTTGTGGTTCAAGACATATGAAGTCATTTCTTCTAGTATTTCGGCAAAAGCACTAAAATCTTCTTTGTACAAGTAAATTTTGTGTTTTTTAAAATGAAAAGAACCATCTTCTTCAGTAAATTTTTTACTTTCGGTAATTGTGATGTAATAATCGTCAGCTTTTGTAGCTCTCACATCAAAGAAATAAGTTCTTCTTCCTGCGCGTAATACTTTAGAAAAAATCTCTTCTTTTTCTAACATGTCATTTTCTCTCATAATACGTTCTATCATTTTTTGGAATTAATAGTAATCAAAAATCATAAAAAATTATCTATTACACAACAATTAAAGTAATTCTTTTTCCGAAAGTTGTTTTAAATATAACGACGAATAGTAACCTTCCTGATTTATTAATTGATTATGAGAACCTTGTTGAATAATCTTACCATCTTCTAAAATGATAATTTTATCGGCATTTTTAGCTGATGAAACTCGGTGACTTACAATTATTGTAGTTTTATTTTTACAAATTTCAAATAAATTATTTAAGATCGTTTCTTCTGTTTCAGTATCGACTGCAGAAAGACAATCATCAAAAAGTAAAATCGCCGGATTTTTAATTATAGCACGAGCAATTGATACACGTTGTTTTTGTCCGCCCGATAAAGTGATACCTCTTTCACCTAAAACGGTATCATATTGTTTATTAAAAGCGATGATATTATCGTGAACTACAGCGTTTTTTGCTGCTTCCATAACTTCTTCATCGGTCGCATTTTGATTTCCAAATTTGATGTTGTTTTTAATAGTATCTGAAAATAAGAAAGCATCTTGTGGTACAATTCCAATGTTGTTTCTCAAATCATTTAGATTCAAAGTGCTTATTTCGTTTTGGTCAATCGTAATTCTTCCTTCCGTAACATCATACAATCGGGAAATCAAAGATAATATAGTCGATTTACCAGATCCGGTTTTACCTAAAATGGCTAATGTTTCTCCGTTTTTAACAGTAAATGTTACATTCTTTAATGCCTCAATATTGGTGTCTTCGTATGTAAAACTCACATTTTCGAAAGCAATTGATCCTTGAATTTCCGATGAATTTGGATTGTTGTTTTTGATTTCCGGTTCAATTTTTAAAAACTCATTCAAACGTTTTTGCGAAGCTTCGGCTTCCTGAACCATCGATGAAACCCAGCCTAAAGAAGCTACAGGCCACGTAAGCATATTCACGTACAAAATAAATTCGGCGATTGTTCCAATATTCGGAATGCTTCCATTAATGTACATTACTCCTCCAAAATAAATCACAACCAAATTGCTAATTCCGATTAAGGCGATCATTAAAGGACCAAATAAAGATTGAACTTTGGCTAAATCCAGACTTTTGCGCTTGCTTTCATCAGCAAGATCAATCATGTTGTTTTGGTGCTGATTTTCTAATGAATATGCTTTTATAACTCGAATTCCAGAGAAAATTTCCTGAGTAAAACTTGAAACTTTAGATAAATATTGCTGAAACGTTGTGCTTCGTTTATTGATTTCTGAACTCAGTTTGAAAATACAATACGATAAAATAGGCAGTGGCAAAATCGTATATAAAGTCAGCAAAGGCGAAACATTATACATATATATAATAACGATAGCAAAACGAATAAATGTATTGATCGTGTACATAACTGCCGGCCCAACGTACATCCTGACTTTTGAAACGTCTTCGCTAATTCTGTTCATTAAATCTCCCGTACGATTTTGTTTGTAGAAATTCTGCGAAAGCATTTCATATTGTTTGAAAACCTCATTTTTCAAATCAAATTCAATGTGACGTGACATTACAATTAAAGTCTGACGCATTAAAAAGGTTAAAAAACCAGCTACAATTGCACTTCCGATGATTAGTAATACATTATGAATCAGGTCTTGTTTGTAAAAATCCCTGATAATAGAAGAATTTTGATCGGCTTCTGATAGTTTTAGAAAGCGCTCAATAACATCAAAAGAATGACTCACCAATTTTGGAGTAAATAAAAAGAATATTTGTGCGATTATGGTGATTAAAATTCCGAATGAGAAACTGAATTTATATTTGATGAAATATTTGTTTAAATAGCTTAATTCTTTCATTTTTTTAAGAAATGTGGTATTGAATTGATTTAAAATTATGAATTATAATTAATTAAAATTATAATAAATTGCAATTTAATCAAAACAATTATATTGTAAAATTGTTATTTTAAAGATAAAAAATTAGCACATGTGTATTTTTTAATTATGTTTGAGAAGTCTTTTTGACAAATTCATAATTTTAACTAATTAATACTAGCGCTATGGATGCAACTTTCGCAACTGGAAAGGAACTTCAAAAAATGGATCCTGTTTTTGGTCAATTATCTTTTGACGATCACGAACAAATTGTATTTTGCAATGACAAAGATACAGGTTTAAAAGCAATTATTGGTATTCATAATTCGGTTATGGGACCAGCTTTGGGAGGTACCAGAATGTGGAATTACAACACAGAATGGGAAGCTTTAAATGATGTTTTACGCCTTTCAAGAGGTATGACTTATAAATCTGCTATTACCGGACTTAATATTGGTGGAGGTAAAGCGGTTATTATTGGAGATGCTAAAACACAGAAAACGCCTGAGTTGATGCGTAAGTTTGGAGAATTTGTTCACTCTTTAAGCGGAAGATATATTACTGCTGAAGATGTTGGAATGGAAACAAAAGACATGGATACTGTAAGAGACGTAACGCCTTATGTTACTGGGATCTCTGAAGAAAGAGGTGGTTCTGGAAATCCTTCTCCTGTAACAGCTTACGGAGTTTATTTAGGAATGAAAGCTGCTGCTAAAAGTCAGTTTGGTTCTGATGTTTTAGATGGGAAAAAAGTATTGGTTCAGGGAATTGGACACGTAGGTGAAGCTTTGGTTGAGTATTTGACTAAAGAAGGAGCGAAGGTTACAATCTCAGATATCAACGAAGAAAAATTATATGAAGTAGCTCAAAAATACAACGCCACAATTTATACAGGTGAAGATTTGTACACTGCTGATGTTGATATTTACGCGCCATGTGCGATGGGAGCAATCATCAATGATAATACTGTAGATAAAATTAAAGCTAAAGTTATTGCTGGTGCAGCAAATAACCAATTGGCTGATGAAAATGTTCACGGTGCAAGATTACAAGAAAGAGGTATTTTATATGCGCCAGATTTCTTGATCAATGCTGGAGGAATTATCAATGTTTATGCTGAATTAGCAAACTACGGTAAAGCGGAAATCATGAGTAAAACCGAAAATATCTATAACACTACTTTAGAAATTATCGATTATGCTGTGAAAAACGGTATTACAACACATAAAGCGGCGCTTACAATTGCTCAAAATCGTATCGATGCGAGAAAAATAGAAAACGCAGCGAAATAATTAAGTGTTCAGTGTTCACTTTTTTAGTGTTCAGTTTATAGTCTCAGTCTCAGTTTACAGTTTTATCTGTAAACTGAGATTTTTTTTATCTCCATATTTCGACTGAACAGTAAATACTGATACTGACCACTAAAACCATGACTTTTTTACGAATTAATTTTAATATCAAGATTGAAATTCCTAATTTTGCAGACTAATTTTTAAATGTTCTTACAAGGTGGTAAATAGAAGACACATACGCGTTAAAGTAATGCAATCCATTTATGCAATGCATCAAAGCGGTTCTGATAATATGGAAAAAGAAGAAAAATTTCTTTTTTACAGTATTGACAATATTCAGGACTTATATCTTATAATGCTTTCTTCATTGATTGAAATTTGCAAAAAAGAATCTGTATTTCTGCATTTATCAAGTAAAAAACACCTTGCAACTGCAGCAGAACGTAACCCTAATGAAAAATTTATCAAGAATAAAATTTTTCAACTTCTTGCCGAAAGCAACTCGCTTAGTATCGCTTTAGAAAATCGTAAAATCAATAACTGGTCATTAAATGATGATTATATTATTTTGCTTTTAAATGATATTAAAGCAAGCGATTTGTATAAAAAATACATGAGCAATACTGTTAATACTTTTGAAGAAGACAGACAATTTATAATTGACTTGTTTGAAAATGTTATTGTTCCGAATGAGAAATTATACGAATATCTTGAAGACGATAAATTAACATGGGTTGATGATATTCCGGTAGTAAATACGCATATCATAAAACAATTGAAAGCAATCAAAACGGAAGATCCGGATGCTTTTAGAGTTCCGAAATTATATAAAGACGTTGAGGATAAAGATTTTGCAAAAGATTTATTTAGACGTACAGTTTTAAACGAAGCAGTTTTAGCTAAAGAATATGATGATAAAACGCCAAACTGGGATAGCGAGCGTATTGCAGAAATCGATACAATTATCTTGAAAATGGCAATTTGTGAATTTTTGAAATTCCCGTCAATTCCTGTAAAAGTAACTCTTAACGAATATTTAGAGATTGCAAAAGAGTATTCTACACCAAAAAGCAGTATTTTTATCAACGGAATTTTAGATAACCTTGTAAAAGAACTTACTGCCAATAAAAAAATGGTAAAAGTGGGAAGGGGATTAATGTAATTGGAAATAATTTTCAATTTTACTGAACAAATTCTAAAAAAAGAATATTAAATATAAATCAAAAACAAATTTAAATTATGGGACAATTAACTCAATTTGCGCCATTTCTACTAATGTTTGTAGTGCTTTACTTCTTCATGATTAGACCACAGCAAAAAAGAGCAAAAAACGAAAAAGAATTTGAAAGCAGCCTAAAAGTAGGTGACAAAATAGTTACAAAAAGTGGTTTCCACGGTAAAATTGCTGAATTAGCTGAAACTACAGTTGTTATTGAAACAATGTCTGGAAAGTTAAAATTAGAGCGTTCAGCTATTTCTTTAGAATTAAGTGCTGCTTTAAATAAAAAGGCATAATTTTTTAAATTGCAATATTTGAAAATCTCAAATTCCAAAAGGAGTTTGGGATTTTTTTTGTTTTTAATCGTATTCACTACGTTTTTGTCATTTCGACGAAGGAGAAATCTTCGTTAGTAGCTCCGCAATCTTTGTAGAGTTTCTTGTGAAGATTTCTCCTTCGTCGAAATGACAAACTTTATGCTAAACCTTTAGGTTGAATTTTGTTAGTATTATAAAAAAAAGAAAAAACCTTTGTCAAAGTTTAAAACTTTGACAAAGGTTTTCTAATATTGGAATTTTCAAATTCTACCTGTATTTATCATTCAGTCCAACATTTGCTAAAATCATCGGAATAACTTTCTCAATTCTCGAAAGCTTGGTTTTTTCCTGTTTTGCTGTTTCAATATATTCTAAAAATTCATATTGTTTATAAGGAGAGAATTTCTGAAAAGCATCTTTTAAAGCTGGATTCTGATTCATTTCTTTTTCAAGAAGTTCAGAAATAATGGCTTCTTTTTTTGAAGGTTTTATAATTTTACCCTGCTTTTCATTTTCAATTGCTTCAGCTATATATTCCAGGATTTCTTTTTCGTTTATTTCTTCTTTCGATTTAAAACGCCATTGACGTAATGATTTTGTTACATCTTCCTGAGCGTTAATAAGTTTCTTTTTTTCGTCTTTCAGAAAAACACCATTGAAAAACCAGATAGCAAAGTAATCCTTAAAACCGCCTAAACCAATTACGTTTTTCTTTTCATAAACGTATACTGGACCGCCCCATTTTGTGGTTTCAGTCAGGACTGTTTTGTCAATAATGGCTTTAAGCAGGATCAATTCTTCTTCCCACTGTCCGCCATATTTCCACATGCCTTTATTTTCTGGTTTTGCTTCCAATTATTTTGTTCTTTTGGCTTTTTCTGCAACATCAAAAATTCCTGGAACAGCAGTCAATTCAGCAATTTTCACAATTACTTCAGTTGCTTTTTGAATGCTTTCTGCAGGAACATATTCGTATTTTCCATGGAAATTATGTCCGCCGGCAAAAATGTTCGGACAAGGCAATCCCATAAATGATAATTGAGAACCGTCAGTTCCGCCTCGAATAGGTTTTATGATTGGTTTTATGTTTAATTCTCTCATTGCCTTTTCAGCAATGTCAACAATATGTTTTACAGGAAGAACCTTTTCTTTCATATTGTAATATTGGTCTTTTACTTCCGCAATTACAATGTCTTCACCAAATTTCTTCGCGAATTTTTTATTGAAGTTTTTCGCAATTTTGAAAATAAGTTCTTTTCGTTTTTCGAATTTTTTCTTGTTATGATCGCGAATAATCAATTCTAAAACTGTTTCTTCAATATTTCCTTTAATGTGATGAACATGAAAAAAACCTTCGTAACCTTTTGTTTCCTGAGGTGTTTCTCCTTTCGGAAGTTCATTGATAAACTCATTAGCCAGAAGCATTGAATTGATCATTTTTCCTTTTGCATAACCTGGGTGAACACTTTTTCCTTTAAAAGTAATTTTAGCTCCGGCAGCGTTGAAATTTTCATATTCTAATTCGCCAATTTGGCTTCCGTCCATGGTGTATGCCCATTGCGCGCCAAATTTTTCGACATCAAAATGATGTGCTCCACGGCCAATTTCTTCGTCAGGAGTAAAACCAATTCTGATCTTTCCGTGTTTGATTTCCGGATGCTGAATAAGATATTCCATTGCCGAAACAATTTCTGTAATTCCGGCTTTATCATCAGCACCTAACAAAGTTGTTCCGTCAGTTGTGATAATCGTTTGGCCTTTATATAAAAGTAAATCTTTGAAGTAATTTGGAGATAAAACGATATTTTTTTCCGCATTCAGAATAATATCTTTTCCATCATAATTCTCAATAATTTGAGGTTTTACATTCGCTCCGCTAAAATCAGGCGAAGTATCAAAATGAGACACAAAACCAATTGTTGGAACTTCATGATCAACATTGCTTGGCAAGGTTGCCATGATATAGGCTTTGTCATCAATAGTAACATCTTGCAATCCAATTGTTTTTAGTTCTTCAACTAATTTATTGGCAAGATTCCATTGTTTTTCTGTACTTGGAGTAGTTTGTGAATTTGGATCAGATTCAGTATCAATTGTTACATAACTGATAAAACGATCTATGATATGTTGCATTATTTTGTTTTTTTAGCAAATATAGAAATTTTTCAATGGTATGATTTTAAATTTTATTTGCAGTTTATAACAAAAAAAAGAGATCTATAAATTTATAAATCTCTTTTCTCTATATTTTTAATTATTTGCTTTTGACACATCTAAAGCCTAGGTGATTGGCTGCAGATCGAATTTCGCCTTTTCCTCGTGTCCCAACCATGTATCGCGTACAATATTGGTCAGTACATAAAAATGAACCTCCTCTATGTACTCTTTTAATCTGAGTTGGATCAGTTGGATCATTATATGCGTCCGGTCCTTGAGGGTTTTTTGCTGTTTGTCCACTTTCGGCAAGGCTTTTATAATAATCTACGCTGTACCAATCGTTAACCCATTCCCAAACATTTCCGGCCATATCATATAATCCATAAGCATTTGGCGCATATTGACCAGTAGGAGCTATTCCTTTAAAACCATCTTCACCGGTATCGCCATCTTTTATAGGGAAATGCCCCTGATAAATATTAGCCTGAAATTTTCCGTTAGGTTTTAATGAATTTCCCCAAGCGTATAGATTTCCGGTTTTTCCACCTCTGGCGGCAAATTCCCATTCAGCCTCAGTTGGAAGTCTTTTTCCTGCCCATTTTGCATAGGCAGCTGCATCTTCGTAAGCGATATGTACAACAGGATATTTTTCTCTTCCTTTGATAGTGCTTTGAGGACCTTCAGGGTGTTTCCAGTCTGTATTTGGTTCATAGCGCCACCATTGCAAAAAGTTGTTTAAATTCACAGCACTAGGTGTAGGAGTAAAGATAACCGATCCGGTTATTAAATCTTCTTCGTTAGCGGTAGGGAATTCTTCTTTAGTTGGTTTTTGTTCTGCAACTGTTATATAACCAGTAGCTTTTACAAATTTTTCATATTCTTCATTTGTAACTTCGGTTTGATCCATATAATACCCATCAACATAAACACGATGAATAGGAGCGGCATCTTTGGTAACACCTTTTATACTGCACAAGCTTTCGTCTTCGACATTTGATCCCATTGAAAATTCTCCGCCTGGAATCCAAACCATTCCTTTTGGAGCTTTTCCTGTTGGTTTGTTTTTGTTTTCAATAGTGGGTTTAAACGCAGATGCTTCTGTCGTATTTGGAGTTTCTGCACAATCCATTGCTACTTCTTTTTTTTCCTTCGAAACACCTAATTTTGTGAATCCGTAAGCAATTGAAATAATTGAAATAGTCAGCAGTGCGAATATCCAGTAGGTTTTATTTTTCATTGATATTAGTTTTAATATATTCTGGTTTGTTAATAGGGTGATAAAATTATAAAAATAAGATTAGAATAGTCTATTTATTTTATAGAATTTATAGACTAATTTTTTTAACTATCTTTTTCAACTGAAACAACCTCATATTTATCTTTTCCATCAACTTGTACGGGTTGATAATACGTTTCACCAAATTTTACATATTTTGCATCACCAATAGTAACTTCTTCACCTCCTTCAGGTAAATTCTCGACTATTGTTCCGGCTGTTGGTGCAACTACCTTATAGCTGCTTCCGTCTTTTTCAT
This sequence comes from Flavobacterium cutihirudinis, assembly GCF_003385895.1. Classification (GTDB taxonomy): domain Bacteria; phylum Bacteroidota; class Bacteroidia; order Flavobacteriales; family Flavobacteriaceae; genus Flavobacterium; species Flavobacterium cutihirudinis. The sequence goes on from NZ_QRDQ01000007.1 coordinate 152,363, forward strand.
AGTAAGTCCCACCGTAGTAATAATTGTTTACGGTTCCCGTATTAACGGTTTCTGCTCCACTTGGAATATTATTTACAGTACCGCCAACTGGTGCAGGAACTGCTGTATAACCTCCGCTCGTAGAACTGTACCAAACTCCTTGATCATAATGATACTTTTGGTTTTCAACACTAACAATAATCGCCGTAGTTGCTAACGTTGCCACGAAAAATCCCCACGGATGCCAAACTGGTCCCCAGTAAAAAGGTCTGTACGGACGTGGGTAATAAGGGTGGTAACAATTGTATCTGTAACCGCCATATCGGTAAGGTGGTCGCACATAGGGTCTTGGTCCAGGTCTAACTATAGTATTTCGGTTATTGCGGACATGAACACTGTTATTCACGTTAATATTGACGTTATTTCTATTTCTGTTCACAGTGTTGCCACTTATATTAGTATTTCTGTTTCCGGAATTATTGATTCTGTTTCCGGAATTAGAATTTCTATTATTTACTGTATTTCTATTGTTATTGATTTTTGTGTTAGAAGCATTAGATGGTCTGTTTATTTTAGTGCCGCTATTATTAGCTCCTGGTCTTGATACAGATTTGTTTATTGCTGGTCTGTTTTGTGTGGCAGGTCTTGCCTCGCGTGTTGGTCTTGCGCCAGCTGCGTTGCCGGCTCTGTGTGCGCCACCTCCACCGCCAGCTCTGTGTGCGCCTCCACCGCCGCCTCCAGCACCATGAAAACCGCCTCGGCCGCGTTGTGCAAAACTGTCAATTGAAATCATAAAAAGCGATCCCACGAAAAGCATACAAACCGTTTTTTTTATTGTTTTGGTTATATTTTTCATTTTCAGAGTTTTAGTTTTATAAAGTTATTAAAAAAATGAATTCTCCTTTAAAATTTAACTATAAATCGGTTAAGATTCTTGTTTGTTATAATGAAATATCCCATTGAATTCTAAAGCGCCAGCCTTGTTCTAAAGGCAATGTTTTATCCTGAAAACTAAAATAACTGACTTCTGAAGTCAATTTGTTTTTATGGCCATTGAAGAACCAATTAAAAGCAATAGTAGTTTCTTCTTGTGAGTTTTGTTTGATTGAATTATCAGGACGGTATCCTGCATGTCTTGCAGCCATTTCTAATTTTTTTGGCCACCATTCAACAACATTATTAAAGAAATAACCAGCCTGAACATAATAACCTCTTAATGTTGTAGTGTCGTCAAAATTTAATTTATCTATTATTTTCTTTGTATGTAATTCGCTTTGCCATGAAAAACCGCGGTACATAAATGCGCTTTCGATATTCCATTGATTTACCCGATATTGACCTGGAAGACCATTTTCAAAGCCTTCTAAAGATCCTCCTCCGGATTGAGAAAATCGAGTGTAGGGGCTTCGGTTTGTTAAGCCTGAAATAGCAATAATTGGAGTTGGTTTTTCATGAAATTCTAAATCACTACCTTCAAAGTCAAGAAATCTTCCTAGAAAATTCCACTGTGCGCGACCAAAATACATTAGATTTCCATCGTCATTTGCTGTGTTTCCTCGTCCGGTTCCGGTTAGTGCTGCTGCCCAGTAATTAAAATCAGCAATGCCGGCGCCTTTAAGATGGCCGTATACTTCAACTCCCATTTGTCTGTCAGCAGTAAAGGGACGATTGATTAAAGAGCGATCAACTGTTTGCTGCTCGCCACTGCTTATAAAACGTTCGCGGGTATATTCTACCTTCCATTGACCAGCTTTAAAACTGAGCCATTCCCATTTTTCAACCATCAATCTAAAATCTAATAAATTTGATTGGCTGAGTTCATATTCCCAATAATATTTCAGCCAAGGATGAAAAGCGTGTCCGCCGACTTTTAATCTTGCTCTGTTGATTTTAAAAGTTGTTTTTGTATCCTGACTGTAATCATCATAAGTTAAAGGATCTGTATCATTGGGTGTAGAAAATCGGAATTGAAGTCTGCTTTGCAATTGGAAAAGAAATTTATCGTCTCTGGTTCTTAGTTCAATACCTTTTTTGCCGTAGCTTACATTGATCAGTTTAGTAGTGTCTTTTTCTTTTTCAAGCTGTGCCATTCCATTTAAACCAATTAAAAGCATTAAGAATGTCCAAAGAAATTTTGAAATCGAAACGGTCTTATTTGTTTTATATAGATACATAATTGGTTTTTATAATATTATTTTCCTCCAAAGTTTTTTGCGATTCCTAAACCAATTCCCCAGCTATCATAGGCATTCCATTTGAAATCATAACTTACAGTCCCAAAAATTTCCCAGCCTTGTGGTAGTTCATATCCATATTCGACTCCGGCTCTTGTTAGGAAATAATTTTCTTCTTTAGCAAATTCGCCTCCAAAACCTAAAAGAAAACCCCAATGTTCGTTTGGTTTATAAATTCCCATTAGAGCGGGTGCAATTGGATAGCTTCGTTCAACGGTTTCTTTCTCATCTCCGCTTTCCAGGTTTTTTTCTACTTTAAATTTTTCGATTATAAAATCAGTATGAAGACCGATTGCCCATTTTTCGTGAAATTGAAAAGTATAATCTAATCCCCAAGCAGGAAGACTTAAAACCTCACGATTTCCTTCATCATCCCGACCTTCAAAAACATGAACATGATTAATTGAAATGCCTATTTGATGATGCGGACTAAAAGGTTTTTCTTCATTTTCCTGAGCAGTACTTTTATTAGAAAAAATTGAAGTCAGGATAATAAGGATTATTAAGAAAGAGATTTTTGTGTAAGACATTGGAAAGCATTATTAATGAAATTTTATTTTAAGATAAAGCTTCTATGAAATCAGAAACAAAAAGAGGTATTTCTGTCAGTTTTACTGTTCATAAAATACCTCTTTTTTTGTTTTAATAATTAGTCTCTTCCTAAAGCTCTTTTGGCTTCATTATTCAAGTCAGAATATTCAATTTTCCCAACATTAACGCCTACGCCTAAAATTTCGCCGCCTTTAAAAGTGCCAGGAGTTTTGTATTCTTTACTAACAGCGTCGCCACTGTCAAATCCTACGCAAAGTCCATCACCAGAAAGCGTAAACTTACCGGATTGTGTTCGCATTGGTCCTGACGCCACTTCTTTTCCATCGATGTAAAGTTTCATAGTTCCGAGTGATTCACCATTTGGACCAGCTTTTTCGCGGTTGAATTCCATTCCAAAAACATGTTTTCCAGGAGTAATGGTCACATTTGAAGTAAATCTTTGTTCAGGTGCAATTCCTAAGAAATTGTATACATAATTTAATTTTTGGTCTTTAATGAATAAAGTATGCCCTCCAAAACGAGATCCATGAGCAAAAAGTACTCCGGAAGCATTGGCATCTTTTACATCGACATCGGCTACAATTTTATAAGATCGTCCACGAACATTAACCGCTACACCTTCAGGTACAGGAGAAGTTCCTGGATAATATTTATAGAGATCACGAGGTGCTTCAGACGAAGGTCTTTCGGTTCCTAAAACCTCGATTGCAGAACGGTCGTCTAAAGGTAAAACTAGATTTTTAGCGGCTTCGTCGTCCCAGTCTTTAATTAATTCTTTTAATTTATCTGGATATTTTTTAGCTAAGTTGTTCGATTCTGATCGATCTACATCAGTGTTATAAAGTTCCCAGACATCTTGATCAAAATGACCTTTTCCACCAAGAGGAGCGTGAAGTGCAACCGCTTTCCAGCCATCTTTCCATAAAGCGCGGCTTCCTAGCATTGCAAAATATTGAATGTGTTTTTGAGTTTTTGTATTGGGAGCCGCATCAAAAGTATAGCGCATAGAAACTCCGGATAATGGATATTGTTGTACTCCATGATATTCTTTCGGCATTTCTAAACCACAAACATCTAAGATTGTCGGAACAATGTCAGTAGAGTGATGAAATTGATCACGAACAACGCCTTTTGCTTTGATTCCCTTTGGCCATGACATTACTAAAGGATCACATGTTCCTCCGGCATATTGGCTGTATCTTTTGAACATTTTAAATGGAGTAGAAAAAGCAGCGGCCCATCCTGTTGGATAATGTTCGTAAGTGTCTGGACTTCCTAGTTTGTCGATATATTTTAAATTTTCTTTTAATTCATCAGGATAACCGTTGAAGAATTTGTTTTCATTTACCGAACCTGATTCAGAACCTTCACCAGAAGCACCGTTATCAGCAGCATAAATTACTAAAGTATTTTCCAGCTGTCCGGTTTTTTCTAAATAATCAATAATACGGCCAACTTGCGCATCTGTATATTCTGAGAAACCAGCATAAACTTCAGCCAATCTTGAGAATAATTTTTTTTCTTCCGGTTTTAATTTATTCCAGTCTAACACATTATCTGCTGGATTTGCAACTCCAGGAGGCATAGGATTAAAGTTGTCGAATTTTGTTCCCGGAGGAAGTACTCCTTTCGCAATCATTCTAGGAAGTGCCCATTTACGATAAGCATCGTAACCTTCATCAAATTTACCTTTATATTTTGCAATATATTCTTCAGGAGCTTGGTGTGGTGCATGGTTTGCTCCCGGGCAATACCACATGTACCATGGTTTAGAAGGATTTGTTGCTTGTTGGTCTTTAATAAATTCCAATGCATGATCGGCTAAATCTTTAGATAAATGATAACCTTCTTCTGGCGTTGCCGGTGGTTCAACAAAATGATTGTCTTCTACTAAATCAGGATACCATTGATTGGTTTCTCCTCCAAGAAAACCATAAAAACGATCAAATCCCATTTGTAGCGGCCATGTAACTCTTGGTCCTCCTGATGCGATGTCTTGTTCAGGAACGTTATGATTTTTTCCAACCCAAAAGGTACTCCATCCATTATCCTGAAGTATTTGCCCAATAGTTGCGGCTTGTTTTGGTATTCTTCCGCTTGCACCCGGATATCCATCTGCCGTTTCAGTGATCGCGGCCATTCCATTTAAATGATGGTTACGTCCGGTTAGTAATGTTGATCTGGTAGGAGAACATAAAGCTGTTGTATGCCATTGCGAGTAGGTAATTCCGTTATCGGCTAATTTTTGCATGGTTGGCATGTTGATGGCACCTCCATAAGGAGACCAAGCAGCCATTCCGGTATCATCGTATAAAATAAATAAGATGTTTGGAGCACCTGCTGGCGCTTTTTTAGGCAAATATGGAGCCCAATCACTTTTTGAATCTCTAATGTCTAAAGCTATTTTCCCTTTAAAAGTTTCTTTAGTGACTTGCTGAGGATCTGCCTGCGCAAATAATTTAGAAGTCGTACCAAGTAACAAGCATAACACAATTAGAAAAAAACTTTTTGTAAGAGCTGAAACTTTAATGTTTTTCATAATCTTTAAGTTTAAATGTTGATGAGTTTTTTGCAAAAAAAAAAAATTATCTGCTGAAAAAGCGCAGCTTTGTTTTGGATAATGATGATTTGTGATAGTTTTTGTAAATACTTCAAAAATAATTAATTAGTGATTCAAGTCAGGTTTTAAAAATACCCGAAGTGGTTTCATTTTAGAATCTGCAACGTTAAAAACTAGATTTTGCAACATGATTTTTCGTTTTTATAAAAAGTTTCATTTTTATAGAAATTAAAATGGAGATTAAAACTCCTTTAATTTGTTTTTATAAAAAAGTACCTTTTTAAACTATAATATTTAAATTTGCATCCGAAAACAACACAACAATATTCTCATGTATAAATTGATAATTCGTCCGATACTTTTTTGGTTTGATCCTGAAGAAGTGCATTATTTTACTTTTTCATTCGTTAAATTCATTTCAAAAATCCCAGGAGTTTCGTCAATTATAAGGTCGATTTACGAAGTAAAAGATGCTCGTTTAGAGAGAGAAGTTTTCGGAATTAAATTCAAAAATCCTGTTGGACTTGCTGCTGGGTTTGATAAAGACGCCAAGCTATATAAAGAACTTGGAGATTTTGGTTTTGGGTTTATTGAAATTGGAACTGTAACTCCTGTTGGCCAGGAAGGAAATCCTAAAAAACGTTTGTTCCGTTTAAAAGAAGATCAGGCGATTATTAACCGAATGGGATTTAATAACGGCGGCGTTATTGAAGCCGTAGAACGTTTGAAAAAGAATTCGAGTGTTTTGATTGGAGGAAATATCGGAAAGAACAAAGTAACACCAAACGAAAATGCTGTCGACGATTATATCATTTGTTTTGATGCCTTGTTTGATCATGTTGATTATTTTGTAGTGAATGTAAGTTCGCCAAATACACCAAATTTAAGAGCGCTTCAAGATAAAGAACCTTTAACAGCTTTATTGCAGACATTGCAAGACAGAAATGTTGAAAAGCAAAAAACAAGCACTCAAAAAGTAAAACCAATTCTTTTAAAAATTGCTCCAGACTTAACAGATGAGCAATTATTAGACATTATTGATATTGTAAAAACGACCCAAATTGCGGGTGTAATTGCAACAAATACAACAATTTCGAGAGACGGTTTACAATCTGCAAATCACTCTGAAATGGGAGGTTTATCTGGAAAACCATTAACAAAACGTTCTACAGAAGTGATTCGTTTTCTTTCGGAAAAAAGCAATAAAGCGTTCCCAATTATTGGAGTAGGAGGAATTCATTCTGCTGATGATGCGATTGAAAAATTAAATGCAGGAGCAAGTTTAGTACAATTATACACTGGATTTATCTACGAAGGACCAGCTTTAATAAAAACAATCAATAAAAAAGTTTTAGGGCAATTGTAACAGAAGTGCCTGGATTATAAGTCCGGCGACGATTGCAATTCCGAAACTAATTAAGGTTCCAATCATTACATATTCAGTAAGTTTCCTGTCTTTGGCTTCTTTTAGGTCTCCAAATCTAAAAATAGATTTTGCAGCCAATAAAAATCCTATTGCCTCAAAGTGATTGGTCAGAATAAAACAAACGATAAGAAGACGTTCCAAAATGCCAATGTAATTACCTGCGTTGGCAAGCGAATTGTCCTGTTGACTATTTTGACTTTCAGGACTCCAGATTGAAATAATGGTTTTAATGAAAATAGAAGTGGGCTTGGTTACCAATAAAAAGCCCGTAAACAGAACCCAAAATTCGTTATTCTGCCAAAAATGAATGAGAGTTTTATTTTCATAAACTAGCACAACTGCAATTAAAACCAATAAATGTGCAATTTGATCGACAACAAACCAAGTACGTTTGGTTTTGTTTTTTTGAAAATTCAGTTTAACTAAATCGATGATTCCGTGTGTAACAGCAATTAAAACGGCATAGGGTATAAAACGAATTTCTCCCGCCAGAATTGCTGCCAAAACTCCATGAAGCAAAACGTGAACATATAAGTAAGGACTTTTATGTTTTTTAATTTCTTTGTCGGCAACCCATGAATTTGGCTGCCAGATAAAATCACCTAATAAATGTGCTAAAAGCAGTTTTACGAATAAAATCATGGGGCAAGCAGTTTTATTTGAGTTCTAAAATATCGATCTAAATTCATGACCAAATCAAATTGGGCGCGTTTTTGTCTTCGGCTCACAGCAGCTTGATTAATTCCTAATTTTTGCCCAAGTTCTTCTTGAGATAAATTTGGGTTTTCGATCGCTAAAGCAACAAATTCGGCAGATTGCGCAAGCCAGTTATCCATAAAAGTTAATGCCAACTGAAGCATTAAATTCAACTTTTCATCCATTTCAGCATTTGCTGTTCTTAAGGCTAAAGTCACTTTTTGCTTTTTCAATGTTTCAAAAAGCTCTCCCGAATGTATAAAAGCAGAACCATTGCTTTCTGATATTTTTTCAGCATTATGCGTTTTATCTCCAAAACCAATACTCATGCGGGCATCCGATTTGATAGCGCGTAAATGCGCTTTTACCAAAATAGCTGTCAATAAAGCTTCTTCGGGGTTTTTGACTTCAATTTGAAATTCATCACCTCTATAAACTTCCCATTGACTTGGTGTTGCACCAAATGGACTTAAAATCTTTTTTAAATCATCAACCCAATGATTCGATTTTTGCTGTCGTGAGCCAATAATGTCGCCTGTAATTACACTAGTCATAATCAAATATAATTAAAAAATAATAAACATTCTATTACAAATATAAGGAATATTATTTATTATTACGTTTTTTAGTAATATTTTAAATTATTACGCTTTTGGGTAATAATATTTGTAATTACGATTTTATGTAATAATTCAAACAGGGGTATTGTAGAGGCGCACGGCAGGGCGTCTTACGTGTTGTATATCCAGTATTGTGGATTTTCTTTGCGTAGACGCACTGTCGTGCGCCTCTACGATACATAATTTAAAAAATAGAAATATCACATAATTTTTATTTCTTTAAAAAAGAAGCTAACTTAGCCTTTACAAAAGAAAAAGTTTTGAATAAAGAAATCAAGATTATCGAATGTCCCCGGGATGCAATGCAAGGCATCAAGGATTTTATTCCAACTAAAAATAAGGTTACTTATATTCAGGCATTGCTTCGTGTAGGTTTTGATACTATTGATTTTGGAAGTTTTGTATCTCCAAAAGCGATTCCGCAAATGCAGGATACAGCCGAAGTTTTGGCTCAGTTAGATCTTTCGCAAACTTCCAGTAAATTGCTATCTATTATTGCCAATACGCAAGGTGCAACTTTGGCTTCAGAATTTGAATCCATTCAATATTTAGGATTTCCTTTTTCGATATCAGAGAATTTTCAGATGCGTAATACACATAAAACGATTGCCGAATCGCTAGTGACATTAGAAGAAATTCTAAATATTGCCGATAAAAAAAATAAAGAAGTTGTAACCTATCTTTCGATGGGTTTTGGGAATCCTTACGGAGATCCTTGGAATGTTGAAATTGTAGGCGAGTGGACCGAAAAATTGGCCGGAATGGGCGTTAAAATTTTATCACTTTCTGATACCGTAGGAAGTTCAACGCCGGACGTAATTACCTATCTTTTTTCGAATTTGATTCCGAAATATCCTCAAATTGAGTTTGGAGCTCATCTTCATACAACTCCTGACAGTTGGTTCGAAAAAATTGATGCAGCTGCAAAAGCCGGCTGTACACGTTTTGATGGAGCCATTCAGGGTTTTGGAGGTTGTCCGATGGCGACAGATAAGCTGACAGGAAATATGCCTACTGAAAAATTGGTTTCTTATTTCACAGCAAATAAAAAAATTACAGGTCTTAATTCATTAAGTTTCGAGAGTGCTTATAATGAAGCATCAAAATTGTTTGGTCAGTTTCATTAAAAAAAATCTTATATTTACTTAGTGAAACAATAAAAATAACAATCCCCAGTTATTACTATTTGTCTTAAAATTCTTTCAGATATGAAACGGAATTATATTAATAGTATTCTAAAGATTTTTGCAGTAGCAATTTTGTTTTTTTCCTGTTCAAGCGATTTAGACTTTGATCAGGCAAAGGATCTGAAGTTAGAGCCGGTTATTGTCGCAAATCTTGCTTATTTTAGTGTTCCAGCTAATTTATTGGCACAAAATACAGAAAATCAGCCTTTATTTGATGTTCGCGACTTTGATGTTTTTAAAGATAAATTTTTTAATGACCATTTAAAAAGATGCGATTTTGATGTTGAAGTTGAAAACACAATAGAGCGTAATTTTATTGTAACCCTTCGTCTTCTTGATGCTAATAATACTATTCTTGAAACCATTTCTTATCCCGTTCCTGCTTATAAAGGAAGTCAGAATATAGTAAAATATCCAACGGAAGTTTTTCAAAATCTACGACTTGAAAATTTAAAACGAACTGTAAAAATTGTTTTTGTCGTTTTAATTGACGGTGAGCCCTTAACCGAGCAAAGTTTAGGAAATCTTAAATTGCGATCAAGTGCAACTGTTTATCTAGATATTGAATGAGAAAAATAGGAATTATTGCATTGCTGTTGGTAGCATTTTCTTGTTTTTCTCAAAACAAAGAAGTACTCTATAATTTTACCTCAATTCCGCAAGCTTCCATGGTAAATCCGGGAGCAGATGTTTCGTATAAATTTTATTTTGGATTTCCTGTATTGTCTGGAATTTCGGCCAATGTAGGATCGAGCAGTTTTTCTGCTTATGATTTGTTTGCCAACAATGGAGTCGATTTTAATGATAAAGTCAGAAATGTAATTAACAAATCTTCCAAAAATGATAAGGTTGTTACCAATCAGCAATTAGAAATATTTTCAGGAGGATTTCGGGTAGGAGGAAAAGAAAGCCGTTCGTATGTTTCATTTGGAGCGTATCAGGAATTTGATTTTTTTATGTACGTCCCTAAAGATTTGGCTTTACTGGCGCTGGATGGGAATAAAAATTACATCGGAAAAGCATTTGATCTCAGCGATTTGAGTTTGAGAGCAGAAGTACTTTCTGTTTTTCACGTTGGTTTTCACAGTAAGCTCAATGATAAAGTAGTTGTTGGTGGGCGCGCAAAAATCTACTCAAGCGGTGCCAATGCAGTTTCGACTCACAATTCGGGTTATATATACACAGGACAAGCAGCTGGAACATCCAATATTTATGAGCAAATTATTTATTCAAATTTAGAACTTAAAACTTCCGGTTTGGCCCCTTTTACAAAAGATGAATACGAAGGAAATATTGCCGAAGATATTACGCACAATACTTTTTTTAACGGAAGTTTAGGCTTTGGTGTAGATGCGGGAGTAACCTATTATATAAAGGAAAATGTTCAGTTTACTGCTAGTATCATCGATCTGGGATTTGTCAAACAATCTAAAAACATTGAAACACTAACGTACAAAGGAACTTATGAGTACAAGGGTACCAATCCTGATTTCTTGGGTTCAAACGATCCGGAAAATGTTTTTGATGAATTTGATGAGGCAATTCCGCGAGATACATTATATAATAAATATACAACTTGGCGCCCCACAAAAATATACTCGTCCATTCAATATTCATTTGGAAAATCACGCGCAGACGAAGAATGTAATTGCAGAATGCCACAAAGCAAAGAAAGATTTAAGAACGATGTCGGGCTTCAGTTTTTTGCAATGTCGGCACCCAGAGAACCTATAGCAGCACTAACATTATTTTATAAAAGAAATATTTTAGAAAAGTTAGATTTTAAAGCCAGTTACACATTCGATACATTTTCAAATAAAAATATTGGTTTAGGGCTTTCCGGAACTATTGGAATGGTAAACATTTATGCATTAGTAAATAATGTTTTAGAATATAAAGACATATCAAAAGCAAATAGCGCGGCATTCCAGCTCGGCATAAATTTTGTTTTTCAGGATAAAGAAGAATAAATCCCGAAATGAGGAAAGCTAAATCTCAAAAATGAGACCTAATTTTCTTTTTTATTGGAATTTGGAATTTTCTTTTTCGAGATTTTAAATCGTCAGATTTTTCCTGTAAGGTTAAATTTATGAATAACTTAGCATTCAAGTTTCCAATTTATTCACTATATTTGCACGCAATTCAACTAGAAATTGCACCATGATAGCACACAACTCCAAGATTATCGGCGAAGGTTTGACTTACGACGATGTATTATTAGTACCTAACTACTCGAATGTGCTTCCTCGCGAAGTGAGTATCAAATCAAAATTCTCAAGAAACATCACATTAAACGTACCAATTGTATCTGCAGCTATGGATACAGTTACTGAAAGCGCAATGGCAATTGCTATGGCGCAAGAAGGCGGTATTGGTGTTTTGCATAAAAATATGACAATCGAGCAGCAAGCTGGAAAAGTTAGAAAAGTAAAACGAGCCGAAGCAGGAATGATTATCGATCCGGTAACATTACCAATGACTTCGACAATTGCAGATGCAAAAAATGCAATGAAAGAATTTGGAATCGGTGGTATTCCAATTGTTGATGAAAATAAGACCCTTAAAGGAATTGTTACCAATCGTGATTTACGTTTCGAAAAAAATGGAGCAAGACCAATCGTTGAGGTAATGACAAGTAAAAACTTAGTTACAGTTGCGGAAGGAACTTCATTAGAGCAAGCAGAGGTAGTTTTACAAGGGCATAAAATCGAAAAATTACCGGTTGTAAATGATAAGAATGAGTTGGTAGGTTTAATTACTTTCAGAGATATTACAAAACTTACTCAAAAACCAATCGCAAATAAAGATTCATTTGGACGTTTAAGAGTTGCTGCAGCTATTGGAGTTACTGGAGATGCAGTTCAAAGAGCTGAAGCTTTGGTTGCTGCCGGAGTAGATGCAATTATTATCGATACTGCTCACGGACATACAGAAGGTGTTGTAAATACCTTAAAAGAAGTAAAATCAAAATTCCCTCAAATAGATGTAATTGTTGGAAACATTGCCACTCCGGAAGCTGCTAAATATTTAGTAGAGAATGGTGCTGATGGTGTAAAAGTTGGAATCGGACCTGGTTCTATCTGTACTACGCGTATCGTTGCAGGTGTTGGTTTTCCTCAATTCTCAGCAGTTTTAGAAGTTGCTGCAGCTATAAAAGGAACTGGTGTTCCAGTTATTGCTGATGGTGGAATTCGTTATACAGGAGATATTCCTAAAGCTATCGCTGCAGGTGCTGACTGTGTAATGTTAGGTTCATTATTAGCAGGAACAAAAGAATCGCCAGGAGAAACTATTATTTTTGAAGGAAGAAAATTCAAATCTTACCGCGGAATGGGTTCTGTTGAAGCGATGCAAACTGGTTCTAAAGATCGTTATTTCCAAGATGTTGAGGACGATGTTAAGAAATTAGTTCCAGAAGGAATCGTTGGACGTGTTCCTTACAAAGGTGAATTGAATGAAAGTATGCTTCAGTTTATTGGAGGTCTTCGCGCCGGAATGGGATACTGTGGTTCAAAAGATATTCCGACTTTACAAGAAACTGGACGTTTTGTTAGAATCACGTCAAGCGGAATTACTGAAAGTCATCCACATAACGTAACTATTACAAAAGAAGCTCCAAATTATTCTAGATAATTTTTAGTTTCCATTATAAAACAAAAGGCGTAAGAAATAAATCTTACGCCTTTTTTTATTTTTTTGAAATTTTGCAAGTTTGTTTAAAATTACTTTTTGATTTCAACTGTAGAGAAAAATCGGTGTGTTTTAGACCGAGGCTAAATTCCATATCTAAATTGTTTTCTGTAATAAAATGATTCGCGATGTCATAAACCAGATTTCCTTTTCCATTTCCAGTTCCGCTTGTTTCAAATTTGGTATCAGAAATTTTCATTGTATACGTTTGTACAATATCAAAAAATGCATTTTTTGAATCTATGCTTTTTAAAAGATAAGTTGTTGTAATTACCATTTCAAAGTTGATTCCTGCAATTGGTATTACTAATGGATTATCTTGGTTAAAAGATTCGCCTATTTTTAGTTTTTTCTGTGGCAATATTAATTGCGAAAATGTGCTTTGTACAGTTTCAAAAATAGTGTTTTTAAAACTTTCTTCCATGTCTTTTGCAACAATAGAATCCATTTTTGGCATTGCGTATAGAGAGGATTTTCCGTAAAGAAGAGTACCACTTGGAATTATAGTTTTTCCATTTGCATCATAGGACTTAAGGTATTCTATAGTTATTGGGAAATTTCCATCTTTATTACTTTTGCCAGTTTTAGAAACCGTCTCGACAGTGAAGGTTGTCTTTATTTTTGTTGGATTTTCTGTTCCGTTTTCCTTTAAAGCTTCTAAGAATTTTTCTGATCCTGAATATGCAATTTCATAATCAGAAGAATTAATTGTTGATTGATTGTAAATGGTTTCGGGTAAATACCCCGCTTTAAAATCTAAAATTTGATTTGATTGCCCATAGCTAAAAGCAAATGTGCAAATAAATAGAAGTAAAAATGTTTTTCTCATTGTTGTTTTTTGTGCAGTTTTTTCTGCTTAGTCAAAACGAAAGTAAGAAATTTAAACTAACGTTACTCAACTCTACTATTTAAAATATCTTCAGCTGTAATATCAGAATGCAATAAATCTTCCATTCTTTTCGTCATTCTTTGTGCTTCTAAAGCATATCCAAACATCTTTTTCTCATAATCCTGAATGGCGTCGTCGATTGTTTCAAATTTTCCGTTGGTTAAATTTTCAGTCAAATGAAAAGCATCAAATAATCCCATATTTACGCCTTCGCCTGCAAATGGAGGCATTAAATGTGCTGCATCGCCAACAAGCGTAATATTAGAATGTTCTTTCCAATCTTCCTCCAAAGAAAATAATCTTAGAGGCAAACCAGAGAATTCGGTTGAAACGGCAAAGAATTTTTTATAATCATCGCTCCAGTTTTTAAAAGTTTCGTTTAGAAAAGAAATTACAACTTTGTCATCTTCAAAATTGATTCCGTTATTCAAAATCCAATTTTCATCGGCTTTAAAAGAAACTCCAAAATGCACAGAACCATCGCTCATAGTATGCGTATAAAACATTTTTTGCTCGCCCATTGCCATTACATTTCCGTTACCGTATTTAGGTTTAAATTCAGGATAATCTTGATCTGGGTTTACAATTTCTCCCTGAATAATATAAGTTCCTGAAAGTTGAGGTTCTTGATCACTTACAAATTTTCTAGCATTTGATCTTCCGCCATTTGCTACAATTACAAAATCGGCTTTTGTTGTTGTACCGTTTTTAAATTTTAAAATATACTCATTTTCTATTTTTTCAATGGCTATTAATTGGCTATCCCAAACAACAGTATTTTCCTGTAGATTTTCCAGCATAATTTTTCGCAAATCATTACGGTCAATTTCTGGTCTCGAATAAGCATTTGTTTCGTCTGGCATTTCATCGGCATTGATATTTCCGTGCATGTCGGCCATTTTCTCCCCGGTCGGACGTGCGTATTTATAAAATTCTTCCATCAGTCCGGCTTTCTGAATCGCATATTGACCCGAACCTGCATGTATATCTAAAGTTCCTCCAGAAGTTCTGGCTTGGGCATTGATGTCTCTTTCATATACCGTAACATCGGCACCATTAATTTGTAAAATTCGAGCTGTTGTAAGTCCGACAGGACCACCGCCAATTATGGCTATTTTTTTATTTTCTATAAGTGAAGTTTTCATTCTGTTGTATTTTGATATTGTATTTGATATTGAATTTTGTAATTGAAATTGATTTTTTGCTAAGGAATCAGTGCCTTCAAAACCATATCGAAAGCTTCGTCTCTAATCTCGTCAGTAAAAACAAAAGGTTTTCCAGACATTGATTTTCCTTCTCGATGAAGTTCTAAAAGGGAATAAAGAGATCCGTAAGCAATGCTCCAGAAAATCTCAAATGTCATGGGAAGTAGCTCTTTCTTTTCAATTGATTTTGTAATGAATTTTTCCATTTCATTTCTAAAATCAGGCGTTATTTTAGATAGAATAGCATCAGCATAAGTAGAATGTTTTAAAAGTTCGAAACAAGTAGTTTCAAGCAAATTGTTAATTACAAATCTCGAACGGTTTTCCCATTGCTTTCGTAATCCATCAACAAAAGACATTTCTGAAGAAAATCCGTCCAACATTTCATTAAAGAAATTTTGACCTATTTCAGTTCCGATTTTCTTAATCAAGTCTTCTTTATCCGAATAATAAATATAAAGTGTTGCTACAGAAACGCTACATTCTCTCGCCAATCGATTCATTCCAAATCCTTCAACACCTTGCGAAACCAGCATTTCTATTGCTTTTCGCTTAACGATTTCTTCTTTATTAATATCTCTTGTTCTCATAATTTTCTGAATTATGGTACAAAGATATAAATAATAAGTGAATGTTCGCTTATTTATGTTTTTAAAGATGCAAAGTTTCAAAGTAACAAAGTTTCAAAGTTTTTTGTGTGTGGTTTAATTTGTTCCTAAACAAAAATCCGCTGAAACATTGCTTTAAATGTTTCAGCGGATTTTATATAATAAAACTAATTTTTACATAGTTGCACTTGGTTCGGCTTCTCTTAATTTTTGATTGTCTAAAATCTTTTGTAAAAAAGGCTGTACTTGACTTTCTATTTCGTTTTCTGAAATATTTAAAGCTTTTGGATCAGATTTTAATTGCAACCAAGGTTTTGGCCCGTCGAAATTATAACTTCCAAAAACAATTACAGGCGTTCCTTTTACTTTTACATTTTCTTTGTCTTTCAGAATCCATTCGTCAGCAAATTTATAAAGATATTTAGCGTCTTTTTCCTGAAGTCTTAAGCAAGAATGCGAAGCTGGATATCCAGGTAATTCATATTGGTGAAAACCAACTCCAAGTTTATTTTCGATATTGAAATTCCATTTTAAATCCCATTCGTCGTTAAAAGTACTTGTGGTTTGTTCTGCTTTCCAATTGGTAAAAAACAAACCGGTTGGTGTAGGATCTTTTTTTCGACCCATATTAGTTGGACCTGTACGAACTAATTCTCCATTTTCATAAGCTCCAAAAGTCTGAGTAGGATAGGAGAATATAATAACTTTTGAAACATCTTCTAGGGCTGAAACATGAATTGGAAATGGCATATAATAAACCAAATCACCACTAAAATCTGCTGGAATAACAACCGAATCCAATTTCTTAAAATTCGTTTTGTCTGTTCTGTTTACTGCATAAACAATATCCATTTTAGAGCTGTCGGCTTCATTCACTTTCAGCCATTCTTTTGTGTTCTGAATTTGATATGAAACAGCAGAAGCAGGTTTTTTATATTCAATTACTTTTCTTTCTTTTTTATTTTCGGATAAATGTACAGTTTCACTTTTTTTACAAGAACCTAGTAAAACTAACATCAATAAAAGCAGGGCGTTTGCGGAATAATATAACTTTTTCATAGGTAGTAATTTTTATTATAGTAAAATTACATCCTGATATGGAAAAAGTACTTATAAAATTTTTAGAATTGTTTTCGGGATTTACATTTTGATTTCCGTTATTTAGACTTAACAGGTTTTAAAAAACTGTTAGATCTCTCTACTTAACTTTTGAAATTTAAATCAGCCCTTTTATTTTAGCATGCTGTAGCAAAATAATAGTTTTAGCATCGACAATTTCGCCAGATTCAATCATTGCATATGCTTCGTCAAAAGTATACTCCAAAACCTCAATGTTTTCTTGTTCAGAAGCTAATCCACCGCCTTCGCTTACTTTCATACTTTCATCGTATTCTCCAACAAAAAGATATAAAATTTCAGTAACAGCACCGGGAGACATATATGTTTGAGTTACTTTTTGAACTTTACTAATTCGGTAACCTGTTTCTTCTTCGGTTTCGCGAATGATGCATTCTTCAGGGTTATCTTCGTCTAAAAGTCCGGCGCAGACTTCAATCATCATTCCGGTTTTATTTCCGTTAAGGAAACTTGGCAAACGAAATTGACGCGTTAAAATAACCGTTTTTTTATCGGTATTATACAAAAGAATTCCTGCTCCATTTCCTCTGTCATAAACTTCACGAACATGAGTCTGCACTTTCTCATTTTCTTTCTGATAAGTGAAAGTAATCTTGTTTAAGATGTACCAATTGTCTGATAATAATTTAGTTTCTGTAACTTTAATTTCTGGATTTTTCATGGCGTAAATATTTGTATAAAAAAAACGCTCTGATTATCAGAGCGTTTAGAATGTATTATTTTGTTATTGTTTGCTTTCTGTCTGGTCCAACCGATACGATTTTGATTGGCACTCCAACTTCAGCTTCAATAAATTCGATATATTCTTTTAGCTCAACTGGTAATTGATCATAAGTTGTCAAACCAGTTAAATCAGCTTGCCATCCTTTGAACTCCTTGTAAACAGGAGTTACATTTTCTGGTTCAATGTTGTAAGGGAAATGAGAAATATTTTGTCCTTTATAGTTGTATTCAGTACAAACTTTCAAAGTTTCGAATCCAGAAAGAACATCGCCTTTCATCATCATTAACTGAGTAACTCCGTTTACTTGAACAGCATATTTTAAAGCTACTAAGTCTAACCATCCGCAACGTCTTTGTCTTCCTGTAACAGATCCAAATTCGTTTCCGACTCTTGCCATTGTAGCACCAACTTCGTCAAAAAGTTCAGTAGGGAAAGGTCCGCTACCAACACGTGTAACATAAGCTTTAAAAATTCCGTAAACTTCTTTGATTTTGTTAGGAGCAATTCCTAAACCTGTACAAGCTCCAGCTGCAGTAGTATTTGATGAAGTTACGAACGGATACGTTCCAAAATCAACATCTAATAAAGAACCTTGAGCTCCTTCACAAAGAATAGATTTACCTGCTTTTTGAGCTTGGTACATATATTCTTCACTGTCAATAAAATCTAATTTTTTAAGTTCTTCAATAGCTTCAAAGAATTCTTTTTCTAATTCAGCTAAATTATATTGAATAGCAACATCATAAAAAGCAATCATTGCCTCATGTTTGTCTGCTAATGCTCTGTAACGCTCTTTGAAATCTTCTAATTCAACATCTCCAACACGTAAACCGTTTCTTCCGGTTTTATCCATGTAAGTTGGTCCAATTCCTTTTAGAGTAGAACCAATTTTTGCTTTTCCTTTTGATGCTTCAGAAGCAGCGTCAAGCAAACG
Source organism: Flavobacterium cutihirudinis (assembly GCF_003385895.1). GTDB lineage: Bacteria > Bacteroidota > Bacteroidia > Flavobacteriales > Flavobacteriaceae > Flavobacterium > Flavobacterium cutihirudinis. The sequence goes on from NZ_QRDQ01000007.1 coordinate 170,804, forward strand.
GTGTGTTGGTAAAATTAAATGTGCTTTTCTAGAAATGATTAATTTCTTTTTGATGTCAAGGTTGAATTTCTCTAAACCTTCAATTTCTTTTTGAAAAACTACAGGATCGATTACAACACCATTCCCGATGATGTTTACTGAATCTTTATGGAAAATTCCAGAAGGAATAGTTCTTAATACGTGCTTAATTCCGTCAAATTCTAATGTATGTCCTGCATTTGGGCCTCCTTGAAAACGTGCAATAATATCATAATTTGAGGTAAGAACGTCAACAATTTTTCCTTTACCTTCATCTCCCCATTGTAATCCTAGTAATAAATCTACGGTCATTCTGTTTTAATTTGCGTTGAGACAAGCCAAGCTGCCCTACTGATTAATGTAGTTAATTTTCTTTTTTTTATTTTTTGAATAATTCCTTTCCGGATTATTGTTTTTGCTTTTTGTTTCCGTAGAAATACAGTGAATGATTCGTAATTTCGATATCAAATATTTCTTCGATTGTTTTTTTGATGGTCTGAATTCTTGGATCACAAAATTCAATAACTTCTCCAGAATCAGTCATGATGATATGATCATGCTGTTTGTCGAAATACGATTTCTCGTAGTAAGCCTGATTTTGTCCAAATTGATGTTTTCTAACCAAAGCGCAGTCTAACAATAACTCAATCGTGTTGTACAAAGTAGCTCTGCTCACACGGTAGTTCTTGTTTTTCATTTTGATATATAAGTTTTCAATATCAAAATGCTCTTCGCTGTCGTAAATTTCCTGAAGTATAGCATAACGCTCAGGAGTTTTACGATGCCCTTTTTGTTCAAGATACATTGTAAAAACATTTTTTACAATTTCTTGATTCTTAGTGTTGTCAGTTGAAATGAGTGTCATATCCGGCAAAGATAATTTTTTATTTTTAATCAATAAAAGTTTCGGCTTTAAAGTTTAACGTTCAAAATCATTTCAAAGCGGTAGAAAGACAATATTTATAGGCTTTAGCAATGATTTATTTTGGATAATCTAAAAAAGCTTAATTAACATAAATATTTTTAATTACAATAAAATTAACAAATTTCTATTTGCTTTTCGTCATGTACATGTACCAATTCCATTCCCACGTTTTTCCGTTGTCATCAGACATTGCCTGACTCCAAACAGGATTTTGTGGATCTCTGGCATCCCAGCGAAAAACTTGGAGCACATCTTTATCTTCAAAAATATCTTTTGAGAAAAAATGCCCAATATTATTTTCGAATGAACCAACGACAGGCTTATCTAAAACTCCTGTATTTGAATCGGACCAATAAATACTCCACAATCTCGTTTTTGGATTAAATAATCTGACCGTCATTCCTTCAAAAGGTTCTCCGTCAAAAGTGGCTAGAAAATTATCAATATTTCCAATTCCGTGAAGGATTTTATACATTTCCTGAGTCGATGGAAACTCAATCCATTCGGTGCAATTTGCAAAACGTTTTTTTAATTTTTTATTTCGGATGAAAGACTTTCCCTGAAAAAAATCAAAATCATCTTTTGAAGAAGATTTAGAAGCGACAATTATAAGTTCGCCATTTTTATCAAAATGTATTTCAGGAATTTCTAAGTTTTCATTTTCCATAAAAAAAATATTTAAGTTCTTGCTTGTTCTCCTTATGCGTAATTATTTTAAACACATAGAAACATAGGTTTTATTTTCTAAAAAGTGGACAAAAAGTAACCAGTTTCTAACACATAGTCTATGTTTGATATTATAAGTGAAACGCCTTTGTCGACAAAGGAATCTATGTTTCTATGTGTTAAAATATTTTTTTTTTTGATTCTTTGTTAGTAATTATTATGTTCTGTATTCTCTTGTAACTTTATCTACACCATCAATTTTCTTGATCGCATTAATCATTTTCTTTAAAATGGTATTGTTTTTCACAATTACCGCAACTTGTCCATGAAAAATTCCAGCATCGGTACTCAAAGAAATACTTTGAATATTCACACTCATATTGTTCGAAATTACCTTCGTCAACTGGTTTGTAAGTCCTAAAACGTCCATTCCGGTAATATTGATAATTGCCTTGAATTCTTCTTGAGACGAATCAATCCATTTGGCGCTCATGATTCGGTACGCATAATTGGACTGCATTCCAATAGCATTTGGACAATCTTTCTTATGTACTTTTATACCTTCGTTGATCGTAACAAAACCAAAAACATCATCACCCGGAATTGGGTTACAACATTGCGACAGCTTATAATCAAGTTTGTCATGTTCTGTTCCAAAAACCAACATATCATAATTACTGCTGATAACTGGTTTATGGATATCCTCGTCGGCAGTATCTTTATTTCTTTTGATTTTATTTTTGAAGAAATTGATAAACGAATTGCTTTTTTGAGCCGCATAATCTTTTAACTGCTGATTTTCGATCGCTCCAATTCCAACTCTGTAAAATAAATCTAAGCTTGTTTTTAATTTAAAAAAGTTAACCAGCTCGTTTGTAACTTGCTCGTTGAGTGTAACTTTTAGATGTTTTAATTTTCGGGTAAGAAGTTCTTTTCCTTCCTCGCCAATTTTTTTCGTGTTCTCGTTAAGAACATTTTTAATCTTGTTTTTCGCGCGTGAAGTAGTAACATATTCCAACCAGTTTACTGTTGGTTTTTGATTGGCAGATGTGATAACTTCAACCTGGTCACCACTTTTTAATTCGTGGTTTAAAGGAACAAGACGACCATTTACACGCGTTCCTCTGGTTTTGATTCCAATTTCAGAGTGAATACTGAACGCAAAATCTAATGAAGTTGCTCCTTTTGGTAATGATTTAATTTCTCCTTTTGGCGTAAAGACGAAAATTTCTTTTGAATATAAATTCATTTTGAAATCCTCAACAAAATCTACCGCATTCGTTTCCTGATTTTCTAAAGCCTCACGAAGTAAGTTCAGCCAAGTATCCAGACCGCTTTCTTCGGTTGCGCCATTTTTATATTTATAATGGGCAGCATAACCTTTCTCGGCAATTTCATCCATTCGTTCACTTCGAACCTGAACTTCGACCCAACGACCTTTTGGCCCCATTACGGTGATGTGAAGCGCTTCGTAACCAGTTGATTTTGGAGATGAAATCCAGTCACGCAATCGGCTCGGGCTTGGTCTATAATGATCTGTTACAATTGAATAGATTTTCCATGCGATGAATTTCTCATCATGCGGATCTGATTTATAGACAATTCTAAGTGCGAATTTGTCATAAACTTCATCAAAACTTACATTTTGCGCACGCATTTTTCGGCGGATCGAATAAATTGATTTCGGACGGCCTTTTATGATATAGTCAATATTTTCAATATCCAGAGATTTTTTCAAAACATCCGAAATGTCTTTGATATATGCATCTTGTTCTTCTTTCGTTTCTCTGATTTTGCTAACAATGTCATTATAAACATTAGGCTCAGTATATTTCAGTCCAAGATCTTCCAACTTGGTTTTAATATTATAAAGTCCTAAGCGATGGGCTAGAGGAGCATAAATATAGAGTGTTTCAGAAGCAATTTTGGTTTGTTTGTATTCTGCCATCGAATCCATAGTCTGCATATTGTGCAGACGATCCGCCAGTTTAATCAGAATTACACGAACATCATCGTTTAATGTCAGGATCATTTTACGGAAATTTTCCGCCTGCATCGATGCATTCAAATCTTTCTGAACTAATGAAATTTTCGTTAAACCTTCAACTAACTGTGCCACTTTAGGATTAAACAGACGCTCGATTTCTTGAACCGTCATAGGAGTATCTTCAACAACATCATGCAGTAAGGCAGCAGCAATGGAGGTCGCACCCAAACCAATTTCTGAGGCAACGATTTTTGCAACCGCAATAGGATGAAAGATATAAGCTTCACCAGATTTACGTCTTTGTTCTTTATGAGCATCGACGGCAACATCAAAAGCTTTCCGAATTAATTTTTTGTCTGTAGGGCTTAAAGTTTGATAACTAATTCGAAGTAATTCTTTGTATTCCTGCGCAATAGCTTTGTTTTCTTTTTCAATATCAATTTCTGTCATAACGGCATAGTTCAAGTACTAAAAATAAGAATTAGTTTGAATATACGCAAGGGAATAGAATGTTGATTTGGGATTTATAATTTTAGATTTATGATTTTAGATTTTGGATGAATTTGAAGAAAAAAAAGCTAAGAATTCTATAGTGATTAGTGTAATTTATATAGTCCCGAAGGGACAAAAAAAGGATTATGTCAGTTTGGTTACCGATATGAAATCTCTACGAGATAATTTTTGAAGATGTTGGTTTGAAATGCTCCTTTAGGAGCTAAATATTTTTTTAAAAAAATATCAGTTGCGAACAAATATGAAATTTCTGCGAGATAATTTTTGAAGATGTTGGTTTGAAATGCTCCTTTAGGAGCTAAATATTTGAAAAAAATACATCAGTTGCGAACAAATATGAAATTTCTACGAGATATTTTTTGAATAGTTTGAAAAACAATGCTCCTTTAGGAGCTAAATATCGGTAGAAAAAATACATGCGCGAGAAATAAAATGTCCCGTAGGGACATTAGAAGTTTAATCTTTGTCAAAGTTTTTAAACATTGACAAAGATTAAACCACTAAGAAGTTTTCTTATATTTTAGAAAAATCCAAATCCTGAAAGTCATAACTAAAATCAGTTAATTCAGAGATAGGAAGCATTTTTAAGTTCGTAACTTTTCCACTTTCGTCATAAGTGAATAGCAAGTGAGCATCGGCATGGAAAAAAGCATTGTTCCATTTTATGACATAATTTCCATTTTTATAGAAAAAAACTTCACCGGCTAATTGCGGAGAACGTTTTGAAGCAAAGTATAATTTTCCTTTTTTTTCTGTAATGTTGATTTCGCCAAACCAATTGTCTTTGTAAGTTCCAATAATTTTTGAGAAATCAATTTTCAGTTTATCTTTTTTGTTTTTGGCTACGGTTGCCCAAACTTCATCAGTAACTTTGTCGGCAGAATCTTCACTTTCTTTTATTCTGCTGCTATAAATAGTGACATAATCGTCAGATTTGATTCCTAAATAACTGTCTTTTATTGTATTTGTAATAGCACTGAATGCTGCTCCAGATTGCTGATTAGTTAAAACGATGATTCCCAAACCTAACTCCGGTATTAAAGTCGTCTGCGTAACATTTCCTTCTAATCCTCCGGTATGCGAAACTTGTTTGTAACCTTTAACATCACTTAAAAACCAACCTAAACCATAACCGGAAAAATGTGTATTGTATGGAGGTCTTGTTTTCACCGGAATAATAGTTTGTAATTGCCACATTTCGTTATGCTCTTTTTCAGAGAATAATTGTTTGTCGCCATATTTTCCATTATTGATTTGTAAAATCGCCCATTTGCTCAAATCATTTACGCTTGAATAAATTCCGGCTGCGCCATCAAAAAGCTGATTTTCGTATCTTTTAATTGTTTTTAACTTTCCATCAATTGGTACATGAGGTGTAATTACGTTCGAAGTATCTTTTAAACGTTTTAGAGAAGCCACACTCTGATTCATTTCAAGAGGTTTCATAATGCGATTTTCGACGAAATCTGCCCAGCTTTGGCCGCTCACAACATGAACAATTTCACCGGCAATTATGTACATTAAATTGTCATAATCGTATTTCGTTCTAAAACTTGAAACCGGTTTTAAGTAACGTAAATTATGTACAATATCCTTGGCTGTAAAATCACTTCCGTCAGGCCAGATCATTAAATCTCCCGCACCAAGTCCGAGTCCGCTTCTGTGTGTTAAGAGGTCACGAATAGTAAATTCGTTCGTTACGTAATCGTCGTACATTTTAAAATCAGGAAGATATTTAATAACCTTATCGTCCCATTTTATTTTGCCTTCATCTACCAACATTGCCAGTGCTGCACTGGTAAAAGCCTTGCTGTTTGATGCAATTCCGAAAAGAGTATTAGCATCTACTTTTTGTTGGGTAATAACCGATTTTACGCCATATCCTTTAGACAAAACTACTTTTCCGTCTTTTACAATCGCAACTGAAATTCCGGGAACATCAAATGCTTTCATCGTTCGTTCTACTAAATTATCTACTTCCTGATTGGTAATTTGTGCGAAAGCGGTGAAACTGAATAATAGTGCTAAAAACGATATTTTGTACTTCATAACTTGGTAGTTTTAGGTTATTTAAATTCTCTTTGGCGTTTGGCTTCAAAAATTAAAATGGCAGCAGCAACCGAAACATTCATACTGTCAATTTCGCCCTGCATCGGAATAATGATATTTTGTGTGGCGGCATCGCGCCATTCTTGTGTTAAACCAGTGGCTTCTGTTCCTACAACCAAAGCGGTTGGTGTAGTAAAGTTTTGTGTATGATAGGAAGTCGAATTTTGCAAGGTTGCACAGTAAAAATCAATCTTTTTTTCTTTTAGAAAAGCAATAATTTCAGCTGTTGTGCCCGTTGCGATCTGATTGGTAAATAAACATCCAACACTCGAGCGCACAATATTCGGATTGTATAAATCACTTTTTGGATTTGCAATCAAAACGGCGTCAAGATTTGCTGCGTCGGCAGTTCGCAAAAGTGCACCGATATTTCCAGGTTTTTCAGGAGCTTCGGCAACAAGAATTAATGGATTTTCGGATAATTTTAAATCGGATAATTGTAAGGATTTGGATTTGGCTACAGCCAAAATTCCTTCAGTGGTATCACGATAAGCAAGTTTCTGATAAACTTCTTTATTGATTTCAATTAGTTGAACCGATGAAGAAACCAGTTTGCTAATTTGATTTTCAGTAACCAATTCAGGTAAAAATAAAACAGTCTCGATTTCGTATCCGCCTTTTAAAGCTATTGAAATTTCACGTAAACCTTCAATCAAAAATGTTCCGGTTTGTTTGCGGGCTTTTGCTTTTTCCTGCAATAAAACAAGAGATTTTATAAACGGATTTTGAACTGAAGTGATTTGTTTCATTCTTTTTGAGATGCTAAGATTCTAAGGTGCTAAGGTACTGAGATTTTTTTTAAAGTTGCAAAGGCTCAAAGAGCCAAAAAATGCAAGGCAATAAAAAAGTTTGCCACAAATTTCGCGAATTTTCACAAATTTTTCACCACTGCAGGTAAAATAGTAATTCGTGTAAATTCGTAAAAATTGTGGCAAAAAATATAAAGCTTATTTCTCAAAAACTTCTTTAACCTCACTGTCTACAGGATGGTCAGCGGTAAAATTATATCCCATACTTTTTGCCATTGTCTGAGCAAATTGTTTTTGATACAATTGAGATTCTGTTTTAATTTCTCCTTTTGGAGCAATTTCAGGTCCCATTGCAGCAAACCAGATTTGTGAAGCTCCCGGAACATCAGAACCATGGTCAGTCCATTGGTCTTTTACTTTGTCTCCACGACCGTGATCAACTGTAATAAACAAGGTAGTTTTGTTTTTATATTGCGGATCATTCTGTACAAAAGTCCAGATTTCTTTAATCCATTTGTCAACCTGATTGGCAGCGTCTAAATAAGAACGATAATGACCGTGATGCGCCCATTCGTCCGTTTCTCCGTAAGCGATATAAAGCACTTTTGGTTTCTTGGTTTTAAGCTCATCCATCGCTTGATAATGTGTGAAAACATCCAAACATTCCCCTTCCTGAAATGGTTTATAGGAGTTATCACGCATGTCGTTTAGTAATTTTTGAGAGGCTGTAGGTTTGTTTCCGCCTACTTTATCAAATGCTGAAATTACCGGAAAACCGCTTCTTTCTTCGTTTAAGATTCTGTCGAAAGCATCCCATGCACCAAAAGCAGCTACTTTTCCTTTTAGTTTGGATTGTTTGTTGAAAAACTCCAAAACATTTACGTTCGGATTGGCTTTGTAACCATTCGAATTAACTTTTGGATCAACATTTCCTGTCATAATTTCACTGTATCCAGGGTAACTAAACCAATACGGATTGGCAACGTCTACTTTGTTTCCAAGATCGCGATTGCCATAAATTTGTCCTTTAGAAACAATTTCTGACCAGAAGAATGGCATTATTTTTTTTCGTGATTCTTTAATGTCGACGTTTGCATAAGTCTTATAAATATAAGTACTATCGCCTTGATTGAAATTTTTGTTATTGGCAATTGCCGGATCAATTCCTTTAAAAACTTCCTGCCATCTAAAACCGTCAGTGGTAATGATAATGATGTTTTCTGTTTTTTGTGCAGAGCTTAAAAAGCTTGTTAAAATAAATGCTGATAGAAATAACTTTTTCATGTTTTTTCAATTTTAAGAAACGAATAATAATTTTATTTTTTTAAATCTGTATTTTCTGAATTTACAAAATCCCTCTAGCTTTAATTTCCAAATATTTATTAATAGCATCCAAAGTCAGGTTTTCCGGTTGTGTCAGCACCGAATGTATCCCGTATTTCTTCAATTCATTGACAATTAAGCGCTTTTCGAAAATGAATTTCTCTGCAATTACTTTGTCATAAACTTCTTGAATGGTGTCTGTTTTTTTATTGATGATTGCGTTCAGTTCTGTGTTTTGAAAGAACACAACAACCAATAAATGACTTTTGGCAATTCCCTTTAAATAAGGTAATTGGCGATTTAGACCATCCATTGTTTCGAAGTTTGTGTATAGAATAATCAAACTTCTTTGATTGATATTCTTCTTAATATCGACATACAAACGACTATAATCGCTTTCGAAAAAATCGGTTTTGATGTTGTATAAAGTTTCAAGGATTTTTTGCATTTGCGAAGCTCTTTTTTCAGCAAAAACTCTGTTTTCTACCTTTTTTGAAAAAGAGAAAATCCCTGCTTTATCCTGTTTTTTCAGAATTACATTCGATAAAACTAAAGTCGAGTTAATTGCATAATCCAGTAAACTTAAACCATCAAATGGCATTTGCATCACACGGCCTTTATCAATCGCCATATATACCGATTGCGATTTTTCATCCTGAAACTGGTTCACCATTAAGGAATTTTTCTTTGCGGTCGCTTTCCAGTTCAATGTTCTTAAATCATCTCCCTGAACATATTCTTTGATTTGCTCAAATTCCATGGTATGACCAATTCGGCGTATTTTTTTTATTCCGTATTGGAATAGATTATTCGAAAAAGCCAGTAAATCGTATTTTCTTAACTGAATAAAAGACGGATACGTAGGTACCATTTGATCTTTATTAAATATAAATCTTCGCGAAATTAAACGCAAAGGCGAAGACACATAAATATTCAGATAGCCAAAAGAATATTCGCCACGTTCTGTCGGGCGTAAATCATAGCCAATTTCTTTTTGTTCCGATGCTTTAAGAGTCTTAATAATTTTGAAATCACGCACCTGAAACTGAAACGGAATTTCATCAATTATTTTTACCGAAACCGGAAAAGTATAATGATTTTTCAGAATAAGATTTATCGGATTTAAATCTCCATTTGATAATTTTTCAGGAGTAATTCGGTCGGCTTCAAATCCTGTTCGGGTTAGGTATAAAAGTAAAATATCAAGACCTAAAAATGTAATTAAAATCAAAACCCCAAACCAAACTGCATTATACAAATTCGGAAAAATAAAAGCACAAACAAATAAGGCTATAATGCCCAAAAGCAAATAGAAAAAGAAGTTGTTGAGATATAGACTTTTTATGAATTTCATTTTTTTAGTTTTCAGTCACAGTTTTTGGTCGCAGTTTTCAGTCACAGTTTACAGTCACAGTTTACAGTTTTGAACTGCGACTGCGACTGAAAACTGAATACTTATCTCGGAATCTCAACCGTTTCAATAATTTGTTTGATAATTTCACTGCTTGAAATTCCTTCCATTTCTCTTTCCGGTGTTACAATAACACGGTGTTGAAGAACAGGAATTGCAGCTTCTTTAATATCTTCCGGAGTTACGAAATCACGCCCTCTAATCGCTGCAAAACCTTTGGCAGCATTAAGAATTGCAATAGAAGCACGTGGCGAAGCACCTAGATACAAAAAGGCATTTTCTCTTGTGTTCACTACAATTCGGGCAATGTATTCCAATAAATTTTGTTCGACTCTGATTTGTTTTACCAAAGCCTGATATTCTTTTATTTCAGCCGAAGAAAGAACGGTTTTTATTGCTTCCAGTTTCCCGTGATTTTGCAATAAATGTTCTCTTTGTATAATCAGTATTTCTTCGTCTATTTTTGGATAATCGATTGTGATTTTGAATAAAAAACGATCCAATTGCGCTTCAGGTAAACGATAAGTACCTTCCTGCTCAATTGGGTTTTGCGTTGCAAGCACCAAAAATGGCGTATCAAGCGTATAAGTCGTTCCGTCAATTGTAATTTGGCGTTCTTCCATAACTTCAAACAACGCAGCCTGAGTTTTTGCAGGAGCACGGTTAATCTCATCAATTAAAATTAAATTGGAGAAAATAGGCCCTTTTTTAAATTCAAATTCAGAACTTTTTAAGTTGAAAATTGAAGTTCCTAAAACGTCAGAAGGCATTAAATCCGGCGTAAACTGGATTCGGCTAAAGCCAATATTTAAAGTTTTTGCAAGTAATTTTGCTGTTATTGTTTTTGCAACTCCCGGTACACCTTCCAGCAAAACGTGTCCGTTTGATAAAATGGCAACCAAAAGCTGATCAATCATTTTATGCTGACCCACAATCACGGTTTCCAGTTCTTTTTTTATCACATTAATATGATCTAAAAGCGGTGCCAGATTTATTCTGGTTTCAAAATTCACATTTTCATTTATGATTTCAATTTCTGGGGTAGTACTATCGTCCATGTTTTGCTATAATTTCTGTTGGTGAATTTCGGTTAAATTAATGTATGATTTTTTCAATGGCATTGTTAATTCGGATTAAATCTTCTTCAAGACTTCCGTGATAACTTTTTCGGTGTTCATTGATCAAGCGAACAAGTTCCCGAACATCTTCTATGTTTTTGCCTGTTTTATGATTCAGTTTTTTGATAAAATCTTCATCCAGTTTTGAGGTATCAATGAGATATTCATTTCGGATTTTCTCTAAGAAATAGATGATTTTTTTATCAATAATATTCGTGTGATCGCCTTCCTGATAATACAAATTGCCAATCGTTTTTGTAAAATCTACTGTCAAATTGTTCAAAGGTTTAATAATAGGAACGATGCGTTGTTTACGTTTAATATTAAAAAGAATAAAAACCAATATTCCAATAATACTAAAGTAATATGCCCATTTTAAAGCCGGTTGACTAAAAATATAGCGCAAAGGTGATCCTGAAATCGATTCTCCATTTTGCCCTTTGGTATACCAAAAAACGTTGCCTTTTGGGAGATAAGACAACACATTTTCTGCATACTGATAATCGTTGCCTTTTAATAAATGATAGTTTGTAAAAGCCGCTGGCTGTGTGTGCAAATAGAAATAACCACCTTTATAGGGAACCTTAATAAAGTTGATTTGTTTTTTATCTTTGGCGGAAGCCTGATAACCTAAAACAGTAGTATTTGAAGTATCTATTTTAGAAAAATAATCTTCTATAGATTGTTTGAAAGTATATTTTTTAGTACTGACTTTTTTGTTGGCCATCCATGTGGATGTATTACTTGGATATTTTAAATCGCTTTTTACTTCTAAATTCAGACTGTCCAGCAATGCTTCCGGAAAACTTCTCATACTTAAGAAAGCATTGTTGCCGTGAGAAACAAAGTAAAAAAGTTCGGTTATTGATTGTTCGTCAATTTCGTTGCGTTCTGCGATATTTAGGAAAGTTCCTTTTATGGTATAATTCGCCACCAGCGTATCATCATTAAATTTTGAATCAAGATATTCGTAAGGTGTTACGGTTGAAATTTTTTCAATTTTTGAACCTTTGAAAAGCGTTTTAATTTCCTTATCGAAAACAAACAATCCGTACGGAATTTTGTCATGAACAGAAAATGTCGGACGCCAGTCGATTGGTTTTGGTTTCCCCTTGTCGGCGATTAAAATTAAGGCTAATACAAAAACCAGAATAGCCACATAAATTTTGATGGATTTATTCATTGCTAAAGGTTTTAATTGCTTTTTTAAATCGGTTTTCAGTTTTTATAAAAATAGTCTCGTCAATTTCGAATTCGCCATACCAAACGTAATTGTACAAATATGACAAATAGGTAAACTCTTCTTTGTGAACAGGGTTTTTAAGTTCGTATAAATAATCGGAATTGGTTTTTTCAATATCCCATTCGATATAATGATTCTGTGCCATTATTTTCAAAAGCCATAAATAATAGTAACGAACAGCAATTCTCTTTTGTCCGGAAGAAATACTCTCTTTTATTAACTTTTCAAAATCTAAAAGATGAATGTTCTTTTCAGCATCTGAATAATAAATGGTTCTTTTTTGAGCATTTTTTCCGAAAATCCATTGCCCTTCTTTATTAATTAGTGCTTTTACAATCAGGTAAATAACTACAATGATTATTAAAATGGCAACAATTTTAAAAAGCATTGCCACAAAATTCAATGATGCCTGCGGATTACTGAAAGTGAATATTTTTCTAAGAATACTCGCAAGCCATTCCTTGAAGCTGTCCCACCAGGTTTTTTCAGCTGGTTTGGTTTCGTATATAAAATCAGAATCGGTGTATTTTTTTTTGAAATTTTTCTCAAAAGTTCTGGCTTCAATCGTACTTGAATCAATTTGGATATCTTTTTCGGTGTATTTTATTGTAGCAATTTTTGGCGGATCTTCGTAAGTCAAAGAATCCTGCGCGTTAGAAATACTGCAGAAAAGGAGAAAAAATAAAACGAAGAAAAATCTGTTCATTAGGGTTTCCGATTAATTCAGTTTGGCTGATAATTGTTGAACTTTTTTATTTACGATAAAAGGATAAATCAAATAGTAAAATGAAATGATTCCTAATGTCAATAAGATGATAAAACTGCTTAACCAATTCGGCATATCAATAGAATATCGGGTTATAAAACCTTCCAGAAATCCGGCGCTGATGGTAAACGGAAAAGTACTAAGGAATATCTTAAAGCTATTTTTGAAGCCAATTTTAAAAGAATTTAATCTCGAAAAAGTTTTAGGAAATAACATAGAAGCACCCAAAATAAAACCAGCTGCGGTTTCAATGACAATTGCAAAAATTTCCATTGAACCGTGTATCCAGATTCCTCTGACACTTTTCCAGAAAACACCTTCTTCGTAAAAGAAATACTGAAAAGAACCCAGCATAATACAGTTATTGAGGAAAATAAAGAAAGTTCCGATGCCGGCAAAAATTCCGAAAAAATAACATTTTGCGCCTACGTAAAGATTATTCATCGTAATGGCAATAAAACTTCCCCAATTGCTTCCTGAGCCATAAACGGCCATTGGGTTTCCTTTTTTGATGTTTTCCAAAGTCATATTGACATATTCATCGCCTAAAATAAGACGAACAAAATTGGGATCGTATTTCGCCGAAACAACACCAATAGCGACTGTTGCAACAAACAAAATAAAAGAGTACAATAAATAGCGTTTGTACTCATAAACGAGCAAAGGAATCTCGGTTAGGAAAAATTCAACGATTCTATTTTTTTCTGTTCTTTTGGTTTTGTAAATCTTTTGATAAATCTGCGAAGCGAGATGATTTAAGTATATAACGGTCTTACTTTTTGGATAATACGTTTGTGCATACGACAAATCATTCATCATTTGAATGTACAAATTTGCTAATTCGTCAGGATTTTTTTTAGCTTTACCAAAAATAGCTAGCTCAAATTCCAGCCATTTTTCTTTATTTTGTTTTATAAAGGCAATCTCTCTCATTGTAGGCTAAAATATAAAATATGTCAGAATTATCTATTAATACAACACAAAATGTTAAAATAAATTTTATAGCTGCTTCTGTAGGAGAACGTCTAGGCGCGTATTTCATAGATTTGGCTATAAAATTGTCGTATATTTTTGTGATTTCGATGCTGTTTTTTTATGTGCTTCATCTTGATAAATTGCTGGATAATGTCGATTCCTGGTCCAGAATTTCGATACTTTTAATCATTTATTTTCCTGTAATAATCTATTCGATTACGTTAGAAAGTGTTTTTGAAGGTCAGTCTTTTGGAAAAAAACTGCTAAAAATAAAAGTGGTAAAATTAGATGGTTATCAGGCGAGTTTTGGTGATTATTTAATTCGTTGGTTTTTTAGAATAATTGATTTTTCTTCTCTGTATGGTCTTGTCGGATTGATTACCGTAATTACAAGTAAAAAAGGACAGCGTCTGGGCGATATGGCAGCTGGAACTGCGGTTATCACTTTAAAGAATAAAATAAATATTAGCCATACGATTTTAGAAGAAATAGGGACGGCTTATGTGCCAACTTATCCGCTCGTTATAAAGCTATCAGACAATGATATGAGAATCATAAAAGAAACATTCAAGAAAGCGGATGCTAAAAATGACCACGAAATCATCTATAAATTAGTTGCTAAAATAGAAAGTGTTACAGGAATTAAAAATCAATCCGGAAATAACAGCGATTTTATAAGAGTGATTTTAAAGGATTATAACTACTATACGCAAAATATGTAATCGTATTTTTAATGTTTTTATGAGCTAAATCATAAGGATGAATAAATTGATTTCAGTAACTTAGTGCTCATTAAATTAAGAAATTTCAAAAACAATAATCTTAAATATTTGCAGTATGAAAATTAAAAATGTATTTGCCATAATAGTTGCTTTATTGGTTTCAGTTAGTGTATTGGCCCAGGGATCAAAAAAATTAGATAAAATTATAAAGAGAGATTATCAGATTATTGACTGTACGGTTTCTAAAATATCTGATAAAACAGTTGAATATTCGTTACCAGGCGAAACTTTACTTATTGTTCTGGATGTTTCGCAGATTGCGAGAATCGATTTTGCAAGCGGACGTTCTCAAACTTTTAATGTGGGTCAGAGCGCGACTTCAACTGCGACTTCACCCGCTTCTTCAGGTTCGACTTACGTAGCAGCCGGAGAAATCAAACAGAATACTATCGCGGTACTTCCGGTTCCTTATTTAAATTCAGATACGCAGGAAAGCTCTGAAGATATGGCTAAGTTTGCTCAAAATGATTTGTACAATAAGTTGTTAGATAAATCTTCAAACATTTTTCCATTGACAGTTCAGGATTTGAGAACTACAAATAGTTTGCTTCACAAGGCCGGAATTGATTATAAAAACATTGATGAAACTCCGATAGAAGATCTTGAAAAAATTCTGGGTGTTGATAATATTGTAGCGGCTAAAATTTCGTACACAATAGGAACCAATACAACATCAACTACTTACAATAGCGGAAATGCAAAAGTAAGTAATGA
Organism: Flavobacterium cutihirudinis; assembly: GCF_003385895.1. Taxonomy (GTDB): domain Bacteria; phylum Bacteroidota; class Bacteroidia; order Flavobacteriales; family Flavobacteriaceae; genus Flavobacterium; species Flavobacterium cutihirudinis. Next base: position 186,103 of record NZ_QRDQ01000007.1, read on the forward strand.
TAACAAAAAGGTAAAAACGAACGATATTTCGACTACAACAGCCAACTCACAAGAATATTACTATTACACCGTATATTTTGATATGTATAAAAACGCTTCAAAAATATACTCACAAACTCGCAAACCGTTCTTGGCAGTAAAAGACAGTTGGATAGATTCTGTTCAGTATTTGCTAAAAAGAAGTCCTATTTATGTGAAGAGATAACCCTTAAGATTATAGGTTTAAAATTTTAAGATATTCCACACAACTTTGTAACTTTTAACCTTCGTAACTTAAGAAAGAATGTTCCATCTATTAGATATTATTGGTACAATGGCATTTGCAATGTCAGGAGCTTTAACCGCAATGCATAAAAAACTGGATCCTTTCGGTGTTTTTATAATTGCGTTTGTTACAGCTGTTGGTGGCGGTACGCTGCGCGATACGCTAATTGGTAGAACTCCAGTGGGGTGGATGCTTGATATTCAATATGTTTATGTGATTATTTTAGGTTTTTTTCTTGCTATACTTTTTAGGAAGAAATTTGACAAGCTACGAACCTCTTTGTTTTTGTTTGACACAATTGGTTTAGGGGTTTTTACCTTAATCGGACTTGAAAAAGGCATTATGATTGGGTTGCATCCTGTAATTTGTGTAGCATTAGGAACCATGACGGCTTGCTTTGGTGGAGTGCTGCGTGATATCTTGTGCAATGAGATTCCGACGATTTTTAGACGGGAAATCTATGCAACTATCTGTATTTTTGGCGGAATTGTTTTTTTTGCTTTAAAGCGATTAAATTTAGAAGATGACATTCTGTATCTTTTAACTTCTCTGGTTATCATTTCGGTTCGTTTACTGGCGGTAAAATACAAATGGTATCTACCGGCTTTTGAGCACAAATAATTGAGGAAAGTGATAAAATATACGATAAAGAAATACGAAGAGAACGATTATACATTATGGAATGATTTTGTAAATCAAGCTAAAAATGCAACATTTTTGTTCCATCGTGATTTTATGGAATATCACAAAGATCGGTTTGAAGATTTTTCGCTTTTAGTTTTTGAAGATGAAAAGTTGCGGGCAATTCTTCCGGCCAATAAACAAGGGAAATCAATTCATTCACATCAAGGACTTACCTATGGTGGATTGGTTTTTTCGTCTAAATTGAAAGCAGAAAAAGTGGAATCAATTTTAGATGAAATTTTATTTTTTTTAAAAGAAAATAGAATTGAAACCTTTTATTATAAGTCGGTTCCCGATTTTTATTTTAAAGAAGGAAATAAAGAAGTGGATTTTTTTCTATTTCGGCGTGGTGCAATCTTAGAAAGAAAAGAAATGAATTTAGCTATTAATTTGTCGACAAACTTAAAGATTTCAAAAAGTAAATTAAAGCATTTTCGAAGAATCGAAAATCTAGATTTGCATATGTTAGAAGAAGAAGATTTTAATCCTTTTTGGGAAAAAATTTTGCAACCAAGACTGTTAGAGAAATTTGGTGTAAAACCTGTCCATTCAAAGCAAGAAATGACTTATTTAAAATCTCAGGTGCCGCAAAATATTAAACAATTTTCGGCATACTTAAATGGTGAAATTATTGCTGGAGTAACAATTTTTGAAACAATAAATGGTGTAAAATCGCAATATGGGGCAACTTCAAAAAAAGGTGAAAAATTTAGGGCTTTAGATTTTTTATTCATCAATCTAATTTATAAATATAAACAAGAAGGTAAGTGTTTTTTCGATATGGGTATTGTAGATGATGAAAACGAGGTAGGTTATAATCTAGGGCTTTTGAAACAGAAAGAAGAATTAGGCTGTTCTGTTTATAATCAGGATTTTTTTAAAATAAACTTACTATAATAGTTTGAGTTTCTATAGAAAAATAATCCACACAAACTTGTTTAAGATTATGTCCTTAAACACTTTTAGCGTTGTTTTAAAAATTGGAATCGGGCTGATTACCTCAAAAATATTAGCCATTTTTGTAGGGCCGAGCGGAATGGCATTGGTCGGCAATCTACGCAATTTTTTAACTTCATTAGAAAATATTTCGATTGTAGGTTTTCAAAACGGAATTGTAAAGTATACGGCAGAAAATGAAAAGAACAAAACAGAATTTCATAAAATAGTTTCAACTGTTTTAATAAGTTTAGTACTTGTTGCGCTTGTTTTAAGCGGAATTCTATTTTTTTCAGCTTCTTTCTGGAATGAGAAAATCTTTGGAAATAATATCGAATATTTAATCGTTTTTAGAGTTTTAGCTTTTGTCATACCAACTTACGGTTTGTCAATTTTTTTGATTGCAATAATTAATGGCTTGGGAAAATTTCAAAAAGTAATAGGAATAAATATTATTGGAAATTTCATAAGTTTATTAACTTCTGTTTTTTTGATTTTGCAATTTAAAACCACTGGTGCTTTATTAGCAATTGTTATTGCTCCGAGTTTATTATTTTTTGTCACTTTTTTTTTAGTGCAAAAAGAAATTCAATTTCTTCAGTTTGTAAATTTCAATTTATTTGATTTTAAAATTATAAAAAATCTTTCTTCTTACTCTTTGATGGTCTTGGTTTCGTCCGTTTTAGGGCCATTTGTATTTCTTGCAATTCGAAATTACATTATTAAGAATTTTGGAATCGAACAAGCTGGATATTGGGAAACCATAAATAGAATCTCAACTTATTATTTAATGTTTGTAAGTACAATTCTAAGCGTTTATTTTCTTCCAAGACTATCGAAAGCCTCAACTAAATTCCAAACTAAAAGTATTTTTTGGCAGTTTTATAAATTCATTTTGCCTGTTTTTATATTGTCTATAATTGTAGTTTATTTGGGTAGATTTTTTATTATTCAACTATTATTTACAAAAGAATTTCTGCCCGTAACCAATTTGTTTTTTTGGCAACTTCTAGGAGATGTTTTGAAAGTTTGTTCACTAGTTTTAGGGCTTCAATTTTTTGCAAAAAAAATGACTTTTGCTTTCATAATTTCTGAACTTTTTTCACTTTCAGTGCTATACTTTTCGAGTTTATATTTTATAAAAATATTTAAGATTGAAGGTGCTGTAATTGCTTATGCTTTTCAGAATTTGGTTTACTTAATGACACTTTCTCTATATTTTAGGAAAAGCCTTTTTTAGTGTTCTACCCATTTTTGAATATATTTTTCCGCAATTTTTATATACTTGTGATGCTCCTCAATAAAAATTCTTGCGTGTTTTCCTATCTTCCTAATTTCCTCCGGATTTTCTATTAAAAAAGACAATTCTTTTACCAGATAATCCACATCAGGAATGGCATTTATACATACTTTTTCGGTAAGATTGTAGTATTTGATGAACTCAGGTTCGGCGTTTGTAAAGACTACTTTTCCTTTTGCCATGGATTCTAGAGCATTGTATCCTTGATCGTAGCCATAAATTTGATCTAGTAAAATATGGGCACTATTATATAAATTAATATATTCCGAATAGGGAACACTGGTAACAGTAATTACTTCTACTTTAGAACTATATTTTTGTTTAATTATTTCTAGTGCTTTTTCAAAATAATCATTTCCTTTTTTTAAAAAGTTATCCTTGTTGATCCCATGAAAAATGATGATTTTACGAATGGTTTCTAAAGCTTGAAATGAAAGTTTGTTAATATTTATTGGATTCGGGATAAGTCCTAAATATTTTTTGTTTCCTTGGAGAGGTAAATGGTAATCTAAATCTGAGGCAATTATGCCGTTGCAGTTTTTATATATAAAGTTATGTAGCCTGAAAAAACTTTTTTTACGGAATTTTAAAACATTTTCAAATGATTTTTTATCAATTTTATGATTTAGATAGAGAGGGATTACAGATTTAAATTCAGGATTTTCAAAACAATATTTTACATTCAAATAGTCATAACCACAGCTTAATAAAAACAATTTTTGATTGTTTTTTAGTAAATAAGAAATGATTTTTTTTTCAAAGTAAGGTGTACAATGAAAACTATTTTCGTTAATGAGTTGTACAACATCAAAACCAAAACATTGATTTTTAAATTTTAGAAATTGAATATAAGTTAGATAAGAACTGATATCAAAACCAGAAATTTTGAAGATCGCAATTTTTATTTTTTTCAATAAACCAGAATCCCATTTTTTTTGAATAGGAAAATCTACAGGAAAATTTTTAAAACCGTCATTTTGACCTATAATAAAAACTTCATGCCCTAAAGCCTTTAAACCTTCTTTTAAAGAATTATGCAAATGGCTGTATTCGCCTACCAATAAAACTTTCATTTATATGTATATTTGACAAATATATTTACTTTTTAGGTTAAAACATGAATAAAAAGAAAGTTGCTATTGTTTCAAATTCTTTAGATAAAGGAGGGGCAGAACGTTTTGCAACTTTATTGACTTTTATGTTAGAAGATTCCGATTTTGAAGTTCATTCTATTACAGTAAATGATGGTGTAGATTATTTATTTGCTGGCACTTTATTTAATTTAGAGAAAGAAAGTGCGAAATCAGTTTCTTTTAGAAAAATAAAAAAAGGTATTTTATTGCGTCGATATTTAGTTCTAAATAAAATTGAAATTATAATAGACAGCAGAACAAGAAATGTTCTTTTTAGAGAATTGACAACAAGATTTATTTACGGAAAAAGAAGAATCTTTTATATAGTGCACAGTTATAATTTTGAAAATTATTTTCCTGCTTCGAAATTTTGGTCAAAATTAATTTATAAAGATGTTGAAGCTTTAATTTGTGTGTCAAAAGCAATTGAAAAGAAAGTGAATCAGTTGTTTGAATTAAAAAATACAATAACAATACATAATCCTTTTTTCCTTACTAAAGAAGGAATACAAAAAGATTATGTAGTAACTCAAAAAGTAGTTTTGTTTTTTGGTAGGTTTGATGAAAAAGTAAAAAACTTTACTTTATTATTGGAAGGTTTTTCACAATCTAAAATTTTTCTAAAAGGCTATAAGCTTCATTTGATGGGTGAAGGGAATGATGTGAACTTTATTAAACAAAAAATAAAAACTTTTAATTTAGATAATTACGTTGAAATTTTCCCGTTTAAAAATAATCCTTATCAAGAAGTTCAAAAAGCTAAATTTACAATTTTGACTAGTAATTATGAAGGCTTTCCGCTTTCGATTATAGAATCTCTTGCTTTGGGAACGCCTGTTGTTTCGGTGGACTGTAATTCTGGTCCAAGAGAAATTATTCAAAATGAATATAATGGATTACTTGTTGAAAATCATAATTCAAAAGCTTTGGCTGAAGCTATGAATAGATTTATTGATGATCATGAATTATATTTTTTTTGTAAAAAGAATGCTATCGAAAGTGTTCAGCATTTAAATTTAAAAACTGTTGCTGAAAAATGGAAAAATCTTTTAAAAATATAAGATAATGTTACTTAAAAACTGATGAGCCAATTCCTAAATTTGTCAAAAAAGTTTTAAACAAAATTAAAGGCCGCAATAAAAACGAAGGAAGAGTTAATAGAATTCTTTTTTTTAAGCCTAGTTTTTTGAAATCAATTGGAGCGCAATATTTATTATAAAGGGCTTTTTCTCCAACTAACCTGCACTTTATAGCAAGCGAGAAACGATTTAAATCTAAAAATCTCTTTAAATCAGAATTTATTTTTTCAATTGCTTCAAATTTCGAAAAATCCATTTTTTGTGTAATTAATTTAGTGTTTTTAGAAAGACTTTTCGGGTCGTAAACATAACGGGCTAATATTTTCCATGAAAAAACCACAGGATGAATTAATCCAATTCTAATCCATAAATCAGTATCTTGGCCACTTTTTATTTTGGTGTCAAAAAATCCAACTTCCACAAAAATAGATTTATGGAAAACGGCGCATGAACTACAGAGTACAGTTTCTTTTAAACTCGCTTTAAAATAATTTACAATTTCAAGTTCATTGCCTGATTTGTAAATAGAATACTGAGCAGGAACTATTTTTTTAGAAGTTTCAAATTCAATTGCTGCTGCAAATACTTTTTGAGCAGGAACTTTTTTAATAGCATCAAACATACTTTCTAAAAACATTGGGTACCAATAGTCGTCTGCGTCTAGAAACGTTATGAAATCAGCTTTTGCTTTTTCGATTCCGTAATTTCGGGCTGTTGAGGTTCCTTCATTTTTTTTGCTGAAATAATTAATTCTGGAATCTTTAAATTGCATTATTTTTTTTTCACTTTTGTCTGTAGAACCATCATTTATAATAATAATCTCAAAATCCTGAAAACTTTGATTCAGTATGCTTTTTATCGTGTTTTCGATAAAATTTTCTTTATTGTATAATGGAACTATGATGGAGAAAAAAGCCATTTATTTTGTCTTTAAAAAGCAATAATAACCTAATTTATAAATATCAAACAGAAAAAGTGATGGCTTTTCTGAAAGTAGATTTAGTCGAATTTTTTGCTCTGATTTTTTAAAAATAAAAACAAAAAAAGAAATCAGTTTTAATCTTCGCAAAAAATCAAATGAAGTGATAATTTTACTTTGGTCTTTGGAGATTTTATTAGCAATATTTAAAAAAACTAAATTTTCTAAAGCGACTTTCGTTTTGGTTAGAAAAATTTTTGAAGTTTCACAGTTTAAATGAAAAATAGGATTTTCAATATGAGTAATTTTAATGCCATTTGATTTTAAAATGGTGAAAAAAAGCAAATCTTCGTAACCGTATTTCGTTAGTGTTTCATCAAATGGAAAACCAATTAAAATTTCTTTTTTAATTAATAGATTAGAAACTAAAGCAAAATCATAATGATTTTTAGATCGTTCAGCTAAATTTTGGGATTCTCTTTTTTTTCCATAAATCCAACGTAAAAGTAATTCTTTAGCAGGTTTATCATCTTTATATAATTGACCACCAAAAACGACTTTTTGATTTTTTTTTATTGCGGTAATATAATTAGAAACGAATTGGTTATTAGTAGGAATTACATCAGCATCCAAAAGAAGCAAATTTTCATACATTGCTTTTTCGGCTAATAAATTCCGAATCGCACTTCGACCAACATTTTTTTTTAAAACAATAAAAGAGCATTCTTGAAATTGACTTATTTTGTGATTTTCCTCTATAACAAGATCTGAAGCATCATCATAACAAATAATTTCATATTCAATTCCTAAATTATCAGCTTGCTGTTTAATCTCAGAAACAAGAGGATAAACATTATAATTGTAAACAGGAATTAAAACAGAAAGCATTACACGCTTCTTTGTACCACTTCGAAGATTCTTTCATCTTCGCATTTCAGTGTTTTAGATGGGAATTTCATCAACAAAGCATAATCGTGCGTTGCCATAATAACCGTTTTTCCGTTTGCGTTGATGGTTTTTAAAACTTCTAAAACCTCAGAACTAGTTTGCGGATCTAAGTTTCCGGTAGGTTCATCAGCCAGAATAAATTCCGGGTCATTTAGCAAAGCTCTTGCAATTGCAACACGCTGTTGTTCACCTCCGGAAAGTTGGTGTGGCATTTTGTTTAGGAAATTGATCATTCCAACTTTATTCAAAACTTCATCAATTTTGTGTTCCATTGCTTCTTTTTCTGTCCATCCAGTTGCTTTTAGGACAAAAAGCATATTGTCTTTTACAGAACGGTCCGGAAGTAGTTTGAAATCCTGAAATACAATCCCGATTTTACGTCTCAAATACGGAATATCATTTTCTTTTAAAGTTGCCAAATCAAATTCAACAATATGTCCTTCGCCTTCCGTTAAAGGCAAATCTGCGTATAAAGTTTTTAAGAAACTACTCTTTCCGGAACCTGTTTTTCCAATGATGTAAATAAATTCACCATGTTGAACATCTAAATTAATATGAGATATAATTTTTCTTCCTTCTTGATATATAGTGACTTCTTTAAGCGAGAGTACGGTTTGTGACATAATAAAATTGATTTGATTGGTAAAAGTAATAAGATAACGATTGGATTCAAAATAAATTTCAATCATTTCTTAAGAAAATTTCTAGTAAAAGAAATGAAAATTTAAACCCTATAAGTAATACAAGTTCATTTTAGTAAATGGCATAAAGAATTTTTTATTGGTTAAAACTTATATGATTTTAGAGTAATAACCAGATGACGAAAACAACTCGCTTATAATTACTTATATGACTTATATGGTTAAAAAATGCCATGCTGGAAGCTGTGAAATAGCGCTTGTTAAATTTTTTGTTCATAATAAAAGCAGGAAACGTTTCGTTATAAACGGTATAAAATGATAAATTTGAATACTAAATAAAACTAAAATGCGTAGACTTTCCTGGTTCTTTTTACTCCAAATTATTCTTATTTCGACCACGGTTTCGGCACAAAAATCAGCTATATATACTTACGATTTAAAGGATTTTGATAAAGCAGTTGCTTTATACAATGACAAACAATATGCATCGGCGCAGCATATTTTTCAATATGTTAAAAATAATAGTGCACCAACTGAAGAAGTAAAATCAGATTGTGCTTATTATATCGCAAATTGCGCCATCAGAACCAATCAGCCAAATGCTGATGCTTTGATGGAAAAATTTGTTGCAGATTATCCAACAAGTACCAAACAAAATCAAGCTTACATTGAAGTAGCACAGTATTTTTTCGAACAGGGAAATTATCCAAAAGCGTTGCAATGGTTTGATAAAGTAGATGAAAGTTACATGAGTAAAGCCGATTCGGATAAGTTTAATTTCCAAAAAGGCTATAGTTATTTCAATGCAAAAAAGAAAAAAGAAGCAACTACGTATTTCAATAAAGTAGTAAATTCTGCTGAATATGGTTCTCAGGCCAAATATTATTTAGGATTTATGGCGTATGAAGGTGACGACTATAAAGAAGCAACGAAATATTTTGATGAAGTTTCAGGCGAAGAAAAATACAAAGAGAAGCTTTCGTATTATCAGGCCGACATGAATTTCAAACTTGGAAATTTCCAAAAAGCAATTGATTTGGGGCAAAAAGCCATGGCGAAATCAAATGAAATGGAAAAATCAGAATTGAATAAAATTATTGGTGAAAGTTATTTCAACTTAAAGCAATATGGCAAAGCAATTCCGTTTTTAGAGCAATACGCAGGTAAAAAAGGAAAATGGAATAATACTGATTTTTACCAATTAGGTTACGCGTATTACGAACAAAAAGACTATGAAAAAGCGATTTCTCAATTCAATAAAATTATTGAAGGAAAAGACTTTGTCGCACAAAATGCGTATTACCATTTAGGTTTAAGTTATTTAAATACAGGCAAAAAGCAAGAAGCTTTGAATGCTTTCAAAAATGCTTCAGAAATGGAATTTAATGCTCAGATTCAGGAAGATGCGGCGTTGAATTATGCTAAATTGAGTTATGATATTGGAAATGCTTATCAGACTGTTCCTGGAATTTTGCTTGATTTCCTAAAAAAATATCCAAATAATTCGAGCAAAGCTGAAGTTGAAAAATTGTTAGTTGACTCTTATATTTCGACTAAAAACTACAAAGAAGCTTTGGTTTTATTAGAAAAAAACAGATCAGCTGAGAATAAAGCTGCTTATCAAAAAGTTTTGTTTTACAGAGGATTAGAATTGTACAATGAATCTAATTATGCTGAAGCTGGAAAAATGTTCAAAAGTGCCATCAGCGAACAAAAAACACCAGAATTTACAGCACGCGCTACTTTCTGGAAAGCGGAAACAGAATATCTTTCAGACGATTTTCAGAATGCTTTACTGACATACAAGCAATTTGCAGGTCAGACTGCTGCGAAATCTACAGAAGAATACAAAAACATCAATTATAATATTGGTTATACATATTTTAAACTGAAAGAATACGATCAGGCTGCAACTTCATTTCAGACGCAAATTGATAATTCGCCTTCTGATAAATCACGTTTAAACGATTCATATTTGCGTTTAGGAGATTCCAGATTTGTGAGTTCTAAATATTCGCAGGCAATGGAAGCTTACGGAAAAGCAATTGATGCTAAAGGTGTAGATGCCGATTATGCACAATTTCAAAAAGCGCTTTCGTATGGTTTTATGTCAAAAAATGATCAAAAAATCAATGAGTTGAACAACTTCCTAAAAATGTATAAAAAATCAGAATATCGTGATGATGTTTTGTTTGAATTAGGAAACACTTACGTTGCAGACAAGAAAAATGATCTAGCAATTAAAACGTACGATCAATTGATTTCAGAATATAAAAACGGTTCCTTTACTTCAAAATCAATTTTGAAACAAGGTTTGATTTATTACAATTCAGATCGTGATGAACAGGCTTTGACCAAATTCAAAAAAGTAGCTGCTGAATTCCCAAAAACTCCCGAGGCTTTAGAAGCAGTTGCCACCGCAAGATTAATTTATGTTGATTCAGGAAAAGTAGATGAATATGCAACTTGGGTTCGAACTTTGGATTTCGTTTCTGTTACAGATGCCGAATTGGATAACGATACTTATGATGCTGCGTTTAAACAATACAGTCAAAACAACAGTAAAACTGCAATCGCTGGTTTTGCAGGTTATGTGAGTAAATTCCCTTCTGGATTGCATGCTTTAGAAGCTAATTTTTATTTGGCTCAATTGTATTACGCTGACGGATCAGAAACAAAATCGATTCCAAATTATCAATATGTAATTGATCAGCCAAGAAGCGAATTCACAGAACAAGCATTGAATAGATTAGCTCAGATTTACTTAAAATCAAAAGAATGCGATAAGGCAATTCCGGTTTTAGTGCGTTTGCAAAACGAAGCAGATTATCCTCAAAATAAAAACTTCGCTCAAGCCAATTTGATGAAATGTTATTATGATAAAAAAGATTATGACAATTCGGTTATAGCTGCGGAGAAAGTATTGGAAAATCCAAAATCAGATGCAGGAGTAAAAGCTGATGCGCAGATTATTGTTGCCCGCGCTGCAATGCAAACAGGAAATGAAGACAAAGCAAAAGCAGCTTATGCAAAACTTTCGGCAACGTCAAAAGGAGAATTAGCTGCAGAAGCGTTGTATTATGATGCTTATTTTAAAACTAAAGAAGGCAAATTTGATGCTTCGAATACAGCAGTTCAAAAGTTGGCAAAAAATTATTCGGCTTATAAATATTATGGCGCGAAAGGTTTGGTTTTAATGGCGAAAAATTTCTACGGATTAAAAGACAGCTATCAGGCAACTTATATTTTAGATAACGTAATAAACAATTTTACAGATTATCCGGATGTGGTTGAAGAAGCAAAAACAGAATTGAGTGCAATTAAATTGGAAGAATCTAAAACGAATTCCTCAATTAATAAATAAGAAAATTGTAGAGAAAAGAAGCAAGAAGCAAGATTGCTGAAAAAGTCTTTCTTCTTGCTTCTTTTCTCTACTTTCTCTAAAAAAAAATAAGAACAATGAGTTTACCTTTTTATATAGTTGATGTTTTTGCTGATAAAAAATACGCCGGAAATCAATTGGCAGTTTTCTTAGATGCACAAAATTTAAGTTCGGCAGAAATGCAGCAGATTGCAAGAGAAATCAATTTCGCAGAAAGCACATTTGTAACCAAACTGGACAGAGAAAATAATAAAGCTGAGATTAGAATTTTTACTCCGGCTCATGAAATGCAATTTGCTGGTCATCCAATTATCGGAACTTCATGGGTTTTGATGAATAAAATATTTGAAAATTCGCCAACTGAAATTAAACTGGAAGTTCCTATTGGACCAATTGAGATTCGTAAATCAGAAGGATTGGTTTGGTTAAAAGCAGCGCAGCCAAAGTTTTGGGATGTTTTTTCAAAACAAGATTTTACACAATTTAGCAATCTGCAATTAAGTGATTTTGAAAACCAATTCCCAATTCAGGAAGTGACAACCGGAAGTGCTTTTGTAATGGTTCCTTTAAGTAGTGAAAGAGCTTTGGAAAATTTGGTTCTAGATAAAGATAAAGCGGATCAATGGATGAAACAACATTGTAAAACCGATCATAGAGGCTTGTATTTTTACTATTTTGAAGGTACTAAAGTAATGAGCAGATTGTTGTACATAGAGCACAATCAGTTAATGGAAGATGCAGCAACCGGAAGCGCGAGCACGTGTTTACAGGCTTCTTTACTGAAATACAATACCAAAGAAATCGAACTTATCAATCATCAGGGAGATTATATTAATCGTCCTTCCGAAATTTATTTCAAAGGAAAACTAACCAACGATAAGTATGATATTGAAATTGGTGGGAATGTTCAGTTTGTTGCCAAAGGTGAGTGGGAAGCTTGATTTTAGAAAATAGAAAAAAGAGCAAAGTGTCAAGATATTAGAAAATAGAATAAAAAAATAGAGAAAAATTTAGGAATTGCAGAGAAGTCTTTCTTCTTTATTCTAGCTTCTTTTCTCTAATAAAAAAAGAAATATGAAATTAAACTGCCGAAATAAAATCACCATTTTACTAATGTTGTGTGCTGTTCAGCTTTCGTTTTCGCAAAAGAAGAATGAAAACATCGGAACTGAAACGGTAAACGTGGTAAAACCTTATTCGCCAACAATCTCGGATGCCTTCAAAGTGAAAGAAACTCCTTCGCTTGACGATAGTGGTAATCAGCCAAAAGAAACTATTAAATATAGCATTTTGTCGGTTCCGGTTGCGTCAACTTTTACGCCTTCAAAAGGAAATGCGCAAGGCGTGGACAAATCTAAAAAAGAAAGATTGTTTAATAATTATGCAACGGTTGGAGTTGGTAATTACGGAACTTTAAATGCGGAATTATTCGTAACACAGGATTTAGGTAATAATGATTATATCGCTGGAATGTTGCGCCATCATTCTTCGCAAGGCGGAATTAAAGATGTGAATCTGAATGATGAATTTTATGATACGGCATTAAATGTTGGATACGGAGTTATCAATCGTGATGTTTCGTGGGGCGTTGATTTAGGATATCAAAATCAGGTTTATAACTGGTATGGTCTTCCAACTGATTTTGGAATGACTTTACCGCCGGCAACACAGGAAGATTTAATAAGAGGTATTAATCCAAATCATTCTTATAATACTATTTCGCTTGGTGGAAATGCTGAATTTACAGAGGGAATTTTCAGTAAAATCTCAACTCGTTTTACGCATTTTTCAGATAGTTTTTCTTCTTCAGAAAATCGTTTTTATCTAAAACCGACTTTCAAAGTGGATGTAATGGATCAGGCGATAAACACCAATATAATTGTGGATCATGTTAGTGGTTCTTTCGAACATAATTATGCTTACGATAATGTGGAGCCATTAAAATACAGTCTGACTAATTTTGGAATTGAGCCAAGTTTTGTGGTTCACGAGAACGAATGGACGTTAGAATTAGGTGCTGGATTATTTTATGCTTTAGATTCAGAAAATAGTGGAAACAAGTTCTTTATTTATCCAAAAGTAAATGCTTCGTATAAATTGGTGGGTGATTTAATGATTTTCTATACCGGAGTAAACGGAAGTTTAAATCAAAACTCATATGCCGATTTTGTAACTGAAAATCCGTTTTTGTCTCCAACTTTAAATATGAGACCAACAAGTAATCAGTATACTGTTTTTGCAGGTTTGAAAGGAAAATTAGCTAATAATGTTAGTTATAATTTGACAGGTTCTTATTTGAATGAAAAAGACAAAGCGCTGTTTAAAAGTCAGGATTATACAGAAGATTTTTCGAACCAGAATTATGCCTTCGGAAATTCTTTTGGTGTAGTGTATGACGATGTGCGCACTTTTCGTTTTTACGGAGAATTAAAAGCTGATTTTTCTCAAAATGTTTCTTTTGGAATTAACGGAACTTTTAATAGTTATAAAACAGATAGTTTAGAAGCGTGGAATTTACCAGCGATGAAATTGAGTTCAAATCTTGATGTCAATATTACAAAACAATGGTATGCAGGTTTGAATGTGTTTTTTGTGGGTGAACGAAAAGATATGCAGACTAATCTGGATTTAGGAGTTGATCCTTTTGTTACCACACTAAAAAGTTATTTTGATGCCAATGCACATTTAGGCTATAAATATAACGAGCGTTTGACTTTCTTCTTAAAACTAAATAATATTGGAAATCAGGCTTACGAAAGATGGCTGAATTATCCTGTACAAGGATTCCAGGTTTTAGTTGGAGGTAATTATAAATTCGATTTTTAAGGTTTTTAACCGCAAAGTACACTAAGTTTTGCGCACAGTCGTAAAGCTTTTTTTAGCCATGGTTTCATGAATTTTTTGGAGTAAATTCGTGAATTCGTGGCTAATTTTTTATAATTTTATTTTTATGGAAATTAAAATAAGACAAGAAAATAAAGAGGATTTCGAAAGTGTATTTCATTTAATAGAAAAAGCTTTTGAAAAGGAAGAATATAGCGATCACAAAGAACAATTTCTGGTAGAGAGACTAAGGAAATCGGAAGCTTTTATTCCGGAATTGTCAATTGTTGCTGAAGTTGAAGACAAAGTTGTCGGACATATTTTATTTACCAAACTGGAGATCAAGAACGAAACTCAAACTTTTCATTCATTAGCATTGGCGCCAGTTTCTGTTTTGCCGGAATTTCAGGGAAAAGGAATCGGCTCAAAATTAATTCTTTATGGGCACGAAAAAGTAAAAGATTTAGGATACAAATCGGTTATTTTGTTAGGGCATCAGGATTATTATCCAAGATTTGGATATGAACTATGCAAAAAATACAATATCAAAATGCCATTTGACGTTCCTGCTGAAAATTGCATGGTTATTAAATTGACAGAAAACGGATTATCGGGCGTAAGCGGAGAAGTAGTTTACCCAAAAGCTTTTTTTGAATAAAAATTTAGACAAAGAAAAAAAACCTTTGCACCTTTGCTTCTCAAAACCTCAGTATCTCAAAAAAATGACTTTTAAAGAAAAAATATATACCCATTATACGCAAATGGTTCAGGATAGAATCGATGTTTTTAGAGACATGATTTCAAACCTGACCGAAGATTCAAAAAACGATGCAAAAGGGTCGGCTGGTGACAAGCATGAAACTGCGTTGTCGATGATGCATATCGAACAGGAAAAACTGACCAATAAATTAAAAGAAGCGATTGCTCAAAAAGCAGTTTTAGATAAAATTGATCCGCTCAAAGTAACTGAGAATATAATTTCGGGAAGTTTGGTAAAAGCAAATGGAATCTATTTGTACTTAAGTGTGGCGCTTCCTAAAATCGCAATTGACGGTGTAAATGTTATTGCACTTTCTCCGCAATCTCCTTTGGGTTCTCATTTAATGGGAAATAAAGTTGGGTTTCAATTTGAGATTAATAAAACGCATTATACGATTGAAAGTGTTGCGTAATTGATTAATTAAGATGCAGTCCCTACGGGACATTTTAATATTTCTAACTTATTTTATTTCTACCAATATTTAATCTCTACGAGATATACTTTATTTAGTGTTAAATGTTTTGTGGCTAATATTAATTTCTCAAAGTTGTACTCCGCCAGGAGTTAAATATTGGTAGAAAAAATATGCCACAGAATAAATTGTCCCGTAGGGACTAAATTCCATAAAGTTTATTATTCCTCGTTCGAAATCGAAATGACAAACTACTTGTTAATATTGAACATAGAATAATTTCTGAATAGCTTTTTATGTTTTGTTTGAGAATCTTTTATATATATTTAAATATCCTAAAATTTAATTCAAAGATTTCTCCAGAACCTTCAATTTTACTCATTGTTTATCCTTGAAATTAAAAATTTCAAGTTCAAGCTAATTTTTACTCTTAAAATTTTACATTTTGTATGTAAAATTGAAAATATGATTACAATTTATAACTGAAATAAAGATTTGTGTTTTTCAATTGTAACCATTACCGCATCTTTGCCCTATCAAAATAAAATTATTAAAAATAAAAATATAGAATTATGTGCGGAATCGTATGTGCCTTTGATCTAAAACAAAAAGCTGAAGCGCTAAGACCTCAAGTATTAGAAATGTCTAAAATCATTCGCCACCGTGGACCAGACTGGAGCGGAATTTACAGCAATGATAAAGCAATTCTTTCGCATGAGCGTTTGGCAATTGTAGATCCAGCTTCAGGAAAACAACCTTTATTTACAGAAGATAAAAAGTTGGTTCTGGCTGCAAACGGTGAAATTTACAACCACAGAGAATTGCGTAAGCAATTTGAAGGAAAATATAACTTTCAAACTGAAAGTGACTGCGAAGTTATTTTGGCACTTTATAAAGAAAAAGGACCTCATTTTGTTGATGAAATGAATGGAATCTTCGGATTTGCAATTTATGACGTTGATAAAGACGAATATTTTGTAGCTCGTGACCATATGGGAATTATTCCATTATACATTGGTTGGGATCAGCATGGAACTTTTTATGTAGCTTCTGAGTTAAAAGCTTTAGAAGGATATTGTACAAAAATTGAGTTATTCCCTCCAGGACATTATTTATCAAGTAAAGATGGTGAATTTGTACAATGGTACAAAAGAGACTGGACAGAATACGATGCAGTAAAAGACAACGAAACAAGTATTCCAGAAATCAAGAAAGCGCTTGAAGCAGCGGTTCACAGACAATTAATGAGTGATGTTCCTTACGGAGTTTTACTTTCTGGAGGTTTAGATTCGTCTATTACTTCGGCTGTAGCCAAAAAATTTGCGCAAAAACGTATTGAGTCAGATGATACAACAGATGCTTGGTACCCGCAATTACACTCTTTCTCAGTTGGATTAGAAGGTTCTCCAGATTTAGCTGCAGCGAGAAAAGTAGCAGATCATATTGGAACTATTCACCACGAAATTAAATTTACAATTCAGGAAGGTTTAGATGCTGTTCGTGATGTAATTTACAACTTAGAAACATACGATGTAACTACAGTTAGAGCTTCAACTCCAATGTGGTTAATGGCGAGAGTTATCAAATCAATGGGAATCAAAATGGTACTTTCAGGAGAAGGTGCAGATGAGTTATTTGGAGGATATTTATATTTCCACAAAGCACCAAACGCAAGAGAATTCCACGAAGAAAACGTTCGTAAATTAAGTAAACTTCATATGTATGACTGTTTACGTGCAAACAAAAGTTTGGCAGCATGGGGAATCGAAGGGCGTGTGCCTTTCTTAGATAAAGAATTTATGGATGTTGCAATGCGCATCAACCCACAAGATAAAATGATCAACAAAGAACACCCGATGGAAAAATGGGTAGTTCGTAAAGCTTTTGAAGATATGCTTCCGGAAAGTGTTGCATGGAGACAAAAAGAACAATTTTCTGATGGAGTAGGATACAGCTGGATCGATACTTTGAAAGAAGTTGTGGCAAGAGAAGTTTCGGATGAGCAATTAGCAAATGCGAAATACAAATTCCCATTACAGACTCCAACTTCAAAAGAAGAATATTACTATCGTTCAATCTTTACTGAACATTTCCCAAGTGATGCTGCTGCGTTGTGCGTGCCTCAGGAAGCAAGTGTAGCTTGTAGTACAAAAATTGCTTTGGAGTGGGATGAGGCTTTCAAAAACATGAACGATCCATCTGGTAGAGCAGTTGCAAGTGTACATGACGATGCATATGCAAAGTCTTAAAAAGTAATTTTTAGAATTAGTATATATTTTCAAAAAAAAGACGTTCTCTTCCTGAGAACGTTTTTCTTGTCTTTGGTAAATAAATTTTAAAGGTTAAAATTTAGAAAAACGATTTAGATTGCGTTTTTTCTTTTATTTAAATGAAATAAAGTTAAATCGTTGAGATTTTAAGATAGATATTCCGTAAAAGCAGAAAATTATATTTAGTTTTGTTTTGGAATAAAGGATTATAATTTGCGTTTTTAGATTGTTCATTTCATTGGGAAATGATTAAAAAAATAATGATAAAATAGAATACTATGTCTGGATTATTGGCTGTTATTGGTAAAGGAAAAGACCCGCAACTTGTTAAAGAACTTTCGGCTAGAATGTCACATCGTGGGCCTGACGAGAGAGATTTACATATTATGGATAATGGAAGTGTGATTTGTCATGAAAGTTTGTCGATCATTGATCTGCATTCCGGAAGACAACCAATTCAGGGAACAGATAAGGCCTGGATGATTCATGATGGTGAAATATACAACTATCAGAAGTTAAAAAATACGGTTTTAAAAGAACATACTTTCAGAACTAATTCAGATTCAGAAGTAATTGTACATCTTTATGAAGAGTTTGGATATAATTTCTGTAACAAACTAGATGGTGATTTTGCTTTTGTAGTCATTAATGGAGATGATTACATGGCAGGAAGAGATCCGATTGGGATAAAACCATTGTATTATGGTTTGGATGAAAGAGGAAGAATTTATTTTTCATCAGAAATGAAAGCCATTGCAGATCAGTGTAAATCGTTTTCAACTTTTCCTCCAGGACATTATTATACAGGTAAAACAGGTTTTGTAAAATATTATCAGCCGGAATGCGAAGATCATAAAAATGCGGTTGAAAGTCTAAATTTAGAATTAATTCGCGAAAAATTAATCGAAGCTACACGCAAGCGTCTTGTAAGCAATGTGCCTTTGGGCGTTGTTTTATCAGGTGGTTTGGATACTTCTTTGATTTCTTCTGTTGCTTCGAGATTGTTAAAAGAGAAAAATGAAAAATTACATTCGTTTTCTATTGGTTTAGATGCGGATGCGCCGGATAATATTGCCGCACGAAAAGCTGCGGAATTTTTAGGAACAGAACATCATGAAATTCATTTTTCTGTAGAAGAAGGAGTTCAGGTTTTAGATAAAGTAATCTATCACTTAGAAACCTATGATATTATTTCTGTGCGATCTGGTGTTCCAATGTATTTATTATCTAAAGCTATTGCCGATGCTGGAATAAAAGTAATTCTTTCAGGAGAAGGTGCTGACGAAATTTTTGGTGGACATTTGTATTTCAGAAATGCACCATCTACAGAAGAATTTCAAGATGAAACGATAGAAAGAGTTCAGAAATTATTTACTGCTGATTTACTGCGTGCCGATAAAATGACAATGGCAAATGGTCTTGAAGCTAGAATCCCATTTTTGGATATTTCATTTTTGGATACTGTAATCCGAATCAAACCGGAAGAAAAACAGCCAAAAACATATGACGGAATTGAAAAATATATTTTAAGAAAAGCATTTGATACTCCGGAAGATCCTTATTTGCCTTCTGAAGTTTTATGGCGTCAGAAAGAACAGTTTTCAGATGGAGTTGGCTATAATTGGGTAGATGAATTGATTGAATATTGTGCTTCGCAGATAACAGATGAACAATTGGCTGGTGCTGCAAAAGAATTTCCATATAATTCTCCAACAACAAAAGAGGCGTATTTATACAGATCGATTTTTCATAAACATTATCCTCAGGTAAGTGCGGCGCAAACAGTTCGCAAATGGATTCCGAAATGGCAGGATAATCTTGATCCAAGTGGAAGAGCTAATGCCGCGCATTTAAAAGCAGGCGTTGAATTTTCGAAATCAAAAGTTATCATGTAAGACAAGCTTTAAAAAGGCATAAATTATATAAGCCGAGATAGTACAGTAAGTATTATCTCGGTTTTTTTGTTATAATGGTAAAATCAATAAAAAAGTAAGATATTAATAAGTAATACGTGAAATGATTGTAAAATGTATTGGTTTTGGCTAAAATTATTAAAAGTAAGTTAATGTTAATCTTACGTGTTTAAGAAAAATACTATATTTGATTACCAAGAATGATTTTAAAATTACTAAACCATTAAATAAAATTATGAGAAAATTATTACTAAGTGGAATTTTATGCTGCTCATTAATTTCTTTGAGTACAGTTTATGCACAAAAATCGGAGGTACCTAAATTTATTACCAATGTTGAAGGTGTTAAAGAATATTCTTTAAAAAATGGATTAAAAGTTCTTTTAATTCCAGACGCTTCTCAGAGCAACATGGTGGTTAATATTGTTTATAATGTAGGCTCCAGAAATGAAGGTTATGGTGAGAAAGGAATGGCCCATTTACTGGAACATATGCTTTTTAAAAGCACCAAAAATCTCGGAGACATAAAAAAAATGCTTTCTGATAAAGGAGGAAATGCCAACGGAACGACGTGGTATGACCGAACAAATTATTATGAAGTATTTCCGTCAAGTGATGAAAACCTTAAATGGAGTATAGAAATGGAAGCAGATCGAATGATAAATGCGACCATTCTGCAAACTGATCTTGATAAGGAGTTTTCTGTCGTGCGAAACGAATTTGAAATTGGAGAAAATAATCCGGATCGCGTTTTACAGGAAAGAATTATTTCAACGGCTTATTTATGGCATAATTACGGAAATAGTACTATCGGAAGTAAAGAAGATATCGAACGCGTAAAAGCAAATACACTTAGAGTTTTCTATGAAAAGTATTATCAGCCTGATAATGCTACGTTAATTGTAGCCGGTAAATTTGATGAACAAAAAACACTGCAATATATTGGGCAGTATTTTGGAGCTGTTCCAAAACCTAAAAGAGTTTTAGATAAAACGTATACGATTGAACCAGCTCAGGATGGCGAGAAATTTGTCGAATTGAAAAGAGCAGGCGATAGCAAAAATGTTGGTGCTTTATATCATACGGTTTCGTATGCCGACAAAGATTATGCAGCCCTTGATGCATTAGGGGAAATTTTAACTGCAGATCCATCTGGATATTTATACAAATCATTGGTTGAAACTCAAAAAGTTTCCAGTTTGTATTTTTGGCAGCCAACAGTAAGAGATGCCAGTTATCTGTATTTTGGATTTGCGGTAGCTAACGATAAAGATATCAAAGGGACACAGGATGTTGTAAGAGCAGAATTAGATAAAATTACAACAATAAAATATACCGATCAGGATGTAAGCAGAGCTCAGGCTAAAATCATCAAACAAATAGAATCAATTAAAAATAACACTATTTCGTTTGCAATAAATCTGACTGAAATTATTGGCGCAGGCGATTACAGATTGGGTTACTTGTATCGTGACGCTATTGAAAAATTGACTAAAGAAGATATTCAGCGTGTTGCAGAAAAGTATTTTAGAAGTAATAACAGGACAGTTGGTGTTTTTATTCCTTCAAAAGATGAGCAGCGAACAAAACCTGTAGAATTTACGGATGAACAAATCGTAGCGCTTACGAAAGAATATAAAGGAAAAGCTTTAGAAAAAGAAGTGGCAGCTTTTGAAGCTTCGATTAAAAATTTGAAACAAAATTTAACTGAAGGGAAACTGACTAACGGCATGAAATATGGCTTGATTAAGAAAGAAATCAAAGGCGGAAAAGTTCAGGCTAATTTTGTATTTCCTGTAAGTAATGAGAAAGATCTTGCCGGTAAATCAGACGTTGGTGCTATTATGGCGCAGTTGCTAAAAACTGGAACAACTACTAAAAGCAAGGAGCAGATTCAGGATCGTTTGGATCAGTTGAAATCGAGTATTGGTTTTAATTTTAATGGACAAACTTTATCTGTTTACGTTAGTACTTATAAAGAAAATTTTAAGGAAGTAATGGCGATTTTAGAAGATCTGCTTCTTAATTCAACTTTTCCGGAAAACGAATTGACTAAAACTATTGCTGAGTATAACACCTATCTAGAAGCAAATTTAAATGATCCACAGTCAATTGCTATAAATGAAATTGACAGACAAACAAGTTCTTATCCTAAAGAAAGTATTTTTTATACTTCTACAACACAAGAACAGATTGATGCTTTTAAAAAGATAAAACAATCGCAATTGGTTGATTTCTATAAAAATATTTTAGGAGGAAATAATGGTGTTGGAAGTGTTGTTGGAGATTTGGATACAAAAGAGGCGACGCAAATTCTGGAAAGTACTTTTGGGAAATGGAATTCTAAATCAAAATATGAACTTGCCAAACCAATTTATTTTGAAACGAAAAAACTAGACAAAGAGTATTTAACTCCTGATAAAGAAAATGCTATTGCACTTGGTAAAGTAAGCTTAAAAATGGACCGAAACAGTCCTGATTATCCGGCTTTTGTAATGGCAAATGAAATATTAGGAAGCGGCGGATTTTTAAGTGCAAGAATCCCAATGCGACTTAGAGAAAAAGAAGGAATTAGTTACGGTGCAGGATCATTTATAAATGTGCCAATTACAAATGATGTTGCTTATTGGGAATATTATGCGCTTTTAAATCCGACTAAAAAGAATGCCGTTGAAGTTGCAGCGAAAGAAGAAATTTCAAAAGCATTAAAAGACGGATTTACAGCAGAGGAATTAAAATCGAATTTGGTAAGCTGGCAAAACGAGAGAAAAACCAGATTAGGAAGTGATGATACTTTGATGGGACTTGTAAATACATATCTACAATACGGAATTCCATTAGAAGATTATGATACTCTTGAAAGTAAAGTAAAAGTGTTAAAAGTAGAAGAGGTAAATACCGTTTTAAGAAAATATTTGAGCCTTGATAAAATGACATCAATTTACGCGGGAGATTTTAATAAAAAATAATAAAGAGGAAATTTCAAATTTCTTATCCCGAAGCTTCGGGACCAAATTCCAATTTGGGAACCAAATAAAAAGCCAAAACACATTTCAAATGTAGTTTTGGCTTTTTTGTTGTTATAGATTCCAATTTTTGGAATTTGGAATTTTCTTTTAGGATTATTTTTTGGTTTTTCAGACAATTGTGTTAATAACTTAAGCGCTTTAAATGGTATTTTAACGGATATATAAATTGCGTTTTTATATATTTGCGTGTTAGACAATAATTACATTTTTTTAGAATAAATTATATGAGCGAAGAAATCAAGAAGAACAATTATTCAGCAGATAGTATTCAGGCATTAGAGGGAATGGAGCACGTAAGAATGCGTCCGTCGATGTATATTGGAGATGTAGGGGTTCGAGGGCTGCATCATTTGGTTTATGAAGTTGTTGATAACTCTATTGATGAGGCGATGGGAGGACATTGTGATACCATTGGTGTTGCAATTAACGAAGACGGTTCGATAACAGTTGAAGATAACGGTCGTGGTATTCCAGTTGATTTACATAAAAAAGAAGGCGTTTCTGCACTTGAAGTTGTAATGACTAAAATTGGTGCCGGAGGTAAATTTGATAAAGATTCTTATAAAGTTTCCGGAGGACTTCACGGAGTTGGGGTTTCTGTAGTAAATGCACTTTCAGTTCATATGAAATCTACCGTTTTTAGAGAAGGTAAAATCTATGAACAAGAATATGAAAGAGGTAAATCATTATACCCGGTAAAACAAATAGGAGAAACAGATAAAAGAGGTACGCGTCAGACTTTTTATCCTGATAATACCATTTTTACGCAAACAACGGAGTTTTCTTATGATACTTTGTCAGCGCGTATGCGTGAGCTTTCTTTCTTAAACAAAGGAATTACGATTACGTTTACAGATAAAAGAGAAGTGGATGAAAAAGGTGAGTTTAAAAGCGAAGTTTTTCATTCAAATGAAGGATTAAAAGAATATATCCGTTATTTAGATGGTAACCGTGAGCCAATTATCACTCATGTAATCAGCATGGATCATGATAAAGGTGAAATTCCAGTTGAAGTTGCCCTTATTTATAACACAAGTTATACAGAGAATATTTTCTCTTATGTAAATAATATCAACACACACGAAGGAGGTACACACTTGCAAGGTTTTAGAAGTGGTTTGACAAGAACACTTAAAAAATATGCAGATGCTTCTGGAATGTTAGATAAATTGAAGTTCGAAATTTCTGGAGATGATTTCCGTGAAGGTTTGACTGCAATTATTTCTGTAAAAGTTGCTGAACCTCAATTTGAGGGACAAACAAAAACTAAACTTGGAAACAGAGAAGTAGTTTCTCCGGTTTCTCAAGCTGTTGGAGAAATGCTTGAGAATTATTTGGAGGAAAATCCAAATGATGCTCGCGTTATTATTCAAAAAGTAATTTTAGCAGCTCAGGCACGTCATGCAGCGAAAAAAGCGCGTGAAATGGTACAACGTAAAACCGTTATGGGCGGTGGAGGTTTACCAGGAAAACTTTCAGATTGTTCTGAGCAAGATCCGGCAAGATGTGAGGTTTACTTAGTCGAGGGAGATTCGGCAGGTGGAACTGCAAAACAAGGCCGTGATCGTAATTTCCAGGCTATTTTACCATTACGAGGTAAAATTCTGAATGTGGAGAAAGCAATGCACCACAAAGTATTCGAAAACGAAGAGATTAGAAATATTTTTACTGCTTTAGGAGTTACAGTTGGTACAGCTGAAGACAGCAAAGCGCTAAATATTGAAAAACTAAGATATCATAAGGTAATCATCATGTGTGATGCCGACGTCGATGGTAGTCACATTTCTACCTTGATATTAACGTTCTTCTTCCGATTTATGAAAGAACTTATCGAAGAAGGTCACGTTTACATCGCAGCACCACCTTTATACTTGGTTAAAAAAGGAAATAAAAAAGAGTATGCATGGAATGATGTGCAGCGTGATCAGGCTAACGAAAGAATGGGTGGAAGCGCTAATATTCAACGTTATAAAGGTCTTGGTGAGATGAATGCGGAGCAGTTATGGGAAACGACAATGGATCCTGAATACAGAACATTACGTCAGGTAACTATTGATAGTCTTGCAGAGGCAGACCGCGTGTTCTCTATGTTGATGGGTGACGAAGTACCGCCACGTAGAGAATTTATCGAGAAAAATGCAGTTTATGCAAATATTGATGCATAAAATGAAAAATTAATAATTCCAATTCGTTTAATTGTTTAAATTTACTAGACAATTAAACGAATTGTCTGTTTAAGGAATAGACAAATTAATAACCGATAAAGTATAAAATATGAAAGTTACCATTGTAGGAGCAGGAAATGTTGGAGCTACATGCGCAGATGTTATTTCTTATAGAGGAATCGCGAGTGAAGTAGTATTGTTGGATATTAAAGAAGGTTTTGCGGAAGGTAAAGCTTTGGATATTACGCAATGTGCTACAAATACAGGATTTAATACCAAAGTATCTGGCGTTACCAATGATTATTCTAAAACTGCAGGAAGTGATGTAGTTGTAATTACATCAGGAATTCCAAGAAAACCAGGAATGACAAGGGAAGAATTAATAGGTATTAACGCAGGAATTGTGAAAACTGTTGCTGAAAATGTACTTAAATATTCTCCTGACACTATAATTGTTGTTGTTTCAAATCCGATGGATACAATGACGTATTTAGCTCTAAAAGCTACAGGATTACCAAAAAATAGAATTATCGGTATGGGAGGAGCTTTAGATAGTTCTCGCTTTAGAACATATCTTTCTCTGGCTTTGGATAAACCAGCGAATGATATTTCGGCAATGGTTATTGGCGGACACGGAGATACTACTATGATTCCGTTAACTCGTTTAGCATCTTATAATGGTATTCCGGTAACTGAATTCCTTTCCGAAGAGGTTTTGCAAAAAGTAGCCGCTGATACTATGGTTGGAGGAGCAACACTTACAGGTCTTCTAGGGACATCAGCATGGTATGCGCCAGGAGCATCTGTGGCGTACTTGGTTGATAGTATTTTAAATGATCAAAAGAAAATGATTGCATGTTCTGTTTTTGTTGAAGGAGAATATGGTCAAAATGATATATGTATTGGAGTGCCTTGTATAATCGGTAAAAATGGAGTTGAAGAGATTCTGGATATTCGTTTAAACGAGCAGGAGAAGGCATTGTTTGCTAAAAGTGCAGATGCAGTTCGAGGCATGAATGATGCTCTAAAATCGATTTTATAATAACGATTATCAAAAAAAAATGGAGAAGGCTGCACTTTTGCAGTCTTTTTTTTGAGATTAATTGAAAAATAAATTGGTTAATCTTTTCGAGAATTATATATTTGCTCGGTTTAAAAAAAATGTTGTAATTCGTGATCTCGATTTTTTAGTTTTAAAAACTCATGTCAGGGCTTATTTTATGGGAATTTAAAGCAAAAACAAACAATAAAACATAATTAATTTTTAGTAATAATGCAGAATAAAGGACTTATTAAATTTTTCGCAATTCTATTTGCATTGGTAAGTATTTACCAACTATCATTCACTTTTGTGGCAAATAATGTCAAAGGTGAAGCTAAAGCTTTTGCAGGAGATAATCCTGATAAAGAACTTAAATATTTAGATTCTATTGGTAAAGAAAAAGTATTTAATCTTGGTTTTACGGATTTTACTTATAACGAAGTAAAAAACAAACAACTAAATAAAGGTCTTGACTTAGAAGGAGGAATCAACGTGATTCTTCAAATTTCTGTTAGAGACGTTTTAAAAGGATTATCAAACAATTCTAAGAATCCTGTATTTAATAAGTCATTAGCTGATGCAACTGCAAACTTAGAAGGTAATAAGACCTATTTAAATAAATTTTTCGAAGCTTTTGAAGCTAACTCAAACGGAACTGTAAAATTAGCTTCGCCAGATATCTTTGCAAACAAAAGTTTACAAGGTGAAGGTGGAATCGATTTTAAAATGTCTGATTCAGAAGCTCAAAAAGTAATCAAAAGAAAAGTAGCTGAGTCTATCGAAAGTGCTTACAAAGTATTAAGAGAGCGTATCGACAAATTTGGAGTTACACAACCAAACATTCAAAAGTTAGGTGAAACAGGAAGAATCTTAGTAGAGCTTCCAGGTGCTAAAGATGTTGATAGAATTAAAAAATTATTAGGTGGAAAAGCTCAATTAGAGTTCTGGGAAACTTACAAAATTGAAGAAATCGGAAACTTCTTAGTAGCTTCTAACGAAGCTTTGAAAAAGACTGAAGTTAAGAAAACAGAAACTAAAGCTGTTGTTAAAGATTCTTTGAATGCATTATTAACGGATGCTAAAGATTCTGTTGATACTAAAAAAGGAAACAACCCATTGTTCGACAAAATGATTGGTCAGGGTGGTGGACCAGTTTTAGGATATTTTGCTCCTAAAGATACTGCTACAGTTAACGCATATTTCAAAAGATCTGATATTAGAATTTTATTGGGTGCAGACCAACACAATGCTAAATTTGTTTGGAGTAAACCAACTACATTAAAAGATGCTAAAGGAAAAGAAGTTGAAGCAGTAGAATTATATGCTTTAAAAGGTAACAGAGATAACGTTCCTGCAATGAGCGGTGGTGTTGTTACTGATGCAAAAGATACTTTTGATCAATTAGGAAAACCAGCTGTTTCTATGCAAATGAACAGCCAAGGTGCTAAAGTTTGGGAAGAATTGACTGGAAGAGCTTTCTCTCAAAAAGGTTATATTGCTATTGTTTTAGATGATATTGTTTATTCTGCTCCTGGTGTTACAAGTGGTCCAATTGCTGGAGGAAGATCTGAAATTACAGGTTCTTTTGATGTAGCTGAAACTAAAGATTTAGCAAACGTATTAAATGCTGGTAAATTACCTGCTTCTGCTGATATTATTCAATCAACTGTTGTTGGACCATCTTTAGGTCAAGCTGCAATTGACGCTGGAACAATTTCTTCTGTATTAGGATTTTTATTAGTTTGTTTATGGATGGTATTCTATTATGGTAAAGCAGGTTGGTATGCTAACCTTGCATTATTATTAAACTTACTTTTCTTGTTCGGAATTATGGCAAGTTTTGGTTTTGTATTGACATTGCCAGGTATTGCAGGTATCGTATTAACATTAGGTACGGCGGTAGATGCGAACATTATTATATTTGAAAGAGCAAAAGAAGAATTACGTGAAGGTAAATCTTTATCTGAAGCTGTTGTAGCTTCTTACGGATGGCACGGAGCAATGCGTTCTATTATTGATGCGAACGTAACACACGTTTTAACTGGAGCTATCTTGTTTATTTTTGGAACAGGACCAATTAAAGGTTTTGCTTTAACTTTATTGATCGGTATCGTAACTTCATTGTTTACATCAATCTTTATCGCGAGAATTTTTATTGACAAAAACATCGCTGGAAAAGCTGATTTGACTTTCTGTACTAACATTACTAAAAACTGGTTTACTAATTTCCACTTTGACTTTATTAAAATCAAAAAATTCACTTATATCTTCTCTTCTATTGTAACGGTAGTAAGTTTAGTTTCTATCTTCTTCGTTAACGGATTAGATGAAGGTGTTGATTTTGTTGGAGGAAGAACTTTCCAGGTTAAGTTTGAGAAACCAGTTGATGCAACTGTAATTTCAGATGAATTATCTGCTGCTTTCGGAACTCCGGTTGAAGCTAAAGTTTTAGGTGATGATGATCAGTTGAAAATCACAACTAAATATAAAATTAAAGAAGACGGTGTTGCTGTTGATGAAGAAGTAAACCAAAAGTTATATCAGGCTTTACATAAGTATTATCCAAATACTACTTATGATAAATTCATCAACTCATTTGATGGAAAAAAAGTAGGGGTTTTACAAGCTTCTAAAGTTGGAGCTTCTATCTCTGAGGATATTAAAACTAACTCATACTGGGCAGTTCTTGGTGCGATGGCAGTTATTTTCTTATACTTAATGGTTTCTTTCCGTAAATGGCAGTATTCATTAGGTGCGATTGCAGCTGTTGCGCATGACGTAATCTTTGTATTAGGAATCTATTCTTTATGTTATAAATTCATGCCTTTCCACATGGAAATGGATCAGCACTTTATTGCTGCGATTCTTACGGTAATTGGTTACTCTATGAATGATACTGTAATTGTATTCGACAGAGTTAGAGAGTTTATCATTGGAAACCGTAAAGGTAGTTTTGAAGATATCGTAAATGCTTCTATTAATACTACTTTATCAAGAACATTGAATACTTCATTAATGATGATCATTGTATTATTGACGATGTTTATCTTTGGTGGAGAATCAATTAGAGGATTTATCTTTGCAATGTTAATTGGTATTATTGTAGGTACTTATTCTTCGTTATTTATTGCTACGCCAGTATTGGTTGATACAATTTCTAAAGATGAAAAACATACAATCGAAGACAAACATAATAAGGCATAATTAAAAACCTTAGTTATATAAAATAGATCCAGTGAAAACTGGATCTTTTTTTTATGCTCTATTATAAGGTGTTTTGTCTTCTTTTGGTTTATTACCCACTCACTGAAGGTTTTCTTTTGAAATGCTGCGCAAATGTCTCTGACTTTGCGCAATTTTTTTGTTTGTTAGAAATTGGAATGTTGTCAAAAGTCTTCTGGCTTTTTTTGTTAGTGTAAGATAATTTTTTCTGAGTTTAGGAAATTATACTATGTTTTTAATTTTGATTTGGTTTAAAGTCGGAGACTTTTAGGTGTTTTCGTTTTTTATAAGATTTAAGAATAGCGCAAAGTCAGAGACATTTGCGTAGCGCTATTCAGGGCTACTTTGTGAAGCGAATTCTTTTGAAAATGATTCTTTCTCGCTAGCCCCGATGGAAGCGGTATCCTTTTTCCTGCTTCTTTAGCAGGAAAAAGATATAGCGGACAGCGGGAAAGTTATTTCTTTTGAAATAATGGGTTTCTGCTTCAAATAATTATTAGAAATGGAAAGTTGTATTAGAGAGTCGGAAGATTGTAAATTTGCTTTGAATGCGTTACTTATAGAGTAAAAAAAATCCCAATATTTATAAATATTGGGATTCTATATATTTTTATTGTCTTTTTTAAGATGTAGCTAAAGGATTTCTTTGTGCTCTAATGATGAAGAAAAGACCGATTATGATAAAAGGTATGCTTAGCCATTGTCCTGTCGAGAAAAGGCCTAATTCGTTCTCGAAACCGCCTTGGCTTTCTTTTACATATTCCACTATAAAACGCACAACAAACAGAAGTACTAAAAATAATCCGGAAAGGTAGCCTGATTTAAGTCTTGCGTTTGTTTTCCAGTATAAGAAGTATAAAATTGCAAATACAAAAACATAACTGAAAGCTTCGTACAATTGAGTTGGATGTTTTGCAGGGACCTGTGCTAAAATATCAGCGAATTGTGGGTTGTTGGCGATAGCATTATAGGCTTCTTTTGGATCTGCGATTTGAGTTGCGTTTACCGCTTCTGCTTTACTGAATTTATCATGCAAGAAACGAATCCCGAATGCTGATGTTGTTTCGTGTCCGATAATTTCAGAATTGAAGAAATTTCCAAAACGAACAAAAATTGCTCCACTTGCAACAGGAATTACCACACGGTCAAGAATCCATAATAATGGACGTTTTAAAATCATTTTGCTGTAAAAATACATTGCTACTATGATTGAAATTGCAGCACCGTGACTAGCCAAACCTTGGTATCCTGTGAATTCGAATTTTGGCTCGAATCTAAAAGGTAAGAAGATTTCAAGTAAATGATTTCTGAAATATTCCCAATCATAAAAGAAAACATGTCCTAAACGTGCTCCGGCTAAAGTAGCCAAAACTGTCCACACAAATAAAGAGTCAAGTTTGTCAAGTGATTCGTTTTCACGTTCGAAGATTTTTTTCATCAGGTACCAGCCTAAACCAAAAGCTATTACGAACATTAAACTGTAATAACGAATCATAAAAAATCCTAAATTGATTCCTTCTGAAGGATTCCAAACCATATTTAAGGCGTGTGTCATGTAGTATTGTGTTTTTATTGATTGTAAAAATAAATATTTAAAGCAGGTTTCCTCTTTATAAAAAGTTAATGTTTATGTGAACATTTCTTTTCTGGAACGGGATCGTAGCCGGTTCTTCCCCAAGGATGGCAGCTTAAAATGCGTTTCATTCCTAAGTAACCGCCATAGAAAAGTCCATGTTTTTGCAAGGCTTCAATCATGTAACTTGAACATGTTGGCTCAAAACGGCATGACGCAGGAGTAAACGGCGAAATGGCGGTTTGATAAAAGCGCACAAGCATTACAAATGGGTATATTAGAATTTTTGAAAACATACTATTTTAGTAATCAGTGGTATGTATTTAGTGTTCAGTAAGCGGTTCAAATCTGAACTTTTTGAACTGCTTACTGAACACTTATTTTTTGTTAAATACTAAAAGAAGTGCCTTCTTTTCCGTCCTTCAATTGAATTCCTAAAGCAATCAATTGATCACGAATTTGGTCAGAAAGCGCGAAGTTTTTGTCTGCTCTGGCCTGATTTCTCATTCCGATAAGCATATTTACAACGCCTTCTAATTTATCATTATTACTATCAGAAGCTTTTTCGTCGCTCAAACCTAAGACATCAAATACAAAAGCATTAATTGCTGTTGTAAATATTTTTAGATCTTCGGCAGAAATTGTTTCTTTTCCGTCTTTTAATAAATTGATGTAACGAACGCCTTCAAACAACTGTGCAATTAAAATTGGTGTGTTAAAGTCGTCGTTCATTGCGTCGTAGCAAAGTTGTTTCCAGGCTTGAAAATCAATAGAACTTGAATTGCTTGCTGTAATAGTTGGCAAAGCGTCAATGGCTTCCATTAATCTTTTATATCCTTTTTCAGCAGCAGTTATAGCATCATCAGAAAAATCAAGAATGCTTCTGTAATGCGCCTGTAACATGAAAAAACGTGTTACTGAAGCTGAAAATGCTTTGCTTAAAATGGTGTTGTCTCCGCTTAAAATTTCTCCTGGTAAAATATTATTTCCAGTTGATTTTGCCATTTTCTTTCCGTTTAAGGTAAGCATATTGGCATGCATCCAGTAATTTACCGGAGATTGTCCTGTGCAGGCTTCATTTTGTGCGATTTCGCATTCGTGATGCGGGAATTTTAAGTCCATTCCGCCACCATGAATATCAAAATGATTTCCTAGATATTTTGTACTCATTGCAGTACATTCAAGATGCCAGCCCGGAAAACCATCGCTCCACGGAGAAGGCCATCTCATGATATGTTCTGGTTCTGCTTTTTTCCAAAGCGCAAAATCCTGCGGATTTCTTTTGTCTGATTGTCCGTCAAGATCGCGGGTATTGGCAAGCATATCTTCGATATTTCTACCGCTTAGAATACCGTAATTGTTGGTTTCATTATATTTTACAACATCAAAATAAACGGATCCATTGGCAACATAACCAATTCCTTTATCAATAATTTTTTTGATGATTTCGATTTGCTCAATAATATGCCCGGTTGCAGTTGGTTCAATGCTTGGCGGTAAAAAGTTGAATGCTTTTAGAATATCATGAAAATCTACAGTATAGCGCTGTACAACTTCCATTGGCTCTAATTGTTCCAAACGTGCTTTTTTTGCAATTTTATCTTCACCTTCATCAACATCATCTACAATATGTCCAACATCGGTAATATTACGAACATAACGCACTTTGTAATCCAGATGTAAAAAGTATCTGAAGATTACATCAAAAGACATAAAAGTTCTTACGTTTCCTAAATGTACATTACTATAAACCGTTGGTCCACAAACATACATTCCAACATTTCCTTCATGGATTGGTTTGAAATTTTCTTTTTCACCTGAAAGTGAATTGTATATTTTTAACGGCTGCGTTGTATATAAAGGCATAATTGTTTTAAATGTTTAATCGTTTATTTGTTTAACCGTTTAATTGTTTGGGTCGTTTAATTGTATAAACGTTTTATCGTTTTTATTCTTTTGAAAGATAATATTTTTTTAGACTATTTATCTGGTTGCAGATTTTTTCAATTTTTTCACGAGATTCTACATATTCTGTTTCGGATACATAATTTAAATCTTTTGAAATAATTAAATGATTTAAAGTTTCCATTGCAGATGAATAAGAAATCGTTAAAAAATGAGCTTTGTCTTTACTTGTATTTCTTGAAGTTCCTTCCGCAATATTAGTCGCAATTGATGATGAGCTTCTTTTTATCTGAGAAGTTATTCCGAACAATTCATTTGATGGAAATTTACTAGTTAATTTATAAATATCCAAAATAAACATTCTTGCATTCTGCCACACTTCTAGTTTCTCAAATGAAAAAACATACATTCTTTTTCTGTTTAATTGTTGATTTGTTTAATCGATTAATCAAAATTTTGAGGTAGGGAAGAAGCGATTAAACAAATTAACGATTTACCGATTAAACTAAAATTGAGTTTCTAGTTTAATATAATCAAGAAATTCTCTTTTTGTTTGAGGGTCTTTGAATTTTCCACCGAATTCAGATGTTACTGTGCTGCTTTCGATATCTTTAATTCCTCTTGAGTTTACACAAAGGTGTTTTGCATCGATGACGCAGGCAACATCTTCAGTTCCCAAAGCTTTTTGAAGTTCCTGAACAATCTGCATTGTTAAACGCTCCTGGACTTGAGGTCTTTTTGCATAATATTCAACAATACGGTTCATTTTAGAAAGACCAATAACTCTTCCGCTTGAGATGTAAGCCACGTGAGCACGACCAATAATTGGCAATAAATGGTGTTCGCAGGTAGAATAAACGGTAATGTTTTTTTCTACTAACATTTCGCCGTATTTATAATTATTGTCAAAAGTAGAAGCTTTTGGCTGTTTTGAAGGGTTTAAACCACCAAAAATTTCTTTTACAAACATTTTTGCAACTCGGTTTGGAGTTCCTTTGATGCTGTCGTCTGTCAAATCCATTCCAAGAGTCTGTAGAATGTTTTCAACATCTTTTTTTATTTTTTCTATTTTTTCGTCATCAGTTAAGTCAAATGCATCCGCTCTTAAAGGGTTTTTTGCATTACTGCTGAAATGACTGTCACCTATTTCGTCTAAAAAATCTTCGTTGTTTATCATTAAAAACTACTATTATAATGTGGTATATCTTTTTAAGGCGGTAAAGATAATTAATAAATAGGAAACCTTTTCTATGGTTTTTACTATTTAATTGCTCCTTTTTGGATATAATTTAAAATACCGCTGTTGTTTTTTAAATTAAAAAAGGCAATAACATAATGTGTTATTGCCTTTTAAGTTTGTTAAAATTTAATATTTTATCTTTTGTTGTAAACTAAAAGAGCTTCTTTTAATATGTTTACCGCGGTAATCAAATCTTTTTTATTTAAAACATAAGCAATACGAACCTGATTCAATCCCATACCCGGAGTCGAATAAAATCCTTTTGCCGGAGCGATCATTACAGTTTCTCCGTTTAAGTCATAACTTTCAAGCAACCATTGAGCGAAGTCATCAGAATCTTCTATTGGTAGTTGTGCAATGCAGTAAAATGCACCTTTTGGTTTGGTTACAATTACACCTTCGATTTTGTTTAATTCAGAAATTAAAGTGTCACGACGCTCTTTATATTCTGAAATTACTTCGTCAAAATAACTTTGAGGTGTATCTATAGCCGCTTCGCAAGCAATTTGTTCAATTGTTGGCGGACTTAAACGCGCCTGAGCAAATTTCATTACAGTTGCCAGAACATCTTTATTTTTGGTTACCAAACAGCCAATTCTCGCCCCGCACATACTGTAACGCTTTGAAACCGAATCTACCATTATGACATTTTGTTCTACATCTTCTAAATTCATTACAGAATAATGAACGTCATTTCCATCGTATAAGAACTCACGATAAACTTCATCAGCAATTAAATACAAGTCGTGCTTTTTAATTAAGCCAGCCAGTTGTTTGATTTCCGATTCAGTATATAAATAACCTGTTGGATTACCCGGATTACAAATTAAAATTGCTTTTGTTTTTGGAGTAATCAGCTTTTCAACTTCTTCAATACTTGGCAATGCAAAAGCCGTTTCAATAGTTGAAACAAGTGGTACTACCGTTGCACTTGTTGAAGATGCGAATGCATGATAATTAGCATAAAAAGGCTCTGGAATTATAATTTCATCTCCAGGATCCGTAATTGTGGCCAGTGCAAAAAGTAAGGCTTCAGAACCACCAGTTGTTACAATGATGTCTTCTGTGTTAACGTTTACATTTTGGCGCTGGTAAAATTTTGCTAATTTTTTTCTATAGCTTTCATATCCGGCTGATGGACTGTATTCTATTAGAGTTAAATCAATATTTTTTACCGCCTCGATGGCCACTTCGGGTGTCTTGATATCCGGTTGACCAATGTTTAAGTGATACACTTTGTGTCCTTTTTTCTTTGCTAAATCTGCAAAGGGAGCCAGCTTGCGTATCGGTGATTCAGGCATGTTTCTGCCTTTGTGTGAAATTGTTGGCATGAGTATAAATTATTGAAGTGCAAATTTGCATTTTTTTTTCCAATTTAACGTAAACATTATTGGGTGTTATGAAAATGTAACAATTATCAATATTTTTATTAATTTTATATTAAAATATTATCAATGAAAAAATATTTACTGTGGTTTTTTGGGCTTTTAGCATGTTTCTCTACTCAGGCTCAGGATGATTTTATGATCTCAAGCCATAGTAGCAAGATTGTTATACCCTTTAAATTGATAAATAACCTCATTTTTATTCCCATAAAAGTAAACGGAGTTGAATTGAATTTTTTGCTGGATTCTGGTGTTGAAGAAACTATTTTGTTCAGTATGGAAGAAAAGCAAGAAGTAAGTTTTAATAATGTAGAAAAAATTAAACTTCGCGGATTGGGAAGCGAGGAAGAAATTGAAGGCTTAAAATCGACAAATAATGTTTTGGAAACGCATGGTCTAAAATCAGAAAATCATCTGTTGTTTATTATTCTGGACCAAAGTTTTAATTTATCATCACATATTGGAATTCCGGTAAACGGTATTATTGGCTACAAGTTTTTTAAGCATAATTTAGTAGAGATTAATTACCTCAAGAAAAAAATTACAGTTTATCAGGATAATGAAAATATTAGAGAGAAGTTTCAGAAAAAATTTAAAGCTGTTCCAATTTCTATTGAAAGATCAAAGCCTTACGTACTAGCTAAAGCTATTGTTGACAGCACTGAAATAGATGCTAAATTGTTAATTGATATTGGTAATAGTGATGCTTTTTGGATTTTTGAAAACAAAAAAATCAAGTTGCCAACCAAAAACTTTCCCGATTTTTTAGGGAAAGGGTTTAGTGGAGATATTGAAGGACATCGTGCCAAGATTGCAAAATTTTCTATTGATGAATTTGATTTTAAGAAACCTATTGTTTCCTTTCCTGATTCTACATCGATTAGAAATGTGAAGATGGTTCCAGGCCGTATAGGATCTGTTGGTGGAGAAGTTTTAAAACGCTTTACGGTTGTTTTAGATTATGCCGATAAAAAAATGTATCTAAAGAAAAATGGCAAGTTTAAAGAACCTTTCAGTTATAATAAAAGTGGAATTACTGTTCAGCATCACGGATTGCAATGGGTGCAGGAGACTGTTCATTTACAAACCGTTCAGGTCGTTTCTTCTTTAAAAGAATCGGAAGATGCTAATACAAATGCAGATAATTTCAAGTATAAATTTTCACTGAAACCAATTTACGAGATTGTAAACATCCGAAAAAATTCTGCTGCTGAAAAATGTGGATTGAAGCAAGGCGATATTATTGTTCGTATCAATAATGTAGTTCCTTATAAATATACGCTTCAGCAGATTAATAATCTTCTAAAATCCGAAGATGATATTTGGATTACTATGGAAGTTGAAAGAAATAGTTTGATTTTAAAATTCAAATTTAAACTCGAAGATGAACTGTAAATAAGCATTTAAAATAAATTAAAAAAAAGGACTAAAATGTGTGATTATCAATGTTAAAAACGAATTTGATTAAGATATGCGAAAATTCAATTGTTAAATTTTATTTTTTGGCGAACTGGCGTTATTATTTTAGTATGTTTATCCCAAAATTGTTTATTCATGGTCAAAAAATACATTGATTTCTTACAAGTAACTCTGTTTTTTGTTTTTTTATCATTAATTCCAAATTCAATCTCTGCACAATGCGCAGGCGGTGACAGTGCCTTTACGGTTTGCGACGTTCCAAATCCTAGTAATCAAGCAATAGATTTATTTACGAAGCTGGCTGGTTCTCCCGTTTCAGGAGGTGTTTGGACAGATGAAGATGAATCAGGAGGATTAGACACCGCAACCGGAATTCTAAATATTCATAAAGTCCCTATTAGTGGTATTTTTCATTATACCTACACGGTTCAAAATGTGGCAGGATGTACCACAAAATCTGCAACTGTAACGGTTACAATTGGCGGATATTCAGGAGTTACTTCACCAAACGTATCTGTTTGTAGTTCAGAAAAATATTTCAATCTTTTTCAGGCTTTTAACGGACAAGTTTTAGGTCCACAATTTAATGGGCAATGGAAAGACGATGCAACTGGCCGAAATGTTGATGCTGTAATAAATATTGAAGATTTAGAAGGAGATTATAGTTTTACTTATACAATGCCAGCTATTGGCACTTGTCCGGCAATGTCCTCAACGGCTATAGTTACGGTTAAGAGAGCACCCAAATCCGGAGATGCAATTAATCTCTTTTTGTGTGCAACAGATGGTTTGTCTGCCTACACCAATTATGATTTAAATAGTTCGCTGACAGATGAAGATCCAAATGGTACTTGGGCTGATCTTAGTAATAGTGGTGAAATAACTTCTGTTACAGATCATAATGTCGATTTACAAAATATCTATAATAAGTTTGGAGAAAAAGATTTGTACTACAGATATACGGTTTTATCGAACAATCCTATTTGTCCCACGGCACAGACAACAGTAAGAATCAAGCTCGAAAGAAAGCTTGATTTTACAGGAGCAACTGTAGAAGTGAGTTCTGATATCTGCGAAACAGAAATTTCAACAGCCAAATATTCGGTTAGAATTACAAGAGGTCCCTCTTCAGTTCCAAATGGAGCATATTATGTAACATTTAGTGTTTCAGGCCCCATGGCGGCTACAGAAACGATACTTGTAAATATTACTAACGGAGTTCTTTTATTTCCTATAAAATCAGAGTATTTTCAGCAAATTGGAACTTTTAGGGTTACTATTAATGATATATACGCACAGAACAGTGCGCGAGCCTGTAATAATATTATAGGGAATTTGTTCGATGATTTAATAATTTCTCCGATACCGGATTTAGAAGGTTCAAAAATAACTCCGGCAGTAACCTGTCAAAATTCTGAAGCAGAAGTTCAAATTACAGATGCAGTAAAACTTGCTGATGGAATCTATGATATTGTTTATAATTTATCAGGAGCAAATACGGCTAATAATCAAATTTCAAGAATTACAATTACAAATGGAACCGGTACATTTAAGGTTCCTGAGATTTTAAATTCTAAAGTAGGAACATCAATTGTAAATATTACTCATATTACACATGTAAGTTCGCAATGTTCAAATTCTGCCGATGTACAAGGAGAAATTTTGATAAATCCATTACCAAATGCAACAAATTTAAGAATACAAATTGCAGATGTTTGTTTTGGATCGCCCGTTACTGCATCAGTTTCTGGTTTGGGATCTTTAACAGATGTGACACTTTCGTATACACTTTCGGGTAAAAATTCGGCAACTGTGCAAACTGTTGTTCTAACAAGCACAAACGGAAATGCTAGTTTTGAAATTCCTTCTACGTTACTTATAAATACGGGTTCTACTACGGCAACTGTTACGAATTTGAAAAACAATATAACAAGTTGTTCTATAGATGTGACTGGTGTTTCTGATCCATTTTCACTAAATCCAATTCCAGGTGCTCCTGTAGCAACGGATCAGTTATTTTGTAAATCGGATAATGCAACCATATCGAGTTTAGAACCAAAAGGAGCTCAGTACAAATGGTATATTTCAGATGTTTCGACAACACCGCTTGCCAGTGATTATCTTTTAAAAGAAGAAAATTATTATGTGAGAGAAACTATATTGGGCTGTACGTCTGATGCAACTGGTATCGGTGTAATAATTAAAGATACACCAGCGCCTAACTTAATTGCACCTGCTGAATTTTGTGGTTTAAACAATCCGACTATTTCAGATTTATCAAATAAAACCAATGTGCCTTTAACTGTGGTTTGGTACAATTCACCAACAAAGGACTTTTTACTAACGCCGGAAACAGCACTAAAAGATAAAGGAGAATATTATGCCTTTGATTTAGACGATTGCCTTTCTTACGAAAGTACTAAAGTTGTTGTTTCATTAACCGCATGTGATAATGTGCCAAATGATTTTTTTGTTCCGGATGGATTTTCTCCAAATGGAGATAATGTAAATGACACTTTTGTAATACCGGATATTGACTTTTTATTTCCTGACTACAATATTGAAATTTTCAATAGATATGGAAACCGAATGTACAGAGGATTTAAAGGGAAAGCCGGCTGGGATGGTACCAACTGGGAAACAGAAGGATTTGCTCATGGAGTAGCGCCAAACGGAGTTTATTTTTATATTCTCAATTTTAATAAAGACAACAAACCTCCCAAACAGGGGCGACTTTATTTAAATCGATAATTCCATTTTGCATTACTTAATAAAATTCAAATGAAAAAAATAATATCTCTTATAACTTTTCTCCTCTTTATCAGCACGGTATCAGCACAACAGGATCCGGAATATACACACTATATGTATAATATGAGTGTTGTAAACCCGGCCTATGCAACCGGAATGCCGGCGATGATGAATTTTGGAGCATTATATAGAACACAGTGGGTTGGGGCAGTAGGAGCGCCAAAAACATTTACTTTTTTCGGGCACACTGCTTTATCTGAGAAAGTCGAAGTAGGATTATCTTTTATTTCTGATGACATTGGAGACGGAGCAAAAAAGGAAAATAATATCTATGCTGATTTTGCCTATGTTTTAGATCTTGGAGGAAGAAATAAACTGTCGCTAGGTCTTAAAGCTGGAGTTTCATCCATGCAAACAAACTTTAACGGATTCCGTTTTAGCGATCCTGGAACTGATTTTGCTTTTTCGGAAAATATTAATGCTACAAAGCCTAATATTGGAGTTGGTGCCTATTACTTTAGAGATAATTTGTACGTTGGGTTTTCAGCGCCTAATCTATTAAAATCGAAATACATCGAAGAAAAATCAGGAGTAAATGCTTTTGGATCAGAAGAAATTCATATGTTTTTTACTGGGGGATATGTTTTTCAATTTAATGATGCATGGAAATTCAAACCGGCATTTATGACAAGATTTGTAAAAGCAGCTCCAGTTTCAATTGATTTAACTGCAAACGTTTTGTACAACGAAAAGTTTGAATTTGGTGCAGCGTATAGAATCGATGATTCTGTAAGCGCATTATTCAATTTTAATGTGACGCCGTCTTTAAGAGTAGGTTATGCGTACGATTATACACTTTCAAATTTGGGTCAGTTTAATTCGGGAACGCATGAAATTTTACTGCTTTTTGATTTGGATTTACTAGGTAAAGGCTTTGATAAATCTCCTAGATTCTTTTAAAATGAAAAATATGAAAAAACTACTCGTTATTATATTCGTATTTTCAATACAATTTATAAACGCCCAAGATAAAGAATTGGCGAGAGCTAAGCGATTCTTCGATAAGACATATTATGCCGAATCGATTGTTTTATATGAAAAATTAGCTGAAGAAAAGCCTTCACAGGAAGTCATTAAAAACTTGGCAGATTCTTATTATTTTACCAACAATCTTGTAAAAGCACAGCGTTATTACAGATTGCTTTTTCAAAATTATAATAAGGATTTAGATCGTGAATATTATTTCAGATATGCGCAAACATTGAAAGCAACAAATAGTTATGCTGATGCAAATGTGGCGTTGAAAAAATATTATGCTTCTTCAACAACCAGTCGAGATTCTGTTTATTTTCAGAAAGAGCTGAAAGAACTTGAAAATGTTTCAGCAATTGGAAACCGATTTGAAATAAAAAATTTGGGATTAAATACACCAAATTCCGAATTTGGAGCAGTGCAATACAAAGGCAATCTTGTTTTTGCTGCGGTAAAACTAAAGCCGGGGTTATTTGATAAAAAGTTCAAATGGGACAATGAAACTTATTTGAATTTAGTTTCAGTTCCTTTGAGTGAAGTCAACGCAGTTGAACCAAACATAAGTTATTTTGCGCAGGAATTAAAGACAGGAATGCATGAGTCAAATGCTGTTTTTACAAAAGACGGAAAAACGGTTTATTTTACGCGAAACAATTCAAAAAATAAAACCAGAAAAACAGACGATAAGAGAGTTTCAAACCTTCAAATTTTCAAGGCTGAATTAGTCGAAGGAAAATGGACAAATATTGTGGCGCTACCATTTAATAGTCCAAATTATTCGGTTGAACATCCGGCGCTTAGTGTTGATGAAAAAATACTGTATTTCGCATCAGATATGCCGGGAACATTCGGTTCATTTGATATTTATTCGGTAAACATTAATAAAGGAGCATTTGATACGCCAAAAAATTTAGGTCCAATTATTAATACTGATAAAAGAGAACAGTTTCCTTTTGTAGCTTCAGATAATAAACTTTATTTCTCTTCTGACGGACATTTAGGTTACGGATCGCTTGATGTTTTTGTTTCAGAAATCAACGGAAATGAATATGCTGAACCCGTAAATATCGGATTGCCATTAAACTCAAATTTAGACGATTTTTCATTTGTAATTGATGCAAATACTAAAGAAGGTTTTTTTGCTTCTAATAGAGATGGCGGAAAAGGAAGCGACGATATTTATCAATTCAAAGAAACAAAAGAATTAATAGTAGAAGATTGTAAACAATTTATTGCAGGTACGATTACAGATATTGATACAAATTTGGCTCTGGAAAATGCAACAGTAATGCTGCAAGATGCTGATAAAAAGACTTTAAATACGATAACAACTTCAGCAGACGGAAAATTCAGTTTTACGGTTGCCTGCGAAAGTTCATACACAGTTGTTGCCTTTAAAGAAAAATACACCAACGAATCTAAAACTTTGACTATCGGAAAAACAAGAAATGTTACCAACGATGGTTCATTAGCACTAAAATCTTTAGAAGCAATTAAACTAGAAGAAAAACAACTTGCCGAAAACAAAAGAAAGCAAGAAATTATTTTAGAAGAAGAAAAGAAGAAAAAAGAGGCTTTGGCAATTATTGCTTTAAATGAAGCGGCTAAAAAAGCAAAAGCGGACGAAATAAAAGCAGAAGAAGCCAAGAAAAAAGAGAAAGTTGATGCGATTTTAAAACAAGAAAAAGATGTTGTAAAAGATGATAAAGACCGATTAATTATAAAAACTGATCCGATTTATTTTGATTACAATATGTGGTACATTCGAAAAGAATCTAAAGTTGTTTTAGGCAGAGTTGTCGCTTTAATGAATAAATATCCAGGAATGGTAATTGAGATTGGCTCTCACACCGATTCTAGAGG
Source organism: Flavobacterium cutihirudinis (assembly GCF_003385895.1). Classification (GTDB taxonomy): domain Bacteria; phylum Bacteroidota; class Bacteroidia; order Flavobacteriales; family Flavobacteriaceae; genus Flavobacterium; species Flavobacterium cutihirudinis. The sequence continues at coordinate 228,193 of NZ_QRDQ01000007.1, forward strand.
AAATGCTAAATTCAACGAAGAATTGTCTCAAAAAAGAGCCAATTCTACAAGAGAATTTATTATTCAGTCCGGAATAAACGCTAACAGAGTTTCTGCGAAAGGTTATGGAGAATCAGTGCCAATCATAAAGTGTAAAACAGATGATGCTTGTTCAGAAGAAGATCATGAATTAAACAGAAGATCTGAATTTGTAATTAAGAAGTTGTAATGTATTACCATTACAGTATTCCGTAGAGGCGTACTGCAATGCGTCTTATTCATGAATTGATATTCTTAAAGAAAAAATATTTTTTTAATCAAGAAGCCTTTCTTTTGGCTTCTTTTTTATTTATTTTTATATGAAAATAAAATATTCAGTTATGAGAAAAATTATATTGTCTTGCATGCTTTTGTCTTTTGTCGGACTTCAAAGTTGTAAAAATGAAGAAAAACAAAAAGCAATCGAAGCAGCAAAAGCTGAGGGCGAAAAAGTTGTTGGTACCGAATGTTATCAGGCAATTTATGAAAAAGATACGCTTCAGCTAAAGTTAAATACCTTAAAAAACGGAAAATTAACGGGTGATTTGACGATGAATATTGCTCCTTCTACTGTGAGAACAGGTGAACTTGAGGGTGAATTTCACGGCGATACTTTATTTGTAGATTATACTTTTAAAGATTCAGCAGACAAAGGTAAAATTTTCAAAAACCCAATGGCACTTCTAAAACGTAATAAACAGCTTATTCTAGGAAACGGAACTATGCAAACTACAATGGGAGTAACTTATTTGGTAAAAGATAAGCCAATTGATTTTGAAAAGGTAAAATACAAATTTGATAGTGCAGAATGTGCAACGAAGTAAAATGTAAAATTCTGATTTGAATAAAATAAAAAGCCGTTTCTAAATCAAGAAACGGCTTTTTGTATTTTAAGATTTTAATTTATTTATAAAACTTCACCTTTTATTTTTAAGGCAACTCTTCCGTCAGGATAATTGATAGCATTGGTTTCAACTGTAATTGTTTTACGAATTGGACCAGAAGCCATATTGTATTTAACGTCAATTTTTCCTTTTTTCCCAGGCTGTATCGCAGCGGCTGGTTTAGTAACTACAATAGAACTTACTGTTGATTCTGCACCGATAATTAAGAGCGGGGCATCGCCAGTATTGGTGAATTCAAAAGAGCGGACTCCATTATCACCTTTCGAAATTTTTCCATAATCAATTGTATTGTCCTGTGCCGAAAATTCGATTTTTGGGCCATTTTGCGCATAACCGATTGCGCTGAACAATACGATTGCGATGAACGAGGCAACATTTTTCATTTGAAATTATTTTAAATTGTAAGTAAATATACATTCTTTTAATTAACACACAAATTAATAATTCGCTTTTTATAGTGTCTTTAATTATTTACTTTTGCTGTCAGTTATAATTACAAAAATTGAACCAAAGTTTCGTTTATTTGTCTAACTGTTTAATCGTTTAATTGATTGGGATTGAGTTTAGATATGCTAAAATTCCAAAAAAAATAACGATTAAACGAAATAACGATTAAACGAATCAACAAAAAATAAACGATTAAACAACCTAATAAATGACAATTCCAGCACAATTTGACGCTAAGACGATTGAGAACAAATGGTATGATTACTGGATGAAAAACAATTATTTTCATTCAGAACCTGATCATAGAACGCCGTATACTATTGTAATTCCGCCTCCAAACGTCACTGGTGTCCTTCACATGGGGCATATGCTGAATAATACTATTCAGGATGTTTTAATTCGTCGAGCGCGTTTAAAAGGTTTCAACGCATGTTGGGTTCCGGGTACGGATCACGCATCAATTGCTACTGAAGCAAAAGTTGTGGCTAAATTAAAAGCAGAGGGAATCAATAAAAATGATTTAACTCGTGAAGAATTCCTAAAACATGCTTGGGAATGGACAGATAAATATGGTGGAACAATCTTGGAGCAACTTAAGAAATTAGGTGCTTCGTGCGATTGGGAACGCACCAAATTTACTATGGATCCAGATATGTCAGCATCTGTAATTAAATCGTTTGTTGATTTGTACAACAAAGGCTTAATTTATAGAGGATACCGTATGGTAAACTGGGATCCGGAAGCAAAAACAACACTTTCTGACGAGGAAGTTATTTATGAAGAACAGCAAGGAAAATTATTTTTCTTAAAATATAAAATTGAAGGTTCAGAAGATTTTCTGACGATTGCTACAACGCGTCCGGAAACTATTTTTGGAGATACTGCAATTTGTATCAACCCAAACGATGAGCGTTTTACACATTTAAAAGGTAAAAAAGCGATCGTTCCAATTTGCGGAAGAGTAATTCCAATTATCGAAGATGAATATGTAGATGTAGAATTCGGAACAGGATGTTTGAAAGTAACGCCTGCACACGATATGAACGATAAAACGCTAGGCGAAAAACACAATCTTGAAATCGTTGATATTTTTAATGAAGATGCAACTTTAAACAGCTTCGGATTACATTATCAAGGGAAAGACCGTTTTGTAGTTCGTACTGAAATTGCAAAAGAATTAGAAGAAATTGGTGCTTTGGCAAGAACCGAAATTCACTTAAATAAAGTAGGAACATCGGAAAGAACCAAAGCGGTAATCGAACCAAGATTATCAGATCAATGGTTCCTGAAAATGGAAGATTTAGTAAAACCAGCCATTAAGTCAGTTTTAGAAACTGGAGATATTAAATTACATCCAAAACGTTTTGAAAACACTTATGCGCACTGGTTAAATAATATTCGCGATTGGAATATTTCTCGTCAATTATGGTGGGGACAACAAATTCCGGCTTACTATTACGGTGATGGAAAAGAAGATTTCGTAGTTGCAGAAAACATCGAAGATGCGTTAGTTTTAGCAAAAGAAAGAACCAACAACCAACAACTAACAACCGACAACTTAAAACAAGATGTTGATGCGTTAGATACATGGTTTTCTTCTTGGCTTTGGCCAATGTCAGTTTTCGGAGGAATTATGGATCCTGAAAGTGCTGATTACAAATATTATTATCCAACAAACGACTTGGTTACAGGACCGGATATCTTATTTTTCTGGGTTGCGAGAATGATTATTGCAGGTTACGAATATGCGGGTGAAAAACCATTTACAAATGTATATTTGACTGGTTTGGTTCGTGATAAACAACGTCGTAAAATGTCTAAATCATTAGGAAATTCTCCTGATCCTTTAGATTTGATCGATAAATTTGGTGCCGATGGAGTTCGTGTAGGATTGCTTTTAAGTGCTTCTGCTGGAAATGATATCATGTTTGATGAAGAATTATGTAATCAAGGAAAAGCGTTTTCAAACAAGATTTGGAATGCCTTTAAATTGATTAAAGGTTGGGAAGTTTCAGAAACTATTCCGCAGCCAGAATCATCAAAAGTGGCAATCGAATGGTACGAAGCGAAATTACAGCAGACTTTAGTTGACATTGAAGATAATTTTGAGAAATACAGAATTTCAGATTCTCTTATGGCAATTTATAAATTGGTTTGGGATGATTTCTGTTCTTGGTTCCTTGAAATGATTAAACCAGCTTATCAACAACCAATTGATAAAGCAACGTTTGATAAAGCGATCGAAATGTTAGAAAGTAACTTGAAGTTATTGCATCCATTTATGCCTTTCTTAACGGAAGAAATCTGGCAGTTAATTGCAGAAAGAACTCCGGAAGAAGCTTTAATCGTTTCAACTTGGCCAGAATTAAAACCATTTGACGCTAAATTGATTGCTGATTTTGAAAACTCAATTGAAGTAATTTCTGGAATCAGAACGATAAGAAAAGACAAAAACATTCCGTTTAAAGATGCTATTGAATTAAAAGGAATCAATAGCGAAAATCTTTCTACTTATTTTGATTCAGTTGTAACGAAATTAGGAAACGTTTCTGCCTTTGAATATGTTTCTGAAAAAGTAGATGGCGCTTTATCTTTCCGTGTAAAATCAAATGAATATTTTATTCCGATTACAGGAAACATTGATGTTGAAGCAGAAATCGCAAAACTGACAGAAGAATTGAATTACACAAAAGGATTCCTGAAATCTGTTGAAGCAAAACTTTCAAATGAAAAATTCGTAAACGGAGCTCCTGAAAAAGTTCTAAATATAGAAAAACAAAAACAAGCTGATGCCTTGGCAAAAATTGCTACAATAGAGCAGAGTTTGGCTGGTTTGAAGTAAGAATTAGGTTTTCTCTTAAATATAAAAGCTGTCCATTTAGGACAGCTTTTTTTGTTTTTGTCATTTCGACGAAGGAGAAATCTTCGCAAGTAACTCTGCAACGAAAATCCAATCTTTGTCGAGCTACTTGCGAAGATTTCTCCTTCGTCGAAATGACAAATATTGGGCATTTTTTTAGTTAAAAACCGATCCTGTTTATTGTTTTAATAATAACAAAAATCTAAAAAAAATAGTTGGTATTTTTTAATTTTTTTATTTCAAAAAGATATAATTTTAATACGATTTTACGTTAAAATAAAAAATATCATTGCAATGAAAAAATATCTGTTACTTGTGATTATTTCTTCTTTTTTATTGGGCTGTTCCAATAAAGAAAATAAAGTTAAAAATGTCGAAAGAGCCTTCTATTACTGGAAGAGTGGATCTTCTTTAAATCAGGAAACAGTCGATCAGCTAAATAAATTGCAAGTAAAGAAAATCTATTACAAATTTTTTGAGGTGGATTATAGTGAAACGATGGGAAATTTCCCCTATCAAAAAAATAGTCCTGATCGATACACATTAAAAAATCTGGATTCCGTAAGTATCGTTCCAACCATTTTTATCAAGAATGAAATCTTTCAATACAATAATGAAAAGTCACTGGATAAGCTTGCAGATAATATTGTTTTTTTAATAAATAAATACCGTAAGAATCGTTTTCAATATGGAAATGATGATGCTAATAATTTCGATTATTCTGAAATTCAAATTGATTGCGACTGGGCAAAATCTACAAAAGATAAATATTTCTATTTACTGAAAAAGATAAAGCAATTATCTAAAAAAGAAATTAGTTGCACGCTACGTCTATATCCATATAAATATCCTGATATAATGGGAGTTCCGCCTGTAGATAAAGTAACGCTAATGTGTTATAATTTGATTAAGCCACAATCTCAAAAAGACAAAAATTCAATTTTAGATATAAACGAGTTAAAATCTTATTTAGATAAAAAAAGAAGTTATCCGGTACATTTAGATGTTGCATTGCCTGTTTTTTACTGGACATTATGGTATCACAATAATCATTTTGCTGGATTGGTCAATTTTAATTCTGCAGATATAAGCGGAATTGCTAAACAAACTAAACCAATGTGGTACGAAATGACAGAAGATTATACTTTTGAATATGAATATTACTTAAAAAAAGGCGACCAACTAAAAATCGAAGAAGTCGATTCAAAAACAATTCAGGAAGCGATTTCGATTATTAAAAAAAATGTCGAATTAGACGACACAGCAACAATTTCATTATTCCATTTAGACGACAGTACTTTTAAAAAATACAACCATGAAGAAGTTTCTAGTTTTTATAGTTCTTTTAGTAAGTAGTTTTTACAGAAGTTTTGCTTGCGGATATTCGCCCTATGGTGAAGATGTGAGATATTGTTTGTTTAAACCTCAGTATTTTAATTATGCGCAATACAAATCGTTCTTTTACAATGCAGATTTATGGGGATTTGATTATAGCAGAAATCCAGAGGATTATAAGCTGAATGTAGATTCTAATATTGCAGACTGGTATAATTATACCAATAAAAAAGTTTCGATTGATGCGATTGAAGATTTTAATTTCAATTTGTCTTACACTGATATTCATTCTAAAAGCGACAATGACTTTATAAAATATTTATATCAACATAATAAAACATCTGCAATTGCTTACCTCAAAATGGCAAAGAATTGCGAAATGATTGGTGATGCAGAAGATGTTTGGGAAAGAAATGAAAATGCAAACAATAAAAGCAAAGCTGTATTATTAGATAAAATTATAGACGTTACCAATAAAGAACAAAACCAATATTTTAAGCGAAAATATGCTTTTTTAACTATTAGATTAGCTTATTATTCTGGAAGAAATGATATTATCAAATCGGTTTTTGAGGCTAATTTTAATAAAGCTAAAAAAGATTATTTGTACTACTGGAGTTTATTTTTCTACACCTTTACAAAATCAAATCCGGGATATATGGTTGATGTTGCCAATTTAATGGCAAATTCTCCAGAAAAAAGTTATGCGAGCTATTTTTATTTTCATCATGATTTCAAAATTCAGGAGGCTTTGAAATATGTTGAAAGTAAGGAAGAAACAGCAAATGTTTATGCGTATGCATCGGTTCAGAAAGTAGATAAAAACCTCGATTATTTGAAAGCGATTTACGAAAATAATCCAAAGTCTCAGATATTGGGATTCTTGCTCTTGCGTGAGATTAATAAAATTGAAGATTGGGTTTATACGCCTTATTATTCTAATTATAATCCGTCTACAGATTTTGCTGATTTTTGGGACAATAAAACAAAAAATACAACAGAAACTTTACGTAATCGTTCAGAGAATGATAGATTGTATGCACAGGAAGTTTTAAATTTTATAGATACGGTAGATGTTGCTAAAACACAAAATCCGATTGTTTGGGAAGCTTCAAAAATCAACTTGCAATTTATTACAAGAAATTATACGGATTGTTTAAAAAACATTTCCCTTTTTGAAAAAGCACATCAATCTGAAAAAATAACAGCTGAAATAGAGAAAATAAAAGCACTTTGTATTACAGCAAATCAGGAAAAAGGGAATGCAATTATCAAACCTGAAATCGAACCGATTATCTTAAAATATAAAGGCGATCAACGTTTTATTTTTGCTTTAGGAAGAGAATTGGAATTTAAAGAAAACATTACTGACGGATTAGCTTTAATGTCTCTAATTGAAGAAACAACACAGCGATCATATGATTCAGGTGATGTAGAATGGCGAGGAAATCGAATCAAAACATCTGGTAATTTACAGGAGTTTTATGTCTATTTTGATTATTTGGATTTTGTTTATTCTGCTAAAGATTTGCAAACAATTGTCGATCAAATTGACAAAGGTCTTTCTACAGAATTTCAAAAAATAATTTATGCAAAACTCTTGAAGGATAAAGATTATCTTAAAGATTTATTAGGAACAAAATACCTCAGAGAGAATCAATTAAACAATGCACTAATTACGTTTAGATCTTTAGATAAAAAATATTGGGATGATAATTATAATGCTTGGGAAAGGGGAAGCTTTGGAGATTCTTATGTTTTTGATCAAAATCCGTTTTATGATTTTAAGTACACAAATTCTTTTATTGAACATAAAGAAAAATATCTGGTTACTAAACTTTCTGTGACGGAACATTTAATAAAATATACCAGTTTAGCAAATAATTCAAAAACGAAAGATAGGGATTATTACTATTTTCTAATTGCAAATTGTTACTATAATATGTCAGATTATGGTAATTCCTGGATGATGAGGCGTTATTCAAGTTTTAGTTATGGAAGTAATGAAGTGAATGAATCTTATATCGACGAAATTGAATACCGAAACAAAATCAAAGCTATTGCAAATTATAAACTAGCTTATCAAAATGCAAAAACAGATAAATTTAAAGCACTTTGTTTGCGAATGATTGATTATGTAGAAAAAAATGAATATTCGAGTTCAAAAAGAGTGGGCAAAGAATTTTCGCAATTCAGTTCAGATTTATCAGGTTGTGAAAATTTAAAAAACTACTTTACATCGAGAAGATAATTCAACCCGACAGGTTTTTTAAAACCTGTCGGGTTTCTTGTTTTTATACATGCAGTTTGTTATTCCGAGGCACGAGAAATCTCCATGAGAAACTCCACAATCAGAATCGACAATCTTTGTCCAACTACTTGTGGAGATTTCTCGTGCCTCGAAAAGACAATATTGTGTTGTTCTCTTTGGAAAACAAAAAAAACAGGCTACTTTCTTCTTTTCAAAACCAAAAATAACGGATAAGAAACAACCGTAATTCCAACAATAATTGCAAAACCTTTTGGATCGCTGTAAATAAATCCCAATAATAAACCAATGGATGCAATTATTGCAATTAAAGTTGTCCACGGATACCAAAAAGAGCGATAAGGCCTTGGTAAATCAGGTTCTTTAGTTCTTAATTTTAAAAGTGAATAATAGGCTAATCCCCAAACAATAATTGACATAAAGGCGGCGAAAGAAAACAGAACTTCAAAAGAACCAATACAAATTAAGAACAAACTAAAAAGTGATGAAACCAAAAGCGCGACAATCGGAGTTCCGCCTTTATTGACTTGAGTTCCTTTCTCAATAAAAAAACCGTCACGGCTTAATCCGTAAAGAATTCTTGGCGGAATCATCATAAAAGCATTCAAAATACTGATTAAAGAGAAAATGGAAATTACAGTAACAATTATGGCTCCGTTTTCTCCAAAAAGAACTTTGGCAACATCGGCAGCAGCCAAATTTGATTTAGCTAAAGTTTCAATTGGTAATACATGGAAAAAAGCAGCATTTACTAAAACGTAAATTGCAATGACCAACAAAACGCCACTATACAATGATTTCGGAATATTTTTGCCAGGATCGTCATTTTCTTCGGCAAAAAAACAAACAGCGTTCCAGCCATTATAAGTTCCGATGATGAGTTGTAAAGATTTGAAAAATCCAAAAACAAGTCCGATTTGAAATATTGAACTATCTGTTTTGATTTTAGGAACCTCAATTCCTGAATACATAAAACAAGCAATTACTAAAGCAACAAAACAAATTACTTTTAAGAAACTTGTAATTTGCTGAATAACGCTTCCATTTTTTACGCCGCCTAAATGTAACAGTACAAAGGCAATTAATAACGAAATAGATATTACGGTAGAATAATTGGCAAGAGATGGAAATAGAATAATAGAATATTCGCTAATCACAATACAGTAAAATGCAGGAGGAATGGCATTGACAATATAATCAAACCAGCCGGACAAGAATCCAGCATATTCTCCTAAAGCTCTTTTTATATAATTATAAGATCCGCCTGCTTTTGGGAGCATTGTCGCTAATTCTGAATAAGAATTTGCTCCAAGTAAAACGTATAAACCTCCAAAAAGCCAAGAAGCGATAATGAGCCAGTAATTATTTAATAAATCGGCAATGGCGCCTGGTGTTCGCAAAATCCCGACTCCAATTGTTCCACCAATTAATACAGCAATGTTAAAGCTTAATCCAAGTGTTTTTTTTAATTGGTTTTGTTTGGAATCTGACATAGAATTTGGTTTTGTTGAAAGAGGTATTAGAAACAAATGTAAAAATAAATGAGGCACTTTCGGTGCTAAAAAAAGAAAACCTCATTTAATAGTAAATGAGGTTTTCGATGAAAATTAAAAACTAAAACTTTTTCTGAGTTTCAAAAAAAAATGAAATACAGAAAAAGCTTTAGTGGATTATAAACTAATTCAAAAGTTTAGAATTTATATCGTAAGCTTGTCATAACTTGACGTGGCGCAATTGGGTTTACACTATAGTTTTCGTGAACTGTGTAATTAAGCTCGTTTGTGATATTTGACAATCGGCATAAGATTGAGAATTTTTTCCATTCATATCCAAGAGAAGCATCTATGGTAACATATCCTTCTAACGGAATATCACGGTCTCTAATAGTAACTACATAAGTTGGCGGAGTTGTTGGAGGTGTAACCGCAGTCCATAAATAGTCATCATTCCATCCTCCTGTACGATCACCAATGTAGTTTCCTATAGCTCCAAAAGTTACGCCCTTGAATAAACCAGTTGGTAATTTGTAGAAAAAGCTCAAGTTGGCAGTATTTTTTGGAGTTCTTGCTAAAATATCTCCAACAACAAGACTTCCGTTAGTTCCTGATGATTTAGATACTTTGGTTTCATTAAAACTGTAACCAGCCATAATACTCAGTCCTTCAAGAGGGTTAGCTGTAATATCAATTTCAACTCCTTTTCCTTTTGTAGCCCCAACCAATTCTTTGAAAGATGTATTTGCATTCTGCGTAACACCATCTGCTAAATAAGGAGCTGTTTGTGCTAAATTGTTATTTGTAATTTGATATACGGTTACGTTTGTACTTAATAAACCTCTCCAGAAATCTTTTTTCACACCTACTTCATATTGATCAATAATAGATGGATCTAAAGGTTTTGAATCTACTGTTGTCCCAGTATTTGGAGTAAAAGAGTTAGAATAACTTGCAAACAAAGATAAATCTTTAGTTGGCTGAACTACCAATCCAGCTTTAGGTGAAAAAGCTTTGTTAATCGCTTTTGGTCCTATTACAGGTATTGCATTTTCGTAAGCGGTTGTAATGACATTTACATTATTCTTTTTCTCAATAACTTCTTTTGTAGTGGTAGCTCCACTTTCTTGCCATGACCAACGTAATCCCGCCAGAACTTTTACGTATTTATTTATCGAAATTAAATCTTGAAAATAGGCACCAAAACGTTGCGTTTCTGTATTTGTTAATTGAGTAATTCTTGTTGGATAAGGAATAACATTACTTTGTGTACTATAATCGTAAGTATATAAGTTTATAGCGGTAGCTTCTGTTGTGATAAGGTCTGCTGGTTTTTCAGGAGCGTAGAATCCAAAAGTATAATTAGGAGCAATAGAGTTTTCGTAATCTACACCAGTAAATAATTGGTGTTTAATACTACCCGTATTAAAGGTTCCTTGTAAACTTAATTGATCACCAAAAATGTTTTCAGCACCATCAGATTTTGTTAAACCACGTTTCCAGTTTCCATTAGCATCAATTGTACTTAATTGCGCTGTAGAAGTTTGCGTTCTTCTGTAGGATTGGTAAGAAGAATTGAAATTTAATTTCCAATTTTTATTGAAGTCATGATTAAACAACATGGAAGCACTAGAAGATTTTGTATTTGCAGTAGACCAAAGCGCTCCAAAGAACTCATTACGTGGCAAATCTAAAATTGTTTTCCCGTAGATTCCTGTACCAAAATCAGGAGTCCAGTCTGCACTTAAATAATCTCCTTGTAATGTAATTTGAGTTTTGTCTGAAAGTTTAAAAAGAAAAGATGGATTGATATAAATACGTTCGTTTTTTACAAAATCTCTAAAGCTTTCTGAATTTTCATAAGAACCAGTAATTCTATAAGCAATAGAATTGTTTAACGGTCCGTAAAAATCTATAGCAGGTTTATAGTATGAATAACTACCGATCTGCATTGATACTTCGCCACCTGATGTGAATTTTGGCGTTTTAGTAACCAAATTCATAATTCCTCCCGGCGCAACATTTCCGTACAATAAAGCTGAACCTCCTTTTAAGAATTCTACTTTTTCTAAAGATGAAACTTCTGGTATAGAACCGGCATTATATCGGAAACCATTTTTGAACATGTTGTTAGCACTCATATCATAACCTCTTGAGAAGAATGATTCCTGTGCGCCACCACGTGCAGATCCAACATACACACCATTTAAGTTTTTTACAACTTCACTTAACCTGATTGCTTGTTGTTGTTCGATTACTTCGCTGCCAATAATCTGAACGCTTTGTGGTAAATCCATTACTTTAATACCAGCACGAGCAGCTTCAATTGGTTTTTTGGGTTTGTTTGCTGTAATTAAAACTTCGTTTAATATTTCTCCTTTTTTATTTTTTACAGTATCAGTAACTGTAAACGTAGTTTTGTTGCTTGAAAAATCTTGAGCGTAAGAGACAAAGCTCAATAATCCTAATGCAAATAGTAAATTATACTTCATGGTATTTATTTAGATTCAATAAAAATAGATGCCGCAAATATACAATCGCAGAGATGTGTTAACAAAATTTATCAAGGTGTTTTCTTACTTAAACCTTTCTTAGATTTTTCTTAAGATTGTCTTAAGAACTTTCTAATGATCTTTTAATTTTGTATTAATGTATGTTGATTATAACAAAAAAAACCTTGCCGTAAAGCAAGGTTTTATCTATTAAGAAGAAGTTTTTCTTAAAATTATTTTACTGTAATTTGGTAAGTAGCCATTTTCCAGATTTCATCATATTTTTTGCCGTTATGATCTCCAGAAGCTTTTTCTGTATGAGCATATTCTACCATATAATTCCCTGACCAGATAGGAGTGAAAGAGAATTCACCTTTATCATTTGTCCATAATTCTTTTTCCCAGCCGTTTGGAGCAATAACTTTAATTTTAGCTTCTTTAGCGATAGCTCCATCATAAGATGCCACTCCAGTGATTTTTGCATCTTTTTTTGCAATGTCTACATTTTCTGAGAAAACGGCAATTTTGTTAGTGTTTGACGCAATTGTGTTTCCAGCAGTCTTGTTTCCAACTACTACATTAGCACTTGAGTTGTAATCTAAAACCATTGTTCCGTAAACATCTTTTACTTTATGATGCATAACAACAGTATAAACACCATCTTCATCTGGCGTAAAGAAAGCCTGATATTTATTGTCTAAAGCTTTTGCTGTAAGTTTTATTTCTTTTTTTGAAGGAGAAATTACCACTAGCGAAAAATCTTTTAAATCAGAAAACCATTTGTCTGCTTTTGTAATGTCATTTTCTGAGAACTCTCCAAAGTAAATCGAAATTTCCTGAGCTTTTCCTTTTGTTCCAGTTGCTTTGGTATCAATCCAAAGTGCGTGTGCAAAAATTTGAGGGGCAGCAAAAAGCATAAAAAATGCAAATGTTATGAACTTAAAAGTTTTTGATTTCATGGTATAAAATTTTAAAAATTAATATTAAAAAATCCCAGACAAATATGGTAGGGAACTTTATTTTAGGTTAAAAATGTTGTGTAGCAAATGTACAGTTTTATATTAGTTTCGCAATGTTTATTTAGAATAAATATTAATAAGTAAATAAAAATTAAACGGAACTCACTTTTAAGTTTAGTTCCGTTTTTTAAGTTTTAAAAGAAGCTGTACAATTAGAATTTATAAGCAAAACTAGCTACAAAGTTTCTTGGCTTTTGGGGATTTAATGTTGACCATCCACCATTAAAATAATCTTTATTGGTAATGTTATTTATATTAAAGCTTACGCGGAATTTATTTGAATTATAAAAAACAGAACCGTTAATTACAGTATATTCAGGTAGAACAAATTTCCCGGTTACAGAACTGTCCAAAATGGCATTTTCACTTGCATAATTTCCACCAAAACCAAGTCCGAAATTTTCTAAAGTGCCTTCGTCAAATTTGTACGTAGCCCAAAGATTTACTAAGTTTTTTGGTCCTGACCAAAAAGGTCTTTTACCTTCTTCTAACCAAACATTTCCATCGTCTCCTTTTGTGATTTTACTGTCATTATAGCTATATCCTGCAATAATGCTCAAACCTTTTATTGGTGAAGCATTTAAGTCAAATTCAAAACCTTTGCTTCTTGCTTCGCCACCCTGAGAGCTATACATTGGGTTGCTGGTTACTAAATTGGCCACATTGATATCATAATAACTCAGCGTTCCGGTTAATTTATCTGAAAAAAGATCGGCTTTTACTCCAAATTCTAATTGATTGGCATGCTCCGGCTCAAAAGTTTGAGAACCTATTACATTACCATCTGGATCATAATTTATCGAAGGCGCAATATTTCTGAAACCATTCATATAATTGGCAAAAACAGATAATTTATCCTGAATTGGCTGATAAACTAATCCGAATTTTGGAGACAAAGCAGTTTGCGTATAATCGTCATCATCTGAATTTATATCGCCTTCGGTATCAAAATAATCGACTCTTAAACTGGCCATTGCCAAAAATTGAGGTGTAATATTAATTACATCTGAAGCATAAGCACTGTAAGTAGCGTCTTGCGGATTAAAATTACTTGCCGGTTCGTTTGCTAAAAGCTGATCAACTGAAGTTTGCGTTAAGTAATAAGTCGCATCCGGACTTAATTGTCTGACTTCGCCTTGTGCGGTAACATTATAAAGTTTCCCATATCCCGAACCTCCATACATGACGTTGCGGTCAAAATAATCTAAACCAACAACCAAACGATTACGCATTTGCCCAATTTTAAAATCACCAATAAAATTTTGCTGAATATCGGTTGCAATAGTTTGTGATTGCTCTTTTGTAATCCAAAAACCAAAATCACCATTTCCGTCTTCGTTATCATAAATATAAGAGTAATATCCTCTTGATTTTGATGAACTTCTTGATAATACGGTTTGCGAAGTCCATTGGTCAGACATCTTATACGTCATTTGTCCCTGTAAACTGAACCTCGGATTTTTCATTGACAAATCATTGCTGTAAAAAGATAAATCAGTATCATAATTTAATTCGTCTAAATTGGCAAATTGCAAAGGAGCATCTCTTCCTAAAAATAACATTGATGGCGTTGTTTTTTCTTCAGCCATAAATTCGGTATTAATCAGGAAAGATAATTTGTCATTTACTTTATAAGAAAGGGAAGGAGCTACAAAAATGGAATTGCGAAATCCTGCATCCTGAAAACTGTTCTCCGTTTGATAGGCTGCATTAATTCTAAAAGCGACATTATCAGCATCGTCTAGGGGCGTATTGATATCGGCAGTAACTCGGTTTAAACCAAAACTTCCTGCTAAATAAGAAACTTCGCCTCCAAATCCGCTGTATGGTTTTTTAGTAACCGTATTTATAAGTCCGCCGTAACTTACCAAGCTGCTTCCAAATAAAGTTCCGGATGGACCTTTAATAACTTCAATTCTTTCAACATTTGAAGGATCTAAACTTCCGTTTGTCAAACCTGGAAGTCCATTTACGATATTGGCCTGAACTTCGAAACCGCGTAAAGAATAATAAGAACCTCCATCGCCACCACGACCCGTAGATTCCCATAATTTTTGAATTCCCGGTACGTTTTTTAGTGCATCTTCATAATTTGTAATCGCTTGTTCTTTGATTAATTCTGAAGAAACAATGTTATAAACTTGCGGGTTTTCAATGTTTTTAAGAGGCATTTTTGAAACATAAACACTTTGCTTCGGAAAAGCTTTTCCTCTATTAGCGGTAACAATTACTTCTTTTAATTGTTTGTTTGAAACATTCAGTTGTAGCGAAAGTGTAGTCGTTTCATTTACAGTAACATTTACTGCTTGTTCTAATGTTTCATAACCGGCTAATGAAACCTGAAGCGTGTACGTATTTGGTTTTACACGGTTAAATTCAAAAGCGCCATCTTCGTTACTTATTGTTCCGTATTTGGTGCTTTTGAGGATAATGTTAACTCCAACGGCCAATTCTCCGTCAGAAGTTGTTATAGTTCCTTTAATTTTTCCGAAGTTTTGCTGAGCAAAAGCTGAGGGTGTAAGCAAGATCAAACAAAATAATAAAATGAAATGTTTGATCTTTAAATTTGAATAAATCATGGTTTTATTTTATTGATTAGTAAAATATTTTTATTTAGAGTAAATAAAAATAAACAAATATAGAGATTATATTTTTTTTGCAAAGCCAATTTAAATTGACAGTGTATTTTTGGAATAAAAAAGTTTAAGAAATTCGTTTTTAAGTTTTTACCACAGTTTTCTTTTTTTTGTTCTTTCGTCCCCACCAAATTAAAAAACCGGTTATCGGTAAACTTGCAGATACAAGACTGGCAAAAAAAGCAAGTACTTTTCCCGGAAATCCCAAAATACTTCCAACGTGTAAATCATAATTGATGAATCGAAATTTTTCGCCATTATTTTTATCATCATAAGTAATAGTTTTTAAATGTTTGGCTGTGTATTGGTCAAACTCTATAAAAACATCATCAAACCGATTCTCATATCTTACGAATGTTCTAAAAGTTGCTAAAGAATCGTTAGCTTCTGGCGGAAATAAAAAGTAGCTTTTTGCTCCCGGTTGTAATTGTTTTGTGGCTGAGAAGATTTTATCAACTGCCATATTTTGGGAATATTGAGTAGTATCAGAAACAAATTTTTCTTTTTTCTCAAATGTTTTTCCTCCGTTAAATAACCACTGAACACCGGTATCGTAACATTCAAAAGCCCAGACTAATCCGGTAAGTGCAATGATTAAGGCAAAAAACATCATGTAATAGCCGAGAATATTATGCAAATCGTAATTTTTACGTTTCCATTGCGTAGTGCTTTTCCATCGAAACCAAAAGCGCTGTTTAGCCGCCTGTTTGTTTTTTGGCCACCAAAGTATTAAACCTGTAATCAACGAAATGATAAATATAATCGTTGCCGTACCTACAATTGGATCGCCTATTTCGTTGTTCAGACAAAGCGTTTGGTGAAGCATTCTTATAAAAACAAAAAACTCGGAGTTATAAGCTTCAAGCTTTTTTACAACTCCTGTATAAGGATCTAAATAGACGTAAGTACTTTGATAACGGTTCCAATACCAAATAGCATTTGTATCTAATTCTTCAAAAAACCAAACAATAGTAGTACGTTTATCATCGTTAGGAATTGTGCAGCCAGAAAGTGTTTGTTTCGGATTGATTTTATTCGCTTCTTTTGCAATTTCAACGAGCTTACTAAGTGGAAGTTTTTTTTCTTTAACCTGATCTACATAATAATATTCATGAATTATAGGCCGTAATTCTTCTTCGAAAACATACAAACAGCCTGTAATACCAAGTATAACTACAATTAATCCGGAAGCCAGACCCAACCAAAGGTGAATTTTAAGAATTGATTTTTTAAAAGTCATTTAATATTAATTTATAAATAAGGGTTTAAAAAAGCAACACCGCTATAATGTATAGAGGTGTTGCAAAAAAATATGACTTTAGAATTTTAATGTCAGATTCACTAAGAAGTTTGTTGGTGCTTGAGAGTTTCCGTAAAAATCCCAATATCTTTCATTGGTAATGTTGTTGAATTTAACTCCAATTCTCCAATTCGACTGATCATAAAATACGGTAGCATTAGCAGTTGTGTATGACGGAATATAGAAAACGTTGTCTTCAAACATATAGCTTTTCCCAACATAATTTATTCCAAATCCGGCTCCTAAACCTTTCAAAGTATTTTGTAGTGTATAAGTCGTCCAGAAGTTCGCTACATTTTCCGGTGCGCCTGGAGATTTGTTTCCTTCAATTGCTTTAGAATCATCAGAAGTTTTTACAATTCGATTGTCATTATAAGCATATCCGGCAATAATGTTTAAACCATTTATTGGATTGGCTATTAATTCAAAATCCAAACCTTTGCTTTCCTGAACTCCATCCTGAATCGTATAGCCATTTACATCAGATCTTGTAGCATTATCAATATTAATATTGTAGTAACTCAAAGTAGTGCTCAGCTTTTTGCCGAACGCTTCTACTTTTACACCCGCTTCATATTGCACGGCATAAATTGGATCTAAAATCAATCTTGTTGCGTCTGGTTGTGTGACAGGAGCAGAATTTTGGAATCCGTTCATATAATTTCCGAAAATAGAAACCTGATCCTGAACGATCTGATATACCAATCCTAATTTTGGAGATAAAGCAGTTTGGCTGTAACCTTCAGTTCCTTCAACTTCGTCACGTTTATAGTTGTCCATACGTAAACTTAACATGGCAGATAATCTATCAGTAAAATTAACTACATCAGAAGCGTAAACACTAAACGTTTTGTCGCCATCATTTGGATAAGCAGTTTGTTTTAAAGTAGCATCAACGGTTTTTCTTCTCATAGGATCAAAAGGAGTTCTTACGTCAACTGTATCGATGTAAGCCGTAATTCCAGAAGAGAAAATGTTTTTGTTAAAACTATAATTGGCACCTACCAAAAGTTTATGTTTTATACTTCCCGTTGCAAACTGACCGTTTACATTCTGTTGAATGTTGGTATAGTTGTTATAAATTGGACCCCAGTTACCAACTCTTCTTGCAGCCTCATAAGGATTTAGCCAGAGTGTGTACGTTTGGTAGCTGCGTTCTACGTTTTCTCCCATAAAAGAGAATAGAGTAGTAGATTTCCAGTTATCAGACATTTGATATTCCGCTTGAGCGAAAACTTTGTTGGCTGAGGTTTTTGCATCATTATCATCATAAAATAATGATTTTCTGTAAGGTACCTTCAAATCTCCGGGATTGGTAATTCCGGAAGCTGGATCATATCTATGATACGTACGACGAGTATTGTTCGAACTAATATATTCGGCATCAATATTAAAAGTAAGCTTTTCACTTGCTTTATAAGTTAAGCTTGGCGTGATTGCAACTGTATTGTTGAAACCAAAATCTAAAAAGCTTTTTTCTCTGCTCACAGCAGCGTTTATTCTGAATAATACTGTTTTCTCTTTGTTTAAAGCAGTATTGATATCGGCAGTGAAACGGTTCAAATTGAAACTTCCCATGGTATACGATATTTCAGTAGCGGTCGTTTCAAATGGCTTTTTGGTAACCAGATTCACCACACCTCCAAAAGAGGAAATCGTCGAACCAAATAAAGTTCCCGATGGCCCTTTTAAAACTTCAATTCTTTCGACATTGGCAAGATCGGTAGAAGAACGATTTGTAGAAGTTTCCATACCATTTCGGGCATTAATTCCTGTTGTGAAACCTCTAAAAGTTACACCAACTCCACCTGAAGGATAGGTAACCGGAACCGCTCCTGGCGAGTTCTGAACTGCATTTTTAATATCAATCGAAACTTGCTCCATTAAAAGTTCTTTATGAATAACATTATAAACTTGCGGATTTTCGAGATTCTTAAGTGGCATTCTGGCTACATAATCTGTTTTTTTGGATGCAATACTTTTTTTACCGCTTATTACAACTTCTTTCAATTCTTTGTTAGAAACTTTAAGTTGAAGATTTACGATACTCGTTTCGGCTTCGGTAACAATAACCTGACTTTCTGATGTTTCGTAACCTGTTAATGAAACTTGTAAAATATAAGTTCCTGCTTTTACACGGTTAAATTCGAATGTACCATCGTCATTTGTGGTGGTGCCATATTTAGAATTTTTTAGAATAATATTTACGCCGGCAGCTGCGTCGCCGTCTGAAGTGGTAATGGTTCCTTTGATTTTTCCGTTGTTCTGTTGTGCAAATACACTTAAAAACGAAAATAGAAAACTGAATGAAAATAGAAAACGAGTTGTTTTCGAATAAAGGTAATTCATGACTATTTTTAATTGGTTTATAATTAATTTTATTTAGAATAAATAAAAACAGTGCAAATGTAGAAATTAAAATAACTTTAACAATTTTTATTTTTATGATTTCATATTGAAATTGTTAAATGTTGATTTATGAGGAATTAAAAGGAATTCTTATTGAAACTTATGGCTGGATAAAGTTTAAAAGCCTTAATTTTGCAGTCAGAAAATAGATTTCATGATTTTACCTTTCTTAAAAAAGTATCAAAACACCCCCAAAGGCTATCGTATTGCTAACACGGTTTTTTTCTTTCTCTCCGGAATTGGATATTCGTCTTGGGTTTCCCGAATTCCGCACATACAAGCACAATTGCATTTGTCTGAAGCTCAATTTGGTGCTGTTTTATTTGCTTTCCCGATTGGTTTAATGCTTACAATGCCTTTTACAGGAAAGTTATTAAACAAATACAGCAGCCGTTACATTATGCTTTTAGGAGCAATCATGTTTAATATTGTACTGGCTTTGCCTGGTTTGGTTGCTTTTGTGTGGCAATTGGTTATTGTGCTTTTAATTTTTGGAGCATCCCGAAATATTTTCAATTTATCAATTAATGCGCAGTCTCTTGAGGTGCAGAAATTGTACCCAAAATCGATTATTACACGTTTTCACGCTGTTTGGAGTATTGCTGTTTTTTCTGGCGCAGGTTTAGGTTATGTAATGGTAACGCAACATATTTCGCCGGCCCAACATTTGTTGGGAGTAAGTGTTTTTATGATGGCACTTACGGCTTGTTTTTATCCAATGAGTATCCATAATGAGCCTGTTCCGGTTAAAAAGAAATTCTTTTCTATGCCGGAAAAAAACTTGGTGAAGTTTGCCTTGATTTGTTTCGTTTCAATGGCTTGCGAAAATACAATGTACGACTGGAGCGGAATCTATTTCGAAAATATACTTAAAGCTTCGCCAAAGCTAACTAGTGCTGCTTTTGTGTTTTTTGCATCTGCTGTAACTTTAGGAAGAATATTTGGAGATTATGGTGTAATGAAATTCGGAACTAAAAAAATTCTGCTTTACAGCGGAATTTTAATTACTGTTGGTTTTGGAATTTGTTTTATTCTGCCTTATATCTATCCAACTATTTTTGGTTATATGTTAATCGGATTTGGGGTTTCTTGTGTCGTTCCTTTAGTGTTCAGCATTGCCGGAAGATCTTCTAAATTAAGTAGTGGTTCTGCATTGACTTCTATTTCTACTATTGGTTATCTGGGATTTTTATTGGTGCCACCAATGGTTGGTTTTATTTCTGAATATCTAAGTATGAAATGGGCGTTTCTTGTAATGGCGCTTTTAGGTATTCTGATGATTTTTATGGTGAATAAGATTGGTGAGAATGAGTAGGTTTTTTTTAAGTTGCTAAGATTCTGAGGTTTTATGTTGCTGGGAGTGCGTTGTGGATTATCTTTGCGTAAACTGGACTGAAGTCCAGCTCTACAAAATAGATCGAACCGATGGTTCTTTTTGAAATTAAAAAGTTATTCTTTTTTAAACGATTGGCAGTTTTTATCTATATGAGATTCAATTGCTTTTTTAAATTTTAATGGCAATTGAAATTCTCTTGAACAAAAATCTTCGATTTCGTATAGTTGAGTTTTTTCAGTAAACAGCAAAGCTTTTGAAGAATTATAATCACCGTTGTAATACCATACATTGGCATTTTCATCTACATATAATTTCCAAAAATGATATGGACTAAAAGTTTCGTTTAAGCTTTGTTGAAAAAGTATCTCGTTTTGAGAATTTCGTATTGCAAATAGTATTGAACCGTCTTTTAATTCTTTTACTAATATATTTCTTTTTTTATGAGGCAAATTATAAATGCCAGATTCTTCTATAAATCCCGAATGAAGACTTTCCTTTCTTAATTCAGAATTATTACATGACGTAAATAGAGAACTTAAAATAACGAATAAAACCAAAACAAAGAATTTTTTCATTTTAGTTGGTTTTCAAATATTGATTTTCAATTATCCGATTTGTCCATCGTGAAAAGAAAATAACAAGTCCAATAATTAAAAAAAATGATCCGGTTACGATAAAGTTTAATTGATAATCATTTATAAAACGACCTATTGCAAAAATTCTAAAATAATTCCAGCCCAGCGCATTATATCGGTATAAAAGATAAATGAGTACCAGAACGATGAAGCTATTTAAAATAGACCATTTTTTAATTTTTGAGATCGCAATTGATAGAATAAAAGCAAAAACAATTCCTGCCAAACTATAAACACCAGGCCAAAAATTAAAATAAGCTACTTCACCTGGAGTTATTCCAAGCTTTTCATGATTGTCCATAACATATCGAGGACCGTGAATTTGTGCTAATTCAATCAATCTGATATCGCGGAGCCATGAAAATGTCCGAAAAGAAAAGATAATAAAGTAAGCTGCAATGAAATGAAAAATTATCTGGATATAATTTATTTTCTGTTTCATTGATTTACTTCTTCGTCATAACAAACTTCTCTGAACTCGGTTTTCCATTCAAATTTCCCGAAATTTCAGCAGTCAAAGTATTATTCGCGCCTTTTGTATACGTGATTTTTTGAGGATAATCGTGCTTAGGATTTTCAAAAACTAATTGTTTATCCGATTCTGAAGTTGACGGAAACGAAACCGGTTTATCATCATTTTGTCCTTTTACAGTCGCTTTGTAGGTTAGCGTTTCGCCTAATTGAGCGAGAACAATCGATTCAAAATGTAAAGTGTCTTTTCCTTTTATAAAATAAGATGAAGCGCTGAAAGTACTGTCATTTAGCTTTTGCCAATTTTCTGTCAAAACTCCGTCAGGCGAAGTATTTTCCCAGTTTCCGATAAGCCAGTCGGCGATTTTAATTTTATCTTTTTCAACAGATTCTTTTTTCTGGCAAGAAACAGCTGTTATAACAAGCGCTAAAAGAGTAATTTTCTGAAACATCTTAAATGGGTTTTGGTGTTAAATTCTAGTACTAATGTATGAAAAAAATGTTTGCCACGAATTACACTAATTTTCACGAATTTATTTTTGAAAATTGTGAAGTGAATTTTGGTCAAAGATCAAAGAGATTAAAATGATTTTCTCTCTCGCAGATTTAGCAAATATGGCAGATTTAATTTATAATTAGAAGCAAAAATAAATCATTTAAAAGCTAATCTTCAAGAGAAAAAATTAGTGAAAATTAGTGCAATTCGTGGCAAAAAAAATAAAAAATCATTTTAATCCTTTTAATCTGTGGCTAAAAAAAATTAAACGCTTTCACACAAAATAGAATAGACCAATTCCTTTGTTGGTTTTTGATCTCCAAGTTTAGTTCGAACTTCATCAAAAGTCACTTTAAAATCACAACCTGATTTATATTCAGCGCATCCGTAAGCCGTTTTTCCTTTTAGAATAGTTCCTTTTTTGCATTTCGGACACGTTAAAGAATCTGATGTTTCTTTTGATGTTGATTTTGTTTCCGTTTTTTTAGGTTCTAATTTCAGTTTGTAGTTTTCCTCAAAACGAATTAAACCTTCAACGGTTCCAGAATCGGTTTTGAAACCTTTTATATTTACGGTTGAACCTTTCTGAACCAATCGTAAATATTGGCTTTCCGTAATTTTTTTATTCAGAAAAACAAAAGGCAGAACAAAGTCACAACCCGATTTGTATTCGCTGCATCCAAAAGCCGATTTTCCTTTTATCAGATTTCCTTTTTGGCATTTCGGACACGTTTCTGCAGAAATTCCGGAAGCTTTCTTTTTTTCTGCTTTTACAACAGGTTTCTGAATCGTTGCTGCATGCGAAATGTTGGCGTGTTTGGTTTCGCTTCGAACTTCATAAACCAAAGCTTCTACCATGCTTTTCATGTTTCTAATGAATGCTGCCGCGGTAAAAGTTCCTTTTTCAATATCTTTCAATTGTTTTTCCCAGGTTCCGGTAAGTTCCGCCGATTTTACCAATTCATTCTGAATCGTATCAATCAATTGAATTCCGGTTAAAGTGGGTAAAACCTGTTTTTTATTTCGAACAATATACTGGCGTTTGAAAAGTGTTTCAATAATATTCGCACGCGTAGACGGACGCCCGATTCCGTTTTCTTTCATCAATTCACGTAAATCTTCGTCATCAACTTGTTTTCCTGCGGTTTCCATGGCGCGAAGTAAAGTTGCTTCCGTAAACTGATTCGGTGGTTTTGTTTCTTTTTGAAGGAACGAAGGCTCATGCGGACCTTTTTCGCCCACAGTAAAACTCGGTAATAAATCAGGTTCTTTTTCTTTGGCGTTTGGATCTTCAAAAACTACACGGAAACCTTTTTTTAAGATTTCTTTTCCTGTCGCTTTAAAAGTTACTTCGGCTGCTTTTCCAATTACTGTGGTATTCGCAACCAAACAGTCATCATAAAAAACAGCTATAAAACGTCGTGTAATAATATCGTAAACCTGCTGCTGATTGTATGCTAAATTATTTTGAACACCAGTCGGAATAATCGCATGGTGATCGGTTACTTTTTTATCGTTGAAAACCTTTGGCGATTTCTTGATTTTTTTCTCTAAAACAGGCTGCGTCAATTCGGCGTAATTAGTTAATTTTTGCAGAATTCCAGGTACTTTCGGATAAATATCTCCGGGTAAAAAAGTCGTATCAACTCTGGGATACGTAATTACCTTTTGCTCATATAAAGTCTGTGCAATTTTAAGCGTTTCTTCTGCCGAAAACCCAAATTTCTGGTTGCAATAAACCTGTAAGCCTGTTAAATCGAAAAGCTTTGGTGCATATTCGTTTCCGTTTTTTTTATCAACCGAAACAATTTCGAAATCACTTTCTTTTACTTTTTCGGCTAGAATTTCTCCGTCTTCTTTTTTTAGAAAA
This sequence comes from Flavobacterium cutihirudinis, assembly GCF_003385895.1. Classification (GTDB taxonomy): domain Bacteria; phylum Bacteroidota; class Bacteroidia; order Flavobacteriales; family Flavobacteriaceae; genus Flavobacterium; species Flavobacterium cutihirudinis. Next base: position 252,184 of record NZ_QRDQ01000007.1, read on the forward strand.
CGACCATCTTCATAACTGAAAAGGGTTTCTCGGTACAAAGTCTGCAATTCCCAATAGGGTTGAGGTTTAAAGTTTTCAATTTCTCTAAAGCGATCTACAACCATTGCCAATGTTGGCGTTTGCACACGTCCGATAGACAAAACTTGTTTGTAACCGCCATGTTTTACGGTATACAAACGCGTTGCATTCATACCCAAAAGCCAGTCGCCAATTGCTCTTGAAAATCCGGCGTAGAATAAATTATCATAATTCGACGAAGGTTTTAAGTTTTCAAAACCTTCTTTGATTGCTTCTGTAGTAAGAGATGAAATCCATAAACGTTGAATTTCGCCTTTGTAATGCGCTTCGTTCATCACCCAACGCTGAATCAATTCTCCTTCTTGTCCGGCATCCCCGCAGTTTATAACCACTTCGGCTTTGTCGAAAAGACTTTTTATGATTTTAAACTGTTTTTGGATTCCCGAATTCTGAACGACTTTGGTTTCGAATTTTTCAGGAAGTATTGGGAGATTGTTCAAATCCCAGCTTTTCCAGTGGGGTTTGTAATCGTTAGGTTCTTTTAAAGTACATAAATGACCAAAAGTGTAAGTTACTGCATAACCGTTGCCTTCGTAATAGCCATCGTGTTTGGTATTGGCACCCAAAACGGATGCGATTTCTCGTGCTACACTTGGTTTCTCGGCAATACAGACCTTCATTTTTCTCCTTTTCTTATTGAGGAGCGAAGTTAGAATTTTTTTGGTTTGCAACAAAGTAGTAATCCCAATAGCTATAAGAACTTAGTTTTATATTGATTCCCATAACAATTTGGAAAAACATTTTTATGCATTGGTATAATTGTTACAAATGTTGTAGAATAATTTATAAAATGTTGTAAGTTTTAGATTAAAAATAGTCTACATAATCTGTTTTTTTATGAAAGAAAAATAGTGTTTTTTTTTGCCCTTGAATTTGTTTTTAATAGATTTTATCTAGTTATTTACAAGACTAAAAATAAATCAAAATTTATGACAAAGCATGCCCCAAGTAAAATTTTTACGTTTCAAAAAATTAATAAAATGTTGTTCTTATTTGTTGTATTAATAACAATGTCATGTAGTAAAGAGGATAGTCCGGAAGAGCCTACATTACCAGTTGTTACAGTTGGTGTAATTACCGGAAGTGTGAATAATGGCAGTACAAATCTTGAAGGAGCAAAAGTAACTCTAAAGCAAACAGGTCAACAAGATAAAAGTATTGTTACTGGCGTAGATGGAACTTTTAAATTCGAAAATATACCAGCAGGTAACGTTACTCTAGTTACTTCTTTAGTACTTTATGCTGAACAAAATACTCAGGCTGTTATAGAGGCAGGGAAAGAGGTTAATTTGTCAATAAGTATGACAGGCGATGCTACAGTATTAACACTTATACCAGATGCTAAATTCGAAGAATTGTTGATTAATGCAGGTTATGATGTTGCTCCTATTAATGGAAGTGTACCAACTTATAAAATCAGTACAGTTAAATATTTAAATTTTAATGATTCTGGCGTAGCAGATTTAACCGGACTTCAGGATTTCGCGGCTTTAGAATACTTCTCTTGCTCTAATATTTATGGTACTTCGGTAATAAAATTAACATCGGTAGATTTTTCAAAAAATAAGGCGCTAAAATCACTGGATATTTCGTTTAACAAAATATCGACTTTGGACGTTTCTAAAAATACAGCGTTAGAAAATTTAAAAATGAGTTCTAATTTAATAAGTAATATAGATGTTTCTAATAATACAGCTTTAAAGCTATTATTTTGTGACAGAAACCCACTGAGTGCTCTGGATGTTACCAAGAATACCGCATTAACAGATCTTTCGTTTGGAGTTGATATAACTACTATTGATATTTCTAAAAATACAGCATTGATCAATGTATATGCTCAGAATGGTAAATTAACAAGTCTTGATGTTTCAAAAAACACTTCTTTAGAGATATTATGGGTTTCTGATAATCAGCTAACTACTTTGGATATTAGTAAAAATACAGCTTTAGTACATTTGATGTGTCAAAATAATAATTTAACAACTTTAGACTTGAACACGAATACTGCTTTAACTGGAATTGTATGTTCATATAATAAATTAACTTCATTAGATGTTAGTAAATGTACTGAGTTAGTAAGATTGGATTGCAGAAATAATACTCTTATGAGTTTGGATGTAAGTAAAAATGTAAAATTAGTTGGTTTGAACCTTTCTTATAATAACCTTACTACTTTAGATCTATCTAAAAACCCTCTTATTGCAACTATAGACGGAGATTATCTTTTTTGTGACAATAATTTATTGAGTACATTAAATTTGAAAAATGGAAATAACTCAAAATTTACTACTGGAAATTTTAAAACAAATACTTCTACTCTAAAAATAGTCGTAGATGATGTTAACTACGCAAATACCAATTGGAAAAATTTAAAAGATGCAAGTGCCGTTTATGTTAACTCTTTATAGTAAACAATAAATGAGTGATTTTATGAGATTGCAGATTCTATTACAGTAAGCAAGATTTGTAATTTTCACGAAATAAAGCGATTAAAAAAAAGCTGCAGAAATAATTTTCTGCAGCTTTTTTTATACAATTTTATCTAAATTTTAAAAATATCAATTCTTTTCATCCATGGAATTTCTGATTCTAAAAACTGAAGTTTCGTCTCAACGACTTTATCGCTTTTATCTTCAGGATTTTTAGTTACAAATCGCGCTGTAAAATGATTGAAATCCAAAGTATATTTTTCGTCAAAATCTTCTTTTTAATGTAATGTTTTATCAATCGTACTGCCAAATTGATATTTATAATGTTACAATCCGGTTTGTAAAATAAACTGATAATTTTCATAACTTCGCCTTTTTTAGATAGAAAATCTTTTCATTTACAGGCTTTTTTGGCCTTGAATAAATTGATGAATTTCTAATAAAAAAACAATCTAAACCAAAAACAGACCTAAAACCGATCATGAACCTACACAGCTTAAAAAAGTACGTTTTACCATTCTTCACTTTGTTATTGTTTATTAATTGTTCAAATGACGAAAAACCAATTCCAGAAAATGCTCTTTTTGAACCACAAACCGAATTAATCAGCTTGACTGGAAACAATAGTCAATTAAAGTTAACCTGGAAACCGGTTGTAATAGAAAAATTTAAAAAGTTTCAAGTATACCGTTTTGATTCCAATACAGATGAATACACAAACCCCGAAGTAGTACGATATTCAGGCAAACTTGTATTTGAAACGGAAGATAGTTTTAGAGATAACTTCACAGATAATGAAGTTCCTTTTAATTCCTTTATTTCTTATGTGGTTGTAACCGAATATTATATCGAAAATACATCTCAGACAGCTTTAAGTATTAACTATCTTTCGTATGAAAATAAAGATTTGTCATTTTCGATTACTTCATTAGAAAAAGGAGAAGACGGAAGTTTAAAACTAAAATGGGATGAAGATTCGAATGCAGGTTTCGAAAAATATACGATTTACGCCTTGAATAAAAGTTATTTAAACAATGACGAAATTTTTCTTCCTGAAAATATAATAAAGGTTAGCACCAATGCAAAAGAAACAACTGTTTCAGACGCTAAACGATATTTAAACGAAAATGTATTTTACGCCGTTACAAAGGTTGTAAACGGAAAAACAATAAAATGCAAGAAGATTGTATCTATCGAAAATCCAAGAAGTTTAAAATTCAGACCCGGGCAAACGCTTAAAAATCCGTATAATGAAAATGAAATAATCATTATTAGTAAAGAGGATGGACAGGTTTTATTTTACAATACCCATTCGTTAAATAAAGATAAAATTGATGTAAAAGGCCAAATTTTCTTTTGCTCAATTGGAAATTATAATGGAGTGGAAGATTTATATGTTCCGAGTATAGATGGAAATGTTTTTGTTATTGATTTAGTTTCTCATAAAATAAAAGAAACGATAAACTTAAAAACAGATTATAACATATTAACTGCAATTCCGATCAACAATTATATCCTTTTTGTAGAAAAACATGAGTTTGCAGATATAGGCGGAATGTTTGTTTATAATCGTACAAATGATCGTGTTTTAAATAGAAATGGTTCATTTGGAGTAGGAGCAAATGCAAAGTTGGTAAATGGTAAAGAAAACTATTTTTTTAGACTAGGAAATGATGGACGAGAATATGGAAGTGAAACTGCTCTAACACAACTGCATGTAAATGGTGATGAAGTAAAAACGGACTTTACTTTTGAAGGCGGTATTTCTGATAGTAGATTATTTGCTTTGTCGCCTGATAAAAGTTATTTCGTAAGTACCAATATGGGCTATTTAACGAATGTTAATTACGATAATTTCACAGAAGTTACGACAGGAAAATATTCTGAAACTTTGAATTTGGAAGATGTAAAAATCTCGGCTGACAACAAAATCTATTTTGCAGTACCTACTATTTCACGAATTAAAGCTTTCGAAAAAAACAACTTTACAACTCCAATTAAGCAATACGAAACTTATGGTTTTCCGTTATTGTTGGAAGTTTTTGACAATGAAATTATCTCTATAAATCAACTGGAAAGAGGTTATTGTATAGAGAACATTGCGAAATAAAAAACAATAGCAGTGCGAAGTAAATAGAATTCGCGCTGCTATTGTTTGTTCTTTAAAAACAGCTTCTTCACAATCTTCTTTTGGGAGAAAAAAAAGCGTATATTGCAGAAAGATTAGAATTATAATAATGGTCACTGCAAATTTTTATTTACTTAACAGCGGTTTGATGTGCTTGATGTACACCTTATTGTATTTGCATGATGATACATTCTTAAAAAGCTCAAAAGAGTTTATTCCTTTTGCCCTGTCAAAACTCTAGACAGGGATCCTCCCATTTATATTGCTCGTTTATTAATCTTCAATTTTCATTCAGGATAAGATATCACTGAATTAGACTGAGCTGCGAAACATTCAGTGAAGAGTTGTATATCATTATCTATGGAAATGAAGCAAATAAGAAAATCATGTCACAAAATATTATTTTAACAACCGGAACATACGATTTAATCAAAGATCATGTACGAAGAAAAAAAGTAACACCTCAGGAAGAAGAGTTGTTATTGGGCGAATTAAAACATGCCACTCAGGTATTAAGGAAAAACCTTCCGGAAGATATTGTATCGATAAACCGAAAAGTGACCTACAAAGACCACATAAAAAATGAAGAAAAAACCATTTTTATAGTTGGTCCTGAAAATGCCAAAGTAAGTAAAAACAAAATTTCAGTTCTTTCTGATGAAGCTATTGCAATGGTAGGATATAAAGTAGGCGATCTTGTCGAATGGCCAGCTAAAAAAGGGAATTTAAAATTAGAAATTTTAAAAGTAGAAATAGAGGCGTAATACTTTTTCGTTTTCTGCTCTAACCTAAAAAACATCCTGAAAAGAGATTTCTTTTTGGGATGTTTTTGTATTTAATTATTTCTAAATGATGGATTAGGCGTTAAAAAAAATCAGTGCCATTATCAAAGCTCCAAAAGATAAAACTCCAATCATATGATTTAGTTCGCTGTTTTCATCCTTTTTCTTATTACTTACTTTTGGTGACCAGAAACCTGAAAATGTTCTAAAATCATCATCGTTTAACAGCGTGCATAAATTGAAATAAAGATAACGTACTGAAGCGCCTAAAAACTCCAGAATGATTCGGCCTGAAAGGATTGCTATAATGTCCATTTTGAAATAATAGTAAGCTTAATTATTAATCATAGGATCCAAATTTTCGTCTTTGTTGCGTAAATCTAAACCACCTTCATAAACCGATTTAAGATTCGTAAGGTAAAAATGCCAGCCGTTAGAACAGCCTAACCTGATGTATTGTTTTGAATAATCATCAGTTGGAATAGTATGATGATGAAGTTCGACAATTGTATAACCATTGGTTTCGCTCAATTTTATATCGACAAGACAATCACCTTCAAAAGTAAATTGCACGAAATCTTTTCCATTCGCAGACGTGATTTTTCCTTTCATTGCGTCTTTATACAAATACCAAAGCCATTCGTAAGTAATATCGTTTATAACGTTTTGATCTTTGCTTATAGGTTCCTGATTGGCACCATAAAAAATAACCTTCTCGAGAAACCATTTTTCTAATTCCGCCGCAATTGTCCAGGCGTTATATATGTCACTGATTTTAGCTTTTATGGCTATTTTTTTGGTGAAGGATGTCCAGTCGAAGTTTTCCATATTTAAATATACTATTTAAAGGGCATTATTCGCATAATAAAGGCTTCAATTTATAGCTGCCATATTGCAGTTGTATGAAAATGTATTTTAGCTAATTCGTTTACGATTTTGCTTTTATCGCTCTTATCAATTTTTGATTGCGTTTGTCGGCTCTTGAATTCTGTAACGAAATAACAGCCCAAATTGCCGCCGGAATCCAACCGATTAAAGTGATTTGCAAGATGAGACAAAGAATCGAAGTGAGTATTTTTCCTCTCAAAAAGAAAGAAGCAAAGGGAAAGAAAATTGCAATTAGTGTCATCATTTTGGTTGGTTTTTACATTTTACTAAAGTAAATCCTATTTTCTGATTTGCCAAATCATATCAGCTTCATCTGGAGTATCTGTACTAAGATCTCCAGTTTAGAATAAAATCGAACAAATTCTCGATAAATATTTTGAGCCAGTTTTTCTTTTTCTTCATAAGGATTGTTAAATCTGTTTTTTACGATTATTTGTAAGTGCGATTACCAATGCAATTCCACAGAAGAGCAAACATATAAGTGCACGTACAATTTCATTTCCACCACCTTCAGATGGGTTTGCAAAGGCATCAGGAATATGAAAGAAAAGGAAAAACAATAAAAGCGTAAAGGCTAAAAGTAGTGCAATAGGTTTTATTAGTAATTTGAAAATAATGGATATTCCAGAAACGACAAGAGCAACACCAAAAAAATACGTCCAAAACATTGGCGCTGGTAACCATTTTGGAACCATTGTCGCAATAAAACTGGCAAAAGCAAAGTGACTTAATCCAAATAATATGATCAGAATGGAATAAAAAATGCGTCCAAACGGAATAAGTTTTTCTAAGATGGAAGTAAAATTCTTTTCGCTTCTGATAATATTGTTTTCTGCAAATGATCCAGCCATTACAAACGCTCCGCCGCTATAGGTTAAGGCTTCGATTGCATTTATCCAAACTTGAAAATCTGGAGTTTTTTCTGCGCTAAGCATGATGATGTACGGCAAATGAGAAGCGATAACAGAAACAAGAAAACCAAAACCTAAATAAAGACATACTTTTTTGGTGTCAATAAATCTAACTGTAAATACGCCTGAAATGATAATTCCTGCAAGTAGTAAAGCTATTCCAACAAGAATAGGGAAGATGCTATTGTTATGCGCCCAAGCAGGAAATGGAGCTAAAATCTCTGAACGAAATTTTTTGATTATAAGTTGGTGAATTCCTAAAGCAACAACGCCGATACCATAAAACAAACGGCCGATTTTAATAAGTTTTTCCATTAGTGGTTTTTTAGAAAAAAGAATCAAATAATAGATTTTGGCAACAATCAAATATATAAATTAATTTGTAAGATATTGATTTGCTGTTTGTTTTGTTTTTAGATTAAAAAATAAACGGCTAGCGTCGGCATCTTGCTCGTGCCCGAATAGTTTTTAAAATTAATTTAGATTGTGTTAGCGATCGGGACATTCGCTCCAGCGATGGAAAAACTTTATTTATCTCCCAAATTTGACGTTCCGAACCCCAAATTTGACGTTCTATGGTGGTCAGTTGAGGTTCCGAACTCCAAATTTGAAGTCTCGAGGGTCAAATTTGACGTTAGCGACGTCAAATTTGAGGTAGCATGACCCCAATTTTGACGTTCCGTACCTCAAAAATGACATGCAAAGGCTCAATTTTGACGCTACATGACGTCTAATTTGGATGTTTATACGACTCCGATGGCTGCTGGAGCCTCATTTGGTAGTGTTTTTTGGCCTTGAACATACAGTGCAGAATATTACATACGATAGCGTGGATCTGCAATCCGTGCCGGCAAAGATTAGTTTATTCTCTATGTAAACATAAAGTAAAAGCTACATGATTTTGTAGCTTTTGTTTTTGATGATTTGTATTGTGTTTTACGGTTGCGGGCACGGATTACAAATCCGCGCTATCGGATTATTGTTTGTCTTTTTTTGTTGCTAAATAAATGATATAACCGAAACTTAAAACATAAGTCATAAAGCTTATTAATGAAATTACTGTATTGTTCATTCCTGAGGTAACAATATTTGTTCCGATTCCTATAAAAAAGAGGAGAATAGCAAGTAGAATTTTTGTTGAATTTCGCATGAATTGTAATTAAATTTGATGGAGTATAGAGTAATTTTTTCTCGTAAAGGTTCGTATATGCCCCGCTGCGCCTGCTGCGCAAATGTCTCTGACTTTGCGCCACTTTGCTCCGTTAACGCAGATTTGTAATCTGTGCCCGCAAAGATTGGTTTGTTCTCTTTGTAAATATAAAAAAAGCTACATGATTTAGTAGCTTTTGTTTTTGATGATTTGTATTGTGTGTTACCGTTGCGGGCACGGATTGCAAATCTGCGCTAACAAACCACAAAGATATATCTGCGTGATCTGGTTACACTTCTGATTTCTTTTTTAAAATGAGCAAAACTATAGGCAATAAGAGAAGTGAAAATTGAATGTATAAATGACTAACAGCGTTAAACTTTTGATCTTCCATATGCTTTTTGTTGTCTACAAAAAGTGCGTCATTAAGTTTGTTTCTCCATACTTTGATAGATTTTGCTTTTCGGGTATAGACGTAATTGAAATTATCGTTGTTAAGGGCAAGTCTTCCTTTATAGAATGTATAAATATTATTGCCCTGCCAAATTATTTCTTTTTTGATGTTCGAATGCAATAAATTACCTCTAATTACGGTGTATTTTGATTTTGTGTCAGAGGGTTTTCTGCCTGAAGTTTCTTCAATAAATGCAGTATCGACTACAAAAAAATCACTTTTTAAATATTTTTCGGGATTAGACAATGCGATATAATTTTCAAAAGGTTTTTTCAAACCTAGCAAAGGACCCCCATTATTATAACCACCAACTAATCCTGAAATAACAATAAACAGAGAAACAAACAAATGAAATAATAATAGATACTTGAAATTTCTATATTTTGTAAAAAACGGATGATTTTTTATATTCATTTTCTTAAGGTTTGCCTTTTATTATCGAGAGCTATTATTTCATATAGATCTTCTAAAAACAATATCATGATGGCGCGGATTTGCAACCACGATAGCGCAGATTTGCAATCTGTGCCCGCAAAGATTGGTTTGTTCTCTTTGTAAATATAAAAAAAGCTACATGATTTTGTAGCTTTTTGTTTTTGATGATTTGTATTGTGACTTACTGTTGCGGGCACAGATTGCAAATCTGCGCTATCGGTTTTTTCACATGCTAACCGCCATACGAAAGGATTCGTGCGGGAACGTGGAGTTGAAATATTTTTATCTCTTAGGAGGTGGAGGTATGTGTTTTTTTTGACGTTCGCTTTCTCTTAACGGTACTTGCCTTGGTTTTGGAGGAACAGATTTTGGCTGTGGCTTAGGATTTGGTTGTTGAGATTTATCATTTCTCATTGTTGACATGGTTTTTTTGGTTTTGGTTTTCTGTAAATAATTTTCTTTATAATAGTTGTATCTATTTTGCCGTTGTTATTAATAAAAATAGGATTGTTTTCTATGCTAATTGGAGGGATATTGTTAGAGCTTTTATTAATAGTATTTACATCTTTGCGGTTAGTTGAAGATTCAAAATTTTTATTTTTAGATAAAAAATTTAATGAAAAGAAAATACTTATAGATAATAATCCGAAACACATCATTAAAGTTGAGATTTTGTTTACAAATTCTAACTCTCTTATTTTAATGAGATAAATATCAAATATTTCATCATTATCTTCTCCTTTTTCCGAAAGGACTTCTTCTAGTTTTAAAATTAAATTGCTAGTACTGCTTGTTACTAAACGATTATAATACACCTGTAGTAAAATTGTAAGAAATAATAATCCCCAACCAATAATTAATATAAAATTGAAAAATGTTCCTTGAGATGAAACAATGTTATCACTAAAAGTCATGCTAATAGTTAAAGCACCTCCAGAAAGACCCATAATTATTTTTTGGTATTCTTTCTGAGTATCTAATTTATGTTCAATTAATTTCTCATAATAATTTCTTAATTCTTTTAATCTTGCTTCCGTCATTGTTTTTAGATATTTAATATTATAAAGGAGGATCTGTGTCTGTAAAGATTGGTTTTTTTCTTTGTTTTGATGATTTGTATTCTTTGTTGCTATTGTGGACACTGATTACAAATCCGCGCTATCGGGTTCTGGGAAAATAGCTACATTTCTAAATCTTTCGTTTTTGATAAAATATTTTCTATTTCCGTTTTAAAAATATTTTTCATTTCACCATTTTGAATTGCAATCATCGCATCTTTATTCCAGGAATTATACTTAGGAAAATCATTCCAGACCCAATTTTTATTTTTATCCTTAAATCTACCTTTCAGTATTTCTAGTATTTCATCTTTTCTATTGTCTGGATTTATATATGTCACTCCAATAATTGAATTTCTTAATCCACGGGCTTCAAATTCTAAAGCTATTTTGAAAAAGTTCCAGTTTGGATTTATAATTCGAAATCCAGCCCAAGATGTATTAACTCTGTCGTATTCGTCAGAATCATTAATTAAATTAAGCTCTTCGCACAAGTCATTTAACTGCGGTAAAAAAACTTTATTAATTAAATGATTTTTTACATCATTTAATCTTTCTCCAATTGTGAAAGTCGCTTCAATATTATCATTTTGACTTAAAAGTTCAATAATTTCATTATTCATTTTAGAAAGGGAAGTATTATTGGTTAAAAATTTTAGGTGATTGATGTATTGTATTAAGGTTTCTCTTATAACTGGACTTTTAGCGGAAATTTCTACACATCTTTCTAACCAGTTTATTATAGTGTAACTGTACGAAATTGTTGAGTAATTAGAGTCTTGAGCACTATCTTCAGAGGCTTCATCTCCGTACAATGTTAAGTAAAAGAGTTTATAATCTGTGAATTTATTTTTTGCATATGTTTCGTATCTCTTTAATTGTTCTAGCCGATCCTTTGCATAAATTTTATTTTCGATGATAATACATTGATAACTATTTTTAATGAGAATGTCGATTCTACCTAATTCTCCAATAGAAAATTCGGGAATTACTTTTATGTCTTCGAGAGAAAATTGATAATCTTCGGATAATAAATTTTCTTTTTTTAAAGTTTTTAGAAAAGCTATAAAAAATTTGTTGCCAAAATTATGAGATGAATTATTACTTAAAAGCTCTGTTAAAATTGATGAATGCGTTACTTCATAATGATTGACTCCACAAATTTTAAACATGTTAAATCTTTCTTCTGATGATAAGTCGGAAATCTTTTTTTGATATTTATTCAGGATTTTTATTTTATCTAATAGCTGTAGCATTTTCTTGTATTTATGACATAGGTTTTGTAAAGATGTGTTCACGAGCGGGACACTCGCGCTAGCGGTTTTTTTAGTTTTTAAGAACGTAAAAAAAAAATTGCGCAAAGTCAGTGACATTTGCGTAGCGCTTCATGAGGGACACTTCGTAGAGCGGAAGGCGGGGCAACTTTACAAACTGGCTTTTGCTTGTTCTAAAATTGATAACAGTTTAGGTAAATCTTCTTTATCTAAGAACACATAAGATTTCCCATCATATCTTTCTAGTTTCATGTAAAAATCCCAACTATTCTTTTTTGAAAAACAGCCGGCTTCAAAACCACTTCTACTTCTAAACGAAACTTCTGTATAGCTTGTGGCGGTCGTTGGAAGAATTTTTTCTTGAACTAATTTTAAAGATTTGATTAAACCATCTATTTCGTCAGAATCTAGTAAGGCAAGTTTTGTGTCGCTTGAATACGAACTTACGTAACTATATTCAAATCTAACCGCACTTGTTTTTTGATTGCTAACCAAATCGGTAAATTTTGCAATTTGAATTTTACACTTTTTCAAATCACCAACATCGATAAATTCTTTTTGAATTAGAGTTCCTGATTTATCTGAAAATTTTTCTGCGTTACTTTTTTCTTTCTCTTTTAAATCAGTTTGTGCAAAAGAGATTGCAATAGACGATAAACACAAAAGGATTGTGCATAGGTTTTTTGTGAATTTCATATGTTTGTTTTTATTGGTTACGTTTTTGTTGCTTGCGACTAACGTCTTGGCATTACAGCGAGGACTTCGCACAGCGATCATCGAATTTTATAAGCGAACACTTCGTAGAGTTGGGACATTTGGGTAGGGTTTCAGAAAGAACACTTAGGAGAGCGGGTTTCCAAATCAATACTTTTTCCATTCAAAACTTTTAAAACCACTATCTAAAGTCCATTTTTTCCAAACTGCTTGAAGAATTTCATTATCTCGTAGACCTTTAGGATATTTATATGATTGCAATTGATTGTTTTTATCTCTTTCGTGCGTTTCTAATATATGAAGGTTGATTTGCTTATTCTTATTGCTTTTCTCAGTTGGAAGACCTAATGAGCTTTCCATTTCAAGTGCTTTTGATATATCGATATTATTACTTTTAGAAAACTGTCTTACTTTTTCAATTTCGGAATTGCTGAAATAAAACTGACTATTTCCTTTTTTATTAAGATATTCTAAATAACCGTCTGTAAATACATAGATATGATTGTCGTATTTTATGAAAGTTGTGTCGATGCCATTCACAAAAGATGTATCATTTTTAATAATGGCTTCATTTTCGATTTTTTCAATTAGAATGCTTATCAAATCCAAGCCTTTATTTCTGGTAGTTGCATAGGCAATTTTTACTTTACTTTCAAAATCTTCTATTTGTTTAGCAAGTCCATTATTTTTGTACTTCCCTGTAGAGTTAATAAAACTCTGTTTTTCAGCCAAGTTTTTATATTTTTCTAAATCAATTGCAGTTATAGTTTTTTGTGAAAAAGGTGAAAAAGAAATAGATGATTTATCTCCAATTTTTTCACCAGGCTTAACGCATTCATTTTTAAAAAAAATAATTATTTTATGAATTTCATCTATGTCTTTCGAAGGTTTATTGTCTAAACGACTTGACATATCGGAAATTATCACGATATTTTGATATGTAAGATTCTTGTTTTGAGATTCGGGAGTGCACGAAACTAATGCAATTGATATAGAGCAAAAGATTAAAATTTTTTTCATTCCAGTTTTTTAAATTTATTAAGTTGTTGTTTGTTCTATTTCTTTAACTCTGGTTGTTACTTCATCTGTTGCATAATATTTTGGGAGATGTTCTACAAATCCTGATTTATAAGCAGAAATAACACTATCTAGAATTACGTCAGTAAAAATTTTGCCACTGAGTATTTTTGCGCTAAAGTCATCAAATATTACTTTAATTTGTTTTTGTAATTCACTATACTTACTGTTTATGTGATTTTCACAATTATTAATTTCTGTTTCCAAGTTTAAAATTTTAAAATTGTTGTCATTTATCTCATCTTCCTTTTCTTTAAGCTTGTTTAATAAATATTCTTTTTCCACATTTAAATCTAACATTTCCTCGTCTAAAGATTGAATGTTTTTATTTTTTTCAGCATCCACTATTTCTCTCTGTGATTTTTTATATGCATCAATTATAAAATCAATTAAAAAATGTGTAAGAATTAAAGGGAACATACCAAAAGTAAATATTAGATAAAACTCGCCATGTTTTACCACTTCCCAAATTTGCATTGTAGATTTCTGCCCTACTAATAAGCATTTTATTTCGTCAGTATTGATTGCAACCATTGTGGAAACTAAGATGTCAAATACCAGTAGACCTACCCAAAACATAATATTATTTAAAAGTTTATTTTCACTGCCAAGGATTTTTAAATTAGATAGTAAAACTGGAATAAGAAAGAAAAGAGTCGCAATGAAGCCAAATAATGCTCCTTGCTGTTTAAAAATTTTAATTATTGCATTTGCATCCACAAGTTGAGGAATTCCCGGATTTATGCCAACTTCTAATGAAGTGCGTATTATATTGCCTTCAAAAAAAACTTTATAAATTGCTGAAGCAAAGAAAATAGATAGGTAAAAGACGAAAGTTGCCAATGCAAATATTATTAATATTGTTCCGATTGTCCAAAACTTTTTTATAACGAAAGATTGTTCAAGCGCTCTTCTTTCAATTTTATTTTTTTCAATTTCTTTATTTATTTGCAATAATCCTTTTTCGCCTGTATTTTGGTTGCCTGATTCGAGAATAGATTTCTCTGCTTTTAATTCTGATATTTTATCTTTAATTTGTCGCTTTTCTAATTCGCTGTTTCTCTTTTCGATTGTTATTTTGTCCTGTTTTTCTATTTCTAGATTTGCTTTTGCACTTTCAAACGCGTTTGTTATATTAGAAGTTAAAATGTTTTTTTTACTACTTAATCCTTCGTCAGTTGCATATGTTTTAATTTCTTCTCTTATATTATTATATTCTGTCCTAAAAATATCAATATTGCCTTGATTTTCTTTTGAATCTTCATAGCCTTTCTTTTTGTATTCATCAGTATTAATTTGCGCAGCAGAATAAACAAGATTGTTTAATTGTTGCGAAAAAGTATCGATAATATTCAAAGGTTGTGGAAGTTGGATTTGTTGAGGTGGTGTATGGGAAGTATTGTTTACACCAATATTATGATCAATATTATATCGTAGACGCTCAAATTCAGTCAAAAACTGAGAATAAATTTTTGTATCATCCGACACTTGAATATTTTCAACATTATTATTACTTGCATTTATCGAATAATTGTATGAGCCATTAATTGAGATTTTATTATCGATTAAACAAAATTTGTGATGCATTATACCTCTTACATCACCTGTTTCAAAGGCATGCACCTTGATTCCGGCTCCCTTTAACATTAATTTTACGGTCTCATTTTGAGAATTTGAAGACAGTATAATGTCTATAGTTAAATTTCTGTTTTTTGCTTCGATGATTGCCATTGCAATATCTCTATCTGTAAACCAGGCCATCGCTAAGTAAATAACTTGACATGCATTATTTATTTCAGAAATGATTCTTTGTTTGATTTCTGTACCATTTGTAATAAGATCATTCATACTATTTTTGTTGTATTTGTTTTTGGGAAAAGATTATTTTATTTGCTCATTTGATAGTAAAAACTTTTTCAAACATAACTACTAATGAATTAAGCTCTATACGGAAAACCGTAAAGTGATAATAACTCTTTTAATTTAGTCATCATGTCAACAAGTTTTTATTTGAGTAAAAATGTAATTTAGACACAAAACAAACATCGTATAAAATCTATACCTATTATCAAGTAAAAACCCCTGTTTTTAAAAATAAAACCCATGAAAATCATCATCAAAAATCCCAAAAAATAACCACTAGAATTTTCCACAAAAATTTTGTAATTTTGCAGTCCAATAAAAGGAATTAGAAAATGTTAGATAGACTTCAATATGTAAAGCAGCGTTTTGATGAGATTTCGGATTTGATTATTCAGCCGGATGTTATTGCTGATCAAAAACGTTATGTGCAACTCAACCAAGAATATAAAAGCATAAAAGCTTTGGTTGAAAAGAGAGAAGAATACATTCTTGTTTTAGCAAATATTGACGAAGCAAACGAAATTATTGCTGACGGAAGCGATGCTGATATGGTCGAAATGGCCAAAATGCAGCTTGACGAAGCAAAAGAACGCTTGCCTCAACTAGAGGAGGAAATCAAATTTATGTTGATTCCGAAAGATCCTGAAGATGCTAAAAATGTTATGGTGGAGATCCGCGCCGGAACGGGTGGGGACGAAGCGAGTATTTTTGCAGGGGATTTATTCAGAATGTATACGAAATACTGTGAGTCACAAGGATGGAGAACATCTGTTGTGGATATGAACGAAGGTACTTCAGGAGGTTTCAAAGAGGTTATTTTTGAGGTTTCGGGAGAGGATGTTTACGGAACTTTGAAGTTTGAAGCGGGTGTTCACCGTGTACAACGTGTTCCGCAGACTGAAACGCAAGGTCGTGTGCATACATCGGCGGCGACTGTTATGGTTTTACCGGAAGCAGAAGAGTTTGATGTTCAAATCGATATGAACGAGGTTCGTGTAGATTTCTTCTGTTCATCAGGACCTGGAGGACAATCGGTAAATACTACGAAATCGGCTGTACGTTTAACGCACATTCCAACTGGATTGGTGGCGCAATGTCAGGATCAGAAATCGCAGCATAAAAATAAAGACAAAGCCTTAATCGTATTACGTTCTCGTTTGTACGAAATGGAATTGGCGAAAAAACAAGAAGAAGATGCTACAAAACGTAGTTCTCAGGTAAGTTCTGGTGACCGTTCGGCTAAGATTCGTACGTACAACTACGCGCAAGGTCGTGTAACCGATCACCGTGTTGGTTTGACACTTTACGATTTAGGAAACATCATGAATGGTGATATTCAGAAAATTGTTGCCGAGCTTCAATTGGTGAACAATATGGAGAAATTGAAAGAAGCTTCTGAGGTGTACTAATCGTACACAGGTTCAAAGTGACAGAGAGACAAAGGTTCAAAGTTTTTTTTCTTTGAGCTTTAAAATATTAAAAGCCGAACTTATGTTCGGCTTTTTTTTGGTCTTATGCTGAGACATAATCAAACTCTAAATATAGCCCGTGGTTTCAACCACGAGAACGTAATGTGATAACGATTCGTTGGGATGCGATAAATTTGCAATCCGTTTCCCGTGGTTGAAACCACGGGCTATGTTTTAAAGCTTTGTCTTTATTATAATGAAGAAAACTTTGCAACTTTGCACCTCTCAGAGAAAAAGTTATTTTTTCAAGAAATTATTGTAAAGTTTTAGAACAGTAAAAATTAGTTTAAAAAGTTTTTCCATATTTAAATTAAGGACAATACTACAGCATATGTTTAAGGAGTAAGATTAATAATACTGTTTTTAAAGCTTTAGTATCTCAGTATCTTAGCAACTTAGAATCATAAAAAAAACTTAACGAATCAATGGTTTGTTAAGTTTTTTTTATGATTTTTTTTGTTCGATATTTGCCTGCCTTTAAAAACAAAATAGATAAACCAACCTAACCAATTTATGAAGAGAATTTTACTTTTACTTTGCTTCTTTGGAAGCTTTTTTTATGCGCGATCGCAATCGTATTTCGGATTTAGAGATGATAATTACGCCGGAATTCAGGGCGTTTTATTTAATCCGTCTGTGATTGTAGATTCTAAGTATAAATCGGATGTGACTATTTTTTCTGCCAGCGGAACTGGACAAAATGATTTGTACGGAATTAATTTTGGAGAAGCTTTTGGAGGAAATTATGACTTCGAGAACGACGCCAGCAAAAATATAAAAAACAATAATCAGGGAAATTTTAATATCGATATTTTAGGTCCTTCTTTTACGCTTAATATTACGCCTGTACATAGTATTGCGCTTTTTTCACGCGTTAGAAGCGTTACCAATATTGTTGATGTAAACGGACAGCTTATCGACGAAGTAAGCAAAGATATTGATGCCTCGAAGAGTTTTCTTATTCAAGGTGGTAGCCCTAATGCGGTAACGAATTCCTGGGCAGAAATTGGAGCGAGTTATGCTACCGTTTTGCTTGATCGTGATGATCATTTTGTTAAAGGAGGAATTACGCTAAAGTATCTTATGGCTGGTGTAAACGGTTATATTAACGGAAGAGATTTGAGTGTTGCTTTCAATAAAAACGAAACGAATCCGGAACTTAGTGAGTATTATTCGACAGGTAGTTTAAAAACCGCTGCAAGTTACGATTACGAAAATGGCAAAGATCCTGAATTTGATGCTGCATCAGCGGGCGTTGGAGTTGATTTAGGATTTACGTATGAATATCGTACGAACTGCCATACTTGTATTGGAAATCGTTATAAATATAAAGCTGCCGTTTCGGTAACGGATATCGGAAAACTGAATTATAGAAATCTTACTGAAAACACCTACGACTTAACAGGAAGAGTTTCGCAGGATGATATTGATAGTGCAGATAATATCTTCGAATTTTTTGATGCCAATTATACCAAAATAGCATCAAGAAAAGGAGTGAAAGCCAATTTGCCAACTGCGCTTCACACTTCGTTTGACTGGAATATTAACCAAAAATTTTATCTGAATTTAAGTGGAGATTTTGGTTTGGTAGATGCAAAAAAGATCAACGGAACTACAATTGCTAATTCGGTTACGTTTACACCTCGTTATGAAACCAGACAATTCAGTTTCTATGTTCCGGTTACCTGGATGGAATACAGCGGAATACAAATCGGAACTGGTTTTAGAGCCGGACCTTTATTCGTTGGTTCAGGCTCTATTATCTCGAATTTGTTTTCGAATAATTCAAAAGGAGCCAATATTTATGTTGGTTTGAAATTGCCTATTTATCAGAATTATAATTAATTAAGGTACAAAGAAACAAAGGTTCAGAGGTTCAAAGGAAAAACCTTTGCGCCTTTGAACCTCTGAACCTTTGTACCAAAAAAGCTGAATATACTTTTAGTATATTCAGCTTTTTTTATAGTCTGTATTAACCATTTAACCGTTTAATTTAATTAAAGAAACGTATAAACGAGCTAGATACCTAGAAATACTCTTGTGTATTCAAAACATTTATATAGGTTAGAGTACATGTATACACCGTTTTTTATTACAATATGGCTTAACTTTTCCATGATATAAAATTTTAGTTAAACAAATTACTCTTTATGATGGTTCGTATTGTGATGATGCTTCTTGCGAAGGTTCATCTGAAGATTCGTGTTGTGGTTTTGAAACCAAATTGGTGACAACCAGCTGAACGATTGAGCCTAAAATCCCTTTAAACATCGAATCACTTTTTCCGACTATAAATCTTTTAGCCAGATAGCCAATTCCGATGCTGATCGCAGATTGTGCGAGGTGGCTTTTAAAACCAACACTTTCGTTGATTTCTTCAACCGTATTTCGAATCAGATTAATAGGTTTTAAATTCTCTTTGATATCGTCGATTTCATCTTTTATAGAACACCACTCGGCGTCCTGACGATTTTCTAAAAGCTTTATTCTCTGATTTAATTCATCAATAGTGTAAATAGGCTCCATAATAGTCTGTTTTAGTTATTAATAGTTAAAATCAGTTTTTATTCTCTTCTTTTAGAATACTTGAAATAATAGTATTACCAATTGGCGTTTTTATTAATTTGTGATGCGTTTTATGAATCACAATGGCAACAATGAGATAGAAAAGTGCCATGATGAAAAAGCCATAGTAATACTCTCCAAGTTCTTTACCAACCCATAAACTAATCCCTATATTAAGAAACAGGGTAAAAAATGCAACAACAATCCCGACTGCTATCTTTGATGTTAATGTTGAAACAACATCTGCAACTGAACATACTGTTTTGAGTTTAAGTAATTCCAAACTCGTTTTAGTATAGTTCTCTGCTTTTTCATAAAGATTTAAATTCTCGTTTGTTGTTGCATTTGTTTCCATGGTATAGGGTTTTATGGTTTAGAAATCTCACTTATATTAGTAGTTCGATTTTACGGTTTTTGCTTCGTCTTTGATTGCATTGAAATCATCTTTAACTTGGTTAAATTTTGATTTTCCTTCATCTACAATCTCTCTTCCGTTTGATTTGATTGTGTCTACGATTCCGTCAAACTTTGTTTTTAAGTTGTCTCCGTAATCTTTCGATTTATCTTTGATTTTTTTTCTAGTTTCTGAACCTTTATCCGGTGCAAATAATACTCCTAATAATGCTCCTGCAGCTGCAGCTCCAACAATTCCTAAAATGGTGTTACTCGTTTTCATAATATTTGATTTTTAATAGATTAATATAATTATTTAATGTTGATTCAATTTTAAATTTCCCTGCCTTTAATAAGTCTAAGCAATACGGCAACAATAGCAATCACTAATAAAATGTGTATGATACTTCCGAAGCTGTATACAAAGAACCCAAGAGCCCAAAGAATAACCAGTATAACTGCGATTGTATATAATAAATTTGACATGGTATTTATATTTAAGGGGTTAATTAATTGCTGTTTAATTTAACTTATAAGATAAGTATAAAGTAAGGTTGCTGTTTTTTGCATCCGGAACGGTATAAGTTGTTCCTGCAACTGTTCTTTCTTTTCCAATAGTTGTTAATCCGTAATTGTATCGTAAACCAATACTAATTGGATTAAAATCTACTCCGACACCGGCTGATAAACCAGCATCAAATTTGTTTAAGTCGTCTGTGTCAATGTCTTCGTCGAAGTTAAAATCTCCATCGCCGGAAACTTTAGAACTTACCAGATACGATGCATAACCACCGGCGTGAATATTAAAGTTTTTAGTAACATTTACTCTCACTAACAAAGGAACTTCAATATAATTTAGTTTGAATTTTCCTGTTCCGCTTACAAAGGCATTGTTGTATTCCAATTCTGCACCTTTTGTAGTAAACAAGATTTCGGGTTGTATGGCGATAAAATCCGAGATTGGCAACGTGGCGTATACACCGGCATTAAATCCGTACAATATATTTTCGTCGTCAGCATTATTGTTATATAGATTCGACATATTGAATCCTCCTTTTACACCAAATTCGGTGTTTACATTATTGTCCTGAGCGTGCAGCATTCCAAATGAAGCTGATAAAAATAGGGTTAAGGCGCATAGAAAATTAGTTTGCATTTTCATAATTTAAAAATTTAGTTAATAATAGATATAAGGCGTTTACTTAATATTCTGTTTTTGTTTTTTCTGTTTCACGTAAAAGTTCATATTGTTCGGGCAAAAATTCCAAAACCAATTTTAAAATCTTTTCATCATTAGTTTCTGTCGATATTTTCTCAAGCAATTTTATCTGCTCTGACAATGATTCTGCAATCGAATTAAGATATGTTTTGCTAAAGACAGAGTCATTAGAATCAACTAATTCATATAAATCTCTTTTATGAATCGCATTTATATCAGTAATCATAATGAGCTTTTTATTTGCCATTTCAGATACATTCTGCAATAATTGATTTTGTTGATTTTCAATTTTTTTGCTTAATTCCAATAAATTTTCAGAACGTTTTTGTGCAATTTGACTTTTTGAAATAATGGTATTACTCACATTTGCAGTTGCGATAAAGAATGAAGCTTCAATTTGTTCTTTATCATTTTGCTGTTTGTTTCTTGTCAAAGTTTCGGTTTTAAAAGCACTTTCATTTTTATGTTCTTTCTTTCCACATGATGAAAAAAAAGCGACTATAATAAAGGATGAAAAGACTTTTATAATCGTTGCTTTTACAAAGGATTTTGTTTTCATTATTACTTCATAAAATATTACATTACAAAGATGCTAACGAATACCTTCTTTTGCTTTACAGCATAAAAAAGAAACTTTATATAATTCCCATAATACAAGTATATTAAGGCTTTAGAATGGTTTTGGGATAAAAAGAAAAGCGTTTACTACAGTTTATTAAGCTGTAGTAAACGCTGACTTTATTAAAAATGTTTTAGATTTATTCCGGAAGAAAAACGGTAAATTCAGACCCTTTTCCGGGAACGCTGTCTGCTAAAATATAGCCTTTGTGATTTTCGACAATTTTTTTGCAAATGGCAAGTCCAATTCCGGTTCCTGGATATTCTGTTTTAGAATACAGACGTTGAAAAAGAACAAAAATGGTTTCTTTAAATTGAGGGTCAAATCCCATTCCGTTATCTGAAAAAGTAATTTTATGGAATTTTTTAATGGATTGATCCAATAATTCAGGATAATTTGCTGATAAAACTTTTTCGCTTTCAATTTTAATTTCGGGAGTCAAATTTGCTTGGCTGTATTTTAATGAATTTCCAATTAAATTGATAAACAACTGTTCGATCTGATAAGGTATAACAGAAAGCTTCGGTAATTTTGTTGTTGTAATAATGGCTTTCTTTTCCTGAATTACTTCCGCTAATTCTGATTCAGCATTTTCAAGTAATTCATTTAAATTCGATTTCAAAAACTCTTTTTTAGTGGTATTGGTTCTCGAAAACAAAAGCAAATCATCAATTAAAACACGCATTCGTTTTGCCGAACTTTCAATTTTAGAAAGATATTCTCTCGCACTGTCAGACATAACGGCTTTGTCGGCCTCTGAAACTCTCGAAATAAAAGTCTGGATTTTTCGCAAAGGTTCCTGTAAATCGTGACTGGCAACATGATTAAAAGAAGCAAGCTCTTTGTTGCTTTTTTCTAATTCTTTATTACGTTCCTGAAGTTCGATATTGAGCAAATGTTCATCGGTAATATCAAAATTGATTCCGAGTAAGATATTACTTCCCTGCTGATCCGTCAATAATTTTCCGGTTGATTTAAAATATCTTACTTCACGATCCGGACGTATGATTTTATAGTAAATAAAAGGCAATTTCTTTTTCTGTAAAATACCTTCCATAGAATCTGCAACAGCATCGTGATCATCAGGATGTACAAAATTTAGAAAAGATTCTTTTTCAGGAACAAAAGAATTGGGTTCAACACCCAATAAACGAAACTGATTGTCAGAATAATCAATTTTTGAAGCATCTAAATCCCATTGCCAGGTACTGAATTTTCCTATAATTTCAGATTCGGCCATTAAGCCACTAGATATTAGTAGTTTTTTATTGAAAATTTTTAAACGCTCAAAATCTTTACTGATTTGACGATACGCCAATAATATGAAAAGTAGGGCTGTAAGGAATAATGAAATCGAGAAAATAGGGCTTAAAGAAATTTCCTGGTCGTAGATCTTTTGTCTTCTTTCCATGTATTTCTTTTCGATATCATTCATTTTATCTACCTGAAAACGAATGTTTTCCATTAAGATTCTTCCGCCAAACATATGATTGTCGAGTTTTCTTTTATCATAAGTTTTTGGATCACTGTATTTTAGACAGTTTTCGAAAGAAACAAAACGCTGAATAATCAATTTAAACAAACGTTCCAGATTTTGTTGCTGAACAGGATTATCGGCAGTTAGTTTTTTTAAGGTAATAAAAGAAGCATTTACCTTGTCGCGCGAATAAAGATACGGAGTTAAGAATCGGCCGTTACGCGTTATGATATAACCACGCTGACCTGTCTCGGCATCTTTAATCGCCGACATTAATTTTTCTAATTGTATGTTGATCTCATACGTATGCATAACCAGTTTGCTTGATTCATTCAGGCTCTGATTATGTTTGTAAGCAATTGAAGAAAGGAATAACAGAATGAAAACTGCGATTACAAAAATAACTCTCAATGAGTTTGAAGAATTAAAATTTGGTATCCATTTCATTATTTGATGCAATTGTTATTTGAGTCGCAACAGGAAATTATCACGATTTAACCCAGAGGTATGATAGTGCCAGTTTACAGTCACGACCTCATTAATTATTTTTTTCAGCGTATTAAAATCACTTGGCTTTTTGATGTAAATATTTGCTCCTTGAATAAAGGTGTCCTCAATATCTTCTTCAGATGACGAAGTAGAATAGATGGCAATAATGATATCTTTCAGTCGGTCCGATTTCTTTATTTCAATCAAACATTCTTTTCCTGTTTTTTTTGGCATGTTCAAATCCAGAAACAAAATATCAGGAAGTTTATTGTCAGCATTGTTTAAATGATCCATCAATTGCATTCCGTCATGAACAAAATCGACGTTGGTCTGTATTTTGATTTCTTCAAAGGCATCCTTAAAAAAAAGACGATCATCCTCATCATCATCCGCTAATAAAATATATAATGCGTTTTTTTGCATTTTAGTGTGGTATTTGGGTTTTTATTTTAAATTTTCTCTTCGTTTCTTAATTATTCTCTGAAAAGCCGATGGCGTTATTCCGGTTGTGTTTTTAAACTGTGTGCTCAAATGCGCAACACTTGAGTAGTTAAGTAAAAAAGCGATTTCGGTCAAACTCATTTCATTAATAATAATTAATTGTTTGGCTCTTTCAATTTTTTGTAAAATGATAAAATTTTCGATAGACGAATACGTTACTTCCGAAAAAACATTCGATAAATAACCGTAACTATGATTTAGTTTTTCTGCCAAAAATACAGAACTTTTATAGTTATTGCTGTCTTCCATGAAAACAAGTTCAATTATGGCATCCTTGATTTTCTGAACCAAAACACTTTTTTGGTTTTCCACTATTTCAAAACCGCAAGGGCTTAATTTGCTCTTTAAAGCTTCCATTGCTTCGGCATCCAGATTATCATTAATCTCAATTTCCCCAAAACCAAGACTTGTAAAATTTATATTATGCTGATCCAGATTGTGTTTCAAAAAAAGCGAGCAAATGGTATTAATGTCAAATTTTATAAATAGTTTCATTTTATAAGAAATTTGGTTAAAGATACTTAATTTATTTTTGGTGTTATCTTTAAAGATAGTTAGAGATTTATTAAATGTGAAAAAAAACATTAAAATTTTCAAAAAAATACCGCCTAATATACTTGTTACTAGACGGTATTTCGGATTGAGTCAGAAGGTTTTACAAATCTGACAATATCTGATGAAATTCTTCCTTAGTTTTTCCCAGTTTTTGCTGAAGTTTTCCGTACATCTCGTCTTTTTTTCCTTCAGCAAACATCAGATCATCATCTGTCAGCTCTGCGTATTTTTGTTTTAACTTTCCTTTCAACTCATTCCAGTTTCCTTTTATCTCTGTAGTATTCATGATTTTCTGTTTTAAATTTGTATTTGTAAAATTGCGATTTATGTGTTTGAAAGTCGTTACATTACTTTTGATTATCCTTTCATAATTCGCATTTCTATTTTTTTTTCTAAACCTGATAACGTCGAAGAACCCAGGCCATTTTTTCATGTTCTTGTAGCAATCCTGTAACAAAATCGGCAGATCCGGCATCGTTCGTTTCGTCAAAAACCGGAAGATAATCTCGAAATTCGGTTACCATTTGTTCGTGATTTTCAAGAAGTTCTTCCAACATATGTTTTTGAGAAGTATATTCTTTTGGAGATTCTTTTAGTGTTGAATTTTCAATGAACTCTTTCATAGTTCCGATTGTTTTTTCTCCTAATTGACTGATGCGTTCAGCAACTTCGTCGATTTGTGCTTCTAAAACGCGATATTGATCTTCAAATAATTTGTGAAGCTCCATAAAACTATTTCCTGAAATGTTCCAGTGAAATTTTCTTGTTTTAACGTAAAGCGTCATTTCATTTGATAAAATTGTGGCTAATATACTTGTACTCTTTTTTAAATTTGATGTAGATATTCCAATATTTGGGCTCATAACGGTCTGATTTAAGGTTCGATATCAAAAGTAGAAAGGAAGCTTTTCTTTTTTATTATATAATTTTGATAGGTTGTTATATGAATTCAATGTGGATTAGATAATTGGATAATTTGGCAATGAGATAATTAGATAATGAAATTTAAAATATATCAATTTTTACCCTGAAGGGAGTTTTAGGACGCACCAGTTAGAACGTGGGCTTGAATTCCGCCAGACAACAATTCACAATTCACAATTTACAATTCACAATTATAATTTGTAATTTTGCCGCACTATTAAAACACACTATGACAACACAACAGCTTCACGAACAAATTCTTCAAAAAAAATCATTTTTATGCGTTGGCTTAGATCCTGATTTGGATAAAATGCCACAATATTTATTAGAAACCGAAGATCCTATTTTCGAATTTAATAAAGCTATAATTGATGCAACGCATGATTTAACGGTTGGATATAAACCAAATACCGCTTTTTTTGAAGCATATGGAATAAAAGGATGGATGTCGCTGCAAAAAACAATTAATTATATCAACGAAAATTATCCTGAAATTTTCACAATCGCCGATGCAAAACGTGGCGATATTGGAAACACTTCAAGCATGTATGCTAAAGCTTTTTTTGAAGACTTGAATTTTGACAGTGTAACGGTTGCTCCATATATGGGAAAAGATTCTGTTGAGCCTTTTTTGGCCTTCGAAAATAAACATACAATTATGTTGGCTTTAACTTCAAATGAAGGTGCTTTTGATTTTCAGACTTTAAATACAAACGGAAAAGAGCTTTACAAACAAGTTTTAGAAACGTCTAAAACTTGGAAAAACAGCGAAAACTTAATGTACGTTGTTGGAGCTACAAAAGCAGAATATTTTGCGGATGTTAGAAAAATTGTTCCGGACAACTTTTTGTTAGTTCCGGGAATTGGCGCTCAAGGCGGAAGCTTATCTGAAGTTTGTAAATACGGAATGAATGATAAAGTTGGATTATTGGTAAACTCTGCAAGAGCAATTATCTACGCTTCAAAAGGAACTGATTTTGCTGAAAAGGCCAGAGAAGAAGCTTTGAAAGTGCAGCAGGAAATGGCTGATATTATTGCTAATAAATAAAAGTTTACAGTCTCAGTTTACAGTCCCAGTCTAAACTGAGACTGTAAACTGAGACTGCGACTGAATACTATGAAACAACTCATTGATCAACTGGGAACCGTTCATTCTTTTGAAACTGCTCCAAAACGAATCATTTCATTGGTTCCTTCTCAAACGGAATTGCTTTATGATTTAGGTTTGGAAGAAAAAATCATCGGAATCACGAAGTTTTGTGTGCATCCGTATCATTTAAAATCTACTAAAAAGATTGTCGGCGGAACCAAGAAGATTCATTTTGAAAAAATAAAGCTTTTGCAGCCCGATATTATCATCTGCAATAAAGAAGAAAATACCGAGGAAATTGTAAATCAATTAAAAGAAATTTGCCCGGTTTGGGTCACGAATATAGTTTCAATAGAAGACAATTTTCAAATGATTTCAGACTTCGGTCAAATCTTCAACTGTAGAACCGAAGCTCAAAAGTGGAACGACAAATTGGCTTTCGCCTTGAGCGATTTCAAAAAATACATTCAGGATATTGAAGTTAAAAAAGCCGCTTATTTTATTTGGAAGACTCCTTATATGGTGGCCGGAAATGACACTTATATAAATGAGTTATTAAAACTGAATCATTTCAAAAACATTTATGAAGATAAAGGTCGTTATCCTGAAATCGAATTAAAGAAAATGCGTTTAGAAGGCGATCCAGACATCGTTTTTCTTTCCTCTGAACCTTATCCTTTCAAAGAAGAAGATGCTTTTGAAATAGGAAGGTTTACACATCATGCCAAAACAATCTTCGTAGATGGCGAAATGTTCTCCTGGCACGGTAGTAGATTAGTAAAGGCTTTTGCGTATTTTAAAGTACTACACGAAAGATTGAAAAATTAAAAAGAAAAATTCCAATATTTTAAATTCCAAATTCCAAAATGCAAACTTGCTTAAATTGGAATTTGGAATTTTTTTCTTGGGATTTAACCAAAAAAAGAATGCCGGCATCTCGAAGACGCCGGCATTTATTTAACTAACCAAAACCAAAATAATAAATAACCAGTTTATTACAGTACAAAGATCCGACTTATATCAATAGTATGCTGTTAAGATCTTGTTATTACTTTGTTGAATATAAGTTAATGTCTTATTTTTTGTTTCAAGTTTCAGGTTTCAGGTTGTTGTTGGAGCGCATAGTTAACCGCAAAGGGCGTAATCCCGATAGCTATCGGGAACGCAAAGGGCGCAAAGTTTTCTACATGAAGCTTCGCTCCCGATAACTATCGGGATTGAGTTTTTTATACAAAATTTACGGAGTTAAAAACTTTGCACTTTTTGTGGTAAAAATAACCCAAAGTAAGGCAACATGAAACTAAGAGAACCTGAAACCTGAAACAAAATAATACAAAAAAAGAATGCCGGCATCTCGAAGACGTCGGCATCATTTAACTAACCAAAACCAAAATAATAAATAACCAGTTTATTACATTACAAAGGTCAGACATATATGGATGTTTTGCTGTTAAGGTTTTGTTATTACTTTGTTGGACTTACGTTAAGGTTTTTTATAACTTGATTCTGAGCTTTCTGCAGCGTTAAATAATTTTTAGCTATTAAAATATAATAACAATCAATTTTGATTATGAATATGCTAAGGATAAGTTTGTATATTTGATAAAGTGTTAAATATCAATGAAATGAAATTTAAATAAAAATTGGCATTTGACCAAAAAATAGATAACAGCAACATAAAAAACAAAAGAAATGAGCGAATCAAATGAAAGTAAATGTCCTTATCATAACGGACAAATGAAAGAAACATCTGGAACAGGAACATCTAATAAAGATTGGTGGCCAAATCGTTTAAATCTAAACATATTACGCCAACATTCTAGTTTATCAAATCCTATGGAAAAAGGTTTTGATTATGCTGCTGCATTTAAGACTTTAGATTTAAACGAAGTCAAGAAAGATCTTTTTGCATTAATGACAGATTCACAAGATTGGTGGCCTGCTGATTATGGTCATTATGGTCCTTTGTTCATTCGTATGGCTTGGCATAGTGCAGGAACTTATCGTATTTCTGATGGGCGTGGTGGTGCCAGTTCGGGTAATCAACGTTTTGCACCTCTTAACAGTTGGCCGGATAATGGTAATTTAGATAAAGCTCGTTTTTTACTTTGGCCTATAAAACAAAAATATGGTAATAAAATTTCATGGGCAGATTTAATGATTTTGACAGGGAACTGTGCATTAGAGTCAATGGGATTTAAAACTTTCGGATTTGCCGGAGGTAGAGAAGATATTTGGGAACCAGAGCAAGATGTAAACTGGGGAGCAGAAAAAGAGTGGTTAGCCACTAGTGATAAAGCTAATAGTAGGTATTCTGGCGATAGAAACCTGGAAGATCCTCTTGCTGCTGTACAAATGGGATTAATCTATGTAAACCCAGAAGGTCCAGATGGAAATCCTGATCCACTAGGTTCTGGTAGAGACATTAGAGAAACTTTTGCTCGTATGGCAATGAATGATGAAGAAACAGTGGCTTTAACTGCCGGTGGCCATACTTTTGGGAAAGCTCATGGAGCTGGAGATGCGTCATTAGTGGGGGCAGAACCAGAAGGTGCAAGTATTGAGCAAATGGGTATGGGATGGAAAAGTTCTTACGATACAGGAGTAGGTGGAGATGCGATTACGAGTGGTATTGAGGGGGCATGGAAACCAAATCCGACAACTTGGGATAACGGTTACTTTGAAACACTGTTTAAATATGACTGGAAATTGACTAAAAGTCCAGCAGGAGCGCATCAATGGACGCCTACAGATGAAAGTGCCGCTACAACTGTAGAAGATGCGCACGACCCAACGAAAAGACATGCGCCAATGATGACAACTGCAGATATGGCTATGAAAATGGATCCGGCTTATGAAAAAATTTCAAGAGATTATATGCAGAATTTTGACAAATTCGCAGATGCTTTTGCAAGAGCCTGGTATAAATTGACGCACAGAGATATGGGACCAATCAGCCGTTATTTAGGACCAGAAGTTCCGAGCGAAATCCTGATTTGGCAAGATCCGATTCCTGCTGCTAAAAGTGAATTGAATCATAGCGATATTGCTCTTTTAAAGGAAAAAATTCTGGCTAGCGGACTTTCGATTTCTCAATTGGTATCGACTGCATGGGCTTCGGCTTCTACTTTTAGAAATTCTGATAAACGCGGAGGTGCCAATGGTGCTCGTATTCGTTTTGAGCCTCAAATTAGTTGGGAAGTGAATTCACCAACTCAATTAAAAAATGTGTTAGCAACTTACGAAAAAATACAAAATGACTTTACTTCATCTGGAAAAGTAGTTTCTATTGCAGATTTGATTGTTTTAGGAGGATCTGTTGGAATTGAAAAAGCTGCTGCGAATGCAGGAATAAACATTGATGCTCCTTTTACGCCAGGCAGAGGTGATGCTACTTTAGAGCAGACAGATGTTCATTCTTTCAACGCATTAGAACCAAAAGCTGACGGATTCAGAAATTATAAAGGTGCTAAATGCACTTCGGTAACAGAAGAACTTTTAGTAGATAAAGCGCAATTATTAGGTTTAACAGCTCCTGAAATGACCATTTTACTTGGTGGTTTGAGAGTGTTAAACACAAATTATGATGGTTCTAAACATGGTGTGTTGACAAAAAATACAGAAACATTGAATAATGATTTCTTCATCAATTTATTAGATTTAGGTACGGTATGGAAAGCAGTCAATGAAACTGGTGAAACTTTTGAAGGCCATAACCGCAAAACAGGTGAATTGAAATGGACAGCAACTCGTGCAGATCTTATTTTTGGCTCAAACTCAGAATTGCGTGCCATTGCTGAAGTTTATGCATGCAACGATGCAAAAGAACGATTCGTAAAAGATTTCGTTGCCGTATGGACAAAAGTAATGAACGCTGATAGATTTGATTTAGTTAAATAAGCTACAAAGGTTCAAAGCAAAGCTTACTTCCAGATAAAAACCCGACAGATTTCAAAAATTTGTCGGGTTTGTTATTCGATATGCTTTTATTTAAACTGGACTGAAGTCCAGCTCTACAATATAATTCGTTCCTTCGGAACTATGAAAAGAGCCATCGGCTCGATCCATATTGTAGGGCTGGACTTCAGTCCAGTTTGATTGATGATTTTTTAAAATATAAACAACAAACCCTACAGGTTTTAAAACCTGTAGGGTTTGTTAATTTTTAGAAAAAAAACTTAGAAGCTTAGTATCTCAGAATCTTAGTATCTTTAAGAAAAAACAACCGTTTTATTGCTATAAACCATAGTTTTTCTTTCAGAATGTAGTTTGATTGCTCTTGCGAGAACAATACGTTCTAAATCACGACCTTTCATAATAAAATCCTCAACCGAATGAATATGCGATACCCTTGCGATATCCTGTTCAATAATTGGACCTTCGTCTAATTCTTCAGTTACGTAATGACTTGTTGCACCAATAATTTTTACACCGCGTTTAAAAGCCGAATGATACGGTTTTGCTCCTGGAAATGCCGGTAAAAACGAATGATGGATATTGATGATCTTATTTTCGTAAAGTGAAATCAATTTTGGTGTAATAATCTGCATATAACGCGCCAAAACAATAAAATTGATTCCATATCTTTTTAGAAGTTCAATTTGCTTCGCTTCACCTTCGTCTTTATTGTCTTTTGTAAACGGAACACAGTGATACGGAATATTAAAACGTTCCGCAACACATCTCAAATCATTGTGATTACTAATTATAAGCGGAATTTCAATATTTAATTCACCAGCACTGTATCGGCCTAAAATATCAAAAAGACAATGATCGTATTTCGAGACAAACAAAG
Source organism: Flavobacterium cutihirudinis (assembly GCF_003385895.1). Classification (GTDB taxonomy): domain Bacteria; phylum Bacteroidota; class Bacteroidia; order Flavobacteriales; family Flavobacteriaceae; genus Flavobacterium; species Flavobacterium cutihirudinis. The sequence continues at coordinate 283,521 of NZ_QRDQ01000007.1, forward strand.
CCATTTTTGGCTTTTGTTCCTGGTTGTACAAATCCCACGACATATCAAAATCGGTTGCAATGGTTTGGTTAAAATCGGCTTTAAAGCTTTCAATTGTTGTTTTGTGATTGGTTAATTCGCATTCCAATCGCATGAAAAACACATTTTGCTCGACATCAACATGCTGATCAATATAAGTAATATTTCCTTCCACTTTTGCAATAAAAGTAGTCACTGCAGCGATAATTCCTTTTTGGTCTTTACAATGAATAAGAATGGTAATTTTTTGCATCTCTTTTGGTTAATCGGTTAATCGTTTAGTTGTTTAATCGTTTAATAAATAACCGTAAATTCCGATTACACAATTAAACGATTAAACAGTTCAACAGAAAAAAAACTATTTTCCGTCCTGCATTGCAAAAACGCTTTTCAATAAAGGAGTTGTTCTTGCACTGATATTATTTCGGATTTCTTTTTCTTCTACAGCAATCATTTTGTAAACTCCCGCTAAAGCTTGATTCGTTGTATAATCAGTCAAATCAGGATTTACTTTTTTTACTAGCGGAATTGTATTGTATTTATTTATAATTTTTGTCCAAACTACATCAGCGCCCACTTTTGCAAATGAATTTTTAATCACCGGATTAAATTTTCCGTACAAAGCTGTTGTTGTGCTTCCTTGCAAATAGGTTGTTGCTGCGCTGTCATTTCCTAATAAGATATTTTTAGCATCAGTAAACGACATATTTTTAACCGCCGAAACAAATATCGGAGTTGCTTCTTTAACAGCATCTTCAGCCGCACGATTCAGCATTTTGATTCCTTCATCAGCAAGTGAGCTCAAACCAATTTTTCTCAAAGTGGCGTCGACTTTTTGTAATTCTTCAGGCATTAAAATCTTTACAGCTTCATTTTTATAAAAACCATCAACAGCGGTTAATTTGCTAACTTGTTGTGTAATTCCTTTATTCAGCGCTTCTTTTAATCCAGCAGAAATATCAACTCCGCCAACCGGAATTTGTGATGATATTTGTGGTAACTGATTTAAAGTCTGCTGCATTTCTGCACATGAAACGAGTGAAAATGTAACGGCGAATAGTAAAATCTTTTTCATTTGGGGGTTTTGTTTAAGTTTCAAAAATACTACTTATTCAAAAACAACGCCACAATTTTATTTTAGGAGCAGAAAGATTTTGTTTCATAATTAACACTCGTCCCGCTATACGTTGCAATCTTTTACTTTTTAAAGAAAAAGCAAAAGGATTTCCACTTCTATCGGGGCTAGGCAAGAACTTTTCGTTTTTTTCATGAACTTAAAAAGAAGTTGGTTTCATTCGGAATTATTTCTGTAATAAATCAATTTTCTCTTTAGTTTTCTCAATATAAACAGACATTTCACTGTACTTCCAGGTTCCTCTTTTTTCGCCTACAACAAAAAGGGTCGCTTTGCCTTTAGGACCTTTTAACGGTACTTGCACATCGCATTTTCTAACATCGTTTGTTGCGCTTACACTTCCAGAAACCATTCCATCAGTTTCTATAGGCGAACCAAGTTTTTCGATTAGTATTTTATTATGCTCAACACGAGTCATGGATTCGATATAAGCATCAGAATCTTTAATGATCGAAGTTACTTCAAAAAAAACTCCAACAAGGATTAAAGCAAATAGTACGATTAGACTTAAACAGCCTGTTGGAACAAACCATTTCCAGTTTCTGTCCCACCAATTTCTTTTATCTACTACAAGTTCGTTAGAGTCTTCCATAATTTTAGGTTTGCTAGTTTATATTTTACACTACTATTTGAAATTAAAAATACATTTTTTTAATAAGATTGAGATTATGAAAATGAAAAAAGCGAGAATAAACTTCTTATTCTCGCTTTGATTTTTATAAAAGATAAAATTTAAACGTATTCTAAACAATACAAATTAGGATTATAGATTGGATTGATTGTTTTTGCATCTGCCAATATTGCGTGCGTGTGATCTCTTCCGCCAATTGCTAAATAGAATAAAGATTTAGATATATGTAAAGGTCGTAAAGGAAAGTTTCTAAATCCATGCAGTAAATTTTTCATGAAATGTTTGAATGCATATTTAAAAACTTTTTCATCAGGACGAATAAAATAGATTGTAAAGCTTTTATGTTTTGTCATTGTATTAGGAAAAGTAACAAATCTTGCGCCTTGCTGAATTAATAAATTGATTTCAAAAAGTGATAATCCATCTATGTTTTCTGTTTTCATGATAAATTGATTTTGTAAATTAATATTAGTGGTATATTATTTTGCAAAGTTCAAATTATATAAAAGTATTTTTAAGGCTTAAAAGGTTTAAAATTAATAAATTAAGTTTTTTTTTCTAATTGTAAAATCAAAAAAAAGACGTTATCAACTTGTGACAACGCCTCTTTAAAATTTCGTTTTTGTATGTTTTTAGTTTAAAACTACACTTGGAGTAACTAATTCCTGATCTTTTTCGTAAACATCCTGAAAGAAACCAATTTCGCCATTTTCATTTACCAATGAAGTAAAATAAGTAATGAAAATTGGTATTTTTTTAGAAAGTTTAAAACTTTTTTCAGTTTTGCCCTCCATTGCACTGTCAATTTTTTCCTGAGTCCATTCCGGATAATCTTTCAGCATTGCAGCGGCTAATTCTTTTGCCATTTTTACATTTATACAACCATGGCTAAAAGTTCTTTTTTCAAAATCAAACAACGTTTTAGAAGGTGTATCGTGCATATAAATATCATCAGGATTTGGGAACATAAATTTTACCAAACCTAAAGAGTTTCCTGGGCCCGGTTTTTGTCTCACTTGCCCGTTTACAATTTCCATATTATGATCGGCAAGGTAATTAGGATCTCCGGCAATTTTCAATTTTAATTCGTTGTCTACAATGCTTTGCGGAACCGTCCAATAAGGACTGAAAACAATTCTGTCGATTTCTCCATTAAAAATTGTTGTTTTTGTTAAAGGTGAACCAACAAACACACTAGATGTCATTTGTACTTTTCCGTTTTTAACATAAATCAATTCATATGAAGGAACGTTTACCAAAACATATTCATCATTGCTCATAATTTGAGCAGAAATAGCGCGACATCTTTCCATATTAAGCATCAGTGTTTTTACTTTCTCAGAAATTGGAATATTCATTTCTTTAATATGTTCTTCAGCCAGAATATAGTTTGGTTTAAAACCGTTACGAACTTTGTATTTCATTACGGCATCCATCAATTCACGGTCATAAACATCACTTTTAGAATCCTGTTTTAAATCTCCCAGTAGATACAAACGGGTTCTTACTTGTGCAATCGTGTTTGAAACTGCGTCGGGACGCAAATCTTTATAAGGCATTTCGGTAACAATTGGTTTCCATTTATTGGATTTGTCTAATTTTGTATACTGTTTTGCAACAGTTTGTAATTTATAATATTGATCAAAAAGCATTTTGTTGTCTTCTGTAGCTACAGTCGATTCTTCAATAGTATTATAATTCATAAAGTCTTTCAACATAGCGTCATAAGACATTTTTTTAGCGTCAGTATTATTTTTTTTGGCATAAATGATATACAATGAACTCAAAAGCATGTCGGCATCAGTTTTAGAAATAGTTCCTTGTGCTGAAGAGTCAAATAGTTTCTCAATTTCTTTTTGATAAGGAATAACCAAATCATTTGTGTTTTTTGCTCTTTCATATAATACAGAGCCAAATTCATTAATTTCGTTTTCATCGTACCAAATCGTTCCTAGTTCTCGGTTTTTGTACAATGACATGATATCAGATTTATATTTTTTCAAATCGGCATATCTTTTAAAGAAGTCGTTTGAAATTTCGCTGTCGTCATTTTTTAAATTAGTTGAGGCAGCGGTAGTTTTTGGAGTCTTTTTATGTGAAAGATTGGTGTTTTCGATTCTATTGAAAGAAGTTACAAAAAAACTCAAACCTAAAATTAGGACGAATGACTGTAATGTTCTCATTTTTTTAAATTTTTACGTTTTACTTTTTAATGATTAAGTTTTAGTAAAAATCTGGGGCTTTTCTACACTGCTAAATTACAATGGGAATACTCGAAACATGTTTTTTGATTTTGTTTAAATGTTGCGAAATTGCCATGTCTTTAAGCTTTCTTTAACTTAGATCAATTTGTTTCAAAAATTGTTACCTTTCTATGAGGATAAAACATTTTCATTTTTTTGTTAACATAAAGCTATCGCAGTAATCAAATATTAAAAAAATTTGTAAATTGCTCCCTTAAAATTATCATATTCATAAAATGGAACAACAAATACCATATATTCCTAAAAATAAAGTAAGAATTGTCACAGCTGCTTCACTTTTTGACGGACACGATGCCGCCATCAATATTATGCGTCGTATTATACAGTCAACAGGAGTTGAGGTAATACATTTAGGTCATGACCGAAGTGTAGAAGAAGTGGTGAATACCGCAATCCAAGAAGATGCCAATGCAATTGCAATGACATCGTACCAAGGCGGACACAACGAATACTTTAAATATATGTATGATTTGCTTCGCGAAAAAGGAGCGGGGCACATCAAGATTTTTGGAGGCGGAGGTGGTGTAATTCTGCCAAGTGAAATTTCAGAATTACATGAATATGGTATTACAAGAATTTATTCTCCAGATGATGGCCGTTCTTTAGGACTTCAGGGAATGATTAATGATTTGGTTCAGCGTGCTGATTTTCCTATTGGAGACAAATTAAACGAAGAAATTGATCATATAGAAAATAAAGTTCCAACGGCAATTGCGCGTTTGATTTCTGCTGCAGAAAATTTCCCTGAAATTGCAAAACCAGTTTTTGATAAAATTCATGAAAGCAATACAACTTCTAAAATTCCGGTTTTAGGAATTACAGGAACAGGAGGAGCAGGAAAATCTTCTTTAGTAGATGAATTAGTTCGTCGCTTTTTGATTGATTTCCCAGAAAAAACAATCGGATTGATTTCTGTAGATCCTTCTAAGAGAAAAACCGGAGGAGCACTTTTAGGAGACAGAATCCGTATGAATGCGATTAATAATCCACGCGTATATATGCGTTCACTGGCGACACGTCAATCGAATTTGGCTTTATCTAAATATGTTGCAGAAGCGATTCAGGTTTTGAAAGCGGCAAAATACGATTTGATTATTCTGGAAACTTCAGGAATTGGTCAGTCTGATACCGAGATTATGGATCATTCTGATGTATCCTTATATGTAATGACACCAGAATTTGGAGCGGCAACACAATTGGAGAAAATCGACATGCTTGATTTTGCCGATTTAGTGGCTTTAAATAAATTTGATAAACGTGGAGCACTTGATGCTTTGCGCGATGTAAAAAAACAATATCAAAGAAACCATAATCTTTGGGATAAAAATCCTGATGAAATGCCGGTTTTCGGAACGATTGCTTCGCAGTTTAACGATCCGGGAATGAACACGCTTTACAAAGCGATTATGGATAAAGTGGTTGAAAAAACGGCTTCAGATTTGAAATCGACTTTTACAATTACGAAAGAAATGAGCGAGAAAATCTTTGTGATTCCGCCACACAGAACACGTTATTTATCTGAAATAGCAGAGAATAACAGATCTTATGATGAAACAGCGCATTCACAACAAAAGGTAGCGCAGAAATTATACGGAATTTTCAAAACCATCGAATCGGTTTCTGGGAAAGTTCCTCAAATTAATAAAGCTGGAATTGACGACAATAGTGTCATCCTGAGCGGAGTCGAAGGACTCGATGAAAACAGAATCTTTTTAAATCTTTTACTGAATCAGTTTGATAAAGTAAAAATGGATTTAGATCCGTACAATTGGGAAATTATCCTGAATTGGGATGAAAAAGTAGCGAAATACAAAAATCCGATCTACTCATTTAAAGTTCGTGATAAAGAAATCAAGATTGCCACGCATTCTGAAAGTTTATCACATTTACAAATTCCGAAAATTGCTTTGCCTAAATATGAAGGCTGGGGCGATATTCTGCGTTGGAATTTACAGGAAAATGTTCCTGGAGAATTTCCATTTGCTTCGGGATTATATCCGTTTAAACGTGAAGGCGAAGATCCATCAAGAATGTTTGCGGGCGAGGGCGGACCAGAAAGAACCAACAAACGTTTTCATTATGTAAGTGCAGGAATGCCTGCAAAACGTCTTTCGACAGCTTTTGATAGTGTAACTTTATACGGAAATGATCCAGATTTACGTCCGGATATTTATGGAAAAATCGGAAATGCAGGAGTTTCAATTTGCTGTTTAGATGATGCTAAAAAACTGTATTCAGGTTTCGATTTGGTTCACGCATTGACTTCGGTGAGTATGACCATTAATGGGCCTGCACCAATGCTGTTAGGTTTCTTTATGAATGCCGCAATCGATCAGCAATGTGAGATTTACATCAAAGCAAATGATTTAGAAAAAGAAGTTGAAGCGAAAATCAACAAATTATACAAAGATAAAGGAATCGAAAGACCAAAATACCAAGGCGATTTGCCAGCAGGAAACAACGGTTTAGGATTAATGCTTTTAGGTGTTACGGGCGATGAGGTTTTACCTTTAGACGTTTATAATGAGATAAAAGTTAAAACATTATCACAAGTTAGAGGAACGGTTCAAGCCGATATTTTAAAAGAAGATCAGGCGCAAAATACTTGTATTTTCTCAACCGAATTTGCTTTGCGTTTAATGGGTGACGTTCAGGAATATTTTATTACTAAAAACGTTCGTAATTTCTATTCGGTTTCGATTTCAGGATATCATATTGCTGAGGCGGGAGCAAATCCAATTACGCAATTGGCGTTTACGCTTTCAAATGGTTTCACTTACGTGGAATATTATTTGAGCCGCGGAATGAACATCAACGATTTTGGTCCGAATTTATCTTTCTTCTTCTCGAATGGAGTAGATCCAGAATATTCAGTAATTGGACGTGTGGCGCGTAAAATTTGGGCAAAAGCCATGAAAAACAAATACGGAGCCAACGAAAGAGCCCAAATGCTGAAATATCATATTCAGACTTCTGGACGTTCGTTACACGCACAGGAAATTGATTTCAACGATATTAGAACGACTTTGCAAGCTTTATACGCTATTTATGATAACTGTAATTCATTGCACACAAACGCTTACGACGAAGCGATTACAACGCCAACAGAAGAATCTGTACGTCGTGCCATGGCAATTCAGCTGATTATTAATAAAGAATTAGGTTTAGCGAAAAACGAAAACCCAATTCAAGGTTCGTTCATCATCGAAGAATTAACCGATTTAGTTGAAGCTGCAGTTCTTCAAGAATTCGACAGAATTACCGAAAGAGGCGGCGTTCTTGGCGCAATGGAAACGATGTACCAAAGATCTAAAATTCAGGAAGAAAGTTTGTATTATGAAACTTTAAAACATAATGGTGATTTCCCAATTGTGGGTGTAAACACATTCTTGAGTTCAAAAGGTTCGCCAACGGTGATTCCAGCTGAGGTTATTCGTGCAACAGAAGAAGAAAAACAATATCAAATTACGATGTTGGATAACTTGCATAAATTCCACGAAGAAAAAGTAAACGAGCATTTAAATACCTTACAGCAAGCCGCTATTAAAAACGAAAACTTATTCGATCATTTAATGGAAGCTGCAAAAGTTTGTTCTTTAGGTCAGATTACTTCGGCGTTGTTTGAAGTTGGTGGGCAGTATAGAAGGAATATGTAAAAATTACCATTTATAAATTTTAAAGAAAACCTCTCAGAAATGGGAGGTTTTTTTGTTGAAATTGTTTGAAATTGAGGAAAACCGTAAATTATTCGGTAATTTATTTTATTAATTTGACACAAAAAGATTAACCAAAAAAGACTGAAATGTAGAAATATTATTATGTTTGAATAACATTGAAATTTTATAATAAAAAAATAATACTAATCGATTAAAAAACTCAAAAATAAATGTCAACATTAACAATAGACCTTAATCAAGAATACAAAATTAAGATTGAAAAAGGTAATGAATTTTATAAATCAATATTTAAAGAAGTTTATATAGATGCATCAAAAAATGTAGTAGAAATTATTAAGCAATCTGAAAAAGGCATAACATATGATGATTATAATAATATTATTGCATTTACTGGAGAGAGAGGAAAAGGTAAATCATCGTCAATGATATCTTTCAACGATGCTTTGGTAAATAAAAATGATGAAAATCATAAGGATTTTTTTGATGGCAGAAATTTAGGCAAAAATTTGTTGAGTGAATCTTTTGAAAATATTAGAAAAAATAAATTTGCAAGTATTGATATTATTGATCCTTCTCTTTTTAGAGGAAATGAAAGCTTGTTTGAAATTATTTTAGCTAAAATGTTTTTCAAATTTCAAGATAATATAAAAAAAACAGATTCTAAAGTTACAGATGAGATTAGACGGACATTAATAAAGCACTTTCAAAGTGTTTTCGAGAACCTCCAAATTATTAATTCTGATCGTAAAGATTTATACAAACTTGAAACTATTGAGGCCTTAAGTAAATTAGCTACAAGTAGTAATTTAAGAGATTCGTTTAAAAGACTTGTTGATTATTATTTGGAGTTTTTTGAAAAAAAAGATCTTTTGATTATTGCAATTGATGATTTCGATTTAAATATAAATGGCATTTATCAAATGTTAGAAGATATTCGTCAATTTTTGATCCAAAGAAACATAATAATTTTAACAGCATTTAAGAAAGAACAAATCATTCAGTCATTAAAAAACTCAATGTTTGAAAAAGAAAAAAATCTTTCGGAAGAAGAGGTTAGAAATAGAGCTTCTAAATATTTTGAAAAATTATTTCCTCATAAACACTTAGTGTATTTACCTAACATAAATGAAATTGGAAATAATGATATAAGTGATATTGATGAAAAAAACGAAATTACAATCAAATCTGAAAATTTTGATGAAACCTTTAAGTTAAAGACTAAAGAAAATCTCGTTGATATTGTAAAAATGTTCTTGAATAAAAGACTAGATCTCTTTCTTTTAAATTATAGCTTTAAGCAAAATTTTTTAATACCTACAACGCTCAGAGAAACAATAGAGTTATTAAATACAGCAAATTATTTAAAATTCGATAAAATTGATCAATTGCTAGTCTTTGAAAAATATCTTATTGAAAAGATAATTAATAGCTTAAGACCGGACTATGTAGACTTTTTTATGTCTTTTAAGGATATAAATAAGAATTTAATAAAAATTGGAATCTTTAAAAAATTATATGAACTTCTTGAAAATGAGGATAAGGAGCTTTTTAAGGAATTATATGTTATTAATAATCCAAATAATATTAGTTTGGGTGATGTTTTATCCATTATCGAAAAGTACGGTGAGAAAACTTCAGTACTTGATAAAGATAGATTAATTTTTATTGATTATCTCCTAGCATATTTTTCCATTGAATGCCTGATCATTGAACAAGATTTATCGACCAAATTTATTTATAATGGAATTATTCAAAAATTTAGAAAAGAAAACAATAAATATAGAAGAGACTTTTTTGAGTTTAATTATGGACTGAATCAATTGTTTGATAAAAAAAGAAATGATAAAACTATTTTTTTACATAGTTTTATTAACTCCTATGGTAAGACAGACAACACCATAAATAAGCAAAAATCATCTACTTTGTTTTTTAAATTAGATTCAGGCTTTAGTCATGGTACATTTACACCTTTTGCAATTTTTACAAATTTTAAATATTTAAAAGCTAACTTGTCAGATAAAATATTTAATGACGTTTCTGAAGAATTTAAAAATGATATACTCAAGTATGATGATATATTTATAGAATACGTTTTAAATGATCCTCTTTTTGCTTACGAATTTGTTAATACAGTAAGTGAGTATTCTTATGAGTATAAAGATAAAATTGAAGATGAGTTTTTAGGAGCTTATGAATTTATTTATGTTGGAGGTAGAAAGGCATTAGAAAAATTGATCTCTATTAATGATAATTCTAAAGATCAATTAATTAAGAGTTTTGATGATTTTCCAATTTTCAAAATATGGAAGAATGAAATTGAAAATAAAAATAGCGAAATTAGAAAAGAGTATTTAAAAATATATAATAGCTCTAAATCAGAAATTTATTTAACTCAACAGATGATCTCTGATATACGCTACTACATTTCAGAATTATCTAATAAATCGTTTACAAAGGCAAAAATTACGAATTTTCACAAAAAGATAAAATCAGAAAATGAAAAATCTTTATTATTAAAAGAAATTATCACATTTAGTAATAGTTACTTTAAAAGAAATGTTGAAGAAGAAGAGAAAAAATATCTACTAAAAAGTTTTATTGATTATTTAAATGAAATTATAGATGGACAATCTTCGTAAATCTATCCGCTTATTGTTTGTAAATTATTGTTCGGATAAAATTTTAAATTTAAAGAGTGAAGAAGATTATATAACTAAACAAAATTTTATTGAAAACGGATTGTATTCATTTTCAAGTTATTCATTAGATGAAATTAGTAATGTTTTTACAAAACTAGAAAGCGATTGGTTCTTAATAAATGATAAAAAGAACAATAAATCTGTATTTAATATTCTTACTCATTTTAATTCTAAAATATTAGTTGAAGAAAATTTAGAACCTTTTGTAGTTTTTGAGCACTTATTAAAATGGAGAGATTTGTCATATTATGTAGGAGAAGATTTGCTTACATGTTCTCATTTTGCCTATTTAGATTCTATTTCGCAGCGTAGGAGGGATTTTTTTTCTTGGAGGCCTACAACATTTTCAAACAATAAACAGTTAAGAACATTACTTAAAAAAGGACTTGCTGAAAATCATTTTCATTTAAAAGGATCTGGCCCAGTTTTCGATTTAAGCTGGATTAATATAATGAATAATGTTAATAAATTCGAAAATGAATTTGACCTTTTAGAAAGGGAAATATCTTTACTAACGAAAATTTCAAATTCGTCTGTGACATCAAGAAAATCGTTAAAAATTTTAGTTTATAAAGCAGCTTATATTAGATTAAAACTTTTTAATTTTTTGAATAATATCGATCAATATGACGACAAAAGAAAAGAATTTAAAGTTGATTTATCAAAAGATTCGAATCCTATAGATTCTTATGATCTAATTTTAAGGTTAAATGATCTTAATCAGGAAATAAATCTTAATAGGAAAGATTGTGGTCATTGTTTTAAGCATTTTAAAAATGTTGAAGTAATTGATTATGCTATTCCTAAAAATATTCATAAGCAAAATTTAGAACACTCATACATTTTTTATGGTGAACGTAAATTTCTTTATGATTGTTTTAAGAAGATTTATAGTAGAGAAAATGACTTTGAAAAGTTTCATTATCTGTTTCATAGTTATTTACTTATTAAAGCACAGTTTAGAGCAGAATTAATTCAAATAAATGACAAGGTTGGATTTGGAAATTTTTCTAAATATCAGAATCGAAAGGAGTTTTTTCTAAGGGATAAATCGATCTATCATACTGCATTTGTAAATTTAGCAGTACATGATACATTAACCCATAGTAAAATAAAGTCTTTTGAAGTACGAATCGCGCCAAAAGAGAGTTATATTGACTTAACAAAAAGTATAAAATTATATAATACTGTTCTAACTAAGAATGCCATTCAATCGGAAAAAGAGTTTAATCCTGATTTCAAAAACTTAAATATTATTTCAACTGAGCAGCATTTCTATACTATACATTATATAAAGGATGAAGACAAATTCGAGACTTCTAATATTTCGAGTTACATTACTTGTAGACATTTTGATCTACGAAAGAAAATAAAAAAGCAGTCAATAGCCATAAGTACATTACGCGAAAGTCACTTAAAATATTTTGAATCAATTCGTGGCATAGATGCAGCTTCGAGCGAATTTGCAGCTTCACCTGAAGTTTTTGCTCACGGTTTTAGATATTTGAAAAACCATAAGCTAAAAGGGACTTTAAATCATTTAAAAGATAAAATTAGCGAGCATAAAATGTATGCAACATATCATGCAGGAGAAGATTTTTATGATATTTTAGATGGTTTAAGAGCTATCGATGAATGTGTTCTGTTTTTAAATCTAAGTCAAGGAGATAGGATTGGTCACGCTTTAGCTTTAGGCATTGATGTTAGGGAATATTATGAATTCAAGAAGTATAAATTAATGTTACCAAAACAAACAGTATTAGATAACACAGTTTGGCTATTAGCAAAAATTAGAAAATACGGAATTTCAATTTGTAGAAATGAGGTTAATAGGTTAGAAAGGCTTTATGAAATTTTATTTTATGAATTATATCAACAAAATTTTGATGAGAGTGAGTTCAAGAAAAAATATTTTCATCAAACAGTTTATTTTGATGCATGGAAATTAAGAGGCGACGATCCTTATCTTTATTTTGATAACTTACAAGAAGAGGTATATAGTAAAATAAATTTAACTTATTGGGAAAGGTGTCGTATAAATGATATACCTGTAATATTAAAAAATGTTAGAAATAATATTGATGTAAAGTTTTTGTATCAACAATATCATTTTAATCCTAAGATTAAGGAACAAGGGAAAATGATTAAACAACTTGAAATTAGTCACGATTACATTTTATTAGTGGAAGAAGTTCAAAAGAATATGATGCATGCTATTGCAAGTTTGAATATAGGAATCGAATGTAATCCAACATCAAATTATTTGATAGGAACATTTAAAAGATACGCAAAGCACCCGATTACTAAGTTTTTTAATTTAGGTTTGGAAATGGATCATAATGTAATAAAAGATTGTCCGCAACTTTCAGTTTCTATAAATACAGATGATCAGGGAATTTTCTCTACTTCATTGGAAAATGAATATGCATTAATGGCTATTGCTTTAGAAAAAGAAAAAGATGAATTTGGAAAGCCAAAGTATAATTCAAAAATGATTTCTGAATGGTTGGATAAAGTTAGGCAAATGGGAATAGAGCAGAGTTTTAAAGAATCTTAAATGCAATTAAAAAGATAGTTTTTTTAATAAGCACTAAACAATCTCTCTAACATAAATAAAAACCTCCCAGAAATGAGAGGTTTTGTGTTTCTATAAAATTCAAAAAAGAAAATATCAAACCTTCTTTTTTACCAACAACTTCGATTTGTGTCTGAGTTTTTCGATAATAGCATCGGCTTTTTCATTTTGGCAAATAAAACGTAACGATTCAGCGTAGCGATAGTAATACTCAGGTTCCAGATCAGACGTCATTTTAAAAAGTTCGCCATACCATTCGGCGGCTTTTTCCAGTTTGTAGTTGGAGTAGGACGAGTTTCCTAATTTCTGAAATAAGTCTACTGATTTATATCCTTTGGCAACAATTCTTTCATAAATGTTTATTGCATCCACATAAGCATATTTGTCGCTTATTTTATCTGTTATAAATACTTTTTCAGTTTGCGCAGCAGCACGAAACGAAAAAATGATCAGTACCACTAAAACAACAAGTTTTTTTCTCATAAGTCGTAGTTTAGAATGATAGATTTGAAAGTCATTTTTGTTTTTAATGCTAATTGTTTGTGCTAAAAAATAGAATTCCAACCCAGTTATACTATTTCATTTTGTTATTTGTTTGATTATGATTTAGTATCGGATTTGGTTGCAAATATATGTAAATCAGTGTAATAACATGTATTTGAACCCTGTTTTTTTTGATTTTGTCGATTTAATTTGACAATTTCTGTAGTTGGACTTTTACTTTTGAGGCTTATATTTAGAAAAGAACGCTTATGTAACGATTTTATTTTACGAATTTAAAATATAACTTTATGGTTATTAATACTTTCTGTATGACAATTGAGCAATATCTTAACGAAATAAAAACTTTGCAGCCAACAGGAAGTATTTTTGATCCTGAATTGGAAAATCTTCTTTGGAAAAAACCATCAAAAGAAGAGAATGATTATTTTACAATCCAAAATCTTTTTCAAAAATCAGAAAATGACACTTTTGTATTAAATAAAGAGATTATCGAAAAAATTGTAAAAGGTACCAATTTGCTGTTTGTAGATAAAAGTGAAAACGGAAATGTTTGTTTTGCCAACAATAGCGAACTCCGCTCTGAATTCAGGCAAAATTTCAATGTCGTCGATTTATTAGATTTTTGTTATGCTGTATTGTATACTTCAGTCTTTAAAGAAAATTTAGATAACGAAAATAAGAGAATCCCAATTCCATCTGATTCTGATGTTTTTTGGCAACTTGCAAAATTTGGCGTCAGATTTAGAGAAGAGAAGTTTCAAAAAAAATAGAAAAGCTTTCGAAATAAAAAAAGCAGCTCCTGGAACGAGCTGCTATTCATCTTTTTGTGGGGGCAAAAAGGATTTAGCGACGGAATGAAGGACTTTCGTTTACTGATTCGTCCAACTTTACAGTCTTCACTTTTTTTGCTGCAACTTTAAATTCGTGTTTCGAAATTTTGTCATTTGCTTTAACCTCAAGAACATAAGTTCCTGCTGGAAAGCTTTCTAAACTAATTGTTTTTGAAACCTCTAATTTGTTTGCTGCAGATTCTCCCGCATAAAGTAAATTGTGATTTTCGTCATAGATAGAAAATGTAGAATTTTCAACGGTATCTAAAGTAAAGCTCATTACTTTTCCGTTTCCGGTTTTTATATTTAAAATATAATCACCTTTTCCATCTGTGGCATAGGTAAAAAGTGTTGCTAGAAAAAAGGCTGCAACTAACCCGGTTTTGGTAAATTTTGTCATGTTTTTTTTAATGTTTATTACTAAATGTGGAACGTTCAAAACTACAAATAGAAATTTAATTTTATGCAATAAAATCGCTTTTTTAGAGCGATAAAATGCTGAATTAAAACCATTTCTGTGTTTTGTTTACGCTATGTACGTAAATAAAGGGATTACGGATGTTTTTTTGGTAACTTTTTTTAATGCGGTTTAAATCAGGTATATAGATTTATTAAGAATTATTTTTCATTTTTAAATTTGACGCTATTTTCACCACGATATGGAGCAAAAAAAAACAGCTCTATAACCACAAAGAGCTGTTTCTAAAACAATCACGTTTTTACTAACTATCTAACCTTATACTTTTATGAAAAGTATAACTTTTTAGCGTGAAGCTACGCTTGCATTTTTTGCAGAAAATCCTGCTTTATAAACTGATGAAACTGCTTTTGTAGATAAAACAGAAGCATGATCAGTTATTGTAATTTCATGTCTCACTTTTTTTGCAGTGTCTTCTACCTCTAAGAAGTAAGTTCCTTCAGGAAATTCTTCAAGGCTGAAAGTTCTTAAAATTCCATCTTTACCTGAAGCAGATTCAGAGTAAATCAGTGTACCGTCTTTGTCATAAATAGCTAAGTTTGCTTTTGTAACTCTGTTGATCGCAAACGAAATTAACTTACCGTTGTTCTTAATAACATGAAGATTGAAATCCTCATTTCCATCAATCGCATAAGTGCTTAAACCTGTAAAAAGTAATGCACATACTAAACTCAATTTTAAAATCTTTTTCATAGCTGTAGTTTTTAAATTAATAGTTTAATTCTCTGATGCTAAATTACTTACGTTATGTTGCTTTTTGCACAACTCTATTTGCTGATTTATATGCTATATTCTCATTTGCGAAACCGTTATAGGTTAAAATTTGAATTATATTTATCGTTTATGTTAATTTGGTTATTATTTTTTAAAGTTTTAAAATTTTTTACTTTTACAATAGCGTAACTTTTTTTTAATCCTAAAGAAGCAAATTATTGCCAATTGTAAACCGAAATTTATCAAAAAGTAAAGAGCAAAAAAAAACAGCTCAATAACCACAAAGAGCTGTTTTTAAAACTTGCGTTTTTAACTTTACTAACTATCTAACCTCATTTTTATACTGTATGTAAGTATAAACTTTTTCAGTGTATTGCTACACTTATGCTATTTGCAAATTCTTGCTTAGTTTACTGATGAAAGTGTTTTTGAAGACAAAACAGTAGAATCATTTGTAACAACAATTTCGTGTCTTGCTTTTTTAAAGCTGTCTTCAATTTCTAAGAAGTACGTTCCTTGTGGAAATTCTTCTAAACTAAAAGTTCTTAAAATTCCGTCTTTACCTGAAGCGTTTTCAGAATAAATTAAATTCCCTTTATTATCAAAAATGCTAATGCTTGCTTTTTGTACCTGATTCATAGCAAATGTTATTTTTTTGCCATTTGATTTTAATACGTGAAAGTTAAAAGAGTTTCCTCCGTCAATTGCATATGTACTTAAACCTGATAATAGTACTGCGCATACTAAACTTAATTTTAAAATCTTTTTCATATTCTCTGTGTTTAAATTTTTAGTTCATTTTTCTGATGCTAAATTACTTCGGAAGTTCAAATTTAAACACAACTCTATTTTCCAATTTATATGCTATATTCTCATTTACGAAACCGTTATAGGTTAAAATTTGAATTATTTTCGGTGTTTGTGTTAATTAGGTTATTATTTTCTAATGTTTTTGCAAAATTAAGGTTTGTTAAAATATTCTGTTTTTCTTACGAAAATGAGATATTTGTATAAAAAAGGAGTGATAAATGTGATATTTTTAAAAAATGACGGATAAAAAAATCAGACCCCAAAAAAAACCGCAATTCGTTCATAATTCAGTAGATGAAATTTGTGTATTTTCATGAAAAATTCTCAGTTACGAAACCGTTATAGGTTAAATTTTGAATTATTTTAGGTGATTTTGTTAATTTTGCTATTATTTTTTAAAGATATTATATGAAGACAATCGCCCCGGCTCTTGAAGTGATATCAAACTCTTACGGAAGTTCTTTTACCTACACCAAACATGCTGAAAAGACCAATAGTAAAGCCCATTTGTGGCATTATCATCCAGAAATTGAGTTGGTTTATATAAATGGAGGTGCGGGGAAGAGGCAAATAGGAAGCCATGTTTCTTATTATACGAATGGAGATTTGATTTTAATAGGTTCCAATTTGCCACATTGTGGTTTTACAAACGAACAAACAGGAAATAAAAAAGAAACTGTTATTCATATTAAACCTGAATTTTTGGGCACCGATTTTTTTGTTGCTCCTGAAATGAAAAGGGTTCAGAATATTATAGGCCAGTCAAAGGCCGGAATCGCTTTTACCGGCGAAACGAAAAAACAAATTGGAAAGAAAATCGAAATGATGGAACATCAGCTTCCATTTGAGCGTTTGCTGACACTTTTAAGCATTTTAGATGAATTGGAATCTTCGGAAGATTATACCGTTTTAAATGCTGACGGCTTTTCGTTAGAATTGCAAACTCAGGATAGTGATCGTATTAATGTAGTTTTTAATTATGTGAAAGACCATTTTCAGGAATCAATTGCAATTGATGAAGTGTCGAGTCTGGTAAGTATGACTACGCCTTCATTTTGCCGTTATTTCAAGAAAATTTCAAATAAAACATTTACCGAATTTGTAAATGAATACCGTTTGGTTCATGCCTCTAAACTTTTGGCTGAAAAGCAAATTAGTATAAATGAAGTTTGTTACGAAAGTGGCTTTAATAATTTCAGCCATTTCAGTAAATCTTTCAAACAATATACAGGAAAAAGTGCATCGCAATACCGTTTGGAGCACAAGATTATTATAAGTTAGTTTTTTAGGCCACTGATTACACAGATTAAAATGATTTTTTTGCTGTCACGACCCGAGCGATAGCGAACAGGCGAAGCAACTACACTAATTTTCACGAATTAAAACTTTGATAAAATTTTAAATTTTGTCAAAGTTGGAATTACATAATTAAAAATTAGTGTAATTTGTGGCAAAATAATTTGATCAAAAATAGAAATCCATAGAATCATTTTAATCTGTGGCAAAAAAACAAATCCGATTAGTAAAAGCTGGTCGGATTTTTCATATATTTTATTTTGAAATGGGTATATTTACATTCCCTAATCAGAAAAAAAATAACATATGAAAAACATTAAAATGCTATTTACTGCTTTTCTAATCTGCATGTCAACACTGACTTTTGCAGCAAAAGTAGATACCTTGCAAGTTGCCAGTACCGCTATGGGCAAAACCTACAAAGCAGCGGTAGTTTTACCAAATTCTTATGCCAAAAGTAAATCGAATTTTCCTGTAATGTATTTATTGCATGGAGCGTACGGTCATTTTGGTGATTGGCTAAAAAATACACCAAATAAAAAATTGGTTCAGAACTTATCTGATCAGTATAATATGATTATTGTAATGCCTGAAGGCGAAGTTTTTAGTTTTTACCTAGACAGTCCTGTAAATAAAGAGAGTCAGTTTGAAACTTTTATCACACAAGAAGTGGTTCAGAAAGTGGATAAAACATACAAAACGATAAGTAACAGAAACGGAAGAGTAATCACGGGACTTTCTATGGGCGGTCACGGCGCATTGTATTTATCTGCCAAACATCCCGATTTGTTTTGCGCTGCGGGAAGCATGAGTGGAGCAGTAGATATGAGCACAATGCTGAATAGAGATTCGGCTGCTCAAGTTGTAAAATTGATGCAACCCGTTTTTGGGGATAAAAGTGGCAGCACGGAGATGTACGCACAATACGCGGTTATGAATATGCTGGATAAAATAAAAGCAAACAAACTACCGTTAATAATAGATTGTGGTGTTGACGATTTTCTAATAGAACCAAACAGAGAATTACATCGTAGATTAGTATATAATAAGGTAGAACATGATTATACAGAACGCCCTGGCGCTCACACTTGGGATTATTGGGAAAATTCATTACCTTATCATGTATTATTTTTCAGCAAAATCCTGCTTAAAAATCAGGTTGTTGTAAAAAAATAATTAGAAATTTTATTTAAAAACCAACAAAACACTTTTTTTGGTTTGGTTTTTGGAATGCTTTTATAAACTTAAAAATTTAAATATTATGAAAAAGATACTTACCTTATTCGCAGTCATTGGACTGATCGCATTTTCAAGTTGTGAAGGACCAGAAGGGCCTCCGGGACCTCCAGGAAGAGATGGAATTGGAGCTGAGGCTTTTGAAATTGAAGCTAGTTTTTCTTTTAATACTACCGATGGTTATATAATTTCAGATTCTTTTTCTAAGTATTTAGGAGGAGATTTATTTCAAGATGAATCGGTGTTAGTTTATAGATTAGAAGGAACAAATAATGCTAATTCTGATGTTTGGCAACTTATACCTAGAGATGTGTATTTTGAAAATGGAGAATCAATTACATATGATTATAACTTCAGTAAGCAAGCATTTACAATTTTTGTAGGTGGAGATAATATTGCAAATAGACCAAATTTTATAAACAATCAAGTTTTTAGATTTGTTATAATTCCAGCAGATTTTGGTACTGGAAAGTCTGTTAATAAAGTTGATTTTTCAGATTATAACGCTGTAATCAAAAAATATAACATTGATGATAGTAATGTGAAAAAGTTTAAAATATAAACATTTCAAATCATAAATAAAAAAAAGGAAATCGCAAGATTTCCTTTTTTTATTTATATCTATTTTTAAATTCTATTCATCTTTTGTATCAGCATCCGTAAGAACTTTTTCCTGTCCAAATTTCAACGATACCAAAATCCCAACTAAAAGAGATAAGGCAATAAATCCTAAAGAAGCCCATTCCGGTACGTGAATCCAATCGTGTAAAAGCATTTTTAATCCAACGAAAGCTAAAATGGCTACTAAACTGTATTCTAGATAACTGAATTTCGCCAGCATATTTGCTAAGAAAAAATACATAGAACGTAATCCTAAAATGGCAAAAATATTAGAACTGAATACTAAAAACGGATCTTTAGTAATAGCAAGAATTGCAGGAACACTATCTACAGCAAATAAAACATCCATAACTTCAATAACAATTAAAGCTACAAATAATGGAGTTGCAGCTCTTTTTGCTGTTTTGGTTGAGATGAAGAAATTTTCACCATCCATTTCAGATGTAATCGGAATAATTTTTCCTAATGTTTTGTAAACGAATGAGTCTTTTGGATGGAAATCTTCTTCTTCTCCGGAAAAAAGCATTTTTATTGCAGTGAAAATCAAGAATATTCCAAATACATAAGTCGTCCAAGCGAATTTATTGATCAGCATTACTCCGAAGAAAATCATCAATCCACGGAAAACAATCGCACCTAAGATTCCCCAGAATAAAACGCGATGTTGGTATTTTTGCGGAATTTTAAAGGAAGCGAAAATAATAGCAATAACAAAGATATTGTCTACACTCAGCGAAAGCTCAATTAAGTAACCTGTAATGAACTTCATTGAAGCCACAGAAGGTTTCAAATTATCTGGATTTGCGATATAATCTGTGGTATACAGCCAGTAGATTACTCCTGAAAAAAGAAATGATAAAGTAACCCAAACTAAGGTCCATTTGCTGGCTTCTTTTGTGCTAATAATATGAGGTGTTTTGTTAAATACACCTAAGTCTAAAGCAAGAATAAAAACTACAGCAAGTAAAAAGAGTGACCAGACTATCATAATGATTTTTTTAAATGATTTACAAAGATAAGTTTTGAAGTTTAACTTAAAAATTAAATTTATAAGAAACTTACTTTTAAAATTAAGTAATTTTTGTTATTTGTAAAGTGTTAAGTATTATAAAGTTATAAGTTTTTTGAGATGTAAATTCGCTAGGTTTTTAAAAACCTGTCGGGTTTAACAAAAAAAAGTGCCAACATAAATGATGGCACTTTTTAGAATATACTTTAAGCTTTGAATTATAGCGCTGATTTAACAGTTTTGATAATTCTAGCAGCAATTTTGTAAGGGTCTCCGTTTGAAGCTGGTCTTCTGTCTTCTAACCATCCTTTCCATCCTTTTTGAACCGTCATCAAAGGAATTCTGATAGAACATCCTCTGTCTGAAACTCCATAAGAGAAATCGTGGATAGAAGCAGTTTCGTGCTTACCAGTTAAACGTTGGTCGTTGTAAGCTCCGTAAACCGCGATGTGCTCAGCAGTAACAGGACGGAAAGCTTCGCAGATTCTTTCGTAAGTTGCTTGGTCTCCACATGTTCTTAATACTTCGTTTGAGAAGTTAGCATGCATTCCAGAACCATTCCAGTCTGTATCTCCTAGAGGTTTTGGGTGATATTCGATATAGTAACCATATTTCTCAGTCAAACGGTCTAATAGGTAACGAGCAACCCAGATTTCATCTCCGGCTTTTTTAGCACCTTTAGCGAATAATTGGAATTCCCATTGTCCACAAGCAACCTCTTGGTTGATTCCTTCAAAGTTGATTCCAGCAGCGATACATAAATCAGCATGCTCTTCAACTAATTTTCTTCCGTGTGTGTTTTTTCCACCTACTGAACAGTAGTACATCCCTTGTGGAGCAGGGTATCCTCCAACTGGGAAACCAAGTGGAAGTTGAGTTTTAGTATCCATGATGAAATACTCTTGTTCGAAACCAAACCAAAAATCATCATTATCATCATCAATTGTAGCTCTTCCGTTAGATGGGTGTGGAGTTCCGTCAGCATACATAACTTCTGACATTACCAACCATCCATTGATACGAGTTGGATCTGGATAAATTGCAACAGGAACTAAAAGACAGTCAGAAGAACCACCTTCAGCTTGTTTAGTTGACGAACCATCAAATGACCAGTTTCCAAGTTCTTCTAATGTTCCTTTGAAGTTTTCGTGCTCTTCAACTTTAGTTTTACTTCTAAGATTTTGAGTTGGTTCATATCCATCTAACCAAATGTACTCTAACTTAATTTTAGCCATAATAATATAAATTAATTTTTTTGTTTTTTTCGTTGGGTCAAATATAGATTTATTTTTTTAGTCCTAAAAATTAGGGGGCTATTTTGTTTTGCGAAGTATAATTTTTTGGATAAGCGCAATTTTGGGAGGGGTATATTTTTAAAAAAGCAATTTTTAATGGGGATAAAAAATAAATTCGTAAAAAATAAACATGTTTTTTGAATTTTGTGGTTAAGGAATTATGAAAAAATGTTTATTTAATCAATATTACCGTACAGTTTTGTTATATTTCTTTGCTTTGAATTCATTATTCTTTGAAAAAAGCATTTTCTATTGAAAAATTCTAGTTCAAAAATCTAATATTTATATTCAAAACAGGCTATTTTATTGTTTATATTTGTTCCTCATTTTTTTAATGAAAATTAGTACGAATTTAAAATATACATAACCATGTCAACATTACGTTTCCAAGCTTTGCAAGAAGCTTCTACAAGAAAGCCGGTACACTTTGAAGAAATTGATAGAAAATCGAATCTTTTTGGATCAAATGTGTTCAATGAAAAAGCAATGAAGCAGTATTTAACTTCTGATGCTTTAAAAGGAGTAAGGGATGCCATCCAGCATGGAACTAAAATCGAAAGAAAACTGGCAGATTATATTGCCATGGGAATGAAAGAATGGGCTCTGGCAAAAGGGGTTACACATTATACACACTGGTTTCAGCCTCTTACAGGAACTACCGCAGAAAAGCATGATGCTTTTTTTGAAATTTCATATGATGGAAGCGATCCTGTAGAGAAGTTTGGCGGTGCACAATTAGTACAACAGGAACCGGATGCTTCAAGTTTTCCAAACGGAGGAATCAGAAATACTTTCGAAGCAAGAGGATACACAGCGTGGGATCCAACTTCGCCAGCCTTTATATATGGTACAACTTTATGTATTCCAACAGTTTTTATTGCTTACACGGGTGAAGCTTTAGATAACAAAATACCTTTATTAAGAGCATTATCTGCAATAGATGAAGCAGCTACAGAAGTTTGTAAATACTTTGACAAAAACGTAAAAAAGGTAACCGCTACTTTAGGCTGGGAGCAAGAGTATTTCTTAATAGATAAAGCTTTGGCAAATTCGCGCCCTGATTTAATGATGACAGGAAGAACGTTATTAGGACATACTTCTGCAAAAGGACAACAATTAGACGATCATTATTTTGGTTCAATTCCAACTCGAGCTCTTACTTATATGAGAGACTTAGAGCAAGAATGTATGTTGTTAGGAATTCCGGTAAAAACACGTCACAATGAAGTTGCGCCAAATCAGTTTGAGCTGGCACCAATTTTTGAAGAAACAAATCTTGCCGTAGATCACAACTCTTTATTAATGGATGTAATGCAAAGAGTGGCTGAGCGTCATGATTTTAAAGTATTATTCCACGAAAAGCCATTTAAAGGTGTAAATGGATCAGGAAAACACAACAACTGGTCGTTGGCTACAGATACAGGAGTTAATTTGTTAAGTCCGAGCAAGACGCCAATGAGCAATTTACAGTTTTTGACGTTCTTTATTAATACAATCAAAGCGGTAAATGATAATGAAACCTTATTAAGAGCTTCGATTGCAACGGCAAGCAACGATCACAGGTTAGGAGCAAATGAAGCACCTCCGGCAATTATGTCCGTATTTATTGGAGCACAATTGACAAAAGTTTTATCTGAGTTAGAAAGTGTAACAACTGGAAAACTTTCGCCAGAAGAAAAAACAGATCTAAAACTAAACGTTGTCGGGAAAATTCCAGATGTATTATTAGATAATACAGACAGAAACAGAACTTCGCCTTTTGCTTTCACAGGAAATAAGTTTGAGTTTAGAGCAGTAGGATCTAATTCAAACTGTTCGAACGCTATGACAACTTTGAATGCGATTGTAGCAAAACAATTAATTGACTTTAAAAATGAAGTAGAAAACCTGATCGACTCGAAAGACATGAAAAAGGATGATGCTATTTTTAATGTTTTGAGAGAATACATCAAACAATCTAAAAAAATCCTTTTTGAAGGTGATGGTTACAGCGAAGCTTGGGAAAAAGAAGCTGCAAAAAGAGGTTTAAGTAATTTTAAAACTACTCCGGAAGCTATTAAAGCTAAAGTTTCGAAACAAGCTTTGGACTTATTTGAAAAACTAGGAATCTTTAATCATGTTGAAGCTGAGGCTCGTTACGAGATTGAATTAGAAGAGTATACTAAAAAAATCCAGATTGAAGGAAGAGTTTTAGGCGATATTGCCAGAAATCATGTAATTCCGACTGCTATTCGTTATCAAAATACATTGATTGAGAATGTTAAAGGACTAAAAGAAATCTTCGGAAAAGATTTTGAAACCATTGCTAAAGAGCAAATTGTTTTAATTAAGGAAATTTCAGGTCATATTGAAGGAATCAATTCTAAAGTATTAGCCATGACTAATGAAAGAAAAAAAGCCAATCAATTGACAGATGCTCAAAAAATGGCAGAAGCTTACTGTAATAAAGTAAAACCTTATTTTGAAGATATTCGTACGCATTCTGATAAATTGGAATTATTGGTAGATGATGAAACCTGGACTTTAACCAAATACAGAGAATTATTATTTACGAAATAACATTCACAAAACAATTAATTAAAGCCTGTCATAAAAAGACAGGCTTTTTTTGTGATTATGTTAAAATATGTGTTCAGGAGTTTTGTTTTTAACATTTGTTTAGGGATAAATGTAAATAAAATGTAATCAAAACTCAATAAGTAGCTTTTATCTTACTAACGAAATTTTTAAATTGGGCAGTTTGTCGAGATAGTTTTGCACTTCATCGAAAAGGTGTTAAGTTCCCGTAAATTACGTATTTATACCTGATTCGGTTTTCGAGAAGTTTTCTAATTTTGGGTAAGAAATAAAAAAATAACAGTAGTTTTATTTTTTTAAATCACGGTTTTGCCACCAAATTTTCTCCCCTCCCCAGATTACCTACATAATAATTTGTATTAATAACCAATTAAATATATTTATTATGAAAAAAGTAATTTTAAGCATCTCCGCGATGCTGTTTGCAGGTGTAGCATTTGCTCAAAATGTTAGTGATGTGGATCAAACTGGAGCGTTAAATGGCGCTTTAGTAGTTCAAATTGGATCAAATGATTCAGATGTTGATCAAATTGGTATTGCAAACGTTGCAATTGTTGGACAAGTTGGAGCTGGTAATGAGTCAACTGTTTATCAATTAGGAGCATTCAATACTGCAGTGGTTGGACAAGTTGGATGGGGTAATACATCAACTATTGGACAAGGAATTTGGGTAGGAAATACTGCTACTACTATTCAAGTTGGAGTAGATAATAATTCTGATGTATTACAAATAGGTAACTTTAATACAGCAAATACTACTCAGGTTGGATGGGGTAATGACTCTTCAACACTACAATTAGGTGATGCTAATTATTCATCTACTACTCAATCTGGATTGTTTAATGATGCATCAACTTCTCAATTTGGAGCTTTGAATTTTGCATTTACTGATCAAGATGGTTGGTTCAATGATGCAAATACTACACAAGCAGGATTGTTCAATATTTCTAGCATCGAGCAAGACGGAATTGCAAACTATGCTAGTACTACACAGTTAGGATTCTTCAATCTTAGTACAGTTTCACAAACTGGAATACTAAATGCAAGTGTTGTAATTCAAGCAAACTAAATAAACCAGAAAAAGGAAGGACTTGATTAAATCAGTTCTTCCTTTTTTTATTATTTCAAAATTATGAAAGCAGTAATAGTCATATTTCTTCTCTTTACAGAAATTGTATTCTCGCAAACTATTGATGGGAATATAAATGATTATGTTATTGCTTTAAATGAAACAAACAATCACAATCAAAATAAGAATACAAATCAATATATTATAAGTCATAATATAGTAAAAATTACACAAATTGGCTATTACAATCAGGCCAATTTAGCCATTATCAGTAACAATGCTAATGTAACTGCACAGCAAACTGGTAACAACAACTACATGAATGTCTACAAAAAAGCAGACGAAATAAACCAATCCTACATACAGTCAGGTAACAACAATTATATAAGTGATGTTTCATTCTACTCCCGTGGAGTCGATGCAATGAAAGTCAATCAGGAAGGTAATAATTTAACGGTTTTCAGTACTGGATCAAATTCAATCTCCAAGGATATGATCATTAATCAGTCTGGAAATTCTGGTACAATTTACGTGTTCAATCGTTAAAATTATGATTATGAAAAAGTATTTGAACATAATTATCCTTTCCGTTTTTAGTATTTTTTTTTCTGAAAATGGATTTTCGCAGACCGTCTATAAAGAGGTAAAGGCTAAAATTGAAGTCAAAGAAATCGAAAATATGTTGTTTATAACCGGAACAGTAGAAAATCTAACATCAGAGTTCAAAAATATTTCATATAAACTAAGTGTCTTTAAAAAAAACAAATCAAATTCTAATAAATCAACAAACGCACAGGACGGAAGAGTCACATTAGAAGCTGTTCAGAAAGTAGAGCTTTCTAAAACACAGGTCAATTATTCTAAGGAAGATGAAGTGATAGTAATGTTGCTGATTTATGATGAAAAGAATACCATAATTGGTAAAGACAGAATTGTTTTTGGAGAAGAAACAGAATCAAATGCCGAAAAATCAGTTCCCGTTGACGGAATTGAAATGATTGGAATTGTCGCTAATGACACCAAAACCAAGCTTGGAAATGATTTCTATGATATGTTTTATGGACAATATTCTAAATTAAAAATTCATACCACTAAAATTGTGACTGTTCAGGAAGAATTGACATTCGGAAGAACTACCAAAATTACAATTATGGTTGATAGTGATATAATTGAAGAATTTATTTCGCGTCCTGATGAGGATTTTTTAAAATATATGGCTGACTCAAGTGCTTCTAAATTGTTTAAATATTTTAAAAACATAGAGAAGCAAAATAAAATGATAACTCAATATTAATTGAGAAGCATTTTTCAGCCAGGAATTAGTCTTTTTTAATACCTAAAATAGCGATAATATGAAAACTGTAGCATTACTTGTCTGCCTATTTGGCTTTACAACAATGTCAAACGCACAAGATTTGGCTTACAAACCTGCAAATCCAAATTTTGGCGGAGACACTTTTAATTATGCGTGGTTGCTTAGTTCAGCTCAGGCACAAAATGATTATAAGGAAGATACCAATACGGGTTATAAACAACCCACAGATTTGGAGCGATTTAAAAGTAATTTGAATAACCAATTGTTAAATAAGCTTTCAAATTCCTTATTCAATGACCAATTTGGAGGAACTGGTACGGGAACCGGTACAGGCACAGGAACCGGCACAGGTACTGGTACCGGCACAGGAACCGGTGGAGGATCACTTTCTCCCGGAACTTACGTATTTGGAACACTGTCTGTCGATGTATATAATTCTAATTTAGGATTAGTAGTTGATATTTTAGACACGGAAACTGGAGAGCAAACTCAGGTAATTCTGCCAGGGCAATAGATTTTCGACTTGTCGATATAAAAAGTTGGTTCATGTTTTACTGTAAATAATTTGATTATGAATAAAAGTCCCCTTTTTCTATTTCTAATAACTTGCCTATTCTCAGGATGTGGAGCATATTTTAATCAGCCAGTGGGAGTTCAGAAAGCCGTATTTGGAGAAAATACTCCTGCAACAATTTCACTGACTGAAATGCCTAAACCAAAAGAACAGATAGTTGTTGGTGTATATAAGTTTAAAGATCAGACAGGTCAGTACAAACCGACCGAATTAGGAAGTACGTTTAGTACAGCAGTTACACAAGGTGCGACATCTATTTTAATTAAAGCTCTTGAAGACTCCAAATGGTTTGTACCTATTGAACGTGAAAATCTTGGTAACTTATTAAATGAGCGTAATATTATCCGTTCTACTCGTCAGGAATATTCAAAAGGTGATGCAAATGAAGCGGTTTTGACGCCTCTTTTGTTTGCGGGAGTTTTACTCGAAGGGGGAATTATTTCCTATGATACCAATATTATTACCGGAGGTTTTGGAGCCAGATATTTTGGAGCTGGCGGCTCAACACGTTACAGACAGGATAGGGTTACTGTATATTTAAGATTAGTTTCTACTTCAAACGGGAAAATTTTAAATACCGTATATGTTTCTAAAACCATTTTATCTCAAAGTATAGATGCAAGTTTATTTAGATATGTAAATCTCAACAGACTTTTGGAGGTTGAGACTGGTTTTACACGAAATGAACCCATACAATTGGCCGTTACAGAAGCCATCGAAAAAGCTGTTGAAGGACTTATTGTCGACGGAATTAAAGATAAACTGTGGGAGGTAAATGCACCTCAAAAACAAATTGACACTTTTATTGCAGAATACGATAAAGAAAAAAGTGAAGCTGATCTGGCGCAACTTTATAATAGAAATCTAACTGAAAAAAGAGCTCGTTTTGGAATCGAAATGACAGGAGGAGCCACCTATATGCAAGGCGATTATAAAAGCCCAACTTTTGAACCAATGGCAAGAGGGGCTGCGAAATTCTTTTTTACTCCGTCATTTGATATTAGCGCTTCCACCAATGTTTTCAAACTCGGTAATAAGGGAAAAGATGAGTTTGGTTATGCCACTTTAGATATGAATCTTGAGTTCCTCATTTTACCCGAAGACACATTTTCGCCTTATGTTTTCGCTGGAACCGGTGTAGGTTTTAATGCCGATTTTGAAAATGTACATAGTAAAGTACAATTTGGTGCGGGTGTAGAATATCTGGTCACGAGCCATTTTGGAGTTAAATTATATGGAGAATACAATGTCAATTTTACCGATAATTTAGATTATAAGATTAGTGGTGTTCGGGATGATTATTATTGGAGATTTGGATTGGGAATGACCTATTATTTTCCAAAAGGATACAAATACAAGAAAAAATAGGTATACCACTGAAGTAAGCCTTCAATTTTCTTAATGACCAGCAAATTAATGTCAATATAATTTAATAAATATGTCTCAAATGAAAACAGGTTTAAAAATCTTGCTGTGCTTTTTTCTTTTGATTTCTTGTAGTGAAGAACAGATTGACGAAGGAGGAACAGGATCAGTAAAAGGAAGAGTAGTTGATGCCCGAAATTACGCGCCTATAGAAAATGCCCGTGTTTCCTCGAGTCCAACAAGCAGTACAGTATTCTCAGATAAAGACGGTTACTTTCTATTAGAAAATGTGCCCGTAGGAAAATATTCTTTTCAGGCGCAGAAAGATGGATTTATTGCCAGATTCCAGCCGGGTACAATTGAAAAGGATATTCCAATTCAAATTATTTTTGAATTAGAAGTATCAACAGCAAATAATAAACCACCAACAATTCCTGTTTTGACTGCACCAGCCAATAATGCAGTCGGACAAGCATTGAGTTTAGATTTGACATGGACAGCAACTGATGAAGAATCGGATCCGCTTACTTATACGGTGACGGTAAAAAATGGAACGACAGATGAAGTCAAAACCTATTCAGATCTAAAAGCAACTACATTAAATATTACAGGCTTAAAATACAGTACGAAATATTACTGGCAAGTTTCGGCAAATGACGGAATTAATAAACCGACAAATAGTGTTACAAATTCATTTACAACATTGGCATTTCCAAATCCACGCTATTTGTATGTGAAGAAAGTAAAAACAAATAATGTAATTTATACGGCTGATGAAGCAGGTAATGAATTACAATTGTCATCTGCGGAAGTAAACAGCTACAGACCAAGAAAAAATCTAAGTATTAATAAAATTGCTTACATAAGTTCTGATGGTTCAGCAAATCAGATATTCACTATGAATCCGGATGGAACTGGTGTCAGAAAAGTTACAAACGCAATACCTATTGCCGGTTTCAATATGGAACATGTAAATTATTGCTGGAGCACAAACGGAAGCCAGTTAATTTATCCAAGTTTTGATAAATTGTACCGTATCAATGCCGATGGTTCGGGATTAGTACAACTTTTTAAAACGCCAAATGGTAAATTTATATCAGAATGTGAATGGAGTCAGGATGGAACTCTAATTGTTTTAAAAGTAAATGATAGTTCAGGCTACAATGTTGAAATCTACGTGATAAAAACAAACGGTCAGGTACAGTATACAGTTCTATCAGGTGAACTAGGAGCTGCAAGTGGAGTTGATATTTCTATCGACAATAAAAAAATTGTTTACACGCGTGATATTTCTGGATTCGAAAATGCAAATTACAGACGATTGGATTCTAGAATATTTATTTACACAGTTGCGACAAATACATCGGCCGAATTAAACGCAGGAAAAGAAAATGGCTTTAATGATTTAGATGTGAAATTTTCACCAAATGAAGCTAAAGTCATATTTGTTAATACATCAAATGACGGTTTGTCTGCCAAAACAATTCAGACAGCAAATACAACTGGCGATGATGACGGAAGGGCAACTTTGTTTCAAAATGCGTCAATGCCGGATTGGAAATAATATAAATAAACCAAATTTTCATAACTAGTTAATTTCAAAAATTCGACAGTACTCAAAACTGTCGAATTTTTTATGAATCAAAATATTCGAATAAACGGAAGAATTAAAAAAACTGGTTATCTTTGCACCACATCAACACAAACTAATTTTCATGAGTTCAGATTCTAGCAAAAGATATGCACAAAGAGGTGTTTCGGCATCAAAAGAAGACGTACATAACGCTATAAAAAATATCGACAAAGGTTTATTTCCTCAGGCATTTTGCAAAATTGTTCCTGATTATTTAACTCAGGATTCAGAGCATTGCTTGATTATGCATGCTGACGGAGCTGGTACAAAATCGTCTTTGGCGTATATGTATTGGAAAGAAACCGGAGATCTTTCTGTCTGGAAAGGAATTGCTCAGGATGCTTTGATTATGAATATTGATGATTTATTATGTGTTGGAGCAACAGATAATATCCTTCTTTCATCAACAATTGGAAGAAATAAAAATTTAATTCCTGCTGAAGTGATCTCGGCAATCATAAATGGAACAGAAGAATTAATAAACGAATTAAAGTCTTTTGGCGTAACCATTCATTCAACAGGTGGAGAAACTGCTGATGTTGGAGATGTAGTTCGCACGATTATCGTAGATTCAACTGTTACAGCTCGTATGAAGCGTTCTGATGTTGTTGATAATGCTAATATAAAAGCTGGTGACGTAATTGTTGGTTTGGCTTCTTTTGGTCAGGCAAGTTATGAAAAAGGTTATAATGGCGGAATGGGAAGCAACGGATTAACTTCTGCCCGTCATGACGTTTTCGGAAAATATCTGGCTAAAAAATATCCTGAAAGTTATGATGCAGCTGTTCCTGAAGAATTAATCTATTCAGGTCAGGTAAATTTAACTGACGAAGTAGAAAATAGTCCAATCAATGCAGGGCAATTAGTGCTTTCTCCAACAAGAACTTACGCGCCAATTATCAAGAAAATTTTAGATAAATATACTCCTGCAGACGTTCATGGAATGGTACACTGTAGTGGAGGAGCACAAACAAAAATTCTTCATTTCGTAAAAGATTTACACGTAGTAAAAGACAATTTATTCCCGGTGCCGCCATTGTTCAAGTTAATTCAGGAACAATCAAAAACAGACTGGAAAGAAATGTATCAGGTATTTAACTGTGGTCATCGTATGGAAATTTATGTTCCGGAAAACATTGCACAAGATATTATTGAGATTTCAAAATCATTCAATGTTGATGCACAAATCGTAGGAAGAGTAGAAGCAGCAGATACTAAAAAGCTGACTATTACAAGCGAATACGGAACATTCGAATATTAAATTTTAGAGGTACAAAGGAACATAGGTTCAGAGATACAAAGTTTGTTTTTATATTAATAATCGTAGAGACGCACTGCAGTGCGTCTTTCGTCATCTTAGGCACGCTACCGTGCATTTCTACAATTTTTAAAATATTGATATTATGTACGAATTGCTTTTTTGGAGATATTTAGATGAAATTTACCTGAACAATCAGGAAGTTTATGAAGCTCTTCTTGAGAAAGAAGAAATAGAAGGACTTGCTATTCTTCCGGTTGACGTAATCATAAACCGAATTAATTCAGTATTTTCAAAATGGGAAAGAGTAGATGAAAACAGCTGGAAAAATAATGAAGGTAAAGGTGCTTTTCAAGTAATTACAACCACACAAAGTGTGAAAATTGATTGTTACGGCACCGAAGGAAAAACCATGAATCAGTTGGTTTCTGTAATGGAAGAATTCAAATGTCCGCTGTATGATCCACAAGTTCCGGAGCGTTATGATGAAATGAGTGAATAATTTCTTCAGATCTTTGTAAACTATATTATAAAATTAAGTCCCTATGGGACTTTTTTTATTTGAGAGATTTGTTTTTCTACCAATATTTTATTCCTAGTAGGGATAGGACATAAATAAATAGTATTTGATATACATTTTCTGCGCTAAATGATATCTCCGAGATATTACAAACTTGGTAGAAAGCATATCAATATTTTATTCTTGGCAGAGTATAGGGCAGAAATCAATATTATTTGATGTAAATTTTCGGTGCTAAATAATATCTCGTAGAGATTAAATATCGGTAGAAAAATGATTTTCGATTTTTATTTGTCCCGTAGGGACTTTATATTTATAGTCGAAAAATAATTTAAAGACCAAAATGAATTATGAATAAAACATCAAATTTCAATTTTACCGATACTATTATTTTAGAAGATGATTTCGTTTTGTTACGTCCACTTCAAGAATCAGATGTCGAAAATTTATTGGATATTTCAATTAATGAACCAGAAACCTGGAAATATTCTTTAGTTGGTGCAGACGGAAAAGAAAATTTGATCAATTATATCCAGCAGGCAATAAAAGCAAGAGAAAACGAAAAAGAATTTCCTTTCATAGTTTTCGATAAAAAATCTCAAAAATATGCTGGTTCAACACGTTTCTACGATATCAATCTTGAATTTAAAACATTGCAATTAGGTTATACTTGGTACGGTTCGGCATTTAGAGGAACTGGTTTGAACAAACACTGCAAGTTTTTATTACTTCAGTTTGCCTTCGAGACTTTAGGATTAGAAAGAGTAGAATTTCGTGCAGATAATAATAACGAACGAAGTATTGCAGCAATGAAAAGTATTGGCTGTAAAGTCGAAGGCGTTTTAAGAAGCAATATGCCTACAAGAGATAACAACTTGAGACGTGATTCAATAGTTTTAAGTATTCTTAAAGATGAATGGTTTGATGAGGTTAAAGAGAATTTAAAGCGCAAGCTTTACAATTAAATTTTAAACTATCATTGATTATACTATCCGTCTTTCAATATCAAATTTTGTCCTTTTCGAATTCTGATGATTAATTGATCAATATGGGTTTTAATTTTCTGGGGCAATAAATTCCAATTACTGTCTTTTTTAAAAGTTCTACAATCGTCCAGAACGCATTCAGTGGCGCGGATTACATATTTTTTGTTATTGTAAACTGTAATAATTTTTACGCGCCTAATCTCCTCGTCTTCAGTTTTTGTTCCGTAGACAATTATTGGATCTATAAATCCGTCGCCATCAATATCTTTTGTGCTGCAGTATTTTGTCCAGAACCAAATAGTTGTTTCTTTCGTGTTGTAATCTTCAATTAAATCGTTGATTTGCCATTTTTCGGATAAGTTACCGTCATCATTTATAAAGCAAATAGCTTTAATTTTTGTATTTATAGTATCTTTTTTAGAAATCACTTTTTGATTTTCGGTAAAAACTAAATCAAAAACACCAGCTTCATCCTTGTATTCTATTGCTTTGTAAATAGGAAAGTTTGTAACCTTGTCAAGTCTTTTTTGAATTATTTGTTCTATTGTTAATTTCTGGCTTTCAGTTTTTTGTGAAAAGACCACTATAGAATTCAATAGAATCAGCAGGAAGAATCTTTTTTTCATCAGATGTTTTATTTACGGTTATCAAAGATATCAAATCTCTTTATTCCATAAGTATATATTTGTAAGAATTTTATTCAATAAACACCAAGTAGCATGAATGATTTTGAGTAAAAAATAATAAATGGAAAAGGTAATCGTGTTTTGCAAAAACTTCACGAAATTTGCATTCTAAATTAAAGAAAGTATACCATGAAAATAAATCTAAAATCAGGAATTGATAAATTGCTTTTCGGAATGAAACAGAACGACGTTATAGCTGTTTTGGGAAAACCGGATAAAAATTACAAAGACGAAGATGACAATGTGATTTTTGTATATAATGAGCAAAAAATCAGATTGACTTTTTATGAAGAAGAAGATCTGAAATTTGGTTATGCAGTTGCGTCAAGTAATAATTTAGAAGTTTTCGGATATAAACTTATCGGAAGAAAAATTGCCGATGTAAAGAAAGATTTGGCAACAAAAGGAATCACAAAATACAATCAGGAAACTTTTGATACTTTCGAAAATTACTTCAACGAAGACAACTGGTTTATTCTTCAAACGGAATTTGATGAGGTTGTGAAATTTGAGATTGGAGCAATCATTAATGACAAAGATGAGTTTGACTGGAAATATCCTGTAAAAAAATAAAACATATAGTTTGTCAGGCTAAACAAAGTCTGACAAAAGAGAATAAAAAAAACCGACAATCACTTGTCGGTTTTTTTTATTTGTGTCATTAAAAGTTAATTATCCTTTTAACCATGCATTTTTAAGTTTTTCTTTTGAAGCGTCAGTAGCTTTAAAAGTCTCAGATTCATCATAAGGTAATTTTACAGTTCCTTTGATAGTTTCTTCTTTGCCTCCACGTTTAATTTTTACGGTAATAGGATCGTTTTCTTTCCAGTTTTCACTTTCTCCAATCAAATCATAAATATTTTCCAAAGAATACGGTTTATTATTAATTGCCAAAATGATATCACCACCTTTAATGTTTAGGTTTCTGAAGAAGCCATTTGGTTCAATATCAGAACGAACAGCAATTTCTTTCGTTTTTTTGTCAACTGTAATATAAGGAGTCTGACCTTTTAAGAAAACTGCTCCTGCTTTTTTCTCCAAAGCTTTCGTTACACCAACTTTAGCTAAATAAAAATCGTACGGAATTGGAGTAGTACCTGCAACATATTTATTCAAAAATTCGCCAACTTCCGGATATGTCAATTGAGTGATTTTAGCAAAAAGTTCGTTGTCGTTAAAAGGTTTATCTACACCGTACTCGTCTGATAATTTATGCATTAAATCAAGAATACCTCTTTCTCCATTGCTTTTTTCTCTGATAATGATATCGATGCACATTCCAATTAAAGCTCCTTTTTGATATACATTTAAGTATTGATCTTTATACGGTTGCTCTAACACATTTTTACTCATTACAGTAAACGACATGGTATCATCCAGACTTTTCGCTTGCTCAATTTTATCAGCAATACGAGTATAAAATTCGGCTTCATCAATTAAACCCTGATTGATTTGGAAAAGATTTGCGAAGTACTCCGTTACACCTTCATACATCCATAAATGCTCAGACATTTGTGGCGCATTATAATCAAAGTATTGAATTTCTTTTGAGTGAATAGTCAGAGGTGTTACAATATGAAAAAACTCATGAGAAACCACATCTTTCATTGATTCTACCAATTTTTCCTTTGACATTGATTCAGGTAATACTACAGTTGTTGCTGTAGGGTGCTCTAAAGCTCCAAAACCGTGAGCATCGTCTTTTGCTAAGCTTGATAGATATAGTAAAACCGTATATTTTTTAGTTGAATTTACTTTTCCTAAAAAGTTTTTCTGCGCCGTCATCATCGTTTTCATTTCCGGCGTGATGTTTTCTGCAGTAAATTTTCCTGTTGGAGAATAAACAGCAATCAAAATATCCATTCCGTTAACGTTGAATGTAGTGTAATCGGGTTTAGAATACATAATTGGATTTTCTACTAAAACGGCATAACGTGGCGTTGTAAAAACATCGCTTGTTTTGCTGTCGTCAGTATCTGTCATCGAAGTTGCGCCCCAAAGTGTTTCAGGATGTGTAATTGTCACTTTGTACGGAACATCTAGTTTGTCCTGAAAATAACCTACAAAACCATGTGTATTAACCATGAAGTTAATTCCTGCATTGATATTGGTTCCTGCCGGTGAGAAAACGTCGTCGTTACCAAAACCGGTACCTTTTTCAGTATCGAAAGTATCTCCAACTAAATATGAAATGCTTTTTAAGGTTTTTGCATTCGAAATAGACCAAGAATTATCGTCGATTCTTTTTACTGTCAAAGGATTTCCTTTGGCATCAAATGCTCTAAAATTATCAGAATATTTACCGTAGTTATCCGTTGAATAAGTTCCAGGAACCGTTTTAGGAATACTATAAATAATTTCATCAGTTTTTATTTGTGGAGGAGTCACAGTAACGAGAACCTTATCGTCTTTAACATCAACAAGATTAATGTTTACATCTACAATATTACTTTTTGCAGAACCAGCGGTACTACCCGTTTTACAGCTCCATAGCGAAACGGCAAGTGCCAGGGTATAAATTAGTTTTTTCATTTCAGTATGTTTAGTTATGACTATTTGACTTAAAAATTACAAAAAAGTTACATATTGTTAAAAATAAAAAAAAACTCCTGAAATTCAGGAGTTCTATTTTAGTCTAATTTGTTTTTAATGTAATACTTCCCATCCAAATCTTCGTCAAAATCATCTATTTTAACTGGTTTTGGTTTTGGTTTATTTGCAATTGCCTTTTTTTTCCACATCTCAAATTTTTCTAGAGGCATTTTCTTCTTCATGATTTCCAGAACTTCTTTTTCTGCTAATCCAAATTCTTTTTTTATAATTTCAAATGGATTCTTTTCTTCTAAAGCTAGTGAAACAAGTCTTTCTGTTTGTTCCCAATTCAATTCTTTGCGGCTACTCTTTTTCATCTCGTGAAAATTAATTCAAAATAGAGGTTAATGATTAATAGATTGATTTTCATTTTATATATCAATATTAATAAAAAAAATAATTAGTTGGTTCGCTCAGCTATACTTTTTTTATTGATTTTAACTGTTTTTTATCGATCTTGATTTTTGAAATGGAATTTGCAATAAATTTCTCAATTTGTTGTTTTCATTGGGCGTCATATGGGTATCAACTCCATAGATCAGATCTTCTTTTGGGAGTGTGGTAAAGGTTTTGAAAAGTCGGTCCCATATCGAAAAAATATTTCCATAATTACTATCTGTATAAGGTAACATATAATGATGATGAACCTTATGCATATTTGGAGAAACAATAAAGTAACTGAGGAAGTGGTCAAGCTTTCGCGGAAGCGATATATTGGCATGATTAAATTGAGAAGCTACAACAGATAATGACTGATAAAGAAAGACCATCCACATTGGACTTCCGACAATCAAAACGCCTAATGTTGTAAATATAAATCGTATTACACTTTCGCCCGGATGATGTCTGTTTGCAGTTGTAGTATCAATCCAGGTGTCTGTATGATGAATAAGATGAAACCGCCATAGAAATTTTATCTTATGCTGAACAAAATGGGCTAGATATGCCCCGATTAAATCCAGTAAAAGCAAGCCAATTATGGTATAAGCCCAAAGTGGAATTTCAGGCAGCCATTGCAGAATTCCAAAATGATTTTCAGTTGTCCAGGCAGCAGTTTTAATCAGAATAAAAGCCAAAACAAAATTGACAATAATCGTGGTAATTGTAAAAAAGATATTTATTCCTGCATGATGCCACTTTTTGTACTGCATTTGAAAAAGAGGAAACGTATTTTCAATCAACCAAAAAATTGTTATTCCTCCAATCAAAATTAAACTTCGATGCGAGGAAGGAATTGTGCTGAAATAAGCGATAATTTCATTCATGATTTACTAATGTATTTTTTCAAATGTAATAAAATTGATGAAATAATAACAGTAGTATTGAGAAATATAAAATTTTAACCTAGTATTGGTGTTTATTGTTTAATATGTGAAAAGTTGAAGATAAAAAAAGAGAAAAAAGATCAATAAGACTTCTTTTTTCTCTTTATAAGATATTAGGTTAACTAATTTATTTTGATGCTTTTGGTTTAAGCTTTTTTAATGAGACTTATAATGAAGAGTAAAACCCAGGCGCCACCAACGGCAATTAAAATTTGCCAAAGAAGCCCGCCTCCGCCAATGCCAAATTTCCCGGCAATCCAGCCGCCAATAATACCACCAATAATTCCAACGATAATATTACCAATTAAACCAAATCCGGCACCTTTCCATATTTGACCTGCCAGCCAACCGGAAATTGCTCCTATAAGTAAGAAATATAAAAATTCCATATCCTGTTTTTTTTAGAATTATGCTTCAGTTTGATTTTGCAGTAAATTTTTATAGATAAATCCGGCGACAATTGCACCTAAAATTGGAGCGACCCAAAACAGCCAAACCTGCGATAATGGTTCTCCACCAACAAAAATAGCCTGAGATAAAGATCTTGCAGGATTTACAGAAGTATTAGTAATAGGAATACTAATTAGGTGAATTAATGTTAAAGCTAAACCAATTGCAATACCGGCAAATCTTCCGTTTGCAAATTTGTCTGTTGCTCCTAAAATTACCAATAAGAAAAACAGAGTCAGAACAAACTCAGCAATAAATGCAGATTGTAATGAATATCCATCAGGTGAAAATGCTCCAAAACCGTTTGAAGCAAATGCTCCGGCTTTAGTGTTGTCTATTACAAAACCAGCTTTTCCTGATGCAATTGTGTACAGCGTTCCTGCAGCTGCAGCAGCTCCAATACATTGCGCAATAATGTAAGGAATTAGGTCTTTGGCAGAGAATCTTCCGCCGGCCCATAATCCAAAAGAAACTGCAGGATTAAAATGCCCTCCGGAAATGTGACCAACTGCATATGCCATTGTTAAAACAGTTAAACCAAATGCTAGTGCTACTCCAGCGAAACCAATTCCTAAATCGGGAATTCCGGCGGCAAAAATAGCACTTCCGCAACCTCCAAAAACTAACCAAAAAGTTCCAAAAAACTCTGCAAATAATTTTTTCATAATTAAGTGATTTTTAAATTAATAGATTCGATTGTTAAAGGGTATATTGGTATGCCCAAAAAACCAAAATAATTTGTAAGGGCAAACGTACAAATAAAATCCATTTAGGTAAATTAAAACTTGCTTTTTTATTTTGATACATATATAGATTTGCAGGAAACACAGCTATTAACAAAGCTATAATTGCCCATGCAGCAAAAATTTTTGTAAAAGGAAGTAATAGAAGAATACCAAATATAATTTCGGCAGCTCCACTTAAGTTATTTATTAATTTGGGGTTTTTAAAAATAGGAGGAATGATCTTGATGTACATTCCGGGTTTTCTGAAATGATTAATTCCGGCAACTATATATAAAAAAGCCATTAAATATAAATGCCAGGATTGTTTCATGATATCTTCTTGTATATCACGAATTTATAAAAAAATTAACAATTATTGCATTACAAGGCACTTTTTTTTAGGCCTCTTTAAAATTGTTTATTTTTTAGGTTTAAAATTTACATTCATAATAACAATGGCAAGAATGATTAAGAAGATCCCAACCCATTGAAGAAAAATTACTTTTTCATTCAAAAGTACGAAAGCCATCGTCACAGAAACAGGAAGTTCAAGCGCTGAAACAATACTTCCTAAGCCAATTCCAGTCAAAGGAAAACCGGCATTCATAAGCATTGGTGGAATTATTGTTCCAAAAAGAGACAAAACGATTCCCCATTTCATGAAAATTTCCAGATTAAAAGGGGTAACCTGAGTAAAAAAGGCAAATGAAAATACAATTACAGCTCCGCCAAGAAGCATGAATAGACTTCTCTGTGCTGACGAAATTTCGGTTGCAACTCGATTTGCAGTAAACATTGTAGTAGTAAAAGAGGCGGCAGCACAAAATCCCCAAAGAATACCTCTCCAGTCC
This sequence comes from Flavobacterium cutihirudinis, assembly GCF_003385895.1. Classification (GTDB taxonomy): domain Bacteria; phylum Bacteroidota; class Bacteroidia; order Flavobacteriales; family Flavobacteriaceae; genus Flavobacterium; species Flavobacterium cutihirudinis. The sequence goes on from NZ_QRDQ01000007.1 coordinate 323,239, forward strand.
AATTTAAAATCGGCATGAATTAAATTTGTTGCCAAAGCAGTTCCAATAAGAACAATGAAAACAGCAATAACTTTTTGTTTTGAAGGTAATTTTTTTTCTAAAATCATTTCCAGCAAAACCCCCATCCAGACCGTTTGCATTAACAAAACAATTCCAATTGAAACAGGGATATATTTTACAGCCAGATAGTAAAATAAGCTTGTCATTCCTAATGAAGTTCCGGCAAGCATCAAACTAAAGATGTTTTTTGGTGTCGCTTTAACAACCTTATTTTTGTTCTTTACTCTCTGGAATGTATTGATTATTAAAATCCCTATGATTCCTAAAACAAATTGTGAAGTTGTTACTTCTGCAGTTGTATATCCTTCGCTGTAGGCCATTTTTACAAAAGTGGCTAACATTCCGAAAGTTGTAGCTCCTAAAGCAACTAAAAAGACTCCTTTTAATACATTGTTTTGTGACATCTGAAATTCCTGTTTTAAAAAATTAGGCCGGCAAAGGTACGCTATTTTGTTCGAGATTTAGTAGAAAATAGTTTTAAACGTTGGTATTTGTGTAGTTTTTAGGTTGAATTTTATTTTTAAATTACATATTTATCAGAAAATGAGATGTTGTAGGAAACAAAAAGAGCCATCAAAAACAGTTGTTTTGATGGCTCTTTTTTATAATCTTTCAGAACAATTATTTTACTGGCTGATTGGTATAAGTTTCAATTTCGAAAATTAAAGTCGCGTTTGGCGGAATAACACCTCCTGCACCTTTTTCTCCATAAGCTAAATTTGATGGAATAAAGAAAATCGCTTTTTCTCCGTCTGTCATCATATCAAGAGCTTCAAGAAAACCAGGAATCATTCCGTCTTTTTTACCAACTGTGAAAGGAAAAGCTTTGTAACCGCCTTGTGCATCTCTGTTGGCATCGTATTTATCGTAAGCTCTTGCTACTGTAGCCATGCTGCTGTCAAAAAGATTTCCATTTTCAAAATATCCTGCATAGTGAAAGTAAATTGTAGAACCTTCAGCGCCTTTTACACCACTTCCTTTTTGTGTAATAACATATTTAAGGCCAGATGCTGTTGCTGTCGCTTTTGCTTTTGTTGCTGCAAAATAAGCTGCTTTTTCAGTAACTACTTTTTGACTAGCCAGTTTTTTTGCTTCTGCATTTTTAGCGTCATCTGCCAATACTTTTACAGCATCAAATTTTTTAGCTGCGGCACCTTTGCGTGTAATAGTGATTTTTGTCATAATATCATCCTGAACAATTTTGTTTACATTGTCCATTCCTGAAACTACATGACCAAAAATAGTGTGTTTTCCGTTTAACCAAGGAGTATCTTTGTGTGTAATGAAAAACTGACTTCCATTAGTAGCCGGACCAGAATTTGCCATTGCAAGAATTCCTCCTTTATCAAATTTCAATTCTTCAGTAAATTCATCTTTAAATGAATATCCCGGACCACCTGAGCCGTTTCCGTCAGGATCTCCACCCTGAATCATAAAGTCAGCAATTACACGGTGAAATTTTAAACCATCATAAAATGGTTTTCCTTTTAGTTTTTCAACCTTAACATTAGGATTGTTACCTTCTGCCAATGAAATGAAATTGGCTACAGTTACAGGTGCCTTTACGTACTCTAAAGTAACAACAATATCACCTTTAGTAGTTGAAATAGTTGCAAAAATACCATCGTTTGGATCTGTAGGAACAGCTGTTTTTGCTGTAGTAGATTTTGCTACAGTTGTTTTTGCCGGAGCAGCTTTTGATTTCGCTGCTGGTTTTTTTGTTGTTTGTGCCTGTAGATTTACAACAGCCAGACAAAATAATAATAGAAATTTAAATTTCATTTTGTTTCGGATTTGAGTCTATGAAATAATGAGTTATTCTGGTTTTTCTAATAATTGAATTTCGAAAATAATATTAGCATTTGGCGGAATAACTCCTCCTGCACCGGTTGCACCGTAAGCTAAATGAGACGGAATAAAGATTACAGCTTTATCTCCAAAAGAAAGTTGTTCGATTCCTTCAATAAATCCTGGGATTAAACCATCTTTTTTTCCTGCCTGAAAAGGAATTGGTTGATAACCATGTTGTTCATCTCTCGTTGCATCGTATTTTCCAAATGCTTTATTCACATCGGCGATACTTGAATCAAATAATGTTCCATCTTCAAGAAAACCTGCATAATGAATATAAATTTGAGTTCCAATAGCTGGCTTTTTGCCATTTCCTTTTTCAGTAATAACATATTCTAAACCAGAATTTGTTTTAGTTGCTTTTGCTTTTAAGGCAGCATAATATTCTACTTTTTCTTTTTGCGCTCCAGAATATTTGCTTTTTTCTTTTTCAATTTGTGAAAAATAATCGTGAAATACTTTTACAGCGTCAAATTTTTTGGCAGCTTCACCATTTCTGATAATCGTTACAGAAACAATTTTATCATCTTGTTTGATCTGATTAACAACTTCTTGTCCTTTCTCTACAACATGTCCAAAAATAGTGTGTTTACCTTCTAACCAAGGAGTTTCTACATGAGTAATAAAAAATTGACTGCTGTTTGTTCCTGGTCCGTTGTTAGCCATTGCCAATACACCCGCTTTGTCAAATTTTAAATCTGTAATTTCATCTTTGAATTTATAACCTGTATCGCCAGAACCTGTTCCTTCAGGATCTCCAGTCTGAATCATGAAATTTTCAATAACCCTGTGAAATTTTAATCCGTCAAAAAAAGGCTTCTTTTTTAGATAATCTTTAGTAACAAACTCATTTTTACCTTCAGCCAGCGTTACAAAATTGGCAACAGTAACAGGTGCTTTTGTATAATCCAATTCAACAATTATGTGTCCTTTGTTTGTTTCAATATCGGCGTATAAACCATCAGGCAAGTTGCTGTGTTCATCTTTACACGAATAAAATGAGGTTACGGCTAATAGTAATAATAAAATACTCTTTTTCATTTCTAAAATGTTTTTTTAAGGGTTTATTGTATCTTTTTTTATTGGAGCTGCAGGCTTTGCAGCGACTGGTTTTGTTGTAGTTGCTTTTGGAGCTTGTCCGCTGGGTGTCTGTGTGTTTGGATTTTGTGTTCCAGTTGTAGGCGTTTTTGCAGCAGCAGGATCCGGTACAAAATTTCGAAGCGTTACGGTACAAATTAATGCTTCATTTGGTCCAATTTTATTATTATCACCATGATATCCGTAGGCAATATGAGACGGAAATAAAAAAGTTACAGTTTCGTTCTTTTTCATGTATTTAATTCCATCACGCAATCCCATCATAATATCTTGCTTGTCTACAAAATAAGTTTGTGGTCCAAGATCAGCTTCAGAATAAATAATTTTTCCTTCAATATCTTTAATTTCTAAATTGAAATAAGCGATATCTCCTTTTTTTGGAGTTGCTGTTTCGGTTGCGCTTTTTTCATCATATGAAAACCAATACCCTTTTTTAGTAGCGTAATATTTTACTTTCGGATTGCTTTTGATTATTTTTTTGATGACGCTCTCTTCATTGGCGACTAATTTTTTATTTCGGTCAGCCGATTTTTTCATGAATGTACCTGAAGCTCTCGAAAGCGGTCTTCTGGCTTCTTCGTGTTGTTTGCAGCTTACTAATAAAACAGTAAAAAGAAGGCTGTAAATGCTTATTTTTAAGTAATTCATATACGGTTATATTTTTAGTTTTTTTACCAGATTTTCAAATTTTGTTAGCGTTTCTTTCATTGATAATTCTGATCTTCCACCTGCGGCGTTGCTGTGTCCGCCTCCGTTAAAATGATCTCGGGCAAATTGGTTTACATCAAAACCACCTTGCGAACGGAACGATATTTTAATTATTTTTTCTTCTTTATTTTCGATAAAAATAGCAGTAAAAACAATACCTTTTATACTTAAACCGTAATTAACAATTCCTTCAGTGTCACCTTTTACATAATCAAACGAATCTAATTCATCCTGAGTAAGCGAAGTATAAGAAGTTTTATGCGCTTCAAAAACTTTCATATTCTGCAAAGCGCGCCCAAGCAATTGAAGACGGCTGTATGAACTGTTGTCAAATAATAAAACAGGAATTTGAGTATTTTCAACTCCTAAATCAATTAATTCGGCAATAATTCGGTGTGTATTTCCTGTTGTTCCCGGAAAGCGAAACGAACCTGAATCAGTAAGAATTCCAGTGTAGATACAAGTTGCAATGGTTTTGTCAATATCTTCTTTCTTATTTAAGAAAGTAATAAAGTTGTAAACCATTTCACAGGTCGATCCAAATGAAGTGTCAGAATATGTATAAGCTGCATAATCATCTGGTTTTTGATGATGATCGATCATTATGAACGGAGCAGTCAGTTTGGCAAGAGTTTGCTCCATTATTTCGCCTGTACGATGAAAAGCATTAAAATCTAGGGTGAAAATAAGTTCAGCTTCTTCAAGTATTTTGGTACAGTTTTCAATATCCTTTTCGAATATTTTTACAGTTTCAGAACCTGGCAGCCACGCCAAAAATTCAGGAAAATCATTTGGTGCAATAACAGTTGCGTGATGATTGTTTTTTTGTAAAAAATGGTATAAACCTAAGGTTGAGCCCATGGCATCACCGTCTGGTCCTCTATGCGGAATTATTGCAATTTTCTTTGGGGTCGCAAGCAACAATTGTATTGCCTGAATATCTTGTATTTTCATAGTGTGCGAATTTACATTTTTTTAATGTAATGTTGCAATCATTTTATAGATTAACACACTTTTAAGTTATGAATTATGAGTTATAAGTTAGGAGTTTAATTTTAGGATTTTAGATTTGAAATTCAAATTACAAATGTTCCAATTCTTTCTTCTGAAATTTTTGATATAATTTGTACTTAGCACCTTTTACAATCTGTGATTTGTAAATTCCCAAAGAACCTGATGAAAAATAAGCAACTGTACAACCAATAGCTATAAAAAATCCTGGCTGGATTCCGAATAATTCCATTCCCATAATAGTGCAGGCGAGAGGAGTGTGTGTCGCGCCTGAAAAAACAGCCACAAATCCGACTCCGGCTAAAAGTGCAATTGGCATTGGAATTACTGTTGATAAGGCACTTCCTAAAGTGGCGCCTACAAAAAATAAAGGTGTTACTTCGCCGCCTTTAAAACCAGCTCCCAAAGTAAATCCGGTAAAAAGGATTTTAAGTAAAAAGTCATACCATTCGTTCGGACTTGAAAATGAATCAACAATTACCGGAACACCAAGTCCTGAAAATTTTGTAAATCCGAAACCTGCAATTGCAATGGCTAAAATTACTCCGCCAATAACTGGGCGAAGCGGTGGATATTTTATGTTTTTTGAAAAAAGTGAACTCCAAAAATGAGTACTTCTTGCAAATAATAAAGCTGCAAAACCAGATAAAACACCAATGACTATGATATAGAAAAGGTTACTAAAACTCAGTTCAGGAACAATAGGGATGCTGTAATGTGTATGTTTGATTTCCCAAAATTCGACCGTAAAATAGGCAGCGTACGCAACTAAAAAAGAAAGAACAATGCTTTTGAAGTTGATTTTACTAAAGTATAAAACTTCTAAAGCAAAAATTGCTCCTGCCAAAGGTGTTCCGAAAACCGATGCAAAACCAGCGCTAATTCCCAGAATGATTAAGATTTTGCGTTCAGAATTATCTAGTTTGAAAATTTTGGTAAATTGATCAGCAATTGCGCCTCCCATTTGAACAGCGGTTCCTTCTCGTCCCGCAGAACCTCCAAATAAATGTGTAAGCAAGGTTCCTAAAAGAACCAAAGGTGCCATTTTGAAGGGAATTGTTTTTTGCGGATTTTCATATTCTTCCAGAAGTAAATTGTTCCCTTTCGCAACAGATTCTCCCCAGTAATAATAACTTAATCCTACTAATAATCCTCCAAAAGGTAAAAGCCAGATAATCCAGTCATGCTGAATTCTAAATTGCGTAACCCATTCTAAAGAAGCAAGGAAAAAAGCAGATGCAGAACCTGATAAAATACCAATTAAAGCACAGATAAAAATCCATTTTGGAAGAGAAAGGAGAAATTGTTTAGTGTTTTGGGAAGTCATTAATGAATGCTAAAATAGTTTTGCCACGAATTTCACGAATTTTCACGAATTAAAACAGAAAAAATCATTTTAATCTGTCCATAAAGAAAAATAATTAGTGCAAATTCGTGAAATTCGTGGCAAAAAAAACTACTGTACTACAGCTGTAAATTCGATTTCAACCAAATATTCAGGTGCAACTAATTTACTGATTTCATAAAAACCAGTTGTAGGTTTTACATCTTTAAAGAAAGAAGAATGCGCTCTGGCAACTTCTTCAAAAGTAGAAACGTTCGTTGTAAAAATTCTGGTTCTGATCACGTCTTTTATTCCCACATTCAAATCCTCCAAAACTTTTTCAACGCGTTCGATTATATTGTAAGTCTGTGCATAAGCATCATCGGCTTTTACTTTTTCACCGTCAACTATTGCAACCGTTCCCGAAACTTCAATAATATTACCAATTCTTACAGCACGGCAGTATCCCATTTTGTCTTCCCACGGTGATCCTGTTAAAATGTTTTCTCTTTTCATTTTATGAGTTTTTTGAATTGTTTTTGACGTTTTTAAAAAACAAATTCAGGTTAATTAATGTGTTGCAATTTATAAAATAAGCCCGTGAAAAAGTATTGTTTTCGTTTGAAATCCCACTGAAAATCCTTCTTTTTTGTGATATTTTAAGATTTACTGTTCTTCGTAAATTCGCAGTTTGTTTTGCGTGTTTATAAGATGTTGCTGCAAAGTTTCAATTTTATTCAAAAGATGATAAATCGCGTCAATTCCCTCCAAATTAATATTAAGGTCGTAATGCATACGAATCATTTTTTCAATTACGGGCAATTGTTCCGGCTCCAGATATTCGTCATTTTTCTCTAAAATAATGTGTACTAAACCGTAATTGCTTAACTCTTTTATAAAAGTATTTTCAATTTCATGATACACACAAAATTGTTTTACCTGGATTAAATTTTTACTGGCCATGATTTCTAAGTTTAGCTAATTCTGTAAACAATTCTTTTTCTTTTTCAGATAATTTAGTTGGGATTTTCAAATTGTACGTTACATACAAATCACCAAATTGATTTTCCTTTTTATAAACCGGAAAGCCTTTTCCTTTCAGTTTGACTTTTGTTCCCGTTTGAGTTTCGGCAGGAACTTTAATTTTTACTTTCCCGTCGAACGTTTTTACGCTTATTTCGCCGCCTAAAACCGCAGTATATAAGTCTAGATCGACATTTGAATATAAATTATTGCCCTCGCGCTTAAAATCAGAATTATTAGCAATTATAAAGGTAATGTACAAATCACCATTTGGACCGCCATTTGCACCGGGACTGCCGTGTCCGGGAATTTTTATTACTTGTCCGTTTTCGACGCCGGCAGGAATTGTAATTCGGATGTTTTTTCCATTTACCGTTAAACTTTGTTTGTGAGTGGTGTAAACAGCTTCGAGATCCAATTGTAATTCGGCATTAAAATCCTGACCTCTGTATTTTGACTGACTTCGGCTACTTCGTCCGGAGCCGTACATAGAGTTGAAAAAATCTGAAAAGTCGCTTCCGCTAAAATCTCCGCCTCCAAAACCAGAAAAATCCTGACCACTCTGCTGTCTTGAATATTGTTGTTGCTGCTGATTTGGATCGTAACCTGCTTTTTCAAATTCGTCAGCATGTTTCCAGTCTTTTCCGTATTTATCGTACTTTTTTCGATTTTCAGGATTGCTTAAAACTTCATTGGCTTCGTTTATTTCTTTGAATTTTTTTTCCGCCTCCTTGTCATTCGGATTCAAATCCGGATGGTACTTTCGGGCCAATTTTCGATATGCTTTTTTGATTTCGGCTTCCGTAGCGGCTTTTGTAATTTCTAATGTTTTGTAGTAATCGATGTATTCCATTGTGTCGATTTTTAGTAAACTTAAATTGAAACAATGAATTTAGTGATAACTTGCTTACTGTCAAAATAAACGAAGTGTTTATAACAAAATTTTTTGACTAACACCGAATCCGTTTAGCAAGGTTTGATTTTTCAAAAAGAAATATTTTTTGGCAGGTTTTTTGCTTCCAAAATTTTGCATAATATAATGTTATAAAACTCTTAAAGTTGAAGAGCATAATTAAATTATACTATTTTTGCTTTGCTATACTATATATTTAAAAAATTATAAAAGCCGATTCGATAAAACTTTTTCAATGAAGCACATCCTACTTTTCATATTATTTTTTACAGCTGTAACAGTATCAGCCCAAACTGAATTTAGTACTAAATACAAAAGTATTCCGGCGCCAAAGTTTAGTGCAAAACCCAAGAAAACACCAATTCCTGAGGTTAAAGATCCTCAGGCCGATAATCTTGATATTCCAAGTATTAAAACTCCAAATGTTTTTGATAATACTACAATAACACCAAAATCAAAATTTCAGGTCGGAGAAGAGAAAAGCAAATTCACAATGTCGACAGAAACAGAGTTTGCAAATCCCGGTGATCGTTATGTAGCAAAAATGGAAAAAGATGTTGATAAAGCCTTAAAAGAAGCCGGACTTCGTGAAGGCCGAGGTACATTGGTTAAAAAGAATATTTCTTTAGGAGATTTTAGAACGAAGTCTTCGTATTTTATTGTAAAATTTCGTGATTTTGGCGCTATAGATGGCGACTTGGTAAAAGTGTCATGTAATGATCATGTATTAAGAGAACAAATATTTTTGGATTCTAATTTCAAGGAAGTTAAAATAGATCTTATAGTCGGTTTCAATAAATTAGATTTTGAGGCCCTCAATATCGGTTCCTTAGGAGGAAACACCGCCGAAATTCAGGTATATGATGATAAAGGACAATTAGTAACTAATGACTATTGGAATAATCTCGCTGCAGGATTTAAAGCGTCTATTGTTGTTACGAAAGAATAAGCGCTTTTAGCGCGAGTTACAAAGTGACAAAGGTTCAAAGGGACAAAGTTTTTACACTTCGTTTACCTTTGAACCTTTGTCACTTTGTAACTCTGTAACTCTGAACCTTTTTAGAAAGGATCCGCAGTAACCTTAAACTTCATATCTGCTTTTATAGTTACATCTTTTGTTAAGGTTTCTTTTAATGTTACCTGAGTTCTTATTTTGTAGCTGTCTGCTTTTATGTACTCATCCAGTTTTTTATCGGTACAAATCAAATCAATTGTATTGGTTGTAGCCATAATATTGTCTTGGTACGCCAATTCGATTTCTTCAGAATTTGCAGTTGAAATATATAAATGAACCGATTTTAGAAAAGTAAACGTTTTATCAGAAGGATCAGAAATTGATAATTTCAATGATTTCAGTTTTACATCTTTTACCAAGCTAGCTTTCGTTTTATTGTTTTCAAATTCAGCAGATGAATTTGTAGTAACGTCCGGCATTATAATTTCCGAAGGCAAATTAATTGGCGAAGTACTTGGGATTTTAATTGAAGTTTCGTTTGAAATTGTAAACGTTAGCAAGTCGTCGACAGCATCACAAGAAGTTAAAAAAAAGGACAGAAAAGCTGTCAGGGCGATAAATTTTGATTTCATGATTAAATTTAAATGGTTTTTTCTGCAATTACGAAATATTTTGGCTTTTGGATTTTCTCTTTCTAAGGTTTAAAGCAACAAAGGTTCAAAGGAACAAAGGCTTCTTGACTAATTTAAACCTTTGCATCTTTGTAACTTTAAGCCTTTGCACCTAAAAATCGGAACGTTGAAAAAAAATATTTATTTTTTCAACGTTCCGATTTTTCATTTTCGAATATAAAAAGTATTTTTGCGCATGCAACACAACGTACTTATTTTAGATTTCGGATCGCAATATACTCAGCTTATTGCGCGTAGAGTTCGCGAATTAAATATATTCTGCGAAATTTTTCCTTACAATCACATTCCAAGTGATTTATCAAGTTATAAAGCCGTAATTTTAGGAGGAAGCCCTTTCTCTGTTAGAGGAGAAGATGCGCCACATCCTGATTTATCGCAAATTAGAGGTAAAATGCCTTTACTTGCCGTTTGTTACGGAGCACAATATTTAGCTCATTTCAGCGGTGGAGAAGTAGCTGCTTCTAATACTAGAGAATACGGAAGAGCAAACTTGTCTTATATTAAAGAAGGTGAAACTTTCTTTGAAGGAGTTTCAGAGAATAGCCAGGTTTGGATGAGCCATAGCGATAGTATCAAAGCGCTTCCAACAAATGCTGTAAAATTGGCAAGCACGCATGACGTAGAATATGCAGCTTACAAAATTGAAGGCGAAACTACTTATGCAATTCAGTATCACCCGGAAGTTTACCATTCAACAGATGGAAAAAAAATGTTGGAAAACTTCTTAGTAAAAATTGCTGAAGTTCCTCAAAACTTTACTCCAAATGCTTTCGTTGATGAAATGGTAGCAGAATTAAAAGAGAAACTTGGAAACGATAAAGTTGTTCTTGGTTTATCAGGAGGAGTAGATTCTACTGTAGCAGCAGTTTTATTAAACAAAGCAATTGGGCAAAACTTATACTGTATCTTCGTAAATAACGGTTTACTTCGTAAAAACGAATTCCAAAATGTATTAGATCAATACAAAGGAATGGGATTAAACGTGAAAGGTGTAGATGCTGGAGATCGTTTCCTTGGCGAATTAGCTGGAATCAGTGATCCTGAAACCAAACGTAAAACAATTGGTCGTGTATTTATCGAAGTTTTTGATGATGAATCACATTTATTAGAAGACGTAAAATGGTTAGCGCAAGGAACTATTTACCCAGACGTAATCGAGTCAGTTTCTGTAAAAGGACCATCGGCAACTATTAAATCGCACCACAATGTTGGTGGATTGCCGGATTATATGAAATTAAAAATTGTAGAACCGCTTAGAATGCTTTTCAAAGATGAAGTGCGAAGAGTTGGAGCTACATTAGGAATCGATCCTGAATTATTAGGAAGACATCCTTTCCCAGGGCCAGGATTATCAATCAGAATTTTAGGAGATATAACTCCAGAGAAAGTACAAATTTTACAAGATGTTGATTCTGTATTTATTGAAGGATTAAAATCTTGGGGATTATATGACAAAGTTTGGCAGGCTGGAGCAATTTTACTTCCTGTAAACAGTGTTGGTGTAATGGGCGATGAGCGTACTTATGAAAAAGTAGTAGCGCTTAGAGCTGTTGAATCTACAGACGGTATGACTGCTGACTGGGTTCATTTACCTTATGAATTCTTGATGAAAGTATCAAATGATATTATAAATAAAGTAAAAGGCGTGAATCGCGTTGTTTACGATATTAGTTCAAAACCACCTGCAACAATTGAGTGGGAATAGTAAGATTTTTCAAATTAAGGCATTACATTTGTAATGCCTTAATTTTTTAAACCTACTATTTATGAGAGAATTTTTAACGTTTTTTCTTGTCTTTATTTTGTCTTTTAACAAAATAACTGCACAAGATTCATTTATCGAGCACAAAATTCAAAAGGGAGAAACCGCTTATTTTATAGCCCAAAAATACAAGGTTTCGGTAGATGAAATCTACAAACTCAATCCCGAATCACAGAGCGGAATCAAAGACAACCAGATTATTAAGATTCCGGTTCATTCTTCAGAAAAACCAAAAACAGAGCAACAAATTACTCACATTGTTGGTGAAAAAGAAACTCTTTACGGTTTATCAAAAAAATATCATGTTTCTCAGGAAGCACTTCAGGAAGCCAATAAAGAAATTCTTGCCAGCGGACTTCAAGTTGGTCAGGAATTAGTAATTCCGCAAAATGATTCTAATTCTGCTAAAGCTGAAAATACAAATACTTCAAAAACTTCACATCTTGTTTTAGCCAAAGAATCTTTATTCAGCATTGCCAGACAGTATAATGTTTCGGTTCAGGATTTGGAAAACCTTAATAAAGAAATTTTGGTTAACGGTTTGCAAATCGGACAAACTATCGCAATCCCAAATAAAAGAAAAACTTTGGATGGAAGAGTTCGTGTAATTAATCAGGAAACCATTTTTCATGTGGTTGAACCAAAGGAAACTAAATTCTCGATTTCTAAAAAATACGGAATTTCGATCGATCAATTGGAATCTCAAAATCCTGAGATCGTAAATGGATTGGTTGTTGGAAATAAATTGGCCATCAATACAAAAGAAATCAAACCTTCAAACGAAAGTGAAGAATTGATGTTGGCTTTAGCCGAGAAACAAGTTGTAGTCGAAAAAACAAAAGCCAAAACGGTTGAAATTGATGACTTGAAAGATCGATTGGTTATTCAGAAAGAAATGAATCAGAAGATTATAAAAATTAATGATCTGAAAGTGAATCTGAATGATATGAATGGTTCTAAAGAAAATTCGGTTGAGAAACTGAGATTGGTTTTAGAAGCAAATAAAAATGTTCAGGATATTTTGATGGCTAAATTAGATTCTTTGGTAAATACAATGAATAATGATTTGGTTGAATTAAAGCGAATGGATGTTTTGAATGTAGACGAATCAAAACGTTTGGAAAAACAATCGTACGAAAGTATCGGAAAAACGAGTGAATTGTCTTCGCAATTGAAAAAAGAATTGGCAGAAAACCGAAAAGCATATGCCGGTTTGATGAATAAAGTGGAGAAAATTGCTGTTGAAGAAAATCAGGAATACAAGAAGAAAATCCGCGAAAGCGAGAAAAATAATAATGTCGCTTCAATACAGCAACGTCTTTCTTTAGAAGAAATAAAACGCTACAAAATCGAGCAGGAGCAAGGTGATGCCCAAAATCAGCTTTTGATTGCTAAAATTGATTCATTGGATATTCAGAAAAAAATTGAAGTAAAGAGACACATCAGCAAAGCTTCTTATTATAGTATGGAAGCCAGAAAATTTGATGATAAACTGGCTTTGGTAAAATTGAAAAAGTATCAGGATGAGGCGATTAAAAAACAAAGCAAAACGGGAACTTCTGAAACTCCAAAAGCAGTCTCACTTGAAGAAATGAAACGCGAATTGGAAGAAAATCCGCTTAAAACAGGTAAAACGGTCAAAGTGGAAGTTTTTGATAATCTTAAAGAAGTTTCAAACGGGTATTACTTAGTTTTAGGTATATTTACAGACGCAACACTCAGAGATAAGCTGATTATGAAACTTATTGATTCTGGTGATTTTAACGCAAGTTTCTTTTTCAATATTAATAGTCTTTCTTACTATGTCTACTCGGATAAGTTTGAAAACATGGAAGAAGTTTTATACAAATGCAAGAAAAAGGAAGAAGATGAGTTATATAAAGAGATTAGTATTGCTAAGGTCGAAATTGATCTCAGATAATTTTGGGATGCTATTAACAATGGCCTGAATCTTGCTTTGATAAAAAATTAGTAACTTGTTTTTGAATTAAAAATTAAATTGTTTTTAGCCATATTATGAAGTATTTTTCAACATTATTGTTTCTCGTTTTTTTTGTAACCTGTTCTGCTTTTTCACAGGAAAAGGTAGTAAAATATACAGTTACAGGTGGAGAAACGATAAACCAGATTGCCTTAAAATTTAAAGTAACGCCGTATGATATTTATGCATTAAATCCGGATGCGAGAAACGGAATAAAGCCTAATACGGTTTTGCTAATTCCTTCCAGCGGTAGTAAAACTGCGGTTAAAACTTCTGAAACAGCTGTCGCAAAATCATCTGCAAATTCTAAAGATATTGTTCATGAAGTGCAGCCAAAAGAAACTTTTTATAGTATTGAACATAAATACGGAATTTCGGATGAAGCCTTAAAAGCTGCGAATCCTTTTTTAGAAAAAGATGGTGTTCAGATTGGACAAAAATTGGTAATTCCGGCAAAAGGTTCAAGTCCTAAAGCTGCGGTTGTAGCTACAAAACCGGCTAAAAGTGCCGCGCAGGAAAAATATGTTTTTCATGACGTGCAGCCAAAAGAGACAAAATTTGGTATTGCAAAACAATACAATATGAGTGTTGAAGAATTGGAAAAAAGAAATCCGGAAATTGTTGCAAATCTTCCTGTTGGATATCGATTAACAATTAAAGGAACTGCACCTAAAACGGAAACTGCTCCAATTGCAAATACTGCAAAACCTACAGAAACTAAAAAAGTGACTGAAACTCCTAAAAAAGGAACAACTTATATGGAGTATCAGGTAAAACCGAAAGAGACTTTTTATAGTTTAGGAAGAACTTTTCACTTGACGCAAGAAGAATTAACAGCTTTAAATCCTTCACTTTCTGAAGGTGTAAAAGAAGGAATGGTTTTAAAAGTTCCGACAGGATATTTGGCACCACAACCAATTATTCCTCAGGCACAACCAATTGAAACTGTCGCTGAAAAAACAATTGAAAAACAACAAGAAGCGCCAAGCGGAATCAAAATTGTTGATAAAGTAAAATCTGAAACTGTTTCTGCATCTCCTGAAATAGTGGAGCTGACAAAGAAAAGAGGGCAAACGGATCGTCAGAAAGTGGTTTTGTTGTTGCCATTTAATTTGGCTAAAATGCAAAATGATACGACCAGCAGCACTACGAGAATTAAAAATGATAAGTTTTTGAATATGACGCTGGATTTTTATTCGGGAGCTATGATGGCAATTGACTCGGCTAAAACCTTAAAACTCCCAATTGATGTCGCTATTTATGATTCTGGTGAGACAAAAACGACATCAAATGTTTCAAGTCTGATTGCTCAGAATAAACTCCAAAATGCGAATGCAGTTATAGGACCATTTTATCAAAATAATGCTGAAGCAACTGCAAATTCATTGCGTTTATATAATGTTCCAGTTATTTCGCCATTATCAAAAGATGCTGCAAACCCGATTGATAATTTATATCAAACTATTCCATCTGCAGATGTAATTCGAAATTCGGTTTTCGATTATATGCGTGCCAAAAATGGAAATATCGTAGCGGTGGTCGACAAGAAAAAGGAATCGGTTGTTAATTATATTAAACAAAATCAAAAAGGAGTTGTTTTTGCTGCATTAACAGAAACCGGAGGTTTGGATGTTGCAAATCTTAAAAGTTTATTGTTGCCAGGCCGCATGAATTATGTTGTAATGGAAACCGGTAATACAGCAATGGTGAAAGCGACAATAAAAGCTTTGCTTGATGCTCAAAAATCATGTCAGGTGCAATTGGTTATTTTGGAACCAAATAGTACTTTAGATACAGACGAGATCAGTTTTGATAATTTAATTAAACTGAAATTAATGTATCCTTCGGTAACGCGCGAAAGTGACGAACCGGCAGTTCAGATTTTCGACAAAGAGTATCGATTGAAAAATAAAGTAAATCCGAATGCTTATGCAACCAAAGGATTTGATGTAACGTTTGATACAATGATGCGTTTAGTGCAGGGAAAAACTTTTCAGGAAACTGCAGATTTGATGACAACGGAACAAGTGGATAATAAATTTCAATATTATAAAAAAGAAGATGGAGGACACGCAAACAAAGGTGTTTACATTTTATATTACGATACAGATTTAACTTTAAAAGTAGCAAATTAATGACATCAAAAGTAACCTATTTAGGCGATTTAAGAACAAGTTCAATTCACGTGCAATCTGGAAGCGAAATCATTTCAGATGCACCAGTAGATAACAACGGAAAAGGCGAGGCTTTTTCTCCAACCGATACCGTTGCAAATGCTTTAGCAAGCTGTATGATGACTATAATGGGAATTAAAGCTCGTGACATGCAAGTAGATTTTGTTGGTTCTACTGCCGAAGTAACTAAAATTATGAATGCCGAACCAAGAAGAATTGGAGCAATAGAAATTGTTTTCGAAATGAATGGTGTTGCGGATGAAAAAAGCAGAACGATTTTAGAACGCGCCGCAATGACTTGCCCGGTGTTTTTAAGTTTAAGCAGTGAAATCGAAAAGAAAATTACTTTCAACTGGAATTAATTTTTTAATCAAAATAATAAAAACCATCTGATTTGTCAGATGGTTTTTTTGTTTTACGAAAGGCCTAAAATAGACAAGAGAGCAACAACTACTTTGCTCTCTTGTCCCTTTTCAACTAACCAATAATATTTATTCTGAAAATTCTAATTTTTGTAATTTATTCCATCCTCCACGTGTGAAATCTGGAATTTCTACCGGTGCAGAATTATTGTCTAAAGAGATTTCAGTTAATGGACCTAAACAAGACCATTCTGCTAAATCATAAACATCCATATCTAGAGGAAGTCCTTTTTGAAGACAGTGAATTAAACGGTAATCCATAATGAAGTCCATTCCACCGTGTCCACCAACTTTTTTAGCTTGCTCTTCGATACCTTTAGCAATTGGGTGTTTGTATTTTTCCATCAAAGCTTTTTTAACTTCTTCAGGAACAAACGAGTGTGCGCTTAATTTTTCGTGATTTGGTTTTACATCATCACTTAATTCTTTTCCATCCAAAGCATAACCTTCTAAAGGATATTTGTTTGCAAAACCTTTAGTACCGCTTAATTGATACATTCTGCTGTATGGACGAGGAGAAGTAACATCGTGCTGAATTTGGATTGTTTTTCCGTTTTCAGTACGAATCATTGTCATTGTGTGATCTCCATTTCTGAAATCTTTAACTTCCTGTCCTGATTTTTCTTTGATATAAGCAGGATTTCCAACTGCTTTTGTATCCATAGAAACAAGGAAATTCATTTTATCACCACGGTGGATATTTAAGGCCTGACACGCTGGCCCCATACCATGTGTCGCATAAATATCACCGCGATGTTTTATGTTATAATCCATTCTCCAGTTGTTCCAGTATTCTCCCCAAAAAGGCTGTAAACCGTGAATGTAAGAACCTTCTGCATGAAGAATTTCTCCAAATAAACCTTGCTGAGCCATGTTTAAAGTCGTCAATTCGAAGAAATCGTAAACACAGTTTTCCAACTGCATACAATGTTTTCTTGTTTTTTCTGACGTATCAATAAGTTCCCAGATTTCTTTCATTGTCAAAGCTCCAGGTACTTCAATTGCTACGTGTTTTCCGTCTTTCATAGCCTGAACACCAATAACGGCATGGTGTAACCAGTCTGTAGCAACGTATACTAAATCTACGTTTGGCAACGCTGTTACTTTTCTCCATGCATTTTCATCACCATAAAATTCTTGCGCTTTTGGGAAACCTGCTTTAGTTAAAATTTCATTGGCACTTGCAGTATTTTCCTGTTTCATATCGCAAAGCGCAACAATTTCTACACCCGGAATATGTGTCATACGCTCTACAGCTCCCGGACCGCGCATTCCTAAACCGATAAAGGCAATACGAACAGTTGGAATCGCTGGAGCAGCCAAACGTAAAACATCGGTTTGACCTTTAGGACGCGATGGAGTTTTTGTTTTAATCATTTGTGCAGATGCAAGTGTTCCAAACAGCATAATGCAAGTGGCGAAAATGATTTTAAAATTAATGGTTTTCATAGTTAACTTGTTTTTAAAAGATTTTTGATAATCCGGATTCGGATTATCGGTCATTAGAATTTTTATTGTTTTATGGTGCTTTATGGTAAATTAGAAAAATCTATTACTGGTTTTTTATTAGTCAGAGGTCTCGTAAATGTAGTTTTTGGGATAGTAAAATCGTTAAAAAAACCTCCATTCTTTAAGTAAAAGAAACCGTTTTCAGTTCCGCCTGAAAAATCCATTCGGTATTCTTTTGCTCCTGTGTTGTCGTTGGTAAATCGGGCTGTATTGATTTCTGTCCAATTGCCTTTTTCATCACAAACCCATTGATTTCCAAATAAAACTTTACGAGATAAATCGCCTTGTTCAGGAACAAAATTTTCTAAAAACGAGTGAAACCTTTTCAAATAAGTATTGGTTCCAGGACGTTTAAAACTTGCAATCAGCATCCATTTATTTAATTCCGGAGCATAAAAATAGGCTGTGTATGTTGTTGTGTTATCTCCATTTGGAAGTCCTCTCAGCAAGAATTTATATGTATTTCCTGCTTTCCAGTTGTATTTTAAATAGCTTTGACCGCCAGAACCTTCATTTCCGAATTCTCCTGTATGAACATTTTCGCCTTTTTTAAGCATTTTTATTTTATGTGATTCCGGAATACTTTTAGGATCATCAGTATCAAACGGACTCCAAACAGAAAATAATACTCTTCTTTCTGTTTTCGAATTCACCTGAATTCCGAAATAACCTTCACCAAAACCGTTTGCCATATAGTAAGAACCAATTTTGTCTTCATTTACAGGAACAGTAATTTCGTTGTAGTACCATTCAGCGTTTATACTTTCCGGAACAGGATAGTTTAGGTGAACAGATGGACCGCGACGTCCCCAATGATAAAAATTACCTTCGTTGTTTGGAACATAAGAAATTTTTCCGTCTGAATCGGTGCTTGAGATCGTAAGACGATTTATGGAAGGGAAAAGGTTTCCGCTTTTGCTAATGCCTTTAATTTTTAAAGCCACATAGCCTTCTTTGTCAATCTTCCAGCTCCCAACCTGAACGGCTTTTTTCGAATCAGTAAATTGTACTTTTTTTGATTCATTTTGAATTGAAAATTCAAGTTCAGATTTTCCAGAAACTTTAACCGATTCTTCTACGGTGATTTGGAAAGTTCCCGGCTTTGAAACTCTGAAATAAACCGTGAAAAATTCCTTGGCATTTGTCCAGTTTTCAATTCCGTTATTTGTAATGGTTTTACTGCCGTCAATATGTGTAGAACTATATGCATTTCCTGCAAGTGGCAAGGAAATTTCGGTTTGGATATTTTCTTTTCTGTTTTTTTCAACGAAAGAAGTATCTTTTATAGGAGAAAAAGAAATTAGTGCTAAAGCAAGAAACAAGTATACTATTTTTTTCATTTGATTGATGGTTCGTTCTTTTATTACTTTTTTTTTGAAATTCCTCTCTAACAAACCAAATTAGAGAGGTTTCAAAAAACAAAAACATAAATAATTATGATTTTTAATCTAATTCAATTTTTAAAATACTTTAATTTTTTTGTGTTTTAATCTGTTAATCAGATGGTTGAATTGTTATCTAATAGTAAAATGATTGATGGTTATTTGTTATTATTTAACGAAACTATTGAATATATTTTGATTAACCAAGAAAAAACATAAAAAATGTGCTCGAACACACTAATTTTGTGTTCTCGAGCACATTTTTTATCATCTTTGATTATTGGCTTATAATTAGATGTGTATTATTTTTTAAACCTGATGCAGAATTTAGTTTGGTTTTGCGATTTCAACACTTAATTCAGTATT
Source organism: Flavobacterium cutihirudinis (assembly GCF_003385895.1). Classification (GTDB taxonomy): domain Bacteria; phylum Bacteroidota; class Bacteroidia; order Flavobacteriales; family Flavobacteriaceae; genus Flavobacterium; species Flavobacterium cutihirudinis. Next base: position 342,470 of record NZ_QRDQ01000007.1, read on the forward strand.
CTTTAAGTTTAGTTCTGTAGGTTGCATTCCTTTAAGAAGAATATTTTTTCCTAATACATCTTTTCCAATTTTGTTTCCGCTAATTTCTACGTTTTTGCAGGCTTCAATCCTAAAGTTATATTTTTCAGGATACCAAGGCGTAAAAGCAAAACTACGTTTGATAGTATTGTTTTTAAAACTTAAGCCATCTACAGAAACAGCATAAAGAATAGGGTAGTCTGAAGGGTTAAAACTGTTATTCTCGATTTTTATATTTTTATGAAACGGCTGCATAGCATTTGGTGCCGGAATTTCAGGGTAAATACTAATAATTGCTTCACAAAATTGATAGTAAGAGGAATTACATGGAAATCTAAATTCATTGTTTTTGATGGTGATGTCTTTAACAGCACCACTTTCGTACCAATAATTAGCATCTCCCGCAATAAGAATTGCCGAGCCACTAGTCTCAAAAACATTATTTGCTATTACTACTTTTCCCGGAGTAGATATTAAGTAACCTCGTGCACGATTGCTGCCCACAAAACAATTGGTAATTGTAGCATTTGGTGTCCAGCTTAGATTTTCCAGAACAAAATTAGCATCTATATCGGTCGGAATTTTTTCTTTGAATCGGATAATAAAATGATCAACATCTAAAGGTTCAAAACTTGAAACAATTCCATAAGACATCGTATTCATTTCTTTCTTTTGAATAAAACCAACTTTATCTCCAACTACAGCCCATAATAATCCGTGAGACATATTCTGTCCAAAGTTGCATTTTAGTGCATAATCATCTATTTTTTCCATTACTGGTACATATGTTCCGTGTATGTTAATAGGATCATCCATTAGACCTTGTGCATCGCAATTGTCTATTATGATTTCGCCCTTGCATCCCATAAAATGCAATCCATCATCATGACCACTCAGATAACGATTTTTTTTAGGATTTGGAATCATATTTACTTTTCTCATCTCTATATTTTCGCAGTATTGAGATAAAATTCCCAATCCGGAAGTGTGATACACATTAATATTCTCCAGTTTGGTGTTTTTGCTATGAAATAAAAACATTCCGGCGTGATCACGGGTTCCATGTCTTAAAATTAAAAAGTTTCCGACAGCGGGAGTTTTGGTAAATTTTCCTTTCATTAATACCAATCCTGGTTTTATCTCGCTATAAATTACGTTTTTTAAATCGCCTTTTACACATCCATTATCACCTGTGTTTGCTGGAATAATATGATTTTTGTCAAACTCAATTAACCACGAACCTTCGGAAAGTGCCCAATTTTCCTTAGCACCTTCGCCCACAAAAGTCAAACCTTTTTCATGTATTTTATAAGGAGATTGAGTAATGTCAATTTTCATTAGAATATGATTTTCATCAGCTTCAATAATTTCGCTTTCAGATGTTAACGGAACATCCCAATCGATGTTTATATTCTTGATTGTGATGTTTTCTGCATTATCTAAAGTAAAAGGCTGAATATGTCCATGATACACAAAATCAGATTGCTGAGCGTCGATTGTAATGTTCTTTTTGTTTTTTATGAGAATGGCCAGTTTTCTGGTATCAGCATCATAAGTATTACTCTCATAATACGTTCTGTAATAGTTGGCATCTGGGAAGAAATCGTAACGGCCTTTTGGAAAAGTTATTTGCACTGATTCGTTTCCTAATCCTTCAATAAGTTGATTGACCTTAGCGGTTAAATTTTCTTTGGTATTAGCCAAAATACCATAATCTTTTACATTAATTTTTTTAACCTTATTTTGAGCCGTGCAAATGGTTAAAAAAGAAAGTAAAATGGATGTTAAAAATATTTTTTTCATTTTTAGTTGAGATTTTTAGTTAAAAAATAACCTCTCTAATTAACCAGATTAGAGAGGTCTCAAAAACAAAACAGTTCAAAGGATTTACTAATTATTTTTGACTACTAATTTTTTTTATTAAAGGTGTAACATGCTTTTTAGTATCATCATCTAAAGATGATAATGCTTTATCTGACTCTTCGGTAGAATATTTTGCTAATCCGCTAATTCCCGCCGCGATAACATTATAAGATTGTTCTTTAGTGCTTTCCAGCATTAAATTTTTGTAAGCAGCATCTCCGGTCGAAGCCAATTTTACAATGGCTGCGGCTCTTGCAATTGTTTTTTTATCATTTTTAGCAATGTCAAGCAGTTTTTTCAAAACCTGATCTTTAGTTTGGTTATCATTTAAATCAATTGCTTTGATGCTCATAACTCTTAAATCTTCCTGCTGATCTGCTAAACCGGCTAAAAGAATCAATTGTCCTTGTTGACTTTTCTCTTTTGTAGCATACTTTATAGCTTCAATTCGGTTGTAATACGATGGTGCATTTTTATATTGAAAAAGATAATCAGCAGCAGTTTTTTTATCTACATTAACTTCGCCAACCAAAATTTTATCTGGATCAAGGTCAATAAATTCAGGTTTTGAAGGAAGATCAAAACTGAAACTTTGTTCTCTTTTGTCAATTAAAATATCCTTTCTTATTTTAGTTCCGTTTACGTAAAAATCAACTTTTAAAGGCAACGTAAAGGTTTGCACTGCACTATCCTGAGATTGACTTACTGTAATCGTAATTTTTCCGTTAGCATATTTGTAAGTAACATCCAAAATAGGACTTCCGGCATTGTAATACCATTGAGTAAAATAAGGTAACCAGTCTTTTCCAGTTACTTCTTCCATAGACAAACGTAACTGATGTGGTTCGCCAGATTTATAAGCATTTGTTGTTAAATAATGGTTTAATCCTTTAAAAAACGCTTCGTCACCCATTTGGTTTTTCATTGCATACAAAATGATAGAACCTTTAGAATAGCTGATATTATCAAACATATCATCGGCATTTTTGTAATGAAAACGTGCTAAAATAGGACTGTCACCATTTTTTTGAGAACGCAAATAATTTTGAAGTTTCTCATAACGAGACCTGTCTTCTGCATCTTGTCCAGCATCATGTCCGTGCCAAAGTACTTCTCCAAAAGTGGCGAAAGATTCGTTCATTGTTAAGTTTGACCATGATTCAGCTGTTACATAATCTCCAAACCATTGATGAAAAAGTTCGTGAGCAATAGTGCTTTCTTGATTATCATCTAATAATTCTCTTTCTGTTCGCTGAACATATTCGCCATGAACTGTTGCTGAAGTATTTTCCATCGCGCCTCCAAAATAATCTTTCACAACAATTTGCGCATATTTTGCCCAAGGATATTCTACGCCAAGCATTTTGCCGTAAAAATTCATCATATCTGGCGTTTTATAAAAAATTTGTTTCGCATACGGCGCATATTTTGGTTCTAAATAATAGCTGACTTCTTTTCCATTATAAGAATCTTTATATACTTTAAAATCTCCAACGGCCATCATAAACAAATAAGGTGCATTTGGCTGTTCCATTTTCCATATGTCCGTTCTTGTCCCGTCTTTATTTATTTTTTGTGAAGTTAATTTACCGTTTGAAAGTGTAGTATATTTTGCATCAACCGTCATCGCAATTTCAGAAGTTGTTTTCTGATTTGGTTTGTCAATTGTTGGGAACCAACAAGACGAAGCTTCAGTCTCGCCTTGAGTCCATATTTGTGTTGGTTTGTCTCCCTTTCCGTCGGGATTAATAAAATACAATCCGTTTGAGTTTGTAATCGATTCGCCGGCTTTGCTTTTCAGTTCTTCTGGTTTTGCCGTGTAATCAATAAATATGGTGTATTTTTCAGAAGCTTTATACTTTCTGTCCAGTTTAATAAAAAGTTGTTCGCTGTCGTAAGTATATTTTAAAGGTGTTTTTTTCTTTCCTTCTACGATAGAAATTTCTTTAAAATCCATTCCTTTTGCATCCAAAGTAAGCGAATCTGTCGTATAGAAATGAGGTTTTAAAGTAAGCCATTCTTTTCCGTACAAATGTCTTTTACCATAATCAAAAGACACTTCCAGTTTTGTGTGTACCAGATCGTGCACTTTTAGTGGAGTCGCTCTGTAAATAGCTAATTGCTCTTTATCTTTCTCTGTATTTTGAGCTTGTATGTTTTGGCACGCCAATGCAACTAAGCTTAAAACAGTATATTTTATAAAATTTTTATTCATCTTTTGTAATTATAGTAATCGTGTTTTGTCTATTTTAAAATTTATTTTTTGATTTGAAAATCAATCAGTCAGGGTTGTTATATCTAAAACCGGTTTAGGATAATTTTTCGATTTTATTGCGTTTTTACAATCCATCACCATTTTTTCGGTCATTTTATAATGATAAGCGCCATAACAATCTCCATCGAATTCGCCCACATAAAAGAATCCATATGCATCAAAGAAATCGGTTAAATCAACTTTACTAACTTCGCACGCTGTTTTTACGAAATTAAGTTGATACGCTGCCGGATTCTCATCAGCTTTTACATTTAGTTTATTAAATTCGTGAGCCTGTTTTCTGAATGCTTCATAAAGGTCAGGGTAAAAATCAGGATTTTTGCCTGCTTTTTCGAAGTACAGTTGAAGTTGCCAGAAAGGCACAAGAGGCTCAAAAGCGCCACCTACTTTTAAGTAGTTTTCTTTTGTTTCAATCACTTTTTTTCTTGCAGACTCATAATAATTACCTTCTAAAAGACGCGATTTAATTCCCAATGATTTAATTACATACATTGTGAAAACATTATTACTTACCTCACAAAGACCTCCCCAATTAAAATACGGTTGTAGTTGATGTACGTGACCGGTTTCATGGCTAAATCCCCATGCCGGATCACCAGCGATTACTTTTGCAGGATCAAGCACCATTCCTAACGCATAACCTGATTTGCCTCCCATATAAGCAATACCATCTTCGTCTCTAAACATGTAGTAATTGTAGTTTACACGAGCCAATATCCTGTTGTTTGGTACACGCTTGTATTTAATTAATCCCATAAGTCTGTGCTGACGATAGATCAAAGTGTCATAACAATTTAGTAATTCTACGCCTTTGTTGTAAGCATATTTTTTTAAATCTGCTTTAGGATAAATGGTTTGAATATACTTTCCTCGAGCATCTATCATAGGATAAATAGTGTTGTCCAGAAGTTTGTTCCATTCTTCATTTTTTTGTTTTCCCGAATCAAAAAAGCCGTTTATTTTACCATCAATAAAATGAATTTTAATGGCGTTTTCCTTTTTCGGATCTTCAGAATAATAATTGATATAAGCCAAACCATCAAAGTCTTTAACATCGATAATGTTTATACCATTTTTTAATGGATATGATTTTTTTTCAATTCCCCAATTAGGATCTTTATCAGGCTCAATTCCTGCAGGCGGTTGTCTGTTCCAATTTGGTATAACTAAATCGACCGTTTTATTTTTAGCAATATTGTCTACAAGAATTACATGTTTACCAAGCGGCAAGTAAATACCCGTAATGTTTTCATATTTACTATAACCATCACCAATAGACAACTTTTTTCCTAAGGTTGCTGGCGACAAATAAGCGTTGTAAGTCGCTAATCTATAATTGAAATCATATTCGCCTTTAAGCATTTGCGTGGCAGCGTCACGAATTTCTTTATTTTTAATCTGATCTAATTGTTGCTGCTTTATGTTCTTTTTTAGTTTAGTCGCTAAATTATCTTTAAAAAAAGCCAAATCTTCTTTTACAGAAATAGAGTCAATAGCACTTTGAGCATAACTATTACCAGAAAGGAAAAATAAAATGTAAAGTAAAACAAGGTGTTTCATTCGTGTAGATTTTTATTAATTATAGTTCGTAATTGATTAAATTTTCAGTTGATTCTTATAATTTTTCAATAATTCTAACTTCACCGTCTTTTTCATCTTCGCTTAAAATATTCGATGGTTTTTTGGTGTAAACCAATAAACTCCATTGAATTATTTTGTTTGTCGGATATAAATTTGCTTGGTTTTTTAGCCATTTTTCAGCTTCCTGAGAAGAAGATGTTTTTTCTATCGCCCAAGCCGAAACCAATTGATTTGCCGGCAAGAAATTCATCACCGTATTATCCACTTTTGGTTGGAAAGCCACAATTTTCTGTAAAGATTTTGAAGCCATTTCTTTGTTTCCAAGACTGTTGTAACATTGGTAATCCAGCCAGTTTTCTAGTCTTTCGTCAATATTTTCATCATACGGTTTTCCAACACCTAAATTTTCAGGGAATAATTTTGCATCGGCAATAAATTGTAAAGCTTTTTTGTATTGCTTATTTTTCATTTCAGCCAAAGCCTGCATCAATTTTGCTTCGTGATACAATTGTCTTCCTGCGGTTGCACCTTCAAAAGGAAGAATTTCTAATTTGGTTAAAAAGGAATCTGCTTCGCGGTATTTTTTGTTCAATAATAAAGTTTTAGCATACAGCATTCCAATTAAATAATTGTCCTGATGTTTTTTATAAAACGATTCGGCGGTTGCAAGCGCTTTGTCAAATTGTTTTTGAACGATGTAATGTTCCGTCAACATTTTATGATATCTCCAACCTTGCGGGTCGAGTTTGATTGCTTGCTGAAGACTTGCCAAAACGATTGCAGCGTCATCTTTAAACAAAGAAGCTTTTGCTCCATAAAAAGCCGGATCGATTGGTTTTATTCCACATTGCGTAAACAATTCTTTTGCCTGTGAAATAGAATTGCGATTCCACTCAATTAAACCTAAATGATATTTTAACTGATATTGATCGTTGGTCTGAATTAGTTTTTTCAGAATTTCAGCAGTTTCATTTCTGAAAGGGAAACTAGTTCCAGGTTTGATTTTACTTAAATCCACCGATTTATTTTCTAAAAAGGCTTTCCAATAAATAATTTCAGCACTTGGTTCTGCAATAGAAAACACTTTCAGAGCATCTTCTTTTCGACTTATATTATTGTACCAAATCCCTAATTCAAGAAAAGTCTGTTCCGGCATTTCGTTTTGAATTGAAGCAGTAAAAACATTTTTTGAATCATTTGAATTGCTCCAAAGATATTTTTCGAAATCAGCAAAATGATTCAGCGGATCAAGTTTTGTAATTGTTTTTAAAACAGAATTTGCTTTATCAGAATTATTTTGAAGACGATATAAAACCGCTAAAACCTGTAAACCTTCAATATTATATTGATTATATATTAAGCTTTTCTCTGCGTATTCGATCGCTTTTGGCAGATCGTTTTCGGCTAAATAAATTTTGCTTAAAGCAGTATAAGCTGGACTTCTAAATTCAACACTTGCAGCTGCAATATCGAAACCATCTTTTGCATCGGTAGTATTTCCTAAATGAAGGTTTGCCAATGCATAAAAATAATTAGCAGCAGGATCGTAAGTGTCTATTGCTAAAGCCTTACTTGCTAAATTGACTGCAGACTTAAAATCTAATTTTCTAATTTGCAAAGAAGCCAATGCAGAAAGGGCAGGAGCGTAGTTTGGATCTAATTTTAAACAAGCTGTTAATTTTTGTTCAGCAAGAACATAATCTTTAAAACCGATGTAATTTTTTCCTTGCTGATACAATCCATAAGTTGAATTATGATCAAAATCTTTTGGAATTTCTACAGGACGATTAATGTTTCCGTCTTCTGGAGCTGAATTCCAAACCAGTTTATTTCCGCCTAAAACAAATTTCAATTTATTAGAATCCACTTTTACCTGAATGGAATCTTTGAAAGTTTGCAATGTATTTAATGCAATATCTTTAGAATAAACTTTTTTATCGTTTTCAAAAACTTCAATTTTGTCATTTAATTTTTGAAGAGGAGAAAAATAGATTTTCAGCCAGCCGTTTTCGTTTTTGATATTTACAGAACCATAATTATTGGCTTTTACAAAACCTTTTGTGTGTTTTACAGGAAACCAATATTCAGTCCAGGTATCAGTTTGATAAGGCGCAAACGAACGCTGTTTGAAAGGTGTAAGATTACTGCCTTCACTAGCCTGATTAAACAATCTTCCACTTTGTACTTCTACATATTGTCCGTCAGTATCGGTTAATAGTTTTTCCCAAATCATTCCCTGCTGAGATAATCCCCAAATCCAGATTTTTTTGCCTGGTTTATCATCGTGATTGCCATATCTTCCCATTCCGAAATCTTCGTCATGGTAGTATCCTCCAAAGAAATCATCGTATTTTCCGAATACGTGATACGATTTGTAACCGCCAAAATTGTTGTTTTTGTAGAAAGATAAATCTTTGCCGTTTTCTTTATCAATTGGCCAAGAATTGTATTCTCCGTTATGACCAATATAAGTTTGTCCCGGATAAATAAACTGCAGATTTTCAGCTGCTTTTATTCCGGTATTCATCCATGTATAATAAGGCTGTTCGAATTCGGTTGTGTTTGACCAAAATGAATTCGTAGTAAAATAAGCTTTGTCTTTTGGCAGATTGATATCTAATTTCCAAGAAGTTCTCGTTAATAAATCCAAAACTCCAATCACGCAGCTAATACTTCCGTCTTCTCTGTTTATGATTTTGTAATCAACAGGAGTCGCGCAGTTTGGCGTATGTCCAATAATTCCATAATTGCCTTCAACACCGCCGCTTGTCCAAGGTCCGCGCATGGCAATGTCTCTGAATTTTACAACATGATTATTGTAAACAATGTCTTTTCCCGTAGATTTTTCTATAGCCGACCAAACTTTTCCGCCAATTTCCGGCAAGATCATTAATTTGATATAATCGTTTTCGATTTCGATCACTTTCCATTCTTTCTGAACGGGTTTATCAGTAAAACCGTCAAAACGGAAATACGGATAAAACTTTGTGTCAGGTTTCGGAATTGGGTCGGGATCTGAAAACGGATATGTAGTAAATACTTTTTTGTATTCTTTTACGGTCGGTTTGTTTTGTGCATTTATGAAAAGACTTCCAAAGAGCAAAAGGGATAATATTGGTCTAAATTTCATAAGAGAAGCTTTTTGTGTAGTTATGGTTATTTGCTTTTTGCCACAGATTAAATAGATTTCAATGATTTAATAGGCATTAATTGGTGTTAAAGTGCCGTTAGGCACTAAATATTGGTAGAAAATATATGTTTACAGTATATCAAGCGTGCCGTAGGTACGCAACAAAACGATAGTTATTGCGTACCTACGGCACGCTAAATCTATTTCAATTCGTGTTTTCTACCAATATTTAGTGCCCAACGGCACAAAATCTTGATTTAGATCATTACTTAACAATCAACAACCATCCTTTTCCTTTCGAAACTGGTATTTCGTCTTTTGCTGTGAACGTTTTTGCAGGCTGGAAATTGGTAACTTCAGGAGCAGTAATTGTTGCTTTTGCAGGATTGATTCCTAGTTTTTTCCAGTCAATATTCAATTTCACATTTACATCAGCATCAGCCCAGCTTGCAATTGAAATTAATGCTGTTCCGTTCTTTTTGTAAACTGTTGCAAGAACTTTCTCGTTGTTTGTTTTTACCGGACAGTTTTCGCTCCAGTATCCAATCATTTCAGAACCTTTGATTCCGAAAGAATCCCAAACTTTCCAGATGTTTCTTGGGTCTGCACCGTCGCTCCAAGGTAATCTGTTAGTCATTCCGTAAACCATTCCTCTCCAAGGATTTCCTCCATCCTGAAGCATTTCTCCCATTAATCCGAAAGGAATTCCGCTTACTTCAGTTAAGAAAAAGTCAGGTTGATTTTTCTCATAATCAAAGTATTCTCCAAACCATAATTTATTGATGTATGGAAAGTGCTCCATGTATAAGTTTGCACTATTGTTGAATCCGTCGCTTTTGTTGTACTGATTAGCACTGTGCAAATCGATAATTCCAGGATGTCCATCTTTAGTCAACACTCTTTTGATACGTTTCATTGTAATTCTGTCAAAAGCAACGTCATCCAGATAAATTCCGTCAATGCCAACATTTTGAGTTAACCAATTCATTCCTTCAACATAGTAATTATGCCAACGGTTCATGCCACTGTTTACAATAGCTGCATCTTTAATTTCAGGTACAAACCAAGCTGCGATATAATCATCTCCAACGTGTTCCTGTAACCAAGAGAATCCGCCTCCTTTTCCTGGAGAATAGATTTCGTGACCTAAACTTCTTAAAGCGAAAGTTTCATAAGCTTTGTTTGAAACCTCTCTAACTGTATTGTAGATTTTTACTTTTAGACCTTTTTCGTGCGCTTCATCGATATACGTTTTCATCTTTTTAAATTCAATAAAAGGATAATTGATATAAGGATTAATTGCATTTGCGTGGTGAATATTAATTACAGTTGCACCAGTTTTTGCAATAGAATCGATTGGGCTGTATTTGTGGTAAAACTTCGTATCCCATTGAAAATCGGTATTAATTGTATGGAATGGCGTAATTAATAAATTGAAATTATAGTATAAAACATCGCCTTTTTTCATTGTTCTTGCACCGCTGTATGCATTTACAAGAACCGATTTTTGATTTGTATTGACAGTAATTCCACCTTTATTTTCGTTACCCCAAGAAGTTGGAAGCAATAAAGGTTTTTGTAAATAGAAATTCGTGTTTAACGGACGGCTGTATTTTTCGTCTCTTAAAGAAAATTGCAATCCAGAATTTACAGCACCTATCCAGGCTCCGTCTTGATTTTTATGCGCAACATCCCATTTCCAGTCGAAAGTTGCAGGACGATCGCCACCTTTCTGACCTAATCCCATCATATATTTTGCAGATGTTGGCTGAATTGGCATTTGGAAATTAATGTCATTAAAAGATACATCTTCAAGAGCTGTAACTTTAACAATATAATGTACAAAACCATCAAATTCGATAGAAGCATTTACATCCATCTGAACTGATTTTGAAGTTGAAGTGTTTTCCCAAGAAACTGTTCCAGCTTCTTTTTTAGTGAATTTTACACCACTATTTTTCCATTGCGCTTCTTTTCCAGCGGCATCAACAAAATGAAAATCGATTGGCGCACTTAAAACATCATTCGCTTTTGTAGTTACAGAAGTCATTTCAGGAGTGAAAAAAGTCTGAATCTGAGCAGGGAATCCGTTTGCAGCCAAAATCAATTTTCTTCCTAATAATGAAATTTCAGAATTGTTTACTGTTAGTGGAGTATAAGGGGCAATAACTGTATTTTCCTGAGCTAATGTTGAATTTAACCATTTTAGACGCGTCATTTTTTCAGGACTGTCAATTCCTCCATTTTTCGTTACTTCGTTAGAAACCGTTATTTGAAGCGTGATTTCTTTTGATTTTCCGTCAGCAATTACAGTCGCTTTTCCTGAATAAGTTCCTGCAGCAGCCGTTTGTGGAACATCAATACCGCACCACATTGCCTGAATTTTTCCTTTTGAAACTGAAACTGTATTTGTAAAAGGAGTACCATCATATCTAGTTCCGTCAGTGTTGATACAGCTAATGTCTTTAGCTTCTATTGTTGCTCCAGCTGTACTTACTAAATTGGTAAAAGATACTTTTACATTTTTTAAATCTTCAAGAGCATAAACTCCTAATTGAAAAGCTAAATATTCGCCTTTCTTTGCAGTGTCAGAAAAACTATTTTGAACGCCTTTCTGAATCCATCTTTGTGGTAAATCAGATTTTAATTTGATAGAATGTTCTCTATCTTCAGGGAAAACCAAAAATGAATTTCCGCTGTTTTTTGCAACAAGAGCTGAAGTCTCAGAAGCCGTAGCAATCACTTCCATTGGATAGAAGCTATTGAATTCATTGACACTCTGAATTTCTGTTACAGAAGTATTGTCTTTTAAGTTTGCCTTTATATTAGACAGCCATTGAGCATTTGCCTTGTTTTCAGGTTTCTGATAAATTCCTTTTGGATAATTTGCAGTTCCTTCGTCAACATACGGCATGTAATAAACGTAGTAGGTTCCTTTTCCTGAAATAGGTTCAAAGTAAATTGTACCGTTTTCTCTATTGATGTTTTCTGTTTTTGTATTTTGAATTTCCTTACCAGATGCATCCTGAACGATGATTTTTTTTAGTTCGGGTTTATCATCCCTTCTGCGCCATTCAATTGTAGCTTTAGCAACATTTCCTGAACCAGAAAAGGCCAGTACAACACGATGATTTCCTAGTTGGTTGGGATTCCAGCTGTCATTGGCAGAAGAATATTTTATTTGTGCGGTTAACGGAATACTGATCGTCAAAAGACACAGAATTAGTATTCTGTTTAGAAGTTGTTTGTTTTTAAGATTTAGTTTCATTGTTTTAATGTTCAGGTTAAATAGTCTGAGATTTTTTTTGAATTTAGTAAACGGCTTTCCATCCTTGCTTTTTCCAATAGGCAATAATAGGTTTGTAAGGACCATATTTATGCTGTTCTTCTGAAAAATTATCTTGAAAAGGACTGTGTGAGTAATCAATTGGTTTGCCCATTTTATCCGGATAATCAAATGTTTTAGGGTTTGGTCTTGAATGGATTTTATCGTCGTTTACAAACGCAGCAATATCAAGTGCTTCTTTGTCTGTAAGGTAAGGTTTGCCGGGTTGTACTTTATCGTAAGGCATATTGTTTTTAAGCCATTGCGCTTGTTTGATAACGCGATGCATACTCGAACCTGGCTGGTAACCATATTCACCCCAAAGAGGAGGATAAGTGTAACCAGATTTATCGGCGTTGTATACACCTTCGCCATTATTTCCGTGACAACGTGCACAATTTTCAATGAACAAGGCTTTTCCTCTTTCTGGACTTGCAGCAACGTCTGGAAATTCAATTTCTAAATTTTTTGCGCCTTTAAAATTACCATCTTTTGGAACAAATTTGCTAATCCATTTAAAGTAAGATAAAAACGCCACCATTTCTTTACTATCCAACGGAAGCGGTTTTCCAGAATGTGGACGCATTATACAGTTATTAACTCTTTCTGCTAAAGTAAGCACCTTATTTTCGCGCCCTCGGTATTGCGGATAATTATCATGTGATGACAATAAGTTGAAAGCATGAGGCTTAGTTCCCGCATCCTGATGACAATTGGTGCAGTTCATTTTATTGCCCAGATACTTTCCGTTTATTCCATTTGGGCCAATATAATAAGCTGTTTTCAGCATTAGTTCTCTTCCGTAGCGAACCGATTCTCCAAATTGATCGTCTGGAATTTTAGAAGTATCAATTGTGATGTAACCTTCATCGTCAGCTTTATCGGTTTTTGCTGTTAAAGTTTGTGAGTTTGATTTCGTGCAGGAATTGAAAACAATTACTGGCAAAGCTGAAAAAAGTCCGATAAGAATTATTTTTTTCATGGTTACTATTTTTAATCTTATTTCTTTTTCTGCAAGGTTTTGCAAACCTTGTAGGTATTCGTTTTGTATTTAAATCTACAAGGTTTGCAAAACCTTGCAGGAAATCTTTCTAATTTTGAAGAAAAGGTTTTAGTTTTTCTTCTTCAATAAACTGTGTACGATAAGGCGGAATTTCAGATTCTAAAGCCCAAAGTAATACGCCTTTTTTATTTGTTAAAACCGTTATGTGTCTTTTAGAACAGCAAACTAATATGGCATCCTTATCAACCATGTAAGCACTTCCCATTCTGTCATTATAAATATCTGTTGGTAATTTTATATGAAAATCGAGATTTACTGTGTTGCCTTTTTCGTCCACTTTAAGAGCAAAAACAGAGGATTGTTTTATATCTACACCATTATCAAAAAATAATAAACTTCCTTCCTGATCAATATGTGCGGCATGCGCCTGAGAGAAATTAGTGTTTGGAGACATTTTCATTGTTCCGTCTTTTCCTAATTTCCAGATTACTTTTCCGGTTTTAGAGTCAATTTTCCAAATTTGTCCGTTGTTATAAAAAGAGAGTAAAAAATTTCCGTCTTTATCATAATTCAAACTATTGGCGTGTGTCCAGTCTTTTTTGGTTTTCAAAAGATTCTTGTCTTTCATAGGATCCAATTCATCAAAAACACTCCATTTCCATAGTTGTTTTCCTTTTTTGTCAAGAATTACAATTCCATCTCCGTTGATGGTATCTCTCTTTTTTCCTCCAATGGAAGTCAGATCCATTATTTTTTGATCAACAGTAATAGTCACAATTTCATTAGCTGATTTCTTTAAAATTTCATGATGAATAGCTTGTTTCAAATCGCCCTGACCTTTTTTGATATGAGTTAAAGTGTCGCCTTGAAGATTGATTTCAAGAATTTCGCTTCCGTAACTTGTAGGTTCATCATTTGTGCCCAAAATCGAAAGTATCGTTTGTTCTTTTGTAAAATGAACTACTTTAAAACCTGTGTCTTCAAGGGTATGATACCATCTTATATTTCCTTTGTAATCTACAATATAGGCAGTTCCGGGAGTTTCTCTTTTAGCCAAAAGCATAAACCCTTTTTTGAAATTCGCCGGTAATAATTCTGGTTTTGGACAATTGGCTTTAAATTGTTTTTGTAGCCATTCCGGTAGTTTTCGGGATTTGAAAGTATAAACTTTACTGGATTTTTTATCACCGTCTTTACTAGTAACTACCTGAAAACTATAATTTGTTTCAGGAGAAATATTGCAAAGAACCAAAGAATGTTTAAGACCGGATTTTGAAACAGGAGAAGCTAGTTTGCTTTGTATTCCTTTTTTATCAGACCAATATTCTACAAATACTTCTGCGTTGTCATGCGTAGTAACATCGATTTGAATTTTCAATTCGTTGTTGCTATGAGTGCCAATATTGATATTTACGATATCATTGCTCTGATTTTTGGAACAACTTGCAAAAACAAGCAGAACCCAAATGAAACTCCAGTGTATTAATTTTTTTATCATCTTAAAAGCTTCTTATATGAAACAGAAAAGTTTTTTTATAAAAAAATCAAGAATAGACAGACATTAAACTGTCTATTCTTGATTAAACTTGTTTTTATTGTCTATCGGCGTTACTTAACTGTGGGTTAAGATCCACCTGACTTTGTGGATAAGTGTAATACTTATTTTGTGGCATTTTTATAGGTGCAGGATCACCAACTCTAATATGATAAGCATTTACAAGTACATCGTATTTGTTCATTCTTATTAAATCGGCACGGCGTTTTCCTTCGTAGAAAAATTCCCAGCCTCTTTCTTGAAGAATTGCATCTCTTAAACTAGTTTGAGTATGTTCAGCTAATACCAACAACTTTGCATGTGATCTTCCTTTTACCTGATTGATAAGATTAATCGCCTCAATTGTTGGTCCGTTAATTTCGTTCAAGGCTTCAGCTCTGCACAATAAGACATCTGCATAACGCAGGATGTTTACACTGTGACCATCATAATAAGTTGTAGTTTCATCATCGGCATATTTTCTTGTTGCGACATCTTGCATATAAAATTCGCCTTCCGGTGGTTCAGCTCCCATTGATGGTGCTTGCTTGTATACTAAACCGTCGATTCCTGTATATTCAGGGAAAAAGCATTGTTTTCTTTCATCCTCATCACCAAATTTATTGTAGAAATCCCAGTTTACAGTGTAATATTGCCATCTGTTTTGAACTACTGGATGGTTTACTGGTCCAAAGTGATTTAGTAACTCAGTTCCGTTTGTATTTGCATCACTAAGAGACGAGAAGATGTTTTCACTACACCATTTGTTACTTTCTTTAAATAATCCTAAATACGAAGGATAAAGGCTGTACTCATTAAGGTTTATGATTGTTTGAGTAAGTGTCGCTGCTTTTTGCCACTCATGACTACGCATATAAAGTTTCATTAGTAATGTAAGTGCAGCGCCTTTTGTAGCACGACCAACATCATTACTATCATATATTGCGTTAGATTTGTAATTAACTGGTAGTACATCTGCTGCTTCTGTTAGTTCTTTAATCAGAAAAGCATCGATTTCTTCAACTGATGATGGTGGAGTTTGATCTAAATAACCTGGATTTCCTAAATTAGCTTCTGTAATTAAAATAACAGGTCCCCAAGAATCAGTTAAATCCATGTAAGCAGAAGCTCTTAAAAATTTGGCTTCAGCAATAAATTGTGCTTTTTCAGCACCGGAAATACCGCCCATTGGTGTAATATTAAAAATTGCATTGTTAGCATTTGCAATTAATTTATACATAGCATTCCAGTCTTCACGTAACAATCCATTAGTTGAATTCCATGTTCCCAAAGATAATTGTCCAGGATCACCTCCAAATTGGCAGTGACCTAAATCTGTTGCAATATCTGTTAATGCAAAGTGTCTTGTGGCCCAGTAAGAAAAGTTATCGCCAACAGAAGGCCCTTTTAGACGACCATAAATTGAATTGACTGCGGCGATAGCATCTGACTTTGTTTGATACCCATTGGTATTCGTCAAATTACTATACACCGTAGGTTCAAGATCCTGATTGCACGAGTATTGCGCTCCTGCAGCAAGTATAAGTAATAATAGTGTATATTTTTTCATTTTAATAAATTTAATGTTACCAAAAAAGCTGTTAGACTAGTGAATTGCTACTTTAATACCTAAGATAAAGGTTCTTGAAGCCGGGAATGAATTAAAATCGATTCCTCCACCTAAATTATTTGTCGAATGTCCGTTTACCTCTGGATCATTTCCAGAATAATTAGTAAAAGTTGCTAAATTTTGACCAATAGCATATAATCTGATACTATCTATAAATTTAGCTTGTCTTATAGCGCTTTCCGGAAGAGTATATCCAATAGAGATATTTTTCAAACGTACATATGATGCTTCTTCAACAAATTTTGAATTTACATAGCTTCCATATTTGCTTTTGTAATATCCATCTCTTGGAATATCAGTGTTTTCGTTAGTTCCGGCAACCCAGCGATTTAAAGCATCTGTGCTTGTTGATGACTCACCAACCATTCTTGTCATGTTGTAAACAGAATAATCAAAAGCACCTTGGAAAAAGATATTCATATCAAAATTTCCAAATCTAAAATCATTGTTAAGCCCAGCGATAAAATGTGGTATAGAATTCCCTAAATAGGTTCTATCTGCAGCTGTAATGGCACCATCTCCGTTTAAATCTTCATATTTTGGATCTCCCGGTTTAGAATCAGGTTGAGCAGCATAAGTTTCTCCTGTTTTAATTACACCTGCATATTTATAACCATATAAGACACCCATTTCTTTTCCTGGCTCTAATCTTGTGAATTCTTGCCCAGATACTGTACCGCTTGGATTTGAAGTATTTGTACTAATGATTTTAACATTATCTGCTAGAGAAACAATTTCTTGTTTGTTGTAAGCTAGATTTAAAGAGCTAGTCCAATTGAATTTATCATTTTTGAAATTGACAGTACTAATCCCTAATTCAATCCCCTTATTATCAATAACTCCAGAGTTAACTCTTTGTGTGCCAAATCCCCACCATCCTCCAACAGGAACATTAAGTAATGCATCAGTAGTTCTTTTTTTGTAAGCATCAATAGTAATACTTAATTTGTCGTTAAAGAAGCCCATATCTAAACCTAAATTGGTTTGTGCAGTTTCTTCCCATTTTAAATTAGGGTTTGCTAAATTGGCTGGTTCAGTACCGGCAACAAAATCATCTGGAGCAATAATTACACCCCATGATGTCAATCTACTCATATATGAATAATCACCAATTCCATCACTTCCGGTAATACCATAACTCGCTCTTAACTTAAGTTCAGAAAAAGTATTAAGGTTTTGAATGAATGGCTCATTAGACATTTTCCATGCAACAGCACCAGAAGGGAAAATTCCGAATTTATTGTTTGGTCCAAAACGAGAAGAACCATCTTTTCTTATTGTAAAAGTTGCAAGATATTTATCATTAAATGAATAGTTTAACCTTCCGAAATAAGAAGTCAGTTTCGTTTCTGTTTTTTCTGTTTCCGGTTTCAAATAAACCGCAGCTCCCTGTAGATTGTAGTAAGTAAGTAAATCACTAGAAAAACCAGTACCTGCCGCTCTTACTCTTTCATAAGTATCCTTTTGATTAGAAGTTCCAATCATGGCTGTTACAGCGTGTTGTTCGATAGCAAATTTATAGGTCAAATATTGCTCTGTACTCCATCTGAAATATGTTTTATTTTCCTCAGATCCAGAACCTTTTAACGCAGCTCCTGCTACTAAAGTACTTGGAGTATATTTTCCTTCAATGTTTTCTTGCCATTCAGCACCTGCACCAAAATGATAAGTTAGATTTTTGATAATTTCATAATCTAAAAACATATTTCCGTTAACCATTCTATTGATAACGTGATTTGTTGGTTCTAAAAGTAAAGCCAAGGCATTATCTTTTCCTTGATATTTATAATAAGAACCGTCAGCATTATAAATAGGGATTGTTGGAGGAGCAGTCTGGATAGAAAACATTGGAGATAAAATGTTGTCTCCAAAATCACTATTGTTTCCTTCGCTTACAGCACCGTAAACGTTAGTTCCCATGTTTAATTTTGAATTAAATCTTTTTTCGCCACCCATTCTAACAGTATATCTCTCGAAATCAGTGTTTACAATAGCTCCGGTTTGTTTCAGGTAATTTCCTGAAAGGAAAAATTTAGAACTTTGATCGCTTCCGCTAAAAGTAAGCGTTCTATTTAATACTTCTCCGGGACGCGTTGCAGCATCAAACCAATTTGTATTGGCTATTGGAAAACTAGCTGGAAAAATTGGTGGTATTTTATTTTCAAGTGCTATTGCATTTTGAATATCAGCATATTGTTGTCCATTAAGTAATGAAGGTTCTTTGATAATATTTTGGAAACCGTCTGAAATTTCGGCCTCAACCATCATTTTTCCTGATTTTCCTTTTTTAGTAGTGATAAGAATAACTCCATTTCCTCCACGTGCACCGTAAATTGCTGTTGATGCAGCATCTTTCAGAATTTGGATGTTTTCAATATCATTTGGGCTAATAGATGCTCCAGTACTAGTAATAAATCCATCAACTACATATAACGGCGCGTTAGACGTATTAATAGAGTTTCCTCCTCTAATGATAACTGATGGAGAAGTTCCAGGAGCATAACTATTTTGCTGAACCTGAACTCCCGAAGCACGACCTTGCAAGGCTTGACCTACATTGGCAACCGTTCCGCCTAAGTTTAAGTTGTCCTTTCCAATAGAAGCTACAGAACCGGTAAGATCTTTTTTCTTTGATTTCCCGTATCCAATAACTACTTCGTCCAGCTTTTGTCCTGCTTCTTTCATGACAACTTTAATAGGTGAATTGCCTACTGTAACTTCCTGATCTTCCATACCAATGTAAGTAAAGATTAGTTTAGTTACATTGTCTGGTACAGTAATAGCAAAGCTTCCGTCAACGTCGGTCTGGACACCTTTGTTTGACCCTTTTACAACAACGTTTACGCCAGGAAGTGGTAATCCGTTTTGATCTGTAACGGTTCCTTTTATTGTTTTTTCAAAAAACAGCGAAGCATTGTCTTTCTCTGACGCTTTTATTGATGAAGCCGCCGGAGCCTGAAATGTAAAAACTAATAAGGATAACAATGTTAGTTTGAATTCTTTTCCGGATAAATTGTTAATCCGAAAATCTCTTGGCTTTTTTTGGGTTAATAATTTCATACTTAAAATTGGTTTTGGTTAATGTTTAATTGTTTTTTGCTCTTTGTAAGTTTTGGATTTCTTTTTTGTTTTTTACAAATTCATTTTTTTTAAAATGGCCTGTAACTGAATTTGCTTTTTTGAAATTTTACTCTCCATATTTTTTAATCTTTTGGTACGTCTTTTAGCCTATTTTCATCTGTTTTTGAGGTATTATAACCAATCAGATTTTTACTTAATTAACGTAGTTTTAAGATTATTGTCCGACGAAACTATTGATTATATTTTTATAAAACAAGAAAAAGCACAAAAAATGTGCTCGAACACACGAAATTTATGTTCTCGAGCACATAAAATTGTACGAATCGTTTTTTTTGACTTAAAATGATGGGATTTTTATAAATTATTCTAGTAATGAAATTGTCTATGTAATTAAGGTATTTTTATATAGAATTGTCATTTAGATGGAATATAAATAAAGTAATGGTAAATTCTTATGAATTTCGCAATCACAAAATCTAAATATTGTAAAATACGCAAGGCTTTTCTTATGCTTTTTTAAGACTGTGACTGTCTTATTTTATTATTTTATCAGTGTTTTTTTCTTAAAAAATAATCTATATTCGTCTTTGTAAAAAATACCTTAAATTCGGAAGAGATTTGAGGTCATTTTGCACTTTGAAAGAAAATAAATTTTAACATATTTTAAGATTAATATTGTGAAGGAATATCAAGTAGCTTTAATAGAAAAAAATCAGCTGACAAATGCTGGAATTTTGAATTCAGATTTATGGGAAAATGCAAATTGCCTTACTGATTTTTCTTCGCCCTGGAAAACGGAGTCATTTTCTAAAATAGAATTTCGTGCGTTATGGGATCTTGAGTTTTTGTATTTTAATTTTAGAGTTTTTGATACCGATATTTATATTGATCGAAAAGATGACTCGGTAGAAAGTATTGGGAACTCTGATCGTGTAGAATTGTTTTTTAGAGCAGATAATACTTTGAATCCGTATTATTGTCTTGAAATGGATACTGCAGCCCGAATCATGGATTTTAAAGCGCTGCCGAATAAGAATTTCGATTTTAACTGGAACTGGCCTAAAAAAGGATTAGAATTGAAACCGTCAAAAGATGATGTTTCATTTACTGTTGAAGGAAAAATTAGTATTCAATCCTTAAACGAATTGAATTTAATACATAATAATATAATAGAAACAGGTGTTTACCGAGCGAAGTTCTCAGAAATAGAAAATCAAGAATACGAACCTACTTGGATTTCATGGGTAGATCCGCTTACAGAGACGCCTAATTTTCATATTGCTTCTTCTTTTGGAAAATTTAAATTAATGGTTTAAATTTTATGAAACATAAAAAGAAGCATTCTCTACATTGATAATATCAATAGGAAGCAATATTGTGTCCGGAATTTCTTTACGGAACAAAAAGTGGTCTACTAAAGTACTTACTCCAAGATAAGCCTGTCTTTTTTGATTTTGATGAATAAGGAAATGTACTAATCCCGTATTAAGAAACTGGACATTTTTTTCTATTAAGTCATATCCAATCAAAGCCACTTTTTTGTTTTGTAAAGAAGATAAAAGGGTGGCAATTTGATAGGCTTTTGATGTTGTAATGAAAATTCCTTTCAGATCCGGATTCTCTTCCAGAAAAACAGAAAATTTCGATTCTATATTTGAATGCTTAAGTTTTAATGTAGTTATAGAAAAATCAGAAAGATTTTTTTCGTCAAAATAATTTCTGAAACCTTTTTCTTTCTCTTGCATGTGAACTGCATTTTTTAGGCTTTCGTCAATATGGATGATTGCAATTTGGCCTTTTGGCAGAATTAGATTCATTAAACTTGCAGCCACTCGGCCACTTTTGTATAAATCCTGTCCCACAAAACTTTTAATAGAAGAAGATTCAACCTGATTGTTAAATGTGTTTACCATAATTCCCAATTCATCATATTGTTTTATGATTTCAAGAGTTTCTTTATGGAACAAAGGTGCCAGTAAAACAGCATCAGGAGATTTCTCTATAATTTCTTCGTTGGTTTTCAAAAAGGATTTTTTGCTTTCCGGATTAAAGTAATGTGTTTCAATAATAACACTGTAGGCTTTAAATTCGGTTATGGCATCCTGAATTCCGTTGACGCATGGAAGCCAGTACGGATCGATTTCGGGATTTGGTAATAAAACACAAATACGATATACTTTTGTGTTTTTTAAATTTCGGGCAATTAAGTTGGGTTCATAATCGATAACATTCAGAACCTCATTGATTTTCTCAAGTGCCGTAGGAGAAACCTTTCCTCTGTTATGCAAAACGCGATCGACAGTTCCTTTAGAAACTCCGGCCATTTTTGCAATATCCTTTATTGTATATTTTTTATCCATATAAGCAAATATAGAAACTTTGATTTAATTATAAGAAAAAAAAACACCGAAATATAATTGTGTGCTCGAGAACATTATTTTGGTGTGTTCGAGCACATTTTTTGGTTTTTTCTTGTTTTATCAAAATATAATATATAGTTTCGTGGAATCAAAACCCAAAAAGTAAAACAAATTTATAATCAATTTATATTGTAGTTTATTGAATTACAATGTTTTAATGCAAATTTTTAAGTGAAAGAAATTACTTCATTAGCCCCCGGTCGTACATGTCTCTTTGGAGACCATCAGGACTATTTAGGACTGCCTGTTATAGCCTGTGCTATAAATCGAAATATAAAACTAACTGCTAAGCAAAATAACACACACAATTTCGTTATTAATATGATTGATATTGACGAAGTTCGTATTATTGATATCAATGCTACTTTTGAAGAATTGGAACCGCGTGATTATTTTGCGTCTTCCTTACGTGTATTACGCAGATATGGCTGTATCCCAACTGTTGGATATGATATTACTATTACAGGCGATATTCCGATCAATTCAGGAACGTCGAGTTCTTCTGCATTATTAATGGCCTGGATTCGATTTTTGATTGATGCCTTTGGTGTAAATCATGAAGTGACGCCAGAACTTCTTTCAAAATTAGGATACGAATCGGAAGTTTTAGAGCACGGGGAACCAGGCGGAATGATGGATCATTTTAGTATAGGTGTCGGGAATATTGTTCATATTAATACAAAAATGCCTTTTTCTTTTAATGTAATAGGAACTCAGTTAAAAGGTTTAATTACTGGAGTTTCTGGTGTGCCTAAAGAAACTATTGGATTAATAGGTGAGTTGAAAGGAAATGCTTTAATGGCAATTGATCTTGTAAAACTAAATTATCCTGCTTTTGATTTGAATACATCAGAAATTCAGGATTTGGATAAATACCGAAATTGCCTTCCGGATCGTTTGATTCCATATTTTGAAGCGGCAATTAAAAATTATCATTATACAAAAGAAGCCTTAAAAGAGTTTGAAAAACCAGTTTTAGATCTTAAAAAAATTGGAAGTCTTATGAATGGGCATCATGAAGTATTACGTGATTTACTAAAAATCACAGTTCCAAGAATCGATGCAATGATAAATGCTGCTTTAAGAGCTGGAGCTTACGGCGCAAAAATCGTAGGTTCAGGCGGTGGCGGAAGCATTGTGGTTATTGCAGATCCTGCAAAAGAAAATGAGGTAATAGAGGCTATCTTAGCCGCTGGAGCACAAGAAGCGTATGCTGTTACGGTTGATCCTGGGGTGAGAATTATTGAAAATACAGAAATTTAAAAAATTAATATGCACAACAATTTAGTTATTCTGGCAGGAGGAGCATCTTCCCGAATGAAAAAAGAAGCAATTTTGGACAATTTATCGCCAGAAGAAATTGCACAGGCGAACGAAAGAAGTAAGGGTTTAATTGGCGTTGGCGCAAGCGGAAGACCTCTTTTGGATTATCTTTTGTGGAATGCGAAAAAAGCAGGCTATGAAAATATCTATATTATTATAGGAGAACAAGGTGAATTGTTTAAGGAGTTTTACGGAAGTGAAATGGAAAATAATGATTTTCATGGTCTAAATATTTCATTTGCTGTTCAATATATTCCGGAAGGAAGAGTTAAGCCATTTGGTACGGCAGACGCATTGTTTCAGGCTGTTGAGCAATATCCGGAACTGAACTCACAGTTCTATTCAGTTTGTAATAGTGATAATTTATATTCGGCTGAAGCTTTACGTGCGCTGAGAGAAACCGAAAGCCCTAACGCATTTATCAGTTATGATCGTGATGCAATGGAATTTCCTTCTGAAAGAATTTCGCGCTTTGCTATTGCAAAATTAGATGCAAATAATCAGCTTTTGGATATTCTGGAAAAACCTTCAGAGGATGTTTTAGAACAGTATAAAGATTCAGAAGGAAAAATCAGAGTGAGTATGAATGCTTTTAAATTTAATGGTAAAACATTATACACGCATCTTAAAAATTGTCCGGTTCATCCTGAGCGTGATGAAAAAGAATTGCCTACTGTACTTTTGAATTCGGTGAAAGAAAACCCGAATACTACTGTCGGAATTCCATTTTCTGAGCACGTTCCAGACTTAACTGCTAAGGAAGATATTGCCGAAGTAAAAACATATTTGGCAAAATATTACCCTGATTTAAACTGGAATAGCAAAAATTAACAAAACTTTCATATCTAAATTAGAAATTAAGGAAATTTAATGTACTACTTTTGTTTTGCAAAAAAAATGCAGATATTTGCATAAATTACGCAATCAATAATAAAAGTGTTGATTCTAATTTAGATTTGGAGGAAAAATAAATCTATAAACCAATCAACCCAAAAATTATGACAACCATTCAAAGTACATTAGAAGTAGAGAAAAAGAGCGCCATCGTCCCGATGGTGATTTTAACTTTATTGTTTTTTATCCTAGGATTTGTAACCTGGCTGAACGGGCCATTAATTCCGTTTTTTGAATTAGCTTGCGAATTAACTTCTTCTCAGGCGTATTTTGTGACTTTTGCATTTTACATTGCTTATTTCGTTATGGCGATTCCTTCGTCTTATATTATTGAAAAAGTGGGCTATAAAAACGGAATCTCGCTTGGATTACTAATAATCGCAGCTGGAGCTTTTATGTTTTATCCTGCAGCTTCAAGCCGAACTTTTCTTTTGTTTTTAATAGCATTATTTATAATGGGAACTGGTTTAGCGGTTCTGCAAACTGCTGCAAATCCTTATGTTGTAGTAATTGGACCGAGAGAAAGCGCAGCGGCAAGAATCAGTGTTTTAGGAATTGCAAATAAATTGGCCGGATTTGTGGCGCCAATTGTACTTACAGTTTTGGTTTTGTCTAATATGCAAGACTTTACAGCAGATAAAATTGCTTTGATGGATGAAGTGTCAAAAACAAATGCCTTAAATTCACTTGCATTGCAATTACAAAGACCGTATCTTTATATGGGATTGATTATTACGGTTTTAGCTCTGTTAGTGAAATTTTCTCCTTTACCGGAAATTGATTTGGATGAGGACGGAAATGTAACGCATTTAAATATTTTCAAGCAAATTAAAAACGCATTTAAATATCCGCAATTAGTTTTAGGGGTAATTACTTTAATGTTGTATTTATCAGCCGAAGTTTTAGCCGGAGATTCAATTGGTGCTTTTGGAAAACAATTAGGAGTTTATGGAAGTGAAGGAAACTTTTACTTAAAACTAACTTCGTTTACTATGTCAACAATGGTAATTGGATATATTCTTGGAATTGTATTGATTCCTAAATATGTGTCGCAGGTTTTAGCTTTAAAAGTTTCAGGAATTCTTGGTTTAATATTGGTTGTGGCAATTGTAGTGGTTTCGCCAAAAATAATGATTGCATTGCCTGGAACTCCAAATATTCCTTTAGTGATTCTTTTAGTAGCACTTTTAGGGTTGGCAAATGCTTTGTGTTGGCCGGCGATCTGGCCAATGGCTTTGCAGGATTTAGGAGGATATACAAAGATTGGAAGTGCAATTTTGATTATGGGAATTATTGGTGGTGCAGTCTTCCCGTTGTTTTACGGAATGATCACTGAAAGTATAAATGCTGCAAATGTTGCAAAAAATATGCAAGACGTTTCAAGAAGTGGTAATCAGCTTGCGTATTTAATGTTGTTGCCATCATATGCCATGATTTTGTTTTATGCTGCAAAAGGGCATAAGTACAGAAAATGGTAATTAAAAAGATAAAAACAAAAAAATAATATATCATGTTAAGAAGTAAAATCGACAAAGCAACAGGTTTCGAAAAACGATTCGAAAACATCAATACGGTTGTTTTTGAAAACTCAACTGAAGCTTCAAAAGAAGTAGCGCAGGAAATTGCAGCTTTAATAAAAGAAAAACAAAATGAAGGAAAACCATGTATTCTAGGCTTAGCTACAGGTTCTTCTCCAAAAGGTTTGTATGCTGAATTAGTGCGTCTTCACAAAGAGGAAGGATTGAGTTTTAAAAACGTAATTAGTTTTAACTTGGATGAATATTATCCAATGGAACCAAATTCAATCAACAGTTATGTTCGTTTTATGAAAGAACTTTTGTTTGATCATGTCGATATTTTACCAGAAAACGCTCATGTTCCTGACGGACTTTTGACAAAAGAACAAATTGCAGATTATTGCCACGAATACGAAGCTAAAATCGAAGCTTTAGGCGGAATCGATTTGCAAATTCTTGGAATTGGAGGTAACGGACACATCGGTTTTAACGAATCTGGTTCACTTCAAAACTCTAAAACTCGTTTGGTGGCATTAGATCATATTACGAGAGTTGCTGCAAGTAAAGATTTCTTTGGTTTGAATAATACGCCAAGAACTGCAATTACGCTTGGAGTTAAAAAAATCATGGAAGCTAAACGTGTAATTTTATTAGCTTGGGGTGAAGGAAAAGCGAATATTGTAAAAAGATCTGTTGAGGATGAAGTTACAAATAGAGTTCCTGCTTCATTTTTGCAAGAGCATAACAATGCAGTTTTTATTTTAGATAAAGAAGCTTCTTCAAAATTAACGAGAATCAACAAACCTTGGTTGGTTGAAAAAATCGTTTGGACAGATAAATTAACTCGTAAAGCGGTTTTAGGATTAGCATTAGACCTTAAAAAACCAATTTTAATGCTTACTGATGCGGATTATATCGAAAACGGAATGAGCGATTTATTAGCAGATTCTGGTCCGGCATATGATATTAATATTAAGATATTCAATAAATTACAAAATACAATTACTGGGTGGCCAGGTGGAAAACCAAATTCAGACGATACTAATCGTCCGGAAAGAGCTGAACCTGCTAAAAAACGTGTATTGATTTTTAGTCCGCATCCTGATGATGATATTATTAGTATGGGAGGAACTTTCATGCGTCTGCAAGAGCAAGGACATGAAGTACACGTAGCCTACCAAACTTCTGGAAATATTGCTGTTGCTGATGATGAGGCGCTTCGTTTTGCAAGATTCGTGATTGATTATAACGAGAAATTCGGAATCAAAAGTGAGCAGGCAGATGATATTTACAAAAAAGCTGAAGCATTCTTGCAGAACAAAAAGAACAGCGAAATAGATATTCCTGAAGTTCGTTACATTAAAGGTTTAATTAGAAAAGGTGAGGCGAGAGCAACAAGTTATTTTGTTGGTTTGCCAGACGAGCAAATTCACTTTATGGAATTGCCTTTCTATGAAACTGGAACAATCGAGAAAAAACCAATTGGAGCAGAAGATATTCAGTTGACAGTTGATTTAATTGAAAAAATTAAACCACACCAAATTTATGCTGCTGGAGATTTAGCAGATCCACACGGAACACACAAAGTTTGTTTGGACGCGATTTTTGAAGCTGTAAAAGTTTTAAAACCAAAAGAATTCATGAACGACTGTTGGTTATGGTTGTACCGTGGAGCTTGGCAGGAATGGGGAATTGACGAAGTAGAAATGGCAGTTCCAATGAGCCCTGATCAGGTTTTGGCAAAACGTCACGGAATCTTCAAACACCAATCTCAGAAAGATGGTGTTGTTTTTCAGGGAACTGACGCAAGAGAGTTCTGGCAAAGGGCTGAAGACAGAAACAGAGAAACAGCTGAATTGTATCACCAATTAGGTTTGGCAACATACGCAGCTATGGAAGCTTTCGTGAGATGGCATTATTAAAAAGTCTCAGTTTGCAGTGCTAGTTACAAGACTGTGACTGAAATCTGTGACTGAAAACTTTTTGACATAATATTTTTGAAGCAGGAGGAGAGGATTTTTATATTCTTTTTTCTTGCTTCTTTTTTTTGTTTAATTTCTAAGTTGTTGAGATGCGAAGGTTCTAAGTTTTTTAATTTATATAATCCTTTTAATCTGTGGCAAAAAGAAAAAATAAATGATAGTTTTGTATGCAATTGAGGCAGAAAGGTAGCATAAAGTCTTTCCTCTTGCTTCTTTCTTCTACAAGAAAACTATGGATCAAGACAAAAAACTTCTTATAAAATTAGCACACACCAAAATGCCTTTCGGGAAATACGAAGGTCGTTTTTTAATCGATTTACCGGAATATTATGTGGTCTGGTATCATAACAAAGGTTTTCCAAAAGGAGAATTAGGTCAGCAATTGCAGCTTATTTATGAACTAAAATTAAATGGTTTAGAAGAATTGATTCGCAATATTAAGAAGCAATACCCGAAACCTGTTAAATAGTAAGAAAAATCTTTTGTTAATTAAAATATTTTTTTTAAGTTTGAAATACAAAAATATTATAATTTCCAAAAACAAAATGATACCACAGAATTCAAGCTTGAATTCATAAATGTGTACAAGTCAGTGTTTTTAAATTATAATATTTTTTTTTGCACTTTTATAGCGACACTATTTATTTTACTTCGAAAAATACCTCTTGAAAGCTTGTTTAAAAATATTCTGACTAAGAATTAAAGACATTCCTCAAAAAAAAATCCTAATTAAAACTTAAAATTATCGATTACAAAATCAAGTAAACGATATGTTTAAAAATTTGCAAAATTATCTCATTATCTAATAGATAAATTATCTAATAAAATTTGTACTTTTGCCAAGTTTTTTACACAACTACAATACAAACAACTACAGAATGAATCAAACAAAATATATTTTTGTTACAGGAGGTGTGACCTCTTCATTAGGAAAAGGGATTATCGCGGCATCTTTGGCAAAATTGTTACAAGGAAGAGGATACCGTACAACTATTCAAAAATTTGATCCGTATATCAACGTCGATCCGGGAACATTAAATCCGTATGAACATGGAGAATGTTACGTAACAGATGATGGTGCTGAAACAGATTTGGATTTAGGTCACTACGAACGTTTCTTGAACGTTCCAACTTCTCAGGCTAATAACGTAACTACAGGAAGAGTTTATCTTTCGGTTATTGAAAAAGAAAGAAGAGGAGAATTTTTAGGAAAAACGGTTCAGGTTGTTCCTCATATCACAAACGAAATCAAAGACAGAATGCAATTGCTGGGTAAATCTGGCGATTATGATATTGTAATTACTGAAATTGGAGGAACTGTTGGTGATATCGAATCGTTACCTTATATAGAATCTGTTCGTCAGTTGGTTTGGGAATTAGGTGAAAATAACGGAATCGTTATTCATTTAACTTTAGTTCCTTATTTGGCTGCTGCGGGTGAGTTAAAAACAAAACCAACACAGCACTCTGTTAAGACTTTAATGGAAAGTGGTATAAAAGCAGATATTTTGGTTTGTAGAACAGAGCATGAATTGTCTCAGGAATTACGCCAGAAATTAGCTTTATTCTGTAATGTTAAAAAAGAAGCTGTTATTCAGTCAATTGATGCTTCTACTATATATGAAGTTCCAAATTTAATGCTTGAAGAAGGATTAGATGTTGTGGCTTTAAAGAAATTAGATTTGCCTAAAAAAGCATCTCCGGATCTTAAAAACTGGAATACTTTCTTAAAAAGATTAAAAAATCCAAAGCAAACTGTAAATATTGGTTTAGTTGGTAAATATGTAGAAATGCAAGATTGTTACAAATCTATTTTAGAGGCGTTTATTCATGCAGGTGCTGCAAATGAAACTAAAGTAAATGTAATTTCAATTCACTCAGAGCATATTAATGCAGACAATGTTGAAGAAAAATTAGGATCTCTTGACGGGGTTTTAGTTGCTCCTGGATTTGGTGAAAGAGGTATTGAAGGAAAAATTGAAGCAGTTCGTTACGTTCGTGAAAACAATATTCCTTTCTTCGGAATTTGTTTGGGAATGCAAATGTCTGTTATCGAATATTCTAGAAATATTTTAGGTTACGCTGAAGCGAATTCTACTGAGATGAACGATAAAACGCCTCATCCGGTTGTGAATTTAATGGAAGAGCAAAAAACAATCACTGACAAAGGTGGAACGATGCGTCTTGGTGCATGGAAATGTGATATTAAACCAAACACTTTGGCACACAGAATTTATGGTGAAAAAACAATTTCAGAGCGCCACCGTCACCGTTATGAATACAATAATAAATATGCAGATGAATTGCAGAAAGCTGGTTTAAAAGCTTCTGGAGTAAACCCTGATACTGGATTGGTTGAAATCGTTGAGCTTGAAAACCACCCATTCTTTATTGGTGTACAATATCATCCTGAATATAAAAGTACAGTAGCAAACCCACATCCGATTTTTGTAAACTTTGTGGCTGCTGCAGTGAATGCGCATAAAAAATAATAATTAATTCTAAGAAGTTGTAACATTCGCGTAAAACGCATAACTAATTACCTTCAACGAATAACTTTTTTAAATAATAATGGAAGAAAAAAAATTAGATCTTAATTCAATCATTGGTTTTGTATTGATATTTGGAATTTTGGTTTGGATTATGTACCAAAACCAGCCTTCTGAGAAAGAGATTGCTGCTGAAAAAGCCAAGAAAGAATTAGTTGCTAAACAAGAAGCTCAAGCAAAAGCGGATAAAACTAAAACTGCTGTTTTGCCAGTTGCTGCTGCAACTCCAGGTGACACAGTTCAATTGGCTCAATTGCAAAAAACATTAGGCGGTTTTGCTTATTCTGCAACACTTCCTTCTGCAAAAGAAGCTTTTACAACAATCGAAAATGAAAAGATTAAGCTAAAAATTGCTAACAAAGGTGGTTACATTGTTGAAGCAACTTTAAAAGAATTTGAAAGATTTAAAAAAGGTTCAGGACAATTAGTTGAGTTAATTAAAGACAATAATTCAAACTTAAATTTACAACTGCTTACAACTGATAACAGAACTTTAAATTCTAAAGATTTATACTTCGAACCAACGTTAGAAAAAATTGGTGCAGATCAGGTTTTATCTATGCGTTTGAAAGCTGGAGCTAACGAATTTTTAGAATACAAATATATTTTAAAGCCAAACGATTATTTAGTTGGTTTTGATATACGTTCTCAAGGATTGAACAGAGTTTTAAATTCGGCTAAACCAATTGATTTACAGTGGGATTTAAAAACATACCGTAATGAGAAAAGTATTGCTTATGAAAACCGTTATGGGCAAATTGATTTCAAATACGAGGATTCAAAATACAATAACGTAAGTTCACACGGACAAGGAAAAGAAGAAACTCCTGAGAAAGTTAGTTTTGTGGCTTTTAAACAACATTTCTTTACTACAATTTTATCGACAGAAAAACCTTTTGAAACTTCAAAATTACAATCTGATGATTTAGTTAAGGACGAAAAAATCGATACCGTTTTTACAAAACAGTTTAGAGCTAATTTGCCTTTAGCATTTACAAACGGTGAGATCGATTACAAAATGAGCTTATATATGGGTCCTGCGGACTATAAAACATTAAAAGCTTACGATAAAAATTTCGAAAAAATCATTCCATTAGGATGGGGAATTTTCGGATGGATCAACAAATGGATTTTCATTCCGTTATTCGGATTCTTAAGTTCAACAATTGGATTATCATTAGGAATTGCAATTATCATTTTTACTATAATGATCAAATTGGCAATGTCGCCAATTACTTATAAGTCATTCTTGTCTCAGGCTAAAATGAAAGTTTTAAGACCTGATATTACAGAGTTGGGAGAAAAATACAAAAAAGACCCAATGAAGAAACAACAGGAAACAATGAAATTGTACAATAAAGCAGGTGT
The DNA here is from genome assembly GCF_003385895.1 of Flavobacterium cutihirudinis. Lineage (GTDB taxonomy): Bacteria > Bacteroidota > Bacteroidia > Flavobacteriales > Flavobacteriaceae > Flavobacterium > Flavobacterium cutihirudinis. Next base: position 373,963 of record NZ_QRDQ01000007.1, read on the forward strand.
AAACCCAATGGCAGGATGTATTCCGGCTTTGATTCAGCTTCCTTTTATGTATGCGTCATTCCAGTTTTTCCCTGCAGCATTCGAATTAAGACAAAAAAGTTTCCTTTGGGCAGACGATTTATCTTCTTTTGACTCTGTTGTGAAATTACCTTTTACGATTCCAATGTATGGAGATCACATCAGTTTGTTCCCAATCTTGGCTGCAATTGCGATTTTCTTCTACATGAAAATGACTTCTGGAGATCAGCAAATGGCTGCGCCTCAGCAAGAAGGTATGCCGGATATGGCAAAAATGATGAAAATCATGATTTATGTTTCACCATTAATGATGTTAATCTTCTTCAATAATTACGGTTCAGGTTTGAGTTTGTATAACTTTATCTCAAACTTAATTACTATCGGAATTATGTTTGTTATCAAAAATTACATCGTAGACAGTGATAAAATTCACGCTCAGATTCAGGAAAATAAATTAAAAGAGCCTAAAAAGCCAAGTAAGTTTCAGCAACGTCTTCAAGAAGTAATGGAACAACAAGAAGCTGCAAAAGCTCAGAATAAAAAGAAATAATATAATATATTGATAAAAAAACCGCTGTTGATCACAGCGGTTTTTTTATTTTAAAATTTTGGCAATAAAACCTTATCAATGACATGGATAATTCCATTCGAGCATTGTACATCCGTGGCCACAATAGTACTTACTCTGCCACTTGCATCCGTAATTTTTGCACCGCCAGTTAAATTAACGGTAAAACTTTGCCCAGCAAAAGTATTTACCACTTGTCCGTTTGTTAAAGAAGTAGAAAGTACATTAGCGCCTGCAACAACGTGATATTTCAAAGTTGTTTCTAAAACATTAGCAGGAATAGCTGGAAGTCCAGAAAATCCAGTTTCGGTTAGAAAACTTGCGAAAGCTGTATTTGTTGGAGCAAAAACGGTAAATGGAGAACTAGCTGTTCCTGATAAAATTCCAGCAAAACCAGAAGATGGATTATAAGTTAAAGCCGCGACTAAAGTTGTAAAATTTTTATTTGCTATTGCATGGTTAACAATCGTTGGTAAACCAATCACGCCATCAACTACATGAATAATTCCGTTTGAGGCTTCGATGTCAGCGGTAATTACTGCTGCACCACCATTTGTTTTTCCACCATTTATAGTAACTCCTGTGCCTTTTTCAAGATACATACTTATAGTGTTTGAAGTAGAAGCGCCTCCTTTAGCTAAGGTTTTTACATAACCAGTCGCAATTTCAGTTGATTTTACTTTTGTGCTTAAAACGTGATTTAATAATATTTCTTTTAATGCTGCAACAGGAACTTCATTAAGATTAGCATAACCTTTGGCTGATAGAAAAGCACTAAATGCGGTGTTAGTAGGTGCAAAAACGGTATAAGAACCGGAAGTGTTCAATGTAGCAGCTAAATCTGCTTTTTCTAACGCAGCAACTAAATTGCTAAGTTCGGGATTTGCTTTCGCAATAGATACAATCGTTTGTGGGGTTTGTGACGTATCATTGTCATCATTGTTACATGAAACACTGACGAAAGCAATTAATGCTAAGAAAGCAATTAATTTAATTTTTAATGTTTTCATAATATAGTTTTTTTATTTGTCAGGCTAAATTACAAAGTTTTGTTTAATGTTTTTTATATAATATTAAACAAAATTTATATTTATTACATGTTTTGTTTCTTTGTTTTGTTTTTTACAATGTTGATTTTTAGTAGTTTATATTGTGTTGACTTTGGTTTTATCATTTGAGTTGTTAATTTTGTTTAATTTTGATTAAACAAAATTTAAAATACTATTTAAGACTTTAAAAAATCATTAAAAAAGTAAAATTGGTTATACTTTTGCAATAATAAAACACACTTTTTAGTGTTATAAAGAAAAACAGTTTATGAAAAAAATTTGGATTTTATTTCTAATCAGTACAGCAGCTTTTTCTCAAGAACTTAATAAAGTAGATGCCAGCGGTAAAAAAGACGGAGTTTGGAAAGGAACTTATGAAGTGTCGAAACGTCCTCGTTATGAAGGTACTTTCAATCACGGAAAAGAAACCGGAGTTTTTAAGTTTTTTGATGATACTAAAAAAGGTGATGTAATAGCGACGCGTGATTTCACTGCAAATGACGGAAGTTCTTACACGATTTTTTATGATCAGAATAAAAACAAGGTAAGTGAAGGGAAGGAAATTGGAAAGGCTAGAGAAGGAGAATGGAAATACTATCACAAAGCTTCTAAAGTAGTAATGACACTTGAAAACTACAAAAATGGAAAATTAGAAGGTACAAGATCTGTTTTTTATCCAAATTCTAAAATCGCGGAAGAAACCACTTATAAGAATGGTTTAAAGGATGGGGTTTATAAAAAATATGGACAAAACGATATTCTCTTAGAGCAGAGTACTTATAAAGATAATGTGTATAACGGAGAAGCTGTTTTTTATGATTCGGATGGTGTAATGGCTTCTAAAGGGAAATTTCTTAACGGTAAAAAAGTTGGAATGTGGCAGTTTTTCTTAAAAGGAAAACTAACGAAAGAAGTCAATATGAGTGATCCAAAAAGCAACTACCAATCTGACTCAAAGCCTAAAATGGAATAAATTAATCTATCCGATATTTTTTGCCACGAATTACACCAATTTTCACGAATTAATTTGACTTTGACTGCTGAATAAAATTTGTGAGAATTGGTGTAATTCGTGGCAAACTTTATTTATGATTATATCATAAATTGTTTAAATTTGATTTGCTAATAATTTGATACAATGAATTTAAACGAACTCATCGGCCGGTTTTTATTATTGTTTTTTTCAATTTTGGTTTTGTATTTTTTCTCCAATCGAAAAGATAATGAAACTATAAATCCATTAATGGTTATTGTTGGATTGTGTACTTTTTCGCTTTGTTATTTGTTTACCAAAATTGAAATTGGAGTCGGAATTGGTTTTGGTTTGTTTGCTATTTTTTCCATTTTAAGATTTAGAACCCAGTCTTTTACAGTAAATGCTATCATTTTTCTTTTTGCAACAATCACACTTTCTATATTGGATATTATGTATCCGTATGAAAAAATTGAAGTGCTTCTGTTTTTTCAGTTGATCATTATCGGATTTTATATTGCAGCTTCATTTATAGTAAACAAAAAAGCTTCAAAATACCTGAACATTGTTGATGTTAAAATACCGCTTTTAAACGATTTTTCGTTAGAGAATGGAAATCTGCGAAAAGCGATTCAGGAAAAAATAAACATTCAGGATTTCGATTTTAAAATTGTATTAGTAAATACTGTTTTAAATGAAATTGATGTGCAGGTTTTTTATTGATTTATTCATTAAAAGGACGCACTTGTTTGATGTATAAATCCCTGTTTTCGCCCACAATTTTAAATTCAATATCAACTGGATTAAATTTGTTTTTTCTCCAATAACGATACATTTTTTCTTCAATCTTTTTGCTGACAAGATAAAGATTGCCTATTTCTTTTCTGTTTAATAAAGGTTCGTTATTATTTAAATTTGAATTGGAAGTGTAGTCGACTTCAAAATCGGTTTCGTTCTTTCCGTCATTAAAATGAGAAGCTATAAATTGCTCGCATATTTCTCCTTTTTCGGGTTTTACAACTGAATTTTCTCCTTTTTGAACATTGACAGTAATTCCCGGATAATCTTTTCGGAAAACATTTTTGGTTATAATTACTCCGTTTGCAAGTTCATCCGGAAAAGATCGATGAACTAAAACGCCCATTGCAATATTATGCTGATCGATGCCAAAAAGTTCTCTTTCATTATAAGAAGCTTCATTCCAAACGCTTGCCCAAACTTGTTTAATCGCTTTTTCAAAAGTTTTTATACTGTCGCCTAAAATCCCTGTTTTAGAATCATATAATCCGGCACCATTAAAATCATCCAAATCTTCTGCGTTTGTAGAGGATCGGAATCGGAAATTTTTGAACGCAGCATTTTTAAAAGTCTGGTTTAGTTTTGCTATTAATTCAGGATCAACAGGTTCTTTTTTTATAGCATCCCTTATCTTTTTTAATTGCTGCTGAATTGATATTGTAGAATCTTTTTGGGAATTTGCCAAAAGTTCTTCTATCAAAGGAGCAATAGATTTTTTTTGAATGTGTTTTGTATAATAATAAAACGGAATTGCATGAGCATTTTCTGGAGTTCTAAAAGGGATTTCTTTAGAAATTGCAATTAAATAAGCCATATTTTGTGCTTTCGAACCAATAAAATTCACTCCTTTTTTCGGAATCGTATTAAGATTGACTAATTCCGTAACAGTGGTATCAATGACTAATTTTTTCTTTTTTGAATTCGTTTTCTGAGCAATTTTTTTGTTGGTTTCCTTAATAAAAAAAGTATCCACCTGAATGTTCAATTCCACTTTTTTAGATAATAATCTTTTAATATTATTGTCTTTGAAAGCATTGGTATACGCCATAATCGGAATTTTTCTGTTTTTGCCCAGAAGAACTAAATGGCTTAACGGTGTTTGAAGCTCATTTACAATAATTCCTCTTACATTGGGTAAAATATCCGGCGTTCCGTCCAGAACTACAATTTCATCTGGATTTGGTTTTGTACGTTCTAAGTCCTTTATTTTGTATTCTTTCAGAATTCCGACATTGTTTCCTGAAACAACTTGCTGATACGTAATTTCATTAAAAATATAATCTGATTTTACACATGGAATTTTAAATTTTTGCTGTTCAAACCATTCCATTTTTTCTGGATTGTTTAAATAGAATTTCAGGTTTTCACCAATAAAAGTGGAGTTTTTTACGAGATTAAAAAAACGTTCAATCAGAGAAAGTGGCATATCATCAGACGCGGCCAATTCGAAAATCCATTTGTCTGTTCCTTTTATATGATTTAGGTTTCCGAGTAAATAATCGCGATTTTTCTCAGTATTGCTATAATTGTCTCTATTGAAAATTTCTAAATCATCTCTGTAATTCAGATAGTTTACGACAAAATCATAATGCAACGGAATCAAAGTACTGTTGAAATAGTACATTTTTTTCTTTCGTAAATCATAAATCACTTTTACAGATTCTATATTAGAAAATTTATCAGAAAGTGGTTTACCTCTAAATTCCTTGTAAGCTTCATAATTAGGTAGCGAAGCACTGAATCTTTGAGCACTTAAAGATACTGTTAGTAGAAGTAAAATAAAGCTGTAAACAATTTTTTGCATGACTTTTAAATTGGTTATTAAAAGTAATTAAAAAAAACGATAGCTTTTGTTTACTGCGTGATTATATAAACTAATCAAAACAGTGAAAATTTTCTATTATTTGGCGTACCTTTGCAACCTTAAAAAATCAAACATTTTAAAATGAAACGAGTAGTTGTTGGACTTTCCGGTGGTGTAGATTCTAGTGTTGCAGCCTATTTATTGCAGCAGCAAGGATACGAAGTTATTGGCCTTTTTATGAAAAACTGGCATGACGATTCGGTTACTATTTCTAACGAATGCCCTTGGTTAGAGGATAGCAATGATGCTTTATTGGTTGCCGAAAAACTTGGAATACCGTTTCAAACTGTTGATTTAAGTGAAGAATACAAAGAAAAAATCGTTGATTATATGTTCAACGAATATGAAAAAGGAAGAACTCCAAATCCGGACGTACTTTGTAACCGCGAAATCAAATTTGATGTTTTTATGAAAATTGCTTTAAGTCTTGGTGCAGATTATGTAGCAACGGGACATTATTGTCAAAAAAGCGAAATTGAAGTGGATGGAGAAACGGTTTATCAACTGATTGCCGGAAATGATATCAATAAAGATCAATCTTATTTTTTATGTCAATTATCACAAGAGCAATTGGCAAAAGCATTGTTTCCAATTGGCGCATTAACAAAACCTGAAGTTCGTGAAATTGCAGCTGAAATGGAACTGGTAACAGCCGAAAAGAAAGATTCGCAAGGATTATGCTTTATCGGAAAAGTGCGTCTTCCTGAATTCTTGCAACAAAAATTGCAACCAAAAGAAGGGAAAATTGTTCAGGTTGATAAAAATGATCCAATTTATAGTGCTGAAGATACTTCAGGCTTGTCTTTGGAAGAGCAATTAAAAGCAGAATCTGATAAATTGCATTATGTACCAACAATGGGAAAAGTTGTTGGAAAACATCAAGGTGCACATTATTTTACAAACGGACAAAGAAAAGGATTGAATGTTGGAGGAACTACTGATCCGTTGTTTGTAATCGCGACAGATGTTGATACCAATACCATTTATACCGGTTTATCAAGCAATCATCCTGGATTGTTCAAAAAGGCTTTATTTGTTGGAAACTCTGAGGTTCATTGGGTTCGTACTGATTTGGCATTAAAATCAGGTGAATCGATGGAAGTTATGGCAAGAATTCGTTACCGTCAGCCTTTGCAAAAAGCAACTTTATATCAATTTGAAAACGGAATGTACGTTCATTTTGACGAACCTCAATCAGCAATTACCGAAGGGCAATTTGTTGCATGGTATTTAGAAAATGAATTAGTAGGTTCGGGAGTAATTTCTTAGCTTTATACTTTTTTAGAAAGGTTTTCCTTTTGAAGAAAGTAGAGTATGAAAAAATGTTTTGCCTTTTTTTTATTGTTTTTTTCAGCTGTGATGTTTTCGCAAGAAGATGCATGGATATATTTTAAAGACAAACCAAGTGCGCAACAATTTTTGGATAATCCTTCACAAATGCTATCTTCCCGTGCTTTGGAGCGTAGAACAAATCAAAGTATTGCGCTTGATCTCACTGATGTTCCAATTGAAAAAAATTATGTAGATCAGATAAAATCGGCAACAGGAATTTCTGTTTTGGCGCGTTCAAAATGGCTGAATGCATTGCACATTAAAGGAACTCAAACGAATATTATAGCACTACAGTCATTGTCTTTTGTAGACAAGATTGTTTTTGCAAATAAGACCTTAAACACCACTTCAAAAAAAGCAAATCCAAACAAAGTTTTAAAAACGGTTAATAAGCTTGAAACCGCTATTGATTATTCGTATGGAAATTCCGGGAATCAAATTCAAATGCTTAATGGCCAAGTTTTACATCAAAAGGATTATACCGGTTCAGGAAAAATTATAGCAGTTTTGGACGCTGGTTTTCCGGGAGTTAATACTGCACAACCTTTTGCGAATCTTCAAGCAAATAATCGAATTTTGGGAGGGTATGATTTCGTGAACCGAAATACTAATTTTTATACCGGTGATGATCATGGAACCTTGGTTCTTTCAACAATGGGAGGCTATAAGGAAAATGCTTTGGTAGGAACCGCTCCTGATGCTTCTTATTATTTATTTATAACAGAAGATGATACTTCTGAAAATCCAATCGAAGAATCACTTTGGGTGGAAGCTGCCGAAAAAGCAGATAGCCTTGGTGTAGATATTATTACAACTTCACTTGGTTATTTTGAGTTTGATAAAGCGGGCGAAAGTCATACTTATAGCGATATGAACGGCAGTACGACTTTTATTTCGCGTGGCGCAGAAATCGCTTTTAGTCGCGGAATTATTGTTGTGGCTTCAGCAGGAAACGAAGGCAGAACTGCCGAACCTCATGTTGGGGCGCCGGCAGATGCTATTTCTGTAATTACAGTTGGTTCAGTAGATTCCTCAAAAACAAAATCTAGTTTTAGTTCGATAGGACCGAGCTATGATAATCGGATTAAACCTGATGTCATGGCACAGGGAAGCGGAACTGTTGTTTCGGATGAATTAGGAAATATCGGGACTTCAAACGGAACTTCTTTCTCATGTCCGGTATTGGCTGGAATGATTGCGTGTCTATGGCAGGCATTTCCAACAAAAACAAATAAAGAAATCCGGCAAATGATTCTTGAGTCGTCAGATCGATATACTACTCCGGATAATAATTACGGTTACGGAATACCAAATTTTGGTGCTACTTTAGGGTTCGAGAATTTTGCTATAGCTTCTAATTTTTCGGTATTTCCTAATCCAGCAAAAACAATAGTTTCATTTATGATTCCACAATCAGATTATGACGCCTCGGTTGTAATTTATTCTGTATTAGGGCAAAGAATAATTGAAAAACAAATAACAAATCAAAACCCGTTTCTGTCTGTTGAAAACTTAAACAGTGGACTCTATTTTTATACTTTCGATAGTGAAAGTTTACATAAAACGGGAAAAATAATCAAACAATAACAATCTCTGAATGAACAAGATTACGCAGCTTTTTAAAATAAAATATCCAATAATTCAGGGAGGAATGATTTGGAACAGTGGTTACAAATTAGCATCAGCCGTTAGTAATGCTGGAGGTTTAGGTTTAATTGGAGCAGGGTCGATGTATCCTGAAGTTTTAAGAGAGCATATTCAAAAATGCAAAAAAGCAACCGATAAACCGTTTGGAGTTAATATTCCGATGTTATATCCTAACATTGAAGAAATAATGAATATCGTCGTTGAAGAAGGTGTGAAAATTGTTTTTACTTCAGCAGGAAATCCTAAAACATGGACTTCTTTTTTAAAGTCTAAAGGAATTACAGTTGTTCATGTTGTAAGCAGCAGTGTTTTTGCTTTAAAAGCACAAGAGGCAGGAGTTGATGCCGTCGTAGCGGAAGGATTTGAAGCTGGCGGACATAACGGTCGCGAAGAAACAACAACTTTTACATTGATTCCGATGGTGAAAGAAAAAATCCAAATCCCGATTTTGGCTGCGGGCGGAATTGCAACAGGAAGAGGAATGCTGGCAGCGATGATTCTAGGTGCAGATGGTGTTCAGGTAGGAAGTCGTTTTGCAGCTTCATTAGAATCGTCAGCTCACAATAATTTTAAAGACACCATATTGAGCACAAATGAAGGCGGAACTCAATTGACTTTGAAAGAATTGGCGCCAGTAAGATTAATAAAGAATAAATTCTACAATGATGTTCAGGCTTTATATGAAACATGTCCTTCGAAAGAAGAATTAATAACTCTTTTGGGAAGAGCAAGAGCCAAAAAAGGAATGTTTGAAGGCGATCTTGAAGAAGGCGAACTAGAAATAGGGCAGATAGCTGGACTGATACATGAAATTTTGCCGGTTGAGCAAATTATTCAACAAATGATGACCGAATTTGAAGCAGCCTGCGAAGAAAAGACTAAATTTGAGTTTTAATTATCTGCAAGAATTATATTATGAATTTTATTCGCACTGCTATACTATTACTTTTTCTTTTATTTGGACTCCAAGATGCTCAAAGTCAGTCATATCATTTTAAGACTTCGGGTTTTAGTGTTTTAGAGAAAAATCAAAAAGGAAAATGGGGCGAATGGTCTAATCTTGATTTGGTTAATCTTTCGGTAGTTTTAGATACCAATAAACACCGAATCGTAGTTTATTCTCAGGAAATTCAGCTTTTTAGTATTTTGGATTATATTGAACGAGAAGAAAATGAAACCGATATTACGTATTCTTTTATGTGTAAAGACAATGATGGAAGAGAATGTAAATTATCGATCATAACACGAAAAAAACAAGATTACCGAAAACAACTTTACATCAATTACGATGATCATATTATTGTTTATAATATTTTTAGTGTGTAGTTAGATTTTAAGTTTCTGAGATTCTAAGATTCTAAGATACTGAGATTAAATAACAAACCCGACAAGCTTTAAAGTTTGTCGGGTTTGTTATTTAGAATTCGGTTTATTTAAGGCTTTCTGGCTATCAGTTTTTTTGATAAAGCGTATGCTATTTTTAAAATAAAACATTTTTAATTGCTGTTTGTTTAAATTGCTATATTTGACTTGTTAAAATTATGTCTATTATCTAAAATAAGAGGCCATTTTTTTAAAACTAAACCCAAAAACAACCTTAACCTACAGTGCGTATGAAGAAATTCTACTCTTTATTATTACTTACTCTTTTCGGATTATTATCATCTTATGCCCAAACAATAGATGAAACTTTTGTAAAACCAGTTCCTTATAAAGCTGCAAAAATTGCAGTAATCAAAGAATTTCCTGATGGAAAAATTTTATTAGGAGGGAAAATTGAATTTTATAAAGGCAAAAAAGTTAATAACCTTATCCGATTAAATGCAGATTATTCGCTTGACGAAACTTTTGTTTTTAACGGGGATCCAAAACTAGAAATTAGAGATGCAAAATTTCAAAGTAATGGAAATATTATTGTCTTAATGGATAATCCGACCGCTCTTGCTCCTGATCATTATGCATTGCATCAACTTAATTCAAGTGGTGAAATTTTAAGTTCTATTACTGACCTTATTATGGCGAAATCTATAGCGATCCAGGCTGATGATAAAATATTAGTTACTGGTGGTGAAATTGACGCTTATGGTAGTAAAAGCTGTTATTTGCACAGATACAATAGCGATTTTTCTTTGGATGAAACTTTTAATAATGACTTAGCTTTTAATGCTTCGACAAATACAGTTGTGGTTTCTACTGAGGGTATTTATGTTGGCGGTATGTTTACAGCTGTTAATGGAATTTCTAAAAATGGTCTTGTAAAATTAAATTCTGATGGTATACTTGATTCAACATTTGATATTGGAGAAGGAGGAAAAGGGTATGCATTTTCTTTAGCACTACAGGATGATGGAAAATTATTAATTGGTGGAAACTTTTTTAGTACTGAAGAAAACTCTGTAGTGCCTTTTATGATAAGATTAAACCCAGACGGAACACTTGATTCTAGTTTTAAATGTCAGTACGGTACACCTTTCAACTCAAAAATTTTCGTTAAAGATTCTTATATATATTTAAATGTAGGAATTAATAATAGTGTCGATTACGGTTTTTATTTTGTTAGGTTAAATTCAGATGGATCATTAGATGAAAGTTTTTCACCTGCCAAATTAAACGAACTGGCGTATGATTTTAATATGGGTTTTGTTGCAGACAAAATTATCTATAATAGTACAGAGCAAATTGGTAATAGATATGGTTTATCAGTTCGTGATTTAAATGGAAATGCTTTAGAGTCTTCAGACTTACAGACTAGTAGATTTGGAAGTTTTCAAACTGGAGAATCTATTGATGGAAAATTAGTAGTGAAGGGTGATTTTGTTAGAATTAATGATGTAGACACTTTTGGTATTGCATTAATGAATACGGATGGATCTTTCAATGAATCATTTGTTTTTCCGAAATATATTGGAGAAATAAGACAATTTCAAGTGGTAAACAGTACAACTATTTTTGTAAGTACTAAGACTAAATTTCTAAAACTGAATAATAAAGGAGAGGTCTTAAAAGATTTTGATTTTAAAAAGGACTCGCAGATTATCGAAATGAGTCGTTTCAAAGTATTAGAAAACGGTAAAATTTTAGTGACAGATCAGTGGAGATTATTTAGATTAAATGAAGATGGGGTTCAGGAGACAGAATACATATTAAATTCAGATTCAAATGTTTGGATTACGGGACTTTATTTTGAGTTGCATGACGATAAAATTCTTTGTAGCGGAATTTATAATGTTTTCAATAATGGAGGATACTCTTTTAAAATGTTGAGACTTAATTTAGATGGTTCAATTGATGAAACTTTTAAAATAGATGGCACAGGACCAGACTCTGCAGTTGGTAATATTAAGATACTTGATTCGGGAGAAATTATATTAGCAGGTATATATGCAAATTTTAACGGAGTGCCTGTTCCAAATCAAATTGTAAAACTTTCTAAGGATGGTAAAATGGATTTGGAATTTAATGAAAACCAAAAAAGCGGAAAAATTGGAAGTAGCGATTATCACGATTACAGAAAAATTGAGCAGTTAGGTTCTGTTCTTTATATAACAGAAGGTGACTCTAATGTGACTGCAATTAATCTTGACGGTACATTTGTTAAAGATTTTGAGATGCCGGCTGAAATAGATCATTTAAGCGATATAATTGCTTTAGAAGGAGTAACTTCTCCAACTGCAAAATCAACTTCTAATAGTGATAATTATATTTTTGCAATAGGCACGTCAGATAATCCTGGAGAAAATGCCCCATCATTTATTGTAAAAGTGAATGTTGGCAAATCATCAGGTTCACTTGGGCTTGATCCAACAGCAGAAAAAGAAAATTCTACTGTTAGAATGTATCCGGTTCCAGTAAAAGAACAATTAAATGTGACATTTTCGAACGCTGTTTCTCCACAAAAAATTGCGGTTTATTCTATAGAAGGAAAAGAATTATATTCGGCAAAAGCTGAAAACAAAAGCGAATTACAAGTCGATATGTCTAAGTTTGCCGCTGGAGTTTATTTTATAAAGCTTTCTTCAGATTCAGGAGTTGTAACAAAAAAGATAATTAAAAGGTAAAAAAAGTACAAAGTGCAAAGTACAAAGTACAAAGTACAAAGTACAAAGTACAAAGTACAAAGTTTAGCTTATTAACTTATAAAGGCTTGAAATTCATATTTGAATTTCAAGCCTTTTTTAATCTTAGTATCTTAGAAACTCAGAATCTTTTACGACTCAATGTCCTTAATAAACTCATCATATTCCAAGTAGAACATTTCAAGCGCATGCATGTTTTCGTTGAAAAAATCAAAAATGGCATCCCAATTGTTTCGATTACTAAAACCTACGCCAAGTTTTTCAACCCAGATTCTGCTAATGTTTTTGCCGCTTTCTAAAGTGTAGTTTTTCTCGAAAACCAAATCTTTAATAAATTCTTCTTCCAGTATATTTTTTAAGGCTTCAATTTTTTCAAAATAAGCAGTTCGTTTTTCGTCGCTTCGATGTTCTATATCAATTAAGACTTGTGCTTTTTTATTGTCAACGAAAAATTTAAAGGAGAAATCCTTAATTTTTGTATCATAAAGAACCCATTTTCTCGGATATTTTTCTGCGAAAGCAACCCAGAACTCTCTCTTAATTCGTTGTGATTCTTCTCTGCTGTACATTTTTTATGGCTTTGGTATTTAGAAAACTTGTAGAACCGCGTTTTCTAAAGTATATTTATATTTTATTTGAAAGTACAAAAATAAACTTTGAATATGGATTTTCAAGATTTTTTACAATATGTTCCTGATTTAATTCCTGTTGAACTGCCGGCTACATTTGCTCATATAAAAATGGCGCCAAAAGAACGTATTCAGGAATTACAAAATCTTGATATTAAAACAAAAAATCCAAGAATCGCTGCAGTTATGATGTTGCTTTATCCGAAGAATAGAGAAACACATCTCATTTTAATCGTAAGAAATGCATATAACGGTGTGCATTCTTCGCAAATTGCGTTTCCCGGCGGAAAATTTGAAACCACCGATGCTAATTTTGAAGAAACCGCTTTAAGAGAAACACATGAAGAGATTGGTGTTTTTCCGGATAAAATAGAAGTTATAAAGCACTTTTCCCCAATGTATATTCCGCCTAGCAATTTTTTGGTTCATCCTTTTTTGGGAATAGCTAAAGAAGAGCTTTCGTTTTTTCCGGATATCCGAGAAGTTGCAGATATTATAGAATTACCTTTGTCGGTATTTTTAGATGATGAAATCATTATCGAAGCCAGATTGTCAACTTCCTATGCAGCCAATATTTTAGTTCCTGCTTTTAATATACAAAACCACGTGGTGTGGGGCGCGACAGCTATGATATTAAGTGAACTGAGAGATGTGTTAAAATTGGTTTTTGAAGAAAATTTGTAAAAATGAATATTTAACAATTTGATATTCATTATAATAACAATTTATTTCCGAAATTGCTTTATAGTATTGCTAAAAGAATAATTTTTGTATGTTTGCGACTTAACAAAAAAATACAATAAACAGCTATGGGATTGTTTAAACGAAATCCTTTTGGACATATATTATTCATCAAGAAATGGTTGATCCGTATCTTGGGGTCCATGACGCACCGCAGATACAGAGGATTTAATGAATTGCAGATTGAAGGATCTGAAATTATTAAAACACTTCCTGATACTAATGTGCTGTTTATTTCGAATCACCAAACTTATTTTGCCGATGTTGTAGCGATGTTTCATGTCTTTAACGCAAGTTTAAGCGGACGTCAGGATACTATTAAGAACATTGGTTACTTATGGCAACCAAAAATGAATATTTATTATGTTGCCGCCAAAGAAACAATGCAAGCAGGTTTACTACCAAGAATTTTGGCATACGTTGGAGCAATTACTGTTGAAAGAACCTGGCGTGCAAAAGGAGTAGATGTTACTGAGAAAAGAGATGTTAACCCAAATGATACTGAAAATATCAGAATTGCTCTTAATGACGGCTGGGTAATCACGTTTCCGCAAGGAACTACGAAATCATTCAAACCTGTTCGTAAAGGAACTGCTCATATTATTAAGCAACACAAACCAATCGTTATTCCTATTGTAATTGATGGCTTCCGCCGATCTTTTGACAAGAAAGGATTACGAATGAAGAAAAAAGGAATTCTGCAATCTTTCATCATCAAAGAACCTCTTGATATTGATTATGAAAATGATACAATCGAAGAAATTGTAGAAAAAGTAGAATACGCAATTGAACAACATCCATCATTCTTAAAAGTAATTCCGGCTGAAGAAATCAAAGCGCAAGAAGAACTTAATGAAATGAGACGATGGAGCTACAAGGATACGGAAAATGAATATTAAGATTTAAAACTAAATAAAGGTTTTTGGGATTTATTTAGTTTTAAAAAAAACTTAGAATCTCAGAGTCTCAGAAACTTAGAATCTCAGCAACTTTTTCAGAAATCAATCTTCTTCAATTCTTTATAATTAGCATATAATCTGCGCAATAAAGTTCCGTAAAGCAATCTGTAAATACACCAGAACATTCCGAAGAAAACGAGCGTAAGAAGGACTAAAGCACCAATTGAAAACAACATTGCTTTTCCGTTCATCGCTAGTTTTTCTCTAATAAAAGCCATATCAGGATTGTATACATATCCTATGAAAAAACTTAGAATAGACGAAACTACAATCATTCCCAGATTATACCAAACATAATACTGAACTGTTTTTCTGGTTTTTAAAATACTTTTCATCAGTAATTTAGTCGAGACAGTTGTGGTTATGGTTTTGTAGTTTTTATAGAAAAAGTAAATGAAAACTAAAATCACGACATAATTGAAATACATTATAATTTCCATATAAAGTATAATTTCGGGGTGATTTATTTTCTTAAGGATATCGTCGATATTGGAGAAATAGTTTGATATGGTCCAAAAAATAACCTCCAAAATGCTGATAATCAAAATCCACTTCACAATCGATGAAGATTTTTTATGAATCATTTTGTAGATTTCTTTTTCAGAAATTTGTTCAAAAGAATCCGAGTTCTTTTTCCAGTCTTTTTTTAATAAATCCAGTTCTTTCATAATAATTTTTAAGGATTTAGTATTTTTTTAAGCTTTCCTTTAATTCTGTTCATTTTCACGCGGGCATTCACTTCGCTGATTCCTAATGTTTCGGCTATTTCTTGATAATCTTTGTCTTCTAAATACATAAAAACTAATGCTTTTTCGATGTCATTAAGCTGATAAACGGCTTTATACATCAACTTAATCTGTTCTTCCTCTTCATAATTGTAATCAACATCTTTTACAAAATGCTGATGACTTTCATATTCTACTGTCGATACGGTTCTTTTGGTTTTTCGGTATAAAGTGATTGCAGTATTTAATGCAACACGATACGTCCAGGTAGAAAATTTGCTGTCTCCTCTAAATTTTGGATACGCTTTCCAGAGCTGAATAGTAATTTCCTGAAACAAATCTTTGTGAGCATCTTCGCCGGCAGTATATAATCTACAAATCTTGTGGATTATATTCTGATTTGCCTGCAATTGCGCAACAAATGATTGTTCTAGATTTTCGCTCATAAAAGTATTAGTAGTAGTGTGATCAATTTTGTTACAAGAAGGATATATTTTTTCGCCACGAATTTCACAAATTTCCCGAATTGCTTCTCACAACACAAAATGATAAAAAATAAAGTGGCGCTTTGATTTTGAAATTCGAGTTGATTCGTGAAATTCGTGGCAACTTTCTACAATTGTCGTGTCTTATAATAATTAATCATCAAATCGATAAATTTACTATAGCTTTCCATTCCATCTTTTTGATTGTTTGTTTTTAAGAAATTATCCCATAGAAAGTGAAAACCTTTATCTATAAAAGTGTCATATCTTCTCCAAAAATCTTCACTTTCCTGAAAGTTCTTTAAAATTCCCGGATGAATATTTTGCGTTAATTCTTTAAAAACCTTTTCATCTTTATAATTCCAGACACTTAAACAATAATGAAGTGTAAAAGCATATCCTGCATATTGATAGTACAAATCATCGTTTTTTACAGATGCCAAAACACCTATAAAATTGCATTCATTTTCACTTGCGTAACCAATTTGATGCGCCATTTCATGAGCAGTAGTCAACGGAAAAGTGTACATTGGTAATTTATCATTAATCTGAGCTTCATTTGTAAACGGATTCAAATATCCTCCAAATCCCATATAAGTCAGGGGAGTGCTAAAAAGTGATTTTTTAACGCTTAAAGTTTCATATTTGAAATAAGGATGTTCTTTGGCTAAATTGTCATATCCGTTCAAAATCTTTTGGAACGATTCTTTCTGCGCATATGGAAATACTACTTTTTCATTTTTACTTTTTGTAATCAGTTGCTGAATTTCGTTTGTTTTGACCATTAATCTTTTTGTAAAAGCTAAAAGATCCGCATCAGTATATTCTCTTTTGATTTCCATTTTTTCGAAAAGAGGTTTACGATAATAATTGAAAGCCCAAAGCAGATGAAAGAAAAAGTAAAAAACAGAAATTTTACCTAAAATCGTTAAAAGATGATCTTTCCAATCGGTTCTCCATGTTTTTCGGATTTTCCAAAACCATCCAATTATTCCTAAAATCAGAAAAGCATAAATACAATCACCAAGAGAAAAAGGAATTCGGCCTAAGGCTATTCTTAGAAAGTGTGAAATTCGGATAAAGATATTGTTGCTGTAGAAACCTTCTACATAATCTGGAAAATATCTTAGAATTCTTAAGAAGATGATTTGAACTAATAAAAATAATGGAAGAATGTATTTCGATTTCACAGTATAATTTTTGGATACGTAAATATAAATACATTTTTGACTGATTGAAAAAAGTTCGTCACGAATTGCACGAATTTTCACTAATTACTAATCTGATTCATTTTAGAGCCATTATAATTTGTGCTAATTCGCGTAATTCGTGGCACAAATAACTTTTAAACTTTGTAACTTTGAAGCTCTTAATTGTTAAACATCAAACAAAATATATAATGAGTCAGGAAATAAGAAATCTGGAGCCAAAAGCACTTTGGAACAAATTTGCAGATTTAAATGCCGTACCACGTCCTTCTAAAAAAGAAGAGCGTGTTATTGAGTTTATGAAAAATTTTGGAAACAGCTTAGGTTTAGAAACTTTTGAAGATGAAATTAGAAATGTAATTATTAGAAAACCAGCCACTCCAGGCATGGAAAATCGTAAAGCTATCGTAATGCAAGGACATCTTGATATGGTGCACCAGAAAAATGCTGATACTGTTTTCGATTTTGACACACAAGGAATCGACATGTATGTTGATGGTGACTGGGTTCGTGCGCGCGGTACGACTCTTGGTGCCGACAACGGTTTGGGAGTTGCAACAATTATGGCTATTCTGGAAAGCAAAGATATTCCGCATCCGGCTATCGAAGCTTTGTTTACAATTGATGAAGAAACAGGAATGACCGGAGCATTAAACCTTAAAGGAGGAATTTTGCAAGGTGAGATTTTATTGAATTTAGATACAGAAGAAGACGATGAAATTGATATTGGATGTGCTGGAGGAATTGATGTAACAGCTACAAGGACCTATCATGAAGAAGAAGTTCCAGAAGCTTCGGTTGGTTATACTATTACAGTAAAAGGCTTAAACGGAGGACATTCAGGAATGGATATTCACAAAGGTTTAGGAAATGCTAATAAAATCATGAATCGTTTGTTGTTTGATGCTTTTGAAAACTTTGGTTTGCAGATTGTCGAAATCAATGGAGGAAGTTTAAGAAATGCAATTCCAAGAGAAAGTGTTGCGAAAGTAATTATTTCTCAAATGTTTGATGAAGCTTACGTTTATGATATGCAGGAAATCATTGCTGATATCAAAGCTGAATATAAAACGACTGAGCCTAATTTATCTATTGAAATCGTAAAAGGTGATTTACCTGAAAAAGTGATGGATTTAGGTGTTCAGGAAGGAATCATCAGAGCGATTTATGCTGCTCAAAATGGTGTTTACCGAATGAGTGCAGACATGGAGGATTTGGTAGAAACTTCAAATAATATTGCTCGTGTTGTAATTAAAGATGGAGAGATTTTAATTGGATGTCTAACAAGATCTTCTGTTGAATCTTCAAAATTTGATTTGGCTAATTCTTTACGTTCTGCTTTTGAATTGGTTGGATGCGAAGTAGAACTTTCTGGTTCTTATCCGGGATGGACTCCAAATGTAAACTCGGAAATACTAGAAGTTTTAAAAGGGATTTACGAAAAGCAAAATGGAGAACAACCAAAAGTTGTAGCTTGTCACGCTGGTTTAGAGTGCGGAATTTTAGGAACAAATTACCCGGGAATGGATATGATTTCTTTTGGTCCAACTATTCACGGTGCGCATTCTCCGGATGAAAGAGCAAGTATTTCATCTGCTCAGAAATATTGGAAATTTGTATTGGAAATTCTTTCGAATATTCCAGTTAAATAAAAAGTCTCAGTTTTCAGTCACGGTTTTCAGTTTCCTTTGAGACTGAAAACTGCGACTGTAACTGAATACTAAAAATTAATCTCTCTTAGGTGCATTTTTCTTTTCTCTTTTTTCTTCTTTCTTTTCCTTAGCCGTTTTTAGCGGTTCTTTTTTTGCTGTTTTTTTAGCATCTTGACCTTTTGACATGATTTACTTGTTTTAAAGTTAATTACAGGTAAATGTAGTGTTTTGAGATACTGAAAAAACATTAAGTGATCAGATTTAAAATTTAGGATATAAAATTGATAGGTATTTTGTTCAAATCAGTTGCAGTGTCTTTTACCTGCTATTTTTGCTATCTACTATTTTTGAACTAATACTGCTGTTTAATAGTAGTTTAATTTGTTGTTGTATTTCGGAATATTCCGTTGTTTCTTTTAGTGATATTATTATAGGTTTTATTTCAATATCATATACTTCTTTAGTCATTTTATCACATTTTGAATCTCCGTATCTTAAGTATTGAAAGACATTACTCAATCTGTTTTCATTGTTTGAATTTAATGCTTCTTTAATTGCGGAAATTCGACTCCAATTTTTTTTGTTTTCTTTCCACCATTTTTCCACATTCTTCGAAAGTATTTTTCGGTATTCTCTGTTTTTTTGATTTGATGTTTTGTTTTTCCAATCTAAGTCATAAGTACCTTTTTCTAGATAGTCATTATAGTTCTCTTTCATAAGTTTTAAGAGAGTTTCGTCATTAACTGCAGAATTCTTATAATTAAAATCTTGGAATGTTATTTCTTCGAGCAGCCAACCTGATCTTACAGAAACCCAATCCATATCATATGGTATGTAATGTCCGTGTCCATAGAAAGTTGTGCTTCCTGGATAAATTAAATCTGCCGTGTTTGTTAGTTTTACAAAACTTGTATCTTTTAAAAGTTTTATTAATTCTGGAATAATTATTTTCTGGTAGTTTTCAAGTTCTTGTTTGGCGGGATAAACATTTCCATAAAAAGACTTCTTCTTAAATTCAGTTAGCAAACTATCAACTTTTGCTTTTTGTCCAAAACAAGAATTTACGGTTATTATCATTAATCCAATAATAAATATTTGTTTCATCTTTTTTTATTTTGTAGGTAAAATAATATATAATGTTTTGCTACAGTGGGATTTGGTGTTAAATCAAGTCCTGTTTTCAGATTTGTTAAATTTATTTCTTATGATACTAACTTTCCATTAAACCTATTGCCTAAAACCGTTGTAGTAGCTGTTATCACTCGTTTTTTTTATCCACAATATATTCCGATTCAATATCAAACTTTTCTTTTTCAATCTGTTTGATTTTTAAACTAGTATATATTTTCCATTTTCGATCTTATTGTTTCCAATATGGTCAATTGGAAAACAAATTTGATGACTCCAAAAATTCTCTGTAAAGAGTTTCTTTCTGAATACTGTTAAATCATAACAATTGTCTTTCCATAAACCTTTAATTTTCTTTATTTCACTGTAACTTTTTGGTTCAATATTTTTAAATTCTGTTTCTTGACCATTAAAGTTAAATTTCAGCTTTTCTATTTTGAACTTACTGTTATTATAAATTCTTAACTCAAGATTTTCTTCTGGTTTATTTGCACTAATAAGGAAAAAACATAGGAGAATAATAAGTAGATTTTTCATTGGAGCAGTTTTAAAATGAGTGATAACGTTATGGTATAACAGCAGGTTTGGGACTAAATTAAGTCCATTCTTCGGATTTACAAATCATTCAAATATAAAACCATTATTCCATTAAGTCAATTATCCAAATCCGTTGTAGTAGCTGTTACCAGCTGTTGTTTTATTTCATACTTGGTGACTGCTCAATTTTTGGTAAATAATTAGATTTTTTATGTTCAATCAGAACTCGCTTTTCTATTTCTTTAATTTTGAATTTTGGATTTTCAATTTCTGCATTTTCAGATTGTTTCAATATTATATCTTCTAATTGGTTAAAAGTTAAATTAAATGCCTTTGACATATATGGTTCTACAAAACACAATTCTTCGTTGTCGAAAGCAATAAAGTTATAACTTCCCGTATAATGTTTTCCAGCGTCCATTTTAGTTTTAACCAAGTGTTTTTTTAAAGAATCTTTACCAATCATTAATGAATTAATTTGACTCATAAATTCATTTGATAATTGGTACTGGTAAAATTTTAATCCATTGTTACCATTTAAATGAACAGTAACAATTCCGTATTCATTTATTTGCGCATAGTTTGAAACGTTAATTTTTAATGGATTTCCATTTGTTTCGTAATATATTAGTTCAATTCTTTTAAAATTAAGTTTTAGATTCTGTTGGGCATTTAGGATATTGAATGATAAAATAGTTAAGAAAACTATGATTTGTAATTTTAATAATTTCATATAAATCGGTTGTTGTTTGGATTCGGATTTTTCCTACAATATCTGGTAACGTGTTCGCGCGCTGCACGCAGTTTGGAACTAAATTAAGCCCTATTTTTGGATTTGCCAAATCTTCCAAATACAAGACCAATTTCAAATTAAGCTAAATACCCAAATTGCTTGTAGCGTGTGTTAGCAAACGTATTTTCTAATCGACGTAACCTTCATAATCTATTTCTTTGAGACTATCTTTTTCAAATTTAAAGATGAATACTGATGTTTGTTCTAAGTTTCCAACTTTTACTATTTCAGAATTCAATTTTGTATTTAATATTTTTTCAAAGGATTTTTTGTCAATTCCAATTTTTATAGACTTTGCAAATTCAAATCCTGAATTGAGAATTTTTGCTTCGAAAATCCATTCTTCACTTACCGCTTTATACGATTTGATATTGATTTTATCAAAATTAAAAGTTTTAATTGTGTCTATTATGTTCTCTACATGTCTATTATTTACCAGTTCTTTTTCAATTGTAAATTTTGGATTTTTAACAAGCTCATTTAAATCAGATTCCATTTTGGATAATAAAGTATCGTTTTCAATGTATTGCTCTTGAATAACTTCTGTTTCAATTTTCTTGTTTACCTCTTTTTCAGAAGAATCTATATTTTCTTTTATCTTTTGGTTACATGAAACTAATAATAAAAATGTAAAATATTTAAGCAGTTTTTTCATAATATGTTTGCTAACGTTCTGG
The DNA here is from genome assembly GCF_003385895.1 of Flavobacterium cutihirudinis. Classification (GTDB taxonomy): domain Bacteria; phylum Bacteroidota; class Bacteroidia; order Flavobacteriales; family Flavobacteriaceae; genus Flavobacterium; species Flavobacterium cutihirudinis. The sequence continues at coordinate 395,822 of NZ_QRDQ01000007.1, forward strand.
TATTACAGCGGGTTTGGGACTAAATTAAGCCCATTTTTAGGATTTGAAAAATCATCCCAAAAGCAAAACTAACTTTCTATTAATTCTATTGATCAAATTCGTTGTTGTAGTTTGTGGTGTTTTATATATTCTTTTTAAAATAATTCATTAATTCAGGTTTATTACACTTTTTGAATTTATAAACCATATTCACATTTTCTATTTTATTGGTTCTGTAGCTTTTCAGTTCATAAATCACAAACGTTGAATCATTTTTTACTTCACCATTCATTTCATATAAATAGTATGAATTAAAAGAGTCTTTATTCGGTATTTGCATTTCTGTCTGATAATATTGCATTTTTATTTTGTTGTTATTTTCGGTTATCTGAGTTAATCCTTTATGGTTAATGTAATTTGGCTCAAAATCACATCTTTTTTTAATTTTTTTGTCGTCAGAATTTTGGGCATTTACTAACAATTCTATATTTCTATGAGCATTTTCGAAACTATTTTCAGGGTGATTTCCTTCTGCACAATAATAAGGATAAAGTCCGTCAATTCCTGATAGATAAAGACTGTATCCATCGTCATATATGAAGATAGCGTTTATCCTTTTTATTTTTTCAGTAGTGTTATAATTTTGATTGCTTTCCGCTTCAAATTGATAATAGTAATAGCCATTAAGCTTTAAACTTTTTTTGGAAATTTTATTTGTTTTAAAATCAATTAAATCTTTTGTGTTGTGATTTACAGCACAAGAAAGAATAATTATCGAGGTTGTAAGAATAAAAAGGAATTTCTTCATTTATTATTTGTTTCGATTTTTTAATTCACAAATTTCAGGACTTTTCGACCTGTCTAATAATCAAAATCCCTGACTGTTTATGGCAATCAGGGATTATATTTGTGTGTTTTTCAATGTTAGGCAGCTGAACACTGCAACTGCGACTGAAAGTTTCTAATTTCGTTTCAATACTTTATATTGCTCATAACAGCCGCTAATAGCATCTAAAATCTGCAAGTCATTTGCAGTTTGAATAAACGAATCAGAATAGCTGCAACGCTGTAAGATTTCCGGAATTTCTTCTTTTGTTATTCCTAAAAGTATTGCAAGTGTTTCTCTGTCGTATTTTGTTTCAAGAAGATTTCTGATCGTGTCATCTTTTTTCATGTCCTTGAGCTTCTTGAGTTCTTTTCCGTTTTTTCCAAAGAAATTATAGAGCATATCGGCCGGATTAAAAATAGATCCCAGAACTTTTCCAAAAGCATTTGGAGAATATTCTCCCGCTTCATAACCTTGTGTAAGCCCGGAAATACTGTAACGGTAGTTCTCTTTGGTAGGAATAAGTTTTGAATCGACTTCCAGGTAACCAGTAAGGTTAAATGGCGCAATTACAACTTCCTCAAGCGCAATTGCTTTTTCGGTAAGCTGAATTCTTGTCATCTTATTTTTTATCCAGTCATTCGTTACTCTAATTCGGAGTGACTGAAATCCAAGTATAGAAAAATGAAGTGTGTCATTGGCTTGTACATCAATTTCAAAATAACCTTTAGAATCAGACTTAGCGCCCAAAACCTTGTTTTTATTGATGACGTTTACGTTAGGAAGAGGCTGCTTCGTATTATCGTTAAAGATATAACCAGAAACTCTTTGAGGGCCCGTTGATTCTGTGTCCTGTGCAAAACCAACACTTGATAGTAATATAAAAAATAAAACTGCGAAATATTTCATATCCTGATTTAAAGCACTAAAAGTAGTAAATCGGGATTAAATATTTCGCTGTCTTGGAATATAATTATAAGAAAATTAACAAAGGATAGAAGTGTTGCTTTTAGTATTTAACTAAAAAGAGATAGGGAGGGAGATTTTTGGCATAAAAAAATCCCAAATTCCAATTATGTCTGGAATTTGGGATTTGTATTTTAAGATCTTAAAAGATTAATCTCTTCTTGGTCTTCTTGGTCTTGGTGAATCACCAAAGCTTTCAGAACGCCTTGGAGCTCTGTCAGAACCTCCTTCGTTTCTTCTGAAACCACCTTCTCTAGGTGCAGAGTTTCTGTCGCTTCTGAAACCACCTCCAGAACCTTCACGTCTTGGAGCAGAGTTTCTATCGCCTCTAAATCCTCCACCGGAACCTTCACGTCTTGGTGCAAAGTTTCCTTCTCTTCTAGGTCCGCCAGAATTACGTCCACCACCACGGTTGTTGTGATCACGTCTTCCTCCGCCGTCATTTTTAGAAATTTCAACATTAATACGACGTCCTTCTAACTGAACGTTGTTTAAAATATCCATTACTTTATCAGTGTGCTCAGGATCAGTGTTAAAGAAAGAGAATCCTTCTTTTACGTCAACTTTGAATACGTCATCACGACCTAAATCTAATGTTTCTTTCAAGTAATCTTTAAGAGACATCCAATCGAAATTGTCTCTAGAACCAATGTTTACAAAGTAACGAACTGCTCCGTTATTGTTGAATTCTCTTGGCTCAGAATCATTTCTTTCGCGTCTTTCTCCTGAAGATTGAGACGAAATATCTCTGTTCTTTTTATAGTAAGCAATAAAACGGTTAAATTCTACTGAAACCATTTTCTTGATCAATTCTTCTTTAGATAAATCTTCAAGAACATTGTTGATTGCTGGTAAATAGTTGTCAATTTCGTGATCAACCTCAGTATCTTTAATTTTGTTTGCTAAGTGTAATAATTGAATCTCGCAGATTTCGATTCCTGATGGAATAGTTTTTTCTTCGAATTTTTGTTTGATGATTCTTTCGATAGAAGAAATTTTACGTAACTCACTTTTTGTAACAATTACAATAGAAGTTCCTAATTTTCCAGCTCTACCTGTACGTCCAGAACGGTGGTTGTACGTTTCGATTTCATCAGGTAATTGGTAGTTTACAACGTGTGTTACGTTATCAACGTCAATACCACGTGCAGCAACGTCAGTAGCAACAAGCATCTGAATTTGTCTTCCACGGAAAGATTTCATTACACCATCACGTTGTGCCTGAGATAAATCTCCGTGTAACGCAGCAGCACTATATCCATCTTCGATTAATTTCTCGGCAATAGCCTGAGTATCTCTTTTCGTACGACAGAAAACTACTGAGAAAATGTCCGGGTTCGCATCAGCTAAACGTTTTAACGCTTCGTAACGGTCACGTGCATTTACTAAGTAAAATTCGTGAGATACTGTAGATGAACCTGAATTTTTAGTTCCTACAGTAATTTCAACTGGTTCGCTCATAAATTGTTTTGCAATTCTGGCAACCTCTTGTGGCATAGTTGCAGAGAACAACCATGTACTTTTTTCGTCTGGAGTATCTGATAAAATAGATACGATATCCTCATAAAATCCCATGTTCAACATTTCGTCAGCCTCATCAAGAATACAGTAATCTATATTTTTAATGTTAACCAAACCTCTGTTGATCATGTCTTGCATTCTTCCTGGAGTTGCTACAATGATTTGTGCTCCTCTTTTGATTTCTCTAGCCTGCTCTGTAATACTAGCCCCGCCGTAAACTGCTACCACATTAATACCTTTTTCGTATTTTGAGTAGTTTTTAAGTTCGTTGGTAATCTGTAAACAAAGCTCCCTTGTTGGCGATAAAACTAATGCCTGTGTATTTCTGTTGTCAGCATCAATTTTTTGGATTAACGGAAAACCGAAAGCTGCCGTTTTCCCTGTCCCTGTCTGAGCCAACGCAACCATATCTGTGTCTTTTTCCAATAATAGGGGAATCGCCTTTTCCTGTACCTCTGACGGATTTTCAAATCCTAGATCTAAAATCGCCTTCAGTAACGATTCATTCAATCCTAATTGTTCAAATTTGTTCATATGTATTTTTAAAATAGGGTGCAAAATTACTGTTAATTATTCAGATAAACTAATTCAGTTTTAAGAATTATGTATTTGTTATGATTTGATTATCAAAAAGTTATGTTTCTTGTTCAATCAATTTTAAAAGAAAATCAAAAAAATATAAAAAAAAGACGTCGTGAAATATAAATTTTACGCATTAAAATGTTGTATTTTGAACAATTATTTTGTTGTGTTCAGAAAATCAATAAGTTGCTCGGTTGCTAGTGCGCGATGACTTATTTTATTTTTGATTTCAGATGATAGTTCGGCAAAAGTTTCGTTGTAGTTTTCCGGTTGAAAGATTGGATCGTATCCAAAACCATTTTTTCCGGTTTTTTCTAAAATAATTTTTCCTTTGGCCAGACCGGTAAAAAGATGTTGCTCTCCATTTAAATTTAATGCAATAACGGTTTTGAACTGTGCACTGCGATTTTCTTCATTATTTAAAGCTTCCAAAAGTTTATCCATATTATCATCGGCATTTTTTTGTTCGCCTGCATAACGTGCCGAATAAACGCCCGGAGCACCATTTAATGCTGTAACTTCAAGTCCGGTATCATCAGCGAAACAGTCATAACCAAATTTTTCCGTTACATAATTCGCTTTTAAAATAGCATTTCCTTCAATTGTATCTGCCGTTTCCGGAATTTCTTCATGACAGCCAATTTCTTCCAGACTTAATAATTGTATCGATCCGTTTAGGATGCTTTGAATCTCTTTTATTTTGTTTTTATTGTTTGATGCGAAAACTAATTTCATAAGAGGTATATTTTAAAATGATTTTTTCGAGTAAGTAAATAAAGGTTATTCCAATTGTGTAGGCGAGAATATCTGACCATAAAAAGCCTTGCCCTAAAACATATTTTCCAAAAAGTGTTTTTCGGAGATTGATTATCCAGTCTGCCTGATAAAGCTGTAAAAACTCAATTGCACAACAGCTTACTAAAGAAAGTAGTAATACAATTGAAGCTTTTTTATTAAATAAGAAAATCCGAATCAGAAAATAAATCATAATGGCATACAGAAAATCTCCAATCCATACTGGAATGAATGAAATTTTTCTTGAAAGAATTCCTAGAAAAATAGTAAAGAGAAAAGCTAGAAAATAGCTGATTCGTGATTTATTCAAAATCTTATTTGATGTTTTTCAGAACAAATTTACAATATCTTCGGGTTAATTTTTTTGTTAAGGTTTTAAACTTTTGATAAAAAGAGTGTAAAATTTCATTTCATCATAAAGCTGTTGAAACGAAAAGACATTTCTGAAAATTACGCTAATTATTATTAACTTGGGACATTCTTAAAATTTCAGAAATTAAATAAAAAAATCATGATCAGGAAAATTAGTCAAATTTCGTTTATTGTTTTAATGATAGTAATGTTTGTGGGCTGTAAAAATACAAAACAGAAGCTGCAGGAGTTTGTAACGGCTTATAATGCTGCTGCTCCCAGTTTTAAAGCTGACAATGTTAGGCTAACAACAGCCAGAGGATATATAAATGATGATAAGATTGAGTTACGTTTTGAAACTGCATTAGAACAAAATACACCAAACAAGCTTGCTGCAGATATTGCATTCAAAAAGCTTTTGAAAGAAATGATTAAGAAAAACCAAATTCCAAAAGATTTAATAGAAGAAGGCGTTCAGTTTGATACTTATTTTTTAGCTGATGACAATACGGTTTTTGTAAAAGAGGTATTGAATAAAGAAACGATTCCTGAATTTTTGAATTAAGTTTTGCGGATATATAAAAGTAAAGCCGTTTTGTAACTGTACAAAACGGCTTATTTGTTTTATCTTTTTGTGACATTCGTTAAAATGTCCGGAAAATAGAGATCGGATAAATGGGCGAATTCGTCACCACGCATAAAGATATTGATATCGACATCGCTGAAACTTTTTTTACCGGCAGCGGCCAGAAGTTCATTAGCAGAATGCAGTGTATTTTTATGAAAATGATACACGCGATCTGATTTATCGGTGACAACCAAACCTTTCATCAGCATTTTGTTTTGCGTGGCAACACCGGTTGGACATTCATTATTGTGACAACGCAAAGCCTGAATACAGCCTAAAGAAAACATAAATCCTCTTGCGCTGTTGCACATATCCGCACCCAAAGCGACTGCATGTAAGATGGAATATCCTGAAATAATTTTTCCACTTCCAATGATGCGCATTTTATCGCGGATATTTAAGCTTACCAATGTTTTATTAACAAATATCAAAGCGGGCTCAAAAGGCATACCAACACCGTCTGCAAACTCCAGCGGCGCTGCTCCGGTTCCGCCTTCAGCACCGTCAACCGTGATGAAATCAGGATACGTATCTTCGGCAATCATTTCGTGACAAATTGCTTCAAACTCGGCAGTGTTTCCAATACAAAGCTTAAAACCAATTGGTTTTCCATTTGATAATTCACGTAACTGTGCGATAAAGCGAATAAGTCCTTTACTGTCCGAAAAAGCATGATGTCCCGGAGGAGAAAGAATCATAGTATGAGGTTCAACACCTCTTATTTTTGCAATCTGTTCGGTGTTTTTTGCAGCGGGAAGAACTCCTCCGTGACCTGGTTTTGCACCTTGAGAAAGTTTAATTTCAATCATTTTTACATTAGGAAGATTGGCTTTTTCTGAGAATTTTTCAGGACTAAAATTTCCTTCAGCATCGCGGCATCCAAAATATCCGGTACCAATTTGCCAGGTAATATCGCCACCGCCGGCAAGATGAAATTCGGTTAATCCGCCTTCTCCCGTATTTTGATAGAATTTTCCTTTTTGTGCACCAATATTAATGGCACGAACTGCATGTTCACTCAAAGAGCCAAAACTCATGGCGGACACATTAAATAAAGAAGCTGAGTAAGGTTGTTTACAATCTTTACCTCCTACTAATACGCGAGGGAGTTCTTCGTTTACTTTTGCCGGAAAAATAGAATGTTTTATTCCTTCGTAAGTATCGCTATTTAAGTTTTGTTGTGTTCCAAAAGGTGTACTTGAATCAATATTCTTGGCTCTTTGATAAACCATTGAGCGCTGGTTTCTTGAGAAAGGTTTCCCGTCTGTTGATCGTTCGATAAAATATTGCTGAATTTCAGGAGCAATCATTTCGAACAAATAACGAAAGTAGCCCAAAACAGGAAAGTTCCTTAAAATAGCATGTTTTTTTTGCAACGAATTGTAAATTCCAACCACCAATAATATTGGAAGAATAATTACGAGTAAAAAACCACGATTGGTATAATAATAAGTTGCTGCAACGATTAGAAACAATAAGAAGCCGTAGATAAAGAATTTTTTTCTCATGTTTTTAAAATATTTAGAATGTAATAAGTTGAAAATTAATTGTATCGTAAACGAACGTATACATGTTTAATGCCTTTTTTGTCCGATTCTCTTTCATCAATTTCCAGAATTTCGGTCAAAGATTTTAGCATTGGGGTTAGTTTAGAAAAACCATAATTTCGAGGGTCAAATTCGGGTTTTTTCTTTACAATTAAATTGCCGACATCTCCTAAAAATGCCCAGCCATCGTCGTCTTCAATGTCTTCAATCGTAGCTTCTATAAGTTCAATAGTTTGTTTATCTATTTTATGAAGTGCTTTTTCAGCTGGTTTCTCAACAGGTTTTTTCGTGTCTGTTGCCGTAGTTTTTGGTTTTTTCTTCTGAGTGGCACCATCAAGTACTTCAATATAGATAAATCGGTCACAGGCAACAATAAAAGAATTTGGTGTTTTCTTTTCTCCAATTCCAATTACTTTCATACCCGATTCGCGAAGTCTTATCGCAAGACGCGTAAAATCGCTATCACTAGAAACAATGCAGAATCCGTCCAATTTACCCGAATAAAGCAAATCCATGGCATCAATAATCAAAGCCGAATCTGAAGAGTTTTTTCCAACCGTATAACTATATTGCTGAATAGGAGTGATGGCATGTTCCAATAAAACGCCTTTCCAGCCGTTTGCATTTGGTTTTGTCCAGTCAGCATAAATTCTTTTTGTTGTTGGAGTTCCTAATTTTGCAATTTCTTCCATCATGCCTTTTACATTGCTGTAAGGAACATTATCTGCGTCTATAAGAACAGCTAATTTTAAATCTTTTGAGGTGCTGAAAGCCATTATTTAGAGGTTATAAATTATAATACTCTCAAAGTTAAAATTAAAATTTGTTTTTATATGAATTTAATGACGAATTAGTGTTTTTCCAATACTTAATTATTTTGGTTATAAATAAGTTTTGAAACTTATAAAATTAATTAAAGATAAATTTGTCTTTTATTTCAAAACTCTATATCTTTGTATGGAATTAATGAATTGAGATATGTTTTCAAAAGCGTGTGAGTACGGAATCAGAGCTTCTATTTTTATTGCAACCAATTCTTCTAAAGGAATTAGAGTTGGAATAAAAGATGTTGCCAAAGAAATTGATTCCCCAGAACCTTTTACTGCGAAGATTATGCAGATTCTTACTAAAAGTGGGATTATACATTCGGCTAAAGGAGTAGGAGGCGGTTTTGAGGTTTCGAATGAAGCGCTAAAATCAATAAAATTAATTCAGATTGTAGATGCAATTGATGGTGATAAAATTTACAGAGGTTGCGGTATTGGTCTAAAAGAATGTTCAGAAGAGCATCCTTGTCCGGTTCATCACGATTTTAAAAAAATCAGAGGGCTTCTTTTAGAAATGCTGACCAAAACAACTCTGGAACAGCTCGCTTCGGGCGTCAAATCAGGTGATTTTTTTCTTAAAACATTGAATACAAATAATTAAATAAATACCAAAAAAATGAATACTAGAAACAAACTTTCATTATTGATCCTAATGGGATTTTTAGCAGTAACTTCTTGTGGAAAAAAAGAAACAGCTCCAACTGAGCAGCCAACAGAAGCAACCGATACTTATACAGAAGGTGAAGCAGCACCAACAGCAGCAGCGACTGAAGAAAATGTATTGGTAATTGAAGGTAACGATCAAATGCAGTACAATTTGAATGAATTGAAAGCTGTTGCAGGAAAACCAATTAAACTAACTTTAAAACATGTTGGTAAAATTCCAAAAGAAGCAATGGGACACAATTTAGTGATCTTGCAGGAAGGTACAGACCAAGCTGCTTTTGCATTGAAAGCAAATGATGCGAAAGCGACAGATTATATCCCGGAATCAGAAAAAGCCTCAGTTATTGCTCACACTAAATTATTAGGTGGTGGAGAAGAAGATACAATCGAATTTACAATTGATAAAAAAGGATCTTATCCATTTATTTGTTCTTTCCCTGGTCACGTTGCCATGATGAAAGGTGTGTTAATTGTTGAGTAAATAATCAAAACTCCAAATGCTGCAAATAGGTTTGGAGTTTTTTTAAAAACTAATAAAAGATAAAATTGTCTTTTATTGAATTAAGAAAAATGAAAAGAGAAAAGAAATTATGGATCGTTTTTGCACTGGTAATGAGTGTTTCATTTGCAGTGCTGGGTTATTACGGTTACGAAATATATCAACAAGCACCGCCGGTTCCAAAAGAGATTGTTTCAGATTCCGGAGAAGTTGTTTTTTCTGAATCAGAAATTAAAGACGGGCAAAATATCTGGCAGAGTATAGGAGGCCAGGAAGTAGGATCAATCTGGGGGCACGGCGCCTATGTGGCCCCAGACTGGACTGCAGATTGGCTGCACAGAGAAGCCGTTTTTATACTCGATATTTATGCTCAAAAAGATTTCAATAAAAAATACGAAGAGTTGGATGCTGAAAAACAATCGGCTCTGAAAATTCGTCTTCAAAACGATGTGAGAACGAATCGTTATAATTCGGAGACAGGCATTCTAACGATTTCTGATAATCGTGTGGCTGCAATTGAAAGTTTAAGTGAATATTACAAAGGTCTTTTTACGAATGATCCGAAGTTTGATAAACTGAGAGGCGACTATGCAATTCCGAAAAACTCGATAAAAGATGTCGAGAAAATGCATAAAATGAATGCCTTCTTTTTCTGGGCAACATGGGCGACTGTTACCAATCGTCCTGATGATACCATTTCATACACGCACAACTGGCCGTCAGATGAATTGGTTGGAAATACCACCACAACAGAACTTTTAGCATGGTCAGGAGTTAGTATTATTTTACTGATTTTAAGTGTTGGAATCTTAGTTTTCTATCATGCGAAATCAGGTGAAGAAGAAGCGTTTCCACTTCCAAAAGAAGATCCGCTTATCAAACAAGGAAAAACGAAATCTATGGGATTGGTAACCAAATATTTCTGGATTGTAAGTTTGCTGATGGTTTTGCAAATGGTTTTCGGAATCATTACAGCACATTATGGTGTTGAAGGAAACGGACTTTACGGAATCCCAATCGATCAGATTTTACCTTACGCCGTAACACGTACATGGCACACACAATTGGCTATTTTCTGGATTGCAACGGCTTGGTTGGCAACAGGATTATATATTGCTCCAGCGGTTTCGGGTAAAGATCCTAAATTTCAGTGTTTCGGAATTAACTTCCTGTTCATTGCTTTATTGATTATTGTACTAGGTTCAATGGTCGGACAATGGTTTGGAGTAATGCAAAAACTGAATTTGGTTCAAAACTTCTGGTTTGGGCACCAAGGTTACGAATATGTTGATTTAGGTCGTTTCTGGCAGATTTTCCTTTTAGTCGGATTGTTTTTATGGTTGGCTTTAATGATTCGTCCTTTAATTCCGGTTTTGAAGAAAAAAACAGAAGAAAAAAACTTAATCATTTTGTTCTTAGTTTCTTGTACCGCAATTGCAATGTTCTACGGAGCAGGATTAATGTGGGGAAGACAAACCAATTTAGCTATTGCTGAATATTGGAGATGGTGGGTAGTTCATCTTTGGGTTGAAGGTTTCTTCGAAGTATTTGCGACGGTTGTTATTGCATTCTTATTTGTTCGTTTGGGATTATTAAAAACTAAAACAGCAACGTTAAATGTTCTTTTCGCAACGATTATTTTCATGTCGGGAGGAATTTTAGGGACATTCCATCACTTGTATTTCTCAGGAACACCAACGGCAATTATGGCTTTGGGAGCAACATTTAGTGCTTTAGAAGTTGTGCCTCTAACTTTAATCGGATTTGAAGCGTATCAAAACTATAAAATTTCAAAATCAACACAATGGATTGCCGATTACAAATGGCCAATTTACTTTATGATTTCTGTAGCGTTTTGGAATTTTCTTGGAGCCGGAATCTTCGGATTCATCATTAATCCGCCAATTGCATTGTATTATGTTCAAGGTTTAAACACAACACCTTTACACGGGCATACGGCTTTGTTTGGAGTTTACGGAATGCTGGGAATTGGTTTGGTGTTATTCGTATTAAGAAGTTTATACCGAAATGTTAGCTGGAATAATAAGTTGCTTAAAATTACTTTCTGGTCTTTAAATATTGGTTTATTTTTAATGGCAATTCTGAGTTTACTTCCAATCGGAGTTTGGCAGGCAATAGAAAGTATCAATCACGGAATGTGGTATGCACGTTCTTCAGAATTAATGCAACAACCAGAAATGATTACGCTGAAATGGCTTCGTGCGATTGGAGATTCAATCTTCGGAATCGGATTTATCACAATGGCTTGGTTTGTATTTGAACTGACATTAAAAAACAAAAAATAGAAAATAAAAAAAACACAAATTATAAAATTGATTATCATGGAAAATTTAAAAAACAAAACGATAGGATCATTTGTAGCTGAAGATTTTAGAACTGCTGCAGTTTTCTCTAAATATAAAATAGATTTTTGCTGCAAAGGAAACCGAACAGTAACAGAAGTTTGTGAAAAACAAAACATTAATGCGGATGCTTTATTAGAAAATGTTTTTGAAGTTTTAAAATCAGAAAACGGCGGAAATATTGATTTTAATTCATGGCCTTTGGATTTATTGGCAGATTATATCGAAAAAACACATCATCGTTATGTGCAGGAAAAAACAAATGTTTTGCTTCCTTTTTTAGATAAATTATGCAAAGTTCACGGTGCAAATCATCCGGAATTATTTAGAATTAATGAATTGTTTATTGGTTGTGCTGGTGAATTGTCACAGCATATGAAAAAAGAAGAATTGATTTTGTTTCCATTTGTAAAAAGAATGGTTAAAACCAAAGACACAGACGGAGTTTTACACAAACCTTCTTTCGGAACAGTTTCAAATCCGATTGCAATGATGATGCACGAACACGATAACGAAGGCGAACGCTTTAGAGAAATCGCTGCATTGACAGATAACTACAATCCGCCGGCAGATGCTTGTACAACATATAGAGTAACTTTTGCAATGCTGAAAGAATTTGAAGAAGATTTGCACAAACATATTCATTTGGAGAATAATATTTTATTTCCAAAAGCTGTTCTTCTTGAAAAAGACTTTGTTGAAGTAGAATAAAAGGTTAATTTTAATAGTGCAAAAACATCGGTAATAATCTTCTAAAATGATAATTATCGGTGTTTTTTATTTGAAGAAATGTTTTAAACCATATAAGTAATATAAGTTCATTTTAGCCAACTTACAATTTCTTATATTACTTATATGGTTTAATAATTTTATAGGTTTAAAAATTTACAATATGAATTCTCAAAAAGTCTGGATACTTTGCTGTTTTTTTAATTTTCTGATTGCCTGTGGTTTCGGATTATTAATGCGGTTTATGTATTTATTTCCTTTAGATTTTCTGAACTACAGTTTTCTGCTTCATGCACATTCGCATGTTGCTATGTTAGGCTGGGTTTATTTGATTGTTTATGTTTTGATTGTTCATTTTTTTATCCCGAAAGAAAAAAGTCAGAAACCCATTTATAACCGCTTATTTTGGCTGACGGAGTTTTCAATTTTAGGGATGATGATTGCTTTTCCAATTCAGGGATATGCTTTATTTTCTATTGTATTTTCAACACTGCATATTTTGCTGAGTTATGTTTTTTGCCGCTTGGTTTGGAAAGATTGTTCCAAAGATAAAACGCCTCAGCAAAGACTTTTATTGACATCAATTCTGTTTATGATTTTATCGACATTTGGCGTTTGGTGTCTCGGACCAGCGGTGAGTACATTAGGAAAACAAAGCGCTTTTTATCAAATTGCTATTCAGTTTTTCATTCATTTTCAGTTTAACGGCTGGTTTATATTGGCAATTTTGGCTCTGTTTTTAAAGCAATTTCAAGATAAAATAGATGAGGTAAAGTTTAAGAAATTCTACTTTGCACTAATTGTTTCTACACTTTTAACGCTTGTTTTTCCGGTGCGATGGTTTATCGAAAATGATATTTTGAGCTATATCAATATTGTGGGAGTCATAATTCAATTCGGAGCTTTTATTTATTTCTATAAAATGCTTCAACCGCAAATCAAGCTTTTCAAAAATACTTTAGATAAAACAACCAAAACAGTTTATAGTTTGGCTTTATGTTCTTTGTTTTTGAAAGTCGGAATTCAGTTGTTGACAATTTTTCCAAATCTGGCAGAAGTTTCCCATCAAATTCGAAATTTCGTAATTGGCTTTATTCATTTAACAACTTTGGGAATCATAACCGGATTTTTATTTGGAATTTTACTTCAGAATAAAATGCTTTCAGCCAATTCTTCAATATTGAAAATAGGAGTAAAGTGTTTTATTTTCGGATATATTGCAACAGAAGTTTTGTTGTTTTTGCAAGGCTGGTTTTTCTTTTTTGGAGAAGGAACGCTTTCTGGATATTTTCAAAGTATTTTGATATTGAGCATCCTTTTGGTTTTGGGATTGATTTTAATAATGATATCTGCGATAAATTCTCTTTCCTGCAAGGTTTCAAAAACCTTGTAGGTCTTAGTTTTAAAACATGTAGATACCTACAAGATTTTTGAAACCTTGCAGGAAGCCACATTTTTTTTCTAAATCATCGATTTAATACTAAATCATCGATTTAATAATAGAAGTCAGATTTAAATAAAAAACAAGAGCCGATCCATTCCTAAATCTACTCTTGTTTCATCACTAATCAACCTATTTATCTAATAAAATTTATTTTAACACATAGAGACATAGTTTTTGTAACCGCATAAAAGGCGTTTCACTTACATTAATACACATAGCTATGTGTTAAAATCTAGATTTTTTTTATTTATCTTTTTTTGAGTTTTTTAAATCTATGCTTCTATGTGTTAAAAAAAAACGTTTAAATTTTTGCTGCTTCCTGATTAATTGTCTCAATTGTTTTTTCGTTATTCACACCTAAACCTTCTTGTTGAAAAATCAATTCACCTTCCGGATTAAAAACACTTATAATGTTAGAATGAGAAAAGTCTATTGGAGAGATCTGTTTATAATTCACAGCTAAAACTGCAGCAAATTCTCTCGTGTTTTCTTCTGATGATCGAAGAAACATCCAGGGATCTTTATCCATTTGATTTGCGATTGCAAACGTTTTTAATCTTTCAGGCGTATCGGTTTTTGGATCAATGCTAACCAAAATAAGTTTTACATTTTGTTTGGTCTTTTTTTCCAGTTTCGATTCAATATCACGCATATCGGCAACTAATCTCGGGCAGGCCGCCTTGCAACTTGTGTAGATCATCACCATAACCAGAACATTTCCTCTAAGCGATTTTAGCTCGATATCTTTACCGTTTTGCGTTGTCCATTTCGAAGGCAGATTATAAATAGATAAATCACTGATTTCCTTTTTTGTTTCTGTTTTAACTTCTGCTTTAGCTTCTTTTTTATCTGCGTCTTTACAGCTGTTCAGTGCAAATAGAATTAGAAAAGCGATTACTATTTTTTCCATCATAAACTAATTTAAATTAGATTTAGGTTTTGTTGTGCTTGCACATCTAAAACCAAGATTTCGGGTAGAATATTGCGCTTTTAGACTGCCTCGGAAAGCGTAACGCATAAAAGCGGCATAATCCATTAAATCGGAAGCATTTACTGAACCGCTTCCGCAGAAGAGATTTTTATCAGTGCTTTTGTCTTTTCTGGATTCTCCTGATAAAAAAATACTGTTGAAGTCAGAAGTCCACTCCCAGACTAATCCGTGCATGTCATATACGCCCCAGTAATTTTTGAACGTTTTGCCAATTTCATTTTCATACGTTTTCGATTTCTCGTACCAGGATAAAATATATTCGTTGAATTCTTTTTTAGTTCTGGCGTCTATTTTTTTAGTGTCAGCCATTGCAACATATTCCCATTCATCCATAGTAGCCAGACGTTTCCCTTCGCATTCGCAGTATTTTTTGGCTGCAAACCACGAAACGCTTGTCACTGGCGATTTCGGATTGGCTTTTCCAAAATCATAGTCACTTGACCAATATGCTAAATAGCTTTTCTCGGCAAAAATTCCTTTTATTTTTGATTTACTGTAAGAAGGATTTTTTTTGACAAATTTTAAAAATTCACCATTTGTTATCGGGTAAACATCAATATAGAATGATTTTACGACAACTGGTTTTTTAGAAACGGAGCCATAAAGAGGGACAAAAGATCCCTCTTTTATGAGAACCATTCCAGTTTCCTGTGCTTTCATGACACTAGACACAGAGAAAAAGAGTATTGCAAGTATGAAAAGATATTTTTTCATGCTGAGAGTTTTGCGATTATCTTAACGCTTTTACCATTTCTGGTGTAATTTCTGTTTTGTTATTGCCCCAACTGCTATAAATATAAGTTAGAACATTTGCGATTTCATCATCAGATAAATTCTGAGCAGGCATCACGTTATTGTATTTTTTACCGTTCACACTTACTTCTCCAGTTAAACCGTGTAGAATTGTTTTAATCGCACGTTTAGAATCAGCATTCAAATAATCTGATTTTGCAAGAGGAGGGAATGTTCCTGGGATTCCTTGTCCTTCAGATTGATGACATGCAAAACAAGTTGTTCCAAAAATTTCTTTTCCAATTTTGACTTTTTCCTCAACGGTACGTTTAGGAACCACTGTTTTAGTAGCGTCAGTTCCCGGCATTTTCTGGATTGTTCCTCCTTCAGGCAAATAAATTCCTTCCTGAATTGTACCTGAATAGATGTTTTTATTTTCTTTTCCTTCAACTTTTAGCATTCCCAAAGCACCTTTATTAAATGCTCTGAAAATAGAGTGATCCACAAGAATAAAAGTTCCCGGAGTTTCTACTTTAAAATCTACAATAGCAGCGCCACCAGCAGGAATTAATGTTGTTTGAACATTTTTATTTATTGTACTTCCGCCTTCAATATGTACACTGTCGAAAATTTCTCCAATAACGTGGAAAGAAGAAACTAAGTTTGGTCCACCATTTCCAACAAATAAACGAACTGTTTCACCTACTTTTGCTGTTAATTCATTTCCATTTGTTAAGGCACCTACTTTTCCATTAAATACAACATAATCAGGAGTTTCTTTTACAGCTTTATTCATATCAAAGGGCTGTAAACCTTTTGCTCCATATTCGCCTTGAGTATAAAAATCGCCCTGCATTACATAGTATTCTTTGTCTACAGGAGGAAGCCCGCCTTCAGGTTCAACCAAAATTAATCCGTACATACCATTTGCGATGTGCATTCCCACTGGAGCAGTTGCACAGTGATAAACATATAGTCCAGGATTAATTACTTTAAAGCTGAAAACTTTTTCATGTCCAGGAGCTACAAGAGAAGAAGTTGCTCCACCACCAGGCCCTGTAACGGCATGTAAGTCAATATTATGAGGTAATTTGTTGTCAGGATGGTTTTTTAAGTGAAATTCTACTTCATCACCAACACGGGTTCTGATAAAACTTCCGGGAACAGAACCTCCAAATGTCCAATACGTATATTTAACACCATCGGTCATGGTGCCTTCTTGTTCTTTTATTTCCATGTTTAGTTTTAACTTCATCGCAGTTCTGTCTCCCACTGGTTTAGGCACATGAGGTGGTGATGTAAGCTCCGCATCCATTTCGCCTTCCGTCATAATGTCTGCGTAATCTTTAGCTTCTTCTTTTTTGCAGCTTCCTAAGATAAGAAGCATACAGAATGCACTTAAAAGAATATTTAAGGTACTTAGAATTTTGCTTTTCTTTTTCATAATTCATTGATTTTGTTTTGGTTGTATAGTTATTTTAAAGATAATTAATTTATTTATTCAAAAATAAAAGATAAATTTGTCCTTTATTATGATAAAAATCATGTTTACTGATAATTATCTAAAAAGAGTAAATGAAATAAAGTTAATTCTTGTTAAAAAAAATATGTGGAATATTTTTTAATAAAAATATATGACGAACTGCATTTTAGAAGAATAATGATTATTTTTGCTCGCTGATTAAATTAAAATTATTACTACACTATATTATGGTAAAAGATTTATTCGAAAGAATTCAGGACAATAAAGGACCTTTAGGAAAATGGGCTTCTCAGGCAGAAGGTTATTACGTTTTCCCAAAGTTAGAAGGAGAGTTGGGTCCTAGAATGACATTTCATGGAAAAAATATTTTAAACTGGAGTTTAAATGATTATTTAGGTTTAGCAAATCATCCAGAGGTTCGTAAAGCAGATACTGATGCAGCAATTCAGTTTGGTGCAGCTTATCCAATGGGCGCTCGTATGATGTCTGGCCACACTACGTACCACGAACAATTAGAAAATGAATTGGCTGCTTTTGTAATGAAAGAATCAGCTTATTTATTGAATTTTGGTTATCAGGGAATGGTTTCTATTATTGATGCCTTGGTAACAAAAAATGACATCATTGTTTATGATGTTGATTCACACGCTTGTATCATTGATGGTGTTCGTTTGCACATGGGTAAACGTTTTACATACAAACACAATGATCTTGAAAGTATGGAGAAAAACCTGCAGCGTGCTACTAAAATGGCCGAAGAAACAGGTGGAGGTATTTTATTTATTACCGAAGGTGTTTTTGGAATGCGCGGACAGCAAGGTAAACTGAAAGAGATTGTTGCAATGAAGCAAAAATACAATTTCCGTTTATTAGTTGATGATGCACACGGTTTTGGTACACTTGGAAAAACAGGTGCCGGAGCAGGTGAAGAGCAGGGAGTTCAGGATGATATCGATGTTTACTTCTCAACTTTTGCAAAATCTATGGCTAATATTGGTGCTTTCGTGGCAGCTGATAAATCGGTTATTGATTATTTGAAATACAACTTACGTTCTCAAATGTTTGCAAAAGCATTACCAATGATTCAGACAATTGGTTCATTGAAACGTTTAGAATTATTGCGTAATTCATCTTCAATTAAAGATAAACTTTGGGAAAACGTAAATGCATTGCAAAACGGTCTTAAAGAAAAAGGATTTAATATTGGAGATACAAATACCTGTATTACACCAGTTTACTTAGAGGGAAGTATTCCTGAAGCGATGGTAATGGTAAACGATTTAAGAGAAAACTACGGTATTTTCCTTTCTATTGTTGTTTATCCGGTTATCCCGAAAGGAATTATCCTTTTGAGAATGATTCCTACAGCTTCTCATACACTTGCTGATATTGAAGAAACATTAACTGCTTTCGAAGCAATTCGTGAGAAATTAGTTAACGGAACTTATAAAGAAATTGCTGAACGTACAACTGTTGACGTTTCGTAATCGAATATAAAAATAGATTCCCTTAAGTGGGAATTATGTAAAAAAATCCATTTGTTCTACGAATGGATTTTTTTTATTTGGGGTAACTTTAACTTCATAATCAACAAAATAAAAATATAGCGTTATGAAAAAAGTAGTAGCAATCGCCGCCCTTCTTCTAACAGTTCTTGTTTCCTGTAAAAAAGCAACTGATACCGAACCAATTCAAATTGAACCAAAAGCTCCAAAAGAAGCTGAAATCGTTGAACCCGCAG
Organism: Flavobacterium cutihirudinis; assembly: GCF_003385895.1. Taxonomy (GTDB): domain Bacteria; phylum Bacteroidota; class Bacteroidia; order Flavobacteriales; family Flavobacteriaceae; genus Flavobacterium; species Flavobacterium cutihirudinis. The sequence goes on from NZ_QRDQ01000007.1 coordinate 414,492, forward strand.
GAGATCAATGTTATGCTTCAAGAGCGGATGGAAATGTAATTGAAATGAGTTTTAATGTCAACTCTCATCAGGAAGTTAACGGAAAATTGAGTTACAATTTAAGTGGAAAAGACAAAAACGAAGGAACTCTGATAGGAAATATGAAAGGTGACACTTTAATTGCAGATTACACATTTACTTCAGAAGGAGTTTCATCAGTTAGGGAAGTTGCATTCCTTCAAAAAGACGGAACTTTAATCGAGGGATTTGGAGATGTAATTTCAACGAATGATAAGGTCACTTTTAAAGATAAATCAAAACTAAAATTTGACGCAAAAAATACTTTGACTAAAGTTGACTGTAAAGTAGAGTAAAGTACAGTTTTAGAAAATTAAAAAATCCATTCGTTTAGGGCGAATGGATTTTTTTTATTTTCAATCTGCGGATAACTGAGACTGAGACTGAAAACTAATTAAAGATTTTTCAAATACGTTTTTCTCTGACAGTGAATTTTCGGATCAAAGTTTTTCCATAATAAATGGATAGCATTATTTTCTAATAATTCAGGAGTTCGGATGCAATTTCTAATTCCTTTTTCTGAAAAAGTCTTATAATATTCGTCAAAAATTAATGCTGTAACACCTTTGTTTTGATAATCAGGATGAACTCCAATCAAATAAAAAACAACATCTTTACTGTGTTTTTTTGCTTTTAGTAATTGCAGAAAACCAAACGGAAATAATTTTCCTTTTATTTTTTGCAAAGCTTCTGTAAAACTTGGCATAACGATGCTGAAAGCCACTAAATTATCGTCTTTGTCAACGATAAACTTTATATATTCAGGATTGATAAAACTGATGTATTTCTTTTTAAAATATTCTTTCTGAACATCTGAAATTGCAACAAAAGAAGCTAGTTTTTCATAAGATTCATTAAACAAATCAAACATTTTGTCTACGTGAGGCATAATGTCTTTTGTTTTGGTAAAAGTCAGTGCTCTTACTTCGTAACGTTTTTTGATTAAAGCTACTGCCTTCTGAAAGAATTCCGGTTTAACATTAGAAAAAGGGAAAATACTTTCTATATATTGTTTTTCCACCTGAAATCCTAATTGCTCAAAATGAGTTACATAATACGGATGATTATACCAGGTAATCATTGTTCCAACCTGATCATAACCTTCAGTCAAAACACCAACTTTATCCAGATTTGAGAATCCCATTGGGCCTTCAGCATGTTCCAGATTGTGTTTTCTGCCTAATTCATATACTTTTTCAAGCAATGCTTTAGTTACTTCTATATCATCAATAACATCAAACCAGCCAAAACGTACTTTTCTTTTATGCTGATTGTTTACTTCGGCCCAGTTGATGATTGCTGTAATACGCCCAACCGCTTCGTTATTTTTATATGCGATATAGAAATAAGCTTCTGCATTATCAAAAGCCGGATTTTTAGTTTTATCAAAAGATTCAAGTTCGTCAGCAATAATAGGCGGAACCCAATACGGACTGTCCTTATACAGAGAAAATGGAAATTTGATATATTCGGTTAATTCTTTTTTAGTTTTGGCTTCTTTAATTGTAATCATTAGGCGTTATTGTAAGATTCTCGTTTTATGGAGACTTAGTTATAAATTTATTCGTATTTAGATTTTCGTTTTCTTTCTTTTTCCTGGTAATCTATTTCTTTTTTGTTTTCTGCATTCTTTTTTGCTTTTTCTTTATTTTTTGTGGCTATAACCTTGTCTTTGTACCATCCATCATAACGCCAGGAAACTCCAATTCCTCCATATAAAATAGAAGGTGTGTTTTTGAAATTTGTACTTATTGAAGCATCAACTTGCATATTGGAAGAAAGAAGATAAGCTGCTCCGCCACGTAAAATCGAATCGCTATAGAAATCGCTTTTATATACTTGATTTTCAATAAATCCAGACCAGTGGTCGTTGAATCCGTGCGTCAAAGTTAATACATATCCATAACTTGGATAATCAGTACCAATATAATCTGCAATAATATTGGTTACAAAAACCCAAGATCCTCCACCAAGGATGTTTTGCGTAATCAATGAAACTTTAGGAGAAATGGCGCCATCGGCAGAAAAATAATACGGATTATCTGCTCCAACAAAATTAGCTCCTGCGAAAACAGAAACAGCTGGAATTAATTCTCGCCACTGAAAATTACGATTGGCTTTATAGCTGTAAATGTTTACTTCTCTTTTATAATTTTTATAGGGATCGTAAATTAAATACTTAGCCCCTAAGACTGTTTGTCTGAAATTGTTTTTTTTGTAGTTAGTATAAGGACTTTCAAAATTTTCAGATTGGTACTGCATATCAAACACAAATTCCAATTGTTCCAGAAACGCTCCATATCGAAGCGTGAAATCTGTACCTATTCCACTTGCATCATAGTCCAATAAGTCATGTTTCTCTTTTATGCCATAAACTCCAAGTTCAGCCTGAATTACTGATTTTCCTACTGCGTAAGCAGACATCGTTTCACCTGGACGGTTGGAGTTGATCACATCTGTGTATTGAGCAAAGAAAAGTTGTGGTGATAAAAAAAGAGACGCAAAGAGTAAGTTTTTAATTTTCAACATACATGTATTTTTTGATTAAAAAGCTATAACGCATTTCAAATGTACTATATTTTATTATTTATTTAAGATTGATATTTTAATTTTAAACAGCGGATTTACTAATTTTGGCAAAAATTATATAGTTATGCAAGAAGCATCTTTTACAAATTTGTTTAAAACGATAATGTGGATCATTGCGTTTTATTATATTTTTAAATTTTTGGCTAGAATCTTTTTGCCAGTATTGGTAAAGAAAGCAGTTGAAAAAGCAGGTGAAAATTTTCAGAGACAGCAACAATATAGCCAGGATAATTCATGGCAAAGAACTCAAAATAAAAACAATGATGAAATAATCATCAATACTGCTAATGCCAAAAATCCACGCGAAACCAAAAAAGTCGGGGATTATGTTGATTACGAAGAAATAGATTAAGTTTGTATCCTGATAAAAAGGATTCATCATTTAACCAAACCAGCCTAAATTGAAAATAGTAAATAAGTTCTATCCGCACGCCCTTGTAGTATTGGGCTTTATTCTTGTTTCATTAATTTATTTTTATCCAGTTTTACAAGGAAAACAAATTTTCCAGTCGGATATTGCTCAATATACCGGAATGGCAAAGGAGCAAAATGATTTTCGTGCTGCTGAACATGCCGAGCCTTACTGGACCAATTCTGCTTTTGGCGGAATGCCAACATATCAGTTAGGAGCTAATTACCCATATGATTTTGTTGGTAAAATAGATGACGTTCTACGTTTTCTTCCTCGTCCGGCAGATTATTTGTTTCTATATTTCTTAGGATTTTATGGCTTGTTATTGGTTTTAAAAACAGATCCTTTAAAAGCTTTTATTGGTGCTATTGCTTTCGGTTTTTCAACTTATTTGATTATTATTTTGGGTGTTGGGCACAATGCAAAAGCGCATGCAATTGCTTATATGCCGCTGGTAATTGCAGGTTTTATACTTGTTTTTCAAAAAAAATATATTTGGGGAGGACTTCTCACCATGTTTGCGGTTGCATTAGAAATAAATGCAAACCACTTCCAAATGACCTATTACTTGTTGATTTTCTTATTGATACTTTCAGGTTATTTTGCTTTTAATTTTATCAAAGAAAAAGAATACAAGCCGCTTTTAATTTCAATTGGAACTTTGGCTATAGCCGGAATTTTTGCGCTTGGAGCTAATGCAGGAAATTTATTGGCAACCAGCGAATATGCAAAATACAGTATTAGAGATAAAAGTGAGTTGACTTTTAATCCTGACGGTACTAAAAATGAAACTACTGCGTCTATGACTACTGATTATATCACAGAATATAGTTATGGAATTGCAGAAAGTCTGAATTTAATTGCTCCAAGAATTTTTGGAGGTTCAAGTCATGAGAATGTAGGTACAGATAGTCGTATGTATTCTTTTATGATAGAACAGGGAGTTCCATCAGATCAGGCGGCAGATTTTGTTTCTGGTATGCCTACATATTGGGGAGATCAGCCAATTGTTTCGGCTCCTGCATATATTGGAGTTGTTGTTTTCTTTTTAGCTGTTTTAGCTTTATTTATAGATGAAAGAAAGATAAAATATGTTTTCCTTTCTGGAGCATTATTTACTTTGATGCTTTCCTGGGGAAAAAACTTCTCTTTATTGACTGATTTCTTCATTGAGTATGTGCCAATGTATGATAAGTTTAGAGCTGTATCGTCTATTCAGGTAATTTTGGAATTATGTATTCCGGTACTTGCTGTTATGGGATTGCAATCTTTTTTCAAAGCTAAAGATGAGCCTAAATTACAACAAAAAGCTTTAATTCAAACAGGAGTTTTTGGACTTGGAGTTCTATTGATTCTGGTTTTCGCAAAAGGCTTTTTCCATTTTACAGGAATGAGCGATAAATATTATTTAGAAAGTTACGGACCAGCTTTTGTTGATGCATTAAAGGAAGACAGAATGTCTTTATATTCTGCTGACTTGCTTCGTTCTGGTTTCTTTATTGTTGTTACTTTTGGTGTTCTGTGGTTGTTTATTAAAAACAAATTTTCTCAGACTACGGCATTAGTTATTGTAGCATTATTAATGATTTTCGACTTATTCTTTGTAGATAAAAAATACGTTTCAGCTAAGGATTTTGTTAGTCCGGTTCAGATCGCTGCACCATTTCAGGAAACACCTACTGATACAAAAATATTACAGGACACTTCGGTTTATCGTGTATTTGATCCGCAAGGACAATTACAGGGAAGATCTTCTTATTTTCATAAAACAATTGGTGGTTACAGTGCTGTGAGACCAAGAAGAATGCAACAGTTATATGATTATCAAATTGCTAAAAATAATCTGGAAATACTAAACATGTTGAATGTGAAGTATGTAATTCAAAGTGATTCTACAGGCGCACCTATTCCAACAATAAACCCAGATGCTAATGGAAATGCATGGTTTGTAAGCTCCGTAAAACTGGTTAATAAGCCTGATGATGTAATGAAAGCATTAAATAGTATTGATACTAAAAAAGTTGCAGTATTCAATGTTAGAGAGCATGAAGGTAAATTTAAAGATGCCAGAATGAAAAAAGCATGGGATACAACGGGAACTATTCAAGTAGTTACTTATAAACCTAATTACATTAAATATAAATCGGATAATAAGAAAGACGGTTTAGCAGTGTTCTCTGAAATGTACTATAAAAATGGATGGAACGCTTATATAGATGGTCAGTTAACAGATCATTTTCCTGTTGATTATGTTTTAAGAGCAATGGAAATTCCTGGCGGAAAACACACTATCGAATTTAAATTTGAACCTCAGGTTATCAAAACTGGTGGTACAATTACTTTAATAAGCTCAATTGGAATGTTATTACTTTTAGTTGGCGGGATTTATTTTGAGAATAAAAATTCTAAAAAGAAAAAAGAAGCATAATAACTGCAAATTCTAAATTGCACTTTTAAATAGTAAACTCATTTTCATTGGAACAAAAAAAACTTTTAATAATTACTTATTACTTTCCGCCTGCTGGTGGACCGGGCGTACAACGCTGGTTGAAATTTGTCAAATATTTACCGGATTTTGATGTACAGCCAATAGTTTATATTCCTGAAAATCCAACTTATCCTATAGTTGATGAAGGTTTGGTAAGTGAGATTTCGGATAAAGTTATTGTTCTTAAAAATAAAATTTGGGAGCCTTATCAATTGGCTTCTGTATTTTCAAAAAATAAAACCAAGAAAATTAGTTCTGGAATTTTTCCGCAAAAGAAAAAACAAACTTTTTTAGATAAAACATTTCTTTGGATTCGTGGAAATCTGTTTATTCCGGATGCACGTGTTTTTTGGGTAAAACCATCTGTTTCTTATCTTGAGAAATATATTCAGGAAAATAACATTGATACTATTGTAACTTCTGGACCACCGCATAGTCTGCATTTAATTGGTCTTGAATTGCAAAAGAAATTAAAAGTAAAATGGTTTGCCGATTTTCGCGATCCCTGGACAACAATTGGCTATCATAAAGCACTTCGATTGTCTTCGTATGCTGAAAAAAAACACAAAAGTTTAGAGCATAAAGTTCTGAATTCGGCTGATGAAATTATCGTAACAAGTAAAACTACAAAAACAGAATTTGAAGCGATTACAACTAAACCAATTACTGTAATTACAAATGGTTACGATGTTGAAACCGTCGAAAAACAAACTTTAGATACTAAATTTAGTCTAGCACATATCGGTTCTTTTTTGTCAGATCGAAATCCGCCTTTTCTTTGGGAAGTTTTGGTTGAATTGCTTCACGAAGTTCCGGAGTTTAAATCTCATTTAGAAATTAAACTTATTGGTGCTGTGAGCCAAGAAGTTTTAGACGCTATTAAAGAACATCAGCTAAATGAATATTTGAATTTATTGGGTTATGTTTCACATCAAGAAGCTGTTGCGCATCAGAGAAAATCGCAGGTTTTGCTTTTAATCGAAATTAATTCAGAAGATACTAAAAGTATTATTCCGGGAAAATTGTTCGAATACATGGTTTCAAACCGCCCAATAATAGCTATTGGACCTCAGGGTTCTGACTTTGCCGATATCGTTACGCAGACGAATACAGGAGTATTTTTTGATTATTCTGAAAAAGCGAAGTTAAAAAGTGTAATTTTGGACTTTTTTAATCAGTTTTTGGAAGGTAAATTACAATCGCATGGCGTTGGTTTACAACAATATTCGAGAAAAAACCTTACGAAGCAATTAGCGCAATTGATTAAGAAATAAATCTTTCGGGAAATTCACTTTTAAATTCAGAAATCCAAAAATGGGTATTGTCTTAAACCAGTCTTTTAAAAATACTATTATAACTTATATAGGTTTCGCTATCGGAGCCATCAATACACTTTATTTATATCCGGTTTTTCTAGGAGCAACTTATTATGCTTTAACGAACTATATTACTTCTGCAGCAAATGTAATTATGCCATTATTTGCGATTGGTATGCAAAATACTTTGGTGAAGTTTTATTCACAATACGAAACGGAGGAACAGCGCGAACAATTTCTATCGTTTACTGCTCTCTTTCCGGTGTTAATGTGTATTCCTTTGGGAATTGTTGGTATTTTCTTTTTTGATGACATTACGGCTTTTGTGTCTAAGGAAAATCCGGTCGTGAAAGAATTTATGCTTTTGATTCCTTTTATTGGAATTTGTATGGCATATTTTGAAATTTTTTACGCCTGGGCCAGAGTTCACATGCATTCTGTTTTTGGAAATTTTATTAAGGAAGTAGGTTTGCGTTTACTGTCGACCTTTGCTTTAATCGGATTGTATTTTAATTGGATTACCTTGGTACAGTTTGTATATGTTACTGCTTTGATTTATTTTCTGGCTTTTATAGTAACAATGTTTTATGCATTTTATATCAAAAGACCCAATTTCCAGATTACAATTCCTGACAATGTAAAAGCAGTAATGGAGTATACTTTTTTTATTATTCTATCTGGAAGTGTAGCTAATTTACTTTTAGACGGAGATAAGCTGATGCTGAATCAGTATATGAAAATAGAAAACATCGCTTACTATTCTGTCGCAACTTATATCGCGTTGGTGATTTCTGTCCCAAGTCGCGCAATGCATCAAATTGTGTATCCAATTACTGCCAAATTGATGCATGAAAATAAGCATGATGAATTAAATCAGCTTTATAAAAAAACGTCTATTAACCTTCAGATGGTGGGTGGATTTGTAATGCTTTGCATATTTGTAAATATCAGTCAATTGTATGAATTGGTTCCAAAAGAATACAGCGGCGGAATCTCAGTTGTATTTATGATTGGATTATCAAAGTATTTTGATTTGATTTTAGGAAATAATAATGCTATTATTTTTAATACTAAATATTACCGAATGGTATTGTATTTAGGTCTTATGCTGGTAGTTCTGACTATTGTTTTGAATATGATTTTTATTCCGATTTTTGGGATTTTCGGATCAGCTTTTGCAACCTTATTGTCAATTACATTATACAGTCTTGCGAAGTTGCTTTTTGTGGTGAAAAAACTTCATTTATACCCTTTTACGAAAGAAACAATTTATTCAGCATTATTGACATTTGCATTGTTTTTATTGTTTTATTTTTGGGAATTTCCATTTTTTCAATTAATTAGTATCGCGTTGAAATCAATTTTGGTGACCATTTTGTATGTGTACTTGAATTATAAATTCAATATTTCTCCTGATATCAATAAAGTGATAGATACCATGTTGAGAAAAGTTGGAATAAAAATTTAATACGATTTTGGCGAGAAAACAGAAACTAAGTTAGTTTCCGATTTATTTTGTTTTTATATTTGTTAGAAAGGATAACTAATTTATTTCTAATTGCTTATGAAAAGTAAAATTACTCGATTTCTTGCTCTGGTATTCTTTTTCATTTCCTTCTATACCTTCGCTCAAAAAGATAAGGTGCAAACAGTTAGTGCTGAGCCGAAATTAAAAGGATATCCAGTAAGTCCTTTTAAAGATACTCTTTTTTATGTTTACAATAATGTAGGTTCTTTTTCAGCCGAGAACAGGGCAACTGCCATTACTGATAAAATTAGAAAATTATACGAAGATTCCTTTTTTGAAAAGGATTCAATCACGGTTGTTCAATCTGATATTTCTCAGGATATTGTTTACAAAGGTGATTTTATTGTTATGTCTATTTTGGACAATGATGCAAAGGCGGAGAATCAAACTAAAAAATATATCGCAAACCGTAATTTAAATTTGATAAAAAAAGCAATTATTTATCAAAATGAAAATTATTCTCAACTGCCAAAACGATTAGGATACACGGCTTTAATGATTCTGATAATTGGTTTGGTTTTATATATTGTTGCGAGAATTTTCAGGGCTATAAAAGCTTATTTTCTAAAACGTAGTGACAGGTATTTTAAAGGAATTGCCTATAATGATATAAAAATACTTACTTCGCACAAACAGCAGTTTTTGGTGATGAAATTATTCGGGTTTGTAAAAATTATAACTTTAATTTTTATCGTTTATCTTTCTTTACCTGTATTGTTTAGTATATTTCCTTCTACAGAAGTTTACACCACAACTTTATTAAGATGGATATTAACACCGGCAAAGCTTGCGTTAATGGGATTTATTGGTTTTCTGCCAAGTTTGGTTACGATTTTCGTCATCATTATTATTTTTAGATATGCTATAAAAGTGATTAAATTCTTTTTTGACGAGATTAAAAAAGAAAATATTAAAATTGATGGTTTTTATAGTGATTGGGCAATGCCAACTTTCAACATCATTCGATTTTTGATGCTTGCCTTTATGCTTGTTATAATTTTTCCATATCTGCCTGGTTCCGATTCCGATATTTTTAAGGGTGTTTCCGTGTTTGTTGGTATTTTGTTTTCTTTGGGATCTTCAAATGCTATTGCAAATATGGTTGCCGGTTTAGTTATCACTTACATGCGACCTTTTAAAATTGGTGATTTTATAAAAATTGGTGATGTCAGTGGAGAAGTAATTGAAAAAACTGCTTTAGTAACCCGCATCAGAACTCCAAAATTCGAAGATATTACAATTCCAAATGCTACAGTTTTATCAAGTACATCCACAAACTTTTCTGCCAATACGAGACATTCTACAAATGGTTTATTGATTCATACAACAGTTACGATTGGGTATGATGTGCCATGGAAAGACATTCATAGTGCTTTGATTAAAGCAGCATTAAAGACCGAAATGATAGAAAAAACTCCAGAGCCATTTGTGTTGCAAACTAGTTTAGACGATTTTTATGTTTCGTATCAAATAAACGTTTACACGAAAGAACCAACAAAGCAGCCGAGGATTTACTCTTCTTTGCATCAAAATATTCAGGATTCCTTCAACGAAGCCGGCATTGAAATAATGTCACCGCACTATAATGCAATGCGAGATGGAAATACTACTACTATTCCGTCTAATTATTTGGATAAAGATTATGAATCACCAGCTTTTATTATAAGTAAAAAAGAGTAAAATATTGATTGTTAGTAACTAAGTTAAAATTTTAACACTTGAAAATTTTGTTAATTTTTTTTTAAGAAGTAACTTTAGCTAAGAAATCGAAAAGCTTTGTAGATTATAATAATAAATTTCTTATTATAATACAATAAAGTGAAAATATTGAGGTTTAAATAGATTGAAATGCTTTTCAGAGAAAATGGAAAGTATTGTAGTTGAAGTAGTATCAGATTAATGAATTTAATTGAAGATTATGAAAAACAATCAACTTAGTCAAGAACAAAGCTTACAAGTATTTTCTAATATGATATCGAACAAAGTTCATAACGGATTTACATTGGAAGAAAGAAATGATGAAATGCTTTTCGCTGTACTTTCAAAGGGAGGAAAAGTAGTCAATCATGGTTTGAATTTTATTATCTTTTGCTTGACCTTGGGATTGTGGTCGTTTGCATGGCTTTATCTAACGTTGGAAGCGTCAAAGCAAAGAAAAATTTTAGTTGCCATCGATGAGGATGGTTGTCCATTTGAAGAAAAATGTTTAGTAGCTTAAAGCTTTCGCCTTTATACTGTAAACTATAAGCAAAATCAGCCTAAAAAAAAAACAGCCATTTTAATGGCTGTTTTTTTTTTATTTTTTTTATTCTTTGGTCTAATCTTTTATTAATAAGCCTTAAAGGCAAGAGCCTACAGCTTACTGCCTACAGCTTAAAGCCTAATTAAAGTTTATCTTTTAAATAAACTCCGGTAACGGATTCTTTTACTTTTGCAATATCTTCAGGAGTTCCAGAAGCTAATAGATTCCCTCCGTTTTCACCACCTTCGGGGCCAAGATCAATAATCCAATCCGCGCATTTTATTAAATCCAGATTGTGTTCAATAACAATTATTGAATGTCCTTTTTCTATAAGAGCATCAAAAGATGCTAATAATTTCTTTATATCGTGAAAATGTAGTCCGGTGGTAGGTTCGTCAAAAACAAATAGCGCCTTATCTTTTGTTGCTCCTTTTACTAAAAACGAAGCTAATTTAATACGTTGTGCCTCACCGCCAGAAAGAGTAGAAGATGATTGTCCTAGTTGTACATATCCCAATCCGACATCCTGAAGTGGTTGTAGTTTCTGAATGATTTTTGTCTGTTTGTTTTTCTCAAAAAAAGCAATGGCATCATCGATTGTCATAGTTAAGATATCGTTGATGTTTTGATTGTCGAAATTGACCTCCAAAATTTCTTTCTTAAATCTTTTTCCACCGCAAGTTTCACATGGCAAAGAAACATCGGCCATGAAAACCATTTCAACATTTATAGAACCTTCTCCTTTACAGGTTTCACAGCGTCCTCCATCAACATTGAAAGAGAAATGTTTGGCCTGATAACCTCTAATTTTGGATAACTTTTCTTTAGCATACAAATCACGAATATCATCATATGCTTTAATATATGTTACCGGATTAGATCTTGAGCTTCTTCCAATTGGATTCTGATCTACGTATTCAATGTGTTTGATTTGCGAAAAAGAACCTGATATTTCAGTAAATTGTCCCGCTTTTTCTCCTGCATTTTCAAGTTTCTTTTGCATGGCGGGAAACAAAATTTTCTTGATAAGGGTACTTTTTCCACTACCAGAAACTCCGGTGATCACAGTTAACACTTCCAGCGGAAATGTAACATTTATATTTTTTAGATTGTTTTCTCTAGCTCCAATTATATCAATATGATTTTTGAATTTTCGTCTTTTCTTAGGTACAGAAATTTCTAAATCACCATTCAGATATTTAGAAGTAAGTGAATCCGATTTTAGAATTTCTGCATAGGAACCCTGAGCAACCAATTTTCCACCAAAAGTTCCCGCTTCCGGACCAATATCAATAATCATATCTGCCGCTTTCATAATGTCTTCGTCATGCTCTACTACAATTACGGTGTTCCCTAAATCACGTAGAGATAACAGGACTTTTATCAAACGTTCAGAATCTTTAGGATGTAGTCCGATACTTGGTTCATCCAAAATATACATCGAACCAACTAAACTACTTCCAAGTGAAGTTGCAAGATTAATACGCTGCGATTCTCCTCCGGAAAGGGTAGATGAATTTCGATTAAGTGTAAGATAGTCAAGACCGACTTCTGTTAAAAAGGATAAACGATTATTAATTTCAACTAGTAATCGTTTTGCAATTTGTTGTTCGTATACATTTAATTCCAGATTTTTGAAAAAAGTAACTAAATGTTTAATTGGAAGATCAACTAAATCGGAAACGGTTTTATTGCCAATTTTGACATACGATGCTTCTTCGCGCAAGCGTTTTCCGCGGCAAGCGTGACATTTCGTTTTTCCGCGATAACGTGAGAGCATTACACGGTTTTGTATTTTGTAATTTTTCTCTTCAAGTTCTCTAAAGAAATCATTCAATCCTTGGAAATACTGATTTCCTTTCCAAATCAAATCCTTTTGATCTTCCGTTAACTGGAAATAAGGTTTGTGAATTGGGAAATCAAATTTGTAGGCATGTTTTACCAATTCATCTTTGTACCAACTCATACTGTCGCCGCGCCAAGGATAAATAGCACTTTCAAAAACAGATAATGAAGTATTAGGCACAACCAAATCGGAATCAATGCCAATTATATTCCCGTACCCTTCGCAAACTGGGCAGGCACCGTAAGGATTGTTGAAACTAAACAAATGAACATTTGGTTCTAGAAATGTAATTCCGTCCAACTCAAAATTATTTGAATATGAGAATTTTTTGTCTGTGCCAACTTCCTGTAAAAAGCAAATCCCTTTTCCTTCAAAAAAGGCAGTTTGTACAGAATCTGCAAGACGGTTATAGAATTCCTCTTCTTCTTTAACAACGATACGGTCAATAATCAATAAAATGTCTTTGTTATCAAGCTGATGAATGTTTTTCGGAGAAAATTCATCTAATCTGACCATTTCATTTTCGACTAATATACGTGCAAAACCTTGTTGTAATAGTACTTTTAGTTTGTCTTCAATTTGTCTGCCTTCTTCAAGATGAATTGGCGCAAGAAGAAGCCATTTACTATCGATATCCAGTTTTTTTACCTCAAGAATAACATCGCTTACAGTATTTTTTTTGACTTCTTTTCCAGAAATTGGCGAATATGTTCTTCCAATTCTGGCAAATAAAAGTTTAATATAATCGTAGATTTCAGTAGAAGTTCCAACCGTAGATCGCGCATTTGTGGTATTTACTTTTTGTTCAATAGCAATTGCGGGAGCGATACCTTTAATATATTCTACTTTTGGTTTATCCAAACGTCCCAAAAACTGACGTGCATACGATGATAAACTTTCAACATAACGGCGTTGTCCTTCGGCATATAAAGTGTCAAAAGCCAGACTCGATTTTCCTGATCCTGACAGCCCCGTTATGACAACAAGTTTGTTTCGCGGAATTGCGACATCTACGTTTTTTAAATTATGTACCTGGGCACCTTTTATGATTATATTTTGCTTCGGGTCGAGCTTAGAAAGATCAATTTGCATAAAAAAGTCAATTTTTACAAAAGTAATCAATTTTGAGTTGAGTTTAGTAAAGGACATTGTTCCAAATCTTAACAGAATTCATCGCAAAAAATCAATGCGAAACTTCGAATAAATAAATAGTGATTAAGTATAAAAAGAAAACTGAAAAGTCTTTTCATAAAAAAAGAAACACCTTTTATAAGTCTTCTATAAGCTATTTAAAAAACGATTAAGGTGTAAATTATCCGATAAATTTGTTTTTGAAAAATTTCATTAACAATAAAATAATTACATAAGTAGTTGTTTTTTAGATGTTTGAAATTTATTTTTCAGTAATAGAATCTCTTAATATTTGAAGTTTTAACTCACTTAGTCGATAAAATTTAAATAAAGTGTACCATTTTTAAGTTTTTATTGTTAATTATTTTTAATATAATTTGCTTTTTAAAATTAAAAATTGTTAAATTTGATCACAATATTAACATAACCAAAAAAAGAGAAGCCTATATCATAAAATTACTTTTTAGAAAATTACTCCAAATTATTAAAACTAAAAAAGTAGTATTATGGCTGATCTGCATATTCCAGACGCTCTATTAGTAAAAAATTATGTTGAGGGCAACGAAGCGGCGCTTTCGACATTAATTAAAAGGCACGAGTCTAAAATATATGGATTTATATATTCAAAGATTGCTGATAGAGATATTTCAAATGATATTTTTCAGGACACATTTATTAAGGTTATTAAAACCCTTAAAAGTAACTCCTATAACGAAGAAGGTAAATTTTTGCCTTGGGTAATGCGTATCTCTCATAATTTAATTGTAGATCACTTTCGCAAAACCAAAAAAATGCCAATGTACAGAGAAACTGAAGAGTTTTCTATATTCTCTGTCATGTCTGATGATTCCCTTACTATAGAAAGCAAAATGATTGCAGAACAAGTAGAGGTCGATCTTAAAAAACTAATCGAAGAACTTCCTGAAGATCAGAAAGAAGTGCTGTTAATGCGTATGTATCAGGACATGAGTTTCAAAGAAATTTCAGAACTTACAGATGTAAGTATTAACACTGCACTAGGCAGAATGCGCTATGCTTTAATGAATTTGAGAAAAATAATTGATAAACATCAAATTATTTTAACCAACTAATACTATTTTGAGTATTAAGCCGTTATACTAAGTATAAACTTAATCATAAATGGCAAAAATTTACTCTAAAAAAGCATTAGCTTCAAAAGACTTGAAACCTAAAAAAGAAGTAGTTTCTTTTTTATTAAATTATTCACAGGCTTTGACAGTTGTGAAGATTGAAAATAAAAGTTTTGAAATTATAGCTAATTAAACATCCCATTTTTATTTATCGGATGTTTTAAAAAGAATACCAAATGGTCGTTTTGGTAAAAAGCTCACTATTCGTACGCAAGTATAAATAGTGAGCTTTTTTATTTTGCAGATATGTTTTTTTTCTTTTAGCTTATCAGAAAGTTAAGCTTTTAATAAAAAATTATTAGTATTTTATTGTGTATTCAATTTTTAATTCTATTTTAGAGAAATAATTATATTGTTTGTATTGATACACTTACAATTTTACGATTTACAGTGTAATTATTGTTAAAATAGTGTTTTTTATAAATAGAAAAGAAAATAAGTTTAATTCAAAATAAAGTATTTAATATGAGAAAAAACTACACTAATTAATTTTCAGTTTGATCTTTTTTTAATTTCTCGAAATAGAGAATGTTAGAAAATGCAATTCTGCTATTTTACTTGGCAGACAACCAAAATTGCATAGTAAAGAACCCTTAATCTATCTAACTAATCAAACTCAATCTACAATGAAAATAAAATTTTTAATTTTATCAATCGTATTGATAAATGTTGGCGCGTATGCTCAAAAAGCGCAAATAAAAGAAGCTCAAGGACTTTATGATAAAGGAAATTCGCAGGAAGCTTTAGCTATCTTAAAAAAGACAGAATACCTTATTATTAATGCTCCGGATGAAGATAAGTCCGATTTTTACTTTCTGAAAGGAAATGTTTTGAAAGACCTTGCTGTTAAAAATATTGATGCTGCGACTAATTTTACTTTAGCATCAGAAGCGTATCAGGATGTGTTTTTATATGAAAATGAATCTGGTAAATTTAAGTTTACAGTAAAAGCAAATATCGCTCTAAAAGATATGAAAGCGAGTCTTGTAAATGGTGCAATGACTGATTTTAAAGCTGGAAAATTTAAAGAAAGTGCCGAAAAAAGTTATAAGGTGTATCTGTTTGATAAAAAAGATACAATAAACTTATTGAATGCAGCTGCATCATCTATAAATGCAAAAGATTACGATTCTGCAGTTAGATATTATGAAGAGCTTAAGAAGAAAAATTATTCCGGAAAAGGTGTGCGTTATTACGCTACTAACAAAAAAACAAAAGAAGAAGATGTCTTTGTTTCTCCAAAAGCAAGAGACGCCGCTATTCAGGAAGGATTTTATGAAAAACCAAGAACAGAATCTGTTCCTTCGAAAAAAGTAGAGGTTAATAGTAATCTGGCTTATGCTTACTTGGAGAAAAGAGATTATAATAAAGCAGAAACAATTTATAATTATGTTTTAGAACTGAGCCCGAATAACATTGATGCTTATGTTAATTTGGCATATTTGAGATTACAAATGAAAAAAGATATCGCAGATCAGATTGCCAATTTAGGAACAAGTGCAAAAGAAATGCAAGAATATGAGAAATTAAATGCTAAGAGAGAGGATATTACAAAAAGTGCAATTCCGTATCTTCAAAAAGCATTAAGCATTGAACCAAAAAATGAAGATGTAACCAAAACGCTTTTAGGAGTATACAGATCGCTTGATATGACAAGTGAATACAATGCATTGAAAGCTAAAATGTAGCTTTTTATAGGCGGAAAGGAATAGAGTTACAGAGGCACAAAGGATTTTCTTTGTGCCTTATTTTTTTGCAAGAGTTAAAGATTTCTCCATTTCTTCTATGATAGATTTCTTACCGATAGTTTTTGTGATGATATCTTTTTCAAGGCTCCAGCCTCGAGCAGGCGAATATTCACGACCATACCAAATAATTTGAAGATGCAGGTCGTTCCAAATTTCTCTTGGAAACAATCTTTTGGCATCTTTTTCGGTCTGAACCACATTTTTTCCATTAGAAAGATTCCATCGGTACATTAACCTATGAATATGCGTATCGACCGGAAAAGCCGGAACACCAAAAGCCTGAGACATTACAACACTTGCTGTTTTATGGCCTACGGCCGGCAAAGCTTCAAGGGCTTCAAAACTCTGAGGAACCTCGCCATTGTGTTTTTCGATTAAAATTTCAGATAAACCATGAATTCCTTTTGATTTCATTGGAGACAATCCGCAAGGACGGATAATTTCCTTAATTTCTTCCACAGACATTTTAACCATGTCATACGGATTATCAGCTTTTGCAAACAATAAAGGTGTTATTTGATTCACACGAACATCAGTGCATTGTGCCGAAAGCAAAACTGCAATTAATAAAGTATAAGGGTCTTTGTGATCAAGAGGGACTGGTATTGTAGGGTAGAGTTCTTTTAATGTGTTTATAACAAATTGTACGCGAGCTTCTTTGTTCATTTCCGTATTTTTAATCCTGTAAAAATAGTAATAATTTTAATGATGTGCCTAATCCAGCTTTCCGTTTCAACTCCTCATTATAGCAGTAACATTTTTAAGTGTTTAAAAGAGCTTCCGCTGGTCGCTTTTTAAACACAAAAAATGCAAACTGCCATAATTCCGGGGTTTTCACTACAATCTGGGGCATGAAAAGAATTATGAATTATGAGTTATGAGTTAAAAGTTGTGAGTTATCTTTGTTTTAAATCTAAAATCAACAATCTAAAATAAAAGATATGACAACATTAAAAGCAGGTGACAAAGCTCCAAATTTCTCCGGAGTAGATCAGGAAGGAAAAACGCATAAATTAGCAGATTACGCAGGAAAAAAATTAGTAGTTTTCTTTTATCCAAAAGCAAGCACACCAGGATGTACAGCTGAAGCCTGTGATTTAAGAGATAATTTTCACCGTTTTCAGGCAAATAATTACGAACTTCTTGGAGTAAGCGCTGATAGTCAAAAAGCACAAGTTAAATTCAAAGAAAAGTATGAGTTGCCATTTCCATTATTAGCTGACGAAGATAAATCGGTAATTAATGCTTTTGGAGTTTGGGGACCAAAGAAATTCATGGGAAGAGAATACGACGGAATCCACAGAACCACTTTTGTTATTGATGAAAAAGGAATCATTGAAGAAGTAATCGAAAAAGTAAAAACTAAAGAACACGCTGATCAGATTTTGAAATAGTTTTCAGTCGCAGTTTTCAGTTTTCAGTTTTCAGTTTTTTGGAATGTTTTTTTAACGCAAAGTGCGCTAAGTTTTTTTAAAGTTGTTTTTTATCAAAAACACAAAAGTTCTCAAAGTTTAATCGATACAAAGCTTTGCGAACTTTGCGCACTTTGCGTTAAAAAAGAATCGCACCGTAAATCTTGAAATAGTTTTCAGTTATTGTCAGAACTGAAGACTGCGACTGAAAACTAAAAAAAAAGTCCCAAATAAGGGACTTTTTTTTATGAATTTTGTTCTAATTCTTTCTGCGGATGATATCCAAACAAGTGATGTTCTTTTATGATTTCTGCAACTCCAGAAGGAAGCATTGGTTCCCAGCCAGTTTTTCCCTGACCGATCATTTTCAATACTTCACGAGAGAATACATTTAATATGTTTGGATTATAATCTTTAATATCGACTACTTTTCCGTTGAATTTAAAGAATTTGTATAATTCTTTCATTCTAGGATGAACTTTTAGGTTGTCAGATGTTATAATTTCTCCGTTTTCACCTAACATTGGGTACAAGAATACTTTCATGTCGCGGTAGAATAATTTCCCGAAAGCTTCAAGAATACCACCACTTAAATGGCGATAGTATTTTTCATCAAAAATATCAACCAAGTTATTTACACCCATTGCCAATCCCATTCTGGCTTTGGTATAATTAGAGAAATATTCAACCACTTTATAATATTCCTGGAAATTCGAAATCATTACAGTTTGACCAAGTGAACAAAGTAATTCGGCTCTATCCATAAAATCACGCTCATCGATTTCACCATCAGAACGTAAATTCGAAAGTGTAATTTCAAAAACTACCAGTGTATTGTCTTTTTCGACCTTGTTTTCTTCCAGAAACATCTTTAATGATTTCTCATACATATCGAGATTTACATTCGTAACCGGACGAAAACTTCCTCTAAAAGCAAGAAGGTTCTTTTTGTATAAAACTGCAGCTGGCAAAACGTTTTTTCCTTCCGGATTAAACATTACCGCATCTGTCATTCCATTTTTTACTAATTGTAAACTCATCAGACGATTATCTACATGAGCAAAACGCGGACCGGAGAAGTTTATAGTATCAATTTCTAGTTGATCTTTGTCAAGGTGATCGTATAAGTAACGCAGTAAACGTTTTGGATCATTGTATTTGTAAAAAGCACCGTAAATTAAGTTTACACCTAAAATTCCTAATGTTTCTTGTTGTAATCGTGCATCTGTTTCTTTAAAACGAATATGAAGTATAATTTCGTTGTAAGCTTCGTCAGGTTCAATTTGGTATCGTATTCCAACCCAACCGTGACCTTTAAATTGTTTGGCAAAATCTATAGTTGCAACCGTATTGGCGTAACTAAAAAAAAGTTTCGTAGGATGTTTCTCTCTGCTAAGACGCTCTTCAATAATTTGACCTTCCAGCGTAAGCATTTTTTTTAATCGCTCTTCGGTAACGTATCGTCCATCTTTTTCAATTCCATAAACGGCATCACTAAAATCTTTATCGTAGGCAGACATTGCTTTTGCAATTGTTCCAGAGGAACCGCCTGATCTGAAAAAATGCCTAACGGTCTCTTGTCCAGCACCAATTTCAGCAAATGTTCCGTAAATATTTTCGTTTAAGTTAATGCGTAACGCTTTGTCTTTTATGGAAGGAATCTGTTCGATGACCTTGTCACCTTTGAGTTTTATTTCTGTACCCATTTTATTTTAAATAGATTTGTTACAAAGTTAGCAAATTAGGCTTCTAATGAAAGAGAAATAATCCTATTTTTGTAAAAAAATTAAGTTCAATTGAAGGTCTATTTTTTAGGTACTGGTACTTCTCAGGGCATTCCGATTATTGGAGTCGATCATCCCGTTTGCAAAAGCACTGATCACAAGGATAAAAGGCTCCGCGTTTCTATTTGGATAACGTGGAATGAGCATTCGTATGTTATAGATTGCGGCCCGGATTTCCGTCAGCAGATGCTTTCTTGCGGGTGCCGAAAACTCGATGCTATTTTATTTACACACGAACATGCTGATCATACAGCTGGTCTGGATGATATTCGCCCGTTTAATTTCAGACAGGGAGAAATTCCTGTTTATGCGCATCAGCGTGTCATTGATAATTTAGAAAGACGTTTTGAGTATGTTTTCGAAACGGTTAACAAATATCCGGGCGCGCCAAGTGTTAAGACAATCGAAGTTATCAACAACAAGCCTTTTACGGTTGGAGACAAAACTGCTATTCCCATTAATGTAATGCATGGCGATCTGCAGGTATTTGGTTATCGAATAGACGATTTTGCCTATTTAACAGATGTAAAAACAATAGAAGGTGCCGAAATTGAAAAACTTAAAAATTTAAAAGTTTTAGTGGTAAATGCTTTGCGTGTCGAACCGCATGATACGCACTTTAATCTTCAGGAAGCGCTTGATTTTATTGAGCTTGTAAAACCTGAGAAAGCGTATCTTACCCATATAAGTCATGTTTTAGGTTTTCACGAAGAAGTACAAAAAACGCTTCCTGAAAATGTATATCTGGCTTATGATAATTTAGAAATTACAATTTAATTATACCACAAAATGAAAAAATCCTTAATGCTTTATCTTTTTATCCTTGCGATATTAATGAACCTTTTTACTTATTCGTTTTACAGTGGCGAATTAAAGTTTCAGCAGGAAAGATATGATAAAACAACAAAAAAGTTAAGAGATAGTATTAATTTGGTTACCACAAAATTAGCCGACGCTGATTATTTTTCATTAGAGCATAATGAAAACGCACAAAATTATTTTGATAACAGCGCTTCCGGCGGAAAAGTTATTCTGTACGAAAAATTAATTCCGGTAGTGACTGAAAAATTATTAGACTTGAATGCCAATCCTAATGGGAATCCATATACTGGTCAGGATGTAATGGGTGGAAAGAAATTTATCATCAATAAAGTAAAAATTCTAAATCACAGATGGATTATTGCTGACTACAATAACACTGATTTATGGGGAGAAGTCTTGTTAAAATACTTTGTTAATGACGATGAAAGTATTACTTTTGAAGTAAATCAAACTTTGTTATATCAAAAATAGGATTTTTTAATCCTATTTTTTTTGCTCAATTTAAACTATAGGATTATGAAAAAAATGATTTTGATCGTAATGATTGTAAGTACTGCATTGTCTTGCGCAAAGAAAGTTTCTACGGAAAACACCAATTCGCAAGAACCTAAAAAAGATTCAGCAAAAGAAACTGTAGTTGGAGCTGATTCTGATGTTCATGGCTGTAAAGCTTCTGCCGGTTATACCTGGTCAGAGCTTAAGAAAGAATGTATTCGAATTTTTGAAGGAACAAAATTGTCGCATTATGATGACGGGAAAACTTATACAACGGCATCATATGTAATCTTTGACGGAAATAAAGCAGAACTATTTTTAGACACGCAAAAAGAATCTATCATTTTAGAAAGAAAATCTGAAGGCGATTCTTGGACGAATGGTGATTGGCAGTTAATTCCGTGGAAAGGATATGTTTTGAAGAAAGACGGAAAGATACTTTATACAGGAGAATAATAATCAGTCGCAGCCGCAGTTTCCAATATTTAAACTTTAAAAACTTGAAGTATAGTTCCAAATTGGAAACTGCGACTGCGGCTGAAAATTAAACAATTTCTTTAATAAAATCGGAAGTAACAACTTGAGCAAATTCCTCGTTTAAACTTGCCAAAGCGGTTTGATGTATAAGTTCTGCAGAAAATTCTTCTCCGTTTAATCCTTTTTTGTTGAAAGTTGCTGTTGCATCTGAAATCACGTAAGCCGTATATCCAAAATTTCCTGCCATTCTTGTTGTTGTAGAAACGCAATGATCTGTTGTTAAGCCAACAATTACTAAATTTGTGATAGCAGCATTATCAATTAATTCTTTTAGGTTGGTTCCTATAAAAGCGCTGTTCACATTTTTTTTAATAATAGTTTCGCCTTCAAGAGGCTTTACAATATCCTGAAATTCATTTCCTGAATTGGTTTCGTTTAAGATTGAATTGGGATTTGAGGAACAATGTTGCACATGAAAAATTGGAAGTTTTTTGGATCTCCATATTTCTAAAAGCTCGCTAGATTTTTCTTCTGCCTTTATATTGTTTCTGTCACCTCCCCAATAAGCAACGTCGTGAAAACCTTTTTGAATATCAATTAAAATTAATGCAGGATTCTCAAGTTTTGTAGTGCTCATTTTATTAACGATTAAATTGCTGTAAATTATGTTTTGAAAAGAAAAACTAACTCAAAAGCCAATTCTTAAAATCAAAGAAATTCTGCGGAGCAACTCCGTGTCCAACAGGATATTCTTTGTAAGTAACAGGAATATTTAGTTTTTCTAAAATTGCTGGTGTTTTTCTAGCCCAATCAATTGGAATAACCTGATCAACAGTTCCGTGTGAAGCAAAGAATTTTAAGTTTTTAAAGTCATTTTTCTCAAAACCTTCTTTGATGATTTCTTCATTAAAATAACCGCTCATCGCAACTACTCGCTGAATTTTTTCAGGATATGAAAGTGCTGTAGCATAACTCAGAATCGATCCTTGACTGAACCCAATTAAAGTTACATTATTAGCGTCAATAGGATACTTAGCGATTAATTCATCGATAAAAGTAGCAATTATATCACGAGAGATCTTTGCCTGCTCGTTATCTGAAAATTTGTTTTGATCGGCGTCAAAATTAATAGCATACCAAGCATAAGCTCCATATTGCAAATCATAAGGTGCTCTTGCAGAAATAATGTAATAATTATCAGGAAGTTCAGATGCAAAAGAGAATAAATCGGCCTCATTGCTTCCATATCCATGCAATAAAAGCAATAAAGGATTTTTGTCTAAAATTACTTTTGGTTCTCTTATTTTGTATTCTAAAGATAGGTTCATTTTTTAATTGCGAATTGTAAATGGTGAATTGTGAATTTTTCACTTTGTCAAAAATGCAAACTTTGACAAAGTTCTTGGAATTTGGAATTTATTTTTTTGGATTTGATTATCCTATCGATTTAAACCATTTTTGAAAAAGATTTCCAACTAACGGAATTGGTTTCGTCTGACCCTGAATCGCATTAAAAATACCAAAAGTCCATAGAATTGAAATACAAATCCACATTGGGAAAGTGATAAAAAAACTATCAAAATTGCTGATAATGGCTCCGAAAGAAATAAAGGTTAAAGATAAACCTAAAGCCTGACGAATATGAAAAGAAGCAAAACTGTTTTTGTTTTCAGAATTCATGCTCATTGCAATTAAAACACCAATAATAAGGATGTAACTTGTAATAGCAATTGATTTTCCTTCTTCGATTGAATTATTCATTTTATTATTTTGTAACGATTTGATTTTGATTTAAAATTCCGTAAACCGAACCTTTAATTTCAGTTCCTAAGAAAGCAGAATTTTTAGATTTTGAAAGAATATTTTCTTTCGTAAAAGTTGATTTTCCTTCGGTTGTAAACAAAGTGAAATTAGCTTTTGCACCTTCTTCAATTGTATTATTTTCCAAATCGAAAATGGCTCTTCCCGAAGTTAATTTCGCAACAATAGTTTCAACAGGTAAAACCGTTAATAGAGCTCCAAAAGCACTTTCTAAACCAATAGTTCCATTTTTTGCCATATCAAATTCCATTTTCTTGAATTCGATATCAATCGGATTGTGGTCAGAAGTGATCATGTCGATAGTTCCATCTGCAATTCCGTTTAGCAAAGCTTGTCTGTCAACTTCAGTTCTTAATGGCGGTGTTACTTTGAAACGTGTATCAAAACCGTCCAGTTTCTCATCGGTTAAAACCAAATTATGAACAGATGCACTGCAGGTTACATTTAAGCCTTTTGCTTTGGCTTCTCTAATTAATTCTACTGATTTTGCTGTTGAAATAGTCGGAATATGAAGCCTTCCTCCCGTGTATTCTAAAAGAAATAAGTTTCTTGAGATTTGCAACTCTTCTGCTAAATTTGGAATTCCTTTTAATCCTAATCGTGTTGAAACAATTCCTTCGTTGGCAACTCCGTTTCCTTTTATGTTAGGATCTTGCGAATAAGCAATAACCAAACCATCAAAATCCTGTACATATTGTAAAGCGATTTTCAGGATATTGGCATTGTCGATACTTTTGTTATAATCTCCAAAAGCTATCGCGCCGGCTTTTTTCATGTCAAAAAGCTCTGCCATATCTTTTCCTTCACTTGCTTTTGTTAAAGCACCGATAGGGAAGATTTCAGTTGCAAAACCGTTACCTTTATTTTTCACAAAATTTACCTGAGACTGATTGTCAATAATCGGGTAGGAGTTAGGTTGCAAACCAATGGCCGTGAAACCGCTTTTTGCAGCAACGTTTAATCCGTTTGCAATAGTTTCTCTGTCTTCATAACCTGGCTCGCCCAATGAGACGCTGCTATCAAACCAGCCTTGAGAAATGTGAAGATTATCAAATCTTACTACTTCAGCATCATCGTTTGGAAGTGAAACCCCTATTTTTTCTATTAAACCATCTGCAATTAAAAGATCAACGGTCTGATTGTGAAACGGACTTTTTGAGTCGATAATTTTGGCGCTTTTGATGATTAGTTTCATATGTAGAGATATTTATTTTTGTATTTATAGATTCTCGTTTGTCATTTCGACGAAGGACAAATCACATCCAATTTTCAATGCAGTGTGTTCTCAGCGTTTGTGATTTCTCCTTCGTCGAAATGACAAACAGACTGAATAAACTACTTTACAAATTTTATTATTGCCATTTCTAATGCTAAAAATAACAGTGCAAAGATAACAAACCATTTCCAAATTTGGCTGTCTGTTCGTTCAGTTTGTAAAGTATTGAATATTGTCGAAATCGTATCGGCTGTTTTGAAATCTGAAACAACGTTGGTATTTATTTGACTCAAATCACTTTCAGCACGTTTGTAATTAAAACTCAAATTTTCTATCCCTTCTTTTTTATCAAAAATGCTGTAATTTCCAGCTGTTTCAGGGAAATCGTTAAACGTTAATTTGACTTTATTGTTCAAAATTTGCTGAATTGGAATGAAAGAATCATCTTTTCCTTTTACTTCCAAAATAGCGTCTTTTGTCAATAAAACATCCACAAAATAAGGCTGATTGTTTCCTATTGTCAAGGCATTAACTCCCGTTTTCTGATTATTTTGTGCTATTTTATAAAATAATGGCACTATTAAAGGAGATTGCTGAAAATTACTATTTATGCTATTTATTGGTGCCGAAAAAACCGTAATCCCAGAAACAGAACTTTGAATTGCTGTTACAAAAGGACTTTGATCTTCATAAGATAAAACAGCTGGATATTGACTAGAAATACCAAAAGAACTGTTTGTTTTTGGATATTGGAAATTCGTTATTTTATTTTCAAAAACGCCTGAAAACAAAGGATGATCAAAATTGATTTTGGTAATCAGTTTACTTTCTGTTTTTGGATTATTGAATTGAATTTTTCCAAAATTTCCTAAAAAAGAATTAAAGTTAGAAATTGAAGTTTTCTCAGAAGGAATTAAAACCAAATTTCCGCCTTTAGAAACAAATGCTTTCAAAGTGGTCTGTAATGCCTGCGGAATTTCAATTAATTCATTTAGAATAATCGTATTTTGCTTTTCTAAACTATTATAATCTAAAGAAGTGATGGAGTAATTACTGTAGTTAAATTCAGTTGGAGTATAAATTCGGGATAAGAAATTGCTTTTTTCCGGTTCGCCAATACTGATAACGTTTATTTTTTTGTTTTTAGAAATGCTGAAATATAATTTGTTATCATAAGTTAATCCATTGTCTTCAATAGAAACATAACCATGAAAAGCTTCTTTTGGAATTGTAAAATTGATTTTCTTTTTCTTTGTATCAAAATTAATAATCGTTTTGGCAATCAATTTATTTTGGTTGTATAAAGCGGTCGAAATTGGACTGAAATCATCGCCATAAGCAGATAAACTTACGCCAATTTCATAGAAATTTTCTAAAGTCTGATTAATATAAACGCTGTCAATTGATACATTATTTTTTTGCTCTGCTTCTGGAATTATGAAATAGGGTTTTTCCTCAAAATCAATATTTTTCACATCTTTTTCAGCCAAACCAACAGCATCTGTAATAATAACAATGTCTTTTTTATGAGCTGATTTGTGGGCTTTTACTTTTGCTATAATTGCCGAAAGTTCAAAGGGTGTTGCACTGTATTTTAAATTTTGTAAAGAACCTTTAACCGATTTAATATCTGTATTCCAATAATTTTCGGTGTTAGTTAACAACGAAAATTGAGTGGTTTCAGGCGTGTTTTCCAGTAATTCCTGCACAGCACGTTTTAGTAGTTCACCTTTTTTTCCTTTTGCCTGCATGCTGAACGAATTGTCTAAGACTATATACATTTCGTTTGAGGCATTTTTACTATCCTTGGCTTCAAAAAAAGGTTGTGCGAAAGCAATAATAATGCAAGTTAGTAACAATAAACGTGTAGCAAGCAACAAACGTTTTTTGATTTTTGAACTTTTACGAGTCTGAATCGCTAATTCTTTTAGAAAACGAACATTGGTAAAATAAGAAGTTTTAAATCGGCGTAATTGAAATAAATGGACCAAAATTGGAACAATCAATAAAAACAGAAAGTATAGAATTTCGGGATGTTTAAAATGCATTCTGGCTTCGATTTACTTCGTTACGTTTTGTTTTTCGCGAAGATGCTGGTCAAAAATACAAATTAAAAATTATTAAACCATATAAGTTCATGGAAGAGATTATAAGTAGAAATGTTTAAGTGTCTAAAATGAACTTATATAACTTATATGCTGGAAATCCTTTTAAAAAATGTAACTTTTATGGTTTCATTTGTAATGAGGAAAAAGATATAATTGCTTATTTTAGCATACTCAAAAAAATAATAGAATATGAAAAATTTATATGTGATCTTATTTTCCGCTTTAACTGTTGTAAATGCAAAGGCTCAAAATAAATTCAACTTATTAGTTGGCACTTATACAAATAAGTGCCAAAGCAACGGAATTTACGTGTATGAATTTAATGCCGATTCTGGAGAGTTTAAATTAAAAAATTCATCAGAAAATGTAATAAGTCCGAGTTATTTATCAGTTTCAGCAAATAATAAATTTGTTTACGCTGTAAATGAAAACGGAACTCAAAGTGCCGTAAGCGCATTTGGTTTTGATGCGGTTTCTGGAAAACTTAATTTTTTAAATACAAATGATGCTTTAGGCGCAGATCCTTGTCATTTGATTAATGATGACAAAAATGTAATTGTAGCTAATTATTCTGGAGGAAGTATTGTTGTATTTAAGAAAAATGCAGACGGAAGTATTTCGACAGTTCAGCAATTAATTCAGCACGAAGGAAAGGGGACAAATGCGGCACGTCAGGAAAAAGCGCATGTGCACCAAGTTGTTTTTTCGCCAGACAAAAAATTTGTTTTATCTAATGACTTAGGTTTAGATAAAATATTCATCTACAAATATAATCCAGATGCAAAAAGTGAGATTTTAACTTTAAAAGGAAGTGTCGATGTGAAAGCAGGAAGCGGACCAAGACATTTGACTTTTAGTAAAGATGGCAAATTTGTTTATTTAGTACAAGAATTAGATGGTACATTGACAACTTTAAGTTATGATAAAACTGGAAATCTGAAGATAATTGCCGAAACTAGTATTCTTCCTAAAGGATTTACAGGAGGAACTGGTGCTGCTGCAATCAAAATTTCGCCTGACGGACAATTTTTATATTTAACAGACCGTGTAGATGCCAACGCCATTTCAGTGTATAAAATTTTGAAAAACGGAAGCCTGGAATTGGTAGAACAACAAAGCACATTAGGAAAAGGCCCAAGAGATTTCGCTATTGATCCAACAGGAAATTTTCTTTTAGTAGGACATCAATACACAAATGATATTATTATTTTTAAAAGAGATAAAACTACAGGAAAACTTACAGACACAGGAAAACGAATTGAATTGTGTTCACCGGTTGGTTTAGTTTTTACTAAAATATAATTTAAGTTGCTAAGATTCTAAGTTACTAAGCTGCTAAGTTTCTAAGTTGCTAAGAGGTTAAGAAAAAGGCTCAAAAGATTTAGATCTTTTGAGCCTTTTAAAATTTTTTAAACTTAGTAGCTTAGAATCTTAGCAGCTTAGCATCTAAAAAGAAGCTATTTATTACTATCTTTTCTCTTCTTATCTCTCGTTTTCAGCATGTTTCTATTTACTGAACCGTGAGTTTTCTTTTTTGTTTTAGAAGGACCTCCTAAGTTGACTTTTTTATTCTTTTTCGATTTTTCGTGAAAAGCACCTTCACCTTCAAGTTTTACTTTTTTCATTAAAAACTTAATTGGCTGTCTGTCTTTTTCAGGTTCGATAAGTTTGGTAGAAACTTCAACTTCTTCAGGGAAATCAGTGATTTCAAGTTCCTGATCCATTAAAAGTTCTGTTGCAATTTTGAATTCCTCTTCTCTTGGAGTAACAAAACTAATTGCAGTTCCTGTAGCATCTGCACGACCTGTACGACCAATTCTGTGCATGTAAAGTTCTGGTTCCTCAGGAAGTTCAAAGTTGATTACGTGCGAAATGTCAGAAATATCCAAACCTCTCGCCATAATATCTGTAGTAATTAAGCCGCGAAGGTTTCCTTCCTGAAATTCGGCCATCGTGCTCAAACGATAATTTTGAGATTTATTAGAGTGAATAACACCAAATTGACCATCAAAATGCTCTTCGATACGCGTGTGAAGCATATCTGAAATCTTTTTATTATTAACAAAAACCAAAACACGATTCATGCTTTCGTCTGTTTCTAATAAATGTTTTAACAGATTTACTTTCGTATTGAAATTTGGAACATTATAAGTAATTTGAGTAATTTTTTCAAGCGGAGTTCCGGAAGCTGCTAATGTAACTTCTTCAGGAAAATCGAAATAATCGTTTAGAATCTCA
Organism: Flavobacterium cutihirudinis; assembly: GCF_003385895.1. GTDB lineage: Bacteria > Bacteroidota > Bacteroidia > Flavobacteriales > Flavobacteriaceae > Flavobacterium > Flavobacterium cutihirudinis. The sequence goes on from NZ_QRDQ01000007.1 coordinate 443,373, forward strand.
TCTACGTCATCAGTCATTGTTGCCGAGAACAAAATGTTCTGACGTTTTGTTTTCATCATTGCCAAAAGTGAAGTCAGCTGTGGTCTAAAACCTAAATTCAGCATCTCATCAAATTCGTCAATAACTAACTTTTGTGTTTCGTCAAAACGAACAACAGCGTCCAAAGCCAAATCCATTGTACGTCCCGGAGTTCCAACAAGAATGTCAACTCCTTCGTAAACCGCTTTTTTTTGTGTATTAATGTTTACACCTCCATAAATTCCTAAAGTTTTAACAGACATGTATTTTGTCAGTTTCTCCACCTCCTCAACAACTTGAACCACAAGTTCACGAGTAGGAACCAAAACAACAATTTTTGGCGTATTGGTATTTGTGAATTTATATAATTTTAAAAGAGGCAGTAAATAGGCAAATGTTTTACCGGTTCCGGTTTGCGCAATTCCCATCATATCACGTCCAGACATGATTACAGAGAAAGATTTTTCCTGAATAGGAGTAGGTGTAACAAACCCTAATTCATCAACTGCTTTTTGTAATGATTTTGGAAGATTGAATTTTTCGAAAGTGCTCATTTGCGTTTAAATTTTTGCAAAGATAGCTATAAATAGCTGAAAAATGGGAATTTCTGAATAATTAGAAAAATCCTTTCATTGATTAATTCATTAAAAACCACATTTAAATTACTACAATAATCGTTTTATTCGCAATAAAAGCTCGTTGGGATTAAATGGTTTTGCAATGAAATCATCTACACCAAGCTTAAAAGCTTCTTCAACGGTATCTTCTTCTTCTCCAAGAGATGAAAGAGCAATCACACGAATTTCTTTATAATTTTCTTTAATATGATTGATTATTTCCAATCCGGATTTCAAAGGAATAATGATTGTTGTAATTACTAAATCGGGCATAATAGACGGGATTCGTTCCAATGCGGTAATTCCGTCTTTAGCAATGCTAATTTTATAACCTTCACGATTCAAAAGAAATTTCAGGATTTCAATAGTCATATCATCATTATCAATGATCATAATTTTTTTTTCGCTGGTATTCATTTTGTTATTTTGGCGTTTATTTTTTATACAACTCGATTTCATCAATCATTACCATTGGCTTTTTATTTTTTCTAATTCGCCATTCGGGTAATTTGGATTGATTTTCTATAACTATTTTAATTTTTTCAAAACTATCAAAATTAGAAGCCGTAATTTCCCATGATTTTGTTGTAATTTCATTCGTTTCTGTTAATTTTTCACAAGTAGTTTCTTGTAAGAACTTCCATTTCTGACTTTTATAACCATAGACTTTTATGGTATTTGGAGGAAAAATCCAATGTCTTTGATCTTCGAGAAAGTTTATTTTCAAAATATTGAAGCTTGCTTTTTTTGTTTCAATTTCGAAGGAAGGATTTGTTCCATACCAGCCAATCCAATTAATATTAAAGTCTTTATAGCCTTTAATTCCATCAACCAAACCAGAACTCCCTTTTCCTTTAAATTCATCCGAAGGTGGAGTTAAAAAAGTAACTTTCATTTCCTCGCCTAAATGTGTTGCCGTATTCTTACTAATTTGCAACCATTCCTGATAATAATTATCCGGCGAAAGTCCGCCTTCGCTTAATTCGTAAATACCAAGTTCATTACAAGCTTTGCTAAATTTTAAAACCCTTTCGCTCAATTTTTCGAATACTTCTTTTTCCCCTTTATTATTTACGAAAAACATTCCATGCTGGTTTTTGCCATAAAATTTAGATTGTTCAAAATAAACAAATTCCAAAGCTAAACGCAGTTTTTGAACACGGACTTTAAGAATCGGATCATCGTCAACAGCATTCGATGCTTTTTCTAAAGCTTGATCGTACTGATCCATTGCGCGAGGCGATAAAAATGTATTCCGAGCCTGAACCGGACCGGAATAAATATCTAAATACGAATTGCTTTTGTTTTGATTTTCAATTAGTTCTTTAAGATATAAACTTACAGCTGGGGCCGCTTTTCCATAAAATCCACGCAGAAAATCTGCTGTTACAGCTTCAATATCAATTTCGGTATCCCATAATAATTTTGCCAGAAGATATTGTCGCAGTTCTGAAAAATCTCCTGGAATATCTGAATAACCCTGAACAAAAATGCCCTTGACTTTATTCTTTTTGTAGAATTTGAAATTATTTTTAAAAGTACCAATGTTCGGAAATGGTGACATATAATTTGAAAATTGAACGGTATAATCCCAAAGAAATAAATGAGGAGATGTTTTGCTCCAGTTTTCGATAATTTTAGTAAAAGATGGTGCACTTTCTGCTGAAATAGCTTTTCCACGGTTTAATTCGATTGGGCATAAAATGGTATAAATATTGGGCGCTATTTTTTGATTTACAGGCGGTTTCAACGTGTGTAAATAAGCAAGAGTAGTAATTTTTGTTTGCGGAAACTGAGCAGCAATTTTGTTTAGAAAATAATAAAGAGAGCCTTGTGGTCCGCCAAATTTTTCGTTGAGTTTTCGGCATTCTGTGCATTCACAATATACAATGTCGTCATTTTGGCTAACAGAGTAAAATTCTGCATTAGGTTTTTCTTTTATGATTTCGGCCATTTTTTTCTTAACGAGCTCTACAACAGTATCGTTTGTCATACATAAAGATTCTCCATTTCGTTTTCCTTCGTACAAAGCAAAAAGTTTAGGATTACTTTTAAAGAATTCTTTAGGCGGAACAAGAGTACTAAATGAATGTCCCCAAATACCAAAATCGTCAATTTGCCAATCGAGTTTATGCCAGTCTCTAAAAGCTTCGTCATAGCAATCTGGGTAAGATAAAGCTCGATAATCAAATGAAGGTTGATATCGTTTTGATGAATTTTTAGGGAACAAAAACTCTTTCTTTTTGGGAATATAAGTTTCTGAAGCTGTAAATTTTCTGAACTCCCAAATTTCCAATAAAGTATAAACGGCATATCTAAGGAATTTCGGATTTTGAGCCGTCAGATAAATATGCTTTAAATCGCTTTTGATTATAAATTCATTTGGTTTTAATTTTTCCTGATCTGAAATCTCTAAGACTATTTCAGACAAATCATCATTCTTTGGATTTTCAGTTATATTATCAAAAGGTTTTGCAAAAGCTTTATCAACATATTTTTTTAAAATTACTGCCGCGTCGCGACTTTCATCAGACTTTGAAATAATACTGTTTTTATGAGTTATAACAATTTCTGACTGTGCCATTATATTCAGGTTAAATGTGAAAAAAAAGATAAGGGGGAGATATCGATAATGCTTCTTTTTCATAACTTTTAAAATTTATATTGCAATAAGAAAGCAAAATCAAGTTCGGTCTGGAATTTGCCTCTTGTATATTCCTGTTCATTGTCCGTAATCATAAATCCGGCAATATAATGACGGTTTATTAATTTAAAAAAACCGGCGCTCAAGCGGTATGAGCTTAAAGCTATTCTATTTTCGTAATCTGCAGATCTTGTTCGGTCATCCGGAGATGTTCCGTAGCCGGCAATAAGCGTTACATAATCAAATTTTGTTTTATAATAATATCTCGAGGTCAGCGTAAATGAAGGACCTTCATCTTGTATATACGATCTTAAATTAACCCAATAGGAACCAAAATATTTTCCGAGTCCCAGATTCAACGTTTTTACATCAGTTTTATCTTCCATTAAAATATAACGAAATCCTAAATCAGCTTCCCAGCCTTTATCAAAATTATGAAAATAAGAATACCCCAATCGCAATTTTGGAAAGGCATTATCTTGGCTGTAAGCGAGATCAATGTATGAATAATTATTCTTTTTTGCAAAAAGGTAGGATTCTGCTTCAAATTGTAAACCACTCGACATCACTGAATTAGCTGAAAGTCTTTTAGCGTAACTCACCCTTCCAATAAGGCTTCCCCATGAGCGTTGTCTTGTATAATCAGCACTTACTAAATGCCAGGGACCAACTCCATCACGGTCAATAGTAGTGTAATTATAGTATAAACCTGCACGATCCATATTGATTTGTGAATACAATTCATATAAAAGCTGCTGAATTTCAGGGTCATTTGGGAATTTAGCTTTAATCGATTTTAGATATTTGGCTTCGTTTTCGGTATCATTTTGAAGAGAATAAAACTCTATTCGTTTAAGACGATATACTTTTTCATCGGGATATAATTCTATTGCTTTGTTTGCCACAGTGACGCCTTCATCATATTTTTTTTCTACAATATTTAAGTTAATCAGATAGATAAAAGCTTCCTGATACTTTGGATTTTGATCTATTACATAATTATAATAATATCTGGCACTGTCTTTTACGTTGGATAAATCATAATTTCGGCCTAAAGCCAAATAAAAATCCAGATAGTCAGGCGCAATTTTTTTTCCTAATAATGCTCTTTTTATATTGAGTTTATAGTCAGGATGCGAAGTTTTCATGTTATTGGTTATAACCGTCAACAAACTGTCTGTATCTATTTTTTGGCTATTTATTTTTTGATGAGAAAACAAAAGAAAAAAAAGAATCAGCAAGGTGGAATGTATCTTTTTTGTATAGCTCATAAACATTGTCTTATTTTTTATCGGGTTTTTCAAAACCTTTTCTAACCATTTCGCCCCAGTTTTGCTCTTTTTTCCGAAAGAAATTCCAATATCCTCTTAAGGATGCATAAACAGTTATTGGATGATAAACAATAGGTTCTATGGCGGCCATTCCTGCCAGAATAATTAGTTCTTTGTAATTGGCATAACTCTTATATAAAATTTCATCTATTAAAATCGAAATTATTGTAATCGACAAGTAAAATAGATAAATCAGGGCCGTTATGATTAGTAAATACTCAAAATCAATATGACCAAAAAAGTAGCTTATAATAAGTGTAATAACACCTAGAAATTCGATAATTGGAACTAAAAATTCAAAGCTGAAAAAGTAGGGTAAAACCAGGAAACCTGTCTTTCCATATTTTGGATTTAAAAACATTTTTCGATGTAAATAAAGTGTCTGTACCAAACCTCTTGCCCAGCGAATTCGTTGTCTTATAAAAACCTTTTGCGTGCTGGGAACTTCAGTCCAGCAAAGTGATTCCGGAATATATTTTATTAAGAACTTTTGATTTGTATCGTGCATATACCTTCTCATTCGGGTAATAAGTTCCATGTCTTCTCCAAGAGATTTATGCCAATAACCCCCTGCCTTAATTACAATTTCTTTATCAAACATTCCCAAACCTCCTGAAACTAAAAGCAATCCGTTAATCTGACTCCAGGCCATTCTCCCAAACAAAAACGAACGAACATATTCCAGTTCCTGAAAACGCGGATACCATTCTTTAGGATAATGTACTTTTAATAAAAAACCTTCTTTTACCTGACAGGAATTTGAAATTCGGATTCCGGCTCCTGTAGCAATAACACGGGTTTTTCTTTCCATGAAAGGTTTTGCCAGTTTCAGGATGGTGTCTTTTTTCAAAATACAATCAACATCGGTACATAGAAATAGCGGATATTGAGAAGAATTTATGCCTGCATTTGAAGCATCGGCTTTACTTTTTCCATTTACTTTATCAACAACGAGCAGTTTAGAATAAACCGGATTTTTAGATTTGTAATGCCCTCTTACGGGTTGTGTGGCAATTTTTTCCTGATAGTAGAAATCAAATTTAACCAAATCAAATTCGGTTATTAATTTTTCTAAAGTATCATCCGTGCTTCCATCATTTATAATAATAACTTCATATTTAGGGTAGGTTAGTGAAAGCAACGATTTGACATTATAAACAATATTTAAGCCTTCATTATAAGCAGGCGCCACTATTGAGACGCCCAATATATGATTAGATCTGAGTAATACTTCTTCTTCTAAATATTTTTGATATTTAAGATGTTGTATAATTGCCCAATAGGATAAAAGAGCTAAAACTATATAGAACAACATATAGCCCATTGAAAACAATGCTATGAAGATATTATAGAGCCTGACAAAATCGGAAAGAAAATTGTAATTCATAACTCTACTTTTCTAAAATGATTAATCATTTTTTGTGTATCCGGATCCTGAGTTCCCAAAACATCGACTCCTTTTGGATCTAAATTATTGTAACAAAAGACCATTTTTAGTTTCAAATCTGTGATTTGCTGTTTTATTATTTCATTTTTTAAAAATTGAATCGTTTTTTCAGAACCAATTACAGCCAGTGTTTCCAACATCTGCAGCTGAATTTTGATAGTTTCTGTTGGATATAAAGACAGTATTTCATCTTCTGCTTCATTCAGAAAAAGGTTTTTGATAGCAATTACTACATCATTTTTCAGAGAAATATCATCGTGATGCAAAAGGTTTATTATTTCTGCCGATTTATTTCTGTAATTATAGAAAGTCATCGACATCAGGGCTAGTTTTATAACGACTTTGTTATCAGAATGAAGCCATTTATCTATGTTTGGCGGTATTGGTAAATTTTCAGAATGCAACACATCCATCACTTTTATTGTTGTAATGATAGAGGCTTCAATAGGTAATTTTTCAACTGCCTGCCAATCGCCTTTAGATAGTAATAAATAGGCAATATTTGCATTAGACCGAACTACTTTATTAGAACTGAAAAGATGCTTTTTAATAAGTGAAATTCCTGGTTTATAACGCAATTCCTGAAAGTGGTGAATACCATGGTATTTTTTAAATATCCTGAAATCACGAATCAGACTTGCTGAATATTTATTTAAACCTAAACGTTTATAAATAATGAGAATATTCTTGGCTGCAGTGCCTTTTAGATTACTTTCCATTCGAATCAAATCTGCAATCAACATGTCCTTACACCATGTTTTATGTATGGGAATTTCTGATTTGAATTTCGCTATTTTATATTTTAAAGTATTCTTATCTGGTTTTGATAAAGTGATTTCAGTCAGAAAAATTTCAGATTTTCTGATAATCATATGTTTGTAGGGAAGTGTGTATTGGTATAGAATTCTTTTCAGTATTAAAATGACTGTAAAAGATAAACTGACAACTAAAAAAAATGGAATGACGAAATGTTTGATATAACCTATAAGTTGTTCCATAACATACAGCTTTATACATGTAATATTACGAAAAAAAAATGCTATATCAAAATAAGAATCAATTTATTTGTAGCTAAAAACTTTCAAAAACTCCTAATCCGAAAAGGGCAAAATCATATTTTACTGGATCTTGCTTATCCATTTCTCTAAGTTTTAAATCTAATTCGGCCAAAGCTTTTCCGTCGTTTTGCTTTCGCGAAAGCAAACCTAGTTTTCGAGCTACATTTCCGGAATGCACATCAAGCGGACAAGATAATGATGCCGGCGAAATGGTTTTCCAAATTCCCAAATCGACTCCTTTTGCATCCTGGCGCACCATCCATCGTAAATACATGTTGATTCTTTTTGCAGCCGAATTGTTTAAAGGATCTGAAATATGTTTTGGCGTTCGAGGTAAATGATCAATTTCGAAAAATAGTTTTTTGAATTCATGAATACTTTTCTGAAGACTGTCCGCTTCCTGATTTTTTGCAAATACATTTTCAAGTCCGTTATGGTTTTTGTAAATATGTTGCAATCCTTTTATAAAGCCTCCAAGATCTTTTCCATTGAAAGTCCTGTGGACAAAAGTTTCCAGTCGCGCTAAATCGTCTTCAGTATGAGACATTACAAAATCATAAGGTGTATTTCCCATTAATTCCATCATTTGATGCGAATTTTTGATGATCATTTTTCGGTTTCCCCAAGCAATTGTAGCACTTAGAAAACCGGCAATTTCAATATCTTCTTTTAAAGAAAATAAATGCGGAATTTGTACAGGATCACTTTCTATAAAATCCTGATTGTTATATTGAATGACTTTTTCGTCAAGAAATTCTTTGAGCTCGGTTTTATTCATCTTTAGCCACTTCCGTATTACTAATTAAGCCATCAACCATAATTAATTTTCTATCGGCCATATTTGCCAATTCTTCGTTATGGGTGACAATTACGAATGTTTGTCCAAATTCATCGCGAAGCTGAAAGAATAATTGATGCAGATTTTCAGCAGAATGTGTGTCTAAGTTTCCAGATGGTTCGTCGGCAAAAATAACATCTGGTTTATTGATCAGTGCGCGCGCAACGGCAACACGCTGTTGTTCTCCGCCAGAAAGTTCGTTTGGTTTGTGGTCAATACGATGTGATAATCCTAAAAAAGCTAATAATTTTTTAGCTTCTTCTTCAGTTTCAGATGGTTTTTTACCAGCAATGTAAGCAGGTATGCAAACATTTTCCAGAGCCGTAAACTCCGGTAAAAGCTGATGAAACTGAAAAATAAAACCTAAATTCAAATTTCTAAAATTAGATAAAGCTTTGTCGTTGAGTTTCAGAATATTTTCTCCATTGATAGTCAATGAAGTTTCTGTATCCGATTTTGATGGTTTATCTAATGTTCCTAAAATATGCAGCAAAGTTGTTTTCCCGGCTCCGGAAGCACCAACAATCGATACAATTTCTCCTTTTTTAATGTGTAAATCGACTCCTTTTAATACTTCAAGCTGATCGTAAAATTTATGTATATTTTTTGCGTGTATCATTTTTAGAAACTGTTTCTACAAAGAAACAAAGAATATGCTGATATAAAAATGTGTTCTAACAGAATTTTAGGAATTAGACGAGATTTGAAGTTTTTAGATTTGCGGCTCGATTTTTGTTTTTGGACAGAAAACAAATTAAAGTGGAAATTTTAGAAATTTAATTAGGTTTCATAATAAGTAATTATGACAAAATTTTTATAAATTCGAATAGTTTAAAACGGAAATAAAATGCAGGAAATCAAAGTCATAAAGGAAGAAGATAAAACCAGAAAGCTTTTAATAGGCTTGCTTTTGGATGGAATTGGAATGATTTCATTCAGCATTCCTTTAATTGGAGAATTTTCAGATGTTATTTGGGCACCAATTGCCGCTTTTATAATGACCAGAATGTATAAAGGCAGAGTAGGAAAGGTGGCCAGTGTTTTGACCTTTGTAGAAGAAATTATTCCTTTTACAGATGTAATTCCTTCATTTACACTTACGTGGATTTATACTTACTATTTTGTAAAAGAAGAAGAGAAGAATTAGTTTTTAAACAGAAATCCTAATCCCATGTTTTTGAGCATCTTTTTTTCGAAGTTCCAAAAGAAACGAAATTGTCCAAAAATGGTTCCTATAGCCACCAGCAAAACCTGGTAAATAGGGAAAATAACCAACAATCGAATTAGAGTAAACCATCCGCCAAAATCTTCTTTGGTAATTCCGAGCCAGACACAGAAAGGTTTAGACAACCACGCTGATGCCGATCCGGTGATGGCAAAAACGATAAGTATGATAATGGCTTGTAAATTGGAGGTAATGCCCCAGCGTTTCTTTAATCTATTCATTGTTATTTGTAATGATTACAAATATACTAACATTATCTTGAAGGAACATACCCCCAAAGTTTTTGTTTATAAGTATTTTGAAAATAGATCATATAATTGTAGATAAGGTAATTTACTTCATACCCATAATGAATGTCATTTCTATAATCGATAGACATTTCATATAGATTTGGATTATAACGTTGCGGCTGTAAAACGCGGTTATTCCATTCGGTTACGTACAAATAATTTTTGTTTTCAAGGTAAGAAAGAGAATGGTAATTTCGAGGATAAGCTCTTGAAGCTAGCCACGTATTAAATCCGTTATCGATTATAATAACTTCATATTCTAAAGAATCATTTGCAATTCTGACCGTATCATTTGCTTTCTTATTTCCAGAATTATCTGCGACAGTTGTACTCGCAACATTTTGAGAAGCGGTAGAACATGCTATGACAGTGAGTAAAAAAAGTAATATGGCAATGCATTTTTTCATGACACTTATTTTGAACCTTAAATTTACGAAAAAAGCGCTGAAAGACTTTCTGATTTAACAGTTTCTTCGCAAAAGCGTGTATGATTATTAGTCTAAAAAAAAGCTGTTTATTTTAATAAACAGCTTTTTAATATTTATGTAGAAACTAAAATCTTAGAACCTTTACTTGCTTCCAAAAAGTTTACCAATAAAACCAGAAATACCGCCTTTGCTTTTAGTAACAACTAGTACATCAGCAACGTCTACTTTTCCGTCGTTATTTTGGTCAAGGCCAAATTGCATTCCGTATTTCGAAATCGTATCCATAATTCCTGATGCTTGTCCGCTGTTTCCGGAAATCGAGTTTATGATATCTGAAATCTGAAAACTGCTATCATTTGGGTCTTTTGCTTTATTTACTAAAGAGCCTAAAATCTGCGGAATCAAATTAGAAGCAACTCCGCTAGAATCTGCACTACTAAGGCCAAATTTTTCGCCTAGATTTCCGCTCAATTGTTGTTGTATTTGTTGTACTACAGGATTCGAACTGTCAATAGCTGAATTTCCATTAAATAATCCCGCAATTTGCTCTGTTCCGCCTTCAGAAACTATTTTTTGTAATCCCGCAAAAATTGAATTACTGGTTTCATTTAACACTGCTTCGTTATGTTCATTTGGAACAGCGTTATTGTTTACAACTGCATCGCCTCCGTATTGTTGTACTAATTGGGTTAATTGTTCAAACATGATTTTTAGGATTAAGATTAGAAATCAAATTTAATCAAAAAAAGAAAGGGATTTATTAAACAATGTTAATAAATCCCTTGCAAGTAATTTAATTATAGTTAATTAGCTCAATAAAGTAATGATTTGTGAAGCTAATTCTGTTCCAATTCTGTCTTGTGCTTCTCCTGTCGCAGCTCCAATATGTGGAGTCAAAGAGATTTTAGAGTGCATTAAGATTGCCATTTCTGGTTTTGGCTCGCTTTCGAAAACATCTAAACCTGCAAAAGCAACTTTTCCTGAATCTAAAGCTTTTACTAGAGCAACTTCATCAATAACACCACCACGTGCACAGTTAACGATTCCAACACCATCTTTCAAAATTTCAAATTCTTTTTCTCCGATGATATAACCATCCTGAGCAGGAACGTGTAATGTAATGAAATCAGCTTCTTTAAATAAAGATTCTAAAGATTGAGAAACGATTTTAGTAGTGATAGATTGTCCGTCGAAAAACTCAACTTTAACATCTACTTCAGGAATAAAGCTGTCAGCAGCGATAACTTTCATACCTAAACCAAGCGCCATTTTTGCAGTAGCTTGTCCGATACGACCAATACCAACAATACCAAGAGTTTTTCCTCTTAATTCAGTTCCGTTAGCGTATGCTTTTTTCAAACCGTCAAAGTTTGAATCACCTTCTAATGGCATATTTCTGTTTGAATCATGCAAGAAACGAACACCAGAAAATAAATGTCCAAATACTAATTCCGCAACAGATTCTGATGATGAAGCTGGAGTGTTGATTACGTGAATTCCTTTGCTTTTAGCATAATCAACATCGATATTATCCATACCAACACCACCACGTCCGATGATTTTGATTCCAGGACAAGCGTCGATGATATCTTTACGAACTTTAGTTGCACTACGAACTAAAATTACGTCAACATTATTTTCATTAATAAAATTAGCTACTTGTTCCTGAGCTACTTTTGTAGTTATAACTTCAAATCCGCCTTTTTCTAAGGCTAGAATTCCACTTTTAGAAATTCCGTCATTTGCTAATACTTTCATTTTAGGTTTATGTGTTTATTTGTTTAACCGTTTAATCGTAATAATTAAATGATAAAACATAGTAGTGTTATTTTTTCTTTTTTGATTAAAATGTAACAGTAATTCCGATTAAACGATTAACCGAAAAAACGGTTAAACTTTGCTTTCAAGTGCTTTCATTACATCAACTAAAACCTGAACGCTTTCGATTGGCATTGCGTTGTAGATAGAAGCTCTGTAACCACCAACAGAACGGTGTCCTGGTAATCCTGAGATATTTGCTTCTTTCCATAAAGCATCAAAAGTTGCAGTATGATCTGGATTGTTTAATAAGAAAGTCACATTCATGTTAGAACGATCTTCAACAGCAGAAGCACCTTTAAATAATGGGTTTCTGTCGATTTCAGCATAAAGAAGTTCTGCTTTTGCGTTGTTTAATTTTTCAACAGCAGCGATTCCGCCTTTTTCTTTAATCCATTGTAAAGTTAAAAGAGAAACATAAACAGAGAAAACAGGTGGAGTATTGTACATACTTTCTGCTTTAATATGTTTAGCGTAATCTAACATACTTGGAATTGTTCTTCCGTTTTTCGCCAGAATTTCTTCTTTCACGACAACTAAAGTAGTTCCTGCAGGTCCCATATTTTTTTGAGCTCCGGCATAGATTAAGTCAAATTTAGAAAAATCTAATTCACGTGAAAAAATATCAGAACTCATATCGCAAACAACCGGAATGTTAGTTGCCGGGAATTCTTTCATTTGAGTTCCAAAGATTGTATTATTACTTGTACAGTGGAAATAATCAGCATCAGCTGGTATTTCGTATCCTTTTGGGATATGAGTATAATTATCGTCTTTTGAAGAGCCTACAATAACAGTTTCTCCAAAAAGTTTAGCTTCTTTTATCGCCGCAGTTGCCCACGTACCTGAATCTAAATAAGCAGCTTTTCCGTTTTCTTTCATAAGGTTGTAAGGAGCCATTAAGAATGCTGTACTTGCACCACCTTGTAAAAATAAAGCCTGGTATCCTTTTCCTTGAAGCCCTAATAATTCTAAAGCAAGGGAACGAGCCTCTTCCATAACAGCAACGAAATCTTTACTTCGGTGCGAAATTTCAAGAATAGATAGTCCTGAATCATTAAAATTTAAAATTGCTTTTGATGCCTTCTCAAAAACTTCCTGTGGTAAAATACTTGGACCTGCGCTGTAGTTGTGTTTTTTCATGGTTGTTATTAATAGTCGAAAATTTTAAAGATGCAAATTTCGGCAATAGGAGCTGAAAAAGCGATAAATTATTCGAAATATTTAAACATATTTTTACTTTGTTGTTAACAAAAACGTTATAGTATCAACGTTATCTGCGTAATCCCACAATTGTGGTTTTTGGGTTTGACCAAATGTTATGCTGTTTTTAATCAAATTGTTGCTTACAATACATTGAATTTGTTCAGAATCAGCTTCAAGACGAGATTGTAAATCTTCGATGTTTTCATAAAATTCATAAAAAACACTTGAAATAGGAGAAGCATAACTCGAATCTTCTTTAATTGTTAAAAAGCCATTGTCTAGCAATTTAAAATTACTCATCAAAAATACCGCTTTGTTGTAATCGTAATTATTCGCATACTTCTCATAATGAATAACATCCTGATATTTGAACATGGCTTCAAAAAAACCGTCGAATGAATAATCTTTAGGAACAAAAATTTTAGAAACATTGCGGCATCCTAATCCGAAATAGCGAAAAATATCTTCACCCAAAGCTTCTAATTCTTCTTTAGATTCTTTTCCGTTCAAGACCGCAACTGAATTTCTGTTTTTTCTAATGATTGAAGGTTTGTCTTTAAAATAATACTCAAAATAACGTGCAGTATTGTTGCTTCCGGTAGCAATTACAGCATCAAAATTTTCCAGTTTGCCTTCCACGAAAGTGATTTTATCTTTTAAAGTTTCATCAGCAGCAATTAAATACTTCGCTAAAAATGGCAGCAAATGCTGGTCGTTTGAGGAAGTTTTAATTGACGCTTTATTTCCTGTAATTAAAACAGATAAAAAATCATGAAAACCAACCAGAGGAATATTTCCCGCCAGAATCAAGGCAACAGTTTTTTCGTTTTCTGTAGTATCAAAAGAGTACTGAGATAACCATTTGTCTAGGTTTTCATCTGTCAGCGCTTCTGCCCAGGAATTTATTGCAAAGTACACTTGTTCCGGAGTGTACCAGCCATTATGAGATTGCGATAAATGGATAAGATTTTCAAAATCATCGAAGAAAATATCATTATTTAAAACGTCTGATTTTCTATCGGATTTCTTTTCAGAAAACTGACTTAAAAATTTTCTTAATTCAACAAAAACACTTTTTTTTGTTTCTAATGTCATAATGTTTGCTTATGAATTGTTTTGATTGTAATTTTGCACAAAAATAAGCTATATTAAGTTATATGGCAAAGCCGAATAAAATCTTTAGGATTTTTAACGCAAAACCTATAATTTTTAACACGTAATCAAGAAAAAGATGGCAATTATTATAACTGACGAATGCATTAATTGTGGGGCTTGTGAACCAGAATGCCCAAATACAGCAATATATGAAGGAGCAGACGACTGGAGATATAAAGATGGAACTAGTCTTAAAGGAAAAGTAGTTTTACCTGACGGAACTGAAGTCGATGCAGAAGATGCACAAACTCCAATTTCGGATGAAATTTATTATATCGTTCCTGGAAAATGTACAGAATGTAAAGGTTTCCACGATGAGCCGCAATGTGCAGCTGTTTGTCCTGTTGATTGTTGTGTACCAGACGATAACCACGTAGAAGATGAAGAAACCTTGTTGAACAGACAAGCGTTTTTGCACGGAGAATAATATTCTGATTTGTTTATTTCAGAACCAGAAAAATCCTGAGTATAGTGCTCAGGATTTTTTTTATTGTTTTTTTTGTGGATTTTTTTGCTTTTTATTCTTTATAATGCTGTAACCTAATGATTTATTTTGTTAATTTGATGTTAATATTCTAAAAACAGCCTATGAGGAGACTGCTACTTTTGTTTCTATTATCTAATATTACTGCTTTCGCCCAAAAAACGGAGTATTCTATTATTGTTAAAGATATAGAAACTCAATTGCCGATAGAAAATGCAACAGTAGTTATTCTTAAAACTAAGCAAATTTTATTGAGCAATAAAGAAGGTAAAGTAACTTTTATGTTAAATGGAGCCTCTACGATTGAAATTTCAAAAACGGATTATGAGAGTGCAAATACTCGTTGGGTGTCTTTAAAAGATGATCAGAAGTTTATCGTTTATTTGAAGAGTACAAACAATAAACTGGATGAAATTGTTGTTTCAAAGGAAAAACCTCAGAAAATATTTCAAAAAGTTGTTTCCAATTCGCGAAAAAAGTTAGCTACATCGTATCGGTTAAAAGTGTATGTGCGAGAGTTCTTTATGCTTGACAATAAATATTCCTATTATAATGACGGACTGGTGAATTTTCAGTTTGCGGTAAATCAAAAAAAATCTAGAACTACATTGTTGGTAGAACAAAACAGATCTTATGGTTTATTAGAAGCTGATGTAAGTGGCGACTTAAAAGGTTATAATTTGAATAATTTAATGGAAAATTATTCCAATTTAAAATATTTTGATCCTCTTTTGGATTCAAAAGCTAAAACAGAATATGATTTTACCACACGAGGTCATCCAAATAATAAAAATTACTACATATTAACGGTTACACCTTTAGATAAAGCAAAAAAGGCCCTGGATACTTTTGAAATTGTATATGATCCTGTGAAAAAACTAATTGTAGAATTTACAATAACGATCGAACCGGGAAATCTGCTTCAAATTGAAGAAGAAACAAAACCAGGTTCTAAAAATGTTACCAAATCTGATATTAAAGTAAGTTACAGATTAGACGGTGAGGATTATTATTTATTGAGTTCGAATGAAGAAATTGCCTATAATTTGGTCTTAAAAGATCAAACAAAGAAAATTCATGTTCGAAATAGTTTTATAACAACCAATTTCAACAAACAAAATTTCACCTATAAAGAAAGTGATGTTTTTAAAGAAAAATCACTGTTTAACAAACGAAATAAAATCTTGACCAAGTATTGGGATATTTCAGGTTTTACTGCAACAGAGGAAGAAAAAGCAATCGTAAGTTCTCTGGAGTTTAAACTCTAAGAAATCACATAAAAAAAATCCTGAACAATGAAGTTCAGGATTTTTTGTTTTATTAATAGAAATGAGATTAAAAATTAAATCCAAGTCTGGCGTAGTAATAAGCACCGTTGAATCCCATTTGTACGGCATCCCAATAACCACCTGCTTCAACCCAGTCATCTTGCTGATCAGGATAGATATTCAATAAGTTATTTGCTCCAATGCTTATTTTAGTCGATTTAGAAACTTTAAACCCTAAAGTTAAATCGGTTACAATTTTGGCACCGTAAGTATCTGTTGCAGCTTTCTTTTGGTTTGCAAATACTTGAGCATCTGTTTCAGAAGGATCTGTTCTGTAATCTTCTGGATCTTCATCCATTTGGTAGTCTAATAATTTTACTTCACTAAATCTTGTAAAGGCCAATCCGGCATCAAACCATTTTCTGCCATAATTTAAATTAAGGCCAAATTTATTTGGAGGAGCAGAAGCAAGTAAAAAAGCTTTGTCGCGTTCTCCAAAGAATGTTTTTTCGTCTAAAGCACCATTTTTTACCTTATCGATTTTCATATCGTTGATGTTTCCAACTAAAGTAGCGCTGAATCGGTTTTCATTAATAGTTTTTTTCCATGCTAAAACCACATCAAGTCCAATAGTTTTAGTATCGACACCATTTACGAAAAACTGAGCTTTGTCAACATTTGTTCCTAAATGCGATGCATCGAAGTATCCGGTTAATACAATTCTGTCATTTACGTTGATTAAATAACCGTCGACTGTTGCTGTAAAGTCGCCAAGACTTGCTGTAAATCCTAAAGAAGCGTTTAGTGCTTTTTCTTCATTTAGTTTCTGGATTCCGAAAGCGCGTGTTATTTCGCTGTCGTTAGGAGCTAATAAAACTTCTGTTGCTCCTGCCGAACTAAAGTTTGTGAAACGAAGATTATAATAAATCTGAGCTAAAGAAGGCGCACGAAAGCCAGTACTTACAGAACCTCTTAAATTGATTTTATCTGTTAGTTTTAGTCTTGAAGCTAATTTACCGTTTAAAGTACTTCCAAAATCACTGTAGTTTTCGAATCGGACAGCTCCGCTTACCATCCAGGCTTCAGTAACATCAAGTTCTGCGTCTGTATACAAAGAGAAGTTAGATCGGTTTTTGTTTACTTCGTTTGCAGGACTATATCCTGGAAAACCTTGTGAACCTCCTGGTCTTGGAATTGTTGGCGAAGATTCTGGATCGGTTGGATCATAATCAGGATTTGGAACTGTTGGAGCACTTTGTGTAGTTGGATCTGTAATAGGAACTCCATTTGTGTCGTATGTAGCATATGAACCTTCTTCTCCGGCAAAAATCTCGAATTTTTCCATTCTGAATTCAGCTCCAAAAGCTAAATTTAATCCGCCAAGAATGTCTCCGTAATTTTTTGAAACATCTAAATTGGTTGTGTTTTGAAGCAAGCTATGACCACCTGCGTCAAATTCTGTTGGAGATTTTTCTTCAAGAGAAGCATTTAATGTGCCTTTTATATCATAGTGAAATTTGTTTTTTCCTAAGGTGTTGCTGAAATCCCATTTCCAGCCTCCGGTACTCTCCGTTCTGATTCCCGCCGCAATCGAATTATCATTGATTTTTGATGTAATTCTAGGAGTAAATCCACCAGGGTAAATCGCTTCAACAACTCTTTCGCCATCGTTTCTTGTAAAAGCGTAAGCGTCAGTATCTCTAAAATTGCTTCCTCCAAAAGCATAAAATTCAGTTTTATCAGCTATCGGAACCGCAAGATTTACGAATAAATTGACACCTTGAATTTCGGCTTCTCCAAATCCTTTTCTAAAATCGAAACCTGGTCTTAGTGTTTTATTTTTATTCAAAAATTCTCCTGTTACATTCACATAACCGCCTTTGGTTCCAATTTTTGTTCCGTAATTGGCTCCGATTTGAACCGATCCTCCATCAAAATCCTGATCTTTTCCAAATGAATTTCCATTTCCGTGTTGGTCTAATCTATAGCCTTTTGTATTAGCTGTTCCTTCAGGAAAATCACCTTTAGCATGAGTATTGAAAGCGCCGTAAGTAACAGAGCCGGTAAATTCATTTACATTGTCGTTTGTTACAATATTAATAACCCCGGCAATGGCATCAGAACCATATTGTGCAGCAGCACCATCTCTTAAAATCTCAATTCTTTTGATGGAAGAAGCTGGAATTGCATTTAAATCTGTTCCAGTATTTCCGCGCCCGCGTGTACCAAATAAATTGATAAGAGACGATTGATGTCTTCTTTTTCCGTTAATCAAAACCAAAGTCTGATCAGGTCCCATACCTCTTAAAGAAGCAGGATCAACGTGATCGGCACCATCAGAACCGGATTGTTTGTTGGCATTAAATGATGGAGCAACATACTGAAGCATCTGATTAATTTCGATTTTACCGCTTTGTGTAGTTACATCTTTTACATTGATCACGTCTATAGGAACTGCTGAATTTACAACGGTTCTTTTTGTATTTCTGGAACCAACAACTACAACATCATTCAGTATCTGGCCGTCGTTTTCGTTCAAAACAATATTCAGTTTATCACCAGATGCCGATTTTTCGATCGTTGTGAATCCTACGTAGCTAAAGATTAAGATTGCACCTTCTTTAACTTTTATTCTAAAACTACCTTCAAAATCGGTAGAGACTCCATTAGAAGTTCCTTTTTCAACAATATTTACACCAGGAAGAGGAGCGCCAGTTTTGTCTTTTACAATTCCCGAGACTTCCTTTTGTGCAAAAAGGAATGCGGTATTTAGCAGAAATAGTAGTACAGCAATTTTCTTCATAACAATTTGGTTTTTTGGTTTGTTTTTTATTGGTTTATTTTATAAAAATAGTATTTTTTAACAAAATTTTAATAAAATGTTTAAAAATTTTCGAAACAAGCGTGATAATTATATTATTACACATTTTTACTTCTCTTAAGAGCTATTAAATCTTATATTTGCAAAATTTTAAAGCCAAAAAATAGTATTTTGGCAGAAAATCAAAAAACGCGTAAAAACATAAACCATTATTATACAGTATTAATGGTGAGGCCTGATTCATTCAGTGTCGATTAAAAATAAATAGAAACAAACAGATGAAAGCAGGAATTGTAGGATTACCAAATGTTGGAAAATCAACATTATTTAATTGTTTATCTAATGCAAAAGCGCAGAGTGCGAACTTTCCGTTTTGTACAATCGAACCTAATATTGGTGTTGTAAACGTTCCGGATCCAAGAATCAACAAATTAGAAGAATTGGTAAAACCAGAGCGCGTTCAAATGGCTACTGTAGATATCGTAGATATTGCAGGTTTAGTAAAAGGAGCAAGTAAAGGTGAGGGTCTTGGAAACCAGTTTTTAGGAAACATTAGAGAGTGTAATGCGATCATTCACGTTTTACGTTGTTTTGATAATGATAATATTGTTCACGTTGATGGAAACGTAAATCCAATTCGTGATAAAGAAACTATCGATATTGAATTGCAGTTAAAAGATTTAGAAACAATCGAAAAACGTTTAGAAAAAGTAAAACGTGCTGCTAAAACAGGAAATAAAGAAGCTCAAACTGAAGAAGCTTTATTAAACAGAATTAGAGAAGCTCTTTTACAAGCAAAATCTGCCAGAACAATTATTCCTCAAAGTAATGATGAAGAAGTTTTGATGGAAGGATTTCAATTGATTACTGCAAAACCAGTTTTATACGTTTGTAATGTTGACGAAGGCTCAGCAGTAAACGGTAACAAATATGTTGATCAAGTTCGTGAATTAGTAAAAGATGAAGATGCTGAAGTAATTATCCTTTCAGTAGGAGCAGAGGCTGATATTACTGAATTAGAAAGCTACGAGGAGCGTCAGGTTTTCCTTGAAGATATGGGATTGACTGAGCCAGGAGCTTCTGTTTTAATTCGTGCGGCTTACAAATTATTGAAACAACAAACTTACTTTACTGCTGGTGTAAAAGAAGTTCGTGCCTGGACAATCAACATTGGAGCTACAGCACCTCAAGCTGCTGGAGTTATCCACACTGATTTCGAAAAAGGTTTTATCCGTGCTGAAGTTATTTCATATGAAGATTACGTTCAATACGGTTCTGAGGCAAAAGCAAAAGAAGCTGGAAAATTCAAAGTAGAAGGAAAAGAATATATCGTTAAAGATGGTGATGTGATGCATTTCCGTTTTAATGTTTAATCTTTTTTAGAAGAAAGAGTAAAGAACAAAGAATAAAGATTGAAACTGCTGGAGAAATTCAGCAGTTTTTTTATGCTCAAAACATAAGGTTTCATATTGTCAGGCTGAGCGTAGTCGAAGCCCCACAAAGAATGGCGATTTACATTGTGGAGCTACTTGCGTGTCCTTCTCCCGAAGCCTCGGGATTGCTCTGGATGACAAAAAATGAGAATAAATCTGCTAAATCTGTAAAATCTACGAGAGATAAATTTCAGCATTAAAAATTTTTGGCTCAAAAATTGGTTACAGAAAAATTAACCAATTACTAATCTAAAATCAACTAATCAAAATGCTAAAAAAATCTTTCAAATTTCTGGGCTGGACGCTTTTCGGAATTTTCACTTTCCTTGCGTTATACATTTCATCAGTTTTGATTATTTCCAAAATCACAGTGAATTCAGATGTTGCAAAAGTTGAAGAACAAAATGCAATTCCCATTTATATTCTTTCAAACGGCGTTCATACTGATATTGTCGTTCCTGTTAAAAATGAAATCAAAGATTGGCGAAATGAAATTCAGTTCAGCCAAACACAATCAAAAGATTCTTTAATGAATTTTATTGCTTTTGGCTGGGGTGATAAAGGCTTTTATCTCGATACGCCAGAATGGTCCGATTTAAAAGCGAGTACAGCTTTCAAAGCGGCTTTTGGAGTAAGTTCTTCAGCCATGCATACTACATTTTTCAAGCAGTTGCGAGAAGGCGATGATTGTAAACGTATTTTAGTTTCAAAAGAAAATTATCAAAATTTAGTCGATTATATTTCTAATAGTTTTAGTGATCCGGTTCATCCACAATGGATTGAAGGTCATAGCTACGGAAAAAAAGATGCTTTTTATGAAGCAAAAGGAAGTTACAGTCTTTTTAATACCTGCAATACTTGGGCAAATAGTGCGCTAAAAGCGGCCAATCAAAAGGCGAGTTTGTGGACCGTTTACGATAAAGGGATTTTTTGTCATTATAAATAAAATTTTAGTGTAGTCCCTACGTGACAATTATTACGAGCAGATTTTTAGGGTTACCAATATTTAATCTCTACGAGATTATTCCGTTAGGAATTCAATATTGGTAGTTTTAAAATTATAATCTTCCTCGACAGATTATTCCGTTAGGAATTTCATATTGGTAGACATGGAAAAAATATAAAATTCGCCTAAAAATCAAGAAGAAGGAACTTTTCATTATTGCGTAAATTTGAGAGAATATCAAAAAATCAGCAAATGAAAATTAAAGATATATTCTCTAAAACATGGTTTCTCTTAAAGAATACTTTTTTAGAATTTAACGATGATAATGCAATTAAGCTTAGTGCAGCTTTGGCATATTATACCATATTTGCGTTGCCTCCTTTATTAATTATTATCATCACAATTTGTGGTGTCTTTTTTGGAGAAGAAGCTGTGACAGGCGAATTGTATGGACAAATAAATGGTTTGGTGGGGAACGGCGCGGCGAGCCAAATTCAGGAAGCTATTAAAAATGTGCAATTATCTGGCGATAATGTTTTTGCAACCGTATTTGGAGTTGTAATGCTATTAATTGGTGCTTCAGGAGTTTTTGCAGAAATACAAAGTTCGATCAATTTTATTTGGGGATTGCGTGCAAAACCGGATAAAGGAGTTAAGAAATTCATCCAAAACCGCTTAATGTCATTCTCAATGATCGTTTCTGTGGGGTTTTTAATGTTGGTCAGTCTTTTTATAAGTACCACTTTAGACTTACTTAGTACACGTTTAAAAGTCTATTTTCCAGAGAGTACCGTTTATTTATTTTATGTAATTAATATCATTATTGTGCTGGCGAGTATCAGTACTCTTTTTGCGATTATTTTTAGAACACTGCCAGACGGGAAAATAAGATGGAAAGATGCTTTTATTGGCTCCGGAGTTACTGCAATACTATTTATGATTGGTAAATTTGCTATTGGGCTTTATTTAGGGAATTCTACTGTTGCTTCTGTTTATGGCGCAGCAGGCTCTGTGATAATAATTCTGGTTTGGGTTTATTATTCGGCAATAATTCTGTATTTTGGAGCTGAATTTACAAAAGTCTACGCTAAATCATATGGAGAAAAAATTTATCCAAATGAGTACTCTGTAGAAATAGCAAAAGAGATTTACGAAATCGACGGACCAAAAAAAGAACCAATAGAAGAAACATTACAAAAAGAGAAGCCATGAAAATAGTAGCATTTGGAGGAAGTAACAGCAAGCAGTCCATCAATAAACATTTAGCAACTTATGCATCAAGTTTGTTTGAAAATGCCGATGTCGAAGTTTTAGATTTGAACGATTTTGCAATGCCGGTTTTTAGCGTTGATCTTGAAAAAGAAGTGGGTCAGCATTCTCTAGCGCAAGCTTTTCTAAATAAACTGAAAGAAGCTGATATTTTAGTAGTTTCTATGGCAGAAAATAACGGGAATTATTCAGTTGCCTTCAAAAATGTTTTCGATTGGAGTTCCCGCATCGAAAAAGATGTTTTTCAGCATAAACCAATGCTTTTGTTGGCAACTTCACCGGGTGGAAGAGGAGGAAGTTCTGTTTTAGGAATTGCTCAAAATCTTTTTCCGCGTTACGGAGCCGAAATTAAAGGAAGTTTCTCATTACCAGCATTTGGCTCGAATTTTGATTTACAAGAAAATAAAATTTCTAATCCTGAGTTAGATAAAGAACTCAAAGATATTATTAAATCAAATTTCTAAATGCCACAAAAAAAGATTGCTTTTATATTCCTTTTGCTGAATAGTATTTTTTTGAATTATACTTTTGCGCAAAAAATTAATGAAGTTGATAAAATTGTTGCAAAGTATCCAAAAAACTTTGCAACAACAGAAAAATTAGCAGAAAGAATCGAAAAAGATTTCAATTCTGATTATGACAAAGCACGCGCTATTTACAGCTGGATGGCTTTTAACATAAAATATGACTTCAATGCTTTTCTGAATCCGCCTAGAACGCAGGGTTTTAGTTATTCCACTGAAGCCGAAAAACAAAGAAAAATAAAACAGATTAATGATAATCTGATTGAGAAAACTTTTAAATCTCAAAAAGCCGTTTGCGAAGGTTTTACCGCTTTATATCAGCATTTGACTTCTTTAGTTGGATTAAAATGTGAAATTATTCGTGGAGATTCAAAAATTTCGGTACGAGATATTGGCCGAAAAACAACCTCTTCCAATCATGCCTGGAATATGGTTTTGATTGATAAAAAATGGGTTTTGGTTGATGTCACTTGGGGTCAGGGTTATTATGACAGTAGTAAAGGCCGAATGGTTGCTGATTTTTCGTCCATTTATTTTGACACAGATCCTGATTATTTCTTTGCTAAACATTTTCCTGATTCAGGTTCTTATTTAGGAAATAGATTAAGCAAGGAAGATTTCCTGGACGGACCTTTGATTTACAATAAAACGATCGAATTTGATTATAAAATTAAATCACCAGAATCGGGTTTAATTGAAGTTAAGAGAGGCGACAAAATTACTTTTGAAATCAAAAACGTTTCAAAATCAAATCAGGTTTTTTATCTAAATAAATACAACAAGCCTGTTAAAGTTCAAAACTCGAAAGAAAAACGCGGAGGTCTAGAATTTCAGATTCTTTATGATGCTAATGTAGGGGAATATATTACCATTTTTATAGACACAAACAGTATTGTATCTTTTAAAATTGTTTCAAAATAATTAAATATGTTTCTTGTTTGAATTTTCTTCTTTTATTGAATTGCCGTATCTTAGCAATTCAAGATTTGAACTAATATGCCATGGAAACAACTTTTTTGAAGTCGATCTTAGATAATGATTTCTATAAATTCACAATGCAACATGCCGTAATTAGACTTTTTCCAAAGGCAAAAGTGCGTTACGGATTTATAAATCGAGGAAAACATATCTTTCCGGATGGTTTTGCAGATTTACTTCGAAAATCTGTAGATGCAATGGCTGATCTTCGTTTAACAAAAGAAGAAAAAAATTATCTGTCACATTACTGTCCTTATCTTGATCCCACTTATTTAGATTTTCTGCAAGGCTATAGTTACGATCCGTCAGAAGTTCAGATTAGTCAGGAAGGTTCAGAAATAAAAGTTACCGTTGAAGGTTTTTGGTATAGAACTATTTTGTGGGAAGTGCCGTTAATGGCTTTGATTTCGGAACTTTTTTATAAATCAAACCATTTGATTCGACTAAATGATGAAGCGATTAAAAAGCTGACCAAAGATAAAATTGACAATTATAATAAACTAGGAGTTTCGATTTTAGAATTTGGAACAAGACGCCGTCATTCTTATGATGTACATGTTTTGGTTAATGAAACTTTACAGGAAAACGGCGGACAAAGCTTCATTGGAACTAGTAATTTGCATTTTGCCATGGTTAATAATAGAAGACCTTTAGGTACGCACGCGCACGAATGGTTTATGTTTCATGCGGCGCAATACGGTTTTCAGGTGGCAAATTTTATAAGTCTCGAAAATTGGACAAATGTCTATGGTGGAGATCTCGGAATCGCTTTAACAGATACTTATACTACAGAAATATTTTTCAATCAATTTGATAAAAAATATTCGAAACTTTTTGATGGAGTTCGCCACGACAGCGGTGACCCGATTGAGTTTGCAAAAAAAGTGATCTCGCATTATACAAAAATGGGAATTGATCCAAAATCAAAAGTCATCGTTTTTTCAGATTCCCTAAATTATGATAAAGTAAAAACGATAGTTGATTTTTGTCAGGACAAAATAAAAATGTCTTTCGGAATCGGAACAAATTTCACCAATGATGTTGGGCTTCCGGCAATGAATATGGTGATAAAATTAACCGATACAAAACCTGATAATACACATTGGCAAGGTGTTGTGAAACTTTCGGACGAAAAAAATAAAAACACAGGAACGCCCGAAATGATTGCGCTCGCAAAAGAAGTACTCGGAATCAAATAGTATTTTTTTGTTTCATAGCTGATTTTTTATATTTTTAACGGTCGTATTTTTTTAAAATCAATTTAAATTGGTTTAAAAACTGTTATTATTCGTAACAAAAGAAAAAATACGCTTTCATTTTTTGCCGATAAATGGTACATTAGCCAAAAATCCAATTCACCTTATGCTAGAGCAAAATCAATATACCGAAGATAATATCCGATCACTCGATTGGAAAGAACATATCCGTATGCGTCCCGGAATGTATATCGGAAAATTGGGAGATGGTTCTTCTCCAGATGATGGTATTTATATTCTTTTAAAAGAGGTTTTAGATAACTGTATCGATGAGTTCGTAATGGGCTCTGGAAAAACTATTGAAGTGACTATCAAAGATAAAACGGTTTCGGTTCGTGATTACGGACGTGGAATTCCGTTGGGGAAAGTTGTCGATGTAGTTTCGAAAATGAATACAGGTGGAAAGTACGATTCTAAAGCTTTCCAGAAATCAGTTGGTTTGAATGGTGTCGGGACAAAAGCGGTAAATGCACTTTCGAATTATTTCCGTGTAGAATCTGTTCGTGAAGACAAGCAAAAAGCGGCGGAGTTTTCTGCAGGAAATTTGGTTTTAGAAGAAGATGTAGTGGAAACCACAAAACGTAAAGGAACAAAAGTGACTTTTACGCCAGATGAAACGATTTTCAAAAACTATAAATTTCGTTTAGAATATGTAATTAAAATGGTTAAAAACTATTGTTATTTGAACAATGGTTTGACTATTATTTTCAACGGAGAAAAATATTATTCAGAAAACGGACTTCGTGATTTGTTAGAAGAAACAATCAGCGAAGAAGATTTAGAATATCCAATTATTCACCTAAAAGAGCATGATATCGAGGTTGCGCTTACACACAGTAAAACGCAATATAGCGAAGAATATCACTCTTTTGTGAACGGTCAGAATACAACGCAGGGAGGAACGCACTTAGCAGCTTATCGTGAAGCAGTTGTAAAAACGATTCGTGAGTTTTACAATAAGAATTTTGAAGCATCAGACGTTCGTAAATCGATTGTGAGTGCGATTAGTATTAAAGTAATGGAACCGGTTTTTGAGTCTCAGACCAAAACAAAATTAGGTTCTACAGATATGGGTTCTGATGATGGAACGCCAGCGGTTTCTGTTCGTACTTTCGTAAACGATTTTATCAAAACCAAGTTAGATAATTACCTTCATAAAAATCCAACAACTGCCGAGGCTTTACTTCGTAAAATTCTTCAGGCAGAACGTGAGCGTAAAGAACTATCAGGAATTAGAAAATTGGCGACAGACCGTGCTAAGAAAGCAAATCTTCACAATAAAAAATTAAGAGATTGTAGAGCACATCTTCCAGATACCAAAAACCCAAGAAACTTAGAAAGCACGCTTTTTATTACCGAGGGAGATTCGGCTTCCGGATCGATTACAAAGTCGCGTGACGTTAATACTCAAGCGGTTTTCAGTTTGCGTGGTAAGCCTTTGAATTCATACGGAATGACAAAGAAAATTGTGTATGAAAACGAAGAATTCAATTTATTGCAAGCTGCACTTGATATCGAAGACGGTTTAGAAAAATTACGTTACAACAACATCGTAATCGCAACCGATGCCGATGTCGACGGAATGCACATTCGTTTACTTTTAATTACTTTCTTTTTACAGTTTTTCCCTGAGTTAATTAAAGAAGGTCATTTGTATATTTTGCAAACACCACTTTTCAGAGTCAGAAACAAAAAAGAAACAATTTACTGTTATTCTGAAGACGAAAGAAAAGACGCGATCGAAAAACTAAAACCAAAACCAGAAATCACCCGATTTAAAGGTTTGGGAGAGATTTCGCCAGACGAGTTTAAAAATTTTATTGGAGATACGATCCGCCTTGATCCTGTTATGATGGATAAGCATACTTCGATTGAGCAGTTGTTATCTTTTTATATGGGAAAAAATACGCCAGACAGACAAGAGTTTATTATCAAGAACTTGAAGGTGGAGATTGATGAGCTTGAAGAGGTTTAAGAGATGGAAAAGAAAAAATTGATATACGCAGCAATTGTTTTTATTTTCAGTTTTGCTTTAACTTATACTTTAATAAAAATGTATAAAAATAAGAAAAGCAACGAAACCGAAACAGTTGAGAAAATTAAGGATAAATAAAATAATATCGGAATCAAAATAAATGAAAGACGAAGAAGACGATAACATAATTCCAAACGACGACGAGAATAATCATGATGAAAATCAATTTGATGAAAATCAAGATGATTCAGATGAGATTATAAATGTAGATGCAAAGCATTTCGAAGGACAGCATTTTTACGAAAATCAAGAAGAAGAAGGTGAAGACGTTATTACGAAAGTAACCGGAATGTACAAAGACTGGTTTTTGGATTATGCTTCGTATGTAATTCTGGAACGTGCGGTTCCTGCTATCGAGGACGGATTTAAGCCAGTTCAGCGTCGTATTATGCACTCTTTAAAAGAGCTGGATGATGGTCGTTATAATAAAGTTGCCAATGTTGTTGGTCACACTATGCAGTATCACCCACACGGAGATGCGAGTATTGGTGACGCAATGGTGCAAATTGGTCAAAAAGATTTATTGATTGATTGCCAAGGAAACTGGGGAAATATTTTAACGGGCGACGGAGCAGCAGCTTCGCGTTATATTGAGGCACGTTTATCTAAATTTGCTTTGGAAGTTTTATACTCTCCAAAAATTACCGATTGGGGTGTTTCGTATGATGGTCGTCGGGCAGAACCAAACAATCTTCCAGTAAAATTCCCATTGCTTTTGGCTCAGGGAGCGGAAGGTATTGCAGTTGGACTTTCTACAAAAGTTCTTCCTCATAACTTCAACGAATTAATAGAAGCTTCGATTAAAATTTTAAAAGGAAAACCGTTTACATTATATCCTGATTTTATGACACAAGGTATCGCCGATGTGTCAAATTATAATGATGGACTTCGTGGCGGACGTGTACGTGTACGTGCTAAAATTTCGCAATTAGACAAGAATACATTGGTGATTACGCAAATTCCGTTTTCTACCAATACATCGACTTTAATTGACAGTATTTTGAAAGCCAATGATAAAGGCAAAATCAAAATCAAGAAAATTGAAGACAATACCGCTGCTGATGTTGAGATTTTAATTCATCTTTTCCCAGGCGTTTCTCCGGATAAAACAATTGATGCTTTGTTTGCTTTTACAGCTTGCGAGACGTCTGTTGCGCCTTTAGGATGTGTTATTGAAGACAATAAGCCATTGTTTATAGGAGTTTCTGAAATGTTGAAAATCTCAACACACAGAACGGTTGATTTGCTTCGTCAGGAATTAGAAATTCAGTTAGAAGAATTAAAAAATAAGTGGCATTTCTCTACATTAGAAAAAATCTTCATTCGTGAAGAAATGTATATTGACTTCAAATTATACGGAGATAGAGAATCACTTTACAAATATTTATACGATCGTTTTGAGCCTTTCAAAAAATCATTCGTCAGAGAAATTACCGACGAAGATTTACAGCGTTTGACTCAAATCCCGATGATTCGTATTACGCGTTTCGATTCTGATAAAGCTGATGATTTGATTTCAAGGTTAGAAGAAGAAATGAAAGAAGTAGAGCATAATCTGGAGCATTTAACAGATTTTGCTATTGCTTACTTCACCAAATTAAAAGAGAAATACGGAAAAGGCCGTGAGCGTCAGACAGAACTTCGTGTTTTTGATAACGTTGAAGCTACAAAAGTAGTTTTACGTAACACAAAATTATACGTAAACCGCGAAGAAGGTTTCGTTGGAACGAGTTTAAAGAAAGACGAATATGTAGCTGATTGTTCTGATATTGATGATGTAATTGTGTTTTTACGCGACGGTAAAATGATGATTACAAAAGTTGATGCCAAAACGTTTATCGGGAAAGATATTATACACGTTGCTGTTTTTGATAAAAGCGATAAACGTACCATTTACAACATGATGTATCGTGATGGTAAATCAGGTCCATCGTACATAAAACGTTTCAATGTTTCGGGTGTTACACGTGATAAAGCTTACGATTTAACGAATGGGACAAATGGTTCACAGGTTGTTTATTTTTCACATAATCCAAATGGAGAAGCTGAGGTTGTCACTATATTATTACGTCAAATAGGAACAATTAAGAAACTGAAATTCGATATTGATTTTGCTAAATTAGCAATCAAAGGACGTGCTTCAAAAGGAAATTTGGTTACCAAATATCCAATCAAAAAAATCGAATTAAAAGAAAAAGGAATTTCAACTTTACTTCCAAGAAAAGTTTGGTTTGATGATACTGTAAAACGTTTAAATGTTGATGCGAGAGGGGAATTGCTGGGTGAATTTAAACCAAGTGATAAAATCTTAGTAATTAGCCAAAGTGGTAAATTAAAAGTAATTATTCCGGAATTATCGACTCACTTTGAGGAAGATATGATTGTATTAGAAAAATGGAAACCTAAGAAACCAATTTCGGCAATTTACTATGATGGAGAAAAAGAGCGTTATTTCTTGAAACGTTTCCTTGTAGAAAATGAAGGAAAAGAAGAAAGCTTTATTACAGATCATCCAAATTCGCAATTAGAAATTGTATCGACAGATTATCGTCCAGTAGCGCAGTTGGTTTTTGCAAAAGTAAAAGGAGTTCAAAAAGAAGATTTACATATTGATGTAGAGGACTTTATAGCCGTAAAAGGTTTCAAGGCTTTAGGGAATCAATTAACAACAGATAAATTAAAACAGGTAAACTTGTTAGATCCGCTTCCATATGAAGAACCGATTGAAGAAGTTCCTGAAAAACCAGAATTGCCAGAAGATGATTCGGTCGAAACAGAATTAGAAGACGATGGCCAAATAGGTTTGGTTTTAGAATAAAATAGAAAACGCTAAGAATTTAACTTAGCGTTTTTTTTTACGTTTTTTGATTTAATTTTTAAGAGATAAAATGACTTCTTCTTTGATCCATTTTACATCGTTATTTTCAATTGAAATAAATCAATTGCTTGCATCGGTTGAACAACAAGCCAAAGAAAGTAGTTTTTCTAAAAATAATGATCCGTATTTGATGATTAAGCCCACAACAGAGGATTCGACTGGAAAATCATTTACGATAAGTTATTGGTCAACTTGTGCTGAAGAAGGAAATGATATTAAAGCCGGAACCGTTTTAGAGTCGAAAGATGATTTGTTTTTTGTTAGTAAAAGAGTAACATTAATGACCAATACAGTTGGAGGCTTGAATAAGCAGAATAAAAAAGACCGAATTCTTGCCTACAGAAATGCATTATTAACTCGAGGCCGAATTGTAACTTTTTCCGATATTAAAGCATTCGGATTTAATCATTTTAAAAATTCAATCGAGGCTATCAAAATTGAAAAAGGAACAAGAAAAGAAATTTCTGTAAAAGCTGGTTTCAGCCGAACGGTTGATATTCATATTAAAACAAATTTTGAAGAGAAACAACATTTGTCAGATTCAGAGTGGACATATCTCTGTGACAGCTTTATGAAAAACTTAAAAAATAGATCTTCAAATGTATTTCCGTATCGAATGTTTGTTGATTAATTTAAAACGCCGGAATAATTAATTTTCCGGCGTTTTTGATTGTTGAGGTTATAATATAATTGGTTTTATTGGTATTTCTTATCTGTAAGTGTTTTCATAAAAGCAACAAGTGCTTTTTCTTCTTTGACATTTAAATTCAATTTATCGAAAGGAAGAGTCTGATTTTCTAATTCATACCCTAAGCCTTGTCCGCCACCTTTATTATAAAAAGAAACGACTTCTTCTAATGTTTTGAAAACACCGTTGTGCATATAAGGTGCAGTAACAGCAACATTACGTACAGTTGGCGTTTTAAAAGCACCAACTAATTGCGGCATTTTATTATATAAGTAACGACCTTTGTCCGGACTTAAAGCCTTTCCTGAAGCTTCATTTGGTGTTCCAATAACTTCGTGTTCCGTTTTAGAATAAGTCGGCGGAACTGTTCCGTTAAACAATGGCGTAAAATGACAAGTTGCACATTTTGCTTTTCCCATAAAAAGATTCATTCCTTCAATTTCCTGATTGTTAAGAGTATTTTTGTTTCCACGCATATATTCATCAAATCTTGAATCAAAAGAATTTAAAGATCGTACATAACTTGCGATAGCATTTTGAATCTGCCAGGCTTCTGGCTTTGAGGCTTTTGGGAACGCTTTTTTAAACAATTTTATATAATCATTATCCACTAAAATTTTTGCATGAATATTTTCCATTGAACCATGCATTTCGTCTTTATTCTGAATTACATCTACACTTTGTTTTTCTAAATCCAATTGGCGCATATCCCAAAATTGAGCATTTTGCAAGGAAGCGTAGGTTAGGGTAGGAGTATTTCTGGCAAGATTTGATCCTGTTAGAGAAACATTTGTTTTTAAACCATCGGTAAAAGCTTTTTCAGGATGATGACAAGTCGCACAGCTTCTGTCATTGTTTTTTGAAAGGCTTTTGTCATAGAATAATTTTTCTCCTAAAACCGCCTTTTCTTTAGTGAAATTATATTCTTTTGAAAGAACAAAACCGTTAACATCAAAAGCATCTTTATCAAATAAAGTTTCAACAGTTGGTTTTAATGGACTGGTTTTCTTTACATTTTTAATATTTTCTTCCTTTTGAAAAGCTTTAATTTTTTTTGAAATCGGGTTTAAATATTCAGTTATAAAAAAGGCTCTGTCAAAAGCATTGAAGTTGTTATTTTTAGTGCAATATTGGCTTGCTTTTGCAGTTAACTTCTTTAAATTTTCTAATGTTTTATTATTGGAATTGATAATTTCAAGAGGTTCAGAAATAGAAATTAGACTTTCTGCAGCTTCAGGAATAGAAGATTGCAAAATTGGACTGTCAAAACCTGTGATTCCCAAAGAAATAACACGAAATACATTTTGCTCAATAGCGTCTAAAACATAATCATCGCTGATGGTAATAACTTCAAAAGTGCTTTTAAGCTGTTTGATATTTGATTGAAAAATATTTAATTCTCTTACAACATTTTCTTTATCTGCAATTTTATATTCAGGATAAATCATTTCTTCGATTACCTGAAAACCATGAGGTTCAAAAGATCTGTTTTCTTCGAGTTCCATTTCATCCAAGGCCGGACCGTTCATAAATCGTGCGGTTTCGGGAATAAAATACTCAATTGCCCATTCTACTTTTTTATAGACCAGACGTGATTTTTTAAATTGCTCCAAAATCTCTTTTTGGGAAGCATTTTTTATTACGAGTTCTTGAAAATGTACAATTTCACTATTTAATTTAGTTAAATCTACTAGAAGATTCTGTTTAATTGTGGTTTTGGGAACTTCATTTTGTTTGCATGAAAATAACAGACAAAGTGCTAAAAATAGAAAAGTAAAGTGTTTTAATTTCATAATGGTATTGTAATAGAAACAACCCTTATTCAACAATAAGGGCTGTTTAATATAATTTTGGAGTTGAAATTATTATCGTTGAACGTTTCTAATAATTACAGTTTGTCCACCTTCTTTATTGCTGTTGATTCCTGATCCGTCAGCATTTTTGAATTTGTCGCTCTGCCAAGTGTGAGGGTGAATATTCACAGTAAAAGTATCCGGAACACCTATGATATCTGAGATGTCTTCCATTGCACCAAATTCCCAGCTTCCAAAACGCATTTCCCCAGTTTGGTTGTAAAGTGTATTCCAGTCTGCATCTGTTCTTTTGTGATTCATGTTCAACCAAGGCTTATTTTGTTTTGTAGCAATGTTATATTGCCAGATATAAGAATCGTGTTTAGCATCGGCATAATAACTATCTCCGTCTTCCTGAATGTAAACGAAATTTTCAGTCACACATAAGTTGTCCGGGTTAATGATGCCTGTACCCGGAGTACTGTCACCTTCAACAGCCAATTCTAAAGTTCCTTTTAAAGGATCGTTAGCATCCATTTTTAATTTGTAAACACGTCCCCACATTGTATAACCTTCTACTGGTGCATTTGATGTCGCCTGACCAGTTGCAGTGAAGTAAACTTCTCTGTTGTTGCTTGCACTTCCTTTTCTGTAATCTACGTCTTCAACTCTTGAAAAACGAATTGCACCCAAAGAATTTACTGTAGTATTAATTACAGCTCCAGTTAAGTTTTTAGCATTTGGAATTTCAACAAATTGAACTGGGTATGAATTGTTTAATTTCATTGTAGTTTCAACCTGATTTCCATCAGTTCTTTTTAAAGCGTATAATTTTCCGTTTGACAAATCGCCAACTGTACTGCTCATGTACATAATTAATTGTCCTGCACTTACGTGTGAAGTTGCGTAAGACTGATCTTCTCCAATTAAAATAACTGTTTTTTCTGGATAAGCTTCTTTTGGAAGCGGTACAGCGTTTTCCATACTTGCTTTTCCTAAAGCAGGTAAAACTCTGTCCGTTCTTGCTTTATCAGAAGATAATCCTAACGGATTGATTCCGTGAACCATACTTTCCTGGCCGCTTTCTCCTGCAGTTAAGAAAACCGGACCAAAACCGTGAATTTCTGGAGTTGCCAAAGTTGCAGAACACAAACGAGTTAGACCTCCAACACCATCAACTAAATAATCACCTTTTACAGGTTTAAAAGTTTTGTCAAGATAAACTCTTGAAACTGATTGAAGAATTTCGTGATTCGTAATCATGATGTAACCTTCGCCATTTGGGTTTTTCATTAATCCGGCTCCGTCTGGTTGCGCACCATAAACAAATGATGGAGACTCTGGCAATACATCTGTACTTGCAATCAATGTACTGATTTTCAAATTTTCGAAACCAGTCATTGGATAAACAAAAGCAGGAACTTTTGAATGTGACGTAAAATCGATGTCAGCATTTACACCGTTAGAAGAATCTTTGTCATCATTTTGACAACTAATTACAGAAAAACCTGTAATTCCAAGCAAAGCAATTGATTTAAAAAAGTTAGCTTTCATAATTGTTTTTTTGTGTTTTTTTTGATTGAAGCAAAGCTATCTTTCAAAAACAAAATACATGTTATGGCTACTTTTCCTTTTTGCTAATTTTTATAAGTCTTGTATTACTAAAAGGTAAATAGTATTGATCAAATGTAAATTTAAGACTCATAAAATAATCTTAAAACAACTTAAAGAGCTGATTAAGATTAATTTCTTTTTTCTCTTTTAATTTCTTCACGATTTTAAGAAAAGCGATAGCTGTGATATATGCATCGCCTAAAGCGGTATGACGGTCTTTCTTGGAAATATCAAATTTATCAGCTAGGTCATCGAGACTATAATGATCTTTTCTCTCAAACAAATGCGATTTGATTAAGGTTCTTTTGTATAAAATTGCGGTATCTAAACTATGATTGGCAAGCTGCGGAAGATTATTTCTTTCTAAAGCTCTATTAATCATAGTTATATCAAATGTAGTATGATGTGCAATGATGATAGAATCTCCTAAAAAATCCAGAAACTGCTGTAAAGCTTCTAATTCACTTGGGCGCTGAATAACGAATGCTTTTAAAATTCCATGAATCTGCGCAGTCGATTTATCGTAATGATCTTGTTCCAGATAAACTTCGAAACTTTCATTTATGGCAATTTTTCCGTTTTGAAGAATCAGCGCTCCTATACATAATATACGGTCGTTATCGTAATCAAAACCTGTCGTTTCTGTATCTAAAACAACAAAACGTGTTTCTTCGATAGTGATATTTTTATCAAACAGATCTTCTTCTTTCTTCCAAAAATTGAATAAACTCATGATTAAACCAGATTTGATATATTAAAACGTACCGAAATAAGTTCCTGAAGTTCTTTGATTGTTTTAAAAGTGCGTTTCAGTTTTATTTTTTCCATTTTGGATAAAGATTCCAAAGCAATAAACTGACCGGAGTCATGATGCAAAAGACCTTGTTTGGTTCTGAATTTTAATAAAGCTTTAAATGAATACGAGCAGGATAAATAAAGTTCTTTATTAGTAGGTTCCAGTTCGGCTAATTTTTCAAAACGTTCTGCCGTATTGCTTATTGATTTTACAGAATGTGATAAAATCAAAACACGCGCAGCATCAGTCAAAGGCATTAAAGCTCTTCTTTTAATATCAAAATTATCTTTATTGGCACCGTCTTGTTCAACCAAAAATTGTCTGAAAAAGCCAGTAGGCGATGGACTTTGTAAAGCACCGCTCACTAAATGCATATAAAAAATCGGATTTGCTTTTACATCCTCAAAAATAGAATCGGATAATTGGTTAACGATATCCGAATCGCCATAAGTCATACTGTAATCAAAGAAAATGAAAGAAAGCAAAACTTCATTTTTGCCCGGATTGGTGATCCAATGATGTACTTGATTTTTCCAATCGTCAAGACTCATGCACCATTTTGGGTTCGAAGCCATCATTTCTGCCGGACAATAATCATAACCAATATCAAAAAGTCCTTTGTTTACAAGTCCGGCAAATTTTAAGAAATAAATTCGCGTTTCATCCCTGAAAACCTCATTTACATTTTCATATACAATTGCATTATCCTGATCAGTATGCAGCATTTGTTCACCTCTTCCTTGACTTCCAAGTGCTAGCCAGGCAAATTTTACAGGTGGGGGACTGCTCATTTTTTCTAAACAGATTTCAATTACACGATTGGTACAGGCTTCATTAAGTTCTGTAATAATTTTGGTAATCAAAGTCATTGGGATATTCTGATCCAGATAACCTTGCAGCAATTGCATAATTCGGTTTCGGATCGGTTTTATTTCTTTGATTTTT
This sequence comes from Flavobacterium cutihirudinis, assembly GCF_003385895.1. Lineage (GTDB taxonomy): Bacteria > Bacteroidota > Bacteroidia > Flavobacteriales > Flavobacteriaceae > Flavobacterium > Flavobacterium cutihirudinis. The sequence goes on from NZ_QRDQ01000007.1 coordinate 479,176, forward strand.
TTGGTTCGTTTTAAAGCTTTTATCAAAACAGCTGGGTTATTTCCAAGCGCAACCATTACATCATGTTTGGATAAAATTCCGACCGCTTTAGTATTGACAGTTCCGTCTTTGGTCAGACATAAATGACTGATATTGCTTTTCATCATGGCCATTTGAGCCTCAGTCACCGTCATTTTTTTCGGATACGTAATAACCGGTTTGGTCATTATCGTTTCAGCCGTAGTTGTTATAGGAAAATCTCCGGTTACGATTTTATTTCGAAGATCTTTGTCCGTCAGAATACCAATCGGAAGCATTTCGTCTACAATCAAAATAGCACCAACTTTCTTTTTATTCATGATTTTGGCAATGTCTTTTACAGTAGTAGACGGGCCACAGGTTACAATTTTCTTGGAATATTTTATAGGCGCTAAATCAAATGAATGATTGCTTGAATGAAGATTTTCGTGTAGAATATCATCGTGACCATATAGTTTATCTTTATGGATATCAGAATAAGGATTTCGGGTGTTTGAAGCATAACTTTCAATCAGGAAATTACCAACATTTCGATTTTCAAGCGCATAGGGTTTAAAAACAGCGATTGGAATGGCGTACAAAATGCTTTCTTCATGCGCTACAGCTTCCATAATGTAATTTTCCTGTGCCAAAAGAGGACGGAGCCCAAAAATATCACCTTCATCACACATGTCCAAAACTGTATTTTTGGTGCTCTTTTTCAATGCAACCGCACCTTTATGAACCACATAAAAAGAATCATGAGTTTTGTCATTTTCGGCAAAAATGATGCTGTCTTTTTCTTTATAAATGATAGAAATTTGCTCAGACAACTTTTCCAGATCCATCTGGTGTAAAAAACTAAAAGGCGGATAATTTTTTAAAAAGTCGGCAACTCTTTGCGAAATGGTATTTTTCATGAGGTTAGATTAAAGTTCTAAAATACTATTTAAAAATATAAACGTGAAATAAACACGTTTCTTTTTTTGGGGACAAAGGAACAAAGGTGCAAAGTCACAAAGTTTTTTCCGTAATGGTAAAAAACTTTGTGACTTTGTGTCTTCGTGGCAAATCAAAAAAAAAGCCCCAATTTGGGACTTTAACTTTTTAATCAACTTTAAAAACTTTACCATGTTGCTTCTCTTCAGAGCCAACTAAGCCAAATTCAAAAGTATAAGAATCTTTTGAAGTTGTTAAAATCTTCATGCTGATTGCTTTTTCTTCAGCCATGTTTTTTGGGTGTTTCTTTTGCAGTACATATTCGCAGTCGCTTACCCAACGAATTGTTGCCGTATCGACTTTTCCTTCAAAAGTTTCGATTTCGATACTGTCTTTGCGTTCAAAAAAGGTCGTTTTTTTAACGCCGTTTACTTCAAACTCAAATTTGAATTTTCCGTTTTTGAAATCTTTGCAGTTATGCTCGGCATTATAGCAAGAAACTAAAGCCAGAAAAGGAAATAGGAATATAATTTTTTTCATTTTTTTTTAAGCTTTCAGCGGTAGACTATAAGCTTTAGGCGGCAAGCAGTTTTGCTTATAGCCTAAAGCTTATAGCTTACTGCTTTATCATTTGAATCTTTTTAATTCATCATCGGTAAAGTTCTTAATTTCTTTTTCTTTGGCAAACTTTTCAGCGTTGTAATTTCCGGATTTGTTTTTTGGAATTGATAAGCTATTCCATTCGCTGTTTTTCAATTGTTTGGCGTAAAAAACAATTTGCCCAATATGATAAGGATAATGCGCTAATTGCCGATTTATCGCTTCAATAACCGTATGACCTTCATTTCGAATATAAATAATCTCAGAAAGTTGTTCGGGTTTTAAGTTTTCTAAGGCATTTTCTAAGCAATTCCAGCCTTTGTTCCAGAGTTGCAGAACTTCTTCTTTTGAAGTTAGATCATTTTCAAATTCGGAATCACGATTGCGCCATTCTTTTTCACCATCCGAAGTTAGAAAATCCGTCCAGCGTGAAAGCATATTGCCCGAAATATGTTTTATGATTGTGGCAATGCTGTTGGTATCTTCGTTTACAGCAATAAAAAGTTGTTCAGGCTCTAATTGAGCAATGGCTTTTTCACCGAGCATTTTATAGTATAAAAACTGTTTTTTGGCACTTTCTAAATAAGAAATATTAGCACTCATAATTATACAATTTTAATATCATATTTATCTAAAAGACCAACAATTCCATCTGTAGAAAATTGTGCTTTTTTCATCGGATTAAATTCAGGATCAATTTTATAATTGTAAGCAGTTCTAAAATCGACTCCGGCCAATTGCGTTTCATTAAATATAGCGCCATTAAGATCACAATTATCAAAAAACGAACTCGTTAAATTGGTTCCAATAAAAGTTACTTCTCTTACAGAGCAATTTATAAACTTGGTTTTAGGCATTTTTTTATTCGAAAATAAAGCATAATCCAGAGCACTTTCTTCAAAATGTACCTGAAACAAAAAATCATCACATTCGTTGAAGGCTATTCCTAAAAGTTTGCAATTTCTAAAAGTGACATTCTTTAAACTTGTTCCTGCCAAACTTGTCATCGATAGATTGCAGTCAATAAATTCGCAGTCCAAAAAAGTATTGTAAGCAAAATTGCTGTTCGAAAAATCACAGTTTTTAAAAACACAATCCTCAAACTCGCGGTTGTTTATTTTTTTGTCGATATAAACAACTTTATCGAATGTTTTCTGAATGTGAATTAAACTTTCCATGAATGTTTTTTAAGAAGATTTTAAAATCTATTTAGTTCGTTAAACCGAAAGAAATCTGAAATTTGTTAGGTTTAACTTTTTGATTTAGTCGTTAAAAATACCTTTCATGATAATTTTCAATCCTAAAAAGATTAAGACCATCGAACTCAGACAAGCCACAATACCAATTCCTAAAACAAGATAATGCCAATTGGTATGTTGATTCATAAAAGCATTATATATAAGTGTTGGACCAATAAACATTAGAGGTAAAGCACCTGTTAAATATTTAATTCCTTTTCCTAATAATTGTTTATTTGTTGCCATTTTGTTTTTGTTTAAAATTTTCTTTGTTTCAGGTTTCAAGTTCTACTTTGAAACAGATTTTAAATTTTACAGAAAACTTTTTACTTTTTATAATTGTCAACAGCATTTCTTACGCTGCCGTATTTTTTCAATAATTCTGAAGCTTCTTCGTAAGGAACAGAAATTTGTTCCATTACCATCTTAACACCGCGATCAACTAGTTTTACATTACTTAATCGCATATCAACCATTTTATTGCCTTTTACCCTTCCAAGTTGAATCATCGCAGCAGTAGAAAGCATATTTAAGACTAATTTTTGAGCAGTTCCGGCTTTCATTCGAGAACTTCCGGTAAGAAATTCAGGTCCTACAACTACTTCGATTGGAAATTTTGCTGTCAAAGCAAGCGGACTTCCAGCGTTATTTGTGATACATCCAGTAACTATATTATTCTGATTGCAAGTTTCCAAGCCTCCAATTACATAAGGAGTAGTTCCAGAAGCGGCAATTCCTATTACAACATCATTTGGACCAATATTATGCATCTGTAAATCAATCCAGGCTTGCGTTGCATTGTCCTCAGCATTTTCAACAGCACGACGAATAGCGCCATCACCACCCGCAATAATACCGTTTACCAAATCGAAAGGAACTCCAAAAGTTGGCGGACATTCAGATGCATCAACAACACCTAAGCGTCCGGAAGTTCCAGCTCCAATATAAAAAAGACGTCCGCCTAGTTTTAAGTTGGCAACTACTTGTGTAACCAGAGCTTCAATTTGTGGGATTGCTTTTTTGACGGCATGTGGCACAGTTATATCTTCCTCATTAATATTGTTAAGGAGTTCATGAACTGACATTTGCTCTAAATGTTCGTATTTTGAAGACTGTTCTGTTGTTTTTGTAAAAGTCATTTTCTTTCAAAAATTTTATCGTTCAAAATTAACATATTTTATATCAAACTTGGATAAATTTATTGCGTAAACTTATCAAAATGTTAAATTTTTTTTCACCGATTTGTTTGAGACGAAATTGGAGTTTAACCCTACGAAATCAACTAAAATATTATATTTGTTAAAATATTAAAAAATAAATGGATAAACTGGATATATTGCAAGGGATTGGCGGAATCTCTGTTTTCGTTTCTTTATTGCTTGCGTTTTTCTTATTTACAGTTAAAACTCAAAATAAATTGGCGAACAGTTTATTTGGTGCTTTTTTTATCTTATCAGCAATCGATTTAAGTGGATTTTTTATAAATCCGGCGACCCGCACTGAGCTGAATTTTGAGATATTTAGATCGACTTTCTGTTTATTAGCAATGCCGCTATTTTACCTTTATGTATTGGCTGTTTGTTATTCTGATTTTAGATTGCAGCGAAAGCATTTAATTCATTTACTTCCGTTTATAGTGGTCAATTTAGTTTTTATTCCGAGAATTTACGGGAGTTTAGATATTGATAAGAATAGTTTTATTACTGTTCTGAATCAAATGCCGGAAATCTATTTTATTCAGATTTTAGTTGAATTTCAGTATGCCTTTTATATTATAAGTGTCTTTTTGATTTTAAAGAAATACAGAGAAATCTATTTAGAAAATTATGCAAATCCGAGTACGGCAACTTATAAATGGCTTTTTCAAATAACATGCGTTTTTCTTACGGCGCATTCTATAGTGATATTGAAAAATTTATTGCGATATACTGGTTTCAGAGAGATATTTCTTTGGGCAAATGTACTTGTAGGGAGCATTGCTTTATTTATAACTTGTTGGTTTATAATGAAAGCGCTCAATCATCCGGAGCTTTTTAGAGGAGTTAATTCAAAATTAAAACTGACAAAAGAAATTTTGCCTGAAACAGAAGAAAAGTCAAACCCAAACAATGCCCAAACCGAATTGATTTCCAGTCAGATTTCGAATTTAAAGCAATATATGACAGAGAAAGAACCATTTTTGGATCCGTCGCTTACGATTCAGGAATTGGCAAATCAAATTGATATTCCTGTTCGGGATTTATCTATTTTGATTAATCATCATATGGATCAGCATTTTTTTGATTTTGTGAATGAATATCGTATTCAAAAAGCCATGAATATTTTGAAAGATAAGTCTAAAAATGATGTTACGGTTTTAGAAATTTTATATGAAGTTGGTTTTAATTCAAAATCTTCTTTCAATACTTCTTTCAAAAAATATACGAGTTTAACACCAACAGCCTATAGAAACGCTTCATAAAGGTTCTGTTAATTTTTAAATACTTTGTTTCTTTGTAAGGATCTGTGCTTTTCTCGATAGAGCTAAAGAACTAGAATATTAATATTGTTTACTAATCTAAAATACTAATGGATATAGATAGTTTTTTGCATGTTATGAGCTGGATTTCAGTTTTTGTTTCATTGTTGTTAGCCTTCTTTTTACTCACAGTAAAAACCCAGAATAAATTAGCAAACAAGCTATTTGCGTTTTATTTACTTTTTTTTGCAATTGATAATATTGGCATTTTTATTAGTGAAGATTTTGTAAAAGCGCATTTTAATTTAGAATTCTTCAGATGGACTATCTGTGCTTTGATACTTCCTGTTTTCTATTTGTATATAATATCCGTTTGTTTCACTGATTTTAGATTAAAAGCAAAGCATTTGCTCCATGCAATTCCATTTATAGTAACAAATATGTTTTTTACCTTCAGACTTTATTTTTTAAATGATGTAGAAAAAATACAGTTTTATAATTTTCGTAGTCAAATGCCTGAATTGTACGGTTTTCAAATATTGTTAGGCCTTCAAATTGTATTGTACAGTATTGCAGTTTTTTTGGTTTTAAAAAAATATAGAGAAATTTATCAGGAGAATTATACTAATCCCAAAACTTCTATTTTTAAATGGTTGTTTCAAATAGCTACAGTAGTTTTTGCTTTGTATTATTTATCAATAGCAAAAAACGGTTTAAGATATACTGATTACGACCAATTATGGATTTGGGCAAATGTAATCATGCAATTTCTGGCTTTGGCAGTAACATGTTGGTTTGTGTTGAATGCATTGAATCATCCCGAACTTTTTAGAGGAATCGATTCTAGATTACAATTAGCAAGAGATATTCTTCAAAATAATGAAAGTATTGTTGGAGAAAAAGGCACGCAAAACGATGCGATTACAGCTCAAATTGTTTTATTGAAACAATACATGATAGAAAAAGAACCTTTTCTGGATCCGTCGCTTACGATTCAAGAACTTTCTAATCAAATAAATATTCCTGTCAGGGATTTATCAATTTTGATTAATCATCATATGAATCAGCATTTTTTTGATTTTGTGAATGAATATCGCATTCAAAAAGCCATGACTATTTTAAAAAATCCTTTAAAAAGTGATTTGACCGTTTTGGAAATTTTATACGAAGTGGGTTTTAATTCAAAATCATCTTTTAATACATATTTTAAAAAGTATACTAATTTAACGCCTACAGCTTATCGAAATGCTTCAAAATAAGTAGTTTGTGAAAAGTCGTACTCCAGACCTAATAAAGTCGAACCAATTTCTTTAACAGAAAATGGTTCGACTTTTTTTGTCGGTCGCGTATGGAAAATTTCTAAGGCAACTTTGCTTCAAATTAATCGAAACAAGTTTAAAATTAGAAATCATGAAAAAACTAAATCTCCTTATCTTTTTAGTATTGCCTTTATTTTGTTTAGCGCAGGGGACGGTAAATTTAAAAGGGAAAATAGCAAGTAAAACAACTTCATTAGAATGGGCAGAAGTTTCAATATCAAATTTAGAAGGAAAAATAATAAGCGGCACAACAAGTTCGCAAGATGGAACTTTTGAAATTCTTATTCAAAAAGGTTCTTATCAATTAGAAGTTGCCCTTTTAGGTTTTACAAATTACAAAAAGGTAATTACTATACAAAAGGATACAGATTTGGGTATGATTACCTTAGAAGAAAACACAACCAATTTAGGAGAAGTTGTTATTCAAACTAGAAAAAGTACGATAGAGCAAAAAATTGATCGTTTGGTTTATAATCCTGAAAATAATGCGACAACGGTTGGAGGCGATGCTTTGAATGCCATAAATACAGCTCCTGGAGTTGTGGTGCAGAATAATGCTATCAATATTTTAGGAAAAGGAACCTCCCGTGTTATGATTGATGGAAGAATGATTGAGTTGACGGGAGAAGAGCTGAATAATTTCTTGAAATCTATTTCGGCAAGTGATATTAAAAGTATCGAAATCATAAGTAATCCTTCTTCAAAATATGAAGCCGAAGGAACTGGCGGATTAATTAATATTGTGATGAAAAAAGGAACTCGTGATTCCTGGAAAAATACAACAACAGCCTCTTATGATCAAAATAAATACGGAATTTTAGCTTTAAGAAATAATTTCTTTTATAATAAAAACAAGTTTAGATTTTCGGCCAGTATTAATGGAAAAACGGGTTATAGAAATATCGAAGAAACTCTTGATATGTATTTTGTTGAAGGACCTTCGAAAATGAAAGCTACAACAAAATTGAATGAAGCTAATCTATCTGGTAAAATGGCTTTGGATTATGATTTTTCAGAAAAAACAACGGTTGGTTTTCAATTTTTAAAAGACAAAAGCAATCCTGATTTTAGTTCGGATATTAGAATTGATAACTATAATTCTCAAAATGAATTAAATAATTATATAATCAACGAGAGTTTTTTAGATAAAAAAACGGGTAATCAAACTTATAATTTGCATTTGATTACAAAACTAAATCCAAATCGAAAATTGTCATTTGATGCAGATTATTTTAATTATAGTTCAAATTTTGATAGAGATTTTGTTGCGAAAAATTACTCATCAGATGGGACTTTTATTGATGTAAATCAATCAGGGCGAAATATTTCGAATCAGGATATTGACAATTTAAGCTTTAAGGCTGATGTGGAACATCCGCTTCAAGCGTTAAATTTATCGTACGGAGCAAAAGTGAGTTTTACAACCAGCAAAAGTGATGTAGTATTTTTTAATACAATTACCGGATCTCCAGTTTTAGATACTAACCAATCAAATCAATTTAAGTATACCGAAAATAATCAGGCGGTTTATATTAGCGGAGATAAAAAAATCAATGAAAAATGGAATTTTCAATTGGGATTACGATTAGAAAATACGCAAACAAACGGTTTTTCTGAAACCTTAAAGCAGGAAACGATAAATAACTATTTTAAATTGTTTCCAACCGTTTTTGCTTCTTATGAGAAAAATGAAAATAATAGTTTTAGTTTGAATTATGGAAAGAGAATTCGCAGACCTGGTTTTTCATTATTAAATCCGTTTCGAGTTTACATCAGCAGTAATAGTTATTCAGAAGGAAATCCGTTTTTAAAACCTTCATTTAGTGATAATTTTGAATTCGCACATTCGTATAAAAAAATATTGAGAACTAGTGTTTTTGCAAATTATATTACAGATGGTTATGGCGTAATATTTACCGCAAATCCAGAAACATTGACGCAAATTGTAACGAGAGAGAATTATTTTAAAGGTCTTAATTATGGAATTGGAGAAACGTATTCTGCGAGTTTTGCAGATTGGTGGGAAAGCGAAAATTCATTGTATTTTACAGGCTCAGATATTAAATTTATTAAAGATATTAATGCAACGCCAGTAAATGGCCTTCAAATTGATTTCTCGACAAACAATACATTTTTATTGAGCAAAGCAAGTAAACTGCAAATCGATTTTAATTATACAGCGCCTTATAAAAGCGGATTGTATGAAACAGGATATACGTCTAGTTTGAATATCGCTTTTAAGCAAGATTTTTTAAGCAAAGCAATGCAGATTACTTTTTTAATAAATGATATTTTTAATACGTCTTATTTAAAAAATGATGTTTCGGTGGTAAATGGCGTAAAACAAGTTTACAGTCAAAATGAAAGTAACCGATTTGCACGTTTATCTGTGGTTTATAATTTCGGAAACAAAAAAATCAACGTGAAAGAACGTGCTTTTGGTAATCAAGATGAGAAAAAGAGAGCGGGGAATTAGATAATTGTTAATTGTGAATTGTGAATTGTAAATGTTGACATTCGAATTTTATATCCTAACAGGTTTTGGAAACCTGTTAGGTATTTTTTTGAATACGGCAGGTTCTCGTTTTTTTTGCGTGAGGGATAGGAGCAAATTACCGAAGTAATGCGGATAGCCCGACCAGATTTGCGAAAGGCGCTTGTAAGCGGTTTGTTAGATAGCGCCTTTTGTAAATATGGTCACGCCCTAATAATCCTGATCTGAAATATGATTTTCCGGATGCTAAAGTTAATACCTAACAGGTTTCAAAAACCTCTTAGGATATCAAAATGTATATGTAGTTTTGAATGTTATAGAAAGAATGCTAATAGAATTCCAAGTACAATCATAGAAACTTTGGCGACATTGAATTTATGTCCTTCACTGCTTTCGAAAATAATTGTCGATGAAATATGGAATAAAATCCCGATTACTATGGCGGTGATTTCGGTATAATAATCGTTTAGGAAAGCCAGATATTCAGAAGCAATGGTTCCAAGTGGTGTCATTAATGCGAAAGTAAGCATGAAAGCAAAAATGGCTTTTTTGTTTAAATCGGCATTGATGAAAAAGGTAGTTAGAATTACGGCAATTGGCAAATGATGAATGGCAATTCCGATTGCCAGACCATGGTGATGACTTACCGGAAAACCTTCTAAAAAGGCATGAATACACAAACTGATAAACAAGAGCCACGGAATTTGAGACATTTTAGCGTGCCCATGAACATGTCCGTGTTCTGCGCCTTTTGAGAAAAACTCAAGTACGATCTGGAACAAAATTCCGATCATTATAAATATACCAATATTATGATTGTGTGATTCGTAAACTTCAGGAAGAAGATGCATTACAGTCAACGACAATAAAAATGAACCACTGAAAGCCAGCAGTAATTTTAAATTGGTTTTGTTATTTGGTTTAATGAACAAAGCCACGCTATATCCTAAAAGTACAGAAAATAAGGGTAATAGATAATTCATTTTTTAGTTTGTTTAATCGTTGATTTGTTTAATCGGTTAATTGTTTTTTTGTTTAGCGATTAAATGGTTAAACAATTAAACGATTTACCAATTTATTTAAAAATCATGATTAATCTTTCGCTTTCAGTTTTATGGAATTTTTTGAGTTTGTAATCTCCAAAAATATCCAGCAAGTAAATACCAGCTTTGGCCATTAATTCTTCAAAATCATTTAAAGTTAAGGCTTTTACTTTTTCGGTAAAATGAAACTTTCTACCTTGATCTTCAAAGTCAATTTCTTTGAAAATATGACCATCTTCAACATATCTTTTTATGTGGAAATCAATTCCGTCAACGGTTTTCACTTCTTCCGGAACCAAAGTTTCGATTACCTGATTCACATTCATAAAATCAATTACCGCAAAACCGTATTCAGATAAACTTTCTTTAATTGCTTTTAGGGTTGTAAGATTGTCATCGTCACTTTCAAAATAACCAAAACTTGTAAAAAGATTGAAAATTGCATCGAATTTTTCTTCAAATGGTTCGCGCATATCATGCACTTTAAAATGAAGGGAATCATTACTGTTTTTAGAAGCTTCAGCTATACTATTTTCAGACAAATCGGCTCCTAAAACATCAAAACCAAGTTGATTTAGATAAATAGAATGACGACCTTTTCCGCAGGCTAAATCTAATACTTTTGCTTTTTCAGGAAGATTAAGATAATGAGTAAGGTTATCCATAAAAATCTGAGCTTCTCTGTAATTTCTGTCTTTATAAAGAATGTGATAATACGGAGTGTCAAACCATGAAGTGAACCAGTTTTCTGTGTTACGTTCCTGATTTGGTGTTGATGAGTTTTGTGCTTCAGACATTTATTCTATTTCAATTAATTCAAAGTACCGCAAATTTAGTGTATTTTTGCCGAAAAATAACTATTTCACGATGATACGTAATGAAACGTTTTTATACAGCTGTGATTGGGGTTGTTTTTTAAAACAAAAATAAAGATGGAAGAAAATTTTAAAATGATAGCCAAATGTTTTTTTGGCTTTGAAGAAATATTAGAAAACGAATTGCGCGCGCTTGGTGCTCAGGATGTTGAAAAAGGTGTGCGAATGGTGAGTTTTAAAGGCGATAAAGGTTTTATGTACAAAGCCAATTTGTCGCTTAGAACGGCGCTTAAAGTCTTAAAACCAATTTATTCGTTTAGAGCCAATAACGAACAAGCATTATACAAAGGAATTTCGGGCATTAACTGGTCAAAATTGCTAAATGCAAACCAGACTTTTGTTATTGATGCTACGGTACATTCAACTTATTTTAATCATTCTGAGTTTGTTTCTCAAAAGTGTAAAGACGCTATTGTCGATCAGTTTAGAGAAAGAACGGGACAAAGACCAAGTATTGATAAGCAATATCCAGATTTAAGGATTAATGTTCATATTGATAAAGACCAGGTTTCTGTTGCCTTAGATACTTCCGGAAATTCATTGCACCAGCGCGGTTATAGAACTGCGACAAATATTGCGCCTATAAACGAAGTTTTGGCGGCAGGAGTTTTATTATTGTCCGGTTGGGAAGGTCAGAGCCATTTTCTAGATCCAATGTGTGGTTCGGGAACGTTTCTTGCAGAAGCGGCGATGATTGCCTGCAATATTCCGGCAAACATTAATCGTAAAGAGTTTGCTTTCGAAAAATGGAAAGATTGGGATAATGATCTTTTTGATCAAATTGTAAATAGTTTGATGAAAAAAACAAAAGAATTTCATTATACAATAAAAGGTTTTGACAAAGCACCAAGTGCAGTAAGCAAAGCCAAAGACAATATTAGAAATGCTAATCTTGAAGATTATGTAACAATTTCTGAGGATAATTTTTTCGATAGCGAAAAAGAAGTTGAAGGGAAATTGCATATGGTTTTCAATCCGCCATACGATGAGCGTTTAGATATTCATATGGAAAAATTCTATGCAAGTATTGGTGATACTTTAAAGAAAAATTACCCGGGAACAAACGCTTGGTTTATTACAGCAAATCTTGAAGCTTTAAAATTTGTTGGTTTAAAACCGTCAAGAAAAATCAAACTTTTCAACGGAAGTCTGGAAGCACGTTTGGTAAAATACGAAATGTACGAAGGAAGTAAAAGAACGAAATTTCAAATTAACGAATAATAGGTGCAAAGGCTCAGAGGTTCAGAGGTGCAAAGGTGAAAAAACTTTGTACCTCTGAACCTTTGTAACTTTGAACCTCAAAAAGAAAAAAAATGACAAAACTACAAGTAAGAGCTTTTTTATATCAATTAGGAACATTTGCAATTCTGTTTATAGCGGGAAGATTTGTAATTGACATGTACACGGGATTAACAGGATTCTGGATTCCGATGACGGCTTTTGTAATCGCGACTATAATCGGACCTAAATTTCAGGCTGTAAAAACAAAAGATGGTGAAAAGCTTTTTATGAAATGGATTTTTATAAAAGGAATTAGAGAAATTGGTTAATCTTTTTTTTAAATTAATATGAAGAAAATTGGACTTATTGGCGGTATCAGCTGGGTTTCGACAGCAGATTATTACCGACTTATAAATGAAGGCATAAATGAAAGAATGGGAGGTTTGAACTTCTCAGAATGTTTGGTCTATTCGTTCAATTATGCTGATATTAAAAAGAATAATGATGCCAACGATTGGGATTTAACTTTTAAAATGCTTTTAAAAGGTTGTGAATTTCTAAAATCGGGCGGGGCAGAAGCGATTGTTCTATGCGCCAATACAATGCATTTAATTGCGGATAAACTTCAGGAAGCAATTGGTATTCCGCTTATTCATATTGCGGAGGCTACGTCGGCTGAAATTCAGAAAAAAGATATTAAAAAAGTGGCTTTATTGGGGACGAAGTTTACAATGGAACTTGATTTCTTCAAAGATAAATTAGCTGCAAACGGAATAGAAGCTATTATTCCGGAAAATCAGGAAGATAAAGATTTTATTCATTACACTATTTTTGAAGAACTTGGCCGCGGACTTGTTACCGAGGAAACAAAAAAACGTTATTTAGAAATAGCTGATGATTTGATTAAAAATGGTGCTGAAGGAATTATTCTGGGTTGTACTGAAATCCCGTTAGTAATAAAACCGGAAGATGTTTCGGTTCCTGTTTTTGACACCGCTTTGATTCATTCTAAAGCTGTTGTTGATTTTCAACTATCATAAAGAATACTTTAAATAAAAATAAAAACCGCGAATTCAATATTAGAATTCGCGGTTTTTTATTTTGGGTAAATTGAATATTATTTTTTAGGCGCGGTTTTAGGGTTTGTCGGAATTACTATTTTCTTTTTGTAAATTGGAATAAAATAAGAAACGGTGTAGTTAAAACCAATTCCAAAACTTCCGTCATATGTTCTGTTGAAACCCGGGATGTATAAATTATCAAAGCCTTCGGGTTTTGAATTTGCAAGCAAAAGTTTTAGCTGAACACCAAAACCAACAAATACATTATTAAATACTTCGGCTTTTAATCCCATGGCAACTTCAAGCCATCCGGCGGTAAGACCGTTGTATTTTTGTCCGTCAACAATTGGCGGCTGCTCTCCCCAATACGGATTTGGATTGTAAATTTTATAACTGTTTAATTGCTGGCTAAAAGTACTAAAACCACCTCTCATTCCAATCGTGATAAGGTTTTCCATATCCAGCCAGTTTTGATATACATTATAATCAAAACCTCCTTTAATATACGTTCCTGTTGCGCTTGAATTTAATCGATCGTCATCTGTTGTTTTATCTTCAAAACCAAGTTCGGCAGCTAAATAGTATTTTTTTGTTAGACGCCAGTCTCCTGTAAATTCAACGCCTTTGTAATCTTTGTCGTATAATCCGCGTGTTAGTTTATAAAGGTCAACACCAACACGAAGGCCATAACGATCCGTTTTTATACTATCCGGTTTTACAACTTCCTGAACTTCGGACTTTGTTGCAACAGTTTGCGATTTTACGGGTACAGTTTCTTTAGCTGTCGGAGTGGCAGTATTTTCCTGAGCGTAACTCATGAACATAGAAAACAATAAGCAAATACTAGAAATATATTTCAATGTGTGTTTCATTTTCTAATTCAACTTTATAATTTTTTACATAAACTTGTCTTATCCATAGTCCGTTTGAATCTCCGTCAGTCAAGACAAAAGGGCGTGATACCGGTACACCGTCAGAAAGGGGATCTAGAGCAAAAGTAGTTTTGAAACCGCAAGCTCTGGAAACATATTCATCCTGATGTGTATAATTGAATCGCAAAACATCTGAATTCCTTGCGGCCACATTCGGATTATTGGAATCTAAAATAAGGGTATACGTTGTTGAATTGTCATTTGTTTTTAAAGGAATTGAAACAGTACTTCCGCTTGTCAAATATTTAGACTCATCGGTAGCATTTTCATTAAAAATAATTCCTTCTTTCATATCCTTTCCAATTACTTTCAAATTTGTAACCGGTCGAAGGGTTGATGGATTATTGGCATCATAAAATGTAATGACTAATCGCGGCGTTGTCGGAGTGTTTGGGTCACAAATATCATCTTTCTCACAGCTTGACAAACCAAAAGTGAAGACCAATAAAAGAGAAATTATTTTTTTCATTTACAAATATTATCTAAGTTCTAAAAGTACAACATTTTCAACATGATGCGTCTGTGGAAACATGTCAACAGGACGAACGCGGGTAACTTTGTATTTTTCATCCATTAAAGCCAAATCACGCGCTTGTGTTGCTGAATTACAGCTTACATAAACTACTTTTTTTGGTGCAATTTTAAGGATTTGATCAATAACAGCTGCGTGCATACCGTCTCTTGGAGGATCGGTAATAATAACATCCGGTTTTCCATGTTGCGCTATAAAAGCTTCGTTGAAAACTACTTTCATGTCTCCAACAAAAAACTCACAATTAGTAATATTATTGCGTTCTGCATTTGCTTTTGCATCCAAAATAGCTTCAGGAACACTTTCTACTCCAATTACTTTTTTGGCTTTTTTAGAAACGAATTGAGCAATAGTTCCTGTACCGGTATACAAATCGTAAACCGTTTCATTTCCTGTCAATCCCGCAAAATCACGTGTAATTTTGTATAATTCGTAAGCTTGGTCAGAGTTGGTTTGGTAAAAAGATTTAGCATTAATACTAAATTTTAAACCTTCCATTTCTTCAAGGATATAATCTCTTCCTTTATATAATATTACGTTTTGATCGTAAATTGTGTCGTTTGGTTTTCCGTTTACAACATATTGTAATGAGGTAATTTGCGGAAATTTTTCGTATAAATGATCTAGAATTAGTTCACGATTTTCTTTGTCTTCTTCAAAAAACTGAATCAAAACCATTATTTCTCCAGTCGAAACCGTACGAATCATTACAGTACGTAATAAACCCGAATGTTCTCTTGGATTAAAGAAAGCTAAATTGTGTTCATTCGCAAATGCTCTGATTTCATTTCTAATAGCATTTGAAGGATCTTCTTGCAAGTGACATTTTTGAATGTCAAGAATCTTATCCCACATTTTCGGAATATGAAAACCTAAAGCATTTCGGTTTCCTAAATCTTCAGTACTTCCAATTTCTTTTTCAGTTAACCAACGGCTGTTAGAAAATGAAAATTCCATTTTATTTCTATAGAAAAACTGTTTTTCAGAACCTAAAATAGTTTCAAATTCAGGAAGTTCAACTTTTCCAATACGCTGCAAATGATTTTTTACTTCGTTTTGTTTGTAATACAACTGTTGGCTGTATTTCATATTTTGCCATTTACAACCTCCGCAAACGCCAAAATGCTCGCATATTGGTTCAATACGATGCTCTGACAATTCATGAAATTTTACGGCTTTGCCTTCATAATAGGCTTTTCTCTTTTTGAAAGTTTGCACGTCCACTACATCACCCGGTACTACATTCGGAATAAAGATTACTTTTCCGTCAGGAGCTTTCGCTACTGATACTCCTTTTGCTCCAGCGTCAAGAACCTGGATTTGATGAAAGACAACTTTGTCTGTATTTTTTCTTCCCATAGCGCAAAAATAAGGGTTTGTAAACTTTTATAAATTTAATTTTCAAAATATTTTATCAAAATGTTGAATTTGCTAGTTTAATTCAGTTTAAAAGTTAACTTTGTTTTTGGTATTTGTCCCACATTACCTAATTCTAACCTACAGTATTGTTATTTTTTTATGAAATTGTATCATAATCTTTCACAAATAAGTTTTCTTAAAAGAAATTATGCATTCAAATTTTTGTTTGTAGCTTTTATAGGAATTCATATTCCGCTTATCGGAATTCTGTTTTTTGTGCTTTATTCAGATCATACAGTTTCGCCTACTTCAATTTTAATTTTTTCTTTAATCATGACCTTGCTGGCGACTTTGGTGACGCTTTTGGTATTAAAACAGTTAATTAAACCTATTTCTATAGCTTCAAAAGCGTTGGATGATTATAGAAGCAATAGAAAATTATCTGTTTTGCCGACAGAATACAAAGACGAGGCAGGATTGTTAATGTGTAATATTCAGGAATCTATATACGAATCTGAAAGTTTTATAAATGAAAAACAGGATTTAATTTATATGCTTTCTCACGATTTAAAAAATTTCGCCGGGAACCCGCAAGGTTTGGCAAAATTAATTTTAAGTGAAAACCCTTCTGATTCTGTAAGTCATCTGGCAGAACTTATTTGCGAATCGACGAATCTTCAGTTTCGCTATATTGAAAATTTTATAAAATTATTAAAAGAACAAGATCAGGTTGTAAAAGTTAATCAGGAAGCCAGAACAGTAGTCTTTCCTAATATTCTTCCTTTTATCAATGAGCAGGTAGAACAACGATTGACAGATAAAAATATTACTTTGAATTTAAGTTTAGAAGCTGTTGAGGCCAAACTTAAAATCGATGAAGGTTTGCTTGTTCAGGTTTTGGTTAATCTTATAAGCAATGCTGTTAAATTCTCTTATTTTGATAGTGAGATAAAGGTTAGAATTTATAATGATGACACTAAATTGATCATTAAAGTTGCCGACAACGGTATTGGCTTTGATAAACATCAGATTGAAGAATTGTTCAAGAAATTCACTAAAATGAGTCGATTAGGAACTGCAAATGAATCGTCGACAGGAATTGGTCTTTACTTGTGCAAAAAAATTATCGAACGCAACAAAGGAACACTTAGTGCTTCCAGCGATGGTAAAAACCGTGGTGCCGAATTTAAAATTGAATTTGAGATATAGTTTTTTTTTAAAGTTGCTAAGATACTAAGATTCTAAGTTTAAATAAAGCTTAGTATCTTAGTATCTTAGTATCTCAGAAACTTAGGCTACCATAAATGATGAACGGATGTTTTTATGTATTTATCATAAATGTCGTTCATTGCTGCAATTTTTTCTTCCGTTAATTTTGGCTGATCATATACTGATAAATTAGAAAGGATATGGCTTTCCTTTGAAGCGCCCGGAATAATACAGCTGATTTCATTAAAACTTAAAATCCATTGTAATGCTATTGGGGCAAGGTTTGTTGCTTCGGGAAATAATGCTTTTAGTTCTTCAACGGCTCTTAAACCTAAGTCGTAATCAATTCCTGAAAATGTTTCGCCTTTATCAAAAGCATCTCCGTTGCGATTAAAGTTTCGATGATCCTGAGGGTCAAAAGTAGTTTTTGAATCAAATTTACCTGTTAAAAGTCCACTTGCAAGGGGAACACGTGCAATTATCCCAATGTCTTTCTTTTTTGCTTCCGAGAAAAACAATTGTGACGGACGTTGGCGAAATAAATTAAAAATAATCTGAACCGTTGTTACGTTTGAATATTCAATTGCTTTTAAAGCTTCTTCAACTTTTTCAACACTTACTCCAAGATTTAAAATTTTACCTTGTTCTTTTAAGCGGTCAAAAAGTTCAAAAATTTCAGGGCGATAGAAAACCTCAGTAGGAGGACAGTGCAGCTGAATCAAGTCTAAAGTTTCTAATTTCATTCTTTTTAAACTGTCTTCAACAAATTTCTGAAGCACTTTCGGCTGATATCCATCATTTACATGCGGATTAATCTGGCGTCCGCATTTTGTTGCTACATAAATACGTTCAGAGCGTGAACGAACAACACGCCCAACAGCAGTTTCACTTAATCCGTTTTCATAAACATCTGCAGTATCAATAAAGTTAACACCATTATCAATTGCCGTATTGATTAATTCATCGGCATTTTTATCATTAAATCCAGATCCCCATTTTCCTCCAACCTGCCAGGTTCCAAGTGAGATTTCTGAAATATTGAAGTTTGTTTTTCCTAGTTTTCTGTAGTTCATTTTCTTTTAAGTTACAAAGGTTCAAAGTTACAAAGATGCATAGTTTTTTTTGTAGAGGCGCACTGCAGTGCGTCTTCTAGGGAGTTGTAAGGGCTTGTGGTTAGTTTATAAAACGTAGCTCAGTTAGCCTTTGTCTCTTTATTCCTTTGCATCTTTGTCCCTTTTTTAGTCGAATAAATCCGAAGACAAATAACGATCACCGCGATCGCAGATTACTGCAACTACAACGCCTGATTCTAGTTGTTCGGCAATTTTTAATGCTACAGCTACAGAACCACCACTGCTCATTCCGGCGAAAACGCCTTCTTCAAGCGCCAATCTTTTGGTCATTGCTCTGGCTTCTTCTTCGCTGACATCGATAACGGTATCTACTTTTGATGCATCAAAAATTTTAGGCAAATATTCCTGTGGCCATTTACGGATTCCGGGAATCTGAGATCCGTCGCTTGGCTGAGCACCAACGATTTGAACGGCTGGATTTTTTTCTTTTAAATATGTCGAAGTTCCAATAATGGTTCCTGTTGTTCCCATTGCCGAAACAAAATGAGTTACAGTTCCTTCCGTATCGTTCCAGATTTCCGGTCCGGTTGTTTTATAATGTGCTTTCCAGTTGTCATCGTTTGCGAACTGATTCAGCATTAAGTAACCGCCTTGAGCAACTTTTTTGTCGGCGTAATCTCTTGACCCGATAATTCCTTCATCAGCAGGCGTTAAAATGACTGTAGCGCCATAAGCGCGCATTGTTTGAGTACGCTCTTTTGTAGAATCTTCCGGAAGAACCAATTCGATTTCGATGCCAAATAATTGTGCAATCATTGCCAAAGCAATTCCGGTATTTCCGCTTGTGGCTTCAATTAATTTATCGCCTTTTTTGATTTCGCCTCTTTCTAAAGCAGATGCGATCATATTGTACGCAGCTCTGTCTTTTACACTTCCGCCGGGATTGTTTCCTTCAAGTTTAAGTAAAAGTTTTACGTTTTTATTTTTAACCAAATTGACAGTTTCCATCAATGGAGTATTTCCAATTAGGTTTAGCAATTTCTGTGGACCCATTTTATTTTTTTTCTTTTATTTTTACTTCAGTTGTAGTGGTATTTAAAACAATAGAATCTGCTGGAATCGATTTGGTAATCCAGGCATTTCCGCCAACAATACTGTTTTTGCCAATAGTAGTTTCACCTCCAAGGATCGTCGCATTAGCATAAATACAAACGTTTTTTTCTACTGTTGGATGACGTTTTGCATTTTTCATGTCTTTGCTTACACTCAAAGCGCCCAATGTAACACCCTGATATATTTTGACATGTTTTTCGATAACGGTTGTTTCACCAATAACAATTCCGGTAGCGTGGTCAATAAAAAATGGTGAAGCTATCGTAGCGCCGGCATGAATATCAGTTCCTGTAATGCGGTGTGCGTATTCGCTCATCAATCGGGAGAAAAGCAATAAATCTAGTAAATACAGTTCATGGCTTAATCTGTAGATGGCAATTGCGTAGAATCCCGGATATCCCAGATAAACTTCGTCAATGCTGTTTGAAGCCGGATCATTTTCCAGAATATATTCAGCATCCTGATTTAATTTTTCTAAAACGCCGGGTAGTTTTTCTAAAAAGCGATCCCAGATAGATTCGCATAAATTTTCCGGTTTTTTGCAAGCCAGCATAGCGATTTCCTTAAAGCGGATTTCGAGTTCATCAATGCTTTCATCAAGTGCAGCATTCGAATCGAAAAGGGTATAAAAAAGCTTCTCGGTAAAATCCTCAGTTTTGGTTTTAATACCGTAATTTATGTTAGAATGGCTTTTTAAAGCTTTGATATTTTGTATGATAGTGTCTTTTGTCACAATTATAAAATTGAATGTAAAATTTGAAACGTTAAAAGTAAGGCGTTTTTTGTAAATAAGGGCACGAATTAACTAAAGAAATTTTAGGAAGCCGGATCTATTTGTGATATTAAAAAGATTATAAAATCATTGAACAATTATTTAATAACCTCAAAAGTTATTTGTGTAAATTAGCTTATAAAATTTTGAAAAATGAAAAACAATCCAACTTTTAAGAGTGCAATTTCTAATATTGAGTTTCCTGAAAAGCAGAGAATTTATGGTAAATCGATTCATGATCCAATTTTAAGTCTTATCATAAAAGATTATCCTTCTTTTTCTGATGCCGATTGTATTGCATTTGAAGAGCTGAATGATTACCGTCAAAAATATATTTCAAACTATTTGTCTACCGAAATCGGAATGCTTTCTGATCTTGAAAAAAATGTTATTTCGTCATTGAAAGAAGACAAATCAATTGTTAGTATTGTTGAAGATGAAGTCGAGACAAGAAATTTTGGACAAAAAATTGCCGATAAAGTGGCTGATTTCGGCGGAAGCTGGACTTTTATTATTTCGTTTATGCTTTTTATCGGGATTTGGATTATCTCCAATGTATATATTTTGATGAATAAAGGTTTTGATCCCTATCCGTTTATTTTGCTGAATTTGATTCTTTCGTGTATTGCGGCATTACAAGCTCCGGTAATTATGATGAGTCAAAATCGTCAGGAAGAAAAGGACAGGAACAGAGCCAAAAAAGATTATATGATCAACTTAAAATCGGAATTAGAAATCAGAATGATTCATGATAAAATTGATCATTTGATTATGCATCAGCAACAAGAATTAATCGAAATTCAAAAAGTACAGATCGAAATGATGAACGATATTCTGAATCAGACCAAAAAATAATTCTTACAAAAACTATAGATAAAAGTGTTTGTAATAATATCCGAAAAGTATAAAAATGAAGTTTAGAAAAGCGAAATTCCAAACTAATTTTTTATGCTTTTTTGATTTGTCAGCTAAATGATAAACCACAAAACCGACAAATAAAAGAGTCGAATAAAGTGCCGGATACATTTTAAAAGCGGCTAAAAATTCTCCCTGAAAAAGTAAGAATACAGAACGCTGAAAACCACAGCCCAGACACTCAAAACCAAAGAGTGTTTTGAATAGGCACGGGATCATATAATTATCTAAATGCACGGTGGTTATTTTTTACAATTTTACAAAAAAATATTCGATAACGGTATGGGAGTTAGGAACTCTTATTTTAAAGTTTCATACTTTTGGAGACTTATATTTAAATAAAATGAAAGCGTTTAAAATTTTAATAATGATTCTTGCTATCGGAGTAGCATTGTACGAGCAGGTTTCTGAGGAGAAAAATATCTATGTAATGATAATTGCGATTGTAGTTTTCATGTATGGAATGATGCAGCTGAGCGCAAAAACACCAAGTAAAAATCAAGATAAAGACGAACAGGATGCTGAGTAAAGGAGATAAGGTTTCGGTTTTAGATGAAGCCATTAACGGAACAGTTGTTTCGGTGAAAAACAATGAAGTTTTGATCGAAACTGAGGATGGTTTTATGATGACATTTTTTGTCAACGAATTACTTAAAATTCAAGAAACCAGTATTTTAATGAATTCTATTAAAAGAATAGATTTAGATGCGATTTCAAAAGAGAAAACAGAGCCAAAACCAAGAAGTTTTGTCAAGGAAAAGAAAGATAAGCGCGAAATTTCGGCTCCTGAATTTGATTTGCACATCGAAAAACTGGTTCCAAATAAACGCGGAATGTCGAATTATGATATTTTAACTTTACAGACAGAAACGGCAAAAAGACATATTGAATTTGCGATCAAAAACCGAATTCCGAAAATTGTTTTTATTCACGGTGTCGGCGAAGGAATTCTAAAAGCAGAACTTGATTTTTTATTGGGCCGTTATGACGGAATAGATTTTCAGGACGCCAATTATCAAAAATATGGCCTTGGTGCAACGGAAGTTTATTTTAGACAAAACAATAAATAGAGGCTATTTTTTGAGTTGTATTTAGCTCTTTTAAAAGCATAAAAAAACATCGGTTTTTTAAACTTATTCATCATTGAATTAGATTAAAAAACCGATGTTTTTTTTGTAAGAATTAAAACTGATTTTTAAAGCTGTAAATTTATGGTGCAATCGTTGTTACTTCTCCTAAAACAAATTCAGTTGCTATTTTAAATGTACTGTTTAGTTTTTTCATGGTTACGTTTCTAAGGACAACTTTATGCTTATAAACCTTATTGACATGTGAAGTGCTTACTTCGATAATTCCACTTACATTTGCGACCCCAGGAACACCTGTCCAGGTTTCTTTAATTGTTGGATTTGTTGGAGTATTATCTACACAATAATACTCTTTTGTTTCTGTAGGTAGGTTGCCATTATAGATGCGATAAAACAAATTGTTTATTGTAGTAGAATTCGAAGTTTGACCAATTGTACCGGTTCTTGGTGCACCTGGTGCAGTATCTTCGTTTTTGATTAAATCTGGATTCAGATTTTCTATCACTAATGAGTTTGCTTGGTTGCTATTGTATACTTTATGTTGTACATCGCAATACTTTGCAATTTGGTCTGTAAAAGCGATTATAATCGATGTAACAGGCGTCTGATAGTCTCCAAAAACATATTCGTCCTGAGTTTGTTCAGGACCAGGTGTTGAGAATGTAATACCTTTAAAAATAATGTTGTGATTGTATCCTACAATTTCGGTGTGTCCATCGTCCGGAGCCGGATCTTTGTAAACGGTTTTTGTTACAATTTGTATTTTTCCTCCCGTTGCAAACCATTCTTCAGTAACTTTTGGTGATGCTGGGGGTATTGCGTCGCATATAGTAGATTTAGTAACAGTACCATCGTACGCTCTGTAAAATACGCGATAAGAAACATTGTCAATATTGTAAAATAAAGTATCGTTAACTGTTGGGTCATTTACAAGTTTGTCTACAGGCAATTGAAAAAGCAGTGCTTCTTGTGGCTTAAGTTTGTATATTAATGTGTTGGTAACAGGGTCGCAACTTGTAGCAGTGACATTTGTAAAATCGATTGTATCTACAGTAAGGTCACCATCGTCGCATCCATTTAATAAAAGAGCAAATAACAAAAGGCTTGCAAATTTTTTCATCATAAATTTATTTGGGTCAAAAATAGTGAAAATTTGGTAAATGATATTTAAGATTAGACAATTGATATTTCATAACTTTGCGCCAATGAAAAAAGTATATCTAGATAACGCTTCTACAACCGCTATACGACCTGAGGTTGTTCAGGAAATGGTCAAAATTATGTCTGAAGATTTTGGAAATCCTTCTTCGACACACAGTTTTGGCCGCAATAGTAAAACCATTTTAGAACTTTCGAGAAAGAGTATTGCAAAGCATTTTAATTGTTCTGCTCAGGAAATTGTTTTTATTTCCGGTGGGACCGAAGGAGATAATTGGATTCTCCGTTCTGCAGTCGAAGATTTAAAAGTAGAGCGAATAATTACTTCAAAAATTGAGCATCACGCAGTTTTATACAGTGTTTTGGCCTTGCAGTCAGATTATGGTATTCAGGTCGATTATGTCAATGTGAATCCCGATAGCAGTATCGATTTAACGCATTTGTCAAATTTATTGTCTGACGAAAAGAAGACAATTGTGAGTTTGATGCATGTAAATAATGAAACCGGAACGATTTCAGACATTGAAAGAATTGGGATTATTTGTAAGCAGTATAACGCCTTATTTCATTCTGATACGGTTCAGTCTGTTGGTAAAACGGAAATTGATCTTCAAAAAATAGCAGTCGATTTTATTTTGGCCAGTGCACACAAGTTTCATGGTCCAAAAGGAATTGGTTTTGCATTTATCCGTAAAAATTCAGGATTACAGCCTTTAATATTTGGTGGTGAGCAGGAAAAAGGTCTACGTGCCGGAACCGAAGCAGTTCATCAAATTGCTGGAATGACAAAGGCTTTGTCTCTATCATATGAGAATTTGGATCAGGAGAGAAAATACATTTCTGAACTAAAAAAATACCTCATTGAACAGCTTGAAATTCATTTTCCAGGTTATAGGATAAACGGCACAAAAGAGGATTTTTATAATATTATCAATATTATTTTACCTTTTTCTTCAGATAAAACTTCTATGTTGTTGTTTAGTTTGGATATGAAAGGAATTGCAGTTTCCCGCGGAAGTGCTTGTCAGTCTGGAAGTATCAAGCCTTCTCATGTTTTAAAAGAAATGCTTTCTGAGGCTGATTTAAAATTACCAAATCTCCGAATTTCATTTAGTCATTACAATACTAAAGAAGATATTGATTGGTTGATTGAGAGTTTAAAAGTTGTTTAAAGTTTCAAGTTTCAGGTTTCAAGTTTCAGGTTTTTTAGCAGAACATGAAACTTGAAACCTGAAACCTGAAACAAAAAAAAACTATTTACGAATCACTTTAACCTGTGAGTCGTTTGTCAATTTTATAATTGTTGATGGTTTTCCGGCAACTTTGTCGTGATATAAATTCACTACATAATCAACTCCGTTTACAATTTCTGGACTAATATCTTTAAAAGCCATTGGTGTTGGCTGACCTGAAATATTAGCAGAAGTTGAAACTAATGGCTTTTTCATTCGCTCTAATAATTTAAAGCAAAAAGGTTCTTTTACCAGTCTTATTCCAAGTGAGTTGTCTGCTGCGATAATATTTGGCGCGACATTTCTTGGTTCGTCTAAGATTAAAGTTGTTGGTTTTTCGGATAAATCCAATATTTGCCAGGCAACTTCGGGGATGTTTTTGAAAACGTTGTACATCATTTTTTCCCCATTCATAAGCACAATCATGCTTTGAGTTTCGGCACGTTGTTTTAGTTTGTAAATTTTTGCAACAGCTTCCGGATTTGTTGCATCGCAGCCAATTCCCCAAACAGTATCTGTTGGGTACAGTATAATTCCGCCTTCTTTGATAACTTCGTAGGCTTTTATGATTTCTTCGTTCATTTTATAAATCAATTAATTTATAGGAAGGAACTCCTTTGATTTTGAAATTGTTATGATAAATATAAAGATTTATCAGACGTTCTGATATAAAACCAAAAATTCTGGCTTGATAAGCATCTTCAGGAATAGTAACTTTCGATTCAAGCTCAAACAGAATATCGAATAACCACTCATAATAAGCGTCAAATTTTTCTTTTGATGAAATCATCATATTTCCCATATGAAAAGTAGTTCCTTTGTCTAGGAATTTTACAATACTTTCCTTGTATTCCGGGTATTTTTTTACAATAATTTCCTTTGTTAGATCCCAATCTTCTTTTCTATGATCGTCACAATAATGATCAGTTAAAGTAGAACTTTTAAAAGTATAAGGTTTACAAAGAATTGCATCATATTCTGAAAGAATAGAAGCAATTTTTTTTTCTAATTTTTCTGAGGAAGCATTAAATAATTTCGTGTTTTTGAAATCTTCAATTTTGATTTTTTTCTGCTTCGATGGTTTAACGTTATACCAGTCGTTGTAAAAATTTAGATATCTTCTGTAGTGGCAAATCCCAACGTAATCAGCATCTTTTACATTTTTCCAAATCCAGTATGTTGCTGTTAATTCGCAATAATTATTGTTTTTGTCTGCAATATTATCAAGCGTATTGTCTCTTAAAATATCGGTAGAAATATTTTCATTAGTTCCCACCTGAATAGGAACTAAAACATCATTAGCTAATACAGGATTTTCTTTGTGAGTAACTACAAAAATTTTAATCATTTTTTAATTCTTTTTTAGATCTTGTTAAAGCTAATGCAATTACTTGATGCATATCGTAATATTTGTATTCTGATAATCGTCCTCCAAATATTACATTTTCTTCCTGTAAGGATAGTTTCTTGTATTCTTCAAACAAAGCCTGATTTTTAGTATCATTTATAGGATAAAAAGCTTCGTTTGACGGATTCCATTCCTGAGGATATTCTTTGGTAATAACCGTTTTGCTTTGTTTACCAAATTCAAAATGTTTGTGCTCAATTATTCTTGTAAAATCGTAACTCGCATCATTATAATTGACAACGGCATTTCCCTGAAAATTGTCAGTATCAAGAACTTCATTTTCAAAATGAAGCGATCTGTATTCTAATACGCCTAATTTATAATCGAAATACTCATCAATTTTTCCTGAATAAACAATCTTATCAGCAAGTGCATCAAATTTTGGTCGGTCAGAGAAATAATCTGTGTTTGTGATTACTTCGATACCTTTTAATAGACCTTCGATTAATTTGTTATAGCCGCCAATTGGAATTCCCTGATACGTATCATTAAAATAATTATTATCAAAAGTAAATCGTACCGGAAGTCTTTTAATAATAAAAGCAGGTAATTCAGTGGCTTTTCGGCCCCATTGTTTTTCCGTATATTCTTTAATAAAGTTGTCGTAAATGTCTTTTCCAACCAAACTTAAAGCTTGTTCTTCTAAATTTTTAGGGTTTTCGACACCATAAATGGCAATTTGTTCCTCAATTTTAGCTTTTGCTTCCTGCGGAGTGATAGTTCCCCATAGTTGGTAAAAGGTATTCATATTAAAAGGCAAATTGTACAATTTTCCTTTTGAGAGTGACATTGGTGAATTGGTGAAATTATTAAATTCAACGAATTGATTTACATAATCCCATAAACCTTTATCATTGGTGTGAAAAATGTGTGCACCATATTTATGAACGTTAATTCCTTCTATATTTTCACAATAAACATTTCCTCCAGTATGCTCTCTTTTGTCAATTACGAGGCATTTTTTCCCGGCTTTAGTGGCTTCATGAGCAAACACACTTCCGAAGAGTCCCGACCCAATAATTAAATAATCATATTGCTTTTTCATGGCGTAAAAATAGATATTAATTACTAAATTGCAACAAATTTTATAAAACATCATGGCAGGAAAAATACAGGTTGGATATCTGGTTTCGTATGATTACGAAATGCTAAAAAACTCATTACCAACAATATATAACGAAGCGGATGCAGTTTTTTTAGCTATTGATGTGAATAGAAATACCTGGAATGGAGGTTCTTTTATAATTGATGATTCTTTTTTCGAATGGCTTAAGGCTTTTGATGTTGACAAAAAAGTTGTCATTTATGAAGATGATTTTTATGTTCCCGAATTGACTACAATGCAATGTGAAATCAGAGAGAGAAAAATGCTTTCTGAAAAAATGGGAATTGGAAACTGGCTTATTCAAATTGACTGTGATGAGTATTTCGTTGATTTTAAAAAGTTTGTAAAAGATTTACGTAAGTACGATTCGTATATCGAAAACCCACTGAAAAAACCTATTCAGATTGCTGCATTCTGGCTTATTCTTTATAAATATACTCCAGACGGAATTTTATATGTTGATCAGCCGGCTAAAGCTATATTTGCAACAAACAATCCACAATATGTGAACGGTAGAAGAGTAAAAGCGCAAGTTATTTACACCAATAATATAGTTTTGCATGAATCATTGTCAAGAAGCGAAGAAGAATTACGTTTTAAATGTAAAAACTGGGGACATAATACCGATATAAACAATGACTTCCTTGACAAATGGGTTAAAGTCAATGAAAATAATTATAAGGAATACAGCGATTTCTACTATATAGAGCCTGAAAGATGGAAGAAGTTGGATTATTTTCCAACAAAAGACATGAAAGCTATTAAGGAAATTGTCGAAAAATCTAAGAATTTAGATATTCCGAAAACAAAATTGTTTTTCAGGAATTTCGGTCAGTGGTTTAAATTTTTGTTTAAATAAGATTGTTGTAAAAAACGATTACTAAAATTGAAAAATTGAAAAAGAACATAATCTTTAATACTTCTCATATATCCGATCAAAAAGGTTTACTGGACGCAATCGAAAATTTCGATTCAACGGGAACGCTTTTTGGAAAAGGCGACCGTAACAAAATTAAACTTTTTGATATCGATCATAAAACGATAAATATCAAGTCTTTTAAAGTTCCGCACTTTATAAATAAAATTGCGTACAAATATTTCAGAAAGTCAAAAGCAAGACGATCGTATGAATTTGCAACAAGATTGTTGGAAATGGGAATTGGAACTCCAAAACCTGTTGCTTTTGCAGAATATTCTACTTTATTAGGTTTGAATAAAAGTTTTTATGCAAGCGAACATTTAGATTGCGATTTGACTTATAGAGAATTGGTTGAAATTCCGGATTTTGAGGATCGTGAAAATATCTTAAGACAATTCACTAAATTCAGTTTTGATCTTCACGAAAAGGGAATCGAATTTTTGGATCATTCACCTGGAAATACTTTAATTAAAAAGAATGCTGAAGGAAATTATGACTTCTTCTTGGTGGATTTGAACCGAATGGAATTTCATGATATAATGACTTTTGAAATGCGTATGAAAAATTTATGCCGTCTAACTCCATTAAAAGAAATGGTCGAAGTTATGAGCAATGAATACGCTAAATTTTACACAGCTGAACCTGAGCAAAAAATATTTGAAACGTTATGGAAATTTACTGCTGATTTTCAAGAACAGTTTTACAGAAAAAAACGTCTGAAAAAGAAGCTTAAATTTTGGAAGAAGTAATACGATTCAGTTCATAGTATCGTATAAAGATACTATACGCATTTAAGTAACATATAGTAATTCCTTTGATGCCATCCAGAAAGCCCAAACGAATTATAAACTGATATAAAAAAGTATATAAAGGATGAAAAACCATTAATAGAAAAGATGGTTTTTGTCCTTTTTTTATTTTTTCATTTGCTTTTAGAACACCATAATGGTACATTTTTTCCTTGTAATCCTTATAGGAAGTATAAGAGAAATGAATGATTTTGTTTTTTAAAGCAGAAACACTTCCGTTTACAATCAGCTTTTCATGAACCATTCTTTCTTCATTATATCGGCAATTTGACTTGTTGAAAAGCCTGAAAATTTTATCTGTCTGCCAACCGCTAAAATTGAGTTTTTTATCTTTAAACATAAAAGTTCGGTAGATAAAATAAGCACTTGCAGGTTTTTCGCTGTTTATTGTTGAAACAATTTCAGTTTTTAAATTGGCTGTTAATTGTTCATCAGCATCTAAAAATAAAACCCAATTATTTTTCGCTTGATCTAAAGCAAAATTACGTTGAGAAGTGTAATTTATAAATTCGTTCTGAAGTAGCTTCACATTCGAAAAACGTTCAGTTATTGCAACAGTCTGATCAGTGCTATAAGAATCCACAACGATAATTTCATCGGCAAAATCAATATCTTCAAGAAGTGATTTTATTCGATGTTCTTCGTTGAGTGTAATAATGAGAACGGATAACTTTTGTTTTTCATTATTGTTCATCTGATGCTGTTTATTTTCTCAATTTTTATATTCGTGAAAATAAGCTTCCAATTTTTCGAGCATTAGAGGCAAAGGATATTCAGCATAATATTCAAAAGTATGTTCTTTTATATATTGCTCGGTATGTTGCTCGTAGATTTCAGGTTTAAGATCTTTCAGGTGAATTGACGCGTTTTTTGCTTCGTTTTCAAACAATTGCCAGGTTTCTTTTCGTACCGAAGGTGTGAAAATTGAAAAAGTCGGAATTTCAAGCGCTTTTGCCATATTTACAGCGCCTCCCTCATTTCCGATAAGCATTTCACATTGAGAAAGCAAAGCCAAAAACGGACGTAATTCCGTACAATACAAATCAAAAACAATATGTTTTTTTGTTTCTTCTGTACAGTAATTATAAACTTCTAAAGCCTGTTCCTTCTGATCTGGAATATAGTTGAAAATAATTGTAGCGTTAGTCTTGGCAACCGTAAAATCAATAATTTTTGCCATTCCGTCAAGCGGATATGTTTTATAAACCTCACTTCCCAAAATACCAAACATGATAAGCGGCTTTTCGGTATCGATGTTGTAGCTTTTTAATAATTTTTTTGCTTCAGTGATTTCAGATTCTTTTAAAAAGATTTTTGGTTTTACATCTGTAATTTTTTCTGAAATGAATGGTTTTAAAAGCAATAGTCTGTTTTCAATAGCCAAACCATATTCTGATTTTATGGCATCAAAACGTTCGTAGCTATAATTATAAAAAATATTGGAGTACCATTTGTGATAAGAAACTTTATATTTTGCACCCGAAAATAAGGTGATTAAATTAGTTTCTAATTTGCTGTAAACATCAATTACAGCATCGTACTTTTTTCTTCTAATCTGAAAAATAAATTTGAACAAAGAAGGAATCGATTTTCGGACCTTGTTTGTTAATGGAATAATAGTGTCGATATTAGGGTTTTCTTTTAAAACATCAACAGAATTTGGGTAGCACATATAATCTATGACAGCATCAGGAAACTTAGTTTTTAAGTTGTTACAGATTATAGTACTTGTTAGTACGTCTCCAATTCTTTTTTGTTGAATGACTAATATTCTCATTTATTCAGGGTTCGATTTTGGGGCTAAAGTACAAACTATTTTAGGAAGTGTACAAGTGTATTGAGGAGAATAAGATTAAACTGAATTAAAAATGTCCTATTTTTGCGGAAATTAAATTATTCTTAGAATGGAAATTAGTGGTCTAGTAATTACTTTTAATGAAGAAAAAAATATTGGAAAATGTTTAGATGCTTTGTTTAAAGTATGTGATGAAGTAATTGTTGTAGATTCTTTTAGCAAGGATCGCACAGTTGAAATTGCTAAAGAAAAAGGAGCAACTGTTATACAGCAGTCTTTTTTAGGAGATGGGCCACAACGTACACATGGTTTACCTTATTGTAAAAATGATTGGATTCTTAATCTCGATGCTGATGAATTTTTAGATAAAGATGCCGAAGAATTTATACTGAACAAAAAATATCTGGATGGAAATTATGATGCATTCAGTTTTAGAGTGAAAAACTTTCTGGCAGACAAACTTATTGATTTTTCGGGTTGGTATCCGGATCATAAAGTTCGTTTTTTTAATAAAAAAACAGCTCATCCATCTGAATCAAAAGTGCATCAAAAAATCATTACTCAAAATGAGAAAAAGGTCGCAGTTCATATTTTGCATTATGGTTGGGATTCTTTGGATCAGATTATAGCCAAGAAAAACCAATATTCTGGTTGGCATGCACAACAATTATTCGATCAGGGAAAAAGAATAAATACTTTCAAACCGGTTTTAAACGGAACTGTAGCTTTTGTTCGTTGTTATTTTTTCAAAAAAGGTATTTTTAATGGCGTCGACGGATTGTCAATTGCCATGATTCAGGCTTTTTTCTCTTATATGAAATATGCAAAGCTTTTAAAACTTCAGAAAAGAAATTTGAAATAAAAAAAATCCAAATTCCAATTGATAATGATTGGAATTTGGATTTTAAAGTATTTAAATCTATTTAGACTTTAAAATTTAAACCGCAACATCGTATTCGCGAAGTGCATTGTTCAATGAAGTTTTTAAATCTGTAGAAGGTTTACGAGTACCAATAATTAACGCGCATGGAACCTGAAATTCTCCGGCAGCGAATTTTTTAGTGTAACTTCCAGGAATTACTACCGAACGTGCAGGAACAAAACCTTTCATTTCAACAGGCTCATCTCCGGTTACGTCAATAATTTTTGTTGAAGCAGTAAGACAAACGTTAGCACCAAGAACAGCTTCTTTACCAACGTGAACACCTTCTACAACAATACAACGAGAACCAATAAAAGCACCGTCTTCAATAATTACAGGAGCAGCTTGTAATGGCTCTAAAACGCCTCCAATACCAACACCTCCACTTAAGTGTACGTTTTTACCAATTTGAGCACAGCTTCCCACAGTTGCCCATGTGTCAACCATAGTTCCTTCGTCTACATAAGCACCAATATTTACATAACTTGGCATTAAGATAACACCGCTAGAAATGTAGGCCCCATAACGTGCTACAGCATTTGGTACTACACGAATTCCTTTTTCAGCATAATTTCTTTTTAGCAACATTTTGTCGTGGTACTCAAAAATACCAGATTCCCATGTTTCCATTTTTTGAATTGGGAAATACATTACAACGGCTTTCTTAACCCATTCGTTTACTTGCCATTTGTCTCCAACTGGTTCAGCAACACGTAATTTTCCTGCATCAACCAATTCGATTACTTCTCTAATAGCATCTGTAGTTGCAGTTTCTTGTAGCAAAGCTCTGTTTTCCCAAGCTTGTTCAATTATAGTCTGTAAAGAATTCATATGTTTTAATTTTTGGCAAAGATAACGTATTTGTAGAAAAGCAGAAAAGTAAAAGCTTTTGAAAGTGTTATAAATATAACATTTTGTTTTTAATTTGATAAATAAAAATTGGCGTTGCTTATTGAAATTATTAAAAATAAAAAGCCATAAAACGTTTTTTTAGTGTCAAAATATGACAAAAATCAGATTTTGCATTTTTTCTTCTCTCTATTTTTGTCGGATTAATTCTGAGAAATCAGAATTAAATTACCAATCCAAACAACATTATAAGCAGTAAAACATGAATCAGGAAAATCAAATTCGCACTCCAGTTACCATTATCGACAAAGAAGTTACGTGGGATAAAACGCAGGTAATTATGAGTAAAACAAATGCTTTTGGTATTATAGAATACGCCAATGAAGTTTTTGTCGATGTATGTGGTTATGAGGATTATGAATTAATGGGACAACCCCATAATATAATTCGTCATCCAGATATGCCTAAAGTTATTTTTAAAGTGCTTTGGGAAAATTTAAAACAAGGTAGAAATTTTCACGCAATCGTAAAAAATTTAGCAAAATCAGGCCGATATTATTGGGTTATAACCGATTTTGAAATTGCCAAAGATGAAAATGGCGTAATTGTAAATTATTTTGGAAGACGACAATCTGTTCCGCAAGAAGTAATTGCGATGCATATTGAGCCATTGTATAAAAAACTTTTGCAAATCGAAGCGGCAAGTGGTGTAGAGTTCAGTGAAAAATATTTAATAGGGTTTCTTGAAGAAAAAAAGAGAACGTATGTAGAGTATATTAAAGAACTAATACTTGAACATGAACGTGCGCTATCTAAGTTTGTACAGTATGAAGAGGAAGAGGAAGAAGAGGAGGAAAGAGGCTTTTTTAGACGCTTGTTTAATAGATAAAAGAAGGATTTTTAGTGTTTTTTTATATCTAGGGTCAAATCCGCTTCGAATTATTCGGGCGGATTTTGTTTTTTGATGCTATCTTTCATAGTAATGGATTTCATTTTTAAAGCAAGAAAAATTAAAAATAGTTATCTTTGATAAAAATTTTAAAATGCCAAGAATTCTCTCCATCGACTACGGACAAAAACGAACAGGAATCGCTGTTACAGATGAAATGCAGATCATAGCATCCGGTTTAACTACTATTCCCACAAATACGGTAATCGATTTTTTGAAAGATTATTTTTCTAAAGAAAAAGTAGAAACCGTTCTTATCGGCGAACCGAAACAAATGAACGGTCAGCCATCGGAGAGTGCTTCAATAATAAAAGGATTTGTTACACATTTCTCAAATATCTTTCCAGACATGAAAGTTATTCGCGTTGACGAGCGTTTTACGTCAAAAATGGCGTTTCAAACCATGATTGACAGCGGATTAAGTAAGAAACAACGTCAGAATAAAGGTCTCATTGATGAGATCTCAGCGACAATTATGCTTCAGGATTATCTTTCTTCTAATCGTTTTTGAGTTTACGGCTTAAAAATTTCACTTTATTTAGAAAAAAATATGATTTTCTAACTTTTATCATGCAAAATTTAGTTTTTTTTTGCGAATGAAAAAAGTACCTTTGCACTTTAAAAACAAATTACTGTTATGCCTGACAATACAATACGTTCCAATAGTGAAGTAGTGCTTATTGGAGCTGGAATTATGAGCGCAACTCTTGGATTAATTTTAAAAGAGTTACAACCTGATTTAAAAATTGAAATTTACGAAAGATTAGATGTGGCTGCAGCCGAAAGTTCTGATGCATGGAACAATGCCGGAACCGGACACTCTGCTTTTTGTGAATTAAATTATACCCCAGAAAAGGCTGACGGAAGTATCGATCCTAAAAAAGCAATTAGTATTGCAGAAGCTTTTGAGGTTTCACGTCAGTTTTGGTCTTATTTAGTACAAGAAAAGAAGGTACCATCTCCTGATAATTTTATTAAAAGTGTTCCTCATATGAGTTTTGTATGGGGTGATAAAAATATAGCATATCTTAAAAAAAGATTTGAGGTTTTGCAAAGCAATCCAATTTTCTCTCAAATGAAATTTAGTTCCGATTTTGAGCAGCTGAAAAAATGGATGCCATTGGTTATGGAAGGCAGAGGAGCAGATGATAAATTAGCTGCAACTTACATGGAAATTGGTACCGATGTGAATTTTGGAGCCTTGACCAGAAGTATGTTTAATTATCTTGAAAAACTTGACGGTGTAACTTTGTATTTTAATCATGAGGTTAAAAAACTAAAACAACGTGAGGATAAATCATGGAGAATTAAAATCACTGACATATCTACAGGACAAAAAAGAAAAGCGTATACCAAATTTGTTTTCATTGGTGCCGGCGGAGGTTCTTTGCCATTATTGGAAAAAGCAAACGTACCTGAAGGACATGGTTATGGTGGTTTTCCTGTAAGCGGTCAATGGTTAAAATGTACTAATCCCGAAGTAATTGAGAAACACCAGGCTAAAGTTTATGGTAAAGCAAGTGTTGGAGCGCCTCCAATGTCTGTTCCTCACATTGATACACGCGTAATTGATGGCGAAAAAGCACTTCTTTTTGGGCCTTTTGCAGGATTTTCGACACGTTTCTTGAAAAATGGTTCTTATTTGGATTTACCAATGTCGATAAAAGCGAACAATTTAATTCCGATGTTATCTGCAGGTTATCACAATATTCCTTTGACGAAATACTTAATTGAGCAAGTTCGTCAATCTCCAAAAGATAGAATGAAAGCACTTCGTGAATATTTGCCTTCTGCACGTTCTAAAGATTGGAAATTAGAAAAAGCCGGACAACGTGTTCAGGTAATTAAAAAGGATGAGAAAGAAGGTGGAGTATTAGAATTTGGTACCGAAGTAATCAATACACATGACGGATCTTTAGCGGTTTTACTTGGGGCTTCTCCGGGAGCGTCTACTGCGGTTGCGATTATGGTTGACTTGATTAGCAGATGTTTTACAAATCAAAGTCAAACTCCGGAATGGAAAGCGAAAATGAAGCAAATGATTCCTTCTTACGGACAAACTTTAAATGACAAACCAGAACTTTTAGAAGCGCTTAGAAAACAGACGGCTGAAGTTTTGAAACTAAATAATTAAGCATTTAATTTATATAAAAAGCAACAAATCCAGATGAATTAATCTGGATTTGTTGCTTTTAGTTCTTTGGTTATTTTTAAAATCTTTTCTGCCAGATTGCTCATCCATATTAATTGTTCAATAACCATTTGAGCTTCCTGCATTTTGTTTTGACGCGTTTCCTTATCCAAATCATCGTCCTCTGCGAGACGTTTAAAATTAACTCGTTTTAATTCCTCAAATTGTAATGTAACGTCATCTTTATCAAAGAAAGTGTCTTTTATTACAGTTTCATTTCGTAAAACCGAAATCGACTGATCCAGATTGGATAAAATGGTTTTTATAATATAATTAAATGATTCAGATGCTGATGTTGTTTGATGCGATTGAATATAAGTGGATAATGACGCTAAAGCGGATAAAATAGAATGGTTTAGCACAACTAATTTATTGACAAGAGGAAGTGTTTTTTGCTTCGACTTCGGCTCTTGCATCATACGCTGAAATGAAGTCATTAAATTGCCAATTTCTACGAAAGCATGTTTTCGGGCCAAACGGTAAGAAGTTGGAACTTCACCTTTTTTATTATAAAAATCAGCGATTTCCTTTAGGTAATTTTTATTGGCACGAACTGCATTTTCAATATGAATTGGTGTATTAATAAATTCCCAGGCGGGCCATAAAAACTGATTAGCGATGAAAGCTAATGTCGCTCCTGCAAGGGAATCCAGTATTCTAAACTGAATAACTTCAACAACATCCGGTGTTAGAATTCCATAAATGAAAACAACGTACATTGTTACAAAAGTGGCGCTGATTTTATAATTAATCTGTGTAAAAGAGATTCCTAATAACATACAGATTATCGAAAAAATACTGAGTGCAACATGATTTTGGACAATTGAGACAATTCCAAAAGCAAATAGTCCTCCTAATAGAGTTCCAAAAATTCTGTTATAGGAACGTTCTTTGGTTAGCCCGTAACCAGGTCGCATAATAACCACAATTGTTAGCAAGATCCAGTAAACGTTTTGAAAAGGAAGCATTTTTCCAATCAAAAAACCAATAAGAATGGTAATCGTTAAACGAAGCGAATGTCTGAAAATTGACGAAGAAAAACTTAAATTCTCAATTAAAGTACGCAACGGATAATATTGTGGTGTTAGGAATTTTTCAAGTTCTTTGTCTTTGTCCTTAAGTTTATAAGACTGCATGGCAAGCGAGAAAGCACGCTGAATAATTTTTATTTTTCCAACTTGATTTTTAGCATATTTCAGCATATTTGTCAGCATCAAAACACCTTCAGAAGCTTCTTCTTTGCCTAGACTTTTTTCGTAGTCAAAAATGGCAAATTCTAACGCATCAAGCTCATTCTTTAAATCATTTTTGTCAACATATACGGCAATATGATGCACGTTTTTGGAAAGTTTTTTTAATGTTGAAGCTAATTTGTATGCTACATTTTGATATGTTCTAAGTACTTCAGGATGTTTGGCAAATTTTTCATGAAGCTTATTATGGTCAAAAGAAGTATATAAAGCAAGTTCCTGAATTTCGACCAACGTGATAAAAACAAGTAACATTTTTCTGTTTTGAGCGGTCGCGGCCGAAGTATTTTGATTGCCGATTAGCATTTTTCGTAAATCTTCATGAACCAGATTCAATTCAACTTGAACTGCAAGTTGTTTTTCTATAATCGTTTCTCTGTCTGCTTCGGGATTCCATAAATCGCCTCTTAACTTCAAATATTTAGCAGTAAGTTTAATGCCTTCAGCAATTTGAAGTTCAACATATTTATAAGGTTGAATAAAGTGAAATATAAGAGAAATAACCAGATATAAAATTCCGCCTAGAAATATAAAACCAGAATATTCAAAAGCTTCCCAGCCTTCATGCAAATGACCAAATGATAAAGAGATAGATAATAAAGCAGAGAAAGAAACTAAAGTGGCTCTTTGTCCATATACAGAAATCATGGAGCATAAAAACAGCAAAAATCCTAAAAAAGGATAAAATAAAACCGGATAAGGATAAGCAAGATTGACTAATAAATTTACACCGGAAACAATAAATGAAGCTACAATTAGTCCTTTTATTTTATGGCTAAGTGAACTCGGAATGTCGCTAGGATAGGTATAAAAAGCACCTAAAGCGATTGTAAAACCTATTTCGAAATGTCCTAAAAGATTTAAAATCAGTACCGGTACAACAGAAGCGATCGTTACTTTTGAGGCGTTTAGAAATGAAGTACTATTGGTAAATTTTGAAATTCGATCAAACATATGGAGAGGTTTACTAACAAAGGTAAGAATTGTACGAATTAATTTGGCATAATTATGGATGAGATTTTAACAGATTTGGTAAAAAATATGATATTATATAATGTTTGCAATTATTCGTAGACTATTTTTTACTATTTTTGCCAGCTGAATTATGGGAAATTAAATTCAGTTTTTCAGTAGATAATACAATAAAATAACACAAATGATTTTACCAATTGTAGGATATGGTGATCCTGTTTTAAGAAAAGTAGGTGTGGCAATAACGCCAGATTATCCAAACTTAAAAGAAACAATAGCAAACATGTATGAAACCATGTACAACGCTTATGGTGTGGGCCTTGCTGCGCCACAGGTAGGTATGGCAATTCGTTTGTTTGTTATCGATACGACTCCTTTTAGCGAAGATGATGATTTAGAATCAGCAGAACAAAAAGAGTTGAAAGGTTTCAAAAAGACTTTTATAAATGCTAAAATCGTAAAAGAAGAAGGCGAGGAGTGGAGTTTTAATGAAGGCTGTTTAAGTATTCCGGATGTTCGTGAAGATGTTTATAGAAAACCAACTGTTACGATCGAGTACTGTGAGGAAGATTTTGTTATGAAAACAGAAGTTTTTGATGGTTTAATTGCAAGAGTTATTCAGCATGAATACGATCATATTGAAGGTGTTTTATTTACAGATAAAATATCTTCTTTGAAAAAGCGTTTGATTCAGAAAAAATTAAAAAATATTACTGAAGGTAAAACTTTTCAGGAATACAGAATGAAGTTTGCTGCAGCAAAAAAAGGAAGATAAAAAAGATGTTCTTTTTAGAACAAAAAAAATACAATAGAGAAATTCTTAATACTAATTTTAATAAACATGAATTTAGACAAAATTTTAGCCATTTCAGGTAAACCAGGTTTATACGTATTGAAAGTGCAAACTCGTACAGGTTTTGTGGCAGAATCATTATTAGACGGAAAAAAAATCACAGTAAACTTAAAAAGTAATGTAAGTTTATTGTCTGAAATTTCAATTTATACATACGAAGGAGAAAAACCGTTGACTGAAGTAATGCAAAAAATTGCTACTAAAGAAAATAAAGGTCAGGCTATTTCGCATAAAGAAGACAATGCTACTTTGAGTGCTTACTTTAAAGAAATTTTACCTGATTATGATGAAGAAAGAGTTTATCCTTCAGATATTAAAAAGGTATTAAACTGGTACAATACACTTCAGGCTAAAGGTTTAGTAACTGATCTTGCTCCTGCAGCTGTTGAAGTAGCAGAAGAGGCTCCGGTTGCAGAAGAAAAGCCAAAAAAAGCACCTGCGGCTAAAAAAGCTAAAGCTAAAAAAGAAGAATAGTATTTGATACTTTCAAAAATAAAGAATCCTGTTAAGATAATTTCTTGACAGGATTCTTTATTTTTACAACTGTTTAGATGAATTTATAAAATAATAAAGATGAGTAAAGAACTTCAATTAAAAGCCTTCGAAAGATTATTGATTATCATGGATGAATTGCGCGAGCAATGCCCGTGGGATAAGAAGCAAACTTTACAAACGCTAAGGCATTTGACGATTGAAGAAACTTATGAATTGGGTGATGCTATTTTAGACAATGATTTAAACGAAGTTAAAAAAGAACTTGGAGATTTGTTATTGCACATTGTTTTTTATGCAAGAATAGGTTCTGAGACTAATGATTTTGATATTGCTGATGTTTGCAATGAAATTTGCGATAAATTAATCCATCGTCACCCGCATATTTATAGCGATACAGTGGTGAAAGATGAGGAAGAAGTGAAACAAAATTGGGAAAAACTTAAACTAAAAGAAGGTAAAAAATCAGTTTTAGAAGGAGTTCCGAGAAGCCTTCCTGCATTAGTGAAAGCAAGCAGAATTCAGGATAAAGTTAAAGGAGTAGGTTTTGATTGGGAAGAACCACATCAGGTTTGGGATAAAGTTCAGGAAGAATTACAAGAATTGCAGGTTGAAGTCGAGAAAGGAGATCAGGATAAAATTGAGGCTGAGTTTGGCGATGTAATGTTTTCTATGATAAATTATGCTCGTTTTTTAAATGTAAATCCTGAAGATGCCTTGGAGCGAACCAATAAAAAGTTCATAAAGCGCTTTCAATATTTGGAAAGTAAAGCGAATGATTTAGGAAAGCCTTTAATGGAAATGACTTTGGCTGAAATGGATGTTTTTTGGAACGAAGCTAAAAAACTTTAATTATTCGGCTAGTTTTTTTAATGCTTTGATGTTTTTAAGCATTATTTTTTTTCCAACAAGTTCAATTAGGTCCAGCTTATTAAAGTCAGATAATAATCGGATGCAGCTTTCTGTAGCTGTACCAATTATTCCTGCTAACTCTTCTCTTGTTAGCTGTACTTTTAGTGTTTTGTCGCTATTTTCACCAAATTCATCATGCAAATGTAAAAGAGTTTCTGCAAGACGTTGTTTTACAGTTTTTTGAACCAAAGCAATTTTCTCATTCTCAGATTCTTTCAAATCTTCGCAGACAGATTGCATTAAATTTAGAGAAAACTGATTGTTGTTATTAAAGAAATGAAGAATTTCAGCTTTAGGAATAAAACAAACTTCCATATCGGCTATTGCTTTTGCAGATAAATTGGCAGGCTCATTACTAATCATGGAACGTTGCCCCAGAAGTTCACCAGATTTAACCAGTTTTACGATTTGGTCTTTACCATTTGCGCTCAACTTTGATAATTTTCCAACTCCGTCCTTTACACAAAAAACGCCATTGGTAACTTCGCCTTCTTCAAAAAGTGCTTCGCCTTTTTTTATTGTATAAGTGGTTTTGCTATTAGCCAATTTTACAACTTCTTCTTTATTAAGGGCTTTGAGAGAAGAAAGTTGGCGTACAATACACTGGTCACATTTATTCATAGCAAAAAAAATTTACTGCAAAATTAACCAATATTCACATTCTTTCCCAGTATTATGGCTAAAAATTGAAGAAAATTTTTACGACAGTATTTCGCTTCCTTTATTTTACTAAATTAGAATTCTATTTAGTTTTTACATGATAAATGTCATTTTTAACATGGCTTCTTATTTTGAATATTTGTTACATTAAAAAAAAACAAATTTATGAGTGAGCAAGGTTGTTTTCATTGTGGGATAACGATTCCTAAAAATGAAGAAATCAATTTTGATGAAAAAAAGTTTTGTTGCAACGGTTGTAAAACCGTGTACGAAATTTTTAGTCTTCATGATTTAACCTGTTATTATGATTTCGAAAAATCACCCGGAGCAACTCCACAGGATATTGCAGGGAAATATGATTTTTTAGATAATGATGCTATTCTCACAAAAGTACTCGAATTTCAGGAAGGAAATACTTCAATTGTTTCTTTAAATATTCCGCATATACATTGTAGTTCTTGCATTTGGATACTTGAAAACTTAAACAGAATTCAAAGCGGAATAAGTATTTCGCAAGTTAATTTTCCGGAAAAAAGAGTCCGAATTACTTTCAAATCGGATCAGGTTTCACTCAAAGAAATTGTTTATTTGCTTAGTTCCATTGGTTACGAGCCTTATATAAGTCTTGAAAATTATGAAACTGGAAAAAGTAATGTTGACCGAAGCTTAACTTATAAGCTTGGTGTGGCATTTTTTTGTTTTGGGAATATTATGCTGCTGTCTTTTCCTGAATATTTCGAAATTAAAGAGTTCTGGCTGGATAATTACAAGCCATTTTTTAGATTTTTAATTTTCATTTTGGCTTTGCCTAGTTTTTTATATTCTGCAAGCGGTTATTATGTTTCTGCTTACCATAGTATTAAAACCAGAATGCTGAATATTGATATTCCAATTGCATTGGGGATTATTGTTATGTTTATCAGAAGTACATACGATATGCTGATGGATCACGGACCGGGTTTTTTTGACAGTTTAGCGAGTTTGGTTTTCTTTATGCTTTTGGGAAAAATGTTTCAGATCAAAACCTACAGTTTTTTAAGTTTTGAAAGAGATTTTAAATCCTATTTTCCAATTGCGGTTACACGTATAAATTCAGATACTTCAGAGGAAAGCGTTCCTATTTATGATGTTTTGAAAGGAAACAGATTATTGATTAGAAATCAGGAATTAATTCCTGTTGATGGTATTCTAATTAGTGAAAAAGCGGAGATTGACTATAGTTTTGTAACTGGTGAAGCAGTTCCAATCACAAAAAAATCTGGTGATAAGGTGTTTGCCGGAGGAAAACAAATTGGGAAAGTTATTGAGATGGAAGTACTTCATTCTGTTTCTCAAAGTTATTTGACTCAATTATGGAGTAATGAAATTTTTCAGAAAAAGGTAAATCAAAAACATAAAACAATTACTGATAAAATAAGCAGGTATTTTACTCCTATATTATTACTAATAGCATTTGCAGGATTTGGATATTGGATTTTTATAGATGCTAATATTGCTTTTAATGTTTTTACAGCCGTTTTGATTGTTGCATGTCCATGTGCGCTTGCATTAACAGCTCCATTTACTTTCGGAAATATATTGCGAATAATGGGGAAACAAAAAATGTATTTAAAAAATGCTATAGTAATTGAACAATTGGCAAAAGTAGACACTATAGTTTTTGATAAAACGGGTACAATTACAACGAATAAGAAATCAAATATTAGTTACGAAGGTAAAGAGATTGATGAGGAAAATTTGATTTTAATTAAAAATGTGCTGCGTGGTTCTAATCACCCTTTAAGTCGTATGTTATATGATTTTTTGCCGGAAACCATTAGAATCAAAGTAGATGATTTTGAAGAAATAACCGGGAAAGGAATCTTAGCTTCTGTAGAAAACCAAACAATTAAAATAGGTTCAGCTTCCTTTCTTGAACAGTCTGAACTCCAATCTTCAGAGATTGAAAAAACGGCACTTTATATAAAAATAAATGATGTTTATTTAGGTAGATTTAATTTTAAAAATCAGTATAGAGATGGTCTAAGAACGTTATTTTCGACTTTAAGTAAAAACTACCAGATAAAAGTATTATCAGGCGATAATGACGGAGAACGAGCCACTCTTGAAACTCTTCTACCAAAAAATACAGAATTAATTTTTAATCAGAAACCAGATCAGAAACTGGAATTCATAAAAAAACTCCAGGAACAAGGGCAGAATGTCATGATGGTTGGAGATGGTTTAAATGATGCCGGTGCACTGGCTCAAAGCAATGTTGGGGTTTCAATTTCTGAAAATGTCAATGTTTTCTCGCCTGCCTGCGATGCGATTTTAGATGCGAGTGAATTCTCGAGACTGGATTATTTTTTAAATCTTTCGCATAATGCTATAAAAATTATCAAAATGAGTTTTATTTTATCACTATTGTATAATGTAGTAGGGCTGGCTTTTGCAGTTACAGGAAATTTACTTCCTCTGGTGGCGGCAATCATAATGCCTCTAAGTACAATTACGATTGTGAGTTTTGTTACTTTTATGTCTAACTATTTCAGTAAGAGTAATTTAAAATGATTATAAATAATTCTAGAACGTTTTTTTAGTAAATTTATCATTAGTCATTTGACAATGATAATTATCATATTTTATACCCCAGTAACCCACTAATTTTGTTAACATAAATTTATGGTATGAGTGTAATTTATCTATTAATTTCAGTTAGTATTTGTGTCGCAATAGGCTTCTTTATTGCTTTTATCATCGCTGTTAAATCCGGACAGTATGATGATGATTATACACCATCTGTCAGAATGCTTTTTGACGACGAAACAAAAATTACTCCTCAGAACAATAATTCACCAACCGAAGAAAAACAAGTATAATTATGGAAATGGAACAGTTTTATTACGACAACAAAATTGTAAAAAAATTCATTTACGCCACTATTCTTTTTGGAGTAGTAGGTATGTTAGTAGGTCTGACCCTGGCGGTTATGTACCTTTTTCCCAATATAACAGATGGGATCTCCTGGCTTAGTTATGGTCGTCTAAGGCCTTTGCATACTAATGCCGTAATTTTTGCCTTTGTAGGAAATGCGTTCTTTGCCGGAATGTATTATTCTATGCAAAGATTATTAAAAGCAAGAATGTTCAGTGATTTTCTTAGTAATCTGCATTTTTGGGGCTGGCAGCTTATCATTGTTGCTGCAGCAATTACATTGCCATTAGGTTATACTTCTTCGAAAGAGTACGCAGAACTTGAGTGGCCTATTGATATTGCAATAGCACTTATTTGGGTCGTAATGGGTATCAATATGATTGGTACAATGCTAAAACGAAGAGAGCGCCATTTGTACGTAGCGATTTGGTTTTACATTGCAACATTTGTAACTGTAGCTGTTTTACACATTTTCAATAATATAGAAATTCCTGTTTCAGGTTTAAAAAGTTACTCCGTTTACGCGGGTGTGCAGGATGCACTTGTACAATGGTGGTACGGTCATAATGCGGTTGCATTTTTCTTAACTACTCCTTTCCTTGGGTTAATGTATTATTTCATTCCTAAGGTCGCAAATC
Source organism: Flavobacterium cutihirudinis (assembly GCF_003385895.1). Classification (GTDB taxonomy): domain Bacteria; phylum Bacteroidota; class Bacteroidia; order Flavobacteriales; family Flavobacteriaceae; genus Flavobacterium; species Flavobacterium cutihirudinis. Next base: position 523,444 of record NZ_QRDQ01000007.1, read on the forward strand.
GCCCTATTTATTCTTACAGATTATCAATTATTCACTTTTGGTCTTTAATTTTTATTTATATCTGGGCAGGACCTCACCACTTATTATATTCTGCTTTACCAAACTGGGCTCAAAATTTAGGAGTTGCATTTTCAGTTATGCTGATTGCTCCGTCTTGGGGAGGTATGATCAACGGATTGTTAACTCTAAGAGGTGCGTGGGATAAAGTACGTGAAGAACCGGTTTTAAAATTCTTTGTAGTTGCAATTACAGGTTATGGTATGGCAACTTTTGAAGGACCAATGCTTTCTCTTAAAAATGTAAATGCTATTGCGCACTATACAGACTGGATCGTTGCACACGTACACGTTGGAGCTTTAGCATGGAACGGATTTATGTCATTTGGTATTATTTACTGGTTGATTCCAAGAATGACCAAATCAACATTATTTTCTAAAAAATTAGCGAACTTCCATTTCTGGATTGGTACTTTAGGGATTATTGTTTATACTATTCCGTTATATGTGGCTGGTTTTCAACAAGCTTCTATGTGGAAGCAATTTAACCCGGACGGAACTTTAACTTATGGAAACTTCCTTGAAACGGTTACAGCAATTATGCCAATGTATTGGATGAGAGCTATTGGTGGTAGTTTGTACTTAATTGGTATGCTAACGCTGGTTTATAATATTATTATGACTGTGAAAGCTGGTGAAACAATTGAAGATGAATTGGCTCAGGCTCCGGCTTTACAAACAATAAAAAGTAGTAGATTAAATGGTGAAAAATTCCATTCTTGGTTAGAAAGAAAGCCAATTCAGTTAACAATATTGGCAACAGTTGCAATTTTAATTGGTGGTATTATTCAAATTGTGCCAACAATTATGGTTAAATCGAATATACCAACAATTTCGAGTGTGAAACCTTATACGCCATTAGAGTTAGAAGGACGTGATTTATACATCAGAGAAGGTTGTGTAGGTTGTCACTCTCAGTCTGTGCGTCCTTTTAGAAGCGAGGTAGAACGTTACGGAGTTCAAGCAAAAGCTGGGGAATTTGTTTATGATCATCCATTCTTATGGGGATCAAAACGTACCGGTCCGGATTTATTAAGAGTAGGTGGAAAATACAATGATAATTGGCATTTTAACCACATGTGGAATCCACAAAGTACATCTGCTGGTTCAATTATGCCAGGTTATAAATGGCTATTTGATAATGAACCTCTTGATATTTCTTTGACACAAAAGAAAATGAAAGCGATGGTTACATTAGGTGTACCTTATACAGAAGAAGAGGTTGCCAATGCACAGCGTACATTAAGAGAACAGGCTGTTAAAATAGAAAAAAGCCTGGAGAGTGATCCTGATTTTGTAAAAAGCTATGAAGACAGCAAGAAAAAAGCTGCAGCAAAAGGCGAAAAATTTATTCCAATGAATGAAAGAGAAATCGTTGCGCTGATAGCTTACATACAAAGGTTAGGTACTGATATTAAGGTAAAAGAAACTTCTAAATAACAGCATTATGTTTGAGCAAATAAAACACAATATGGAAACAATATCGGGTATAGAAGTTTACCCGATAATTTCTCTCTTGATTTTCTTCTTCTTCTTTGTAGGATTGGGCTTTTGGGTGTTTTCGTATAAAAAAGATAAAATTCAGGAAATGAGTCAGATTCCTTTAGACGAAGGGAGTATTATAATTTCAAAAGATAGATAACAATGAAAAAGTTTTTCCCAGTATACGTTAGAGTACCGCTGATTTTCTTCATCGGTTTTGCCTTAATGGAGTATTTTATAGACTCAGGAGATAAACCGGCATTTATAAAATATCCAATGGTTTCTGTCTTTTTATTTGTCTTTCTTTTTATTCTGATCGCAATCGAGATTACATTGAGCGCAGTAAATCGCGTAATGTACCAATTGATGTCTCCTGAAGAGAAAGCAAAATTAGATTACGAAGATAGTCTGAGTTTGAAAGAAAGCACTTGGTACAAAGACCTTATGCATAAGCTGACTAAAACACAGCCTATGGAAAAAGAAGGTGACTTATTGATGGATCATGACTATGATGGAATTAAAGAGTTGGATAATAATTTACCGCCATGGTGGGTATATTTATTCTACATCTGTATTGTTTTTGGTGTTATTTACGTAGCAAAATATGAGTTGTTTGGTGGAGATAATCAGGAAATGGAATTGAAAAAGGAAATGGCTCAAGCAAAAATTGATGTCGATGAATATTTGAAAACTGCTCCGGATTTAATGGATGAAAAAACAGTTGTATTGCTTACGGATGCACCTAGTTTAGATGCGGGTAAAGAAATATTTACGACCAATTGTGTAGCGTGTCACCGAGCAGATGGAGGAGGGCAAATTGGACCGAACCTGACTGATGACCGTTGGATTTTAGGTGGAGGAATTAAAAACTTATTCCACACTATTACAAATGGAGGTCGTGACGGTAAAGGAATGATTGCCTGGAAAGGAACTCTTAAGCCAAAAGAAATTCAAAAAGTAGCGAGTTATATTTTGTCTTTACAAGGAAGTAATCCAAAAGATCCAAAAGAAGCAGAAGGTGAAGTTTGGGTAGACGAGAGCGCTCCAATAAACGATGCAACCTCAGCTGCACCAAAAAAAGACACCACAGAAGTTAAAAAATAAAATAGAATACCATGTCAAATTTATCAGACGAAGCTTTTAGAGATACCATTGGAACAATAGATGAAGGTGGTAAACGGAAATTTATTTTCCCCAAGAAACCGTCTGGCAAATTTTATGATTATAGAAAGATTGTCAGTTATGTTTTGCTGGCAATCTTATTTATAAATCCGTTTATTAAAGTAAACGGAAACCAATTTATGATGTTTAATATTCTTGAACGTCGTTTTAATATATTCGGATTCCCGTTCTGGCCGCAAGATTTTTATCTGTTCGTCATTTCAATGCTGGTCGGCGTTGTTTTTATAATCTTATTTACCGTTGTTTTTGGAAGGATATTTTGTGGATGGATTTGCCCGCAGACCATTTTTCTTGAGATGGTTTTTCGCCGAATTGAGTATTGGATTGATGGTGACAGAGGGGCTCAGTCCCGTTTGGCAAGACAGGAATGGGATGCAGAAAAAATTAGAAAAAGGCTTATAAAATGGACTATTTTCTTTTTGATTTCTTTTCTCATAGCAAATGTTTTTCTTGCTTATTTAGTTGGAAGTGATGCTTTGTTTTTAATGGTTGAGAAAGGACCAATTAAAGAGTCAAGCAATTTTATTGCGTTGCTTATTTTTACGGGAATTTTCTATTTTGTTTTTGTTTGGTTTCGTGAACAAGTTTGCATTATAGCCTGTCCTTATGGTAGATTGCAAGGTGTACTTTTAGATAATAAATCAATTAACGTGGCTTATGACTTTGTACGAGGCGAAAAAGAAGAAGGTCGTGCAAAATTTAATAAAAAAGAAGACAGAGCATTAACAGGAAAAGGCGATTGTATTGATTGTCTTCAGTGCGTTCATGTTTGCCCTATGGGAATTGATATTAGAAATGGTACACAATTAGAATGTACAAATTGCACAGCCTGTATTGATGAATGTGATCATATAATGGATTCTGTTGGATTGCCTAAAGGTTTGATTCGTTATGCTTCTGAAGATGAAATTGCTAAAAAAGAGCCATTCAAGTTCACTTCAAGAATGAAAGGGTATACAGCCGTTCTGTTTATATTGTTGAGTATTTTTGTTGGAATGTTATTTTTAAGAACGGATGTTCAGGCAGTTGTATTGCGTTTACCTGGTCAGCTTTTTCAGCATGAAGGAGAAAAAATCAGTAATGTGTACACCTATAAAATTGTAAACAAAACAATGAAAGATTATAACGATATTCATTTTGAGTTGATTGATCAGAAAGGCGAAATAAACAATGTTGGAAAAAGACATTTTAAAGTTGCAAAAGAAGGAATCTCTCAAGGAACATTATTTATAAAAATAGATCAAGCCTTATTGGAAAGTGATAAAACGAATGTTAAAATTGGTGTTTATAACGGTTCGGAACTACTTGAAACTACTACTACAAATTTCTTAGGACCGCGAAGTTTTAATTAAAAATATACAATCATGAAAATTAATTGGGGTACCGGAATTGTCATTGCATTTGCATTGTTTATGACATTTATTTTATATTTTGTTTTTGAAGTACAATCAAATAGTAAATATGATAACGATTTGGTTGTAGAAGAATACTACAAACATGACACTCATTTTCAGGAGGAAATGGCACGAATTCAAAATGCACACGATTTGCAGCACAAACCAGTTATTAAATATAATGATCAAGGAGTAACTGTAACTTTTCCGGCAACTTTTGAAAGTGATAAAATTAAAGGAAATGTTTTATTGTATCGACCTTCAAATAAGAAATTTGATTTTGATACTCAGCTTGCTTTAAATAATTCTTCTTTACTTATTCCACAGAAAAAATTGATTAAAGGACGCTGGGATGTCAATATGGAATGGCAATATGAGGGTAAAAAATACTTAACAAAAGAAGTGATTTACGTAAATTAAAGAATGTTATACTCTGCTTTTATATTTGGTCTTATTAGTAGTCTTCATTGCGTTGGGATGTGTGGTCCTATTGCAATGATGCTTCCTGTTGATCACCAAAACAAAGCAAAGAAAGTAATACAAATACTCACGTATCATTTAGGCAGATTAACCGCATATTCTACAATCGGTTTGATATTTGGATTATTGGGACGCGGCTTTTTTTTAGCTGGAATGCAGCAGAATATGTCGATTTTTATTGGCGTACTTATGATTGTCATCGTGCTGGTTCCTGAGAAAATATTCTCAAAATATAATTTTTCAAAACCTGTTTATAAAGTAATTGCCAGTATAAAATCCAGTCTTGGAAGCCAGTTTAAAAAGAAAAGTTATCAATCTCTTTTTACGATTGGTTTGTTAAACGGATTTTTGCCTTGCGGAATGGTGTATGTAGCTTTATTTGGAGCAATTGCTATGCAAAGTGCTTCGCTTGGAGTTGTTTATATGTTGCTTTACGGATTAGGGACTTTACCTTTGATGACTGCCGTAGTTTACATACATTCTATGTTAAAAATGCCTTTTAGAAATAAAATCCAAAAAGCGATTCCTTATGTTGCTGTTATAATTGGAATCTTATTTATATTAAGAGGTTTAGGTTTGGGAATTCCTTATATCTCACCTTCAAATATGAGTTTATTTGTTCAGGGAACACCGGATTGTCATTAAACAGTCATTGAAAACAAGTTGGTTTCAGGTGATTTTCTTTTTAATTGTAAATCAAAAGCCATACAGATATTACGAACGAAAGGTCTTCCAGCTTCCGTAATTTTGATTTTATTTTCTTCTATCACGATTAACTGATCGCTTTCAATTTCTTTTAAAGATTCTAAAACTTCCGGAAGTTCTTTAAAGTATAAAGAATCTTTACTCCAGGAAGTTTCCAGTTCGCAAGTTAGATTAAGTATATGTTTTCTAATAATTAGGTCTTCATCATTTAAAATATGACCTTTAATAACAGGCAATTGATCAGCATCTAAAAGTTGATAGTAATCTTCAAGGCTTTTAGTGTTTTGAGCAAAACTATACCAGCTATCACTAATAGACGAAACACCTAATCCAATCATTAATTGCGTTTTTGATGCGCTGTATCCCATAAAATTTCGGTGCATTTTCTTGTTGTGTGCAGCATGGTAAAGACTGTCTGAAGGCAAGGCAAAATGATCCATACCAATTTCGTGATAACCATTAGCGGAAAGCAATTGTTTTCCTGTTTCGTAAAGTTGTCTTTTTTCAGCGTCTTTTGGAAGATTTTCTTCGTAGAAACCTCTTTGTCCATTTCCTTTAATCCAAGGCACGTGAGCATAGCTATAAAACGCCAAACGATCTGGTTTTAATGAATTTGTTTTCTCAACTGTGTCGATGATATTTTCTATGGTTTGAAATGGTAATCCAAAAATAATATCATGGCCAATAGATTTATATCCAATTTCTTTTGCCCAAAAAGTTACTTTTGCTACATTGTGAAAAGGCTGAATTCTGTGAATCGCTTTTTGTACTTTTTCGGCATAATCCTGAACGCCAAAACTTACTCGGCGAAAGCCAAGATCATACAGTTTTTTTAGTTGTTCGTATGTAGTGTTGTTGGGATGTCCTTCAAAACTAAATTCATGATTTTCAGCTTTTACTGCACGACTTAATATTCCGTTTATTAGAAGTTCTAAATTATCAGAAGAGAAAAATGTCGGAGTTCCTCCACCTAAATGAATTTCTTTTATTAGGGGTTTTTCTGGAAGTAATTTACAGTAAAAACGCCATTCTTTCAAAACAGCTTCAATGTATTTTTCTTCGACAGAATGGTTTTTTGTAATTCGTTTGTTGCAACCACAAAAGGTGCACATGCTTTCGCAAAAAGGTAAATGGATGTATAAACTTATTCCGTTTTCTGAATTGCTCTCTGAAAATGCTTTCTGAAATGATAATTTCCATTCTTCAACCGTAAAAGCACTTTCGTTCCAATAAGGCACTGTAGGATAGCTTGTATATCTTGGTCCAGGAACATTATATTTCTGAGTTAGCGAGATTTTCATAAAAAACGGATTTAGTTTTCATCAAAATTACTATTTCATGAGAAGGTATAAAATGACAAATATCATAAATCGCTAAATAAAAAAGAGACCCAAAATGAGTCTCTTTTTTTTGAATTAAATAACTAACGTGAAATAGAATCTTGGATGATTTTAAGCCATTTTTTTGCAAACATATGATCTTGGTAAGCGCTTATTTGTTTGATGCGATCGTCATCAAAATCATAGAATGGGATTGTGATTTTTTTGGATGTTTCTTTATCTATAAACTCATAATCAATTTTTACAATTGTATCAGATTGCCCTTCGGTTGTCAGGACCAATTTGCAGGAAGAGACACTTTTTAAGTCCAAATAAGTTGATTCCTGTTGATTTGGATTGAAATTCATCAATATAAATCTTCGGTGTTTTTGATCGATTGTGAGCGTTTTATTGCTTTGTGATTCGGTTAAATCAAACTCTTCCGGATGAGTAGGATTGAATTTCTTTTTTATATTTAGAATTTTTGATTTGTTTGCAGCACTTGACTTAGCCGAAAAATAAATAGGAATCGCCACTATAATAGCAATCACGATACCAATAATGGTTACACTTGTTTCCATGTTTTAAAATTTGATAAATAATGTGAAATACTAACAATTTCCTGATGGAAAGTGCCAGAAGCTTTTAGAAGAATTTATTTCTTCACGTTTAAAATTTCATATTTAACTACCAGAAAAAATGGAAGGGGTAAAGCATCAGTAAGGCCTTTTTGTTTTGCGCAGAGAATTGATGGGCAAAATTTGAAGCCGACTTAACTAATTGATATTGCGGAATAACCACCAACAAGGTATCAAACCATTTAATTATAGGATGGTTTGTCTTGATGTTTGCTGCCAATTGATAATTGGACTGTGGTTGAATGAAAGCAGAAGAATCTGTGCTTTCTTTTGTGAAATTGGTATCGGTTTTTTGGGTTTCGATTTTTTGCACAGCACTATTGCTCTCTTGCGAAACAAAAAAGGCAATAATTAAAAGTGAAACAAAAAATACAGTTTTACGAATCCAATTCATGTGGGCGAATTTAGTTCATAAAACACAATAAAAGAAATTTTAGAGTGCTAATTACTTCTTAAAGTTCCTTTTATTTTGTTAACCTCAGCTTTTATTTTAAAAGCTGAGGTTAAATATGATTTATTGCTGCATTTTGAAATAGTAATCTGCGGAATGTTTTCCTCCGCCATAAAACAGGAAGAAAATGCAAAGTAATAACACTACAATTGCTAAAATTAAGCTTTCGGAATGCATACGTCCCATAAAATTAACTAGAACGGCACCAAAAAGTATTGGTAATTGAGCTGCAATTGCCCAACGGGTGAGTAGCCCAAAAACAATCATTATTCCCCCAATCATATGGGCTGGTGCGATATAATGTAACAGAAACATACCGCCACCGAATTGATCAATAGGAGAAATTAAATCATGTAAATACTGAACATTCGTTACAAATGAAACTCCTTTCATAAATAAAAAAACACCCAATATAATACGTACTAAATCTACAGGTAAATAAGTGTGCGAATTTGCCCATTTATTCAAACTTTTTACATTTTCCATGATACTACGTGATTTATAAATTATGTAACTAAGTTACTAAATTTTAATTATATTTTTAGTTTTAAGTATCTGAAAATAAGTTTTTTACTTTTTATTTAACAACCATTGCGAAATTCGGAATGGTGTTAAACCTGAATAACACCCAAATTAAATGGTTTTTGAATAGGAGCATGGTTTGCAGCTTCAATTCCCATTGAAATCCATGTACGCGTGTCCAAAGGATCAACAATGGCGTCTGTCCACAAACGTGATGCGGCATAATAAGGAGAAGTTTGCTCATCGTAACGGGCCTTTATTTTGTTGAAAAGCTCATTTTCTTTGGCTTCATCTATGATTTCTCCTTTTGCTTTAAGCGAAGAAGCTTCTATTTGTGCCAAAACTTTAGCGGCCTGAGTTCCGCCCATAACAGCTAGTTCTGCACTTGGCCAGGCAAAAATTAATCGTGGATCATATGCTTTTCCGCACATGGCGTAGTTACCAGCGCCATAAGAATTTCCGACAATTACAGTAAATTTCGGAACAACAGAATTGCTCACAGCGTTTACCATTTTTGCGCCATCTTTGATTATTCCGCCGTGTTCAGATTTCGATCCTACCATAAAACCGGTAACATCCTGTAAAAATACAAGCGGGATTTTCTTTTGATTACAATTTGCAATAAAACGAGTCGCTTTGTCTGCACTATCAGAATATATAACTCCGCCAAACTGCATTTCGCCTTTTTTTGTTTTTACAACTTTACGTTGATTAGCGACAATTCCAACGGCCCAACCGTCTATTCTTGCATAACCGGTTATAAGAGTTTGGCCATATCCGTCTTTATAAGCCTCAAATTCTGAATTATCAACCAAACGATTGATGATTTCCATCATATCATATTGTTCATTTCGGGCTTTTGGTAAAATCCCATAAATTTCATTAGGATTTAAAAGAGGTTTTTCGGCTTTTATTCGGCTATAGCCTGCTTTTTCAAAATCACCAATTTTATCGACAATATTTTTAATTTTATCTAAAGCGTCTTTATCGTCTTTTGCTTTATAATCGGTTACACCGGAAATTTCGCAATGCGTCGTAGCGCCACCTAATGTTTCGTTATCAATAGTTTCTCCAATTGCCGCTTTAACCAAATAGCTTCCGGCAAGAAAAATGCTTCCGGTTTTATCTACAATTAAAGCCTCATCACTCATGATAGGTAAATAAGCTCCGCCGGCAACACAACTTCCCATTACGGCAGCAATTTGAGTAATGCCCATACTGCTCATTTGTGCGTTGTTTCTAAAAATTCGGCCAAAATGTTCTTTATCCGGAAAGATTTCATCCTGAAGCGGTAAATACACACCAGCACTGTCAACTAAGTAAATAATTGGCAATTTGTTTTCCATTGCTATCTCCTGAGCGCGCAAGTTTTTCTTTCCGGTAATAGGGAACCACGCTCCGGCTTTTACAGTAGCATCATTTGCAACAACAATACATTGTTTGCCTTTTATATATCCTATTTTTATTACGACACCTCCAGAAGGACATCCTCCATGTTCTTTATACATTCCATCTCCAACAAATCCTCCAATTTCTATGCTTTTAGAATTTTCATCCAGTAAATAAGCAATACGTTCACGAGCGGTCATTTTTCCTTCGGCATGAAGTTTTTCAATTCGTTTTTCTCCGCCACCTAATTTTACTTTAGCAAATTTTTGTTTTAATTCTGAAAGAAGTAGTTTATTGTGATCTTCGTTTTTATTGAAGTTTAAATCCATGAGATATTGATGTTTTTATAAAATAGTATTGGCTAATTTACAAAATCAATTGAAATAAACAGAAGAATTTGATTTTGTATAATGGATATTCTAAATGATCTAAATTTTGATTGTAAAAAAAAACAGAAGGTTTTGAAGCTTCTGTTTTTTATAGATTTTATTTTTTTGAATCGCAAACCATTCGTTTTAAAATTGCCCATTGTTTTAAGGCATCACGTGCTTCAACGGCGGGATATCCCAACATGGTTTTTCCGGCAGGAACATCACAGGTAACTCCTGAACCTGCACCTACAATAGCGCCATCGCCTATAGTTGTATGATCTTTTATCGAAGCGCTTCCGCCTATTATAACGCCATTTCCCAAGGTTACAGATCCAGCAAGACCGCTATTACCGGCCATGATGCAAAACTTCCCAAGTTTGCTGTTATGACCTATTTGAACTAAGTTATCAATTTTACATCCGTCTCCAAGAACGGTTGAACTAAATTTACCACGATCGACACAAGTATTTGCACCAATTTCGACTCTGTTTCCAATTATTACATTTCCAATTTGCGGAATTTTAACCAAACCATTTTCTTTACAAGGACGGAATCCAAAACCATCTGCTCCAATAGTAGCATTTGGATGAATTATACATTCGTCTCCAATATGGCAACGCTCACGAATTACAGTTCCTGACCAAATTATTGTGTTTTTACCAATTGTGCATTCGTCTAAAACAGTCACATTTGGGTATAAAGTAGCACGTGCACCAATTTCAACTTTTGGGCCAATGTAGCAACCGGCACCAATTTTAGCACCTTCGCCAATTATTGCCGTTTCGTCGATAGTAGCAGTTTTGTGAATTTCTGTACGAAAGATTGGAGTAGGTGGGGCAAAAAGAGCAAGAATTTGAGACATGGCCAAATCAGCATTTTTTACTTTAATGAATGCACGATTTTCCCCAGGTTCAATAGATATATCTTCGTTAACGACAGCGACAGAAGCATTTGAAGCTGACCAGTATTTTTCGTATTTTTTATTTCCTATAAATGAAATTTCTGAAGTTGTGGCTTTTTCGAGTTGCTCGGTTGCAGTTATGCTTTGAGAAGTTGTTCCGTAAATTACGCCATTGATAACGTCATTAATTTCTTGGATTGAATACGATTTCATTGAATTTATTTAATATAGTTGGGGATAATTTTCGCCAAATAAAATAAATAACATTTTAATAACCTAATGTTTTTTCTGTGTTTGATAAAAAATATTTAAAATAATAGTTCAAATATTACAAAATTAACATTTTCCCTATTAATTTTTTGATTGTTTTCTAATATTCGCTAATTCAAATGAGTTTGCTTCTATTGTAATAAATGACTGAAAATGATAGATTTAGCTTTGAAAAAAGTAGTGCGGAAATATTGATAAGAGATAACTTATGTTTTATTTGTTAAGAAGCGGTATTTAAAAAAAAAGCGATTCACTTTTTAGAAAGGAATCGCTATACTTTTATTCTTTTACTTTAGAAAGAGAAACAGCATTGATACAGTATCTTAAACCGCTTGGAGGAGGTCCATCTGGAAAAACATGTCCCAAATGAGCATCGCAAACATTGCATACTACTTCAACCCGAATCATTCCATAAGATTTGTCTGCATGATAAGCGATTGCATTTTCTTTTATCGGCTGTGTAAACGAAGGCCAGCCCGTTCCTGATTCAAATTTTTCGCTTGCATCAAAAAGAACCGTACTACAACATTTACATTCGTAGATTCCGGGGTCAAATAAACTACACAATTCAGAACTAAAAGATCTTTCAGTTCCTTTTAAACGTGTTACCTGAAATTCTTCCGGAGTTAGAATTTGTTTCCATTCTTCTTCCGTTTTTTCCACTCTTTTTTCGGGAGCGGGATTTCCTTTATTTGTAAAATGAATTACATCGGCCCATTTTATCATAACTATTTTTTTAAGTTTTCAGTCACAGTTTTCAGTCACAGTTTTCGGTCGCAGTTTTCGGTCGCAGTAAACTGAATACTGCGACTGAACACTGAAAACTTTTTTATTCTTCCTCTTTTTGCCCCATCATCATTAAATATGCTTTAAGGAATGGGTCAATATTTCCGTTCATAACGCTGTCTACATCGCTGGTTTCGTAGCCAGTACGAACGTCTTTAACTAATTTATAAGGTTGCATTACGTAATTACGAATTTGCGAACCCCATTCAATTTTCATTTTTCCGGCTTCAATATCAGCACGTTGTGCTTGCTGTTTTTTCAATTCGATCTCGTATAATTGAGAACGTAACATTTGCATGGCACGTTGTCTGTTATCTTGTTGCGATCTTGTTTCAGAACACTGAATCTGAATTCCGGTTGGTTTATGTACCAATTGTACTTTGGTTTCGACTTTATTTACGTTTTGTCCTCCCGCACCACTCGAACGAGATGTTGTAATTTCAATATCGGCTGGATTAATATCAATCTCAATACTATCATCAACAAGCGGATAAACATAAACAGAAACAAATGAAGTATGACGCTTTGCATTACTGTCAAAAGGTGAAATTCTCACCAAACGATGTACACCATTTTCTCCTTTTAAATAACCAAAAGAATAGTCGCCTTCAAATTCTAAAGTTACCGTTTTTATTCCGGCTACGTCACCTTCCTGAAAGTTAAGTTCTTTTATTTTATAGCCATAACTTTCTCCCCACATCATATACATACGCATAAGCATTCCAGCCCAGTCACAACTTTCTGTACCTCCAGCTCCGGCAGTAATTTGAACAACTGCGCTTAAACTGTCGCCTTCTTCTGAAAGCATGTTTTTGAATTCTATATTTTCAATATGCGACTCAGTGGCGTTATATTGTTCATCTAATTCTTCTACAGAAAGTTCGCCCTCTTTATAAAAATCATAAGCAAGCTGTAATTCTTCGGTAAGTGTTACTGCTTTGTCATAATCTTCAATCCATTTTTTTTTGTTTCGAAGATTTTTTACGATGCTTTCTGCTTCTTTTGGATTGTTCCAAAAATCAGGTGCAAAAGTTTTTTCTTCCTCGTTTGCAATTTCGATTAGCTTGGCATCAACGTCAAAGATACCTCCTCAACGCACCAAGGCGCTCCACAATACCTTTTACTTGTTCGGCTGTTGTCATAAATTAATAATGGTTTTTATATGTTTTTAACAAATATTACGTTAATTTGGTTCTATAGAATCAGCAAGTTAAATTTTACTAAAACTTGCGGTCAATAACAAACAGTAATATGTAATTTTGCTGTACAAAAATAAGATATAGTTTTTAGAATATGGAAATAAATTTAATTAGCGATACCATTACCAAACCTACATATGAAATGCTTCAATATATGTTTAACGCTCAGGTTGGCGACGATGTATACAAGCAGGATCCTACGGTTATCGAATTAGAGACAAGAGTAGCAGAATTTTTTGGTATGGAAGCTGGGCTTTTTTTTCCATCTGGAACTATGGCAAATCAAACCGCGATTAAATTGCATACCCAACCCGGAGAGCAATTAATTGCTGATAAGTATGCACACGTTTTTCATTACGAAGGAGGAGGTGTTTCCTTTAATAGTGGCGTTTCCTGTTGTTTATTGGACGGAGACAGAGGTATGATAAATGCGGCTCAGGTTGCGGCTGCGATAAATGATCCGGAGTTTTATCATAGTCCGTTAACGAGTTTGGTATGTGTAGAAAATACAACAAACAAAGGTGGTGGAGCTTGTTATGAATTAGAAGATTTAAGAGAAATAAAAAAAGTTTGCGACGCTAATAATTTGAAATTCCATTTAGATGGAGCAAGGATCTGGAATGCATTAGTCGCTAAAAGACAAAATCCAAAAGAGTTTGGAGCTATTTTCGATACTATATCAGTTTGTTTATCAAAAGGTTTGGGAGCTCCAATTGGTTCAGTTTTGCTTGGAAGTAAATCTGATATTCATAGAGCGTTGAGAATCAGAAAGATACTTGGAGGTGGAATGCGTCAGGTTGGTTATTTGGCTGCAGCCGGATTGTATGCCTTGGCTAATAATATTGAAAGGTTGGCTGAAGATCATCGCAGAGCTAAAGAAATTGGAGCAATTTTGAGCACAAAATCCTGGGTTGCCTCAGTAGAACCGGTAGAAACTAATATTTTGATTTTTTCTTTAGCAGAAGGTTATAGCGATCAGCTTCTGATTGAAAAATTAAAACAGAAAAATATTTTAATAAGTTCCTTAGGGCACAACAAACTAAGAATTGTTACGCATCTGGATTATAAAGAAGTGATGCACAGTTATGTAGTGGAGATGCTTTCGAAGATTTAGGAAAGAAGGTTCAAAGTTACATAGTAACAAAGGGACAAAGGGACAAAGGTTAATAAAAAAGACGCTTAATTAAGCGTCTTTTTTGTTTTAGGTTCTAATAAGAAACCTTTGTCACTATGTAACTTTGAACCTTTGTCTCTTATTTAAAAAGATTATCCATCCCCGGAATCATTGGCATATCCATTTTTGCAACAGCGTCAAGTTCTCTTTCGTTTATATTTGTTGCTTTTTCAATTGCTTTATTTAATGTTACGATTAAGTAATCTTCTAATTGTTCTTTATCTTCTAAAAGTAAATCGTCAACAGAAATTGTTTTGATTTTTCTGCTAGCCGTGATAGTTATTTTTAATAATCCGTCAGCACTTTGCTCGTCAATCAAAACAGTATCCAGACGTTTCTTTGTATCTTCAATTTTTTGTTGGGTTTCTTTAAGTTTTCCCATCATTCCCATTAAATCCATTTTTTGTTGATTTTGAAATTATTTCATACAAAATTAGTATATTGCTGTATTAATCCAATAGAATATTTTATGAAAAAATTAATTTTGTTCTGTTGCGTTTGTAGTATTTTTGCTCCTTCGTATTTAAAAACAAATGCTCAATCAATGCAAGAAAATATACAAGCTCCAAAAGCTAAGGAAATTCCAAAAACATTAAAAAAACATAAAGAAACCCGAATCGATAATTATTTTTGGCTGAATGATAGAGAAAATCCAGAAGTTATAGATTATCTCAATAAAGAAAACGAATATTACCAACAAATGACCGCTCATACTAAAGGTTTTCAGGAATCTTTATATGAAGAGATGAAAGGAAGAATTAAAGAAGATGATTCATCAGTTCCTTATTTCTATAATGGTTATTATTATATTACACGTTTTGAAACAGGGAAAGATTATCCAATTTTTGCCAGAAAAAAAGGAAGCCTTTCGGCAGAAGAAGAAATCCTGTTCAACTGTAATGAAATGGCAATAGGCCACGCTTATTTTAAATTAGGAGGTTTAAGTATAAGTCCTGATAATAAATTTGCCAGTTTTGGAACTGATATTGTGGGACGAAGAATTTATACTGTTCAGATCAAAAATCTTGAAACAGGAGAAATTCTACCAGAAAAAATCGAAAATGCTACAGGCGGATCTGTCTGGGCAAATGACAATAAAACTATTTTTTATACCAAACAGGATGAGGTTACTTTAAGATCTGATAAGATTTTTAGGCATAAATTAAACACAGATCCAAAAACCGATGTTTTAGTGTATAATGAATTAGATGATACTTTTAATGTTTCAGTAAGTAAAGAAAAATCACGAAAGTACATTGTTATTGGTTCATCAAGCACTTTGACGACAGAATATAGAATCCTTAATTCAGATAATCCTGAAGGTGAATTTGAGGTTTTTCAACCTCGCGTGAGAGGTTTGGAATATAGTATTTCACATTATGAGGATTCCTTTTATATTTTGACCAATAAAGACAAAGCGACTAATTTTAAACTGATGAAAACTCCTGAAAATAAAACAGGAAAGAAAAATTGGGTTGATCTTATTCCGCATCGAGAAGATGTTTTATTGGAAGATATTGAAATCTTTAAAAATTATTTAGTTGTAGAAGAGCGCTCAAATGGTTTAAATCATATTCGTATTATGCCATGGAACGGCGAAGAGGATTATTATCTGCCTTTTGGAAGCGAAACCTACAATGCTTTCACCACAACAAATATTGATTTTGATACTGATATTTTGCGCTACAGTTATCAGTCATTGGCAACGCCGTCATCGGTAATTGACTTTAATATGAAAACCAAAACCAAAGAAATCTTAAAAGAGCAGCAGGTTTTAGGTGGGAAATTTGATAAAGAGAATTATGTCGAAGAGCGTGTTTGGGCAACAGCAAGAGATGGTGTAAAAGTGCCAATTTCGATGATTTATAAAAAAGGATTAGTGAAAAATGGTAAAAATCCGTTGTTGTTGTATGCATATGGCTCTTATGGAATTACGATGGATACTTATTTTTCGTCAACCAGACTTTCTTTGTTAGACCGCGGATTTGTTTATGCGATCGCCCATATCAGAGGAGGAGAAGACTTAGGAAGACAATGGTACGAAGATGGAAAACTGTTAAAAAAGAAAAATACCTTTACAGATTTCATCGATTGCTCTAAATTTGTGATAAATGAAAAATACACTTCGCCTGAACATCTTTATGCTGAGGGTGGATCTGCAGGAGGACTTTTGATGGGTGTGATTGTAAATGAAGCACCTGAATTATACAATGGCGTTATTGCGCAAGTACCTTTTGTAGATGTTATAACAACAATGCTGGATGACAGTATTCCGCTTACAACCGGAGAATATGACGAATGGGGAAACCCAAATAATAAAAAGTATTATGATTATATGTTGTCCTATTCACCTTATGACAATGTAAAAGCGCAAAGTTATCCTAATATGTATGTATCAACAGGATTGCATGATTCTCAGGTACAATATTGGGAGCCAGCTAAATGGGTAGCCAAATTGAGAACTATGAAAACAAATAATAATTTTTTGTTTTTAGATACCAATATGGATGCCGGACATGGCGGGGCTTCAGGACGTTTTGAGGCTTTAAGAGACTTAGCAAAGGAATTTAGTTTTTTATTAGATTTAGAAAAAATTAAAAGCTAATTAGATTTTTTTTGTTAAATTTGCAACCTATCGAGGTTATTTTGAAATACCTTTGATTAACTATTTTTTTATGAAAGAAGAAATAAACGCTTATAATAATGTTTTAGAGTTAATAGGTAATACCCCACTTATTAAACTAAATAAAATCACCGAAGAGTTAGAAGGAAATTTCTACGCAAAGGTAGAAGCTTTTAATCCAGGTCATTCCTCAAAAGATAGAATAGCGTTATATATTATTGAAGAGGCCGAAAGAAAAGGAATACTTTCTCCAGGCGACACTATTATTGAGACTACATCGGGTAATACAGGTTTTAGTCTTGCAATGGTAAGTATTATAAAAGGTTACAACTGTATTTTGGCAGTAAGTTCAAAATCATCCAAAGACAAAATAGACATGTTGAGAAGTTTAGGAGCCAAAGTATATGTTTGCCCTGCTCACGTTTCTGCTGACGATGAAAGATCTTATTATAATGTAGCAAAACGTTTGCATGAAGAGACTAAAGGTTCTGTTTACATTAATCAATATTTCAATCAATTGAATATTGATGCTCACTACAACACTACAGGTCCTGAAATTTGGGAACAAACTAAAGGAAAAATTACCCACCTTATTGCATGCAGCGGAACCGGAGGAACAATTTCCGGAACAGCAAAATTCTTAAAAGAACAAAATCCAAATATTAGAATTTTAGGCGTAGACGCTTTTGGATCAGTATTGAAAAAATATCATGAAACAAAAGAGTTTGATAGTAAAGAAATTTATCCGTACCGTATCGAAGGTTTAGGTAAGAATTTAATTCCATCAGCGACTGATTTTGATATTATCGATAAGTTCATGAAAGTTACCGATGAGGAAAGTGCTCACTCAGCAAGAGAAATCACTCGAAAAGAAGGTCTTTTTGTGGGTTATACTTCAGGAGCAGTAATGCAAGCTATCAAACAATATGCAGAAGAAGGCGAATTTACTAAAGAGAGCAATATCATTGCAATCTTCCCTGATCATGGTTCGCGTTATATGAGTAAAGTCTTCAGCGACGACTGGATGAATGAACAAGGATTCTTTGATAGTATAAATGAGGAAGAAGTTCAGAAAATAGAATTTGTAAAGTAATTAAAAGCTTTTCTAAAATATAAACTCCATCAATTTGATGGAGTTTTTTTTATATAGATTTTAAAGTTTCAAAAAAAAAGCTATTAGATAAGAATGAATGAAATTTGGTGTTTCTTTACAAATACCGTATTTATACGTAAGAACTTCATGTAATACTTGAGCTTCTTCTAAAATTTTAGTAAAATTTCAAGTAGTATAAATAAATGTAATTAATCGTTAAAATACATCAATTTTTGTTATTTAAACGATTATTTAGGTTAGTTATCGGAAAAATTTCCGTTAAAAAACGTAAAAATATAGTTTAGCAGTGTTAAAATGACGCATAGTTTTTTAATCCCCTAAATCTATACATTATGAAAAAATTACTACTTACTTTAATGTTTGTAAGTCATTTGAATGTTAATGCGCAAAACCCTATTCAGGAATTTAACTTCAATGGCACTTTGAATAATACTGCAAATACAACTTCCTTTATGGGCGCCAATAATTTTGTTGCTGACAGAATGGGAAATGTAAATAGCGCACAGCGATTAGTCAACAAAGCTTTAGAAGCTGTTATTGATGGCATTCCTCAAGAAAATAAACCAAGAACAGTTAGCATCTGGGTAAAATTTAATGATATAACCTCAGCAAATTATATTTGGGGTTATGGAACAGCTTATAATGCACAATATTGTGGATTGTTGCAACAAGCTACTTCAACTTCTAATTCTGATTTAAGTTTGGCGGGTTGGGGTGCAAGCAACGATGTTATTGTTTCTAGTCCGTTAACAAAAGGAATCTGGTACAATTATACTATTACTTATGACGGAACGGTTTCTAAAATCTTCAGAAATGGTGTCATGCTGAAATCATTAAACGGTATAGTTCGCGCTACAAAAGGTAATATCTTCCGCTTAGGCGAAATCAATACAACTGTAGGTATAAATGCTGATATAGATGATTTGAAGATTTATAATGTTGCAATGACTGATGAACAGGTTATAGCACTTTATGATGAATCTAAACCAGTTGTACCGGTTGTTGCTGAAACTACAGCACCTGTTGCAAAAGAAGAAAAAGTAGCAGCTACCCCAAAAGCAAAAACAGCAGTAAAGCCATCTGGATCAATAATTACAACTAGCGATGTAAATTCAGGATCTAAAAATATTGAAGTGTATTCACAAGGTCAGATGATTATTGGTAACAATGCAATGATGAGCATTGATGATCTTCCTGAAGGGACTTATTTACTTAAAGTAAGCAATAGTCCTGCTAAAAAAATAACTTCGAAATAAGAGTTTGGTTAATAGAAATAGTTAGTTTTTTATTTTTTATCATGTTGTTTAGTAAGCAATTTATTTTGGATAGTAGAAAAGCCTTCTGGACTTTCAGAAGGTTTTTTTAATTGGTTTACTGAAGTTGTTTTGTAAAAATGTTTTTACAAAAGGTATCCAAAAAAAAATGTGATTTTGTGTTTTCTGTAATTTATTAAAAACATTGTATTTATATGTTGTAAATGTTTTGTGATTTTGAATTTAAATTATAGTTTTAACAAAATTTTTGAATTAATAATTTTTATGCTTCAATGCAAGCTATTGTCTTAAAAATAATTCATGCTCTTTTTAATATAGTTTTTACGCCCATTATATAAATCTTTAAAACCTAAAATTGTAATTATGAAAAGAATACTACTTACTTTAATGTTTGTAACTTTTTTTAATGCTAATGCCCAAAATCCTGTTCAGGAATTCACTTTCGATGGAACTTTAAATAGTTCTGATAATACAATTTCATTATTAGGAACGCCAAATTTTGTCATTGACAGAAACGGTGCTGCTAAAAGTGCTCAACGACTTACCAATAAATTTTTGCAAGGAGTAGTAGGGGATCTTCCTCAAGAAAATAAACCAAGAACAATTTCTTTTTGGGTAAAATTTAATTCAATTGCTGCGGCAAATTACATTTTTGGTTACGGTACAGCGGTAAATAGTCAGTATTTTGGTTTGCTGCAACAGCCAGCAGTTTCAGGAAGTTCTGATGTAAGTCTAGTTGGTTGGGGTGATACAAATAATGTGATCACTTCAGTTCCGCTTCAAAAAGAGATTTGGTACCAATACAGTATTACTTATGACGGTACTAATTCTAAGTTATATCGCAACGGCGAATTATTAAGATCAGCAAATGGAGTTTCTCGTGCCACAAAAGGATATATTATTAGGTTGGGACAAATTAATGGGACAACTACTATAAATGTGGATATAGATGATTTAAAAATATATAATGTGGCTATGACAGATGAACAGGTTTTAGAATCTTATAACAGCTCGAAACCAATTGGGCAGGCTAAAACAGAAACTGCTCATGTTTCAAATGAGGTGAAAAAAGTTGCGGCAACACCTGTAAAGGCTCAAACAATATCAAAAACATCAGTTTCGCCAGCAGGGAGTTCGACTGAGAATTCAGATTCAAAAATTGTTGAGGTTTTTTCGCAAGGAAAAAAAATAACAGGAAGCAATGCCTCAAACATTTCAGATTTGCCTGAAGGAACCTATTTATTAAAAGTAACAAATAAACCTGCGAAGAAATAATTGTCTTTGCCAAGTTTTTAACCCATAATTGATGCAAAAAGCCTTCTGAATTTCAGAAGGCTTTTGTTTTAGTTTTTCTTTTGTTGTCCCGGTGCGTATGCTTTTGCACTTTTACTTCCGGACATTTTTTTAGCCTGGCCTGGTGGTACTTTTTTAGTTTTTGTTGGCCCAGTTGTATGTACGTGAGTGCTACAACTTACCACGCTTAATGCTAAAAATAGCGCGATCGCCGCTATTTTGGTGTGTTTTAATGCTTGCATTTTCTTGTTTTATTTGAGGTGTTACAAATATAAGATTCTGCTTGTATTTTTGTATTAGAATGTCTTAGTTTAAAGTGATTATAAACAGTAAATGGTCATTCTGGTTTGATTTTTTTATGTAAAAAAGAGTAATGAAAATTAACAAAGCCTCCTGATTTCAGAAGGCTTTGTTTTAACTAATTACACTTATAACAATAAATAGGATTACAAGTGCTATTACAGCAAATTTCATGAATTTTGAGGATTGCATAGTAAAGATTTTAAAATTTATATTCTGATATCAGCAAATATAAATTTTTATTTGAATCAAAAAAGCTAAAGTTTGTTAAAACAAAAAAGCCCCGGAAAATCCAGAGCTTTTGTATATTCTTGAAAAAAATTATTCTTCTTTCATAGTGTGATAAACGTTCATAACGTCATCATCTTCTTCGATTTTTTCGATCAATTTTTCTACGTCAGCGATTTGTGCTTCCGTTAATTCTTTAGTGATTTGCGGAATACGCTCAAAACCAGAAGATAAGATTTCTAAACCTCTGTTTTCTAATTCTTTTTGCAAAGCACCAAAGCTTCCAAAAGGAGCGTAGATTAAGATTCCGTCTTCATCTTCAAAAACTTCTTCAGCGCCAAAATCAATAAGTTCTAACTCTAATTCTTCAGCATCAAGACCATTATTAGCAATTCTGAAATTACAAGTGTGGTCAAACATAAATTCAACAGAACCCTGAGTTCCCATTGTTCCGTTGCATTTATTAAAATAACTACGAATGTTTGCAACGGTTCTGTTATTGTTGTCAGAAGCAGTTTCAATCAGGATCGCAATTCCGTGAGGTGCATATCCTTCAAAAAGAATTTCTTTATAATTGGCAGTATCTTTATTACTTGCATTTTTAATTGCGCGCTCCACATTGTCCTTAGGCATGTTGGCCGCTTTCGCATTTTGTATTACAGCTCTTAATCTAGAATTGGCATCTGGGTTTGGTCCACCTTCTTTAACAGCCATAACGATATCTTTACCAATTCTGGTAAATGTTTTGGCCATTGCAGACCAACGTTTCATTTTTCTTCCTTTTCTAAATTCGAACGCTCTTCCCATTTCTAATTTTTAGTTTTGTGATGCAAAAATACGGTTATTCCTTATTTTTCCAAAAACAATATTATTCTTTTTTTAATGTTTGAAATTTCAGGTTTCAGGTTTCAAGTTTCAGGTTTCAAGTTCAAATAGGAACGTGAAACTTGAAACCTGAAACTTCAAACAAACAAACTATTTTGAAGCATTGAATTCATTGATAACATTTACAGCTTCATTTAAGTATGGATTCGTTTTTAGATTCTCAATTTGATATTGATTTATTGTTTTTTCGTTAGGATAAACACCAAGCAGTAATTGATTTACGGTCGAATTGTAAACATCTAGCGGATTATTGTCTTCATTAAAAGTATTAATCTCTTTCCAAAGTGAGTTGATTTCTTTTTTTTGATTGAAAACAGCGTCCAGCGTCATCGGAATTTCTGCTTTAGGTGTATTTACGATCTGATCAATTTTTTGGTTTATTTTTTTGATATCATTAAAATAATAATTATCCGAAAGCCTTTGTTTTGAATTGCTGGCTAATTTGTCTATAAGATTTCGTTTTAGATAAGGTTTGAATTTTAGAGGTTCAATACTATCATTTTTAATGGCAGTAGGAAAATCACTTTCTTTCTGGAAAACATCTTCATAGAATTCTGGAAGAACAACATCAGGCGTTACGCCTATATATTGATGACTTTTGCCTGTAACTCTGTAAAATTTGTTGATTGTAATTTTTAGAAAATCAGTGTTTTTGGTTTCGTCAAGCGAAAGAATAGTCTGCATAGTAGCTTTTCCCAAAGTAGTACTGCCTATCAAAAGCGCACGATTATAATCCTGCATAATAGAAGAGAAAAACTCGCTTGCTGAGGCAGTATTACTATTCACTAATATAACAATTGGGCCTTTGTAAATAAGTCCTTTGTAAGGGTCATTTATAACAGATCGCTCTTGTTTGTTATCTACTACAATAGAAATTGGCCCGTAATCGATAAACATGCCGGCCATTTTGATAGCTTCTTCCATTGAGCCACCACCGTTGTTAATCAAATCGACAACTAAACCTTTTATATTGTCTCTTTCTAGTTTCATTACTTCGCGTGCAACATCATCTGCGCAGCCTTTTCTGCTATTTCCATCCAGGTCTGCATAAAAGCTTGGAATTTTAATGTAACCAATTTTACTGTCTTTCCCGATGATAAAACTATAAACCGAATTTTCTTCGTCTTTCATGACTTGCTTTTCGATATAAACCTCAAAACTTTTGCCTGAATTACGTTTTAGTGTCAGGGTTATGTTTTTGTTTGCTTCAGATAAAATCATTGTTGAAATAGATTCTAAAGAAGCACAGGAAACTTTTAGGGTTTCTTTTTGATTGGAAATGGAGACAATTTGATCTCCTTTTTTAATCAATCCGGTTTGGTATGCGGGACCATTTGGATCTACTTCTTCTACAATAATTTCGTTTTTTTCATTTAGATTAACCGTCATGCCAAGTGATAAATGCTCTTTTGAAAGAGAAGCAACGAAACTTGATTTAGAATCGTCACTAAAATAGGCAGTATGCGGATCGAAATAGGTACAGAAATAATTGTATAGATTTTCTTGTTGGTTGATTTTAGTTTCTAAGAGTGTGTTGATTCTGCAAATTTCATTCGACAAAATCTGTTTACTGATTGTTGCTTCAATCGAAGTCAGATTGCTTTTTATAGAATCAAGATTTTCGCTTGTTTCAGCAATTTCGTCGAGAATTTGGTAACGGATTTTTTTCAGCCAGACTTTCTCTAAATCTTCTTTTTTTAGATAAAACGGGAATGATTTTTTATAAAATCGTATAGTATCATTTTTATTATAATCAATTTTTCCGGCTTGAATTTTTTCTAAAACCTCTTTTGTTCTTATAAGACCGTTTTTATATTTGGAAGTAATATCGGCCAAAAAACTGCAATCATTACTTAAAATTAAGTCATCTAAATTTAGACGGTATTTTTTTGACAATTCATCATACTCACTTTTAAAAAGAATATTTCTTGAAGGATCTAACTCGTTGATTAAGTTATCAAATACAAAAGTTGACAAGCTGTCATTTACCGGTTTCGGACGTATATGTTCAGTCTGAATCATTGCATTTATCTTATTCAATATACTGCAAGTTTCCGCGCTATTTTGACTAAATAGTGTAGCTGAAGTCAGTAAAAATAACAGACATATCTTTTTCATAAGTGGATAGTTCTTCGTTTAGACTAAAATTACGGTATTTTTTTGATAATAAATAGTAATTTCAAGGAATATCGATAACTAAAAGATTTTGTCTGTGAATGGCATCATTGGCTCAAAATTTACCTGTTTTCGTTACTTTAGAGCAAACTCAATTGCTATATTTTGGCGCAAAAAAAAAGCATTACAATTAGTAAATCGTAATGCTTTTTTTAAATTATGTCTAAAAAATTATTTCTTGTAAAAAGGCAATTTCACCACTTTAGCAGGAACATCATTTTTTCTGATTCTGATAAAAATATCGCTGTCAACCGAGCTGTTTGCAACTGTAACATATCCTAAACCAATTCCTTTATTCATAGAAGGCGACATAGTTCCCGAAGTTACAATTCCGATAACCGCTCCAGAACCATCAACAATTTCGTAATCGTGTCTTGGTACTGCACGTTCCTGCATTTCAAAAGCAACTAGTTTTCTTGTAACACCTGCTTCTTTTTGTTTTTTTAGCGCTTCAGAATTTGTAAACTCTTTTGTGAATTTAGTGATCCATCCTAAACCAGCTTCAAGCGGAGAAGTTGTATCGTTGATGTCATTTCCGTATAAACAGAATCCCATTTCAAGACGTAATGTATCACGTGCCGCAAGACCAATTGGTTTAATTCCGAAAGAAGCTCCAGCCTCAAAAACCTTATTCCAAATCGCTTCTGCATCAGCATTTTTGCAGTAAATTTCAAAACCTCCAGAACCTGTATAACCTGTAGCAGAAATAATTACATCATTGAAACCAGCAAAATCAGCCACTTCAAAATGATAATAAGTAATCGCAGACAAATCGATAGAAGTTAATGGCTGCATGGCCTCAACAGCTTTTGGTCCCTGAATAGCCAATAATGAATACTCATCAGAAAGATTTTTCATTTCCACTCCCAAATCATTGTGAGATGAAATCCAATTCCAGTCTTTTTCTATATTTGAAGCATTTACAACAAGTAAATACTCTTCTTCTTTCATTTTATAAATAATCAAATCATCAACAATTCCGCCTTCGTTGTTTGGAAGACAAGAATATTGCGCTCTTCCAATTGTTAAAGTCGACGCATCATTAGAAGTTACTTTCTGAATCAAAGCCAAAGCATTTGGTCCTGTCAATAAAAATTCACCCATGTGTGAAACGTCAAAAACACCAACGGCATTTCGAACTGTTTCATGTTCAGCATTAACACCTTCATAAGTAATAGGCATGTTGTAACCGGCAAAAGGAAGCATTTTTGCTCCTAAACCTTCATGTATGTGCGTAAGCGCAGTATTTTTCATTGTGTTGTTTTTATATAATTGTTTTGCAAATCTATTTAAAAAATATCTAATTAGAATAGCTTAAATTATAAATTTCGCAATGATTAAGAGCAATTTTCTGCTTCCCGATAATAATCGATGCTTCTAATGTTTTTTCTTAAAACGCAGAATTCCGCCGCTTGCATCTTTTATATATTGAATAAACATAAAAGCATCTGGATCAAGTTGTGTTATTTCCTCTTTTATACGAAGTAATTCCAAACGGGTGACAATGGTTACAATAATATCGCAATCCCATTTTTCATTAAAACTATCTGGCAAATAACCACGTTCTCCTTTTATAATGGTTATGCCTTTTCTAAATTTTGTGGCGATCAATTCTTTTATTTCGTCGCTTTTGGCTGAAATAATATGAAGTGAAATATATTGCTCAACGCCTTGTGAAATGTAATCTAATGATTTTACAGCTGAGAAATAAGTAACAATAGAATACAATGCAGTCGATATTCCGAAATACCAGGCTGCAGCGAGAAATAGCAAACTATTTATACCAAAGATTACTTCAGAAACATTTAAACCAATTTTTCTTGTAGTAAGCAAAGCTAAAATCTCAATACCATCGGCCGTAGAGCCACTCCGAATACAAAATCCCATACCGACACCAATGAGACAACCTCCAAACAAAGCGATTAATAAACGATCTGAAGTCACGGCCTCAATATGAACAAAATTAATGCTCAAGGCTATCATTACGAAAGTTATCAGACTTTGAAAAGCGAAAGTACTTCCAAGAATTTTTTGTCCAATAAAGAGAAACGGAATGTTTAAAACAAGAATTAAGGCTCCAAGCGGAAGATGAAAAACTTCATGTAAAAGAATCGAAATTCCGATTACGCCGCCATCTAAAAATTTATTTGGAAGCATAAATCCTTTTAAGGCTAAAGTGATAAGAATTACTCCAATTAAATTGAGAAGGATATTTTTAAAATTAAAAATTTCTTTCCAATCTATTGCGTGTTTTATTGCAGTCATAAGCGTGGGATTGGTTAACAAAAATAAAATCGGAATTTATTTGTAAAACGCTTAAAAACAATATTTTACATTTATAAATATAAAGAATTTACTTCTTTTGTTTTGCATTTGTTCGACGAAATGGCGGTTTAATCCGTTTAAATCACCGTTAGGCGATTTTATAAACTTTGGAATAAAAAAATTACTAAATTTGATTTATTATAAAAGTATTTGTTCCTCAAAATCAACCTGTTAAACTGTGGTTCCTGACTAATTTTTGGCCTGTAAAAAATAAATTAATTAACCTAAAAAATTAAATTATGGGTAAAAATGTCCAGATAGTTTTAACTGTTGATGCCAGCAGTCTCTATCATATGGAAAATCCTTCGCAGGATGATATTCACGATCATTGTTCACTTTCTGATGATAATGATGGAGTTAGTGAAACCGGAAAAGTTGTTGATTTTTTAAGCAATGTCTATATTGCTCAAAATGTGGAATGGGTGGGCGAGTCTACAGACGAAGGTTATGATGTTGCAATTGATAGTATTGTTTATGATTTTGACCTAAACGATCCAAGTGATATTTATTTTCTCGATGATGACATTACTATTACTGGCTCAGGAGGCAGAAACAGCAAAGTCATTGCAACTGTAAAAGATCAGGCCGATATAGCCGAAACCAATAATATCTACAAAATCAATTTTAGTATTCATTATCAGGATACCATTAAAAAATACCTCGTTGATCCTAAATTAAAAGCCAATACATAAAGATCGTGAAGAAACAGATGCAAATTGCTAAAATGTATTTTACGATTTTGATAATCTGTTTTTTATCTATTCTTTGCCATGCTCAGAATCAAAAAACTGCCGACAGTTTGGAGAATGTTTACAAAGAAAACAAACTGTCCGGAGAAGCTAAACTGGAATTGTTGCGGAATCTAGCTTTTAACGAAGTAAGGGATCTTAAATTATCTCTTAAATACGCTGACGAACTCATACGATTATCAAAGGCCGGAAACAACTATCTCTATCTTCATCGCGGTTATTTGCAAAAAGGAAATTCCTATCGTCTTTTGGGAGATTTAAACATGGCTTTGGATGCTTTTTTTAAAAGTAAAGATGCCGCTGTTCAAGCTGATTTTCCTGCTGGAGAAGGCTCTGCAAATATGTCTATTGCCGATGTGTATTCGGTTATGGATAACACTTTAAATGCCCAAATGTATTACAATAAAGCCATTTTGATTCTGAGAAAAACTACCGATACAGTTTCTTTGGCGACAGCCTTATTAAATGCAGGCGAAGAATATTCGAAAAGTAAAAAGTTTGAAAATGCGTTGGCTTATTACAAAGAGTCGGGCGAATTGTTTAAAAAGGCAAATTATTTAATTGGCACGGCTTACAATTTGGGAAATATCGGGATGCTTTATGCCGAGCAGGGAAAAGATGATCTGGCGATGAAGAATATAAATGAAGCCATTGTTATTCTGGAAAAATTAGAAGATTATTATGCTATTTCGGATTATCTGACTTATATGTCCGACATCTATTTAAAACGAAATAATTGGAAAAAAGCTTTGGCTTATGCCGAAGAAAGTTTGAGTTTAGCACAGAAATATGGATTAAAAGAACAGCTGAGCAATTCCAATTTGAAACTTTCAGAATTGTACCAGAAATCGGGTAATTTTAAGGAATCACTTCATTATTTTAAAGATCATATTGTTTATCGCGACAGTGTAAATAATATTGAAATGGTGGAGAAAATGGCCGATATCCGAACAAATGCTGAAGTTGCACAAAAACAAATAGAAGTCAATTTACTCAATCAGCAAAAAAAGACACAGAAAATTATCGCAATTTCATCCATAATTTCATTTGTATTAGTGCTTTTACTGGCTTTTGGATTGTACCGAAGATATAAATTTGTGCATAAAACCAATAAAATTATTGAAAGAGAAAAAAATCGCTCAAACACTTTATTGCTTAATATCTTGCCCGAAGAAACCGCAGCTGAATTGAAAGAAACCGGAAAAGTGCTAGCGAAAAAATTCGAATCGGTAAGTGTACTCTTCACCGATTTTGAAGGATTTACAAGTTATGCAGAGAATTTGCCACCGGAAAAACTGGTTGATACAGTAGATTATTACTTTTCTAAATTTGATGAAATAATCGAAAAATACGATTTGGAAAAAATCAAAACGGTAGGAGATTCCTATATGTGTGCTGGTGGATTGCCTTATCCGTCTGATAATCATGCAACTTTAATGGTTCTTGCTGCCTTGGAAATGCTTAAATTTGTTGAAGACTCGAAATCAAAAACAGATTTTAATGAAACGCGCTTTAATATCAGAATTGGTATTAATTCGGGGCCGGTTGTTGCAGGAATTGTCGGAACTAAAAAATTCGCTTATGATATTTGGGGAGATGCAGTAAATATCGCATCGAGAATGGAATCTAATTCGGAACCCGGAAAAATCAATATTTCTGAAAACACCTATCAATTAATAAAGGACGAATTTAGTTGCAGTTATAGAGGCGAAATTGAAGTGAAAAATAAAGGAATGATGAAAATGTATTTTGTAAACAAACTTTTGAATTGAAAATTTCAGTTAAGCTGAATAAGTTTTTTTGCCACAGATTATAGGATTTAAAGGGTTTTTAATCTGTGGAGAAATAAAAAAATCTTTGTAAATCCTATAATCTGTGGCATAACTTTTTTATAGTCACTCATCAAAAATAATTAGAATGAAAGCTCCATATTTAATTACAAAAGAAGAAGTTCTAAAAATCTACAAACCGGTAAACCCAAAGGCACATAAAGGAATTCAAGGTCATGCCGTGATTATTGCGGGCAGTTATGGTAAAATTGGCGCAGCCGTTTTAGCTTCAAAATCCTGCTTAAAAACGGGTTGCGGTTTAGTCACGACTTTTGTGCCAAAATGTGGCTATCAAATTCTTCAGATTTCTATTCCCGAAGTTATGGTTGTCACCGATGAAAATGCAAATTTCATCACGAATATTCATTTACCATTAATTCCACAAGCGATAGGATTTGGACCCGGAATAGGGCTGGAACTAGCCACACAAAAAGCACTTTTTGAATTTTTAAGAGTAAATAAAGTGCCTTTAGTTTTAGATGCCGATGCTTTAAATATTATTTCAGAAAATATATCGTGGCTGGAATTGGTTCCTGAGGACACAATTCTTACTCCACATCCAAAAGAATTAGAACGTTTAATAGGAAAATGGAATTCAGAATCCGAGAAATTTCAGAAAACAATTTCTTTCTCAGAAAAGTATAAAGTCATCGTCGTCATGAAAGGCGCACCGACATTTATTATAAATAGAACTTCCGTCTACGAAAACACAACCGGAAATGCCGCACTTGCAACAGCGGGAAGCGGCGACACTTTAACCGGAATCCTCACAAGCCTTTTAGCTCAAGGTTACGAACCAAAATATGCTTCAAAATTGGGCGTTTATCTTCATGGCTTAACCGCTGATTTGGCCTTGCCTAAAACGGGTCATGAATCCTTTACAGCTTCTACCATCATTAAATATTTAGGAAAAGCTTTTTTAGAATTAGATAATTTGTCAATTTGATAATTAGATAATAACACGTGCAGTTTGTCATCCTGAGGAACGAAGGATCACACTCGAAACTCCACACAGTAATTTGCCAATCTTTGTAGAGCTTCTAGTGTGATCCTTCGTTCCTCAGGATGACATAAAATGAGAATAAATCTGCTAAATCAATCTGCGAGAACAAAACTTTGCGATTCCGCTCCCGATAGCTATCGGGATTGCAAGATTAAAAAAACTTAGCGCCTTTGTGCCTTCGTGGCAAAAACCGTAGATTTGTATTTATGAAAAACAACTTCGATCTCAGAACGGTAAACGTCATGCGATATATAACGCCACTGCGCGAAGGCGGTTCTTTACCCGCTTTGGCAGAAGCCGATGACGATTTTAAATACGTATTAAAATTTAGAGGAGCCGGTCACGGTGTAAAAGCGCTTATAGCCGAATTAGTTGGCGGACAAATAGCAAAAGCCTTAAAACTTCAATTACCGGAGTTAGTTTTCGCCAATCTAGACGAAGCTTTCGGAAGAACCGAAGCCGACGAAGAAATTCAGGATTTACTACAAGGAAGTCAGGGATTGAATCTGGCGCTTCATTTTTTATCTGGCGCGATTACTTTTGATCCTGTTGTAACGACTGTGGATGCGAAATTAGCGTCGCAAATCGTTTGGTTGGATGCTTATATCACAAACGTAGACAGAACTTTTAAAAACACCAATATGTTAATCTGGCATAAAGAATTATGGCTGATTGATCACGGCGCATGTTTGTATTTCCATCATTCATGGAACAATTGGGAACAACATGCTAAAAGTCCGTTTGCGTTGATAAAAGATCACGTTTTATTGCCTCAGGCTACACTTTTGAAAGAAGTTGATGCCGAATTTAAAGTGATTTTAACGCCACAAGTTTTAGAAGAAATTGTCAATACCATTCCGTTGGACTGGTTGCAATGGGAAGACGCAGATGAAACACCGGAAGCATTGCGAAATGTTTACTTACAGTTTTTAAAGACAAGATTAGAGAATTCAGAAATATTTGTAAATCAGGCTCAAAATGCAAGATAATCACTTATACGAATATGCTGTAATTCGTGTTGTGCCAAGGGTAGAACGCGAAGAATTCCTGAATATCGGAATCATTTTGTTTTGCAAAAAAGCCAAATTTATAAAAGTACTTTTCCACTTGAATAAAGAAAAAATCCAAGCACTTTCTAATGATTTCGACATCGAACAATTAGAATGCAATTTAACTTCATTAGAAAAGATAGCAAAAGGAGCCAAAGACGGAGGTCCAATCGCTGAATTTGAGATTCCGGAGCGTTTTAGATGGTTGACTGCAATTAGAAGTTCTGCGATTCAAACTTCAAGACCGCATCCGGGTTTGTGTCAGGATTTGGAGAAAACGATTCAGAGATTGTTTGAAGAGTTAGTTCTTTAAAGAGGGACAAAGTTACAGAGAGACAAAGTGACAAAGGTTTTCTGTAGAGACGCACTGCAGTGCGTCTAACGTATTGTAAAATTCCGAAAAGAAATGCCAATTTCGATAGAATTTTCCCCCAATCTTATCATTTCGAGGAACGAGAAATCTCCACAAGTGGCTCCGTTACAATAAGCCAATCTTTGTAGAGCTACTCGTGGAGATTTCTCGTTCCTCGAAATGACAAACAGGATGGGAACTTTAACTAAAAAAGCTTAGTGCCTTCGTGGCAAAACAAAAACTAAAAATCCAATATCCCAAAGAGGCATTTATTAGAAAAATGAAGCTTTACATTTTCCTTTTTTTGATTTTCAATGACCAATAAATCATAAGCTTCCATCTGGTATGGTTTATTATTAATTGTAATAACTGTTGCCTCTAAAGAAAATAAAATAATGATTTCAGCATTAGAATTCTGCTCTTTATTTGTTATGATCAGTTTGTGATGGTGGGTTTTTTCAGAAACCATCCAATTAAAATCAATACCTTTTGAATAAGAAGTTACGTCATCATCCGAATTAAACTCCATGATTTCATATTTCTCATAGCATTTTTTCTCTTTGTTTATCTCAATATCTAAACAACCATCAAGCATAACCAAGTATCGGTGATAGCCCTTAAATTTGGTAAATTCTGATGGCGCTTGCTCTATTGTAGCACTGCTTATTCTGAATATAAAATCTCTATCGGCATAGTTTGCTGTTTTCGGATAAATCATATATTCATATGTCAATCCGCCGCTCCAAACAGAGGCTTTGCTACTTTTTTTATGTAAAAGATGGATGTTCATTTGCTATCTAAATTCTTAAAGCTGTTTTTCTAAGAAAATAAATTCCAAAGGTTCTTCGGAAACCGTAACATGAATTCCGCTTTCCGGAAAAGCCTCTCTTTCGCCTGTATCTACATAACCATGTCGTTTGTACCAAGCAATAAGTTCTTCACGAACCGAAATTACCGTCATAATAATAGAAGACAATCCTAAAGATTTAGCATGATTTTCGGCTTCAGCCAAAAGCTTTTTCCCAATTCCACTGTTTTGAAGTTCAGGTGAAACAGTTAACATTCCTAAGTATAATTGATGCCCTTTTTCAACCAATAAAACCGACCCGATGATTTTGTCATTCTCTGTAAACTTCAGAATTGTATTTTTTGGATTCTGAAGTATTTCTGTCATTTCTTCTTCGTCGGTTCTTTTTCCTTCCAATAAATGTGCTTCTGTAGTCCAGCCTTTTTTAGAAGTCTCGCCTCTGTAGGCTGAATTTATTAAGGTGGTTAATGCTGGAATGTCTTGTAATGTTGCTTTTGTAATCATGGTTAAGCGATGCTGAATTATAAGGAATATCTGAATTGCCTCCAGCTTTAGCTGGAGAAACAAAAGTACATTAGAAAATGGCTTTAGCCAAAGTTTTTTAGTTTTGGTTAAAGCCATTTCTTGTGTTTATTTCCGAATGTTCGGTTAAACTATACTCATTCACTTTTAAGCAAATGTTGTTATTCGTAAGTGAAATTATATCTTCTGACTAGTAATTTGCTGCCGTCATTATCCATTAATGTTTGTGTTAATATTGTTAGGTATCCCCGTCCTTGTCATAATTATAATCAAAACCATATTTGTACATAGTTGTGACACCACCCTCAATTTCAGTTTTCATTTTCCATTCTTTTAAATGAAGCCATTTTATAAAATCGTATCTAAAAATGGGCTCGCTCGAATAGATTCCTGCTTTGTTGTAGTCTACAGTAACCTCGTCAGTAGTTTTTGTAATTCGGTCTTTAATATTCTTAATAGTACCATTATCAGTACGGGTAACTGTAATGTAGCCCTTTTGGTTATCTATTGTCTCTATAAAAATTTTATCGCCCACGTAACTATAGGTAGTTTTTGTTTCAGTTTGGCCATAATGGGTTTCATAGTTATCGTCTGTATTATAAGTTAATAATAGTTGGCTATATGGATAAACGCCTTCTTGTTTTATTAAACGTCCAATTTCGTCGTAATATAAATTTAATAGTGTTCCATTTTGATCTGTTTTTTTTTTGATATATCCTTTGCTATTAAGCTCAACTGTTTCATTAGGATTAGTAGCATTAATTAATTCATCAGCGTTATTGTACTGAAATTTAGCGGCACTAAAAAAGTCAACCCAATTACTTTTTTTATCCATAGCACTTAATCTTCCTTTTGAGTCGTAGGAAAAACTTATTTCAGTAACATCTTTTTTGACTTCATTTCCAAGATCATCCTGACTTATAGTGGCAATTATAGTTTGTATGATACTTTTAAAATTTTCTTTTTTTGGAAAAAGTTTTACAGCTGGTCTGAATAGTTTCTGGTTCGGCAATCTCGGATCGACAACTTCAGGCGTTGTTGTCGTTGGATCTTGTTTACCCGAATCTTCATTAGAAGAACAGCTAACAAAAAATGTTGTAGTAATAAATAGAATTAGAGCGGCAATTTTTTTCATTTTAGTTTTAACGTTAGTAAGCTATTAGTACGATTATAAAAAATGTAAAATTAAATTACATTTTCATCTTTTTTGTACGGGAACCCGTAAAACGAGATTTTTTTAAACGCTGTCTTGAACTAAGATTTTGTGTTTGCTGCTTATACACTTGCGCTAATGATAATGAAGTTTTTAGGAATTGAAGATTTTCTAGTTATTTCATTAAATAAACTTTTTCAACTGATTTATATTATAATGTATATTTGAGTCTAACAAATCAATAACCTAGTCGAGAGAAAATCCCGATCTAATTTTTAAGATATTTCAATGAAAAATAAACTAGTATTCCTTACTTTTTTGCTGTTTTTTGGAACAGCTATTGGTTCTTTATCTGCTTTCAGTGCAAAAGAAACGATTATGTCTTCAACAGAAAACAATTTTAAAGGACAGTTAAAAGTACTTTCTTTAAATACCTGACAGGAAGGAACTTCGGTAAAAGGAGGTTTTGATGCGATAGTGGAAGTAATTCTTCAATCAGAAGCCGATGTCGTTTTCCTGAGTGAAGTGCGCAATTATAAAGGAGTGTTGTTTGTGCCACATCTTTTGGAAGCCCTAAAAGCGAAAGGCGCGACTTTTTATGGTTCTAGTCTCAAAACGGATGCATGTATTTTGTCCAAATTTCCTATCGAGTCTACAGCATCGATAAGTTCAGAATCGGTTACCAAATGTATGATCAGGTTGAACAAGAAAACCAGTGTTGCCGTATATGCAGCGCATTTAGATTATACGCATTACGCTTGTTATTTGCCGAGAGGTTACGACGGAATTAACTGGGAAAAATTACCGGAACCCATTTTAGATACCGAAAAAATTCTGAAACAAAATATCGATTCGCAACGTGACGAAGAAATAGCACTTTTTGTAAAAGATGCTCAAGTAGAACGTCAAAAAGGAAATCTGGTGCTTCTAGGAGGTGATTTTAATGAACCTTCGCATTTAGATTGGACAGCAGCAACAAAAGATTTATTTGATCATAACGGCGTTATTGTTCCGTGGCACACCAGTGTAACGCTTAAAAATAATGGATTTCTGGATGCTTACAGAGTAAAATATCCTGATCCGGTTAAAAATCCGGGATTTACCTGGCCAGCTTATAACACTGATGTGGAGTTGTCAAAACTATTATGGGCGAAAGACGCCGATGAAAGAGATCGTATTGACTTTATCTATTTCTATCCAAATAAAAAGCTTTCGCTAAAAGATGCTGTAATTGTTGGACCTGTAGCAAGTATAATAAAAGGAAAAGGAGTGGAGACTCCCGACGGAGATATGTTTTTAAAACCAAACGGTATATGGCCGTCAGATCATAAAGGGGTTTTGGCTACTTTTTCGATTGCTGATTAACTTGAAACTTTGAAGTTGTGCGAAGTCTTAGGCTGTGCAAAGTCTCCTGACTTTGTACAGCGAAAATCATTGTAATCTAATGCATAATTTAAATCTCGGATTACGTTCTTTCATGCATCATTTAGGTTCTGAACCCCATCGTTTAGGTTCAGAACTCCATCGTTCAGGTTCGGAACCTCAAATTTGACGTCCGGAACCCCAAATTTGAGCCTCATGACGTCAAATTTTACGTCAGGCAACGTATATTTTGAGGTTCGTGACGTCAAATTTGAGGCTCGGAACCGAAAAATTGGGGTAAACAACCTCAACTATGGATGTTGGGACGTCATTTATGTAGAAAATTGGTCTATTTGTTAGTGCGAGCGTGTGTCTCGCTCTTAGTGGCAAAGATTTGTTTTTTATTTATGTTTTTGATTATTAAATGGAGTTCTCATCAGATTCTATTTGCTTTAATCTTTTATTGATGAGTTTGATCATTTTTTTGTAGAGAATATTCAATTTTTTAAACTGTTCAATACTGTCATCGGAGCTCTTTTTTTGTAAAGAATAGGTTTCTTCTCTGAGTGAATTCCTTATTAAGGTTTGTTTGGCAAAATCACTTTGCGCTTGACTTAACTCGAATTCAGCTTTTGAATATTTATAATGAAGTTCATTTACCGCCTTTGTCAAAATAAATTCTAATTCTATTATGCTGATAACTAAGTCTTTTTTTAAGTCAATAAATTCTTGATCTTGCATGAATAATGTTAAATGAGCTTCAGCTAAATCACTATCGTACTGTCTTTTGGCAAATTCTTTTAAGGATTGCTTTATTTCTTGATAATTGTTTATGTCATAATTTGAAAAACTAAAGCGTATCAAATAGTAAAACCATGCTGCAATATGTTTATTGAATGCGAAAAGAGCTTCGCGTTCTGCGTTCTTTAAATTTAAACGATGTTGATTATTAAATGAAATTTGTGCTTTTAATATTTCATTTTGCTTTAATAAATCTGATTTTATATTTTCGACTATTTCTGTTATTTCTCCAATATCTTCCTTTGTGGCTTGATTTGTTGCTTTTGTTTCAAAATATTTTGGCCAAAAATTTTTGAATATATAAAAAAATGCAAGCGAAAATAATATGAGTAAAAAATTATAAAAGTATTTCTCCATTTTTTATTTAGTTATTTTTTGTGTCTGCTATTTAAATCGATAATTTTTCCCTGCTGACGCCAGCTGTCTTGCTAGTAAACATTATCATTATATAAGTATTTTCAGAACGAGATGGGTAAATTAGTGAAAATTTTGTAATTAAGGATTTTAAAATGTAATTGGTTTTATCGTAATATTCAATAAGTAAAACTCATCATTTTCCACCACTAAAAAATTTGCCTACCAAATCATTTGGCATTGTTGGTGACGAATCTTCTTTGAGTAAACCGGTATCTGCTCTACTAAATAATGATTGCATAATTAATTTTTTCTCTTCTGAATCAATTTCAGATTCTTTTAATAAGGCGAGATAGAAATAAGTTAAAGTATGTCTTTCTTCTGAATCTCTTGCTAAGTGGAAAGAACTAAACATTACTTTGGAAACTGCTTTTATGCAGAAAGCAAGAAAAGCGATTAATGTTATGTATATTATTGACCATCTAATTGCTGCACTATGATCACCTTTAAAATAGCTTGTAAATATCTGCTCCGGACTTCGCCATAGCAACTCATTTAACGAATCGCAAACTAATAAAACTAAAATAATTAGACAAGTAAGCGCAATCCAGCCTTGTCGTCTTAATTTTTTAGCTCTTTCTGACCAGTAAGTTGCAGGTCCTTCTAGTTTTAATTTTTCTTTATAAGTTTTTTCTAACTCTCCTATCTTTAGTTTTGAATCTTTGTCAAAAGTTTCAAATTCCCCTTTGGTATTAATAAACCAATCTGAATAAGTTTTTTCTTTATCTGTTTGAAAATCATCAATTCTTTTTACATATTCATCATATTTATCTGATCCGTCTTTCAAATGATCTACTAATTGTTTATCAAGTTCCGGTAATCGATTTTTAAAATTATTTTTAAGTTGTTGAAGAGATGTTTTTTCAGCGCTTACTCTTTCAGATAATTTGTTTTCCTTAGATTTAAATTCATATGCGGCTAAATATCCTTCAAATATTTTTTTGTTGTTTATATGCTGGTTAAGGTCACCAATTAAATATGTAAAAGCGCCAAGAAAAGATGTTTGATTAGATTGATAAACTCTTAATAGAAAATCAACTTCAGGAGAATCATAAGTAAAAATATTTGTATTTCTCCGATTAATATTATTAAGCACGTTTACAAAATTAGAATCTAAGTCTGAATCATCTTCTATAGCAGAATATGATTCAACAAAATTTTCAATTTCTTGTTTTTTACTTATAAAATAATTTTTTGAATCAATAAGTTCCGTTGGTAAATTTTCAAATTCTTCCCAGCCAGAAATTTGTTCATCGAGAAATTTGTGATATGAAGCTAGACCTTTAAAGTTTTGAGTTGAATTAAGAGTCGGAAACGAGATATTAATTTCTACAGAATTAAACCAATTGAAATTGGTCATCTCGGTTATTCGCTTTTTAAATTGTTTTGTTTCCATTGAGTTTAACTAAATTAATCGTTGCTTTTTTAATTTAACATGGATCGATGATTATTATTTCATTTTCTTGTTTCTCAAATATATGTTTTTTTTCTTCCCAATTTTTAAAATTATAATATTGAGGGATAGGGCACTTTCTTGATTCTAAGGATAATAGTTTATGAGTGTTTTAAAAAAAAATCGGTTGAAAACAAAATTCAACCGATTTTTTTTAAGCTTAAAAGAACAAATAAATTACCCTAAGAATTCCTTCAATTCCTCATAACTCTTAATTTTCACACTAACTTTCTCCTCATTAATAACACTCTCAATCTGACCAGGAATCGGAAGTGTAATGCCTAAAGCAGGTTCAACAACATCCAAAAACTTTATAGGATGCGCCGTTTCTAAGAAAATTCCAATAGCATTGCTATGTTTCTCCAATTCTTTTTTCAAACCTAAATAACCAACAGCACCATGCGGTTCTGCGATATAACCGTCTGTGTAATAAATGTTTTTTAGAGCAACTAATGTTTCTTCATCAGTATAACTATAAGAAGAGAAGTCTTTTTCGAAAGCTTTTAAGTCATTGTTGTACAATTCCTGAATCCTAATAAAGTTGCTTGGGTTTCCAACGTCCATGGCGTTAGAGATTGTTGCTTTAGAAGGTTTTGGATCGTATTTTCCGTTTTCTAAGAATCTTGGCACCGTGTCATTTACGTTTGTAGACGCTACAAAATGCTCAATTGGCAAACCTAATTTCTTTGCCATAATTCCGGCGCAGATATTCCCGAAGTTCCCGCTTGGGCAAGAGAAAACTAAAGGTTTGTTTTGGCTTTTCAACGCTTTGTAAGCAAAGAAGAAATAGAACATTTGCGGTAACCAGCGCGCAATATTAATAGAGTTTGCCGAAGTCAGGTTTTTATGCGCTAAAGTTTCATCTAAAAACGCTTTTTTTACCATATCCTGACAATCATCAAAAACACCGTCAACTTCAAGCGCTTTAATGTTTTGCCCTAAAGTGGTCAATTGTTTTTCCTGAATATCGCTCACTTTTCCTGACGGATATAAAATGACAACATCAACGCCGTCAACGCCTAAAAATCCACTGGCAACAGCTCCGCCAGTATCTCCGGAAGTGGCTACCAAAACGGTGTTTTTAGCGTCTTTTTTATCTTTATTGAAATAACCCAAACAACGTGACATAAAACGCGCTCCAACGTCTTTAAACGCCATTGTAGGACCGTGAAATAATTCTAACGAATAGATTCCGTCTTCGACTTTCACCACCGGAAAATCAAAAACTAAAGTCTCGGCAATGATTTCTTTTAATTTATCTGCAGGTATTTCATCGCCAACGAATTGTTTGATCGCTTCAAAAGCGATTTCTTCGTGGCTTAAACTTTCGATTTTATCAAAAAATGAAGGATCAAGCGGTGTAATACTTTCTGGGAAATATAATCCTTTGTCAGTGGCTAATCCTTGTATAACAGCTTCTTTGAAAGAAACTTTTGGGGCATTATGGTTTAAACTGTAGTATTTCATTTCTATGGCTTTAGGCTGTAAGCAATATGCTTTAGGCTTTTCCTATGTTTGCTTATAGCTTTTGTTTTTTATTTTTAATTATCTCTTCGTTTTGTCAGGCTGAGCGGTCCCGAGGCTTCGGGAGAAGCCCCGCAACGTATAGACATAAAGTAAATTCTCGACGTTTGTCATTTCGAGGAACGAGAAATCGCACTCGAAACTCCGTATAGAAATTCGCCAATCTTTGTCGGCATACTAGTGTGATTTCTCCTTACGTCGAAATGACAAACTGAACGTGCTATACTTTGCGGGGCTTCTCCCGAAGCCTCGGGACCGCTCAGCCTGACAAACTTGTCTTAATACTTCTTTACAAAATTCTTACGCCGTCTGGATTAATCTTCGAAACATGAATTTCATACGGTAAATTCATTTTTTCGTAAACGTCGCTCATGGCTTTTGCGATTTTTTCAGCGGTATCTTTTCCTCGGCTTAAAGCGAAAATAGATGGACCAGAACCTGAAATTCCAGAACCTAACGCGCCGTTTTCGTAAGCCGTTTGTTTTATCTGGTCGAATCCCGGAATTAAAACACTTCTTAAAGGCTCAACGATTTCGTCGTGAAGCGATCTACCGATTAATTCGTAATCTTTGGTGTATAAACCAGCGACCAATCCGCCTACATTTCCCCATTGCATAATCGCGCTTTTAAGGGAAACGTTCTGTTTTAAAACCGAACGAGCATCAGATGTTTTCAATTCAATCTGCGGGTGAACAACCGTTGCGTATAATTCTTCCGGACTGTCAATTCTGATAATATCAAGCGGCGCATAACTTCTCACCAAAGTAAATCCGCCTAAAAGGGCAGGAGCAACGTTGTCGGCATGCGCGTTTCCGCTGGCTAATTTCTCGCCCTGCATCGCAAACTGAACCAAATCTTTACGAGAATAAGGTCTTCCTAATAATTCATTAATTCCGAAAACCGCTCCGGCAGAACTTGCAGCACTGCTTCCGATTCCGCTTCCAGCTTTTATGTTTTTGTAAATTTCGATTTCGAATCCAAAATCCAATTCGTCTAAAGTTTCTAACATCGCCAAAGCCGCAACTCCGGAAACGTTTTTCTCGGTTTCCAAAGGCAAATCGGCACCGACAATTTTAGTGATTCGAACTCCTTTTTGATCGACTTTTCGAACAATCATTTCATCGCCCGCATTGTCTAAGCAAAGTCCAAGTACGTCAAATCCGCACGAGAGGTTTGCGATAGTTGCTGGGCAAAATAGTTTTATTTCCATCTTTTTAAAGGTTCAGAGTGGCAAAGGCTCAGAGGTTCAGAGGTTTTTGCAACTCTATATTTTATATTTAGGTTAAGGTTCAAAGAGGCAGAAAGACAAAGAGAAAAAACCTTTGTCCCTTTGCGCCTTTGAACCTTTGTCCCTTTACTAAACATTTCCAATTCTAATAACGTCTGCAAAAATTCCTGATGCTGTTACCGCAGCTCCGGCTCCGGCTCCTTTGATCAATAAAGGCTGATCTACGTAACGGTCTGTGTAGAACAAAACGATATTATCTTTTCCTTCTAAATTGTAAAAAGGATGATCTTTTGGGATGAATTGCAGTCCAACGCTTGCTTTTCCGTTTTCGAATTGCGCCACGTATTTCAATCTTGAATCTTTTGCTAAAGCTTCATTATAAATACCTTCAAAATGTGAAGCATGTTTGATTAACGAAGCAAAAAAGTCTTCGTTGTTTGTTGTTGCTAAACATTCTACCGGTAAAAACGATTCGTTTGCGATAGCATCAATATCCATTTCGTAACCGCTTTCGCGAATTAAAATCAGGATTTTACGAGCCACATCAACACCGCTTAAGTCGATTTTCGGATCTGGTTCTGTGAAACCTTGAACTCCGGCTTCTTTCACCACATCGTGGAAAGAATTGTCTTTGTCGAAATTGTTGAAAATGAAATTCAAACTTCCTGATAAAACCGCCTGAATTTTATGCACTTTATCACCAGAAGCAATAAGATTTTTTACAGTATCAATAATTGGTAATCCCGCACCAACATTCGTTTCAAATAAAAACGGAGCGTTGTATTGGCGAGATAAGCTTTTTAGTTTTTTATAATTGTCGTACGCAGATGAACAAGCAATTTTGTTACAAGTTACAACCGCAATACTTTCTTTTAAGAATTTCTCATACATTTCAGATACGTTTGCATTTGCTGTGATATCAACAAAAATGCTGTTACGTAAATTCAGTTCTTTGGCGCGTGCGATGAATTCTGTCGGAATTGCAGCTTCTCCTTTTTCTAAAGTCGATTGCCAGTCTTTTAATGAAATTCCGTCCTCATCAAAAATCATTTTTCTTGAATTTGACAACGCAATTACGCGAACATTGATTTTTAAAACCTCTTTTAAAAATTTTCTCTGATTGTGAATCTGTTCGATGAATTTTTCGCCCACATTTCCAACTCCCATTACGAATAAATTCAGCTGTTTTGTGTTTTCTTCAAAGAAGTTTTCGTGTAAAGTATTCAATGCTTTTTTAACGTCTCTTTCGTTAATCACAGTCGAAATATTTCTTTCAGAAGCACCTTGCGCAATCGCACGGATATTTACGTTGTTTTTTCCTAAAGTAGAGAACATTCTTCCGCTTAAACCTTGGTGATTTTTCATGTTTTCACCAACCAAAGCAATGATGCAAAGGTCTTTTTCGACATAACATGGATCGATTTTGTTCTGTGAAATTTCGACTTCAAAAGCACTGTTAATCGCAGCTTCAGCATTATCAGCATCCGAATTTAAAATCCCGATACAAATTGAATGCTCAGAAGAAGCCTGAGTAATAAAAATCA
Source organism: Flavobacterium cutihirudinis (assembly GCF_003385895.1). GTDB lineage: Bacteria > Bacteroidota > Bacteroidia > Flavobacteriales > Flavobacteriaceae > Flavobacterium > Flavobacterium cutihirudinis. The sequence goes on from NZ_QRDQ01000007.1 coordinate 565,771, forward strand.
CGTTGATTTTTTCCTGAGACAATACTTCGAACAAACGTCTTGACGAACCTGCAACTCCAATCATTCCAGGACCTTCAAGTGTCAATAACGAAATATTATCAATATGACTAATTCCTTTTACAACAGTATCTTTTGATAAAACAACATCAGAAATCAAAGTTCCTTCGGCCTCTGGCTCAAAAGTATTTTTGATTAAAATCGGAATATTTTTTCTCAAAACAGGCTGAATTGTTGGCGGATACAAAACTTTGGCACCAAAATGTGACAATTCCATTGCTTCCTGATACGAGATGTTTGCAATTGGTCTTGCTTGTTTTACGATTTTCGGATTTGCAGTAAACATTCCGTTTACGTCAGTCCAGATTTCCAATTGTTCAGCATCGATTGCTCCGGCGATAATTGCAGCAGTATAATCAGATCCGCCGCGTCCTAAAGTCGAAGTGATTCCGTCTAAAGTTTGTGCGATAAATCCAGGAAGAATATTGATTTTTGCTTCATTTTGAGCAAAATAATCTTTAATTAATTGATTCGAAACTTCAAAATTCACAACTGCTTTTCCAAAATCGGCATTGGTTTTAATCAATTCGCGACTGTCTTTGTAAATCGCATCGTTATTGATTTGCTGATACGCTTTCGCTATAATAAAAGAAGACAATAATTCTCCAAAACTTAATATAGTATCAGAAGTTCTTGGTGATAATTCGCCTAAAAGGAAACAACCGTCCAATAAAGTTTCTAAATGATTGATAATTCTTTTTACGTGGCTCAACAAACTGCTTTGTTCGCTTACCGGAATCAATTCTTTTAGAGTGTCAAGGTGTTTTTTCTCGATTTCTGCAACGACTTCTCTAAAACTTTCGTCGTTTGCTGCTGCTTTTGCTGCCGCCAGCTGAAGCAAATCGGTTACTTTGCTTAATGCTGAAACTACTACAACCAGTTTATCTTTTTCAGCTTTTTGTTTAACAATTTCGAGAACGAGTTTTATATTTTGAGCATTGGCAACCGAAGTTCCGCCAAATTTTAATACTTTCATTTTTGTGATATTTTTTATAAGGTGCAAAGATTTTGAGTAACAAATGTTCAATGATTATCAACTGTGAACTGAAACTGAAAACTGCGACTTTTTTTCTTTGTAAATGTTTTTCATGTGTCCAGTAACTCTCTTCTTTCAAGAAAAAAGTATAGGTAACCTAGGATTATATGTAAAAATGTATACCCCTAAGGGGTAGTAGTTGTTGTAGTAGAAATCGTGGTAGCAGCAATCGCAGTTCTAGTTTGAACTGTCATTGTAGATTGATATTTTGTGCTGTTACTTTTCATTTTTGATTTTTCAAAAGTACAGCTTTTAAGTAGGATTAAAAATTCTTGGTGTCTTTTTACGAATATTTTAATAATTCAAATCTCAAAAAATCAATATTGAGTATTTGTTAAAATTAAATATGCTAAATTGAAGTTTTGATAGAATTAGGGATTGTTTTTTTTCGAATGTGCCCTGACAATTAGCTGATTTTAAATAAAAAGCTTAACAAAAAACTATTTAAAGCCCTTTTGTCGGGATTACGAATTAGTTAAAAGTGAAAAACGGCGCCATCCTAAATTTTAATTATTGTGACAAAATGTTGCTTTTTAATATTGATTTGTTGAATTTTGACGTCTTAAATTTAAAATAATCATGAGAGAGATTCATTATATAAGTACTGAGACCATAACTTTAGAAACATTACAAGAGATTTTAAGCAATAATAAAATGCTTGAATTATCAGAAGAAGCAAAAGTAAACGTTCAGAAATGTCGTGATTATCTTGACAAAAAAATGTCAACACATTCTGCACCGATTTACGGAATCAATACTGGTTTTGGATCACTTTACAGCGTAAAAATCTCAAATGAAAATTTATCTAAGCTTCAGGAAAACTTAGTGAAATCGCATGCTTGCGGAACAGGAGAAGAAGTTCCGGCAGAGATTGTGAAAATGATGCTTTTGCTAAAGATTCAGTCATTAAGCTACGGACATTCTGGAGTTCAGTTGATTACTTTGCAGCGTTTAGTTGATTTTTATAACAATGACATTCTTCCAATAATCTATACACAAGGTTCACTTGGTGCTTCTGGCGATTTGGCACCTTTAGCACATTTATCTTTGCCTTTATTAGGAGAAGGCGAAGTTCTTTTTGAAGGAAAGAAAGTGGCTTCCGCCGAAGTTTTAAAACAGTTTAATTGGGAACCGATTGTTTTGTTGTCTAAAGAAGGTTTGGCTTTGCTGAACGGAACTCAGTTTATGAGTGCATATGGAGCACATATTTTAATTAAAGCATACAAATATTCATATTTAGCTGATTTAATCGGAACAATTTCTTTGGAAGGTTTTGATGGAAGAATCGAACCTTTTAATGAATTGATACATTATATACGTCCACACAAAGGACAAATTGTAACCGCGCAGCGCATCGCTGAATTTTTAGACGGAAGTGAAATTATCGCTCAGGAGAAGAAACACGTTCAGGATCCGTATTCTTTCCGTTGTATGCCACAGGTTCATGGCGCTTCAAAAGATGCTATCGATTATGTTCGAAAAGTATTTAAAACCGAGATTAATTCAGTTACAGACAATCCAAACATATTTGTAGAAGCCGATCAGATTATTTCAGGAGGAAATTTTCATGGACAACCATTGGCTTTAGCTTTAGATTTTATGGCAATTGCTTTAGCAGAATTAGGAAGTATTTCTGAAAGAAGAACCTATCAGTTAATTTCAGGATTAAGAAACCTTCCGGCATTTTTAGTTGATAATCCGGGATTGAATTCAGGGTTTATGATTCCACAATACACTGCGGCAAGTATTGCTAGTCAGAATAAACAATTGGCAACTCCGTCGAGTATTGACAGTATTGTTTCGAGTAACGGACAAGAAGATCATGTAAGTATGGGGGCAAACGGTGCCACAAAAGCCTTACGAATTTTAGATAATCTGGAGCGTATTTTAGCCATTGAATTATTGAATGCTTCGCAGGCTATTGCATACAGAAATCCTTTAAAATCAAGTGATTTTATAGAAATGTTTTTAAGCAGTTATCGTGAAGTTGTGCCTTTGGTTAAGGAAGACAGAATCTTACATTATGATATTGAAAATACAGTTTCGTTCCTGAATAGTTTCCAAATTGAAAACGATTTGTTAACAATGGCTTAACATTATAGAATATTAATGAAGTAATTTTGCGCTATCAAAAATATAAAAATGTCAATAAACAGTATTTTCCAATTTTTAGTGCCGAAAGACAAGAAATTCTTTCCACTTTTTGAAGAGGCTTCAAGCAATTTAATTGAATTAGCTTCTAACTTACACGAAGCTGTAAATCTTCCATTGAAAGAAAGAGAAATTCTTTTTCAAAAGATTGACGAATTAGAGCAAAAAGGAGAAGACATTACACGTCAGACTAACCTTGAGTTAAGCAGAAACTTTATTACTCCGTTTGACAGAGAAGATATTCATACCTTAATTACTTCAATTGATAACGTTGCTGATTATCTTCATGGTGCGGCAAGTCGTATGAGATTGTATCAGGTTGATAAGATTACAAAATCGATCAGAAAAATGACAGAAATCAATCTTGAAGCTTGTCAAAATATTGATAGTGCAGTAAAAGAGTTGAGAAACTTGCAGAATTTTAAGATCATTAAAGATGCTTGTTCTAGAATTAATAAACTAGAAAACAAATCTGATAACGTATATAACAAAGCAGTTTTTGAAATTTTTGAAAACGAAACAGACGCTAAAAATATCATTAAGTATAAAGAAGTGTTATCTGTTTTAGAATCAGCAACAGACAAATGTAAGAGTGTTGCAAACATACTAGAATCTATTTCTGTAAAACATTCTTAATTCAATTTTTCATTCTGAAGTTATAATTTTATGACGCTACTTATATTAATTATAGTATTAGCTTTAATTTTTGATTACATCAATGGTTTTCATGATGCAGCAAATGCTATAGCGACTGTTGTTGCAACAAAGGTTTTAACACCTTTTCAGGCGGTTGTCTGGGCAGCATTTTTTAACTTTTTGGCTTATTGGGTTTTTGGATTTGGTGTTGCGGATACTGTTGCAAAAACAGCGCACACAATGGAAATAAACCTTGTTGTTATCCTGGCCGGAGTAATAGCGGCAATCTGCTGGAATTTATTGACTTGGTGGTTAGGAATTCCGTCAAGTTCTTCACATACATTAATTGGAGGTTTTGCCGGAGCAGCTGTGGCACATGCTATTGCAGTTCATGGTTTCTCAGGTTATGTTGGAGAAGATGGAGCAACTCATTATTGGTATGAAATTGTAAGCTGGTATAAGGCAGGAAAAGATGGTGCAATGCCTTCCGGAGTTCTTATTATTATTGCTTTTATTGTTTTAGCACCTTTATTAGGAGCTTTAGCATCTTACCTAATTTCGATTTGGTTGTTAAATGCTTCTAGAAAAAGTATTGGTCCTAAAATTTTTACAGTGCTTTTAATGATTGCTACTGTGTGGTTTGTTTATTCTCAAATGGTTCCATACTCTGAAATAGAAAAGCCAAGATTTGATTCTCATTTCTGGAGTGTTGCTTTTGAAGCGCATAACATTAAATGGTTTTTAGTTGCTTTTATTATCTTAACGGTTAGTGCGTTTTGTTTAATATTCAGTAGTTTAAATCTTCACCAAGCTGATGCTGCTTTGAAAAAAATGCAATTATTATCTTCTGCGGCTTTTAGTTTAGGTCACGGAGGTAATGATTCTCAAAAAGTAATGGGTATTATTGCAGCTGCGGTTGCAGTATATATCAATACAAATCCTGGTGTTCATATGGATGCCTGGTTGGATGTAGTTTTACCAAATGATGATGCAGGTATTAAAGGTGTAATGCCGAGCTGGATTCCTTTAGCGTGTTATTCTGCAATTGCTGCAGGAACTTTAAGTGGTGGATGGAAAATTGTGAAAACAATGGGTTCTAAAATCACAAAAGTAAGTTCATTTGAAGGTGTTGCTGCTGAAACAGCTGGAGCTTTAACGCTTTACTTTACAGAACACTTGAAAATTCCGGTAAGTACAACGCATACCATTACAGGATCAATCATTGGAGTTGGATTAACAAAACGTGTTTCTGCAGTTCGTTGGGGAGTTACGGTAAGTTTAATCTGGGCATGGATCTTGACTATTCCAATTTCAGCTTTATTGGCAGGTTTGGTTTATTTTTTACTGAGCGTATTTATTTCGTAAAATGATTAATGTAAAATGTGAGATTTAAATCGCATTTTGTAAACATATTTAAAAAACCGATTTCAAACTGAAATCGGTTTTTTTTGTTTGTTTTTATATTAAAACTTTTGAAGGTTTTTATGGTTATGTTTTCGCTTGTAATGTGTTTGTTTAAGATGTTTCTGATCTTTCTGATCTTTCGAAATTACACTAATAGTTCCGTCGATTTCAAGCATAGCAAGTTTAATGTCTGTTAGGTGCTCTAAGCCGTGTTCGCGCGCTGCTTCTTTTAATTCTTCATGCGAAATATCTAGCCTGCTTAAAGTGTTAAAATCCAATACACCATTATGAATTAATATTTCAGGTTTATCAAGTATTAAATCACCTAGAGTTTTGAATCTTTTTGTGAGTTTTTTGATTGCAAAGTTTATGGCAAACAAAACTAAAGCCGCAACTAAACCTCCAATAAGACTAGTGTCAGGTCCGACCATTGCATTTTGAACCGAGTTACTGATTAGTAAGATTAGAATAATGTCGGCAGTGTTTAATTGTGAAAGTTCTTTTTTGCCAAAGACGCGAAGAGCAATCGTCATAAAGAAATAGACGGCAACACTTCGTATTATAATATCTAAATAGGGGAAAACCATATTTTTTTATTTTAAAGTTAAATAAAAAAGCTTTGACAAAGTTTAAAACTTTATCAAAGCTGCTAAATTATTTAGATGTGATTAAGTTTAAATGAACTTAATTATAGTTTAAAATTCTTTTCAATAGCTTTAATCATTTCTCCGGCAACATCTTTATTTGTTGCGCCTTCGATTCCTTCAAGACCTGGAGAAGAGTTTACTTCAAGCAATAATGGACCTTTAGAAGAACGAATAATGTCCACGCCAGCTACTTTTAAATCCATTGCTTTTGCGGCTTTAATAGCGATCTTTTTTTCTTCTGCAGTAACTTTGATTACGGATGCTGTTCCGCCAAGGTGGATATTAGCTCTAAACTCACCCGGCATAGCTTCACGCTGAATTGCGGCAACGACTTTTCCGTCAATTACAAAACAGCGAATGTCTTTTCCGTTTGCTTCTTTAATAAATTCTTGAACTAAGATATTGGCATTTAAACTTTTGAAAGCATTAATAACACTTTCGGCAGCTTTTTTGGTTTCGGCCAAAACAACCCCTTTTCCTTGTGTTCCTTCTAATAATTTCACAATTAGCGGTGAACCGCCTACCATTTTAATTAAGTTGTCTGTATCAAGCGGAGAATTAGCAAATCCAGTTGTTGGAATATCAATACCACTATTCAAAAGTAATTGCAATGAGTATAATTTATCACGCGATTGTGTTATGGCTGTCGCCGAATTTAAAACGAAAACTTTCAAAGCCTCAAACTGACGAGTCAAAGCACAACCGTAAAAAGTAATGCTCGGTCGGATTCTCGGAATAATAGCGTCAAACTGATTTAAGATTTTTCCGCCTCTATAGTGGATTTCCGGAGTTTTGGCATCCAGCTTCATATAACATTCTTTGATGTTCAAAAAATGCATTTCATGACCGCGCATTTCGCCAGCTTCCATAATTCTTTTATTACTGTATAATTCCGGATTACTAGCCAAAAGACCAATTCTTAAACCAGAACTTGCTTTCTCTGAGTTTTTGTATAATTCTTTAAGCGATTCGGGAGTTGGCTGACCTAAAAGATATTTTTCTTCAGGATCTACCAAAACGCGTCCGCTCATGGCTTCACGTCCTAAAAGCATTCTGAAACCCATTGAGTCACGATTGGTTAAGGTCATTTCAATTGGCCATTTTGTATCGCCTATTTTTAAACTTGTTTGGATTACGTAACGGTGTTCTCTAAATCCGCTTGAGCTTTTTACAATCCTTTTGTCGACAAGCGGTGCTTCGCAATGAATTATGGTTTTGATATTATTCTGAATCGGATTAATATCAAATTTTACCCAATTGGCATCATTTTTTATAAAAGGAGCTATGTTTAAAGCGTGCATCGCCGAAGTTTTGGCACCAGAATCTACACGAGCCTTGATTGTAGGGATTCCAAGTTCTGGAAATGAGCACCATTCTTCGCTACCTAAAATGACCTTGTTTTGAAGCATATTTTGTTTTTTATTATAGAATTTAAATTCAAAAATAGCTATTTGCTTTTATTAAAGATAGTGATTTTTAATAAAAAAAATACCCGTTATGTTATGAAAACGTAACGGGCATGTTATTAGTGTTATAAATTTTGACTAATTTATTGATTAGTCGGTTCTTCAGCTTTATGAATTTCTACTGATAGTTCTTGCGAATCATCTTTTAGGTCCATCATGATTTCGTCGCCTGAATGTATTTTCGAAGTAATAATTTCTTCTGCCAATAAATCTTCAACGTATTTCTGAATGGCTCTTTTTAATGGTCTCGCACCAAACTGTTTGTCAAAACCTTTTTCTGCAATAAACGCTTTTGCTTTATCAGTTAAGCTTAGTTTGTAGCCTAACTCAGCAATACGAGAATAAAGTTTTTTCAATTCGATTTCGATAATCAAATCAATATCGGCTTTTTCTAAAGCATTAAATACAATTACATCGTCAATTCGGTTTAAGAACTCAGGAGCAAAAGTTTTTTTCAATGCATTTTCGATGATGCTTTTCGAGTTTTCATCAGCTTGAGCTGTTCTTGCAGCTGTACCAAAACCAACACCTTGTCCGAAATCTTTCAACTGACGTGCACCAACATTAGATGTCATGATAATAATAGTGTTTTTGAAATCGATTTTACGACCTAAACTATCTGTTAAATATCCATCATCTAAAACCTGAAGCATCATATTAAACACATCTGGATGTGCTTTTTCGATCTCATCTAAAAGTACAACACAATATGGTTTTCTACGAACTTTCTCTGTTAATTGACCGCCTTCTTCGTAACCAACGTATCCCGGAGGCGCTCCAACTAGACGAGAGATTGCAAATTTTTCCATGTACTCGCTCATGTCGATACGAACTAACGCATCTTCAGAATCAAATAGTTCTTTTGCTAAAACTTTAGCTAATTGTGTTTTACCAACTCCAGTTTGACCTAAGAAAATAAACGAACCAATTGGTTTGTTAGGATCTTTAAGTCCGGCTCTGTTACGTTGAATAGAACGTGCAATTTTTAAAACAGCTTCATTTTGACCAATTACTTTGTTTTGAATCAATTCAGGTAATTTGGCTAACTTGTTGCTTTCAGTTTGTGCAATTCGGTTTACAGGAATTCCAGTCATCATAGAAACAACATCGGCTACATTATCTTCAGTAACTTCAATTCTGTTGTTTTTAGAATCTTCTTCCCATTGTTCCTGAGCTAAAGCAAGATCTTTTTCGATACGTTTTTCATCATCGCGAAGTTTGGCTGCTTCTTCATATTTTTGTTTTTTAACAACCATATTTTTCATTTCGCGAACTTCTTCCAACTGACGTTCCAAATCCAAAATTTGTTTCGGAACATCAATGTTTGTGATGTGTACGCGAGAACCAGCTTCGTCCATAGCGTCAATCGCTTTGTCTGGTAAGAAACGCTCAGACATATATCTGTTTGTTAGCTTAACACAAGCTTCGATTGCTTCTTGAGTATATGTTACGTTATGGTGATCTTCGTATTTGTCTTTTACGTTGTTCAAAATAGCAATAGTTTCTTCAACAGAAGTTGGCTCAACAATTACTTTTTGGAAACGTCTTTCTAGTGCACCATCTTTTTCAATATATTGTCTGTACTCATCAAGAGTAGTAGCACCAATACATTGAATTTCGCCTCTTGCTAAAGCAGGTTTGAACATGTTTGAAGCATCAAGTGAACCAGTTGCTCCTCCGGCGCCTACAATAGTGTGAATTTCATCAATGAAAAGAATGATATCGTCGTTTTTCTCCAGCTCGTTCATTACAGCTTTCATTCTTTCTTCAAATTGTCCTCTGTATTTAGTTCCGGCAACTAAGCTTGCTAGATCCAATGTCACAACACGTTTGTTGAAAAGAATACGAGATACTTTCTTTTGGATGATACGTAAAGCCAGTCCTTCTGCAATAGCAGATTTACCAACTCCAGGCTCTCCAATAAGAAGCGGGTTGTTCTTTTTTCTTCGGCTTAAAATTTGCGAAACACGTTCAATTTCTTTTTCGCGTCCTACAACAGGATCTAGTTTTCCTTCTTCAGCCATTTCTGTTAAATCTCTCCCAAAATTATCTAAAACCGGAGTTTTCGACTTTTTGTTTGACTTATTGGCTGGATTATTAAAACTGCTTTCCTTTAGACTGTCATCTTGTCCTGAATCGTCATTATACGATTCGTTTCTTGGCAAGTTTTCTAAGAATTCTTCTTCGTTTGGAGTCATATTTAAGTATTGTTCTTTAGCTATGTCATAATCTATTTTTAGTTTATTCAATAGCTTGGTTGTTGGATCGTTTTCGTTTCGTAAGATGCATAAAAGCAGGTGTGCTGTGCTAATCGATGAACTTTGAAATACTTTTGCTTCCAGAAAAGTGGTCTTCAGGGCTCTTTCTGCCTGTCGGGTAAGATGAAGATTTTTCTTTTCGGCATTTACTTCAACGCTGTGATTGGCTGGACTCAGTATTTCTACTTTCCTGCGTAAATGATCTAAATCGACTGCTAGGTTATTAAGTATATGAATAGCTTTTCCGTTACCATCTCTTAAAATGCCCAGCATTAGATGTTCAGTACCAATAAAGTCGTGTCCTAAACGAAGGGCTTCTTCTTTACTGTATGTAATAACATCTTTTACTCTTGGTGAAAAATTATCATCCATAATATATAATTGGTATTGTAAATTTAGTGAATTACAGTTTGAAAAACAAAAACCGTACCTATCGCGAACAGCTGTCAGCTAATTGACAAAAAAAATAACAATAAAACCGTTAAAAAACGCTTAATTTATTAACTAAAAGCGAAAATAAAGTTGTTAATAAATCATTGAAATAAGTGTAAGGAAATAGCTGAAAAAATTTCAAAAAAACGTATCTTGGCACGCTTTGAAACTAATATAATTATTTAAACATAACAACTTATGTCTGAAGGAGAAAAGTTAATTCCTATTAACATTGAGGATGAAATGAAATCAGCTTACATCGATTATTCGATGTCAGTAATCGTATCGAGAGCACTTCCGGATGTTAGAGATGGCTTGAAACCAGTGCATCGAAGAGTTCTTTACGGAATGTATGATTTAGGTGTAACTTCTAGATCTGCCCACAAAAAATCTGCGAGAATTGTAGGGGAGGTTCTGGGTAAGTATCACCCGCACGGAGATACTTCTGTTTATGACGCAATGGTTCGTATGGCTCAGGAATGGAGTATGCGATATTTATTAGTTGATGGCCAGGGTAACTTTGGATCTGTCGATGGTGACAGCCCGGCAGCAATGCGTTATACAGAGGCTAGAATGCGTAAGATTTCTGAGGACATTATGGCTGATATCGAAAAAGAAACGGTTGATTTTCAATTAAACTTTGACGATACTTTATACGAGCCAAAAGTAATGCCAACCAGAGTTCCTACTTTGTTAGTAAACGGAGCAACCGGTATTGCGGTTGGTATGGCGACAAATATGCCTCCACATAATTTAACTGAAGTTATCAACGGTACATTAGCATACCTTGATAATAACGATATTGAAATAGATGAATTAATTACGCATGTTAAAGCTCCGGATTTCCCAACAGGAGGTGTAATTTATGGATACGAAGGTGTTCGTGAAGCATTCAAAACAGGAAGAGGACGTATTGTAATGCGTGCTAAAGTTGGTTTTGAAGAAGTTGATGGAAGAGAATGTATCATTGTTACTGAAATTCCATATCAGGTTAACAAAGCCGAAATGATCAAACGTACGGCTGATTTGGTTAACGATAAAAAAATTGAAGGTATTGCCAATATTCGTGACGAATCGGATAGAACTGGTATGCGTATCGTTTATATTTTAAAACGTGATGCTACTCCAAACGTAGTTTTAAATACCTTATATAAATATACTCAGTTACAATCTTCTTTCAGTGTAAATAATATTGCATTGGTTAAAGGACGTCCTCAATTATTGAATCTAAAAGATATGATTCATTACTTTATTGAGCACCGTCACGATGTTGTAGTGAGAAGAACACAATTTGAATTACGCAAAGCGGAAGAAAGAGCACATATCTTAGAAGGTCTGATTATTGCTTCTGACAATATTGATGAAGTTATTGCGTTAATTAGAGGTTCTAAAAACACAGATGAAGCAAGAGAAAAATTAATCGAAAGATTTAAGTTGTCTGACATACAAGCTCGTGCGATTGTTGAAATGCGTTTACGTCAGTTAACAGGACTGGAGCAGGATAAATTAAGAGCTGAGTTTGAAGAATTAATGAAATTAATTGAGCATTTGAAAGCTTTATTAGCAGACGTTAATTTAAGAACAGATTTAATTAAAGAAGAATTAATTGAAATTCGCGATAAATACGGTGACGCTCGTCGTTCTCAAATTGAGTATTCTGGTGGTGATGTAAGTATCGAAGATTTAATTGCCGATGAAAATGTAGTAATTACTATTTCTCATGCAGGTTATATCAAACGTACAAACCTAACAGAATATAAAACTCAAAATAGAGGAGGAGTTGGTCAGAAAAGTGCTGGAACAAGAGATCAGGATTTCCTTGAGCATATGTTCGTTGCAACCAATCACCAGTACATGATGTTCTTTACGCAAAAAGGAAAATGTTTCTGGATGCGTGTTTACGAAATTCCGGAAGGAAGTAAAACAGCAAAAGGTAGAGCAATTCAGAATCTTGTTAATATTGAAAGCGATGACAAAGTAAAAGCTTTCATTTGTACGCAAGACTTAAAAGATAAAGATTATATCAATAGTCATAATCTTGTAATGGTAACCAAACAAGGTCAGGTTAAGAAAACTTCTTTAGAGAAATATTCTAAACCTCGTGTAAATGGTGTTGCCGCTATTACAATTAAAGAAGGAGACGAATTAATGGGAGCGCAATTAACCAACGGTGAAAGTCAGATTATTTTGGCTGTGAAGTCTGGTAAATTGGTTCGTTTTGAAGAAACCAAAACACGTCCGATGGGAAGAACAGCTTCTGGAGTTCGTGGAATTACTTTAAAAGACGACACTGATGAAGTAATTGGTATGGTTACTGTTGATAAAAACGACATTAATGATTCTCAAATTTTAGTTGTAACTGAAAATGGATACGGAAAACGTACCAAATTAGTAGACGAGGATGGAGAAGATGTTTACAGAATTACAAACCGTGGAGGTAAAGGTGTTAAAACACTTAATATCACTGAAAAAACGGGTAAATTAATCTCGATAAATGCTGTAACTGATTCTGATGATTTGATGATTATCAATAAATCAGGATTGACAATTAGAATGGCTATCGAGGATTTACGTGTTATGGGACGTGCTACTCAGGGTGTTAGATTGATTAACCTGAAAGGGAAAGATTCTATCGCTGCTGTTACAACAGTAATGAAAGATGAGGCTGAAGAAGTTGTTGTCGATGAAGACGGAAACGTTGTTGAATCGGTTATAGAAAGAGTTAAGCCAGATCTTGATGAAGTTCTTGAAGATGATGGAACACCGGATGACGACGAGGATGATACTGAAGAAGAAGTAGAAGACGAAGATGATTCTGAAGAAGAAGAATCTGAAGAATAAATAATTAAGAAGAAAATTAAAATTAAATACACAAATTGAATATTATGAAAAGTAAATATGTAATATTGGCATCAGCATTATTGATTTCACTAGCTACTTTTGCTCAGAAAGATCAGATTAAAAGTGCTGAAAAAGCTTTAAAAAGTGGAGATGCTCAAGGAGCAGTTTCAATCTTAAACGACGCAGAGAACATGATAGCAAATGCTAAAGATGTTGAGCAGGCGCAGTTTTATTTTGTAAAAGGGAATAGTTATTTAGAATTGGCTAATAAAAAGGTAGATGAAAGTAAAAACTTATCTTTAGCTGCTGACAGTTACAAAAAATTAATTGAAATTGAAAAAGCATCTGGAAAACAAAAGTATTCTACTCAGGCGGCTACTTCAATTACTGATATTAAAGGAAAATTGATCAATTCAGCTATTGAAGATACTCAGGCTAACAAAAACTCTGAAGGAGCTAAAAAGTTATATGATGCTTATTTGTTAGATAAAAATGATACAATTAATTTATACTATGCAGCTTCAACTGCTGTAAATGCACAAGATTTTGATACTGCATTGCCAATGTATGAAGAATTGAAAAAAATCAATTATTCAGGAAAAGGAACAAGCTACACTGCAGTAAACAAAGCTACAAAGAATGAAGATGGCTTCAATAGTGCAAAAGAAAGAGATTTAGCTGTAAAATTAGGTACTCACGAAAAGCCTAAAACTGAGGCTATTCCATCAAAAAGAGGAGAGATTTACAAAAATCTAGCTTTAATTTTGGTTCAAAAAGGAAAAATTGAAGAAGCTAAAAAAGCTATCTCTGATGCAAGAAAAACAAATCCAGATGATTCTTCTTTACTTTTAACAGAAGCTAACTTATATCTTGAGACTAAAGATTATGATACTTACAAAAAATTAGTTGGTGAAGCTTTACAAAAAGAGCCAAACAATGCTGATTTAGTATTTAATTTAGGTGTTTTAAGTGCAAATGCTGGTAATAATGCAGATGCTGAAAAGTATTATTTAAGAGCAATTGAAGTTAATCCTAACTATACAAATGCTTACCTTAACCTTGCTGCATTGAAATTAGAAGCTGAAAAGCCAATTATCGATGAGATGAATAAATTGGGTACTTCTGCTAAAGATATGAAGCGTTATGATGTTTTAAAAGCACAAAGAGAAGGTGTTTTCAAAAGTGTTATTCCTTACCTTAAAAAAGCAAATGAGTTAGATCCTAAGAATGAAAGTGTATCTAAAACTTTGTTAGGAGTTTACAGCGCGTTAGAAATGACTGCTGAAGCTAAAGCTTTAAAAGCAACAATGTAATAGATTGTTATAGAATATAAAAAAAAACCATTCACATCGTGAATGGTTTTTTTTATGTCTTACTATTAGATTAATTTTCTAAAACAGCATTTAATGTAATGGTTGTGTTTAGAAGTTTTGATATTGGACATATTTCTTTAGCCTTGGCAGCAGTTGCAGCAAATTCGTCTGCAGAAATCGAAGGAACTTTTCCTTTTAGTTCCAGATGTATTAATGTAATTGTTCCATCTTCAAACGTTACTGTAGCTTCTGTAGTTAAATCATCCGCAGTAAAACCTCCTTCGTTTAATAAAAAACTTAATTGCATCGTAAAGCAGCCAGAATGTGCTGCTGCAACAAGTTCTTCTGGATTTGTTCCAACACCGTCAGCAAATCTGGTTTTAAATGATAATTGTGCATTGTCAAGAGTTGTGCTCTGAGTGCTTATAGTTCCTTTTCCCTCCATGCCGGTTCCTTTCCAATTTGCATGAGCTTTTCTGGTAAATTTCATATTTATAGTTTTAAGGATTAATATAGTTTTTAATGGTTTGATTATCAGTTGTAAAAAGTGAATATCAAATATAATCAATATTTTGTGGTCTCGTTTTATTAATTTGTTATCTCTCAGTGAAATGCAAAAAAAAAGGTGCAATTTTAATTGCACCTTGATTATTTGTAAAGATCTAAATCTATTCCTGATTTAAATTTCTTAATTGTTTTAGTTTGTCTTTCCATACTTCGAGACTTTCTTTATGGATAGCAATGTTTTTACGCACTTCTAGAACAATTGAATTTTCTTTTTTAGCGTTTTTTGTATTGGCAAAAAACTGAATATTATTTTCAAGTTGAAATATTTCGTTTTGAACTTCTTCAATTTTACGCATTAGGAAAATCTTTTCGTTGTCTAATTTACGAGTATCATTGCTGTCAGATAAAGAATCGATTCGGTTAGAAAAACGCATCATTTCAGTTTCTTTCTTGCTCAAGCTTAGTTTTTCAAAAAGAGCATCAAGGATTTTATTGAATTTGCCTTCAATATGACGTCTTGAAAAAGGTACTTTTCCGTAACCTTTCCAGATTTCGATGTGTTTTTTTATAGCATCCAAATCCGTTTTATGATCACCAGTTAGTTGGTAAGCTCTTAAAATATCTAAATATGCTTTTTTATTATCGAAAGCGTTGATTTCATCAACATTTTCTTCTGATTTGTGTTCTTTTAATTTGTCGAAATAATGGTTGCAGGCATCTTTAAATTCTTTCCAGATTTTATCAGAATATTTTTTAGGCACATGACCAATTTGTTTCCATTCTTCCTGAATTTGTTTCATCACAGGTGTTGTTGAACCGAAATCAGTGCTTTCCTGAAGTTCTTTAGCCTTTGCAACCAAAGCCATTTTTTTGTTCAAATTGTCGTTTTGATCTTTTTTAATGTCTTTGTAAAATGAATTTTTAAAAGCATTAAAATTTCTAACTGCCGTTTTGAAAGCAGCCCAGGTTTCTTCGTTTACTTCTGCTGGTACTTTTCCGGCTGCGAAAAACTCATTTCTAAGACCTTCAACTTTCTGAATTTGAACAAGCCATTGTGAGTGAGAGTTAACTTTTTCTGTTCCTAAAACTTCAATTTTAGCAATGATTGCTTTTTTTGCTTCAAGATTTTGTTGTTCGTTGGCTCTTTGGCTTTCGAATAAAACTTCTCTTTTATCATGAATTTTTTTAGTCAGTTCACTAAACTTATTCCAGATCGTATCGCGGTGTTCTTTAGAAACAGGTCCGATATCTTCTTTCCAGATACGGTGCAAGTCCTGTAATTCACGGAAAGCTTTGCTAATATCTGTTTCGTTTAATAACTCTTCAACTCTTGCAATTATTTTTTGCTTTTGGTCTAAATTGTATTTAAAATCCAAATCTCTTGCTTCACGATCCAGATGTAAATAATCGTAGAAATTTTCAACATGAAAATGATAGTTATTCCAAACATGATTGTATTTGTCTTTAGGAATAGCTCCGGCATTTTTCCATCTTTCTCTTAAATCATTAAAATGCTTAAGTGTGTCTTTTATGTTTTCCTGAGGGTTTATTAGTTCTTTTAGTTCTTCAACTATGGCAAGTCTGTTCTCAAGATTTGTTTTTAAATTTGATTGTAAATGCTTAAAGTGAGCATTTCTTTTTTCTCTAAAAACATTATAATATTCGTCAAATTTTGATTTTAAAGGAGAATGGTATTCAAATTCCTCGTTTGGATCTTGTTTAGAAGCGTTGAATTCTTCTTTTTTCTCTTCAATTAAATGATTGTATTGTAGTAAAAATGATTTTTTGATTTCTTCAATATGATCCTTAACAGACATTACCTTGTCTATTTGAATTAGTTTTTTTAATTCATCGACAAGAGCATCTAGTGCAAAGGTGTCATAATCCTTCATAGGAATATCATGGCGCTCTTTTAGCGTTTCATCTTCACTTTCTTCAGCATTAGAATTTGTGATAGCATCAAGTGCAGTCTGGTGATTGTTTTCTTCGCTTTCAGTGGTGTTTTGAGCCTCTTTTTCAGAAACTTCATTTTCAACTGTACTGCCAGAATTCAATGTTTCAATTGCATCTTCCTGAGTAGAATCCGTAATTTCGATTCCTAATTTTCCGTCTGCTTCCTGCAGGTTATCATTCTTTTCTTCTAACATTGTAAATGTATAAGGTTTTTACTTTAACAGTGCGAAAGATAGTAAAGGTGTTTCTAAATACAAAATAAATCGTTTGTTTATACGCTATTTTACTATGAATTAACTGTTAATTGATATGATATAATAGATTGATATGTTAATTTTTGCTCATTATTTTGAAATACGGTTAGATGCTTTTTTAGTGCTTCAACTGTAATTTAAATAAAAACGATAAAAAACAGAATTACGAATTTGGTTTAAAACAAAACTAGTAAACCAACTTCGACACCAAAATTATATGATTTTTCGCCTCCAAAGGCAACGCTGGGGTGTACGTAAACCAAATTTGTTGGAGTAATTTTTCGACCGAATTCCATAAAAGCATTATTCTGAAAGCCGTCAAGAAAATAATTATATCTAAAAGCAACATCTGTCGCAAGCCAATTTTTTCCAAAGAACCACAAAAGATTATTTTCAAAAAGAGTAACGCTTACATCATTTCTATTGCTTGATCCTGCAAAGCTTTGAGAATGTTCAACAGTAGAAATCCATAAAAATTGTTTTTGCTTGAAATATTTTGCGAAAATAAAGGCAGGAATAACGACCCATTTTCCGCTTCCAAAACTAGGATCTACAGCCGAATTTGAGACAACACGGGTTCTTAGGCCAATTCCGTCGTTTTTTTTGAAATAGGGAATATAACTAATTCCTGCGGCAATATCTCCGAGTCCGGTTTGGTTGATGGAATTTGAGTTGGTTGAAATTAAAGGAAGATCAAATCTCAAATTCCATGCTTTATTGCCTATCGGCTGTAAAACGCGCAAATTAGTGGTGTTAAACGAGCCATTATCTGTATCCAAATATTCATTGTACAATAAGATAGTCTGAAGAAAATAATGGTAGCGGGGCTCCGAAAAGGGACTATCGACCCTACTAATATCTTCATCTTGTGCTTTTGCAGTAGAGGAAATAAGAAATAAAATGCTGAAATAAAGTAAAAGTTTTTTCATAACAGTCTATTAATGAGTAGACTAATTTACGAAAATTACTTTAACATTTTATTTTTTATTTGTTCCAGATTTTCCATGCTTTTTCTGCCTGAAAAATTAGCATATCATAACCATTTTTAATTACGGCACCTCTTTCTTTTGCATTTTTAAGAAATTGTGTTTCTGCCGGATTATAAATTAAGTCATAAGCAATATGTCTGTCGGTAAAAAACTCGTAAGGAAGATCAGGGCAGGCCTCAATATTTGGACTTGTACCAACAGGAGTGCAATTGATAATAATTTGAAAATTATCAAATGTTGTCGCGTTGATTAGATTGTAGTCAATAATATTTTCCTTTGCTTCTCTGGAAACAAATGTATAGGGAATGTCTAATTCTTCTAGCGCATAAGCAACTCCCTTTGAAGCGCCTCCTGTTCCCAGAATGAGTGCTTTTTTGTGATGTGGCTCTAATAACGGTTTTAAAGATTTTTTAAAGCCGTAATAATCGGTATTGTAGCCTTTTAATTTTCCGTTTTTGGTAAATTTAATAGTGTTTACAGCACCAATTAATTGTGCTTTTCTTGAAAGTTTATCTAAATACGGAATGACTTGCTCTTTGTATGGAATGGTAACATTTAAGCCTTTCAAATCCGGATTGTTTTTAATTAATCCGGTCAGGTGATCGATTTCTGAAATGTCAAAATTTTCGTAGCTGTTGCCGGCAAAAACTTCATCACTAAATTTTTCTGTAAAATACCCTTTTGAAAATGAGTAACTAATATTGCGGCCCAATAAGCCAAAACGTCTTTTTAGAATACCAATCATTATTATTTTCTGTGTTTTTCGATATAATTTTTTACCATTTTTTTTGTCCATACTACCGGAAATAAGTCTTCGATTAATATGTAATTATCGAAGTTTAGGCGTAAGGCATTGCTTAAATGAAATTTAGCTTTCGTATTGTCCTGAATCATAAAGTATAAACCGGCAAGACGATATTCGATTTCGTTTTCTTCCGGAAAGTACTCTGAAGCCTGTAACAAGGTTTGGATAGCACTTTCAAATTCTCCTAAAAATTGAAGAATATCAACCCAGTATAACCAGGTGTCTAAAGCGTAATCACCAAATTCCACAGCTTTTCTATATCCAAATTCAGCTTCTTCAAAAAAGTTCATTTGTTTGTTTATGGTCGCATATCGCTTCCAGTACAAACGATTTTGATTGTCGATTGCTAAAGCTTTGTTGACAAAAAATAAGGCTTTTTGGAAGTTTTTTTGACGAACATGAAAATCTGTAATAGCAATCCATCCCTTGTCCAACAAAGGATCTTCATGTACAGTCTGATTGTAATATTGAAGCGCTTTTATCGAATTCCCAAGTTTTTCATAACATTTTCCAATTCGCAGCAATGCATAAGAAGTTGCGTCGTCTAGTTCTATCGTACGATTATAGCTTTCAATTGCTTCATTGTATTTTTTAAGACGTTCGTATGATTTCGCCTTTTCCATAAATGCCCCCAAAAATTCATCGTCTATTAAGGTTGCATAATCAAAAGCACGAATCGCATTTTCGTATTCTTTTACTCCATAATGCAGGCGTCCAAGCTGGTGCCACGCAATTTCGCTGTAAGGATTTTTGTTGATGTAATCGTTAAGATACACAATGGCTTCCTGGTTTTGATCTAAAAATTCAAAACAATAAACAACATTGTATAATGCAGACTGATCTTCTAAATCTTCTTCAAGACATTTAATAAAACTGTCTTTTGCCATCTCAAGGTTATCCATAAAAAGATACTCCATTCCAATAAGATTATACACGTCTGCGTAGTCGTCAGTATACTGCAACGCAATTTTAAGCAGCTCTACCGCTTTTTCGTGTTGGTCTCTTTTAGAACAGATATTGGCTTTCTGGATGTAAATTTCCTCGTTGTTAGGTTCAATTGCATACAACTCATTTAAAAGCTTCTCAGCAATTTCGAGTTTGTCATCGTAAACCAGCATTTCTACTTGTACTAATTTTAAGCCTGTAGATTTTGGGTGCTGATCTAATGCAAGTTTTAAGGCCTTTTTTGCTAAATTAGCCTTACCTATATCCAAATAATGAAGAATAATTTCTTCGAATTCTTCAGAATCAAAAAAGAGTACTTTGTTAGTTTTTAACATTGACTCAAATTTGGATAGGGATAGGTTATAATCTTCTTCTTCGTTGCTTAATTGCATACTTTGTTTTATTTGAAATTAGCCTGTTATAAAATTAGGCAACCATATTATTGATGTGGGGAAGGAAAATTAATTGTTGTGAACAATTTAATTAACAATATGGACAGAATCAAGGTTCTGTTTTTAATCATAATCTTCTGATATTTAAAAGATTATTTGGTTGTTATTCTATTAATTTTCGAAACTGAAAACGCGATTAGAAATCAGTTTCATTTTTAGCTTATTTGCCTTTTTTCAGTATTTCATCCATAACGCTTAAAATTATGGAACAGCCTTCTTTAATTTCTTCTTCGGAAATTGTTAATGGCGGTGTGATTCTTATGGCGCATCCTTCGAAAAGTAACCAAAACAAAATCAGTCCTTTATCCTGGCAATTCAAAATAACTTCATTTGTTATTTCTGCATTTTCGGTCATCGCGGCAAGCATTAATCCCTTTCCTCTAACTTCCTTTATCAAAGGATGTACCAAAAGTGATCTGAAGAGTTTTTCCTTCTCTAGCGCTTCTTGCATTAAATTAGTCTCAGTTAATTCTTGCAAAGTGGCTAAACAGGCTGACGCAATGACAGGGTGACCTCCAAAAGTGGTGATATGCCCTAGTTTTGGATTTTCTGTTAAAAGATCCATTTTCTCTGCTGAAGCAGTAAAGGCACCAACCGGCATTCCGCCTCCCATGCCTTTTCCCATTACAACAATATCAGGAACAACGTCGTAATTCTGAAAACCAAAAAGTTTTCCGGTTCTTCCGAATCCGGGTTGAATTTCATCGACAATCATTAAAGCTCCAACTTCATCACAGCGTTTACGGACTTTTTGCAGAAAATTATTTTCAGGCTGAATAAATCCTGCGCCTCCTTGTATTGTTTCTAAAAGAATTGCAGCGGTTCTTGTAGTTATTTTTTCTAAATCGTCTTCGTTATTGAATGTAATAAAATCAACATCCGGAAGCAAAGGACGAAAAGCTTGTTTGCGTTCCTCAAATCCCATAACGCTCATTGATCCCATGGTATTTCCATGATAAGCATTGTGACAAGAAATCAATTGACTGCGTCCTGTAGTTCTTTTTGCTAGTTTTAAAGCGCCTTCAATTGCTTCTGTGCCTGAATTGACTAAATAGGTTTTATTTAAAGATTCGGGCAGGAGCGAAGCCATTAATTTGCAATATTGTACAGCCGGACTTTGTGAATATTCTCCGTAAACCATTACGTGCGAATATTTGTCTAATTGGTCTTTAATTGCCTGATTCACTCTCGGATGCTGATGCCCAAGAGTACAAGCGGAAACACCTGCAACAAAATCTAAGTATTTTTTATCGTTTGTATCGTATATGTAAGATCCAATGGCATGCGAAACCTCCATTCCTAATGGATAAGGAGACGTTTGTGCCTGGTATTTTATAAAATCTGGATTCATTTTTTAAGGTACTAAGTTGCTTAGAAGTTAAGATTCTGAGTTTAGTCTCATTTTTCAGTCGCAGTTTTCAGTTTCAAACTTAACTGAAAACTATGACTGCGACTGAAAACTATTTTTTCTTAGGTGTTATTGCAGGTTTTGCAGCAGGTTTTTTCTTGTCGTAATTCAAAGTTTCTTTCCTTACTTTCATTGGAACATCTTTGTCTTTGGCTTCCTGATCTTTTCCTTCCTGAATTAATTTTTCGTTCATTTCATTGTCTTCGGGTGAAAAAATATCATCTTTCGATTTTATTCTTTCATCGCCACGCCAGACCAAACCTCTTAATTTTCGGGCATTTTCTGGTAATTCGGCTTCTGGGAATAAATCTCCGTCAACGTTATTAAAAAGCGTAATCGATTCAATAGCGTTATTCTCCAAAATCAAATTGATTTTACTGCTTACACTTTTATCGATTCCCACAAGTTCGTTTTGGTCATTTCGACTGTAATAAATTACCTCGGTATTTTTGATTATATCAACATCATGCAGTTTTCCGTCTCGGAATTTCCCAAATAAATTTAGTCCTTTAACTTGGTTAAAACCGGTTCCCAACGTATCCCGAGAGACCAGAAAAGTATTATTCAGAACTTTTAAAGAATCTAATTTTTTGGTATTATTATCACCGATCAAATGCATTACGTCTCCTGTAATCTGGTTTTCGCCATTCCATAAAATGGGATGTCCAATTAGTTTTGTCAATGCTGTTTTTGAATTTGAATGTATAGAATCGCATTTTCCGCTCATATCAACTTTAAAAAAGCGGACATTATTGTAAGCTCTTAAAATACGTTCGCCTTCTTTTCCGGTTACCATTAATTTTTTTCCGTGAATGTAAACCGAATCTTTTTCAACCAAATTGATAGCAACGGCCCTTTTGGTTACAAACATGGAATCTTTCAGCTTGTATAATTCGGCGTAATGCCCTTTTACGATGCCTTTATTAATTGAATCCGTAATTTTTACATTTCGTGTTGCCGATGCAAATTCGATATTTCGATTATAGTACAAACTATCTCCTTCGATGCGCCTATCATCGTATTTAATGTAAGATTTCCGAAGAAAATGCGCGAGATTTTTCTTGGTGTCATAAAACCCTTTCTCGGTATAAATATAATTGGCTTTACTTGTAATTGTTGATGGTCCGAGCAAGTAAGTATGTCCGGAATTACTGTAATAATCTAAATGATTTGATTTTATAACGTATTTCGGATTTGTGATAGTGACTTCTGTCAGAAACTGGAATTTTTTCTGTTCGACGTAATATCGTCCTGATTTGCTGACCAAAGTATTGTCTTTATTGACGATTGTTCCTTTGGTGTTGTAAAAAACTTCCTGAACATTTCGGTCAAAATTGATAGTGTCAGTTTGCAAAGTTGCATCAGGCGATGTCATAACGGCATTTCCTGTTGCAAAAGCTTTTTTCATATTTCCGTTGTATTCGGCATATTTACTGTTTAAGAATAAAGTATCGCCTTGAACTAATTGTACATTTCCAAAAGCTTTAAGGTAGTTTTCTTTCTGAAAATAATAAGCTTTATTGCAAGTAAGTACAACGCCATCATGATTTACTTTTACATTTCCGGTAAGTAAGACTGCATCAGGTGCCGTAGCTTGATCAACATCTAAAAAATCAGAATGTTCAATGTTAATTTTTTTGGGTGCCTGTGCAAAAGCAAATTGTACGCTTAGCAAAAGCAAACAAAGTGATATGAAAAAGAGTGATTTCTTCAACTTATTAAATTTTTGTCAAATTTATGAAAAAGGATAGAACCTCATATTGTTATTAGGATTAATTTATAATTCAAAAGTTGCTGTTTCTTAATGTATGTTTTAAATTTAGATTTTATCAACAAAATCACCAACTCTTACGTTGTAGTAAAGTATTTTTTGCTGATTTATAATTAATTTTAAGAGAGACTTATTTGAACTTTAAAAATTAGACTAAATTTAGAAAATGGTTTCGAATGTCTAATTCATTCGAAAGACTTTTAAAAATTAGATTTTAAAGTAGAATATGGTACATAAACGATTTATTGTTGCAGGAATGGTTGCAACTTTGTTTTTCACTGCATGTAAAACGCAAAATATAAAAATGAGCGAATCAAAAGAAGAAAAAACTACCAACAAAAAAGTAGTAGTTTATCAGGTTTTTACGCGTTTGTTTGGGAATAAAAACAGTACAAACAAACCTTGGGGAACAATCGAAGAAAATGGTGTAGGTAAGTTTAATGATTTTACTGATAAAGCGTTGCATGAAATCAAAGATTTAGGAGTTACTTACATTTGGTATACTGGCGTGCCGCATCATGCATTGGTACGAGATTACACCGCTTACGGAATTTCAAATGATGATCCTGAAGTAGTAAAAGGTCGTGCCGGTTCGCCATATGCGGTGAAAGATTACTATAATGTAAATCCTGATTTGGCTGTTAATCCTGCCAATAGGCTCAAAGAATTCGAAGATTTGATCGCCAGAACACATAAAGCAGGTTTAAAACTTCTTATTGATATTGTTCCCAATCATATTGCACGAAAATATGAAGGAAAGAATAATCCAGAAGGAGTTAAGGATTTTGGCGCCGATGATGACGTAAATGTTGAATATAAGAGAGATAATAATTTCTATTACATTCCGAAAACTCATTTTGAAATTCCAGATGGAGATATTCCGTTAAACGGAGAAAAAAATATGTTGGTTGATGGCGTTTTTGATGAAAATCCTGCAAAATGGACCGGAAATGGTTCAAGAAAAGCAAAACCAGATCAAAATGACTGGTACGAAACAGTAAAAGTTAATTATGGAGTTCGTCCTGATGGCTCTAAAGATTTTCCTGAACTTCCGGCAGGTTTTGACGAGAAAGGTTATGAAGAGCATTTTGCATTTTGGCAGGATAAAGAGGTTCCGGATTCATGGAAAAAGTTCAAATCAATTGCATTATACTGGACTGCAAAAGGAGTAGATGGATTTCGTTATGACATGGCCGAAATGGTTCCTTATGAATTTTGGAGTTATATGAACTCGGCTATTAAAATGAAAAACCCAAACGCGTTTTTGTTGGCAGAGGTTTATAATCCGCAAGAATACCGAAATTATATCCGTTTAGGAAAAATGGATTATTTGTATGATAAAGTCGAAACTTATGATAAGTTGAAAGACGTAATTCGAGGAAAATCTTCTCCTGATGGACTTTCAGATATACAGAAAGGAATGTCGGATATAGAGCATCATATGTTACATTTCTTAGACAATCATGATGAACAGCGTTTGGCAAGTCCTGAATTTGCTGGATCTCCGGAACGAGGGAAACCTTTAATGGTGGTTTCAACAACAATTAGCACTTCACCAACAATGGTTTATTTTGGACAAGAAGTAGGAGAGGCCGGAAATGAAGATGCCGGTTTTGGAAAACGCTCGAGAACATCTATTTTCGATTATATCGGAGTTCCAAATCATCAGCGTTGGATGAATGAAGGAAAATTTGACGGTGGAAAACTTTCAGACTCAGAGAAAAATTTGCGTGATTTTTATAAAAGATTGCTGAATTTTTCAATTAACAGTTCGGCTTTAATGGGAAGTTTTCAACAGATTCAGTCTGTTAATCGTCAAAACAATGCAGGTTATGATGATTTGATTTATTCTTATGTGCGTTGGTCAGAAAAGCAGAAATTAATTATTGTAGCTAATTTCTCTTCGGAAAAAACAAGTGAATTTGAATTAAAAGTTCCTGTTGATGTTATTTCGAAATGGAAACTGAAAGACGGTTCGTATTATGTATTGGTAGATAAGTTGTATTCTGAAAATAAAACGTATTTTACAGTGAAAAATGGAGAAGGAATAGCAAGAGTTAAAATAAAGCCTTCTGAATCATTTATTTATGAAGTAAATTAAAATTTAAAGGACAATAAATAAAAAACGGGTTTAGATTTTTTTTCTGAGCCCGTTTTGTTTTAAATACCAATCAAAAGCGACAAGATTTCTTTGATTGAAAAATGAGCAGCACAAACAAATTCATCTGAAGCACCATAATAAACGGTCAGTGTATCGCCATCAGGTTCTAGAACATGACCATTTGTAAAAACCACATTTCCAAAGAAACCGCTCAGTTCATAATTTGTTTTAGGGAACATAATTGGAGTTTCGGTTCTGGAAATAACTTTAGCCGGATTTTCTAAATCCATTAAAAATGCGCCCAGACAATATTGATGATATTCGTTTGCTCCATGATATATTTCAAGCCAGCCTTTTTCTGTTTTTATTGGAGCGGCTCCGGCACCAACTCTTTTGCTGTCCCAAAAACCGGTTCTTGTTTTAACGATGCATTTATGATTTCCCCAATGAACGCCATCTGGAGAAGAGGCTATCCAGATATAGTTTCCTCCAATATCTACACTGCTTGGACGATGTAGAGCATAAAACAATCCATTAATTTTTTCTTCAAAAATGGCACAATCTTTATTGTGAGCAGGAAGTATCATCCCATGTTTTTCGAAAATCTTCCAATCCGTTGTCGTACGTAAACCGACCCCAACGCCATTGTCAGACACAGCGGTAAAAGTGAGATAATAACGACCTTCTAGTAAGGTGACACGGCAATCTTCGATTCCAAATGTTTCTAATATTCCTTCGCCTACTAAATGTGGATAATCTTTTGGTTCATAAAACTGTTTTCCATTTTCACTACAAAGCAGTCTAATATGTGATAAAGTTGTCAAGTAGTCAGTTCCTTTATAATTGATGACGCGCGCATCTGTAGCAATAAGTTCAGGATCATCTTTTGCAATTTCTATTATTTGTATCGTCCCGTTTTGAGTTAATATAGGAAATGAAATGGTGTTTTCTGTTTGTTTTGGTCTCTCAGCAACACGTACTGCGAGCCATATTTTGTTTTGAAACTGAAATACGCCAGGATTAAGAAGACAAGTAATTTCAAGTCCGTCTCTGCTTGGCGGAATATCTGATGGTGATAAAAGTGGATTTTCTATAAAACGGTTTGCAATATCTTTCATGATTTCATAGCTAAGATTCATTTAAGATATAAAAAAAGCTGATACATATTGTATCAGCTTTTTTAAAGTTTTATACTTTTTTGACTTTCTTTAAAGCCTCTTTGTAGTTTTCGTTTACTTTTTCCCAGTTTATATGTTGATAAAAAGCATCAATGTAACTTCCTTTTCTGTTTTGATAATCCAGATAATAAGCATGCTCCCATAAATCGATTCCTAAAATTGGAGTTCCACGAATCACAGCATTTTTCATTAAAGGGTTATCCTGGTTATCCGTTGTTGTTACTTGTAGCCTTCCATATAGGTCAACTACCAGCCAAACCCAACCCGAACCGAATTGTTTTTCGGCCTGACCTTTAAATTGGTTTGTAAGATTGTTAAAAGATCCAAATTCTTTATTTATAGACCCAGCAAGTGTATCTTTTGGAGTTTGCTCTTTTTGACTTAAGGTATTGAAATATAGAGTGTGATTATAGTATCCTCCCGCGTTTTGACGAAGTTTGGCATTACTAAGATCCATTTTTTTTAGAATATCTTCAATTGGCATGTTTTCATACTCTGTAGAAACAATTTCCTTATTCAGATTATTAGTATACGTTACATAATGCTTAGAATAATGCGTTTCTAAAGTAAGTGATCGAATATCAGGAGACAGTCCGTCATAAGCAAATGGAAGTTTAGTCAATCCGAAAGATCCTGGATCAGCTTTTACGTCATCGGGACTTCCAATTAGGATTTTTTCTTCCTTTGTAGGAAGCGGAACTTCAACAACCTCTGTGAGTTTATTATTGTCATTACAAGAAAATAACATGAAAAATGAAGCTATAATACCAAAACGAATACTCATTTTCTTCATAATAATTTATTTTGATGTTAGTGAATTGATAATTTCAATGTAACATTCCTTTGCTTCGTCAATCGAAATGTGGCTTATTTGCATCCAGGCATTTGTTTTGAAAGCATCTCGTAAATCAAAATTTTGTGGCTGATTGTAAACTGCCATACCAAAAGTTGCCTGTTTGTAATAAGCATAAAGTCTTAGCTGCACATCTTGCGGCAAAGAAGCTTGCGTCATTTGTAATGCAGTTTCAACAGCTTCTGAAAAACGAGTATCTAAATCTTTATCTGCCATTTATGCTTTTGTAGCAATAATAGTTTTTCCGCCAATTGCTTTTTGGTTCAGTTCAACATTGATTTGTGTACCTAAAGGTAAAAATAAATCTACTCTTGAACCAAATTTAATGAAACCTGCGTCAGTTCCCTGAACAACTTGCATTCCTTCCTTAGCGTAGTTTACGATTCTTCGTGCCAATGCACCAGCAATTTG
This sequence comes from Flavobacterium cutihirudinis, assembly GCF_003385895.1. Taxonomy (GTDB): domain Bacteria; phylum Bacteroidota; class Bacteroidia; order Flavobacteriales; family Flavobacteriaceae; genus Flavobacterium; species Flavobacterium cutihirudinis. The sequence goes on from NZ_QRDQ01000007.1 coordinate 593,639, forward strand.
TCTGTATAAAATTTGTCCGAAAGATTCATTTTCGATTACAACTGTAGTTCTTTCGTTTTCTTCACTTGCTTTTGGATGCCAGGCAACCAAAAATTTTCCCGGATGGTATTTGCTGAATTTAATAATTCCGTCCATAGCATAACGAGTTACGTGAACATTGATAGGTGACATAAAAATAGATACTTGTAAACGTTTATCTTTAAAATATTCGCCTTCATATACTTCTTCAATAACCACAACTTTACCGTCAACAGGAGCAAGGATATGATCGCTGTTTCTGATTGCAATTCTTTTCGGATTTCTAAAAAATTGCAAAATAATAATCAAAACTACTACGCCGGCAATCTGAACAAGCATTCTAAGCCAGGCAATATCAATGAATTTGTCGGCAATTAGCAATACAGCAACGGCAAAAATAGTACCTAATAAAATGGATGGTCCTCCTTCTTTATGAAACATAATATAAAATTTGATAAAATAAAAATATAATTGGTGCTACAAATATAACACTATCTAATCGATCTAGGATACCACCGTGTCCCGGCATGATAGAACCACTATCTTTAACTCCGGAAATTCTTTTAAACTTCGACTCTATTAAATCCCCAATTGTACCAAAAATGCTAACAATTAAGGCAATAATAGTCCATATTAAAATGGATTTGCTGCTAAATTCAGGATTCGGCTGAATGTATAATTTAGAAATTAAAAAGCCTGCAAATGCTGCGAAAACAACACCGCCTAAAAAACCTTCTATTGTTTTTTTCGGTGAAACCCTTTCAAATAATTTATGTTTTCCCATTGATTTTCCAACCAGATAGGCAAAAGTGTCGTTTGTCCAAATAAGAATAAATAACCCTAAAATGATCTTCGGATTGTAATCATTAGTCCCAAAAGAAATTTTAACGATAAACACAAAAGGAAGTGTAATGTATCCTAAAAGATACAAATACTTTGATGAGACACTTACTTTTTGGACAGAATCATAAAATAGAAACAAAATACACTTGATGGATACTACTAAAGTAATAGCCAAAAGTATAATATCCAGTTTTTGAATGTTTGCATCTAGACTTAAATCTGTTTTGAATTGATTATTCAAAAAAGCAGTGGTCTGTTTGTTGTAATGACTAATAAGAACAATTATAGAATACGTTAACACCCCAAATAGAATCGAGAAGATTTTATTTAGATGAACCAGATTAGAATATTCATAAATTGTAATAATTAAGAAGATCCCAAAAAGAATAATGAAGCTTTCAGTAGAAAACAGAATTGATGTTAATAGGAGAGCGATATAAACAGCACCAGAAATGGTCCTCTTCAGTGTTTCATTCATCTTAAAGATCTTCTAAAAGCAGTAAATATAGATTTTTTGCTACGCTTCCGTATTGCGTAAAATCTTCTTCTTTAGCTTTTTCGAAATATTTTATTGTGGTAATGTTAGTCGGATAGTCTCTCTCGTACTTGCGTTTAATAGCACTCAATCCGTCGCTTTTCATTGGCAGAATTTGGCTTGTGGTGGCTATTATAACAATATTCGCAGGTAATTCGTTTGGTTTGTCTTGTCTGATTTGTTTTGATGAAAACAAAATCGAGCCTTCATCTGCAATAAGGTTCTCGCAGGAAGCTAGCAAAAATTTAGGAGTTCTCGGTGAAATATATTGTAATTTGTTTTCTTCCAATAAATGAAAAAGACCTGGTTCGTAGCATAAAACTTCTTTTTCGAACCAATCATTTTCTTCAAGGATATTTTCAAACTGTTCAGCAACTTCTTGTTTGTTTTCGCAATACAAAAATTTACCTCCATTTTTCTTAAAATTGAAAATGAATTGTTCATCTAAAGATAGATGACTATTCTGAACTGGATTTCCTCCGTATTCGCTTTCGTTTTCTTCGTCAGAAGCGGAATCACCGGACCCAAATATTTTTTTGAAAAAATTCATTTTTATATGAAATACTTTACATGTTAATTGAAAACGTTCAAAGATAAAAAAATCTTAATTCAAAAGGCTATTTTGAATTAAGATTTTAAAAAATATTACATATTTATTGAATAATTTACGAAACGACTTCTTCTAAATTTTTATCAAAAGTACGTTTTCCGAAAATTGCTTCTAAGTCATCTTTAAAGATAACTTCTTTTTCGATTAGTATATCAGCAAGCTGATTTAACTTGTCTTTGTTTTCTTCAAGAATTTCAATAGCTCTTTGGTATTGACCTTCAATTAATTCTGAAATTTCTTTGTCAATAATTTTTGCAGTTTCATCAGAATATGGTTTTGAGAAACTATATTCGCTTTGTCCGCTCGAATCATAATAAGTAACATTTCCAATTTTTTCATTCAAACCGTAAATCGTTACCATAGCACGAGCCTGACGTGTTACTTTTTCTAAATCGCTCAATGCACCAGTCGAAATTCTGTCAAAAGTTACTTTTTCAGCAGCTCTTCCACCCATTGTAGCACACATTTCGTCTAACATTTGATCTGTTCTTACGATTTGTCTCTCTTCCGGAAGGTACCATGCAGCTCCTAAACTTTGACCACGAGGAACAATTGTTACTTTAATAAGTGGTGCAGCGTGTTCCAACATCCAGCTTACCGTAGCGTGACCCGCTTCGTGAATTGCAATTGCTCTTTTTTCTTCTGGAGTAATGATTTTGTTTTTCTTTTCAAGACCACCAATGATTCTGTCAACAGCATCAAGGAAATCTTGTTTGTCAACAGCTGGTTTGTTATTACGGGCAGCAATAAGTGCAGCTTCGTTACAAACATTAGCAATATCAGCACCAGAGAATCCAGGAGTTTGTTTAGCTAAGAAATCTAAATCTAATCCTTCAACTTTTTTGATAGGAGCCAAGTGAACAGCAAAAATTTCAGCTCTTTCACGAATGTCCGGTAAGTCAACAAAAATTTGTCTGTCAAAACGACCTGCACGCATTAAAGCTTTATCAAGAACATCAGCTCTGTTTGTTGCAGCCAATACGATTACGTTAGAATTTGTTCCAAAACCATCCATTTCTGTCAGTAATTGGTTCAAAGTATTTTCTCTTTCGTCGTTTCCGCCTGACATATTGCTTTTTCCTCTCGCTCTACCAACAGCATCAATCTCGTCGATAAAGATGATCGCAGGAGATTTCTCTTTTGCTTGTTTGAATAAATCACGTACACGAGAAGCTCCCACACCAACGAACATTTCTACGAAATCAGAACCTGATAATGAGAAGAAAGGCACTTGAGCTTCGCCAGCAACAGCTTTAGCCAATAAAGTTTTACCAGTTCCCGGAGGTCCTACAAGTAAAGCTCCTTTAGGAATTTTACCTCCTAAATTAGTGTATTTTTCAGGGTTTTTAAGGAATTCTACAATTTCCTGAATTTCTTCTTTTGCACCTTCCAGACCTGCAACATCTTTAAATGTTGTTTTGATATCAGTCTTTTCATCAAATAGTTTTGCTTTTGATTTTCCAATATTGAAAATCTGTCCGCCTCCGCCAGCGCCTCCGCCAGACATTTTACGCATAATGAAAATCCATACACCAATAATAATGATGATTGGAAGAAGACTGATGAAAATGTCACTCCAGTTGTTTGCCTCTTTGAAATCGTAATCGACTAATTTTTTTTCAGCTTTAGCTCTGTCTAACTTTTCCTGAAAAGACTTTAAATCACCAAATTTTGTGGTGTAATGTGGGCCTTTATTTGGTCTGTCGAAGATATCTTTAGCTACTTTTTTATTTGCCGGATCTTTTAATGCTGCATCAGAAAGGTAGATTTCAGCATCTTTATTATTAAAAATAATAACATTTTTAATTTGTCCTTTTGCCAACATATTATCTATGTCAGACGATTTTAATTGAGCAGGCTCGCTCATATTAGATCCACCGGTTGCAAAACTTATAAATAGAAAAATTAGAAGTATTGCAGTGTATATTAACCAGGGACTTATTTTAAATTTACTCGGATTTGGATTATTATCTTTAGCCATTTAAAATTTTTTTCTTTAGTATTTGTTTTCGATTGTAGTTATTTTGGCGTCACCCCAAAGGCTCTCGATATTATAATATTCACGAATGTGTTTTTGGAAAACGTGTACCACAATATGCACATAATCCATCAGAACCCATTCTCCGTTATCGGTTCCTTCTACGTGCCAAGGTTTATCCTTTAAGTCTTTTGATACAGTTTTTTGAATAGAGTTTACAATGGCGTTAACTTGGGTGTTAGAACTTCCGTTGCAAATGACAAAATAGTCACAAACAGCCGTGTCTATTTCTCGTAAGTCAAGAATATCGATATCATTTCCTTTTACTTCTTCAATCCCTTTGATTATGTTCGCCAATAGAACATCATTATTAATAGTCTTTTTCGCCATGAATTATTTTTATGAATTTGTAAAGTTACCAAATTTTGTGATTATTTTTGAACCTTAACAAAATATTAAATTAAGTTAATTTAAAATTACTTGAATGAAACTAATCAAACTCGATGCCATAGATTCTACAAACGACTTTCTTAAGGCATTGTCTAGCCGTGATGAACTTGCCAATTTTACAGTGGTAACGGCTGAAAATCAGACAAAAGGGAAAGGGCAGATGGGCTCGAAATGGGAGTCAGAATCTGGTAAAAACTTAATTATGAGTGTCTTGGTAAAGGATTTTATACCAGAGAATGAACAAGTTTTTAATTTGAGCCTCATTGTTTCTTTGAGTGTAATTCAAGTTTTAAAATCATTAAATATTCCTGATTTAAGTATAAAATGGCCAAACGACATTATGTCATACAATAAAAAAATTGGTGGCATACTAATCGAAAACACCATCAAAAGTGATGGCAGAATCGTGTCAGTTGTCGGATTAGGGTTGAATGTAAACCAAACTAATTTTGATGAATTGCCTCATGCTTCTTCTTTGGCGGTTATTTTAGGAAATACTCTTGAAAAAGAAATTTTGCCAGAATTGATTATTGAAAAAATCAAAGAAAAAATTGATTCATGGTCTGTTTCAGCTTCGATCTTTTGGGACGATTATTTTCATTCGCTTTTTCGAAAAGGTATTCCAATGCCTTTTAAGAATTTAGATTTGAATGCTGGAGTACAAAATTTCATGGGAATTATCCAAGGTGTATCTTCAATTGGAAAATTGCAGGTTTTACTTGAAGACGATTCTGTTTCAGAATTTGATATAAAAGAGGTTCAGATGCTTTATTAAGTTTCTAAGATACTAAGATTCTGAGAGGCTAAGTTTTTTTTGCTACAAAGGCGCTAAGCCACAAAGTTTTTTTTATTTAATTTTAAATCTTTGTGTCTTAGCGTCTTTGTGGCATTTCAAATAAAAAGCCCGATTGTAAAATCGGGCTTTCTATTTATAATTGACAATTAATAATTTACCATTATTAAAGCTTGTTCATATTGTTTGCAAGAGTCTCAATAAACTTGCTGATTGGCCCTTTGATCATCATCGCCATCATAGCGTTGAATTCACCTTCAAAAAACAGCTGAACAGCACTTTCTGAATCAGAAACACTGTCAATGTTTGAAGTCAAAGTAAACGGAAGTTTATCGCTAGCAGCACCCAAAACAATTTTATTTGACGCTACTTTATCTTTCATCTTTAATTTGATTTCCGGCATGCCTTTCAATCCAAAAATAAAAGCATCTTCGCCAATTACCTCAAATTTAGCGATATTATCCGGCATTAATTTTTCAAAATTCTTAACGTCAGTCAATTGATTAAATAAATCCTGAGCTGATTTCTGAACAGTAACTTTTGGACTTTCTAAGTTCATATTGTTTTTTTTATTTTTAACGCAAAAGGCGCTAAGATTTTTTTAATATACAAGGTTTTATAAATAAACGCTAAGATCGCAAAGTTAAAACTTTAGATAAATTCTAAAAGGAGCAAAGCGACTTTAAGAAAATCTAAAATCTATTCCTGTCCCCAAGTTGATGGACTTGCGTTCCATTCAAGCAAGGTCGATTGCTGATCTTCTGTAATGTATTGTTTTTGAACCGCTAAATCCAATAAATTCTCGTAATTACTTAATGTAAACAAGTCGATATTAGCATTTTTAAAGTTTTCTTCAGCAACATTAAAACCGTACGTAAAAATCGCTGCCATACCTTTTATGTTGGCACCTTCATTACGCAAAGCTTCCACAGCCATCAAACTACTGTTTCCAGTGCTGATTAAATCTTCAACAACTACAACATTTTGTCCTTTTTGTAAAAAACCTTCCACTTGATTTTGTCTTCCGTGCTTTTTTGGTTCCGGACGCACATAAACGAATGGCAGACCCAAACTTTCAGCAACCAGAATACCAACACCAATGGCTCCGGTAGCAACACCGGCAATCACGTCAGGTTTTCCAAATTGTTTTTCAATGTTTTTAGCAAATTCATCACGAACATAGTTTCTGATGCTCGGAAATGAAAGAATTAACCTATTATCACAGTAAATAGGAGATTTCCAACCAGAAGCCCATGTAAAAGGATTTTCGGGATTCAATTTAATTGCATTTATTTGCAAAAGCAATTCGGCTGTTTTTTCGGCAGTATCTTTATTAAAAATCATAGTACAAATGTATAAAGTTTTTGTGAACGACAAACCACTTTTTTTGACAAATGAAATCTCACGCGAAACAGATTTCCAATTGTTCTTGTTAGAGAGTATTGATATCGAACAGCTTATCATAAAAATTTTTCAAAATAAAATTCAAAAAGCCATTCTGTATCATCCCGATGAAAGTGAGATAATGAAAACCCTGAAAGCCAAAATTCCGGTTAATAAAGCCGGCGGAGGTTTTGTGTACAATAAGAAAGGCGAGGTTTTATTCATCTTCAGAAATGGAAAATGGGACTTACCAAAAGGCGGAATCGAGAAAGGCGAAGATATCGAAGCCACTGCAATGCGAGAAGTTGAAGAAGAAACCGGAGTAAATCAGCTTCGTATTATCAATAAATTGCAAAAGACGTATCATATTTTCAAACGCAACGGAAAATACAAACTCAAAATCACGCATTGGTTCGAAATGCAATCTGATTTTGAAGGAACACCACACGGACAGCTTGAAGAAGGAATCGAAAAAGTGGCTTGGCTAAACCCGGAACAAATCAAAGATGCGCTTAAAAACTCTTACGAAAACATTAAATTGTTATTCGAAGAAGAAGAAATTTCAACAGGAAAAATTACACCGCCTGTTGCTTACCGATCAAGTCCAAATTCCAAGGATTAATATTTGGGCGTGCCACCAATAAAAAAAAGACCCAATCAACTTTGCGTTCATTGGGTCTTTTTTTTATTGCTGTCGGGCTTTCGCCGCTACTTCGGTAGCTTGGCTCTATCCCTCACGCGAAGATATGCTTTGTTTGAATTTGTTTCAAGTTTCGAGTTTTTTGCTGGCGCGAGCGTCCCAATCGTGCTTTTTTTAGTGATTTAGATTGCGTTCACGAGCTCGACCCTACCGCTAGCGGGGGATTTTAATTAGGTAATGTAATTCCTCTTTTAAGTAAATTTGTAATTATTGCACCATTGATTGTCAAAGGAAAACTTATTACTCCTTGCTGTATTTGCTCCTGTACAAGTCCTTTTTCAGTAAACGATCTCATCATATTTAAACTTTCAAGTTCATTAATCATGATATTACCATCTGAAATTTGTGAGTCTTGAAGAAAAATAAATTCTGCTTTTGTGAGCATTGCACCAATTTGCAGAACCTTGTTTTTTACTGATCTCGACATTTTTTCGTTATCGACGAGAATTTTAAATTGTCGAAAGTATTCCAAATCTTCTACATGAGAGTTTGATATATTTATTGGAGGTGCACTGTCATTCTTCAAAGCATCAATAGCGCTTTTCCTATAATTTTCCTCATTTATTTCATTAGCAAGCTTTAAAGAATTCTGAAGCTCGTCAACAGTTATCTTATGAGATTCATTAATCTGTTTGATGCTTTCCTGAAGATTCCTGTTACTGTCTTTTAATCCTTCAATCTGAGTGAGAAGCTCATCAATTGATTGTGATCCCGATTCAATGTTCTTTAATTCATACTCAGCTTTTGCAACTTTCTTTTTTTGTAAAGTTTTATGTTCGATTCCGTCATAACGCTTTGTTACTCGTTCATCATTAGTTTTAGATAAGTTTTTATCAATTAGTAACATTAACCTAGGAATTATTAAAGTATAAAAAAACGCTAATAGTATTGGCCAACCCAGTGCGGCAGGAGAGCAATATTCATAATTAATAACTATAATTTTATTCTCAATAGATTCTTCAGAAAAAAAAAGGAATAATATTGGCCTCCAGTTGAAAATAATAAAAGACCATAAAAAAGCACCTGATAAAGGTGTTTTTAATCGTTCTTTAGTCGTATCACTTAGGTCTTTTAAAAAGTCGAAAAAATCCATCCTTTATTTTGTTAATTCAAGTTTTGTAAAATCATTTCCAAAATGAGTTAGTAAAGTTGCGGTAAACATCCCCAAAACAATTGCATTAACAGCATCTGTCGGTTTTTTTACATTTGTCCAATAAGTATGATAAACTGTTAACTTCTCTTTTGAAGCGTAAAGCTGAAGCAAAACTATATTATTATATTGGGAAGAAATTGGTGTTAAGTAAAAATCCCCTTTTTTAGATTTTTTAATTTCCCAAGTTTCCAAAGTTTTTTCAACAGATTTGAAAATAAGAACTTCTAGTTGCTTAGGATCCAACGTATGTATATAAATTCTCATTTCTTTACTTTTTTTCAAATGTAGGATATTGTTACCAATTTTACATAAATATAAATTTAAAATCTGTAAGTTTATATCTCAATATTTTTTAATCTAAATTTGTAACAAATGCCAGACAAAAATTCACCTAGACAGCAACCAACACCTCCACAAAGACCAACGCCTCCACAAAGACCAATACCTCCACAAAGACCAACCCCGCCAGCAGGACCCGGCCACGGAGAAGGCCTAGAAAGAAAAGGTACTCCTAGGCCTCCTACAAAGGTAACTGCAAAAAAGACAAAAGTTAAAATCAAACCTAAGAACATAGAACCCATACTCACATAATTCATTATAGTTGTTAGGTTTGAGAACTTGTCAGAAGCTGTGTCATATTTTTTGGATTCTTCTTCTAGTTTATTTATTTTCTGGATAACAAATTTAGGATCAGGATTATCTTCTTTAATTTGTTTTAACTCAATTTCAGCAAGATGCATTAAGTAGCATTCTCTATTTGCAATATAACCAAACTGCTGAGATAGGAAATTTAATATAATACCCACTAAAAAAGAAAGAGCAGCTATTTTAATTAATACTATGGGGGGAGTTATACAACATGTACATTTATTTGTAGCAGACAATACATATTTAGTTGTTTCTAAACATGTATAAATTCCAGCACCACAGATTGAGATTATTAATAAATCAATTCTTTGAATGCTGTAGAACATGCTATCCCATGATTGTTTTTTACCTTCTATTAAATTATCCATAATTATTCAACTATTTTTTATTTAGATTTAAATGTAAATATTTGTAGTTTTACTTGCTTGCTTTTTTATTTGCTAAATCTTCCAAAATTGGATTCTTCCATTTTAAATTTAATTCCCGTAGCTTCAATTAAAAAAGCACAAGATTCATTAAGAGTGTAGATCTATGGATTCATTTTCATTTTCTGAAACTTTCTCTAACGGAACTAAATTGAAAAGAAAAATTTCCTTGGCATCGTACGTATCCGCATTTATAGAAAAGAAGGAAATCAATAAAATAACTAAGATCAATTTTTTCATGTTTACTATAAAGTCATAATGTTTTTGAAATTAAAGTGTGGCCAATTAAAAATCAATCACTTTTTCTTTTTCCGGCGCGAGTGTCTCGCTGTTGTCTTTTATTCCAAATGCTTTGAGAAAAACTGTAATGCAACTTTGGCAAAGTTTAATACACAAAGCTTTGCGTTCTTATCGTAAATCAAACCCAATCAAAATCAAAAAAACTTAGCGTACTTTGCGGTTAAAAAAAAACTACAAAACTCGATAAACTGGATACTGCAAATGCGCCTTTTCATAATAAACAGAATGCTTATAAATCCAATCCAATTGCGCTTCAGAACTTTTAGCAAATTCACGGTCGTTTTGTTTTTTAGCTTCTAATTCTGCTTTCAAAGTTGGGTTTTCTTTTAAAAGCTGTGCTGCAGTATCTTCGAAAATATATTCAGAATAATGCTCTTTTTGTTGTAAAATTGCATCGAAGAAATTCCAGTTAAAAAACGAATCAACACCTTCTGGTTCAAAAGCTTCCAGAAGATATTTTACACCTTTTTGAGTTGTCGGAACGATGTAATCTCCTTTGGCGAAAGCCATTTTAACCATTTTAGAAGTTACAGTTGTATTTCTATGTGTGTAATGTCCTTCGTAAGCAGACGGAACCGTTTTAAAATCGGCAATTCTATAGCTTTCTACTTCTATAATCGTGTCATTTTTTAGTTGTGAAAAAGAGATGTTGTTATTCTTCAAAAGGTCAATAATATTCCAATATCCTTTCGGAATAATATAAGCAGAAGGAATAACAACATCTTTTTGTGATTTGAATTCTTTAATATACGGAACGTCTTTTTTGTACGGTTTGCTTCGGTCGTAATACAAACGATCTCCGGTTGTGGCCTCGCTTTTTTTGTAACCGGCTTCATATCCTAAGAAAGAAAATTTGGTTGCTTTGGTGCTGTCCATTTCCCATTTTAAAGTGTAATTCTTTTTAGGCTGATACTGCTCTAAATTTTTTACGCGAAGTTCTTTGATTTTCTGATAATTGGCATCGGTAAAATCCATAGTTGTTTTCATGTATTCGTAGGTCATTTTTACCCGTTCGGCGTATTTTTTCAACATATGTGTTTCTACCACAAAACCAATTGTATTAAATAAAGAAGTATAACCCGTAGTATATCTCGGACTGTCAACAAACTGCCCAAAACCTTTGTCTGGCGTATCTTTAAACGAATCAACATAAGGTGTTGTTTCGATTTTCTTTTTCTGAAGATCTTTTACCAAGGCTGGCATCATTTCGTTGTTCATAAAATCGCCCAAAACCGTTCCGAGTTTATTATGTTGTGTCATAATATAAGTTAGTTTGTATTGATAATCAGAGCCGTTGCTTACGTGATTGTCAATAAAAACATCGGCATTTATTTTCTGGAAAATTTCAACAAAACTCTTTGTATTTCGAGTGTCGGATTTCATTAAATCACGATTCAAATCGTAGTTTCTCGCGTTTCCTCTAAAACCATAAATCTCAGGTCCATCCTGATTGGCTCGGGTTGTAGAATTTCGGTTTAAAGCGCCTCCAATATTATAAACCGGAATGCAGACCAAAACGGTATTTTTTGGCGCTTTCAGTTTTCCCGTTGCTAGATCTCTGTAGAATTGCATCGTCGCATCGATTCCGTCTGGTTCTCCCGCATGGATTCCGTTATTTACAAAAAGTACGGCTTTCGTTTTCTGAATTTTATCAAAGTCAAATTCCTTATCCGGATTAAAGGTAATCATGTGCAAAGGTTCGCCGGAATCAGTTAATCCCATTTCTTTCATTTGAATAGTAGGAAAATCAGCGGAAAGCATTTTAAAATAAGCAATAGTTTCTGCATAAGACGCCGATTGATTTCCGTTTCCTTTTTCGAAAAAAGTATCGTATTTTTTATTGTTTTGAGAGAAAGCAGTGATTGTGAAAAGTGAAATGAGAATGGTAAAAAGTTTCATGGTTTGGATTTATAATAGGATTCAAATATAGAGAAATTTAGATTTAAAAGTTAGTCACGAATTTCACGAATTAGCACGAATTAATTTGTGAAAATTTGTGTAATTCGTGGCGAAAAACATTTTTCAGCGGCTGAAAACTGCGACTGCGACTGTAATCTGAATACAAAAACTGTACACTGCCAACTATTTTCTCTACTTTTGCAAAATGAATAAAAAACACCATTCCAACAATATACTTTCGAATTTAGGGATTCAGAGCCTTAACGAAATGCAGGAAATGGCACAAGATGCTATTTTGAACGAAAACAATATTTTGCTGCTTTCTCCAACAGGATCAGGAAAAACATTGGCATTTTTGCTTCCTGTTTTAGAATTATTGCAGCCCGAAATTTTATCGGTTCAATGTTTAATATTAGTTCCATCACGCGAGCTTGGACTTCAAATTGAGCAGGTTTGGAAAAAAATGGGAACGCAATATAAAGTCAATATTTGTTATGGCGGACATTCTATAGATACCGAAATCAAAAATCTAAGCAATCCGCCTGCAGTTTTAATTGGAACTCCGGGAAGAATTGCAGATCATATCGACAGAGAAACTTTCAGAACAGATAAAATTCAAACGCTGATTTTAGATGAGTTTGATAAATCGCTTCAATTGGGTTTTCATGAGCAAATGTCTTTTATCATAGGAAGACTTCCGAAAGTCAATAAAAGAGTTTTGGTTTCAGCAACTTCAGATATTGAAATTCCTAAATATACACGCGTTGTAAATCCTAAGATTTTAGATTTTATTCCGGAAGAAGAGGAAAAAGCGAATCTTTCGATGAAAATGATTGTTTCTCCGGCTAAAGATAAATTGGGAAGTTTGTTCAATTTGATTTGTTCTTTAAAATCAGAATCGGCTATTATTTTCTGTAATCATAGAGATGCTGCGGAAAGAATCAGTGATACTTTAAACGAAAAAGGTATCTATTCGGTTTATTATCACGGCGGAATGGATCAGGACGAACGTGAGCGCGCTTTGATTCAGTTTAGAAATGGAAGTATCAGTTATTTAGTCACAACAGATTTGGCTGCCAGAGGTTTGGATATTCCTGAAATGAAACACGTTATTCATTATCATTTACCATTAAAGGAAGACGAATTTACGCATAGAAATGGGCGTACAGCGCGTATGCAGGCAACAGGAACGGCGTATGTAATTATTCACGAAAGTGAAAAACAGCTGGATTATATTGATTATGGAATGGATATTCTTGATGTTGAAGGAATAGTTTCATTGCCGAAACCTCCACAATTTCAGACGATTTACATCAGCGGCGGTAAAAAAACAAAACTGAATAAATTTGACATTGTTGGTTTCTTTTCTCAAAAAGGAAAATTAGAAAAAGACGATTTGGGACTGATTGAAGTAAAAGATTTTGTCTCATTTGCAGCAGTAAAATTCAATAAAGTAAAAGATTTACTGAAACACATCAAAGATGAAAAAATGAAAGGTAAAAAGTTCAAAATTGAAGTGGCGCGAAATGTTGTAAAGAAAGAAGAAGAAACAAAAAATAAAAAATACTAAATTGAATAAAAATAGAATAATTGACTGATTTTAGTTCTATTTATTTGTTTATCAATGCCTTGTGTTTTTTGAATGAAGTTTTACAATTTTGTGTTAAAAAAATAATGATTTGATAGGTGTTTTTTCATTATTTCTGTGTTTTTTTGTTACAGTAAAAATGTAAACCCCAAATTCATTATGAAAAAAATTATTACCGTTGCCATTTTGTTCTTTAGTTTCGTTTCTTTCGCGCAAATTAAAGTTCTTGAAACAGTTCCTGTTGAGAAATTAGGAAAAGTAAATAACAATTATATTCAGAAGATTGGAGATGAATATACTGTGTATTATACTAGTATTCAGAACGATGATGATGAATCATCAAGCTTAAGAAAATTTACATTCAAAAATGTGAATAACGATTATGCAAGCCTTTACAATATTATTATGAATGGTTTTACTGCAAGCCCATTGTATGATATTAAGTTAGAATTGCCAAATAATTATATCTGGTTGCACTACACAGGAAGTGTTATTCCTGATAAGGCGACAGTTCAGTTTATGGTTTCAAATAAAGATGCTTCTTCTGCAACAAGTAGCGTATCTGAGCCATTTGTAAAAGATCAAATCAATAAATTATTCCAGAAATAATTTTTTTAAGGTTCAAAGTTACAAAGTAACATAGGGACAAAGTTTTTTAAAACTCTGTTTTACTTATTGTCATAAAAAAAGCTGTTCAGTTATGAACAGCTTTTTTGTTTAGTTTGAGGTTTTAAGTTGCAAACCTTTGAACCTTTGTTACTTTGTCCCTTTGTTACTAAAAAGAATTATATTTTTTTAACGTATTGTGTAATAATAACAATTTGCTGACCATCTACTTTTCCTTCAATATATTCGGCATTTTCGTGGTCTAAACGGATGTTTCTAACTGCAGTTCCTTGTTTTGCGACCATGCTTGATCCTTTTACTTTAAGATCTTTGATTAAAACAACAGAATCGCCATGCTGTAAAACTACGCCGTTACTATCACGGTGAACTAGCTTATTTTCGTCATCTTCGCCTTCGCCTGTTGCTTTTGCCCATTCAAGAACATCTTCTTCCAGATACATCATATCTAGTAATTCCTGTGGCCATCCGGCAGCACGCATTCTGCTTAACATTCTCCATGCTACAACTTGTACTGCAACATTTTCATTCCACATGCTGTCGTTAAGACATCTCCAGTGGTTTAAATCAACGTTATCAGGATTTTCAATTTGGTCAATACAGGTATTGCATGCTAATATACTTTCGTCTAGACCGCCTTTTTTAGTTGGAAGTACCTGATAAACTTTTAGATTTTCTTCGGCGCCACAAAGCTCACATTTAGATCCGCTTCGTTTGCTTAATTCTCTTTCGATGCTCATTATTTCTTGTTTGTTTTAAAAATGCGAAATTACTTATAATTTGCTTCGCTGGCAAATATTAAAATTTTATTGGAAACAACTTTATCTATTTTATTTTTTCACTCTAACCGCATCCGGAACCAGCATTTCATATTCGCCTCCATGACGCAATACATCGCGTACAATGCTAGAACTTATAAATGATGTACTTGCCGCGGTCAATAAAAATACGGTTTCTATTTTAGACAGTTTTCTGTTGGTATGTGCAATAGCTTTCTCGAACTCAAAATCGGCTGGATTTCGCAGACCTCTCAAAATGAAATTTGCTTTTAGTTTTTTTGCTAAATCTATTGTTAATCCTTCGTAAGTGATCACCGAAATTTTTGGTTCGTCTTTAAAGGTTTCCTCAATAAAACGTTTCCTTTCTTCTAGCGAAAACATGTATTTTTTTTCGGCATTGACACCAATGGCAATTACGATTTCATCAAACAAAGGAATTCCTCTTTTTATAATGTCTTCGTGTCCTAAAGTAATTGGATCAAATGATCCTGGAAATATAGCTTTTCGCATTTTTTTTGTTTTTTAGGTTCAAAGCTGCAAAGGCTTTTTTATTCTGTAATTGGAGTTTAAATTTTGGGATTTGTTTTTATGTTATCCTAAATGTCTTAATTGCCGAAACCCACTCGTCTTTATGGCAAATTTCGCAGTTTGCATTTCCTTGTTGTAATTCTTGTGTGTGACCGCAGAAAGTACAAGCATGAATTCCGTCTTTCGAGATTGTTTTATTTTTTTTATTAAACAGAGCTGGTAAAATAGGAAGACCATATTTTACTTCTTCATCCGGATAATAAAAAACACTTATTTCGCCGCTGGTTTCTATAAAAGCATGTTTGACTTGCCCTAAATGTTCAATCGATTTGATGCGCAATTCTGCGAAAAATTCATCCTGAGCCAGACTTTCTTTTTTGAAAGTAGCTATTGAAAACTTTCCGTCATTGATTAAACATTCCGTTTTACCTTCGATGAATTCTTCAAATTTTTTGCTTTTTCCGGTAAGCCAGGTTACAGAGCGGTACAAAATGATAATTACGGTAAATACAATTGCGGCCGGTATGATTCCGACATCTTCATAAAACATTGGATCTCCTGCAGCAGAACCTAATGCAATAATAATTACAGTTTCGAAAATTGATAATTGTTTTACGCCTCGTTTACCCGCGAGTTTTAAGGTCAACAGCAAAATAATGAACATTACCGTTGAACGAAATATTACTTCTAAAGCAAAATTTGCTGGTAAATCATTGTAAAATAATCTATTCCATTCAAAGATTTCTTTCATTTTTTTTCTTTAGAGGTTCAAAGGTTCAGAGTGACAAAGGTTCAAAGTTTTTTGCGTAGGACTTTTACTTTGCTTGGTTTGACAGTTATGAATAAAAAAAGGTTCTGAAATCTTAGTAATTTAGAATCTCAGAACCTTAGTATCTTTATGCTAAAGCTAACTCAATTGCATTTGTAAACAAATCTTCCAGAGAAATTCCAGCTGCTCTTGCTTGTTGCGGAATCAAACTTTCGGTTGTTAAACCTGGAATTGTATTCATTTCAAGCATATAAGGCTCGTTGTCTACGATAATGAATTCGCTTCTTGAAAAACCTTTCATTTTTAGAACTTCGTACGCGCGTTTGGCTGTTTCTCCAACTTTTCTTGTCAGTTCATCTGAAATTCTTGCCGGAGTAATTTCTTGTGATTTTCCTTCGTATTTCGCTTCATAATCGAAGAAATCATTATCGGATACAATTTCAGTAATTGGCAATACTTTAATTTCTCCTTTATAATTGATAACTCCAACAGAAACCTCAGTTCCGTCAAGAAAACTTTCGATGATAATTTCGTTGTCTTCTTTGTAAGCAACTTCAATAGCGATTGGAAGCTCGGCTTCTGTTTTTACTTTTGAAATTCCGAAACTTGAACCCGCTTTGTTTGGTTTTACGAAACATGGCAAACCTACTTTTTTAACGATTTCTTCAGTATTGATTACATCGCCTTTGTTTAGGTAATACGAAATTGCTGTTTTGATTCCGTATGGTTTTAAAACCGATAATAAATCTCTTTTGTTAAAAGTCAAAGCCGATTGATAATAATCACAAGATGATTGCGGTAATCCAATTAATTCAAAATAAGCCTGCATTAATCCGTCTTCGCCCGGAGTTCCGTGAATAGCGTTGAAAACACAGTCAAAAGTAATTTTTTCACCGTTTACAGTTACTGAAAAATCGTTTCTGTCAATTGGAAATTCGGCGTCGTTTGCGTCTACATAAACCCATTTTTCTTTGAAAATATGAATACGAAATCCGTTGTATTTTGTTTTGTCAAGATATTGATACACAACGTTTCCGCTGATAAGCGAGATTTTATACTCACTTGAATATCCGCCCATTATGATGGCAATGTTTTTCATTGATGTTTGTATGTTTAATCGTTAATTTGTTTAACTGTTTATTTGTTTAACTGTTTATTTGTTTAATCGTTTATTCGTTTTATTGCTGATTCACTTAACTGTTTGTTTGCTATGAATTTATCAAATTTTTACGAATTGTTTTTATTCGTTTTGTTTGTCAGGCTGAGCTTAGTCGAAGCCCCTTTTGCTGAATAACTTTAAGGGGGACTTCGACTACGCTCAGCCTGACAATATTGTAGTTTTTTTAAATAAAATTAAGAACAAAAATCTTCTTTTGAAACCAAGTGCCCTAGCCCTGATGGGAGCGGCATCCTTTTATGGTGGGGTTCACCATAAAAGATACAGCGGACAGCAGGAAACAGCTCCTAAAATTGAAACTCTAAATTTTTAAATTCCAAATTCCAAAGGCCTTTTGTTATTATAAAAATTACAATCGCGCGACTTCCTTGTTTTAAACAAAATTATCATTTTTTTTGAAATGAAATACTTTATCTTTGCGTTCAACTAAAAATTAATTTATGAGTTTACGTAAGTATTTAACTAGTCGGGTATTTTTTTTACAAGTATTAGCTGCAGCTGCTATTATCGCAGTTTTAGGTTATTTGTTTATGCATTGGCTGACTTTTACAACGGATCACGGACATGAAATTGCGGTTCCGAATTTAGCTAAATTAACTGAAGAACAAGTTGAAGAAAAATTGGACGAACTGGACTTAGATTATGTCCTTTTGGATAGTGTCGATTATAGAAGTGAGTTTCCTAAATATAGTGTTGTTGAGCAAGATCCGTTGCCTGGAACAATGGTGAAAGTAGGAAGAAAAATATATATTAAAATTAATGCATCAGGATTTTCGTCTGTTAAAATTCCTGATTTGATCGAAAAAACATATCGTGAAGCGGTTCCTACTTTGAAAGCTTTAGGGCTTGAGCCGGGAACAATCACTTATATTCCGAATCTTGGAAAAGATATGGTTTTGGAGATGCGTTACAAAGGAAGAAATTTAAAGGTAGGCGACCGCGTATTGAAAGCTTCTAAAATTGATTTGGTTTTAGGAGATGGAAAAGCAAGTTATGTAGATGAAAGTCAGGCAACAGACAGTACAGCAGTGCCTGCAGAAACCCCACAAGATGAACAATAATATTGAAGAAAATTTAGATCTGGAAGACGAATTATTCGAACATTACAGATTTGAAGTCCCTAAAGGTCAGGCGTTTTTACGTATTGACAAATATTTAATGTATTTGATTCCGAATGCCACGCGAAATAAAATTCAGAACGCGGCAACGAACGGGAACATTTTTGTAAATGATATTCCGGTAAAATCAAATTATAAAGTAAAACCTTTTGATGTGATAACAGTAATGTTGTCGCATCCGCCATTTGAAAACCATATTCTGCCGGAGGATCTTCCGATTAATATTGTGTATGAAGATGATGCCTTTTTGTTGATCAACAAAGAGCCGGGAATGGTTGTGCATCCTGGTCACGGAAATTATACTGGGACTTTGGTGAATGCTTTGGCACATCATTTCGATAATTTGCCAATGAACAGCAGTGAGCGCCCAGGTTTGGTTCACCGAATTGATAAAGATACGTCCGGACTTTTGGTTGTTGCCAAAACGGAAGCGGCAATGACACATTTGGCAAAGCAGTTTGAAGCAAAAACAACCGAACGTGAGTATATTGCTCTTGTTTGGGGAAATGTTGTCGCAGAAAGCGGTACAATTGAAGGGAATTTAGCAAGACACTTGAAAGACCGTATGCAAATGGCGGTTTTTGCTGATCCGGAAATTGGTAAACCGGCTATTACGCATTATAAAGTGTTGGAACGTTTTGGTTATGTAACGTTGATTTCGTGTAAACTGGAAACGGGAAGAACGCACCAGATTCGTGCGCACATGAAGCATATCGGACATCCGTTATTCAATGATGAGCGTTACGGTGGACATTTGATTTTGAAAGGAACGACTTTTACTAAATACAAACAGTTTATTGAAAATTGTTTTAAGGCTTTGCCACGTCAGGCTTTGCATGCTAAAACGCTTGGATTTGTTCACCCAAATACGGGAGAAATGATGCGTTTTGATACGGAATTACCTCAGGATTTTCAGGATTGTATTGAGAAATGGCGTACGTATGTGAAGTCGCATAATACGGAAGATGACGAGAATTAATTAGATAATTAGATAATTTCTTGAAACCGAAATAAATAAAAAGCTCCTTTTGGGAGCTTTTTGTTTATGCGATAATTTTATTATTGTTCCAAATTTCTGTAGAGGCGCACGGCAGTGCGTCTAACGTATTGTGGATATTCGTTGTAGATATTCGTTGCGGAGACGCACTGCCGTGCGCCTCTACGGATATGCATTGTGTTCGAATTGTAAGATTACCTAATTGTCACATTGTCTAATTTAATTTAGAATGATGTTTTATTTTTAAATCGGTTATTTTGACTTCTCCGTTTGTTATGAAACCTAGTTTTCCTTTTTGATTTAGACTGCTTTTTTCAAGTGAGCATTCTAGTGTCTTGTCATCAACAGTGAAAAATAATTGATTGTTTAAAACTTTGATTTTTACCGAATACCATTTGTTGTTTTCTAATTCCATTGGTTTTCTGAACAACGTTTTTCCACCTCTTTTTCCGTATGAATTGTCGTTTTTGAAATAAATACCATCACCAATTACAATGTTTTGATCAATTTGATATAAATAGGTTCTGATGTATTTTTCTTTATCGATGTTTAACATTACCTCAAACAATGATCCTTCGGTCATGTTGACTTTAAAAACGATTTCATAATTTTTAGGAAGTCGTTTTTTTGATTCCATTACTCCCCAATGCATCGGTACTCCATGTCCAATCAGGGTATCTTTTTCCAGAAACCATTCATTTAAATTGCAATGTGATTTAAATTGAGAAGCTTTAGTGATTTTGTATTCTTTATTTGTTGTCGAAATTGTCGTAGAACAAGAAATTATTAGTAGTGTAATTGCTAATATAGCTATTGATTTGATTTTCATTTTGGCTTTTAGTTCAATTCAGAATGATATTTTATTTTTCCAATTGACCCAGTTTCAGCCGGTAAAAGTTCAAAAACAGAAGTGGGAGCAAGGCCTTGTTCTATTCGATGTGAAACATATAAAATAGAGACGTTTGTTTCTTGTTTTATAGTATTAATGAGCTGAATTACCAAATCTACATTTTCGTCGTCTAAACCTTCTACGGGTTCGTCTAAAATCAATAAAGGCGGATGTTTTAAAACTGCTCGAACTATTAAAGCAACTCTTTGCTGACCGATGGAAAGATCAATAAAACGTTTTTTGCGTAAATGCGTCATTTCTATCACTTCAAGCCATTGATTTACAATTTGTTTTTGATGCGTTGTCGGTTCAGTGTATAATCCTATGGAGTCAAAAAAACCGGAAAGAATCATTTGTTCTAAAGTATGACTTTTTTGAAATAAATCGGTCATCGAAGTAGCGAAGATTCCGATTTGCTTTTTAATATCCCAAACACTTTCGCCGCTTCCTTTTTTTCTTCCAAATAAATATAAATTCTGACCAAAACCTTTTGGATTATCGCCTGTAATTAATGATAAAATAGTGCTTTTTCCGGAACCGTTCGGGCCAATTAATTGCCAGAATTCTCCCTGTTTGATTGTCCATGAAATCTTGTCGATAATTTTTCGATCCTCATAACTCACCGAAACTTCATCCATTTTGATTAATACACTTTCGTGGAAGGAATGTGGTTCAACCGCTTTTGGAATTGCGGCTGTATTTAAGGTTTTAAAATGATTTTCGGCTTTTACAAATGGATGTAATTCGAAAGTATTGTCTTTGATTAAAGCTTTATTTGGAACAAAATCTAATATATCGACAGTGCGATTTAATAATTGAATAATAGCAACAGAATCGGTCAGTTTTTCTAAAGATTCTGCCAAAACCACTCGCGAAGCCTGATCTAAATGATCAAACGGATTATCAAAAATGATAAAATCCGGTTTTAGATCAATGCAGTAACGTAAAAACTCTTTCTTGCGTTCTCCCGAAGAAAAGGTTCTTAATTGTCTGTTTGAGCTTGGAGAAGTTTCAACGCTATCGTATTGAAACTCTTTCTCGATGAATTTTTCTATCGCAATATCAGAAAAGAGAATTCCTTTCTGATCGTTAAAAATGGCTAATTCTCCTTTTGATTCTCCGTTTAAAATAGTGTCTATAAAAGCTTTTTTGTTTACCTGATTTGATAAAAGTATATCCCAGTGTTGCATTATAAAATCTTAAAAAATTAATTTTGTTTTGTTGCCATTTCGCGGTCATTTCTGGACCATTCGCTCCATGAACCTACATAAAGTTTCGGAATTTCAATTCCTGCGTAATCCATTGCCAGTAAAGTATGGCAAGCCGTCACACCAGAACCGCAATGCACGATTACATTTTCAGAACTTACGTTGCCTAAAATGGCCGAATATTTCTCTTTTAAAACTTCAGCCGATTTATAAAAACCGTCTTCAGTTAAGTTTTCGCTAAAAGGAACGTTAATAGCGCCTGGAATATGTCCTGCAATCAAATCAAGCGGTTCTGTTAAACCGTCAAAACGGTTTTTATCTCTTACGTCAATTACGATATTTTCGTTATTTTTTCGGGCTGATTCGACTTCATTGATATCAGCTACAGCTAATTTCCAATTTGAAACTGGATATCGGCTTTTCTCAATTTTTTCTACTGCTGAACTTACAGGATAACCAGCTTTTATAGCTTCCTGCAAACCTCCATTTAAAACCTGAACTTTTTCATGTCCAATTGCTTTCAACATCCACCAAAAACGTGCCGCTGCATTTGAACCGTTTTTGTCATCATAAATAATAACATGACTTTCAGAAGAAATTCCTGTTTTAGAAAGTGCTTCAGAGAATTTTTCTAATGAAGGCAAAGGATGTCTTCCGCCATTTGCTGGATTTTCACCAACAGTAGCGAGATCTTTATTTAAATCAACGTATCGTGCGTTTTCTAAATGCTCTTTTTGATAATTTTCTTCAGCATTTATTCCAGCTCTGGCATCGACCAGAATAATTTCAGACGAATTTTGAAATTGTAATAATTCTTCAGGATTTAGGAGAGGAGAAAGTATTTTAGACATTTTGGTTTATTTATTTTTTTTATTTCCAAACAAAAGCAAAGCATTCAGAATAACTTTGTTTTGCGTTTCATTTTCAAAAGTATAAGAAAGGGTTTTGTTTGTTCCACCTTCATAATCAATATCATTATGCCCCATATTTACATAAAGCATTTTATAGTTTTTATTCGTCCAGACTACAGGATAATAACCGCTGTGCCAAATTTCGTGTGCTTTCGGGCCGGTTCCTAAAGGAAAACTGCTTTCGTCGATTGCTAAAAGAATCTTGATATCGGGATTTTTTGTTAAATCATTGCTCCATCTGTACCACTCATTGGGTTGTGAAGTGAAGGTTTTAGGAAGATTTTTTGTTATTGGATCTTGATTTTCAACTCTTAAAATTGCCGAAGTCGGTTTCCAAGTATTGCTTCCGTATTCGCCTGAACCTAAAAACGTATTGTGATACCAATTCCAATTTTGCGGATAAGAAGATTCGCTTAATGCAAAAGCCGAGAAATGAAATCCTATAAAACCACCACCGTTTTCCATGTATTTTTGGAAAGCTGCACGCTGTGACTCGATTTCAGGTCTTGTATCCAGAAATAAAACGACTTGATATTTTGACAAAAAATCAGCATTTAGATTGTTCCAATTGCTTGTAGAATCGTATTGAAAATGATTTTCTTCTGCTAATTTTGGAAACCATTTGTTGGCTTCATGAACAAAACTGATGTGTGCCTGATCATTTTTGGCAGTATAAAAAGCGATTACTTTAAATTTGGTTTGTTTGTGTTGAGAAAAGCCAAAAAAACAAGCTAAAAAAAGTATCAGCAGAATACTTTTTTTAGCAAATGTGTCTCTTTTCGGACTGAATATTTCCATATAATTATTTAAAATTAAAGAGGAATTTTTTCAATCAAAATTTCATTATCAGCACTGTCAAAATACGTGCATGTCAAATCGATAATGTCAACTCTCCATTTTGCGATACCACATTGTCCGCAATGATTACAGAATGTTGGATAGTCTGTTTCGCCATGCTGATGCTTCACCAATTGTTCGATGAAAAGCTCCTTGTTAACAGTTGACGAAATACTAATCGGACTGTATTTTTCTTCTGATGTCACAGAATATCCGTTTACACCATAATATTCTGAGCGTCCGTCATTCACGAAAGTGTCATAACCTTTTACGCCTAAAATGATTAAATCTTGTATGTAGTTTGGGAAATCTGCTCCGCTTTTAACTTTTGAATGTGCATCTTTTATTTGTTCGATTGTAAACATATATTTTGAGTTTTAGATTAGTAATTAAAAAAAATGTCAGAATAAATTATTCCTTCAAAAATACAATTAATGGTTTTATAAATTGATCAAAAGATTCAATATGTGGTAAATGTCCTGTGTTTGCAATTTCGACTAATTTCGAGTTCGGAATGGCCTTTTGTGTTCGTTTTCCCAATTCGGCATAGTTTCCCATTGTTGCACGAATTTCGTCTGAAACTAATGGTTTTCCTAAAGCCGTTTTATCTCTTGTTCCAATTATTAAAAGGGTAGGAGCCTGAATGTTTTTAAATTCGTATAAAACGGGTTGTGTAAAAATCATATCGTATAATAATGCCGAATTCCAGGCCACTTTATCATATTCAGAATCCATTGTCCAGCCAGCGCTTAGTTCTGCCCATTTTTGATATTCGGGATTCCATTTTCCATCATAATAATTCGCCATTTGATAGCTTTTGATGGCCTGATAATTTTGTTTTAATTCCGATTCGTACCACCAGTCTACCGGTTTGTAAGGAACTACTAATTTCCAGTCTTCTAATCCAATCGGATTTTCCAAAACCAATTTCTCCGTCATTTCCGGATACATTAAAGCAAATCTGGTGGCAAGCATTCCGCCCATAGAATGTCCTAAAATGGTCGCTTTTGGAATTCCGAGATGATCCAATAATTTTTTGGTGTTTTCAGCTAATTGCTGAAAAGTATATTGAAAATTATCAGGTTTTGATGATTTTCCAAAGCCAATCTGATCCGGTACAATAACACGATAACCTGTGGCAGTTAAGGCTTTTATTGTTGTTTCCCAATAGGCTCCGTTAAAATTTTTTCCGTGTAGTAAAACAACATTTTTCTGGTTGTAATTTTCCGGTTTTACATCCATATAAAACATTTGCATGTATTGGCGTTGGCTGCTCAATTCTAGAAAATGAACCGGAAATGGATATTCGTAATTCGTGAGATTGATATCTAAGGGTTTTATTTGGGCTTCCTGCGAAAAAACTAAAAAAGGAAACAAGAACAGTATAAGCTTTATCATTTTCATTTTTTGAGTCGGTTGTGGTTTGAAGTATAAAATTACCGTTAACCATTCTGAAATGCAAAGATTACGGTCTTAAAGTTATCAGAAAAAAAAGAATCAAATTGTTTTCGTGCTTTTTAATGCTAATTATCGATAATTTTTTAAAATTTTATCGATGAAATGGTTCGGATTTTGAAAATAATGCATTTTGACGAATAATGTAGTAGTTCAGGGAACTTCTTTTATTAACAGGAAAAATGTATGTAATTTAGTATCAGAATGTTGTCAGCTAAAAAATAGTATTATGAAAAAAACAATACTTTTACTCTTGCTTTCAGTCCCCATTTTTGCCCAGGAACTCAATACATTTGATTTCGCTGTTATAAACTCAACCTTAATATCTGCAAATATCGATCTCGATAAAGGGCGGAGCGTTGTCGCTGCCAATCAGGATCAATATTCGGCTTATTTTCAGTACGCTTTTAATATGTGTGACGACGATATTATTTTTGGCGCCGGAATCGATAAGTCGGAAATTGACCGAACCTACGTTGGCTATATCGGAAAAATATGCGATAAGTTCAGAGCAACTATCGGATTTGGTTATCTGGAATCGCGGAGTGGTTACGACGGAACTTTTACTGGTTTTAGTATTTCATGGCATTTTTCTGAAAACACTTACATAGGCGGAAATCTCGAAAATCTCCATTCTACAAGTGTGGATTACGAAACAGATGAAAGTTATGATTATTATAAAAAACTCGTGCCGAAAGCTTTTGGGAGTTATGAATTTATTCCGCACTTCATTGTTTTTGGACAAATAAGCTCACGAGTAAATGATATAGCCCTAAAATATCAGGTCGATCGATTTTCAGCCGGAGGATTTTACTCCGGACATAGTGTAGGTGGAATCTTTGGAACGGTAAATATTGGAAGGTTTGCCATTTCCTGCAGTACCACTTTTGAGAAAGTAAATTTTGGATTGAAGTTTCAATAGCATTTGCTTTATTCTCAAAAAAAATCCGAAAAATGAATTTCATTTTTCGGATTTTTTAATTTAGAATTATCAGCTTTATAGTCCCACAAAATCATCACTTTTAGGAAATATACTTAATGCTTCGATTGCAATTTCCGGTGTTGGAGAAGCTAGTTTTCTAAGTTTAGTATCCATCCATGCACCATCAACGGTTATTGTAGCGCAAAGTGTGTCGTCTTCTCTTCTAAATTCATGGACAATTGACCAACGTGAAGCGTCAGATTTCATTTTTGATGTTTTGGTATGAATAAATATTTTGTCTGAAAGCTTTAATTCTTTTCTGAAAACACATTCTTCTCTAAATAAAACAGGACCAAATCCCTGTGTTTGCATAACTCTTAAAGTCAAACCTAATTCTTCAAGGATTTCGATACGATGTTGTGCACCAAAATCATAATAAGCACTGTGACGAACATGAAAATTAGGGTCAAGATCTGACCAGCGAAAAGATATTTCTTTTGTAAATGAAGCCATTTTTAATATTGTATTTTATTGAAAAGTCGAAATTACGAATAAAAAAGAAACGAATAGTATAAAATTACTATGCGCGCATATTTTTTTATCGTTTTTCCAATTTTACAAGATTGTATTTTTCTTTAAAAAAAATATCAAGATGCTCTTTCAACTAAACAAGCAAAACAACCTGGTTTTGCATTGTGGATGTGGATATAATCTATTTTCTCGTTTTCAAAAGTTCTAATAATCTCTTCTTTAAGAGAACTTCCTTCTATCACAATTGCTTGCTTCATTATACCATTTTCGTCGTAACTGCGCAGCGAAAGTAACCTATGATCAAAAATCGTTGGTATCTCGTTATTTTCGAATATTGGTGTATTTGCTCTTTTTCGTATAAAAATCGGCCCGCTTGATTGATAAGGAGAATTTGTTTTATGATGTTTGTATGGCAAAAGAAGGACTTCTTCACCAATTTCTGCATCTTCTAAGCTTATTCTGCAAGGAAATCCCGGAAATTTATCAACTGTCATCTTGATTGCACCAATTTTTTCCAGTTCCTGATTCGTTAAATCGAAAAAGCCTAAAAATTCTTCATGATTTAAAGGCTTGATTTTAAAATTTGCTTTCATAATTTTTTAAGCAAAAATCATTTATTTTCGAATGTTAGAAAATCCAAATCTTGCTATGTTTGAGCAATTTCAATGCGTAAGTACATTCTGAAGAATAGTCTATTTTGAGAGCAGTTTTTTAATTTCACTAGCTATGTCGTCCAAATTCCCATCTTTATTGCCCATTGCAACATATTTTACAACGCCGTTTTGATCGATTACAAAGTTTTTAGGAATTGAGTTTGTAGCATAATCGTTCCATATTTTTTGGGTTGGGTCAATGCCAAAATTAAAGTTCAAACCATCGTTTCTTAATTTCACTACTTTTTTTGCAACAACATTTTCAGGTTCTCCAATTGAGATGGCCAAAAGTACAAAATCATCATTTTTGAAAGGTTCAAGAATTTTTGTCGGAATATCATAAAACTCCTGTAAGCATGGTCCGCACCAGGTTGCCCAGAAATTCACAAGAACAACTTTGCCTTTTAGATCAGAGAGTTTTACTTCTTTTCCGTCAATTAATTTTAAGGTAAAGTCTTTTGCAGTGTCATTTACATTTAAGACAAATTGCTCTTTCTTAACTACAACTCTTTTTTCTGGTGGTGAAGCTTTGATTTTTTTATCGTTTTCAAGTTTTTCCTGTTCGGTATAAATTCCGACCACTATAATAAACTCTTTATCACCAATTTTATCACCAAATTTTTTCGCTAATTCATTTCGTTCTTCTTCGCTAACTCCTTTATTCATTGATTTAACGTAACCTTCGCTGCCGTATTTCTCAACTTGTTGCATTGTAACAATTTCATTATTGATTATAATAACGTTTTCAGGCTTTTTGGCAACATTATTTTGTGCATAAAAGTTGTTGGCAACTAATAGAATTGCAAGACAAATTAGTTTTTTCATGGATTAGGTTTTGTAGTTTTTGATAAATATAGCATTTTTTATAAGAGAAATTTTAATTATTTAAAGAAACACAAAAAATGATAACACGACTAAACACTTAATTTAGAGCGGATTTTCTCTTGTTCGGAAAATTTGAGAAGGAAATCAGCAATCATTTCTGTTTCTTCAAAAAGAAAGCTTGGATTGAAGCATTTTATGTAAGGAAGTAATTCGTTTAATGTGACGATTTTTACGAATTGAAATTCCTCAGAAGGCTTATTATTAGTAAAAACAACAATATTTTTGATAGGAACTTTTCTATTTCCCCAATAGTGTCTGGCTAAATTTTGATGTAAGTTTTCCAATTCATTGTTTAGCATTATATATACAGCAAAATTAGTTCTAAGAATTTGCTCAACGGGTGATCGCAATTTTGAATTATTTATGGAATCATTACTCCAGTTTTTTGTTTCAATTAAGAAAATACCAGATGGAGAAAGAAGAAGATGATCAATTTGAATCGAATGAATACGATCGTTATTACTTTTATTATAGATTGGAGGATTGAAAGTGCAGCAAAAATCATTAATCAAAATATAATCATCTGAGAGTTTTTTGAGTAAATCTTCTACTTTTTTCTCGCCAATTGCGCCATAAATAGTATTGTTTAGATTTTCAATTATTTCCTTTTTTTTCTCAAATGCCTGTAAAGATAAAAAACTGCTTTCGTTTACTGCATCTTGAAAATTCCCTGAAATATAGGCTAAACGTTTATTTTTTTCGGAAAGTATTTTTTTTGCCCGATAAGAAAAAAGAGCAACATCAAACTGAAATTTAAGTTGTGAAAACCAAAACTTTATACAAAGTATAAGATTAAGCCAATAATCTTTTATTGTTGGAATAATTTTAGAATTAGTTGCTGGAAGATTTTCAATTTCTTGATTTAGATTGCCAAGTTTTTGTTTTAATTGATCTTGAAGATTATTTTTATTTTGCTGAATTGTTTCTTTTAATTCTAAAATTTCTTTTTCAAGAGATACATTTTCTTCTTGCACAAAAAGTGTATGATCCGCGATAATTTGTTTTTCATGAAACTGATAGTTTTTACGAAAATGAATCAATTCACTCAGCGTGCGAAATTCGTCAATATTATATCTGACTAAATGAATCTGCAAGGCATTCAGGCATCCGATTGTATTGTAAACTTTGCACATTTTTGTTCTTGCTTAGGATCATAAGAAATATTTAGAGATTTTATTATGATTGCATTTTCGATAATTCGACTTCAAGTTTATCAAAGTTTTCTTCGTTTTTATCGACAACGTACGGTTTCAATTTCTGGCATTCTTCGGCGGTTTCGAAAAGCATTTTGAAAACTACTTTTGTCTCATTTTCAGAAATGGTTTCAAATGTTGTCAGGATTTGAAACAACGGTTTCGAATGTCGTTTCCAAGCAATAAGATTTGGTTTGTCAATTTTTATAAATTCACATTCATTTTCATAATTTCCTTTTTCGGGGCCGTGCATTGTAAAAATCCATTTTCCGCCTACGCGAAAGTCAAATTCATGGAAAGTATTAGTGAAGCCTTTTGGTCCCCACCAGTTTTTTAAATGATCAGGATTACTCCAGGCTTTAAAAACCAATTCCTGTGGAAAATTTAGAATTCGCGTTGTCACGATTTCTGATTCAGGCGTGGTTGAAAGGATATCAGAAGTCATTCTGCAAAGTTTTAAATTAAACAAAAATGAAGCAGTATAAAGTTAATATAAATTTCTTAAAATTAATAGGTTAGCTAAATGGTTTCAAGATTATCCCATTGATATTCTATTTTGTTCATCTTAATATAATATGGAATAAGCAATAGGATTTCTAATCGCAAAGAGAAATGTCCGTTTTCTGTAGTCAATGGAAGTATAAACATAGAAACGAGACAAATTACAACTCCAACTATTGCATCGATTTTTGCAATTGAAATGGCATTTGCTTTTTCAAACCAAAGTAAATAACCGGCATATCCTTTTAATGAAATGACTAAAATAATAAAAAACCCAACAAGAGAGTAAGCTGTATTGGTTTCAAAACCATATAATGACAAGTGAACATTTGTTGAAAAAGCGCTTGCTATAATTGTACCTAGTCCGCAAACGGCCATAAACATGAAAATCCAGCAAAATGTTTTAATCCACCAAGGCAATAGTTTTCTTCTGATGATTTCCGGTTTGTCAAATTCGTCAAATTGGCTTTGTAATTCTTCACTCATGGTTTTTTGTTTTGTTTTGGTTGTTAGTTAGTAATGTAAGATCGAATATTTATCGAAAGTAAAATCGTAAAATGGAAAAGATATTTATGTAAATATAAAAGAAACTTTTTTGATTAGGATGTAATATCATTTTTGGCATTTATTTTTTTTACAACCCAAGGCAACGTAAGTCCTTGACCAATTATGGTTATCAAAACAACCGCTACTGAAATAAAAATTATGGCATTTCGATGCGGAAACGGAGTTCCGTCTTCCAAAAATTTAGGCAAACCTAAAGCAATTGCCAGCGAAACAATACCACGCATTCCTGACCATGCAATTATAAAACTGTTTTTTGAATCCAATAAAGCATGTTCGCTTACTTTTCGTTTTTTCTTGATGTTTTTGAGATATGTTTTTTGCAAATTTATTTTTTGCAGAAATATCCTCACCATTCTGGTCAATAAAGCGACGATTGTAATTATTAAGGCATAACCAATGTAAGGCAGAATCATTCCGTTGTCAATATCTTTTAAAACGTATCTAAAATTAAGTCCGATCAGGATAAAAATTAATCCGTTAAGCAAAAAGATGATCACGTCCCAAAGACTTTTAGAATTGGTTTTTAATTTTTCGGGCAAGATTTTATTGCTTAAACGCGCCATTGCCAAACCTAGAAATACAACAGCAATTACTCCAGAAACATGCAAATGCTCTGCAACAAGATAAGTCACAAATGGCATTAAAAGCATAAAACTGACAGTAACGTTAATATTGTTTCGGACTTTTGTTAGAATGAAAGCTAAGATTTTGCCCATAACAAAGCCTACAAAAAAACCGCCTCCAAGCAAAAACATGAATTGAAAGGTCGCTTTCCAAAGCACAAAAACAGAACCCATAACTGCTGCGACTGCAAAACGATACGCGACTAACGCAGAGGCATCATTAATTAGACTTTCGCCTTCTAGTATTGTCAGCGTTTTTTCAGGAATGTCAAGACCTCTTGTGATGTTTATGGCCGCAACGGCATCTGTTGCAGAAAGTATAGAGCCAAGCACAAATGACAAAGGCCAGCTCATGCCGGGAATCATATAATGAGAAACGACAGCGATCCAAAATGTAGTTAGAAAAACCAACGGAATGGCTAATGTACTTATCGTACTAAGGTTTGTTTTAAAATGTTTTGGCGAAATATTAAATGAAGCATCATACAATAATGGAGGTAAAAAGATCAGGAAAATAATTTCCGGATTAATTTCTATTTCATTCATTGTCGGAATAAATCCGATTGCAACTCCAACAATTACCAAAAGAATAGGGAAGGGCAGTTTTGATTTTTCGGCAAAAGCAGAAATTCCAATTACGATGGCTAATATGAAAATGATGATGGTGTAGTTTTCCATTTTTCGGAATTTAGGCGAATGGCTAATTTAGTTATTTGGGTCTTCAATAAATTTCTAATTTAGAAAAAAATAAGAAATGATTTGTATTAATGAGTTGGTAATGACAGCTAAAATATAGTTATGCCACGTTTGTCATGTTTTAAAAATGTCATGTTGTCAGATGATTTTTAAGGTTCTGACGGCAAAACTGACAATTTTATTTAGTTTTTTATATTGGCACAAAGATTGACTTATGCCACCTGAGTTAATAAAATTAAATCAAAAATTAAATATATAAAAAATGGGTAAAATAATCGGAATTGACTTAGGTACGACGAACTCTTGTGTTTCTGTAATGGAAGGTAACGAAGCAGTTGTTATCCCTAACGCAGAAGGAAAAAGAACTACACCATCTATCATCGCTTTTGTTGAAGGTGGAGAAATTAAAGTAGGTGATCCTGCAAAAAGACAAGCAGTAACGAATCCTACAAAAACGATTGCTTCTATTAAACGTTTTATGGGACACACTTTTGCTGAAACTCAAGATGAGGCAAAAAGAGTTCCTTACAGTGTTGTAAAAGGTGACAACAATACTCCACGTGTGGATATTGACGGTCGTTTATACACTGCTCAAGAATTGTCTGCAATGACACTTCAAAAAATGAAAAAAACTGCTGAAGACTATTTAGGTCAAACTGTAACTGAAGCGGTTATTACTGTTCCTGCTTACTTTAACGATGCGCAACGTCAAGCTACTAAAGAAGCTGGTGAAATCGCTGGTCTTAAAGTTATGCGTATCATCAACGAGCCAACTGCTGCTGCACTTGCTTACGGATTAGATAAAAAAGGAACTGATCAAAAAATTGCTGTTTACGATTTAGGTGGAGGTACTTTTGATATCTCTGTTCTTGAATTAGGAGACGGTGTATTTGAAGTATTATCTACAAATGGTGATACTCACTTAGGTGGTGATGATTTTGACCAAGTTATTATTGACTGGTTAGCTGACGAATTCAAATCTGAAGAAGGAATTGATTTACGTTTAGATCCAATGTCATTACAGCGTTTGAAAGAAGCTGCTGAGAAAGCTAAGATTGAATTATCATCTTCTGCTGAAACAGAAATCAACTTACCATACGTAACTGCTACTGCTTCTGGACCAAAACACTTAGTGAAAAAATTATCTAGAGCTAAATTTGAGCAATTATCTGATACTTTAGTAAAACGTTCTATGGAGCCAGTTGCTAAAGCATTAAAAGATGCAGGTTTATCTACATCTGATATCGACGAAGTAATCCTTGTTGGAGGTTCTACTCGTATGCCAAGAATCGCTGACGAAGTTGAAAAATTCTTCGGTAAAAAAGCATCTAAAGGTGTTAACCCTGATGAGGTTGTTGCTATTGGAGCTGCTATTCAAGGTGGAGTTTTATCTGGAGATGTAAAAGATGTATTGTTACTTGACGTAACACCTCTTTCTTTAGGTATCGAAACTATGGGTGGTGTATTGACTAAATTAATCGAGTCTAACACAACTATCCCAACTAAAAAATCTCAAGTATTCTCTACTGCTGCTGATTCTCAACCATCTGTTGAAATCCACGTATTACAAGGAGAAAGAGCAATGGCTGCTGATAACAAAACTATCGGTCGTTTCCACTTAGATGGTATTCCACCAGCACCAAGAGGAGTTCCTCAAATCGAAGTAACTTTCGATATCGATGCTAATGGTATCATCAAAGTTTCTGCAACTGACAAAGGAACTGGAAAATCTCACGATATCCGTATCGAAGCTTCTTCTGGTTTAACAGCTGAAGAAATCGAAAAAATGAAAAAAGATGCAGAAGCTAACGCTGATGCTGACAGAATTGCAAAAGAAAGAGCTGAGAAATTGAACGAAGCTGACAGTACTATTTTCCAAACTGAATCTCAATTGAAAGAGTTAGGAGATAAATTGACAGACGATCAAAAAACAGCTATCGAATACGCTTTAACTGAATTGAGAATGGCTCACCAATCTCAAGATCTTGACGCAATCCAAAAAGGATTAGACAATGTAAATGCAGCTTGGAAAACAGCTACAGAAGCAATGTACGCTCAAGGAGGTGAAGGACAACAAGCTGCTCCACAACAAGAGCAGTCTTCTGGAGACAACGTAGAAGACGTTGAATTCGAAGAGGTAAAATAATTTACTCCGTAGAGACGCACTGCAGTGCGACTTTGCAATTGAATATTAAAACCGAGTCAGAAATGGCTCGGTTTTTTTTATGCCTATAATTTAGGTAGAGGTGCACTGCAGTGCGTCTTTTTTAGAGGTCTTCATAAAATGATAATTGTCATTTCCCATTCAAATTCTTTTTCGTAATATTACTATTGTAAATTTTCATGAATGAGAAAGATAAAATACAAGAAAGGGCGCAAACTGCAGCATACTAGTTTAGAGTATACTGGATCTCACAAAGATTTTCAAACAGAGATGCAGCTTTTTGTATATAATGATACTGAGATTACAGAATATGAGAAGTTTAATCCTTTAGCCTTAAATTCTTGTTTTGACTATTCAAAAAACAATTGGCTTAATATTCATGGCTTAAATGATATTACTCTTATTAAAACAATCGGAGCGCATTTTGCACTAGACGATTTTTTACTGGCAGATATCTTAAATACCACCAAAAGAACGAAATTAGAAGAACAGCAAGGCGTTTTATTTTTCAATATAAAATCACTTTTGCCCTCAGAATCTTCAGATGATTTGAAAGTGGAGCAGCTTAGTTTTATTTTGAAAGACGGAATTTTGATTTCATTTCAGGAAAAACGAAGCGATTTCTTTACACATGTTCGCGAACGTCTTCGTACACATGCTGGAATTGTAAGAACAAAAAAAGTAGATTATCTTCTTTATTTATTATTAGATGCTGTAATGGAGAATTTTTACATTACGATAGAAGATGAGGAGAATAACATTGAGGAACTTATTAATTTGACTAAAAAGGGAGCTGATCCTGTTATTTTGGAAAAAATTGAAAACCACCGCGATAACTTTAATTTTTTAAAACGTTCGATAGTGCCGCTCCGCGATTCGTTATACTATCTCAAAACGATCAAAGACGACGAAACAAATGGTTTAATTCAAAAAGATACTTTTAATTTCTTCATCAGACTGCATCAAAAGAGTTTGGAACTTTTGGAGCAAATTGAATCCGATATGAGTTCACTAGAAAGCGCTTCTAACTTTTATTTTTCGGAGCAAAGCCGGAAAATGAATGAGATTATGAAAACACTAACTATAATTTCAGCCATATTTATTCCACTTACTTTTATTGTTGGAGTCTATGGAATGAATTTCGAATATATGCCTGAACTTCGCGAAAAAAACGGCTATTTCATTGTAATGGGTAGCATGTTTTTATTGGTTATAGCCTTAATTATATATTTCAAAAAAAGGCGTTGGTTTTAAAAGTTTACAAATTGTAGAAAAAATATACTAAATATAAAATTGTTGATATTTAAAACATGAATCATGAGTAAAGCAATATATATAGCAACCAGTGATCAAAACAGCGGAAAATCGATTATTACACTCGGTTTAATGAGTATTTTGATTGGTAAAACCGCCAAAGTTGGGTATTTCCGACCTATAATTGAAGATTTCGTTGATGGCGAGCAAGACAACCACATCGAAACGGTTTTGTCGCATTTTAACCTCGATATTAAGTTTGAAGATGCTTATGCAATTACGAAAAGTCAATTAATCAAGAAGAAAAACAAAGGTAAAATAGGGGAAGTTTTAGATTTAATAATTGAAAAATATAAAAAGCTCGAAGAACGTCTTGATTTTGTATTGGTTGAAGGAACAAGTTTTGCTGGCGAAGGAACTTCGATCGAATTGGACTTAAATGTTCTGATTGCAAAAAATCTCGGAATTCCGACTATTATAATTGGCTCAGGAGTTGGAAAAACATTAGAAGAACTTGTAGACAGCTTGTATTTGGTTTATGATTCTTTTAAAATAAAAGAAGTTGAAGTTTTATCGGTTTTTGCGAATAAAGTGCAACCGGAAAATATTGAATTGGTAACTAAAAGTCTTCAGAAAAGCCTTCCGCCAAGTGTGTTAGTGAATACAATTCCGTTGATTTCAAGTTTGAATAATCCAACAATGCAGGAAATTGTAAACGAATTGGATGCCAAAGTATTGTTTGGAGAAAATTATCTGAATAACGAAATTGGGCATTACAGCGTTGGAGCAATGCAATTGCATAATTACTTAGTTCATTTGCATGACAACGCACTTGTAATAACGCCAGGAGACCGTTCTGATATTATTTTGGGTGCTTTACAGGCCAACGAATCAGCAAATTATCCGACGATCTCAGGAATTATCCTGACAGGGAATATTGTTCCTGAAGAAAGTATTTTGAAACTTATAGAAGGACTTTCTGCCATTGTTCCTATTATTGCTGTTGATGGAGGAACTTATAATATTACAAATAAAATAGGCTCAATTAAATCCGAAATTTATGCTAACAATACGCATAAAATAGAAACATCGATAAATACTTTTGAAAAATATGTTGATATTGAATCGTTATCGCAACGAGTAATCACTTTTGAGGCAGAAGGTATGACGCCAAAGATGTTTCAGTACAATATGGTTAAAAGAGCTAAGCAACATCGTAAACATATTGTTCTGCCGGAAGGAAATGATGACAGAATTATTATGGCAGCTTCAAGATTGCAAGATATGGATGTGGTCGATATTTCTATTATTGGCGATAAAAAACAAATTGAAAACAAAGTTGCCGAACTTGGACTTACATTCGATTTCTCAAAAGTAAAAATTATCAACCCAAAAGAATCCGAACTGTTCGAGGATTATGCTAATACCTATTATGAGCTTCGAAAAGCTAAAAACATTAGTATTACGATGGCAAGAGATTTAATGGAAGACGTATCGTATTTTGGAACTATGATGGTTTACAAAGGACATGCCGATGGAATGGTTTCCGGCGCAGCACATACTACACAACATACGATTTTACCTGCTTTGCAATTCATTAAAACAAAACCAAACTCTTCTGTAGTTTCTTCTGTATTCTTTATGTGTTTGGAAGATCGAGTTTCTGTTTTTGGCGATTGTGCTATTAATCCAAATCCAACAGCGGAGCAATTGGCAGAAATTGCGATTTCGTCAGCAGAATCGAGCTCAGCTTTCGGAATTGAACCAAAAATTGCGATGCTTTCTTATTCATCCGGAGCATCAGGAAAAGGAGATGAAGTAGACAAAGTTAGAACGGCTACCGAAATCGTAAAACAAAAACGTCCAGATTTAAAAATTGAAGGACCAATTCAATATGACGCAGCGGTAGATCGTGCAGTTGGAAAAAGCAAAATGCCAGATTCTGAAGTAGCTGGGCAGGCAAGTGTATTGATCTTCCCTGATTTAAATACAGGAAACAATACTTATAAAGCGGTTCAGAGAGAAACTGGAGCTTTGGCAATCGGTCCAATGCTTCAAGGTCTAAATAAGCCTGTAAACGATTTAAGCCGAGGTTGTACTGTAGACGATATTATAAATACGGTTGTAATTACCGCTATTCAAGCGCAAGGATTGTAGTTAATTGCGAATTGTAAATTTTACCGTTTCTTGAAAAATGTTTTTATTTCAATCTAAATTCACGATTAAAAATTAAGTCTTAAAAAAAGACTCAGCATCTTAATGACTTAGAAACTTAGCAACTTAAAAAAAATGAAAATATTAATTATAAACTCAGGAAGTTCATCTATTAAATATCAATTAATGGTTATGCCGGAAAACGAAGTAATTTGTTCTGGTATGATTGACAGAATTGGTTTAGAAACTTCAAACGTAACCTTTAAAACAGCATCAAATTCAATAGAAGAATCGCTTCCTATTCCAACTCACAAAGTAGGTTTGCAAAAAGTGGCAAATATGCTTTTAGATGCAGAAAAAGGCGTAATAAAATCAACTTCAGAGATTGCGGCTGTCGGTCATCGCGTCGTGCATGGTGGTAGTGAGTTTAGCGATACTGTGAAGATTAATGATAAAGTAAAACAGAAAATTAAACAGCTTTTCGAATTGGCTCCGCTTCATAATCCGGCTAATTTAGAAGGAATTATTGTGGCTGAGGAAATCTTTAGTTCTGCCGAACAAATTGCTGTTTTTGATACTGCTTTTCACCAAACTATGCCGGAAGTAGCTTATAAATATGCGATTCCGAATTATCTTTTGACAGAAAATAAAGTTCGTGTGTATGGTTTTCACGGAACTAGTCATAAATACGTTTCTGAAAAAGCAATTGCTAATTTAGAAAAGAATTCAAAAATTATTACAATCCATTTAGGAAATGGTTGTAGTATGGCTGCTATTCAAAACGGAAAATGTATTGATACTACTATGGGATTTTCTCCATCAAACGGTTTGATTATGGGAACCCGCGCCGGTGACATTGATCAGTCTGTGATATTTTATATGATTAAAAATCTAAATTATACTCCAGACGAAGTAAATGCTATTTTATTGAAACAAAGCGGAATGCTTGGTCTTACTGGCTATAGTGATCTTAGAGACATTGAGGCAGAAGCCGCAAAAGGAAATAAAGATTGTCAATTAGCGCTTTTAATGAATGCATACAGGATTAAAAAAACGATAGGAGCTTATGCCGCGGCATTAAATGGATTAGATGCTATAGTATTTACAGCCGGAATTGGCGAGAATTCGTCTTATATGCGCCAATTGGTTTGTACGGATATGGATTATTTTGGAATTGAAATTGATGCAGAAAAAAATCAAATTCGATCAAAAGAAGTGAGGGAAATCAATAAAGCTGATTCAAGAGCCAAAGTTTTGGTAGTTCCAACAGATGAAGAATATGAAATTGCCAATCAGGTTTATAACTTACTTCAAAACTAATTTTTAAAATTAAACAACATAAAAGCTTCTCAATTGAGAAGCTTTTTTACGTTATATAAATCAATATTTGTCATTATCTTTGACTATAAAAACGAATATTTTGAAAACGATACTATATAAATTTCTTTTCTTCTTTTTCATCGCTTCGCAACTTCAGGCACAAGAATTACTTCCTTTCGTTGAAAACTACAATAAATCAGATTATCAAGGAGATAACCAAATCTGGAACATCGCCCAAGGAAGAGATAAAGCAATGTATTTTGCCAATAATCATTATCTTTTAAGATATGATGGTGTAGTTTGGGAAAAATATTTTTTACCTAATAAAACGATTATTCGTTCTATCTTAATTGAGGGCGACCGCATTTATTCAGGGTCATATAAAGAATTTGGATATTGGCATAGAAAAAATGGTAAGATGTATTATGTTTCCATTACCAAAAATCTAAGATTATTTGACGAAAAAGATAATGAAGAAATCTGGAAAATTTTCAGGTATAATGGCGCATTGTATTTTCAATCCTTTAATGATGTATTTATTTATGATGGAAAACAAATTAAGAAAATCAAATTTCCATTTTTGATTTCTTATTGTTTCGTTGTAGATAAAAATCTCTATGTTGCTTCGGTAAATAAAGGTATTTTTAGAATGAATGGATCTAGAATTTCAAATCCAAAAGGATGGGATATTCTTAAAAATACGGTTGTACATGCTATTGAAAAGTACAAAGACAAAGCATATATTTTTACACAAAAAAGAGGAATTTTTACTATTGAAAAAAATGGACTTAAAGCTTGGGATAATCCGCTAAATGAAACTCTGAAATCTAACGGAATTAATGTCGCAAAATTTATTAAAAATGACAAACTTGTTGTAGGAACGGGAAATAAAGGTGTTTTTATATTCGATTTCAAAACTAATACGTATAAGAACATTGATAGAAATAATGTTCTAATGAACAATTCTGTTTTAACCATTGGTTTTGATAAAGAAGGTGATTTGTGGCTTGGCCTTGATAACGGAATTGCTCATGTTGAGGTTAATTCGCCAATTTCATTTTTTTATGATAACTCCGGTATTTTAGGTTCTGTTTATTCTGTTGCTACAACGGCAAAGGGTTATTTAATTGCTTCAAATCATGGTATTTTCGAATTTGATTCGGGTATTTTTAAATTGTTACCCAATACACAAGGGCAAGGTTGGAATATTACGAAAATTGGAAATAAATATCTAATAGGCCACAACGACGGAACTTTTTGCTATGAAAATGGGGCTTTAACTAAAGTTAATAATGTAAGCGGCGGATGGAATTTATCTAAAAGTATTATAAATGACACCTATTTTCAGTCGACTTACAGCGGTGTTTTAGTTTATAGTGATATTTCTGATTTAGCTAAAAGTAAAGAATTTAAAGATCTTACCAAACCAATTAAATATGTCGCTCAAAATAAAAGAAATGAGATTTGGGCAGCAGATAATTATCGTGGTTTGTATCGTGTACTTTTTGACGAAAATTACAATACTTTAAATGTTGAAAATATAACACAACAAAGTAAGATTAAAAATGACTTTGGCGTTAAGATTTTTGAATTCAGAGAAGAAATTCTTTTTTTAATAAATAATGTTTGGTATACCTTCAATTCTATCTCCAATAAATTGGAGGAAAATGAATTGTTCAACAGTAATTTCAAAAATATTTCGGATGTTGTAGCAATCGATGAAAATCATTTTATTGTATTGCAGGATGGTATTTTATATCATATTTATGCAGATGGAAATAAGTTTTTATGGAACATTATTCAGGAGAAATATTACAAAGGAAAGTTGATTAATGAAAATCTTCGAATTTTTAAAAGTAATAACCATTATTTGATGAATTTGGATGATGGGTTTATTTCGCTTCAATTAGGATATCAAAACAAACAAAATAAAGGCGTAAAGGTCGAAGCTTACAATGATGAATCTTTATTGGAAGATGGCGGGAAAATTAAACACAATACGGAACTTACGATAAATGTTATTTCCGGTATATATGGAGCAAGTAAGCCTAATTTGTTTTATCAGATTAACAGAGAGAAAAAATTTATTCCAATTTCGAATGGAAAAATAGTACTGAACAATTTAAGCAGTGGTTCTCATTCTATAATTATATTTAAGCATGACGGTGCCAGTTATGAAGAAGTATCCAGTTTTGACTTCAA
Organism: Flavobacterium cutihirudinis; assembly: GCF_003385895.1. GTDB lineage: Bacteria > Bacteroidota > Bacteroidia > Flavobacteriales > Flavobacteriaceae > Flavobacterium > Flavobacterium cutihirudinis. The sequence continues at coordinate 633,919 of NZ_QRDQ01000007.1, forward strand.
GGTTTCTCAGCCGTGGTATTTTTCATTTTGGATGATTATACTTTATTTGTTGCTAATAGGAGCAATCCTCTTTTTCTATTATAAATGGAATAAGTTGCGTTATACCCAAAAACTTAAATTGCAAGGAGAAGAATTAAAGCATCAGCGTGAAATTCTTGAAATGGAACTCAAAAAAGAAAATGAACTAAACCTTCAGGAATATGAAAAACACATTCTGGAACTCGAGTTGCAAACTAAATCTTCAGAAGTTGCCGGAAAATCTCTATCTATTGCCAAACAAAGCGAAATGATTGATAATATTCAGAATATTCTAGATTCTGAAAAAGACTTCAATAAATTGAAGAGTGAAATCAAAAAAGTCATTAAAATTAATGAGGTAAACAAACATGAATGGGAGATTTTTGAAACCAATCTGAATCAGATTCACAATGAGTTTATAATTAATTTGTCCAAGAAGTTTCCAAATCTTACTCCAAAGGATATAAAACTGTGTGTTTATCTTAAAATGAACCTTTCTTCAAAGGAAATTGCGCCTATGATGAACATCTCTTTCAGAGGTGTAGAATTACACAGATATCGATTAAGAAAGAAGCTAAACCTTTCGCAAGAAGAAAACCTATCAAAATTTTTATTAACTGTGTAAGATTTGCTTTTGAATTTTATACATATTCTATTTTTTTACTTCTTTTTTTATATAATTCTAATACATCATTACTACATCATAAGGTAATGTTAACGAAAATAAATTAACAAATAGGGTATTGATTTTTAGTACTATACGAATGTTTTTTAACACAATGATGTAGCTATGTAGTAGTGCAAACTGATGTACTACAACGTTGTAATTGTTTAATTTGGCTCTACTAACTTAAACGATTACGTACTGTATGAAAAATTTTATTTTTAGCTTTTTAGCACTCTTGTTGCTGCCTACCTACATGATGGGGCAAGCACAAGCAATTAAAGGAAAAGTAGTGGACAGCAGCGGAATGGGTATTCCTGGAGCAATAATTGCTTCATCTGATGCGAGGGCGACTGCTGACGCAGATTTCGACGGAAACTTCACAATTAATGCAAAACCTGGAGACATCTTAAAAGTTTCTATGTTAGGTTTTGATGCAGTTTCTGTACCGGCAACTGCCGCACCAATGACAATTACTTTAAAGGAGGCAGGTGATACTGCTTTAAAAGAAGTACTGGTAATTGGTTACGGTACAAGAAAGAAAATTGATAATACTTCGGCTGTAAGCTCAATTAAGTCAGAAGAAATTACCAAAATGAAGGTTTTAAACGCTTCGCAAGCTATACAAGGTAAAGCTGCCGGAGTTCAGGTTTCTACTTCAGATGCACCAGGAAGCACGCCTTCAGTTGTAATTAGGGGAGCAGGTACTGCATTAGGAGGAAGAAATCCTTTATATGTTGTAGATGGTATGCCTACTGAAAATATCAATAATATTAATACTAATGATATTACGTCTTATGAAATTTTAAAAGACGCTTCGTCATTAGCTATTTATGGTACAAGAGGTGCAAATGGTGTAATTATGATTACAACCAAAGCTGGTAAAGGAAAACTTACTGTAGATGTAGAAAGCTTTGCAGGGGTTAGAAGTCCTTTAAAAACTGTAAAAATGGCAAATGCTGATGAGTATGTTCGTTACAGCAACGCCGCTTACATCAACGATTTTCCTCAAGGAAGATTTTCTGCAAATCAGCCATACAATACTGATTGGCTAGATGCAATCACAAGAACAGGATCTTATACTCAGAATAATATTGCGATTTCAGGATCTTCAGAAAATGTAAAATATTTTTTTAGTGTTGGAAATTATGAAGAAAAAGGAATTTTAAACGGATCTGATTACGGTCGTACAACGATTAGAAATAATAATGAGTTTAAACTTTCTGATAAGGTAAAAATAACTCAAAATTTAAGCGTAAGTAGTATAAAAAATACACCAATGCCTTTAAGTGCATTTACTAATGCTTACAGACAATCTCCTCTAGTTCCTGTTCGTTATGCTGATGGTAAATACGGTGTGCCATTTGTTTCTAATGGAATTGTTGCTGAAAGTGGTACATCTTTTAACAATGTTGGAAATCCTGTAGCTCAATTAGATTATACAAATGAACAGCAGCAAACTGTTATGTTGCAAGGTGGATTGAAATTAGATTATGATATTATTAAATCTTTAAAATTTACTTCACAATTTAACGGAGAATATTATAACTACAAGCAATATAATTATGTAGATAATCAGGCTCTTTGGTTGTCAGCAGATCCTACTCGTGTAGTATCAAAGTATCCTGGCGATTTGAACATAAACACTTTGACAAGAGGTAGAGACGAATATTTTAATTGGAATTTATCTAACTATCTTACATACAATAAACTTTTTGCAGAAATTCACGACGTTGAAGTTACAGCAGGTATTGAAGCAAATGTTCAAGGAACCAGAGAGAAGTTAACTATTGACAGAAAGAATGTAAATGCGAACTCAAATTACTGGTCTTTAAAAGATGTTAATGTTGCAGGTACTGTTACAGGTTTTAAAGACGAGGCTCTTAATCAAAGAAGATTAGCATCTTATTTTGCACGTTTTCAATATAAATTGCTAGACAGATATTTGGTAACAGGTACTGTAAGACGTGATGGTTCATCTCAATTTGCTGAAGACAAACGTTGGGGAACATTTCCATCTGTTGGTTTAGGATGGATAGTTTCAAAAGAAAGTTTTTTGAGTAATGTAGAGCCAATTAATCTATTAAAAATTAGAGGTTCTTGGGGTAGATTAGGAAATCAAAATGTACCTCTTAATACTCAGCTATTAACTTCAGGACTTGATTATTCTGGATTAGGTTCTGGTACTACAATTAATTCGCAAGTAGATCCTAATTTATCTTGGGAAATTGTTGAAGAACTTTCAGGAGGTTTTGATTTTGAAGTGCTGGATAGCAGATTAAAAGGATCATTTGATGTGTATGATAAAAATACAACAAATACAATTTTGAATGTTAAACCATATTCAACTTCTGGAATTACGGTAGCTACACCAGCACATGTTGGAGAAGTATCTAATAAAGGTTATGAAATTGCTTTACGTTGGGATGATAAAATAACTGACAATTTAAGTTACTGGGTGGGAGGAAATTTTTCTCACAATAAAAATGAACTTACAAGTCTTAAAAACGTTCAGTTAAATCCAATTATTGGAGGAAGTTTAGGAAATGGTCAAAACACTAAAATTCTTGATAATACTTCTGTAGGACAACCGTTAGGTAGTTTTTTCATGTATGAATATGCAGGAGTTGATCCAACAAATGGTCAAATGTTATACTACAAAGCAGATGGGTCTAAGGTTGCTCAATCAGGATTAGACGAACTTAAAGATAAAAAATACGTAGGTTCTCTTTTACCAACGTCTAATTATGGAGTTACTTTAGGATTAACTTACAAAAACATTGATTTCTCTGTTGATGGTTATGGAACAGGAGGAGCAAAAGTTTATAATGGAAAAAAAGCACAAAGATTTGGAGGAGAAAATGTAGAAGCTTCTATGGCTAATGGTTTTTGGACACCAACGAATACTACATCTTCAATTCCAGCACCTTCTAATTTAGTTCCTTATGCTTCAACATATTATTTAGAATCTGCGGACTTCTTTAGAATCAATAACATCACTTTAGGATATAAACTTCCATTAAGAGAAAACAACTTTATTAGCTATTGTAGATTATATGTAAATGCAATTAACCCATTTATTACACAAAAATTCTCTGGATTCTCACCAGATGTAGTTTCTGATGGTAAGTTAGTTGAAGGTACTCAGGGTGTTGAGCTAGATGCTTACCCTTCATTGAGATCATTTGTTGTAGGTGCAAATTTAAAATTTTAATATCATGAAAAGAATATATATATCAATGTTTGTACTTTCTGGATTATTCTTATCTGGATGTTCAAATGATTTTTTAGATGTAGAACCAACAGAAGCTATTCCAGCTGATCCAAATTTGGTAAATAGTGATGATGGAGCTAAAGGCTTTGTTACTGCAATTTACAATCAATTTTTAGGATGGGAAATGTCTTCTTTTGGATGGAATGCAGTCTCAAGTATAATCTCAGATGATGCTGATAAAGGATCAGATCCAGGAGATACAGGGGGAGATAAAGATATTGTTGATGCATTGACATATAATGCTTCAACAGCATCATTTGAATCTACTTGGAATGCAAATTATGCAGGAATTAACAGATGTAATCAAGCATTAGCAATGTTCCCTAAATTAGATAAAGCATCACCTGATTTAAAAGCAAGATTAGTTGGAGAAACAAAATTCATGAGAGCTTTCATGTATTTTACTTTAGTAAAAGGGTATGGCGGAGTTCCAATCATAGATCATTTGGCTACCGTTCCAATTTCTGAAGAAGATAGAAAAATGCAATTGACACGTAAGTCAGTGGCTGAAGTTTATGCCTTTATAGAACAAGATTTAAATGATGCTATTGCGGCTCTACCTGTAAAATCAGCATATACTGGAGCAGATGTTGTAAGAGCTTCTAAAGGAGCTGCATATGCTTTATTAGCAAAAGTAAATCTATACCAAAAAAACTGGCAAAAAGTAATTGACAATTGTGATAAAGTAACAGGTTATTCTTTAGTTTCTGATTATGCTTTACAGTATAAAAAAGAAGGAGAATTTGGTCCAGAATCTATTTTCGAAATAAACGGAGTAGGTTCAACTTCTAGCCCTGGATTCGGAATTGGAAATTATACTGTTTCTCAAGCACCTCGTGGAGCTGGAGGTTGGGGTTGGGGATTCAATACACCAACTAAAGGTTTAGCAGATGCATATGAGGCAGGAGATGTTAGAAGAGCTGCTACAATTATTTTCAGAGGTTCAACATTGTATGATGGTAGAGAAGTAGCATCAACTGTAGCAAACCCAAGATATAATTATAAAGCATATTCATCATCTTTTTATAATCAAGAATTTACAGATACAAATCTTAGATATTTAAGATATGCCGAAGTTATCTTAATGAAAGCTGAAGCCTTAAATGAATTAGGAGACACATCAGCAGCGATTCCTTTAGTAAATCAGATTCGTAAAAGAGCAGGTTTAGGAAATACTCCTTTCACTTCGCAAAGTGATATTAGAAAAGCAATCTATAAAGAAAGAAGATTAGAATTTGCTTTTGAGCATGACAGATGGTTTGATATTGTTAGAACAGGACAAGCTGAAGCAGCAATGGCAGCAGATGGCAAAACTTTTATTGTTGGAAAACATGAGTTATGGCCTATACCAACTTCATTCTTAAGAGAAGCGAATGGACTTTCTGACCAAAATCCAGGTGGATATTAATCAAAATCTTAAAAATCACTTCCTTCAGGAAACTGAAGGAAGTGATTATTTTCAAAATCTTAAATTTTTATAATGGTTAGAATTTCAGTTTTATTTTTAGCTTTTACTTTCTTTAGTTGTGGATCTAGTGCTGATAAGTTAAAAGGAAATACGGTAGAAAATAGTTCTGGCGTTGCTACATTAACTGATGAACAGCTTTTAGATGCTGTTCAAAAACAAACGTTTAAATATTTCTGGGATTACGCAGAACCTAATTCTGGATTGGCGAGGGAACGTTATCATCCAGACGGAAATTATCCAGAAAATGATTCCAATATTGTAACTACAGGTGGTTCAGGTTTTGGATTAATGGCTCTTGTTTCAGGAATGTCTCAAGGATATATTACTAAAGAACAAGGAGTAGATAGACTTAACAAAATTGCATATTTTTTAGGTAAAGCAGATCGTTTTCACGGTGCATGGTCACATTGGATTGATGGAAATACAGGAAAAGTAAAGCCTTTTGGAACCAAAGATAATGGTGGAGATTTAGTTGAAACTTCATTTTTGGTTGCAGGAATGATTACCGTTCGTGAATATCTAAAAGACGGTTCTGAAAAAGAAAAAGCAGTAGCTCAAAAATATGATGCACTATGGCAAGGTGTGGACTGGCAATGGTACACTAACAATAAAAACGTTTTGTATTGGCACTGGTCACCAACTTATGATTGGCAAATGAACTTTGCTTTACAGGGATATAATGAATGTTTGATTACTTATGTAATGGCAGCATCTTCGCCAACGCATACAATTGACGCTAAAGTATATCATGAGGGCTGGGCTAGAAATGGTGGAATTGTTTCTTCAAAAACAAAATATAATATTCCACTTATTTTAAAGCATAATGGAGCAGAAGAATTTGGTGGGCCTTTATTTTGGGCGCATTATTCTTATGTCGGTTTAGATCCAAATCAATTGAGTGATAAATACGCTAATTATTGGGATTTGAATGTAAATCAAACCAAAATCAATTATGATTATTGTGTAGAAAATCCAAATAAAAATGCAGGATATGGTCCTGAATATTGGGGTTTAACAGCATCATATTCAAGAAATCCTGATGGTTCAATTGGTTATAACGCACACATGCCAAGCAATGATCAAGGTGTAGTTTCTCCAACCGCTGCAATCAGTTCAATTGTCTATACTCCAAAAGAATCGATGGCTTTTATCCGCAATTTATATGAAAATCATAACGAAGAAACTTGGGGAGATGCAGGTTTTTATGATGCATTAAGTTTAGGAAATAAATGGGTAGCAAAACGATATTTAGCAATAGATCAAGGTCCTGAAGTTGTAATGATCGAAAATTATAGAACAGGATTATTGTGGAAATTGTTTATGAATGCACCAGAAGTAAAACAAGGTCTAACAAAACTTGGATTTAAATCTGGAAAATACGGGATCTAAAAAATAACATGAAATATAAATTAGCTTTTTTATCTCTTTTAGTTTCCTTTTTAGGCTTTAGCCAAAGTGAAACAACCGGAAAAATTAATACCGTTATAATGTCGAAGTATGAACTTGGTTATGTACTGCATAAACCGGCAAATACAAAAGAGAAAAAACCTTTAATAGTTTTTCTTTCTGGAGATGGTGAAAAAGGAACTGATATTGAAAAAGTAAAAATTCATGGTCCCTTACAGTATTTAAAAACACATCAATTAGATGCTTACGTTCTGGCTCCACAGTGTAAAGAGAATGAAAATTGGGATATTGAATCGATTTATCAGCTCATTGTAAAAATTCAGAAAGAAAACAAAATCGATTCAGAAAGAATATATGTTACTGGTTTGAGCTCAGGAGGTTGGGCTTCTTGGAATTTGGCTTTTGCACATCCGGATCTATTTGCAGCTAACGTACCTGTCGCTGGTTTTGTAGATTTAATTCAGTTAGAGCACGCTTGTGAAATAGCCAATATTCCAACCAGAATTTACCACGGGTTATTAGATGATATAGTAAACGTGAACTATGCGATCACGATTTACAAAGAATTAAAAAAATGCAATGCAAAAGATGTAAAGCTGACCATTTTTGACGATGCAAACCACAACAGCTGGACAAGAGTTTATGATAATCAGGAAATCTATGACTGGATGTTTCAGCAGAAAAAAACGAATACAAACAAATAAATAAATTAGAATGAAAAACAAATTAGTCTTGCTTTTTTTAGGATGTGCTGTTTTGGGTTACGCTCAAAAGAAGCCTGCTAAAAATACAGTAAAAATTAAACCAAAGTCTGAATTTGTAGCAGAGTTAATGTCAAAAATGACTTTAGACGAGAAATTGGGTCAGTTAAACTTGCCGACATCTGGTGATATTACCACAGGGCAGGCAAACAGCTCAAATGTGGCAAAAAATATTGCTGAAGGTAAAGTGGGCGGTTTGTTCAACATTAAATCAGTTCAAAAAATTAAAGAAGTACAGAAAATTGCTGTTGAAAAAAGCCGTTTAAAGATTCCGTTGCTTTTTGGTATGGACGTTATTCATGGTTACGAAACAACATTCCCAATTCCATTAGGATTATCTTGTACTTGGGATATGGCTTTAATTGAAAGAAGTGCTCAAATTGCTGCTAAAGAAGCAAGTGCAGATGGAATCAACTGGACATTTTCTCCAATGGTTGATATTTCTCGTGATCCTCGTTGGGGAAGAGTTTCTGAAGGTTCAGGAGAAGATCCGTACTTAGGAAGCCAAATTGCAAAAGCAATGGTAAACGGTTACCAGCAGCATGATCTTTCAAAAAACAACTCAATTTTAGCTTGCGTAAAACACTTCGCATTATATGGAGCTCCAGAAGGCGGACGTGATTACAACACCGTAGATATGAGCCACATTAGAATGTTTAATGACTATTTTCCTCCATACAAAGCGGCAGTTGACGCTGGCGTAGGTTCGGTTATGGCATCTTTTAACGAAGTTGACGGAATTCCAGCAACGGGAAACAAATGGTTAATGACAGATGTTTTAAGAAAACAATGGGGTTTCAAAGGATTTGTAGTAACCGATTTTACTGGAATTCCTGAAATGATTCCGCACGGAATGGGAGATTTACAACAAGTTTCTGCTTTAGCATTAAATGCAGGAGTTGAAATGGATATGGTTGGAGAAGGTTTCTTAGGAACTTTGAAAAAATCTTTAGACGAAGGAAAAGTAAAAATCGAAACAATCGATAATGCTGTAAAACTTATTTTAGAAGCAAAATACGATTTAGGATTATTCCAGGATCCATACAAATATTGTGATGAGAAAAGAGCTAAAACTGAAATCTTCACAACAGACAGCAGAAAAGAAGCACGTCAAATCGCATCACAATCATTGGTATTGTTGAAAAACCAAAACCAATTATTACCACTTAAAAAATCAGGTACAATTGGTTTAATCGGACCATTGGCAGATGCTAAAGAAAACATGCCAGGAACTTGGAGTGTGGCTACAAAAATGGAAAATGCTGTTTCATTATTAAGAGGAATTAAAGAAGTTGCTGGAGCTGGAACGAAAGTTTTATATGCAAAAGGAAGCAATTTAGATTACGATGAAACTTTTGAAACTAATGCTACAATGTTCGGTAAAACGTTACACCGTGATGCTCGTACAAAAGAAGAATTATTAGCAGAAGCTTTGAAAGTGGCTGAGCAGTCAGATGTAATTGTGGCGGCTTTAGGAGAATCTGCAGAAATGAGTGGTGAATCAAGCAGCCGTACAAACTTGGAAATTCCACAAGCTCAAAAAGATTTATTGAATGCTTTATTGAAAACAGGAAAACCAGTTGTTTTGGTTTTATTTGACGGACGTCCATTAGTAATTACTGATGAAGAAAAAACAGTGCCTGCCATTTTAAATGCTTGGTTTGCGGGTACAGAAGCGGGTTATGCTATTGCTGATGTACTATTTGGAGATGTAAACCCTTCTGGAAAATTGACTTCAACTTTCCCAAGAAGTGTTGGTCAATTGCCAATTTACTACGCACACAAAAATACAGGAAGACCACTTTCTAATACAGAAGGAAAATTCGAAAAATTCAGATCAAACTATATTGACGAAAGAAACGAGCCTTTATTTCCATTCGGATTTGGTTTAAGCTATACAACTTTCGATTATTCAAATATTAAAATTTCTTCGGATAAAATGAACGCGACTGGAAAAGTAAAAGTAACAGTTGATGTAGCGAACACAGGAAATTTTGACGGAAAAGAAACGGTTCAATTATATATTAGAGATTTAGTTGGTTCTGTAACAAGACCAGTTAGAGAATTGAAAGGTTTTCATAAAATAACACTTAAAAAAGGTGAAAAACAAACAGTAAGTTTTGACATTACTGTTGAAGATTTAAAATTTTATAATTCTGACTTACAATTTGTAGCAGAACCTGGACAGTTTGAAGTTTTCGTTGGAGGAAATTCAGCTGCCGACAAGAAAGTTAGTTTTGAGTTAACTAATTAAGTTGGTTTATTGATTAGTAATTAGCCCTTCGTGTTTGGTTAGCGAAGGGCTTTTTTTCTAAAATAAAAATCAATTTTAAAATTAAACGAAATGAAAAATTTTAGAGTATGGAGTTCAGCTGTACTACTGGTTGTTTTTTCTTCCTGCACTGCACAGAAAAATGCAATTGTAGCACATCGTGGCGCATGGAAAAAGAATAATCTTCCTGAAAACTCTCTCGCGTCGTTAAGACATGCAATCGATTTAAAATTACCGGGTTCAGAATTTGATGTTTGGAGAACGGCAGACGATTCACTTGTCATCAATCATGATGCACATTATAATAAACTACTTATTGAAGAAACTAAATATGCTGATTTAATAGCTTTTAAACTTTCTAACGGAGAAAAACTTCCAACGTTGCACGAATATATTTCGGAAGGAAAAAGAAACAATAAACACACGCTTTTGGTGTGCGAAATAAAACCTTCAGAAATCAGTAAAGAAAGAGGGCAAAAAACCGCTTTAATGTCGGTTGAAGTCATTAAAAAACTAAAGGCAGACAAAAACACTTGTTACATCAGTTTTGATTACGAGATTCTAAAAGCAATAAGAAAAGCAGATCCTAAAACTTCTTTGCAATATTTGGAAGGAAATAAATCTCCTAAAGAAGTTAAAGCAGATAAAATTAACGGAGTTGATTATCATTATTCAGTCTTTAAAAAACATCCGGAATGGATTCAGGAAGCAAAGGATAATAAAATTATTCTAAACGCTTGGACGGTAAATGAAGCTTCAGATATGGATTGGATTATAGAGCATAAATTCAATTACATCACCACAAACGAACCAGAACTTTTAAGTGAGCGATTAAAAATCAAAAAATAATCCTGAGCTTACTAACATCAATCAAACAATGAAAAAAAGATATAAACTGTTTGCGTTGCCAATTTTATTTGTGATCCTTTTTAATCACAATCTTTTGGCCCAAAAAGTAGGTAAAACCGAATGGTTTGATCCTAATAAACCTGCCACTACTTATTGTAACCCAATTAATATTGGTTACAATTATACAACTTACAATCATAACGGAATTCCATATTCCCGTCGTTCTAGCGCAGATCCCGTTATTATAACTTATAAAGGCGAATATTATTTGTTTGCGACGAATCAGGCTGGTTTCTTTTGGAGTAAAGACATGTCAGATTGGAATTTCGTTTACGGAAGTTTTCAAAGACAGCCAGGTGATGATGACCAATGTGCGCCGGCTGCTTGGGTTGTAAATGACACTTTGTTTTATGTAGGTTCAACATGGAAAAGAGATCATCCAATATGGAAAACGGCTGATCCAAAATCAGGAAGATGGACACGTCACGTAGATAAAGCAATGCTTCCAACCTGGGATCCTGCTATTTTTCAGGACGATGACAAAAAAGTGTACATGTATTACGGTTCAAGTGGAAAATTACCGCTTGTTGGTGTAGAAGTAGATTATAATACCTGGCTTCCAAAAGGAAATCAGGCTGATTACGCAGAATTGTATAAAGCGACTGAAGTTGAGGATATTCAGAAAGTGTACGGAAAAGTGAAAGAAGTGGCAATTTTAGATCCGTCAGCTCACGGTTGGGAACGTTTTGGACCCAATAATGATATGGAACCAGCACCTTGGGGCAATTTTATAGAAGGAGCTTGGATGACGAAACACAACGGAAAATATTACATGCAATATGGAGCTCCCGCTACTGAATTTAAAGGTTATGCAAATGGTGTTCATGTTGGTGATAATCCGTTAGGGCCATTTGTGTATCAAAAACATAATCCAATGTCTTATAAACCAGGCGGATTTGTAATTGGAGCAGGACATGGAAATACTTTCGCAGATAACTATGGAAATTATTGGAACACAGGAACGTGCAAAATATCTATAAAAGATCGTTTTGAACGTCGTATCGATATGTTTCCTGCCGGATTCGATAAAGATGATGTAATGTATTCTATTACTTCGTATGGAGATTTTCCAATCGTATTGCCAACAGGTAACCGAGATCAGACAAAAGGTGCTTCATCAGGTTGGATGTTACTTTCGTATAAAAAACCTGTAACAGTTTCTTCTTCTGAAGAATGTATGGAAGTTGAAACGCACAGAATGGATAATGGCGGTAAAAAAGTGTATGAGAAATTCTGTTATGGTCCTGAGAATTTGACCGATGAAAATATTCAGACTTATTGGTCTGCCAAAACAAGTAACCCGGGTGAATGGCTTCAAATGGATTTAGGAAGACAAATGGAAATTAATGCATTGCAGATTAATTATGCAGATCATAAAGCAACGCAGTATAATAAAGCAATGGATATTTATTATCAGTATAAAATATTCATGTCTGATGATGCTGTAAATTGGACTTTGGTTGTCGATAAATCTAAAAATGATAAAGATGTGCCACACGATTATGTTGAATTGAGTAAATCTATAAAAGCGCGTTACATCAAAATGGAGAATATTCATAATGCTTCTGGATTATTTGCTATTTCAGATTTCAGAGTTTTTGGAAAAGGATTGGCAGTAGAACCAAAAACAGTTTCTTCTTTTAAAGTAGACAGAAATAAAAAAGATTCCCGAAATGCTATGATTTCCTGGAAAAAACAAAGTGACGCAATTGGCTATACGATTTACTACGGAATTAGTCCGGAAAAATTGTATAATAACATAATGGTTTACGACCAGAATTCATACGATTTTAGAGGTTTGGATAAAGGGACAAATTATTATTTTACAATTGAAGCTTTTAATGAAAATGGTATTGGTCAAAAAAGTAAAATTTTGGAAGTGAAGTAATTTTAGGTATAAGATTTTTTTTAAAGCTCAGATTGTAAAGAATGAATTTGCAATCTGAGCTTTTTTTGTTAAAAGACTAAAGAAAAGCTTCTGAAATGTAAAGAATTTTGTTCCTTTGTGAATATGTCACAGGCATACCAAAGAACTCCAAAATTACTATAACAACTATGAAAAAAACGATTCTTTTAACTGCATTAGTTTTAAGCGGATTAACATCTGTTGCTCAGTCAACAGATCAAAACAACATCAAATTATTTTACAAAAAAGCATTAACCGAAGCTAAATGTTATTCTTGGCTAGAATATTTATCGAATGATATCGGAAGCCGTTTGTCTGGTTCTAAAGGTGCGGCAGAGGGTGTAGAATACACTAAAAGACAATTAGAAAGTCTTGGGTTAGACAAAGTGTATCTTCAGGAAGTAATGGTGCCACATTGGGTTAGAGGAGAAAAAGAAACCGCTTACGTTTTAGACGGAAAAGTAAAAACAGTCGTGCCAATTTGCGCATTGGGAGGTTCTGTTGCAACTCCAAAAACAGGAATTACCGCTGAGGTGATTGAAGTACAGGGTATTAAAGAATTAAACGAGTTAGGGACAGATAAAGTAAAAGGTAAAATTGTGTTTTTCAATAGACCAATGAATCCGGAAAACATTGAAACTTTTACATCTTATGGTGCATGCGTTGATCAAAGATACGCAGGTGCTAAAGAAGCAGCAAAACTGGGTGCTGTAGGATCAATTGTTCGTTCTATGAATTTACGTTTAGACGACTTTCCTCATACAGGAGCTCAAAGTTATGGAGATCTTCCAAAGGAGCAATATATTCCTACGGCTGCCATCAGTACAAATGGAGCGGAATTATTAAGTAAATCATTAAAAGTAAATCCAGCTTTGAAATTTTATTTCAAACAATCTTGTGAAACATTACCGGATGTATTATCATACAATGTAATTGGAGAATTAACAGGTACTGTAACTCCTCAAAACATTATGGTTGTTGGAGGACATTTAGATTCTTGGGATTTAGCCGATGGTTCTCATGATGATGGAGCAGGAGTAGTGCAAAGTATGGAAGTATTAAGAATATTGAAAAACTTAAATTACAAACCTAAAAATACGATTCGTGTTGTTTTATTCATGAATGAAGAAAATGGCGGAAAAGGAGGAGCTAAATATGAAGAAGTTTCTAAACAAAAGAAAGAGAATCATATTTTTGCTTTAGAAAGTGATTCAGGCGGATTTTCTCCAAGAGGATTTTCTATTGAAGCTGACGATGCTAATTTGAAAAAAATTCAGGGATATAAAGATCTTTTCGAGCCATATTTAGTACATAGTTTTACAATTGGGCACGCAGGTTCAGATATTGGTCACTTAACTTCACAAGCAATTGTTAAAGCTGGTTTAAAACCGGATTCACAACGTTACTTTGATTATCATCACGCTGCAAATGATAAATTTGATGCTATTAATAAAAGAGAATTAGAACTTGGAGCTGCAACAATGACTTCTTTGATGTATTTGTTAGATCAAAACGGAATCGAATTACCGAAAGCGAACTAAGATTCTAAAAATCGATATATAAAAAAGGCTGTCATTTTTTTTGACAGCCTTTTTTTTTTGTTATAAAATCTAGTTTGTATTTAAAGCCTCATCACAATCAAATAATACAAAAAGGTTATCGGAATATTAGAAAGTAAAATCAGTAGTTTAATCCCAATTTCTTTGCGTTGCTGTGGCAAGTGAACAAGTTTTTCTATTAAATGAAAAAGCATAATCGAGTTGACCACAATACCTGCTAAAGCGAACGGCCACGCCACAACAAAAATTATAGAATTTTCATTTGAAAGAACATAAAGAATAAATAAAAGTGTACTGATTATAAATGTTCCAACGGCTAATTCAATAGATTGTTTTTCTTCAAATGGTTTATCAATTGTTTTCATGACTTTAAATTTTAAAAGTTTGTCGAATAGTTTGAACAGGCAAAAAGAGCATTTTTGAAAAATCTAAATAATGAAACGGAAGCGCATTTTTTCCTTTTTTATATTCCCGAATGAAGTAAGGTATTCGTTTGGGATAAAATATAGTTCCCGATAAAATAACCATATACAAATACAAACTTCTCTTTCCGTTTCCAAGCAGATAATACTGCATTCCGATTTCTTCGTAAACAGAAACTCCCGTGCAAGTTAGAACATGAATAATATCATGATCCTCCAGTTTTTCCTGAATATCAAAATGATTTAAGTAAAGAAAACTTCCTAAACCATAACCTAAACTTTCTTCGGGATAGTCCATTAGTTTGCTTTTTTCAATTTTCCAAGGATCGTTTTTCTTATAGTATTTTTGATACGGCTTTTTAGAACATTCATACAATTTCTCAATTAGATAATCTCTCATAAATATATTTTTAAAAGTTCTTTGAATTTCAAAGTAAAATAGTAAATAAAAAAGCCAGAAATAGTAACTTAACTAGCTTTTTATTATATTAGTAAGTGTCGATAACCGTTTTTAATAACATAGAATCGGCAAGATCAGAAGGAGCAACGACTTTTTCTTCGAGTGGAATTTCGTTTCCATAACGTTCTGCTAGTATTTTTTGAACCCTAGGATCTTTTAAATTAAAATCCTTCAATTCTCTAAGTTTTGATAATTCGATTCCTGCAGCATTTTTGTAAATTTTCCAAACCAATTCCGAACAATAGATTCGGTTGTCTGTCCATTCAAAATAAGCATCATATTCTTTGCCATCAAATTGCTGACTATAGGCTTTCATTTTTTCTAAAAGATGCGAATTTAAAGCACTTTCATTTTTTAATCTTTTAACAACATATTTGTCATCTTTTCCGTGTTGAATCCAGTCTTCCAACGGAGTTAATTTTACAGGCTGAACAGCTTCAAATACAAACCATTTTCCGTTAATGTTGTAAATAATACCACAATGTGAAAACTTTGAATTTGTTGCAATACGAACTGCTTCACACTGTTTAGATTCCGAAGTCTGAAAGATAATATCACCGTCCTTATATTTTTCCGACTTCGTTTTTTCTGATTGATTTCCTGTAAAGGGATTATTAGGAAAAACTTTTATCGCCACAAACAGCGCGCATCCAAAACTTAGAAGAAAAGTGAGTAGGAGAAACAGGTATTTATTCTTTTTCATAAAGCATAATTTAAAGTACTTTGAGTTATAAAGTAAATAATAAAAAAAATAGCTGCCAAATAAAATGACAGCTATTTTTCTAAATATATTTTATGCGATTAGATTCTGAAAATCCCTCCAACAGCAATAATTCTCTGGAAGAAGAAGAAGTCCTGCGAAGCTTTGTCTTCATTGCTAACAGTAGTTCTGATATCCTGCATATTGATGTAGCCTCCTTTTAACTCTCCTTGAACATAGAAATGTTTGAAAAAAGTAATGTTAAGACCTGCTTTTGCAGAAACACCATAACCGGAAACATGAAAATCATCATGACGTTCTTTACCTAAAAGAGTAGTATTTGTTTTTGGATACAAAAGACCAGCTCCTAAACCTTCGGTTAAGTTAATCTGAACTTTATCAATATTTGGTAAACCAAACCATTTAGAAACATCATCAAATCTGGCAACCTCAGTATTAATATAGTTTAAGCCATCTGTATGTTCATACATTAAAAAAGCCGGGCCGTTTACATTTATTTCCCCATTGCCATAACCACCTTCTTTAGCTCCTCCCTGAGACATGTCAACAGGAGTATTATTGTAATTACCATTGTAAATTGATGCGGGATCGTCTGCAGGTAAATTGATATTTCCTGTTACATTCGCGATTTGATTCTGTGTCATTACATATTTCATGTGGTCTACGCCAATTGTTACACTGTAATGATCGCTGAAAAAATAACCTAATCTCAAATTAGTTTGCGGAATAGTCATATTTACAGGATTAACATAATCAACATGCCATCCCTTTGGTTTGTCATGAGCCGCCATATTATCGACAGTAAAGTTGTAATCTTTCCCTCTAAAAGTCACATCAGATTTTGAGTAACTTTCTCTATTTCCTCCCCACATTACAAAGAATTTTCCTTTATTGTGGGCAGCATATTTTTGTACCGGAATTTCGTCCTGAGCAAATGTGCTTAATGAAACACAAGTCAGAAGGAAAAATAAAAATTTTGTTTTCAAAGAACTTAAGTATTATAAATTAAAAGGCATTTACTGTTTTTCTAATGGCAACTAACTTGTTCATTAAACCTTCAAAATAGTCTAAATGAAGCATATTTGCACCATCACTTTTAGCATTAGCAGGATCAAAATGTGTTTCGATAAAAATACCATCTACACCAACTGCGATACCAGCTTTTGCAACAGTTTCGATCATGTCTGGTCTTCCGCCTGTAACTCCTGCCGTTTGGTTTGGCTGTTGTAAAGAGTGTGTTACGTCTAGAACAGTAGATGCATATTGTTGCATAGTAGGGATTCCTCTAAAATCAACAATCATATCCTGATAGCCAAACATAGTACCACGATCAGTAACCATTACATTTTCGTTATTGCAATCTAATACTTTTTGAACTGCGTGTTTCATGCTTTCCGGACTCATAAATTGTCCTTTTTTCAAGTTTACCACTTTTCCTGTATTTGCTGCAGCAACAACAAGATCAGTCTGGCGTACTAAGAAAGCTGGAATTTGTAGAACATCTACATATTGTGCAGCCATATCGGCATCTTCATTGGTATGAATGTCGGTAACAGTTGGAACGTGAAAAGTTTCTGAAACTTTTCTTAAGATTTTTAAAGCTTTTTCGTCACCAATTCCTGAAAAACTATCAATTCTAGAACGGTTTGCTTTTTTAAAAGATCCTTTAAATACATAAGGAATCTGAAGTTTGTCGGTAATACCAACTAATTTTTCAGCAATTCTAAGAGCCATTTCTTCTCCTTCAATAGCGCAAGGTCCTGCTAATAAAAAGAAATTTCCGCTGTCAGTATGCTTAATTTGTGGAATATTGTGTATGTTCATAGTATGAATTTTTTGACAGTGCAAAGGTAGTTATGATTTATGAGTTTGAGATGAAGATTTAAGATTATTTTATGAAGCTATTCCTGCTATTCGCTACAATATTTTTCTCTAAAACTTTTTTTTCCAAAGTCTGTTCAGGAGCTTCCTCCGGTCGCTCTGTCCAGCCAGGAAAAAATAAGTTTTAGAGAAAAATGATTTCCGCTTCTATCAGGGCTAGGAGTTTAGTGGAATTTTGGGTTTTTCGGAGTAAAATTCCCAAACAAAATAAAAAATGAACTTTAAAATTTCAAATTAAAATCAGTTTCAAGAATACTTTTCAAGTCTTCATCTTCAAATGAAGTTATTTCTGTTTTACCATTAAGAACCGATTTTATAGAATTTTTAAAAAGTATTTTTTTGCCCAATGGATTTTGTAAAACAACAATTAAATTCTGCACAAAAAAAGAATCCGGATGTGAGTAATTATAATAATTGGCAGGTTTAAAATCAATCCATCTTTGAGGCGTCAGATCAAAAGAATATAAATTCGACCATTCTTTTCCAATTAAAACTTGCAATAAATATTCATCATTTTCAGTTTTAAGTAAAGTAAAAGTATCAGAATCTTGTTGGATTTCCTTTCCAGTTTTACTTAGTTTTAAAGGCTCCCGAATACTATTTCCGCCAAAACCCAAATCAATTAGATAATCTTCATTTTCGATTGTAGCAATAATGCCAAAATGAGTTTTGGCATTTTCTCCGGGATTTACCATTGGCCGCGCCGCAATATAGTAATGCGGAATCCCGATTTCCTGCAGCATCAAAGAAAATATACCGTTTATTTGATAACAATATCCGCCACGCTTTTTAGTAACGATTTGATCTACAATATCATCTCCATTCAAAGAAATAATTTTTCCGGCCTGAACATCAATATCTTCAAAAGGAACTGTAAATAACTGAGATTGCATAAGTTTTTTGATTCCGGCAAGAGTCAGTTCAATTTCTCCTGAAAATTTTACTCGATCTAAGTATTGTTGTAAATTGAAATTTGAAGCTTCAATTTTATAGTGATTTTTCAATTGTGTCATTGTAACGTAATTTTGTTAGTTTCAAAATGAAACTTAAATTCATAAAATTCAAATTAATTGAACTTATGTAAAGTTACAAATTCTCTTGCAGTAAGAAAATTTTCCTTTTGACAGCAAAATTATTTTGCAATAGATTTTTTATTTTGGATATAAAATTTCCAAAAAAATACTTGTCCAACAAGAAACAAAAAGGAGATAAAAATATTCAGAACAACAATAATCTTAATGTTATTTATAAAGTCATCAAGTTCTAAAGTTTCAGGATTGCTAAATCCTTAAAGACTAAATTTTCCAACAACAATTGCGGGTAGTGTAAGCAAAAGGTGGATTAAAAAGGATTTACTGTCTATTTTAGTTGTTGTTTTTGAAAGTTTCCAATAACAGATTGTGACGATTAAAAGAATTAAAAATTTGATTCCATTCGAAATAATTTGGCCTGGAATAAATGTAGAGTGCCAACCCGGAACTATTGAATACAATAAATCAGAATTGAATAAGAAAAGAATAATGTTATATGGAAAGATGATCAAACACAAAATTGCGAAAGTTAAAAATGATAATTTAGTGCTAATCATAAAATTAAATTTTTACTTTTTTGTGGTTTTATTTTTCGTAAGATCTCTTTATAAAATATTGAACTATAATAACAATGAAAAGGATTAAAGTAAACAAAAAAGAAAAGAAAAATATTCCAATTACTCCCATTCCACATCTAAAAGTATCTCCTTTAAGGCTTTCATTGAAATTATATGAAGCAACAGAATAGGCTAATATTGTTAATACAAATTGTAATATCAAGCTGAATAATGAAATAGTTCCAAATTGAAATGGTATGCTTTCGGCGATAGCTTTTCTTCCAAAAATAAGTTGAAAAAATAGAGGTAAAAGGATTAAAATAAATGGAGATATTCCGTACATAAATTAGTTTTTAGCAACTGTTTCTAACATTTTTTTATTCTTTAAATCTATTATTTTTTGATAACTCAATTCGCTAATTTTTAATTCATCTTTTGTTTTGAAAACCTCATATTTGTTTTCAATTCCATTTATATAAATTAACTCGTATAAATCTAAAGTATCATTTTCTTTTGTGAGCACGTCGGCTCTTTTCCAGGTTTTTGTAATTATACCAAACTTTTGAGTTTGTTTATTTATAATAATATCTCCATTTTTAGCATCAAAATAAACTTCTTGCAAATCGCCGTAATGATCTTCAATTTCAATTAAGTATAATCCCCAAGTTATAAAACAAAAAAATATAAGAGATACGCTCAATACTCTTAGAATAATTTTCTTTTTCATAATCAATTAAATTACTCCTTCTTCAATCCCAATCCCATCGGAACCATTAAAATTCCTTTTTCATAAATATTCAAATATAGCGTAATTGGTTTTTTCTGACCTTCCCATGTCAATTCATAAACATTTAAAAATCCAGCTCCCATGTCGCTTCTTTTTGTTGGGAAAGGACAGCAGGTTTCTAATCGTTTGTACTTGATTTTTTCACCATTCGGGCCAGTAAGCGCATTTAGAAAACGAGTTTCGTTTAAAGCTTCGTCTCTTGTATTTCTGAAAAAAAGATTTACAGGGTAATCAGGGTCATAACCATATTTCTTGTCTTTGCTAAAAAGGGTTATGGCAAACATATCCTCTTTCTTCAAAACTAAATCCGGTGCATTATCATCAACATTTTTCAAAGTCGATTTTGTGCTCACGCACGAAGTGGCCGAAATTAGAACAGCAAAAAAAAGTATTATTTTTTTCATGGTTTAAGAGTATTTATAGGATAAAAGTAAAAAATTCCGTTTGTAAATTAAAAGGACTTTGATGTTATTTCTAAAATTCAATAACAGTTATGTTAATCCAGTTCTACTTACTTATTCCTTTTGCTTTGGATTTAGTTTTAGTATACCTACAACAATCAGATATTGTGCCATAAGATACGTCAGCATGATAAAAAATGAACTTTTCTCAATTGAAAAGTAGAATTTGTTAATAGCCAGAATACTGTCCGAAATAACAAATATAATAGCTCCAGCCACGACATACAGATTACCTGGTTTTTTCCAAACCAAATAGCCATTAAAAGCAAATAAAAGCATGATTGAAATTACAGTAGCATAAACAATTACAGGGATTTTTAAATCCCCTAAACTTGGCAAAAGCAAAGTGAGCATTCCAACCAGATATAAGGCAATTGCGATACTGCCAATCCCAAATAAAGTTACGTTTCTCTTGATTTCTCCTTTAGTTTGTTTGTTAAAAAGTACACAATAAAGAATATGCGAAATTAGAAAGGAGACCAATCCTAATATGAAATAAATCTCACCTAAATCTGCAAAAAGCAATATAACATCTCCAATCCAGGAAAAAAGTAACGTAAACAAAAGTAAATTTTGCGAAGGAAATTTTCTGTAAAAATAAGCGCCTAAACTTAAGAGCGGAATTAAGGCCGGCTTTAGAAAACAATCTAAATTTTCATATCCAAGAAATAAAACAAGGAGATAAAAAATGCTAAAAATAATGTAGACTTTAAAAAATGTTGCGTTTCTCATTTTGGGGTTACAAATTTATTGGTTGGTTTTGGGGTGTTTTAAAGTGGGTGGTTACAAAGAAAATCGTTGTTAAAAGCGAGATACTTAAATAACCCAATATAATATAATTACTAAACGGAATGGTGTTGCTTAATCCAAACCAATCGCCATAGTAAGCTATAATTCCGGCTGCAATTAAAAATCGGAATCCTTCCCATAGTATAGCGTATTTACTCTTGTCCATCAATTCAGTATAACTGTAAATGGTTATAAGAATAAAGAAACCATAGATGAAAATATTGGGCAAGCCAATTTTTGCAATATTATCAAATAAATAAGTAACAAATAAAAGTGTTATCAAAACTTGTGTCACAGACCAGTAAATAAGTTGTGGCGAATTTTGCGTTCCGTATTTGTCGAAATCAAAAACGTTTTCAATTTTGTTAACCGGATATTTTTCTTCAAAATTTTCTGGTCGCCAGCCTGTAGGTTTAAACCAGATTGTAAACTTATCTTGCCATCTTTCTGCTCGCCATGCATCGCTAATTAATAAAGCTAAATGCTGAAAATTTATCCGAATCGGATTCCAAGTATTTGCTGGTCTTGTTATACCAAAAACAGGTGGAACATCATCTAATTCGGCCTGAAAAGTACCGAAAAGTTTGTCCCAGAAAATAAAGATCTGAGAATGATTTTTGTCTAAATATTCAGGATTAATGGCATGATGTACACGATGATGAGAAGGCGTAACCAAAATATGTTCAAGAAATCCCATTTTCTTGATATGTTTGGTGTGATACCAGAACTGTAAAAACAAATGCAATGGTAAAGTAATGGCAATAACGGTTGCTGGAACGCCTAAAAGTGCGGCAGGAATCAATAAAAAAGTAAACAAATTTACCAAACTTGCAATTGGCTGACGAAGTGCACAAGCAAGATTGAATTCTTCACTGCTGTGATGAATGGCGTGTTTGTTCCAGAAAAGATTGATTTGATGTGCCCATCGATGACTCCAATAGCCATAAAAATCAATTACAAAAAAAGCAATACAGTAGGAGAGAACATTAGCTTCTTGATGAAAAATGGCAATTTTAGAAACCATCCATTCATAAGATATAAAAGTCAGGCTCAATCCCAAAACATCTTTTACAGAGTTTGTTATTCCTGAGCTAATGCTGGAAACGCTATCGATTAAAGGTGCAGTGTCGTCCTTTTTATAAATACCGTATATTTTTTCAATTATAATTAAAACTAAAAAAACAGGTGTAGCAATAATTAATATCTTTCCGTATTCTTCCATAAAAAAACATTCTATTTTATTTCAAATATAGAATAAAATAGAATGTTTTTTAAATTATTTGTATTTAAACAATTTCGGCGCTAAGTCCAGCTTCCAAAAGTTGTGTACATTGAGGTTTTAGTTTGTCTATCGGACCCGTTTTTACGGTGCATTTTCCGTTGTAATGTACAATTAAGGAACATTGTTCTGCTTGTTCAGCCGTGTGGTTGCAAACGCGCATCAAAGTATCAATAACGTGGTCAAATGTATTTACATCGTCGTTGTACATAATGATTTCGTTATTAAAACCTGTCGCTTCTTTTTCCCGAACTCTTTCTCTTACTTTTTCTTTAGTACTCATCTTGTCTAGTTTTTGTACTTTGTAATTACTAATAACTAATTTACGTATTTTAATGAAACCCAGTTGTTTCTTTGAAGCTTTTTAACATACGTTAACCCTTTTTCAACGCAAGAAGCATCAATAAAAGGAATGTCTTCTTCATAAAAACCACTGAAAAGAATAATTCCTTTTGGGTTTAAAGCATCAACGTAAGCCTGCATATCGTTCAACAAAATATTTCTGTTGATATTCGCAATAATTAAATCGTATTTTTTTCCTGCCAACAAAGCAGCATCACCTTCGTAAACGCTAATATGCTTGCAATTATTACGCTCAGCATTTTCAATAGAATTCAGATAACACCAGTTGTCAATATCAATGGCATCGATTGGTTCAGCGCCTTTCATTTCGGCTAAAATGGCCAAAATTGCAGTACCGCAACCCATATCTAAAGTTTTAAGACCTTTCACATCCATTTCAAGTAAATGCTGAATCATCATGTGTGTTGTTTCATGATGTCCGGTTCCAAAACTCATTTTTGGTTCAATTAAGATATCAAATTCAGCATCAGTTTTTGGGTGAAAAGGAGCGCGAACATGACATTTTCCATCAACATCAATTGGTTCAAAGTTTTTCTCCCATTCTTCATTCCAGTTTACCTGATCAATTTCTTCAATGGTATATTCAATTTTAAATTCTTCCGATTGTAAAATATAAATATCATCCAGAATATTCTCATCCCATAAATCTTTCTTCACAAAAGCTGAAATTCCGTTTTCTGTTTCAGTAAAACTTTCAAACGCTTTTTCTCCCAATTCTGCAACTAAAATTTCTGAACCAAGTTCTTTCGGTTCAATTGTAAAATGATATCCTAAATATATATTCGACATAAATAATTTTTTTGCAAAGGTAAGAATAGAAAGCAGAAGTAACTTATAAATCTAGAAGAACATTGATAATTTAAGAATTATTTAAAACAAAAAAGTGTTTGCATCAGCAAACACTTTTTTTTATAATGTAAGATTTCAAAATCTAAAATCTAAAATCTAAAATCTAAAATCTAAAATCTAAAATCTAAAATCTAAAATCTAAAATCTAAAATTAGATAGCAGTTACAATTGCTAAGAAATCATCAGCTTTTAAAGCAGCACCTCCAATTAAACCACCATCTACGTCTGGTTTAGAGAAAATTTCTTTTGCATTGTCTGGTTTTACAGAACCACCATACAAAATAGAAACTTCATCAGCGATTTCAGCTCCAAAAGCTTTACGAATAGTTTCTCTGATGAATTCGTGCATTTCCTGCGCTTGTTCTGGTGAAGCTGTTTCTCCGGTTCCGATAGCCCAAACTGGCTCGTAAGCTAAAACAACTTTAGACCAAGATTCTTTTGCAATGTGGAATAATCCGTCACGTAATTGGTTTTCAACAATATTGAAATGATTTCCTGATTGACGGTCTTTTAATTCTTCTCCAAAACAGAAAATAACAGTCATGTCATGTTTCAAAGCAGTGTCAACTTTGTTTGCGATCAATGCATCTGTTTCGTGGAAAATAGCTCTGCGCTCTGAGTGACCTAGAATTACAGTATTAACACCAATGCTTGTCAACATATCAGCAGAAATTTCTCCTGTAAAAGCACCACCTTCAGCTTGGTGAACGTTTTGTGCAGAAACACTGATTGTAGTGTTTTTTACTTTTGCAGCAGCAGCTTGTAAGTTTACAAATGTTGGTGCTACAATTACCTGTGCAGTAGTTTGTGCTGGTATTTTAGTGATTAATTCGCTTAATAATTCTTCAGTCTGTGCTGCGTTTTTATGCATTTTCCAGTTTCCTGCAACAATCTTTTTTCTCATTTTGGTAGTTTTTATTATTCTTTTAATTTTTTGTTTTTGTGGTAATTACAGATTATTTTAAACCTTGTAATGTTGCGTTTATTTTATCGAAATCAGTTTCGATTGCGCGGTACAATACAATTTTTCCGGTTTTGTCAACAATGATATATCTTGGAATCCAATCTAAATCGATCGCTTTTCCAAAAACACCTTTCATTCCGTCATTCATCATATAATGATCACCTTTGTTTAATTCGTGTTTTTCGATTCCGGCTTTCCATTTATCAGCAGTTTTGTCAGCTGAAAGAAATAGGTACGAAACATCAGGATTATTTGCTTGTAATTCTTTTACTTTTGGCATTGCTTTTACGCAGTCGCCACACCATGAAGCCCAAACCTCAATAACTAAAGTTTTTCCTTTGTATTTTTTTAAAATGTTTTTGAAAGAAACCTGACTTCCATCTGAAGCTAATAATTTTTCAGACAATGCCTCTTTTGAAAACTCAGTTTTTTGAGCCTGAGAACATGAAAATGTAATAAACGCAATAACGACTAGGGCTAACTGTTTCATATTTTATTTTAATTATTTTTTATTAAGTACTGAATTCACAAAGTTAATCAAACAAATGGAATGCCAAATGGAGATTAACAAAATTTGAAGAGTCGTTTATTTTATCACAAAACTGCAGTTTTGGGTTAGAAAAAGCGGAATGAAATCGTAATAGTAGACGCAAAATCCATTCGTTTTTTAGAATGTTATTTTGAAAAGGCTATTAAATATTTAAAATTTCTGACTTGATAGAGCTTTTAGATTAAAAAAAACGTCAGCGGTTAATCAAAAAAAGCTTCAATAAATATATTTTACTGAAGCTTTTTAAAGTATTTAATTTCGATGTTTAATTCAAATCATAATTGCCGTTTGCCCATTTTTTGCTTGGAGCAATCCAATTGTCGGCAGCTTTTTATAAAAATCCGTGTTTTAGACCTGTATTCAGTTCAATTTCTTTGAAATGATTGACTTTAAGTTTTGAAGTTTCTTTTCTTTTAATTGCCGAAACGCCATAAATATCTGATTTTTCGTAAATGGTTAAAATGTTTCCACAAAAGTTGATTTCCGGAAATTTTTCTATGTCCGTATCCATAAAACAACCTATAAAAACAAAATTCATATCTGGATTAGCAACAAAAGTCGAAACAAATTGTGCAATATAACCACCTTTTGAAGTTCCAATTACGGTAATATGGTTTGGAGGAACACCTTGCTTAAGAAGTTTTTTAACCTGTTTTGCTATTTTTTCAGCATAGTCGTACGCATCTGTATTGTTCTTTCTAATTTCACTGTAAACAATAAAGTTGTCCTTTCTAAAAGAAGCTAAAATCTCGTTGTATTCAGCTTTTCCATATTCCGGATGAGGTACATTTAAAGGATTTTGTTCTATGTAGGCATTGTGTAGAAAGAAAATGTAACGTTGGTCTTTATTGGTTTGACTAAAAGTAGTAATTGAAAAAAAAGAAATAAGTAAAAATGAGAAATATAATTTTTGAAATTGTCGCATATAGTATATAATTTTTGGCCATAAAAAAAGTCCAGTTGATGTCGGACTTTAATAAGTTACAATTTTGATTTTATAAATTTATATTAAAGGTAAGCTTATTAATCTCTTCTTGTTTACCTGATTCTATAATTTTTAAATTGTCTAATTTTCTATCAATTTTTATTTTAGAATTAGTAGAAGCATTTTTAATTTCAGCTGAAACTTTCTTGACTGTAGTTTTCATAATTCTTTTCTTTTAATGATAAAACCAAAAAAATCTCCATTTACTTGGAAAGGAGCACTAATAACATTTCCAAACTCATTCTTTATTGCTCCAAAGATAATGAAAGTTTCGGATAATTCTTCTAAATTAATTGAGATGGCTCTTCTATATAAACGTGTTCTTCCTAGTGTACTGCCTTTAAAAAAGACAATCTTTTCGGGATATTTTTCTGTGAAAATATAAACCGATTTAGCAACTGTTGCTAAAATCATATTTCTATCCCCATTGTTTGTAATTATCGAATCGTCTATGGCATATTTTTTATTAACTGCATTATAAATTAAATCTCCAAATGCTAAATTGTAGATTTCTTTAGATTGAGTTGGACTAAAAATTATGACTTTCTTTATTTCTCCGTTTGGACCATTACTTTTAAATTCAAAAATAGATGTTTCAGTATTTCTGTAGAGTTCATATTGCGAATGTTTCATTATCTTGATGTGATTCGCGAAAATACGAAATTTAAGTAAAAAAAAAGCTACAAATACATTTATAGCTTTTAGTTTATTATTACGTTATTGTTATCTTACAATTTCAAATCATCAACATCATTATAATGTACTTTCTGAACAATAGTTCCGTTGTGAAGTACTACAATACTTGGATTTGCTCTTTCAACTGTTTTTAAAGCGGTTGCATCACAGAAATAGAAATCGGTATCCAAACCATATTGTTTTTTTGCTTTTGCAATTTCGTCAGCGCCCGAAGCAGTCATTGCAACCACTTTATAGCCTTTTGCTTTAGCATCAGCGGAAACTTTAGCCAGTTTTTTCATTCCGGCTGCTTCAGATAAAGCTAAATCGTATGTAACAAAAATCACTAATTTTGGTTCTTTTAATAATTCTTCTTTATAATCGGAATCATCTTTTGTCATGGTAAAATCATGAATTGGAGGAATATAGCCTTCTGTAATAACTTTGTCCTTACGGTCAACAAAAGTTGCGCCTTCAGGAATATTCATTAAATCTTTCTCGGTAAATTCTTTGTCGACACCGTTTACTTTGTAAATAAAAATCATTTCAACCACCGATTTTGGTGCACCTTCCGGAATTTCCATTCCTTTCTCAATATTTGTTCCAACTTTATAAGGACGGAAATCTTTTATCGGATTATGATTTAATACCCAAACAGCCATTAAAGCACATAAAACAACACTTACATACACCGCAAAGTTTGTTTTTGGAGTGTCGAATAATGGTTTTATTAGTTTTTGATTGAAGAATAAAATCAAAATAAAGAATAATAAAACAACATCTTTTGTGAATGATTGCCAAGGTGTTAAGTGTAATGCATCACCAAAACAACCACAATCTTTTACAACATCAAAATAAGCAGAGTAGAAGGTAAGGAAAGTGAAGAAAACAATTAAAAGTAATAAAGCCCAAATCGTTAGTTTTGATTTGTAGCCAACCAATAACATTACACCTAAAACTACTTCCAGAATTACTAAAAATACTGCTAATCCTAAAGCCAAAGGTTCTAAAAATGGCATATTGAAAACCGGTTCGCTAAAATATTCAGCCAGTTTATAAGAGAAACCAACGGGATCGTTCAGTTTGATTAATCCAGAAATGATAAATAAAACGCCGACAAATAATCGGGAAAATTGAGTAATGATGTTTTTCATGAGAATTTATTTGGGATTTTTTTTGCCACGAATTTTACGAATTGATTTGTGAAATTGCTTCGCCTGTTCGCTATCGCTCGGGTCGTGGCAGACTTTTATTTGATCGGATTTAAGATTAAAGCAAAAACAGCGTAATTAATCATATCCTGATAATTAGCATCGATTCCTTCAGAAACTAAAGTTGCGCCTTTGTTGTCTTCAATTTGCTTAACGCGAAGGAGTTTCTGCAAAATCAAATCGGTTAATGAACTCACTCGCATATCACGCCATGCTTCACCGTAATCGTGATTTTTAGCTTCCATTAAGTCTTTTGTAAGTTTAACTTTAGCATCATACAATTCAGTTGCTTTTTCAACATCAAGATCGGGTTGATCAACAACGCCCAGTTCCAACTGAATTAAAGCCATAATCGAATAATTGATGATTCCGATAAATTCTCCTTTTTCATCTTCATCTACTTTACGGACATCATTTTCCTGTAAACTTCTGATTCGTTGCGCTTTTATGAAAATTTGATCGGTCAATGATGGAAGTCTTAAAATTCTCCACGCACTGCCGTAATCTTTCATTTTATTGATAAACAAGGTTCGGCAAACCGTGATTACATTATCAAATTCAAGGGAAGTATTCTTCATTTATTGCTGTATATTTGCTTAAATTTTTTCAAAAATAGGGATTAAATTAAAGAGTTTCAAGTTTCAGGTTTTCTTTGTTTCAAGTTTTTTCTTAACAAAGTGTTAATGCGGGATAACTTGAAACCTGAAACAAATAAAACTTGAAACAAAATGCTGATTAACTGCAAAGGCGAACTTATAGATTTAGCGATTCCAAAAGTAATGGGAATTCTAAATGTTACGCCAAATTCTTTCTTTGACGGAGGAAAATATAAAAACGAAGACGAGATTATTTCTCAAGTTGATAAAATGCTTTCTGAAGGCGCAACATTTATCGACATTGGTGCATATTCGAGTAAACCGAGTGCCGAATTTGTTTCGGAACAAGAAGAAATCAACCGAATAGTTCCAGCGATTGAATTGATTTTAAAGCATTTTCCAAACGCACTATTATCAATCGACACTTTTAGAGCCGAAGTTGCAAAAGCAAGCATTGAAAGTGGCGCAGCTATTATAAATGATATTGCAGCCGGAGAACTTGACGACAAAATGTTTGAGATTATTGCAAAATATAACGTTCCGTACATTATGATGCACATGCGCGGAAATCCTCAAACAATGCAGAGTTTGACGCAGTACGATGATATTGTAAAAGAAATGCTTTTCTATTTCTCAGAAAAAGTGAAAAAGGCAAGAAGTTTAGGAATAAATGATTTGATTTTAGATCCAGGTTTTGGATTCGCCAAAACAACTGATCAGAATTATGAAGTCATGCAAAAAATGGAACTTTTTAATTTGTTAGAATTACCCGTTTTAGCTGGAATTTCCAGAAAATCGATGATTTATAAAACGCTTGATATTACGCCACAAGAAGCTTTAAACGGTACAACTTTTTTAAATACGATTGCTTTAATGAAAGGTGCGAAAATACTTCGTGTACATGATGTGAAAGAAGCTGTGGAATGTGTGGCTTTATATAATAAATTGAGTTTATAATAGAATTATTCGCTTGGTTTTGTCATTTCGACGAAGGAGAAATCTTCGTTGCTAGATCGGCAAAGATTGGATTCTCGTTGTCGAGCTACTTGCGAAGATTTCTCCTTCGTCGAAATGACATACTTTGTGTAAAATGAATTAAAAAATATGAAATACTTTACTCTAATCATTGTTTTCCTTCTTTTCTCCTGCGGAAAAAAAGAAGACGTTTTACTTCCAAAATCAAATATTACAATTGTAAAAGACGTACAAGATCTTTCACCAATCTACATCTTTTTTAAAGTTGATGGAAAAGATACGATAGCCGATCTAAATAGAAAAAGTGCTATTATTTCAACCAATTGGATTTTTAATATAGATAAACGTCTGCCTTTGAAATTGGTAGTTCCGCAGGTTATCAAAATGCAAGAAAAGAAAAGAGCTGACAGCGCACATAAAAACGAAAATGCCCAAGATTATTATTCCTACGCAGATTCAATCGGAAAGAATTTAGCCTTTTTACCTTTCACGAAAGTATATTATAAAATGGAAAAGCCTGCTAAAGTGAATTTTGTAGTTTATTTTAGAAAAGGGAAAAAGCAGGTTTTTATGGGAAATAAGGAAATAAAAATAGCAGAAATATTAAAGTATTTCTACAGTATAAAATTTGAAAAAGTACCAGATTTAGTTTTCGTATTTGATAAAAACATGAGTTATGAAGAATATATTCAATACAAAATTGAACTTCAAAAACATGTTACTCATAATCTTGATAGACTTCCAGTAGAATTCATTTTTTAGAAACTGCGATTAAACAATTAAACAAATCAAGGATTAACCATTATTGATGATGATAAGGTTCATTTCGTAAAATTGTAAATCCGCGGTACAATTGTTCGATGAAAAATAAACGAACCATTTGATGTGAAAACGTCATCAGCGAAAGTGAAACTTTGCCTTGAGCTTTTTTGTAAACCGTTTCAGAAAATCCGTAAGGTCCGCCAATTACGAAAACTAATGTTTTTACTCCAGAATTCATTTTCTTTTGCAATTCTTCAGAAAAACCTACACTGGAGAAGTTTTTTCCGTTTTCATCCAATAAAATTAATTGATCCGTTGCAGAAAGTTTTGCCAGAATCAATTCGCCTTCTTTTTCTTTTTGCTGACTTTCAGATAAGTTTTTTACGTTTTTGATATCGGGAATAATTTCCAAATCAAATTTGATATAAAACGACAAACGTTTGGTGTAATCGTCAATCAAAGTCTGAAGCGATTTATTATCTGTTTTGCCAATGGCGATGAGTTTGATGTTCATTTGTTAAGTTTTTTTGCCACGAATTCCTCGAATTATCACAAATTTATTTTAAACATATAGAGACATAGTTTCTCTTTGTTTGTAGAAGGCGTTTCACTAATTGCATGCATATAGCTATGTGTTAAAGCTTGCTTTTTCTTTAATCTTAAACAGAAACAATTAAATCTATGTTTCTATGTGTTTAATTGTTTGTGCAAAGCAATTTATTGTTTTTTATTCTCAAAAACGGTTTCAAAATGTTCTACAACAGGAAACGGTTCATAATAATGATGTAAAATCTTTTTCCATTCCAAATACGCTTCAGAAGTTCTAAAACCAATGGTATGATCTTCAAGTGTGTTCCAATCTACCAATAAAAGATATTTATTTTCGACTTCAATGCATTTCTCTAAGCGATGACCTAAATAACCTTCAATTGATGAAATGTATTGACTTGCTTTTGCAAAATCAGCTTCAAATTTTGATGCTAATTCTGGTTTTATGAAAAGATAAACGGCTTCTAAAATCATTTTAAAGGCAATTTTATTTGCTTGATCTGCTAAATCTGCGGGAAAAAATATACTCTCGCAGATTTAGCGGATTTGACAGATTTTTATTTTATTAATTTTTGGAGAACTTAGATTCAAAAGCTTTAAATCTATTATCAAGATCTTTAATCAATTGCTTTTTAACCGATTCATCCTGGATAAAACTATAATTAATACTGTTGTAAACGTATTGTTTTATTGTTGCATACGAAACGTCCTGATATCTTTTGGCTAATAAAACATATTGTTCCGTCATATTACTTCTTAAAATCCCGGCATCATCTGTACTGATAACAATTGGCACATTAAATTCTTTGTAAAGTGTAAACGGATGTCTGTTTTCTTTCACTTTTAAAATGAATTCGTTGCTCGTTAAATTAATCTCAATCGGAATATTTTTTTTTGACATATATTTTAGTAAATCATACGAGTTGGCTTCGTAGGCAATATCAACTCCGTGACCAATTCGGTTTGCTCCGGCAATATAAATGGCATCGTTAATATGCCACGTTAAATCTTCCGGCTGAACCAATCCTAAAGTCAATTCTCCTGCGTGAAGCGTATATTTTACATTCGGAAATTTATCGTGACAGTATTTAAACATTATCATGTGAAGCCAATAATCTTTCATGGAAGTTTGTCCGTGTTCAGGAGAAACGATGTTTACGCCGGCAGTTAATTTGCTTTCGCTTGACGAAATAAAAGCGATAACCAGATTTTTAAACAAATCTACAGGTTCCATAAAGCGAAGCACAAAGTTTTGATAACGCATTGTAAATTTTTCGTCATCTATTTTTAAGTCTTTATGAAGTTTAGCTAAGAAATTGGTATTGAAATCCTCAGCATATTTTTTAGCCTCTTTTTTCTGAAGCGATTTATACAATTCATCTAAAAGTTTTAGAACTGCTTTCTCATCTTTTTGAGTAGAAGCCTGACGTAATTTTGTATTGAAATCAGTTAAATCTGAAACATTCATATCACACGGAATGGTAGATAATTGTGTTTCGATATAACTTACATTTTCGGCAATGGCGCGCTTTTTTAATTCGAGCATTCCTTCCGCAAAATGCCCAGGAATTGTCGGCTCAAATTTCATAAATGAATCAAAAAACTGATCGTCAGACGGCACAGATCCATTATAATCTTTGATCGACCAAGTCTGCATAATTTGCTGTTCGTAATAATCTAATTTCCCTTTTTCTTTAATAGAGGAGAAGTTTTCCCAATTTCCTTTTGCAGGTTTTGTTTTCGAAACTTCCAAAGTTTCTAAATTCAGATAAAAGTCTTCGGATATTGCTCTTTCTAAAAGTGGTTCTGCGTAAATTGATCCTGAAAAATGGTGGTGTAAATCGCCTCCTTTTGGCATTTGTTGAAAAAAAGCTGTTAAGAGAGCTTCATTATTTCTGATTTTTTCTAAATAACTCTCAGCCGATTGAGAAAAGCCGATTTGTGTTATAAAAATACAGAAAAGCGTAATTATCCTTGTCATACTCTAAGTTTAAATTACGCGCAAATATACGAGTTTTCGGAGAAATTTGAAAACAAAGTTTTCAAAGTGACAAAGGTACAGAGGTGCAAAGTGACAAAGTTTTAAAGAAATGTGTATTATAAAAAATAAAAAAGACGCACAAAAGTGCGTCTCAGTATTAAAAAATATTAGGTATAAAGAGAAACCTCTGACCCTTTGTTACTTTGTTCCTTCAAGAAAAAAGCACATCACGAATTTCTTCAACTTTATCAAAAACGCTTTTAGCAAAAGGACAAAGTGGAATAATTTTCAAATTATTAGCTCTTGCATATTCTACTGAAGCCATAACTAACTTTTTACCAACACCTTTTCCGTTAAAATCAGGACTTACTTCAGTGTGATCAATTATAAATTTTGAATCTCCTGCCCAAGTGTAGGTCATTTTTCCAGCTTGTTTTCCGTCTTCTACAGCTTCAAAATAGCCTCTTCTTGTATCGTTTATTTGTTGAATTTCCATTGTAATTATATTAATGTGGTTTTAATTTCGATTGAGTGTGTCAGTGTTTTGTGAATTGGACAGCTGTTTGCAATCGTTTCCAATCTTTGTCTTTGCGTTTCGTCTACTTCGCCAATTACTTCAATTCTTCTGGTAAATGAGGTACAATTTCGTTCTGAATCTCTTTCAAAATCAATTTTGATATTGATTTCTTCGACATTCCATTGCTTGCGATTGATGTACATTCGTAAAGTAATTAATGTGCAAGAAGCCAATGATGAAGCCAAAAGTTCAGTAGGGTTTAATCCTAAATTTTTTCCACCCAATTCCTGTGGTTCGTCTGAAATTAAAATATTTCCGCTTGCAGAAGTAATTTCCGTTCGATACAAACGCGTATCTATTTTTGCTGAAAGTGTATTCATAATTATTTGATTCTTGGTTCAGGTAATGGAACAAATTCGGTTTCGCCCGGAACTTTTGGGAAAGTTTGTTCGGTCCAATCTTTTTTTGCTTTTTCGAGTAATTCTTTATCCGAAGAAACGAAGTTCCAAAAGATAAAATGTTCTTCAGGAAACGGCTGTCCGCCAAAGATATAAACCGTAGAGTTCTCAGAAATTTCAAACTCACAAAGAGAAGCTTCAGTGGTAATTAAAATTTGTTTCGGATCATAAACGTGTTCACCATTTTTGATGCTTCCTTCTAAAATATATAAACCGCTTTCGCCGAATAAATGATGTCCAATATTGATTTTCTTAGCTTCTTTGCTTTTAATTTCAATAAAATAAAGCGGACTGTAAACAGGAACTGGCGATTTTTTTCCGAAAGCTTCACCAGCAATCAATTTGTATGAAACACCATCTTCTTCCCAAGCCGGAATATCTTCTGCTTCAACGTGTGTAAAATTCGGTTCCATTTGTTCCAATTCTTTTGGAAGCGCAACCCAAATCTGTAATCCGTGAAGCATTTTGTCTGAATGTCTTAAGTATTCTGGAGTTCTTTCAGAATGTACTATTCCTTTTCCGGCCGTCATCCAGTTTACTGCGCCGGGTTTTATTTCTAATTCGGTTCCTAAACTATCGCGGTGCATAATGCTTCCTTCAAACAAAAAAGTCAATGTAGAAAGTCCGATATGCGGATGCGGAGGAACATCCATATTTTCATGATCACTTAAATGCGCAGGTCCCATATGATCGATAAATACAAATGGTCCAACGGCACGCTTTTCGCGGAAAGGCAATAAACGCCCGACCATAAAATTGCCAATATTGGCTGAGCGTTCTTCGATAATTAAACTGATATTTGACATGTGGTATTTTGATTTGATTTGATTTGAAAACAAAATTACAGTTGTGATAGAAATCTGTAACTTAATTTAGATTAAGAAAAGTTGTTTTTTTGTATTAACTATAAAAGTAAGGAAAATGTAGAATAATTCAAATTCTTCTTTTTTGTTAATGTGAAGCAAGGTTTGTTTTTTTGTTAGACTGAGCGGAGTCGAAGTCCCGCATGCTGAATCACTTTGCGGCACTTCGACTCCGCTCAGTCTGACAATATTGATGAAGATTTTGTCTCTGTTTAATCAATCAATTCAAATTCCAAAACTTCACTTTCTGTTCCATTAATAATAATCGACAATTGATGCATTCCAGTATGAAAAACTCTCGTCGTAATTAACTTAAAAGACTGATTTCTTTCAACTTTAGTCAATTGATTCGGATGGTAAATTTTCTCACTGATTTTAAAGACTTTTTTAGCCAAATGTCCTTTTGCTTTTTTATAATGAACCGCATATTCTAAACGAATCGTTTTAGCTTCTTCATTTTTATTATTTAAATGAAATTGAAACTGAAGATAATCTCCAATTTTCACAATCGGCGTTTTGATTTCAAAAGAAGAAAGTTCAATATTGGTGCTTTCTAAACCATAATGGTTTAAAATTTCAGGATGACCTTGTTTTAATAAAGTTCTGCATCCGTGTTTTATAATTCCGTCTGTTTCTTTGCTATGACCTTTCCATCTATTCGCAATTTCTAATACAATTTCTGGATTATCTTTTACAATATCATTTAGGTTATTAGCAACGCTTCTGCGAACATATTCTGAAGGATCGTTTTTTAGGTTTTCCAAAATAGGAAGAATAGAAGAAGGGTCTTTTTTAAGAAACGGAATCGCCATTGCCCACGGTAATCTCGGGCGTGAACCTTCGCTGGCTAAACGACGAACATGATGATTTTCGTGCAAAGACCATTTAATCATTTCGTCAATCATTTTTTCTTTATACTTTAAAATAAAAGGACGAACGGCAAACTCACAACTTATAAATTGGGTTATTGATACAAAGGCTTTCGCCGAAGTTTTAAAATCATCTAAACCATATATTTCGATATAATCAGCAAAGAAAATGAAAGCCAAATTACTATCTGCAAAGTTGTTTTTCTTTAGATTTTTAATGATTTTATCGATTAAAGAAACGGCTTCAGGAAAATTTTGAGGTATAAATTGATGAAAGACAACAGTTGTATGTTTCATTCTTTCTTTCCATTCTTTTTGCGCAAAATTGCCTTCGTAAATGGCTTCAATAAATTTTTGTTTGTTGAATGTTGGATGCACTTCGGCGACAGCCTGACCAAATTTTTCGTAAAAAGAAACCGAATAAATATCTTTAATTAATCCCATGATTTTGTTTGAATGAACCTCAAAGATATTTAATTGAACGCTTATTAAGGGAGTAAGTTTTGTTAAGAATTGTAACTTTTTTTTCTGAATATCTTAAAGGTTAAAAAAGAGATATTTAATGTTTTATGTAATTTTTCATGTTGTTGGAACTTTCAAATCGATAAAATATATCCTAATTTAGCATTATTATTAAAAATAGAAAAATGATAAGCGAAGCTCAATTTCAAGCAGAATTACAACTTTTAATCAGTAATGCCATTAGAGAAGATGTGGGACCAGGCGATTACAGTTCGCTGGCGTGCATTCCTGACACTGCTCATGGTCAGGCGAAACTATTGGTAAAAGATCAGGGAATCATTGCCGGAGTTGAACTTGCTAAAATGATATTTGAACATGTAGATCCAAAACTAAAAGTAAAAAAATTTATTGAAGACGGTACGCGTGTAGAATATGGCGAAATTGTTTTTGAAGTTTCCGGAAGTTCTCAATCTATTTTAAAAGCCGAAAGAGTGGTTTTGAATACCATGCAGAGAATGTCGGCGATTGCAACAAAAACAAATCATTTGATGCAACTTTTAGAAGGAACAAACGCTAAAATATTAGATACACGTAAAACAACGCCAAATTTTAGAGTGGCAGAAAAATGGGCTGTAAAAATTGGCGGAGGCGAAAATCATCGTTATGCTTTGTATGATATGATTATGCTGAAAGATAATCATATTGATTTTGCGGGCGGCATTACACGCGCTATTTCTAAAACAAAAGAATATCTAAAAGAGAATAATCTTGATCTGAAAATTATTGTTGAAGCTCGAAATTTAGATGAAATAAGAGAAATTTTATTGAGTGATGGAGTTCATAGAATCCTGATAGACAACTTTAACTATGAAGATACAAAAACGGCAGTAAATTTGATTGGTTCAAAATGTCAGACAGAATCTTCGGGAAATATCAGCGAAAAAACAGTTCGTGAGTATGCTTTATGTGGAGTAAATTATATATCGTCTGGAGCTTTGACGCATTCTGTCTATAATATGGATTTGAGTTTGAAAGCGTTTTAAGTTTTGAGTTATAAGTTTTGAGTTTAAAATGACTGCAAAATGAATTTAAAAATAGTATTCTTAATTTTATTTAATCAATATCTTATCGCACAAAATAAACCTGATGTTTATGTAAATTATACAAAACAAGCTGTCGAAAATATGTCAGATGTTGAATTTATTAGTCAGTCGACTTTTTGCGAAATAGATATATTTTCTAATTCAACTTTTCGTTTTATCAGTCGCCCTTATATTAGTTGTTTGACTTGGAGAGAAATAAAAGGAAATTGGGAGAAGAACAATGACATTTATAAATTTCTAAGTCAATATGAAGTTATAGAAAATGATTTGCGGTTTAAATTTAAAAGTGATACAACACAAAAATATTTATTGAAATTTAAGACTGATAAAAATTCTGGTCTGAGAAATCGAAAAATTAAAATTCAATTTATGTATAATTTTAATGATAAAATTAGTGATATAGATCGGGAATATGTTTTAAATGAAAATAATTCGGTTGAGATTCCATTTTTAGAAATCCCAAACCTAGAAAAACTTGCATCATTTAGAGTTGAATATCAATTAAATGTTAATGAAAAGAGATTCGGGTATATTACTGAAAATAAGATAACTAATTTAAAGGAGAAAGATATTCCAAATATTATCGAAATTGAATTTGTTGAAATTCCTAACAAGGAAATTGTTTACAGAACAACTCTAGGTAGAATAAAAGATAGAAAATTAGAAATCATTTCATCAGATAAAACAAAAACAACATTGCCAGATTATTTTGATGAAATTGCATTTGAAAAATATTATGAAATTCAAGAGGTAAATTGAATAAAGAAAATTGAATTTGTTGAAATTCATATTGAGTCTTAAATAAAAATCCAAAATAAAAAGTCTAATGATCTAAAAGGTCTAAAAATCTAAAAATATATGTCGCAAGAGATAGAAGCTCGGATTGAAAAAATACCGGTGGTACGTTTTTTAGCCCGACTTTTGAAGAGAATTAAATTGCCTTGGCTGGAAGGTTTTTCGCTGTATGATTTGATCGAAATGTACGTTATCGGAATTATTGACGGTGCATTTTCTTATCATGCAAGTGCGGTTTCTTTTAGCTTTTTTATGGCTTTATTTCCATTTGCGTTATTTATTCTAAACTTAATTCCGTTTATCCCGATCGATAATTTTCAGGACGATTTTTTGCAGTTCGTGCAACAGAGCGTTCCGCCAAATACTTTTGATGCGATCAGTAAAATTATCAGCGATATCTTAAATAATAGTCACTCAGGATTATTATCAACCGGTTTTTTTCTGTCAATTTTTTTGATGGCAAATGGTATTAATGGAATCTTAAGTGGTTTTGAATCTTCTAAACATGTTTTTGATAAACGCGGATTTCTACATCAATATTTGGTGGCGCTGGCGATTTCACTTGTAATGACCATAATTTTGTTTGTAACCGTGGCAACTATTGTCGTTTTTGAGGTATTTATTCAAAAAACAATTATACAAGACGTGCTCAGTGATCGAATTCCGTTGATTATTTTGGGTCGATATTTGTTTGTTGTTTTAATGATTTTGATAACATCTTCAATATTATTGCGTTATGGTACTAAACAGTACAATAAAGTGCCTTTTATAAGTATTGGATCTGTTTTTACAACCGTCCTAATTGTTATATCTTCGTTCTTTTTTGGGATTTGGGTTATAAAATTTTCAAAATATAACGAACTTTATGGTTCAATTGGTACATTATTAATTCTAATGTTTTACATTTGGATAAACTGTATGATTCTGCTTTTAGGGTTCGAATTGAATGCTACTATCAGAAAATTAAAACAAAAAAAAAATAAATAAGTATGAAAAATTTGATGCTAACTATCGGAGTGTTCTTCTTTGCCCTGACCATGCAAAGTCAAAGTGTAATTGGAAAATGGAAAACAATTGACGATGAAACCGGAGAAGCAAAATCAATCGTAGAGGTTTACGAAAAATCAGGAAAAGTTTATGGTAAAGTAGTAGAAATACTTCGTGAAAATCATAAAAAAGATGTTTGTTCAAAATGCGATGGAGCAGAGAAAAACAAACCTATTCTTGGAATGATTATCATCAACGGACTTAAAAAAGACGGTTCAGAATATAACGGAGGAACAATTTTAGATCCAACAAACGGAAAAAAATACAAATGTTATATCGAATTAGATTCTGCTGATAAATTAAAAGTTCGCGGTTATGTTGGTGTTTCTATTATGGGAAGAACACAATACTGGACACGAGTGAAATAATTAATTCAAAATAAATGCGAAAATTAGCTTCGATAATTTTATTCTTAGTTTTAACTTCAAATAGTTTTGGACAATCTAAGAATTCGCCATTACAAATAAGTCATCTTACGGGTGACTTTTATGTTTATAAAACGTTTCATGATTATAAAGGAACGCTTATTTCTGCCAATGCCATGTATCTTGTTACAGATAAAGGTGTTGTTCTATTTGATGCTCCGTGGGATAAAACACAGTTTCAACCTTTATTAGATTCTATAAAAGCCAAACATAATAAAGATGTGATAATGCTTTTTGCTACGCACTCACATGAGGATCGCGCAGGTGGATTTGATTTTTACAGAAAAAAAGGAATCAAAACCTATTCTATAAAACTGACTGACGATATTCTTAAAAAGAAAAACGAACCCAGAGCAGAATTCATAACTCCGAATGATAAAATTTTTACGGTTGGACAGTATACTTTTGACGTTTACTACCCGGGAAAAGGCCATGCACCAGACAATATTGTTGTTTGGTTTGATAAAGAAAAAGTGCTTTATGGAGGTTGTTTTGTAAAAAGTGCCGATGCTCAGGATCTTGGATATTTAGGTGATGCCGATGTGAAAGAATGGAAGAAATCAATTGAGAAAGTTCAGACGAAATTCAGGAATCCAAAGTATATTATTCCAGGGCATGACGATTGGAAAAATATTGAATCTCTAAATCATACTTTGAAATTGGTTGATGAGTATTTGGCTCAAAAATCTAACGTGAAAGAATAATTTGTAAATTCCAATAATATGAAGCGTTCATTGTTTTTTGCAATTGCCGGAATTGGATCTTTGGGTTTTGGTGTTGTTATGTACTTATTTCCGGAATTTATTTCTGCTGTTTTTGGAATGCAATCAAGCACTGAAACTTCAAGTTTGTATAAAGGTCTGGCGGGATTAATTATAGGTTCCGGTGTTTTGAATTTTTTAGTAAAAGACGAACAT
This sequence comes from Flavobacterium cutihirudinis, assembly GCF_003385895.1. Classification (GTDB taxonomy): domain Bacteria; phylum Bacteroidota; class Bacteroidia; order Flavobacteriales; family Flavobacteriaceae; genus Flavobacterium; species Flavobacterium cutihirudinis. Next base: position 674,461 of record NZ_QRDQ01000007.1, read on the forward strand.
GATTCTGTAGTTTTAAAAAAGGTTTTAATTGCAAATATGATCTCTCATTTTTTGGGGATTACAGCAGATATTTATGGACTTTTTAATGGCGTTTTATCTGTTTCCGGAATTGCTCCTGTTGAGTTGGTACATTTATTTGTTGGTATAGGTTCTTTTATTTATTATAAAAAAATTCAAATTGAAAAGAATAATTAGATTTTGTAATTATTCAAGATATATTAAAAAAATCCAATGCATTTTATCGAAGTTATTTTACCGCTTTCCTTAGCAAAAACGTTTACTTATCGTATTTCTGAGGCTGAATATCATTTCATTAAAAAAGGAATGCGCGTGGCGGTACCTTTTGGTAAAAATAAAATATACACGGCACTTGTTCTGGATATTCATGAAAATGCGCCAACATTATATGAAGCCAAAGAAATTCATCAGATTTTAGACGAAAAACCAATTGCGACCGAAATCCAAATTAAACATTGGCTTTGGATTGCAAATTATTATATGTGCGGAATTGGCGATGTTTATCGCGGTGCTTTTCCGACAGGATTATTATTGGAAAGTGAAACCATTGTTTCGCATAAACCAGAAGTTCTTGTTAATGATTCTGAACTTTCTGATGATGAATTTTTGGTTTACGAAGCTTTACAGCATCAAAGTTCGTTGAAGGTTCAGGAAATCGCTTCGATTTTAAATAAGAAAAATATACTTCCGGTTCTTCAAAAATTGATAAGCAAAGACATTATTGTTTTAGAAGAAGAAATTAAAGAAAGCTACAAGCCAAAATTGGTTCGGTATGTAAAATTGCATTCCAAATATGAATCGGATAATGGTTTGGCCGAGTTGCTTGAAGTACTAAAAAATGCCAATAAACAAAAGGAAATTGTTTTGGCTTATTTTCAACTTAATGCTTCAGAAAAAAAGCCAATTACAGTAAAAAAACTTACTGAAGTTTCGAATGTAACACCGGCGGTTGTAAAAGCTTTAATCGAAAAAGAGATTTTTGAAGAGTATTATTTACAGCATGATAGGGTTTCGTTTAACGGAGAAAAATCAGAAAAAGAACTTCGGTTAAGTGAAGCTCAGGAAAATGCTTTTCTTGCGATAAAAGAGAGTTTTTCTGAGAAAGAAGTTTGTCTGTTGCATGGTGTTACTGCAAGTGGGAAAACAGAAATCTACATTAAATTAATCGAAGAATATCTGCAGACAGGAAAACAAATTTTGTATTTGCTTCCTGAAATTGCATTGACTACTCAATTAGTTTCGCGTTTACGACTTCATTTTGGAGATAAAGTGGCTGTTTTTCATTCCAAATACAGTAATAATGAAAGAGTTGAGGTTTGGAGGCAAACGTTGGAAAATTCACCAAAAGCACAAATTGTAATAGGAGCGAGGTCGGCTTTGTTTTTGCCGTTTAATGATTTAGGATTGTTAATTGTTGATGAAGAGCACGAGCAGACTTTTAAACAGACAGATCCCGCGCCAAGATATCATGCAAGAGATTCTGCAATAGTTTTGGCGAATTTTCACAATGCCAAAGTATTATTAGGATCGGCAACGCCAAGTATTGAGACTTATTTTAATACACAGAATGATAAATACGGTTTAGTAACACTTACAGAACGATACAAAAATGTTCGTATGCCTGAAGTTGTTTTGGTCGATTTGAAAGACAAGCATTTCAGAAAAAGAATGACGGGGCATTTTAGTGATCTTTTAATCGAAGAAATTGCTGAAGCGTTGTCTTTCGGTGAGCAAGTGATTTTATTCCAAAACAGAAGAGGATATTCTCCAATTATAGAATGTTTGACCTGTGGGCACGTTCCACATTGCCAGCAATGCGATGTGAGTTTGACTTATCATAAACATAAAAATCAACTTCGTTGCCATTATTGTGGGTATTCGATCGCAAAGCCAACGAATTGTCATAGTTGTTCGAGTATTGATTTGACTACTAAAGGCTTTGGGACTGAACAGATAGAGCAGGAGTTGATATCTCTTTTCCCTAAAGCTAAAACAGCTCGAATGGATCAGGATACAACGAGAGGGAAATTTGGCTTTGAGAAAATCATTGATACGTTTAAAAATAGAGAAATTGATATTTTAGTCGGAACACAAATGCTGGCTAAAGGTTTGGATTTTGATAATGTAAGTTTGGTCGGGATTATGAATGCTGACAATATGTTGCATCATCCGGATTTCAGAGCTTTTGAGCGCAGTTTTCAAATGATGACTCAAGTTGCCGGAAGAGCGGGAAGATCTGAAAAACAAGGGAAAGTTGTGATTCAGACCTATAATCCAAATCATAATACAATTCAGCAAGTTACAAACCATAATTATATAGGTATGTATAAGGAGCAATTGTACGATCGCCAAATCTATAAATATCCTCCTTATTTCAGGATTATAAAGCTTACAATAAAACATAAAGATTTTGACAAGCTGAAAGAAGGTTCTATGTGGTTGTATCAGGTTTTAAGTCAAAACTTGAATATGCCCGTCTTAGGTCCGGAAGAGCCAGCTATAAGCCGAATCAGAAATGAATATATAAGAACGATATTAATTAAGATTCCGCAAAACCTGCATTTAGGAAACACAAAAAAAACTATTCAGAAAATGCTGAATAGTTTTGAAGCTGTTGCTCAATACAGAGCTATAAAAGTTGTAGTGAATGTCGATTTTTATTAAGACGAAGTAGATAATGCTTTAACTAAATCCTCTTTTTTGTTTCGGCTTAAAGGAATTTTTGTAATTCCGATTTCTGCAAATTTGCTGTTGAAGCGTTCTACTTTATCAATATTAATGATATAGGACTTGTGCACACGAATAAATTTATCTTTTGATAAATCGTTCTCAAAAGATTTCATTGTTGAAAGTACCAAGTTGCTGTCATCTTCAGTAACCACTCTAACATAATCTCCAAAAGCTTCAATCCATTTGATTTTAGCTGTGAAGATTTTAAGTTTTTTCAGGTTACTTTTAATGAAAATATGTTCGCCTTCTTCTTCTTTAACTTCTTTTTTAAGTAGGTGCATATCGATTGCTCTTTTGACAGAAGCATTGAATCGATCAACTGCGATTGGTTTTTGCAGATAATCGGTGGCGTCGTAGTCAAAAGCTTTTAAAGCGTATTCAGCTTTAGAAGTAATAAATATAATCTGCGGTTTTGATTTTAGTCCGTCAAGGAAGTCAAAACCGTTAATAACAGGCATTTCAATATCTAGAAATATTAAATCGATATTATTTAAAGAGATACAGCTTTTTGCTTCTATTGCATTAGAAAAATCCCCGATTAAGTGCAAACCTGGGTGATTATTAACTAATTTTGCAATAATGGTCCTCTGTATAGAACTATCATCTACAACAACACAGTTTAGTTTCATAACATTTAAATTTAGAATAAATTCAGGATAGCATTAGTAAAAGTATTATTTTTTTGTAAAAAAAACTAAACTGAGCATAGATTTTTTGCATTATGACGAATAAAAGCAAAAAAGAGTTGTTTATTTAAATTTAATGCTTACTTTTGCACCCAATTTTAACAAATAAATATTGTATTTATGAATCATTATGAAACTGTTTTCATTTTAAATCCCGTTTTATCTGAGGTTCAGGTGAAGGAAACAGTAACGAAATTTGAAGAATTTCTTACTAGTAGAGGAGCTGAAATGGTATCGAAAGAGGATTGGGGTCTTAAAAAAATGGCTTACGAAATCCAAAACAAAAAAAGTGGTTTTTACCATTTATTCGAATTCAAAGTAGCTGGAGAAGTTCTAATTGCTTTTGAAACTGAATTTAGACGTGACGAAAGAGTTATGCGTTTCTTAACTGTAAGTTTAGACAAACATGCTATTTCATGGGCGGAGAGAAGAAGAGCTAAATTAAAATCTACTAAAGCGTAATTATTATGTCTACAATTGAGCAATCTGCAAAAGGAAAAAAAGACGGAGATATCAGATATTTAACGCCTTTAAACATTGAAACTAACAAAACTAAAAAGTATTGCCGTTTCAAAAAATCTGGAATCAAATACATCGATTATAAAGATGCTGATTTCTTATTGAAATTCGTAAATGAGCAAGGAAAAATTCTTCCTCGTCGTTTAACTGGAACTTCATTAAAATACCAAAGAAAAGTTTCTGTAGCTGTAAAAAGAGCTCGTCACTTAGCTTTAATGCCATACGTGGCCGATTTATTAAAATAGTATAAAGAAAATCTAGTCGCTGGTTTCTGTTTTATCAGAACCTAACTTCTAAAATATAAGGACAACAACATGGAAATTATTTTAAAACAAGACGTACAAAACTTAGGATTTAAAGATGATGTAGTATCTGTAAAACCTGGTTACGGTCGTAACTTTTTAATTCCTCAAGGTTTTGCTACTTTAGCAACTCCTTCTGCTAAAAAAGTTTTAGCTGAAAACCTAAAACAAAGAGCACATAAAGAAGCTAAAGTTGTTGCTGATGCTAAAGCATTAGCTGAAACTTTAAAAGCTCTTGAAATTAAACTTACTGCAAAAGCTGGTGGAGAGAAACTTTTTGGTTCTATCACAAACATCGATATTGCAGAAGCTTTAGAAAAATCAGGTAACGCTATTGATAGAAAATTCATCACTAGTGGTATCGTTAAACGTACTGGAAAATACAATGCTACAGTTCGTTTACACAGAGATGTTATCGTAGAATTAGCGTATGAAATCATCGCTGAAAAATAACATTTTGTTAACTTCTTGTTAATAAAATATCAAAATCACTCTTCGGAGTGATTTTTTTTTGCCTATTTTCGAGTTGAATAACTAACTCAAAATCAGGAAAATGAAAAAAATCTTTGTGTTAATGCTGTTTTTGCTTGGACTCACCGTGGTCACAGGGCAAACTACTACTTCAAGTATTAAAGGAATTGTTAAAAGCTCTTCAAATGAGCTGCTGCCAGGTGCTGGTATTTTAGCAATTCATACACCAACCGGAACAAAATACTCTGCTGTTTCTAACGAAGATGGAAGATTTAGTATTTTGAATATGAGAATTGGAGGACCGTACAAAATTGTGGTAACATTTGTAGGTTTTCAGGATCAGGAATATTCGGATGTGTATCTGGATCTGGGAAAACCATTTAATATGGATGTATTGTTGGCTGATCAAAGTCAAACTCTGGAAGAAGTTAAGGTTACTGCTAAAGATAAAGTCTTTAAAAGTGGAAAAACAGGAGCTGAAACTACGATTGGCAGAAGAGAGTTAACGGCCTTGCCAACAATTTCAAGATCTGCTGAAGATTTTACCCGTTTGGAGCCAACAGCGAGTGGTGGATCTTTCGGTGGAAGAAATGATCAGTATAATAATTATTCTTTAAACGGTGCAGTTTTTAATAACCCTTTTGGTTTAGATGCTGCAACCCCTGGAGGGCAGACTGGTGCGCAGCCAATTTCGTTAGATGCAATTGAGCAAATTCAAGTTGCTACAGCTCCTTACGATGTTACTTTGTCTGGTTTTACTGGAGCTTCAGTAAATGCGGTTACAAAGTCTGGAAGCAATGAGTTTCATGGTACTGCTTATGCTTTTTACAGAAATCAGGATTTGACAGGAAGCAAGGTAAAAGGGGAGAAAATATTTGTGCCTTCTCTGGAGCAAACTCAGGCTGGATTTAGTTTGGGAGCGCCAATAATTAAAGATAAATTATTTATTTTCGGGAATTTTGAAATTGATAAACGAAGTGATTTAGGATCTAACTTTGTTGCAAATAATAATGACGGCGTTACCGGAATTAATGAATCGAGAGTTTTGGAATCTGATTTAATTGCGGTTTCAAATGCTTTGGCAAATTTGGGTTATAATACTGGAGCTTATCAGGGATTTAAACATGAATCTAATTCAAGTAAAGGAATTATAAAATTAGACTGGAACATTAATGATAATCATAAATTGGCAGTGATTTATAATTTTCTAGACGCATCAAAAGATAAACCGGCACACCCAACCGCTCTTGGATTTAGAGGGCCAAGTGCTTCAATTTTACAATTTCAGAATTCGGGCTATGAAATTAATAATAAATTAAGTTCGTTTTTAGTGGAGCTGAATTCAAAATTTAGTGAAACAGTTTCGAATAAGTTACAGGCTGGTTACACACATTTTAATGATTATAGAGATCCGTTTTCTGTTCCGGCACCTGTAATAAATATTCAGGACGGGGCAGGATCAAATTATATAATTGCCGGCCATGAACCTTTCTCGATAAATAATACTTTAGATCAAAAAGTAATTCAGATCACAGATAATTTGACTTATACTGTTGGTAAACATGTATTTACTTTTGGTGGTTCTTTCGAGAAATTTGCCTTCAAAAATTCCTTTAACCTGGCAGGATATGATAATTTCGGGAATCCTAATGGTTACGCGGGAACATTCTTTACTCCGTATTTCACAGTGCAAGATTTCTTAGATGATGCTGCTAAACCTTATGCATCAAGTATTATTGCCCAAAATCTTAAATATGCTCAGGATACTTATAATACAAAAAGTCAGTTTGCGGTAGGAAGTGATGGCGGATGGAAATTAGCTGAGTTAAATGTAGGTCAATTGGCTTTTTATGCACAGGATGATATTAGTGTAAATGATGATTTTAAATTGGCTATTGGTTTAAGAATTGACAAACCTTTGTATTTTAATACTGCAGATTTGATCCAGAAGTATATTGATACTGATAATGGAGGCTCTGGTAGAGATAATAGCATAGATTATTATAATCCACAGACTGGTCAGGAAGTAAAATTAATTTCGACTGATTTGCCTAGTGATAAAATCCTTTGGTCGCCAAGAGTTGGGTTTAACTGGGATGTAAAAGGAGATGCGACTTCTCAACTTAGAGGAGGATCTGGGATTTTTACAGGAAGAATTCCGTTTGTTTGGTTAGGAAATCAGGTAAGTGGTGCTGATGATAGCTTTTTGCAAATTATGGATCCGAGTTTTAAATGGCCACAAGTGTGGAGATCAAGTTTAGGTTATGATCATAGATTTGAAAGCAATTATATCGTATCGCTTGATTTGGCTTATAATAAAGATATCAATGGCGTACATGTTCAGAACTGGGGTTTAAAGCCTCCAACAGGAACTTTGGCGGGTGTTGATAACAGATTGATTTATACGGCAGCAGACCATGGAGCAAACAATGCTTATGTAATGACTAATTCAGATAAAGGAAGTGCCTTTACGGCAACTGTAAAAGTGCAAAAAACTTTTCTGAATGGGTTATATGCAAGTGTGGCTTATAATTATTTAAAATCGCAAGATGTTAACTCAATTGAAGCAGAAATCACTGGAGATGCATTTGCTTTTAATCCGGCTTTAGGAAATGTAAATAACGATGTTTTGTCTAATTCGAAATATGGTGATACACACCGATTTATTGGAGTAGCATCAAAAAAATGGAAATATGGAAAAGACAAATGGGCGACTACAGTTTCTACCTTTTTAGAGTATGCTCAGGGCGGACGCTATAATTATACTTACGGCGGGGATATTAATGGTGACGGCTCTTCTGTTAACGATTTAATTTATATTCCAACAACGGCCGAGATTGGACAAATGAATTTTAGTGCTCCAGGTCAGGCAGCTGCTTTTGATGCGTTTATTTCTCAGGATAAATACATGAAAGATAGAAGAGGGCAATATGCAGACCGTTATGGTGCTATATCTCCATGGAGAGGAAGATGCGATCTTAAAGTAATGCAGGATTACAATTTTAGAGTTTCTTCGGCATCTGAGAAAACAAATACAATTCAGTTTAGTATAGATGTTTTGAACTTTGGGAATTTGATAAATTCTGATTGGGGCGTTGTACAAGTACCTACAAGTGTTCAGCCAATTGGTGTGACTGTCGCAGGAAATGTGCCAACATACACATTTAATAATACGCTTGTAAAAACATACAATTATGATGCGAGTTTGACATCGAGATGGCAAGCACAATTTGGTATCAGATACATTTTTTAGTAAAGTAAAAAAAGTTATAAATTTGCCCTCGCGTTTGCGAGGGCTTTTTTTTGTAAAAAATCAAAAGTCTTTTAAACGTTTAAACTTTACAAAAATGAAATACGCAAGATTAACAAAAGAGCAATTTGATGAATTGCATGCAGAATTTGCCAGTTTTTTAGCAACTCAAGCAATTGATAAAGCAGAGTGGGATTCTCTTAAAACCAACAAGCCTGAAGTTGCTGAACAGGAATTAGATGTTTTTTCAGATTTGATTTGGGAAGGTGTTTTGTCAAGAGCTGAATTTTTGGAACATTTTTCAAAAAACCATATTTTTCTTTTTCAATGTTTTGATACTCATGTACAGTCAATTGTATTAAAAGCATTAGTTCCAGAGACGGATTTTTTAAGTCAGGAAGGTTTGCAATGGCTAAGCGACAATATGTTTACTGAAAATATTGAAATGAAAGTTGGTAAAAAAGTGTTTACTGAAGATCGAAATGCATCTATTTTTCAATTAATTCAACAGGGAGCTTTTTTAAGTGATGGACAATTGTTTAAACAGATCAATAGTATTATCGAGTCTTAAGAGTTTTTTAAATTTTTAAATACAATAAAAGGTTAAACAAATGGAATTTTCATTGTTTAGCCTTTTTGTATTTTTTTAACAGTTGTTTAATTTTTATTGTTTTTTTAAACAGGTACTTTTACGTGTTTTTTTATAAAGAAGCAATAATTTAGGATTTTGATTAAAATAATGTAGGTTTTGTCTGTTGTTTTTTGAATTTGTTAAATTAGAGCTGATAAAAATCCTTTACAATGTAGGATTTTACTTTAAATATTTCAATTTTGTCTAATCTTTTGCTTTTGTAGTTTTAATTCTACAATCCGTTTATTGCCTTGAAATAGCTACTTTTTCCTATAAAAAACGCCGTTTTTGATACTTCTATACTGTTGTATTTACTTCGAAGATCAAAAGTATGCTTGTTTTGTATTTTTCTTTTCCTTAATTTTAGAATAATAAAAGTTAAACAAAATAGTCTGATGTCTTTTTGAAACCATCTTTAAAACTTGTTTTTGTTTAATGTTGTCAATTAAAAAAGTCTGTGTAATAATAAGCCTGTATTAAATAACTTAAATTAGTTTGCATATGGAAATGACAATTACTCTAATTATTAAGTTCGTATTTGCGATTCAAATTCTGTTAGTCTCATTTTTTATCTTTTTTGAATTTACTTCTATAGTAAATTTTATTTCAACTAATATATTTCATAAAAATTATAATAGTTCAAGTTTTTCATTTTCAAATCCCAATCGGCGATTTTGTGAGTGAAAAACTTTTTTGTGTTTATTCGTCTCAAACAGATGGATAAGGATCAAAAAATCGTATCTCAATTATTTTAAATTAAATGACTAATTTAAAATAGCGAAAAGTTCTCAGAGGACTAATCAACTTCTTTGAATATTGAGGTATTCTATATAATAATAAAATTCCCCCCGTTTAGCTCAACTTAAATTTTCTTTTTTGAAAATTAAGCATTTAATAAATCGCTCCTTTTGGAAGACTGATTCAGATCTTTATTTCCTAAAAGTTAAGACATTTTTGTTTTAAAGTGATATAAAAATGCTTTTTGGTTTACTATAAAGTGAACGCGACATTCCATGTATTTTTTTTGGGATATAATTTAAAGTTCTAAGTTTTAGAATTTTAAGTTTTATTCTAAGCAGTTGATTATTAGTGTTTTTTGAATTGCCTAAGCATACGTGCTTATCGCAACAGGTATTTTATTGTCCATTTTCTAATCTTCCAAATTATGAAAAAAAAATTTACTTTTTATGATCTCCTTGTTAAGAAGAGATTGTTTAGTTTGCTTTTTTTATTGCTTTTTTGCAATTTAAGTATTGCGCAAACTTTTTGTAGACCAGACTCACAGACTAATAGTACTGGCGGTCTTTTATGTGTAGGAATGAGTGTAACGAATCCAAATAATGCATTTGATTCGAGTATGTCAACTTATGCATCTATTACGAACGTGCTCGGCTTAGGCTGTTTTGCGCAGGAAACATTGCATTTTAATCAAACTGCGATGGCCGGAGATCAAATAGTAATCTATTTGGGTGAAGGCAACGGTTTATTGGATGTCGGTGTTTTAGCAAATGCTACTATTCAGGCAAAGAACGGTACTACAAATGTTGGTTCGCCAATTGCGTTGAATGATCCAATTTTAAATCTAAATTTATTATCCGGAGGAAATATTGCAGTAATAAAGTATACGCTACCGGGAAATGCAAATCAGGTTCAAATTCAATCGGGTGGACTTTTGTCTGCATTGGTTAATTTAAGGATTTATGATGTGCGATTGCAATTTGCTACACCAACTATTGCAGGAGGAGAAACACAATCTGTTTGTTTTGGCCAATCTATTGCTCTTTCCGCTACACCTGTAACGGGGACAACAATTGCATGGTACGATACACCAACTGCAACTACGCCACTTTCAACTACTTCGACGTATACGCCACCCGCTTTAACAGCTACTACAACTTATTATGTAAGTACTTCAAGAAATGCTGGTTGCGAAAGCGATTCCAGACTTCCTGTAACTATAAATGTTATAGAACCGATACAACCTTCAATAAGTGCGACCGGAACTTCAATTTGCTCTTCGAGCGCGACTCAAGCGACTACACTTTCCGTTATAAATCCTGTTCCGGGAACTACTTATTCATGGTACAATGTTGCCACGGGGGGAACGGCATTAACTACAAACAATACTTATACACCAACTGTTCCGGTAGGTGTTACTGATTTTTATGTAGAAGCTGCGATTGGTTCTTGCAAATCAGCCCGAACTAAAGTAAGTGTTACATCTACTCCTGTTCCAGGATTAGCAACTGTGTTAACACAAAGCGTATCAATATTATCAGGACAGAATGCAACTCTAAGCGCTTCAACATCAGAAGCGGGAGTTGTTTTAGATTGGTATGATGTACCAACGGGAGGAACTAAATTATTAGGTGATTCTAATACTTTTACAACTCCAATTTTAACAGCTACTAAGACTTATTATATTGAGTCACGTAATAGTACTGGAGGATGTGTAAGTGCTTCAAGAGTACCGGTGACGATAACTGTTTTACCAAATCCGTTGGGAACATGTTTGGAAGCAAACAGTCAGCAAACGTCTCAATTCGGAATATGTTTATTATGTTCTACTACAACACCAAATAATTCAGTTGATGGAAATCCTGCAACCTTTGCAAGACTTACTCTTCCGGCAGGTTTATTAAACGGATGGATTCAACAAACATTACAATTTAATAATTCTGGAAAAAAAGATGATATTATAGATGTCGAACTTGCTTTGCCTGGAGGAATTGCTGATGTTTCTTTACTTGGAGCAGTTAGTCTGGCAACTTACAATGGGTCAACTTTTAATAATGACAGAGTTTTTATAAACAACACCTTAGTGTCTTTACAGTTATTATCAGGTGACAGATTTAGAGCAAGTATCGTTGCAGGAGGGACATTTGATCGTGTAGAGATTAGATTGGGAGGTACTTTAACCGTACTTACAAATTTAGATATTTATCAGGCAACATATAGATATAAAGCGCCAACCGTTACTGGTAATAAAACCATCTGTGCAGGACAGACAACAACTTTGACAGCAAATTTGGAAGTTGGTGAGACTGTAAACTGGTATGATGCTATAACTGGAGGAAATTTGTTGACCTCTACAGCAGCATATACCACATCTGTTTTAAATACAACAACTACTTTTTATACTGAAATTACACGTAATGGATGTGTTAATAGCGTAAGAAATCCTGTAATTGTTACAGTAAATAATCCTGTGGCTCCCTCAACAGTAGTTGCAAGTCCTTCTAATTTATGTAGTGGAGCGTCTACAACCATAACAATTCAATCGCCGGTTGCCGGTACAACTTACAATTGGTATGATGCTGCAACTGGAGGGAATTTAGTTTTTACAGGTGAAATTTTCGCAACTCCTAATTTGACTGCAACTACCACTTATCATGTAGAAGCAGTAATTGGTACTTGTGTAAGTACAACACGTACCGCTGTGAGTGTAAATGTAAATGCACGACCAGCAGCACCAGTTCCGGTATCTTCAAATGTGGTTATTCAATCCGGTCAGAATGTAACGCTGGCAGTTACCAATACTCCCGGGTTTACCTATACTTGGTATGATGTTGCAACAGGAGGGGCTTCCTTAGCTACTGGAAGTACTTATTCACCGAGTCCGGCTTTAACTGCAAACAAAACATTTTATGTTGAAGCAAGAGATTTAACAACGGATTGCCCAAGTAGTACGCGAGCTGCTATTACTGTTACGGTTATAAACACGGTTAGTAGTTGTTTACAGCCAAGTACGCAAGCAATAACTGTTGATCCTGGTTTATTATGTGTTGCGTGTAATGGAATTAATGGGCCTAACGCCGTTGATACACTTCCAAATACATTTTCTTCTCTAACTATAACTGCGGGAGTACTTAATTCATACATACAACAGGAACTAACTTTTTTAACACCTGGTCAAACGGGAGATATTATTGATGTCGAATTAGAATTACCTGGTGGTCTTGCTGATATTGCATTATTGGGATCTGTAAGTATAGGAACTTCAAATTTAGGAGTAGAAAATCCTGGTAGACTTGCCGTAAACAATAATCTATTGAATTTACAAGTATTATCAGGAAATAGATTTAAAGTTAGCTATCCAGCAACTGCAGCATTTGACAGAGTTGATATTAGATTGGGAGCTTTAGTTGGTTTGTTGACTACTTTGAATGTTTATGGGGCTTCCTATAGATTTCCAAATGCTACAATAACTGGTGCATCATCGCCTATTTGTTCAGGAGGAACTGCTACTTTAACTGCTACTTCTACAGGATCAGAAACATTTACATGGTATGATGCTCCAACGGGAGGTAATCCGGTTGCTGTTAATCCAACTAGTCCATTAACAGCAAATACGACTTATTATTTAGAGGCGGCACGTGGTACTTGTATTAATAGTGTGCGTCAACCTGTTACGGTTAATGTATTAGCAATTCCAACTGCTAATGATATTACAATTACAAGTCCTTTAACCGCTTCTTGTGCGGGAGGAATTGTATTGACTCCAACATCTGCTTTAGCAGGAGCAACTTTCAAATATTATACAACTCAAAATAAAACGACCGAAATTGTGACTGGAACTGTAGGGAATTTGACCTATTCTAAAGATCCTGTGACGGGTGCACTTACTATTAGCGGTCTTACAAGAGGCAATGCTCCTTATACTTATTATGTATCTGTACTTAATGGAGGAGTTTGTGAAAATCCGGTTGGCTCTTTAAAACCAGTTGTGATTAATTTTCCGGCAGCTTCTGACTTAACAGTTACATCTCCTTTGATTGCATGTGCTAAAGCAAGTTTAAAAGACGCTATCACAAATTTTGATAACTTAGGAAATACAACTTATACTTTCTTTGATTCAGCAGATAATCCAATTACAGAGCAGGCTGCGACAAATATTTTGAGTAGCGGTAATTATTTTATTCAGGCTCAAACAAATGGTGTTGCTTGTCCGTCAGCAAAATTACCTGTTACTGTTACCGTTAATCCTTTGCCAACATTAACAGGAGTAACCAGTTCAATAGCGGTTACAAAAGGAACTTCAGTAGCATTAGCAGCAACATCAAATGGAACAATAACATGGTATGATCCGCAAGGAAATGTTTTGCCTTCAAATAATACAGGTGTTTTAAATACTGTAGGAACATTTACTTATACCGTAATAGCAAGTATTGGAACTTGTACTACAAGTCAAACAGTAACAATAAGTGTTATAGATCCTGCAACTTGTGATTCATTGTTTGAAAGAGTGTATGCTACTACTCAATCGTCAGCATCAATTATTACAGGTGGAGTATCAAACGGACCTTTGGCTGTAGATGGAGATCCTAGTACTTATTCTACAATAACTACAGGATTAGGACTTTTAGGAATAGGAACTACATGGCAGAATCTGCAATGGCCAACCACTATTACTAAAGGAACTCCGGTAACAGTGAAAGTTGGTTTAGAGTATAGTGCATTAGCAGTTGGCCAAAGTCTTACTGTAATAGGTACTAAACGTAATGCATCAAATAATCCTATTGATATTGGAACATTACAGACAGTATCAGGATCATTATTGAATTTATTACCAGGTCAAAACTCATTTGAATTTACTTTTGTTCCTTCTAACAATTCCGGACCTCAGGATTATGATGGTATCCGAGTACAATTAGGATCAATTGCAAGTCTCGCACAGAATGTAAATGTTTATGATGCACACTATGAGAAAAAAGTAGATCAAATTGTATGTGGGCAAGGTGATATTGAAGATATTTTTTATGGAGTTGAAGATCTTGGTCTTGGAGTTTTAACTTCTACAGTTGGTGTTTCTAATGCATGGAATGTTGCTGATGGAGACGTATCTACTTATGCAACAATGTTTAATGCAGTTGGAGTACTTGCTAATGCGCAACTTTCAGCAAAATTTAGAACACCATCAATGGTTGGTGATACACTTAGAATTGTGATTTCGAAACCGGGAACAGTTTTAAGTCTAGGCTTGCTTAACGGATTTACGGTTCAGCTTTATTCAGGAAATATTGCTGTCGGAGGTCCAATCACCAATTCGTCAGGTTTATTGACTTTAAAATTACTTTCTGCCGATACCATGGCAATGACACTTATTGCCCCTCAAACCCAACCTTATGACAAAGTTGTTATTAGTTTAGGAGGAGTTGCTACTGTCTTAGATCAGTTAAGAGTTCATACGATTGATCGTACAACAAATACCGAGGTCATAGGAGGTGACCCTGATAATAAAGTAACGGTTTGTCCCGGTACAGATATTACACTCAAAGTACCGCCTAAATCATGTGCAGATTATGTTTGGTATGATTCTCCAACTGGCGGAAATGTGGTAGCAAGTGGTCAGACCTTTACACTTCCGGCTACAATTGCAGCAGGAACTTATAAATATTATGTTCAGCCAATTCGTTACGGTTGTGCGGCTTTAGAAAGAGGATTAGTGACAGTAGTTGTTACTGCTACTACTCCGGCAGGAGCAATCACTAACATAACAGTAAATGGAGGAAACAGTTCCGTTATTTGTGCTGAAGATGGAAAAGTTACATTGGATGCAGTTTTAAGTGGAACTCCAGTACTTGCGAATCCAGTATATTCATGGTATAGTTTTGATGGTACAACAAGTAATTTAATAGTGGGAGAAACAGCTTCTAAATTAAATCTAACTGGATTAACGCCTGGGACTTATACGTATTATGTTGGTGTTCGTTCTGATGTAAATTGTGAAACTGCTCCGGCAGACAGAACACAAGTTACATTTACAATCTTGCCAAGCTCTTTGATTACAGATATTGTTGCCGATAATGCTACAATCTGTCATGATAGTGACGCCGTTTTAACACCATCTAGTAATTTAGTTAATCCGGTATTCTTTTGGTATTTAGATGAAAATAAAACACAACCTATTTCTAACGGGACAATTAGCAATGTAACGTATAGTATAAGTAGTACAGGAGCTTTAACAGCTTCTGGTTTAACTACTGCTATGAGTCCAATTACATATTATGTAGCAGTAGCAAGTGATAATACTTGTCAGAATAAAAATGGTGAATTAAAAGCGGTTACGGTAATCGTTAACGATCCGCCTACACCAACATCTACTAGTTACAATCAGAATTTCTGTTTGGTAGATGCGCCAACGGTTGCAGATCTTCAGGTTAACGAAGCAGATGTAGTTTGGTATGATGCTGTAAATGGAGGAAATTTAATTGCATCGACAACAGCATTAGCAACAGGAATATATTATGGAGCCATAAGAGATGTTGTTGGTTGCGAAAGCTCTGTTAGATCTATCGTAAATGTTACGGTCGGTGATCCGGGAACACCTGTTATTACAAATACTTCACAGGATTTCTGTTTGGTAGATGCACCAACAGTGGCAAGTATCGACGTAACTCCAGCTACAAATATCGTTTGGTATGACGCTTTAAGCGGAGGAAACTTGCTTGCTTCAACAGCAACATTAGCAACCGGAACATACTATGCAGCAATCAAAGATCCAACAACAAATTGTGAGAGCAATGTTAGATTGGCAATTGCGATCAGTGTAACGGATCCTGGAACGCCAGTAATCACAAATACTACTCAGGATTTCTGTTTAGTGGATGCTCCAACAGTGGCAAACATCGACGTAACTCCAGCGACAAATATCGTTTGGTATGACGCTTTAAGCGGAGGAAACTTACTTGCTTCAACAGCAACATTAACAACAGGAACATATTACGCAGCAATCAAAGATCCAACAACAAATTGTGAAAGCAATGTTAGATTGGCAATTGCAATCAATGTTAACGATCCTGGAACTCCGGTAATCACAAATACTACTCAGGATTTCTGTTTAGTGGATGCGCCGACAGTGGCAAGCATCAACGTAAGCCCGGCTACAAATATCGTTTGGTACGATGCAATGAATGGTGGAAACTTACTTGCTTCAACAGCAACATTAACAACCGGAACATATTACGCAGCAATCAAAGATCCAACAACAAATTGTGAAAGCAATGTTAGATTGGCAATCGCGATCAGTGTAACCGATCCTGGAACACCTGTTATTACAAATACTTCACAGGATTTCTGTTTGGTAGATGCACCAACAGTGGCAAGCATCGACGTAAGTCCGGCTACAAATATTGTTTGGTATGACGCTTTAAGCGGAGGAAACTTGCTTGCTTCAACAGCAACATTAGCAACCGGAACATACTATGCAGCAATCAAAGATCCAACAACAAATTGTGAGAGCAATGTTAGATTGGCAATTGCGATCAGTGTAACGGATCCTGGAACGCCAGTAATCACAAATACTACTCAGGATTTCTGTTTAGTGGATGCTCCAACAGTGGCAAACATCGACGTAACTCCAGCGACAAATATCGTTTGGTATGACGCTTTAAGCGGAGGAAACTTACTTGCTTCAACAGCAACATTAGCAACTGGAACATATTACGCAGCAATCAAAGATCCAACAACAAATTGTGAAAGCAATGTTAGATTGGCAATTGCAATCAATGTTAACGATCCTGGAACACCAGTAATCACAAATACTACTCAGGATTTCTGTTTAATTGATGCACCAACAGTGGCAAGCATCGACGTAACTCCAGCGACAAATATCGTTTGGTATGATGCTTTAAGCGGAGGAAACTTGCTTGCTTCAACAGTGACATTAACAACTGGAACATACTATGCAGCAATCAAAGATCCAACAACTAATTGCGAAAGCAATGTTAGATTGGCAATCGCAATTAGTGTAACTGATCCTGGAACACCAGTAATCACAAATACTACTCAGGATTTCTGTTTAATTGATGCACCAACAGTGGCAAACATCGACGTAACTCCAGCTACAAATATCGTTTGGTATGATGCAATGACTGGCGGAAACTTACTTGCTTCAACAGCAACATTAACAACCGGAACATACTATGCAGCAATTAAAGATCCAACAACAAATTGCGAAAGCAATGTTAGATTAGCAATCGCGATCAGTGTAACGGATCCTGGAACACCAGTAATCACAAAAACTACTCAGGATTTCTGTTTAGTGGATGCGCCAACAGTGGCAAGTATCGACGTAAGTCCGGCTACAAATATTGTTTGGTATGACGCTTTAAGCGGAGGAAACTTGCTTGCTTCAACAGCGACATTAACAACCGGAACATACTATGCAGCAATCAAAGATCCAACAACAAATTGTGAGAGCAATGTTAGATTGGCAATCGCGATAAGTGTAACGGATCCTGGAACACCAGTAATCACAAATACTACTCAGAATTTCTGTTTAATTGATGCACCAACAGTGGCAAGCATCGACGCAAGTCCTGCTACAAATATCGTTTGGTATGACGCTTTAAGCGGAGGAAATTTGCTTGCTTCAACAGCAACATTAGCAACTGGAACATACTATGCAGCAATCAAAGATCCAACAACTAATTGCGAAAGCAATGTTAGATTGGCGATCGCAATTAGTGTAACTGATCCTGGAACACCAACATCAGGTGACTTGACACAAGATTTCTGTTTGGTTGACGCTCCAACTGTTGCCGATATTCAGATTGATTCGCCAACAGGAGGAAGTATAGTTTGGTACAGTTCTGCTACAGGTGGTACACCAATTGCTGCTACAACTGCTTTGACTACAGGTTCTTATTTTGCTTCTATTTTAAATGCAACTACAAATTGCGAAAGTAACGTAAGACTGGAAGTTGCTGTTAGTGTAACAGATCCAGGAACACCGAGCCTTGTAACAGCAGGAACACAGAATTTCTGTTTAATTGATGCGCCTACATTTGCAAGTATTCAGTTGAATGAAAGTAATATTGTTTGGTATACTGCATTAAATGGAGGAACTTTAATTCCGTCAACTAATGCATTGACTAACGGAACATACTTTGCAGCAATCAAAAATCCTACCTCAGGTTGCGAAAGTGCTGTAAGATTATCAGTAACGATCAATGTTAGTGATCTTCCTACGCCTACAACAACTTCAGTTTCTCAGGTATTCTGTTCAGGAAATAATCCAACGGTTGCTGATATTCAGGTAAATGAAACGAATGTAGTTTGGTACAATGCTGCAACAGGAGGTTCATTAATAGCTTCAACAACAGCTTTAGCAAATGGAGATTATTATGCAGCTTTAAAAGATGCTACAACAGGTTGTGAAAGCACAGTAAGACTAAAAGTAACGGTTACGATTGGAAACACTGTTAATCCAACTACGACAAATACAGCTCAAAGTTTTTGCTCAACAAGCGCTCCAACAATTGCTAGTATTCAGGTAAATGAAAGTGGTGTAACTTGGTTCAGCAGTGCAACAGGAGGAACAGCAATTCCGGCTACAACGGCATTGACTTCAGGAATTTACTTTGGAAACATTGTAGATCCGATAACAGCTTGTGAAAGTTCAACCCGTCTTCAGGTAACTGTTACGGTTTCAAATCCAGCTGCAACACCAACTACAACAGACACAACACAGGATTTCTGTTCTATTAATGCACCGACAGTGGCTAATATTCAGGTTAACGAAGCTAATGTTGTTTGGTACAGTTCAGCGACAGGCGGAACAGCAATTCCGGCAACTACCGCTTTAACTAATGGTATTTATTATGGAGCAGTTTCAAGTACAGTGAACTGTGAAAATCCTGTAAGATTGGCGATTACAGTAACTGTTAATACTCCAGGTGTGATTACAACGCCTAGAACAACACAGACTTTCTGTTTATCAAAATTGCCAACAATTGCTAATATATTGGTTAACGAAACAAATGTTGTATGGTATGCTTCGGCTACAGGCGGAACACCTTTAGCAGCCAACACACCTTTAACAGCTACAACTTATTATGCTGCAGCTCTTAATAATAATTCAAATGGCTGTGAGCGTGCGGCAAGATTAGGTGTAACAATTAGCTTCGAAAATGATGCTTTGGTTCCAATTACTACAAGTGACGATACTCCATGTGTTTTCCAAGGTGTAACTTATTCTGTGGCAAACGGAAAATCAAATTACGTATGGTCAATTACTAATGGTACAATCGTTACAGGCGGAGGAACTG
This sequence comes from Flavobacterium cutihirudinis, assembly GCF_003385895.1. Classification (GTDB taxonomy): domain Bacteria; phylum Bacteroidota; class Bacteroidia; order Flavobacteriales; family Flavobacteriaceae; genus Flavobacterium; species Flavobacterium cutihirudinis. Next base: position 694,119 of record NZ_QRDQ01000007.1, read on the forward strand.
CTGATGGAAATGTAACAGTTTCATGGTCAGATGTTGGTCCAGGTACAGTGAAAGTTACTTACATCAATACTTGTGATGAAACTACAACTAAAACATTAGATGTGGTAGTAGCTACTTGTTCAGATTTAACAATTACGAACACAGTTAATAATCCAACTCCAAATATTGGAGAGCAGGTAACATTTACTGTAACTGTAAATAATGTTGGAGAAGGTGATTTCATTAACACTTTGGTAAGTGATTTATTGCCAAGTGGCTATGATTTGGTGAGCAGTAGTACTACTGCAGGCACCTATGATCCGACAACACAAGTTTGGACAATTCCTACTTTAGACGCAGGAGAAAGCGTAACGCTAACGATAGTTGCCGAAGTATTGCCGGCTGGTAATTACCTAAATGTTGCTACTATTGAAATTTCAACTCCTATAGATGTAGATGCAACGAACAATTCGGCTTCAGCTTCTGTAGATCCTATTTGCTTAACAGTTTATAATGAGTTCACTCCTAATAATGATGGAGCAAATGACCTCTTTAGAATTGATTGTATTGAAACCTTCCCGAATAATGAATTGAAGGTTTACAACAGATACGGAGCATTAGTATACAGCAAAAAGCATTATGAAAATGATTGGAATGGAACTGCCAATGTATCAGGAGTAATTAGTAGAGGAGATATGCTGCCAACAGGTACTTATTTTTATGTGATAGATATGGGAGACGGAAGAGTTAAAAAAGGATGGTTATCTATAATGAGATAAGTAAGCCGGATTATCCTCTAATTAATTAAACTAAATAAGTATCGTTATGAAACTATATATAAAATCATTAGAAACATATTTTATTCTCGTATGTTCTTTAATAACATTTTGTGCAAACGCACAACAAGATCCTGAGTATACGCAGTATATGTATAACACTATGGCGGTAAATCCAGCTTATGCTGGGTCTACCGGCACATTAGAAGCCGCACTTTTGTACCGTTCGCAATGGGTTGGAATTTCTGGAGCGCCTGAAACACAATCATTCTCCATACAAGCACCACTAAGTAATGAGAAAATTGGTTTAGGATTGAGTATTGTTAATGACAAAATTGGTCCTTCAGATGAACTTTATCTTGATGGAAACTTCGCTTATTCACTTCCTTTGGGTTACGAAAAAAGATTAGCCTTTGGTTTGAAAGCGGGTATGAGAATGTTAAATATAGATTGGTCAAAAGGGAGATATTACGATCCAAATGATGTTTTGCTGAATCAGAACATCGACAATCAGGCAAAATTAGCGATTGGAGCCGGGATTTATTATTATACTGATAAATGGTACGTAGGAGCTTCTGTTCCTAGTTTTATCCAAAGCAGTTATTATGATGATGTTCAGGAATCGGTTGATTATGATCGTATGCACTATTATTTCATGGGAGGCTACGTTTTTGACTTGAGTCCGAGTCTGAAATTTAAACCTGCTTTTTTAGTAAAAGCAGTTACCGGAGCTCCTCTGACAGCTGATATTTCTGCAAACTTCATGATTGCCGAGAAATTTGTTGCGGGTGCTTCTTACAGAACAGATGATTCTGTGAGTTTACTGGCAGGTTTTCAGATTTCGCAAAGTTTTTATATAGGATATGCTTTCGATTATACAGTAAGCGATCTTAATAAATACAACGACGGAACTCATGAAATTATCCTGCGTTATCAGTTTAATAAAGGCGAACGCAAAATCAAATCTCCTCGATTCTTCTAAATTTAAATCCTATGAAAAAAATATATATCCTAAGTTTAGTCCTGAGCATTACATTTAGTTTTGCTCAGAAGACTAATTTGAAAAAGGCGGATGCACTCTTCAGAAATTTCGCTTACGCAGATGCGTCAAAAGCGTATGAAGAATGTTTACAGAACATCAAAAATCCATCAGCGCAGACTTTAAAGAATGCAGCAGATTCGTATTACTTTATTTCTGATGCCAGAAATGCACTTAAATGGTATAAAAAGTTATACGAAGTTCAGGGAAATAATTTAACTGATATCTACTATTTACGCTACATTCAGTCTATGAAAGGAGTTATGGATTACGAAGAGGCAGATAAAATCACAAAAGAATATCTGACCAAAAAAGGAGACCAGAACGAGGTTAATAGATATGTGGCTCAAAAAAAGCAAATGGATAGCCTTGCGAAAACGAAATCACTTTATGAAGTAAAAAATCTCGATATTAATACCAGTAAATCTGATTTTGGAGCCACATTCTTTCAGGACAGAATTGTTTTTACTTCTGCAAGAGATACAACTAAATTCAGCGAAAAATTGTACACCTGGAACAATCAGCCGTTTTTGAATCTTTATTTAGCAGATAGAAATCCTGCCGACGGAAGTTTGTATAATGAAACGGTATTTCTTCCAAATGTCATGACCAAATATCATGAAGCAACTGCTTCGTTTGATGCTAGCGGAAAGACAATTTATTATTCAACAAACATTGTAAAAAAGAACAAATTGGTGGTTGATGAAACCAAAACCAATAATTTTCAAATTGTTAAAGGAAATATTGTAAACAATAAGCTGGAAAATCCACAGAAGCTTTTCTTTGATAATGATGATTATTCTGTTGGACATCCTTCATTAAGCGAAGACGGACAATGGCTTTTCTTTGCATCTGATATGACAGGTGGTAATGGTCAAACCGATTTGTATTATGTAAAAATAGCCGCAGACGGAACAATGAGTTCTCCGGTAAACCTTGGTCCAAAAATTAATACAATTGGAAACGAAGTTTTTCCTTATTTCCGAAATGGGAAACTTTATTTTTCTTCTGATGGACATTACGGTTACGGTGATTTAGATGTGTATGAAAGCAAGCTTTTGGCCGATGGAACTTTCTCAGATCCGGTAAATTTAGGAATGCCGATAAATAGCAATAAAGACGATTTTACTTTTATAATTGATGGTTCAGATTCTTACGGCTATGTTTCATCAAATAGAGCAGAAGGTAAAGGCGATGACGACATTTACTCATTTGTAAAAGGAAAACCAGTTTGCAACCAAAGTATTTCGGGCATTGCTGTTGATCGTAAAACGAAATTGCCATTGACAGATGTTTCTATCATAGCTTACAATTCGTATAGTGATATTTTAGCCGAAACAAAAACAAATTACGAAGGTAAATATGCTGTTGTAGTTCCTTGCGGGAAAATTGTAAAAATGATTGCTGCAAAACCAAATTACAGCAGCGACGAAAAAACAGTTGAAACTACAATGGAAAACGAGGGAGAAATTAAAGATGTTAATTTTGAACTTAGCAATTATGATGATTTGGTTGTGAAGAAAAAAGGTGTCGAAAAAGTAGATGTAAAACCAATTTACTTCGATTATGATAAATACGATATTACACCTTTGGCAATCGAAGAATTAACAAAGGTAGTTTTCATCATGCAGAAGTTTCCGAACATCAAAATCAAGATTGAATCACATACAGATTCAAGAGGAAAAGATGCTTACAATTTGAAGCTATCTGATAACAGAGCCAAATCCACACGAGATTATATAATTTCACAGAATATTGATCCTGCCCGAATCGAAAGTGCAATTGGCTACGGAGAAAGCCGATTGATTAATAAATGCAAAAACGGTGTAAAATGTACCGAAGAAGAGCATTTATTAAATAGACGTTCAGACTTTATCATTATCCAAAAATAGTTTTATATTCTCGATCTAATTATGTTATAATCAGGTTAAAGTGTAAAACGAAAAAACCATTTGGAAGTTGGTTTTGTTTAATTATTCTTTTAGAATAATGGACAAAAAGAAAATCAAGTTGCATCATTTTGCAGCTTGATTTTTGATTTTTTAAAAGTTTTGTTTTTTAATGTTTTTGAAAAAAAATAATCCTAATTTTGATGTTCAGTTTTTCAAAAATACAATCAGCATCATTTTAATATCTTATGACTATTCAAGAGACAATTCAAGCCTTACGAGACGAACTTAATCAGCACAATTACAATTATTATGTGCTTGATAATGCTACAATTTCAGACTATGACTTTGATATTAAATTAAAAGAACTTCAGGATTTAGAAAATAAACATCCCGAGTTTTTTGATGAACATTCTCCAACACAACGTGTAGGTGGTGCTGTAACCAAAAACTTCAAGACTATAGCGCATCAATACCGTATGTACTCGCTGGATAATTCTTATTCAAAAGAAGATTTATTGGATTGGGAAAACAGAATCCAAAAAGTTTTAGGAAACGTAAAATTAGAATATACATGTGAACTTAAATACGATGGAGCTTCGATTAGTATAACGTACGAAAACGGAAAATTAGTTCAGGCATTAACACGCGGAGACGGTTTTCAGGGAGATGAGGTTACCAATAATATCAAAACCATTAAATCAATTCCGTTGCAATTAAAAGGGAATTATCCGGACAAATTTGATATTCGAGGCGAGATTATTTTGCCACATGCAGGTTTTGAAAAAATGAACCAGGAACTAATCGAAATAGGAGAGACACCGTATTCGAATCCAAGAAATACTGCTTCTGGTAGTTTAAAATTACAGGATAGTGCTGAAGTGGCTAAGCGTCCTTTGGAATGTCTTCTTTATTTTGTTACTGGAAATAATTTGCCTTTTTCTTCACAATTCGAAGGTTTAGAGTGTGCCCGAAAATGGGGATTTAAAGTTCCAAAAGAAGCAAAATTGGTTAGCAACATGCAGGAAGTATTTGAGTTTATCGATTACTGGGATGTTCATCGTCACAATTTGCCTTATGAAACAGATGGTGTTGTAATCAAAGTTAATAGTATTCAGCATCAGGAAGAATTGGGGTATACCGCAAAATCACCTCGTTGGGCTATAGCTTATAAATTCAAATCAGAACAAGTTTCTACGAAACTGAAATCAATATCTTATCAGGTTGGGCGAACAGGAGCTATTACTCCAGTTGCAAATTTAGAACCAGTACAATTGGCAGGAACAATCGTTAAAAGAGCTTCTTTGCACAATGCAGATCAGATCGAAAAACTGGATATTCGAATAAATGACACTGTTTTTGTAGAAAAAGGAGGAGAAATTATCCCAAAAATAATTGCAGTTGATTTAGATAAACGTCCTGAAAATTCAGAGAAAACACATTATATTACACATTGTCCTGAATGTCAAACAGAACTAGTTCGAAATGAGGGAGAAGCAAATCATTATTGCCCTAATTTTTACGGATGTCCTCCACAGATTATTGGCCGCATACAGCATTATATTTCAAGAAAAGCAATGGATATTGAAGGTCTTGGAGGAGAAACGGTTGCGCTTCTTTTTAATAATGGATTGGTACACAATTATGCTGATCTATATGAATTGAAGGTTGAAGATATTTTGCCATTAGAAAGAATGGCTCAAAAATCGGCAGAAAATTTAGTAAAAGGAGTAGAAAAATCTAAAGAAATTCCGTTTGAAAGTGTTTTATTTGCTTTGGGAATACGCTTTGTTGGAGAAACTGTAGCAAAAAAATTAGCGAAGCATTACAAAAATATCGATGCATTAAGTCAGGCATCGCTGATGGATCTTATTCTGGTTGATGAAATTGGAGAAAGAATAGCCAAAAGTGTTATTGAATTTTTTGAGAATGAAGAAAATAAACGTATTATTGAACGTCTGAAAAGTTATGGTGTTCAGTTTGAAATAGTAGAAAAAATTAACCCAAATGCTACCGAGAAATTTATTGGAAAAACATTTGTTGTTTCTGGAGTTTTTGCACAATTTTCGAGAGATGAATTGAAAAAGACGATAGAAGATAACGGTGGTAAAGTTGGAAGTTCAATTTCTGCAAAAACAGATTTTGTAGTGGCAGGAGATAATATGGGACCGGCTAAATTAGAAAAAGCAAGTAAACTAAATATTCCTATATTGTCTGAGGAAGATTTCATAAAAAAATTAAATGAAAGCGAATAAGCCATCGTTAATTTTATTTTTTATAGCGTTATTTTTTACAATTATTTTTGATTGTATGAAATACGATGCTTTGTCTATTTATGCTAAAGCTGTCGTTTTGCCTGCAATATTCTTTTATTTTTATATCAGTAATGAATTTAAAATAAGAAAAACGGAAGCGTTGATTTTTTTCTTTTGTTTTGTAGGTCAGGTTTTTGATCTTATGGCAGTCGAAATTTCTGAAATTGGAGGAGTAATCAGCTTCTTAATCGTTTATTTATTGATTATAAAGCTTTTCGTTGTAGATCACGAACGAATAAAACTTAGAAGAAAAGACATACTCCCAATTTCAATTGTAGTTATTTTTATTGTTTATCTGCTTGTTTCTGTTTTGAGTCTTCAGCTGGATAACATGAAAAAATTCAACCTCTTATACACATTTTACGGAATAGTATTAAGTGTTTTAAGTTATTATGCTTTTGTAAGTTATATTACAAAAGGAACTCATTTAGCGCTTTTAATGTCACTAATGGCAATAAGTTATATTTTCTCTGATATCTTTTACATTTTCAATGAATATTTTTCATATTCAATCGTGCTAGTCCTTATTCGGGATGTTACCCAAATATTTGCCTATTATTTTATGGCGGAGTATTTTCTTGAAAAAGTAAAAACAAATAAAAAAGTATTATACAATAATTGATCTTCCCTGATTAGTATGGGCTTTGTTTTTATCAAAATAAAAATCAATTCTGCCTAAATTTATTCCGTAACAACCCACCTGATTTACCAAAACATTTTCTCCTGCTTTGTTTTTTACAATTGTAGGTTTGTCAAGAAAGGTATGCGTGTGTCCACCAATAATTAAATCGATATCCTGCGTTAATTCGGCTAATTTTAAATCAGATATTTTAGATTCTTCGTCGCGATATTTGTATCCTAAATGTGAAAGGCAAATCACTAAATCGCATTTTTCCTCTTTCTTTAATAATTGCGTCATATCTTGGGCAATTTCAACAGGATCGTTGTAAACAGTTTCCTGATACATTTTTTTGTCTACTAAACCATCAAGTTCAATACCAAGGCCAAAAACACCAACTTTAATTCCGTTTTTGTTGAAGATTTTATAAGGTTTAACAAGACCGTTCATCACGGTATTTTTAAAGTCATAATTAGAATTGATAAATTCAAATTTGGCATGTGGCATTTGAGCATATAAACCATCAAGACCATTATCAAAATCATGATTTCCTATGGTTGAAGCATCATATTTCATCATGCTCATTAATTTAAACTCAAGTTCTCCTCCATAATAATTGAAGTACGGAGTTCCCTGAAAAATATCTCCCGCGTCTAATAATAGCACATTCGGATTTTCCTGACGGATAGTTTCAATAAGTGCCGCACGTCGAGATACGCCGCCTTTGTTTGCATTGCGAGGATCATCAGCCGGAAAAGGATCTATATGACTATGAACATCATTGGTATGCAAAACGGTTAGATGTTTGATATCGTTAGACTCAAAACTGCTTAAAGATAAGCCTAAACTTAATAAGGCAGTACTTGCTGCAGTTTTTTCGATAAATTCTCTTCTTTTCATGGGATATATTTTTTTGCGTGAACGCGGGTAATTTGAGTTTTTCTTGAAATGTTATTCTTCTGTAATTCTGATATCTTTTAGCACAGGAATAGTGTCTACTTCTTTGAAGTAATCAATCAATACGTCACGAAGTTTGTAATTTAGATCATATTTCTCAACGCTTTTACCAAAGAAGTTCATGTTATCACCACGATTAGCAAGGTAATCGTTAGTAGCAACATAATAAATTTTGTTTAGATCAAGAGGTTTTCCCTGGATCATTATATTTTTAGCTGTTTTGTCTTTTGCAATTGTAAATGTCATTCCGGATAATGGTTGTGGTTTTTTCTCCTTAATAATATAAGCAGCAATTTCCTGAATTTGTTCTCCTTTCAAGCCTAGAACAACTAGATTGTTTTCAAAAGGCATAATTTCAAAAGCAGTTCTGGTAGTTACATTTCCTTTTGGAAGAATAGCGCGAATACCACCATGATTTAAAAGGCATAAATCAATAGTTTTGTTTTCACGTTTCTTAAAAACCAAATTTCCTCGTTGTACACAAACATCAGCCATTAAGCAACCAATAGTAGTTTGCCATTTTCCAACGCTTTTGTCTAAAGTTTCAGGACAATAGGCTAAAACACTGTCTAAATCTTTATTAATATGATCACGATATGGTTTTATGAAGCTTTCAATTTCAGGAGTTTGTGGCCCTTTTTCAGTTATCGGAAGTTGTTTTCCTTCAATCTTTGTAAGATTATATTGCTTCGGACTGCAGGAAAAAATAAAAAACAATGTTAAGAATATAACAAAAAGTTTCAAAAATCCGTTATACTTTTTTAGTTTTACCATCTTAAATGCGACTTAAATAATTAATTTTGTAATCTGGTAAAAGTACTATGTTTTTAAATTATATAAAGGAATTTTTTGTAAAAAAATCATTAAAAAAAAACCTGAGTAGCGCCAAAAACGAAGTATTTACAAGGAATGTGCAAACAATTGGTTTGTTGGTAGATGAAAGTAATTTTCGATTCTCGAAAGAGTTGATAAAGGAATTAATCTCCCAGGGAATTGCTTCTGAAAAAATAGAAATTGTTGTATTCCGAAATAAATTTAAGGAGAAAAAAACATATTCCCGACCAACTTTTGGCAAAAAACATATCAATTGGAAGGGCGAAATTTCGGTAGATTTTTTAAGTGAATTTACAGAAAGGGAATTTGATCTTTTGATTAGTTATTATGATCTAGAAAAAACAATTTTGAAACTGATAACAAGTAAATCAAAAGCAAAATTTAAGGTTGGTTTTTCTTCAGTAGATTTAAAATTAAATCGCTGGATGATTGATACCAAAATGGAAAATTATAAACTATTCATTTCAGAATTGTTTACGTATTTAAAAAGAATAAAATAAATTAAAATAAAATATGCAATCATTAATAGGAACTGGTGTTGCGCTTGTAACTCCATTTAAAAAAGACTTTTCAGTTGACATCGAAGCTTTGCAGCGTATTGTTAACTTTTCGATTGATGGAGGAGTGGAATATCTTGTTGTTATGGGAACAACAGCAGAAAACGCTACTTTAACCGACGCTGAAAAAGAGTTGGTTATAAAAACCGTAATCGACGTGAATAAGGGAAGATTGCCTTTAGTTTTAGGAGTAGGCGGAAATAACACCATGCAGGTAGTATCAGAATTGAAAACAAGAGATTTTTCTGCTTTTGATGCTATACTTTCTGTTTCTCCATATTATAATAAACCAACACAGGAAGGAATTTATCAGCATTTTAAAGCAATTGCCGAAGCTTCTCCAATTCCTGTAATTCTATATAATGTTCCAGGAAGAACATCAAGTAATATGTTGCCATCAACAGTGTTGCGTCTTGCAAATGATTTTGATAATGTAGTAGCGATTAAAGAAGCTGCTGGAGATATGGCTCAGGCTATGCAGATTATTAAAAATGCACCAAAAGATTTTCTTGTGATTTCTGGAGATGATATGTTGGCATTACCAATCGTTTTAGCGGGTGGAGCGGGAGTAATTTCGGTAATTGGTCAAGGTTTTCCGAAAGAATTTTCAGAAATGATTCGTTTAGGATTGAATAAAAAAGCAGTAGACGCTTTTAAAACACATTATTTTTTATCAGACAGTATCGACATGATTTTTGAGCAGGGAAATCCAGCCGGAATCAAACAAATCTTCCAAGCCCTTGGAATTGCTGATAATACTGTTCGTCTTCCATTGGTTTCTGTTGATGATTCTTTAGCAGAGCGACTAAATGAGTTTGTAAAAAACAGCATTAAATAATTGTTAAAGTGTTAGTATTTTAAGATACTAAAAAATTATTTTGCAGTCGCTAAATTAATAACTAAATTTGCCACCGAAACTTCGGTGTGATTTTGCTTTGGCGTAGTGCCTAAGAAATCATAATAAAAGTAAGAAAATGAAAAGAATCGTATCTCTGTTAATTGTTGTAGCCCTTTTTTGTTCTTGTAGTGATTACCAAAAGGCATTAAAAAATGAAGATGTTGCAGCTAAGTTCGAAATGGCAACAAAAATGTATGATGCGGGTAAATATTCAAAAGCGATACGTCTTTTTGAACAATTGGCGCCATCTTATAGAGGTAAACCTCAGGCTGAAAAGCTTTTTTATATGTTTTCACAATCTTACTATAAAACACATCAGTATTATTTAGCGGGCTATCAGTTCGAAAGTTTCGTTTCAGGTTATCCACGAAGTGAAAAAGTGCAGGAAGCTGCATTTTTAGGTGCTTATAGTTATTCAAAATTAGCTCCAGTTTATAGTTTGGATCAAACAGATACAGTAAAAGCGCTTGAAAAATTACAGGCATTTATTGATAATTATCCAAATTCGGAATATATTGCTCAGGCTAATGAGGCGGTTCAGATTCTGAATGGTAAATTAGAGAGAAAAGCTTACGAGAACGCAAAAGGTTATAATACAATTTCAGATTACAAATCTGCATTAGTAGCTTTTGATAATTTTATTGCTGATTTTCCTGGTACTTCATACAAAGAAGATGCTTTGTTTTACAAGTACGACTCAGCATATCAGTTGGCTGTAAACAGTATTCCTCAAAAAATGGAAGAGCGTTTAAATGTGGCGAAAGTAGCTTACAATAACTTAGTTAAGTTTAAAAGCGATACGAAATATAAAAAACAGGCAGACGAAATGAATGCCAGAGTTGAAACAGATTTACAAAAATTTACTAAATAAATAAAAGTCATGGATTTAAAAAAGACGAATGCTCCTGTTAATACAATAACTTACAACAAAACAGTTATTGAAGAGCCAACAGGAAATGTGTATGAGGCAATTACCATTATGGCTAAAAGAGCAAATCAGATTAATTCAGAAATTAAAAAAGAATTAACTGAGAAATTAGAAGAGTTTGCTACTTATAATGACAGTCTTGAAGAAGTTTTTGAAAATAAAGAGCAAATCGAGGTTTCTAAATTTTACGAAAAATTACCTAAACCACACGCGTTAGCTGTTCAGGAATGGTTAGACGGTAAAACTTACCACAGAAATTCAAACAAATAATATAGTACAATGTCAGTTTTAAACGGTAAGAAAATTCTACTGGGAGTTTCTGGTGGAATTGCAGCCTATAAAACAGCTTCATTAGTACGACTTTTTATAAAAGCAGGTGCACATGTCCAAGTGATCATGACACCTGCTTCTAAGGATTTTGTAACTCCACTTACGTTATCTACGTTATCAAAAAATCCTGTACATTCAAGTTTCTTTAATCAGGACAATGAAGACGCTGTTTGGAATAACCATGTAGATTTGGCGCTTTGGGCCGACTTTATGATTGTTGCTCCGGCTACAGCCAATACATTGTCTAAAATGGCTAATGGAAACTGTGATAATTTATTAATCGCAACTTATTTATCGGCCAAATGTCCTGTTTATTTTGCTCCGGCAATGGACTTGGATATGTATAAGCATCCTTCGACTATTGCAAGTTTTGCTGCTTTGAAACAATTCGGGAATATTATGATTCCTGCTGAAAACGGTGAGCTGGCAAGTGGTTTGTCTGGTGAAGGTCGTATGGCAGAACCTGAAAATATTGTTGCTTTTCTGGAAGCCGATTTAGAAGGAAAACTGCCGCTTCGTGGAAAAACAATTCTTGTTACGGCAGGGCCAACATACGAAGCTATAGATCCTGTACGTTTTATAGGTAATCATTCTTCGGGAAAAATGGGTTTTGATATCGCTAATGAAGCTGCAAAATTGGGTGCGAAGGTAATTTTGATCGCCGGTCCAACTCATTTTAAAGCCAAAAGCGATGCTGTTGAAGTTATAAACGTAGTTTCTGCACAAGAGATGTATGATGCCTGTCATGCGCATTATAATGATGTTGATGTGGCAATCGCTGCAGCAGCGGTAGCAGATTACAAACCAAAAGTTGTTGCGTTGCAGAAAATTAAAAAAGCAGCTGATGATTTTTCTATCGAACTTGAGAAAACAAAAGATATTCTGGCATCATTGGGAGCAATTAAGAAAAATCAGTTTTTGATTGGATTTGCTTTAGAAACTCAGAACGAAATTGAAAATGCAAAGCTGAAAATCCAGAAAAAAAACTTAGATTTGATTGTTCTTAATTCTTTGCAGGATGAAGGCGCAGGTTTTAAAAAAGAAACCAATAAAGTTACTTTTATTGATAAAAATTTTAAAATCGAACCAATGGAACTAAAATCAAAAGAAGATGTTGCGGCTGATATTTTAAAGAAAGTGATATCGCATTTTGAATCATAATTTCTGCAAAATTTAAGATTAAGCATCAGTATTTATTTTTCGTCAACGCAATTCATATTTTTTAAATGAAGAGAATAGTTATTTTTTTTGTGTTTTTAAGTTTTGGCTTTTCACAGGCACAACAGTTGAATTGTATTGTAACTATAAATACCGAAAGGCTTCCGAATCCAAATCAACAGGTATTTAAAACTTTACAGACATCATTATCAGAGTTTGTAAATAAAACAGATTGGACAGGTGCGGTATTAAAACCAAATGAGCGTATCAATTGTTCAATGTATATAACACTTTCTTCAAATAGTTCAGATCAGTTTTCAGGTACAATTCAGGTTCAGTCTTCACGCTTGGTTTTCAATTCTACCTATTCTTCTCCTGTTTTAAATTATAATGATAAGGATTTAAGTTTTCGATATATAGAATATGAACCATTGTTGTTTAATCCAACAACGTACGAATCAAATTTAGTTTCGATTGTCTCATTTTATAGTTATCTGATTTTAGGAATGGATGCAGACACCTTTCAAATGGGTGCAGGGAATCAATATTTAGAAACTGCTCAGAATATTGCAAACGTTGCTCAGCAAGGTGGTTTTAAAGGATGGAGCCAGGCTGATGGAATTCAGAATCGCTATTATCTTATAACGGATATGATTTCACCAATGTATAGCGATTTACGTCAGGCTACTTTTTTATATCATTCTGGTTTAGATAAAATGAGTGATGATTTGAAAGGAGCAAAAGAGCGAATTAAATCGTCTATTTTGTTAATTGGAAAATTTAATACTGTTAAACCAAACGCATTTTTAACCCGAGTCTTTTTTGATGCAAAATCAGATGAGATTACTTCTATTTTTTCTGGCGGACCAAGTATTACAGTTACAGATTTAACTGATACCTTAAATAAAGTTTCGCCATTAAATAGCACAAAATGGGCGCAAATTAAATTTTAATTTCAGTATCTTTTCTTCATTAATTTTATTTCACTTTTTATTCTATGATAACTTCGCTGTCAATTAAAAACTATGCTCTGATTGAAAAACTTTCTATTGATTTTTCAAAAGGATTTTCTATAATTACAGGTGAAACAGGTGCAGGTAAATCTATTATTTTAGGAGCTTTAGGTTTGGTTTTAGGAAAAAGAGCCGATTTGACTTCATTAAAAAATAAAGAAGAAAAATGCGTTATTGAAGCACAATTTGAAATTTCGAAATACAATTTAAAGGAATTTTTTGAAGCAAATGATCTTGATTATGAAGATGAAACTATTATTAGGCGAGAAATTTTGCCTTCAGGGAAATCACGTGCTTTTATAAATGATAGCCCAGTAAATCTTCAGGAATTGCAGGATTTAAGTTTGTTTTTGATTGATATACATTCGCAGCAGCAAACTCAGGAATTATCAGATGAAAATGTCCAGTTTAAAATCATCGATGCAATTGCGCAGAATGGTGAGACGATATTAGCATATCAGAATTTATTAAAAGGTTATAAATCTGATAAATCTAAATTGAATGCATTGCTAAAAAAACAGAGTGATTCAGGAAAAGAGCAGGAATACAATACTTTTTTATTGAATGAATTAGTTGTTGCTAAATTAAAATCTGGTGAACAGGAAGAACTTGAAGCTGATTTTGAAAAACTGAATAATATTGAAGCAATAAAAGAATCGTTAGATAAATCTTTGACGATTGCCAATGAAGAGCAATTTGGAGTTTTGCACAATTTAAATGAAGTGAAAACGGCTCTTCAAAAAATAGCTGCATTTTCTCCAGAATATCAAGCTTTGTCTGAAAGAATTATTAGTATAGCAATTGAATTTGACGATGTTTCGAAAGAACTTCAAAACGCTTCAGAAAAATTATTGAATGATCCTGCACAATTAGAATTAATTAGTCAAAAATTACAATTAATCTACAATCTTCAGAAAAAGCATCAAGTAAGTACTGTAGATGAATTGATTCAAATTGAAGCAGAATTAAGTAATACAGTTTTAGAATTAGGGAATATAGAAGAAGAAATTGCTTCTCTATCAAAAGTGATTGAAGAAAAACAGCTGGAATTGAATTCTTTTTCAGATAAAATTCATCAAAATAGGGCAGCTGCAATCCCAGTTTTGTCCAATAAATTAATTTCAATTTTAGAAACATTAGGAATGCCGAATGTTCGTTTTAATATTGAATTGTTACCGTCGGAAACTTATTTTTCTAATGGTAAAGACGAACTTCAGTTTTTATTGTCAGCTAATAAAGGAACCGATTTCGGATTGCTTAAGAAAGTGGCATCCGGAGGAGAAATGTCGCGTATTATGTTGGCTGTAAAAGCAATTTTGGCACAATATTCAAAACTTCCAACTTTGATATTTGATGAAATTGATACGGGAGTTTCTGGAGAAATCGCCATTAGAATGGGAGAAATAATGAAAGAAATGAGTACCTCGATGCAGATTTTTGCAATAACGCATTTACCTCAAATTGCGGCAAAAGGAGATTCTCACTTTAAAGTTTTCAAATCAACAGTTGATGATGACACGCAATCAGAATTAAAGCTTCTGTCTCAGGACGAAAGAGTTATCGAAATAGCACAAATGTTATCAGGAGCAGTTGTTTCAGATTCGGCTTTAAATCATGCTAAAGCCTTGTTGAACTAAAGAAATACTTTATATTTGTCATCTAAAAACGAATTAAACAAAGCTAAATAAGTTAATCAATTGTCTTAATTGGTGATTGCTATATTAACGAATAAAAAAGAAAATATGATTATAGAACCTAGAATGAGAGGCTTTATTTGCTTGACAGCCCACCCAGGGGGAGCCGAGCAAAATGTTAAAAATCAAATAGAATATGTAAAATCAAAAGGAACAATTGCTGGTGCTAAAAAAGTATTGGTTATTGGAGCTTCAACAGGTTTCGGATTGGCTTCAAGAATCACAAGTGCTTTTGGATCTGATGCGTCAACAATTGGAGTGTTTTTTGAAAAACCACCAGTTGAAGGAAAAACAGCTTCTCCAGGATGGTATAATTCTGCAGCATTTGAAAAAGAAGCTCATAAAGCGGGTCTATATGCAAAAAGTATCAATGGAGATGCTTTTTCAAACGAAATAAAAAGAGAAACGCTTGATTTGATTAAAGCGGATTTAGGACAAGTAGATCTTGTAATCTACAGTTTAGCTTCTCCAGTGCGCACAAATCCTGTTACAGGAGTTACGCATCGTTCAGTTTTAAAACCAATTGGACAAACTTTCACTAACAAAACAGTTGATTTTCATACAGGAAAAGTTTCTGAGGTTTCAATCGCTCCTGCAAATGAGGAAGATATTGAGAATACAGTTGCTGTAATGGGTGGAGAAGACTGGGCAATGTGGATTGATGCTTTGAAAGCTGAAAATTTATTAGCAGAAGGTGCTACAACAGTTGCTTATTCTTACATTGGGCCGTCATTGACAGAGGCAGTTTACCGTAAAGGAACAATTGGACGTGCAAAAGATCATTTAGAAGCTACTGCATTTACAATTACAGATAATTTGAAATCTATAGGAGGAAAAGCGTATGTTTCTGTAAACAAAGCTTTAGTAACACAAGCAAGTTCTGCAATTCCTGTAATTCCGTTGTATATTTCTCTTTTATATAAAATTATGAAAGAAGAAGGTATTCACGAGGGGTGTATTGAGCAAATCCAACGTTTATTCCAAGATAGATTATACAATGGTTCGGAAGTTCCTGTTGATGAAAAAGGAAGAATCAGAATTGATGACTGGGAAATGCGCGATGACGTTCAGGAAAAAGTGGCTAAACTTTGGTTAGAAGCTACAACTGAAACTTTGCCGGAAATTGGAGATTTAGCTGGATACAGAAATGATTTCCTTAACTTATTCGGATTTGAATTTGCTGGAGTAGATTACCAGGCTGAAGCAAATGAAATAGTTGATATTGAAAGTATCAAATAAGGATACTAAAAAAATATAAAATGAAAACCATCAACCAAAAGTTGGTGGTTTTTTTATGAATATAGCCTATCTTTGTTAAAATTTTGAAATTTAAAAAATTGCCATTTTAATACCGCATATTCCATTATGATTTTTTCTTTAATTATACCCGTGTATAATCGTCCAGATGAAGTTGATGAACTTTTAGAAAGTCTTGCGAAATCTGATTATAATGAACCTTTTGAAATTGTTCTTGTTGAAGACGGCTCTTCGATACCCTGCAAGGATGTTGTGATGAATTATCAGGGTAAATTGAATATTTCATATTATTTTAAGGAAAATTCCGGACCTGGAGATTCAAGAAATTTTGGAATGGAAAAGGCCAGAGGTGATTATTTTATCATTTTTGATTCAGATTGTATTATTCCTCCGAATTATTTAACTGAAGTTCGAAAGGCTTTAGATGTAGAATATGTGGATTGTTTTGGAGGCCCGGACAGGGCATTAGATAGTTTTTCGAACATTCAAAAAGCAATAAATTTTGCGATGACTTCTTTCCTGACGACAGGGGGAATTCGCGGTGGTTCGGAAAAACTAAACAAATTTCAGCCAAGAAGTTTTAATATGGGGATTTCTAAAAGAGCTTTTTTGGCTTCTAAAGGATTTGGAAACATTCACCCTGGAGAGGATCCCGATTTGTCTATCCGTTTATGGAATTTAGGTTTTGAAACCAGATTGTTTTCAGAGGCTTATGTGTACCACAAGCGTAGAATCGACTGGGAGAAATTCTCTGTTCAGGTTCATAAATTTGGAATTGCACGACCTATATTAAATAGTTGGTATCCAGAGCATAACAAGTTGACTTTTTTCTTTCCAAGCTTTTTTATACTTGGATTATTATTAGCTTTTTTACTGTTAATATTCAATATTGATTTGTTGTTACAATTATATTTTGTATATTTCGTTATTATTTTTCTTACAGCCAGTATTCAGAATAAAAGTATTAAAATTGGGTATCTTTCGGTAATTGCAGTTTGGAAACAATTTTATGGCTATGGAACGGGGTTTTTAGAATCATTTATCAAAATTATACTTTTAAAGAAAAAACCACAGGAAGCTTTTCCTCGTATGTTTTTTAAGATATAAGATGACAAAAATTATAGGTTTAACCGGCGGAATAGGAAGTGGCAAAACAACTATAGCAGGGTATTTCAAAGAAATGGGAGTCCCTGTTTATATCGCTGATGATGGTGCCAGAAATGTAATGCAGTCAGACCATGTAATAAAAGAATTGAAGCAAGTTTTTGGAGAAAAACTTTTTGAAAATAACATTTTAAACAGAGCTAAACTGGCAGAAATAGTATTTAACGATTCTGATAAATTAGCAAAACTTAATGCAATAGTTCACCCCGCTGTTAAACAAGATTTTGAGTTTTGGTTAAAACAGCACAATAAAAGCCCGTATGTAATATACGAAGCTGCAATTTTATTTGAAAGTGGTCGCTATAATGACTGCGATTACATAATTACCGTTACCGCCCCAGAAGAAGTCAGAATTGAAAGGGTATTAAAGCGTGATAATACCACAAGAGAACAAGTTTTAAGTAGAATGCAAATGCAATGGAAAGATGAAGATCGTATTTCCAGAAGTAATTTTGTTATTAATAACGTTAATCTTAAAATTGCTAAAGAAGAAGTTGTTAAAATTCTTAAAATTTTAAATATAAAACAAAATCAGTCTTAAATGTTAATATTTGGTTAATGTATTATTTAGTATATTGTTAAAATATTAATTTTGTTTCGATGAATAAATTATTTTTTAGAATACTTGTTTTACTTATGAGTTTGTCCTTAATTGGGATAATTCTTGTTCAGGTATTTTGGTTCAACTCTTCGTTCAAAAATAATGATGAACAATTTAAATACCACGTTACTCAGGTAATCGGGAATGTTGCTGATAAACTCGAACAACAGGAAGAATATAGTTTTTACGATAAATACAATCGTTTAAAAGATAGTACGGGTAAAATTCCAAAAAAAGAAGACTTATTAGAAGTTTTGTTTGTACAGCGAAATACAAAAACGAATAAAACGATTGTATATTCAAATACTTTAACTTCTGAAGATTATAATGTAAGCGGTTCGCTGTTTAATAAAAAATTCAGTAGTGACAGGTTTAAGAGTTTTAGTTCAAAACGTGTAACGGAGGTTTACAACAACAATAACGGGATTGATAATAATTCTTTAAATCAAAACATTATACCCGATTTAAAAATTGAAAAATCCGGTAGTTTAGATGTTTTGAATAAAGTTCAAATGGAAATCTCGATAAAAGATGCGCTTGATGCACTTCCTATTGAAGAAAGAATATCAAAAGAGAAATTACAGGGACTTCTTAAAAAAGAACTTCAGGAATATGGTGTAAAAACGAAGTTTGAATTTGGAGTATATAAAGATGTAGTGCCTACTAAAATTAAGTCTGATGGCTTTCATTATGATAAAGAAGCTAGCTATCATGTTCCTATTTATACTGATAATGAAGGGAATAGTAAGTATGAATTGTATATTACTTTTCCGCACAAAAAGAAATTTTTATTGTCTGAATTATTGAGTATCACTATATTATCAATAGTTTTTACATTAATCATTATTGTTGCATATACGAGTGCATTAAACCAATTGTTGCGTCAAAAACATATTTCTGAAATTAAAACAGATTTCATCAATAATATGACGCATGAGTTTAAAACACCAATTGCTACGATAAATTTAGCACTTGATGCAATAAAGAGTCCAAAGGTTATTGAAGATAAAGAAAAAGTATATCGATATCTCCAAATGATCCGGGACGAAAATAAAAGAATGCATGCTCAGGTTGAAAATGTACTTCGTATTTCAAAACTGGAAAAGCGAGAATTGGATATTACAAAAGAACCTACAGCTATTCATGATATAATTGATGATGCTATTGAGCACGTTAATTTAATTTTAGAAGACAGACAAGGAACCGTTGTAAAACATTTTAATGCAGTGCGAACTACTTGTCTAATTAATGAAGTTCATTTTACAAACGTTTTGGTTAATATTTTAGAAAATGCAATAAAATATTCTCCAGATATCCCTGAAATTGAAATCTTTACAGAGAATGTTAAAGACATGATTCTGATTAAAGTAAAAGATAATGGACTGGGTATGAGTAAAATTGCTCAGAAAAGAGTATTTGAGAAGTTTTACAGAGAACATACAGGAGACTTACATAATGTAAAAGGACATGGTTTGGGACTTGCTTATGTAAAAAGAATAGTAGAAGACCATAATGGTCAAGTATATGTTGAAAGCGAAAAAGGAAAAGGTAGCACCTTTATAATAAAAATACCATTAATAAATTAAAATATGGAAAATACTAACAAAAGAATACTTTTAGTAGAAGATGACCTAAATTTTGGGGCGGTTCTTAAAGATTATCTAATGTTAAATGACTTTGAAGTTACTTTAGCTAAAAACGGTATGGAAGGTTTCGAAAAATTCAAAAAGGATGTATATGATTTATGCATTTTGGATGTAATGATGCCTTATAAAGATGGTTACACTTTAGCCAAAGAAATTAGAGAAAAAAACAGTGAAGTGCCTATTATCTTCTTAACAGCTAAATCAATGAAAGAAGATGTACTGAAAGGATATAAAGCCGGAGCTGACGACTATTTGAATAAACCTTTTGATTCAGAGGTTTTATTAATGAAAATTAAAGCGATCATTCAAAGAAAATCTGCTGATACAAAAGCGGAGCAAGTTCAATTTGAATTTAATATTGGTAAATTCCATTTAAATTCTAAATTAAGATTCTTGACTTTCCAGGATGAAGAGCCAATTAAATTGTCTCCAAAAGAAAACGAATTGCTTAAAATGTTAATTCTTCATGAAAATGATTTAATGCCTAGAGAATTAGCTTTGACGAAAATTTGGAGAGATGATAATTACTTTACTTCAAGAAGTATGGACGTTTACATCGCTAAGCTTAGAAAATACCTAAAAGCTGATGAAGATGTTGAAATTTTAAACATACACGGAGAAGGTTTCAGATTAGTTGTAAAAAGCAAAGTAACTGAATAATCAATTCACTGAAAAACAATATAAAAGCTCTGAGTAATCAGAGCTTTTTTTATGTAAAAATGTGTTGTGTAAAGAGGTTGGATTTTTAAAATCTTCTGGTCTTTTTACTTCCAATGCAACTCCAAAGCAAAGCAAGTTTTTTCGCCCTTTGTAATACTGAAGGTTGCTGTGGTGTGGTCATCGTCTTCGCTTTCGTGAATTACAACTTTGTCTTTTAGCGAAAGCTCTTTCATAAAGTTCATTTCAAAGCTTTTTACTTCTTGTTTCATGATTCTTTTTGAATCAACGTGATCAAGGCACCATTCCAGATATTTTACGTTATTTACGTGATTAACAATATCTAAATCAGATAAATAAACTGTTTTTTCGAATATAGCTTCTTTTTCGTGGTTGATATTTATTTTAGAAAAACCTTCTTCTGTAGCTCTATTTTCAGGGAATAATTCGAAATGTTCATAAGGTAAGGCTAAAGCTTCCGGACGACGCGCCTGCGTATTGAAAACGGCCCAATACGTTTCGCAACCCACTATTTTTTTTCCGTTTACATACATTTCCAATGCACGAACAGAACGGGAATTTTCTAAGCTGTTAATCCATGTTTTTACTGTTACAACATCTTGCCATTTTGGTAAAGCATGAACTTCAACTCGCATTCTGCTTAGGACCCAGGCTTGATGAAACTCCTGCATATCATAAAAACTAATTCCACCAATTTCTGAATGTGCGGCTGCGGTTAATTGTAAAATATTACACAAGTCGGTATATTTTAAGAAACCTGTTGGTGTGCATTGTGTGAAATTGATTTCCCAGTCTTTACTTAAAACTGATGTGAAATTAGGAGAAATTGGCATTTTATTATTTTAAATTTTAGATTGTTGATTTTAGATTTTTCCTTCGTAAAGGAGAAGAAAGATTTAAGAAAAAGATTTTTACTTTAGAAGATTTTCGATGTAATTTATAATTTCTTTTCTCTCTATAGCGTAATCAAACCATTTTGTGTTTTCGTTTCGCTTAAACCACGTTAACTGTCTTTTAGAAAATCTTCTTGTGTTCTTTTTGATTTCTTCTACAGCAAAAGACAAACTGAATTCCCCGTCAAAATAACTAAATAATTCTCGATAACCGACGGTTTGAAGCGCATTTAACGCTTTATTAGGATATAATACTTTTGCTTCTTCAAGTAATCCTTCGTTCATCATAATGTCAACACGTTGATTGATTCTGCTGTAAATTATTTCTCTGTCAGCATCTAAACCAATTAGAATAGGAGTGAAGTCTCTGTTGTTTTTCTTTTGATTTAGAAATGAAGAATACGGTTTTTGCGCTCCAATACAAACTTCTACAAAGCGCATCATTCGTTGCGGGTTTTGTAAAGTTTGTGGGTTTTCTAAAGTTATTTTTTGATAATATTCAGAATCTAAATTTTTCAGTTGTTCCTGAAGATATTCAATTCCGAGTTTTTCGTAATTTGAATTTACTTCTGAACGAACTTTTGGATCGATTTCAGGAAATTCGTCAAAACCTTTTAAAATTGCATCAACATACAAGCCTGAACCGCCGATAAGAATCACAAAATCTTTCGTTTGAAATAGTTCTTCTATTTTGGCTAAAGCTTCTTTTTCGTAATCGCCGACGGTGTAGTTTTCAAAAATAGATTTATTTTGAATGAAATGATGTTTGGCCGAATTTAATTCTTCTTGATTGGGAACTGCCGTTCCAATAGTCATTTCCTTAAAAAACTGACGGCTGTCGCAAGAAACAATCTCGCATTTAAAATGTTGTGCCAAAGCAATACTCAAGGCTGTTTTGCCTATAGCTGTTGGTCCGACAATGGTAATTAGGTGTTTCATATTTTTTAGCCCAGATGGGAATGGAAACCCCGGACTTATATTTGTTGAATTTTTTTGGTGTAAAAGAGCGACTCCCGACGCTTCGGGAGAAGCTCCTTTTATGCCTTAAAAAATTACAAATATAAGGAGGAGTTGCAATGTACAGCTGGATTAGCTTCTAAAATTAATTATTAGGCAATTCAGTTCCGCATTCATAACAATATTTGGCGTTGTCAAAATGAACTTGTGACTGGCATTTTTTACATGTTTTTTTACCGCTTACTGTGCTGTTTCTTAAACTGCTTTTGGCAAATTCTGCTGTTACAATTCCGGTTGGAACGGCAATGATTCCATAACCTAAAATCATTACGAGTGCCGCTATAAACTGTCCAAGAGGTGTTTGTGGCGAGATATCTCCATAACCAACGGTTGTTAGAGTTACGATTGTCCAGTAAATTCCCATCGGAATGCTTGTAAATCCTGATTCTTTGCCTTCAACCAGATACATTATGGTGCCTATTATTACAGTACTGATTAAGACAAAGTAAATAAAAACCATAATTTTTTCTTTACTGGCATGTATTGCTTCTTTTAATTGTAAAGATTGGTGTGAAATCTGCGGAATGTGCAGGATTTTGAATAAACGGAGAAAACGTAATGCTCTTACTATTGACAGAATACTTGCAGCGGGGAAAAATATAGACAAATACATGGGAAGAACAGCTAGTAAATCGATGATTCCGTAAAAACTGAAAATGTATTTAACTGGTTTTTGAATGGATATTATACGAAGTATGTATTCGATCGTGAAAAAGACCGTGATAATCCATTCACAGATAATTAGTTGATTATGATATTTTGAACTAATTCCTTCTACAGTATCGAGCATTATTAGTAAAACACTCAACAAAATTAGGCCTAGTAATACTAAATCGAACATTCTTCCTAAAATGGTATTAGTACCATAAAGGATAATTTTGATTCTTTCCCTGAATATTTCGTATTCCGATTTTTGTTTTTTCATATCAATAAAGATAATGAAAGTTTAGATGTCTTAAAAATGAAGAATTTTTAGCGATTTACTTTTACGAATGTAATTTTGAATGATGTTCTTGACGTCGCGATTATGTTGCATTGGTGTCAGTATATTTTTTAGGATTTCAATGTTAGTGATTTGATAATTTAGATCATAAAACGCATATCCTTTGTAAATTCCGTTTTCTATTAAAACAGCACTTCGTTCATTAATATTTCGACCTCTGTCAAGCAGTATCATACTTTTGTTTTCGAAACTGTTTTCAGAAATAAATTGCTGTACCCTTAAATTGTAAACTTCAGGAGTGACTTCGCCAATACAGGCGCCGTCGCATTCTTTTATTTTATATTGAAAACACTCTTTTTTAGTTTGGTATAATCCTGTGAGTTTTTGGCATAAATGATACTTTGCTGTATACCTGAAAAGTGCATTTTTTCCTTCTTGTAATGAAGCAAATGAGGTTATTTCTTTTTTTCGGCCGTCAGTTTTTTCGAGTTTTAAGTTTAAATATCCTTGAGCATCTTTTTCAGCATATAAAGCATATTGAAAAATGGTTTTTCGCTGCGCTCGATTGTATCTTGGTCTGTTTATTTTAATTTCTTCACTTTCTTTTAAAAGCGCAATTAATTCGCTTCCGGTTTCATCATAAGTTATAGTAAAAACTTCGGCCTGAATTTTTTTGCTCTTGGTTGTGATTCCTGTAAAATGTTGGTTGATTCTTTTTTTTATATTTTGGCTTTTGCCAATGTATATTAAAGTACCACCTTCGTTATAAATATAATAAACTCCTGTTTTCGTAGGCATTTGACTAATGAGATCAAGAAATTTTGGTGCAATTCCTTTTTCGACTTCGAGTTTTATAAAATCTTTTACGATCGTTTTTTCGACGTCTTTCTCCAAAAGCATTTTAAAAAGTTTTGTAGTTGCCATTGCGTCTCCACTGGCACGATGTCTGTCGGCCATTGGAATTCCGAGTGCACGGACTAATTTTCCTAAACTGTATGAAGGTTGTTCCGGAATTAGTTTTTTTGCTAATTCTACTGTACAAAGCGTTTTGGCTTCAAAATCATAACCTAAACGTCTGAACTCAGTGCGGAGAATTCTGTAGTCAAAAGAGGCATTGTGAGCGACAATAACGCAGTCTGAAGTAATTTCGATGATACGTTTGGCGACTTCAAAAAACTTTGGAGCCGATTGCAACATAGCATTATTGATTCCGGTAAGCTTTACTACAAAAGGCTGAATCGGAATTTCAGGATTGACAAGGCTGATGAACTGGTCGACTACTTCATGTCCATCAAATTTATAGATGGCGATTTCAGTAATTCCTTCTTCATTAAATTGTCCTCCAGTGGTTTCTATGTCTAATATCGCGTACAAATTCAGTAATCAGTGTTCGGTTTTTAGTATTCAGTTTTTCTGTAGAGACGCATTTTAATGCGTCTTACGATAGATGTGATTTTTGAAAATTATCTTCCTCCAAAAATACTACTTCCAATGCGAACCATGGTGCTGCCACATTCTATGGCTAATTGGTAATCTCCGGACATTCCCATTGATATAGTGCTCAGGTTGCAGTTTTCAGTTTTTCGATCTTTTATCGAATCAAAAATCGATTTTAAATGTGTAAATTCTTTTTTAATTTGATTTTGATCTTCGGTGAAAGTTGCCATTCCCATTAAACCTAAGATACGAATATTTTTCAACTCTTTGAACTCAACAGAAGTTAAAAGTTCGTTTAATTCGTTTTCGTCCAAACCAAATTTAGATTCTTCTTCTGCAATATATATTTGAAGAAGGCAATCTATTGTTCTATTGTTTTTTACAGCTTGTTTGTTGATTTCTTGTAATAATTTCAAACTATCAACTCCATGAATCAAACTCACAAACGGAGCCATAAATTTGACTTTATTCGACTGAACGTGACCAATCATGTGCCATTGAATGTCTTTTGGCATTTGTTCCCATTTTTCCGTCATTTCTTGGATCTTGTTTTCTCCAAAAATGCGTTGACCAGCTTCATAGGCTTGTAATAAGTCTGAAACAGGTTTTGTTTTAGAAACGGCAACGAGAGTTACGTGTTCAGGTAAACTTGCTTTAATTGTATTTAAATTCGAAGCTATTGACATTAGCAAATTATTTTTTTTGTTTAGATCTCAATTGAATCATATTTTCCGTCATATCTTTTTCTAATAGTAGCATTTCTTTTAAAAAGTTGTCTAATCCATCTTTTGTTAATACCTTAATTAAACAGCTTGTAGGTTCTTCATCATGATGAAAATTGTAAATTATTGTTGTTTCCTCTGTTTTAAAAATTTTAGGAAGATTGTCTAGAATTTTCAACTCATACAAATCTCCAGATATTAAAAGTATGGGAATATAGAGAAAATGTCTTAAATAATTATTTTCATCATTTTCAAAATGACCTATTTTCTCCTGACAATATTGGGTTATTTTTTGAATTCCACTATGTATATTATCTGGATGTAATGCCATCAATTCGTTTGAACCTTTTTTTTCTTGAAATGAGCAATACTGAGTATAAATATTACTATTATAGATTAATTTTTCCGAAATGTTATAATTGAAATATTCTAAATTACTTGGGATTGTTTTAAATTCTTTTAAAGATTCCCAAATTTGATCATTTATGGAATTTTGATATTCTGTTAGAACCAAAACAGGAGAGCTTGTGTTTTTTATTTCAAAAGCAAATTTTATTTTGGAGTAGCATTTCTTAGAATAATCTTGCTCAAATATATTGTCTTCATATTCAGCTATCAAATCAATTTCTCTGCTCTTTCCAGTGAATTTATCAATCACAACTTGATTTGATTCAACAAAATAACCTAATGTACTTAGTTTTTTTGATATTTCAGATTCAAATAAATAGCCTGAACGATTTAATGCATCTAAAATTCTATTTTCATCAAATTCAATTTTATCCATTGATCAAACTTTAATTTTATAAATTAAATTTTAAACTGCTTCGAAATTTTCTCTGCTTTTTTGCTTTCGCTATAATCGTAAAAACCTTCTCCAGATTTTACTCCCAATTTTCCTGCTCTAACCATATTTACTAATAATGGGCAAGGAGCATATTTTGGATTTTTGAAACCTTCGTACATTACGTTTAGGATTGCAAGACAAACATCAAGACCAATAAAATCGGCTAATTGTAGCGGTCCCATTGGATGTCCCATTCCTAATTTCATAACTGTATCAATTTCGTAAACTCCAGCCACTTTATTGTATAATGTTTCGATTGCTTCGTTTAGCATTGGCATTAAAATTCGGTTCGCCACAAAACCAGGATAATCGTTTACTTCTACAGGAACTTTACCTAATTTTTCAGATAAATCCATAGTGATTTTAGTTACTTCATCGCTTGTATTGTATCCGCGAATAATTTCAACCAATTTCATAATCGGCACCGGATTCATAAAATGCATTCCGATAACACGTTCAGGATGTGCAACAACAGATCCTATTTGTGTAATAGAAATTGAAGAAGTATTAGTTGCTAAAATAGTATTATGAGAACAAGCTTCGTTTAATTGTTTGAAGATATTTAGTTTTAATTCTACGTTTTCAGTTGCAGCTTCTACAACTAAATCAGCTCCAACAACGCCATCTTTAATATCAGTATAAGTAATAATATTGGTAATTGTTTTGGCGACATCTTCCTGAGTAATTGTTCCTTTAGCCAACATACGCTCTAAATTGGCTGCAATAGTTGCCATTCCTTTGTCTAACGATTTTTCTGAAACATCAATTAGTTTTACAACAAAACCACTTTGTGCAAATGTGTGAGCAATTCCGTTGCCCATTGTTCCTGCACCAATTACTGCTATTGTTTTCATTTTTTGTGATATTATATTTATGATTTTAGCCACGAATTCACTATTATTTGATGTGAATTGCGTGGCTAATTTATGTTTAAAATTTCGTTTTAAATTATTTATTAAAACAATCAATAATTTGATATGCCACTCGCAATGCATCTGTCGCTTGTTCGAGTGTTACAACTGGAGTTGTATCCGTATTGATTGCATTTGCAAAAGACTCTAATTCATCCAGAATAGCGTTGTTTTGCTCAACATCAGGATTGGTGAAATAGATTTGTTTTTTTACGCCTTCGGCATTTTGAAGAATCATATCAAAATCGCCAGGAACTTCAGGAGCATCTTTCATACGAACTACTTCGCATTTTTTCTCTAAGAAGTCGACTGAAATATAAGCGTCTTTTTGAAAGAAACGTGATTTACGCATGTTTTTCAATGAAATTCTGCTTGCAGTTAAGTTGGCAACACAGCCATTTTCGAATTCGATTCTGGCATTGGCAATATCAGGAGTATCACTAATTACAGAGACACCACTGGCGTGAATATCTTTAACTTTAGATTTTACAACGCTTAAAATAGCATCAATATCATGAATCATTAAATCCAAAACTACAGGAACATCAGTACCGCGCGGATTAAATTCGGCCAAACGATGCGTTTCAATAAACATAGGATTTTCGATCATTTCCTTAGTGGCAATGAAAGCGGGATTAAAACGCTCCACATGTCCAACTTGTCCTTTTACATTATATTCGTTTGCTAAAGCAATAATTTCTTCAGCTTCTTCAACGGTATTAGAAATGGGTTTTTCAATAAAAATATGTTTCCCTGATTTGATCGCAACTTTGGCACATTTGTAGTGCGAAAGCGTTGGAGTAACAATATCAATCACGTCGACAGCGTGAATAAGTTTTGCAATTGTACTGAAGTTTTTATAGCCAAATTCTTTTGAAATTCTTTCGGCATTTTCTTGATTTTCGTCGTAAAATCCAACTAATTCGTATTTGTCAGATTGTTGTAATAAGCGTAAATGTATTTTACCAAGATGACCAGCACCTAAAACTCCTACTTTTAACATGAGAATGTATTTTAAACAAAAATAGAATTTATTTGTTGAAAGTAAAAATGAATTTAACTAATTGTGAATTGTGAGTTCTGAATTATAAATTGAGAATTATTGCTTTTGGCTTGTTACCCTGATCGAAGTCGAAGGGCGTAAAGTCAAGGCACGAAGAGCTTCGATTGCGCTTAACTGGATAAATTATGACTTTCAAATTTCAATTTTCGATTTCGAATTTTGACTTACATTTTTATTATTTAAAAATCAATATTTGAAATCCTGTTTTCTTTCTTATTTTTGCGAAAACAAAACCTACCCATTTTGAAAGACACTGCCAAACATCAAGGACTTCGTAATCAATTAGTAACAACTTTAGAGCAAAAAGGAATTACTGACAGAGCGGTTCTGGATGCGATTAAAAAAATCCCGAGACACCTTTTTTTGAATTCAAGTTTTGAAGATTTTGCTTATCAGGACAAAGCTTTTCCTATTGGAGCAGGGCAGACCATTTCACAACCTTATACAGTTGCGTTTCAGTCGCAATTGCTTGAAGTTAAGAAAGATCATAAAGTGTTGGAAATTGGTACTGGTTCTGGCTATCAGACTGCTGTATTATTTATGCTTGGAGCAAAAGTGTATACTGTAGAAAGGCAAAATGAATTGTTTAAAACAACTTCAAATTTATTTCCGAAATTAAATATTCGCCCAAAACACGTTACTTTTGGAGACGGATATAAAGGATTACCAAATTTTGCGCCGTTTGATAGTATTATAGTTACTGCTGGTGCGCCATTTATTCCTCAGCCTTTAATGGCACAATTAAAAATAGGAGGAAGATTGGTTATTCCTTTGGGAGAAGATGTTCAGATTATGACTTTATTGATTAGAAAGAATGAGACTCAATTTGAAAAACATGAGTTTGGAGAGTTTCGATTTGTTCCTTTATTAGAAGATAAAAATTAATGAGTAACCCAGTTAACGCTGGGCTTTTTTATTGCGTAAGGATTGTGATATACCTTTCTAAACTTTCCTTTTGTGTTTGAGCAATAAACAATAAAAAATCTTCTTTGTCTTTTTTTGTCTGAGCAACTTCGAGAGATTGGTAATAACGCATCCGGTTTTCGTAATCACCTTTTATATTCGCAATTAAATAGCCTTTTTGCATCAAAATTAAATTCATAATTAGTCTCGAAGTTCTCCCGTTTCCATCAATAAAAGGATGAATTTTTACCAATCGTTCGTGCATTTCGGCCGCCAGGATAACGGGATGAAGCTTGTTTTTGTTAATTTCATACCAAGTAAAATATTCTTCCATTTCCTGTTGAACTAACAAAGGCTGTGGAGGCATATGAGTACTTCCTTGAATCATAACCTGAACTTTTCGATAACGTCCTGCATCTTCGGGAATTATTCCTCTAAGGATTAAATTATGAATGGATAAAAGATCACGTTCGTTTAATGAATTGTTTTTACTCATTAAATCTTTTATAAAACCAATTGCTTCCTGATGATTTATCGCTTCGAGATGTTCGCGCATACTTTTTCCAGAAATTGTTAAACCTTCATTTATTACCATATCAGTTTCACGAAGCGTCATTGTGTTTCCTTCAATTCTATTGCTTTCAAAAGTATATTCAAGTTCTAAAGCTTGTTTGATTTTAAAACTGTCAAATTGCCTGTAAGAGTCTAGTTTTTCTTTTAAAAGGTCAATTTCCTTAAGGATTTTTTCTAAAGAAGTGGATAGTTTAAGGTTTGATGCTGTTTTATTATATTTGATTTCATCTTCAGCTACTTTTAGAGCTTTTAATGCCAAATCATCATCACCAATTTCATAAAGAATCTTTTCTTTTAGCCAAGCAATCATTAAAGTTTCATAATCAATTTCTAGAAGTTGAGCCAATTTAGTAATTTGATCTTTAGTTGGTTTTCGAGTTCCTGATTCAAATTTGCTGATTAATGCCTGATCGATTCCCAGAAGCTGTGCAACCTCGCGAGTTTTTAAACCTTTTTGTTCTCTAGCATTTTTTAAAAGTGATTTCATTTATGAAATTATTAGTCTTGACAAATTTAGTCAATTTTCTGATTGTAAAAAAAGCAACATCATAGATGTTGCTTTTTCTAACTTTTATTTTGGAGGCAGCGAACCATCTTTTCTCATTTCTTTAACAACAGCTTGCATGATTGCATCTACTGTTTGCCCTAAATCTGTAACGTATTGTGATTCTGTAGTTCCTGTCCAGATTAGTTTGTTTTGTTTTAGCGAAAAAATATTCGTTTCGACCATATAAGAGGTTGTTTCCTGATAATAACCCGGATCATAAAACGCGGGAGAATACATACCGTACCAATTTCCGAACCCGTAACCATACATTCCGGTGTACATTCCATCAAAACCACCATAATACATTCCGGTATAAGTTCCCGGTACATAAGTAGTTTCTTTTTCTTTGCTTACCAAACGCATACTGATAACTCCGTCGAAGTTTTCATCTTGCAGTATTTTTAGTTTTTGTTCTTTGCTTAATTGATCCGTTGCTGTTAAATATTGGTAGGAAGTTTTGAATATAGGACTGCTGGCAGCAATTCTGTTTTCAGTAATTCTTCTTGAGGCTTCATCTTTGACCAAAGCAACAACCAAAACTTTTTTAAACTGTTCTTGTGTAACAGTTACATCAGGATCTCTCCAGCTATTAACAATTGAAGTGTTACTGCCACAACCATAAAGCAACAGTACGGCGATTAACAGAATGTAGTACTTTTTCATATTTTATCGTTAAATTGTTTGTATAAAAATAACGATAAAATATTTATAAACTAATCATTTTGAGAAAATTAAAAAGGCTATTAATTATAGGCTTTTTTTATTCTGTCCAAATCTCTTTTTGTGTCTTGCTCTTTTAAGGATTCACGTTTGTCATAATTCTTTTTTCCTTTGCAAAGGCCAATTTGTAATTTTGCAAGACCTTTTTCATTGGTGAATAATTTTAACGGAACTATAGTAAGTCCTTTAGCCTGAACGCTTTTATGAAGTGTTTTTAATTCTTTTTTATTTAAAAGCAATTTTCGTTCGCTTCTTGATTTATGGTTAAATTGATTTCCAAACGAATACTCTTCAATATAGGTATTGATTGCAAAAAGCTCCATACCGCTAAATTCGCAAAAACTCTCCGTAATATTTGCTTTTCCTAAGCGTATTGATTTGATTTCGGTACCAGCCAAAACAATTCCGGCGGTATAGGTATCGATTATTTCATAATCAAATCGGGCTCTTTTATTTAGTATATTAACTGATTTTATCATAAGTGCAAATGTAAAACAAAATTGAAAAATTTTAATGTGATCTAAGATAATTAAAGATTTTTTTTAAACAATGATTTTAATCAGTTTTGAAGAAAAAACTTACACATAAGTTTGTTAAATAATTCTAAACAAACTTAAATCATGAAAAAAATTTTAACATTCGTCGGTATTGCCTTAATTGGATTATCTGTAAAAGCTCAAGATTCTAGCCAAGGTTTAAAAGGAGCGTGGTTTGCAACTTCGCAATTTGGTTACCAACAGACAAAAACTGGAAAAGAAAAAGGTACTAACATATCTGTACTGCCAATAGTAGGAGCATTTGTTACACCATCTGTGGCAGTAGGTGCGGGAATTGGTTACATTAATATTAAATCAGATGGCTATGATCTTACCGGTACCGATGTAAAAACAATTGCGAATACAGATTTAATTGTTATTCAACCATTGGTTAGAAAATACTGGAATGTAGCAGGATCTTTATATTTCTTCGGACAAGCGGCTCTACCGGTTATTACAGGAAAAGAAAAAGAAAATGATAAAAAAATAAATCAGGTTGGTTTATCAGTGTCCGGAGGTTTTGACTATTTTGTTACTAAGAGTTTCTCAGTAGAATTTTCATATGATTTAGCAAATTTTACTTCAACAACTATAAAGCCTGAGAACGGAGAAAAAACAACTGTTACCAATTTTGGATTAGCTCATGTGGCTAATGTAGATTCAGCTTATTTAGCAGGAAGTCCTACTTTAACGACTCCGCTTTCTGTAGGTTTTAAATTTATATTTTAGTTAATGTGAATTGATTTGATCAATTTGCTAATTTTGTAGAAAAGAAAAGACCGTACTTTTTAAAGCACGGTCTTTCGTTATATATATTCAAAATGCAAAATCAAAAAGATCCTTTACACGGAATTACACTTCAGAAAATACTAGAAAAACTAGTAGAATATTATGGGTTTGATACTTTAGGAGAATTAATTCCGATAAAGTGCTTTATTTCAAACCCAAGCATAAAATCTAGCCTTACTTTTTTACGAAAAACAGATTGGGCCCGTAAAAAAGTGGAGGATTTATATGTAAAATCACTTTCTAAATTCCCTCAGAATTAATTAAGTTTATAAGAAATCATCACGCCACCACGATACGGAAGCCATTCACCGCTTTTATTCCAATGTTGTGCTTTTTCATATCTTCCGGGAGTTCCGTCGTTGTAGTAACCATGGTAAAATCCTTGATGCCATCCGGCGCCAGCAAAAATGTCCAATAAAAATTTATCACTTAATTTAAGATTATAACCAACTGTTACTCCTAAACGGTAACCAAAACCATGCTCGTATTTGGCGGTGTCCCAGTAATTCCATTTTTGGATTTCATAAATATCAGGACCCACATGACCTCCAACATAAAAACCATCATATTTCTCCTTGAAATGATAACGTACTTCAGGTGTTAAAGTAATAAATTTCATAGGATTGTGTCCATTGAAAGATTCCCAAAAAGAAGCCATTACATCTACACTAAAAGTAACTTTTTCTCCTATACTCGTTTCTACACCAACATTTGGAATCGCAAATAACGCTGTAGCTCCATTAAATTTTATGAAAGTTTGACTGTGGGATTGTATAGAAAGGATAAGAACGAGTAGAACAAAGAGTTTTTTCATGGCATTTTGCGACTTTACAGAAAATTATTTCGGGCACAAATATAACGTAACAGAATGTTTTCTATTGCGAAATATCTTTTTTTAACAAGAAATAATAGTGTAAAAAGTAAAACTAATATTTAATTGTTTAATAACGAATAGATTACCTTGTCCAGGAATTTTCCTTCCCAAAACTCAGCTTCTCTTAAATGTGCTTCCTTAACAAAACCACATTTTTCTAATACTTTTTCAGAAGCAAAATTTTCCGGGTCAATTACAGCTTCAATGGAGTGTAGTTTTAAATCATCAAAACCATATCTTATTAATCTGTTTACCGCTTCCGGAATAATTCCTTTTCCATGAAAATCTGGCGATAACATATAACCAATTTCGGCGCGGTAGTTTTCAGGCTGCATACGGTAAAAACCAATAATACCTAGAAGTTTTGGATTGTCTTTTAGTGTAATTCCCCAGTTTACGCCAACATTGGTTTCAATTTTATCATCAATCATGGCAATATGTGCTAGCGCATCTTCATTGTCTTTAACTAATGGGCGCGGAATAAATTTCATCGTTTCAGGATTCGAACGCAATTCGAAAACTTCGTTGACATCGTCATTTGTTATTCTTCTTAAAAGCAAACGCTCAGTTTCGATTACGGGAAATGGGTGGAAGTTAAATTCTAACATTTTAATTATAAGATTTTAATACTAAATTTTGAATGAAATGACTGGTCGATGTCAAGGATTAAAATTCCTTCTTTTTTAAATAGATCGCCTGAGTTTTCGGCAGTGTCTGAATAACCAAACCACGGTTCGATGCAAACAAATGGTGCCTGATCTTTTGTCCAGATTCCTAAGCTTGGAAAGTCCTCAAAATCAACTTGCACATAAGGTTTTGAGTTTTCTAGTATTGTCAAACTAGTCGATTCTAAAGTTTTAAAAACAAGAGCATCATTTTCAAAAAGTTTATAACTTAAAGGAATAACATTATTTACAGTCTTTAAAGTTTCCGTTTTATTTGAAATTAAGTCGTTTTCAAGAAGATTGTATTTTAAAGATTCGTGCTTCTCAAACTTAAACGCATAGTTTTCAAAGTTTTCAGGAAGTGCAATTGCAGGATGTGCACCAATAGAAAATGGCATTTTTTTCTCACTTCTATTAATTACAATGTACTCGATGTTTAAGGAAGTGTTTTCGATTGTATAAACTAATTGCAATTCAAACTCAAAAGGATATTTTTTTAAAGTTTCTTCATTTGATTCTAAAGAAAAAACAGCACTGTTTCCTGTTTTTTCAATCAGTTGAAATTCCATATCTCTTGCAAAACCATGTCTCGTCAATTGATATTCCTTTTCATGAACTTTATAAGTATTGTTTTTTAAAGTACCAACAATTGGAAAAAGTACGGGCGAATGTTTTCCCCAAAATTCAGGATTTCCTTCCCAGATATATTCTTTTTGGTTGTCTTTTAATGAAATTAATTCTGCTCCGGCATGATTAATAGAAGCCTTTAGTGTTGAATTAGATATAGTTGTGATCAAAATACGGTAATTGAAGATAGTTAATATATAAGCCTATGTAAAGATATTTTAATATTTTTTATTTTTTTAAGAAAATCGCTTAATTTATTTAATTGATAAAATTTTGCTAAAATTGAATTTAAGGTTAAATATATCTCTTTAAATAGCTTTTTTTTTCATTAATTTGCTACATAAACAGCTAAAAAATATGAAAAAACAATCTGCAAAAGCCATTTTAACCGCGGCTTTATTTTTTGGGATTTCCTCTGTATGGGCGCAACAAACTCCGTCAGCGCCGGCAGCAAATCCAGTAAATAATTATAATTATCATGATGCTTTCGGGCCGCATTTTTATACAAAAAATGGAACATCAACACGTGCAGCAAGTGGTCAGCCGGGAATTGAATACTGGCAAAATAGAGCCGATTACCAAATCACGGCAAAATTAAATAATGCAACAAATGAAATTGTTGGAACAGATGAAATCACTTATACCAACAATAGCCCCGATAAATTAGGATTTCTTTGGTTGAATCTCGATCAGAATTTGTTTAAAAGTGATTCAAGAGGAAATGCGCTTATACCTTTGACAGGAAGCCGTAACGGAGCTCAAGGTCAGGTTTTTGATGGTGGAAATAAAATTAAATCGGTTAAAGTTATTTCTGGCGGGAAAACTAAAACAGAAGTTGAAGCGAAATATATCATTACAGATACAAGAATGCAAATTTTTCTTCCGCAAGAATTGGCTGCAAAAGGAGGTTCTGTAAAAATTAAAATAGAATTCTCTTTCACTGCGCCATTTGAAGGCTCTGACAGAATGGGGGTTTTAGAAACTAAAAACGGAAAAATCTTTACAATTGCACAATGGTATCCACGTATGTGTGTTTATGATGATGTAAGAGGTTGGAATACCGCACCATATTTAGGAGCTTCTGAGTTTTATTTGGAATATGGTGATTTTGATGTAAAACTTACAGTTCCAGCAAATCATTTTGTAGTCGCTTCGGGAGAATTATTAAATGGCCAGGAAGTATTTTCTGCAGATCAATTTAAAAAGTATAAAGATGCTTCTAACAGTGATAAAACAGTAACAATTCGTTCTGCGGAAGAAGTAACTTCAACTGCAAACACAAATGCCGGAGCTGAAAAAACATGGCATTATAAAATCAAAAACGCACGTGATTTTTCTTGGGCATCTTCTCCAGCTTTTATTTTAGATGGAGCAAAAATTAACCTTCCAAGTGGTAAGAAATCGTTGGCATTATCTGCCTATCCAGTTGAAAGTGCTGGTCAGGGGGCTTACGGGCGTTCTACTGAATATGTAAAAGCTTCAATTGAACACTATTCAAAACAATGGTTTGAATATCCTTATCCAGCAGCAACAAACGTTGCAGGAAATGAGGGAGGAATGGAATATCCTGGAATTGTTTTCTGTGGATGGAAATCTAAAGGACAAGATTTATGGGGAGTTACAGATCATGAATTTGGTCATATCTGGTTCCCGATGATAGTGGGGTCAAACGAAAGATTATTTGGCTGGATGGACGAAGGTTTCAATACGTTTATAAATTCATTAAGTACGGCGGCATTTAATAATGGCGAATACAAAGAAGAAAAAACGGATTTACACGAACAAGCAGAGCCATTTACAAGACCTGATTTGGAAACAATCATGAGCTCTCCTGATAATATGAAAGAAGGCAATATTGGTATGTTGTGCTACTTTAAACCAAGTGCAGGTTTAGTGATTTTAAGAGAACAGATTTTAGGTAAAGAACGTTTTGACACTGCTTTCAGAACTTATATTCAGCGTTGGGCTTACAAACATCCTCAACCAGATGATTTCTTTAGATCTATGGAAAATGTTGCAGGAGAGGATTTAAGCTGGTTCTGGAGAAGTTGGTATGTAAACAACTGGAGATTCGATCAAGGAATCAACTCAATTAAATATGTAAAAAATGATCCTTCAAAAGGAGTAGTTATTACGGTTGAAAATTTTGATAAAATGCCAATGCCTATCGTTTTAGATGTTAAAACTAAAAGCGGAAAAGTATCTAGAGTTAATATTCCTGTAGAGATTTGGCAAAGAAATAAATCATGGTCTTTCAAACACGATTCTACAGAGGAAATTGAAAGTATTACTTTAGATCCGGATCATGTATTTCCTGATAATAACGAGTCAAATAATGTTTGGACTGCAGGGAAAGGTATAGTAGAAAAAGCTATTATTATCGATGGTTATTTAGGAAATTATACAACTACAAAATCTCCTTTGACAATTAATTTAGTTGACAAAAACAGTGTATTAACTGCTGAGCTTCCAAATTATCCAAGCTTTTCATTAGATCCTGTTGCAAATGAAAAAGATACATTCGAATCAGCAAGAGCAGGATTGAAATTTAAATTTAATGAAGCGAAAACTGGTTTTGATCTAACGTTTTCAGGTAATGGACAGGTAATGCAGTTCACTAAAAAATAATTTTTTTAGACTGTAAAGTCTTCAAAGCCCGATAATTAATTAAATTATCGGGCTTTTTGTTTTTGCCTATATTCACAAAACGTCAAAAAAATGTTAGATTTTTAATTTTTTGTTTTGTAAATAAAAAAAAGATGTACTTTTGCACCGATGAATAAAATAAGTTTACATATAACTTCTTTGTCACGGACAAACTCACCGATTACTTCTCCCGAAGTACGGACGCTATCTCTATAGTGTTCACTGAGTTTTATAGCCGTATATTTATTCATATCCCTTTTTCGTTTTGAAATCACATAATTTGTCCATTGGACAAACATATCCTAAAAGTATTTATTATTTTGTAAATTTTTGTTATCAATCTTCTGATTTCGAGAATGTTACTTCTATTTTGCTTAATTTTATTGGATTCAATTCTGGATTTCAAGCTAAACAATATGCTTTAATTTTTAACTCTAACTTCAATTATTGAAATGAAGATCTCTATTGTTGTTACCCAGGAAGAACATTTCAAATTCGCACAAGAAATATGCGATACGATAGAATCATCTGCCTTGTTAAGAGGTACGGGGATTGCTAAAAGAACTCCTGAGTATATTCAGAAAAAAATGTCGAATGGTGATGCGATGATTGCTCTGGCAGACGGGAAATTTGCAGGTTTTTGTTATATCGAAAGCTGGCAACACGGAAAATTCGTGGCACATTCGGGGTTAATTGTACATCCAGACTATAGAAGTTTAGGTTTGGCCAAAAAGATAAAATCTAAAGTTTTTGACTATTCTTTGCAAAGATACCCAGACGCTAAAATTTTCGGAATTACAACTGGTTTGGCTGTAATGAAAATCAATTCGGATTTAGGATACAAACCTGTTCCTTTTTCAGAATTAACAACCGATCCAAGTTTTTGGGCAGGCTGTAAAACCTGTACGAACTTCCCAATTTTGCAAAGCAAAGAAAACAAAATGTGTCTTTGTACCGGAATGTTATACGATCCAAAAGAAAAACAAAAAACACCGCCAAGACATCCTTTTAACGAGGCTGTTTTAAGCAGACTTAAAAAAATCAAACAGGCTTTATTCTTAAACAAAATATTGTCATTTATTTTTTTATTCAAAATTTAATAAAAAGAAATCTCAAACTGCTACATACGAAAGTATTAGCCAAAATTATAAAAAATGAAAAAAGTAGTATTAGCTTATAGCGGAGGATTAGATACCTCGTATTGTTTGAAATATTTAAAAAATGAAAAAGGATACGAAGTTCACACTGTACTTGTTGACACAGGAGGATTTTCTGCTGAAGAATTAACAGCTATTGAAAAAAGAGCTTATGAGTTAGGAAGTGCACAACACGCCAACTTAACTATTTTAGATAAATATTACGATAAAGCTATAAAATACCTGATTTTCGGAAATGTATTAAAAAACAATACTTATCCGTTATCAGTAAGTGCAGAGCGTGTTTTTCAAGCAATTGAAGCTATAAAATATGCAAAAAAAGTAGGGGCAACTGCAATTGCACACGGAAGTACAGGTGCTGGAAACGATCAAATTCGTTTTGATTTAATTTTTCAAACTATTGCTCCAGAAATCGAAATTATTACTCCAATTAGAGATTTAAAATTATCAAGACAAGAAGAAGTTGATTATTTAGCTCAAAACGGAGTTCACTATTCTTGGGAAAAAGCACAATATTCTATCAATAAAGGACTTTGGGGAACAAGTGTTGGAGGAAAAGAAACTTTAACTTCTAGTCAGCCATTGCCAAGTGAAGCTTATCCTTCACAATTACAAAAAGAAGGTGAAGAAAAAGTAACACTTCATTTTGAACAAGGAGAATTAGTTGGTTTAAACGGAAAAACAGATAAACCATCAAACAATATTGTAGCTCTTGAAAAATTGGCAAGTGCTTACGCAATTGGTAGAGATATTCACGTTGGAGATACTATTATTGGAATTAAGGGAAGAGTTGGTTTTGAAGCTGCAGCTCCGTTAATTATCATAAAAGCACACCATTTATTAGAGAAACACACTCTTGGAAAATGGCAACAATATTGGAAAGAGCAATTAGGTAACTGGTATGGAATGTTATTTCACGAAGGTCAGTTCTTAGATCCAGTAATGAGAAATATTGAAACTTTCTTGCAAGACACTCAAAAAACAGTAAACGGAACCGTAACAGTTTCATTAAAACCATATCATTTCTCACTTGACGGAATCGAATCTGAAAATGATTTAATGAACACAGGCTTCGGTCAATACGGAGAAATGAACAATGCTTGGACATCTGAAGATGCGAAAGGATTTATTAAGATTTTAGGAAATGCTCAAAACATCTTTTCATCTGTAAATCAATTAGATCATGATTAATGTCGGAATTATTGGTGGTTCGGGTTACACGGCCGGAGAACTCATCAGAATTTTAATGTTTCACCCAAAAGTAAACATCGATTTTGTTTACAGTACCACAAATGCAGGGAAACCACTATCTGTGGCACATCAAGATTTGATGGGTGATATAGAAATGAATTTTACTGATGAAATTAATCCTGACGTAAATGTTGTTTTCTTATGTTTAGGACACGGAAAATCGATTTCATTTTTGAAAGAAAATCAGTTTGCAAGTCATACCAAAATCATCGATTTAGGAAATGATTTCAGACTGAATAAAGACGCTCATTTCGAAGGAAAAGATTTTATTTACGGATTGCCTGAAATCAATAAAGCCGAAATCAAAAAAGCAAATTATATCGCAAATCCAGGTTGTTTCGCAACTGCTATTCAGTTGGCTTTATTGCCTTTAGCAAAACATAATTTGTTGAATAATGATGTTCATATTAATGCAACAACCGGAAGTACAGGAGCAGGAGTAAGTCTTTCAGAAACTTCTCATTTCAGCTGGAGAAACAACAATATGTCGCATTATAAAGCTTTTGAACACCAACATTTAGGAGAAATTGGAGAAAGTTTAGTTCAGTTGCAAGACGATTTTGACAGCGAACTGCTTTTTATTCCGAATAGAGGAGATTTCCCAAGAGGAATTTTTGCAACGCTATATACATTGTGCGATGACAGTTTGGAGCAATTGGTTGCTAAATACGAAGATTTCTATAAAGATCAACCTTTCGTAACCATAACCACAACAAACATCAACATGAAACAAGTAGTGCAAACGAATAAATGTATTATTAGTTTATTGAAAAAAGGAAACCGGGTTCTCATTACATCAATTATCGATAACTTAACCAAAGGTGCTTCAGGACAAGCAATTCAAAATATGAATTTAATGTTCGGTTTAGAAGAAACCACAGGTTTACATTTGAAACCAAGCGGATTTTAGATTGTTGGTTAACCGTTTAATCGTTAATTTCGGTTAATCGATTAAACAAATCAACGATTAAACAATTAAACAAAACAAAAAATGAATTTATTCAACGTTTACCCATTATACGACATAACTCCAGTAAAAGCAGTAGATTGTACAATCATTGACGACAAAGGAGTAGAATACTTAGATTTATACAGCGGACATGGTGTGATTTCTATTGGACACACGCAGCCGGATTATGTAGCAAAACTTAAAAA
Source organism: Flavobacterium cutihirudinis (assembly GCF_003385895.1). Taxonomy (GTDB): domain Bacteria; phylum Bacteroidota; class Bacteroidia; order Flavobacteriales; family Flavobacteriaceae; genus Flavobacterium; species Flavobacterium cutihirudinis. The sequence goes on from NZ_QRDQ01000007.1 coordinate 734,724, forward strand.
TCAAATAGATCATTTAGGTTTTTATTCAAATGCAATTCAGAATCCTTTGCAGGTTGAATTGGCTCAAAAATTAGGAAAACTTTCTGGTCTTGAAGATTATGAATTGTTTTTATGCAGTTCTGGTGCTGAGGCGAATGAAAATGCTTTAAAATTAGCTTCTTTCCATAACGGAAAATCAAGAGTTGTGGCTTTTGATAATTCTTTCCATGGAAGAACTTCTGCAGCTGTTGCTGTCACAGATAATAAAAAAATAGTTGCGCCAATTAATGCACAGCAAGTTGTTACTTTTTTACCTTTAAATCAAATCGAGTTAGTTGAAGCTGAATTGGCTAAAGGTGATGTTACAGCAGTGATTATCGAAGGAATTCAGGGAGTTGGAGGTTTAGATCAAGGAACAACTGAGTTTTTCCAGGCTTTAGAAAAAGCATGTAAAAAACACGATGCGGTTTTGATTTTAGACGAAGTACAATCAGGATACGGAAGAAGCGGAAAATTCTTTGCTTTCCAACATCACGAAATCAATGCTGATATTATTTCCGTTGCAAAAGGAATGGGGAATGGATTCCCTGTTGGAGCGATTTTGATTTCTCCAAAATTCGAAGCAAGTTTCGGATTATTAGGAACTACTTTCGGTGGAAGCCATTTATCTTGTGCAGCAGGAATTGCGGTTTTAGATGTAATCGAAAAATTAGATTTACAGAAAAATGTAAACGAAGTTTATGAATATTTCTTAGAAAAAATCAAAGAAGTTGAAGGAATCAAACAAGTAAAAGGAAAAGGATTAATGCTTGGAGTTGAGTTTGATTTTGATGTAGCGGCTTTAAGAAAGAAATTAATCATCGAAAAACACATTTTTACAGGAAGCGCGAACAATAAAAATCTATTAAGAATTTTACCGCCATTAACTGTGAAAAAAGCAGATATCGATACGTTTGTAAAAGCTTTAAAAGAAAGTTTAGAAGAACTATAATGTTAATTTGTTTAATCGTTTAATTGACTAAACGAATTACCGATTAACCAGTTAAACGATTAAACCAACTAACCAATTAAACCAAAAAAATGAAACCATTATCAATTGAAATACGCAATGCAGTTTTGCGGTCTATGGCAAAGCTGGTCGAGCAGGAGCGGAATGAGATAATCCTAACCAATCAGGAAGATCTTGCTGATTACGACGGCTCTGATTTAGCTATGGAAGAACGCTTAAAAGTAGATGATAAAAAAGTCGACGAAATGATTTTATCATTAAACCAATTGGCTTCTCAGGAAGATCCCGTTGGCGTTGAGCGTTTTCATTTTACACATGATAATGGAATAAAAGTTATAAATAAAACAGCCGCTTTTGGAACGATTTTGATTATTTACGAGTCTCGTCCAGACGTTACAATTGAAGCAGGTGGAATCGCTTTTAAATCCGGAAATAAGATTTTATTAAAAGGAGGAAAAGAATCTTTAAAATCAAACTTAAAAATCGTAAGTCTTTGGCACAAAGCTTTGGAAGAAAACGGAGTTTCAAAAGACTGGGTTGAATATCTGAATTACAACAGAACAGAAACTCAGGCTTTTTTAGAAAAACCAACTCAAAAAGTTGATTTAATAGTTCCAAGAGGCGGAGAAAAATTAATTGAATTTGTAAAAGCGCACGCAACCTGTCCAGTTATAGTAAGCGGGCGAGGAAATAATTTTGTTTACGTTCATGAAGATGCGGATACAGATTTAGCTTTAAAAGTAATTTTAAATGCTAAAACAGCTAAAATTTCGGCTTGTAATGCCTTAGATAAAGTTTTAATTGATTCGAAATTGCCAAATTTTGAAGGTTTTACTGCCATGCTGATTGAAGCCTTAATTGAAGCAAAAGTTGAAGTTATTGTAGATCAATCTTTAGCAAATTTTGAAAATACCAAAACGTTACAAAACGAAGATATTTGGTACGAAGAGTTTTTAGATTATAAAATTGTAATTGGAACAATTGATTCTCAGGAACATGCCATTGATATGATTAATAAATACTGCGGAGGACATTCTGCAGCAATTATTACCAGAGATAATGAAGTAGCACAGCAATTTATGGAATCGATCGATGCTGCAGCGGTGTACCAAAATGCATCAACTCGTTTCACAGACGGTGGACAATTTGGGCTCGGAGGAGAATTAGCGATAAGCACCGATAAATTGCATCAACGTGGTCCAATTGGTCTTCAGCATTTGGTAACGAACAAATGGTACGTTTACGGAGAAGGACAAGTTAGGTAATTGAGAGAATGTGAAAATTGAGGCAATTAGATAATTAGAAAATTCTAAGAGAAAAACTTAGAATCTCAGCATCTTAGAACCTTAGCACCTTTAAAAAAAATGGCAAAAAAACGGATTTTATTAAAAATAGGAAGTAATACTTTAACCAAAGAAACCAATCATATTTCGCGGGGAAAGATTGAAGACCTCGGAATACAGATTGCAGCTTTAAACGACGAATATGAATTTATCATAGTGAGTTCAGGAGCAATTGCAGCAGCAAAACAATTTGTAAAGCTTGACAATCAAGATAAAGATGTTTTTGTGAAGCAGGCTTTGGCTTCTATTGGACAACCTCATTTAATGCGGATTTACAATGAAAATTTTAAGGATTTAGGATTGAATACTTCGCAGTGTTTACTTTCTTATTCTGATTTTGAAAAAGAGCAAACCAAGAAGAACATTGTAAATACGATTAATGTATTAGTTAAAAACAATTACATTCCAATTATCAATGAAAATGATACCGTTGCCACAGATGAGATTCGGTTTGGAGATAATGATAAATTAGCAGCTTTAACGGCTGTTCTTTTAAATGTTGATATTCTGATAATTGCGACGAATACAAACGGAATTTATACGAAAAATTCTATTCATGATGAAGTTCCGGAAACAATCAAATTGGTAAATGATTTGAAGTCGCTTGAAAAAGAAATCGGCGAATCAAAATCATCACACGGAACAGGAGGAATGCAGTCTAAAATAGAAGCAGCAGCAATTTCAAAAGCAGCAAATATCGAAACCTGGATTGTAAATGGACTGAATGATAATTTTATTCTAAAGGCATTAAAGGACGAAATTCCGTTTACGAAAATCGTGTAAAAAGGTTTAATTGTTTAATCGTTAATTCGGTTAATCGATTAAAAAAAGAACATAAAAAACAAAAATGGATAGAAGTTAGATTTGTTTAAGTATCAAAACGATTAAACAAATCAACGATTAACCGATTAAACAAAAAGACAATGAACTATATCTCAATAAAAGACATCAACTCATTATCAAAATGGGTAAAACAAGCGATAAAAATCAAAAAGAATCCGCTTAAAAATCAAAGTTTAGGAAAGAATAAAACTCTTGGAATGTTATTCTTCAATCCAAGTTTAAGAACGCGTTTGAGTACTCAAAAAGCAGCTTTGAATTTGGGAATGAACGTTATGGTAATGAACTTTACCAACGAAGGATGGACATTAGAGTTTGAAGACGGAGCAGTGATGAATTCTGGTGCATCGGAACATATTAAAGAAGCTGCAGAAGTAGTTTCACAATACTGTGATATTATCGCAATTCGTGCTTTCGCAGGTTTGGTTGATAAAGAAAAAGATTATCAGGAAACAGTAATTTCAGGATTCTTGAAATACGCAACAGTGCCAATCGTAAACATGGAAAGTGCTGTTCGTCACCCATTACAATCACTTGCAGATGCGATTACGATGGAAGAATTCAAAACAAAACACAAGCCAAAAGTAGTGCTTTCTTGGGCGCCGCATCCAAAAGCTTTACCGCAGGCTGTAGCTAATTCTTTCGTTGAAATGATGCAGTTGCAAAAAGATATGGATTTTGTAATCACGCATCCAGAAGGTTATGAACTGAGTCCAGAAATCACACAAGACTGTAAAATCGAATACGATCAAAACAAAGCGTTTGAAAATGCCGATTTCGTTTACGTTAAAAACTGGAGCAACTTCAACGATTACGGAAAAGTAACCAACAGCGATCCAAATTGGACCGTTACAGCCGAAAAAATGGCTTTAACCAACAACGGAAAATTCATGCACTGTCTTCCAGTTCGTCGTAACGTAATTGTAAGCGACGAAGTTCTAGACGGAGAAAATTCAATCGTAATCGAGCAAGCGAATAATAGAACGTATTCAGCACAATTAGTTTTACAAAAGATTCTTAAGAAGATATAAATTTAAGGTGCAAAGTTGCAAAGGTTCAAAGGGAAAGAGGTTTAAAAACCTTGTGAACAACCTTTGCACCTTTGTACCTCTGAGCCTCTGAACCTTAAAAATAATGGACGTATCAGTAATAAAAATAGGTGGAAACATCATCGACAATCCAGCAGAATTAGAACAATTCTTAACCGATTTCTCTAAAATTGAAGGCTATAAAGTTTTAGTTCACGGCGGTGGAAAATCGGCTACAAAGATGGCGCAAAGTATTGGTTTAGTTCCGCAAATGATTGACGGACGCCGAATTACAGATGCTCCAATGTTGGATGTTGTGGTAATGATTTACGCCGGACAAATCAATAAACATATTGTGGCACAATTGCAGGCAAAAGATAATAATGCTATTGGTTTTTCTGGTGCTGACGGAAATTTAATTCAGTCAACAAAAAGAAATCATCCAACAATCGATTACGGATTTGTAGGCGATGTAAAGCAAGTCAACACCAAATTACTGGCAACTTTATTAGAAGCTGGAGTTGTTCCTGTTTTCTGTGCGATTACACACGATAAAAACGGGCAATTGTTAAACACAAACGCCGATACGATTGCAAGCGAATTATCAATTGCATTGTCTGAAGTTTTTGATGTTACGCTAACGTATTGTTTTGAAAAACAAGGCGTTTTGCAGGATTCAGAAGACGATTCATCTGTAATTACTGAAATCAATGAAGCTTTATATAATAAGCTAAAAGAAGAAAAAGTAATCCATTCCGGAATGATTCCAAAATTGGATAACTGTTTCAATAGTTTATCAAGAGGTGTGCAGAAAATCAAAATTGGACATCATAAAATGCTTCAAAATTCAGATATTCCGCATACAACGATTACATTATAGAAAATGTTGCAACGAATTGACTCTAATTTTACTGTTAAAAGAGAAAATAATTTTAGACATACAGTAAAAAGTTTATTTTGATTTTAAATCTGTGACAAAAAGATAATTTGTGAAAATTCGTGCAATTAGTGGCAAAAAAACAGCACTGCGCAGTGCTTTTAAATATTAATTTAAGAAATTTGCGCCAATTAAAAATGTCGCGTAAAAATGTCGCGTATTATTTAGTTAAGAAAGTAAAAGCTTAAAAAAAACTTAGCGACTTAGCGCCTTTGCGGCAAGAGCACAACAAAATGAAAAACATAGATACGCTTACCCAGGAAGCAATTAGTTTATTAAAAAGTTTAATCGAAACCCCTTCATTTTCAAGTGAAGAAGATCAAACGGCTCTTTTAATCGAAAATTGGTTCAATCAAAACGAGATTCCTTTCAAAAGAGAAAACAACAATGTGTGGGCTTTCAACAAATATTTTGACGAAAACAAACCAACACTTTTATTAAACTCACATCACGATACAGTACGACCAAATCAGGCGTACACCAACGATCCGTTTAAAGCAATCGAAAAAGACGGAAAATTATTTGGTTTAGGAAGTAATGATGCAGGAGGATGTTTAGTTTCATTATTAGCAACTTTTGTTCACTTTTACGAAAATCAAAACCTATCTCATAATATTGTAATTGTGGCTTCCGCAGAAGAAGAAAGCAGCGGGAAAAATGGTTTAAACAGCGTTTTGAAAAGCTTACCAGAATTAGATTGCGCCATTGTTGGAGAACCAACTTTAATGCAATTAGCAGTTGCCGAAAAAGGATTATTAGTTTTGGACGTAAAAGTAAAAGGAACCGCAAGCCACGCCGCACATCAAAACGACGATAATGCATTATACAAATCAATTCCGGTAATGGAATGGTTTAAAAACTATAAATTCGACAAAATCTCAGACGTTTTAGGTCCCGTAAAAATGACCGTGACGCAGATCAATGCAGGAAAACAGCACAATGTTGTGCCATCAGAATGTGATTTGGTGGTTGATATTCGTGTAACAGACCGTTACACAAATGCTGAAATTTTGGAAGTTGTAAAAGCAAATGTAAACGCTGAAGTAACGCCAAGATCAATGCATTTAAACGCATCGTCTATTCCAGTTGCGCACGGTTTGGTTCAAGCCGGAATTGCTTTAGGAAGAACAACGTATGGTTCGCCAACGCTTTCAGATCAATCGGTTTTAAGCTGTCAGTCTTTAAAACTAGGACCAGGAGAAACATTGCGTTCGCATTCAGCAGACGAATTTATTTTTATAAATGAAATTGAAGAAGGAGTCGATTTGTATATCAAAATACTAACCGATTTCTTTAAATTATAATATTTTTTAGGAGCTAATCCCGCTATCCGTTCCAATCTTTTTCTGACTAAAGAAGCCAGAAAAAGGATTTCCACTACTATCGGGGCTAGAAACACCATCAGTATAAACGACAACATTACTATAAATTAGAAAAATAAACCGCAAAGAAAGAAATCTAGAATCTAAGAAGTCTAAAAATCTAAGCAGTCTAACAATCTAAATTATCTAAGAAGTCTAAAAATCTAAGTTATGAAACTTTGGGAAAAAGGAATACCAACAGATAAACAAATCGAACAATTCACAGTAGGAAACGATCGTGAACTGGATTTAGTTTTAGCAAAATACGATGCTTTAGGTTCAATCGCTCACGCCAAAATGCTTGGGCAAATTGGTTTATTAACTGAGGAAGAAACAACTTCTTTGGTTGATGCATTAAACGAAATCATCGCTGATATCGTAGTTGGAAATTTCGAAATCGAAGACAGTTTCGAAGACGTACATTCTAAAATAGAATATCTTTTAACGGTAAAACTTGGCGATGCTGGAAAGAAAATCCACACTGCACGTTCTCGTAACGATCAGGTTTTAGTAGACGTTCATTTGTATTTAAAAGACGAATTAAAAGCAATAAAAGAACAAGTAAAAACTTTGTTTGACTTGTTGATGGAATCAGCAGAGAAACATCAAAATGTTTTATTGCCAGGTTATACGCATTTACAAATCGCTATGCCATCATCATTTGGAATGTGGTTTTCTGCTTATGCTGAAAGTTTGATTGATGATATTACAATGCTAAACGCGGCGTCTAAAATTGTAGATCAGAATCCGTTAGGTTCTGCTGCAGGTTACGGAAGTTCATTCCCAATCAACAGAACATTTACAACGCGAGAACTAGGTTTTGAAACCTTAAAATACAATGCTGTTGCAGCGCAAATGAGCCGTGGAAAAGCAGAGAAGACTGTTGCTTTTGCGATGACAAGTGTTGCAGGAACGTTATCAAAATTTGCAATGGACGTTTGTTTGTATATGAGCCAGAACTTTGATTTTATTGGCCTTCCAGCACATCTTACAACAGGTTCGAGCATTATGCCTCATAAGAAAAACCCAGACGTTTTTGAATTAATCAGAGGAAAATGCAATAAGATTCAGGCACTTCCATACGAAATCACTTTAATTACCAATAATCTTCCAAGCGGTTATCACAGAGATTTACAGCTTCTAAAAGAAGGTTTATTTCCAGCAATTCAAACTTTAAAATCTTGTTTAGATATAGCAATCTTTTCAATAAAAGACATCACAGTTAAAGATCATATTTTAGAAGATAAAAAATACGATTATTTGTTTACAGTTGATACTTTAAACGAAATGGTAGTAGACGGAATGCCATTTAGAGATGCGTATAAAGCCGTTGCTGAACAATTAGAAGCAGGAACATACAAATCTCCAAAAGAAACCAAACACACACACGAAGGCAGTATTAATAATTTATGTCTTGATGCTATTAAAGATAAAATGAAAGCGGCTTTATAATAGTCACTTTTAAGAATAAAAAAACCGATTTGCATTTAGTTGTAAATCGGTTTTTTTATTCTTAATAATATTGTTTTGTGAATTTAAGAAAATTCGACCTAATTTCTATAAATTTGAGAATTCATTATTTTTAAATTCTAGATATGAAGCAATTTGATGAGCAAGCGACACAGCGTCTTTTTGAGAAAAATCTAATTACTGAAAATCAGTTTCAGGAAATAGAGACATATCGGGCTCTAGGTATTTTTTCATTGAATGCAGAGTTAAAACTATTTCTTTATTTATCAGTTTTGTTATTTACTTCGGGAATAGGAATCTTGATTTATGAAAATATTGATACCATTGGCCACATTGCGATACTTTCGATTTTGTTACTTGTAATTGTGATTTGTTTCTATTACTGTTTTAAAAATTCAAAAGGATTTCAAAAATCAGAGACAACTTTCGAGCATCCTGTTTTAGAATATTTAGTTTTAGCGGCAAATATTCTAACGTGTATTTTTATAGGATATCTTCAGTTTCAATACAAACCATTTGGAGAACATTACGGACTGGCAACTTTAGTTCCAACAATAGTCAGTTTCTTTTGTGTGTATTATTTCGACAATAAAAGTGTTTTGACGATTGCAATTACAGGTTTGGCTGCTTATATAGGTCTTTCGGTAACGCCGCAAGATATTTTTAATGACAGCAATAATTTGTATGCAAGTCAAAATTTAAGTTACTCGGCCGTGATGCTTGGTGTTTTATTGATTTTATGGACGATTTACAGCAATAGAGTTTCTTTAAAAACACACTTTGGTTTAATTTTTCTGACTTTTGCATTGCATATTATAAGCATAGCCTCAATTAGTAATTTAGCCAGTTACGATATGCTTAATTGGATGTTATTTGCTTGTGTCTTAGTAGCTTCTACTTTTTATTTTTATAAAGCGAGTTATGAGAATAAAGCAATGTCTTTGTATGTTTTTATGATTATTTACGGGTATATTGGTGCGAACATAATTTTGTTCAGAATATTTGAGAATATTGATTTCTCTGATATTTGGGAATTGTTCGTTTTTCTATTACCTGTTTATTTTATTGGTTCAATTGTAATGTTCATTAAATTAATTAAAAACTTTCATAAAGAAATTGCAGAATGATTGTATACGATAAAAAAATATTAGACAATGAAATTTTAGTTGATGAAGCTGATACTTTATATAAAGGTGGTTTTATAAGTAAAGAACAGAAGCAATTTATAAAAAAGGAATTATCTGTTTTTAGAAGTCAGAATAATATCCTTGTTAGAATTGGATTCTTTTTATTAGGTAGTTTTTTGTACGGCTCAATTTGTGGTGCAATTTCTATTATTGGGATGAATGCAGAGAATGCTTACTTCAAAATCTGCTGTTATATTTTTGCTGCGGTTGGCTTTGCGGGCTCAGAATTACTGGCAAAACAAAATTATCATAATCATGGATTGGATGATGCGTTTATCTTGGGAACCATTTTAAACATTGGATTTGCTATAGGAATTACCACAGACGGTTATGAGTCTGTGATAGCTTTTTTTATGGCAATCGCTTCTCTTTATATGTTTTTAAGATACCTGCATCTGCTTTCAATGCTGGTTTTTTGTTTTTCAATTACCGCATTTTTGTTTTTTCAAATGTTTGAATTTGGCGAAATAGGAAAAGCTATTTTACCATTCACAGCGATGACTTTTGCAGCTATTTGTTATTTTCTAACCAAGAAATTAATCAATAATCTAATCAAAAGTTATTATTATAAAGGACTTTTGCTTGCGAATACTTTCTGTTTGGTTCTGTTTTACCTTTCTTGTAATTATTTGGTTGTTAGAGAGCTTTCGGCAGAACTTTTAGGAACAGAAGTTCAACCTGGAACCGATATTCCGTTTGCGTTTTTCTTTTACGGGTTTACTTTTGTTGTTCCAATTGTCTATTTAGTTCAGGCTTTAAGAACAAAAGACAGATTTATGCTTTGGATCAGCTTTTTAGCGATTGGATTTTCAATCTATACAATTCGATTTTATTATGCTGTTTTGCCTATAGAAGTTGCGCTGACGCTTGGTGGACTTGTTTTATTTGCAATAGCATATTTTTCGATTAAAAAATTAAAAGAAAAAGAAAGTGGTTTAACATTTAAGCCAGACAGAATTAATCATTCAGATAACTTTTTAAACGCGGAAGCTTTAGTTGTAGCTTCAACTTTTGGAATAAAACCAGAAGTTAAAGTAGATTCTCCAATGGAATTTGGTGGAGGAGGTTTTAGCGGCGGCGGATCAGAAGGAAATTTTTAAATTGTTTTGCTACAGATTAAAGGATTTGCACAGATTACAGTCTAAATTAAATTGCCACGAATTACATGAATTTACACAAATCAATTCGTGAAAATTCGTTTAATTCGTGGCAACTTGACAAAGATTAGAAAATCATTTTAATCTTATAATCTGAGGCGAAAAAAAAACTATACTTTACTTTTCAGCGCCTCTGCATCAATATCGCTATGCGAAACATCATATACTGCTTTTCCGTTTTTAATTAAGATCAATTGTGGTGATTCATGATAAACACCAAATCGGCTTGCGATTTCATTTGAAATATCACGATGTGCAATTAAATCCAGGAAATAAGCATCAACAACTTCTTCAAGATCAAATTCTCTTTCAAATTGTTTTAGAGCCATTCGGCTAATGCTGCATCTTGTGCTGTGCTTAAAAATTACGACTGGTTTTTCGTTAGAGATTGTTTCAATTTCGGTTAATTGAAGTATATCCGTTAATTCTGTCCAGTTTACTTTACTTTTTGGAGCTTCTGAGTTCTCTGAACTTCCGAAGATTGAATTTAAAAAACTCATATTTGACTTGTTTTATGACTTTTTGACAGCTTAATCTGATAAAAATCATGATTTATAGGTCATTTTGTCTTTATTTTTACTATGGAATATAATTTGTCTATTCGAATACAAAGTTAAATGATTTGAGTTAAAAATCTATCTCAATAAGTTGTAACTTTAAACGTGTTGAAAATCAAATAAATAGATCAATCATAAATCGAAAAAATATGAATATTAACAAATTTACTATTAAATCGCAGGAAGCCATTCAGTTGTCTCAGCAATTAGCACAACGAAATGGTCAGCAGCAAATTGAAAATGAACACATTTTCAAAGCAATATTTGAAGTTGATGAAAACGTAGCGCCATTTATTCTGAAAAAATTAAATGTAAATGTGCCTTTGTTTTTACAAATTTTAGACAGTACAATTCAGAGTTTTCCAAAAGTTTCAGGAGGTGATATTTTGCTTTCCAGAGATGCAAACAAAGCTTTGAATGAAGCTGAGATTATCGCACAAAAAATGAACGATGAATACGTTTCGATCGAGCATTTAATGCTAGCTATTTTTGACTCAAAAAGTAAAGTTTCTCAAATCTTAAAAGATCAGGGAGTTACTGGTAAAGGTCTTAAAGCGGCAATTGAAGAATTGCGTAAAGGAGAAAGAGTAACATCGGCATCAGCTGAAGAAACTTATAATTCTTTAAATAAATATGCTAAAAATCTAAACGAATTAGCAAGAACAGGAAAATTAGATCCAGTAATCGGTCGTGACGAAGAAATCCGTCGTGTATTGCAGATTTTGACGCGTAGAACCAAAAACAATCCAATGTTAATTGGTGAACCTGGAGTTGGTAAAACTGCTATTGCAGAAGGTTTAGCACATCGAATTGTAGATGGTGACGTTCCGGAAAACCTGAAGGATAAAATCGTTTTCTCATTAGATATGGGAGCTTTGATTGCCGGTGCAAAATTCAAAGGAGAATTTGAAGAGCGTCTAAAAGCGGTTGTAAAAGAAGTTACATCTGCAGAAGGAGATATCGTTTTATTTATAGACGAAATCCACACACTTGTTGGTGCAGGTGGAGGAGAAGGTGCCATGGACGCAGCAAACATTCTAAAACCAGCATTGGCCCGTGGTGAATTGAGAGCAATTGGTGCAACAACTTTAGATGAGTATCAAAAATACTTCGAAAAAGATAAAGCGCTTGAAAGACGTTTCCAAAAAGTTTTAATTGATGAACCGGATACCGAAAGTGCGATTTCAATTTTACGTGGAATCAAAGAGAAATACGAAACACACCATAAAGTTCAGATTAAAGACGAAGCTATTATTGCGGCAGTTGAACTTTCACAAAGATATATTACAAACCGTTTCTTACCGGATAAAGCAATTGACTTAATGGATGAAGCGGCTTCTAAACTGCGTATGGAAATCAATTCAAAACCTGAGGAATTAGATGTTTTGGATCGCAAAATTATGCAGTTGGAAATCGAGATTGAAGCCATTAAACGCGAAAAAGAAGAAAGTAAATTGAAAATCCTGCATATGGATTTGGCGAACTTAAAAGAAGAACGAAATGAAATCTACGCAAGATGGAAATCTGAAAAAGATATCGTTGACGGAATTCAGGCTGTAAAACTTGAAATTGAAGACTTTAAGTACGAAGCTGAACGTGCAGAACGTGATGGCGATTATGGAAAAGTTGCCGAAATTCGTTACGGAAAAATAAAAGAAGCGCAGGAACGTCAGGATGCATTGCAAAAGCAATTATTGGAATTTCAATCGGGTAATTCTTTAATTAAAGAAGAAGTAACTCGTGAAGATATTGCCGAAGTTGTAGCAAAATGGACCGGAATTCCAGTAATGAAAATGCTTCAAACAGAAAGAGAAAAGTTATTGCATCTTGAAGATGAGTTGCACAAACGTGTAGTTGGTCAAGAAGAAGCGATCGAGGCTGTCAGCGATGCTGTTCGTAGAAGCCGCGCCGGTTTGCAGGATATGAAAAAACCTGTCGGTTCATTCTTATTCTTAGGAACAACGGGAGTTGGTAAAACAGAGCTGGCAAAAGCTTTGGCCGAATATCTTTTTGACGATGAAAATGCCATGACGCGTATCGATATGAGTGAGTATCAAGAACGCCACAGTGTAAGCCGATTAGTTGGTGCACCTCCTGGATATGTTGGTTATGATGAAGGTGGTCAATTGACTGAGGCAGTTCGTAGAAAACCATATTCTGTAGTTTTGTTGGACGAAATCGAAAAAGCGCATCCGGATACGTTCAATATCTTATTGCAGGTTTTAGATGAAGGTCGTTTAACAGATAATAAAGGTCGTTTGGCTGATTTCAGAAATACGATTATTATCATGACTTCTAACATGGGAAGTACTATTATTCAGGAGAAATTTGAAAACCTTAAAGGAAGCGTTGAAGCGGCAACTGAAGCTGCAAAAGAGGAAGTTCTTGGATTGTTAAAACAAACAGTTCGTCCTGAATTTATAAATCGTATCGATGAAATAGTGATGTTTACGCCGCTTACTATGGAAAATATTTCCAGAATTGTAAGCTTACAATTAAAAAGTGTAACAAAAATGCTTGCATTACAAGGTATTACGATGGATGCGACTCCAGAAGCGATTGCATATTTGTCTGACAAAGGCTACGATCCGCATTTTGGTGCAAGACCTGTAAAACGTGTGGTACAGCGAGAAGTTCTGAATCAGTTGTCAAAAGAAATTTTGGCGGGAAATATTACAACAGACAGTATCATTTTATTAGATGCGTTTGATGGAAATTTGGTTTTCAGAAATCAGACACAAAACCACGTAGCAGAATAATTTCTAAATATTTTAATGTTCAAAAAACACCAGTCAGAAATGATTTGGTGTTTTTTTTTGTTTTAAACCATAAATATTGAAACTTTTTCTAAAATTATTATAAATAAAATAGTAAGTATAATTCTCAAATTTACAGTAACTTAAAATCAAAAAGCTATGAACAATATATTTAGAGGATTAATCGCGGGATACGGCGCAAAAAAGTTAGGTGGAGGTTGTTTTGGGACAATCTTGGTGTTTATAATTATCTGGGTTTTATTAGGGCAGTGTAGTTAGAATTAAATCCAATATTCTGTTAAGAAATTAGGAGAAAAAGTAGTAGATTCGCACCACTTAAAATTAAAAAAGCAGAACAAAATGGCGTCAGGTTTCTTTGTATTATTAGATGATATCGCTGCAATTATGGATGATGTTGCAGTAATGAGTAAAGTGGCAGCAAAAAAAACAGCTGGAATTTTGGGAGATGATTTGGCCGTAAATGCCGAAAAAGCTTCAGGGTTTGCATCATCTCGTGAGCTTCCTGTTTTGTGGGCAATTAGTAAGGGTTCATTATTGAATAAAATCATAATTCTTCCAATTGCATTTTTACTAAGTGCTTTTTTACCTATTGCAATTATAATAATTCTTGTTCTGGGCGGACTTTTTCTGGCTTATGAAGGAGCCGAAAAAATCTATGAATTTATTTTTCCTCATAAACACGAAGAATCAGAAGGTATAACTGATGAAGTACTTACTGAAGAACAAATTCTGGAAATGGAAAAAGGAAAGATAAAATCAGCAATCGTAACTGATTTTATATTATCTGTAGAAATCGTCATTATAGCATTAGGAACCGTTATTGGAGAACCATTAACACAGCAAATAATAGTCACTTCAATAATTGCATTGGTTGCGACAGTAGGCGTTTACGGAATTGTAGCCCTTATCGTTAGAATGGATGAAGCTGGTTATAAGCTTATAAAATTCAGTAAAAGTGAAAAAAGCATTTCAAGATTTATTGGAAACCTATTGGTAAAAGCGCTGCCGTTGGTTATTAAAGCTTTAACCGTAATAGGCACTATCGCCTTACTTTTAGTGGCAGGAGGTATATTTGTGCATTACATACCATTTTTTCATCATTATGTTCCTCAGATCAAGCTTCCCGCAATTATCAAAGAATTTGTAATTGGTTTGGCTTTGGGATTAGTGGTTTTGGTAATCGTAAATCTCTTAAAAAAAATCTTTAAAAAATAAAATGGCAAAATTATTGCTATCTGTACTTAAAATGTATAAAAAGAAATACTATTAATGTGTTGGTTTTCAGTGTTTACGTCTTAGTTTTAAAATTTAACACTTTTTTGACGCAACCAAAACGACTTATTAGTATCTATGTAAAATGAACAAATAATTATTTTTATGAAAAAATTTAAATTGCAATCTCTTGCCGCTCTACTATTTATTGTAACCGTGTTAACTTCTTGCAGCAGCGATACCGATACTCCAAAAGACGACAACATCTATAAAAGCTCATTTGTAACAGAGGTTGTTGGACCAGTAACGGGAAATGTAAATCAGGAATTAAGTTATAGTGTTTCTTATCAGGTTGAAAATGGTTGCGGCCAGTTTCACCAAATGACAGATGTTAACTTTAATAAAGTAGATGGATATCAGGTAGAAGTAAAATATCCTCCTACATGTTCAATTAATGCTCCGGAAATTAAAAGAACAGTATATAAATTAACGGCTCCGGCAGCACCTGGAACTTATTATTTAAGATTTGCTAAATCTGACAGCGAATTTATCACAACAACTGTGGTTATCAAATAATTTGAAATAAAGTACTCTCTAACATTTGTTAGATAGAAAACACCAGTCATTTTTTGGCTGGTTTTTTTTTTTTTTTTTTTTTTTTTTTTTTAAAAAAAAAAAATTTTTTTTAAAAATTTTTTCTTTTTTTTTCTTTTTTTTTTTTTTTTTTTTTTTTTTTTTTTTTTTTTTTTTGAAGCAGAAAAATCATTTTCATAAGAACAGTTGTCCCGCTATCCACTATATCTTTTTTCTGTCTGTTTCCAGCCAGAAAAAAGGATGCCGTTCCTATCGGGGCTAAACCAGAAATTTTAGTTCTTTTCAAGAAAAATCAGCTGAAAATGTGATTTTTTTTGAGCTTATAAGTTTTTGGCTAATAGTTGGTTATGATTTATTGAGACAATTTAACATTTTGTAAAAGCAACCTTTGTCGTTATGCAGCATCTTCATAGTAATTAACAATTAATTATTATTTTATATGAAAAGTTTTAGATTAAAATCAGTTTTAGTAGTATTATTTTTATCAATAGGATTAGTATCATGTAGTAACGATGATGATGAGAAACCAGTTGAACCGACTTCAAACGTTGCTTTCGTTACCGAAATTAAAGGACCAGCAACAGGAAAGGTAAATGACGAATTAAGCTACGAAGTGACATTTTTAGTAAAGAATGCTTGCGGTGAATTCGACAAAATTTCTGAAACAAAAATTGGTGACGTAAGTGGTTTGCAGGTAGAAGCAAAATACCCTTCTGAAGTTTGTACAACTCAAGTTCCGGATCCTAAGAAAACAGTTTACAAATTCAAAGCTACAGCAAAAGGAACTTTCGAAATTAAATTCAAAAAATCAGAAACTGAATTCTTAATTCAGAAAGTTGTTATCGACTAATTAGCTGAGATATTTATTTAGGTTGAAAGCCATTTTGCAGAGGTTTATTTTTAAGCTGATGTAAAATGGTTTTCTTTTCTAACCAGAAATATGAACGAAATTTTCTATCTTTGAGAGGTCAAAATTATATGATTATGGGAGCTTTAGAGTTGAGAGAAAGTGTGCTAGAATATATTAATACAGCTGATGAACGTCTTTTAAAAGTTGTAAAAGCAGTTATTGAAAGTTATCAAGAAGAAGAAATAGTTGCATTTTCAGTAGAGGGAAAACCAATAACAAGAAGTGAATATAAAACTCAATTGGCAGATACTAAATTAGAAATTGAAAGAGGAGAATATACTTCACAAGAAGATTTAGAAATAGAATCTGAGAATTGGTAATGGATAAATCATTAAAAGTAGTATGGACGAATACTGCAAAGAATGAGCTAAAAACAATTTTTAGTTATTATAAAGAGAAATCGCTTCAAGGTGCTAATAATTTAAAAAATGAAATTCTAAAAGTCACTAAAGAAATACATTTTAGCGAACAATATCAAAGTGACGAAATTGAACCCGAATATAGAAGAATTATTGTAAGAGATTATAAAATATTATATTTGGTAAAGGACGAAATTTTATATATCTCTAAAATATTTTCGACAAAACGAGATTTTACAAAACAATTATAAAGAGAGCCTAAAGCTCTTTTTTTTATATCATATAGTTAAGTAAAATAAACTCGCTTTGCCATTCCTTTAAAAAATGTTATTTTTGCACTCTAAATTTTATGTCATGCCGAAAAGAAAATATAAAATATCGGTTATTCAGTTAAACCTGAATGATGTTGCCGAAAACAATCTGAAAAAATGTATTAGCTGGGTAAGAGATGCTGCAAGTCAGGGAGCGGAAGTAATCTTATTGCCTGAATTATATAGCAGTCATTATTTTTGCCAAAGCGAAGATGTAGATAATTTTGCATTAGCAGAACCACTTTATAGTACTTCATTTATTGCTTTCAGCGAATTGGCAAAAGAATTAGGAGTAGTGATTATCGTTCCTTTCTTCGAAAAGAGAATGGCAGGAATCTACCACAATAGTGCTTACATCATTGATACAGATGGTACAGAAGCTGGTTTATACCGTAAAATGCACATTCCGGACGATCCACATTTCTATGAAAAATTCTATTTTACCCCTGGAGATTTAGGTTTTCAGGCAATCGAAACTAAAAAAGGAACCGTAGGAACTTTAATCTGTTGGGATCAATGGTATCCGGAAGCAGCTCGTATTACAGCTTTAAAAGGTGCTGAAGTTGTGTTTTATCCAACAGCTATTGGATGGCATCCAAAAGAGAAAGAACAATACGGAGAAAATCAATATGGTGCATGGATGAACGTAATGAAAGGTCATGCGGTAGCAAATGGCGTTTTTGTTGCGGCTGCAAACCGAATTGGTCTTGAAAAATACCTTGAAGGAACGGAAGGAATTCAATTCTGGGGAGCTTCATTTATTGCTGGACCACAAGGTGAAATTTTAGCTCAGGCTTCGCACGATAAAGAAGAAATCTTAATCGCAGAAGTAGATTTAGATTTACAGGAAAATGTTCGTCAAAACTGGCCATTCTTTAGAGATAGAAGAATTGATGCTTTTGGAGATATCACAAAAAGAGCAATTGATAAATAATCCGATTGAAATTATATAAGAAAAGAGCTGTCTAAAAAAGACAGCTCTTTTTTTTCTAAGCTTCGGAGAAGCGAAATATTTATAGAAAAAGAATAATGTTTACAGTAGAAAGCTCCAGCGGAGCGATATGTTTTTTACAATCTAAGACATTTCGCTCCGCTGGAGCTTTTTAGTTGTTGTCTCAAATTTCTATAAATATTTTGCTCCGCTGGAGCTTTAAAATAAATATCCATTACTTAAAAAAAAATAGCAATAGCATAACAAAAAAGGCAGTTTCGATTTCGAAACTGCCTTTTTAAAATATATAGAACTAAGATTTATTTCACTTGGAAAGTAACTCTTCTCACGATTTGACGTGCTTCTTTAGAATTTTTGTTAACTGAAGTATCTTCTCCGTTAGCAATTACATTCAATCTCGAAGCGTCAATTCCGGCGTTTACTGCTACTTTTTTCACAGCTTCCGCTCTTTTTCTTGATAATTCAGTATTGTAGCTTGTTTTTCCAATTTCGTCAGCATAACCAATAATATCAGCTGATTTTCCTGGATTGTTTTTCAAGTATTTCACTAAGAAATCAACTCCGGATAAAGAAGCATTTGTAGGTTTAGCCGAATTAAAGTCAAAATAAACATTTACATAACCACTGTTGATTAGTTCTTCAACAGTATTGTTTGTCATATTTCCACTGCCTTTCTTTTCGTACGTTTTATCTAAGTAGCTTTCTAACTCATCTGGCACACCATTTTGATTCGTATCAATAGATTGACCTTTTGTGTTAACAGCAACTCCTGCAATACTATTTGGTTCTAAATCATATAAATCGGCAACACCGTCTTTATCTGTATCTAAAAGGCCAGATTCAATTAAGTCAACTCTTTGTTCCAATTCGCTGATTCTGTCTTCTTCGCCAACCCAGTCAGCATGTTTCTCATTTTTACCTAAGTAAAACGTTAAACCTACAGAAGCATTTAATAAAACGCCGTCAAATGAACCGGCAGTTGTAGTTCCCATTCCGTCAAAATTCCAGTTTTGTCTTCCGTTTACAATTCCGGTAAGGTCACCTGTCAAAGCAACTCTGTTGCTTAATTTTACTTGTCCGGTTAAACCTGCTATTCCGTGGGCCATATAATCTTGTCCGCCAAATCCAGTTTCAGTACTGATTTGTGCAACTCCAAAACCACCATGCGCCAAAAGACTAAATGTGTTTGTCCATGTTTCAAAATTTAATGCACGTCCAACATTTACAACTCCTTGCAAACTCGCTCTAACATAGCGGCTTTCAAAATCTGGAGTGTCTTTTTTTTCCTTAAATTGGTCGTAACCAACATCTAATTTCAGACCAAATTTTGGGTTAAACATATATCTAACACCTAAATCTCCGTGAAAGAAATTTAAGGATTCTGTTGCATAACCTGGAGTCATAGCTCTTGTTGGTTTGTTAACACCACCATTAAGTTCGATAGACCATTTGTTGTATTCGGCTTGATCAACAGCTGGTTTTGTAGAAGTAGTTGCCATATTTTGTGCGCCTGCGGCAAACGTAAGTAACAATAGGGATACGGAGGCTAGTTTCTTTTTCATGATATCATAAATTTAATTTCGTTATTATTTTAACTGAAGACAAATTTATAGGCTCAATTCTAGAATGTGTTCTATTTGCTCTTACATAATTTCCACGTTTTGGCTTTTTATTATGTAAAATCGTTAATAAAACTAAAATTTAAAGCACAAAAAAAGGACAAAATTTAAGTTTTGTCCTTTTCCCCTTTTACTAAAATAAAATCTATTTTAAGTCCGGCTGATATATTTTTACAGTTCCGTCACCTTCGCTGCTTACAACCAATAAACTTCTTTTGGTTGGGCTTTTAGAAGCAGGAATAAATAATATTCCTTCTGGTGCGTCTCCTGTTTTTACTGTTTGCAAATATTGAGGAGAATTAGGGTTGCTAACATCATATGTCATAAAAGCATCAGATCTTTCAAGACCTACAAACAAAATGTTCTGATTTCCCATTTTGGCTACAACTACTGCTTCAGGTTCAGAGCCTTTATCGTCGCTTCGTTTGTCATCGTAAGTTCCTAATTCATTGGTTTTCTTGTCAACATCATTTTTGCTGTCATAAACAATTTTTCCAGTGTTTCCGTTCCATATAGAAAAAGAACGAGCTCCAAAACTTACCATTTCGTCTAAATCTCCATCACCATCAGTATCTCCCATATCAGAAACAAGATTGAGTCTTCCAAGATTGGTTTCCAGTTTCAAAGTTGCAGCATCAGGAAATACAGTCGCATCAAGTTTCATGTCTTTCATTCGTTTGATGTCTGAATATGCGGCATATTCTCTGGCGTCACCTTCATTTGCAGTAATAAAATAAGGAATATTATTCGCAGAAAAATGGCTGATAGCATCAGGCATATACATACCTTTCACTTTCCACGGATTAAAAGCAATTTTATCATCTTTATCGCTTACATCAATTGCATTTTCTCCAGTATTATAATCTTTTAAACCTAAAGGATAAATAGCAGTAATCGTTTTTGAAGTCAAATCTACTTTTGCAACACCATTATTTTCTTGTAAAGTTACCCATGCAGTTTTCGAATCATCAGAGATAGTAATGTATTCTGGTTCGATATCCTGAGCAAAACTTTTTGCGTATTTCGAAACTCTGAATCCGTCTTTTATCAACGTAGCTGCTTGATTTGCAAATGAACTGAAATCTAAAGTTGTTACGGTATACGTACTTGTTTCAATAATTGAAATTGTTCCGTTTGGATCTTGAGAATAATCCGTATTTGGTTCTCCTTCATTGGCAGTCATGATAAATTTTCCGTCTGGAGAAAAAGTAATCATATCAGGCAAAGCACCAACAGAAACTTGTTTTATTAAGCTGTAATCTGATGTATTGAAAACTACTACTTTTCCGTTTCCTTGCTTGTTAACGGTTGATTCTAAAGCAACAGCCAGTTTTCCATCAAATACTGAAACACTGTTTGCAGCACCCTCGTAAGTTGCTAAATCAATTTTCCCAATTTTAGTTGGCTTTGTAGGATCAGCAATATCAATAATATCAATTTGGTTTACACCGCTGTTATTTACGGTGAAAAGTCTTTTTGTTTTTTCGCAATAAGCAGAGATTTCGGCCGCTGCTTCACCGCCAATGGTTATAGAACCAATTTCTTTAAAGGTTCCCGGGTTTTCGTTTACAGTAACTTCTGCTTCACCATTTGAGTTTTCGTCATTATTACAGCTTGCCATGATGAAAAGGGCTGCTAATAATGAGATTGATAATTTTTTCATTTGTTAGTTTTTAGTTTTGGTAAAAGTAATTAGAGCGTTCAAGTCAAATATTAAGCAGGTATTATTTAATCTTTAACTTAATTTTTGGAAGATAATTTCTGTGAAATACCAGACGATTTTTATTCAGATGTTTTATAATCCTAACGAATGCTTATCTTTGTACACTTTCAAAAAATAGAACCTATTTATGTCAACAAATAATAGAAGATTTCCAGCAGAATGGGAAAAACAACAAGGAATCGTGTTATGTTTTCCACATAATGGCAACGACTGGCCAGGAAAATACGAAGCGGTTCAATGGGCTTTTGTAGAATTTATTAAAAAAGTAGCCACTTTTGAAACTGTTTTTTTGGTCGTAGCCGATGAAAAACTGAAAGAAAAAGTTGCTGATATGCTTGAAAGAGCCCGAGTTAATATTGATAATGTTTCTTATATCGTTCACAAAACCAACAGAAGTTGGATGCGTGATTCTGGACCAATTATCGTCAAAAATGGTTCAAAAAGAGAAGCTTTGAATTTTAACTTCAACGGTTGGGCGAAATATAAAAACTATCAATTAGATAAATTTGTTCCAGGCAAAGTAGCAGATTTTATTGATGTTCCTTTAACACAAGTTATGTATAAAGGAAAGCCGGTAATAGTAGAAGGCGGAGCAATTGACGTAAACGGAAAAGGTACTTTATTGACTTCTGAAGAATGTTTGATGCATCCAACTATTCAGGTTCGTAATCAAGGTTTTACAAAAGAAGATTATGAAGCCGTTTTTAAAGAATATCTTGGTGTCACAAACGTAATTTGGCTTGGAGATGGAATAGAAGGTGATGATACACACGGTCATATAGACGATTTATGCCGATTCGTAAATGAAGATACTATTGTAACCATTGTAGAAACCGATAAAAACGATTCAAATTACAAACCTTTGCAGGATAATTTGAAACGTCTTCAAAATGCAAAATTAGAAAACGGAAATTCGCCTGTTATTGTAGCATTACCAATGCCAAAACGTGTTGATTTTGAAGATTTGAGATTACCAGCAAGTTATGCTAACTTCTTAATCTTGAACAACTGCGTTTTAGTGCCAACATTCAACGACAGTAACGATCGCGTAGCTTTAAATATACTAGCAGAATGTTTTCCAGACAGAGAAGTAATCGGTATAAGCTGTATTGATTTCATCTGGGGATTCGGAACTTTGCATTGCTTAAGCCAGCAAATTCCTGCTTAATTTTTTATTGCCACTAAGTCACAAAGGCACTAAGTTTTTTATGCGTTTGTCAGGCTGAGCGAAGTCGAAGCCCCGCAAAGTGTAGAAAAGTTAAAAGTAATATTTGTTATTTCGACGTAAGGAGAAATCTCCACAAGTTGCTCTGTTCCGAAAAGCAAATCTTTGAGGAGTTTCTCGTGGAGATTTCTCCTTACGTCGAAATGACAAAAAATGAGATAAATCTTTTCGAGATGAATATAAAAACATAAAAAAACCTTGGCTCTCACCAAGGTTTTTTACTTTCTATATCTCTTCAGATGCTACATCTGCTCTTCATTGTCTTACAAATGGCGGTAAAAGTTGACTTGCAACTTCTCCAAATCCGATTCTAACTTCATTGCTTTCGCAGAAACCGCGAATAATTACGGTATCATTATCTTCAATAAACTTACGTTCACTTCCATCTTTTAATGTAAGCGGATTTTTTCCTCCCCAGGTTAATTCCAACATAGAACCAAAACTGTCCGGAGTTGGACCTGAAATAGTTCCTGAACCCATCATGTCACCAGAATTTACACGACATCCATTTGATGTATGATGTGCCAATTGCTGTGCCATTGACCAGTATAAATATTTGAAATTTGATTTTGAAACAACAGTTTCTTCTTGATTTTCAGGTTGAATTGAAACTTCTAAATGAATATCAAAAGCTTTTTTTCCTTTTGTTTGTAAATAAGGAAGCGGTGACGGGTCTTGTTTAGGTCCTTTTGTTCTAAAAGGCTCCAAAGCATCCATAGTTACAATCCACGGAGAAATTGACGTAGCAAAGTTTTTTGCTAAGAATGGTCCAAGAGGCACATATTCCCATTTTTGAATATCGCGCGCACTCCAGTCATTCAATAAAACCATTCCGAAAATATAATCTTCTGCTTCATAAGTTGGGATATTTTCTCCCATAATATTTGCATCAGTAGTAATAAAAGCGGTTTCAAGCTCAAAATCTACTAAACGAGAAGGTCCAAAAACAGGATAATCTCCGCCAGCAGGCATTGTTTGTCCCATTGGTCTGTGAACCGGAATTCCAGACGGAACAATTGTAGAGCTTCTTCCGTGATATCCAACCGGAATATGCAACCAGTTTGGAAGAAGCGCATTTTCTGGGTCGCGGAACATTTTACCTACGTTTGTAGCGTGTTCTTTGCTTGAATAAAAATCAGTATAATCGCCAATTAAAACAGGCAATTGCATCTCGACATCGTCAATGTTAAAAATAACAATATCGCGGTCTTTTGTTGAATCTCTAAGCTGTGGATTAGTTTCGTCGAAGATATCTGCAATGCGATTTCGAACTAAGCGCCATGTTTTTTTTCCGTCGGAAATAAAATCATTTAGCGTGTCCTGCATAAACATATCATCAGTTAAATCTATTCCTTCAAAGTAGTTTAATTGTTGTAAAGCCCCTAAATCTATGGCATAATCGCCAATTCTTGTTCCTACAGTAACGACATTTTCTTTGGTAAGAAATACACCGAAAGGGATATTCTGAATAGGGAAGTCACTATTTTGCGGTACTTCTAACCATGATTTTCTTTTGGTATCGTTGGCGGTTATTGGCATGTGAATGTTAATTATTTGTTGAAAAATTACATGTCAAATATATCATAATCTAACAGGATGACAAACGTTTTTTTGTATTTTTGCATCAAATTAACGAAAAACGAAAAAATGCAACGCGACGAACAAATTTTTGATCTTATCCAAGAGGAAAAAGAAAGACAAATTCACGGATTAGAGCTTATTGCTTCTGAAAACTTTGTAAGTGATGAAGTAATGCAGGCAGCTGGTTCTGTTTTAACGAATAAATATGCTGAAGGTTATCCTGGCAAAAGATATTACGGAGGCTGCGAAGTAGTTGACGTTATTGAGCAAATTGCTATTGACAGAGCTAAAGAATTATTTGGTGCTGAATACGCAAACGTACAGCCACACTCAGGTTCTCAGGCAAATACAGCTGTGTACCACGCATGTTTGAACCCTGGCGATACTATTTTAGGTTTCGATTTATCTCACGGTGGTCACTTGACACACGGTTCTCCTGTAAACTTTTCAGGACGTTTATACCGTCCGGTTTTTTACGGTGTAGATGCTGAAACTGGCCGTTTAGATTATGATAAAATCCAGGAAATCGCAACTAAAGAACAACCAAAATTAATCATCGCTGGAGCTTCGGCTTATTCTCGCGATATGGATTTTGCTCGTTTCAGACAAATTGCTGATAGTGTAGGAGCAATCTTATTTGCTGATATTTCTCACCCAGCTGGTCTTATTGCAAAAGGATTATTAAGTGATCCAATTCCACATTGTCATATTGTTTCTACAACAACTCACAAAACATTAAGAGGACCACGTGGTGGTTTGATTTTAATGGGGAAAGATTTCGAAAACCCACAAGGTTTAAAAACTCCAAAAGGAGAAATCAGAATGATGTCTTCATTATTAGACTTAGCTGTTTTCCCTGGAAATCAAGGTGGACCTTTAATGCACATTATTGCTGCTAAAGCGGTAGCTTTTGGTGAAGCGCTTAAAGATGAGTTCTTTACTTACGCAATGCAATTACAAAAAAATGCAAATGCAATGGCAGATGCTTTCGTAAAAAGAGGTTACAACATCATCTCTGGCGGAACTGATAACCACATGATGCTTATTGACTTAAGAAATAAAAACATTTCTGGTAAAGAGGCTGAAAATGCATTAGTAAAAGCTGAAATCACAGTAAACAAAAACATGGTTCCTTTTGACGATAAATCTCCATTTATCACGTCTGGAATTCGTGTTGGAACAGCTGCAATCACAACTCGTGGTTTAGTTGAAAAAGATATGGAAACTATCGTAGCTTTAATCGATAAAGTTCTTACGGATCATACAAACGAAGACATTATTGAAGAAGTTGCTGAAGAAGTAAACGAATTAATGAGCGAAAGACCGATTTTTGCATATTAATTAGTTTAAAGTTTAAGGTTTCAAGTTTAAAGTTTTGTAATGCGAAAATAAACGTATTACGAAACTTTAAACTTTTTTCGTTTAGAATGGAAAACTTTAAACTTGAAACAAAACAAACCTGAAACAAAAAACAAAACTATGGGCGTACTAAGATTACAATTGCCAACCGACCCAAGATGGGTAAATATTGTTGAGAAAAACATTGAAGAAATCTTGACAGATCATGCTTGGTGCGAGCAGAAAGCGGCAACAAATGCGATTACAATTATTACCAATAACTCAGAGCATCAAGATTTAGTTCAGGATTTATTGGCTTTAGCCAAAGAAGAAATCGATCATTTTGAGCAGGTTCACAATATCATCATTAAACGCGGATTGAAATTAGGACGCGAGCGTAAAGATGATTACGTAAACGAACTATATCAATACATGAAAAGAAGCGGCGACGGAAGCCGTGTTTCTGGTCTTGTAGAAAGATTATTATTCTCGGCAATGATAGAAGCCAGAAGCTGTGAGCGTTTCAAAGTGCTTTCTGAAAATATAAAAGATGAAGAATTGGCTGTTTTCTATAGAGAGTTAATGGAAAGCGAAGCTGGACATTACACGACTTTCATTACTTACGCACGTAAATACGGTAAAGGAATCGACGTTGAAAAACGTTGGAGAGAATGGCTGGAATTTGAAGAATCAATCATTACCAATTACGGAAAAGGAGAAACGATTCACGGGTAGTTTTTTTAGTGTTTAGTTTTTTAGTGATCAGTCGCAGTCGCAGTTTTCAGTTTTTTCTTTGTGAAACTTTGTGAATCTTTGTGAAATTTAAAAAAAATCCGTTTTAATCCGCGTTTTCGCGTTAGTGAATCAGTTTAATCTGCGTCGCAATTTATACGATTAGATTTAATCTAAAATTTTCAATCTAAAGTCTAAAATTCCTTACATTTGAGAGTAACCAAAATCTCGAACGATGAGAATAGAAATGGACCTAAAATTAGGTTTTAAAGATGTAATGTTTAGACCAAAACGATCAACGCTAAAAAGTAGATCTGAAGTTTCATTAGAGCAAAATTTTAAGTTTTTGCATAGCACAGCATCGTGGACAGGAATTCCAATTATGGGAGCCAATATGGACACAGTTGGAACTTTTGAAATGGCTCAGGTTTTGGCAAAAGAAAAGCTTTTTACGGCCATTCATAAACATTATACCTTAGAAGAATGGAATAGCTTTCTTCAAAATGCAACTCCAGATTTCTACGATTATATTGCGGTCAGCACAGGAACGGGAAAAGAAGATTTCGAAAAGATTGAAAAAATAATCACTTCAAATCCTTCACTAAAATTTATCTGCATTGACGTTGCAAATGGTTATTCAGAACATTTTGTTCAGTTTTTAAAGAAAACCCGCAAACAATATCCTGATAAAATAATAATTGCCGGAAACGTAGTTACTGGAGAAATGACCGAAGAGCTTTTATTAGCTGGAGCTGATATCGTAAAAGTCGGGATTGGACCAGGTTCTGTGTGCACAACTCGTGTAAAGACTGGCGTGGGTTATCCGCAACTTTCTGCCATTATAGAATGTGCCGATGCTGCTCATGGTTTGGGAGGACATATCATCAGTGATGGTGGTTGTACAACTCCCGGCGATGTTGCCAAAGCTTTCGGAGCCGGAGCTGATTTTGTAATGTTGGGCGGAATGCTCGCCGGACATACTGAAAGCGGAGGTGAACTAATCGAAGTAAAAGGAGAAAAATTCAAACAATTTTACGGAATGAGTTCCAAAACCGCAATGGATAAACATTCCGGCGGTGTTGCAGAATATCGCGCAAGCGAAGGAAAAACAGTTCAGGTTCCTTTTAAAGGAGATGTAATTCACACTGTTTTAGATATTTTAGGCGGAATTAGAAGTACTTGCACTTATGTGGGAGCCTCAAGATTAAAAGAATTGACTAAACGAACGACTTTCATCCGCGTAAGCGAGCAGGAAAATCAAGTTTTTAAAAAATAAATATGATTAAGATTACCGAAGCATTTGTTGAAGATATTGCTAAAATTCAAGAAATTGCACACATAACTTGGCCAATAACATATGGCGAAATTTTGACTACAGAACAATTAGATTATATGTTGGATCTTATTTATTCTGATGAAGCTTTATCAAAACAAATTCAGGATAAAGAACAATTGTTTTATTTGATTTCAGATTCAGAATCAGTAATTGGTTTTATCGGAATTGAACACAATTATAAAAATGAAGCGATAACTAAAATCCATAAAATCTACCTTTTACCGGAAACGCAAGGGAAAGGTTATGGTAAAATTGTTTTTGAATCTATTGAAAAACTGGCTTTAGAGAATAATTCAGAACAACTTTTGTTAAATGTTAACCGATTTAATACTGCTTTAAATTTCTATAAAAAGCTTGGTTTTGATATTAAAGAAACGGTCGATATTGAAATTGGAAATGGATATTTAATGGAAGATTATGTGATGGGTAAAAAGCTAGTTTAGCCAAGAGTATTTACACGGAAATCAAAGAAAGTCTTATTGGTTAAATTATATTTTATATTCCAATAATAACTGCCGCCATCTGAAATATATTGGCATACAGTTTTCCATTTGTCTTCTTTGTTTTTGTTAAAAAAAGGTTGGTTTTCATTTTCTCTCCATAGAAAATTTATATAAATAATCTTTTCGCCTTTGTCGTTAAAAAAGCCAATATATTGTCTATTATAGTTGTTTAAGTTTTTATGTATTAATGGTTTGAATTTATTAGTGTTTATGATTTCAATATTCTCATTTAATGAAATTTCTAGTTCAGTGACTTCATCTGAAGTCGGAGTAAAACGTTTCAGATTATCGAAAAGATAGCAATCACAATCCTTTGGAAATATTACTCCTTTATCATCAAATAAAATTGTTTTTTGGGAATAAGTTATTAGATGGACAATTAAAAAAAAGAATATAGTTAGTTTTTTCATTTCGCTTTATCTTAAAATCTTAATTAAATTTTACTCAACTCACAAGTACATCATACTTAAACAACAAACCTTTCACTTCCTTCAAAGAAAAAACAGCTTTCTTCAATTTAGTTTTGGATGGATCAATAGTATAATTATAACTCGTTTTAAAATCAGCCTTGTTGGCGATGGCTTTGTCGAATTCTGAACGATACAAATCGCAATTATAAAAAACAACACTAGTGAGATCTGCCGCCATAAAATCTACTGCTATTAAACTACAATTGGTAAAAATTGTTCCTTTAAGTTTTAAAGTATAAAACTTCGAAAAATCCAATATACAATCATTAAATTCTATTTCGAAAATTAATTTGTCGCACATGGCAAAATTAACTTCTTTGATCTCGCATCGGTTAAATCTTGCGGTTCTGAAAGCTACATAATTTATTTTGGCTTCGTTAAAGATACAATCATTAAAAACGCAGTCGATAAAGGTGACAGCAAGAAAAGTGCAGGCAGAGAAATTACAATTATTAAAGACACAGCATTCAAAGTCTTTAAAATTAAGATCTTCTTTTGCGTAAATCGTTTTATTGTATTTTTTGTCAAGAAAATATTCGCTTTCTTTTTTCAATTTAGTAACTCGTTTTTTAAGAGTGAAAAGGTACTAATTTGTGACAAAATAGAAAGTGAAAAATGTTAATCATTTTAAAATGCTATTTATGTGTATGAAAGAAAGTTACGATTTCTTTTCGTCTTATCTTTTTTAGGATATTAAGCTAATATCTTGAAAATTAGCTATATATTTACAATGGAATTGATTATTGTTTCTAAAAAATTAAAGCTTGCAAATGGTAAAATTTTTAAAAAATAATTATTTTCAGAAGAAATATAAAATCTTAGGATTTTTGCTTTTTATTCAATTTAGTCTGACCGCACAAACAGCTATAGATAGCTCGAAGATTTGTCCTCCCAAAACAATATTAGAAATCTTTAAAAAAAGAGATTCAATTTACGTTGTAAAACCCATTAAAAACAGTTTTTTTCTTGTAATTCCGGCCATTGGCTCGCAGCCTGCAACAGGATTTTTCTTTGGTGGTGTGGCACAATATACTTTTAAAGGAAAAGAAAAAGCTGATAAATACTCCATTGCCAATTTAGGAATCACTTATACAACTAAAAAACAGTGGTTGGTAAACGTCAAGAACAATATTTTGCTAAAAAACAATAAGATATTTTTGAGTGGCGATTATCGGTTATATATATTTTCGCAGCCCAATTATGGTTTAGGTACTGATATTATTCCACCTCGTCGAGATCAGGTTCCTGGTTTCAGCATCGATTCGATTGCGCAGCCAATGGATTATAATTATTTTAAATTTCACCAAGCAGCTTCTTTTGAAGTACGAAAGAATTTTTATGTTGGTGGAGGAATAAATATCGATTGGTATTCGAGTATTGTAGATAAAGATCTTGACGTTGCTAACGGGAAATTTACCTATCATTACGACTACAACCAAAAATATGGATTTAATGACAAAGAATATTTTCTGAACGGAATGAGCCTTAATTTGGTTTATGATTCCAGAGATAATCAGGTGAACGCTACGCATGGCTGGTTTGCTAATATAAATTATCGTTTTAATCCAGTTTTGTTTGACAATCAGGAAGTAAGTAATGTTCTTTATGCTGAATACCGAAATTTCATTCCGGTTTCGGCAAAAGATCCCCGATATATTTTGGCGCTTTGGACGTATGGGCAATTTGTAACTAAAGGTAAAGTGCCGTATCTCAATTTGCCAGCCATAGGCTGGGATCAGCGAAGCAGGAGTGGAGAAGGATATACGCAAGGATTGTTCAGAGGAACTAATTTGGTTTATCTCGCAACCGAATTCAGATTTCCTTTAAGCTGTAATCAAATGTTTAGCGGAACGGTTTTTACCAATTTTGTAACAACAAGTAACCCTGATACAAACACAAAATTATTTCATGCCATTCAGCCCGCTGCGGGAGTTGGTTTGCGAATTTTAATAGACAAAGCAACGAGAACCAACCTAATTGTCGATTATGCGTGGGGTAATAATTCAAAAGGATTTTACTTAAATGCAGGAGAAACTTTCTAATTACAGCAGATTCTTTCTGAAAAATAGAAGACTCATTTTTTTCTGCTCATAAAACGTTATTGTTCATAATAAAATCATAATTCTGATGATTTACAACATTATTTCTGAACTCAATCCTTATTTTTGTTGTATAACCACGATTAAATGAAATTACTTATAGTCGAAGATGAACCAAATCTTCTTTCCATTTTGCGTAAAGGATTTGCTGAAAACAATAATGAAGTAAGCGTAGCACTCGATGGCAAAACGGCTCTCGAGATGATTCATAATTATAATTTTGATGTAATTGTATTGGACGTTATGCTTCCGGACATTAACGGAATCGAAATTTGCAGAAGATTGCGCGCGAGCAAAAATTTTGTTCCAATCTTGCTTTTGACTGCTTTGGGAACTTCAGAAAATATTGTAACCGGACTTAATGCCGGTGCCGACGACTATTTGGTTAAGCCTTTTAAATTTGGAGAACTTGATGCAAGGGTAAATGCATTAAACAGAAGAGCAAATCAGGAAACTGAAAAAATTGATACGATACAAATTGGCGATTTAGAAATAAATGGCAAGGCAAAAACAGTAAAAAGAGATAATGAAACTATTGTTTTGACTGCCAAAGAGTTTAAATTACTGTATTATCTGGCTAAGAATACGGGACGTATTGTTTCTAGAGATCAGATTTTGGACAATGTGTGGGACATCAATTTTGATATGAATACCAATGTTGTAGATGTTTATATTACCTATTTAAGAAAAAAAGTAGATAAACCGTTTAAAACTAAACTGATTCATACCATGAAAGGTTTAGGATATGTGATAAAACCTTAAAATGGATATAAGAAAAAGAATAACTTATACATATGTAGCGCTTTCTACTTTTAGTACTTTATTACTGTGCCTTATAGTACTTATTTTATTTAAAGAAAATAACCGCTATCATTTCCTGAAGCGATTAGAAGACCGCGCAAAAATTGTTGCGTCAATTCATTTTCAAAAAGATCCTGAAAAAAGTAAATATTATAGTAATCTTAAAAGAAATGGACTCGAAGAGCTCATCGAAGAAGAAGAATATGTACTTAAAATAAACAGTGCTAATAGTTTTGATTATAATACAAACCTAAATCTTCCTAATTCATTTTATTCTAATATCCTGGAAACAGGAAAAGATTATTTTGAGACAAACAGTAAATATTATTTAGGTCAGGTTTTTACAGAACACAATCAAAAATACATTGTAATTGTTGGTGCGAGAGACCGTAGAGGAAAAACAACTACTATTTATATTGTAAAAATTTTGCTTTTTGGCGGAATCGGATTTGTGATTCTGGCGTTTTTATTGGGACGTTTTTTAGCAAAAAAAGTAATTAATCCTGTAGCAAGAATTACAAAAGAAGTTAATAGAATTAGTGCTTCAAACCTTCATAACAGATTGCCCGAAGTTAAAAACTCAGATGAAATTTCAGATCTTACGGCTACTTTCAATGATATGCTCGATCGTCTGGAAACTTCATTTGAAATACAGGCAAATTTCATCAATAACGCTTCTCATGAATTAAAAACTCCAATTACGACAATTATTGCCGAGTCGGAAATTATGCTTTTGAAGGAACGTGAAGTTGCTGAATATGTGCAATCGTTAGAAAATATTTACAGTCAGGCATCACGATTAGGAAATTTGACCGAAAGTTTATTAAAGCTTACGCAAACAGGTTATGATGGTAATAAACAGGTTTTGGATATTGCCAGAATTGATGAGTTATTATTGGATGTAAAATCAGATTTAGACAAAATATATCCGGATAATCGTGTGAGTATTAAACTTAATTTTGCTCCAAAGGATTCTAATTTGCTTTTAATTCCCTGCAACAAGCCACTTTTAGAATTAGCGATTAATAATATTATTACAAATGGTGTAAAGTATTCTGATAACAATGAGGTTTTTGTAACGCTGTCTGCCAATCAGGACGCTATTAAAATTGCAATAAACGATATCGGAATCGGAATTCCTCCAGAGGATATTCCGCATTTATATGAACCTTTTTTCAGAGGTAAAATTGCAGCCAAATATATTGGTTACGGTTTAGGTCTTCCGTTGGCGTCAAAAATCATTCGTATGCATGATGGTGAAATCCAGGTTCAGTCCGAACAGAATAAAGGGACCATTGTGACTATTATTTTTGCAAAAGCCAAAATTAAGAAGAACAACATTAAAAAATCTAATGTTGAATCTTAGAAAATTCTAATTTAAGATTAAGACCCCTCTAATTTTGGAGGGGTTATTTTGTATGTATAAACTAAAAGATTATACATATGAAAAATTTCCTTATACCGACGACTTTAAAAGATGATACAATTGCAGCAGTAAAATCGGCAATTACACAATCTAAAAATACAGACTGCGAAATCATATTAATGATGGTTTCAGAAACTCCAGATGCTTTTTCATCGTCTAACTTCTTACGTGAAATGCGTACTGGGCTAACCAAAAGTCAGGAAGAAGTTTTAGAAACTTGCAGATATATGATTGATCATACAAAAAACTGCAAAATTACAATTCACAATCAATACGGACTTTCATCTCCAATTTTCAGAAGAATTATCGAACACTTTTCTGTAAAACTAGTCGTTCTGACGTATTCTTATAAACAGGAAACAAAACGTATTCATCAGTATTTGGTTCAATTGGCCGGAAATCAAAAATGTCCAATTCTTCATTTAGGAAACGAGCAGTTAAAAGAAGATTTTTCAAAAGCACTTTATATCGAAAACAGCAACGCAAATATGCATGTTAAAGACGTTCAGCAGTTTTTGAATGATAATTTCTCCTATGAAATCGTCAGCCAAACAGCTAAAACAGATGAAAACTACGATGAGATAGCGCCTTACTTATCTGAAGCAATTTCTAAATACGAAATTGATTTGCTTGTAGAAACAAGAAAAGGGGAGAAAATTAAATTCAAAAAGAATAAAAAAGAAAGCATAAACGAAAAACTGGGACTTCCGGTTCTTTCACTTTATGAAGAAATGGTATAAAGCCATTCGTAGCTAAATTTTAATTTTAAAACCGAAAGTATGTTATTAAAGAAAAGAGTTCCAATGAAGTACGTTCTCGGGAAAGTTAAAGTTGAAATCGTGTTGGTATTGGTTTACACGATTTTATTTGAAATTTTTCACCATTATTTTATCAATTTACCTGTAGATATTCCTATTGCTATTCCAACCATGATTGGTACCATTATATCGCTATTATTGGCCTTCAAATCAAATCAGGCTTATGACAGATGGTGGGAAGCGAGGATTGTTTGGGGTGCGATTGTAAACGATTCGAGAACATTAATTCGTCAGGTATTGACGTTTTATAAAGATCCGGATTTTTCTGTTGAAGCTAGTGAATTCAAAGAAAATTTCGCAAAAAGGCAAATTGCCTGGTGTTATAGTTTAGGTAATGCACTTCGAAATAAAGATGCAATAAAGCCTATTAAAGATTTGGTAAGCGATGAAGAATTGCGTTATATAAAAAATCATCAAAACATTCCAAATGCAATTCTGATGCTGCATGCGCGCGATCTTAGAAATGCAAAAAATGATAAGAAAATCAATATGTACCAACAGGTAGAAATTGATAATACCTTATCAAGATTATGCGACGAAATGGGAAAATGTGAGCGAATTAAAAACACAATATTTCCAACAACATATAGTATGTATATCCGATTAACATTGTGTTTATTCGTTTTACTGCTTCCGTTTGGATTGACAAGTGTTTTAAGTTGGTTTGCGATTCCATTAATTACAGCTATTTCGACTGCTTTTTTCTTAATAGAAAGAATGGCAATTCATTTGCAGGATCCGTTTGAGAATCGCCCAACAGATACGCCAATGACCACTATTGCAAATACAATCGAAAAAAATCTGAAGCAAATGCTGAACGAATATCAAAGCGAATTTGATATTATAAAAGAGTTTGATTTAAAAGATGAACCTAAGAAAGTCGAAAGCGACGCTTATTTCGTTCTATAAATTGATTTTTGGTTTCTTATATTTGTTAATTGACAACGCCTTTACGGGCGTTATTTTTTATTATAAAACCCCGCTGGCTGTAATTCTTGTTTTTATCTAACACATAGAAACATAGTCCCGAAGCTTCGGGATTATGTAAAAAAAGAATACAAAAAGAAACTAGTTTCTAACACATAGCTAACTATGTTTATTTTAAATAAGTGAAACGCCTTTTTCGAATGTCATTTGTCTATGTATCTATGTGTTAAAATAATTTGTACTCAATGGGTTATAAAACTATTTGGTGGCTAATTTTCCTAAAGTTTGAATAGATTGTCTCAATTCATTACTCCACGGAAGTCCGAAACTTAGGCGCATACAATTTGAAAACTGATCTTGAAACGAAAAGATTCGGCCCGGCGCAATACTAATATTGTGCTGCATTGCCAAATGATAAAATGCCGCAGTATCGACGCTTTTGTCTAATTCTACCCAAAGAAAAAAACCGCCTTGTGGCTGACTTACCTTTGTTCCCGCCGGAAATGATTCTAAAACTGTATTGATATAATTATTACAATTATGATTTAGAATCTGACGTATTTTTCTAAGATGATTTTCATAACGTCCATTTTTAAGAAAATCGCCCACGACTTCATGTGTAATCGTAGGTGAGGAGAGCGAATGATAAATTTTATTACGCAAAATTTGTTTTTTAAACTTTCCGGGCGAAACCCAGCCTACGCGATATCCGGGTGAAAGTGTTTTAGAAACCGAGCTACAGCAAAGTACAATGCCGCTTTCATCATAGGTTTTGCAATTTGTTGGTCGGCTGGAGCCAAAGTATAAATCGCCGTGAATATCATCTTCAATCAGCGGAATATTATAAAATTCCATCAATCTTACGACTTCAATTTTGTGTTCAGCCGGCATCATACTTCCGGAAGGATTACTGAAATTGCTCATCAACAGGCAAAGTTTTACTTTTTTAGAAGCAAGTGCTTTTTTCAATGCCTCCAGTTCAATTCCGGTAGTCATATTGGTAGGCAATTCCATTATATACAAACCCAATGATTTGGCAAGTTGCAAGATGCCGAAATAAGCGGGACTTTCTGTAATAATGGTATCTCCGGGTTTTGTAAGCGTCATTAAACAATGCGAAATAGCACTTGTGCAGCCCGGCATTGTAATGATATCTTCTTCCGTAAGAGATCCGCCCCAGGTAAACGACCACCTTGCAATTTCTCTTCTCAGATTCAGATTGCCTTTAACCTGATCGTAACTCGTTCCACTATTGGGCAATGAACGCATCGCCTGAATCATTCCTTTATTTAATTTCGCTATAGGCAGCAACTCATTTGATGGAAAACCCAACGAAAGCATCGTAATATTTTTGTCCGTCATATTGCCGTACACCTGATCAATTAAATCTTCGCGATCTATGTTTGCGCCTTTTAAAATTGGACTGCTCGGAGAAGGTTCCGTAATTATTCGTGCAGAGGTGTTGCTTACATAATAACCTGATTGTGGTCTGGATTCAATAAGCGATCGGCTTTCTACTTCATAATATGCTTTGCTCACGGTGCTCATACTGTAACCCGTTTCAGCGCATACTTCACGAATTGACGGAAGTTTATCTCCAACACTTAAAACACCCGATTTTATTTGTTTTTCGATCCTGTCCGCAAACTGAAGATAGAGGTAATTTGAATTTTTCATAAAAAAAAACTGTTATGGTGCAATTTACAAAAACTGTATCTGTATTGCTATTTTATTTTTTAGAAATTTGTTTCACCAAGAAAATTAAAAACGAAACACTGTGAAAACAACAAAATATTACATCGCTGCAATTACCTGTTTTATTATTTGGGGCTTTTTCAGTTTAGTTCTAAAACCTATCCATGACTACGCTTCTCTGGATATTTTGTTCTATCGTGTTTTCAGTTGCAGTGTTTTAATGTTGCTAATTTCTTTTACTTTCAGAAGAAAAAAAGTCAAAGAAACAATCGAAACTTTTAAGGCTTTACCAAAAGCAGAAAAAAGAAAAAGTACTTTGCTGAATATCGGCGGAAGCGTTTTTCTAATGGCGAACTGGTTTACTTTTATTTATGTAATGAACCATGTAAGCGTAAAAGCGACTTCTTTGGCCTATTTGGTTTGTCCCATCTTAACCACTTTATTGGCTTACTTTATTTTGAGTGAAAAATTAAGCAAAACACAATGGATTGCGGTTGGGCTAAGTATTTCGGGTTGTATTTTATTGTCGTACGCTAATATTATGGATATGTTTTTTAGTATCATTATTGGTTTTACGTATGCATCTTATCTTGTGAGCCAGCGTATTAATAAAGGTTTTGATAAATTTATCATTCTAACCTTTCATATTACTTTGGCAGCTTTGTTTTTACTGCCTTTTTATCCGGCATACAGTGGGGAAGTGCCAACAGAATTTAAGTTCTATTTCTGCATTGAAACAATTGCTATTTTGTTTACCATTTTTCCGTTATTTCTTAATTTATATGCGCTTTCCGGAATTAATTCTTCGACAGTCGGAATGCTTTTAAATATCAACCCAATGATTGCTTTTCTATTGGCTATGTTTTTTTACAAAGAACAATTTGGAATTATACAAATTGTAGCGTACGGAATCGTTTTTCTGGCCGTTTTGGTTTTTAACTCACATCACATATTTGCCATAAAGCAAAAATATATCCTGTCACCTAAAGATTCTCAATAAGTTGGTTTTGCATTTTTTATTGGTTTAAAGGGTAAAATTACGAGAATCTTAACAGGGTTTTAAAACAGGAATGAGTATTTTTCATTCCTGTTTTTTTATGCAGTAAATTGAATCTTTATAGCGACAGATTTCACAGATTAAAAGGATTATATGGTAATGCATAAAAATTAGCCACAAATTACACGAATTTTCACGAATTTGATTTAGTTTAAAAAGAAAGAAATTTGTGAAAATTCGTGTAATTCGTGGCAAGAAAAAATCCTTTTAATCTGTGAATCCCGATAGCTATCGGGAGTGGCAAAAATTAATTAAAAACCGAATCCTTTTATATGAAAAATTCCAAACTCCAAGCCTTTATTCCGTTATTTTATTTAGTGTGGTCTGATGATCTTTTAACTCAAAAAGAATTTACAACGATTCAGGAATTTATCAATAATTTAATTTGGCTTTCGCCCGAAGAAAAACAGCAGCTTCTTTCAAAAGTTGATATTTCAAATCCGCCTTCGCGAAATGAACTCTCACAATGGAAATTAGATATAGAATCGCACATTCAGGATAAAACTACTATCAAATCCATTTTTGATATTGCTGTTGCGTTGTCAGATAAAGATTTGGATATAAAATCACTAGAATCAGATTTTACAAAACTCGAGAACAATCTTGGTTTTTTAGGCGAAGAAGCCATTCAGAATTTTAAAACAAAAACGGGTTCGTTTACTGCAAATTCGCAAACGACAAGCAATTTTGATATCCAAAAAATAACAGAATTCCTTGACGGAAAAGAAGCTCCAATCATCAAAAGAGTCAAATCGATTATTTCCAGACCTGAATTTGCTTACGAAACTTCTACAGATATTAATGTTTTTCGCCAAACGGTTTACAATTGGTGTAAAATTCTGGCCGATGAAAACTTAGGAAATATGGCGTATCCGAAAGAATACGGTGGAGGAGGAAATGTAGAAGATTATTTCGCAATCATGGAAACGCTGAGTTATCACGATTTAAGTTTGGTGATTAAATTTGGTGTACAATTCGGACTTTGGGGAATGAGCGTTCAGTCTTTAGGAACTGAAAAACATTATGCTAAATATCTAAAAGATATTGGTTCTCTAAAACTTCCCGGCTGTTTTGCCATGACCGAAACCCATCACGGATCTAACGTAAAAGGATTGGAAACAACGGCAACATACAATCATAACGAGCAGACTTTTACCATTCATACGCCAAATAAAAATGCTCAAAAAGAATATATAGGAAACGCTGCCGTTCATGGTCAAATGGCAACTGTTTTTGCTAAACTTATTATTAACGACCACGATTATGGCGTAAATGCCTTTGTTGTACCATTGCGTCATCCTGACGGAAATGTTCTAAAAGGCGTTACTATCGGTGATTGTGGACATAAAATGGGATTAAACGGCGTTGACAACGGAACAATAAGTTTCGATAACGTTGTGATTCCGAAAGAAAATATGCTGGATCGTTTCGCCTCTGTAAATGAAAAGGGAGAATTCGAAAGCCCGATTCCGAGTGATAATCGTCGTTTTTTCACGATGTTGGGTACTTTGGTGGGAGGAAGAATCGGGATTCCGCGATCTGCTTTGGCTGCAGCCAAATCTGGATTAACAATTGCCATTCGCTATAGCGATCAAAGAAGACAATTTGGCCCTGAAGGCGGATCAGAAGTTCCAATTTTAAATTACAGAATGCATCAACGTAGATTACTACCGAATCTAGCCAAAACTTACGCGGTACATTTTGGACTTCAATATCTAACCAAAAGATTCCTGAACAGAACCGAAAGTGAAATGCAGGAAATAGAAGCCTTGGCCGCCGGAATGAAATCGTATTCAACCTGGAGCACGAGAGATATTCTTCAGGAATGCCGTGAAGCTTGTGGCGGAAAAGGATATTTGTCTGAAAACAGAATCGATGCTTTAAAAAACGATACCGAAATATATACCACTTTTGAGGGCGATAACACTGTTTTGATGCAGTTAGTAGCCAAAAACCGCTTAGCTGAATTCAGAAAGTCTTTTGGAGAAATGGGTGCCGCGGGAATTATAAATTATGTGTATGAAAATGCTAAAACGGCTCTTGCCGAGAAAAACCCAATAGCAACCCGAAGAACGGATGAAGAACATCTTCTTGATCAGGAATTTCATCTTCAGGCATTTGTTCATCGCGAAAAAACAATTCTGGCATCGGCAGCAAAACGTATCAAAAAACTAATTGATAACGGTTTGGAAGCTTATGACGCTTTTAATGTTGTACAACATCAAATGATCGATGTGGCTCAGGCGTATTTGGAGCGCATTATTTTAGAACAGTTTCAGGAAGCCTTAAAAGCAATTGAAGATGAAAATTCAAAACAAATTTTAACGAAGTTGTATCAGTTATTTGCGCTTTTGCAATTAGAAAAAAACAAAGGCTGGTATCTTGAAGATGGTTATATGGAAGCCGCAAAAACAAAAGCAATTCGAAAAATAGTTAATCAGTTGTGTTGGGATATCAGACCGGATGCAGTTGCGTTGGTCAATGCATTTGATATTCCGGAAAGTTGCCTTTCTGCACCAATCGCAAGACAATAGATAATAGGTCGAGTGTGATTATTTAAACACTTTGTTATATTTGTAATTCCTTTTTATAAAAATCAGCTTGAAAAAGTATTTAATCGCTTTAGTAGTCATTTGTGGAAATTTTTCGGTCTTTGCGACGGAAAGCACAGATGATATTTTGATGAAATTGAATTTAGCTTTACAAAACAAAGCGCATTACGTTTATTTAAAAGAAGAGCGAATTTCAAACTTCAAAAAAATAAAATCTGAGCATTTAACTCCTGAACAAGAATACAATTACAATAAAACATTGTTTGCAGAATATCAGAAATTCAATTCGGATTCGGCTATTTTGTATGTCAAAAAGAACCTGAAAATAGCCAATCAGCTTCAAAACGATGAATTATTGAATTTAGCGCAGATTCAATTAGTAAATTTATATTCTTCTTCAGGAAAATACCGCGAAGCCGAAGCAATTTTAAAAGGGATCGATAAACGAAAACTCTCAACAACGCTTTTATCGGATTATTATGTGGCGTATCGCGAGTTTTTCGAGCATTATGCCGCCAATAGTTATGATGTTAAATACATACAGCAAATCCGAAAATACAGGGATTCACTTTTAGGTGTATTAGATCCGAATACTTTAAGCTTTAAAATCAATAAAATTCAGCAGGGAATTTCGCAAAAAAAATACGACAGCGCCCAAAAAGAGTTGCTCAATCTCCTAAAAGGAATAAAACAGGATAATCCGCAATATGCGATGATTACGTATTTATTGGGAGATATCTTTGAGCATACAAAGCAGCTCGAATTGCGAAAAAAATATTTTGCGCTTTCAGCAACAGCTGACATTCAAAATGCCAATAAAGACAACGCTTCACTGCAAGAACTAGCATTGGTTTTTTATGAAATAGGAAATGTCGACATGGCGTATAAACTCACGCAATCGGCTATTGAGGATGCTATTTATTGTAATGTACAGTTTCGGACTTTATTAATGTCGGAAGTGTATTCTATTATCAATACCGTTTATTTGGAAAAAGAGGCCAAAAGGAAAACCGAGTTACAGCTTTATTTGTTATGTATCAGTTTGTTGTCTGTTTTTTTAATCGCAGCGGTAATTTACGTGTACAAGCAAATGAAAAAAGTTTCCAGAATTCGTGGAGAACTTTATGAAACAAGCCAAAAACTAGCAGAACTGAATCATGATATTACCGAAACCAATTTGCAACTTCAGGAACGAAACGGACAATTATCAGAATCCAACCATATTAAGGAAGAATATATCGCTCATTTTTTCAGTCTTTGTTCAACTTACATCAATAAGCTGGAAAATTATCGTCTCATCTTAAACAAAAAAGCCACTGCAAAGCAATTTGAAGAGATTTCTAAAATACTACGATCTACAACTTTAGTCGATACTGAATTAGAAGAACTTTACAAGAATTTTGACATCATTTTCCTGAACCTCTATCCAACCTTTGTCAAGGATTTTAATGAATTGCTAATTAAAGACGAGCAAATAATTTTGAAACAGGGAGAATTATTGAATACCGAACTTCGAATTTTTGCTTTAATTCGTTTAGGAATTACGGACAGCGTAAAAATCGCAGCCTTTCTGCGATACTCTTTAAGCACAATTTATAATTATCGAACACGAGCTAGAAACAAAGCGGCAGTTTCGAGAAATGATTTTGAAGAAATGGTGATGAAAATTGGAATAATTGCATTGA
The DNA here is from genome assembly GCF_003385895.1 of Flavobacterium cutihirudinis. GTDB lineage: Bacteria > Bacteroidota > Bacteroidia > Flavobacteriales > Flavobacteriaceae > Flavobacterium > Flavobacterium cutihirudinis. Next base: position 776,294 of record NZ_QRDQ01000007.1, read on the forward strand.
AAATGTAACAATGTCTTTTAAAATCACTACTTTTTTATGCTTTAAATAAATTGTAATTTATTGATTTTTAATAAATTAAGTTTTTAATTCACTACTTTTTCTACTTTAAAATTCCATCGCAAACTATAACGTTTTAGTTTTACAATATTATTAAAGATGATATTGGTGTGCCATTCAATCTTTAATTAATTTGAATGCTTAAATACTTATTAGTTATGTTTAAAAACGTTAAAACAATTGTTGTTTTAGTATTATTGAGTTCATTTGGACTAAAGGCTCAAAATAAAGTTCCGGTTTATCTGGATGACAAAAAGCCAATTGAAGAGCGTGTCGAAGATGCGCTTTCGCGAATGACAACCTCAGAAAAAATTGCCATGATTCATGCGCAATCCAAATTCAGTTCGCCGGGTGTGCCGCGTTTAGGAATTCCGGAAAACTGGATGACAGACGGACCACACGGAATTCGTACAGAAGTAAAATGGGACGAATGGGATCAGGCCGGATGGACAAATGATTCTTGTATCGCTTTCCCGGCTCTTACAGCGCTTTCTGCAACATGGAACAAAGAAATGGCTTCTTTGTATGGGAAATCTATTGGGGAAGAAGCACGTTACCGTAATAAAAACGTATTGTTAGGACCAGGCGTAAATATTTACAGAAGCCCATTAAACGGACGTAACTTCGAATATATGGGAGAAGATCCGTTTTTAACTTCAAAAATGGTTGTTCCTTATATAAAAGGCGTTCAGTCGATTGGAGTTGCGGCTTGCGTGAAACATTTTGCATTAAACAATCAGGAAACTAATCGTAATTCTGTAAACGTAATTGTAGACGATCGTGCTCTTTATGAAATCTATCTGCCTGCGTTTAAAGCAGCTGTTCAGGAAGGCGATGCATGGGCAATTATGGGTTCTTACAACCAATATAAAGGGCAGCAATGTTGTCATAATGAATTTTTGCTTAACGATATTCTCCGCGGAGAATGGGGTTTTAAAGGTGTTGTAATCTCAGATTGGGGAGGAGTTCATGATACAAAACAATCTATTTTTAATGGTTTGGACATGGAATTTGGATCTTGGACAAACGGACTTTCCTGGGGAACAAGCAATGCCTATGACAATTATTATTTGGCAAAACCTTATTCTGAAATGATTAGAAAAGGTGAAGTTGGAACAAAAGAATTAGATGAAAAAGTGCGTCGTATTTTACGTTTATCTTTCCTGACCAATATGGATAAAAATCGTCCTTTTGGTTCTTTCGGAACAAAAGAACACGCCGATGCAGGTCGTAAAATCGCCGAAGAAGGAATTGTATTACTTCAGAACAACAACAATATTTTGCCAATAAACCTTTCTAAAACTAAGAAAATCGCTGTAATTGGTGAGAATGCAATTAAAATGATGACTGTTGGTGGAGGAAGTTCTTCATTAAAAGCAAGATATGAAATTACACCACTTGAAGGATTGAAAGCCCGAATTGGGAATCAGGCTGAAATAGTATATGCTCGTGGTTATGTTGGTGATCCAACAAGTAATTACAATGGAGTTGTGGCTAAAGTAAGTCTGGAAGACAAACGTTCTCCTGCCGAATTAAGTGCTGAGGCATTAAAAATTGCAAAAGATGCTGATATTGTTCTTTTTATTGGAGGATTGAACAAAAGTGATAATCAGGATGCAGAAGGAAATGATCGTAAAGAATTGAATTTGCCGTATGGTCAGGATAAATTAATAAGCGATTTAGTCAAAGTAAATAAAAACGTTGTTTTTGTAAATATCTCAGGAAATGCAGTTGCAATGCCTTGGATAAAAGAAGTTCCGGGAATTGTTCAGGGATGGTTTTTAGGTACAGAAGCCGGAAATGCATTGGCTGCTATTTTGGTTGGAGATGTTAATCCGTCAGGAAAATTATCATTTACTTTTCCTGTAAAATTATCAGATAACGGCGCTCATGCTTTAGGGGAATTTCCTGGTGGCGATGAAGTGAAGTACAACGAAGGAATCTATGTTGGCTACCGTTGGGCTGATAAACAAAAAGTTAAGCCTTTGTTCGCTTTTGGTCACGGATTGAGTTACACCACTTTCGAATATGGAAAAATAACAGCAGATAAAAAGCAAATGACGGCGAGTGATAAAATTACATTTTCTGTAAAAGTCAAAAATACTGGAAATAGAGAAGGATCAGAGATTGTTCAGCTTTATATCTCCGATTTAAAATCTTCTTTGCCTCGTCCTATTAAAGAATTAAAGGATTTTGAGAAAATTTCGCTTAAAGCGGGTGAAGAAAAAACGGTATCGTTTACTATCGATAAAGTTGCTCTAAGTTTCTTTGATGACAAAAAACACGAATGGGTTGCCGAGCCTGGAGATTTTGAAGCAATCATTGGAGCATCTTCGGTAAACATCAAATCTAAAGTGAATTTTTCACTTAAATAAATTTCATTAATTTTCTAAATTGGTTGGTTGTAGAGCTGCAAGTGAAATATTTGCAGCTTTGCTTTTTAAAAATTAGATATAAAATACCTTTTTTTATATCTTGTGATTCATAATTTTATAAATTCCAGAATGAAAAAAATACTACTTTTTGCAGCACTTTTCTTATTTCAAACACTTTCAGCACAGAGTCTTAGTAAAATGCAATGGTTTAATGAACCTGAAAAATGGGAAATTAAAAACAATGCATTAATAATGAATGTAACACCAAATAGCGATTACTGGAGAATTTCGCACTACGGATTTACAGTTGATGATGCGCCTTTTTATTATGCAAATTATGGCGACGAGTTCGAAGCAAAAGTAAAACTGACCGGAAATTACATCGCCCGTTTCGATCAAATGGGATTAATGATTCGCATCGACGAGAAAAATTATATCAAAACCGGAGTCGAATTTGTAGACGGAAAATTTAACGTCAGTACAGTAGTAACACACGATAAAAGCGACTGGAGCGTAACAACACTAGAGAAAGCGCCACCTTTTATCTGGATCAAGGCAGTTCGCCGTTTAGACGCAATTGAGGTCTTTTACTCTTTTGATGACAAAAATTATATCATGACCAGAAATGCGCCTTTGCAGGATAATACCCCTGTGATGGTGGGTTTAATGGCTGCTTCTCCTGACGGAAATGGCTTTGAGGCTAAATTCGAAAACTTTTCTGTAAAGCACTTACCGGATCAGCGAAGAGCAGAATGGCTTAAAAATCATCAATAAATAAAATTAGATAATTAGAAAATGTCTTGAACACTGCATATTCTAAAAACGATTTTATCTTTCAAAAAAATATTAATCTAACCTAAATAACCACAAAAAAAAATCATGAGTTCAATTTCTACTGATATTAAACCTAAAAAACATTATGAAATTCTAGACGGTTTGCGTGGAGTAGCGGCTATTATTGTTGTTGCTTTTCACATTTTAGAAGCATTTAACGGAGGAAGCCGATTTAAACAGATTATAAATCACGGTTATCTGGCTGTTGATTTCTTTTTCCTTTTATCCGGATTTGTTGTCGCTTACGCGTATGACGATCGCTGGACGAAAATGACGCAATGGGAATTCTACAAACGCCGATTGATACGTTTACAACCCATGGTGATTATGGGAATGATTATAGGAGCCATTTTTTACTATTTTCAGGCTTCAGACAATTTGTTTCCAATGATTGCCAATATGGAAGTTTGGAAAGTAATTGTTACCATGATAGTTGGATTTACATTATTGCCTATTCCGCCTTCTTTAGAAATTAGAGGCTGGGGCGAAATGCATCCTTTAGATGGTCCGGCTTGGTCGCTTTTCTTCGAATATATTGCTAATATTTTATATGCTTTGGTATTTCGAAAATTTTCAAACAAAGTAATGTCGGTATTTGTTTTGATATTCGCGGGAATGCTGATTAATTATACCGTTTTTGGACCAAAAGGCGATGTAATTGGAGGTTGGTCTTTAAATTTCGAACAAATAAATATTGGATTTACACGTTTGTTATATCCATTTTTTGCTGGAGTTTTGCTATGTCGTTTAGGGAAATTAATCCAAATTAAAGGCGCTTTTTGGGTTTGTAGTTTATTAATTACTATAGTTCTAGCGATGCCGAGAATAGGTGACGAAAACAGTTTGTGGATGAACGGTTTATATGAGTCATTTTGTATCATTTTGATTTTTCCACTTATTGTTGCAATTGGAGCAGGAGGAGTAATAAAAAATCCGCTTTCGCTGAAAATTTGCAAAGGTTTGGGAGACATTTCATACCCAATTTACATTACACACTATCCATTAATTTACTGGTATACGGCTTGGGTTGTCGACAATAAAGTTTCGTTACAAGACGGATATCTTATAGGAATTGGTGTTTTAATAGCAAGTATTACTATTGCGTATTTATGCTTAAAACTATATGATGAACCAGTTAGAAACTGGCTTCAAAGTAAATTTCAAAGAAGAAAGGAAGTAGCATAGTTTCAAAGGGACAAAGGTGCAGAGGTTGCAAAGAGACAAAGGGACAAAGTGGCAAAGGCAAATCCTACATCTCATAAAAAAAGGGATGAAACACCAAGTTTCATCCCTTTTTTATGTTTATAAAGTTTAAGTTTTTCAGAGAAAAAAACTTTGTCCCTTTGTCTCTTTGTCCCTCTGAACCTTAAAAAAAAAACTTATTCCAAAACCAATTGTCCTAAAGCTTCTTTACTAAAGCCTTTCAAGTCATCAGTTTTGCCTGCTTTAATTTTAGCTACCCAGTTAGGATCAGATAAAAGAGGTCTTCCAACGGCAACCAAATCAAAATCACCTCTGTCGAAACGTCTGTTTAATTCATCTAAAGAAGTTGGCTCAGAACTTTCTCCGGCAAATGCACCAAAGAAATCGCTAGAAAGTCCAACAGAACCCACTGTAATTGTTGGCGCTCCGGTAACTTTTTTAGCCCATCCTGCAAAGTTTAGATCAGAATCTTCAAATTCGGGTTCCCAGAAACGACGTTGTGAAGCATGTATAATATCAACTCCGGCATCAACAAGAGGCGTAAGCCAAGCTTCTAATTCTGCTGGGTTTTTAGCCAGTTTATAATTGTAATCAGAAGGTTTAAATTGAGAAAAACGCATGATAACAGCAAAGTCATTTCCAACTTGCTTTCTAACTTCTTTTATCACCTCAATTGCAAAACGATTACGTTCCGGCAATGTTTTTCCGCCATAAATATCCTCACGTAAATTGGTTTCAGCTCTAAAGAACTGATCGATTAAATAACCGTGCGCTCCGTGGATTTCGACTGTGTCAAAACCTAATTTTTTCGCATCAGCGGCAGCTTTTCCAAAAGCCAGAATGGTATCTTCAATATCTTTTTCAGTCATGGCAACTCCATTTCTAAAATCAGGACGGTTTAATCCAGACGGACCTTCAAAAGGAACAGGAGGAACCCATCCAGAATGATGATTGTCCATAATTCCCATATGCCAGATTTGCGGTCCCATTTTTCCGCCGGCAGTATGAACCTCGTTAATCACTTTTTGCCATCCTTTTAAAGATTCTTCGCCGTAAAAATGAGGTACATTAGCATCATTAGATGAGGAAGGTCTGTCAATTACAGTTCCTTCAGATAATATTAAGCCAACTTCGCCTTCAGCTCTTTTTTGATAATAAGCTGCGACTTCATCAGTTGGTACTCCGTTTGGAGAAAAAGAGCGCGTCATTGGCGCCATTACGATTCGGTTTTTCAGGTTTAACGATTTTAAGTTAAATCCTGAAAATAGGTTGTTTGTACTCATAGTAATTTTACAAATTAGATTGAATTAATTTACTGAGTGCTTCAAAGGCACCTTCGTTGCGTTTATAATAAGTCCATTGTCCAACGCGTTTGGCTTCGATGAAACCGGCACGTTGTAAAATAGATAAATATTCAGATACTGTAGATTGGGTCAAACCGGCTTTTGCCTGGATTTGTCCTACGCATACTCCATGTTCAAATCCGCCATGTTCTAGTTGGCCAGGAAAGTTTATTTCGGGTTCTTTCAACCATTCCAGCATTTGCAATCTGGACTTGTTGGATAATGCTTTAAAAATTTCTAAATGTTCCATGGTGCAAATATATCGACTTTTCCCGATATGTCAATTAAGGAATCATTTATTTAGGATAATTTTGTGATGGAGAAGATGAAATGATGAGGAATTTAGGAAAGAAAAATTATATTTGTGAGATTAAAAAACGCCCCTCAAATCAACAAAACGTAATCAATTATGAAAAAAATATTACTTATTCTAGGCTTCTTATGTTGTGTAATAACCAGTACAAAAGCGCAAGTTGTTGGCGTTGATGTTGGAGATATCGCTCCTGAGATTGATCTTCCAAATACAAAAGGAGAAAATATTTCACTTTCCTCATTAAGAGGTTCTTTGGTATTGGTTGATTTTTGGGCTTCTTGGTGCGGACCTTGCATTAAAGAACAGCCAACATTATTAAAACTGCACAATACTTACCCAGAAAAATTATCAATTTACAGTATATCTATGGATACTAAAAAGCCTTTATGGGCTACTGCAATTGCGAAAGGGAAATTACCTTGGACAAATGTAAGTGACTTAAAATATTGGCAGTCTCCAGTTGTAGCAGATTATATGTTGCAGTCCGTTCCGTTAAATTTTTTAATTGATAAAAACGGAATTATTCTGGCGAAAAATATTCACGGAAAAGCTTTGGAGGATATGATAAAAGGTTTGTTGGATCAAAAATAAAAATGAGCTTTTATAATACTTTAAAGTAAAATGAGATCAAAACTCAGTGTAACAGAATTCAGAGCGAGATTAAAAAACAATACAGAAATTGGTTCTGTAAAAGTAAAATTAAGTTCGTTTAGAATATTCCCCAGATTTGGAGGATCAAAGCCTTTTTATGGTCATTTTGATGATACTGATTTTCGTTTAACGCTGAATTCAGAGCTATCGCCAACCATTTTTGTTATAAAAGGAAAATATAAAAGTGTTGATAGCGCACTTAAATTAGATTACATAGTTGAAGCCAATAGTAAATTTCAGTCGATTTGGGTGGAATATTCTCCAATAGTTTTGATTGTCGCAATTAATTTATTCTTTCTGTTTTTTGGAAAAGGTTTACGAAAAGCTTCGACAATTGTTAACCTGTTTTTGCTTTTTATGGCTTTTTATTCCCGATGGAAAGCGAATAGAAGAAAGAAAAAATTAGAGCAGAAATTTCTAAAAATTTTTGAGATTATCAAATAAGTTGAGAAATTCAAAATTGGCAACCTGAAAACTAAAACAAAAAAAAGCCCAAATCGTTAGAAATGGGCTTTTTTGTTTTTAAAATTGTTTATTCGTTTTCTGTATTTGCCTTTTTTACACCGCCAAAACTCGTTTTCATCATTTCCCTGATTTGAAACTGTGTTTTATTTCGCGTAACATTTTTCCATTCGTCAAAATCATAAATATGAATATTGTCCGCATACGGATTGGTTACAAAAAAAAGTCTTGATATAGAGAATTTGTAATACTTTAATTCATGCGAAATGTGGCGGTCAGGAACAACAATAAGAATCGTATCCCAATCCAGAAAATTTTTAGGAACATCCTCTCTTTCAGTTAGTCCAAGAGATTCAAAAAAGGCAAGTATCTTTTGGTCATTATTTTTATCGATCTTTTCATCGATACGTTTAATGACGCTTAGAAGCTTTTTTTCATCTTTAATAACACTCATATAATCTTTGCTTTTTTTAAATTTTAGTATAAAATTACATCAAAAGAAAATTATTTTAAAAAGTATAGCCAATAGAATGATTCTAAATTTTAATAACCAATTTTTTATCAGTTTTAATGAAGTTATTGTAAACGTTTTGATAAAATACTATTAACTTAAACGGGTTTTAAAACTTAATTTTAGCATTTTGTTTTTCTAACTATCCAAACCACATTTTTATGAATTTTTCTTCTAAGAAAGTATTTATTCTATTTTTTGTTTCTGTTGTCTCAAGTCTGGCTTTCGCCCAAAGCAAATCAGACAGAGAGCTTATTTTAATTGATAAAGACTGGCGTTTTTCATTTGGCCATTTATTTGATACCGAAAAAGATTTCGGACATGCAACGGGTTATTTTTCGTATTTAACAAAAACAGGTTTTGGAGATGGTCCTGCCGCTAAAGACTTTGATGATCGTGCCTGGCGAAAACTCGATTTGCCTCATGATTGGGCTGTTGAACAGGATTTTAGCGAAAGCGGAAGTTATAGTCACGGATTTAAAATGGCAGGAAAAGGCTTTCCGGAGAAAAGTATTGGTTGGTACCGAAAAAAAATCACTATTCCGGAAACGGATAAAAACAAAATTATTTCGTTGAAATTCGACGGTGTTTTTAGAAACTCAAAGGTATTTTTTAACGGTTATTATCTCGGAACAGAAGAAAGCGGATATAACGGATTTGAATATGATGTTACGGCTTATGTGAATTATGGCGGTGAAAATACAATTGTAGTTCGCGCCGATGCTTCAATGGAAGAAGGCTGGTTTTATGAAGGCGCGGGGATTTACAGACACGTCTATCTGCAAAAAACAAATCCGGTTCATGTTGCTTTGAACGGAACGTATGTAACTTCTGAAATTAAAGACAATAATGCAGAAGTAACGGCAGAAGTAACTCTTATAAACAAAGGAAATTATAAAGGTTCAATAGAAATTTTTCAGACGGTTTTTGATGCTTCAAACAAGCAAATTACGACAGTCTCTGAAAATGTTTCAGCTCCCGAATTTTATAAAACAAATACTAAAGCTTTAAAACTAACTATTAAAAATCCGCTTTTGTGGGATATTGATTCGCCAAATTTATATCGTTTGGTTACGGAATTGAAACAAAATGGAAAAACGATTGATTATTATGAAACACCATTCGGAATCAGAACTATAAAATTTGATCCGGAAAATGGCTTTTTTCTAAACGGAAAACCTTTAAAATTAAAAGGAACCAATAATCATCAGGATCACGCCGGAATTGGAACTGCGTTACCAGATGAACTTCAGTATTACCGAATTCAGAAACTAAAAGAAATGGGCTCGAATGCCTATCGTTGCTCGCATCATCCGCCAACGCCTGAATTGTTGGAAGCCTGCGACAAACTCGGAATGTTAGTTATTGACGAAACCCGTTTAATGGGAATCAACGATTATCATTTGAATGATTTGGAACGAATGATGAAACGCGACCGAAATCATCCGAGTATTTTCTGTTGGTCGGTTGGAAATGAAGAATGGAATATCGAAGGAAATATCGTTGGTGAACGCATTACAAATGTGATGCAGGATTTTGCAAAAAGCATTGATGCTACTAGACCAGTAACAGTCGGTATCAGCAGCGGATTTAAAAGCGGAATTTCGTCTGTTGTTGAAATTATGGGTTACAATTATCTTGGAAATGGTGATATCGACGCGCATCGAAATGAATTCAAACAACAATCAGGAATGGGAACGGAGGAAGGCTCGACTTTTGCAACCCGCGGAATCTATTTTACAGATGATGCCAAACACTATAAAAGTGCCTACGACAAAAAACCACGCCCAACTTTTTATAGCATTGAAGAAGGTTGGAAGTTTTATGCCGAAAGACCTTATTTAGCAGGAATGTTTATCTGGACCGGATTTGATTATCGTGGCGAACCAACTCCTTATGGCTGGCCATCGGTGACTTCGTATTTTGGAATGATGGATGTTTGCGGTTTCCCGAAAGACAATGTGTTTTACTTAAAATCATGGTGGGGAAGCAAACCGGTACTCCACATTATGCCGCATTGGAACTGGAGCGGATTGGAAGGCAAAGAAATTGATGTTTGGGTGCAATCTAATTGTGATGAAGTGGAGCTTTTCTTAAACAAAAAAAGTTTAGGCAAAAAGAAAATGGTTTTGAACAGTCATTTAGAATGGAAAGTAAACTATACTCCAGGAACTTTGGAAGCTGTTGGCTATAAAAACGGGAAAAAAGTTTTGACCGAAGTTCAGAAAACGACGGGTAAGGCAGAAAATGTAAAATTATCAATAGATAAGGAAAATGTTTTGAAAGGAAAAGTTTCTGTAATTACGGTTGAAGTTATAGATAAAAACGGTTTACAGATTCCGACTGCAAATGACGAAATTACGTTTTCTATAAAAGGCGGAAAAATTTTAGGCGTAGGAAACGGCGATCCGACTTCATTGGAAAAAGATCAGTTTATTGACGATCTTGAATTGGTTAAAATAACGAATTTTAAAGAACAGAAAAGAACCGATGCAACTTTGCCTCAACAATTATCAAATTATCCTGAAAATGAATGGAAAATTGCATTTAGCGACCGCGATTACAAAAATCAGGCACCGTCTTATATTTACAGAGGAGAATTTGATTTAAAAAATAATACTACGGCTAATGTTGTGAGTTTCTTTTATAAAAAAATAGGGGCAGCAGTAGCAATTTTTGTAAATGGAAAGAAGATTGAGGCAAGTACTGAAGATTCGCAAAAGTATGTTTTGAATCCTGTGGTTTTAAAGGAAGGAAAAAACACAATTCACATAATTGCAACACCATTGCAAAAAGTAAAAGACTGGGATGTCATGAATACAGACCCTGGCATTATTCAGGTAAGTACGCCTGCTGAGCAATGGAAAAGAAAGCTTTTTAATGGTTACGCTCAAATAATCATTCAAAAAGAAGAAAATGCAAATGAAGTTGTTTTATCCGCTTCTGCGAAAGGACTGCGTGCAGGAAGTTTAAATATAAAATAGTTTCCCGCAGATTTTGCAGATCTGCAGATTATCAGTGGTCGTACTTATTGATACATCTATAAATAATAAATCTGCTAATCTGCAAAATCTGCGAGAAAAAATAACTTTGCGTCTTAGCGACTTTGCGAGATTATTTCGTCGACTTAAAAACTTAGTGAATCGTCGCGGTTAAACCTGAAACAAAATAAACTTAAATATTGTTTGATTTTCATAACTTTGCAAAATGAATAATCAGACAGAAACTCAGAATTGCGATTTTACTTCAGATTTAAAGCTGAAAGGTTTTAAAGTATATCAAATAAACGGAGATCAAAGTAAAATTCCCGTTTACAGCCGTAGGGATTTTTATAAAATCTGTATCAATACCAGTAAAAGTATCATACAATACGCTGACCGCGGAATAGAAACCGACGGAACAATTCTGTTTTTCGGCAATCCGATTATTCCATACTCGTGGGAAACCATTTCTGGTGAATACGAAGGTTATGCCTGTGTTTTTACAGAAGAATTTCTAAAAGCAAAAGACCGCTCAGAAACACTTCATGAATCGCCTTTATTTAAAATAGGAGGAACGCCAATTTTTTCTTTAAACGCTGAACAAAAGCTGTTTATAGATTCTTTGTTTCAAAAAATGATCAAAGAATACGAAACAGATTATGTTTTTAAAGACGATTTAATGCGCAGTTATGTCAATTTGATTATTCATGAATCAATGAAAATGCAGCCTTCGGAAAATTTCTTTAAACATAAAAATGCCTCTGCACGAATTACTTCTTTGTTTTTAGAATTATTAGAAAGACAATTTCCGATAGAAACTAAAAACGAACCTTTAGCATTAAAAACACCGCAAGATTACGCGCAAAGCCTTGCTGTGCATGTAAACCACTTAAATCGTTCGGTAAAAGAAGTTACAGGAAAACCAACAACAGCGCATATTACGGAAAGAATTATCAATGAGGCAAAAGCTTTGTTGCATCATACTGATTGGAGTATTTCGGATATTGGTTATTCACTTGGATTTGAATATCCGAGTTATTTTAATAATTATTTTAAAAGACTTACTGGGACAGTTCCAAAATCTCTTCGCATGTAAATTGTTTCAATTTCATAATTTTTTGTTTGAATATTGTTATTTTTCAGAAGCATTGTTGCTCTAATTTTGCCTCTGAAATTACAGTATTAATCATTTATCAGTTTTTAATAAACTAAATAACACTTCATAAAGCGCCTTCTAGCTTTCTCAAAATTTAGTTTCCTGATTCTGATAATTCCAAAACACGAAAATTATGAAAGCACCAGTTAATTTAAATAATCAATCAATTTTCTACTAAAGAAAATTTAACGCCTTCAAATTATTTTACAGGGAATCCTGAAGGTAAATCTATTTTTATTTTTTATTAGTTTCTAATCAGAAAAAGGTTAGTAAATTGTTAATAATCAATAATGTAGTAATTTTAAATACAATCAAACTCAAAAAATAAGTAAATTTATGTCAACAAATTATTCAACAGTTATTGAAGAAGGAAAAGTCCCGAATACATTTATGACAGGCGACGTTTCTTATAAAAAACAAACCAGCAATATTCATCCTGAAAACACTGTAATAAAAGAAGTTACGTTTGAAGCTTGCGCTAGAAGCAACTGGCACATTAATGCAGGGCTGCAAATGCTTATTGCAAAAGAAGGAGCAGGATATTATCAGGAAAGAGGAAGTGCTGTGAGAAGACTTCAAAAAGATGAAGTGGTTACTATTTTGCCTGGAGTAGAGCATTGGTACGGAGCAACTCCTTTTGACAAGTTCTCTTACGTTGCGATTATCACAGAAGTCGACAAAGGCCACGGAATCTGGCTTGACAAAGTAACCGATGGAGAGTATTTTCTTTTAAGTTACTAAGATTCTAAGTTTCTAAGATGCTGAGATTCTAAGTTTTTTAACCTGAAACCTGAAACTTGAAACTTGAAACTTGAAACAAAAAACAAAAAACAAAAAACAAAAAACTAAAAAACAACAATATAAAACTATGGAAACAAAAGACATCAAAGCCTTTGGTACAGAAGCTGCCGAAGCACCGTTGAAAGCATTAGATATTAAAAGAAGAGCTGTACAGGCGCACGATGTAGAAATCGAAATTTTGTATTGCGGAATTTGCCATTCTGATTTGCATTCTGCACGAAATGAGTGGCACGGAACCATGTATCCAATTGTTCCCGGACATGAAATTGTAGGGCGCGTAACCAAAGTTGGAGATCATGTAAAAAACTTTAAAGTAGGACAATTAGCCGGTGTAGGTTGTATGGTTGATTCTTGCAGAGAATGTGATCATTGTAAAAGTGATTTAGAGCAATATTGTGACGAAGGAAGTATATTGACATTCAATTCGCCTGACAAACATTTGGGAGGACATACTTTTGGTGGCTATTCGCAAAGCATTGTAGTCGACGAAAATTATGTATTGCATATTTCAGATAAACTGGATCTTGCTGGAGTTGCACCTTTGCTTTGTGCAGGAATAACAACGTATTCTCCTTTAAGACACTGGAAAGTTGGTCCTGGACAAAAAGTTGGAATTGTTGGAATTGGTGGTTTAGGACATATGGGAATCAAATTAGCAAAAGCTATGGGTGCTCATGTGGTAGTTTTTACAACATCGGTATCAAAATTTGATGCAGCCAAAGAACTTGGAGCAGACGAAGTAGTTTTGTCTACAGATTCGGAACAAATGGCTAAGCATGCCAAAAGTCTAAACTTTATTTTAGACTGCGTTTCGGCAGAACATAACATTGATTCGTATTTAAATTTACTAAAAGTTGACGGAACATTAACGCTTGTTGGTGCACCAATGGAACCGCTTCCTGTAACATCTTTCAGTCTTTTATTAGGAAGAAGAAGTTTCGCCGGATCTGCCATCGGAGGAATTGCAGAAACTCAGGAAATGCTTGATTTCTGTGCAGAACATAATATTACTGCAGATATCGAATTAATTGGAGTAAACGAAGTAAACGACGCCTACGAAAGATTACTAAAAGGAGATATTAAATACCGTTTTGTGATTGATATGGCTTCTTTAAAATAAGTTGCTAAGTTTCTAAGATTCTAAGTTTCTAAGATACTAAGACGTTAAGAAAACTTAGTGTCTTAGTATCTTACAAGCTTAAAAAAAAACTTAGAATCTTAGAATCTCAGCATCTCAGAAACTTTAAAAAAATGACACGTAAACTAGGAAATAGTGGTCTTGAAGTCTCAGCATTGGGACTTGGCTGCATGGGAATGAGTTTTGGATACGGTCCTGCTCATGACAAAAACGAAATGATAAGTCTTTTGCGTTCCGCTTATGAAAAAGGGATAACTTTTCTTGATACTGCCGAATGTTATGGACCATTTTTGAACGAAGAATTGTTGGGAGAAGCTCTTGCGCCTTTTCGCGATAAAGTGGTAATTGCAACAAAATTTGGCTTTTTAGAAGGTGATTCTAAAAAGGGATTGGACAGCCGTCCGGAATGGATTCGTAAAAGTATTGAAGGCTCATTAAAAAGACTGAATACAGATGTGATTGATCTCTATTATCAGCATCGCGTAGACCCAAATGTCCCTATAGAGGATGTTGCTGGAACTATAAAAGATTTGATTCAGGAAGGAAAAGTGAAACATTTTGGGCTTTCAGAAGCTGGAGTAGAAAGTATTCGTCGTGCGCATGCTGTTCAGCCTGTGACGGCATTGCAAAGCGAATATTCACTATGGTGGAGAACTCCTGAAGAAGAGATTTTTCCAACTTTAGAAGAACTGGGAATTGGATTTGTGCCTTTCAGTCCGCTTGGAAGAGGTTTTCTTACTGCAAAAATCGATGAAAACACACAATTTGACAGCACCGATTTTAGAAATTCATTGCCACGTTTTGCTCCAGAAGCCAGAAAAGCAAATCAGGCTTTTATTGAATTATTAGGAAAAATGGCTGCCGACAGAGGCGCTACAAATGCCCAAATTGCATTAGCATGGAACATAGCCCAAAAACCATGGATTGTACCAATTCCGGGAACAACGAAACTACATCGCTTGGAAGAAAATCTTGGCGCATTAGACTTAAAATTTTCTGCGCAAGATTTAGCTGAAATCGATGAAGCCGCTTCAAAAATAACCATCGAAGGGGCAAGATATCCGGAACATCTGCAAAAGATAGCTGGTAAATAGAAAAGATTCTGAGACACTAAGTTTCTGAGTTACTAAGAAAAAAAACTTAGAAACTTAGTATCTCAGCATCTTAGCAACTTAAAAAAGAAAACCCCTCAAGCAATTCAACTCTTGAGGGGTTTTTGGCAAAGATTTGGGGTTCTTAGATGCTTAATAGCTCAGTATCTTAGAATCTCAGAATCTTAGCGTCTTAAAAATAAATAATAACCAATTAAATTTATTTTACTTTTTGTCCAGATTTTGTTTCAATAATTTGGCGTGTTCCAAATGCGCTGTTAAACCTGCAATATTGTTTGAGGCCCAAGTTTTTACATCTTGATCTACGGCATCTTTAGTCGCATCTTGAAGTTTTTTAATCGCTTTTTCGTGTCCGTCGATCATCATATCGGCGAATTTTTTATCGAAATCAAGGCCTGTTTTTTCATTTAGTTTATTGTATTCTTCCTGACCTTCTTCTGTTAAAGAAGTTGGTAAAGTAAAGTTTTTAGCTTTCGCTAAAGCGCTAACCTCTGAAGCCGATTTGGTATGCTCATCAACAAGCATTTTACCAAATTTTTTCACTTCCGGATTGGTGCTTTTTTGTTGTGCCAGTTTTCCAATTTCGATTTCAGCCAAATTAATTTCAGCCTGATCCACTAAAAATTCAGAATCATCTTCTTTACTGTCAATTGAATCGAATTTTGCTTCGTTGGCATCTTCAGCAACTTCTTTTGGATCTTCTTGTTTTGTTTCGTTTTTACAAGATTGAAGGAACAAAATAATAAGTCCCGCTCCCAAAATTGCTTTACTGGCTAATAGTATCTTTTTCATGATTTTAATTGTTTGAATGTTATGATGTAAAATTATTCAGGAAGTAGGAGGAATGTATTACAGGATTTTTGGAGATTGTTATATGATTTGGATGAAAATAAACGATTAATGTGGTTTTACGTAAAACAATTTCATAATAAATTGCCATATTTGTTTCGGCTACAGCCAAATTGATAGTTGTTTTTAATCGTATTTAACTTAGTAGCATTGTATGAAAATCTTCAGAAAAATCTCAGGATGCATCTTGATTGTCCTTGCGTCAATATTTTCGTTCTCAACCGTTCTAGCGCTTGCTAAAGCAATTTTGGTTGATTGCGTAAGGGAGATAAATAATAATACAGCACAAGGTATTGGTTATTTGTTTGGAACCTTGATTATGGGGACTTTATTTGTTTTATTAATTATATACATGTTTAAGTCAGGATTTCGTTTGGTTAGAACTAAACCAGTAGTTCAAGATTCAATTGATGATATTGGGGTTTTGTAATAATTTGCATAAGATAACTTTAATTAAAAGAATAAACATTTATAAAAATTATGACTGAAAAATTTACCTTAACAGGTGGTGCAAGAATTGGAAGGGCAAATGCAACTTATCCTTTTGCTGATTTATATGTTGATAAAGATGTTTTAAAAATAAACGCCTCAATTGTAGGGAATTTAGTTTTTCAGCCAAAAGATATAATCGAATTAAAAGAGTATAAATCGATTCCGTTAATTGGCAATGGGGTAAAAGTAATACACCGAATTGAAAACTATAGTAAAGAAGTTGTATTCTGGACATTTAAGGATCCGAGATTTGTACTCAACGAAATCAAAAAAACTGGTTTTTTAAATAATGTAAATAGTAATTTAAGTGATGCTGATTTAGAGATTATGAAAAGACAAAATCAAGGTGGTTTTCCAATAAAAAAGCCTGTTGTTGTAGTTTCTGTGATTGTTTGGAATTTACTCCTTTTATCGGCATTTATTCCTGCTTTTTTAAATCCGGATCCTAAAGGTTTTCATTTCGGAATCGGAGTCAATATTGCACTTGCTTTACTTTTCCTGACTTCAGTTTTAATACTAGTTTCAAAGAGTTTTAGAAAATTAATTTTAAAGGAAGGAGTAGAATTCCAAGATATAAAGAAGTTTATATATTTTATTATTTTACTTAGTGGAATGCTGTTTCTATCATTTGGATTAGCTCGTTTCTAATAATATCGATTTAAAATTATACCATCCCAATTCCAAAAGAATTGGGATTTTTTTTGTTTAAGACTTTCCGACTTTCGGCTTTATGACTTTCGACTTAATTATGAAAGTTAAACCCAAAATTATATAACAGAAAAATCTGTCTTTTCGATGAACTTTGAATTACCATACAACATAAATCATTAATCTAATATTATATTAAATGTCATGCCCAATCCAAGAATTAAAAACGAAAAGCAGTATCAGGCTCTTGTTGAGAAAGGATACAGCAAAGAGAAATCGGCACGAATTGCCAACACACCAGATGCAGGAGAAAAAGGGGGGAAAGCTCGCCCTTATGAAGAATGGACAAAAGAAGATCTACTGAAACAAGCCGTAAAAGTAGGGATTAAAGGGCGTTCATATATGAACAAAAAAGCCTTGATAAATTCTTTAAGAAACAATTAAAATCTAAAGAAATGCCAGTAAAAGTCGCTCAGCAAAAGATAATGAATCAATTAATTAAGTCACCGCATTTGGTACTTGATAAATTGGATTTGGTTTATGTCAGCAATCAAAAATTGCCAATTGAAAGATGCGAAAGCGAAGATGGTTTTATTTATAAAAAAAACGGACGCTGCATTAAACAAAAAAGCGAATTAAAACGCTTCAGCAGTTTGGTTTTGCCGCCGGCTTGGGAAAACGTCAGGATTTCAGATTTGGCAAACGGACATTTGCAGGCCGTTGGCTTAGATGTAAAAAACAGAAAGCAATATCGTTATCATCCAAAATGGAATCAAATCCGTAATCAGACTAAATTTTATAAAATCGCCGAATTTGGACAAAAACTGCCTTCAATAAGGAAAATGGTCGATCAGGATTTAGAAGAGAAGGAATGGTCTAAAAACAAGGTTATAGCGCTTGTTATTCGGTTAATGGAAGAAACGCACATCCGAATTGGAAATGAAAAGTATGCTAAAGACAATAAATCCTACGGACTTTCGACTTTGCGTAAACGCCATATTAACATCAATAGAAATTCGCTTCGGTTTGAATTTGTTGGAAAAAAAGGAAAACAACACACCATTACAACCCGAAACAAGCAATTAATAAAATTAGTCAGCCGATGCGAAGAAATTCCGGGTTGGGAAGTTTTTAAATATTACGATAATAATGGCGAAAAAAAAGTTCTGGACAGTCATATGGTCAACGAATATCTGCATGAACTTTCAGGAGAGCATTTTAGCGCCAAAGACTTTAGAACCTGGGCGGCTTCAATCGTATTTTTTGAAAATCTGATGGAAATAGGAACTACAACCGATGAAAAAGAGATCAAAAAGAATATCTTAACAGCATACGACGCCACGGCCGAAGCACTTGGAAACACAAGAAACGTCTGCAAGAATTATTACGTTCATCCTTTGCTGGTTTCGACTTACGAAGATGGCTCGATTCAGCATTATTTTGATAAAGTCAAAAAAAGCAGAAGTACCAAAAAGTACTTTTCGAGATCAGAAAGTGCTTTTGCGGAATTGATAGAAAATTACACTGTAAATTTATTGTAATTAGTTAATTTATAGAGTTATAAATAGAATATTTAGAGTTAATACATCTCGTTAAAAAGTGTGAAATTTGAGTAACAAACAAATCATTATTAATTAAAAATCACTTATTATGTTACGTTGGACAGTCATATTTATTATTTTGGCAATAGTTGCCGGAATATTTGGTTTTGGTGGAATTGCCGCTGGAGCCGCTAGTATAGCAAAAGTTTTATTTTTTATCTTCTTAGTGTTATTTGTTATTTCGCTTATCAGCGGAAGAAGAAGCGTGTAATACTGGAAATCAGTAAAATAAGAACGGATTAAAACGACACATCTATTTCGGTACATGTGTCGTTTACTTTTAAAAATATTTTATCATGGGAACAAAAAGCGGTGCTTATCAGGATGTTTACATCAAAAGAGAAAACGAAATGGTAAGTTTGAAGAATGATGTGACAGATTTTTGCGAAAAATATATCAAACCTGTCCATCCTAAAAATTGGGATTGGAGTGTTCGTGACTTCGAAAATCCTAAAAATGATCCAACAATAGCCGAAGCAAGAGCAGTTGCTAATGTGGTTTATAAAGATTTAATGGATAGTAAACAGACTGAAGTCGATCTTTCGACAATGAATAATGTTGAAGCAATTAAAGCGTATTTAAACCCAAAAAGCAAACACGCGGAATTTAATATGGAAGAGTTTGCTTTTGCGTTAAAAGTCGAACTGGAACACGGAAAAATTAAAGATGTGAATGTCACTAATAATCATCCGTTTTTAACGGCAATGATTGCACTTGCGCATATGACGGAAAGTTTGACTTATTATAAACGATTGAAAGTCATGGAAGCAGAAGGGGAAATTTATGAGATTATGCGTAAAATCGAAAGCTCAGATAAAGGAAAAGAAGAATGGTATAAAGAATTGGGAAAAGCTGAAATTGAATTAAGCGAAGCCCGAACTGGTTTAGTAGAACGATTGCAAAAGATGGATGACATTCCAACTTTGGAAAAAATTGGCGATTAGGATTTATGATCTAAAAGCAAAAACCGTTAAGAATTAGCTCTTAACGGTTTTTTTTTTTTTCTCTCAAATTAAAATTTTCTAGGATCTTCTTTAGGATAATTTTCATCGTCTTCTTCCTGGACGTCATCTTCAATGTAATCGTTATTTTCATCATCTTCATCATCATCGTCGTCGATATCGTCTAATGCATCTTCAGTTTCAGTGAAATCATTTTCAAAAGTATCCTCAGGATTGTTGAATTCGTCATTTTCCTCTTCAAGATCTTCTTCAAGATCTTCTTCAAGATCTTCTTCTACATATTCATCTTCGTCTTCAAGTTCAATTTCGTAGTTATCATCATTATCGTCGTCCAAATCATTTTCATTGTGGAAATCGTCGTTTAAATCATCCAGATCGTCTTCGTAACCAATTGCTCCTTCATCAGGATTTGGTTTATTCGGATTATGCCCGTTTCTTATCGTATAACCGCGATCAGCAATTTCCTGATTGTTATTGTCGGTTTCTTTCATGTCGTTCAATTCGTACAATTCTTCATTCATTACCTTATTTCGGTCTTGCAGGCCTTGATTGCCTCCAAAAGTGCTGTTTTTTTTATCTGTAGTATTCATGATGTTGAATTTTAAAAGTTTTTATAATACAAATCTAGCGTGTAAAGCCACAGAATTGCTTATAGGATTTTATAATGTAATTGTATAATTAACAGATGTTTAGATTAGAATCTTATTTTGAAATAGTATAACAATTTCAGTGCTTAGGATGGTAATTTTAAAAAATATTAATCATATAAAACTCATATCATGAAAAGTACAGATAACAAAGAAAAGACAGCAAAGCCAACAGTGAAAAGAGGCGTTACAAAACCAAAATCAAATGCTGCAGCAGGTTTGACCGAATTGTTTGAAGATAGCCTAAAAGATTTGTATTGGGCAGAAAAAGCACTGACCAAAGCGCTTCCTATTATGGCGAGAAATGCTACTTCGGAAGAATTAATTGATGCAATTAATAATCATTTGGTAGAAACGGAAGAGCATGTTACAAGATTAGAAAAAGTCTTCGATTTGATTGGTAAAAAAGCAATTACAAAAAAATGCGATGCAATGGAAGGACTTATCGAAGAAGGAAAAGGAATTCTGGAAGAAACAGAAATTGGAGTTGTAAGAGATGCCGGAATTATTGCCGCAAGTCAGAAGATTGAGCATTATGAAATTGCAACTTACGGAACTTTAAGACAGTTTGCAGAAACTCTTGGATTAGAAGAAGTTGCTTCTATATTGGAATTAACGCTTGATGAAGAAAAAGGCGCCGATAAATTATTGACAGAAGTTGCTGTAAACGCTATAAATCTTGAAGCTGCAGAAGCAGAGTAAGAAACACAAAAAAACGCAAAGTGCAGTTCTCATAACTGCACTTTTTTTATAATTAAAAACGAAAATTATGCCCGAAGGTCCATCAATATTGATTTTAAAAGAAGAGGTTCAACAGTTTAGCGGTAAAAAAGTAATTAATGTTTCAGGAAATGCCAGTATTAATTTAGAACGTTTAAAAGACAAAAAGATACTTTCTTTCAAAACCTGGGGAAAACATTTTTTAATTTGTTTTGAAGAGTTTACTGTAAAGATTCATATGCTAATGTTTGGAACTTACCGAATTAACGAACAAAAAGAAATTGCACCAAGGTTGCATTTAGAGTTTTCGAACGGAGAAATCAACTTTTATACGTGTTCGGTTAAATTTTTGGAAGGGCCAATTGGTCAATATTATGATTGGAGTGTAGATGTGCTAAATGAAAACTGGAATCCGCGAAAGGCAAAAGAAAGTCTGGATAAATTGCCTAACGAAAAAATATGCGATGCTATTCTGGATCAGAATATATTTTCGGGAGTAGGGAATATTATAAAAAATGAAGTTTTGTATCGTTGCTTTGTTCATCCGGAATCAGAAGTCGGGAAAATTCCATCAGAAAAAATAGACGAGTTAATTGCCGAATGCTCAATTTATAGTTTTGAATTTTTGTATTGGAAAAAGAAATTCGAATTAAAGAAACATTGGCTGGCGTATTCAAAAAAGGAATGCCTCAGATGTAATTTGCCTTTCATCAGAAAGAATACGGGTAAGCTAAATCGTCGCAGTTTTTTCTGTTCTAACTGTCAACAGCTTCATATATGAAAAATAAAATTTTAATAGGATGTTCCAGTTTTAATAATAAGCTTTGGAAGGGGATTTTCTATCCAGACACTTTGTCAGGTAAGGATATGTTTTCGTTTTATTACCAGTACTTTAAGACGTATGAGTTCAACGGAAGCTTTTATAGGTTTCCGACTGTCAAAGTCTTTGAAAATTGGTGCAATAAAACGCCTGAAGATTTTATATTTTCGGTAAAAGCGCCAAAAGAAATCACCCACATTAGCAAATTTTTGAATTGTGAAACACGTATAAATGAATTTTATAAAGTGTGTAAATTGGGTTTTAAAGAAAAATTAGGCTGTGTATTATTTCAGTTCCCACCCAGTTTTTCTTTTTCTGAAGAACGTCTTGAGCTTATAATTCGAAATTTGGATTTAAATTTCAAGAATGTTGTTGAATTCCGACATGAAAGCTGGTGGAATGAAAGAGTTTGGGCAGCGTTTTTAAAAAATAATATTACGTTTTGCAGTGTAAGTCATCCGCAATTGCCACAAACAATATTTAAGGATTTTCCACTTGTTTATATTCGAATGCATGGTATTCCAAAACTATTTTATTCTAGTTATTCATCTAAAGAATTACTTCAGATAAAACACGAAATAGCTTCAAAATCAGGTTTTATCTATTTTAATAATACTGCAAGCGAAGCTGGGATTCTGAATGCGTTGGAGATGAAAAGGATTATTTTATAAATACAAAATCCACAAAGATTTACGTAAAGAATAGAAAAAATCAATCTTTGAAAACGCCTTGTAAATCTTTGCGGATTTTTTTGTTAAATGAATTTATTGCAATTGCAAACTTCCTTCAATTCCGTCATCCATGGTTTTTCCTGTTACCAATGCTGCGGTCATTTTGGCTATTGCAACCATTTTGCCATTTTTATTGTTCCAGTAGTAGCCATCTTCTGGTATAACTTTTATAACGCTTAAATTCGGATCATCGATTCCGCCTGGCATCCAAACTTTCACAATTGGGTCGTATAAATCTTTGATGATTTCTCTTTCGTACACTATTGTTGCAGTTCCGTGTAAGGTCAAAAACTTATCGTGTGGTTCTGAAAAGAAGAGTTCGACTTGCGGATTCAGTGTAATTTCGGCATTTTGGCTACTGTTTCTGTCGGATAAAAACCAAAGCTGACCTAAATCATCTATTTTCTGAACAGACATTGGTCGTGATTGCAGTCGGTCGCTGTTATAAGTACAAAACATGCAGGTTTTTATGTTTTCTGCTAGCTCTTTAATCTTGTTTATAGCTAGTTCTTCGGTTAAGTTTTTATGATCTCCCATGACTTTGTGATTTATTTTGTTGTAATGTATTGATTTAAATATGTTTACAAAATTGGGATTTATAAGACGGAAAAGATTATAGAATTAAATTTTTAAATTATGACATTTCAATTTTTTAGTATTTTGTCAGAATTTTGCCTGTTTTATGATGTGTGAAATTATTTTTTTATCTTTACAGAAACTCCCTAGCCCTTTCTTATATGAACGATTTATTAATATTTTATACAGATGATGATGACGACGATTTAAGTCTTTTTTCGGATGCCGTAGATTCGTTATCAAAAGATATAATTCTGCAGACATTTTCTGGGGGAGAAAAACTTTTGACTGCAATTTCTCAGTCTCCACCAAAGCCAAACATGATTTTTCTGGATTTGAATATGCCGGGAAAAAATGGATTTGATGTTTTAAAAGAATTGAAAGGCTCAGAAGAAAATAATGAAATACCAATTATTATTTTTTCAACCTCAAATGAACCGAGTATTATAGAAAAATGTATGGCTTTAGGAGCTAATTATTTTATAACCAAACCCGTTCTTATGAAGGATATTATAAGGGCTATTGGGCATTCTCTTAGTATAAACTGGAAAGAATTTATCCCTGATAGAAAAACTTTTGTTTATAAAGCACAATTACAAGTGTAATGATATAAAAAAGACCAAACTGATTTTAAAGGAGTTTGGTCTTTTTTTTATAATTCAGGTAAATAAATTTTAAACGTTGCACCTTGATTTTTCTCGCTGTTTGCCTTAATTATGCCTTTATGATTTTCTACGATCTTTTTTACAATAGCCAGTCCAATTCCGGTTCCATGAAATTCATTTTCCGTGTTTAGACGTTGAAAAACTTCAAAAATCCGGTCTTTATATTCATTATCAAAGCCAATTCCATTATCGGTAATTCGTAAACAAAAGTAAATTTTATCTGGATAATCTACCTTAAAGTTCAATTTGTGCCCAATCACTCTTCTGGCTTTAATTTGAATTTGAGGCGGGACATTTGCTCGTGAAAACTTAAGTGCATTTCCAATTAAATTGTGCAGTAATTGTCTAAATTGAAATGGCATTACAGTTCCTTCGCCTAAAGGATGGAGGTTTATTATTGCATTTTTTTCTTCAATACGATCTGAAAAATCCATAATAACTTCTTCTGCAATTTCATCTAAACTTGTTTTTACAAAAGTTCGTTCAGCTGAATTGGTTCTCGAATAGGTTAGGAGATCTTGTATTAGTGCCTGCATTCTTTTGGCCGAAAATTCGATACGTTCCAAATATGTTTTGGCTTTCGCCGAAATATTTTGCTCGTCGAGATCAGTTAGACGGCTGGCAAAAGTCTGTATTTTTCGAAGCGGTTCCTGCAAATCATGACTCGAAATATAAGCAAACGACTGCAGTTCAATATTCATATTTATTAAGTCTTTGTTTTTGCTTTCAAGTTCTTCGGTGCGCTCCAAAACTTGTCTCTCTAATTCATTTGTAGAATCTTTTTGTGATTGAATATCAGAGCTAGTACCAACCCACATTTGAATATTTCCTTTAGCATCTTTTTGCGGAATCGCATGACTATATTGCCATCTGTATTGGCCATCATGACGCAGAAAACGATGTTCAAGTACAAATTCTTTTCCTGTTTTTATTGATTCCATCCAGCTGTTTATATTCTTCTCCCGGTCATCAGGATGAACAACCTGAAGCCATCCGTTTTCCTGAACATTTAATTTGGTTAAGCCAGTATAATTGTATAGTGACTGGTTAAAATAATTTAGATTTCCCATTGCATCGCTTGTCCATACAAATTGCTGCATGGAGTCGGCTAGAAGTCTGAATTTTTGTTCACTTTTCCTTAAAATTTCCTGATTATTTTTTTCGTCTGTAATATCCATTATGGTACCCAGCATTTTAATAGGATTTTTTAATTCGTTAAAAAACATTTTGCCATGAACCCTTATCCATGCAATAGTATTATCCGGTCTGATGACTCTGGCTTCGTACTTGTAAATGCTTGTTTTAAGCGCTTTTTTATAGGCTTTTTCGACTAAAGGAAAATCTTCAGGGTGTATTTGTTTTAGAATTTCGGCACGAGCCACTTTTTTGCTTTTTTGAAAACCGAAAAGTCCCGGTAAATTGGCTGAGTAAATTAATTCCTGAGTAGAAATATTTAAGTCCCAGGTTACAATTTCGGCAATCTCAGAAGCCAGACGCACACGCTCTTCAGCATCTTCAACTTTTTTTCTGGCTTCGACTTTATCGGTAACATTGTTGACATTGATCATTACAGCCGAAATTTCTCCATTTGGCTCAAACAAAGGCGTATATTGATAATCGAGATAAAATTTTTCGAGTTTGTTGTTAATATCGATATAAGCAACCGATTCATTTTCCCGAATTGTTTTTCCTTTTTTCAGTACATCATTCAGTAATTTAGGATACTTCTGATTTAATAATTCAGGAAAAACTTCTAATGCCGGTTTACCAATAGTTTCACTTTCTGTTTTTTGCCAGATATCACGGAGCATTGTCGTATTGGCTAGTTCGATAATGTAGTTCTCTTTTTTAAAAATGGCCATCGCCATTGGTGATTGCATTACCAAATTTCGGAATGCTTTTTCTCGTTCTGCCAAAAGGTGTCTGGCTTTTACAGATTCTGTAACATCATTTGCAATAGCAACAATTCCTGAAATAGTTCCGTCAGGTTCTTTTACCGCTTCATAAACTACATTGATAAAAGTATTGACAATTTTGCCATTTCGGGTTAGTGTTACCGGAAGTTCATTAGCAGAAAAGCGTTCACCGGTTAGAAATACATTCATTAGCATTTCTTCGAGGCCTTTACCTGCAGCCTCAGGTAATGATTCAAAAATAGGTTTATGAAGTACTTCGTGTTCTTGGCGCTCCCAAATTTCAAGCATTAACTTGTTTGCAATTTCGACAACGAAATTCTTTCTACTAAAAATACACATTGCATTTGGTGTCTGAAGCAGATTGTTTCGATAACGTTCATTACTTTCTTCAAGTGTTCTGCGAATCTTTACTTTATCTGTAGTTTCAGTACAAACAACAAGAACACCAGTTATTTTTCCGTCATCATTGATAACCGGACTATAACTGAATGTCCAGTAAACATCTTCCAGTTGACCGTTTCTGTATATGGGCACCAGCTGGTCTTCATGCCACGTGGCTTCACCATTGGTTAAAACCTGATTGATTAGCGGGCCTATAAAATCCCAAATTTCGGGCCAGTAGTCAGCGCCCTTTTGACCAAGTATTTCTGGGTGTTTTCCGTTATTTCCGAGACTTGGACGATAAGCGTCATTGTAAAAACATATATGTTCAGGTCCCCAAAATAAAAACATTGGGAATTTTGAGTTTAATAGAATTCCTAAAGTAGTGCGCAAACTTTGAGGCCAATTTTCGACCGGGCCAACAACGGTTGAACTCCAATCTTTGGCGCGTGTGAGAGCTCCCATTTCACCGCCGTTTGCCAGAAAATCGTAATTTGTATTCGTCATTAAAATTTGTTTTTCCTTTAGAATGAAACAATAATTTTCTGTATTAAATGTAGTGTTTTTTGGAATGTTTTTCCTTTAAAAAATAAAATTAATAAAAATTATTCTGAGCAAAAAAGACCTTTTTTGAATGAGCTAACATTTAAATCTATTGAGTTAATTTTATTAAGTTTCATTGATGAAATTTGAAATTATTAACGAAGAAGTTTATTCTAATGTAATTTGATCATGAAAAAAGAACAAAAACACGAAACCGACTATATAAAAAAATATCAGGATGAAGGCTATACAACCAATTACTTATTTGAAAATGGATGCCTGATAGATTCCGAATCTAAATACGCATATCAGCCTGATGAAATTTACATTGTTGCGCATCATCGTTACGAAGGAATGAGCAATCCTGATGATATGTCGATATTATACGTAATTGAAACAAAAGATCTAAAAAAAGGAACACATTTGATAGGTTATGGGCCAACAGCAGATTTAGAAGAGGCAGAGTTTTTTAAAGATATTCCTAAAAAGAACTACTCAAAAAATGCCGACATCAATGAACTTACATAAAATAAAATAGATAGGTATTTTTATTTTGCTGAGGAGCAGTCGTTTCAGATTTATCTGAGGCGGCTGTTTTTTTTTTTTTTTGAAGGCTCAGAGGTTCAGAGGAACAAAGGTTCAAAGTTTTTTTCTGATTGAAAAATTGTGGACATTAAATGTTTTGCTTCTGTTTTTAAAATAATTGAATGAAACCTCTAAGCCATTTGTTACTTTGAACCTTTTCAGCCTTTGAAATCTATTTAAAATCAAAGCAGAGAAGCCTTTGTCACTTTGTCCCTCTGTCCCTTTGTCCCTCAGAAATAAAAATTATGAAATATCTGACTGAAATTGTATAAGAGTTTGATTTACAATATGTACGAAATTTGGGTTATACAAAATGAGATAAAATATATTTTTTCATTTCCAGTATAATAGTAGTAATAACCAGTCTTTTTTAACCACAACCAAAATGAAAAAACTTTACATAAATACAGGAGGATTTGATGCCGTTTTTAACGATTTGAAAGATAGTTTCAGTGGAGAATTGACGGCGGACCATAATGATTACAATTTACAGATAAAATCAAAATGGACAAAAGGATCGATTAAAGGAACCCGTTTCGATGATCAGATACTGTTTATGCATTTCGATTTGATATTTCATCAGGATGTAAGCCTAAGTATAGAATCTTTTCAATCGGCACCCGTGTTTTTTGTGTATTGCGAAAGCGGAAACATAACACATACTTTTGGCGCCAATAGCGAAAAAAAGAATCTTAAAAAGAGCCAAACAGCTATTTTGAGCAATTCCTCTGTTATCAACAGTGTTTTATATTTTGAAAGCCATAAACGAATCCAGTTTACATTACTTGGTATGCCAACGATTCCGCACATTAAAAATAAGGATGAAGAATTGAGTTCACTTGTCAAAAAACGTTTTACAAATGATACTGGAAATTATATTTATGTTGGAAAAGAAAACACCAAAATTGCTGAGAAACTTCAGGAGTTTAAAGCCGTTCCACAAAAGGGAACTGTTACCAACTTAGTCAAAAAAAGCATTTTAAAAGATATATTGCATTTAGAAATCGCGCACCATAGCTATAACTATTTGTCGACATTTGATCCTGTTGTGGCAATTGCCCATAAGAAAATTGCAGAAATCAAAAAACTGAGAGATTTAAATTTCTCCGAAATTTTGACCAATATGGTATTAGCATCCCGCAATTATCTGCCTAAAGTTTCAAAATTAAAATATCATTTTCCTTTTAAACCCTATCAAAAATTAGCTAGCTAGTAAGCCATACATAAACTACTATCCAAAAAACAGCTTTGAAGCTGTTTTTTTTTATTTAAATGTGAAATTATATAAGTAATTATTAAAATTATATAATGTGTTTTAAATTGAATTTGAGATATTTATAACTTCCAAATTTTATATAACTTAAATTTTCGATTATGAAATACCTTACTAGCCTTGCCATAATTTCGAGTGCCGTATTATCATTTGGCAGTTGTTCTAATGATAAAGACAACCCAATCGATCCTGGCACTAAAACAGATCCGGTAGAAACAAATGCACCTAATTCGTCTTATAAACCGGCTTTTGAAGGTCAAACCCGAATAAATGGGGTAAAAACAAATACAGAAATTCAATTTGCAGTGCTAACCAGCGCGTTGTCAAATCCGTGGGGAATAAAAAGTCTTCCGGACGGAAGATTATTGGTAACTCAAAAATCCGGAACTTTTCGTATTGTTACAACGGCCGGAGTAGTTAGCGCACCTATTACTGGTGCACCAGCGGTAAACGCAGCAGGACAGGGCGGATTGTTAGGATTATGCCTAGATCCCGATTTTACTTCGAACCGAATGATTTATTGGGTTTACGCAGAGTCTACTACAGGTGGAAATAATACCGCTGTAGCGAAAGGTAGACTATCAAATGATGAAAAAACAATAGAAGCTGCGACGGTCATTTATCGCGCGAAACCTACTAATCCGAGTGAATTGCATTATGGAGGACGTATTCTTTTTGATAAAACCGGAAATCTTATAGTGAGCACGGGAGAACGATCTGTTTTAGAAACGCGACCTTTGGCGCAATCGGTAACGTCTGGACTAGGTAAAGTAATTAGAATCACCAAAGATGGTCAAGCGGCTTCTGGAAATCCGACTTTTAGTGGAGCAGGAGCATTGCCAGAATTGTATTCGATTGGGCATAGAAATCCGCAAGGATTGGCACTTCATCCGGTAACGGGAGAAGTTTGGCTTAGCGAACATGGCCCACGAGGTGGTGATGAAATAAACCGAATTCAGGCTGGAGCAAATTATGGCTGGCCAACAATTACATATGGAATTGAATACAGTGGAGAGAAAGTTGGAGCAGGAATTCAGCAGCAAAGCGGAATGGAACAGTCTGTTTATTATTGGGATCCTGTTGTTTCGCCAAGTGGAATTACATTTTACACCGGAAACCGTGTTCCAGAATGGGAAAATAATCTATTTGCCGGCGCTTTAAGCGGAATGCATATTGTACGTCTCGCTATAGAAAACAATAAAGTTGTGGGAGAAGAAAGATTGCTTGCCGGTGAAGGTCAAAGATTCAGGGATATTACGCAAGGAAATGACGGCGCACTTTATGCTGTAACAGACGGAGGAAGACTTTACAAAATTGACAAGAAATAGTTCTAAATAATAATTATAAAAATGCTGCTTTTGAAATCCTGTTTCAAAAGCAGTTTTTTTATTTATAAAACCGTGCAATGTTCTATGATATTTTGAACACTTCGAATAAAAGTATCTGTGTTTTTTATTTCATTTTTGATATAAATGTCATATTCAGATAAATTAAATTGTTCTACCATATCCTTTTTAAGGTATTTGATCATTGATTCCAGCGTTCGCATATCAACTTCATTTTGTTTGTTTAATTCGCGCTGTTTGCTTTGAAGGTAGGCTAATGTACTTTTTAATCTTTGAATTTTTAATTTATCCACAATTGATGATTATTAATAATTAGAATTATAAAAAGATGCTACTCCGTTAAAAAGATTATTTTGCTGAATCTGTCTTTAAAGTAAAATCTTGGATACTTACGAAGAATTGGAGAACTCAGTTTTGCATTATTTTGAATTTTTAGAGAATTATTATCCGTTTTTAGGTTAACTTTCAGATTATGTGTTTTTTACGATTTTAAAAAAAGTAAAATATTTTTTTAGATATGATTATAAAATGAAAAATCCCATTTCGATTAAAAAAATGGGATTTATTTATTCGTTTTGTTTCGGCGTTAAGCCAAAAAATCAATATTTATGATTTTCGAAAAGGCTTTATTCTTTATACAAAATAATAGCAGCTTTATATCCCGTACCAACGTTCCATTGACTGGATGTAATCACTTTTCCTTTATCATCATAAACTTCAAATTCGGCAGTATTTGGTGAAGCAAAACCTTCATTTATGGCTTCAAAATCAATTTTGTTTCTGCCATCAGTTAATTTTATTTTGAATTCCTTAAAATCTCCGTTCAATGTTACTTCAGGTTCAACCAATTGATCATTTAGATATATTTTAATCTTATCTCCGTCGACAAAGGCCGCATCACGAAAACGTATTGTCGAAACAAAAGCTTTCGTCTTGAAACCACCTAAATATTGATTTCTTCTGTAAAAAATTCCTGGAACATTGGCATCCTTTTTATATAAATTAGGATTGCTGAATAACTCTTCCGGATTGATTTGCAAAGGATCTGGCGCTGCAACAGGCGCAGGCGGATCAATTTTAGGAGCAATTTCTTTTGGCGGAATTACTTCTTTTTGCTCGGCATTTTTTGCCGGAATAGGCTTGAATTTTTTATCCAGTTCATTCTGGGCAGATACTTGTACCGAAATACTTATAATGATTATAAACGCTAATTTTTTCATGTTCACTTCGTGGATTTTATTTTGTTATTCGCTTAGATAGCTATCTTATATAACACGCAGTTAAGTGAAATTATTGTCTATTGTTGTAAAAAAGTGAAGAAGCTAAGTTGATTTTAAAAGAATGAAGATCAATATAAACTGTAGATTTTATAGCGTTATATCTTGATTATCGTCTTATTTTCTCATTGTTTAAAAAATAGTAGTCTATTATTTTGATAGGTTAATGAAAGTTTTTGAGTTTTTTGCATCAGAATTAAAAATATCTCTTTAAATTTGCAACGTCAATGAGAAAAAATACCCAGAATATGAATTATTGTAAATATAGCATGCGTATGTGCTGTGCTTTTTTTATGGTATTTAATGATCTGGCTTCTATATAAAATAATGTAATTTATTTCGAAAAGCCTTTCATGCAAATTTGAAAGGCTTTTTTGTTTTTAATTGAGTAAAAATGATTGAATTAAAAAATGTAACCAAAACGTTTCACCAGAAAGACAGGATTGTTACTGCCTTATCAGACGTTTCGTTAACGGTGCCACCAGGAAAAATTTTTGGTGTTATCGGGACTTCAGGGGCAGGAAAAAGTACCTTGATCAGATGCGTGAATTTACTGGAACGACCTACATCAGGCGATATAATTGTTGATGGAAAAGCGCTGATGCAATTATCTAATGCAGAACTAGCTATTGAAAGAAGACAAATCGGAATGATTTTTCAGCACTTTAATTTGCTTTCATCGCGTACTGTTTTTGAAAATGTGGCTTTTCCGTTGGAATTGGCGGGAACTCCTAAAACCGAAATCAAAACGCGCGTTCAGGAATTATTGCAATTGGTTGGTTTGGCTGAAAAAGCTTCCGATTATCCTGCAAGTCTTTCAGGCGGTCAAAAACAAAGAGTTGCCATCGCTAGAACTTTAGCTAATAATCCGAAAGTTCTTTTGTGTGATGAAGCCACTAGTGCGCTTGATCCGGCGACAACGCGTTCAATTCTGAATTTAGTAAAGGACATTAATAAACGTTTGAATATTACGGTTTTATTGATCACACACCAGATGGAAGTTGTAAAATCGATTTGTGATGAAGTTGCTGTAATAAGCCACGGAAAATTGATAGAGCAGGGAAGTGTTGGTGAAATTTTCGCAGATCCAAAACACGAGCTGACTAGAGAATTTATTTCGTCTTCATTACATCTTGATATTCCTGCTGTTTATCAAGAAAAATTGCAAAAAGAAAATAATGGAAATCTCAATCCTTTACTAAAACTGGAAATGACAGGGAAATCAGTAAATGAGCCTGTAATTTCAGAAGTTTCGAGATTATTTGATACCGATTTTAAAATTGTAAGCGCACAAATGGATCAGGCCGGTGATGTCAACTTTGGAGTAATGCTGATTGAATTATCAGGAAAACGTGAAAATTTTGATGCTGCTATTCAATATTTCAATTCAAAACATATTAAAACAGAAATTATAGGTTATGTCTGATTCAATTATAGATTTATTACTAAAAGGAACATGGGAAACCATTGTGATGACTTTTGTATCCGGTTTTTTTGGTTTTTTAATCGGACTTCCAACAGGAGTTTTACTTTTCCTGACCCGAAAAAATCAAATTTTAGAGCAACCCGTTTTAAACAGAACATTATCCGTTTTTGTGAATATTTTCCGTTCGATTCCGTTTATTATTTTAATCGTTTGGATGATTCCGTTTACAAGAGCTATTGTAGGAACTTCTATTGGAGTTAGTGCGGCATTGGTTCCGTTAAGTATTGGCGCAGCGCCATTTATTGCCCGATTGGTCGAAAACAGTCTTTTAGGTTTGCCTTCAGGATTAATTGAAGCTGCACGTGCATTGGGAGCAACACCATTTCAAATTGTTTATAAAGTATTGCTTCCTGAAGCATTGCCTTCTTTAATAAACGCTGCTTCTATTACTTTGATCACTCTTGTTGGTTACTCGGCAATGGGCGGTGCAGTTGGTGCGGGCGGTTTAGGACAGGTGGGTTATCAATATGGATATATTGGTTATGATGCTGTAACGATGAATTCGGTATTGGCCTTGCTTGTAATTTTGGTATTTCTTATTCAGTTTGCCGGAGATGCGTTGTCAAAACGTTTTGATCATCGATAGAAGTTAGTCGAAAAGTCGAAAGCTGTAAATAGAAAAAAGAAAAAAGAATAAAGAAAATTTAAAAAATATAAAAATGAATACTAGATTAAATAGTTTAAAAATTGCCGGAATTTTGGTTTTGGCACTTGTTTTATCAAATTGTGGAAATGATAAAAAGAACGATCCTCATTTTATTAAAGTTGGAGTAGCTTCAGGTCCTGAATTAAAAGTTGCAGAAGCGGCAAAAAAAGTAGCAAAAGAAAAATACGGATTAGAAGTAGAATTAGTTGCTTTTAATGATTATGTAATTCCAAATGAAGCATTAAGTCAGGGCGATATTGATGCGAATGCTTTTCAGCATAAACCTTATTTGGATGAACAATCTAAACAGCGTGGTTACAAGCTAGCAATTATCGGAAAAACGTTTGTATATCCAATTGCAGCTTACTCAAAGAAAATAAAAAACCTTTCTGAATTGAAAAATGAAAGTACTATAATTATTCCAAATGATCCGACAAATGGTGGTCGTTCGCTATTACTTTTGGAGAAAAACGGTTTATTAAAATTAAAAGCGGGTGTCGGTTTATTGCCTAAAGTTACAGATATAATCGAGAATCCTAAAAACTTGAAAATATTAGAATTAGAAGCGCCTCAATTGCCACGCGCTCTTGATGATGCCAATGTTTCAATTGCGATTATCAATAACACTTTTGCTTCTCAGGCTGGCTTAGTTCCTTCTCGCGATGCCTTGTTTGTAGAAGATAAAGATTCTCCTTATGTAAATCTTGTAGTAAGTCGTGAGGATAACAAAAATGAAGAAAAGGTAAAACAGTTTTTACAGGCTTTTCAATCAGCTGAAGTTGAGCAGGCTGCTCTTCGTGAATTTAAGGGGGGAGCTGTAAAAGGCTGGTAGTCTTATCATTTTTAATATAAAAAACACAAAAAGCCCGTTGAGGGCTTTTTGTGTTTTAAAGAATAAATTAAATTTATTTATTGCTGTTTTTTAAGGCATCTAAAAGCTCAATCATATCGACAACTGCATAAGTTGAGGAATAATCCGAAACTGCGTACGGAAGTATTAAACTGTTATTGTGAATCATGGCGCCACAAGAATAAACGACATTTGGTACATAACCTTCGCGTTCGTCTTCTAAAGGAGAAAGTAATGGTTCGTTAAGTCTTCCAATTTCTTTAGACGGATCGTCCAGATCAAATAATGATGCACCAATGCAATAACGACGCATTGCGCCCACACCGTGCGTGATTACAAGCCAGCCTTCTTCTGTCCAAAGTGGTGATCCGCAATTCCCTATATGTGTAAATTCCCATGGATATCTTGGTTCCTGCAAAAGCGTGGGATTATTCCATTGCGTAGCTCGTTCCGAATACATAATGTAATTATTGACACCATCAATTCTGGCGAGCATGGCATACTTTCCTTTTATTTTTCGTGGAAACAGGGCTAGGTTTTTATTTTGTGCGCCGGTACCATGCAGCGGCATTACTCTAAAGGTATAAAAATCTTCAGTAGAAATCAATTTTGGTAATATAGCATGTCCATTGTACGCGGTGTAAGTGGCCATGATTCTTGTTGAATTATCATCATCGGTAAAGCGTACAAAACGGGCATCTTCAATTCCGCGGCTTTCAGATTCTGATATTGGAAAAATAACGCGCTCCGTAATATCAGCATCGTGGTTAAACTGCAAATCATAAAAAGAGTTGGCTAGCCAGATGATTTCTTCAAGAGCTATTCTTCTTTCCTGACGAATTGTAGGGTCAGCTAAAGCCGTATTTACAATGTTTTTAAGAACGACAAATTCAAAATCATTTGGCAAATCCTGCATAATTTGTTCAATGTATTTGTCTTTGGTATGCATTTCAGACAACTTAGTCAGAAATCGTTCTTTATTTAAGAGTGTTTTGTGTTCAATTTCGGCCTTATCGATTTGATGACCGATTTTCATAATCTGCAAATCATTGTTTTTATCCAGAATTCCTCTTCGAAAAACAATAGATGAAATATGACCTTCACCCGTGGCACGAAAGGAAAGAATAACTCTTTTTTCTCCCGCTCCAAGTCCGGATTGATCAAAGTCTTCTACAATCGACGGATTAAAAATCGCCGCAGATTCTATAGCATATTCCATTGTACAATAAGAACCTATAAGCATTTTTCGATTAAGAGTCAGTTCTTCATAATTGATTTGCATGGCTTCGATTAAAGGTCTTATTATTTCGCAATGCCTGAAAAAGATAGCTGAAATATTTCGGTGTCTTCTGGCGAACTCACGAAGTGTCTGCTCTAAAGTTTCGGATACTTGTTTTTCGTTCAGCGTCATAATGCGACCAACCATTTGTTGGGTTCGTTCGTCGCCATTCATAAAATATCGCGCAACAACTCTTCTGGAATCTGGGGTAAATTTTATATTTTTTCGGACTACTGATACTCGCATAGGTATATTTTTAAATTATAAAAAGAAGCACATTGGTAAAATTATACCAGAGAAGTTGTGCTGGTGTTTTGCAAAAAGGTGAAAGTGTATTTGTTTTAAACAGAAAAACAATGCAAAATAGTATTGCTACAACAAGTTAATAAAAAAAAACGTCATAAATGTTATAAATCTGTTACAATGCAAAAACTCCATTACAGAATAATGGAGTTAGAGTGGTTGAATATTGTTTAAAAAAGTTGACCTATTGAATTTTTGTAATAATAAATTCGCTTCGTCTGTTGACCTGATGTTGTTGTTCAGTACAAGGTACACCATTAGAACAATTATTAAGCAGCTGAGTTTCACCAAACCCAATGGCACTTTCAATTCGTTCAGGCGCAATTCCTTGTGAAATGATGTAATCGCGGGTTGCTTTTGCTCTGCGATCTGAAAGTTCAAGATTATATTGATCATTTGCTCTCGAATCGGTATGCGATTCAATTTTAATAACCATATTTGGGTACTGCGTCATCAATAAAACAATTTTATTTAATTCGATAGCAGCATCATAGCGAATATCTGATTTATCAAGATCAAAGAGTATAATTCCGATTTTTATTTTTAAAATACCATCTTTACGCTCAATAAGGGCAGGATCAAGCCCGATGGGAACTTCAGTAATTCCGGAATTAGAAGGTATTATAACTGTTTTAGAAGCCGGTTTGAAGTTGTCTTTGAATCCTTCGATGATATATGTTGTGTTGCAATTTATGTTATCATTGAACTCAAATCGGCCATCAATTTTTGAAACCGTTTGCTCTATAGTCTCATTTTCACTGTTTTTTAGCGTAACTATGGCCCCAGGAATTTTGTTGTTTGAAACAGCATCAAAAACATAGCCCTCAACAGATTGTGCGCAGCTTCTTTCGAAAGAGTAAATATCATCATCGCCCTTTCCCGTGTTTCTGTTGGAACATACAAAACCTTTATTTGTTTCTTCTCTTATAATGAAGCCAAAATCATCCATACTACTGTTTAGCGGAGCACCGAGATTTGCAGGATCATCAAAAACACCATCAGTTAATCTACTTTCGAAAACATCAAGTCCGCCAAGTCCCAGAAATCCGTCAGAGGCAAAATACAAAGCCAGGTCAGTGATAAAAGGAAACATTTCGCGGCCGCTGGTATTTATTTTATCACCCAAATTTTTTGGATTTGAATATTGGTTTTCTCCCAAAATATCAACAACAAAAATATCTGTCGATCCAACTGTTCCTGGCATATCAGAAACAAAATAAAGCTTTTTCCCGTCTTTACTGACTGAAGGTTGTCCAACGGAATAGCTATCACTATTAAAAGGAAGTTCTTTCACATTTCCCCATTTTACGGTTCCATTATCGCCTTCAGTTGCAGTGGCAGAGTAAAGTTTTAAATTATTAACACCTTTACTGTCTCTTTTTAATTTTCCGTTGTAGTTGTTTCGGGTAAAATAAATGGTTTTTTCATCTGGAGAAAAGGCGACACAAGCCTCGTGATACTGCGTCGAAATTTCTTTTCCAAAACGTTCTTTAAAAGTGACATTGGTCTGAGAAGGACTTATTTTTCCGAGTTGTAATTTTAAATAAGGCTGATCGTTCCAACCGTAATTTGCTGTTTTTATGAAAGAGGAATCCGATGAGGTAGAGTAGACCAAATTATCTTTATAAAACATTGGAGCGAAGTCAGAATAAGCCGAATTGATTTCTAAATTTTCAAGAAGAAAATGCGGTTTTATTCTTTTGATGTCTTCGAGCGTCACTTTTTTTAATGAAAAATTCTGCGCTCTGGAATCGGTTGATTTCTTTTTCTCAGAGAAATTAACCATCCATTTTTTTGCAAGTTCATAATTTTTGATTCCCTGCAAAGACTGCGCATAACGAAAGTAATATTCAGATGAAACCTCATTTGGGTATTCAGCAAGGAGTTTTCCGTACCATTTGCTGGCATTTTCCATTTGTGTATTAAAGTAATGAGCATCGCCGGCACGCTGAAGAATTTCCTTAGAAACATCACCATTTTTTATAGATATCTCATACAATCTTGCAGCTTCGATGTAATACATTTTATCGAATAAAACATCGGCTGTTTTGTCTTTTGTTTGCGAGCAGACTATTTGAACAGCCAGAAGGATAAGTATAGTAAATCTTCTTTTCATAAATTTCAGTATTAGAAGAATCTTGGTGATTTTAAACCTTTTTTGCGAGAAACCAATTCAAAACGCAGGACAATTTCATGTGTACCACTGTTGTAATTTTGCAATTCTGTAGTCGAATAATCATAGGCATAACCCACCATCAACTGAGGTGCTATTTGTATCGATGCCAATGCACTAATAGCATCTGAAGTACGATAAGAAACCCCAAGTGTAAAAGCATCGTTGAACATAAAATTGGCCGAGAAATCTGCAATTATTGGTGCTCCGGCAACATATTTTACAAAAGCTGCCGGTTTGAATTTTGTATGTGCAGAAAGATCAAAAACAATTCCTCCAATAAGGTAAAGGTGCATTCTTTCATTTACAAGATCATCGGCTATATCATCATAATTGTATCGTTCTCTGGTCATAAAATTAGGAACAGAAATTCCGATATAATCGCGTTCTCCGTGCCAGTATAATCCGGCACCAACGACAGGCAGGAATTTATTGGTAATATTTTCACGAAATTGAACATCCGGATCTCTGTGACTTCCTTTGGTCCAGTCGATATTGATAACGCGTCCACCACCTTTTATACCAAAAGACAACTTATGCGTTTGACCGGAAGGAATTGTATAAGAGAAATTACCATCTATATATTGCTCTTCCGAAGGGCCAATTTTTTCGCTGACCACAGATAAACCAAGTCCAACATTTTTTCCAACAGGTGTATCCAATGTAAAAGACTGCGTATCTGGAGCGCCATCGAGACCAACCCATTGCGTTCTATATAAACCAGTTATTGTCATATGTCCTAACGAACCCGCATAAGCCGAATTGACAGTAAGCGTGTTATACATATACTGCGTGTACTGTGGTTCTTGTTGTGCAAATGCTCCGCAAGCAGAAAGCATTATTATAGTCGTGAAAACCTTTTTTATATTTTTAATCATAGCCAATTCTTTTTTGGTTATTCCTAATTTTATTTTAAATAAAGCCATCCAGAGGTTTTTGGAGAACCATCGCCGAGATCAAGAATATAGAAGTAAGTGCCTTCAGGAAGCGTTTTGGCAGATCCTTCTGCTTTTCCGTCCCATGTATTGTCGTAACCCTGTTTATAGTAAACTATATTTCCCCAACGGTTAAATATCTCCAGTTTATTATTAGGATATTGGGTGATACAATCAATATAGAAAGTGTCGTTTTGACCGTCGTCATTTGGAGAAAATTCATTCCATATTTTTAAGCAATTAGGTGATACTGTCGCACTGTCTTCATTATTAGTTGAATTAGTATCAATTTGATCCATAGAATTCAGATGAGCGATATTCAAATAATCTTTAAAATCAACTACTTTGACATTTAATGTCAGCACTTGGCTTTCTTTTGGGAGAACACTTGGAATTGTCCATATTCCGGTTGTACCGTTATAAGTACCAGATGTTGCTGTGGCACTTTCTAATTCGTAACCTTTTGGCAGCAGATCTTTTACCTCAACATTTGTTGCTGTTAAATTTCCTAGGTTTTCTGCAGTAACAGTAAAAATTACACTGCTATACATTGGAACATCCGTTTTATCGACTTCTTTATTTATTGCAATATCAGTCGATGGAATGTTGATGAATTCTGAATCTTCATCATCTTCACTTTGGTCTCCGTTATCGTTGTTTGGCTTACTGTCAGGATCAAACTGATTAGAAGCAGTAACCTGTGCCATATTTAGATAATCGTTATGATCAAGCCCAGTAGGATTAGCAACTGTAACCTGATACGTTAATGTTATGCCGCCAATAGGAACGGTCAGGTTGTCCCATTTTATGGTATTGTTACTGAAGATTCCTCCGTTGCTTATATTTGTAATATTTCGATAACCTAACGGAATTATATCATCAACATTAACGCCGGTTGCTGTACTTGGTCCTTCATTATTAAGCTGAAGCGTAAATGTTATAACTTCATCGACATTTGCATTTTTGTTGCTTACCGTTTTGTCTAAACTCAAGTCGGCAACAGCGATGTTAATTTGAAGACTGTCATAATCATCTTCGGTTACAACACCATTATTTGGAGTCGAGTCCGGATCCGGTAGATTACTTGCTATAATTTCGGTAGTATTGGTATATTCTCCCGCTGCGCCAGTTGGAGGGTTTACTGTTGTATAAATATCCAACGATTCATCATTACCAGCTGTGACAACTCCGACATTCCAGACACCGGTTATATAATTGTAAAGACCGCTGGTAGGAGAACTGGTTACGTACTTGAATCCAGGAGGCAATAAATCCTTAACAGATACACCGCTTGTGGTTGCCGGACCGTCATTTTTAACTGTTACAGTAAAAATAACGGTAGATCCAACATCATAAGTTGCATTGGCATTTAATGCTGTTTTACTGATTGACAAATCAGCCATAACAATTACCGGTGTCACAAAAATACTGTCATAATCATCCTCAGTAACAACGCCGTTTCCTGGTGTACTATCAGGATCAAATTGATCGGAAGTCATTATTTCAGCAATATTTAAGTATTCGTTTAAAGTATTCGTTGGAACTTTTACCAATGCATTTATCAATAAAGTATGACTGTTTCCTGATAGAATAGTTCCCGGTGTCCAAATTCCGGTCGTAGGATCGTAACTTCCGGATGTTGAATTGTAAAATAAGTACTGATAACCTGGCGGAAGAATATCTTTAATTGTTACACCAGTTGAGGTACTAGGTCCATCATTGGTAACTGTAATGGTAAATGCAATTTGTGATCCAATCGCAGGAGTAAGGTTATTGCCAACAACGCTTTTTTCTATCGAAAGATCTGTTACAGCAGGAACAGGTGTAACTAATTGTGCATCCTGATCATCTTCTCCTGCCACATTGTTATTTGGTGTACTGTCAGGATCATGTTCATTTGAAGAATAAATCTCTGCCGTATTATTGTAATCTCCAGTTCTGTTTACCTTAACGCCGACCAATAAAGTTTCTGATTCTCCATTCGGAATTGTACCAATATTCCATACTCCGGTTGAATTGGCATATTGTCCTGTTGTGGCGCTATAAACTACATATTCATAACCGCTTGGAAGTAGGTCTTTTACTGATACTCCAGTCGCATCATGCGGACCGCTATTTCTCACTGTTATCTCAAATGTTACCGTTGCACCAAATATTGGATTTAAATTACCTCCAACAACGAATTTTGTAAGAGATAAATCGGCAACAGGAGCAATAGGAGTAGTAGTCGCAGTTGCATAATCATCTTCAGTTACAACTCCATTGTTTGGAGTTGAATTTGGATCCAGCAGATTGCTTGCTGTAACTTCAGCAACATTATTATACGGGCCGTTCGGGTTTACAACAGCGGTAATTTGCAAAGTTTGAGCGTCACCATTAATTAAAGAGCCAATAATCCATTTTCCGGTAGTTGCATTATAAGTTCCTTTGGTAGCTGTATAACTGCCGAAAGTATATCCTGTAGGTAGTAGATCAGTGACTTCAACACCTGCAGTATCTTGAGGGCCGTTATTTGTTATAATTACTTCAAAAGTAACAGACGAACCTATCAACGGAATGGCATTATTTACCGTTTTGGTTAAAGATAAATTAGCCGATTGTGCAATTGGAGTTGTTGTGGCAGTTGCATAATCATCCTCAGTTGCAACTCCATTATTTGGGGTCGAATCAGGATCGGGAAGATTCGCGGCTGAAATCTCTGCAATATTGATATAATCACCAGTAATGTTGGCTGTTGCAGTTATTTGGAGTGTTTGAGACTGGCCATTATTTAAATTCCCAATTGTCCATATTCCTGTTGTTGAATTATATGTACCTGTTGAAACTGTAAATTCATTAAAGGTATATCCTGTTGGAAGTAAATCTGTTACCTGAACACCGGTATTATCCTGTGGACCATTATTTGTAACTACAACTTCAAAAGTAACCTGTGCACCTACAAGTGGTGTCGCATTATTTACTGTTTTAGTAAGAGACAAATCAGATGATTGCTGTATAGGAGCAGTTGAAACTTCTGCATAATCATCTTCAGAATTAGATCCATTGTTTTGAGTTGAATCTGGGTCAGAAATATCACTTGCCGTTACTTCGGCAGAATTAAGATATGTTCCGGTAGAATTTACAGTTGCAGTAATTTGTAACGTATAAGAGCCTCCATTGGCAATACTTCCAACTGTCCATAAACCAGTTGAATTGTTGTAAGTTCCGGTCGTTGCACTGTAAGAATTAAATGTATATCCTGTTGGAAGTAAATCGGTAACTGTAACCCCGGTTGTATTTTGTGGGCCATTATTCGTAACTACAACTTCAAAAGTAACCTGTGCACCTACAAGTGGCGTCGCATTGTTTACTGTTTTGGTCAGAGATAAATCGGCAGACTGTGCTATTGGTGTTGTAGTTGCAGTTGCATAATCATCTTCAGTTGTAACACCATTATTTGGTAACGAGTCAGGATCTTCAAAATCTGCTGCCGTTATTTCAGCAATATTTAGATAATCTCCAGTTGCATTTACTGTCGCTGTAATTTGCAAAGTTTCAGATTTTCCATTAATTATATTGCCAACTACCCATAAACCTGTTGCGGGAGTATAAGTTCCTGTTGAAACTGTGTATCCTGTGAGAGTATATCCGGAAGGAAGTAAATCTGTAACCTCAACATTTTCGTTATCATCTTTTCCACTATTGGTTATTATGACTTCAAAAGTAACTTGAGAACCCACCAAAGGCGTAGCATTATTCACTGTTTTGGTAAGAGATAAATCAGAAACTGGTGGTGGAGGAGGTGTATCCGCTCTTGTAGCAACTCTCGCAATTGCATAATCATCTTCTAATATCGCTCCATTGTTCGGTGTTGAATCTGGATCAGAAAGGTCTGCAGCAGTAACTTCGGCTCTATTTATAAAGTTTCCGACAGCATTTGCTATAGCTGCGATTTGTAATGATTCTGATTGGCCATTTCTTAAATTTCCAATGTTCCACAATCCTGTTGTTGCGTCATAAGTTCCTGTTGATACCGTATATCGGGTAAAAGCAAATCCTACAGGCAGTAAGTCGGTCACCTGAACGCCTGTATTGTCCTGAGGTCCGCTATTAGTGATTACCAATTCAAACGTAATCTCAGTATCAACAATCGGATTTGTATTGTTGACTGTTTTAGTTAATGATAAATCAGATGACAGTGCTGTTGGCGTTACCGTTGCAGTTGCATAATCATCTTCGGTTGTTACACCATTATTAGGAGTTGAATCAGGATCTTGTTGATTTGCGGCAGTTACTTCAGCAAAATTTAGATAATCTCCAGTTGCATTTACAATAGCAGTAATTTGTAATGTTTGTGAAGTTCCGTTATTTAAATTTCCAACACTCCATACACCGGTTGTCGAATTGAAAGTTCCTGTTGAAACCGTATATCCGCTAAAAGTATATCCTGTTGGAAGCAAATCACTAACCTGAACTCCGGTATTATCCTGCGGACCACTATTGGTTACCACAATTTCAAAAGTAACTGTAGAGCCAACTAAAGGAGTCGCATTATTTACGGTTTTGGTTAAAGATAAATCTGATGCCTGACTTGTTGGCGTTACCGTTGCAGTGGCATAATCATCTTCGGTTGTAACCGCATTATTAGGAGTCGAATCAGGATCTTGCTGATCTGCGGCAGTTACCTCTGCGATATTTAAATAATCTCCAGTTGCATTTACAGTAGCAGTAATTTGCAGTGTTTGTGAAGTTCCGTTATTTAAATTTCCAACACTCCATATTCCGCTTGTTGAATTGAAAGTTCCTGTTGAAACTGTATATCCGCTAAAAGTATATCCTGATGGAAGTAAATCAGTTACCTGAACTCCAGTATTATCTTGCGGACCATTATTGGTTACCACAATTTCAAAAGTTACGCTGGATCCAATTAATGGTGTCGCATTATTTACGGTTTTGGTTAAAGATAAATCTGATGCCTGACTTGTTGGTGTAACTGTTGCAGTTGCATAATCATCTTCGGTTGTAACACCATTATTTGGAGTTGAATCAGGATCAGGAAGATCACTTGCTGTTACTTCAGCAGAATTTAGATATGTACCAGTTGAGTTTACTGTTGCTGTAATTTGCAATGTCTGTGTGGCACCATTAAGTAAAGCTCCTGCAGTCCATAGTCCTGTTGATGGATTATAACTTCCGGAAGTTGAGGTGTAAGAAACATAAGTATATCCGGATGGAAGTAAATCCGTTACCGTTATGCCAGTTGTAGCTTGTGGTCCAGCATTGCTTACCTGAATACTAAAAGTTACCTGTGAACCTACTAAAGGAGTTGCATTACTTACTGTTTTAGTAATTGATAAATCAGCAGATTGTGGAACTGGAACTGTTGAAACTTCTGCATAATCGTCTTCTGTATTAACTCCGTTGTTTGGAGTTGAATCAGGATCCGAAAGATCAGCTCCGGTCACTTCGGCGCTGTTTGTATAATTTCCTGTAGCGTTTACAGTTGCAAGTAATTGCAATGTCTCAGAATCTCCATTAACTAAATTTCCAACATGCCAAACACCTGTAGCCGAATCATAAGTTCCAGTTGATATTCT
The DNA here is from genome assembly GCF_003385895.1 of Flavobacterium cutihirudinis. Taxonomy (GTDB): domain Bacteria; phylum Bacteroidota; class Bacteroidia; order Flavobacteriales; family Flavobacteriaceae; genus Flavobacterium; species Flavobacterium cutihirudinis. The sequence goes on from NZ_QRDQ01000007.1 coordinate 820,511, forward strand.
ATATCCGGTAAAGGTGTAACCTGACGGTAATAAATCAGTAACCTGAACAGCATTATTATCTTGTGGACCATTATTGGTCACAATAATTTCAAAAGTAACTTCAGAACCTACAACTGGAGCGGCATTATTCACGGTTTTAGTTAGAGACAGATCTGATAATTGTGGGACAGGAACTGTTGTTGCAGTGCCATAATCATCTTCAGTTGTAATTCCGTTATTTGGTGTTGAATCAGGATCTGGTGTATCGCTGGTGGTTACTTCAGCAATGTTAGTATAATCTCCTGTAGCGTTTACAATAGCAGTTATCTGTAAAGTTTCAGATTCTGTATTTTTCAGTATATCCAATGACCATATACCAGTTGTACTATCATAAGTTCCGCTTGTAGCATTGAAACTACTATACGTATATCCGGAAGGAAGTAAATCTGTAACCGTTACATTTGCAGCATCCTGAGGTCCACTGTTTGTGGTTATAATTTGGAATGTGACAAATGATCCCACAAGTGGAGTAGGATTACTAACGGTTTTTGTTAAAGATAAATCTGCCGCAGGTTGTATTGGTGTAATTGTAGCACTATCTTCATCATCTTCACTTTGGTCACCATCATCATTATTTGGAGCACTATTAGGATCCGGCAGACTACTGGCTGTAACTTGAGCAGTATTTACATAATTTCCTGTCGGAAGTACTTTAACATCAATAATAAGAGATTCTGAAACGCCAGAAGCAATAGTACCAACATTCCATATTCCAAAAGTATTTTCATAAAGACCGGCTGATGAGCTATAATTTACAAATTCATAACCAGAAGGTATAAGATCTTGAACAAGTACACCTGTTGTTGTATTTGGTCCACTATTCGTAATGATAAGTTCAAAGGAAATCTGACTTCCAATTACGGCACTTGTGTTTCCGGTAACGACTCTTTTGATAAGCGATAAATCAGCTGTTGGGCCAATAAAAGTAAATGGAGCGTTATCTTCATCGTCCTCGCTTTGATCTCCGTCATCGTTATTTGGTACACTATCCGGATCAGCGAGGTCACTTGCCGTTATTTGGGCAGTATTAAGATAACCGCCTAATGGATTTACAATAGCTCTAAATGTTAAGTTCAAAGTTCCTGCATTAGCTATCGTCAAACCTTGCCAGGTAATAGTTGCTGTTGCAATATTATAAAATCCATTATTTGATACCGAACCGGGAATTAAGGTGAAGCCTTCAGGAATAACATCTTGTACGCTAACTCCGGTCGCATTTCCAGGACCATTATTAAGGACTGTAACTGTAAATTCTACCTCATCTCCCGCAGCTCCACTTGTTGGCGCAACGGCTTTAGTAAGTTCTAAATCTGCAGATTTTAAGGTTATGTTGGCACTAGCCATATCATCTTCAGGCAATCCGTTACCAGGCGTACTATCGGGATCTTTTTGTTTTGCCGTTTGTATTTCGGCGGTATTAATATAATTTGATAAAGTAGATACTACGTTCACTTTAGCTGTAATTTGTAAAGCAAGAGAGTTTCCGTTATTTAGATTACCAACATTCCAAATACCTGTCGCATTGTTGTATTTTCCACCACCATTGTCACTTACATAGGTATATCCTGGCGGCAAATGATCTGAAACCGTGATGCCGGTCGCATTATTTGGACCACTGTTTGTAACTCGAATGGTAAAAATTACATTATCATTAATACTAACAGAAGTAGGAGAAACCGTTTTTTGAAGAGATAAGTCAGCTACATCCAGAATTATGGAGGCGCTATCCTGATCATCCTCAGTGGCGATACCATTGTTTGGTGTACTATCAGGATCAAATTGATCAGAAGCGATAACTTCTGCACTGTTTACATATGATGCTATAGGTGAAATTGTGGCTTTAAAAGTTAAATGCAAAATGCTTCCACTCGGAATTGTGAGACCAGTCCAAGTGATTGTATTATCTCCGACATTATATTGTCCTGCCGAGGTAACAGATCCCGGAACAATGATAAATCCGGTTGGAATATGATCTCGTACTGCAACGTTGGTTGCAGTAACGGTGCCACCTTGAGCATTATTATTGTTATAAACGTCTATATTGAAAGTTACTATATCGCCAACGCTTCCTGTGGTAGGTGTTACAGTTTTTGTTAATTCAAGATCTGCAACAGCGAGTATTGTAAGTCTCATCGTATCTGTTGATGGTGGACAATTTCCATTAGTAACACTCCATTGCAAAGTATAAATACCCGGAATAGTTCCGGTAACCGCTGAAGTTGGACTTGTAGGATCAGTAAATCCTATTGTGCTTGGGCCTGCAGTTTGTGTCCAGTTTCCTGTTCCTACAGTTGGCGCAACGGCATTTAGATTAATTGGTGTAAATTGAGGAACAACTTGATCAATGCCTGCATTAGCCGTTGATGGAGTGTCGTATACCGTTATTGTAACGGAATCAGTAGAAGTACAACCATTATTATTTACTGTAGTAGTGGTCCATTTAAAAACATAAGTTCCAGGAACAATTCCCAACATTAAAGAAGTTGGACTTTCTGGTGATGCAATATTAGCAGGTGGTCCCGAAGTCTGAGTCCATGTTCCTTTTCCTGATGTAACAGGTACGGCATTCATACTGAAACTGTCTACATCGCAATATTCCTGATCGGGTCCTGCATTAGCGATAGATGGTGGTGTATCATTAAAGATTATGGTTACTGTATCTGATGATGGCTGACATAGAGATGGACTAGTATGAGGTCCATTGGTAACCGTCCAAGTTAAGACGTAAGTACCAAGTATTACATTAGATAATGTTGTAACAGGGCTATTCGGATTGTTAATAATAGCATTTGAGCCCGCAGGCTGAGTTGTTATGGTCCATGTCCCGATACCAACCGCTGGCGGTACGGCAGCAGTTTGATAGCTGGTTTGACACGCAACAGTATCATCAGGACCTGCATTTGCAGTGCTTGGTGGTGCATTCATCTGAATTCTAACAATGTCAGAAAGTGTTCGGCAATTATTACTTTCAAAAACCCATTCCAGAATATAAAGTCCTGGAGTAGTCATTTTTGAGATAGTAGTTGTCGGCAAGTTTTCATCATCAATCTCGGCTTGACTTCCAGCGGGCTGATTGACAAAACGCCATACAGCTGTCGTAACATCTGTTGGTGGAGCGTTTCCAGCCATATTTACTACTCCAACAACCGGAAGGTCATCAATACATAAAGTTTGATCAGGTCCTGCATTAGGATCAATGCTTGCACCGCTGTAAATGGTAACATTTACAGAATCGGATGTTCCAGCGCAAGATGCACCATTAGGAAATGTTGTTGGAATAGTTGTAAAAGTGAAAACATAACTATTGCCCGGCACAACAGTTGCATTAGCAATATAACTGTCAGAAGGCGATTGTGTAATGACAACGTTTGGTGAAGGTTCTGTTTTGCTTGTAAGTGTCCATGTTCCTCTTGAGTTGTCACTTGCCTTAAGTTGGATACTCGTAACATCACAAGCGGTTTGATCGGGACCCGCATTAGCAGCAGGATCTACAATAACAATCATATCATCAAAAGAACCTGAACATAAAAAGATACTTTTTGCGGTTACTGTCCATCTAAAAGTATAAGTACCGGCAATAAGACCATTAATTACAGTATTTGGATTTGATGGATCAACAATTGTTGGCTGATTTGGAGCTCCTGTAAGTACAGACCATTGTCCAAGTTCAAAAAAGCTATCGTAAGCGCTTCCGGCCATTGTAACAGAACTATTATTACAGATATTTTGATCTGGTCCGGCTGCTGCCTGATTTGGTGGAATTCCAATGGTAAGATTAATATCATCAAAATCCTGACCGCAAATATTAGCGTCTACCGTCCATCTGAAAATATAATAACCACTATAACTAAAGGTAAAGACTGCATTAGGATCATGAATATCACTGATAGTATAATTTCCAACTCCCGAAATTCTGGTCCAGGTACCGGTTGATCCGCCACTTTGTGTTGCTGCCATTGTTAGAGTAGTACCACAAATTTCCTGATCTGGACCGGCATCTGCTGTTGGCGGTGTTTCTGCAACGGTAACTTTGACACGACTTTCACTAGGAAGACAAGTTCTAAATCTGGATACAATCGTCCAGGTAAATATGTAGGTTCCGTTGCCAGGAACTGTTACGGAAGTATTAGGGTCATTTTCATTGTCAATAATTACTCCATTTGATGGTATTACCGTCCAGGTACCAAATTCAGTAGGCAATGTTGTATTACCGCTTAGGTTAAAAGTAGTTGTTCCGGAAGAGTAACAAGTATCTGGTCCTGCATCCGATGGTGTAGGAGCAAGAAGATTACTGGTAGAAATGATTACATTATCTGTAACTGCTGAACCACATGATGGGCCGGGGTTTAAATAACCCACACTCCATTGTAATTCATATGTGGCATTTGGAGTCAAGAAACCACTAGCAATTGCATTAGGATCATTGACATTCGAAAATGTAATCGTATCGGGGCCAGAAATCTGACTCCAGGTTCCAATTTCACCTGGATCTGCCGGTATAGCCGAGAGTGGTACCTGAGAATCGGCACACACTACCTGATCTTGTCCCGCATTAACATTGTCTATAGAACTGGATGATACATTAACGGTGACTGTAGAGACCGAAAATCCACACGTGGCACCACCACCTTTTGTGATATATTGAAACACGTAAGAACCTGATATAAGTCCGCTTACTTGCGTATCAACAGCAAAATTGTCAGCAATAACCGCTGTGTTTGGGCCGCTGAGCTGACTCCAAAAATGTAAACCATCATCAGTACTTACACCGGAAAGAAGGGTAGAGGTATCACCGCAGGGCAAATTGACATCAGTTCCTGCGTTTGATGGTGTTGGATCTCCGGAAACAAGGATGTTTATAGTGTCAAAACCATAGTCACATTCAACAGTTAATGCTCCAGTTTGTTTTCTAATAAATTCTACAGTATAATCTCCGGGAGCTGTAAGAGTTAATGTTAAAGAGTTACCAGTATCTTGTAATGCAGTTGGGAATGGTCCAAGTGGAGAAAGCGCAGGACCGCTAACAATTCTATATTGATTTGATCCTGTTCCTGTGACTGTTAACGGAATTGTAAATACAGTAGCATTACAACTTCCTACAATATCATCGCCATTATTTGCTACAATCGTACGAGTCGGACCATTGTACTGAACAATATAATCTTTCGTAAAAACACAACCAGTATTGTTATTGGTTAACGTGTAACGGAAACGATATGGGCTACCTGCTTCAGAAATTCCCGTTACTAGTGTTGTCGGATTTGTTGGTGATACAATAGTAGCTGAGCCTCCGGATACTTTTGTCCATAATACTGTTTCACCCGCGTACAAAGGAGTTTGTGCAACAAGCGTAACCTGATTTATTGTATTGTCGCAAAAGAATATATTTTCGTCTCCACCAGGAAGTTGTGTAACATCTTGTGTTGCAGGAGGTACAATAATGACTACCAAATCATTGCCAGATGCACAAGGCCCGGTAACAGTCCATCGAAATGTGTAAGTTCCTTCTGTTAAATTTGAAACACTGGTGTTATTTGAATTCGGACTACCGATAGTAGGCGTATTTGGTCCTGTAACAAATGTCCATTGACCGTTTTGCCCATTAAGTCCGCAGCCGCCATAAGTAGCGTTGAGGTTAGTTGATTGTGTCGTGGTATAACAATTACTTAAAGTTTGATCCGGTCCGGCAGAAACCGGTTTTACTCCGCCATAATTGGTAACAGTAATTTGAGATGTTGTACGGCAACGTTGTCCAGGCGCAAATTCCGGACCTTCAATAACCCATTGCAATGTAGTAACACCGCAACTTGTATCCGGCAAAGTTATTGTTGAGGTAGCCAGATTTGGAAAATTAATTACCACTCCGGCATTATTGGCTCCAACTATTTCCCAGCGACCAGTTTCTCCTGTATTTTGAGGAGCGTTTCCAATAATTGCTAATGTACCGTTGCTATTTGGGCAACTTGCAATATTACCTCCGGCATTTGCTTTTGTAATAGGCTTCACATTGACCACTTTATCCTGATAAGATAAAATTCCGTCAGAACAGGTTGCACTATATCTAAATGTGTAAGTATTGCCTCCAGTATATCCGGAAATAGTTGTACTAGTGCTGTTAGGAGAATTGATTACAACAGCAGGTCCAGAGATCTGAGTCCATGAAACTGTACCAATAATTGGACTTGGAGTATTTCCTGTTAATACTAAAGCATCAGTTTCGCAAATAGTAGTGTTAAGTACTCCTGCATTAACAGTACAGTTTTGAGCGTTCACTTTAAAATTTGCCAAGACCAAAAGAAAAATGGTAAGACATGCTTTTCTTGAAAAATCTGTAATCTTCGGAAAAAAGTACAATTTTGCCATACGCAATCAGAATCTAAAGGCGGATATAAAGATTAAATAACCACCTACTATTATTAATTAATGATGATGTGTATTTAATTTGCTGATGCAACGATAAATGACTGGGGGATATCTCAAAGTTATTAAAACAAAGCGTAAAAAAACTTTTATTGATGTTTCATATTAGAAAATGAAACATGAAAATGCATAATGAAACAAAAAAAAGGCTCAAATTTTAACTTATCTGCATGAAAAATAGTTTTTGAGACTATTTTTTTGAAAGTTTCTAACCACCACATACGGAAGTCATTATTAGTTAAGGTAAACACAAGAGATTATCTTTTTAGTTCTATTTTTGTAGCTGAAAATTTAATAAAGAAGTATGATTAATATAAATGAGGAATTTTCATTTCCTTTTGAAAATGTACTATTTTCTTTTGCTTTGGAATCAGAAGCAGCCGATGTCTTTGAAAATTACAATTCATTAATAACAGGGATAGGAAAAGTAAACGCAGCTTATGAACTGACTAAGGCTATAAACTATAAAAGACCATCCTTAATCGTTAATTTAGGATCAGCAGGAAGCAATTTTTTTAAGAAAGGAGATGTAGTTTGTTGTACACGTTTTATTCAAAGAGATATGGATGTGCGACCATTGGGATATGAGCTATATGAAACACCGCTATCAGGATTACCACCAGTGTTGGAATACGGTTTAAAGATGGATGGATTACAGGAAGGAATCTGCGGATCGGGTGATAGTTTTGAAATGGGACATTCTACCGTTTTATATAATGTGGTAGACATGGAAGCCTATGTTTTGGCAATGATTGCAATGAAAGAGAAAATCCCGTTTTTATGTCTTAAATATATTTCTGATGGAGCCGATGATAACGCTGCTGAAGATTGGATTGTTCAGGTTCATAAAGCGGCAAAGGCGTTTGAAAGTATTTTAAACTTAAATGAAAAATAAACAGATTTAATACATTATTAAAAAAAAACAAAGGCTGAAATTTTGATTTCGGCCTTTGTTTTTTGTTGTGGATCACTACAAATCAGGGCATTTTCCTTTAAGAAAAAAATAACAGAAACAGATTCAATTCTAATGTTATTTTAATGTAGCTCCGACGATTTCGTCCTAACTTGCGCCCTCTTAAATACAGGAAAATGTTGCACACAATCAAAAATAGTATCTTATGCAAATGCGTACACGCATTGCTAATTGGGTACTTTTTAATGAGCAGCATTAACATGTCTGGTACTTTTTCACGATTAATAAATAATTATTCTGTAGAGAATACCTTTAAAGGAATGACCTGTAATTTGCTAAAAAAAATCTTCAAATGTGATGGTATTCCTGAAGAGTTAGACGACTATGAAACAAAAGATACCAAAACAACAAAACTGGCAAAAGGAATTCCATTATTAGAATACCTAGTGCCAATAGATGCTTCTGTACCTGGATTGTATTTTAAAATGGGATCAAAAGGTAAAAACTACATCGACAATCCAATATTTTCATTTGGGTTTCACGGCAAAATTCATTTGCGACCTCCGCGAGTTATTATATAAATGCTTAAATTTGTTTGTATTAGGATAAGTTCTTACATCCTTAATACGGTATTTACCGTATATTAATATCTATCATTTAATCTTGTATTTATATATAAATTTATGACACCTTTCAAACGTTTTATAAATTTACTTACACTGGAAAAGCGCGATGTTTATCAAATTATATTCTATGCTGCTTTTGCCGGGTTAGTAAACCTTTCTTTGCCTTTAGGAATTCAGGCTATTATTAATTTTATTCAAAGCGGACAACTTAGCGTTTCCTGGATTGTTTTGGTGATTCTCGTTACCATTGGAGTTGGGTTTGGCGGAGTTTTGAATATTTTGCAGCTTCGGATTGTAGAAAATCTCCAACAACGCATTTTTGTTCGCTCTTCGTTTGAATTTGCGTACAGAATGCCTTTAATTAAATTTAAAGAAATGTATTCTGAATATGCACCCGAAAAAGCAAACCGCTTTTTTGATACGCTGATGGTTCAGAAGGGAACTGCAAAGTTATTACTGGACTTTTGTACCGCTTTTCTTCAGGTAAGTTTCGGAATCATATTATTGGTTTTGTACCATTCTTTCTTTATGGTAATTGGACTTCTGTTTATTGCTATTTTGTATATCATTTTTAAATTTTCATATAAAGATGGTCTAGAAACGAGCCTTAATGAATCCAAGTTTAAATACAAAGTTGCAGCCTGGATTCAAGAGATAGCTAGAAATCGTGACAGCTTCCGCCAAAAAGGAGGATTCGATTATGCGCTTGAACGCAATGACGGTTATGTCTCACAATATGTAAATTACCGCGAAAAGCATTTTCAGGTAATGAAAAAACAATACATTCAGCTTACTATTTTTAAAATTATTGTTACTGCTGCCTTATTGTCAATTGGAGGTTTTTTGGTAATTCATCATCAAATGAACATTGGGCAGTTTGTAGCAGCTGAAATTGTTATTGTACTTTTAATTAATTCGGTCGAAAAAATAATCTTTGGTTTAGAATCATTTTACGATGTTTTGACTTCTGTTGAAAAGATCGGACAAGTTACAGACATGGAGATTTCATCTATTCCGCAAACGTCAAAAGTTAGCGAAACCGGAATTACAATTGAAACCGAAAGTATCGCCTACAATTATCCAAGCCACAATAAAAAGTCGCTCAAAAATATCAATCTGAAAATTAATCAGGGAGAGAAAATTTTGATAAGAGGAGCAAATGGCGCAGGAAAAAGTACATTATTACGATTACTTTCCGGTTTTCTTGAGCCAGAAAGCGGTACAATGTATGTGACCGATAACTTTATGAATCGTCTTGACGAAGAAAGCTACAGAGCGCAATCTGGTACTTTCTTGCAAGGAGATACACTATTTGCAGGAACAATAAAAGAAAATATTCTTTTTGGAAACGAAGCCATCAACAATGATGATTTAAAATGGGCTTTGGATAATGTTGGTCTGACACCGGATATTAAAACTTTTCCAAATGGTCTTGAACATCAAATTAACCCCGGCGGACTTGAGCTTTCGGCTTCAGATGTTCAGAAGATTCTTTTGGCAAGAAGTATTGTTCACAAACCTAATATCTTATTTCTCGAAGATCCTGTTGATAAAATGGACGAATTGACGTCAGGAAAAATTGTCGATTTCTTACTTGCCGAAGAAAATAACTGGACTGTGGTCGTAACTTCTAAAAATGATATTTGGAAGACAAAATGCGAACGCATGATCACAATCGATGATGGGAAAATTAGTAACGACATAAAGCTATAATCATGCTCAATATATCTAAAGATAATAATATACTTATAACTGAGGGCAAGTACAAATCTATAACCAGTGTTGCCAAAAGACCACATTACAAAATTCTGAACAGAGTAATCATCGGATTTTTATTGTTTTGCGTGGCCTGTTTGTTTTTACCATGGACCCAAAATATTTCAGGAATTGGTTCTGTTACAACATTAAAACCAGATCAAAGACCGCAGACTGTTCACAATACTATAGCCGGAAGAATCGAGAAATGGTACGTGCAGGAAGGTGATTTTGTAAAAAAGGGCGATACCATTGTGTTTATTTCCGAAATAAAAGAAGATTATCTTGATCCCAATTTGGTTGGCAATACTAAAGAACAGGTTGATGCTAAAAAAATGGCGGTTGAATCGTATGGAGATAAAGTAAGCTCTCTTGATGTTCAGGCGAAATCATTAAATACGGAACGAGAACTGAAATTGCAGCAGGCGCAAAACAAAATAAAACAAGCGCAACTAAAAATCAAAAGCGACAGTATGGATCTTGTGGCGATTAAAACACAATTACGAATAGCAAAAACACAATTCGACCGTTCGACAGCGCTTAACAAAGAAGGTTTAAAACCACTTACTGATGTAGAACAGAAAAGATTAAAACTTCAGGAAGCTGAAGCTTATATCATTACGCAGCAAAACAAACTATTGAGCAGTAAAAATGAATTGATTAATGCTAAAGTAGAAATAAACAGAATTACAGCAGAATATGCTGAAAAAATATCGAAATCAAGAAGCGATAAGTTTACAGCTCTTAGCACACAATACGATACAAAAGCTCAGGTAAATAAGTTGGAGAATCAATATACAAATTACCGTCTTAGAAATGGGTTGTATTATATTACGGCTCCACAAAGTGGTTATGTAAACCGTGCCTTATTGGCAGGTTTGGGAGAAACGATTAAAGAAGGAACTCCAATTGTGAGTATTATGCCAGCAAGTTACGATATTGCTGTAGAAACGTATGTTGACCCTATTGACCTTCCGTTAGTGCATCGTGGTGCAAAAGTTCGTGTTTGGTTCGATGGTTGGCCAAGAATTGTATTTTCAGGCTGGCCGGGATTATCGTACGGAACATACGGAGGAAAAGTGGTGGCAATCGAGAACTTTATAAGTGCAAACGGAAAATACAGAGTACTTATTTCTCCTGATGGCCCTGACAATAAATGGCCAAAAGAATTAAGTATTGGTGCCGGAGCACAAAGTATTGCTTTATTAGAAACGGTTTCAGTTGGATATGAAATATGGCGTAATCTAAATGGTTTCCCACCAAATTATTACAAGTCAGACGAAAAGGAGGCGAAAGATGGAAAGGATAAAAAATAAATTAAAGTACACTGTACAGCTGTTTACAGTTTTGTTTTTATTCTGTTTTTCAGTTTCGTACGGTCAGGATTTTAATAAAGAAGAACTCAGTTACAGTGAATTTTTAGGATATGTAAAAAAATACCATCCGCTGGTAAAACAGGCAAATCTTGAAATAACGAATGCTCAGGCAGCGTTGATGGTGGCGCGTGGTGGATTTGATCCTAAAATTGAAGTCGATTACAGTAAAAAGGAATTTAAAGGAACTGAATATTACTCGTTACTAAACAGCAGTTTCAAAATTCCGACTTGGTATGGAGTTGAGATAAAAGCAGGATTTGATGAAACCGATGGTCAATATTACAATCCGCAGAATAAAACGCCAGAAGCGGGTTTAACATCATTGGGAGTAAGTGTAGCATTGGGACAAGGTATGTTTATAAATCAGCGTATGGCCGATGTTAGAGAAGGAAAACTGCAGCTGAAATTAAGTGATGCACAACGAAAACTAAAAGCAATTGAAGTTTTATATAAAGCAAGCGAAGCTTATTTTGAGTGGCGAAAAAGTTATAATGAAGCACAACTTTACAGAAGTTATCTTGGCTATGCCAGTACACGTTTTGAAGGTGTAAAAAAGCTTATCGAACTTGGAGATTCTCCTGCGATTGATAGTGTTGAAGCCGGAATTACGGTACGAAACAGACAATTAAATGTGGAGAATGGTAACTTGAAATTAGCTAAAGCCAAATTGTATCTGTCTAATTATTTATGGATTGAGAATGTTCCCGTTGAACTGGATGATCTTGTAAAACCAGAACAAAATTTGATTCAGACTTTGGAAGGAACTCTTAGAACGGATGCCATGTTGGTAGATGTGCAATCATTAGAAACACATCCTAAAATTCAGGCTTTGGAAACCAAAATGGATATGTTGGAAATTGGCAGAAAGCTTAAAGCGAATTCATTGCTTCCAAAGTTAAATGTTGGCTACAATTATCTTTCCGAGCCTTCTTATTTTGGTACTTTCAACGCTGATGATTATAAATTTAATGTTGATTTCAGCATTCCGATTTTCCTGAGAAAGGAGAGAGGAAGCCTCAGAATGGCGAAACTGAAAATTCAGGATTTAAAGTTCGATATCGATCAGCAAAGACTGGAACTTAAAAACAAAATAAAAGCACAACAAACTGAAATTGCCTCTTTAAAAAGACAAAAAACGGTAATTGACAATTTGGTTAAAGATTATATGACAATGCTAAACTCTGAAGAGAAATTGTTTTCATTTGGTGAAAGCTCCATTTTCCTGATCAATTCCAGAGAAAACAATTTGGTAAGCGCAAAATTGTCACAGATTAGTATTGAGAATCAGTTTTATATCTCAAATGCCGAATTGTATAAAATCCTTGCAAATCCTGATTAAGCGATCACTTTAATTTTAGTTATTTAAAAAGAAACAGCAGCAAAATATTTTGCTGCTGTTTTGATTTATAGAAGTTTTAAATTAAAATTATTATAAACCTCCGTATCGTATTGTAGATCCTAAAACAAGCATTGTTACAGCGATTGTTGTAACCGAAATAATAATCACGGCCATTCTGTGGATATTGGTTTCATTAAGATTTGGAAGTACAAAAAATTGTGCGCAAATGGCACATATGAAAGTAAGAAACAACAATATTAATTTGATGGAAACCACTTTTTCAATTCCGCTGGAAAAACTAAACCAGGTTTCGAAAGTTACACCAAAATCATACGCCATCCAGATACCAGTAGCAATCAATATAACAAGTGATGACATTCCGAGAGCCTCATATTTCTTTTCAAAATTTAAAATAATCTGCGGATCTTTTTTCTTTAAAGCTGTCGGAAGATAACAAATAGCCAAAAGCAAATGGCCGCCCACCCAAACAGCAGCAGCCAAAAGATGGAGAATTAATACGAAGTGATGTAGTGTCATAATACAAGGGGTTTAGTTTTATCAATTGAGAACGAAAGCTGATAAATTGTATTAATTATTCTCTAAAAATAACTTTTATTTTTGAGGTCGAAAAGTTTTTATGACGTATTTCTCTGTCCGAATTGTCTAATTTATAAAGTGTTGAGACATTGTTCACAAAGTGTTGGACAAAATAATTGCCTTCAAAATTTTGAGTTTCCAAATAGGTGATCATTTTTGCAAAAGCAGCTTCACTAATTAATTCAGAATGAAAAGTAGTCCGAATTTCAAATGGTACAACAGCATTTTTTAATAACGAAAAACTTTCCTCAAACTCCGAAAATAACTGAGATTTCGTTATAGTTTCAAATGCCTCGGGAAGGCTCTTAAAATCCAATGCTACATAATCAATTAGTTTTTCCTGAAGTAATTTTTGCAGAACCAAAGGATGTGAACCATTGGTATCAATTTTTACAACAAATCCCAAAGCTTTAATTTCCTTTATAAAAGGGATAATATTTTTATGCATAGTACATTCGCCGCCGCTAAGAACAACACCGTCCAATAATCCTTTTCTTGAACGAAGAAAAGTTAGAACAGTATCAAAATCTATTTTCCCTTTTCCTAATACAATATCGGGATTATAGCAGTAAAGGCATCTCATATTACAGCCCGCAAACCAAATGATGCAGGCTGTTTTATCAGGATAATCTAATAAAGTAAAAGGAGTGATGCTGTAAACTGCTTTAGTAGATAACAGCTTCCTCAAAATGGGTACGTTGCTGGTGTTCACCTTTTTTTCCGATATTAAAACTTTCTACAGGTCTGTGGTAACCCATAACTCGTGTATAAACCAAACATTTGCTTCTTTTAGTTTGGTTTTCTTCTAAAATTTTATGCGTTTTTGTTTTCATAAGCGAGATTTTTTTGATTGTTTTCATTAAGTAAAATTTCATCACATTTAGGACAATATTCGTGTTCTCCGTTAAGATAACCGTGAACAGGGCAAATACTGAAAATGGGTGTAACCGTTATGTAAGGCAGTTTAAAGTTGGTCAGGACTTTTTTTACAAAGTTCTTGCAGGCTTCCGGACTGCTTATTTTTTCTCTCATATAAAGATGCAAAACCGTTCCGCCGGTATATTTGCATTGGAGTTCATCCTGAAGTAATAAAGCTTCAAAAGGATCATCAGTGTGATCGACAGGAATCTGTGAACTGTTGGTATAATAAATGTTTTCGTTTTGTCCGGCTTGTAAAATTTCGGGAAAACGTTTTTTATCTTCCTTTGCAAATCGGTAAGTTGTACCTTCGGCGGGAGTCGCTTCCAAATTGTATAAATTTCCGGTTTCTTCCTGAAATTCCTTCATTCTTAAACGGATGTGATCCAAAATTTCTGTAGCAAAACTAATTCCCGAAGCGTCTGTAATATTTTGTTTTCCTTTGGTAAAATTAATCACCATTTCGTTCATTCCGTTTACACCAATGGTAGAGAAGTGGTTTCTAAAATGTTCTAAATATCGTTTTGTATAAGGATAAAGTCCCTGATCGTACATTCTCTGAATAAAAACTCTTTTTTTCTCCAGCGTTGATTTTGCAATTTTAAGAAGTTCATCCAGATGCATAAATAAGTTGATGATATTTCCGTGATGCAAATAACCCAAACGGGCCATATTTATGGTAACAACACCGATACTTCCGGTCATTTCAGCACTTCCAAAAAGACCATTTCCTCGTTTCAGTAATTCTCTTAAATCCAGTTGCAATCTGCAGCACATACTTCGTACGGCGTTTGGTTTGTAAGCTTCGGGATTTTCAACTTTATTGCCATTTTCATCCAAAGTATATTGGCTTCCAATAAAATTCTGAAAATAAGACGAACCTATTTTTGCAGTATTTTCGAATAGCAAATCAACATTTTCGGCTTCCCAGTCAAAATCTTCCGTAATATTAACAGTCGGAATCGGAAAAGTAAATGGTTGGCCGTTTGCATCGCCTTCTGTCATAATAGTATAATAAGCCTTATTGATGAGGTTCATTTCCTGTTGAAAGTCGGCATATTTTAAGTTGGTCAGTTTTTCAACACCTCTTTTTTTCGCTTCAATTTGTAAGGCTTCATTTTCGGTATTTAAAAACAAATGCTCATTATTTCTGGTCGGAATTTGTTCTTTCAAATCTTCAGGAACATTCCAATCTAGTGTAATATTGGTAAAAGGCGATTGTCCCCAGCGCGCAGGCACATTCAAATTATAAACAAAACTTCTGATTGCTTTCAGAATTTCATCATAAGTAAGTTGATCTTTAAAAACATAAGGCGCAAGATAAGTATCAAAAGAGCTGAAAGCCTGAGCGCCTGCCCATTCGCTTTGAAGAATACCCAGAAAATTAGCCATTTGCCCAAGTGCTTCTCTAAAATGAGAAGGAGGTCTGCTCTCGACACGTCCGCGTACGCCATTAAACCCTTCATTTAATAGCACGCGAAGGCTCCAACCGGCGCAGTAGCCTGTCAAACAGTCGAGATCGTGAATGTGTATGTCGCCATTACGATGCGCAGCGCCTTCTTCTTTAGTATAAATTTTATCCAACCAGTAATTGGCGATTATCTTGCCGGCAGTATTGCTTACCAATCCAGCATTAGAATAAGAGATATTTGCGTTGGCATTGATTCGCCAATCTGATTGGTTAATATATTCGTCAACAGTTTGTGTACTGTCTACATAAGTTGTGTCATCATTTAACCCATTTACATGTTCGCGTTGTAATTTTCGGGTATGGCGATAAATAATAAAAGAACGCATGGTTTTGAAATAACCATTCTCAAAGAGAACTCTTTCAATTAAATCCTGAATTTCTTCGACTGGCCATGAATATTTCACTTCAAGACCTGAAAGAACGGTTTTATAAATTCTTTTATCGTAAGGCAGATTTACACTTTGAAACGCCTTTTGAATAGCATCCTGAATTTTGTAAGCTTCAAAAGGTTTGTAATCTCCATTGCGTTTGATGACATATTTTTCCATGATTTCATTTGTTATAAGACTTTTTCAAAGTTTTTTTCAAGACTGATGGCTTTTGGAAATAAAATATTGTTTTCCATGTGGACGTGTTTATGAAGGTTTTTTTCGAATTCATCAAGCATTCCAAATGTTACTTTATAAGTAGCACAGGCATCAGTTGGTGGTGTATATTTATTAGTTAAAGCCGCAATTTTTTTAAAACGGTTTCCTTCGGTATTGTGTTCTTCTTTTAAGAGAATAATTTGATTTTCAACAGATCCAAAAGGTGGTGTTTCGAGATTTAGCCCTTTACTATAAGTCCTTTTCATTTGTATGATAAAAGGAAACAAGGTTCGTTCTTCTTTTTCCATATGAAAATACAAATCTGAAACAGAATCTGTAAACAGTGTTTTTATTTCAAATAATTCAGGATGAAGATGACCATGAACTGCGCATAATTTATTTAAATATTCCTCTAAAACCGGAGCTTTTTCTTTGATATATCTATGGTGTGTTTTTATTATATAATCAGTTAGTAAATCTATCGGCCATGATTTGTAGTCAAAAGACTGGTTTTCGACATTGTTTTTTGCAATTTCAATATGATGAATAAGAAGATTTTCCTCGATGTCACGTTTCTTACAGACTTCTGCGATTGTACGATATCCTTTGCAGCAAAAATCAATGTGGTATTTTGTAAATATTACTGCAGTTCTGAAATCATCTGCTACAATTTCTCCAATGGTAGTTTTACTATTTATTTTCATTTTGGTAAGTTATATTCAGTTAAACTTTGATTCTTTTCAGCATGTTTGTTTTTCTTTCGTTTTGCACTGTTTTATAATGAGTAAAGCAGTTGCAAGCATATTCGAAAATTCGATAAAAGGAATTGTGATTTCATGCGTCTCAATTAAAGAGATAGCCGAATTGTTGAGCATTTTTATTTTTGCGAAAGCCAATTCAGCGTCGCGTTCGCTGCTGGTATAAAAAGTGGTCAACAGCGTCTGAAGTTCTTTTTTTAGAATATCAAAAGCATAGTAGTCATTTGACTGATGCGCTTTTGGAAATTTAGGAATTAGTAGTTTTGTCGAAAAAGTAAATTTAGCAATCGTTTTATTCACGTCTTCGGAGGCTTGATGTGCAAATACCAAAGCTTCAAGAAGTGAATTAGAAGCCAATCGGTTTTTACCGTGTAACCCTGTTCTGGCGCATTCACCAATGGCGTACAGATTCTCAATCGATGTCTTTCCGTTCGGATCTACTTTTATACCGCCACATTGATAATGAGCTGCCGGAACAATCGGAATTAAATCTCTTTCAGGCTTTATTCCAAGTGAATTGCAATGTGCCGTAATTACAGGAAAATGTGCATAAAAAGCTTTCTGATCAAGATGTCGGCAATCGAGATAAACATGCTTTTTAGACTGATATTTTATTTCATTGCTAATAGCTTCAGAAATAATGTCGCGTGTTGCAAGTTCACCTCTTAAATCATATTTAAAAAGAAACCTTTTTTGATCTTCGTTTACAATATAAGCTCCAAATCCGCGAACAGCTTCTGATATAAGAAACAACGGATTATCTTTTCCAGCACTTAATGCAGTCGGGTGAAACTGAATATATTGCATGTCTTCGATTTCGACACCAGCACGTGCCGCCATTGCGATACCGTCTCCGGTTGCGATTTTAGGATTTGTAGTGTTTTCAAAAAGCTGTCCGCATCCGCCGGTGCAAAGAAGCGTTGTTCTTGTTCGAATGTATTTGATTTTGTTGTGCTTTTTATCATAGTAAAAAGCTCCGGTACAAGTTGTTTTTCCTTTTTTTGTTTCGGTATTTAAATCAATAACCTGATGATTTTCCCAAATTTCGATATTGGGCATTTTTTTTATGATTTTCAACAGTTTTTCCTCAATTTCTAATCCAGAACTGTCTTTATGATGTAAGATGCGATTTTGTGAATGTCCGCCTTCCAAACCTAAATTCCATTGTCCGTCTTCATCTTTGTCAAATGAAGCTCCAATTTCTATTAATTCTTTTAGTCTTTCCGGAGCCTGTTCGATTACCATTTTTACAATTGTCTCATCACAATGTCCATCGCCTGCCTGAAGCGTATCTTTAATATGTTGCTCAAAACTATCCTTAAAAAGATTGGTAACAACTGCAATGCCACCTTGTGCTAATCGTGTATTGGTATTTTTGGCCGTTTCCTTAGTCATTATGACAATAGATAAATCGGGACGCTTTTTTGCCGTTTTCATTGCAAAGAATAATCCTGAAATACCTGAACCAATAATAAGTATATCTGTTTTGAGCATGGCTATTTTTGATTTTGAGTTATGATGGTTTTACGACAGTGCAAGCATTTTTTCAATAGGTTTCAGGGCATCGATTCGAAGATCCTCTTTTATTTGAATTTCCGGACTTTCATTTTTGAGACACCAATAAAGTTTTTGCAACGTATTGACTTTCATAAAAGCACATTCGCTACAAGCGCAAGTATTGTCTTCTGTGGAAGGAGCCGGAATCAGCGTTTTTTCAGGTACAGCCTTAGAAAGTTCATGCAGAATACCGGCCTCCGTAGCCACGATAAAAACGGTAGTAGGATCCGTTTTGATAAAGTTTATAATTCCGGAAGTCGAGCCAATATAATGCGCAATTTTTAGTATATGACTTTCAGATTCCGGATGTGCAGCTATTTTAGCCGTTGGATTCTTTAAATAAATTTCAAGTAATTTATCTAGGGAAAATGCTTCATGAACTACGCAGGAACCTTTCCATAAAACGAGTTCGCGTTTGGTTTCTTTTTGGAGATAATTCCCTAAATTCTGATCGGGCGCAAAAATGATTTTTTGGTCAGAAGGTATCGAAGCGATTATTTTTTTTGCATTTGAAGAAGTACAGACAAAATCGCTCATTGCTTTTATTTCTGCAGAACAATTAATGTAGGTTACCACAACATGATCCGGATATTGATTTTTGAATGCTTTAAAATCTTCGGGTCCACAGCCGTCAGCAAGTGAGCAACCGGCTTCCCAATCAGGAAGTATTACTTTTTTGTTTGGGTTTAAAATTTTTGCAGTTTCGGCCATAAAATGGACACCTGCAAATACAATAATGTCGGCTGTTGTAGTCTGAGCTTTTTTGGATAATTCTAGACTGTCTCCAATAAAATCTGCAATATCCTGAATGTCTTCATTTTGATAATAATGAGCCAGAATAACAGCATTTTTTTCTTGTTTTAATCGGAGTATTTCCTGTACTAAAAAGTTTTTATCCATGTCTTAAATCTTAATTTTTCTGCTGTATGACATTGAGTAAAATGTACTACAGAAAAAGGTTGTTTTTGATTACCCTGAAGTATATAATTTTAATAGGGTAAATATATCAGCATCAAATTTTTCAAATTATGATTATAGTCATACTGCATTATATTTATTTTTATATGTTACTTGTAAGTGGTTGAATATTAGTTAAAACTAAAAGCAAGATTAACAAAGAAGTTTCTTCCCATACGCGGAATTTTATTCCAGTCGGAGTACGTTGTGTAGTATTTATCAAAAATATTTTCGATACCGGACTGAATTTTTACAACATTCTGATTCCAGTTGAAAGTATATCCAGCATTTATATTAAAAATGATATAATCCGGTGTTTTGGTTTGCCCGTATGTCGAAGCAAATTCTTTTTGCGCCAAATTTCCTAAAGCTGCAACTGAAGCATTAAAATTTTCCTTTTTGAAAGATAAACCAGCACTATATTTTATCGGACTGATGAACGGAAGATTGTTTCCTTCATTATCTTTTCCAACACTGTAAGTAAGTTGCGATTTAAGCTGCCAGTTTTCCAAAAAGGCATATTCCATATTTAAATCGGTATTGAAGATTACGGCATTATCAATGGCTTCGTAGACTTTTACGCCCGCTGCGCCAATGGTCATTGGATTTATTTTTGGATCAATTTTTCCAATAATGTAATCTGAAAAGTAGAAGTAGGATCCGGTAATTTTTGTTGTAAAACGATTTGTTTTATAAGCTGCAGAAAAATTTCCTTCAATTGCTTTTTCATTTTTCAAATTCGGATTTCCAATATAATCGTAGAAATCATTACTGTTGTACAGATAGAATCCGTAACCTTCTGAAACAGATGGCGCTCTTTCGGCGTAAGCCAAACCAAATCCCAACTCAAAATTTTGGATATTCTTTGTGTAGTTTCCTGAAAAACTTTTTAAAAATCTGTTTTTTGTTGCATCCATTTCAGGATAAAAAATTTGCAAACTCTGCAATCCAAAATCATTGGCAACGGTATTAGAATGAAAACCGATATTTGTACTCACTCGTAATTGTTCAGAAGAAGAAAGTGCAATATTGTCTTCTAATGCCAATCCGTTATAAAAAGTTCGAACATCCGGCCAGGTATACATAAACATTAGATTTTCGCCCGGATTATCAGGATACATTGTCATTTCGGCAATCGACTTGTTGTAGAAAGAATTTAGGTCGACAAGAAAACTGTGTTTTTTAATTTTACCATTAATTTTAGAATAAAAACCATAAGTATCTGACCAGCCCGGCATATCCATATGAATGGGAACGTTCGGTCTTTTGGTATCATCCATTTTATGAGTAATGCTATTAAAATAAACTTTCGTTTCCCATTTTGAGATGAATCCCGAAGTGGGAATGTATTTATGACTCAAAGACATAATTTGAGCTTCCGCCAAAGAAACATCCATCGGAAGTGCCGGATATCCAACATTTGTCGCTCTGTCATAAATTGCAGATGCTTCAAGAATGTTTTTTTTATCCAAAAAATAACCCGCATTTGCAGAAACATTATATTTTGTGAATTGAGAAAAGGCTATTTCCTGATCATTTCCGGCTTTGTAATTATCGGCATCACGATACATAAAATCGACGTGCGCATAATAACGGTCTTCATTATATCCTAATGAACCGCCTATGATTTTCTGCAAATTATTACTTTCGAACCCCGAATTAAAACCACCGTTCCAGCCCGTTTTTTTTTGACTGAACTGATTGCGTTTTAAATCTACAGAACCTCCAATAGTCGCTCCGTGACAACTTCCTTGCTGAC
The DNA here is from genome assembly GCF_003385895.1 of Flavobacterium cutihirudinis. Classification (GTDB taxonomy): domain Bacteria; phylum Bacteroidota; class Bacteroidia; order Flavobacteriales; family Flavobacteriaceae; genus Flavobacterium; species Flavobacterium cutihirudinis. The sequence continues at coordinate 841,583 of NZ_QRDQ01000007.1, forward strand.
CGGATGCAACACTGGCTTCCGCTAAGTTAGAAACTTCAACATAAGAAGTAATCGGATCCATTTTGTCGGTACAGGCTCCAAAAATGCGCATACCATCTATTGTAATAACGGTGCGTTCTGTTGCCATGTTATTAATGACAGGTTCCCAGGCATAGGCACCTCTTTTTATCATATTTACTTTGGTAGAACCGGATAGATAATCTTCGACAGAAGTCAATGATTTGGCTTGTTTGAGATGTAAAGAAGTTTTTTTTCCGATGACTATTATTTCATTCAAATTTACGGTTCCAAGACTATCGTTTACTTTTTCCTGTGCCCAGCATATTGTTGAAAACACAGCTAGAAAGACGCTTACTATATTTTTCATCATCTGATAATTTTAAAGAAAGAGACAAAGAGGTTTGTCTCTTTCTTATTTAGGATTTTGAGCTTAAAATTCAATCTCGAAGTAGAGACTGCTGGCTGTATTTTCTGTAGTAATAGGTTCTCCTTTAAGAACTTCGTTTGCCGAATTAAGAACCTGTAAATTGATTTTCCAGTAACCGGTCATGGTCAAAGAAAGTTTTCCATCATAAAAACCTCCAATTTCAGATTGTAGTAAATCGGTATTATTTGGCGAGCCATGATTTGCCATACTTGGCATTCTCGGATCAATTTTAACTTTGAAATTGTTTACAACCGGAAAATTCATCATATCCTGCATTTTATAAACGCCTACTTTCATGTCATTAATCGCCACTTTTGGTGAAGATGGTGCGATGTAAGCGATAACATATTTACTGCCGTCACTACCGGTGAATGAGCTTACTGTACGTTTGGCTGTAGCCGGAACTGCTATTTTATCAGCCACTGTATACGAAACATTATTTATGGTGTAGGTTATAGAAAGTTCCCAATATTCAGTTTCGTTTTGTGCCATCTGAAAAATGATATCGCCTTCATATAAAGTTTTCTTGCCATCTGCTTTTGTAATAGTTGTTTTTGGGCAGGAATGCTGCATCATAGCCATGTGCATAAGTGGTGTCCATTCTAGTTTTGCATCGGTGCTATACGTACCGGTTTTTTTGTCTTTTATTCGAAGTGAGACATGATTATAACCTTGGACTAAAGCACCAGTGTTTGAAAAAAGTTCTATGGTATGATTGTCATTTGATATTTCCTGAATTTTTTGAAGTCCGATGGTTTCATCTAGTGGAATTTCGGATGTAGCATTATCATCTGAAGAGCAAGAGAATAGTGTAATTGCCATTACAAATATGGCTAAGTATTTTAAGGTTTTCATGAGATATTAATTTTAAAATATGGGTAATAGTAGTGCTGCCGAAGTGATTCGGAAGGCAATAGAACATTAAAATTAACAACTGAAAATGGGAGGTTTAAATACTGTATGAGGTTCTATATGTGAATATAGATTTTTGTAGTCTGAATTTACTTTAAGTACAGTTTCAGCATTTTTTTCAAAACTAAAAACCGGAATTTTTACAAGAAACAAAACAACGATTTCTGCTGTTTCGCTCTTTTTCTCATTAGAGGAAGGAGTGTCATTTTTATAAGCTTTTGCCAACTCTTTTTTCAAATGACATTTACCATTACAATGTTGTTCCGGAACATTTTTGTTTTCACACAGTTCTGTTGTAATGTAATGGTAATTTATAAGATAATCCAAAAATGGAAAAGCCGGTCTGAATACCACAGCAAAAAGAAATATGTAAACGCAAACTTTCATTACCTGTATTTTGAGATTACGAAGGTATCATGAACTTATTTTTATACTTATGATTTCAGTCATACTTTAAAAAATATATGTTTTAGAATTTTGATGCAAAGTTTAACATATAAAAAACATACCAATGAACAAACTACTCGTATTCACAATTTTTGGATTCTTCTTGTTCGTGTCTTGCGGAAAAGAAAAATCAAATACAGACCAGGATTTTTCTACACCTGCACCGGCTGAAAAAACGGCAGATGCAGAATCTTACGATCCTAAAAGAGGTCTTGGAAAATATTCAACAGTTGAATTGGGAGCCACTTTAGATAAAGCGATGGCAGAAAAAGGATTAAAAACCGCAGAGGTAAAATGTACTTCCTGTCATAAACCTACCGACGAAAAATTAGTTGGTCCGGGATGGAAAGGTGTAACAGAAAGAAGAACACCAGAATGGATCATGAATTTTATCACCAATCCTGATCCTATGATTGATAAAGATCCGGAATTACAGGCTCAACTGGAACTTTGCATGATTCGTATGCCTAATCAAGGATTAACAGATGAGGAAGCAAGATCTATATTAGAATACATGCGCCAGAATGATGGGGTAAAATAACTTCAAATCAAAACAGAATTTTAAATAATAACCTTATGAAAAATAAATTTTTAAAATCGATTTTCGTACTTACGTTAGGATGCGCTTTTTTTGTTTCCTGCAAACCAAAAGATTCAACAGATGCTGTTGAAGGTGATGCAGCTGCAAAAGTATATGTAGCGCCGGGTAAATATGATGAATATTACAATTTTGTATCAGGTGGTTTTAGTGGTCAGGTAAGTGTTTACGGGCTTCCGAGTGGAAGACTCTTGCGCGTAATGCCTGTATTCTCTGAAGATCCGCAAAGTGGTTATGGTTATAGTGAAGAAACCAAAGCAATGCTAAATACTTCTCACGGTTATGTGCCTTGGGACGATCAGCATCACCTTGATTTATCGCAGACAAACGGTGAAACTGACGGTCGTTGGCTTTTTGCGAATGCTAATAATACACCCAGAATTGCGCGTATCGATCTGAAAACGTTCAAAACTGCTGAAATTATTGAGCTTCCTAATTGTGGTGGAAATCACTCTTCGCCCTTTATAACTCAAAACACTGAGTATGTTGTTGGAGCAAGCCGTTTCAGCGTTCCTGCGGACAATGACGATGGTGATGTGCCAATTAATACGTATAAGAAAAACTTCAAAGGTCATCTTAGTTTCGTAAAAGTAGGTAAGGAAGGACAGTTGGATTTGGCTTTTCAAATTGTAACTCCAGGGGTTAATTTTGATCTTAGTCATCCTGGTAAAAAAGAGTCTCATGGTTGGTTCTTTTTCTCTTGTTATAATACAGAACAAGCTAATACTTTATTAGAAGTGAATGCTTCTAAAAATGATAAAGACTTTATCATGGCGGTAAACTGGAAAAAAGCAGAGGAATACATAAAAGCCGGAAAAGGAAAACGTGTTCCTGCGAACTACGCTCATAATACTTGGGACGAGAAAACACAAACTGCTAAATCGGAGATGAAAAAAGAGGTTTTAATCCTTGATGCTGCAGAACTTAAGGACATTTGTTATTTGATTCCTTGCCCGAAATCGCCTCACGGTTGTGATATTGATCCTACTGGTGAATATATCGTTGGAAGCGGAAAATTAGCTGCTTTAATTCCTGTATTTAGCTTTACAAAACTTAAAGATGCGATTGCGAAAAAACAATTTGACGGATCTTATGCCGGAATTCCGGTTGTTAAATATGAAGCTGCATTGCATGGTGAAGTTCAAAAACCAGGTTTAGGACCTTTACATACTGAGTTTGACGGAAAAGGAAATGCCTATACTACAATGTTTGTTTCTTCTGAAGTTGTAAAATGGAATATTAAAGATTTGAAAGTCTTAGATCGAAAAGCGACTTATTATTCTCCTGGTCACTTGATGATTCCTGGTGGAAATACAGAGAAACCGTATGGAAAATATATGGTAGTTTATAACAAAATTACAAAAGATCGTTTCTTAGAAACTGGGCCAGAATTAGCGCAAAGTGCACAATTGTTTGATATCAGTGGAGATAAAATGAAACTGCTTCTGGATTATCCAACGATTGGTGAACCGCACTATGCACAAGGTATCCCAGCGGATAAAGTTAGAAATAACGGACAGTTGAAATTCTACAAAATTGCTGAAAACAACCATGCGTATGCTACTAAAGGTGAAAAAGAATCTAAAGTCGTAAGAGAAGGCAATAAAGTTCATATTTATATGACAAGTATCCGATCTCACTTTGCACCAGATAACATTGAAGGAATTAGAGTTGGAGATGAAGTTTATTTCCACGTTACAAATCTTGAACAAGATTGGGACGTTCCTCACGGATTCGCAATCAAAGGAGCAAATACTGCAGAATTGCTGATTATGCCGGGAGAAACATTAACATTGAAATGGGTACCACAGAAAAAAGGTATTTACCCATTCTATTGTACCGATTTCTGTAGTGCGCTGCACCAGGAAATGCAAGGATATGTTAGGGTTTCACCTGCAGGAAGTAATGTTCCGATCAGTTATAGTGTAGGTACGAATTTACCAAAAGAATAGCCAGTAACCTTAAGGGAGCAAAGTATTCTTTGTTCCCTTTTATTTTGATTTATTATGAGAAATAAAACACTTTCTACATTTTCTAAATTGGCTCTTTTAGTATCCGGTTTTTTGTTGATTGGAGCCATTTTTTTTCCAATTTGGAGAATTGAACTTACGGCACCTCAATATCCTGAAGGTTTGGTTTTAAAACTTCATGCCAATAAAATTGCCGGTGATGTCGATATTATTAACGGTCTTAATCATTATATCGGAATGAAAACACTGCATACAGAAGACTTTATAGAATTTAAGGTGTTGCCGTATATTCTGGGAGCTTTCGGTATTGCTGCGATAGTTTCTTTTTTAAGAGCTAAGAAAAAAGCACTTTACACTGTCTTTTTTTCTTTTTTGGTTTTTGGAATACTATCCGCATGTGATTTCTACCGATGGAATTATGAGTACGGCCATAATTTAGACCCTAATGCAGCTATTAGAGTTCCTGGAATGGCGTATCAACCACCAATGATTGGCTATAAACAACTATTGAATTTTGGTGCTTTCTCCATTCCTGATACCGGAGGCTGGATGCTTATTGGAGCAGGAGTTTTGCTTGCTCTCGCAATTGCAAAGGAGAAATATACAGTAAAGAAATCAAGCCGTTTTTTGAGTATTCTGTTTGTTTCTGGTTTTCTTTTTTCATGTTCAGACGATAAACCGGTTCCTATTAAACTGAATGTTGATAATTGTGATTATTGCAAAATGGGAATTAGCGATGGCAAACACGGAGCCGAAATCATAACCCAAAAAGGAAGAGCTTACAAATTTGATGATATTGGTTGTATGGTTCATTATTGTGAAGAAAATCAAGAGGTAAAAATTAAAGCTTATTATGTTCACGATTACAATCAAAACAACGTATTAATTCCTATAGAAAAAGCCTTTTTGGTTTCGGGAGGTGCTGTGAAAAGTCCAATGAATGGAAATATTGCAGCATTTTCAGATAAAAGTCAGGCGAAAGCTTTTGAAGCTGCCTCAAGTGCAAAAGAAATAGAATGGACAGCAATTATTAAAAAGTAAAAAGTCTCAATTCTAACTAAAATTAAAAATTATGAAACTGCATTTTTGTCTTTCATTCTTATTGTTTTTTAATTGTTTCTGGGCTCGTACTATAGAAGTAGGCGCAAACAAACCGGTTAAAACGATAAAAGAAGCGATTACTCTGGCTAAATCCGGAGATACCATTACTGTTTATAAAGGGGTTTATCGTGAAGGCAATATTGTAGTAGATAAAAAAATAATTCTGCAGGGAAAAAACTTTCCAATTCTGGATGGACAAAATAAAGTTGAAGTGCTTTCTATAAAAGCAGATAGTGTCGTGGTATCTGGGTTTAAGGTTATTAATTCAGGGTATGCCTCCCTGAATGATCCCTGCGGAATTAAAATTTATAATAAAACGGGAGTTGTTGTAAAAGACAATGTTCTGGAGAATAACTTTTTTGGAATTTATGTTCAAAAAGGAACCAATTGCATTATAAAAAACAATACCATCAGTGCGCATCAAAAAGAAGAACAGCGTATAGGAAATGGTATTCATTGCTGGAAAAGCGAAAACTTGCAGATTACGGCGAACAAAATTTCGGGACACCGTGACGGAATCTATTTTGAGTTTGTTTCCAATTCGGTAATCTGGCGAAATATTTCTACGGCAAATATCCGTTACGGACTTCATTTTATGTTTTCTAATGATGATGCTTATATCTCCAATGTTTTTAAAAACAATGGTGCAGGTGTAGCGGTCATGTTTACGAAGAATGTGAAAATGTTCAACAATTACTTTGAAGAAAACTGGGGTGATGCTGCTTACGGATTACTGCTAAAAGAGATTTCGGACAGTTATATTATCGGAAATAAATTTATTCGCAATACGTCCGGAATTTATATGGAAGGTACCAGCAGAGTCCAGCTCGAAAAAAATGTATTTAAAGACAATGGTTGGGGAATGAAGATTCAGGCAAGTTGTATGGACAATCAAATTGCGTTTAATAATTTTCTCGCCAATACATTTGATATCAGCACCAATGGAAGTCTAGTTCTCAATCATTTCAATAATAATTACTGGGATAAATATGAAGGTTACGATCTAAATCGGGACGGAATTGGAGATGTTCCTTTTCATCCGTTAAGTCTCTTTGCCGTAATTACAGAAAACAATCCGTCTGCAATGTTGTTGTTTCGAAGTTTTATGATTACGCTTTTGGATAAATCCGAAAAAATACTGCCAAGTATAACGCCTGATAATTTTGTTGACGAAACCCCCGAAATGAAATCCCTTCAATTATGATTACTTTAAAAAATATAAATAAAAATTTTGGCAAGCTTAAAGTATTACAAGATGTCAATCTTGAATTTAAAGCTGGGGAATGTATAGCGCTTATTGGCCCAAATGGTTGCGGAAAAACTACTTTAATAAAGTCTATTTTAGGAATGGTTCTTCCGGACAATGGCGATATTCTGCTAAACAATGAATCTATTTTAAAGAAGTTCGATTATCGAAACCATATTGGTTACATGCCACAAATTGGGCGTTATCCGGATAATATGACAATCGAACAGATTATCCAGATGATTAAACAAATCCGAAACTCAAAAGCAACATTAGATGAAGATTTGATAAAAGCCTTTAAGCTCGATAAAATGAGTGACAAACAAATGAGAACGCTCTCAGGCGGAACAACACAAAAAGTAAGCGCAACATTGGCTTTCCTTTTTAATCCTGATGTTTTAATTCTTGATGAACCCACGGCAGGACTTGATCCTTTGGCATCTGAAATTCTAAAAGAAAAAATCATCAAAGAGAAAAACAAAGGAAAATTAATATTGATTACTTCACATCTTTTGAGCGAACTGGATGATATGATTACTCAGATTATTTTTATGCAGGATGGCAAAGTGCATTTTCATAAAACTATAAAAGAGCTTTTGGAATCAACGGGAGAAAATAAAATATCAAAATCGATAGCCACAATATTAAAAGAAAAGCAACATGAACAGGATAATTAAAATTGTCCTCTTGGACATACTTAAAAACAAGATTGTGGTAAGTTATGCTTTAATTCTGGCGTTGCTTTCCTGGGGATCTTTTATGTTAGAAAACAATACGGCCAAAGGATTATTGACTATTTTAAATGTCATTTTGTTTACGGTTCCACTGGTATCAGTACTCTTTTCTACAATTTATATTTACAACAGTGCAGAGTTTATTGAGCTTTTGCTTAGTCAGCCAATAAAGCGAAAAAAAATCTGGATCAGTTTGTTTACCGGGCTTTCGGTAGCAATGGTTTTGGCTTTTTTTCTTGGTGCTGGAATTCCGTTATTAATCAATTCTCCGGGAACGGCCGGATTAATGATGCTCTTAGCAGGAAGTTTAATTACGGTTGTGTTTGTAGGACTGGCTTTTTTAAGTTGCATTTTAACCCGAGATAAAGCAAAAGGCATTGGACTGGCGATATTGTTTTGGCTGTATTTTGCCATTCTTTTTGATGCATTGGTGTTGTTTTTATTGTTTCAGTTTTCAGAATATCCTATAGAAGAAGCAATGGTTGGAATAACAGCTTTAAGTCCTATTGATCTCGCGCGTATTCAAATTTTATTGCATCTCGACCAATCCGCAATGATGGGTTATACAGGTGCAATTTTTAAAGATTTTTTTGGAACTGCAGTCGGATTGTTGATTTCCTTTTTACTGTTGGTTTTATGGATCTCTATACCTTTTTTAGTTTCAGTCAGAAAATTTGAAACGAAAGACCTTTAATTAAATTTTAAATAAAAAAAGCACTATGAAAACAGATATCAAAAATAAGGGCGATATAAAAATATTGGTTGATGCTTTTTATTTTAAAGTTAAAACAGATCCGGTAATTGGCTATTTATTTACCGAGATTGCTTGTGTAAATTGGGAAAAGCATCTTCCTATAATGTATGATTTTTGGGATAATATTCTTTTTCACACCGGAAATTTCGATGGAAATCCGATGATGAAACACCGAATGCTGAACCAAAAAAGCAAATTAGCGGAAGCGCATTTTAAACATTGGACAAAATTGTGGAAAAAAACCGTAGACGATTTGTTTGAAGGAGAAAAAGCAAATGAAGTAAAAATCAGGGCCAATAATATTTCAAAAGCCATGATGAATAAAGTAATTGGTTAATAAAAAAACGGGAACTCAATTGAGTTCCCGTTTTAATTTTGAGATAGTTAGAATTTGAATTAATAATTATCCTTTTATCATTACAAAGGAACTAAAATGATTCCTTTTAAATTATGACTGGAATCATACCAGAATGAATTAGTAAAATAATTTGTGGTCTATAATTTCGAGTTTTTTATTCTTGCACATGATTGAAAGTGTGCGTATTACGGTCTCAACACGCAAACCTGTAAAATCGGCAATTTCCTGTCTGGTATATGGGATTTTCATTCTTTTTGATGAAGTAAAATTGTGCTGTTTTTTCAGATTATCCAAAAAATACTGAATGCGGTATTCCGGTTTGTGATTGATTATGTTTTTTGAAAAAACAATTTTGTTGTAAATTTTCCAGGCGAGTAATTTAATTACGTTGGTCTGTATTTCCGGATTTTCTTCGAGGCAAGAAAAGAAATTGGTTTTAGAAAGTTTTAGAATCACACAATCGGTCTGAGTAATAGCAGCGGCCGGGTAGGGCTGATTAATAAAAAGAGGCGGTTCGCCAAAACTATTGCCTTCCTGAAATACGCCAATGGTTAAATCTTTTCCGTCTTCGTTCGTATAATTCATTTTTACCGTGCCTTCTAAAATTTGATAAAAATAGAGCGGTGGATCATTCTCATAAAAGATGATGGTGTTTTTTGGGACTTTTTTTGCAACCGCGCCCCAGGTATAAAGTAGATCAGTATCAATATGCATTTTAGTAAACAATTAATACATTAGAAAGATTTGTTTTTGGTTTGGATTAGAAATATGCTTTTATTGTTAAGAATATCCTAATAATTTACGTTCTATCAAAGAAAGGAATTAAGGATCAAAAAAAACATGATAAATGTTATGTTTTGAAAAAAAATGAAAACATTTTTAAGTTAATTTTTGTTGTTTAATTTGTTGTTATATTGTGTTTTATGTTTTGTTTTTGATGCTTGTTACAGTTGAAAATTAATGAGGTATTGAAAGATTTTGGTTTAAAAGATCAGTATATTTACTTTCAAAATCATATAACTATGAAAGCATTGGTAATAGGCGCAACTGGAGCGACAGGAAAAGAGCTTGTAAACTTACTTTTGGAAGATAAAAACTATGAATCAGTTTCGGTTTTTGTGCGACGTTCAACAGGAAAAAGTCATCCAAAACTGAAGGAACATATTGTCAATTTTTCAGAAATAGAGCAATTTAAGGATTTGATCACTGGAGATGTTCTTTTTTCCTGTCTCGGAACTACTTTGAAAGATGCGGGTTCAAAAGATAATCAATGGAAAATTGATTTTGATATTCCGGCCGCTTTTGCAGTTGAGGCGAGAAAAAATGAAGTGTCGTCTCTCGTTTTGGTTTCTTCTTATGGTGCCTCGGCCAAAAGCAGTGTTTTTTATTCAAAGATGAAAGGTATGTTGGAAGATTACATTTCAGATCTGAATTTTTTGCAATATATAATTTTTAGACCCGGTCCGCTTATTCGTGAAAACACAGATCGTTTTGGAGAGAAATTTTCCATTAAAATCATTAAAATGTTTAATACAATTGGGCTTTTTAAAAACTTGAAACCTATTTCGACACTATTTTTAGCGGATAAATTGGTTAAAGCACCAGAAGCATTTCCAACGGGAAAACATATTCTTGAACTTCACCGTATTTTGGTTCTTTAACTTTTTATGATTAGGATAAAAAAAGCTTTCTTATAGAAGTTAAAATTGTTTGTAAATGGCGTTTTTCCTCGGAAACTCCTGAAAAATCAATACTTTTTTATGTTTATTTAGTTTATCTTTGTGTCTTATACGCACTAAGAAATGAATACAGATTTTCCCCTTCCAGATAACGAACTACAACGTTTAGCCGCCTTAAGACGTTATAATATTCTTGACACACTTCCTGATCATGCTTTTGATGATGCAACAAAACTTGTTTCCTACATCTGTGGAGTTCCAATTGCTCATATTTCGTTTATAGATGAGGCCAGACAATGGTTTAAATCTGAAATTGGAATTGGAGTTTCAGAAGTGCCACGTGAAATTTCCTTTTGTCAATACACCATTCTCGAATCAGAAATGGTCGAAATCAACGATACTTTTTTAAATGATAAATTTAAAGATGATCCTAATGTTACGGGCGGATTCAAAATCAGGTTTTACGCCGGAATTCCGCTTACAACGCCAGACGGATATAATATCGGAACTTTGTGTGCTTTAGATCATGTTTCTAAAGAACTAAATGAAAATCAGCGAAATGCACTCTCGATTATTGCAAAACACGTTATAAATCAGCTGGAATTAGGAACTAAAAATATAGAACTTGACAGACAGAAAAAAATAGCAGAGCGCGCAGTTCTGGCCAAAGACAGTTTTCTTGCCAATATGAGCCATGAAATTAGAACGCCTCTAAATGCGATTATTGGTTTTACAGATCTTTTGGCACAAACTAAACTGGATGAGGTACAAGAGGATTATGTAGACAGTGTGCAAATTGCGGGAGAAAATCTGCTTCTGATCATCAATGATATTTTGGATCTTTCTAAAATTGAATCAGGAAATCTGACTATCGAAGCAGCGCCGTTTAATCTGAAAAAGACATTAAAACATGTCTATAATTTATTAAAAGTCAAAGTTCCAAAGGACGTTGAATTCAATCTTTTTTTAGATGCTGATATGCCAGAGAATGTCGTAGGAGATCAGGGAAGATTAAATCAGATTTTGGTTAACCTTATTGGCAATGCGTTAAAATTTACGAATGAGGGAGAAGTAACAGTTTCTGTAAAAAATGTTGAAGAAACGGAAGACAGTTATGCATTGCGATTTTCTGTAAAAGATACCGGAATCGGAATTCCTAAGGATAAACTCAAGTCTATTTTTGAGAGATTTACGCAGGCAGAAGATAGTACAACACGAAGATTTGGCGGGACTGGACTTGGTTTGAGTATTGTAAAACAGCTTATTGAATTACACAAAGCAGAAATTCATGTGAAAAGCCGCGAAGAAGTCGGTTCTGAATTTTTCTTTGTATTTACTTATAAAAAAGCAACGGCAAAAGAAGCCGTTTCTAAAGCAGCAAGCGGAAATAATTTAGGAAAACTGAAGATATTGCTTTGTGAAGACAATATTCTGAATCAGAAACTGGCGGCAAGTGTTATTCAAAATTTTGGTTTTGAGCTGGATATTGCTACTAATGGAGAAGAAGGAATTGAGTTGCTTTCAAAAAATACTTATGATCTTGTATTAATGGATCTTCAAATGCCTGTGAAAGATGGCTACCAAACGACAGAATACATTAGGAATGAAATGAATATGACAATTCCGATTATTGCTATGACGGCGCATTCACTTGTAGGTGAGCAGGAACGTTGTTTTAAAGCCGGAATGGATGCGTATGTGCCAAAACCGTTCAAACAGGCTTTTCTTTTAAAAACAATAAAAACAGTCATGACTAAAGATGTTGATGCTCCGCAGAAAAGAGTAATCGATTTTTCTTTTTTGGAAGAAATGGCATGCGGTGATGAAAATTTCAAGAATGAAATGATTGGTCTTTTTATCGAAAAAATTCCGGAACAAAGTGAACAACTTTTAGAAGCTTTAAAAAATAATGATCATGAAACTGTTAGAAGAACCGCTCATAATATGAAATCCAGCATCGATATTTTTATGCTGACGGATCTTGCTCTTTGTCTTTCTATTATTGAAGAAGAAGCTTCAAAAGGAGAATTTACTACCGAAATCGCCGATAAAATAAATATAGTGCATTGTGGAATCGAAGAAGTAGTTAAAGTTTTAAAAGAGCTATGATAAAAAAGAAATAAAGAATAGCTTTACAATACAGACATTAAAAAAGTAGTTGCCCCAAATATAATTTATTACAAATGAGAATTATTTTAGCCGAAGATAATGATATCCTACGCAAATCATTATCGTTTTTTTTAGAATCAAAAGGATTTGTTGTTGACCAGTTTTCTGATGGTAAAGATGCTTTGGAAGCCATCGAATCAAACCACTATGATCTTATTCTGACAGATATAAATATGCCTGGCGTTAGCGGCATGGAAATTACGCAACATGTTAGACAAAGCATAAATTCTGATATTCCCATAATTATACTTACTTCATCCGGTGTAGAACAAACTGAACTGGATTCTTTTGATATTGGTGCAAACGAATTTATTGCCAAACCAATTAGTCCCGCTGTCCTTTTAGTACGAATTAACAAATTATTAAAAACACGTGCCTAATGAAGTTTTTATATTATTCCGTTTTCCTTATGCTCTTTTCGACTGCTGTTTTTGCACAGGAAGTTGATGTTGATGCCACGCTGATTGTTGTAAAAAATGAAGTAGAAAAAGGCAATTATGATAAAGCTTTATCATTGCTGGAACCACTGCATACTAAATTTCCTGAGAATGAAGATGTAACCATTTACATGGGAAGAATTTACAGCTGGAAAAAGGATTATAAAAAAGCGATCGAAATATTAACTCCAATGACCGACAGATCAAAGCCTAATGCTGAAGCTTTGTTTGCTATTGTTAACACTTACTATTGGTCGGAACAGTTTGAAAAATGTATTTTTTACTGTGATAAATATTTAGAAACAGATCCAAATTCTGCTGAGATCTTAAAAATAAAAGTTACTTGTCTCGAAAAGCTGAATCGTAACGAAGAAGCATTGGCGATTATTGAAAAAGCTGGCATTGTAGACAATAGTACGCAGCCATTTCGAGGAATACGAACGCTTATTGGTCGTAAGTCAAAAAATGCAATATCAGCTTCGTATTTAAATGTTTCCACTTCAAATCCGGGTCAATCTCCGTTTCATTACGGTTATGTGGAGTATTCTCATAAATTTAGCAAGTCGGCAATTGTGGGAAGAGCAAATGTGGGACATGTAAATAACGATACACAAATGTTATTTGAAACCGATTATTATCAAACGTTTTCAAATAAAAGTTATTTGTACGCCAATTCCGGTCTTTCGACAGGAGAAACAGTATTTCCGGTTGCCAAAGTTGGATTGGAGTATTATTTTGCTCCGCACAAAAAGTTTGATTATGCACTTGGTGTTCGATTTATGCATTTTGATTCAGACGATATAACATTGCTTACGGGCCAACTGGCTTACAATACAGGAAGTTATACTTTTGCTTATCGACCTTATTACGATACATCAAATGAATTGTTTTCGCACGTTTTAAGCCTTCAGAGAACCAATGAAGAAAAAGAGCGTATCCTAAGATTGGAACTTCAATACGGAAATGTACCTTATTTATATCTTTATAATGGTTTTACTCAACCACTTAAAGCGTATAGAGCCGGTATTCAATATCAGTATCGCTTTGGTGATTCCTTTTTTGTTCGTCCAGTTTTTCTGTATGAATATGAAGAATATTTGCCAGATGAATACAGAAACAGGTTTAATGTACAATTGATTGTCACTAAAAGATTCTAACTATGGAAAAACTCTGGAATCTATATAAAAGTGATGACTGGGTGCATCCTTTCCTGATTGTTTCGATTTATATCTTTATTGCAGCATCATTTATTTTATATCTGCTAATTATTGCAAGCCGAAACAAGAAAATTAGACAGACAAAACTCAAAATAGAATATGATGTTTTAATCGACACTTTGATGTCATCTGTTATTTTTGAAGACAGTTCATTTACGATTGTAAGCGAAAATCAAAAATTTAAAAAACTTTTTGAGAATACTTATTTCAGAGAGGTTCTAACCGAGTCGATTATAAATCTTCATAAAAATTACGAAGGTGTTTACGCTCAAAAAATAGAACAGTTTTATAAAGATTCAGGATTAATAAACGACTCTTTCAAAAAACTGAGAAGCCTGAAATGGGAAGTTAAATGTAAAGCGATTTCAGAACTTGCAGAATTTAAAATAACGGAGGCTTTTACTGATATTATTTCATTGTCAAACGCCCGAAATAAAACACTGAAAGTAACCGCAATAAGTGCAGCGATAAAACTAGCAGGCGCCGAAAGCATCAAATATCTTACATCTTACACTGATTCTATCGACGACTGGACGCAGTTAAATATTATTGGTGCTTTTAAAAAACATGATATCGGAGACACGAAAGGAGTAGAATTTTTATTAGAATCAGAAAATACAACTGTAGTTGCACTTGGATTAAAATTGATAAAAGAACTCAAACTGACGCAAAAAGTGCCATTTGTAGAACAACTTGCCAATAAAACCCCAAATTTAATGCTGCAAAATGAGGCACAAAGTGTATTGCAGACCTTAACCGTTTAACTTGCAGACAAATGACTTTTTTTACCTACGAAATAACAGAGTTTGTAGATCTCTATATAGTGCTTATACTGGCTTATGCGATACTAATTATGTCTTCGTATCTTATATTAGCTCATCTTTCTACCAAAGAACTTAGAAATTACCTTAAGCGAAATAGTTTTATAGATTATGAAGTTCTTCTTTCAAGTGAATTTGCTCCCAAACTTTCTTTAATAGCGCCCGCATACAATGAAGGTTTTACTATTGAAGAAAATGTAAAATCGTTACTTTCTTTAAATTATAATAACTATCAGGTTATTGTTGTGAATGATGGGAGCAAAGATAATTCCATGGAAATCCTTGCCAAGACTTACGATCTGGTTTTGACTGACCTTATAATTGACGCCAAAATTGAAACTAAAGAAATTAAAGGCGTTTACAAATCCAGAAATGCTGCATATAAAAAACTTATTGTTGTCGATAAAGAAAATGGTGGTAAAGCAGATGCTCTGAATGTTGGTCTTAATATAGCTGAACATCCCTATGTTGTTTGTATTGATGTAGATTGCATTTTAGACAAAGATTCGTTGCTTAAACTGGCAAAACCGTTTTTGGAATCTCATGAGAAACGAATTATCGCTACAGGCGGAGTAGTAAGAATTGCCAATCAATGTGTGATTAAAAACGGTCGATTGATTGAAGTAAATGTTCCAAATGTAATGCTTTCGCGAATTCAGGTTTTAGAATACCTGAGAGCTTTTCTTTTAGGAAGAATGGCCTGGGGAAGACTTGACGGATTATTACTTATTAGTGGTGCATTTGGTGCTTTTGATAAAGAAATAGCAATACTTTCTGGCGGTTATAGCACCAAAACAGTTGGCGAAGATATGGAATTGATCGTGAGAATGCGCCGTTATATGCTCGAACGAAAACTTTCTTATACGGTAAGTTACATACCAGATCCGCTTTGCTGGACAGAAGCTCCCGAAGATTTCAAGATATTCAAAAAACAGCGCAGCCGCTGGATGCGAGGCACGATAGAAACACTGAGTATTCACAGGAAAATGTTTTTAAATCCGAAATACAAATTACTGGGAATGTTGAGTGTGCCATATTGGACTTTGTTTGAATTTTTGGCTCCAGCCATAGAATTTATAGGTCTTGTTATTACTGTTTTATTTATAATATTCGGATTGATAAATTGGCATTTCTTCTTTCTATTGGCATTATTTGTTTACACTTTTGCTATTTTGTTTTCGGTTATAGCCTTGTTTAGTGAAGAAAAAACCTATCATAAATACCCAAAGCAAACCGATTTTTTCAAACTCTTAATGGCGGCATTTATTGAACCTTTGTATTTTCATCCTTTGGCTGTATATGCTGCATTGGTTGGTTATAAAGAAAAGATTATGGGAACGAAAGGCTGGGGAGAAATGACAAGAAAAGGTTTTACGAAGAAATAAGATGTAAGAACGACCAATCAATTTTATTAACAAATAACTAGAAAAAAACCGAATGAAATTTAAAAACAACTTTACATGCCTGCTTTTACTATTGCCGGCAATTTTCTTTGCCCAGACAAAAACAACGATTACAATAGAAAATAATTCGGTTTTGGACCGAAAAGAAACTGTCGTTCCTATAGAGTGGAAAATGATTCTAAACAGTTTTCCAAAAATAGATACAGCCAACTTCGTTGTACTAAATCCGAAAACGAAAAAGCAGGTTGCTTATCAATTGGAACACAAGACATCATCGAATATTCAAAACCTACTGGTGCAGGTTGATGTTAAAGCAAAATCAAAAGTGACGCTTTTGCTGCAAAACGGAAAACCGGAGAAATTTGTAGCAAAAACATACGCTCGTTATGTGCCGGAGCGTAAAGACGATTTTGCTTGGGAAAGCGATAAAATTGCTTTTAGAGCGTACGGAAAAGCACTTGAAGGTACAAATGAAAACGCATATGGTTTTGATGTTTGGGTAAAAAGCACGCCCAATTTAGTTGTAAATGAGCGTTACAAACGCAATGATTATCACGTAGATCACGGCGACGGAATGGACTATTATAATGTCGGATATTCGTTAGGTGCAGGAAGTATGGCGCCTTTTGTAAATGATACGGTTCGTTATTCTGCAAATTACCATGCATGGAAAGTTTTGGATAATGGCCCTTTGCGTTCTACATTTCAATTGAAATATGATACTTGGAATGCAGGTGGCGTAAAAGTAAGTGCAATAAAAACAATTTCAATTGACGCAGGTTCGCAACTTAATCGTGTAGAAAATGTCTATACTTTTGATGGAGACAAACCACTTCCTGTCGTAGTTGGAATAGTAAGAAGAACGACGGCCGGAACTATTTCTCTAAATGAACAACAAGGAATTTTAGCCTATTGGGAACCGACTTCTCCAAAAGACGGAACTACAGCAGTTGGTTCGATATTAACTACGCCAGTTGCTTCTATGTGGGTAGACAAATTACAATTATTGGCTAAAACGTCAGTTAAAAGCAACGAAACTATAGTTTACTATACAGGTGCAGCCTGGGATAAAGCTGGAATAATTACAAATGCAAAAAAATGGATTGAATATTTGGAAAAATTTAATGAAGAAATAAAAAATCCATTACTGATAAGTGTGAAATAAATAAGTAAAAAATAAGTAAGCAATTTAGCAAAAGCACTCTCTTAATTTTAGGATTAAGGGAGTGCTTTTTTTTATAATGTGACTTCTGAAAATAGTATTTCATAAATCTTTAAATTTTTAATATTGCTTTTAATTTGAATTAAATAGTTGTATTTCAGTTGTTTTGCGTATTAAAAACTAAGTAATTAGTAAAATTACTAACAAATTAGTTTGTCTACTAATTAATTAGTAGTATCTTGCATCAAAATTATTAGCCATGATAAAATTAGCGAAACGAGAAGAACAGATTATGCAAGTGTTTTGGGATTTGAACAAAGCATTTATTAGAGACATTATTCCGTTGTTGCCAGATCCGAAACCACATTACAACAGTGTGGCAACTATAGTAAAGATATTGGAAGAAAAAGGTTTTCTAAGCCACGAAACGGCAGGCAATATGCATTGTTTTTTTCCAGTAATCAGTAGAGAAGAGTACCAGCAATTTGCGTTGAAGGATATAGTGAGTCAGTATTTTGATAATTCGTACCCACGAATGCTCGCTTTTTTTGCAAAGGAGCAAAAACTTACCGAAAAAGAGCTGGATGAAATTGTTACCATTATTAAAAAGGAACAAATATGATACCTTACATTTTATATACAGCCCTTATTCTTTCTGCCTGTTTTGTGTTTTATAAACTGCTTTTGCAGAAGGAAACCTTCTTTCGCCTGAATCGATTAGTATTGCTATTCTGTATGATTTTGGCGTTTATTTTGCCTTTAGTTCCGGCGCCTTATCAATTATCGTTAAGAAAAGTAGCTGTTCATAAAACCGTTGTCGTAACGAATAATCAGAAAGAAAAAGACATTGCACCGCTGGTAAAAGAATCAAATACTCAGCCCACGATTGTAGAAAATACAGAGCAAATTATCAATTTTGACACCGTTGTTCAGGCATTGATTTATTTGTATTGGTTTGGTGTTGTTGTATTTGGAATTAACTTTTTGATGCAGATTATTATTCTGGTTTACAGAGCATATTCAAAGTCGTTTATTCAGGACGGAAAATTTCGTATTGTAGAAATTACAGACGATAAAGCGCCTTGTTCTTTTGCCAATAATATTTTCATCAATCCTGAAAAATATGAATGGGAAACATACAATCAAATTTTATTGCATGAAAAAATTCATATTGAACAAAAACACACGATAGATCTTCTTCTGGCTGAGCTTGTTCTGATTTTTCAGTGGTTTAATCCTTTTGCATGGCAATGGCGAAAAGCTTTAGAAATTAATCTTGAATTTCTGACGGATGATCAAATGCTGCAACAGCATACAGTCGAAAAAGAAAGCTATCAATTCAGCTTGCTAAAAGTGGCGGCGCCCCAATTTCCTTTGAGTCTCACAACCAATTATAATCAATCATTATTAAAAAAACGAATCATCATGATGAACTCAAAAAAATCAAATGTGAACACCACCTGGAAATATTTTTTCCTATTACCGCTTATGGTGTTATTTGTGTGCCTTTTTAATCAACCGGCAGCACAAAGTCAAATTCTTAGTTCCAAAGAAAAAAAGGAACAACGCAATGAAATTCACAATGAATTGAAAACAGAAGGCAACTGGTTTGCTGAAATTAAAGGTAATTACATCAATTTTCAATTCAAAAACGATGAAGACAGTAATTCTTCAAACACCTTTAAGCTTTCTGATTTTCCAAATCTTCCGAGAGACAAAAATGGAGAATTTTCTCTAACGCGTGAAGCTGGTACAATGAAATTTATCGGGAAGATTGAAGGTGACAAAGGAATGGGAACCTATAAATTTATCGCTAATAAAGAATATAGTTCGTCAATGTCTAAAGAAGGAATAGATATTACGAAGGACAAAGACGGCGATTTAATGGTTTTCTTTATCTTAGATATTAAAGTTTCTTATGTACAAATGCTTAAAAAACAAGGTTATACTAAATTAGACAAAGACGAACTTATTCCGCTTGCTGCATTGGGTATAGATGAGGCTTACATTACTTCAATCAAACAAGTTCTGCCAGATGTTGATTTGGAAAATTTAATTCCATTTAAATCATTAGGAGTTGATAAAGCATATATAGAAGAAATTCGTGCAGCAGGATACAAAGATGTGTCTGCGGATAAAATTATTACTTTAAAAGCTCAGGGTATTAGCGGAAAGTACATTTCTGATTTTCAAGCTTCAACTAAAGATGAAAAGAAAGATAAAAATCGTGAAAGTGATAGCGATGATGATGTAATTTCTTTTAAAGTATTAAATATTGACCAGGAATTTATTGATTCGTTTAAGAAAATAGGATATGATAATCTTTCAAATGATGAATTGATGGCTTTAAAAACACTAAATGTAACGCCTGATTATATAAAAAGTTTTCAGAAAGTAGGTTTTAAAGATGTTAGTATGGACAATTTATTTGCTTTGAAATCGCTGAATATTACACCAGATGTAATTACGCAATATAAGAATCTGGGTTTCACGGATTTAAAACTTGATGATATTTTTGGTGCGACTACAATTGGCGCAACACCATCTTTTATTAAATCAATGAAAGCTAAAGGACATAATTTTAATAATCTGGAAAAGTATATTGAATTAAAAGCTGTTCTGGGAAATTAATCAGTCACAGATAAAATCAGGTTTTGAGACTAACCTGAGAAAAAGTTTACACTCCTAAAGTGTAAACTTTTTTTTTGTCATTTACTCTTGGTAAAAAACTATTTAACTGATGTTGTTTCTTTTAAGGGAAGATTGCAAATAAATTACAAATATTTAACAGCTAGGTATTGCAGTAAAGGCGTAATCTTAATATTTTTGTACTGTGCGAAAAATTTCCCTGTACATCCTAATCCTTCTAATTAACTTTAATAATTGTTTTTTTGGACAATTATCTAAAGTTCCTGTGCTTGTACAACATTATATGGAGCATCAGGAACGATCAAACGGATTGGCTTTTAGAGATTTTATCGCTATGCATTATCTGGGTCAGGATATAGATGATAATGACGATGAACGGGATATGCAATTACCTTTTAAAAAAGTAGATCCACATTCTCAACATATTGTTTTTATACCGAGTCGCATTTATACTTCGACAGTATCTTTTGTACCATTAGATTCTCATTTTGTAAATAAGTACAAAACAAATTTTCATACAAATCCTTATTTAGGAAGTCTGTTCAGACCTCCAATTGCATAATTTCTTTTTATCGGAAATCACAATGCCATGCTGTTTAAGAACAGCGTGAGTATTGCATTTTATTATTCCTTAAAAATGAAAATATGCTTAATAAGATAATTCAATTTTCAGTTAAAAATAAACTGGTAATTGGTATTTTTACATTGCTGTGGATTGTCTACGGCGTGTTTGAAGTTACCCGTTTGCCTATTGATGCTGTACCTGACATTACTAATAATCAAGTACAAATTATAACTACCGCTCCGTCATTGGGCGCCGAAGACGTTGAGCGTCTGATTACTTTTCCTATTGAACAAGCGGTGAGCAATATTCCGCAGTTAAAAGAAAGCCGCAGTATTTCGAGATTTGGTTTATCAGTTGTTTCGATCGTTTTTGATGATGATACCGATGTGTATTGGGCACGTCAGCAGATAACAGAACGTCTGCAAAAAGTAGAAATTAATGAAAACGCTAATATGCCCGAAATGGCGCCTGTTACGACTGGTTTGGGTGAAATTTACCAATATGTTTTAAAGCCTCAGCCCGGTTATGAAAGTAAATATTCATTAGCTGATTTACGAACGATACAAGACTGGACAGTAAGAAGACAATTACTTGGAACTCCAGGAATTGCTGATGTTTCGACTTTTGGTGGAAAGCTAAAACAATATGAAGTTGGTGTAAATCCTGCGAGGTTAAAAGCACAGAATTTAACAATAAGTGATGTCTTTACTGCACTAAGTCGTAGTAATCAAAATACAGGCGGCGCTTATATTGAAAAAGGTCCAACTGTATCTTATATACGCAGTGTTGGTTTGGCTAAAAAGATTGAGGATATTGAGAATATTGTCATAAAAACAACTCAGGCCGGAACACCAATTTTAATCAAAAATGTGGCAGAAGTAAAACTGTCTTCCGCTATTCGATATGGCGCTTTGACTACCGATGATATTGGTGAATCGGTTGGCGGGATTGTGATGATGCTAAAAGGAGAAAACGCCAGCAACGTCATCGAGAATGTAAAAACAAAAGTAGCCGAAATCGAAAAAATCCTGCCCGAAGGTCTTAAAATAGAGCCTTTTTTAGATCGTACCAAAATGGTTGATAATGCTATAGGAACTGTTGAACATAATTTGATGGAAGGAGCATTGATTGTGGTTTTGGTTCTGGTTTTGTTTTTAGGAAATTTGCGAGCTGGGCTTATTGTGGCTTCGGTCATTCCGTTGGCGATGCTTTTTGCTATTATTATGATGAATGCTTTCGGCGTAAGCGGAAACTTGATGAGTTTGGGCGCTCTTGATTTCGGACTTATTGTTGATGGCGCCGTCATTATTGTCGAAGCGATTTTGCATCATCTTCATTCTTCAAAAAAATACAAAACAATAGACAACATTTCTCAGGAAGAAATGGATAAAGAAGTTTACGGTTCTGCTTCACGAATGATGAATGCAGCTGTTTTTGGACAGATTATTATTCTGATTGTTTATCTGCCTATTTTATCACTTCAGGGAATTGAAGGAAAAATGTTTAAGCCAATGGCACAAACAGTTGCCTTTGCTATTTTAGGAGCTTTTATACTATCGCTTACTTATGTGCCAATGGTGAGCTCACTTTTCATCAGTAAAAAAATAAATCATAAACTTAATTTTTCAGATCGAGTTATGCTGAAACTTGAAGGTTGGTACGAAAAGGTTCTTAGAAAAGCATTAGCCGTTAAAAAGACTATTATCGCTACGGCTATTGTTCTCTTTGGTTTGGCAGTATTTTTATTTGGTTTAATGGGTGGAGAATTTATTCCACAGTTAGAAGAAGGTGATTTTGCTGTTGAAACTCGCTTGCTTTTAGGAACAAATCTTTCTACAACTACGGAAACTATTGTGAAAATTTCGGCTGAGCTTAAAAAGCAATATCCCGAAGTCAAAAAGGTGGTTTCAAGAATTGGAAGTGCCGAAATACCAACGGATCCTATGCCAATTGAAGGTGGCGATATGATTATTGTTTTAAAAGACAAATCGGAATGGACAAGCGCTTCTTCTTTTTCTGAATTGGCCGAAAAAATGGCAAAAACGGTTCAGGATGTTGCGCCGGGTGTTACAACTGGTTTTCAGTTTCCGGTTCAGATGCGTTTCAACGAATTAATGACTGGTGCGAAACAAGATGTTGTGTGTAAAATATTTGGAGAAAATCTGGACAAACTAGATGAATATGCTGAAAAACTCGGTGCAATTAGCAGATCAGTAAATGGAACAGCAGATTTATACGTGGAGAAAGTTACCGGAATGCCACAAATTGTAATTGACTACAATTGGGCAGAAATGGCAAAGTATGGCTTGTATGTGCAAGATATTAACGGAACTGTAAACGCTGCTTTTGCCGGCGCGGTTGCTGGAAATATTTACGAAGGAGAAAAAAAGTTTGATCTTGTAGTGCGAGTAGAAAACAGTGGAAGGCAAGGAATTGAAAACGTGAGAAACCTTTTAGTAGCTACGCCTTCAGGAGCTCAGATACCATTATATCAGGTTGCTTCGGTAAAAGAAGTTGAAGGGCCAAATCAGATACAGCGCGAAAATGCAAAACGAAGAATTATAGTTGGTTTTAACGTAAGAGGGCGCGACGTTCAAAGTATCGTAAACGAACTGCAGAAAAAAGTTGATGCGCAAATAAAAATGGATCCGGGATATTTTATTACTTACGGAGGTTCTTTTGAAAACTTACAACAGGCTAAAAACAGACTTGGAATTGCAGTTCCGGCGGCATTGTTGATGATTTTCGGATTATTATATTTTGCTTTTCGATCGTTTAAAGAAGGAATTATCATTTTTACTGCTATTCCGTTATCGGCTATTGGTGGTGTTTTTGCTTTATGGATGCGTGATATGCCTTTTAGTATTTCTGCAGGAGTCGGATTTATTGCTCTTTTTGGAGTAGCGGTTTTAAACGGAATTGTATTGATTTCTGAGTTTAACCGAATTCAGAAACAAGGCGAAATCATTGATCCATTTCAAATTATTATAACCGGAACTAAAAACCGACTTCGACCAGTGTTAATGACTGCGGCAGTAGCTTCTTTGGGATTTTTGCCAATGGCACTCAGCAATGGAGCAGGAGCAGAAGTGCAACGTCCGTTAGCAACAGTAGTAATTGGCGGATTGGTGACAGCTACATTGTTGACTCTTTTTGTCCTTCCGGCCATCTATTTAATTACTTATAGTCTAAAACCTTTCAAAAAGAAAATGAAAAAGAAAAATGTAACGACGGCTGTTGTAACGTTGTTTCTGTTAATAAGTGTTAATGGAGTTTACGCACAAAAGACAGAAAAGATTTCGTTAGAACAATCTATTGCAATCGCACTTAAAAATAATAGCCGAATTAAAGCAGCGAAATTTAATGAAGCATCCAAAACTTTTTTGAGTAAATCAGCTTATGATCTTCCCAAAACACAAATCGATGCAGATTACGGACAATTCAACAGCCGATTGAACGATACGCGTTTTGGAGTTACTAAAATGATAAACTTCCCGACGGTTTATTCCCGTCAGAAGAAAGCGTATACAGCAGTTGCAGAGGCAGCAAAAGCGCAAAATCAATTGACTCAGCAGGAAGTAAAATCGTCTGTCAGCAAATTGTATTATGAATTAATATGGCTGGATAGTAAGCGAAATCTTTTGCATTATGCAGATAGTATTTATCGACTAATGGAAGAAAAATCGCAATTACGATTTAAAACCGGGGAAACGAATGTTTTGGAAAAAAGTGCCTCACAATCGGCAAGACAGTTTTATAGCAATCAACTGAATATGATTGAGATCGATGTCGATATTGCGCTTCGTTCTTTTAATGCTTTATTACAAGATGACATAATTTATGTTCCTCAGCAATCCAAAATCAAAATGGATTCAGAACAACTTACAGAAATTAAAATTACGGATGAATTGCCATTGATGAAAGTTTGGCAGCAGGAAGCTGAGGCTGCAAAATGGCGCTGGAAAACCGAAAAAGCTCGTTTAATGCCGGATTTAAGTTTTGGCTATAATAATTTGAGTATTACCGGTTTTCAAACCAATGCAGCAGGTCAGGAAACCTATTATGGTTCAGGAGATCGATTCAGTTACATTACAGCCGGAATCAGTGTTCCTTTATTTTTTGGAAGCCAAACAGCAAAAAGCAAAGCTGCAAAAGCCGAATACCAAAATTTGGAAGCGCAGTCAGAAGCCGTAAAAATTGAAGTTTCAACGCAAATCCAAAATGCTTCAAAAGAAGTTCAGAAATACAAACAAAGTCTTCAGTATTATGAAAGTGAAGGATTAGTAAATGCACAGACGATAATTGAAGCAGCAAATAGCCAATTGCAAAATGGGGATATCGATTATTTGCAATGGGTTTTGGTCGTAAATCAGGCGATTACAATTAAGAATGAACATTTGGATACGGTAAATAATTATAATAAGGCTTTAATAGCCTTGAAAACGATAACAAACTTATAAGGTAATGAAAAAGAAAATCATTTTTACGTTTATAACTGCCGTACTGATGCTGGTATCCTGCAGTAAAAAAGAAGAAAACAAGCAAACAGAAGCAGTAGGAGAGTCAGATTCCAGTATTATAACGTTATCTCCGAAGCAGGCAAAAAATGCAGGAATAGTGACAGGAAATCCCGAAGAAAAAGAACTTAGTGCTATTGTTCAGCTTCAGGGAGAAGTGACAGTACCACCCAATAGCCTTGTGAATGTAACTTTTCCGTTGGGAGGATATATTAAAAAGACGAATATCGTAACCGGAATGCATGTTAAGAAAGGACAAGTTCTGGCGGTAATCGAAGACATGCAATACATTCAATTGCAACAGGATTATCTTACTGCAAAAGAACAGTTTAAAGCTGCTAATTTAGAATTTGTGCGTCAAAAAGAGTTGAATGCTAAAAAAGCCAGCAGTGACAAAGTCTTTGAACAAGTGACAGCTGAACGCGAAACACAACGAATTGCAATGGCTTCATTAGCACAAAAGTTGGAATTATTGGGATTAAATGTAAATCGGCTTACAGCTTTAAATATTACCAAATCACTTAATGTGGTTTCTCCAATAAATGGTTTGGTTTCAAAAGTAAACATCAATAATGGAAAATACGTTGCACCAACCGAAATGCTTTTTGAATTAACAAACTTTCAAGACGTTATGTTGACTTTTAATGTTTTTGAAAAAGATGTGCAATCACTTAAAGAAGGACAAAAACTGGAGGTGTACAGCAATACAAATCCGGAGAAGAAATTTAATGCAGGAATTCAGTTTATCAATCACAGCTTAAATCAGGATCGTGCGGCTGAAGTTATTGCAAGATTAGATAATTATGATCCGATGTTCTTGCCGGGGCTTTTCGTAAATGCAGATATTCATTTTACAAACAAAAAGCAGTTGGCTGTACCTGAAGATGCCATTGTGAGTTGGAAAGGCAAGAATTATGTTTTTGAAGACATAGGAAACAACAGTTATAAAATAGTAGAAGTAAAAGATGGAATTGCCCAAAATGGTTTTAAGCAGTTTTCTTCAAATAATATAACTTCTTCATCTAAATTGGTTGTTAAAAATGCGTATACACTTTTAATGAAAACCATGAACAGAGTAGAATAAAAAAGTAAAAAAAATAAAATTATAGAAACTAAAACGGCGGTACAATTTTACCGCCGTTTGTTTTTTTTAGCCCTCTGATAGTTAATTTCAAGAATGTTTAGTAAGTGATTTTGTAATTTTTGAGGAGGATTCTATAACTCTAAATATTTGTTTTTCAATAATTTTAAAAAACATTTAAAAATTAGAATTATGAACACAAATAAGCAAACTCCGAAAAGTGCAAATAAAGAGGGACACGACCATCGCAGTGATACAAGAAAACATCAATACAAAGATCATGATGAAGTTTTGACCAATGATGGAAACTATGATGTTGACACTAAAAAGTTTAAAGGTAAAGAGCCAGACTTTGATGATAAAATGGACAATGAAGAAAAAAAATAACTCATTTATAACGTCTCAAATATTCTTTTTGAGACGTTTTTATTTGGTTTTAAGAGATGGTTGATTTTTTTTTATAAAAATTTAAAAGTAAAAGAAACTATGAATTGATTTTTTATAGATTTGTATATCTATTATATTCAAAAGCATGAAATCTGTTACTTCAATTTTTTTATTTTTAATGTTTATCTGCTCAAGTGCTTATGCACAGTTGAGTTCAGATAAAATATTCGAAAGCTTTAAACAAGGGGAGCGTACAAATTGTTCATCAATTGCTTTTATTAAAGCTTCTTTAAACATCTATGGTTTGGATAATCTTTTTCAAACAGAGAAAATAAGCGATAATCTGCAGAAAATAACTTTAAAAAATAATGAATCGTTTACACTTAAAAAGGAAGAAATAAGCAAAGCTAAAATATCAGCCGATTTTATTTGTATTAAAGACAATTGCGAAAGCGAGAAAATAATAGAATACGCAATACTGACTTATGCTGTTATGGCAAAGTACAAGCAAATTATAGATAAAGAAGATACTTTTGACAGAGCCCTTGAAGATTTAGAAAGTGGTGAAGTCTATACGCCAACAATCTATAAATACTTAGGATTTCAGAAAGGAAAACAAATAGAAAAACTTAAACGTGAGTCGGGTAGTGAATTTTGTGGTGTTGTGGCTTGGTCAACAGCTCACGCAGTTTTTGTTTGCGAAGATTTTATGGATTATTACGGCAATAAAAAAAGTATTTACATAAAATATCCAGGACGTTTTAGAATCATTAAATCCTAAAAGAGAGGTATTAAAAAAATAACATTAAAGTATTACTTTGTTGTTAGTTTTTTTAAAATCCTTGACAGCGAACGGTATAAGATTTTTTAAATCAAAAAAAGAAATCAATAAAGTTGTAATCTAAGTTAATTTATATATTTTTGTTTTTATCCAATAACCAAATCTACACTAAGAAATGAACATCAAAACTACTCTACTAAGTTTACTTTTCGTCTTGACTACTGCAGCTGTTTCGGCGCAGGCAAAAAATGCTCCAAAAAGCATCATCAGTACAACAGCCATTATCCGTAAATACCATGACCAGAAAGAATTGAGTGGTATGCAAAAAGGAGAACTTTTGGAATTGTATATTGAGCGTATCAAAGTTTTGGTTAAAACACTTCCGTATATAGCTTTGGCTACTAAACCGGGAGTAACAATGGCTGACTTAGGTATTCCGGATGATAACGAGAACAAAAAGTTCTTAGACGGACAGGCAGTTGCAACAACAACTTTCTTAGATACGACAGTCGATTTTCAAAGAAAAATGATGCCGTATTCTGATAAAGGAAATCTTATTGCTGCAATTTTGTTTTACGAAAGCACATTAAAATCGTTACATGAATTCAATGATATGAACTAAATGTAATCGTACATAATTTAAAAAGCTCCAAAGTCATTTGATTTTGGAGCTTTTTTGTTTGAATAAATTCTCTAGTTTCCTTTTAATAAATTGATGCTTACAGTTGCAGTATCAGCATCTGGAAAACGTCTGAAAATAGACGGATCTGGAAATAGTCCTGCTTCTTGGGCAATTTTATTGAAAACATCAATCTCCACAATATATTGATCAGAAAAACCATGTGTTGCGTCATAGGCAGTCGCGGGTGTTTTTCCTAGATTATTTGCGGTAAGTTTTGGATCAATAGTATGCAATTCAATCAGTAGAAGTCCAAATTTGCGAACGTAAGGCGACCATTTTTGCAAATGCTCCAACAGATTATCTTCAACAAGATTATTGCTTATTTTTTTTCCTCTAAAGGCAAATGCGCCCGTAGATGTACTGATTCTGCTTTGGTTAATGTTTTTTGGATCTTCCCAAATTCGGTTGTGATCCAGAAAGGTTCTTACATTAAGTAAATCCTTCAGATCGATATTGTAATTTTCTTTTAAATCTTCAGAAAGTAAGTTTGGCTGGCCAATATCGCCCCAAATTACCTTTGCCCAGATATCTGCTTTTATCAAATTAGCCCGTGTAACTTTCAGAGCAGCCTGATTATAATCGGCTCCGACCAAAAATAAAGGATATTCGTCGAGCATTTTTCCTCTTAAAGTCTGTCTGTCTATCACTTCGAAAATATGTTGCAGAAATGCGCCATTGCCACAGCCCATATCTAAAATTCCTTTTGGCTGTTCTTCAATGGGCAAATTGAAAAGTTTGATGATTATTTCGTCTACAACTTTAAAATACGTGTCATGTGCACCGCCGCTTCCCCAAACATTCATTTCTCGGTCAACATGTATTTCGTTTTCACCGTCGAGTACCATTCGTAAAGCGGCAGGATCGCCAAAAATTAGTTCTTCAATTTTTGCAAATGTTGGTAAATACGAAACGGTAACACCATATGCGCTGGCTCTTTTGGCATAAAATAAACCAGTTTCGGTGAATTGATAATTACCATTTTTTTCTGTAAACCATCCAAGATGTACAAAAAAGTCAAGTATTTTTTTGAAGTTTTCAGGCGATTTATGAAACTCCTCGGGTTTAAAAGAAGTTTCCATGAAGTACTTATGAAACATTCCGTTCATTGCAAGACGAACTATTGTTGGTCCAATAAGATTGCCTTCGATATGCTTTAAAATTTGATTCTGAATCTCATTTTTGAGTGGATCCTCAGCAGGTTTTAAACCGTAGTTTTGTTTGTGTTTTTCAAAAATAGCATTGAGTTTTTCAAATGGAGCATCTTCAAACAAACGTCGATGAAATAGTGTAGAAAACTGTAGTAGATCGACAACATCTTCATAGAGCGAAAACATTGAAAAGGCAGTTTCTGACTTTTCATTAACTGTAATTGTAATTTGCTGTGTGCTATTGTCTATATCATAATCTAAAAAGCCCTGAGAAGCCAAAATTCTCAAACCCACATTCAAATAACCTTCATTGGCTTTAAAAACGCTAACCAGTTCTGATAATTGGACTTGTTTTTTTTTCAGAATAAAATCTAAAATGGCTTTGTTTTTTAATGCAATTGCTACAGGAGCAACAGCCAAACCATCGAGATGTCTGAAAATGGAGCTTCGAAGTTGTGATGTATCAGTCATAGTTAAAGGATGAAGTTTAGTTAAAATTAGTGATTTTTTCGACTGATAGTTTATCAATTTTGTCATTTTTAATTCCATACAAAAAAGATAAACGCTTCATTTTTAGATATAACTCGATAATTTTTTTTTCAGATAAAAGAATAAAAAAACATCTGTGTAGAGTGCAGATGTTCATAAAAAGATGAAAATGAGAAAAAATATTTTAGAGCGAAGTAAAAAGGGGTAAAGTAAATTTAAAAGTGCTCCCTTTTCCGGGTTCGCTTTCTACCCAGATTTTTCCTTGGTGAATATTTACAAATTCATTGCATAATAACAATCCGAGCCCGCTTCCGGTTTCATTTTCTGTTCCTTTTTGCATGACTTTTCGATTGATCTTAAACAATCGTTCTTTAATGGAATCGGGAACACCAATTCCGTTATCAGAGATGGCTATTTCTACTTTTTGTTTTCTCTTTGTCAACGTAACAACAACTTCTCCTTTTTTGTCAGTAAATTTAATTGCATTGCTCAGCAGATTACGCAAAATGGTATCAATCATATTTTTGTCGGCTTCAACTTCTATGATTTCTGTTGATTCAAACACAAGATTTATATTTTTGTTTAATGCCGCATTTTTGCTCAGTTCAATATTTTCTTTAATAAGCGCATTGAGTTCTAGATTTTGCGGGCGAAACAGAATCATACCAGTTTGCATTTGAGACCATTCTAATAAATTTTCCAATAATTTATAGATGTTTTTGTTTGAATCGTGCAGTGTTTCTGAGACTTCTTTTATTTCATCTCGACTATAATCTTCAATATTTTCCACCAAAATTTCTGATAGCGAAACGGCCGATCCAAGCGGGCCTCTTAAATCATGAGAAATGATTGAAAAGAATTGGTTTTTGTCACTCAAAAGTTTCTGAATTTTAAGGTCTTGTTTTTCTTTGACTAACAACAAGAATCCGACAATTCCAATAAGAGAAAGCATAAACAAACTAATGCTGTACAAGCCATCCAGAGGATCGGTAGAAATAATTTGATTTTGCGGATTCTGATATCGGTAAATACTACGTATTAAAATTAAAACCTCAAATCCGATGTAGCAGAAAACATAGAAGGTCTTGAAAAAGCTTTTTGTTTTTTCGGCAAAATAAGTAATAGTTGGAGGTAAGTAAATGGCAAAAATTCCAACGCCACCAATTATCACACGCGTATTCATTGTTGCTTCTAATAGCGTTGCGAGATTGAAAATTATAATGGCGACAACTGTAATTCCTATTTGTAAATTGAAATGTTTTTTGGCGTTTGTTTTAATCAATGATAACATTGCTATTGTTTCAAAACAACAAGCAAAGAAAATCATCGAATTGGCAATGTTGATGGAGACAAAATCACTTATAATGTTTCGCAGTAGCGCAAATATCCAGGCAACTGTAAGTAATAATTTCCCTAATCCATACCATTTTAATGTTTTTCTATTGTCGCTTGTAGCATACGAAAATGAATAACTGAAAATAAGAATGCAGGTAAAAAAATTACCCCAAAAATAAAGAAGGAAAATCGTTTTAGGATCTACAGGTGCAAGTTCGAACATTATTGATTTTGGCTTATTAAAAAAACGAATGATCAAATATACAAAATAACGCTGTAATTGAGTTAATTTGCATAAAGGAAGCCAGTAAATACGGCAATTGTTCTAAAATTAAGGTATTTTTATTGTCAAATTTTTAAGCAAAAAGAATACTGTTTCTGAAAGAAAAATCTATTTTTTTAATCTTTTTGAGAAAATCTCATTTTCGAAATTAAGTTATGGTTTGCTATTTATATAAAACTAATTCCAAAACTGTTACAAATACCCAAAACTTTATCCATCTCTGGTGGACCCGGAGGAAGCTGGCTAAGTTGAACAAACATATCTTCAATTCCGGAAGGGACTACCGTAATAATTGTTTTGGCATTTTTTTTCTCCAATAACTCTAAACGAATGTGGCACTTGTCTTGGTAAAAAAATAGTATCGCCAGTTTTTAATATACTTGTATTGCCATCGACTACAAATTCCATTTCGCCTTCAAGAATTCTGAATACTTCATCTTCATTTTCATGAACATGCATCGGGATACCAACTCCTGGCGGATTGTCGTTTTCTATTATGGTAAATCTTCCTGCGGTATCTTTTCCTGTAAGTTTTACAGTTTGTGAATCTCCCAATATGTTTTGGTGTAAACCTTGGCCTTTATTTATAATTTTTGAAGTAATTGGAGTGGTTTCGTTACTTGAAGTATTTTTTGCCATAATTATTTCATTTTAATTTAAAGTTTTATTTGTTTTTGGTTTAGCTAATATATGGATTTTATTGGTAATCAGTTGATTGTGTTTTTTAATGTGAGTTTTTTGTTGTTTTTTTAAGACACAAAACAGGCATCATAAAGAATTTCAATTTTAATTTGTTTAAGTATTTGTAGCGGTTTTTTTCTTTGTCTATTTGATTAATCTTGGGTTTGTGGTAGATTTTAAAAGAATTGTATTTGAAGAAAAAGTAAACAAAATAATAGTTTGAGATTCAAAAATGATTAAAATAGTTTAAGTATTAGTTAACAAAACGTAATTAGTAAAAAGGGTAATACTATAATTTTGAACTTTCTGCGAAGTCGCAATTATATTGAAGTTTAAAAGAAAATTGATACTTATTATATAAAAAACAAATGAAAAAGATTTTTACTATTCTAATTTTTGCAGGTACATTTTTTAATGTAAATGCGCAACAATATATAGCTGAAGGCAGAAAAGCCCTGGCTGTTATTCCTACACAAACAACTGATGTAGAAAAAGCAAAAATCAGTTTAAACGGTACATGGGAAATTAATATGAGTCCTACAGATGAGATTTGGAAAACCAATTCCGGTCAATGGCAAAAGATTCAGGTGCCTGGAGAACCGGCGATGCAGGGTTTTACAGTAGAAAATGATAAAGAATTTTTCTATAGAACTACTATTACAGTTCCGGCAAGTGCGAAAAACAAAACAACTATGATTCGTTTTAACGGAGTGTACAGTTACGCAAGAGTCTTTGTAAACGGTCATTTTGTACGCGAGCATTTTGGAGGATTTACGGCTTGGGATGCTGATATTAGTTCTTTTGTCGAGCCTGGAAAACCCGCAGTTGTACACGTTGGTGTTACGGATCGTGCTGATGATATTTCGTATGCTTCCGGATATGCTTTTCATCCAATTGGAGGTATATTAAGAGAAGTTCAGTTGCTTGTAGTGCCAAACGATTATATTAATCGTTTCTATACACAAACCGATTTTACCAATGATTTCAAAAAAGCTACACTTTCTTTGAATATTGCGAAAAGTAAAACAACAGGAAAAAGCAGTATTAAATTTCAATTGTATGATGCGAATCAAAAAGCTGTTTTGAAAGAAGCACAAACTTTTAATTTGAACAATGGAGAAGGGAAATTTTCTGTAGATGTCTTAAATCCGATTTTATGGAATCAGGAAAAACCATATCTCTATACGTTAAAAGCCGAACTGCAAACTGCCGGAAAAACTCAGGAAAAAATAGAACAAAAAGTAGGTTTTAGAAAAGTTGTTGTAGATGGAAAAAGAGTACTTGTAAATGGAGATCCTATCAAATTAAGAGGTGGTTGCAGACATGATATGCATCCTTTGTTAGGAAGAAGCACCAATCGTATGTATGATAGTTTGGATGTTGTTATGGCCAAAAAAGCCAATTTGAATTTTATTCGAACTTCTCATTATCCGCCTTCGCAGGACTTTTTGGAGTTTGCTGATAAATACGGAATTTATGTACAGGAAGAAACTGCAATTTGTTTTGTGAATGATTGGAGAGAAGGAGTTTATAAAAAATTAGGAGAAACGCAGAATGATCCTGCATTTACATCCAGATATTTAGGACAGTTAAGCGAAATGATTGATCGTGATAGAAATCATGCTTCTGTTATTATGTGGTCTATTGGTAATGAAAGTAGCTACGGAATCAATTTTCAAAAGGAATATGATTTTGTAAAAACAATTGATTTGTCCAGACCCGTATCGTGGTCTTGGCCTGCAACAGCCTTCAAAGAAAATAAAAAATGTTTTGATATTGCCGTTGCTCATTATCCGGATTATGAAGGTACAGGAGAGGAAAATTTCGGTTTAGTGTATAAAAACATGGAACACGAAAGTCTTCCGTTACTTAGTGATGAGTGGGCGCATGTGGCGTGTTATAATACTACTTTATTAAAAACGGATCCTAATGTGAAAGATTTTTGGGGACGCAGTTTAGATATTATGTGGGCAAATCGCTTTGATGTACCGGGAAATTTAGGAGGTGCAATTTGGGGAATGACAGATGAAACTTTTCATTTGAAAGACAAAGTTACAGGATATGGACCTTGGGGATTTATAGATGTTTGGAGAAGAGAGAAAACAGAGTTTTGGAACACTAAAAAAGCATATTCACCTATTCGTGTTTTAAAAACAGAATTCGAAAATAATGCAACTGATCAATACATAAATGTACCGGTTAAAAACAGATACAACCACATTTCGCTGGATCAGGTGAAACTTAAAATCAGATCAAACGGAAAAAGTTATGAGCAGCAATTGCCAGCTTTAAAGCCACATGAAGAAGGCACAATTAAAGTTGCTGTTACTGATCGAAGTACTCCAATTGTTTTGGAATTTTATGACGCGCAAAATAATCTTATCGACGAAGAACAGTTAACTTGGAAAATTACGAGTCCAACTACAGTAGAGGCAACTAAACTTAAATGGAATGTTAAAAAGAGTGACAAGAACGTAGTGTTGGAAAGTCAGGGATTAATTATAAAACTAGACGCTTCGACAGGAGAATTGCAAAACGCAGATTTAAAAGGAGAAAAAGTATTGACAGCTGGCGCTAGAGTAATTGTAAATAAACCAAAACAGCCAGATGCATTTAAGGAAACAACAGGTATATATTCAGGTAAATATAAAGTAAAAAATGCTATAATAAATACCGAGAATAAAAGTGCAATTGTTGTTAATTCAGCGGGTACAATTGATGATTATTCCGTAAAAATGAAAACTACTTATCAAGCTGACGGAACAATTACAATTGAATACGAAGCGGATAATATTCCGGAATACACTTGGCAGATTGGTATTGCATTACCTGTAGCAAGTACTTTTGATGAGATGAAGTGGAAACGCAACGGTTATTGGAGTACATATCCTGCAGATCATTTATCTGCCAATATCGGAACTGCAAAACGTATTTCTGACATCAACGAAGAGTATCGCGTTCAGCCAGTTTATGAAACTTCTGAGGGTATGTATGATTACTATTTAAAAAACACAATTGATCCGAAAAAAGCGAACATGAATGGTACAGAAATTTTTAGAGCCACTAAAGAAAATGTATTGACTTTTGATTTGCTATCTGCAAAAAACGAAATTGAATTGTCTTCAAATGGATTGCAAGCTACGAAAGTTGATATTCTTGAATCTGGTGAAGAAGAGTTGCTAATTATGGATAAATGGGATTATTGGAGTTTGAGCTGGGGAAATTTTGCAGGAACCAAAAACAGTTCGAAAAACGTAAAAGGAAAGGCAGTTGTAAAATTAGCTCAGAAAAATTAGAAAAATATTTTCGAATCTTAGTTACGAGGGCATGTTTTTATATTTAAAATAATAAATTTATGCAATTGTAGCTTGTATGTAATTTTGAACAATTCTGCTAATAAATTTTAATATGGCTTTAGAAATAAATTTAAAGGATAAAGTGGTGTTAATTACTGGCGTAACATCAGGAATTGGGGCCAAAATAGCGATGGTTTTTGCTAAAGCTGGAGCAAATGTAGCGGGTTGTGGAATCGAAAAATCGGAATCTAAAGAAGCGGTCGGCTTTCTGGAAACAGTGAACAATTTTGAGCAGGAAGTATTATATGTTCAGTCGGATGTCACTGTTAAAGAAGAATTAGAAAACCTAGTGCAGCAAACAGTTGACAAATTTGGAAGATTAGATATTTTAGTTTCTAATGCCGGAGCAAATGTATTCGAAGGCGCTGAAACTTGTTCAGAAGAAGACTGGATTAGAAATCATGAACTAAATCTGGCATCACATTGGCGTTTAGCAAAATTAGCCAAACCGTATTTAGAGAAAAAAAATGGCACTATAATTATCATGACATCCAATCATGCTTATTCGTCAATTCCTGGATGTTTTCCGTATAATGTTACCAAAACAGCGTTAACAGGATTGGTGAGAAGTTTGGCAATCGAGTGGGGGCCATTGGTTAGAACGGTTGGTATTGCACCTGGATTTATTGATACTCCCGGAAACCAGAAGTGGTTTGACTCTTTTCCAGACCCGGAAGCAGAACGTCAAAGAACAATTGATCTGCATCCTGTAAAAAAAATTGGAACTTCAGAAGAAATAGGAGCCTGGTGCGTTTTCTTAGCAAGCGAATATGCTTCGTTTGCAAGCGGAACAACTTATTTATTAGATGGCGGACGGAGTGCTTTGATGCAGGATGAATAGAAAATCGATATGAAAATGAAAAGGTCGGAAATTAAGTTTCCGACCTTTTTTTATCTTATAGTTTGAAGTTGAAAAATAGCGAATGAAATTGTAGTTTCATAAAAAATAAAAGCAATAGCCCATTTCTTTTGAAATGGGCTATTGCTTTTATGTCTTCTTACAAAATGAGATTAGTCGGGCTGAATATTGAAAAGCGTAACTAATAGTATCATTTTGATAGTAATGTAAATGGTTTTGTCTCGTACTTATGTAAATAAAAATAGTTGCTAATAGCGAAAAAAAAGGCCTTACAAAGACATTAAACACTTTATAAAAAATCATGCTTAAATAGTAATATAATCCATCATAATAATAAGATAGTCCATTTATTTTGAGAGGTGAATAAAATAGATTTGTTATTTTGTTAACAAACGTTTAAGTGTTTAAACTTTATAAATTCCAGTGTTTTAGTAGAAAATAGATGTTTTTTTTGAAAATAATTCAATATTAATATCTTGATTTTTAGATTATTAAATAATTTTTAAAACACGAAAAAAAGTTTTTAAAAAGAACTGTTAATAAAAAAATGCGATTTTTAAAAGTTAATCAAAAAACGTTTAGCAATTTTACTGTAATTCGCAAAAAGATTAGATGAGAGAATGTAAGAGAAATATACGTAAGCTATATGATTTAAATATTTAATCATCTTTCTAAATTGTAAGTCTATTATTATTTTATGCCAAAAAACTAAGTATTATGATATCATTTACCAGTAGTATATAGACTTGCGCCCCCAATCTATAACAAAACTTAACCAACCTAACTATAATTTATGGCAAAAAGACTACCTAAACTACCTCCTTTACTGCAAAGCAAAATCTATAAAACCGGACAAACCCGAAGTTCAAATGATGATGTGATTTTTCAAAACAGAGCCAATAGAAATGGTACTGTTTTGATACCTTTTGAGTCAATACATTTATTTGATGCTGCTATTTTAACTTCGAACAAGTTTGAAAGTGGTTTTATAGTTGTTATGAGTCCCGAGGATTACTACACAAATCCTGAAGCATTAATCTTAATGAAGAACAAGAAGTTAAAGCTTGGCGTCAATACGATTTTGCTGTACGAAACAAGGACACAATGGAATACATTTAATCCATACAAAAACAAACTGTCCGTGGCCGAAAAGAGGACAAGTCCGATAGAAGGGCATTTTGTTGCAAGAATCTTGTCTTCAGGTTCAAAAGATGAAGAGAAAATTATCCTCGGATTTAATACCAGTAGTTGCAAAGGTGCAGGAATCAGAGTGCAAGAATATGCTTCTCTTCTAACGATAAAATCCTGTCACTTACAATTAGAATATTTATTCTGGCTCTGCTATGATTCCAGAGAAGTCGCACTTGGAGCCGGTATGACAGAGAATGAAATCGATAATCGTATGCTGGCAATAGCCACCGCTTGTAATAATCAAAAATTAGCGAATACGGAACGCCTTTACAAGACTCGCATTATTGATAGTTCTAAAAATACGATTTGTCCTCTTTGTCTAAAAAAGTTAAGTGCAGGGGCTTTTCTAATTAACTTCTTTGACTCTTCTGAAAAGTCATCAGATGTCGATAAAGATATTAGCCAGATAAACCTTTTTTACATCAATCAGCTGAAAACGGGAGAGTTCAATCACACTCCTTATAATTTAGCCTGGGGTCATCAAAACTGCAATATGATTTGTAAAGAAACTGGCGTAATTGAAACCATTAAATGGATGAAAGAAGTAGTGGTAAATACCATTATTTTCAACAAAGATTCTTCTAATTAACGTTTTAGGAAGTTGAGTTTTTAGATCGGTTTTTTATAAAAAAAATCCAATCTGGAAAGTAGCGTAAATCCTTAAAAGAAAGAAATCCACAACTTAAACAACAAGCTATTTGTGTTTAAAAGCAGGCTCAATGTGTTTGCTGTGGTATCAGATTATAAAATATAATTCACCCCAAAAAAAAAGAAAAAATGATAAGCGTCTTAAGAAAAAAATATATAGAAAATTTTAGTGGTTTCCCAAAAGAAATTTGGATTCTCGCATTAATAACCTTTATAAACAGAACAGGAACAATGGTTATTCCGTTTCTCTCCAAATACATGAGAGAGAATCTGCATTTTGAATACAATCAGATTGGTTGGGTTATGGTTTGTTTTGGTGTTGGCTCTTTTATCGGTACATGGCTGAGTGGCATCTTGTCTGATAAAATTGGATTTTACAAAGTTATGATAGGAAGTCTTTTTGGAAGTGGTATAATCTTTTTTATGCTGCAGTACACAACATCGTTTGAGGGCTTTTGCTTTTCTATTCTGTTATTAACAACCATAGCAGATATGTTCAGGCCAGCGATGCTTGTATCTTTAAATACCTATACCCGAAAAGAAAATAAAACTAGGGCTTTGGCTTTGGTAAGAGCGGCAACAAGTCTCGGGTTTCTGTTTGGTCCTCCCTTGGGTGGTCTTATAATTATATTAATTGGTTACAAATACCTTTTTTATGTTGATTCGGCTACTTGTATATTGGCAGTTCTGGTTTTTGTTATTTTAGTTAAAGAAAGAAAATTACCCTTTAAACTCAAAAAACACAATATCGGATTTGATAAATATGCGATATTAAAAGACAAAGCTTTTTTAACTCATATGTTCATTTCGCTGATAACAGGAATTATGTATTTCCAGGTATTTACAACTTTAACCCTTTATCATAGAGAACAGTTTAATTTATCGGAAGTAAACAGTGGTTTGATTTTAAGCTTTAGTGGTATATTGACCTTGCTTTTTGAATTGCCAATCGTTAATTATGTCGAAAAAAACAAAATCAATAAGTTGAATGTCATAATGGTTGGCCTTGGCTTTATGGTATTAAGTTACATTCTTCTTCTAACGAATGACAAATGGTACGGAATATTGTATGTAATGATGTTTTTTATGACTCTTGGCGTAATGCTAACTTTCCCTTTCGCAAATTCATTTGCCATGACCAGATCGCACAACAATCAGGAGGGAAGGTACATGTCTGTTTTTACAATGAGTTTTAGTCTTGCGCACATATTAAGTGCCAAAACAGGAATGGAAATTGTTGCCTATGCGAGTTACAGAGCCGATTTTATATTTATGAGTTTAATTGGAGTATTGGCTATTACACTTTGTTATTGGTTGGTTAGAATGGTTGAAAAAGAAACGGTAGAAACTAAAATAAAAATAGTGCAATCGATTTTCGTTGATAAAAGCAAGAAATAGCAATCAGCTTTAATAGGGCAATTGGTTTATAATTTTTTTTTCAACGTTTGATAAAAATGAATTACTCATAATTATTAAAAAAACACCATTTAAAATGAGAAAAAGTATTGCATTAAAAGCCATAATTCTTTTTGTTTTTTTAATTCCGTCGAGTTTAATTGCACAAGAACTTTTTGCCGGAATTGAAATAGGAAGTAAGGGAGTAAAAATGTCTGTAATAAATGTCCAAAATATTAAAAAAGGAAAATACGAAGTCGTTGATTTTTGGACAGAAAATGTTGCTATTGCAAAAGGTATTGCTATAGACGGAAAATTAGCCGCAAATGATATTGATACTGCCTTTGATGTTGTTGTAAAAAATTACACGAAACTACTCAAGGAATACAAAATTGAAGAAAAACATATCTTTATAGTTGTGTCTTCCGGTGTAGGGATGGCTAAAAACATTGATATATTACTCCAGAGATTATATGTGTTTACCAATATCAATGTAGCAATCATAACTTCTGAGACTGAGGGAAAATTGTTGCTAAAAGGATGTATTCCGCCAAAAGAATATTCGGATTCTTTGATTCTTGATATTGGCGGCGGAAACACAAAAGGTGGATATGTAGAGGAATTCAATAATGATGATATTCTCGTTTTTTACCCGCTAACATTAGATTTAGGAACAGTAACTTTTACAGAGAAAATAAACAAAAAAGCAAAGAACAATTCTATAAATGAATTTAACGAACTGCTTGTTAGTGCATTGCCAGAGTTAAGAGCAGAGACCGATCGTTTGTATCAGCAAAGTCCAAAACTTTCTAAAAAAGACAATATCTATATGTCAGGTGGTGCAGTTTGGGCATTTTATACACTTTATAAAGGAAAAGGTGCTGTCGAAAATTTTAATCCGTTTGAAATTAAGGAGGTAGAAGATTATAATACGATGATAAAAACGGATTATGCAAAATTTGAAGCGCTGGCATCACAAAACAAAGATGTTGAAAAGGTTTTGAAAACCTATTCACAGAAATATTTAATTTCTGCTAATGCGATATTATTGACATTATTAGAAAAAATGCCTGATGTT
The DNA here is from genome assembly GCF_003385895.1 of Flavobacterium cutihirudinis. Lineage (GTDB taxonomy): Bacteria > Bacteroidota > Bacteroidia > Flavobacteriales > Flavobacteriaceae > Flavobacterium > Flavobacterium cutihirudinis. The sequence continues at coordinate 882,143 of NZ_QRDQ01000007.1, forward strand.
AAGTCTAAAAAGATTTATTTCACAAAACAAGGACAAATGGCGTGGTTGCTTTCTTATATTGCAGATTCTGCAAAAAGAGCAAAAAACATTCAGTAATACTGTTTTTATAAAAGGATTTTTTAAATAAGCGGAAAAGGAGTGATTTTAAAGTTTTGATTACTCCTTTGTAATGGATATTCAAGGCAGTTAGTTTAAGTTTTCTGCTTTTCGGAGGAATAATTAGAATAATAAGAAAAACCAGTAATCAATTAGATTACTGGTTTTTTTATTGATTTGTTTATAAAATCTAGTCAATCAAATTTTAGCTTTTAATTCTAAAATCAGGCTTTTTCTTCATTGACGAACTCGCGAATAATTGATCATTTTTAAGTTTTATAAACTCGATTCCGTATTGTTTTCCTTGATACCAATTACTGATGAAGGAGTTGTAGTCGGTATTTTGAGTTGTTCCAATAATCTTGGTGTCATTAACAAGCAAATCTTTTAAATTTATTTTTGCTAAATAATCATCGGAAATTGTAACATTGTCAGAAAATATAATAAGGTGACTAAATCCTGATATTACCGAATTGGTTAAGGTTAAAAAAGTATTTTCCCGAATTAGTATTGCTTCGTGTTTAAGCCCTTCAGTTTCAGTTCCAATATCTTCAGTATGCATCATCGTGATATTTGTCGCATTAACTCGGGTCATTTCTTTTTTTCCATCTAGAACTTCTCCTTTTCTAGTGTCGACGGTTTCCATTTCAAAACATCTTGATCCGTAACTATCAGATAAAAACGGACTTCGTATGGCGATACTATTAGAGAGATTGCATTGAACACCTTGGGTAAAATCAAAGTCATCATCTGCAGATCGTACAGATACTAAATTATTGGCATTTACGTATCCTCCATAAAACTGAAAAGAATCTTCATCAGATGAAGTAACCTGAATATATTCTAGTTTTGTTTTACTACCAACACCTGCCAATGACAGACCATTTATTGGTTTATTGGCAGATGTCCTTTTTCCTGAAAATTCAATTCTGACATATTTTAATATGCCAGAATCGCTGTCTTTGTTGTCTCCGCCATAAAGCGCTTTATGGGGATCAAGCTCGAAATCTAAAGTACCAACTCCACCTATTTTATTTATTGGTGCATCTCCTAAAATAATAATACCTCCCCAGTCTCCAGGATTTCTGTCACCGGAGTCTTTGTTGGAGGTAAAAATAATAGGATCGGTTTCGGTACCTTCGGCAATGATTTTGGCACCTTTTGTGACGACTAACGTAGTCAAAGTATCAGTGTCACATCGTATTAGTGTGCCTGGCTGAATGGTCAAAGTTACATTTGGAGCGACGTATACAGTACCGACTAAGACATAGACATTTTCTTTTTTTAATGTCATGTTTGTGCTAATGACACCGTTTATTATTATTGAAGCTTCATTATAGTTGGCCGTTTTAGGATTGAAGTTTGTCCACATATTCAACCAGTTGGTATCGCCATTTATACCTTTAATGTTTTGTGCGTTCGTTAGTATTGTGAAAATAAAAAATACAAGCAACATTAATTTCTTTTTCATAAATTCTCTTTTTTTAAATTATATTAAAAAAAAAGGCCAACCATTAAAAGTCAGCCATTTCACAATTTCAAGTCATTATAGTTTTGCAGCAATCTCTTTTTTGTACTTATTAAGAATTGCTTTTGTCATTCCTAAGTTTGCTTTGGTCGAGTCGACCGCGAGATAAATCATATATAAGTTATTCTCAGAGATATCGATAATGTGAATTTGAGAGGTCAGCGTAATCATGATGTCTGATACTACCTGATTTTTTAAACCTAAGGCGCTTACCGCGTTCATTTTTGCTTTTACAACTTCAAGGTTGAAAGCTGATGCTAATTCAGGATCAAAATCACCTATTACTGAAAGTGAAAAATAAGACATTCCTGTTTGAATTTCTGCAATTGAAACTGCGATGAATCCTGGTACATTTTTTTCTAAATCGTCTCCGAATTGTTTTAAAAAGTCTGACATAATTTGGGTATATTAAATTGGTTATAATTTGTTTTTTCAACTTCCTTGTTGACATTACAAATATATTTTGAAAAACATCTGACGCTCTTTTTTCGATGAATTGATTTATACCATTTTCTTACTTTTTTTTAGGTTTTGACCACTTTTTTACAGGTTTTTCTAAAAAAAGTCTGACAATGAGATGTTTAGAATTTCTTTTTTTACAACCATTTAGTGGGTGTTTTTTGAATATTTAAATAATTAGCTTATTTTGAGTTAATATATTGTTATTCAGTTGTTTGTGTTTTTAAAATTTTACCATGGGATGGTGTTTGAATTTTAAATTATACCCATTTTGGTTTTTGTAAACTTCTGTTTTATAGTTTATTGTAATCTGTTTCTTCTTTTTTTAGCCTTTTGATGGTTTTATTTTAAAGAAAAAGTTTTCGCATTAGTTTTGGTTACTATGACGAAATAAAAAGGCGTATAAAGTGAATTGTTTTTTATGTATAAAAAAGCTTTTCAACTTCTTTAAATAAAAATAATTGAAAAATAAGATTCGATTTCTGAAAACGTTTTCATAAATTTGATTTTGTCATTTAAAATTTGACTTTAACTAAATTAACTATTAACAAAAACCACATGAAACAACCAGTCCCAAAGGAGTCTGTTTTAAAAGTACTCCTGTGTCTCTTGATGACGTGCAGCATTTTTGCACAAGATAAGTCGCTAGAAAAGACATTCAGTAAAGATGAAATGAGCCAGCTTATAGATGAGCAATTCCGGTTTGCTGCCCAGCAATACAAACTATTAGATAAGAATGTTGCCGCGGATCGCATGCCCGTAACATTTAATCAAAAAGAAAATAAGGTAACTACAAGCGATACAAAATGGTGGTGCAGCGGTTTTTTTCCGGGAACGCTTTTATACATATATGAATATACACAAGACGCCGAAATTAAAGCTGAAGCTGAAAAACGATTGGCGATTCTGGAAAAGGAAAAGCATTACACAGGAAATCACGACTTAGGTTTCATGATGTACTGTAGTTTTGGAAATGCTTACAGACTCTTTGGAAAACCAGAAGACAAAGCTACAATCAATACAGCAGCAGCATCATTAGCAACGCGTTACAGACCTTCAATAAAAGCGATTCAAAGTTGGGACGGTAGTAAGAACTTCAAATGTCCTGTTATTATTGATAATATGATGAATTTAGAATTGTTGAGTTGGGCAACTGACAATGGAGCTGATCCTAAATTTAAGGAGATTGCTATAACACATGCAAACACTACAATTAAGAACCATTTTAGACCTGATTATAGTTCTTATCATGTTTTAGATTATGATTTAGAAACTGGTAAAGTTCTACGAAAAGTAACCTGGCAGGGAGCAGCCGATTCTTCGGCATGGGCGCGCGGTCAGGCTTGGGGTTTATATGGTTATACAATGATGTATCGTTTTACAAAAGACAAAAACTATTTGAAGCAGGCAAAAAATATTGCAAAGTTTATTCTCAACAATCCTAATTTGCCGGCTGACAAAATTCCATATTGGGATTTTAACGCACCAAATATTCCAAACGCTTTCCGTGATGCTTCGGCAGCTTCAATAATGGCTTCGGCATTATTAGAATTGGGACAATATGCTAATAAAAAAGAGAAAAAAGAATATGTCGATACAGCGCAAAAGATGATTCAGTCTTTAGCTTCCGATAAATACCGAGCTAAATTGGGAGAAAATGGCGGTTTTCTTTTAATGCACAGCGTGGGTGCTTTACCATTTAATTCAGAAGTTGATGTACCGCTTACTTATGCCGACTATTACTTTTTGGAGGCTTTACTGAGATATAAGAAATGGTATTTGTAAAATTTCTAAAATAAAAGAAAAATTCAATACGAGTAAAACAAACAAATTGCAATTCAAAATATATGAAAAATACAAGTATAAAAAGGATTTCCGGTTTAATTACTTTGATAGTATTGTTGTCGGTATGTTTGCCAATAACAAATGTATGCGCACAAAAAAGTAAAAATAAATCAAAAGAAAAACAGTCAATTACTACAACTGGCAAACAAGATCGTGAGTATTGGTCTGAACTTTTATATAAAATGTCATATCCGGTAATACACAATCTGGCCGAAGAGACTTTAAAGAAAAATATGCCCTTAGAGACCGGGCCAGATTATTATCTGCAGGTAAAAAAAGTAACTTATCTTGAAGCAGTTGGCCGTACAATGGCCGGTATCGCTCCGTGGTTGGCTCTTCCGGATGATAACACAAAAGAGGGTGTTATGCGAAAAACGCTGCGTGACGATTTGCTTAAAGGTTTAACACACGCGGTGGACCCAAATAGTGCTGATTATTTGAATTTTAGAAGTGAACATCAGCCAATTGTTGATGCTGCTTATATGGCGCAGGCTTTTCTTCGTGCTCCCAAAGCATTATGGGAACCATTAGATGCGGTAACAAAGAAAAGGATTGTAGAAGAATTTAAAGCACTTCGCAACCGATCTGCAGCTTATAACAACTGGTTATTGTTTGCCGGTATCAATGAAGCATTTTTATTGAGTATTGGAGAAGAACCAGATCCAGCACGTATTGATTTCGCCAAGAAAAAAATTATCGAATGGTATGAAGGCGATGGCTGGTACAGTGACGGACCTAATTTTAGTATGGATTATTATAATAGTTATGTTATTCATCCAATGTTGATTGACTTTTATAAAGTGTTGTTGGATAAGAACAAAATCAAGAAAGAAGAATACGATACGGCATTAAAAAGAATGGTTCGATATACGGAATTTTTAGAACGCATAATCGGGCCTGACGGAAGTTATCCTCCTTTTGGACGTTCAATTACGTATCGTACCGGGGCTTTTCAGGCTTTGGCGCAAACAGCATTGATGGAAAAATTACCAGAACACGTTCCGCCGGCACAAGTACGAAGCGGCTTAACAGCTGTTATGCATCGTATGTATGACCAGTGCAACAATTTTGATGAAAAGGGTTGGCTAGTACTTGGTTTCTGCGGACATCAACCTATGATTGCAGATCAATATACTTCTACGGGAAGTTTGTACATGGCAACATTAGGATTTTTACCTTTAGGTTTACCGGCAGACAATGTATTTTGGACAGGTCCAACTACCGATTGGACATCTAAAAAAGCTTGGAGTAGCCAGCCTTTTAAAAAGGATTATAAAGTAGAGTACTAGAAAATAAAAGCGAACCATTTCAACTTGTTATAGCAATATATTATGCCAAAAGGAAAAAAGCAGCTGGACAACACCATACTTGATATTGCAGCAGCTCTGAAATTATCTCCTGCTACAATCTCAAGAGCACTAAATGATGGTGTTTATGTGAAAGCGGAAACAAAAAAGAAGGTGCTGGATATGGCTCAAAAGCTGGGTTATCGTAGAAATCTTATGGCTTCGAGTCTGCGTAGCAACAAAACCAATACTATTGGTTTGATTGTGCCTCGTATTTCGATGTTTTTTCATGCAGAAGTGATTACCACTATACAAAATGAATTGCATAAAGTGGGCTATAATCTTATTATTTGTCAGTCTAACGATTCTCTGCAATTGGAGAAAGAACTGGCCAATACTATGTTTTCTTCCCGAGTTGATGGCGTGATTGCTGCTTGTACGCTTCAAACAGAAGATTTTAGTCATTTTGACATCTTTGTGAGTAATAATATTCCTGTCGTATTTTATGATAGAGTTCCAACAAAGCCTTATAACGCAACTATAATCAAAGGAGATGATTTTAGAGGCGGTTATTTAGCAACTCAGCATTTACTGGAATTGGGATGTAAACGAATTGCACATATATCAGGGCCTCTCATTTCTAATCTTTATATTGATCGTTCGATGGGATATAAAAAAGCTTTGGCAGAACACAATCTTCCCATAAATGAAGATCTTATTTTCTATCAGGAATTAACACATGAAAATGCCCGTAAAGCAATGGAAAAGATGTTTGAAAGGCCAATTAAACCCGATGCTGTATTTGCATCTAATGACCTTAGTGCAATTGCTGTATTAGAATTTGCCCGCGAGCACAACATTGCTGTGCCTGAAGATTTAAAAATTGTAGGTTATTCTAATGATGTTAGAACTGAGATCATCAGGCCGTCAATTACTACGATTGAGCAATTTCCTGTTTTAATGGGGATTGAAGTAGTCGAAGAGTTGATGAAAAAACTAAATGACAAAACAAGTGAGTCAGAAACAACTGAACAGGAAGAAGTGATAATAAAATCAGTGCAGCTGATAAGAAGAATGTCGACCTGAAATCAATTAAAAGATTTTCTGAATTCTAAAGGCGAAGAAGAAGTACGGTTTTTGAATAAACGGTGAAAAGATTGCGGATGCTCAAAACCTAAATAATAAGCAATTTCTGAAACTGATAGAGAAGTGGTTGACAGCAATTCCTTCGATTTTTCGATTAATCTATTTTGTATGTGTTGCTGGGTAGTTTGTCCTATTTGAACCCGCAACATATCACTCAAATAATTAGGACTAAGATGTAACGCATTGGCAACAAAATGAACGGTAGGAATACCCTTTGTTGCCAATGCATCATTTTTGAAATTCTGATTTACTGATAACTAAATTACAGTTTAATTTTATATAGATAATTGTTCAGACTTAATCTGTTCAATACCTTGATTGTACGTTGTTATACGAAAATCAGGAAAACGATTTCTGAATTTTGAGTCATCAAATAAATTATCATATTGATATCGAGGCAGTAATTCCTGCAATTCTTTCATTCTTTTATTGAATAGCGCACCAATTCTAAAAACAAGTTTTGGTACAACCGAATAGTTTAATTCTTTCCCGTAAATTTTTGATGCCAAATTAATAAACTCTTTATAAGTCAATCTAGTATTATCAACAGGTAAATGCCAAGTCTGACCAAAGGCATCAGGAGTGTTGCCAATTAAAGCTGTTGCACGGCTTGCGTCAGGTGTCCATATCAAACTTCTTTTTTTATTGTCTGCCAATGGCACTTTAAGTTTTTTGTTTTCTTTTATAGCATTAAAAATTAGAGTATTGGTTATACTTTGTGTTTTTCCGGAACCGTAGAATTCTGGAGCGCGACAAATAACAGCTCTCAATTCACCGGATTTGATTTCTTTTAAAACCATTTCGGCCATTTCTTTTCTTATTTTTCCTTTTCTTCCCACTGGAGCAAAAACAGTTTCCTCGGTAAGGAGACGATTATCTTGTGGATACATATAGGTATTATCAAAAAAAACTAATTTTGTTCCGTTGACTTTACAGGCATCGATAATATTTCTTGTAATCAATGGAAATTGTTTTTCCCATAAATCAGAATTCATAGGAAGACCTAAAGTAAAATAAGCAATTTCACTATCTTTTAAAGCTTCAATCGCATTCTGCTTAATAGATAAGTCTGCTGAAAACACAGTATCAGTATCATTGATCTTCTTTGCCTTTCTGCTTACGATTCGGATATCTGAAGTAAAATTTCTTTTCAATTCTCTTGCTAATTCTTCGCCTATCTGGCCATTGGCTCCTAATATTGTCTGCATATTTTCAGTTTAGTTATTTCTTTGTAGAGTACTTAATTTTTCCTTTCTCAATCCCTAAATAATATGTTAGTTAATTTACTCAAAATGCTTTGAGGAATTTATCATTTTCATATTTATAAATCCCTAACACAATAATTAATTACTTTAAAGTATTCTTTAAACATCTTTTTTAGTTGAAACAAAGTTCCAACATAATTTACAGAAGATGGTATCTCCATTAAATAAAATTGTAACACAATCTCTGTTGCAGAAATTGTAATGAAGTATAAAAAGAGATAAAGTTACTTTTTATAAAACAACCTCAATATTTGAAATGTTTTATTTTTTGAAGTCAAATCTACTGGGAATTTTATAACATCTTGTTGAAATTTAATACATCTAAATCTTATCTCATTTGTAATTTTAATAATGTATTAAACCATTAAAAATAAAAACGTTATGGCAGAAATTAAAATTGAGAAGAAGAAAACTGTATGGCCTTGGATTGCAGCACTGCTGATAATCGGCGCAGTTGTATACTACATCTATTTTGTAGATCATGAAGTTAAAAATGATAACAGTGTAGAAATCGAAAATACTACAAACGCACAATAGTACAGAATAACGGGGAGCGACTAAAAGTAAAACCAGCTGATAAAATAAAAGTACTTACATTTAATTAAGAAATTATGGAAAATAAACATAGAAATTTATATAGACTCAATGAGTTATCTGATTATAAAATTGCATCAAATTATTCAGATGTAAGAGGATGGAAAATAGTAGATGCTGACAACCGCACTATAGGTAAAATTGATAATCTATGGGTGAATAAGGATATGCAACGCGTTGTTTATCTTGATGTAAAATTAGATAAAGGATTATTAGAAGACAGTCATAATGAGGTTCGTGATCTAATAGCGAACGATAATGGGAAAGAGTTTATTTATAAAGAAGGAGACAGTCATATTATTATACCAATTGGATCTGTAAGTATAAATAAAGACACAAAAATTGTTATGGCAAACAATTTAGGATATGATGCTTTTAGAAATACAAGCAGATATAATCAACAACATAATTTCGACAGAGATTATGAAAGAAGAGTAATGAAGTCCTATTATCCTGAAAATGATCCTGACTCTGTCTATTATAGTGATGATGACGCTTTTTACAATCGCAGAGAATTTGATAACAGATAGTGCTTTTCATCAGATTATTTGTAAACGATTTTTCAGAGTTTTTTACTGAAACCGATTCAAATTTTCGAAAAGTAATAGTTAGAGTTTAAAATAATTAAGGTTCCTGAGATATTCAGGAACCTTAATTATTTATGAAGGGAAATACACTTAAGTTTATTTTAATAAAATTTCTTTTAAAAGTGTAGTCAATTCTGGCGATTTAGATATAAACGGGCTATGTCCTGAATTGATCGTATAAGTATTTGTGATACCGGCACTTTTTGCCATTTCCTGCTGAAAGTTGTAGGTTATCGTATTGTCTGCAGTGGTGAAAATATAATATTTTTTTCCTCCCAAATTATAATCTTCTGCTTTATAGTTCAAAGGTGTCCCTAGCGGAATTGTAGGTTCGGCTTTATAACGCGCTATAAGAAATTGTTTTTGAGCTTCTGTCGCATCCTGAGAAAAGATTTTAGGAAGATTAATTTCTGGATTTACAATTCCTGCTAAAGTTTGATCTTCAGATAATTGTAAAGATGCTGGCAAAAGGGAAGCTTTATCCATTTGAGAATAATCCAAAACGCTTTTTCCGCTTTGAGGAATAAAACCGGCTACATAAACCAGTTTTTTGATTTTCTGAGGAACTTCAGCTGCAGTTTGCGTAATTACTGCGCCACCTAAACTATGTCCAATTAAAATTACAGGTTCATTGTATGAATTAATTGCTTTCTTAACTTCATCAACATAAGTTTTAAACGAAACCTGATAAGCCGGCGTTGTATCATCTCCATGTCCAGGCAATTTTACCACAGTAACATCATAACCAGCAGCTTTTAAATCGGTTTCTGTCTGATCCCATACGTACGATGCCTGCCATGCGCCATGCACCAGTACAACAGGCGATTTTTTTTCAGCAGTAGCATTTTCATCGTTTGTACATGAGGCAGCTGAAATGGTTGTAAACAATAATAAGAATAGTTTTGAGATTGTTTTTAGGGGACTTTGAGCATTAATTTTTGATTTTTTCATTGTTTTAAAATTTTTCATTTTGTTTTATTTTTATAAAAATTGGATGCCTTTTTGAATCATGGAAGAACATCAAAACCATTTAAAACTGTTGCAAGAAGCGTGTAAGCGCCAACTAAAAATATAAGTTCAGCCAAGCCCTCTTGTCCTAATATTTCTTTTGCAAGATTGTAAGCAGAATCTGGAACAATGTGGCCTTTGGCTAGAATGGAAGCAATTTCATAAGCGATGGCTTCTTCTTGATTTAAATCTGCAGGACGAATTCCTGATGCTAATGATGCCACTGTTGTCGATGAGAAACCAAAATGTTTAGCCATAATTTCGTGAGCATAAAGTTCGAAGCGTGCGCCAAATGCAGCACCAACAGTAAGAATGGCTACTTCCCGAACTTTTTTAGGAAGTGTGGCGTGATTGTCTAAGGAACGGACAAAACTTAAAGCAGGAATTCCAAATTGAGGAAAAGCAAGCATTGGCGGAAATGGACCTGTTAAAGCACCTTCGTCATTAGTCATTACAACCGGGCCCTGACTATGAGTGATCAGTTTAAAAACTTCATCATGAACGTAACGAACTTCATCGTTCATCGTTTCTGGTTTTATTGGATTTACTCGCATGATAATTATTAGTTAGGTTTAACGAAGACTTTCTTCAAATTGTCCATCAATTAAAATGAAGACAATGCGACACACTTTTCCGGATTTGTTGGCCCAGGCATGATTTGTTCCTCTCTGAACAATAATATCTCCGGCTTTTGCTATTGTTTCGCCTTCGTCTACGATTAAGGTTAATTCGCCATCGAGAACAATTCCGTAATCAATTGTTTCTGTTTTATGCATTAAAGGGTGCGGTGCATTTCCTCCAGCTTTTGAAGCATGTTCTCCACTCATGGTTTTAAAATGTTCAAAAGCTTGCTCTTTGGTAAGATTTCGAATTTCATCGCTTTCTGGTGGAAAATCGATAACTCGTATTCTTGTTCCTTGTTTTGGAGGACCTAGAATAAGTCCGCTTTCTTCAGCATCTTTAGAAATAGGATCTATTAGAGCAGGAGTTTGTTTCGTATTCCAAACCTCATGAAATTTAGCTCCATTTGGTCCGCCAACCATATAAGTTCTTGTTGGAATTTCATCTGACACAATAATGGCTTTGCCTTCTGTATTATGTCCTGTCACGATTCGTCTGAATGTTGTATTTGTTTCCATGATTTCTTAGGTTTTAGATTCTATTTTTTCTGAATACAAATACACCCAAATAGTGAAAAAGAACTCCAATTGCCCATGAAGATGTAGACCACAATGGCCATGGATAAGTAGTATCTGTTAAATACCAAATAATAAAGATTATTGGAGTAACTAATAAAAAGACAAGTGCGTGAATTTTGAATCCTAATTTTGGATTTTTACTTGTTTTAGCTTCGAAGTTGAATTTAGTTTTCATGATTATGTTTTTTAATTATTAGTAATAGATTGTTTTTAAAAAGAAATAATTTAATTGGTTGATTATCAGTTTATTTACATGACAAAGGTAGAGCCGGCGTTTCGAAAACATCATTGACTTTGGTTAAGAACGAATCTTTGCTATTTAAAAAGAAAGAATTTTGTACTTAGCAGAATAAAATCTAATTTTAGGGAAGATATTTCACTTAACGTATTGTTATGGATGCTATTAAAACCGTTATAACATCATTTGTACCGATGTCTGATGAAGAGTATAATTCGATGCTTCCTATTATAGAAAGAAGGGAAGTGCCAAAAGATACAGATCTGCTTCAGCAAGGAGAAATCTGCCGTCATATCTATTTTATAGAAAGTGGTTTTTTTAGGATGTTTTATGTGGATTATAGAGGAAACGAAATCAATTGCAGATTCGCAAAACCAAATGATTTTCTGGTTGATTTCGCAAGTTTTATTACACAAAGAACGGCTCAGTATTATTGCAGAGCGATGGAAGATTCGAAAGTAATTGCGTTAGAATATGAGAAAGTAGAAAGTCTATACGATAGTTCGCCAAACTGGTCAAAATTTGGACGACTAATAGCTGAATCTGCCTATCTTATAATCATCGAAAGAGAAGAAATGCTGCATTTTCAAACTCCCGAAGAACGGTATAAAACCATCTTAAAAAAAGAACCTTATCTTTTTCAAATGGTATCACAGAATCAGCTTTCATCTTATATTGGGATTAAACCAGAATCGTTGAGCAGGCTTCGAAAAAGAATGATAGGGAAATAAAATCATTTTATTTTTTTATAACGGAAGACTAAATGGTCTTCCGTTATTTTTTTGATTGTAATTGAAGAAATTATTTTTTAGCCAACCAGCTTTCAACGGCTCTTGAGAAATCGGCAACATCAATTGGGTGTCTGCTTGTAATAATGTTTGCATCTACGACAACTGGCTGATCAGATACGATTCCGCCTGCATTTTTAAGATCGATTTGAATGTTCCAGTATCCGGTAAGTTTTCTTCCCTTCAGAATATCGGCGGAAGCCAATACAACCGGCGCGTGACAAATAGCAGCAATCAATTTTCCGGATTTATTAAAGTCCTGAATAAATTTTATAACATCTTTATCGTAACGAAGATTATCTGGATTCCATGCACCGCCGGGAATAAATACGGCATCATAATCACTTGTTTTAATCTGATCTGCTGTTTTGTCAAATTTGATCCATCCAACTGGCTGTAAATATTGAATGGCCATAATATGCGTTTTTGCCATTTCAGGAGTACTTAAACCATATCTTGCCGGAGCTGGATTGAATTTTGGAGCAACAATATCGACCTGAGCGCCAAGTTCTCTAAAGTACCAAACTGGGCCGGTTAATTCTATTTCTTCAAAACCGTCGGCGGCAAGTACCGCGATTTTTTTACCTTTTAAAATCGTTTTGTCTTTTACAGGATTAAAAAAGAAGTCTCTTAAAGCTTCATTTCCCGGAGCGTTTAGCAATTGTGAAACGGGCATCACAGAAACATGCGAAGGAGTTGCCAATTGATTCATTACATCTAACTGATGATCTTTTACTTGTGCGTTTAATGCTGTTGTACCTATAACACCTGCTGCAATAATTTGTTTTAAATTTTTCATGATTTCTAATTTTTAAAATATTTATAATGGTTTTTATGAATGAAATTCTTTTGATTATTCTCTAGTTAATGGTGCGAATTCAATTAGATTATGAATTCCGTTTTGAAAAGGCGGTTTTTTGATGCTTGTTTCCAGATATTCAATGACAGGTTTAATAGGAGGAAAGTCGAGATGATATTGAAAAGCATCTTGGCTTCTAAATTTTTCGTAGGTTACAAACTGCGTTTCATCTCCTTCAATTTCAGAAAGTTGATACGTTACTACGCCAGGTTCGCTGCGAAATTGTGGCATTGCTGTATGATAAGTGTCTTTAAAATTCTGTTCTGTTCCTTTTTTAGCATCAACAAAAAGCATTATAACAAGTTGATTGTCTTCTTTTTTAGAAGTTTTTCGCCACTGCTCTTTCGTTAAAGGTTCAAGATCTTTTAGATAATAAGTTTTAGGAGCAATTTTTAATTTTTGGGTTAAAGATTGTAAAGCTTTAGCTTCTGATTTTTTACTGAAATTTTCTAGTTGATTTTTTCCATTCCATCTTTCAATCAGCCATAGAATGTTGGTGTTATCTTGTTCATAAAATGCTTCAGCCATAATATTTTCTTTTGATGAAATTGAAGCTGTTACATAATCTGTCAAAGCTTTACGGAGTTGTGCTTCATTTTGTTTATTTACTTCATATCTTGTTAGTTTAGAAGTTGTTTCAGTCAAAATTCCCGTTTTTATTCTAATAGAATTTTGAGCTTTTGTCGTATTTGTAACAAGTGCAAAAGCGTAAACAGCAATGGCAAACGCTGTTTTAGAAACTGATTTATAAGCTGTTGTTTTCATAATTTTTTATTTTTTTATTATTTGAATTTGTGATCTATAATTAGCTTTATATCCAAGACAAAGTTCCTTCAACTCTGAAAAATAGAGGTTGCGTCAACTCACTTTAAAAGTGTGATTTGAATCACATTTTTAAAACAGTTTTTCGCACGTTAAGGTTTTAAAGACTTTGGGGTAAAAATCTGAATTGAGCGTTATTCTTTTCAGAATGGCTAATAATTCAGTTGATTTTACGAGGCAAAAGTAGATTCACAATTCTTTTGGAATCATTGACTTGGGTTAAGAAAAGTTTTTTCTTATTTTGAAGTAAAGGCTTATAGACAACAATGCATTGTACTTATAAGTAGGTATATTGTTAATTAATGTTTGTTTTTTATTGAAACAAAAAATTAAAACAAAAGCAGTAAGAGATTAATCTTCAAATTAATAATTAGAGTAAAGTCGGCTTAAAGTTTCTCTACTGACTCCCAGATATTCGGCGATATATTTTTTAGGTATTTTTTGCATAATGTTCGGATAAAGGCTGGCAAATTCTTCATACCTTTTTTTCGGATTGTTTGACAACAACGAAATAATCCTGCACTGTTGTGCGGAATAACCTTTGGTAAGTTTCATTCTAAAAAAATGCTCCATTTTATGAAGTTCAGCTGCCAATTGTTCCCTTCCGGAAAGTGTAAGACATAAAACTTCTGCATCTTCCATACAAACGATGTTGATGCCAGATTCTTTTTCATTAAAAAAAGCATTGTAATCAGAGAGCCACCAGTTTTCCAGCGCAAACTGCACGATATGTTCTTTTCCTTCTTTATCAATATAAAAAGCGCGAAAAATACCTTTTATGATCCAATATTCCAACGAAACTTTGTCTCCGTCCTGAAGAAGATATTGATGTTTTTTCACTTTTTTCTCAGTAAAAAAAGTTTTTATATAATCAAATTCTTCATCAGTAATCGATGTAACTTCTTCAATATGTTTTCGCAGTTCATTCATTAGCAATAAGTTAATTTCGATCTTTTATTAATAAAGTATACATTAAAATTAAAATAATTACTATTTCGTTTTTCAATTAGGAGTCTAAAATTGAGTTTTTTTATTTGAAATGAAATTTTTTTAAAATTTTGAGCTCAATTGTTTAATTTTCTGTATCGATTATCGCTTTTAAAACATTCGATGTAAAGCGATTTTTTTCCAGAACGCCTTAACCGTACCATTTTTATTACTGGGAAAACAAATGGAAAATTCTATGCTTTTTGTTTGTTTCGACTGAATTTGGTAATTATATGTGGTTGAAAGCAAATTGAATGTCTCAATTTATGCAACAAATTAGTTCCTGTATGGAATGATCTTTGGATTTGAGGAGGAAAAGTAAAGGTTCATTTAGCCAAATAAGTAAATAATAGAAAATAGTGTTAAAATTCTGTTATCTGCAAATTTGGAAAAGAAAAGTCAAGATTTGTGCTACTCAATTGTATTTCAACCCCACTAAATTTGCGAATATAAAAGAACAATTCTCTAACAATTGAAATCTTCTCGATGAAGTTAGCTTACATCTTATTCTTACAAATTTGTCTATTAACTATCCCAAGTAGTTATGGCAACTGCATTGTGAAGAGATTGAATACTCACATAGGAACGGAATCAGTTCTTGAGTCGTTAACTACTAATAAAGCTGTAGTTAATAAAGCACTTTCAGATTCTGATGAGTTAAAATTTGTTTTATTGGAGAATACTTCAGAAACGGAGAAATGCAACAGTTCTTTGCCTGCTTCTCCGCTTAATTTTTATTTCAAAAGCTTAAAGGATGATTGTTTTGTTTATATCGAAAATATAAAATTGAACAGTCAGGGATTATCGGAACGTAACATAATTCCTTTTAGAAACATGTCACGAAATATCCTATTTCACAGCTTGAAAATCCACATTTAATTTTTTTTAATTTTTATTGTCTACTAAATTGAAATTTAGTGCGTTGTGCTCATGGTAAAATGTAGATTTTTTATCATCAATAAGGAAGCACGCCAATATTTCAGCAGAAAATGTAAAACACTTAATTTCTATAAGTGATTATTACATATTTACATTTTGCTGTTAGATAAGACAATAGCACATCCTCCTTAAAAAATACCACTAAACTTATTCAAATAGAATACTATTTGGAAAGGGCAACTCTTGCCAAAAATTTAATCCATTTTTATTAATCTAAAGAAATCATTATTGATCTAAAAAAGAGATCAGTTATGCAGATTTCTATATACATAACCCAAAATATTTTACTATGCATTTAACACCAAGAGAAGTTGAGAAGCTTATGCTGCATACAGCTGGCGAACTAGCTCAAAAGAGAAAAGCCCGTGGCTTAAAACTAAATTATCCTGAAACCATTGCTCTTATTAGCAGTGAATTAATGGAATGCGCGCGAGACGGTAAGACCGTAGCAGAATTAATGCAATATGGTGCAACGCTGCTTCGCAAAGAAGATGTAATGGATGGCGTTGCGGAAATGATTCATGATATACAAATTGAAGCAACATTTCCTGATGGAACCAAATTAGTAACTGTGCACAATCCAGTGCGATAAATTTAAAAAAGTAACAATGATTCCAGGAGAAATTATATTAAAAGAGAGTGCTATTATTTGTAATGATAGCCGTGAAACGTTAACTATAAAAGTTACCAATACCGGAGACCGACCAATTCAGGTAGGTTCACATTTTCACTTTTTTGAAGTGAATAGAATGATGTCTTTTGACAGAGAAAAGGCATTCGGAATGCGATTAAATATTATTGCCAGTACAGCAGTGAGATTTGAGCCAGGAGAGGAAAAAGAAGTTGAATTGACTCAATTTGGAGGAAACCAACGTCTTTTTGGACACAACAATTTAGTAGACGGAGACTTATCTCCGCATAATAAAGCTCTTGCATTAGAACGCTTAGAAGAAGGAAAATTTAAAAATGTGAAATCATGAGTTTAGAAGTAACTAGAAAAAATTATACAAGTATTTTTGGTCCAACAGTAGGAGATCAGATACGTTTAGGAGACACAGACCTTATTATAGAAATTGAGAAAGATTTCTGTTCTTATGGAGATGAAGCAAAATTCGGTGGAGGAAAAACCGTTAGAGACGGGATGTGCCAATCTTCAACTGCTTTGCGTGATGAAGGTGTTCTAGATTTTGTAATTACCGGTGCAACGATTATTGACCACTGGGGAATTGTAAAAGGAGATATTGGTATTAAAAATGGGAAAATTGTTGGAGTTGGCAGAGCGGGAAATCCAGATACCATGGACAATATTACACCTGGGATGATCATCGGAGCTTCAACAGAAGTTCATGGCGGACATGGATATATTGTTACAGCTGGAGGAATTGATACGCACATTCACTTTATTAGTCCTACTCAAATAGAAACGGCTTTGTATAGTGGAGTTACTACGATGATAGGTGGTGGAACTGGCCCTGCTGATGGTACAAACGCTACAACAGTTACGCCAGGAAAACATAACATTAAGAGAATGTTGCAGGCTGCAGAAGCATTTCCTGTAAATGTTGGTTTCTTCGGAAAAGGGAATGTGGCTACGGAAGCTCCAATTGAAGAACAAATCGAAGCTGGAGCATTAGGAGTAAAAATCCACGAAGATTGGGGAGCAACTCCTGCGGTTATAGATGCTTCTCTAAAAGCAGCGGATAAATATGATGTTCAAGTAGCCATTCACACCGATACGCTTAACGAAGCAGGATTTCTTGAAGATACTATGAATGCTATTGCGGGACGTGTTATTCATACATTCCATACTGAAGGAGCGGGTGGTGGTCACGCGCCAGATATTATCAAAGCTGCAATGTATCCAAATGTATTGCCAGCATCTACCAATCCAACTAGACCTTATACAACAAATACTATAGATGAGCATTTGGATATGTTGATGGTTTGTCATCACCTGAGTCCAAAAATTCCGGAAGATGTGGCTTTTGCCGATTCACGTATTCGCCCTGAAACGATTGCAGCAGAAGATGTGCTTCAGGATATGGGAGTGTTCAGTATTATGAGTTCAGACTCGCAAGCTATGGGGCGTGTAGGCGAAGTAATTACTCGTACTTGGCAGACGGCAGATAAAATGAAGAAACAGAAAGGTCATTTGGCTGAAGACGCAGCAAACAAAAACGACAACTATCGTGCAAAAAGATATGTTTCTAAATATACAATCAACCCTGCAATCGCACACGGAATTTCTAATTATGTTGGATCAATAGAAGCAGGTAAAATTGCTGACTTGGTAATTTGGAAACCATCTTTATTTGGGGTTAAGCCAGAAATTATTGTAAAAGGAGGTTTTATTGCTGCAAGCAAAATGGGGGATGCTAATGCTTCTATTCCGACACCGCAGCCTATTATTATGCGTAATATGTTTGGAACTTACGGAAAAGCATTAACTAAAACGGTGTTCACCTTTGTCTCTCAAGCTGGTATCGATAATAATATTGCTGAAGAATATGGTTTGGAAAAGCAATTATTAGCGGTTTCAAATTGCAGAAATATTGGAAAAGCTGATATGATTCATAACAACGCAACTCCGGAAATTATGGTAAATGCTGAAAACTATACTGTGACAATCGATGGAGAGAAAATCACTTGCGAACCAGTCGATAAACTTCCATTAGCACAATTATACTATCTGTTTTAATTAATAACTGTTATTCTACTTCTTACTGCGACAATCTATTTTGTTGCAGTAAGATTAGAATAAAAACACCAAAAAAGAATTTTATGAATAATTGGAAAATTAATTTGGGTTTAATTCTTCTTCTAACATGTGCCAGTTTAACAACGGTTCATGCGCAGAAAGGATCTTTAATGCTTTACGGTTCTTTAACTTATAAAGACAATAATAATACTGGGAGCAGTTTTGGTGCAAACCCAATTGGAGTAGGATATTTTTTTAATGATCATGTCGTTGCAGGGATGAACTATGCTTTCGATAGAGAGAAAAACGGATTAGGAGATCTTACTGATTCCAAACACGAAATTGGTCCTTTTTACAGCGATTCCTGGAATATTGGAGATCACTTTGCCATCATCGCACAGGCTGATGCACATTACGTATGGGGAAATACCCTTATGAATACTGCAGGATCTTATAGCTACAATGGCTATCTGGGAAGAATCTATCCAATTGTTGCCGTATTTCTTGGTCATGGATGGGCGCTTAAAGCCAAGTTCTGTGAATTATCATATGAAAATACTACAGGAAACGATGCAAATAAAACGAGCAATCGAACATTTGTTGCTGGAATAAATGGTTCAACATTCGGATTAGGAGTTTCAAAAAACATTTCCCTTAAAAAATCGAAATAATGATTATACAACAGATAATAGGTAATACAAAAACACATTTAACTGAAGGTCTTGAGATAGATCTTCTGGAAATTGAGTGGTTTGAAACGACTAAGAGAATTCAGCGCAAGCGAACAAATTCAGGGACAGAAATTGCGATTAAGTTTATTCAGGAAGGACAGCGATTGAATCAAGATGATATTCTTTATCAGGATGATAAAAAAGCGATCGTTGTGAACATCAAACCTTGTGAAGCGATCGTAATGACACCTTCGTCTTTATTAGAAATGGGAACCATTTGTTATGAAATTGGAAACAAACATCTTCCATTATTCATTCAGAATGATCAGATCATGATGCCTTTTGAAATGCCAATGTTTCGATGGCTTGAAGCCAGTGGTTATAAACCAGAAAAACAAGAGATAAAGCTTTTGCATTTGCTGAAATCAAATGTAGCGCCTCACGGTCACGGAAATTCATCTCTTTTTACAAAAATCCTAAATATGGCTTCTTCAAATGACTAATATAGAAAATACTTATTTAGGAAGTCTTCTCCATCTGGCAGATCCTACTTTACCAATTGGAGGGTACACACACTCGAATGGATTGGAGACTTACGTTCAGGATGAAGCAGTAAATTCAGTGACTTCAGCAAAAGAATTTGTAATAAATATGTTAATGTATAACATTAAGTATAATGATGCATCTTTCTTAAAACTTGCTTATATAGCTGCAGCAAATAATGATTTAGAAGCGATTATTAAACTAGATCAGGAATGCAGCGCTTTAAAGAGTCCGCGTGAAATACGAGAGGCAAGTCAGAAACTAGGAATTCGATTAATCAAGATTTTTCGAAGACAGAAAGCTTTTGATCTTATTAGCGATTATGAACTTGCGATTACTAATAAAGAAGCATCTGCGCATTATTGCATCGCTTTTGGATTGTACGCACAGTTACTAGAAATTCCACTAGACGAAGCTTTATTCGCATTCTATTACAATGCCGCGATCGGAATGATTACTAATTCGGTTAAGCTAGTGCCTTTAGGGCAATTAGACGGGCAAGATGTTTTATTCGAATTACAACCGCTGATTAAAAAATTAGCAAAAGAAACCTTAACAATAGACAGAGAACTTGTTGGTCTTTGCAGCATCGCTTTTGATATTCGATGCATGCAGCACGAGAGACTTTATTCAAGATTGTACATGTCGTAGGAATAGAGAAAAGAAGAAAGAGAAAAGAAGAAAGAAAGAATAAAAAAACAAAGAAATGGAAACTAGAAAATATGTAAAAGTAGGAGTGGCAGGACCTGTAGGATCAGGAAAAACTGCATTGTTAGAACGTTTAAGCCGAAAAATGCTAAACGATTATAATTTAGGCGTAATCACAAATGATATCTATACGAAAGAAGATGCCGAATTTATGGTAAAAAATAGTCTTTTGCCAAAAGAGAAAATCATTGGAGTAGAAACGGGAGGTTGTCCTCACACGGCAATTCGCGAAGATGCGAGCATGAATTTGGAAGCAGTTGATGAATTGGTTTCACGCTTTCCAGATATCGAATTAATTCTAATTGAAAGTGGTGGAGATAACCTTTCAGCAACTTTTTCACCAGACTTAGCCGATGTGACAATTTTCGTAATTGACGTTGCCGAAGGAGAAAAAATCCCTCGTAAAGGCGGACCTGGTATTACAAGATCAGATTTGCTTTTGATTAATAAAATTGACTTAGCGCCATATGTTGGAGCAAGTTTAGAAGTGATGGAAAATGATGCAAGAAGAATGAGAAAAGGTGCTCCATTTGTGTTTTCAAACCTGAGATCTACTGAAGGAATTGATGAAGTTATTGGCTGGATCAAGAAATATGCATTGTTGGAAGATATCGAAGAACCAAATTTAATTCGCTAATCAAATGGTAAGTACCCTAAAAATAGAAATAGAAGAAAGAGAAGGGGAATCATTTTTAAGAGATGCATACGTAACACAGCCATTCAGGATTATGCCTGTGGGACAATACAAATCTGATGGCGCTTCGTATTTGATGATTATGAGTTCATCGCCGGGAATCTTAAGCGGTGATACTTATGACATACAGGTAAATGTAAAAGAAAATGCTCGTTTGCAATTGCAGTCACAATCCTATCAGCGATTGTTTAATATGGAAGGCAGTGCTTCGCAAATCATGGATGTAAAAATGGAGAAAGGAACTTCTTTTTCATATGTTCCTCATCCCGTAGTACCTCATGAAGATTCAACTTTTAAAAGTCATAATAAGATTAACATCGAGGATGATTGTGATTTGACAATAAGCGAAATTATTACTTGTGGACGTAAACATCATGGAGAAACTTTCAAATATGCTCATTTTCAAAATCTTCTAGAGGTTTATCATCACGATAGACTTATTCTAAAGGACAACGTTTTGTTAAGACCAGATATTATGCCTTTATCAGCTATGGGTTTGTTGGAAGGCTTTACGCATCAAGGAACTTTAGTATACATTAATACAAAAGGGGATGATTTGGAAGAAAATATTGAATTCTTTTTTAAAGAATTGGAAGAATTGGAAAATGTAACATTTGGAATCAGTAAGCTAGAAGCAAATGGTTTTGTGATTAGAATTCTGGGAAATGGAGGAGAGCAAATGTTTGATTTTTTCAGAAAAGTGCAGGATGTGCTTTGGGAAGAAAAAATAGCAATACAAATTTAGACAACTTATGGATTCAAATTTAATAGCATTATCAATTACAGCGATCAGCATCAGCTTTTTTCATACGGCTTCTGGTCCGGATCATTATTTGCCATTTATTGTTTTATCAAGATCGAGAAAATGGAGTATGTCTAAGACAATTATGCTTACAATAGTTTGTGGTTTTGGACATATTCTGAGTTCGGTAGTTTTAGGATTTATCGGTGTTTTTTTAGGATGGCAAATCAATAAAATAACATTTTTCCAAGATTTTAGAGGCAATATTGCAAGCTGGGCTTTGCTGTTATTTGGTGCCATTTACCTCTGTTATGGACTTTGGGCTGCATACAAGAACAAAGCGCACAAACATTTTGATGTGATGGGTGAAGATGTATTTGTGTTTTCACATAAACATGGCGAAGTGGTCATGCCAACAAATCGAGTTAGAGTGACGCCTTTGGTTTTGTTTGCCATTTTTGTGATGGGACCAAGCGAGCCATTAATCCCTTTATTATTCTATTCCGGACTGAACCGGTCAGTTATTGAAATTTCCACAATTATTGGTGTTTTTACACTAAGTACAGTTCTCACAATGCTCGGAATGGTGTTATTGGGAGTTTACGGCTACTCTTTTTTCAAAACCGAAAAATTCGAACGTTATACTCCCGCAATTAGTGGAGCGGTAGTTTTAGCTTGTGGTATTGGTATGGTCTTTTTAGGCTGGTAATTCAAATAATTTTTTATTTCTAGAAATATACAAATGAAAAAAATAAAAACAATAATAGAAACTGTGCTCAAGGGCATTGGTCAAATCATGCTTCAGGAAAGCGCCTGGACTGGTTTATTATTTTTAATTGCAATATCTTATGATTCTCTGCTTATGGGGCTTGCCGCTTTGATGAGTTGCATCGTTGCTACTGCAACAGCAAAAATCTGCAAGTTTAGTAACGAAAATATAAAAGCGGGTTTATACGGATTTAATGCAACGTTAATTGGAGTAGGATTGGCTTTCTTTTTTGAAACTAGTCCACTAATATGGTTTTTAATTGTAATTGGATCTGTAATGAGCACCTTGCTTATGGAATTTTCTATTCGTAAAAAAATACCCTTTTTTACCTTTCCTTTTATAGTAATTACTGTGGTTGCAGTGTTGAGTATTCAACACTTTGGATTAGCCGTTGCAAGAATTCCCGCAGTTAACGTAGAGATGGATGAACTTGAAGTTTTTGAGGTAGCAGCTCATGCCTATAGCGAAGTGATTTTTCAAGGAACTATTGCCGCAGGCTTACTGTTTTTTATAGGGGTTTTTCTAAATAATCCAACAGCTGCATTATACGGATTCGTTGCAGCGGTAATTGCAGGAGCAATTGCACATTTTGACCAGGATTCTGTAAAATTAATAGAAGACGGAATGTTTAGTTTCAACGCTGTTCTATGCGGAATTGCCTGTAGCGGAACAAAACCGAGAGATGGATTGTATGTATTACTATCAGTAGTCATAGCAACATACTTTGACATTTTTATGATGCATAACGGATGGATTACACTAACGTTTCCATTTGTTTTATCGATGTGGGTGATTGTGTCCCTAAAAAAACTAGTGAGCCATTTTGAAAATAAAAATCAGAAACAAGAGCCATCAATTATAAAATAAAATAAATCGTAATGAGAAACAAACTTTTTACAGCGATTGTAATAGTATTGTTAACAGTACAAAGCGCATTGGCTCAAGAAGCAAATAAATTAGAAGTAAATAAATCAGAAGCAGACACAGTGCATCTGAGCAAAATAGTTATCAGTAATATCGACTTCAGAAAACAAATAATGAAAGTTGATTTAAAAATGGCTCCCGTAAATTCTGCACAAGATTTATTGCGTAAAGTTCCGGGACTGTTTATTGCACAGCATGCTGGGGGCGGTAAAGCAGAACAAATATTTTTGCGAGGTTTTGATAATGATCATGGAACCGATATCAGCGTTATAGCTGACGGAATGCCAGTAAACATAGTTTCACATGCGCATGGTCAGGGATATGCCGATTTACATTTCCTAATTCCCGAAACGATTAAAGATATCGATTTTGGTAAAGGATCTTATTATGCCGATAAAGGAGATTTTAATACCTCGGGTTATGTAAATTTTAGTACGTATGACAAATTAGAAAATAACCTTTTTAAGATTGAAGGAGGTTCGTTTAATACGATGCGAGCAGTTACAATGCTTAATCTTATAAATAAAAATGACAAAGACAAAAGTTTCTATGTAGCGGGTGAATTCAATTATACCGATGGACCGTTTGATGTCAAACAGGATTTTACACGCATTAATTTTTTAGCGAAGTACAGTCAGTGGATTGATGAAAAGCAATATATCTCCATTTTAGGATCTTCGTTTAGTTCAGGCTGGAATGCCTCAGGACAAATTCCCGAAAGAGCAGTAGAACAAGGAATTATAAGCAGATGGGGATCTATAGATCCAACCGAAGGCGGAAGTACCTCGAGAACAAATCTTGCGGTAAATTATAGATACTTAGCTAATGAAAATGAAGAGTTTTCGAGCAATTTATTTTATTCTAAATACAATTTTAATCTGTTTTCGAATTTTACCTTTTATCTGAATGATCCTGTTTATGGAGATGAGATTCAGCAAACGGATAATCGTTCTATTTATGGCCTTGAAAATAAGTATGTCCGAAGATTTGCATTTGAGAACAGCAATATGACTTGGACCTCTGGAGCAGGATTTCGTTTTGATGACATTAAGGACTTACAATTAAATCATGTCTATCAGCGTGATTTATTGTTAGATAGATTGTCTGATGGATCTGCTACAGAAGTCAATGTCCATGGTTATACTTCACTTGATTATAGAGTGGGAAAATGGCTCATTAATCCATCGGCAAGGTTGGACTATTTTACTTTTAGTCTTCACGATCGTCTTGCTAGTTTACCTGCGGCGAAAGAAGCTTCGGCGGCTAGAGTAAGTCCAAAATTGAATATTTCGTATACACAGAACCAAAATGTGCAATGGTATATTAAGTCTGGTTTTGGATTTCACTCCAACGATGTTAGAGTTGTTGTGGCGCAAGACGGAAAAGAGATTCTTCCTTATTCTTTCGGGAGCGATCTTGGAGTCATTCTTCGTCCAACAGCCAATATGATTATTCAGCCAGCGATCTGGCATATGTATTTGCAACAGGAATTTGTATATGTTGGAGACGAAGCTGTTATAGAACCGTCAGGAAAAACACGCCGTTTAGGTTTTGATTTGAGTTTAAGATATCAGCCTATTTCTTGGCTTTATCTAGACGTAGAACTAAATTATGCCCACGCCCGTTTTATTGATGAACCAAAGGGAGAAGATTATATTCCATTAGTTCCAACCTTTACCAGCACTGGTGGCGTGGCAGTCAAACTTCCTTCGGGTTTCTCTGCAAATCTGAGATATCGCTATATGGATTCACGTCCAGCCATCGAAGATAATTCAGTCAGAACAAGAGGGTATTTCGTTAATGATCTTGTGTTGGCGTATGGCAAAAAAAGTTGGGAGTTAAATCTGCAGTTTCAAAACATCTTTAACACACAATGGAACGAAGCACAATTTGAAACAGAAACCAGACTTAAAGACGAGGCAAATTCGGTATCAGAATTATGTTTTACTCCCGGTACCCCTTTCGCTGTAAAAGCAGGAATAAGTTACAAATTTTAAACTTTAGAAAATATGAAAAACGTGTCTGCAAAAAGCAAATTGCTATTGGCAGTGGTCATTTTTGTGGTCACATTTAGTAAATCATTCGCACAGTTAAGTCCGCCAGGTTTGGGAGAAGGAAAGAACGCTTCTTGGTTTGCCTTTGGCGTTAGGCAATCTTTGGACTCACTAAAACAAAAAGAATCGACTACTTATGTAGGCTTTGGCCAAAAGAGTAGTCCAGATGAGAGTAATCCATTTTCTAAAATGGCAATTCTGGTAATCAATGAGGAAATTTCAAATCGTTACAACAAGAATTGGGAATACTCTTATGCGTTAAGCTACAGAAGATCTAATAATTACGATTCTGAAGCACCATATGAGGAATTGAATCCTGCAATTGAACAGGAATTTAGAATCTACGGCCGCTATTCTTATATCATGGAAGGTAATGGGTTGAAATGGAAAAACACTGTTAGACAAGAATTCAGGAAATTTTTCAATCCTGATTTTAGTAATACCGAAGAGAATTTTCAGTTGCGGACTCGTCTTAAAACACAGTTAAGCCTAGATTTAGGAAGCACTAAAACACATCATATTATTGGAGGTGCCGAAGTTCTTTTTGCAATCAGTAAAGAAAATGAACCGGAGAAGAAGTGGTCAAAATTTGATTACAAAGAAAGCAGGTTTACACTTTACTACTCACTCAGTCCACATGAAATTCCATTTATTTTCGACATAGGCTATATGTATAATCTTATCGGAAAAGGGTCTGACATTTCAGATGTGAATTATTTGGCTTTAGATATAATTTGGAAAAATCCTTTTGGGGTATGATAAGCTAATAAATAAGAAGTACATAAAAAAGTAATAACTAAAACACAAAAACAAACAAATTTATGAGCGAAATTAAAAAGAACTCGAGAAACACAGAGAAAGCGCCAAAAAGCCCATTTTCAACGCAGACAGTAGCATTTTCTCATTACAACAATTTTTCGGCGCAATTGCCTATCGATCCTAAAACTGGAGAAATTGTTAACGGCGGTATTAAAGAGCAGGCAAAACAATGCTTGACTAATATTCAAGCAATTGTAGAAAGCATTGGCCATGTTATGGATGATGCAGTAAAACTAACTGTTTTCTTAAAGAATATTTCTGATATAGAAGCAGTAGATGAGGTATATAAAACATTCTTCAAAAGCAGTCTTCCTACTCGCACAACTGTTGCAGTAGAGGCTTTACCTCTTGATGGTGCTTTATTGCAAATAGATGCTCTTATCTCAAACGGCGAGGGAACAACTCCACAAAAAGCATTAGATCTTGTTAAAGTGACTAGAAACGCAGAAAACGCACCAAAGAGTGTGCACGCACATAATGTAGCGTTTTCTCATTATAGTAATATTTCAGCTCAATTGCCTATTGATCCACAATCTGGTAAAATTGTTGCGGGTGGCGTAAAAGAGCAAGTTGAACAATGTTTAGAAAATATTAAAGCCATTCTAGAAAGTATTGGACATGTGATGAATGATGTAGTTAAAACGACTGTTTTTCTTAAGGACATTTCAGATGTTGAGGTTGTAAATGACGTTTTTACGAAATTCTTTCCAAACTATGTTCCAGCGAGAACAATTGTTAGCGCTTCGGCTTTGCCAATGAATGCTTTGGTGCAGATTGATACTGCAGTCTCACATGGTGACGGAACTCCTCCGCAACTTCCAGAAGATGCGCGTTTCTTAGTAATTGAGGCAAACAATACCGAAAACGCACCAAAAGTTCCATATTCGCATACTGTTGCTTATTCTCATTACAATCACATTTCAGGACAATTACCATTAATTTCAGAAACGAATCAAATCGTTAATGGCGGAATTAAAGAGCAAGCAGAACAATGTTTAAATAATATCAGAGCAATTTTAGAAAGCATCGATCACAAAATGGATGATGTTGTTAAAATAAATATTCAGCTTAAAAACATTGAAGATCTTAATGCTGTAAACGAAATCTATACTTTATTTTTTAATGGTGACTTGCCTGCAAGAACAGTTATTGGAGTTTCGGCAATTCCTTTGGATGCTTTAATCCAAGTTGATGCTGTTGTTTCTAACAGTGAAGGTACGCCAGCTTAATTTAAGAGGTAAAGTTTATATTTTTTAAGTAGAGTCTTTTTTAGACAAAAAACGCTTATAACAGGATTTTAAAACATCCTGTTTAAGCGTTTTCGTTTTTTTTTTAAGTAAAAGGGATTTATTAAATATCCGTATTTATCCGCGCGCTTAGACGAAATTATTTTTTAAACACATAGAATCATAATCTTTAATAGTGTATTAAAGGATTGTTACTAAGGATTATACATGTAGAACTATGTGTTAAAGTTAGCTTTTTCTTTTAATCTTCAACACAAGCAATAAACCTATGTTTCTATGTGTTTAAATATTTAAAAATTTTGATCGGTAGTCAGAAGGAGATTCTCCTGCTACTTTTTTAAACATGCGCGAAAAATAGGATGGAGATTGAAAATGCAATTCAAACGCTATTTCTGCTATTTCTTTCGAATTATCTTGCAAAAGAATTTGGCTGTGCTGAATGGTAATTTCGTTTATCCATTGTTTTGGTGCTTTTCCAGTAGTTTCTTTGACGCATTTGTTCAAATAATTATCTGATATTTTTAATAGATTAGAATAAAAATCTATGTTTTTCTGCTCAATATGATTTTTCTGTACCAATTCTCTAAACTGAAAAGAAATAAAGCTTGCACGACTGAGTGATTTGTTATTTGTGTTTTCTGTTCGTATAATTTTCAATAAAGCCGATTGAAGAAGCGATGTAGTGACCGCATTAATATGTTCTGCTTCATTTAATTCTTCTTCCAACAATTCAAATAAACGAATAAGCCAATTAATTTTGTTTGGATTTAAAATAGAGAAGGGAGAAGTGTAAAAGAAATTTAAATCGCTTGTTGTCAATGAAATTTCAGTAATGACCTCGTTTTCATAGATAACAAAAAAACCTTCAACATCATCTGAAATTTCTAATGTTGCCGTAAAATTTCCTTGTTTAATACTAAGCGCCTGATTAGCATTTATTTCAAAAACTGATGTTTCCAGCTGCTGTTTTACATATCCTTTTGTGACAAAAATCAGAAAGTTAAAAGTCGTTTGATACGGATTAACGGGGATTACAATTTTCTTTAGATAGTTTTCAATTCTGTAGAGCTGTACGTTGGAATTATTAAAGAGATTGTGAGTGGTTATATCAGGAAGAAAGAACTTCTTGTATTCATAATTACTAAGTAATTTAGGGTTGTTTTTCATATAAACCTGATTTTGTAATATAGCTTTGATTTAAACTGTATAGACTTAAACGCAGCCATTAAAAGTTAATTCTTAAAATGGAATATATAGTTAAAAGCGAAATACTAAATTAAGCTATTTTTATTGGCTTTTCTCTTAAAGTTATCCAAAAATATGACCGTAACCCTTATGTTTACTGATTTTGTTGGTTTTTAAAGTAGGACTCAGAATTTTGCTGAAAATAATGCTAAAATAATTATAAATCGTCTTTTCTTTATTAGTGCAGTTTGTATGATTCCTTTTTTAACTTATCTTCGCTTTTTATACATTTCTGAGTACATTTAACTTATTTTAAAAAACAAATTTGTGAAAGAAAAACATGAAGACGTAGAAGCAACTCAGCTTAAACGCGGGCTTACCAATCGCCACATTCAGTTAATTGCCTTAGGCGGATCAATAGGAACAGGTCTTTTTCTTGGTATTGGTCCAGCGGCCGTACTTGCAGGACCATCAGTTATTTTAGGATATGCTATTGCCGGAATTATCGCTTTTTTTATAATGAGACAACTTGGTGAAATGGTTGTAGAAGAACCTGTTTCAGGAAGTTTTAGCTACTTTGCCTACAAATATTGCGGTTCTTTTGCGGGTTTTGCATCCGGTTGGAATTATTGGATTTTGTACATTTTAGTCAGCATGGCCGAACTTACTGCCATTGGAGTTTATGTACAGTTTTGGTGGCCTGAAATTCCGCTCTGGGCATCTAGTTTATTTTTCTTTTTAATTATAAATGCTTTGAATTTTGCCTCTGTAAAAGTGTATGGAGAAACAGAATTCTGGTTTTCAATTATAAAAGTTGTTGCTATTATTGCCATGATTCTTTTTG
The DNA here is from genome assembly GCF_003385895.1 of Flavobacterium cutihirudinis. Classification (GTDB taxonomy): domain Bacteria; phylum Bacteroidota; class Bacteroidia; order Flavobacteriales; family Flavobacteriaceae; genus Flavobacterium; species Flavobacterium cutihirudinis. The sequence continues at coordinate 911,687 of NZ_QRDQ01000007.1, forward strand.
GAACATACTTATTGATAAGCGGGACTGGAGGAGAACACGCTACTATTCATAATTTATATAACGATGGAGGTTTTTTTCCAAAAGGTTTCTTTGAAAAAAATGCTAATGGCAGTTTTCAAGGATTATTATCAGCAATGGCTTTAATTATGTTTTCTTTTGGTGGTTTAGAACTAATTGGAATTACGGCTGCTGAGGCCGAAAATCCAGAAAAAAACATTCCAAAAGCGACCAATCAGGTTATCTATAGAATCCTTATATTTTATGTTGGTGCATTGGTCATTTTATTTGCCTTGTCACCTTGGCGACAAATTACCACAGACAGTAGCCCGTTTGTAATGGTTTTTCAGAATCTAAACGGAATGGAATTTGAATTGTTTGGCAACAAAATATATTTTACTCGTCTTATTGCTAATGTGTTGAATTTAATTGTTTTAACTGCCGCTTTGTCTGTGTATAATAGTAGTGTATATAGTAATTCACGAATGTTATTTGGTTTAGCAGATCAAGGTAGTGCTCCAAAGTTTTTGAAGAAGCTAAACAAACAATCGGTGCCGGTTAATGCTATTTTAATTTCTTCCTGCTTTGCTGCTATCTGTATTTTAATCAATAAAGTAATTCCAGAGGAGGCTTTTAGTATTTTAATGTCTTTAGTAGTGTCTTGTTTAGTTATTAACTGGGTTATGATTTCGTATACGCACTTGCAGTTTAGACGCACGAAAGACAAGGAAAACGTAAAAACTAAGTTTGCATCCCTATTTTATCCAGTAAGTAATTACATCTGTTTTGTGTTTTTATTGGGTATTTTATCTATCATGTGGATGACTGATATGAAGTTATCTGTAGAATTAATTCCTATCTGGCTGATTATTCTTTTTATTTTTTGTAAGATTTTTAAAGCAAAAGAATAATAGCTTTATATATAGAGTTAAATTATTAAGATTGATTCTTAAATTTTACGCAATTGATTATCCGAGTAGTCAATTGGAATTGTTTTAATATTTTTCAATTTTAATACCTATTTGCTTTTGCAATGATTAAATTATAATTCAATAATGTTAGAAAAAGAAAAATCAATCTACACGTTTCAATTTATTTTACTTTGTTTAAGTTCTTTACTTTTTTCTTCAAGTTTTAATATGATGATTCCTGAACTTCCAAATTACTTAAGTAGTCTTGGAGGTGCAGAATATAAAGGTCTAATTATTTCATTATTTACCTTGACGGCTGCTATATCCCGGCCTTTTAGTGGAAAACTAACAGACAAATGGGGGAGAGTTCCTGTTATGGCAATTGGATCTTCGGTTTGTGTAATTTGCGGCTTTCTGTATCCAATTTTAAGTTCAGTTTCAGGATTTCTATTATTGCGTTTAGTACATGGTTTTTCTACAGGATTCAAACCAACATCGACTTCTGCTTACGTTGCAGATATTATTCCGCAAAAAAGATGGGGAGAAGCTCTGGGAATGCATGGATTATGTTTTAGTATTGGAGGTGCACTTGGTCCTGCATTAGGAAGTATGATTGTAAATGCCTACGGAATGAATGTAATGTTTTACAGTTCTTCTTTTCTTGCGTTTTTATCGATTATTATTGTATTTAATATGAAAGAAACGCTTATAGTAAAAGAGAAACTTAACAAATCGATGTTTTATATTGGACGAAAAGATATTGTAGATCGAAATGTTTTCCCCGCAGGAATTATCACTTTTCTTTCTTATACTGCCTTCGGACTAATATTAACTTTAATTCCAGATTGGAGCGAACATTTAGGAGCAGTTAATAAAGGTATATTTTTTACCGCTTTTACAGTCGCGTCAGTTTTAGTTCGTTTTGGTGCAGGAAAAGTTTCAGACAAACATGGGCGACCTAAAGTTATCATGGCGGGATTAATCGTAACTTCTATTGCACTTCTTGTAATAAGCGAAGGCAAAGATATTCAGATGTTATTGGTTGGAGCAGGAATTTACGGAATCGGTACAGGAATTTTGTCACCAGCAATCAGCGCATGGACTATAGATATGAGTAATCCTGAACACCGGGGAAAAGCAGTTGCTACCATGTATATTTCTATGGAATTAGGAATTGGAAGCGGAGCACTTTTGGGAGGAACTTATTATAACGATCAAATTAATCGTATACCACAGATTATTAGATTTGATATAGTAGTGCTATTTTTAGGAATTGTATACCTTGTTTTTTGGGCAAGAAATAAAAGAAAAATCAAATTAATATAACGCAGTAAAATATTCCTTCTACAAACTTTGCATTGACCAATGATTTAATCGCAAAGTTTGCTAAGATTCTTAGACATATTGGAATTTATAAAAACACAAAATTCGCAAAGCTTTGTATTGATTTCAGCCTTGCGAATTTTCGGTTAAATTTTAAAGCAAATAGCTTACGGGAATCAAATTGAAGCAATAGCTATTTTCTCATAAATTGTAAGGGTCAATTCGATTTGTTGATAAAACTAATTGCATATATTTTGACACATCAACATGCAGACATCTGCTAAGAATTACCATTTAAAAATAGTCGATTATAGATAAGGGTCATATATATCTGCATCCCATAAGTTGTCATTATATTCATCTGTATCTTCTTCTTCAGTTTCTAAATCAACTGTATTTTCGATGTAATCATAACTAATACCTTGTAAAAATTCGCGATCAAAATCTGGTTCGTCTTCATGCTTGTGATACAAGTTAACTAATCATCAAAAAATAATTTTAGAACCATCTTTGACCGCTTAATTTTTTTGTGCTGTCTTATCCTGCAAAACCTACATGATAAATATAATCTCTAGTTTCTTTTAATTTCGCTACTCTCGAATCGAGGTTTTGTCTTCTAAAGTCATTTTTGCAATTTCATCTTTCCTTTTAAAAGAAACTCCCTTATGACTTTTGATATAATTTAATAAATCAGATGTTGTTTTAACCATTTGAGGAGTTCCGCCAATCCTGTCGTGAAAGCTTATAGACATTTGTCTGCGTTTCGATTCACTTTCAGCATAAAGCTGATCAAATTCTGCTTTTACTTGATTGAAAAACTGATCCGTTGAGAAGTTTTTGCCCTCAATCAAAACAATATCATTAGAACGAATAGTGTAGGGTACAACCGCAAAATCTTTTTTATTGGCCTGAATAATAAAAGGTTCATCTCTGCTTAAATCATCGATGTGATAGGTAAAACCTAATTCCTGCAGAATTTTAATTGTATTTTCTCCACGTCTAAGCCAATTGGCATTATATCCAACAGCCGTAAATCCAGTAACTTGTTTTATGGCATCAACACCAGCTTTAATAAATTTTTTCTCTTCTTCATAAGACATAGCGTACTGAGAACTCCAATTCATGCCATGCGCCGCCGCTTCATGTCCTCGTTGTACTATTTCTTTTGCCAGTTGCGGATTTTGCAAAACAGCCGAACCGACCATATGCGAAGTAACTTTTATACCATGTTTGTCCCAATTGTCAAGCATTCTCGGAATTCCTTCTTTATAACCGTATTGATACCAAGTCAAAGCAGGCTGATCTATATAACCTTTTTGCATATTTTGCGGAAACGGACTTTCTGCATTTTCTGGTTGTCCGCCGGCTTCAAACTGCATAGAAACTGAAACAACCAACCGTGAACCGTCTAACCATTTATTTTGTACTTCTGATTCCATTTTTTCTTCTTTTATAGCATTTGAAAAAGTATCAACAGGATTTGCCATTACTGCGGCGCCCGTTAAGCCAGCCATTTTTATAAAATTTCTTCTTGTTGTCATTGTATGAATGTTTTAATTGTAACTAAAACAAAGAATTTGATTGAAAATAGGTTTAAACACAGAGAAACATAGATTTTATTTTTCTTATCAAAGTATATTGAAAGAAACTAGTTTCTAACACATAGCTATGTTTATTAATGTAAGTGAAACGCCTTTCACAGGTTATCAAATCTATGTTTCTATGTGTTTAAATTAATTGCATTTTTAAAACTTAAGTTGCATAGTAACTCCAGTAAAAAACATATTTTTTCCTGCACTTGCCGCTTTCAAAAAATCTCCTGCTTGAAACCAAGTTGCTTCAACTCTAAAATACAGATATTGATTTGGAGTGTAAATAATTTCGCTTTCCAGTTGTTTTCCAATTTCTTTCGCGGTTGTCGAATCTCCCGGATAAATCATAATTGTGTTGGGACCGTAAATTCCGTCTTCACTGCTGTATCTCCAAAACATGTCATAATCAATAACCCAATCGATGTTTTTTGACAATTCTAAACTTATAGAAGGATGAAAATCAACCAAATTGGAAGGACCAATAACCGAAGCCAAACCGAAATAAGCACCTCGCGGAAACAATGGATTAAAAGTGTTTAATTTGTTGTCTCCATTTGTTTTATCTCCACTGATTAATTCGACTTTAAAACCAAATTCAGGATGTAAAACAACCGATGTAAAGCGATAGCCAGTGTTTAGAGAAACCGTCCAAGCTTTGATATCCTTCGATTCAATATCGCCAAATTGATAAACCGCTTCGGCATCATAACGCCATTCGTCGTATTTTCCCCAAATTCGGGTTCCAACAGAATGCCGAAGTTCTTTTCCGCTTGCATCATCAAAATTCGCATTTGCTCTTTGGTAGCCTAAATAATAAAGGTCAATATTTTTGATGGCTGGAATTTTATTGATCACAAAATAACTTCCCCAAAACTGTCTTTTTTTATTCGAATAATCATCAAAAATGCCATCTTGCGCCACTACATAATGACTGTAAAATAAATCGGCTCGATAATTATTAAAACCTAAAATAGCTTTTGCACCATCAAACGACTGACGATTATTTGGTCCGTCCCGAACGGCAACTAAACGCTGTGAGCCATAACTTAATTCTTGTCTTCCAGCCCTAAAAACGAGCAGTTTGTTTTTTTCTGAAATCAAATTAAAATCCACAAAACCCTGATGCACTTCCAGCGGATCACTGTCAACCGGACTCGGATCAATTCGGCTGTTGGCATTGCTGCTTTGAAGTTGTACAAAAGCCCTGAAAAATTTGCTGGCATGAAAATCAGCATGAAGCAAAAATCGGTTTAAAATATAGCCGTCGTGATCAACAGGATCATCTCCCCATTTTTCATTTTTGGCGTAGAAATATTGATATCTTACTTCTCCTCCAAAACTCAAATACGTTTTCCCCGAGGAGGAGAGAGGCAGATATTTCATCGTTTTATACCAATTATTTTTAACGGTATCTTTTTGTAAAACTTCATAATTCTCGTCAAAACGCAATGGTTTAAAATCGGGATAGGATTGAGCATGAAGCTGTATACAAATAAGAAATAATAGAATAAATTTTTTCATGGCTATTTGCCTAAACTGTTTTTCTTAATATCGTTGTAAGCGTTCGGAATATTGAAATTGTAATGCAACCAGTTAAAAAGCACATAACCTTTGTCAAAGTCTTTCATGGTAACATTTGCTTTAACTTGTTCTAATGTTTCGCCTTTTTTAACCGCGTCTTCAACATTTTTCTTTAAAGCATTTACATAATCAATCGTAAATTTGATTCCCTTTTTATTGGTAATTCTTCCGTGTCCCGGAACCACGACATCATTGTCGCCAATCATATCATAAATTTTTTGAAGATTTTGAACCGGTTCCAAAAAATAACCATCAAAAAGCCACGGAATTGCTGGACTTTCGGCAATAAAAGGATTTCCCGCCCACAATACATTTTTGTCTGAATCTTTTAGAAATACAAATAAATCTGCTGGAGATTGTGCAGTTCCAACATTAATGATTTCTACAATTTTTCCTCCGCCTAAATCCAATTTTAAACTTTGATTAACGGCCAAAGTAAGATCTGCAGGACGATATACACTTTGCTCTATCCCGCGGTCTTTTCCAAAAAGCATAATCATAAATTGTTTGATTCCCTCGTAATTCTTGGAAAGGTTTTCTTTGCAGAATTCGTTTTGTATCAGAATAGTTTCCTTCGGAAGAAGATAATTTCCAAAACAATGATCGCCGTGATCGCTTGTATTTACAGCATAAACAATAGGTTTTTGCGTCACCGAACGAATCAATTTATACAGTTGATCGTATAATCTTTTGCTCAACATCGTTTCAATTAGCAAAACGCCTTTATCGCCCACAATAAACCCCGCAGAAGTTGCCTGCGGAATTCCCTTTGTAGTTTCTGTCTCAGTTGTTGATGGCGAAACAGCATAAACATTCTCGGATATTTTATGCAGTTGTAAAGTCACTTTATTAGCATCCCAAATTGGAACTTCGGGTGGCATTGGCATTTGTGCATACGTATGCTGTAATAGAAACAGCATAATCAGTAGTATTAAAATAGTATTTATCTTTTTCATGGTTGTTTTTTTTAGTGGTCAATTTTTTATTAGAAGCAAATGCATTTGGCTTTTTTGGATGCATGGTTCCTGCTCTCCGTTATATCTTTCCTTTTTTAAAGAAAAAAAGCAAAGGATATCACTGCGATCAGGGCTAAAGAGAAACAAATTGCTTTTTTGTTGTCATCTCGAACTATCATACTTAAAAAATAATCCGTTTAAATCTGCTCAAATCCGCGTTATCTGCGTGCAATTAGCAATTTGCCCACGGATTGAACGGATGAAACAGATTTTCGCAGATTAATTTTAAAAAAAATCAGTGTCAATCTGCTTAAATCCGCGTCATCTGCGTGCAATTCTCATTTCATTCAACATGCCATTATTTTTGGTAACCTCCAAAATATTTCACCGGAGACCAATCTGGAATTACAGCTGGAATTTCCGGACTCAACGCTTTATATTCCGCGGAAGCGTAAACAATCTTTCCGTTAACAACCGTCAAAACCGATTCGATTTTTCTGATATCATCTGGTTTTAGTGAAAAATAATCATCAGACAAAATCGCTAAATCGGCATACATTCCTTTTACTAATTTTCCTTTGTCTTTTTCTTCACCAGAGAACCACGCACTTCCAGAAGTATATAATTGCAAGGCTGTGAATTTGTCCAAAATCTGATCTTTTGGCCAGAACTGCATACCGCCAATTGTTATTCCTGTAAGAAGCCAATGCAATGACATCCACGGATTGAAAGTTGAAATTCGTGTAGCGTCTGTTCCCGCGCCAACCGGAATTCCGAGTTCGAGCATTTTTTTAATTGGAGGTAATTGTGTTTTTGGAGCGCCGTACAATTTGTTATACAATTCGCCTTGATAATACATTCTGAACTGCACTGCAATTCCGCCACCAAGTTTTTTAACACGTTCCAATTCCGAAGGTGTAATCGTTTCAGCATGATCAAAAAACCAACGCAATCCGTTAAACGGAATTTCCTTATTTACTTTTTCAAAAACATTCAACATTCTGTCAATCGATTCGCCGTAAGTTGCATGAAGTCTGAAAGGCCATTTGTTTTTAGCTAATAAGCGAATAATGGGCTCCAAATCTTTTTCCATTTCATCAGATAAAACAATTCTAGGTTCTAGGAAATTTTCAAAATCAGCAGCAGAAGCCACGATGTTTTCTCCGGCACCTTCTTCAACATAACCATTGGCAACAATCAAATTATCGTTTTTATTGATTTGAGTTGTAGCAACCCATTTTTCATAATCTTGTAATTCTTTGCCTTTTTGCTGTGCAAACAAATAATAGGAAATTCTTAAACTCAGTTTGTTTTGCTTCGCCAATTCTAGAGAAGTAACATAATCAGCAGGGAAATTTTGACTTCCGCCCGCAGCATCAATTACGCTTGTAAGCCCAAAACGATTGAGTTCGTGATTGTATTGAATCGAACTATTTACACGTTCTTCCGGACTTAATTTCGTTGTAAGTCCCATTGTCATATAAATCGCTTTCGGCGTTTCTTTGGCATACATTAACCCCGTTAAATTTCCGTTAGCATCCTGTTCTAAAAGGCTTCCTTCGTATTTAGTATCTTTTGTATAACCCAGAACTTCAATTCCTTTTTTATTCAAAAAAGCTTTTCCGTATAAATAGGTTATGAAGACCGGTTTATCAGGAACGGCAGCATTGATTTCATCGATTGTAGGCTGTCTTTTTTCTTCAAACTGAAATTCATTCCAACCGCCAATAACTTTTATCCAAACACCGTCGGGAGTTCTTGCCGCTTGTTCTTTCAGCATTTCCATGGCGCGTTTTAAGGTTTTTACACCATCCCAGCGCAATTCAGCATTGTAGTTTAAACCTTCTCTAATCACATGCATATGACTGTCATTCAATCCCGGAATTACTGTTTTTCCTTTGGCATCGATTAATTTTGTTTCCGATGATTTATAGACTGATAGTATATTTTTTTCGGTTCCTGTATCCAGAATAATTCCGTCTTTTATTGCAATTGCCTGAACAAATTCGTTTTGTTTTTGCATTGTTGCAATTTTTCCGTTGTAGATAATTAAATCTGCTTTTTGTTGGGCTTGAGATAAAAGCCCAACAAAAAACAATATTGATAATAGTAGATTTTTCATGATTTTAGTTATTTAATCCGTTGAGGGTAATTATTTCAACACATAGAAACATTCCCGATAGCTATCGGGATTGAAGGCTTAAAAAAGGCGTTTCACTTGCTTAAAATAAACATAGTTGGCTATGTGTTAGAAACTAGTTTCTTTTTAAGTACTTTTCTATATATAAAATCTATGTTTCTATGTGTTGAAAAATAATACACCCAAAGACTTATTTATTTAGCCAAGAAAAAGGCTAGTAAATCTTTTTGAACTTGTGCGGTATTTTCCTGAACCAACCAGTGACCAGAACCAGCAATTTTAGATTCTGTAACATTTTCAGCCACTAATTTTGAGTGATCTTTAAGAAAAGCCGCAGCAAAATATTCTCCACCCATTGCTAGTAAAGGCATTTTTAGTTTTTTCTTTGCGAAAATTAGGTTGTCTTTTCCGTCTTGGTCAAAAGCTCCAAACCATTTGAAAGCTGCAGTTGTTCCGCCTTCAACAGCATACGCTCTAATAAATTCTGCAGATTCTTCGGCAGTAAAAGGATCTTTTACATGTCCTACAACAGGCCAGAAATTGGTCAAGAATTCTTTTTCTTTTCCTTTTACAATATCTCCAGAAGCTGGCCATGCAAAAAATCCAAACCACCATGCTGATCCTTTTACATTAGACCAAACTGGCTCAATTCCAGGTAGAAGTGCATCCATTAGAGCGACTTTTTTAACTTCGCTTCCGTATTGAGCCGCGTAAGCATAAGCCACCATAAGCCCGATGTCGTGCCCAGCCAAATTGATATTGTTGTATCCTAATTTTTTCACCAGTTCGTGAATATCAGTCGCCATTGTTTTTTTATCATAACCGCTTTCTGGTTTATCAGATTCGCCAACGCCTCTTAAATCAGGTGCGATAACTGTAAAATGTTTTGATAATTCTGGCAATAAACGATTCCACATGTACCAGTTTTGGCCAAAACCGTGAACTAAAACCAGCGGATCGCCTTTACCGCCAATAACGTAATGAATTTTGATTCCGTTCACTTCAGCGGTAGCATGTTTAAAATTTGCAGGCGGATTTGCTGGTGCGACTTGAGCCGTTTCAGTCGTTTCTGCCGGTTTTGCTTCTGTTGCAGGAGTTTCTTCTGCTTTTTTATTACAAGAAATTAGAGTCAATACTAAAAGACCAAAGACTAAAAATTGTCTCGTTTTTGCTTTAAAGTTTAAAAAAGGGATGTTTACTAGATTCGTTTTCATGATTTTAAAATTTAAATTAGTTGAAAAATAATTGGTTATTATGAATTTTGAACTGGAAGTTTTTCGAGCCAGTTTTGGATATAAAGTGCGATTTCCTGCCATCCAGGCTGATTTAAAACATAGTGATTCCGATTTGGAAAAACTTTGAAATCGGTAATCGAATCTTTGTCGGTGTATTTTTTGTAATTGGAATAATTGAGTGATTCGGGAATTGTGTGATCAGTTGATCCTGCAATTAAAAGCAATGGTTTGTGCGGCGCTTTAAAATCAACTTTTGCAGCGGAAGTAATCGTGTCTCTAACGATTAATTTAGACTCGGGAATTACAGAATCGCAATACGCTTTATCCTGCCATTCTTCAGGCATTCCGTTAGTAAAGGCATATTGCCACTGGCTAAAACTCATTAAGAAAGTCTTTTTTGTAGAAGTAAAAAAGCCAAGCGGTCCCCATCCAGCTTTCAAAAATGAAAATTTGAAAGTCATAATTCCTTGAGGCGGAACCGAATGAATAGCAATTGCGGCAGACGCTAGATTGCGTTGTAAAAGTATTTGTGCTGTAAGTCCGCCAATAGAATGGCCAATAACAATAGGTTTTTGCGGAAGCCTTTTTGCAATATTTTCAAAATGCTCAATTAATTGAGTTAATCGAAGACTTGCAATTTGCGGATCGGGATGACGGTCCCGCAAAACATTTGCCGGCGCATCTTTGTATGGCCATGCCGGAGCCAGTGTTTTAAAGCCTTTATTTTCAAAAAAGACTTTCCATTCGTCCCAGCATTTATTACTGACAAATGCGCCAGTAATAAAAAGTATTGTAGTAGGGTTTTCAGTTAGCATAATACATTGTTTTAATGTTATGCCAAAGTGTAAACGAAAATCGAACCTATTTTTTAACTATTTGATTTTTAAGTATTTAATTGTAGTTTATTGATTTTGAAATAACTATATATCGTCGTACAACGAAAATAGGACAACGTAATAGCGTTTTTTATAAATTGACATTGATAATTATCCATTATCAATTGTTAATTTAAAAGTGACTTCTTTTAATGCCGAGTTTTTGCATTCTTGAAGCTAATGTAGTAGGAGGAAGTCCTAATATTTCTGATGCGCCGCCGGCTCCTCTGATTCTGCCGTTGCATTTTTCTAGAACATTAATAATATGTTCTCTTTCGTTTTCCTGAATCGTTTTAAAGAACCATTCATTTGAGTTGTTGTTTATTTTTACTTCATCAAAGGCAGGAAGCGGAATATGCTCAATTGTTTCTGTTTTTGCCAAAAGGACACTTCTTTCAATAAGATTTTCAAGTTCGCGAATATTTCCAGGCCATTGATACGATAAAAGACTTTTGAGGGCGTTTTCAGATATTTCGGTGACATTTTTGCCCGTTTTAGAACTATAAACAGCAATAAAATGACGAGTAAGTAAACCAATATCTTCTTTTCGTTCTCGTAATGGTGGCAACTGAATAGGGAAAACATTCAGTCTGTAATATAAATCAAGTCTAAAACGGCCGTCGGCAACTTCTTTTTCCAAATTGCAGTTTGTTGCGGCAATAATTCGGACATTTACTTTTATAGGAAGATTTCCTCCAACGCGTTCAATCTCTTTTTCCTGAATTGCCCGAAGCAGTTTTGCTTGCATTTCAAGTGGCATGTCGCCAATTTCATCCAAAAATAAAGTGCCATTATGCGCTTGCTCAAATTTGCCAATTCTTCTTTCAGCGGCACCTGTAAAAGCACCTTTTTCATGTCCAAATAATTCCGATTCGATAAGACTTGGTGGAAGGGCAGAACAGTTGATTTTTACAAAAGGCTCTTCTTTTCTGTTAGAAAGTTGCTGAATACTGTGGGCAATACTTTCTTTTCCTGTACCGCTTTCTCCTGTAATTAAAACTGTCGTATCAGCAGGAGCAACTTGTAGAATATGATCAAATAATTTTAGCAGAATCGGACTTTTTCCAACAATCGATTCAAAGCCTGATATTTTTGTATTTTTAGAAGAATTCTGATTTGCCGATGAATTATTTTTTTTATCAACTTTTTGATCATGGCGAATTAAATTTTCAATCGCATAAATTAAAGGTTCCTGAAGTCTATCACATAACGTTAAGTGATTTTTATTGTAATTATTGGCTTGTCTGCTAAAAAAAGACAAATACAATCCACCGTTTTCATGAAGTGATAAAGGAACCGGAAGCATAAGATTCGACTTCATATTCATTGAATTCGCAATCATTTTTTTGATTGGAGTTTTATCGCATATTTTTATAAAATCCTGATCATTATAAAAAGTTGCTTCAGTCTCCACTTTGCTTTTGTTTCGTAAATCATTTATTTCAGATTCTTTTAAAGCGGTAATATTTTGCAATTCTTCAATTCCTATTTTTTGATATTCATGCAAACCTGTTCTTGCATATCCTAAAACCCTGTTAGATAATTTACTATCCATATAAAATATAGCCATTACAAGATCAAAAGAAATAAGAGATTGCAAGGCTGTAACAATAGTAAGAACTCTGTCGTCCCACGTTCCGTTTTTTGTTACTATTGTTTTTAATTGCTTCTGAAATAAAAGTTCTTTTCGGATGGAAGATTCAATGCCATGTTCCTGATGATATTCGGCAATTTCAATGGTAATCAATAAATCTTTTTCTCTGAAAGGTTTTACCAAAAAACCATATGGATGTGTCAATTTTGCTTTGCTGAGTACATCTTGGTTTGAATTGGCAGAAAGATAAATAAACGGAATATTGTCGTCTTTCAAAACTTCTGCAAGATCAATACCGGTTTCTTTTCCCGAAAGGAAAATATCCAAAAGAACCAGTTCAGGTCGCTGTTGCGCAATATAATATTTGGCATCAGCAACAGAGCGCGCCATCCCAATTATGGAATGTCCCGCTTTTTTGAGCATTAATCGTAAGTGATTTGCTTCAACAAACTGATCTTCAACTATTAGTATTTTTAGTGGTTTTGCCATTTTGCCAATAAATTAATGAGAATTATTTTCGTTGAAAATAAATTCCAAAGTTATTTTTGTGCCATTTGCATTCGTAATAAGAAACTTTCCATCAATATCTGCAGAAAGTCCGTGCATTAATTTTATTCCTAATGAAGGATTATTATAAGGATCAAAATCGGGTGGAAGCCCAATGCCGTTGTCGCGAATAATCAATATATACTTATTGTTTTCTTCGGCTTTAAGCGAAATAGTAATAATTCCGTTTTTTTGATCTGGGAAAGCATATTTTATTGCATTTGTAACAGCTTCGTTAAAAATAAGTCCAATTGGAATCGAATGTGACAAAGGCAAATTAAAACTGTCGATATCTAAAATAAACCGGATGGTGTTTCTAATTTCAAATGAATCTTTCAAATATTCCGTTAATTCGAATATATAAGAAGGCATATCAATGATCGATAAATTCTCTGATTGATACAATTTCTGATGAATCAACGACATCGCCTGAATCCTGTTCTGACTGTTATTAATGGCCTGAACGGCTTCTTCATTTTTTAAAAATTCAACCTGGCTTGCCAATAAACCAACAACCATATGCAGATTGTTTTTTACTCTGTGATGAATTTCGCGCAACAGCCATTCTTTCTCGACTACTAGATTTTCAAGTGTAGTGTTTTTTTTATTGATTTCATCTTGCTGTGTTTCGAGTACCTTATTTGTTTTTTTCTTGAACCTGTAACTTTTGTAAAGCAGCCCAAGAATTATAAGTAAAAGCAAAACAAAAGTGATCATTGAATTACGCAAAAACACCTCATTTTCAAGTTTACTTTGCTGTAAAAGGGTTTTGTTTTTTAGTTTAATAATATCCCTATTTCTTTTTTCGGCTTCATAAATAATATTCAGTCGAGAAGAAATAGGATAAATATCGCTTTCTTTAAGATGTGCTGCTTTATAAAAAAATATTGCTTTTTTTAAAAAGTGTAAAGAGTGATTAAAATCGGAGATTGAAAAATACAATTCACTAATTTCTCTGTAGCAGTCACCACTTCTTTTATTATTTCCTGCTTTTTCGAATAGTTCAGCAGCTTTAAAAATTGGAGGAAATCGCTCTGCCATTGGTGCAAGGGTACGCATTTTTGCTGACCAAATCATTACCCAGGACTCTGCCAGATCATTAGTTTGATTTGTTTTTGCTAATGCTTCAATTGCTTTTTTCGCATTGAATTCTAGCATTAAATTGTTATTTCTCAACTCTTGCACCATGGAAAGTTGTAGATAACATTTGCCCACATAAATATTAGAATTCAGGGACTGGCTTATTCTGAGCGCATATTCCGCATATTGAAATGCCTTTTCTAATGTGTTAGGACTGTTGTATGAAGCTTCGTACCAATCGCTTACTTTTAGTAGAACTTTTATTTTGTCTATGTTTTCGGGTAATCTGCTGAGTAATTTCTCTGCAATTTTAACCTGTAGTTCACTATAAGCAGCTTCCTGATCTAGATTATTCCCTAGAACCGACACGTTTTTTTCTGCCAATTCTGTTTGGTTTTCATTTTTTAAAAATGTCAACGCATTTGCATCTCCAATTGTAAACCATAATACAAGGAGAAACAGAACTATTCTGTACTGATTAGAGCGCATTTTCTTTAGGATTAAACTGGCTCTACGAAGGTATTGATTATTATGTATTTAAATTTAAAATATTATAAAATTGAAGGCCAACGATATATCGTTGTGTCGTGGATGTTTTTATTGATTCACCATCAATTTACATTGAAGCAAATAGTTTTTAAATATTTGATAATAAATAATTTATTTTCTGAAAGGAACCAAATTGAATTAGCGACTACTTTCTGATAATTTGCATCTACCAATTCGATTTGTTGATGAAAACTAATTGCGTATATTTGATACATGCACAAACAGACATCTTTTTCGGTATGTGGAGAATCATTGTCGGCTCCAATGCACATTTGCGGTTTTTTCGATTCGAGAGAACAGCAATACGAGGTAATTATTCCTTATATTTTGGAAGGTTTGGAAGTCAATGACAAAGTCATAAACATTCTTGAAGGCAATCGCCATAGTGAACATTGCCGCTGTTTGGCTGATAATGGAATCTCTATTGCTGAAAAACTGTCAAGCGGACAATTGGAAGTGTTAGCTTCTGAAAACACTTATATCAATGGCGGCAAATTTGCTGCAGACAAAATGTATGCAACGCTCGAACAAACTTTATTGTCGGCATCAAGATCGGGTTATGATAGTGTAAGGGCTTGCGGAGATATGGTATGGGCACTCAAAAACTTACCTGGAACTGACGAACTTTTAGAGTATGAGGCGAGACTGAATCTGCTAACTCCACAACACTCCGTTTCACTAATTTGTATGTACGACATTAGTAGTTTCAGCCAAAATACACTTACAGATATATTGCTTACGCATCCTTACGTGATAAAGGATGGGAAAATCAGCAAAAATCCACATTACGTAGAACCTTTAGAGTTGCTTTCTAGCATTTCTTCCCGATCTGGTAACCTTAAATCTTAAGTTTGCGTCTATTTTTGCATTTTAAATGGGCGTAACCGTGCTAAGAATTACCGTTTAAAAATAAGTCGATTCTAGATAAGGGTCGTATATATCTGCATCCCACAGATTGTCATTGTATTCGTCTGCAGCATCTTCTTCAGATTCTAGATCAATTCTATTTTCGCTGTAATCATGATTAATGCCTTGTAAAAATTCGCAGTCAAAATCTGGCTCATCTTCAGGCTTGTGATATAAATTGATTAATTGAGTTGCAGATTGTTTTTCAGAATGAAATTCTGCGTCTGAAAAATTTATATCAGTGAAAATAGCTAAAGATTTAAAGGAATTAAAATTCTGGTAAGGAGATGTTGATAGTTTCATAATTTAATTAGTTACTGGATTTGTGTTTATAATCTTAATCCAAAAGTATAATGCTTAACAAGCTTTTTAATTATAGAATTCGGTCAGAGGTTTACATAATTTAAGAGTAATATTTTATTGAAATGTTTTGATCAAGATGATAACATGTTCAATTTTACATTAAAAAAAAAAGAAAAGAACTTTTTGTTAGAAATGAGATTTAAAACTTGTAGCGTTTTAATTCACAATTGCAATCATTTTACCAGAGATTGTCAGTTTAAGTATAAATAAACTAAAAATCCTACTAAAACATACTTAAATGTAATATAAAGAAGAATTTTTTTCTTATAAAATAAACAAGCTGATTATCAATAAATAGTATTTTAATTGTTAAAGAAAAAGGGGAGTTTAGGGATAATAAAATAAAGTTAAAAGCATTCTTTATTTTAAAGTGGCACAATTCATGCCTGCAAAAAATCATAATAATCAGAGTACTTAATCGGTGTTCTAAAAAATTAAAATAAATGAAAAGATTGAAATGTATGTATGTTTTTGTAGTAGTGTTATTGTCAACATTCTCATACGGTCAGGAAAGTTTAAAAATGTTTGTAAAAGAAAGTAAAGTGCCATGTACGGGTGTTGGCCCTATGGAATGTCTGCAGGTAAAATATGATAATGACAAAGAATGGCAGTTATTTTATGATCATATTGAAGGTTTTAATTTTGAAAAAGGAAATCGATATGAGTTACTGGTAACAAGAACAAAAAGACCAGAACCTATTCCTGCTGATGCTTCTTCGTATCAGTATAAACTAAAAAGTATTGTTTCGAAAACGCCGGTAAGCAAGGAAAAAGGAATCTATAATACAAAAATGGTTTTAACCCAGTTAAACGGGAAAAAGATAAACAGCGGAAAAGCATTTATTACAATTAATGATGAAACTGGCACAATAAGCGGTAAAAACGGCTGTAATAATTTCAACGTAAAATACATGAAGCTTTCTTCAAAAAATCAAATTAAGACCAATTCTCCTATGGGAACTTTAATGGCTTGTGACGATGAAAGCATGAAATTAGAACAAGAATTTAGCGCTGCAATAACCAATAAAAAATTCAAAATTGTAAAGAAAAACAATAAAGTGCAGTTTAAAAATACTAAGAATAAAGTGGTTATGGAATTTTCTATACCAACTCAAAATGAACTGTGGAGTTTTATTGGAAAAAACAATTGGAAACTAATTGCACTTGAAAATGTTGGGCAAGATTACGGAAAGGCTTCTATTAAATTTAATCCGGCAGAAAAGAAAGTGAGTGGAAATTCAGGTTGCAACAACTTCGCAGGAACTTATGAAACGAATGGCGATCATATATCTTTTAAAAATGTAGCGTCAACAAGAATGGCATGTATGGGTGAAGAAGCTAATAAAACAGAGCAAAAAGTATTGTCTTATTTAAACAATAAAGATCTTCATTTTGATGTAGCAGATCAAACGCTTAATTTTTATCTTAATGATAAATTGGTAATGATGTTTGGTATTACAAAATAAATTCGGTTCTAGAAGTTATCTTAATGATTTATAAAATAATTGCAAAACCAGTGAAGTTAGTTCACTGGTTTTTTTATTGGTAAATCATAAGTTTTAGATTATATATTTGTAAATTGACGCAAGTTCAGTCCCGAAAGTTTTCCAGATTGCAGCGCTTATGAATTACACTTTGAGGAGTAGGAGATAAAGAAAATCTTTTTGCATTTAATCTGTTTTTACAGAAAATTATTATGTTTGAAAGAAAATTAATAACTTTTATAGAAAACTACTCAATGGGAAAAATTACTTTAAAACTAAATCAGAAATATAGATCTTTTCCTGAAAATTTCGAAACTGAATTGGAAGGAAATTTAATTATTTTATCTGGAGTTAATGGCTCAGGAAAATCACAATTAATTAAAATTTTAAGTGGTAAAATAGAAATTAGTAATCAAAATTCACAAAAAATTGAATTATCAAGAGATTTAGAAATCGATGGGGTTAGTATTAATAACAATGAGATAGAGATCAGATCTTTCAAGGATAATATTTCAATTCCTGAAATTGTCAAGGCTACATCGGCAATTGTTAATAGTTCAGGTGATCAAGTTTATCAACTATACATAACGAATCAATTATCTGTCGGCTATCAGAATGGTTATTTTAGTAATTGTATAGAGAGGGCGCAAAAAATTTTAAAACCTCTTATAGATACTCTTGGAGATAGAATTCCAGAAAAACAATTAAGAGATAAACTTAGAGAAGAAAAATTTTTATGGAAACAAAATGATTTATTTACTGATTTAATAGGCCAAATGTTTTATTATCATGCTTCTGAAATAGCAAATGGACAACAAAAAGCTGGTAAAGTAGATGGACCTGCATTTGAACCGTCTACCTTGGGGTTGGCTCCATGGACAGAATTGAATCAATTATTTAAGTTATTAAAACTAGACTATCGTTTCAAAGATAATTATGAGATTGAGCGTGCCGAACTTACTGAAGCTCCAAAACTTTTTCTTATTGATTTAAAAGGTGATATTATTGAAGATGAATTTCGAGAGCTTGTAGATTTATCAGATGGAGAGAAAACAATAATTTCATTATGTTTTAATTCTTTGTATAAAGATGGTAATTTTGAACAAAAATTATTATTGTTAGATGAGTTTGACGCTGTATTAAACCCCTCTTTAATTGAATCATTTTTCTTAGTTCTTGAAGAGTATTACATTTCTAGAGGAATACAAGTAGTAATAACTACTCACTCTCCAGCAACAATTTCTTTGGCTCCAAATTATACTACATATTACGAAGTGTTTAAGGATAATATTTCTTCAAAGCGTATTATAAAAATTGATCGAGACGACTATTTAGAGTTGCAAAAAGTAAACAAGAAGTTTTACGATAAAATTTCTGATCAACAAATGCGAATTAAAGTTTTAGAAGAAACTATAAAAACGGATAAACCTATTATTATAATTACCGAAGGAAAAACAGATTGGAAACATATTTTAAAAGCTTTGGAATACTTTCATAATAATGAAGAATTTACAGAAATAAATGAAGATTATTTCTATCGATACGGAAGTAAGGATGATGTTGAAAATAATGTATGCGGAACTAATATAGTTGCTGATTTAGGAGATGTTGAACTTAACAACTATTTGACTGCGGAAATAAGAAATAGAAATGGTAAACCAGACTTACGAAAAAATATTATGATAGGTATTTTTGATTCTGATAATGAGAAGCTAATGCCGAAAAATAAGAACGAATTTGGAATATATTCATTTAAAATTTCTCCTGATGGAATATCTACAGAGTTTCTATTTGACGAAGAAAAATATAAAACGAAAATAAAAGGTCTTAGATTATTTAATGGACTGGAATTTGAAGAAAGATCAGCTTTAAATATAGCAGAATCAGTTTATCTTGGGAAATTAATCAGTAAAAAATCAGGTATAAATGTAATTATCGATACGGATGTTTATGATTTTGCAGGAGAAAATAAAGCACTTTCAAAAGAAAAATTTGCACAGGCAATATTTAATGGAGAAATAGAGATTACTCCAGAAAACTGGGAAAAATTTAGACATATTTTTGAGAATATTGCTAATATTATAAAAACAGAAAATTCCAAATATGAATCCCATCCATAATACGGGTTTAATTGGTATTAAATATTTTGGTTTCGAAATGAATTATGAGAAGTATTGCGTGTATTTTTTTATTGTCTTTAATTAAGAAATCTAAACAATAATGCCTAAGTACACTCTATTCAAACCTTTTCATTGTGAAGTTTTACAGGGAGCTCTATAAATGTATCTCGACTCTGCACTCAAAATATTTCAAAACAAAAAAGAGAGACTTTTAAAGTCTCTCTTTTTTGAAAAAAATGTATCTCAGATTAATTATTTCCCAATCAATTTCTCAAACCTAATCACTATTTCGTCTCTCTCTTTCAACATGCGCTTGTATAATGCAGTTTTTTCTTGATGAAGTTTAATTAATTTTTCAATTGGATGAATGTTAATTGTTCTGTGATTAAAGGAATTACTAAAAAGGTGTTCTCCAAAAGGATTTGAAATAGAATTTATAGCTTGTTCTTTATCAAATTCTGAAAAGCTTCAGCAGGAATTTTTAGTACCGCTAATATTTGTTTCAGCCGATTTTCTTCAATTACATCTTTTGCTCAAGCATAGGAACAGAATTATTATGAACTAGATTGGAAAGCATTTTCTTAAGGTAAACAGATTCTAAGAGGGTATTAATAATAGTTTATTTTCACTTTCTACTATTGAAGCGTTCAAATAAACACTCAAAAATAAAACTAACCTATCAAATAAAATATTATCTTTAACTATCTAGTATATTGAGTAATATGTTTTCTTTCAGTAATGCTTTTAAACATTAGATCAATTAAAATTTCAATTTTTACGAACGTTACATTTTCATTTTTAAAAGAGTTTCAAATTATTTGAAACAATAAGTTTTTATCCCTTTCTATTATATCCTGTTGTTTTTAATCGAACAACAAAAGAAGTCGCTAGTTAAAAGTAATTTCAATAAACAAGAGTATTTATAGATGCACATAAAACTAAAATTATTACAGCCCTTTATACTGTTTTGTTTATTCCTGAATTCTTCTGGAATCAAAGCACAAACAACTTCTCTTGGAGAGTGTTTTTCTATAGCACAGCAAAATAATATTACTATTAAACAGGCAAAATCTGCATTGAAGACAGGCGAATATAATCTTCAGGCCGAAAAGAAAGGTTATCTTCCTAAAGTAGACCTTTTATCGAGTTATTCTTATTTAAGCAGTCCGCTTACTATAAACTTGCAGACGGTTAAAGACGGAGTCGTTGAAGGTTCATCACAGCAAAGTGTGAATACGGCAAACGAAATTTACCACGAAATTACGGGAAACAATTTATCACAGGCAGCACAGGATCGTATTTATAATGCCTCAAAAACGGTAATTGGCGGTATTTATCCCGATTATAATCCTAGTTTAAGTAAACAGTCTTATTTTGTTGCAGGAGTGGGAGTTCGTCAGCCTATTTTTCTTGGAAACAAAATAAACTCGAGTATAGATTTGGCACAATCCGTTGCAAATTCGGCAGGAATTGGTGTTGAAATTGCAGGCAAAGAAGTTGATTTTTTAATTGCGGTGCAATACCTCAGAATATTATACCTCAACTCTTTAATTAAAAAACAAGAACAAATTGTAAATGCTTTAGATAAAAATAAAAATTACGCCCAAGAACTTGTCAAAAACAAAATATTGCCTCCGTATCAACAAAACTGGACAAATGTGGTTTTAATTCAGGCGCAAAGTCAATACAACAATATTAAGATGGAAAAACAAAACGCCCATCTTGAACTGAATAAACTGATGGGAGTTGACCTTGATACCACAATTGTGATTTCGGATACTTTAAGATATGCCGAAATCAATCTGGAGAAACCTATGAAAGATTATTGGCTCACAAATCCGGTTTATCGAATTGCAAACAATAAAATCAGCTATGCAGAAACTGCTGAAAAAATCAGTAAATCAATGGCTTTGCCCAACGTTTTTGCCATTGGAAATTACAATTTATATCAGAAAGATTTGCCGGTTTCGATTCCCGATTGGTTTGTAGGACTGGAACTGCAATGGACTTTGTATAACGGACAGACCAATAAAAAGACTTTAGCGGCAAAACAGCTTATTGAAGAAGCCAGGTTGGGAGAGGAAAATTCCAGTTTAATGCTTCAGGTACAATCGAGAGTGGCAAAAAATAAAATGAGCTCGCTCCAAAACGATGTTATGGCTATGGACGCAGCGAGAAAAGAAGCCAATACAACTAGCAGTTTAATTACTAAAAGGATGAACAATCAATTGTCATCACCAAAAGATGTTAACGATGCTTTGTTGGTAGAAACAGAAATAGAAAAAGGGTATTATACCGCTGTTTTAGGATACTATTTAGCATTAGCTGAATATTTTAATAGTTTAGGAAATCCAAGTCAAATAACGCAATTTATTAAATAGATGAAAGATATATTTAAAAATTACTGGGCGCTGATCATTCCAATCTTTGTAGTACTAACCGGACTGATTTTTTTCTTAAAGGACAATAATAAAGAAGACGACAATTTTATAGGAATGGTCGATGCAACAAGCGTAGATGTAGCAGCAGAATTCCCAGGCAGATTGGATTCCTTACTCGTAAAACTGGGCGATACCGTAAAAACAGGACAATTATTAGCCGTTCTTCGATCTAATGAAATAAACGCCATAAAAGCACAGGCATTATCGGCTATTGATGCGGCAAAAGGACAGCAAGAACTTCTTACACAAGGAGCAAGACCAGAATTGATAGAAGCGACTTCTAAACTGTATCAAATCAGTCAGGAACAATATAAATTGTTTAGCAATACTTACGATCGTATGGAGCGATTGTATAATGAAGATGTAATATCGGGACAAGAAAAAGATGTTTTCTATTTTAAGTTTCAAGCGGCTAAAAAGGAAATGGAAACCGCACAGTTAAATCTTCAGATGCTCAAAAACGGTACACGACCTGAATTGCTTAAAACTGCAAATGCCATCGTAAAACAAGCCGAACAAGCCTATGAACTGACCAAAGCACTTGGAGATAATACGAGAGTTTATGCTCCTGCAGATGGCGTAATTTCTAACTTGGTTACACATCAGGGCGAAATCATTTCTATTGGATATCCAATTATGACCATCGAGAAGAAAAATTCGACTATAATTAAGTTTAATATCCGACAGGATAAATCAAATCTGCTTAAAGTAGGGAGCAAAACAACAGTCAAAGTTCCGGGTTGCGAACCTGAAACATTTGATGTCGTTGTGCATTCGATTGCGCCTACATTAGAATTTGCCAATTGGGTTCCGTCAAAAGATAAAGGAGAATTTGAACTTAGAACTTTTACAATAGAAGTGAAACCTGAGAATCTTGCAGAGATTAAAGGACTTCGTTCTGGTATGACCGCTTCTTTAATTCTTCCTCAATGATTTTTATGCTGAACATTGTTATTAGGGAATGGAAGCGCATTCTGAGTTTAAAGGTTTTTTACTTGGTAATGTTTGGTGTTCCTGTCGCTTTGTTTTTCTTTTATGCTTTTATTTACCAAAAACAAGATGCCAAGAATTTAGCATTTGCGATTTGGGATGAAGATCAAAGCGCGATAAGCCGAGAGCTGATTTTTTTATTGGAACAAAAAGAAACGTTGCAAATTACGAGGAGAGTAAGCAGCGAAGCCGAAGTTAAAAAACTGATTCAAGAGGGAAAAATAATGGGCGCGGTACATTTTCCTGCCAATCTGCAGAAGAATATCTACAGCCGTCATCCGAGTAATGTGACGTTGTACACCAATGCGGCCTCGCTTGTTCCTTCTAAGTTAGTTTATAAGGCTGTCGCCGAAGTTATAATTACAGGAAGTACGGGTGTAACTTTACAGAAATTGGTAAAAACCGGAATGAAATCGGATCAGGCAATGGCGATCGCAAATCCGATTAGTCTGAGAACCTATCAGCTTTATAATCCGACTTACAATTATCAGGAATACTTAGTTCCAGGATTGATTACGGTGGGAATGCAGATGATTCTGATTATCAGTTCTATGCTGGCTTTAAATTATGAATGGATTACAGGAACGATGCACGAGCTTTACGATTCATCAAAAGGTTCTGTTGTCGCCGTAATTATTGGGAAAACATTGGCGCATCTCGCTATCAGCTGGATTAATTTTATCATTATTACAGGAATTATTTTTACTTTTTTCGATATTGGAGTTCCTGCAGCCACCGGAAAGTTTTTTGTGCTATATACTATGCTTTCTTTGGCATGTATTGGCATCGGAATGTTTATATCGGCTTTGTTTAAAGATGTGATGCTTTCAGGAGATGTTGCCCTTTTCTATACTTCACCCGCTTTTGTATTCAGCGGATTTACTTTTCCGAGATGGGCAATGCCTTGGTACGATCAGTATTATGCGCTTATCATGCCTTACACTTCGTTTTTAGACGGATTTTTTAAGGTGTATTATATGAATTTGCCTTTAAAATATGCACATGGAGAAGTAACAAAACTCTTGTTGTTTTGTGTTGTAATGTATCCGACAGCAATGTTGTTGTTCAAACGTCAATTTAGTTCGATTAAAGATGAAAAAGAAACCGCAACAATCGCTGATTAGTCTCTTTTTGAGGGAAGCTTCGCAAGTAGTAAAGGATCATAGTTTGCTGCTTACGCTTCTTATTGCTCCTTTGCTTTACGCTTTTTTTTACGGAAGTATTTACATCAACAAAGAAGAATTTGATGTAAAATTGGCAGTTGTTGATGATGATGGCTCCAGATTATCACGTTTATTACAGCAAAATATTGACGATTCTCCGATAGTAGAATTAATTCATTTTTCGAATCTCGAACAGGCAAAAGAGCAGATGTATCAAGGCAATTGCCAAGGATATTTTTATATTCCAGAAGGAACAGAAGCCAATTTACTGAGTTTAAAACAAAGCAATGTAGTATTAGCAATAAACGCCGCAAGGTTTCTGCCGTCGAGTGATTTGTTGTTAAATGTACAGCAAATATGTTTGACAATTGGAGCAGGAGTTAGACTTCAGTATTATCAGAAAAAAGAAGGAATGAGTACAACAATTGCTATGGAAAATGTAATGCCGGTAAATTTAGATTATCGTCCTTTATTTAATGAAAGATCAAGTTATGGCGCATTTTTATTGCCAGGATTGTTAGCCCTGATTTTACAGCAAACATTATTAATTGGTTTGTGCGAAAGTGTCGCCGGCGAGCGTCAGCGTTCTCGTTTGGGCGAATGGCTAGGCTCTGGGATTTCTAACGGAATTTGGGGTAAAGGATTATTCTATTTGATACTTTTTTCTTCGTACGCCTTTTTCTTTTTAAATGTAAATTACAAACTGCTTAATTTACCCATGAGAGGCAGCGGATTCGAATTGAGCATATTGCTGCTTTTGTTTATCGTTACTTTAATTCCGATGGCGCAGTTTATAGGTTCTTTGTTTAAATCGCAATTGCTTTGTTTGCAGATGATGGCATTCTCCACTTATCCAATTTTCTTAATTACAGGATACAGCTGGCCTTTTGAATCGCTTCCGCTAATATTGCAGTGGTTGTCAAATCTTTTGCCTACAACGCCATTTATTGTTTTGTATACTGGCATTGTGCAGTCAGGTGCAAGTTTATGGGATAATCCGTCAGCTTTATTGCATCTTATATTGCTTTTTGCTTTGTACAGTATAATCTGTTTTGTTCGTTTAAAGGTTTTATGGAGTAAAGTGCCCGGCTCAATCTCTGCGGAAACAGAATAAAGTATTGTTGGGAATCATAATGATAACAGTTTATTTTTAATTTGAAAATCTACTGGTTGATTTTGTTGGATCGTAGAGGTGAGATGTTAAAATTCGTAAATAAGACAAAATTATAATCGCCATTAGAATGCTTTATGAATTATTTATAGCAGTAAATTTTTGTTCATAAAAAAATTAAATTATTGGCAGTAAACTAAATAAGATTAATAAACTTTCGTTATCATTTCATCTATAGGCAAACGAACTTTTTTCGTAGCTGCCATATAGTCTTTTTCAGAATCGCGATATCCTAAAGCGAGGATAACTGTAGAATGCAACCCTTTTTCTTTCAAGCCCAAAACGGCATCAATAGTGGCGGCATTAAATCCTTCGATAGGAGTGGCGTCCACTTTCAATTCTGCCGCAGCAATAAGTGCAGTTCCTAGTGCAATATAAGCTTGTTTGGCCGCCCAAAGGGCTTTTTGTTCTTCGTTAATAGCGCTAAAATAAGAATGCAATCCATTTCTAAATCCTGATAAGGCGCCAGCATCAAGACCTCTTTGTTTTTCTGTCATTGCCATGTAATCGTCAATGTAAGTCGAAGTCATGTCATTGAATGCAGCAAAAACCAACAAATGAGAGCAAGAGCTAATCTGTCCATTATATGAATCAGCACCTAATTTTTTTTGGATTTCTGGATTGCTAACAACAAAAACGCGGTAAGATTGCAGACCACAAGAAGATGCTGAAAGATTTATAGCCTCTAAGATCTGATCGATCTTCTCTTCTGTTACTTTAATGTTATTGTAAGCTTTTGTGGCGTAACGCCATTTCAAATTTTCTATCAAATTCATTGCTATGTCTATCTTAAATTTAGGCAAATATAAATGATATTGTTTTCTTTTTCGAGGCTTCAATGGCTATGGCGAACTTCAAATCGGTCATTTCCTAGTTCTCTAAAGAATAATTATCTGTTTTTCCTTACTATTATGTTTGTAAAAAGATTTTTAATCTTTAAAATAATATCAAAAAAGAATAATTATCTGAATTTATGACTTTTTAAAAATATTAAATCTTTTATTGTCAATTTTGCAGGGTAAAAAAACTAAAAGTTGTCATCAAATGAAAGCGAACATACAAGGAGATTTAAGAATAAATGAAAAACAGGATATTGAAAACATCGAGAATATTATCAAGAATGATTTTGTGTTCACGCTAAAAAGCACTTGTTTAGATGAAAATTACCACCCCTCAAGTCAAACGCGTTTGACAACCAATTTTGCCAACTTGGCCAGAGGAGCTAATCGCGAGCAAAACTTACGCAATGCTTTAAATATGATTAACAATCGATTCAATGCATTGGCTCATTTGGATAATCCAAAAGCGGATCGTTACCATGTGGAACTTGAAATCCTTACAGTAACAATGAGTATTGATGATAAGAATGGTAGTAACGATCTACCGATGATTGAAGTTTTAAAAACGAATATTATTGATCGTAAGACTGGCCAGCAAATCGAAGGAGTTGCCGGGAATAATTATTCCTCTTATGTTCGGGATTATGATTTCAGTATTTTATTGATTGAGTACAATAAAAACAAATCTAATTTTTCTATTCCTGAAAATTTTGGTGATTTACACGGAAAACTTTATAAGTGTTTTGTGAGTTCAGCCACTTATAAAGAGCACTTTAAGATGTCGCCGATCATTTGTCTAAGTGTTTCGAGCAACAAAATATATACTCGCACTGAGTATCAGCATCCGGTTCTGGGTTTTGAATATTTGCAGGATCAGTATTCTATCACTGATGAATATTTCTCTAAAATGGGCTTAAAAGTTTGTTTTTTCATGCCTCCGAATAGTGTGGCACCGATGGCTTTTTATCATTCCGGAGATCTACTTGCTGATTATACTGATCTTGGATTAATCAGCTCAATTAGTACAATGGAGACTTTCCAGAAGATTTATCGCCCTGAAATTTACAATGCAAATTCAGTGGCCGGGAAAATCTATCAACCTAGTCTTAAACACGAAGATTATTCACTGACTCGCGTGGATTATGATCGCGAAGAGCGTAGCCGATTGGCTGTTGAACAGGGTAAATATGCAGAAGAGCATTTCATTAAGCCATACAAAAGCATCCTGGAACAATGGTCTGCTAATTTTATTCTTTAATTGATTACAACGCATAAAAATTATACTATTATGAAGAAATTATTATTGCCTACCTCTATTGTTGGAAGTTTACCCAAACCTGCCTGGCTTGCACCACCCGAAAAACTTTGGTCACCATGGAAATTAGAAGGCGATCAGCTATTGGAAGGGAAGCAAGATGCTTTGCGTATTTCTCTGCAGGAACAACAATTGGCAGATCTGGATATCATTTGCGACGGCGAGCAGACACGTCAGCATTTTGTAACGACTTTTATCGAGCATTTAAGCGGTGTAGATTTTGAAAATCGTAAAACAGTAAAAATTCGTAACCGTTATGACGCGAGTGTTCCAGTAGTAGTAGGTGAAGTTACACGTCAAAAAGCAGTTTTTGTTGAAGATGCTAAATTTTTACGTAAACAGACTAATAAGCCTATAAAATGGGCATTGCCTGGTCCGTTAACTATGGTAGACACCTTGTGCGACGACCATTATAAAAGCCGAGAAAAATTGGCGTGGGAATTTGCAAAAGCACTCAATGAAGAAGCAAGAGAACTTCAAGACGCAGGGGTAGATATTATCCAGTTTGATGAACCTGCATTTAATGTGTTCTTTGATGAAGTAAACGATTGGGGAATGGCAGCATTAGAAAGAGCCATTGAAGGTTTACATTGTCAGACTGCGGTTCATATTTGTTATGGTTATGGAATACAGGCAAATACTGATTGGAAAAAGACATTAGGTTCAGAGTGGCGACAATACGAAGAAATTTTCCCGAAAATTCAAAAATCTAAAATTGATGTCGTCTCTTTAGAATGTCACAATTCCAATGTCCCTTTAGATTTAATGGAACTTGTTCGCGGTAAAAAAGTAATGGTCGGTGCCATTGATGTGGCAACCAACACTATCGAAACACCAGAAGAAGTAGCTAATACCCTGCGTAAAGCTCTAGAGTTTGTAGATGCCGAAAATCTTTATCCTTCTACAAACTGCGGTATGGCTCCGCTATCTCGAAACATAGCCAGAGGCAAGTTAAATGCTTTAAGCGCAGGAGCAGAAATTATACGCAAAGAACTTGGGATTTAGTCTCGATATATTAATAATGGAGTCCGTGCCTCCACGGAGGAATAATATTTAAAACACATTGAAGAAATTATTAGAAGTATTAAAAAAAGCAGGTTTCGACGGTTTCCTGTTAATGATAGCCACCATGATTCTGATGGCTTATTTTTTGCCAAAGCCGGGCATGGTCAAAGAACCTGTTTCGTTGGAGGAGATTGCCAATGCTGGCGTTTCCTTGATTTTCTTGTTTTATGGTATGCGATTAAGTGTTGAGAAATTAAAAGCCGGACTATCCAACTGGAAAATGCACATTGTCGTCCAGTTGACCACCTTTTTATTTTTTCCGCTCATTGTTTTGGCATTTCGTCCGTTGTTTGTCAGTAACGGCTTCGAGCTGCTTTGGCTGGGTGTATTTTTTCTGGCAGCTTTACCGTCTACAGTATCCTCTTCCGTGGTCATGGTTTCCATCGCCAAGGGAAACATTCCCGCAGCCATTTTCAATGCGAGTATTTCCAGTTTGATCGGAGTAGTGGTCACGCCGCTCTGGGTTGGGCTGTTTATAGCTTCTGCAACAGGCGATTTTGATGTCACTCAAATCGTCATAAAGTTGATTCTGCAAGTCTTGATGCCTGTCATCATTGGCATAACCCTTAATTCCCGTTTCGGTTCCATTGCCGAAAAATACAAGAAACAACTCAAATATTTCGATCAGGCAGTTATTCTGACGATTATTTACACGTCGTTTTGCAAGTCATTTTCTGAACATCTTTTTGAAGGCTTCACCGCCGTTGAACTTGCCGGACTAGCTGCAGGCATGATGGCGTTATTTTTTGCCGTATTCTTTTGTGTCGGGCTATTCAGTCGCCTGCTTGGTTTTTCAGATGAAGATCGTATTACTGTTCTATTCTGTGGATCTAAAAAGTCATTAGTACACGGCACCGTTATGTCAAAAGTACTTTTTCAGCACAGTACTATTACAGGTATTGTATTGCTACCGCTCATGCTTTACCATGCTTTGCAATTGATTGCTGCCAGCATCATTGCTCAGGGTATGGCTCGACGAAAAGAAGTATAAAATATTGCCTAGTAGATTTTTATACTGTGAAGATGAATGCTGCAGTATGTTATGTTTTAATGTGTGTAAAACAAGATTTTTGTATTGCTTTTCGTTATATTTGAAGAATTTTATTCTGTCTTAAAAATAAATCAAACCAAAATAATCTATGGAACAGATAGACGATATTGATCTTCAGTTATTAAATATACTTCACGATAATTCTAAATACACTGTAAAAGAGCTTGCCAAAATGGTAAATCTTTCAGCATCGCCAGTTTTTGAGCGTATTAAAAGATTGGAAAACAATGGTTATATTAAGAAGTATATAGCACTCCTTGATGCAGAAAAATTAAATAGAGGCTTCATCGTTTTTTGTAATATCAAACTTAAACAGCACGATCGTAATATTGGGAATCAGTTTGTTAGTGATATTATGAAAATAGAAGAAGTTGTGGAGTGCTATAATATTTCAGGTGATTACGATTTTCTAATGAAAGTTTCAGCCAAAGACATGAAGCATTATCAGGATTTTGTGTTTAATAAATTGGGATCAGTTGAAAGTATAGGGAGTACCCAAAGCACCTTTGTTATGTCGGAGATAAAAAATCTTTATGGATAGTGTCGCGATAGCTTATTTATTTGAAATTCGCCATAGCTTTTGTAACAGAAAATGTATTAAGTCCATTAAAGGTTCTTGAAACATTTATTTTTTGTTCCGATGCTTTCCACAAGAAATACTCGAACTGACGTTTGTAATAATTACACCAAACGGGTTCACTTAAACTTTTTCAATTAGTTTGTGATTAATTTGAATTTTACAGGTTGAAAAAATATATTTGAATTTTTCTCAAAGTAAATTCCATTTTCTTTTTTATCTAATTTTACTTGGTAATTATGAATTATGGTGGTTTGTGCAATCACATTTAGCTGGTAAGTATCTCCAGTTTTATTTGCTTTGGATATATCCTGAACAATACCATTAATCACAACCGATTTAGGAACAACAACAGTGTCATTTAATTTAAAACTAACTATATATCCTTTTTCACTATTACTGTTGTAACTTTTATACGTTTGATTTTTAATATCTATAAGTTGTCTGGAACAGGAAAAAAGAAAAAAAAGCCCGAAAGAAAATAATAAAAAGACGGCTTTTGGAGTACTATTTTTCATACTTTTATCGTTATATATCCACAAATTTAACTTAAATCAAACGATTCAAAAAATAATGAAATTAAAATATATTGTTAAGATATTAATTATAGGATTGGTTTTTACAGCTTGCAGCAAGGATTCTGATTCTGACAGTAAAGAACCATCAACTACTAAGCCAGACGAGATTAATAATTTTGTTTGGAAAGCTATGAATTCTTGGTACTACTGGCAGCCCAACGTTGCCAATTTGTCCGACAGTAAAATCACTTCTACCGAAGGATATAACAATTTAATAAACGGAAAAACTCCCGACGCGCTTTTTTATTCACTCTTATACCAAAGAGGAACTGTCGATAGATTTTCCTGGATTGAAAACAGTAATGAGATAGTGCGTGTTTCAAAAATTGCAGAAGTCGAAAAAACAGGCGGTTTTAATTACGCAATCTACCCTAAAGATGCATCCAATTTTAATATGGTAGCCTTAATTAACTACATTGTGCCAGGTTCACCAGCAGCTTTGGCAGGATTGAAAAGAGGCGACGTTATTACAAAAATAAATGGAAGCCAACTTACTACACGTAATTATGACCAACTAGAAAACACACAATTCACAATTACTTTGGCAGCAAGCGTGCAGTTTACAAGCAGTAGTTTAGTAACCACAGATAAACCAGAAACTGTGACTGTATCAAAAGCCGAAATTGATGAAAACCCAGTTGCTTATTACGAAAAGAAAGTATATGGAGCAAAGAATATAGGTTATCTGGTTTTTAATGGTTTCAAATCCGATTACAATGATGAACTCAATTTGGCTTTCGCTAAAATGAAATCGGATGGAATTAACGAATTGGTTTTAGACTTAAGATACAATGGAGGCGGTTCAGTAGAAACTGCAGTTGCTTTAGCACAAATGATTAATGGCAGTTTTACCAATAAACCATATATTTATTTAGACTTTAATGATAAACACAATAGTGAAGACGGTTATGAAAATCTTTCTGAAAAAGTAAACATTTTTAACTTGGTTGATAACGAACCAACTTTTCAGAGAGAAGAAAGTATAAACAGCCTTGCTTTGACAAAAATATATGTGCTGATAAGTTTTCAAACCGCTTCTGCCAGCGAGCTCACGATACAATGTCTAAAAAAATACATTAACGTTACCACGATAGGAGAAGAAACTGTTGGCAAATTTGTTGGCTCAATCACTTTATACGATTCTCCTGCAAATGATTATACGTCCTATGCCAATCGAAGCACTAAACACAAATGGCAATTGCAACCTATTACTTTTTCATATTACAATAAAGACAAAGAGACAAATCCAGCGAGAATTGTACCTGATTACGAAATCAATCCTTATAGTACTTTCTCAAATTTGGTTGAATTTGGAAACGTAAAAGATCCTTATTTGAATAAAGCTCTCGAATTAATTACTGGCCAAACTATACGAACTACAGCAAAAACCGCCAATCCTTCTTCTTTATTAAAAATTGATAATCTTGCTGCGTTCAACCCTACTAATACAGCCAAAGGTTTATATATAGAGGATTTTAAAAGGTTGAAAAAATAATAAATTGTAACGAAATTAAATTTTGAAATAAAAAACATCAATCTTAATTAAGGCTATTTCAATAATAATCCTCAAAAAAAAAGGTTAGATTTTTGAATGCTTTCCGAGTAAAAAGCTTTAGAGAAATCTGGAGCTTTTTTTATTTTTATTCATTAGATTTATAAAATAAAATGCAGGTGCAAATAGCTTTTGTGACAGAAAATATATGAAGTCCACTTTTCTTTCCATAGAAATGCCCCCAAACTATGTCTAAAATTTGGAGGCAGTTTTTTATGTTTTAAATCATGAAGAAGTGCTAAATTTTAAATTTAATTCCGCCATTCACAACAAATCCATCTAACGGAGCATAAATATCTTTGAAAACAGGATTTGAAATTGGTCCTGTATATATGCTTCCAAATTTAGTCTGTCTGGTATCCGTAAAATTTTCAAAATTGGCATAAACTGAAAAATTCTCCCAAAGTTTTTCGACCATAAAACCAAAAATCCAGTAATCTCTTCCTGTTGTGCCGTCACTTAGTTTTTGGGGACTGTAATAATAAGCTTCTAAGCCCGCTTTCCATTTGTCTTCAACTTCATACATCAAAACATTGTTCAATCTGTGTTTTGCGGTTAAAGGGTTTTGAGATTTTATTCCATTGGTATCTATTGAGGCATCTGTATAAGTGTAACCCAGAAATAGCTTAAAGTCTTTATAGCCTAATTTTATATTTGTTTCGGTTCCTTTAGTGTCTAAATATCCGTTTACATTAATAAACTGGTAAACATCATTTGGAAGAGAATTCAAAATTAAAGGATTGTCTACATTGGTGTAGAAAAATAACTGATTCCAAGATAAGGAAAGATCTTCTGTGATTTTAGTTTTATAATTTACATCGAAGTTAAAGCCGTAGCTTCTTTCTAGTTTATTGAAATCGCTGTTAATCGGCAGAACATTTCGATACTGGATACGCTCGCTTTCTTCAGTAAAAATAGTTGGTGTTTTGTAACCTAAACCGCCGCCAATTCTAGATGTAAATTTAGAATTAATTTTAAACAAAGCAGAAACTCTTGGAAGAAACGAAAAACCATAATCAATAACATAATCACCTCTCAGACCGGTTTCTATTTCCAGCCATTCTTTTGCTTTTACTGTATTTTGAAGAAAAGCACCATAAGTTATCTGGTTATAGTTTCTTAAAGGAAAAGCGGTTTGGCTGTTTTCGGTAAAATTGTCGGTATATAAGTTTGCACCAGCAACCCATTCTGCTTTTTTACCGTTTTTAGAATAACTGATTTCAGAAAAGGTACTATTCTGTAAACCATCAAATACATAATCAGGAATCGTGATGACACGACTGAAATTATTAAAACTGTTTTTAATTGTAACCGATTCCTGCTCATTAAATTTATGTGTCAGGGAAAATTGCGTGCTTATTCTCTGTGTTTTATTTTTTTCGAAATAACTATCAGGATATTTACTTTGATCTTTGATGTAATCAATATTTCCACCTAAACGGTTTTCAAAAACAGTATTGACACCAAAATTAAGTTTGGTGTTCTCATTAAAATTGACAAAAAGTTTAGGGTTAAAATTAAAACGCTCAAACTTTGGTATAGCTGTAAGTTGTATATCTGCGGGATCGTAAGGAGCGTTGCGATCGTGAGAAGCAAAAACGGTTACACCAATTTTGTTAAACTGCTGAGAGTAAAATCCATTTATATCCAGTCCAAGAGCAGAAGTTCCATTGATTAAAAATCGCAATTCTCTTTCTTCGGTAGGGGTTTTAGAAACAAGATTTACTAATCCGGCGATTGCTCCTCCGCCGTAAAGGGTAGAGGCAGAACCTTTAATTATTTCAACCTGCTTTAAATCTAATGGAGGAGTCTGCAATAATCCCAGTCCGCTTGACGCACCGGAGTATAGAGGAAAACCGTCTTTTAGAATTTGCGTATATCGACCGTCTAATCCCTGAATCCTAATAGAAGAATTTCCTGAAGTTGCAGAAGTCTGTTGAGTCTGAATTCCGGTACTTTCGTTAAGCATCATACGAATATCACCTGGTTTCATATTGGCTTTTTCTTCCAGTTCTTCTCCAGCGATAAATTCTACTCTGGTCGGAATATTACTGATCGTTCTGGTTCCTCTAGTTGACGTAACGATTATTTCTTCCATTTCTTCAGCCTCTTCGTCCTCGTTCTGCAATTCAATATCAATAAAATCGACAGTTGAAGGTACTTTAAAAAGCGTTTTGTTTGGCGCATAACCTTCTATAGTGATAGACAATGTATAATCTCCATCTTTAAGATTTTCAATAATAATGTTGCCATCAATATCAGATGTAAAAATGGAATTTGTTTCTTCAATTTTTGCAGAGGCTCCTTTTACAGGTTCATTAGTTTCAGCATTCTTGAGGTGAAATTTGATAGTATTCTGTGCTTGTGTAGTGCCAATAAATGCTATTGCCACAATCAATAAAATATATTTAAACATTTATGATTTCTTAATATTAATAATAAATAGACCCGCATAATGATATTAATGCAGGGGAATAAACTTTTATATTAAGAAATTTTAGGAGGTTGCCAGATTTTGCAGATAAAGGATGAATCTACAATTTTGTTGTAAGATGGTGTCTGAGAAACCTCATCTAAAGTAAATTCTAATTTTTCATTGATAATTACTGAATTAAAATTTAGTGTAAATCCTATACAGGTTCCGCAGGAATAAAATGGCGAACATTTTCCGTTACATTCGTTACCACAGTCATGTGAATCATTCTCACAATTTTTCTTTACATCACATTCTGAGTGATTTGCAAATGCAGAGCATGGAACTGTAGAAAGAAACAGCACGATGAATGATAATATTGTTACGAAAGATTTCACACTTCAAATTTATAAATAATTAGTATTCCTGCCAATTTGTTTACTTTATGATTCACATGTTTTTCACAGCTGGCACAAGTCATTCCGCTAATTGTAAATTCTACATTTTGACTACTGGATTTGTTTTAAACGAAGATTTTCTTTTCTGTATTTTGATAGAAAATATTTGAACAGTAAGGGAACGAAAGCATAAGCATAAGGGTGCAAATCTAAGGGAGTACATTAAATTGGAGTTTTATTGTTTATACTACACAGATCACGAGATCCTACATGTTAAAGGTTGTCTTTTTTATTTTTTAAAGAATTGTTCTGCATTTTTGTAGAATATTTTTTCTTTTTGTTCTGAAGATAAAAAGTCAAGTTTATTTACCGATTCAATTGCTTGCTTAATGTCACCATTATCAGATCCAAACATTAACCTATTTTCTAAACCGGCATCGATTAATCTTTTCATAGTAGCGTAAAAATCTTTATGAGGAACAATATATGGGTTTGAAACAGCAGAAATATCGGTGTATACATTTCGATAAACGCTCATAATACCTATTGTTTCTTCTAAAAAAGGGCTGCCTGCATGCATGATCCAAATTTTCAATTTCGGAAATTTAAGTATTAAATCTTCTATCAGGATTGGACTTCCTAAGCTAACTTTAAAATTTGGACAGCCGTGATTTGGGCCAGCTAATCCCGTATGAATACCAACTGGAAGGTTATATTTCTCAGCTAACTCGTAATACGGATATAATAATTTATCTGATGGCGAAATCCCATAATATTGACTTAGTATTTCTCCAATGAAATCAATTCTTCCATTATTAATTTGCTGCTCTACCCATTTAATATCTGGCAATTCTTTTCCATCTGAGAAACAAAGCCGGTTACCATAAGGTACTTTTCCATTTGGGCATGGGAGCATTAATCCGTAAAGTAATTCAATTTTATATTTATCTCGATAAGTATTTTGCAAATCCCAAGAAGTGCTGATGGCTGCTTTATAGACACCAGAATTTTCTAACTGCTTCATTTGCATGTTTGGGTCTGCTTCACCATGAATATGGGTATCTAATACTTTCTGAGAATAAGAATTAAAAAAGCCAAAAAGTAATGAGATTAGGATTATTTTTTTCATTTTTCGACATTTTAAATTTTATATTGAAATATTGAATCCTCCTAATTTTTGGTGGGATTACTGTTAATATCACTCTGTAAATAAAAAACAAAAGAAAAACTATAGTTTAGTTTCTAATAAAAGTATAAAAATACTGATTTTGAAATTAATATTCTTATTATTAATAAGTTACAATAAATAAAAAGAGGAAAAAATCCTATATCCTTAACGGGATTTCGAATCATCGTTCAACTTAGATTAAATAACTAATAAAGCCGCTTTTAAGATTGCTTATTTCAAACAGACTAAAAAAATCTTTTGGAAAAATCGAACCACAGATATTAGGCTGTGAAGGTTTGAAAAATCTAGAAATTTGTGTATAAAAAAAGAGACAACTATATAATAGTTGTCTCTTGAAGTGAGGTTACTGAACAATTTACAAATCATTTTATGAATGATTTAAAGAAACTGGCTTATTTTTCGATTGATTTGTAAGATAATTGGTTTATTTTTTTGTTTTGAAGCGGTTTGTATGTTTCGTAGGGGTTTAATGTTAAAAAACGTTAAAAAATGTGATTTCGTTAATTCAATAAATGGAGCTATTAATATACTTGTAAAATGAAACTACATAACTTAGCATTTAAATGGATAACTTAAATAAGTTTTTAGCAAAATTAAATAATAGTTTTGAGATTATTTAGGTCAAAATTTGATGATTATTTCTGCCGATTTTGATGAAAATAATAAATATTTTTCCACTTATTTATTGTTCTTCCGCGGAAGCTAAAAATTGATTTATTTCCTTTTGGCCCCAGTAAAAAAAGGTTTTTAATTTGTTTAGAATTAATATTGTTATTAATGTTTTTAATGCCAAATTAGAAATGCTCTGTTTGGTTTTTCAAATTATTGATATTTGGTATTTTAGTGCAGTTATTTGGTTTGCCATCTTGACGGTGAAAATCCAATTGTTATACCACCCCAAGTATGAAAAGATTTTCCTCCGCTGTACTCTTGACTCCTGCCATAGAAGCTATATTTGGCATAGAAGAAATCTCCTAAAAGTAAATTGGCACCGGCATTAATTTCAAACAAAAATCTGTTGACCTGAGAATGCTCAATTTTGTATATGCTTTGGTCATTAAACATTAATCCTTCCAATGTTGCATTATATGCTGCAAGTCTTACGCTGGGTTCAGCAAAAAGGTTAAAACGAATAGCCCTTTTTTTAGGTGCTTCTTCAACAAAAGTTGGAAGGCCTGGTATGTAATCCTGCAGTAAACCGGAATTAAAGTTTAAAAAATTTAATTTAATGCCTCCTTGCAGATTCATCATATAATTTCCTATATCCGCTTTTGCTACCCAGTAAGGAGTCATCCACTGGAAATTCGATTTTGATTTTCCAAGGAGAATTAGTTTTTCCAGCCGGATATTATAGTTAATAACCAACGATCCATTAAATCCGATTTGATTGTCCCATCCTTGAGGCTCAGGTCGGTCTGAACCAAACCAGTGATTTTTGTGAATATAGCTTTGAACATTCCCAGGACCTGGGGAGCCTACCGAACCAATTATTAAGTCAGATTGAAGAATAAGATTTTTAGTAGTATTGTAACACACATTGCCAAAACTAAAGAAAGTTAAAGAGGCATAAGGACGATCTCCAATCACGACCTCGGAGGATGCAATGTCTTGTGGAGTATAAGCAGTCCCTCCAAATCCAAAACGTTGAACATTGAGTACAGTTGGATCTTGTCTAAATTTGAAAAAAGGGAGCCATTTCCATTTTATTTCGGGGGTCAGCAATTCTACCTTGGCAGCTCCTGTATAGTTTTCATCCTTATTGTCGATACCTAAAAAATCATTTTCAGTGGTAAATAATATTTGGAAACCCGATCTTCCCTGTGATAAGGCATTGCAGGAATAAAGAAAAGTCAGAATTATTAAAAACTTTTTCATAAGATATTATTTTTAATTATTAGGATGTTTTCAAAAAGTTTATTTTCTTTTTTTATTATAGATTGTAAACAAAGGAATATCGAATAGGATTGAAAAGCTTACGCGAGAAACATTCTGCCCGGTCTCAACAATATCTGAGACCCCGTCATTATATGTTATTGTCCTTAGATTGCTGATGTAGTTATAACGTCCGCCAATGGTAAGAGGGGTATTTTTAAAGTTGTAAAAAATACCTGCTCCAGGTGAAAGAAATTGTTCAAAACGAAGATCATCGTAGGTGGTTTCGTCATTTTTAAAACGAACATTAACTAGTGAGCCCAGATCAAGAACTTCAAGAAAAATGGACCACGAACCTACGGATGATGGAAGGAACGAGACAGATATTCCTATAGGGGCTGTCACACCACCATACCAGGAATCTTTGGCATTTGGGTCTTCAATAGTTTCATAGCCTAAATTAATTCCGGCGTAACTGTTCAAACTGATATTACAGGGAGAGATCCGTTTTAATGCAGAAGTTCCTATTGGATCCACAGAATCTTTTAGAATAGCTTTGATTTTCGAACCATCTGTGTCTGCCGCAATTTCAGCTGCAACGATGATGAGTTCGTTATTTGATTGTTCAGCATGCAGATAGCTCTTAAATTCGGAAACGATAAGCAGCATTGCATTTGGGTACTCTTTTTTCAAGAGAGATTTAAATATTTTCAAATAATTTTCAGGGATTTTAATGATTTTTTCATTCAGTCCTAACTCTGGAATTTTTGATAAAACAGACATGACCTGGTAGATGCTTTTATTGATTTTTTCTGCATATGACAATTGATCCTCAAGAGTGAGAAGCTTAAAATCTTTGCTTTTAAGAAAAGTGTAAGCGTCTTCAAGTTTATTTACAAAAATGAGAAGATTTTGGATCTTAAGGGCTTGTTCCAGATTGGTCGAGCCTGAATCCATATATGTCTTGATGAAAGAAAAGCGGCTTAACTGACAGTACAGCAGTCTGTAGATTTGTCTGATTTTTGCACCTTCAGCATTTTGCAAGTCTATTTTATAAGGAGATAGTAAAAGAACAGGATCTATCCATAAACCTTCACCTTCTCCGCTTTCTGCTCTCAAACTATTGGAGATGACAGCGATGGCACCGGTTAGCTGCCTCACTTCATTGGTAATATAAGGTTTTAGCGAAATCCTGTTGATAATATCAGGAAGATCTGTGCCTATTGAGCTAGACTGAATTACTTCACTGCTTATAGAAAGGAAATCTCTTGCGAGAGGATAGTTGTTTATTTTTGGCAGCAGGATTTCCGGCTTTTCAGCAAATAAGTTTGGAACTTCGTTAATGTCATTTTTTATATGCATTTGCAGAGTAGCAATATTCAATCCAGTATATGGATTTCCTGAATAATAAATTTCTTTGATGAAAGCTGTTGTTTCCGGGAACAAGGCATAAAATGTGGTGGCGTAGTTTATTTTGTCCTGATCTGCAGGAGG
The DNA here is from genome assembly GCF_003385895.1 of Flavobacterium cutihirudinis. Classification (GTDB taxonomy): domain Bacteria; phylum Bacteroidota; class Bacteroidia; order Flavobacteriales; family Flavobacteriaceae; genus Flavobacterium; species Flavobacterium cutihirudinis. Next base: position 951,047 of record NZ_QRDQ01000007.1, read on the forward strand.
TTCCACGATGTTTTTAAACAATCTATTAAGGGCCAGGTTAAAGGCTTCTTTCTCAAATTGTTCAGCAACTATTACTGATATTGTATTGATTATATCTGATTGCCAGTTGAATGCGTTTGGAAGATGTTCCTGTTCTGCAACTAATTTCAGGCCAGATGAATTTTCAGATTCTGAAATTTTATTTTCTACCAAATTTAAAAAGGGGCCACAGTCTGGAAATGCTTGCGAATCTTCTGGAATGCTATCATTAAGCTGCAAGACCCCAAGGAACAGATTTAATCTTTCTGTTTTAAATTCTTCAATATCTTTTGGTTTGGTAGCCGGTTTCTGATACTGCAAATAAAATTGTCTCATTGCTTCTATCTGATCTGCTGAAAAGAAATCGCGGTTCTCATTATATCCCATGAAATTGGTTGCCATTACGATTCTGCTTTCATTGCTGCATTTGACATCAGCATCTGTTGATTTATAAGCTCTATTGATTTTTTTTTGGGCCGGGGTGTCCTTGATGCCGTCATTATCATTGCACTCTCCTTCGAAGATGTGCAGCAGTCCCAGCCAGTGTCCAACCTCATGGGTTAAGGTATGTTCTTTTTTTACATTTCCTATCATGTCATAATCGATCACCACGCCATGATTAGCTGTTTCAGTGGGTGTATACGCATTTGTGCCTTTATTTACGTTACAGATATAAATATTGAGATAGTGGTAGGGATCAATCAACGGGCTTTCCGCAAAGGCTTTCCTTTTTCTGTAACTGAATACCCGTGTACTTGTTTTTCTTTTTATGATTCCTGTAGTCAATGTTCCATCAGGCAATATTTTTGCTTTTTCAAATACAATTTTTGAATTTTTGCGTTTGTATCCAGCTGGTCGATCGCCAGCTTTATCTGCAGGGACAGCGGCATTTTTTCCTTTGAAATCAGAAGCTAATGAATCAATCATTGCATCAATTTGATCATCAGATAAGATTTTGTCACCATTTTTGTGCAAAACATGTACAATGACCGGAATTTTTATCGTATTTCCTGGATCAGCAATATGCTGGCTTGGCGGCATTTGTACTTCTTTATAGCCAGAACAACTTTGTATTGTTAAAACAATAACAAACAAGATTAGTAATTTTATCTTCATATATGAGTGTTTTAATTACCGGTATGTGGAAAACTGAGTTTTTAGAAGCTTTACTAACATTCAATAAAGTTTCACATTAATAGTTAATTTATTTTAAATGTAATTTATTGATAAATAGTGTAGTGTGTGTTTTTTAATGCCAATTTATTGTTTCTGAAATTGGCATACAAGAGTAAAAATACTTGATTGTAAAGTTGCGTTGTGCAGGTCGTATTAAAACAAATTGTAAAATAGAGATAGCATGGTTTATTCTTTAGCTTTTTTTATCACCTGATGGACCAAAGAGGGATGATGGAGCATGCGCTGAAGCTCGGAGTCAACCACTTCTGCAATATCCTGTTTTATCTGCAGGTAATTCCGTTTAACCATTATATTTGTAATAGTCCGTACAGGCTCAATGTCCTGATAGGATTCCTGTTCTTTTTTAAGCGATTCATGATTGTTTATTATATCGCAATGAAAAGCCTTTAGCTGGATTCTGCAGTCAGGATCATCTGCTATCGTGCCAACAAATTCCCCTGAACTTAAGGCGGATATTTTAGAGGCGGGAACTGCAGATTCAAGCTATCTGGACCTGCTTATGGAGGTATCCGAGCTGTTAATGGACAGGCTTTCGCGATTCTGCATTATTTTGCCGAATCGTTCAGAGAGCTGCTTGGCTGTATCTCCCGTTACCTACCCAGAGATAAGGTTTCCGGTGATGTTCATTATAACATCTGCCTGCTCACGTCCGTAGTCCTTGCGCAACTGGCTGAAATCCTGAATCCCCAAGCAGGTACTTACCTTATTGCTCCTCGCCGTTGCAATAAGGCTGTCTATGCCACTGAGATAAATAGTGGGAAACTCGTCGAATATGAGGCTGCTTTTAAGCTTTCCTTTTTGGTTGACCTGCTTGATCAGGCGGGTTACATATAAAGAGATTACAGCTCCATAGGTATGGATCTTCTGGGGATTGTTGCCTATGCTGATTATTTTGGGTTCTTGGGGATTATTAATATCAAGTGTAAAATCGCTACCAGTAAGCACAAAATAGAGTTGGGGGGAGGAGAGCTTTGACATGGCTATTTTAGCGGATGCAACCTGGCCTTCAAGCTGTTCCATTGCATCGTTTAGATAAGCTGTGTGGTTTAACAACATGAAAAAGAAGTAGTTTTTAGTGGTCAATTTGAACCGAAACTATGTGGTCAGTTTAAATTGAAAAGTGGTGGTCAGTTTAATCCGAAAGCGGTGGTCACTTTATGCTGAAAAAGCGTGGTCAATTTGACCGTTTTTTCCAGCCTTACTAGTTAAAGGGATTGACAATTTAATTAAAATTAATGAAGCATACTTAGACATGGATTTGTCAGAAGCTCGAAGCTTAATTGGTTTGGTTTATCCTGAAAATTTCACGATTAGAGAAAATAAAGTACAAACCGCTAGGGTGAACAAAATTGTAGAGTGTATATATTTAATTAACAGGGAGTTAGTGAATAAAAAAAACGGAACAAAAGATGATTTTTATCTTTTGTCCCGTAGAGTGACCTCGACTGGGTCGTAACTTTACCTCTTATTTCCTTTATTTATAGGGCTTCAACGTGGACTATAATCTACAGGGGTAGCGGGAGGGATAATTATTTGTAATTAATTAAACAAATCAGCAATCATATCATGGTAACTTGTAACATTCAAATTTATTCCTTCTACGCATCTTTGGAAATTTCCTTTGTTTCTACTTTTAGAGTCAATTTCGATAACAATTCTAAAGGCTAAATCATCATTTATTTCCTTATTAGACATTTTTACTACGTGGCGCATTACATACCATCTATTATGTGATTTTGCTAGTTCAGCAGAAGTAACTGCTGCTTTTGCTTTAACTTCCAAATCAGATGTTTTATTGTATATATCAAGTATGTATCCAATTATTACATCACAGTAATCAAATTGATAGTTTGTTTGGCAAACCCATTCAAAGTACATTAAACAAAATTCATCAAATAGCTCTTTGTCTATTTTAAAAAGATTATCTATAACTTCTAAGTTTATTTCGTAAAAAAAAGAATAATGTAAAGCATTATTCCTCTTTAAGAAAAATACAAAACTTTCAAATTTATCTACATCCCAAAATTGGGTATTTTTAAAATCTTCAAACCATTGATTATCTACAGTAGATTTTAAAATGGGCTGTTTAGATAATACATATAGAAGTTTATTTCTTAATGTAGCAATATTAATGAAACGGTCTTCTTTTTTATGTTTAGTACATTTTTCGATTATTACACCAATTTCACCATTAGCGGTAAGTTGTGAATATGGAACACGATTCCCATCGGTAAAAATATCATGTAAAATTGCTCCAAAAGAATAGATATCCGCTAAGGGAGTTACTCTTCTAAATTCTGTTGTTTGTTCGGGGGCACAGTAATGAACAGTTCCATAAGCATTATTACTAGTGGTAATAGTTTGGGATAAAATTTCCTTGTCTTGGGAAATTAATCCAAAATCAGCTAATTTCCAAATTCCTTCGTGCTTTAAAATATTTTGGGGTTTTAAATCTCGATGTACAAGACCTTTACTGTGGATAAATTCTAGAGAGTTTAAAATATCTCCCAATCCTTCAGGATTTCTATTTTCAGCTTTGGAATTAATTATCTCATTACTGTAAACATCTTCGGCTATAGGCATTAAAAACCAAGGATTATCGCTCTCTAAATCTTCGTAAATAATTGGTATAAAATACTCTTTAGGTAAAAGTTTTTGTGTTTTTACTTCCCTTATAAATCTTGCTTTTAGTTTATCGCAAAGTTGTTTATCGCTTAAAAATTGTGAGGAAGGACAAAAAGTTTTGCGTGCATATTCATTTCCATCATCACAAATTACTTTTTCAATAATTCCAAAACCTCCTTGATTAATTACTTCTATTACTTTTAAAATTCTCATCTAATAAAGTTATATTTATAATTTTCTAATTCAAGTATACAGATACTCCCGTACTCTTCTCTTTTTAAAAAGCTTCCATTATCAATGCATATAATTTTATTTTTATTTTCTATACTAGAAACTATAACGTTTTGTGCAGTAGGACTATGCCCGTGTATTAGTATTCTGTTTTTTATCCAGTTCTCATTATAATATTTAAATGGTTCTCTTTCCCATAAAATAGTTTCAATATCTGTGAATGGATTTTCTATTGTCATGTTTAAAGATGCATGTACAAAAACAAAATTTTCATTTTCGTAGTAATAAGCAAAAGATTTAATTAAATCAATGTACTTAGACGGTATTTTGTTTATAGAGCTTGTTAAAAAACTTAGTAAAGTTTTTTCGCCCCCATTCTTAATCCAACTATTCAAATTGTTAACATTATCGAAAGCGTCTAAAAGCATTTGTTCATGATTACCTTTCAAGCAAACCAGATCAAAATTATGCTCTTTTAACAATAAAATTGTATCTAAGACACCCTTGCTATCTTCCCCACGGTCAATAAAGTCTCCTAAAATAATTAGGCGGTCAGTTTTTTTTAATTTAACATGTTTTAGTGCTTTTCTAAAAGCAACGTTGTTTCCATGTATATCTGATATAACAAAAGTTCTCATAAGTGTTAGTAAAAATAAATAAAGTTCTTATTTTTTTCTAGAAAAACATCATTTTAAAGCATTAAAAAAAATATAGATTAATTATTTATCTCGAAAGTATCGAAGTAGTTTTACATTGCTTAAATAACTTGTGTAAAAGCTGGATTTCTAATATCCAAAACAAAACTCCCTTTTGCATTTCCTTTTGTATCATCTATTCGTTGTTGATAAAGATGCTCTGGAGCAACCTTTAACAATTCAATTAAATCAATAAATTTTATAGTCCAAACTCCATCTAAAAATTCTACCTCTTTGGTTGTATTGCCCATTACAAATTTTACAGAATGCCATTCTACCCAAAAATATATTATTATTTCTTTGTAGTGTTTCCAATACCTTTCGGCATCTTTACGGTTAAATACAACTGCATAGGTCGGGTCTATTCCATATAAATCCCCAGCTTTAAAGAAAGGAGTGTTTTGGGTTTTTAGGTCTGCAATTAAGCTGTTATCTTTTAATAAGTCAGGAGCATAAGCGTTTACCGTTTTTTCGGGATTAATTATTAATCCTAGTTCAGTTCCAAATTTATTTACAAAAGCTTGTTCTATTTGTTCACCATCCTTACACCAAAGAGTTTTATTTTGCAAATCTTGCGGAGTAATTTCGATGCCGTCTTTATTATATTGTTGATAAGCCATATTCAAAATTTAATAGGTTCATCATTTACATAAATACATTTAGGATTTTTTTCAATTGTAGATTTTACAAAACTTCTAAAATCTTCTTCCGAAATATTTTTTGCACCAGTTAATTCGATTAGCTCCTCCCAAGAAAATTTATTATTTTGTGTAGATTTTCGTCTAGACCACTTTTTTATTTCAGTACCATTTCTTACCCTGCTTGATGAGCTATTTTCAGAATTATCACTATTTTTAATTTGTAATAGTTCTCCTTTAGAATTACAGAAATCAACTGCATCTATGGAACTTCCCCAGCAACAAACCCAACCATAATCGCTTAGTTTTATAGACAAATATTCTTCGAGTAAATCCCCAATAATATTTTCTATAGACATTTGTAAGCTATGTCCATCAACAATTTTTTTTAACTCAGCTTCAGAGGTATTCGCTACTCTTAAAGAAAAAATTAAGCCAACAATAGGGTCAGAATGTGTTTTGGAAGAGTTTCCGATTCGTAGAGAAGGTCTATTACTATAACCTTTATTATACGCATCAATAAATTTATGTAAATATTCTTTTAAAGGAACTGGTTGCTCAACTTTATCAATTTTTTTGGGATATCTAAGTTTCGGAAGATTTCTAATATCATTAAAGGCACACTTCAAGACAATTTCTAAATCCCCCGAATAACTTTCTTTACAATACTCTTTTGCATATTTAATTGCAATATCGGAATCAATTGGTTCATCAAATTTTGTATCTATTTTCATCAGTAAAATTTTTTACCAATGATATGAATTATTTTACAAAATCAATCAAACAAGGAGTAGCTATTTTCCAATAAAAATAATTTTTCTATTTTATGCATAAATTCGTCATAGCTAGTGCTAAGGTATCTCGAATGCTTAAATTTTACATAATCTTCTGTACTTAAATTATATAAGTGGCTTTTTATTTCTCGACCAATAGCTCGACCCAAACCAACTGGTACGGCGTTTCCAATTTGTTTATATTTATCAGTAGTATTTCCTGCTAATTTCCAATCCAAAGGAAATTCTTGGATTACTTTGTATTCTTCAACACTTATAGGTCGGATTTCACTAGGATGACATAAATCAGTTGCCGGCATAGCTGGATTAGTAACTACGGTAGGGGAAGGTCTTTCCCAATTTAGTCTTCTCATAAAGCCAGTTTTACCTCCTCCTAGAAAGAAAGCTTTTCCCAAAGCTTCCATTTGTAAGTCGACAGGTAAATCTCTCCAATTTTGCCCGCTTTTTAAGTTTTTGTATAAATTTGCTCTTTTTTCAGAATAGAAAATAGATTCGTGTTTTTCTACATCTTTTAAAACTTTAAAAGCTTCTTTTAAAGTTTTCCATTTCGGCAAGTCATATTGTCCATTTTCTGAATGGGTAGGAGTAAGTCTGTTTACTTTAACAGAATCCTTAGTTCCGATTATTACAACTCTTTCACGAATTTGTGGTGTTCCAAAATTAGCAGAATTATACAAGTCAAAATTAATGTTGTATCCAGCACTTTCTAATCTCTTTATAACATAATATAAAGAAGAGCCTTTTTCCTTTAAAATAGATAATGGAATTTGGTCGATAATATCATCTTTCTCGTCTATTTGTAATATAGAAGACATAAGTCCTCTAACATTTTCTATTACAAAATATTTAGGAGATATTTCTTCAATTATTTCTAGATACTTTAGGAAAACGTTTCCTCTCGAGTCAGCAAATCCTAATCTTTTTCCAGCAGTACTAAAAGCTTGACAAGGTGGTCCTCCAACAATAACATCTACTTGGTTCTTATTTTTTAACCCAGAAAATTTTAATATATCTTCAACAGAATAGTTTCTAACATCCCCAATCAATCCAATATTTGGTTTATTTAAAGTAATTGTATTTCTACAGGCTTTATCAAACTCACAAGCCAGTACAACGTTAAATCCTTCTTTTTCTAATCCTATATCTAATCCAAGTGCACCCGAGAAAAAAGAAAGGGTTGTAAGTTCTTTTTCTTTAATTTTTACTTTGGATATTTTGTCTTCAATTACTTCTTTATTCATTTCGTAAAGGTATAAAAAATTAGTTTTTTTTAATTTTAAAATAACAGTTTCATTTAGGCAAGTTAAAAGCTTAAAACAATTTAATCCAGTATACTTTGTCTTAAAAAGAAAATCAATGTCTAAAATCACTTAAAAATGCTTATTAGCAAATATAATAGAACAAAGAAGCGGATTAAATAATCTCAACTTGTATTACTTATCTCTGCTTTATTTTATTTATTAAAGTTACTTGGCTTTAAAGTTTGTTCTACTTATACTAGCTTATAAGGTAATTATTAGTTTATAAGTTATTATATATTACTCTTGTTATATAATCTATCTAGTTTCTTCGCTAATGCAGTAGATAACTTACGTTTTAAATCTAATTCATTGGTAACATTACTTCTGTAGATATTAATAAAATCCTCTAGTTTTTTCTTTTTATTACTTGTGTTTACGAATTTATTAAACAAATTTATACTTTCTATTACACCATATTTCTTTATTCCCATGTATGCAATATGATTTATAAAGTCCGGATAGTCTTTGATATCAGTTTCTTTTTCTTTGGAAATTACATCAACAAAAACAATATCATCTATATATTTCTCTAGCATGGGAGGTAATTGATTCCAGTTGTTTCTTAGTTTTTCGAGAGTATTAAATTTACTTTTTAATATTGTTCCTGATACCTTTTTAGCATTTACCTCAAATCGGAAAAGATAGAACTTATTAAACACATTCCTTTTTTTTTGGGGGCGAATATCGTTATTATTTATTTCCAAATATTTGTCGTAGAAAATTAGATTATAGTTTTTAAAATGGAAATACAAAGAAGTTTTTTTAACTATTTTTCTTTCAGCATTTCGATACTTAACAAAGCAATCAATTAAATTTCTCATTTCGGATTTTAGTAAAAGAGTTACACCAACTTCCAGTTGTGTTATTTTGCCCTTTAAAAGTGTTTTTAACTCGGTGTTTAATTCCTCAGCAATAAACTTTAAACACTTATCAAATTCATTGGAATTTAAGTCCTTTCTAGAATTTTCTTGATAGTACCATTTTCGGATACTTCCACGAATGTTTAACGAGAAGATATTATTTTTTTCATTAGCTGTTAATAATAATTTCAAAGGGAATTTTTTTGTAGCAAACTTGCTATTGTAAAGTTTAGCTTTATAAAAATATTTTTCGGGTGGACAGTTTTTTACTTCTTTACTCTTCCAATTTATATTATCGTTAGGTGAATAATCATTTAGACTAATTTTAATTTTATCGATCATGTCTATCTTTTTTTAAAAAATCCTCTAAATTTTTTCTAACAATCCATACAGGAGATTTTGGGGAAGTCTGGGAATACTTTAAGCCTTTTGCTCTCATTCGATCGATTGTTTTTCTGCTAAAGTTGTAATCTTTAATTACATCATCAATTCTTAATATATCCGTATCTAGTTTTGGTATATAGGTTGTTTTTATATTTTCCAAATTTTTTAGTTTTTCTATTTCCAATTCTCTTTTTAAACTGGCTACTTTAAGGATTGTTCTCTTAATTAATTTTTGGTTTAACGCCCCTTTGTTTACTGTATTTTCCATATTAATCGAATTTTACATTTCTCATTGCGTTAGATAAAATTTCTTCGTCAGAATTAACATATCGTTCAGTCATTCTAATATCCTTATGTCCCATTAGTTTCATTATGTAAAAGGGTTGGGTATTGGATTTAGCCAACATAGAGCCAAAAGAATGTCGTCCAACGTGAAAAGTAAGGTCTTTTTTAATTTTGGCTATTTTGGCTATTATTTTTAAATCTCTGTTTACAGATACATTACTTCTCTTTCGAAAAACAAAATCTTTTTCAGATTTGCTTTTTACACGATGTTTTTTTAATATTTCCATTGCCAAATCGTGTAATGGAATTTCTACATTATCTTTAGTTTTTACCATTTCGAGAACTATCTTTTTAGAATCGATTATATTTTCATTTTTTAAGTTTGCTACGTCCGAATATCTCAGTCCGCAGTAGCAACTAAATAAGAAGAGATTACGAGTTAAATTAAGCCCATCTGTAAGATTTCCCATTTTTAAATCTGCATTAATTATATTTCCAATTTCTTTAGAGGTTAAGAAAACAGTCTTAACTTTTTCCTTTTGTACTTTCACATATTTACAAGGATTTTCTTTTATTATTTTGTCTACAACGAATTTATTTAATACAGCGGAAAAGGTTTTTCTTCGGGTTGCAATTCCACTTATCCCAACCTTTTTTTCGACGGACAAATAATATAGAAAGTTTTCAATAAATTTTACATCAATTTCTTCAAGCTCAATAGTTGATTTATACTCCTTTAATTGCTTTTTAAATAAAATATAATGTGATTGTGTTCCTGTTGTAATAAGTCTAAATTTCTTTTTACAATATTCATCAAAGTAGTGATAGAAGTCTTTTTTTGCGATATTACCACTACATTTTTCTTTTATTAAATCTTTTGTTAGAGGTTTTCCAGATAATTCTAGTTCAATAAGATTATTGTAAATAAATTTTTCTTCTTGTTGGAGTTTCTTTTTTAATATCGAATTGCCAACTCCTTTTGGGCAATTTTTATCGAAATCCCATTCATTAAGAGTAAGGTAATGCTTGGCAGACAATTTTAGATTATTAGAATTAAAAATTATCAAATAATTTAAAGGATAGGTGTCATCACTTCTTTTTTTATCCTTTCTTAGAATCGTTTTTACGGAATAGTTATTTTTCATTTTTATTAATTTTATCTTGTTTGTATTTTCCATAACTCCCTGAGAAATTTAAAAAAGCCCATTTTTTACACTTTAACAAAAAATTAACCATTATTCTTAATAAAGTGTTAATTTTTTTAATAAGGATATGAAAAAAGCGACCTTGTTATAAGTCGCTTTTTTATGGGGGTTGTATGTTATATTCTTAATTCAAGTGCTTTTATTTTTACAAGTCTTTCGAAGCGTATTTTGTCGCCTGTATCGTTTAGTAAATGTGTATCATTTGGGTCGGAAGTGTAGTAATAGATAGTTTTGTTCTCTCGTGCGATTAATTTTTGTAATTCTACATCAGAAATTTCGGCACACCAAAAAATAGAAAATGGAGTAAATAATTTGTAGCTTTTTTTTGCTTTAATAGTAAATGTACTAACAGTGGCGATACAACCATTTTCGGGCGATTGTATGATTGTAAACTCGTCAGCACCATCTTTGTCTAGGTCGCCTTCGTTTATTAGTTTAAACCAACAGCAATTAACTTTTATAGGTTTTAAAGTTTTGTCACTAAATTCAATTTCGTAATTATCTGGGATTCCATCTTCTACAGGATTTCCACGTCCTTTTGTAGTTTGTACTCTAAAAGCGTATTCTAGTTTTCCATCTCCATTAAAATCTCCTTGGATTTGATCTCCAACTTTATTTTTATTTGTTTGTGCAAAAGAGTTGTTTACAAAACAGATAATTGCAAGGAAGATAAGTAGTAGTTTGTTTTTCATATTTTTCTGTAGTAGTCGTTTAGTGATTTGCCTGGATTAGCTTGTAACCAATTTTTTATTTCATTTGTGGAGTTTGTAGCTACAGGTTCTCTGTATTGATTTCGTAGTTTTTCTTCTTCAATAATACGCTCTCTTCTTTTCTCGTCGGTTTCTCCCAAAACAGCTAAGAGTAACATTGCTAGAAATGGAGAAAAAAACAAACAAAAGATAAACCAACCAAAACCACTTCGCCCTCTTTTATTTGCCATTTTTACAGGAATACTAATTAATAATATTACTAGAGTAAGAATCGTTAACGCTAAAATTGTAAAAAGTAACATTTTCCATTCGATTGTAATTTGCGGTTCATTCATTTCGGTAGTATAAGATTTTACAAGATTTAATTTTTAGCTAAAATAGTAAAATGTATAATATATGCGGTAAATTTTATGCGGTATTATTTACAATTTTCCTGCTATGGAAGATTCAGAAAAAAATATCGAATTAAAAATCAATCAAATTTCCCAAAAGTTAAAAGAAATCAGATTGTCAAAGGGTTACACTAGCTACGAAACATTTGCTTTCGAAAACGAATTAAATAGAGTGCAATATTGGCGAATAGAATCCGGTAAAAACATTACTTTAAAGACTTTGCTAAAAGTTTTAGAAATACATCAAATATCACTGGAAGATTTCTTTAGAAATTTGTAAAAAAGCGCACTTTATAAGAGATCTTAAATTGTATTTTAGACTTTATGCTATGTTTGCTTTGCGTATTTTAGAAAGTTATTAGCAAAAAAGAAAGATTTGTTTATTTAATTACCAAAATATTCATGACCACAAAAGAAGAATTTACTAAGTATTTAACATCAACAGAGAAATATGCTCCTTCAACTATCTACACTTATGGGCAATCGATAGAGTTAATTTCGCAAGATATTAGCAATAATCTTGAGATCGGATTTAAATCCTTATTTAATATTACGGATGTAAATATTTTACAAGATTATTTCCATAGACTTTATTTGATTCCAGCAGTAATGGAAATGGAGGAGACCCAAAGAAAAAGAAAAAATAATGCATTTAAGCGTTACATAGAATTTTGCGGAACTATCGATACAAATAATTTTAATGTAAATCAGCCAGATTTAAAAGATATTTTCGAGTCAAGAACAGAAGGGGGACAGAAAATAGTAATTTCTTTGGTAGCAGAAAGAGATTCTTCACTACGTGCTTCAGCAATTAAAATACATGGGACAACTTGTTTTGGATGTAATTTTAATTTTAAAAGTAAATATGGCGAAATTGGAGAAGGATTTATCGAGATTCATCATGTTAAGCCGTTAAGTAGTTTTCTTAATTCAAAAGTGGTAGATCCTTATACTGACTTAATTCCACTTTGTTCAAATTGTCATAGAATTGTTCATAGGAAAAAAGATTATGTTCTCTCGTTAATAGAATTAAAGGAAATTATAAATAACCCTAACTAAAAATAAGTTGTTTTGGTTTTTTAGTTTTCTATAATTAAAAACAGGGGTAATCGAGGGGGGAATAAAAGTGACCAAAGATGTCCAATAAAGACGAATATTGTCCAATAAAAAACCCGCTAATAGCGGGTTTCAGTGTTTTTAGAATCTTGTTATTCTATAGAGTAGTGACGTTTAGTTCACAATTTACAAATCATTTTATGAACGATTTAAAGAAATTAGCTTATTTTCAAGTGAATTTGTAAGATAATTATATGAAATATTACTTTTGAGGCGGATTGTATGTATCGTAAGGGTTAAATGTTAAAAAATGTTAATTCATTCCCGTGATTTATAGTAAGAAACAAATTTTGAATCACCTGTTATTTTAAATCTAAAGATTAAAGACTGTCTCACAACATGTGAGGCAGAGCCTCTTTTTCTTTTATTATTTTCGGATTGCTTTATTGGGCAACGATATCAAAAGAACAATTTTGAAAGGCTTGCTATTTTTTTTAAATTACCATTATCATAACTGTAAAATTTTTAATGCTCCTCTTGCGACTATGAAAAATACACAAACTCCAATAATAAGATCGGGTACCATTGAATTAGTAAAGTATACTAATATGCCAGCAATTATGACTCCCATATTAATTACAACATCATTTGAGGTAAAAATCATACTTGCTTCCATATGTGCCTCTTTGCTTTTAGATTTTTGAAGCAGGTAAAGGCATAACGAATTGCCTACAAGGGCAAATAATGAAACTACTATCATAGTTCCGTATGCAGGAATATGGTCAAACTCTACAAATCTTCTTATAACTTCAATAAGTCCTAAAATTGCAAGACCAATCTGAAAATAACCACTTATCTTTGCTACACTTCCTTTTCTTGTTGTTGTACTACCGACAGCGAACAGAGCTAAGCCATATACAATACTATCGGCGAACATATCCAAACTGTCTGCAACCAATCCCATCGAATTGGATATAAAACCTGTAATAACTTCAATTATAAAGAATGAAAAGTTTACAATGAGAACCTGCCATAATAACTTACTTTGCTGAGAGTCATTATTTTGCTCTACATAATCAGATGTATGTTCTGTTGCCATCAGAGTGCTATCCAGATTAAGAGTATTAATTGCATTTGTAATAAGAGTGTTGTCGTCCGTATGATAGACGTTTAGTTTTCTGCCTGCAATGTCAAAATCAAGCTGTTTAATTTGTTCTAAACCTGTGAGTTTCATTCTTATTAATTGTTCCTCACTAGGACAATCCATCTTTTTTATATTATAAATACTTTTTTTCATATCACTGTATTTTAATCTTAAAACCCGCATTTACAACAAATCCATCTAATGGAGCATATATATCTTTGAAAACGGGATTTGAAATAGTTCCTGTGTATATGCTTCCAAATTTTGTCTGTCTGGTATCTGTAAAATTTTCAAAATTAGCGTAAACCGAAAAGTTCTCCCAAAGCCTCTCTACCATAAAACCAAAAATCCAGTAGTCTTTTCCAGTTGTACCATCACTTAATTTTTGCGGACTGTAATAATATGCTTCTAAACCTGCTTTCCATTTTTCTTCAACTTCATACATCAAAACATTGTTTAATCGGTGTTTTGCCGTTAAAGGATTTTCAGATTTTATTCCGTTAGTATCTATGGAAGCATCCGTATAGGTATAACCCAGAAATAACTTAAAATCTTTGTATCCTAATTTCACATTTGTTTCAGTTCCTTTTGTGTCCAAATATCCGTTGACGTTTACAAACTGATAAATATTATCTGGAAGGGAATTTAATATCAGCGGATTATCAATATTGGTATAGAAAAATAACTGATTCCACGATAAAGAAAGATCTTCTGTAATTTTAGTTTTATAATTTAAATCAAAGTTAAAACCGTAACTTTTTTCAAGTTTATTGAAATCGCTGCTAATTGGCAGTACATTTCGATACTGGATACGCTCGCTTTCTTCAGTAAAAATAGTCGGCGTTTTATAGCCAAGACCTCCACCGATTCGGGATGTTAGTTTAGGATTAATTTTAAATAGAGCGGAAACTCTTGGTAGCAGAGAAAAACCATAGTCAACAACATAATCGCCTCTCAGACCAGTTTCTATCTGTAGCCATTCTTTGGCTTTAACTGTGTTTTGAAGAAAAGCTCCATAAGTAATCTGATTATAGTTTCTTAATGGGAAAGATGTATGGCTGTTTTCAGTAAAATTGTCGGTATATAAGTTTGCACCGGCAACCCATTCTGCAATTTCGCCGTTTTTAGAATAGCTTATTTCAGAAAAAGTACTGTTCTGCAAACCGTCAAAAATATAATCAGGAATTGTGATAACACGACTGAAATTATTAAAACTGTTTTTAACCGTTATCGATTCCTGCTCATTAAATTTATGCGTGAGAGCGAATTGAGTATTTATTCTCTGAGTTTTATTTTTTTCGAAATAACTATCAGGATATTTACTTTGATCTTTGATATAATCAATATTTCCACCTAAGCGGTTTTCAAAAACGGTATTGACGCCAAAATTAAGTTTGGTGTTTTCATTAAAATTGACAAAAAGTTTAGGATTAAAATTAAAACGCTCAAATTTTGGTATAGCTGTAAGCTTTATATCTGCTGGATCATAAGGAGCGTTACGATCGTGAGAAGCAAAAACAGTTACACCAATTTTGTTAAACTGTTGGGAATAAAATCCATTTATATCCAATCCAAGAGCCGAAGTTCCATTAATTAAAAATCGCAACTCCTTTTCTTTGGTTGGGATTTTAGAAACAAGATTTACTAATCCGGCTATTGCTCCTCCGCCGTAAAGGGTAGAGGCAGAACCTTTGATTATTTCAACCTGCTTTAAATCTAATGGAGGGGTCTGCAGTAATCCAAGCCCGCTTGACGCGCCAGAATATAAAGGAAAACCGTCTTTTAGAATCTGGGTATATCTTCCGTCCAACCCTTGAATCCTAATAGAAGAATTTCCTGAAGTTGCAGAAGTCTGCTGGGTCTGGATTCCTGTACTTTCGTTAAGCATCATGCGAATGTCACCCGGTTTCATATTAGCTTTTTCTTCAAGTTCTTCTCCGGCAATAAATTCTACCCTGGTTGGAATATTGCTGATCGTTCTGGTGCCTCTGGTGGAAGTAACAATTATTTCTTCCATTTCTTCAGCTTCGTGATCTTCGCTCTGCAATGCAATTTCTATAAAATTTAAGCTGGAAGGCACTTTAAAAACTGTTTTATTTGGAGTGTAGCCTTCATCAGAAATTGATAAGGTATAATTTCCATCTTTTAGATTTTCTACACTGATATTTCCATCATTATCTGATTTGAAAACCGAATTTGTTTCTTCAATTTTTGCAGAAACTCCTTTTACAGGTTCGTTAGTTTCAGCATTCTTGAGACGAAATTTGATAGTATTCTGTGCTTGTGCAGTGCCAATAAATGCCATTGTCACAATCAATAAAATATATTTAAACATTTATGATTTCTTAATATTAATAATAAATAATAGACCCGCATAATGAGATGAATGCAGGGATAAACTTTTTATATTAAGAAATTTTAGGAGGCTGCCAGATTTTGCAGATGAATGAAGAGTTGACAAATTTGTTGTATGATGGTGTTTGTGAGACTTCATCAAGGTTAAATTCTAATTTTTCATTTAGAATTATTGAATCAAAGTTTATCGTAAAGCCTATACAGATTCCACAGGAGTAGAATGGAGAACATTTTCCGTTACATTCATTACCGCAGTCATGTGAATCATTTTCACAATTTTTCTCTACACCGCATTCTGAGTGTTTAGCAAATGCGGAGCATGGAACTGTAGAAAGAAACAGTACGATGAATGAAAGTATAGTTACGAAAGTTTTCACATCGCAAATTTATCCTTTATTTATTAATAAGCCTTATAGGGGTACAAGTTTTATTTTGTAATACTGGTATATGCAGGGTTATTATAGCTGTCAAAATATTTAAAAGTAAGTTGAAATTCCTAAGTTAAACCCGTCAGTAATAGTAGGTGGGTTGGAAAAAATATCCCGTTGTTTCAAATATCGATAATTAAGGCGGATCACTGTTTGGGAGGTCGGCCTAAAACTAACAGCAGGCATTATGCTCCATAAATCTTCCCCAATATTACCACCGGTTTCTTTAAAGCTTCCAACATTCCAATCTACATATTCCAATCTACATGCAACATTTATCGCAGCTTTCTGCCAGCCTAAAATTGTTTTTGTCAATATAGGTTGCACAATATCTATAAATCCCCCTTTCTGTTTTTTGCCAAATTGTTGCGAATAAGTATCAGGTACATCAACATAAACCCATGCAAATTCAGAAGTGATAAAAGTTTTTATTCTTGGAAGCGTTGTATTAAAATCTAAAGCAAAAACAGATACACGTCTCTTCTTATCTATTGTAATGCCATCATCCTCAAATTTATTATAGATACCGCCCATATAAGAAATTCCAAGTTCTCCGACTTTAGTATTCCGCAGAGCAATTTTTCCCGTAAACAAGGGTTCTCCACTATTAATTTCTTCAAATCTTTCAGGGTTTTCTTTTGCCGCGGGTAAGAAAGTTTTGTTTTCTGTATTTTCAATTATTGAGTTATCAAAATTTCCGGAGAGATAGGCCTCATAACCAAACATCCATTTCTCAGAGTATTTTTTTCCAAAAATGCCAACCCCGGCGTTACTGAAAGTTGCTGGCAACATTTGAGTGGAAGAAATAGGTCTATCTGTAAAATCCCATTTTGGGCCATCATGATTTTGATTGAAAGACCCAATAGGATTTAAAATGATACCTGCGCGAAGATTTATCAACGGGTCAAACTCTACATCGACGGAAGCGAATTCAATAGAGATTTCTTTGCCACCGTCTTCAAACTCAATCTCGCTCAAAAATTTAATTTTTCTGCTAATGGAAGATGATATAAAAATAGATAGTCTTCTAGCTTGAAATTGATTGCCTTCGGAAATTCCGTCAGTTGTCATTTTTTGCCAGTTCATTTCAAGATAACCTCCTATTGATATGGGAGTCTTATTTATCTTCAAAGCCGGTCTGTTGTAAAGAGCATCCATGTTTAAGATATTTTTTACAGTATCTTTAGGTACTCTTTTTAATAAACTAGGATCGATCTGTGAATAGCAATATGTAGAAAAGAGTAAAATTAACAATGCGGGTATTACTTTTATTTTCAATCTCATTTTAAAGATATTTTTAAAATATTGTTTTCTATTGTGACCGGGAATTTTCTTAAGTCTGTATCTGCGGGACCGGTCTCGATGTTCCCGCGATTGCTGAATTCGCTTCCATGAGCCGGGCATTGAAGTTTATCTCCAAAAACTTGTAATTCAGCACCCTGATGCGTACATAACATAAACATGGCACAATAATCACTCTCACTAAATCTAAATACACATATTGGGGCTTTTAATATGTCATTTTGAATTACTATATACTTTTTAAATGCAGATTTTGTCCCTTTTTGAATTATAAAATCAGAAATTGGGACTAAGAGATCAGATTCCTTTATTTCTCTTGAAATTTGGGAAGAAGAGCAGCCTTGCAGTATTGTCGTTCCTGATATTGCAGCAAGACAGCCGAAACCGCATGCTTTTAGAAATTGTTTTCTGTCCATACTATAATGATTTTATAAATTTCAGCAAAGCCTGTTTATCTTCTTTAGAAAGCTTTTCAAATGCATATTTACTTTTCTGTCCCTCGCCGCCATGCATTAGTATCGCCTGCTCTATGCTTTTTGCACGGCCATCATGCATTAAAAACAAATTACCTCCCTGCGAGTTCTCGGAAAGGCCAATGCCCCAGAGGGGAGGGGTTCTCCACTCAGAAGTTTTTGCGCTGCCTTCTGTATAGCCATCATCCAATCCTGGACCCATATCGTGTAGGAGCAGATCAGTATAAGGTGCAAAAGTTTTATTTGAAAGCGAGTTAATTGGAGAATAACTTGTTTTTAATTCTGATCTGTGGCAGCCTGTACAACTTATTTGATTAAAAATAACTTTGCCTCGGATAACGGCAGGATCGTTTTGGCTTCTTTGGATGGGAGCCTTTAATGTTTTCAGATAAAACACAACATCATTTACTTTTGAAGTAGCGATTTCAGGGTCAATTTCTAAAGCAGAGTAGTGGTCAATAGGATTAAATATAGAAGTAATGCCCATATCTTGGTTGTATGCATTAACTGTTTGATGAAGTAGATCGAATGCTGAAGCTTTCTTGCCATATCTTCCAATATATTTGCCATTTTTTGATATGGCATTAGAACTTACAATAGCATAATCAGGTATGTTAATCCAGTTTACATTCCCTGAAATTCCGTCATCATCAACATCTTCAGGGTCAGTCATTGCAATTAGATCGGCATCTGAGACATACTGTAATAATCCTAATCCTGTGATAGATGGAGGCATAAAGGTGGAGAATGATGTGCCTGAAGGGATTTCTTCTGGAATAAAACCAGGTAGTGCACGGTTTTGAAGCTGCGGTCCTCCTAGTTTAATGAAATGATTGCCTGTTTCGTCAATTTGTCCAAAGCGAACTAAGCTGGTAAAAGGATGCCCTTTTCCGTCTCCTGCATGGCAGCTGATACAACTGGTACTTACAAAGGTTGGACCAAGGCCGGATGCCCTGTTAAAAACTTCATTAACTGCCTGGTCGCCTTTTAAAAATTGAGTTGATTCAGAAGCCGATAACCCTTCGATTGAGCCGTCTAAAAGTTTATCATCTTGCGGTAAATCTACAAAGCTGGTTTCACAGGAAACAAGCCCTATGTTTAAGACTACTAGTATGAAAGATGTCTTTAAAAATATATTTATATTTGCCATTATTTATTTTTTAGACAAAGCTAAAAATATTTTTAAAACAATTATGATTTATATTTGAATATTTTTTTTAATATTTCGATACTCTATGGCAGATGCTACTGCGTAAATAATAATTAATTTGAGTAAATTAGGTTTACCAATAGAAATTCAGAATCAATACAAAATTGTAAGTTTCCTTTGCATTAGCAGACGATATATAAAAACATACAATTATTTAAAACAATATTTTTTAATAAATGATTAAGTTTAAAATACCAGTGATCAATCAAATCAGGGTTTAGTTTTAACCGTTTAAAAATAATTTATAAATTTATATAAATGTAAAATATTGTTTTTTAGGTGTTTAGGTTGATTAAAGTAAATTTGCAATCCAATTGCAGAAACTATTTTGTAAATTTGTCTTAATATGAGATGGAAAACAACAATATTATTAGTATACATTCTTGGACTGCTTGCAGTTCCATGCAGTGACGTCTATAATACATGTCTTGAAGCGAAGTCTCAGAAGAAAGAACTGGCTCATAATCACAATCAGGATCACGATGACCATTGTACACCTTTCTGTCAATGTTCATGCTGCAGTGTTTCGGCTGTAAAATTTAATTTTAAGATGCCGGAATTTAATTTTCCCCAAAATATAATCAATGTTAAACATGCGGTTATAAAAGACTGTCAGGTAATTTCCAGCTATTTTGGAAGCATATGGCAGCCTCCCAAATTTTTCGTTTAAGTTTTTTGAATTGTGCAATTGATGCATAGTAATTATTGGTATTCAATAATGGCTTGCGAGACGCTACGTTTTCGATTCCTGAATGTTTTCAGTGATTGATCTTGCACATTCTAATTTTTCTCCAGTATTTGCTGGCGATCACATTATTTTCTAAACGTTAAAATTAATTACATTGTGTTAGATAGTATAATTAAATTCAGTATTAAAAACAAAATCATTATTGGTTTAATGACTTTGGTCCTAATAATATGGGGCGCCTGGAGCGCAACTAAACTGCCCATAGATGCCGTACCTGACATCACCAACAATCAGGTTCAGATTATAACAGCATGTCCAACTCTTGCCGGTCAGGAAGTGGAGCAGTTGGTTACCTTTCCAATTGAACAGAGCATTGCCACTGTTCCGAAAATCGAGGAAATCAGAAGTATTTCCCGCTTTGGGCTTTCGGTTATTACTGTGGTTTTTGACGATGAGACCGATATTTACTTTGCCAGACAGCTTATAAGCGAGAGGCTGAAAGAAGCGGTAGACAGAATACCGCAGGGAATCGGAACACCGGAAATGGCTCCTGTGAGCACGGGTCTAGGGGAGGTTTACCAATATATCATCCATCCTAAAAAAGGAAGCAAAAATAAATATAATGCCAAAGATCTGCGTACCATGCAAGATTGGATTGTGGCTAGACAATTATACGGAACCCCTGGAATTGCGGAGGTAAACAGCTTTGGAGGGGAGCTGAAGCAGTATGAGGTCGCGGTAAATCCCGATAGGCTCCGCGCAATGGGAGTAAGCATACCGGATATTTTTACGGCGCTGGAGAAAAACAACCAAAATACCGGCGGCGCATATATCGATAAAAAGCCAAATGCATATTTTATAAGGGGCATTGGTCTGGTAACTTCTCTTGACGATGTCAAAAAGATCGTGGTTAAAAATACTGGCGCAGCTCCTGTTTATGTAAGCGATGTAGCCGAAGTGAGATTTGGCAATGCAGTGAGATACGGTGCCTTGACATTCAATGGAGAAGTTGATGCAGTGGGCGGTGTCGTGATGATGCTTAAAGGAGAGAACAGCAACGAGGTTGTCAAACGCATTAAGGAAAAACTGCCAACTATCCAGAAATCGCTGCCTGACGATATTGTTATTGAGCCATACCTTGACCGTACAGACCTTGTGGGCCGTGCTATCAGCACCGTTGAAAAGAACCTTGTTGAAGGTGCATTGATCGTAATATTTGTACTGGTATTATTCTTAGGGAATTTCCGTGCAGGACTTATAGTTGCCTCTGCTATTCCTTTGGCTATGCTTTTTGCCCTTGGACTTATGAACGTTTTTGGGGTAAGTGCCAATCTAATGTCACTTGGAGCCATTGATTTCGGTTTAATTGTTGATGGAGCGGTAATTGTGGTTGAGGCTACGCTTCATCATCTGGCTATGCGCAAGTCGCTCAAAAATCTTACCCAGGATGAAATGGATGATGAAGTTTTCGAGTCTGCTTCTAAGATCCGTACCAGTGCTGCCTTTGGAGAAATTATCATTTTAATTGTATATATCCCGATCCTGACCCTTGTCGGCGTTGAAGGAAAAATGTTTCGCCCGATGGCGCAGACAGTGGGGTTTGCAATATTTGGAGCATTAATATTATCTCTTACCTATATCCCGATGATGTGTGCTTTGTTTTTATCTAAAAAGCCGCAGCACAAAGAAACATTCAGCGATAAGATGATGAATAGAATCCAGAGCGTATATCAGCCTCTTCTCCAGAAGGTGATTGACTTTAAATATGCTGTGGTGGGTGCTACCGTTTTAATTTTCTTTGCGGCTGTCTTTTTCTTCACAAGAATGGGAGGGGAATTTATTCCGCAGCTGCAGGAAGGGGATTTTGCGTTCCACTGCATCCTTCCGCAGGGAAGTTCGCTGAACCAGAGCATTGAGACTTCGATGCAGGCATCCAGAATAATCAAAAAGTTTGATGAGGTCAAGATGGTCGTTGGTAAAACAGGTGCGGCAGAAGTTCCAACTGATCCGATGCTTCCTGAGGCCAGTGATTTGATGGTGGTGCTGAAACCGCAGAAAGAATGGAAATCAGGAAGAACCTATGATGAACTTGCTGAAGCTATCAGTGAGGAGCTCGAAGTGATACCCGGCGTTTTTTTTGAAAAGAACCAGCCGATCCAGATGCGTTTCAATGAGCTTATGACCGGTATCAGACAGGACGTTGCCGTTAAGATATTTGGCGAGAACCTGGATACTCTTTCACAGTACGCCAAAGAAGTGGGTGCAGTGATCCAGAGCATTCCGGGGGCTACTTCGCCGCAGATTGAAAGAGTGAGCGGCCTTCCACAGATCAATATTGAATATGACAGGACCAGAATTGCCAACTACGGACTTACGATCGAAGATGTGAATGGCGTTGTCAGCACTGCATTTGCGGGAAAAAGCACAGGACAGGTATATGAAAACGAACGACGTTTTGACCTTGTTGTGCGTCTTGACAGCGTCCACAGAACCAGCATAGACGATGTGAGCAACCTGATGATCCCTACCAATACAGGAATACAGGTGCCTTTATCTCAGGTAGCTAAAATCGACTATAAATTAGGTCCGGCACAGATCAGCAGGGAAGCGGGCAAAAGAAGAATTGTAATTGGATTTAATGTGGCTGGCCGTGATGTACAGAGTGTGGTGCAGGACATCCAGAAAAAGCTGGCTGAAAAAGTGAAGCTTCCTCCAGGATATTATTTCACTTATGGTGGACAGTTCGAAAACCTGCAGGCGGCAAGTGCAAGACTTATGATTGCAGTGCCGGTTTCGCTTCTTTTGATCTTCGGGCTGCTTTATTTCACATTCCGTTCTTTCAAACAGGCTATGCTTATCTTTACCGCTATACCAATGAGCGCCATTGGGGGAATTTTTGCCCTTATGCTTAGAGGGATGCCTTTCAGCATCAGTGCCGGAATTGGATTCATTGCATTATTTGGAGTAGCGGTGCTGAATGGTATCGTGCTTATCGGAACTTTCAACCAGCTTGAAAAGGAAGATATGGATAACATTTTTGAGAGAGTCAAAGAGGGGACAATCACAAGGCTTCGCCCCGTTCTTATGACGGCAATGGTGGCATCACTGGGATTCCTGCCGATGGCGATGAGCAGCAGCGCAGGTGCGGAGGTTCAGAAACCGCTTGCAACAGTTGTAATCGGAGGTCTTGTTACAGCGACATTCCTTACATTGTTTGTGCTCCCATTACTCTATATAATCTTTAACACTAAATTTGATTTTAAAGAACGATTTAAAATGAGAAATGCAACAGCCGTACTTATACTGCTGCTTGCAGGTCTAGGATCTGCAAATGCGCAGCAGAGGATTCCAATTGACAAAGCTGTTGAAACCGCCTTACAAAGCAATCAGCAGCTGGATATTAATAAAACTGAAATCCAAGCAGCTGGACTGAATGTAAAAACTGCCGTTGACATGCCTAAAACAGGTATCTTTGCAGAGAATGAAGATTTAAGACCTTCAGATAAGACAGGGATTTTAAAAATAGGAATTTCTCAAAGTTTTGCATGGCCGGGTCTTTATGCCGCTAGAAAAAGCTATTTCAAGGATCAGTTGAAGTACACCCAGCTTAATACAGCTCTACTTAACGCAACGATCAAAAGAGATGTACGTACGGCATATTATAAACTTTGGTACCTTCAGGATAAACAGCTTTTATATCAGCGTCTGGACAGTATTTACACGCTCCTTTCAAAGACTGCAGAAGTGCGTTTAAAAGCCGGGGATGTCGCACAGCTGGATAAAATTGCGGCAGATGCAAAACTTCAGGAATTAAAAGCCTTTTCGGAACAGAACAAGAAAGACATGACCGTTCAGCAGCAACAGCTTATGATGCTTCTGAACCTGAATGAATGGCTGCTTCCTTTGGAAGCACCTCTTGGTAAAGCAGAGGTAAATTTTTCTGAAAGCAACGGTATGCATCCGTTGCTAACACTGCAGGAACAGAATGTAAAGATAGCATCTTCAAATGTTTCGATTATGAAAAACAGCAATATGCCGGAGCTTTCAGGAAGGGTTTTCAGCCAGAGGCTCTATGGGCTGGATGATCCTTATACAGGTTTTTCAGCAACTGCATCATTTCCTCTTTTCGGTGCCGTATCAGCGCATAACAAGGTAAAAGCGGCAAAAGCGGAGAAAGAAGTGCAGGAGAAAAATCTTGTATATCAGACTCAGCTTCTCCAGACCCAGAAGGCTTCTTCTGCAGCGGAAATTGAAAAGAACCTTTCGCTTCTGAATTTTTATGAGACCTCTGGACTTAAGCAGTCGGAAGATATTATAAAAGCTTCAACTCTAAGCTACCGCTCGGGTGAAATCAGTTTTGCGGAACTTGGACAATTTTTAAGCCAGGCTGTTGGGATCCGCCAGAACTATCTTGATGTTTTAAATCAATTTAACCTTTCAGCGGTGCAGTTTGATTATTTCAATAATAAATAAATAATGTAAAACCTGTGGGAGATACATAATCTCACAGGGTAATTTTAAAATAGAGTATAAATGAAAGTCAAAATTCAATTATTAATCGCGGTTGCGGCGATATTCTCACTTGTAAGCTGTGGGCAAAAAAGCAATGCAAGCGAAAACGGAGCCAAAACTGAACAGGCAGAAGGAGCAAAAGAAGAAGGACATGGTGAGGAAGAAGCTGCGGTAATTGCCGTATTAACCCAGGATCAGATTAAAGCTGTTGGGATAACACTGGGAACTATTGAGAGCAAAAATCTAACTGCTGCAATAAAAGCCAACGGGGCTTTGAGAGTTCCTAATAATAATAAAGCAAATGCTACATCATTATATGGTGGAGTAATTAAAACCCTAAAGGTACAGCTGGGAGACCATGTACGCAAAGGGCAGGTTATAGCAACTATTGAGAATCCGCAGTTTATCCAGCAGCAGGAAGAATACATTACAATCAACAGCAGAATTATCAACGCAGAGCAGGAACTGCAGCGCCAGCGAGATCTTCAGGCAGGAAATGCAGGAGCACTAAAAAACCTGCAAAATGCAACTGCAGAAGTAAATGCGCTTCGTGCACGCAAAGCGTCACTGCAGAAACAGATCCAGCTTATGGGAATCAATCCGGCGACTGTATCTGCGTCGAATTTAAGGTCGGCATTAACAGTTACAAGTCCGGTTACTGGTACAGTAAGTGCCGAATTTGCTAAAATTGGAAGCTACGTGGATGTTTCTTCTCCTGTTGTGGAGATTGTTGACAATCAGCTGATCCACTTAGACCTTCAGGTGTTTGAGAAAGATCTGCCTATGATAAAGGTAGGGCAGATCGTAAACTTTACACTGACTAACAATCCTACTGCTTCTTATACGGCAAAGGTTTTTAATATTGGTTCTTCTTTTGAAAATGAAAGCAAGACTGTGGCAGTTCACTGTACTGTTACAGGGAACAAAACAGGACTTATTGATGGAATGAATATTACAGCAATGGTTAGTGTTGGTACAGCTCTTACAACTGCAGTTCCAAATGATGCCATTGCAGAGGCAGACGGTAAATTCTACATCTTTGTTAAAACAGATAAAAAACCTGAAGAGCACGAAGAAGCAGAAGGCGGGGAAGGAGCCGAAGCTGGCGAAAAGCATAGCCCGGAAGAGGAAAAGAAAATTGCTGCAACAAGCATGAACTTCGAAAAAGTCGAGGTTAATAAGGGTGTTTCAGAGGTTGGATACACTGCGGTGACCCCTGTTAAGGAAATACCTGCAGGAACGCCAATTGTGACCAAGGGCACTTTTTTCGTCAATGCCAAACTAAGTAATTCGGGAGAGCACGAACACTAGAAATATCAAGAATTTATTGCAGGCTCCTGTTTGACATTGATTAACTATGAATGTAAAGAATTACCCCCTTACTTCTTTAATTCCTAGTTCTCGATTCAGGGCCTGCATCAATTTAAAGTACTTTTTATAATAGCAATACGTACGTATTTAATTGTTAAAAATTAAACCAATTAGCTGAGGTTAAAAATAAGCTTCGTAAATTTACTAGAGTAGGTGCCGAATGCAAATATTTCCGGTTTTCTTTTTAAAGTGAAAATTTATATGAAAAAAGTAACAGAAGCCGTCTTTGAAAGTAAAAAGATACGTCTCACAACGATGCGTATCCTAATCTATGAATATCTGGAAACCGTTACGGCTGCGCTATCTCTGGCAGAAATTGAGAAATTTTTTCATAAGGCAGATAAAGTAACAATTTACAGGACTCTTCAGACATTTCAGGAGAAAGGCTTGGTTCATAAAATCCTTGACGAAAATGTCGTTAAGTACAAACTTTGCGCGGACTCTTGCGGTGAAGATTACCACAATGACAGACACCTTCACTTTTACTGTAAAAAGTGCAATGAGACAACCTGCAGAGATGAAATTATTCTGCCCAAAAGCTTGGAAGAAAGTTTTCAAATTGATGAGGTGCAGATATTAGTAAAAGGAATATGTGAGAAATGCCTAAAATCAGTTTAGATAAAAGAATAATTAGGAGTAGAGAATTTAAAGAGAAATTGTTGAATTTTTATTACCAAATTAAATGTTGTTAGATAAAAAAATATCAGTTATATATTTTCTTAAACAGATTAAGTCTCAGATAATTCTCATTGTGGTATTTGCAGTGGCAATAGGCCTTCTGGATATGATGCCTGTATTCAAGGAGATAGCCCTCCCCCTTAGTATTCCTGCTTTGGTGGGAACTGTAGTTTCACTGCTGCTTGCCTTTAGGACAGCCCAATCCTATGAGAGATGGTGGGAAGCAAGAACGGTGTGGGGAGCGATAGTGAATGATTCCCGCACTTTGATCAGACAGGTAACGCAGTTCACTTCAAAAGATAATAAACAAATTGCAGATCAATTTACGGAAAGACAGATTATCTGGGTTTATGCCCTTGGTGAAGCGCTTCGCAGAAAGCCTTTTTCCCCAAAGGTTTTGACCTATCTTAATTTTCATAAGATAAATGGAGGCAATATTCCAAATGCACTTCTTGACAAACATTCCGATGATATTGCCCTTCTGGAACAGAAGGGAATCATTTCAGATTTTAAACAGGTGCAGTTAAATGAGACGCTTGCCAGATTATGTGACAGCATGGGTAAATGTGAGCGAATTAAAAACACCGTTTTTCCTAAATCTTACAGTCTTCTGGTACATACCCTGATATATGTTTTTGCTGCCATACTTCCTTTCGGGCTTGAAGATTCCCAACTGGCAGTAGAAGTCCTTATCACAATCCTGATTCCCCTGTTGTTCATTTCAATTGAGAAAACTGCAATTATCATGCAGGATCCATTTGAAAATACACCAGTCGACACGCCGATGACTTCACTTGCCCAGACCATTGAGATCAATCTTCTTGAAATGACAGGTGCGCAGGAAATTCCTGTAAAACCTAAGAATAATGAGTATTTCGAGATGTAAATTATTATTAATCTAAAATTAGCCTGCTATGGATATCGAGTTTGAACTGCTGCTTTCTGCCAAATTACTGCTTGCTGTTATTCTTGGGGGAATTATTGGTCTTGAAAGGGAACGCGAGCAACAGAATTCGGGAGTAAGAACCTTTGCCTGCATATGTGTCGCGTCGTGCCTTTTCGTCTCGATTTCGGCGCATTTGACCGCCGATAAATCGGCAATTGCCAGAATGCTGGCTGCAATTGCGACAGGACTTGGATTCATAGGTGCAGGACTAATTTTCAGGGATGATAAAAATCTGCCTAAAGGACTCACTACCGCATCTGGTCTGTGGACCACATCGGCAGTGGGAATGGCTATTGCACTTAACATGTTTGTCATTGCTGTGGCGGCGACCCTTATAATACTGCTTATTTTCACCATAAATCAGTTTCCATGGTACAGAAGATTAGTAGACAGATTGATTAAGAGTAAAAAGAGGACTAACTGAACCAATGTATTTCCTTTTATAGGTATCACAATCTTATGGACAACGATACCGTATTTTTTAACCTTATAAATTAAAATAACATGGAACACAAACATAAATATGATAAAGACGGAAAGCAAATCTGCTGTACTCAGACAGAGAAAGTGTATGTTAAGGCAGGTGCAAAGGAATTGCTGAAGGGCCATAGTGAAAATGACGGCCATAATCACGCGCACACTAAAGACGACGGACACAACCATGCCCATAGTGATGATGACGGACACGACCACAGCAATGTAGAAGGAGGTCCTTTCAAAATGTTCCTTCCTTCCATCATTTCGCTGGTTATGCTGCTTCTGGCGATTGCTTTTGACAACTGGATAAAACTGCCTTGGTTTTCGGGTGCGGTCAGGTTTGTATGGTATCTTGTTGCCTACCTTATTGTCGGTTTTCCGGTAATCAAGGATGCTTTTAAAAGTATCACAAAAGGCGAAGTATTCTCAGAATTCCTGCTTATGAGTATAGCTACAGTAGGAGCATTCATTATTAAAGAATACCCCGAAGGTGTCGCCGTTATGCTTTTTTATGCAGTAGGAGAGGTATTCCAGACACTTGCCGTTTCCAGAGCGCAGAGAAATATCAAAAGCCTTTTGGACCAGAGGCCTGATGAAGTGACTATACTTGTTGACGGAAAGCCTAAAACGGTAAAAGCGGAAGAAGCTGGCATTGGTGATATTATCCAATTAAAACCAGGTGAAAAATTAGGGCTTGACGGAGAACTGTTAACAGACGGTGCATCTTTTAATACTGCTGCACTTACCGGAGAGAGCAAGCCTGATACCAAATCAAAAGGAGAGACGGTTCTGGCAGGAATGATCAATTTAAATGTTGCGGCACAGGTAAAAGTCACTGCAGCTTATACAGAAAGCAAACTGAGCCGAATACTGGAGCTTGTTCAGAATGCGACAGCCCAAAAAGCGCCTACAGAGCTTTTTATAAGACGATTTGCAAAAGTTTATACGCCGATTGTTGTTTTTCTGGCTATAGGCATCTGTCTGCTGCCTTACTTCTTTGTAGACAATTATGACTTTAACAGCTGGCTTTACAGAGCCCTTGTATTTCTTGTTATTTCCTGTCCTTGTGCACTGGTGATTTCAATACCCCTTGGTTATTTTGGTGGAATCGGTGCAGCAAGCCGAAACGGCATATTATTCAAGGGAAGTAATTTCCTGGATGTAATGGCTTCGATCCAGAACGTGGTCATGGATAAAACAGGTACTATGACCGAGGGGGTCTTTAAGGTTCAGGAAACGGTTTTCAAACCGGAGTTTGATAAGGACGAAATTTTAAGAATGGTCAATGCTGTGGAGAGCCAGAGCTCTCATCCTGTTGCCACTGCAATCCATGAATTTGTTGGTGAAGTTGACAGTTCCATTAAGCTGGAAAGCACCGAAGAGATTGCAGGCCACGGACTGAAAGCTGTAATCAACGGCAAAGAACTGCTTGCAGGTAATTTCAAGCTTATGGATAAGTTCTCCATCAGTTATGATGTTGATCCCGCTTCTATAGTTTATACTACAATTGCAGTAAGCTACGACAAAAAATATGTCGGTTATATAACAATAGCCGATAGTATTAAGGAAGACTCACAGCTGACAATCGATCTTCTTCATAAGCTGAACATTAAAGCAACAATGCTGAGCGGTGATAAGGGCAGTGTCGTAAAATTTGTTGCTGATAAATTGGGAATCGACAATGCTTACGGAGACCTATTGCCTGAAGATAAGGTAAACAAAGTCAAGGAAATCAAGGCGCAGTATGGAACTGTAGCCTTTGTCGGCGACGGAGTGAATGATGCCCCTGTTGTTGCTTTGAGTGATGCCGGAATCGCGATGGGGGGACTTGGAAGTGATGCGACTATTGAAACGGCAGATGTTGTTATTCAGGATGATAAACCGTCCAAAATACCAATGGCAATAAATATTGGCAAGCAGACAAAGAAAATCGTCTGGCAGAATATTACACTTGCATTTGTTGTCAAAGGTATAGTCCTCATTCTGGGAGCCGGCGGACTTGCCACGATGTGGGAAGCGGTATTTGCCGATGTTGGTGTATCGCTTATTGCGATCTTAAACGCGGTACGCATTCAGAAAATGAAATTCTAAGAAAAGAAAGGCAAGAGTTTCTAAATTCTACATTTTAAAAATCCTAATTTTTTTGCTGCCGGCCAAATGAAATCCTTAACCGGATATTCAGTTGGTCAGGACAGCAAGGTCTAGGCTTGCCTAATTTCAATGGGTCTAATCTTTTAAAAAGCAACCTGCAGACGTAAAATGCTACATATTAAACAGACAGTTTTACCGGTAGCTGCCATTGCACGATAGCTAATGCTACAGGTTTAAAACTCTCATTTTGAATTTTACTGGAAATGAAAAAAAGGAATAAAAAATATTATCCAAATGTGCAGAAAACAGGAAGAATGCAGAAGGGAAAGCCTGTAAAAAAGAAAAATAAATTTTCCGTTGTAAATATTGGAAAGACTATTATTCTTGTAATTCTGGGACTTGCTATGGTTGTTGGAATTATCATCAGAGCCCGGCATTTTATTTTGTATCACCTGATGAGTAAGCCAGAGGAGAAAACTATCAAAACGATACCCGCCAAAGAGGGCAAACCCAATACTTTGAAAAAAAATGGAAGCGACTAAAATTAAAGCAGAAAAGGTTAAATAGTTAATTCCCGGCCGCAGTTTCTACAGGACTGTGACAATTTTTATTTTAGAATATCATTTACAAAACTGTCTGTTTTATTGACCTAAGACAAATTGAATATGAAAAGAAATGTAAATATTTCGGGTCTGGTTCTTCAAATTCTTCAGGATAACAGAGGAAGATTATTTAAGCTTGATGAGCTGGTCCAGATTATTTATCCCTCAGACGGAAAAGGGCAGGAGAAGGAAAATCAAGCAATTATCCTAGATATCCTTATATTTTTGGACGATCAGAAAATGCTTGTATTGGATTTTGAAACCGATGAAAGTTCAATACCTTTATAATTGTCCATTACACAAATACGGGAGGCAGGAATTGTATTTTCAATTCTGGCTGTTTGAGAAAAATATTTCCTAGATAACCTTCCCCGTAGGGAAGGAAAATCTGAAAAATCCAAACTAAATCTTTATACGAGCACATTGAGCGCTCCTGGAATTACTGAAATTTTGCAGAAATTGGTTTTAAGGTTATAGTGTTCCCCGTCTATCTGTGCATCGGTATAGATTTTCAGGGGCATTTCTATCCTTAGGTTCTGCACCTGATGGTGCTGGGCTTTTGCAAATCTACCGACAGTTCCCTGCAGGACATGAAATCCTAAAGCGATTTTCTCTGTAAAGGATAATTCCGGAATTAAAATCAGATCCAGTAATCCGTCCGTCAGCATTGCATTAGGTGTAAGACTCATACCGTATCCCATTTCATTTGAGTTGGAAATAAATATCATGAACGTTTTTAGGTTGATGATTTTATCATCAAATGAAATTACAGCCGGCTGCGTCCTGTACTCAAAACTGGAAAGAATCGCGGCCTTAATGTAAGAATAGAGTTTTCGGCCCGAAGAATGTTCATATTTCTTTATAATCATTGCATCAATGCCGATTCCGGTATTGCTGAAAAAGTAATTCTGATTGATCTTTCCTGCGTCAATGAGTATTTTGTTTCCGTTTTTAATAATTTCCAGAGATTTCTTAAGATCCCGAGGTATGTTCAGGTGCGAGGCCAGGCCATTTCCTGAGCCCACCGGTATGATTCCAAGTTTTATATTGGTTCCCAAAAGGCAGGAGGCTACTTCATTGATCGTACCGTCCCCTCCGCAGGCCACAATAATGTCCGGGTGCTTCGATGCTGCTTTTTTGGCAAGTTCAATAGCATGTTTCTTGTTTAAGGTATAGTCTGCCTTTATTTTATATTTTTCAGGCTCGAAGAACTGCTTGATGAAAAACTCGGAAAGATGATGTTTTCCTCCGCCTGAAACGGGATTGATTATGAAATGTATATAGATCATTATTACTTCAAAAGTTTGTTTGTAAATAGATAATCTGCCGACTGATACCATGCAATGGTCTCCTGTAGAAAAGATTTATCCATAGGAATTTTGACAAGGCTGTTGTCAGTTTTGTTCCAGTCATAGAAGGCCTGTTTTTTCTGATCGGAAAGAATCATTACTTTTTCTTTTTTCATCAGCGCCAGCTTGCGGTATGTTCCCAAAAACGCGCGCTGTTCAAAGTCTGAAGCAAGGACGTCCTTTCCAAAGAAATCAGATTCGTAATGCCAGTTGAATAATGAAAACACCGTCGGCCAGAGGTCGATCTGAGAACATTGTTTCTGAATTTTTTGATTGTGCTTTTCAGGCATATTGACAATAAATGCGGGAATATGATAGTTGGCGACATCTATTTCGTCTTTACCGGCACTGCTTGCGCAATGATCTGCGATGATTATAAAAACGGTGTTTTTGTACCAAGGCTTGGTACGTGCCTTGTCAAAAAGCTGCTTCAATGCGTAATCGGTATATTTTACGGCCCCTTCGCGGCTTGTGCCTGAGGGAATGTCGATTTTTCCTGACGGATAGGTAAAAGGCCTGTGATTGGAGGTGGTCATGACAAAATTGAAGAAAGGTTTCCCATCCTTATACTGCTTGTCGGCAACGGTGATCATTTTATTGAAAATATCTTCATCGCAGATTCCCCATGCATTTTCAAACGTTACTTCCTTATCGGGAATATTGTTACGGACTGTTTTGATCTTATCGCTGAGAACGCTTCCGCGCCCCCTGTCATATATCGTGAATCCATTGCCCCCGAAATATGAATTCATATTATCAAAATACCCGTCCCCGCCATAAAAAAAGTTGCAGTCATAAGACTTTGATTTAAAAACATTACTGACTGTATACAGGTTCTGGTTATCTGGTCTTTTTACTATTGACTGTCCCGGTGTTGGGGGAATGCACAGCGTAACAGCTTCCATTCCTCTTACGGTTCTGGTTCCTGTGGCATATAAATCATTAAAGAAGATGCTTTTCTGAGCCAGACTGTCCAAAAAGGGAGTTATGTTTTCTTTATTTCCAAACTCCTTGAGGAAGCTTCCGCTGAAACTCTCCATCAGGACAAAGACAACATTTTTACGCTGCAGTGCAGACTGGCTGTCCCTGATGCTTCTGTGAATAGAGTAGCCCGTAGTAGTGAAAGTTGTAGTCGAATCTTTTAATTTATTTTTGACTATCCCAAAGGCATTGTCATTGTCAATCGAGGTATAGAAATCAGGGTATTTCATCTGATTATTTCTAAATGCCGCAAAAAAGGAGTAGATGCCTGATTTGGATATTTCCGAATTATATCTGTTGGAAGACCATTCCGCATGGTTGTTTGAAATAAAAGAAGTAAAAAACAAGGCAGCCGCCAGGGATATTCCCAGTACTGCCAGCCTAAGCCTTATATCAGAAGTAGATGAGAAAGTCTGCTTGAAGGCACCGCTTCTAAAAAATAAGTACAATACCATCAGCGAGAAAAAAAGTACCCCTGTAATAAGTGCGGGAAGAGGGTAGGACTGCTGGATATTGGCAACTACCTCATGGGTGTATATGAGATAATCGACAGCAATAAAATTAAAACGTGTCTTGAACTCATCCCAGAATGTCAGCTCGGCAAAAAAGGTAAATACCAAGATGAATATATTTAAGGATGTAAAAAAAGTAATTACTATTCGATCAGCAATAGAACCGGCCCATTTATCAGGCATAAATGTATAAAAAAGTATTCCAGGCAGTGATATGAAAATAATGGTGCCGGTATCAAAAAATAGACCTGTTAAAAGTGTTCTCAGCACATCTGTAATATTCCATGAAACTTGATCATACTGCCAGATAAAAAAAACAATTCTCAAGATTTGTGAAACGATTAAAAACCAGATCATAAAATGAACCAGCAGTGCGTACCTGCCGGTTCTCAAAGACAATTTACTCATAAACTTATTAATAACGCAACAAAGTTTACAACCCAATTTTGTAGTAATCCTGAATTTTGGTTTTTATTAAGAAATTCTGTAATTATTTGTAATAAAATTCATCTTTTTTGATGTAGTCCGGATATATGTTTTATCCTGTCTATGGATATGAAACTGATTTTCAGAAATGAATGCTGAATGAATGAAAATTATTGTAAAAGGAATAATTGACTTTCCAGCCGTTAAGTTCAGTAATCTTTTTTATGATCGAAAGTCCAAGTCCGTTTCCATTCGAAGAGGATCCGCTGTTAAAAAAACGATTAAAAAGTTTGTCGATAGGAAGTGGCTTATCGTCTCCTGTATTCAATACCTGCAGTTCGTTTTCCATTATCCTTATGATGATGTTGCCTTCACTGCGATTATGTCTTATGGCATTAAGCAGAAGGTTGTTAATTAAAATTTCAGTAAGGATAAGATTTCCGCTAATCTGCAGCTTTTCAGGAGCCTGAACATTTATTGCTATATTTTTAAGTTCAGCCTGTTCGGTAAAAAAATTAAGGTGTTTTTCAATATGATTGTTAATCGATATTGTATTTTTTTCCAGATAAATTTCGTGTTCAATTTTGGAGAGAAGCAGTAGGTTTTTGTTCAATCGGTTTAACTTGACCACATCCCTGCTTAATGATCCCAAAACCTGTGTTTGTTCCTTGTTGAGTTTCATCTGAAACAAAACATCGATTTTGTTCTGAAACAAAGCAAGTGGTGTCTGGAGTTCATGCGCAGCATTCTCAACAAATTCACGCTGGCTCTTATAAATAGCCGTATTCTTCTCAATGAGTGCCTCCAAGCTTTTATTTAGGCGGTCAAACTCATCGATGTCAGTTTCCACAAAATGCGGAGGTTTGTTTTTATCGATTTCAAATTCATGAATCTGATCCAGTGTGTTATAGAAGGGCCTCCAGCGTTTGGATGCCGTCTTCTTTGAAAGCCATACAATGCCAATAAAAAGTATTATAATTATGAAAGTAAACATGCCGGCAATACTGTACACAAGACGTTCCATTTCCAGAAGATGTATTTTTTCTGTGTATGTGTATTTCCTGCCTGCAATTTCTACAGGCGCGTAAATAATTCGGAACGGTTCTTTTTCTTCTGCAATCGGGTCCTCGATTGTTGTCCCTACAATAGAGTCCTTAGTAAGTCCCATGTCCGGCAGAATGGTAAAGTGCAGATTGAATCTGTTCCAGGTTTTGATATCGTCGGATGTGAAGTTCTTACTGCTCTGGTTAACAAAGGCATTTTTGTGCTGCTGGAGCACTTCTTCTGTTTCATAAATATACAGCCACTGGCTTACATAATAGAAAATGGGCGCACATATGAAAAGGATAACGGCTGCCAAGGCAAGGAAATCGCGTGTTGTTTTATGCAGTAATTTATTTTTGTTCATTTTTCCCATTTATATCCTTCACCGTAGATTGTTTTAATGTAGTCTCCAGATCCGGCTTTAGCCAATTTCTTTTTTAGATTCTTGATATGCGCGTATATAAAATCGTGGCTGTCCAGCATATCGGCCATATCTCCTGAAAGATGTTCTGCGATCGCCGCCTTGGAGAGTACTTTATCGGTATTACCTATTAGAAACAAAAGCAAGTTGAGTTCTTTTCTGGTGAGATCGAGTTTTTTACCTTTTACCACTACAGTTTTGGTAAAAACCTCAATTACAATCTCATTGAAAACAATAGAGTTGCTTCCTTTAAAATTTCTTCGTCTTACAAGTGCCTGCATTCGGACAAGCAGTTCAGCTAGATGGAAAGGTTTGGTAAGGTAATCGTCAGCACCAAGGCTGAAGCCTTCGATACGTGTTTCCAGATTTTCTTTCGCTGAGATTATAATAACACCATCAGTTTTATCTTTTTTTCGAAGTTCTTTTAGAATATCAAAACCATTGCCGTCAGGAAGTGTCAAGTCCAGAAGAATACAATCATAATCATAATTGTC
The DNA here is from genome assembly GCF_003385895.1 of Flavobacterium cutihirudinis. Classification (GTDB taxonomy): domain Bacteria; phylum Bacteroidota; class Bacteroidia; order Flavobacteriales; family Flavobacteriaceae; genus Flavobacterium; species Flavobacterium cutihirudinis. The sequence goes on from NZ_QRDQ01000007.1 coordinate 986,942, forward strand.
AATTTTGTAAGCGGCCTCGATGTAATTATGTACAGTTTCACACTGGACTCCATTTTCCTTGAAATAACTTTTTATGCTTTCAGCAATCTGTTGCTCATCCTCGATAATTAAAATTTTCATGCTGGAAATTAAATTAACTTAATGACTTATGCGTCTATAAATTTAAGAAATTAAGCCCAGAGATTCTGTGTAAAAACTAAATTTAAAAAATTGGCACGTCATTTTTTATTAACTTGTAAAATTACAATTCGATTTTGAATTAATTCTGAATTTTCAAAATGTATTATTTCTGTGGACTATAGTATCGAATCAGTTTATATAAATTATGCTTTACCACTGGAAAATTTAAAATTGTTAAGTCCCCAGAATGATAGAATTGAAGAAAAATAAAAGATTAACCTATACTAAAGTCATGCGAAGGATTGTTTTTTGAGTTGTCTCTGTTTTGATCAAAAGGAAATTGGCTTTTAGAAAGATTTAGTTAAAAAGATTACTGTTTAACCAGATTCACTTTAGCAGCATTTTTTGTTCTGTTGGATTGGTGGACACGGCACACTTCCAAAACTACAATAAACACAGCAGTCTCCTTGATTTGGCTTAAGAGTTTGTTTGCAGTTTTCACATTCGTAGAAAAATTGGCATGCATCTGTCGGCATTGTTTCTTCTTTGCTGTGGGAGCAAAGAGGGCAGGTTATTATAGATTGTAGAACGATTTTCATTTTATTTTTTGTTAGTTACTGTATAGCCTGTTGAATTAATTGCTTTTTCAATTTCGGCAATTGTGATTTTGGAATTATCAAATTCTACAACAGCATTACCATTGGTATAATTTGCATCTGAATTTATTATTCCTTCTAATTTGTTTACTTCATGATTCACATGTTTTTCACAGCTGGCACAAGTCATTCCGCTGATTCTAAACTCAGCTTTTTGAGTGCTGGTTTCTTTCGCGACCAAGATTTTCTTTTCTGTATTTGGATAAAAAATGTTTGAGTAGTATGGAAACGAAAGCATAAGGAATGTAAATACTGTAATAATTCCTAGAAACATTTTTGAATTAACGAATTTCGGCTTTTCTTCTAAATCGCAGTTACAGTCTATCGGCTTTTTAGTTTTCAGCTTTTGATACCAAGCAAAACCAATAATTAAAACCGTCAGGCCGATGAAATAAGGCCTCATTGGTTCAAGCCATGAAAAAGCAGAAGCAATCCCGCTTGTTCCGGCAACTAATGCTAATATGGGCGTAATGCAGCACAATGAAGCAGCTACTGCTGTGAAAAATCCAGCTCCGATCATTTTATTCTCTGTTTTCATATTTTCTCTAAAATTTCGAAGAAAGGTCTTAGCATTTTTTCATACTCCTTTGTTAATGAATAGAAAATGGTCTGCGCTTCCCGTTTAGTTTCAATAAGTTTTCTGTCTTTTAGTTTCCGTAAGTGCTGTGAAATTGCAGAAATACTCATGTCAAGAATATCACTTATGTCACAAACACAGAGCTGTTTTTCTTCATAAAGCAAAAAAAGAATTCTTAATCTCACATTGTTGCCAGCCAATTCAAGCCCACTTGATAAATAGTCAAATGAGGCATTGAGTTCTGATACTCTGTCTTTACAGCGGATTATTTGTTTTATATCTGCCTGTTGCCGTATACAAGTTATATCTTCCATAATGCAAATTTATACTTTTTGCTTATTTAAGCAAATGCTAAAATACAAAACATTTGAATTAAATTTATGAATATTCCTGCGCATAAAAAAAGGCAACTTTTTGAGTTGTCTTTTAAGCATTAGGGTGAAAAAAAACTTTTTGCAATCCTTCAGAGCACAAGTTCCAGAATCGTCATGACAGCAATGCGTTGAACATTTCTCATATTTCTACTAAGCAGCTTTTGCAGATACCTGCTTTGTAAAATGCTTCTTTCTGAACCAGAATGCAAGATTTACCAGTGCAATAAGAGCAGGCACTTCTACCAGAGGACCTATAACACCTGCGAAAGCCTGGCCGCTGTTTATTCCAAACACTCCGATTGCCACAGCAATGGCAAGTTCAAAATTATTCCCAGTTGCTGTAAATGCTATAGATGTTGCTTTTGAATAGTCTGCCCCAAAATATTTACCAGTGAAAAAGCTGATGACAAACATCAAAGTAAAATAAATCACAAGCGGTATTGCAATACGCACAACATCCATAGGGATCTGAACAATAAGTTCCCCTTTCAGGCTGAACATTACAATGATCGTAAAGAGAAGTGAAATAAGAGTAATCGGCGAGATAAAAGGCACATACTTAGTTTCGAACCATTCAGAACCTTTTAAAGCTATCAAAGTGTAACGGCTTATGATTCCCAATGCAAAAGGAATACCTAGATAGATACCGACACTCTCAGCAATCTGTGCTATGCTGATGTTCACCTCAAAACCATCATATCCAAAATAGGGAGGGAGAATGGTTATAAAAATATAAGCGTACACACTGTAAAGCAGCACCTGAAAAATACTGTTAAGGGCAATAAGTCCTGCTGCATATTCACGGTTTCCGTCTGCCAGATCGTTCCATACCACAACCATTGCGATACAGCGTGCCAGACCGATCAGGATCACCCCGATCATGTATTCAGGATATCCGCTTAAAAACAGGAGCGCCAATAAAAACATCAAAACAGGGCCTACAATCCAGTTCAGAAATAAAGAGGCACCTAAGACTTTTGTGTTTTTGAAAACCTGTCCCATCTGCTCGTATTTTACTTTTGCCAGAGGCGGGTACATCATCAGGATAAGTCCTATTGCCAATGGAATGTTTGTTGTTCCGCTGGAGAAAGAATTGATGAAATCTCCGCTGGAAGGAATAAAGTATCCTATTGCCACACCTATAGCCATAGAAAGGAAAATCCAAAGGGTCAAGAAGCGGTCAAGGAAGCCTAGTTTTTTGCGTCCGACGGCTGGTGCACAGTTATTTGCTGACATTTTATTTTTTTATTTGTGAGAATACGTAAAACATTTCAGTTCCTATCTGCAGGCTTCGCTCCAGATAAGTTTCCTTCTGCTGGGGCGTTCCGTCGGAAATTTTTGGATCTACAAAAGTAATTGGGATCCTTTTCTCTGCGCCAGCTATAAACGGGCATCCGCCGTCAGCCTGCGAGCAGGTCATTATTGCGGCGAATCCGCTTTCAGGATTGAAATCATCATCATAGGTTTTAGAAAAACCTATAACGGGAAGTTCATCAGCTGAATATTTTATTGAATAAACAGGGTTTGATCCCTTTGAAAGCGTTTTGATATTGAATCCTGAATCCTTCAAAGTCTCCGCTGCCATCGGGAAAAGGGCAGTAGCCTCGGTTCCTCCTGAATAGCATGAAACGTTTCTGATGCCGTAATAGGCAGCGGCAGTCTGCGCCCAAACCTGCGATAAGTGGCTTCTTCTGGAATTGTGCGTGCAGATTAGGTTCAGTCTGGTTTCCAGCTTACTGTCCACTTTGGTCTGAATGAAGTCGATTAATGGCTGCAGGACTGCTTTGCGCTCTTCTGAAATCTGCTTAAAATCAAATGATTTAACTGTATTCTCAATTTGTGGATATAACATAGTTTTTGGCTAATAGTTTATGGTTAATGATTAGCAGCATCCTCCGCCTGGAGTGCATGAAGAACCGCTATCAGAATTTAACTGAGATAATTTTACTTTAGGCTTGTCTGAAGGAATACCGCACTGCTCCTGAGCAAGGCAGGCTGTCTGCTTGTTAAGCAGAGTGAAATTTTTACCGTTAAAATCCAAATCGTATTTGCCGATAGTGGTGTTCTGGTATTCCACTTCAATTTCATTGTCTTCAATTCCCAATACTTTTTCTGAAAGCTCAATGATGTGGATCAGCTTCTGAGGCTTAAGCCTGTGCTCGTAGTCGTTGGCATCCCAAAGCTGGAAGTTTACAACAGTCTCTTTTCTTACTGTTCCTCCGCAGTCGATGAAGTTTTTGGTAACAAGACCCACTTCTGTTACGTGGAAATATTCCGGTACAAATGTTCCGTCCGGCAGTTCAAAATTTACAGCTTCTACTGTTTTAAGCACTTCTTTAATTTCTGAAAGTTTCATAATTTCTTATATTTAGTTATACTATATTTTTATTAAATAATAAGGGAGCTTCTTCTTTCAAGAAGCGCAGTATCTCTCCAGGTACCATTTTGTTTTCCGATTTTCTCCCTTGTTCCAAGTATCCTGAAACCTGCTTTTTCATGAATGCGGAGACTTGCCGTGTTCTCAGGAAAGATCCCTGCCTGAAGCGTCCAGATTCCTTCTGCTTCGCTTTGTCTGACAAGTTCATTTAAAAGGGTTAGCCCGATTCCTTTTCCTGAATGTGCGGGATCCACATATACGCTTACTTCTGCTACCCCTGCATAAACGCAGCGGGAAGAAACAGGGGTAAGGGCAGCCCAGCCAATCACCTTGCCATCTTCCTGCATTGTAATTCTGCAGGATGCCAGATGTGAATTGTCCCAGTCTTCCCATGAAGGGGCGCTGGTCTGGAAAGTGGCATTGCCGGTATCTATCCCTTTTTGGTAAATTATTTTTACCTGATCCCAATCTTTGGCCGAAAGTTTTCTGATTTCCATATCCTTTTAAATTAACAGCATTCGCTTTTCTTTTTGGCAAGATGATCTGATATGTGCTGAAAGAAACCTTTTATTTTTTCAAGTCCAGGTTCATTGATGCAGTAGCAGATAGAATTTCCTTCGATGCTCCCTTTAATCAAGCCTGCATTTTTCAATTCTTTCAAATGCTGTGAAACCGTCGGCTGTGAAAGGGGAAGTTCATTTACAATATCCCCGCAGATGCAGGCATCTACTTTTAATAAATATTCCATAATTGCAATACGCGCAGGATGGCCTAGTGCTTTGGCTAAAACAGCCAGCTCGTTCTGGCTTTCTGTAAAGTGATCTGTTTTTGTTGCTCCCATCGTTTTATATTTATATTGCAATATTACGATATAAAATTTAATTATCATGCAGTTGAATAAGAAAATTTTCTAAAAGTGCGTTTGTGTGTTTTGCAACATATTGTATATCATATATATATGAAATAAAAAAGACCTTGGAATACCACTCCAAGGTCTCTGAAAATATGGCAATCTTTAGGCGTAATTCCGTAGTCCGAAAAATTGACTGCCACTGTATTTCGCTTTAAATTTTTATCTTTATTCCTGCATTCACAACAAATCCGTCCAGAGGAGCATAGATATCTTTGAAAACAGGATTTGAAATAGGACCTGTATATATGCTTCCAAATTTAGTTTGCCGGGTATCAGTAAAATTTTCAAAATTGGCATAAAGGGAAAAATTTTCCCAAAGCCTTTCTGCCATAAAGCCAAAAATCCAGTAAGCTGTTCCGGTCGTGCCATCACTTAATTTTTGATTGCTGTAATAGTAAGCTTCTAAACCAACTTTCCATTTATCTTCAACTTCATACATTAAAACATTATTTAATCTGTGTTTTGCGGTAAGAGGATTTTCGGATTTTACTCCATTTGCATTTATAGAAGCATCAGTGAAGGTATACCCCAGAAATAATTTAAAATCTTTATATCCTAATTTCACATTTGTTTCAGTTCCTTTAGTATCCAAATATCCATTAACATTTGCAAACTGATAAAGGTCATCAGGAAGAGAATTTAATATAAGAGGATTATCAACATTCGTGTAGAAAAATAACTGATTCCATGATAAGGAAAGGTCATTGGTAATTTTAGTTTTATAGTTTATATCAAAGTTAACACCGTAGCTTTTTTCAAGTTTATTGAAATCGCTGTTAATAGGCAATACATTTCGATATTGGATGCGTTCGCTTTCTTCTGTAAAAATCGTTGGTGTTTTGTAGCCTAGGCCTCCTCCAATTCTGGATGTAAGCTTAGAATTGAATTTAAATAATGCCGAAATTCTCGGAAGGAGAGAATATCCGTAATCAATTACATAATCACTTCTGAGGCCTGTTTCAATTTCCAGCCATTCTTTTGCTTTTATGGTGTTCTGAAGGAAAGCCCCATATGTTATCTGATTATAATTTCTTAACGGAAAAGCGGTTGGACTGTTTTCAGTAAAGCTGTCCGTATATAAATTTACACCAGCAGCCCATTGAGCAATTTTGCCGTTTTTAGAATAACTGATTTCAGAAAAGGTACTATTCTGCAGACCATCAAATACATAATCAGGAATGGTGATGACACGGCTGAAATTATTAAAACTGTTTTTAATTGTAACCGATTCCTGCTCATTAAATTTATGTGTCAGGGAAAATTGCGTGCTTATTCTCTGTGTTTTATTCTTTTCGAAATAACTGTCAGGATATTTACTTTGATCTTTGATGTACTCAATATTTCCGCCTAAACGGTTTTCAAAAACGGTATTGATGCCGAAATTAAGTTTGGTATTTTCATTAAAATTGACAAAAAGTTTAGGGTTAAAATTAAAACGCTCAAATTTAGGAATAGCTGTAAGCTGTATATGAGCGGGATCATAAGGAGCGTTGCGATCGTGGGAAGCAAAGACAGTTAATCCAATTTTATCAAACTGCTGAGAATAAAATCCATTTATATCCAGTCCAAGAGCTGAAGTTCCATTAATTAAAAATCGCAGCTCCCTTTCTTCGGTCGGGGTTTTAGAAACAAGATTTACTAAACCAGCGATTGCTCCTCCACCGTAAAGAGTAGAGGCGGAACCTTTGATTATTTCAACCTGCTTTAAATCTAATGGAGGAGTCTGCAGTAACCCAAGTCCGCTTGACGCGCCAGAGTATAAAGGAAAACCGTCTTTTAGAATCTGGGTATATCTTCCGTCTAAGCCTTGAATCCTGATGGAAGAATTTCCTGAAGTTGCAGAAGTCTGCTGGGTCTGAATTCCGGTACTTTCATTAAGCATCATACGAATGTCTCCGGGTTTCATATTGGCTTTTTCTTCCAGCTCTTCTCCGGCAATGAATTCAACTCTGGTTGGAATATTGCTGATGGTTCTGGTACCTCTTGTTGAAGTAACAATAATTTCTTCCATTTCTTCAGCCTCTTCTTCCTCGCTCTGCAATTTTATTTCTATAAGACTGACAGTTGAAGGTACTTTAAAAAGCGTTTTATTTGGGGCAAATCCTTCTATTGAAATGGATAATGTGTAATCTCCATCTTTTAAATTTTCAATAATGATGTTGCCATCATTACCAGATGAGATAACGGAATTGGTTTCTTCAATTTTTGCTGAAGCACCTTTTACAGCTTCATTATTATCAGCATTCTTTATATGAAAAGTAATTTTATTCTGTGCCTGCGCAGTGCCAATAGATGTTATTGCCACAATCAGTAAAATATATTTGAGCATTTAGATTTTTCTTAATGGTTAATAGACATAATAGCCTTACATGATTAAAGAATCATGCAAAATAACACTGTTTTTAGACTAAGAAATTTTGGGAGGCTGCCAGATTTTGCAGATGAATGAAGAATCAACAAATTTATTGTAAGTTGGTGTTGGCGAAACATCGTGCAGAATAAATTCTAATTTTTCAGTAATAACTGCAGAGTTAAAATTTATTGTAAACCCCACACAAGTCCCGCAGGAATAAAAGGGGGAGCATTTTCCATTGCAGTCATTACCGCAGTCATGTGAATCATTACCGCAGTTTTTCTCTACTGCGCATTTTGAGTGTTTCACTAATGCAGAGCATGGTACTGTTGAAAGGAACAGTACTATAAACGATATTATTGTTGCCAATGCTTTCACACTGCGAATTTAAATATAAATTATGATTAAAAATGTATTTTTATTATAGTCATTCTCCAAGCAAATGCATTAAAAAATACTTTAATTTAAGTGCTTTTTTTTAAGTGTCTTTAAATTTAGGGCATTAAAATTATACGAGACCATAAGATAGCTCCAAAGAGCCAGCTTATTTTCATCTTGTATTTTTGGCAGGTACTGCATAGCCCCTGATGACTTATAAAATGAAAAGGCATAATTTATTTCTATTTCTCTGACAGGCATGTATTTTATTGAAAAATCATTTTCAAACCCAAGAAACTTTGACATTTCCTGACCTGAATTATTTAAAAGGGGATATTGGGTGTAAAATAAGTGAAAATCGGAGCGAAGTGTTAATTTATTGTTTAGCGGAATTGTTGTAAACAAATAAGGATTTACCAACCCTTTTCCATTAACATCATTTGGAAAACGTGTAAATACATTCATGTTTCCATTGAATTTCCATGTAACCCCATACAATACATCAAAATCCCCAGACCTGCTGCTAGACAATTTAGATTTGCTTCCGCTAATTATTTCAGCACCTAAACGCCAGGTAGATTTTAACAGCGACAATTTAATCTCAGGCTGAAAATAGTACGCCAATAATTTTTGACCTTTAACATTACGGCCAAACTGCAGATAGGAATTTAGGGTATAATACCATTGCTTATTTCTAAAATCTATCCGGCCACCCATCGTTGCACGAGTATATAGTTGCTGCGAATTTGCGTTCTCTAAAAAATCAACTGCATTTAATGAGTTAAATGAAAATCCTTTACTAGTATTGTAAATAAGGCTATTTGCCAGCAGATATTTATATTTATTGGAAGCTACAGGTGAATAGGCCGGCTCAAATCCAGTATTGTAATCTCTGGTAAATAAAAAGAAAAAGTCATTAGAGAGATGTTTTGAATATTTCATTATTCGGATTCCTTCATGAGCTCTTCCTTGCTGTGCCCAGGGCGCATCAGAGAACAGTCTGCCATTATCTAATAAAATGCTTTGCCTTCCTAATCGTACATTTAACGATTTAAATTTAGTTTCAAAATACAACTGAGAAAAATTGATGCTTTCTACTTTGGAGGCCCTGTTGTTTTGGTCCCAAAGATGAATTTCCTGCAAATCAGATTTTATTAGCCATTTTTCTCTTGCATACTGCATAGAAAACCTATTTCTCTGCGTGATGTAAAAATAAGGATCGGCAGAGTCGTTTGGAGGCAGTACATAATTTGAAGTGTACTCGGCTCGTGGCCTTATTTCTATGTTCATTAAAAACTGCTGAGATATGGTGTCTTTTTCCTGAGCACTTAATTGAATGATAAATAAAAAGAGAAAAAACAGTAGGTGTTTTTTTTGCTGCCGTTTTAATTATCATACTTCTTATATCCTATAGAATTAGTATGTAAAAGTAATAATTGTAATTTTATTTCCAATATTCTTTCTCAATGTCTTATTGTTAATTTACTAAGTATTTTGTTAAAATAATTTTTAAAGATTGTTTTAATTCTTGAAGCGGCATATTTAAAGCATACTATCACAAATCCTCATCTTACTATAAAAAGAAGGATCTGTTTTATAGTCTAATAAAAGAATGCCAATCTTTAATTTAAGATTGGCATTCTTTAATTGATAAATAAAGTTGTGATATCAGCGGCACCTTCTAATGATCGAGTGTCGGTTTAATCCATTGTAATGTATATTTTTATATTCTAATCAGACAACATTAATAATTTAAAATAAAACCGGCGCCAAAGCCCATATCGCTGTCATAGTGGGAAGAAAGAGAACCCCATCTGGTGATTATATACCGTAGTCCTGCCATATATTCCTTGTCGGTGTTCCACATCAAATTCATTCTTAGCCTTTTGGAAACTGGAATGTCCTTACGTTCAAACTGTAATCTGACTTTACCGTCCGTAAAAACTTCAGCCTGTGCAACTATTAGCATGGGAAGGGTGTAATTGACCCCTAAACTTGCTACGGCACGTTTATCTTTAGTATTGTTTTGTCCAAAAAGGTTTCTTTCTTGTACATCTTCTCCCATTTTTCGATATCTCCAGTCAAATCCGACAAATGGCATTAACCATTGCATTTTTCCAATATATCGTCCAATATGCGTCTCGGTTTCATAACCATGCATCTCATTATATCCTAATCTCCATTCGGTTCCAATACTCCAGCGCGTACTTTGATACATTGCTTCACCATCATTTCCATTGGTTGCAAAGTCGTTCTCTGCCATAAAATGGAATTTTCTGTCATCGGCAAATAATTTTCGTTGTGCTAATTTAGGATCTGGTATTTCAGGATTGGCAGGTTGATTTTCATAGGTAAAAACCCTTCCCATTCCGCTCATCATATGGTACAAAATATGACAGTGAAAAAACCAGTCTCCCTCTACATTGGCATTAAACTCCAAAGTATCGGTTTCCATCGGCATTATATCAATCACATTTTTTAATGGTGCATATTCTCCCTGTCCGTTAAGGACCCTGAAATCATGCCCATGCAGGTGCATTGGATGGCGCATCATAGAATTATTATGCAAAATGATTCGTACATTTTCACCTTTTTTGATTAATATTTTATCTGATTCAGAAACTACTTTATTGTCCAGACTCCATACATATCGATTCATATTACCGGTCAGCTCAAATTTTAATTCTTTTACCGGGGCATTTTCAGGAAGTGTTGTTTTGGTTGGGGATTTTAGCATTGCATAGTTCAGGGTGGTAATATCTGAAAGCGCATTGGCGTCGTATTGTTCGGCACCCATTTTCATACCGTCCATCTCCATATTTTTTTTTGGTTTTAGCGCACCAGTAATTTCAGGATACATTACTACATTCATATCCATTTTATTGAGGCTCATGCTCATTCCCATATCATCCAGATCACCATTCATTTTCATCATGCCATTCATCATTTTCATTCCTTCAAAGTATTTGAGTTTAGGCAGTGGTGCTGCGAGTTGTTTAATTCCGCCGCCAATGTACAGGGAGGTAGATTTTGTTCGGTCCTCTGATGTTGCCAAAAATTCATAAGCGGTTTTATCTGCAGGTATGGTTACAATTATATCATAGGTTTCAGAAACTGCAATAATTAAACGATCTACATCAACCGGCTCTACGTCATTGCCGTCATTGGCAACAACTGTAATTTTTCCACCAGCGTAGGTCAGCCAGAAATAGGTTGATGCACCGCCATTGGCAACTCGCAGCCGGACTTTATCACCTGCTTTAAATTGGGAAAGCTGACTTTCACTTTTTCCATTAATCAAAAATTTGTCGTAATATACATCACTGACATCCATGGCATTCATACGTTTCCATTCATTTTTAATTTTGTCCTTAAAATATCCTTGTCTTACCGCTTCTGCATAGCTTTGCGTTGTTCCTTTCTTAATAGCAAACCAGTCTGATGCATTATGCAGCAGACGGTGTACATTTTCAGGTTTCATATCTGTCCATTCGCTCAGTACTATCGGAACAGTCGGCAGATCATCTATTCCTTTTCGGAAAGTTGGAGCATCGGTTTTTTTATTCATAATAAAAGAACCGTACATGCCAATTTGTTCTTGAAGTTCAGTGTGGCTGTGGTACCAGTGTGTGCCATGCTGAATAATAGGAAAAGTATACAGATGTGTCGTGTGCGGCTTAATTGGCATTTGTGTCAAGTTTGGCACACCATCATACTTATTGGGTAAGAATAAACCGTGCCAGTGCAGAGAAGTGTCTTCATTGAGTTCATTATGGACATAGATTTCAGCAATATCCCCTTCTGTGAAGGTCAGGGTAGGCATGGGTATTTGCCCATTAACAGCTATAGCTCTTTTGGGTTTTCCTGTAAAATTTACAATGGTATCTCTTACATAAAGATCATACCGGACTACACGAGGCTGTGGGTTATTTTCTCCAGCTGCTTTTTGAGTGTTTATATCATTGCTGCTGCCCTTTACTGGCGCTTCCTGTTGGCTGGCTTGCTTTTTGGAAACCTGTTTTTCATTGTCCTTATGGGATGATGCTTCTTTTTGTTTTTTTGTTTTTTCCGGTACTAGTTTCATGCCGCATTTTGGACAGTTTCCCGGTTTGGATTCGTGAATTTCAGGATGCATGGGACAGGTGTAAGTAGAAGACTTTGACTCTTCTGTGGGCTGTTTTTTATCCATCTCCATTCCTTTCATATCCTGGGCTTGGATTATGGCAGGGAAAATTATAACGATGAGCATTGTCAGTATATTTTTCATCTTTCTTTTTTTACAGATTGTCATTCTATTATTTTTTTTCCATTTCATTCAATTTGGCTTTCATTTGTGCAATTTCTGCTTGTTGCGCTTTTATAATGTTTTTTGCCAGCTGGCTTGTTTCCGGATCCTGAAGAACAGTTTTTTGGGCCATCAGTATTGCCGCTGCATGGTGTGGTATCATTGATTTTAAGAATTGTTTGTCATCAACTGCTGCTTGCTGTCTGATGCAGGAAAAAAAAATTACTAGAGCAAGACTCCCAGCGGCAAGTATTACTTTGTTCCACATTTTATTCATATACATAGTGCGCATTACTATAATCTCTATAATGAGCATTGGCATAGTCATAAGTGCTGCCATGTAAAACTGATTTAGATTGGGAATTGCATTAGCAAATACATCAACCATCGAATACATCAGCACATACATGGAAATAAATGATAGTACTGCCATAAGGGCTAATTTTTTGTACATTTCTAAGTTTAACTCTTCTGAATGCTTAGTTGTGTGTTCGGTTTTCATGATTTTTTATTTAAAGGTTATTTAAATTCATCGATTTACCCTGAACAAAGAAAGCTTAGAGATAGTAGCTTAAGAAGGTACAGGGGACATTATTTATGCTCTTAATATATCAATAAGGCTTACTTAATTATTTTTAGCTAACAACTCCAATTCTGCGACCTGGTTTTTCAATTTCTCCACACTTTTCATTTTTTTCTGTTCTGCAATAGCTAATGCTTTCTTGGCAGCTTCTACGGCACCAGAATAGTCTTTTAGTTCTACAGATAGTTTTTGCCTTAAAGTTGGATAATAAAAATTCTCAGGATCAAGTTTTTCTGCCTCCATCAGCCAGGATATTGCCTGGGTATTGGCTCTCCCGGTTATGGAATAATAATTTGCTGCCTGAAACAGCAAAGCGGCATTTTGACTTTTCTCCCTAACGAGATGTTTATCTATCAAGGCTAGTATTTCTTGGTCAGCTTTGCTTTTGATTGGAATTTTAACCAGGGTATTTTCCCATGCTATCTTCAGGGAACCTTCGCCTTTGCTGTTAATGTCATTTAATTCTATAGTAAATGTCTCATAGAAGTTATCCGTTTTTTCTGCTGGAACTACAAAACGCATGATGTCCTTTTTTTCATCATAGCCTGTATCCCCGTGCAAGGCAGTATCAGTATTTATAATGATGGTCCACTGATTTTCTGATGGAATTGAGAATATAGAATAGGTGCCTGCTTTTAAAATAGTATCTCCAAAAGTGATATCTTCATTGGTGCTTATTGTTGTACAATCGCTGGCACCTGTGCGCCAGAGTTTGCCAAAGGGCACCAGTTCACCAAATATTTTCCGCCCTCTGACTAAAGGCCTGCTGTAAGCCATTTTGATTGTTGAACTTCCGATCTCTTGTTGAAAAGAGGCTGACGGACTTGCGGGAGGGAGTTTAATTTGAACTTTTTCCTGTGCAGAAAGAGATAATGATTGCAGGAGAATAAAGCTTATTAGAATTATTTTTTTCATAGAATTTTTAATTTTAAATTGATTTGGCTATTTTTTCCATTATCGAATGGTCGCTGCCAAATTTGCATATAGCATCACAATTGGCTCTTAATTCGGAAAAAAGAATATACTTTATATTCATTTTTGAGTTTTTTATGGCGGGTCTATTTAGTTGGAGTATCACATCTTTTTCGCGGTTATTGGGTATAATTATGTAAAAAACTTCCTGTCCGCTGGAAATACTGAAATAAAGATCAGACAGGCGCAGTATGCCGGAATAGATACTGGTGCTTTTTTCTACTTCAAAGGCGCCTATGATTTTGTTTGTACCTTTCTCGAACCAGAGTACATCAATAAGCCTGATAGTGTTTTGAGTGTCTTTATCGGTGGGCAGCTCAGGGAATTTCGCTAGTGATATAAAAGAAAAATTTTGGCCATTAAATGATTTACTTTTATCATTACTTGCCGGTGTAACATCAAAACCAAGAGAAATGCCAATTTTTAATAGATGATATTGCATTTCGCTGTGAAGATTTTCTTCGAGCCTTTCTTCGAGTATTTCTTTTTGCCGCTTGTGAATGTTTTTCTCGAACCTTGAACGTTCCGCCTCGCTCAGATATTCATCGCTGCCGATCAGCATTTTCTGGGTCCCAATTTCAAAACACAGTCCAGCAATGGCGCCAAGGTCATTTGAAAGCTGTGATTTATACAGGAGATTAGTCTGGATAACAGTTTCTCTTATTTTTAAATATTCTGTCCAGCTGCCTAATTTTTTTTTGTCTTTAAAAAGAAAATTAAACCCGTTGACAATGGCAGTGTTAAAAGGAGGGAACCAGGTTGGGTGCATGAAATACAAAATACTGGCTACTGCCGGCCCTAGGCCCTTAATTTTTAATTGATCAAGTTTTACAATTTCCTTCAGAACCTGTTCTTCAGATTTTGCATTGATGCAGTTTTCAAGGAACTGACCAAAAGCTGATTTATTGTTTTGATTTTCATAGATGTCAGGTATGCGCAATTTGGGTTTCCAATAAAACGGATGGGAAACGCCTACAAAAATTTGTTTCTGTTCTGCAATGCAGCTCAGAACAAATTCCAAACTGCTTCCTTTGAAATCGTTGGGAAAGGTTTGGTTTTTAATATCTTCAATAACTTGCAAGACACCGCGTCTGATAGTACGAAAAGCCTTTAATCTTTGGTCGTTATCTATAAACCAGGTATTATAGACACTTTCGCTGTCATTTTTATACTGCTCAATAATTTGTGCCAGATTGGTCATTTGTATGCTAAATTATATGTTATTTAGAGTTTTAAACTTCTTAAACGCAAGGCATTGACAATTACTGAAACAGAACTGAAACTCATGGCCAGGGCGGCAATCATGGGCGAAAGCAATATTCCGAAAAACGGATATAAAACTCCAGCTGCAACGGGAACCCCTAATACGTTGTATATAAAAGCAAAGAATAGATTTTGTCTGATGTTGCTCATTACGGCGTGGCTCAGGTTTTTTGCTTTGACAATTCCTTGCAAATCCCCTTTTACCAAAGTAATCTTGGCACTTTCTATGGCTACATCTGTTCCTGTTCCCATCGCAATACCTATATCCGATTGTGCCAAAGCAGGCGCATCATTTATACCGTCACCTGCCATAGCAACAGTTTTTCCTTCGGCTTGTAATTTCTGGATTACTTTTAATTTATCCTCCGGTAAGCAGCCTGCTTGAAAAGAAGTCAAATGAAGCTCTTCGGCAACAGCCTGGGCGGTATTTATATTATCTCCCGTAAGCATGATTACTTCAACTCCCTGGCGCATTAATTCTTTTACGGCAGCAGCACTAGTTTCTTTTATGGCATCGGTTATCGTTACAAATCCCACTACGTTTTTATCCACAGCGATGTAAGAAACTGTCTTTCCTAATTTTTGTTCGGCAATAATTTTCTCTTCTATGTCAGCAGAAACAGTGACGCCTGCGTGCTCCATTAATTTTTTATTCCCTAATGCCGTCTTTTTACCGCTAGCAGTCCCAATAACTCCTTTTCCTGCGATGTTTTCAAAATCATCGACTTTTGTCAAAGAAACATTTTTTGCTTTTGCAAATTCCACTACGGCTTCTGCCAGAGGATGTTCGCTGTACTGATTTAAAGACGCTGTGTATTGCAGCAGTTCATCTTCTGAATATTGCAGTGCTACAATTTTTTCTACCGAAGGTTTGCCTTGGGTAATTGTTCCTGTTTTATCAGTAATCAGAACATTTACTTTGTTCATTTTTTCCAAAGCTTCGGCATTTTTTATAAGAATTCCTGATTGTGCTCCTTTACCAACCCCCACCATTACTGACATGGGTGTTGCTAAACCTAATGCACAAGGGCAGGCAATTATCAATACTGCAATAGCGTTGATAAAGCCGTAAACCATTGCCGGTTCCGGACCAAATTTTGCCCAGATGAAAAAAGTAAGAAGAGAAATTATAACAACAATCGGTACAAAATATTTAGCGATGCTGTCTGCCAGTTTCTGAATTGGTGCTTTGGAACGGCTTGCATTATTTACCATTTGTATAATTTGCGAAAGCAGGGTTTCTGAACCTACTTTTTCTGCAATCATAACAAATGATTTGTTCCCATTGATAGTTCCTGATGACACCATGTCTCCCATTTTTTTATCCACAGGAATTGGTTCACCGGTAATCATCGATTCGTCTATTGTACTTTCACCATCAGTTATTTTCCCATCCACAGGAATTTTGTCTCCGGGTTTTACGCGTAATAAATCACCTTTTTTGATATCGTGGATTGAGATTACCTGATCGCGGCCATCAATTACCAAGGTAGCTTGGGTAGGAGCCAGTTTTAATAATTCTTTTATAGCACCACTGGTTTGGCTGTGCGCCCTGGCTTCAAGTAACTGTCCTAACAAAACCAAAGTTAGAATAACTGTTGTAGCCTCGAAGTATAGAAGCACCGTTCCGTGTTCGGTCTTGAATTCGCTTGGAAAAATATCTGGAAAAAAAATACCGGCCAAACTAAATATAAATGCCACTCCTGTACCAATACCGATAAGGGTAAACATATTGAGATTCCAAGTAATTATTGATTTCCATGCTCGCACAAAAAATATCCTGCAGGCATAAAAAACCACAGGAAGAGACAAAACAAGTTGTACCCAGTTCCATTTAGAGGCATCCATTAGTTGAAGTAAAGGATTGTTGTGCACCATTTCTATCATTGCGATGGCAAAAATGGGAACAGTAAATACTACCGCTATTTTCATTTTCTTAACCAAATCCTTGTAAATTCTCTGGTCTTGGCTTTCACTTGGCTGCAGCGGCACCAGATCCATCCCGCAAATAGGGCATGAACCCGGCGAATCGGCTATAACTTCCGGATGCATTGGACATGTATACTGCTGAACCTGGGCAGCAGCTGGTTCTTGCACCAAATGCATTCCACATACAGGACAATCTCCTGCTTTATCATACATTTTATCTCCTTCACAATGCATCGGGCAATAGTATTTACCACCCGCATGATTATGTGCAACGGCTGTCGTTTTATGATCATCTTTGCGGGCATCATCCTTAGCAGTGCTACAGCATGACTTTTCCGCTTTTTTTTCATCCGAATGGGGCACATGAGCCATTTCAATGGTGTACTTTCCAACCGCAGTCAATGCTTCCTGGAGCTCTTGGACAGCAATATGTTTTTCCATTGTTATGGTTGCTAATGGAGGATCTAAAGTGACTTTTGCCTTTATTCCCTCTACGGCATTTAGCGTTTTTTCTACTTTTGTACGACATCCATCGCAAGTCATCCCCGAAATTGTATAGGTGTGTGTCATAAGGTTATTTTTTACAGTTTTGATGCGTTATTTTTTTGAACCTATTTTGAACCAATTGTTTAACACTAAAAAATAATCTTAGATTCTGATTATTTAATTATTTCTTTAACCTCGCCGCACTTGAGCATTTTTTCTCCAAAGTAGGGATTTCGTACTTCCTTGGTAGAAC
Source organism: Flavobacterium cutihirudinis (assembly GCF_003385895.1). Taxonomy (GTDB): domain Bacteria; phylum Bacteroidota; class Bacteroidia; order Flavobacteriales; family Flavobacteriaceae; genus Flavobacterium; species Flavobacterium cutihirudinis. The sequence goes on from NZ_QRDQ01000007.1 coordinate 1,004,461, forward strand.
TGATCCATACTGCTCCTTTGTTGCCGAAAGCCATTGGACAGTATTCCACGTATAGCTCAGCGTCAGCCATTCCTGTTTTTTTCAGCAGGCTGACCAGTTCATTACTTAGATCAGAATAAGCAGCTCGCTGCTTATCGATATCTGGAGCTGAAACGATTGCTGCTGCATCTGCTGCAAGATTGCTGCTGCTGCGGATTTCCAGTGCTCCCGCCTCAATTGCATTGGCCGCCAGTTTTGCTTCCGCGACATTATCTTTGGCAAGGGCTGCTGTTAAATGGACATAATGGCTGTATATGGCGTTTAAAATATCGTCATTTATCTTCACTATGGATTCCTTTGGAATTACTACAGAAGTTTTGTTTTCAGGCGGAACCTCTTTCTTTTTGTTTTCACTGTTGCCGCAGGCAGTAAGTAAGAAGATTATTGATATTGGAATTCCGATTTTTATTAATTTTTTCATTGTCTGTGTGATTGATTATTACATTTTCATTCCTGACATGGGGTTCTTGCCTTTTTTTAATATAAATTCACTGTAAAGGAGATAGGCACCGGATGCAACGACGATATCTCCTTTTTTTAAGCCGCTGGTAATTTCGACTTCACTGAAGGTTTCTGAACCAATGGTAACCATTCTAGGCTGATATTTGCCTTTTTCGATTTCAATCCAGACATGTGTGCCGCTGCCGTCTCTGATTACCGCATCAACAGGCAGGGTCAGCTTCATTTTTTGCTCTGAGGAAGGAAGCAAAACAATCGCCTGCTGACCTGCCTGCCATTGGTTATTTGAATTGGCGATGGTACCGCGCAGCTGTATTGTCTGTTTGCTTGCCTGCAGGGCAGGATTTATAAAGTCGACCGTCATCGTTTGGGGCTGATCTTCATAACCTGGAACTATGACTTTCACTTTTCGGCCTGCTTTAATTTTACCAGCATCTGCGGGATAGACATCAGCTTCGACCCATAGGCGATTGTAATCTTCCAGTTTCATAATGGAAGCTCCTTCCGTAACATATTGGCCTTCTGTTATGGATATTTCTGCCACTATTCCTGAATCTGGAGCGTAGTAAACAACATAGGGTGATGCTTTTTGTTTTTTGAACAATTCATTAAGCTGCGCTTCAGACTGCCCATACAAGAGCAGTTTTTGTTTTGCAGCATTTTTTATCTGGGCAAAACGTCTGTCCTCAGAAAAGCTTGCAGCCTGTGCTGTGGCAAGGAGGTACTCCTGCTGAAGGGCTGAAAGCTGCTCTGAATATATTCTGTATAAGGGCTGGCCTTTTCGAATCGGAACCCCGGTTTCTTTTATATACAACTCTTCAATCCTTCCTTCGACACGACTTGAGATGTAAATGGTCTGCTCGGGGTCAGTAACCAGACGTCCGTTGAGACGGGAAGAATTTGAAAATTCATTTTCCCCGGCAGTTATTGTAGTGAGATTGGCTAATGCCTGCTGGCTGGGACCCAAGGTTAGAAAGTCCTGTGCGTTGTTTTTTTCGAAGGGCACTAAATCCATGCCACAGATCGGGCATGAGCCGGGGCCATCTTTTACAATTTGCGGATGCATGGGACAGGTATAAGTTTGAGCTTTTTGCTGACTGACCTTTTTTTCTTCTTTTTGGGCACACGCTGCAAATAGAAGCGGAAAAACCATTGCAATGAGCAAAATAGTACGAATTAATATTTTATTGTTCATAGCCTATTTTTTTATTTATGTTCTGAAACTGTCTTGATAAAACTCTCACTGTCTATCATGTAGGCAGCATTACTGGCAATATCCCAATCACTTATGTCTTGATCGATTAGCACCATTCCATCAGCATTGTTTTTCGTTTTAACTTCTCGGGGAACAAACACGTCCTGCTCTTTTTTGAAAACAATGGACTTATTTCCCAAATTAAGAACGGCACTTTGCGGAAGCCACCAGCCTTTACTGACAATTGGAATGGCAGCAGTAACTAATTTGCCGGTCTGAAATTTGTTATCCTGCAAATAAATACGTGCTATGGTAAAGTTGCCTCCCTCTTTAAAGACGGGCTGAATAAGTCCGATGGTGCCGCTATACACGGTTTGCTTATCTGACGGTTCATAAAACACCAATTTTTGTCCTTTTTTAACCCGGGATGCCACCGATGGATCAAAAGCAAATTCGGCGATAAGGTTTTTGTTGGTATAAATTGTAAAAAGGGATTGTCCCGCACCAATATATTGCCCTTCTCTCAGGATAACAGCTGGTGCTGCAGGGGAAGATGCACTGCTGGCTGACGCTGCATTGCCACTTGAACCCATTGCGCCCATACCATCATCTGACGCGGCGCTTTGAGAAGAAGCCGCCGGAGCTGCTGCAGACGCGTTTGCCGCTGCACTGTTGTCCAAGATGTATCCGGAGGCGTTACTGTAAACCGGGATGCGATAGGAAATTTTAGCTGTTTTTAATACCTGTTGGATCTGTTTTTGCTGCATGCCTAACAAAGACAGCCTTTCTTTTGCTTTTTGAAGCATTGGATTGTGGGGGTCAGATTGATAAATAAACAACAATTCTCTTTGCGCGGCAGCCAGATCAGGTGAATAGATTTCCATGATCAACTGTCCTTTTTTTACGGGCTGATAATTGTACTTAATCAGCAGGCGTTCGATCCTCCCGCTTACCCTGCTGGAAATACTGGTCTGGCCGCGGCTGTCGTAGGTAATAATTCCTTGTACCTGCATGGAGATTATTTTAGTCCCTTTCTCAGGTTTTATGACAGATATATTAGAAACGACCTGTTCATTGACTGGTTTTATAAGGTGTTTCAGGCTGCTGTCTATAGCTGTTTCCGTACCAGGGGTATGTCTTGGAACCAATTCCATACCGCATATCGGGCAGCTGCCTGGCTTATCCAGAATAACCTCGGGATGCATTGGACAAGTATATTTCTGATTTGCACTATGCTGATGCACTGGCTTACTGTTATGCTCGGTTTTATTGTTACAGGCTGTCAATACTAATATAGAAACCAATGACAATGCTGCCAACTTAGCGATATAGTTCTTTTTCATAATCGACAATCATTTGATATAGTTTTAATTTTTCATCCAATAAGTTATTCTGCAGCATATTTAAAGCTTCCCAGGAATCAATTACTACAGGAATCTGCAGTTTGTTTTCCTGATAGTTCAGAAAGTTTACATCCAAGGATTTTTGCATAGAAGGGATTATTTTTGTTTCGAGGCCCTGAATCTTTTTTTGCATGGTCAGTATTTCATATTGCATGCCATACAGCATCCCCTGGGTTTCCTGCAGCATGGCAGATTTCTCTTTCTGCATTGCCTGTACATTATACTGCATTGCCTTGACATCTGATTTATACATTTTTGATGACCACGGAGCAATTGGAATGGACACCATCGCCATTGCAGAATAGGCTTTAGGCATCATTTTATCAAATGAATTCATATGGTCAAACTGAAATTTGAAAGAAGGATTTTTTTCAGCTTTCATTGCCTCTATGCTCAATTGCATTGATTCAATTCCGGCATTCATTTTTTTGATGTCTCCGCGTGCGGCAGCTATGCTTGTGGTATCGTGAAGAGCGGGATTAAAGACCGGAACAGCGGTTGTGTCTATCGAAAAATCGGCATTCCCGGGCTGGTTCATCAAACTGTTAAGCCAGGCCCTTGCTTTGGCTATTTCACCTTCCTGCATGCGGATCATATTTTTATTTTCTTCGAGCCGGGCATCAATCTTATACACATTGCCCAATTGAGACTGATTGTAGGGATACCTTACTTCCTCAATTTTCTTCATGGTAATCATAATTTTTTCGTTCCGATCCAAGACTTTGATGCGCTGTTCGGCCACCATCCAGCTGTAGTAGAGCTGTTTGGCTTTCGCCTTATAATCGTTAAGGGTAACAGCACGGGTAGCATTCTCAATATTTCCCTGGGACTGGATGAATTTTTTCTTTTTGTTTAATTTTCCGAAATTTGGGATATCCTGTTCAACTCTGAACATTAAAGATCCTTTGTCGCGGTCATCCATAACTTCCTGAAAAGGATAGGGCGTCATAAATGTCCCGACACCCACCATTGGCGCCATCCATGCCGTAGCGGCATCGGCGCTGTATTTGAACCCTTCTGCCTTTAAGTTATAACTCTGCAGCAGCACGTTTTTTTTATCAATCCTCTGAAGGATCGTATCAAGAGACAAGACCTGTTTGGTCTGGCTCAATAGCTGTAATGGCAGCAAAAGCAATAGTACTGCCAGTATTTTAATGTTTGACATCATGTACTTCAAGTTTTCCATATTTTCGTAATTCATATTCTTTAGACATTAGGAAAATAAGCGGGGTTACTAATAAGATATGTACGGCAGAGGTAAATACCCCGCCAATCATAGGCAATACAATTGGCTTCATTACATCCATTCCAACGCCATTAGACCATAGGACGGGAACCAGTCCAAATAATGAAACGCAGACTGTCATTAGTTTTGGACGAAGCCGTTTTGCGGCGCCATGCACCACATATTCCCTGAGATCCTCTTTTGTGATTGTTTCACTTGAATTTCCTTTGGCCCTGATGAGCTGCTCCATTGCATCATTGAGATAAATGACCATCACTATTCCGGTTTCGACAGCAATTCCGAACAGGGCAATAAATCCAACTGCTACAGCCACTGATAGATTGACATCCCAGAAAAAGATTATATAGGCACCTCCAATTAAAGCAAAAGGCACTGTTATAAGGCTCAGGAAGGCTTCTCTGAGAGAGTTAAAAGCAAAATAGAGAGAGAAGAAAATAACAAGCAATACGATTGGGGCAATGATTTTAAGGGTCTTTTCTCCGCTGATCAGGTTTTCATATTGTCCGCTCCATTCTATAAAGTACCCTTGTGGGAGTATTTCTTTGGCATTTTCTAATTTTTTCATGGCTTCCTGAACAGTTCCTCCCATATCACGGTCGCGGATATTGAACATAACGGCCCCGCGCAGGAGCGCATTTTCTGAACTGATCATAGGAGGGCCGTCTACAAACTTAATATCAGCAACAGCAGAAAGGGGAACCTCTCCAAAGGTTGGGGACTGCAAGGGGATACGTTTGATGCGTTCCACACTGTTTCTATAGTCCTGAGCCATACGCACACTGATTGAGAAACGTCTTCGCCCTTCAACTGTATTGCCAATAGATGCACCGCCTAAAGCAAATTCCACGGTTTGGTTTACATCATCCACGGTTAATCCATACCGGGCCAGTTCCGGGCGATTGACATTTACATCTAGATATTTGCCGCCGGTTATAGGATCCACAAATAAGTCGGAAACCCCTGGCGTTCCCTCTAATGCCATTTTTACTTTCTCAGATACACGTGCAATGGTGTCGAGGTTTTGTCCATAGACCTTAATTCCCACGTCGGTACGAATACCTGTTGCAAGCATGTTGATACGGTTGATAATTGGCTGTGTCCAGCCGTTTACTACGCCCGGAATCTGAAGTTTGGTATCAAGCTCCTTAATAATATCTTTTTTATCAATTCCTTCACGCCACTGTGATTTTGGTTTGAGCAATATTATGGTCTCAATCATGCTCATTGGGGAATTATCCGTAGCTGTGTTTGCCCTTCCGGCTTTTCCCAGTACGCTTTCTACTTCAGGAACCGATTTTATTATTTTATCCTGTACCTGCAAGATGCGCTTAATTTCTCCATTCGAGATATCAGGCAGCGTGACAGGCATAAACAAGATGCTCTGCTCATCAAGGGGCGGGACGAACTCTGTTCCAAGGCGCATCAACAATGGAATGGAAATCAACAAAGCCAAGATGTTAACCGTCAGGGTTGTTTTTCTCCATTTGAGAACCCATCTTATAATGGGCTCATATCCTTTTTCAAGAAAACGATTAACGGGATGGGAATCGGTAGGCCTGAATTTTCCTTTCATAAAAAAAGAAATCAGTACCGGTGCCAGCGTAAGTACAAGCAGTGCATCCACAACCAATATGAAGGTTTTTGTGTAGGCCAGGGGATGGAATAATTTCCCTTCCTGACCGCTAAGCATAAATACAGGCAGGAAAGAAGTGATTATAATAACAGTGGCAAAGAATACGCCGCGAGAAACCTGCTTGCTGCTTTTCTCAATTATTTGTATTCTTTCCTCTTCGGATATCCACTGTGGCTTTTTGCGAAATATATTTTTAATTCTTTTCATCTCGGTTTGTTTCATTTTTTTGTTCGGACTGCCATTGGGCGTAACGCTGTGATAGATGCTGATAAGCATTCTCGCTCATTATAATTCCATTATCGACAATAACACCAATAGCCAAAGCAATACCCGTTAATGACATTATATTGGATGAGATACCAAAAGCATTAAGCAGTATGAAACTTGCTGCAATTGTAATTGGGATCTGGATGATAATACTTAACGCACTGCGCCAGTGAAAAAGAAAAATAATAACGATAAGGGATACTACGAGCATCTCTTCAATCAAAGTTCGTTTAACCGAATCAATAGATTCTTTTATCAGATGCCCCCGATCGTATACAATGTTGAATTTTACTCCTTTGGGTAGCCCTTTGGCAACTTCCTTCATCTTTTCTTTGACATTATCAATAACGGCATCTGCGTTTTCACCGTAACGCATAACCACTATACCTCCAACGGCTTCACCTGTGCCATTATGGTCAAAGATGCCTAATCGGGTTTCCCCGCTCATCTGGACAGTTCCTATATCGCTTACTTTTACAGGAATGCCATTCTGGTTTTTCAGCGGGATATCCTCGATCTCCTTAATGGATTTAAGATAACCGGATGTCTTAATGATGTAGCCGATATCACTCATGTCGAATTTTCTTCCGCCGCTTTCATTGTTATTGGCACGCACGGCGCCTATGACCTCCGGGACAGACAGCTTGTAATACAGCAGTTTGTTTGGATCAAGTGTAACCTGATATTCTTTCTGGAATCCTCCAAAAGAGGCAATTTCACTTACTCCCGGAACATTCTGCAGAGCAAACTTCACGTACCAGTCCTGCAGGGCCCTTTGTTCTCCCAGATCAATACCTGGAGCATCAAGGGTATACCATAGTATATGACCAACCCCGGTTCCGTCAGGCCCCAACTGTGGGGCAACTCCTTTGGGCAGGGTGCTGCTAATAGTACTGAGCCTTTCCAGCACTCTTGATCTTGCCCAGTATACATCGACATCATCCTCAAAAATGACATAGATAAAACTCATGCCAAACATGGAAGCTGCCCTTACATATTTAATTTGAGGCAATCCCTGAAGGTTTGTTACCAAGGGGTAGGTGATCTGGTCTTCAACGAGCTGTGGAGCACGTCCCATCCATTCTGTAAAAACGATTACCTGATTTTCAGATAAGTCGGGTATAGCATCGATGGGATTTTTTTGAATAGAGATAATACCCCAAACAAATATTCCTGCGGATAATAGTAATATGATGAACCGGTTACGCAGGGACCATTCTATTAATTTGTGTACCATAGGTTTAATTTATTTTAGAAAGACTATCATTTACTTTTTCAATCCAGCTTATAAGCTGCTCTTTTTGAACAGCTGTCAATACTGCATTTTTATGGATTAATGTGTAAGAAGGCAATGGCATCTCGTTTGCTTTTATCTGCTTTGAAATCCGGTCTAATTTATTCTGCTGCTTTCTTTTGGAATAGTTTCCCCATTGGCTGAAATTCAAATTTTCTTTTCCTTCTTTTATGTGTCCTTCCATAAGGGTACGCGCTGGCTGGATGTAGGAGTACCATGGATATTGTGTGTTGTCGCTGTGGCAATCATAACAGGAGGTTTCAAGAATCGCTTGTACATTTTTGGGAATGGGATATACTTTTGAAATGTGAATTGGTAAAACCTGCCCGTAATCGGAATTTCGGGCAGGCTGATACAATTGCATCAGTAGAAAAATAATTAACCCAGTAAAAAGAATCTTTCTGGTGAACCGCTTCATTTTACAATTGCTTTTTCATTGAACCGCAGGTAAGCATCTTAGAACCATAATATGGGTTTTTTATCTCTTTTGTCTCACTGACCCAGATGGCCCCTTTCCCGCCGTCATACATTGGGCAATAGTCCTGATATAATGTTTTTGAAGTTCCGAAAACCATGATCACATCATTCATGTCTTTACTCAACAGGGCGAAATGCTCTCTTTGGTGTTCGATATTACCGCCATTGGCCCCGATATGTTCGGCATGTTCTTTGGCGTCATCTGCAATATCGAGATAATCTGCTTTTATTTTAGCATCTATTAAATCTGGATTTACCTTGTTAAAGGCTGCATGCAGTGCTTTTCCGGCATCTGCTGCTCCTTTTGTGTCATCTTTTGTTAATGCATTTTTAAGCGCCAGGTAATTGTTTACAATTTCATCTGCAGAAAATGGTGCACTGGCTTGGCTAGTTTTTATTTCTGCACCTTTTTGAGTAGTTTGTTTTACAGGCTCTGTTAATTCCATTCCGCATTTGGAACATTTGTCTCCTTTTTTTCCCGTAATTTCAGGATGCATAGAACAGGCGTACAATTCCGTGTCATTCTGGGTTACAGCAGCAGCATCGGGAGCTGTGACTTCTTTGTTTTTTGAATTGCATGCTGTAAGTACAGCTGCCATTACAATTGTCGAGATAATTAATTTTTTCATTTTTTTAGTTTTATTATTTACAAAATATCATTCTGTCCAACACTTTTTGTTAGATAGCCTTATTTGATTGTTTCTATTGTCGAACCGCAGCTAAGCATCTGCGAACCGTAATACGGATTTCTGATCCCGCTTTCTTTGCTCAGCCAATTTGCATCAACCATTGGGCAGTGGTTGTAATAAACCGGCTGTGGCTGATCGGTAGTTTTTATAAGATCGTAAGTGTTTTTGGATAGGCTTTTAAAGGATTCTCTTTGTTTTTTGATATCCTGGCTTTCGGAAATGTTTTTTGCATCTGCAGCCAGACTTTTCATTACATTCATCCATGCAGTGTGTTCTTTTGGCTTTAGGTTATCCATTTTAACAGCATTGACCGCAGCAAGAAGCTCTTTGGATTTCACGCTGGCAGTTTTAGCATCCGTTTTCACTAAAGCATCTTTTAGATCAAAATAGCTGTCGAAAATTGCTTTAAAAGGACTGTTCTCTTGTGCATCAGAAGGAATTGCGGCTGCATGCTGCGAATGATCCATTTTGTCCATATCCAATTTCTTTATTGGGGCCGTCATATTTGTTCTTTCATACTGGCAGCATTGCGGAAGTTTTGCATAGGCGTCGGCAGGAGCTAAGAACTGGTCGCTGTCATATCCGGCTAAGGCAATTCGTTTTAGGACCTCGTCCTGATTTGTTTTCTTCTCATCGTAGGTAATGGCCGCTATTTTGGTGTTTTGGTCCCAGTTTACCGAAACGATATTTTTGATGTTTCCTGCTTTTTCAATAGCAGTCTTGCACATTAGACAATTACCGTAAATTTTAGCATTTACAGTTTTTGCATTTTTTACAGGTGCGCCAAACACTATGACTGACAGCAATAGAGCAATTGCCATCAATCCTTTTTGAATTGATTTCATTTTAAAATGTATTTGATAGTGAAAATGATGCTTTTGAGAAATAATTGTGCATACAAGGCGTATAGAACAATATTCTACAAAAGCGAAAAATTAAAAAAATGAGGCAGATAGGCTTCCTTTTTTGACACACTTATGGCTGTCAAAAAAGGTATTTAGCTTATTTTAGGGATAAGCCAGATAGAGTAGAAACCCGATAAAATCGATGTTTCTGAATTATAGAATGTCTGTTTTTCAGAAAAAAGGCAGATAGAAGTATTTTTGAATTCCGGGTAGGTTAAAAAAACAATTCCCCCGCTGCAAACTGAAACGCAGCCGCAAGTGCGATGCCCGCATTTTCCGCCACAGCCTTCATGATTTCCCTTTTTTGAATGACAGCTGTTTTCTGAACAGTCATCATGATGGGCTGCATTAGCTTCCTTTTTGCAGGAAACTTCCTTAGAAAGATTTCCACATGCAAAACTTGCCATCGGCATCAAAAAGAGGCCTAAGGTAACAATTAATATGATGTGAAGTCTTTTCATGAAAAGTAAAAATATGAAACAAATATAATTATATAAATTTACTAATAATTAAAATTAATGTTAAAAGTGTTAAATTTGAAACCCATTTTCTTACTAACTTTTACATGAAGCAGCAAAAGATCCTTTGGATTTCCGTCGTGGATGTCTGCGGGAAGACCGCTTTCAAAAGCTAACAGATAAAATGGAAAAAGTTTCCGGCTGTAAAAAACGTGGGAAAAAATCAAGGATACGGTGCAGCCATTACCGAATGCTCTAATTCGGCACCGGGACATATTGCAAAAGTTTCAAAGAAACTTCAATGCGGTGTAGAACGATAAATTCTGGGCTCATATGAAGACCTGATTCTTTTTTCTGGAATGCTGAGCAATGCGATAAAAAGACGCTGATCGAAGAATATCCCAAACGTGTCACCAGCAAAAGATTTATTTTGGAAACTCTTTTTCTGTGCCGTGTAGAAAAGTGTGTTTTGTAAACCAGCCGAGCGCCTTTACATCGTTTCTTATCATTTCTTCATGCTGAGGGCTGTATTTTTCAATTTTGTCAATATGCGCGAACAGGAACCTGTGGCTGCGGTTTGTCGAAATCAGAATCATTGACTTGCTTTTATAGCCTGTAAAGAGGTTGCAGCTTTCTATTGCCAGATTATTTAAAGTATTGATCATTTCAAAGTCCATCTGGTCTGTATAAAATGTCAATAGCAGGCCTACGCCGTCAAAATCGCCGAACCGTCTTCCGAAATTCAGTCCTGAAACATCCTTGTAGCGGTCATGAAATTCAAAATAACTGTTGGCGATGGATCGTCTGGTAAGCCGGTCAAAGGAAAGCAGTGCTTTTGCAAGGCCGAGCCTCATTGGGGTCAAATTTTTCAGAAGATCGTTCTTTAATATTTCATTCTGCACAAAACCGTCTATGAAATAGCTCGCTTTATCAGCTTTAGCTTTATTTTTCACCTTTTCTTCTGCCGCAAAAGAATCCCAGTCTCCGTCTATTATAAGATAGATCCCGTTTGAATCCTCACTTAAGGCTTTGGGAAAGTTTCTGGTATTTTTAAAAAAGTGTGAGAGCAGATCCTTTTCAGTGCCTGAGATCAAGATGTAATTATTTGTGATCTGATCCCTGAGCTCAAAGAACTCTTTCTGTGTTTCGACAGGAAAATCAAATTCATCGCCGGGCATAATGATAGTGGTCCTGCCTTTAAAAAGCTTCTCTCTTTTTTCCAGATAATCGATAAAGTCAGGAATAGTGTCGAGCTGATCTATAATGGTCTGAAAGGAATCCTTGTCAAAAAGCGTTACGTAGTCATCATTTTTTGTGGTTTGGTTAAAGGGATAGAACTTTACGCCCTCTCCCAGATTTATTACAATCCTGAAAACTTTTTTTATCTGTTCCCTGGGAAAGATCTCAATTTCTTTGTCCGGATGTTTAATCTGCACTTCTTTGGCACTAAACAAGGTACGGCATGCGCCGTGGATCTGCTTGACTGCCTTTTCAATTGTATTGTTGAAGTACCTGAAATGGTTTCCCTTAAACTCGTAGTTTTTAACCGAGATGATAATGAGAACTGAATTGAAGATGATCATCAGGTCGCAGATTTCCTTTTTATCCCCATTTTCATGTTTCGGTCCAGGATAGCACCAGTACTTAAGGAATGATCTGTATGCCAGATCATTTACAAAATCTTCACCTATTTGTCCTTTGTCATCCATATTGCCGGGTTTACCTGATTGGATAGAAAATTACTAAAAATTTTGGGGTGCACAGCAATTTTATGATTATATTTTTAAGCAGGTAAAGGTTTGAATTTCAAAAACAATGTCTGTATTTAAGACAGCATCCAAAACCTTGAAGTGTCTGCGCCGCCACAAAAAAGCCGGCATAGATACCGGCTTTGTTATACTTTAGACTTTCTTCTGCTTTTGTTTCATCCTGGCTTTAATCTGATACAGATTTTTAGACATCAGGCTCAGAATACGTTTGTGGTGCTTGGAAGCATTGTTTTTCATGCCCCTGCATTGCAGGATCTCCATACGGCTTAGTGATACTTCAATGGTTTCAACTGATTTTTCAGCCATCTTAGCCGACAGTATCAGGGAATCTTTTCTGTCATAGTATTCATTGGTAAAAACACAATGCCCTAAATCGTCGCCCTCCTGCATGAAATCCTTAACGTTTTCAATTACAGAGATACTAAGTTCCTTTTCCTTGAAAAACAGTCCAAAAAAACGTTTTTTATCACTTGCGTACCTTTTCTGCGCTTTTTCGATTTCAAGGCGCAGATCCTGCAGTTTTTTCTTTCTGAGCAGTTCCCTTTTTTTCTGCACCAAATGGTCGTGCGCCATGCTGAGATTTTCGGGACAGACATAAGCAGGACAGGACAGGTCTTTTTTGAAATATCGGAGCAGTTCGAGATAATCTTCCCAAATCTGCACATCAGTGATTTTATAATTTTTTCTGATTACAGTTTTGACTGCCTGCCAGTTGTATTTAACACGCTGACGTGAAGCACCAAGATAATACTGCAAGAGGTTCTGCTGTTTTGCCTTTAGCAGGGTTTCTGCTGTGGGATCGGTCAGCAGGGATGAAAAGAGCAGGTGCGGGGCAATATTGTATACCGAGTTTTTGAAACCGTTCCTTTTCAAAAGCGGAAGCACTTTTACCTTTGGATAAACTTTGAAGGGATTGATGTAATATTTGGCATTTCGAAAGAAATCCTTTGGTTTGATTTCAAGGGGGGAATAGAATTTCCAAGCATCTATCGTATTTGAAAATACATTAGTGCCTATTGAAAAACTGCGGACTTCCCCTTTTTGGCTTATCCAATGCTGCATCACTTCTTTACAGAAGTAAGTCGGCATAAAATTTTTCTTCATGTGTTTGTATGCGATTATTATCCTAACAACCTGATATCCAGCACAGGTTTCCAATATGGCAAAATATTCTATTTCTTTGAAATGTACTTGATTACACGCCTGCATTTTAAGTTTTGCTTTACAGTGGGCGCAATTGATGAATTTACAGCAGGATTCGCTGTCTGAGGGTTTCCAAGAGTGCGCACACTGCAGGCAGTAGAATTTTCCTCTTGACAGAACAGCCCAATCCAGAAAAATATTTTTTTCAGCCCAAGCTTCAACTTCGCGCGTTATCGGAGCAAGTGAAGCGCTTAGTGCTGTAAGCTGTTTTTCGATGCTGGTTTTGGGTATCATAGGTCAAAAAGTGTTAAGGCGGTCTGCACGAGTTTAACTTCCTGTTTTACTTGAGGTATGGTTTCGCTACTACTTGACAACGTGTGTATTTCAGGCTGAGAGAACAGGTCTGTTTTTGCAGGTGTCTGCACTACAGCCCTGCACGATACAGGGGCAGGAATACCGATGGAATCATCGGTGTAGTACTTAACTGCCATGTCAAAGATTTCCTGATTGTCAAAGGCGCACAATCCTGTTTTTTTGACCTCGCCAAAAATGTAAATGCAACAGCTCTCGATGTTTTTGGTTTCTTTGGCAAGGCTGTGCGCCAAGACTGAATCGCCCTGCGCAGTAGTATTGAGATAATTCTCTATAGCGGTCTTAAAGTTCTCTGATGGTTTCATGATGGAAAAAGTTTGATTAACAGTTATTGTTCAAAGACATTGCTGTAAATGCCGTAGCAGTACTCCTCAAAGCAGAGCCAGCATAAAAAAGTGTAGTGGGGCAGTTTGTAGCGGTTGGCTACAGGCTCTCCAAATGCTTCTTCCAAATCCTCCTTGATGCCTTCCAAATCTTCAAGGTGTTTGATGTAAAAAGCTTTGCAGTCGTTGTGATAGATAAATTCCCCTATCATACCACTGATACAGCCCCCTCTCTGCAGGTCTTCTAGGAAAGACTTCAACTGCTGCTTTTTCTTTCCGTTATAGCCGTCCAAATGGCTTATAATGATTTCGTTGAATACTTGGCTTACATCATACTCCGAATACTCGTTTTTGTCCAAGGCTTTCATAATGTGATTTTTTGGCGTTTATAAATACAATCAGAGCCTGTCTTAAAAAGGCAGGTCATCGGGTTCTTCTGAGGAATTTTGTTTTTTAGGCGTGATAACAGCGCCCGCAGATCCATCTTCTTTTTTGGCAAAAGCCAAAATCTTAAGGCTGTTGATGTGAAAAGTCAAAGACCCCATAGCCGAGCCATCGTGACCGATATAGGTGCTAATCCCGACACGCCCGAAGAGCTGAACAAGCGCCCCTTTTTTGAGCCACTCAGCCAATTTTGCGTTCAGCCAATACGAGCACTCTACAAAAGTTGTAATGTGTTTGTACTCGGTGCTTCCTTTGGGCTTGTAGCTGTCATTGATGGCAATGGAGAAGTTAACGACCTGTTTTTCATTTCCCACTTTACGGGCTAGTGCATCTTTTGTAATACGTCCTGTGATTTCCATGATTTTAAATTTTAGCGTTACTGTTGTTTAAAATTTCTTTCTCCCTGCACTCCCAAAAATTGTTTTCAAAAGAAAAAACGGGAAAAAAGAAAGCAAGAATCAAGTGACCGGTTATGAGGATGCGGAGTGCTATAAGTCCCGAAGGGTGGCAAGCGAAAGCGGCGCCATTATGCGTATGCAGCATACGGCGGGCACTATCTTGGCTGCCTTTTTATGCCGTTTCGAATTGAAAATATTAGGTTTATCTTTATTTAAAAAACAGGTGTTTATACTGTGCTTTGATTTGCACTAAAGAATTAATTTGCCATTTGTAAACTGCATTTGTGGAAAACCGTAAAAAGAAATAAATGGCATTTTGTACGTTTGATTATAATTGATTTTCATGTTAAGGCCTTGATATTTATTGACCGCTGCTGTTGAAGAAACAGTTGAGATAAGATGTATATATAAATCAAGAGGAAGATGATCAAATTATTATAATTCAAAATAATACCAAGTAATTAACAACATTAGTATTGATAATTAATCTATTTAGATATGACAGATGGCATTTTTACAAAGTTTGAAAGAGACGAATTAAACAAAATAACTGCGAAGTCAATTTTAGAAAAACTAATGAGCGTTAGGCAGGAAATTCAATTAGAATTTACGGCCAGAAGATTAATTTGGGAGCTCATGCAAAATGCAAAAGACAATGCTAGTTTGTGTAATGAAGAAGGAGAAAAGGTCGATATCAAAATTGAAATAAATGAAAATCAGTTCATCTTTTCCCATAATAAAGGTTATTTTACCAATGAACATATCAGAGGCCTTATTCGAAAGTATTCGTCCAGTGATAAAGAAAGGGACCCAGATGCAGTAGGTAAACAATATAAGACCACCGGACGTTTCGGAACAGGTTTTATGACTACGCATCTTCTTTCTGAAAAAGTTTTAGTTAAAAGCTTTTATAAGAATGAGGAAGAAAACTTTAATGAGTTTAGTTTTTGGCTGAACAGGAGCGGAAGAGGAGAAAAAGAAATAATTGAAGGTATCAATCAATCCTTTGACGATGCTGAGGAAAGCATAAAAATGTCGGAGACTGTTGAATTAACTAAGAATGATTTTCAAACTTCCTTTGTTTATCCATTAACACCTGAAAAAAGGGAACTTGCACAGATTGCTTTTGATGAGGCTGAAAAGGGAATTGCCTATACATTGATAAATGTTCCTGAAATAAATTCGCTTACAATGGATTTGGAATTAATTGGTGAAACGGTATTTAAAATAGTTTGTACAAATACGGTTTCGTACCAAAATCACAATGTAACCACTTACAATTTATTGATAAACGGGATAAATTCTGATAAGAACTTTATAGTTGTAGACCAAGATGAACTTCAAATTATTATTCCAATTTCTATAAAAGAAGGAATGACGAAAGTTTTAGAGTTAGATTATGAAATTCCAAGAATTCATTTAGATTTTCCATTGATAGGAACGGAGGATCTGCATTTACCATTTATAATTAACAGCTGTTTGTTTGAACCGACAGAACCTCGTAATGGAATAAGTTTAAAAGGTGATGGAAATGAAATTTCAAAGATCAACAGTGAAATAATGCTTCGCGCAGTTGAACTTTATAAGCTATTTTTATCCTATGTAGATCAGGCAGGAGAATGGAAAGATCTTTTTAATCTGGCTCGTGTAAGATCACCAAAAACTAATTCTTGGATTGACATGGATTGGTATAAACCAAATATTGTTAATCCTATTCGAAATGAATTGTTATATGCAAGAATCGTTGACGTTGTAAGTGGAGAAAGAATTGCAATTTGGGATTCCTATGGTCAAAAACAGGCTTTTTTCCCTTCGGCTGATAAAGAGGCTGTCAGAGAGCAAATTTGGAAGTTATCGTCAGAGCTTTTTCCTGCATTTGTCCCCATAAAAGATAATGTACATCAATGGAGTACAGTCCTATGGGCAGACTGCCAAAAATACACATTGGCATCACTGTCACAAGAAATATCAAATAATAGCAATATTGAAAATCTGGCTTCTTCGCTTAATGTTTCGGAGCATAATGCCATTGTTTTCCTGAATGAATACTATCAGTTACTGAATACTGAAAATATACACATCAAGGACATTCTTACTGATGCTTTCGCTGTAATTCCGAACCAGTTTGGTGAATTTAAAGTGAAATCACTACTAAATGTCGATAAGGAGATAGATGATGAACTTAAAAATGCCTGTGCAATAATAAGTACAGATCCAAGAGAATATTTAGTTCACAAACAAGCTCAAACCGGTGCTGGAATTTTATATCCTCCTAAGAAACAAGATGATATAATTGCTGAAATAAATGCTTTAATGATAGGGAATACTAAAGACAATATTGTAGTAGCATGTGATTATTTAGCTTCCCTATTTTCAGAAGAAAACAAGGTTGAAAAAAGAGAATTAATTTTCAAATTTTCTCAAAGAATATACCCTGATGATTTTACTGAAAAAAGAATTTTAAAAAAATATGACGAAAAAATTTGGCAGGAATCAGATAAAAAATCTTTATCTTATCTAGCTGTTGCAATAGCAGAGCACAAGACAATTGAAGGTGCTGTTGAAAATTTAAACTTCAGAAATGAAGGGGAATTTATAATATGGCTTGATGCGCTTGTATCTTTTCTTGTAAAAGAAGGATTTGAAAATAATATAAACAGGGAAAAACATCCAATACTTCCAAACCAAAATGGAGTATTCTGCACAAAGGACAGTTTATTTTTGGATGAGGGAAATATCGGAGACGAATTAAAAGATATTGTTGCCGAGCTGGGGCATGATTTTAGAAATGAATTATTAGATACTGCAATATTTTTGGAGCTTCCTGAAAGCCGTCAATATAATATTGGTCATGTTGCTGAGAAGATAGCGTTTTTTATAAAGCCAATAATTAGAGATATTGACAAAAGAAAAGAGTTTAAAACTACACTAAAAAAATTCTATTTATGGATGGATGACAACAGGACAGAAGCGGAAGAGTATTTTGCTGATCTATTTGAAAAAAGATTTTTATTCTTGGAGGATGATGATATTTCATCCAATATGAAAGATGCTGCGCAATTAAATCAATTACTTATAGAAAATGGGCTGGAGAGTATTGAAGATCTTCGAGCTAAATTAGCAACAATTCAAGATAACAATTTTACAGCACCGACAAATGATTTCGCTGAAAAAACTATTATAACCAAGGAAACATTAGTCAGTTTAGGAATTTCCACTTATGAAGAACTCGAGATTGCGTTAAAGGACCCTCTTATTACTGCTAAATTTCATCATGTTTCCAAGCATACCAAAGAAATGCTTGATTACGCACAAAACTTAATTGCCAGAGCAAAACAAAATATAATAAGTTATTTGCAGAGCCATCCAGATTATGATTGTACAGATTTGGAAGAAACTGCTCCAACAACTCTTGCCGGAATAACGAAAAATGGAGTTGCTATTCAAATTGTAACCAGACCTTCGGACAATGGTGAAGTTATTATTTACTATCCTTCTGAAAAAGATACTTTAGATAGTGACACTTCGGAATTATGGGTTGACAATGACAAGCATGATCCGCATATTCTGACTTTAGGCAGGGTTTTAAAAAGTACAGGTATTAATAGAATACCGATAAATATGAATTAATTATGACATTACAAGAAGAAGTTTCGAAATCTATCTTAAAGCATGAAAGTGATGTTTTAGAATATAAAGCAGTTCTGCCGCCATCAAAATCCATTGCACAAATAATATCTTCATTTGCTAATACCAGTGGAGGATTATTAATTTTAGGTGTTACTGAAATTGGCGGATTAAAGGTTTCAGGTCTAAGTGAAGATTTTCGAGCAACTTCTATTACACATAAAGCTTTGGATTTATTGTCTCCAAAGCCCATTGTTGATTACGGATATGTTCAGTATGAGGGTAAAAAGCTTTTTGCCATAACGGTAAAAAAATCACAGGTTATTATTTCTGTAGAAGGAAGGATATATAAAAGAGAAGCAGCCAAAACAGTTTTAACCAATCCAGTTTCGAATATATTATCACCTGGAGGATATCCAAGGATAGCTAGCATAAATGATTCAATGGAGCTCTTAAAAGAAGGTACTACAGATTCAAAATTTAAAATTTTAGAACACTATCAGAGTATGATAAAAATTGTAGATACTTTAAAACAGCTTTTATATCCTCAAGGACCGTCATCTTATACCAATGATAAAGAAGGTAAGGTTTTGACAAGAATAATTTATTCATCGGTTGTTGACAGTTTTGAAACCTATCTCTCGGATGTACTTTTCGAGATTTATCTGGCTAAACCTCAAACATTAAAATCTGAACAGCTGGTAAAAGTAGAAGACGTTTTGAACTGTTCAGATATACAGGAATTTATTACTTTTTGGGCTAAGCAAAAAGTAAGCAAACTCCAAAAAGGAAGTGTAAAAGGATTTATTTCTGATAATAAGCAAATTAAGGACTTAAATGCAATGGATGCAATAACCCAGAATGAAATTGAAAAAATTCTGCAGATACGACATTTGTATGCCCATCGTAATGGTATTGTTGATGATAAGTTTATTAAATATTTCCCGGTCGGACATATTTCTGGATCAGAACATCAACTATGTATTGATGAAGTTCTGAATAAAATAGAGTATTTATCAAGTATAGCTGATAAAATTGATAAGGCAGCTATAAAAAAATATAGTTTATCCACAATTTAGATTTTTAAATACAATAAAAGTTTTACCATATTTTCTTATGGTCCATGACTGATTAAAATAAAATGTAATTAAGATTTATTTCATTTTCTGTCTAGGCAGATTAATCTCATGTTCCTGCGGATAAGGTTTACGATGCGTCATACTTACATCTTCTCGAATCTGTTCGTGCACTTTATATTGTCTATCACTGGTATTTGAATATCTGGGGTCAGCAATAAAAGGCATTTTTGCCATTTTGATTACAGTAATAGTAGGGAAGTGATAATCGACCTCAACATTCCCTAGTAATAAATAACAGCCTCCTCCCTGAAATGGATATTTCGCAAGACTGTCTGTAAAATGTGCAGTATCAAAAAAATCCCCATGAGCATCAATCCAGGTTCCGAAATACATAGCCCCCATCTTTGTAGGGACGTGTTTGCGTGAGATGAGATACGCCAGCATGCGGACAGTTTTCTTATGATACATCAATAAATCCTTTGCCATTACATCACCTCTGAATTTTGTCTGCAATAAATCAAAAGGGGAGCAGGATACAGGAAAACTTAAGAGCTCTATTTCATCAAAGGCATCTTCAAATTCAGAACGTTCCAGTTTTGGAAGCTCATATTCCTTGACAGGTTCCTGAATAAGCATCAGGTTTCGGTTTTCGGGTTTAAAGTTGACTAAAATAAGCCGCGCAATTACAAGCAGCTGATTTTTTGATTTTCCTGTGAAACGGAATGCGCCGATGAAGATAAGGATTTGTATACCTTCGATCCCGATAGGAATGCGGTTGATAAAATCTTCAAGTGATTTGTATGATCCGTTTTTTTCACGTTCCTGCTGTATGAGAATAGCAATTTTGGATTCAAGGCTCTGAAGGTGCATTAATCCCAGATAGATATCTGTACCGTATAGTGTGGTTTCAAATTCACTTTTGTTTACACACGGATTGTGAATTGAAGCTCCTGACATTTTTGCTTCATGGACATATACTTCTGTGCGATAAAATCCTCCCTGATTGTTGATTACAGCCACCATAAACTCCACAGGATAATAAACCTTGAGATAAAGGCTCTGATAACTCTCCACCGCATAAGATGCCGAGTGCGCCTTGCAGAAAGAATAACCAGCAAAAGACTCGATCTGGCGATATATCTCCTCACTGAGCTTTAGCGGATGCCCCTGCTGGGCACAAGAAAGAAAGAAATTATCTTTTACTTTCTGCAGTGCTGCCTTAGACCGTCCTTTCCCTGACATAGCGCGGCGCAGAATATCCCCGTCGGCTGCTGGCAATCCTCCATAATGCAGTGCAATTTTGATAACGTCTTCCTGATACACCATAATTCCGTAAGTCTCGCCCAACTGTTCCTGAAAGACAGGATGGAAATATTCGAACTTGTCTGGATGGTTGTGGCGGAAGATATACTCTTTCATCATGCCTGACTGCGCCACACCGGGGCGGATAATAGAGGAAGCGGCAACAAGTGTTTTGTAATTATCACAATTCAGACGTCGCAATAGTCCCCGCATGGCGGGGCTCTCAATATAAAAACAGCCTATGGTCTTTCCGATTCCGAGAAATTCATTGCACCTGGCTTCATTCTTTGAAATGGAAGTATCACGGATGTTAAGGCGTATTCCTCGGTTTTTTTCAATAAGCTTTACACTGTCATCAATATGGCCAATCCCACGCTGGCTAAGGATATCAAATTTTTCAAGCCCAATATCTTCAGCTATATGCATATCAAAAAGAACAATTGGAAAGCCTTTTGGAGGCATTTCCAGCGGTGTATAATTGGTGATAGGCTCTTCGGAAATGAGTATACCGCAAGAGTGCATACTGCGCTGATTAGGATATTTCTCTAAAAGCATTCCATACTGCTGTACTTGTCGAACCACTTTATTGGCTGCATGCAGTTCCATTGGATTTTTGGCAAGCATATCAAGTTCTTCTTTCGGAAGCCCGAAAACTTTGCCAACCTCACGAAAAATAGAACGGTATTTAAATTCAACATTTGTACCGCAGAATGCTACATGGTCATAGCCGTAACGAGAAAATATATATTCAAGAATCGTATCACGTTCCTTCCAGCTCCAATCGATGTCAAAATCGGGCGGACTTTTACGATTCAGGTTTAAAAACCGTTCAAAGTACAGATCAAGTTCCAATGGACAGATATCGGTTATGCCCAGACAATAAGCAATGATACTGTTGGCCCCACTTCCGCGACCGATATGAAGAAATCCCTGAGAATTGCTGAATCTTATGATATCCCATGTAATCAAGAAATAACCGCTGAACTCCAGCTGGTCAATTACTTTTAGTTCTTTGAACATCCGCGATTTAGCCTCTGCATTATTTTTGCCATAGCGCCACTCCAATCCCTGCTGAGCCAGAGTTGTCAGCAGCAGAATATCATCTTTTTTACTGTTGGTGTAAAATTTCTTGTTTTTAGGAGTTTTAAAATCAAATTCAAAATTACATTCAGCAATAATTTTTTCGGTATTTGAAATAATCTGAGGATACTCGGCATAAAAGGAAATCATATATTCCACAGGCCTCATTACCTCTGTTTCCTGGCAGTAATCCTCAGGACTCAGCCGGGAGAGTATCAAGTTCATGTCAATGGCACGCAGTATTCTATGGAGGTTGTATTCGGTTCTGGTACGAAAGGTAACAGGCTGCAGAATTACCATTTTTTCCTGCCTGTTTTTCCAATCTGACAGCACCAATTTCTGCAGCTGTTCAGGGCGAATCCCAATATATTCATTTTCTTTTAAAAGCAGTGGAGCATTCTCCAAAGGATAAATAACAAATGCATCCTCAAATTCCGGTGCAGATTCAGGTAGGGCAGTATTGTCAAAATTATGTTTAGTCAAGAAGCGGTTCATTTCTGCAAGGCCTGAGGCATTTTTAGCCAGTCCTATAAAACGCAGTTTATGTTCCGAGCGGAATTCCATTCCTACAATAGGCTTAATTCCAATAGCTTCACATCCTTTTATAAAATCATAAATCCCTGTTGCTGTATTGATATCAGTTAGTGCCATTGCGCTGACATCGCAGGCAGCAGCCTGCGAGATCAGTTCTTCAAGAGGAATAGTTCCGTAGCGAAGGGAATGAAAGGAATGGCAGTTGAGATACATTTAATCTGATTTACGTTTTAAAATTTCATTTTTATTATTGGGCTTAATTGATGCTCCTGCGCAGCGCATTACAGCATCAAAACCATACCGGGTCTTCATTCTGTCCATCGCCTGATACAGTGCAAGCATCTCTTCGGTATCATTGAAAAGATCGATCTGGTAGGTGCCTCTGACCAGTCCGCTGAAACGGATTCCGATCAGACGAAGCCTCATACGGCGCTGGTATAATTTGTCAAACAATTCCGTTACGGTCTTGGTCAGAATATGATCAGCAGAGGTGTACTGGACTCTGCATTGCTTGGTTTCAGTATCAAAATTTGCATATCTGATCTTTACAGTGACTGTTGAAGCGAGCCATTCTTCAGCGCGGAGCTGGTAGGCCAGTTTTTCTACCATACCCAGCATGACCCTGTTTAGTTTGTGTACATCAATTGTATCCTGGGAAAAGGTATGTTCGGTAGAAATAGATTTTCTTTCCGTATATGGCTCAACAGGGTTATTGTCAATGCCGTTAGCTTTTTTCCATAGTTCGATTCCATTTTTGCCTATCATCTGCTGCAGGGCTTCGGCCGGCATTTCGGAAAGGGTCTGGATGGTACGGATTCCGATACGCGATAGCAGCTCAAAGGTTTTTTGGCCTACCATTGGGATTTTCTGTATCGAGAGCGGATTTAAGAAAGACTGCACCAGATGCTCAGGTATTTCCAGATTTTGCTTTTGCTTTCCCTCACCAGTACCGATTTTCGAAACTGTTTTGTTAATGGAAAGTGCAAAGGTTAGGGGAAGACCTGTTTCATTTGTAATACGCTGTGCGAGCTCATCGGTCCATTTGTAACTGCCATAGAATTTATCCATCCCGGTAATATCCAGATAAAATTCATCAATAGATGCTTTTTCTACAACAGGCGCTTTTTCCTGAATTATTTCTGTAATATCATGAGATAGCCTAGAATATAATTCCATGTCACCCTTCATGATTTTTGCCTGAGGACAAAGTTTCATTGCCATATGAATTGGCATAGCAGACCGTACTCCAAACCGTCGGGCTTCATACGAACAGGAAGCGACAACACCTCTTTCTCCACCACCTATGATTAAGGGAATTCCGTTGAGTTCAGAATTTGTAAGTCTTTCGCAGGAAACGAAAAACGTATTCATGTCAATATGTACAATGGCCCGGCTCATAATCTATATCATTTTATACAGGTCAAAATTAGCACAGATAATAACATTATTTAAATATTAATATGTTACAAATAGCAACAAAATTTAAAAACCCTTATTTTACAACACTTTATGAAAGGCAAAAAAAATCCAGAATTTGGGTTTGTTCAGAATTTACGTCGTAATCAATAAAAAGATTTTATTTGTGAATACACCTGATGAAATATTTTGCCGGCATAAATTTTAACATCAATTAATTTAGTGTAGAGTAACATAACTATGCTTATTCTTTTTCCAAAAAAGCACAGTCAACTATTCTATATTTAGAATTTTAATACCCATTTTTTCTTTATCTAAACGATCAAGATTGTGAAAACCTTTTTAATTTTTCTTTTTTTTCACTATCAGATGCTTGCGGTTCACGTCACCTGCAATAATATCAATTTCAGATTCAGAAAGATCCTGAATATCTTTTTTAATCTGCGCGTAATTTCTATTTACAATGCCATTTTCCAAACTGCGGACTGTAGGGAAATCTATATAATTTTCAGTTTCTTTCTGAAGTGCTTTATGATCGTTTAAAATTTCTGAGTGGAAACTTTTAAGATCAATCCTGCAGTCAGGATTATCTGCCGTCATACCAACAAATTCCCCGGAACTCAGCGATGCAATTTTAGAGGCAGGAACGGCAGATTCAAGCTGGCGGGACCTGCTTATGGACGTATCTGAACTGTTAATGGAAAGGCTTTCACGTTCCTGCATGATCTTTCCAAAACGCTCAGAAAGCTGTTTGGCAGTATCCCCTGTAACTTGTCCTGAGATGATATTTCCCGTAATGTTCATAATAACATCGGCCTGCTCACGGCCATAATCTTTTTTGAGCTGGCTAAAGTCCTGTATCCCCAAACAGGTACTGACTTTATTGCTTCTTGCTGTTGCAATCAAACTATCTATATTGTTTAGATATACGGTTGGAAATTCGTCAAATATCAGACTGCTTTTAAATTTATCCTTCTGGTTTACCTGTTTGACAAGGCGGTTGATATACAAAGAAAGTACGGCTCCATAAGTCTGTATTTTTTGCGGATTATTTCCCATGCAGACGATTTTAGGATCCCGTGGATTATTAATATCAAGGGTAAAATCATTGCCGCAAAGCACATAATAAAGCTGAGGAGAGGAGAGTCTTGCCATTGCAATTTTAGCTGAAGCAATTTGTCCCTCAAGCTGCTCTGATGCCTCATTTAGATATGCGCTGACAAAGGGATTAATAAGCACTTCAATTTCTTTTTCAGATCTCAGCAGCGTAAATAAATTGTTATATTCCAGCTGCATGAGCTCAATCACATGCGGAAGGGTGCAGAATTCGCCATTGTTGTATTTTTTCAAATACCATATGACAGCGGTTAAAAAATTGATAGGGGATTCAACAAAAAAATCGCCTTGTTTTTTTATCCATTCGCGGTTGAGCCCCAAAAGGATGGTACGCGCAGATTCTGCTGCGTCGGTTATGTCTGTCATGGAAGAAGGCTCAAGGGGATTGCATCTGTGGGAGCGGGTGAGATCGTCAAAATTAATGACAAAAAACTTAGGCTCGATCAAATACAAATGCCTGTATTTCAAATAAGCATTGTAAGTGATTTTGGTAAGGTCATCAAACTTAAAATCATATACAAACATTGTGAATCCTTTAGCGATATGCTGGGTGATGATATGTCGGATCACAAAATAGGATTTACCTGATCCTGGAGAGCCGCATACCAGTAGACCTCGAAAAGGATTGATGATATTGATCCAGCTTTTTCTCACTTTATCCTTAAGATAATACTTTGCAGGGAGATTAATGGAAAATTCATTTTCCAGAAGCCTTTCTTCCTGCGGAAATGTTTCATTTTCCCTATTGAAGATGTCACGTCCGTTTAAAGTCCTGCTGATCATTCTGCTGAGCAGTGTTCCTCCGGTAATCACCAGAAGAAAACCAAGAGAGGTCAAGCAGATATATACACCAAAAGCAGATAAATTTCCAAAGCTAAGCATCAAAATAAGCTGACTTCCAAAATATAAAAAAAGCCCTGAAGCGATAAAATATACAGACGTTTTAAGTCTTAATTTTTCATTCTTACGGCCCTTAGCGCCCATTAGGGAAATAAATACCAACAGCAGAGCCATAAACTTGGATTTAAGGAAGCTGCTGAAGATCCCAGTCCTGTAAATATTATCCAAAATCCGGTTGCTGAATTTCGATGTCAATCCTAAGTCTGCAAAAAAGCTGTAACCGTAATAATAAAAATGAATGCCCAAAATAATAATGCTAATCAGCCGGGTCATATCCAAAATTTTTCTTAGTGCCTGTTCATTTTCTCCTGTCTGCATAACTGTAATTTTTAGAATTTATTAATTATTTGAAAGACCCTTTCTTTTTCTTCTTTTCTTTTTTTTCCTCAGTGCCGCAGGAAGATAACTGCCGGGATATTCCTTTTCAAAGAGACTGCTGATAAATTCCTGCAATGGCTGTGGGGATAGGTTCTTTGACGTCAGAATGTCCTGTATTTCCAAAAGGATTTTGATTGCAGGATCTTTTAGAAATTCAGATGTAAAAGCAATATTTGCAACATCTGCTTTCGTGTTTCTGCACCCCTGCAGTACAGCTGCAGCAGAGAATTCTTTTCCCAGCTCGCTTCCGTTGCAAACCTGTTTTGAAACATGGTCTATATAAGTAAGGCCATACAATGAACCATTTTGGGCAAGCCTTTGAACCAATGTTATTCCGTGGGATTCCAGAACAAGAGCCAGTTCCTGCAGAGATGGTGTTTCTGATTGGAAAACAGAACGTACCTCATTTTTTATTCTAAGACCGGGTCTTGAATTCTTAATCCTGTTTTCTTCAAATTTTCCCTCAAGGTACCTAAGGGTTGGCTTGTTATAAAAATCGCTGGCTTTAATAGGAACACCGATCTGTTTGCCATCTTTGTCCACTATGCGGTAAACCAATCCTCCGCCTTTAAAAACACGTGAACTTTCAGAGCCCCGGTCGGCCATTACATTGTAAAGGTTCAGGACTGCATTAAGCTGCGGAAGGCTTTTATACTGATAGGTATTCAGTACAAAATCCAGTACTTTGGCAACTGCTTTTTTGGACTGGATTTTTCCATAACTTACTATGGAGGGGTTTATAGGTTCTAGGCTGTAATTGACCTGCTTTTCCCGGCCTTGTGCTTTTATGAGATTAAAATCCTTTTCAATTTTTATACGGGCATTCTCAGACTGGTTTCGGCCAATATTCTGCATATCAATTCTTCTGCCGTCTGGTTTGACTTTTACTGAAATTATATGAATGTGCGGATGTGCTGCATCAAAGTGCTGATAGACCAGAAATGGCTGTTCGCTGAATCCGATTTCAGCCATATAGGTATTGGCGATATCCATCAGTCTTTCCGGGTTCAGATCTTTCTCCAAGGGATGAAAATTAAGGGATATATGAACACTACCGCGCTTGACATTTTCATTAAGTTCCAATTGATTAAGCAGCAGATTTATTTTTAGTGAACTGCTCAGATGGTTGTGATCTGCAGGATAATTTCTCTCACCAATACACAGTGCATCACCAAGAGAAACTTTGTTTTCGTTGTAATGAAATATCCTTCTTACCGACTGTCCAGTCTTGATTACTGCAACCATTTTTCAGCGAGTTTTAATACACAGTTTTTTATTTTTTCAATGGAATCAAAAAGTATTTCTTTCTGCTCCAGTGATGCATAAATCCAATCCCTGAATTCAGGAATCTGCTGCAGGGTATGAAGCTTTTTCACCATCTGGTTATAATTGTTTCCAACCGCATTCAGGTCTGCTCGGAGCCTGCTGATCTCTAAAATAAAATCATCAACAGACTGGTTTCTGTATTTTAGAATTACTGGTTTTCCAAGCATATTTTTTCTGGCAAAATCGCTGAGTTTGGGACATAGTGATTTTTCAAATCTTCTTTGAAGAAGGTTCATTTCTTCTGTCGTAAGCCGAAGGTGGACCCACTTGATACGGTTTGTGTTTTTCTCTTTCATCTCGTTTCATTTTCATTTCTAAAACCATATTTTTCTTAAAATTTCTCTGCCGGCGAGTTTCGAGCCATTGGGCAGCCAGAGAGCGGTTGTGATACAACCGGACATCTGGCCGACTGCAGGAACGATGCAGTCTTTGAGCTTCTTTAAAGAATTGCATAGAGAATTATGAGTTATAGGACTCCTTATAAATTCTATAGAGTGGCTCTTCCTTTATAAATCAAAGTACGAATGTAGGAAAGCCAGAAATGCCGGGCAATCATCACCAGATTTTGACGTGAATAAACTCAAGGGAGCTTCTTATTTTTACATCAAATAGTATTAATCTAAAAACGTTGAAATTATGATTACAAAAAATGAAGTTTCCAAGGTATATGATACTGTGCTGAGTACACCTGGAATGAGCGAGCTGGTGAAGATTGATTTGAAAATTTCACGAAAAAATGTATTGCTGCTGAGCCATGTCATCAGTAAAGGGCTGGATCCAAAAACCGAAGATTCAGGACTGCTGGCCGGAATCTCGGAACAAGGAATCTCGGACCTCAAAAATCTTTCCGAAGAGTGCCTGCAGAAAGCAGGACTTGTGGAACTAAATCAAAAGCTGATAACACTCAGCGGAAGTCTCTAAGAAAGAAAGGAGCATTCTAAAAACGATGAGCGCTTAATAGATAAAAATTATTTGTTAAGCGCTTTTCTCATGTCAGTACTTCTGTACGAAATTGGCACGTTTTTTAAAACTTTTGGCACGTTTTTGATAACCTCGGTTCAAAATAACACCTCTACATTTGCTAATGATCTTTTTTGCTTTTGCCGGCATTCTCGAAATAGGAATATTATAAACTTTTTGATTATGAAACTACGATTCAATTTTAAAAGTGTTTTTATAGAAGCAGTCAGCCTTTTGTTTGTTTTATTATTCGTCTATGCTGCGATCGCAAAATTTCTTGACTTTGAGAATTTTCAGATTCAATTGGGACAGTCTCCGCTATTAAGTGTATTTGCATCCTGGATAGCGTGGCTTGTTCCCATAATTGAATTGCTGATAGCTATACTGCTGGTGATTCCAAAATTTCGAAATATTGGTTTGTGGGCTTCATTCAGCCTGATGATTATGTTTACCGTTTATATTTTTATTGTACTGCATTATAGTTCCTTTGTTCCCTGTTCCTGCGGTGGTATATTAGAAAAAATGAGCTGGAACGTACACCTGATTTTTAATATAATTTTTGTTATTCTTGCAGTAGCGGCAATATTGTTCAATATGAAGATAAAACAGACAAATACCGCTCGTGCAAAATATCTAAAAACCTTTAAAGGACTGGCAGGCATAACGGCTTTCAGTACATTGGCAGTAGTCATTTTGTTTTTGTCTTCTGAGAATATTATGCACAATGAAAACCCTTTTATAAGACGTTTTCCTCCACATCCTGCAGAGTTCTCGAATGCTATTGACCTAAAATTCAATTCGTTTTATTTTGCAGGTTTCAGCAATAAAAGATTATATCTTGGAAATTTTACCACGCCCTCCAAAATCATTTCTCTGAATGAAAATTTAGGTGACTGGCAGGTTAAAAATATACAATTTGATCCCAAAGATATACCCTTTAAAATCGTAACTACTGCCGTAAGAGATTCATTTTTTTATCTTGTCGACGGAAGCGTACCTAAAATTTTCAGGGGTAGTTTAACGGACTGGAGAATTAACAAAGAACTCAAGGGCACTCCATATTTTAATAGAGCTGTACCAATTGATAGTAATAATATTGTTTTCAGATCAAATAACGGTAGAAAATTGACTAGTGTACTTGGGGTTTATACCGCAGCTGAAACCCCTGCCATACATTACAACAAAAAACTTCTGCAGCAGCAGATTGACGGCATTTTTGATACTGACGGAACATTGCTATACAGTGAAAAAATGCACAAAATTATTTATGTCTATTATTACCGCAATGAATTTGTAGTTGCAGATAAATCAGGTTTTCTAAGTTTCAGAGGCAACACAATAGATACTACAAAGTATGCGAAGATAAAGGTCGCAACACTTAAGAATGGAACCCAATATGCGATGTCATCTCCTTCCTATGCCATTAATGCACATGCTGCCGTCTGGCAGAATCTTCTGTATGTTCATTCCACAGCAAAAGGCAGGTTTGAGAGTAAGTCGGTCAGGGAGAAATCATTTGTAATAGATGTATATGACCTAAATAAAAACAATTATTTATTCAGTTTTCCAATCTATCATACCAGCAGCGATAAACTGGTTTCCCTTCTAGTAACGGACGCACATCTTTATGCAATAATAGGAAATGAATTGGTTGTCTATGAATTGAGAGACGCACTGAGAAAAGAAATAAAATCTATTTGAATTTCATTTATAATAGAAAAATAAACTGGCCAGTTTCAGGAGAAAAAGATCGAACTCCTGTAAAAAAAAGCAGATCCTATATTAATTTAAAAAATACAATTATGAAAACGTTAAATTTAAAAAACATGCTTCCAGCTGCAGTAATTGCAATGGCTGTCGGAGGTGCATTTATGACCACATCTATGCAGAGCTCTTCCAAACTTGCTCAAAAAGATGGATACACAAGAAATAGTCAAAATGAATGTAGCACAATTCAGGTTAACTGTAGTGATAACCCTCTTAACAGTTTTTGCCGCGTATCAGGTGCACAGGCGTATGAAAAGCCGGAGGACAGCAACATCTGTACTACGCCATTATACAAACCTGATTAAGTATGTTATCGCGTATTTGATTCTGTTATTTGAAAATGCAGTTCCACAAAATGGAACTGCATTTGTTTTGTGGTTGAGTGAATCACATCATGCCATCAGTGATCCATTGGCATGTTTTTTCATTTTTTAGGAAATAGTCAAACCATTGCAAAATCCGGACTGTAATATCTTTTTGTGCAGATGGATCAGAGATTACATGACCCTCATTAGGATATAGCAGCATAACGCTTTTTTTTCCAAGTCTTCGCAGTGCCAGATAGTATTCCTTGCTTTGATGAGTATCTACCTGCTTGTCGTCTTTGCCTGTCCATAAAAGCAAAGGGATTGTGACTTTTTCTGCATGCACCAAAGGGGAATTGCGAGCATAAGACTGCGGTGCTTCAAATGGTGTTTTTCTCATATTCCATTCCTCATCTTCAAAGCGCCAAAACTCAGGTTTGCCTGAAGCTTGGCTGACAGTAAAATAAAAGCTGTTAAGATCGGTTATTGCGCCACTGGGAACTGCTGCCGAAAACAGATTAGTCTGCGATACTATAAATGAGGTTTCATAGCCTCCCCATGAATGACCCATAAGCCCAATCTGCCCAGGATTTATCTTCCCTGAATCAAGCATTTTCTGTGTGGCTGATATAACACAGTCAGTGGCAGATATTCCCGGATTTTCCTGCTCGTTTACAATATCAGGAAGCAATACAAAATAGCCCTCTGAGGTAAAGAGTGTAGGATTGAAACCACTTTCATTCTTCCAAGTCGGATTGGAATATAGATGAAGTTCCTGAGATTGAAGTTCATAAATATTAACAATCATAGGATACTTTTTAGCTGGGTCATAGTCGGCAGGGTATAATAGTACACCCTTAAGATTTTGCTTTTTGGAATTTCGATAATCAAACAATTCAGAATGGCCCCAGAAATATTTTTTATGCTGCGGATTGCTTTTATAAAAAGGGATTATTTTTCCCTTGCCTGCCGCGAACATTAATTGGGGCGGCACATCATATTTCTGCTGTCTGAAAAATAGTTTTCCTTTTTTTTCGGCATAGGTGAGCTCATCAACATAGAAGTCTCCATATACGATTGGTTCTGCACCAGAGGCAGTTTTCCATTTGTAAAACCCTGTCTTACCATCTGCACCTTTCGCGCGAAGCATCAAACTGTCGTTTAAATCGTAAACTTCCGCTTTTATGCCATCGTAGATTTTGTTAAGTCCAAGTCTGCCCGGAAATTCTGCTATACGAAAAATAATTTTTGATTCACGTCCGCGGGTAAGCCTGCGAAAATTGTTTCCATCAGGAGCAACCGCCCAGATATCAAATTCGTCATATATTAATATTTCTTTGTCATTGATGCTCCAGCCCGGACTTCCGCAGGTCGATTCGGGTACCAGGGTCTGGTTTTTTGACATGAATTTAACACCAATTTTAGCCGTTAAATTCGTATGTGTCTGTAATAGGACATCATAGACCCACCAGTTTTCTTCCTTAAAATAGGTTATAAATTTTCCTGTTGGAGACGGCAGGGGAGACCGGCTGTGACGAAATTGTTTTTTCAAAAAAACTTTTTTTTCAAATGACATGAGATTCATGATATAAAAATCACTGGGACCACTTTCACTAAACTGCGGTTCATAGTCCTTTGGATTAAAAAGGACAGCATTTTGGAGATTTCCTGTCAGCATGATCTTGGGAATTTCTGCAGTGGAAACAGGGGTAAAAAGATCGGTCTGCGGGAGCCAGACGGCAATTTTCAAAGAATTTGCAAAATTCCCCATTCTTACATTATATGGATAAATCCACTGATCATTAGTATTCCAGATTTCAACAATTGATTTTTCTGATGCACTTGATGTGGCGGCTTGTCTTTTGATTGCAAAAAAAACATTCTTAAGGTCATCTGAAATTCTTATTTTGTAATAGGGATCATAAACGATAGCGGTCTGATCGGGAAAATCAGAACGGGTCTCTGTATTAAATTCATATAGTTTTTTCTCCTTCAGGGCGTAATAAAAAAGTGAGGTTATTTTACCTTGGTCTGGCTGGCTTAGAAATGCGAGTGCCTCACCCTTGCTCTGCCAAGTAAGACTGATATAATGATTTTTATTATTGGAAACTATCGTTTTTGGTTGATTAGACTTTTTCAGATCAATAAGATTGACGGTGAGTTGATCTTTTGACGAAACTGCATAAACCAGCTGACGTCCGGAGGGGCTAAGCGAAAAATCATTTACATTTTGAATTTCCTTGACTGCTCCTGTTGCGAGCGACCAGATTTTGAGATTGTTTTTTTTATCAGCAGTTTGGATAAGTACAATCAGGTTACCTGTCTCATCACAATATTCGAATCGTTTTACACTGCGGATTGTCTTCTGCGAAGCTGTCTTAAGATTTAATACACTTATTTCTGCTGCCATCTGACAGATAAAAAAACTGTTTTTTGTGAAAACGGAATTCTCACCGCGGGGAAAAGAATGGATTTTGTTATTCGTCATATTTTGGACAAATAACGTATCATTGCCATTTTCGTAGGTCATTTTAAAACTAGCCCAATTCTCATCAGGTGAAATTCTATCCAGATGTGTTTGGCCCCACAAGGGATAATCTGAAGGATCCAAATGCTTTTTTTGCCCTGCCTGCCCCCATAAGGGACAGGCTACTAATGGCAAAATAAAAAATAAAAATAAAATTCCTGTATCCAAAAACAGACAGGACTGCTGAGTAAAACTATTTCTGTATTCAAAGTTTGCTGACATAACAAGTTTTATTTAATAGCCCGGATTTTGCGGACGCAGGTTAGGATTGGTGCTTAGTTCGCTTTGTGGAATGGGCAACAAGCGGTCATCACTGTTCCATCCCGGTTTTAAACCCGTCAATACATTGTCGAGTTCACCGTTTCTCTTAAGATCAAAAAAACGATGACCGCGCTCGGTGAAGAGTTCCCACTTTCTTTCGTTTAAAATGGCGTCCAGGATCTCATCCTTGCTTGCTGCTGTTGTATTGCTAAGGCCTGCACGGTTTCTGATTTTGGACAAATCCTCTTTAGCGCCGATGAGTTCTCCTTGCTGGGCTCGTGCTTCTGCGCGGATAAGATACTGTTCGGCAAGCCGGAAAACTATGGAATATTCTTTTGAAGCTGATGTGGCAATATTTTCCTTATACTTATAGGCGTGATACCATGTTGAGGTTTTATTTGAAATGGCCTTTATCCAGCTTGATCTGCGAAGATCACCGGCACCAAATGAGTTTACCAGATTATTGTTTAGAGAGACCAGAGGAGGAGGCCCTGCTGTAAAGGTGAAAAATGAGGCTTCAAGCGTATTGGCACCTGTGTTTCCTGACTGCAGCTGCCAGATCGTTTCTTTTGAGGAAAGCAGAAATACTTTTGCAATATCAGGCTCCAGCTTATAAATGGCACCTTCGTTGATGACGGCCGAGGCTGTATTTGCGGCTTCAGGATAGGATTTGTTGTAAAGATAAGCTCGGGAAAGAAGAGCTTTTACTGTGAACTTATTGGGTCTTACTCTTTCGCTGCCATTGTAATCCACAGGTAAAAGGGAGGCAGCATCTTCCAAATCATGTATAATGAATTCATAAATTTTCTGAACAGGTATTCTCGTTACAATACTATTCTGCTTAAAATCAGTCTGAGTAATGTAGGGAATATCCCCAAAGAGGTTTACAAGGTAAAAATGCAGAAGTGCACGAATAAAGAGTGCTTCGCCCTGCAGCTGCTGTTTCTGTTCGGTAGTCAGGTTTTTGCTTTTTTGGGCGCCTTCAATTATGGAATTTGCAGCATAGATCTGATTGTATGATGTATTCCAATATAGGGCGACAATAGAATTGGAAGGAAGAAGGGCGTTGTTATAGAAAAGCAGGCTGGCATTATTGGGTTTGTCCACGCTTATTATTTCGTCTGTATAATTGCCGAGCGTGTTGGAAATGCCGGTGCTGGCTCCTGTAAAGACTCCTTTGGTCCTAATATTGGAAAAGATATCTGTAAGTGCTGCACTTGCAGTGGCATAATCTTCAAAAACTGTTTCATTTATTAGCTGTGACTTTGGCAAGTCGACTTCTACGAATGAATCGCAGGACTCTGTCAGCAGCAGGACAAAAAAACAGATCAGTTTTATAGCTAAAGAATTTATTGTTTTCATTTCTCTTAAATTAAAATGTTAATTGAACTCCGGCCGTTATTACTTTGAGAGGGGGCAGAAAGCCGTATCTCTTGAATTCCGGATCTCCATCCTCGTATTTTGTGAATGTCAGCAGGTTTTGGCCCTGCAGCATAATTTTGCATTTGGTTTCCTTAAGATTCAAAGGGAGTTCATAGGAAAGTGCAATGTTCTTTAGTCGGATATAGGAAGCATCTACGATGGAAGCAGTACTCTGCGAGAAGAGATCGTATCCTGTCAGCGCAGTACCATTTGACCCCGTGGTATAAATTTGATACAGCCCAGGATCCTCAGCACTGATCCAGCTGTCTGTCATTCTTGCCTGCTGATTGGACATCATTCCTGCCGCTTCCATCGGATAGCTATAATTTTTTTGTTTCACGAACTGAAATAAAAAATCAAGTGCAAGGCCTTTATAACTAAGCTGGTTTTGGATTCCTCCGTAATATTTCGGATTCAGGTCTGCGATTATCTGCTGATCATCAGGAAAAGATATCTTTCCGTCTTTATTTATATCCTCAAAACTATAGACGCCATTTTGTGGATTCACACCATTGAAGCTGTACAGCAATTCAATATTGAGAGGCTGGCCAATTCTGTACTGCTGGCTGTATGAAGAGCCTTCAAGCCCAGGAAACTTTAGAAGAGTGTTGTGCTCAAAGGTCACATTTAAACTGGTACTCCAATTAAAAGAACCCTTGTTAAAATTCAGGGTACGCATGGTCAGTTCCAATCCTGTATTTTCGACTGTTGCATCCAAATTAGACTGTATGACTGTAAATCCCGTAGAGCCGGGAAGCGGAATTCCCACTAATTGGTTGGAAGAGCGGTTCTGGTACCATGCACCGGTCAAAAAAATGCGGTCTTGCAGAAAACCAAGCTCCAATGCGACTTCTAATTTCTTGTTGATTTCCCATCCAAAATCGGCATTATACAGCCGAGTTGGCTGCAATCCTGTATTTCCGGCATAAATGGCACTTGATACTGTATAAGTATCAAGAAACTGATAGTCCCCGATTTGGTCACTACCGGTTGTTCCGTAACTGGAGCGGATTTTTCCAAAACTTAGCCATGAATATTTTTTTAGGAAACTTTCATTGGAGAATACCCACGCAATTCCAGCTGCTCCGAAATTTGCAAATTGATTTCCGGGTCCAAACCTGCTGGATCCGTCTCTTCTTGCAGTAAGGTTTACAATATACTTCTGCTGCCAGTTATAGTTGAGCCTTCCAAAAAAGGCTTGATACTTATACAGACTTTCATCATTAAGAACAATTTTGACAGTTTTTGCCGCGGCGATATTGTATATCAGACTGTTTGATGTAAATCCAGTTGCCGACAGATACAATTTTTCAGTGGACTGATTTTGAAATGTGGATCCTAACAAGGCATCAAGTTTTCCGCCTCCAACTTCCTTGACCCAATTGATTTGAGGTTCTATAATCCAGGAATTGCGCTGCGTATTATTTAGATAAATGGCCGATGTTGCGCTGCTGACATTATAGATAGGATTAGAAATAGTGGAAGGCACGATTCGGGTTTCTTTTGTGTCCAAGTCAGTATATCCTAAACTGCTTTTGATTGTAAAACCTTGCCACAGCTCATAAGAAAGCACAGTATTGGCAAGCAGATCATTTGTTTTCGACTCAAATTTAGTGTTGAGATTTGCCAATGGGTTCTGCCATGTATCATTCTCCCAATTCAACTGGCCGTTGGAGTCATAAAGAGCCGGAGCATTCGGGGGAAGCGAGCGCGCGTCATAAGTAAAATCAAACGATGGCTGATTGTTGTCCTGAAAATTATATGAGCCTGAGAATGTCATTTTAAACTTATTGTCCATAGAACGATGATTCAGGCTTAGCTGGCTTCCTGCTTTTTTATAAAGAAAATCTCCCGGAAAGACTGTCGATTCTCTATGTGAATTCCCACTTATAAGAAACTGCGTATTATCAGATCCCCCTGATATAGTAGCCTGTATATCGGAAATCTGCGCTGTACCCCCAGTAAGTTCACGCTGCCAGTCGGTATATCGATTCTGGTCCCACGTACCGTTAACGTCATAATCGGCTTCACCATATTGGGTAATTCCATCGTTTATAAATGCCTGTCTTCGCATCGCAAGATACTGCTGGGTATTCATAAGTTTAAGGTGTCTGGTGACAGTTGCGGCACCCGTGGATGCATTCACACTGAAAGTGGTTTTGCCTCTCTTTCCCTTTTTTGTCGTAATTAATACCACGCCGTTCGCTCCTTTGGAGCCATAAATTGAAGTGGCATCGGCATCTTTTAATACCTCGATGCTTTCAATGTTTTCAGTATTGATATTATTAAGCGGACTAGCCACAGAGGGAAAAGCCGTAGCTGTCTGATAAGATCCGATAGGATCGGAAGCATACGGAACTCCGTCGATGATATATAGAGGTGCATTGGCATCTGTGCGTATGCTGTTCTGACCTCTTATCCTGATATCGAAACCGCCGCCGGGAATACCGGTCTGCTGCACTACATTAACCCCTGCCATACGGCCCTGCATCGTAGCCAATACGTTGGAAACTGGCTGTGTCTCAATATCTTTGGACGTAATCCGGGCAATACTTCCCGTACGCTCGCTTTCCTTCACCGAATAATATCCTGCATTTACCCGTACTTCCTGCAGTGTTGTGGTATCGTATTCAAGTTTGATATCAATAGTAGTCCGTCCTCCAATGGGAATCATTACAGTTTTAAATCCGAGAAAAGAAACAATTAGAACCTCATCACCCGCAGCAGAAATACTGTAATGACCATTATAATCAGAAATAGCGGCAACATGACTTTTGTTTTTAATGGAGACTGTAACACCTGGCAAGGGATTACTTCCATCGGTAACTGTACCCTGAATCTGCTGCTGCAGGATTGAAGAAAGATTCCGTCTGGGATCTTTAGCTTGAAGTGATGAAAAAGACAATATAAAGCCAAGAAAAATTAGGCAATAAAGAGTTCTTCCATCCTTGTAAAATGAAAAATTATTCATAATATTGGATTGGTTAGTTTAAACGTTAGTTTGATTGGCTAAGGTCCTCTATGTTAGTTTGGCGACGAGATAGAGGGCCATTTTTATGTATTAAGTAAACGACTTAATTACATAATTGAAAGTTTTTATTTAGGACATAGCTGATGATGTTTTAAAGATTCGATTTCTTTTGAATGCAAAACTTTAAAAATACTAAGCAGATTGGCTAAGAATGATAAGAGAGTTATAATAAAAAAGGCGCAGAACTCAGCTTATTGACTTGAGGTACTGGAAATACCGAGGAACAATAAGTGAGCCCACGCCATAGGCGTGAGCATCTTACTTATCCTCTCGTTCCTTTTAAATTTCCAGTTTTCAAGTCGAGATTCTAAGCGAATGCTTCAAATATTTTTTATGAAGAATCGCAAATGTATACAATTAGTTGCAAATATAACAAATTTATTCTTTGTGGTGTCAAAAACCCACACTTATTTTTTTGATTCTACTGAAATTGCTTTTACAAAAAAAAGTATGAGTAGTATTATAAAAAAAACGGACTTTCAAATATTCTTTGGAAAACAAGTTGAAAAGTTTAGAATAGAACAAAACTTCAGCTATAGACAATTAGCGCAGAGATGTGATATAGATCACAGTAATATTAGTAAGATTGAAAAAGGTGAAATAAATATTCAACTATCTACTATTTTGCAACTTTCTCAAGGCTTAAATATTCATCCAAAAGAATTGTTTGATTTTGATTTCGATTTAGAAAAATTAGATATTCACAGATAAGAGGCTTTTAGCATCTTTTTTTATGATCATAAATTTTAAAAACAGGTATATATACTGTAATGATTTCTATTTTAAAGAATTATTTTGCCTGTTTAAATCGTCAAATAAAATTTATGTCATTTTTCCCTCCACTATCAGTTGCCGACGCAATAGAAAAGATAGATTATAATCAATATTTATTGCCTGCTATTCAAAGAGATTTTGTTTGGTCTAGTTCAAAAATTGAGATGCTTTTTGATTCATTGATGCAAGGCTATCCAATTGGCTCAATGCTTTTATGGCGCGTAAACGGCAAAAATACCGAAAATCAAAGATTTTATGGAATTTTGAAAAAATATCGTGAACGTTATTTAATAAGGTCAGAGGAAGTTTCTACTAAAAATATACCAAGTTTTGAAGTAGTCTTAGATGGACAACAAAGGTTAACAGCTTTATATTTAGGATTAAAAGGATCATATGCTTTTAAAGGCTATAACTTGGCATGGAAAGATACGGAGTATTCAATACCAACTAGATATTTGTATTTAAATTTAAAATATAAAAAGAATAAACGAAATGACTTAAATGACAGTGATGATGACAGAATGTATGAATTTACGTTTTTAAAGCCTGAAGAAATATTAAATATTGATGAAGATAACAAATGGTTTAAGGTAGGAGATATTCTTGGAATAAAAGGCACATCACAATTAAATACATATTTCAAAAATAATAATATAATTTGTGATGAAGCTCAGGAAATATTAAGCAGACTTCATGATATTGTCCATTTAGAAAAATTAATTCACTATTATCTTGAGGAAAGTTCTGATTTCACTAGAGCTTTAAATATATTTATTAGAGTTAATTCAGGAGGGATTTCACTTAGTTATTCTGATTTAGTGATGTCTACTACGATTATGGGATGGCAGAATCTAGATGCAAAAAAAGAAATAAATGGACTAGTGGACGAATTGATAAAGGAATATGGTTATGCAGTAAATAAAGATTTTGTGCTACGCACTTATTTAGTACTTTACAGTGATGATATTAAATTTAGAGTTAAAAACTTTTCTATAAAAAATGCAAAAGAATTTGAAGAATATTGGAAAGAAATAAAAACTACTATTAAAGAAGTTTTTCAACTTGTAACTGACTTTGGTTATGCACCAAGTACTTTGACATCTCTAAATGCACTGCTTCCAATTGTATATTATTTGTACAAGACAGATAGGGTAGAAGGCTTTTGCCAGAAAGTTAAGTATAAAAAAGATAGAGAATTGATAAAAAGATGGTTGCATGTCGCTCTATTACATCAAATATTTGGCGGACAAGCAGAAGGCGTGTTAAAGGCAATTAGAGATACCGTGAAAAAAGACATTCAGAAAGGAGCTGAAATTTTCCCTGCACAATCAATAGCTAGCCGATTATCCAAAACTAATAAGTCAATTACAGTGGATGAAGAATTTATAGACTCACTTTTATTTACAAGTAAAGATAGTAGGTATGCGTTTCCCATCTTAGCTCTGCTATTTCCTCACCTGGATTACAAAAACAGAGATTTCCATTTAGATCATTGTCACCCTATTTCGCATTTTAATGAAAAAAAACTAAAATCAAAAGGTATTTTACTTACTGATAAAAATAAAGAATATTTTACGGAATCGGATTATTTTAACTCTATACTTAATTTGCAAATGCTTGATGGAAATGAGAACAAATCTAAAAATTCAAAGGATTTGAAAATATGGATTAACGAAAATAATATTTCTTTAAAAACATATCACTTACCAAAAGAAATAGATCTTGTTGACTTTCCAATTTTTTTAGAAAAAAGAGGTGAATTATTACGTAAAGTTTTGACTGAAGAATTGACATTTTAAATTTATATATAAAGCAATTTTTTCTAAAAAATAATTAAATGAATTCATCAGAAATAATTGAACAAATTAAAATTGGATTAACTAAAGGATATAATCAAAACTTACTTTTATTAAGTTCATACAGTGATTTTATCGAACAGGTTCGCGAATATTTACTGACAGTTAATGTTGCTCAGCAACTTTTAGAATGGAATAAATATCATAATTATAAAATCCAATTAGAATATCCCATTTTGCAATTTTATAATAATGCGTTTCTTACTCATGACTTAGACGTTACTGACATATTTAATATGGTGTTACTTCAGCGCCAAACTGGACATTCACCGACTAATAAATTAAATCAAAAAATTGATATTGCGATCACTCGAGAAGAAACAGATTTTCAAGCATTTTCACAGGACCGTACTATTTGCGGAATAGAATTAAAAGCGATTAATAAAACCGACAATGAAATCATAAATGATGCAAAGAGGATGGGTAGTGCAATGACACTTACAGACAATATTTCTTCAAACAGTATTCAATATTGTTTTTGTGGTTTTCTTCGAAGATTTGATAAGTGTGAGGAATTAGTGACAGACACTTTTATAAAAACTAAAATAATTCAAGAACAAAATCGCTGGGATAGTACCTGTGCCAACTTGTCAATAGAATTTCCTACACTTAATTTTTCTGTAGAAAAGTTTGATGTAGTTAATACTTCTCTGGAATTAATAGCTGATATTCATAATAAAATGGGTAGCGACTTTTCGGAAGTAGCAAATGCAACAGGAATTATTGTAGGTTATATTTTGACTATTAGCCGAAAATAAAAGGGGGGGGGGGTAAATTATCTAATACTCTCATCAACAATCTGTAGCTTAAATTATTTAATATAGAAACTGATAATACTTAAAACTTTAATAAAACTATATTTTATAAATCGGAAACAAGTTTCTTTTTTTCGTTATTTTGTATAATTAGAATAAATCCATATTAA
Source organism: Flavobacterium cutihirudinis (assembly GCF_003385895.1). Classification (GTDB taxonomy): domain Bacteria; phylum Bacteroidota; class Bacteroidia; order Flavobacteriales; family Flavobacteriaceae; genus Flavobacterium; species Flavobacterium cutihirudinis. Next base: position 1,045,561 of record NZ_QRDQ01000007.1, read on the forward strand.
ATTTAAAATGATTGAAGAAAAACAAACTATAAAATTCACTTTTTCAGGACATGACACATTTCATTGTCGTCATTTATGGTTAAAGAAAGGATATGATTTTGTTAAGAATGGGAATAAATTTTCTCAATTAAACGCTGTTTTAGAATTGGGAGTGGGTAAAAATATGGTTTCTGCTATCAGTTTTTGGATGAAAGCATTTGGTTTATTAGACAATGAGGGGCATCTAACAGAGTTGGCGAACTATATTTTTGACGATGAAATGGGAAAAGACCCATACATTGAGGATGAAGGTACTTTATGGCTTTTACATTATATATTAGTAAAGAATGACAATGCATCCATTTATAATTTAATATATAATGATTTTAGACGTGAAAAAATTGAATTTTCGAAGGAACATTTTATTGCATATGTTTCAAGAAAAATTGATGAGAATAACTTAACTCAAATTAGTAAAAATACGATTGCTAGTGATTTTGAAGTATTTGTAAAAATGTATACAATACCGGAAAATATTAAAGATAAGGAAGAGAATCTGACAGGACTATTGGCAGAACTTAATTTGTTACACAAAGAAAAATTAACCTTTAGTGTAATCAACGATGAAAAAAATAATATTCCTGATGAAATATTACTCTTTTCTATTCTTGATAATGATGATTTTAGTAATTCGATCAATTTATACTCATTAGAGCATGAAAAAAATCAAATAGGTAGTGTCTTTGCAATTAATAGGGCAGGAATTGTAAATAAAATTGAAGGAATTGCTTCTGATATTAATTTTAAAAAGTATGGCATTACTTATAACGATCATGCTGGAATTAAGGAATTGCAATTTAGAGATAAACCAAACAAATACGAAGTATTAAACATATATTATGCTAAATAAATTTACAACATCTGTAAATATTATACGAGATGAGGAGAAGGAAATAAATTATATCCCAACTCATAATGCTATACGTTTAGCATCACAAATCGTAAGTGATTTTAAAAAAGGTATTCGTTCCTTCAATATTATTGGTTCTTACGGGACAGGTAAAAGTTCATTTTTGCTTGCTTTTCAAGAGAGCTTATCAAATAGAAAAAAATATTTTAATGTAGCTTTTCTACCAAATCAGGAATACGGTAAAATCAACATCATTGGAGAATACAGGTCTTTAATAGATGTTTTCATCGACTTATTTGACTTAGAGTCAAAAAACACTACTGCCGAAACTATATTTTCAGAAGTTTTTAATAGATATTATGCTTTAGGGCAAAATCCATTGTTAATCGTAACAATTGATGAGTTTGGTAAGTTTTTAGAATATGCTTCAAAAAACAACCCTGAAAAAGAATTATTTTTCTTGCAGCAGTTTTCAGAATTTGTAAATGATACTTCTCATAATATAGTTTTACTAACATCTGTACATCAAAATTTTGATGCTTATGCTTTTTCATTAGATTACACTCAAAAACAAGAATGGACAAAAGTTAAAGGCCGTTTTAAAGAAATTACTTTTAATGAGCCAATCGAACAATTATTGTTTTTAGCTGCAGAACATCTAAACAAACTGCCATCTTCAGACAGAGAAAATACACAAATTAAGGAAGCTAACAAGCTTTTGTATGATTCAAAAGCATTTAACTTTAATGAAGATTATATTAGCGAAATAGCAGAAAAATTGTATCCATTAGATGCAATTTCTGCTTACGTAATCACTCAATCTCTGCAAAAATATGGACAAAATGAGAGGTCTCTTTTTACATTTTTAGAGTCTACCGATTTTGCAGGTTTATTTCAGTTCAAGCAATTGAAAAAAGGTTTTTATTCATTGCCAGAGATTTATGATTATTTAACTTTTAATTTTTACTCTTTTCTTAATTCGAAGTACAATCCTGATTTTAATTCTTGGAAGTCTATAAAGAATGCGTTAGAAGTTGTCGAAACTTCATTCGAGACAAATTTAAGTGACTATTCAAAACTAATTAAAAGTATAGGAGTTTTAAATATTAATACCGGTGCCGGTGCTGTTTTAGACAGCGGTTTTTGGGAAAAATACTCGGAGAAAGTTTTATCAGTTAATAATTCAAAAGAGCTACTAAAGAATCTAGTTGATAAAAAAATAATAGTTTACAGAAATTATTTGAAGAGATTTATTCTTCATGAAGGTACAGATTTAGATATTGAGCTGGCATTGCTGCAGGCAGAAAATAAGGTTGATAATATCACTGATGTTGTTACTATGCTAAACAAGTATTATAACTTGCATCCTGTTCTAGCAAAGAAGGTAATGTTTGAAGTTGGAACTCCAAGATTATTTGAATATAAAATATCACATTTTCCTATTGATGAGATACCTCAAAATGAAATTGACGGATTTATTAATTTAGTTTTTAATGACAAAGATATTTTAGATGAAGTAAAAATAAAATCTGCCGAAAGCCAAGAAGCTATTTTATATTGTTATTATAAAAATGCTAAACAAATAAAAGAGCTTTTATTTGAAATTGAGAAAACGAGAAAAGTGATTGCAGAAAATGAAAATGATAAAGTTGCAACTAGAGAATTAAATAATATCGTTCAGCATCAAATTAATCTTTTAAATCATAAAATTCTAAATAACTTTTATGGAACAAATTCTGAGGTTGTTTGGTTTTATAAAGGGAGCCAATTAGAAATTAAAAGTAAAAAAGATTTAAACAGTAAGCTCTCTGAAATATCGGATGCAGTTTATTGCAACTCACCGATTTTTAAAAATGAGTTGGTAAATAAACATAAGATATCGACATCAATACATGTTGCAAAAAAAAATTACTTAAAAGCATTAGTTACTAATTGGAATAAATCACAATTAGGATTTCCAGAAGACAAATTTCCTGCAGAAAAAACAATTTATTTATCTCTGCTTGAAAATAATGATATATATCTATATTCTGATAAAATTAGTGATATAATAAAGCCTAACGAAAGAAATAGGTTCAATTTTTTATGGGACGAATCCCTTAATTTTCTTGAAAGTGCTAAAATCGGAAGAAGAAAAGTAAGTGAATTTGCTGATGTTTTAAGTAAAAGACCTTACAAACTAAAACAAGGTCTTATTGATTTATGGATTCCTACTTTTTTGTTTATTAAGCGTGACGATTTTGCGTTATTTAGCAATAACGGATATATTGCGAATCTTAGTGATGAAGTACTTGAGTTGTTAATAAAAAAACCAGAAGATTTTGAGATAAAAACATTTGCGATTGAAGGCGTTAAATTAGATATTTTTAATAGATACAGGATTTTTTTAGATCAGACAACAAAAGAGAAAATATCAAATGACAGTTTTATAGAAACTATAAAACCGTTTTTAACTTTCTATAGAGATTTACCTGATTATACAAAAAATACTAATCGTTTATCTAAAGAAGCTCTCGGAATTCGAAGCGCAATTTTTTTAGCAAAAGATCCTGAGCATACATTTTTTGAATCATTTCCTAATGCATTAAATTTTAAAATTCAACAGATTCAATCCTCTGCAGAGAAGTTACAATCCTTTTCGATCAAGCTGCAAGATTCAATTAAAGAAATAAGAAATTGTTACGATGAATTAATCAATAGAGTAGAAGATTTTATAAAAAGTGATATTGTAGGAGAAGATTTTGATTTTGAAGATTATAAAAACAGTCTACAAACTAGATATAAAAAATTGAGGCGACATTTATTATTGCCCAGCCAAAAAATATTTGTTCAACGATTGGATTCTCAAATTGATGATAAAAAAGCATGGCTTAATTCATTAGTCCAATCACTCATCGGTAAGACGTTAGATAAAACTACAGATGAAGATGAGCTTTTAATATATGATAAGTTTAAGTCTATGATTATGGAATTAGATAGTTTAACTTCACTTTCTAAATCTGATTTTAATGAAGAAAAGGAAGATGTTTATGATTTACAAATTAATACTTTTTTTAAAGGTATAAGTAAAAAAATTATTCGTTTACCTAAAGAAAAAAAAGAAGAAGTTTTTAAAATACAAAAAGAGTTAGAAAATGTTTTGTCAAGAGATAGTTCTTTAAATATTGCAGCATTGACTAACCTTTTAAAAGAAATGCTTAAAAATGAGTAAAGTAAGACATGTGTTAGGAATATCGGGAGGGAAGGACAGTGCTGCTTTGGCTATATATATGAAAAAAAATTATCCTGAATTGGATATAGAATATTATACTTCAGATACAGGCAAAGAATTACAAGAAACTTATGATTTAATCTCGAATTTGGAGACTTTTCTTGGAAAAAAAATAACTGTTTTAAAAGCGGTAAATGACAGTTCTGAAGATAATCCCTTCGATCATTTCATAAAATTATTTAAAGGATATTTACCATCATCAAACGCAAGATGGTGTACTAAAAAATTAAAGCTTGATCCTTTTGAAAATTTTGTAGGTGATGATCCAGTTATTTCGTATGTTGGGATTAGAGGAGATGAGGATAGGGAAGGCTATATTTCAAAGAAAAGTAATATTCAATCCATCTTTCCTTTTAGAAAAAGTATATGGAGTGAGGACGTTATTTCAAAAGTTCTTTCTAATAAGAATATATCATTTACCAGTAAAATACTATTATCGCAGCCAAAAAATGACAAAACCGAAAGAATTTTAGAGCTTATTAATACTGAAATTTCAACAAGTTTTTCTCAAAGTCAAAAACTTAATTCATTGTTAGATTTAGGAATAAAAGAATTTAACTCAATTGTTTTTGAATTCTTAAAGAGTACAGAATATCCTTTATCCACTGAAGAATTATTTCCATTAATTAATAATGAAGACATTCTCGTTCGAGATGATATATTTAAATTACTTGAAGATTCTGGAGTAGGAGTTCCAGCTTACTATAAAGAAGTAGAATTTGAAATCAATGGTGAAAAATCATCTTATGCAAGAAGTCGTTCAGGTTGTTTTTTCTGTTTCTATCAACAAAAGATCGAATGGATATGGTTATATGAACAACACCCGGATTTATTTTATAAAGCATTGGAGTATGAGAAAGATGGCTATACTTGGATGCAAGACGAAAGTTTAGAAGATATTATTAAACCAGAGCGTATAGCTAAAATTAAAGAAGATCACTTAAAAAGAACCAATAAAAAAGCACTAAATAAAAAATCTCCTTATCTTCTAGATTTACTAGATGATGCAGAAGGGGAAGGATGTGCATCTTGTTTTATATAAATATGAAGACTAAAGTATATTTAGCTGGTGGAATGAATGAATCAAACTGGCAAAAAAAAGTAATTGAAACGATTAATAGTGAAAATTTTGTGTTCTATAATCCAAGAGAACATGAGTTAACCAATAGTGCTGAGTATACATTTTGGGACTTGTTTTATGTAAAACAATCTGATATTCTGTTTGCTTATATGCAAAACGATAATCCGTCAGGAATTGGACTAACCTTAGAGGTTGGCTATGCTAGAGCTCTCGACAAATCAATAATTTTAATTGATGAAAGATCAAAAAATGATGAGATATTTGCTAATAGATTTAAAATTGTTAGGGAAAGCTCAACTATAGTTTTTGATAACCTGGAAGAAGGTATTAACTTTTTAAAAAAGATCAAGAATGGTATTATTAACGTGTGATCACATAGTTAATTTTTTTACTGAAAAAAAAGAAACGTCTTTAGATTGGCTAACTATTTTTACAACTGTCAGTCCAATTATTATTGGATTAGTAGCACTTTTGCTTTCATATTTTCAAATGGTAAAAACACTCAATGCTAAAAAGGAAGATGAAGAAAGAGCTGAAATAAGAAAAAAATTAGATGAGTTTTACGGACCTATATTGCAATTAAGAATGAAAAGTAATTTACTTTATCAAAAGTTCAACGAGGAATACAGAGCAGTAGATTCTAACTTTTCAACACTGATATACCTCTTAAATAGTCATGTATTTTCTGGAAATAATAAAATATTGCTAGAAGAGATCATTAAAATTGGTGAGTTAACAGAAAAATTAATTCATGAAAAAGCTGGTTTAATTGATGATACAAATTTAAGAACAATAGTTTTACCTAGGGCAACCACTCACTTTTTGTTAATTAGGTTGGCTTACGCAGGTGCTCTTACTGGTGACTTAGATAGATTTAAAACTTTAACATTTCCAAAAGATTTAGATCTCTTATTAGAAAAAAAGAAGAAAGAACTCGAAGAAAGATTAAAAAAATTAAATAGCTAATTGCAAAATATAAATAGAATATAATTAAATTATTTATCTGCTGATTATTACTATGTCAATCAGCTACTATCTTACATTTATGAAAGTTAAACTAACTACTTGGAAAATCTCTACTTTATTTAAATTAAAAGACAAAATTAATCCACAGCCACCGTATCAAAGGGGTGAGGTATGGAAATACAGAAAAAATGCTTTATTAATTGACTCGATTTTAAGAGGCATTGATATTCCAAAAATATATCTAAGAAAACTTGAAAATGCGGCACATGACTATGAAATTGCTGATGGACAGCAAAGATTAAATGCTATTTTTACTTTTTTAGAAAATGATTATTCTTTATTAGAGGATGAAGAAAAAGGTTTAAATCTTAAAACAATTAATCAACTTATAGTAGGCGGTAAAAAATTTAGAAGTCTAGATCCAGAACTAAAAGATAAACTTACTGATTATGAGGTTAGTATAGCTATAATTGAGGAGGCGGATAATTACGAAATTAGAACTTTATTTGGTAGATTACAGGAAGGTGAGCCATTGGTACCAGCAGAAAAAAGAAATGCAATTATAAGTAAAGCTGGGACAATTATTGATAATTTTGTATTAAATAATAAATTTTTTGCTAATAGTAAGATACAACCTGCCAGGTATAAAAGACAAGATTATTTAGCACATGCATTAGCGTTGTTTTTTTATAAAAACACAAAACCACTAAAAGCATCTTTATTGCTTGAACTATATCTTGATAAAAAATTAGATTGCTCACATGCTAATCAGAAACTTATTTCAGATATATTGGATGCGATTTATCAACTAGATCAATTATCTCAAACAAGAGTTTATAAAAAATTTCATTTTATTGATTTGTTCCTATTTTTGATGAATAATTCCGAAAAAATAAAAACTATAAATTACAAAAATTTTGCTAGAGAGTATGATTCGCTAGAAGTGAAAAGATTGAAAATAAGAGATCCAAAAACCTTACTTTCCGGTAAGGATGAATCTGAAGAAAATAAAATTTTATACGATTATTATATGGCATTTAAATATGCAGGTGCAGAGCCGGATAGTATTGAAAAAAGAAATGTTTCATTTAACCTAATATTTAAAAATATTTTTAATTAGTCATGGCAAAAATAGATTTACCAAAAGAGCTTTTAGAATCTTTTTCAAAGGATTTAGGTGTGTTTTTTGTTGGCGCTGGATTGTCAGTTGGTGCAGGTTTTCCTGATTGGTCAAATTTGTTAAAGCAACTTATAGAAAAAGGAGAGCAAAATGGTCGAATAAGTAAAGAAAAAAAGACTGAGTATGAAACATTGTCGAAAGACCCTGGTAAATCCTTAATGCTTGCAGAAGAATTAAAGCTTGATTTAGGATCGCTGTTTAACAGACACATGGAAGAACTTTTTCAAAGCTCTACTAATAAGCCCACAATAAATCATGATTATATAGTAAAGACTAAGGGTAGTATGGTTATCACAATCAATTACGATAATTTACTTGAGAAATCTTATAATAATGTTTACCACGATCATCCTAATATTTTCATTTATTCACAAAGTAGGGAAGCAGCTAATAATTTTTGGAAAGGTAGATTTTTTATTTTGAAAGCACATGGAGATGCGCAGAGAGATGTAGAAACCTTAATTTTATCTCAAAGAGATTACAGAAAAACTTTGTACAAGGAAGCTGGTTACAGAAGTTTATTGCAAACTATTTTTACAACTAAATCTATTTTTTTTGTAGGTGTATCAATGAATGACCCAGAGTTTAACCAATTGCTTGATTTCTTGCATGATTCTTATCATGGGGGTGGTCCTACACATTACTTGCTAATGGATAAAAAAGATCATCTTTCTACTTATTCAAGAAGATACTTAGATGATTTTAATATACAAACTATAACATTTGAAAATGCCAAAGGTGATTATGCAAACTTAACTGAGGTTTTAAAGCTTTTAAGCGAGGAATGCCCGAGAAATATATCATAAAATTGTGCTTGGTAGAAAAGCTTATTAGTTTTTTAAATTTGACGATTCAATTCTAATTTTCTTTATAGTGAATGCGAGTAACTATTTTAAGTACCTTACTGAGTGATTTTAATCGCTGGTATATATTGAACAAACTTTTCTAAAAACAAAAAACATCAGTCTTGATTTATTTCAAAATTGATGTTTTTATATTTTATTTTATAAAATTCAAATATTTATTGAACCGAATTATCAAATGGACTATCATTATCTGTTGATCCGAAAATCCAAAATCCTTTAAACAATTATAAACAAGTTTTGGCTTTAATTAGTTTCGGATAAAGTATAAAAAGCTTGGTTTCTAAAATAAATAACTTTATTCTTCTAAAGCTCCCATCAGCTGTTCCATGCCAAAATTCAATAAGAAATCACTATAATAGCTATCAAAGACATCCATTATGTATTCATCAATAGTTACGTCTACATCAATACCATCTTTTAATCTAGTCATAGTGTAGTTTCGTCTTTTAGTTATCATGTATAGAAATAGTGTGTGAAAATAAACGGAGGAAATATATTTTCGCTGTGCTGTGACAATTTGGTCTTCATTCTTCAATTTAGAACGATGACTTAAGAAGACATGACTGTCTAGATTAATGAAAATTTCTTCCAATTTGTCGCCCTCCGAAGAAGGATACATGACAGTTTTTCGATCCATAGTAATTCCTCTTTCCTCTAATACAGTCCAGTCTTTTTCATATATTTTTTGAAGTTTTGGTAGTCCAATTTGATCAAGGTCCTCTTCTGGTTCAGGGACAGCTTCTTTGGTAGATTCTCTATCAGTGATCTTAACTAAAACAATTTCTTCAAATATTTTTCCTGGGGACGTTAAAGAAGCTCTAATTTCTATTTCATCTCCTATATTAATATTGTTAGTTGGCTCAAGAGTAACTTTAATTGTTCCATTATTAGGACTGCTTTTAGTCACATTAAGCAATCCTGAAGCTTCGGTACTTACTCCAGCTTGGTCACCTCCATCTTTTTTATCTCGTTTAATTTTTAAAAAAGATAATTGTAATTCACCAGGTTCATCTGTTCTGTCAAAATAGTCGTTATCTATATCTGAATCAAATTTTATAATTTTCTCACCATTCTTTGGCAGACTAATTATATTAATTCCTTCCTTTTTATGGAATAAATCAAATTTGGTCGGAAATCTTTGAGGTAAAAAAGGCTTTTGTTCTATCTTAGGTTTGGATATATTGGATGAGATTTTTTTGACTTCTTCTTTTTTTTCATCTAATTTTAAAGTGTTCTGAAGTAATTTAAAAAGCTCACTGTCCTTAGGTAAATTTTTAGCAAAAGATTTAATTAATTCGGAAGTATCTTCACTTTCTAAACCGATAGTTTCTTTTCTTCGTCTGTTAATTTCATCTAGCTGACTTTTTCGTAATTTTTTACCTAAATAATCGCGTAAAGCATTAGCTTCTTCGCCATGTTTTAGTCTATCACGAGAAGCCATAAATAATTCTTCTCTAAAATCTGGATTCATACTGGTACAATCAACATGAATTAATAGATAATCTTTTAATAGATTGAATTTTAGAGTTCTTGTAATAAACTCAGAAGAATAATTTCCATGGACTTGTCCGTTTATAGAAAACATTACGGACATATTATTTTTAAAAAACCTGCTCCTAATAATATCTTTACTTTTTTTTAAGTCATGTTTATCTGTTTTAGGTTTAAAAACATAACAGGTAACCTTAGCACTTCCAAATAGTTCGTCATCATAATCTTCTGAAAAATAAGTATCTATGTAATCACTTTGAGAATCTTCAAGTCTTCTCTTCAACCCAAATAAATCAAGTTCCAAAACTTTATTGTTTGGATATCGATCTTTATTGTCAACTGTCAGGATAGGCAGTACCGGTTCGAAAAGAAACTCATTTAAACTTTGGTTCAAATCTTGAGCAAATCCTGAATAACCAACAGGAAACTGGTATGAATACATTTTAATTATTGTACCGGTTTTAAATTTTCTTCCATTTAACTTTAAATCTAATTCAGTAATTGGAAAATTTGGAATTTCATTTTCGATTTTTAAAAATTCAAAATGACTTGAACGTCTGTTTTCACCAGATTCACTGATTCTTCTCTGCCTAATTAGTGTAAATCCAAAATTACCTGAATTATCAAATCGTTTGGAACCTATAAGTTGGTATCTTCTTTTCCCGCAGAAAACTAAAGCACCGCTTCCTCCCATATTATATTTACCTTGTACAAATTGAATATTAATTTTATTTCCCCTTACTAAAGAAAGAAAAGTATTTTCAAATTGATTCGGATGCTGGCCTTCTCCATTATCATAAATAATAACAGAAGTGTTTTTTGGTGGTCCATCGGCAATAATTTGAATGTCTTCTGATTGTTTTCGTCTATTTTGTTTTAGATCCCAATTTTTATAGTCAGGATAAAACATTTTTATGGCTTGCTCCATTGATTGTGGAGCATCATTAGAGACTGGAGAAATATCTTTTTCTAAGCACTTTTTTGTTAAAATTGCATCAATTGAATTTGTTACCTTCTCTACTAAAGCCGCGATAGGGCTAGATTGCTGGTTTCTAACAATACCAAACATATTTTCATTACCACCAAGGGGAGCCCAATTTTTGTCAGCAAATTTATCAGGATATTTATGTAATAATTCTTCAACCTTATCTTCAGTAGAACATAGATACAGTTCTTGAAACAATTTCTCGTTACTAATTTCTCCCATAAATTAATTTGCTAATTGGATTAAAGTTTCTTTAATACTACTAATAACAGTCAATATTTCTTGCTCAGTGTTTTTATTGCTCAGACTAAATCTGATAGCAGAGAATGCATCTGTATCATTTAGGCCCATTGCTAATAAAACATGTGAGGGTTCAAATAAAGCAGAGGTACAAGCTGAACCGTTACTTACTGCTATTGTTTGATATCTATCTATAAACATGTTGGCATCAAAATTTGGAAAACAGGCATTTATAGTATTATAGAGACGATGCTCTTTACTACCATTAATAAAGACACCTCTGATGTTAAGTAATTCTATTTCCAGAATATCCCTCAATGATTTAATATAAGTGGTATTCTCTGTCATTTCTAGAGATGCAATTTCACATGCTTTAGCAAAACCAACAATTGCTGGAACGTTCAGAGTACCACTTCTAAGCCCACGCTCATGTCCTCCGCCATGTTGTATAGGGAAAATCTGTCTTGGTGAAACTGTTTCTTGATTAATATATAATGCTCCTATTCCCTTCGGGCCATAAAATTTATGCGCAGAAAAACATAATAAGTCTATATGATTAAATTCAGTAATGTTAATTGGTAATTTACCAACTGCCTGAGTAGCATCAGTCATTAACAATACTTTCTTAGAATTAGTAATTGTACTAATTTCCTTAATTGGTTGTATAACTCCGGTTTCATTATTTACCCACATGATACAAACTAACAGTGTATCTTGCCTAATTGAAAGAATAAGATTCTCAATATCTATTAATCCATTGGGATTGACGGGAAGATATTCAATTTCAAACCCAACAGTTTCTAAAAATTTACAAGTGTCTAAAACTGCCTTATGTTCAGTTTGCAAGGTTATTATATGTCTTTTAGAATTATTGGGATCTAATGCGATTCCTTTTAATGCAATATTTATACTTTCTGTGGCACCTGAAGTAAAAATAATTTCTTTCGGATCGCTATTGATCAAAGATGAAACTATTTCTCTGGAATTTTCTACAATTTTTTTTGCTGCAAGTCCAAAATGGTGTGTACTTGATGCGTTTCCATAATTATTTTTAAAATAGGGGTACATCGCCTCAATAACGCGATCATCAATAGCAGTTGTTGAATTATTATCAAGATATATTAATTCGTTATTCATTTTAAGTATATAAATTTTGTTTCTAAATTAACTAAATTATTTAGAAAAGTCCGAAGTGTTTTTATATTTTCTAAAAAAATATTAGTTTTTTATTTACAAAATATTAGTTTATTAGTTAGGCAAATAATATTCGGAATAATTTTCAATTCATTATGTTCAGTTTGGCAAATTAGGGTACTATAAAACTCGGTACATAAAGTATGAAAAGACTAATAATGGATTAATTTTTAGTACAATGAAATTTTGAGTTTAAACTTATCCCTTTCTTTTAATCTGTTCAATAAAAAAAAATGTGGGCATTCCAGTTTTACTTTTAAAAGCTTTTACAAATCTTTGCGTACTGCTAAAGCCGACTTCTGCCGCTAAAGCTTTATTCGTATAGTTTCGTACAAGTTTATCATTATAAAGTAAAGACATGACATAATCTATTTTGAGATCATTGATATATTCAGTAAATCCCTTTTCTTTGTAATGACGGATAATTGAGGAAAGATAAGTTGGATTGGATTTAAATGCAGCAGACAATTTTGAAAGACTCCAGTCCTTTTCTAAAAATTTCTTATCTATTTCAAATTTTTCCAGCTGATTAAGTATAAGTGAGACAGTTTCAGGATTTATATCTGATAATACTGGTTTTTCAATTTTTTGCCTTTGTTTAGTTTTATTCTCTGACGCAGAAATCTGTAACATCTGCTCATCAAATTTTTGACGATATATTTTTCGGTTCTTATAATATCTATACGTCAAGACAACAAAAGACAAGAAAAGGAGGGAAGTGAAACCGGTTAAAACTGAATACTTAAAATTTTTACTTACCAGCTCATTTTTCAAACTTTGCTTCTCAAACATTAATTCCTGGGTATTGTATTCCTTGTTGATTTTTCCAACCAAATATTTGAAAGTCTCATTAAGTACTTTATCGGCCTTAAGTAATTGATCAATGTAATATAATTGCAAATCCCGATTTTCTTGATTTTTGTAATATTTAATAAGAACCTCGTACATTTCCCTTTGATCAGTACGCAGATAGCCTCTCGCATTAAACAGTTGATCCACTTTTTCAAAGTAAGGAAGAGCTTTTTCATATTGTCTGACTTCCCAATAGCTTTTTCCAATATAAAAGTAGCCTACTGATTCATTTCCAAAATCTTTTTTTTCTTTTAATTCTTCAATTGAAGATTCAATGCTTTTAATTGCAGATGCATAATTTTTTTGAAAGAAGTCGTTGATACCCTGAGAGTGGATAAAATAAACTTCCATTTCCCTAATATCCAATTTCTCGCATTCAACGAGTCCCAAAGCATTTGTTTGGGAGCATAATCCATAATTTCCGAGTCTGTTATAACACAGTCCCAAGGAATGCAGAGAGTTTAAGTAAGCCCTTGAATTTTCACTTTTAAAATAGAAAGTACATTCTCTAAGCAATGAAATTGCTTCGTCATAATAACCAAGATAGTACTTTACCAGAGCAATATGATACTTGAGTTTGTAAATAAGGTATTTGTCAGTTGTCTGTGATATGTAACTGTCAGCAGTAATAAAGTTGTCAAGTGCATTATTTTGCTTCTTAAGTAAATAATAGACTATTCCTTTTGACAAGTAAGCGGATCCGATTAATGCCTTATCGTTTGTTTTTTTCGCAGTATATATCATACTGTCGGCATAAATTAACCTCATACTATGAGGAGATTCATGAAGAAGATTCTGATATCCATTAATAATTTCCTTATAATTTTTTTCAAATTTTGCCTTTCGGAGATATTCAAACATATAGACTGACGACCTGGCGCTATCATTTCGAAGTTCATATATTTTGTCATCAAGATATTCATAACTCTTTCTTTTTAAGGAGTCAGGATGTTTTTGAAAATTTTTCTGTGCTTCACACCATGAGAAAACGCAGATTAATACTAACAGGAAATGTTTTTTACTCATAATATCAAGGAGTTTGGGGACTGAATTTCTCAATAAAGTTACCGCCAACTGTCCATCGGAGCTGTACTAATAAATTTACAAAAGATTAACTCAAAAATAATATAAACATTTGAATTTTAGTGAGTTATTTATGAAAAAACGAGTATGGATTTATTGAAAATCCATACTGTATTTACGGTAAATCCATACCCAAACGGTTGTGAGAGACTTTTCAAGGAGATAGATTTGCTTCGAATTCAATAGCGAAAATGTTTGGCATGGTGCCGAATTAAAGTTCCGCTTATCCGGATGAAATGAACTGGGAAGTAATTCTCATTCACATTCATACACCCATTACAATGAAAAATCTATTATTATGCACTGTATTAGTATGGTTCTTTAATTCATGTTCTACAGATTCAGAATTTAATCAATCTGAATTCACTTCAAACGCAGAATCCAAATCTAAAGTCGCTTCAGCGTTTCCAATGAACTCAGCTAATCCTTTCGATTATAAAGGCAAGAGGTATTACGATGAACTCCGTAATTATTACCAAAATAATTCAACTCCAAATTCGGCCGCAGAACTTCGGGACCAAATTAGATTTATGTCAAATAAAATGGGAAAGGCGCATAATTCCTATAAAAATATAATTTTATTTAATAACACTATTGTAGATTCTATAATGGCTGACCCTGACAATATGTTAATTTTTATTGTAGAGAATAGTCAATTAGCATCAACTGCAAAATCCAGTCTTACGATTTTTTTACAAGGCCTATTGTCAAAACGAGGATTAGAATTTACGATTGTTTATGATTACGTAGTTGCATATGAGGACTCTATTCTCGATAGTAACAGCCTTACTGAAGATGAAAAGGACACAATTCTAACAGTCACATCTATTTCTCGATACTCGCTTTACTCTGCATCTGAAAGAAAAGACAGGGATTGGGAGTCATCAGCGGGGAACAAAAATGTCAAGCCCCTATTTTCCGCAGATGAAATCGCTGTTATTTCTATAATTGCACTGCTAAAAAACATTATCTAAAATTTATTCCGATTAATCTTGATCTCTTTTGAAATGAAACCACGTACTATTCTTTATCTACTATTGGTCATTTTTAATCTTGTGAGCCTTTATTTCATCATATCATTATTCAGTTATGATGAAATAGTGGGCTACATTATTACGGGTGGGAGAAAAAGCAGTGACCCTAGAAAATTGGCGTATCTGTTATTTATTACTTGCCTGTTGAACCTTTATTTTTTGTCATTCATAATGATCGAAAATTCCTTTAAGGATAAGATCTAATCTACATACAAGATCATTATTCTTTTCCATAATTAGCTTAACTATGATATTATGATGAAGGATTTGATAAATATTGAAATGAAGAATTTGCCTATTTCTGGACTTGATGTACATATTATTAAAAAGTACATTGTAAAAACTGCGGCAGATGATTCCTTTCTCGTAAATAATTACTCAATTATATTGATAAAGTCTGGACAATTTAAAATACGTCTTAGTGATTTTACACAGGAATTGCTGCCACATGATTTGTTGGTAATCCCAAAAAATTCGTTCTGCACTATTATGGAAGTCAAAGGGAGACTGCAGTTACTGCTTCTCTCTTTTACCTCAGACTTTGCTTTTGAAAACTGCTTAAAAAAAGAATTAGTTGATTCATTTAATTTTCTCCTTGGTGAACCTTCGTCAAAAATAGCCCTTGGTGATAAAGATTTTTTGGTATTGTCATTAATTTACAAACTAATCTGCTTTGTTAATAAAGATGCAGTAGGCAATGGACAGGACCTAGAACTGCAACGCATAAGTTTCAACCTTTTCTTATATGAGCTTAAATTTATTTTTAATAGATCAGATTTACAAACGCAGAACAGTTTTACCCGGCAGGAAGGTCTTACGATTAAGTTTCTGACTATTTTGACAATTCACTGTAAAAAGCAGCACAGTGCCAAGTTCTATGCAGGTGTGTTATTTGTTACAAGAGGTTATTTAAATCGAACTGTCAAACAAATAACAGGAAAGACCGTTAAAAGCCTCATAGATGTGGCAATTATAAATGAAATAAAGAATCTTCTTGAAAATTCACAATCATCCATTGCCGTCATTGGACAAGATTTTGAATTTAGTAATCTGGCGAACTTTAGTGCCTTTTTTAGAAAACACACTTCGCTTTCTCCTTCTGAATATCGTCAAAAGACTGTTGGGAGATTTAAAACGTCAGATTTTCGTTGACTAATTTAAATTAAAACTACTGTCATGATTACTATATATCCTTTAGAATGGATAGATTCATTGATATTGCTTACCCTAAATCCTAATAAATCAAATATCGGTAATCTGTCACAGAGTGATTTGGTTTTTATAACTGAGAATCTTTCTAGAGAATCTCATAAAATTCAAATCCAGATGAAAAATGAAATTTTTGCTCTGCAGAAAAAGAGGCAGATCCGTCTTCTGGTAAGAAAATATCATTCAACCTTAGTTTATCTCCTTGATAATATTATTGAAAATCAAAATAATGAAGCTCTCAAAGGCGGATTTTTTTTGCGTATCAGTGAATCTATAATAAATACATTGGACGATTTATTATATTTTATTGAAAATCGTTATCCTAACTATTTGAATCTTGATGAGCGTGTTCCTGTCCCATATTTATTAGTTTCAAGAAAGGAAATACTTTTAAAGATAGGAAGACTATCAAAGAAAAAGACAACTATCACTGATACCAACCAAGTTCTTCAGATCGTTATCGATGCTATAACTGTGTCAAATCAAATTAACGCAGGAAACAAAATTACATACAGAGAAGTATTATATCAAAAAGAGCTTTTAAAGAAATTGGAGATGCAACTGGCAAGTGAAAGCAAATCAAACTTTTATTCTGCCGTAGACGAGTTATTGATAGAAGTAAATTTTAATGACAGTTTTTATATTAGTCATTTTATTAAGAATATAGTGAATCGTCTTAAATGCCAGGAAACATTGGCTGATAAAATTGGTGAATTGTTATTCTGTTATAAAGAGTTCAGTCAATTATCCTCGAGCGAAAGAATAGCATTTGATCCTTCAAAGCAGAATATAAATTTTATGCTCGAAAATTGGTTTAAGCACGAAATAAAATATCTTGAAAGAAAAAAGCAACTTTCTGCAGAATTCGATGAAAACAATGCAGCCTCTGAATCAATGCAAATAGGAGAAGATAAAGTTGAATGTACGCTTTCAACTGATCAAATGGCATTGATTCTCAGAGCTGGTGATGAATCAAGAGTTTTGAAAGCTAAATCAATGAGTTTGGTTTTTAAAACTATAGTTCCATTTCTTTCGACTCCTTTCAAAAAGAATCTTTCTTATCAATCGGTAAGAAGTAAATCGTATAATGCTGAAGACAGGGATAAAGAAATTGCTATTCAAACCTTAAAAAAAATTATAGAAAAGATCAAGTCTTATTAATAGCCGCAAAACTTTTAGTATTAAACTTGAAAAGAAAATAGTTATGTTTTCGTAACGAAAACACTGAAAAGTTGTCTATTAATATACAATCACTTACTCAAAATCATCATCAAATAATATAATTATGATTCTAATTGCAATCTTACTACCGTGGCTCTCTTTTATATTAAGAGGCAAAATATTTACTGCTGTCATTTGCCTCATTTTGCAGATAACTTTAATTGGCTGGCTACCGGCAGCAATTTGGGCCGTAGTATCCCTTCAAAATGCTAGAGCTGATAGGCGAACCAATAAACTTATAAGAGCTATGAGGAGATAATCTTCCCCGCGGCACCACATTTTTAGTGAATCCATATTAGAAGTATTTAGTCTTCTAATATGGATTTTTGTTTTAATTCATTTGTAAAACCTAGGGGTACAATGGGGTACAAAAAAGTTGTACTTGTAGAGGCAGTATCGTAGTTGTTTCTTTGACCTTTAAAATAAATCATGTCAAACATTTTGAAGATTTATTTAGTAGAGAGATGAATGTTGAATAATAAATGATGATGCTATGTTTACAAATATTTCATGGAGCAGTTATTTAACTGTTTTAGGTGTGGTGGTCTTGATCTGGTATTTTATAATACTATTAAAGTTTTATTGGAAAGATCTTTTGAGTTTCTTTTCAGGAGAAAAGAAACTCAAGTTTGCTTCACTTAAAGGTATAACCAAAAAGAATGGTCAAGACGCTGAAGAGCATAAATCTTTGTCTTCGTCATTTTCAGAATCATTCGACACTTTGGAAGACGCTGAAGAACTTTCTGTCCGAATACTTCAGACTTTGGAAGAAAGTAATGAAAAGGACTTTTCAAAAGAGCACTTTCAAAATTATTTAAGAATGGTTCTCGAAGAATATCCGTATGTGAAGATTTCTTCACTGCGACAAAATATTAATAAACTAATGGTAACTGAATCTTCAAAATATCCAAATCTGCTTTTGACTTTAAGTGAAGCTGACAGCTTATGGGAAGGAACTGTTTTCTAGAATTCAGCGGAGGAATAATCCCTGTTCTCTCTGGTGCGGTATGGCTTTATGTGACAAGGAAATAGAGCTGCAACAGTGATATTCCTCTGCTTTTTAAATAAGTGTATTGAAAACTTTAAAATGATGGTTATGAAAAATTGTGGATGGAAATTAAAGGAATTAGATGAGGAAAAAGTATTGTCTTACAGCATACTTGTATTGTTGTTGGTATATGAAACAAAAATTTATGCCCAAGATGGTGTAGCCGGAATTAATGAAGCGAATCAAAAAGTGAGAAGCTATTTTGATGCAGGAACAGAATTAATGTATGCTGTAGGCGCAATACTGGGCTTAATAGGAGCAGTTAAGGTTTATCAGAAATGGAATGCAGGTGATCCGGATACCGGCAAAGTAGCAGCGGCGTGGTTTGGAAGTTGTGTCTTTCTAGTGGTAGTGGCAACAGTAATTAAATCCTTTTTCGGAGTTTAAACACAAGAACTAATGAGTAACAGTGTTTACCAGATCAACAAAGGAATTAATCAAAGTATAGAATTTAAAGGCTTAAAAGCTCAGTATATCTGGTATTTGGGAGGAGGTGTTGTATCTCTTATGATCATTTTTGCAATCCTTTATATCATTGGGCTTCCTTCGCTATTATGCGTTGGTCTCGTTGGGATTGCTGGTGCTTTTTTAGTTTTTAAAATATACAAAATGAGTAATCAGTATGGAGAATTCGGCATGATGAAGGCACTAGCCAAGAAGCAGATTCCAAAATGTATTAAAGTTTATAGTAGAGGTATTTTTTTAAAGATATAGCTATAGAACGTTAATAGTAAAAATGAAGAGGAGATGGACAAGAGGATGAAAGATTTACTGCCGATTATGGCAGTCGAGCATGACTGTATTTTGTCAAAGCATGGTGATGTTACGGTAGCATTCAGAGTAGAATTGCCTGATATTTTTACATTATCGGATCAGGAATATGAGGCTTTTCATCAGTCATGGATCAAGGCACTAAAGGTATTACCTAAGTTTTGTGTTTTTCACAAGCAGGATTGGTTTTTAGAAAAGAAATATAAAGCTGATTTCACAAGTGATGACAGTAGTTTTTTGACAAGAAGCAGTGAACGATTTTTTAATGAAAGACCTTTTCTGGAGCATTCCTGTTATATTATGCTTACCAAGAAACCGCAAGGAAGGAAGAATTCAAGTTCTTTATTTTCCAGTCTTATAAGAAATAAATTAGTTCCTGAGGAAACTCTGAATACACAGCTGTTGCAGGACTTTATTGACTGCACCGGACAGTTTAAGAGAATATTGGAAGACAGCGGTTTTGTTAAACTTATCCGATTGAAAAACAATTCACTCAGAAGTGAAAGCAGAAAAATTGGTCTTATTGAGCAGTACTGTTTCTTATCAGATAACGAAGATTCATTTATTTATAAAGACATTAAATTTGATGAAGGACTTGCAGTAGGAGACAAATACTGCCAGCTATTTACCCTCGGTGATGCGGCTGACCTTCCAGGCCTTTGTGGATCTAGAATTAATTTTGACCGATATTCAACTGATAAAACCAAATTCAGTGTAGGATTTGCATCAACTTTAGGGCAGCTTTTGTCGTGCAACCATATTTACAATCAGTACATTTTTATTGAAGATGCACAGAAAACTATACAAAAGCTGGAGAGTAAAAGATTAAGACTTCAATCACTGTCGGCTTACAGCAGGGAGAATATGATTGCCAGAGATGCCACTAATGATTTCCTGAATGAAGCTGTATCTCAGCAAAGACTTCCAGTAAAGGCACATTTTAATGTGCTGGCCTGGAGTACTCATAAAGAAGAACTGAAAGATATCAAAAGCAAAGTATCGTCAGCACTTGCTCAGATGGATTCAGCAGCCAAACAGGAAACGGTTGGAGCTCCACAGATTTATTGGGCTGGAATACCGGGGAATGAAGCGGATTTTCCAATGAATGATACTTTTGACACTTTCACAGAGCAGGCAGTATGTTTTCTAAACATGGAAACAGGTTACAGGTCTTCTTTAAGTCCAACGGGTATCAGACTTGGAGATCGATTAACGGGCAAACCCGTACATGTGGACATTAGCGATGAGCCTGTAAAAATGGGAATATGTACTAACAGGAATAAGTTTATACTAGGCCCTTCAGGAAGCGGTAAATCTTTTTTTACTAATCACATGGTAAGAAGTTATTATGAGCAGGGTACACATATAGTTCTTGTAGATGTTGGACACAGCTATAAAGGACTCTGTGATATGGTCGGCGGCTATTATTTTACTTATGATGAAAAGAGCCCAATCCGTTTTAATCCTTTCTATATTTCTGAAGGTGATAATCTGGATACTGAGAAAAAGGAAAGTATTAAAACGCTGCTTTTGGCTCTGTGGAAAAAAGATGACGAAACCTTTAACCGAAGTGAGTATGTGGCGCTTTCCAATGCTCTTCAGCTATATTATGAAAAGCTGGATAATGACTCTAGTATTTTTCCCTGTTTTGATAGCTTTTATGATTTTTTGAAAAATGATTTTGTAAAGATACTGGAAGACGATAGAGTCAAAGAAAAGGATTTTGATGTAAACAATTTTCTCTATGTACTCCGCCCATATTATAAAGGCGGTGAGTTTGAATATCTGCTTAATGCCACTGAGAATCTGGAACTTTTGAAAGAGCGTTTTATTGTATTCGAATTGGACAATATTAAAGATCATCCAATTTTATTTCCTGTAGTGACAATCATTATAATGGAAGTTTTCATAAGTAAAATGCGCAAACTAAAAGGTGTCCGCAAGATGATTTTGATCGAGGAAGCATGGAAAGCCATTGCCAAAGAAGGAATGTCCGAATATATTAAGTACTTATTTAAAACTGTTAGGAAGTTCTTTGGGGAAGCCATTGTAGTCACACAGGAGGTAGAAGATATCATTTCTTCACCAGTAGTAAAACAAGCCATTATAAATAACAGCGACTGCAAAATCCTATTGGACCAGAGCAAATATCAAAACAAGTTCGATCAGATACAGGAACTTCTGGGGCTTACAGATAAGGAAAAAGCTCTCGTACTTTCAGTTAATAAAGCCAATGATCCCGATAAAAAGTATAAAGAAGTATTTATTTCTCTGGGTGGAAGGCTTTCAAAGGTCTATAGGACAGAAGTTTCTTTGGAGGAATATCTGGCTTACACGACTGAGGAAAGCGAGAAGGTAAAAATGAACGCCTATGCTAAAAAGTTTGACGGTGACATAAAAAAAGGCATAGCTGCAATGGCGCAAGATTTAAGAGATGGAATTTAAATGAAAGAGAAAATGAAAGCAAAATTAATTACCTGCATGATATGTCTGCTACTCATTGGCAATCCTGCAAGATCTGCAAATAATACAGTGGCGTTGCCAATACTGGAGATCGTTAAAGCAGTTACTAAGAAAGTTATTAAAGCAATTGACCTCAGAATTCAAAAACTGCAAAATAAGACAATCTGGCTTCAGAATGCCCAGAAAAAAGTTGAAAATGTATTGTCTAAATTAAAACTGGATGAAATTTCTGATTGGACGAAAAAGCAGAAAGATTTATATCAAGGCTATTATGAAGAACTGGCAAAAGTAAAATCTATTATAACTTACTATCAGAGGATAAAGGATATTACAAAGAAGCAGACAAAACTGGTTGAGGAATATGAAAGAGCTTGGAATCTGTTCAAGCAGGATTCTCACTTTAAAGAAAGTGAAATTCAGTATATGGAACGCGTTTATTCCGGGATTCTAGAGGAGAGTGTCAAGAATATTGACCAGATTTTTTTAATTCTGGATTCTTTCTCAACGCAGATGAGTGATTTAAAAAGACTGGAGATAATAAATAAAGCTGCTGATCAAATCGATTCCAATTACGATGATTTGACACTTTTCAATCAACAGAATGTAATGCTTAGTCTTCAAAGAGCAAAAACTGAAGCGGAAGTAAATCAGGTCAAACAATTTTACGGAATTCCGTAATAAAAGTAAATATCATGAAAAAATTAATCATACTGCTTTTCACGGGATTTCTTTTAAATCAAGGAATTCACGCGCAGGCCAAGCAGAGAAAGGAGCTGTTGCTACAGATCGCTGCACTTCAGGTTTACATGGATTATGCTAAAAAAGGATATTCAGCTGTTTCCAAAGGTCTGAATTTCATTGGTGATGTGAAGAAAGGAGAAGTCAATCTTCATGGTAATTATTTCGCTTCACTTTTGAAAATTAATCCCAAAATAAAGAACTATTATAAAACAGCAGAGATTATCTCCTTGCAGTTTAAGATAATGAAAATGTATAAAAGGACTTATACTAAACTCAAGACTGATGATTTATTTCAGGGAAATGAGCTCGATTATATTGAGCGTTCTTTTGAAAGACTACTAGAAAGCTGCAATGAAACATTAGATCAGCTTCTGGTTCTTACTACTGATTCAGAACTGGAACTTAAAGATGACCAAAGGATAGAGCGTATAGATGATCTATATAAAACGATGGTTGGTAATTACGATTTCTGTTTGTTTTTTAGTAATGAAGCAAAGTTACTGTCATTGTCAAAATCTCATGAAAAAAGAAGTGCTGAATCCACACAAAGTATTTACGGACTTAAAAATTAACGCCATGAAAAAGATATTGATTTTAGTATTTCTGGTCTTTTTTGGATTTATCCCAAGCAGTATGAACGCACAGTCGGCAGAAATCCAGCAGTTGATCTTAAACATTGAAAAACTCTCGCAGTTCAAAAAGATTCTTAGCGATATGAAAAAGGGGTATGAACTGCTTTCGGGAGGTTACAAAACAGTTAAAGATATGTCCGAAGGCAACTTTAGTCTTCATAAAACATTTTTAGATGCCCTTATGCAGGTAAGTCCAACGGTCAAGAATTACAAAAGGGTAGGAGATATTGTAAACTATCAAATACTGCTGGTAAAAGAAAGTAAAAAAGGATTAAACAGGTTTTTGAAAAGTGAAAGTTTCAGCCAGCAGGAGATGAACTATTTTGAGAAAGTTTATGGAAACCTTTTGAACCAGAGTTTAAGAAACCTTGATGAACTCACTATGGTAATTACAGCTGATAAGTTAAGAATGTCAGACGATGAAAGGCTTCAAGCAATTGATAATATTTATATGGAGATGCAGGATAAACTTTTGTTTTTGAGAGACTTTAATAAATCATCAAGCATACTGGTACTGCAGAGAGCAAAGGAAAAGAAAGATGTATATGCTTCCAAAGAACTTCTTGATTTAAAAAATTAAAACGATGAACATATATAAATTTTTTAAAACAGTGCTTTTATTAACTGGTGCAATGATAGTACCCTTTGCTGCAAGTGCACAGGGACTCGGCGATAATATGCAGAGTATGCACTCGGTTTTAGATCAGCTTTATGATGAGATGATGCCCTTGTGCAGTAATCTTTTGGCTGTAGGGCAGGGGATAGCTGGTTTTGGGACAATTTGGTATATAGCTTCCCGAGTCTGGCGTCATATTGCAAATGCAGAACCTATTGACTTTTATCCGCTTTTCAGGCCTTTTGTTATTGGATTCTGTATTATGATTTTTCCATCTGTACTGGCACTTATTAATGGGGTAATGAAACCAACTGTTACAGCCACTGCTGCGATGGTGACAGGATCTAATAATGCTGTTGCAGTTCTTTTAAAGGAAAAAGAAAAGGCTATAAAAGAAACCGATCCATGGAAAATGTATGTTGGTTCCACAGGAACAGGAGATCGAGATAAATGGTATAAATATACTCATGATGAGGATCCTTCCGATGAGAGCATGCTTGCAGGTATAGGAAACGACGTAAAGTTTGCCATGGAAAAGGCCTCTTATAATTTCAGAAATTCTGTAAAAGAATGGATGAGTGAAGTACTGAGAGTATTGTTCGAGGCTGCCGCTCTGTGTATTGACACACTTAGGACTTTTCAATTGGTAGTACTCTCCATACTTGGCCCCCTTGTATTTGGCATAGCGGTCTTTGATGGATTTCAGCATACTCTCACCGTTTGGCTGGCAAGATATATTAATATTTATTTATGGCTGCCTGTTGCAAATATTTTTGGAAGCATCATCGGTAAAATTCAGGAGCTAATGCTGAAGCTGGATTTATCACAGGTAGAGTCGACGGGAGATACTTTCTTCAGCAGGACTGATATGTCATATCTCATTTTTATGATTATTGGTATCATCGGATATTTTACTGTCCCATCAGTAGCTAATTACATCGTTCACGCAGGTGGAGGCGGAGCCTTAGGGCAGAAAGTTACTGGCATTCTTAGCAGTACCACTAATTCAGTTATTACAAAAACCTCGCAAGGCGCTGGTATGGTAATGGACTCGATGGGAAATGCTGCAGGCCAAATGTCACAAAGCATGTCCTCATCAGCTGGTAATACTCCGTATTTTAAAGAGAAAGGAAATTACATGAATGATAAGCTTAAAGGAAATTCAGAGTAACCTAAAAAGATAAAAGATGTTTACTAAAATGAAAAATATAGATACTGCATTCCGATATGTGAGAGGATTTACAATGCTGGTAATTACAGGATGTATTATTATCTGCTGTTACACGCTTTATAAAAGCTTTGAGTCTGTAGCTCTGATGCAGGATAAGGTTTATATTCTTGCCAATGGGAAAGCTATGGAAGCATATGCATCAGATAGAAGAGATAATGTACCTGTGGAAGCAAGAGATCATGTAAAAACATTTCATAAATTTTTCTTTACCCTTGATCCTGATGATAAAGTAATTAAAACCAATGTTACAAAAGCTCTTTATCTGGCTGATGACAGTGCAAAGCGAATTTATGATGATCTAAAAGAGAATGGTTTCTATTCTGGAATCATTTCAGGAAATATAAGCCAGACAATCCAGATTGACAGTATAACTATAGATATCAAAGAATACCCGTACCGCTTTCAATGCTATGCCAAACAAAGCATAATAAGAACTACCAGTATCTTGAAAAGAAGCCTTATAACCCAAGGAAGCCTTCGTAATGTATCTAGGAGCGACAACAATCCACATGGTTTTTTAATCGAGAGATGGAATACCATCGAAAACAAAGATTTAACTGTTGAAAATAGAAAATAGACAGTTATGAAACAATTAATTAAAAAGCGAGAAGAGCCATTTATTTACAATAAGTATTACTTATCTGCACAAAATAAGTGGGTGCAAAAAATGGAATCTTTAACGGGCAGACTTTCTAAAAGAGCCATTATTTATCTGCTGGTTCTGTTTACTGTTTTGGAGGGAGGGTATTTTCTCTATAACATTTACGCGGCGTTCTCAAAGAAAAATTCTGAAATAAATAAAAACCCGGCAGCTATTTCAAAAATTAAAACAATCAATTTTAAAAAGTAATGTCATGGAGCAACAAATAATATCACTCAAAGAATCTAAAAGAAGAAAAATGCTTTTAGTTCTGCCTCTTATAATACTTCCTTTTATAACCATATTATTCTACATTTTAGGTGGTGGAAGAATGGAAGCAGAAACGGCCAAACGAGAAATCAAAAAGGGATTTAACTTTAATCTTCCCATTCCTAAATTTAAAGAAGATTCATCACTGGATAAAATGAGTTACTACGACCAGGCAGCAGTCGATTCTATCAAATTGCAGGAACAAATTAAAAAAGACCCTAATTATTCCAATCAAAAAATATTTGAAGGATCAATAGATGATTTTAAAGATAAAGATTTAGGAAGAGGAACCAGTGCTTTTAACTCATCATCTTATCAAGATGCAAACGAACAGAAAGTTTATCAAAAACTTAAAGCACTTCAAAAAGTAATCAGCCAGCCTGCTGTACCTGATAATTATGGTCAGGATATGAGGGAGTTTGAAAACTATGGATCATCAAAAGGTGAATCAGATGCGATAAAAAACTTAGAGCATATGATGTCACAAATGGGCACTTCGCAAGAACCTGATCCAGAACTAAAACAACTTGGTGGTATGCTGGAAAACATTCTGGATATTCAGCATCCATCACGTGTACAGGAAAAGTTAAAGCAAGCTTCAGAGATAAACAAAGGAAAAGTTTTTACTGTTAATCGTAAAAAAGATGTAGATAATACCACTTCACTACAACAAAATATAGCATCTCCAAATCTTTTAAAATCAAACTCGTTTTATTCAATTGATGAAAATTTAGATTCTGAACCGCAGCAGAATTCAATCGAAGCAATAATACATGAGACACAAACTATTGTAAACGGCTCAATTATAAAATTAAGATTAAAAACTGACGTATTTCTTCAGGGCATACTTATTCCTAAGAACACTTTTTTGTATGGCATGGCATCTTTAAAAGGAGAACGGCTGGAGGTTAAAATAAATAATATCCAGTATCAAAATTCAATTTTCCCTGTTGAACTCTCAGTTTATGACTTAGATGGAATTGACGGGATCTATATTCCAGGAGCAATAAGCAGAGACGTAGCTAAGACCTCTGCGGACCGTTCTCTACAGACTTTAGGACTAAATGGTGTTACCGACTCCTGGGGAGCACAGGCTGCGGAGATGGGAATTGAAGCTGCCAAAAGCCTGATGAGCAAAAAGATTAAACTTATAAAAGTTGTGGTAAAGGCTGGATATCAGGTTTTACTCTATGATGAAAAACAAAAGAATTTGAAATAATTAAATCTTGAAAAAATGAAAAATAATAATTGGATGAATTTGGTCTGCCTGCTTTTAAGTGTATTGTCGGGCTATGCACAATTGATAAATAGAGATTTAGATTTCAATCAGGATCAGTTTAAAAACGTGCAGATTGCTTATTCTAAAACAACAAGCATAGTGTTTCCGTATTCGATAAAAAGTATAGATAAGGGCAGTCAGGATATTTTAATGCAAAAAGCAAAAGGAGTAGAAAATATTTTACTGCTGAAAGCGGCAAATCAGAATTTTATGCAGACCAATATTACTGTAGTTACAGCCGACAGTAGGTTATATGTCTTTGTTCTGAATTATGATGAGGTATGCCCGGATTTAAACATTAAGGCGGATAATAGTGCAATTGTAAATAACGATATTTTGTTTTCTCTCGATAATGAAAATCAAAAGAAAATTGAACAGTATTCTAAGCTTGCTTTATTTAAAAAGAAAAAAATAGGCGGTCTAAAGAGGTCAAGATTTGATATTAATCTTAGTGTGAACGGCATATTTATTCATCAGGATGTTCTTTACTTCAGACTTGTTTTAGGTAACGCTTCAAAGATAAATTACGATATAGACCAGCTTCGTTTTTTTATTCGGGATCAGAGAAAATCTAAGCGTACTGCTTCACAGGAAATAGAAATACTTCCGCTTTTTTCGACTTCCAACTCCATGCAGATTCCAGATAAATCTGAAGTGAATTTAGTCTATGCTTTATCAAAGTTTACTATCCCTGAGAAAAAGTACCTTACGATTCAACTTATTGAAAAGGATGGTGGCAGACAATTAGAAATAGACATCAAGAATAATGATCTAATTGATCTTGATGTTCTTAACAGCTTTTAAGAGAATAATAACTTTAAAATAATTTATCATGAATCAGAAAAATTTAGAATTCCTAAAAGATCAGTTGAAATATACTGGATTTGGAGAAACGTTCGATCAGGATCTGAAAGAAAAGATGTTAAAAGGAGAGACAGAGTTTAAGATTATAAAAGAAGGTGTTTATGGAAAAGATGCAATGACTGCCGAACTGAATTTTAAAAAATCCGACCAAAGTGATCTGTACTTTTTTAATTCTTATCATGTGAATCTTAAAAAAGAAGAATCAAAAGAAGGATTAGAACAGACTTTTTATATTAATAGCAACAGCAGTAATATTACCCTTAAAGAAGCTTATAATTTGATGGAAGGTCGTTCTGTAAATAAAGATCTTAAAACGAAGGAAGGTGAAGTGTATAATTCCTGGCTAAAAATTGACTTTAAGGAATCCGAGAGCAATGGAAACTTTAAAATAAATCATTACCATCAAAATTATGGGTACGATTTGGAAGCAAGTTTAGCAAAACATTCTATAAAGGAACTTGAAACACCTAAATACAAAGAAGATCTTTTAAATTCACTTAAAAAAGGTAATCTTCAGTCCGTAACTTTTGTTGTTAGTGGAGTAGAAAGCAAACAGTATGTAGAGGCAAATCCACAATTTAAAACTGTAAATGTTTACGACGATAATTTACAAAGGATTAATCATCGCGAGAGCAAGGACCAAAAGCAGGCGGAATCAAAAGAAAAGTCAGCTTCGAAAGAACAATCCCAGAAGCAGGATAGTGATGATGAAACTGATCAGAGGGAAAAGAAAACTGCTGCCCATAAAAGAAAGGCAGGTAAATCTGTATAGAAATTCTTAACCTCTAAAGTTTAAAATTATGAATAATGAGGTTCATACAAATAGACTGGAGTCAGAGATTGCTGGGTGGAATTCAAAAGAAGACCGACTGAAGAAACTTTTTAAATCAAGTTCATCGTTAGAAAATTCTCTATTAAAAGAGAAACTAAGGTTCTATGAAAGTATTTTATTGAAGTACAAGAATACAAATCAATTAGATGAACGTACTGCATTGCAGATTATAAGAAACGAACGAAACACTTTAATTAAGAAAATTTATCCGGACAGGTTTCGACAGTATTTCTATAAACTACTGAGCAAATTTGTTGTAGAAAGAATCAATGCTCAAAAAGAAAGCAGAGAGGAGCTAAAAAGCAATCAGTTGCTTGCAGATAATCTGGAACGTGCTGGTTTTAAAGATGCATACAATAAAGTTGATAGGTATATGAGGCTGGGGCAGGATAAATTTACTGTTCCAATATCTTATTATCTTAATGAGCACGACCAGATGAATCATTCTCTTCATTTTATAAAAAATGAGCAGGGACATTATGATTTTAAAGGTTTTAACTCTAATCTCCATCATCAGAATGCTAATAACGAGAATAGGCAATACTATTTTAATGTTGACGAGGTAAAAGCTTTTAATTCAGAGCAGGCTTACGAATTACTATCAGGTAGAGCAGTTTTAACAGCAGGGACTTGGAAACAATTAGACTTTAATCAAAAAGGAGTTGATAGTAATTATCAATTAAAAGAATTTCATGAATCATATGGCTTCAACATTGAAAAAAGTGTATCTGAATTATTTCTGAAGACTTCGGATCAATCGGAAATCAATTCTTTAATAGATTCTCTTAAAGAAGGCAGAAGAGAAGCAGTGACTTTAACCAAAGAAGGAAAGGAATGTAAGGTCTATATCGAAGCTAATCCTCAAAATAAGTGTCTGAATATTTACAATGAAAATTTAAGGAAGGTAACAATTGAAAGTTTGTTTAGAGTTAAAAGGGACGTCCCTTTGAAATTACAATCAAGTTTAAAAAGTCAAGATAACAAAGTCAAAAGTAAATGCAGAAAAATATAAAATAAAGGCTATGGAAAATCTGAAAAGCTTACTGGACTTCTTTTCTGCAATTGAAAATGATTTTCGAATTAGTTCCACTCATATTGCAATTTATGCCGCACTGCTAAAGTATAGAGTTGAAAAAGGTTTTGTGAATCCTATACAGGTCTATAGACATGAAATAACTCCTTTGGCAAAAATTTCTTCAGCTTACACTTATCATAAATGTATTCAGGAATTGAGTAGTTATGGATATATAAAGTACGAGCGGTCGTTTAAGAAAACACAAGGGAGTAAGATTTATTTTTTTGAGTAATGTATTAATAAAAAACTAAAGCCCTTATAAGGGCTTTTTTTATATAAAATATTTTTAGAGATGGAAGATGAAGAGGAAAACACAAGAGGGAAAATAACCCCAGAGAAAGCTATGAATATGTTAAACTCTGAGGGTATGAATGTTACAATCGAAGAAGCAACTGAAATTTTGCTATTTTTACGAAAAATGGCTCATGTAGCCGTATCTAAATTTTTGGAGTCATGAGTATTATAGCAGATTTATACATACGTGTAAGCACGGACGAACAAGCAGAAAAAGGTTATTCGCAAAGAAATCAGGAAGAAGTTTTAAGGAAATATTGCTCAATAAATTATATTGAAGTGCGTAACGTTATTTATGAGGATCATTCCGCTAAGACATTTAATAGACCACAATGGAATAAACTTTTACTGAATCTGAAAAAACAGAAAAACACAACTGATCTGGTCTTGTTTACCAAATGGGATCGTTTCAGCAGAAACGCCGGAGATGCCTATCAGATGATAAGTTTACTAAGAAAGTTAGGTGTAGAGCCTCAAGCGATTGAGCAACCTCTTGATTTGGCAATTCCAGAAAATAAAATGATGCTGGCTTTTTACTTAGCGGCTCCTGAAGTTGAAAACGATCGTAGGGCTTTAAATACCTTTCATGGAATGAGAAGGGCGAAAAAAGAAGGTAGATATATGGGTATTGCACCGTTTGGATATGCTAATAAATCCAAAGAAGACGGAAGTAAATATATTGCACTTGTAGAACCTGCCGCTTCTGTTATGCGCTGGATATTTGAAGAATTGGCTAAAGGAATATTCAATACAGAGCAAATATATCATATGGCTTGCAGAAGAGGATTTAAAAGAACTAAAAATAACATGTGGGGCCTAATAAGAAATCCTGTTTATTGTGGTAAAATATTTATACCAAAATATAAAGATGAAGAAAGCAGATTTGTTACAGGGCAGCATGAGCCACTTATTTCTGAAGGCCTTTTTTATAATGTACAAGATATCTTAGATGGAAAATCACGCCTTTACAGACCTAAAATTAAAACTGTCGTTGATTTCCCGTTAAGAGGCTTTTTTATCTGTCCAAAGTGCCAAAAGAAGCTGCAAGGAAGTAAATGTAAAGGAAGACACAAATACTATCATTATTACCACTGTGAAGCGCAATGTAAGTTTAGAATTAACTCTGAAATCGCTAATGAACTTTTTATTGAAGATCTCAGTAAGTATCAGCCAATAGCTGAAGTTAAGAAATTATACAGCTCGATTTTATATGAAACACATCGTGATCTCGCAAATAATGCCGGCGAACAGAAAAGAAGACTTGTAGAACAGATAAAAGATTATGAACTCAGATTAAGCAATGCAAGAGATCTTCTTCTTACATCAAAAATTGAAGCTGATGATTATAAGCTAATGAAAGATGACTATGGTGCACGAATTGCAAACCTTGAACGTGAGCTATCAACAGTCACTAAAGATAAGCATAGTATTGAAGAGCTACTGGTAAAGGGGGTTGACAACCTTATCAAACTTAGTGATTCATATTTGAAAAGGGATTTATCTGATGCAAGAAGCCTAATTGGTTTAGTTTACCCCGAAAATTTTACAATTCACGAAAATAAAGTACAAACCGCTAGAGTGAACAAAATAGTGGAGTCTATTTACCTCATTAATAAACAGTTAAAAGCAAAAAAAAACGGGACAAAAGATGATTTTTATCTTTTGTCCCGAGAAGTGACCTCGACTGGATTCAAACCAGTAACCTTCTGAGCCGTAATCAGATGCGCTATTCAGTTGCGCCACGAGGCCTTTTGTTATCATTAAGCTATTTTTTTGTAGCTTTGTTGATTGCTTATTGCGGGTGCAAAGATAGACATAAATGTGAGATATACAAGAGAAAAATAACATAAAAATAAAAAAAAATGCAGATTGAAAATTATATACGTGATATTCAAGACTTTCCAAAAGAAGGAATTTTGTTTAAAGATATCACGCCATTGCTAAATGACCCAATTGCGAGAAAAGAATGCCTTAAAATTTTAGTAGAATCATTAAAAGGACAAAAAATTGACAAAGTGGTAGGAGCGGAGAGTCGTGGCTTTTTCTTCGGAATGTTGTTAGCTCATGAATTAAATGCAGGCTTTATTCCGGTACGTAAGCCTAAGAAGTTGCCTTTTGACACCATTTCTGCATCTTATCAATTAGAATATGGTTTTGATAGCTTAGAAATGCACACAGATGCAATAAAAATAGGTGATCGCGTTTTGATTCATGATGATGTTTTGGCAACCGGAGGAACCGCGAAAGCCGTTTGTGAATTAGTTGAAAGATTAGGAGGTGAAATTGTACAATGTAATTTTTTAATGGAACTATCTTTTCTTAACGGAAGGGAAAAAATAAATAGCTATCCTATTTTTTCAGCTCTTACTTATTAAGATGGAGTAAGTAAAAAATAAAAAATCCCAATTCTAAAATTATAGAATTGGGATTTTATTTTGGTTGGAGTTTTTTTTATCTTAAAGTTGCTCCAAGTTCAGTTTCAAAAGTCTGCTGTAGTTTTGACATGATTTTGTCAATTTGAGCATCTGTAAGCGTTTTTGTGTTATCCTGAATGGTGAAACTCAATGCGTATGATTTTTTCCCTTCAGGAAGCTTGTTTCCTTCGTAAACATCAAACAGGTTGATGTCTTTTAATAACGATTTTTCAGTTTGTTTTGCCAAATTAAAAATTCGTTCGTATGTAGTGCTCTGATCAATTAATAAAGCTAAATCTCTTCGTACTTCAGGGTATTTCGGAATTTCAGTATATTTAATTTTTCCAGTGATAATTTTCAGAATTAAATCCCAATTAAAATCGGCATAATAAACATCTTGTTTGATTCCGAAATGCTTAATGATCGATTTTTTTACCACACCCATTTCTACCAAAGTGTCATTGTTGTAGCAAATAGCAGTTCCTTCAGAAAAAATATCAGATTGAACCGGCGCATTAGAAATTTTATCAATTCCTAAACGAGCTAAAACTCCTTTTACATATCCTTTTAATAAGAAGAAATCTGTGCTTTTTTGAGGATGTGTCCAACTTTCTTTATTTCTGTTTCCTGAAATCAACAAAGTCAAATGTTTATGTTCTTCGTATCCGTTAAGATATTTATGATAGCTTTTTCCGAATTCAAACAATTTTAAATCCGCATTTTTTCTATTGATATTATAAGATACAGCTTCTAAACCTGAAAACAATAAAGATTGACGCATAGTCGATAAATCACTGCTTAAAGGGTTTAGCATTGTTACATTATGTTCCTCTTTTAATGAAGCTGAAAGTTTTGTGTAAGCAGCAGTCGTCAATGAATTCGCCATCATTTCATGGAAACCTTGCGAATTTAGCTGCGAAGCGATTACATTTTGTACTTTATAATCTTCAGTTCTTGGCGAATTTGCTACTGTTGCATTGAATTTTTTAGAGAAATTAATGTTGTTGTAACCATAAACACGAAGGATTTCTTCAATAACATCAATTTCACGTTGCACGTCAACGCGGTAGGCTGGAATTGTTAATCCTAAACCTGAATCAGATACACTATTTACTTTGATATCTAAAGAAACCAATATTTTTTTAATAGTATCTTTTGGAATTTCCTGTCCAATGATTTTATAAACATGGCTGAAGTTCAATAATACTGAAAAATCTTCTACTTTTTTCGGGAAAACTTCGACAACATCTGAAGTTATTTTTCCACCTGCAACTTCCTGAATCAAAAGAGCAGCACGTTTCAAAGCATATTCCGTAATTGTTGGGTCGATTCCTCTTTCAAATCTAAAAGAAGCATCAGTGTTTAATTGGTGTCTTTTAGCAGTCTTACGAATACTAACGGCATCAAAATAAGCACTTTCTAAAAAGATAGAAGTGGTTCCTTCAGTAACACCTGATTTTTTTCCTCCAAAAACACCTGCAATACAAAGAGGACCTTTTTCGTCACAAATCATTAAGTCTTCTTTGTGTAAAGTTCTTTCTACATCATCCAAAGTAACAAATTTTGTTCCTTCCGGAAGTGTTTTTACAATTACTTTTCCGTTTATTTTTGCTGCATCAAAAGCATGAAGTGGTTGTCCTAATTCGTGTAAAACATAATTAGTAACATCGACGATATTATTTTTTGGAGTTAAGCCAATCGCTTTTAAACGATCTTGCAGCCACGCCGGAGATTCCTGAACTGTAATTCCCGAAATGGTAACACCGCAATATCTTGGTGCTAATGTTGGTTCTTCAACATTTACATCAATTTTTAGCGTACGCATATCTACTCTGAAATTACTTACTGATGGTGTAATCAATTCAATATTAACACCACGTTGAAGCATTCCCGCTCTTAAATCGCGAGCAGTACCAAAATGACTCATTGCATCAGCACGATTTGGAGTTAATCCAATTTCGAAAACTTCATCATTTGCAATTTTAAAAACCTCTGCTGCTGGAGTTCCAGGTACCAAATCAGCATCCAGAACCATAATTCCGTCGTGACCAGTTCCTAGGCCCAGTTCATCTTCGGCACAAATCATACCGTGGCTTTCCTGACCGCGGATTTTTCCTTTTTTTATAGTAAATTCGGCACCATCTTTATCAAATAAAACAGTTCCAATAGTAGCAACCGGAACTTTTTGTCCTGCAGCAACATTGGCCGCACCGCAAACAATCTGTACGGGAGCTTCTTGCCCAATATTTACTGTTGTTACTTTAAGTCTGTCTGCATCTGGGTGTTTCTCGCAGGTCAGTACGTGTCCTACAACAACTCCTTCTAATCCACCTTTTATAGATTGGTATTTTTCAACAACTTCAACTTCAAGGCCTAAGTCCGTTAGAAGTTCTGAAGTTTGTTCTGAAGTCCAGTCTGTTTTAATAAATTGTTTTAACCAGTTGTAAGATATTTTCATGTTTCCTTTATTATTCTTGTATAAGGATACAAATATAAGGATTGCGGATTGGAGTAAGAAAAAAAATATTTGGTTTTTTTGGACTGCTATAAATACATGAAATACGTTTTAATACTGATTAATTGTGAATTTTGCGATTAATTTTTTGTCAAATAAACGTTTTAAATATGCTAAAAAAATGAATTTGTAATTTTTGTGCTATTAGTTGACTGAAATGTGCTATTCTGTTTCAGAAGATGAAAGTAATTTTGAAAGGAATCAAAAAATTACTAGCTATGAGCACAACCACAAAAAGACCTGAATTTAAGGCAAAATATGACAATTACATAAATGGAAAATTTACACCGCCAGTTACAGGTGAATATTTCGATGTAATTTCTCCTATTGACGGAAAAGTATTTACAAAAGCAGCACATTCCGGGAAAGAAGATCTTGAAAAAGCAGTTGATGCAGCACATGAAGCATTCAAAACCTGGGGGAAAACTTCAGTAACAGAAAGAAGTATTTTGCTTAACAAGATTGCGCAAAAAATCGAGGATAATTTAGAGTTTATCGCAACGGTTGAAACAATTGATAACGGAAAACCAATTCGTGAAACACTCGCAGCAGATATACCGCTTGCCATCGATCACTTTAGATATTTTGCAGGTGTAATTCGTGCAGAAGAAAGTTCAATTGCTGAACTAGATTCTCAAACTGTTTCCATCGCTTTAAGCGAACCTTTGGGAGTAGTAGCGCAGATTATTCCTTGGAATTTCCCAATTTTAATGGCTGTTTGGAAAATTGCTCCGGCACTTGCTGCAGGAAATACAATTGTTTTAAAACCAGCCGAAAGCACTCCAATTTCGATTATGGTTTTAATGGAATTAATTGGCGATATACTTCCTCCAGGGGTTTTAAATATTGTTAACGGTTTTGGTGCCGAACTAGGGCGTCCTTTGGTAACCAATAAAAAAGTATCAAAAGCTGCTTTTACAGGTTCAACAACTACAGGACGTTTGGTAATGCAATATGCAACAGAAAATATTATTCCGGTTACTTTAGAATTAGGCGGGAAATCACCAAATATTTTCTTCCCGTCTGTGGCAGATCATGACGATGATTTCTTTGATAAAGCCATCGAAGGTGCAGTATTATTTGCATTAAATCAAGGTGAAATTTGTACTTGTCCTTCACGATTATTAATTCATGAAGATATTTATGACAAGTTTATTGCAAAAGTAATTGAAAGAACCGAAGCGATAATTGCCGGAAATCCTTTGGATAAATCAACTATGATAGGTGCGCAGACTTCTTTGGTACAAAAAGAAAAAATCATGTCTTATATAAAATTAGGAAAAGAAGAAGGAGCTGAAGTTTTAACAGGAGGTGATGCCAACCATTTGGGAGGAGATCTTGAAGGTGGCTATTACATCAAACCTACATTGTTTAAAGGACATAACAAGATGCGCATTTTTCAGGAGGAAATTTTCGGGCCAGTTTTGGCTGTTACCACTTTTAAAACTACCGAAGAAGCGATTGAAATTGCAAATGACACAATGTATGGTTTAGGAGCAGGTGTATGGACTCGTGATGCACATGAAATTTATCAGGTTCCAAGAGCCATTCAGTCTGGTCGTGTCTGGATCAATCAGTATCATTCGTATCCTGCAGGTGCTCCGTTTGGAGGTTACAAACAATCCGGAATCGGACGTGAGAACCACAAAATGATGTTGAGTCAATACCGTCAGACAAAAAATATGCTTATTTCTTATGATAAAAAGAAATTAGGATTTTTTTAATTGTTATTATAATTGGTTGTAAAAGGTAAGTGTGGGGGCTTACCTTTTTTTGTAAACAAATTTAATCAAATCGGTCATGATCAAAAGAATTGAAGCCACACCAGAAGCAATAGAATTAATAAAAATTCTAAAAGAAAAACACGGCGAACTGATGTTTTATCAGGCTGGCGGTTGTTGCGAAGGCACTCAACCACAATGTTTTGAAAAAGGCGGCTATTATCAGCGGACGGGAGATGTGTGTATCGGAATTATTGAGGATACAGAATTTTGGGTAGATAAAGATTTGTTCGAATACTGGAAACATGCCCATTTTACTTTAAAAGTAATTGATGCATTTGGAGTAGGTGGATTTTCATTGGAAACGCCTTTAAAAAAGACTTTTCAAATTGAATATCGAATTTTTACTGAAGACGAAGAGAAGGATTTAGAAGAAGTGAAAATTTTTGAGTAAAAAAGGGAACAAAGAAGCAAAGGAACAAAGATTCAAAACGAAGATTTCCGTAGAGACGCACTGCAATGCGTCTCTTTTATAATCTATTTATAGTATTAAAAATATTGCATGTTGTTTCAAGATCTAAAATAAAATCTCAAAATCTCAGTAACTTAGAATCTCAGTATCTTAATTAACATATAGTAATTGATACTGTTTTGGCGTAATTCCTTCATGTTTTTTAAACAATCGAATAAAGTAATTCGCATCTTCAAAACCGGAAAGGTAACACACTTCGTTAATTTGGATTCCGGGATTTTTGAGTAGTTTTTTAGCATGTTTTATCTTCTCATTCAAAACATATTCTATTGGACTCATTCCTAATTCTCTTTTAAAAAACCGATAAAAAGAAGTTGTACTCATACAAGCTTTGTCGCTGAGAATTTTCAGATTTATATTTTCCTTTAAATTTAATTTAATGAATTCCGTAACTTCAAAAATCGGATTATTGGATTGGTTTGCAAGACCTTCATCAATTGACTTTACAGTCTGAGTCTGGATAATTCTGATCAATAATTCCTGAAGTGTCAAATCAGCGAGAGCATCTTTAGTGATGGAAGTGCTCATGCATTCCTTGATTAATTTATTGATTGTGGTAGCAAGATCAACATTATTATAAAAAAAGTAATTCTGGTAGTTTAATTGCCAGTAAATATCGTTTCCTTCTTTTGGATAACGCTCGTTTAAAAAATTTAATGTTTCGTTTATTTTAGTATTGTCAATCGCTAAAGCCAGACATTGAGTTGGGTTTTCCTTTGAGGCTTCTGGAAAATCAATTTTCATCTCAATATTTGACGGAATTACAACTGTTTCTCCAGGAAGATAGTCAAATCCCGGCTCATCAAAAAGATGCATCACTTTTTTGCCACGAAGCATACTCGTTACAACAAAATCATTGAATTTTAAAGGAACCCGATTGGAAGATTCATAGGTTTCAAAAAGATTTAATTCGCAATTATTCAACGTATAAACACTCCTGTTTTCTACAAGTGTTTTTAATGATTTTTCATTTGATAAATGAGGCGGATGTATTAAAACACGTTGATTTTGCATTTTTATTAAATTTTTGGAAGATGTTTTAAATTTAATAAAAATAAGTATAAAGCCGTTAGATTTAACGTTTTATTAAATCAGTTCTTCGACATGTCTTTTTATGTTTTCAGACATTTTTTTAATTGGTAAATCATTTTCATCATCTCCGAAAGGATCTTCAATTTCTTCAGCAATTAATTCTAAACTTGCCAAAACATAAAAAATAAACATAACAACCGGAACTACATAATAACCTAAACTTAATGAATATCCGAAAGGAAGTGTCATAATATAAAAGAAGATAAATTTCTTTATAAAAGCACTATAAGAATAGGGAATAGGAGTGTTTTTTATACGTTCGCAGGCGCCGCAGATATCGGTAAAAGCAACCAACTCGGCATCTAACGTAATCAGCTGATCTCCGGTTATTTTTTTTGCATCATATAAATCATTGATTTTATGATACATCATTCTTTTTACCTGATTGGGTTTGTGCTTATGATGATCCAGTTCTAAATCAACGTCATCAAAAAGTTGTTTGGCAGTTTCTGAGTTGTTTAGATGTTTGTAAAGTATTGAGGCATATGCAGGAATAAAAGTTCTAAAAAACTTTCGGTCATTCTCATCTTTTAAAATAGCAGAAAGTTTTATTGCAAAATTACGACTGTTATTTACTAAACCACCCCATAATTTTCGGGCTTCCCACCAACGATCATAAGCTGTATTGGTTCTAAAAACTAATAAAAGTGATATTACAAAGCCTAAAATTCCATGCATGAGCGGGATATTTTTGAGATAATCATTTTGATCAACTCCAAAATATATAACCTCCAGATATCCTACCAAACCTGAATAAATACCAATTGCAATCATTATAGGAAACAATTGTCTGATAGTATCGGATTTATGAAAATGAAAGATAAAAGTAAACCACTCCTTCGTGTTGTATGCGATCATTTATATTAGTTTTTAAAACAAATTTACTTTAAAAATTAATATTTCCAGCCAACTCTCTCAAAGCAATTTCAGATAATTTTGCTTGGTATTGAGCATTGCTGTATCGCACTTTTGCGTTTACATAATTTAATTGGGCCGTTCTGAAATCAAGTGTTGTAATAGTACCAATTCTGAATTTATCCAAAGTGATATCCAAATTTTGTTTGGCAATTGTAACGTTATCTTCTTCCAAACCAATTAATTCTAAGTTAGTTAAATACGTTTGGAAAGCAGTATTAAGTTGTGTGTCCAAAATCAAATTTTGCTGATCAATAGCAATTTGAGAATTTTCAATTTCCAGTTTTGCCACTTTTTCATTTCGATGCTGGTTTAGACCGTCAAATATGTTCAATCTTGCATTAAAACCATAGTTAAAACCTTTTGAAGAAGATTCGCTGGTAAATCCTAAACTTGACTGATTCTCAGAAAAATTGTATCCGGAAGTTAGGTTTACTACAGGATAACGATCGGCTTTTATTTGTTTTAGTTGTAATTCGGCGATTCGTTTATTGATAATTTGTGCTTCTACAGCTGGATTTTGTTTGTGTGCAAGATCTGATAATTCAGCCAAATTCATAGCATTATCAACAGTTACTAAATCGGTTACCGTAAAATCAATTTTAGGATCACGCGCCAAATATTGATTCAAAAGAATTTTAGCATTTGCATATGTCTCTTTTTGGCGTAATAAAGCAACTTGATCCGAATTTAAATCAACTTGAGCATTTAAAACTTCTAATTTTGAAGCTTTTCCAATGCTGAAACGATTTTGTGCCAATGCCAATCTTTGTTTAGAAATTACGATTGTAGTATCTAAAGCGGCCAATTGATGTTGTTGCTGAACAAGATCATAATAGGCCGAATTAACCTGTACAATTTTTATTAGAACTGTTCTTCTTAATTCAGAATCACCCAACTTTTGAAGTTCTTTTAGCTGATCTAAACGTGCAAACATTTTCATTCCGTCAAAAACAGTCCAGTTTAAACCAACTCCGTAAGTTAAACTGTTGTTTTTTGCATTGTCTAATGACGTTGTTGTTCCGTCCTGACGCGTTTGTGAGGAATTTGTAACACTATTGTTGTCTGTTACTGTTGCCGCTACAGTTGGCAGTAATCCTGCATTTCCAATTGTAACATTTGTTTCGCTTATTTTTGTGTTATTCTTTGCAATTCTAATTTCAAAGTTATTTTCTAAAGCGATTCTTGTAGCATCTTCAATAGTTAGAACACCTTGTGCATTTGTTTTTGCAATGCAGAAGAAGAGGATTAATAAAGCGCCGTATATATTTTTGATATTCATGTTCGTTTTCTTTTGCTGAAAAACATAAATTTCACAATCAGTAAAATTCATGTTTTAAAAGCTGCTATTTTATACTTTCTTTTTCGTATTCATCAATATGATCAAACTCCGGATAATGTTTTCTTTGTTTAGACCACATTAAATAAATGGCTGGAATTACAAAAAGTGTTAATGCAAGAGAGAAAATAGTTCCTCCAACAATTACAACTCCCATTCCGATTCGGCTTGTTGACGCGGCTCCAAGTGACATTGCAATTGGCAACGCTCCAAGAGCAATGGCCAAACTGGTCATCAAAATAGGACGTAAACGAGCTTCTGAAGCTTCCAGAATAGCTTCCAATTTTGGTTTGCCCTGTTCTCGAAGCTGATTGGCAAATTCGACAATCAAAATACCATTTTTAGTTACCAGTCCAATAAGCATTACCGTTCCAATCTGGCTGAAGATATTCCAGGTTTGATTGAAAAGCCATAAAGAGAATAAAGCTCCGGCAACCGCCATTGGTACAGTTAAAATGATAATAAATGGGTCGATGAAACTCTCAAACTGAGCAGCTAAAATCAAGAAAATTAAAAGCAAAGCTAAGCCAAAAGCGAAAGAGGTATTTGAACTACTTTCAACAAAATCTCGCGATTCTCCAGCCAAATCTGTTGTAAAACTTTCATCTAAAACTTTTGCCTTAATTCGGTTCATTTCTTCAATTCCGTCGCCCATACTTTTCCCTGGAGCTAAACCGGCAGAAACAGTAGCCGACATATATCGATTGTTATGATACAATTGTGGCGGATTACTTTGTTCTTCAACATTTACTACGTTATCCATTTGAATTAATTCGCCTTTATTGTTTTTAACAAACATCGAAGTCAAATCTAACGGTTTTGAACGGTCTTTTTGATCAAACTGACCGATAACCTGATATTGTTTTCCGTTTTTAATAAAGTAACCAAAACGCTGTCCACTTAAAGAAAGCTGTAATGTTTGAGCAATATCCAAAATAGAAATTCCTAAACTTTCGGCTTTTTCACGATTGATACTTACGTTTATTTCCGGTTTGTTGAATTTCAAGTTTACATCTGTTGTAGAAAAGACGTCGCTTTTTCCAACTTCTTCCATAAAAACAGGAATTTTTTCTCGTAATTTTTCAAAATTCGGTGCCTGAATAATATATTGAATTGGCAATCCTCCACGTCTGTTTACAGCAATTGTAGGCTGTTGGATAACTGCAGTTTTTGCTTCAGGATATCTCTTAGTCCATTTGGTTAATTTATCAGCAATATCCTTTTGAGAAGCTTTTCTTTCGTCTGGTTCTTTTAATGAAAGACGTATAAAACCTGTATTGGTTGCCGAAGCTCCAAAACCAGGTGCCGTAATAACCAAACTCACTTTTTTCTCCGGAATAGAATCGTCTACTAATTTGGATATTTCCTGCATGAAACGGTCTGTGTATTCGTATGAAGAACCTTCAGGAGTAGTCATACGCATTGTTACAGAACTTCTGTCATCCAGCGGAGCAGTTTCTTTTGGAAGTATCGTAAAGAACAAATAAATTAATCCAAAACAAGCTATCAAAATTGGAAAGCTGATCCATTTTTTCTCCATAAATTTTGAAAGTGCTTCTGCATAACTGCTGTTCATCTTTTCAAAAAATGGTTCGGTTTTAATATAGAATTTTGATTTTTTCTGTTCGCCGCCTTTCATTAAATAAGCATTCAACATTGGCGTCAATGTCAAGGAAACGAATGCAGAAATTAGTACGGCAGCACCAATTACAACCCCAAATTCCCTAAAGAGTCGGCCTACGAAACCTTCTAAGAAAATTACCGGCAAAAATACGGCAGCCAAAGTAACCGAAATCGAAATTACGGCGTAGAAAATCTCATTAGAACCTTTGATTGCTGCTTCGATAGGAGACATTCCTTCTTCAACTTTTTTAAATATATTTTCGGTTACAACAATACCATCATCAACCACTAAACCAGTTGCCAGTACAATTGCTAATAAAGTCAATACGTTGATTGAGAATCCAAAAAGCCACATGATAAAAAACGTAGCGATCAACGAAACCGGAATATCAATTAAAGGTCGAAACGCAATTGCCCAGTCTCTAAAGAACAAATAAATAATAATAATTACCAGAATGATTGAAATTCCAAGTGTTTCAGCAACTTCAAGAACTGATTTTTTTACGAAAATAGTATTATCCAGCGCAATATTCAGTTTAATATCTTTTGGAAGATCCTTTTTTAAAGCTTCATATTTTTTGTAGAATTCTGCTGAAATATCCAAATAATTTGCTCCCGGCATCGGAACAATAGCCAAACCAATCATTGGAAGTCCTGATTGACTTAATTTCGTTTCAATATTTTCCGGACCTAATTCAGCTCCACCAATATCGCTGAAACGAACAATTTTATCTCCATCAGTACGAATAATAATATTGTTGAACTCTTCTGGTTTAGATAAATTTCCAATTGTTTTTACAGTAAGTTCTGTATTGTTACCCGTAAGTTTTCCTGACGGAAGCTCAACGTTTTGAGAATTTAATGCATTTCGAACTTCGGCAACAGTAACACCATATGAAGCAAGTTTTACAGGGTCGATCCATAAACGCATTGCATAACGTTTTTGTCCCCAAATTTGCACGCCAGACACTCCGGGAATGGTTTCTAAACGTTGCGAAATTACATTTTCGGCATAATCACTTAATTCAAGTGAATTTCGTGTATCACTTTGTACCGTCATCGAAATAATCGCATCACTATCAGCATCGGCTTTTGAAACAACAGGAGGTGCATCAATATCTTGCGGTAAGCTTCTAATGGCTTGCGAAACCTTATCACGAACGTCATTTGCCGCTTCTTCTAAGTCTTTATCTAAATTAAACTCGATTGTAATATTACTGCTTCCCTGATTACTCGAAGAAGTAATATTTCTGATTCCGTCAATTGCATTTACTGCTTTTTCTAACGGTTCTGTAATTTGCGATTCAATAATATCAGAATTGGCTCCGGTGTAATTGGTTCTAATAGAAACTTGCGCCGGGTCAATAGAAGGGAATTCACGAACACCCAAAAAGGTATAACCAATGAAACCGAACAGAATAATCAAAAGGTTCAGTACAATCGTTAAAACGGGTCTTCTTATACTTGTGGTTGATAAACTCATTATATTTTGAGATTTTAGATTTTAGATTGCTGATTTTAGATTTATATTTAATGTCAAATACTGTATCTTAAAATCTATAATTGTTTACTTTGATTGCTTTAGATCTCGAATGTTTATTTCTGAAATCGAAAGTCTGAAATCTAAAATTATTTTACTTTAACTTTTATAGGTGCCTCATTTTTAAGCGACATCACTCCGCTTGTAACTAATGTATCGCCCGCTTTTAATCCGGATAAAATTAAAATTGAAGCATCAGTACGCGTAGTTGCTTCAACCATAACTTCTTTGGCTTTTCCCATATCAGAAATAAAAACTTTTTTACCATTTTGAACCGGAACAATCGCTTCTGACGGTACTACAATGGCGTCTTTAATGATGTTTAAAGGTAGTTTTACATCAGCAAAAGTACCTGGAAAAAGTTTTCCGTCAGTATTGTCGGCAATAGCTCTAATTTGCAAAGTTCTGGTAGCGACAGCAACTTCAGGTTCAATGGCATATATTTTAGCAGTATATACTTTATCTGAACCAGAAACAGTAAAATCGATGTTCGAGCCATTATTTACCTGGTTTGCATATTTTTCAGGAATTGAAAAAGTGATTTTAAGTTTGCCTGTATTTACTAGTTTAGCTACTAAAACTGTTGGAGTAATATAGGTTCCCGGTGAAATATATCGTAAACCTATTTTTCCGGAGAAAGGAGCTTTTACAGAAGTTTTTGAGATTTGTGCTTTTATTAATTGTGTCTGTGCTTTCGCCGAAGCATAATCTGCGTTTGCAACATCAAATTCTTCCTGGCTGATGGCTTCTTTTTGAAGCAATAACTTGGCTCTTCTTTCATTTTCGGCAGCCAATCCTTCTCGGGTTTGAGCCTGACGAAGCTGTGCTCTCAATTCGATATCATTTACCTTAAAAAGTACCTGACCTTTGTTTACATAACTTCCTTCATTGAAGTAAATGCCTTCAACGATGCCTGAAACCTCACTT
This sequence comes from Flavobacterium cutihirudinis, assembly GCF_003385895.1. Classification (GTDB taxonomy): domain Bacteria; phylum Bacteroidota; class Bacteroidia; order Flavobacteriales; family Flavobacteriaceae; genus Flavobacterium; species Flavobacterium cutihirudinis. The sequence continues at coordinate 1,090,497 of NZ_QRDQ01000007.1, forward strand.
CTGATCTCTATTTGCTCATTTGCTTCAATAGATCCTGATAATGCTAAATTATTGTCAAAGGTTGATGTTTTAACAACAATACCTGTTACAGTTATTGGTTTGTCTTTGTCTCCCGACTTTTTTGATTCATCATTTTTGCTTTTGTTGGATAGTACTCTGTAAGTAATAAATCCTCCTAAAACAATAATTATCAGGGCATAAATTAGGTTTTTTAGTTTCATAAAATTAGGTCAATGTGTTTTTTAGGTCGATGTTTTTTGTAGCTGACAAATTTAACTTTTTGTTGTGAAATCGAGAGATGTTACAATTTATTTAACATTTGTAGGTACAATATTTAATATTGTTAGACTTACTTATTTAATAATGGTTTAATCTCAAGCGTAAAAAAAGCTCTTCTGGACCATTTAATCTTCTTTTAAAAAGAAATGATCGAAATTATCTCAATACTTGTAAAAAATTATAAGGAATTTATTTATAAAAAACGTAAAAATACTTGTTTTTAATGTAAGTAAAATCTTTATAATTAAAATATTAATGCATTTTGTCTGATTTATCTTTAGGTTTATCGATTTTATTTTGTAACATTGAGTATGTTAAACAAAATGAAGTTTTTTTTTAGCTAGAGTAGGTTTATTTTAGCTTTTAAGTGCTAATTGAAATGCGTTTTTATTGTTTTAAAGTTAAAATTCTTACTTTAAAATTTTTTATATTTAACAAGTGTTTATGTTTTTTTAATTCAAATTCTGGTTGTATATGAAGAAAAAAATACTTCTTACTCTTTGGTTTTCCTTACTGCTTGCAGCTGTTTTTGTTTTATTCTGGAAAAATGAATTTAAATACAGTTTACCAACCCCAATTCCTAAAGATTATCATGCGATAGCCATGGGGAGTAAAATTGATTTAAAATGTTGCACAATGGATCGAAAACCTGTTTTTATTCATTTTTTTAATCCAGAATGTCCTTGTTCTCGTTTTAACGTTCCGCATGTTTCCGAATTGATAAAAAAATATGGCGATCGTATCAATTTTAAAATTGTAGTACTCCATAACGAGAAAAGTGTTACTATTGAAGAAATTCAGAATAAATTCGATGCAAAAATCCCTGTATATTTTGATCCGGCAATAGCCAAAAATTGTGGTGTTTTTTCTACTCCGCAGGCTGCTCTCATTGATGGTTCGCAAAAACTATATTTCCGGGGCAATTATAATAAAACCAGATATTGTACTGATGCCGAAACTAATTATGCCCAACAGGCAATAGAATCTTTATTGAGTCATACAAATGCCCCTACATTTGATGCTTTGGCGCTTAGAGCGTATGGATGTTCGTTACCAAAATGCACTAAATAAATCTAACCTTAACATCACCAGTTTATGAAAACAAAAGCTAGTTTGAATGAGCAGGATTACCTGCACAGTTTTATGTCTACAATGACACAAAAATCGGATACGATTATCAATTATGTTCTTGCTCTTTACTTTCTTTTTGGCATTGCATTATCTTTTAAATATGATACTTGGGAGATTGGCGCAGGAGTAGGGACAATAAATTTACTGGCATATTATTCGGCTAAATTATTTCTTAAAAATTCTAAATTTTATCAATATGTGCTTTCTGTAGTATTGGCTATTTTCATGGCGCAATATATCTATCAAATGCATGGTTTGTTCGAAATGCACTTTACTGTATTTATCGCCAGTACGATTTTGATTATCTACCAAAACTGGAAACTTCAAATACCGCTGACGCTTTTGGTGATACTGCATCACGGAGTTTTGGCTTATCTTCAAAATTACGTTTACAATGATGCAAATGGTTTACAAGTCTATTTTTCTCAGGTAAATTTTGATGTAGAAACTTTTTGGGTACACGTTGTTTTGGCAGGTGCTGTATTTTTTATGAATGGTTATTGGGCTTATTATTTTAAAGAACACAGTCAAAATCATATTTCTAAAATATCTGATGAATATGAACTGGAGAATATAAAACTAGCTTCCGCTAAATACAGTTCAATGACGGCCACAAAAGAATACAATGATTACATACACAAAACAACTATCGATTTGAAAATGCCAGTAAATTCAGTATTAAAACTAATTGATGTTTCAAAAGGACATACAGACAATGATCAGCTTTTGAGCTATTTGGAAATGATGCGTGAAAGCGCTAAAAGAATTGATGATCTGGTAAATGATATTCATTTCAAGTCAACTAGCAATCGAGGTTTACTTTAAAAAAAATAGATAATACTTTATAAAACTTAAACGTATACGCAGATAAATGTATATTAATTTAAAATGCAAAATTTATGGATATCAGAATTACCCGCCCGACTCCATCAGACAGAGAAGTTGACTGGAATAAGAGCAAAGTGCTGCTCAGCAAAACAGATATAAAAGGAACTATTTTATACGCAAATGAAGATTTTATTGATGTATCTGGATATGATGAATTTGAGTTAATTGGTCAACCTCATAATATTGTGCGTCATCCTGATATGCCGAAAGTGATTTTCAAATTTTTGTGGGATAGTCTCAAATCGGGTAAAAATATTCATGCCATTTTCAAAAATATGTCAAAAACGGGCAGGTATTATTGGGTAATTACAGATTTTAAAATTATAGCCGACTCTGATGGGGAAATTGTTGGTTATTTTGGAACAAGAAAATCTGTGCGTGAAGACATTATTGTCAAATTTATTGATCCTTTGTATAAAAAGCTTTTACATATTGAAGAGGCAAGCGGAATGTTAGCAGCCGAGGAATACTTAATTGGTTTTCTCGAAGAACGCAAAAAAACATATATGCAATATATTGATCATCTTATTGCAACAGGAAAAGATGATAAAAATAAAGTTAGCAAAGGATTATTTAACGGTCTTTTTGAAAAGAAAGAGGCACCAAAAAAATAAGTTAAAATAGAGGAAGTAAAGGCTTCACTGTATCATCAGGAATATTCAAATCAAAATTTGCACCCCAACAAATTTAATCACCAAAAAAATAAACGAATATTCTAAACTTGATACAGTGGAGTTTTTTTTTTCTTAAGTTTCTAAGTTGCTAAGTTTCTAAGCTACTAAGTTTTTTAATTCTTTGTCATCTTAGCAACTTAGAATCTTAGTAACTTAGGATCTTAGAAACTTAGAATCTTAAATCAAGAAATATAATTCCAGATATTCTTCTTTTTGGTTAGTTCGATAAAAACGGATTTTAGAATAGCATGTTCCGGTTTTTCCAGCGGACCGTCTTCTTTTAGGATTTTCATGGCATAGTTTCTCGCCAAAGACAAAATTTCTCTGTCTTTTACAATATCAGCGATCTGAAGGTTTAAAACGCCGCTTTGCTGTGTTCCCATTAAATCTCCTGGCCCACGGAGTTTCAAATCGACTTCAGCAATTTCAAAACCATCATTGGTTCCAACCATAGTTTCCATTCTTATTTTACTGTCCGAACTTAGTTTATGGCTCGTCATTAAAATACAATAACTCTGCTCGGCACCACGTCCAACGCGGCCGCGCAACTGATGCAACTGTGATAAACCAAAACGCTCTGCGCTTTCTATAATCATAACGCTGGCATTCGGTACATTGACACCAACTTCAATAACGGTTGTTGCGACCATGATATTGGTTTTTCCTTCTGAAAATCGTTTCATTTCGGCATCTTTGTCAGCTGGTTTCATCTTTCCATGAAGAATTGAAATCGAATATTGTGGTAAAGGAAAATCGCGTGAAATACTTTCGTAACCATCCATCAAATCCTTATAATCCATTTTTTCAGATTCCTGAATCAATGGATAAACAATATAAATTTGTCTTCCTTTTGCGATTTCATCTCTAAGGAATTTCCAGACTTTTAGACGGTTTGTATCATAACGGTGAACGGTTTGAATCGGTTTTCTCCCTGGAGGCAATTCATCGATAACAGAAATATCCAAATCGCCATACAAACTCATTGCCAAAGTTCTCGGAATTGGAGTTGCCGTCATTACTAAAACGTGTGGCGGAATCTCATTTTTCTTCCATAATTTTGAACGTTGCTCCACGCCAAAGCGATGCTGTTCGTCAATTACTGCTAAACCTAAATTTTGAAATTTTACTTTGTCTTCCAGTAAAGCGTGCGTGCCTATTAAAATTTGAAGGTTTCCATTTTCAAGTTCTTCATGAATAATTTTTCTCTCAGAAGTTTTAGTAGAACCGGTTAAAATTTTAATATTTATATTTAAAGTTTGAGCAAATTCAGACAAACCAATAAAATGCTGATTGGCAAGAATTTCTGTAGGTGCCATCAAGCAAGCCTGAAAGCCATTATCAATTGCCAAAAGCATACTCATAAAAGCAACAATTGTTTTTCCGGAACCGACATCGCCTTGAAGCAAACGATTCATTTGAGCGTTGCTTCCCATGTCGGTACGAATTTCTTTGATTACTCTTTTTTGAGCGCCGGTTAAATCAAAAGGCAAATAATTTTTATAGAATTCATTGAACAATTCGCCAACTTTAGAAAAAGGATGCCCTTTTATTTTATGCTTTCTGATTAAATTTTTAGTAATCAATTGAAGTTGGATGAAGAACAATTCTTCAAATTTTAATCGGAATTGGGCTTTCGCCAAAGCATCAGTGCTTTTTGGGAAATGAATATTAAATAAAGCTGCTCTTTTTGGGATTAACTTCAATTCTTCAATTAAGTAAGGAGGAAAAGTTTCAGTAAATAAAGCTTGAGTTTCAATAAACAATTGTTCCATCAGTTTATTGATCGTTCTATTGGAAATGCCGCGATTTGAAAGCGTTTCTGTTGAAGGATAAACCGGCTGCATAGCAGAACGAAGACTTCTTTCATGCTCTGTCAAGAGTTCAATTTCAGGATGTGCCATACTGAATTGGCTTCCGTATAAAGAACATTTTCCAAAAATAACGAGAGGCTCATTCAGTTTTAAACTCTCACGAATCCACTTGTGCCCCTGAAACCAATTCAAATCAATTTGCCCTGTATCATCAACGAAAGTGGCAACCAAACGCTTTTTGTTTTTAGCAAATTCAACAGTTTTAATATTGATTATTTTTCCAATAATCTGAACTTCCGTTCCTGTATTCTGCAGCTCATTAATCTTATAATAGCGCGTTCTGTCAATGTATCTATTCGGAAAAAAATTAACCAAATCTCCGTATTTATGAATTCCCAATTCCTTACGAAGCAATTGACCACGGCTCGGGCCAACACCTTTTAGGTATTCGATTGGAGTTTCAAGAAGATTGTTAGACATTTTTTTTTGACTTCTTAGATTATTAGATTTTTAGACTGGCTTAGATTTTAGAAAATAAAGCAAAGAAGAAAGAGTAAAGACAAAAAATCTATTTTTTTGCTTCTATATTCTTTGCTCTTTTTGGAAAGCGAAGATAGATTTTAATTAGGAAATTTGAAAATTGATTTATTTGAAATCAAACATATAATAATATCTTTGAAGTATAAATTACAAAAAAGATGAAAACTCATTTAGCACTTTTACGCGGTATCAATGTTTCTGGTCATAATATGATGAAAATGGAAGCTTTGAAAACCATGTTGGAAAACATCGGATTTCAAAATATTAGAACGTATCTGCAATCCGGAAATGTTTTTGTTGATAGTGAAGAAGATGCTTCGAAAGTGGGTTTTATGATCAAGCAGGAAATTTTCAAGGTTTTCGGGCACGAAGTTCCGGTAATTGTAATTACTAAAGAAGATCTGGAATTGTGTTTTAAAAACAGTCCGTATTTAAAGGGAAAAGATTTAGATACCAAAAAGCTTTATGTTGCATTTGTTTCGACTGTTCTGAAAAAAGAAAATATAAATGATTTAAAAATCAGTCAGTTTAAACCGGATGAAGCGAGTATTGATGGTAACAGAATTTTTATAAAATACGCTATCGGAGCCGGAAAAACCAGGTTGGAAGGTAAATATATTGAGAAGAAGCTAAATGTAATTGTGACAATAAGAAACTGGAATACAGTTACAAATTTGCTGGCAATGTATTCTGAAGAATAGCAGTTTTTTTTAAAAAAATACCGAATTAAGTCCTGTCACGCTAAGCGAAGTCAAAGTGTCGCCACGAGTTTCACAAATTCACACAAATCAATTCGTGAAAATTAGTGAAATTCGTGGCAAACTTTTTTATATTATTTCGGAATCAAATCACAATACCAAAATCCAAAATCAAAAGCATCAGAACTATTTGTATCACATGCAGTATTTGACGAATCTTCTGTTTTAGGTTTTTCATATTTACGGTAAACAATTTCTCCAATTTCAAAATTTATTGGTTCAGAGAAAATTGGGCCATCAAAAGCAAAAGTGTGAAATTCTCCGTTTTCACCACAGACATCAACATTTTCGGGTAAATCATTTATAAAATCCTGATCGATAATTCGGCCAACAAAACTTTTGTCTAAATAACGTTCATTTATACAAACCACAATTGTTTTGAATCCAAGTGAAATAAATTCCTGAATTAAATCGTGAGACGGAATTTTCCAAATCGGGAAAACGCCTTCAAAATCTAATTTTGCCAATTGATCCTCGCGATATTTGCGTAAATCTTCCAAAAAAATATCGCCAAAAACGGACTGTGAAATACCTTCTTCTTTCAATTTGGTTAAAGTTTCGGTCATTACATTTTCGTAAACTTCCATAGTTGGCATTTCAGGAATTTCAAGAATTTTTAATGGAATTCCGATACTTTTTGCCTGAGCTTCTAATAATTCAACTCGAACGCCATGCATGGAGATTCGTTGAAATTGCTGATTCACGCTCGTCATTAAACATTCAATTTTATAGACAGGATTCTGAAGGATTTTATATAAGGCAAGAGCAGAATCCTTTCCGCTGCTCCAGTTGAATAAGGCTTTTTTTATCGACACGATTTGGTATTTTTATACGGTAAACTTACAAATTTCATTCTATTTGTTGATGAAAGGTTTGTAACTTTGGGATTTTACACGCCAAAAAATGACATTATATAAAGATAAATTCAAAGTAGATTCAATTAGATTGAAGAATTGGGATTATTCAAGCGAAGCAGTATATTTTATCACAATAGTTACGAAGAATAGAGAATGTATTTTCGGAAACATTGAAGACGATAAAATGATTTTAAATGAAAATGGAAAGATTATTGAGACGGAGCTTTTAAGGTCAATTACGATTCGTGAAAGTTGGTTCTTCCATAATTGGGTTATTATGCCAAATCATATTCATTTGTTGATTGAAATTCAAAGCACAAATAATATTCAAAATCAATATGAAATTGAAAACGATAATAAAATTAAAACCACAAGCAAAATCCAAACCACAACGCATATCGTAGAGGCGCACGGCAGTGCGTCTCCGCACAGTATATCCGAAATAGATGATTCTTTGGCGACAACCGTTGCGGAGACGCACTACCGTGCGCCTCTACAGAACCAATCGGAATCGGAATTATTAGAAAAACAAATTTTAAAATTTAACAAAAATAGCACAACGCATATCGTAGAGGCGCATGGTAGTGTGTCTGCGCACAGTATATCCAAAATAGATGATTCTTTGACGACAACCGTTGCGGAGACGCACTGCTGTGCGCCTCTACAGAACCAATCGGAATCGGAATTATTAGAAAAACAAATTTTAAAATTTAGCAAAAATAACACAACGCATATCGTAGAGGCGCACGGCAGTGCGTCTCTGTCCAGTATATCGACAACAGAATTTAACACATCTTTGTCGACAACCGTTGCGGAGACGCACAGCAGTGCGCCTTTACAGAACCAATCGATGTCGAAATTCGTGAACAAATCAAATTTATCTAGAAAACCAAAATCTATTTCATCATTTGTGGCTATTTTTAAATCGATAACAACAAAGCAAATAAATGGTTTTGAAACAATTTGGCAGGATAATTATCATGATCACATCGTTAGAAATTACAAACGATTCGAAATAATTTACGACTACATTAAAAACAATCCGAAATCTTGGGAAACAGATTCTTTAAAATAAAGTATTCAATGAAATATATCTTCTTTCTAATTACTTCTTTTGCTTTTGCACAACAAACTCAGTTTGTTGATTTCAAAACCGTTTCCGGCCAATTAACTTTAAATGCCAAAGAAAAAACAGTTTCAGGTAATGTTGAATATGATTTTGTGGTTTTAAAACAAATTGACACCATAAAAATTGATGCCAAAAACATGGAATTTTCCAATGTACAAATCAATAATAAAGACGTTGTATTTGTTAATTCCGGAAAACAGCTTCAAATCGTTGGTAATTTTCAACAAGGAGAAAATCATTTGACTTTTGAATATACTGCAAAACCAAAGCAAGCCTTATATTTTGTTGATATTGAAGGGAAAGAAGTTCAAATTTGGACGCAAGGTCAAGGCAGATATACCAGCAATTGGTTTCCGAGTTTTGATGATGTAAACGAAAAACTGATTTTTAATTTAGGAATATCATACGATGCAGCATATCAGGTTGTCTCGAACGGAATTTTAAAAGAAAAAACTCAAAAAGGAAATTTATTCCATTGGCAATATGAAATGAAGAAACCAATGAGTTCGTATGTTTTAATGCTTGCTATTGGGAAATACGACAAAAAGAATTTAAAAGCGAAATCGAATATTCCACTTGAATATTATTTGGAGAATAAAGATGTTTCACGCTTTGAACCAACTTTTCGTTATTCAAAACGTATTTTCGATTTTTTAGAGAAAGAAATTGGCGTAAAATACCCATGGGAAATTTACAGACAAATTCCGGTAAGGGATTTTTTGTATGCCGGAATGGAAAATACAACTTCAACGCTTTTTGCAACTCGATATGTAGTTGATTCAATTGGTTTTACCGACAGAAATTATACAAATGTAGATGCGCACGAATTGGCGCATCATTGGTTTGGTGATCTAATTACGGCAGAAAGTAGCAAACAGCATTGGCTTCAGGAAGGTTTTGCGACTTATTATGCAGCCTTGGCAGAAAGAGATATTTTTGGTGACGATTATTTTTATTCCAAACTTTATGACACAGCTCAGCAAATAAAATTTGCGTCAAGAACCGATTCAATTCCGGTTTTGAACCCAAAAGCAAGTTCACTTACATTTTATGAAAAAGGAGCTTGGATTTTGTTTGTTTTACATGAATCAATAGGAGATAAAGCTTTTAAAAAAGCAATAAAAAGTTATCTGAAAAAATATGCTTATCAAACTGTAAATACTGAAGATTTCTTTAGTGAAATTAAAAAAGTTTCCAATTTTGATTTGGATAAATTCCAAAAAACCTGGCTTGAATCGACTGTTTTTGATACGCCAACGGCAAATGCTTTATTGAGTAAAAACAAAGCGATTCAGGTAAGACTGCAAGTCGATAAGTTGAAGAAAACACCTTTTGAAGAGAAAAAAGATTTCTTTTTAAAAACTTTAAATTCTGATGTTTATCATACGGTTAAAGAAGCCATTGTTGAGCAATTAGAAAATGAGAAGTACGAAGCCAAGAAAGAATTATTGCTTTTGGCGATGAAGACAAACAATGTTTATATCCGTCAAACCGTTGCAGAAACTTTAACCAAAATTCCTGAAGATTTTAGAAAAGAATATGAAACACTGTTAAACGATCAATCGTACCAGACACAAGAAACGGCTTTGTATTGGCTTTGGAGAAATTTCCCTGACCATAGAAATGAATATTTGGATCAATCAAAAAACTGGATTGGTTTTAATGATTACAATCTTAGAACATTATGGTTGTCTCTGGTATTATCAACCCCAAATTATGCCGATAATCCAGATGAACTTGTTGCTGAATTAATTGGTTTTTCATCTACAAAGTATGAAGCTACTACAAGACAAAATGCGCTCGAAAAATTAATAGCCTTCAAAATTATTAACGACCAAGTTCTAAGTAATTTAGTCGCTTCAACAACGCATCATATGTGGCAGTTTTCAAAATTTGGAAGAGATACAATAAGAATGTTATTAAAAAATTCTGAAATGCATGCTTCGTTTGAAAGAATTTTGCCTAATTTGACCCCCGACGAACAGTTTCAATTAAACCGTTTACTGAAAGAATAGAATGGAAAAGAAGAAAGAAACAAGATGAAAGATTTTATTAAAAAAAACTCTTTGTTCTTACTTCTTGACTCTATTCTCTAAAAAAAAAAGCAAAAACCTACAATACCACATATGAGAGCATTAGTTATTTCTGGCGGCGGAAGTAAAGGCGCATTTGCCGGCGGAGTTGCGCAGTATTTAATCGAAGAGAAAAATCACGAATACGATTTGTTTTTAGGGACTTCTACAGGAAGTTTACTGATTCCGCATTTGGCTTTAGGACATATTAAAAAAATTCATTCGGTTTATACTAATGTTACCATGACAAGTATTTTTAATATTTGTCCGTTTGTGGTTAAAAATAAAGAAGGAGTTGACATTGTAACGATAAATCACTTCAATGTTTTACGCCAGTTTTTTAGAGGGAAAAGGACTTTTGGCGAAAGCAAAGGTTTGAGAAAATACATTCGAAATAATTTTTCATTATCAGATTTTAATAAACTTAAAAAATTAAAAACTGATGTTGTTGTTACGGTTACTAATTTCACGAAAAACGAATCAGAATATAAATCGGTAAAAGAGTGTAGTTACGAAGAATTTGTAGAATGGTCTTGGATTTCAAGTAATTATGTTCCGTTTATGAGTTTAGTCGAGAAAAACAATTACGAATATGGCGATGGCGGATTCTCAAGTTTAGTTCCAATTCGTGAAGCAATCAATCGTGGCGCCACAGAAATAGATGTAATTATTTTAGAAACAGAAGTCAATATGGATAAAACGGTTATTGGAAAAAATCCGTTTTCACTAATGATTGATTTGTTCCGAATTGCTTTAGATCAGGTAGAAAAGCATGACATTGCTATAGGAAAACTTATGGCAAACAATAAGAACGTGAAACTTAACTTATACTACACACCAACAAAACTTACTGATAATGCTTTAATTTTCAATAAAGAAGTGATGAAAGAATGGTGGGAACAAGGTTTTGAATATGCTCAGAATAAGTCTGAAGTAATGAGTGATAATAGGTAATTTAAGATTTTAGAATTCAGATTTTAGATTGCAAGAGATAAATCTAAAATCTGAATTCTAAAATCTAAAGTATTTTTCTACCAAAGTTCGGCAACTTCATTTTTAATATATCCTAAAGCTGCATTGCTAGGTGATTGTTTTTCTAATAAATCATTCAAAATAACTTCACGCAATTTATCAGCATTTTCTACTTTATCGCTCATTGCAGCTTTACGAATCATTTGGATTGTTGCATTTTTTGCAGTTACAATAATAGTCCAGCATTCTTCAGACATATAAATTTGTTGCGTTAAATTATGCTCAAATTCTTGTTCGATTTGTTCAATTAAATAGTTTTCGTAATCGTTTTTGTTGTTCGAAATTGGTGCAATTCTAATTAATAGTTTCGTTAGATTTATGCGTTCCAAAAATAATGTCATACGCTCATAAGCCTGCAAACGTATTGGTAATGATTGTTTTTGGTAATCTCTATTCAATAAAAAAGCACGTTTTTTATCATTGTTTTTAATATGCAGTTCAAAAAAACTGTAGGCAACAAATCCTGTAACTATTGCAGGCAATGTATAACTGGCTAATTCTATAATTCTTGTAAAATCCATTTGGGTTAAATTTTTTAGCAAAAATATACTTTTTGAGGAGAAATCCGTTTTAATTTTTTGGTAATAAACAAAACGGAAAACCTACTTTTGCAACTGTTTCAAAATTTGCACAATACTACTTTTAATGGATTCATACATTATACTTTTTCTTTGCTTAGCTGCGTTTGCTGCAGGATTTATCGATGCAATTGTTGGCGGCGGCGGACTAATCCAAACTCCAATGGGATTAATTTTATTACCTAATTTACCTGTTTCAACAGTTATTGGTTCTTTAAAAATTCCGGCTTTCAGCGGAACGGCTTTTGCTGCTTTTCAATATTTAAAGAAAGTAGTTATTCAGTGGAAATTATTAATCATTATGATGTGTTTGGCAGTTCCATCGGCATTTTTGGGTTCTACAATTTTGACAATGGTGAGCAATGATTTTATGAAACCGCTTTTGCTTGTGGTTTTGTCCTTGTTGTTTGTTTATACGTATGCAAAGAAGAATTTTGGTCAGCATGTTGCTAAAGATCATTCAGAAATGACTCAAATTATTTATGCTGTTGTAATAAGTATAATAGTTGGTTTTTATGATGGATTTATTGGGCCAGGAACCGGAAGTTTTTTTGTAGTTGCTTTTATTGCACTTTTAGGTTTTGATTTCTTGCACGCTTCCGCGAATGCTAAAATGGTGAACCTGGCAACGAATTTTGGTTCGATTTGTTTGTTTATGATCAAAGGAAAAATCATTTGGTCAATCGCAATTCCAATGGCAATTAGCAATGGACTAGGAGGATGGCTTGGCGCAAAACTTGCTATTAATAAAGGAAATGGGTTTATTCGAATTTTCTTTTTGGTTGTTGTAGTTGGGACATTGATTCGATTTGCGTACGATGTGTTTTTTAAATAAGATTCTATAATGAAACCTCTGGTTTGAAGTACTGAGATACTAGTTTTTTTTAACTTGTTTTTTTACTAAATATCATTTTATTAGAATATATTTGTCAGATAACAATACTAAAAGTATCATTAAATGATAGAAATAGTTGAAAATTACGAGAATTACGTTCAAAATTTACCAGATTTAATTAGTAAATCATATTATAAAGCCGAGTTTTTTATGCAAAAACTAGGGTTAAAACATGCAACATACTACAGGAAATTAAAATCAAATAATTTTACACATCAAGAAGTTAAGTTGATTACAATCTTGTTGTTTCCTGAAGAAATCTTACTGCAACAATTACAAAAAAGTGAGGAAGATATAAAAGCAGGCAGAACTATTAGTTTTGAAGATTTTAAACAAAAATTAGGAGCTAAGTATAGTCTCTAATTCTATGGGATTTCTTTTATTGTCCCAAAAAAGAACTATAAACAAAGTTTCTTTTTCAATTAAATAAAACAAGTAAATTTGGTTAGAAACTAAAAACTTTCGAAAAGAAGTTTTTTTATATTTCGATCCAATATAATTGTTTTGCGCAATCAGTTGGATAGTTGAAATTACTTGAATTTTGAACTTGTTTGATTTATTATCCGAATACTTTTGAATTATTTGAAAAAATGTTTTCTCGGCAATTTCTGTTAGTTCTATATTCATATTTAATTTTGGTGTTAAACAAATATAGTATTTTTTTAAGTTTTTTCTTTCAAAATATTTAAAGAAAGCCAATTGTTTGAATCTAGCCCCGATTGAGGCGGTATCCTCGTAACGGAGTGAAGAGATAAAGCCGAAAGCGGGAAACCATGCTCAATAAAATGCCCATTCTTCGGCTTCAAAAAAAACTTAGTATCTTAGTCCCGAAGCTTCGGGATAGTACCTTAGGAACTTTCTCTTTTAATTCTTATTTTTGCCTAAAAGGAGATAAATTACATGCAGAAATATATTGACCAGCTCAACGAAGCGCAGAGAGCGCCTGTTTTAAAGAAAGACGGGCCAATGATTATTATTGCTGGTGCAGGTTCGGGAAAAACCCGTGTTTTAACAATTAGAATTGCTTATTTGATGGCTCAGGGAATTGATGCCTTCAATATTTTGTCGCTGACTTTTACCAACAAAGCAGCGCGTGAAATGAAACACAGGATTTCGGATATTGTGGGAGCATCTGAAGCTAAAAATCTTTGGATGGGAACTTTTCACTCGATTTTTGCGCGTATCCTTCGTGCAGAATCAGATCATTTAGGATATCCTTCTAATTTCACTATTTACGATTCTCAAGATTCGGCAAGACTGATTTCTTCCATTATTAAAGAAATGCAGTTAGATCGTGATATCTACAAACCAAAACAGATTTTAGGACGTATATCAAGCTATAAGAACAGTTTGATTACGGTAAAAGCCTATTTCAATAATCCAGAATTGGTTGAAGCCGATGCAATGGCAAAAAGACCGAGGTTAGGAGAAATATATCAGCAATATGTGGAGCGCTGTTTTAAAGCCGGTGCAATGGATTTTGATGATTTGTTGTTGAAAACCAATGAGTTGTTGACTCGTTTTCCAGAGGTTTTGGCTAAATATCAGGATCGTTTCCGTTATATTTTGGTTGATGAGTACCAAGATACCAATCACTCTCAGTATTTGATTGTTAGGGCTTTGTCTGATAGATTCCAGAATATTTGTGTGGTTGGTGATGATGCGCAGAGTATTTATGCTTTCCGTGGGGCGAACATCAATAATATTTTGAATTTCCAGAAAGATTATGAAGGTGTAGTAATGTTTCGTTTGGAGCAGAATTACCGGTCAACACGAAATATTGTTGAAGCGGCAAATACAGTAATGGAACATAACAAAACCAAACTGGATAAAGTAGTTTGGACAGCAAATGATTTTGGACCAAAAATTAAAGTCCATCGCAGTTTAACTGATGCTGAAGAAGGGCGTTTTGTTGCAAGTACGATTTTTGAGCAAAAAATGCAGAATCAGCTTCATAACGGAGCTTTTGCAATTTTGTATCGTACTAATGCACAGTCGCGCGCGATGGAAGATGCATTGAGAAAACGTGATATTCCGTATCGAATTTATGGTGGATTATCTTTCTATCAGCGTAAAGAGATTAAAGATGTTTTGTGCTATTTACGTTTGGTAATTAACCCAAAGGATGAAGAAGCTTTAATTCGTGTGATTAATTATCCGGCACGTGGAATTGGAGATACAACTGTTGAAAAGTTGACTATTGCTGCGAATCATTACAAACGTTCGATTTGGGAAGTAATGGTGAATATTGATAAAATTGATTTGAAACTGAATACAGGAACAAAGAACAAATTGAAAGATTTTGTTACTATGATTCAGAGTTTTCAGGTAATCGATCAAAATCAGGATGCTTTTTATTTAACGGATCATGTTGCGAAGAAAACAGGTTTGGTTCAGGAATTGAAAAAAGATGCTACTCCGGAAGGAATGGCTAAAATTCAGAATATCGAAGAGCTTTTAAATGGTATTAAAGATTTTACTGAAGGCCAAAGAGAGATTGATGGAGCAAGAGGTGCACTTTCTGAATTTATGGAGGATGTGGCTTTGGCAACGGATTTAGATAAAGACACCAATGATGAAGACCGAGTAGCTTTGATGACGATTCACTTAGCAAAAGGACTTGAGTTTCCACATGTTTTTGTGGTTGGTATGGAAGAAGATTTGTTTCCGAGTGCAATGAGTATGAGCACAAGAAGTGAATTGGAAGAAGAACGTCGATTATTTTACGTAGCTTTAACTCGTGCAGAACATCAGGCGTATTTGACCTACGCACAGTCGCGTTACCGTTGGGGAAAATTAACTGACAGCGAGCCCTCGCGTTTTATTGAAGAAATTGATGGTCAGTTTTTAGAATATTTAACTCCAGCTGAAACTAATTATCGTTATAAATCACCAATTGATGGCGATATTTTTGGAGATGTAGATAAGTCAAAACTGAGATTAGCAAAACCAGTGGGAGGAACACCTCCAAAACACATTACAGATAATAATCCGAAACCGGATTTAAATATCAGAAAATTAAAACCAGTTGCAGGTACAAATCCTAATGCAAGTGCAGGAGCTCCAAATTTATTTGATAGTAAATTAACTGTTGGAAATGTGGTGATGCACGAGCGTTTTGGAAAAGGAGAAGTTATTAATCTAGAAGGCGTTGGTGCTGATAAAAAAGCCGAAATCAAATTTGAAGTAGGCGGAATTAAGAAACTTTTGCTAAGATTTGCTAAATTAGATGTAGTAGGATAAATATATGTTTCAGGTTTAAAGTTTCAAGTTGTTGAAGCGTAAACTTGAAACCTGAAACAATAAAAAACTTGAAACGAAAACACTATGGCTGAATTCATAAAAATATATCCCGATAAACCAAGTGAAGCTGCAATTGCAAAAGTTGTAAAGGTGCTTCAAAATGGTGGATTGGTAATTTATCCGACAGATACTGTTTATGGTTTGGGTTGTGATATTACCAATTCGAGAGCTTTAGAAAAAATTGCAAAAATTAAAGGAGTTAAGTTAGAGAAAGCAAAATTTTCGTTTATTTGTCATGATTTAAGCAATTTATCTGATTATGTGCGACAGATCGATACCTCTACTTTTAAAATTTTAAAGAGAGCTTTGCCTGGTCCATATACGTTCATTTTACCGGGAAATAACAATTTACCAAAAGAGTTTAAAAAGAAAACGACAGTTGGTATTCGTGTTCCTGATAATAATATTATATTAGAAATTGTTAAACAATTGGGAAATCCAGTTGTTTCAACTTCTATTCGTGATGATGATGATGTGATTGAGTATACAACTGATCCTGAATTGATTTTTGAAAAATGGCAGAATCTTGTTGATTTGGTAATCGATGGAGGTTATGGTGATAATGTTGGTTCGACAATTATCGACTTGTCTGAACATGAACCGGTTATCGTGAGAGAAGGGAAAGGGGATATTGATATTTTGTAACAAAAGAAATGTATTTCTAGGATAATACAAAAAGGTTTGGTTAATTAGCTACTGATTAATCAAACTTTTTGAATTTAATGAAAAAACTATTTACTCTTTTATTTTTGTTTTCTGCGGTCACTATATTTTCTCAACAGAATCTTATAGGCAAAATTACAGGAAAAGGTAATATTCCGTTAGAAGGAGTAAATGTTTACTATGATGGTACGACAATTTCAACAGTTTCAGATGCTGATGGACAATTTTCTATCAAGTATGAACCTAATGCGAATAATATTTTAGTGATTAGCATAATGGGATATCAGACCGAGTATCTCTCAGGACTAGATGCTTCAAAGCCATTAAATATTGTGATGAAGATTTCTGAAAATGAGCTTAAAGAGGTTGTAGTTAATAATAATAATGAGTTTACAAGAGCTCAGAAATTAAAGTTGTTTAGAGATTTTTTTTTAGGAAAAACTAGTAATGCGAAATCAGCGATTATTAAAAATGAAGATGATATTAAATTTAATTATGATAAAAAGAATTTGATTTTTACTGCATCTTCAGATAAACCTTTGGTAATTATAAATCCAGCATTAGGATATAAAATTGATTTTGAATTGGTAATTTTTGAAGTTTCTTTTAATAGATTTAGTATTAATTCAATAGATGCGTTTAAGAATTTTTACGGTGGTGTGAGCCGATTTGAAGAAATTGATAATAGTGCTAAAGTTTTAAAAAAACGAGAAAAAACATTTAAGGGATCTCAAGTTCAGTTTTTCAGAAATTTGGCAAATACAGATTGGGAAGCGAAGAAGTTTTTATTATTTAAAGATAAATATACTCAGGACCCAAGTAAATGCTTTACAATAACTAAAGAAGAAGATTTTACAAAAGTAGAAGTAATTCCTCAAGATAAAGCTGAAATCAAAAGTCTAAACTCAAAAAATATTATCGCAGTTTATAATCTTGTCTTTGATAAAAAAGAAGCATCGAGGATCACTTTTGAAACAAATAGTTTTTATATTTATAAGTACGGAAATAATTCTAATATTGAAGACATACTTTTTTCAGGAAAAATTTCGGAAAAAAGAGTTGGAGATATGTTGCCTTTAAATTATGGGATTGATTAATTTCAATTCTAATAATTTCAAATATGCAAAAATGACAACATGGTATATTTGTAAAAAAAAACTGAAATTGTATAAAAGTTTAAAAATTATCGCTAATTTTATAATAGTTAAAATTTAGTTAGTTGATTAAAAATAATGCTATTCTTGATTTATATTTAATTGGTTATTAAAAAAATTAAGGATACATAAAAGCAGGTCGTAAGACCTGCTTTTTCTGTTTTTATGATATGTAAAACAAGGATTATTTAGCTTGTTTTTTCATTTCTTTTTCAATCATATCGTAGAATTGATCGATTTTTGGCATAACCACAATACGAGTTCTTCTGTTACGAGCTTTGTTTTCAGCGCTGTCATTAGCAACTAAAGGCACATAAGAGCTTCTTCCAGCTGCAATTAATTTTGCTGGGTTCACTCCAAGATCATTTGTTAATACACGAACGATAGAAGTAGAACGTTTAACACTTAAATCCCAGTTGTCTAAGATAATTCCGTTGCTTTTGTAAGGAACATCATCAGTATGACCTTCAACCATACATTCAAAATCAGGTTTGTCGTTTACAACTTTTGCAACTTTAGCTAACACAGATTTTGCTTTGTCGCTAACTTCATAACTTCCGCTTTTGAATAACAATTTATCAGCGATAGAAATAAATACAACTCCTTTTTCAACATTGATTTCGATATCTGGATCGTTGATTCCAACAGCTCCTTTTAAACTTGTAACTAAAGCTAAAGTTACACTGTCTTTTTTCGTAAGAGCATCTTGAAGTCTTGAGATTTTTAAATCTTTCTCTTTTAAGCTTTCTAGAGATTTTTCTAGGTTTTCAGCTCCTTTAGTAGTTAAAACCGTTAAATCTTTTGAACTGTTGATCAAGTCTTGATTATGTTGTTTGTAGCTTTCTGCTGTTGCAGCAAGACCAGCTTTCTCTTCTAAGCAAGAATTCAATTTTACAGTGCAAGAGTTTAATAAATCTTGGGTCTCTTTGTTCTTAGCTTCAAGTGCTGCATATTGCTTCTTCGATACACACGAAGTTAAGGCCATTAATACTGATAGTGCGATAACTATTTTTCTCATAGGTATTATATTTAATTAAACGTTGATTACAAATTTAGTTTTTAATATTTTGATTACTGTTAAAGATTTCTTTAAAAACCAGTAATTTCTTTATGTAATACAGATAAACGATACTTTTTACGGTATAGTATTGCTGTATTTGAAAATCTTTTCGCTTTTTTAGATACTTTAAAGATAGGCAATAAAAAGATAAATGTGCCTTCAATATAGCAAAAGTATGACTGAATTTGCCTTGTGTAAGAAAACGGATACCGGCAATCCCATCTAAAACCATTCTGAAAAAAATCACAAAGAATAAACCTTTCGTTGGTAAATTTTTGACGAGCATCAGCAATGAGTTTCGGAAATTCAAAAATGTCTTTCTTGGGTTTCCTTGTTGCAAAGTTGCGCCTCCAACATGATAAACAACCGATTTAGAATTATACTTTATAATATGGCCTTCATTTGCGGCACGCCAGCATAAATCAATTTCTTCCTGATGAGCAAAGAAACTTTCGTCGAATCCTCCTAATTCATCATAAACTTCTTTTCGGATAAAGAAACAAGCTCCGGAAGCCCAGAATAACTCACAATTATCATTGTATTGTCCATTATCTTTTTCAATTGTATCAAAAATGCGTCCACGACAAAATGGGAAGCCATATTTATCAATGAAACCACCGGCTCCTCCGGCATATTCGAAATATTCCTTGTTTTTAAAATCAAGAATTTTAGGCTGAATAATTGCGGTTTGTTTTTCAGAATCGAAAGTTTCAAGTATTGGTTTTAACCAATTTTCGGTTACTTCAATATCCGAATTTACTAAGGCATAAATTTCTGCATCAATATGTTTCAAAGCATCATTATAACCTTTTGCAAAGCCGTAATTGCCAGTATTTTTTACAATCTTAACTGTAGGAAAATTTTGTTGAACAAACTCAACCGAATTATCTGTAGAATCATTGTCGGCAACATATATTGTTGCTCCTTCTGAAAACTGAATAACAGATGGTAAAAACTGCTCCAGCAATTTTACTCCGTTCCAATTTAAAATGACAACTGCTATTTTATCCAAAAGCTCTTAAATTATTTTATTTTAATGGTTTTCTTTATAGTCTGGCAGATTTCTCAAAAACTGATATTTTTCGTTTTCAAAATCCATTTGACAATAAAAATGGTTTAGCCCGTTTGTGACATTCAAAAACCGTGCCTGCATTGTCATATTATAACGTGCAATTTGATCAAAAGTTGCCTGAGAGATTTTTACCTCAGGAGCTTTGCATTCTACTAATATGTGTATAGAGCCATCAGAATTAAAAACAACAACATCATATCTTTTTCGTAATCCGTTGACTTTTAAAACTTTCTCAACATTGATTAACGATTTGGGATATTTTTTTTCCTTCAATAAATAATGAACAACATGCTGTCGAACCCATTCTTCTGGGGTAAGAATGATAAATTTTTTTCTGATTTCATCAAAAATTGACACTTTATTTTCGCTATTTTTGAATCGAAAACTATAGGTTGGAAAATTTAATTGCTGCATAAAGCAAAAATATAAAATAGTTTTAGGTTTCAAACCAACTTGAAACTTTAAACTTGAAACAAATTTTAAATGGACGAAGTTGTAAAGATTGTTAATGATATCAAGGCGGGAAATATAAGGCCAATTTATTTTTTGATGGGAGAAGAACCTTATTATATAGATAAATTATCGGAGTATATTGAGCAAAATGTTCTTGCGGAAGAAGAGAAAGGTTTCAATCAAACGGTTTTGTATGGAAGAGACGTTTCTGTAGAAGATATTGTGTCAACGGCCAAGCGCTATCCTATGATGGCTGAACGTCAGGTTGTTATTGTAAAAGAAGCTCAGGATTTGTCCAGAAACATTGATAAATTAGAAGCGTATGCCAATAATCCAATGGAAACTACGGTGCTGGTTTTTTGTTATAAATACAAAACACTTGACAAACGTAAGAAAGTAACTAAAGTATTGGCTCAAAACGGTTTGGTTTACGAAAGTAAAAAACTTTATGAAAATCAAGTTGGCGATTGGATAAAACGTGTTTTAGCCGGAAAAAAATATACAATTGACCCAAAGGCAAATGCTATGCTTGTCGAGTTCCTTGGAACTGATTTAAGCAAAATCAATAATGAGCTTGAAAAACTGCAGATTATTTTGCCACAAGGCACGATGATTACGGCGGAACATATCGAAGAAAATATTGGTTTCAGTAAAGATTATAATGTTTTCGAATTACGAAAAGCAATTGGTGAACGCAATCAATTAAAAGCGTATAAAATTGCAGAAAACTTTGCACATAATCCTAAAGAATATCCATTGGTAATGACTACCGGATTAGTATTTGGATTCTTTGTTCAGCTTTTAAAATATCACGGATTAAAAGATAAAAATCCAAAGAATGTTGCTTCTGCTATTGGTGTAAATCCTTATTTTTTAAAGGAATATGATTTGGCTGTAAAGAATTACCCAATGCGAAAAGTGAGTCAGATTGTTGGTGCTTTAAGGGATATTGATGTTAAAAGTAAAGGAGTTGGAGCAAATGCACTACCGCAATCCGATTTGCTAAAAGAAATGCTTTATAAAATATTTAATTAAGCCGTAATAATTCACGATATTTGCCTTTCTAAAAATTAATCAGATTAAAAAATAATTACACAATTATGGGAATGAATAAAAATACCGTTTTAGGATGGGCTACTTTTATAATGATACTTATGGGATTGTTGCTTATAGGTCTTGGAATCTTTAGATACAGTGATGTTTCGGGCTGGGGATTTGCTGCTGTTGGAGTTGGTTTTTTTGCTAATGCCTGGGTTTTCAATGCGCTGAAAGGAAGGGTTTAATCTGTTTTATAAGAAAAATTAAAAACAATAATAAAAATAAATAATAAAGAAAATGTCAGACGATAAGAAAGTAATTTTCTCAATGCAAAAATTGAGTAAAACCTATCAGGGAGCAGACAAACCGGTACTTAAGAATATTTATTTGAGTTTCTTTTACGGAGCTAAAATTGGTATTTTGGGACTTAACGGTTCGGGAAAATCTTCTCTTTTAAAAATTATTGCCGGAGTAGATAAAAACTACCAAGGTGATGTTGTTTTTCAGCCAGGTTATACTGTAGGTTATTTAGAGCAAGAACCAATTCTTGATGATTCTAAAACAGTTATCGAAATTGTTCGCGAAGGCGCTGCAGAAACTATGGCAGTTTTAGAAGAATACAATCAAATTAATGATTTATTTGGTCTTGAAGAAAATTATTCAGATCCAGATAAAATGGATAAATTGATGGACCGTCAGGCAGCATTGCAAGATAAAATTGATGCGCTTGGTGCTTGGGAAATCGATACTAAGTTAGAAATCGCAATGGATGCATTGCGTACACCGGAAGGTGATACACCAATTAAAAACCTTTCTGGAGGTGAGCGTCGTCGTGTAGCTTTATGTCGTTTATTATTGCAACAGCCTGATGTATTGCTTCTGGATGAGCCAACCAACCACCTTGATGCTGAGTCAGTTCTTTGGTTAGAGCAGCATTTAGCGCAATATTCAGGAACTGTAATTGCGGTAACACACGACCGTTATTTCTTGGATAACGTTGCAGGATGGATTCTTGAATTAGATAGAGGAGAAGGTATTCCATGGAAAGGGAATTATTCTTCTTGGTTAGATCAAAAATCAAACCGTATGGCTCAAGAAGAAAAAGTAGCTTCTAAACGTAGAAAAACGTTAGAGCGTGAGTTGGAGTGGGTTCGCCAAGGTGCTAAAGGTCGTCAGACAAAACAAAAAGCACGTTTACAGAACTACGACAAATTATTAAATGAAGATCAGAAACAACTAGATGAAAATCTGGAAATCTATATTCCGAACGGTCCACGTTTAGGAACAAATGTAATTGAGGCTAAAAACGTTGCAAAAGCGTTTGGTGAAAAATTATTGTATGATAATTTGAACTTTACGTTGCCACAAGCCGGAATTGTTGGAATTATCGGACCAAACGGTGCTGGTAAATCGACCATTTTCAAAATGATTATGGGAGAGCAAGCAACGGACAGCGGAGAATTCTCAGTTGGAGAAACGGTAAAAATCGCTTACGTAGATCAGTCGCACTCTAATATTGATCCGAATAAATCGATTTGGGAAAATTTTGCAGACGGTCAGGAATTAATTATGATGGGCGGAAAGCAAGTAAACTCAAGAGCTTATTTATCTCGTTTCAATTTTGGTGGTGGAGAGCAGAATAAAAAAGTATCAATGTTGTCTGGTGGTGAGCGTAACCGTTTACACTTAGCAATGACTTTGAAAGAAGAAGGAAACGTGCTTTTACTGGATGAGCCTACGAATGACCTTGACGTAAATACACTTCGTGCACTTGAAGAAGGTTTGGAGAATTTTGCTGGTTGTGCAGTTATTATTTCGCACGACAGATGGTTCTTAGATAGAATTTGCACGCACATTCTAGCTTTTGAAGGAGATTCTGAAGTTTATTTCTTCGAAGGAAGTTTCTCTGATTATGAAGAAAATAAAAAGAAACGTCTTGGCGGTGATTTAACTCCAAAACGTTTGAAATACAGAAAATTGATTAGATAAATCTAATTAATTTCCTCCCGAAATTTCGAGATAAAATCCCAAATTCCTTTACTTGGAATTTGGGATTTTTTTATATCTGATGTTCTCATTTGAATTAGATTATTCTACAAATTCGAATGTCGCAAATTCCTGTGGCTGATGAAAACCAAATTTTCCACTCTTATATGATTGTAAAGCTAAATATTCAGTTGTTTGACCGTAATCGATTCTAAAAGCATTACCGCGCCATTTTGTTCCCGATTCAGGTTTTTTAAAATTGCCGTTTTCGATTTTCTCCAAGCTTGAAAAAGGGATTTTAATTTCGGCGCAAAAACCTTCTGAAGTAATTTTGCTTTTTGCTTCCATTTCTAAAATGTCAAATGCCATTGAAGTTTTCCATCCGCCACAATCAGCTGAAATACATTTTAGCAGCATATCATAATTTGTTGAAAATGCATTTACTCCAATTTCAATATAATTTTGACCATCACCATCCGGATCAATAAAAATTTCGACTAAATCATCTGTGTTGAAAATTCCGGAATCTTTTTTCTGATTGGTTCCAATTATTTTTGAATCATTGGAACGATAGGCGATATACAGGTTTTCATCATTCCACGAAAGTGAAACAAATGTATTTTGGTTTGCTTTTTCTCCGGAATTATGAATTACAAACGGGCCTAAAAAAGGTGTTTTCCAATCAGATAAATCTCCGTCGATATTTATTTTTTCGGCTGTTTTAGAAATTGAAACTGTTTGCGAATAAATAGTTCTTGACCAAATTAAAAGTATAAAATATAAAAGACAACGAAGTTTCATAGAATGTCAGTGTTATTAGAAAAGCTAAAATAAACAAGAATATCTGAAGTTGAATGTTAATTTTCAGAATTAGAAAATAGAAATTTAACTCGAATAGTTACATTTGTTAAAAACAAAGAAAAACGTATTTACACCAAACTACCATATAATGAAAAAAATCTTTGGAAGCCTTTTTGTCGCTTCTTTAATTGGTTTTAATGCCAATGCTCAAGGCCTTTTGGCTAAGTCAGAAAACATTTTTACGCATCAGGATACTTTACGCGGAAGCATCACAAAAGAAAGAGCTTGGTGGGATTTAAAATATTATCATTTAGATATTAAAGTAAATCCTTCACAAAAAACAATTACAGGTTTTAATACTGTACGTTATACTGTTTTGACTGAGAATAACAAAATGCAAATCGATTTGCAGGAGCCGATGCAAATTTACAAAGTAACGCAGAACGGAAAAGAATTGAAATTTGAAAGAGACGGAAACGCATTTTTTATTCGGTTGACTGAAAAGCAAAAAGTGGGAGAAACAAAAGAAATTGTAATTTCATTTGGAGGAAAACCAAAAGAAGCCATCAGACCACCATGGGACGGAGGAATTACATGGAATAAAGATAAAAACGGAAAGGATTTTATCGCTTCATCTTGCCAGGGACTTGGCGCAAGCGTTTGGTGGCCGTGCAAGGATCATATGTACGATGAAGTAGAAAATATGCTAATCAGCGTGAATGTTCCGGGACATTTGACTGATGTTTCGAATGGAAGATTGCAAAGCGTTAAGAAAGAAAAAGACGGAACAAAGACCTTCAATTGGTATGTGGCAAATCCAATCAATAATTATGGTGTGAACATTAATATTGGAGATTATGTAAACTTTTCTGAGAAGTTTAAAGGAGAAAAAGGCGATTTAGACTGCAGTTATTATGTTTTGAAAGATAATCTGGCTGTTGCAAAAGAACAATTTAAAGATGCCCCAAGAATGTTGAAAGCTTTTGAAAGCTGGTTTGGTCCTTATCCTTTTTATGAAGATAGTTACAAACTTGTTGAAGCACCTTATTTAGGAATGGAACATCAGAGCAGTGTGACGTATGGTAATAATTTTAAAAACGGACATAATGGACATGATATAAGTGGAACTGGTTGGGGATTAAAATACGATTATATTATTATTCACGAATCGGGTCACGAATGGTTTGCTAATAATATCACTTATAAAGATATCGCAGACATGTGGATTCATGAAAGTTTTACAACATATTCGGAATCAGTTTTTATTGAATATTATTATGGAAAAGAAGCTGCGAGTGAATATATTAGAGGAATCAGAAAAATGATCCGTAATAAAAGTTCAATTATCGGGAGTTATGATGTAAACAGAGAAGGTTCTGGCGATATGTATCCAAAAGGCGCAAATATGCTGCACACAATTCGTCAGGTAATCAATGATGACGCTAAATGGAAATCAATATTAAGAGGATTAAATAGTACTTTTTATCATCAAACAGTAACTACAAAAGAAATTGAAGATTATTTAAGTACACAGTCAGGAATCAATTTGAGTTCGATTTTTGATCAATATCTTAGAACACCTCAAGTTCCTACTTTCGAATATTATATTAAAGATCAAAAACTGACGTATCATTGGATAAACAGTGTTGAAAATTTTAATTTGCCTCTGAAAGTAAACTTCGACGGAAAAGAAATGTGGCTAAAACCTACAACAGATTGGAAAACAGAAGATTTAAAATCGGACAAAACAAACTTAATTGTTGATCGAAATTTTTATGTAACTGTTTTTAATATTACAGAATAGATTCTGAATTCATTCAAAAAACAAAACCTGATAAATTACTGCGATTTATCAGGTTTGTTTTTTTATTTAGAAATCATAAAATTTTAGAAAGTTTAATTTGAATGTTTACATTTGTTGAAGATTGATTTCAAAATAATACCGTTTTACTAATGAAAAATTACTTCGGAAGCATTTTTGTTGCTTTTTTAATTGGTTTTAGTGCCAATGCCCAAGGACTTCTTAATAAAGGAGAAACAGTTTTTACACATCAGGATACTTTACGCGGAAGCATAACAAAAGAAAGAGCCTGGTGGGATTTAAAATATTATCATCTGAATGTAAAGGTTAATCCTTCTGAAAAAAGCATTTCGGGTTCTAATTTAGTTCGTTATACTGTTTTGACAGAGAACAACAAAATGCAAATTGATTTGCAGGAACCAATGCAGATTTACAAAGTAACGCAGAATGGTAAAGAACTGAAATTTGAAAGAGACGGAAATGCATTTTTTATTCAGTTGACTGAAAAGCAAAAAGTTGGAGAAACAAAAGAAATTCTAATTTCATTTGGAGGAAAACCAAAAGAAGCTGTAAGAGCACCTTGGGATGGAGGTTTTTCTTGGAAAAAAGATAAAAACGGAAAAGATTTTATTGCTACATCTTGTCAGGGATTAGGTGCAAGTGTTTGGTGGCCAAACAAAGATCATATGTATGATGAAGTTGAAAATATGTTGATCAGCGTGAATGTTCCTGGAGATTTGACAGATGTTTCGAACGGAAGATTACAAAGCGTTAAGAAAGAAAAAGACGGAACTAAAACCTTCAATTGGTATGTTTCGAACCCTATTAATAATTACGGAGTGAACATCAATATTGGTGATTACGTTAATTTTTCTGAGGTTTATAAAGGAGAAAAAGGTGATTTAGATTGTAATTATTATGTTTTGAGAGATAATTTGGCCAAAGCCAAAGAACAATTTAAAGATGCACCAAAAATGCTTAAAGCCTTCGAAAACTGGTTTGGACCTTATCCGTTTTATGAAGACAGTTATAAATTAGTAGAAGTTCCGTATTTAGGAATGGAACACCAAAGTTCTGTAACCTACGGAAACGAATATAAAAATGGTTATTTAGGTCGTGATTTGAGCGGAACTGGCTGGGGATTAAAATTTGATTTTATCATTATTCACGAATCTGGTCACGAATGGTACGCGAACAATATCACGTATAAAGATATTGCTGATATGTGGGTGCATGAGAGCTTTACTAATTATTCTGAAAGTTTGTTTTTAGAATATTATTATGGAAAAGATGCAGCTGCTGAATACATTATCGGATGTAGAAAAAACATTCATAATGACACGCCAATTATCGGGCATTATGATGTTAATAACGAAGGATCCGGAGATATGTATCCAAAAGGAGCTTCAATGTTGCACATGATTCGCCAAGTAATTAATGACGATGCAAAATGGAAATCGATTTTGAGAGGTATGAACAAGACTTTCTATCATCAAACTGTTACCGGAAAGCAAATTCAGGATTATATTAATGAGCAATCAGGAATTAATTTCAACAGAGTTTTCGCTCAGTATTTAACAACAACTCAAATTCCTGTTTTTGAATATATGTTCAAAAATGGAACTTTTGGATATCATTGGACAAATTGCGTTGCTAAATTTGACATGCCGGTTAGAGTAAAATTGAACGGTGTTGAAACTTGGTTAAGACCAACGACAGAATGGCAATCTGAAAAAACTACTACAGAAGATAGAAAAGTAGAAGTTGATAAAGATTTCTATGTTACGACTTCTAATATTGTCGAATAAAAAGTTTTAAAATTCCAAAATATAAATCCCAAATTCCAATTTTGTTGGAATTAGGGATTTTTTATTAAGATTTGAATTGTATGCATATAGTAAACCCGACAGGTTTTAAAAACCTGTCGGGTTTTGTTTTTCACGTAAAGTATGTCATTTCGACCGAAGGGAGAAATCACACTAGTATTTCCGTAAAGAGAAGCGCCAATCTTTGTAGAGTTTCGAGTGAGATTTCTCCCTTCGGTCGAAATGACAAAAAAGCGTAAAAGGTTAAAACTTTTACGCTTTTTTTCTTATTGGAATTTGGAATTTAAAATTTAAAATATTGGAATTTAAAATTATCTACTATTCAATTTTGCCTTTTCCTTAATAATATCAGCAATCTTACGATTTTCAATTTTACTTTCAAGCCAAGAAATAATATCTAAATAAAGGAAAGCTCTTTTTTCGTAAGTATTCTTTTCAAGTTCTACGAAACGAGCGTGCATTTTTTTGAATTCCTTTTTAATATCAGCAGGATAAAAGTTATTTAAGTTTCTTAGGAATTTTATAATCTCTTTCTGAACTTCATGTAAGTCGTTCATTTTTATCAAGAATTTATATGTGCTCTTAAGATGATTTTCTAAGTAATAATCTTTTCCTAATTCATAATGTGCTATCAATGACAAAAGTCGGGCAAAACACATTAAATCTTCGCGCATACTTAAGTTCTTGTTGTTTATGATTTTGTCTAAATAATTAATACACTCATTGTATTTTTCGTTTCCAAAATAGATAGAAGCAATTTTATAGAAAAATAACATTTCGTGATGCTCGTCAAGATGCTCACTGTGAATTTTCAGTTTTTCTAAAATCTCTGGAATCAAATATTCACTTTCATCAAAAGTACCTTCAAGAATATGAAGATTCAACTTATTGTTGTAAACGTATAGAAATGATAGTGATGCAATGTTGTCGTTAACCGGAAATCTCGGATCTGCGATTGTTTCTTCTAAAAGCGTCAAATATTTCTTGAAATTCGAAGTATACTTTAACATATAAAGCGATTCAAGAAAATAGTGATTTCCTTTTAAGAAAAACACCGGATTCAGATAAATCATATTTGGGTTATCATAAAAGAGCTGTACCCATTTATAAGCAAATTTATAACTCGCCAAGAAATCCTGAACTAAGAAACTACGCCATAAATTGGCATTGTAAAACCAATATTTTTCGCGAAAGCCAAATTTACTTTCGTCTAGTTTTGCAATATGTCTGTTGAAATAATCGTCTATATATTTATATTCTTCATCGCTTTTTACGTAACCCGTTTTCAGCATGATTCCATATAACTGAAGCGATAAATTTGATAGTTTGCTTGAAATTGTATTTCTGTAATTTAGTTCTTTTGCCTGAATTACTAGTTCATCGGCGCGACCTTGAATACTGCGGGTAATATATTGTGATTCGATCAGTTTTTCGAATTCTACAATCTCATACGCCATATATTTTTCATCATTTTCTAAAGCCTGCTGTTTTGTTTTATCTAAGATTTTTAAACTCTGTCTGTACAATCCTTTGTTATATAGAATAACAGCAAAATCTATTTGCTCTCGTAGCTGATAGCGAATATTCTGGCTCGGAATATTTAAACGGATACTTACTAGGATTTGTTTGTACAAGTATGATTTTAAGTTAGATAACTGTACTTTTTTGATGCTTCCGCTTTTTAAAATTAGCTTTTCATCATAGGTTTCAGATTTATCTAAAATATTAAACAGTTCGATAAATTTTGTATTCGAACTGGTTTCTAAACGACTCGCAAAAATTTTAAATTGTCTTTTTTCAGATTTGGAAAGGGATTTAATCAGAACAAATAAGAAATCTTTTTGATGGTTAGCCATTGTAAAAAATAATAATATAACTTATTGATTATAAAGTATTTAACTAGGTATAAATTGTTTTATGAACAGTATAATTTCGTTAAAATGAATTTCGTACTGCATAAGTACAATATATATTTGTTATCACAATGTGAAATTACATTAAATTAATGAATATGAATAGAGAGAAAGTTCAAATTTTTGACACCACTTTGCGCGATGGTGAACAAGTTCCAGGATGTAAGTTAGATACTAACCAAAAATTAGTTATCGCAGAACGACTAGACAAAATGGGAGTTGATATTATCGAAGCAGGTTTTCCTGTGTCAAGTCCGGGCGATTTTTTATCGGTCTCTGAGATTTGTAAAATTGTAGAAAATGCAACCGTCTGCGGATTGACAAGAGCCGTAAAAAACGACATTGATGTTGCTGCAGCAGCTTTAAAACATGCTAAAAGACCTAGAATCCACACGGGAATCGGAACATCTGAATCTCATATACTCCATAAACTACAAACTACTCCTGAAGATATCATCGCAAGAGCAAAATATGCAGTAGCTCACGCAAAATCATATGTAGAAGACGTTGAATTCTACGCTGAAGATGCTGGAAGAACTGATAATGCCTTCTTGGCAAAAGTTTGTGAAGAAGTTATTAAATCCGGAGCTACGGTTTTAAATATTCCTGATACAACAGGATATTGTCTTCCTGAAGAATACGGAGCAAAAATTAAATATTTAAAAGAAAACGTAAAAGGAATCGAAAACGTAATCCTTTCATGTCATTGTCATAATGATTTAGGAATGGCAACCGCAAATTCAATTGCAGGAGCTATAAATGGAGCAAGACAAATTGAATGTACAATTAACGGTATTGGAGAAAGAGCTGGAAACACTGCACTTGAAGAAGTAGTAATGATTTTCAAACAACATCCGTACTTAAATCTAGATACAAATATCAATACTAGAGAATTGAACGAAATGAGCCGTTTGGTTTCTGAAAGTATGGGAATGATTGTTCAGCCAAATAAAGCGATTGTAGGAGCAAATGCTTTTGCACACAGTTCTGGAATTCACCAAGATGGTGTAATCAAAAACAGAGCGACATACGAAATCATGGATCCGCTTGATGTTGGTGTGAATGAATCATCAATTATTTTGACAGCAAGAAGCGGAAGAGCTGCTTTGGCGTACCGAGCAAAAAAAGTTGGTTATGAGCTTACAAAAGTACAATTGGATATTGTATATGTTGAGTTTTTGAAATTCGCTGATATTAAAAAAGAAGTTGTTGATGCTGATATTCATCAGATTATCGAAGCTTCAAAAATTCAGGGAGAACTAATCAGAAGCTAGTTCATTAGAAGAAGGAAAATAGAACAAAGAAGAAAGAGAAAAAAAATAAAGATTTAAATCATAAAGAACGAGACGTTATGAATTTGAAAATAGCAGTTTTACCAGGAGATGGTATTGGACCAGAAGTAATTTTACAGGCCAAAAAAGCATTGTATGCCATTGGCGAAGTGTATAACCATGAATTTGTTTTTGAAGAGGCACTTATGGGTGCTGTTGCCATTGACAAAACAGGAAATCCACTCCCGGAACAAACGCTAAATCTTTGTTTAAATACAGATGCAGTTTTGCTTGGTGCTATTGGTGATCCAAAATATGACAATAATCCAAATGCAAAAGTTCGTCCGGAGCAGGGATTATTAAAACTGCGAAAAGAGCTTGGTTTGTTTGCAAATATTCGTCCAATTAAACCTTATAAAGCGTTAATAGAGTCTTCTCCTTTAAAAAGAGAAATTATTGAAGGAGCCGATTTTACAATTTTTAGAGAATTAACTGGCGGTGCATATTTTGGAGCAAAAACACTGAATGAAGAAGGGACACACGCTTCAGATTTATGTGAATATTCAGAAGAAGAAATCACTAGAATTGCACATTTAGCTTTTAAATCGGCGCAAAAAAGACGTAAAAAGCTAACATTGGTTGATAAAGCAAATGTTTTAGAAACCTCAAGATTATGGAGAAAAGTTGTTCAGAAAGTGAGCGAAGACTATTCAGATGTTGCTTTAGATTTCTTATTTGTTGATAATGCAGCAATGCAGTTGATTTTAAATCCGAAACAATTTGATGTGATTTTAACTGAGAACTTGTTTGGAGATATTTTATCTGATGAAGCTAGTGTAATTACTGGTTCAATTGGTTTATTACCATCGGTATCTTTAGGAGAAAAAAATGCTTTGTTCGAGCCAATTCATGGTTCATATCCACAAGCAAAAGGAAAAAATATTGCAAATCCGATTGCTTCAATTTTGGCAGCGGCACTTTTATTAGAGCATTTTGGATTAACTAAAGAAGCTCATGTAGTTTATAAAGCGGTAGAAAAAGCAATAGAATTTAAAGTAGTTACAGTCGATTTAAAACCAGATTCAAAATTCGGTACAAATGAAGTAGGGGAGTTTGTTTCTAATTTTATTTTCAGTAAAGATGATCTGCTTTATTTTAATAATGATAATGTAAGTATTGGACAATCGACAATTGTTTAATATTTTTTGTTAAAACGTAGAAGAAATAACAAGAAGTCTTTAAAATGTTGAGATTTTATTTTTTTAGTCATTAAAGTTTTTATACTTTTGTCTCACTAAAAAATAGAAAAGATGCAAATCTCAGTTATTATTATTTCTTCTGTCGTTGTTGTCAATGTGATTAGCACATCTGCGTCGGGAATGTTATAAATATAATTGAAAAACTATATTATAAACCTTCCAAGTACTGGAAGGTTTTTTTTTGAATAAAAATTAAAATAAAATAATACATAATGGAATTAAATAAGTACAGCAAAACCATCACTCAAGATCAGACACAGCCTGCAGCGCAAGCGATGTTATACGGTATTGGTTTAACTGAAGAAGATCTAAAAAAAGCACAAGTTGGAATTGTGAGCATGGGTTACGATGGTAACACTTGCAACATGCACTTGAATGATTTAGCAAAAGATGTTAAAAAAGGTGTTTGGGATGCAGATCTGGTCGGACTTATTTTTAATACCATTGGTGTTAGTGATGGAATTTCAAACGGAACAGAAGGAATGCGCTATTCTTTAGTTTCTCGTGATGTAATTGCAGATTCTATTGAAACAGTTGCAGGAGCACAATGGTATGATAGTATTATTGCGATTCCTGGCTGTGATAAAAATATGCCTGGAGCGTTAATCGCAATGGGAAGATTAAATCGCCCATCGATGATGGTTTATGGAGGTTCAATTCACTCTGGAAAATGGAAGGGTGAATCTTTGAACATTGTTTCTGCTTTTGAAGCTTTAGGAAAAAAAGTAAAAGGAGAAATTACTCCGGAAGATTTTAAAGGAGTTATTCAAAATGCTTGCCCAGGAGCTGGAGCTTGTGGTGGTATGTATACAGCAAATACAATGTCTTCTGCAATTGAAGCATTAGGAATGAGTATGCCATACAGCTCTTCTAATCCTGCTTTAAGTCAGGAAAAAAGAGACGAATGTCTTGCTGCAGGAGCTGCAATTAAAATTTTATTAGAAAAAGATATTAAGCCAAGAGATATTATGACTCGTAAAGCTTTCGAAAATGCTATTACAATCGTAGCAGTTTTGGGAGGTTCTACAAATGCAGTTATGCACTTAATCGCAATGGCGCACTCTGTTGGTATCACAATTACTTTGGATGATTTTCAGGCAATTAATGACAGAACACCAGTTCTTGCTGACATGAAACCAAGTGGTAAATACATGATGGAAGATATTCATGAAGTTGGAGGTATTCCGGGAGTAATGAAATATCTATTGAAAGTTGGATTGATTCACGGAGATTGTTTGACTGTAACAGGAAAAACAGTTGCTGAGAATTTAGCTTCAACTCCGGATTTACAAGACGGACAAGAAGTAATTCACGAAATTCAAAAAGCATTAAAACCAACAGGAAATATTCAGGTTTTATACGGAAATCTTGCTTCTGAAGGTGCTGTAGCAAAAATCAGTGGAAAAGAAGGAGAATATTTCGAAGGGCCAGCTGTAGTATTCGAAGGTGAATTTGAGGTAATTCCAGGTCTTCAAGCCGGAAAAATTAAACCAGGAAATGTAGTCGTCATTAGAGGTTGTGGACCAAAAGGTGGTCCGGGAATGCCTGAAATGCTAAAACCTACATCTGCAATTATTGGAGCCGGATTAGGTAGCACCTGTGCACTAATCACAGACGGTAGATTCTCCGGAGGTTCACACGGTTTCGTGGTAGGACACGTTACACCAGAAGCATATGACGGCGGTGGTATTGCACTAGTAAAAGATGGAGATATAATTGCCATCGATGCGGTGAAAAATACAATCGACCTGAAGATATCTGACGAAGAATTCGCTGCTCGTAAAGTGGCTTGGGTTCAGCCTCCTTTAAAAGTAAACAAAGGAGTTTTACTTAAATACGCAAGATCGGTGTCAAGCGCTTCTACAGGTTGCGTTACCGATAATTAATTAAAAAACAATAATATCAAGGATCAATTGAAAATTGAAATTGATTTTTGAAAAATAATATACTATGAAAATATCAGGGGCAGAAGCCGTTATAAGATGTTTGTTAGAAGAAGGTGTAGACTTGGTTTATGGTTATCCGGGAGGAGCAATCATGCCAGTTTACGATGAATTATATAAATTCCAAGATCAGTTGCATCACGTTTTAGTTCGTCATGAACAAGGTGCGACACACGCAGCTCAAGGTTATGCGAGAGCTACTGGAAAAGTGGGTGTTGCAATTGCTACTTCTGGGCCGGGTGCTACAAATTTAGTTACCGGAATTGCAGATGCGCAAATAGATTCAACTCCAATGGTTTGTATTACAGGCCAAGTTGGTAGGCATTTATTAGGTTCTGATGCATTTCAGGAAACGGATATTATCGGAATTTCGACTCCGGTTACAAAATGGAATTTTCAGATTACTGAAGCTTCTCAGATTCCGGAAATAATTGCAAAAGCGTTTTATATCGCACGCTCAGGCCGTCCGGGTCCAGTTTTGATCGATATAACTAAAAATGCGCAATTTGACTTTTTTGATTACAGTTATGAAAAATGTACAGGAATCAGAAGTTATGTTCCGGTTCCGAAATTAAAATTAGATAAAGTTGCTGAAGCTGCTGCTTTAATCAATAGCGCTAAAAAACCGTTTATCGTTTTTGGTCAGGGAATTATTTTAGGTCAAGCCGAAGCAGAATTCAAAGCGGTAGTAGAAAAATCAGGTATTCCGGCAGCATGGACAATTTTAGGTCTTTCAGCTTTGCCAACAGATCATCCATTGAATGTTGGAATGTTAGGAATGCACGGAAACTATGCGCCAAACTTGTTAACTAATGAATGTGATGTTTTAATTGCCTTCGGAATGCGTTTTGATGACCGTGTTACCGGGAAATTAGCTACTTATGCAAAACAAGCAAAAGTAATTCACTTCGAAATTGATCCAGCTGAAATTGATAAAAACGTTAAAACTGAAGTTGCTGTTTTAGGTGATGTTAAAGAATCTTTGGCTGCTTTATTACCATTGTTAGATGCAAAATCTCACGATTTATGGCACAATGAATTTAAAGCTTTACAAGAAGTAGAATTTAATTCGGTTATAAAAGAAGAATTAAACCCAACGAATGGAAAAGGAATTTCAATGGGAGAAACTATTGAAATGATCAATAAACATTCAAAAGGTGATGCAATTATCGTTTCAGATGTTGGTCAGCACCAAATGTTTGCTTGTCGATATGCAAAATTTAATTCAACAAAAAGTAATATTACTTCTGGAGGATTAGGAACAATGGGATTTGCACTTCCAGCTGCAATTGGAGCTAAAATGGGAAAACCAGAGCGTGAAGTTGTAGCGATTATTGGTGATGGAGGTTTCCAAATGACAATTCAGGAATTGGGTACAATTTTCCAAACTCAGGTTCCGGTTAAGATTGTTATTTTAAATAATGAATTTTTAGGAATGGTACGTCAATGGCAGGAATTGTTCTTTGACAACCGATATGCATCAACAAAAATGATTAATCCAAACTTTGTTGCCATTGCTGAAGGATACCATATTAAATCTAAAAAAGTAACGCAACGTGATGATTTAGATGAAGCTGTTGCAGAAATGCTGGCTTCTAAAGATTCATACTTCTTAGAAGTCATGGTAGAAAAGGAAAACAACGTTTTTCCAATGATTCCGACAGGAGCATGTGTTTCAGAAATTAGATTAAGCTAAGAAAAAGGTTTCAAGTTTCAGGTTTCATGTTCCAAGTTAAGCAAAACTTGAAACTTTAAACCTGAAACAAATAAAACTAAAAACAAAATGGAAGATAAAACATTTACCATATCGGTATACTCAGAAAATAACGTGGGTTTGTTGAACAGAATATCGGGAATATTCTTAAAGCGTCACATTAATATATTAAGTCTAAATGTTTCTGAATCAGAAATAGAGAATGTTTCAAGATTCATCATTGTAGTGAATACTACAGAAAAATGGGTTCAGAATATTGTTGGGCAGATTGAGAAACAAATTGAAGTTATAAAAGCATTTTATCATACAGATGAAGAAACAATTTATCTTGAAAATGCATTGTTCAAAATCGCTTCAAGTTTGTTATTTGACGAAAAACAAATTCAGAATATCATTAAAGAAAGCCAGTCTACAATTGTAACGGTTTCTCGTGATTTCTTCGTGATTTCAAAATCAGGAAGACGTTCTGAAATTGAAGACTTATACGCAAAGTTCAAACCATACGGAATTATGCAGTTTGTACGTTCGGGAAGAATTTCAGTTTCTAAAGAAAAGATGGAGATTTCTTCATTATTAGAAACATTCAAGTAATACAATTTTAGCTATATATTAATCAATTATAAATTTCATTTCATTAAATATTAAAACAAAAATGGCAAATTATTTCAATACATTACCACTTAGATTACAATTAGAACAATTAGGAGTTTGTGAATTTATGGAGCAGTCTGAATTTGCAGACGGAATTGCTGCATTGGCAGGGAAAAAAGTTGTAATTGTGGGCTGTGGTGCACAAGGTTTGAATCAAGGTTTAAACATGAGAGATTCTGGTTTAGATATTTCTTATGCATTGCGCGCAGATGCAATTGCTGAAAAAAGAGCTTCATATAAAAATGCAACTGAAAATGGTTTTACAGTAGGAACTTACGAAGAATTAATTCCAACTGCTGATTTGGTTTGTAACTTAACTCCGGACAAACAACACACTGCTGTAGTTACTGCAATTATGCCATTAATGAAACAAGGATCGACTTTAGCATATTCTCACGGATTCAACATTGTTGAAGAAGGAATGCAAATTCGTAAAGATATCACTGTAATTATGTGTGCTCCAAAATGTCCTGGATCTGAGGTTCGTGAAGAATACAAAAGAGGATTTGGTGTACCAACTTTAATCGCTGTTCACCCTGAAAATGATCCAAACGGATTTGGATTAGATCAGGCGAAAGCTTACGCTGTAGGAACTGGAGGACATAGAGCAGGAGTTTTAAGATCATCGTTCGTTGCAGAAGTAAAATCAGATTTAATGGGTGAGCAAACAATTCTTTGCGGATTATTGCAAACTGGATCTATTTTATGTTTTGATAAAATGGTTGAAAAAGGAATTGATGCTGCATATGCTTCAAAATTAATTCAGTACGGATGGGAAACTATCACTGAAGCTTTGAAACATGGTGGTATTACAAATATGATGGATCGTTTGAATAATCCTTCTAAAATCGAAGCTTACGAATTGGCAGAAGAATTAAAAGACATTATGCGTCCGTTATTCCAAAAACACCAAGACGATATCATTTCTGGAGAATTCTCAAGAACTATGATGATTGACTGGGCAAATGATGATGTTAACTTATTGAAATGGAGAGCTGCTACAGGAGAAACTAACTTCGAAAAAACAGCTCCACAAGAAGCTCCAATCTCAGAACAAGAATATTTTGACAATGGAGTATTAATGATTGCAATGGTAAAAGCTGGTGTTGAATTGGCTTTTGAAACTATGACAGAAGCTGGAATCATCGAAGAATCAGCTTATTATGAGTCATTGCACGAATTACCATTAATCGCAAACACAATCGCAAGAAAGAAATTGTTCGAAATGAACCGTGTAATTTCTGATACTGCTGAATACGGATGTTATTTATTTGATCATGCATGTAAGCCATTATTGACTGAGTTCATGAAAAAAGTAGAAACTAATATTATTGGTAAACCATTCTCAACTTCAAACGGAGTAGATAATGCTGTACTAATTGCTGTTAATAAAGAAATTCGTCAACATCCTATCGAAGAAGTAGGAGCTTGGTTGAGAGAGTCTATGACTGCAATGAAAAAAATTGGATAATAAATTGGGAATTACCACACATTCGACTGTGATGGGATTTGCACTGTATCTCTGTTTTATGTAATATTTTGAATTAGTAAGCACTTATTAAGAAAATGAGATTAGATGCATAATTGCATTCACTTAACTTGAGTGAGTTTTAGTTAAGTGAAGGTAATCCCGAAAATTGGGATATGTTCAGTAATGGATATATTTGTTGAAATTTCTATTTTAATTAATAAAGATGCTTCTATTTTCAAAATAAATGAAGTAGGTAATGGAGAATTACAATATTAATTGTTATTGAAATTGTTAAAAATAAAAAGGCGTGGTAAATTTTTTCCACGCCTTTTTTGTAATAAGCTTTTTGAGGTAAAAAAATGTTTTTTTATATTAAACGCATTAAAAGAAGAATTTTTTTTTAATATGTGT
Source organism: Flavobacterium cutihirudinis (assembly GCF_003385895.1). Taxonomy (GTDB): domain Bacteria; phylum Bacteroidota; class Bacteroidia; order Flavobacteriales; family Flavobacteriaceae; genus Flavobacterium; species Flavobacterium cutihirudinis. The sequence goes on from NZ_QRDQ01000007.1 coordinate 1,128,931, forward strand.
TTTTATTTGCCAAAATTTATGAATTAAATAATTTTAAGAATACACTGAGATTTAATACATTTATAAAAAAATTCCAAGAAACAATGAGTTATTATAAAATTGAAAATTTAGAACAATATTTTAAACATTACAATAAGTCAATCAGGGAACCAAGAAAATTTTGGGGTAAAATTGCAGAAGAAAATTTTACATGGTACCAACAATGGGAAAAAGTTGTTGATTTTAATATGGCCGACGCCGAAGTAAAATGGTTTACAGAAGCTAAAGTTAATATCACAAAAAACTGTATAGACAGACATTTAAGCAAAAGAGGCGAAAAAACGGCTATTATCTTTGAACCGAACGATCCTTCTGAAGATGCTTTACATATAACGTATAACGAATTATACGAAAGAGTTTCAAAAATGGCGAATGTTTTGCGTGAGCAAGGAGTTCGCAAAGGCGATCGAGTTTGTATTTATTTACCAATGATTCCGGAACTGGCAGTTGCTGTTTTGGCTTGTGCCAGAATTGGAGCGATCCATTCTGTAGTTTTTGCAGGATTTTCTGCTTCTGCAGTTTCTGCAAGGATAAATGACTGCGAATGTAAAATGGTTATTACTTCCGATGGAGGTTATAGAGGAAACAAAACAATTGATCTTAAAGGAATTGTTGATGAAGCACTTGAAACTTGCCCTTCAGTAGAAAAAGTATTGGTTGCAAAAAGAACTAATACTTCAGTGAAAATGAAAGATGGTCGTGATATCTGGTTGCAGCCACTTTTAGATGCAGCTATGGATAACAGTGTTGCTGAAATTATGGACGCTGAAGATCCTTTGTTTATTCTTTATACTTCTGGATCTACCGGAAAACCAAAAGGAATGGTTCATACTACAGCCGGATATATGGTTTATACTGCCTATACATTTAAGAATGTTTTCAGTCATGAAGAAAATGATATTTTCTGGTGTACTGCAGATATTGGTTGGATTACAGGTCACTCTTACATATTATACGGACCATTATTGAATGGAGGAACAACTGTAATTTTTGAAGGAGTTCCATCTTATCCGGACTTTAGCCGTTTTTGGGATATTATCGAAAAACATAAAATCACACAATTTTATACAGCGCCAACCGCAATTCGTTCATTGGCAAAAGAAAGTTTAGATTATATTCAAAAATATCCTCTAAAATCACTTAAAGTTATTGGGTCTGTTGGAGAGCCAATTAACGAAGAAGCTTGGCACTGGTTTAATGACCACGTTGGAGATAAGAGATGTCCAGTGGTTGATACTTGGTGGCAAACAGAAACAGGTGGAATTATGATTTCGCCAATTGCTTTCGTTACGCCAACAAAACCAACTTATGCTACTTTGCCATTACCTGGAATTCAGCCAGTTTTGATGGATGAAAAACGTAATGAAATTGAAGGAAATCAGGTTGTAGGTAGTTTATGTATCAAATTTCCTTGGCCTGGAATTGCCAGAACAATTTGGGGAAATCATGATCGTTATAAAGAAACGTATTTCTCAGCTTTCCCAGGAAAATATTTTACGGGTGACGGTGCATTAAGAGATGAAGTTGGTTATTACAGAATTACTGGTCGAGTTGATGATGTTGTAATTGTTTCAGGACATAATTTAGGAACAGCGCCAATTGAAGATGCTATCAATGAGCATCCGGCTGTTGCAGAATCTGCAATTGTTGGATTCCCTCATGATATAAAAGGAAATGCATTGTACGGTTATGTAATTCTTAAAGAAACTGGTGAAGACAGAAATAAAGAGAATTTAACAAAAGAGATTAATCAATACATTTCAGACCACATTGGACCAATTGCAAAATTGGATAAAATACAATTCGTTTCAGGTTTGCCAAAAACACGCTCTGGAAAAATTATGCGTAGAATTTTGCGTAAAATAGCGGAAGGAGATTTTTCTAATTTTGGAGATACTTCAACATTATTAAATCCTGAAATTGTAGATGAAATTACACAAGGAAAAATCTAAGGATTTTTTCTATTGAAAATAAAAATGCCTCTTAAATTTTAAGAGGCATTTTTTATTATGTTGTTTATAAAGTCTTCATCACAAAGTTCGTCATTTCGAGGAACGAGAAATCTTCGCAAGTTTCGATTTAGAGATTTACTTAATTCCCAATCTAGATTTCAGTTTCAAAAACAACAGCGCAATTTTATAAGCATCTTCAGCTGAAGAATTTCTGTCGCTTTTTGGAATCTTATAAATTTCGCATAAATCGTCAAGCGAAAATTGTTTGTCGTTTATATCTGTAAGTTTTCGGTACATCATGTCAACATCAAGCGCTTCATTTTTTAAGCGGCCACAATCTAAACGCTCCAACGCCGAATTGATCATTTCGATATCAAAGTTAATATGATGTCCAACTAAAATTGCATTTCCAAGGAAATTTATAAAAGCGGCCAAAGCTTCAGGTTCCTGCATTTTCGCCATTTTGCTTTCAATGATAAATTCATTAGAAAGACCATTGTCCTGCAAAAATTTGTATTGAAGTAATACACATTCAAAATTATCCTTAATAACAATACTATCTTCAACAACTGAAAATGCACCTAAGGATAAAATAACATCCTTATTCGGATTAAGCCCAGATGTTTCTGTCGATAAAACAACAAATCGGTTGGGTTTGGTTTCGAATTTAGTTAAGTAGTCCTTCCAAAAATCAGGATATTCTTTATTTATATTTTTCAGCCAGTCTAGCATATTTTACGAGAATTGTGTAAGTTGAAATTTACTCTTAATTAGTTCCTCAAGATCTTTCATTGGGGTCAAGGCATTTTTTAACTTTTCTTTGTCTGTTTTAGACATTTCTCTCAAATTTATATATTGTCCTGAATCGTCATTTTTTAAACCTTCAACAGTTCTAAATTTTGAAAGTATTAAGAAAGCTTCAGCACAGCTTAGGTAGATTTCAGCATTTTTAGAGTCTGTAATGGCTAATTGTTTAAATCTTAAATAGGTATTTTTAATTCCTTTAATGTTTGCATTCAATATCAACAAACGCGCAGCATCAATAAGTGGCATTAATGCACGGGTTTTAATATCAAATTTTGTTTTATGCGGACCTTCTTCTTCAACTATAAATTTCTTGAAAAAGCTCAAAGGAGAGTTCTTTTTCAACGCATCATTACCTAAAAAGTCGAAGAAAAGTGTATTGTTGACAGCGTTCTTGAAAATTACATTTTCTATTACTTCTTCAATTTTTGGTTCTCCAAAAACGATTTCATAATCAAAGAAAATACTGCTCAAATCATTACTGTTTTCACCTGGAGTATTCATCCAACTGTTGTATTGTTTTGTCCAGTCTGTCAGTGATTTACACCACAACATATTGCTTGCCATATGTCCATTTGGGCAAAATTCGTAGCCCACTTTTTCTAATATTGAAGTAGCTCTTTTAGCTAATCGCAAAAAGTAATCTTTAACTTCTCTGTATTTTTCCGGAGCAACATCCTCAAAAATTAAGATACTATCCTGATCTGTAAGTAATAATTGTTCTTTACGTCCTTGACTTCCAATGCTTAACCATGCAAAACGAGCAGGAGGGGAGCCCAGATCTAAAATTGATAATTCAACAGATCTTTTTATAATAGCCAGATTAATCTCGCTCGCAATATTGCTAACATGGGAAATCGGAATATTTTTCTGAATCGAATTCTGAATCAAATCTGATAAACGATCTCTGATTTGTTTTAAATCTTTTGGTAACTGCGAACGCTTAATTTCTTTGATTAATACACCAGGGTTACTTGCTTGAGCAACAATTAAATCGTGCTCAGAAATTATTCCTTTCACAGCAGATTTGCTTGTACCGTCTTTAGTAACACATAAATGTGTAACATTATGTTTTAGCATAAGCAATTGCGCTTCCGCTAAAGATACATTTTCAATAACGGTAACAACTGGAGAAGACATAATCTTGTCAATTGTTTCAGTGATAGGATAGCGGCCAGTCGCAATTTTTGAAGCTAAATCTGTTGCTGTTACAATTCCAATTGGGCGATTTTTTTCACAGATAATAATACTGTCGACCATAGATTCAGTCATTAGAATAGCAACATCTTTCACAACATGATTAGCTTCAGTTGTTAGAGGAGAATTGTTGTAATTCAATGATTGAATGTATTGTAATTCTGATTGCTGATCTACATAAAATGAAGTGTCAGAAATTACTTTTCCGTTTGAATTTACACTGTCTTTTGTGTGTCTTGAATTAGTCGCAAAGCTTTCCAAAAGGAAATTCAAAACATCCGAATTATTCGCAACAAAAGGTCTGAAAACGGCAATTGGTATAGCATACACAATACTTTCTTCGCGGGCTTTTGCCGTCATCATATAGTTGTTTTTGGCAAAAAACGGTCTTAATCCAAAAATATCACCTTCATGGCATTTATTAATAATAGTTTCTTCAGCATCGGCAATTGTGGTTAAATTTATTACGCCGGAAGCTACAACATAAAAACTATCATGAAGCACATCATTATTTTGAAATAATACGGTGTGTTTTTCTAAATTGAGTACGCGAATATTGGTTGCAATATCTGATAATTCCTGAAAAGTTAAATTATCAAATGGCGGGTATTCCTTTAAAAAATCTGCAATATGCTCAGCAATTGTATTCATACGTCTGATAATTTTTTTGAAGTATCGAATGTAAAAATAATAAAATAAAGTCTTACAATGAAAGCAAGTTCGACAGAATATAAATATTTTAAAGAAATGTTAAGATTTAGTGATTTCAAGGCTTTAAAATGTTTTTTTTACGTTTAAAAATCTTAATGTGTGGATTCGTTTCATGACTTTGGCATTTTTAAATATACATTTTTTTTATAAATAATTACATGATAGAGTATTGCTTTTTGAATTTTAAGTTTCATGAAAGCGATCTGTAGAATGTACAATGACTGAATGCATCATTAGGAAAAGAATTCTTAAATATTCTATTTTACATAATATAAATTATAGTTCAAACATGATATCGTTATAAATGACCCAAATCCAATTACAAACGAATATTTCTCTGTTATGATTATACAATGCTTCATCTTACTCTTTATTGATAACTTTTCTAATTTTTTTCAAATGATCAAATTTTCAATCAGACTACAGTTTACAAATTCAAGATTTATTCTTAAGCTGAAAATCGCATATTTGAAAAAATAAAATACTTTTTATCAAATATGCGTTTTATAAGCATTCGTGAATTCACAGATTAATCAAATAAAAAGCATCACGTATAATTGTGATGCTTCAAATTTCTCATATTTGAAAATTAATTATATTTTTTTCAAATAAACAGATTTACCGTTCAACGAAACTTCAATGAGATTTGTTTTTTCTGAAAAAGTTGTTCGCAAAACATTTCCTTTAAAAACAGAAACATCGCCATAAACTTTTCCAGTTTCATCTGAAACATATTCAAATTGGACTTTTTTATTTCCTGGTTCAATTCCGAGTTTGTAGCTTGAAAATTTTGTTCCTTTTAAATCAAATTGTTGCTGCGAATCTATAATCTTTCCATCGGCATAAAAATTTGTGACTGTTTTGCTCAACGTGATGTCCGGATAATATTCATTTACTTTTTTAAGAAGCTCATATTGCTCAACGTTTGCATCTTCTTGTTTTGAAGTGATTGTTTGTGCAAAAGATATTGAAGAAAATAGAATCGCTAATAATAAGATGTACTTTTTCATAATTGTTTAAATTTTTAGATTATTAAATCTGTTCTGCAAACTTTAAGGGTATTTATACTTAAAATTTACCATTAATATTATTTAAGAACTCTACAAGTTATGAAAACTCTACCTTTGTAGAAAATTTATTAGTTTTTTTTAAGAAAATGACAACAAAAAAATACATTAAACTTATACTCATTTTAGGTTCTTTAACTGCACTTGGGCCTTTTTCAATTGATATGTATCTGCCTGGTTTCTCTGATATTGCAAAGGATTTGAACACAACTGTTGCTAAAGTTTCGATGAGTTTGTCTAGTTATTTTATCGGAATTTCTGCAGGACAATTACTCTACGGACCATTATTAGACCGTTTTGGACGTAAAAAACCTTTATTTGTGGGTTTGATGGTTTATATATTGGCTTCGCTTGGTTGCGCATATGTAACTGATATTGATTCGTTTATTCTCTTACGATTCATTCAGGCAATTGGAAGTTGTGCTGCAACAGTTGCTTCTGTTGCAATGGTTCGTGATTTGTTTCCTGTAAAAGATATTCCTAAAGTATTTTCACTCTTAATGCTTGTTCTGGGGCTTTCTCCAATGCTTGCACCAACGATTGGTGGTTATGTAACAGAAGATTACGGCTGGCATACGGTGTTCTTTATCTTAATGTTTATGGGAATTGCTATTTTGTTGGCTTCTCAAATTGGTTTACCAAATAGTTACAAACCAGATACTACGATTTCATTAAAACCAAAACCTATTATTTCTAATTTTTTAAAAGTCCTTAAAGAGCCGCAATTTTATACGTATGCATTTACGGGAGCAATCGCTTTTTCGGGATTATTTACCTATGTAGCGGCCTCTCCTATCATATTTATGGATATCTATCATGTTGATGCTAAAACCTACGGATGGATTTTTGCCTTTATGTCGGTTAGTTTCATTGGTTCCAGTCAGTTGAACTCGGTTTTATTGAAGAAATTTTCAAGTGAGCAGATGATTTTTGGAGCATTAATTTTACAGTCTATTGTTAGTATTGTTTTCCTTGTACTTTCTTTAAATAATTTATTAGGATTATACGAGACTATAGCAATGTTATTTGTGTTTTTAGGTTGTTTAGGGGTTTCAAACCCAAATACTGCCGGACTTACTATGGCTCCGTTTGCTAAAAATGCCGGAAGTGCTTCAGCTTTAATGGGCGCAATTCAATTAGGCTTAGGATCTATTGCGTCTTTTGCTGTTGGAATCTTTGTTAAGGATTCTGTAGCACCTATGGTTCTTATTATGACTATTACAACCTTTGTTGCTTTTATTGTTCTGAATATTGGAAAGCGATTTATTAAGAAAAAGGTTGAATTAGGTTCTGGAGATGATGTTGCCATTGTTCATTAGAATAAAATTAATTTTTGGGCTCTTTCTATTTAAAACCTTGTATATAAATGTTTTATGGTTTTTTAATTTATTAATTTTATAGTGCTTAAAATTAAATGGAATCCAGATACCATTTGAAAAACGGGGCGAAACCGAAAAGCCACACGAGTAGGAATAAATTTCGAATTATTATGCCGAAATATGTTATTGAAAGAGAGATCCCAAATGCTGGCAAACTTACATCAGATGAACTTCAAAGTATTTCACAAGCGTCCTGTGGAGTATTAAAACAACTAGGAACGCAAATACAATGGGTAAACAGTTATATAACAAACAATAAAATTTATTGTATCTATATTGCGCCAAATGAAGAAATGATTTATGAGCATGCTAAATTGGGTGGTTTTCCAGCCAATTCCGTAAATCAGATTTTGGGAGTAATTGATCCTACCACAGCTGAAGAAGTTTTGAATTAAACTTAAAATAATAAAAAACAGAATCTAATATAGATTCTGTTTTTTTATTGATTTCAATCCTGGAATTTGAAATTTCAAAAATTGAATATTTTAAATTTACTCTGCTGATTGTCTTTTATCAGGTCGAATAATCATTCTTAGCGATTGATCACTTGCAAAATAAGCAACCATCCAGTTCCAGAAAGTTTGCAATCTATTTCTATAAGTTATCAGCGAGATCAAGTGGATAAACAGCCAGATAACCCAGGCAAAGAAACCTTTAAAATGCCATTTCGGGCTAGGTAAATCTACAACTGCTTTATTTTTTCCGATAATTGCCATCGATCCTTTGTCATTATATTCAAAAGGTTTTAATGGTTTATTGTCGGCCATTTTCATAAAGTTTTTGGCTAAATTAATTCCTTGCTGTATAGCAACTTGAGCAACTTGTGGATGTCCATCAGGAAAATTTTTATCTCCGGCTAAAATGGCAGTGTCACCAATTGCGTATATATTTTCAAATCCGTTAACTTTATTGTATTGGTCCGTCGCCATACGTCTTCCACGGCCGTAGCTTTCTTTTGGAATTCCCTCAAAAATTTTAGCAGAAACTCCAGCGGCCCAGATTAAGTTTTTCGTTTTAATGGTTTCCCCATTTTCAAAAAATACGGTATCGTTAACATAATCAGTAACACGCGTATGAAGCTTAACTACAACGCCTAGTTTTGTCAAAGCTTCCAAAGTATCTTTTTGAGAAGCTTCGCTCATTGGCGAAAGTAGCGCATCTCCTCCATCAACCAAATAAACATTACTTGCCGATGTTTCTAATTCTGGATATTCTTTTAGCAGAATATTTTTTCGCATTTCGGCAAACATTCCAGAAACTTCTACTCCTGTTGGTCCACCTCCGGCAACTACAATAGTTAAAAGTTTACGACGTTTGCGCATATCTTTGCAGATTGCAGCTTTTTCAAGGTTTTTAAGCAACGCATTACGCATTTCGATGGCATCATTTAAGGTTTTCATCGGAATGGCGTTTTTCATAACGTTTTCCATACCAAAATAACTGGTTTCTGCACCTGTGGCAAACACCAGATAATCATAAGTAAGTTCACCGTTGTTCAAAACAATCTTGTTTTCGGTAGGAACTACAGACTCCAGTTCGCCCAAACGAAACTGAAGGTTTTTCTTTCCTGCAAAGAACTTCCTAAAAGGATAACTAATACTTGAAGGCTCTAAAAAAGCAGTCGCAACCTGATATATAAGTGGAGGAAAAAAGTTGTAATTATTTTTGTCTACAAGGGTTACTTGTATTTTAGGGTGGTTTACAAGTTCTTTTGCTAAATTGATTCCTGCAAAGCCACCTCCTATAATAACGATCTTCATATATGTTGTTTATTAAGTAGGATTAATAAAATATTTCCTTATAAATATACAACTTTAATATCCAATGACAATTGTCAGATTTGTTACTTTTTGAATTTTTTAACAGGTTTATAGATCTATTTTGAAATATTGTTTATTCTCTTTATTTTGATGCATAATAACAACTTTGGCTATATAAATGGGTGAGATTTTTAGTTGAAATCCAGTCAAATTGTGCATTTATAAAAATCTCAAACTGTTCAAAATTTACAAAACTATATTTTTGATCAGTTAAAATTGGGTTATCATAAACATAGCTATTTGCAATTTTATTTACCTGCTTACAAATTAAATCGCAATTATCTAATTCTTTATTTGAAAGTCCTGGATAAATTTTTGAAAGTCTTTTGTTAATGGGCACAAGCCAATTTTCTCCAAATTCCATTGAAAAAGATAAAGCCTCGTTTAATATTTCATGTGATAAATTTATCATCTAGAATATTACTTTTTGAATTTTTTAACAGGTTTTTCAACTACATCGATTTTGTTTTGAAGGACGTAATTAGCCAATAATTTTTCAATTAGTTCGTCTTTTGTTAAGTGGTGGAAAACAGTTTTTACTTTTGTTTTTAAATCTGATGAAATATCATGATTTGGCTTTGTTTTGAAAATTTGTTTTGCCCACAAAAGTGTATTATTTTCTTCAAGGCTTAATGCCGAAGGTTTCTCAAATTTGGTAAATTTAATTCCAAGTTCTCTTTCAAAATCAGGAATTTCAATAACTTCTTCTTCCTGTAAAACAGTTAATGAAAGTCCCTTTGCTCCTGCCCTTGCGGTTCTTCCGCTACGGTGTACGTAATTTTCATAAGTATCCGGCAAATGGTAATTTACAACATACGAGATTTCTTTTACGTCAATTCCTCTGGCAGCAAGGTCTGTAGCTACTAAAATATTGATATGTCCTTCACGGAACTGCTCCATAATTCGATCACGAATTCCTTGCGTTAAACTTCCGTGAATAGCGCCTGAAGAAAAACGGTTTATTGCTAAATTTTTAGCTAGTTTATTTACTGCAGCTTTAGTTTTACAAAAAATAATTCCGCGTTCGCCTTCTCTTGAATTTAGAAAATGCATTAAAACATCGAGTTTCTCAATTGGATCAACGACAATATATTCGTGATCAATTCCTTGATTTCCGGTTGTTTCCATGTCGGCACTTATCTGAACTACGTTTTTGTTCAAATAATTTTGTACCAATTGTTTAATTGTTCCCGGCAAAGTAGCGGAGAATAATAAAGTGCGGTGTTTTTTTGGAAGCTCTGCAATAATTTCATCCAGACTTTCTTTTAGAATAGAAACCATTTCATCAGCTTCATCCAAAACTAGAAATTGTGTTTGTTTTAGGTCAACTGCTTTTCTTTGGATTAAATCGATTAATCGTCCCGGCGTTGCCACTACTATATGAGTGGGATTGCTTAGACGCTCAATTTGAGGTTTAATCGGAATTCCTCCACATGTAGCTGCAATTGAAATATTTGGAATGTATTTTGAAAAATCTTCTAAATTTCTAAAAATCTGATGTCCAAGTTCTCTGGTAGGAACCAAAATCACTGCCTGCACAACTGACGAAGTAGTATCAATCAACTGTAGCAAAGGAAGCCCGAAAGCAGCAGTTTTTCCTGTTCCGGTTTTGGCCAGACCAACAACATCGTGACTTTCTGATAATAGCAACGGAATCGTTTTTTGCTGAATTTCTGTTGCTTCAACAATATTAAGTTCGCTTAAAGCTTTTAAAATTGGTGCTGAAATTCCTAATGTTGTGAATTGTTTAGACATCTTTATATTTTTGTTAGTTTTTTGTTTGCTTCGCCTGTTCGGCTTTCAGCCTTGGGTCAAGTTTCAGGTTTCAAGTTACGCCAAAACTTTATAAGTTTAAAGGAGAAATGACATTTACTCAGAAATGCCATTTCTCCTTTTAATATTGATAATCTGTATTTTAGGTTCCAACAACTTGAAACGTGAAACCTGAAACATTTAGAACTTAAAAATTTATCAATCCGGTTCGTTCATGATTTTTTCACGGTACTTTTTACCAATCAAAAGCGTTAGATTCTTCTTGTAATCATCAAGAAGCCATTCGCGATAATTTTTACTGCATTGACTTAAACATTTCGCAAAACGTTTAATTCTGCACTCAATATCATCATCAAGTTCTTTTCCTAAAGCTTTTGCTTCCTGAAGTGTTTCTGTATTGTCTACACACATTGCTGCGTGTTGTTCCAACGATTTATCCAAAACAATTTTCGAACGCAAATTTTGTTTGATCGCCAGTTTGTGTTCTTCATCAATATCGAAAGTAACCTCGGCAGTTTTACTGAATTTCGCTCGTAATTCAGGTGGCATACTGTATTTAAAGAACATTTCGATTTCAGTATCATCTCTTAGGTTTTCCAAATAAAACTCAGGAGATTTAAAGATATGTTGCCAGTTTACAGGCTCACTCCATAAACCAAAACGAGCAGCATTATTTCCTAAATCGATTACTGTAAATTCGTCTTTTCCTGGCAATTTACGAGATCCTCGACCAATCATCTGGTAATATAAAGTTAGCGATTTTGTCGCTCTGTTTAAAATAATAGTTTCTACAGTTGGTTCATCAAATCCTGTAGTTAAAATTCCAACCGAAGTCAAAATCGCATCTGGAGTTTTCTTAAACCATTGTAAAATATCTTTTCGTTCTTCAGGACTGCTTGTATTATCAAGGTGTCTGATATCGTAACCCGCTTCTCTAAAAGTTTCATACACATATAAAGAAGTGTGAATACCATTATTGAAAATAAGTGTCTTTTTACCCAAAGAACGTTCTGTATAAGCATGAAGCAATTTTTCTTGCATCATTGTATTGGTATACAAATCATCAGAAGATTTTACGGTATAATCACCGTTGATACCTACTTTTAGAGAAGTAAGACCAACATCATAACTATACGTAGTAGCTCTTGCCAAAAATCCTTTTTCAATCAACGAACCAATTGTGTCACCAACGATAAGCTCATCATAACTTTGGTGCATTGGTAATTTAATATTCGAACTTAGAGGAGTTGCTGTTACACCTAAGATGAAAGCATTCTTAAATGAATTCAATAATTTTCTGAAAGAATTGTAGTGCGCCTCATCAATAATAACCAAACCAATATTATCCAAATGAAGTTTTTCGTCATTGATACGGTTTTTTAATGTTTCAACCATAGCTACGAAACAAGAAAAATCATTTTGGTCCGGTAATTCTTTTACCTTACTGTTGATTATTTTATTGCTTACGCCAAAGCCTTTCAGCATTTTTGAAGTTTGTTTACAAAGCTCAATACGGTGTGTTAGAACCACAACTTTTTTGTCATTATTGGATAAATAACGGCGTACAATTTCGGAGAAAATTACTGTTTTCCCACCTCCTGTAGGCAATTGATACAATAAATGATGTTTTTGAGGAGCGTTATCTAAGCGATCAAAAATGGCGTCAATATCGCCTTTTTGGTACGCATAAAGCTCTTTTTTCTCTTCTCTTTCTATTTCTAAAGTGTTTTGAGACATTGTTTATTTTTGGATTTTTGCAAAAATACACCGAAAAAACAGTTATTCATCTTATTTTAACCTAAAATAAATGTTTTTTTTAAACTAAGATTTTTTATGGGAAGTGCTTTTAGAGGTCAATTTTGTCTAAAATAGCCTCAAATTCGTACTTATTTTTCCATTTTTGTTGCAAAGTCTCCTTATAAATACCTTCAATTCGTGATTTATATTCATTCAAAATACCATTCGAAATAGAGAAAGTTACGGCCTGCTCAAAAGAATTTAAAATGCTTTTGTAAAACAATTCCTGCTTGATGAAGTTTTGAGAAGAATAAGTTTGTGCAATTTCAATATTGTAAAGCATCAAATCTGCAATTACAAAAGAATCGACACCTAATGAAATAAAATGTTTGATAATTTTCTGGGCTACAGAACGACGCATTTTTGCTTTCGGACGCCATTTTGCACCCGGCTTTTTTATAGGGAAATATTCGTGAGAAATTTTAACCTTGGATTCCTGCAGCAATTTGTCTTCCTTCGGATTAAAAACAAAGTCGTAATATACTTTTACGGGACTGAATTTTTCATACAATTCTATAAGCAGTTCTTCCAATTGCTCTTTGGTTAAATCGGCTAAATATTTTTTTAAATCGCGTTTGCTCATTATCAAAGTTTAAGAATACAAAAGTAAATTACTTTACTGACACATAACTCAAAAACCAATCCTAATACTTAATTTTGCTGCTTTAAACACAAAAAAATAGATACATGCTTAAGATTTTTAAAGTTACAGCCATTTTAGAAGGAATTTCTTATTTAGTTTTATTTGCTAATATGTTGATTATCAAAAATAATAATCCTGAACTTTATCACACTTTATTACGTCCGTTAGGAATGACACATGGTGTTTTGTTCATTGGTTATATCATCCTTGCTTTTTTATTGAAAAAATCTCAAAACTGGGATTTAAAAACATTTGCAATTATTCTGATTGCTTCTCTTATTCCGTTTGGAACATTTTACATCGAGAAAAAATATTTAGAGAATAAAGCAAATGCATAAGCTTTTGGATAAAATATTTAACTTCTTATACCCGCTTTTTCGAGATTGGGGAATGAGTCGCAACGTAGCGTCTTATACCAGTCTTATTTTTAATATTGCCATTTTGGTGGCATTGGCATATGTTATTTACTATGCTGCCAAATTTATATTAGTGACCTTGACCGCTGTTTTTGCGCAACGTACTAAAACTAAATTTGATGATTATTTAATTCAGAATAAAACCACGCGATACACTGCTTATTTAATTCCGTTTTTCTTTATTTATAAGGCGGTTCCTGTCATTTTGGATAAATATGAATATTGGGAATCTATTTTCGGAAAAATAGTTGGTATTTATATCGTTTTGCTTGGATTGTGGATCGTTCGTACGATTTTCAATTCACTACGAGATTATTTAAAACAAAAACCGGAATATAGCGACAAGCCAATCGACAGTTTTGTTCAGGTTATCATGATCGTGCTTTGGATTTTTGGTTCAGCCATGATTATTTCGACTTTATTTGGAATCAAACAAAGCGAATTACTGACCATTTTGGGTACGCTTTCGGCTATTATTATTTTGATTTTCAGAGATACAATTTTAGGCTTTGTCTCAAGTGTTCAGGTTGCCATAAACGATATGGTTCGTATTGGCGACTGGATTACCATGGATAAATTTGGTGCCGACGGAGATGTAATCGAAATAAACTTGACAACGGTAAAAGTCCGAAACTTTGATAATACAATTACGACGATTCCAACGTATGCTTTAAGTTCAGATTCTTTTCAGAACTGGCGCGGAATGCAGAATTCTGAAGGAAGACGTATCAAAAGGCATATTCTAATTAAAAGCAGCAGTATTCGTTTCCTGAATAATGATGATCTTAATCATATGAAAGGAATTCAGCTTATTACTTCTTACATCGAAACCAGACAAGCCGAAATCGAAAAGTATAATGATCTTCGAGGAATTGATAAGTCACTTTCGCTTAACGGACGAAATATGACCAATTTAGGTTTGTTTAGAAAATATATTATGCAGTATTTATTAGATCATCCGGGTCTTAATAAAAACATGCATATTATGTGCCGCCAGCTACAATCTACAGCGCACGGAGTTCCATTGGAAATTTATGTTTTCTCAAGTGATAAACGCTGGGCGAATTACGAATATATCATGTCGGATATTTTCGATCATATTATGGCTTCGGTAATTTATTTCGATCTTGAAATATTCGAATTGCCTTCGCAGATAGGACGTCTTGATAGATAAGTTAAGTTTTTTTGTTTCAGGTTTCAGGTTTCAAGTTATTGCATTGCGCAAAGTTGAACCTGAAACCTGAAACTTGAAACTTGAAACTTGAAACAAAAGAACTATTTCCCAACCTCTTCAAAAACAAACTTCGGATCATTATAATTTAATGTTCCTTCAATAAAGCAAGGAAGATTCATGTAAGTTCCTACTACGCCGGTTCCTAAAATTAATTTCTTGTCTTTTTTTAGCAAAGCGATTGGAACTCTCTTCCAGCTTCCTCCGTTAGAAATAAAATGAAAATCGCCCGTAAGTTTATTTTCTTTAATATCTCCTCTTACGTCGCCTGAATCTTTTCCTAACTGATGATAAAGTATTTCGTAACGGCCATAAAAACGTTTGTCGTTGATTTTGATGGCCAAAATAGCAGTGTCTTTTTGATTTACGGCGCGATAAACGATTTCTTTGTAGTCGCTTTTGTTTTCTTTAGAATTACAAGAAATAAAAGAAATCGCAATTAAAATAAGAAGAAGGAAAGAGTTTTTGATCATAATAAATTTTTAAAATCATATTTAAGCTAATAGTACTTTTAAACAATTAAACTTGAATTTTGTTAACTAACTAATGTCTTAATTTAAATTTTGTATTTTAATTTTTTCTAAATTTAAAGAAAAAACATGGCAGACAGAGATATTTTTTTAAGAGAATTTAGAGGTGAAACTTTAGGAACTGTCAGTGACCAATCTTCGGCAGACGAATTGTTTCAAAACCAAACTATTAGACCCATTTTAAAACTTCAAAATGATTTGTTTATTGCAGTTTTCATTAATTACGTCAATAAAAACAAAGCTGATTTTTATTCTTACTCAGTAGAGAAAAAACTTCAGACTATCGAAAATTCCATTCAGAAAGATATTAAATTCAGAAATTCACTAAAAGGAATTGTCATGGCGCTTTTTACGATTGAAGAATATGACACTTATATTCAGAATTCTTCAAGTCTAAATAAACGTATGATGAATTTATTGATTGATAGATTGAAAAGTCAGATACAGCTGTTTGAAGTAGAAACGAATTAATTTTTTTTAAATGTCAATTAAAACTTTTTGGACAATCCTAATAAAAATATTAGGATTATGGATGGTATACAGGATTTTAACTGTTTTGCCAGAATTGATTTCCAATCTTTATTTTATCTATGAAAATGGTGATTCTAAGAATTTGGTTGTTTTGTTTTCGAGTATTCTGATTGCGATTTTATTTTTTTGCTTGATAATAAGAACCTTTCTTTTTAAAACGCTTTGGATAATTGAGAAACTAAAACTTGAGAAAGGTTTTGAAACTGAAACTATTGAAATACAATCAAATGAAAATAAAATAATTGCAATTGCTCTCATTGTAATTGGAGGATTTATTTTTATTGAAAATCTTCCGATTTTATTGAGAGAAATTGCTGTTTTCTTTCATGACAAAACCCAATTCAAAGATTATCCAAAATCAGGATGGATCATTTTTTATCTTTGTAAATCAGTTTTAGGATATTTATTGATGACTAATAGTTTTAGAGTTGCGAGTTTTATAAAAAAGTAAAGTTCCAGATGGAAAACGATTTGTTGTCCAGATATAAATCAAAAAAAATCTTTACAAACAATTAATTATTCACGCTGTTTGTCATTTCGACGAAGGAGAAATCTTCGCAAGAAACTCCGCAACATAATCCCAATCTTTATCGAGCTTCTCGTGGAGATTTCTCGTTCCTCGAAATGACAAGATTGTGTTTAATTCTCATGTTTTATTTATCTTTCAAGTTCATTCAAAATATAAAGAAAAAAGGTTTGATGAGAAATAAATCCCATCAAACCTTTTTAATTAAAATAGTTGCAAATTTTATTCTTTAGAAAGCATTAATTCCTTGATATATTTAACCGGAGCACTTCCAAAACTTAAGAATTTCTCATGAAACTTTTTCAGGTTAAATTTATCTCCTTCTTGTTTCTTCAATTCTTCTCTTAAATTATAAATTTCAGTATATCCTGTAAAGTAAGAGCATAATTGTACTTGAGATAGCGTTACACGTTTCCATTTACCATCAGCTTCGGCTTGCTGCTGAAAAGCCTCTTTTGTTAATAGATCTATAGCGGCTTTCTGAGTCATGTTTTTAGTATGAACACTGATGTCTAAAATGGTATTGCAAGTAGTTCTTAAATTCCATTTGTAATACATCAACCACATTTCGTCTGAATTTTTATAACCGCTTTCCAACATCATTTTTTCAGCATAAACTGCCCACCCTTCTACCATAGCGCCATTTCCTAAGATCGCTTTAATGATACTTGGCGATTGGTTGCTGTAAACCAATTGCGTGTAATGTCCTGGAATTGCTTCGTGGATATTTAAAATCTGAAGAATATAGTCGTTGTATTCGCGTAAATAACTTTCTGAATTTTCAGCCGTCCAGCCAGACATGCTTCCTACATTGTAGTATGTGTTGCCGTTTTTATCATAAGGTCCAGGAGCTGAAATTGATGCTCCAGCTACACCCGCCATATAAGCTGGTTCTTTACGTACAACAAGCGGTTTTGATGGATCTATATATAATAAATCTTTAGCTTTTACATAAGCTGTTAATTCCGGGATTTGCTTTTCAATTTCAGATTGAAATTTTTCAGGAGTAGTATGTTGTAAAGAGATTTTATCAATAACTTGTTTAATTAACTCAAGTTTATCAGTTGGTTTTGGCTCATTTCCTTTGTATTTCGTCCAAAGTTTATCTGCAAGAACAAACATTTTCTCGTGCAAATCTTTTTTATGATCCATTGCAATTTTATAAATTTCATCAACAGTATAGCTTGATTGAATATCAAAATTGAATTTTTTAGCATATAATGCTGAACCAAGTCTAAAAGATCGAGGTGTTTTATTTGGAGTTGTTTTCAACCAATCTGCATAATCAGTAATCGCTTTTTTAGCAATTTTAGCTTTTTCTGTTATTTCTTTTTTCTCAACAGTAGTTAGTTTGCTTTTTTCTAAAGCTGCATTAAGATCAACATCAAAAACAGTAGAACCGCCTAAGTTTTGTGCGATTGCAAGTTCTGTATGTTCTATCGTAGGATTTTTTATGTTGGCTTTGGCAGCTTCGTAGTAAGCAGGAACATTGTCCATTTTTGCGCTGAAAGCACGAAGACGATTTTCTAATGAATCGTAATTGCCATTCAATATTTCAGAAAAAGCGCCACAAACATTATAATCTGAAGGATTCCATTCAGATGATTTAAGTTCTTTAATGCTAAAAATGGTACTTTCAAGCTGACTTTTTATCATCTGAAAATCAGTCTTATTATTGTCAGACAGATCTTCAAGTTTAAACTGTTTTAATGAATCTAATTGCGCATTCGCAAAATCAAGTTGTTTTTTTTCTTCTGTAGCATTTGGAACAATCAAAACATTGTCAAATTTATGATATCCTACTCCGGAAGCCCAACCAGGATTAATTTCCCATAAAGCAGTTACAAAGCCATCTTTGTATTTATCAAATTTTTCGTCTAAAGCTTTATCTGAGTTAGACTTAGTGCTTTTATTACAGGAAAAAAGCAATGAAATAGCAAAAATTGAAACAAATAGTTTTTTCATAAGTAATTTTTTTTATGGTTTAAAGATAAAAAAAATGTTCATTATGCAAACCAATGTGATTTTTGTAATCAATATTTCAATAATTCTAATAAAATATCTTCAAAACGATTTTTAGCCAAAAATTGATCTTCCAGTGCTTTGGTAAATGGAATTGGCGTGTCTAAACTCGCGACTCTTTTTACCGGAGCATCCAGATATTCAAAACAGTTTTCCATTATTAAAGCCGAAATATCGCTGGCAATTCCGCCAAACATGGTGTCTTCCTGATAAATAATCGCTTTTCCTGTTTTTTTAACCGAAGCAAAAATAGTTTCGGTGTCCAGCGGTTGTAAAGTTCTTAAATCAATTAAGTCGGCATCAATTTCAGGATTATTACCTAAAGTATCTAAAGCCCAATGAACAGCAGCTCCAAAAGTGATAATGGTTACTGCATTTCCTTCTTTTATCAAAGCCGCTTTTCCAAAAGGAATGGTATAATAATCTGTTGGAACATCCTGATAAATACTTCTGTACAATTGTTTGTGTTCAAAGAATAAAACTGGATTCGGGTCATTTATGGCCGTATTTAATAAACCTTTTGCGTCATAAGGGAAAGCTGGATAAACCACTTTTAAACCGGGTGTTTTGGTGAACCAGGCTTCATTTGTTTGTGAGTGAAATGGCCCAGCCTGAGTGCCACCACCACAAGGCATACGAACTACGACATCGGCTTTTTCGCTCCAGCGATAATGTGATTTTGCTAATAAATTTACTATTGGGTTAAAACCGGTTGAAACAAAATCAGCAAACTGCATTTCTACAATTGCTTTGTATCCGTTTATAGATAATCCCATTCCTGCTGAGACAACAGCACTTTCACAAATTGGCGTATTACGAACTCTTTCCTTTCCAAAGGCATCAACAAAACCATCGGTGATTTTAAATGCGCCGCCATATTCAGCAATATCCTGCCCCATGATGACTAAGTTTTTGTTGCGCCACATCGATTGTTCTAAACTATTTCGAATAGCATCTATAAAGCGAATATTTTTTACTTCTTCACCATGTGTATATTCTTCATATTCAAAATCTTTATAAACATCATCTAATTCTCCGCTGTAAGTTGGAACAATTTCAGGTTCAGCATTTGCGATTGCTAAATTTTCATCAATTTCCTGCTTTATTTCATTATGAAGTTGTTCGTCGTATTCAGGAGTTAAAACTCCAATTTCAGTTAAATAGTTTTTGTAATTTGCAACAGGATCTTTAGCAGCCCATTCGTCCATTAATTCCTGAGGTACGTATTTAGTTCCACTCGCCTCTTCATGGCCTCGCATTCTAAAGGTTTTAAACTCTAATAAAACAGGACGAGGGTTTTCTTTCATTTCTTCTTTAAGAGAAGATAATTTGGTATAGATTTCAACAATGTTATTTCCGTCTAAAATGTAGCTTTCAATACCGTATCCAATTCCTTTATCGGCAAGATTTTCGCAGGCATATTGCTCGTTTGTAGGTGTAGAAAGTCCGTAGCCATTGTTTTCTATAATAAACATAACCGGTAATTTCCAAACTGCAGCAATATTGAGCGCTTCATGAAAATCACCTTCGCTTGTTGCACCTTCTCCGGTAAAAACAGCAGTAACTTTTTTATTATTCTGAAGTTTATCGGCTAATGCGATTCCGTCTGCGATACCCAATTGTGGTCCGAGATGCGAAATCATTCCGATTATTTTGTATTCCTGAGTTCCGAAGTGAAAACTACGATCTCTACCTTTGGTAAAACCATTTGCTTTTCCTTGCCATTGAGAGAATAAGCGGTATAAGGGAATGTTTCTTGTTGTAAAGACACCCAGATTCCGGTGCATTGGCAGTACATATTCGGTTTCGTCCAAAACTGCAGTTACTCCTACTGCGATTGCTTCCTGACCTATTCCTGAAAACCACTTTGATACTTTTCCCTGACGAATCAAAATCAGCATTTTTTCTTCGATCAAACGGGGTTTTAGAATTTTTTTGTATAAATCCAGTAATTGTGAATCTGTAAGATTTTGTCTGTGAAAGATCATTATGGTTTATGTTTTGGTTTTTCAAATATAAAGAAATACAACAATTTTATTCGTTTTTGTTATAAAAATTTTATTTTATAATAACTTTTAAAATTCAATTCTAAAATATTCTCTACCTTTGTTATTGAAAGGTTCTGCGGGGCCTTTTATCTTAAAATAAAAAATGTAAAGTATGCAAAACATTCCTAGTGTAGACTTACGTGATTTCCTTTCGGACGACCCGAAACGTAAACAAAAATTTGTAAATGAAATCGGCAGTGCATTTGAAAACATTGGCTTCGTAGCCCTAAAAGGTCATTTTCTTGACGACCAGTTAGTAGACGAGCTTTATGGCGAAATTAGAAAATTTTTCGCTTTGCCAATAGAAACTAAGCATAATTATGAAATTCCTGGTATTGGCGGACAAAGAGGTTATGTGTCTTTTGGAAAAGAACATGCTAAAGGCCGTAAAGAAGGAGATTTGAAAGAGTTTTGGCATTTTGGCCAATATGTTGATGCAGATTCAAAATACGCATCAGAATATCCGGAAAACGTTGAAGTAAAAGAGTTGCCACGTTTTAATGTAGTTGGTAAAGATGCTTATCAAATGCTTGAAAAAACGGGTGTTTATGTACTTAGAGCTTTAGCACTTCATTTAGGATTAGATGAATTTTATTTTGATCAGTATGCAAAAGAAGGAAACTCAATTTTAAGACCAATTCATTATCCTCCAATTACTTCAGAGCCTGAAAATGCAATTCGTGCTGCGGCCCATGGAGATATAAACCTTATTACTCTTTTGATGGGAGCTCAAGGTAAAGGATTGCAGGTTCAAAATCATGATGGTGAATGGATTGACGCTATTGCAGCAGATGATGAACTTGTTATAAATGTTGGAGATATGTTGTCAAGACATACCAATAATAAATTGAAATCGACAATTCATCAGGTTGTGAATCCACCAAGAGAATTATGGGGAACTTCACGTTATTCTATTCCATTTTTTATGCATCCAGTAAGCGATATGCGTTTGGATTGTTTAGAAAATTGTATCGATGCTGAAAATCCAAAGAAATTTGAAGATATCACAGCAGGTGATTATTTATATGAACGTTTAGTAGATTTGGGGTTAATTAAAAAATAAAAACTCAAATAAATTTCAAAAATAAAAATTCCAAATTCCAAGCTTTATTGGAGTTTGGAATTTAATTTTTAAATACTTTTATAGTTGGAATTTGTTTTTTAGAATAAAAAATTTATGGACTTTAAAGATCAATTAAAAAACTTATTTCCGGATCATATCGAATCAAATGAACCGGAAGAAATTCAGGAGCAGGATCATGTTCTTTACATTCAGAAAGAACCAATGATTTGCAAATTTGAAAAAAGAAAAGGAAAACCAACCACTATTATCGAAGGTTACGAAGGATCTGATGAAGATTTTAAAGTTTTAGCCAAAGAAATCAAAACTAAATTGAGTGTGGGCGGTACTTTTAAAGATGCGTCAATTATCATTCAGGGCGATTATCGTGATAAAATAATGGCCATTCTAAAAGAAAAAGGATTTAAAACGAAACGTGTAGGCGGTTAAAAAAAAGTTTAAAGTTTAACGTTTCAGGTTTCAAGTTATGAGAATCTGAAAAAAACTCAGAATCTTAGCCGCTCATTACCTTAGCATCTTAAAAATATGATACAAAATTCAGAATTAATACTAAATCCGGATGGAAGTGTTTACCACTTAAACCTTCTTCCTGAGCATATAGCAAATGATATAATTTTTGTTGGAGATCAAAATCGAGTTGAAAAAATCACTCAGTTTTTTGATTCAATCGAATTTTCTACTCAAAAAAGAGAATTCAAAACCCAAACGGGAATTTATAAAGGCAAGAGGATTTCAGTAATGTCAACCGGAATTGGGCCTGATAATATTGATATTGTCGTAAATGAATTGGATGCCTTGGTTAATATCGACTTAAAAACGCGTCAGCCAAAAGAAGTTTTGACTTCTTTGAATATTATCAGAATTGGAACTTCGGGTTCTTTGCAGGCAGATATTCCTGTAGATAGTTTTGTAATGTCGAAGTTCGGACTTGGATTGGATAATATGCTTCGCTCCTATTTAATAGATGAAGTTTCGAATGTAGCAATCGAAGACGCTTTTATAGCACACACCAATTGGGATATCCGAAAAGGAAAACCTTATGCAATTGCATGTTCAGAAAAATTAGAAAAGATTATTGAGTCGGATAAAATTTTTAAAGGAATTACAGCAACAGCCGGAGGATTTTATGGACCGCAAGGAAGAGTTTTACGTCTCAATATTCAAGATGAAGAATTGAACAATAAAATGGACAATTTTGATTTTGATGGTAATAGAATTACCAATTTAGAAATGGAAACTGCTGCAATTTATGGTCTTTCTTCGCTTTTAGGTCATAATGCATTATCTTTAAATGCTATTATAGCCAATCGAGCTTCGGGAACTTTCAGTGAAGATCCTTACAAAGCGGTTGATGAATTAATTGCTTACACATTGAATAAGCTGGCAAATAGTTAATTAGATAATTTGTTAATCAGGAAATTAGATAATTTATGCATGATGCAATTCTTAAGTTTGAGAAAATATTGAATGAGAATGTTTCTTATTTTCCAGTATTGAATAATGAGATTTTAGAAGCAAAAGTTCCTGGAAAGTGGTCTAAAAAAGAAATTCTGGGGCATTTAGTAGATTCTGCACTTCATAATTTGGTTCGATTTACAGAAATTAATTATGCTGAAAAACCATATCAACACAGACCATACAATCAAATAGATTTGGTAAATTTGAATGATTATCAATCAATGGATATTAATGAATTAATACAATTATGGTTTGTGCTAAACAAGCAAATTGTACGAATTATGAAATCTGTTGATGATGAAGTTTTAGATTATAAAATTGTTTTAAGTGATAAAACAGTAATTGATTTAAAATTTCTTATGACCGATTATGTTGAGCATTTAGAACATCATGTCAATCAAATAAAATCTTAAGATTATGTTTTTACGAGTTGCACGTCACACCAATAATTTGCAGGAAATTGAAAATTTTTATGTTGATGTTTTAGGATTTGAGAGATTAGGCGGTTTTGAGAATCACAATAATTATGATGGTGTTTTTATTGGAAAATCAGGTTTAGACTGGCATTTCGAATTTACACAATCTGACGTACAAACAAAACATTCCTTTGATGAGGATGATATAACTGTCCTTTATCCAAAAACAGTTGAAAATTATAATGAATTGATTAAAAAGGTAATACATTACGGTATTTCGATAATTGAATCAACTAATCCGTTTTGGAATGAAAACGGAAAAATGATTCAGGATCCAGATGGATATCGTATTGTTATATCACCATTAAAAGCTGTAATAAGCGAAATAGAATAATGCAGGAAACACACACAAAAATATTATTTAAATACTACAGCGACTTATTAGAAGAAAATGTTGTAGAAACCATGTGGGCAGAAATAGTTGACTTAGAGAAAGGTCTCTTTAAACTGGATAATATTCCTTTTTTTGGCCCTTTGATTGCTACAGATGATTTGTTTTATGCCGAATATGATGAAAATGAGAAACGCTTGGTTTACAGAGAAACTATTGAAAGTTTCGGAAATTCGATTATTCAGGTTGTAATCTTAGAAAAGGGATTCGATAAAGAAATTATCAGAGAAAAATTAAGCGCTATAAACTGTTTATCAGAAGGGTTAAATGAAACCTTATTTGCCGTTGAAGTAATGAGAGATGTTGATTATTCACTGGTTAAGAACATTTTGAGCGAATATGAATCGCAGGATATTATCGACTTTGCCGAACCATGTCTTTCAGACAAACATCGCGCGGATCTATTAAAAAATTAAAAAAACAGACAGACAATCAGACAAATATAATACGCATACCCAACTTAAACTTAACTTAAACTTATTCTATGAAAACCGTAAAAATTGTTGGTGTTCCCGAACACTTCAATTTGCCATGGCATCTATGCATTGAAAATGGCGAATTCGAAGCAGAAAATATTGATTTGCAATGGAAAAATATTCCTGAAGGTACCGGGAAAATGTGTCAGATGCTCCGTGATGGCGAAGCAGATATGGCGGTGATCCTTACAGAAGGAATCGTAAAAGATATTGTGGCTGGAAATCCTAGTAAAATTGTTCAGATTTATGTGCAGTCGCCTTTAATCTGGGGAATCCACGTTGCTGAAAAATCAGATTTTCATACAATTAAAGATTTAAAAAATAAAAAAGTAGCGATTTCAAGAGTTGGATCCGGTTCACAATTAATGGCTTATGTAAATGCCAGCGAGCAAGGTTGGGAAACAGAAGATTTACAGTTTGAAATCATAAACACAATTGATGGTGCGGTTGATGCATTGACAAATGGTACTGCAGATTATTTTATGTGGGAGCGTTTCATGACCAAACCACTTGTAGATAAAGGTGTTTTTAGACGTGTTGGAGATTGCCCTACTCCATGGCCTTCATTTGTGATCACAGTTAGGGATGAGTTTCTAAAAAAGAACCCAAAAACCGTTGAAAAAGTTCTTGAAATCATAAATAAAACAACCAATAATTTTACACAAATTCCAGAAATCGATAAAACTCTGGCTGATTTGTTCGATCAAAAAGTAGAAGACATTCAGGAATGGTTAAAATTAACGCAATGGTCTCAGAAAAATCTTAATGAAAAGGCATTTATCAAAATTCAAAATCAACTTTTTGATCTGGGAATTATTGATAAAAAAAGTACTTTTGTTGAAACAGTAAAAGCGCTTTAAAAACTGCTTTTGATTCTTATGATGAAATTCCCAAAAATTGACTTTCCGCGATTAAAATCCAAATTACAGGTGAAATCACCTTGGGATAGGATTATTATTTCGTTGTTGAGTCTTTTAATTACAATCCCAATTTTCATCATTCTGCATCAAAATTTACGAGATTTAAACTGGTCTTTCAATTTAGACAGGGTTTTTATATTCATTTTTGTTTTCGCAGCAATTTTCTTTTTGTTGATGTTGTTGAGAACCATTATAATTTTATGTGTTGCAGTTTACCTTTTGGTATTATTTTATGGTACAGTTATCGGAAACTATGGCTTTAGTGAGATCTCAGAAGATTATAATTCAATGATTTATACCATGTCGGATAATCCTTTTCCGCAGGATATAATTGTGGCAAAACTGCTTCCGTTTCCAAATAAATCAAAAATTATAAATGCTATTGAATATCAAAATCCTAAAGTGCGAAATTTTGCTATAATGGCGACAACAAAGCATTTTAAAGGAATTAGAGGATACTCAGATTATCGTACTACCATTCAGTGTTTTGCTGTTTTTAAAGAAATTAACAGTCGCTGGAATTATGTAAACGATCCCAAAGAAGGAGATTATATTGCAACAGCTAGTGAATCGCTTGAATATTTTTCTGGTGATTGTGATGATCATTCAATTTTAATGGCAGCTGCAATACGATCTATTGGCGGTACACCAAGGCTTATTCATACAAAAGGACATATTTATCCTGAAATTCTAATTGGATCATTAATTGATTTAGAGAAAGTGAATTATCTTATAAAAAATGTTCTTTTTACGAAAGAAAGTTACGGCAAAAAGATTCATTATCATATTGACGAACGTGGTCAGGTTTGGATGAATCTCGATTATACCGCCACATATCCAGGCGGACCATTTTTATATGAAGAAATTTTAGGGGAATTGACACTTAAGTAAAAAATAGTTTTGTTTTTTACTTTGCTGATCAATTATAAAACTACTTTTTAACTGAAAAGGCTTGATTTTTATAGGTTTTTTATAATCAGATGATTATGAAATAATTCCTGTTTTCTGTTCATTTTGCTTTCATATATTAATGTAATTATAAATATTTGACTACAAACGTTTTAAGTGTTATTTTTTTTTGTAACTTTTCCTGTCTAATTTTTTAATCACTGAATTATGAAAAAATCTAAATTATTTATCTTCGGAATTTTATTATCAGCAGTATTAATTCTTTCATGCAACAAAGCAAAAAGAAATGAGTTAGTAAATTCTTGGAAAGTTACAAATGTTGAAGCAAACAAAAAGCCGCTTTCTGATTCATTGAAGAATATAATTCTTACTAACGGCCAATTAACTTTTACTGAAGATGGGCATGTAACAGGATTTTTATTAAGAGAAATGACAGATGGTACTTATGCTTTAACTAAAAAAGGAAAAAGCCTTGTAATTAAAGATGAAACTGGTACACCATGGCCTTGTGTGAGCACCATTACCAAGGACGAACTAATTTTGGAAGCAGAAGAAGTTAAATTGACTCTCAAAAAGATTTGATTTTGTTTTGCTGAAAATACAAACATAACCACATAAAAAGAATAAAAAAAACTCCAAAGTAATCTCAAATTTTGGAGTTTTTTATTTTAATAGTAACTGAAAATTACATTAGTTATGAAATCAAAATTTAAAAATTTCTTTCTTTTAGCTTTATTTTGTTTACTACATTTTAGTGCGACAAGTTTTGCCTGTACAAGAGTAGTTTATCAAGGTCCAAACGGAACTGTTCTTACGGCTCGTTCTATGGACTGGAGAGGTGAAATTCCAGCAAATCTATGGGTTCTTCCCAGAGGAATGGACCGATTTGGAGAAGCTGGAAATAATTCAGTAAAATGGAAGGCAAAATACGGAAGTGTCGTAACAAGTTCCTGGGATATTGCATCTTCTGACGGAATGAATGAAAAAGGTTTGGTTGGAAATCTTCTTTGGCTGGCTGAGTCGACTTATCCGCAGTTTGAAAAGAATAGTAGTGCAAAAGGATTGGCTGTTTCTTTGTGGCTTCAGTATGTATTGGATAATTTTTCTACAGTTTCGGAAGTAGTAAATGCCTTAAGTAAAAATGAATTTACAGTTACTTCTTCTCATATTCCAGGAACAGATATTTTTGCGACAGTACATTTGTCCGTTTCCGACGCATCAGGAGATAATGCCATTTTTGAATATATAAATGGGAAATTAGTGATTCATCATGATCGAAAATATGTTGCAATGACCAACTCTCCTATTTTTGATGAACAGCTTGCTATAAATACTTATTGGAAAGGAATTCCCGGAACTATCATGCTACCAGGAACCAATAGAGCCGCTGACCGATTTGTAAGAGCTCATTATTATATTGACGCAATTCCTAAAACAGATAATATAAGAACGGCACTTGCCAGTGTTTTTGGTGTAATTAGAAATTGTTCTGTTCCGCTTGGAATTTCTTCGCCAACAGAGCCTAATATTTCTTCGACAAGATGGAGAACTGTTGCCGATCAAAAGAATCTTATTTATTATTTTGACAATGTATTAAATCCAAATGTTGTCTGGGTTGAGTTTAGTAAATTAGATTTTAGCGAAAAAGCCAAGGTGAAAAAACTAAGTCTGGCTAATAACGAAAACTATTCGGGAGAATCCTCTGCAGGATTTGTGATAACACCGCCTTTTAAATTTGCCGGACTAGACTAATAAAAACAAAACCCCGAAGAAACTTCTTCGGGGTTTTGTTTTTATTATAATCCGCGTGTAAGCCATCCTTTTTTATTGGCTGTAGCAATTGCATAAGGTGTAATCCAGAACAAGCTAAAGGTGTAAAAAATACTATATGAATAAGCCCAGAAAGCTTCTGATAAACTATATCTTTTTGCATAAAATAATACTGAAAAACTCGAAACAATAAATATGCTTAAAAGTGTTGAGCTAAAGAATAATACAGGATGAACAGCTATAAAAAACAGCATAAACAATAAGAACGGATATGCCATTATAATTCGCAACGACTGATTTAAGAATAATAATCTTGCACCAAATTTTGATTCGTTTCTAAAATCCTTAAAAACATACTGTGCCATCATGATGTTTTCACGCACATTGCTTCTACCCCATCTGATGAACATTTTGTATAATCCTTTATATTCTTCTGGTACATTTGTCAAGACGTAAGCATTTCTCTGAAATAAAACATGTAATCCCTGTTTTAAGATCATATTTGTCATTGCTCGGTCCTCGCCAATATCTGAAGGTTGCCCCATAAAAGTTTGGTTGATCCATTCCGGAAGACATGCAAATACAGCGTCTTTTCGGTAAGCAGCCGCTGCGCCAGGAGTACAAAGAACAGAACCAAGCATACTTTCTGCAGAACGCATGAATTCGAAACTCATTACAAAACTTACATTTAGCATTTTTGGAAGTAACGCCTTTTTGTTATTCAAAACATGAACATTTCCTGCAACTGCACCACATTTTTTGTCTACTACAAAGGGACTTACAAGATTTCTTAAAGTATCTTTTTTAACGATTGAGTCACTGTCTACTGTTACGAATATTTCACCAGTTCCAAGTTCGAATCCGCGGTATAGTGCATGACGTTTTCCTTTGTTTTCAGGTTGCTGAAAAATAGTTAAGCGATCACCTAATTTTAGTTTTGCTTGTTGCATCCAGTACCAGGTATCGTCTTTACTTCCATCGTCAATTGCTAATAATTGTATTTTGTGTTCCGGGAAATCGCTTTCGGCAAGACTAAGTAATGTATCCCAAACCAGTTTTCCTTCATTGTAAGCGGGCACAATTACGGTACAAGTTGGCAATAAATCATCACTTACGGATTCAATTGGTTTATAGCGGAAATATAAATACAGATTGTATAAAAAAGATCCTGTTTGAAAAAAGAACAGCATTGCTGTAAATACTAGAAATGGCAATCCCCAAGCTGAATTTATTCGGTCTAGCTGAAACTGATCAAAGTCGGATTGTAGCGTGTAGACTAAAAATGCGCCACCTAACATTAATAGAAAAGAGCCTGAAAGAACCAAACGCCCAAAAGAGCTTGTCTGTTTTTCTATCGCTTTTTTGGCTGAAGTATTGGTAACATTAAAATTGGAATTATTATGTATTTTCTCTTTTGCGTTGAGACTGTTGTTCGAAGTATAAAATTGTTCTGAGATAATTGTTTCACTTTTCATTATGGCTATTGCTTTTATCGTAAAATGGCTTTTATTTTAAATTTATTCTCTGTTTTCGAAATCATTTTATTGTGCCATAAAAACACAACAAAGACAATTCGATACAGATTTGATAGTATCCCATTTTACAAGCCTCGTGCCAATTGGAGTTAGAATTGATTATGAGTGATTTAGTAAATTCACTCCATAAAAAAAGTGTATAAAGTTTATACACCTGTGAAAAGTTTACCCTGAAATTTAAGAAATAAGCCTTTAAAATCGGTTGAATTTAAAGGCTTAACAAAGTAGAATTTGAGTTATAGTTTATTCAAGTTTGTTCTTTTTATCCTTTAGAATTTTTCCATCTTTAGTAAATTCTAAATCAATTTTGTTTGTTAAGTCAACATCGAGATCTTTATGGCCATAATCGATGTGAGTTATTTTTTCATTGGGATAGTGTTTGGCTACATAATCCTTAATTTCTTTAGGAATAAATTCTGTCGGAATTGGTTTGTCATCGCCGTCTACTTCTCTGTACGAACCATCTTTCCAAAATTCGACCTCAGTTCCATCTTTAAGAATTACCTCATATCCTTTTTCGCCATGTTCAGCATCCTTCTTTGCTATATCAACGGAAGTATGATTAAAATATTGTTTAAGAAATTGTTGAGATTCTTTTGGAAGCTCCGAAACGGCAATTTTTTTCTGCGCGTTGACCGTCAGTGCTAAACTTAGCGCTAATGTTGAAATAATTATTTTTGCTTTCATGATTTGCCTTTTTTAATATCGTATCTAGCTAATTTACAATAACTAAAGTTGCATTCAAATCAATTTAAGAAAGCTTTAGTTTTTTACAAAAGGCTTTTTTTAGTACTTTTAAATTTTAATTCATTGAAGAAGTCATGGAAGATCAAAGTAAACAAACAGCAAATAATACCGAAGTAACTCCAAAAGTTACTGGGATTGGCGGTATTTTCTTTTTTTCGGATAATCCAAAAGAAACCAGAGAATGGTACGCCAAAAATCTTGGAATTGAAGTAAATGACTGGGGATCTACTTTTGAATCGAGAAACATTGATAATCCTGATGTAAAAGAGGCGCTTCAATGGAGTCCGTTTAAAAAAGATGATACTTATTTTGCTCCGTCAAAAAAGGATTTTATGATTAACTATCGTGTTCAGAATATCGAAGGTTTGATTGATCAGCTGAAAAAGAACGGAGTTACGGTTTTAGATGAAATTGCAACTTACGATTACGGAAAATTTGTCCATATTATGGATGCAGATGGTAATAAAATCGAATTTTGGGAACCAATTTAGAAATAGAACTATATATATTAAAAAGTAAAAAATGAAAACAAAAGTTCAATTATTGAGAGAAGAAAAACATCTTACTCAGACTGAACTTGCTCAGGAATCTGGGCTTTCTTTACGAACGATTCAGCGAATTGAAGCAGGTAATATTCCGAAAGGGTTTACACTCAAAACACTTGCAAAATCATTAAATACGGAACCCGAAAATCTAATTGCGACAAATGATAATTGGAGTATAATTGCACGTGTCAAATTAATTAATATTTCCGTTTTATCGTCGCTTATCCTTCCGTTTGGGAATATTATTTTTCCCGCAATTTTAACTTATAAAACAAAAGAACCAGAAGCCAAAGAATTGGGTAGAAACATTATAAGTTTTCAGATTATTTACTCTTTTATACTTGCGACTTTATTAATTGTAAGTCCTTTTATCCAAAAAGCTTTTTCTATACAATTTCCTCTTTTTTTAGTTGTTTTAGTTGTTCTTAAAAGTATTAATGTCTTTATAATTGTAAAGAATAGTGCTAGTTTGAATCAAAAATCAACTTTGTACATTAAATTGAAAAACAGCTTTTTATAATTATTGTCACGCAATTGACGTAAAATTGTCATATTGTTTTTTACTGCATTTTCAGATACAATTCCGAATCTTGCACAAAAAAATGTGATGAAAATAATTAAGAAAATTGTGTTGGTCTTTGTGGCTGTTTTTATTATGGCTTCAGTTGGTGGCTATTTGTATTTTGATAGAAAATTTACACCACCCGAGAATTACCTGAAGGTTTCCGGAATGACCAAAAAATTGCCTTTTAAATGGGCTTCCGACGAAGAAAATAGTTATGCTGCGATGCTTTTGCCAATTAGAATAAAAGGTATTGATAAAACTTTTTATATGCAGCTGGATTCCGGTTCGCAAAGCACCGTTTTTTATAAAAAATCACTAGAATCGATTCAGAAAAAGTTTCCAAAACAATTGAATTTCAACGAAAGTTTAAATGAAATTTCTCTCGTTTTTAATTTAAAGGACATGACTGTTTCTTCTGAAAGTTTTGAACTCCTCGACTACGGAAATAATGTAGATTTTGAAACCCCTAACACAGAGAATATCATTGGAACAATTGGAACTGATTTGTTTGAAAAAAGAAAAGTAGAAATTGATTTTAAAAATAAAAGAATTTCCCTTTTAGAAAAAATCGACGATAAAGGTTTCTCTATATTCGAATTTAAAAAACGAAAAATAATTTTTCCGATGATTATAGACAATCAAAAAATGAAACTTCTATATGATTCAGGAACAAGTGGATATGAATTAATTGTAAATAAAGAAAAGTGGATTCTTTATAAAAGTAAAAAAGACAAAATTAAAAAAGAGAATGGAAATTCTTGGGGAACTGTATTAAGCGTATTCACTGCGCCCGCAACTAAAAACATAGAGTTTGGGAATCTAAAACTGCAGCTTTCAGAAATAACATATATCGAAGGCACTTCAGAATTGCAAAAAATGCTCATGAAGCGCTCAGGAATGCAGGGAATGATGGGAAATAAGCTCTTACTCAATCATAAACTTATTTTGGATTGTAAAAACGAGAAATTCAAAATTGAGAATTAAATGAAAGAAGTTGTTAAGTCTTTAAATCTGTTGTTAAAATCTTGTTATCCTGATTTTGTTTTAAGTATTTATTTGTATAATTTGCGGCGCCGGCAAAATAGTTGGCGGTCTTTATTAACTTAACCTTATTTGCATTAAAAATTAAATGGATACTACCGAACCCCAAACCACTACAACAATTTTACAAACCAAACAACATTTTGAAATATTAGACGGATTGCGAGGCGTTGCAGCATTAGCTGTTGTCGTTTTCCATTTTATGGAATGGGTTTTTACTGATCCAAGCAAAAATTTTATCGGACATGGTTTTTTGGCCGTTGATTTTTTCTTTTGCCTTTCCGGATTTGTAATCGGTTATGCTTATGATGATCGTATTGCAAAAATGGGACTTCGAAACTTTTTTATTGCGAGGATTATCAGATTACATCCGTTGGTAATTGCGGGATCAATTTTAGGTCTTTTGGCTTTTCTTTTTGATCCGTTTGGGGGACATCTTGAATTGTATAGCGCAGGAAAAATCTTTGTAACTTTTATTTGTTCACTATTCCTTATTCCCTTGCCTATAATTGAAGATCGTGGTTTTAATAATTTTAGTTTCAATGCACCGGCGTGGTCATTGTTTTGGGAATATATTGCTAATATCGTTTATGCATTTGTACTTTACAGAGTTGGGCGTAATTATTTGAGATTACTTACTTTGGTAGCTGCAATTGCACTTTGTTATGTGGCTTACACATCTGGAAATTTATTAGGTGGCTGGAGCGGACCAACTTTTTGGGATGGATTTGCACGTATATCTTATTCTTTTTTAGCTGGTTTACTTATTTATCGTTCGAACTGGATTATTAAAAATAATCTTGGTTTTATTGGTCTGGCTGTATTATTGTTTTTAGCTTTCGTAATGCCTTTTTCAGAATGGAACTGGATTTCAGAACCGTTAATTGTATTGTTTTATTTTCCATTATTGGTTGCTTTAGGTGCTGGAGCAAAATTAAATGATGGATTTAAGAACATTTGTGTGTTTTCTGGAAATATTTCTTATCCATTGTACATGACGCATTACGCTGTATTGTGGATGTTTGGAAATTATTACACGACACACAAAGTATCAACTTCTGAGTTAACTTTTATTGTTATTATATCGACGATTCTTCTGGTCGGATTTGCTTATTTGGTGATGAAACTTTATGATATTCCGTTAAGGAAATATCTAACAGATAAATGGCGCAGTAAAATAGCAAAGTAAAATAATTGATTTTTGCGCGTTCAAAGAACTCGTTTAAACTCTCAAAAACTTCTTAAGAAATTAAGGAGTTTTTTTTATTTATTTGGTTTCTTACTTTTTATTAAAGCAAGGATTTTATTGAAGTAGATATGCATAGAAACTAAGTTTTATCAGAAAAAATAATTTGGAATTATTTTCTTGACTAAATCAGTTTTATAAATATTCCTATTATGCCAGCAATTAGAATTATGTATGGTTCCTGAAGTTTTTTATAATAAAGAAGTGCCATAATGGTTAAAATCGCAATTAAAGTGGTAGGTATATCAATAATACTTCTTGTTGCTATAACAATTACAGAGCCAACTAAAGCACCAATAACAACAGCTGTTATGCCATCAACAAACGCCTTAACTGATTTATTATCGGCAATTTTCTTAAAATAAGGAGCCAATATAATTGTAAAGAGATAACACGGTAGAAAAGTTGCTAAAGCAGCTGTGAAAGCACCAAAAAAGCCACTAACTAAATATCCTATAAATCCAACGGTTATTACCACTGGTCCGGGTGTAATCATTGCTACGGCAACTGAATCAATGAATTGTTGTTCAGTCAGCCAATTATTTTCTTTCACTACACCGGAGTGCAAAAAAGGAACAATAGCTAATCCGCTTCCAAAAACAAAAGCTCCTGCTTTAGCGAAAAAAACAGCCAATTTGAAAAGTGTTGATTCTTCTGAATTCAACAAACCAAATTGAAATAAAACTAAGAAGTTTGTTGTTTTAAAACTCCACCACTTTGGAGGAGCCTTGAAAATCATGTATAAAAGCCCAGCAAAAATAAATAGTAACACTTGCTCCGTTTCGGTTATAAACGTTACGATAACGGCTGAGATAAAAAACATCCAAAGCAACCATTTCGATTTTAGAGATTCGAAGTTTAATTTACCAATAGATTTCAAAGTCAGCTTATACGAACTTAATGCTATAATACCAACCACTGAAGCGCCAATGCCATAAAATACAGCCTGAATCCATGCCAAGCCACCATATGATTTATAAACAATGCCAAGTAGCACTACCATTATAAAAGACGGTACAATAAACGCAAAGCCAACCAAGGTTGCTCCTAAAAAACTGTAATGAACAAATCCTAAATAAATTCCTAATTGCGCTGCGAGTGGCCCTGGTGCTAATTGTGCCAAAGCTAATCCTTGTTTGTATTCTTCCTCGGTTATCCATTTACGATCTTCTACTAAATCCTTGTGCATATAGCCAACTAAAGCAACAGGGCCTCCAAAACCTGTAGTTCCTAGTTTTAGAAAATAAAGTGTTAAATGTAGTAAACTGTATGTTGGTTTTGTTTTCATTTTAAAAAGCAATTCCAAACTGAAAACCAATTGTAAAAGTTGCAGGATGATCATTACCAAAACGAACTGGCAAAGGAACAGCGGCGTAATAACTACAACTACTCCTTTTAAAAACGGTTTTATTAAAAACGGGTGTAAATCCGTATCTTCCGCTTGTTTCAAATGCAGCTCTTCCGGCAAATGTGTAGCCATTTCCTAATGCAACCAAAACTCCGGGATGAAATAATAAATTAGTTACTTTGTCAGTTCCGTTATCGTCTTTTATATTTGGAACCATTTCAAAAGAAAACCCTATTTTTTGACTTTTCCAAATGTTAATTCCCGTTGGAAAACCTACAGCATAATAATCTCTAAAATTTACTGTCGTTTCATCACTGCTGAAGGTAACGATTGGATGCATTATACCAAAATACCCTGTTATTTTAGGGTAAGTAGTTTGGGCTGAAATGTTTATACTTGATAGTAATACGGCAAAGAAAAAAGTTAATTTTAAATACATTGCTTTAGTTTTATTTATGACAGCAAAACTAAAAGTCAATAAAGCTTTAAAATAGAATCTTATTTACCTTTTGTATCTGGATTACTTTTTTTATTCTTTTTTCGATAAGACGAAGGATTTTTGCCTGTATGCGATTTAAAAATTCTCGTAAAATGACTTTGATCTGAAAATCCGGTCATGTAGGCAATTTCGGTTAAGGAATGTGAAGAGTTTGAAATGAGACTAATTGCTTTTTCAATTCGTAATTTTCTCACGTATTCTCCAAAATTTAAATCTTCAAAATGTTTTGAAAATTCCCTCGATAAATAGGACGGATTTAAATCTAATTCAGATGAAATTTTCTTTAAATCAAATGCAAATTGAGCATCAATCTGATCCTGAATTATTTCTTTTAGACCTTGAACCCAAGCAGGTGTTTTAGTTCCGGATTTTTTGTCTTTGAGAAACTTATTATAAACTTCATGAAGTAAGTTTTCAAAAGGGCTATTCTGCAAATGATTTTGTCTGTAAAGATGCGTAGCCCAGCTATATAACGCATCGTACATAATCATTCCTGTTTCCAAAAGTTTATAATCGTCGGTGATATTATAAGAAAGTCCAGCTGAAATCGCCCAAAGTCCTGCGGATTCTTTTGCAATATCATGTCTGTCGGTATCTGCGCCACGCACAATTCCAGCTATAATTGAAATGGCGGGATCGTCGATTTCATATTTTTTTACAATGTAGTCAAAAGTGCTTTGATCTTCATAATGCGTAAATTCAACATCTGGAATATCAAATGGTGTTGCATTTAATTCTTTTGCTTTTTCTAAAACTTGATTAAACGGAACATAAATGAATTCAGCTTCACTGTCAACAAACTTTTTTATTAGCCATGGACAAGCGATTCGGTCAATTTTTGGTCGTTCTCTGGTAATCCATTTCATTTTCTAAATCTTTAGGGTTTTGTTTTTCAAATCTAATGAAATCATTTGGTTTCAAAGATTTGTTATAATTGATTCAAGTACTTAGGTTGTTTGTGGCGAGAATTAAATTAATTTTCAATCAGTACAAGCATTTAATTGTAAAAAACAAAAAATAAGCCTTCTCAAAAATTTTGAGAAGGCTTTTTTTTACTGTCTTATTATTTTCAAATAAGCGCTGTAAACATCATCTTTAAGTGAAGTACGCATATAATACATGTCTTCGTCTTTTGTATTCAAATCAAATTTAATTAAACCTGCATCGCAATAATAAAATATCGTATCGTCAACAGGAAATTCAATATTTGAGATAGGCATTGTTGTAAGTTTTAATTCAAATGCTATTTCGCCATTTGTAATATCAATTTGGAAAAGCTTTTTCTTGCGTGTATATCCCCAAATATTATCACTATCCTCTGTTATGTATTCGATGTTATCATCATTAAAATCCCTTTTCCATATCTGAGTTCCAGTTTTTGAATCTACGGCATATAATGTAGAAACTGTAGTTCCTTGCGCTGCAAAATATATTTTTTTGTCTTTGCAGAAGATGCGTTCCTTCACATTAAACTGATTTTCATCAAATTTAAATTGCCATAAAATATCTAATTTATCAGGGCTTAACGCATACAACACATCTTTTTCATTTGCTATAAATATATTTTCACCATCAGTTACAGGTTTTCCATACATTGGTACATCAAAGCTTTTTTGGTTGAGAACCTTTCCTGTATTGGCATCAAAACTATAAAGGCTAGAAGCACTTTGAGCAAAAATTTTGTTATTGAAGTAGAGAACCGGAATATCATTATTTGTAGATTCCAGCTTATAGCTCCAGGCTAAACTTCCATCTTTTATATTTAGTGCATATAGGTTGCCATTTTGAGCAGTTATATACAGTTTTCCATTATTTATAATTGGAGTTTGGTTTTTCAGTATAATTTGATCGGTACTATTACTTAATCTTGATTTCCAAAATACATCTCCGGTTTGGTTATCAATTGCGAAGATTTCTCCATTAATAAACGGAACATATACAACGCCATCATGCAACGTTACCATATTGGCGCACATTTCAGTAAAAGAATCCGTTGCTTTTACAGTCCAGCCAATTTGTTCAGATTCTAAATCATACGAAAAAAGAGATCCGTCATAATCATAAATTAGAATTGAAGCTTCATCTAAAGGGACTTTTTTAATTGGTTTTAGGACTTTGTTGGAAACGGCATCATTAAATACAGATGTTTGTCCAAAAATATTTATAAC
The DNA here is from genome assembly GCF_003385895.1 of Flavobacterium cutihirudinis. GTDB lineage: Bacteria > Bacteroidota > Bacteroidia > Flavobacteriales > Flavobacteriaceae > Flavobacterium > Flavobacterium cutihirudinis. The sequence continues at coordinate 1,166,592 of NZ_QRDQ01000007.1, forward strand.
TGTTAGCAGAAATAAAAGAGATATTAGGTTTTTCTTCATTTTAAGATTTGGGTTTGATGATTTGATTTATTTGTTCGGCAATAAATTTGTCAAACAAATAAATTTCTATGTCAAATATAATTAAAATGTTTTACAGGTTATTAGTTCTTTATCTTGTGAATTATAATCTTTATTAGCTTTGATTTGCTGCACTTGTTGGTAGGAATAGTATATTGCAGAATGTCTATATCAAATGTCTGTAGAATTTTGTTTAGGATCAAAAAGCATTGCGGTACATAAACAATTTTTTCTTTCTTTACTCATTAGTATTGGGCAGTTTACGCAAGATTTACAACTCTCCCAAAACATTTCATCAGCAGGAAGTTCATTGAAAGTAACTGGCTCAAATCCAAGTTCATGATTCATTTTCATAACGGCCAGACCTGAAGTTAAACTGAATATACGAGCTTCAGGATACAGTTCACGGCTCAACTCAAAAATTTTTCTTTTAATTTTTTTTGCAAGCCCGGTATGTCTAAATTCAGGAGCTACAATTAATCCGGAGTTTGAAACATATTTATCGTTCTCCCAAGAAGAAATAAAGGAAAAACCGGCCCATCGCCCATCTGACGCAAAAGCGATTACGGCCTCACCTTTTTTCATTTTTGTTTCAAGCAACTCTGGAGAACGTGCTGAAATACCGATTCCTCGTGCTATGGCAGAAGACAATGTTACCTCGCAGATTTCTCTAATCCAGAAAGTGTGAGCAGATCTGGCTTTTTCAATAGTAAATTCAACTAATTCCTCTGCATCTTTGACAGCAGAAGATATTGTTCTGTTTCGAAAAGAACCGGAATAGAAAAAGTTTTTATTTGATAAGTTTATTTTAGAATCTATTATGGGGTCAATAATTTTCATAATTGTTTAATTATATGGTGAGGAAATACCAAGTAAAAGTTTCAAATTGGCCTATACTATTTGAGAGATTAGCAAAACCGCAATAAAGAAAACGATCGTAAATACCATTAAGTTGATAAAGCGATCTTTATTTTGCATAGATTTTTTTGATACATATAGCTTTGTAATTTCCTTGTTTCTGGTTTTATTTGTTTTCATATTTTTTTTTAATTGATATTAGTCTGGATTAGTAATAATGTTATGACGTTAAAAGCAAAAAAACGTTCTTGCCTCTAAATCTATACTTCTCGAATTGATTCATCGATTAAAAACAAATGATATGCCATAACAAAGAAAATTAATCAAATTATTGATTATCAATTAATTGTAAATAAAGTAGATTTTTTTTGTTTTAAAACAGTATCAAAATGATAGGATCCACTATTCAAAATGAAAGGGATATTGAAGATTGCTAAACGGAAAAGTGATAAAATAGCAAATATATTGCCGAAGAATACTTCTAGTTATTTAGACGATTTTTGAAAGAGGGATATACCGTAGTCGATTTATTCCTTCATTTTCATAAACAATAATTTCATTGATTCTGGATCAATTGCATTCATATCGATCAATTTTAATGATTTCACCATTTTAAGCGTGCTTGTTTTATATTTTAAAAAATGTGGTGTTTTTAAATGTGATTGATAAGCATTGTGATCCGCATAAATTTCTAATATTTTAACTTGAGTAGAATCGTTTTTTTGGTACATTGGAAAAATTGCCAATACACCGTGTTCCAATTTTACTGAAGCTGAAGATTCTTCTTTTAAAATGGCTTTGTATTCGGATAGATATTTAGGGAAGATTTCGATTTCCGCTACACGAACCATCATATCTTTTTTTTGAGCGAATATATTACTGTGAGTAAAAAACAAAGACGCAAATGTTAGATAAAAGAATATGGTTTTTGAAAAACTGTTTTGAAAAATATTGGAAGACTGTTTCATTTATCAATTCAATTTAGCTTTATTAATTTTTCGATATTGATTTAAATTACAAACAGCCTTAAAAGTATGAAAAAAATATAATGTTATTTGTTTTGGCAACGTTAGAAATGCTTTCCTTTATGCAATATTATAAATCAAAGTGAATCAAATGGATTAAGCGGTTTTTACATCTTAACATTCCGTATGATTAGAAAAGATAAACATTTGGACAAAACTTAGTCTAAAAGGACGAAAACTCTTTTTTTAAAATTATAGAAAAGGAAATTTTAGCTTGGAAGCATTAGTTTGAAAAGTTTAGCGCTATAGCAATAAAGATAAATGCGCGACACCAAGTTTTAGTTTAAGATAATCTTATTTTTTTCGATAATTTTTCTCAAATTAGTTATTGCATAACGCATTCTGCCCAATGCAGTGTTTATACTAATTTTCTTCTCTTCAGATATTTCTTTAAAACTCATATTACAATATAATCGCATTATTAGTATTTCTTTTTGGTCATCTACAAGTTCTTCCAAGAGTTTTTTCAAATCAATTTCAAGCTGGTCGATAATGATTTTGCTTTCAATATTTAGTGAATTATCAGACATAATAGAAAAAATGGAAAATTGATCATTGTCTCTCAGCATCGGCATTCGATTTGTTTTGCGAAAATGATCAACAATCAAATTGTGCGAAATTCTCATAACCCAAGAGAGAAATTTTTCTTCTTCTTTATAAGAATTGCTTTTAAGGGTTTTAATTACTTTAATAAAAGTATCTTGAAAAATATCATTTGTAATGTCTTTATCCTTAATCTTTGAGAATATAAAACCATATATTCTGGATTCATGTCTTTTGATTAATTTTGAAAGAGCAGCTTCATTGCCATCTATGTATTTTTTTACAAGTAAAGAATCAGGAATATTCATATCGACCATAATATCAAATTTTTAATTTTTGGAACCGCAAAATTAAAAGTGAACTGGTTATATTCTTTTGCCTGTAAAGACTTTAAAGTATTAAAATAAGATTTTTTAGCAATGAAGATTTTAAAATTATCTTTTTTAGTAGATAACGCTCTATAGTGTTGATTTGCAATCGATATATGTAATGTATTGATGGTTAATGAAAAAAAACTAATTACTTCTTTCAATCAGTTCAATTATTTTTAAAGCAACACCATTTGAGGATTGAAAGTTTTGTCCCGTAACAATTCGGGCATCTTGTTCAACATAAGATTCATTTCGCTTTGAGAATTTAAACTTCCCTCCCCTTTCTTCTATTGTTTTCTGAATTAAGAAGGGAAAGTGTTTGAAATATTTGCCATCTTGTTTTTCAAAAGAATCCGGATAACCACTTATTTTTTTCCCTTCAACTAAGAACTTTCCATTTTTAGTTTTCAAGTTAACAATACCTGCTGTTCCATGACATACCGAAGAAATGATGCCGTTATTATCTTCATAAACTTGCATAGTGATATGTTGAATATCTTGATTTTCAGGAACGTCATACATTGCGCTTCCGCCTCCTATATAATGAACAGCTTTATATTTTTTATAATCAATTTCTTTGGGACTCACAGTATTCTTTATGGCATACATAAAATCTTCGTTATACAAATATTGCTTTTGCAAATTATCAGAAGTATTGATATAGGCTAAAGGAATAGCGCCTCCCTTTGGACTTACAAAATCAACCGTATAACCGGAATTTATAAAAGTATCGTAGGCGTTTACAATTTCTGCAAAACTATTGCCTGTTGAAATTGTGGAATTTCCGTAATAATTGGCATTGGAAACAATGAATAGTATTTTCTTCCCTGATTTATTACTTGCTTTGCTGCTTGCCGCTTTGCTAATTATTTTCCATTCACCCTGAATTTTTTTAAGCAAAAACATATCCATAAATTCTTGTTTTTTTTCAGGTATGAGAATTTCTGCTTTCGCTAAAGCGATATCATTAAAATATTCTATAGAGATAATTTTGCCTACACGGCCGTTAAATTCTCCTTTATTTCCTTTTTGAAACCAGGTAACATATTCTGAACTTGGAACTATCCATAAAGGTTTTTCTTTGTGACTTAAAAACAGATTGGCCTCAGGATAAAAAGCCTTGCTAATATTCTCGGGTTTATTGTAAGATGTGCCTTCAATATAATTTTGAATACAAATCTCAATCAGAGATTGCTCGGATTGTGAAAAAGATAAATTTGATAGTAATGCAAATAGTATTGCGAAAAAGATTTTTCTCATAAACTTTGAATTTTAAATGATTTAAAAAATGTTTTTCAAAACTATATCGATTAACTTTTAAATCATTCCATGTTTATGATATCAGGAGTACGGATTTATAATTTCGGAGTTTTTTTTTCTTATAATTCAGAAAATACAATGTCTGTAATCATGCTTCGTTATTAAGTAACCTCTTTCATTGGTTGTATTATCAAACAATAAAAAAGCGCTGAAAAATCAATTGTTTTCAGCGCTTTTATGATTCTTTATAATTTATTGAAGTTATTTCAGTTGAGTAGTATTTACTCTTGTCGGTGTATCTTTTCCACTAATAATCGAAGAAGAACTTAATGCAATTGATTTTATTATTTGAGTCATGTTATCAATATCCAACGTTTCAAACTCATCATCGGCTGTGTGATACGTTAGCTCATTATCCATTTTTGAAGTAGAAATGGTATGAGCAGGAACTCCAAGTCTGGCTAAAGTAGCGTTGTCTGAGCGATAAAATAATTGTTGGTCTGGATAAGGATCTGCATAAAATGTAAAATTTGTTCCTGTTAAATTAGTTTGTAAAATCTGCCCCATATTCGACTTTTCGAAGCCTGTAATATAAGCAGAGTTTTTACCCCATTTAGATTCTGTTCCAATCATTTCAATATTGAACATCGCAATCACTTGTTCTGGCGCAAGCTGTTTAGAAAAATATTTGGCTCCATAACCACCTATTTCTTCAGCCACAAATGTGGTGAAAATAATAGTTCGCTCGTTGTTGTTCTGCTTTTTAAAATATTTCGCAAGCATAATTACTGCTGTTGTTCCAGCGGCATCATCATTAGCGCCATTATAAATAGAGTCATTTGCAGGATGTGGAGCGCCTTCTTCGGGAGCGCCTACTCCTAAATGATCATAATGCCCTGAAAAAATCACATACTCATTTGGTTTAGTTTTTCCAGGTAATATTCCAACAACATTATTCAATGTTTTTTTGGAGATTGTATTCGTTAATTCAACAGAAAAAGTGGTTGCTTCTGTGGTACCAAAAACAAACATAATTGTATTGTTTCCTGGAGTAGCAGTTATTCTTTCGATATGTTTAATATTTGGTAAAACATTATCAAATGAAGAATCAACTAGTACCAAAAGATTTTTCGGACTTTTATAATATTCATTAAATTTCTCGCCAATGTTATCTCCTTTATTGATTTTTACAATAGAAATGTCGCTTTTTTCAGTTAAAGAAACTTGAGGAAGGTAGGAGAATGTTACAATTTGATTATTATTTATTTCTTTGCCATCAATAGTAATTTTTGAAGAAACAGCTTCAGAGGCAGTCATTGAAAATTCTTGTTTATAATTCGTTGCTGCATTGAAAGTTTGCAGGCCAATTTTTTTAAACTCTGATTCTATAAACGCTGATGCTTTATCAATACCGGGAGTAAAAGTTCTCCTACCCTGCATGTCATCAGCCGAAAGTATTTTCTCGATACGAGTTACTTCTTTGTTCGTGATAATTTTATCAATCGATTGTCCATTTACATTAAGACATTGACTTAGAACAAATATACTTACAATGATTTTTTTCATATTTTACTTTTATAAATAACATTTTGATTGAACCAAAAGTACGCTAATTATCTGCAAAACTTGGTGCGAGTAAAAAAAATAATTGAAAAAACTGAGGTGTTTTAACTTTCGAGATGTATCCCTTTCGGTCATTTGAGTCTCTAATGAATCTCATCCTTTTTTATTATAAGAAACGACTCTTTCTTCTAAAGTGGGCTTTTGGAACTGATCGCTAATCCTTGTTGTAATTTATTTAAATATCGGATTGTATAGTATTAGAAAAAAGGCGTATAAAAAAAACTCCTTAATTTCTTAAGGAGTTTCTTGGTGGGCGATGAGGGGTTCGAACCCCCGACCCCCTCGGTGTAAACGAGGTGCTCTGAACCAGCTGAGCTAATCGCCCTATTTTATTAGGTTGCTATCATTTCGTGATTGCGAGTGCAAATATACAGCTAGATTTTGTATTTGCAAGCGTTTTTAGAAAAAAAAGTGAAATATTTTTTGCTGCATTGTTTATCAAGCTTCTAACATAAGATTTTCATGATCCTCTAGAAGTATTTCTTTCCAAGTGCTGTTTTTTTATAGCTGTTTCATCATTCTAAATTAATATTTCTCGGTAAAAACTAAAACAAAAAAAAACTCCTTAAATTTCTTAAGGTTTTTTTTGGTGGTCCTTACTAATCATTTTTTGCAGGATTTGAAAAAACTTGCAGTCATATAGATTGGATTTTTATTTGATAAATCAATAATCATGTTTAAATTCCAAAAAGCTTTTTTAACCAACTCTGCTTTATATTTACAAATTTAATATTTGCTTCTGAGTCTTCTATTTCTTCAAGTTCAACATTATATTTCTTAGCAAATCTTTTTATATTATCGATGTAATGTTGGTTAATAGATGTCTCTGATTTAACTTGCTGTCGTCCATCAGGAAAATTAACTGTGTGAGTAGATTTTTGAGGATTTAATGCTTTTTTATAATGCTCTTTAATAATATTATTTCCTTTTTCAATTTGACCTGTGGTCATATAAAATGCAATAAGATAATATGGTGACAAGGTAGGACTTATATACTTACTGTCTTTATCTAAAAAAAGTTGTAATTTTTCAAGGGAATCATAGTTCTCAAATATTGGTTTTAAGTATTTTTCAAGATCAGTTTTAATTTGCTCCGCTGTTTTTGAGGGATCAATATTTTTTGATAATGTGTACCAATGATCCCTTTTATGGGAAAATATTCCAAGACGATTGTATATAAAACAATCATAAGTTTTTGGAAATTCTAACGGTATTACTTTATCATCAACAATTGAAGATATTTCTGCATTATAAAAACCGAAATTAAATGTAAAGTCAATACTGTCATTATATGAATTCCATTGGCTTTTCTGAACATTGAAGCATTGGATTACATTATTAGTCTGCTTTGAAAAATGAAGAGCCTTACGTTTGAATCCAGATTTCTTGAAAAAAGGTATAATTATTTCTTTGCAAATTATGTCAAAGTCAGTTTTTAAATTTTCATTCATAGTTTGATTGGATTAATACAAAGAAGTTGTGAAGACAAATTTAAACAAAAAAACTCCTTAATTTCTTAAGGAGTTTCTTGGTGGGCGATGAGGGGTTCGAACCCCCGACCCCCTCGGTGTAAACGAGGTGCTCTGAACCAGCTGAGCTAATCGCCCTATTTTACTAGGTTGCTATCATTTCGTGATTGCGAGTGCAAATATATATCTAGATTTTGTATTTGCAAGTGTTTTTGGTGAAAAAAATGTAAATATTTCCGGTTAAATATTTAGAGTTCTATTTTCCAGTAAATTAAAAACCAAATAAAAATCTCGATTTTCTTAAATTTAGTTAAAAACAGAGAACTCAAAAGCTAATTAAAAATATTCTTTTGTATTCACTTGCTATAATCATACCTTTGTATACCTTAATTGTATATTCAAATGGCTAGATTTCAAGAAAACGATTTACCGAAAGCTAAATTAGACTCTAACTCCCTTCAAAAAGCACTCCGAATTTTTAAATATGCCAAGAACCACAAATGGAAATTTTTCCTTGGCTTGATTTTCCTTTTATTAACCAGCGCCACTGCCCTAGCCTTTCCTAAATTAATGGGAATGCTTGTTGACTGTGTAACGAATAAAGATCTTGACAAAGCAAATGAAATTGCCATTGCATTAATGGGAATTTTAACTTTGCAGGCGATTTTCTCTTTTTTCAGAATTTCCCTTTTTGTGAATTTTACAGAAAATTCATTGTCAAACATTCGTTTTGCATTGTATGAAAACCTGGTAAAATTGCCAATGTCTTTCTACTCTCAAAAACGTGTTGGTGAACTAAACAGCAGAATCAGTGCAGATATTTCGCAATTACAAGACACTTTTACCACAACAATCGCCGAATTCCTGCGTCAATTTATTTTAATTATTGGTGGATTTGTGATTTTAGGAAGCATCAGTCCAAAACTGACTTTAATGATGCTGGCTATCGTTCCTGTTGTTGCCGTTGCAGCAGTTATATTTGGAAGATTTATTCGTAAATACGGTAAAAAAACACAAGATAAAGTGGCAGAAAGTCAGGTAATTGTTGAAGAAACATTACAAGGAATCAGCAATGTTAAGGCTTTTGCGAATGAATGGTACGAAATTCAGCGTTATAAAAATAAAATAAAAGAAATTGTAAAAATTGCCATAAAAGGCGGACAATACAGAGGTTATTTTGCTTCGTTTATCATTTTATGCCTTTTTGGCTGTGTAGTTGCTGTCGTTTGGTACGGAATTACTTTGACAATTAGAGGCGAAGTTGAAGGCGTAGGGGATTTGATTTCTTTTGTTCTTTATACTACTTTTATTGGTGCTTCTTTTGGAGGAATTGCCGAAATGTATGCTCAGATTCAAAAAGCAGTTGGGGCAACTGAACGTGTTTTTGAACTTTTAGAAGAAACTCCGGAAGAAATCAATACAAATTCAAAAGTACATACAATAGAAAAAATAAAAGGAAATGTTACTTTTAAAAATGTTGCATTCCATTATCCTTCAAGAAAAGAAGTTCAGGTTTTAAAAGATGTAAATTTCTCAGCTGAATTTGGACAAAAAATTGCGATTGTTGGACCAAGTGGAGCCGGAAAATCGACTATTTCGTCTTTATTACTGCGTTTCTACGATATTACGTCTGGAGAAATTTTAGTTGATGGGAAAAATATTCATGACTATGATTTAGAAAATCTGCGTGGAAATATGAGTATTGTGCCTCAGGATGTAATTTTATTTGGAGGAACAATAAGAGAAAATATTGCGTATGGAAAACCAGATGCTTCAGACGAAGAAATTATAGCGGCAGCAAAACAAGCAAATGCTTTTAATTTTATAGAAGGTTTCCCAGAAAAATTTGAAACCTTAGTTGGAGAACGCGGCGTAAAATTATCCGGCGGACAACGTCAGCGTATTGCTATTGCGAGAGCTTTGCTTAAAAATCCAAGTATTTTGATTTTAGATGAAGCAACATCATCATTAGATAGCGAAAGCGAAAAACTGGTTCAAGAAGCTTTAGAAGTTTTAATGGAAGGAAGAACAAGCATTATCATCGCTCACCGTTTGTCAACTATTAGAAATGCAGATAAAATCTTAGTTTTAGACAACGGAAAAATTTCCGAAGAAGGAACGCATCAGGAATTAATAAACCTTGAAAACGGAATTTATAAAAACTTAAGCAATTTACAGTTTAGTAATTCTTAAGAAATTTCAAATTCCAATTACAAAACAAACCCGACAGATTTTAAAACCTGTCGGGTTTGTTTTGTTTAATGACCATTGTAAATCGGATTGAAGTCCGTCTCTAAAATATAAAGCGAGCCAAAAGTTTTTTTTAAAAGTTCCGAAGGAACGAACCATATTGTAGAGCTGGACTTCAGTCCAGTTTACACAAAGAATATTAAAAACAAAAAAAGGGCTCCAATTTTTAATTGGAGCCCTTTATATATAAACTATAAACTGAGACAGAAAACTGAAAATTATTTCCCTTTTCTACGTTTACGTTCTGCTTTAATCATAGATAATTCGCGACTTGTTTGTCCTGCTACAGAAGTGTTTTCTTCTGCACGACGAATAAGGTATGGCATAACATCTTTTACAGGACCAAATGGCAAATATTTTGCAACATTATAACCGTTTTCCGCCAAGTTGTAACTAATGTTATCGCTCATTCCGTACAATTGACCGAACCAGATTCTGTTATCATTTTTAGAGATACCTCTTTGCGCCATCATTTCCATTAGTTTGTACGAACTCAATTCGTTGTGAGTTCCGGCAAAAATGGCCATTTTTTCGATGTGATCTAACATATAATGTACAGCAGCATCATAATTTACATCAGTTGCTTCTTTAGAAACACAAATTGGAGAAACATATCCTTTTTCTTCTGCGCGTTTGTTTTCTTTTTCCATGTAAGCACCACGAACTAGTTTCATTCCGATATAGAAACCTTCATTTTTGGCAACTTCATGTAGTTTTTTCAAATAATCCAAACGATCCCAACGGTACATTTGCAAAGTATTGAATATAATGGCTTTTTCTTTGTTGTATTTGCGCATCATGTCAGTTACTAAATCATCAGCAGCGTCTTGCATCCAGCTTTCTTCACCATCAATAAGTAGAGCTACATCTTTTTTGTGTGCTTCACTGCAAATTTTATCAAAACGAGCCACTACTCTATCCCATTCAGCTTGTTCAGAAGGATTTAAAGTTTGTTTTTCTCCTAGTTTTTCATACAATTCGAAACGGCCTAATCCGGTTGGTTTAAATACCGCAAACGGAATTGCAAGGCGTTCTTTTGCAAATTCCACAGTTCTTAATGTCATTTCAAGAGCAGCATCAAACTGTTCTTCTTCTTCTTTTCCTTCAACAGAATAATCCAACACCGATGAAACGCCTTTAGTATACATTTTATCTACTACAGTAAGACAATCATTCTCGTTTACACCACCACAAAAGTGATCAAAAACAGTGGCACGAATTAACCCTTCAACAGGAAGATGCGCTTTAATAGCGAAATTAGTAACAGCGGTTCCAATTCTAACAAGAGGTTCACTGTCAATCATTTTAAAAAGAAAATAGGCTCTGTCAAGTTCGGTATCACTTTTTAGTGAAAATGCAACTTGAGTGTTATCGAATATTTTTTCCATTAAGTTTAGTTTTTATGCAAAGATAAAGACTGTTTTGAATAATGTTTAATAAACGATATCATATTTTTGCATATTTTTAGTTAAAGTTGTATTTTGACGTAAAAGTTTACAGAATTAGAAAAGCGTCTCTTTTAAAGAGCTATAAATGCCATTCTAGGATTTAATAAGTCAGGAAAATCAAGACTTATTCAACAAATTAGAGTTAAAATTTGAATATTATTACGTCAAAAATGCCGTATTTTGCGTTTTAAAATAACCGAAGAAGTATGAAATCTATTCAAGCCAATAATTATCTGGTGCATTTTAACCAAAATGCATACGAAGCATTAAATAATCATTTAAGAGAAAATAAATATTCAAATATCTTTATAATAGTAGATGAGCATACAAATGAGCACTGTCTTCCTAAATTTATTCCAATGCTGGAAACAGATTTATCCATCGAAATTATTGAATTTGAAGCTGGTGAAGCCAATAAAAATATTGAAACCTGTATAGAAATCTGGAACATATTAACGGAACTTGGTGCTGATAGAAAATCGCTTATTATTAATGTTGGAGGTGGTGTTGTTACTGATTTAGGAGGTTTTGTTGCTTCTACTTTTAAAAGAGGTGTTAACTTTATAAATGTACCAACTACTTTATTGTCTATGGTTGATGCTTCTGTTGGAGGAAAAACGGGTGTTGACTTAGGGAATCTTAAAAACCAAATTGGAGTAATTAACGTTCCTCAAATGGTTTTGATTGATACAGAATATTTAGAAACTTTGCCACAAACCGAGATGCGTTCCGGTTTAGCTGAAATGCTAAAGCATGGTCTAATTTACGATGCTCCGTACTGGCGACAGTTTTCAGATTTAAAATCGATTGTTTTTGATGAATTGGATCAGTTAATTTATCGTTCAGTTGAAATTAAAAATGAAATTGTTATTCAGGATCCAACAGAGAAAAATATTCGTAAAGCATTAAACTTCGGACATACATTAGGACATGCTATTGAAGGATATTTTTTAGAAAGTGAAGAAAAAACAACTTTATTGCACGGCGAAGCCATTGCTGCCGGAATGATTTTGGAAGCTTATATTTCACTAAAGCAAAATCTTATCTCAGAAGAAGAATACAGAGAAATTAAAACCGTAATAAAAGGTATCTACGACGACATCATTTTTGAGGAAAATGACATTGATCCGATACTTGAATTGCTGATTCATGACAAAAAAAATGAATATGGTTTAATTCAATTTGCGCTTATTGAAGGAATCGGAAAAATAAAGATTAACCAATCTGTTGAAAATAAATTGATTCTAGAAGCGTTTGAGGATTATAAATCTTAAACTTTTTTTAATCAAAAGCATTGCTTTAGGTATATATTATTTTTTACATTTGCCACAATGAAAACAAACAGTAAACAAAGACAATTCAGCTCTTACAGAAACCGTCTCAACAGTTCTTTATTAAGAATGTTGAACCGTTTTTATAATAGTAAAAGTCCGTTTTGTTTTGATGTTTTTCAATGCTCGAAGGCAGAACATGAAAAACTGCCCATTATATTCGCCAATATTAGAGTTTGAATTTTAGATTTAGAACCGATAAACTAAATTTAAAAATTACAACTTATAATATTGAAATATAAATGAATACAAAATATTCTGATCTAATTAATCAAACATATTACTTTCCACAAGAGGAATTTAAACTAAACAAAGACAACCTACAGTTTCACAACATCGATTTGATGAAATTGGTTGAACAATATGGTACCCCATTAAAGTTTACCTACCTGCCTCAAATTTCTGAAAACATTAATAAGGCAAAAGCCTGGTTTAGAAAATCAATGGAAAAGAACAAGTACGAAGCAAAATATTACTATTGCTATTGTACAAAAAGTTCTCATTTTGAGTATATTATGAATGAGGCATTTAAAAATAATATTCATATAGAAACATCATCAGCGTTTGATGTTAATATTGTGGAAAACTTATTGGAGAATGGTAAAATCAACAAAAGTACTTATGTAATATGTAATGGTTTTAAAAGAGATGAGTACATATCTAATATCGCAAGATTAATCAACAACGGACATAAAAACACTATTCCGATTATTGATAATTACGAAGAATTAGATTTGCTTCAGGCAGAAATCAAAGGAAAATTTAAAATTGGAATTCGTATTGCTGCTGAGGAAGAGCCTAAATTTGAGTTTTATACCTCAAGATTAGGAATTGGATATAAAAATATCGTTTCGTTTTATAAAAAACAGATTCAGGAAAATGATAAACTGGAGCTTAAAATGCTTCACTTTTTCATTAATACCGGAATAAACGACACATCATATTATTGGAATGAGCTTGTAAAATGTATCAAAGTATACATTGCACTAAAAAAGGAATGTCCTACTCTTGATGGTTTGAACATTGGAGGTGGTTTTCCAATTAAAAACTCATTGGCGTTTGAATATGATTATCAATATATGATTGATGAAATTATCAATCAGATTAAAATCGCCTGCGATGAAGCAGAAGTAGATGTTCCTAATATTTTTACGGAATTTGGATCATTTACTGTAGGTGAAAGTGGTGGCGCAATCTATCAGATTTTGTATCAAAAACAACAAAATGATAGAGAGAAATGGAATATGATTGATTCATCTTTCATAACAACTTTGCCGGATACTTGGGCAATAAACAAACGTTTTATCATGCTGGCGGTGAACCGTTGGAATGATACTTACGAGCGGGTTCTATTGGGTGGATTGACTTGTGATAGTGACGACTATTATAATTCAGAACAAAACATGAACGCTATTTATTTGCCTAAATACAACAAAGAAAAGCCGCTTTACATTGGTTTCTTTAATACTGGTGCGTATCAGGAAACAATTGGAGGATATGGAGGTTTACACCACTGTTTGATTCCACAACCTAAGCATATTTTAATAGATCGCGACGAAAATGGTATTCTGGCAACCGAAGTGTTCTCAGAACAACAAACTTCAGATGATGTATTGAAGATTTTAGGATACAAGAAAAAAATGTAAAAAAAATTCTTGCAAATTAAATGTTAATATTTGAAAAATGATTAATTTGCATACAACAGAAGGTTAAAAACTTTTTAATTCAAAAACAAAGAAAAAAAACAAGAACGAAATGAAAGGACCAATCAGTCAGTTTATTGAAAAACATTATTTACACTTTAATTCTGCTGCTTTAGTTGATGCTGCAAAAGCTTATGAACAACAGTTAGCAAATGGTGCTAAAATGATGGTGAGTATGGCTGGCGCTATGAGTACAGCAGAAATTGGTAAAATTTTTGCCGAAATAATTAGACAAGATAAAGTACAAATTATTTCATGTACTGGAGCCAATCTAGAAGAAGATATCATGAATCTTGTTGCACACTCTCATTATGAAAGAGTGCCACATTATCGTGATTTAACGCCGGAAGACGAATGGGCTTTACTTGAAAGAGGATTAAACCGTGTTACTGACACTTGTATTCCTGAACACGAAGCATTCCGTCGTTTGCAAAAACACATTTACAAAATCTGGAAAGATGCTGATGATAAAGGAGAACGTTATTTTCCACATGAATTCATGTACAAAATGTTATTATCAGGTGTTTTAGAAGAATACTACGAAATTGATCTAAAAGATAGCTGGATGTATGCAGCTGCAGAGAAAAATTTACCAATTATCGTTCCAGGTTGGGAAGATAGTACAATGGGAAATATTTTCGCTTCATACGTAATTAAAGGTGATTTGAAAGCATCTACCATGAAATCAGGAATTGAATATATGACATTCCTTGCTGACTGGTATCCAAAAAATAGCGCTAACGGAATTGGATTCTTCCAAATTGGTGGTGGTATTGCGGGTGACTTCCCTATTTGTGTGGTACCAATGTTGTACCAGGATATGGAAATGCACGATATTCCTTTCTGGAGCTATTTCTGTCAAATTTCAGATTCTACAACTAGTTATGGTTCTTATTCGGGAGCAGTTCCAAATGAGAAAATTACTTGGGGTAAACTAGACATCAAAACCCCTAAATTTATTATAGAGTCGGATGCTACAATTGTTGCACCGTTAATTTTTGCTTATTTATTAGATTTATAGGATATTTTATGAAAAGAGTTATAGTAGACTACGCTAAATTGACCAATGAAATTTTAAACCTTTTGGTTGAAAAATTTCCTGATGGTTATGACGATTCGGATGTTATCCGTTTTAGAAACGCTAAAAACGAATTAGTAGAAGCTGTTGAAGTTCGCACCGAAGACACTATTTATTTAGTAAAAATCAGTACTAAACTTGCTGACAGAATTGAAAACTACGATGAAGATGACGATATTGATCTTGATGTAGATACAATTGAGCCAGTTAAAGGGATTGATCTTGAGGATGATAGCGACGACGATGACGATGATGATACTCAGGACAAGCCAGATACAGATGGTGGTGACGATGATGATGATGAGGATAAAGATGATATCGCAGACGATAGTGATGATGACGATGACGACGAAGACTAATCGTTTATTTTAAATATTTAAAAAAAGGAACTCTACAAAAATGAGTTCCTTTTTTTATTACGTAACAAATTTATATGTTTGAAAGAAATTTCTTATATTTAATAATTCATCTTTACAAGAAATAATATTACATATGACATCAGAATTATTACACGCCAAACTAAAAGACAATTTTGGTTTTGAAAAATTCAGACCCAATCAGGAAACGATAATTAATACCATACTTTCTGGTCAGGATACGCTTGCCATTATGCCAACTGGCGGAGGGAAATCAATTTGTTTTCAATTACCGGCTCTTGTTTTGCCAGGAATTACAATTGTTATTTCTCCTTTAATTGCATTAATGAAAGATCAGGTTGATAGTTTAAAAGCCAACGGAATTTCTGCATGTTATATTAATAGTAGTCAAAGCACTGAAGAACAGCAATTTAATATTGATAATCTAAAATCAAATATTTTTAAATTGGTATATATTGCTCCTGAAAGTTTATCTTATCTGGATGTTATGTTTAATGAGTTAGAAATAAGCCTGATAGCGATTGATGAAGCACACTGTATTTCATCTTGGGGGCATGACTTTAGACCTGCTTATACCAATTTGGGATATTTAAAAAATCGCTTCCCTTCTACTCCAGTTCTGGCACTTACTGCAACAGCTGACAAAGCGACGAGAACAGATATAACCAAACAGCTAAATTTAAAAAATCCAAAAACTTTCATTGCTTCATTTGATAGAAAGAACTTAAGTCTGGAAGTTCGTCCGGCTTTGGATCGTGTAAAACAAATAATTGAATTTGTTGAGAACAAACCGAATGAGTCCGGTATTATTTATTGTTTAAGTCGAAAAACGACTGAAGAACTTGCAGAAAAATTACAAAAAAACGGAATTACTGCAAAAGCTTATCATGCTGGTTTAGACAATAAGATCCGTGCAAAAACACAAGACAGTTTTATAAATGATGATTGTCAGGTTGTTTGTGCGACAATTGCTTTCGGAATGGGAATTGATAAATCAAATGTACGCTGGGTTATTCATTACAATCTGCCAAAAAATATTGAAGGGTATTATCAGGAAATTGGTCGTGCTGGTCGTGATGGATTGCCTGCTGAAACTATTTTGTTTGAAAGTTATGCCGATGTTATTCAGCTTCAGAAATTTGCGTCAGAGGGATTGAACTCAGATGTTCAGCTTGCAAAATTAGAAAGGATGAAGCAATATGCAGACGCTTTGAGCTGCAGAAGAAAAATTCTTTTATCTTATTTTGGAGAATTAGTATCTGATAATTGTGGCAATTGTGATATTTGCAAGAAACCTCCAATATTTTTTGATGGAACAATTTTAGCCCAAAAAGCATTATCAGCGATAACCCGTTTGCAGGAGTCTGAACCATTACCTGTTATTGTTGATTTTTTAAGAGGCTCAAAAAACGCATATATTTTTGAAAAAAATTATCAAACGCTAAAAACGTACGGAATTGGCGCAGACATTTCATGGTACGACTGGAATCAATATTTAATTCAGCTGATCAATCTTGGTTATTGTGAAATTGCATTTCATCAGCACAATAAAATTTTGTTGACGTCATTTGCTAAAAAAGTTTTGTTTGAAGGCGAAAAAGTAAAATTGACAACTGTCGTTAAAAAAGTGATTGATAAAAATGAAATCAAACAAGAGAAAATGAAGGTAGCTAAGAATTCTCTTTTTGAAACACTTCGAAAATTACGTTACGAAATTGCAAAAGAAGAAGAAGTTCCGGCTTATGTAATTTTTAGCGATGCATCTTTGCGACAAATGGAAATTTTACGACCTATGACGGATGATGATTTTCTTGCGGTCGAAGGTGTTGGTAAAGCGAAGTTGGAAAAATACGGTTCCGAATTTATTAATGCGATAATTGAATTTTATAAAAATAAATCGGTTGTAAAAAAAGAGAAAAAAGGAAGCACTTTTAATAAAACGCTTGAATTATTTGAAAATGGAATTTCTGTAGAAGAAATTGCTGAGCAAAGAAGTATTAGTAAGACTACTGTGATTTCGCATTTAGCAAAATTGTATGTAGATGGTCATAATTTAGATTTGAGCCAATTTGTTTCTGAGGACGAAATTTCGAAAATAGAAAAAGCTCAGATAGAACTGGAAAATCCTAATGCGCTAAAACCTTATTTTGATTATTTTGAAGAAAAAATGTCTTACGATAAAATTCGTTTCGGGTTAGCTTTTATTGAAAGGAAACAGAAATCAGTTTTGTCATCTTGACGAAGGAAAGATCGCACTAGAAATTCCATAAAGTTAGTAGCCAATCTTTATAGAATTTCTAGTGTGATTCCTCGTTCCTCGGAATGACAAGATTGGGTAAAATAGTAAACCCGACTGGTTTTTAAAACCTGTCGGGTTTGATTTTATAACTTATTTTGAATTACAAATACCTTTCTCTAAAAACTTTTTGATGATGTTTTTGATGTCCTATAATGACAAAGCCTAAAGCACGAACAGAGATTTGAATATTTGAAGCAGTTCCAATTCGTTTAAGCTGTTCTTCAGACAAGCTTTTGAAAAACAATAAATTAGAATGTCTTAACGCCGAAAGCTCAGTAAGTAAATCTTGAATACTTCTTCGGTTTGAATCAGTGTTAACTGCATAATCATTTTCTTCAAAACTTGGCAAAGGCGTTTTGTCATTTCTGGAAAACCTTAATGCTCTGTATGCAAAAATACGCTCACAATCAATTATATGTTGGATGATGTCTTTTATAGTCCACTTCCCTTCAGCATAACGATAGTCAAATTTATCCATTGGGATATCCTGAACAAATCGGATAAAATCATGCAGCGAAATTTCTAATTCTTCTATTAGGTTTACATTTCCAGCTTCTTTAATATAAGTTGCAAATCCGCCAGAGTATTCATTTTCTAACAATTGATCTGAATTCATTTTAGATAATTTTAAATTTCTATAATAAAATAAATTTAACTTTAAGCGGAGTTTCTACTTGCATTAGTATTTCCGAAAAGAGATCTGGTTACAATTTTCTCATACACTTTTCTCAAATCTTCGTTTCCAGAAAGATCTTTGTTTAATTCATTAATTCGTAACAAAGCATATTGCTGAATAGTCAATAATGGTAAAACAATTCGTTCTCTAATTTGAATTGACGCAATACCGTCAGGATAATTTTCCATCAAAGTTTTATGCCCGGCAATTTTTAGTAATAAACGTTTTGTTTCTGAAAACTCATCGTATATGATTTGCCAAAATTCACCAAACTCAGGATCATTTCTCATATAAGCAGTCAATGGTAGAAATGATTTAGCCAATGACATCATACTATTTTCTAATAAAGTTTTGAAAAATAATGAATTGTGGTACAGATCACTTACTTTATCCCATTGTCCGTTTTCTTCGAAATATCTTAGTGCTGAACCAACTCCAAAAAATCCAGGTACATTTTGTTTCAACTGGCTCCATGACCCAACAAACGGAATTGCTCTTAAATCAGCAAAATCCAAAGACTCTGATTTACTTCTTTTTGAAGGACGGCTTCCGATATTAGTTTTAGAATAATATTTCAGCGTACTCATCTTTTCCAAATAAGGAATAAATTTCGGATGATTTTTAAAACTTAAATATTTTTCATATCCTAAATCAGCTAAATGATTTAAGATTTGAGTCTCTTCTGCTGTTAATTCATTTTTATCTTTGCTGAATACCTGATTCGTTACACCGGCACTCAAAAGATTCTCAATATTATAACGACATGAATCTAAAGTACCAAAGTTAGAGCTGATTGTTTGCCCTTGTACAGTAATTTGAATTTCGTTGTTTTCAATTTTTGGTCCAAGTGATGCGTAGAATTTGTGTGTTTTTCCACCACCACGAGCCGGCGGGCCTCCACGTCCATCAAAGAAAATAGCTTTAATGTTATATTTTCTGGAAATTTCAGTCAGGGCAATTTTAGCCTGATAAATACTCCAGTTTGCCATTAAGTAACCACCATCTTTTGTTCCGTCAGAAAAACCAAGCATAATAGTTTGCTTATTTCCTCTTGCTTTTAGATGTTTTGAATATTCAGGATTAGTGTATAACTGCTCCATTATTTGATGCGCATTTTGTAAATCATCTACAGATTCAAAAAGCGGAATAATATCAACTGTTGGTTCTTCCCAATCATTCAAACGAATCATTGCAAAAGTCTCCATCACATTAAGTGCACTTTCATTGTTGCTAATGATATAGCGGTTTGCACCTTCTTCACCATTATTTTCCTGAATTGTTTTTATAGCCTGAACAGATTCTAAAGTTGATCTTGTGATTTCATTTTCAAAATCAGCTGGATTTAAATTGCCTTTTACTTTTGATAAAACATCAATTTTCTCATTTTCTGTCAGTTCATAATAATTCTTTGGGAAAATTGATGAACCTGAATTTAGATAATGAGTAACAACATCTTTAAATACTGCATTATGAATTTTACTATTCTGACGAATATCTAAAGTGGCGAAATGAAACCCAAATAAATTGATTTTTACCAAAAGTGCTTCCAGTTCATCTAAATATAGTGACTGGTGCTTCTCGATAATTATCGTTCTAATTTTATTTAACTGCGTCAATAATTCATCTAAAGTGATAAATATTTCACCTTTAGAATAAAATACTGAACGATAAAGTTTATGTTCAAGATCGGCTACCAAAGTATCTACATCTGAGAAAGTTAGCTTGCGCTTTAAATTTCTCATTTCGACATAATAACATTTTAAAATTGAAGTTCTTAAACGATCAGCAACTTTTAAAGTTATATCAGTAGTAACAAAAGGATTTCCGTCACGATCTCCGCCTGGCCAGAAACCAAGTTTGATTAATTGATTTTTAATTGCATTTCCGTCAAGGATGTTTTTTTGCAGATAATGCACAATTTCTCCTGAAGTAGCATAAAATACGTTTTCAAGATACCAGATTAAACTAACTGCTTCATCATAAGGATTAGGCTTTTCATTTTGTATAAAAGGTGTTTTCCCTAATTGCGCCAGTAATTGTTTTATCTGTAATAAATTGTTCTGACGAATCGCTTCAGTCAAATCATTGATAATTCCCAAAACCGGACCAGGATAAAATTGTGTTGGGTGTGCCGTTAAAACTGTTCTTACGTTGAAGTTCTCTAAGAATTCGCTTAATTCATCATCTTTTTCCTTTGCATCAGATTTCTCTTTAATATCACGAAGCGAACCACGCCCTTCCATGTTGTTAACTTCAGGAAATGCAGCGTCTTCGATAGCATCAAATAATACAATTTGACGTTCTATATATTGAATAAATCGAAACATTAAGTCGATTTTTTCCTTTTCAGAGGCGTTATTTAAAAATTTATTTGAGAAAAAGTCGAATATTTCCTTTGGTGTTTCCTGTTTTTTAAATCCTGTTTCACAAGTTTCTGTAAATAACGGAAGTAAAACACCCGTATTGTCAATCGAATCAAAGGGTAATGTTATAAATACACTATTGTAAATGTGATATTTAGAGAGAACGTCCTGATTAAAACGTTCAATTTTTGGTAACGTGTACATAATTGTGTTGTAGTTGGTTGGTTAATTAGTCATAAAAAAACCTCAAGAGTAAACTTGAGGTTATATTTTATAATATAGCATTCAAGAAAATATTACATATTTTTAAAAATAGTATGCATCAAACGCTTCTTGTCGTTAATACTTTCTTCTAATGAAATCATAGTTTCTGTTCTGTAAACACCATCGATATCGTCAATCATAAAAATTACTTCTTTCGCGTGTTTCGTATCTTTTGCTCTAATTTTGCAAAAAATGTTGAATTTACCTGTTGTAACAGAAGCAACAGTCACGAACGGAATTTGATTGATTCGCTCTAATACAAATTTTGTTTGAGACGTATTATTAAGGAATACACCCACATAAGCAATAAATGAATACCCTAATTTATCGTAATCTAAGGCCAAAGAAGATCCCATTATTATACCGGCATCCTCCATTTTTTTTACTCTAACATGTACTGTACCAGCAGAAATCAAAAGTTTTTTTGCAATGTCAGTAAACGGAACTCTCGTATTGTCTATTAACATATCTAAAATCTGGTGATCTACTTCATCTAAACGAAATTTACTCATAATTCTTTAATTAATATTACTAATTGCTATTACAAAGTATAAAAATATATATAAAAAACAACAAATTCACATAAAAATTAACTTTTTATCAACCCGTTAACAAATTTAGTATTTTTATTTAAATAAAAATTTGCTTTTTGATTCATTTTCGGCAAATTATCATAATCATCAGAATAAACTGCACCTTCTGCGTCATATTCGTAATGTCCAAAATAATTTTCTAAGTCACCTACTTCTGCTATATAAGCATTAAAATGAATCTTATTTTCAATCAATTCTTCTTTGTATTGTGCGACAAAATTCGTAATAATTTCGATACCATCATAATTTATTTTGATATTTTTATACATAAAATCATAAAAAACGACTTTATTTTGTGAAATATTCAAATAATCTTGAATTCTATTATCAACTAAATCGTTTTCGAAGATAAGTTTAAAGCTCGTAATTAGTGAGAAAAAGATGTATTTTCTGGTAATTTCACGATCGTAATCGTTCGCGTAATGACCTGCTTCAAATAAAATGGTAGGAACTCCTAAAAACTGAAAAGTATCTCCTATGCAATTGATATTAAATGAATCATCAAAACGGCCAATTTGTCCAGGGATATATTTTTGTAGCTCATCATTTAATCCTGCAATCAAATTTATCGCTTTCAATCGGTTTTCGTTAATCTCTCGTTCTTCATTATAAGAAGGTGCTAAAAAAGAAACCGTTGCCGGTTTTCCTGTTTCACCCGCACCGAAAATAGTGCGCTGGTCGTGCAAATTGAAGCAGTAATGTGGTTTGAAAGTTTCAAAAACATTTCTAAGGACATTGCTTTCTGGCTGCGTTAGATTTTGTGAATCACGATTTAAGTCAATTTTATTTGCATTTTCACGTGTATATAACTTCGCTCCATCTGGGTTTAGTATCGGAATGCTGTAAAATGTAAATGTATCAAGCATTTTTTTTGCAAAGTCAGATCCATTGTTTAACACATTTATAAAATCAAAAAGCGCTTTTGTTGTTGTGCTTTCGTTGCCATGCATTTGCGACCATAGATAAATACGTGTAGCGCCAGTGCCAATTTCATAACTATATATAGGTGCGCCTAAAACTGATTTGCCAATAATTTTGACTTGATTATTGGTGTTTAATTTATCTAATAAAGGTTGGATATGATCTAAAGTTAGATAGCGTCCTTCAATTGAAAGTTCTTTGTTCTGACTAAATAATTCTTCTAAATTCATTTGTGATTTGATTAGTTTACAAAAGTAAACATCTTTATTTTTACAATTGTAAACTAGTAAAAATACTGATAATTCAGAATTGTAAACATGTATTGTGTAAATTTCACCACCTTTGGGATTAATTTAATTGACAAATGTTATTTGTTTATATTTAGGCTATTATTTTATTGTTTTTCAATTATTTAAACTAAATTAAGTAAAGTGTTAATTTATAATAAAGAACATGTTTACCGTAGATTTATATTGCATAATAGGTTATGTTTTTAATTTTAGTTACATTTGTAAACATGTAGAATGCTTAAAATAATTTACAATGGTAAACATAGAAGATTTTGTCAGACGACTAGAAATTATACTGGATTACTATGGTATAAATGCCTCTTCATTTGCAGATAAAATTGGAGTGCAGCGTTCCAGCATGTCGCACCTTCTTTCTGGTCGAAATAAACCGAGTCTTGATTTTGTAATGAAAATTCTTGAAGTTTTTCCCGATGTTGATTTGTATTGGCTTTTAAACGGAAAGGGAGAATTTCCAAAAAATAATGAAGAGATTATAAATCAAAAGATCGATTCAAATTCGGAAAACGAAAATATTGCCTCCCCTTTTCCGTCGAATGAAAAATTGGAAACGTTTGACTTATTTTCAGGAATAGAAAATAATGAAGTTAAAAATGGAGGACAAAATGTTTCTTCAAAAAAGAATCAATTATATTCTTCTCAAGAAAGTGAAATTGAAAAAATTGTCTTTTTTTATAAAAACGGGACATTTAAGGCATTCAATCCCTGATTCAGAAATTTTGCGTATTTGAAAAATTTTGAAATTGTTTTCCAATTAAGCGATTCTCACTCAATTGGAAAAATAATGAATTTTTAGAATTGTAATCCGTTATCAGGAATTTTTCCTAGTACACCTTTGTAGTGTTTTTTTAAAATTTCTAAATCGGCTTCATAATTTCCAGTTGGAAAAAATGGTGTTCCTAAGTTTACTTCTTTTTTACCCCAATCGAAAGCGACAGGAACAATTGGCACATTTGCTTTAAGTGCGATATAATAAAAACCGCTTTTCAGCTCATTTACTTTTTTACGCGTTCCTTCAGGAGCAACAGCTAAACGAAAAACTTCTTTACGATCAAAAATTGCTGCAATCGAATCTACTTTATTCAATCCGCCGGAACGATCTAATGGTTCGCCGCCAACGCTTCTGAAATAATATCCAAAAGGAAATTTGAACAATTCCTTCTTTCCTACCCAATTCATTTCTAATCCAGAAATTCCACGGGTAAAAATTCCCAAATAAAAATCATGGTTACTGGTATGTGGCATAACCATCAGGACGCATTTTTTTACATTAGCATTCTCCAATCCCACTATTCTCCAGCCCATTAGCTTAAAGAAGATAAATTTGTATAACAGTTTCTTCATTAAAAATTAATATTTGGTGCAAAATAAAAGATTTAAATGGTATTTTTGAGTAAAAGCATTACAAAATGATTCAAAAACTTTTCAGTTATTTTATTCCAATCAAAATATTCAAAAAAAAATCTTCAAGAAGTAAAATTATTGAAGTAACCTGGGCGAATGGCGAATTGGTTTTAGATTCTGAAAACACGAATTATTCTTATGGGAGTTTACAACGCATATTAAGGTACGGTTTACGAAATATTGGATATGACGCTATTTTAGAAATGAGTCATATTTTGGTTTTGGGAGTTGCTGGCGGAAGTGTTATCAAAACTTTGGTTGATGAAATTGAATATAAAGGTAAAATTACCGGCGTTGAAATTGATCCTGATATGATTGAAATTGCAAATCAGTATTTTAACCTTAAGGATATTAAACAATTGGAAATCGTTATTGATGATGCTTTTGAATTTGTGCTTAAAACCAAAGACAAATACGATTTGATTATTGTCGATATTTTTGAAGACATTAAAATGCCGAATTTTTTGTTTGAAAGTTTTTTTAGTAATCGCATTTGTTCTTTGTTAAAGAATCAGGGTTTTATTCTTTTTAATACCATGATCTTGGATGAGGCACATAATGTTAGAAATCGTAAATATATTTCGGAAATAAACCCTAAATTGTTTTCCTCAAAAATGCTGCCCCGCATTGAGGTTCATAATGAATTAATAATAATTGAAAAAGTTGAATAATCTAAATTTATGAAAACCCTTGCCTCTATTTTAAACGCCTTACCACCTACTAAGATTATTGATTCAAGTATTGATTTTTCTCGATATGTCGCTTTGGATTTATCGGTTACTAATCAGGAATTAGTCGAAAGTAATCCTGAAAATGCTATCGAATTTGAGAATTTTATTTCAAATTATTTAAAACAAAACAATGCAGAAGTTGCCTACGGAGGTTATATTGAAGGTCGTACCTTGTATAAAAGAAGTACGATTTTTAAAAACGAATCAATTCCGGAGCGTAATATACATATAGGTCTGGATTTATGGAGCAAAGTTGGAACTCCTGTTTTGGCTGCTCTTGACGGAAAAGTTCATAGTTTTAAAAACAATATTGGTTTAGGCGATTACGGCCCTACGATTATTTTAGAACACGAAATTGAAAATGAAAAATTTTATACTTTATACGGTCATTTATCGTTAGAAAGTATAGAAAGTCTCACTGTCGGGAAGTTTTTCAAAAAAGGAGAACAAATTGCAACTCTCGGAAATGCCGCTGTCAATGGCGATTACGCTCCTCATGTACATTTTCAAATCATCCAAAACATTGAAGAAAACTGGGGAGATTATCCGGGAGTCTGCAATACAAATGATCTTAACTTTTATATTGAAAACTGCCCCGACCCTAATTTATTATTAAAAATAACATAAATAGTTATGAAGAAAGCAGGATTGATTATATGTTTGTTACTGTTAATTGGATGTAAATCGAAAACAATCAGCAGAGATACAGAGGATTTAAAAATTAAAAAAGTAGCTTCTACTGAAATTAATTCAAATCAGCAGAAAAAAGCGTACGAATTAGGTAAACGCGTATTGGAAACCTGCAATACTTCAAAATTTAAGCCTTTTAATGAAACCGAAGTAACGAAATCTGTTATGGATAACACAACTGAGGAAAGATTGACAAAAACCTGCCAACGTTTTAGACAATATTATGGAAGTTTTATTGATTTGAAGTTAGATGGTGTATATAAAACAAAAAACGAAGTGATTTACCGTTATCATGCTTTGTATACAAAAAAGGTTGCCAATAAAGAATTACGTGTTTTTGTTGATGAAAACAATCTGGTTTCTGCTATAAAATCGATGGATTGGGACGAAAAATTTGATATAAAAGTAACCGAATAATAGTATATATATGATTTTAAAAATGCCACTTATCTTTCTTTTTGTTTTAATTTCGACGTTTGCCAATGCACAGCAAACTATTAGTGTAAAGGGATCTCAGCCTTATAATGCAACTCAGGATTATACTTTCATTTGCGAAAAGTATGTTTTATCAGGAGAAATTAATGTTCAAATTGCAAAAACAGATAAAGGTGGAATTTTAAAATTATCTATTCTTACTGCCAACGATAAAACCAAAATTTCCGGAGGTGTTTATGTAGACTTGGCAAATGCTGATGTAATTGCGTGTGTAGATAAAAATGTAAAAGAAGATGCAGAAGGAAGAACAACGGCATATTACTACTTTACTCCGGCTGAGATGAATAAATTAAAAAAAACAGACATATACGCTATCAGGTTTATTGTAGCAAGTACTTCGAGCGTTTTTGGTAATCAAACTAATTACTTTACAGCATATAATAAAAAGGCTTATTTCTCAACAGCATACGATACGTCTAAAAAAAGTTTCGATACAGCCAAAGAAATAAGTGTCTTGTAAGGAAATGATTTGGTAAAATAAATCTTATATTTATAATCAAAATTATCTTTACATGAATGCTAACGAAAGTTTAATTACAAAATTCTACACCGCTTTTGCAAATGCTGATGCTAAAACCATGAGCGAATGCTATCATCCAAAAATACATTTTATCGATCCTGCATTTGGCTTACTAAAAGAAGATCAGGTTTCTGATATGTGGAAAATGTTGATTCAAAAAAGCAAAGGCAATATAAAAATCGAATTTTCAGATATAAAAGCCGATGATTTTTCCGGTTCTGCGCGATGGATTGCAACTTATAATTTTTCAAAAACAAACCGTCAGGTAATCAATAATATAAGAGCTGAGTTTGTTTTTCAGGACGGATTAATTATTAAACATACTGATAGTTTTGATGTTTGGAAATGGTCGAAGCAAGCCTTTGGTCCTACCGGATATTTGTTAGGTTGGACAGGATTTTTTCATAAAAAAATAAAAGAGCAAGCTTTATTGTCGCTTAAAAAGTTTCGGGAATCCAAATAAAATTCTTAAATTCATAAGGTAATATTTTGATTATCTGTTTGTTGCGAAGATTCTTGTGTTTTATCAATAGTAATTAAGCATCAAGATTGTTATTAACCTGAATAACTATGAAAGAACTTGTACACAAAAAACTGAATCAATTGCAGGCAACAGCAATCTGCGGTAATGACATTAGTTCTTCCTGTTTGTACGTTTCGGCGCTAACAATTTTATATGCTGGTCAATATGCATGGATTTCGTTGCTAATTGTTGCAGTCGTTTTATTTTTATTCCGAAAAATATATGGTGAAGTTGTCGGTGCAATTCCTTTAAATGGAGGAGCTTACAACGTTTTATTAAATACATCTACAAAACGGTTGGCGTCGCTTGCAGCTACTCTAACCGTTTTGTCGTATATGGCAACGGCAGTAATTTCGGCTTCAGAAGGAATGCATTATTTGCACGGAATTTTTGAAGGTCTAAACATTACTATTGCAACCGTTGTGATCCTAATTTTATTTACCTGTTTGGCAATTTTAGGAATTGGCGAATCTGCTTTTGTAGCCGTAATTATTTTCATTACGCACATAACGACATTGACTTTGCTGGTTTTGGCATCTGTGTGTTTTTTACTTTTTAATGGGCTCGAAACTTTTCATATAAACTGGCAGACTCCACTTGCTACAGGAAGTATTGAAACCGCACTTTTCCTCGGATTTTCTGCTGCCATGCTCGGAATATCCGGTTTTGAAAGTTCTGCAAATTTTGTTGAAGAACAGCAACAAGGAATTTTTCCTAAAACACTTCGCAACATGTGGGCGATTGTCAGTTTCTTCAATCCTGTAATTGCTATTTTATTAATTAGTGTAATTCCGTTAACGGAGGTTGGAGAAAACAAAGAATCGCTTTTAGCACATTTGGGTGAAACAACCGGCGGTTCATGGTTGGCCTGGCTTATTTCAATAGATGCCGTTTTAGTTTTGTGCGGAGCCGTATTAACTTCGTTCGTAGGTGTTTCTGGATTATTAAACCGTATGACTTTAGATCGAATTTTACCAAATTATTTCCTAAAGCAAAATAAAAGAGGCTCACATTACAGAATTGTAATAAGCTTTTTAATTCTTTGTATTTCAGTACTTTTTGCTACTCAGGGACATTTAGAATCGCTTGCGGGAGTTTATACGTTTTCTTTTCTGGCAGTAATGGCTTTGTTTGGAATTGGAAATTTATTGCTGAAATTCAAGCGTCAAAAACTTCCAAGACCAGAACGTGCCCGCGGTATCGCTGTAGTTGCAGCCGTAATTTTTGTGGTTGCTGCCTTTATCGGCAATATGGAGCTAAACATCAATGCTTTTTATACTTTTTTGAAATACATGATTCCATCTTTAATTTTTATTGGAATAATGCTGAATCGTGTAATTCTGATAAAACTTTTAATAGAAGCACTCGAGTATTTTTACCAGCCACTACGCCGAATGGTAATTTTGAGTAATCGCTATCTTCAAAATTTAAGTATCAAAATTAATTCTCAGGAATTTGTTTTTTTTACCAAAGGTGATGACATTGCAATTTTAAATAAAGTTCTGCAATATGTTGAAAACAACGAAACTACAAAAAAACTAAAAATTGTTCATGTCAAAAAGAATGAAGAAACCAATATTGCACTAAAAAAAGATCTTGAAGTTCTAGATCGTGCGTATGACGATATTGATATCGAATATCTTGAAATAAAAGGAGAATTTGGACCGGAAATGATTGATGAGCTTTCTAAAAAATGGAATATCCCAAAAAACTTTATGTTTATAGCTTCACCTGGAAATAAATTTTCATATCGGGTTTCAGATCTCGGCGGAGTCCGATTAATTATGTAGTTTTTTTTAAGAAGCAGAAAAATCAGTTTTCAATTTAACAATAATCCCGCTATCCGTTTCAATCTTTTGTGCTGAACCCCAGCACAAAAGGATTTCCACTTCTATCGGGGCTAAGCAAGAAATATAATTTTTATAAAAAGTAACAAACGACAAACCCTACAGGTTTTTAAAACCTGTAGGGTTTGTTATCTTTAGCGTCTTAAGATTTAAACCAGCTCTCTACTAATTCATCTTCAAACGAAGTGGCATTTTTATGAACGAACTCGTTAGTGTTTTTATTATAAGAGTAATCCAAAGACCAAGTTTCATGATTTTTAGCTAATTCTTTAATGCTATCGCATACATAAGCAATTTCTTCATCAGTCGTCGTTGGGTGAATTGACATTCTGATCCATCCCGGTTTTTTAATCAAATCACCAATTGTAATTTCATTCACTAGTTTATTTGAAGTTTCCTGATCAACATGCAGTAAAAAATGCCCATAAGTTCCGGCACAACTGCATCCGCCACGAGTTTGAATTCCAAAACGGTCATTCAGTAATTTTACGCCTAAATTAAAATGAAGATTTTCAATAAAGAATGACACAACGCCTAATCTGTCTTTATGTTGACCGGCTAGAATTTTTATATTCTCAACAGGTTCCAATTCATTAAAAACATAATCTACAATTTCATGCTCACGCTGCAAAATGTTTTCGATTCCCATTTCTTCTTTTAGCTCAATTGCCAAAGCAGTTTTTATAACCTGCAAAAATCCTGGAGTTCCTCCGTCTTCACGGTCTTCAATATTATCGATATATTTGTGTTCGCCCCAAGGATTTGTCCAGCTTACCGTTCCTCCGCCAGGACAATCCGGAATCATATTATTGTATAATTTCTTGTTGAAAATTAAAACACCAGAAGTTCCGGGTCCGCCCAAAAATTTATGAGGTGAAAAGAAAACGGCATCTAAATAAGCTTCAGAATCTGCCGGATGCATATCGATTTCTACATAAGGTCCGGAACAGGCAAAATCAACAAAACACACACCGTGATATTGATGCATTAATTTAGCTGCCTCATGAAAAGGCGTTTTTAAACCCGTAACATTGGAGCATGAAGTAATTGATGCAATTTTTATGGTTCTGTCTTTGTACTTTTCTAAAAGTTCCTGCAAATGATC
The DNA here is from genome assembly GCF_003385895.1 of Flavobacterium cutihirudinis. Classification (GTDB taxonomy): domain Bacteria; phylum Bacteroidota; class Bacteroidia; order Flavobacteriales; family Flavobacteriaceae; genus Flavobacterium; species Flavobacterium cutihirudinis. Next base: position 1,196,724 of record NZ_QRDQ01000007.1, read on the forward strand.
AAGACTGAAAAGTCCTTTTTCGCAAGACGGAATAATTTCAACATCGGCAATGGTTTCTAACCAAGAAGTTTGATTAGAGTGATGCTCCATATGGGAGATAAAAACGATAGGTTTTTTCTCTGCAGGAACAGTTGTGCAGCTTTTAAGGTTTTCAGGAATTTTCAAACCTAGAATACGCTGAAATTTATTTACAACGCCCGTCATTCCAGTTCCATCGGTAATTAAAACATCATCATGATTAGCATTAGCATGACGCTTAATAATATGTCTGGCATGATGGTACGCTTTTGTCATGGCAGTACCTGACACAGTAGTTTCAGTATGTGTATTAGCCACAAAAGGCCCAAATTCATTGAGTAATTTCTCTTCAATTGGACGATATAATCTTCCGCTGGCAGTCCAATCAGTATAAATTATTCGTTTTTTGCCAAATGGGGAAGTAAATTCCTGATTAATTCCCACAATATTTTGACGAAAATCCTTAAAATAAGTTTCTAAACTGATGGTATTATTTTTGCTGTTCATTAGGTGTGCCTGAGTTTGATTGCAAATATATTGCTTTTTTATACAATTGCGAATTTATCAATACTAAACTTCAAATTTTAAAGAACCAATCAGTATCTTTAGTTAATCGGTTCTTTTTTTAATAAATTATCATAATATTCTATCGGATTAATAGGCATTAAAATAATAAACAATACTATTCTATGGGAAATTTAGCAACAGCTACTTTTGGTGGCGGATGTTTTTGGTGTATTGAAGCTGTTATTCAGCGTTTAAACGGAGTAAAATCCTTAAAATCAGGTTATTCGGGAGGTTTTATTAAAAATCCACCCTATCGTGAAGTTTGTACTGGCAGAACCGGACATGCGGAAGTCATACAAGTCACTTTTGATCCTGACATAATTTCATACCACGATTTGATTTTTATATTTATGACCAGTCACGATCCTACAACACTTAATCGTCAGGGTGCGGATGCTGGTACACAATATCGTTCTATTATTCTATATCATGATTTAGAACAAAAAACAATTACTCAAAAGGTTTTCGAAGAAGTTCAGCCTTTTTATGATGATAAAATCGTAACAGAATTGACCGCTTTCGAGGTTTTTTATGAAGCCGAAGAAGATCATCAAAATTATTATAACAACAATCAGGATGCGCGTTATTGTCAAATCGTAATTGATCCAAAAGTGCAGAAACTGAAAAAAATGTACGCCGATAGATTAATTTAAGTTTTAGCCACTGATTACATAGATTAAGATTATTTTTATAAATATCTTCAATGATTTACCAAGAAGCAAAAAGAATCCTTTTAATCTGTGTATCCCGATAGCTATCGGGAGTGGCAAAAAAAAAATACCACAAATGAAAAATTTAAAAATAAATAATCGATTTACAGCTGAATTGCCTGCCGATCCAGATTTAACAAATGAAGTTCGTCAGGTGAAAAACACCTTGTTTTCATATGTAAATCCAACAAAACCTTCAAATCCTAAACTAATTCATGCTTCAGAAGAAGTAGCTGAATTAATTGGAATTTCAAAAGAAGAAACCAAATCTGAAGATTTTCTAAATGTTTTTTCAGGAAAAGAAATTCTTCCTGAAACGCAGCCGTTTGGTATGTGTTATGCTGGACATCAGTTTGGAAACTGGGCCGGACAACTTGGTGACGGACGCGCTATAAATTTGACTGAAATTGAACATGATAATCAGTTTTACACGCTTCAATTAAAAGGAGCAGGAAAAACGCCGTATTCAAGAACTGCAGATGGTTTGGCTGTTTTACGCTCTTCAATTAGAGAATATTTATGCGCTGAAGCCATGTTTCATTTAGGAGTTCCTTCTACTCGATCGCTTTCTTTAATCTTATCTGGAGATCAGGTTTTGCGTGATGTTTTATATAATGGAAATCCTGCATATGAAAAAGGCGCAATTGTTTGCCGTGTTGCTCCATCTTTTATCAGATTTGGAAGTTTTGAAATGCTGACTGCCAGAAACGAATTGAGAAATTTAAAACAATTCGTTGAATTCACAATTACGCATTACTTTCCGGAAATTACCGGTGAACCAAAAGAACAATATTTGCAATTTTTCAAAAAAGTTGCCGATACAACACGAGAAATGATTCTACATTGGCAACGCGTTGGCTTTGTACATGGCGTAATGAATACAGACAATATGTCGATTCACGGAATAACGATAGATTACGGACCATATGGCTGGCTTGAAAATTATGATCCAAACTGGACACCAAATACAACTGATAGTCAAAATAGAAGATATCGTTTCGGGAATCAGCCACAAGTAGCACAATGGAATTTGTATCAATTAGCAAATGCACTTTATCCTCTTATAAACGAAGCTGAGCCGTTAGAAAAGGTTTTAGAATCGTTTATGAATGATTTTAATTCGGATTATAAAGAAATGTTTTTAAGTAAATTAGGATTGTTTACTTCAACTGAAACTGACAACGGATTAATAGCAGATTTAGAGAATAATTTGCAACTGACAGAAACAGATATGACGATCTTTTTCAGAAATTTAAGTACTGTTGAAAAATCAGATTTCGCACCAGAAGCAATTGAGAAAATTAAATATTCATTTTACAAACCGGAAGAAGTTTCTGGAGAAATTTTAGAGATTTGGACAAAATGGTTCTCAGAATATTTAGAAAGATTAAAAGCTGAAAGTTTATCAGATGAAGAACGTTCTCAAAAAATGAACCTGATAAATCCTAAATATGTGCTTCGAAATTATATGGCACAACTTGCCATCGATGCTGCTGATAAAGAAGATTATTCATTAATTGACGAACTTTATACACTTTTGCAAAAACCATATGACGAGCAACCGGAATATGAAAAATGGTTTGCAAAACGTCCTGATTGGGCAAGATCAAAAGTTGGCTGTTCAATGCTTTCTTGTAGTTCTTAAAGTTTTTTTTTGCCACGAATTACACGAATTTTCACGAATTAAATTTTACTATTTGAGTGTTTCAAGTCTTTGGGAAAGAATTTACGCAAAGCATTTCGACTTCGCTCAATGCGACAGCTTTAAAAAAATTAGTGAAAATTCGTGTAATTCGTGGCAAAACTTTATTCTGAAGTAATATAATCCACAATCATTTTAGCATGTATTCTTGAATTCTCAATAAACCATTTATGCGTCTGCATTCCGCCACAGACAACTCCGGCAAGAAATAATCCTTCTATATTTGTTTCCATTGTTTCAGGATTGTAAACTGGAATTTTTAATTCGTCACTAGAAAGTTGGATTCCGATAGTTTCAAGAAAATTTAAATCAGGCTTATAACCTGTTAACGCTAAAACAAAGTCATTTTCAATAGTAATTTTTCCCTCCGGAGTTTCAATTTCTACTTCATTATCTCTAATTTCAGTGATATTTGATTCAAAATAAGCTTTAATGCTTCCTTCTGCAATCCGGTTTTCGATATCGGGTTTAACCCAATATTTCACTCTATTGTTGATTTCGTTTTTACGAATTACCATCGTTACATTCGCTCCTTTTCGCCAACATTCCAGTGCTGCGTCAACAGATGAATTATTAGCGCCAACTACTAAAACATTACGGAAAGCATATTCGTGCGCTTCTTTATAATAATGACGAACTTTTGGTAGTTCTTCACCTTTTACATTCATTGTAATTGGTATATCGTAAAAACCAGTTGCAATAACTACGTTCTTAGAACTATAATTATTTTTATCCGTTACAATTTCAAAGTGATTTTGATTTTTTTTCTCAATTTTGGTAACTTTTTCAAACAAATTAATAGAGAAATTAAAATAGCGATGAATATTTCGATAGTATTCTAAAGCTTCTTGGCGACCGGGTTTTGGCGCCAAACAATTAAACGGAATGTCTCCAATTTCTAATCGTTCAGCAGTAGAAAAAAACGTCATATACAGCGGATAATTGAAAATACTATTTACAATCGCACCTTTTTCTATTATTAAGTAATTTAAATTTTTCTTTTGAGCCTCAATTGCACAGGCAAGACCAATTGGTCCGCCTCCCACAATAATCAAATCATAATCTGTCATAAATCAGTTATTTTTCCCAGTCTTTATAAGGGTTTTTGCTTAAGTACGCGTTATAGTATCTTTTGTCATTTGTGACTTCTTCTCCAAGCCAGTCCGGTTTTTCAAAAGTCTCATTTTCAGATTTTAGCTCAATTTCGGCCATAATCAAGCCTTCGTTTTCGCCATAAAACTCATCGACTTCAAAAACATGATCTCCGGATTTAATTTCAAAGCGAGTTTTCTCAATTTTTCCTTTTTCGCATAATTTCAGCAATTCCTGGGCTTCCTCAAAGGGAATTTCATTTTCCCACTCAAAACGTGTCATTCCTCCCTGATGTCCAATTCCTTTTATTGTTAAAAAGCCTCTGTCGCCTTTAATTCTCACGCGAACGGTTCTTTCAGGAATGGAGCTTAAATAACCTTGAGCAATTTTATTTTGAGTAAAAGCCTGTTCTTTAAAATCTTCAGATTTTACAAGAAACTTTCTTTCAATTTCAACCATTTTGATACTTCAATTAATTTTAATGCAAGTTACTCAATTTAATTCAGGTCGGGAAATGATTTTAAAAGCTAGAAGAGTTTAAAATTGTAGTCTCTTAACTTTGTAGTATTATCAATTTAATTGATTATTAACATGTTAGGTGTTTTTATTTCGTTAAATTTGATAGAATCTTAACATGTGAACTTATGTCTAAAAAAGCACTTTATCTCTTAGGCATTGCATTAACCATTATTTTAGGTACATTTTTGTATGTAAAATTTTGTTGCAATTGCAGCATGCAAACACCAGCCGCTGATACAGAAAAAGTACCAACAGTTGCAGTCAAGGACAATAATTTTGTTCCTTTTGTTCTTAATGGTCCAGGAATTAATTTCCGAACCAATGACAACCTCAAATTCTTAAAAAACAGTGCTGCATTGATTGTACCAGTAAGTGATTCTGTGACAATTGGAGTTGATAATTTAAAGACATTTTTAATTGCCAATCCTAAGCAAAAAGTGACTATTACAGGTTATGCCACTTCTGATGAAACCAATACAACTAAATTTGAAAATCTTGGTTTAGCCCGAGCAAATGATGTTAAAAATTATTTTGTTTCCAAAGGTTTATCTGCTGCACAGTTTGATACAAAAGGTGAAATTATAGCGAGTTGGAAAACCAATTTAGATACACTTTTAGGTCCTGCCGAATATAAATTTGAAGCTATTGATACTACCGCAGTGGCGACTGATGAATGGAGTATTTTGAAAGATAAAATAAATACAGATCCTTTAATTCTTCATTTTAACACCAATAAATCCAGCGATAATCTCACCGCAATCGAAAAACAAAAAGTAGCTGATATTGCCAAATATATGGATCATGTAAAAGATGCTTCGGTTTTAATTGTAGGGCATACAGACGATGTTGGAAACCGTGATGCTAATGTTATTTTAGGGCAAAAACGGGCAGAATTTTCTAAAAATTACTTAGCTAAAAACGGGATTGATGCTTCTCGTATCACAACTGAATCTAAAGGCCCGGATGAACCTGTGGGAGAAAACACAACTGTCGAGGGAAAAGCGAACAACAGAAGAACTGTAATTACAATCAAATAATTTAAAATATATAATCATGAATATACCTTGTATCTTAATACCGGCATTAGTGGGATTAATCTGTGGAATTTTAGGTTACTTGCTAGGGAAAATGAATTCTAAAACTGACAATTCGCTTGCAATATCTTTGCAGGAAGATCTAGATGCCTGCAAGGCAAATACCAAAAATTTAAATGCAAGAATAGCACAATTAGAGGCTGATTTGGCAGCAAAAGCAAAAATCGCTGCAGCACCACAGTCGTTTGCTGCATCGGCACCGCTTATCTTATTTGATAGCGCATTGGCAGCAACTGTTTTTGGAAAAAAAATAAAAGAAAATGATTTGAAAATTGTTGAAGGAATTGGCCCAAAAATAGAAGCTTTATATCATAGTGCCGGAATTACAACGTGGTATGAACTGTCACAAACTTCAACTGAGAAATCACAGTCTATTCTAGATGCCGGCGGTGAAAATTATGCAATGCATAATCCTAGTACCTGGGCTAAACAAGCTTTAATGGCTTATCAGGGAAAATGGCAGGAACTCAAAGACTGGCAAGCTAACTTGCTTGGAGGAAAAGAGTGATTTTTGGAGATTCAAAGGCTTAGAGTAGCAAAGGTTCGGAGGTTTTTATAATACAAGCCTTTGAACCTTTGTTCCTTTGGAGCTTTGAACCATTAAAAAAAATCCCATTTTTTTGAAGTATTATACCATAACTGTCCTTGAGAAACTTCCAGTGGACATTCAAAATTATTGGTATAAAGTGCTCCGGTTCCTAAACCTTGTGGCATTTTTGAATTTTGGATAAAAGTCCATTGCGAAATAGCGTTCAATCCAATATTGCTTTCTAAAGCTGATGTAATCCACCAGCCTATTCCGTATTTATCTGCCAAATCAATCCATTCCTTCGTTCCTCTGAAACCACCAATAAAACTTGGTTTCAAGATTATGTATTGAGGTCTAATTTTCTGAAGCAATTTTTCTTTTTCTTCCAATGAAAATATACCAATAAGTTCCTCATCCAAAGCAATTGGAAATGGCGTATTTTTACATAAATCAGACATTGCCTGAATATTTCCTTTCTTAATAGGTTGCTCAATACTATGAAGCTCAAATTGATTTAATTGATTGAGTTTATCTAAAGCTTCGTTTAAAGTAAAAGCACCGTTAGCATCCACTCTTATTTCTATTTGTTCAGACGAAAAATGGCTTCTTATAAATTGCAGTAAATCTAATTCTGTCTGAAAATCGATGGCTCCAATTTTAAGCTTTATGCAATTGAAACCAGTTGCGAGCTTCTCTTCTATTTGTTGTTTCATAAACGAAGCTTCACCCATCCATACTAATCCGTTTATAACAATTGATTTAGAACCAGAAGTAAATTCGGAAGGAAATAAAACATATGGATTTTCATTTTTTAAAGATAAAAAAGCCATTTCAACACCAAACTGAATAGAAGGAAATTCTAATAAAGCTTCCCAAAGAGCCGTTTCTCCTAAATAAATATTCTCACAAACCCATTTTAGTTTTTCTTCATAATCATCACGATCATCAGCGCTTAATCCTCGTAAAATACCACATTCTCCAATTCCTTTTTTATCATTTTCTTCTAAAATAATAAACCAGGTTTCCTTTTCGGTCATAATGCCACGAGACGTTCCGGATGGACGTTTAAAATTGAGCATATATTTTTGATAAGACGCCTTCACTGCTTTGTGTTTTTTTTGAACCATGTAAGTAATATAAGAAAATTTTAAGCTTGGGTTTGAATCCTTGATAACGCTTTTTTTAGATCATAAAAGCAAATTAAATTTAGAGTGTGCTGTAATTTAAATGGACTTAGATGACTTATATGGTGAATATTTTTTAATTATAAAGTTTTAAGATTTTTTCGAAGTCTTTTGATGGAAGACCTGCTTTTTGGAAAATCGCAAAATCGGATTTTGTTTTTTCTTTCCAGCTTATATTGTCAGTTACGTTTTGATCTTGGTATCTTTTGTAAATAGTCTTTGCATCACTATAATTATCGGTGATTAAGTACAAATGTGCTAAATTTAATTTTACTAGCAATTCTGTATTATCCAGCTTTTCGCCTTCCTGCAAAAACTTCAAAGCTTTTTCGTACTGTTTTGTCAAAATGTAACAATAACCAATCGAACTGTAATCTAATGCAGTAGCTTTTCCTTCTTTAATAATTGTGTTTAGTTTAGGAATTGCTTCGTTGTACTTTTGCTGTTTGATTAGTACAGAAGCTTGATTTCTAAGATCATTAAAAACGTTTTTAGAAATATCAGCATCTTTATAGCAAGCATTTCCAAAGTCTTTGTAAACTTTATTTTTTTCTATTGGAAGTAGTTTTTGAAATTCGGCATAACGATACTGTTTCATTATTTTTTCGAGAATACAAACGCAAAAATCATCTGAATTGGCCATTTTTTGAACCATTGTTGATGTTTTGCACAGACTGATAATATCATTTTTATTGTCCTGATTCCAGCCACGGTTTAATTTGGTATCCACCCATGGCACTACTTCTAAAACAACTTTCTGCTTTAAAAGCCAGTTTTTACTATGAAATCCAAACCAAAGGGTGCTTACATTTTGTGCTAAACAAGTTGATTTATCAAGCGATAATCTTTTGGCATCTTTACTTAAAGGTTCGTCTTGCGAATAACAGGCTTTATCTGTTTTCCCGTCTTCGATATATTTTTTGGCATTTTCAGAAGAGGTAAATAAGGCATAAGTACAAGTATCATCTCCTGATATTTTAGACATCAAAAAAACTGCTCCGGCTGAACCTTGACTGATTCCGGTTGGATCTGGAATTGATTTTAAGACAGAAACCAGACTGTTTGCCATTTGTTGGTTTTCATCCAAAAGTGTGATTCGGTAGACGATTTCTGTTGTACCAACAGGTAAATCTTCTGTTTTTATTGAGATTCTGTCACGAGCAGAAACAATAATTTCTTTTGTAGTTGCGCGTTCTTTGTCCCAATAGCCGTCTTTTTGCGCAAATGAAGTAAATGAAGTTGTAATTAAAAGAAATAGGGTTAATCTTTTTAATTTCATATTGATAGATGATTTTTCAAATTCAATTTTGTCATTTCGACCGAAGGGAGAAATCACACAAATAACTCCGTATGCATTATCGCTAATCTTTGTAGAGTTTCTATTGTGATTTCTCCCTTCGGTCGAAATGACATATATTATGCCAAACTGATTAATGTATTAAAAACTACAATTCAATTGATTCACCAATTCCTAATAACATCAAATCTTTTCCCTTGTCGAAAAACTTTTTGATTGCTTCTTCGTGATTGATTTCGATGTAACCGAAAGTATCAAAATGATAGCCTAGAATTTTATCGCATTCTACAAAATCTGAAGCGATTATAGCATCTTCAACATCCATTGTAAAATTATTTCCGATAGGAAGAATGGCTAAATCTAGCTTTGTTCGTAACGGAATTAATTTCATATCATATGTTAAAGCTGTATCACCTGCGATGTAGATATTTTTGTGCTCGCTTTCGATTACAAATCCACCAGGATTTCCTCCGCCAGAACCGTCAGGAAAGGTACTTGAATGAATAGCATTTACATATTTAACTTTTCCAAAGTCGAATTTCCAGCTTCCGCCATGATTCATTGGGTGAGAATTAAAGCCAAGTTTTGCATAATAACTGGCAATTTCAGCATTTGAAACAATAACAGCGTTGGTTAATTTTGCCAAAGCCTGAACATCTAAAACGTGATCAGCGTGTGCGTGTGTCAATAAAATATAGTCTGCTTTTAAATCTCTTAGGTCGATTGCTGCTGCAGCCGGATTTCCTGTGATAAATGGATCAACAATAATATGTTTTCCGCCAACTTCGATTCCTAAAGATGCATGTCCGTAAAATGTAATTTTCATGATTAAATTTTTTAAGTTGAACTTATTTTATCTTCCACCCAGAAAAAGATTAACAATGATATCTGAAATCAACGAAATCATACAAACTGTCAGTAAAATTGAAAGCAAAAAGGTGCTTAGTGCCAGTTTTTTTAATTCTGGGTCTAATAATTTGGGATTTTGGTTTTTAGAAACCGTTACTAAATGTTTTGCTAAAGGGATAAATGCAAGTAAAAACAAATATTGATCGAATCTGTAATCACTTAAAATTGCAAAAACAACAACTAAAAGCATCGCCGTAATAATCAAAGTAAAATGATAAATTTTAGCTTTGGCTCCGCCCATTTGAACTACAATAGTATTTTTTCCTGATTTGCGATCTGATTCTTCGTCTCGCATATTGTTTAAGTTTAAAACTCCAACACTAAGCAAACCAATTGAAATTGCAGGAAGAATCAGTAACGGATCAACTTCCTTTGAATAGAGGAAGTTAACACCCAATGTACTAACCAATCCGAAAAAAATAAAAACAAAAACGTCTCCAAATCCTTTGTAACCGTACGCGGAGTTTCCGACTGTATAGCGAATTGCCGAAACAATTGCAGCAATTCCTAACAATAAAAAGAAAATTGAATAACCAAAATTATCCTTCCCGAAAGCAAAATAAATTAGTATAACTGCTGATAAAAGCGTTAGTAAAGAAGTAATAATAATTGCCTTTTTCATCGCTTGTGGCGTAATTACCCCACTCTGAATAGCGCGCTGCGGCCCTACTCTGTCAGCATTGTCGGTACCTTTTACTCCATCCCCATAATCATTGGCAAAATTGGATAAAACCTGTAAACCTAATGTTGTTAAAAGTGCAAAACCAAAAATTTTCCAGCTAAATACTTCTGTCGGCGTATTGATAGTTTCTGTTGGGTTTGATAAAGCGTAGATGCTTCCAACAATAATTCCAGAAACTGATAAAGGCAATGTGCGCAATCTTGCGGCTTCAATCCAATGTTTCATTATTTGTTTTGTTTATTTTTGGTTTCAAGTTTAATGTTTCAGGTTTATAACTTGAAACCTGAAACGTTAAACTAATTTATAACTTTTTTATGGCAACCATTTATTTTCGCCAAAGTCTGGTTTTCTTTTTTCCAAGAAAGCATTTCTTCCTTCTTTTGCCTCTTCGGTCATATAAGCCAAACGGGTTGCTTCTCCGGCAAAAACTTGTTGCCCAACCATTCCGTCATCAGTTAAATTCATTGCAAATTTTAACATTTTGATCGAAGTTGGCGATTTTTGAAGGATTTCCTGAGCCCATTCATATGCAGTTGCTTCTAATTCGTCGTGCGGAATTACAGCATTTACCATTCCCATTTCAAAAGCTTCCTGAGCAGAATAATTTCTTCCTAAAAAGAAGATTTCACGCGCTTTTTTCTGCCCTACCATTTTAGCTAAATAAGCAGATCCGTATCCGCCATCAAAACTGGTAACATCAGCATCTGTTTGTTTAAAAATAGCGTGTTCTTTACTTGCCAGCGTCATGTCGCAAACTACATGCAAACTATGACCACCACCAACAGCCCATCCTGGTACTACTGCAATAACTACTTTTGGCATAAAACGAATTAATCGTTGCACTTCAAGAATATTCAAACGATGTTGTCCGTCCTCGCCTACGTAACCTTGGTGTCCACGGGCATTTTGATCGCCTCCACTACAAAAAGAATAAACACCGTCTTTAGTAGATGGCCCTTCAGCAGAAAGCAAAACTACTCCAATTGAAGTATCTTCCTGAGCATCATAAAAAGCCTGATATAGCTCTGAAGTTGTTTTTGGGCGAAAAGCATTTCTCACATTTGGTCTGTTGAAAGCAATTCTGGCAACTCCGTTGCATTTTTTATACGTTATATCTTCAAATTCTCTGGCAGTTATCCAATCCATTTCTATTTGTTTAGTTTTAAAAAATTATAGTGTAAAAATAAACCATTTTTACATTTTTACCTACTCAATTTGATTTAAGTCTTATGCCAAAACGCTGCGGAATGTTAACAATTGGTATTTACTTACAAAAAATAACACTTTTTAACATTAGTTTTGAAAAAATATGAGTAATTTTACACCCTAGAAATCAACGAGATACAAATTATTTTGTTGATATAAGATTGATTTTCTTTCACTGATTTATTAACCTAAAAAATGATTTTTTTGAGAAAATTTAAAAAATTTGTCGCTCATTTTTTTATGGTTTTTAAAAGTAAACCCTTGACTAATGAGCAAATGATTTATTCATTTGTTGAAACTTCAAAGAGGAGATAGTAACACCTACGGTTAAACGATAGAATTGTTGATGTAATTAGTATCAAGATTGATTACGAAAAGAGGAAAAATACTAACCGAAACTTTCTAAAAGTTATTTTTTTAAACCAAATGGGTTAGCCGTGAAATTGAATTTTTGATATGAATATAAATGTATTGATTGTTTAAAGACATACCCAAAGAGAAGTAATTTCTAAAAGCAATAAAGCTATTATTTTTCAATGGATTCGAATTTATTTTATTTCTGTTTTTTTTTAATTACAATTTTTTTTAAAACTAGAATAAAAAGAGAAAGGCTGCTTGTAATGAGCGGCCTTTCTTGTTACAAGAAATTAAAATCCAACACAAAAATTCCAAATTCCAATCTTTCTTTGTGGCAAAATTGGAATTTGGAATTTTTGTGTTGGATTTTTTTTTTAAACTATTCTTTTACCAGATAAATTCCGTCTTCTTTAATTTCAATGAGTTTTTCTTTATATAAAGCTCCAACAGCTTTTTTGAATGTCTTTTTGCTCATTTTTAATACCGTTTTGATGTCTTCTGGGTGTGAATTATCATTCAGTCTCAAGAAACCTCTATTAGCTCTTAATTCATCCAGAATTTTCTCTGCATTTGGCTCAATGCTCTGGTATCCTTGAACTTGTAATGCTACATCTATTTTATGATCAGGGCGGATATTTTTTATGTATCCGCGCATACGGTCGCCTGTTCGTATTGCGTCGTCATAAACTTCATCTTTGTATAAAAGCCCTTTATGTTGCTCGTTGATGATTACATTGATTCCCAGTTCGGTAATATGAGAAACGATCAAATCGACTTCTTCACCTTTTTCAACTGTAAGATGTTCGTTGTTTAAAAATTGATTCAACTTACTTGAGGCAACCAAACGATTTGTTTTTTCGTCTTTATAAAGATAAACCAAATAACGTTTTCCTTTTTCCATTGGACGTGCTTGCTCTTTAAACGGAACAAGAATATCTTTCTCCATTCCCCAATCCATAAAAGCCCCAACATTATTGATGTAATTTACTCTTAAAAGCGCAAATTCATTCAATAAAATATAAGGTTCTAAAGTTGTTGCAACTGGACGTTGCTCATGATCCAAATAAACAAAAACAACAAGTTCCTCGCCTATTTCAAAAGCATTTGGAACATATTTGTTTGGAAGTAAAACGTCGTGAATTCCTTCAGGATCTTTTTCAGGATTTCCTAAAAATAATCCAACTTTTGTGTCACGTAATATAGTTAGTGTATTGTATTTTCCTATTTCCAGCATATTCTTATGATTCTAAGCTGCAAATGTACGAAGTTTGAAAGTGGTAATTCTAAAATGTCGCAGATAAAAATAAAAAGCACCGCAAATGCAGTGCTTTTCTAAATTTTCAAGTTTGCTAAATTAACTTATAAAATACTATTAAGTTCTTTAAAATACATTTTCAAAACAGCGTCGTTCTCAAAAGTTGGCGTAAAAATTTCCAAAATAGACGGAGTATCATTTTTCTTATAAAGTAAATCGATATTTTGTTCTAAAGAATCTAAATCGTCAGCTTTAAAATAAGTAAACTGATACATTTTAGCCAAATGTTCTGCTGTAAGATGATGAGAAGTTTCAAAATAGGTATTAAAAACAGGCTTTTCTTCATGTCCTGGCAAAATCCTGAATATTCCTCCTCCTCCATTATTAATTAAAATAATTTTGAAGTTTTTAGGAATATAGGCATTCCATAAAGCATTGCTATCGTATAAAAAACTTATATCACCTGTGATAAAAATGGTTTGTTTTGAATTCCCAACTGCAGCTCCTATCGCTGTAGAAGTGCTTCCATCTATTCCGCTGGTTCCTCTGTTGCAAAATACTTCAATCGACGGATCAATATCTATTAATTGCGCATAGCGAATAGCCGAACTATTACTTATTTGCAATTGACTATTTTTTGGAAGCGTTTCTATAACTTTCTCAAAGACTTTAAAATCTGAAAAAATAGTTTTATTTAAATATTCGGCTCTCTTTTTTGTTCTGAGATTATAAATTTTACTGATTTTAGCAAAATAATCGCTTTCAATACTTTTTGTTTTAGATAGCAATTCAGTAAAGAAATCATTTGGATGCATTACAAAATGCTTTGTCAATGCGTTAAAAGTATCATAGGCACGTAACGTATCAATATGCCAGTGATGTGCTGGTTTATATTTTCGTAAAAAAGCTTTGATTCTTTTTGAAACAATCATTCCGCCAAATGTTACCAAAACTTCAGGCTGAAATGCATTAAAATCATGATCATCAAAAGGTGTTATTAAGGTGTCAATACTATTAATAAAACTAGGATGATGCAAGTTTGATGTTGTTTCTGTCAACACAACAACAGATTGATGTGCGGCAAGCTTTTCTATAATTTTTTCATCGATAGTATTCACTTCATTTACACCAACCAGAATAAGTTTTCGCTTTGCATTATTCCAGATTGAAATAAAATCGGCCTCGTTCTCGATAGTTTTCGTTTCGGCTTTTTCTTCTAATTCTGTGATTTTAGGCTGAACAGAAAGTACTTCTGTAGTTTCATATAAAGGTTCTTCAAAAGGAGCATTAATATGAACTGGACCTTTTTGAAGAATTGCTGCTTCAATTGCTTCGTTTATTTTTAAATCGTTTATTTCAGAAGCTTCTTCAGTCAAATTAGCATTATAAACAGAATGGTTTATAAAAACATTTTCCTGTCGGATGGTTTGTCCGTCGCCAATGTCAATTTTGCTTTGAGGGCGATCTGCCGAAATTACAATCAAAGGAATCTGACTGTAAAAAGCTTCGGCTACAGCCGGATAATAATTTAACAATGCCGATCCGGATGTACAAACAAGTGCTGTTGGTTTTTTGGTTTGTTGTGCAATTCCTAGTGCGAAAAACGCAGCGCATCTTTCGTCTGCAATACTATAGGAAGTAAAATTAGGATTTTGGGCAAAGCCAATCGTTAAAGGTGCATTTCTTGAACCCGGAGAAATTATGATGTTTGTGATTCCTTTTGCTAAACAAATTTCGATAATGCTTTGTGCTAGCGGTATTTTGGGGTAAATCATTCGTACGGTGTATTATTTTATAAAGAAAATCTTTTGTCAAAGATTCTTTTCAGGAAAACAAAGTTACGAACTTCGGGTTTGATTTAACTTATAAATGGGAATATATTAAGACTGGTTATAGAAAAAGGGAATATATTTGTAAAAGCGAATTTTGATAAAATCTAAATTAATGATGCGTTTCTTCTCTATTTTCTTTTTTGTGCTTGTTTTGCAGACAGTGAATTCTCAAAATCAATTTGTGCCTCAGGATACTCCTTATAAAACAGGCCTTGAAACTGCAAAAACACAAGGGAAACCGCTTTTTATAATGCTTTATGCAGATTGGTGTCCGCATTGCAATCAAATGAAAAAAGAGGTTTTCAGCGATCCTAAAGTGATGGATTTCCTGAACAAAAATTACGTTTGCATTTGGAAAAATATTGAAAAAGAAGAAGGAACTGCGCTTAAAAACAAGTTTCGTACTACATCACTTCCGGCTTTTCTTTTTTTAGATCCTTCAAATGAAACACTTTTGTACGCTTTAAAAGGAGAAATGAAAACGCCGGAGTTTATGGCAGAAGCAAATTATGCTTTAAATCCAAAATTCCAGCTTCCGTATTTAGAAAAAAGCTTTTTAGATGATCCTTCAAATTCAGATAAATTCTTTGCTTATCTGAATACATTAAAAAAAGGAAAAGACCGAGCAGAATTATCGATTCCTACGCATACTTATTTAAACACACAATCGGATGCTCAATTAGTATCTGAAACAAATTGGCGTGCCATTGCAAATGGTGTTACGGATATTAATTCAAGAGAATTTCAGTATGTTTTGAAACATCAGAAAGAATTTGCAGCCGTAGCTTCGCAAAATCGCGTAGATCGAAAAGTAGAGAATATCGTTAATGAATTGCTTCGTCCTCTGGTTGATAATTTGGATACTATTAATTATTACAAACAACGTGAAGTTGCAAAATCAATACATTTGCAAAAAACAGATTCACTGGTTTTTAAGTTTGATCTGACCATGGCTGAGCGTACAGAAAAATGGCAGTTCTACAAAAAAGTTACGCTTGAAGATACTGAAAAATTGGTTTGGAATGATGCTACTTTCCTGAAAGATATCGGGCAAACTTATCTAAAACATATTAAAGACACGGAAAGTTTAAAAAAGTCAATTTTTTGGGTAAAACATTCTATAGAGTTAAATGACAGCTATGACGGAAATTTGCTTTTGGCTCGTTTATATAATAAAATAAAGGACAAGAAATTAGCACTTCAATATGCTAAAGAAGCAAAAATTATTTGCACAGAAATGACCTGGAATACTAAAGAAGTTGATACTTTACTGGCAGAATTAAACACAAAATAATTACATTATAAATACAATGGAAGTTACGCTTAGACCAGCAACAATAAATGATTTAGAAAAAATTCTGGAAATCGTTAATTACTCAATTTTGCATACTACTGCCAATTACAGTTATGATATTCAAACTCTTGATGTGCAAACAAAATGGTTTGAGGATAAAAAAGCTAAAAATCTTCCTGTGGTTGTTGCAGAATTAAATAATGAAGTAGTTGGTTTTGGAAGTTATGGGCAATTTCGCGAAAAAATTGGCTATCAATATACTATTGAACATTCGGTTTATGTGGTAGACAATGTGATAGGAAAAGGAATTGGATCAAAATTACTAACAGAGCTTATTCGTTTGGCAAAACAACAAGGTTATCACGTTATGATTGGTGCAATCGATGCAGAAAACGCCGGAAGCATTGCTTTTCATGAACGGTTTGGTTTTGTTGCAACGGGAACAATTCGTGAAGCGGGTTATAAATTTGACCGTTGGCTGGATTTGGTTTTCATGCAATTGATTTTAAAATAAATGCAAAATCTTCCTTTACATAAAAAAATAATTCTCTTTGACGGCATTTGTAATTTATGCGACAGTTCTGTTCAGTTTGTCATTAAAAAAGACAAAAAGGATATTTTCCGCTTTGTTGCACTTCAATCTGATTTAGGAAAAGAGATTTGCCAATATATTGGTGTCGATTCAGATAAAATGGATAGTATTATCCTATACAATCCAGGCGTTGCATATTACTACAAATCATCGGCTATTATTGGGATTGCTAATGCTCTTGGCGGAATTTACAGCCTTTTTTCAATAGCTAAAATCATTCCTGAGAAAATTCGAAATATACTTTACGATTATATAGCCAAAAATCGCTACAAGTGGTACGGGAAGAAAGAAAGTTGTATGATTCCTACACCGGAACTAAAATCGAAGTTTTTATAATTGTTGTTGGAGTTTCTTTAAAGCCTTACAAACGCTTCGTTTACTTTATAATCTCCAGCATAAGGAATTAAAGATTTAAAGAAAGGATTGTTTTCGGACATTTGATAAACCTCAAAAATAGATTTATTAGATGAAAAATGTATATTCTGTAAAAATCTATCATTTAAGTCTCCGTAAACAGTAAAAGTTTCAATAAACATGGAAATACCTTTTTTTAAGACTGAAGGATTAGTAAACTCTTTTGGGAGAAACATATTTATGAAAGTATTATTATCAATGTATAATTCACCTGTACTGTCATTAATAGGTTTCAAAGTACCATACGGCGTTCTCTCTAAAAAAAGAATTAATCTCTGACCAGCTTTTAATTCATTAACTCTCGGATCACAAAGCCATTCTTCCCAAATTGAAACTTTAATTTTTGCGCCTGATTTTCCTTTTACAAATTGGTTTATAGTGAATTCATAATCGTTTTTCGAAACTTTAGAAATAATTCCGTCAACAATTAAATCAGCTTTTGCAATAACAATTGAATATGGTAATTCATTTTTTTTAAATCCATAGTTTAAAATTGGAAGCAAAAATAAAATTAGACATGCAACTTGTTTCATACAGTTATTATTTTTTACTAAAATAACACTTTTTTGTTATACTGAACGAAGTCAAAGTTCCACAAACTAATTAAACAAATGGGACTTCGACTTCGCTTAGTCTGACAAGATTGTGTTATCGCAATTCTCCTGATTATTTCTGACGTTTTTTCAAAACTTCAATAACGTCATTTAGTTGAAAACCTTTTGCTTGTAACAAAATCAAATAATGAAAAAGTAAATCGGCGCTTTCGCTAAGAAACAAATCATCATTATCATCTTTGGCTTCAATAACAACTTCTACAGCTTCTTCACCAACTTTTTGTGCAATTTTATTAATTCCTTTTTCGAATAAAGAAGCCACATAACTTTTCTCAGAATCTGCGTTTTCTCTTCTGGTTTTGATTGTGTTTTCTAATTGCGAAATAAAACCATAATTTGCTTCATTTGGTTCTTGCCAGCAAGTATCTGCACCCGTGTGACATGTTGGCCCGACAGGTTTTGCCTGAATTAAAAGCGTATCACCATCACAGTCGTTTTTAATGCTTACCAAATTCAAAAAGTTGCCACTCTCCTCGCCTTTTGTCCAAAGTCTTTGTTTTGAACGGCTGAAAAAAGTTACTTTCTGCGTTTCAATCGTTTTTTGAAGCGATTCTTCATTCATATACCCCAGCATCAAAACATTTTTAGTTTCTGAATCCTGGATAATCGCTGGAATCAATCCGTGTGCGCTTTTTATATCTATGTCCATAATTTTAGTCTAAAGTTGTAAAGTCGAAAGTCTTAAAGTTAAAACTAAAGTCTGACTTCTATATTGTTATTTTTTAATTCTTGTTTTAACGCTTTAATTTCAATCTCTTTAAAGTGAAAAACACTTGCTGCCAAAGCTGCATCCGCTTTTCCTTTTTTGAATGAATCAACAAAATGCTGAATGTTTCCGGCTCCTCCCGATGCAATAATTGGAATATTCACTAATTCTGAAAGTTTTGCCAAAGCTTCGTTTGCAAAACCGTTTTTAGTTCCGTCATTATCCATTGAAGTGAATAAAATTTCTCCCGCGCCACGTCTTGCTACTTCAACAGCCCAATCGAAAAGATTCAATTCGGTTGGTACTTTTCCACCAACCAAATGTACGATCCATTGCCCGTCAATTTGTTTTGCATCGATTGCAACTACAACGCATTGACTACCAAATTTCTGAGCCAAATCATTAATCAACTGCGGATTTTTTACTGCCGATGAATTGATCGAAACTTTATCAGCCCCGTTATTTAGTAAGATTTCAACATCTTCTACAGATGAAATTCCACCACCAACCGTAAACGGAATGTTGATTTTCTCGGCAACACTTCGAACCATATTTACTAAGGTTTTACGTCTTTCTTCTGTAGCCGAAATATCCAAAAAAACCAATTCATCTGCACCTTCAGCCGAATAAATTTCGGCCAATTCTACCGGATCACCGGCATCGCGCAAGTCAACGAAATTAACGCCTTTTACCGTTCTTCCGTTTTTTATATCTAAACAAGGTATGATTCTTTTTGCTAACATTTATCTAATTATAAAATCCTCTAATTGTTTTAAGCTAATTCTTCCTTCGTAAATTGCTTTTCCTATAATAGTTCCTTCGCAACCTAATTCGGCTAATTTTGGTAATTCATCAAAAGTTGAAATTCCTCCTGAAGCGATTAGTTTTACTCCTTTTGCTTCCGCTAAAATTTTACTATACAAATCAAAACTTGGGCCTTGAAGCATTCCATCTTTTGCAATATCCGTGCAAATAACGTACTGAATTCCTTTGCTTTGATAATCCTGAATAAACGGAACCAAATCTTCATTTGATTCTTCTAACCAACCCGAAACTGCGATTTTTTCATCTTTTGCATCAGCGCCTAAAATAATTTTTTCTGAACCGTATTCTGAAATCCATTTTTCGAAAATTGTTCTGTTTTTTACGGCAATACTTCCACCAGTAATCTGATTTGCTCCACTTTCAAAAGCAATTCTCAAATCATCATCCGACTTTAATCCGCCTCCAAAATCAATTTTTAAACTGGTTTGTGTTGCGATTTGTTCTAATATTTTATAATTGACAATTTTGCTTGATTTTGCACCGTCAAGATCTACTAAATGCAGGAATTCAATTCCGTGCGCTTCGAATGATTTTGCCACTTCAAGCGGATTTTCATTGTAAATTATCTTGGTATCATAATCACCTTTGGACAAACGAACGCATTTTCCTTCAATGATATCTATGGCTGGTATTATTCTCATTTTTTATTAGTCTTAAAGTTTGAAAGTCTAAAGTCATAAAGCCTTTTCTGATTTTCAAAATTGATATTTTGATTGATTTTTGATATTGAAATATTTACAGCTTCAGGAAATTTCCAAGGATTTTTTCCCCAACATCACCACTTTTTTCCGGGTGAAACTGTGTTCCGTAAAAATTATCTTTTTGTAGAGCCGAAGCATATTCAATATCATAATTCGTTGTTGCAATAGTTTCGGCACAATTTGGTGCGTAAAAACTGTGAACCAAATACATGAACTCATTTTCAGAAATTCCCTTAAACAAATCAGTTTTTAAATCGTAAATCTGGTTCCAGCCCATTTGAGGTACTTTTACGTTGTTTGAAAATTTCAAAACGTCAACATCAAAAATTCCTAAACCTTCGGTATTTCCTTCTTCTGTTTTATTGCACATTAACTGCATTCCGAGACAAATTCCTAAAACCGGCTGTTTCAATTGCGGAATCAAATTATCCAAACCGCTTTCGCGAAGTTTTGTCATCGCTGAACTCGCCTCGCCAACTCCAGGAAAAATCACTTTATCTGCCAGTTTAATTTCGTCAGGATTATTACTCAAAACAGCTTCAAATCCTAATCTTTCAATAGCAAACATAATGCTCTGAATATTTCCTGCTCCGTAATTTATAATTACTATTTTCATTTTATAAAGCTTTAGGCTTTAAGCTGTAGGCTATAGGCTTATTGCCTATTGCTTATAGCTTAAAGCGTTTTACAGCATTCCCTTGGTCGAAGGCAAAATCATTTTTTCTGTATCTCTTTTTACGGCTACTTTTATTGCTTTCGCGAAAGCTTTAAAAATCGCTTCAATTTTGTGATGTTCGTTGATTCCTTCTGCTTTGATATTTAAGTTGGCTTTTGCACCGTCTGTGAATGATTTGAAGAAATGATAAAACATTTCAGTTGGCATTTTTCCAACCATTTCACGTTTGAATTCTGTTTCCCAAACCAGCCAGTTTCTTCCTCCAAAGTCAATTGCTGCTTGCGCTAAACAATCATCCATAGGAAGACAAAATCCATAGCGTTCGATTCCAAGTTTGTTTCCTAATGCTTTCGCGAAAACTTCTCCTAAAGCAATAGCTGTATCTTCGATTGTATGGTGTTCATCTACCTCTAAATCGCCTTTTACCGTGATTTCTAAGTCCATTTGACCGTGACGTGAGATTTGATCCAGCATATGGTCAAAAAACGCAATTCCGGTGTCGATTTTGCTTTTTCCTGTTCCGTCAAGATTTAAGTTGATATAAATATCTGTTTCATTGGTTTTGCGGGTAATTGAAGCCGAACGTGCTTCTAATTTCAAAAACTCGTAAATTGTTTTCCAATCCATTGACTGCAAAACAATTGTTTCATCCAGTTCTTCACGTTTTGATGAAATTTCATTGCTTCCAATTCCGTCCGTATTGTTCATGAAAATAGCTTTTGCACCTAGATTTTTAGCTAATTCCACATCCGTCAAACGATCTCCTAAAACAAATGAGTTTGCCAAATCATAATTTGGATTATTCAAATATTTGGTCAACATTCCAGTTCTTGGCTTTCGTGTAGGCGCATTTTCTTCCGGAAAAGTTCTGTCTACAAAAATTTCATCAAATAAAACGCCTTCGTTTTCAAATGCTTTTAAAATAAAATTTTGTGTAGGCCAAAATGTGTCTTCCGGGAAACTGTCCGTTCCCAATCCGTCTTGGTTGGTTACCATTGCTAATTCATAATCTAATTCATTTGCAATTTTAGCCAAATATTGAAAGGCTTTTGGATAAAATTCAAGTTTATCCAAACTGTCTAATTGATAATTCTCTGGTTCTAAAACAATCGTTCCATCACGATCGATAAAAAGTACTTTTTTCATGGTTTATTTTTCTTTTGCCACAGATTATACAGATTAAATGGATTTTTTTTCGCCATGAATTCACGAATTGCAAATTAAATTCGTGCTAAAAATCACGTCTAGAAAGAAATCATTTTAATCTTTCTAATCTGTGGCTAAATATTTTTAACTTAATAATTTCAATTCTCTAATTACAACAGTGTTTTCTTCTTTTGTTCCAATTGTAAAACGTAGACAATTTTCGCATAAAGGCTGCGTCGTTCTATTACGAATTACGATTCCTTTTTGAATTAATTGATCATATCTTTTATTTGCGTCATCTACTTTTGCTAGAATAAAATTCGCTTCTGTTGGATACACTTTTTCAACAAAATCAACTTCAAGTAAAACTTTAAGTAATTCTTCTCTTTGCTCAATTATTGAAACTATTTCTTGTTTTATCTTCTCTGAATCTTTCAGTCTTTCTATAGCTCTTTGCTGCGTTAATTCATTAACATTATAAGGTGGTTTTATTTTGTTTAAAATAGAAATCACAGCTTCTGATGCATAACAAATTCCTAAACGAATTCCAGCCAAACCATACGCTTTAGAAAGTGTTTGCGTAATTACCAAATTTGGATACGCGTCGATTTCTTGCAACCAACTTTCTTTATTAGAAAAATCAATATAAGCTTCATCAATTACAACTAAACCTTTAAAGTTTTGCAATAATTTCACCACACTTTCATCTGAAAAAGAATTTCCTGTAGGATTGTTTGGAGAGCACAAAAAGATGATTTTTGTATTCTCATCAACAGCTTCCAGAATCTTTTCAACTTGAGGCTGAAAATCTGTTGTAAGTAAAATTTCTCTGTTTTCTACCGCATTTATGTTTGCTAAGACACCGTACATTCCGTATGTTGGCGGCAACGAAATAATATTGTCTTTTTTAGGTTCGCAGAAAGCTCTGAAAAGTAAATCTAAAACTTCGTCGCTTCCATTTCCCAGCAAAATTTGACTTTGTTTTATCGAATTGTTTTTGGATAAAATGGCTTTAACCGAATTCTGTTGCGGATCCGGATAACGATTTACGCCATTTTGAAACGGATTTTCATTAGCATCCAAAAAAATCATTTCGGCTGTATCAAAATCTTCAAACTCATCTCTTGCAGAAGAATATGGTTTTAAGGATTTTACGTTTTCACGTGTTATTGTATTTATATCGAAAGTACTCATTGTATTATCTTTATTCCTACAAGGTTTTTAAAACCTTGCAGGTATTATTTATTTATCATCTAAATCGAAAATTTATTAATACCTACGAGGTTTTGGAAACCTCGCAGGACTGTAGACGTAAAGTTACTGCGTTTTTATGCGCCTGTAAACCTTCGGCTTCAGCCATAGTTTCGATCGCTTTTCCAATATTTAAAATACCAGTTTTGGTTATTTTCTGAAAAGTCATTGATTTCATAAAACTATCCAGATTTACGCCGCTGTAATTTTTAGCATAACCATTTGTTGGAAGCGTGTGATTTGTTCCGGATGCATAATCTCCCGCACTTTCCGGAGTATAATTTCCAATAAAAACAGATCCTGCGTTTATAATTCCGTTGCAATAGAAATCATCATATTCTGAGCAGATTATAAAGTGTTCAGGCCCATATTCATTAATTAAATCCAAAGCGATTTGGTCATTTTCTACAAAAATCAATTTTGAATTTTCAATCGCTTTCTCTGCAATTGCTTTTCTTGGAAGAACTTCTAACTGTGCTTGTACTTCTTCTTCTACTTCTGAAATAAGTTTTCGTGAAGTAGAAACTAAAATAACCTGACTATCTGTTCCGTGTTCTGCCTGCGATAATAAATCTGAAGCTACAAAAGCTGGAACTGCTGTGTCATCTGCAACAATTAATAATTCTGATGGACCGGCCGGCATATCAATTGCAACTCCAAATTGTGTTGCCAATTGTTTCGCCACCGTTACAAACTGATTTCCTGGTCCGAATATTTTATACACTTTCGGAATTGATTGTGTACCGAAAGTCATTCCTGCAATGGCTTGAATTCCTCCAACTTTTAAAATTTTTGTTACACCGCATAAATTCGCCGCATATAAAATAGCCGGATTAATTTTTCCTTTTTTGTCTGGTGGAGAACACAATACGATTTCTTTACAACCGGCAATTTCAGCCGGAACAGCCAACATTAAAACTGTAGAAAATAAAGGTGCAGTTCCGCCTGGAATGTATAAACCAATTTTCTGAATTGGTCTTTTCTCTTGCCAGCAATTTACTCCTTCAATAGTTTCAATTTCAACTCTTTCCGTTTTTTGAGCGCTGTGAAACTTGTAAATATTGTCTTTTGCCAATTGAATTGCTTCTTTTAACTCGTTCGGAATCAATTGAATTGCTTCCTTTATTTCTTCTAAAGAAACTTCGTAATTGTCTTGTGAAATTCCGTCGAAAATTGAAGTGTATTTTGCGACAGCTTCATCTCCTTTTCGCTGTACTTCTTTGAATATTTCTTTTACCGTAACCTCAATATCATCAATGGTTTGGGTTGGTCTTTTTAATATTTCTGACCAGTTTTCTGGTTTTGGATTGTCTATTATATTCATTTTTTTTCAGGCTTTAAGCTTTAAGCTGTAGGCTTTAGGCTTTATTATCGTTGTGTTTTTTTTAAGGCTTAAAGCTTATTGCTTACAGCCTATAGCGGGCGAAGCCCTAAAGAACCATTTTCTCGATTGGGCAAACTAAAATTCCTTCAGCTCCCACTTCTTTTAATTGATCGATTACGTCCCAAAAAGTGTCTTTGTCGATTACGGAGTGAACACTGCTCCAACCTTCTTGCGCTAACGGAAGAACGGTTAAACTTCTCAAAACCGGAAGAATTTTTCCAACAGCATCAATTTTATCATTTGGAACGTTCATCAAGATGTATTTTGAATTTCTAGCTCTTAAAACAGCCTGGATTCTAAATTTTAAAGTGTCAATGTGTTTTTGAATTTCCGGAGAAACTTTTGGTGAAACTGCAAGAACGGCTTCACTTTTTAAGATAACTTCAACTTCTTTTAAGTTGTTTTTGAATAAAGTACTTCCGCTTGAAACAATATCTACAATTGCATCTGCAAGACCAATATTTGGTGCAATTTCTACAGATCCTGAAATTTGGTGAATATCGACAGTTATGCCAAATTGATTAAAATATTCGTTGACAGTATTTGGGTAAGAAGTTGCAATACGAAGATTTGCCAAATCCTGAACAGAGTTATATTCGAATGTTTTAGGCACTGCAACAGAAACCTTGCATTTTGAGAAGCCTAATTTCTGAACCACTTCGATTCCTTTTCCTTTTTCTACCAAAAGGTTGTCACCAACAATAGCCAAATCTACTACTCCATCAATTAAATATTGAGGAATGTCTGAATTTCTAAGGTATAAAACTTCAAGAGGAAAATTTGAAGCTTCAGCTTTTAACTGATCGATTCCGTTGTTGATAGAAATACCACAGTCTTTTAAGATTTGGATGCTATCTTCGTTTAAACGACCTGATTTTTGAATTGCAATTTTTAAAGTACTCATTTTTTAGTTGTTTGTTGAATTAATAGTTTGAGTACAAAGAATTGGTATAAAAAAACCCGTTTGATGTACTCAAACGGGTTTTAAAATATGATGATTTACACACATACCATTAACACATCGCTTGAGAGCAATAATGAAAATGATGATGATGTAATTGATTTGAAATCATTGTTTGGTTTGTTTTAT
Organism: Flavobacterium cutihirudinis; assembly: GCF_003385895.1. Taxonomy (GTDB): domain Bacteria; phylum Bacteroidota; class Bacteroidia; order Flavobacteriales; family Flavobacteriaceae; genus Flavobacterium; species Flavobacterium cutihirudinis. Next base: position 1,222,370 of record NZ_QRDQ01000007.1, read on the forward strand.
AATTCTTTGATTCGGTTGCAAATATACTAGTTAATTTCATAAAAAAGCAATTTTTAATATAACTTAACGTAAGTTTATTGTTAAATAAAAATTGAAGTACCGTTTTTGCTAGTGATTTTTTATTTACTATAACGTTTTCTTGTTTTCATTAAAAGTCAAAGTTACTGTTGTTCCAACGTCTAATTTACTTTCTATTTTAAACTTAATATTTAATAATTCTGTAGTTCGTTTTACAATCGATAAACCAAGTCCAGTTCCTTTAATTTCAGGATGATCGGTAGAATTTGAGCGGAAAAATGGATTTAAAATTGCTTCTAAATCGCCTTTTGCAATTCCGATTCCATCGTCCTTTATTTTACAAACTATGCTATCGTTTTGCTTGAGAAGAAAAATTAAAATATGTCCGCCATTATTGGTATATTTTATTGCGTTTGAAATTATATTTCTAAGAATTGTAATTACCAAAAAATTATCGGACTGAATATAACAATCTGCTACAGCATCAAATTTGACATCAATATTTTTAGTCGAAATTTTCTCTGAATTAAGATTTAAAACGTCCAAAATTAATGAATTCAAATACACAGATTCTGTATTAATATTATGGTGTTGGTTCTCAAATCTCGCCATTAAAAGTAATTGATCAACTAATGTATTTAAATGATCTACTTCATTAATACAATAATTTATTTTTTCTTCGTATTCCTTGTTATCTCTAGGTTTACGAATCAATACTTCAAGCGTTCCTTTAATAACAGTAAGAGGCGTTCTCAACTCATGAGAAGCATCAGATGTGAACTGTTTTTCGCGTTCAATAGCATCTTCGATACGATTTAAAAGACTGTTTATGGTTTTTGAAAGCGTATATAATTCGTCACGGCTTTTAGGTAAAGGAATTCGTGTTTTCAGGTTATCTTTTGTAATAACTTTTGAGGTATTGATAATCGCATTAATTGGTTTTATGCTTCGTCCTGCAAAGAAACGGGCGATTAAAAACAGTAAAACCAAAATGATAGGAAAAGAAATCAATAAGGTATCTAGAAGGTTTTTTAGAACTTTAGCCGAATCCGATAGTGACATTGCAATAATCAGATAACCAATCTTTTTTGATTTTAAATGAAGCGGAACCTGAATCTGTCTAATTTTATTGCCCAATAATTTGGTGTCAAACAATTCATAATGATCTTTGCTTTCATGAAAAACAAGCTTTTCATTTTTTAAATTGGGTGATTTTTCAATTATTTTCTTGTTTAAATCCAAAAACTGAACAAAAACAGGGTTTACATCAACAGAATTGTGTTCACGTTCTTCCCATTCTTCAGCATCCATAAGAATTACTTTCTTATTTTCAACCTTGATTTCTTTTAAATGATCTTGAATTTCAATCATTAAATTTTCATCAATATGCTTATAAACAGTAAATTTTACGATAGAATAAGTTGCCGAGAAAACTACTAAAATCAACAAACCCGTCGTGATAATATAGTTTAATGCAATTCTGTTTTTAAAGGAAAGCTGCATCATTTATAGATCGTTGGCGATATAACCAATACCGCGGATTGTTTTTATATAATCTTCCTCGATTTTCAGATTGAGTTTTTTTCGAATAGCATTCATAAAAACATCAATTACGCCGGTATCATATTCAAAATTGATTTCCCAAACATCTTTAAGAATTTGATTTCGTGTACAAACCTTCCCTTTATTTTGAATTAAATAAGTCAACAGTTCAAATTCTCTTTGCGTAAGAGAGACTTCTTCGTCATTTTTTAATACAATATGCTTAGACAAATCAATTTTTATTGTGCCTAATGTTAGTTCTTCTTCTCTTTTTCGATGCCTAAAATGTACTTTAATTCGTTCTACCAATTCTTCAAAACTAAAAGGCTTTTTGATATAATCATTGGCTCCGGCTTTTAAGCCCGCAATAGTTTCCTGAACTGTATCTTTTGCAGTCAGAAAAATAATTGGAGTATGCTGATCTTTAATTCTGATGGCTTTGCATAAATCCAGACCGTTAATTTTTGGAAGCATCCAATCTAATAAAATGAGGTCGTACTGATGGTTCTGAATCAATTCAAATCCTTTTGAGCCATCGTTAGCTGTTGTAATCAAATAGCCTTCTTCCTGCAATCCCTGCTGCAAAAATTGTACAATCCCTAGTTCATCTTCAACTATTAAAATATGCATGTATTGTAATTTAAATTAAGATTAATCTGTCTTAATGGTTTTTCAAAGATACCGATTTTCATGCATAGAAATCGCTTAATAATTACTTAAAAAATTTACAAGCAATTACGTTTTCATTATCTTAAGGAAACATTAAGTTAACACTAAGCAAGGTAAAAGCCTAACTTCATCAGCTATTCATTTATGCAAATTAATTTTGCATAAATTATAATGATATGATTTTTTACAAAAAACTTTCACCATTCTACAATCTCGCAATTTTCTATTTCATCATTAGTTTTATCCTGCGCATTGTTCTTTTCTTCCATCCTATAACGCAAAGTTCATTTACAATTATTGAAAGTTTAAAGATTTTCAGTTTAGGTTTGATTTCAGATTTCTTTGTGTTTATTCTGGCAAGTGTATTTTTGTGGCTTTATTTGATTTTTATTTCGAATCTAAAATACAATAAACCTTACGGTTATATAATTTTGGGTGGTTTTATAGCTTTGCTTTTATACATTCTATCGGGAAAAAGTATTTTAGATGAATACGGCGGCGCTTTGCCACGAATTGTTTTAATATTTATTGGAATAAAAACATTGCTTTTTTCTCTTTTATTATTTCTTCCAAAATGGAGAGATAAAATTAGATTCTGGCTTTTTACTTTCGTTATTTTCCTTTATGTTTTATTGATTCTTCAAAATGGCTTAAGCGAGTACTTCTTTTGGAATGAATTTGGTGTAAAATATAATTTTATTGCAGTAAATTATTTGATTTATACCAATGAAGTAATTGGAAATATTATGCAGTCTTACCCTGTGATTCCAATATTTTCTGCGCTTTTCCTTATAACTGGTGTCATAACCTATTTTATTCTGAAAAGATCAAAAAACTATATTGAAGAGATTCCTAATCTTAATGAAAAACTAAAAATTTCCGGGGTTTATATCTGTTTGTTTGTGATTTCGCTATTTGTAATTCCGGCTTTATCAAAAACGGAAAACTCGAAAAATGTTTTTGTCAATGAACTACAGTCAAACGGAATATATAAATTTTATCTGGCTTTCCAGAATAATAAATTAGATTATTTTAAATTCTACAAAACACTTCCAAAAGACAAAGTTTTTGCAAATTTGAGAGAACAATTTCCTGATATTTCCGGCGAAAATACGGGACGAAAAATCATTAGTGATTCTCTTGAAATCCATAAAAACGTGGTTTTAATAACGATCGAAAGCTATAGTGCTGATTTTATGAAGGCTTACGGAAACAAGCAAAATATAACGCCATTTCTAGATAGTCTGGCTCAAAAAAGTCTTCAGTTTACCAATTTATATGCAGCCGGAAATCGTACTGTACGTGGCCTGGAAGCTGTAACATTATGTTTGCCACCAACTGCCGGAGAAAGTGTTGTTAAGAGAGAAGACAATAAAAATAAGTTTTCAACAGGATCTGTTTTCAAACAGAAAGGTTACAATGTGAAATTCATGTATGGAGGCGATGCTTTCTTTGATAATATGCAGGATTTTTATTCTGGAAATGGGTACGAGATTGTGGATAAATCCAGTTTTTCTCCATCAGAAATCACTTTTTCAAACGTTTGGGGCGTTTGTGATGAAGACATGTACAACAAGGCGATCAAAATAATGAATGCCGAAGCTAAAGAAAATAAACCTTTCTTTAATCATATTATGACAGTGAGCAATCACAGGCCGTTTACATATCCGAATAATAAAATTGATATTCCAGGCGACATTAAATCTCGTGACGGCGGCGTAAAATATACTGATTTTGCGCTTCGTAGATTCTTTGAAATGGCTAGTAAACAGTCTTGGTTTAAAAATACAGTTTTTGTTATCGTAGCTGATCACTGTGCTTCAAGCGCTGGAAAGACGCAGCTTCCGCTGGATAAATACAGAATTCCGGCTTTTATTTATACACCAAATAAAAAGCCAGCTCAATACAACCAATTAATGTCGCAAATTGATTTGATGCCAACATTGTTTGGATTGTTACATTTTGATTACGAAAGTAAATTTTTCGGTCAGGATGTTTTTAAATCCGATTATAAACCGAGAGCTTTTATCGCTACTTACCAAGATTTAGGTTTAATAAAAGATAATGTATTGACTATTTTATCGCCTAAGCAAGTTGTAAAACAATATGATTTAAAAGTGAAGCCGACAGCAGGAGTTGCACCAGAATTCCAGGTTTTATACGATGAAATCCCTTTAAAAACAGATAGAACCGATTTAGTAAATGACGCCATTTCTTTTTACCAGTCGGCGTCGTATTTATTAAAAGAAAAACAATATCAGTTTGAAGATTTAAAAGCGAAGAATAAGAAATTATACGCAAATGTTCGCTAGAGAAAATAGAAACAAGACGAAAGAAGCAAGAAAATAGTTTTAAAAAAAAGCCCCAAATTCATTTGAATTTGAGGCTTTTCTTTTTTTTAAGCTTCAAGTTTTACCTGCAACTTGAAACAAAAACTTAATCATTCTGATTTTTCATTCCGAATAAATCACCTTTTTGATATAGTTTTAAATCTTCTTGTAAAGCTTGGTGATTTCTTTGTGTAACTGCAGGTGCGTCTAAATCGCTTAAATCAGGTTTTCCGGCATTTACCCACGCTGTGTACCAAAAACTTGCTGTTGCAGCAATTGCTTTTCTCATTTGTTTTTCAACCATTCCGTTCAAATCAGCGTGAAGTTTTGTAGCATACTCATCAGCAAAAACAGCGGTGTTATATTTGCTTTTCATCACTTTTCCTTCAGCATCTAATTTAAAAACTTTGTTTTCCGGAGTTGATGTACGTAACTTTTTATCGATATCTAATAAAGGTTGAACTAAACTGTGTGTGTCGTTAATCATATCCCAAGTCGCTTTATGAACATCTGCATAATATTGCGCTTCAGGAACATTTAATTTGTAGTTTTTTGCAAACAATTCAGGCAATCTGCTTTCCCAAAGCGAATGAATTCCTTTTTGGTCGCTCAATTGTCCGTCATGATTTGCAGACGTGTGCAACGGCATGTGGGCATCACCAATATAATGACCTAAATCAGCCGCAAGAAATAAGATTTCAGCTCTGTTTTTATCTTTGAATGCTTTAGTTAATTTAGCCATCATATCTTCGATATACCAAGGCAATATTCCATTATCGTTCAAGAATTTAGCATTATATTTTTTCTTTGCTTCTTCCATTGTTTGCGGAATAGTATCAATAGAACCGAAGTTTTCCATATCGAAATAATGTCTCGGATTCTCATCTTTATAATTCAAAGCATATTTACGAATGTCCGGAACAGAAGCTTCTTGTGTAATAAAATCAATATGATTGTAAAAAAATACCTGAACCTGTTTTGGCAAAGCCATTACGGCTGCTTTGTTGATTCTTTCGTGACCGACAATTCCCCATGATAGAGTGAAAAAACCAATAACTAATGCAAATAAGGCGATTAATTTTGGTCTCATTTTGAAGTTTTTCATTTTGTTTTTGTATTTGGAAGGCAAAGTTACCGTATTTAAAGATAATTTAAAAATTTACCAATTAAGATTATCTGAATTTGATTTTTTGCAGTTTTTATACCATATATGTGATATAAGTTCATGTTGAAAGATTTTTTATTTGTATGTTTGATATTAAGTTAAATCTTACAAATATGCGTCTTTCTTATCTAAATCTTATTTTTCTAGTTTCTACTTTTTGTTTAGCGCAACAATCTGATGTACAGCTAAAAAATGTAAATGATACTATTTTAAATTCCAAAAGAGTACTTAAAATTGCTGAGCCGTTTGATGGAATAAAAACAATGCAGAAGCTTTTTCCAGGTAAATTATATAAACTTGAAGATGACAATACTTTTATAAGCTGGAACTGTAAAGCTTGCAAGCCAACAGCTTATCTTGATGTAAATGGTGTCGAAGGCGATCAAATGTTTCCGTATCAAGATGGTGTGGCAACAAGACTTTTAAGCAATATCGATTATACAGATTCTAAAGGAAATCAATTTAAATTGTTAACCTTTAATCATTCAGTTTATGATATGGATGGTTTACAGACTGGCCGATTTTCCGGCGGATTAATAGGCGTGGCCAAATTTGCGAAAAATGGGAAGGTTTGGGAAATGCGTTCTTTTCAGCCAGCAGTTTTTGCATGTGGTGCATTCTCAAGAGCTCCGCAACCAAAACTAGTTGAAATTGGTGAAGATCAATTTGCATTGACAGTTGTGCATTCTAACGGAGGTCCGGGCGCTCCTTATTCAGGATTTTTATATCTTCTTGTTGGTTTTGAGGGTAAATACCAACTATTAATGGAAGTTGATTATTATAGCCTTTTTAATAGTCCTAGTTCAGACTGGTCAAGTTCATTTACGGTGGTCAAGGATAATAAAAAGTTTTTCCGTGATTTTATCGTTACTACAACGGGTTCTTATAAAAAAGCAAAAAACACTGAGGATGATTTCGAAGTAGATCTTCCGAAAGAGTTAGCACAAATGGCAAAAACTAAAAAGCAATTTGATTTTGAAATCGTAAGGCGTTTTTCATTAAAAGGAAAATTCTATAAAATGACAGGTCAACCAATCTTAAAGTTTTCCAAAGTGAAATAATTTAGCCCAAATAAATAATCGCCATTAAACTTAAACTTGCAATAAAGATCCAAAGAAAAATTCCCTGAAGTAACGGCTTCACTCCTACTGATTTTAAAGTATTTATATTTAAAGTTGCACCAATTAAGAACAAAGTTATTGTTAAACCAATCTTTGCCAGATTTACAATATGCGGCGCAAAAAATGAAATACTTGGAATATATGAATTCAAAAGCATTGCAACAATAAATAGCCCGATGAAATAAGGAATCTTGATTTTTGAGTTTTTGTTTTTAAAAATAATCGCAGTAATAATCGAAATCGGGATGATCCATAAGGCTCTTGCTAATTTTACTGTTGTTGCAATTTGTAAAGCTTCTGCTCCGTATTTATTCGCTGCTCCAACTACAGAACTTGTGTCGTGAATAGCGATTGCGCACCATAAGCCAAAATCTTTTTGTGAGAGACCTAATTGATGTCCTATAAAAGGAAAAACAAAAAGCGCAACAGAATTCAGTATAAAAATAACACCCAAAGCAATAGATGTCTGGTTTTCATTTGATTTTATTACCGGAGAAATCGCTGCGATTGCACTTCCGCCACAAATTGCTGTTCCGCAAGAGATCAAGTGTGATGTTTTTCGTTCTGTTTTCAGCCATTTTCCCAATAGAAGTCCAAAAATAAGTGTGCTGAAAATAGATAGAATTGTCAGAACAAAACCTTCTTTTCCCGCAGAAATGGCGCTTGAAGCATTCATTCCAAAACCTAAACCAACAACGGAGAACTGAAGTAAAAAAGTAATAGCCTTGTGGTTAAATTCTATAAATGGGTTTCCGAAAATATTTACAACTACAACGCCAAACAACAAAGCAATTGGTGGCGATATAATAGAGAATAAACACAGAATAATTATAGTTGCGAAAATTGCAGTTTGGAAGTAGTGACTAATTTCAAACAATTGTGGTGCTGATTGTTCTTTTGTTTTCAAAATAGAATAATTAATATTTACTCTGCAAAGTTCCGTTGTTTGAACCAGAATAACCAATCATAAATTACAATTGACTATAACTTAAAATTATAATGAGTAGATAGATTCTGAATAAAAAGCTCTGATAGCGGATCTGATTTCCCTTGTAATGTTATAATATAAAAAGATCTTTCAATCGATAATTTTTCTACGTCTAAAACTATTAATTCGTTGTTTTTTAGCTCTTTATTAACTGCGTGAATGGACATAAAAGCAAAACAATCGGAATTTAATAAATAGGATTTTATGCTTTCTGTGCTTCCTAATTGCATTTCAATTTGTAAATCGGATAATTTTAAATTTACATTTTTTAAGGCATATTCAATAACTTCAAGTGTTCCTGAACCACGTTCTCGAGTTATGAATTTCATTGATTTTAAATCGTTTATCGAAATTTCGTTTTGCTGCACAAATGGATTTTTGCTATTGCATACCAAAACCAATTCGTCTTTTAAAAACGGAATGTATTTGATAGACTGATTTTTAGACTGTCCTTCCACAATTCCGATTTCGATTTCTTTGTTGATCAAAGCATTTTCAATTTGCTCTGTATTTCCGTTCAGCAAATTGACTTTTATGTCTTTTTGTTTCTGATGAAAACGTGCTAAAACCGGAGAAATTATATATTGAGAAATCGTTGTACTCGCTCCTAATCTCAATAAACCTTGACGTTCGCTAATAAAAGAGCTCATTTCAAAATCGATTTCATTGTAAATTTCTAAAATCTCTTTTGTATGCTTTAGCAGAATTTCTCCAGCAGGTGTTAAAGCGATTTTTGAACCATTACGCTCAAAAAGTTTGGTTTTGTAGGTTTCTTCCAACTCCTGAATATGTTTGGAAACCGCAGGCTGTGAGATATACAATTCTGTCGCCGCTTTAGTAAAGTTAAGGCGGAGTGCAACGGTGTAGAAAACTTTTAGCCTGAAATCCATTTTTTAATACTCTATAAAATGATATAATTTATACTTTAAAACACGTAAAACTTATATAGTCCCTACGGGACAAATCTATTGGGGTGTCTATTTTTATTTCTACCGAGCTGAAACCCCTAACGGAGTTTTTTATCGCGTTGATCCTTTTTAATGGAATTTTATTTAAACAATAAAACTTATACTTCCAAAACACATATATCTTATATAGTCCCTACGGGACAAATTTATTTGTGCATTGATTTTTTCTACTGATATTAAACTCCTGACGGAGTTAACACATAAAAAAGCAGTCAAGAAATCTCGTAGAGATTAAATATCGATAGCCAACCAATGTTTTAAGTACAATTTTGTCCCGTAGGGACTTTACATAATAATGATAAACTATAAAAGACCATTATATTTCCTAACAAACCATTCTGTCGTCAACAAAGCAGCGATTAAAACCAACAACCAAATCCAGTCAATTATTGGTGTTTTAGTTGAAACGTTTTTCTCAATCGATTTGTATTCTTTGTTTTCTAAAAGCGTATTGATCAAATCGTCAGCTTGATTTACAAAGAAAGCTTTTCCATTGGTTTGTAAGGCCAACTGTTTTAATTTTATAACGTCAGGATTTACAAACTGCTTCTCGATATCAAAATCCAAAATCTCAAAATGACTTGAATATGAAGTGTTAGAATTTAATTCTTTTACAGTGAAATTGTATTTTCCGGCTGTTAACCCGTCTAGATTTACAGAAAATGAATTATTTCCTTTTAGTAAATCGTAGTTTTTACTTTGCTTGGTTTCTGTATTTGTAACCGAAATTGTTAATCTCGCTTTTTCATCAAACTCATAGTTTTTATTAAAATACTGTGCATTGATTATCAATTCATCTCCCGAATTATAAAAACTTTCATGTGTAACTACTAAAGATTTTTTTGAAGTTGATGTAGCCAGAAACTGAATCACTTTATCTACAAAAACATCATATTTTTCAAAGGATTGATTGTCTACATGACTTTGCAGACGCCATTTCCAACTGTTTTCTCCTAAAAGAAAAGCAGTTCTTTTTCCTTGATTTTCGGCGAAAGCCAATAACGGAGCATTTGTAGAAACGTTTCTAATTTTTGAAGAAAGTAAAACTGAAACATTTCCATTTGTAGTAACCGTTCCGAATAGATTTTGTAATGGTGGAAAATTTTCAAAACCAATATCATCGATAGCAAACAAATTAAACTGAGATTGAAATTCGGACAAATAATCTTCAATTTGACCACTCATTTTAAAATTCAGATTGTTTTGTTGTTGGTTTAGAAAGTTGAAATCGGTGTTGTTTCCTGTTATAATAAACGTATTTCTTCCTGCATTTTTATTGTTATCAAAAACAGCTTTAAAAGCAGCTGTCGGCTGATATAAAACCAAAACCGAAGCTTCTTGCAATTGACTGATATCATTTGGTTTAACCAAAATCACTTTACGCTGTGCATTAATTTCGATTGAACGTTTTAGCGCCGCAATATCAGGATGATTTATGGCTGAAACTATTGCAATAGTCGATTTTTGATCGATAATTTCGACAGCAAAATTCTTGATATTATTATAGCTATTTTTTTCTTTTGCGTTTGAAGTTATGGCTGCTTTAAAAATTTGTAATCCCACTTTGTCAGCCGGTAAAAGTAAATTTAATGAAGCGGTTTTCTTTGAAGGCGAAAAAGAAACTTTCTCTTTCACAACAACCGAATTTCCCTGAGAAATGGTAAAATCAGCAGTTGTTGCTTTATCTCCTGAATATTGTAGAAAAACTTCTACGGGAAATTTATTTTTATGAAAAGCGTATTTATTAACGTTAAGCTGATTGATTTTTAGATCAAAAAAAGTAGTTGTATCTCCCACAACCAAAGGATAAACTTTATTGACAGGATCAAAACGATATACATAATCATTTCCTGTAGTTTGATTTCCGTCGGTAATTATAACCGATGGAAAAATCAGATTTTTGTTGATGCTTTTTAAGTTTTTGGCAACTTCATCCAGATTGGTTTGTTTTCCTTTGAAATCAAATTTGTCCGAAGGTTTAAAATCAGCATCAAACTGATACGACTGAATCTCGAATTTTTCCTTTAAAGCAGGATTTGAGATTAGTTTTTGATATAATTCGGTTACTTTTTTATCCGATTTTAAAGCTTCAATCGAGCTCGAATTGTCAACCGCAATTGCTAAAGGTGTTTTTGTTATTTCAAGCGAACTTTTAGAAATTACCGGATTTATCAATAAAACCAATAATCCAAAAATGGCAAGAAAACGTAAAAAAGCCAAAAACCAAATCAGATTCGATTTGTTTTTGGCTTTAAAAAAATATTGAAAATACGACAACCCACCAGCTATTACTAAAGAAAGCAATAATAATAAAATCGAGTTTGTGGTCATATGTATAGTTTTCAGTATCGGTTTGCAGTAATCAGATAAAAAATTGTGTTCTGTTCCAGAGTCAGATTAAAAAACTTAGTAGCTCAGAACCTTAGCAACTTAGAATCTTAAGTAAGCATTCCTCCACAAACGTTAAGAACTTGTCCTGTAACGTATGCACTCATATCTGAAGCTAAGAAAAGACAAGCATTTGCAACATCTTCTGTAGTTCCTCCACGTTTCAACGGAATTCCGTCTCTCCATCCTTTTACTACATCTTCAGGTAATTTCGCAGTCATTTCAGTTTCGATAAAACCTGGAGCAATTGCGTTGCAACGAATGTTACGAGAACCTAACTCAAGCGCTACAGATTTTGTAAAACCAATTGCACCTGCCTTAGAAGCTGCATAATTAGTTTGCCCTGCATTTCCTGAAACCCCAACAACAGAACTAATATTGATAATAGAACCAGCACGTTGTTTTAGGAAAGTTTTCTGAATTGCTTTTGTCATATTGAATACTGATTTCAAGTTAACATCAATAACCTGGTCAAAATCAGCTTCAGACATACGCATTAAAAGGTTGTCTTTTGTAATTCCGGCGTTGTTGATCAAGATATCAACAGTTCCAAAATCAGCTAAAACAGCGTCAACAAACGACTGAGCTTCATTAAAATCAGCAGCGTTAGATTGATATCCTTTTGCTTTTACTCCTAAACTATTTAATTCAGCCTCAAGAGCTTCTGCAGATGCAGCAGATGAGCTATATGTAAATGCTACGTTTGCACCGTGTTTCGCAAAAACTTCTGCAATTCCTTTTCCAATTCCGCGGCTAGCGCCAGTAATGATTGCTACTTTTCCTTCTAGTAATTTCATATTAAGGTATTCGTTTTTATTTTTTGAATTACAAATATAGATTATTTGGGCGTTTAATAAAATTTGAAATACAAAAAATGGTTTACAATCGAATTTTAAAGAATAAAAAAAGCAGCTCAAAAAGAGCTGCCTTTCCTCCAAAAATTAAAAACAAAACTAAAATTCTCAATAATTTGATATTGACAATGCATTTAATTTGTAGGGATATAAAAGCAGTTTATTACAACTGCATTTTTAAAGTTTAAAATTAGTTAAGTTTCCAGGTTGTCATTCTAAACGGATTTGATGCGCTTGTTATAGTATAAACCGGTTCAGAATAAAAAAGTTTAAAGCTTTCTTTTTTGATGTATAAACCATTGGCATCCATTAAATGCTTGTCAAAACTAGCAAGGAATGACGGTGTTGGCGCAGTTGTATCTCCGTCCCATGCTCTATGTTTCAGGATAATCTTTTTACCTGCTGCATCTTCTTCAACAGTAACATAATGCTGAATTGGATCTCTTCCTTCAAAACTGTAATAGATAATAGTTCCTGCCGAAGTATTAGTATACAATTCTACTGATAGTATACTTTGTCCTTCTGGCAATGCTGCATTTATTTTGCTAATTTCATCATTAAACAATTTTGAGTTTGTTGGAGCTTCTACCGTATAATCGTTTGTGAAATATCCAAACCAATACAATGGCTGTCCAGGAAGCATCAACTTATAATCATCTGTAAGTACCAAAGGACTATCCGTATATTTTATTGTGGCAGTTACACCATTTGTTCCCGTTGCAGTAAAACTACCGTCGGCATCATTGTAGACGAAATCTGTTAATTTTTGTCCACCAACTTCTACTGCCGGACTTACCACGATTCCGGTTGGGGTGTATCCTACTCCCATATCGTGACTCACAGCGTAACCAGTTTCAACTGAATTGGATTCTACAAATCGGGTTGCGGCACTAAATAGGAAATCGAATTTATGAGTGGTTGTTCCGTCATTCGTTTCAAGCATTCTAAAAAGCGGACGATCATCACTTCCGATCACGTTTTTCTCCATTTCAAGATTTTTAGACAAATCAGCCCAGTCAGCGGCGGTTGCCTTTACGAAACGAAGTTCACGATTGTTTCTGTTGGTTCTGAAAATAATTTCTCCATTTTCCTGACCATAATATAAAAACTGAAAATCTCCTAAATATCCTTTTGCTTCCAATGCCGGAATCGGATAGTTATTTGATTCTGACAAAAGATGAATTCTGTTTTTTGTGGTAAACGTAACGCTTACTGTACTTCCAAGTTGAATGGCATATTCGCTTTTGTAAACTTTCGTATCAGCATCAAAATCGGATGCCATTTCTACAGTCCCGTCTTCTGCAAACTTAAAAAGATGTGTATATCCTCCCAAAACGGTATTATCAGTAAAATAAACGGCTTTCCATCCAAACTCAGATGACAATAAAGCGGTGTTTAATTCTGATTTTTGATTGTTTAAACGTGTTGTTGGTGTTTCGTCAAACAATGGATCAGCGTCTGTATTATTAGTACAGGAATAAAGATGCAGTATCAAAATAGCTGCAGATAAGTACTTATATAGGTTTTTTATTTTCATGATACTGGTTTTAGTTAGTTATAACAGCTGTAGTATTCTTTTCTGCTTCATCTCTCAAAGCATAAAAATCCATATTGAAAGCTTCTTTGAAGTATTTAACAACAAGCGCTTCTTTCTTTTTTAAAGCTTCAAGAGCAAACGGACTTTGAATTCCTGCTAAAAATGCAGCATATTCATCTTTCGAATAAATTAATATCATCGATGCTGTTTCTGCAAAATCTTCGTTGATATTGGATCTTGCATAACTAGTAATAAAACCAAGCTCGTTTGATTCTGGAATTTCGTAATTGTACCAGTCTGCTGTATAACCACCAGGAGTAATTACAGTCCATGATTTTTCATCAAAAGGTTTGTTTTGATTTAAAATGTGAATGTATTCATGCTGAATGGTATGAATAAACTCTGCAACATTTTCACGGTTAGATTTATCGATATAATCAGTTTCAAACAAGGTAACACGCTGTCCACCTTCGGCTAAACCTAAAGTTCTGGTTCCTACACTATTTAAATTTACTCCTCCAACCAAAACAATTTCACGCGGAGCAATTTTCTTTACGAAATCTGCACCTCCAATTGTGGCGTAACTTTTTAGCCAAATCGTTTGCACAATTTCAAGAGCAGGTTGTACCTTTTCTATTGTTGGTGGAAATAAATAACGACTATTGTCAACGGTATTTTGATTCCATTTATATTGAACATTGATGTTGTATGGAGTCAAATAATTAGTTGTAATCCAATTGTCCAATTTTGTTTTAACCGGTTGTGTATAGTCCAATTGGCTATCTCCCGGCTGATCATCATTGCCACAAGAAACCAGTGCAATCGAAACCAGTGCTAAAACTGCTATTTTATTATATTTAAATAATTTCATGATTTTAATTTTTAGATTATCTTGGGTTTAACTCAATACCTGTATTTGATGCGTGAAGCGGAATTTGTAATGCTCTGCGGTTATCATCTTTTTCCAGTTTATTTACCGGTTTATTTGCAGTTGCATGAGTAACAACAAGATTAAAACGTTTTATATCAAACCATCTCATTCCTTCGTGCATGAAGTCTCTTCTTCGTGCTTCAGCAATTGCTTTTACATATGAAGTCTGAACAGCTGTCATGGTATAAAAAGGAGTAAATTCATCTGGAATTACAGGATATTTTGCAACAACCATTGCTTCAGTCAAAATATCTCTGGACGGATTGTAAGTTGGTGTTCTGGTAGCTGTAAAATATTCCAATTCAGCGTTTGCCACTACAATTTCGCCTTTCATTACGTGTGCTTCGATTCTGTTTAGGAAAAATTCATCATTGCTAAGTAAAACTTCTGCAACATAAGGATCTCCAATTCCAGCTGTAACATTCGAATACTTAAAGTATTCATAGAACTTAGGAACAAACAAAGTTGTGCTTCCGTTAGAAGAATATAAATTGTAGTAATATGGCTTTCTGAAAAGGTTTGTTGCCGAACCGAAAATTTCAGGCTGATTTACACCAGACAGATTAAAACGGTTTGAGTGGTATACTCTGCTCACAATAGTATTTGCAGAAACAATAAGCAAATTAGTTTCGGCATCGCTGTTGGCGTATTTTAATTGCTGATCTTCAACACCAATTGACTCATATGAAGCAAGATTTCTTAATTTTCCAACCGGTTTAGAACCTAAATCATCTGACAATGAAATAACTTTATCCCAGTTTCCTTTTACTAAATAAAATCGGCTGGCAAAAGCTTTTGATGCATTTACATTGAAATGAAATCTTGGCTGTTTATAATCATTTGTAACATACTTTAAACCTTCTTCAATGTCTTTTTCAATAAAATCAAAAACTTCAGCAACGGTGTTTCTTTTGTATTTAACTAATAATTCCTTTTCAGGTTTTGTTACATACGGAATTCCTAAATCAGTTGTTGCTGTAGCCGGGTTATAACGTTTCGACCAAAGCGAAACCAGCATAAAATGTGAATATGCTCTTGCAATTAAAGCTTCTCCTTTTTGCGGATTAAGACTTGCCGGGCTTCCTAGCTCTTCTATTGCTTCTAATGCTTTATTGGCGTGTGCGATTGCTTTGTAACAAGCATCCCAGTAATAAGCCTGCGTATCAATATCGGTAGCTTCTGTATTAATTTCCCAATTGTAATTTTGCTCATTTCTGATTAATGTTTCCGGAAGACCGCTGTCTATTACATTGTCTGACATCGTTTCGGCAATCTCGAAATAACTCATCTGAGGATAAGCTTCAACCAATAACTCTTTTATTTTCTCAGGTGTATCAATTTCTGTTCTATTATCTGGCTTTTCTGATAAGAAATCATCACAGCTATAAATACTTATAAGTATCAATAGGGATAATGTTATTTTTAAGTTTCTCATAATTTTGACTATTATAATGAAAGGTTTAAAGTAAATGTATATTGAGAGGTTACCGGTAAAGCAACTCCTCCAGAATTACGAAATTCAGGATCCTGACCATTTAGTCTTTTATCAGAATAAATCAACCACGGATTTACTGCTGATCCTTTTAAAGTAAAGGTGTTCACACCGATTTTTCTTTTGAAATCCTTTGGAAATTCCCAACTCAATGAAATATTCTTCAATCGCACAAAATCGCCATCGGCAATTCGAGCATCCGAATAGTTATACGTATTGTAAGCTCTTGCCAATGTACGTTCTCCACCGTAGTTTGCATTTAGACGTTTGTCTGCAATTACAGGAATATTGGTATAATTTTCATCTCCCGGATTGATCCAACGATTTGTAAAATCTTTAGTAAATACAGTCAAATCATCATAAGTACTGTCGTAAACAGGATTTAAACGAACTTTATTTCCTCCTGATCCAACAATGAAAACATATAAAGACCAATTTTTGTAAGTGAATGTATTGGCAAAACCAAATGATTTATTAGGCTCAATTGATCCTTCGTATTTTAAATAATTAGTAACATTTAAATTGTCCTGAAAATTGGCATCAGTAATATTGTTTTCTGCACCGTCTTGCAAAATGAATGTTGGAAGCCCTTGATTATTCAAACCTGTAAATTGGTAAGAATACAATGAGTTTCTCGGATGACCAACCGTATTTCCTCCATTTGCATCAACTAAATCAAATGCAGTTGGAGTATTTTCAAGTTTTGTAATTTCCTGATTGTAAACAGAGAAATTAAGAGTTGAAGTCCATTTAAAATCTCTGTTGTCTATGTTTTTGGTTGTAAAAGCTACCTCCAAACCTTTCGTTTCCATATCAGCATTGTTTCCTTGTCTGATTCTCTGACCTCCAACACCAGAAGTAATCACATAATCAACTAAATCAAAAGCTTTACGACGATAGATATCTGTGGTTAATTGCACTCTGTTGTTAAACATTCCAAGATCAACACCAATGTTAGTTTCGAACTGTTTTTCCCAAGTTAAATCGCCGTTTTGTAATTCTTCGATTCTAATACCTGATTCTCTATCATCTAATATGAAACGATCAGTAATTGCACTTTTATAAATTGCCAAAGAGTTTGTTGCTGGTCCCGCAGTTGCTGTTAAACCGTAAGAAGCTCTAAGTGCCAAAGTATTAACCGATTCTACGTTTTTCATGAAACTTTCTTCAGCAGCATTCCATTTTCCACTCACAGTATAAGTCGGAAGCCATCTTGAAGAATTGCTATTTCCTTGTCTGTTCGATCCGTCATAACGGCCTGTAAGTGAAGCAGTATAACGACGATCATAAGTGTATCCTACTTTCCCAAAGAAACCAACCGTTCTCTCTTGCTCTTCATTAAAACCATAATAAGAATCTCCTCCATTTATAATTTTTTCTATTATTCTTGGATCAGTAAAAGCAGTTAAACCTCTGTCATATTGCAAACCAGCAGCAGTAAACTGATCACTGGTTCTGTCAATAGATCTCATTTCAGTTCCGAATAAACCTTCTACTTCATGTTTTTCGCCGAAAATATTTCTGTAATTAACACTGTTTCTTAAATTATAAGAAGTCATGTCATTGGTAAATTTTCTTAAAAAACCACCATTTGGAAGAACAGATACTTTTGGCGCTGTCAAATCATTTGGATCTTGGTATAAAAAGATATTTTGATCTCTCACTAAGGTGTTTACACCATCTTCTCCATCAGGTGTTCCTGCTTTATAAGCACCAACAACATTAGAGTTTTCTAAGATTTTATGTTCACGACTTGTATTTGCATAACGGGCAGAACCAGTTAAGTTATAGGTCAAATGTGGCGTTATTTTATAATCAAGATCTAATTGGAAACGAATATCTTTCACTTCGATTTCCATGAAATTATTTTCTAATTCATTAATGATGTTCATTTTAGCCCAGTTGTTTCTGTAATACTCCAGATTACCTTTTTCGTCATAAGGACGTAAAGTTCTACTCGTATTTAATACATAGTTGAACGGGTTGATATCAAAATCACGTGTTACTTTTCCGAAAACAACGTCTTTTTCACTTTCATAACTTCCCGGAGCGCCCTGATCGCGCACAGATGCAAGTGTAGAAAGCGTTATGTTTAATTTATCGTTTACATAAAATGTTCCTTTAATGTTACTTGAGATTTGTTTAACATCATCGGCAATTGTCCATCCTGGATCTGTATAATATCCTAAAGAAGCATAAAAAGTGTTATTTTTTCCTCCTCCTGAAAAACTCAAAGAGTGATTTTGTGTAATAGATGGTCTAAACAAAACTTTGAACCAATCTGTATTTGCCTGCTCGTATTTTCTCAAAAAGTTATTTCGACTAACAGGGTCATTGCTTACTAAATAACTGTCTGTTTCAGGAATATAAGTATTGATTGCGCGGCCTAAAATGTTGTAGGCTCCACCGTATCTACCATTTACAGTTGAAGGCAAATCTAAATATCCTTTAGCTTCCATTTCTTTTAAAATACTCATCGATTCCTGAGAATTCAAAATATCATACTGGCTGTAATTTGGTACCGTTCTAACCGTTTGCTCTAAACCGTAAGTTATTTTTAGTGGTGAATCTCTTCGTCCTTGTTTGGTTGTTACGACCACTACTCCATTTAATGATCTTGATCCATAAATTGACGTAGCCGATGCATCTTTAAGAATTTCAATACTTTGAATATCATTTGCATTTAGCCCTGCAACAGACGAACTTAACAATGTTTCTGAATTACCTGATGCCAAATCTGCGAAAGACATATTGATAATATCTTCCTGCACAACACCATCAATAACCCATAACGGTTTTGTATCTCCAAAAATAGAAGAAGAACCACGCACTGTAATTTTAGGAGCTGTACCAAAGGTTCCAGTAACATTCTGTACTGTAACTCCGGCCGCTTTTCCTTCGATCATTCGGCTTACGTCAACTACTCCATCAACTTTTAATTCGGTTCCGGAAATTTTGCTAATAGCCCCTGTAAAAGTTCTTTTAGACGTTTTTTCATATCCGGTAGTAACCACAACTTCTTTAAGGTTTTGTCCTAATTCATTTAAAACAACTGTTGGTGTTGTATTGCCAATTCCTATTTCTTTAGTCTCCATACCTACATAAGAAATAACAAGTGTGTCTGAATTTGCAGGCATTTCGATTACGAAATTCCCGTCAAAATCAGTTAACACAGCAACCTTTGTCCCTTTTGCCATTACAGTTGCACCTGGAAGTGGACTTCCCGTTGCATCTGTAATTTTTCCTCTAATAACAGGTCCTGCTGATAATTTTTCAAAAAGTGAATCAGAATTATCTACGCTTTCAAAAGGAGTTGCTTCTGCATTTTTTTGCAATATAATCTGATTGCTCACTTCCGAAAAAGTAATATTAAAAGGTACCAAAATTCGGTTCAGAATACTGGAAAGTGTTTCCTGATTCGCCTCAATACTAATTTTATTATTGAGCTGCGGAAGTCTGGAGTTATAAGAGAATTTTACATGTGCGGACTTTTCGATTTTAGACAAAGCATTATCAAGAGTCAGATTTTCAACTGTAATTGTAACTTTTGTATCTAATTTCTTTTGTCCACTAACATTATTTGCCACAGCAAAGCTTGAAAACACAAGTGCTAAGACAAACTGAAATAGTGTTATTTTCATGATTCTATGGAGTAATCGTTGTTTAACAACTGGTTTTTTCATAATTTTGGTTTGTTTTGATTAATACTGATTCGCATGTATTTTTAAGAAACGAATGAATCACTCTTTACAGAGAGCAATTCAACTTTAATAAGTGTCGATAATGTTACAGCATTTCGGCACTTTTTTTTATAAATAGTTTTACATAGGCATTTAATGGTTTTTACTTTGGTTTTGGTTAGTTGATTTTTTTAAATAAAAAGAAATAATTTACATTTTTGATTCAGAAAATAAGATTTTACCTTAAAAACTTAGAATTACAACAATAATTTTCCAGAGTGTAATTACAGTTACACCCAACAAAAATCTTAATTACAACCTTCTGAAATTATCGTAATTTGATTTCCATTCATTTCAAAACTGGTATTATTTCCAATGCTTTTGCAAATAATTTTTAATTTTTCGGTTAATGGCTGATCACTTAAAGATGTGGTCAAATGACAATCTTTTAATTTGTCTTTCGGAAAATCGATATCAATTAAATAAGCCTGTTCGATGGTTTCGAATATTTGTGAAACAGGAATATCAGTAAATTCAAAACTTAACTGTTCAATACTTCCAATGCTTTTTGAAAGACTTATGTCCTGTGTGATGTCAGTGATTTTATTGAATTTCATTTCGCTTCTCTGAAAGCGTAAAGCCTGATTAGGTAATAAAACAATTTCTTTATTATCAGACTTGGCAGCCAGATTATTAGATCTCACCTTGACTTTTCCGGTTCTAACAAGGACTTCAACATCTGGTTTGTCTGAATAGGCTTTTACTCTAAAGCTTGTTCCTACA
Organism: Flavobacterium cutihirudinis; assembly: GCF_003385895.1. GTDB lineage: Bacteria > Bacteroidota > Bacteroidia > Flavobacteriales > Flavobacteriaceae > Flavobacterium > Flavobacterium cutihirudinis. The sequence continues at coordinate 1,242,836 of NZ_QRDQ01000007.1, forward strand.
ACTTTGGTAACAATTTCGTTTGCAAAAACAAAGAATGGTTTCTTCGGGTTTTTACTTATTTCGAAAAAAGCTTCGCCTGACAGGTATACTTTTCGCTCGTTACCGTCGAATATTTTTGGATAACTCAATTTACTGTTAGGTTGAAGCAAAACAGAACTTCCGTCTGAAAGTGTAATTATTTGTGGTTTATCAGAATTGTTAGTTTGCTCCACTAAACCTTCGTTGTCATCATTTATCAATTCGTTGTACGTTACAACTGAATTTCCTGATCTAAAATAAGTGGTATACAACCATGCAGAAGCCATACATATAAACAAGGTTGCAGCAATTCCTGAAAGAAAATATTTTCTAAAAACATTAATTTTAAAAATTTGAACTGTTTTTTGATTTTCTTTCTCACGGATTTTTGCCCATGTGTTTTGCAACGCTTTATGAATATCTGAAGCAGAAAATTCGTTTTCAGGTAATTTCATGGCAAGAAGTAGTAATCTTGCATCTTCAACTAGTTTCGCGCGCTGAAGACTTTCTAAGGTCCATTCTTCCCAGCCGTCATTATCAATTTTAGATAAGATCCAGGATCTAAAAGAATCATCAGATAAAAAATCTTCTATTTGGGTATATGTGTTACGTTTTTGCATTTAAATATAAGGTTACAAAAACATAGAGGACACTTCTCTTATTATATACTCACCAAATTGTGATTTTTTTTATTTTTTTTGAAATAATTTTAAAAACTTCCTGAAGATAGTAGTAGGATAATAGGGAAAGAACCTTTCCATTCCTTGCGAAGACTAAGTAAACCGCGGTGTAACAAGTTGCTTGCCGATTGATAGTTAACATCGAGCATTTCAGCAATTTGTTCGACAGTTAAGCCTTGATGATAACGAAGATATAGCGCTTCTTTTTGTCTTGCAGGTAAATCATTTAGTAACTTATTCAAATGATTTACTTTTTCTTTTGTAGCATAATCGTCATCTACAAGTTCATGCTGAACTGAAAATTCAAGTAAAAATGCTATTGAATCTGTAGTGGTTGTTTTACGAAAAATATGATCACGTTCATGTAAGCGTGCAATACGTTTACGAACACTCGCCAATAAATAAGCTTTTACTACGACTGACTCTTGAAGCGAATTTCTATACACCCACAAATCTGTAAAAACATCCTGAATACAATCCTGAACTTTTTCTTCGAATAGAGAAAGAGAATTTCCATATCGTACCAAATCGGCATAATAACGCTCAAATAACATGGAAAATGATTTTTCATCACCGTCTTTCAAATTATTCCAAAGTGTATTATCATCAAAAAGATTGATCGTTGCGGTTGCAGTTTTCATTGTTTATTGGGGCGGTATTCGTAAAAATGGTTTTTATACTTAATGAGATGATAATACTATTTTAACATTATCTCTCATTTTTGTTCGATAAATATATAAAAGCTATTATTTAAAACCAATTATTTTACATAAAAGAACTAATATATTAGTATTAGGATATAACTCCAACGCTTTAGAACAACTGTATTTCTTGAACTATTTTCTTCTATTTCACTACTTAAAATGATTTATTACTTCTAAACTTTTACAAAAAAAGCCTTACTAATAAAGTAAGGCTAAGAATAAAATTTTAATAAAAGTGCTTTTTTAGAAAGCTACATTCCATCTAGGCAATTTAGCATTTTCATCCAAGAAACTTTGAAGTACCTGCCCTTCAACAGCTGTTGGAATTGCTTTATTATCTGCGTTAAAAGTTTCATACCAGAAAACTTCAAGAACAGAAATATTCTCTAGTTTCATTTGTGCAGGCCATGAATATTTTCTTCCTGTTTTTGCAAATTGATGTCCGTTTACGATTTTATCGTATAAGCCACCATTTTTACTTTTTAATGTTCCGTCATTTTGAACTGTTCCGGTAGAACCTACCATAATTAATTCTTTCTCTGCTCCTTCAACAGCATAAACAACAAAAACCCCAGCACTTCCTTCAGGAGCATTGCAAACTTCTTCTAAACTGTCTTCAATAGTAAAAGCAAAACTATTGCTTACTTTAAATTTTTCTAACTCTTTACTCATATTTCTTTTTTAAGCTTCTAAGACACTGAGATACTAAGATGCTAAGTTTTTTCAATTTACGCCTCAGTCTTTAAAATGGAAAAAAGTCTCAACAGAATATTGAGACTTTTTTTGAATTTATTATTTAGAATATTTGGAGATTATCCAAGTACTTCTTTTACTTTTTTACCAATTTCAGCTGGTGAATCAACAACGTGAATTCCGTTGTCTCTCATGATTTGTTTTTTAGCAGCAGCTGTATCATCAGAACCACCAACAATAGCACCTGCGTGACCCATTGTTCTACCAGCAGGAGCAGTTTCTCCAGCGATAAATCCAATTACTGGCTTACGGTTTCCATCAGCTTTTACCCATTTAGCAGCATCAGCTTCTAATTGACCACCAATTTCACCAATCATAATGATTGCTTCAGTTTCAGGATCGTTCATTAATAATTCAACAGCTTCTTTTGTTGTAGTTCCAATAATTGGATCTCCACCAATACCGATAGCTGTAGTAATTCCTAAACCTTGTTTTACAACTTGGTCAGCAGCTTCGTAAGTTAAAGTTCCAGATTTAGAAACGATTCCAACATTACCTTTTTTGAAAACGAAACCTGGCATAATACCAACTTTAGCTTCACCTGGAGTAATTACACCTGGGCAGTTTGGACCAATTAATCTAGAATTTCTTTCTTTAACATAATTATTTGCTTTAATCATGTCTGCTACAGGAATTCCTTCTGTAATAGCGATAATTACTTTAATTCCAGCATCAGCAGCTTCCATAATTGCATCAGCAGCAAAAGCTGGCGGAACAAAAATGATAGAAGTATCTGCACCTGCTTGATCTACAGCATCTTTTACTGTATTAAAAACCGGGCGGTCTAAATGGCTTGTTCCTCCTTTTCCTGGAGTAACACCACCAACAACATTAGTACCGTACTCAATCATTTGAGAAGCATGGAAAGTACCTTCGCTTCCTGTAAATCCCTGAACAATTATTTTGGAATCTTTATTAACTAAAACACTCATGATATATATTTTATGTAGTTTTTAAAATTGTGTTGCAAAAATAAGGTTTTGTAATCTATTTTAGCCCTTTTATTGTCAAAAAAATATTAAGAAAATTGGCTCATCTGATATCCTCGGTAAAGTTTATCATCTTTTATTTGCCAAATTGTCGCAAAATGTGCTAACAACATTTCTTCTCTTGGATTCTCAATTGTTTTTACAAAATGAGAATAACGAATTGAAACCAGATCTTCTTCGGCTAGAATATGACTAATTCTAACTTTTGAACGCACATAAGCACGGTTTAATTCGTTTGCCATTTCAAGCATCGAATCATAATTCATCTGAATTAATCCTTTACTACTGTTCCATTCCAATATAACATCAGGATGCAAATAAGTTTTGAGAATTTCACTATCAATTAAGGCATCCGACTTATAAAATTTTTGAACAAACTCTTTAATAGACATATTATTTCAATTTATTTAGAATTTCAGGAATCTTTTTGATATTCGCCAACTGTTTCAATTTTTCTCTTGATTCTTCTATCGGAGTTCCAAAATAGGACTTTCCTCCTTCAACTGATTTTGTCACTCCGGTCTGTCCCATTACAACAGCTTTCGCTCCAATTGTGATGCCACTTGTAGTACCAACTTGTCCCCAAAGTGTCACTTCATCTTCAATAATCACGCAACCAGCAATACCAGTTTGTGAAGCTATTAAACATTTTTTACCAATAACGGTATCGTGCCCAACGTGCACCTGATTATCCAGTTTTGTTCCTTCTCCAATTGTTGTATCTCCAGTTACACCTTTGTCAATTGTACAAAGCGCACCAATACCAACATTATTTTCGATTACTACTCTTCCTCCAGAAATTAACTGATCAAAACCTTCAGGGCGTTTTTTATAATAGAAAGCATCTGCTCCCAAAATTGTGCCTGCATGAATTATTACATTATCACCAATTATAGTGTGATCGTAAATCGAAACATTTGAATGTATTAAACAGTTTTTACCAATTTTTACATGATTTCCAACAAAACTGTTTGGCTGTATTAAAGTTCCTTCGCCAATTTCTGCCGTGGGAGCAATAGCAACATTAGCAAACTGAAAAGGTTTGAAGTGTTTGGTTAATGTATTAAAATCTCTGAAAGGGTCATCAGAAATTAAAAGCGCTTTACCTAACGGACATTCTACTTTTTTATTTATCAAAACAATTGTAGCAGCCGATTGTAAAGCTTTATCATAATATTTTGGATGGTCTACAAAAACAATATCACCAGGCTCAACAACATGAATTTCGTTCATGCCTAAAACCTGAAAGTTTGGGTCGCCAATAAATTCGCATTGAAGCAAATTTGCAATTTCTTGTAAAGAATGACTCTTTTGAAATTTCATATGTAATAATTAGAAAATTTGTCAATTAGAAAATGAGTCAATTAGAAAATGAATGTACAAAAATTATGTCGATTCACAAATTATCTAATTGACTCATTGTCAAATTATCTTAATTAAGAAATTACTCTTTAACACGCTCCATATAAGAACCTGAAGCAGTATCAATTTTAATTTTATCACCTTCGTTGATAAACAAAGGTACGTTTACATTTGCTCCAGTTTCTACTGTTGCATTTTTTGTAGCGTTTGTAGCTGTATTTCCTTTTACTCCTGGTTCAGCATAAGTAACTTCTAAAATTACTGATGCAGGCATATCTACAGATAAAGGCAAATCAGTTTCAGTATTAATTTGAACCATTACATTTGTTCCTTCTTTTAACAAATCTGGTGCATCTAAGATGTTTTTGTTTAAAGAAATCTGCTCAAATGTTTCAGCATTCATAAAATGAAATTCATCTCCTTCTGGATATAAATATTGGAATGTATGTGTCTCAACACGAATAACGTCAATTTTATGACCTGCAGAAAATGTATTGTCTAATACTTTTCCTGAAGTTAAACTCTTCAATTTTGTTCTTACGAAAGCTGGTCCTTTTCCAGGTTTTACATGAAGAAATTCAATAATTTTATAGATATCGTGATTAAATTTAATACACAATCCGTTTCTAATATCTGATGTAGATGCCATTGTAATTTGTTTTATTTTATTTGTTGAATCGTTGAATCGTTTAGCTGTTTTTTTCGATAGAACGATTAAACAAATAAACAATTAAACTTTATTTTTAATAGTTTCCTGAATAACCTTTCATAATTCCTCGTGATGAATTTCGGATAAAATCCAAAATTTCATCTCTCTCAGGAGTAGCTTCCATCTCTGCTTCAATAATACTCAAAGCCTGAGTTGTATTGTAATTTTTCTGATACAGAATTCTATAAATTTCCTGTATCTCCCTAATTTTTTCTGTTGTAAAACCTCTTCTTCTCAGTCCAACTGAATTGATTCCAACATAAGATAAAGGTTCTTTTGCAGCTTTTGTATAAGGAGGAACGTCTTTTCTAACCAATGATCCACCTGAAATCATTGCATGATCCCCAATATGAATAAATTGATGAATAGCTGCCAAACCACCAATAACGGCGTGGTTTCCAACTACAACGTGTCCAGCCAAAGCAACTCCATTTACTATAATGGCATTGTTTCCAATTTCACAATCGTGTGCGATATGTGCATAAGCCATTACTAAACAGTTGTTTCCAAGAATAGTTTGCCCTGAAGCAACTGTTCCTCTGTTGATAGTAACACATTCTCTGATGGTACAATTATCTCCTATAATAGCCAAAGAATCTTCTCCGCCAAATTTTAAATCCTGTGGTACAGCAGAAATTACCGCTCCTGGAAAAATATTACAATTTTTTCCAATTCGGGCACCTTCCATGATGGTTACATTTGAACCAATCCAAGTACCATCACCAATAATAACATTATTGTGGATTGTTGTAAAAGGTTCAATTACAACATTTTTAGCGATTTTAGCGCCTGGATGAACATATGCTAATGGTTGATTCATCTGTGAGTTTTATATTTTAAATTAAAATAATCTGATTTAGGGCAACAAACGTAAACAATAAAATCGATTAATTATTATTGTTTTTTTGCAATTTGAGCCATTAATTCTGCCTCAGTTACCAATTTCCCATTTGCGTAAGCGTTAGCCTGCATGTGACAAATTCCTCTTCTGATTGGAGAAATCAATTCACATTTGAAAATTAATGTGTCCCCAGGCAATACTTTATGTTTGAATTTAACATTATCTATTTTCATAAAATAAGTCAAATAATTCTCTGGATCCGGAACTGTGCTTAATACCAAAATTCCTCCAGTCTGAGCCATTGCTTCAACAATTAATACTCCCGGCATAACTGGCGCTTCAGGAAAATGTCCTACGAAGAAGTTTTCATTCATAGTTACATTTTTCATTCCCACAACATGACTGTCAGACATTTCTATAATTCTGTCGATTAATAAAAATGGAGGTCTGTGAGGTAAAACAGCCATAATTTTATGGATGTCCATTAATGGCTCCTGATTCAAATCGTATACAGGAACATGGTTTCTTTGCTCAATTTTAATAATTTTTGCAAGTTTCTTAGCAAATTGTGTATTTACGTAATGCCCTGGTTTATTTGCAATGATTTTTCCTTGGATTCTTACTCCAATCAAAGATAAATCTCCAATAACATCTAATAATTTGTGTCTTGCAGCTTCGTTTGGATAATGTAAAGTAAGATTATCTAAAACACCATTTGGTTTAACTGAAATTTCATCTTTACCAAAAGCTTTCTTTAAATTTTCCATTGTAGACTCAGAGATTTCTTTATCTACATAAACAATGGCATTATTTAAATCTCCACCTTTAATAAGTCCGTTTTCTAACAATGATTCTAATTCATGTAAGAAACTGAAAGTTCTTGAATTTGCTATTTCGTCTTTAAAATCTGAAATACTTTTAAGAGTAGCATTTTGAGTACCTAAAACTTTTGTACCAAAATCTACCATTGTAGTAACTTGGTAATCATCGCTTGGCATAACCAAAATCTCGCTTCCTGTAGCTTCATCAGTAAATGAAATTACTTCCTTTACTACATAAACATTGCGACTTGCAGCTTGTTCTTCGATTCCGGCTTTTTCTATTGCTTCTACAAAATATTTTGAAGAACCGTCCATAATAGGAAGCTCTGAAGCGTCTAATTCGATAATAACATTATCCAGATCACAGCCTACTAATGCAGCCAATACGTGTTCCGGAGTCTGAATTTTAACGCCTAGTTTTTCTAGATTTGTACCTCTTTGGGTATTAACAACATAATTAGCATCAGCCTCAATGACTGGTTGACCTTGCAGATCTACTCTTACAAAAGTGAAACCATTATTAATTGGAGCAGGTTTAAAAGTCATTGTAACTTCTTTTCCAGTGTGTAATCCAACTCCTGTTAGCGAAATTTCATTTTTGATGGTCTTCTGTTTAACCATTATATCCATTTTTTGGGTTTATTATTTGTTTTTTTAATTCTTCCAGTTCGGTCACAATCTTAGGTAAATTCTTAAAATGAACGTAAGATTTATTGAAATCGGTATAAGCCAGAGAAGGCGTTCCTTGTAGCGTTTCATCATCTTTGATGTTCCTTGCTACGCCAGATTGTGCCTGTAGTCTTACATTGTTTCCTATAGTCAAGTGACCTGCGATACCAACTTGGCCGCCAATCATACAGTTTTCGCCAATTTTCGTAGAACCTGCCACACCAGATTGCGCCGCAATCACAGTGTTTTTTCCTATTTCTACATTATGGGCAATCTGAATCTGATTGTCTAATTTAACTCCTTTTCTAATTATAGTGGAGCCCAAAGTTGCTCTGTCGATTGTAGTGTTGGCACCAATATCAACATTATCTTCAATGATAACGTTACCAATTTGTGGTACTTTACTATATACTCCCTCTTCATTTGGCACGAAGCCAAAACCATCTGCACCAATTATAACTCCGGAATGAACCGTGCAATTGTTTCCTATTACAGTTTCTGAATAAATTTTAGCTCCGGCGAAAATAAAAACATTGTCACCAATGGTTACATTGTCACCAATAAAACTGTTTGGGTAAATTTTTACATTATTACCTAAAACAACATTTTGACCAATATAACTAAAACTACCTAAATATAGGTTTTCCCCATGTTTAGTTCCTTCAGACATAAAAGACTGCGGTTCGATACCGTTTTTGTTTAATTTAACCTGATTATAAAAGTGCAAAAGTTTAGAAAACGCTGCATAAGCATCTTCCACCTTTATCAATGTTGTAGTAATTTCCTGTTCAGGCACAAAGCTGTCATTAACAATCGTTACTGTCGCTTTTGTACTATATATATAATTGATATACTTAGGGTTAGCTAAAAAAGTAAGAGATCCTTCCTCTCCTTCTTCTATTTTAGAAAGCCGAGAAACTTCTGCATTGGGATTCCCAACAACTTCTCCTTCTAAAATTCCTGCTATTTGTTCTGCTGTAAATTTCATCGCGACAAAAATATAAAAAATAGATTTTAAATGTTAATTTTAGATAAGTTGTTTTGGGAAACAGATGTAATATTTTGTAACCAATTTAGATAACGATTTCAAATTCAGCTGGTCAGAGGCTTCGACAACATCTTCAATTGTTTTGTCTTTTTTCAAAATACGTATTGGTTCAGCTGCTTTACTATATGCTTGGTTTTTTATTTTCCCTCTAAAGATAAAATAACCTGCTTCTAATTGCGAAATACGATGTTCCTCTGCAAATTCTTCTTTCATGGACTGAGATTCTTCCATAGAAATTTTCTCAGCGCTCATTTTAATTTTAAGCAAATCTCTGTTAATGATCATTTTACTTAAGGTTGAAAGTATAAAATCATCTTGTCTTTGCCATGCTTTTAAGGCGCTTATTATGTCAAAATCATCCAATTGTGAAAACAAATCCAATTTTTCTGCATCAAAATCTTCAAGTGTAATTTTATTTTGCATAAAGTACAAAAGCGGCTCGCTGCAAGGAAGTTTAACTCCTTTTAATGTAAGCTCTTTTGCTCTCTTTAATACTTTCATCAAAATCAGTTCTGCAACAAGGCTTGTTTTATGTAGATAGGCCTGCCAGTACATTAATCTTCTGGAAAGAAGAAATTTTTCGACTGAATAAATTCCCTTTTCTTCAATAACCAAAACATCATCAACAACATTCATCATCTGAATCAATCGTTCCGAATTCACATTTCCTTCTGCAACACCAGTATAAAAGCTGTCACGCTTCAAATAATCCATTCGATCCATATCCAATTGACTTGAAATCAATTGCAACATAAATTTTCGATGGTACTCTCCTCTAAAAACTTTAATAGCCAGACTTAATCTTCCGTCAAACTCTTCATTTAGCTGATTCATAAACAATAATGAAATCGCTTCATGGTGCACATCTTCAACAATACTTTTTTCCATTGCGTGTGAAAAAGGTCCATGCCCAATATCATGAAGCAAAATTGCTATTAACAAAGCATTTTCTTCTTCATCAGAAATTGCAACATCTTTAAAACGAAGCGTGTCGATTGCTTTTTTCATTAAATGCATACAACCTAAAGCATGATGAAAACGTGTATGATTCGCTCCAGGATACACCAAATACGATAAACCCATTTGTGAAATACGGCGCAATCGCTGAAAATACGGATGCTGAATTAAGTCGTAAATAAGTTCGTTCGGGATTGTGATAAACCCGTAAATGGGATCATTGAATATTTTTAACTTATTGATATGAGTCACTATTTGGTTATTTTTAGGTCAACAAATATAAGTAAATAACTATAGTTTTTCATTTAAATCTTGATATTAAATTCAATTGATTTTGAGGTAAATACCTAAAAAACAAAATGATTTTATCTTGAATTTAGATTTCATTTTCGCGAAATTTATACTATTTTTAATACTTTTTAAGTTCTATAACTTTAAATTGCAGTAAAAATTATTAATTGATTTATGGATAAGATAAAAATACTTTGGGTCGATGATGAAATCGATCTTTTAAAGCCTCACATATTATTTCTCGAAAAAAAGAATTACGAAGTTACAACCTGTAATAATGGTCTTGACGCTGTTGCTTTATTCGAAGAAGACAATTTTGATATAGTTTTTCTGGATGAGAATATGCCAGGAATGAGTGGTCTGGAAACACTTTCTGAAATGAAAGAAAAAAAATCGGCTATTCCGATGATTATGATCACCAAAAGTGAGGAAGAATATATTATGGAAGAAGCGATTGGCTCTAAAATCGCTGATTATTTGATAAAACCGGTTAATCCGAATCAGATTTTATTGAGTTTAAAGAAAAATCTCGATGATTCCCGATTGATTACAGAAAAAACAACTTTGGATTATCAGAAAGAATTCAGAAAAATTTCTATGGAATTAGCCATGGTGAATTCTTATGAAGACTGGGTTGAATTGTACAAAAAGCTACTTTTTTGGGAAATGAAACTGGAAGATATCAACGATCAGGCGATGATTGAAATTCTTGAATCGCAGAAAGTCGAAGCCAATTCTCAATTCGGAAAATATATTGAACGAAATTATGAAGACTGGTTTGCTCCAAAAGCTGATAAACCAATCCAATCTCATGATTTATTTAAAGAATTAGTTGTTCCGGAAATCAAAAAGAAAGACAAGCCAATTCTATTTGTTGTAATTGATAATTTGCGTTACGATCAATGGAAATCTTTTGAAACTGTAATCTCTAATTATTATAAATTAGAAAAAGAAGTTCCCTATTTTTCAATTCTACCAACTGCAACACAATATGCAAGAAATGCTATTTTCTCTGGCTTACTGCCTTTGGATATGGAAAAAAAACATCCTGAATATTGGAAAAACGATGTAGAAGACGGAGGGAAAAATTTGTATGAAGCGGAATTTTTATCGGCTCAGCTAAAACGTCTAGGTCTTAATATTAAGGAAGATTATTTTAAAATTACCAATTAGCCAGTGGTAAAAAACTAGCTGAAAATTTCAAAGCATTAAAAGGCAATGATTTGGTAACTGTGGTCTACAACTTTGTTGACATGCTTTCGCATGCAAAGACGGAAATGGAAGTTGTAAAAGAATTAGCTTCTGATGACAAAGCTTATCGTTCGTTAACCTTGAGTTGGTTTAAAAATTCACCTCTTTTAGAACTTATTCAACAAGCTCAATTATTAGGTTTTAAATTAATCCTTACAACAGACCACGGAACGATTAATGTAAAAAATCCGTCGAAAGTTGTCGGAGATAAAAATACAAGTTTAAATTTGCGCTACAAAACTGGTCGTAGTTTGACGTACGAACAAAAAGATGTTTACGTAGTTAAAGAGCCTAAAACAATTGGTTTGCCAGCTATAAATATGAGTAGTTCGTTTATTTTTGCCAAAAATGATTTTTTTCTGGCCTACGTAAACAACTACAATCATTATGTAAGTTATTATAAAAACACATATCAGCATGGCGGAATTTCATTAGAAGAAATGATCATTCCGTTTTTGGTATTTAACCCTAAATAAAGTTTTCATTCGCAGTTTTCAGTCTCATTCTGGAAACTGCGAATGAGATTAAAGACAAATAAAAATAAAATGAATATCATTTTTTCATTAGATCAAATCCAGGAAGTTGCCCAGCAGATTTTAGATTCAAATCCTAAAAAAATCATTCTTTTTAACGGAGAAATGGGAGTTGGAAAAACTACTTTAATAAAACAACTTTGTAAAACTTTAGGCGTTCAGGATGCAACTAGCAGTCCAACCTTTTCTTTAGTTAATGAATATTATACTTCTGATAATCAAACTGTTTATCATTTTGATTTTTATCGATTAAATAAAGAAACCGAAGCACTTGATATGGGTGTGGATGATTATCTGTATTCCGGAAATTGGTGTTTTATCGAATGGTCTGAAAAAATTGCAAATTTACTTCCAGAAGAGACGTCAAACATTACAATTGAATTACTGGCTGACGGAAAAAGAGAGCTAAAATTAGTATAAAAGCTATGAGAAGATTTTGCCAAAACCTTTAGCTTGCGGTACTAATTAGGTTTGCAGTAAAATTTACACAAAATCTTCAAAAAATATCTTAACATTGTCGTTATAGTATTAGCAGAATTTTTGCACTAATTGTAAATCTTTTTGCGTAATTTGTACCTTTAATTTTTTGCATAACCCATGTCAATCACGTTAACTCCATTTACTAAACAACAATTACTGCCACAAGAAGAAAAGCTTGAGGTTGGCCGTTTTAAAAGAGAACTTTTTATAGGAATTCCTAAAGAAACAAGTTATCAGGAACGTCGTATTTGCTTAACTCCAGATGCTGTAAATTCTTTAACTTATGAAGGTCATCGCGTTATGATTGAATCTGGTGCGGGAGAAAGTTCTAGTTATTCAGATAAAGAGTATGCGGACGCTGGTGCAGAAATTACAAAAGACACAAAAAAAGTTTTTGGTTGTCCATTTTTATTAAAGGTAGAACCACCAACGTTAGCTGAAATTAAAATGATAAATCCTGAAACGGTTATCATTTCTGCTATTCAGTTAAAAACCAAAAAGAAAGAATATTTTGAGGCTTTAGCACAAAAGAAAATCACTGCGCTTGCCTTTGAATACATAAAAGATGAAGACGGATCTTATCCGGCTGTAAAATCTTTAAGTGAAATCGCCGGAACTGCTTCCATCTTAATTGCTGCCGAATTAATGATTACAGATGAATTCGGAAAAGGACTTTTATTCGGAAATATTACGGGCGTCCCTCCTACTGAAGTTGTTATTTTAGGAGCCGGAACTGTAGGTGAATTTGCTGCAAAAACCGCAATTGGGCTTGGGGCAAATGTAAAAGTTTTTGATAATTCTATTACAAAACTACGTCGTTTACAGAATAATCTAAATCAGCGAATCTTTACTTCTACTATTCAACAAAAAGGTCTTTTAAAAGCTTTAAGGCGTTGTGACGTGGCAATTGGTGCCATGCGCGGAAAAGAACGCTGTCCAATTGTTGTTACCGAAACAATGGTTGAACATATGAAAAAAGGTGCGGTGATTGTTGATGTCAGTATTGATACGGGCGGATGTTTCGAAAGTTCAGAAGTAACAACACACGAAAAACCAACTTTTATCAAAAACAATGTTTTGCACTATTGTGTACCAAATATTCCTTCAAGATATTCTAAAACTGCTTCATTATCAATAAGTAACATCTTGACTCCTTATTTGCATCAGATAGCTGAAGATGGTGGTTTGGAGAGTGCAATTCGTTGCAACAAAGGTCTTAAAAATGGTATTTATTTATACCACGGAATCCTTACAAATAAAGCAATTGGAGACTGGTTTGATTTGCCGGACAACGATATTAATTTACTTGTATTTTAAAGGAACTTTAATGTACCTTTGCAAAAATTTTATTTCATGAAGTTCGTACACCGTTTTGCATATTATTTGATTGGTTTAGTGATGGGTTGTTTTTTTGTAGCCCTTGTATTTAGTGGTAAAGACACTCGCTGTAACTATTTTCCGAACGCAAGAGTTTTAAACAATCTTAGAACGAAACCTTTTCAGTATTCTGATAAAGCCATTCAGGTTTTAAATGAAAAATGGATAGACACGGCTGATATTAAAAGTACTTTGACTCATGGTGATGTTGACTTTGACCAAAGTAATGTTCCGTTTAAAAACGGAAAATTATACATAATTGAAGGGAAAACAGTAAAAAATCAAGAGATTATTTTAAAAGTAGTGAATTACGAAAAGAAAGCTGTCTTAGAGGAAATTATTAAGAAACCTGCAGATAAATAGTCTGCTGAATCAAAATTAATTAAGATTTTTGTCATTTCGAGGTATGAGAAATCACACGTGAAATTCGACAAAGATTGAAGATATTGTCTATGAAATTTCTAGTGTAATTTCTCGTACCTCGAAATGACAAAATTGCTAAAAATTCGTGTAAATTGGTGTAATTGGTGTTTTACAACCAATCAATTTCTTTAATTCCTTTCGATTTCAGAAAATCATTTGTCTGACTAAAATGTTTGTTTCCAAACCATTTCCCTTGATTAGCACTCATTGGTGATGGATGTCCTGATTCTAGAATATAATGTTTTGAACGATCAATTTTTGATCCTTTTTTTTGAGCAAAACTTCCCCATAAAAGAAAAACAACATTTTCTTTCTGATCAGAAATAGCTTGAATAACAGCATCTGTAAAAAGATTCCATTTTAAATGTTTATGACTATTTGGACTGTCTTTTCTAACAGTCAATGATGCGTTTAAAAGCAAAACACCCTGTTGCGCCCATTTTTCAAGATTCCCTGATGTTGGCATAAAAATCGAATCAAAATCGGTATTTATTTCTCTGAAAATATTGCGCAAAGAAGGTGGAATTTTAACATCATTATTTACTGAAAAACTTAAACCATTGGCCTCGCCTTCTCCATGATAAGGATCCTGACCAATAATAACAACCTTTAAATCCTTAAAACTGCAATTATTAAATGCAGAAAAAATTAACTCAGTCGGCGGATAACAAGTGTGCGTTTTATATTCGATATCCAAAGCCTCCATTAATTCAGTGAAGTATGGTTTTTGAATTTCATCTTTTAAAACTGCTTGCCAATCTGAGGATAAATTAATTTTCATTTTAAAATTTTATTACAAATTACGCAAAGTTTTATTCAAACTGCCAATTATTAGTGCTATTTAGTTTTAAAACTTTGTAACTTTGAAATCTTTACAACTTACGATATATAATGATATCTATTACAGAAAAAACATTACAAGATTTACAATTTCCAACGGTGCTCGAAACTATTTCTGCAGGCTGTAATACAGACATTGGAAAAGAAAAAGCTTTACAAATAACACCTTTCAGAGATAAGGAAACTTTGATGCAGTCTTTAATGCAGACATCAGAGTATGTATCTTCTTTTCAGAATAACAACGCGATTCCGAATCACGGATTTGACGCCATAACACACGAAATTAAGTTTTTGGCAATTGAAGATAGTTTTCTTGAAGTAGGAAGTTTCAGGAAAATTGCCAATCTTTCTGCGACCACAAATGTTTTATTGAATTTCCTTAAGAAGTTCGATGATTATTATCCAAATTTAAATGCAAGAGCTTCGAGAGTTGAACTGACGAAAGATATTATAACAGCAATTGATGCAATCGTTGACAAATATGGCGAAATCAAAGACAATGCTTCGCCGGCATTAGCCAGTATTCGTCAGAATATGAATTTGGTTCGTGGCAAAGTAAACCAAAGTTTTGGTGTTGCTTTAACGCAATATAACAGTTTAGGCTATTTAGATGATATCAAAGAAAGTTTTGTTCAAAATCGTAGAGTTTTAGCGGTTTTGGCAATGTATCGTCGAAAAGTAAAAGGTTCAATTTTAGGAAGTTCTAAAACTGGAAGCATTGCTTATATTGAACCTGAAGCTACTTTAAAATATTCAAGAGAATTAGCCAATTTAGAGTATGAAGAAAAGGAAGAAATTACAAGAATTCTAAAGAATTTGTCTAATGTAATTCGTCCTTTCTTACCATTATTGATAGAATATCAGGACTTTTTAAGTGATATAGATGTCGTAGCCGGAAAAGCAAAATATGCCAACCGAATCAACGGGATTTTACCAACTATTACAGAAGAAAGAAGGTTGTTTTTCAGAGAAGCTTATCATCCGATTTTATACCTAAATAATAAAGAAAAGAAGGAAGTTACGCATCCACAAACTATCGAATTAAAGCAGGAAAATAGAATTATAGTAATTTCAGGGCCAAATGCCGGAGGAAAAACAATTTCCTTAAAAACAGTTGGTTTACTGCAATTAATGTTACAATCAGGAATTTTAATTCCCGTACATGAAAGAAGTGAAACGTTCTTATTTGATCGAATTCTAACCGACATTGGCGATAATCAATCAATTGAAAATCATCTTAGTACGTATAGTTATCGATTGAAAAACATGAATTATTTCTTAAAAAAATGTAACAAGAAAACCATGTTTCTGATTGATGAATTTGGTACAGGTTCTGATCCGGAATTGGGAGGTGCTTTGGCAGAAATTTTCTTGGAAGAGTTTTACCACCGTGAAGCATTCGGAATTATTACAACGCATTATTCTAATTTAAAGATTCTTGCAAACGAACTTCCTTTTGCTACAAATGCCAATATGATGTTCGACGAAAAATCACTTGAGCCTATGTATAAACTGGCTTTAGGTCAGGCCGGAAGCTCATTTACTTTTGAAGTTGCTCAGAAAAATGGTATTCCGTTTGGTTTGATTAACCGCGCAAAAAAGAAAATTGAAGTTGGGAAAGTTCGATTTGATAAAACGATTGCAACACTTCAAAAAGAGCGTTCAAAGCTTGAAAAGACTTCTTTAAACTTAAAAGAAGAAGAAACCAGAGCGCGCGAGGAAAGCAAAAAGATGGAAAACATCAATGTAAAAATCAAGCAAAAACTGGAAAGTTATCAGGAATTATATGATAGCAATCAGAAGACAATTTACATTGGTCAAAAAATTGAAGATATTTCTGAGAAGTATTTCAACAATAAAAATAAGAAAGAACTGATTGGTGAATTTTTGAAAATTGTTGAAATTGAAAATTCGAAACGTAAAAAAGCTACTCCAAAAGAAACTAAAGCAATAATTGAAAAGAAGAAAGAAGTTATTGCGGAAGTTAATGTTAAAGTTGAAGAAATTCGGAAAGAGAAAAAAGAAAAGAAACTTAAACCGGTTATAGAAAAACCAAAACCAATTTTAAAAGTTGGTGACAGAGTTAGAATGCTCGATGGTCGATCTGTTGGAAGCATTGATTCGATAGAAAAAAATAAAGCAACTGTAAACTATGGAATTTTTACTTCAAAAGTAAGTTTAGATGAACTAGAATTAGTTGAAGCTGTTAAAAAATAATATTCTTTTAAAATTTAAAAAAAATATCAATTTTAAGCAGAAAATTAAAATAAGGCGATTTTATAGTCGATTTTTAAAAATTGAATAAAGAAGATGTAGTTTTTTAAAAAGCCTCTTAAAAACACTTTATGAAAGCTGTTTTTGATTGTGTTTATCTATGAAAATATCAAATTTAATAGATTTTAAAAATCATCATTTTAAACTATTAATAATTTTGTTTTTATAAATCAAATTAATGTTTATAAAATTCAAAACAAAGTCCATTTAGATATTTCTTTATTGCTAATAATTAAAATTTTGAAAAATTGAATTCATCAATAAAAACAAAAAGTGGATATCTGAATGTAAGTAAAATTCATTCCATTTATTATGAGGTTTGTGGTAATGAAAATGGAGAACCCTATTTATTTGTACATGGTGGTCCTGGCGCTGGTTTTTCTGAAAGCGATAAACGTTTCTTTGATTTTGAAAAACACAAAGTGATTTTCTTCGATCAAAGAGGTGCTTCAAAAAGTAAACCGTTTGGTTGTATTGCAGAAAATTCAACTCAGGAACTTGTTAATGATATTGTTTATCTTTTAGATTATTTAGAGATTCCTAAAGTTACCATTTTTGGAGGATCATGGGGAACAACTTTAAGTTTAGTATTTGCGATTCAATATCCTGAAAAAGTCAAAAGTTTATTGCTACGCGGAATTTTTCTTGGAGACAAAAGATCAATTAATCATTATTTAGATGGTGGCGTTGAAAAAGAATTTCCGAAAGAATGGAAAAGATTTAAAAACCTGGTTCCTGAAAATTCAACGTTGACAATTCCCGAATATTATCTAGATCAGATGCTAAACGGAACACCACAAAACAAAGAATTATATTGTTATGAATGGGTTTTCTACGAGATATCAATATTCAAAAAAGGAATATTAGAGAACGAAATTGATACGATTATTAATCAATTTCCCTTTCAGGCAATGGCCATAATGGAAGCATATTTTTTAAGTAATAACTGTTTTCTGGAAAATGACTATATACTTAAAAACTGTGAAGTTTTAGATACTATTCCGACAACTATTATTCATGGAAAATACGATGCAATTTGCCCAGTAGAATACGCTGAACTATTGCATGAGAATCTAAATAATTCCGTTTTGTATATTGAAGATGCTGGTCACTCGGACTCTGAACCCGAGATTGAGCGAAGGATATTCGAAGTTTTACTACAATCATAGTAAATATTTTATTCTAAAATATTATCAAGATTACCATCAAAAAAAAATCCACAAAACTGAAAATATCAATTTTGTGGATTTTTTTTTTCTAAAATTTAAACTAGCTTTTAATCCAATTTATAACTTCAGGTTCTGTTACCAATGTTTTTGGTTTAATTACTTTAACCAATTCTCCTTTTTCATTGATTAAGTATTTTTGAAAATTCCATTCAACTTCAGAATCCTGCAATCCGTTTTTAGATTTTTGAGTTAAAAACTTATACACCTCGCACATATCATCCCCTTTTACAGAAACTTTGTCCATCATAGGAAAAGTTACACCGTAGTTTTGCTGGCAGAATGTTTGAATTTCTTTATTTGTTCCAGGCTCTTGAGATGCAAAATTATTTGCCGGAAAGCCCACAATTACAAAACCTTTGTCTTTATACTCTTTGTAAACTGCTTCAAGATCTTTGTATTGTGGAGTTAAACCACATTTTGAAGCTGTATTTACAATCATTATTTTCTTTCCTTTTAAAGAAGCAAAATCAAAAGTGTTTCCTGATAGATCTTCGACTTTAAACTGGTAAATGGTTCCTTTTGACATAACTTTCTCCGTTTTTGGTTTATTACTCGTTTGAGCGTGAACCTGAGAGGCCATCATAAACAAAGCGCTGCAAACTAAAAATGCTATTTTATTCATTGTTCAATTTTTTATAAAATTAGTTAAAATCTGATTCTCGAAAAAGGTTTTGCATCTTTTATTTTGTATTAAAGATTCGTTAAAAAAATGAAGCCTAACGTTAATCAGACGTTAGGCTTCCCCCCATACAAACAAATCAAACCATGAATTTATTTTTCTGCTTTAAGCAATGTCTTTAAATATAGTTGATGCCTCAGTTTATAGTAAAAATATTTTTAGAATTTAAATGCTATATCATAATATATTTTCTGGCGTTGATTTGATTTTTTTATGGGCGTAAAATCAAGCAAATTAAATTCGGACTAAAAATTTTTAATTGGAAGTCTGAGGACACCAACTATTATCTTAAATATTATGATGTCTATAAATTATATTTTGAACTGACTGGAATTTTCGAAGAATTACTTAATACAAATTCATTGCAAAAACCATCTTTGCTAAATTTCATTAGCGTAAAAATTGTGGTTAAACCAACGATCAAAATTTTAAGTTTAGACATATTTTTTATTTTTTTAATGATGCTTTTTATAGCAATATTTAACTACTTCTACATTATTACGGTCCTAAATCCCTATTTCAACACTTAAACAATTGTTAATTTTAAATGTCATTCGTCTACTTTTACTGTTATCAGTTTAATTTATTTTGTCTTTTAAATTCATATACGTAATTGGTTTGTTTTTGGTTTTAAAAAAAGTAGAAAAAATGCAAAATTTTTTCAAAACCCAATATTTACTGGCTTTAGAGGTGCTAAAAAAAATATTTTTTTCATAAAAAAATAAATTATCTTTAACACAATGATAAAATACAGATCTACTAAAATTTTGTTTAAACTTTAAAATATTAATCTATGAGTCAAGAAGAATTGCTAGTTTTAATTTATAAGAAAGACGAAAAGGCATTTACCCACTTGTACGATATGTACTCGAAAAGTCTGTTTTCAGTTATTAGTATGTTGATAAAAAACCGCGAAGAGGCCGAAGACGTTTTACAGGAAGTTTTTGTGAAAATTTGGAAAAACATCGATTCATACAACGAGAGTAAGGGCCGGTTTTATACTTGGATTCTTAATATTGCAAGGAATACATCGATTGATACTTTGAGGTCTAAAAATTTTAATAATAGCCAAAAAAACCTTTCTACCGATAATTTCGTAAATCTGTTAGATGACAGTAATAAGTTAACGAATAAAATTGATACCATTGGAATTCAGGAGTTTGTAAAAAAACTCAAGCCTAAATGTATTGAAATCATTAATTTATTATTTTTTAAAGGATATACCCAACAAGAAGCTTCAGAAGAATTGGCAATGCCATTGGGAACTATCAAAACGCAAAACAGAAACTGTATTAACGATTTAAGAAATTATCTAAAAATATAATGGAAGCACAAGAATATATAGAATCAGGGATTTTAGAACTTTATGTTTATGGCTTACTAAGCGAAAAAGAAAATCTTGAAATTGCTGAATTGGCGAAGAAAAATCCAGAAGTTGATCAGGAAATAATTTCGATAGAAAAGGCAATTGTTGCCTTGTCATCGAGCTTCTCTCCTTTCCACTCTGTTGCCAATTTCGAAAAAATCAAGGCTCGTCTTGAACTTAAACATGGCAAAGTAGTTGAAATGAAACCAACTTCTGTCTGGAGCCAGTATGTTGGCTGGGCTGCTGCAGTATTATTGCTTCTTGGTCTAGGTTACCAAACCTTAGAATTAACAAAAACTAAAGAAGCAATTGCTACTGTTGGTACTGAGAAAAACAAAATTCAAAGAGATTATGCTTTCTTAGATCAGCAAAATAAAGAAACAGAGAAAAATTTAACTATTGTTAGAGATATCAAAAATACTGGTGTAACATTAGGCGGTCAAGCGGTTTCACCAACATCTTTTGCAAAAGTGTATTGGAACAAAGACACCAAAACGACTTATATTGATGCTGCAGGTTTACCAAAACCACCAAAAGGAATGGTTTATCAGGTTTGGGCATTAAAATTAAGTCCGGTGTTGACGCCAACGAGTATTGGTTTACTTAGCGATTTTGAAGGAAACTCTCAAAAAATATTTGCAGTTGACCGTACAAACGAAGCGGAAGCATTCGGGATTACGCTTGAGCCTGCTGGAGGAAGTTTAACACCAACAATGACTCAATTGTACACATTAGGAAAAGTATAAAAATTATTTTCTTTAAAAACAGGAAGCGCATATTAGTTTTAATATGCGCTTTTTTATTATTTTTAGTTTACTAATAGTCAAACAACTAAAATGAACGGAAATTTACTTCTAAGAATTGCGGTTTCAATTATTCTCCTCACCCATTCTATTTTCGGAATGTTTAATAATGGTATTAATGATTTCGGAAATTTATACCTCAATCAAATTGGTTTTGCTCCTTTTGGCGTTTTTCTGGCCTGGAGTATCAAACTATCTCATGTTGTTACAGCTATTCTTTTTCTGCTTAATAAATATGTTAAACTAGCCGGTTTTGTAACCATTTTTGTATTATTGATGGGAATTATTCTGGTTCATTATCAAGAAGGTTGGTTTGTTGTGGGTGGCGGAAGAAACGGCGTTGAATATAACTTTTTATTGATTGTAGTAGTATTAGCTATCATGTATCCAAATGGATATAAAAGAATAAAATCTAATTAAAACAATACAAAATCTCATGGAAATTATCTGTAAAAATTGCCATCACGTTTTCACAGGGCATTATTGTAGTAATTGCGGACAGCCTTCAGCAACTCATAAAATTAATGCTCACTTTTTATGGCATGATATCCAGCACGGTTTATTGCATTTTGACAAAGGAATTACTTATTCGCTAAAACAATTATTTACAAGACCAGGACATTCAATACGTGAATTTATCGAAGGGAAACGTGTAAGACACTTCAAACCACTATCATTGGTAGTTGTTTTGGCAACACTTTATGGTGTGCTTTATCATTATTTCAACATCAATACTTTTCCCCTTCGAACAGAAAAAACTTTAGATTATAATGAATTTAATGAATGGATGGCAACACATTTTTCTTGGGTTACAATCGCTACAATTCCAATATATACAATTGGAACCTATGTTGTATTTAGGAAACAAGGTTATAATTTTTTCGAGTATTTTGTTTTAAATACTTTTAAAGCGTCGCAAAGACTTTTTGTCCAGATTCTGACATTTCCTATCCTATTTTATTTAAACGGAAGTGCAGAAATTCAAAAGTTTTCAGCGTTTACGTACGCAATTGGTCTTATTTTGATTTTTTGGACAAACATTCAGTTTTTCAATAAAATATCAAAAACAAAAGCTTTTTTCATGAGCATTCTAAGTCATTTGATTTTTTTGATTTGTTTTCTAATAATTACAGCAATAATACTTGCAATAACAGGAAAACTATCTTCGTAGAAAGTTCAATCTATAATATAAAAAAAGAGGTTCAGTAAAAACTGAACCTCTTTTTTGTCTGAATTAATAATTATTTACCTGTATAAATTATTTCTTCTTTACTTTTTTGCTTTTATAGTATTTATGATATTTCGGATAAGTCAAAGCCCCAATTATCGCTATTGTTCCCATTGAATAATAAATCCAACTTAGTGAATGTGCTTCTCCACTTGCGTACGAGTGTAAACCAACTAAATGGAAGTTTACCCCATAATACGTGAACAAAATCGAAATAAAGCCAAACATACTCATTAAATTGAAAAACCATTTTCCTCTTAATGCAGGAACAAAACGAGCGTGAATAATAAAAGCATAGACCATGATAGAGATTAAAGCCCAGGTTTCTTTTGGATCCCATCCCCAGTAGCGTCCCCAGCTTTCGTTTGCCCATTGACCTCCTAAAAAGTTTCCAATCGTTAACATGATTAAACCAATAGTCAATGCCATTTCGTTAATGTATGTAACTTCCTTAATATTCAATTCCATTTTTGCTTTATTCTTTTCATTGGTAAAGAAAATAAGTACCAAAGCCACAAAACCTAAAATCATTCCGAGTGCAAATGGTCCGTAACTTGCCACGATAACTGCAACGTGAATCATCAACCAATATGAATTAAGAACTGGCTGTAAGTTTGCAATTTCCGGATCTATCCAGTTCATGTAAGCTGCCATTAAAATCATTGCCGTTACGAAAGCTGATGAAGCGACAGTTAATTTAGATTTCCTATCAAAAGCCAAACCGAAGAACATTGTTGCCCAAGCCACATAAACAATCGATTCATAAGCATTACTCCACGGTGCGTGTCCTGAAATATACCATCTTGCAATTAATCCTAAAGTATGAAGAGCAAACAAAAGCCCAACTATAATATGGAAAGCATTTATAGTAATGCGAAGCCATTTTTTCTCAAAAAAGATATTTAAAATGGTAAAAATCAGCATCAGAATTGATACAGTTATATACCAATATGGTAATACTTTAAAAACATCATATTTATTATACGCAATCTCGGCATCAATCTTTTGTTCGCTTGGACGAACTTTAGCACCAAATTTCTTTTGGAAACCATTTATACTTTCTACCAATTGATCGGCTGTATCCCAGTTTTTTGAAATAGAAGCATTATTTAAAGCACTAAAATATAACGGCAGGATTTGTTTTACGTAAGTAGAATCCATTCCTTTAAAGCCATTATTATCACGCTCTAAATAAGAAACCCATTTGTGATTTGGATCATTTGGCACAGGAAATATTTTCAAAATACTTCCGCTTAAAGCAGATTCCATTAAGTTTACTTTCTTATCTGTTTCGATAAAATCCTTCTCAAACTGGTTTGGATTAGCAGCTTTGTAAGCAGCATCTAAATAAGGAGAAAGTTTGTAGTTACCTTGTGCATCAAAAAATTGAACAAACGGAGCTCGTTTAGCATCTTTATCAACTCCAATAATTTTACGAATGCTGTCGTTTCCTGCTCTTAAATGAATAAGCGGAACCTGAATCCAAACCTGTGCATATTGTGTGATAGACAAGAATACTTGATCAGAATTCATTCCGTTGTATGTGTCGCTTTGACTTACTTTACGAAGTAATTCAGAAGAGAACGTATTAACAGGCTTCATTCTTCCGCCCGCATCCTGAATAATCAAGCGGCCAAATTTTGCAGCATGAGATTCCGGAGCTTTATAAATAGTCAATAAAGAATCTATTTGTTTCTGACTTGGCGCTGCTGTTACATGATTTGCATGATCATTAGGATCTGCAGTTTTGTGTTCATGCTCGTGTACATGACCTGGTGTGTGAACATGTGGTTCAGTAGTTTGAGCAAAACCACTTAAACTAAACATCAAAACTAAAATAGTAATTAGTTTTTCTTTCTTCTTTTTCACATTATCTAACTTACGTTTCAGATCAGCGAAACGAGAATGTTTGGTAAACATAATGGCCATTAAGCCGAAGAACAACATGAAATAACCTAAGTAAGTAATTGAAGTTCCCCAGAAATCATGATTAACTGATAATACTGTTCCTTTCTCATCCGGATCAAATGAAGACTGGAAAAAACGATATCCTTTGTGATCTAAAACGTGATTCATGTAGATGTCCGCGTCAAAAGTTTCTGTAGAATCCAAAACTGTTACTTTACTTTCAAAAGCAGAATAACTCTTCTCTGTTCCTGGATATTTTGTAGCAATAAAATCATTCAAACGAACTTTAAAAGGCAGAATATATGCTTTACTTCCAAAGAATAAGCTATATTCAATTTTACCAATTTTCACTGTTTGCGGCTCGCCTACACTTCCTTTAGAACCTAAAAGACGAACTTCTTTTTCCTGACCATCTGCTTTTACTTTTACAATTAAAGCATCTGAATGTGATTTTGCTTTAAAATCATTGTTTGATTCATAATCTACAATTCCTTTTACCGGTGGATCAGGGAAAACAATTCTAATATCTCCAATGCTGTAAAGTGAACGCATCATTAAAGGCTCTACTTTATCTTTAGAAACTGTACCTTTCAATTTATCAGCCATTCTCATAAATTCTCCTTCAAATGGCGTTTGAATCGTGTATGTGTCTCCTGTAGTATTAATATTAATTGCTCCGTCAGTTTGTTTATTTAATGCAAACAATACATTATGGATATTTTGAACTTCACCTTCTTTTAAAAAGTGTTCTTCACGTCCGCCGGCACCAGCTTCAACTAATTTTAAATAAAGTGTTCCTTTTGGGTCAGGTTTTATTGTTTCTTTAGCTCCCATGATGTAGTTTACATAACTTACTTCAAAAGGAGTTTCGTCGAACTTTCCTGAAAGGGTAAAATCATTATTAGTAACCGGAGACAGCAAAAGGCTTTTATCAAAAACTCTACGTTTCATTTCACCTTTATACTCACCATCAGCAAAGACGGTTATAAAAGTTTTATCTGAGTAAATTTGATTCTCTGCAGCACCTTCACGAATTGGCATCATTCCTTCATAACTGATGTAACGTGTAATAAAAGCTCCTAAAATAATAAACACAAAGGCAATATGAAGTAAAAAAGTTGCCCACTTTTCTTTTTTAAGTAATTGGTAACGCTTGATATTCCCGAAGAAATTAATCATAAAAATGGCCATTATAGCCTCAAACCACCAAGTATTGTAAATTAAAATTCTAGCTGTATCTGTATTGTATTTACTTTCGATAAAAGTTCCAATACCCATTGCGATTGCAAATGTTAAAAAAAGAACGGCCATTAAGCGTGTAGAAAACAAAAAAGAGAATATTTTTTTATCCATTTTTGAGGAATTACATTGTATAAAAGTGCCACAAAAGTACTTAAAAATGTTGAGTTCCAATATTTGTCAGTTGTTAATAAAAACTAAAAAATGGAGCGCTTTTTTAGAAAAAGAGAATTTACAAATAAGTCTATTACTACAAAATCAAACTCTTTGATAATTTCTTTGGATTTCAATAATTTTTTATAGATTTGTGTAATCGATTACATTTTTAAAATATTTATTATCATTGTCATTATTAAGCAGCCACTAACGTTTTAAATATACCATTAACCACCAACCAAGCCTATTAAAACTAATTTAAATGAAATCCATAACAATCAACTTTATCGCTTTGTTCTCGCTAATTATTTCCAGCGTAGCAAACCGAACTCTTGCCCAAAATTCAAAATCAAATGATTCTTATAAAGGTATTGAGTTCAAAATGACAAAAATTCCAGAGCCTGTAATTCCAAAAAATTCTGTAAGTATTACAGATTTTGGAGCAGTAAACGGTGGTTATGTTTTAAACACAAAGGCTTTCGCCGATGCTATAGAAGCTCTTTCAAAGAAAGGCGGAGGAAAAGTAATTATTCCACCCGGAATTTGGCTTACAGGTCCAATTATTTTGAAAAGCAACATCGAACTGCACGCCCAAACTGGCGCATTGATAAAATTTTCAACGGATAAAAGCTTATATCCAATTATCGAAACTAGTTTTGAAGGTTTAAATACATGGAGATGCCTCTCTCCTATTTACGGAAAGAATCTTGAGAATGTTGCTTTTACAGGAAATGGAGTTTGGGACGGTTCCGGCGAGGTTTGGCGTATGCTTAAAAAAGAAAAAGTAACTGAAAGTCAATGGAAAAAAGTAATAACTTCCGGTGGTGTGCTTAACGAATCAAAGACAAGTTGGTATCCATCTGAACAATATTTAAAAGGAAATAAAAATGCAGATCAAAATGTACGTTCAGATTTAAAAACTAAAGAACAATTTGAAGAAATTCATGATTTTCTTCGTCCAGTGTTGGTTAGTATTCAAAATAGTAAACGAGTTCTTTTTGACGGTCCTGTTTTTCAGAATTCACCAGCTTGGAATATTCATCCACTGATGGTTGAAGATTTAATTATTCGAAATATAACAGTTCGAAATCCCTGGTATTCCCAAAATGGCGACGGACTTGATGTTGAATCCTGTAAAAATGTTTTAATCGAAAATTCAAGTTTTGATGTTGGAGACGACGCAATTTGCATTAAAGCCGGCAAGGACAAAGACGGCCGTGATCGTGCTGTTCCGTGTGAAAACATCATTGTAAAAAACAATATTGTTTACCATGGTCATGGCGGTGTAACGGTTGGAAGTGAAATGTCGGGAGGTGTAAAAAAACTTCATGTTTCTAATTGTTCTTTTATGGGAACTGATGTAGGCTTGCGTTTTAAAAGTACCCGCGGACGTGGTGGAATTGTCGAAAACATCTTTATTTCGGATATTTATATGACCGATATTCCTTCTCAAGCGATTTCATTTGATTTGTATTATGGCGGAAAATCTATTGCAGAAACATTGGCGGAAGGTGGTGTTCGAAATAAAACAATGCCTGTTAGTATCGAAACACCTCAATTTAAAAACATATCAATTAAAAATGTGACAATCGCAGGAGCTTATCAAGCTGTATTTTTGCAAGGTTTACCTGAAATGAATCTGGAAAACATAGAAATTTCTAACTTGATCGCTAAAGCAGAAAATGGTTTTTCAATAATCGATGCAAACGGAATAAAAATTACCAATGCTAAACTGGATATCGAGAAACCAACCGTTTTTGAAATTTATAACGGAAAAAATATTTCTTTTAAGAATGTTGAATTCAGTTCAAAATCAGAAAAAGCCATTTCAATCAATGGTGAAGGAAGTCATAATATAGAATTTGTCAAAAATGTAAATTTTGATTTTTCTAAAATAATTTCAATTGGCGCAGAGGTTTCAAAAGGCGCTGTAAAATTCTAAAAAGATTAAAACCAAAGAACTAAACCCGCTTTCTTATAAATAATTAAGGAGCGGGTTTTTCAATTCTTAGAAAAGGAAAGAATAAATGAAGTTTAAAATTCTATCTAAACGAAAATAAACCAATCCGCTTTTAAAAAAAATAATGTTAATTTTGTCGTATGATTCGACTATCAATAATTGGTTCCGGAAATGTAGCGCAACATTTAATTAAAGCTTTCATAAAAAGTGAAGCTGTCGAAATTGTGCAGGTTTTTTCGAGAAAAAAAGAAGTTTTATTTCCAATTATTGACCCATCTAAAATTATTTCTGCTTTTGCCGATTTAAAGCGAGCTGATTTATACATCATTGCAGTGTCAGACGATGCTATTGCTGAAGTTTCTCAACAATTGCCTTTCCAAAACCGACTTGTAGTACATACCTCTGGTGCCGCTCCTATCGATACATTAGATTCAAAAAATCGTCGAGGCGTTTTTTATCCGCTTCAGACTTTTTCTAAAAATAAAACTGTTGATTTTTCAACAATTCCAATGTGCTTGGAAGCTGAAAATACGATCGATTTTGATCTCTTAGAAAAAACAGCAAAGAGTATTTCAAAGGCTGTTTTTGCTATTGATTCGGAACAGCGAAAAGCACTTCATGTTGCAGCCGTTTTTGTGAATAATTTCACGAATCATCTTTACCAAATCGGAAAGGACATTTGCGATGAACATCGTGTTCCTTTCAAAGTATTAAAACCTTTAATTAAGGAAACTGCAGAAAAAATCAATGCGCTGGAACCAATCGATGCACAAACAGGTCCCGCTAAACGCAATGACTCCGGTACTATAGAAGCCCATTTGGCGCTTTTATCCAATGAAAATCAAAAGAATATTTATAAAATACTAACACAATCTATACAGAATAATGGCAAAAAGTTATAAAGAAATAATGAACGACATCACCACTTTTATTTTTGACGTTGATGGCGTACTTACAGACAGTTCGGTTTTTGTAACCAATGAAGGTGAAATGCTTCGCACGATGAATATTCGTGACGGCTATGCAATGAAAGCGGCAATAGAAAGCGGTTACAATGTTTGCATTATTTCTGGTGGAAGCAACGACGGAGTACGTATTCGTCTAAATAATTTGGGTGTTAAAGATGTACATTTAGGAACTCCGGATAAAGTGCAAACTTTTAAAGACTATATCAGTACCAACAATATAAATCCAGAACATGTGTTGTATATGGGTGATGATATTCCTGATTTTCATGTTATGAAATTGGTTGGACTGCCAGCCTCTCCTCAAGATGCAAGCCCGGAAATTAAAAATATCTGTCGCTATATTTCGCACGTAAAAGGTGGGCGTGGTGCTGCACGTGATGTAATTGAACAAGTAATGAAAGTGCAGGGTAAATGGATGGAATATTTTAATGGAAAACACGACTAATATAATTGTGAATTATGAATTGTAAATTGTGAATTATCACTTTTTGCTGATAACCTTTGCCCCTCTGAACCTCAAAACCTTTGTAACTTAAAACAAATGAAATATCTAAAACTTGTTCGCTATAAAAATTTGCTTATGCTTGCTTTCATGCAGGTTTTATTTCGTTATGCATTTCTAAAACAACAAAATATTCCACTTGCATTGACCGACTGGCAATATGGATTACTAGTTTTAAGTACCGTTTTATTAGCAGCGGCTGGTTATGTAATCAATGATATTTTTGACATACCAACAGATATGATCAATAAACCAAATAAGGTTATTATTGGAAAAGGAATTTCAGAAACAAGAGCGTATAACATTTACATTGGGTTAAATATTACGGGGGTTGCTATTGGTTTTTATTTATCAAATGTAATTTTGAGACCAAGTTTTGCAACCATCTTTATTTTGATTGCGTCATTGCTTTATTTTTATTCTACGAGCTTAAAGCAAATAATGATTTTAGGCAATTTTATAGTAGCGCTTCTTTTAGCATTAAGCGTTATAATAATTGGTGTTTTTGATTTGTTTCCTGCTATAGATGCTGAAAACCAAGCGCAGATGGCTAGTCTTTTTTCAATTTTAATTGATTATGCCTTATTTGCTTTTATGATTAATTTTATTAGAGAAATAGTTAAAGATATTGAAGATGTAAATGGTGATTACAATCAGGGAATGAATACATTACCAATTGCAATAGGAATTAGCAGAGCTGCAAAAATCGCACTAGGATTTGCCATTATTCCGTTTATTTTGTCGTTGCTTTACATCAATACTTATTTCATGCAAAACAAACTTTATATCGCTACAATTTATGGGTTTGTTTTTGTTTTGGCACCTTTATTATATTTTATAGTGAAAATTTTTAGTGCAAAATCTCAGAAAGAATTCCATCATTTGAGTACGGTTCTAAAACTTATTTTGCTTTTCGGAATTTTATCAATTCTTGTAATTACTCTTAATATCAAGTACAATGCTTAAGGAAAAACTTAAAAAATACACTTTGATTCTTGCATCAGGATCACCTAGAAGACAGCAATTCTTTAAAGATTTGGATCTTGATTTCGAAATTCGCTTAAAGGAAATTGAAGAAATCTACCCGCCTGAATTAAAAGCTGTCGAAATAACTAATTTTTTAGCCGAATTGAAAGCGAGCGCTTTTGAGGGCGAATTAAAAGAAAATGAAATTTTAGTAACCAGCGATACTATCGTATGGCACAAAAATAAAGCTTTAGGAAAACCAAAAAATGCCACAGAAGCTTTTGAAATGATCAAATCCTTGTCAAATACAACTCACGATGTAATCACATCAGTTTGTTTTAAAACAAATACTTCTTCTACTCTATTGCATGATGTTACAAAAGTGACATTTAATGACTTGTCAGATGAAGCAATTTTATATTATATAGAGAACTACAAACCGTATGATAAAGCCGGAGCTTATGGCATTCAGGAATGGTTTGGTTTTATGGCAGTTGCAAAAGTTGAAGGTTCTTATACCAATGTAATGGGGCTTCCAACGGCTAAAGTTTACGAATATTTGAGTACATTAGTGTAAAAAATTATTTTATGTTTTCTTTTAAAGAATATAGTCAGGAAATCATTGCTACAATAGTTCTTCTTTTTGCTTTACTGGCATTGAGAGTTATTATAGCTAAATTGATTAGGCGTTATGCCAGCAGCAGTCAGTTGTTGGAACATCGTACAAATTTGGTGATAAAGTACATTCATTTGCTGATGAATATTTTGGTTACAATAAGTTTAATTGTAATTTGGGGAGTTGAAACTAAAGATATTTTCATAACAGTTTCTTCAATTGCAACAGTAATTGGCGTGGCAATGTTTGCTCAATGGTCTATACTTAGTAATATCACTTCAGGGATGATTCTTTTTTTTTCATTTCCATTTAAGATTGGAGACACGATAAAAATTCATGATAAAGATTTTCCTATTGAAGCTGAAATAGAAGATATTAGCGCTTTTCATGTTAACCTAAAAACGAAAGACGGCGAACGAATTATTTTCCCAAATAACCTTCTGCTTCAAAAAGGAATCTCAATAATGCCAGTTCAATACGAGGAAAAGGAGTTTTTTGATTAAAAATGTTAATGGAAATTTTATAAACTAAATACAAAAAGGTAAAACGAACTTACACTTATAAAGTTTAATATTTGTTTACACCAATTTTAAGTTTATTTAATACTCCAAAAAAAATGATTCATTCAGTAAAATTACCTTTTTATGCAAAGCTTGCTTGCGTATTAATTAGCTTAATTTCTTTTGCCTATATTTTTTGCATCGCCAAAGATGTAATAACGCCAGTACTGATGGCGTTTTTGTTTGCAGTTTTATTATTACCAGTCTTTACTTTTTTTAATACCAAACTGAAGTTTCCGCGACATCTTGCCGCAATTATTTGTGTTTTGCTTTTCGCTGCTTTTATAATCGGAATATTAGTGTTCATATCCTATGAAGTCACAGATATGGCAAATGATTTTGAAACTATTAAAAAAAATGCAAATGCCTTTATTTCGGATCTTCACAGATTCATTAAAGAAAATTTTAATATCAGTATAGGAGAACAAAAAAAGTATCTGGATAATGTTACTAAAGATTCTGTAAAAAATGGAAATGCCACAATTGGTTCAGCATTAATTTCGATTACAGATCTTCTTGTTGACTGTACCATTATTCCAATTTATACTTTTCTGTTTTTAATTTATAAAGACCATTTTATTCTGTTTCTAGCCAAACTGATTAATAAAGAAAATCATGCGGCATTAAAGGATATACTGTCTCAAATCAAAGTTTCGATAAACAATTACATTGTTGGTCTTCTTATAGAAATGACTACAGTTGCCGTTTTAACAAGTTTAGGACTTTGGATAATAGGTATAAAATACTTTATTTTATTGGGACTAATAACGGGAATTCTAAATCTAATTCCTTACATCGGAATATTAATTGCGGGAATTATTACCGTTCTTGCTTCACTAACAGGATCAGGTGAAACCTCAATAATTCTTGGAATTCTGATCGTTAATGTTATTGTTCAATTAATTGATAATAATTTATTAGTTCCTTTAATAATTAATTCTAAAGTCGAAATCAATGCCTTTGTTTCTATTATGGGAATTATTGTTGGTGGTGCTGCCGCCGGAGTTTCAGGAATGTTTTTGGCAATTCCGCTTTTGGCAATGCTAAAAATTATTTTTGACCGCATAGAATCCATGGAAGCTTGGGGTTATTTGATGGGAAATCATGTTCCGCGAAAGTTTACATGGCGAGTAAGAAGAGTCAAAACTGAAAGTTAAAAAAAAGCCTGTTTTTGAAGATATTCGCGTTATTTAGCTTATATTCATATAATAATCAACAAACCTAAAGTCAAAAAAAATCTGGATGCTTTTAAATAGAAAAATAGTAGTTTTTATCTTGCTATGCTTTTGCCTTCAAAGTATTCATTCTCAAACAGATTCGATAAAAAACAAAAAAACCGAAAGAAAAGACACTACCGAAGTCTATAATCGAATTCGGAATTATTCAAAAAAGAATAAATTTACACAAACCCTTCATAAGCTTCTTTTTAAAGCGAAAAAGCCAAGAAAAAAAGAAGAACTTTTGATTCAAACAGATACAGCCAATTATAATGGAAAAATAATCCGTCATATAAATATTGTGACTTTAGATCCATTTGGCCATTCTGTTGCCGATACAACTCAAATGCCAAGAAACTGGGGAGAACGCACTGGTAATAGATTACATCTTAAAACAAAGAAAATTGCGATTTACAATTTGCTTCTGTTTAAACGAAATTCCACTTACGATAATTATAAAGTTCAGGAATCGGAACGTTTAATTCGTGCGCAAAAATATGTGACAGCAGTTCGAATAACAAAGCAGCTAGCGGGTCAAGCTTCAGATTCTGTTGATGTTACCATTCGGGTTTTAGATTCTTGGAGTACAATTCCAAAGTTTTCAATTTCAAGTAACCAAATGTCTATCGGCTTTAAAGAGAAAGATTTTTTTGGTTCGGGGCAACAATTAGAATACCGTTATACCAATCGTTTTGATGATGGTCGAAATGGCAACGAAGTTACTTATACTGTACCAAACATAAAGAATACTTATATTGGAACAACACTTTACTACAAAATGGATTTGGATAATAATTATCTAAAATCAATTAATGTAGAGCGTTTGTTTTATTCTCCACTTACACAATGGGCAGGAGGTGTTTATGTGGGCCAAAGTTTTAGAAAAGATACGTTGCAAGCACCTGATATGACATTTGCGTTTCAGCCTTTTAAATACAATTTCCAGGATTTTTGGGGAGGAAAAGCCACCAAAGTTCATGAAGATAGTGATAACGGAATAACCAATTTGGTCACTACTGCCCGATTTTTAAACGTCGATTATTCAGAATCTCCTTCTGATGTATACGATCCGACGCATTTTTATTCCGATGAAAAATTAATTCTTACCGGAATTGGACTAAACAGAAGAAAATTCATAAAAGACAGTTATATTTTTAGAAATGGTCAAACCGAAGATGTTCCCATAGGCCGAATCTATGGACTCACATTTGGATATCAGTATAAAAATCAAATGTGGCGGCCATATGCAGGAGCTCAGTTTTCTTTTGGGAACTATTACAGACTCGGTTTTTTAAGTATGAATTTTGAGGCTGGAACCTTTTTTCATCAATCGAAAACGTATCAAACCGCGTTTTTGATGGAAACCAATTATTTTACAAAACTTTACAATATAGGAACCTGGAGATTAAGACAGTTTGTGAACCCTAGAATTGTTCTTGGTAGTAACCGCGAAGATATTATAGGTGATCAATTAAATATTAACGATCAAAATGGTCTTGCCGGTTTTAACGCGGCGGTATATGGCACGAGTAAAATGGTTTTATCTTTGCAAACCCAAACTTATTCGCCACATGCTGTTTTGGGTTTTCGTCTAAATCCATTTTTTAATTATTCTGTTGCTGTATTGGGAAGTCCTGATAATGCAATGTTAAGAAGTAAACCTTATTCAAAATTTACATTGGGTGTAATTGTCAGTAATGATTATTTGGTTTTCAGTTCATTTCAATTGTCATTGTCTTATTATCCAACAATACCTTATCAAGGAGATAATGTTTTCAAAACAAATACCTTCGAAACAACCGATTTTGGTCTACAGAGTTTTGAACTTGCGAAACCAAGGGTTGTCGATTACAAATAATTTTTATTTTTTTTTAAAACAGAAAAAACACTCAAAACCTTTCATAACCAAAACCTTAGATATAAACCAAGCCGAGAACAACTCGTTAAAATGCATATTTTATCCGACGAAATACATATTGTTTTTATTTTTGGCACAGTATATGGATATTACTAGACAAGAATAACATTAAAAAATTTAGAAAAAATGAAAACAATAAAAATAGCAATCGTCGGATTATTTCTATTGGTTGCAAACGCCACACAAGCTCAAGTATCAATTAATGTTAATATTGGAACTCCACCAGCTTGGGGACCTGCAGGATACGCAGAAATGGAATACTATTATCTTCCGGATATTGAAGCTTATTATGATGTACGAGCATCTCAGTTTATTTATTTCGGAGGAGGAAGATGGGTTAGAACAACGTATTTGCCAAGACAATACAGAAACTACGATTTGTATGGTGGTTATAAAGTAGTTTTGACAGATTACCACGGAAGAACTCCTTATACTTATTTTGATCGTCACAGAGTGAAATATTATAAAGGATATCACGGTGCACCGCAAAGACCTTACAAACCTAGACCGGTTTATGGTTACAATGACCGTCATGATCACAGAGACTACAAACATTATGATAAAAAACATCATGGAAAACACGACCACGATGATCATGATGACCATCACCACGGCAGAAGATAATATTGCTAAATATTTAATTATCAACACAAAAGAGTATCAAAAATTTGATACTCTTTTTTTTATGCATGCATAGTAATTCTACAAATTGTTAATAATTTAAATAATCTTCAAAAATTATACAGGAATCGATTATATTTATAACAATTGTCTTATATTAATATTATTGTACCTTATATTTGCACAATATTTTAAAAACTAGCAGATTATGAGGAATAATTTCTATCTATTCGCCTTTTTAACTATGTCACTTTTTATTTCGTGTGACAACAATGATGATAACTCAGGCAACCAAAGTTTAGAGAACGGTATTACAATCAATTCAGATGCCGCAACTCTTAATAAAAGACTTGACTTTACCAATTCTGGAGTTATCGCAATCAGTAATACTTCTACATCAAAATCATTAAGCAGCGCACAAGCAGCGAGTGATTTGCCTTTGGTACAGATTGCAGAAGTAAACCCGCCAACAGACAGCAAAGGAAGAACTTTACAGGCAAATCATGTGGCTGTAAACGGAAACTATGCATATGTAGCTTATACAATGATGGGAGATGCTTACTCTGGCGCTATTGATGTTATTGATGTTACGGATCCGTATAAACCGAAATTACTTACATCGGCATTAGTTGCTGATACTGATATTACATCTCTTACTTATTCTAACGGAAATTTAATCATTGCCGGAGCAAAAGATATTGACAAAGATGCTTCTTTGACAAATCCTGCAATTGTAATTAATATGCAATTGAGTTCTGGAATGCTTACTGATAAATATACTGTAACTAAACTTGAAAGTAAAGTTACAACTGACGTGGCTGCTAATACTTCTTCTTATTTTGCTGTTACTGGAGATACTGGAAGTTTGTTCAAAATTAGTAATTCTACTAAAGAAGTAACTGCAAAAGTTGCTGTACAAGATTTGCGTACTGTAGCAATAAGCGGAGACAAAATTGTTACTTTGAGCGGAACTAAAGGAGTAAACATTTATAATGAATCTACTCTTGCGCTTCAAAAATCGTTTACAACAAGCAATGATGTTAGTGCTGCGAAAAGAACAATTGATTTTGATGGTACTAAATTATTAGTTGCTGAAGGATACAATGGTTTAGGTGTTTACGACATCAACAGTGGAGCTAAAGTACAAACTATTAGCCTAATTGCTTCTGGAGGCGACAATGTAACAAATGCTGTTTCTGTAAACGATGGCTATGCTTTTGTAGCAAACGGTGCTGCAGGATTAAATGTTTATAAATCTGGAACTACGCTTAGTGCTGTTGGAACTGTTGGAATAACAGGTTCATCAAACTACGTAAAATCAAGTGGAAACTATATTTATGTTGCAAGTGGAAAAGGTGGTTTGAAAATCATTAAGATGGAAAAACCAAATCCTGCGTTTGCAAATTGTTCTTCATACGGAACTTATAACCAAGGTAAAGATTTGATTTTGAATTCTAATGAAGTAAAATCATACAATGGTTCAACAGCTCTTAATTCTATAATTGTGAATTCTGGTGGTGTTTTAACGCACTGTGGATCAATCACTGTTCAAAACTCTTTAATTTTAAACAGTGGAGGAACATTTAATATGACTGGAACTTTGGCTCAAGGCAAATACCAACAGTCAAACCCGACTGAGCTTATCATCAACAGTAACGCATTATTGCAAGTTGAAGGTTCTGTAGTAATCTGGGGTGACTTAAGATTAAACAGCGGTGCAAAAATCAATTTTATTGGAAACGATTCGTCAATTACGATATACGGAAAAGTTACAAAAAATAGTGGTGTTACCATTACCGGTACCTACAAAGACACAGAAAACAAGTTGAAATAATTTTTTCTGAATCCTAAGAAATACCACTCGATTTAATTTATTAAATCAATTCTTAAAAAAAAATGCCGTCGGAGATAATCTGATGGCATTTTTTTTGTGGAGTAGTTTTTCTTAAAAAAGGAAATCAATAACCAAACATTAACAATTCATTTAAATAGTCTTCAGGAATATAATTGCTATTTTTGAAGCTCTTTCAAAAACACTAACCACGCTATGCGAAAAATTCAGTTACAAATTCTTCTATTTTTTTTAACAGGAATTTCAATTTCTTTTGCACAACAACCTCAAAAACCAAGTTCTGTAGAGATTTATAATCAAATCAAAAAATTAAATTTTCTAGGCTCCGTTTTATATGTTGCAGCGCATCCTGATGATGAAAATACGCGATTAATTTCCTACATGGCAAACGAAATGAATGCCAGAACAGGTTATTTGTCATTGACACGTGGCGATGGAGGTCAAAATTTGATTGGTCCGCAACTTCGTGAATTGTTAGGTGTTATAAGAACTCAGGAATTAATTGAAGCCCGTAAAATTGATGGTGGTGAACAGTTTTTTTCGCGTGCAAATGATTTTGGTTTTTCAAAAAATCCAAGTGAAACTTTAGAAATATGGGATAAAGACAAAGTACTTGCGGATGTTATCTGGACTATTAGAAAATTTCAGCCGGATGTTATTATAAATCGTTTTGATCATCGTTCTCCGGGTACAACGCATGGACATCATACATCATCGGCAATGTTGAGTGTCGAAAGCTTTAAATTGACAAATGATCCAAAAATATATCCTGAACAATTAAAATATGTAAAGCCATGGCAGGTAAAACGCCAATTCTTCAATCCATCATGGTGGTTTTACGGAAGCCAGGAAAAATTTGACGCAGCCAATAAAACAAAATTTTCAAAATTAGAAACTGGAGTTTATTATAGCGGAATTGGAAAATCGAATCAGGAAATTGCAGCTTTAAGCAGAAGCCGCCATCAGTCTCAAGGTTTTGGAAGTACCGGAGCACGTGGCGAAGAAGCAGAATATCTTGAACCAATAAACGGAGAAGCACCAATAGAAAGAGATAATATTTTTGATGGAATTGATACGTCTTGGAACCGTGTTAAAAACGGAAAACCAATTGGAGAATTAATTTCAAAAATTATTGCGAAGTACGATTTCAGCAATCCATCGGCGAGTATTCCTGAGTTAGTACAAGCCTATAAAATGATTGAAGCTTTAGACGATGATCATTGGAAACCGTTAAAAGCAACTGCAATCAAAAACATAATTGCATCATGTACAGGTCTATACCTTGAAGCTGTTGCTACAGAACAAGAAGCAACTCCAGGAAGTTCTATCAAAATAACACTTGAGGCAATCAACAGATCTGCTGTAAAAATGGAATTGCTAAGCGTAACTTCTTTACCGGATAATAATTCACTAAATCAAAACACGGATTTAAAAAACAATAAAAATCAGAGAATCGTTTTTCAAATGCAGCTTCCGTCTTCTCTTGAATACACACAGCCTTATTGGCTAAAAGAAAAAGCGACTGTTGGAATGTACACGGTTTCTAATCAGGAAATTATCGGAGTTCCCGATATTATAAGAGAAGTAAAAGTTGTTTTTAATGTCAAAATAGATGATGTTGAGTTCCCGTTTGAGCGTACTGTTGTTTATAAATACAATGATGGCGTAAAAGGCGAAATGTATAATTTTCTGGATATTGTTCCCGAAGTTACCACTTCAATTTTAGAAAAAGTATTAATTTTTAAAGACACTAAAAGTAAAATGATTCCGGTAAAAGTACGTGCCGGAAAAGATGGGATTTCGGGTAATTTACAATTGGAATTGCCTAAAAGCTGGGTGGTTTCGCCAAAGCAAATTCCGTTTGCTTTAGACAAAAAAGGAACGGAACAAATTTTCTATTTTGAAGTTACTCCGCCTGTAAATCCTGAAGAAGCGACCTTAAAAGCGATTGCTGTTGTTGGAAACAAAAGTTTTGACAAAGATGAAACTATTATCGATTACAGTCATATTACTAAACAAATGGTTTTAAAACCAGCTGAATCAAAATGCATCCGAATAGACTTAAAAACTTCTGGTGATGCTATTGCTTACGTAATGGGCGCTGGCGATGAAGTTCCTGAAAGTTTAGCCCAAATGGGATACAAAGTAACTATTTTGAAACCGGAAGAAATTACGCCTGAGCGTTTAGAATCTTTTAGTACGGTAATTACCGGAATACGTGCTTACAATACTGTAAATGCTTTGGCTAATAAGCAAAAAATACTTTTTGATTTTGTAAAAGGCGGAAAAAATATGATTGTGCAGTACAACACTTTTGGAAAACTAGTTACCGATCAAGTTGCGCCTTATCCTCTTAAAATTTCTAATGATCGAGTTACTGAAGAGAATGCTAAAATTACCTTCTTAGCGCCAAATCACCCCGTTTTAAATACACCCAATAAAATCAGCGAAAAAGATTTTCAGGGATGGACACAAGAACAAGGTTTGTATTATCCGGATCAATACGATTCTGCCTTCACTCCTATTATTTCGTCGCATGACAAAGGTGAATCTCCAAAAGATGGCGCTTTATTGGTAGCACCATACGGAAAAGGATATTATATTTACACAGGATTAAGTTTCTTTAGGGAATTGCCGGAAGGCGTTGCGGGCGCATATCGCTTATTATCAAACATAATTTCGCTAAAGCAACCTATTGAAGCTCCTAAACCAGAATTTAAGAAGTAAATTTTAAAAAAATGGAAGCCAAAAAAACAAAAAAATGGAAAAAAAGCTACACCTATGTTTTGGTGGCTAATGCTATTTATATTCTTATTTTCTTCTTAATCATGCAATTATACTCTTAACCTATGCAGCTATTTGATTGGATCGTACTTATTGTTACACTTTTATTCATTGTTGGATATGGTTCCTGGAAAACCAAAGGGAGTAAAAATGTTGAAGATTTCATTTTAGGAAACAACGAAACACCTTGGTATACTGTCGGTCTTTCAGTAATGGCGACTCAGGCAAGTGCTATTACTTTCCTGTCTACGCCCGGACAAGCTTATCATGACGGAATGGGGTTTGTCCAGTTTTATTTTGGATTGCCAATTGCAATGATTGTCATTTGCGTAACGTTTATTCCGCTTTATCATAAAAATAAAGTTTTTACAGCTTATGAATTTCTTGAAAAACGTTTTGATGTAAAAACCCGTTCGCTGGCTGCAATTCTATTTTTGGTTCAAAGAGGATTAGGAACTGGTTTGACTATTTATGCTCCCGCAATTATACTTTCAGCTTTGTTAGGCTGGAATCTTACCATTATGAATGTTATCATTGGTGTTTTGGTTATAATTTATACCTTTTCCGGTGGAACCAAAGCAGTAAATGTTACGCAAAAACAACAAATGTTTGTCATCATGTCGGGAATGTTTATTACTTTTTTCCTGATTTTGCATTATCTGCCAAACGATATGACTTTTACCAGTGCCTTGCATATTGCGGGGGCAAATGATAAAATGAATATTGTTGATTTTTCATTCAACCCAGAAGAAAAATATACTTTCTGGAGCGGAATTACGGGAGGTTTCTTTTTGGCCCTTGCCTATTTTGGAACAGATCAATCGCAAGTTGGTAGATATTTATCGGGAAAATCTGTTGCTGAAAGTCAGATGGGACTTATCATGAACGGACTTTTAAAAGTACCTATGCAATTTTTTATTTTGCTAACCGGAGTAATGGTTTTTGTGTTTTTTCAGTTTAATCCTGTTCCGTTAAATTTTAATCCAAACAATAAAATTGTAATCGAGAAATCGGCTTATAAGGAAGAATATCATACTCTGGAGAAAAAACTTGTAAAACTTTCCGAAGATAAAAAAGTCATCAATCTTCTTTATATCGATCAGTTGAATCAGGATTACGACAATCCAATTTTGCGAAAAGAACTTGTAGCCTTATCAAATAAAGAAAAAGATTTACGTGATCGCGCCAAGGAAATCATTTCAAGAGCCGATAGCAATAGCGAAACCAATGATAAAGATTATGTGTTTTTTCATTTCATTCTTCACTATTTACCAAAAGGTCTAATTGGTTTATTGCTTGCGGTAATTATTTCGGCAGCAATGTCATCTACAGCTTCAGGTTTGAATGCACTGGCTTCTACAACGGCAATCGATATTTACAAACGAAATTTAAAAACCGAAAAATCAGAGAAACATTATCTTAATGCTACAAAGTTTTTTACATTATTTTGGGGGATTGTAGCAATACTTTTTGCATGCGTAGGAACATTGTTTGAGAATTTGATTCAGTTGGTAAACATTATTGGTTCGATATTCTACGGAACTGTTTTAGGTATATTCCTTGTTGGTTTTTATCTTAAAAAAGTAAAGGCAATGCCTATGTTTTATAGTGCAATTATTAGTCAGATTACCATTTTTGTAATCTATTATTTTATGATTTATACGCAAGAAAAATTAGGCTATTTATGGTTGAATTTTATTGGAGCAATCTTGACAATTATACTGGCACTTTTATTTCAGCTTTTGTTTTTTGAAAAAGAAAAAACAAATAATCCAATTAAGTATTAAAAAAAGTTGATCTTAGCTTAAAATTGATATTGAAATAAAATGAAATTAAAATTTTGTGCGGCTTTTGTTTTTGGAATTGTAACGCTTAGTGCAAATGCACAAAAACTAGATAACATTAAACTCGACAGTCTCTTTCAAGCTTTAAATGAGAAAAATCTTTTTATGGGAAATATTTCTATTTCTAAAAATGGAAATGAAATTTACTCCAATTCCATTGGGAAAGCTGATGTAGAAAGCAATAAAGCATTAACAAAAGACACTAAATTCCGAATTGGTTCGACTACAAAAATTTTTACCTCTGCGTTAGTACTAAAAGCGGTTGAAAACAAAAAGATTACATTAAACCAAACCATCAATACTTTCTTCCCAACGATTGTAAATTCACAAAAAATTACAATTCGCAATTTACTGAATCATCGCAGTGGAATTCATGAACTTTTGTCTGCTGACGAATTTTCCAACGGATATACTGAAGCAAAATCTCAGGAAGAAATGATTTCCATAATTAGCAAATTTCAAAGTGATTTTGAACCAAATACCAAAGCTGATTATAGTAATTCCAATTATTATCTGCTTACTTTAATTCTAGAGAAAGTTTACAAAAAAACATACTCAGAATTATTAAACGAACAAATAATAAAACCTTTACGACTAAAAAACACCTATTTCGGAGGAAAAATCAGTATCCAAAATAATGAATGTTATTCGTATTATTTTTCAACAAAATGGGAAAAAGATACTCAAGGAGATATGTCTGTCCCTTTAGGTGCTGGCGCGATAGTTTCTACTACATCCGATTTGACATTTTTTATTGAGAAACTTTTCGAAGGAAAAATAATTAGTAAAGAAAGTTTAAAGACAATGACTCAGATTCAGGATAAATATGGCATGGGGATTTTTGAACTTCCTTTTTACGATAAAAAAGGTTTTGTGCATCGCGGTCAAATAGATAGTTTCAGTTCGCTCCTATCATATTTTCCTAATGAAAAATTATCGATTGCAATCATCACAAATGGTGCTGTTTACGATAAGAAAAAAATATTAACTGCAGCATTAAGTAATTATTTCAATAAGCCAAATTCAATAAACTTTGAAACTTATCAGCCTGCTCAACAGGATCTGGAAAAAATAGCAGGAACTTATAAAAATCCCAAAAACCAACAAGAAATTACAATTACGATTAATAATAAAAGACTTTACGCAAATTTTAGAAATCAATCGCTTTTTCTTCTTGAACCAGTATCAAAAGATAAATTTGAGAATATTTGGGAAGGGAATAAAATCGATTTTCAACTTCCTAATGAAATGACTTTTGAGGCTGACGGAGAAAAGCTTAAGTTTTTAAAAATATAAAATTAATTTTTAAGAAGTCTTGTTTAGTTCTCAAAAGCAAGTTTGCAATTTAAAGTACTATGAAGATGTTCTTAACTGTTTGTACGTAAAAAAACATTATTTTAGTACGTTTAAAGACTGATTTAAACCAAACCCAAAATAATAAAAGCACACAATTAATAAAGCTTTATTTTTTTACAATACATCCTTATGAAAGATTTAAAAAGATATAGTAACAAGACAAAAGCCGCTTTCATCTTATTGATTGTCATGCTGATCATTTTATTGGGAAACTTCAATACCCTTCAGAATTCCAGAAAGGTAAATGAAAATATAAATGCTATTTACAAAGATCGTCTGGTGGTGGCACATTATATTTTTCAGTATTCAAAACAACTTCATTTTATAAAAGCCGAAGCCGAAAAGCTCGACTTAAGTGATAATATAAAGAAAGATGAAATTGCTCATACACTAACAATCATTCATAATATCGATGATCTTTACGCCAAAACGGTTTTAACAGACAAGGAAAAGCAATATTTTGACACTTTCCTAAGTTCCTGTAAAGAAATCAACAATCAGGTTGAAATGAAAAACTGGGGTAAAATAGCCAACTCAAGTGCTGAAGCTTTAAAAACCCTAGAATCTTTATCGCAAATTCAAATTGAAGAAGGAAAATCGAAACTTGCTGCTGCCAACGCCATGTATAATAAAAACAATAGTTTAGGTCAATTACAAATTGCTTTGCTTATCATTTTGGGCGGAATCACTTTTTATCTTTTAATTGTCAAGAAAATCAAAAGAACCATTAAAATTCCTGAGCCACCAAGTATGAATTAGAAATTTTAAACTTTAAAATTGCAACCTCCAAATTCTAAATTCCAAAACGTTACAGTTAAAAAAAGGCATAAAAAAATTCCAAAACCCGAAAGCTTTGGAATTTGGAATTTTAATATTGAGAATTTAGACAATTATCTGCTCCATTCAGCGATACTATCTTTGTTCATTTTTACGTAATCCTGATTGTTTGCAGTTTCAGCAGCAGCTAAAGAAGCTTTTGCAGTTTCAACAGCTCCTTTTTTATCACCTTGTTTTGCCTGAATCAACGATTTTAATCTTAAAATGAAATACGGTTTCTCTGTAACCATATCTAAAGATTTGTCAACATAAGTTCTTGCAGTTTCGATATTTCCGTTTGATTGAAACAAATATTGTGCAGCTGCAAAATAGTCATTTGAAGATGGTCCGGCCAAAGTTTTTTCGATACTTGCTGTAGCAGTTTTTGCAGTTGGAACTTCAAATTTTAAAGCAACGTGAGAGTTTTCCCAAGCCATTTCCAAATATCCAAAATTCGGATCCAATCCATTAATTCCGATAGTAAATGTTTCAACTGGAGTTGGTAATGCATCTTCTTTTACTGTAGTTCTTAACGCTACATAAGAATCGCTCCAGTTTTCAGGTAATCCCCAATTGTCTGTTGAAAGGTAAAAAATAACTTCCCAGCTTTCGATTTTTGGAATCGTGTAAAGTGCATATTTTCCTTTTTTCAGTGTTTTTCCATCGATAATCACATCATCACTGAAATTAATAATTGTATTTTCGTTTGCACCAGTTCTCCATAATTTACCAAATGGAACCAAATTTCCGAAAACAGCTCTTCCGCGTGCGCCAGGTCTTGAATAAGTAACTTCAACATCTGTTAAACCAACTGTTTGTTTGATATACGCTTTTGGGCTTGCTTGTGGTGTTTTAACTTGAGCTTCAGCTGTAAAAGGAGCTATTACAATCGCTAATGCAATAAGTAGTTTTTTCATCTTAGTATTATTTTGTTTTGTTCAAATTTACAAATTCAAAAAACGAACAAATGTTAAATTTTATATAATTCAAGCATTGATCTGTGATATTTTTTCTGCATTCAATTCATTAAAATGATTGATAATCATATCCGCTTTTGATAAATCCTGGAGATTCGAATGAATACTATTATAACCCACACAATAAATTCCGGCAGCTTTTGCCGCTAATACTCC
Organism: Flavobacterium cutihirudinis; assembly: GCF_003385895.1. Lineage (GTDB taxonomy): Bacteria > Bacteroidota > Bacteroidia > Flavobacteriales > Flavobacteriaceae > Flavobacterium > Flavobacterium cutihirudinis. The sequence continues at coordinate 1,287,577 of NZ_QRDQ01000007.1, forward strand.
ATTTGTGCTGTCTTCGATAATAATGCAGTTCTCTTTTGGCGCAACCGATAAAGATGCGGCATGAATAAATATAGCCGGATTTGGTTTAGACTGCGGAAAATCTTCTCCACTAACAATAGCCGAAAAATACTGGTGCAAATTAAATCTTGTAAAAACGCGATTTATCGTAACTTTTGAAGCTGAAGAAGCTAATATTAACTGAATTCCATTATCGTATAAATCCTTAATCAGATCTTCTACTCCATCAAGCAAGTACAAATCGTCTTTAGTATCGAATGCATCATTGAAAATATCTCTTTTTCTTTGAATTAAATCTTCTACTTCGTGTTCGATTACAGGAAAAAATCCTTTTAAAGTCTGAAATGTATTTCGGGTCGAAAATCCAGTAAAAGAAGTATACATTTCTTCTGAAACTTCAATATTTAATTCTGAAAATTGCTTGTAATAGGCATAACGATGAACGGGTTCTGTATCGACAATTACGCCGTCCATATCAAAAATTACTGTTTTAATCATTTTTTTAAGTTGCTAAGGTTCTAAGCTACTAAGTTGCTAAGTTTCTCAATTGATACTAAAAAAACTTAGCAACTTAGAATCTTAGCATCTTAGAATCTTCTTTATCTATTCTTTTTTCAACAAGTGACGAATTACGGTTTCAGCTGCATGAAGACCAAATAATCCGGGCATATAGCTGTTTGTTCCGTAAAAGGATTTTTTAAAATTTTTTCCGTCAGTTAATTTCAGACTTTTTTCATCTTGGATTTCAGATGAAAAAACCACTTTAAGTTTATTGATTTTTACTGCCTTTAATCGTTTTCTGATTGTTTTAGAAAAATAACAGTTTATTGTCTTAGAAATATCTGCAACTTTTACTTTAGATGCAAGCATCTTACCTCCTGCTCCCATGCTGCTTATGGTTTTAACTCTTTTGCGTTTTGCGGCAATAATTAAATTCAATTTCGGCGTGATACTGTCAATACAATCCATAACATAATCAAAATCGGAAGAAACAATTTCGAATGCACGTTCCGGCGATAAAAATTCCTGAACACGAGTTAGATTCAATTCCGGATTAATATCCATTAAGCGATCTCCGACAATTTTGATTTTTGGCTGACCAACGGTAGAATGCAATGCGGGTAATTGTCTGTTGATATTTGTAATATCAACCACATCACCATCAACAATTGTCATATTTCCGACACCGGCTCTTGCTAAAAATTCAGCTGCAAAAGATCCTACGCCACCTAAACCAACCACCAAAACGTTAGCATTTTTCAAATTTTCTAATCCTTCTTTTGTAAATAAAAGTTCGGCTCTTTCTGTCCACTCTGCCATATGTAATCTTTATGTTTGTTTTATTTTTTGTTTCACGTTTCACGTTTCAAGTTTCAGGTTTAACGCTCAGCCTGACAAAATCTTACGTTTAACCTATGATAAATCACTTTTAAATATTCTTAAATAATTACTTAAAATAATATCTTGTAATTCTTTTAATTCTAATTCTTTATATTCAGCAGCTAAACTATAAACTTGCTGAATTTTTTCTTCAATTGTATCGGTTTCCAAAAGAAATTTATCATTCGGAACATTTTGGAAAACTGTCTTTAGATCCGGATTTTTTAGCAGATATTTTCCAAATGAAATATAAAAACCTTCTTTAATAAGCTGATTGGCAACCTGACTATTTTTAGAAAATCCATGAATAATCATCGGAACCGAAATATTCAATTTCTTTTTTATTTCAATTACTTCCTGAAAAGCAGCTACGCAATGAATCACAACTGGTTTTTTATATTTTTCGGCTAAAGCCAATTGCTTTTCAAAAACTACTATTTGATTTTCAAATGGCTGCTCACTTCGTTTATCCAGACCACATTCACCAATCGCCAAACAATTTTCTGTTTGCAGTTTTTCTTTTATAATCTTCAAATCAGTTTCCAGCCTTTCTTCTGAAATATGCCACGGATGAATTCCAATGGAATAAAATGGTATCGATGCATCAAATTCATGTGGATATTGATTCACCAATTCCAAAACATTGGATTGATTTGTAAACTGATGCGTATGAAAATTAAAGAATTCCATTAATGAAATGTTTTAACTCCAGCTTTTATCTCAACATTCAAGTCATTTTCCAAAGGAACAAGCGGACATGAATATTTATGATTATAAGCACAATATGGATTATAGGCTTGGTTAAAATCGATTGTTATAGAATCTCCTTTCGGAATTTTTAGATCAATATATCTTCCGCCGATATAACTTTCTTTTCCGCAGGTCAAATCAGAAAAAGGCAAAAACAAATGATCTTTATATTCTTTTTGTTTTGAAAGTTCAATGTTTCTATAAACATTTAGTTTTAGTTCTGTGCCGTTTAAAGTAAAATAAAGTGTTCCAAACTTTATATATTTTGGTGTTCTTGTGCCGGTTGTTTTCATTTCAAAAACCTTTTCGTTTTCGGCTTTTACAAATTTTGCATTTACAAAATACTGACTGTTTATAGGATAAAATTCGAGTGTTTTAAAAACTTTCAAATCCTCTTCCATCAATGGACTTGTCTTAGCATCAGCATATTCAGAATTAATTTGCTTCTGAAACTTCTCAGCTTCTTTCTGACTGAATTTCTTTTGACTAAAGCCAAAAGTAAACACCAATAAAAAAAATAGGATAAGGTTGTTTTTCATCTTTAAAAATTTTCTGCAAAAATAGTTTAAAAGTAACAAAGCAACAACCGTTCTACGTTACAAAGTTTCCTAACTTTGTTGCAAATACAAGAATTCTAATGCTTAAAACTGCTTTCAACCATTACATCAATAATTTTAAAGGATTTACTAGAGAAATTTGGATACTTACTTTGATTACTTTTATCAATCGCGCGGGAACAATGGTACTTCCGTTTCTATCGAAATATTTAAAAGAAGATCTTCATTTCACTTACAATCAGGTTGGTTGGATAATGGTAGCTTTTGGTTTGGGTTCCATGTTGGGTTCCTGGCTAGGAGGCAAACTCTCAGACAAAATTGGCTTCTATAAAGTAATGATCTTCAGTTTGTTTACCAGCGGAGTTTCACTTTTTTTCGTTCAATATATTACAACATTCTGGACGCTTTGCTTTGCAATGTTTGTATTAATGACCATTGCCGATATGTTTAGACCGGCCATGTTTGTCTCTTTAGGCGCCTACGCAAAACCTGAAAACAGAACTCGTGCTCTGACTTTAGTAAGATTAGCGGTAAATTTAGGATTTGCTGCCGGCCCTGCTCTCGGAGGTTTAATTATAATGGGAATGGGATATTCTGGCCTTTTTTGGGTTGATGGCGCGTCGTGTATTCTCTCGATTTCAATCTTTGCACTATTGGTAAAAGAAAAGAAAAAAGCGATTCACGATGATAAAGCAGAAAGTGCGGGAGATATCAAATCGGTTTTTCATGATAAAATTTTCTGGGTATTCTTATTTGTAAGCTTTGTGACGGCAATGATTTTCTTTCAGTTGTTTACGACATTGCCTTTATATCATAATGAAAAATTTGGTCTAACGGAATTTCAGACTGGTTTATTAATGACCTTAAACGGGCTTCTTATTTTTGCTCTCGAAATGCCTACAGTTGGTTTTATGGAGCGAAAAGGTGTTCCTAAAATCAAAATTATAATTGTAGGATCTTTTGTAATGGCATTTAGCTTCATGCTCTTATTAATTAATGTTTGGGCCGGAATCCTGGTTATTGCAATGATTTGTATTTCGATTGGAGAAATTTTAACCTTTCCTTTTTCCAATGGATTTGCTTTGAGCCGCGCTCCACGTAGTCAGGAAGGACGCTATATGGCGCTTTATACGATGAGTTTTAGTTTGGCTCATATTGTAAGTTCTAAAGTTGGCTTCGAAATTATCGCCGATTTTGGCTATCAGACCAATTGGTTCTTTATGGCTTGCATTGGTGTTTTTGCAACATTCTGTTGTATTTGGGTAAAAAAAGCATTGGTCCGCGAAAAAATATCTTAAAGTTTATTTTCTTCTAAATAATTAAATTTCAATTCATTACATTTGAATTGAATTAGCTTTTTACATCTAAATCTAAACCTTTAACTTAAAAAATAGTTAAATAACTACTTTTATAGTTGCGTAACTATAAAAATAGTTGTAGGTTTGAATTAAAATTAAAAGAGATGCAAAAGTTAACCAACAAAGAAGAAGAAATAATGCAAATTTTATGGAAGCTTAAAAAAGCATTCGTAAAAGAGATTCAGGCCGAGATAACTGAAGACCAACCGCATTATAACACGCTTTCGACTATAGTTCGAAATCTGGAGGAAAAAGGTTTTGTGGCGCACAACGCATTTGGAAATACACATCAGTATTACCCAATTGTCACTTTAGAGGCGTACAGCAAAAAGTACATGAAAACAGCTATCGATAATTATTTCAACAGCTCGTATAAAAATATGGTTTCATTTTTTGCAAAAGAAGAAAAAATTTCTGCTGCAGAACTTCGTGAAATTCTGGCAATGATCGAATCTCCAAAAGAAGAAAAATAATAGTTCTATGGAAGCACTTCTTATTTATATTGCAAAATCTACAGGTTTAGTTATTCTATTTTTCTGTGCTTATCATTTTTTACTGCGAAAAGAAACTTTTTTTAATAGTAATCGTTGGTTTCTGCTTATTGGTTTAATTACTTCAGCTGTTTTGCCACTTGCAGTTTATACAAAAATTATCTGGGTCACTCCTGCTCCAATCCGCAATTTAAATATGAACCAGATTGCTTCCATTCAAAACTCACAAACTGAAAAAATCTTTGAGATCAATTGGTTCATAATTGCCACTACTATATATTTTATTGGCTTTCTTGTTCTAATGATAAAACTGGCAATGGATTTTTACAGTCTTCATTCTATTTTAAGAGGAAAGAAAATTCAGCAGCAAGCCGACTTTAAATTTATCGATACAACCGAAAACATTGCTCCATTTTCTTATTTTGAATATATCGTGTACAACTCATCAATGTATACTGATTCAGAATTGAAAAACATTATCGAACATGAAAAAGTACACAGCGATCAAAATCATACTGTTGATGTTCTTGTATCCCGCTTTTTTTGTCTGATATTTTGGTTTAATCCCGTAATCTGGCTTTATAAAAAAGCGATTACTCAAAACCTGGAGTTTATTGCTGATAAAGAAGCTGCTGAAAAAATAGCAGATAAAAAAGCGTATCAGTACACCCTTTTAAAAATCACAACACATGAAAGCTGTGTTGCAATCACCAATCATTTTTATCAATCATTAATCAAAAAACGAATTGTTATGTTAAACAAAAATCAATCAAAAAAAAAGAAGTTCCTGGAAATTCTACGTAGTGATTCCGGCGCTTATGGCTTTTGTTTTGTTATTTCAGATTGAAATAATTGCAAAAGAGAAAAGATCAATCAAAACAGAAGTTCATCAGAGTAAAAATACTTCTGAAGATGTGTACAAAATCAGTAAAACAACATCCGATAAGGAAATCAAAGAAATTATTGAGAAATTAAAGAAAGACCACAATATCGAAGCTATAATTTCTGACGTTGAACGAAACTCTAATAATGAATTAACAACACTAAAGATTGAGCTAAAAAGAAATACTGAAGAGGCGCAAGTTTTTTTAATTAGAGGAAGTGTAGCTATTAAGGATTGTCAAATTGTGATAGGTACTGAAAGTGATGGTTCAAAAAAGATCGATTTTTTAACTGAAAATGATATTGATGAAGTAAAAGTCGTAAAACAAGACCAGAAAGTTGAAGTGAAAAAAATTAAGAATTCTAAAATCAATTGCGATGTTAAAACTAATAGTAATACTCATACAAGCATTAGTACAAGCACTTGTACAAATACTGCCGATGTTAATGTAAATGTAAATACAAACGTTAACACAGATGCTAAACCTATCGTTGTAAGCTATAACTCTAACTTTTCAAATGAACCTAAAATTGTATACGTTTCAACAAATGAAAAGGGTAAAGTAAAATATGAAACAAAAGTTGTGTACATAGATAGAAATGTTTCAGATGATGCAAAAGATAAAGACAACAGTACATTTAAAATCAAAACCATCAATATCAAAAATGGCGAAGATGCTTCAAAGGATAACAAAGAAAGTGTAATTGAGATTGAAAGAAATTAAGAATCCTCTTTAAAAAGTAAAAAAAACAATGCAAAAACTCACCAATAAAGAAGAAGAGATAATGCACATTTTATGGAAGTTAAAAAAAGCTTTCGTAAAAGAAATTCAGGCAGAAATAACTGAAGATCAACCGCATTACAACACGCTTTCGACTATAGTTCGCAATCTTGAAGAAAAAGGTTTTGTAGCACACAATGCTTTTGGGAACACACATCAATATTATCCTGCAGTTACTTTAGAAGCCTATAGTAAAAAGTACATGAATACAGCTATTGATAATTATTTTAACAGCTCATATAAAAATATGGTTTCATTTTTTGCAAAGGAAGAGAAAATTTCTGCCGATGAATTGCGTGAAATCTTAGCTATGATAGAAAACCCAAAAGAAGAAAAATAACCACTATGGAAGCACTTTTCATTTTTATCGCCAAAGCCAGCTGTTTAATAGCAGTATTTTATTTTGCCTATTATTTCCTGCTACGCAAAGAAACTTTTTTTACAGGAAATAGATATTTTCTACTGGCTGGATTACTAACTTCTGTTATTCTACCCTTTATAATTTATACAAAAGTCGTTTGGGTAGATCCTGTTCCTGTTTCGTACGCGCCAGTTGCAAATTATCATTATGCATCTTCATATACACCACAAATTGCAGAAGAAGAATCTTTCGAAATCGACTGGAATTTAGTTTATCTGGCAATTTATGTCATCGGGTTTTCGGCATTTATGATAAAGTTTGCTATAGATTTTTACAGTTTAAATTCTGTTTTAAAAGGAAAAAAAATTAAGCAACAGGAAGATTTCAAATTGGTAGACGTTAATGAAAACATTGCACCTTTCTCCTATTTTGACTATATCGTGTACAATTCATCACTGTACAGCGAAGCAGAATTGCAAAGTATCCTGGAACATGAAAAAGTGCACAGCGATCAACATCATACAGTTGATGTAATCATTTCAAGAATTTTCTGTATTCTTTTTTGGTTCAATCCGCTTATATGGTTTTATAAAAAAGCCATTCTTCAAAATCTGGAATTCATAGCGGACAGTGAAGCTTCCAAAAAAATATCAGACAAAAAAGCCTATCAGTATACGCTTTTAAAAATAACAACACATGAAACTTGTGTTGCAATCACCAATCATTTTTATCAATCATTAATCAAAAAACGAATTGTCATGTTAAACAAAAATCAATCAAAAAAATGGAACTATTGGAAGTATTATGCAATAGTTCCGGCACTTGCAGCATTTGTACTTTTATTTCAAATAAAGACCATTGCGCAGGAAAAAGCAGCGACGGCAAAAACTATAAAAGAAAGCTCAACATCAGCTAATCAGGATTCAGAGACTTTCAAAATTACCAAAACAACTACAGATCAGGAATTAAAAGTAATCGCTGAAAAAATCAAACAAAGTCATGGTTTTGATGTTGCTATTTCTAATATAAAAAGAAATGCAAATAAAGAATTAACAGGTATAAAAATAAACATCAAGAGAGGATCTCAAGAAGTTCAAACTGTACAAATTAATGGAGATGAGGCAATAAAAAGTTTTGGTCTTGTAGTGTCAACAGAAGGGAATGATGTCAAAAAAATTGGCGTTGTAACAGATGCTGAAACAAACAAATCAATGCAGCTTCAAGATCGCATCGCCGATGCTGAAGAAGTAAACAGCCCAGCAAATAACGATATTGTGCCTCCTACACCTCCAACTCCTGCGAGTGTAGGCAATATTGTGCCTCCGGTACCACCAGTTGCTCCGGTATTTCCTGCAGGAGCGCTTCCACCTGCGCCAGCTGTCGACATGTCTAAAATGCCAAAACCTCCAGTTCCACCAAAGAATACAATGGACAAAGTTGCCATGCAAAAATTTGAAAAGGAAATGGAAGAATTTGAAAAAAAGATGGAAAAATTTCAGCCTAATATAGATGCAATGTCTGCATATGGTGACGCTGTTAGTGAAATCATGTCGAAACGCGGAGCTATCTTTGAAAAAGAAATGGAAAAATATGAAGTTGCCATGCAAAAATTTAATTTTGACATGGACAAATTCAACATGGACATGAAAATGAAATTTGGTCCTGATTCACAAGAATATGAAAATAGCATGAAACAGTATCAACAGGATATGAAGCAACATCAACTTGAAATGAGACAATATCAATTGGAGATGAAGCAAAAGGAAAAACAAATGAAATTACGTGAAAAAGAATTGAAAAGATGGGAAAGAGAGAATAAAAAATCTTAATCTATAGTTTAAACATCATTTAAAAACCAGCGCCAAAAGCACTGGTTTTTCTATTAATAAAGTATTTTAATTTTATAAGAATAATATAAAATGGAAAAAAAACTTATAATTCTTTTTTTATGTTTTAGCTTTTCAGTTTTAGCACAACAAAACACAAAAGACATTTATATTCTGATGGATAAGACAGCTTCTGTATTAAAAGAAAAATCAAAAGCTAATTCTATCTCTATTGGCGTTGTCAAAAATGGCAAAACATATACGCGTCATTACGGCGAAATTGACAAGGGAAAAGAAAATATTGCCAATAATAATACTGTTTTTGAAGTAGCGTCTATTACTAAATTATTTACTGGTTTACTTACCGCCCAAGCTGTTCTAGAAGGAAAATTAAACCCTGATGACGATATTAGAAAATATATTTCAGGCTCGTATCCAAATTTAGAATATAACGGAAAACCAATAACTGTAAAGGATTTAGTCTCTTTTAGAACTGGTTTTAACAAAGATCTTCCGGATAATGATGAACTCCGAAAAAATCGCAATGATAGTAGTTATTTAGCTTTCAAAAAAATTGATGAATCTTACACCAAAGAAAAATTCTTTGAAGATCTCAAAACCATAAAACTGGACACTTTACCGGGAACCAAGTTTAAATACAGTAACGGAAGTTTGAACCTGACAGCTCATATCTTAGAAAATGTCTACAAGAAAAGTTACGAAACCCTGCTAAAAGAAAATATATTCTCTAAGCTGAATATGACGTCAACTGGAATAAATTTAGATTCAAACACAGTTATCGCAAATGGTTACAATCTAAAAGGAGTTCGAATGCCTGGCATTTCTGATAATCTTTGGGGTGCTGCTGGTAAGTTAAAATCTACTTTAAGTGATTTGACTAAATTCATTGCTTATGAGTTGAATAACAAAAATAAAATTGTTCAGGAATCGCAGCGAAATCTCTTAAATAGCTCAACAACCTGGAACGGTTATTTTTGGGATTATATAGAAGTTGATGAAAACGGCAAAAATTGTTGGAAACATGGCGGTGCATTTGGTACCCAAAATATGCTTCTCATATATCCTGAGCGACAACTTGGTATATCTATTATTGTAAATATAAGTGATGAAAATACCGGAAATGCTTTAGGAGAAGCAATTATAAAATTATCTACTGATTTACTGAGTGAGAATAAAAAACAATCCGGAATTTATGGCTATAAAATAGTTGATGATAAAGTTGTTTTTACATATGAATATGACAAATCTTTAAATCCTGATCTAGTTAAAACTGTTTCAATTGCAGGTTCGTTCGATAATTGGAATCCAAATGACAAAAATTATCAAATGATTCAGAAAAACAAAAACACATTTGAGTTAGCGATTCCAAAATCGCAATTTGAAAAAGACAAAACGTACTTATTCAAATTTGTGATTAATAAAACCGGATGGATGGAAGCTCCAAAAAATGTGATTAACAGAGAGGTCGATGGTGACGAAAATCTCATTCTTAAAATCTGATTTTTCAATATTCTAAACTCAAAAAGACTTTGCAGGTGCAAAGTCTTTTTTTGTATATCTTTGCAAAAAAATCTCCTATGTATAAAATTTTAGCCAAACTAAATAAAATCCTTTTACCAAGCTTTACGAAACAAGGTTTAGATATCTCAAAAGCAAAGAAATGGCAAATGGCTTTAATTGGCTACCGTGCTTATGTAACGAAGCGCGCTTTAGGATAATCAGTAAAAATACAGTCTCTATTAGGCAGAAAAATTTTCTTTTTCTGTGTCTTTTATAATGAAAAATAAAGAAATTACCCTTCCTCCCGTTCCTGCAGTATTATTGGCAATTATTAGTGTACAATGCGGAGCGGCGATTGCAAAAACACTATTTCCGGCAATTGGAGCCGCAGGTACCGCATCGATGCGTATTGGCGTTTCGGCAATACTACTTTTATTAGCTTACAGGCCCAATTTAAAAGCAATAACTGCTGCACAGTGGAAAATTGTTATTCCTTACGGCTTATCATTAGGCGCAATGAATTTGGTCTTTTATCTCGCAATCGAAAGAATTCCAATTGGATTGGGTGTAACTTTAGAATTTATTGGCCCACTCGTGGTTGCAATAGCAGGTTCAAAACGATTAGTTGATTATTTTTGGGTATTGCTTGCCGCAATGGGAATTTTATTAATGGCACCATGGACAAACAGTCGCTTGGATTCTGTGGGCGTTATATTCGCTTTACTAGCGGGCGCATTATGGGCGACATATATTGTTTTAGGCGGAAAAGTTTCAAAAATAATGAATGGCGGCGAAGCTGTTTCAACCGGAATGTTATTTGCAGCACTTCTAATTTTGCCTTTTGGTTTCTTTGAAAATGGACTTTCAAATCTAACTCCTAAACTTTTCGGAATGGGAGTTGCTTTAGCACTTTTATCCAGTGCGATTCCCTTTACATTAGAAATGAAAGCTTTAGGTCAGCTTCCTCCAAGAACTTTTAGCATTTTAATGAGCCTCGAGCCCGCTGCTGCTGCAATTTGCGCTTTTATTTTCTTGCAGGAAAATCTAAGCTTTTCAGAAATTCTGGCAGTAGTTTGCGTTGTAATAGCTTCTGCTGGTTCGACATTGACAGCAAAAAGATAAAGTTTTAAAATCTCAAAACTAAAAATTCCAAAATCCAATTTTAAACTTGGAACTTGGAATTTTTAGTTTTTGAATTTGATTAGTTCTATTGTTTTGGCAATAATACAGCATCAACTACGTGAATTACACCGTTCGATTGATTCACATCAGCAATTGTTACTTTAGATTTATTTCCGTTCTCGTCTGTAATGTATAATTCTTTTCCATCCATCCAAGCTGTTAAAGTTCCACCGCTAACCGTTTTAAGCGTTGCTTTTCCTTTTCCGGCTTTTATTGCTTTAGCAATATCTGATGCATTCCATTTTCCTGCAACAACATGATAGGTTAAAATCGTTTGAAGCATTTTTTTGTTTTCTGGTTTCAATAATGTTTCAACCGTTCCTGCAGGCAATTTATCAAATGCCGCATTTGTTGGAGCAAAAACTGTAAATGGCCCTTTTCCTTTTAAAGTTTCAACTAAATCGGCAGCTTTTACAGCAGCTACTAATGTTGTGTGATCTTTTGAGTTCACGGCATTCTCAATAATATTTTTGTTTGAATACATTGCAGCACCACCAACCATTACTGATTTTTGAGCAAAAGATGTGAATCCGAATGTCAAAGCTAAAACTGCTGTGGCTAAAAATTTTCTAGTTTTCATAATTAATATTTTAAGTTATATTCTCATTTACGCTGGATTATTTGTTTTGGTTTTAGAGAAAATCAAAACAAACAGAATAAAACATGAAATATTCTCAAAATTCATTATAAAACAGACCTTTAGAAGCATAAAATATTTTTAATTATTTTTTGCAGATACCTAAATTTTGTCTATATTTTATTATTAACTTTAAAATAAAAATCAGATTCATATGCAAAATCTACCTAAAAAAGTCAGAAGTAAAAAGTTAAATTCAAGAGTTGATTTAACTGCAATGGTCAGCGTTTCTTTTTTGCTGATTATATTTTTTATGGTTGTTGGGGAATTGTCTAAGGCGAAAGCTATGGGTTTGAGTTTACCTGAAAAATATTCTGATAAAGAATTTACCTGTATAATTCGTTGTGGTGGGGATTCAAATCGTATTATTACAATTTTATTAGATGAAAATAATAAAATAATTACGTATTCAGGTCTTTTAGCTGTGACAAGGGAAAATCCAAAAAAATTAGATTATAGCAAAAACGGAATTCGTAAAGAATTATTTAAAAAAAACAGTAAAATTATAGAATACTCGACAGCACTTGGAAAACAAAAAAATGGTGCAATTGTAATCATAAAACCAAGTAAAAAATCAAATTTTAAAAATCTGGTAGATATTCTAGATGAAATGGCCATTGCTAAAATAGATACTTATGCAATTGTAAATGATTTTTCACCAGAAGAAACAGAACTATTAGCCTCAAAATAAAAAAAATATTTACAAAATGATTCATGACTCCGCGAATTGACAAACGTAAAACCTGAAACTCTAAACAAAAAAAAGTCCCACATTGCTGTGGGACTTTCTATTTATAAAAAAGCTAAGAATTATTTTTTCTCAGTTTTTTCCATTTTAGCTTTTAAAGCAGCTAATACATCATTGTTGTCACCTAAAGTCGCAGCTGGTGCGTTTGTAGATGCAGATGTAGTAGTTTCAGCAGCAGCTTTCACGTTTTTCTCTTCTTCTTCACGGAAGATAGCAGTGTGAGAAGCAACTACTCTTTTGAATTCTTTGTTGAATTCAATTACTTTGAAATCAGCAGTATCACCTTTTTTCAATTTCTTTCCGTCTTCTTTTTCAAGGTGACGAGTAGGAATGAAAGCAACGATATCATCTCCGAATTCTACAGTAGCTCCTTTGTCAACGATTTCAGAAATTTCACCATTGTGGATAGTTCCTACAGCGAAAGAATCTTCGTATTGATCCCAAGGATTAGCAGTAGTTTGTTTGTGACCTAAAGATAATTTACGTCCTTCAACATCTAATTCTAATACTACAACATCAAGTTTTTCACCAACATTTACAAATTCAGATGGGTGTTTGATTTTCTTAGTCCAAGAAAGGTCAGAAATGTAGATTAATCCATCAATTCCTTCTTCTAATTCTACGAAAATACCAAAGTTTGTAAAGTTTCTAACGATACCTGTATGTTTAGAACCTACTGGGTATTTAGAAGTAATGTCAGTCCATGGATCTTGAGTCAATTGTTTGATACCTAATGACATCTTACGATCATCTCTGTCAAGAGTTAAGATAACTGCTTCAACAACATCTCCAACTTTCACGAAGTCCTGAGCAGAACGTAAGTGAGTTGACCATGACATTTCAGAAACGTGGATTAAACCTTCAACACCTTCAGCAACTTCGATAAATGCACCGTAATCAGCGATTACAACTACTTTACCTTTTACTTTATCACCAATAGTTAAATTAGCATCTAAAGCATCCCATGGGTGAGCGTTTAATTGTTTCAATCCTAATTGAATTCTTGTTTTCTCATCATCGAAATCAAGGATTACAACGTTTAATTTTTGGTCTAATTCAAGAACTTCACTTGGGTGGTTGATTCTGCTCCAAGAAAGGTCAGTAATGTGAATTAATCCGTCAACACCACCTAAGTCAATGAACACACCATAAGAAGTAATGTTTTTAACAACACCTTCTAATACTTGTCCTTTTTGTAATTGACCGATGATTTCTTTTTTCTGTACTTCAATATCAGCCTCGATAAGCGCTTTATGAGATACAACAACGTTTTTGAATTCGTGGTTAATTTTTACCACTTTGAATTCCATCATTTTGTTTACATATACATCGTAGTCTCTAATTGGCTTAACGTCAATTTGAGATCCTGGTAAGAACGCCTCGATACCGAATACGTCAACGATCATACCTCCTTTAGTTCTACATTTAACAAAACCGTTAACGATTTCTCCAGTTTCATTAGCTGCAATAACTCTATCCCAAGATTTGATAGTACGTGCTTTTCTGTGAGATAATACTAATTGACCTGTTTTGTCCTCACGGATGTCGATTAATACTTCAACTTTGTCACCTACTTTTAAGTTTGGGTTGTAACGGAATTCATTTAAAGAAATAACACCTTCAGATTTAGCATTGATATCAACGATAACGTCTCTATCTGTAATTCTAACAACAACTCCTTCAACTACTTCTTCTTGATCTGTAGCGATGAAAGTTTTAGATACTAGTTCTTCAAACTCTTGTAAGTTTTTCTCATCTACTGCATCAATTCCTTCTTGGAAGTTATGCCAGTTAAAATTTGCTAAAAACTCTTCTTGTGATTTTAATTGTTCAGACATGCTGATAAAAAATTTGTATTCTGTTTTTCTCGAGTTTCTTCATGCGATAGAAAATACAGAAGTTGTTTTACATAAATGGTTGATACCTAAAGGAAACTCTTCTCCGCCAAAAGGTTTGCAAAATTACTACAAATATTTCGACTTACAAAATAAATTCGAGTTGATTATCAGTGAATTGTTTAGAAGCAGAAGTTTTTAGGTTTTTCGAGACGTGAAGTCCCGCTATCCGTTGCAATCTTTTATGCCTCCCGATAGCTATCGGGACCGGCATAAAAGGATTTTCACTTCTATCGGGGCTAGGTTAGAAATTTCGTTTTCATAAGATTCATGCCAAGCAAAACCCGACAGGTTTACTATGTGTAACTATCTTTGTCATAGTTTTGAACTTTGACAAAGGTTTATTTCAGATCTAACTCAAATAATTTTGGATTTTCAAATTTATTTTCGTCAAGCTGAAAATTTTTATCATAAAACTTCCATGGAGAATTAGCAAAATAATATAATTTATCTCCAACTAAAGTAGCTAGCGCTGGCTCATTCAATTCTTCTCTATTATTTTCTAAAACTTTAAAATCAATTATTTTAGCTTGTGCTTCATTCAAATTAAATTGCATAAGTCGAATAGGCACTACTCCATTTTCAATAGCTATTAAAGAATTATTATAGAAAAGCAATCCATCGATTCCTTTTTTAGAAACTTCTTTCGGGAATTCGAGCCAAAAATCTTTTTTGTTTTTCAAATCAATCACAAATATTCCTTTCAAATAATCGGCAACAAATAGTTTTGATTCACTCGCATTAAATGTAATTCCTTGCAGATTAAAAGCTTCTGTCCGTAAATCTTTCCAAAGAATCAGATTATCTTTTTCAATTTTATAAAGAATCGGTTCAACACTGTCCGAAATATAAATTTCATTATTCTTTGCTACGATAAGATCTCCAAAAACATGGTTTCCTTCAATTGTATATCGTTTTACTAATTTTTTAGTCGCAATTTCAATCTTCAAAATCTCACTTTTCCCATCTGTTTCTTTGGCAAAATTTTTCATTTCAGGAATAGCAGAGCAAGCAACCCAAAGATATTTCTCGTTGTGATCTGTTTTTAAAGCAAATACAGCATAAGAACAATCTGCAAACCAATCTGAGCATTTTCCGAAAGCATCAAACGAAACGATTTTTTTATTCCGAATACTCGATGATAGCCAAAGTTTTTCTTTCTCCAAATAAAGCAATCCTTCAGGATGCAAATCTTTCTCAGAAAGCTGTAGTTTCTCCACCGAATTTTTAATGGTTTTAGATTGAAGATTTTTCAATTCGACTAAATCTTTAAAACCTTTATCATTTTTAATAGAGATAAAATCAGCATCGTCTTCAAAAGCAATTGTATTATTTGCCAAAACCATCTTTTTTAAAACAGACAAAGCTTCTTCTTTACTGCCATTCAAAGCATAAGCCGATGCTAAATTATATGTAAAAGCAGGATGTGCCGGACGAATACTATCTAATTGTCTTGCCAATTTTAAAAACAAAACATAATCCTTGCTTTTATATGCTTCAATACTTTGATCATACAGAACTTTAGTTTGAGCAAATCCGGAAATTCCAATCAAAAGCAAAACAAATAGTTTAAGTTTCGGCATAGTTAAAGCATTAAAAAGAATTATTAAAGTTATTATTTTTATTTCAATACATCATGTTATTACACAAGAAACCCGACAGGTTTTAAAAAACTGTCGGGTTTCTTGTGTAATTATCTTTATAACTAAAATCTAAAGTTAGAATCTTAATGACTCAAATTCTCAATTTCCTTCGGATCATGTTTATGCTTAAATAAAACAGCAAACGCAATTGCAATAACCAAAGCATAAGCTGCAAACGAAAGCCAGATTGTATGCCAATCTTTCATCAAAATTGGATTCGCAAAAATTCCATCTGTAGAAACTGAATTTCCTTGGCTTTTTACAAATTCTAACATTTTAGAATTTGTTGTGTCCGTTTGTAAAAAACCCGCTAATTCTGTTGTATTGGCAAATGATTTTGTAAAGAAACGATCGATTGCCCAACCTGAAGTCAAACTTCCTAAAACTGCTCCCACTCCATTGGTCATCATCATAAACAAACCTTGCGCAGAAGAACGAATTTTAGAATCTGTATTACTTTCAACGAACAAAGAACCTGAAATATTAAAGAAATCAAATGCCATTCCGTAAACGATACAAGACAAGATAATCATCCATAAACCATTTACAGGATCTCCAAAAGCAAACAATCCGAAACGTAATACCCAAGCAAGCATACTAATCAACATTACTTGCTTAATTCCAAAACGTCTTAAGAAAAAAGGAATTGCCAAAATAAACAAGGTTTCCGAAACCTGAGAAATTGACATAATAATAGTCGAATATTTAATTACGAAAGAATCAGCATATTTTGGAAAATGCTTAAATTCATCTAGGAAAACATCACCATAAGCATTCGTTAATTGAAGCGCTCCTCCTAAAAACATAGAAAAAACAAAAAACAAAGCCATTTTATAATTAGCAAACAGCTTGAAAGATTCTAAACCAAAAGTTTCCATCCAAGTTGCATTCTCTTTAATTAGACGCTGTGGTTCACATTTTGGCAATGTAAATGCATACAATCCTAAAATCAACGCACCAATTCCGGCAATATAAAACTGATATTCAGTCGCTTTACTTCCGGTTAAATTCGTAATCCACATAGCAACAATAAAACCAATTGTTCCCCAAACACGAATTGGAGGAAAATCTTTTACAATGTTTTTATTGTTCAATTTAAGCGAAGTATAAGATATCGAATTGCTTAAAGCGATTGTCGGCATATAACAACACATTGCCAAAAGCATTACTATAATAAAAGTATCTGGTGTAGCAACTTGTGCAATTCCAAATAAAACAGCTGCATAAAGTATATGTAGAGCACCGTATAGTTTTTCGGCATTAATCCATCTGTCGGCAATAATACCTGTAAGCGTAGGCATAAAAAGAGAAGCGATTCCCATGGTTCCAAAAACGAGTCCAAATTGAGTTCCTTCCCAGTTTTTTGTACCAAACCAATAATTTCCTATTGTTATAAGCCAAGCTCCCCAAACAAAAAATTGAAGAAAGCTCATTATAATCAATCTATTTTTAATCCCCATATGATAAAATTGTCTTTAAAATAAAAATGAAGCGGTAAAACTACCATTTAAAATAATATCTGCAAAGAATTACGTTGTTTTTACAACATCATTTATTAATTCTAAAACAGCAGCAAACTGTTCTTCTTTATTTAAGTAAGAATTATCTATTTCAATTGCATCATCGGCAATTACCAATGGAGAATCTTCACGATGAGTATCCATATGATCGCGATCAACAACATTTTTTAAAACTTCTTCATAGGTTACGTTATCACCTTTTTGTTGCAATTCATCAAAACGTCTTTGCGCACGTGTTTCAGCACTAGCTGTCATAAAAATTTTAAGTTCTGCGTTAGGAAAAACAACAGTTCCGATATCTCTTCCATCCATCACAATACCTTTATTTTTTCCCATTTCCTGTTGTTGTTCTACCAATTTAGAACGAACTTCAGAAACAGCAGCTACTGCGCTTACAAAATTAGAAACCTCAATAGTCCTAATTTGCTTCTCTACATTTTCACCGTTTAAGTACATTTCAGCAAAACCTAAATCAGTATTAAACTTAAATTCCAATTGAATTTTAGGTAAAGCTTCAATCAACGCGTTTTTATTGAAAGAATCAATTGTAATAAATTCATTTTGCATTGCAAAATAAGCCACTGCACGGTACATTGCTCCAGTGTCTACATATACATACTCAAGTTCTTTTGCCAATTGTTTTGCCAAAGTACTTTTTCCTGTTGATGAAAATCCGTCGATAGCAATTGTAATTTTTTTCAATTTTTTATTTTTAAAATTTTTATTCTTCTAAAGTTCCAGTTCTTTAATAATAAATATTTAGCAAAATATTTGATTCAGAAGCGTCTATTAACTTCGCTATTCTTTCGAAATATTTCTTATTCACCATCGGACAGCCAAAACTATTGCAAATGTAACCATCTTTCTCTTTATATGGAACATCATAGTAATAATGAAAGACAATATCTCGCCTAAATGCATTGCTATTCGTTTTATCCAAACCATGCAATCTATAAGCCTTCCCAAACTTTCCTACATAACTATTTCCAATACAATAACTTCCCAAAGAAGTACTCAATGAATTGGGAACATTGCTAAATTTAAGCTTTCCTTTTATCTCAGTTTCAGAACCCGAACCATGCGCAACCAAACCTTTATCTAATATTTTATTTGCTTTTAAATCATACACGAAAAATCTATTTTTCCCTGAAGGAATTTTCATATCGATCAAAAAAGCGATTCGTCTATTGTATTTCGAATCACTTTCAATAATCCTTTTTAGAATTTTAATCTGATTTTCAAATCTTTGATTTTCAATAATCTCAGCTGTATCCTTATTTCTCCATAAAGCTTTATAAGCAATAAAAGACAGAATAGTAAAAAAAACATAACCATAAAACTTTTCTCATACTTGAAACAGCTCCAAAAAAAAACTTTTTATCATCGAAAATTAAATTAATCTCGATAATAAAAAGTTTTTTTTTACTCTTTTATATTTTTTAATAAGAACTATTTTAATAGTAAATATCCATCAAAATATTCGTTTTAGAACTATCAATTAGCTTTTGAATTCTTTTGAAAAATTCTTCATTCACCATAGGACAACCATGACTATTGCTGATATAATACTCTTGCTCATCATAAGGTACAGCTGAATAAGAATGCAATACAATAGCTCTCTCTAAGGCTTTGTTATTAGTCTCTTCTAATCCTGCCAATCTATAAGCTTTTCCAAAAATTCCTTTATATGTTTTTCCAATTGCATATTTACCTAGTGCGGTGCAATTAGAATTTGGCGTATTGCTGAATCTCAGCATGCCTTTGATACCAGTTTCAGAACCAGAACCATGAGCTACAAGACCTTGATCTATAACTTCGTTCTTTTCTAAATCATACACAAAAAAACGATTTTTCCCGGAAGGAACTTTCATATCAATCAAGAATACAATTTTAGAATTGTATCTACGATCGTTATTAATCAAATTTTTTATGTCTGTAATTCTGCTGTTAATTCTTTCGATCTCGACATTGGTTATCGTAGATTCTTCTTTGAAATAGTGTTTAGCTCCCGTAAAAACACTCACAGTCATGAACATAAATAAAGTAAATATTTTCATATTGTCACTGAAAATTTAAAATTAAACCAAAAAGACTTGTATTTGCTGCCAACGTATACCTTGAATAAGAATAGTTAAATTTTAATTTATTCATTCTTAAGCCAAATCCTAATGAAACTCCAGAAAAATTACGCTGTTCATCGATTCGTAATTCTTCTCCTCTTCTAAAATTATATCCTAAACGCACATTAAATGCTCTTTGTGGAAAAAGCTCTAAACCTAAAACCACATGTCTTAAAGCATTATTTGCAAACGAGACTTTCTCGTTACTTGTTGATCCATCAATATTGGTTTCTCCACGAACGGGGTTCGAAAAAGAAATATTCCATTGCTGTAAATTTTCTAATGAAAGATGCCAGCGAAGTGGTACATGTTCTAATTCTTGTGAGATACCAGCAATAATTTCAAAGGGCAAATTCTCTTTAATTCCTGAGTAAGTTGTAAATTGGGTTCCCATATTACGAAATACTAAGGCCAAATTTACATTATTTTTTTCAATTTGATACATAATTCCCACATCAATTGCACCGCCAATTGAATTATAACTTTCTAAAGTCGAAGTTATTAACTTTCCATTTACTCCAATATGAACATCTGTATAAGGAATATTGTACGCGTATCCCAACGTGAGCGCACCCTCACTCCCAGTAAAATCGGAGGTTGACTGACCATTTTCGTCGTAACCTTCAAAGCTGCCATAGTTTATATAACTCACTCCAGCATAAAAGGTCTGGATGTGTCTGTCATAAGTATAAGCATATGAAGCAGTCCCATAAGATGCTTCTCCATAATAGCTTCCGTAATTCATCGCAAGATGATTGTCCATATCTTCATTTAAAACCGCGGGATTAAACATCACCTGATTAACATCTTCATCATAAATTGTAATTGTCTTTCCTCCTAACGCTGCCTGTCTCGGCGAAGACGTTAAATTCAGAAATTGATAGGTGTAGCGCCCTCCAATTTGCCCGAAAGATGTCGAACAAATTAGCAACATAAAAAATAAAACAATCTGTTTTAACATGTTTTTGGAACGTTCCTATGTGGGAATAACGTAAAAGCAAAGATAAAATTATATAACAGCAAAAATAAAATTAAAACTTAATTAAATTCCAATAAAAAAATTCCAAATCCCAATTGAATCAAAAGCTGAAAATCCAACAAAAAAATCCAAACTCCAACCTGTTAACTTACAGTTTGGAATTTGGATTTTATAATATTGAAATTTTTAAATAAAGCTTATTTCAATTGTTTTGCGTTTTTTACATTTTGATCTGTAAGAGCTAAAGCCAAAACTTCGCTCATTTCTTTTACATAATGAAAAGTAAGACCTTCCAGATATTCTGCTTTGATTTCATCAATATCACTTTTGTTTTCGTGACACAAAATAATTTCTTTAATGCCCGCTCTTTTCGCAGCCAAGATCTTCTCTTTAATTCCGCCAACAGGCAATACTTTTCCGCGAAGTGTAATTTCTCCTGTCATCGCAAGGTTTTTCTTCACTTTCTTTTGCGTTAACAATGAAACTAAAGATGTTAGCATCGCAATACCGGCACTTGGGCCATCTTTTGGAGTTGCACCTTCCGGCACGTGTAAGTGAATATTGTATTTTTGGAAAAGTTCAATTGCCAAACCAAGCTTTTTAGCATTTGCTTTGATGTATTCTAAAGCAATCGTAGCCGATTCTTTCATTACATTTCCAAGATTTCCTGTAATAGTAAGAGAGCCTTTTCCTTCAGAAATCAATGATTCAATGAATAAAATATCGCCACCTACACTTGTCCAGGCTAAACCTGTTACAACGCCGGCAACATCATTATTTTCATATTTATCTCTTTCTAATCTCGGAACACCTAAAACACTTACAATATCTTCATCTGTAACTTTTTTGTTGTACTCCTCTTCCATCGCAACAGCTTTTGCAGCGTTACGAATTACCTGTGCAATTTTCGTTTCAAGATTACGAACTCCAGATTCTCTTGTATAGCCTTCAACAATTTTTTCTAATTGTTTTTTACCAATTGTCAAATCTTTTGAAGTTAAACCGTGTGCCTCCAACTGTTTCGGAAAAAGGTGTCTTTTTGCAATTTCAACTTTTTCTTCAATAGTATAACCAGACATTTTGATTACTTCCATTCTGTCGCGCAATGCTGGCTGAATTGCAGCCATGTTGTTTGACGTTGCAATGAACATTACTTTAGATAAATCATATCCCATTTCAAGGAAATTATCATAAAAAGCACTGTTTTGTTCTGGATCTAAAACTTCTAACAAGGCAGAAGAAGGATCTCCACTGTTTCCGTTTGATAATTTATCAATCTCATCTAAAATAAATACTGGATTTGAAGTCCCAGCTTTTTTTAAACTCTGAATAATACGTCCCGGCATTGCACCTATATACGTTTTTCTATGTCCGCGAATTTCTGCTTCATCGCGTAAACCGCCTAATGAAATACGGACATATTCACGTCCTAAAGCTTCAGCAACTGAACGCCCGATAGATGTTTTACCAACTCCCGGAGGACCTGTTAAACATATAATTGGAGATTTCATGTCATTTCGCAGTTTTAAAACTGCCAAATGCTCAATCATTCTTTTCTTAACTTCATCAAGTCCAAAATGATCTTTATCTAATATTTTCTGAGCATGTTTCAAATCGAATTTATCTTTAGAATATTCACCCCAAGGCAACTCTAAAAATAACTCCAAATAATTTCTTTGAATTCCGAAATCCGGAGATTGCGGATTCATACGACGCATTTTAGACAATTCTTTTTCGAAATGTTTCTGCGTTTTTTCATCCCATTTTTTGGTTTTCGCTTTCTGCCCCATTTCGTCCATTTCCTCTTCCTGCGAAACGCCTCCCAATTCTTCCTGAATGGTTTTCATTTGCTGATGAAGGAAATATTCACGCTGTTGCTGATCCAAATCAAAACGAACTTTTGACTGAATATCGTTCTTCAATTCTAATTTTTGAAGTTCGACATTCATATAACGTAATGTTTCCAAAGCACGTTCTTTCAATCCATTTATAGATAAAAGACCTTGCTTTTCTTTTACAGATAAATTCATGTTTGAAGAAACAAAATTGATCAAAAACGATTGACTTTCAATGTTTTTGATTGCAAATGTAGCTTCAGATGGAATGTTTGGACTTTCTTTAATGATCTGAATTGCTAATTCTTTTACAGAATCTAAAATCGCTGTAAATTCAGTGTCGTTTTCGTCTGGACGTTCTTCAGAAACTTCTTTAATTGTAGCGGTCATATAAGGATCTTCTGAAACCACATCATCGATTTCAAAACGTTTTTTTCCTTGTAAAATAACTGTAACATTTCCGTCAGGCATTTTTAAAACACGCAGAATTCGGGCTACAGTTCCTATTTTATGAATATCATCTTTAGACGGATCTTCATCTTCTTCATTAATTTGAGAAACAACTCCAATGATTTTTCCGCCTGCATTGGCATCATTAATCAGTTTAATAGACTTATCTCTTCCCGCAGAAATTGGTATAACAACCCCCGGAAATAAAACAGTATTACGCAAAGGCAAAATT
This sequence comes from Flavobacterium cutihirudinis, assembly GCF_003385895.1. Lineage (GTDB taxonomy): Bacteria > Bacteroidota > Bacteroidia > Flavobacteriales > Flavobacteriaceae > Flavobacterium > Flavobacterium cutihirudinis. The sequence goes on from NZ_QRDQ01000007.1 coordinate 1,310,744, forward strand.
GGCAACGAGAGCGGCAACTCTTCGTTGTTCATTTCTTCTTCGTCTTCTGGAGTTAATAATGGAATTAATTCTGCTTCTGAATCAAATTCCTGAAGTGACAGATTGTCAATAGTGAGTATTTTATGATTTGACATAATAATATATAAGTCGTTTTGTCATTAAAAGTTTAATACAGTCTACAAAAGTAACATTACTTGGGGCAGATTCTAGTAAAATTATGCTAAATGTTATCTTTACAAGACAGGCCATAAAAATAGACAATCATTATGCCAAAAGCAAAAAAGGAAATTCTTATTCAATTTTAGATGCAATTTGGTAATCTGAAAAATAATTTTCAAAAAAAATAAAATTAATTTTATAAAAGTGTAACAAATAAAAAAATCACAAGTCATTATAAAAAACTAGCAACCATTACTTGAGTATAACCAATCAAAATATCGAAGAATTAATCGCGCTTTGTAAAGAAAACAATCAGAAGGCTCAGTTTGAAATTTACAACCGATACAGTAAAGCTATGTACAACGTAGCGTATCGTATTGTAAAAGACGAACATTTTGCACAAGACGTCATGCAGGAAGGTTTTTTGAAAGCATTTACAAAAATAAACGACTACAAACAGGAAGTCGCTTTTGGCGCGTGGCTGAAAAAAATAATTGTCAATTACAGCATTGATTTTTATAAGAAGCAAAATGCTTTTCAGGTTGAAGATTTAAGCAAAACGCTTTATAAAATTGAAGAAAATGACACTTTATATTCTGACGGCATTGACATTGATTCGCTCAAAGTAAAACAGGTTCTTGATACCATTTTAGGCCTAAAAGATAATTATCGAATGGTATTAACGCTCTTTTTTATTGAAGGTTACGATCAGGAAGAGATTAGCGAAATTTTGAATATCAGTTATGCAAACTGTCGCACCACATTAAGCAGAGCAAAAGAAAGTTTGCGAAAAAAATTAGAGGAATTATGAAAAAGGAAAATGACAATTTAGATCAATTATTCAACAAATTTGAAAACCAATGGGATGTTCAGGAAATGAATCCGGATCATCAGGAAGTTTTTTTGAATAAACTAAACAGAAAACAACCCAAAAAGAAAAATTATTGGTTTGCAACCGCTATTGCAGCTTCAATAGTATTAATGCTTGGAATATCTGTTTTTTACAAGAATGAAAAACCAAAAGAATTCAAATTTGCCTCTAAAGAAACGCAACGAACTGATTCTATTTTCAACATCTTAATTGACAACGAACTAGTTAAACTAAAAGAAAAAAGTTCGCCTGAAAATGAGCAAATCATTAATGATGCCTTAAATCAAATGAAGCTTTTCGACGCCGACTATCAGAAGATTATTAACGAATTGCAGAAAAACGGTGAAAACAAACAAATTATTTATGCGATGATCAGTAATCTACAAACCAGAATATCTTTCTTACAGACTGTATTAAAACGAATTGAAGAAAACGAAAATTTAAAAAACACTACCGATGAAAAAACATTATAAAATAGCGTTTCTATTTCTTTTGATTCCTTTTTTAGGATTCTCAAATGATGATACTTTTATTTCAAAACAAAAAAGCATCAAAAAAACCTATATCGTTAATTCAAATGCCGGAATTGACATTGATAATAAGTATGGAAACATTTCGGTTTCGACTTGGGATGAAGACAAAATTGATCTTGACATTACAATAAAAGTAACCGGAGGAAATGAAAAATGGGTAGATGAAAAACTAAACAGTATCGATGTAAATATTACAGCATTAAAATCGATGGTTACTGCAGTTACACAAATAGGAAATTCATCTATGAAAAGCAAAGGAAGCAGTAATAGTTTTGAAATAAACTATGTCATTAAAATTCCTAAAAGTGGAAGTGTAAAACTGATGAATAAATATGGTAACATTTCTACTCTCACAATCGAAGGAGCGACTAATATTGCCTGCAAATACGGAAAAGTTACTTTAGGAAAACTAAACAACGCCAGCAACAGACTGCAAATTGATTATTGTCAAAATTCTTCGATTGATTTCGTTAAAAGTGCTACAATAGAAGCCCGTTATTCTGGTTTAAAGATTAATGATTCAGGCAATGTAACTCTTGATGCAAATTATACTGATGTCACTGTTGGCCAGGCGCAAAACATTAAATATGAATCAAATTATGGAAATTTAAAGTTTGAAAAAGTAAACTCTATTACTGGTGCAGGAAATTACCTTACAATTGGTGTTTCTGAACTATCTAACAGCTTAAATATTGATGCTACTTATAGCAAACTAAGTGTTTCTACTATTACAAGCAGCGCAAGTAATATAACTATTTCAACTGGTTATACGGATGTTTCACTAGGTTATGATCCTAATTACGCTTTTGATTTTGATATTAACACCAGATATGGCGGAATCAAAGCTGACAATTCTTTGGATATTTCAGTAAGTGAAACTAAAAATACCAGCAAAAGAATTAGCGGAACTAATAAAAAGAAAGGTCAGAATAGTATAAATATAAATTCCAATTACGGAAACGTAACATTAATCAAAAAGTAATAATCTTAAAAAATCAAACCAATGAAAAAATTAATTCAATTATCAGTTTATGGGCTATTTTTAATAGGCTTTACAGCTAATGCTCAATCAAATAAAATAAAAGGTAACGGTCACATTGTAAGCGAAACCAGAAAAACTTCAGATTATGATGCTATCAAAGCAACAGGTTTTTTTGATATTGATTTGGTTGCGGGCAATGAGGGAAATATCACTATTAAAGGAGAAGAAAACATTTTAGCCGCAATAGTTATTGAAGTTGAGGATAATGTACTAAAAATCTACACAAAGAAAAATTTTAATATTTCACCTAGTGCGGGTAAAAAGGTAGAAATTACAGTTCCTTTTGAAAAAATTTCAGAATTAACAATGTCAGGTTCAGGAGATGTTACATCAAAAAATCCGATTAAAAATGACAAATTCGTAGCAAAACTTTCAGGATCTGGAGATGTTGATTTAGATGTTCTGACTAATTCTTTTGAGTTTAATTTAAGTGGTTCAGGTGATGTTAAATTAAAAGGAAGTTCTGACAATCTAGCAGTTAAACTTTCAGGATCTGGTGATATTCAGGCAGGTGATTTGAAAGCTAAAAATGCTGACGTAAGTATTTCAGGATCGGGAGATGTAAAAATTAATTGTAATGAAAGCTTAACAGCAAGAGTTTCAGGATCAGGCGATATTTCATATGCAGGAAATCCTGAGAAACGCGATGTAAAAGTTTCCGGATCAGGAAGCATTTCAAAAGCATAATTTCATTTAAACAGCTTCATAATACAAGGAACTATAATCATCAATCAAAGTGAAAACAATTATTCCTTTATTATGAAGCTGTTTTTTTTTTGCTCCAAAAATTTGGAAAATTCTTCCAATAGCGAAACTCTTTTTCAAAAGGCGAAATTTTCTTAATTGCACGGAATAATTCGTGCCACTACTTTTCTTCGGATTTCTAAAATCCGCGCCTAAAGCTTCACATAACAAACTTTAAAAAATCATTATAAATGAGACGGATAATTTCAGTTTTCCTTCTGATGTTTTCTTGTGCCTTATCTTTTGCACAAAAAACAATAGAAATAAAGAATCAATCAGATCAAATAACGTCACTAAATGGTTTAAAAACCAGTACTAATGATGTCATGAAGAAGTATAATTTAAAAGGTTTAAGTGTTGCTGTTTTTGAAAATTACAAAATAATCTGGACGAATCAATGGGGAACTAAAGCTACTGATTCCGACGAAAAAATCGATTCGAATACAGCATTTTCTACTGCTTCGATTTCAAAACCAATTACAGCAATTGTTTGTGCAATGTTAGAAGAAAAAGGTTTAATTAATTTAGATGATCCAATTGAAAATTATCTCAGAAGATGGAAACTTCCTCAAAGCGAATTCACTAAAGATTTAAAAGTAACTTGGAAACAGCTTTTATCACATACAGCTGGAACAAGTCAAGGTGGTTTTGAAGATTATTATACTGGAGATTCAATACCAACAATAATTGAAAGTTTACAAGGAAAATTACTGCCACGTTCTAAAGAACCAATTAAGTTTCTTTTCAAACCTGGAACAAACTGGGAATACAGCGGCGGCGGTTATGTAATCATCCAATGTGCACTTGAAGATTATTTCAATAAACCAATAGCACAAATCGTTAGAGAAACTTTGCTTGAACCTTTACAATTGCAAAATTCAACAATGATTCAGCCTAATGAAAAAGGTTTTTTAACCAATATTGCCAAAGTACATAATAATAAAGGGCAAATCATCAGAACTGGGGTTCCAATTACGCCTCAAGTTGCACCGTCTGGTTTATGGTCAACTCCATCAGATTTAGCTTTAATTGCCATAGAAATGCAAAAAGCTTTACTTGGAAAAGGCAACAAAGTCATTTCTCAAACAGTTGCTGAAAAAGTTACCAATATTGTAACGCTAAATGGTGCGCGTGGCTGGAGTTATGGCTGGCAAAGAAGTATAGGATTTGGGAATTTAGAATGGTTTTCGCATGATGGCTCAAATACCGGAACTGGTGGAGATTTACTTGCTACAATGAAAAACGGAAATGGAATCGCAATTTTAGCAAATGGCGACAAACCCAATCGTTTACCTGTTATGGCATATCTTGAAAAAGAAATAATCACAAAACTTCATTGGAACAAATCAATCAATCCGGCTTCTTCAAAACAAATTCCAGCAAATTTAAAACAAGCTATTAAAGGTTATTATACCGAAATACTTTACGGATATGACAGATTAGGAATAACTAAAATATTTGAAGAAAATAATGTTTTATACCTGAACTCTCCCGTATTAAAAGAGACTTACAATTCAGAGAAAAATGAAATGTATTACATTGGAAATAACACCTTTAAAATTGATAATTATCCAAATACAATTCAGTTTAATTTAGTCGAAAATCAACTTCATTCCATAATAATTTCACGTCCTGATTATACTGATAAGAAATTAGAACTTCTTTTAAATGAAATTAAAACTGTACAAACTCAGCTGATTGAAATTTTTACTGAAAATTTATTTGAAACTGCTTTAACAAAATTTCAGAATTTAAAACTGAAATATCCTGATTATAATTTTGAACAAAACTTAAATAGTTTAGGCTATAGTTTTTTGAATAAAAAACAAACAGAACTGTCAATAGCGATTTTTTCTCTTAATTGCTCTGAATATCCAAAATCGGCAAATGTTTACGACAGTTTAGGTGAAATTTATGAGGCCACTGGAAAATTAGACTTAGCCAAAGAAAATTATCAAAAATCTCTAGATTTAAATCCGAAGAATGAAAACGCGAAAGAAATGATTTTAAAAATTGATTCAGCACTTAAATCAAAATAAAAAGAGGCACTTAAAGTGCCTCTTTTTTATGAACTCTCCTCAAAAGGAAAATAGATGTGACAAAGAAAATTCCTAAAATAACAATCGCCGCGCGCGGGCTTCCTGTTAATTGGTCAATAATTCCGTATACACACATTCCTATTACAATACCTATTTTCTCAGCAACATCATAAAAACTAAAAAATGAAGCTGTATCTTGTGTTTCGGGTAATAATTTTGAATACGTTGAACGTGATAATGCCTGGATTCCTCCCATTACAAATCCGGCAACTGTTGCCATAACGTAAAAATGCATTGGCAAAGTTATAAAAAAAGCAAGGGCACAAAATACTGCCCAAATCGCATTTATTACAATTAAAGTTGGAATATTTCCAAATTTTGCAGAGGCTCTGGATGTGATAACTGCACCAACAACTGCTACTAATTGGATGATTAAAATACAAACTATTAAACCAATTGTACTTTCTTCTTTAGACGACCATTGAATCTCTTGAGCACCAAAATAAGTTGCCACAAGCATAACCGTCTGCACAGCCATACTTGAAACAAAAAAGCCGCCCAAATAACGTTTTAGAGGAATGTTTTCCTGTAATAATCCCCAAACTTTTTTAAGCTCTTTGAAACCATTAAAAACAACAGATTTTGTCAATTTTTCACCAGTTTCTTTACTTCCTTTTGGTAAATAATAATAAGTATATTGGCTGAATAGAATCCACCAAACTCCTACCATAATAAAAGAATAACGCATTGCTTTCATAGCAGCATCGTCGCCTGTTATAGAGAAAATTTCCGGTTTCATGATCATTGCTAAGTTTATGATCAATAATATTACGCTTCCTATATATCCTAATGAATATCCTTTAGCACTAATTCTATCTTGTTGTTCCTCAAAAGCGATGTCCGGTAAATAGGAATTGTAAAAAACCAAACTACCCCAATATCCAATTAATCCTAAGAAATAAAATGCCAAGCCTAGATAAATGTTTCCAAGATCAAACCAATATAATCCCATACAAGACAAAGCTCCTAAATAACAAAAGAACTTCATAAAAGCCTTTTTATTCCCAACATAATCTGCTATTCCTGACAATAATGGAGAGATAAAAGAAACTACTAAAAAAGCAAAAGCAGTCGTGAAACTGATTAAAGCTGAATTTTTAAGATGCATTCCAAAAACATCAATATAATGACCGCGATCAGTAAATAATGCTTCATAAAAAATGGGAAATACTGCCGAAGCAATTGTAAGTGTATAAACCGAGTTTGCCCAATCATAAAACGCCCAGGCATTTAATAATTTTTTATCTCCTTTTTGTAGGTTTTTCATAGAAATGGTTTTGTTAATACGCTACGAATTTATTTAATTTTTATCATAATCAAATACAATTTATCTGATTCGTACATTATTAAATTATGAACTACAAAAAAAGCTATCCGTAAAAGAATAGCTTCAATAATTATTTATCTGATAATAAGAAACTTATTTTATAGTTCCTACTTTTAATGCAATTGCTTTAGCTTCAGGGATCAGTGCTTTTATATTAGCAATTCTTGTCGCGTCTGATGGGTGCGTACTCATAAATTCTGGTGTTCCAGCTGCTCCTGATTTTGCAGACATTCTGCTCCAAAAAGCAACAGCATCATCAGGATTATAACCTGCAATAGCCATTAATGTCAAACCTATTTTATCAGCTTCACTTTCGTTGCTTCTGCTGAAAGGCAACATAACTCCTACTTCAGAACCAATTCCATATGCCTGAGCAAAAATTTCCTGAGTCTGTGCAGATTTTGTACTCGTGGCAGCACTTAAAGCCGCCCCTCCTATTTGCTGCAATTGAGCTGCACTCATTCTTTGTGCACCATGATTAGCTAAAGCATGTGAAACTTCATGTCCCATTACAGTTGCTAAACCAGATTCGTTTTGTGTTACAGGCAAAATACCCGAATACACAACAATTTTTCCTCCCGGTAAACACCAAGCATTAACTTCTTTATTATCAACAAGTTTGTATTCCCATCGATAATCTTTTAAATATTGAGTTTGCCCTAAATAATTTAAATATTTTTCAGCAGCCATTTTAATTTTATATCCTACTGTTTCCACAAGTTTTGCATCTGCTGTACCTGTAATAACTTTATTTTCAGTCAGAAACTGATTATACTGTTGAAATGAAGATGGAAATAACTCACTATTTGAAACAAAATTTAAATTTTGTTTTCCCGTAATTGGATTCGTTGCACAGCTGTATACTAAAACCGCTGTAAAAATTCCTGCAATTAAATGTTTTTTCATGATTTTACAAATTTAGCACTAACAAAAATACAACTAAATTTGATTTGACTTTTACATAATTCTTAAAATTCTTATCAGAATTTACCTACTCGCCAATAATGTGAAGTTCATTGAACTCTTTATCAACAATTAAAAATTTATTTTGTTCGAAGCTTAACTGATCAAACTCGATTTTTTCATTGTCAATTTCAATTTCAGTAACCTTAAAAGGAAGTCCTATTAAACTGATTTTATACTTACTATAAGGCGTATCATATTTTCCATCTTTATGAAGCTGAATAATTAATTCTTTTTCTTTTCCGATAGTTCTGAAAGACAAAAAGCTATAACGTCCTTTTTTGTAATCGTAACCATCTTGTGCATCTTCATAAACAACAGATTTCTCTTTGCCTCGTTTAAAGTAAACATCAAGCATTAATTCATCAAATTCTAATTCTCCCACATATTGCTGAACAGGATATTTTGGAATTACTGAACCTGCCTTTACAAAAACAGGAATTTCATCAAATTTGGTATCAATCCAAACTTCTCTTCCTCCAACTGCAAATTCATTTGTCCAGAAGTTATACCATTCGCCTCTAGGAATATACATACGTCTACCTACAGCATTAGGTTCAAGAATTGGACATACTAAAATTTGATTTCCAAAGATGAACTCATCGTTACGATAATGCGTTTGCGTATCATCTTGATCATAATAAACTAAAGGTTTCAGCATTGGAATTCCTTCTTCAATATATTGCCAAAACATGGTATATAAATAAGGAAGTAATTGATAACGAAGGCTCACAAATTTTCTTGTGATATTGATTACTTCTTCGTCAAAAGCCCAAGGTTCTTGGTTTCCGTGATCTCCAGAAGAATGTGTTCTGCAAAAAGGATGAAAAACACCTAACTGAATCCAGCGCGCATATAATTCACCTGTTGGCTGCTCAGCAAAACCTCCAATATCAGAACCCGTAAAACCCATTCCGGAAATTGACAATCGCTGAACCTGAATATTTGCAATCCATAAATGTTCCCAAGTTGCAACGTTATCGCCTGTCCATGACGAAGTATAGCGTTGTGCCCCTGAATACGCCGATCTTGTAATTACAAAAGGTCTTTTTGGATACACAAATCGTTTTACACCATGATAAGTGGCTCTTGCCATTTGGGTTCCATAAATATTATGCGCTTTTCTGTGGCTGCATGGATTTCCATCGTAAACGTGGCGAACATCCATTGGGAAAGTTTTATTTGGAACTTCCATAACAGCAGGTTCGTTCATATCATTCCAAACACCTTTTACGCCAATATCTGAAATTAACTCTTTAAATAATCCTGCCCACCATTCTCTTACAACGGGATTTGTATAATCTGGAAAATTACATTCGCCCGGCCAAACTTTTCCTTTCATATAAGGACCATCGGCTCTTTTGCAGAAATAATCTTTTTCTAAAGCTTCTTGGTAAACCCAATAATTTTTATCGATTTTAATTCCCGGATCAATTATGACAATTGTTTTGAAACCATCTTCTGCTAGCTCAGTAACCATCTTTTTTGGATCTGGAAAATATTCTTTATTCCAGGTAAAACATCGAAAACCTTCCATATAATCGATATCCAAATAAATCGCGTCGCACGGAATCTTAAGTTCTCTAAATTTTGAAGTGATTTCTTTTACTTTGCTTTCCGGATAATAACTCCATTTACATTGATGATAACCTAAAACCCAAAGAGGTGGTAATTCTGGCTTTCCTGTCAAATCGGTGTATGTTGTGACAACATCCTGCATTTGAGGGCCATAAATGAAATAGTAATTCATTTCACCACCTTCTGCCCAAAAACTGGTCACATTTCTTCTTTCTTGGCAGAAATCAAAAAAAGTTCTAAAGGTATTGTCAAAGAAAATACCGTAAGATTGTTTGTTATGTAAGCCAATATAAAACGGAACAACTTTATAAAGCGGTTCTTGTTCTTTTTGGTAAGCGTATTGATCGGTTGCAAAATTCTCTACTCTTTTGCCTTTTAAATTCATTTGAGTGGCTTTGTCGCCCAGACCGTAAAAACATTCTCCATCTCTTGAAGATTTACTCATTTTTACGATATTTCCGCCATATTCATAACTTTCTTCCCAATGAAATCCAAGTTCGTCCTGAAGAATTAAGCCATTATTTAGATCATAAATAGACAATCGGACATCAGCTTTTTTGATTTTACAAACGACTTTACTGGTTGTAATTTCAAAATAATTTTCATCTTCAGTAACTTTCAGAAAATTATAACCATGAAGCTGTGTTTTATCAATAGCATATGAAAAGTCATTACTAAAGTAACCTTTTGTCGTAAAACGAAAACGAATTAAACTGTCACGAAGAATGGTGACTTTTAAGATTACATTATTGTCTGTATAAAAAGAAACCGAATCGCCTTCATGTTCATAAGAAACTATTTTTGATGGAAACAAGTTGCCTTTATGTTCTAATGATGTATTTGTAATCATATCGTTGTTATCTTAATTTATCCTTACTTCAAACATACAAAAAAACTCTGTAAAGCACTATGAATAAAAGGTTTATTCACGAAAACGTTTTTTCTGAATGAGTTGCAAATTAGTTTACAAAAAATCAATAATTCGATAATTTATGAACGCTAAAATGGTAAAAAAACATTAATGTAAATTTTCCCTAAATTTCTATTCAAAAGAATACACGGTTACACTTAATGGAGGTAAAATTAATTCGACAGAAAAATCTCTTCCATCATAAGGAACGGCGTCAATTTTTAAAGGTTTAGAATTTCCAACACCGCTTCCACCATAAATTACAGCATCAGTATTAAAAATTTCTTTTAATTTCCCTTTTTTAGAAATACCAATTCTATAATTTTCTCTGACTACTTGCGTGAAATTACAAACTACAATAATGTTTTCATCAGGATTATTTCCTTTTCGGATATACGAAATAACAGCATTTTGATGATCCGAATAATTGATCCATTCAAAACCTTCTCCTGTGAATTGTTTTTCATACAATGCTGGAGTTGATTTATATAGTTGATTCAAATCTGTAATTACTTTTTTAATTCCAGAATGATAATCAAATTGCAACAAATGCCAATCCAAACTTTTTTCAAAATTCCATTCATCTGTCTGGCCAAATTCAGCTCCCATAAACAACAATTTTGTTCCTGGATGTGTGAACATGTATCCATACAGTAATCTTAGATTTGCAAATCGCTGCCACTCATCGCCAGGCATTTTATAAATGAGAGATTTTTTTCCGTAAACAACTTCGTCATGAGAAAACGGAAGCATAAAATTTTCGGTAAAAGCATAGGTCATTGAAAAAGTCAAATCATTTTGATGATATTTTCTATAAACCGTTTCCTTTTGAAAATACTTTAAAGTATCGTGCATCCAGCCCATCATCCATTTCATTCCGAAACCTAAACCACCTGTAAATGTTGGTCTTGAAACCATCGGAAACGAAGTACTTTCTTCTGCAATAGTCTGAACTCCATTAAAATTAGCATAGATAACTTCATTAAATTCTTTAAGAAAACTAATCGTTTCAAGATTCTCTCTTCCTCCATAAATATTAGGTTCCCATTCACCTTCATTTCTGGAATAATCAAGATAAAGCATTGACGCAACAGCATCAACTCTTAATCCGTCAGCATGATAATTCTGAAGCCAAAAAACAGCATTACTAATTAAAAAAGCACGAACTTCATTTCTTCCATAATTAAAAACCAAACTTTTCCAATCAGGATGATAACCTTTTCTGCGATCTGGATGCTCGTATAAATGTGAACCATCAAAGAAACCTAAACCATGTGCATCATCAGGAAAATGAGATGGAACCCAATCTAAAATCACACCAATACCAGCTTGATGCAGTTTATCAACCAAAACCATAAAATCCTGTGGTTTTCCAAAACGAGAAGTTGGAGCAAAATAACCTGTTAACTGATAACCCCATGAAGGATCATAAGGATATTCCATAATTGGCATAAATTCAACGTGGGTAAACCCCGTTTCTTTTACATAATTAACTAGGTCATCTGCTAATTCTAAATAAGTCAAAAATCGATTATGTTCGCCACGTTTCCAAGATCCTAAATGCACTTCATAAACCGAATAAGGTTTATCAAGAGCATTATTTTCTTGGCGGGATTCCATCCAATTTTTATCTTTCCAATTATAATCTAAGTCCCAGACAACAGATGCAGTGTGAGGTGGTTTTTCACAATATAACGCGAAAGGATCCGCCTTTTCAGTTACGACTCCATCAATATTTGATTGAATTTTATATTTATAAAGTGAACCTTTCGAAATGTCTGGAATAAATCCTTCCCAAATTCCCGAAGAATCCCAGCGAACTTGTAATTGATGCTCATCTTGTGTCCAATAATTAAAATCGCCCACAACAGAAACCGACTTCGCTGTGGGTGCCCAAACGGCAAAATAAACTCCCTTCACTCCATTTACCTCAATTAAATGTGCTCCCAACTTTTCATACAATTTGAAATGTTTTCCAGCTTTGAATAAATCAATGTCAAAATCGGTAAATAGAGAATGCGTAATTACTTTTGTCATATTTGGTTTTTAAGGCAACAATTGAAATTTGAAATTTGGGTTTTGGAATTTTTAAATTGGAATTTCTATTTTTTATTCAATTCTAAAATTATCTGCAAGAATTGCTCCTTTTTTAATGACAACAATACCGTCTTTAATACTGTACAATTCATTGGTAAAATTATCCAAATGTTTACCACCGCTAATATGAACGTTATTTCCAATACGCACATTTTTATCGACTAAAGCATTTTTTATGAAGCAATTTTCACCAATTCCAACATGAATTTTATTGACACTTGCTTCATGATTCAACTCGTCTAAATCTTGATAGAAATCATTCCCCATCACGTAGCAGTTTTCAAGGACAGTTCCAACGCCTATTCGAGAACGAATTCCGATTACGGAACTTTTAATTTCTTTGGCATTTATGATACAACCTTCAGAAATCAATGATTGATTGATAATCGAATTTCTAAATTTTGATGGCGGAAGCAATCTCGGTCTTGTAAAAATTTTATTGTCATTATCAAACAAATTAAACTCTGGAATATCAGCAGTTAAACCAATATTTGCTTCGAAAAATGATTCAATATTCCCAATATCAGTCCAATATCCTTCGTATTGGTAACTTAAAATTTTATGCTTTCCAACGGCTTGCGGAATAATTTCTTTTCCGAAATCTTTTGTTTCTGGATTAGACATTAACTCTTCCAGCAATGGTTTATTGAAAATATAAATTCCCATTGATGCAAGATATTTTTTGCCTTTTTCCTGCATATGTTCGCTCACTTCAGATTCCCATTCCGGCAATAAAGAAGCATCTGGTTTTTCTATAAAAGCCTGAATCGTATTTTCATGATCGGTTTTCAAAATTCCAAATTCTGGTGCATCTTTCGCATTTACAGGCAAAGTTGCGATCGAAATTTCGGCATCTGCAGCGATATGAGCTTCTAACATTTCGTTAAAATCCATTTGATACAATTGATCCCCCGAAAGAATTAACGCATGATCGAAATCGTGTTTTAAAAAGTGAGACATACATTGTCTAACAGCATCGGCAGTTCCTTGAAACCAAGTCGGATTATCCGGCGTTTGTTCAGCCGCTAAAATATCAACAAAAGACTGACTGAAAATACTAAAATTAAAAGTGTTTTTAATGTGTGCATTTAATGATGCAGAATTGAATTGTGTCAAAACAAATATTTTAAAAATATCAGAATTGATACAATTTGAAATAGGAATATCAACTAATCGGTATTTTCCACCAATTGGTACTGCAGGTTTTGATCTTGTTTCAGTTAACGGAAACAAACGTGATCCTTGTCCTCCTCCTAAAATAATAGCAACTACATTTTTCTTTTTAAATTTCATTTTTCTCAATTATTAGGTTGTATATCTCGATATATTCTTGGCACACTCTTTCCCAGGAATGATCTGCTGTCATTCCTCTTTTTAAAACTGTATTGAAACTTATTTTATCATCGTACAGCTTCACTGCACGATTTATAGAATAACAAATATCTCCGACCGAAGCCTGATCATGACATATTCCATTTCCTTCATCTCCAAAATCAATCACTGTATCTCTTAAACCACCTGTTCTTCTCACAATCGGCACAGTTCCGTAACGCATCGCATACATCTGATTTAACCCACATGGTTCAACTCTCGAAGGCATTAGAATATAGTCTGAACCTGCATAAATCAAATGCGCCAATTCTTCATTATAACCAATAAAAACATTGTAGTTGCCTTTATAATCATTACGCAATTGTGTTAATTGCGATTCTATTTCTGAGTTTCCTGATCCTAAAATCAGGATATTAATATTTTCAAAATTTTCAGAAAGTGACAATGCAGAAGCTTGTGGCAATAAATCTCCCCCTTTTTCTTCAAACAAACGACCAATAAAACTAAATAAAGGTTTATCAGGATCTAAGTCAAATTGCTCGCAGAGTTTTTCTTTATTTTTTTGTTTCCCTAATTCAAAATTCTCTATTGAATAATGATATTCAAGCATTTTGTCTTTAGATGGATCCCAAACTTCTATGTCAATTCCGTTTAAAATTCCGTTCGATTTATTTCGAACTGAATTAAAAAGCGACTCTAAACCATTTGCTGCATAATTAATTTCATTTAAATAACTCGGTGAAACCGTTGTGACAGCGTGAGCACATTTAACTCCAACAGCCAAAGAATTAATAGAATTATTCCATTCTAAAAATCCAACATGTCTTAAATCAAATTCCGGCAGATAATACAGTTTGTCAAAACCAAACCAGCCTTGATATAATCCGTTATGAATTGTAATAACAGTTTTCACATTTTGCAAACTTGCATATTTATAAGCGTATTTTATCAAAAACGGAACAACTCCAGTATGATGATCGTGACAATTTATAATAGCTGGAACTTCACCACGAGCCAAAATCCAATCTAAACTTGCAATTTGAAAAGACAAAAATCGTTCAATGTCATCATCATATCCATACACATTTGGCCGATCAAATAATTCTTTGATTTCTATAAGATACAGCTCATAACCCAGTTTATCAGATGTCTCTTTTAAAACGCTGAACGGAAAATCAAAATTTCCTAACTTGACATTTCCCCAATGAACGCATTCGAATTCATTTTCTTTTCTGAATTTGGTATCATAACAAGGAACAACAACTCTAACTTGATGTCCTGCATTTGTTTGATATTTAGGCAATGCTCCAACAACATCAGCAAGTCCGCCAACCTTTGCCATTGGGTAACATTCTGCACTTAAATGAAATATTTCCATTCTAAAAATTTATAACGGTATTAAATAGCAGTAACTGATTTATTTTTTCTGCAAGTAATCATTAATATGCTACTTTTATGTTTTTTAAATTTAGGAAAAAATAAGGAGAATTCAGCTGTCAAAAAAAAATTATCGATATGTCAAAAAAGGAAACTAATCCTATTAAATCATTAAAAATTCCACAATTTATTATTGTATCCTGTAAAATTTGTGCCTTTATTTCAACCAAATTGGTTACTTCATATGCTGCAAAACTATTTACAACACCTATAAAACATAAAGTTCCAAAACGAGAACTTGAAATGGATTCTAAAAGTGTTCACAAAATAATTCACGTTCCTGCAATAAATAAAAACATTGTAACGTATCAATATGGTGAAAGCGATCGTAAAATTTTATTGGTTCATGGATGGTCAGGAAGAGGCACACAATTATTTAAAATAGCAGATGAGCTTTTGAAAAATGGTTTTTCAACAGTAAGTTTTGATGCTCCAGCACATGGAAAATCTAGAGGAAAATCAACCATAATGTCTGATTTTATTGCTTCTATATTAGAAATTGAAAAACAATTTGGGCCATTTGAATTTGCAATTGGTCATTCTTTGGGCGGAATGTCAGTCTTAAATGCAATAAAAGACGGATTGCAGACAAAAAAAGCGATTATTATAGGAAGTGGCGATATCGTTCAAGATATTTTAGATGAGTTTATTTCAAAATTAGGTTTGAAACAAGAAATAAGTGACCGTCTTCGCAATCTTTTTGAAGAAAAATACCAAATAAAAATGGATGACTTTTCAGCTTACAGAGCAGCTCAAAAAGTAAAAATACCAGTTTTAGTAATTCATGACAATGATGATCCAGAAGTTCCCGTAAAAGCCGGAATTCATATTCATGAACAATTAGAAAATGGAACTTTGTATTTAACAGATGGATTAGGTCACAGAAAAATACTTGGCAATCAAAATGTTATCAAAAAAACCATAAATTTCATCAAAACTAATTAATTTTGTGATAGTTACATTTTCTAACATAGCAAAACTTAAAGTAAACTGAAATGGATTTATTTGGAGAAACATCAGATTGGGAAACAAAATTAAAACCTATTTTAAAGAAATATGAAGGAAAAAAGCATCCATTAGAGTATCAAAATACTTATCAGTTGTTGGTAATGGTTATTTTATCTGCACAAGATTCTGATGCAAATATTAATAAAATAGCACCTTCTTTATTTGAAAAATTTCCAACACTGAGCAGTTTATCTAAAACCGATCTTGAAACTTTCATCCCTTATATAAGCAAGGTTCGAAACTTTGGAACAAAAGCAAATTGGTTATTAGAAATTGCTAAAACAATTCAAAATGATGACAATATCCCTTTAAACATGAAGGAATTAACTGCTTTAAAAGGAGTTGGAAGAAAATCAGCCAATGTAATTTTAAGAGAAACTGGAAAACCTGCAGAAGGAATTATTGCCGATTTACACGTTATTCGAGTAGCTCCCAGAATTGGAATAATAAAAGAAGCAAAAGACGGAAATAAAGTTGAAAAAGATTTGATGCAGGTACTTCCAAAAAACATTTGGTCAGAGATTGGTATGGCAATTTCTTTTCTAGGAAGAGAAACCTGCAGACCAAAACCTAAATGTGAAGAATGTTTAATTGCTGATTACTGCAATTACTATGCAACAGAAATAATTTAAAGCTAAATCATTTTCTTCTTGTATCGATTAAATAAATGATTTTCCAAGAATCTTTTTCTTTAAACAAAGTAAAAGTATTTACACCAGAATGACTTAGTTTATCATTTAGATAAAATTCATAAGGCGCCCAAACATGCGCCATCGTTCCATCAATTTGAATAGTATAGCTTAGAATTTTCTCTTGAAATTTCATAGTCGACGGAATTGATGCAATTGATTTATAAAATTCATTAACTTTTTCATCAGACAATTTATTTCCCTTTGATGCACTCTCACTAATAGATTGAAGAATCATTTTATCAGCACAAACCGATTTAATTTTCAAAGTATCTTTCTCATGGAATCCTTCAAAAAACACTTCAATACTTTTTTGAACCTCTTGTTTTTGAGCATTAACAGAAAATCCTAAAAGCAAAAAACAAATTATTATAGAAAATTTCATAAGCATTAAATTTTAAACACCAAATTGAGAAAGATGATGATCTAAATGTTTAGCAAACATAATATTCCATTCTTTAGAAGTCAATTTTCCAAAAGAAAGAGATTCTTTACCTTCAAATTCTTCTTTTCTTAGCTCCAGAGTTTTATTAATATATGCTATTAAACGATTTTTTTCAATGTCAAAATCACGATCATTTTTAATGATAAACTGTGGCCCTGTTCCAACATTTCTAGGATAAGGTTTGTCACCTACTACTGTTTTTTTTGCTAGCAATTTTAAAATAAACTTCATGAATCCACTAGGTTTCGGATGTATATTATCATAAACCATTTCATAAGTAACATTGCAATGTGCAAGCATTTGAGCGACACTCATTTTACCCCAAAGTCCTTTTGAATCTGGTGCTAGCTCATTTATTCTATTTATGAATAAATCACAATCTTCTTTCTGAAATATATTTTGCATGTCTTAAAATTCAATTAGAAGACAAAAATATAAAATTTACTTTGAAATTATATTTTAACTAGAAATATATTCTTTAAATATAATTATGGCGTTTCCCTCTGGGTCGGGCTGTCCGCTGTATCTTTTGCGGGAGGGGTTTCAGGTAAGTCCGATAGTTTTTGGTTTCCCGCAAAAGGATGCCGCTCCCATCCCTAACGCGTTTAGGGAAGAATAACCATTTTCAGTTTTCAAACCAGCCACAAACGGTTTTGAAGCTAAAGATTGCCCGCAGTTGCACCGTCGGACCATGATGGGGAGAGAAGACATGCTTTCCCAAACATTTGTAAAACGAAAAAATCCCCATCAATTGAATGATGAGGATTCTCAAAAGAAAGGCGACGACATACTCTCCCACATAACTGCAGTACCATCTGCGCAGGCGGGCTTAACTACTCTGTTCGGGATGGGAAGAGGTGAGCCCCGCCGCAATAACCACCTTAAGGTCATTGTTGGCGGTTGTTGGTTTATGGTTGTTGGTGTTTCCATCAACTACCAGCCTTCAACTGTCAACTGCAGCTTCGCTGCAAATATTTTAACATACTGAGATAAAGAAAAGTAAGTTTTAGTTTTAGAAAGTTTCCTCCCGATCCGCCTGGGCGGATCGGGAAAAGGGTGTACATAAGCTTACGGATTATTAGTACTACTCGACTATGACATTACTGCCTTTACATCTATAGCCTATCAACGTGGTCATCTTC
>NZ_QRDQ01000008.1:0-491838 GCF_003385895.1 Flavobacterium cutihirudinis
GTGCTATACCCCTCGACTTGCATGTGTTAAGCCTGCCGCTAGCGTTCATCCTGAGCCAGGATCAAACTCTTCATCGTATATTTTTATATTATATATTCGATGCCTTATCTAGTGGTTCTTTCCGAATCTTGCGATCCTATTACTCTTATTCTATTTGTCTTGTCTTTTGGACAAGACGGCTGTCAATTCAATATGTCTACGAACGTGTATTCTTTTTTATCATCTCGCTTGTTTCTCAAAGCGGGTACAAAAGTAGAAAACTTATTTCAAAACGGCAAATGTTTTTTGAAGTTTTTTTCAGAAAATTTCTTTTCCTTTTTTCTTCTCTCATCTACCAATCTATCAATGAACTTTCCGTGTTTTGCGGGGTGCAAATGTAAAAGCTTCTTTCGAATCCCACAAGCTTTTCGCAATCTTTTTTTCAGAATTTTTTTTCTGTTTCAATCGCCTCGCTTGTCAGTATTTCAGTGAACATCTTTCGTTGTTGCGGGTGCAAAAGTAGGACCTTTATTCGCATTTACAAGCTTTTTTTGCCTCTTTTTTTATTCTTTTTTTCAATTATTTCTTAACTCTCTGATAACGGATTCTTTACAATATGTCTTTTTTCAACATCACGTGAGATTTTTCTTCTTTTCATTGTGTTTTTGGCGGTTTTCCCGGTTTTTCTGGTGCCGGTTTTGAGGAGTTTTCAGTATTTGGGTCACTTTTGCCAATAGAATTCAAGTTCTCTGATTGGGTTTTCCTCCGTTTTTGATCTCGCAGAGACGCTAAGACGCAAAATTTTTGCATTTCTTGTTCTCTCTTGCTTACCGAACCTGCTTTTTATTCGCTGTATTTCTTCTGAAAACCCATGCCCTAGCCCCGATAGTAGCGGAAATCCTTTTTGTGGCGGGGTTCGCCACAAAAAGATTGCAACGGATAGCGGGATTAAGCTCCTTATTAAAATCCAACAATCAAATTCCAAACAAAAGAGGCTTCGACTCCGCTCAGCCGGACATTTTAATCTTATATAGCTAGGTTTAGAAAAAGCAAACCCGACAACTTTAGAAAGCTGTCGGGTTAGAAATAATTTAATTATCTCGGCTAATCAAAACGAATCGCTTTCACTGGAGAAATTTTTGTTATTATATAGGAAGGAATTAATAAAACCAGAAAACAAATAGTAACAGTTAAAAGGTTTAACAGAATTACATATCCCCAATTTAAATAAACAGGCGCCTGATTAACGTAATAGTTTTCCGGATTTAAAGGAATAACTCCGAATTGTTGTTGAATCAACAATATCGAAATACCAATTAGATTTCCCCAAAAAAGTCCACGCACTATTAAATAAAAGGCATTATACAAAAACACTTTACGAACAGTCCAATTGCTCGCTCCTAAAGATTTTAATATACCTATCATTTGAGTACGCTCTAAAATAAGGACCAGCAATGCAACTACCATATTGATTGTCGCAACTAAAATCATTACTGCAAGAATAACAATAATATTAAAATCAAAGAGCTGCAACCAATCAAAAATATAACTATACTTTTCTACAATTGTTTTTGTGTCAAGTCCGGAAGATGTCTGCTCGTAAATTTTATTCCCAGTTTCTTTTATCGTTTTGAAGTCTTTAACAAATACCTCAAAAGCACCAACCTGATCAGAAGACCATTTATTAATACGCTGAATGTGTCTGATATCCCCAATAATAAAGGTGGCATCGAAATCCTGAAATCCAGAGTTAAAAATTCCCGAAATATTAAATCGGCGAATATTAGGCATTTTACCTTGCTCCTCTTTTACAAAAAAAGTATTAAAACTATCTCCCACCTTTAAATTAAGACGATTGGCAAGAAATCTAGAAATCACCACTTCTTGTGTTATATCTTTCGAAAGATCAGGAACTCTACCTTCAACAAGATATTCTTTAATATTATTCCAATCATAATCATCTCCCACACCTTTAAAAACAATTCCTTCAAACGCATTTTCGGTTCTGATAATTCCAGCTTTACTGGCAATTGCCTGAATATGGCTCACCTCTGGAACACTTTTGAAATTTGGATAAAAATCTTGTTTTTTACAAATTGGAACCAGCGTAACTTCCGAATTGTTATTGTCAAAATTTGAGATAATGATCTGACCATTGAAAGCGGAAACCTTTTCACGAATTTTTTGCTGCAAACCAATTCCTGTTGCCACAGAAACCAACATCATAATAATACCAATCGCAATTGCCGAAATTGCAATTTTTATAATAGGTGCCGAGATACTGCTTTTGTAATCTTTGGCAGTAATAAGTCTTTTGGCTATAAAATATTCTAAATTCAATTTAATACTCTTAATTGATACTAACTCTAATTTTGTTTGCTAAGTCAAAAATACATTTAAAAAACAAGAAACGGATTGCTGCAAAAAACAATTACGAAATTTTTAGGTTTCTTATAAAGGCAGTTTCTTTTTCATTTCCTCTACAATATTGTACGCAGCAGGACATATTGCAACATTTTTCAATGTCAAATCTGAGATTTGATGAAATTTTTTACGATCCGTATGCGGAAATTCACGACATGCCTTTGGGCGAACATCATAAATCATACAGTAATTTTCATTATCCAAAAAAGTGCAAGGAACACTTTTCAGAACATAATCTTTATCTTCATCTATTCGCAAATACTGATCAATAAATTGCTGTGGTTTTTGTCTGAAAGATTTAGAAATCCTTTCTATATCTGCCAGAGTAAATAATGGCCCTGTTGTTTTACAACAATTAGCGCACTGCAAACAATCTGTCTTTTTAAATTCTGCATCATGCAAATCCTGCATAACATAATCTAAATTTTTAGGCTGTTTCTTTTTAAGCTTATCAAAATACTTTTTGTTTTCGATATGCTTATCTTTGGCTAACTTATTTAAGTTATTTAAAATCTGTTTCAAGTTTAAATTTTACAGTTGATCTGCAAAATTAAACAACTTTAAACTTGAAACCTTAATCTTTGAACTAAATTACGATGAAAGATCTATTTGGGAAAGCTATGTACGATTTCCAGACTAATAATAATCCAGAAGACATCATTACTGAAACCTCTATTTCTGAAGAAGATGAAATGAGTGTGGAGTATTTATTTCGATCCTATGATGAAATGCCAAAATTAGAACAAAAAGCATTGCAGCTAACTTTTGGCAAGACTCTCGATGTCGGATGTGGTGCCGGAAGTCATAGTCTTTCACTACAAAATGATCGAAAACTAGATGTTATCGCCATAGACATCTCGGAAAAAGCAATTGAAACTTGTAAATTAAGGGGAGTAAAAAATCTAAAAGTTCAAAATATACTCGATTTTGAAGGAGAAAAATTTGACACTATACTTTTATTAATGAATGGTACAGGAATTTTTGGAAAACTTGAAAATTGCAATAAATATTTATCCAAACTAAAATCATTATTAAATCCAGGCGGACAAATCTTAATTGACAGTTCTGACATTATATATATGTTCGATGAAGATGAAGATGGCGGCAAATGGATTCCGTCAAGTAATAATTATTACGGCGAGCTTGTTTTTAACATTTCCTATAAAGGTGAAAAAGAGGATGCTTTTGATTGGTTGTATCTAGATTATAATACACTTCAGAATGCCGCAAATGCAAACGGATTAAAATGTGAGTTAATTTTAGAAGGCGAACATTACGATTATTTGGCTAAACTTTCAATATAAAAAACTACAACAATCTTATGAAAGACTTAGATTTAGAAAAATTAAAATATCCAATAGGAAAGTTTGAAGTTCCGATAGCATATACATCGGAATATATAACAAGTAAAATTCAAGAAATTGCAACTTTCCCAGAAAAACTGAAAAATGAGACTATCCATTTAACCAATGAACAACTCGACACACCCTATCGTCCAGACGGATGGACTGTTCGGCAACTAATTCATCATTGCGCTGAAAGCCACATGAATTTCTATATAAGATTAAAATGGACCTTAACAGAAGATAATCCGATTATAAAACCTTATGATGAAAAATTATGGTCAGGACTAAATGATAATTTAACAATGCCAATTATTCCTTCATTAAATTTACTAGAAGCACTCCATTTTAGATTATGTTATATATTGAAAAATTTATCTGAAGATGATTTAGAAAAATCCTTCATTCATCCAGAAAATAATTCTGAACTGCAATTAAAACGAATAATAGGAATGTACGCCTGGCATTCCAACCATCATTTGGCACACATTACCTCTTTAAAGAAATTCAAAAATTGGAAATAATTATTTCCAAAATGGCACAAAAAAATCTCTTCGACTGAAGAGATTTTTTGTTTTATGGTATATTTAAGTATTTATGTGTTTGAAGAGAAACACGCCATTTCGGGTTGTTCATTACATAATCCACAATCAATGGAGTCATTTCTTCCTTCTTACTCCACTCTGGTTGCAAAAACAAAATAGCCTTGTCGTTTACAAGTTCTGCTTGTTCTTCGGCAAAGATAAAATCATGTTTATTGTGAATAATCACTTTTAATTCATGTGCATTATCATAAACCGTCTGAGTAGGTAATTTATTCTTTTTTGGAGACAGACAAATCCAATCCCATGTTCCACTTAAAGGATACGCTCCTGAAGTTTCAATATGAACTTTTAATTTTTCATCTTTTAATTTTTGCGTAAGCAAAGACATATCCCACGATAAAGGCTCTCCACCTGTAACAACAACAGTATCCGCATACGTAGAAGCATTTTTCACAATCAAGTCAATACTAGTTGGCGGATGCAACTCTGCATTCCAGCTTTCTTTCACATCACACCAATGACAACCTACATCACATCCTCCAATTCTAATAAAATATGCGGCTGTACCCGTATGAAAACCTTCTCCCTGAATGGTATAAAATTCTTCCATAAGGGGCAACATCGCACCTTTATTAACTTCTAATTGTATTTCTTTTGATAACATTCCTTTATTTTAAAGTGCAAAGATACTCAATAATTTACGGAACAAAAAAACCGATAGCTTTTTGAACTATCGGTTTTATTATTCTGCAATAAATTTTTTATTATTTTAAAGCTTTTACAGATTGAGCCGCATAAGTATTAGCTGGATCTAAAACTAAAGATTTATTGAAATATTCAATAGCCTTAGCTTTATCTGTATTTGCATAACTCGCACCAATAGCATTGTAAGCTTCAACAATTTTTTTAACTGTAGCTGGTTTTGCAAGCTCTTCTGCACCTTTAGCAGTAGTTTTTGTTACGTACTCCTCGTAGTTTTTGATAATTAAATCATCTTTCTCCAATAAGTTATTGATTCTTCCTTTGTACAAGTAAGCCTCATCGTAAGTTGGCGAAGCAACTAAAACTCTATCAAAAGCAGCATCAGCTTTAGCTAATCCAGCAGCATCGATAGCTGTTTTTTCTTTGTTTGCATTTGCATAAAAGATTGAGATACCGTAGTACACGTTATCATTCAAATAATTTTTTTGCTCAGCATTGTTAGCGCTCAATTCATAAATCGCAGCCGCTTGATTGTATTGTTTTTTAGTAAACAATTCTTTACCAAAATCCCCAAGATCTTCAACAGCTAATGGTTCCATCTCAACCGCTTTTTTGATATCTGCTAAACCAGCATCAAAAGCACTAGCTTCTACAGTACCGTCAGCAGCAGTACCTTTTTTAATTTTTGCAAAACCTAAGTATAAATAATCTTTTGCGATAACTTTGTTAGAAGGAACTTTTACGTAATCTTCCAACGACTTAAGAGCTACATCAATATTTCCATTCTCATAAGCAGAATATCCAAGGTATCTGTAAATTCTAGGATTCACTTTATCCTCAGCAATCATTTTATTAGCAACAGTTTCTAAAGTTTTGTAATCTTTTACTAAAATCAAGAAATCTGCATGACGCATTTTAGAATCTAATGAATAATCTGTAAGACTTAAATATTTCTCGTAGTTTGTAATTGCATTTTGCATATTAACTTTTGCCGTAGAAGGTTTGTTTCTACCCCATTTGTAATATGTTTCAGCTAATTCTCTGTACACAGGACCATAACTTGCATTAAGAGCAATAACTTCATTAAACGCTTTAATCGCTTCATCATAAGATTTAGCACCTTTTAACAAAACACCTAATTGCATTTTTGCTCTCAAAAGTGTCGGGTCTGCAGTAAAAGCGTCACGGTAAGCTTTGTAAGCATCATTTTGATTGTTAGCTCCATAATAAGCATCACCAATAGTCAAAAGAGCAGTCGCATTTTGAGGCTCAATAGCCAAAGCACGTTTTAAACTTGTAATTGCGCTATTGTAATCTGGATTAACAGAATTCATGTATGCTTTTCCAATGTAGATATATTCTTCTACATCTTTACGTTTCATATCTTTTGTTGCTAAAGCAAAATTAGCCTGAGCAGCAGAAGCATTTTTATTATCAAGATCAATCTGACCTAAACCGATATAGTTTAAATTTTTTCTATCTGCAGCTTCAATACCATTTAAATAATAAATTTTAGCAGAATCTACTACACTTTGATTTAAATAGATATTCCCTAAAACAAAATTAGCTTCACCATCAGAAGGCTTCGCTTTGATGATTGATTTAAGTAGCGATTTAGCTTTTTGAAATTGCTCTGCATCGATAGCCTTTCGAGCTTCTTTGATGTCTTGCGCTTTTACAACAGAAACTGATGCAACCATGGCAAGACTAAAAATTTTAAATTTATTCATCTTAATTGTAATTAATTTATTCTTTATCTTTTATAATTTCACTTCTAACCTGAAGTTTTCTTCCCGGAGTTTTTACCGGCATCAAACTAGATTTTAGTATTATTCTCTGACCAATCTCTCCCGCAATAAAGGAAGAAAAGCCCATTCCTAATCCGGTATAGCCTTGACAATTTATAATAAACAAATCACGTGCCAAAGGATATTTTTCTTCTGCCAGTTCAGTTTGTGTTGGATAATGATATTCATTATCCTTAAAACCTTTAACCCCTAAGATATTGATTTTTTTTATAAAATCTACCATATTGGGAGAAGGTTGCGACAACCAGTTAACACCAACAACGCCAATCATACCTTCATTTTCAGAAACAAACTTAATTACTTCATCGTTGGTTTTGAAAGAAAACACTCCATTTGCAGGAACATCTTTCACTTTAGCCAAGTCTTTCATGTAACGAACAGTACTGGAGTTTGGATTATCAAAAACAAGTCCTTTTATTCCAGTATCTTTTTTTCCTTGCATAAAATCCAACACAGATTTCAACGCAATTAATGTATCATTATTGCTTTTATTAGAAATTAAAGCAATCGCATCAATAGCAAACGGTGTAACACGAGGACTAATTTTACTTTTTTCAAACCTTTTTAATTCCTCAGCTGACAAATTACGAGCAGTTACAACAACTTTAGCCTTTTGATTAAGCAAATCATTTATAAGCTCAACTTCTGATTTAGGTTTTACTGTAATCTTAGCATCATAGTAAGTTCCTTCGAAAACAGCCACCTGATCATCAATAATTGGCTTTACTGTTTCATCAACTGTAATATCAAGAGATCCTTTTAAAATTGTTTCCTTCGATTCATTCTTGCTTTTTTGGTTGCACATGGCAAACAAAAAAACAAAAGCTATCAAACCAAAGACTTTACTATACTTTAACATACTAGTCCGTATTAGAATTAATTAACCTAAGAAAACGTATTCCTGAATAAACAATCAGAAGTCCTCCAAAGGCGTATCTGTATTTTGGTTCCATGTCTAAAGGCAATTTTTCCCAAAACATGATCATTAAACCGAGTACAAGATATATTAAAAAAAACAGTATTCCTAAAACAAGAAGAAATCGCTCTTTGAGCGATTTCTTCTGAATATTATTAAGCATATCTTTTAACATTATTCTGCAGATTGAATAGTAATAGGAAGAGAGTAAAGTACTCTAACTTTTTTACCATTTTGCTCGCCAGGAGTCCATTTTGGACATTTTTTAAGAACACGAATTGCTTCTGCTCCTGTACCGTAACCGATATCCCTTAAAACTTTAATGTCGGTTAATGAACCGTCTTTTTCAACTACAAACGTAACGTAAACTTTACCTTTTAAACCTTCTTCTTCCGGAGTTTTATAATTGTTTCCTACGAATTTGTAGAATTTATCAATTCCTCCAGGGAAATCTGGTTTTACTTCGATACCAGCTGTGTTATATACTTGGTTATCTTCTTCAACTACTGCAGCAGTTCCAGTACCTACAGGCTCATCAACAGTTAAAACTGCGTCTGGATCTCCTTTAATAGTTTCAGCACCAACTTTCTTATCTTTAAGATCTTCAATTTTTGGTGGATCTTCTGTAACCTCATTTGCTTTAGCAACAACCGGCTTCACAAACTTCACTTGGTCCACTTTTGGTGGTGGTGGCGGTGGTGGCGGTTCATTTGGTTTTACCTCTTCTTTTTTCTTAGGAGGTAATTTAACTGTAGCGATCTTAATATCCTTATCCATATCCTCTTCACCAGAATCTGGCAAATAGCTTGCAATAAGAGGAGCTGCTACAGCAAAGCTAAAAATAATCGAACCTATGATAAGTGCTCTTACCGTAGTTTTATTGTTCGATTTTCTTAACTCATATGCACCATATATCTTATTACGCCCTTCGAATACGATATCAAGCCACTGATTTTTTATAATATCTAATTTCATTTT
Organism: Flavobacterium cutihirudinis; assembly: GCF_003385895.1. Taxonomy (GTDB): domain Bacteria; phylum Bacteroidota; class Bacteroidia; order Flavobacteriales; family Flavobacteriaceae; genus Flavobacterium; species Flavobacterium cutihirudinis. The sequence goes on from NZ_QRDQ01000008.1 coordinate 8,696, forward strand.
TCTTGATTATTAGGATGTTCAAAACAAGATAATTCTTATTTTTTATCTATCAATTTTGTTTCCTCAGGACTAAACTCAGGAACAATTGCATAAGTGTCAACTCCTGTAATAGCCATCTCATCTAACATATCAACCAAATTACGGTAATTTGATTTCTTTGTTGGTTTAATAATAACTATTATTCCATTCTTAGGTTTTCCTAAAGCAGTAGAATAAGCTAATACTTCTTTCTTTTGCTTTAATAATTCTCTACGAATACCATCTTTACCATATGCAATATCCTTTGGACCCACTTTTGGAGTAGCCAATAATCCCATATAATAAACCATTCTATTGTTTTCACCCAACATTACAGTCATAGTACGATTTTCATCTACTTTAACAGGAGGTGTTTTATCATTAGGATCCTTATCTGGCAATGATAAATCCATCGCTTTAGGTTTTGACAACGATGTGGTTAACATAAAGAACGTGATCAATAAGAATGCCAAATCTACCATCGCCGTTAAATCGACTTTCGAGTTTTGCTTTTTACTTCTTACTTTGCCACCTTTTCCGCCACCACCGTCGCCGGTATTTAATTCAGCCATTTTAGTGTATCTTTTTTAATTAAAAGTCTTTTCCTCTCGTACCTGTAACTAAGTTAAAGGAATTGATTTTCTGATCTTGTAAAATATCCATAATCTTTTTGATTTGAGGATATTGCTCTTTAGCATCGCCTTTTATTGCAATCTCCAATTCTTTATCTTCAAGATCAATTGTAGCTCTTCTTGAAATTAAAAGCCACTCTTTTAATTGATTATCCAAAGAATCGATTGGAATACCTGGCTGATTTGCTTTAGTTCTGTCAGCTGCTTTCATATCAATGATTTGCTTTAAATTTGCCACTGGAACACCAAAGTCATCCATTAATGCAAATTTACTTTTATCATCTTCTGAAAAGTTAACACCGAATTTTGCTCCCATACCTTCAAGAGTTCTTTTACGAATCTCTCTTCCTTTGATATCGAAAAACACTTTGCTTTTCCCGTCAGCACCTTTTCCTATTGTAATAATTGCCAAATTAGAATCTGGTAATTTATGTTCTACAGTAGAAGCAGGCATATCTACAGGAAGCGCTTCAGGCACTTTAGCAGTAGCAGTCAAGATAAAGAACGTAAGCAAAAGGAACGCAACATCACACATGGCAGTCATATCTGTCGATGTCGACTTCTTTTTCATTTTAATTTTAGCCATTATCTTTTATTTTATTTTTTTGATATAATTAAATCTAATTATTTATATATCAAAAATTAATTATTGTTTTAAACTTCCTCTGAATTTTCTGTAAGTATTCACGATTGTAGTACCAGCCTCATCGATAGAGTAAGTTAAATCGTCAATTTTAGCAGTAAAGAAGTTGTAAGAAACAATTGCAAAGATAGAAGTTGAGATACCTGTTGCAGTGTTGATAAGTGCCTCAGAGATACCTGTTGCAAGAGCAGCCTGGTCTGGAGTTCCAGCAGAAGCTAACGCACCAAACGCTTTAATCATACCTGATACAGTTCCTAATAATCCTCCTAATGTACCTAAAGATACTAAAGTAGAGATAATAGTCATATTTTTTTCTAACATTGGCATTTCTAATGAAGTAGCCTCTTCGATTTCTTTGTGGATAACTTCTGAAGCCTCTTCACTGTTGAAACCTTCTTTTTTAACGTCTTGATATTTAATCAAAGCAGATTTAATTGCATTTGCAACTGAACCTTGTTGTTTGTCACATGAAGCGATAGCAGCCTCGATATTTCCTTCTTTAATGTTACCTTGTACATTTTTCATAAATGCATCTAAGTTAGATTTACCAGCAGCTTTACCAATAACGATAAATCTCTCAATAGAAAAAACAACAACCATTAAAAGCATACCTAATAATACAGGTACAATGAAACCTCCTTTGTACACCATTCCTAAAGTATTGATTGGGTGACCTGTTTCAGGATTTCCTCCTTCAAAGTTAGCTGAATCCCCCATAACGAATTTCCAGATTAACCAACCTACAAAAACACATGCTGCAATAATGATTCCTGAAATCATTCCTCCCCCATTTGAAGTGCTTTCTTTTTTAACTTTAACGTTTGCCATTTTTTTTAATTTTAATAGTTTTAAATAATTTTTATTTTTTAGTTATATTTAACTTGTAGAGGAGCAAATTTATATGTTTAGTTTAAATAAAAAAACTTTTTTTAATTTTATTGAAGGAAATTTAACGTCAATTTAAAAAATATCTCATTAATTTGGAACCGTCATTTTTTAGATAAAACAAAAAAAAGGACGAATAATAAAAAAATTACAACGTTTTAGTAAATATTCAAACATTCCATTGAAATCTTCTTAAAAAGTTGCGAAATCACTTTTTATCTTATTTTTAATGAAAAAAAGCTTTTTCCTACTAAAAAAAAGACAGTCGAAATGTTAAAACGCAAAGCAAAATTCTTATAATCATCTAAATTACAAATAAAAACATGAATAAAAAAGATAATTTCATTCAAGAGATTAATAACGGATACCTTGCTAAGGGCGACTCCATCATTCTTGGAGGCGCAATTCTTGATGGTGAAGCAATTGCCGAAGCTCATGTAAAAATACCCTTAAAAACGTTAAATCGTCATGGACTTATTGCCGGAGCTACAGGAACCGGTAAAACAAAAACGATTCAGGTTTTTTCTGAACAGCTGTCAAACTCTGGGATTCCGGTGCTAATGATGGATATTAAAGGAGATTTTAGTGGCATTGCAAAAGAAGGTAAAGAGGAAGGCTTTATTACAGAACGTCATGCAAAAATAAACATACCTTATAATGTAGCTGCATTTCCAGTAGAATTGATGTCTTTATCCACACAGGATGGCGTACGCCTTCGTGCAACTGTTTCTGAATTTGGTCCGGTATTGTTTTCCCGAATTTTAGACCTTAATGATACGCAAGCCGGAGTTGTTGCTGTAATATTCAAATATTGTGATGACAAACAAATGCCACTTTTAGATCTCAAAGACATTAAAAAAGTAATTAATTATATAACTGAAGAAGGCAAAGACGAAATCGCTGCCAGTTATGGCAAAATCTCAACAGCAACTACAGGAACGATTCTGAGAAAAATAATAGAATTGGAACAGCAGGGCGGAGATATTTTCTTTGGGGAATTATCTTTTGAAACAGATGATTTAATGCGAATTGATGAAAACGGAAAAGGCTATGTAAATATCATCCGCTTGACGGATATTCAGGATAAACCAAAATTGTTCTCGACTTTCATGTTAAGTCTTTTGGCTGAAATTTATCAAAAGATGCCTGAGAAAGGTGATGCCGAACAGCCTGAACTTGTAATCTTTATTGACGAGGCACATTTGATTTTCAATGAAGCCAGCAAAGCTTTATTGGAACAAATTGAAACCATTGTAAAATTGATTCGCTCAAAAGGTGTTGGGGTTTATTTTGTAACACAAAATCCAATGGATGTTCCAAGTGGAGTTTTGGCGCAATTGGGATTAAAAATTCAACATGCACTAAGGGCTTTTACAGCTAATGATCGTCAGGCGATTAAGAAAACTGCCGATAACTATCCAACATCTGAATATTATAAAACTGATGAATTGCTAACCAGTTTAGGAATTGGAGAAGCATTGGTTACTGCTTTGAATGAAAAAGGTATTCCTACTCCGTTGGTCGCAACCATGATGCGCGCACCAATGAGCAGAATGGATATTTTGACCGATAATGAAATTGAAGAAATAAATGGGAAATCAAAATTAGTTAAAAAATATGCCGAAGAAATTGATCGCGAAAGTGCCTATGAAATACTGACTAAAAAAATAGAAGAAGCCAATCAAGCTGCCGCTGAACAAGAAGAACAAGCTCCTGCTAAATCTTCTAAATCTGAACCAAGTACAGCAAGCGTTGTTGGAAAATCGGTTTTAAAAGTGGTTACGAGCGCTACTTTTATAAGAGGTGTTTTTGGCGTTTTGACTAAAATCTTTAAGAAGTAGAAAAATTTTTAAACCATATAAGTGATATAAGTTCATTTAGTTTTACAAACACAAAACCCGACAGGTTTCTAAAGCCAGTCGGGTTTGTTTTTTATGTGCCATGCATTTTATATTAACTTATATAACTTATATGGTTTAAAAAAATTATGCGTTTTGAAGTAACTCAAGAATTTTATTTTCAACTTCTGGTGTGTCCCAGATGTTTTCGATGTTATCCAATTTTAAAACCTCTTCCATAATTCCGTTTTGAAAATCACCAATTGCCAAAGCTTCAGCATAAGGTCGATCACTGAAAGTAACACGACTGTAAAGCGGAATCCATTTGTCCGGATGCTTATCTGAAAAAACTTTTTCTATTTTCTTTTGTAAAAGAAATTTCTCGTCTGCCGTTTTTGTACTCATTTCGACGAAATTTCGATACGATAATTCTGCAATAGCATCAGTATTTGGTTTTCTGGAAATCTGATATTCGGCAAATATCTTTTTCCAATCGTCGCCATACTTTTCGATCATTTCATTCAGAACTGTAATATCTTCAAAACCAGCATTCATTCCTTGTCCGTAAAATGGAACGATCGCGTGACAAGCATCACCAATTAAAGCAATTTTATTTTCAAAAGTCCAAGGAAAACATTTCATTGTTACCAGGGTACTTGTTGGATTTTTAAAAAAATCATTTGCCAATTCAGGAATCACTTCAATTGAATCCGGGAAATTTTTCTCGAAGAAATCTTCAACCATTTTACGATCCGTCAACGATTCAAAAGAATTTTCACCTTCAAAAGGCATGAACAACGTACACGTAAAACTTCCGTCAAGGTTAGGAAGCGCGATTAACATGTACTCGCCCCGAGGCCAAATATGAAAAGAATTTTTGTCCAACTTATGTGTTCCATCGGCATTTGCAGGAATATTTAATTCTTTATATCCCATATTCAAAAATTCCTGTGAATAATTGAACATGCTCTGACGTTGCATTCTGTGGCGAATTCTCGAAAAAGCACCATCGGCACCAAAAACCATATCAAATTTTCTTTCCTCCCACTCGCCTCTTTCGCTTTCGCCAATATGTAAAGTCGCATCATTTAAGGTAACATCCCAAACTTTCTGCTCAAAATGGAATTCGGCTCCAGCTTGCTCAGCAAGATCGATCATTCTTCGATTTAATTTTCCCCTTGAAATTGAATAAATCGATTCGCCTTCCTGTCCGTAATTCTGAAAATTCAGTTTGTCAATCAAATGAATGGCGCGTTTGTCCATCGGAATTGCAATTTCACGCACCGAATCGCCAACACCAGCAGCATCAAGCGCCTTCCAGCCACGATTTGACATAGCAAGATTGATAGAACGACCGGAGAAATTTATTTTTCTAATGTCTGGACTGCGGTCATAAACATGTACGGTATGTCCAGCTTTTTTTAGATAAATTGCCAGCAGTGATCCTACAAGTCCGGAACCAACAACCGCAATTTTTAATGAAGTTTGCATCGAGGAAAAATCTATATATTGGGTCGTAAAAATAAGTAATAATTATACATAACCCTTAAAATAAACGAATTATTTAGCGCTATAAAACAAAAATAGATTTTGAATTGATTTACTTTCTAAAAATTATATTTTATAACAAATTGTTATTTTTATAGATTTATTTACAAAAATTAAACAATTAGTTTTGCTTTAAATCTGACTTAATATTTAAACAAAAATCATGAACAGCCAAATTTTTCAATCGGACATTATTTTAGAAAACGAAAAAGTAATCCTACTTCCATTTGAAAGTGAAAGAAATATCGAACTTAAAGAAATCATTTTTGATGATGAAATTTGGAAATATATGGGAATGTATATTCGAAACGAACAGGATTTCGAAAATTATATTCAAAACACTTTAAAACAAAAAGCTGATGGAATTTGTTATCCGTTTCTTATAATCGACAAAGTCACAAACAGAGTTGCCGGAAGCACACGTTATGGATATTTAAATCATGCGAGCCAAAAATGTGAAATTGGCTGGACTTGGTACGGAAAAGATTTTCAGGGAACTGGATTAAACGCGGCTTGCAAGTATGAATTACTAAAATTTGGTTTTGAAAAAATTCAATTTAGAAGAATACAATTTAGCGCCGATCTTGAAAACGAAAGATCGCAAAGAGCAATTGAAAAATTAGGCGCTTTAAAGGAAGGGATTTTCAGAAATAATTATGTTGATTCTGAAGGCAACAGCAAAGACGATGTTTATTATAGTATCATTTCTGAGGAATGGATTAATACTAAACGAGATTATTTTTCAGATTTTATCTAAAAAAACTTTAGTAAAAATTATAAAAAAAATGTATTTTTAATTAACTAAAACCAAAAAATATTTTAAGTAAACCACTCGTAATCAAAAACCTAATACATGAAAAATTTTATTCTTTCACTTTTTGTACTTACTGGAATCATTTGTCATTCAAAGAATAAAAATTTAGTAAATATCACAATTAATGATAGCATAAGAATAGTAAAAAAGGCAATAAAAAACTATGAAAACGGCATTTTTCAAAATGAAGAAGTACTTACCTATACTTATGAAAATGGTTTGGTTTCGAAAATAGTAACTACAACTAATGAAAATGTTATTACAGAAGACATTGCAATAAAATACGAAAATGGAAAATTAAAGGAACTGCTGATTATTTATCCTTACGCGCAATATAAAAAAGGAGATAAAACGTTAACTCAATTGGAATCAATTATGAATATTGTTTACAATTATGAAAACGATTTAATTAAAAGTGCTACAGGTTATGAAAATAATAAAATTCGTCAACTCGATTATTACTTTTACAATACAAGTAAATTAGTTATAAGAAAAAAAAGTAAATCAAATGATGGTCGAAGCAATAATACAGAATACACTTATGACGATGAACATAATCTTTTAAAAAGAAAAGAATCCAAAACCAGCGATTCTTATAAGAATTATGACGATAAAAGAAATCCATTTGATTTGGTATTTCCTGAGGCTTATCTAAAAATTAGTGCTATGTCAAAAAATAATTTTAAATCTAGTAATTCGGATAACAATTCATATACCTATGAATATGAATACAACTCCAACAATTATCCAACGAAAATTATTCAAAAAAGCGGCAAGAAAATTAAATCTGAAACCATAATTGAATACGCTTCAAATCTTAATTAATCTGGAATTGACTTATCAAGACTAAAAAACAGCACTTTTTTTTTGGAAATAAATGAAAAAAAAGTGATCAAGATTGAAACCAAATGACAAGTCAATCGTCTAACAATTAGAACTGACAGATTTATTTCATTAATTCAACCATAAAACACTGAATATAAATCGTTCACGAAGTTTCAATCATCAATCAAAAACAAATTATTTTATCAATCCAAAACCATAATTATCAGTCATTATGAAAAAGTCAATCAAACCAATCGCCCTCTGTGCACTCTTGTTTCTATTTACCATAGCAACTTTTGCACAAAACAAAAGCAAAGAAATCGAGCAACTCTTAAGTAAATACAACGAATACGGACAATTTAATGGTTCGGCTTTGGTTGCAGAGAACGGAAAAGTTATCTTTAAAAAAGGTTTTGGCTCTGCTAATTTCGAATGGAATATTCCTAATCAGCCCGATACAAAATTTAGATTAGGATCAATTTCCAAACAATTCACTGCCCTTTTAATTGTAAAATTAGCCGAAGAAGGAAAACTAAAACTTGATGTTCCAATCACTACTTATTTACCGGATTATCCCAAAGAAAATGGCAACAAGATAACAACTCATCATTTGCTGACACATACTTCCGGAATTCCAAATTACACATCGTCACCTAACTTTTTTAAAGATAAAAGCCGAAATCCTTACACTCCAGAAGAATTTGTAAAAACTTTTTCAAGTCTTCCCCTTGAATTTACTCCAGGAGAAAAATTCAATTACAGCAATTCCGGCTACTTTTTACTAGGCTATATTATCGAAAAAGTTACAGGCAAAACCTACGAGCAAAATTTACAGGAAGTTATTTTCACACCTTTAAAAATGCAAAATTCAGGTTATGATCATTCTGATCTGATAACAAAAAACAGAGCGGCTGGTTATGAAAAAAACGGAAAAGAGATAGTAAATGCAGCATATCTTGATATGAGTATTCCTTATGCAGCGGGATCTTTGTACTCAACGGTAGAGGATTTATATTTGTGGGATCAGGCACTTTATACTAATAAATTGCTTTCAGAAAAATCAATGGAATCTTTATTTAAACCATATATAAGTGCGGGACGAGCGTTCTACGGTTATGGCTGGTTTGTTGAAGATTTTGATAATGGTGATAAAGGAAAACTTAAAGTTGTTGGACATGGCGGCGGAATTAATGGATTTAATACCATTATTTCACGAATCCCTGCTGATAAAAATCTTATTGTAATTTTAAACAATACAGGCGGTACGGTTTTAGGCGAGATGAACGATGCTATTCGTGCTATATTATATAATAAACCATTTAATCAGCCTAAAAAATCGTTGGCTTTAGATTTATTGGATGTTTATGTCGCAAAAGGCGCTGTGGCGGGAACAGAAATGTATAAAAAATTAAAAAACGACCCAAATTATGCCATTAAAGAAGGCGACATAAACAGAGTTGGATATCAATTATTGCAATCTGGAAAAAAGAAAGAGGCAATTGAAGTTTTCAAAATAAATGTTGAAACTTTTCCAAAATCAGGAAATGTCTATGATAGTTTGGGCGAAGCATATTTAGCCGACGGAGATAAAAAATTAGCAATCGCAAATTACTCCAAATCGGTTGAACTTGATCCATCGAATGAAGGCGGTAAAAAAGTATTAGAAGAAATTACGAAACAACAAACCAAGTAATTTTATATCATTTCTTAAAAAGAACAAACTCCTACAAAGCAGTTTTAAAACTGTTTTATAGGAGTTTTTGTTATAACTTGGAACATTCAAATTCGGTGATTTATCATAAAAAATACTATTTTAGCCTTCCCAAAAACAACCGAATAACCTATGAAAAATCTAAAAAAGTACAGTCTTCTGACTGCATTCTTCTGTTTGTTTATTTCTTCGAAATGCTTATCTCAAAACAATCCGCCACCGCCGGCAATGCCAACACAGCAAAACAAGATTATTGTAGACAAAATTGTCGAAGCGGCGCATTACAAAGCTTATGTAATTGATTTTTGTTTAGCTAAAATTAATGAGGCTTCCGCCAAAGAAGGCTGGAACGACCAAAAAGCAATGGAAATTACTGAAAGTATCAACTATAAAAATTTTAGAGATGCGATTTATAATTCTTTCGCTTTCTATGATGAAGTTGAATTGGAAACGCTTTTAAAAGCTTACGAAAAAGATACCGCTTATCAAACCAAAAATGTTATGATTGCCAATAAAGCACTTGCTAATAATCTAAACATTTTTGCAAATGATATTGTTTTAGGAAAGTATATTTCTAAGTAAAAGATTCAAAGTTGCAAAGTAACAAAGGTTCAAAGGCTTTACTAACTAAATCCTTTGAACCTTTATTTTTATTGTGCTTCAACTTGAAACCTGAAACATTAAACTTGAAACTATTTTTTAGGTTTCAAAACCAATTTCGTTGACGTTTTTACAATCTCTTCTTTATTCAATTTCATTTTTCTGAATTTACCTTCATTATACATCACAGCCTGATCACTGTAATGTTTGCTAAACGGATTTCCTGATTGTCCTGTCGGAATAATACTCCAACTGTTTTCAATATCAGAGAAATCAACAATTCTTCTAGTTGAAGGTCCGCCTTTTACGTAATATTTTCCTTCTTCGTTAAAGCCGAAGAACAAATTATTAATTACTTCATTTGAACCCGGTGATTCATAAGGCCCAACATTAAATAATTTACGCAACGCTGCAATTTTCCCTAACGGATGTTCGTGTTCAACAGTGTGAACTTTGCCCCAATTCCAATCAGTAATTTTATCTCCTAATTGCTTTTGAAGCGATGCAACGGCTTCATGAAATGATTTTGAAACAATAATTGTTCTTGTTTCTTTTATATTTTTTGTTTTGATATCATCCCACCAAACCGAATTTTCATTAGCAACTTGTCTGGCAATAACTTGTTTCCCGATATGCGTTCCTAAAAACAAATCGAAATTGTCTTTTCCTAATTCGTCTTCAAATGTATTTTTCATATAAAGGTAAATCCATTTGTTGTAAATCGTTGGTGCAACATCTTCAAGATTTGTTGTGCCTTTCCATGATTTTAAAACTTCCAGAACTTGTTTTTCTTCTGCTGAAAGTTTTTCACTATTCAAACTTAAAATCAAATTTTGAACTGTTACCGGAGCAGTTGGTGAAGTATTATCATAAATCATTTTACTGATTGCTTCTTTATCCCAATCTGCTTTCGCATCCATCAAACTCGAAATTCTTTTGGCGCGATCTTCCGGTAAATAATAACCCGGATACAAAAATCCATCAATTGCTTCCGGCTGATTGTTAGCCGAATAAACATAACCCCACTTCGGATTTTCTGAAGATGGATTTTTCGAAAAATCCAAATATTCTCTAATATCGTCTTTTCCGCTTGCACCGTCCAAAATCAAAAAGGTATTTACACCTTTATCATGCTTATACAATTTTCCCGTTGCCCACCAAGCCACATTTCCTTTTGCATCGCCATACATTACATTTAATCCCGGCGCGGCTACTAGTTGAACTGCTTTTCTAAAATCATCCTTACTTTTAGCATGCGAAAGTCCGTAAACAGCATCCAAAATCTGAATAGGTTCTCTGGTATATGTCCACGACATCGCAATTGGATTCTTTTTATCCAAACGCTCTAAAACATCATTCATAATTGGTCCGTGTCGACTTGATTTTATTGTCATTACAACATCAGAAGTATCTTTAACTTTGATTGTCTTTTTTCTAACTTCATAAGTTGCAAAACCCGTTGGAGTCTGATATTGATTCGCATCTTCCGGCTTGTTCTTTTCCTGATAAAAATCGATATCATCATTTTCAAACATTGTTAAACCATAAGCATACTCACGATTGTGCGCCAAAAGCGGAAACGGAGTTCCAGCCAAATAACAACCATATAATTCATGTTGCGGCGTTACAATATGTGCTTCATACCAAGTTGCGGGTTGCGAAAAACCAATATGCGGATCATTTGCAAAAATCACTTTTCCGCTTTTTGTTTTGTGTGGTCCGGCAACCCAACTATTACTACCAATAAATGGCGGAATTGGTGATTTATCTAATAAAGCCGCAACCGATTTTGAGATCTCGGTATATTCTGCAATATCTTCTTTTGAACTTTTAAGCTGCGTGGTATTGAATTCTCCGTTTATTCCAAGATCCTTCAAATATTCAACTCCATATTTACTGCGAATTTCGGTTAATAATGGATCCGTTTTTTGAGCCATTGCAAAACTGAAAGACATATAACCAAAGATGTTATAAACGTCTTTTATAGTAAATTTTTCCTTTTTCACACCAACAAGCGTAAACTCAATTGGCGTTACACCTTCTTCCAAATATTGGTTTATTCCGTCAAGATAAGCCTGAGTCAATTGATAACTTTCACTATTTTTATCTAATTTGGCAATGGCTTTCGCCGAAGCTTCTTCGATACCAATTCCAGAGAAAAATTTATCATTTTTAAGCGCAACAGATCCAAAGATTTCAGATAATCTTCCCGGCGCAATTCTGCGAAGCAATTCCATTTGCCACAATCTTTCTTGTGCATGAACGTAGCCAAGCGCCGTCATGGCATCTTTTTCAGAATCGGCATAAATATGAGGAACTCCAAATTCATCAAAATAAACTGTAGTCTCTTTTTGGAGATTTTTCAATTGAAGTTCGCCCTCATATTTAGGTTTCAAATGAAAAATATAGGCAAACAAAGCGATTGCAAGAACCACAATAAGCAATACTAAAACCAGCAGAAATTTTTTAAATCTTCTCATATTTTGCAAAAATCTAGATAAATAAGGTTTGTAAAATGATGTAACCAAAAGAAAGAATAATGTAATATTTCCTCTTTTTAAAAGTCTAAATTTATGTATTTAAAATTAATACTATAAATGTCTATCTATAAAAAAATAGCGATTGGAGTAATTTCCTTGTTTGTAATTGTAGTTCTAATCAATATTGGGCTGAATTATTGGATTAAGAAACAACTTCCAATTATTATTCACGAGAAAAACAAAACCGCTTACAATATCAATTATGAAAAAATTGAAGTATCGCTTTTTTCTCGAAATATCTACGCTCAAACATTATTGGTGAATCCGAAAAACGAACCAAAAGACAGCAAAAATGGACTTTTTTCTAAAATTGAATCGATTACTATTGAGCATTTTAACATTTGGGATTTAGCTTTTCGCGATATTATTCAGGCAGAAAGCATTATTATAAACAAACCACGTGTCATTTTATATAAAAAAGGCGAAAAACTCCTAAACAATAGTAAAAGTATAAGAAGTGAAATTGTAGAACCTTTTCGCAAAATTATTGCTGTTTCAAATATTTATTTAAATGATGGAACAGTTGATGTTGTTTCTTTGGACACTGAAAAACCCATTTTCAGCATTAAAAAGATCATCCTAAAGTTAGAAGGAATCCTCATAACTGATGCCACTTTAAAAGAAAAAATTCCGCTTCATTATGAAAAATATGCTTTAATATGCGACAGTTTATTTTACCGCCCGAATGCTTTTTATCATATAAATATTGGCAAAATAAGCACCGAAAAGAATTTTCTCAAAATCAATAATTTCTCAAATCTTCCACAATTCAGCAGAAAGGATTTTGTGAAACGTCTGGAAAAAGAAAAAGATATTTACACCCTGAAATTTGATTCGGCTCAAGTTGCAAAAATGGATTGGGGTTTCAAAAATGATCGTTTTTTCTTTAAAGCAAATTCGCTTGTAATCAATCATTTTGACGCCAATATTTATCGCGGTAAAATGCCAAAAGATGATTTGAGTAAAAAATACCTTTACAATCATTTACTGAGAAACATCAAATTTCCGCTTCAAATTGACACTTTACAAGTTTTGAAATCGAAATTGGTTTACGAAGAAGAAATGGACTTCTCAAAAGGCCCGGGCGTTTTAAATTTTGACAAATTCAATTTGCAGGCAACCAATCTTCGAAGTGGTTTTGGGTTAAAAAAAACCAATGATGTAAAGATCAAAGTGAAATGTATTTTCATGAAAAATTCACCGCTAGATGTCGATTGGAGTTTTAATGTTCTGGATAAAAATGACGGTTTTCATATTCAGGGCGTAATCTCAAATTTTGATGTCAGAGCAATGGGCCAATTCAGCAAACCCTACATGAACGCATCGTTTACCGGCGTTTTCAATAAATATCGTTTTAATTTCTACGGAAATGATAATGTTTCAAAAGGAAATGCTTCTCTAGATTATGATGATCTGAAAGTAAAACTATACAAAAAGAAAGATCCTGAAAAAGAAGCCAAACTAAAATCAGCAATTGCTAATTTACTAGTGAAAAACGACTCAAAAGACAAGGCCAAAACCGCTGATGTTGAAGTAGAAAGAATTCAGGAAAAATCATTTTACAACTTTTTATGGCGAAGTATTGCTGAATCTTTGAAGAAGATTTTGATATGATTTTTTCGCCACGAATTACACAAATTTCCGCTAATTTGTATTCTCAGAATTTTTAAAAATTTATTCGTGTTAATTTGTGTAATTCGTGGCAAAAAAATTTACCAACAATTTCAAAACCTGACAATTATCAGGTTTTAAAAAAAAATATTTTTTTTCATTTGTCGTTACTTTAATCCGAAGAAAAATGACAAAAACCCCTTTACATACTTTCCATATTCCGGTGATGGGACTTGCTTATACAATAGACAGTCCAATTCGCGTCGCCCAATATGGAATTTCGTCTGTTATTGCTCTCGCCGATGATGAATTGATCGAGAAGATGCGCAATTTTTACAGCACAAAATTTAATATTCCGTATGAAGAAATCACACAAAAATTTCATGACTATCGCGCGGAAAGAATAACTTCTTATTTAAATTTAGTCGATAAAATCGTAAAAGAGAAATTCGAAAGTTTTAAAACCGAATTAACAGAAAGCAAAACAGCACTAGAAAATTTCATGTCGATGTTGCCTAATACTTCTGACATTAAAAAGGGATTTCAGAATTTATTGGACGACGGAATTTCTTTTAAAGAAAACATTCAACATTACATCGAATCCCATCTTTTCCCAGGCGAAATTGATGTGAATATCATGACGAAACTGGATAAAGGTAATTTCGTAAAAAACGAACAGCTTCCAATTGAATTTAATGATGCTCACGCCGCTTTAAGAGGTTTTGCAAACAGCAATCTTGAATCTTCAGTTGTACTTTCTGCCGGAATGAATCCGAGATTGTTTGGTTACTTCGAAAACTTCAAAGATTTTTTTCCGAATGAAAAGAACGAATTGAAAAAGAAAATCATTTTAAAAGTAAGTGATTTCAGATCGGCGATGATACAGGGAAATTTCCTTGCAAAAAAAGGACTTTGGGTTTCTGAATACCGAATCGAATCAGGATTAAACTGTGGCGGTCACGCCTTCGCTACTGACGGACTCTTATTAGGCACCATTTTAGAAGAATTCAAGCAGAAAAAAGAACAATTGGTACAATCGGCTCACGATTTAATGATTAAAGCTTTACAGCTAAAAAATCAGCCTTTCCCAGAAAAACCTTTAGAATTGAAAATTACGGTTCAGGGTGGTGTCGGAACTTCAGAAGAACATGAATTTTTATTAGATGAATACCAAGTTGATTCTGTCGGTTGGGGTTCTCCTTTTTTATTAGTTCCCGAAGCAACATCAGTAGATCAGGAAACAAGAAATTTATTGATGAATGCCAAAGAAGATGATTTTTATTTGAGTAATATTTCGCCTTTGGGAGTTCCGTTTAATACTTTGAAAGGAACAACCAATGAATTTCTAAAACAAAAAAGAATTCACGAAAACAAAGCCGGAAGTTCATGTCCCAAGAAATTTTTAGCTTTAAGCAAAGAATACGATCCGCATGGAATTTGTACGGCATCTAAAAAATATCAGGATATAAAACTGGAGGAATTAGACGCTAAAAAAGAAACTTTAACCGTTGATGAATTTGAAAGAAGCAAAACAAAAATTACCGAAAAATCATGTTTGTGTGTTGGTTTGGCAAATGCTTCTTATCTTGAAAATGATATCAAAATAAAAGGACAATCACAAGGCGTTGTCATTTGTCCGGGACCAAATTTAGCTTACTTTGATCAGGAAGTTTCTCTAAAAGAAATGGTTCAACACATTTATCAGGGAAAATCGGTTTTAAGAACGGAGCGTCCTAATTTATTTGTAAAGGAATTAAAAATGTATGTTGATTATTTCGGAAACGAAATTGAAACGATTTCAGGAGAAGTAACCGCCATGCAGCTAAAAAAATGGAATTCTTTCAAAACGAATATTTTAGAAGGAATTGAATATTATCAAAATCTATTTTCATCGACTTTATATTTTAAAAACGACGAAAATAAAATTAAAAATCAGTTCGATTTTTATAAAAAGGAATTAAATGCCATTAAGATTCCGACACTGGAATTAGCATAAAGCAAAACGCCGATTTAGAAAATCTAAATCGGCGTTCTTTTATTTATAGTTTTCAGAACCTATTCTTTCTTTTTGTTCTTACTGTCAATAACAGCTCCCGTCCCCGTTCCTACTGCAGCTCCAGCTAGACCTCCAATAATTGCACCTTCACCTTTTTTCTTACTGACAATTGCTCCTGTTGCCGCACCAACTCCGGCACCAATAACAGCACCTTTAGCAGTTGCACTCCAACCTTTCTTTTTTGTAGTTGTTGTGCTCGCGGTCGATGTCCCGTCTTGTTGATGTACTACAACAACTTTTTGGGATTCTGTTTTTTGCTCTTCCTTAATCTTAGCCATTTCAGTTTTCATCGAATCGATGACACGTTGTTTGCTAATTTCAACCTTCATTGAATCAATACTGGCTTGTTTGGCTTTATTAATATTGTCCTTGCTCTGATTTTGACAAGAACCTAATAACATAACTGCAAATAAAATATATAAGCCTTTCATGATTGT
This sequence comes from Flavobacterium cutihirudinis, assembly GCF_003385895.1. Lineage (GTDB taxonomy): Bacteria > Bacteroidota > Bacteroidia > Flavobacteriales > Flavobacteriaceae > Flavobacterium > Flavobacterium cutihirudinis. The sequence goes on from NZ_QRDQ01000008.1 coordinate 24,854, forward strand.
AGTTTTTAATAATTATACACTACAAAATACGGAATATCTGCCATAATGTTTATTACAGAATTTTTTGGAAAGTTTATAAGATTAGAAGATTTTGATTTTTTCTCGCAAAATTTTTATTTACGTCGAATGTTTTAATCTCGCAAAGTCGCTAAGACGCAAAGTTTAAATTGCCACAGATTAAATAATTAAAATGTAATAAAAAAAGTTCCCGCAGATTCTGCAGATTTAGGGGATTATTCTTTGAGAAGCTTTATCAAAAAATTTGCAAAATCTGCAAAATCTGCGGGAAACAAAAAAATGCGTACCGTTATTCTTTTAAGTAGAATCTTATTTCCCTAAAATTCCTTTTTTCAGAATTTGCCCAAAGTCGTACATGTCTTCATAAGAACAATACAAAGGAACTGGTGCCAGACGAATTACATTTGGTTCGCGCCAATCTGTAATTACTCCGTTTTTCATTAAGTAATCAAACAAAGCTCTTCCTTCTCCATGCAGAAAAACAGATAATTGCGACGCTCTTTCTTCAGGATTTGATGGCGTAATAATTTCAAAAGTACTTTCTACTTCTTTATCAATTTCGTGAAGAACGAATTCTAAATATGATGTGATGTGATCACGTTTTTTAATTAAAGCATCCATTCCAACCTCAGCAAACATTTCGACAGAAGCCAAGTAAGGCGCTAATGAAAGAACCGGAAGATTACTAATCTGCCATCCTCCCGCTCCGTGAACCGGATCAAAATTAGGCTCCATTTTAAAACGACGTTCTTTATTATGTCCCCACCATCCTGCGAAACGAGGTAAATCCGGATCATTATGATGTCTTTCGTGTACAAAAACTCCCGATGCATTTCCTGGACCTGAATTCATATATTTATAACTGCACCAAGCGGCAAAATCTACATTCCAATCGTGAAGTTCTAATTTGATATTTCCAGCTGCATGTGCCAAATCCCAACCTACTTTTGCTCCGGCTTTTTGTCCAGCAGCTGTTATAGTTTTAATATCAAAAACTTGTCCTGTATAGTAATTTACTCCGCCAATTAAAACTAAAGCCAATTCATCGCCAACTTCTTCGATTTTTGCCAAAACATCTTCTAAGCGAATATTATGCTCTCCTTCACGACGTTTGATTTCGACAATAGCATCTTCTGGTTTATATCCATGAAAATGAACCTGACTCTGAAACATATATTGATCAGATGGAAAAGCTTTTTCTTCGCAGATAATTTTATAACGTTTTCCTTTTGGCTGATAAAAAGAAACCATCAACAAATGAAGATTTACAGTCAAAGTATTCATAACCGTAACTTCTGACGGAAGCGCGCCAACAATCTTACTCAAAGGTTCTGCAAATCGTTCCTGATAATCCCACCAAGGTTTTTCGGCATAAAAATGACCTTCAACTGCCAGTTCTGCCCAGTCATTCATCACTTCGTCTATATAAGCTTTAGTGCGTTTTGGTTGTAATCCTAATGAGTTTCCTGTAAAATAAATAACTCGTTTGTCATTTACTTTAGGAAAAATGAATTGCTCCTGATAATGGTTTAGTGTATCGTTCGAATCTAGCTCTCGTGCAAATTCTCGGGTATTTTGAAAAGTCATTGTGTTTTTTGTTTTGTCTGCTAAAATAACAACTTTTGAAGTATTTCGTTAAAATTTAACAAGTTTACTTTTTAGTCGCAGTCACAGTCTCAGTATTCAGTGTGGGACTGAAAACTGAGACTGTGACTGAAAACTATAAAAAAACCCGTCATTACTGACAGGTTTTTGAAGTTCTGAAATAAACTCAGATTATAATATTAACATCGCGTCTCCGTAAGAATAGAATTTGTATCCTTCTTTGATCGCTTCGTCGTATGCTTTTTTCATTAAATCGTGTCCACAGAAAGCAGAAATCATCATTAATAATGTCGATTTTGGTGTGTGGAAATTTGTAATCATACAGTTTGCAATACTGAAATCGTGTGGAGGGAAAATGAATTTATTTGTCCATCCTTCGTAAGGATTCAAAGTATTAGCAGAAGAAACAGAACTTTCGATTGCACGCATAGAAGTTGTTCCTACAGCACAAATACGTTTTTTCTTTGTTTTTCCTTCGTTTACGATATCACAAGCTTGTTGTGTAATGATCAACTCTTCAGAATCCATTTTGTGCTTAGACAAATCTTCAACCTCAACTGGATTAAAAGTTCCTAAACCTACGTGTAAAGTTACCTCAGCAAAATTCACTCCTTTGATTTCTAATTTTTTCAAAAGGTGTTTAGAAAAGTGTAAACCAGCAGTTGGTGCCGCTACAGCTCCTTCTTCTTTTGCATAGATAGTTTGGTATCTTTCAGCATCTTCAGCAGTAACTTCTCTGTTGATATATTTAGGAATTGGAGTTTCTCCAAGTTCTGTCAATTTGTTTCTGAATTCTTCGTAAGAACCATCATATAAGAAACGTAAAGTTCTACCACGAGAAGTTGTATTGTCAATTACCTCAGCAACTAACGAATCGTCATCACCAAAATAAAGTTTATTACCAATACGGATTTTTCTAGCAGGATCTACTAAAACATCCCAAAGTCTTTGCTCAGAATTTAATTCTCTTAATAAGAAAACCTCAATTCTTGCTCCCGTTTTTTCTTTGTTTCCGTACAAACGAGCAGGGAAAACTTTTGTATTGTTTAGAATTAAAACGTCTCCGTCATCAAAATAGTTGATTACGTCTTTAAACATTTTATGTTCGATAGTGTTTTTTTTACGGTCAATTACCATTAAACGAGATTCATCTCTGTTTTCTGCTGGGAATTCAGCCAAAAGTTCTTTCGGTAAATTGAAATTGAAGTGTGATAATTTCATATTTGAAGTTAGATTTTAAAATATCAATCTTAGACTTTTTTATCTAAAATTTTAAATCGCTTGCAAATATACGATTGTGAGATAGGCGTTGTCAAGTGTTTTGATGTTTATTTTCAAAAGTCCTTGATTTTGTGGTGTTTCGGAAAGCATTAAAAATGTTTTTTTTCTATAAAAAACATTTTCAACATATTATTGTCATTTCGACGAAGGAGAAATCTCCACAAGAAGCTCGACAAAGATTGGATTTTCGTTGCGGAGTTACTCGCGAAGATTTCTCCTTCGTCGAAATGACAAACTTTGCGATTATATTCAAACTAAGACAAAAAAAACCTCTGGTTGAAACCAGAGGTTAAGTGATTAAGTTTTGTATAAGACCCTTCTTTAAAGGAACTTATATAACTTATATGGTTCCAAAAATTTTTACAATTCTGAAATTTGAAAATTTAAAGCTTTTAAATCGTTCCAAAAATCAGGGTATGATTTTGAAACTACTTCGGCATCATCAATAATTATTGGCACTTTGATTGCTAAAGGTGCAAATGCCATTGCCATACGGTGATCGTTGTATGTTGCAATATGTATATCGTGATTAATATTTCCGGAACGCTCCAAAGTCAAACTATCATTGGTTACTGAAATATTGGCACCTAATTTTGTCAACTCGATTCTTAAAGCCTCAAGTCGGTCAGTTTCTTTAATTTTTAAAGTATGAAGACCTGTTAAGTGACACCCAATCCCTAAACCTAAACAAGTTACAACGATTGTTTGTGCAATATCTGGCGTGTTGTTTAATTCAAAATTTACATCTTGATAATTAAAACCAGCTACTTTTTCCAATGTCATTTTATTGCCTTGGAAAGTAGTTTTTACACCCATTTTTTCATAAAGAGAAACTAATTCTGAATCTCCTTGAAGGCTGTTTTCTTTATAACTGCTCAAAGTTATTTTTGCAGCATCAGCCAAAGCTACTAAACTAAAGAAATAAGAAGCCGAACTCCAATCCGATTCTACAACCATTTCTTTTGATTCAACTGATTCTTTAGGATAAACTTTAATTACATTTCCTTCAAAACTTGTTTTTATCTCTAAATCATTCAGCAAAGCCAAAGTCATTTTGATATAAGGAACTGAAGTAATTTCTCCTTCTAAAGTCAATTCTAAACCATTATCCAGTTTTGAAGCCACTAATAAAAGTGCCGAAATATACTGACTACTCACATTTGCTGCCAAATTCACTTTTGAAGCAGTAACTTTTTTTCCTTTAATTCGAATTGGTGGATAACCTTCTTCTTTTTCATAAGAGATTTCAACTCCCAATTGTCTTAAAGTATCAACCAAAATTTTGATAGGGCGTTCCTGCATTCTGCTTGAACCTGTCATTACGACTTCTCTACCTTCATTTACAGCAAAATAAGCGGTTAAGAAACGCATTGCAGTTCCAGCATGGTGAATGTCTACGATTTCATCATTCCCAATTAATGCTTTCTCCATTACTTCGCTGTCGTCAGAGTTTGAAGTATTGGCTAAAGTAATATTTGGAAATAACGCCTTTAGCAATAATAAACGGTTGGTTTCACTTTTAGAACCTGTAATATTTAATTGCGAATCATCAATTGTGAATGATGAATTCGTGCTTAATTTTAAATTCATTTTTTTAATTGTAAATTGTGAAGTATGAATTACGAATGATTAGAAACATAATTCAGCCCCGCAATTTACCACTCCCCATTCATAATTCAAAATTCAAAACTCATAATTCAAAACTTATGAGTGATATTTCACAATTATTTCAATTTATCGTTGTTTTTGTGACGATCTTTATCTCTAACTGATTTTAAATCCATTTTTTTATCAAAAGCGGCCTGCAAATCGATTCCTGTCTGATTGGCTAAACATAAAACCACAAAAACTACATCGGCTAATTCTTCGCCTAAATCTTTATTTTTATCACTTTCTTTTTCAGATTGTTCTCCGTAACGGCGCGCAATAATTCTGGCTACTTCACCAACTTCTTCTGTAAGCTGCGCCATATTGGTTAGTTCGTTAAAGTAACGAACTCCGTGTTCTTTTATCCAGGTATCAACGTCAAGTTGTGCGTTTTTCAAATCCATGATTATATTTTTTTAAGGACAATTTTTTCATTTTGGCTTACGATTATCTTTTGAAAAAACTCTTTTAGCATTTCGTAATCCTCGGGTGCAAAAGTACTATTGTTTATTTCTTTTACACTTCCAATTTGGATTTTATTAGCATTAACAGAAAAATTCAGGCTGTAGCTAATTTCATTATCAACCGAACTAATCTTAACTGCTTTTGGCACTGATTCAATTTCATATCCTTCAGGAATTTCAATATTAAAAATAAATCTTTCTTGATTTTTGTATCCAAAATAAATCGGCATTTGTCTTTTTTCCTGACTAAAAGGATTTTTATTTCTGGTATAAAACATCAAAGGATTTATAAATATCTTACCTCCGATAGTTTCTAGTTGATCATTCGAAGTAAAAGAAAATGTTTCCAGAACACCTTCATTCAAATTTGACTTTTGATTTTCTATTTTATAATTTGAAATGGACAAAGCGCCTAACTCCTCTTCCAATTTTTCAAGATAATTGTCCTGTGTTTTAGTATTGTTATTCACTCTAAAAGTATAGGCATCGTAATCTGTATGATAAATTCTGGCTTGCCCGCTAATTTTTGCTTGTTCATCAATTTTAATTGAGTATGCAAAATTTTCTCTTGACGCTTTTAAAGGTTCTAAGTTAATTTCCGAAGAGGTTCCATCTTTTTTAATTAATCTTCCTTTCCAAGTAATAACATTTAAAGGTAAAATATCAGGAACTGTTAATTTATGAGTTGCATCCAATAAAATTTGCTTGCCGTCTATTTCAGCTGCTGCTATAACATAATTGAATCCTGTTCTGGTTGGATAAACTGGACGACCATTTTCTACAGTACTAACTAAAACCGGGTTCGCATCGATCCCTCCCAATCTTAGCATACTGATCAAAATAAAATTAATTTCGGCAACGTTACCTGTCTGATCTGCATATGCTTTTTTAACACCTTTATCAGTATAGTAATCATTCGTCTCATTCCAGTTCATTCTATTTTGAACGTATGTAAAAATAAGATTCATTCTTTCAGTTTTAGATTCAACCTTATCAACCAAACGTCTTACATCTTCAATCAAAAAACTGTTTTCATTGAGTTCCGTACCAAAATGAGAATCTTTAAATATTGTTGTCGCTACACCTTCCCAAGTTAAAGCATAATCTTTTACAGGCTGTTCAGGCAAACGAACCCTCTCAAGTTCATGTTTAATAGTGCCTTTATAATTTTCGAAATTATCAACATAGGGTTCTTCTTTTATAGCAGGAATATCTTTTCCTGAGTAGAAAGAGTTAATTTGCTTATAAGTAATTGAATTCGTCTGATTGTATTCATTCTCAAATGATTGTCCTCCATTGGCAAATTTTGATTCGGATTCTAACGGAATATTTCCTATCAAAATTGGCTTATAAATATAAAACTCCGGAATTTCTGTTTTATAATAAAAATAATTAAGAGGAATATCATATTGAATATCAAAATCAGGAAATTTGACAATGTTCTCTGTTTTTAAAATATACTTGTATTCAATAATCGACCCCACTTTTACATTGGGCAGTGTAATGGTTTTTTCTTTCCAATATTCATTTATTTTTTTCTTAAATGAACCCTGATTATCAAGTTTAGTTTTTACAATTTTACCATTCTCTAAATTATATGTGGCAGCATTTGAAAACTCCAGTCTGTCTTCTTGTAAATTTTCATAACCAATGTAAAACCGAACTTTCTGATCAGCCCAGCTTAATCCTTCTTTTTTATAAATTTTGATTTTGAACTCATAAACATGATTTGCCGAAAAACCAGCATCTCTGGTAAAAGTAAAAAACGTCCTTGCTTTTTTAAATAAAATTGCTGCTGGCGCTGCAGTATCTTGTGGACAAACCTTTTCTTGAAGTTCCGCAATAGTTACTTTTTCAAGTTCATAGTTTTGTGCGTTAATTTTCAAATTGCTAAAAATCAAAAAAGCAACTATTACTAAACTTTTAAATTTCATTGTTATATTCTTTTTAAAACAATTTTTTCAGTTTCCTTTGCGATCATTCCCTGATAATATTCTTTTAGCATTTCATATTTCTCAGGCGAAACGATAGCTTCATTTATCTGATGAACAATAGCCAACTGAAGTATATTACCGCTGGTCACGATATTAAATTTAAACGAACCCAAATTGTCTTCCATAGCCAAAATAGTTGGCGCCGGCAATGTTTCAACTGCAAACCCATCAGGAATTGAAATAGAAATATTGAATTTATCAGCAAATGGATAACCAAAATCAACTGGATATTCTCTGGTTTCCTGTTTAAAAGAATTTTGTGTTTTGGTAAAAAACAACATTGGATTAATGTATATTTTGTCTCCAATTATTTCAGTCAGATTCTCTCCTTTAAACGAAAATTTTTCAATTGTTGGCAACGACAGGTCTTTTTCATTTATTCGAGTGTAATCATTTACTTCGATTTTATTGTTGTCATTTTCTAATTTTTCAAGATATGCATCTTCTTTCACCTCATCTATTTCATTGCGGTAAAACATTGCATTATAGTCGGTATATTGTCTTCTGACATTTCCTGCAACTTTCCCTTGAGCATCTACTGAATAGTTTATAAAAACATTATCGTTTGATACTTTTTTCGGCATTAAATCAACAGATTCCGAAGTACCATCTTTACGAATCAATCTTCCCTCCCAGTTTAAAACTCTGTAAGGCAAAATATTTGGATAGCTATATTTACTTGTTGCATCTAATAATACATTCCCATTAGTAGTTTCAACGGCAGCTATCACATAATTAAACGCTGTTCTGTTAGGAAATAATGATATTCCGTTGTCTCGTGTACTAACCAAAACCGGATTTGCATTCAAACCCGCGTAACGAAGCATCGCAGTCAACATTAGATTAATATCTCCAATATTTCCTGATTTTTCTTTGTATGCTTTTTTAACGCCATTATCACAGCTGTAACCAAAAAGATTGTTCCATTTTACAGCCGATTTTACATAGTTTAATACTGCACTTATTTTCTCGTCATCGGTTTTCTTATCTGCTAATAAAGGTTTCAGATCATTTTCAAAATAACCTGTTTTATTTAGTTCATCCCCAAAATCCTGATAATCATAAATTGTTTTTGCTACTGAATTCCAATCAGATGAATATGATTTTATTGGCGTATTTGGCCATTTAACCATCGACAGTTCATGTGATAAAGTTGTCGTATAATTATCAATGTTATTGACATAAGATTCATCTTTCATTGCTGGCAAATTATCACCTACATAGGCCGTTTTAGTTTCCTGATATTCTACCTTATCATAAGAAAAAGTTGTACCTCCCGCTTTTCCATCTGATCTTTCTTTATTTGTAAACATAATGGATGCTGCTTTTTTATCTGTCGTAACTTTCAAATTAGCAAATCCTTTTTGCATTACATTAAAAACATAGTATTCAGGGAAGTAAGTAGTCAATTCCGAATGTTTTACCGGAATATCATATTGAAATTTCCAGTCACGCATCCAGCTTACATATGGTGATCGAACTTTGTATCTAAACTCAATGATGGAGCCTTCTTTTACATTTGGCATTGTAATTTTTTTTCTTCCATAATATTTATTTACAGCTTCATCAAATTCTCCATCGCTTTTTAGTTTCGTTTTTTCAATTTTTCCGTCAACCAGATTAAATGTAACAGCATCCTGTATCTGGACATTTTCTTTTAATCCTCCCGAAATTGAATATCCTATACTCTGGTTGGCATAATCATACCCCTCTTTTTTATAAATTTTGATTCGGGTTTCGACGTCAGTCACTAAAACAAAACCGTCATTTACATTATACTCCACTCGGGCTACACCTTTTTTATATAGAATTGCGGCTGTTGCCGAGGTATCGCTCGGATACATTTTTTCCTGTAATTCTGCAACTGATACTTTTCCTAATCTAAACTCCTGAGCCGAGAGTTTAAAAACAGAAAAAAGTAAAATCATTGTTAATTGGTTAATTTTCATTGGTTGATTAGATCTTGGTTAATATAATTTTAGCGTTATCATTTCTTGCGACTTGTTCCATAAAAAGGCGGTACTCATCATATTCTTTGCTAGAATATTTGCCTTTATTTAAAAGCATTGACCTTTTGTATATAAGTTTGTTATTATCCTTTTTTATGATTTCGGTTTTATATTCTCCAAATTTCCCTTTGAGTTCATAATTTGAAGGCAAGAATTCGATTGCAAAACCTGTTGGAAGATTGATTTCAATTTCATCAGAATCCAGATATCCACGCTGAATCTGAAATGGATTTTTTCTATTTCTGATACGCTTTACATTTCCAGTATTTTGATTGAAAGCATCAACAGCAAAAATCATTTTATTTGCTGAAATTGATGCATAATTTATCGCACTTACTTGAACATCTTCAGTAAAGCGAACATTCTCTTTATCGTTTGTAAAGGTTATTTTACCAAGTTTAAGGTTATTTATATTATCCCAATATTCTTTATAATGTGCTTCTTTTTCTGTTGGCTGGTACATTTCAATTCTGTACTTTTTATTGTATTGAGAGCCTTCGGAAGTTATCGAAATTGAACCTGAAAAATGTCCATTTTCGTCGATTGTATAAGTGCCTTTGTCTTTTTGAATATTGCCTTTATCATCATAAATTTTTGTTCGGACAATTTGCCCTCCTTCTGGCTTAACTACCAAGACATCTCTGTCATCAGTAAAAGTTCCTTGATATCCAAACGGATTATCTTGGCTTGTACATTCCAGAAAAGTATAATCATTACCATTAGGAATAGCTAATATCATATGATTTCCCTGCATAGAAACAAAATCAGACTGAATATTCATTTTATCAGAATCACCATATAAAATAGTATTATATGACGGAACATCAACTGCCTGCAAAAGCGCTTTTGTATAATTTGATAAAGCCTTGCAGTCGCCATAACCTAAACGATCAACATCACTGGCAAGCATTGGTTTCCATCCGCCAATTCCAATTGCAATATTTACGTATCTGGATTTCTTTTGGACATAATCATAAATGATTTTTGCTTTCTTGATTGGGTCTTTTTCATCGCCTACAATAGCTTTAATTTTTGCTTTTGTTTCTTCCGGCAAAGTCGTTGTTCCGGTTAAAATTTTATCTCCGTACCATTTACCAAATGCTTCCCAAGTTGTAGCAGTTCCGTCAAAACCTTCTAAATGGAATTTTTCCAGACCCATCATTACTTTTGGAAAAAGATCGTCTGAAGACGGACTCAAATCTTCCGGCTTGCGAGCCAAAATACCTGAAGTTTCATAACTTAGTTTAGTATCGCTGTCAACCGTTTTCTTTATATTAAAATTAGAGAAATTAAACTCTTTCTTTTTAAATCCAAGATCATTAGGATAAGTAACATTTAAAATACATTTTTCGACACTTACATAATAACCTCCCAAGAAATACCAACGTGGTATAAATGCTGTATTTGAAGTTTCTGTTTCACTATTATAAACGACAGTAAAAGGATATGAAACAGGAGTATATTCTAAATAAAGTACGCGACTATCTGAAAAAAGCGTACTACCGCTTACTGCGCTTTGGTCTCTAAAATCTTTCTTTTTGATTTTTTTGATTTCATTTCCAAATGCATCATAAACAATAGCTTCGATACTTTTTACAGAAGTGGTTTTATCATAATGTTGATAAGCATCAATATCGTTTAAACCTTTGTCATTAAAAACGGTAACAATTCTTTGAACCTTAATGTTCATGCTTCTTTGTGAACCAATAGTGATATCCATTTGATCCAAACGAACAACAGCATTAGCATTTTCTTTTAAACTATCGGCAATAGTTAAAATTGAATAATTGCTCTTTTGAGCATAAGAAGTAAGGGTAAAAAATGTAAAAAATAACGCAATAAAAGGGGTCTTCATTTATAAGGATTTTCTCCAAATATAATTTTTTTTTGGAAATCTTTAACAAATGTTTAGTAATATTTAATCCCTGTTTTTGGAGTCCATTATGATAGTTACAGGACCATCATTTAACAAGCTGACTTTCATATCTGCGCCAAAAATTCCAGTCTGAATTTTTTTATTTAATTCTTTTTCCAATGCTTTAACAAAGCTTTCATACATCGGAATTGCAAAATCTGGTTTTGCTGCTTTTATATAAGATGGTCGATTTCCTTTTTTTGTAGAAGCATGAAGTGTAAACTGACTTACCGCAATTATGTCGCCATCAATATCCTGAACCGAGCAGTTCATGACATCATTTTCGTCTCCAAAAATTCTCATTTTAACGATTTTACCCGCAAGCCAATCAATGTCTTCCTGAGTATCGGCATCTTCAATTCCGACTAAAACCAATAAACCTTTTTGAATATCTGCTGTTTTTTGACCATCAACTGTGACAGATGCCTCAGAAACTCTTTGGATAACTACTCTCATTCTTTACTTTTATTTTTAGCCACAGATTACACGGATTAAAAAGATTTTATAATCAAGGCGTTAGATACACGGCAGTGCATCTCTACAATAAAATCATTTTCGTATTCTGCTTTGGAATTTGGAATTTTAAAATTGGAATTTTAATTATTTTCTCGTTTCATCACTTGCAGCACGATCTTCACCATAAGTATCCGTACGATAATGTTCATCATCGCCTTCAAGGATTTTAAGATAACTGTTGTAACGCGACCAGGCAATTTCGTCTTTTTCTAAAGCAGCTTTTATAGCACAATGTGGTTCTTCTTTATGAAGACAATTATTAAACTTACATTGATCTTTAAGTTTAAAGAATTCCGGAAAATAACCGCTGATTTCTGAAGGCTCCATATCGACAATTCCGAAACCTTTAATTCCTGGTGTATCGATAATTCGCGCATCAAAAGACAAATCATACATTTCGGCAAAAGTTGTCGTATGCTGACCTTGTTTACTTTGTTCTGAAATCACCGAAGTTTTTAAGTGAAGACTAGGTTCCATCGCATTGACCAAAGTTGATTTTCCAACACCCGAATGTCCGGAAAACATGCTTACTTTGCCAACCATCATTTCTTTCAGCTTGTCAACACCTTTATTTTCTGTTGAAGAAATTCTAAGGCATTTATATCCAATTTCAGAATAAATATATTGCAGGTAAAGCTGATCATCTAAAGTCTGATCACTTAAAGTATCAATTTTATTAAAAATCAGGATCGCTTCAATTCCGTACGCTTCGGCTGTAACCAAAAAACGGTCGATAAAGCTTGTAGTTGTTGGCGGATTATCAATGGTAATCAGTAAAAAAACCTGATCGATATTGGAAGCAATAATATGAATCTGCTTGGACAAATTAACCGATTTACGAACGATATAGTTTTTTCTTTCATGAATATTATGAATCGTTCCCGTAACGGCATCCGAAGTTTCATCTAATTCATAATCTACAATATCGCCTACAGCAATAGGATTGGTACTTTTGATACCTTTTATTCTGAATTTCCCTTTCATACGGCATTCCACAAAATCTCCTTTTTCAGATTTTACGGTATACCAACTTCCTGTAGATTTGTAAACAGTTCCTGTCATTCTTTAATTTTAGATTTCCGATTTTAGGTTTTAGATTTCTCTCAAAACTAAAATAATAAAGCACAAAATTACTGTTTTACAATTGAAACCCATTGGTTTCAGCATTTAAAATCAAAAAAAATCCCCACCACTTCTTTCAAAGCGATAGGGATTTTAAAAAAAACAATCTATTTTTAATATTATGCTATAAGAAAACTCAAGATCAAAGTTTAGAACAAACTTAAGTTAACTTATATCACTTATATGGTTTAAGACAAAATTATGCGTTGAAAATTTTCTCTTGGTGACCAATACTTTCCTGGTGAATTGCTTTGAACATTCTCAAAACGAATTCTTCAGTAAGGCCTTTTTTCTCACCTTCAAGAATCATTTTTCCTAAGATTTCATTCCAACGGTTATTTTGAAGAATTGCTACGTTTGCATCTTTTTTCACCTGACCAATTTCGTCAGCTACTTTCATACGTTTTCCTAACAATTCTAATAAATTAGCATCAAGAACGTCGATGTTAGCTCTTAGTTTTTTCATTTTTTGGCTGTACTCATCTGTAGTATCATCCGTTTTTCTGATTGTCAAATCTTTAATGATTTGTTTCAAAGCATCTGGAGTAACTTGCTGTGCAGCATCAGACCAAGCATTGTCTGGATCGATGTGCGTTTCGATAATCATACCATCGTAATTCAAATCTAAAGCCTCTTGTGTTACTTCGAAAATCATTTTGCGATCTCCTGTAATGTGAGATGGGTCGATGATTAATGGTAAATCAGGGAATTTATTTTGCAATTCGATAGCAATCTGCCATTCTGGAATGTTTCTGTATTTTGTTTTTTCGTAAGTAGAGAAACCTCTGTGGATAACACCTAATTTCTCGATTCCAGCCATATGTAAACGCTCAACACCACCTAACCATAAAGCTAAATCCGGGTTTACTGGGTTTTTAACCAAAACAATTTTATCAGTCCCTTTCAAAGTATCAGCAATTTCCTGAACTGCGAAAGGGTTTGCAGTTGTACGAGCACCAACCCATAAAACGTCGATATCATGCTCTAAAGCCAGTTTACAGTGAGCTGCAGTTGCAACCTCAGTTCCCATTAATAAACCAGTTTCAGCTTTAGCTTTTTGCAACCATTTTAATCCAATTTCACCAACACCTTCAAATCCTCCCGGACGAGTTCTTGGTTTCCAGATTCCAGCTCTGAATACGCTTACTTTTGAATCTTTTAATTCGTGAGCAATTTTCAAAACCTGATCTTCAGTTTCTGCACTACAAGGTCCAGCTATCACAAGTGGGTGATTTAAATTGAAATCTTCTAACCACTTTCTCATTTCTTTTTTATTTTCCATCGTTTTTATAGTTTACTTTTTTATAGTTATTCCGTTTAATATTTCTCTAATTTTATTTACACTTTCCATTTCTTCAAAAATGGCGTTGTAATTGTCGTCTGCCAGCAAATCTCTAAACTGAGTTAAATTTGCAATATAACCTTCTAAGGTTTCCAGAACGTATTCTTTGTTTTGTTTAAAAATGGGTGTCCACATTGCGGGTGAACTTTTTGCCAGACGAACGGTACTTTCAAATCCACTTCCCGCCATATCAAAAATATCTTGTTCGTCTTTTTCTTTGATCATTACTGTTTTTCCAAGCATAAACGAACTAATGTGCGATAAATGCGAAACGTAAGCAATGTGTTTGTCGTGCGAAATTGGGTCCATATATCGAATCCTCATTCCTATTTCGCTGAAAAGCTGCAACGCTTTTTCCTGCAATTTGAAAGCGGTTTTTTCCACTTCACAAATAATGTTTGTTTTTCCTTGAAACAAACCTTTTATCGCCGCCGAAGGTCCAGAAAACTCTGTTCCTGCAATTGGGTGCGTGGCAATAAAATTTCTTCTTTTCGGATGATTGGCCACCACATCGCAGATTGGTTTTTTAGTAGATCCTACTTCAAAAACAATTGTCTTGTCTCCAACTGCATCCAGAACTTTAGGCAACACTGTCAGCGCAACATCTACCGGAACCGAAACGATTACAAAATCTGCTTTTTGTAAATCTTCGAAGCTTCCCGCTTCATCAATAACTCCAAGATCAATTGCTTCCTGCAAATGTTTTTCGTTATTGTCAATTCCGAAAATAACCGCATCTGGATGTTTGTCTTTGATGTCCAACACCATCGAACCACCTATTAATCCTATTCCTATTACGTATACTTTCATATTTCTTTTTATTTGAAGCCGTTCCTGCAAGGTTTTCAAAACCTTGTTGGTTTATAATTAAGACCTTTGAACTGATACCTACAAGGTTTTGAAAACCTTGCAGGAAATCTTAATTCTAAAATCTATCAATTGCTTCCTGTACTTTTTCTTCTTTTACACAAAGTGAGAATCTGATATATCCTTCGCCGTTGCTTCCAAAAATGGTTCCCGGTGTAATGAAAATATGTTTCTCATATAATATTTCGTCAATGAACTTCTCTGCTGATTCGATTCCTTCTGGCAATTTTGCCCAAACAAAAAGCCCAACTCCTTCTTTATACACTTTACAGTTTAGCTTTTCAGCTAGTTTCTCCGTTAATTCTCTACGGCGTCTGTAAATTTTATTTTGATCTTCAAACCAGGTTTTATCACATTTTAAAGCGGCGATGGCACCTTTTTGAATTCCGTAATACATTCCGCTGTCCATATTACTTTTTACTTTTAGGACTGCATCGATAATTTCATGATTTCCTAAAACCATTCCGACTCTCCAGCCTGCCATGTTGAATGTTTTACTTAATGAATTCAGCTCTAAAGCCACCTCTTTTGCTCCTTCAACTTGCAATAAACTCATCGGATTATCATTCAAAACAAAACTATAAGGATTGTCGTTGATCAATAATATATTGTGTTTTTTAGCAAAGGCAACCAATTTTTCAAATAACGCTAAACTTCCTCTAGCTCCTGTCGGCATGTGCGGATATCCCAGCCACATAATTTTTACTTTCGAAAGATCCAATTTTTCTAAAGCTTCAAAATCCGGTTCCCATCCATTCTCTTCTTTCAAATCATAATAAACCGGAACAGCCTGAACCAAATTGGTTACCGAAGTATAAGTTGGATAACCTGGATTCGGAATTAAAACATGATCGCCTTCATTTAAAAAGGCTAACGAAATATGCATTATTCCTTCTTTCGAACCCATTAATGGTAAAATCTCATTATTCGGATTCACTTCAACACCAAACTGATCACGATAAAAATCGGCCATCGCCTGTCTCATTTCTGGCAATCCCTGATAGCTTTGATAGCCATGCCCGTTTTCGTCTTGAATTGCTGCAGCGACTGCCTCAATTACTGCTTTTGACGGACTCAAATCAGGGCTTCCAATTCCCATGTTGATGATCGATTTTCCTTCAGACATCAACTGACGAACTTCTCTTAATTTTGATGAGAAGTAGTATTCTTCAACTGTGTCTAATCGTTTTGCTGTTGTAATCATTGTTTTTAATTTTTGCTATATGCTTTAAGCTTTACGCTATATGCTTTTCTTTTTTTTGACTTTACGACTCGCTTAAAGGTTTTGTGTTTTTATACTCTCCTAAAACTTTGAAATATTCAGCCATTATATTTAATAACGCTTTGGCTTTTGCAAAGTCTTCGTATTTCTCGAATGTTACATCTACGAAGAATGAATATTTCCATGGCGTTTCGATTTTTGGAAGTGACTGAATTTTTGTCAAATTCAGTTTGCAATCACTCATTACATTTAGAACTGCTGCTAAACTTCCTCTTTTATGATCTAATTCAAATTTTACAGAGGCTCTGTTGATTTCGCTTTCCGGCAAAAATGAATTTTGCTTTTTAATGATTACGAAACGAGTCATATTGTTTTTGATCGTTTGAATCGATGATGCGATAATATCCAAATCATACATTTCAGAAGCTGTGACACTTGCAATTGCTGCAATTCCGGTTAGCTGTTTTTCCTGAATTCTTCTAGCTGTTTCAGCCGTATCTTTATCCTCAACCAATTTGATATTTGGATATTGTTTCAGGAAATCCATACACTGTAAAAGTGCCATTGGGTGTGAATGAACTTCTTTTATATCTTCAATTTTCTGACCTTTTAAAGCCATTAAATTCTGCTGAATGTTTAAATAATGCTCTCCAATTATGTGTAAATTATTCTTGTCAATCAAAGCATAATTTGGAATAATTGGCCCTGCAATTGAATTTTCGATCGCCATTACAGCCTGATCAGATTTTCCGGCAATAAGGCTGTCGATCAATTCTTCAAAAGACAAACACTCATCAATATCCACATTTTCAGAGAAATACTCCTTCACAACCTGATGATGAAATGATCCTTTTATACCCTGTATTGCAATTTTCGTTGTCATATATTCAAAAAAAAATCCTGATTTGCATCAGGATTGTATATTAGTTTTATTTGTCTTTATATTTCTCAAATAACCATAGCACAATCCTCACTTCTACTAAAGAAGAAATAAAAAGAGTTGCTAAAATAAAAACGGTTAGATGCCATTTTGTTTGTGTTATGTTTTAAATTCTCTGCGAATGTATAAATTATTTTTAGTGCACCAAAAAAAAGATTGCATTTTATGAAACAAAAAAGGATTTCTTAACAAATTTATGATGTTTTGTATGATAATATAAAAAAATCGGCTTAAAATGAGATATTTATAATGAGGTTTTTCTAAGATGCTAAGATACTGAGTTGCTGAGATCCTAAGTTTTTTTTGCCACGAATTCACGAATTAGCGCAAATCTTTGTGGTCATTTAATTCAAATTACGCAGATTTTCAAAATAATAATTCGTGAATTCGTGGCAAAAAAAAAGCAGTTATCATTACAATAACTGCTTTTTATATAATTAAAACTCTAAAATTAAGATCCACACATTTCACAATCCTCAGGACCTGCAGCTTGTGCTTTTAAAAGCATCGCTTTATAATCCTCAACACTGATTTCTTCAGTTTCAGCAACTAATGCCGGAGCTGTTTCTTCTTTTTTATCGTTGTTTAATGTGAATTTAATCGCATCTACAGCCGCTTTTGTTCTTAAGTAATACATTCCTGTTTTTAAACCTGACTGCCAAGCATAGAAGTGCATTGACGTTAGTTTAGAATAGTTTGCATCTTGCATGAACAAATTCAACGATTGAGATTGGTCAATAAAATACCCTCTTTGACGTGACATATCAATAATATCTTTCATCGACATTTCCCAAACTGTTTTATAAAGATCTTTTAAGTCTTGCGGAATCTTATCAATATTTTGAACAGATCCGTTATGACGCATAATTTCTTGTTTCAAATCTTCGTTCCATAAACCTAGTTTTACCAAGTCTTCTAGTAAATGTTTGTTTACTACGATGAACTCTCCAGACAATACACGACGTGTGTAAATGTTCGAAGTATATGGTTCGAAAGCTTCGTTGTTTCCAAGAATCTGAGAAGTAGATGCAGTTGGCATTGGCGCAACTAACAATGAGTTACGAACTCCGTGTTCTACAACTTCTTTTCTTAATGAAGCCCAGTCCCAACGGCCTGATAATTCTTCATCTTTCATTCCCCACATATTGTGTTGGAATTCTCCTTGAGACATTGGCGAACCTTCGAAAGTTGAATATGGTCCTTCTTCTTTTGCCATTTCCATAGAAGCAGTTACAGCAGCGAAGTATAAAGTTTCGAAAATCTCTTGGTTCAATGCTTTTGCTTCGTCACTTGTAAATGGTAAACGCAACATGATAAAAGCATCTGCTAAACCTTGCACACCTAAACCAACCGGACGGTGACGCATGTTAGAGTTTTCAGCTTCTTTCACTGGATAGTAGTTTCTGTCGATTACTTTGTTCAAGTTACGCGTTACACGTTTTGTAACGTTGTAAAGTGCTTCGTGATCGAATTTTCCGTTTTCAATGAACATTGGCAACGAAATAGAAGCCAAATTACAAACTGCGATTTCATCTTTAGATGTAAACTCCATAATCTCTGTACACAAGTTTGAAGAACGAATTGTTCCTAAATTCTTGTGGTTCGATTTACGGTTTGCTGCATCTTTGTACAACATATAAGGTGTTCCAGTCTCGATTTGTGATTCTAGGATTTTCTCCCATAATTCACGAGCACGGATTGTTTTTCTTCCTTTTCCTCTAAATTCATAATCCGTATATAATGCTTCGAATTCATCTCCGTAAACATCATATAATCCTGGACATTCGTTAGGACACATTAAAGTCCAAGTTGAATCTTCCTGAACACGTTTCATGAACAAATCTGAAGTCCACATAGCGAAGAATAAATCTCTTGCACGCATTTCTTCTTTTCCTGTATTTTTCTTTAAATCCAAGAAATCAAAGATATCAGCATGCCAAGTTTCGATATAAATCGCAAAACTTCCTTTACGTTTTCCACCACCTTGATCTACGTAACGAGCGGTATCGTTGAAAACTCTCAACATCGGAACAATTCCGTTTGAAGTTCCGTTTGTACCACGAATGTAAGATCCAGTTGCACGAACGTTATGAATAGAAAGTCCAATTCCTCCCGCTGATTGCGAGATTTTTGCTGTTTGTTTTAATGTATCGTAAATACCATCAATACTATCATCTTGCATTGCCAAAAGGAAACAAGAAGACATTTGAGGTTTTGGAGTTCCAGCATTGAACAACGTTGGCGTTGCATGCGTGAAGAACTTTTTAGACATTAAATCGTAAGTTTCAATTACCGATTTTAAATCGTCTAAGTGAATACCAACCGAAACACGCATCAACATATGTTGTGGTCTTTCTACGATTTTTCCGTTTATTTTAAGAAGATAAGAACGCTCTAAAGTTTTAAAACCAAAGTAATCGTAATTAAAATCTCTTGTATAAATGATATGAGAATCTAAAAAAGCAGCATTTTCCTGAATCACTTTAAATACGTCATCAGCAATTAATGGAGCATCTTGTCCATTTCTTGGATTTACGTAGTGATACATATCTTTCATCGTTTCTGAGAACGATTTTTTAGTATTTGAATGTAGATTTGAAATTGCCACACGCGCTGCCAATTGTGCATAATCAGGATGCGCAATAGTCATTGAAGCCGCCGTTTCTGCCGCAAGATTATCTAATTCAGAAGTAGAAACCCCATCATACAATCCCTCGATAACTCTCATCGCTACCTTAACCGGATCTACGAGCTCATTCAAGCCGTAACACAATTTTTTGATTCTTTCTGTAATCTTATCAAACATTACGGGCTCTCTGTGGCCATCTCTTTTTACTACATACATAAGCTTACCTTTTATAGTTATTGAAAAAATGAAAGTACCTAGAGAACGAACTCCAGCACTTAAACATTGCGTGTTTTTAAATTATTTTTCTGAGAATTACAGGATTCTCAATAGTTGTCCTTTTCCAATTTGAATATCAAACCGAAAAGTCGTTAAAATTGCTATTAAATCTCCGATTTGGGTGATAGAGATTCAACCTAAAAAATGTTCTGTAAATAATTAATTAAAGCCTTAGATAAAATCAGCTGAAATTAATAAATGCTGTTGTTCTAAAAATCTGCGTCAAATGAAATTTTCTGAGCATCGCTGTCTGTGTTCATCACACCTGATTTTTGATACTCGGCAACACGTTTTTCAAAGAAATTAGTTTTTCCTTGAAGAGAGATCATGTCCATGAAATCAAACGGATTCGCTGATCCATACACACGCTCACAACCTAATTCCACTAGTAATCTGTCGGCAACAAATTCTAAGTATTGCGTCATTAAAGTCGCGTTCATACCAATTAAACTTACCGGAAGAGATTCTGTTACAAATTGTCTTTCGATATCAAGAGCATCAACAATGATTTCTTTGATTCTGTCTTTTGGTACTTTGTTAATCAAATGATGATTATGCAAGTGAACTGCAAAATCACAATGTACACCTTCGTCACGAGAAATCAACTCATTAGAAAAAGTCAAACCTGGCATTAAACCACGTTTTTTCAACCAATAAATTGAACAGAAAGCACCAGAGAAGAATATACCTTCAACAGCAGCAAAAGCAATAAGCCTTTCAGCAAATGAATCAGACTCGATCCATTTTAAAGCCCATTCTGCTTTTTTAGCAATTGCAGGAAAAACTTCCAAAGCATTGAATAATTCCGCTTTTTCAGCTTCGTCTTTCACGTAAGTGTCAATTAATAAAGAATACGTTTCACTGTGAATGTTTTCCATCATGATTTGAAAACCATAGAAAAACTTCGCTTCTGCGTATTGAACTTCGTTTACAAAGTTTTCAGCAAGATTTTCATTTACGATTCCGTCAGAAGCCGCAAAGAATGCAAGTATATGTTTGATGAAATATCTTTCATCCTCATTTAATTTGTTGTTCCAGTCTGTCAAATCCTGGTGCAAGTCGATTTCTTCCGCAGTCCAAAAACTAGCTTCCATCTTTTTGTACCATTCCCAAATATCATGATGTTTAATTGGAAAAATAACGAAACGATTTTTATTTTCTTGTAATATTGGTTCGACTTGTGACATGACTGTTTTGTTTAATTTTTATACTGAAATTTTACTAACTCAGTAGACTACAAAGATTGTCAATTACTGCCAAAAATGAAAGTCAAACTTATTCACAATTCGACGTAGTTTTTAACAACGCCAAAAATTTGAAATGATTTTCATACAATAATTAATTTATTGCAAATGAACACTTTAAAAGCGCAAATAGCATCTTGAAGCCCCGTAGAATATAGACTTTTTGAAATAAAAAGCAAGAAATTTTAAATTGTTTTTAAAAGTTTTTTTTGAGCTAAAACTTTATTTTTTTGAGTTAAAACACACCTTGACAAAAAGGTATTTTTTAAACTTGATTTTTACGAGTTCTTAAGTTCCTCAGCAACCTTTTCAAGTTCTAAATACCAATCTTCACCAAAACGGCGAATCAATGCTTCTTTAACAAATTTATAAACTGGAACTTCCAATTCTTTACCTAAAGAACAAGCATCATCGCAAATATCCCATTTATCATAATTCACTGCAGCAAATTCGGTAAAGTCTTTCACACGGATTGGATATAAATGACAAGAAACTGGTTTTTTCCAGTCTACGATTCCTTGATTGTAAGCTTGCTCGATACCGCAAAGTGCCGTTTTTCCGTCAAAAATAACATACGCACAATCTTTATTATCAATCAAAGGCGTTTCAAGATCGCCGTCTGTTCCTTTCACCCAGGTTCCTTGGGCTTCAATTGCAGCAATTCCTTCTTTTCGTAAAAAGGGTTTTACTTTCAGATAAATCTCTTCCAAGATTTTAGTTTCAGCTTCATTCAAAGGCGCGCCCGCATCTCCGTCGACGCAACAAGCCCCTTTGCATGCTGATAAATTACAAACAAATTCTTTTTCGAGGATATCCTCTGATACTATGGTTTTTCCTAATTGAAACATTTTGCAAAGGTAGCTAAAGATTCAGGAAATAAAAATCGCACGCCAATATATGTTTGCAAACCCTACTTATTTAGAATGTTACCATTTTATATACTAGTTGCGAGTAATTATTCTAACACATAGAAACACAGAATTGTTCCTCTAAAAAAGGCGCTTCACTTATTTAAAATAAACATAGCTGGCTATGTGAGAGAAACATGTTTCTTTTTTTACTCTTTAAAAAAGAAAATCATCAATTACACCCAACGAGCCATTTTATCTACATGAATTTATAATCCGATTTATTAAACGTGTATGCACTTTTTTCTAAACTGAGACATTTCATGGTGGTGACTTTTCTGCTTTTCAAATCTTTCATTGTCATATCCATTAACAATGTTCGATCTTCAGGTTTAAAATAATTCGATAATCCTTCGGGCATTTTCCAGCCTTTCTGGTTTTTAAACATGTCGCCAAAGCTGACTTTTGCCTCGCTCGTGTAATAACAAATAATATCATATTGATCATTTGTCATCTGAATTCCTTTGCAGTTATAACCCAAAAAGGTTTTGTTTGGAAGTGTCTTATACGTAAATTTTGATTTCTCTCCTTCCTTTTTTGCCATTTCGGTATAATCAGGCATTTTTGATGCTGATGCCATTTTTTCCTTTCCGCTCCCAAAAGCAGTTACCGTAATACTATTTTTTGAATCCATAATCATGAACATATCCTGCCCTTGTCCCTGCGAAATGTTCATACCAAAATAAGACACATTTGGCTCCAATAAATAATTAGCGTTCATTGCTTTTCCTTCATCGGTTTTAATTTCCATATTATATTTCCAACTGAAATTATACGAATTTGGCACAACCGAAGGATCTACTTTATTTTTACCGTAACTTAAAACAGCATTTTCAATATTCGCATTTTGATCAGCAGCTGTGGTACCATTTTGGCTCTTTTGTTGTGCTGCTTTTTTTATTTGCTGCCAGATTTGGGCTTGTGAACTATTGAACGAAAACAACAAACACAAGAAAACTAAAACAAACATCATCTTTTTCATAATCTTCCCTTTTTAAATTACAACAAATTTACTAATTGATTTCCAGTAAGTTATATTTTTTACTCTTGATTTTGAGAACTTTTTCGCATTCCAGCAATAAAATAAATTAAGTCCAAAAAATAAACCATCCTTTTTCTACAAATTAGCAATGGAAAGATTACAATGTTACAAATATCACATTTTACTTAGTGAATTGATGTTTTTATAACAAAAACACATTGTATCGAAAAAACACCTAACTTTATTAACTACTTTTGCACCAGTTTTTTAAACCCTAAAAATCAAAGCGATATGTTAGAAATCGATTTTAAAGAAATTATTACCGTTAGTATGGTTCTTTTTGCCGTAATTGATATTGTTGGTTCAATTCCGATTATTGTAAACCTAAGAGCTAAAGTCGGACATATCGAATCTGAAAAAGCATCTATTGTTGCCGGCGCCATTATGATAGTTTTTCTATTTGTTGGAGAAGGTTTATTAAATCTTATTGGTATAGATGTTCACTCATTTGCCGTTGCCGGATCTTTTGTATTATTCTTTCTTGCTTTAGAAATGATTTTAGGAATCCGTATTTATCGTGACGAAGAACCGGGATCAGCTTCAATCGTACCTTTAGCATTTCCATTGATTGCTGGAGCCGGAACTATGACAACTTTATTATCTCTGCGATCTCAGTTTCATACGATCAATATTATTATTGCCATTTTGTTGAATATCATTCTGGTTTACATCGTTTTAAAATCATCAAAGAAAATCGAAAATTTATTAGGTGAAAACGGACTGGGCGTGGTCCGCAAGACATTTGGAGTCATACTTTTAGCAATTGCTGTTAAATTATTCGCTGCTAATGTTAAAGGTTTGTTTGTCTAACAATTATTTTTATACTTTTACCCCATAAAATTTCTAAAAACAAAACTTTAAGCCATTTTCCTTAAAGTTTAACTTTGATTTTTTTAGACAAATAAACAACCAATATGAAAATCTTTACTTCAATCTTAGTGCTTTTAGCATTAGCTTTAATTGTTTTTAATATTACGCTATTAGACTTCCAAAACCCATTCCAGGGAGACAGTATGGTAGCTTTTATTGGAATCGTCGCTTCTTTTTGCGCAGTATTGATTCTTTTGATTTTTAGAATTTCAAAAAGAATTGAAGAAAAAACAAACGGCAGATAATAATGTTTGACGTTTTAATTATTGGCGGAGGCGTATCAGGAATGTCTTGTGCTCTAGTTTTAGGTTCCGCAAAAAATAAAGCTTTTGTTACCGATAAGAAAATCGGAATTTTTACACATCAAAAGAATTCTTCGTTACAAGAAGCAATTTTCTACAATGCTTATGGAATAACGCCAGGAAAATTAGGTTCAGAATTACTCACAGAAAGCACCCAAGATTTAGCCGAAAATTATCCGCATATTACTCAAATCGCAAACGAAAAAGTAATTCGTATTGAAGGTTCGTATCCTGAATTTACGGTCGTTACAAACAAAAACTCCTATCAAACAAAAAGTATTGTTGTCGGAATTGGCTCTGCCAATACTTTTAACATTGATGGTTTAATGCAATTTGTAGAACCGCATAAAAAAGCACTTCCAGAAAAACAGCGAATTCAATTAAAAAATGACGATCACAAAGTTGCTGATGGCATTTATGTAATTGGCACTTTAGCAGGCTGGAGAAGCCAGTTAGCCATTGCTGCAGGAAGCGGCGCTGCTGTTGCCACAGATATTCTAACTTTATGGAATAATGGCGTGCAGACTCACGCACACGACAGCATTAGATAATATTATTTTATAAATTTAACTTTATTATCCTTTGGTAACGGAGGTAAAGGCAAATTTAAAGTATCTGCATGCATTGAGAAGTTTATAAACGATTGCTTTTTTGCACCGAAAGAAACAGTGTCTTTCATCTTTTCGTAATTTTCTTCAATCTGGTTTACCCTTAAAGCACCATATAATTTACGTATAGCTAAATCAGCTTTACCATCTTCACGCAAGCTATATTGATAAAACTTTTCTTCTTTATTAGAAAAAATGACTTTTAACCTATACATTGGAGAACTTTCCATACATCCATCCTGTCGATAAGAATCTACAGAAATTTCATTTTTTTCGATTAAAGATAAAGATTCAACTAAAGCAGTTACTATGCTCGCATCTATTTTCGAATGAAAATAAATCTCATTTTTATTTGGAGAAAATTCGCAAACATAACTTTCATTCTCACCATCTAAATTTAATATCGAATATAATTTTGGCTGAATATAAAACTCACCCTTAAACGATGGTGTAGGGAGCTTTAAATCCCAATTATAAGAGATTAATTCAATACTCGAAATTTTTTTTGGATCTGAAGAACATCCAAAGCCAAAAAGAACAAGCAAAATCAAAAACTTTCTCACTAAAAAATCGAAGTATTAAATTAATTCGATAAGAAATATTTTATTTCACCGAGAGAATCTCCGTAACCTTAATATGATTTTCGTCTTCGCTTTTCCAGAATTCTCCTTTTACTGAGACGATATCACCAATTTTTACTTGTTTGTAGTTTTGAGGTCCGCCAACATTTACAATACTTATTGTTGCAAAATATACTTCTTTTTGATCTGTATTGATTTTTGCAGTGTAGCCATCTTTGCCACCTTCTATAGCCTCGACTTTTCCTGAAACTGTTCTATTGCTATCTTTCATATTTGCGCAAGAAATTACAAATGTCATTATGAAAAGAAGGAAACTTATTCTTTTTAAATTTTTCATATTTTGATTTTAATGGCAAAAAACAAAACCCTGTTTTCGTTTGCCAAATTTGATTTTATATTAAGTTTCTTCTGAAATTTACGCCAATGGAATACAGCTTCCTGCAATAACTTTTAAATCTTCATCAAACTGTTTCCAAACCCTGATATACTTTAAAACACCATTAATTGGAGCATTATCATAAGTTCCTTTTAATGAAATCACAACAGTTACAACAGCCGTATCGCCAATTATATTAATAATTTGATCTGATGCTTCTAACAAATCGACTTTCATTTTTCCTGAACGATACGATTCTAAATCAAATTCTTTTGTGATCGTATTTCCATCAGGTAAATTAAATAACAAATCGTCGTGAAGAATTTTTTCTAAAGTTAAAACATCAGCATTTTTAATTGCTGTCAAAAGTTCAATTTCGGCATTTACAACAGCTTCTGTTTTCATATTTTAAAAATTTCAGGATTATTTCTTTGGATTCAGAATCGTTTTAATCATTACATCTTCCTTCAAAACCACATCATAATAATAGATTTCTCCATACAACTGACGAGCAAACTCGGCAGTAATATAACGATTAACGAGTGCTTTTGTTTTATCAAACTTCAAGTCCAAACCTGTCATATAAACGTAGTTTTTGAACTTTTTGAAATATTCGTCAGAGGTTTTCATTTTTTCCAAAAACTCATTAAAACGCAAGCCAGCAAACGCATCTCTGTTTTTATCGAGTTCTTCAAAAACAAAATGGCCTACAATTCCGGTTTGTAATAAATAAGCAACATTTTCATTTCCGTGTTCCGCTTCCATCGGAACAAAAACATCCGGAACGATTCCGCCGCCGCCGTAAACAATTTTACCTTTTGGCGTTTTAAATTTCAAAGAATCCGCTACTTTGATACTGTCTTTTGCATAAAGTTCACCTGACTTTATTCTGGCTTCTGATTCTTTAAAATATTCTTCATTTCCTTTTTTATACGGTTTCTGAATCGATCTTCCTGTTGGCGTATAATAACGCGCCACAGTCAATCTTACAGCCGATCCGTCATTGAAATCCATTTCTCTTTGAACTAAACCTTTCCCAAAAGAACGGCGTCCAACGATAGTTCCACGATCATTATCCTGAATCGCTCCTGCTAAAATTTCGCTTGCAGAAGCACTGTTTTCATTTATTAAAACATAAACTTTCCCAGTTTCAAAACTTCCGGCTTTTGTTGCGTATGTTTTTTCTGTTGAACCGTTTTTGTTTTTGGTAAAAACAATCAGTTGTTTGTCTTTCAAAAATTCGTCGGCAATTGCTACTGCTTCTTCCATATAACCTCCGCCATTATCGCGAAGATCAATTACCAGTGACTGAATTCCTTTTTGTTTTAATCTTGTTAAACCTGTTTTAAATTCATTGAACGTAGTTTCGGCAAAACGATTGATTTTTATGTATCCAACATTATTTCCAACCAATAAAGAAGCATCAACACTCTTTATCGGAATAATATCTCTTTTGATTTTGAATTTGAGTTTCTTTTGCTCGGATTTTCTAAAAACTGTCAATTCGATTTCAGAGCCCTGGGCGCCTTTCAATTTCGAAAACAAACTATCTGAAGGCAGTTTTCGTCCAAATAACTTGGTTTTTCCTGCAAATAAAATTCGATCTCCTGATTTTAATCCTGCTTTCGCGGAAGGTCCGTTTTCGACGGGTTTAATAATGGCAACAGAATCTTTATACATATAAAAATTAATTCCGATTCCAACGAAATCTCCTTTCATACTTTCGGCCACTTCGGCCTGTTCGCTTGGCGGAATATAAACAGAATGCGGATCTAATTTTGAAAGAATATTATCAACTGTCAGGTTTACAATTGAGTCTGTATTTACACTGTCGACATATTCGTTATTAATAAAATCGATCAGTTTATTGAGTTTGGTTTTGGAGTAATTTTTAGCCAAAAGCTGATCATCTGCAGGAGCATTCATCACGCTTCCGAGTAAAGTACCGAGAGCAAAAGTGGCTCCGATAACAATTGGCAGATATTTAGAATTAAATCTCATTACTCTTCTAAAACAGGAATATGTAGTACTTCAACTCCTGCTTTTATTAAAAATTGAATTCCGGAATCATCACGATATCCATCTTTGTATACTACTCTTTTTATTCCCGACTGATGTATCAATTTACTGCATTCTTTGCAAGGAGAAAGCGTTATATACAAAGTTGCTCCTTCGCAAGATTGCGTTGACCTTGCCACTTTCAAAATTGCATTTGCCTCAGCATGAAGAACATCCCAACGGGTTAAGCCATCTTCATCTTCGCAGCAATTTTCAAATCCGGAAGGCGTACCGTTGTAGCCATCCGAAATAATCATTCGGTCTTTTACGATAATGGCGCCTACTTGTTTGCGTTTGCAGTACGAAAGCAAGCTCCATTCTTTTGCAATTCGCAAATACGCTTTATCGTATTTGTTTAATTTTTTTATCTCCATTTATTTTATCTGTTCCAAATTGGGCTTTCAATAATCATCGGAATCACAACTCCAACAATGAAAGCCGACATTACAAGTGCCCAATCGCGCTTTGAAAAACGAAATACGGTCTGCACTATATATGATAGTACCAAAACTACAAAAACTACTACTAACTGCGCTGCTTCGATCCCTAACGCAAATTCCCCTAAAGGTATTAATTTTGAAGTTGACGAACCTCCTAAAATCGTTTTAAAATAATTTGAAAATCCAAGTCCGTGTATAATTCCAAAAAACAATGTTACGAAGAAAATTAGATTTAAACCATCATTTTTTGTCGCTTTTCCGGCAGTAAACAAATGATATAAAGCTGTTATTAAAATCGTTATTGGTATTAAAAATTCAACCAGATTAACTTTTACTGCAATTATTCCGAAAACAGAAAGTATTAATGCGATGGTATGGCCAATTGTAAAAACCGAAACCAAAAGTAAAATACGTTTCCAATCTTTGAAGGAATAAGGAACTGTTAATGCGATTAGAAAAAGAACGTGATCATAGGCATTGATATCTAAAACGTGTTTTAATCCTATTTGAAAATAAATCCAAAACTCTGACATAGGGTACTGCTATTAAATGATTAGGGGATGTAAACTTACGACTTATTTTGAAAATGTCGCGAAGTCCATCTCTAAAACAACGCAGAAAAATACGTTAAATTTTATGAGTAATTTAAAATCGTTAAATTAAAATAAGATTTATATTTGTGTTATAAAAAACTTTATAATTATGTCATTTTCAGAATTATTTGATAGCGAATTCAAGCAAAGAAACAAAGGACACTTTTCAGCTATCGTTCGTGTAGCATTAGCAGACGGAGTTGTGTACCCAGAAGAAAAAGCCTTTTTGGACAAATTGGCTTCCCGTTTAGAAATTACAGAGTCTGAGTACGAAGAAATCCTTAGCGATCCGTTAAAATATCCTATTAATCCACCGTACTCATATGTACAGCGTTTAGAACGTTTATATGACTTAACAAGAATGGTACATGTTGATCATCATCTTGAGGATAAACAAGAAGTATTATTGAAAAAGATAAGCGTAGCTTTAGGATTTACTCCAAGTAACGTGGATTATATTATTGCAAAAGCTTTGTCATTAGTAGATCAAAAAGTTGACGGAGATACTTTTATCTACGAAATGCAACATATGCATAAATAGTATTCAGTTTTTAGTGTTCAGTCGCGGTCGCAGTTTTGTAACGGCGATTGAAATTTAATTGAAGACAATAAAATAACCCGACAGGTTTTAAAAACCTGTCGGGTTTGCTGTTTTTAGGCAAAAACATACTGTAAATGCAAATTTGGTTTACTTAATTTCTAATGAACAATATTATATTCTTTATTCAACTGGACTGAAGTCCAGCCCTACAATATAATTCGTTCCTTTGGAACTTTAAAAGAGCCTTTGGCTCGGTCTATATTGTAGGGCTGGGCTTTTGTCCGGTTGGATGTGTGAAGATGTGAAAAAATAACCCGACAGGTTTTTAAAAACCTGTCGGGCTTAAATTGTAGACTGAATACTAAAAACTGACCACTGAATACTTTTATTCAGCTGCCATAAATTCCTCCGCTTTTTCTACCATATTTTTGCTTCCGCAGAAAAACGGAACTCTTTGGTGCAATTCCGTTGGCTGAATTTCCATAATTCGGTTAAAACCGTCGGTTGCTTTTCCGCCTGCTTGTTCAGCAATAAACGCCATCGGATTACATTCGTATAACAAACGTAGTTTTCCTTTTGGTGCTTTAGAACTTGTTGGATAAAGATAAATTCCTCCTTTGATCATATTTCGATGAAAATCGGCTACCAAACTTCCGATATATCTAGAAGTGTAAGGTCTGTCTTCTTCTTCGCGTTGACAATATTTAATGTAGTTTTTTACTCCTTGCGGAAAATGAACATAATTTCCTTCGTTCACCGAATAGATATTTCCGTTTTCCGGAAACTTCATATTTGGATGTGAAAGGTAAAATGTACCAATTGCCGGATTCAGTGTAAAACCATTTACTCCATGTCCAGTTGTATATACAAGCATAGTCGAAGTTCCATAAATTACATATCCTGCTGCCACTTGATTGATTCCCGGTTGTAAAAAATCCTCGCTTGTTACCGGAGTTCCTATTGGCGTAATTCTTCTGAAAACAGAAAAAATTGTCCCTACAGAAACATTTACATCAATGTTTGAAGATCCGTCAAGCGGATCCATTAAGATCACGTACTTATTATTATGACTGTTGTCGCTCCCCTGAACAGTTATAAAATCGTCGTTTTCTTCAGAAGCAATACCACAGACAATCTCACGGTTTATTAACGTCTGGATAAATACTTCATTGGCATAGACATCTAATTTTTGCTGATCTTCTCCCTGGATATTTTGTTCGCCTGCAGCGCCAATAATATCCACTAATCCAGCTTGGTTTACTTTATAGTTGACGACTTTGGCCGCCAAACGTATAGAGTTGATAATTCGGGAAAGCTCCCCCGACGAATACTGAAATGCTTTTTGGTTCTCAATAATAAACTCTCCCAGTGTTTTATTGCGTTCTTCCATTACTATATCGTTGTAGTTTTATTTTTAAGTCACAAATATCGCCTTTTTTGTGAGAATGGTTTAAAAATTATTTTGTTAGTTTGCTACTATTGTATATTTGCTAATTATCTGCAAAAAGTAGCTGTTAAAAAAGTGCTTTTTTAGCTAATAAACAATTAATAATACGAATATATGAATATTAGAAAAGGAAATCCTGAAGACATGAAATCGGTGTTGGGGCTAATTCAGGAGCTTGCAATATTCGAAAAAGAACCTGATGCTGTTGTAATTACAGAAGACGATTTAATACGCGATGGTTTTGGAGAAAAACCACTTTTTCAGGTTTTTGTGGCAGAGATTGAAAGTGATTCCGAAGAAAGTAAAAACGGGAAAGAAATAGTTGGAATTGCGTTATTTTACTATCGCTATTCTACCTGGAAAGGAAAGACAATACATCTTGAAGATTTGATTGTGAAAGAAAAAATGCGCGGCACTGGTTTGGGATCGGCACTTTATGCTGAAATCATGAAAGAAGGCAAGAAGGAAAATGTTCGAAGAATTGAATGGAATGTTTTAGACTGGAATACACCGGCAGTAAAATTTTACGAGAATTCAGGCGCAAAGATTCTCGAAGAATGGAGAGTCGTTCACATGGATGAAGCAGGAATTAATTCGTTCTTAGAAAAGTTATAAAAGAAATATTTTGCCACGAATTCCACGAATTAGCACGAATTAATTAGTGAAAATTTGCGCAATTCGTGGCAAACCGACATAGATTATAAAATCATTTTAATCCTTATAATCTGTGGCAAAAAAACAAAATACTAGGTTTCGATTTGAATCTGAAATCTAAAATCTAAAATCTATTAATTAAAAATGAGAGTATTTAAATTTGGTGGAGCATCTGTAAAAGATGCAGATGGAATTAAAAACGTATATGACGTTTTACAAAAAGTAGGTTATGAAGACGTAATTCTGGTAGTTTCGGCTATGGGAAAAACAACAAATGCTCTTGAAGTTGTAATCAAGAACTATTTTGAAAAATCGACAGAATTGAGTTCTTCTGTACAGGAAATAAAAAAATATCACAATCAAATATTATTGGATTTATTCGAAGATGAAAACCATGCGGTTTTTGCTGCTGTAAATGAGCAGTTTTCTGAACTTGAATATTTCTTAGCACACAATAAATCGCCAAACTACAATTTCGTTTACGATCAGGTTGTAAGTTTTGGAGAATTGATTTCTACAAATATTTTAAGTCATTTTATGAATTTTATGGGAATTCAGACGCAATGGCTTGATGTTCGTAATTTCATTAAAACAAATGCAAACTACAGAGACGCTGAAGTTGATTGGGAAACGACACAACAAAATATCAGTAAAAATGTTCCGAGAAAACAACTAAACATTACACAAGGATTTTTAGGTGCTGACGAAAACAACTTCACAACAACTCTAGGTCGTGAAGGTTCTGATTATACTGCCGGAATTTTTGCTTATTGCTTAAATGCTGAAAGTGTAACGATCTGGAAAGACGTTCCGGGAGTTATGAATGCGGATCCGCGTTATTTTGAAAATGCAAGTTTGTTAAATCAAATTTCATATCGTGAAGCAATCGAATTGGCTTTTTACGGAGCAACTGTTATTCACCCGAAAACATTGCAACCTTTACAGAAAAAAGAAATTCCGTTGTACGTTAAATCTTTTATCAATCCGTTATTGAAAGGAACTTGCGTTTCTAAAGGTGTTGATTTAGAACCACAATATCCATGTTTTATTGTAAAAAGAGAACAGCTTTTAATTTCTCTTTCCTCAATTGATTTTTCTTTTATTATGGAAGAAAACATCAGTGAGATTTTTGGATTATTCCATGAATTTAAAATTAAAGTAAACTTGATTCAGAATTCTGCGATTAGTTTTTCTGTTTGTGTGGAAGATAAATTTGGAAACTTCCCAGAGTTGAACGCAATTCTTTCGAAAAAATTCAAAGTAGAATACAGCGAAAATGTAACTTTATATACTATCCGTCACTTTACGGAAGAAGCTGCTCAAACGGTTGAAGCGAACAAAGAAGTTTTATTGAAACAAGTTAGCCGCGAAACCATGCAGATTGTAACTAAAGAACTAAACTAATAGTTTTTTAAAAGGTAATTATTTCAATTCAACATATATTTAGAAAGGCTTCACCTAATTGTGAAGCCTTTTTTATTTATAAGAATTTTCCTTTACCTAAAAGTTTCATTAACTTTACTTTCTAGCAATCAGATTACTGTTTTTAAAACATGAATTATCTTCGGACGATTTATAAAGCAAACTCACTACTACACTTTAATTATGACTAAAAAACATATTTCGCTACTTATTCTAATTATTGGAATATTATTTATAGGTTCAAACTTGATTCCTTTAGCATCAAAAGAATTCAGAGATATTACTTTTTCTGACTTCAGACTTTCAATTGGCCCATTCTTAACCTGTATTGCAATGTTTTTGATCTATAAAGGAGAAATTAAAAAAGAAAAAAGCACTGCAAAACAAGACAAACAATACCATTAAAAAATTATCTTGCTCTATTATTCTCTGTCTGTTCAATTTCAGATTTCTTATAATTTGCCTTTTTTGAATCCCCAAAACTATACGTTGCGATAAGTTTAAAATAGTTACTTGTATAGGTTCTATGATAATAAATTTGAGTTTCTCCGACATTATAATCTCCGGAAACCATGAACTTATGAAAAATGTCATTTGCTGAGAAATTGAGTTTTAAAGCTTCTTTAAAAAAAATTCTTTCTATTCCTAAAGTAACTGTCGAACGGCTGTTTTCAGTTCCTAATCCATAACTTCGGTCGCTTAAATACCAAGCTAAAAATTGAAGTTTGAAAAGCTTCGGAATTGTAAATGTATTATTAGAATACAAATAAAATTGAGGTTTTACAGGACTGAAAACAAATCCATAAAAATTATCTACAGATTTCTGCCAGGTAATGCTCGCTGTATTAACAGAATTCCACCATTTGACGTTGAAAGATCTCGATAGCGAAGTAAAAAAAGTATGTCCTTTTTCCAGATTTAATGCTCTTAAAACATAACTATTTGGTGTATCACCACGTAACGCTGCAGCAGAAATAGGATCAATTTTATACGTATATCCTATTTTAAAATCAAACTTTTTGTACATCGTACCTATTTCAAAGGCATGTGTTTTCTCCGGAAGCAAATTTGGATTTCCTTCAATTGTAGTAAATGGATCCTGATAAATTACATACGGATTTAAAGCTTGATATCTTGGCCTTGTTATTCTCGCAGCATACGAAAAATGCCCTTTCCAATCTTCCGAAAAATCAAAATTTAAAAGTGCATTGGGGAAAAAATTGCCATAGCTTTTTTCAAATTCCTGAACTTTCTTTGCATCCGTAAATAAATTATAGCTTGTTTTTTCCGCTCTTGCTCCAATTGAAAAATTAAATCTATTATTCCACGTTTTGACATAGTTGAAATAAGCTGCAGCAATTTTTTCATTGTATTCAAAATCACTCAAAAGTTCTTCGTCTAATTCAAAATCCGAATTATCAGCAGAGATAAGGAAATCTGTTCCCGATTTTATGGTAGTATAACTAAACTTTGCACCCGTTTCAAATCTTGTTTTTTCATCGATTTTTTTTGTATAATCTGCCTGAATCGCAAAGATATTTATTCTGCTTCCTACATTATTCTTCAAATATCTCTCTGAATCTGTTTCTGCAACAAAGCTGTTTTCTTCGATAAAATCGCCTATTGTCTGATTGTAATTAGAAAATTGTGAACCCACAAAAAGTGTAGCACCTTTTTGGGTTGTCAAATTATAATTCAAATTGATAAACTGATTTAACAAAACATCATTTCTGTCTATATCGGTGGCATAAAGACTATTTCCCGATTTATTAGTTATCGAATTTCTACTTTCTGTAATGCCGCCCAAATCGTTCACATTTCCGCTATAAGCTAAGGAAATATAATCTTTAGAAGAAAAATTATATTGAAGTCCGAAACCAAAATTGGAATAATTATTAAAACGTCTTTTCCAGTCCGTTGTCAATTCAGATTTCATAAAATCATCAGGATTTGGGCGCGTTCTTGTAGTATACAACAATTCACGATTTCTTCCTAATTGCAAACCGTAATTACTTATGAAAGAGAATTTTCCTTTAGAATAACTAAAATCAAAAAGCGTGTTGTAACTCGTTCCGCCAAATTTCGAAGCCGATACATGTTGGTTTGCAGTTCCCATTATACCGCTTTCAACATTTTGCTTTGTAATAATATTGATAACTGCTTTTCCTTCGGCATCATATCTGGCAGATGGATTCGAAATAACTTCAATCTTGGCAATTTGCGAAACCGGAATCGCAGCAAAACGTTCGTAATTAATCAAAATTCCATTGAGGTAAATAATTGCTTCGCCTTTTCCGAGTACGCTTATTTGCCCTTCCGCAACCACAACACTCGGCACTCGGCTTAATAACTCATTTACTGAACTACTTGTTGCAAGAACAGTTCCGTTTACATTGACATCAATATTTCCGTTTGCTCCATATTTTACTAATAAAGGTTGGCTTTTTATAACCACTTCATTTAACTCATTGTGCTCTTTCTCTTGAATAAGTACAGTATCTTGAGGAGATTTTAATAACTTCGCGAAGAGTACATCATCACTATAATAACTTTTATCTGTGACTTTTTTTATGCGTTGTGCTTTTATTTCTATTGATGAAAAAATCAGAAAAAAAACACATAGGATAACCAATTTTTGAAATCTCATAAACTTTAACAATTAGCAGTTTGACTTTGATGAAACAAAAGTCAGCTCTTAATTGCTTTACGAGGTAATCGAAAACGAAATCAGGAGTACGAATTTATAATTCGGCACTATGTTTATGCCTGCAAAGCCTGAGTTTGATAGCTTAAAGGCGTAGTTCCTGTATGTTTTTTGAAAGCGGCAAAAAATGTAGATTTAGAATTAAAACCAACATCGTAACCAACCGATTCTAAAGTCAGTTTATCATTTGATGTGATAATTTTGCAGGCTTCGCTTATTCTAAACTCATTGACAAAACTGGTGAAATTTTTCCCCAAGTTGTTATTCAAAAACTGTGATAATTGGTGGCTCGAGATATTAATTTCTTTTGACAAATCTTGTAAACTCAAATTTGGATTTTTATACAGGTTTTTTTCATTCATACACTTTTCGAGTTTTTCAGTTATCAAAACCGCTTCGGCTGATTCGATTTTTTTACCTGAATTCTTCGGTTCGTTCAATAAAAACAGATCATCGGTTTTCTTTCGGTATAAAAGAATAGAAATAATCAGATATAAAATAAAAGAAAAAACTACAGCACCACTAATATAAGTCGCGGCTGGAGCTCCTAAAATTGCTAAAAAGTAAAAAAGAAATAATAAAAAATTACCCAGAAAAAGTGTTCCAAACCAGATTTCCGATGGATTTGCTTTTTCTTTTGTATTAAAAATTTTCATTAAAATTCCTCTAATCACAAATCCTGAAAAGAAAACATATAGGAACCACTGAAAATAAATGATTCTGATAAAATAAAAACGCCAAAGTTCTGGATAAGTTTCGTAAGGGTATAATATTCCGGTTCCAAGAATTAAAACTCCCCAAAAGAGTAATATCATTTTCCACGATTTTGGCATTACATTTATTTCTTCGACCGCCGATCTTAAAAAATAATACAAAAATGGCCCAATAAAAAAACAAGCAGTAAGCCCTAACTGCAAATACATTTTTGGTAGTTCGGGATCAAAATAAATAAAAACAGATTTCCCAATTCGGATACTTAATGCAAACAAAAGTGCTCCAAGAAAATAATTCGTCAGGTATTTTTTCTTAGTAAAAAAGAAAAAATAAACTCCAAGAATAATTCCGTTGAAAGAACCTAAAGCACTAAAGAAGAATAAAAGTTCTTTGCCTGTATCCATAAATTAAGTTTGTTTTGTACCAAACAAAGCTATAAAGATTATTTTTAAATGAAAATAAATCACTTACTTTATAACAACCAAGCAATCATTTGGGTGTATTTTTATTTAACACATAGGAACATAGATTTTATACCCAAAAAAGAAGACAAAAAGAAACTTGTTTCTAACACATAGCCAACTATGTTTATTTAAAAAAAGTGAAACGCCTTTTTTGAGCGTTCTTAATCTATGTTTCTATGTGTTAAAATAATCGCACCAACTTGTTAACCAATAAATCCAATAGTTATGAAAAAGTTGGATGAACCGAGTGAAGAAACAAAGAACGAATGGGAAAATGATCCTAACAATTGGATTTGGGGAATGTTTTATTACAATCCGAAAGACAAAAGATCCTATTTCCCAAAAAGAATAAATGAATTTGGATGGCATGCAAATTATGCAAATCCTATTTTCGTAATAATCGTTGCGCTATTGGTTTTAATAATTTTAGCTTTTATCAAAAATGGGAAATAACCTAAAAAGCAGCCCATAAATCTAAAATAACCCACGCTACAATTCCCAATTATAAATACTACTTTTGACTTTTTAGAGTTAAAGTATTTATGTTGAAAAAATTACTGTTTTTAACGGTTTTTATCTGGTTTTCTGCGCTTCAGGCTCAGGAAACGGAATCAGCGTACAAAACCAAAAAAGTAATTGCAACTCACGATACCATTCATTTAGAAAAAGTCAGTATCAATCCCGGTTTTTTTCAGCTTCTGAATACTAAAAATGAAGCGATCGATTCTACTTTTTATACTATCGATTTTAGAAAAGGTACTTTGCTTTTAAACCAAAATTTCAAATCGGTTTCTGATACTTTAACCATCAATTATCTACTTTATCCTGATTTTATTACCAAAGAATACAGTCTTTACAAATCAGATCAGGTTGTAACCAATGATGTTGGTACTGAAAAATTGTACCGAATCGAAAACTCAAACACCAAAAAAGTAACGCCATTCGATGGCTTGAATACATCAGGAAGTATTACTCGCGGACTTACCTTGGGAAACAATCAAAGTACGGTTTTAAACTCCAACTTAGATTTACAAATTACCGGAAAAATCTCTGATAAAGTCAGTTTGCGGGCATCGCTTCAGGATAGTAATATTCCGTTACAAGATGGTGGTTACAGTCAAAAACTCGATCAGTTTGATAATATCTTTATGGAACTTTTCAGTGATGACTGGAACATTCGCGCCGGAGATATTTTTCTGGAAAACCGAAAAACTCAGTTTTTAAGTTTTAATAAAAAAGTACAGGGACTTTCTGCCAATTTTGATTTTGATAACGGGAAAAGCAAAACCAATGTTTTTGCATCAGTTTCGTTTGTAAAAGGACAATATGCCAAAAGTACTTTTACGGGACAGGAAGGAAATCAGGGACCTTATAAATTAAAAGGCCAAAATGGCGAATTGTACGTTTTGGTTATTTCGGGTTCGGAGCGTGTTTACGTTAATGGTGTTTTGCTGAAACGAGGCGAAAACAACGATTATGTAATTGATTATAATGCGGGAGAAATTGTTTTTACTTCGCTTTTTACGATTACTTCAGAAATGCGTATTAATATAGAATACCAATATTCCGAACGGAATTACAATCGTGTAGTGACTTATGCAGGCGCTACGCATGAAAACAAAAAATGGAGTTTTGGCGGTTATCTTTATTCCGAAAATGATTTAAAAAACCAACCGCTACAACAAAATCTTTCGACTGATCAGGTTCAGGTTTTAAGCCAGGCCGGAGATAATCCTGATTTAATGAAAGCGCCTTCAGCGTTTGAAGACACTTATGCCGACAATAAAATTCTGTACAAAAAAACAATCGTAAATGCGGTTGAAGTTTATGAATATTCGAAAAATCCGGATAATGTTTTATACAATGTAAAATTTAGTCTTGTTGGAAACAATCTCGGAAATTATGTTATTCAAAACAGTAATTCAGTAGAACGTATTTACGAATATAGAGAACCTGTAAATGGAATTCCGCAAGGAAATTACGAACCGATAGTACAACTGATTCCGCCAATGAAACTGCAAGTTGCAACGTTTTTAGGAAAATACAATCCGAACGAAAAAACACTTGCGGATTTTGAACTTGCCGTTAGCAATAATGATAAAAACCTGTTTTCAGGCATTGACGATGGCGACAATAGCGGAATTGCTTTTAAAACCAACATCAAAAAACGTCTTTTTACCAAAAGCTGGACATTGGACGCTTTTGCCAATTATCAATTTGTAGAAGAGAATTTCAAATCGGTGGAGCGTTTGTATAATATTGAATTTAATCGCGATTGGAACCTAAACTCCGTATTTTTAGGAAATCAAAGTTTACTGGTTACGGGTTTAAACTTTGATTTATTTTCGAAAAAAGAAACTACAAATACGGGATTGTTTACCTATCAATTAGAGAAATTGGATTTTACTGAAAGCTATTCCGGAACAAGGCATACAACAACTGCTTTTTTCAAACTGAAAAACTGGACGATTGAAAATCAAGGCAGTTTCCTGAACTCTGATGCGACGGCTTCGACTTCAAAATTTATCAGAAATCAAACCCGAACCAAATATCATTTTGGAAAAAACTGGGTTGGTGCAAGCATGCAGCTTGAGGACAATCAGGAGAAAGATAAAATCACGAATCAATTTTCGGCTTTAAGCCAAAGATTCTCAGAATACGGCGCTTTTGTAGGGCGCGGTGACAGTACAAAAGTCTATGTAGAATTGGGTTTTCTACAACGCCGAAATGACAGTTTGCAAAACGGATTTTTACAACATGTAAACAATTCGCAAACCTATTATTTGAGATCAAAACTGATTCAGACAAAAAAAACCGATTTGGCGGTTTATGCTAGTTACCGAAACCTCGATTTTACTGATGAAACAAAAGAAAATGAACCTTCATTAAATTCGAGAATCTTATACACAGATCGTTTTTTTAATCAGTTCATGCAAATTGGAACGGCTTACGAAACCAGTTCAGGAACTATCGCGCAACAGGAATTTACTTATATCGAAGTTCCCACGGGACAAGGTGTTTATACTTGGAATGATTATAACGGAAACGGTATTCAGGAACTGGAAGAGTTTGAAATTGCCGCATTTCCCGATCAGGCAAAATTCATTCGGATCTTCTTGCCGAATCAGGTTTACATCAAAACAAACCAGAACAAATTTTCGCAATCTGTTATTTTAAATCCATTACAATGGCAAAATGAAAAAGGATTCAAAAAATTGATGTCCTATTTCTATAATCAAACGTCTTTTATAATGGATCGAAAAGTAAAAAGCGAAGGCGAAAGTTTGGAGCTTAATCCGTTTGATTCTTCTGAGGAAAATATTCTGGGGCTGAATTCCAGTTTCCGAAACAGTTTATTCTACAATCGCGGAAAACAGAAACATTCAGTAACCTATTCCTATTTGGTTAATAAAGGAAAAAATTTGCTCTCGATTGGTTCTCAAAATGTGACAAACAATTCGCATCAATTGCAATATACTCATCTTCTTCAAAAAAGCTGGTTGTTTAACTTCTTTACCAAAACCATAAAAACGAATTTGATTTCTAAAGATTTTGCCGAAAAGAATTATGATTTAAAAGGGTATCAAATTGCTCCAAAAATCAGTTATTTATTTTCGAAAAACACAAGTGTGGATTTCTTTTATGAATTTCAGAACAAAGAAAACCAAATAGGAAATTTTGAAACTTTGGTTCAAAACCGACTTGGAACTTCCTTTTCGTTTGCCGGAGAAAAAAAGGTGACCTTAAACGGAGAGTTCTCCTTTTATGAAAATAAATTCGACGGAAATGAATTTTCATCAGTAGGATTTCAAATGCTTGAAGGACTTCAGGCGGGGCAAAATCTAGTCTGGAAACTTTTATTACAAAAAAACATTACTTCATTTCTGGATGTTAATTTAAACTATCAGGGACGCAAAAGTGAAACCGGCGCAACGGTGCATACAGGAAATGTTCAGCTTCGAGCATATTTTTAAGGCACTACGAAAAAGATGACAATAAATTGATTAATTTTAATTGAATTTTAAACTCTTAGCCTTATGAAAAAATTAGTATTGTTCTGTTTGATGGTTGCTTTCTCTTCTAATTTTTATGCACAGGAAACAACTGCAAAAGCAACAAAAAGTAAAACAGAAGCTTCGGCAAAAAAAGCCAAAGCAAGTGCAGACAAAGCCTCGGCTGACGCAAAAAAGGAAGCCACAAAATCTAAAAAAGCTGCTGATGATGCAAAATCTGCTTCAACAAAAGCAAAAAAAGAATCTGCTGACGCAGCAAAAAAGACTGCCGACAAACAAGCCACTAAAGCAAAAGCTGATGCAAAAAAAGCTACTGTAGAATCGGATAAAGCAAAAAGTACCGCTGACAAAGCAAAAAGCTCTGCCGATAAAACCAAAGCTGATGCCAAGAAAACAGCTGCAAAAGCTGACGCTACTAAGAAAGATGCCACAGCTGCTAAAAAATCGGCTAGTAAAACTTTAAAAGAAACTAATGAAAAAGCACCATCTGTACCAGACAAAGTAACTGGCGAATACAATGGTAAAAAAGTATATACTGGTCCAAGAGGCGGTAAATACTATATTAACAAAAATGGAAATAAAACGTATATTCAGGATTAAGGTTCTGAGATGCTAAGCTACTGAGTTACTAAGTTACTGAGATGCTAAGACACTAAGTTTCTAAGTCTTTAGAAGCTGCTATTAAAACCGAACTTTCGTTCGGTTTTTTTTATTTATACTTTTTTCAATTTCTGAAAAAACTTAGCAACTTAGAAACTTAGTGTCTTAGTAGCTTAACATCTTAGAAGCTTAAATTACAGTTAATAATTTAGTAATACGTACGAAATGCCATAGAAAACATATTTCTTTATCTTCGTTTTCAAAAAGCGTTAAAATTATGAGCATTGACTATTCTGCTAACAAAACTATATTAGTTGCTCCTTTAAACTGGGGATTAGGCCATGCCACCAGATGTATCCCTATTATCAAAGCGCTTCAGGAAAACAAATTCATTCCAATTATCGCTTCAGATGGTGTTGCATTGGCTTTATTACGAAAAGAGTTTCCATATATACAAACACTGGAATTACCTTCCTATCATATTGAATATGCCAAAAACGGCAAAAACTTTAAATGGAAACTCATCAAAAATCTTCCAAAAATGATTACTGCAATTTTGGATGAAAAAAAAGTAGTGAATTCCTGGATTAAAAAACACGGCATCGACGGAATTATTTCTGATAACCGATTGGGTGTTTTCAGCAAAAAAATTCCATCTGTTTTTATGACGCACCAATTGAATGTGATGACGGGAAATACAACTTGGTTTACTAGCAAATGTCATCAATATTTTATAAAAAAATACAATCAGTGCTGGGTTCCCGACTCTAATGACGATGTTAATCTTACCGGAGAATTAGGACATCTAGCAACTAATCACCTCAATATAAAATACATTGGGCCTTTGAGCCGAATGAAAAAAAAGGAAACTCCAATAGTATACGACCTGATGATTATTTTGTCCGGGCCGGAACCTCAACGTACTTACTTAGATCAAAAGCTTCAGAAAGAAATTGCCAATTATAAGGGAAATGTTGTTTTTATACAAGGACTTGTTGACAAAGTTCAGAACAAATGGCAAAACGGAAATGTTACTTATTACAATTTCATGAATTCCAAACAACTGGAACAAACATTCAATGAAAGTGAATTAGTGTTATGCCGTTCTGGTTATACAACAGTAATGGATCTGGCCAAATTAGGCAAAAAAGCCTTTTTTATTCCAACTCCAGGGCAATATGAACAAGAATATCTAGCCATAAAACTTCAGGAAGAAAAACTTGTGCCGTATGCATTGCAAGACGACTTTACGATTGAAGATTTATCAAAGGTAAAATCGTTTAAAGGGTTATCCCAATTTAAAAATGATATCGATTGGGATTCGTTATTTTCTGTTTTTGAAGATTAATTCTCACCAATAAAAAAATCCGTATTAATAAGCGCTTTTGCAAATGCAAATCCGTTTAATCTGTGTCTACAATGGAACACTGATTAAACGGATTCACTATCGTGAAGGCGCAGATAAATGCGGATTCTTATTTTTTTTAGAAATTAAACTGTGCCTGCAAACGCAATAGATTACCTTGTTGTCTGTTAACCGGACGGGCACTATCTACATAATTTCTATCGGCTACAACATATTCAGCTGTCAATTCTAATGCTTTGATAGGTTGCCATTCGATACCAAATTCGTAATCTCTTACAACGTAACTTCTGGCATCTTTTTCATATTTCTTACCTCCGTCATAATATTGAAATTGCGCGAAAGGATATAAATGCTGTTTTTTGAAATCCAATTTATAGTTTAGCAAAACATAGCCTCCATTTAAACTGGCATCATCAACAGTATTTGTTAAAGGATTATAGCGAGGTCCTTTTCCAATATTATATTCGGTTTGGATTCCGAAAGGTTTTGGATACAAAACAAAAGTTGCACCTATTCTTTCATCTTTCACATATTTAGGATCATTTACTATAACACCAGTAGAAATTTCGTCTGTAAAAGCCCATTTACCATCATAAGCCTGGATTCCTGGCTCAATAATTTGGCTACCAATTACAAAAGGATACGATATTCTGGCTACCACATTCAAATCTCTGTTTGCATCTATTTTATTAGCGATCTGTCCATTATAAACTCCAAATGCAAAAACCCCAAAATCTCCCGAACCTTTGTAACCGTCTTTAACCAACATTTCAAA
Organism: Flavobacterium cutihirudinis; assembly: GCF_003385895.1. Classification (GTDB taxonomy): domain Bacteria; phylum Bacteroidota; class Bacteroidia; order Flavobacteriales; family Flavobacteriaceae; genus Flavobacterium; species Flavobacterium cutihirudinis. The sequence goes on from NZ_QRDQ01000008.1 coordinate 68,423, forward strand.
ACGTTTTCTGATTTCGGCTGGCGCCCAATAAAAAATTAACCCCAAATCACGTTCATTTGCTATCGAACTGTTGATAGCATCTGCACGATCCAATGTTAAACGTTGTGAACTGGACTGCATGTTTATGAATCCATATGGAATTTTACTTTGCCCCACACGAACTCGATATTCTCTTTTCTTATCAAAAGAAACATCAAAATACAAGTCACGAATTTGAACGAAATTTTGGATTCCAGTTACTGGTGAACTTGCAAAATCAGGCTGAAAATAGAAAAATACGTTTGGATGAACCTGACCAGAAAACACTAAACGTGCACGACGAATAAAAAGTCCGTTATTTGCTTTTGCATCCGGGGCGGTTGAAGTGGTTCCCCAAGATCTGTCACATTGGTCACAGGTAATTTTGTCGTTTGTAGAAAACAAGCCATTGTATCTAATTTGAGCATAACCTCTTAAAGATATTCGGTCGTACCAATGTTCTTCAACTCCTCCTCCGGATTTAGTATCAGGAAGTTTTGCTTTGTTGATCGAATCTAAAATACGCATTACCTCGTTTTTTACATCCTGTTTATTTAATTCCTGCGCATTAGCTCCGCAAGCAAGCAGTACTAAAACCGCAGTGATTATTTTTTTTATCATTTTTTCTATACCCTAGATTTCAAGATGCAAAGATGTACCACCTATGTTAATAAATCATTAACAAGATGTTACCATAATAAAAATTTAATGTTATGCACGAAACCTGAAAGTTTATTTATTGTTAAGAGCCCTGTTTTAGGGCTTTTAGCTTAAAGCTAATTACAATTTTTTAACCTCCGGTTTTTGCACTTTTTGCGCTTTTTCTAGTGTAAAAGAGAATTCTGAGCCAATTCCGAACTCACTTTCAACATAAACTTTCTCTTTATGAGCTTCAATAATATGTTTTACGATTGCCAAACCTAAACCAGAACCACCTTCAGAACGTGTTCCGCTTTTGTCTACACGGTAAAAACGTTCAAAAAGTCTTGAAATATTTTGCTTTTCAACACCTTCTCCGTTATCACTGATTCGTATTAGTACTTTTTTCTTGGTCAGATTTACAACACCAACTTCGGTTAAACCGCCTTCTTTTCCGTACTTAATCGAATTCACAATCAGGTTTTCCAACACTTGCTGAATTCTGTCCTGATCACCGCGAATGATTACTGACTGAACATTTTTACTCTCAAAAGCCAATTTGATTTTTTTCTTATCAGCTTTCATTTCTAACAAATCAAAAACGTTTTGAATCAATTCAACAATATCAAAATCAGTCATATTCAGATCTAGATCTCCCGATTCTAATTTGGTAATCATATCCAAATCTTCCACAATATAAATAAGACGCTCTACCCCTTTTTCGGCACGCTTCAGATATTTTTTACGGATATTTTTATCATCCATTGCACCGTCAAGCAAAGTCGAAACATATCCTTGAACAGTAAATAAAGGTGTTTTAAGCTCGTGCGAAACGTTTCCAAGAAACTCTCTTCTGTATTGCTCACGAATTTCGAGCATTTCAATTTCGAGCTTTTTATCGGTCGCGAATTTTTTTACTTCACGCGAAAGCGTTTCCATATCCGTCGTTATAGGCTGATTGATCAGCGGTGTCGATTCTAGTAAGGAAACCTCATCGTAAATCTTTTTTACTCTCCTGTATATAAAACGCTCTACGCGATATTGGAGCACTAAAAAAGAAAAAATATAAATTGAAATAATGAATACTATTCCAAAAGCAATTTGATGTTTTAATTGATTTTTATAAAACAAAGACATTAAAATCAACACAAATCCTGTTGAAAACAGACTTATATATAGTGCCGACTTAATCGCAAATTTGTATGTTTTTTTAAAATTGATTTTCATTGAAAATTTTGAACCATTAAAAAATTATTTTTTTTCCCACCATATAAGTTATATAAGTTCATTTAAAAACTAAACTTAATTGTCTGGATTGACATACGAACTTAAAAAAGAAATCTTTGTCAAAGTTCGAAACTTTAACAAAGATAAATTTTGATTGATATATTAGGTTACAATTTAAATGAACTTATATAACTTATATGGTTCAAATTTACACCTCGAATTTATAACCAACACCTTTTATGGTTTTAAAAAGGTCTTCGCCTATTTTTTCGCGAAGTTTTCTAATGTGAACATCTATTGTTCTGCCTCCAACTACTACTTCATTCCCCCAAACTTTATCAAGGATTTCATCTCTTTTAAAAACTTTTCCAGGTTTAGAAGCCAATAAATAGAACAACTCGAATTCTTTTCTTGGCAATGCAATTTCTACATTTCCTTTTATGATTTTGTATTCCTCGCGGTTTATTTCGATTCCTCCAACATTTATTGTATCAGAAACAACTTCTTGTTCTTTCAGTCTTCTTAACAAAGCCTTTACTTTACTTACCAATAATTTTGGTTTAATTGGTTTTGTAATATAGTCATCAGCACCTGCATCGAAACCAGCAACTTGCGAATAATCTTCGCTTCTTGCAGTTAAGAATGTTATGATAACATTATTTAATTCTGGAATTTTTCTGATGTTTTCACAAGCTTCCATCCCGTCCATTTCAGCCATCATAACATCCATAATGATTAATTCCGGCAATTCTTTTTGGGCCTTTGCAATAGCTTCTTTTCCGTTTGAAGCTGTTACAATCTGATAGCCTTCCTGGGCAAGGTTATAGCCAACGATTTCTAAGATATCTGGTTCATCGTCAACTAATAAAATCTTGGTTTGTGTTTTTTTCATAAATAGCAAAAATTGAGATTTTTACATCAAATTCTCTTTAATATATATTCGACGTTTTTTATTTCACAGCGTAAATATAGTAATAAAACAACCGTTAAAAATTACGGTTAACGGTAATTTAATCTGGTAACAATTTGATAATCTTGACAACACAAAAACATAACAGGTCGCTAACATGAACTTTACAATGCGTGTCTTTCTTTGCACAAAAATAAATTAAACACAACACTGAAATGAAATTCAATTTAAAATTTCTATTAATCACATTATTTATCTGTACGATTTCTATCGCGCAAAACAAAGGTACGATTTCTGGTGTATTAACCGACAAAGAAACTAATAATGCAGCACTTCCTTTTGCAAACGTATTACTTAAAGGAACAAACATTAGTGCCAACACTGACATTGACGGAAAATATTCGTTAAGTGTAAATCCAGGAAATTATACTATTATCTTTAGTTTCGTTGGATACGAATCTGTAGAAAAACCAGTAACTGTAAAAGCAGGCGAAACTATCACTGTTGATCAGGTACTATCATCAGGAGGTTATACTCTTAAGGATGTTGTTGTAAAATCGACAGCAAACAGAGAAAAAGAAACTGCCTTATTACTTGAACAAAAAAATGCTGTAGTAATCAAACAAAGTATTGGTGCACAGGAAATGTCAAGAAAAGGCGTTAGCGATGTTGAAGAAGGTTTAACGAAAATTACCGGAATCACAAAAGTAGGCTCAAGAGGTTTATTCGTTCGTGGTCTTGAAGACAGATACAACAACTTATTAATTAACGATCTTGCTGCTCCAACAAATAATCCATTCCTTAAAATTATCCCTTTGGATTTATTTTCTACGGATGTTGTAGGTGTTATTGAAGTTTACAAAACATTTAGCCCAAATGTTTACGGAGATTTTGCAGGTGGAACATTTAATATCCAGACTTCAAAACCAACAAAAAGCATTACAAAAATTACTATAGGAACAAGCTTTCTTGCAAACAGTAACTTTAAAAGATTTTCTCTTTCTAAAGATGCTGATTCAGCAGAAGGTTTCTTCGGAATGACAGGCGACAACAGACAATTGCCTTCTTTATTAGGAGACACTCCGTCTGGCCACGTATTTACTCCTGAAGAATCTTTAAACTCTTTCAAAAGTGGTTTTGACGTTTCTTCTATAAGAACTCCTCTTAATATGAGTATCGGATTTTTACATGCAGAAAAATTTGATTTGAAAAAAGACAGAAGCCTTTCTTATATCTTCTCTTTAAATGCAGATAACAGTTATGCAATTCAAGAAGGAGTTGACAGAACTTTTGCTTACCAAAGTACAGGAATCAGCTATAAAACTGATTTTGTAACTACAGACAATCATTACAAAACTTCTTTGACTGGTTTATTAGGTTTAAACTATAACACTAACCGATTCAAATTAGCATACAACAGTCTTTTCATCAGAACGACTGACAACTTAATCAAAGATCAATTTGGTGTAGCAAATGCTGAAACAGGAACAGGAGCAAACAAAACGCTTATCCGTACAAACCAATTAGATCAGTCTGATTATTGGAACAACCAATTGTTAGGAGAATATGCAATCGCTGAAGATAAAAGCCAAACTGTAAAAGCTGGCGTATCTTATGCGGTAACAAAATACGATCAACCGGACAGAAAAGCATTCTCTGGTATTAAAACTGAAAATGATGGAATTATTGCTTCTATTGCCGGAAACAACTTTATCAAGCAATATTTAGAAATCACTGGTAACTCTTATTTATCTGGTTTAGCCGAATATAATTTAAAATTCGGATCTGAGAAAGGTCATAAATTAACAGTTGGTTACAACGGAAATGCATCAGACATGGAGTCTTCATACCGTTTTATTTCTCCAACGCCTGGTCCAAATATCGCTGCTCCGCTTAACAGTATCGATAATCAATTGAATACTTTTATCGCAAATGGTGATTTTTATTTCAAAGAAAGTTCTAATGCTACTTACAAAGCAATATTAAAAGAAGGTGCAAATGCAGGATACGCAAATTTACTTTACAAATTCAATGATAAACTTGAAGTAAATGGTGGTGTACGTGTTGAAAGCGCAAACAGAGAAACTAAATACAGAAACCAAGGTTCTTTTGATGATCCGTTTGTAACTTTAAATTATGACAAAGTATACTTCTTACCATCGTTAAATGCTAAATACGGTCTTACTGAAAAATCTAACATCCGTTTAGCTGGAGGTGTTACTTATACAAAACCAGTTATCATGGAAGCTTATCCTATCGAGTATGTTAATGCTGATGGAACTTCTATGAAAGGAAATCCATATTTGGTAAACAGTGACAATTACAATGTTGATTTTAAATATGAGCTTTTCCCAACAGCAAAAGAAATGTTTGCAGTAGGTATTTTCGGGAAACAAATGAAAAACCCAATCGAAAGAACTTTAACTGCTAATGCTGCAGGTTCTACAATCATTACGTACTTAAACTCAGACAATGCAGTTTTATATGGTGCGGAAATTGAATTTATTTATGACTTAGAGAGATTGACTAATACTTTTAAAAATTTCTCTTTAGGATTTAATACTTCATTAATGAGCACTAAAGCAGAAGTAAAACCTTTCATCACAAATCCTGACGGTAGTGTTACTGAATCTATAGAAACACACCGATCAAGAGATTTACAAGGTGCATCAAAATGGTTAATCAACTCTGATTTAAAATACCAATTTGACATCAACAAAAACTGGAGCAATACTGTATCATTAGTATACTCAGTATTCGGAAAAAGAATTTATGCGGTAGGAACAAACGGATTAGATCATATTTACGAACTTCCGGTAAGCCAATTAGATTTTGTTTGGAGCAGTAAATTATCAGAACATTTCGATTTGAAATTCACAGCAGACAACTTACTTGATCCAGCACGTCAATTTAAAATTGGAGATAACAGTGTAACTCCAGTTGTTGAAGATCCTTTGACAAGAAGCTACAAGAAAAGTAGAGGTTTCTCTTTAAGCTTAGGATATACATTTTAAGACTTTTGAACCCAAGAATACAAAGCCCTATTTCGATAGGGCTTTTTTTATGCAAATACTTAATATCTCTTAACATTAGCTTCACATTTTAGAGCTTTTATAATAACGGTATTGTAATACTTAGCTAACACACAAAAAGAATTCCTGTTCTAATTTTGTCTGCAAAGAAATCAACTATTAAACAACAATTATGAAAACTAAATTTTTCGCTTTAGCCCTTTCAATTGGCTTATTATTTTCATCATGTAGCAATGACAACGATCCTGCTCCATTTACAGTAGCTCCTTTAACAGGAACTGAAAGTGTTGTCGTTGGAGCAACTACAACATTCAGCAGTACAACAACAGGTGGTACTTATACAAGTGCTACTCCAGCAGTTGCAACTGTTGTACCTGCTACAGGAGTTATCACAGGGGTTTCTGTAGGTACTTCTGTTATTACTTATACTGTACAATCTGTATCTGTAACTAAAACGGTAACTGTAACTGCAGTTCCAGTTGCAACAGGAGAAATTACAGGTCCAATCACAGCTGATAAAACATATCCTTTAGGAAACTATACAATGAAAGGTATGGTAAAAGTAAATTCAGGTGTAACGTTGACTTTCGACGCTGGTTCTACTATTACTGTTGATAAAACTACTGGAGACAATGCATTAGTAGTATTAAACGGTGGTAAATTAGTAATCAATGGTACAGCTGACAAACCAGTTGTATTTACTGAGAAATCTAAAGTTCCAGGTTCATGGGGAGGTATCATCATGTACGGAGACGCTCCAATCAACGCTATTAAAGGTGTAAAAACTTCTACTTCTGAAGACGGAAATGCTTTACCTTACGGAGGAACAAATGCTGCTCACAACGGTGGTTCTTTGAAATATGTAAGAGTTGAGTACGCTGGTTCTAAATTAGCTGACGGAACAAAAGAATTAAACGGATTCTCTTTCTACTCTGTAGGATCAGGAACAACTTTAGATCACTTAGTATCTTACAAAGGTGCTGATGACGGATTCGAATTTTACGGAGGAACTGCAAGTTTAACAAATGCAATTTCTTATGACAATACAGATGACTCTTTTGACTGGCAAGATGGATGGCAAGGTCAATTAAGTACAAACTGGTATGCTCACCAAAGTGTAAAAGGAAACTTCGGTGTTGAAATCGAATCTTCTAAAAACAACAACGATTACTACCCTAAAGTTACAAACATTACTTTAAGAAGAGTAGCTGGTACTACACCAGAAGCTGTTGGAGATGTTCAGGTTGATGCTTTCCAATTCAAAAATGACGGAAACGGTGATTTCAGCAACATTATCATCGATGGTTACGGTGATTATACTGAAGGAACTACAGTTTTCACAGGAGCAGCAGTAAAAATTCAAGATGCTTCTACAAATACTAACCAAGTAAATGGTGGTAAAATCAAAATTAACAAAGTTAAAATCGTTAATACTTCTAAAAACATCTTAGGTGTAGTAGTAGCTCCATGGGATGGTGTTGTAACTTTCCCAGCAGCAAACTTCACAATCGATGCTACTGCAACAGGAGCTTCATTAACAGCTGGTGCTTGGGCAACAGTAAACGGAGTTGACTTGACTAAATAACAGTTAGTTAAAACATAAATGTTAAAAACATCCTAATATATTAGGATGTTTTTTTTTGGCGTAATTTTTGTAATTTTTTTTGTATATTTACTTATCCAAACAAGTGCGATGGCAAAAAACTACTTTTATATTACATTCTTATTGGCTTTTTTCTTTACTGTAAGTGCTTCAGCACAGGACAGTAAACAATTACCAAAACCTCAGGAAACAACTTCCATTGAGGGTCTAAGCTTGTACCCTAACCCAGTGTTAAACGGAAAAGTATACATTACATCAAAAAATGATCTTGAAAAAGAAATAATCATTTTTGACATTCTGGGCAAAAAAGTACTTCAGACACATCTTAGTTCAAAAGAGCTAAATGTTTCAGATTTGGTCCCTGGCGTTTATATCATAAAAATAAGCGAAGAAAATGCATCCGCAACCCGAAAGCTCATCATTCGGTAAAATATAGAAAAAAGCTCCTTTATGGAGCTTTTTTTAGTTTTCAGTCGCAGTGTACAGTCGCAGTCGCAGTGTTCGGTTTTCAGTTTACACACTTTGCCGAAAACTGTGACTGAAAACTGCGACTAAAGACTAAAAACAATATCTTTGCACAAAAAAAGTTTTGATTACAGCCAGCGATATATTTACCATTTCGAGTCAGAAACAATTTGAAAAAATAGCACTAAAAGTGTTCCGTTTTCAGCACGAGAACAATAAAGTATATCGTGACTTTTGTGATTATTTAAACGTAAATCCGCAACACGTAAAATCGCTGCAGCAAATTCCTTTTTTACCTATTCAGTTTTTCAAAAGCCATGAAGTGGTTTCTAATTCTGATTTACCGCAAGTTACTTTCACAAGCAGCGGAACAACAGGAATGATTACCAGCCGACATTTGGTTACCGATGCTTCTCTTTATGAAGAAAGTTATCGTCAAGGCTTTTCGCAATTTTATGGCAATATCGAAGATTATGTCGTTTTAGCCCTTTTACCGTCTTATCTCGAGCGCGATGGCTCTTCGTTAATTTACATGGTCGAAGATCTCATAAAACTCTCGAATCAGCCTGAAAGCGGGTTTTATTTACACAATCATGACGACTTAATTAAAAAACTAACCGAATTAGACGAATCCGGCCAAAATGTAATTTTAATTGGCGTTACGTATGCTTTGTTGGATTTAATTGAAAAACACCAATTCAACCTTCAAAATACCATTATTATGGAAACGGGCGGAATGAAAGGCAAACGCAAAGAAATGATTCGCGAAGAACTTCACGAACTACTTTGCAAAGGTTTTGGCGTAAATTCGATTCATTCAGAATACGGTATGACCGAACTTTTAGCGCAAGCTTATTCATTAGGCGACGGTGTGTTTGAATGCACTTCCTGGATGAATATTCTGGTTCGCGATCCTGAAGATGCTTTGACTTATGTAGCCGATGGAAAAACAGGCGGAATTAATGTGATCGATTTGGCTAATATCAATTCCTGTTCTTTTATCGCTACACAGGATTTAGGCAAAAAAAATCCCAACAACTCTTTCGAGGTATTGGGACGTTTTGATAATTCTGACATTCGTGGTTGTAATTTGATGGTTCTTTAATGTTTAATCGTTGATTTGTTAAGTCGTTTAATCGTGTTCAAACTCGATTAAACAATTAACCGATTAAACAGTTCTAATCACAAAATAGTTTTTCTTTCCACTTTGTAATAACACAAATTGATTATTGATTAAATCATTTGCCGTTAAAACAAAATCTTCTTTTATTTTTTCTCGGTTTACCGAAATAGAATTTGCTGTTAAAGCACGTCTTGCTTCTCCGTTAGATTTAAAGAAACCTGTTTTTTCATTCAAAACAGTAATAATATCCAATCCGTTTTCTAAATCCGCTTTTGCAATTTCAGCTTGCGGAACTCCATCAAAAACTTCTAAGAAAGTCTTTTCATCCAATTTCTTCAAATCGTCTGCAGTAGAATTTCCAAATAAGATATTTGAAGCCTGAATTGCTTTTTCCAACTCTTCTTTACTATGAACAAAAATCGTAATTTCTTCTGCTAATTTCTTTTGTAAAACTCTTAAATGCGGAGCTGCCTGATGTTCTGCAATCAGAGCATCAATTGTTTCTTTATCTAAGAAAGTAAAGATTTTAATGTGTTTTTCAGCATCAGCGTCTGTAGCATTTACCCAAAACTGGTAAAATTTGTAAACCGAAGTTTTATCGGCGTCAAGCCAAACATTTCCACCTTCTGATTTTCCAAATTTAGATCCGTCTGCTTTTGTAATTAATGGAGTTGTCAATGCAAAAGCTTTTGCATTTTCTCCACCCATTCTGCGTACTAATTCCGTACCTGTGGTAATATTTCCCCACTGGTCAGAACCTCCCATTTGCAAAAGGCAGTTATTGTTTTTATATAAATGATAAAAATCGTATCCCTGAATTAATTGATAGGTAAATTCTGTGAAAGACATTCCTTCACCTTCTCCGTTAATTCTTTTTTTAACTGAGTCCTTCGCCATCATATAATTTACCGTGATTCGTTTTCCAACTTCACGTGCAAAATCAATAAACGAGAATTCCTTCATCCAGTCATAGTTGTTCACCATAATTGGACCATTTGGTTCTTTTGAATTAAAGTCTAAGAAGCGAGACAGAACACTTTTGATTCCGGCAACATTTTTAGCCAAAGTTTCTTCGTTCAACAGATTTCTTTCGTCAGATTTTCCAGAAGGATCACCAATCATTCCGGTCGCGCCGCCTACAAGAGCAACTGGCTGATGACCAAAATTCTTTAAATGAACCAATAAAATAATCTGAACCATACTGCCAATATGCAGCGAATCTGCCGTTGGATCAAAACCAATATAAGCCGATGTTACCTCTTTTAGCAATTGTTCTTCCGTTCCTGGCATGCTATCATGGTACAAACCGCGCCATTTTAATTCTTCAACTAGATTCTTCATTTTTATAATATTTTGCGCAAATATAATCAATGGCAATGGCAATATCAAAAAGTTATGCCACTAAGGCGCAAAGACACAAATATTATAAAAAAAACAAAAACTTTGCGCCTTTACGCCTTAGTCGTAAAAACAAAAAAACCTTTGCAACTTTGAACCTCTGCCTCTTTGCCACTTTACAACAAAAACTTATATTTACAAAATGGTATTAGTAACTGGAGGAACAGGTTTAGTAGGCTCGCATTTATTACTTCATCTCATTGAAAATGGAGAAAATGTCCGGGCTATTTACCGCACTCAAAGCAACATTCAAAAAGCAAAATCGGTTTTTGAACTTTATAAAAAAGGCAATTTATTTGAAAAAATAGAATGGCTTGAAGCCGATATTCTGGACGTACCTTCACTTGAACTTGCTTTTATCGACATTGATTACGTTTATCATTGTGCAGCATTAATTTCATTTGACCCGAAAGATGAAGATGCATTACGAAAAACCAACATTGAAGGCACGGCCAATATGGTTAATTTTTCGATTGCCAAAGAAATAAAAAAATTCTGTTTTGTAAGTTCCATCGCAGCTTTAGGTGATTTAGCTCCACACGAAAATATCATTACCGAAGAAACCGACTGGAATCCTGAAAAACCGCACAGCGATTATGCGATTTCTAAATATGGCGCCGAAATGGAAGTCTGGCGCGCTGTTCAGGAAGGTTTGGATATTGTAATTATAAATCCAGGCGTAATTCTGGGACCAATTCCGAAAACAAAAAATGCGCAACAAGGAAGCGCCGAATTATATGTAAAAGTAGCCAATGGACTTCCGTTTTACACACTCGGAAGTACTGGTTTTATCACGGTTGACGATGTTGTAAAAACTGCCATTCAATTAATGAAAAGCGACATCAAAAATGAGCGCTTTACTTTGATTGCAGAAAACGTAGTTTTTAAAGACATTTTGAATACAATCGCAACGGTTTTAAAAGTTAAAAAACCACACCTTCATGCGAAACCCTTTTTGATGAATTTTCTATGGATGGCCGATGCAGTATTTTCTACTTTATTTTTCCAAAAAAGGCGTCTGACAAAAGCAACCGCAAAATCATCTTACACCAAAGCTTTGTATTCTAATGAAAAAATAAAAACCGCTCTAGGAACGGTTTTTATGGATGTACACCAATATGTGCACAATATCTCAAGATTGTAAATCTACCTATTTGTATGCATTGCCCTTCTGATCGAATCAAGATTTATTGAACTCGATTTTTTCACCTCATTTAATTTTGGTGCAGGACTTTCGTTTGGTTTCTTATTTTTATTCGCTTTTGCCGCTTTCTTCTCTTCAATTTTCACGATAGAATCTGTTGCTCGTTGTTGTACAGCAATTCTTTTGCTCACTTCATCAAACATATCTTTATAAGTATTATAATCGGCAGCGTAGTAAATATTGCTTTGTGCAAACTGAAGACTATCTACTTTATATTTCTTTAAAATAAACTTCTTCGGATTTGCATCAACTGAATCTAATGAAAGTGGATTTTGGTATCGCATCGCCTCAAGAATAGCCAAATCATACATAATATCAACCATCTTTCCTTTTTCAATAAGTTTTTTAGGCTCTTTTACAAGCTCCTTTTTACAACTTACTGAAAGCAGCACAACTAATATTATTAATACAAAATTCTTCATTTCAGCTTTTTATCTATCAAACAATAATCTTTTCCCGGCGCGGATATCTTTTACTTTAAAGTTATTGTAAACCATTTCTCCATTCACAAAAGTATGCGTAATTCTCGATTTAAAAGCCATATTTTCAAATGGAGACCAGCCACATTTGTATAAAATATTATCTGAATTTACACTCCAAGGCAAACTCGGATTTACAATTACCAAATCGGCATAATAACCTTCTTTGATAAAACCTCTTTTTTCGATTTTGAAAATTTTAGCTGGATTGTGACACATTTTTTCCACAATTTTCTCCACGCTAATTTTCCCCTGATGATGCGCTTCAAACATTGCCACTACTGCATGTTGTACAAGCGGACCTCCAGAAGGCGCTTTCAAATACGATTGTTGTTTTTCTTCTTTTGTATGCGGCGCATGATCAGTTGCAATAACATCAATTCGGCCGTCATTCAAAGCTTTCCAAAGTTCAGCACGATCTTCAGCGGTTTTAACAGCCGGATTCCATTTTATGAAATTCCCTTTTGTTTTATAATCTTCATCCGTAAACCATAAATGGTGCACACAAACTTCAGCAGTAATTTTTTTATCTTCTAACGGAATTTTATTGGTAAACAATTCCATTTCTTTCGCAGTCGAAAGATGAAAAATATGAAGTCTTGCCCCAGTTCTTTTCGCCAAAGCCACAGCTTTTGAAGACGAAATATAACAAGCTTCTGCACTACGTATTAAATGATGCGCCGTTACCGGAACATCTTCTCCATATTGCTCTTTAAAAGCAGCAAGATTATTCTGAATGGTAGTTTCATCTTCGCAATGAACCGCAATTAACATTGGTGTACTTGAGAAAATCTTCTCTAAAGTTTCTTCTCTGTCAACCAACATATTTCCGGTTGAAGAACCTAGAAATATTTTAATTCCCGCAACATTCTTTGGATTTGTTTTTAAAACTTCTTCCAAATTGTCATTCGTTGCTCCCATCATAAACGAGTAATTCGCGAATGATTTTTGAGCTGCAATTTGATATTTTTCTTCTAATATTTCCTGAGTAACCGCATTCGGAACTGTATTTGGCTGTTCGATAAAAGAAGTAATTCCTCCAGCCACAGCCGCTCTCGATTCTGATTCTATATCACCTTTATGAGTTAGTCCAGGCTCTCTAAAATGTACCTGATCATCAATCGCACCCGGAATCAAATAATTCCCTTCGGCATCAATTACTTTGCAATCTGAGGTTTTCAAACTAATACTATCAGAAACCTCAACGATTAGGTCGTTTTCAATCAAAACATCTCCTTCAAAAATAGACCCTTCGTTTACAATTTTAGCATTTTTGATTAAAATCCTGTTCATCGTATATTTTTTATAATGTATTGAATAATTTTTTAAGTCGCAGCGAAATCACACCCAGAATTGCTTCTTTGATAATTGCATTACTCATTTTCGAAACTCCCTTAGTTCTGTCCGTAAAAATAATCGGCACTTCACTTATTTCAAATTTACCACAATATGTTCTATATTTCATTTCAATTTGAAATGCATACCCGACAAATTTTATTTTATTCAGATTTATTTTTTCTAAAACTTCTCTTTTATAACAAACAAATCCGGCAGTAGCGTCATGAATTTTCATTCCGGTAATAAATTTCACATATACCGAAGCAAAATAAGACATCAGCACACGGCTCAATGGCCAGTTTACCACATTTACACCTTTTACATAACGTGATCCAACAGCCAAATCTGCGCCACCAAAATGGCAGGCATCATATAATTTCTCTAAGTCATTGGGGTTATGTGAAAAGTCGGCATCCATTTCGAAAATAAAATCATAGTTGCGCTGCAAAGCCCATTTAAAACCATGAACATAGGCCGTTCCTAAACCAGATTTTTTCTCTCTTTTTTCTAAAAACAATCTTCCAGGATATTCTTCCTGCAATGCAATCACCTTATTTGCAGTTCGATCCGGTGAATTATCATCAATAATTAAAAGATGAAAAGGCTTATGTTGCGAAAGAACAGCTCGAACTATACTTTCTATATTCTCAATTTCGTTATAAGTGGGAATTATGACAATACTATCATTCATTTTCTTGGGTAATTTCATCGCAAAAGTAAACTTTTTATAGCATTTGATTCATAATAAATTTATAATAAAAGTATTGAGACAAAAAATTACTAATTTTGTAGCGTTATGATTGAACATCTCCACCCCAGAATCCTCGAAAATAAAGATTGGGCCACACTTTTGTTTGTGCTCACCTTTGCCGTTGTTGCCATGACAAAATCAGCTTATGAAACACGATTTAGTGAATTTAGCAAACTAATTTTTTCAGACAAATACGCCAAAATCTATCGCGATAACAATAATTTAAAAAGCAGCTTTACAGTTGGTTTGTTTTTTGTGCAAGTTGTTTCGTTTGCTTTTTTCATTCAGCTTACGATGCACATTTTCGGATACGCCTCAAAAACCGACTGGGTTTTATTTATTCAGATCGCAACTTTCCTGCTTTATTTTATTCTGGCGAAATATTTAATAGAAAAAATTGTAGCAACTTCTTTCAATATTGATGAGTTTGTCGATCTTTTTAACCTTCAAAAAGTAACTTATAGAACCTATATTGGCGTTTTAATCCTTCCTATCAATGCCGTTTTGTTCTATTACGAAGGAATTCCAAAAAGTATACCACTTGCAATCATAGGCATTTCGCTGTGTATCAGCTTATACTCTTATTTTATTTCAATTAAAACGTATCAAAATGCAATAATCGGCAAGTTATTTTATTTTATTTTATATCTTTGCGCTCTTGAAATAGCCCCTTATTATTTTCTTTATTATTGGTTAACAAAAGGGAGTGCTTAGAAAATGTTTATAATATGAAAGTGAAAACAATTTTGGTGTCACAGCCTGAACCTAAAGTGGAGAATTCTCCTTACTTTGAGCTCCAACAAAAACACAAAATAAAAATTGATTTCAGACCATTTATTCATGTGGAAGGGGTTAGCGCAAAAGAGATTCGATTACAAAAAATCGATCTTAATCATTACACTGCGATCATTTTAACAAGTCGAAATGCTGTAGATCATTTTTTTAGAGTGGCTGATGAAATGCGTTACAAAGTTCCTGAAGGATTGAAATATTTCTGTCAATCTGAAGCTGTAGCATTTTATCTGCAAAAATATGTTGTGTACAGAAAACGTAAAATTTACGTTGGAGCAAAAGATTTTGCAGACTTATCTCCGCTAATCAAAAAGTACAAAGACGAGAAGTTTTTACTTCCGGCATCTGACCAATTAAATGCAGATGCACCTGTTACACTAAACAACTTAAAAGTTGATTGGGCACAGGCTATTTTTTACAGAACTGTAATGAGCGATTTGTCTGATTTGGCAGATGTTTATTATGATGTTTTAGCATTTTTTAGCCCAACAGGAATTAAATCTTTGTTTAAAAACTTCCCTGATTTTAAACAAAACAACACCAGAATCGCTGTATTTGGAAGCACAACTCAAAAAGAAGCTTTGGATCATGGTTTAAGAATTGATATTCTTGCTCCAACACCTGAAACTCCTTCAATGACAATGGCTTTAGAAAAATACATCGCCGAAGCAAACAAAGGAAAATAACCTAAGAATAAAAATATACTCCCGAAGTCTCGGGATTAAAATCCAAATTCCAACTAATCACTGGGATTTGGATTTTTTGTTTTTAATCAGTTCGTTGCTCTATTTGCTTTAAATTGGAATTTGGAATTTCCCTTTTCTGTAATTTTCTATTTCAGAGCATTTTAATTACATTTGCTTTCTATTTACAACTCAAAATGCAAAAAATAGTTTCAAATTTTAAGTTATGAAAATCAATTCCCTAATAATTGAAATTGACGGTATCGATAAAGAAATACTTCGCTACTTAATGGATGATGCCCGAAAACCAATTTTGCAGATTGCTAATAAAATTGGAATTTCTGGAGCCGCTATTCACCAGCGATTAAAAAAACTGGAACAATCCGGCGTTATTTCAGGATCTAAGTTTACAGTAAATCCGAAAGTTTTAGGTTATAATACCATGGCGTTTGTGGGTGTTTATCTGGACAAAGCTTCCCGAAACTCCGAAGCCGTAAAAGATCTAAGAAAAATCCCTGAAGTTTTAGAATGCCATTACACAACAGGAAACTGGTCCGTTTTGATTAAAATAATCTGTCGCGATAATGAACATTTAATGCAGCTTTTAAATACTAAAATTCAGGCTATTGAAGGAGTTTCAAGAACGGAAACCTTTATTTCATTGGATCAGCAGATTGATAGACAGATTCAGCTTTAGAATTAGAGAATGTGGCAATTTGATAATTCAAACACTTATTATTATAAACTGGACTGAAGTCCAGCTCTACAATATAATTTGTTCCTTCGGAACTATAAATAGCCTGTATTCGATCAAATTTGTGGGCCGGATTTTAATTGGTTTAATTTCAGAATAAATAAACAAAACCCGACAAGTTTTAAAACCTGTCGGGTTTGCTATAAATTATCTAATTTTCTAATTATCTCAATTTCCTAATTAATTTCTCCTGCTTCCGGAATAAATCGAGATATAGTACAACAACGTCGCAATCGAACCAATTGCAGCTACAACATACGTTCTTGCAGCCCACTTTAAGGCATCTTTTGCTCCGGCTTGTTCTTGTTGTGTCAACATATGTTTATTTTCAAGCCAGGCCAAAGCACGATTACTTGCATCATATTCAACTGGCAATGTAATGATAGAAAACAAAGTTGTTGCTGCAAAAATGACAATCCCAATTAATAATAACTGCGGAAAAACCTTTATCATAAGAATTCCGGCTATTAAAATCCATTGTACATAGTTAGACGCAACACTTACAATTGGCACTAATTTAGAACGCATTGTAAGCCATTCGTAACCAATTGCATGTTGTACCGCGTGCCCACATTCGTGTGCGGCAACCGCTGCAGCTGCAGCATTTCTATGATTATAAACTGCCTCACTTAAATTTACCGTTTTGTCTGACGGATTATAATGATCCGTTAACTGACCCGGAGTCGATATAACACGAACGTCCGTAATTCCGTTATCGGCTAACATTTTTTCAGCGATTTCTCTACCGCTCATTCCGTTTCGCAATTGCAGTTTAGAATATAATTCAAATTTACTTTTTAGTTTTGCACTTACCAGCCAGCTAAATAACATTATAGCTCCGGCAATTATTAAATATCCACTTCCCATAGTATTACTTTTTGATTGATTTTTAAAGTTACAAAACCAATCGCAAATTACGAACCATTTTAACAAAATGACATTTTGACATTAAATTTGAAATTCCAAATCTGAAAATCCCAATTTCCAATTTTAGGGTCATTTTTTACCGCAAAGTGTGCAAAAGTGTTTTATTCACAAAGTTTTTCCACAATCTTGCCATCCTTCCCTCTTCCAGATAACAAACAAAAAAAAATCCCAAACCCCAATCGTAAAATTGGAATTTGGAATTTTTATATATTGAAACTTTAAAATTACTAACCTACAAGGTTTATAATTTTTCCAGGAACGATAATCACTTTATTTGGTGTTCTGCCGTCTAATTGTTTCTGTGTTCTTTCGTCTTTCATAACGATTTCTTCGATTTGTGCTGCGGTTAAATCCAAAGGCAATTCGATTGTGAAACGCATTTTTCCGTTGAAAGAAACTGGATATTCTTTATTTGTTTCCACTAAATGACTTGCCTCAAAAATTGGGAACGCTACTTCTGAAATTGAAGTTGTATGTCCTAACTGCGACCATAATTCTTCAGCAATATGTGGCGCATAAGGCGAAACCAAAATTGCTAACGGTTCTAAAATCGCTCTAGAATGACAGTTTTGAGAAGACAATTCATTCACACAAATCATAAACTGTGAAACCGAAGTATTGAAAGAGAAACTCTCGATATCTTCTGCTACTTTTTTGATTGTTTTATGCAATGACTTCAAGTTGTCTTTTGTTGGTTCGTCGTTGTTTACGATTAAACCGTTATCATCAAAATACAATCTCCATAATTTTTTCAAGAAACCAAATACACCAGAAATCCCAGCAGTATTCCAAGGTTTTGCCTGCTCTAACGGACCTAAGAACATTTCATACAAACGTAATGTATCTGCTCCGTATTCATTACAAATATCATCCGGCGTAACTACATTATAGTATGATTTCGACATTTTTTCAACTTCACGACCTACAATGTATTTTCCGTTTTCGTCTAAAATAAATTCTGCCGTATTGAAATCTTCTCTCCAAGCTTTGAACTTTTCGATATTTAATTCATCCGAAGAATTAACAAAATGAACATCAACGCGAATTGGCTGTACATTTTGACCTTCAATTTTATTTTTAGACACAAAAGTATTTGTTCCATCTAATCTGTAAACGTAAGCCGTTGTACCCAAAATCATTCCCTGATTAATCAGTTTTTTGAATGGTTCTTCGGTTGGAGCAAAACCTTTATCTTTTAAGAATTTGTTCCAGAAACGAGAATATAATAAGTGACCTGTTGCGTGTTCGCTTCCACCAATGTATAAATCTACATTTTCCCAATAAGCCAAAGCTTCTTTACTTGCAAATTCATTTTCATTGTGCGCATCCATATAACGCATCCAATACCATGAACTTCCCGCCCACCCTGGCATTGTATTCAATTCCAAAGGAAAAACTGAAACATTGTCAACTAAATCTGTATCGACAACTTTATTTTGTTTTGTGTCCCAAGCCCAAACTGCTGCGTTTCCTAAAGGTGGCAAACCATCTTCGGTTGGCAAATATTTTTCCACTTCTGGAAGAATAATTGGCAAATGCTGTGCGTCAATCATTTTTGGTAATCCGTTTACATAATAAACTGGAAACGGTTCACCCCAATAACGTTGACGAGAGAAAACAGCATCACGCAAACGGTAATTTGTTTTACCAATTCCCTGACCTATTTTTTGCAATTCGCTAATCGCTGCGTGCGTTGCATTTTTATAATTTAATCCGTTTAAGAAATCAGAATTTGCGATTTCAACGTTATCTTTTGAACCGTGCGCCGCTTCAGAAATATCAACATTTGCGAAGATATTTTTGATTTCCTGCATTCCGTTTTGACCTTTAAAGAAATTAGCAAAAGCGTAATCTCTTTCGTCTCCACAAGGAACCGCCATTACAGCACCAGTTCCGTAACCAGCCAAAACATAATCACCAATCCAAACCGGAATAGCTTCTTTTGTAAATGGATGTTCAGCATAAGCACCTGTAAATACTCCCGAAATGGTTTTTACATCGGCCATACGCTCACGCTCAGAACGTTTTGCTGTTTTTTCGATATACGCTTCCACAGCTTCTTTTTGTTCCGGAGTTGTAATTTTAGCAACCAAATCATGTTCTGGTGCCAAAGTCATAAAAGTAACTCCAAAAATAGTATCAGGACGAGTCGTGAAAACCTCGATTACTTCATCATGATTTTTCACATTAAAAGTCACCAAAGCACCAACCGATTTCCCAATCCAGTTTCTTTGAGATTCTTTTATTGACTCGCTCCAATCGATATCATTTAGACCTTGAAGCAAGCGTTCGGCATAAGCAGAAATTCGCATACTCCATTGTGTCATTTTTTTTCTTATAACAGGGAAGCCTCCACGTTCTGAAACTCCGTTCACAATTTCGTCATTTGCCAAAACAGTTCCTAAGCCAGGACACCAGTTTACTTCGGTTTCTGCCAAATACGTCATTCTGTATTGCAACAAAATTTTCTCTTTTTGATCTTCAGAATAAGCGTTCCATTCTTCAGCAGTAAAAATGGCTACGTTGTCATCGCAAACTGCTTCAACTAGTTTGTTTCCTTCTTCTTCAAAAACTTTTACAAGCTCAGCAATATCAAAAGCTTTTCCTTGTTTTCTGCAATACCAAGAATTGAACAATTGGATAAAAATCCATTGTGTGTGTTTATAATAATCTGGATTTGACGTACGAACTTCACGCGCCCAGTCAAATGAGAATCCAATTTTATCTAATTGTTTTCTGTAACCCGCAATTTGTTTTCCTTCTTTGTCAACGCCACCGTCAATATTTACACGCGTTGTATCTTCTGGACGCTGTCCTGTCTGAATCGCATATTGTTCTGCCGGTAATCCGAAACTATCGTAACCCATTGGATGCAAAACATTGAAACCTTGATGTCTTTTGAAACGAGAATACACATCTGAAGCTATATAACCCAGCGGGTGCCCAACGTGTAATCCTGCTCCAGATGGATAAGGAAACATATCGAGAACATAATGTTTCGGTTTTTCAGAGTTATTTTTTGCTGCAAAAGTTTGATTTTCTGCCCAATATTTTTGCCATTTGGCGTCAATTTCGTTTGGATTGTATTTCATCTTAAAGGTTCAAAGTTGCAAAGTGACAAAGGTTCAAAGGTTTTATCACTTAATGAATTATGCCGCAAATTTACATTTATTGTTTCTTGTTGCAAAGCTATTTCATTGACAAACAAATAAAATAACAAAATACTTATTTTTAATTACGTAAAAATACTTATGTTTGTAGTTAAAATACGTAAATGGATTATTTTTTAAAGCTTACTTTTCGATTATAGAAGAATATTTTTACATTAAAAAGAATTATTTTTACAAAGTCATTAAAAGGATTAAATGAGTAACGATAAAAAATATTCAATTGAGGTACGTGTTTGGATTGAAGAAACCGAAGGCGCTTTTCTTGGAATTGGAAAAATCTGGCTTTTAGAAAATATTCAGAAAACGGGTTCTATTACAAATGCCGCAAAAGAAATGAAAATGGCTTATAGACAAGCCTGGCAATTGGTTGAAGAAATGAATCAGCGCGCCGAAAGTCCGCTAGTTGAAAAACTTCTGGGTGGAAAAGGCGGAGGCGGTGCAAAACTGACTGAAGCCGGTGAAAAAGCAATTGCAGTTTTTTACGAAGTTGAAAAACGTATTAAAGAATTTGCTCAGAAAGAAACTCAAAATTTGAAGTTTTAAAAATATATTTAAACACATAGAAACATAGCTTTAGTAATCGTAAAAAGGCGTTTCACTTAATTAAATACACATAGCAAATCTATGTTTTAGAAACTGGTTTCTTTTTCATCATCTTTTTTTAAAGTAAAAATCTATGTTTCTATGTGTTAAAAAAAGAATTAACCTAAGCCATATTTTTTTAACCATCAGTATTCATTTTGAAACATACTGAAAACAACAACCAAAAAACATGAACCAAAAACTATATCTCCTATTTATTTTTATAAGCCTGAAAAGTTTTTCTCAAACTGAAAATTCCAAAACAAAACAAGACAGCATTAAAAAAGAAGAACTAAACGAAGTTGTTATTACAGCTTCTCGTCGTTCTGAAAATATCATGCGTTCTCCTATAAGCATCGAGCAATTAAAATCGGCGGAAGCCAAAAAAATGGGATCACCTAGTATTTATGAAGCGCTCGAAAATGTAAAAGGCGTTCAGATTATCACGCCGAGTTTGGGTTTTAAAGTTATTAATACAAGAGGTTTTGCCAATTCAACCAATGTTCGATTTGCACAATTAGTTGACGGAATCGACAATCAAGCGCCACATTTAGGCGCACCAATTGCAAATGCTTTAGGTGCAAATGATTTGGATATTGACAAAATCGAAATTATTCCTGGAACTGCTGCCGCTCTTTATGGAATGAATGCGATTAACGGTTTGGCAAATATTCAAACCAAAAATCCTTTTGAATATCAAGGCGTAAGTATTCAGCAATTAACTGGTGTGAATCATGTGGGCAATATTGATCGGTTTTCACCGAAGATTTATTCTCAATTTAATTTAAGATTTGCTAAAGCTTTTAATGAAAAATTCGCTTTTAAAGCTAATGCTTCGACAACCGGAGGTACAGATTGGGTTGCGGATGACAGAACAGATTTGGCTCCAAATGCAAATGCTTCAACTGGCTTGTTTGGTGCAGATAATCCGGCTTATGACGAAGTAAACGGCTACGGAAACGAATCGGCAAATCGAAAAACATTAAACTTGAACGGCAAAAATTATGTTGTGGCCAGAACGGGTTATCGTGAAACGGATATTTCTGATTATGGAATCAAAAATTACAAAGCCGATGTTGGACTTTATTTTCGTCCAAAACCAGAAAACGAACTTTCTGTGACTTACAAAACGGCTTTAATAAATACAATTTACCAACGTTCCAATCGTTTTCGACTTGACAATTATACACTAAATCAATTTGCTGTTGATTTTCACAATCCTATTTTTCAGGTAAAAGCCTACGCGACAACAGAAAATACTGGAGATTCATACAATATGCGTTCACTTGCTGAGAATATGGATCGCGCTTATAAATCAGATGACAAATGGTTTGCCGATTATACAACTGCCTACAAAAATGCGATTACTGGTGGTGCAACCGTTGCCGATGCGCACAGAATTGCCAGAACGCAATCGGATCAAGGAAGATTTATTCCCGGAACTGAAGCGTATGAAAACAAAAAAGAAGAACTAATCGATATCAACAATTGGGATATTGGTGCCGCTTTACGCGTAAAATCAACTTTGGTTCATGGCGAAGGGTTGATTAATTGGGATAAAGCTTTTGGAGATTTCTTCGAAAAAATTGACGCCAAATTATTAAGCGGAGTCGATTATAGAAATTACATAATTGTTCCAGACGGAAACTATTTTATAAATCCGGTTCATGCTGATGAAAATCTGACGTATCAAAAAACTGGCGCTTTCACGCAAGTGACAAAAGATTTTTTCTCTGACAAATTAAGATTAGGCGCAACGGTCAGAATGGACAAAGCCGATTATTTTGATGCCAAATTCACTCCTCAATTTACAGCGGTTTATTCCCCAAAAGAGAGTTTGAATTTTAGAGCTTCGTACCAAAATGGATATCGTTTTCCGAGTATTTTCGAAGGCTTTTCGAATGTGAATTCCGGTGGTGTAAAACGTGTTGGCGGATTGCGAATTATGTCGGATGGAATTTTCGAAAATTCGTTTACAAAAGCTTCGATTGATAAATTTCAAGCGCAGGTAAATACAGATGTCAATACAAATGGTTTGACTCAAGCGCAGGCAATCGAAAAAAACAAAAATACGATTCAGAAAAATCCATATACATATTTAGAACCTGAATTTGTAAAATCTTTTGAAGTTGGTTTTAGGGGAATAACATTAAACCGAAACCTTTTTATTGACGCCGATTTCTATTACAACTCTTACAAAAATTTCATAGCTCAAGTCGAAGCGAGTATTCCAAACACTACAGATCCAAATCAAATTCCGACCGCTTTATATTCTAAAAACACACAAAGTCGTTACAGGCTTTGGACCAATTCTAAAAGTAAAATTTACAATTACGGAGGAAGTTTAGGCTTGAAATATCGCTTTGACGAAATGTTTACAGCCTTGACAAACCTAACCTACACAAAACTCGACAGAACTGATGACAAAGACGGACTTGAAGATGGTTTCAACACTCCGGAATTCAACGTCAACGGAACATTAATGGCGCAAAATATCTGGAAGAATCTTGGCGCAAGTGTTACGGCACGTTATCAAAACAATTTTGATTATGTTTCTTTTTTAGTCAGCGGAACCGTTCCGGCTTATTGGACAATGGATGCACAGGTTAATTATTATTTTAAAAAGTCAGGTATTACAACAAAATTGGGCGGAACTAATGTTTTAAACAAATCGTATACATCAATTCTCGGCGGACCATCGATTGGCGGTTTATATTATTTGTCTTTGGTATGGGAAACGAATAAAATTTAAATACAAATACTTTAAAGTATGATTCTAATCACACTTTATGTTTTATAAAAGGGCTTTTTTTGCCAAAGAAAAAAATCAAAAAAAATATAATTAGTCAAAATCAATTTTTTTTAACTGTCAGTATTCATTTAAAAACATACTGAAAATATCCTAAAATTATGAAACTAAAATTTATTGCATTCTTACTCTTTCCGCTGATCGGGTTTTCACAACAAAAAAACACTGCAACAATCGACTCCATTAAACCATCAAATATTTTTATGCTTGGAGAAGTCATCATAACCAATCATCAAAACAAAGACACATTAAACCGAGTTACCTCAAAAAAGATGGAATCTCAAAATAAAACAGAAGTTTCAAAAGCTTTAAACATGCTTCCGGGAGTAAGTTTGACGGCTTCGGGACCAAGAAATGAATCTATGGTTTCTGTGCGAGGTTTTGATTTGAGACAAGTTCCGGTTTATATGGATGGAATTCCAGTTTATGTTCCTTATGATGGATATGTCGATTTGGCCAGATTCACCACTTTTGATTTAGCAGCTGTCGATGTTTCAAAAGGATTTTCATCTGTACTTTATGGCCCCAATTCACTTGGTGGCGCTATAAATCTTGTTTCGAGAAAACCATTAAAAAAGCTGGAATACGATGGATCTTTAGGAATGATAAACGAAAATGGGTATCAGGGAAATATCAATATTGGAGCAAAATTGAATAAATTTTATGTTCAAGGTGGATTTTCTTATTTGGATAGAAATTCAACAAGAATGTCTTCCAATTTTATTCCGACAGCAAATGAAAATGGCGGACAAAGAGATAATTCATACCGAACAGATCAAAAAATTAGTTTTAAAATTGGCTGGACGCCGACTGAAAAAAGCGAATATGCCATTGGTTACATCAATCAACAGGGAGAAAAAGGAAATCCAGTTTATACAGGCAATGATCCGTTAAATACACTTTTATTAAAACCACGTTTTTGGCAATGGCCAAACTGGGATAAAGAAAGCTTTTATTTTATTTCGAATTCTAGTTTTGACGACAAAAACAGTTTCAAAACTAGGTTGTATTTTGATCGTTTCAAAAATACTTTGGACAGTTATGACGATGCTTCTTATTCAACTCAAACAAAACCTTATGCTTTTGAAAGTATCTACAACGATTATACTTTTGGTGGAAATCTGGAATACAACACTAAATTTATTCCGAAAAACGATTTAAAACTTGCTTTCCATTTTAAAGAAGATGTTCACCGCGAAAATAATCTTAGAGAACCTGTTCGTCATTTTGTAGACAACACTGTTTTGGTTGGAATTGAAGATGTTTACAAAGTGAATTCAAAATTTACAGTAATTCCCGGAGTTAGTTACAACATCAGAAAAAACATCGAAGCTGAAGATTATAACAGCACAACAAAAGTAATTTCTGATTATCCTTCCGCGGAAGCGAGTGATGCTTTTAATGCACAAATTGGATTGTTCTATCAATTAAATGAAACACAAAAACTTGGCGCAACGGTTTCTCAAAAAACAAGATTTGCAACTATCAAAGACCGTTATTCCTACCGAATGGGAACTGCAATCCCTAATCCAGATTTAAAACCTGAAAAAGCAACAAATTATGAAGTGAATTATACGGCAAATATTTTTGATAAAATCACTTTTCAAACTGCACTTTTTTACAGTGAACTTTCCGATGCCATTTTAAGTGTTAGCAATGTTGAACCCGGAAAATCTCAAATGCAGAATTTTGGCAAAGCCGAATATAAAGGAATTGAGGCTCAGCTGAATTATCCAATTTTAGAAAATTTATCATTCAACGTAAATTACACCTATATCGAAAGAAAAAATATTACCAATCCAACTATTCATTTTACTGATGTTCCAAATACTAAAGTAATGGGAACTTTAGAATATAGTCCGATAAAAATCCTTCGATTGATTGCTAATTCCGAATTTAATTCGTCACGTTTCAGCACAAGTTATGGTGTAAGAGTTCCAGATTATACGCTTTTGAATTTTTATGCTTCGGGTAAAATCACCAAAAACTTCAGCGTTGATGCAGGTCTTAACAATATCTTTGATAAAAACTACAGTTTAGTAGAAGGTTATCCTGAAGAAGGACGCAACTTTTTTGTCACACTTCGATTTTTCAGTTCAAACTAATTCAAAAATAAATTTTATATGAAAACAAAAAATTACATTCTCGTTTTATTGATTGCACTTTCATGTGCGATGTGCAATTCTCCTAAAAAAGACAACAAAGAAGCCGTTTCCACAGAAAAAACTTCAAAACCAGACAACGACAAACATGTAGTTCTTACTCCTGCTGATAGTTTAAAGATGGTTAATCATTCTATCGAGGTAAAAGGCGATGTTGAAAATCAGCTGCAATTAACTGTCGATTCCTTAAAAAAGATGAAAGTAGCAACTATTGATGATTTTAAAGTGGTTTGTCAAAGCGGAGAAGTCAAAAAAGACAACAAAGTTTGCAAAGGCGTTCTTTTAAGAGACATTCTTGAAAAAGCAAAAATCAAACAAAACGGGCACAAAGACAGAAACTTCTATATCGTAGCCAGAGCTTCAGACGATTATAAAGCTACTTTTTCGTGGGCAGAAATTTTCAATAATCCAACTGGAGATAACGCTTATATTCTTTTTGAAGAAAATGGAAAACCGGTAAAAAACGGTGAAATGATCGCCATTTGCAAAAACGACATCAAAACGGGACCGCGACATGTTTATTGGTTAAAAAGCAT
Organism: Flavobacterium cutihirudinis; assembly: GCF_003385895.1. Classification (GTDB taxonomy): domain Bacteria; phylum Bacteroidota; class Bacteroidia; order Flavobacteriales; family Flavobacteriaceae; genus Flavobacterium; species Flavobacterium cutihirudinis. The sequence continues at coordinate 95,025 of NZ_QRDQ01000008.1, forward strand.
TGAAGTTTATAAAGTTAAATAAAGATGCTAAGGTTCTGAGATTCTAAGCTACTAAGTTTTTTGAGCGCTAAAGTACTTCGTTACTTTTTTTGCTCGCAAAGTCGCAGAGTTGCAAAGTTTTCATAATCGATTGAAGAAAAACTTTGCGACTCTGCGACTTTGCGAGATTAAATCAACTTTGTTTGGAAACTTTGCTAAAAAATTACGCACTTTACGGTTAAACCCATATTTTATTCAATAGGGAATTGTACATTTATAGTATAAAAGTTCGTTAATAACTTTAAATAAAGAAATTCTTTATTATTTTTACCACATAATTTAAGCAAACTATGAGTTCTAACTTTGATAAATTTCAAAAGCGCAGGTTAATTTCCTCTTATTTTTCGGTAGTTTTAAGTGTATTTCTGGTTTTATTCCTTTTAGGAGTACTGGGATTATTCATCATTAATTCTAAAAAACTGGCAAACGATTTTAAAGAAAAAATCGCAATGACAGTTTTCTTCAAAAATGAGGCTAATGATAGTGTTATCAAAGCATTCAATACAGAACTAAAAAGAGCTCCTTTTGCAAAATCATATGCTTATGTTTCTAAAGAAAAAGCAGCAAAAGAGCACACAGATATCATTGGAGAAGACTTCCTGACTTTCTTAGGTGAAAATCCATTATTGAACTCCTACGACATACATCTTAAAGCTGATTATGTTGAAAGAGATAGTATTTCTAAAATCGAAAGCAGTTTGCGTCAAAACACTATGATTGAAGATATTGTTTACGACAAACAATTGGTAAATCTGGTAAACGATAATATCAAAAAAGTAAGTATGTGGATTTTGATTATCAGTGGTTTCCTTGCGATTATTGCTGTTTTATTAATCAACAGTTCATTGCGTTTATCCATACACTCGAATCGTTTTATCATTAAAACCATGCAAATGGTTGGCGCAACAAAATCTTTTATTCGTAAACCTTTTGTAATGCGTAGTGTAAAATTAGGAATGTTAGGCGCAGGATTAGCAATTATAGCTTTAATTGCACTGCTTCTTTATGTAGAAACGAACTTCCCGGGCTTAGGAATTTTAGAAGACAAAGCCTTAATCGGATTGGTTTTACTGGCTGTTTTCGGATTAGGAGTTTTGATCACCTGGGTAAGTACTCATTTTGCAACACAACGTTTCTTAAATCTAAGAACAGACGATCTGTATTAGTATTCAGTCGCAGTTTTAAGTATTCAGTATTAAACAAAACACCTTTGACTACGTTCAGGGTCACAAATTAAAGAAAGATGAAAAACAACAATATAAAAGAAGAAAAACAAGACAATCACGAATTTCTTTTTGACAGCATCAACTACAAAATCTTATTGATTGGAATTGTTGTAATTGCGCTAGGATTTGTTTTGATGTCTGGCGGAGGAAGCCAGGATCCAAACGTTTTCAATGAAGATATTTTCAGCTTTAGACGTATTCGTTTAGCGCCAACAACCGTTTTAATTGGTTTTGGAATTACGATTTATTCTATTTTCAAAAAATCTAAATAGACTCCTTAGACATCTTAGACACCTTAGATCTTTAGATTAATCTTTTCTAAAAAAATCTAAGAAGTCTAACATTCTAATAATCTAACAATCTAATAAATGAATACATTACAAGCTATCGTTCTTGCCATTATTGAAGGAATTACAGAGTTTTTGCCTGTTTCTTCGACAGGACATATGATTATTGCCTCTTCTTTTTTCGGGATTGCGCATGAAGATTTTACCAAACTTTTTACAATTGTTATTCAGCTTGGCGCTATTCTTTCTGTAGTCGTTTTATATTTTAAGCGATTTTTCCAGACACTTGATTTTTACTTTAAACTTTTAGTTGCCTTTATTCCAGCTGTGGTTTTAGGATTATTGTTAAGTGATTTTATCGATGGCTTGTTGGAAAATCCGGTTACAGTTGCCGTTTCACTTTTAATTGGTGGATTGATTTTATTGAAAGTTGACGAATGGTTCAACAATCCAAATACAGCAGAAACTTCACAGGAAATAACATATTTACAAGCTTTTAAAATTGGTTTATTTCAATGTATCGCCATGATTCCCGGAGTTTCACGAAGTGGTGCAAGTATCGTAGGCGGAATGTCTCAAAAATTATCAAGAACAACAGCTGCCGAATTTTCATTTTTCTTAGCGGTTCCAACAATGCTTGGAGCAACTGTAAAAAAATGCTACGATTATTACAAAGCCGGATTCGAATTATCGCAAGATCAAACTACTATATTAATTATCGGAAATATTGTTGCCTTTATTGTAGCCCTTTTAGCGATCAAAACATTTATTGGATTTTTGACTAAAAATGGTTTTAAAGTTTTTGGTTATTACCGAATTATTGCCGGAATCGTTTTATTACTGATTCACTTTTTCATTCACCCGCTTACCATCATATAATGACACCTGAAGAATATTTAAACGGACAAGTTTTATTGATTGACAAACCATTAAAATGGAGTTCGTTTCAAGCTGTCAATAAATTAAAATACCTTTTAATTAATAAAGTTGGGCTTCCAAAAAAGTTTAAAATTGGTCATGCCGGAACTCTTGATCCTTTAGCAAGCGGACTTTTATTAATCTGCACTGGAAAATTCACAAAAAAAATCTCTGAACTTCAAGGTCAGGCCAAAGAATATACCGGAACATTTTATATTGGAGCTACTACTCCGTCATACGATTTAGAAACCGAAATCGATCAGACCTTTCCAACAGAACATATTGATGAAGCTTTAATTCATGAAACCGTAAAACAGTTTTTGGGCGAAATCGATCAAAAACCGCCTATTTTTTCTGCTATAAAAAAAGATGGCGTTCGTTTGTACGAACACGCACGTGCAGGAGAAACCGTAGAAATTGCGAGCAGAAAAACAACGATTCACGAATTTGAAATTACCAGAATCGCTTTGCCTGAAATTGACTTTAGAGTAGTTTGCAGCAAAGGAACATATATTCGCTCACTCGCTTACGATTTTGGAAAAGCAATGAATTCCGGTTCGCATTTAACCGTTTTACGCCGAACAAAAATTGGCGATTATGATGTAAAAAATGCGATTCATATTACATTGTTTGAAGAAAGCTTGAAATAAAAAAAAGCACATTACAAATATGAAGTAATGTGCCTGGCTCTTAAATAAAGTACAGTTGTTCCATACTTATTCGCAATTAATAGTGAGGCACATTTTTCCCTCCAAATAAAAATGTAGAAAAGAAATCATAGAATCTTTCGAATAACTTTTTCATAATAGTGTATTTTTTAATAATTAAACATTAAATAAACACCAATAAAAAGAGTAAATCAGAAAGTTATAATAGAAGTGGGATAACAATACTAAGATACGAAATATTAGACTAATTAAAAATTATAAGCCTGTTTTTTAACATCTTATTTCGTTAATTATCAACACGTTATCAACAATTTCTTTTAGGCACACTAAAACTAAAGCCTATTGTATTTAATGTTCTCCATAATCTCGAGAAGCTCTTCCTGAACAGAAATTCCTTTATCTGCCAAATACCACAATTGAAGGTCTGTTTTAATTTTTTCATCAATTGCCCCAACTTCTCTTTTGTGCTTTTCCATTAATTCAGAAGCGCCTTTAGGTCTTGGTCCCCAATCTGCTCTTACAATTCCGGCTTCTTTACAAATCACAATTACTTTCGGAATTGCTCTTCCGCCATTTGTTAAATAATGATTCATTAATTCTTCGTTTTCATCACGAAGCACAATTCGCAGATCAATTTTTTTATCTGAAGAAAGTGCCATTTTATTTAAAATTGGAAGAATCTGCGCTGCATCTCCGCACCAGCCTTCTGAGATAACCAGCCAAATATAATGATTGTCTAGGTGTTGTAATTTTGAACTAACATTTTCAGAAATTTGAATCGTCTTTTCCAGTCGGTTCATTCGGGCCTCATTCAATTTTGAATAATTTGTCAGACTCTCTGACTGCTCATTTCCGGTCGATTTTCCTTCAGATAATAAATCGGAAACTAATTTTCGGTATTCCGCATACGAATGGCTGTTGAACAATGCTTTGGCTACAATACTTTTCATAAATATTTATTTTGCTTAGCATAAAATTACGGATTTCTAAAGATTGATAAATGACTTTTGTCACATTTGATGTAAAAAAACCGTAAAATTCTTTATAAATTTAAATCGGCAACCTGATTATTTTTGCAAACATTATTTTTAAAAATCAGAATATGTCTATATTTGCACAAATTAACGCAACACACAAATGAAATATAAAAGAATTCTTCTAAAACTTAGCGGCGAGGCCTTAATGGGTGATTTACAATACGGAATTGACCCAAAAAGATTAGCCGAATATGCAGATGAAATTAAGCAAATTCACAGCAAAGGAGTAGAAATCGCTATTGTAATTGGAGGAGGAAATATTTTTAGAGGCGTAGCTGGTGCCAGCGCCGGAATGGACAGAGTACAAGGCGATTATATGGGAATGCTTGCTACCGTTATTAACGGAATGGCTTTGCAGGGAGCATTAGAAGACAAAGGAATGAAAACCCGTCTTCAGACCGCTTTGAAAATGGAATCTATCGCAGAACCATACATTAAAAGAAGAGCTGATCGCCACTTAGAAAAAGGAAGAATTGTAATTTTTGGTGCCGGAACGGGAAATCCATATTTTACAACCGATACTGCTGCAGTTTTAAGAGGTATCGAAATCAATGCTGATGTTATCCTGAAAGGAACACGTGTTGATGGTGTTTATGATTCTGATCCGGAAAAAAATGCTTCAGCAGTAAAATTTGACTTCATCTCATTTGATGATGTTCTTAAAAAAGGATTGAATGTAATGGATACAACTGCTTTTACATTAAGCCAGGAAAATAAATTACCAATCGTTGTTTTTGACATGAACAAAATTGGAAACCTTTTGAAAATCTGCGAAGGAGAAAACATCGGAACTGTCGTAAATATATAGTCATCAGTAACAGTTTACAGTCAACACGATATGACTTTAACTGAAAACTGAGAATGAAAACTGAAAAATAAAAAAAATGAGTGAAGAAATAGATTTCATATTAGAAAGTACAGAAGAATCAATGAATGGTTCGATTGCGCACTTAGAAAAAGAATTTCTAAATATTCGTGCAGGAAAAGCTTCTCCGGCAATGCTTGGAGGTGTTTTTGTTGATTATTACGGAGCTGCAACACCACTTTCTCAAGTATCTAAAATCAGTGTTCCAGATGCTAGAACAATTACTTTACAACCGTTTGAAAAAAACATGTTAACAGCAATTGAAAAAGCAATTATGGTTGCCAATATTGGTTTCAACCCAATGAACAATGGTGATGTTATTATCATCAGCGTTCCGCCTTTGACAGAAGAACGTCGTCGTGATTTGGCAAAACAAGCAAAAGCTGAAGCTGAAGATGCTAAAATCGGTATTCGTAATTCTCGTAAAGATGCAAATACGGATATTAAAAAATTAGAAAAAGAAGGAACTTCAGAAGATATCTGCAAATCTGCTGAAGAAGAAGTTCAAAACTTAACAAATGCTTTCACTAAAAAAATTGATGAGTTATTGGCTGCAAAAGAAGCTGAAATCATGAAAGTGTAATTACATTTGTCACAAAATAAGAATCCGTTTGGTTAAAATTGTACCAGACGGATTTTTTTATTCTTATTTTTGCATACCAAAATCGTATTCTTTTCGTTTTTGAAATTATAATTCTCTGTATGAAGCTATTCTGTTTTGTGATGTTGTTTTTTACGCTTACTATTCAAGCGCAATTTCAAATAAACGGAATTGTAACCGACCCAAACAACAAACCACTGCCCTTTGCAACAATAACCACTGCAGACAATACTAATACTATTACGGATGTTGACGGTAAGTTTGAGTTTAAAATTAGCTCAAATACGACCTCTTTCGCTGTTTCATATATTGGGTTTCAAACCAAAATAGTTGGTGTGACCAGCGATAAAAAATTCTACTCTGTCGCGCTTTCGCAAAAGACTGACAATCTAAAAGAAGTCGTTGTTTCAAATGAAAATCCGGCGTTGACTATCATTAAAAAAGTTATTGCGAATAAAAACAAAAATAATCCGCAGAAAAAACTAAAGAGTTTTGAATACAAAACGTATAATAAACTGATTGTGACTGCAAATCCTGATTCAATTGACGGCCGAATCGATACTTCTGCAACCTATAAAGATTTCAATAAAAAACAAATCAACATCGATTCTTCAGATTATAAATTTAAAGAAATCATAAGCAAACAGCATTTGTTTCAAACGGAGAAAGTTTCACAATATCAGTTTGGAAACAACAAATTAAAAGAAACGATTCTCGGAACAAAAATGGCAGGTTTCAAACAGCCTGTTTACGAAATTATCGCTTTCAATCTGCAGTCCATTTCGATTTATGACTCGAAGTATGAATTGTTCGAAACCAAACACCAAAGTCCAATCGCTGATAACGCATTTTCTGATTATAATTACAAACTTCTGGACACTGTTCCCATTAAAGGTCGAAATACCTTTATGATTTACTTTAAAAACAAGAAAAGAAAAACAAATGCTCTAGAAGGTGTATTGTATATTGATCAGGAAAATTTCGCTGTAGCGAAAGCGGTAATGCGTATTAAAGCGGTTTTAGATATCAGCGGAATTCATGAATTTGAATATGTGCCGGAGGAAAAAATATGGTTTCAGAGCAACACTACTTTCAAAATTGTAAAAGGTAAAAATGATGATGACATCAAGATATTAGGCGGAACTATCCAGTTTGACGGTGATGTTAAAGACAACTATGAACAAAGAAAAAAAGTAGCTTCAGATTTTACTTATTTGATATCTGAAAGCAATAATTTTGATATTCATTACAACACAAATCCGTCCATAAAAAACCCTTCGCTTTATATTGAAGTCAAAGAAGACGCCAATAAGAAACCCGAAGAATTCTGGAATACTTACAGAAAGGAAAGTTTAGATATTAAAGGTCAAAAAACCTATCAGTTAATAGACAGTTTATCGCTGAGCAAAAGAATCGAAAAACGTCTGGGACTGGGACGAAAAATCATCAACGGTTATCTACCTATCGGACCAATTGATTTGGATTTAAAAAAGGTAATTAGTTATAACAACTACGAAGGTTTTCGTTTGGGTCTTGGCGGCGTAACCAACGATCGATTTTCTAAACTTTTCAGAATTGAAGGTTATGGCGCTTATGGGACAAAAGACGGCGTTTTTAAATACAACATCGGTTCTGGAGTTTTATTAGACAAAAACACCAATACCTGGCTAAACGGATCGTATACGGATGATGTGCGAGAGATTGCGAGTACCGTTTTTGCAGTAGATAAACGCGTTTTTAAAATTTATGATCCAAGGCCAATCAACATTAGTACTTTTTATAAATACATTGCATGGAAAGCGAATGTTCAAACCAAAATTATTCCGAAGACGGAAGCCGTTTTCGAATTGGCTAGAACGTATGTTGAACCAAAATTTGATTATCTTTTTAATTATAACGGGCAATTGTATTCGAGTTATATCATGACAACTGCGATGGCTTCTATCGTTTGGGCGCCATTCAGTGAATTCATGCAAACGCCAAACGGAAGAACAGAAACAGATAAAAGATTCCCAAGATTTACTTTTCAGTACACGCAATCGCTTCCAAATGTTTTAGAAAATGATTTTACTTTCAGCAAAATTGATTTTAAAACGGAGTATGAAAAAAAATACCTAAACGGACAAAAAACAAGTTTACTACTTCAGGGCGGTTACGCAATGGGCGACGTACCGATTACGCATTTGTACAACACGATGCCAAACAACCTAACAAAAGAAACCGTTATTCAACGTATTACTTTTGCCGGAAGAAATAGTTTTGAAACCATGTATTTTAATGAGTTTTTCTCCAGTCAATATGTATTTTTTCAGATAAAGCATGGCTTTGACCGAATTAAAATCATGAAAAAAGTTCGTCCTTCTTTGGTTTTAGTGACAAGAATGGCTTGGGGAAATATGGAAAACCCGGAACAGCATGTTGGCCCGGCATACAAAACTTTAGACAAAGGTTATTTTGAATCGGGAATCGAACTTAACCGAATTTTCAAAGGTTTTGGTTTAGGCGGATTCTATCGCTACGGACCTAATCAATTATTGAAATTTGAAGATAATATTGCGGTTAAGATTTCTTATGTTATTGATTTAGGATTGTAATAAAATTTAATCCTAAAATATCTGACAAAAAGAATTTTATCAATAATATTCATATTTCTAAACAATTTTTCAAGTTTTTCACCACAAAAAATTACAGCATAGCATATTTGTAGAGGCGCACTGCAGTACGCCTAACGTAAGTGGATATTCGTTACGGAGACGCACTGCAGTGCGCCTCTACTGAATATTGAAACGGAATAAAAAATCCCAAACCCCAATCGTAAAATTGGAATTTGGAATTTAAAAAAAATTGGCGTTTTCTTAATTTTATGGTTTCAAAATCAAAACCGATGGTGTATTATTCAGCCATGTACTTTGAGATTCTATCAATTTTTTCCAGCTATCTAAACTGATAATCATTAAGTTTTGACTTTCTAGAAACTCTTTTTTGATTGTTCTGTCGTGCATAATCATAATATGATTTGGTGCAATTTGCTCAATTGAACGTATCGTTTCCTGAATATCGCGTGTGTTTTTCACTTCACCGCTGGCATCCAAAACGGTAATTTGAGAACCGTTATTGTTGATTAGTTTTTTCGCATATTCGATCAAAAAGGCATCTTCTTTGCTAAAAACCGGCATGAAAACCTGATCTACTTCTTCTAAATCTTTATCAATAAAAATTCCGACCGGCATTTTGCTTTTTGCAATAATATGACGGGTTCTTTCATCAAAAGGAGAGTTTTCGAACAAACCTTCTTTACCGGTAAACTTATCAATCAAACGATCCGGATTTACAATTCGGGTTGTAAAACCAAGTATTTTCCCAAGTAAAGTTCCTTCAAAAATAGATTGTCCTAAACCGACAAGCAATAAATCGTATTCGCCTTGATTTGCCGTATCGATAATATCAGAATCAATATCATTTGTTACTTTAAATATACTCAGCATATTCATATTCATCTCTTTTGACTCTTCAATCACCGGAGCTAACATTTTTCGCTCATGATCTTTAACATCAAAAGAATGTATTTCTGTACTCAATGACAAATGCATACCAGTTACAACAGAATTATCTCCTTGTTTTTTAACCAGACTGCTCGCAATTTTAAGTAATTTTTTTCCTTTTTCAGGAGTTGCAAACGAAAGTAAAATCTTGTATTTGCTTTTGCTTCCAATTTCTTCAGGAACTACAGTCGCTTTATCTTTAAAAACAAAATTGATAAAATCTAAAGCCGGACCTGTCATAAATGTAGTTACCAAAGCCATGATTACCATCATTGTAAAAATCTCTGTTGATAAAACGCCTAAATCGTAACCAATATTTAGAACAACCAACTCCATTAATCCACGTGTATTCATTAAAGCACCAATTGCCAAACTGTCTTTCCAGTTTTGCCCGACAAATTTTGCTGCCAAAGCGCTTCCGAAGAATTTACCAACTACAGCGACAACAATAATCAAACCTGTAATTTTCCATAAAGCAGGATCATTCAATAATCCGATTTGAGTACGTAAACCAGTAAATACGAAGAATAATGGAAGAAGAACAATGATCGAAACGTCTTCTACTTTTTCAATAAAAATATTTCTGAATTTATTGTTTTCCGGCATAATCGCGCCCGCTAAGAAAGCACCAAATAAAGCGTGAATTCCGATTAACTCGGCTGCATATGCAGAAAATAAAAGTGTTAAAAAGAAAATAGCAACAACTGGTTTATTCAGACTCTCGCGAGTTGAATTCAAATCGCCAACACGTTTTAAGAAAGGACGAACAAGTTTCAGCATGATAATTACATACAAAATTGCTAAACCAATTACATACAACGAACTTGTTAATGAACCTGCTTTTACAATAGCAATTACAACCGCCAAAATACACCAAGCCGTAATATCATCCGCCGCAGCACAAGTAATCGCGATAGTTCCTAATTTTGTTTTTTGAAGACCTCGCTCCTGCACGATTCTTGCCAAAACCGGAAATGCTGTAATACTCATCGCAATTCCCATGAACAATCCGAAAGATGAAAAAGCTACTCCATCAGGTGCAAAAGTTCCATAAATAAAATAAGCTAAAGTCAAACCTAAAGCAAATGGAATAACAATACTCGCGTGGCTTATAACAACGGCGTCATGCGCTTTATTTTTCAGTACTTTCAGATCCAGTTCCATTCCGATAACGAACATGAAAAGAATCAAACCAATTTGACTTAAAAACTGAAGATTTCCTAAAGATTCCTTTGGAAACAAAGCTGCTGAAAACTCCGGAAAATACATCCCTACCAAAGATGGTCCTAAAACAATCCCGGCAATCATCTCACCAATTACAGAGGGTTGACCGATTTTTCTAAAAAACCATCCAAACAAACGTGCAACCAAAATAATAGTTACTATTTGCGCTAATAATATAGCCAGAGGATGCTGAAGATTTTCAACCATTGAATGTAAAAAATCATTCCAATGATTGCTTTCTATTTTTTTCTCTAATACATTTCGACCCGCTTCCAAGGATGCTCCCTGAGAAATTATCCAATATATCAGAGTCGTAAAACCGCCAATAACTGTAATGTAAAATAAGGAGTTTTTAAAGTTATTCATAATCCGTTTTTTTAAATTATGGAACAAATATCAGAAGTCCAGTTTACGTGAAAAAGCAATTTTACCGCTAATTTTAATTGTATGTAATAAGTCCGTAAAACTTTGTAATAAGTTATAATTTCACCTTTTTCAAAAAGTCTGCGCGGTAGGTTTCGCTCAAAATAAGCGTTATATTTTTATTGTTTTCTTCCTGATGGTGCAACACAATTTCGTTATGATTAAAGAATTTTATCGCTTTTACGGCAATGATTTCTTTTTTATTCACACGACAGAAATCGGCATCAGGCAATTCATTTAAAAGTGTGTCGAATTTTATATTTTTCAAATTCATAAAACTGCCATCTGTCAGCAACACTGTTTTATCACGGCTGTCGCTTACTGCGGTTTTTATGTACTGAATCTGATTAAAATAAAGCAGCGTTTTTCCTTTGTCTGTATTTAACTGAAGGAATTTTTTTCCTGCATCCGGTTTTTCAAAACGTTCAATCGCTTTGGCAATCGCTTTCTGCAGTCGCTCTAATTTTACGGGTTTTGTAATATAATCTACGGCATCAATATTAAAAGCGTCAGCTGCGTATTCCTTATAAGCCGTGCAAAAAATAACCAATTTATTTTGGAGCATTTCGGCCAAATGAAGTCCATCGATTCCTGGCATTTCAATATCCGAAATCAGTAAATCGAAATCAAGATCGGCAAAATCAGCCAAAAGTTTCTCAGGATTATTATATGTTTTTACAATTTCCAGTTCCGGAATTTGTTCGCAAAGCATTTTCAGGTACGTTAATCCCGGAAGCTCATCGTCCAGAAGCAAGCATTTCAGTTTTGTATCCAAGTAAATCTATTTTTAAATGAGCAATATAAACGTCGTTTTCTACAAACTTATCGAGCTTGAAATTATTCTTGTAAATAATTCGAAGACGATGTTCTAAAGTAGCGTGTCCAAAACCGCTACGTTCTTTTTTCAATACTTTTTTATCCGAAATTTTATTCGAAACGGTCATAAAAAAAGCATTGTCTTTAAACTCAAAAACAACCGAAATAAAAGCATCAGCACTTTGAAGATCGGCATGTTTAAAAGCGTTTTCGATTAAATCAATTGAAATTAATGGTGCCAATAACGGCTGATCGTATAATTTGTCTTCTTTATTGATATTAGTCTTAATCTTCAATTCAAAAAGCGGACTGATTTTTATCTTATTAATTTCGATTAAATTCAGTGCAAAATCAATTTCTTCTTTCGCGGTTACGAATTTCTTTTTGCTTTCGTATAAAATATAATCCAGAACATTTGCGAGTTTATCAAGTGCAAAATAAGTCTGATACGCATGCGACTGAATCGAGTTTAGAATATTCTTAAACAAATGCGGATTGAGTTTTGATTCTAAAGTTTCCAGCTGAAGGTCATTTACTTTTACTTCGAGTGCATAAAAACTTTTTTCGGCATCCTCTTTTGCTTTTTTTGCTTGTACCAATTGGTAAACCATAAAGCAAATGATAACGACGAGTAATAATAGAATCGCTAAAAAAATAAATGTTGTGGCGTTGTTTTGCTGCATATTTATCTATTATTTCTACAGATTTGATCTGAATTCATTTGTTTTCACCTTTGAAATTCACTACAAATATGAGAAAAGCTAATGGTTCTATAACATAAAACAAGAAAATTATCACAAAACAAAGACTTCCATATTTGTGTTAACATTAAGTAAAATACAATCGATTGTTTATGATTTCGAGCACTTTTCACTACATTTGCAACCATTTTTAAAGATTTTATGAAAAACGCTATTCAAGTTGGATTTTGGGAAAAACTGGCCCGAATCATACTTAAAAACAGAATAACAATTCTGGTTATTCTTTCGGCTTTGACCATTTTCCTTGGTTATCAATGGAAAAACCTTTCTATGACGTATACTGAAGCAAACCTACTTCCGAAAGATCACAAAGCAAACAAAGATTACCAAAAATTCTTAGACAAGTTTGGAGAAGAAGGCAATCTTGTCGTGATTGGTTTTCAAGATAAAAGTTTTTTTACGCCTAAGAATTATGCTGCCTGGAATGAATTAATGACAGGTTTAAAAAAATCGAAAGAAGTTGATTTAGTCGTTTCTTTAAACGATTTGAAAAAACTGGAAAAAGATACGATTAATGAAAAGTTTGTATTAGCGCCATTTATCGATCAAAGCAAAACTTTAGATCCAGCCTATTTAAAAGGTATTCAGCACGAATTATTTAATAATTTACCTTTTTATGAGGGTCTTTTATTTAACAAAGAAAGCGGAAGTGTTCGTTCTGCGATTTATATCAACAAAACGTTAGTTAACACGCCGGAAAGAAAGACTTTTATACTTGAAAATTTAGTTCCGAAAATCAATAAATTCGAAAAAACAACCGGAATCGATTTGAAAGTTTCGGGAATGCCATACATCAGAACCATCAATGCTGATGACATGAAAGGCGAAATCGGATTGTTCATTGGAGCAGCTTTATTGACTGTTTCATTGATTTTCTTTTTCTTTTTCCGTTCGTTCAGAGCAACATTTATTTCGATTTGTATTTTAATTGTTGGCGTAATCTGGTCGTTTGGAACGCTTGGATTATTTGGCTATAAAATCACAATTTTAACAGCTATTATTCCGCCGCTGATTATCGTAATCGGGATTACAAACTGTATTTTCCTGATTAATAAATATCAGCAGGAAATCAAATTGCACAACAATCAGGCAAAAGCGTTGCAACGTGTAATTTCTAAAATTGGAGTTTCGACTTTAATGACGAATTTGACGACTGCGATAGGTTTTGCAACATTTATGATTACTGGAAATGATTTGCTTTTTGAATTTGGTTTAGTGACTTCTATCAACGTGATTTCTGTTTATTTATTGACGCTTTTTATTGTGCCAATTATCTACAGTTTCATGCCTTTGCCAAAAGAAAAGCATTTGTACCATTTGACCAAAACTTACATTTCGACTTTATTGAATGTGGTTGAAAATTTAGTTAAAACGAAGCGTAAATTTGTTTATATCGTTTACGGTTTACTTTTGGTTTTCAGTGTAATTGGAGTTTCTCAAATGAAAGTTTCAGGAAGTTTAATTGGCGAAATGCCAAAAGGCGCTTCTTTCTTTAAAGATATTTTATTCTACGAAAAAGAATTCAACGGCGTTATGCCATTGGAAATCATGATTGACACCAAAAAGAAAAAAGGTGTTATGAAAGCTTCAACTATTCGTAAAATGGATGAACTGCAAAATACAATTGCGGAAATTCCAGAATTGGCAAAACCAGTTTCTATTGTGAATTTGGTTAAATATTCGAAACAAGCTTTTTATAATGGAAATCCGGAATATTACCAATTACCGACTTCTCAAGAACAGGCTTTCATTTTGAGTTATGCCAAAAATGCGACCAAAAACAGCAAAGAAAACTTAATGAAAGCTTATGTAGATTCTACCGGACAATACGCGAGAATCACGACTTTCATGAAAGATATTGGAACGGATGAAATGGCGAAAGTGGAGAAAAAATTAAACAATAAAATTGCCGAAATTTTCCCGAAAGACCGTTATGAAGTTACCGTTACCGGAAAAGCATTGGTTTTCCAAAAAGGAACATCCTATTTGGTTGACAACTTAATTGAATCGCTAATTTTTGCAATTGCTGTTATCGCCATATTAATGTTGTATTTATTTAGATCATTCAAAATGGTAATGGCATCTGTAATCACGAATGTTTTACCGCTTTGCATTACATCTGGATTAATGGGTTATTTCGGAATTCCGTTAAAACCTTCTACGATTTTGGTATTTAGTATTGCATTCGGAATTTCGGTAGACAATGCGATTCAGTTTATGGCGAAATACAAACATGATTTGATTCAAAGTGGCGGAAAAGTAAAGAAATCAGTTTTCAGTTCTTTAAGAGAAACTGGAATCAGTACTTTCTATACTTCTGTAGTTTTGATTTTAGGTTTTGCCACTTTTACATTATCAAGCTTTAGCGGAACGATTGCGCTGGGAGGATTAATCTCTTGTACTTTGGCTTTTGCGATGTTTGCGAATTTGGTTGTTTTGCCTTCTTTGGTTCTGACTTTTGAGAAGAAGAAAACTAATAAAGAGGAATTGGAGGGATTGGAGAAATAATTTTTTTGCCACGAATTTCACGAATTGGCACGAATTAAAAACATCAATCTTTGTCAAAGTTTTAAACTTTGACAAAGATTACGCATAGTTTGTCATTCCGAGGAACGAGGAATCACACTCGAAACTCGACAAAGATTGGCGATTTACTTTGCGGAATTACTAGTGTGATTCCTCGTTCCTCGGAATGACAAAAACAAAAAAACAATTGGTTCTTTTGAAAACGAGTGCCCTAGCCCCGATCGAAGCGGCATCCTTTTTCTTGCTCCTTTAGCAAGAAAAAGATACAGCGGAGAGCGGGAAATAGCTTCAAAAATTAATTATTATCGTTTATATTTGCAATTCGATATAAAAAACACTGGTTTTATTTTGATATAAAATCAGCAATCTATAAATCTAAAATTAAAATGAGACACACAAAGGTTAAAGACTTATTAAACAGTACGACGACGCTACAGGAAGTGAATGCAAAAGGATGGGTGAGAACTTTTAGAAATAATCAGTTCATCGCGCTTAATGACGGTTCTACAATTAATAATATTCAATGTGTTGTTGATTTTGAAAATACACCGGAAGAAACTTTAAAAAGAATCACGACTGGAGCTGCCGTTTCTGTAATTGGAACTTTGGTTGAAAGTAAAGGTGCGGGTCAGAAATATGAAATTCAGGTGAATAAACTTGAAATTCTTGGAGATTCTGATGCGGAGAAATTCCCAATGCAGCCTAAAAAACACTCTTTGGAGTTTTTACGTGAAAATGCTCACTTGCGCGTACGTACCAATGCTTTTGGAGCAATTATGCGTGTGCGTTCGGTATTGTCTTATGCAGTTCATAAATACTTTCAGGATAAAGGTTTTGTTTACGTAAACACGCCAATTATCACTGGAGCTGATGCTGAAGGTGCTGGAGAAATGTTCCAAGTTACTTCTTTGCCATTGGATAATCTTCCAAAAAATGAAGAAGGAAACATTGATTTCAAAAAAGATTTCTTTGGAAAACACACGAACTTAACGGTTTCTGGGCAATTAGAAGGTGAAACTTTTGCTATGGCTTTGGGTCAGATTTATACTTTTGGACCAACGTTTAGAGCTGAAAATTCAAACACTTCTCGTCACTTGGCAGAATTCTGGATGATCGAGCCGGAAGTTGCTTTCAACGACCTTGACGACAACATGGATTTGGCTGAAGATTTTATTCAGTACGTAATTAAATATGCTTTAGACAATTGTCAGGATGATTTGAAATTTTTAGAAGGAAGACTTCTTGAAGAAGAAAAATCAAAACCACAAGCTGAAAGAAGCGAAATGAGTTTGTTAGAGAAATTGAACTTCGTTTTGGAGAACAACTTCAAACGTGTTTCGTATACGGAAGCAATTGACATTTTAAGAGATTCAACTCCAAATAAAAAGAAGAAATTCCAATATATCATCAACGAATGGGGAGCTGATTTACAGTCAGAACACGAGCGTTACTTGGTTGAAAAACACTTTAAATGTCCGGTAATTTTATTTGATTACCCAGCAAACATCAAAGCGTTTTACATGCGTTTGAACGACAACACAGAACCTGGAAGAGAAACAGTTCGTGCAATGGATATCCTTTTCCCTGGAATTGGAGAAATCGTTGGTGGTTCTGAAAGAGAAGAGCGTTACGATGTTTTGGTTGAGAAAATGAAAGCTTTAGAAATCGACGAAGAAGAATTATACTGGTATTTAGATACAAGAAGATTTGGTTCGGCAACACACGCAGGTTTCGGTTTAGGATTTGAGCGTTTGGTATTGTTTGTTACTGGAATGACAAACATTAGAGACGTAATTCCTTTCCCAAGAACTCCTGGAAGTGCAGAGTTTTAATCTAAGATTCTAAGTCGCTAAGACACTAAGATTCTAAGTTTTTAAAATATAAATAAAATAATTTTACGCGAATTCAATTCGTCAACATAAGATACTTAGCCTCTTAGGAGCTTAGTATCTTAGCAACTTTTTTTATGCTAAAGCAATTTTTAAATTTAAAATTATCCCAAAAATTATCTCCACAGCAAATTCAGCTGATGAAGTTAATTCAATTGCCTACGCAAGCTTTTGAACAGCGTTTATTAGAAGAAATGAACGAAAATCCAGCTCTGGAAGCTGGAAAAGAAGACGAATATGAAGCTGATGAATTTGCTAATGAAGACTACGACGATTATGATGATGCAGAATCTGACAGAATCGAAGCAGACGACATTAACATAGACGAATACTTAAGCGACGATGATACGCCTGATTATAAAACTCAGGTAAACAATTATAGTGATGATGAAGAACGCGAAACGCCATTTGCTTCGCCAATTAGTTTTCATCAGGATTTAATCAATCAGCTGAATACTTTTATTTTGAACGACGAAGAACGCGAAATCGCCGAATTCCTTGTTGGAAGTATTGATGATATGGGTTATATCCGCAGAAGCGTTCCAGACATTGTAGACGATATGGCTTTTACTCAGGGAATCTATACTGATGAAGCGATGGTCGAAAAAATGCTGACTGTAATTCATGAATTGGAACCTTCGGGAGTTGGAGCACGTGATTTACAAGAATGTTTACTACTTCAGTTAAAGCACAAAACACCAACAGAATATGTTGATTTAGCGATTGATATTATCGAAAATCAGTTCGATGCTTTTACAAAGAAACATTACGATAAATTATTACAGAAATACGGAGTTTCGAACGAACAGCTTAAAAAAGCGATTCACGAAATCGAAAGACTAAACCCAAAACCGGGCGGATCTTTTACCGGAAATAATAAAGTTACTGAAAATGTTGTTCCGGATTTTGCCATCAGAATTGTAGACGGTGAACTGGAACTGACCTTAAACGGACGAAATGCTCCTTCTCTGCACGTTTCTAAAGATTATCAGGAAATGATGCAAACCTATAAAGAATCTCGCGATAAATCGACTGCGCAGAAAGATGCAGTTCAGTTTATCAAACAAAAACTGGATTCTGCTAAATGGTTTATCGATGCCATCAGACAGCGTCAGGAAACACTTTTTGTTACGATGAATGCAATTATGCATTATCAGGAAGAATATTTCTTAGACGGCGACGAAACCAAACTAAAACCGATGATCTTAAAAGACATTGCGGATATGGTAGGTTTGGATATTTCGACGATTTCCCGTGTTGCTAACAGTAAATATGTTGAAACGCCATACGGAACAAAACTGATTAAGGAATTCTTCTCTGAAGCGATGAAAAATGATCAGGGTGAAGATGTTTCGACTTTAGAAATCAAAAAGATTCTGAAGAATACTATTGAAGAAGAAGACAAAAAGAAACCGCTTCCAGACGATCAATTGGCCGAAATCTTAAAAGAAAAAGGATATCCAATTGCGAGAAGAACGATTGCAAAATATCGCGAACAACTTGATATTCCGGTTGCGAGAATGAGAAAGAAGATTTAATTCTTTTTAACCATATAAGAGATATAAGTTCATTTAAAATAGCAAACCCGACAAATTTTAAAATTTGTCGGGTTTCTTTTTTTCCGTTCGCATATTAAACTGGACTGAAGTCCAGCCCTACAATATGGATCGAGCCGAAGGCTCTTTTAGTTCCGGAGGAACGAATTATTTTGTAGAGCTGGACTTCAGTCCAGTTTACATATCGCATTTTGATTTTATCTAAAAAATAAACCCGACAGGTTTTAAAAACCTGTCGGGTTTACCAACATATATTTTCTTTGTTATTTATATTGATCCGGCAATATTTTCACCGTAAATAAAAATGCTTTCTTTTTATCGCTATAACTATAAATCAAAGTATAATCATTATCTCTAAAAACCTGAAGTCCTGGATTTGCTTTAGCTGTGCTTAAAAGACTTTTTTCAATTTCTGCTTTTATAACATCAACCTCTGCCGTTTCTTTTTCAACATTCAACAAAGTTAGATTGTATTGAACAACTTCTTCTTCATGCAAACTCACACTATCCAAACGAATTCCTTCCTGGATATTCAGCGGGCAGTTTTTATTATATTTCCCGACTAATTCTATTACTTCAGTATTTACTTCCTCTTTATTTTCGGAAAGAAAGAACTGAAAATAAACAGCCAAAGCTATTGCAACTCCAATTACAAGTAATAGTAAAATATTTTGTTTTCTTTTAGTTTGCTTGTCTTGCATTTTGTAAAGCTTAAATGAATTTTGAATCTATTTTTCCTGAATTTTCTTCATTGCATTAAAATATGCTGCACGGCTAAGCGGTTCATATTCTTCCGTTTCACCCAGCATTACCAATTTATCATTATCCGTTTTACGGAAACTATAATTAGCAAGGTTTCCTGTTCTGGTACAAACTGCATGCACTTTCGTCACATATTCGGCGGTAGCCATCAACCCAGGCATTGGCCCGAAAGGGTTTCCTTTAAAATCCATATCAAGACCTGCAACAATTACACGAATTCCCTGATTGGCTAAATCATTACAAACTGTAATAATTTCATCATCAAAAAACTGCGCCTCGTCAATTCCGATAACATCGCAACCTTGCGCCAAAATCAAAATATTAGCAGCCGCCGGAACTGGCGTTGAACGAATTTCATTGGCGTCGTGAGACACTACCATTTCGTCATGATAACGGGTATCAATAGCAGGTTTGAAGATTTCGACTCTCTGTTTGGCAAATTGTGCGCGTTTTAATCTGCGGATTAATTCCTCGGTCTTACCCGAAAACATTGATCCACAAATAACTTCAATCCAACCAAATTGTTCTTTGTGATTTACTGTATTTTCGAGAAACATTTTGTATTTTTCTACCTTTAAAGATGAATAGTTTTTATTACTTTGTACTGGTAATAAATCGACGTAAAAATGTGCTGTTTTACATTTTTTCAAAAGTAGAAAAATTTTATCAAATCGGAGATTTGGAAATGTTTATTAACAGAAATAAAAAAATATCTTTTGAATTTCTTTAAGATTAAAGACATTCAGACATCAAATACACTAAAATACCTTATTCACTATAATTTCAACAGTTATGAAAAAAAAATTGGAAGCCGATTTAATCAGTATTGCACATCGAATTTTAAAGCTTAAAAACAAATCCGATATCAATCAATTGTATCTTGAAACGCAGAAATTATATGAGAAACTGGCTATTTTAAAATTTGTTGACGAAAATTTCGACACCGTAAAACCAACAATAAGCCATAGTGAAATTACAGAAGAAATCGAAACCATTTTCAATAAAGAAGAAGAAACAGTTTCGATTTCAAAAGTAACTGAAACACAAATTCCTGTTGAAGAAGTGAAAGCAGAACCAACACCAGAACCGGAAATTGTTGAAGAAATAATTGCAGAAGTTCCGGAAGAAACTACTCCGGAAACAACTGAAGAAACAATAGAAGAACCTGTTACTACAGAAACTACAGAAGAACCGGAAACTGAAACAGAGCAAGAAGTTGAAACAGCGGAAGAACCGAAAAAAGCTGTTGAAGAATTGTCTTTCACAACTGTAAGTGATTTCAATCCTATTCCTGATTTCAAACCAGCTTTCGAATTACAAACTGAAGAAATCAAAGAGATTGTTAAAGAAGAACCAAAAGCTGAAACCTCATCAAAACCTACAATTTTATTTGAAGATTTCGGCGTAAACTATGCTGATGCTCAGTTTGTAAAAGTAGATAGTTTTGAAGCGGTTCCTTCCACTCCTTTTCCATCACTTAATGAACCTCAAGAGACAATAATTGAAACTGCCGTTCTAGAAACACCAGCAGAACCAAAAGCCGTAACGCTAAACGAAAAACTGGCAAAAGGTTTTCATATTGATTTAAATGACCGAATTGCTTTTACTAAAAACCTTTTCGGAAACAATACAGAAGATTACAGCCGTGTTTTAAATCAGTTACTGACTTTCGACAGTTACAGCGAAGCACATGAGTTTATTGAAAACATGGTGAAACCAGATTATAATAACTGGGAAGGAAAAGACGATTACGCGGAACGTTTTCTAGGAATTATTGAGAAGAAATTCTCTTAAAAAAACAAAACACGAATTTCACGAATTGGCACAAATTTTTTCTTTGTGAAATTTTAGCACTTCAATCATTCGTGTTAATTCGTGCAATCTGTGTTTAAATATTAAACTAAATTATGTCAAAATTATACATCGTTCCAACGCCAATTGGCAATCTTGAAGACATGACTTTCAGAGCCATTCGGGTTTTGAAAGAAGTTGATTTGATTTTGGCGGAAGATACCCGAACAAGCGGAAAACTCTTGAAGCATTTTGAAATTGGCACGCATATGCACAGCCATCACATGCACAATGAGCATAAAACCACCGAAAATTTAATTGCACGTTTGAAAGCCGGCGAAACCATCGCTTTGATTTCAGATGCAGGAACTCCGGCGATTTCTGATCCCGGATTTCTATTGACCCGTGCTTGTGTCGAAAATAAAATCGAAGTTGAATGTCTTCCGGGCGCAACAGCTTTTGTTCCCGCGCTTGTAAACAGCGGACTACCAAATGACAAATTTGTTTTTGAAGGTTTTCTACCTGATAAAAAAGGACGTCAGACTCGATTTTTGGCTTTAGCCGAAGAAACCCGAACGATGATTTTATACGTTTCTCCACATAAACTCGTTAAAACTTTATCTGAATTTGTACAATATTTTGGAGAAGACCGACAAGTTTGTGTTTCGAGAGAATTATCGAAAATGCACGAAGAAAATGTACGCGGAACTGCAAAAGAAGTTTTAGCACATTTTGAAAAAACAGCACCACGCGGCGAAATTGTCGTGGTCGTTGCGGGGAAAACAATAGAAAAAGAAGCTAAGAAAAGTAAGTATTCTAAGGACGAAGAAGAAAAGTAAACCTCATTTAGAAAACAATCCTAATTAATGAAAAAAGTAATTTTACTAATTACCTGTATTATATTATCTAGTTGTAATAATTCAAAATATAGTTCAAACGAAGAAAAAGCTTTATTTGATAAAATTTCACAGCTCGAAAATGAGAATAAAAGCTTAAAAGATTCACTATCAAAAAATGAGCGTGATTTTTTGAATTCTCAAATATTAATCGGGGTTCCTGATGTCGAAACCATTAAAGTTGGAAAAAACAACAATATTGTCATGTTATTTCAAACATTCGATAAAAAATTACCTAAATATGAAATTTATAAGATTGAAGGGAAAAAAGAAATTAAAATTGGTGATAACAATCAAACAAGATTTAACTACAACTTTATCCCGAAATCAATAAACGATAACAAAATGCATCTGTTAGTAAAAATACCTTATGAAGGAAAAATTATTACCATACAAAACTCAATGGTATTTAACATAAAAAAATAAGATCAAAATCATGAGCATTCAAGCCTTTTTAGAAAAAGTAAAACAAACACCAACACAAATCACATTTCCAGAAACTATTGCAGTAATCGAGGAAAATTACAATTTTACACCAACAGCTTTTCAAAACGGAACACAACGTAATGCAGCCGGAGAAAATTCAGGTTCTTGTAAATTATTTTCTTTCGCGAAATTACAAAACTTAAGTAAAGAAGAAACTTTGGCGTGTTTTGGAGCATTCTATTTTGAAGAAGTTTTAGGAGATCCAAATGGGACAAATCACCAAAATATTAGAAATTTCATCAACTTAGGTTGGGATGGAATTCAGTTTGAAGGAAATGCTTTAGAAGCAAAATAATACAAAATATATTCTGCCACAGATTAAAGCTGCATCTGCAACCCGAGCAATAGCGAACAGGCGAAGCAAATCTGCATGAGAAAAAATCAAACACATAGAAACATAGATTTTTGTTTCTGAATAAAAGAAATTAGAAAGAAACCCGTTTCTAACACATAGAAAACTATGTGAATTTATGCAAGTGAAACGCCTTTTTAAGTTTCCAATGAGCTATGATTCTATGTGTTTAAAAAAAATCACAATCAGATTAAACGATTTCAAAAATCAGAAGTCTAAAATCTAAAATCTAAAATCAACCATGCGTTGGACATTAAAACCAAAACCTTCTGAAGATAAAATCAAACATTTAGCGAACGCCTTAAATGTAGAAGATTTTGTAGCAACACTTTTGATTCAGCGTGGCATTGAAACTTTTGAAGATGCCAAGAATTTCTTTCGCCCTTCATTAGAACATCTTCACGATCCATATTTGATGAAAGATATGGACAAAGCCGTTGCGAGAATAGAACGCGCCATCGAAAATCAGGAAAACATTCTGGTTTTTGGCGATTATGATGTCGACGGAACAACTGCGGTTTCTTTGGTTTCTTCTTATTTAAAATCACATTATCCAAATATTGCCACTTATATTCCGGATCGTTATGACGAAGGTTATGGAATTTCATATAAAGGAATCGATTATGCGGACGATAACGGAATTTCCTTAATCATTGCGCTCGATTGCGGTATCAAATCAATTGATCATATTGCTTACGCGAAAGCAAAAAACATCGACTTTATTGTTTGCGATCACCACCGCCCTGGAGAATTTCTCCCGAATGCTATTGCGGTTTTGGATCCAAAAAGAGAAGACTGCCAATATCCGTATGATGAATTATGTGGTTGTGGTGTTGGTTTTAAATTGATTCAGGCTTTAGGCCAAAATCGAAATGAAACGATTGAAGATTTGGTTCCGTATTTAGATTTGGTTGCCACAGCAATTGCAGCAGATATTGTTCCGATAACGGGAGAAAATCGTGTTCTGGCTTATTTCGGATTACAGGTAATTAATAGCGAACCAAGACCCGGAATTAAAGCTTTAGTTCATCAGGTAAAAAAGAAAGTGCTCGATATTACCGATGTTGTTTTCATTATTTCGCCAAGAATTAATGCCGCAGGAAGAATTAAACACGGAAACCATGCTGTCGAATTATTAACCGAATTTGATTTTGAACAAGCACAACAATTTGCTTCAGAAATAGAACAATACAACGCAGACAGAAAAGATTTAGATAAAAAAATCACTAAAGAAGCTTTTCAGCAAATTCACGACAATAATGAAGTTGAGCGTTTCTCGACTGTTGTTTTTCAGGAAGACTGGCACAAGGGCGTTATCGGAATTGTAGCTTCAAGATTAATTGAAACCTATTATCGTCCGACTTTGGTTTTTACCAAAAGTGGAGATAAATATGCAGCTTCTGCACGTTCTGTAAAAGGTTTTGATGTTTATAATGCATTAGATGCCTGCGCAGAACATTTGGAGCAATTTGGAGGACATATGTATGCAGCCGGAATGACTTTAAAAGCTGAAAATTATTCTACTTTTAAAGAAGCTTTTGAAAAACAAGTTTCAGCTACCATTTTACCGGAAATGCGAACTCCGGAAATTGAAATTGATGCTGAAATTAATTTCTCAGACATAACACCAAAACTCATTCGGATTTTAAAACAATTTGAGCCTTTTGGTCCGCAGAATATGACGCCTGTTTTTATGACTTCGGATGTAAAAGATACCGGTTATGCCAAAACTTTAGGTTCAGAAGATGAACATTTAAGACTCTTCGCAAAACAATCCAACTCGGAAGGAATCGCCGCAATTGGTTTTGGACTCGGAAAAAAAATAGATATTACAAAAAATCAAAACACCTTTCAGCTCGCTTATACAATTGCTGAAAATGAGTGGAACGGAAACATTTCAACACAGCTTATGCTGAAAGATATTAGAACAAATGACAGATAAATCAAACAAGCCAGATCCGTATCAGGCACTTCGTTATAGAGAATTCAATGTATTTTTATTACTTCGTTTCTGTATGGTTTTTGCATGGGCAATGCAGTTTATTGTGATTGAGTGGGAAGTTTACAGTTTAACTAAAAATCCACTTTCGTTAGGAATTATTGGTTTAATGGAAGTTATTCCTGCAGTCTCGATGGCACTATTTGCAGGACATATTGTTGACCAAAGAGAGAAAAAAGGATTATTGGTAAAATGCATTCTAGGATTTTCAGTAATTAGTTTTGGATTGTTTTTATTGACTTGGCCAAAGATTGTCAGCGGATGGCCAACCAATTCAATCTTATATTCTATTTATTTTTTGGTTTTTCTTGGCGGAATAGTTAGAGCATTTTTAGGCCCGACTACTTTCTCTCTTCAATCGTTGATTATTCCAAAAAAAGTATATCCAAATGCTTCTACATGGAGCAGTTCGGTTTGGCAAATTGGAGCCGTTATGGGGCCTGCTCTTGCAGGTTTTTCAATTAACTGGATTGGCGTTCACTGGTCAATGTGCATGGTTTTTGGATTCTCGATTCTCGCCTTAATTGCCTTATCACAAATCAGCAAAAAACCAATCGTAAATCCGAAGATTGGAGAATCAATAAAAGATAGTCTTACAGAAGGCTTGACTTTTGTCTTTAAAAATCAAATTGTTTTAGGCGCCTTATCCCTTGATATGATTGCTGTACTTTTTGGAGGTGCAGTTGCATTATTGCCCGTTTTTGCTCAGGACATTTTAAAAGTTGGTTCTGAAGGCTTTGGTATTTTAAGAGCCGCGCCGGCAGTTGGGTCTTTTATTACTATGATCATTTCTGCTTATGTGCCTTTATACAAAAATGCAGGAAAAAAACTTCTGGCGGCCATATTTGTTTTCGGATTATCTATCATCTTATTTGGTCTTTCTACTTATTTCTGGCTTTCTGTTTTCGCTTTATTTTTGAGCGGATTGGCCGATGGAATTTCTGTTGTAATTCGCCAAACGATTTTACAGCTTAAAACTCCTGATCATATGCGTGGAAGAGTTGGATCAGTAAATTCAATTTTTGTTGGATCTTCTAATGAATTAGGTGCTTTTGAAAGTGGTGCAACAGCCAAATTAATGGGCGCTGTTACTTCGGTAGTTTTTGGAGGAAGTGTCACGCTTTTGACTGTTTTGGGTTTTGGCTTTATATCGCCAACCTTTAGAAATTTAGATCTTCAAAAAGATATGGACGATCATAGGAAAATAGAACAATGAAAGCCTTTTTTCTTTCAATATTCCTCTCATTTTCGATTTTTGCAAATGGACAAAATCTTTATATCAAAGCCTACGGAAATAAAAAGGACAAACCATTAATTTTCATTCACGGAGGACCAAGTGGAAATGCAACTTTATTTGAAGGAACAACAGCACAAAATCTAGCTAATCTTGGGTTTTATGTTATTGCTTATGATCGAAGAGGTGAAGGGAGATCTGCAGATCCTGATGCGAAATTTACTTATGAAGAAGCTTTTCAGGATTTAAATTCCATTTATAAAACATATCATTTTAAAAAAGCCATTTTGCTCAGTCATAGTTTTGGCGGTTTAGTTGCTACACTTTACACCAATAAATATCCACAGAATGTTAGCGCGTTGGTTTTAGCTGGAGCATTATTTTCTCAACAAGAGACTTACAATCATATTTTGGATACTTTAAAACAGAAATACAATACGGATTCTGAACAACTAAAGAAAATAAGTATTGTAGAAAATCTAAGCAAAAGCTCAGCCGAATATAGAAAAGGATGTTTTGATCTTGCAGGGGAAAACGGCTTTTTTAAAATGCCAAATCCAACTTCGGATTCTAAAAGGTTATATGCGGATTATGAAGCGGGCGAATTTTTCAAAACTAATATTCGGAACAAAAATGCGCCCTTGCTTTTTTATCAAAATGAAAAACAAAACAATATAGATACTCGACCAATTTTAAAACAGATCAAAGCTTTGGGTGTTCCTATTTTTGGAATTTATGGAAAACAGGATGGCATTTTTTCATCAGCACAAATTAAATCTTTGAAAGCTATAACTGGAGAAAAACACTTTACTTTTCTAGACAATTGTTCACATTATTTATTTGTAGACCAACAGGCAATATTTCTTTCTAACCTAAAAAATTGGTTGAAATAATGTAGTTAGACACATTAAGAGATATTGGTGTATTAAAAAAGCGAACTTCTAGAAACCACACTAAACAATTAAAAATCAATTATTAACAAGATTTTTTAGCTTTTTTTTATGCTTTATTTAGTCAAATATTAATACAAACAGTCTGTACCTTTGTGGCCTAAAAAAAAATTGCCATGAAAGACATTGAGCAAATTTACCGAAACGATTTTGGAATTTCATTTTATTGGAAAGAAGGCAACGAAATCATAGCAGATAAAATTCAGTTGCTTTTTAAACAAATGGGATTTTATTTTTCAGTTCAGGAATTAAATGAATTTCACGATTTAATTGAAGACTGTGTTACAGACCAAAATGATTATGATACAAGCGGTGTGAAACGCGTCTTTGATAAATTTTTATTGAAAACACCTTATGTTGCAATAGATTTAGAAATATCACCGATTGAATTAAATTCCATAAAAGATTTGGTTGACGGTTCATTATTCCGACTTAATCTAAATGAATATATTTACGGTTCTGGCATGAACTAAGACATTTCTAACTATCTCACCTAGAAAATCCCCGCTTTTACTTTAGCACAATGTGCTAGCTGAAAAAAGATTTTTTTAAAACTTTTATGATTTTTTTATTTAGAATTAATATAAATAATATTTATATTTGTCTGAATAAAAGGATTTACGATGAGAGAAATACAACAAATCTACCATAATAATTTTGGCATAGCATTTTACTGGAAACAAAATAACCAGACCATTCTGGACAAAGTACAATTGGTTTTTAAGGAAACGGGATTTTATTTTACCATTTCTGAATTGAATATGTTTTGCGATTTGATTGAAGATAGTTTAATCGAAAACAATTGCTGCGAAGCTTGCGAATTAAAATATTCCTGTCACAAATTCTTATTAAAAACACCTTGTTCTTCTATAGATTTAGCGGTTAATATGACGGAATTAAAATCGATTAAAGATTTAGTTGAAGGATCGCTATTCAAAATCGAATTAGATGAATATGTTTACGGACCCGGAATGAATTAAGATTCGAATTTCTTAAGTTCGAAATTTTCACCGTCAAAAACACCATAGGTAAAATAGCCGATCCAATCGCCCAGATTTACATAATTGGAATCTTCGCCAACAGGAATAATCATAGGTAAATGACGATGCCCAAAAATGAAGTAATTATAATGCTTGGTTTCCAGTTTACGTTTGGCGTATAAAACCAGCCATTCGTTTTCTTCACCCAAGAATTTTACATCTTCATCACCAGAAATCAGTTTGTTTTTAACCGATAAATATTGAGCCAAACTTACACCCACATCCGGATGCAACCAACGAAAAAGCCATTTTGAAAACGGATTCGTAAATACCTTTTTCATTCTTTTATATCCTTTATCGCCAGGACCTTTTCCGTCACCGTGGCCAATTAGAAACGTTTTTCCGTTAAAAGTAAATTCTTTGTTATCATGATAAACCGGAATATTCAGTTCAGTTTGGAAGTAATCATTCATCCACAAATCATGATTTCCAACAAAAAAGTAAATCGGAATACCGCTGTCGCGAATTTCAGCCAGTTTGCCTAAAATACGAACAAAACCTTTTGGAACAACCGTTTTATATTCGAACCAAAAATCAAACAAATCACCCAATAAAAAAATAGCTTCAGCATCTTCTTTAACCTCATCTAGCCACGCCACAAATTTCTTTTCGCGCGGCAAACTCAACTCAGGAGTTGGCGCACCAAAATGCTGATCTGAAGCAAAATATATTTTTTTCATTTAGATTATTAGATTGTTAGACTTCTTAGATTTTTAGACAACTAAGAAAAATCTTTGAACTTTGAACTTTGAACTTTTTTTACAAATTATCCGATGCATACCATTCTGCGAATGACGACTCTGTTTCCTGAAGTTTAAGTGAGAAAAGAGAAATTCCGGCAGGAAGTCTTCCGATAATTCTTTCGGCAAAATCAACAACCATATTTTCGCTTGTTGGCTGATAATCTACCAAAATTACGTGGTGCCCACGGTTTTTCAGTTCGTTTGCCAATTCGATATGTGGCGTAGTCTGATTAAAAACAGTAGCATGATCAAACTGATCGACGATTTCTTCTTTTACAATTTTTTTTAGGTCCGAAAAGTCAATCACCATTCCGAATTTCACATTCGATCGATCCGTAATTGGCGAGCCAATAACTGTTACCGACAATTTATAACTGTGTCCGTGAACGTTCTTACATTTTCCGTCGTAGCCGTACAAAGCGTGGCCGGTTTCGAAACTAAATTGTTTTGTAATTCTGATATTACTCATCGATGTTTAATTTTAAGCTTGCAAATTTACAAATTAATAACCGTTTTCGTCTCTTTTTTTAGCACGGTTATACATCCAGTACGCAATTCCTATTAAAATGACAAACGGAATGAAAGATCCGATTACAACGCCAATTTGATAACCGCTGTCTGGTGCACTCTTAATTTTCTCTGCGACATCTACTTTTTGTAGTAATGAAATAATATGCATATTTAAAAATTTGTTCTAAACGCATAGCAATGTTTTTTAATGCAAGTGAAACGCCTTCTTAGTCAAAACTAGAAAACTAAGTTTCTATGTGTTTAAATTATTCGTATTTCTTATTTTTTAAACTGAAGCAACGCGTTTCTGCTAAAATCAGATAAAACCAGTTTTCCGGTAATTGCGGCTCTTTCAAAAAGAAGTGATTCCCAATTTTCTGTATTTTCCCAAATAATTTTCTTCATTTCCCGCAATGCTTCCGGATTATAAGAACTTATTCTTTTTGCAAAATCATCAATTTTAAGATCCAGACTAAATGATTCGCAAACCACAGAGAAAAGTCCTTTTTGAAACGCCCATTCTGCGGATTTCCATTCATTTGCAGCCAGCGTCATTTCTGTCATTGCCGTTTTTCCTATTTTTCGCGAAACAGCCGGTTCGATTACAAAAGGTCCAATTCCAATTGCCAATTCTGATAATTTCACATCACTTTCAGGAGTTGCAAAAACATAATCACAAGCCGCAATAATTCCGACACCGCCACCAACAGCTTTTCCTTGTACACGGCCAATAATTAATTTATTACAGTTGCGCATCGCATTAAGCAAATGAGCGAAACCGGAAAAGAATTCTGTTCCTTGTTCTTCATTTTCTATTTCCAAAAGCTCGTCAAAAGAAGCGCCAGAACAAAAAGCCCTTGCTCCTTCACTTTTCAGAATGATAACCGAAACATTTTCATCTCTGCTTAGCAAATTAATTTCTGCCGTAAGACGATCTAATAATTGACGCGGAAAAGAATTACTCGCCGGATGCCCAAATTCAACAGTTGCAATCGTACCCTGAAAAGAAGTTTCTAAACTTCCTTTTACACTTTCTGAACTCATAAAAATAGATTTAAACGTAAAGTTACGCTTTTGAAAAATAATTCTCCTGAATCTTCTCGAAATTTGTTTTTTGAAAATTTATTGTCTTTATTTGCTAACGCTTTGGGGGATTAGCTCATTTGGCTAGAGCGCTACGCTGGCAGCGTAGAGGCGACCGGTTCGAATCCGGTATTCTCCACAAAATTAAAAACCCTTGTAAAAATAAATTTACAAGGGTTTATTTTTCTATAATCTCACAATCTTGTCATTTCGAGGAACGAGAAATCTCCGCAAGTGACTCCGTACCGTAAATCCAATCTTTGTAGAGCTTCTCGTGGAGATTTCTCGTTCCTCGAAATGACAAACTGCATAGTTAAGACCAAAAAAATCTGTATTTTGAAATAACTTTTACTTATTTTTCATTTGCCGAATCGTCGGCATCAATTCTATCTTTTTTTGCTTTTTTGAAATCGTTATTCAGCAAATTTTCCAATTTCTTTTTCTCTTTAAGATTTTTTCTGATTGTTAAAACGACCAAAACAACGACCAAAATTGCCACTACTCCTATTATATTCCAATTAACATCCATAATTTAAATTTTAATTAAATGTAAAAAATTTAAACTAAATCGCGTATTATCAAAATGTTAAGAGTTCATCGTGTAGTTTTTTTTTAATTATAAGCAGAAAATTCAGTTTTCAAAACAACACTCGTCCCGCTCTACACTATATCTTTTATGGCGAACACCGCCACAAAAGGATATCGTTTCGATCGGGGCTAAATTAGAAGGTTTTGTTTTTATATTCTATTCTAATAATAAAAGTGTCCTGTTAATCAATTCATTTTTATACTTCAAAACATCATCAACACTGCTTAATAAATATTCATTGTTTTCGATAACAATCTTCAATTTTGAATCACTAAAAATCAATTTACAAATCACTTTTTTTAAATTATCATCAACACTGATATTAAAAAAACTTTTAAAATCTTTAAAGAAAATTCTTTGACTTGGTATCTTTTTATTCTGAATCAATAAAGTTCTTATGGTATGATAAGCTTGAATTTCTGTTTCGGTTGTTATAATTCCTCCCGTGTTTGAATTAGATTCAGAAATAACTTTTTTATCATATAAAGACTTTAACAAAGCCGAATTAATCAAATTGATCATTTTGCCTTGCGTTTCTTCAGTAAACTTTGTTTTGAAATTCATATTTCTATGAATAATTTTCAACAAATCCTTAGAAGGTGCTATAAATTCTTTTAACAGACTTGCTTCAAAATCTTCTACAAAAACACATTCTTGAGCTGTTTTAATTATCTCATTTATGACTACATATCTTTTATCGAATTTGATTAAAGTTTCTAAATCTTTATCCGAATAATTAGTCAAATTAAATACAAAAAAGGGTTTTGAATCAATAACATTAGGCAATAATATATCCGAATAAAACCTATATTCAATTCCGTTGGTTAAAACTGCAATTCGAGAACTTTTAGTATTATTAAAGTATCCATTAAGTTGTCCAGCTTCTTTATCACTTAGCCTGCTGTTATACTTTTTTGCTTCAATTAAAATAGTTTCTTTTTTATTGAGTAGAATAGCATAATCAATTTTTTGACTTACTCTATCCCCAAAATCAGCATTAAACTCAGGTATTAAATCATTAGAAATATAATTAAGAAGATGAAAAAAAGGTTCTATCAAAAATTTACGAGTTTGGGCTTCATTTGTGCACAATTCTATTGCATCGTTAATTTTGAAATTTTCTAATGTTTTTTTTAATTGATTAATTGACTGTTTAGGGATGTTTGTGGTCATTTTTGATGGTGGTTAGTTAGACAAATTTCAAGAAACAAAACACTAATATCTTAAAAATTAATAATTTAAAAAATTAGCATTACAAATTAATGTCTCTCTCAACCAAAATTAACCTTTTAACAGAACAAGATATTAAGTATTAATACCTGATTTGGTATTATTATTTACCCGAAAAATTAAACTTTGCGCATTCGCGACTTTGCGAGTAAGAAAACCTACCTCAACAAAAACCCCATTCGAATACTTCCAAAAAAGTAACCAGAATTAGTATCAAATTTAGGATCTTTTAATTCTCTTCCACGGTAAATAAAAGAATACGACATATTGAACTTGTTATGACGGTATTTTAAACCAGCTTCGAAGTTGAAACGAAAAGGCTCCAATTCAAAAGTCACTGGACTTGTATTGCTGAACATACTTCCTTCAATCGTTGCGTCGTAAAACTGATAATTGATGCTCGGCATGAAGTAAAAATAAAATTCCCTCATATTCAATTGCTCGTTGGCACTTACCGAAGCATCGTGTAAATTGGAGTCATAAAGAGGAATCAGTTCTTTGAATCCCAATCTTACCATAACTCCAGTCGAAATACCAGAGAAAATGGTTCCTAAATTAGCTTCGGACTGAAAATGAATATCGGCATAATCACTATGCTCCGACGGAAACATTTCCTTAGAATAAAGTATGTGAGCCTGAACGGCCAAAGCATTATGAAGCTGGTTTTCCCAACCATACACTTTTTTATAGCCAATTAGTTCATGAAAACTTTCCTGAGTTTGGCGTCCAAAAGCGTTTGGCCCCATATAACCCAATTGAAAATCTGTTTTTAAAACCGATTCGCTTTGATAAAAAAAGCTTCGGCCTGCTTCGGCAAAAAGATAACCTGTAAAAGGGCGGTCATTTTTATGAACTGCTTCCTTGTTAATAAAACGCGGATTATACAGATATTGTCCGAAACGAAATTCAGTAATTTTTTTATTGATTTTCGGATTTTCATTTTTTGATAAATACCGGTAGAAAAACTCCAGACCGTTTGTATAATACATATCGTTTTTAGACGAAGTATATAAATCATTATCAGAAATAAATCCGAATTCTTTTGTGTTTGCCTGTCCGAAAACTAAAGTTGTTGCCAATAGGAAGACCGCAAATA
This sequence comes from Flavobacterium cutihirudinis, assembly GCF_003385895.1. Taxonomy (GTDB): domain Bacteria; phylum Bacteroidota; class Bacteroidia; order Flavobacteriales; family Flavobacteriaceae; genus Flavobacterium; species Flavobacterium cutihirudinis. Next base: position 128,164 of record NZ_QRDQ01000008.1, read on the forward strand.
AGGCGTTTTTATTTCCCATTATAATTTATTTTTCCAACATAACGCATTTCGCGAACAATTCGCTCTTTTCTTCTGTTGATATAACTTGACGAACCAGTCGCTTTAAATTTTCTCGGATTTGGCAAAATTGCAGCAATTCCAGCGGCTTGCATTGGCGTTAAGCTCGAAGCATCGCGTCTGTACCAATGTTCAGTCGCGGCATAAGCGCCATAAACACCATCGCCCATTTCGATACTGTTCAAATAAACCTCCATAATTCTTTCTTTGCCCCAAATTATTTCAATCAAAACAGTAAAATAAGCTTCAAGACCTTTACGTAGATAACTTTTTCCTTGCCACAAAAAGACGTTTTTAGCTGTTTGCTGCGAAATCGTACTTCCGCCACGAATTCGGCGTCCGCGCTCATTACTTTTATAAGCCTTTTGAAGCGCTTTAAAATCAAAACCATTGTGCGATAGAAAAGTTCCGTCTTCACTGGCAATTACTGCTTTCTGAAGATTCATCGAAATTTTATCAATTGGTTCCCAATCGTGATCAAAATAAACTTCTTTTCCTGCCCATTTATTTTCAATTGCACGAATGATCATTAAAGGTGTAAACGGCACCGGAACATATTTAAAAAATATCACCGATCCTATAGAAAGTCCGAAAAACCAAAGCATTAATTTGATAAAAAACCATTTTACTTTTTCTCCAAAAGTTCGATTGCTTTTTTTCTTCGCTGCTGGTTTCGCTTTTCCCGCGGCCGGTTTTTTTGGTGCTGGTTTTTTGGTTACTGCCATTATATTAAATCTGCTAATTCTGTTCCTACTAAACTTCCTATTGCCACTCCCATTCCGCCCAAACGTACTCCACAGTACACATTTTCAGAAAGTTGAGAAACAATCGGACTCTTACTGTTCCCGACTCCCATAATTCCACTCCAACGATGCGAAATTTGGAAATCCTGATTTGGTAAAATTACATTTTTCAGCAAATCTTCCAATTTATTTTGAACAATTTTCGTCTGCCCAAATTCTGTAGTAGTTTCTTGCTCAAAATCAAGATTTCGGCCTCCGCCGAGTAAAATACGATTATCGATATTTCTAAAATAATAATAACCGCGATCTAAATGAAACGTGCCTTTGATGTCTAAATTATGAATAGGTTCAGTAATTAAAACCTGTGCCCGAGCGGGTTTTACGGCTCCCTTTGTTAGAGAATTGGCAAAACCGTTTGTTGTAAAAAGTAATTTTTTGGTTTTAAAACTAAAATCATTTACTACAACTTCAACATGGTTTCCGGCATCGAGATATGAATTTACTGTCTGTTGGTTAAGTATTAAAACATCGGCTGAAATCGCATGTTTCAATAACGCCTGCATCATATTCCCTGTATCAATTTGCCCTTCAAACGGATTAAAAATGAGATACTCCTGAATGTTTTCAAACCCAAAACGATCTATTTCTTTTGAAAAAACATCGGCTTTAAAAAGCGGTTTCAAAACCTCATTCACAAAAGGAATTTTCGAAATGTATTCACTAAATCCCAATTCATCTTCTTTTAGAAATAATTCGTAACCGCCATGAGGCTTAAAATCAATAGCCGAATCTCCTAATCGCTTTCGTAATAACTGCAAACCTTTCCAACGTTTTTCGATCAGATTTACAACATCATCTTCCGAATGCGTTTTTAAATCTTCCATAATTTCAGAAAGACTTCCGAAACAGGCAAAACCGGCATTTTTTGTACTCGCGCCTTGAGGCAACATTCCTCTTTCTAAAACCAGAATTTTAGCTTCTGGAAATCTTTCGCGTAAGCGTAATGCCGTATGCAGACCAACAATGCCGCTCCCAACAATAGTGTAGTCGACATTTGTGAACCAATTTTTTAATTCCCAATAGCTAAGTTCCATTTTCAGAGTTTTTTATAAAAATAATGATTTTTTTGAACCATATAAGTAATATAAGTTCATTTAAATTCTTTGTCAGGCTGAGCGTTCCGAGACTTCGGGAGAAGCCATTCACTGTGCGCCCTTCTCCCGAAGTCTCGGAACGCTCAGGGTGGAAATACAATATTATAAGTTGTAAAAAATAAAAATTGGAATTTGAAAAATTGAAATTTACTTCTAAACTTTAACAATAAATTGGAATCCGGAATTTCACATATTGGAATTTAAATGTTGTATTTTTAGCACCTCAAAAAAAAGAATTTTTTATTATGAAAAAAGTAGTAGTAACAACATTAATAATGATGAGTTTAAACGCTATTGGACAAAATGTAATGTCTCCGGAATTATTATGGAAATTGGGCCGAGTTAGTGCGCTTGGACTTTCAAAAGACGAAAAAAATGTTGTTTTTAAAGTTTCTACACCTTCTGTAGAAGAAAACAAATCGCATTCTAAATTTTACACCATTCCTGTAAATGGCGGAAATGCAACTGAAATCAAAGACACGAAAGAGGTTTTAAATGATAAAAATATTTCGCCAGACGGAAAATTTTTAGTTTACAACGATGAAGTAAAAATTGACAAAGTTTTAGGAAAAGATTTTTATCCAAAACTAGACAAGTCTGAAGCTCAAATTTATGATGGTTTAGATTACCGTCACTGGGACACTTGGAATGAAGGTAAATTTAACCACGTTTTTTACAAAGAAAACAAAGACGGTGCTGCAGGAATTGACATTTTGAAAGGTGAAACTTTTGATTCTCCGCAAAAACCTTTTGGTGGTGACGAAGATTATATCTGGTCTCCTGACGGAAAAAGCATCTTGTATGTTTGCAAGAAAAAAGCCGGAACTGCTTATGCAATTTCGACAAATACTGATATTTATGAGTACAATTTAGAGACTCAAAAAACGATTAACAGAACTGAAGGTAATTTAGGTTACGATACCGCTCCACAATTTTCTCCAACAGGAAATCTAACGTGGTTGCAAATGAAACGTGATGGTTACGAAGCCGATAAAAATGACATTATTGTTGATTTTAAAGGAATGAAAATTAATCTTACTGCAAATTGGGACGGAACTGTAGATAATTTTATCTGGAGTAAAGATGGTAGAAACGTTTATTTTGTTGCGCCTGTAGATGGTACAAAACAATTATTTGTGGTGAACTTTCCTGGATTGACTAAAATTGCTATTCAGGTTCGTCAAATTACGAAAGGCGATTTTGATGTAAATGATTTAGTAGGTTTTGCAGGTGACGAAATTATCGTTACAAGAAATGATATGAATCACGCTCCGGAAATTTATTCTTTCAACTTAAAGAAAAACAGCTGGAAACAACTTTCTAATGTAAATACAGAAACGTACAAAACATTAGCGTTAAGCAAAACAGAAAAACGTTATGTAACAACAACTGACGGTAAAAAAATGTTGGTTTGGGTAATCTTACCTCCAAATTTTGATGCTACAAAAAAATACCCAACATTATTATTCTGTCAAGGTGGTCCACAAAGTGCATTGACACAATCGTATTCTTTCCGTTGGAATTTCTCTTTAATGGCTGCTAAAGGCTATGTAGTTGTAGCGCCAAACCGTCGCGGAATGCCAGGACACGGTGTTGAATGGAACGAACAAATTAGTAAAGATTGGGGCGGACAAGTTATGGACGATTACCTTTCTGCAATTGATGATGTAGCGAAAGAAAGTTATGTTGACAAAAGCCGTTTAGGATGTGTTGGTGCAAGTTACGGAGGATATTCTGTATTTTACTTAGCTGGAATTCACAACAACCGTTTCAAAACTTTTATTGCTCACGACGGAGTATTTAATACTGTAAGTATGTTAGGAACTACTGAAGAGGTTTTCTTTAACAACTGGGATTTTGGTGGTGCTTACTGGGAAAAAGACAATGCTGTTGCTCAAAAAGCGTATACTACATTTAACCCTGCAACAATGGTTGAAAAATGGAATAAGCCAATTTTGATTTTCCAGGGAGGAAAAGATTTCCGTGTGCCAATCGGGCAAGGACAAGAAGCTTTTCAGGCTGCTCAATTAAGAGGAATCAAAAGCCGTTTTGTTTATTTTCCAGATGAAAATCACTGGGTGTTAAAACCGCAAAATGCACAAGTTTGGCAAGGTGAATTTTTTAAATGGTTGAACGAAACATTATAATATAAGTTTTTAAAACGCATTTAATAGCCACAGATTTTTACATAATCTGTGGCTATTTTGCTTTAAGAACCTTTGAATTATGTAACACTTTGATCTTAATTTCTCTTTTAAAAACAGATTTTTTTAGATAAATTGCAGTGAATTCAAATTTTAAAACTTCCCAATCTCAACAATAACAATCTATGGAGAGCAAAAAAAGTTACACAGCCCTTAAAGTGCTCTTTAGCTACGTTGCATTATTGGCTCTTGTTGTTACGGTTGGCTGGTTTTTATATTCGGAAAATGTGGTTTATAACAAACTGGAGGATAAAATTGCCTTCGAAAAAACCAAGATTTTAAGAGTCAGCAAACTTTTTTCGAATGTTTATAAAACGGAAAGTTTAGCACGAAAAACGATTCAGACCAACTCTGAAAAAGACTTCAAAAGTTATGTTATTGAAACGGATTCTTTACGTGCGAGAATCGATACTTTGAAACAAATTGTTACTACAGAATATCAAAAAGTACTGCTTGACAGTGTAACGTATTTATTGGCTGAAAAAACCAAAAATATCCAGCAATTAAAAACGATAAAAAACAAAGCGGACGATGAAGTTTCGGTAAATACGGCGATTGATGAAATTACCAAAATGGAGTTCAAACTTCGTAAACTCGAACTTCAGGATTTTACTAAAAATCCAAATCAGCTTGGAAGTTATCAAAAAAATGTCCTTCAGAAATATGTCGATTATCTAAATCAGAATATTCCGGATGACAGTACCAATACGCTGAGCAAAAAAGCTTCTGATTCTATTTTGGCTAATTCTAAAAAGCTGTTAAGCTCTGTAAAATTAAGAGCCGAAAAGAAAAAAGAATCCTTAAATTTTGAGGAAAATAAATTGCTGAAAAATGAAATTGCCATTTCTGAACAGCTCCGAAAAGTACTTCGAATTATCGAAAGAGAAATCATTATCAATTCGATAAAAAACAATTCTTTAAAAGAAAAATCACTTAAAAAGGTCAATGAAATTGTTACGGCATCCGCTATAATTGGACTAGTTCTTACGTTATTCTTTTCTATTTTAATTGTGAGCGATTATTCTAAATCTCAGGTTTATAAAAAGCAGCTTGAAATTGCGAATTTTAAAACCAAAAATTTATTGAAAAGCCGTGAACAATTAATTTCAACTGTCAGTCACGATTTAAAAACGCCTTTGAGTACCATTGTTGGTTATTCTGAGCTTTTGGGCAATTCTGATGTCAATACGAAGCAGTCTTATTTTATTAAAAACATTAAAAATTCTTCGGAATATATTACACAACTGGTTCAGGACTTACTGGATTTCTCCCAAATAGAAGCCGGAAAAATTACGATTGAAAAAGTTCCATTTTCACTTTCGGAGATTATTGACGAAGTTGGCAAAAGCATTCAGACGGTTTACAAACACAAAAACATCGATTTAATCATTAATACCGATGAAAAACTAAACGGAAAAATTGTTGGAGATCCCTTTCGACTGAAACAAATTTTGAGCAACATCATCGGAAATGCTTATAAATTTACGGAAGAAGGTTACATTAGAATCAGCGCTTATCCGGATGAAGATTCTCGTTTTTTTGTAATCACAATAGAAGATACCGGAATTGGAATTGAGAAAGGAAATCAAAAATTAGTTTTTGAGGAGTTTGCACAGGCAAATGAAAACATCGAAAAAAAATATGGCGGAACTGGTTTAGGTCTTTCTATTTGCCAAAAAATCATTTCGATTTTAGGAGGAACCCTAAATCTTGAAAGCACTTTTGGAAAAGGAAGTACTTTCGAGATCAAACTTCCGTTATTATTGGATCAAAGTGTCGCAAATCCTGTGACTGAATTAAAAAAATCTGTGGTTCAAAATACTAAAACACAAACTTTTATTGTAGTTGATGACGACATAAATCTTCTGAATTTAACCAGCGGTGTATTAAAACAAGAAAAACATCAGGTTTTATCGTTTACCAATGCCAGCAAAGCTTTGGAAGCGATTCAGAAAACCAATTTTGATTTTGTTATTACTGATATTCAAATGCCTGAAATGGATGGTTTTATGTTTCTTGAAAAACTAAGAAAGAGCTCAGTATATGTTAATCAGCCTGTTATTGCACTTACCGGCCGAACCGATTTAGAAATTTCTGTTTATACAGATGCCGGTTTTACGACTGTGGTTAAAAAACCTTATTCGCCGAAAATATTGCTGGATACTATCCGAATTATTTTAGGAAATGAATTATTGCCAAAAGCAGATTTAAAAGAAATCGAAAAGAAATCTTCTAAAATCTATTCTTTAGATACGCTAAAAGAGTTTTTGGGCAACGATCAAAATGCATTAAATGATGTCTTACGATCTTTTATCGAAAGTACCAATGAAAATCTTGTTTATCTGAAAAATGCCATTACCGACAAAAATGTTGCCGAAATAAATGCTATTGCTCATCGAATCGCACCCATGTTCAAGCAAATTGAAGCTTATGAAATTGGTGAAATTCTAAAAACTTTAGAAAGCAATGATTTTGAAATGATAGCAGTACAAGATATACACACCGATTTAGAGCAAAGAATTGGTTCTCTCTTTAAAGCATTAGAGCAAGAAATCGTTTAATCGATGTTGTATTGCTTTAATTTATTGTAAAGTGTCTTTCTGGTAATTTTAAGCAATTTTGCTGCTTCAGATTTATTATTCTGCGTTTTTGACAATGCGTGAATAATAGTTTCCTTTTCATTCTCAGACAAAGAAAAATTACTTACAGTGTCAGCATTATCCTGTTTTTGAACCTGAAAAAACTCAGCTGGTAAAACATCGCTTTCTATATAATTTCCGCGAGATAAAAGTGTTGCGCGTTTTACACAATTCTGCAATTCACGCAAGTTTCCCGGCCAATTGTAATTTTGAAAAATAGCTACCACTTCCGGAGAAAACCCGATAACATCTTTATTCAACTGCTGATTGGCTTTTTCTAAAAAATAATCGGCAAAAACCATTAAATCTTCTTCTCTATCTTTTAACGATGGAGAAAGAATTGAAAACTCATTGATTCTATGGTATAAATCTTCTCTAAAATCGCCATTTTTTACTGCTTCACGCAAATCTTCATTTGTTGCTGTAATAATGCGGATATCGACGTTTATTTCCTTATTGCTTCCAACAGGTTTTATTTTTCGTTCCTGAAGCGCTCGCAATAACTGAATTTGATTTTCATAAGATAGATTCCCTATTTCGTCCAAAAATAAAGTTCCGCCGTTAGCCGCTTCAAAATAACCCATTTTATCACTGATCGCGCCGGTAAAAGAACCTTTCAAATGACCAAAAAATTCACTTGCTGCCAATTCTTTCGGAATTGCGCCACAGTCAACGGCAATAAAATTATTATTCTTTCTGTTGCTTTGCTGATGAATGCTTTTGGCAATAATTTCTTTTCCTGTTCCGCTTTCGCCGATAATCAAAACTGACATATCCGTTGGACTTACCAATTGAATATGATCTAATAATTTTTTGGAAGCTACAGAAATTCCTTTTACAAATTCATTTTCTGTTGAAGTTTGCTTTTTAACCGGTTTTTTATTTTCCTTAGAAGGGATTTCTTCTTCAAAAGTTTGAAGTGCATTTGTAATAACAAGCAAAACCTCATCCGGATTGAAGGGTTTGGAAATATAATCGGCTGCACCATTTTTAATGGCTTTCACCGCAGTATTTACATCCGAGTAACCTGTCATAAGAACGACAGGAATTTGAGGATAATCATTTTTAAATTCTGACATTAGTCCAATACCATCAGAATCCGGCAAACGAAGATCAGTCAAAATCAAATCAAATGATTCGTTTTTGATTGCTAATCTGGCTTCGGCAGCAGAGAATGCTATTGTTACATCGTATGCTTTTTTTATTAGAAACTTCTCTAATAATTTACAAAACGAAATATCATCTTCTATCAATAATATTTTTGACATCTGTTTTTAGGGACTTTTTTGCTAAAATAATACTATTAAAGTTGTATTCTCACAAAATTATGCAAAAAAAAAAGAGATTGCCGGAAGCAATCTCTTTTTCACCAAAAACATAAATCTAATTCACCTAATTATATTTATAATATATTTATTATATTTTCAGCCAATTGCCATTGACATCTGAATAAACAGTAGCCTTCTGGTCCTTAACTGATATTTCTAATTTGTATTCTTTTTTTTCATTTACAAACGCTTTTTCCAGTTTTGCATTTGGATAAGCAGTTTGCAGAGCCGTTTTTACAGCAGCTGGAACAGCATCTGCAGTAACTTCAGTGTATTCTGTCTGAACAGAAATGGAAACTTCTATTTTATTTTGAGTTGTCGCTGCTGTTGCAGTAAAAGACAAACTACCCAAAATAATAGCTGTTGCACAAACTAACTTTTTCATATTGCTCTTATTTAAAATTATTTTTTAATAATATTTCCTGAAGCATCTGTAAATACAGTATACTTTTTTTCACCACTAGCTATTTCAAGCTTGTATTCATTCTTTTCGTTTTTGTACGCTTTTACAAGCTTCGTTCCTGGAAAAGATTTTTCAATAGTCGATTTTACTGCTGCCGGAACAGCATCTGCTGCAACCTCAGTATATTCGTCCTGAACATTTACTGAAATTCCTGTTTCAGTTACTGCAACAACTGGTGCTGCGTGCATTGACAAACTCGCGAAAACGATGGCTGCCGAAAAGATTAGCTTTTTCATAATGTAGTGGTTTTATAGTTATTTTTTAATGATGTTTCCTTTTTCATCAGTATAAACAGTTGACTTTTCACCTCTTACAGTGATTTCAACTTTATACTCTTTTTTGTCATTGACAAAAGCTTTTTCCAATTTTACTCCAGGATAAGCATTATCCAAACCTGTTTTTACTGCTGCCGGAACAGCATCAACTTCTTTATACTCGTCTTGAAATTTTACTACTGGAGTTACTGAATTCACATCAATAGTACTTGCTTGTGTTGACAACCCTCCTAATAGGATTGCTGCCGATAAGATTAACTTTTTCATAATAATATTTTTTTTAGTGTTAACTAATTATTTTTTAATCCAAGATCCATCTGCATTTGCATATAATGAACCTACTTTGTCGCCTACTGTAATCTCAAGCTTGTATTGAGAAGCTGTGTTTTTGTAAGCTTTGTTAAGAACTGCGTCAGGATATGCTTTTTTAAGTGCATCAGTAACTGCTGACGGAACTTCTTCGGTTTTAATTTCTGTGTATTCGTCCTGAATAGAAATTGATTTTACGATTGAACTTGTTATTGGCGAAGTTGAAGCAAATGATGTTAAACCTCCCAGAACGATTGCGGCTGATATAAATAATTTTTTCATGATAGTAATTTTAATAGTGTTTAATAATAATTTGATTGGAACAAAAAGGGATTATTTTTTAATCCAGGTTCCGTCTGCATTTGCATATAAAGAACCCACTTTATCTCCAACTGCTACTTCCAGTTTATATTGAGATGCTGTATTTTTGTAAGCTTTTGTAAGTACTGCGTCCGGGTAAGCTTTTTTAAGCGCATCAGTAACTGCTGTTGGAACTTCTACCACTTTAATTTCAGTATATTCGTCCTGAACTGAAACTGTTTTTACGATTGGATTTGTAATTGAAGAAGTTGAAGCAAATGATGTTAAACCTCCCAAAACGATTGCGGCTGATAAAAATAAATTTTTCATGATAGTGATATTTTAATATTGTTAATTTGATTTTAGTATTCTGAAACTGGATTTTCACGAGTACTCAAATTGATTACTTTTGAATCCAGGTTCCGTCTGCATTAGCAAAAAGATTCCCAACTTTTTCACCAACAGTAACATCTAATTTATACTCTGATTTTGCATTTTTATATGCTTTAGAAACTACTGCATTTGGATAAGCTTTTTTTAAAGCTTCTGTAATTGGAGCAGGTAATTCTTCTAACTTAATTTCAGTGTATTCGTCCTGAAGTGAAATTGTTTTTAGAGTAGAATTTGTTAAGGGTGTAGTCGAAGCAAATGAAGTTAAACTTCCCAAAACAATAGCGGCAGATAGAAATAATTTTTTCATAATGTATGTATTTAAGTTTTTAATAGTTGTCTACGCTAAGAATAAAGAAACTATTGTGCCGTAAATGAATACATATGAGCAAAAACGCTTTAAACACCTTATTTTAAAGGGCTTTATATCAAAATCAATAAAAAATAACACTTGTAGAAAAGTGTATAAAACAACAAAACAGTGTGTAAAAAGTATACACTTTTTGTGTTTACTGAGGCTGTAAACACTAAATCACTAAAACCATAATCCCGAAATCTTTTTATAATTCCTTGGATTTAAAAACGATATTAAACAAAAAAGACCGCCAATACTGACGGTCTTTTATTTATTCTGGACTATTCATTTTAAATGTATCCATAAATGCAGTAGTATAATCTCCTGCAATATATTTTGGATCATCCATTAATTGTCTGTGGAAAGGTATTGTAGTTTTCACACCTTCGATTACGAATTCATCCAAAGCTCTTCGCATTTTGCTGATAGCTTCTTCACGAGATTGTGCCGTTGTGATCAACTTAGCAATCATTGAATCGTAGTTTGGTGGAATGCTGTAACCAGAATATACGTGAGTATCTAAACGTACTCCATGTCCTCCTGGCATATGAAGCGTAGTAATTTTTCCTGGTGAAGGACGAAAATCGTTGTAAGGATCTTCAGCATTAATACGAACTTCAATAGCATGTAATTGTGGAAGATAGTTTTTACCAGAAATTGGGATTCCGGCCGCTACCATAATTTGCTCACGGATCAAATCATAATCAATAACTTGTTCAGTAATTGGGTGCTCAACCTGAATACGAGTATTCATTTCCATGAAATAGAAATTTCTGTGTTTATCAACAAGAAATTCTACAGTTCCAGCTCCTTCGTATTTAATGAATTCAGCAGCTTTTACAGCAGCCTCTCCCATTTTAGCACGTAACTCGTCTGTCATGAATGGTGAAGGAGTTTCTTCAGTTAGTTTTTGGTGACGACGTTGTACAGAACAATCTCTTTCAGAAAGGTGACATGCTTTTCCGTATGAGTCTCCAACAACCTGAATTTCGATATGACGTGGCTCTTCAATAAGTTTCTCCATGTACATTCCGTCATTTCCAAATGCTGCAGCAGCTTCCTGACGTGCGCTTTCCCAAGCTTTCAAAAGCTCATCTTCTTTCCAGATAGCACGCATTCCTTTTCCACCACCACCAGCAGTAGCTTTCATCATAACTGGATAACCAATTTCTTTAGCTATTTTTTGCGCATGCTCATAAGATTCTAATAATCCGTCTGAACCTGGCACACAAGGAACTCCTGCCGCTTTCATTGTAGCTTTTGCAGAAGCTTTATCTCCCATTCTATCGATCATTTCCGGAGCAGCACCAATAAATTTGATTCCGTGCTCTTGGCAAATTTTTGAGAATTTAGCATTTTCAGAAAGGAAACCGTATCCTGGGTGTATTGCGTCTGCATTTGTAATTTCTGCAGCAGCAATAATATTTGACATTTTTAAGTACGATAAGTTACTTGGAGGGGGACCAATACAAACCGCTTCATCAGCAAATTTAACATGCAAGCTTTCTGCATCTGCTGTAGAGTAAACTGCAACAGTTTTAATTCCCATTTCCTTGCAAGTACGAATTACACGAAGTGCAATTTCTCCTCTATTCGCAATTAATATTTTTTTAAACATCTTATTTTAATTAGATAATTAGACAATTTGATAATTAGATAATTTTAGATGATTAAAAGTGAACCATTCTAAAATCTAAAATCTAAAATCTAAATTTATTTATGATGGATCAACTAAGAATAAAGGTTGGTCAAATTCTACAGGAGACATATCGTCAACAAGAATTTTTACAATTTTACCTGACACTTCTGATTCGATTTCGTTGAATAATTTCATTGCTTCAATTACACAAAGAACATCTCCTTTTGCGATAGTGCTTCCTACTTCAGTAAAAACTGGTTTGTCTGGAGATGGTTTTCTATAGAATGTTCCAATAATTGGAGATTTTATAGTTATGAATTTAGAATCGTTAGCAGCTGGTGCTTCTGGAGTTACATTTACAACAACTGGAGCAGCAACCTGTGGAGCAGCAGCTTGAGGCAATGCAGCCTGAGCTGGCAATTGCTGTACATAAGTAGCTTCTGTTACATTTGTTTCCAAAGTTGTTCTAATGGTGATTTTTACATCATCCATTTCTAACTTTACTTCAGCAACTCCCGAATTTGCTACAAATTTGATTAGGTTTTGAATTTCTTTTAAATCCATAATGATTCGTTTTTAGTTTTAATTTATTTCTTATCGTATGCCCATTTCAGGTAAATAGATCCCCAAGTGAATCCACCACCAAAAGCGGCAAAAATAACATTATCTCCTTTTTTCAGCTTATCTTCAAAATCGGCTAATACCAATGGTAAAGTTCCTGAAGTCGTATTACCATATCTTTCGATATTTACCAACACTTTAGATTCATCTAAATCTAATCTACCTGCAGTAGCATCAATAATACGTTTATTAGCCTGGTGCGGCACCAACCAATCAACATCCTCATTTGTCAAATTATTTCTTTGAAGAATTAATTCGCTGGCATCAGCCATATTTGTTACAGCATATTTGAAAACAGTTTTTCCGTCCTGCATAATATTGTGCTGTCTGTTTTTTACAGTTTCTTCTGTTGGCGGAATCAAAGAACCTCCTGCTGGAATTTTAAGAAAATCGCGTCCAACACCATCACTTCTTAAATATTCATCCTGCAGACCTAAACCTTCATAATTTGGTTCAAAAAGAACAGCTCCTGCTCCATCTCCAAAAATGATACAAGTTGCTCTATCTGTATAATCTACAATTGATGACATTTTATCGGCACCAATTAAAAGCACTTTTTTATAACGTCCGGATTGCACATATGCAGCAGCAGTAGACATTCCGTATAAGAAACTTGAACATGCGGCCTGCAAATCGTATGCAAAAGCATTTGTTGCCCCAATTTCTGTTGCAACATACACTCCTGTAGAAGCCACCATCATATCAGGTGTTGCTGTTGCCATTATAACCATATCAATCTCTAACGGATCAATATTTGCTTTTGCAATTAAGTCTTGTGCTGCTTTTATTGCAAGATATGATGTTCCTTTATCAGCATCTTTAAGAATTCTTCTTTCTTTTATTCCGGTACGCGTGGTAATCCACTCATCATTGGTTTCAACCATTGTTTCTAAAACTTTGTTTGAAAGTACAAAGTCTGGAACGTATCCTCCAACAGCGGTAATTGCGGCTGTGATTGTATTCATTATATTCTATTATTTCCTTTCAAATACGAGGTATTTGAAAAATTTTTAAAAGACTTGAAAATTACAAAAAAAAACGAAACGATTTTGTGTGTATTTTCCCAAAAAACAAAAATTATAACCAACAAAAAAAACTCTCACTATGTGAGAGTTCTAGTATAATTTACAAAAACGTATTAAGCAACCGCTTCAGATTTATCGATAACAACTTGCCCTCTGTAGTACATTTTACCTTCATGCCAGTAAGCTCTGTGGTATAAATGCGCTTCTCCAGTAATTGGACATGTAGCGATCTGAGCTACAGTAGCTTTATAATGTGTTCTTCTTTTATCTCTTCTTGTTTTCGAGGTTTTTCTCTTAGGATGTGCCATTTTACTATATTATTTATCCGTTAATAGTTTCTTTAATTTTTCCCAACGCGGGTCAATATCTTCTTCTTGTTTATTCTCAACTTTCTCTTCTTTGACTCTTAATTCATTCAGTTTGTTTAAAGCTTCGGTTTGTAAACTTCCGTCTTTCACTCCTGGATGAACTCGTTTTAGAGGAACCGACAGGGCGATCATTTCATAAATGTATTGTATAACATCTATTTCAAACTCTCCATGCGGCAAAATCAGCAATTCTTCATTGTCATTATTAAACTCCTCTCCAAAACGAACGATTAACTTCATTTTCCCTTTTATAGGTAAATCAAAATCTTCGCCTGTTAGATCGCAAGGCACATTCACAGTTCCTTTGTGTTTAAAATCCAACTCAAGCATAGTGCTTTTCTTATCTAAAACTAAATTAACTTTGATATCCGAACTTTGAAATTCGTTATAATCAAAGTTCTCAAAGAACTTGTTATTTACTTGATACTCAAAATGGTGTTTTCCTAGTTTTAATCCTACGAAAGGAATTAAAAATTCTTTTGTTTTGCTCATGTCAACATCAATTTGAACAATTCACATCTCTAAACAGATATCTGAATTGGGGTGCAAAGATATAAAATTATTACAAATCTAATAATCTTATTCACCTTTTTTTGTTTATAACTGTTTTTCTTTTATTTTAAGAGGTTTTTGGCTAATCTCCTCATACTGATTACGCGAGCGAAAAATATCGATCGCAAGATAAACCGCTTCTTTAAACGAATTAAAATCTGCCATGTCTTTTCCGGCAATATCGTAGGCCGTACCGTGATCCGGAGAGGTTCTTATCTTATTTAATCCCGCTGTATAATTCACTCCTTTTCCAAAAGACAAAGTTTTAAACGGAATCAAACCCTGATCATGATAGGTTGCTACAATCGCATCATATTTTTCATATTGACCACTTCCAAAAAAACCATCTGCCGGAAATGGACCAAAAACCATTGTTCCTGCATCAAATATTTTCTTTAAAGTCGGTTTTAAAACCAAATCGTCTTCTTTACCAATCACACCGCCATCTCCAGCATGCGGATTTAATCCTAAAACTGCAATTTTTGGCTTTACAATACTAAAATCCTGAATCAGCGATTTTCTTATTGTTTCTATTTTTCTTGTAATCAATTCTTCTGTCAAATGAGAAGAAACTTCATTCAAAGGCACATGATCTGTTAGCAACCCAACTCTCAAATTATCCTGCACCATCATCATCAATGCATCTCCTTCCAATTCCTGATTTAAATAATCAGTATGTCCCGGAAACTTAAATTCTTCTGACTGGATATTGTATTTATTAATTGGAGCCGTGACTAAAACATCAATCAAACCTTCTTTCAAAGCTTTGGTTGCTGCCACAAAAGATTTTATAGCATACTCTCCAATTTTATTATCATTTTTCCCTAAATTAATATCAATCCCTTCCTTCCATAAATTAAAGACATTTACTTTTCCAGGCAAAACCTGCTCCAACTTATCAACTCCATGAAACTGAACCGTGGAAGTAAAACTTTTTTTAACAAAAGAAAGTATTTTAGCATTTGCAAAAATAACTGGCGTGCACATTTCCAACATGCGGGAATCCTCAAATGTTTTCAGCACAACTTCGCTTCCAATACCGTTTAAATCCCCTATCGAAATTCCAACAATTATATTTTCTGCTTTTTTATTCATGAGCTCAGCTTATTTATTACTAATTTTGATGTGCAAATTTAGTAAAATAAAACCATAATGTTCACAGGAATTATAGAAACCCTTGGAAGGATTCACGAAATAAGAAAAGATCAAAACAATCTTCACATAACAGTTGACTCTTCAATCACAAACGAATTAAAAGTAGACCAAAGTGTATCTCACAACGGAATCTGCCTGACTGTTGTCGAAATAAAAGATTCTTTATATACCGTTACAGCGATAGAAGAAACAATTCTAAAAACCAACATTGGAGAATGGCAGCAAGGAGACATTGTAAACCTTGAAAGAGGAATGAAACTTAGCGATCGCCTTGACGGACACATTGTACAAGGACATGTAGACCAAACCGGAACCTGTATAAATATCGAAGAAGCCAACGGAAGCTGGAACTACACCTTCGAATATAATAAGGATTTAAATAACATTACAATCCCTAAAGGATCGATTACTGTTAACGGAGTCAGCTTAACAGTTGTAAATTCCAAAACAAACGAATTTAGCGTTTCGATTATTCCTTATACTTTTGAAAACACTAATTTTAAAAACTTCAAAATAGGAACCAAAATCAATCTTGAATTTGACGTTGTAGGAAAATATATCGCACGATTATATTCAATTAACAAATAAGCCTTAGAGTCATTTCACAAAAAAAGCTTCAGTTAAAACTGAAGCTTTTTTTTGATTTTATCCTTGTATATAAAGACACCTCCTAATATTAATCCGCCTAAAAGCAAGATTTCTAAATTTTGATCAATTGGCGCATTAGGATCTGGAGGAGCAGGATCCACACTATTTGTAGTAGCAACACCATGAGCATCTGTTGCCGGTGGAGATGGCGTTTCTACACCTGCAAAAACATTGAAACCAGTTATTGCCGTTAAAAAAAACACTAGAAAAATAGCTTTACTTATCTTCATAACTTTAAATCTGCCATAGCAGATATGTATTAAATTAGACTTGGGGTCTTTATGGAAATTTCGTACAAAAGCCTTATAAACAAAGACTTCACGTGACAAATGTAGAAGATTTTTGGAGAATTACAACTTTATAAATAAAAAAAGCTTCATAAAAATTATGAAGCTTTTTGTGGTCCCACCTGGGCTCGAACCAGGGACCACCTGATTATGAGTCAGGTGCAATATATTTTTAGTATTCCTTACAATAAATTATTATATCTGATAATCAAGTATTTATAATTTTAAAAATAAAAAATAAATCATTATTTCTTATTTTAATTGTACTTTTGCTCGTCAAATGTTCGTCAGTTTTTAAGTTATATTTTTCAATAATGGTATCATATAAATTCACATTAAAGTCAACAGGAAATACACAAGGAGAGTATTTCATTAATCTTGTCTTAATTAAAGACAGAATAAATACTAGTCTATCAATCAAAAAAAAATGCAAATATGAAGATTGGTCTTTCGAAACAGAGCGTCTTAAAAAATCACACAAAGAACACAAACAAATTAACAATCTGATTGAAAAATATTCAAGTCGTGTTAGTACTATTATTCATGAACTTGAAATAGATGAAACTCCATTTACTTTACAGGATGTTGTAAACAAATTCAAAAAAAACTCAGGAAAACAGCAAGCCATCAGCTACACCGCTTTTCACGAAAGTTTGATAGATGAAATTAAAAATGCAGGAAAATTGTCAACTTACAACATTGAGAGAGACACCTTAAAATCTATCCAACGATTTTTTAACAGAAACGAAATTACATTTAAGGATTTATCTGTAGATGCAATTTATAAATATCAATCTTTCTTAAACGGGAACAATAACAGCCAAAGTACTATTGGAATAAGGGTTCGTACTTTAAGAGCAGTTTTCAATAAAGCTATCAATCGCGAAATAGTTCCAGCGACCATATATCCCTTTAACAAATTCAAGGTATCAAAAATTAAAGAAAGTGGCAAAAAAGAATATCTATCAGAAGAAGAAATTACATTATTGAAAAACGCTGTTTTACATAAAAAAAATGACATTTTTGCAAGAGATATGTTTTTGTTAAGTTTTTATGGAAGAGGAATTAATTTCATAGACTTAATACAATTAAAAAAAACTGATTTATATAAAGAAACAATTACATATAAAAGAAGCAAAACTGAAGTAATCGTAAATTTTAAATTAAACCATTTCTGGAAAGATAAAATTATAAATTATGCTTCATCACCCGATTCGTTTTATCTATTTAACATTATTCATAATAATCAGAACTCTGAAATCTATATAAACAACAAAAAAGATAAATATCTTAAGATTTTTATAAACAAACCGCTTAAAAAAATTATTACTGATCTGGGTATTAAAAAGAAAATCACATACTACTGTGCAAGGCATTCATTTGCAACCATTTTGAAATTTAATAATATTTCAATAGATATTATCAAAGAAGCCTTAGGTCACAAGGACATCAAATCTACAATGTCTTATTTAAACACACTACCAAGTGACACTTTAGACAAAATGATTGAAGATATTATTATTTGATAGTAAATCCCATGATATAAAAGTAATTTCCATCTTAAATCTAGTCAATTAAAAAATCAAGACAATTATCCCTCGAAAAACATAAAAATTATAAATCTCCTTCTCCCTGATCCACAGCGTTTTTTTCCCTTTTAAATGGCTTACTTAAATGGTAGAATAAATTATTAAAAATTCCTTTGACTTGAAATGCATTTACTAGTTTATCTGTTCCACTGCGTGGCATGATCTCATTTGCATATGCCGCTTCAATTTTAAAATCATCAGAAAAAGCAAATCCACAACCTATCATAGCTCTGTTGCGGTCAAATACATCCGGGCCGCTTACCTGACTTTTAGTTTTAAAAAACAGTTCATCGGAAGCAAAAATATATGTTTTTTTTAATTTTATCCCTAAAGTTGAAAGTGGACACACGCCCTTAACCTGAAATCTCACGCGTTCTACAGCTTCCATATAATTCTCATCAGTTTGCAGATGCCTGTCCTCGAATCTGGCTCGTAAGTTAATTTTAACGGCTGGAGACTGAAATACATTATAAGTTGTCTGCAAGGCAGTTCTAAATTCCCGTGATTCTTTTTGATTTAATTCAGGAACGTTTTTATTTGAATAGTTAGAAATAAAAACAGAAAATTTCCATTTTTCAAATGGATAATAATGTACCCATCCGCGTAAGTAATATTGTGTTATGCCGTGAAACATATTAGAATCATCTGGGGTACTGCTTGAAACAAATCCGGAATCTGCTTCGAGCACCCAATTTTGACTTAAATCTTTTGTAAAATCATATTGGTTCCAAAATTGATTTAAATGATCTGTCTGCGCAGAGGAAACTACAACCACAAAATAAAAAAAAGAAAGGTAAATATATTTCAGCATAGTGACTTGATGGAAAATCGTTCATATTTACATAAAAAACCGTAGTCGATGCTGCTGCTCACATATGGCTATTGATATTTGAATTGGATTATTAAAATTAAAAAAATGAGTGCGCAGCATAAAGGAACGTATCTGAAATTGCAAAAATTCAAGAAATTTAACTATAGTCATTACAAATATCATTTTTGCAGAAATCACAAAAATCCCAACACAGCTTAAAAGCAGATTCTGATTTTAAAAGTACCTTTCTCAAGATAAAAATTAAGATCATTACACTTCTTTACCGCTGGCTTAAAAACAGAGGATAACTATGTGTAATATGATATTTAAATCACTTAGGAAAAAGAAAAATAACCATAGCTCTCCATCCCCAGTCGGCTCTCATGCTTTCAGGTGCAATAAGGTGCACACGGGGCCCAATAGCCAGCGAAATTTTTTGCGTACCGATGCTGGTCACACCGCTGACATTGGGGATCAGCCATACTGAAGTGGTTCGGGCTTCCCAATTCTGTGTCCATTCCCCTACCAGCCCTATACCGGCTCCGCTTTTCCAATTGTGGGTTATAAAAGGCTGTACAAACATTTGGCTTACATCAGGTCGGTCATCGCTTCCCGCTACACTCCACAATTGATTCACTAGTGCGCCTAAGGTCCATCCGTTGGTTTGCTTCAGGGCCACAGCAGTCGGACCTATACCAAACTTTTTGTTGGTAAGGAAATCATCAGTCCCAGTAGGGATTAGAAAAGCGGGCCCTGCTCCCCATGTGAAACCGTTTTTAGTATTTTTAGGGCTGAAAAAAGCGCTGAGTACCGCATCGCTTAATCCGCTCTGTTTTTCGCCGATTCCCGTAATATTGTTTTGTGTAACTATGGGCAATACAACCCTTCCGATCATATTTAAGTTTTCGTTTATGCTTATGGGGATGACAGGCTGAAAGTTCATCGTATTGCGGCTTCCTTTTAAATCGCCAATACCATAATCACTGTTGTTCTGAAAAGGCACACTGATCAAGCTGGCAATCGGATTGGCCAGTTTCTTGGCCAGTTCCGCAGCATCATCCTGTGCATGAAGACTCATGATAGAGAAAAATAAAATACAGACTAAAATTTTTGTGCTTGATATCTGATTCATAACTTTAGTATTAATTACATTTTTAAAGTGTCGCTTTTTCATTTAGGGGCATTTGACAGAAAATATAAAATCAGTAAGGGCAGATGGAAGTTTTTTTTACCACCTGTTATCTGACATTTTACTTCCCGGCAAGTAATCTCAAACTTACACATGGCTGCAGTTTTTTTTGTTTTTATAGCCGCCGATTAAATCTGCCGGCATGAATTACAATTGGGCAGTACCAAAGTAGAGCCAATTGCCCATCATATGAGAAAAACACTCTTTAAAAATGTCGTGAAAAAATTTTCTGTTGAGGTATCATACCTGATGCTAACTGATAAATAAGGATACCCCGCTGAAATGCTCTTGCATCTGAGCAAACTTTTACTACTTTCAGCAGGGTATCCCTAATTGGGCAGCAGCTCCAGACTGCACTGGTTTATTTTTAATGTTAAGGTTCAACAATATTAAACCAGAAATTGAAACTGTCTATTTTTCCTAGAAATGAAGTAAAAGCATTTTGATCTCCTTCAATTTTTATTGATTTTGATTTTAATAAATCAGCAAAAGAGGCTTCTTTCAAACTTACTTTATTCAAATCACTTCTATTGATTGTTATTGTGGCTGTAACATTGTCTTTTACACTTCCTCCAATTCGGGGGTTTACAACTCCATTTTCTACAATTAAAGCCACTTTTTCATTTACATCGGGAAGAACAATATTAAAATTGTATTTCATAGCTGCGGCATCGGCTTCCGTTCCTTTAAATTTCATAGCAAGAAAATTAAAGAATAAATCAGTACTCATACCACGAACCATATCCGGACCTGCCGTATCTGGTGAAGGCAATACCTTAACGCCATTTCTTAACTCTGTTGCTCCTGATAAATAAAAGTTTCTCCATGGGCCAGATTCAGCTGCATAACCCAATTGTTCGTAGGCATCTGCCAAAAGATTTCTTCCATCCTGATTTTTTGGGTCTGCAAAAACCAAATGGCTCACCACTTCAGCCACCCAGCGGTATTCGCCTTTGTCATACGATTTTTTAGCATTAGACAGCAAATTATCTGCCCCTCCCATAAATTCAACATATTTTTTACCGGCATCTTCAGGTGTCAGTTTATTCAAATTTGAAGGATTTCCATCAAACCAGCCAAAATACAATTGATACTGCGCACGCACGTTATGGCTTAAAGTTCCATAATAGCCACGGCTAAAAAATTCCTTGTCTAATGATTCCGGAAGTTTCAGCATTTCTGCAATCTCAATTGGAGTATAACCTTCATTAGCCAGTCTTAAAGTTTGGTCATGAATAAAACGATATAAATCACGTTGTTTCTCCCAATAAGGCTTTATGTTTTTATTGTCCCAGGTTGGCCAGTGATGAGAAGCAAAAGAAAACTCTACATCATCGCCCCATTTGGCAAGTGCCAAATCAATATAAGCACTCCATTTTTGACCATTACGTACTTGTGCACCTCTTAAGGTGTACAGGTTATGAAGCGTATGTGTCAAATCTTCTGACTGGCAAAATGCTTTTAGCTCAGGGAAATAAAACATCATTTCGGCAGGCGCCTCAGATTCAGGAGTATAAATAAACTCTACTTTTAAACCATCTACCGTTTTTTGCTCACCAGAAAGTTTACTAATCTTAACAGTACCATCCAAAATCCCGGCTAAACCAGTAGAAGTTGTTTGTCCTAGACCTGTACCTAATGTTCCTTTTGCATCTTTTGGAAGTAAATTTCCGTACATATAAGAAGCTCTTCTTCCCATGGTATTTCCTCCCATTACATTCTCACTAATTGAATGATCGAAGAATCCCTCAGGAACATAAATTGGGATTTTACCGCTTTTAACATCCTTTTCATCAACAACCCCTCTTATTCCACCAAAGTGATCAATGTGACTGTGTGTAATTATTATTGCAGCAACCGGTCTCTTCCCTATCTTTTCATTAGCTAATGCTAATCCCGCTTTAGACGTTTCCGGAGATAAAAGAGGATCAATAATAATCCATCCTGTTTTACCGACGATTAAAGTCATATTAGCTAGGTCAAATCCCCTGATTTGATAAATGGAACCTTTTTTAACTTCAAATAAACCATTGATACTGTTTAATTCGCTTTGGCGCCATAAACTTGGGTTTGTGGTTGCGGGCGCAGTACCTTTTATAAAATCATACTGCTTCATATCGTAAACCACATTTCCTTTCGCGTCTTTTATATTTCCTTCCGGAATTGTAGCGATGAGACCTCTTTTTGCATTTTCATAATCTGTTTTGTCTGCAAAAGGCAAATAGGACAACAAGTCATTGTTTGCTTTCTGTGTAAAACTAGTTGCTTCCTTTTGATTTTTGTCTGTTTGTATCTTTTGGGAATATGTTTCCGTTAGTACTAATAAGCTCATCAGTAATAAAAATCCAGCTGTTACTTTCGATACTCTTTTCATCTGTTATAGTTTTTAGTTAATTCCATTACAAAATTGTAGACCTTTTGTTTATAATCTTATCTAAAATTAACTGTAAAAAGAAAAGAGAGAAAATTCGCAAAGCTAAAATCTGTTGCAAATTATAATTTGCAACCTAATATCTGATTTTGCAACATCTTTCTTCTAAATCTCCCCCCAGACTTAAATTGTACTATAAAAATATTTATCGTGATTTTAAGCGTTATTTATTCTCTACTGCATTTATATAGGCTTTTTGCATAATAACCTTAACTTCTTTATCATTATTTTGATACATATATTGCCATGCTTTATTTATCCTATCATTTCGAACTTGCTGCATTTCAATTTCTT
The DNA here is from genome assembly GCF_003385895.1 of Flavobacterium cutihirudinis. Classification (GTDB taxonomy): domain Bacteria; phylum Bacteroidota; class Bacteroidia; order Flavobacteriales; family Flavobacteriaceae; genus Flavobacterium; species Flavobacterium cutihirudinis. The sequence continues at coordinate 150,990 of NZ_QRDQ01000008.1, forward strand.
TGTTATTGTCGCTAGAATGTATTCCCCAACTGTAAAGATTGTTTAAGGCTATCATTATAGCAAGCCATAAAAACCATCTTCCAAAAACAATTTTGTAAAACAGTTTTGCATCCTGTTCCGGAAATAACAAAATCTGAAATTTCCTAACGATACTTTTTGGCTGCCTGCCAATCATAAATTTAATATCCAGGAAGCTTTTTTGCAGGATAGCCTCTATTGGTTTAATATCCAATGGTTCCAAAACATTTTTTGCGGGTTTATGCTCCTTTATAGATACATCGATTTTATTCCCTATGTTATTTATGGCAATAATAAGCGCCTCAATATGCTGATTATTTGTTTTCTGTTCCTGTGTAAATTCCTCCAAAACTAATTGTAATGTCTCTCGTTCTATATGCTCTTGGTTTGCATCTGTTTCCATACTACTATTTTTTTAAATATTATCTCCTTAATGATGGTCTCTTTTTTTTCTTTTGGAGTTTTCTCTTTAATTCAGGATCAATATAATCCGGTTCATATTCAGAATTCATTAGCTGACCTGTAAACCCTAAAATCTCTTTAACAACTTCTTCTCCTATCCGACCTGAGTTGCAGCTTTGCTTTTCTTCGTTTTGCTTTCCAGTATTGAAAGAATTAGATATTGACCGACTATCTCTGTCATGATTTTTTTCTTCACCAACATTTTTCCCGGCATACTGTTGTTTCTGATGTAATATCTTTTCAATTTTCATCAATGAAAAACCAACTTCGCTTCCTTTTATTTTTACTTTTTTATCATCTATAAAAGAAATTCCCCTGCCCTTAAGAACTTTATAACCCAACTCTCGCATATGTCTTTCAAATGCTAAATAGGAACTGGCATACTTTAATGTCTGTTGGATATCTGCTTTTAGTTTTTCTTTTCTACTGTCATGACGAGGCAATAACCTGTCTTTAGGAGAAAGGAATGCTCTTGGACTTAATACTTCTTGAAGACCGTATTTCTTTTCAAGCCGTCGACAAAGTTCTGCCATCCGTTTATAGCTATTACTATCATTTGCTACCTTGCCATTAAAGCCCACTCGATTGGCTGCAATATGGATATGCTGCTCCTTAGTGTCTTTATGCAGTACACAGATGTATTGGTTGTCTGCTATGCCGAACTCTTTAGCGCACTCTCTGCCAACTTCTCTCAATTGTTCTTTGGTCAATGTGTCTTCCGGGGCTAAACGTAGCGTCAGATGCAACATTGGTTTTTCAACACGTCTGCTTAATCTCCTTACATCCTTAAACTGCCCAGTAAGCTCATATTTGTTTCCGAAGCATTTATTGTATTCTAATACTTCTGCACGCTCTTTATGCTGTAAATGATCTTGCATTGCAAGTGCAAGCTTTTTCTCTTCGGACAATTCTCTCTTATCTTCCAGACAGTAGCTAATGCAATGGTAAAAAGAGCTGCCTATGCTTACATGACCTATCATGACATATAATTTTTAATGTGGACAGCAAGATCTTTAACCTGACCTGACTGCACTTTTAATTCTGCCCGTTCAAGCGGACTTAATTCATCATTGCTATTTCTCTTTTTAGCGATTTGGTTCAGATTGGCTGCCATATGGTTGAGCACTCCTATAAAGCTTAGAATTTCTTTCGGAAGGGCTTTATTTCTGTAATCAATCTTTGCCGTTAATCCAATTTCACGAAGGTATTCGGAAACGGTAAGATTTACTTTTTTAGCTTTGGCTTCAATTATTTTACGCTCGTAGAGCGTACATTTAATTGCCATAAGCTGATCTCTTTTTACAGCCTTTTTGGGTCTTCCTCCCCTGTTCTTTTTTATTTCTTTCTCTTCCATTGTCTCTTATCATTTATTTTTTGAATGCGGATGCATGAAAAAAATTCTTCTCATCGAATGCGGATGCATGAGGGGAGCCAGCGTTTTGGTTTTACCAAAACATAGCTGGCTACCACCGAGACGTTATATAGATCGCCTAAAACTACGACCTTGTTTAACTTGCTGTACCTGGTTTAACCATTCATTTAAATCTTTCTTTTGCTCATATAAAAAACTCTGATCGGTATATTTTGCAGAATCTCTTTGCAGGGCTTCATAAGTACATTTTATGCCTCCTATATCTCTGTCTAAATAGAGATCTACCCTCTCGTGTTTTTCCATTAACTGTACCGACTTGTTAAAAAAAGATAGTGAATTAAGTATCAAGGAATTTGTTTGTAGGTTAACCGATTTTTGATTCATCATTTTATAAGAGAGGTAGTCAAAAAAGCCTTCAAAAACAACTACTGATTTTGCTTGGGCATCTATGAAAGTGATATCTTTTGGTGAGCTGCTGCCCTTAAAATTTTCATTTCGGAGTTCGTATCCTCCTGAAATATTTTGAAATCCAATTGCAGTGTGTTTTCTGCCTTTCAATGAAAAATCAATTTCTTTGCAGTGTTCTTTTGCCAGTTCTTCTGGAATGCTCCTGTTTTCTAAATAATGAAGAAGGGATTTATTTTCCAATGTGCGTATATCAACAATGACAATTTTATCAAGTGGATTATCTTTCTTTTCATTTGCAATTATTAGATTTGAAGACTGTTGATTGTCATTTTTAAGTGATAAACTTATCCTGGAGGAAATACTATTACCATTTAAAAGTTGTAAAAATTCCGAAACAGTACATCTAAAATATTCAATTCCAAAATCAACTACATTTCCTCCCTTGCCTAATCCATGGTCATACCAAAAATTTAATTTCTGATTCACTTTAAAAGAAGGTGTGTTTTCATTTCGAAATGGCGATAGATACCAATAATCCTGATTTTTTATTTTTGATGGCTCATGCCCTAATGTTTCAAGATAATTGACTAAATCAATTTGATTTGCAATTTTACAATTGAACTTTTCCATAATTATTTTTTTTTAATCTTCTATTTTATTTGGCACAAGTCTGTTCATTTGCTGATGAAAAAAAAATATTTTTTTGATGTTTTGATGCAAATCCAGTATAACACATTGATTAACTTAGTATTACATTGCATCAATAGCTACATCAGTGCATCACTTTATTTTTGCCCTGCATCAGTTTTGCATCAAAAAAGATTGTTTTTTAGTTTGATGCAAGGTTTGATGCAGATCTGTTTACTTCAATTACAAGACTTTACACTAATTTTGCATCAAAGCATCAAATACTTTATAAAACAAAATCTTTTTGATAGTATAGAAACGTCCTCTTCTATCGACTTTCACATATTCACCGTGCGACAATAATTCAATTCCACAATAAGACTTTGTATTGTCTTCGGGTGTAAAACCCCATCGCTTTAGGATATTTCTTATTTCACTAGCAGAAATATTTATTCTGTTATTTTGTTTCCTCAGTAAAATATAAATATCATTAGGAGCTAATTTCAACTCATCCTCTTCCATTTTTTCAAAACACTCATGTATCAATTCAACCATCAGAATTTCTTCTTTATTTCGATTTACAAGCTTTAACAAGGAAGCCGTCATAATTTGTTCGGGTTTAAACCACATTCTGGTTTTTTGCTCGGAAAAATAATTTCTCACTTGCAGGTACTTTAAGAAATACGGAATTTCTTTGTTCAGTTTTTTAAGAAAGAATACATCTTCTGTATTTATAGTGCGAATTTTACGAATCCAAAAACGGATTTCCTCCTCGTCTATTTGAATAAAATTATCTTCATTATTAGAACAAAGAATAAATTTTGCAAAGAATTCAATTTCTTGTCGATCCTTTCCTTTTGCTTCTACTTTATCTTTGTCAGTCGTAGAAAGGTACTTTAAACGTTCTGTAATTTCTTTTTTATCAAAAAACACTTCATCAATCGCTACAAGTAACATACTCGCCCAATCAGAATTAAACTGCGACCCAAATGAATCGCCTTTTATGTAAGTCATATTCATTCCAAAAATTGCTTTCAACCACTTTATAAAAGAGCTTTTTCCGGTCGATCGCTCTTTGCTTACCAAACAAAGAATTGGCAATGTTTGCGTAGGTTTTTCATATAAAAGTTTTATATAGTCTAAGCCTAATTGCGTTTGGTCTCCAAAAATATGTTGAATAAATTGCAATGAATTTGGAATCAATTTTTCGAGCTCATGAATTGAAAAATCCTTAGCTATTGGTTGGTTAGGCAGTTCATGATAGGTATTATAGAAATCATCTACAATTTGCTGGTAACCAAAATGATTCGGAATACAGCAAAAACCATCTAATTTGGATATATCGTTTAAAAACGATTTTCCATGATCTGAAATGATTGTTTCACGATTCCACCGAACCATTACTTTTACTTTATCGCCAGATATTAAAGGTTTATCAATAATTTTGAAATAGGAAGTTCCTACTCTGATATAAGGAATATCTAAGTCCATAAGATTCAAATTATAATCCTTACAATCTTGTCATAAGAATTTGATTAAAAAAAAAAAGGATTTTTATGCGTTCATTTTACGGAAGTTAAACGCCTTATTTTTTCCACAAAGTAGCATTTGTGTTCTCAAGATCTTCAGTAGTACTAATAATCTCTCCGTTTAAATAATCAAGAAGATCTGCTTTTCTAAAATAGATTTTCTTTTGACCTTTTTTCTTGGAATATCTAATTTTTCGTTGGTGGGTAAGCTGATAAATGTATTTGACCTCTATAGATAAAAACTCAGCAGCTTCTTCAGAGGAATAAACATCTTTACTATTTAAAGATAGTTTCATTAATGCCTTTTTAATAAACGCATCTTGTTTCTTTGCTAGTTCCATTACGATCAACTCCAATCGATCAATTTTGGAAGTAAAATTATTTGTATCCATGTTTCTAATTTTAAATTATGAAACAAGTTTACGGAGGTTTGGTTATGTAAAAAATCGTGTAAAAACAATTTACACATTTAAAATAATTGAGAATAAGAATTATCGGAAGGAATAAATCACTTTAGTTTATTTTATCTTTTAAAAACATATTTGAGTAATCGAATTTTACATAGCGATCAAGTCAGTTTTTCAAATAATCGTGTAAAATCATTAATGTGTAGAGATTTATCTCCATCATTTATTATGATATATTTATTCAAAAAATCAATTATTTTGGTATTTGTTTTATCTTTAATCTGAGAATTCCAATTTTTTTGAATATTGAAAAGGGACGTCAATATTTCAATTATGTTCTGTTTTGAATGTCTTTTATTGTCTATTTTTATTGAAATCGATCTGTCTTTTATTTCCATCCCATTGCTTAACTTATAAAGATTTTCGATTGAGGAATTATCTCGAAAGACATTACGGTATTTCTCTATAACCAGATCGAATTCTCTTCGATTAATCTGTTTAATAATATCTCCATTTGTCAAATTTACGGCATCCTTAAAATTCACGCCATTTGTATTTATTGATCCTATTACTTTACTTTCTTCAAAAACGACTTCTCTTTGCTTAAATATTTCCTTAGGGTTTTCAATACAATCTCGTACTATTTTAAATATACTTCTTGGAGTTTTCACCTCAAACATATAAAACAAGACAAATTGGGTAAGAACAAGTAAAAAAATATAAAGTATGATTTTATAAGTATTTGAAAAACTCAAAACTTCTTTACCTAGAAAGGTTCCAATAAAAAATGATAAAAAACAAAGCAGTAATAAAATTAATAATCTGTTTTTGCTTATTCCTTTATAATAATTAAATTTCTCCTCAAAATATAGATTTACAAATAAAGGTTTAACTATGAAAAACAATCTAAAAAGAAGATATAGAGGTACAACAATTTTTGCAAAAATTAGAATACATGACAAAATGTAGATATAAATAGTCATATTACAATCAATTAATTCATATAAAAGTAAACAAAACTAATTGATTATAAAACCTTTGATGTTCGTCAAATGTTCGTCAGAAAAAATAAAAAAGCCTTTACATTTCTGCAAAGGCTTGATTTTACTAGTGGTCCCACCTGGGCTCGAACCAGGGACCACCTGATTATGAGTCAGGTGCTCTAACCAGCTGAGCTATAGGACCGGTTTGAGGATGCAATATTACTACTTAATTTCGTTCACTCCAAATATTTTATGACCTGATTTCTATTAAATTCAAATTAAGTACTGTTGCTATAAGGGTTGCGATTGATTTTCAACAGATTATCTAAAAAGAAAAACAGAACTTTTTTTATTTAATTTCCTGACAAAGCTCTACCAAAACTCCATTTGTTCCTTTTGGATGCAAGAAAACAACCAATTTATTATCCGCACCTTTTTTGGGAGCTTCATTAATCAATACAAAACCTTCTGCTTTCAAACGCGAAATCTCAACCTGAATATCATCAACGTCAAAAGCAATATGATGAATTCCTTCTCCTTTTTTCTCTATAAACTTTGCAATCGGACTTTCTTCTTTAGTCGCCATTAAAAGCTCTATTTTGCTTTCTCCTGTTTGAAAAAATGAAGTCAAAACCCCTTCGCTTTCTACTTCTTCAGACTTGTATGAAGGAACTCCTAATAGTTTTTCGAACAAAATATTAGCATCTTCCATGTTTTTCACCGCAATTCCTATGTGCTCAATTTTATTTACCATTGTCTTATTTTATACATTACAAAGATATTAAAACTACTGATTTACATAAGTCCTAAAATAACCACACTCCGCAATTACATCCTGATAATATTTTGTATCCGAATAATCCTTTTTCAATGTTTTAAATCCGTTCCAGGCAATAAAATTAATTTTATCATCCTGAATCTCCCACCAGCTATTTACATTATTGTATTTACTATTATAATATTCATTTCGCTCGCACTTTGAAATCAGATAAATACATTTTGCTTTTTGCTCTCTAGTACTAGCTGCTTCTAATGCTTTTTGATAATACATTTTAGAAACATCACAATTCGTAATCATCTTTTTCATTGTGTCCCTAAACGAATATGGACTTGAACCGTAACCTATAATACTGATTTCATAGAATGTACGCCCGTTTCCAAAATGAGTAATATTATAAAAAGCATTTCCAAGCAACAAACTGTTCGTATAAACATCTTCTTTTTGCGCCAGCTTGTCCTGCATTGCTTTAATTGTGTTTAAAAAATCAAGCTGCGTGTATTTCTTTTTTTGATAAGCAGCATGCTCACAATCATGGCAATCTTTAATATTTCCGTTAAACGGATTTCCTAAAAATTTATAATACTGAACCGAATCTGTTTGCTGCATAAAAGCGATAGCTTCCGGAATTTTATTTTTGAAAGTTGACTGAACTGCCTGAAAATTATTTATATCTTTTAGCTTCAGACTATAAATCCCAGCTCCAATTTTCTCAATTTCGGTTTTGTTTGACTTCTCTAAAAAAGCTTTCATGTCTAATAAAACTTTTTCATTGTCATAAAACGAATTTCCGTCGTTCCAATAACTATAACGTGATTCACCAAAAATTTCAGTCATTACCAAATCTCCTTTTTCACGATAAAGAGTCGACAAATAACTTTTACTCCATGAAGAAGCATTTTGATAACGAAATTCCTGTCCTTTATAAGTTTTAGGAAGCTCATAATACAGCCAATTCAAATCAGCCAGAATTGTTTTTTCGTTCTTGTCTGTAAGTTTATCAATTTTACTCAAGTTATTTACAAAACGCAATAAACGAAGCTGCATTCCTGCCAATTCCGTTTTTGGAAGTGTTTTTACAGCTTTGTCAAAATTCTTGTCAGCATTTGCATAATCTCCTTTTAAAGTCTGCAAATACCCTAAAGATAAATCCCAAAGATAAGGTCTGTCTGTGTTTCCAGCTGCCGAAATTTTAGCGATTAAATCCAATGCTTTTTTATCAACTTTAGCTTGATTTTCGGTTTTGCTTTCTGCTAAAGTAAGTTTTTTTCTTGGCTGATTATCCCCTGTATCCTGCTGAAATGAATTATTTATAGACTGCTCAAGTCCATTCACTAATCTGGTTGCGAGATAATTTAAATGTTCGCTTTTCGGATTTAATTCATAAATTTTTTCAATTGCCTGTTTTTCATCTTTATAATAACCGTGAATTGCCCAAAGCGCAGCTTTTTCATCATTATTCTTGGCCATCAATAGCGCCTTGTTCCAATCAGTATCATTTTTTGGGCGAAAACTGTAAGCTGTTACAACTCTTAATTCTGGGCATTTATCAAAAACTTTGGCGTATAAATAATTAGAAACCGCATATTTCTTTTGCTTGTAATTAATTCCCGCAACATACGAAAGCGCTCTGTAATACAATGTGTTTTTAGGAACTGAACTTTCTGTTTTATTAAAAAAATCAATCGCTTTTTGTTTATCATTACTATAAAAGCGAGCTTTCATGGTAAGAAACCAATAACGGTTTTTCAAAAATGGATCTGACAAAGTATTGTACACATTTTCGATTGACTGAATCATTTTTGCATCTTTGAAAGTTTTTGCTATAACTGGCTCGTAGCTCCAATTCTCTTCACCAATTGAAACGGTTTCTATTTTTTGTGCCAAATACAAAAACTCGACAAAGTTTTTAATTTTCTCATCTTTCAAATTAAGCTTTTTGCTCCATTTTTGAGAGGTTTTATTCTCCTTTTTATTCTTATAAAAAACATGAAGATCTTCAATTTCTTCTTTATTCTTAATCACATTTTTATCATCAGAATAATATCTTCGGCTTTCATTTCCAATTAGAAAATAATTCACAGATGTTGTATCTACTTTTCCCTTTAAGTAGGAAGCCCAGTCTTCTTTTATGTTATTATTAAATCGGGAATTGTGTTCTGTATCAAAACCAATTCCATAAAAAATAGAACCCGACAAAAAAAGCGGAGAGTATGATTTATCTGCAAAAGTTTCTGGTGTAAAATTTGAATTGTATCCGAAAAAATCCCAATCATCTCCGCCAGCACAAGCGTAAATTATTCCGTAAACAGAAAATAATGCAACACTAGAAACAAGAAACAACTTGTTCAAAAATATTCTTTTCATAATTATTTATATTGAATTCGTCTAAATCGTAAAATATAATTTCGTTTGGTTTCTGAACTGAATTTTCATTCAAATCTTTTGCCATTTCTACTAAATCTGAAGAAGAAATCGCTTCGATTTTCAGCAAATCATCTTCTTCATAGAAAACTCCATTTTTATAATTGGATTGTCTGACTTTAAAAAAAGTTGCATTGATTTGTTCGAAATTCTTATCTTTTTTCAGCTCGGATAAGTTTAATTTAGAGCGAAGCCCCAAAACTTTTTGATTTCGAATATGAATTGCCCAAGAATAAATTGGCAATGCAAAATCGAGATGCAATGGGTATTTCTTTAAACTTTTGAGATATCGTTCTGAAATTTTTCTACTATAAATTGAGTTTAATGAATCGGGAGCTATATTTCCCATGTTATAAAACATCAATACGCCGGAATCTACATTTGGGATTTTGGTTTTTTCGAAATACTTCACTTGATGCAGTCTTATTGTCGCTGAAAGTTTCTTTTTTGAAAGCTTTTTAAAACATTCTATAAACTTCAAATAATGATCTTTGCTTTTAAGTGTCCAGTCGCAGTCAATTTGAACTTCAGAGCAGGAAATTTGATTTTTGCCGTTAATGTCATTAATTAAATGATATGTTCTTTCAGCCAAATCCTCAATATCAACGTTGGCCTTAAGCATGACTTTGTTTTGAATAAAAACTACCGGAACGATTTCAAATTCGTTGAGTTTTTCAGCAAAATGTACTTTGCTTATCGGAAAAGGTTCCTCATTTTCAGGATGCAGGCCAATATCAAAATATCTGATATAAAGCTTATGAACATTATTTTCTTTTAAAGTTTCTCTTTCCCTTTGAGAAAATTTCACATTTGTTTTCCAATAATAAAAAGAAGTATGTACATCGCTATTTTTACTGCAGGCAACCAGCAGAACAAAAAACAAGCCCACAAAAATTCGCTTAATCAAAACCTGAAGAAATTACATTTGAATCCAAAAGTAAGAATTTATATCGCATTTATTGCTCTCACTCATAAAAAACAACAAAAACATCAAATTAGAAATTCCTAATAAATGGATAAAAAGTTTCAATTAAAGCAAATATAATTGTTATTTTGTGCAATCAAATTTAAAGACCGCTATGTTCAAAAGCAAACTAAAATACATTTCATTTTTATTAGCATTACTAATGATGAGCTGCGCCAAAAGAGGCAGTATCACTGGCGGATTAAAAGACACTCTGGCTCCGGTTTTAAGATCAGCCGTTCCTAAAAATTTTAGTACAGACTTTAAGGCAAATGAAATTATTTTGACATTTGATGAATACGTAAAACTAAAAGATATTCGTAAGCAACTTATTATTTCGCCTCCAATGAAATATGAGCCGTTGATATTACCAACTACTGCAAGCAAATTTATCAGCATAAAAATTAAAGATACATTGCAGCCAAATACTACTTACAGTTTAAATTTTGGTCAAAGTATTGCCGACAATAATGAAGGAAATCCTATTAATCAATTTAAATATATATTCTCGACAGGTTCGTATATAGATTCGTTGTCTATTAGTGGAACTATAAAAGATTCATACGAGAAAAACGTTGATAATTTCGTATCTGTAATGTTGTATGAAGTGAATGAAAAATTCAAGGATTCTGTAATTTTAAAAGAATCTCCAAGATACATCACCAACACTTTGGACAGTTTGCGAACTTTTAAACTTGAAAATCTAAAAGCCGGAAAATATCTTTTGGTTGCCTTAAAAGACAAAAATAACAATAACAGATTCAATCCTAAAGAAGATAAAATCGGTTTTATCAAACATCCTATCACAATACCAAATGACACTATTTTCGAATTGGAATTGTTCAAGGAAATTTTGCCTTTAAAAACATTCAAGCCAATACAAGCTTCAGGTAACAGACTTTATTTGCCTTATGATGGGAAACAAAATTTCAAGCTTTCTAAACCCAAAATAACACTCAAAAACAATTCTGAAGTTTTAGAAACAATTGTTACACAGTTCCCTAAGAAAGATTCTTTGCAGGTTTGGTTTAAACCAATAAAAGTTGATTCTTTGTCACTGGAAGTGAATGCTCCAAATTACGATAAAAAGTATACTGTTAAAATTAAAGACCAAAAAAAGGACACGTTAAACATTACTGCACTTCAAAACGGCGTGCTTAATTTCAGAGACAAACTTACATTAGAATCAGCAACACCGTTGGTTAAATTTGACAAATCTAAAATAAGGTTAATCAACAAAGATTCAGTTGCTGTAGATTTTACTACAGATTATAATGAATTTGAGCAAAAGTTTTATCTTGATTTCAAAAAAGAACCTTCTGAAAAATACAAAGTCACCTTTTTTCCAGGTGCTTTAACCGATTTTTACGATAAGGTAAATGATACTTTAATCTATAAGTTAAACACCAAAGAACTTGAGAATTACGGTAACTTAGTCCTTAATTTACAAAATGTAAAACGATTTCCGATCATTGTAGAAATAACCAATAAAAAAGGAGACAATGTTCTAGCAACAGAATATTCCGAAGGAAAAACAAAAATTGAGTTCAATTTACTCGTACCAGAAGAATTTAGTGTTCGTATTATTTATGACGATAATAAAAACAAGATTTACGACACAGGTAATTATTTAAGTAAAACCTACTCTGAGGAAGTCTTTTATTTTCAAAAACCTGTTGATGTACGGGAAAACTGGGATGTTGACCAACCTATTGATTTAAGCATTCCGTATAATCCCGAAGTAGAAAAGAAAGCAGATTTAAAGAAGAAAAAAGACGCGGAGAAAAACCGGAAAGCGTTTTAAATTTTAATTTCGAAAGTATCTTTATCACTTAGAAAATCGAGTTTCTTTCGGGTTTCCAACATTTTTTGTTTGTCCAATTCAACCACAAAAATAGCTTCTATTTCTTGTGGTTCAAGAACGTAATTGCCTAAAAAATCAATTACTTGCGAGTGACCAATATGCTCATAATTATTATCATCCTGGCCAATTCTATTTACACCAACAACAAAACTCAAATTTTCAATCGCGCGTGCTTTTAGCAAAGCATCCCAGGCATTGGTGCGCACTTTTGGCCAATTGGCAACATACAAAAGCAAATCATAGTTTTCGACATTGCGAACAAAAACCGGAAACCTCAAGTCATAACAAATTTGAAGGCATATTTTCCACTCTAGATAATCAACAATTACTTTTTCAGTTCCAGCAGTGTAAAATTCATTTTCTCCCGCTAATGAAAACAAATGACGCTTATTGTACCATTTTAATTCTCCCGTAGGAAAAACAAAAACCATTCTATTATAGAATTTTCCGTTTTCTGCGATTATTAAGCTACCTGTAAGCGCACATTTTCTGTTTTTGGCAACAGACTGCATCCACTGGATTGTTTCGCCTTGCATTTCCTCTGCAACTGCAGCTGCATTCATCGTAAATCCGGTTGAAAACATTTCCGGAAGTACAATTAAGTTTACATCCGCCTCAATCTGATTTATCTTTAATTCAAATTGTTTTCTGTTTTCCGAAGGGTTTTCCCAATAAAGATCCGATTGTATTAATGCAATTTTCATATTTCAGGAATTAAAATTTTGCTACCAAATATTGAATTAAGCTTAAAGAGACAATCTTAGATAATAACCAAGTCAGGCGTTTTATAAGGCTGAAGTTTTTTATCGTCTGGATTTAATTCGGTAATAATATAATCGACTTCAGAAAGGTTTGCGATTTTCATTTTCAAGACAGTATTCAGCTTTTCTGAAATCGTTAAAATAGCGGTCTTTCTTGAGGCTTTTATCATTGCTTTTTTTACCTGAACCGTTTCCCAATCCGAATCCGAATATCCACCTTCAACATCAAGTGCATTTGTACCAAAAACCAACAAATCAGCTTTGATGTTTGCTAACTGATGGAATACATCTCCACTAACACACATTTGACTGTAAGAAGAAATACTACCACCAATCATAATCGTTTTTATATTTGGCTTATCCAAAAGCTGAACAGCCGAAAGGGCAGTAATAGTAAAAACAGTAAGATTTAAATCATTCGGGATTAAACGTATAAACTCTCTGATAGTAGTTCCTCCGTCAATTAACAATACCATTCCGTCATGAAGAAGACCGGCCGTTTTCTCAGCAATGACCTGTTTTGCTTCGACAGCATACGTTTGATTCGAAGAAGAGTAATGATATCCTTTTGTCATTGCACCTCCTTTTACTTTAATCAAAAGGGATTCAGATTCCAGCTCATTAATATCACGTCTTACAGTATCTTCAGAAACACCAAGTTTGGCAGACAAAGTTTCAAAACTGACGCGAGTATGAAGATTAATTTCCTTTAAAATATGATTTTTACGCTCTTCCTTTGTATAATTTAGTACTTCATTACCATTGTCCATGTAAAATGCATTTTAGTTATCACAAATGTACGTAATTCGTACAAAACAATTAAATAGCAAGTATAAGACAAAAAAAAGCATCCAAATTAATGAATGCTTTTTTTTACCTATATTCAGATTTTATTATCCTTTTAAACTTGCCGCTAAATACTCACGGTTCATGCGTGCAATATTTTCAAGAGAAATTCCTTTAGGACACTCTACTTCGCAAGCTCCAGTATTTGTACAGTTTCCAAAACCTTCCAAATCCATTTGGTGAACCATGTTTAATACACGGTCAACTGCTTCAACTTTACCTTGAGGCAATAATGCATATTGAGAAACTTTTGCAGAAACGAATAACATTGCTGAAGAGTTTTTACAAGTTGCAACACAAGCTCCACAACCAATACAAGCAGCAGCATCAAATGATTTGTCTGCGTCGTCTTTGTTGATTGGAATAGTATTCGCATCGATTGTATTTCCTGAAGTATTTACCGAGATAAATCCTCCAGCGTGTTGAATTCTGTCAAAAGAACTTCTGTCAACAACTAAATCTTTAATTACAGGGAAAGCTTTTGCTCTAAATGGCTCGATAAAAATCGTATCACCATCTTTAAACATACGCATGTGTAACTGACAAGTTGTAACACCTCTGTCTGGTCCGTGCGCTTCACCGTTGATGAATAAAGAACACATTCCGCAGATTCCTTCACGACAATCGTGATCAAATGCTACAGGCTCTTCTCCTTTATTGATTAAACCTTCGTTAAGAACGTCTAACATTTCAAGGAAAGACATATCTGGTTCGATTCCATCGATAGGATATTCTACAATCCCTCCTTTATCTTGAGCGTTTTTTTGACGCCATATTTTTAATGTAAGTTTCATACCTTTTTCGTTTGAAAGTCATAAAGTCGAAAGTCGAAAGTCGCTTGGCACATTTTGCCTTTTGACTTTAAGACTTTGGGCTTTCGACCAAATTCTTATTTATAACTTCTTTGAACTAATTTAATGTTTTCGTAATTAAGAGGTTCTTTGTGTAATACGGCATCACTTGGTTTTCCTTTGTATTCCCAAGCTGCAACGTATGCAAAGTTATCATCATCACGAAGCGCTTCTCCTTCTTCTGTTTGGTACTCCTCACGGAAGTGACCTCCACAAGATTCGTTACGGTGTAAAGCATCTTTCGCGAACAATTCTCCTAATTCTAAGAAATCGGCAACACGAGTTGCTTTTTCTAATTCCTGATTAAATTCGTTAGCACTTCCAGGAACTTTTACATCTTTATAAAACTCTTCACGTAAAGCAGCAATTTCTTCGATAGCTTCAGTTAAACCTTTAGCATTACGAGCCATACCTACTTTATCCCACATGATTTTTCCAAGTTTTTTGTGGAAATAATCTACAGAATGTGTTCCGTTATTATTGATAAATTTATTGATTTGATCTACAACTGCTTTTTCAGCTTCAACGAATTCTGGTAAGTCTGTAGAAATTGGTCCCATTTTAATATCCGGAGCTAAATAATCTCCGATAGTATATGGCAATACAAAATATCCATCAGCTAAACCTTGCATCAAAGCAGAAGCTCCAAGTCTGTTTGCTCCGTGATCAGAGAAGTTAGATTCTCCAATTGAGAAACATCCAGGAATTGTAGTCATTAAGTTATAATCAACCCAAGTTCCACCCATTGTGTAGTGAACTGCAGGGTAAATCATCATTGGTGTTACATAAGGATCTTCGTCAACAATTTTCAAGTACATTTGGAATAAGTTTCCGTATTTACTTTTTACGATATCAGTTCCTAATTTAGTAACTAAAGCTTTGTCATTTTCATTCAATCCTTTTACGTGAGCAGCTTCTTTTCCGTAACGTTCGATAGCGGCCGCAAAATCAAGATAAACTGCTTCGCCCGTTTTATTAACACCAAAACCAGCATCACATCTTTCTTTAGCTGCACGAGACGCAACGTCACGAGGCACTAAGTTACCAAAAGCAGGATATCTTCTTTCTAAGAAATAATCTCTTTCTGCTTCAGATAAATCAATTGCTTTTTTCTTTCCTTCACGGATTGCTTTTGCATCTTCCAAATTTTTTGGAACCCAAATACGACCGTCATTACGTAAAGATTCAGACATCAAAGTCAATTTTGACTGGTGATCTCCTGAAACCGGAATACATGTTGGGTGAATTTGTGTATAACAAGGATTTGCAAAAAACGCTCCTTTTTTATGAATTTTCCAAGCTGCTGTTGCGTTACTTCCCATAGCATTTGTTGAAAGGAAAAATACGTTTCCGTATCCTCCAGAACCAACTACTACGGCGTGAGCAGAATGTCTTTCTATTTCTCCAGTTATTAAGTTACGAGCGATAATACCTCTCGCTTTTCCGTTCACGATTACAATGTCAAGCATTTCGTGACGGTTGTACATTTTGATTTTTCCACGACCAATCTGACGGTTCATTGCAGAATAAGCTCCCAACAATAATTGCTGTCCAGTTTGTCCTTGTGCGTAGAATGTACGAGAAACCAAAGTTCCTCCAAAAGAACGGTTATCTAAAAGTCCGCCATATTCACGAGCCAACGGTACACCTTGAGCCACACATTGGTCAATAATATTTGCAGAAACTTCAGCCAAACGATAAACGTTTGCCTCACGTGCGCGGTAATCACCACCTTTTACAGTATCATAAAATAATCTGTAAGTAGAGTCACCATCACCTTTATAGTTTTTTGCTGCGTTGATACCTCCTTGTGCTGCAATAGAGTGCGCACGACGTGGAGAATCTTGGAAGCAGAATGCTTTTACGTTATATCCTAACTCAGCTAAAGTAGCAGCTGCAGAACCTCCAGCTAAACCTGTACCAACTACGATAATATCTAAATTACGTTTGTTAGCAGGGTTTACTAAATTAATATGATCTTTATAATTTGTCCATTTGTCCGCTATAGGACCATTTGGAATTTTTGAATCTAATGCCATTATAATTGATATTAATTATTGAAATGATGAAATAAAGCGATAATTATGAAAAGCCCTGGCACAACAACTGCAAACCAGTAACCAACTTTACTTAAAAATCTAGAGTATTTATTGTGCATCCCTACAGATTGAAGAGAAGATGCAAACCCGTGCCATAAGTGGAATCCTAAAAGCACAAAAGCCACACAATACAATCCTGTACGAATTGGATCGTGGAATTTATGAACTAACTCTCCATAATACCTTGTAGCATCTGGCGCCGTTCCTGCAATGTACTTATAGGTAACTTCAGGAAACCAAAAATCATAAAAATGCAATCCTAAGAATGCTAAAATAACTAATCCAGAAATAATCATATTTCTAGAACTCCATGAAGCATTTGCCGCTCCATTGTATTTTGCATACGCAATTGGTCGTGCTGCGCTATTTTGAGCTGTAAGTACAAATCCCATTACAAAGTGGAAAATTACCCCAAATGCCAAAACTGGCTGCATTACATACTGAATCAGCGGATTGTATCCCATAAAGTGAGAAGCTTCATTGAAAACATCTTCACTAATAATAGAAATAAAATTTAAGGAAACATGCAGCGCTAAAAACGTGATTAAGAATATTCCCGAAAGAGCCATAGCCACTTTCTTTAAGATGGAAGCATTCAACTGTGCAGATTGTGCCATAAGTGTTAAGTAGTTTGTTTTAAAAAATTACACAAAAATAACTCAAATACAAAAGAACTACAACCATTTCGTTGTTATTTATAATCATTTTAAAATAGACTACGTATACGTATTTTTACGTATAATTCAGTATAGAAAATCTAAGAAATTGCTTTACAGTCTCTTTCCCTTTGGTTTAGTAGGTATTCAGATTACTAAAAATTTATCATATTGTTATTTTATTCAAAGTTTTGATTTGTTTTCTTCAAAAGTGCCAACTGTACTTAATTTTATCAAAGCAAAAAATTGTCATTCCATAACATAGTTTTACCTTTAGCGGCTCAAAAAAATAAGAATGAAAACAGGAATTGATGCTATCTCTTTTGATGTAGCAAACATACATTTACCCATAAAAACTTTGGCTCTTGCCAGAAATATTGAACCAGAAAAATTAGAAAAAGGTCTTGGATTGCTAAAAATGACTTTCCCGGACGTTCATCAGGATGCTGTTGTTTTTGGCGCAAATGCTTTAACCAAGCTTATCACTGATAATAAAATTGACTTAAAAGAAATAAGCCGAATTTATGTTGGTACCGAAAGCGGGATCGACAGTTCAAAACCAATTGCTTCTTATTTAATTAATTTAATGGAGCAAAAATTTGGCGAAGATTCATTAACAGAATGCGATGTTGTCGATTTTACTTTTGCTTGTATTGGCGGTGTTGACGCTTTGCAAAACTGCCTTGATTTTGTAAAATTGAATCCAACCAAAAAAGCAATTGTTGTTGCGACTGATTTTGCGAAATACGATTTAAATTCAGGTGGAGAATATACGCAAGGTGCCGGAGCTGTTGCGATGTTGGTAACTGTAAATCCTAAAATTATTGCTTTTGATGAAAATTGGGCAACAAGTACAAAAGGTGTTTTCGACTTCTTTAAACCATACAGAACTATTTCTAAAGAAGAAATCACAAAAAATACCAACAACGATTCTTGGTTTGACAATTTAGAAGCTGAAATCGAAATCCATAAAGATCAACCGGTTTTTGACGGACAATATTCAAACCAATGTTATATGGATCGTACACGAAATGCTTACTTTTCATTCAAGAAATTAAAAAATACAACCGAAACTTTATACAATACTTGGCACAGCATTGTAATGCACTTGCCTTATTCTTTCCAAGGAAGAAGAATGTTGTCTGAAATTTATGCTTTAGATAGTGCCGAAAAAATTATTGCCGATGATATTGCACCTGCAGATTATCAAACAAAAAT
The DNA here is from genome assembly GCF_003385895.1 of Flavobacterium cutihirudinis. GTDB lineage: Bacteria > Bacteroidota > Bacteroidia > Flavobacteriales > Flavobacteriaceae > Flavobacterium > Flavobacterium cutihirudinis. The sequence continues at coordinate 169,257 of NZ_QRDQ01000008.1, forward strand.
TAAAGAAGTAGCAAAATCTGATAATTACAGAAGTTTTGTAACAGAGAAATTACAGCCTGCTGAATTGGCTTCTTCATTAATTGGAAATCTGTATACGGGTTCCATTTTCATGGGATTATTATCGACTTTGGCTCATTTTTATGATACGAAAAAAGAAGTTGCCGGAACTAAATTCGGTTTCTTAGCTTACGGAAGCGGATCGAAATCGAAAGTATTCGAAGGAACAATTCAGCCAGAATGGAAATCGGCTTTAGAAAATGTAAAGCTTTTTGAAAATTTGGCCGAAAGTGTAGAAATTGATTTCAATACTTATGAAAGCCTTCATAAAAAAGAACAAAAACAAAGTGTGAGAACTCCAAAAAACGAATGGGTTTTAGACAGAATCGAAAAAGAAATCCCTGTTTTAATTGGAGCGAGATATTATAAATGGGTGGATTAAAATTCCAATTTTGAAATCCCAAATAACAATAAAAAAACCGAAGCAAATGCTTCGGTTTTTTGTTTTCATACCATACAGTTTGTCATTTCGACTGAAAGGAGAAATCACACTAGTAATTCGATATGCAAAATCGCCAATCTTTGTAGAGTTTCTAGTGTGATTTCTCCTTTCAGTCGAAATGACAAGATTGCGCTCAAAAACCTTTGTCAAAGTTTAAAACTTTGACAAAGGTCTGAGGACAAGAAAAGAATTTTCTAATTATCAAATTGACACATTTTCTAATTAAAAAAATCAATCCTTCTTATCCTGCTGTTCTGTTTGCACAAAACTTCCATTTATTGAACGATCTTCAGCATTCATTCCGTTTGCCATTCCTAGCATGAAGGCTGTTATTATAATTATAAATTTTCTTTTTATCCAATGAAGAAGTGGTCGCTTAGATTGCTCCAAGCGAGAGTTTTTATTTTGTTTATACATTTTAAAAATGATAAATGATTAGACATTATGAATCATCTGTACTTAGAAATAATTTCTTAAGCATTGTATAAACTTTTCCCGAAGTGTTTTGAAGTGATTATTTCATTTATAAAAACCGACTGATTTATAAATGAAGTTAATTTTTGATGAAGCAGATTTTGCAGCTTCAGAAGCTTTTTAATTTGAAGAGTAAAAACATTTTTGGTTTTGAGAAAATTCAAAACAATTGAAAATTCTGTTTCGTTCCTAGAAACAACTTGTCCAAACTTGTATAAACGAGAACTTTTAAGATTTAATTCTCTTCTTAAAACTACAAATGAAGACTCGTAATATTCTGCCGATTTAGATTGAGAATATAACGTACCATCGCCCGCAATCACGACAAAAGTGAGAAAGAGTGCGATTAGGTATTTTAATTGTTTATTCAATTTTTGGTTTTAATTTTATTGCTTTAGTTCCGTTTTCATTTGTTCTGCCAAAGGCTTCAATTTTTGATTGCTCATTAAATACGAATTTGTTTCTGCAAACCAATTGTTGAAATTTTTAATATCCTTTTTGATATAATAAGCTTGCAAAATATTATATGCGTTTTCAGCATTATAAGTCTTATCCGGACATTCTTTAAAAACTTTACGGCATACATTTTCCGCATCCTTAAGATTGTCATTCTTTACCTCTGCATAAATTAATTCCTTATTTGTGTATGCATCAAGAGGCTCCTTTATTAATGCAATTTTCAAAATATCGACCGCTTTTTGATATTGTCTAAGACAATTATAAGAATAGGCCAACTCTACTCGAAGTCCTTTATATTCAGGATCTATTTTTTGAGCTTTTTCAAGATATTCGAGCGCTTTTTGACATTCGTTCCATCCATTATACATGTATCCCCAATCATAAAGCCTTTTAATTGAATTCTCTCCTTCTTTATAAAACTTCAACCAATCAGGTACTTTATCTATTTTCAATTCCTCAAACTTAGAGTCCGGAATAAAAGCTACTAAATTATTATTAGGTTGCAAACGAACTTTCATCTGCCCATCAATCTCTCTCCTTTTTGGGATAAACTTACCTGTTAGATCTATTTTAAATGTTCCTTCATAATCGAATGTCAATCCAGCTTGCGCATCAATATAAATAAATCCATAAGGATAAGCACCCACACTATCAGCCGGAAATGCAACCCATTTATCTTCACTTTGAACAAACTTTTTATCAAATTGAATAGTATTTTGTGCAGAAATATTGAATACAAAAAGCAAACCTAATAACGTAAAAATCTTATTCATATCTAAATTTGATTGGCATAAAATTATTAAAATCCAGTCAAATATATAGATTTCATTTCACTTTTTTAATATCATTCCTACAAAGCAAAAATCCCAATCCAAAAACAAAAACCAAACAACTCAAAAACATATAAATTCCATCTTTCAAAACAAAAAATGAAAATCCAATTGATGCTGAACTCAAAATAATCAGCAAAACAATAACAAAATCGGTTTTAACAAAACGCAAAGCATGCAAGGTTAAACCAATAAAAAGCAACGACGGACCAATTGCGACAAAAGGATAAAAAATTTCTGCAGAATTACTTATTTGATGACTTAAAGCCTCTTTTGCTATTTCATCATTTCCAAAACTCGACATTATAAAATCGATGGTACAAAGACCAATGTGCCCAACAACACCTAGAAATGTTACAATGGAAGCCACAAAACTCCATTCCGATTTCGGAAAAACATCATTAAATGACAATAACAAACAAGCGCCAATTAAATTAAACCAATGCGCAAAGTCAATTGGTTTTTGAAAATTGGGCAAAATTTTAGAAAAGAATAGATAACTAATTAGGAAAAATAATAATCCGAGAAGGCAAAGATGTTTTGTTTTCATAATTTATTTTTAAAATTGATGAAGCAAAACTAGAATGAAAATTTATTGGAAAGCCTTATTTTACTGACTTAGGTACGAAATGCATTGTTTTAGGTATGAAATTACAATGCTAATAAAACGTCTTTATAATTTCTGGAAACCGGAAGTTCTATTTGGGTCAAAATAATTGTGGTTGAGTTTCTCCAAGATTTAAAATGAATCGGATTTATTAAATGTGAACGATGAATTTGAACTAAAAAATCGAAATCATCCTGCACTTTTTTGAGCGACGACCGAATTAGTTTCGATTGAAGTTTTCCGTTTTCTGTATAAAAAATCTCAACATAATTCTGTGCATTCGAAATACAAACCAAATCGGCTTTCTTGATTTTTAGAATATCTAGTTTATTCTCACCTTTGATTATTAAAACGTCATCTTTTACCGGAATAAATTTCATCAAATATCTTCTTGCGAGAATTATTATCGGAGTCAAAATCAAAGCAACTTTTATAAATATTGTCGAAAAGAATTCTGAAAAACTATATCCGCCATTTAAAATCGGGCTTTTATAAAAAGCGTAAACTCCAATTAAATACAATACATGGAAAAGAAAAATAGCTGTTATTTCTAAACTCACATTCCACTTCCCCAATCTTTCATGAAAGCTTTTCTGAATAAGAGCTAAAAGAACATAACACAAAAAAGCCATTATACTAAAGCCAAAACTGATTAAAAACCAAGCCTTGAAATTTATAGTTCCGTCGTCAAAAGGTTTTATGATGAAGGCAAAAATGAAAAGCCAGAAACCAATCAACAAACCGATTACAAGATTATGTTTTACGGAAATATTTAGCTGTTTCATTTTTTCGATTTGATTTTTAAAGCTTCATTTCCATAATAGGCATGAAACGATTTTTTATAGAAGTTTCGAACTCTCCAATTTTTATAAATCCCATTTTGGAGTAAAAACTTTCAGCGTTTGGCTCTGAATTGAGTGTGATTCTTTCTATTTTTTCTTCTTTCATTCTGTTTAAGAAATCTAGAAGCAAATATTTTCCTAGTCCTTTTCCAATATGTTCTGGTAAGATAAATAAATTATCCAATTCTACCTCTTTTTCATTTTCAAAAACATACGAATAATAGCCTATAATCAAATCGTTGTCTATCAATTTGAATGTAGCATTGTTTCTAATATAATCTTGCGAAATGGTTAAATTTTTATCCCATTTTTGAATTTGTTCTGCCGAATATCCCCAATAAGCTTTTGATTTTTTGGTTATTGAAGTTAGGATTTCGTTGTCGGTTATGTTGGCTTTTTCTATTGTCATTTGGTTTGAAATAAAAAGTTACTAGAATTTCTCAGCACAATCTTGTCATTTCGACGAAGGAGAAATCTTCACGAGAAGCTCCATTTAGATTGGCTCCAATCTTTGTCGAGTTACTTGCGAAGATTTCTCCTTCGTCGAAATGACAAGTCATGTGGAAATACAGTGTGATTACCTATAAATCGTAAACTTATTATGACTCAAAGTAAAACCAAGATTCTCATAAATCGCTACGTTTTCAACTCTTTTTTTATTTGTGGTTACTTCGATGCTTTTTAAATTATTCTCTTCTGCATAATCCAAAATCTCCTTTATCAATACTCTTCCAACGCCTTGACCACGATATTTTTGATGAATGAAAAACTCCTGAATTTCGCCCACCAATCCGCAATGATGAAGAAGGTTTTGAGTATGAAAACTAATAAATCCTAAACCTTCATTATCGTTTTCGGCAATTAGATAAAGATTTTTTGGGTTTGAAATGTTTTCATGGAATATTGTTTCGAAAATTTCGAAATCTAATTCTTCGTTTTCGAGTTCGCAGATTGACTTGTAAACGAAGTCTAGGTCTTGTTTTTTTATTTTTCTGATTTTGATATTTGGATTCATAAACTCTTGTTTTTAGCAAGGATTGCAAAATTTTCGCTACCTGTATTTTAAAAATAAAACTCCAGTCGTTATTAATAAATGAATAATAGCAATTACTGATGCCGTTTTTATTTTATTAAAAGCTTTATCATACAAAAATCCATAAACAGGAAATTGTATAAAAGCGAAAAAGTAAAAAAGAAACTCAACTTCAACTGATAAAAAAAAAGATGCCCAAGGAAATAAAATGACAAGATGATCAGTAAATCCGTGCCCGCCACCTGAAATAATTATTGATGAAATTAAAATCATTGGTGTAGCAATACTTAAATTAATTGTCCACTTATAATTTGACATTCATTTTTGTTTTATTGATTTTTCTTAAACCGAAAATAAGAATTAAAACAACACTATTCTGAACAATCAAAATTTCTTCCAAAATGTATTTTCTTCTGAAACCATCAGCGTGAGGGATAGAGGCGGTATCCTTTTATTTGTCCCGATAGCTATCGGGACGGAATAAAAGATATAGCCGATCCCGAAGCCTCGGGACGACCCGGAGGGACACGCCCAACTATTTCAAAAAAACTCTTAATTACATCAATTCAGGTATTGCTCATTATCATTTTACCGAAGCGTTTAGGTTGTTTCATCCAATTTTTAGGTTGTGGACCTAAAAATTCAGGTGTGTTGGGGTAAAACTTTAGATTTCGGACGTAAAATTTTAGCCTCACAATCTAAACTTTGGCGTTGGTGGGGGTAAAATTTGACGTCCGAAACCTAAAATTTTCACCAAAGAACCGAAACACTTCATGATAGAACCTAAAAAACCGGAGATGCGATTCATTATTAAGATCCTGAGATACTAAGACTCTAAGTTGCTAAGATTAAAAATCTCTGAAATCTGTCAAATCTGCGGGAGACAAAATAGCCAATCTTTATAGAGTTGCTTGCGAAGATTTCTCCTTCGTCGAAATGACAATATTGCCTAAAAGCTTTGCGAACTTTGCGCAAAATCTTAGCGTTCTTTGCGGTTAAAAAAACACGCAACAATTAGAACCAAAACAAATAAGAAAACTTTAATAAATCAACTGTGCGCCACTTCTTCAAAATTCATTAATTTTGAAATTCGAAGTTCAAAAACGAAATAATTATGAAATATCATCAAATAAACAGCGCTCTTTTTGTAAAAAACCGCAGAAAATTCACGGCAGAAATGAAACCTAATTCGGTTGCCGTTTTCAATTCAAATGACATTTACCCAGTTAGTGCCGACAGTACTTTGCCGTTTGCACAACACCGCGACATTTTTTATCTGAGTGGTGTAGATCAGGAAGAAAGTGTTTTGCTTTTGTTTCCGGATGCGCCTTATGAGCACCAAAAAGAAATTCTTTTCTTGAGAGAAACCAACGATCATATTGCAGTTTGGGAAGGAGAAAAACTGACTAAAGAACGTGCTTTTCAGGTTTCTGGAATTAGAACGGTTTATTGGTTACAGGATTTTCATAAAGTTTTGAACGAAATGATGACATACGCTGATACAATGTACATCAATACCAACGAGCATTACCGTGCAACTGTTGAAACTGAAACGCGCGAAGCTCGTTTTGTAAAATGGTGGAAAGAACGTTATCCAGCGCATAATGTTGCAAAAAGCAACCCAATTTTACAAAGACTACGTTCTGTAAAAGAAAGCGAAGAAATCGATTTGATTCAGCACGCTTGTGATATTACAGAGAAAGGTTTCCGTAGATTATTAGGATTCGTAAAACCAAATGTTACGGAATATGAAATCGAAGCCGAATTGGCGCACGAATTCATTCGTAACCGCTCTAAAGGTTTTGCTTACACACCAATTATCGCTTCTGGAAACAATGCGAATGTTTTGCATTATATCGAAAACAACCAGCAATGTAAAGATGGCGATTTGATTTTGTTAGACGTTGCTGCCGAATATGCAAATTATTCAAGCGATATGACAAGAACAATTCCGGTTTCAGGACGTTTTACAGATCGTCAGAAAGCGGTTTACAATGCGGTTCTAAAAGTTAAAAACGAAGCAACTAAAATGCTGACTCCAGGAACGCTTTGGAAACAATATCATATTGAAGTAGGTAAAGTGATGACTTCTGAATTGCTTGGTTTAGGTTTACTTGACAAAGCAGATGTTCAGAATGAAAATCCGGAATGGCCAGCTTACAAAAAATACTTTATGCACGGAACTTCTCACCACATGGGACTTGACACGCACGATTACGGTTTGCTTCATGAACCAATGAAAGCGAATATGGTTTTTACGGTTGAACCAGGAATTTATATTCCGGCAGAAAAATTCGGAATCCGTTTGGAGGATAACCTTGTGGTTCAGGAAAAAGGAGAGCCTTTTAACTTGATGCGCAATATTCCGCTTGAAGTTGATGAAATCGAAACTTTGATGAATGAATAATTTCAGGATGAAAAAGATTTTTCTATTCGCTTTTTTAATCATTGCCGGAACAACTTTCGCTCAAAGCGAAGGTTATTCGGTCAATAATGACGGAAGCAAAACCTATTACAAAACATTCGGAAAAGGTGAACCGCTCTTAATTATAAATGGCGGCCCGGGAATGAACAGTAATGGTTTTGAAGATATGGCGAAAGTTCTCGGCGAAAGCCAGCAAACGATTATTTACGATCAAAGAGGAACCGGAAAATCAAAGCTTTCAAAAACAGATTCTAAGACAATTTCGATGAAATTAATGGCCGACGATATCGAGTCACTTCGAAAACATCTTAAAATCAAAAAATGGAATGTTTTAGGTCATTCTTTTGGCGGAATGCTGGGTTCTTATTACGCTACGATTTATCCAAACAGCATTGACAAATTGATTCTCTCCTCTTCTGGCGGAGTTGATCTGACTTTATTAAAAAGTCCGAATTTGATTGAACGAAATTTGACTAAAATCGAAAAAGATTCAATGGATTACTGGAATGATAAAATTGAAAAAGGGGACACTTCTCACGCTGCACGATTAGCACGCGGACGAGCAATGGCGCCGGCATATGTGTATGATCGAAAATACATTCCGATAATTGCTGAAAGACTGACTCAAGGAAATTCAAAAATCAATGGTTTGTTATGGGCCGATATGCAGAAAATGAATTTTGACTGTAAAGCCAAATTGAAAAACTTCAAAAATCCTGTTTTGATTATTCAGGGAAAAGAAGATATTATTAGCAATGAAATTGGAGAATTAGGGCATCAGACTTTTCCAAATTCAAAACTAATTTTGTTAGAACATTCCAAACATTACGGATGGCTTGATGCGAGAGAAAAGTATTTCTCGGATATTAATTCATTTTTAAAATCATAAAAATTTAAAAAAAGCTGTCTCAAAAGGACAGCTTTTTTGTTGCCGGATGGAGAGTTTACAAAATTATTTCATCAGCAAACCCCAGCGGGGTAAAATATTTATTGCATTTCAATAAGACCAATAAAAAAGCTCCAGAGGAGTGACATATATTAAAACTGCAGAAAAAATATGTCGCTCCTCTGGAGCTTTATGTTGTAAACATTTATCCTTTGCTATAAATATTTCGCTTCTCTGAAGCTTACAAATAAAAAGAGCTGTCCTTTTGAGACAGCTCCTTATAAATTTTATAATCGTTTATTATCCGATTTTTGAAATCTGAACATCCAATTGAAATTTTCCGTCAGCTTCGTTTCCGTTGATTAATTCAAAAAGCTCTAAAGCTCTTCTTGCGTTTTTCTCTTCTTCTCTTTGCTCAGCTACGTACCACATCATAAAATCTTCTGTAGCATAGTCATTTTCAGCTCTACATTTTGCAATTACCTTATTGACTGCCTGAGTAACTGCAATTTCGTTTTGCAAAGCAATTTCGAATACTTCTTTAAAAGAAGCAAATTCTTGCTGCACTTCTGGAACAGATGGCGTAACTGCAATCCCTCCCATGTCTGTAATATATTTGAAAACTTTTAGGAAATGCTCTCTTTCTTCTTCGGCTTGCTTGTACATATAAGATGCTGTATTTGCATAACCATTTCTATCTAACCATGCAGCCATAGCTAAATATTTGTTAGAAGCATCGCTTTCTAATTTTGCCTGTAAGTTCAATATATTTTCGATTCCTTCAACTAATGAAGTACTTGTTCTTAGTAAATCTTTCATAACCTTTAATTTTTATACGTGTAAAATTACAAAAATTAAAGACGGCAACCGTAACCCCCTGAAAATTTGGATTTAATCTAAGTAAGAATCTAAATAAGCTCTACATTGACAATATTGCAAAGCATAGAATGTAATGTAAGGGTAAATTTTGTTCCGTTTAATAAATCTCTCAACTGCACTATTTCGCAGATGGTAAGATTTCTGGAAAAATTTCTTTTGGTAGTTTCAATCAACTGTGCATCTGAGTGATCAGACAAGTCATATAACATGTTAAGAATATCAACGCTATTAACCTTTCTTTGAAAAATCAAAAAATCCTGAATTTTATAACTTGACACTGTATCAACAAAATTGATGATAATGCTATTGGTCAAATCACATTGATAACTGTATCCTTTTTCGGTTTCAAATAATACTTTGGTGGTCAAATCACTAACTAATGCCATTCTGATAAAATATAATAACGGTGCAAAAATATAGAATTTAAAGTAATTAAACACGTAATTAAGACTAATTTAAAATAACAAAATCATATAATGCTCTTAAAAACAGTTGAAGTACACGAAATGTTGTAACATTCTACAGGATTTTGTGTCTAATTTTAAAAACAAAAAATTTAGAAATTATGCAAGCGCACGAAATAGATTACCAAATTTTTGGGGAAGAAATGCAGTATGTAGAAATAGAACTAGACCCACAGGAAATTGTAATTGCCGAAGCTGGCAGTTTTATGATGATGGAGAACAATATCCAGATGGAAACCATTTTTGGAGACGGTTCTCAGCAACAAGGTTCTGGTTTGTTTGGCAAACTTTTAAATGCAGGTAAAAGAGTTCTTACGGGCGAAAGCTTGTTTATGACAGCATTTTTAAACCAAGGCAATACTAAAAGTAAAGTTTCATTTGCATCGCCGTATCCTGGAAAAATCCTTCCAATTGATTTAACCGAATTTCAAGGTAAATTTATCTGTCAAAAAAGTTCATTTTTATGCGCTGCCAAAGGCGTTTCTGTTGGGATTGAATTTTCGCAGAAATTAGGACGCGGATTATTTGGCGGTGAAGGTTTTATCATGCAAAAAATTGAAGGAGACGGAATGGCATTTGTACATTCTGGCGGAACAATGGCTAAAAAAGTATTGGGTCACGGCGAAGTCATTAAAGTGGACACAGGATGTATTATTGGTTTTACCAAAGATGTAGATTATGATATTGAATTTATTGGCGGAATCAAGAATTCTATTTTTGGAGGTGAAGGATTATTTTATGCTACTTTAAAAGGTCCGGGAACGGTTTACATACAGTCGCTGCCGTTCTCAAGATTGGCTGACCGAATTATTGCATCGGCACCAAGATCCGGCGGAAACAGCCGCGAGGAAGGAAGCCTGCTTGGCGGATTAGGAAATCTTCTGGATGGCGATAACCGATTTTAATTTAAATGGCTTTCGTTTCTGAAAGCCATTTTTTATTATTCCACATGCCAATTTGATATAAATAAATTTATAGCTGTTTTAAAGATTTCCCAATTAAATCAAGACATCAAGATATTTCACTTTAGCTTTCTTAACTTTGCGCTTCACAACAAAAAATCTTCAGTTTGAAAACGCTTTTATATAAAAATACCAAAATATCATACTTGGATTCTGGAACTGGAAACACAATAGTTTTACTTCACGGCTTCTTGGAAAACAAAAAAATGTGGAAAGACTATGTTGATTTTTTCTCAGCAAAATATCGCGTCGTTACAATCGATTTATTAGGTCATGGCGAATCTGAGCCATTAGGTTATGTTCACGAAATGGAAGATAATGCCAATGCTGTGAATGAAGTTTTAGAACATTTAAAAATCGAAAAAGCAACAATTCTTGGACATTCAATGGGTGGTTATGTTGGTTTGGCTTTCGCCGAATTATATCCGCAGAAAATACAGAAATTAGTTTTACTGAATTCTACTTCTAAAGAAGACAGCGCCGAGAAAAAACTGAACAGAACACGAGCGATCAAAGCAGTGAAACAAAATTATGTGAGTTTTGTAAGTTTAGCTATTGCAAATTTATTCAGCGAAAACAATAGAATTCGATTGGTTGATGAAATTGAAAAAGTAAAGGAACAGGCTCTAAAAACACCTTTACAAGGAATTATAGCTTCGCTTGAAGGAATGAAAATACGAAAAGACAGAGAATGGCTTTTGCATGAAAACCGTTTTCCGGTTTTATTGATTTTAGGCAAAAAAGATCCTGTTTTGAATTACGAAGATAGTCTGGCTCAAATTGAAGATACAACTGCCGAACTTATTTCATTCGAAGACGGACATATGAGTCACATAGAAAACAAAGAGGAACTAAAAATAATTCTAGCAGATTTTTTTTAATTTAAAAACAAAAGATTCAAAAATCAGGAAAGGCCATTTCGAATAAACATCGAAACAGCCTTTTCTTCCTTTTTTTGTGGGGGCAAAAAATTATAATTTAGCGATAATGTCTTTCTTAAATTTAGATAAAGTCGCTCATATCAATCCTAGGTTTACTTTTTTAGCATCAACTACCAAATAGATAAAATAATATCCTTCTTCAGAAACGTCCAAAATAATTATTTTATATTTTTAAGAAGTGCCAAAGATATTTGAATTAATAGATTTTCCCGATAAACACTTGTTAAAATAAAGACATACCCAATCATTAGACATCGCTTTATTTATCATATAATTAATGCTGATTTTTTAAACAAAAACGATAAAAAGAAACCACAGAAAAAGTAGATTCATCTATAAAAACAACATTTTGCTTCAAAATTGATATATCTATTTTTAAAGATTTCAGCAGAACTTAAATTGAAATGTCATTTTCAAAGATTTGACAAAAATTAATCCTATGCAAACTTTAGAAGAAATACATTTGAGATGAATGTTAAACTAATGAAGTTTAGAAGATTTCATTTGAAAAACGCGCCAATAAATAATAGCAATCAAAAAGTTTTTTTTTAAAGAGATATTCAGCTAAAAATTACTTACAAAAAAAACAATTCAAACAACACTAAAAACATCTTTATCAATTACTTTAGAAACTCTACCATCCTCAAGAGAAATCAAACGAGTTGCTAAACGGATTACATTTTCGTGATTATGATCAGTAATGATAATTCCCTTTTTCAATGCATTTTCCTGTATCAATAAAATTATCTTCTCGCAAGACAAAGGTGATAATCTGCTGAAAGGCTCATCTAACAAAACAAATTTCGCAGAATTGTAAAGCACTAATTTCACTTCAAGATATCGCAGTTCTCCACCTGACAAATGCTTTATTTTCTTATTTAGAACTGAAGTAATTAGTTCGTCATTATTAAAAAAACTTCTGTTTTGTTTATCGATACTTAATTCAATTGTCCTGCGAACCGTTAAATGATTTGGAATAAAATGTTCCTGACTTAAATAACAGATTTCATTCTGTAGCGCATTTTTCTTTTTAATAGAAACAAAATCGATACGAACACATTTATCAGCAGAAGGTAAAAGATTCGAAATAATTTTCAATAAGGTTGATTTCCCGGAACCGTTTCTACCAATTAACCCAACAACTTCCGAAGTTTCACATTTCAAATAAACATCCGAAAGAATCGTTTTGCCATTAAATTCCTTGCGGATTCCGTCTACTTCTAAAACGTGCTTATTCAAACTATTTTCTTTATTAGGATAATAACTGCAGCTATTAAGACAATTAAGGAAATATTCAAAAAATAACTAAACATTATAAGTTTAACTTTTGAAACCCCATTATTAGCATAGAATAAATAATCTTGTTTTCGATACACTTCTTTAAAAAGAATACTTAACAAAAAACCAAAACTCACAAATGCCACGTAAAAAACATCAAAACCTCCAAAAACAATCGAACAGCTACTTACCGCCAAATTGATCAATAAGGTCGTTTTAAAAAAATCAAATACATTCAGTAGTTTTCTCATTGCTAATTTATCTTTTCTTCAAAAGGAATAGTTACACCAAAAATTTCCTTTAATAGCAAAACAATTTCCTCTAAATAATTTTTCAAAATCTGATTGGAAACAGTCGTATCAATATCTTTCTCTTCTTTAAAGCCAAAAGGCAAGAATCCAGATTTTAAATTTTTAAACGAAATTATACCAACTTCAATAGGAGTGCTTCCAGCTTTTTCTTCAAACATATAAGCATAAGCCAAAACCTGAATAATTTTATCGTTTTTAAGCTCATGAGTCAAACCATTCCACGATTTAAGGACAACATTGTTCTTTTCAACTTTTCCGGTCTTATAATCGATAATTCTTATTCGTCCGTTACGAAGTTCAATACGATCGACATTTCCTTTTATTAAAACAGGACAAGGCAAGTCTGGGTGCGTGAGAGTTCGTTCAAATGTCTGTTCGAGAGCAATAATTTTGATCGCATCTCCATTGCGAACTTCTTCCAGTTCCATTTTCAGAAAATTAGAGACATTTCGTTTTGCTACTTCAAAAGCCAACAAATTTCTTCCCTTTTTAATTTCACCTTCTTTATAAACCAATTTGAACTGTTTTAGAACTTCATCGTCTAAAAGTTTAAAACAGTTTAAAAGATCGGCTTCAGAAATAAACTTCTCTAAAAAAGGCTTATATAGCGCTTCTAAAGTTCCATGAATAATTGTCCCCAAAGTGTTCAATGCAATATTTTCTTCAACTTCCTCAACCTCACGAATTCTAAGAATTTTTTGAAAATAAAAATCAATTGGATTTCGAATATAACTTGTCAATGCCGAAGGAGAAAAACCCTGTAAAGCAATTTCCTTCAACCTGTCCATTACAGCTTCAGATTTCGGAATTATCATTGGTTCATAAGCGGTAGCCGGCAAAGACGGATTATAAATATCAAAAGTCAACTCATGATTCGGCTGTTTCTCAACTTCCAGCTGCGTAATAAAACGACTACGTTCTCCCGCATCGAGTCCGTCATTCTCTGTATTATAAATCAGGTAAATATTTTTTGCTCTTTGTAAAAGATGATAAAAATGATACGTATAAATAGCGTCTTTTTCCTTAAAAGTTGGCAAGCCTAATTCTTTCTTGACATCGTAAGGAATAAAAGAGTTCTGTGACTTACCTGCAGGAAATTTTCCTTCGTTCATCGAAGTTATAATTAAGGTTTCAAAATCGAGAACCCTGCTCTCTAATACTCCCATAATCTGTAAGCCATTTAGGGGCTCACCCTCAAAAGAAACTTCCGCAATATCGATAATTTGCTTATAAATAACATGCAGTGTTTCTATACTGTCAATGTGCTTGTGCTGAGAATAATAATTGATAAGCTTATTAATTACCTTAAAAACGGAGTATACAAAAGATTTCGCAATCTTCTCTTCTTCATTGTCATTACTAAAATTCTCCTTAATCAGAAGTAAGAGCGCTACTATGTTTTCCAATACCGCTAGAGCACCATTTTCCCATTTAACAAACAATAATTCAAATAATTTTGAAGGAGCATTACTTAACTCACATATTTTATTATGGGTTATAAAAGTATAATTGTTTTCCTTAATTATTCTTACCAAATTATTTGCGTTTGCATAAGGAGCAACTAAAGGATGCGTCAAAACATTCAATACATCTTTATAATAAAAAACATAACTTTCGCCTTTACGGGAAATTGCATTTGTATGCATTTTAAATAATTGCGCAATCAAAATCTGAGACGGATTGTTCTTACTAGAGTAACCCATTGTAATATTCAAAGCTCCAACTGTAGAGGGCAAAGAATACAGAACCGGCATTAATAAATTTTCTTCTCCCAAAACAACTGCTACTTTATCAAGAGATGCATTTGGGTTTTGGTTTAGTAGATTTTCAATAATACTTCCAGTCAATTTTGCCTGTCCGATCGTTTTCGGGGTACCAATAACTTGTATGTTTTTGGATTGCGAGAAATCGTCCACAATCCATTCGAATGGATGAGATTTATAATATTTCCAACTTTCTTTAAAACGACGTACAAATAAACCTGCATCATGATAAGGATCATTTAAAAAGGTTTGATCAGCATCCCAATAAATCCTAGCTTGATCCAATGCTAAAAGATGTTGTACAATCTTTTCTTCAGCAGCATTTAGTGCATTAAAACCTGCAAAAATAAAATGATGATTCTGAATTGTATTTGAAAAATGATTTAGATTATTTACCGCTTCTCTATAAATCAGCCCTTGATAACCGATAGACTTATTAAGCAAATGATTATATAGTGAATCATAATAAACAGGAAGAAGCTTCCAGAAATCAATATAATTCTCCAGAAGCTTAGTTTTGTTCTCTACTTCTATCCCCCACTTTTTAATATCTTCAATATCTTTTAGATAAGACAAAACGTGTAACGGATCTAAAAGGTAACGGTCGATTTCATTAAAATCTTGCAAGAGTGTTTTTGCCCAATTAGCAAACAACTCAAATGATTGCTGATTTTGCTTATCTGTTATCGACAAATAAACTTCATAAAATTCAAATAAAAGTTCAATTGAATCTACTGACCGAACTGAGGCAACATTTTGCACAAAATCTTCAATACTTAAAATAGTTGGAGAAAGTATTGTTTGTGAAGTTTCTTTTTTGAGTGCCTCAATTAAAAAAACCTTGGCTCTCTTATTTGGCAAAACAATCGTTGCATCGCCCAGTTTATCCAAATAATCTCGTATTACAACAGCTGCAATTTTTTCTAAAAAAGAAGTATTTATCATTTTATAAAAATAAAAAAAGCCATTCAATTAAGAATGGCTTTTCTATTTTATTTACAAAGTAAATTATAGTTTACCTTGGTATTTAGAACCAATATGTCTAATTTCAGTTCTTCTGTTTTGTGCTTTACCTGCAGCAGTTTTGTTACTTGCAACTGGTTTAGAAGATCCAAATCCTTTAGCTTCTAAGTTCTCTGGATTAACTCCTCTTTCGATCAACGCGTTCATTACAGCGTTTGCTCTGTCTTGAGAAAGTTTATCGTTGATTTTAGCAGAACCTGTACTATCTGTGTGTCCTTCGATAGAGAATTTCGCGTTTGGATAGTTTTTAAGGATTTCTTTAATAGCATCTAATCTAGCTGGAGTTTCTTTGTCACCAGTTTTGAAAGTAGCTTTTCCTGAGTTAAAGTAAACCGCTCTTGCTTGAACTTTAAGATCTTCTAAAGCTTGAGTTGTTACTTCAGGACATCCTCTGTTACTAGCTGGACCAGCAACTGTAGGACAATCGTCATCTTTATCAGCAACACCGTCTTTGTCAGCGTCTAAGAAAGGACAACCACCATTTTCTTTAGGACCTGCAACTGTAGGACATTTATCGTCTTTATCAGCGATTCCGTCTCCGTCAGTATCAGGACAACCTTTTAAAGCAGCTAAACCAGCAACATCTGGACAAGCATCATCTTTATCAGCAATTCCGTCTCCGTCAGTATCAGGACATCCGTTTAATGCAGCTAAACCAAATACATCTGGACAAGCATCAGAAGCATCAACGATTCCGTCACCGTCAGTATCAGGACATCCGTTGAATTGTTTTAAACCAGCAACATCTGGACAAGCATCGTCTTTGTCATAGATTCCGTCTCCGTCAGTATCTTTACCTCCGAATTTGAAAACTAGACCTGCAGTGTGTTGGAAGTGAGATGGAGCATCTGGAGTACCAGAAGCATCTTCTCTATCTCCACTTACTGACCATTTGTATCTAGTAGCAAGCTCAAGACCAATAGCATCAGTAAACCAGAAAGTAACACCAGCACCTGGGTTAACTGTTCCGTAGCTACTATCTCCAAAGAAAGTGTAACCTCCACCAACAGATAACGAAGGATCAATCACTTTAGATTTGATTAATTCTTGGAAGCTGTACTTAACAGTAGCATCGATTCCGTAGTACATCAAATCACCAGGATTTTCAACTATCATCCCTCTACCATCGTGACCAGGAGCAGTTGGATCAAATTTAACATATTTGTCAATTTTATTCACAGATCCCTGTAATCCAACAGAAAATCCAGAACCTACATATCTAGACACACCGATGTAAGATAAAGAAGGAAGAATGTTCCAGTTATCTTTTACATCAAATGGCTGAGAAAAATGCGCCGGAAAAAAGTCAACGTGATCTGGACTTGCACTAGTTCTTGTATCCACAGCATTAACCCCAAAAGAGATCGCCCATGGATTGTTACTGTCTTGCGCGTGAGAAGTTAAACCCATCGCCATCAATACAGCAACTAAAAGTTTGTTAAGATGTTTCATACTTAATTTTTTTAATTACAATTTAGTTAATTACAAGCAAAAGTAACACCAAATTTTTTAAATACAAAATGAAATGTTAAAAAAAACCTACAAAAATTCGCTGTTTGTGGTAATTATATAACTTTTAACATTTTACCGACAACTGTGAAAGCATTTATAGCCTTGTCCAAATGCTCTTGAGTGTGAGCAGCAGAGAGCTGAACTCTAATTCTTGCTTTCTCTTTTGGAACAACAGGGAAAAAGAAACCTATAACATAAATTCCTTGTTTCAAAAGCTCATTTGCCATTGTTTGAGACAACTTTGCATCATACAACATAACCGGTACTATAGCCGAATCACCATCAATAATATCAAATCCGGCTTTTTTCATTCCTTCTTTAAAATAATTGGTATTCCATTCCAATTTATCACGTAATGAAGTATCTTTTTCTAAAAGCTCAAAAACCTTAATTGAAGCACCAACAATAGCCGGCGCCAATGAGTTTGAAAACAAATATGGTCTTGAACGCTGACGAAGTAATTCAATTATTTCTTTTTTTGCAGTAGTATAGCCTCCCATTGCTCCACCTAGAGCCTTACCCAATGTACCTGTAATAATATCAACACGTCCCATTACGCCTTTTGCTTCAAGCGTACCTTTTCCTGTTGCACCGATAAATCCTGCAGCATGACATTCGTCCACCATAACCATTGCGTCATACTTATCAGCTAAATCACATATTTTATCTAAAGGAGCAACCAATCCGTCCATAGAGAAAACACCATCTGTTACAATCAATTTAAAACGAGCTCCTGCTTCATTCGCCTTAATTAATTGTTGTTCCAAATCGGCCATGTTATTATTTTCGTAACGATAACGAGCCGCTTTACACAAACGAACTCCATCAATAATTGAAGCATGATTTAAACTATCCGAAATAATTGCATCATTTTCTCCAAGTAAAGGCTCAAAAACACCTCCATTTGCATCAAATGCTGCTGCATATAAAATAGTATCTTCAGTTCCGTAAAAATCTGCAATCTTTTTTTCTAAAGTTTTGTGAATATCTTGTGTTCCGCAAATGAAACGCACTGACGACATTCCGAAACCATGTGTATCCATAGTGTCTTTAGCCGCCTGTACAACTTCCGGATGAGAAGATAAACCTAAATAATTGTTTGCACAAAAGTTCAAAACGCTCTCTCCTGTTGAAATTGTAATTTCAGCACCTTGAGGAGAAGTAATAATACGTTCCTTCTTAAAAATTCCATTTTCTTCAATTGTCTGCAATTCACTTTGCAGATGCTCTTTAATTTTACCGTACATTTCTATCTATTTAAAACGTTAAAAATTAACAACTTAACCACCAATTAAGCCATATAAACCTTTAACATCTGATTAATTTTTTCACAAATTTACTACATCGATTTCGGTTCCAATGTATACCAAAGCTTTTTTTAACACTTCGTAACCTAACTCTTCAATTGCCATTTGATATTCCCTAACCTGATTCGCATACTTTGAATTAACCGCTCCAGTTTTATAGTCCAACAGATATGCTTTTTTATCTTCAGTCAACACAATTCTGTCCGGTTTTAAGATCTTACCATCTTTTTGAATAATGGTCTGCTCATTCAAAATCCTGTTTTTTCCTTCAAAACAAACATACAATTCGGGATGACTTACAATTTCCTGAAGCGTTTTTAAAACCTGACTAACCTGATCACTTTTAATCAAACCTTCTTCAAGAGCTTTCGTTATTGCCAGATCGACATCTGATTTATCTTTCACAAAAGCCAAAATCTCGTGCACTATATTCCCATATGAAATTGCTTCTTGTTGGTGCGTACCCCACATCAAAGCTTCACGTTGCGCAATTTTTATATTTTTAGGATCTAAAACATCCGAAACTAGTGGAATTACTTTTACCAAATCAACAGATTTGACCGATTCTGATAATTTTATTTTATTCCCAAATTCATACTCCAGTTTTTCTGAATCATAAATTCCTAAATGAATCAAATATTTAATAAAAAAAGAAGCCATATTATGCGGAAACGTTCCATCTTTTCTCTCGTTTAAGGATTGAGAAATCACATACAACTGCTCTTCGGCACGGGTTAGTGCGACATATAAAACATTTATATTATCCAACAATTCTTCTTGCTTTTTTAAACTAAAAACAGCCGAAGCACTTTCTCCAAAACCTTCAACGGCACTACTATTATCTACCAAAACTTTGGGAACACCTAAGTCAATATCTTCAGCATCGAGCCATAATTTATCTTTTGGTTTCCTGATATAATCTTCTTCGGCAAAAGGCATTATCACAACCGGAAACTCCAAACCTTTTGACTTATGAATCGTCATAATCCGAACTGCATTATTTCCTTCCGGAGACGGAATACTGAATTTTTCACCATTCTTATCCCAATAAACTAAAAAATCAGCTATACCGGCCTGATAACGAATATCTCTTTCTAGAACAATATCAAGAAAAAACTGAACATACGCATTCCCTTCCGCTAAAGGAATAAATTTTGAAATGATTATTTCTACCGCCTCATATAAAGATTTTTTTCTGACATCTTCAAAAGAAAGCGAAACATCAAAAGTTAAAAGCCATTTTTCGAAATCACGCTCATTTTTCTCCGACATTCCTAAAGCAGTGAAATCATGAATCGGAACTTCTATTTCCAAATTTTTAGCTAAAAAATGCAGAAAGTTAGCTTTCGACTCTAAGTCGGCGCTATTATTTAAATACTTAAGCAAATGAATAATCAAACGAACTTCTGTCGCATTTTGAATCATCAGCGTTTCTGATGACAAAAGCGGAATATTTTGCTCCGTCAAATAATTTGCAATTACAATTCCCTGATCTCTTTTGCGTGTCAGCACAACAATGTCTTTATATTCAAAACCCTGACGAACTACATCCTGAATTGTTTTTAACGTTGCCAATACATACAAATCTGATTTTTCAGCCGCATCTTCTTCATCGGCAAAATCATTTTTTTCAATTATTGGCAGAAAACTAAGATTTACATAACCTCCTTTTTTTGAATTTGTATTTTGAAAACTATGATTTTCATACAAATCTTTATAATCCTCGTTTGAAAACTCACAGGAAATCAACTTAAAAAAAGCATTATTAAAATCAATTACCTCACTATAACTTCGATAATTTGTATTTAAATGTTCCAGCTTTTTATCCGGATTATTAAACGGATTAACATCTTTACTTAGCTCGATAAATTGTTCTGCTTTTCCTCCGCGCCAGCGATAAATAGACTGTTTTGGATCGCCAACAATCATCAATGTCCCTTTATTCCCTAAATCATCTAAACCTGAAAGAGAATTATCTATCAGCGGAATAAGATTTTGCCATTGCATCTCAGAAGTATCCTGAAATTCATCAATAAAGAAATGACGATATCGTTCACCTAAACGTTCATAAATAAAAGGCGCAGGCTGATTTTGAATTTCGCGATGAATTATAGCATTGAATTCAGATATGGACAAAATATTTTGCTCAGACTGAATTTTGTCCAACTCATTACTAATCGTATTTAGCAATGAAAGTGGCGTTATATTTTTAAGAAAAGCATTGTAGAAATCTCTTTTTTCGAAATTCTTATAAACCTTTTCCAAAATTTGAAGTAATTCCGGAATTATATTTTCGATTACAGCTCTGTCTTTAGCCGTTTTATTAATCGCAATATCATCAAACTCATGAAAAGTTTTATTTCTTGGATTGAATTTACCATCGCGAATACTTTCTAAATGATTTGGAAAAGTACCTCGGGAAAACGATTTTAAATCGATCCCGTTTTTATCAATCAACAAAAGCGCTTCATTTGCCCATGCCGCATTTTGACTTTCCAATTCCTTGCAAAGCACCAGCATTTTCTTTTTAATCTCGATAAATTCTGCAATAGATTTATCATGAAAATGCGAAATCTCGTTTCTATTATTTTCATTTAGAACTAACCGTCCGGTTTCCAAAATTTCACGAGAAACATCCCAACTTTTATCATCGTCAGTTTTTTCCATCGTGAAATCAATCAAGAGATTGGTCAAAGTCTCATCCTGACCCGCTTGTGCAATTATCGCATCAACAGCTTCAATCAATAAATTCTCAGTATCCAAAGTGACTTCAAAAGTCATCGGAAGATTTAAATCGTGTGCAAATGCCCTGATTACTTTGTGCGTAAATTTATCAATTGTCGAAATATCAAAAGCAGCATAATTATGAATTAAATGCTTAATAATACTTTGCGATTTGAATTTTATTTTAATGATTGAAAGCCCGGTATCCCTAGACAAATCTTCCATTAAAGCAATTGCTTTTGCAGAAGGTTCATCTTTCGCAAATTCAGAAAGACTTCCAACAATACGGCCTTTCATTTCATGAACTGCCTTATTTGTAAAAGTTATCGCAAGAATATTTCGATATGCATCGTTTTTAGGCGAAGAGAGAATAATTTTAAGATATTCTTTAACCAAAGTATAAGTCTTTCCAGAGCCTGCTGAAGCATCATAAATAGAGAAAGACGGACTTTGCATAAGTTTAGTTTTGGTCTTGTAAAAATAGGATATAAAATATTAAATCCCAATAATGAAAAATTCCAAATTCCAACATCTGATACTTAATCTCATACAGCTTTTGGAATTTGGAATTTCATGTTTTTTTTAAAAAAATTAAAATTTTAATGTTTCGGGAAAGCTCTCTTATTGAAAACAAGTAAAATTCCAACTCCGGTAGAAATTGCTACATCAGCAACATTGAAGATAGCATTAAAGAAGGCAAAATGTTTACCTCCAAAAATAGGCAACCAAGTTGGTAAATTACCTTCCCATATTGGAAAATAAAACATATCAACTACTAAACCATGAAACCATGTTCCGTAAGGTTCCGGCGAAAATAGTGTTGCTAAGTTATGCGTACTGTCATCAAAAATAACTCCGTAAAAAACAGAATCTATAATATTACCGGCAGCTCCTGCAAAGATTAAAGCAATTGCAACGACCAAATAAGTAGAATGACGTTTTTTAATAGCGTCTGAAAGCCACCAGCCAATTCCGAAAACAGCAAATATTCTAAAAACTGTCAGAATTAATTTCCCGTATTCCCCAGGAATTTTAGTTCCCCAAGCCATTCCTTCATTCTCTATAAAATGAATTCGAAACCAATCAAAAAAAACAACTTCTTCACCAAGAATGAAATTTGTTTTCACATAAATTTTTGACAGCTGATCGACAATTAAAACTAAAAATATAAGGAAATACGCTTTTCGTAATGACATTTTATAAAATTTTGATGCGCAAAAATAACTAATTAAATCAAAAAAGCACTTTTTAAATAACGTTAATTGTTTCGTAATAAATCGAAATCAAACTGATTCCTTTTTTGCGAGTGTCGGAAATGCTTTTTCCGCAATGCGATTTACCCAAATTAAAACTTGAGATCCTATTTAAACAAAAAAACGCTCCAAAAATGGAGCGTTTTTTTTATGATAATTATGTATTATCTCTGCAAGTTTTTAGCCTCGATACTCATTGTTGCATGAGGAACAATTTTAAGCCTTTCTTTGCTGATTAATTTACCTGTTACTTTGCAAATACCATATGTTTTGTTTTCAACACGGAAAAGCGCGTTTTTCAAATCACGAATAAACTTCTCTTGTCTGATGGCCAACTGAGAGTTCGCCTCTTTAGACATTGTTTCACTTCCTTCTTCAAAAGCTTTAAAAGTTGGAGAAGTATCGTCTGTTCCGTTATTCAAATCGTTCATATAGGCACTTTTGATCAAATCAAGATCTTCCTGTGCTTTTTTAATTTTTGCCTGGATTATTTCTTTGAACTCTGCTAAATCTGCGTCAGAGTATCTTGTAATTTCATCTATCATTTTATATTATTTTGAAATTAATATCATTGTTTTAATATCATCAAATTCAATTTCTGTGCCGTTTTCTAAAACATCCACAAAAACCAAATCATCTGTTAGTGTCTCAGACTTAATATAGTCTTCATTTTTTGAAACAGCATTTTCTAAAATACCATCTCTTTTAATTTGTACCTTAATCTTATCTGTTACTTCAAATCCAGAATCTTTACGGATATTCTGAATTCTGTTCACCAATTCTCTCGCGATACCTTCATTTTTTAATTCCTCAGAAATTGTAATGTCAAGCGCAACTGTAATTCCATTTGAATTTGCAACCAGCCAACCTTCAATATCCTGAGATGTTATTTCGACGTCTTCTAATGATAAAGTTACATTATTTCCAGAAATAACAATATCTAGCGTTCCTTGCTTGTCCAGCTGATTGATTTGCTCTGCCGTAAAAGCTTGTATTTCCTTAGAAATCAAACCCATATCTTTTCCGAAACGTGGCCCAAGTGCTTTAAAATTAGGTTTAATTTGTTTCACCAAAATACCTGAAGCATCGTCTAAAAGCTCGATTTCTTTTACGTTTACTTCAGCTTTTACTAGGTCAGAAATTGCCTCAATTTCAGCTCTCTGACTCTCGTCAAGTACCGGAATCATTACCTTTTGCAGAGGTTGACGCACTTTGATCATTTCCTTTTTTCTAAGTGATAAAACCAAAGATGAGATGGTTTGCGCCTTCTGCATTTTGCTTTCTAACGTTTTATTAACAAAGTTTTCGACAAATTTTGGGAATTCAGCCAAGTGAACACTAGCAAAATCCTCGGTTCCCGTCGAAGCGGTCAAATCTCTGTACAATTTATCCATGAAAAAAGGAGCGACCGGAGCGCTTAATTTGCTTATCGTTAATAAACAAGTATAAAGCGTTTGGTAAGCTGCAATTTTATCATGAGCATATTCACCTTTCCAGAAACGACGACGGCATAAACGAACATACCAGTTACTTAAGTTTTCCTGAACGAATTCAGAAATAGCTCTTGTCGCTTTTGTTGGCTCATAATCTTCATAACATTCGTCAACAAATTTCACTAAAGTATTCAACTCAGAAATAATCCATTGGTCGATTTCTGGTCTTTCGTTTAACGGAATTTCTGCTTCAGCATATTTAAATCCGTCGATGTTAGCATATAACGAAAAGAAAGAGTATGTGTTATATAAAGTTCCGAAGAATTTACGGCGAACCTCAGCAATTCCTTCAAGGTCAAACTTCAAGTTATCCCACGGATTTGCATTCATAATCATGTACCAACGTGTGGCATCAGGACCGTATTCTTCAATGGTTTTAAACGGGTCTATCGTATTTCCTTTACTCTTAGACATTTTAATTCCATTCTTATCTAAAACCAAACCGTTTGAAACAACGTTTTTATACGCTACTTTATCAAAAACCAAAGTTCCGATTGCGTGTAATGTATAAAACCATCCACGTGTTTGATCTACTCCTTCTGCGATGAAATTCGCAGGAAAATCTTTATTTCCATCGATTTTATCTTGATTTTCAAAAGGGTAATGCCATTGTGCA
This sequence comes from Flavobacterium cutihirudinis, assembly GCF_003385895.1. Classification (GTDB taxonomy): domain Bacteria; phylum Bacteroidota; class Bacteroidia; order Flavobacteriales; family Flavobacteriaceae; genus Flavobacterium; species Flavobacterium cutihirudinis. The sequence continues at coordinate 193,838 of NZ_QRDQ01000008.1, forward strand.
TAAGGCATTGCTCCAGAATCAAACCAAACGTCGATCAAATCGCTTTCGCGTTTCATTGGCTGGCCTGAAGCCGAAACCAACGTAATTTGATCCACTACATTTTTGTGCAAATCAATTAAATCATAATTTGATTCAGACATATTTCCGATTTCGAAACCTTTAAACGGATTTTCTTTTTGAAAACCTGCTTCGATAGATTTCTCGATCGCATTGTATAATTCTTCAACAGAACCAATAAGAACTTCTTCTTTTTTATCTTCAGTTCTCCAAATTGGCAACGGAATTCCCCAATATCTAGAACGAGATAAGTTCCAGTCGTTGGCATTTTTAAGCCAGTTTCCAAAACGTCCTTCACCAGTAGATTTAGGTTTCCAATTGATAGTTTCGTTCAGATCGAACATTCTATCTTTTACATCGGTTACTTTGATGAACCATGAATCTAGGGGATAATATAATAACGGCTCGTCAGTTCTCCAACTGTGTGGATAACTGTGCACGTATTTTTCAACTTTAAATGCTTTGTTTTCTTCTTTTAAACGAATTGCGATTTCAACATCTACAGATTTCTCCGGAGCTTGTCCTGCATCATAATATTCGTTTTTAACATATTTACCAGCAAGTTCACCAACATGAGAAGTGAATTTTCCTTGTAAATCTACTAACGGAACTGCATTTCCTTCTTCATCCAAAACCAACATTGGTGGAACTTCAGGCTTTGCTTCTTTTGCTACTTTAGCATCATCTGCTCCAAAAGTCGGCGCTGTATGCACAACTCCGGTTCCATCTTCTGTTGTAACGAAATCTCCAGAAATTACTCTAAATGCATTTTCAGCATTTTGATATGGCAATACGTAAGGCAATAATTGTTCGTAACGGATTTCTACTAAATCGGCTCCTTTTGCTTCAGTTAAGATTTTGTATGGAAGTTTTTTATCTCCATTTTTAACATTGTCAAAATCAGTATCATCTTCACTTAAGAAAAATCCTTTTCCGAATTGTTTTCCAACTAAGTTTTTAGCCAAAACAACATTAATTGGCTCAAAAGTATATTGATTGAATGTTTTAACTAAAACATAATCGATTTTTGGTCCAACTGTCAAAGCTGTATTCGACGGAAGTGTCCAAGGCGTTGTCGTCCAAGCTAAAATGTGAATATCTCCAAAACCTTGTAAAAAGCTTGGAAGCGTTTCCGGCAAAGTTTTGAATTGCGCTACGATTGTAGTATCTGTAACATCACGATAAGCTCCAGGTTGATTTACTTCGTGAGAAGATAATCCAGTTCCTGCTTTTGGAGAATACGGCTGAATCGTGTATCCTTTGTACAACAAACCTTTATCGTAGATTTGTTTCAAAAGCCACCAAACCGATTCCATATATTTTGGTTTATAAGTCACATACGGATCATCCATATCTACCCAATATCCCATTTTTTCGGTCAAATCATTCCATACGTCGGTATAACGCATAACGGTTTTTTTACACGCTTCGTTATATTCTTCGATCGAAATCGTTTTGCCAATATCTTCTTTTGTAATTCCTAATTCTTTTTCAGTACCCAATTCTACAGGCAAACCGTGAGTATCCCATCCGGCTTTTCTTTTTACCTGAAAACCTTTTTGAGTTTTATATCTGCAAAAAATATCTTTAATCGCACGCGCCATCACGTGGTGAATTCCTGGTAATCCGTTTGCTGAAGGTGGACCTTCAAAAAATACGAAAGGCTCAGCACCTTCGCGAGTAGTTACACTCTTTTCAAATATATTTTCTTTCTTCCAAAAATCAAGAACTTCAGACGCTACCGTTGGCAAGTCAAGTCCTTTGTATTCAGTAAATTTTGTGCTCATTTTATCCTTTTCTTAAACGAGGTGCGAAAGTAAGGAATTTTGAGGAAAATAGATAAAAGATAACGTAAAAAAGACCACTTTGAGGTAATTTCAGGTAGATTCCGCAAAAAACATTGCCGTTTTTGTTGATTTAAGAGAAAACTTCTTTTAAAATCTCTAAAGATTTAGGTTTTTTGAATCCGTCCAGATGAAAACTGTAATAATCAATTAAAATTTTCAGCAGAATTTGTCTTTCTAAAACATGAAAGACTTTTTGATCATTATCAAACTTTAAATCGATTAGCTTTTTAAACAAATTAGTTTCGTGTTCCGTTAGTACATTTCCTTTTTGAAAATGTGTAAAAACGCCGTCGTTTACTTCAAAAAAAGGCAAGTCGATTTCGGAAACATCCGGATAAAAACCTAAATATTTTGTTATTTCTAAAAGTAAAATCAAATGAAAATTAGAAATTTCATCATGATGATCCAACCAGGTCAAAGCGGTTTCCAGAAACAAAAAAAGTGATTCGTTTTTTTCTTCTTCCTGAATCGAATAATGAAGTACTTCAGATAAAAACATCACCATCGTACTTTTAAAAATATCAGTATGGATCGTCTGAAAAGGAACAGCGGTTTTTAACTCTTTAAAATTCTCTAAAGTCCCTTTGTTCTTATGAACCGCCTCAATTTCTAAAATCGACAATGGCTGAAAATAAGCAATCTTCTGACTCGCTTTCCGACTCGAAAAAGCATCGCGCACGAAATACGATTTCAGTCCGCTTGAAAGTGTAAAACATTTTACGATCAAACTTTTTTCCTGAAATTTTAAAGAGGAGATTACTATGGCTTTTGTTTTAACGAGCAAAATTTTTGTTTTTTTTTGTTTCAGGTTTCAAGTTTCAGATTAGAGCAAATTCACAAAAAAACTGAACACAAAAAAACTGAACACTGAATACTTATCTATTAACGAATAATCATCACTTTTTTAACTTTAGTTTCTCCTCCATCTTGAGCAGAAATAAAAATCATGTAAACTCCAGAAGAAACTTTGTATCTTCCAAAAGCAGTTGTATCCCATTCGATTGTTCCACCTTCTGAAGTTGTTTCGTAAACCAAATTCCCCTCAATATCTGTGATTTTAATATTGGCTTTATCTAACAATCCAGCAACTTTTACAGTTCCTGAATACGTTGGACGAACTGGATTTGGATACACATAAACATTATTCAAATCTTCATTGACGCCTGTTGCAATTCCTTTAAAAGAAACCATTCCTTTGTTTGTCGCAATAAAAACTTCACCAGTAACATTGTTAATTTTTATATCATTAATTCCATTACTTGGTAAAGGCGAATTATTTATTGTAAAATGATATTTAGTTTCCTGACCATTTGGTGAAACCATAAAAACGCCAGAATCACTAGTTCCAATCCATTTATTATTGCTTCCGTCGACAGCAATCGAAGTTATAAACTGCTCGTATAAAAGTTCCTGCGCCAGATTATCTTCCATTATAATGATTGCATTAGATTTTAACTGACCGCTGTTTTGAAAATTTCCAACATTTGACAAAACGCGTAACCCTTTTGTCGTCCCAATCCAAAGTTGATTCTTAGTATCAATTACCAAAGATCTGACATCTGCGGAAGGTAGATTCCCCAAATCTGATCCAAAAGTCATTTTTTTGAAAGTTTTTGAAACCTCATCAAAACCAATAACACCATCTCTGTTAGTTGCAATCCATTTTACATTACTTTTATCACTAACAATCGCGGCATAATTGCTCTCTTCAGCATTATCCAAAACTGAAGTCATTGCATAACTCCCCCATTCCCCGTTAGTTCTCAAAACTTTCAATCCGTTTTTAATACGACTGTTGGTCACCCAAAGATTTCCCGATTTATCAAAAGTTGTTGCATTAATACGCACATCAATATAATTAGGCCCTCCAGAAGTTAAAGACTCCAAGCCGCTGTTTTTTTCATTATATAAAAAATTAGGCACGTCATCTTCTATTCTTAACAAGCCAGAAAAAAATGAACTTGCATAAACCAGTTTTTCATTTGCGGGATTAATTATAATACGAGTCATAGATTTGGCATCATAAACTTCAGAATATGGAATATTCAGCCAGCCTGAAGTAGTATATTTACTAACTCCATAACTATCTAAATCATACGGATTATAATTTGTATCGTAATCGCCATAAACTGCCCAAAGCGCATTTGCAGACACATCTAATGAGAAAATATTATTTCGTTCCGGTCCTTTCGGAGTTGTATTTGTAAAAGTTCCTCCAGCAGTAAGTGTAGACGAAAAAAGACCTTTTTCTTTTGTTCCAATATAAATCAGATTATCAACAGCAGTGGCACAGGTAAAATTTATTGTATTATCTAAAACCTGAGTATTTGCAATCTGTCGATTTAAAACCATTTGATTATTATAAACATACACAAAACCGGGAGTTGTAATAAACAAATTATGATTCTTTGCTCGCATGTCTACCGCAACTTGTGGCAGCTGAAAAAATGCAACAAAATTATTTGAATTAAACCTATGGATATAACCCGTAGAATTGATCGCAATAAGTTCAGTATCGATATTTTCAATACTTGACCAATCTCCCGAATTCACCATAGACCATTGGCTAAAATCATTTAAATTAGGGTTTGTAATATCGGCTTTTCTAATTCCGCTTGAAGTTGCGGCATAAATAAATCCGTTAAAAAAAGCAGTTTGTTTTACACTAATTTCAGCTCCATTATCTCCTATAAAATAGGTATCACCAAATTTTAGGGTTGTCAAATTAAATTGCACTATTCCGAAATCGCAAGAAACATAAACCAGTCCGTTATGTTCCATAAAATGATTGATCTTTTTTAGATTTGGAGCCAATTGCTTATTAATAATATCAACAACCTTTAGCATACTACCGTCTGTTTCATTAATCACAATCATCAAACCATTTTCATACCCAACGATTGTTTTTTTGAAAGTCTCACTATAATATACTGCCGAAATCGTCTGTCCTGAAAGACCATCAACTGTAGTAATTGTTTTGTTTGTATTTGCCGCAGCATTCTTAACAAACAACGCATTCTCTGAAGCAGCATAAACCGAAACAGAAGATTCTGAAATATCTTTTATTTCGTTAAACGAAAAATACCCTTCCCATGACAATTTATTCTGCGAAAAACTAAATTGAAACAGGAATAAAAACAAAATGTACAGAAATTTTTCCTTCATTATTTTATGTATTCAGATGAACAAATATACTACAAACGGAAGTATTTGTTTTTTGTTCTTTCACAAATAAAAAAATGCCTTCAATTGCACAAAGGCAAATGAAGGCATTTAAAAAAAATTGTAATTAAAAAATTACACTACACCCTGAGCAAGCATAGCGTCAGCAACTTTTACAAATCCGGCAATGTTAGCTCCTTTTACGTAGTTTACATAACCATCTTCTTCAGCACCGTATTTTTTACATTGGTTGTGAATTCCAACCATAATATCTTTTAATCTCAAATCAACTTCCTCGCTTGTCCAGTTAAGACGAATAGAGTTTTGTGTCATCTCTAATCCAGACGCAGCAACACCACCGGCATTTGCAGCTTTTCCTGGAGCAAAAAGAACTTTACTATCTAAGAAAAGTTTTATTGCATCTAATGTAGAAGGCATATTTGCGGCTTCAGTAACACATAAAACACCATTTTCGATTAATTTTTTTGCATCCTCACCATTCAATTCGTTTTGAGTTGCACATGGAATAGCAATATCAACTTTTACTTCCCAAGGGCTTTTTCCTTTATGGAAAACAGCATTTGGATATTTCTCTAAGTAACGTTCTGCTCTGTTATCTCCAGTTGCTCTCATTTCAACCATGTGGTCGATTTTTTCTCCTGAGATTCCATCTTCATCGTAAATGTAACCGTCAGGGCCAGAAAGCGTAACTACTTTTCCTCCAAGTTCGTTTACTTTTAGCGCCACTCCCCAAGCTACATTTCCAAATCCAGAAATCGCAACTCTTTTTCCTTTTATTTCATGTCCGATAGTACGAAGCATTTGATCTGTAAAATATACAACACCATAACCTGTAGCTTCTGGTCTGATTAATGAACCTCCGTAAGCAAGACCTTTTCCGGTTAATACTCCTGTAAATTCATTTCTGATTCTTTTGTATTGTCCAAACAAATAACCAATTTCTCTTGCGCCAACACCGATATCTCCGGCAGGAACGTCAAGATCTGGTCCAATATGACGGCATAATTCAGTCATAAATGATTGACAGAAACGCATGATTTCACCATCAGATTTTCCTTCCGGATCAAAATCAGAACCTCCTTTTCCACCACCCATAGGAAGTGTTGTCAAACTGTTTTTAAATACTTGTTCGAAAGCAAGGAATTTTAAAACTGATAAATTTACAGTATGGTGAAAACGAATTCCTCCTTTGTAAGGCCCAATTGCAGAGTTCATTTGGATTCTAAATCCTCTGTTTACAATAATTTCTCCTTTATCATCAACCCATGGAACTCTGAAAATTATTGAACGCTCCGGTTCTGCAATTCTTAAAAGTAAGTTTTTTCCATCGTATTTTTTTCGTTCAGCGATAAACGGAATTACTGTTTCCGCAAATTCTCTAACAGCTTGAAGAAATTCTGGCTCGTTTGGATTTTTTGACTCAACAAGAGCCATAAATTCATTTATTTTTTGTTCCATTTTTAAATAAATTATTCAAATAATAGTTTATAATTTTAATCAATTAAAATCAGAAAATACGTTTTAAGAAAACGTTTTCGTAACAACACGCAAAGATAAGGGAAAACCTTCATGAATTGTTATTTTTTTTCGGTTTTGGAGCAGAATTGTGTTATTTCTAAACAAAAATTAAAATACGATTTTACACTTCCGAATTTACATCAAATTACCGCACTTAAAGTCAGAAAATTAAGTGTTTTATTACCAATTTTTTAATAGCTATACATAATATTTTGTTTAGAGTAGCTTTTTTATATATTTGCCAAGATTTGAAAGCCCACATAATATGCTCAAACCTGTAATTATCACACTATTTGCCATATTTGGCATTACTACAACATCAACTGCTCAATCTAATCTTGCGCAGGAAATAGGAATATTTGCAGGACCTGTAGCACTGCAGTCTGATTTTGGACAGCGAAACAACTTTGATACTAATGTTGGGAACACCGGTTACGGAATTGGAATTATGCACTTCATCAATTTTTCGGCAGCCAGAAACCATGAGAATTTTTTTACAGAGCATTTTAAAGTAAGATCTGACCTATCTTTCACCAGAACAGACTTAACCCATTTTGGTAAATGGGCAGACAGAAAACCGGCCAATTTATTCTCTAAACAGCTAAAAGGAATGAGCGCCAGCTCAACAATACTTGGTTTAGGATCGCAATTAGAATTTTCGATTATAAAAATTCATGATTTTGAAAATACAGTTGGTAGCTTTAGTCCGTATGTGAGTGTTGGTTTTCAGGTAAACTATTATTCGGCAAAAATCAACTCTAATCTGGGTGATATTTCGCTTCCAGGCATTACTCCGGGAAAATACTTAACACCATCTGACGGACGTCCGCATGGTTTTTCCAGCGAAAACGGAATTGCTGCATCAATAACTGGCGGTTTAGGAGTTCATTATAAATTAACCAAAATGAGTGATTTGATGTTTGAAACACGCTTTCAAAGTTTCAGCACTGACTGGATTGATGGTTTAAACCCTAATAAAGATCTTTATAAAGAAAACAAGTCAAACGACTGGCAAGTAGGATTTAACTTTGGATACATCTATTATTTGGAATTCTAAAGAAACTTCCCAAAATAAAAAAAATCCCAAATTCCAAAATAATTAAAATTGGAATTTGGGATTTTTTATTTGGAAATTATTTATGCTAAAGCCTGTTCCAGATCAGCAATTAAATCTTCTGCATCTTCGATTCCTACACTTAATCGAACCAAGTCATCAGTGATTCCGACTTCAGCTCTTTTATCCGCAGGAATAGAAGCGTGTGTCATTAAAGCCGGATGATTTGCCAAAGATTCAACGCCACCTAAAGACTCAGCTAAAGTGAATACTTTTAGTTTTTCTAAAAATGCAATCGAATCTTCTTTTTTTCCAGAAGCAAAAGTAAACGAAACCATTCCGCCAAAAGCTTTCATTTGCTTTTTTGCAATTTCGTGAAAAGGATGATTTTTAAGTCCAGGATAATAAACCGTTTTGATCTTAGGATGATTACTCAAAAATTCTACTACTTTCTCTCCGTTTTCGCAATGTCTTTGTACTCTAAGCGAAAGCGTTTTGATTCCTCTTAAAACCAAAAAACTATCCATTGGTCCAAGAGTTGCGCCAGTAGCAAATTGTTGAAAATGCAATTGTTCTCCTAAAGCTTCATCTTTTACAATTAAAGCGCCGGCAATCACATCTGAATGTCCTCCCAAATATTTTGTTGCCGAATGCATCACGATATCAGCACCTAAATCAAGTGGTTTTTGCAAATATGGCGTTGCGAAAGTATTATCAACAGCAAATAAGATATTATTCGCTTTCGTAATTTTAGCAACTTCTTCAATATCGGCCAATTTCATTAATGGATTTGTTGGCGTTTCAACCCAAACCAATTTTGTATTTTCATTAATTAGCGACTTCAATTTATCAAGATCGGTCATGTCAACAAAATGAAATTTAATTCCCGAATCTTTATAAATTCTGGAGAACATTCTATATGTTCCGCCATATAAATCATCCATTGCGATAATTTCATCACCGGCTTTAAACGATCTCAAAATACAATCTGTAGCTGCTAATCCAGATGAAAACGCTAAACCGCGTGTACCATTTTCAATACTTGCCAAAGCATTTTCTAAAGCGCTACGAGTTGGATTCGAAGCTCTACTGTATTCATAATCCGCCAATGGTTTGCCCGGACTTGTCTGAATAAAAGTTGACGTTTGATAAACCGGAGGCATAACTGCTCCCGTACTTGGGTCATGATGTTGACCACCATGTATTACTTTTGTGTTGAATTTCATATAGTTACAAATTTTAATTCCTAAATTGTTGTACAAATTTACCGTTTAATTTATTTTAATCCTGACACAACTTCTTACCTTTGTATATAATTAACACTTTTTGATATGAAACATTATACTTTTTTAGTCTTTTTGTTTTTGATCTTTACAAGTTGCAACAAAGAGCTTTCGTTTGAGAATGAAACATTTGAAAAAAAATCTACAGTTCCCTGCAAAAAAGATTGTCCAAAAATCAAGATTGATGTTCCAATCGCAAAAAATAGTAAAGTTCCTGCAGACAGCATAAATAAGAAAATTTTTTCTGTCGTTAAAGAGATTGTTTATTTTGGAGAAGATCCTACAAAAGTGAACGACTACAATACACTTGCCGCTTCTTTCATAGAATCGTACGAAGAAATGCATCAGAAATTCCCAACAGAAACTTTTGGCTGGGAAGGAAAAATTATAGGAAATGTTGAGTTTGATTCGGATCAGATTTTAAACATCAAAATCGACCACTATACCTTTACAGGTGGCGCCCACGGTTATCAGGGTTTTCGATCTTTATTGTTTAATCCCAAAACGGGAAAAATAATTTTTAACGATCAGTTATTTACAAACGAGAATGAATTTAAGGCTTTCGCCGAAAAAAAATTTAGAGAGAAGTATAAAATTCCTGCCAAAGCAAATATCAACGCAACAGGTTTGATGTTTGAAAACGACAAATTTCAATTGCCTCAGAATATTTTTTATACAGAAGAAGGTCTTCTTCTATATTACAATTCATATGAAGCCGCTTCCTACGCAGACGGTCCGAAAGAAATATTATTTCCGTATGATGAAGTCAATAAATATTTGAAATATCAGTAAAATACAAGAAAGAGAAATTCACAACTAGTTAGACGCACTGCAGTGCGCCTCTACAGAAAACCTTTGGTACTTTGTCACTTTGTTACTTTGCACCTTCCTGAAAATCATATTTCATTTTTCGCAGAATTCGGAGTGCTTCTTTAAAAGACAAATACACTTGAGAAAAAGGTTTCAACAACAATTTTGAATCAATTAATTTTTGTTTCGCCTCGTCAAAACCATTCAAATAACAAATCATAAAAGTTGAAGGAAGATTTTCCAGATCAATTAATTCCCGCTCAGACAAAGCAAAACCTTTTTGCAATTTTTGAAGTAATGCCATATTTGAATTGTAAATATGATAGAGCATTTTTCGATTAAATTCTGGTGGCTGAAAAAGCATTTTTCGATCAATTTTGTAATAACCATTATCAAAAAAATGAATCGTTTGTTCTTCTAACGGATAATAACTCGTTTTATCATTCAATCCCAACGGAACATATTCGGTTATCGTAAAACTGTCGTCATCAAAAACTATCGTAACAACATCCTGAGCCGAGTAAAAAAGCTTAATCTGTTCGTTTATCAATTCAATATCTACGCGAGAAAGAAAAGTTTTATCTCGCGATTTTTTAGGAACGCCTGCCCAGCAAATCACAAATAATTCTTTAAAAACATGATATTTCGGCGACATATCTTTATGCCTGAAATTCATAAAATCAAAAACGCCGTCTAAAGTATATTGAATACTGTTTCGGGAACTATTTTCGATACCAATTACGGTTTCGGTATTTTGATAATTTTTCTCGACTTCTTCACCAATTTCTAAAGGAATCGAATTACTTCCGCGCCTTATAAATATGCTATTAGCAAGTATGGTATGAATCCCTTTTTTGAAATAGGAAATTTTGCTTTTGGGTTTAATTGTAACCAATCCGATAACTTTATCTTTTGGAAGATTAGGAAATGGCACATTTTCGTATTGAATTTTTGGAGGATTTTCTAAAAAAGCATTTACAAGATTCTGAATTCGGCTGTCATCAAAGAAATCGTCGCCGACAATTTCATTGTCCTGATCTTCAACCCCAACAACGATATAAGAATTATTGGTCGGATTTGAATTTGAAAGTGCACAAATGTGTTTCAGAAACTTTCCTTTACCTTCACGAGAATGCAAATTCAACTGCCTTTTTTTATCATAAAAACTGCTCTCGTCGTTGTGAGCAAGTAAATTCTTTATTAAAAGGCGCTTATTAATCATTGTTTAGACTTCTTAGATTTTTAGACATTAGACTTCTTAGACTGCCGAACTTTAGATTTTAGACTTCTTAAATTTAGATTATTTAAATCTTAAAATCTAAGAAGTCTAAGTTAGTCTAAAAATCTAAATATTCTTCTTAACAATTGTCGAAGATGCTTGTGCCGTACTCATTACAACCAAATCGGCGATGTTTACGTGATACGGTCTTGAAACTACAAAATGAATAATATCTGCAATGTCTTCTGCTTGCAAAGGATCAAAACCTTTATATACATTTGAAGCTCTTTCGACATCACCTTTAAAACGAACTTCGCTGAATTCGGTAGCAACCATTCCCGGATGAATTCCGCCGACTCTAATTCCAAACGGATTTAAATCAATTCGCATTCCAGCAGTAATTGCATCTACAGCATGTTTAGAGCCACAATATACATTTCCGTTTGGATACACTTCTTTCGCAGCTGTTGAACCAATATTAATAATATGTCCCGATTGTCTTTCGGTCATTTGCGGAATTATAGCTTTAGAAACGTACAAAAGCCCTTTAACATTGATATCAATCATGGCGTCCCAATCGTCTAAATCCCCAGTTTGAATAGGATCTAAACCATGAGCATTTCCTGCATTATTTATTAGAACATCTATTTCTGAAAAATTAGCAGGTAAATTTCCAATCTTTTCTAAAACATCATTTTTATCACGAACATCAAAAGAAAGTGAATGCACTTCTGTAAAAGCCGAAAGTTCTTTTTCTAATTCTTCTAACCGGTCTTTTCGTCTTCCGCAAAGAACAACTTTGTAATTGTTTTTTGCTAAAATCTGTGCGGTTGCTTTTCCAATTCCACTTGTTGCTCCAGTAATTAGGGTTGTTTTTTTCATTTTTTTTTATTTTATTGCCACAGATTAAAGGATTAAAAATGATTTATAATCTGTGAAAATCCTTAAATCTGTGGCAAAAATTTTTTATTTTAATTTTTCCAATCTTCTAAATTCAACACCATATTAAAAGCTGTCCAGGTTTCTCCGTCTACTTCCCTAATCAACTTTTTATCAGGATTAATAGTAAAGCCAACCTTTTCATAGCATTTTATGGCACCAATATTAAAATCGAAAACATTCAATTCGATATTTCGTTCTTTTCTGTTTTTAAGAATAAACTCAAGCAATAAAATCACCATTTGTTCACCGATTCCTTTTCCTCTTTGGTTTTCATCCATAATTAGAATCCGGCCCAACTTTGCAGAATTGTCATTAAAATAAATTTCGCAATGTCCAATAGTATTTCCATCGGAAGAATTGGCAACTCTAAAAGCAATTCGGTTTTCATCAGAAAGGGTTTTATCAATTTGTTTCTCCGTTAAGGGAAAACTAAATTCCGGTCCGCCAAACTGCATCAAATCTTTTGCATTTTTAATTGAATTGATCAATTCAGAATAGAACGTTTTATCAAATTTTTCTAATTGTATCATTATTTTAGATGCGTTTTAAGCAACATCATCGCCCATACTTTCTGTCCAGATTGCGAACCAGTCTTCTTTATCCATTTCTAATTCTACCGCTTTCGCTAAAGATTGAATTCTGGCAACATTAACAGTTCCCGCAATCGGAATAACTGCAGCTGGATGTTTTAAAATCCAGGCTAGTAAAAGTGTATCAGCTCCCAAATGATATTTTTCAAGCAAAGTAGAAAACAGTTTTTTCAAACGGCGCGTTTTCTTGGTATCTTCTCTAAAAACCGTTCCAAGCGGATTCCATGACAACGGACGAATTCCGTGTGTTTGCATATAATCCAGACTTCCGTCAACCATTGGTTCATAATGTGTTGCAGAAAATTGTACCTGATTGTAACTTACTTCCGTTTTTTGGCGAATTAATTCGGTTTGCGAACTTGTAAAATTGGAAAGTCCAAAATCAATAATTTTACCTTCTGTTTTCAGTTTTTCAACTGCTTCAGCAATTTCATCAGCCTGCATTAACGGACTTGGTCTATGCAATAAAAAAACATCAACATAATCCGTTTTTAGTTTTTTTAGCGATTCTTCAACAGACCATATAATATAATCTTTAGAATAATCGTAATGTTTGATTTTGTTTTCCGGGCGTTTTTCGGCAATCATTTGAATACCACACTTGGTAATTAATTGCAATTTTTCTCGGGAAATTTTACTTGCTTTAAAAGCTTTTCCAAAATCAGCTTCGGTGGTATAATCGCCATAAATGTCGGCGTGATCAAAAGTAGTAATTTTGTTTTCGATACTTATTTGTATCATGTTTTCCATTTCTTTAGTTGTAAGGTTTTTATCCCAAACCCCCCAATTCATAGTGCCCGAAATTATAGGCGATAATGTTGTTTTGCTCATGGTAATATTGCGTTATTTTTGGTAATAAAAATACTTTTGTAAAGCATAATCATCAAAGTTCTTAAAAATATAAAAATAGATTCACAATTCGTCCTTAAAATTAGGTGTTTGGTCGAAGTTTTAACCATTCTTTAACATCTTACTTCTCAAAAAATATTCAATTTGCACTCTCAAAATTAAGGCATAAAAATCAAGGTATTAAAAATATTTATATGGAAGAAAATACAACGACTTTAGACATTAGAGCGATAAATGAAAAAATTGAAAGAGAAAGTGCTTTTATAGACCTTCTTACAATGGAAATGAACAAAGTTATTGTGGGTCAGAAACATATGGTCGAACGTTTACTGATTGGTCTTTTAGGGCAAGGGCATATTTTACTTGAAGGAGTTCCTGGTCTGGCAAAAACTTTAGCGATTAATACTTTGTCGCAAGCCGTTCAGGGTTCTTTCAGCCGTATCCAGTTTACACCCGATTTATTACCTGCCGACGTTATCGGAACGATGATTTACAACATCAAGGCAAACGAATTTTCTATCAAGAAAGGACCTGTTTTTGCTAATTTCGTACTTGCCGATGAGATTAACCGTGCTCCTGCAAAGGTACAATCGGCACTTCTTGAGGCCATGCAGGAAAAACAAGTTACTATTGGTGACACTACTTTCAAATTAGATCGTCCGTTTTTGGTTCTTGCAACTCAAAACCCTGTAGAACAAGAAGGAACTTATCAGCTTCCTGAAGCTCAGGTTGACCGTTTTATGCTAAAAACTGTAATTGATTATCCAAAAATTGATGAAGAACGTTTTGTAATTCGTCAAAACTTAAAAGGAAGTTACGAGAAAGTAAATCCAGTAGTTTCTGTAGAACAAATTTTGCGCGCGCAAGAAGCTGTTCGTGAAGTTTATATGGATGAGAAAATTGAAAAATACATTCTGGATATCATCTTTGCTACACGTTATCCTGAAAAATATAAACTTGCAGATTTAAAACCTCTTATCAGTTTTGGAGCTTCTCCTCGTGGAAGTATCAACTTGGCAAATGCTGCAAAATGTTACGCATTCATCAAACGTCGTGGATATGTTATCCCAGAAGATGTTCGTGCAGTTGTACATGATGTTTTACGTCACAGAATTGGAATAACTTATGAAGCTGAGGCTGAAAACATTACTTCTGTAGACATTATCAACAAAATCGTAAACGAGATTGAAGTACCTTAAAAATAGTTTTCAGTTTTCAGTCACAGTAAACACATTACACTTAACTGCGACTGAAAACTGCGACTGAAAACTAAAGAAATGGATACAAAAGAGCTTTTAAAAAAAGTACGGAAAATAGAAATCAAAACCAAAAGACTGAGCAATCATATCTTTTCGGGAGAATACCACTCTTCATTTAAAGGACGAGGAATGACGTTTAGCGAGGTGCGTCAATACCAATACGGAGATGATATTCGTAACATCGATTGGAATGTAACCGCACGCTACAACGAAGCTCACGTTAAAGTATTTGAGGAAGAACGCGAATTGACTATGGTTTTAATGGTCGACATTTCGGGTTCGGAATCTTTTGGTTCTAAAAATCAATTCAAAAAAGACATCGTCACCGAAATTGCGGCAACGATGGCTTTTTCGGCTACACAAAACAATGACAAAATTGGCTTGATATTATTCTCAGACAATGTTGAGCTTTATATCCCTCCAAAAAAAGGTCGTTCTCATGTTTTGAGAATCATTCGTGAGCTAATCGAATTTGAACCTAAAAGTCAAAAAACTGATATTTCACAAGCGCTGAAATTTTTATCAGGCACGCAGAAAAAGAAAGCTATTGTTTTTATGATTTCAGATTTCATGTCTGAAAATTATGAGCAAACCTTAAAAATTGCTTCCAAAAAACACGACCTTACCGGCGTTCG
Organism: Flavobacterium cutihirudinis; assembly: GCF_003385895.1. Taxonomy (GTDB): domain Bacteria; phylum Bacteroidota; class Bacteroidia; order Flavobacteriales; family Flavobacteriaceae; genus Flavobacterium; species Flavobacterium cutihirudinis. The sequence goes on from NZ_QRDQ01000008.1 coordinate 209,084, forward strand.
TGTCTATGATATTCGTGAAGAAAAAATCCCGAATTTAGGAATGGTTACCATGCTTGATGCTGAAACGGGAAAAATTCAACTAGTTGATACGGGCTCAAAATCAGTACGTATGAATTATGAGAAACATTATCACGAAAGAGTAAATTATTTCAAGGAAACTTTTAGCAAATCTGGTGCTGGTGTAGTAAACACCAGAGTAGACGAAAATTACGTAACTAAATTACTCGGTTATTTTAAGTCTCGTTAATTTAAGACTTTAATAATTATTAGATTTTCAAAAAAATAAATTTTCAAAAATTAAGTATTCGTTTTAGGCCAAAATCTGAATCAAAAATCAAATGAAATTAAAGTTTTACATATTTTTATTTTTACTTACTTCCACTGTTTTTTCACAACAAAAACAAGTAGAAACAAGTGTTGATACCACTAAAAATAAAATTGGTGCCGAGTTTAAGCTTACGCTGAAAACAGTGGTAAGTTCAAAATCAAAAGTTGTTTTTCCAAAACTAAAAAACATTGGCCCTTTAGAGGTTATACAATCCTATCCTATTGATACGGTTAAGAAAGATGGCAATTATGAGCTTATCAAGAAATATGGCTTAACTCAATTTGATTCGGGGAAATATACAATTCCATCAATCAAAATTTTAATTGACAAAAAGCCTTATTTATCAGATTCTATAAAGGTAGAAGTTGCAAATGTAAAAGTTGACACTCTACAGCAAAAGATGTATGATATAAAAACCATCAGTAATGCTGACGAAGGCATTGGAAACTGGTGGAAATATGTTTTGGCATTAGTTATCATTTTAGGAATTGGCGCTTTCGTATATTGGTTTGTGAAAAAACGCCAACAGAAAAAAATTGAAGAAGAGGTTTACAAAACGCCTATTGAAAAAGCAACAAGCTTACTAAACAATTTAGAGCAAAAAGAACTTGTTCAAAAAGGTGAAGTAAAAGAATACTATAGTGAATTGACTGATATTGCCCGAAATTATATTGAAGAGGCAATTCATATTCCGGCGATGGAAAGCACAACGTCTGAATTAATTGCAGCAATCAAAGCCGCTTCTACTAAAAAGAAAATGACCTTGACGCCAGAAACCGTTGAGAATTTAGAACGCGTTTTACGTCAGGCCGATTTGGTAAAATTTGCTAAATCGAAACCATTGGATTTTGAAATTACCGAAGACAGAAATAAAATCCAGAAAGTAATTTTAACACTTGACAGCGCAATTCCAACTGAAGTTCCAGAAGAAATTGAAGATCAGTTATTGAATGAAGCGCAAAGACAAAAACAAATTCAGATACAACTTCGTAAAAAACGAAATGCAAGAATTGGTTACGCAATTGCGACTGTGGTATTTTTATTAACGGCAACTACAACTTACTTTGTCGTAACAAAAGGTTTCACTTACGTGAAAGACAATTTAATTGGTCATCCTTCTAAAGAATTATTAGAAGGCGAATGGGTAAAAAGTGCTTACGGAAATCCGGCTGTTATTATTGAAACTCCAAAGGTTTTAAAAAGAATGGATACTGAAAAAGTACTTCCAAAGGAAACAATGGCGTTAATTAAAGAAATGCAACTTTTTGTATACGGAAGTATGATTGACAATTTCTATGTTACCGTTTCTACAACTAAATTCAAACAACCAACTGATATCGATTTAAGTAAAGCCCTTGAAGGATCATTGAAGGTTATTGAAGCTCAAGGCGGACAAAATATTATTGTGAAGCAAGAAGATTTTCAAACAAATGAAGGCATTCAGGGAGTTAAAGGTTACGGAACAATGTCTGTTCTTAATCCGGTGACGAAAACGAGTACAAAAGCATATTATGAATTGTTACTTTTCAAACAAGATCAAGGTTTACAGCAAATCATGATTTTACACGAAGAAGGCGATACATACGCTAACGAGATTACAACTCGAATTTTAAATTCTGTTGAACTTCAAAGAGCAAGCAACTAATGAGTAAGATCACTTTTTTAAATCCGGAATTCTTTTGGCTATTTTTATTAATACCAATTGCCATTGCTTGGTTTTTCTGGAAACGCAACCAGCAATCGGCTACTTTAAAAATGAGCTCGACGCAAGGTTTCAAAAATAGTGCATCACTATTAACGAAACTAAAACCTTGTTTGTATGTTTTTAGAATCCTTGCCTTATCTTGTTTAATTATTGCTTTGGCTCGACCAAGAACAGTAGATATCAGCAACCAAACCAAAACAACAAAAGGAATTGACATTGTAATGGCTATTGACGTTTCTGGATCTATGTTGGCGAAAGATTTAAAGCCAAACCGTATGGAAGCTTTAAAAAGAGTGGCTGCAGATTTTGTTGGAGAAAGACCAAATGACAGAATAGGATTGGTTTTGTATGCTTCAGAAGCTTACACAAAAACACCTGTTACAAGCGATAAAGCTATTATTTTAGAAGCTATCAAAGATATTAAGTACGATACCGCTTTACAGGATGGAACTGGAATTGGAATGGGACTGGCAACAGCTGTAAACAGACTAAAAGACAGTAAGGCAAAAAGTCGCGTAATTATTTTAATGACAGATGGTGTTAACAACGCCGGCTTCATTGAACCGGAAACTGCTGCTGATATTGCTAAACAATACGGGATAAAAGTATATACTATAGGAATCGGAACGAACGGAATGGCGCCGTCTCCTTATGCTTATGCTCCAAATGGAGGATTTTTATTTAAGATGCAGAAAGTTGAAATCGACGAACAATTAATGAAAAGCATTGCTCGTAAAACAGACGGAACTTATTTTAGAGCAACAAGTAATGACCGATTGGCACAGATATACAACGCAATCAATAAGTTAGAAACAACCGAAATTCAGGAATTGAAATTTTACGATTACGACGAGAAATACAGAACTTTTGCATTACTTGCGGTCATTTTATTATTACTGGAAGTTGGTTTAAGAAATACAGTTTATAGAAGCTTTATTTGATTTTTCAAATCAAAAAATTCCAAATTTTAAATTCCAAATAACAATTGGAAATTGGAATTTTAAAACAAGCTTTTTAGACAATCAACAGAAATTGGAATTTGGAATTTATCCCCACGTTTCGGGATTTGGAATTTTAAAAAATTTATGGAATTAGACGAAAAAAAATATTTATACCTTTTATTTCTGCTCCCAATTGTGGTGTGCATTTTCCTTTTCAATTTATATTGGAAAAGAAAAAAACAGCGTGAATTTGGTGATTTGGAAATGGTAAAAAAACTGAGCCCTGAAAGTTCTGTTTTTAAGCCAATATTAAAACTATCGATTATACTTTTAGCATTTGCGTGTTTAATTATCGGTTTAGTAAATCCGAAGATTGGAACTAAAATGGAAACTGTAAAACGTGAAGGTATTGATATTGTTTTCGCCGTCGACGTTTCTAAAAGTATGCTTGCCGAAGATGTTGCACCAAGTCGTTTGGAGAAAAGCAAGCAAATCGTTTCGCAAATCATCAATCAATTAGGAAGCGACCGAATTGGTATTGTAGCATATGCGGGAAGTGCTTTCCCGGTTTTGCCAATCACTACTGATTATAGTGTTGCCAAAATGTTTCTTCAAAGTATGAGCCCAGACATGGTTTCATCACAAGGAACTTCGCTGGATGAAGCTATTCGATTATCATCGACTTATTTTGATGAAAAAAGCAAAACAAGCAAATTACTGATTTTGATTTCTGATGGAGAAGACCATTCTGAAGGCGCAAGTACGGCTGCAGAAGAAGCGAATAAAATTGGAATGAAAATCATCACCATTGGTATTGGTACTGAAAAAGGAAGCACAATTCCGTTGAAAGAAAATGGTGTTGTGAGAGATCATCAAAAGGATCAAAACGGTCAGATTGTAATTACCAAATTAAATCAGGAAGGTTTAAAAACAATTGCAAAAGCCACTAAAGGAGGTTATGTTTACGGTGGTAACACCAAAGAGGTTTTGGAGTATGTAAAAAATGCTTTAAATAACATTCAGAAAACAGAATTCGAAGCCACACAAATGGCCGAATTTCAATCGCAATTTCAGTGGTTTATCGGGTTTGCATTTTTATTGCTATTCGTTGACATTTTCCTTTTGGAAAGAAAAACAAACTGGATAAAAGAGTTGAATTTATTTAATGAAAAGAAATAATAAAGTTCGCCACTAATTACACAAATTTACACGAAAACACATTTTAAATAATCTGTTTAGTGAAATTCAAAAAATGCATAAAAATCGAATTCGCGATAATTGGTGAAATTCGTGGCAACCAAAAAAATAAAAAAATTTAGAATGAAAAATTTACTTCTTTATATTTTACTAACGTTTTCTTTGGCAGTTTCTGCTCAGGAAAAGGACAAAGCATTGCCTGACGGGAATGAAGAATATAAGCAGAATAAATTTGTTGATGCAGAAGCTAATTATAGAATTTCGCAATCAAAATTTCCAAAAAAATCCAGTGCGTCATACAACTTAGGAAATACTGTTTACAAACAAAACCAGATTTCTGAAGCGAAATACTCTTACGCAAGAGCGATAAAAAATGCCAAAACCCGACCTGAAAAACATAAAGCTTTTCACAATCTTGGGAATGTTTTCATGAAAGAGAAGGATTATACGCAGGCTGTTGCAGCATACAAAGATGCATTAAGAAATGATCCAACAGATGAGGAAACACGATATAATTACGCTTTAGCAAAACAAAAACTAAAAGAAAATCCGCCTAAGAACGACAACAAGGACAAAAACAAAGATAAAGACAAGGACAAGGATAAAAATAAAGATAAGGACAAAGACAAGGATAAAAACAAAGATAAAGACAAGGATAAAAAAGACGACAAAGGCGATCCGGACAAGGACAAAAAAGATGGCAAAAATGATCCGAAAAAAGATGATAAATCAGACAACAACGGACAACCAAAACCACAGCCTGGAGGAATCTCAAAAGATCGTGTTCAGAATTTGTTAGATGCAGTGAATAACGAAGAAAAGAAAATTCAGGATAAAGTCAATGCCCAAAAAGTAAAAGGAAATCCTAAGAAAGCAGAAAAAGACTGGTAAATAAAAGTTTAATCGTTTAATTGTTTATTTGTTTATTTGGAAAGATCCGTTAGACAAAAAATCGATTAAACGATTTCACAGTTAAACAATTAAACAACAAAGAAAAAACCGATTAAACAATTAATGAAAAGATATTTAATTTTATTTCTATTCACTTTTCAAGGACTTTTGGCTCAGGTTCAATTTGAAGCCAGAGTAAGCAAAAACACGCTTGGACTAAACGAAAGACTTCGTATTGACTTCATTATGAATGTTGACGGAGACAATTTCGATCAGCCTTCTTTTGACGGTTTTAAAATCGTGGCTGGGCCAAGTCAGCAAATCAGTCAATCCTGGGTTAACGGAAGAAGTTCTTTTCAAAAAATCTATTCTTATATTTTACAACCCAACCAAAAAGGTACGCTTACTATCAAGCAAGCTGCAATTGAATTTAATGGACAGATTTACAAAACCTCGCCTATTAAAATTGTAGTTACCAATGCAGTCGCTCAGGAAAGGGATCCTAATGACAGACCGCAACAAGGTCAAGGCAGCGAAACACTAAATCTTGTTGCTGAAATTTCTAAAACAAATCCGTATCTGAACGAACCAATTACAGTTGTTTACAAATTGTATTTCAACAATATTGGCGTAACTGGTTTTAAAGAATTGGCTAAACCAAAATACAATGATTTCTGGAATCAGAATATTGACATCAAACAACTTTCAATAGAAGAAGGAAGTTATCAGGGCCAAAGATGTTATTTTGTCATCCTGAAGAAAACCATTTTATATCCACAAAAATCGGGTAGATTAACAATCGAACCGCTTTCACTGGATATTGGTGTAGAATTGCCTACAGATCGCCGTAATATGTTCGGACAGATGATTACGACTGTAGATAATAAAGTAGTTTCGGCAGGAGCCAAAACAATAAACGTACGACCACTTCCTGAAACTGGAAAACCTGAAGGATTCAGTGGTGCGGTTGGTAAGTTTAATTTCATTGTTACACCTTCAAAAACAAGTGTAAAAAGCGGAGAAGGTTTAGATTTAATAGTAAGTGCTTCCGGAACCGGAAACATGAAACTTTTTACTTTGCCTAAACCGGTTGTGCCAAATGCATTAGAAATGTATGATCCTGTTCATGATGAAAAAGTCACTACTTCATTAGCAGGAATGTCAGGAAGAATCTCAGATAAGTATACCATCGTACCACAATACAAAGGAAAATATGTAATCAAACCAATGCAGTTTTCTTATTTTGATTTGAATAGCGGCTCTTACAAAACGATAACTTCTGAAGAAATTGCTATTGATGTTTTAGATGGACCAATGCAAGCTGAAGCAAACAGTACAGCAAATGCTGCTAAAAATGTAATTTCGAAAACAGAACAATTCAAATACATCAAATCTAAAACTACTTTAGTTTCTATAGCGAAAGATGATTTTTATGGCTCTGATTTGTATTATGCATTATTGCTTGCTCCTTTCATTATCTTGCCAATTATCATTATTGCTAAGAAGAAAAAAGAAGCTATTGACGGAGACGTTACCGGAAACCGTATCAAAATGAACAATAGGCTTGCTAAAAAATACCTTTCTGAAGCTAAAAAACAACTTAACAACAAGGAAGCATTTTATATTGCCCTGGAAAAAGCGATGCATAATTTCCTAAAAGCAAAACTGCATATCGAAACCTCAGAAATGAGCAAAGACAATATTCGCGAACTTTTATTGTCTAGAAATGCTAATCCGGAATCTGTTCAAAGTTTCATTATTTTGACTGAAAACTGCGAATTTGCAAGATATGCTCCGGCATCAAGCGCATCGATTCAGCAAGATTTTGATAAAGCTGTTTTAATTATTTCAGAATTAGAAAAACAAATCGTTTAGTTTAAAAAATCAAACCAACAGGTTTTTAAAACCTGTTAGGTTTAAAGAAAATAAAATGAAAAATATAGTATATCTCTTTTTATTAATCACACAGTTTTTCTTTGCTCAAAGCTTTGAGAAAGGTAATGCCATGTATCAAAGAGGCAATTATCCAGAAGCTGTTCAGGCTTATGAAGCTGTTATAAAGGAAAACAAGCAGCATTCTGCTGAACTTTACTTTAATTTGGCCAACAGCTATTATAAGATGAATAAAGTTGCTCCGGCAATTTACAATTATGAAAAAGCTTTGGTGTTAAAACCTCATGATCCGGATGTGCTGAACAACTTAAAATTTGCCAAAAAACTGACAATCGACGAAATCAAAGAAGTTCCAAAAGTTGGTTTTGCAAAACTGATTCAGAATTTTACCGGTATTTTTGATTATAACACTTGGGCAAAAATTTCTGTTGCAATTGGCTTTCTTTTCTTATTGAGCTTTATTGGGTATTACTTTTCACAGCTTACGCTCACAAAAAGAATTTATTTCATTGGAATGTTTATTTTGTTAGTTGTACTGGCTTTAAGTATTTCTGCAGGAATGTCTGAGAAAAGTCATTTTGATAATGATCGCCCAGCAATTGTTTTCGCTGAATTAAGTGAAGTGCGAAGCGAACCGCAAAAAGGTGGAGCCGCAATTTTTCTATTACACGAAGGTGCAAAAGTTTACGTAACGGAATCCTTAGGGAAATGGAGAAAAGTTGAACTTACTGATGGTACTGAAGGTTGGCTCGATGCCGAAACTATTAAGGAAGTGAAATAAATTTTTAAAAATTCAAATAAAAAAATCCCAAATTTCAATTGTAAAATTGAGGTTTGGGATTTTCTATATCTACAAAATTTGTCAGACGCAGAATATCTACAATCTTTGTCAGACGCATTAAAATGCGTCTCTACGATTTTGATTACGGAAATTTATTACCTCTAAAATTATCAATACAACATATATCGTAGAGGCGCACGGCAGTGCGTCTACGTCCAGCATATCGACAAAAGTTGAGTAAAATTTAAAACTCGTAAACCTTTTCAGGCGTCACACAATAATCCAATTTTACATCGGATTCAAAAATATCGTCAATCTGACTTACAGCTTCAAAAAAGGAAAGTCCAATTTTTATGGTTTCTGGTCTACATTCTGATAAAAATTTATCGTAGAATCCTTTTCCGTAACCAATGCGATTTCCGTGAACATCGAAAACTAAAAGAGGGACAAAAACAACATCAATATTTGAACTCGGAACCTGAAGTCCGTTTACTGGTTCTGGAATATTATATTCGTTTTTTTTGATTTTGGTATTATCCGTCAATAAAAAATGAGTCATAGAGCGCGTTTCAAAATCACTTTTCGAAATCACAATTTCTTTGTCTTTTCCGGAAAGCAAATGCAGTACAAATTCTGTATCAACTTCTTTATGTTCAACAATTGGAAGGAAAACATGAAAATAGGTTTTATCCCAAATTGGCAACTGAATTAAATTATTGGCAACAGCCAGACTTTTTTCTTCAATTTCTTCTTCAGAAAGTGTTGCGCGTAAATTTTTATACTGTATTCTAAGTTCTTTTTTACTCGTCGCCATTTACAGGACTATTTTTTGAGATATGATAAATTGCATCGCCTTCGTACACAATTGGAGAATGATTTGCATTAATAACAAATCCGTCGTGCGGGGCTTTTACTTTCTGTTCAAATTTACCAAAAGGATCGGTAATAATGGCCAGAATAGTTCCTTTGGTTACAAATTTCCCAATTAAATTAAAATCGTGTAAAAGTCCTGAACATTTGGCTCTCAGCCAAACCGAATCTTTAATATAAATAGACGGAACAGGTGCCGCTTCAACCAGTTGTTTAGAATCGAGCATTTCCAGATAATTCAGCAATCTTTTTACACCCAAAATCCCTTCATTGGCAATATCATTATTAATATCAAGAGATTTTCCGCCTTCAAAAAGCAACATTTTTACATTTGCTTTTTCCGATGTATTTCTAAATGAGCCGCTAATATTTTTTGAATATAATGTAAAAGGCGCATTAAAGACATCCGCCAAAACTTTCAACTCTGGATTGTTCTCGGTAATTCTGATTTGCGGCGCATTAAATCGGCTTGCACCTCCGGCATGAAAATCTACTGCATAATCTAAAATCGGCAAAACTTCCTCTACGATATGATAGGCAAAGCGGCTCGCCAAAGATCCTTTTTTGCTTCCTGGAAAAACACGATTTAGATCGCGTCCGTCAGGAAACTCACGCGACTTGTTTACAAAACCATACATGTTGATAATTGGAATACAGATAATGGTGCCACGCGCAGGTTTATTTATTTTCTTGCTGATAATTTGACGCACAATTTCAACCCCGTTTATTTCGTCGCCATGAATTCCTGCCGAAAATAAAACAACAGGACCTTCAATCTTTGAACGACGTACAATTACCGGAATATTCAGTTTTGTAGTGGTATGCAATCTTGCGATTTCAACATTGATTGTTCTGCTCTCTCCCGGCAAAATTGCTTCATCGAAGATAACCAAAGGCTTACTATTTTTCATAAAGAATTATAAAAGCTAAATATAGAAATTATTCTTTTGATTTTGTAAATTTGAAACTAAATCGATGTTAAGCTTTTTTCGATAAATCGGAATGATTTTTGAAACCGCTTAGCATTCTATCTTCAGAAACAATTAAGAATGCAAAAATCCTCCTTAGATCTTCAAATTCTAACCTTGCCGGACAATCCTGGCGTGTATCAATATTATGATAAAGACGGGAAGATTTTATATGTTGGAAAAGCCAAAAACTTAAAAAAAAGAGTTTCCTCTTATTTCAATAAAATTCATGATACGGCTAAAACGAACGTTTTAGTCAAAAAAATTGTTACAATAAAACACATCGTCGTTCCTACTGAAACCGATGCGCTTTTATTAGAAAACAATTTAATCAAAACTTTACAGCCGCGCTACAATGTTCTGCTTCGTGATGACAAAAGTTATCCTTGGATTTGCATTAAAAAAGAGCCTTTTTCGAGAATATTTTCTACAAGAAGAATGGTCAAAGACGGTTCTGAATATTTTGGCCCTTACACCAGTTTCAAAACCGTTCATACAATTTTGGATTTAATCAAAGAATTGTATCCGCTGCGAACTTGCAATTTCGATTTGAGTCAGTCCAATATTGATTCAGGAAAATTTAAAGTTTGCCTTGAATATCATATTGGTAATTGTAAAGGTCCTTGTGAAGGTTTGGAGCCTTTGGAAGAGTATCAAAGGCAAGTCGATGCGATCCGCGAAATTCTAAAAGGAAATTTCAAGGAAAGTTTAAAGGATTTTAAAAAATTAATGAACACTTATGCGCAAAATTTACAATTTGAAGAAGCGCAGAAAATCAAAGAAAAAATAGAGGTTTTGGAGAATTACCAATCCAAATCGACCATTATCAATCCGAAGATTACCAACATCGATGTATTTTCGATTGTATCAGATGAAAGTGCCGCTTTTGTCAATTTTTTACAGATTTCTCACGGTTCGATTATTCGTTCGCATACTTTGGAAATGAAGAAAAAACTGGACGAAACTGATGAAGAATTATTAGAATTGGCAATCGTAGAACTTCGTGAACGTTTTCAATTATTATCTAAAGAAATTATTGTTCCGTTTGAAATTGATTTGGGAGAAAACATAAAAACTACCGTTCCACAACTTGGTGATAAAAAACAGATTTTGGAGTTGTCGATTCGAAATGCAAAATTCTACCGAATCGAACAATTAAAACAATTACAAATTGTAGATCCGGATCGACATACCAACCGAATTATGGCACAAATGCAAAAAGATTTGCGTCTTCCGGTTGAACCTCGACATATTGAATGTTTTGACAACTCGAATATACAGGGAACAAATCCGGTTGCGGCCTGTGTTGTTTTTAAAGATGGGAAACCGAGTAAAAAAGACTACCGCCATTTTAATGTAAAAACTGTTGAAGGCCCAGACGATTTTGCTTCGATGACTGAAATTGTCGGCCGACGTTATAAAAGATTATTAGAAGAGAATGAACCTTTGCCGCAATTGATTATTATTGACGGTGGAAAAGGACAATTATCTGCAGCCTTAAAAAGTATTGACGAATTAGGACTTCGCGGAAAAATTGCCATTATTGGAATCGCAAAACGACTTGAAGAACTTTTTTATCCCGGCGATTCGATTCCGTTATATCTGGACAAAAAATCGGAAACTTTAAAAGTAATTCAGCAATTACGAAATGAAGCACACCGATTCGGGATTACCTTTCACCGTGATAAACGAAGCAAAGCAGCACTTAATTCTTCTGTAGAAAGTATTCCGGGAATTGGAGAAAAAACAATGCTAACTTTAATCCAGCATTTCAAAAGTGTTAAAAGATTAAAATTGGCATCAGAAAAAGAAATATCCGCCGTTATAGGAGTTTCAAAAGCCAAAAAAATTGTCGACTTTTACAAAACCAACTAAAATTCTTTATGCGCCCAAACGAGCTTTTAATTGCACACAATAAGTCAAAAGGATTTTGTTTAAATTCCATTTGGGGCATAGCATTCGTACTATTCATTCTTCTACTCTTTCCTGAAAAATCATTTTCGCAAGAACAGAAACAAGACAGTGTGAAAAGACCAAAAATTGGTTTGGTTTTAAGTGGTGGTGGCGCCAAAGGTTTTGCCCACATTGGCGTTTTGAAAGTACTGGAAGAAGCCGGAATCAAAATTGATTATATTGGCGGAACAAGTATGGGATCTGTAATTGGCGGACTTTATGCATCTGGTTATAATGCTTCACAAATTGATTCTATTTTCAAAAAAACAAATTTTGACGAACTGATTAATGACTATATTCCGCGTTCATCAAAAAACTTTTACGGCAAAAAAAATGATGAATTGTATGCTATCACTTTGCCTTTCAGTAATTTCAAAATAGGAATTCCTGAAGCACTTTCAAAAGGAATGTATAATTATAATCTTTTGAGCAGCCTGACCAGAAATGTGCGTCATGTTCGCGATTTCAATCAATTGCCCACTCCATTTTTATGTATCGGAACAAATATTGAAACCGGCGAAGAAGTTTTGCTCAACAAAGGAAATCTCGTTCAGGCAATGATGGCGAGTGCGGCTTTTCCGTCGTTGTTTACTCCCGTTGAAATCGATGGCAATCTAATTGTTGACGGTGGTGTTGTAAATAATTATCCAATTAAAGAAGTTCGTAATCTTGGCGCTGATATTATTATTGGAGTTGATGTTCAGGACGATTTGATGAATCGTAAAAAACTGAAAAACGCAACAAGAATATTAGTTCAGATTACCAATCTACAGTCGATTGAAAAAATGAAAAGCAAAGTAAAAGACACTGATATTTATATCAAACCTGATATTCGTGACTTTGGTGTAATTTCATTCGACCGAGGTGAAGAAATAATCAGAAAAGGTGAAGAAGCTACTTTTGCTGTTTATGAAAAGATCAAATCATTAGTAACCGAAGAAACTTTTTATAAAAAACCGAAACTAAAACTTAGTACAGACACTTTAGAAATACAAAAAATAAATGTCGATAAATTAGACAATTATACTAAAGAATACATCAACGGTAAACTTCGTTTCAAACCGGGAAGCACTATTACATATAATGATTTAAAAACCGGAATTAATAATTTAAATGCTACCGAAAACTTCAGTACGATTTCATACTGTCTGCAACCAAATGGTGCAGATGATGATTTGGATCTCGTTTTAAAAGAAAATCCAACGCAAACCTATCTAAAACTGGGTTTGCATTATGACGGCTTATATAAAAGTGCGATTTTACTAAACCTGACTCATAAAAAAACATTTCTAAAAAATGATGTTACTTCTTTCGACATTATTTTGGGTGATAATTTTAGATATGATTTAAATTATTATGTCGAAAATGGATTCAACATTAGTTTCGGTTTTCGCTCAAGGCTAAATCAGTTTAATAGAAATGTCACCAGAAGCATTAGTCAGCTTGAAGCTTCAAATCCAAATGTAAATCTTATCAATGTTGATTTTTTTGATATTACCAATCAGGCTTATTTTCAAACTATTTTTGTTCAGAAGTTTTTAATGGGTGGCGGTTTGGAATACAAATATTTAAAAATCGATTCACCTACGCTTTCAAATAGTGGAAACATAATTGATAAAAGCAATTATTTCAGTGTTTTTGGATATTTAAAATATGATTCTTTTGACAAAAAAAGCTTTCCGCGCTCCGGACTATATTTCTCCAGCGACGTACAGACTTATTTAGCATCTTCCGATTACAATCATACCTTCAAACCTTTTTCGATGGCGAAAGCAGAAATTGCAGTTGCTAAAACATTATTTAAAAGAGCAACTTTTAAAATTGGTGCAGAGGCCGGATTTAATATTGGTAGCGATAGTGTTCCTTATTTCGACTATATTTTGGGAGGTTACGGTTATAGCAAAATCAATAATTTCAATTACTTCTATGGTTATGATTTTCTAAGCATTTCTGGAAATAGCTATATAAAAACAGACATTACACTTGATTACGAAATCATTAAGAAAAACCATATCAATTTCTCTGCAAATTTTGCCAATCTTGGCGACGACATCTTTAGCACAGTTGATTGGATTTCGATGCCAAAATATTCAGGTTACGCTGTAGGTTATGGCTTAGAAACTATTATTGGGCCAATAGAAATCAAACAATCTTGGTCACCAGAAATGTCTAAAAGCTTTACCTGGTTCAGTATTGGATTCTTGTTTTAGAATTTAATCTAGAATAGTGCAATAAAATCGTACTTTTTTTTTGCTATCAAAAAATTATATCAAAAAAATCAAAATATCTTTTAGTTATAAATAATATAATTTCTATTTTTACTCGCAAAAATTTACGACATTTGTTATAATGAAAACAAATTGGACAGGTTTATTAGAGTATCTTCAATTCCTAATCAAGAGAAATCCTGAATAATGGCTCTATCGAATTGAAATGATTGGTCAATGCAAATTGATTCGATTATTAACTCTGCAATTCACATTTTCTAATTATCTAATTCACAAATTATCTAATTGAAAAAGCCATGCCATTATATCATAAACTTGGAGATTTTCCTCAAAAAAGACACACCCAGTTCGAAAAACCAAACGGAGGTTTTTATTACGAACAATTATTTGGAACAGAAGGTTTTCACGGACATTCGTCATTATCTTATCATGTTCACAGACCAACGCAGGTAAAAGAGATATTAAATTCTTATTCGGTTGAACCAAAAATTGCAATCGGAAAAAATATAAAATCATTACTTTTTAAAGGTTTTGAATTAAAGCCCGAAAACGACTTTTTAGACAGCCGAAAAGCCATGTTAGTCAACAAAGACTGCGTTATTGGTTTGGCTGCGCCGAAAGAATCGCTTCGAAATTATTTCTATAAAAATGCCGATGCCGATGAAATGCTTTTCATCCATAAAGGAAAAGGAAAACTAAGAACCATGTTAGGGAATATTCCTTTTGAATATGGCGATTATTTGATTATTCCGCGCGGCATTATCTACCAAATCGAATTTGAAACAGAAGAAAACCGACTATTTTATGTAGAATCGTATTCTCCTTTTTATACTCCAAAACGATACAAAAACCAATCAGGTCAGCATTTAGAACATTCTCCGTTTTGTGAGCGTGATTTTATTTTGCCAAGCGAATTGGAAACGCACGACGAAAAAGGTGATTTTTTAATTAAAATCAAAAAAGAAGGCATGATTCACGAAGTGGTTTATGCAACACATCCTTTTGACGTTGTGGGTTGGGACGGATATAATTTCCCATACGGATTTTCAATTCACAATTTCGAACCTATAACGGGACGTGTTCACCAACCGCCTCCGGTACATCAAACTTTTGAAACGGCAACTTTTGTCGTTTGTTCTTTCTGCCCAAGACTTTACGATTATCATCCGAAAGCAATTCCGGCGCCGTACAATCACAGCAATATAGATTCTGACGAAGTTCTATATTATGTAGATGGCGATTTTATGAGTCGTAATAATATTGAGCAAGGTCACATCACTTTACACCCAAAAGGAATTCCACACGGACCAGCGCCAGGCGCAATGGAACGCAGTATTGGTCATAAAGAAACTCAGGAATTAGCCGTTATGGTTGATACTTTCCGTCCGCTTATGGTAACGGAAGAAGCTATGGGTCTTGATGACGGGAAGTATTACAAATCTTGGACGGAATAACTAGTCGAATTTAACCACAAAGTTCACAAAGGATTTTACACAAAGTTCACAAAGTTTTTTAAGAGAGTTTTATCAAACCAAGTCCACAAAGCTTTGCGTTCTTAGCGATTTTATAAAATCTAACTAAAAAAAATCTTTGCTCTCTTTGCGTTAAAAAACAAATTTCAAACACAACATTTCGGAAAAATCAATTAAACGATTAACCGATTAAACAAATAAACATCATGAGTAAAGAAGTTAAATCAGTAGAATACGGATTAGAGAAAATATTTGAAGGAGCTCAGGATTTCCTTCCATTATTAGGAACAGATTATGTAGAATTTTATGTGGGGAATGCAAAACAATCTGCACATTATTATAAAACTGCTTTCGGATATCAGTCTTTGGCTTATGCCGGATTAGAAACTGGAGTAAAAGACAAAGCATCGTATGTTTTAAAACAAGATAAAATCAGAATTGTTTTAACAACGCCTTTAACAGCAGATTCTCCAATCAATGAACATTTGAAAAAACATGGAGACGGAGTAAAAGTTGCAGCACTTTGGGTTGAAGACGCTACAAAATCTTACGAAGAAACAATGAAACGTGGTGCACGTTCTTTCATGGAACCAACTGTTGAAGAAGATGAATTTGGTCAAGTGATCCGTTCTGGAATTTACACTTACGGAGAAACGGTTCATATTTTCGTAGAAAGAAAAAATTACAACGGAATTTTCTTGCCAGGTTATAAAGAATGGAAATCGGATTACAATCCAGAACCAACGGGATTAAAATATATCGATCACATGGTTGGAAATGTGGGTTGGAACGAAATGAATACTTGGGTAAAATTTTACGAAGACGTAATGGGATTTGTGAATTTCTTATCTTTTGATGACAAACAAATCACAACAGAATATTCTGCATTGATGAGTAAAGTAATGTCAAACGGAAACGGAAGAATCAAATTCCCAATCAATGAACCAGCTGAAGGAAAGAAAAAATCTCAAATTGAAGAATATTTAGATTTCTACGGCGGACCTGGAATTCAACATATTGCCATCGCGACAGATGACATTATTAAAACAGTATCACAATTAAGAGCTCGTGGTGTCGAATTTTTGTCAGCTCCTCCTCATACCTATTATGAAGCAATCCCAGAAAGACTAGGCGTTCATATGGATATGATGAAAGAAGACATTAATGAAATTGAAAAGCTTGCTATTATGGTCGATGCCGATGAAGATGGTTACCTTTTACAAATATTTACGAAGCCAGTTCAGGACCGACCTACACTTTTCTTCGAAATTATTCAAAGAATGGGTGCAAAAGGATTCGGCGCAGGTAACTTTAAAGCCCTTTTTGAATCAATCGAAAGAGAGCAAGAATTGAGAGGAACATTGTAAAATCGCAATATTTTTGCATTATGTAGAAAAATTCTCTGTAAAACGATGATTTTTATGCAAATGTTATGTTAAACTTGACTTTCGCTATTTATTTTTTGAACTTTCTATCTATCTTTGCACTCGCAAATCAAGAAGGGGTGGTTTCCTTCTGAATTGATATAAATTTCATAATTTATAGTTTTTTGGTTAGTTAATAGCATAAAAACTCAGTCATTACTTGACTGAGTTTTTTTGTTTTGGTACATTTGGAATAGAATTTGCAATTATCCTTCTAAATATTTGTAAAACAGTACTATGAAAAAGTTTATCCTCCTCATATTTATCCTCACAGCATTTAGTTTTGACACACAAAAAGAAGACGCTTTCGGCACGGGAGAGTTCTTCAAATTTAGAATTCATTATGGAATCGTAAATGCCGGATATGCCACACTTGAAGTTAAAGATGCCACTGTAAACAACAAAAAAGTATATCATGCAGTGGGTAAAGGTTACACAACCGGTATGTCGAAATTTTTCTTTAAAGTAGAAGATTTATACGAAAGTTATTTTGACAAAGAAAATGGAAATCCGTACCGTTATATTCGAAAAATTGATGAAGGCGGTTATACTAAAAATCAAGAAGGTATTTTTAATCAGTCAGAGAACAAAGTTCTGGTAAAAGATTACAAACGAAAGACTGAAAAAACGATTGTAATTACTGACAATGTGCAAGATATCGTGTCTTCATTTTATTTCCTTAGAAACCATCCGAATATTGACAAATTAAAATCGGGTGAAGCAATTACAATTGACATGTTTTTTGATGACGAAATCACAAAATTTAAGTTAAAATATGTAGGCCGTCAAGATATTACGACTAAATTTGGAACCGTTTCTACAATGGTTTTTAAACCTCTTGTACAAACCGGTCGAGTGTTTAAAGAAAAAGAAAGTTTAACACTCTGGATAACAGACGACGACAACAAAGTTCCTATTAGAATTAAAGCAGATCTTGCTGTTGGATCACTAAAAGCAGATCTTGATGAATATAAAGGATTAAAAAATCCATTTAAAGTTAAAAAATAATGAACCTTACTGATCATTCAGAATCAATTTTAAAAGAAATTGATCAAAAATTCCAAGCTATAAATCAAAAAACTGAAGTTCAGTTAGAAGGTTTACTTTGGTCAAAACCAATTACATATTGGGATTATATTCAAACCGACGCCCTCTTAGGCTTACAAATACAACGTACTACGCTTCCTGACGAAATGGTTTTCATCATGTATCATCAGGTTAATGAATTAATTTTTAAAATGATTTTGTGGGAAATTGATCAAATCGCTGACGCACAAAATATTCAGGTAGATTTTTTCAGCGAAAGACTTTCAAGAATTACTCGTTATTTTGACATGTTGACCAATTCGTTTAGCATCATGGAAAACGGAATGGAAGTCGATCAGTATATGAAATTTAGAAACACTCTTACTCCGGCCAGCGGTTTTCAAAGTGCACAATATAGAATGATTGAATTTGCATCGACTGATGTAATTAACCTAACAGACAGAAGATACAAAGCAAATTTTGACGAAAATACCGATTTAGAAACCAGTTTCGAACATCTTTATTGGCAAGCTGCCGGAAAAGATTATCATACTGGCGAAAAATCATACTTATTGAATGAGTTCGAAAAAAAATACAAAGAGCAATTTTTAAGACAAATGTCATCGTTTAAAACGAAAAATATTTGGCAAAAATTCACACAGCTTCCAGTTGAAGATCAACAAAATACAGAACTAATCGCTGCCATGCGTCATTATGACCAAACAGTAAATATTACTTGGGTAATGCAACATCTTAACACTGCCAGAAAATATATTTTGGAAAGCGGTAAAGGCAATGGTGAAGCGACCGGAGGAAGCGACTGGCAAAAATATATGCACCCAAAATACCAAAGACGCATCTTTTTTCCTAAATTGTGGACCGAAGAAGAATTGTCCAATTGGGGAAATGAATAAACCACTTTAATCTCCCAAAAATTTAAAAAGTTTGAAAAAAGCAGTCGTAATTTTAATAGTCTTGTTTTCTATTTTCTCATGCAATAAAAAAGAGGAAATAGTAGAAAACAAAATTACCAAACCCAAAACCAAAAAAGTAGAATTCGGTTTTAATTACGCAGACTTTAATGTTGTAAATGATACCATTTCAAAAGGAGATTCTTTTGGATCAATACTTCAAAGTCAAAATATTGGCGACATCAAAGTTCACGATGTTGTGGAACAGGTTAAAGACTCTTTCAACGTAAGAAGTATTCGTTACGGCAAACCTTTTACATTACTACGTTCAAAAAACAAAACTAACAAACTTCAGGTTTTTATCTATCAACCTGATGCTTTGACTTATTATGTTATTGATCTAAGAGACAGTATTGCAAAAGCGTATAAAAAAATTAAACCAGTTACTTTAAAAAGAAAAATTATTGGTGGCGTCCTAAAAACTTCATTATCTGAAACATTAGGAGGAGAAGATGTAGAAACAGCATTGGCTAGCCGAATAACAAAAGTATTTTCTTGGTCAATTGACTTCTTCAAACTTAAAAAAGGCGATCGTTATGGTTTAATATTTACCGAACGTTTTATCAATGGTAAAACATACGACGGAGTTGAAGAGCTTGAAGCCGCTTTTTTTGAATACAAAGGTAAAATCGTTTATGCTTTTCCTTTTGAAAAAGACACACTTTCCGGAAAGGTTGAATATTATGATGATGAAGGAAAAACATTGAAAAACTTTTTCTTAAAAACACCAATCAAATTCAGCCGAATCACCTCGAGATTTACAATGAACAGATTTCATCCGGTTCAACATACCTGGAAAGCGCATAAAGGAACTGATTATGCAGCTCCAACCGGAACGCCAATTTCTACAACTGCCTCTGGAGTTGTTGAAGCCACAGGATATACCGCAGGAAACGGAAACTTTGTAAAAGTAAAACATAACGGAACCTACTCTACTCAATATTTACACATGTCCAGAATTTTGGTTCGCCGCGGACAACGTGTTACGCAAGGACAAACTATTGGCTTGGTTGGTAGCACAGGTTTAGCTTCCGGACCTCACGTTTGTTATCGTTTCTGGAAAAATGGAGTTCAGGTAGATGCGCTTCGACTAAATTTACCAACCGGAGAATCTCTGACCGGAAATGACAAAACGCGTTTCTTTAAACAAATAGAACCTTTAAAAAGAGAATTGGATAGTATTGGCAATTTGTAAGAATAATTATTTATATTCGTTATCGAAAGCTTTCTTAAGTCATTAAAAATGAAAACATTTGAAACCTATAAATAAACTAACTTATGAAATTTAAAACCTTTTTATTTCTGCTCACTTTAGTTGCAAATTTTACTTTTGCTCAAAACAACATCAAAGTAACCAGTAATTACGGAAGCGAAAATAAAGACATTCAGAATTTAATTGATTTTGAAAACATTTATATTGAACAGCTAAATTTTGAAGGGAAAGATCTTATTGGAAAACAATATTCAATCAATCTGCAGGAATTCAAAAACGGAAAATTAATTAGCAAATCTGTGCTTTTTGACGGAGAAGGAAATGATTATTTCAAAATAAAATCAGAGAAAGAATCTCTAAAATTTTTATTTAAAATGACTGACGGAAAGTTAAAAACTTATATTCGGGGTTCTGGTTTTGGAAGCAAAAAATCATACTTCAATTTAAAAGATGACTCTGATCAATATGCGCTAAAAGATTTCTTTGGAAACAAAAAAGAATTAAATTTAGTGGCAAATCAGGAAACCGCAGTATTTGCCATCATAACTCCAACTAAACATGATGACGGATCAAGTTCTTATTGCGAAGTTGTTCAATCTGACATCAAACCTGAAAACCTCGGAACACATTTTAAAATTCCGCACTACTTTCTAGTTACACTACAATTCAAGTAAAATAGGTCATGAAAAATTCACGTCTTAAAACAATTTATCACGAAACTTTTTCTGGTTTAAAATTATTTTACAGAGACACCAATGTTCCGGAAAATTTGATTTCGAATTATAAAATCGGACAGATCATTCAGGAAAAAGGCTTTACAGATATGACTTCTCTTGGCGGAGGATTTTCAGGAAATTTGAGATATTTAATTGCAAGTGCGCATCCTAAAGATTTATCAAAATTTAATCCTGACTCGGCAAAAATTGGTCACTTTCTTTTGGATACAATTACTTATTTTAAAGTTTTGGATATTTATAAAATTGGAGATAAAACTCAGATTTTTCTATTGAACATTCCCGATAATTCTTTGACTCTTTTTAAAAATTCATCTTCAAATCTGGAAGAAGAAATTATTGAAAAGGCAAGAAAAAAATTTAATGGTAAAGTTAATATTGCTTTAATTCCTGAACTACAAACCGAAGACTGGAAAGAAAGAACCAAATCTCCAATTGGAATGAGTGATAACGGTGAATTCTTTTTTGATGATTCTAAGATTAAAGCGGAACCTTTAAAAAGAATTGAAATTAATACCGAAAAGAAAACTATCGAAGTAAATAAAAAACCTTGGTGGAAGATTTGGTAAAAACCTTCCTAACTAATAAAATTTTCTACATTCATATCAATTAATGAAACAGACATTATTACTATTCTCATCAATACTATTATTTGGATGTTCCCACCCAAAAGCTTTTGTTTTAAATGATAAAAATGAAAACAAATATTTTGTTTTAGATTTTATAAACAATGCCTTTGAAAAAAATGCAATTAACAAAGCACCACTAATCGTGATCAACGGAATTCCATTTAAATACAATAAAGATCAAGACACAATTTTATTACCTCTAAAAAAATCAGACATTCAAAGTTTAGATTTTTTAAACCAAAATAGCAGTCGTATCATATATAATGATAAAGAAAATGATGGTGCAATTTTAATAACAACACGAACACAAAACGAGTAACACACATAAAACGTTTTCGTAACTAATTGTTATATAATCGTGAACCACTACCCTTTTAAAAGTTATTTCAGTATTTTTGTGTTTCGGAAAAAACAAACCAAATAATAAAATACAAATGGCTTTAAACACAACAAACCCAACTGGGACTGAAGCGTGGAAAAATCTGCAAAATCACTATAACGCAATTCACGAAACTACAATACAAGAATTATTTCAGCAAGATAATGCACGCGCTGCAAAATTCAACTTACAATGGAATGACTTTTTAGTCGACTATTCGAAAAACAATATTAGTCAGGAAACAGTTTCTCTTTTATTAGAATTAGCAAATTCTATTGGATTAAAAGATGCAATTGCTCAATATTTTGGAGGAGAATTAATTAATCAAACCGAAAATCGCGCAGTTCTTCACACCGCTTTACGTGCTCCGGAATCGGCAGTAATTAAGGTTGACGGAGAAAATGTAATTCCGGAAGTTTTTGAAGTAAAAAATAAAATCAAAAACTTTACTAACGAAGTTATTTCTGGCGAAAGAAAAGGTTTTACAGGAAAAGCATTTACAGATGTTGTAAATATTGGAATTGGAGGTTCAGATCTTGGACCAGTTATGGCAGTTGAAGCTTTACAATTCTACAAAAATCATTTGAACTTACATTTCGTTTCTAATGTAGACGGTGATCACGTAAACGAAGTAATCAAAAAATTAAATCCGGAAACGACTTTATTTTTAATTGTTTCTAAAACTTTTACGACTCAAGAAACTTTATCTAATTCTGAAACTATTAAAGAGTGGTTTTTGAAATCGGCTTCGCAAGAAGATATTGCAAAACATTTTGTGGCAGTTTCAACTAATATTCAAAAAGTAACCGAATTCGGAATCAATCCAAACAACGTTTTCCCGATGTGGGATTGGGTTGGAGGAAGATTTTCTCTTTGGAGCGCTGTTGGTTTAAGCATTGCTTTGGCAATTGGTTTTGATAATTACAATCAATTATTGGTTGGTGCAAACGAAATGGACGAGCATTTCAAATCGGCAGAATTTGACGAAAATATTCCAGTAATCTTGGCTTTATTAAGCGTTTGGTACAACAATTTTTATGGTGCCGAAAGTGAAGCTTTGATTCCTTACACACAATATTTATCAAAACTGGCTCCTTACTTGCAACAAGCAACTATGGAAAGTAACGGAAAAAGTGTTGGTCGTGACGGAAAACCCGTAAACTATCAAACCGGAACTATTATTTGGGGAGAACCGGGAACAAATTCTCAGCATGCTTTCTTCCAATTAATTCACCAAGGAACAAAATTGATTCCGACTGATTTTATCGGATTCATTAAACCGCTTTACGGAAACCAAGATCATCATGACAAATTAATGTCAAACTTCTTTGCTCAAACAGAAGCTTTGATGAACGGAAAAACTCCGGCACAAGTTCAGGCAGAATTTGACAAACAAGGACTTGCTGCAGAAAAAGCATCATATTTGCTACCATTTAAAGTTTTCACAGGTAACAAACCTACCAATACCATTTTGATTGAAAAATTAACACCAAAAAGCTTAGGTTCATTGATTGCACTTTATGAGCATAAGATTTTCGTTCAGGGTGTAATTTGGAATATTTTCAGTTTCGACCAATGGGGAGTTGAATTAGGTAAACAACTGGCAAACTCAATTTTAGATGAAATCAATTCTAAAGTTGTAAAAAATCACGATAGCTCGACAACATTCTTATTAAATCACTTTTTAAAGAATAAATAAAAGTTTTCTATCATATTTTCAACTCACTGAAACGCCTTGATTTAACAAAAATTAAGGCGTTTTTTCGTATAAACAAGCTTCAAAAAGCCTTTAAAATCACAGTTTAATACAGTTTTTACCTACATATCTATTCAGATTATTATCATTTTAACAAAAAATAGTAGTCGAAATTCAAAATATCTTCAAATAATCTAACGAAAAAAGAAAAAATCATTTTAATGTGCAACACTTTATATAAAACTGCCCTTTCTTAACATTTTGATAACACTATCTGATTAATTTGTTATAATTTTGCCAAAAACAATAAACTAAATAACAAAATGAAGAAAATGAAAAATTGGTTACTTACTGGACTATTTTTTATGATAGTTTCAACCGTATTTTCTCAAGGAAAAGTTACTGGTACAATTACCGACGGAACGGGTTCATTGCCAGGAGCAAACGTAGTGATTAAAGGATCTACTACGGCGACTTCAACAGATTTTGATGGTAAATTTACCCTCAATTCAACAACAGGGACAGGAGAAATTGTTATCTCTTTCCTAGGTTACCAAAACCAAACTGTAAAATTTACAGTAGCAAATGGAGCAACTGCAAATTTAGGCACTATCGTTTTAGTTGCTAACTCAAATGAATTAAGCGAAATTGTTGTAAAAAGCAGCATTATTGACGTAGCAAAAGACAGAAAAACTCCGGTTGCTGTTTCTACAATTAAAGCAGCTGAAATTCAACAAAAACTTGGAACTCAAGAATTTCCAGAAATCTTAAGAAACACTCCTTCTGTATACGTTACTAAATCAGGTGGTGGTTTTGGAGATGCTAGAATTAACATTCGTGGTTTCAACCAAAATAACATTGCTGTTATGATTAACGGTATGCCAGTTAACGACATGGAAAATGGTTCTGTTTACTGGAGTAACTGGGCAGGTTTATCAGATGTAACATCTGCTATGCAGGTTCAAAGAGGTTTAGGAGCTTCTAAATTAGCTACTCCATCTGTAGGAGGAACTATCAACATCGTTACTAAATCTTCTGACATGAAAGAAGGTGGTTCATTCTCTTCTGGATTTGGTAATGCAAGAAACTTCAAAGTTCAAGGATCTTACAACACAGGAAAATTAGCAAACGGACTTTCTGCTTCTGTATTATTATCTCAAACAATGGGAGATGGATATGTTCAGGGAACTCCATTCGTAGGTTCAAACTATTTTATCGCTTTAGGATACACTACTAAAAATGATAAACACGATTTTCAACTTACAGTAACTGGTGCGCCACAATGGCACAACCAAAGATCTACTGCATCTACAATTGCTACTTACCAAAAATATGGTACTCTTGACGATCCAAACATCAGATATAATGCTGACGCAGGATACTTAAACGGAGAAGAATATAACATTAGAAAAAACTACTACCACAAACCGGTAGCTTCTTTTAACTGGGATTACAAAATCAACGAAACTACAAAACTTTCTTCTGTTCTTTACGCATCTATGGGACGTGGAGCAGGTGCTAGTGCAACAGGTGGTGTTGGAGGAAATGTTTACAACAGTAACGTATTCTTAAATGCTGACGGATCTGTAAACTACGACAAAATTCAAGCTTGGAACAATGGTACTGGATCTGTTTTCTTTGACGGAGCTAACCAAACAAGAACTCAAATTGGAGGTGTTTACCAAAATGGTTTCTCTACTGGTAGAACTGGAGCAGGAACTACTGCAGACCCATACAAATACAATACTACATCAGGTATTACACAAACTTCATCTATAAACTCTCATGACTGGTTTGGTGCTTTGATTAACTTAAACAAAAAGTTATCTCAAACTTTGACATTAGACTTCGGTATCGATGCAAGAACTTACACAGGATATCACTTTACAGTTGTTAATGACAGATTAGGTGGTGATGAATTTTATGACAATAGTGTTGCTAGTTTAAAACCAGCAGGAAGACACCTTACAGAAACTTACGCTACAAATGTTCAGTGGAATGTTTTTGACAACAGAGATTACGAAAAAATCTCATTCAACAGTACTGGTAAAGTAAGATGGTATGGAGTATTTACTCAATTAGAATACTCTAAAGATAATTTAAGTGCATTTGTTCAGGGAGCAATTTCTCAACAAGGATTTAAAAGAGAAGATGATTTCGTTTACTTGCCTACAGATCCATTGGCATCTACAGATTACGAAAACATCTTAGGTGGAAACGTAAAAGGTGGAGCTAACTACAACATCAGTGAGAAAAGCAATGTTTACGTTAACGCAGGATACTATTCAAGACAACCATTCTTTAACTCAGTTTATCCTAACAACAGATCTACAGTAAACCCTAACCTTACTAACGAAAAAATCATCGGATTTGAAGCTGGATACGGTTTCCGTTCTAGATACTTTAATGGTACAGTAAACGTTTACAACACAACTTGGAATGACAGATACTTAAAAGGTAACGCTCTTCCAGCAAGTACAACAATCGCTGCAAATACAACTTATACAGAATATTTAGGACTTAACGAAGTTCACTCTGGAATTGAATTTGAAGGAAGCTCAAATATTACTGACAAATTCAAAGTATTTGGAATGTTCTCTTATGGAATTTGGGAATACAAAGGAGATGCAACTGTAAACGCATACTATCAAACAGATAATACTCCAGTTCCTGGATTCACTGGCACTCCAGTATACATGGACAAAGTTAAAGTTGGTGATGCTGCACAGCTTACTGCTTCTTTAGGAGGTTCTTACGAAGTTTTAACAAGAGTAACTGTTGATGCTAGCTACAACTTTAATGATAAATTATATGCTGGATTAAGCCCAACGAACTTCTCTTCTCCAGATAACAAAGGAGCTTTAGAGTTGCCATCTTACGGTTTACTTGATGCTGGTTTATCATACAAAATGTTAGTAGGTAAAGACAAAGATAAATCTGTAAACTTCAGATTCAACCTTAACAACGTATTAGACAAAACTTACATCGCTGAATCTAGAACTAACATTTTTGCTAACGATAACCTTCCTGTTTCTGCTGGACAAACACCAGGATCAAAAGGAACATATGCATCAAATGGAATGCTTTATGATGGAGTTGCAAATGTTAACCAAGTATTCTTCGGATTTGGAAGAACATGGAACTTTAGCTTACGTTACGATTTCTAATATTTAGAATCTAAATAAATACCAAAAACGGCATTGACTTTTAGTTTAATGCCGTTTTTTTTATACCGTTTTTTTCTATATTTGTTTAAAACAAAAAACATAATTTATGGATCACTTTTTAAAAGAAC
Source organism: Flavobacterium cutihirudinis (assembly GCF_003385895.1). Classification (GTDB taxonomy): domain Bacteria; phylum Bacteroidota; class Bacteroidia; order Flavobacteriales; family Flavobacteriaceae; genus Flavobacterium; species Flavobacterium cutihirudinis. The sequence continues at coordinate 235,678 of NZ_QRDQ01000008.1, forward strand.
TTCACTCTGGTTGGGCTTACTTAGCATTATTACTTCTTTTAGTTGCTGTAGTGAATGCACTAATCGGCCTCAATTCTAAAAAAGAATTTACTGCCAAAGACCGCAAAATTTCGTTATTTGCCTTAATTGGAACTCATACACAACTTTTGATTGGCCTAGTTCTTTATTTTGTATCTCCTTTAGGGAAAGCAGCTTTCGGACAAATGTCTAATGCTGAACTGAGATTAACTTCATTAGAACACCCATTAATCAACATCATAGCAATCATTCTGATTACTATTGGATGGTCAAAACATAAAAAATTAATTAATAGCGAAGCAAAATTTAAAACATTTGCTATTTTTTACGGATTAGGATTATTGCTTATTTTAAGCAGAATTCCTTGGAACCTATGGTTCTAAAAACCAATTAAAGCCCTGTACAAAGGGCTTTTTTTATCTCGGCATATTATTTGTACAAACTCCCCAAGTCTGAAAAAAAATAACCCATGAGAAATAAAAAAAACGTTATACTCACCTTGCTTACCGCAACTTTTATAAGTTGTTTTACTTATGTTATAAGCCAAACTAAACAAGTTATTGAGCCAAAAACTCAAGACACCCTATCGGCCAAACCAAATATTATTCCCTTACCTACAGATTCTGTATTTACAGATAAAGGACTAAAATTAAAACCTTATAAAAAGAATGCACACGCTTCTTATTATGCAGATAAATTTACAGGACGAAAAACAGCAGATGGAAGCCGTTTTAACAACAATAGCTACACTGCAGCACACAAAAAACTTCCCTTTGGAACTCGCGTTAAAGTCACAAATGAAGCCAATGGGAAATTTGTAATTGTAAAAATTACGGATCGCGGTCCGTTTGTAAGAACCAGAGAAATTGATCTTTCTAAACGTGCTTTTATGGATATTACCAAAAATAAAGGTGCCGGTGCTATGAAAGTAACAATTGAAACAATTATAGAATAAAGAAAAAAACCCGTTCTGAATCAGAACGGGTTTTTCTTTTAAACAAATTTTCTAATACTCATAACAACTCCAGTATGGAGCCCTTCATGAAAATTATTAAATTCTAAAGCTCCTTCAATATTTTTCAGTGTATAGCCCATGCTTGTTGTATATTCCGTGTAGGTAGTAAAAATACCTTTATCAAAATCGCCTTCAGCTTGTTGTAATGTTGACGCGAGAAGCCTTTTTATTTCGTCGGCCTCTTCTTGAGAAACATCTCCTTCTGGCTTTGTGCCTTTTCTATATTTTTCGATAAATTCTTCAGAAACATTTATTGGCAAACCAGACAATTTATAAAGCAAAACTTGCTGTGTTGCAACGCAGTGCGCTGCATTCCAAATGATATTATTGGTAAATCCTTCCGGAACCTTGTTTAACTGTTCTAACGAATGATTGTCTAAAATCTTCAACAGAACTTCTCGAATGGTTTTTTGAACTTCAAAAACAGATTTCATAATTTTATTTTTTTTCTAAAATTAGGCAATTTTAAGCTTCAAATGGATTTTCTTTGTATGTCTAACAAAATTTAGAAAAAATGAACAAAATATACTACCTGGCTTCTTGCGATACTTGCCGAAAAATAATCAAAAGCTTGCCTGAAAACAATTTGGTTTTTCAGGATATCCGACAAAATCCGATTACGGAAGCTGAACTCGAAGAAATGTATAAACTTTCTGGAAGCTATGAAGCGTTATTCAGCAAGAAAGCGCAGCTTTATAAATCAATGGATTTAAAAAATAAAAATCTGGGTGAAAGTGATTTTAAAAAATACATTTTAGAACATTATACTTTCTTAAGTCGTCCGATCTTTATAATTGATGGCAAAATTTACATTGGCAACAGCCAAAAAAATGTAGCAGAAGTTATTAAAGCCTTAAGTTAATTTCGAAATTTCTTTTTTCCGATTGCTCGCGTGAGGGATAGAAGCTGGCTACCGAAGTAGCGCGGATAGCCCGACCTTGTTGCAATAAAAGGGCGAATACTCGCAAAGTAAGTTTGCCCTTTTATTGCAACAAGGTCACGCCCAAATCATCCTTTATGACCAAATAAGATCTTTTTACAATTAGTAAATTCGTCAAAAAAATCAGTAAACGGCTTTTCTATATCACAGAATAGTATTTTACGTCATAAACAGAGCAAACTTTTAATTATCTTTGCGCCTTTATACTCAATTATATGATACAATCTATGACAGGGTTTGGCAAAGCTTCTTTGCAATTGCCTACAAAAAAAATTACGGTCGAAGTAAAATCTTTAAATAGTAAAGGTTTGGATTTAAACGTGCGAATGCCTTCGGTGTATCGTGAAATGGAATTAGGTTTAAGAACCCAAATTTCTACAAAACTGGAAAGAGGCAAAATTGATTTCGGAATTTATATCGAAAGTACTGCCGAACAAACTTCGACTAAAGTTAATGTTCCTGTTGTAAAAAATTATATCGCACAATTGCAAGAAGTTTATCCTGATGCAGATGTAACCGAACTAATGAAAATGGCCGTTCGTATGCCTGATACATTAAAAACGGAACGTGAAGAAATCGACGAAAATGACTGGGAACAAATACAAGTAACGATTAATGAAGCGCTTGAGAATATTTTAAGTTTTAGAAAAGACGAAGGTGCTTCTCTTGAGAGAGAGTTCAACTTGCGAATTGGAAATATTCGTCAATATATGGAGGACGCTTTGGCTCTTGATCCGGAACGCGTTCAGGCGATTAAAGATCGTTTGCAAACTGCTATTTCTGAATTACAGGTAAATGTTGATGAAAACCGCTTTGAGCAGGAATTAATTTATTACCTAGAAAAATTAGATATTACCGAAGAAAAAGTTCGTTTAACAAATCACTTAGATTATTTTCTTGAAACGTTAAACGGAAATGAAGCTAACGGACGAAAATTAGGCTTTATAACTCAGGAAATGGGGCGTGAAATAAATACAATGGGCTCAAAATCTAATCATGCTCAAATGCAAAAGTTGGTTGTGATGATGAAGGATGAATTGGAGAAGATTAAAGAACAGGTTTTGAATGTTTTGTAAAAACGCTGTAAGCTTTAAGCAATAGGCTTTAAGCAAAAAAAACATAAAGTAAGAGAGCTTAAAGCGTAAAGCCTAAAGCCTAAAGCATACCACAATGAACAAAGGAAAATTAATTGTTTTCTCTGCACCTTCAGGATCAGGAAAAACAACTATCGTAAAACATTTATTAGGGAAAGAAGATTTAAACTTAGAATTTTCGATCTCAGCAGCTTCACGCGACCCACGCGGAGAAGAAGAACACGGAAAGGATTATTATTTCATTTCGCTGGAACAATTCAAAAAACACATTAAAGCAGAAGACTTCCTGGAATGGGAAGAAGTTTACCGAGATAACTTTTACGGAACTTTAAAAGCAGAAATCGAAAGAATCTGGGCTTTAGGAAAAAACGTGATTTTTGATATTGATGTTGCAGGCGGATTGCGTATCAAGCATAAATTTCCGGAACAGACTTTAGCGGTTTTTGTAAAGCCACCAAGTGTCGACGAATTAAAACGCCGCTTAAAACAACGTTCTACTGAAAGTGACGATAAAATTAATATGCGAATTGCAAAAGCATCTGTAGAATTAGCTACTGCTCCACAATTTGATACTATTATCAAAAACTATGATTTAGATACGGCTAAAGAAGAAGCGTATCAACTAGTGAAAGACTTTGTTTCTAAATAAGACTAAGAACTAAGTACAAAAAAATGAAAATAGGTCTATATTTCGGAACTTACAATCCCATTCACGTTGGACACTTAATCATTGCCAATCACATGGCAGAATATGCGGGTTTAGATCAGATTTGGATGGTCGTTACGCCACATAATCCGTTAAAGAAAAAAACGACTTTATTAGATGACCAACAACGGCTTCAAATGGTTTTTTTGGCAACAGAAGATTATCCGAAAATAAAACCATCAGATATCGAGTTTAAATTGCCTCAACCGAGTTATACCGTTATTACACTTGAATATCTGAAAGAAAAATATCCAAATCATGAGTTTTCATTGATTATGGGCGAAGACAATTTGAAAACGCTCCATAAGTGGAGAAACTACGAAGTGATTCTCGAAAACCATGACATTTATGTTTACCCGAGAATTTCTGATGAACCGGAAAATATCGAATTAAAATCGCATCCGAAAATTCATGTAATTGATGCGCCGATTGTAGAAATATCTTCAACTTTTATTAGAAACAATATTAAAGAAGGTAAAAACATTCAGCCTTTACTCCCTCCAAAAGTTTGGGAATATATTGATCATAACAATTTTTATAAAAAATAAAAAAGAGCCTGAATTTATAATTCAGGCTCTTTTTATTTTTTTCAAATTTAATTAATTCACCGTAACAGTTCTTTTTTTAGTTGTGGTACATTCTGAACCATCTTTTTTAACCGTAACAGTTGCTACGGCTTCGTAGCTTCCAGCAGCGGCATAAGTATGAGTAACAACAGCTCCTGCTCCTGTACCTCCATCTCCAAATGTCCATGTCACATTTTGCAAAGTGCCAGATCCGGTATACTCAATTGAATAATTCATTAATTTTGGATTAGTAGCATCTGTAGAATTGTGTATCTGTGAATAAGCAGATTCAAAAGTACAATCTACCATAGATTCTTCTGTTTTACTACAAGAAAAACCAATAAATAAAACGGAAGCAACTAATAACATTTTCGAAATTCTTTTCATCTTTTAAATATTTTAGTGGTTTGTTTAACAAAATTAGCGCTTTCTCTGACAAAAAAAAATGATTGAAATCATAATCTATTACCAAAAAACAATTTTAATTCCTTAGAAATGATCTCAAAAAACGAATTCAAATTGCTGTTTTTTGGTGCCAGCAAATACACGAATTCCTCCGGAACATGAAAACTATTCCATAGCAATTGTAGTTTGTTTTCTTTGATGTAATTTCTCGCATTGCAATTCCACGTTGCCGCCACGCCTCCATTTTTAGCTAAAAGTCTGAGCATTTCAGATTCTGAAGGAATAATATAATTCGGGACCATCGATGGCCTCTTTTTATTAAATGCATGTAGCCAGAATAATTTTATATGCGGAATTCTTGCATCATGACTGTACCATTTTTGACCATTAAGCCATTGTTCTATTTCGGTAAAATTATCCGATTTTAATTTCTGACGGAAGTCGGTCGTATCTAAACTTGCTGCTGCCACAAGTATTAATTTAATTTTCCCAACAATTTCATATGTTGTATCAAAAGTGTCAAACCTTTTTGTTGTAATGGCAAAATCAAGTTTTTTCGCATCGACCAAAGCAAAAAGCTCATCATTCTCGGCGAAAGTAAAATCAATTAAATCAAATTTTGAAATTAAAAGATTCCCAATACAGTCAAAAAGATGTCGTGAAACACCAACAGAAATTAATCTATTCGCATCTTCAGCTTTCGACCTGAAACCCGCCTCAACACTTTCGAGCCGATCCAGCGCATCTATTATCAAATTATTGAGTAACTTAGCGTATTCCGTTGGTTCTACGCCTTTTGACTTTCGATTAAACAATTTATTACCAATGTGTGCCTCCAACATAGAAATTTGCTGGCTAACAGCAGGCTGACTCATAAATAACTCTTTTGCTGCAACTGAAAAATTACCATTTTTATAAACAGCTTTAAATGTTCTGTACCATTCGAGATTTACCATGACATAAATTTATTTATAACAAACATAGTTTATTTTATTTTTACTAATATCACTTAAGACGTAAATTTGACAAAAATTTAATCTTATGAAGAAAATAGCATTACTCGCAATAATTGCATTTACAGCTTTAAGCACATCGGCTTTGGCTCAGAAATCAAATAAAAAAAGTATGAAAAAAGTATTATTTGTTGTGACCAGCAATGATAAGCTGGGCAATACAGGAGAAAAAACAGGATTTTGGTCAGAAGAATTTGCTGCGCCTTATTATGAATTATTAGATCAGGGCGTCGAAATTACAATTGCGTCTCCATTAGGAGGGCAGCCGCCAATTGATCCAAAAAGTGCTGATCCATCATCTGCAACTGAAGACACAAAACGTTTTGATGCTGATAAGGTTTTACAAGAAAAACTAAAACACACTTTAAAACTTTCATCAGTAAACCAAAAAGATTATGATGCCGTTTTTTACCCGGGAGGTCACGGACCACTTTGGGATTTAGTTGAAGACAGAAATTCAATTGCTTTAATTGAAGCTTTTTATACCCACAAAAAACCAGTCGCTTTTGTTTGCCACGCACCAGCAGTATTGAAAAACGTAAAAGTAGATGGTCAATATTTAGTAAAAGGAAAAAAAATAACCGGATTTACAAATGAAGAAGAAGAAGCTGTTGGTTTAACAAAAGTGGTTCCGTTTTTATTGGAAGATGCTTTGGCTTCAAACGGGGGAATTTTTTCTAAAGGTCCGAATTGGGCACCATACGCAGTTGAAGATGGACTTTTGATTACTGGTCAAAATCCGGCATCGTCTAAACTAGTAGCAGGAAAATTGCTGCAGAAATTGAAATAAAAGATACTAAGATTCTAAGTTGCTAAGACTCTAAGCTTTAAGTACTTTATAAATTTATAATAATAATAATAATAATAATAATAATCGATGTTGAGATTCTAAGATAAGTTTTAAAAAGCTTAGCAACTCAGAATCTTAGCATCTTAGAAACTCAAAAAAAATGCTAAACTTTGAATTATACAATCCGACGAATTTAATTTTCGGAAAAGGACAAATTGAAAAACTTTCGACTTTAGTTCCAAAAGATGCTAAAATTCTATTGGCTTACGGTGGTGGAAGTATTTTTAAAAATGGTATTTACGATCAGGTAATCGCAAACTTAAAAGGTTTTGAAATTGTAGAATTTGGCGGAATTGAGCCAAATCCAAGATTTGAAACATTGATGAAAGCTGTTGCTGTAATAAAAGCAGAAAAAATCGACTTTATACTGGCTGTTGGTGGCGGATCTGTGATTGACGGCGTGAAATTTATTTCTGCTGCAGTAAATTTTGAAGGAAATCCAATCGATATTCTGCAAAAAAGAATTTTGATTAAAGAAAATGCAGTGCCTTTCGGAACCGTTTTGACTCTTCCGGCAACAGGAAGCGAAATGAATTCCGGATACGTGGTAACTATTGAAGCAACGCAGGAAAAATTAGCTTCTGGCGGAAGCGCTTTATTTCCACAATTTTCAATATGTGACCCAACGGTTATCGCTTCTTTACCAAAAAGACAAATTCAAAACGGTGTTGTAGATGCTTACACGCATGTTATGGAACAATACTTAACGTATCCGCACGAAGGTTTTCTTCAGGACAGAATCGCCGAAGGAATTTTGCAGACTTTAATTGAAGTTGGCCCAGGCGTTGTTGAAAACCCAACAGATTATACGTTGGCTTCTAATTTTATGTGGAGCTGTACCATGGCCCTAAACGGATTAATTCAAAAAGGCGTGCCATCTGACTGGGCAACACACATGATTGGTCACGAATTGACTGCTTTGTATGAAATTGATCATGCGAGAACTTTGGCAATTATTGGCCCAAGTTTGTATACTGTAATGTTTGAAACTAAAAAAGGAAAATTGGCGCAATACGGAAGACGTATTTTTAATTTAACCGGTTCTGATGAAGAAGTAGCGAAAGAAGCCATCAATAAAACTGTTGAATTTTTCCACAAAATGGGAATGGATACTAAACTTTCACAATACACAGAAAACTACAGCAACACAGCAGATTTTATTGTAAATCGTTTTGATGAAAGAGGTTGGAAAGGCTTAGGCGAAAATCAATTGGTAACTTTAGAAAAAGTAAAATCTATTGTTGAACTTTCTTACTAGTCACAGTAGTCAGTATCAGTTAACAGTTTTAGCACATCACTGAAAACTGTGACTGCGACTTTAAACTAAAAAAGGCGTTCTTAACAAGTTTAGGAACGCCTTTTCAAAATACTAAAACAAAACTAACTAACTCAATTCTTATTAAACTCATTAAAATTCTAATTTATAATAACTTACAACGTAAGGCTTTTCATTATATTGTATAATCAAAAAAATATTTTTCATTTATTTTGGTATTCCTCTGAAAACCATTGAAATCAAAGGGATTTAGGAAATTAATTAAACCAGATTTTGTATTATTACTACTTTATTAAGTACTTTTGTTTCAAATTATTAAAATAATGAGCGAAAATTTAAAATTTGCAGTAATCGGAGGAGGAAGCTGGGCTACGGCAATCGCTAAAATGTTATGCGTTAATCTTTCAGAAATTGCTTGGTATATGCGTAATGACGCTGCCGTTGAACACATTCAAAAATACAAACACAACCCTAATTACTTAAGTTCGGTAGAATTTGACACTAAAAAACTTAAGCTTACCAATAATATAAACGAAGCAATTGAATACGCAGACTACATCATTTTTGCAATTCCATCTGCTTTTTTGGATGCCGAATTGAAAAACATGACGGTTTCTTTATCTGACAAAATTATTTTCTCGGCTATTAAAGGAATTGTTCCTGAAACGAGTTTGATTGTTGGCGAACACTTCCATATTCAATATGATATTCCTTATTACAACATTGGAGTTATAACAGGACCTTGCCACGCAGAAGAAGTGGCGTTAGAAAGACTTTCTTATTTAACAATTGCCTGCGGTGATCCCGAAAAAGCTTGTATTGTTGCCAAATCACTTTCAGGAAATTATATCAAAGCTAAAATTTCAGATGACATTATTGGTACTGAATATGCTGCGATGCTTAAAAACATTTACGCTATTGCTGCCGGAATCGCCCATGGTTTAGGATATGGTGACAACTTCCAGTCGGTAATGATGAGTAATGGAATTCGCGAAATGAAGAAATTCATTAGAAAAGTTCATAAAATGAAACGTAACATTAATGATTCTGCTTATTTGGGCGATTTATTAGTTACAGGATATTCGGTTTTCTCTAGAAACAGGATGTTCGGGAATATGATTGGAAAAGGATACACCGTAAAAAGTGCCATGATGGAAATGAGCATGGTTGCTGAAGGTTATTACGCAACAAAAAGTGCTTACAAACTAAATCAGGGTTACGGAGCAAAAACACCAATTATAGACGCTGTTTATGCCGTTTTATACGAAGGAAAAGATGCGAAGTCTGTATTTAAGAAATTGACTGAGTCTTTGGATTAAAGTTTTAAGTCGCAGTTTACAGTCGCAGCAAATAAAAAAAGTCAGGAATAATTTTTAAATTATATTCCTGACTTTTTTTATTTTTTCACTGTTTACTGTAAACTGCGTCTGCGACTTAAAACTATTTTACCATAATCCCTTCAACAAACAAAATCGGCACTTCTTCTGTTTTGTTTTCGTCAAGCGAATTGGCTTTAAAAATAAACTTCTTATCATACAAAGTATTTCCGATGAAGAAAGTTACCATAAATTCATTATTAAGTGGTAAAAGGCTTTTTTCGACCAATTCTATTTTCACAACAGAAACTGAAGGAACCTCAACAAAAGCATGACGCAAAATAGACGTTTTTTTCATTTCACCATCAATAGTTCCAAATGCTTTTGAAACTACCATAACACTATCCAGATTAAAATCACTGTCGTTAACCAGATAAGCGTACCATACTTTTTCCATAAAATCGTCACTCCATTCCTGCACTGCAGCAAGAAAGACGTTTTCTACTTCCGGAATTATTATATCTTTTTTCATTTTTTAGTGAATAGTAAAAAGTAAATAGTGATTAGAAAGAAAGCTCTTTACTAATCACTATTTACTATATAACTTTTTTTAAATATTTGATTTAAACTGCTCTAAGAAACGAACATCATTTTCATAGAACATACGGATATCACCAATTTGGTATAAAAGCATTGCAATACGCTCTACTCCCATTCCAAAAGCAAAACCGTTGTATTCATCAGGATTAATATCGCAGTTTTTAAGAACATTTGGATCTACCATTCCGCAACCTCCAATTTCTAACCAACCCGTTCCTTTTGTAATACGATAATCAGTTTCGGTTTTTAATCCCCAGTAAATATCGATTTCAGCACTTGGTTCTGTAAATGGAAAATAAGACGGACGTAAACGTATCTTAGATTTTCCGAACATTTCCTTTGTAAAGTAAAGCAACGTTTGTTTCAAATCGGCAAATGAGACATCTTTATCAATGTACAATCCTTCCACTTGATGGAAAATACAATGCGAACGAGATGAAATTGCTTCATTACGAAAAACACGTCCCGGAGAAATGGTACGAATTGGCGGTTTATTATTTTCCATATAACGAACCTGAACAGATGATGTATGCGTACGCAACAACACATCAGGATTTGTCTGAATGAAAAAAGTATCCTGCATATCACGCGCCGGATGATATTCCGGTAAGTTTAATGCTGTAAAGTTATGCCAGTCGTCTTCGATTTCCGGACCTTCAGAAACATTGAATCCGATATTAGCAAAAATATCTATAATCTGATTTTTGACAATTGAAATAGGGTGACGAGAACCTACAATAACCGGTTCTGCAGCACGAGTCAAGTCGCCGAAAACGCCTTTTGTCTCCTCTTTACTTTCTAAAGTTTCAACAATTGACTTTACTTTTTCTTCAGCAGCATTTTTCAATGCATTTATAACCTGACCAAATTCCTTTTTTTGATCGTTTGGAACATTTTTGAATTCAGCGAAAAAATCGTTTAAAACTCCTTTTTTTCCTAAGAATTTTATACGGAATGCTTCTAATTCTTCTTTGTTTTCGGTTGAAAAAGATTGGGCTTCCCCAATATAATCTTTAATCTTATCTATCATTTTCATTCGTTTCTTGAGAATACAAATTTAGTGTTTTTAGTTGAAAGTGTGCAGTCGCAGTCGCAGTTTTCGGCTTTCAAATAAATAATTCTGTAAACTGCGACTTTGACTGTGACTAAAACCTACTCAATAAACTTTCTTTCTAAAAAATAACTTACAATTGCTTCTTTCATCAAAACCGATTGTTCGCCAGCTTTTAATGGTGGCAACTGCTCTTTTACTTTGTAATGCGGCCAACCGTCTTCGTCAAAATACTCGAATTCGTAAAAGCCATACGGTTCTAATAATCTGCAAATGGCAATATGCATTAAGTTCAGTTTTTCATCTTTCTTGAATTCACGGTGCACTTTTCCAAATTCCTGAACTCCAATAAGGTAAATTATGGCATCTAAATCTAAATCTTCTCCTTGCGAAAATTGATTTGAAAGTATATCGACGAGCTTTTCCCATCGCTCTTTTAGTTGTGTATCTCTGGACATTTGTTTTTTAATTATAAATTATGAATTGTGAATTATAAATTCAGAAAGCATAAATTTTAGATGGCAAAGATACGGACTTCAATTCCAAAGACCTTAAAAAATTAAATACATTGAAAAGTTGCTAAATTTTTGTTCCGAAAAAACCTCTGAACCTTTGTCTCTCTGAACCTCTGAACCTTAAAAAAACATATATTTGCGCCTCATTAAACACAAAACCAAATCATGAGTTTTTTTGATATTATCGTTGCCGCACTTTTAGTTTACAGTCTATACAAAGGAATTAAAAACGGGCTTTTTGTTGAAGTTGCTTCTTTTATTTCTTTGTTGCTTGGAATTTATCTTGCGATTAAATTTTCGTCGTTAATGACAGGCATAATTTCAAAACATGTTTCCTGGAATCCTACCAATATTCAGATTACTGCTTTTATCTTAACTTTTATTCTTGTTGTTATTGGCGTTTATTTCTTAGCCAAAATATTAACCGGAATCGCCGATTTTGCGATGTTGGGCTGGATGAACAAATTAGGCGGCGGTTTTTTCAGAGTTTTAAAAAGCATCCTGATCTTAAGTATTTTTATCGCTCTTTTTGAAAAAATAAACTTCAATAATACTTTTGCGAAACAAGAAACTTTAGACAAATCTATTTTCTACAATCCCGTAAAAAAAGTTGCTGCGTTTGTCTATCCTTCAATTGAGAAATGGTACGATAGTTTTAAAAAAGAAAACACACAAAAAACGGACGAAACATCAGAAACTGAAAAATAATTTGTTGTTTTTGATATAGCTCCAGAGGGGCAGAATATTTATAGAGATTTAATCCTGAGAATCCAAAAGAGCTCCAGCGGAGCGAAATACATTTAAAAAGAAATTTACATCTCGCTCCGCTGGAGCTCTTTTGCATTGACAACGATGTGTTTTCTATAAATATAGCGCTTCTCCGAAGCTCATTTTTAATTAACTTTTACAAAACATTTCATTTTCAAATATTTGCAGGAAATATTTTATCTTGCTCCGTATTTCCAACTACCGATTTTAACCAAAAATCTAAACCATGTTGTACTTAACGGGCATCATAATTACCTTTTTTCTGGTTGTTATTCTGGCAAGCAAAAAAAATAAAAGCGAAGCGGATAAAATTCTGGCGTGTTGGCTGTTTTTTACCGGATTTCATTTGTTTTTGTACTATCTGCATTATAAAAATGATTTTGCTTCGTTTCCATTTTTATTAGGTTTTGAACTTCCAATGCCTTTGCTCCAAGGACCATTTTTGTATTTGTACACTTCGGCATTGACCAGCCAAAATGAGCATAAAAAATACAATCTTTTTCATTTTTTGCCTTTTTTAATAGCCTGTTTAATTCTGATTCCGTTTTTTGAACTTTCCTTCGAAGAAAAATTGGAGGTTTTTAAGAATGAAGGAAAAGGTTATGAAAACTTGATTCTAATTCTTTATACTGCAATTCTTATTTCGGGAATTGTTTATGCACTGCTTTCACTTCAAAAACTTTCAAAACATCGAAAAAACATTTCGGAAGCATTTTCTTCTACCGAAAAAATCAATCTTAGCTGGCTTCAATATTTAATTCTTGGCTCTAGTATTATCTGGATTGTTGTTATTTTTTTTAATGATGAATATATCTTTTCGGTCGTGGTTTTTTATTTGATGTTTATTGGTTATTTCGGAATAAAACAAGTTGGGATTTTTACGAATCAGACTATTTCTGAAAATAAAATTTCGATGATTTCCACTGTTGAGAATATTGAAACTGAAAAGATAAAATATGAAAAATCAAGTTTAAGCGATTCTGAACGTCAATCCATTCATCATAATTTAACTACGATTATGACGAATGAAAAATTGTACAAAAACCCGGATTTGACCTTATCGGAATTATCTCAAAAATTAAATATTCATCCGAATGTTCTTTCTCAAGTAATCAATTCTGCAGAAGGAAAAAACTTTTACGATTATATCAATTCGCAACGTGTAGCAGAATTTAAAAAATTGATTCTTTTACCCGAAAATCAAAAATTCACTTTGTTGTCTGTTGCTTTCGAATGCGGATTTAATTCGAAAACGGCTTTTAACCGAAACTTTAAAAAAGAAACGGGAATTTCTCCTTCTGAATATTTAAAATAAGTTTTTTTGTTTCTCGCAGATTCCGCAGATTTAAACAGATTTTTAAATCATTTTAATCCTATAATCTGTGGCAAAATAACTTCACGCCTTTTCGAGCAAATTTCAATACAAAAAAGCTTAGCAACTTAGCGTCTTAGTAACTTAGCCGCTTAAAAAAAGAACCACCTTACAAGTTGGGGCGACTCATGTACTTCCGAAACACATCTTTGCATAAACTTTTAAAAACTATGCAATGAAAACCAACTTACTTTATTCAGCAGCAATTGCTGTTTCGATTTTCTTTTTTCTTGGATGTGAAAACGAAAATGATATTGACGGCATCGGGAATTTAGTTCCGAAAACGGTTGATCAAGATCCAACATTACCTTCAATTTCAGTTAATGGAACACAGCTTCATGCGGAGACTTTTGGAAATCCAAATAATCCAATGCTGATTTTTTTACACGGCGGCCCAGGTTCTGATTACCGTAATGGTTTAAATGTACAACAACTAGCAACCGACGGTTATTATGTTGTATTCTATGATCAGCGAGGTTCCGGATTGTCTAAAAGGCATGATAAAAACAGTTATTCCATTCAACTTGTTTTAGACGATCTTACTGAGGTCATCAAATACTATCGAACGTCACCCCAGCAAAAAGTTTTTCTCCTCGGACATTCGTGGGGCGCGATGTTGGGAGCCGCTTATGTCAACTCTTATCCCGATAAAATAGACGGATTAATTCTCGCCGAACCGGGCGGACTTAATAAAAAACTCTTAGATGATTATGGCGAAATGAGTCGAAAAATCAACATTTTTTCTGAAGTAACCAGCAATCTTTTATACGTCGATCAGTTCTTGACCGGTAAAGAAAATCAGCATGAAATTCTTGATTATAAATATGGTATTTCTTCTAGTTTTTCTTATGCGAAAGGCAATAAAGAAGGCATTCCGGGGCCATCTCCGTTTTGGAGAATCGGGACAACGGTTTTAGAAAGTTTTACGGATATCGCCGAAAATGACGGTTTTGATTTCACGACAAATCTTGATCAATACACAACAAAAGTTTTGTTTTTGTACGGAGAACTGAATCAATCATATGGTTTGAGTTTTGCTCAAAAGGAAGCGGCTTATTTTCCTGTTTCAGAAATTGAAGAAGTAAAAGGAACGGGACACGAAATGATTTATTTCAAATGGGAAAATGTGCATCCGATTGTTCTGAATTATCTAAACCAATTAAAATAAAAGCGATGAAAGCAATAGTAGTATTTATCACATTTCTCCTTTCACTTTTTACCACTAACTTTTTACAGGCACAAACCATCAATTGGGAAAACCTTAAAAGCGATGAAAAACATATTTTAAATATCAACGTTGGCTGGGAATACAGTTTTGTTTACGGCTTAAGTTATGGTTATCATTTAAAAACTGAAATTCCTATTATTCTCGAAGGCTCGTTTTCTTTTGCGTCAGGCGAAGTTATTTTTGATGATTTTAAAACCAAAATTGGCGGACAAATTAACTTTTATCAGATCGATAATTTTCGTTTTAATGCCGGAATTCATGGAATTTACAGACGTTATGGGAATCCACTTGTAACTTTGCAAAATTTTGGTGCCGATGCGTCAATAATAATTGGATATTATAAACCGAAATGGTTTGTAGCTGGTGAATTTGGTTATGATCAGGCCATTGTAACACATTTTAAACATACCAACATTTACAAAGAAGTTTATCCCGATGTCAAGAATGGCTGGTTTGAACCTACAACTGGCGGAAATGTCAACTTTGGAATTCAGGGCGGTTATTCTTTTAAGCAAAGCGATCTGACTTTAAGAGCCGGAAAAGTTATGACACAGGATTTTCAAACGACACCTTTAATTCCATTTTATGTTCAATTGGGATATAGTTATAAATTGGATTGATATTTAAAACTCCTGGGGGGTAAAATATTTATAGAATCAAATCGTGCAAATACAAAAAAGCTCCATCGGAGCGAAATATAATAGATTACTAATAAAATTATATTTCGCTCCGATGGA
Source organism: Flavobacterium cutihirudinis (assembly GCF_003385895.1). Lineage (GTDB taxonomy): Bacteria > Bacteroidota > Bacteroidia > Flavobacteriales > Flavobacteriaceae > Flavobacterium > Flavobacterium cutihirudinis. The sequence goes on from NZ_QRDQ01000008.1 coordinate 251,148, forward strand.
GCTTGATTTCACGCGTATTAATTTGCTATAAATATCACGCTCCTCTGGAGCTTTTAAAAATTAAACCCGACAGGTTTTATCCAGAGGCTTCGGGACTGTCGGGTTTAAATGCTCTATTTTTTCTCTTTAATCCAGAGTTGGATTGTTCTTTTTTCTCCTTTTTTCAACTCAACTTCTCGTTGAATATCTCCATAAATTAAATTCGTTTTTCCTCCTTTTTTAGAAGAAATAATCAATTTCTGAATTGTTTTATTACTCCAATTCATTTCGATTTCAAAACCGCCACGAGCGCAGATTCCTTTAACGGCACCTTCTTCCCAGGCGTCTGGTAGTGCTGGAAGCAAACGAATTTCGTTTTCATCAGATTGAACGAGCATTTCGGCGACTGCTGCAGCACCTCCAAAATTTCCATCAATTTGAAATGGTGGATGCGCGTCGAATAAATTCGGATACGTTCCTCCTCCTCTTCTTGGTGTTTCTGTTTTCTTTCCATCGGGATCTACGTAACGTAATAATTCGCGGTACATTTTATAAGCACGATTGCCATCCCAAAGTCTTGCCCAAAGATTGATTCTCCAACCTTTTGACCAACCGGTTGTTTCATCGCCTTTTATTTCAAGTGTTTTTCTCGAAGCTTCAGCCAAATCGGGAGTTTTTAATGGCGTAATATGATTCCCGGGAAAAAGCCCGAATAAATGCGATTGATGACGGTGTTTCGGATCATTGTCTTCCCAATCGAAATACCATTCTTGCAGATTTCCTTTTTTACCAATTTGATATGGATGCAATTTCGCTAAATCAGCTTCAAGCTCCGCTCTGAATTCAGCATCTATATTCAAAACTTTAGATGCTTTAATGGTTTTATCAAAACATTCGCGAATCATTGCCAAATCAGCCGTTCCGCCGTACATGGTTGCTCCTACAAAACCATCTGCCAGTTTATATTGATTTTCAGGAGAAGTCGACGGGCCTGTAATTAAATTTCCGTTTCTATCGGTTACCAGCCAACCGCGACAAAACTGCGCAGCGCCTTTCATCAAAGGATAACCTTCATTTTTTAGATATTCTCTGTCTTCAGTAAAAATATAATGTTCCCAAATATGAGTACTCAGCCACGCTTCTGCCATTGGCCAACAAGCCCACATTGGTTCTTCTTTTCCAAATTGTCCAACTGGATTTGACATTGCCCAAATATCAGAATTGTGCGCGGCGGCCCACCCTTCGTTTACACCATAAAAACTCTCTGCTGTAACTTTTCCTGTTACCGAAAGATTTTTTATAAAACTCAAAAGCGGCAAATGCATTTCGGAAAGATTGGTGTTTTCTGCCAACCAATAATTTTCCTCCAAATTGATATTCATCGTATAGTTACTGCTCCACGGCGGATTCAAATGCGGATTCCAAATTCCTTGCAAATTCGCCGGAACACCAAGTGTTCTGGAGGAACTTATCAATAAATAGCGTCCGAAATTGAAATACAGAATTTCCAGATTTTTATCTTCTTTTCCGTCAGCGTAACGCAATAAACGTTCGTCTGTTGGCAAATCCGGAGCGGTTGTTTTTCCTAAATCTAAAGTTACACGATTGAAGAATTTTTGGTAATCTGCGATATGTGCTGTTTTTAATTTATCATATGATTTTGAAAAAGCTTTCTTTAAGTCATTTTTTGCTAATGGTTCTGCCACTCCGTCAATTGATGGCGATTTATCAAATCCTGCAAAACTGGTTGCTACTGAAACATAAATTGTTGCTTCGGTTGCATTTCTTAAACCTAAAGTTTTATCTGTGTTTACAATTGTTCCATCGGTATTTTTAATTTTTAATAATGAAGTAAAACGGGTGCCTCTTATCTTATTTTTTCTTTTTAAAGCTTCTTTTTCCATCTCTGCCTTTTGTGCTTCTGTTGGATATAGTGGTGAGAGATAAGTTTCTGAATACATAAAATATCCCGGATTCTCATGAATTGGCGCTCTTCCATTAAGGGAAAGACTATTTTTCTTTGCTTCACTACTCGACTCTAACAAACTACTGTATTGCACATCAAAATTTAAAGCTCCTTTTTGACTGCTTTTCAATTTGATAATCATAATTTTATCCGGTGCCGAAACAAAATATTCTCTGGTAAATTGAACGCCGTCAATTTCATAACTTACTTTTGAAATGGCCGTAGAAAGATCCAATTCTCTACGATAATTCGTAACTTTTCCTTTATTGTGATTCTTAATTTCTAATGTTCCGAGCGGTGCATAAGATTCCGAATTTTTCCCCTGAATTTTTTTATTTAATTCCTCTGCCAACTTATAGTCTCCTTTTATAAGTGCTTCACGAATTGCGGGTAAGTTTTTGTAGGCATCTCTATTCATAAGCGGGTAAACAGGTTCTCCGGACCAAAGCGTTGCATCATTCAAATAAATTTTATCTGAATCTACGCCTCCAAAAACGGTTGCTCCCATTTTTCCATTTCCGAGAACTAAGCTTTCTTCAAAGAATTCGGCTGGTTTATCGTACCACAAAACATTTTTGGATTGTGCCGAAATGTTTATGGCGTAAGATGTGAATAGTAAGATGAGAAATGTGTTTTTGAAGGTGGAATTCATAGGATTATTGTTTTGGATCATATCTAACAATTTGGTATTTCTGCAATCTTGTCATTTCGACGAAGGAGAAATCACACTCGCAAATCGACAAAGGTTGACAATTCTCTTTGCGGAATTACTAGTGTGATTTCTCCTTCCTCGGAATGACAAACGAAACGTCATTAATGCTTTGTTCGCGTGAGGGATAGAAGCAAACTACCGAAGTAGTGCGGATAGCCCGACCCCATTGCAATAAGAGGGCGTATATGCGCAAAGTAAATTTGCCCTCTTATTGCAATGGGGTCACGCCCTAATCATCAACGCAATTAATTTGATTTGTAATTAAAATTTTTAAACGTAACCGTACCTTCACCAACTGCGGAAAGTCCTAAACGAAGACTCATAAATCCGCTCAGGACATTGTGATGAAATGCTGATACCTCAGCCGAATTTTCAATTTTTGTCCATGTTTTTCCGTCGATGCTGTAGAACATATTTACAAGTTGTTCTTTCTTTTCTAAACGAAGAAATAAATGGATTTTGTTTACGCCTTTTTGCGTTGGAAACTGCCATGAGCGGAGGATTGCCAAAACGTTTTCTTTGTCGGCAGCAATTCCGGTGTATAACTTTGTGTCGTAAAAAAGTACCAATCCCGCTGTTGCGTTGCCTTCGATTTCTACTTCGACATCTGCCGTATAGGAATGATCTGGCGGCGTGCATAATAAAGGCGAGCTTTCTCCAACGCTTTTTCCTTTCGCTTTAAGCACTAATCCGTTTTTTGTGAGTTTGAATCTTTCCGCATCAAATTCGTTAAAAAATTGCCATTGCGGTTTCAATTCTGAACCTGAAAAATCATCAGATAAATTGAAATTACTTTTTATTGCTTTTCCTGCCGGCTTTTTTATTAAAGCATCGGTTTTAATGTTTTCTGGACTTTTATACCAACCGTCATTTGTCCATTCTATGGGTTCCAGAAGTGTCTGACGTCCCATGTTGTGATAGCCGTTTTCGTAACCGTGAAAAACCATCCACCATTTTCCGTTTACATCGTCTATAATTGTAGCGTGACCTTTTGACCACCATTTTTCTGAACTGTCTTTTGTTCTGATAATTGGATTATAAGGTGAATTTTCCCAAGGTCCTAAAGGTGATTTTGATCGTGCCGAAATAACCATATGACTTGTGGCCGGACCAGCGGTTCCGCCTTCTGCAACGGTTAAGTAATAATAATTGCCACGTTTCAAAACTTTTGGGCCTTCCATACAAAAACACTCGATCGACCATTCTGCCGGAATTTTCCAGCCATCATATACTTGTTTTCCTTGGCCGGAAACTGCTAAACCATCTTTCGACAACGGAACATACGTACCGTTGCTGAAATACAAATATCGATTTCCTTTATCGTCTGTAAAATGTCCTGGATCTATATTTCCGATTTTTAGATCTATAGGATCACTCCAAGGTCCGTTTATTGAATTTGCCCAAACGACATAGTTGGTTTCGTTTGCCGGAAAATAGATAAAAAACTTGTTGTCGTATTTCACTAAATCGGGCGCCCAAACGGAACCGACACTTTTCTTGAGCGCGTGTGTAACGGGTTTCCAATTCACTAAATCTTTTGAAGTCCAGATTAGCAATCCCGGATAATAATTGAAAGAAGAATGTACAATATAATAATCCTCGCCATCTCTGATAATTGACGGATCTGCGTAATCTCCCGCAAATATTGGGTTTTGATAAAACGCTTCGTCTACATTTGCTTTTTGCTGCTGCGCAAAACTCACAAAAGAAATGAAAGCAATAAATAAGAAAACTATTTTTTTCATAACGCTGTATTTATTTGCTTACGCTGTATTTTTCATTTGCTGTCATCAACTCCCAATTATCGGTTCTAAATGGTGATGCAGGGAATTTTTCTTTATTGAAAAGATTGATTTGCGTATCATCATCTGCCCAGCCGTAATGCACTGCAACCGGATTTTGAACCTGATCACTTGAAACGATTACTTTGTTGTCTTTTATTATCGCTTTCGCGGAATGAAAAGCTTTGTCTGCGCCTGCGATTTCGAAACCTTTTAATTCATCATTATTTGGCGTTGATAATCCGCTGCCGATGTTATCGAAAGTCAAAATAATTTGATTGCCTTTTATTTCCTGAGATTTGTACGTTGGTCCGCTGTGAACTTGTTTTTTACCGTAAATATCATTCATCGCAATGGCTGCCAAACGCAAACCAATGTCTTGTTTGTTTGTTGGATGAATGTCTTTTGCGTTTCCAATGTCGGTTGTAACGGCCATTCCGGTATTTGGTAATTTTAACGTTTCCGATTGTGCTTCACGAAGTTCTGCCCAACGGCTTCCTTTTTGGCTGTTTCCGCCAGTTTCATCAAAAGTGGACAATTGAACAAAATAAAAAGGAAAATCGCCTTGTTTGAATTTGGTTCTCCAATCGTTAATCATTAACGGAAATGCCTTTTTATACTGTTTCGCTCTCCAAACATTGGCCTCGCCCTGATACCACAAAACACCTTCAATTGCATAAGGAACTAGTGGATTTACCATTGCATTGTACAATAACGATGGATAACTATTTGGAGAAACCTCGATTCTTACTTTTATGACATTGAATTTCCAAAGTCCTTCAAGCGGAAGATTTGAATCTTTAAAATCGATTTTTAAATCGGCTGGATCGCCGTAAATTCCGCCACCGCCGCTGTAATCTGTAATTCTTACGGCGATTACATTTGTTCCTTCTTTTAGAACATTTGCCGGAATTTTGTAAACTCTTAGTTTGTCCCAAAGATTGTTGGTTCCTACTTCAATTCCGTTTACATAAGTTTTATCTTCGTCGTCTACTTTTGCTAAATGCAAAACGGCTTCTTTTTTAGCTTGTTCTGCAGTTAAAACAATTGTTTTACGCATCCAGACAATTCCGTCAATGTTTCCAATTTGCTGGTTTTCCCAAAGTGAAGGCACTTTGATTTCCGGCCATTTATTGTCCTGAAAATTTGCTTCTTTAAATTGTGCTTCATTTTCCATTGAAGCTTCAAAACCTTGCACTTTTTTGATATTCTCTAAAACCGATTTTTTATAATTTTCAAAAATGGCATTGATGTCTACCGTTGGCACATCGGCAATCATCGATTTGAATTCGTCGCTTTTTTCGAAAGCTTCGCGACTTGTCCAGGTTTCTACATTGGTTCCACCCCAAGAAGTATTTATGATTCCGATTGGAATTTTTAATTCTGAATATAATTTTCTGGCAAAATAAAAACCAACTGCCGTGAAATTACCAACCGTTTCTTTGCTTGAAACTTCCCATTTTCCTTGTTTTAAATCGTCTTTCGGAGTTCCGCTTAAATCTTGCGCAACGCCAAAATGACGAATCATAGGATAATCTGAATAGTTGATTTCTTTTTCGGCATTCATGGTTTTATACACCTGAAATTCCATATTCGATTGTCCACTGCAAATCCATACTTCACCAACCAAAACATTTTTGATCGTAACTTTATTTTTTCCGATAATAATTAATTCAAAAGGTCCGCCGGCTTTTTCAGCGTTTAAATTTACCGTCCATTTTCCGTTTTTGTCTGCCTGCGTTTTTTTGATTTGTTTGTTAAAATGAATTTCGATGCTTTCATTCGCATCAGCAAAACCCCAAATCGGAATTTGCTTGTTTCTTTGCAACACCATTCCGTCTGAAAATATTAAAGGCATTCTCACATTGGCCATTGATATCGTGCTAAATATCAACAAAATAAAAACAATCGACTTTTTCATTTTTTTCTAATTTTAATAGTATAAAACCACATAAGTGATATAAGTAAATTTAATATCTTGACTAAACAAAAACTTAAATATCTTATATCACTTATATGGTTTGAGAGACTTTTTTTATTGTAATCCTTCTTTCAGAGCAGTTAATGCCTGGGCATCATAAACTGTATTATTGCTTCTGTCAAATAAAGACATTGTATTGACACCTAGATTTCCGGCATCCCAATAAAACGGAATTAATCCGTTAGCTTTAGATTGTTTTACAACATATTTCAGGAAATAAGCTCTTGATGCTAAATGCAATGTCAAATTATCACCCGTTAAATCGCTACGTTTTATCGCTCCAAATTCCCCTAAAATTACAGGAATTCCTTTATCTACAAACTGCGTTTTCATCGAAAGGAAAAATTTATCTAAATCTGCCTCTTCTCCCCAGGTTGCATTACGCTCAGTATCTGTTGCCGAATGATAATCTTTTCCCCAATAATAAAACATTTTACCCCAATCTGCATCTTTGTCCATTAAGCAAAATTGATATGGCGTATAATAATGAACCTCAGCCATTATTCTGTCCGCAACTTTATCAGTTGGCATAGCCGTCATTAATTTGTTTGTTTTTTCGATGTCTGTTGATGGTCCTTGTACTATCAGATTACGGTATGCATTTTTTCCTCCCGTAGAACGAACTGCATCTACAAAAGTTTGATGGTACGAAGTCAAAACTGCCATTTGCTCTGCGTTTTCAACATTTGGTTCGTTGGCACTTGCAAAAAGCAAATGCTCATCAAAACCGCGTAACGTTGTTGCAATTTGTTCCCAAAATGCTTTTTGCTTCGCATTATTTGCTTCTTTTTTAGCTGTTATAACATTATTTTCCAGCCAGCCGCCGTCCCAGTGAATATTGACAATTACATACATATCATTGTCAACACAATATTGTACCACTTCTTTAACTCTGTTTAGCCAAGTAGTTTGAATTTCTGCTTTATCGGCATTAGCCAAATATTGGTTCCATGAACATGGAATTCTTATTGCATTAAATCCATTTGCTTTTACCAAATCAATAAGTTGCTTGGTTACTTTTGGATTTCCCCAAGCCGTTTCACCGCCAGTTGCTTCCATAGTATTTCCAATGTTCCAGCCTAATTTCATTTTCGCTGCCAATTGTGCTGCCGTACTTCCCATTCCGGATGCATCAGCCGCGATCGGACTTGTATTATAATTTGGATATAAACCACTGCTTGTTTCCCCCAACGCTTGCGAAACAGAAATTGTTACCGTTTTTGCCTCTGTCGAAGTTAAAGTTAATACAGCTGTTCTAACTGCAGTTGTCTTGTTCTCTTCAGCTGTTAGTCGTACCAAAAAAGTTCCTTTTGTACCCGTTGTTACGCTAAGTTTCGCCCAAGTTTCTGAACTGCTTATTGCCCAAGATGCTGCTTCAGAAGTTATTGTAATATCAGCTCCATCTTCTGTGCCTTTTAAATCAATTTTAGTAGTGTTTGCCGAAAGTGATTTTACCGTCGTCTCTGTATCTGAAGGTGTATCTTTTTCAGAACTGCAAGCCAAAACACCTAAAAAACCAAAGCACAAAACAATGCTTAACAAATAATCTGTGATTTTCTTTTTCATATTATTTAATTGTTATGGCAATTTCTTTTTTAATATCTCTTGAAGAAGTTCCAACTTTAAGTGTGTACTTTCCAGGTTCAATCGTCCATTTTTTAGACGCAACATCATAATAAGCCAATTCTTTTACCGGAACTTTGATTGTTACTTTCTCTGAACTTCCAGCTTTTACAGCTACTTTTTTGAAGCCTTTCAACTCTTGTGCTGCACGTGTAATTTTAGAATCCGATTTAGAAGTGTATAATTGTATTACTTCTTTTCCATCTGCTTTTCCTGTATTTTTAACATCAACAGTAACTTCAATTACATCCGTTTGTGCGTAATCTGTTTTGTTTGATTTTGCATTTTCAAGCGCAAAAGTTGTGTATGACAATCCGTAACCAAAAGGATATAATGGCGCTACATTTTTAGTATCAAACCAACGGTATCCGATCAAAATTCCTTCTGCATAATTTACCGTTTTGTCTCCAGGGAAACTGTTTGTTGCATGCGCAGGAGAATCTTTCAACTGTTTTGGCATTGTCCAAGGTAATTTTCCTGACGGATTTACTTTTCCTAAAATAACATCAGCCAAAGCGTTTCCTCCTTCAGAACCATTAAACCAACTCCAAACCAAAGCAGAAGATTTCTGACTTACTTCGTTAATATCAAACGGAGCTCCGGCAATCATAACCACAATAGTTTTAGGGTTAACAGCCAATACCTGTTTTATTAACTCTTCTTGTCCGAAAGGCAAATGCAAATCTCTACGATCTGAAGCTTCTGTTTCGTAATCACGGTTTGAACCCGCAAAAATGATTGCAACATCTGAGTTTTTAGCCGCTTCTACTGCTTCTTTTACTTTTGCAGGATCTAATTTGTCAATTGTAACTGGTCCTGTAGAAGTAATGTTTCCTAAGTTTCCTTTATTTTTTTCGTCGTAACGCTCTAAATATCCTTCCGCATAATTGATTTTAATTGAAGAAGGCAATCTGTTTTTAAGACCTTCTAAAGGCGTAACTTCTCTTTTTGTTTTTACTCCGGCACCAAATCCGCCAAGAGCATTTTTCTTAGTTGCATTGTTTCCGATAACGGCAATAGATTTAACTCCATCTAATTTTAATGGCAATGCATTGTTTTCATTTTTCAACAATACAATAGCTTCTGCTGCAATTTTGTAAGCATCTTGATAATGTGCTTCGGTTGCGATGCTTCCTTTTGCACGCTCGCCTCCGCCCATTGCTTTAACTTGGAATAAAACTCTTAAAATACGTTTTACATGCAAGTCAATTTCTTTTTCTGAAACTTCACCTGATTTTACTGCAGCAATTAATTTATCAGCTAAGAAAAATTCGTTGAAAGGTTTTGGTGTTCCCATTTCAATGTCTAAACCATTTTTCAAAGCTTTTCCTGTAGAATGCACCGCAGCCCAGTCTGAAACTACTACACCTTTAAATCCCCATTCATCACGAAGGATTTTATTCAACATATAATCGTTTTCACATAAATATTCGCCTCTGAATTTGTTGTAGGCTCCCATTATACTGTAAGCTTTTGCTTCTTTTACAGTAGCTTCAAAAGCTGGAAGATAAATTTCACGAAGTGTACGTTCGTCAATTTGTACATCGACAAAATCACGATTCGTTTCCTGATTGTTTGCTGCGAAATGTTTTACGCAAGCCATTACATCTTTTTCCTGTAAACCAACAACCAAAGGCACTGCGATTTTTTTATTCAAAAACGGATCTTCCGACATGTACTCGTAAGTTCTTCCTCCAAGTGGTGTTCTTACCATATTTATGGCCGGCGAGAGCAACATATCTTTATCTCTTGCACGCAATTCTTCTCCTAAACTGGTTCCGAAAGTATGCGCCATTTCTGCATTCCAAGTTGCTGCCAAAGCTCCTCCTGCAGGATAATAAGTTGCAAAATCATTTGTCCATCCTGCTGGAGCCCAATTGTCTCTTGAGATTTCTTCACGAACTCCCAAAGGACCATCGGCCATTTTTAATTCCGGAATTCCTAAACGTTTTACGCCTGCGTTTGCAAACATACTGTTACCGTGAAGCATTCCGATTTTTTCCTCCAATGTCATTTGGGCAATCAGCTTGTCGATTTCTGCATCATGCTCCGTTCCAATTTCTTTTCCTTGATACTCTTCGGTTTGAACCGAAGCCGTGTCAGAACTTTGCGCTTCATTCTTGCATGATGTTACAAATGCAAAAGCCACCGCTGCTGAAAGGTATATCAATTTGTTTTTCATAGTTAGATAGTTAGATTTTCAGAACTTAAAGGTTAATATCCTCACCCTAACCTTTCATTCTATTTATTAATATTTATTTATGGTTCTTTTTATAATGATGCTTTAAGGTTACTTTTTAACAAAATTCAACATCACCACATCATTTTCATTTATTTTAAGATCTCTGCTAAAAGTTCCTTTTGCATCTACCGTTATTTTTTCTGTCGAAATTGGCGCGCCAGTGTTTTTCTCTTTTATTGAATTAACCTGTTGACGTGTTAACTGATTTGGTTTATTAAAAGCTAAATAATCTGCGTAAGCATCATTTACTTTATAACCTACTTTGTAGATTTCCAAAACATAGTTTCCTTTCTGCAAACCATCAACTTCAATTTTTACTTTTCCTTTTTCTTTAGATGGTAAATCCTGTACGTAATATGTTTGGTTCCAAACTTTATCGCCCGGATGTGTATTGGTAAAATCCCATAGTAATAACTGAACATCTCCTTTAGAATTTTTGGTTGCCCATGAAGCTTTATCGGTATTTTGAAGTTCGGTTTCTCCTAATTTATTCATTAAATAATAAGAGAAATAAGCCGGTTTTTTAATTCCTTGCGTATTCAATAATCCGAAACCTCCGTGGAAAGGTGTGAATCTAGGTCCTGCTTCTTCAAAAATATCGGTGAAAACCCAATATGACATTGAGTTTGCGGCATTTCCAACTTGTTTCAATTTCTGTAAAATATAAGCTGCCGAATGATAACTGTCGTGAATTGGATCTGCTGGCGTATACGATGAACTCCACTCTGTGTAATGCAACTCTAAATTAGGTTTAGCCGACTCGGTAATCAATTTTCTGGAATGAATAATTTCTCCGCTTACACTCCATTCGTCCTGATTTAAAACTGTCCCTGAAGTTCCGAATTCATCAAGATATCCTTGTTTTACTCCGTAAGTATGCGTTGATACAAAATCCATCGGAACATTATTTTTGGCGCAAAAATCAATTGTTTCCGAAACCCAAGCTGAACCAGCCGTTGCCGGCCCACCCACTCTGTAAGCCGGATTTACAGCTTTTACGCCTCGAGCTGCATAATCGTACAATTTGTAATATTCTTCCTGAGTGCTGCTCCAAAATCCTGGTGATAAATTCGGTTCGTTCCACACTTCAAAATACCATGTTTTCACCTCTTCATCTCCGTAACGCTCTTTAAAATGTGCGGTTAGGTTTTTCACTAAATCTTCCCATTTTTTATAGTCTTTTGGAGGCGTTACATTTCCTTTCCACCAAAAAATAGTTTCTTTTCCGCTCGCTAAAGCATTTGGCATAAAACCTAATTCAACAAACGGTTTCATTTTCAGACTCACGATATAATCAAACAAAACATCTACATACTGATAATTGTATTCCGGATTTCCTTTTGAATCTTCGCGATAAACCGCCATATCATCCGACAATAAACCATGAAAACGGATGTATTTAAAATCGCATTCTTTTTTCACCAATGCCAATTGCTGCTGCCAGTCGGCTCTCAAACCTTCGTTCGCTCTTCCAGCTCCAATGCATTCTTTAAACATGGTGTTTAATTTTCCTGCTTCTTTTTTGAAATCAACTTTTATGATTCGGTTTTCAGCATTATTGTTTTGTGCAAACGAAATACTGCTGCTTACGATTAAGGAAATAAATAGTATTGCTGAAAATTTTTTCATTTGATAATAAATATTTATTTGATTATTGGAACGTAGACGCATTGAAATGCGTCTCTACAAATATGCGTAATCGTTTCGTTACGAAACCCGACAGGTTTTTAAAACCTGTCGGGTTTGAGAAATTAATAATTACATCTTTTTGAATCTCACTGCTCCACCTCCGGCACCACCTAATTTCAATTGTAATTTATCCGAAGCTTTTACTGTTTTCTTAGAAATAGCTACTGCTTCCGGATTGTGTGTTTGGTCTGTTCCTTCAGCATCCACATAAATTTGTGCTTCGTAAGTCGCATTTGGATCTAAGAATGACAATGAAACTTCTACATTTCTTGGTTTTTCATTTGTTAAAGTTCCCAAATACCAATCAGCGCTGTTTCTGTCTTTTCTTGCTGTTGTGATGTATTCACCAATTTTTCCTTCTAAGATTTTAGTATCTTCCCAATCTGTCGGAACATCTTTTAAGAACTGTAAAGCTGGTTTTCCTTCGTAGTTTTCAGGAAGATCGGCCAACATCTGAATTGGAGCATAAATCGTTACATATAACGCTAATTGCTGACCAACTGTTCCCTGAACTCTTTTTCCAGGATATCCTTGTTTTACCTCAACATCAAAAATTCCAGGCGTAAAATCCATTGGTCCTGAAAGCAATCTTGTAAAAGGAATAATCGTTAAGTGGTTTGGCGGATTTCCTTCGCTCCAAGCGTTATATTCTTGTCCGCGTGCTGCTTCTCTTGAAACCATGTTTGGAAAAGTTCTTCTTTCTCCTGTATCTTTAATTGATTCGTGATATAAAACCGCTAAATCGTATTGTGCTGCTTTTTCTAAAATGTATCTGAAATAATTTACTCCAAACTGCCCGAAGTGCATTTGTTTCATATTCAATTTAGAACCTACGTGACCGATTTTCACGGTATGAATTCCTAATTTTTTGTATAAAGCAAAACCTTCGTCAACTTCTTTTAAGTAGTTAATTAAGTTAGAACCTGTTTCGTGATAACCAATTAATTCGATGTTCTTTTTCTTTCCGTATTCCACTACTTTTTCAAGGTCGAAATTATCAGCACTTTTCGTGAAACTGAACATGTGCATACGATTTTCATACCAACCTGGCGTCCAGCCTTTGTTCCAGCCTTCGATCAATAAATGGTGGAAACCTTCTTTTGCTGTAAAATCGATATATTCTTCAGCGTGTTTAGTTGTTGCTCCTTGTTTGTCGCTTTCCCAGAAAGTATATTTCCCTATGTGCATTCCCCACCAGATTCCTAAATATTTATACGGTCTGAAATAATTGTTTGTATTTTTTAATTTGTTTGGTTCGTTTAGGTTTAAAACCAAATAAGAAGTGATCAATTCTCCCGGATTTTCTCCAATTTGAAGCGTTCTCCAAGAAGAAGTAAAAGTATCTTTTACGCGAACTTTTACACCGTCAGGCCACGGCACCAAATCCGATTTTAATTCTGTTCCTTTATTGTTCACCAAAGTCATACTTGCAAAATCAATCAAGTTTGCTTCGTGGAAACTTAAAGCTAATCCGCTTTTGCTTTCAATTGTTAGTGGCGTTAAAACGGTATCCAAAGTACTTACCGGTGCATCTTTAAAAAGATATTCGTCGCGATTTTCTCTGTTTGCCGGAATCCACCACGCTTTTCCATCTTCTTTTAAGTTGAAAGTCGTTTTTTCATCCATAATGAAAATACTGTCTTTCACATTTTGTTTTGGATAAACATATCGAAATGCAATTCCGTCATCGAAAGCGCGAAACTGAATTTGCAGTTTTCTTTTGTTTCCTGTTTTTTGCTGCAAATCAACTACAAGCTGATTATAGTGATTTCTAATGTTTTTCTTTTCTCCCCAAACTTGTTCCCAAGTCTCATCAAAAGAAGTCGTTTTTGCGCCTTTCATTTCAAAGTTAGAACTTAAGTCTTCATTTCCTTTTAGCAAAAATCCCATATCTGATGGAGAAATCACTTCCGTTTTTCCGTGAGAAACTGCATATTTTGGAGCATTTTTTACCAGCTCAAATTTGATTTTATTCGTTCCGTTTGGCGATGCCAATTCGTAAGCATTCTTAACTTTTTGGCTGTATCCAACTGAAATGGAAAGCAAAACAACTGGAAGAACTAGATACTTTTTCATAATCTTTTTTTAAACATTTTAATAAATCGGGCATTGCAAGCCGCTTTACCCGATTTAAAAACTAAACAAAAACTCAATTTTTAATTATAGGTATGCTTTTTTAACACACAGAATTATAATTTATTAGAGACTTATAGTTTCTATGTGTTTGTTTTTTTCTCTCGCAGATTTGGCAGATTTAGCTGATTTTAAACATTAAAAAAATCTGCATGATCTGCTAAATCTGCGAGAGTAATAATCCTTTTAATCTGTGACTATTTTTTCGCCACGAATTGCACCAATTATCACCAATTCAATTCGTGGAAATTCGTGCAATTAGTGGCTAACCTTTTTATTTCGCCCACTCTGTTTTAAAAGTGGTTTTTCCGTTTAACGGATTTGCAGCTACATCAAAATTGTTTCCGCTTTTGTTCACTTTTATTTCCTGAACTGCATCACCTTCCGGTAAAAATACTTTGGCTGTCGCCGAAGTCGTTTTATCGCTTGCAAATACTTTTAATGTCAATTTGCTCCAGTCCATATCTTTTGTAGACTGCGCTAAACCAATGTGCGGAATTGCAGTTCCATCTTTAACCAAAACGATAATTGGAATTTCACCTGCTTTGATTTTGTGCCATCCTGCTTGGTAAACTTTTTTAGTTTGGTAATCAATCCAAGTTCCTTCCGGAAGGTAAACGTCTCTTTCTTCAACTTCTTCAAAAAGTGGTGCAACCAACATACTTGAACCAAATAAATATTGATTATCAACCAACCAAGCTCCCGGATCGTTTGGATATTCTACAAATAAAGCACGCATCATTGGTAAACCTTTTTGAGAACTTTCTTTTGCCTGAGCGTAGATATATGGCATTAATTCGTAACGCATATTATCTGCTTTTCTAAATCCTTCTAAGAAATCTTTGCTATACAACCAAGGCTCGCGAGGCGGTTCTCCGTGGCTTCTTACGTGTGAAGTCAACATTCCGAATGGTGTCCATCTTCTGTAAATATTCTCAGGAGATTTTGTTGCAAATCCTCCAACGTCATGACTCCAGAAACTGAATCCGCTTAGTCCTAATGAAAGTCCGCCGCGTAATTCTGCCGACATCGCTCCATTTGTAGTTTCAGAATCTCCTCCCCAATGTAACGGATAACGCTGAGATCCTGCCCAAGTACTTCTCGCCCAGATTAAAGTATATCCTTTTTCTTTCTGAGTGATTTCGGCAACAGCCTTATTATATCGCAACGGATATAAATTGTGTTCGTAGAAACCTGTTCTTCCAGAATGGTAAATTCCGTCTGGCGGAGCAGCTTCTCCAAAATCAACTTTGAAAACCGCAACGCCTTCGTCAAATAATTTTTTCAATTTTCCTTGGTACCAAGTGATTGTTTCCGGGTTTGAGAAATCCAAAACGGCATCTTCGTAAGGAAGGTTTCCTTTTCTGTCTCTTACTGCTAAGTTTTTATCCATGATTTCAGGGAACAAAGTGTTCTTTGGCGTGAAATAAGGCAATTGCCAAAGACAAACCTGGAAACCATCTTTTTTCAAATCGGACATCATTTTTGTAGCGTCCGGGAAACGAGATTTTGCAAACTCGTAGTTGTTTCTCCAATCTACATCAAACCAACCTGTATCAAAGTGAATAACATCGGTTGGGATTTTGTATTTACGTAAATCTCTTGCTACGTCGCGTCCTTCTTTTTCAGAGAAATAAGTGATTCTACTCATCCAAAAACCGAAAGACCAAAGTGGTGGCATCGCTGCTTTTCCTGTCAAATCTGTATATTGATCTAAAATGTCTTTTGGTTCTCCGATGAAGAAAAATAAATCGGCTTCGTCATCTCCAATGTACATTTCGTTTGCACTTCCAAAGTATTTTCCGAAATCTACTGTAATTGGAGTCGAATGGTGCATGAAAACTCCGTAACCACGGCTACTCATGTAAAACGGAATCGGTTTGTACATTGTTTCATTTTGGATTCCGTTTGCGTCATCCGTCCATAAAACAACTTTTTGTCCGCGCTTGTTGAATTGTGTGAAAGATTCTCCACATCCAAATATTTTTTCGTCTGGTTCTAAACTGAAAGCCGCGCCCATACTTCTTGAATAATCGCTATTTCTGCGAACATAAGAAAACGGAAGTGTTGGTGTATAGGTATTTTTAAAATCAGTATCGTGAAGTGTACTTGTCAGTAATTTTCCTTTTTCGTCGTAGATTTTTACGTGCCAAGGTTTTACTAATATTTCAACTCGTCCATGTTTACTTGTGTAACTATGACCGCCTTCGATTTTAGCATATTTCCATAATTCAGGATGATTTGGCGCAACGCCATTAACCAGCATTAAAGATGCTGCCTCTGGATGAAATTGTGGTCCTGAAGTAGTTTTAATACGAACCGTTCTATCTGAAACAAACTGAATTTCGAATGGCAATACTGGCGAAACCTCATATTCTGTAGTTGGAAATTCGTTTGGTTTCTCCGCATCCGGTTTCATCATCATATTGTTGAAAGCCTGACGCGTTTTATAATTGTATCTCAAATATTTTATAGTTCCTTTTCCTGTTGCAGGATCAAAAGAAGCCAGTTCATCTGCGAAATAAAAAGTGTTCAGATAATTCTGAAAATCTTTACTGATGTCTATTGGTGCGTTCAGTACGTCTGCATTTTGGATTTGAGCTGATGCTTTTGGTGTCAAAACAAATCCAAGCATAAAAGCTGAAAACAATGTGGTTAGTGATGTGTTTTTCATTAGTTTAGTTTTTGTATTTCCTTCCTGCAAGGTTTTCAAAACCTTGTAGGTCTGCTATTTTTTATTCTATACTTTACTATATATACCTACAAGGTTTTGAAAACCTTGCAGGAACTACGTGTCATTATTCTGCTGTAATTACAATTGTCGATTGTTTTAATCCGTTTGCTTTTGCAGTTAATTCTAATCTTCCTGATTTATCTCCAGACTGAACGATTACCAGACATTTTCCAGCCATAGCAGTATGTTTATTTCCTTTAAAAGATTCGTGACTAACCGGATCTCCACTACTAACTCCAACAATTTTTCCATTTCCTTTTAAAGAGAAATTGATCTCGTTATTCGCATTTGGTGCTAAAATTCCTTTTTCATCTAAAATGTCAACAGTCACAAAAGACAAATCATTTTTATCCGCTTTTATCGTGCTTCTGTCTGCCGTTAATTTTAGTTTTGAAGGATTACCGGCTGTTTTAATTTCTTTTTCTAAAACCACTTTTCCGTCTTTACGAGAAACTGCTTTTAAAGTTCCTGGCTGATATGGAATTCTCCACATTACATGTAAATCGTCTCCTTTTTTACTGCGAATACCAACTGATTTTCCGTTTAAGAAAAGTTCAACTTCATCAGCATTATTGTAATATGCCCAAATGTCAACGGTTTGTCCTGCTTTCCAGTTCCAATGTGGAAAAATATGAAGAACCGTTTTATTTGTCCATTCACTTTGGTACATGTAATAAACGTCTTTCGGGAAACCGGCCAAATCAACAATTCCAAAATACGAACTCACCGATGGCCATTCGTACGGCGTTGGTTCTCCGATATAATCGAAACCTGTCCAAACGTACATTCCGGCTAAGAAATCATGCTTTTTAATGACTTTCCAAGTCGCTTCATGTGTTGATCCCCAAGGCGTTTGCACCTGATCATAAGCTGAAACCGTATTTCCAGGATTTCCTCCTTCAAATTTTTTATCCCAGCTTACCGGCCATTTTTTGATTGTATCTGAAACCGCATCGTAATATCCTCTTGTTTGTAAACCCGAAGTTGTTTCGGTTGCGATAAAAGGTGTATTTGGGAAATTTTTCAAATGATGTTCGAATGTCTGATGTGCATAATTGTATCCAATTAAATCTAAAACACCAGATCCGGCAAGCGGATTAATCGATACATTTTTTTTCTCAAATTGTAAAGTCACCGCATCAATATTCATATTTACCGGCGGATTCATTCCTGCAGTAATAGGTCTTGTCTTATCGTATTGACGTGTAATTGCAGCAAGTTCTTTGGCGATTTCAATTCCGGTTTCATTCCATTGTTCCGGAATTTCATTTCCGATACTCCACATAAAAATACTCGCATGATTTCGGTCGCGCAATAATTGATCGATTAAATCTTGTTTGTGCCATTTGTCCCAATCATTAGCATAATCATATTTACTTTTGGCTTGTTTCCACATGTCGAAAGCTTCATCCATGACAATGAAACCCATTTTGTCGCAAAGTTGTAAAAGTTCCGGAGCAGGCGGATTGTGTGAAGTTCTTATTCCGTTTACACCCATTTCTTTCAGGATTTCCAACTGACGCTCAATTGCGCGTGTATTAATCGCAGAACCCAACGGACCTAAATCGTGGTGCATACAAACACCTTTAATCTTGACTTGTTTTCCATTCAAAATAAAACCTTTGTTCAAATCGAATTTAAAATCTCTGATTCCGAAAGTGGTTTTGTATTGATCTATGATTTTATCGTCAAGCGAAATTTCGGTAACTGCAGTATACAATTCCGGTTTTTCATCCGACCATAAAACTGGATTTTCTACAACTGCCAATTGTTTGATGGTTTGATTGGCATTAGCATTTAATGTTATATTTTGAGTAACCGATGTTACTTTGGTGTCGTCTTTAAAAATGGTAGTAATTACAGTTGCTTTTTTTTCTGCTGAATATTGATTTTTAATTGTAGTTTCAATATTTACTGAAGCATTTTCAGCTGTAACTTTTGGAGTTGTAATATACGTTCCCCATTGTCCCACGTGAAGTTTATCTGTGGTTTCGATCCAGACATTTCTAAAAATTCCGGAACCCGAATACCAACGTGAATTTGGTTGTTTTGAATTGTCAACCTTAACAATTATTTCGTTGTTTTTTTCTCCGTAATTTAAATAGGGAGTAATTTCATATTGAAAACCAATATATCCGTTTGGGCGTTTTCCTAAATAATGTCCGTTTACCCAAACTTCGCTGTTTCTATAAACTCCGTCAAAAGTTATAGAAGTTATTTTTGTGCTGTCTTCCGCAGCTACTTTGAATGTTTTTTTGTACCAGCCTAAACCTCCGTTTAGCGATCCTCCACCATATCCGGCAGGGCTTTTTTCATCAAACTTTCCTTCAATACTCCAATCGTGAGGCACATCTAAAATACGCCATTGCGTTGAAGCTCCAATTGTATCTTTATCTTTTAGACTGTCGTTTAAATGAAAACTCCAATCTGAATTGAATGACACTTTTCGGTTTTTAAATTTCTGATCACTTGAAGATTTACAAGCCGTCATTACAGCCAAGCCTGCAAAAAGTAATCCGATTTTTTTTAATGAAGTAAGCTGAATCATAGTGTTTTTAAATTTTAATAACCTGAAAGCAGTGTTAAAACTGCTTTCAAGTTACTATTAAATTGTAATCTATTTTATTAAGGAATTATATAATGGAAAACAAACCATTCATCCTTACCTGCATCATAAGATGTTCCAAACCAAATACCTTTCGTAAGATAGTCATTATTGAATGCTTTCACTACCTTAATAGTATTAGTCGTTGGATTCATCCAGCTCGTTGGATTTTGAAGAAGGGTATTTGTTCCTAAATTAACTTCATTTTTCTCTTCATTAATAGTAAATACTCCTGTAGTTTCTACTCCATTTTGGCTTCTGGTATAATTTAGTTTTCCTCCAAATTGATCAAAACGAATCCATGAATTACCAGCTGTCGCAGCCCAATCATCATTCCAACCCCAGTTGTATGAACTTGAAGCTCCAGTTGTCCAACCTTTTCCTTTTCCTAACCAGTCAACTGGATTTCCATTTCCGTCTAAAGCCCAAACTCTTCCTGTTCCAGCACCACCAGTAAGCATTTTTAACAATTCTCCCGGAGCAAAAGTTGGATTGAAACCTTCATCGTAAACCGGTGCTGTAACCGGCGGTACGTAATTGTCTGCATATTCTTTAGAAACAAAGTTCCAAATGTACCACCAAGGACCTTCACTATTGGTTCTCATGATAGCAATTCGAAGTTGGTTTTCAGTAAGTTTTAAAACTTTGATATTATTAGTCCAGTTGCTTGCGTTTCCTACATAATTGTCTGCTCTTAAAATCGTTGCTCCTGTTGTAGTTAACGTATGCGTATTAATGTCTAAGAAATAAGTTCCGCTTTCTTTAAGTGTTCCGTCAGCTTCATAAACTTTCATAAATGGCCCACCTTCAAGACTGAATGTCATATATCTTCCCCAATGCATATCAGCCTCTGAACTTCCCGGAGGCATACCTTCAGGTTCCCAGTTTGGAGAAAAATTGTTCCATTCAACTGTTGTACTTGGATCTGCATAAGCCATTGCACCCATAGCCTGGCCATATTTACCATTATCTAATACCCAAGATTTTTGTTTTCCTACTCCACCTGATAAAGCTGTCCAAAGAGGATCGTTAACATAATTTAAATTGTCTTGTGTTACTGTAACTGTCACGGGATCTAACTCCACAATTCCTGCATCTGTAACTGCCGAAACTTTTATAGTATAATTTCCTTTGAAAGCATATTTAACGGTTTGTACAGCCTTAT
The DNA here is from genome assembly GCF_003385895.1 of Flavobacterium cutihirudinis. Taxonomy (GTDB): domain Bacteria; phylum Bacteroidota; class Bacteroidia; order Flavobacteriales; family Flavobacteriaceae; genus Flavobacterium; species Flavobacterium cutihirudinis. The sequence goes on from NZ_QRDQ01000008.1 coordinate 271,758, forward strand.
CCGATTTTCCTGTAACATAATCCCAGTTTAAGATTACTCCCGGGGTTGTATTTTTCAGGATCACAGTATTTCCGCCCGCGTCTGCAGCTAAATCCTGAGTGATTTCAAAATGGATATCCGATTTATCAATCGGGCCATCCAAAGAATATGTTTCTGGTGAACAAGATGATACTAGCAATGCTAACATCAAAAATGAGCTCATTAATATTTTTATACTTTTCATTTTCTTTCTTTTTTAAGTTAAAATTACCAACCGGTATTTTGTTTTAAAACTCCACCTGACAATGTAATTTGCGTGTTAGGAATTTGTTGCAGACCTTTTGTATTTTGGATATTTGCTGCCGAAATTGTTTTTGTAGTTGGAACTCCTCCATTTAACAACGATGTAGTTTCAGCAATAGTAGTAGAAGCTTTCCCAACTCCCTGACGTAATAAATCCCAATATCTAACTCCTTCAAGCGCAAATTCTAAATGTCTTTCATTCATAATATTATCCTGATTTACAGCAAGTGGTGTGTAAGCCGTTTTATAAGCTCTTTTTCTCACTTCATCAAAATAAGCCTGCGCATTTCCGCTGCCTAATTCAGCTGCCATCAATAAAACATCAGCATATCTTAAGACTACATAATCCTGAAACTGGCTAATATCCCAGAATTGGCTACCCATTGTAAGCGGAAGATCTTTTCCGTCTTTATCCACCATTGGTGTATATTTTTTGTTGTAGTAACCTGTATATTCTCTTTGATTGTTGATTTTATCAAAATTGATTTTTTCTTCAGTAATTCCAATTACAGTTGCTGTACGTCTAGTATCATTAGCGCTGTATGCATTGTACAATTTAGAATTAACTGTAACTCCCCAACCACGTCCATAAGGATAAGATGAATACTCTCTCATTCCGAACATTACTAACCAGTGGTTACCATCTGTATTTCCGTTATAGTCACTTGTATACGTATATTTTATAGAAAACACATTTTCTCTGTTATTTTCACCTGCATATTTATCTACAGAAGCAGCTGGCCAAAGTGTTGAGAAATCCTCAAGTAAACCATGTCCGCTAGAAGTAACTACATCTTCCAAATGTGCCAAAGCTTGCGCTTTAGTTACAACTCCCGCTAAATCAGTTTTTCCATAATATCCTGTGTAGTATAAATAAACACGACCTAATAAAGATTTTGCTGCCCATTTTGTAACACGTCCGCTAGTTGTAGCGTTGTAAGCTACTGAAGGCAAATTATCAGCTGCGAAAACTAAATCTTCTGCAATTACTTTATACACTTCATCAGGATTTGCCTGAGGAATATTTTCAGAAGATGGTACCGTTAATAATGGAATATTTCCCCAAAGACGAACCATTTCAAAATAAAGATACGCTCTGATAAATCTTGTTTCAGAAATATACATATTTTTTGAAGCCGTATCACCTTGCCAATCAATTTGATCCATTTTACTCAAGAAAATGTTGCAACGATAAAGTGCTTTATAGTAAGCAATCCAGTTTCCATTTAACATGTCAACATCTGATGGTGAACGTTTGATATCAAACTCATCAACAGCTGCATAATTGTATCCATCTGAGTTTCCTGTTCCTCCAAAACAATCGTCAGACATTACCTCACTTATCACTGGCACTCCCATTCCTGCAGCTCCTGTTGCAACCTGCATTCCATCATAACATCCTACTAATGCAGAATAAGCATCGTCTGTAGTTTTGTAAAAGTTTGTATCTGTTTGCGTCATAGGTTCTGTTTCTAAACTACAAGAGCCCAAAGACAATAAACTAAAACAGAAAATATATAAATATGTATTTTTCATCTTTTTATTTATTAAAGTTTAATATTTAATCCCATCATGAATGTTCTTGGTCTTGGGTAGTAACCTACGTCAACACCTGAAGAAAACTTTTGGTCATCATTTGAAGAACCAAATCCAATCTCTGGATCCATACCATCATATTTTGTGAAAGTATAAAGGTTCAATACTGAGAAATAAACTCTGAATTGACTTGCAAAAAATGGTTTAGATTGTTTCATTTTTGCTAAATCAAATCCTAATGTTACAGTATTAATTCTTAAAAAGTCTCCTTTTTGAATATACAAATCTGAGAATTGAGTAAAGTTTCTGTTGTCTTCTGTTACTCTAGGAACTGTATTCGAAGAACCTTCACCATGCCAACGGTCTAAAATAGCAGTCGTATAATTTCCGTACGCACCAGATTGGTTTCTGTACGATTGTACGATTTCATTTCCTGCAACACCATTCGCGTTAAGCGAGAAGTCGAAAGCTTTATAACTAGCTGACACAGAAAAACCGTAAGTAAAATCAGGATTTGGTTTTCCGATGCTTGTTTTATCAGTAGCATCAATTTTATCATCGCCATTTGTATTTACATAAATGATGTCTCCAGGCGCTGCATTTGGTTGTAAAACCACTCCATTTGCAGATTTGTAATTATCGATTTGCTCTTGATTTTGGAAAACTCCTCCTGTTTTATATCCCCAGAAATAACCTAAAGGAAATCCGTTTTGTGCTCTGTAGAATTCACCTGCATTATCATAAAGTTCATTATTCAATCCGTGAATAATACCGTCCTGAGAAGGTATTTGTCCCACTTTATTTTCATTATATGCACCATTTGCACTAATACTATAATTGAAATCGCCAATTTTATTCTGATAAGATAAAGACAACTCAACACCTTTATTCACTACATCTCCACCATTTGTATAAGCTGGATCAGCACCTGCTGTTGCTAAAACCGGAGCTAAAATTAACCAGTCTTTGTTCGTTTTCTTATAAACATCGAAAGTAACGTTCAATGCATTTTTCAAGAACCTTGCATCAAAACCAAAGTCAACTTGTTCTGAAGTTTCCCATTTTAAATCAGGATTTGATAATCTGTTAGGATATGCTCCTGGAGTTAATTCGCCTTCTGCATTACCAAAAATATAGTTTGTATAATCTGTTTTTATCGGTGATAAGTATTGGAAAGCTCTTGCATTTTGATTTCCAACTTGTCCCCAGCTTCCTCTTAATTTTAAGAAATCAATCCAGCTTGCATCTCTCAGGAATTCTTCATTTGTTACAATCCATCCTGCAGAAACTGATGGGAAATAACCCCATTGATTTTCTTTAGAAAAAATAGAAGATCCATCCATTCTAAAAGTCGCATTTAATAAATACGTTTCTTTGTAGTTGTAATTTAATCTTCCAAAATAAGACATTCTTTTTGTCTCTTGCTTGATACCTTTGATAGCAATTTTAGCACCGGCTTTGTTTGTAGTGTTGTCGATCCAAGCATGCTCCAAATCATTAAAAACAGAATCTGCATTGGTAACTGATACTGAAGTACCATCATAATTGATAGATGATGTACCTAACATTGTTTCAAAATGGTGATCATCTGCAACGTTAAATTTGTATGTCAATAAGTTATCCCAAGTAAGAGTTTTACCTTTATTCATGTTTTGATTCACAGTATCAAAATCATTATTTGCATACGTTGACAAGTGATATACAGGTTTATAAGAATGACCTTCGCCTGCATAATAATCAAGTCCTAAAGTTGTTTTGAATGTCAAATTCTTGATAGGCTCAATTTGTAAATAAACGTTTCCTAATAATTTCTGATTGTTGTTCTCATTTTGATTGTTATAAACCATCATAGCATAAGGATTTGCTACACCAGCCAACCATGGTTCAGAGTTTTTTGTAGTATCGTAGTAATTTCCTTCAGCATCATACATTGGCAACAATGGATTAGTCTGAAATGCACTTCTTAAAGAGTTGTTGTATTGATTACCAACTCCAATTCCGTTTTTATTGATATAAGCGAAACTTAAATTCTGTCCAAAAGTTACAACATCTTTGTAAAGTTTGTGCTCTGAGTTGAATCTGAAATTGTAACGCTCATAGTTAGATAAATCTGCTCCACCAACAACTCCTTCTTGACCTAAGTAAGATAATGAAGATGAGTAAACTGAAGTTTCAGAACCTCCCGATGCACCAAAAGCGAAATTTTTAGTCGCTGCGTTATCAGTAATCATTTTATCTACCCAGTTTGTTCCTGCACCTAACTGAGCGATTTGAGCATTTGTAAAATAAGGGTTCTTCCCTGAGTTTACAGCCGCTTCGTTTAATATTGTAGCATATTCTGTTGCATCAAGCATATCCATTTTTCTTGCTACAGATTGTACTCCGTAATATTGATCAAATGTAATTTGGCCAGATGCTCCGCGTTTTCCTTTTTTAGTTGTTACCAAGATAACCCCGTTTGAAGCCTGAGATCCGTAGATTGCAGCAGAAGCAGCATCTTTTAAAACAGAAATAGATTCAATATCCGAGTTGCTTAAATAAGAAATATCGCCTGTCAATATTCCGTCTACAACATATAAAGGTGACGTACCCGCTATCGAACCAGCCCCTCTGATTACTACATTCAGACCTTCTCCCGGTTGTCCTGAAGTTGATGTAACCTGAAGACCAGCTGCCTGCCCCTGAAGTGCCTGAAGTGCATTTGTAGTATTGGTTTTTACAAGGCTCTCTCCGCTAACCTGAGTAACAGCATTGGTTACAAGGGTTTTCTTTTGTGAGCCGTATCCAACTACTACAACTTCTTTAAGTTCTGCAGTTTCTTCTTCTAGTTTAACATTTACTGTTTTTTGAGTTCCTACAGTAATTCTTTGTTTTTTGTACCCGATAAAAGTAAAAACAAGCACATCACCGGTTTTTGCTTCTATTTTATAATTCCCGTCAAAATCGGTTGCAGCGCCAATTTTTGTTCCTTCTACAGCAACTGATGCTCCGGGAATTCCCATTCCGTCTGTACCCGATGTTACAGTTCCGCTTACAGATCGGGATTGTGCCTGAGCAAAACCTGACTGTATCATAAATAAGCTAAAAAACAGAGCCGTAAAAAACGGAAGCAATGTTTTAATACAATATTTGCTTTTCATAATAAATAAGAGTTGGTTAAATTAAGTTAGTTACGTTTATAATTGTCTATGTGATAAGTTTCTGCTTTAATGGATTTTCAAAAAATCATTGAAGTACGATTTTTTCAAAACCTTCTTTTTTTACCTTTTTTGGATTTAAAAAATTATTCATAAATAAACTTATAGTCAAATTGAAAATATCTTATGGTAAATTTGACTACAAGTGTAAAACTTTTTTTCTATATTAGCAAAATATTAAGGTTATTTTTTTTTTATTCTAATTTAAATCCAACCATTTTTATCAATACAACAAGGATTAAAAGAAAATTGAAATAAAAAATGATGAAAAAATAACGAAGTATGATTTTGACAATCAACTATTTAAAGAAAACAAAATCTTTGAGGCTGTTTTTTAACGATTCTAAAGCACTGAACGTCAATTTCATTAGTTGTTAAAAAAATATTAATTAATCAACAAAGACAGTTATGCATTTTATTTGTTTAATTTGTCAAAATTTATTTCGCATATGGTTAGAAAAGTAGATGCCGACTCTGTTGCAATTAGCGAACAAAATGCGATGAACGCAATCACCATTGACTGCGTTGTATTTGGATTTGACGAAGGAAGTCTTGAAGTACTTTTAGTACAACATGGCGAAGGTATCAGCAAAGGAAAATGGGGACTTCCCGGCGGATGGATTTACAAGAAAGAAAGCACAGACAATGCAGCTCACCGATTGTTGAATGAACTTACCGGACTTGACAATATATATCTGGAACAATTGAAAGCATTTGGCGATCCGGATCGTTTTCCGCTTCGCCGTGTTATTACTATAGGCTACTATGCTCTCGTAAAAAGAGAAGATTATAATATTAAAGCCGGTTTTACGGCCGCTGATGCCAAGTGGTATAAAATCAACAGCATTCCTGATCTTATTTATGATCATAATGAAATCTTATCCTACAGTTTACAGCACCTTCGCAACAGGGTTCGTCAGGCTCCAATTGGATTTAATCTCCTTCCGGAAAAATTCACTTTATTACAACTAATGCATTTATACGAAGAAATTTTAGGCATTGAAATGGACAAATCGAACTTTCGCCGAAAAATTCTTCACATGAAACTTTTAGCTGCTTTAGACGAAAAACAACAAGATGTTTCGCATCGAGCCGCAAAATTGTATAAGTTTGATCCTGAAATTTACAATAAGCTAACTGAAAAAGGATTTAATTTTGAATTTTAAACCATAATGACCTCTCAAATTAATACACAAACAACAAACACTCCAGCCGTAGACGGTATAACAATTGACTGTGCCATTTTCGGATTTAATAAAGCAAGTCTTGAAGTACTTTTGGTGCAACACGCAGAAGGAGAAAGTATCGGAAAATGGGGATTACTGGGAGGATATCTCAAAAAAGAAGAAAGTGCAGACGAAGCAGCACAAAGAATTGTATACGAATTAACAACACTAGATAATATTTATCTGGAGCAACTTAAAGCTTTTACCGATCCAAAAAGGGTCAGCGACAGACGAGTTGTTACAATTGGTTATTACACGCTCGTGAATCGTGAAGACTATAATATAAAAGCAAGTCAAACAGTTATCGAAGCAAAATGGTACAAAATAAAAGATCTTCCGAAATTAATATTTGATCATAACGAAATTTTCGATTTCAGTCTGAAGCAACTTCAAAACCGTGTGCGTCAGGCACCAATTGGTTTTAATTTACTACCAGAAAAATTTACTTTATTGCAATTGATGCATCTATATGAAGAGATTCTCGGAATTGAATTGGACAAATCGAATTTCAGACGAAAAATTCTTCATATGAAACTATTAGTTGCCTTAGATGAAAAGCAACAGGATGTTTCGCATCGAGCGGCTAAACTCTATAAATTTGATCCAGAGATCTACAAAAAATTAACAGAAAAAGGATTTAATTTTGAATTTTAAGTCCGAATTTAAATTTCATATTTAACTATCGGCTGCTGAGCATTCCAGAATCCAAAACTTTGCGCTATCTTTGCGCCTTAATAACTGCCCTAAAGTAATTGCCGGAGCGGTGTTTATACCCACAAAAAGACTAAAACTCAATTAGAGAATTGATATATTAAAATGAAGAAGATACGTAACTTTTGCATTATTGCACACATTGACCACGGTAAAAGTACACTGGCAGACCGTTTATTGGGCGCTACACAAACCGTTACAGCTCGTGAAGAAAAAGCACAATTGCTTGACAACATGGATCTGGAGCGTGAGCGTGGAATCACCATTAAAAGTCACGCCATTCAAATGGAATATACTTATAAAGGAGAAGAATATATTTTAAATCTAATTGACACTCCTGGTCACGTTGACTTTTCATACGAAGTTTCAAGATCGATTGCTGCCTGCGAAGGTGCACTTTTGATTGTTGATGCTGCACAAAGTATTCAGGCGCAAACTATTTCGAACTTATATTTGGCTTTAGAAAATGATCTGGAAATTATTCCGGTTTTGAATAAAGTTGATTTACCAAGTGCTAATCCTGAAGAAGTAAGTGACGATATTATTGATTTACTTGGTTGTAAATTAGAAGATATTATTCATGCTTCGGGAAAAACAGGTTTTGGTGTTGAAAATATTTTGGCGGCTATTATCGAAAAAATTCCAGCTCCGAAAGGAAATCCTGATGAGCCATTACAAGCTTTGATTTTTGACTCGGTTTATAATCCGTTTCGTGGAATCGAAGTAATTTTTAGAGTTGTAAACGGTGAAATTAAAAAAGGTCAGAAAATTAAATTCATGGCTACAGACAATGAATATTTTGCTGACGAAATTGGAACTTTAAAATTAAACCAAGTTCCTAAAAATGTCGTTTCTGCCGGAGATGTTGGATATTTAATTTCAGGAATTAAAGAAGCACGCGAAGTAAAAGTAGGTGATACAATTACAGATGCAAAAGTGCCGACAACTAATATGATTACAGGTTTTGAGGACGTAAAACCAATGGTATTTGCCGGAATTTATCCTGTTGATACTGAAGATTACGAAGATTTACGTTCTTCAATGGAAAAATTACAATTGAATGATGCTTCATTAGTTTTCACTCCTGAAAGTTCTGCTGCATTAGGATTTGGTTTCCGTTGCGGATTCTTAGGAATGCTTCACATGGAAATCATCCAGGAACGTTTAGAGCGTGAGTTCGACATGACTGTAATTACTACAGTTCCTAACGTTTCGTATTTGGCTTACACCAAAAAAGAGCCTGAAAAAGCATTAATTGTAAACAACCCTTCTGATTTACCGGAACCTTCAAAACTGGACAGAGTTGAAGAGCCGTTTATCAAAGCTACGATCATTACAAAATCTGACTTTGTTGGAAACGTAATGAGTTTATGTATCGAAAAACGTGGTTTAATTACCAACCAAACATACTTAACAACTGAAAGAGTTGAGTTGAATTTTGACATGCCTTTGGCGGAAATTGTATTCGATTTTTACGATCGTTTAAAAACTGTTTCTAAAGGTTATGCTTCTTTCGATTATTCTCCTATCGGAATGAGAACTTCTAAATTAGTGAAATTGGACGTTCTTTTGAATGCTCAAACCGTTGATGCACTTTCTGCATTGATTCACGAAGATAACGCGTACAACATCGGTAAAAAAATGACCGAAAAATTACGAGAATTGATCCCAAGACAGCAATTCGATATTCCGATTCAGGCTGCAATTGGAGCAAAAATTATCGCTCGTGAAACGATTAAAGCACTTCGTAAAGACGTTACCGCAAAATGTTATGGTGGAGATATTTCGCGTAAGCGTAAACTTCTTGAAAAACAGAAAAAAGGTAAAAAACGTATGCGCCAGGTAGGAAATGTTGAGATTCCGCAAGAAGCATTTATGGCTGTTTTGAAATTGAATGACTAGATTTTTTTTATTTAGAAGAAAGAATAAAGAAACAAGATTATAGATTAAACCCAATGACGAAAGTTATTGGGTTTTTTGTTTATTTCCAACTTGTTCCTGATTATCAAATAGTTAAAAATATAGATTTTTTAAGTAAGATTAATCTTATTTACACTAAAAAAACCACATAAATACCTGATTTTTAACACAGTTCATCGAACTTAAAGTTAATTTTACACTAAAATTTGTATTTTTAATCCTACAACTTTAAAACTGTAAGATTATGAAAACCAAATTTTCAATTATTCTAGGCTTATTTACATTTTACTTTGCCAGTGCACAACAGGAAGATCAAGTTAATTCTGAAATGAATTCTGCAAAAGGAATTACTTTTGCTCACGGTGATATGTTTGTCGAAGGTGCTTTGCAAATTGCTACTGGCGGCGACCGCGATTTTTATGCTTTTAATCCCAAATTTGGATATTTCCTTAATGACAAATTTGCCGTTGGTGGACAAATTAGTTTTTCAAGTGACAAATATGAATCTACTGACACTAAAACTAATATTTTCGGTATTGGAGGGTTTGCAAGATACTACGTCTTAGAATTAGACAAAAAACGTTTCAAAGCGTATGGCGAAGCTGGATTAGGCTATGGCCGAAACAAAGTAGAAGACCCAACAGGCTCTGATGACAGCAACAGTCTTACTGCAAATATTAATGTCGGTCTAAACTATTTTGTAACTAAAAACATCGCGGTAACTTTCGTACTGGCTAACTTACTATCGTACAACAGTGTTTCTCCAGAAAATGGTCCATCTTCAAACACATTCGAATTAAACATCAATTTGTTTAATAATATCTTTACACAACCTAAGTTTGGGCTTTTGTACAAATTTTAATTTCTTCAGAAATTTACATACAAAGCTGTCTCAATTTGGGACAGCTTTTTTATTTCTAAAAAGCTTTAACCTTTGTAACTTTGATCCTCCAAACCTTTGAACCCTAAAAAAATGGATGAAACTCCAAAACGATTTGACCGAATTGTCGCTATTCTGATTCAATTACAATCTAAAAAAATTGTAAGAGCGCAGGAATTGGCAGATCGTTTTGATTGTAGCTTAAGAACAATCTATCGAGACATTCGAACACTGGAAGCTTCCGGAGTGCCTATTTATAGTGAAGCCGGAGTTGGCTATGCTTTAATGGAAGGTTACAGGTTACCTCCCGTAATGTTTACCCGTGAAGAAGTGAGCAGTTTTATTGCCGCTGAAAAATTAATGCAAAAATTTACTGATCCCTCACTTGGAAGCCATTATGCATCGGCGATGTATAAACTGAAATCGGTTTTGAGAAGCGGTGACAAAGATTATCTTTCAAATATCGAATCCAGGGTTTTGATGCAAACCGCAACTACCGAACCAATGTTCAATGATAATTCACCAAATACACTGGCTGTTTTGTTTGAAGGTATTGCGGAGAAAAAACAGATTCTATTAACCTATAAAACGTTTGACAAAGACGAAACTACGCAACGGAATTTAGAACCCGTTGGTGTATTTCACGATCATAACAATTGGTATTTTCTTGGTTATTGTCATTTGCGGAAAGATTACCGCCAATTTCGAACGGACCGTATTCAGGAAATTAAAAAAACAGAACTTGATTTTACAATCGAACATAATTCTCTGGAAACCTATTTATCGCAAACCGAAACCATTCCGACTACAAAAGTCAGACTTTTGATTGACAAAAAAATCGCAAGATATTTGGCAACGGAAAGAAAATATCACGGTTATATTTCGGAGAAAGAAGTTGACGAAAAAATCGAAATGACTTTTATGTGCCGTGACATAGAAAACGCTTTTCCAAGGTGGTTTTTAATGTTTGGAGATTATGCCACAATTCTTGAACCGGAAATATTGAAAACAAATACTTTAAAATTAATAGAAGTCAACAAACAAAGGCTTTTATAAGAAAAAAACCTCTAATGCAATATAATTGCATTAGAGGTTTTTAATTTCTATTGTTGTTGTTTTACAACATTATAAAAATTATAATCGGTATTTGATGCATCGGTTATGCCAATATTTCGACCCATCGTCACAATTTGCCCTCGATGATAAGTGCCGTGATTTATTACCTGAATCAAGTAATCGGCGATTGGTAATTCACATTCAAACCACGGATTTACGATTTTAACTTCTTTACTTAAATCTTCTTCTGACAATGAATTTATAAAATGCTTCAATTTTGCCGATGAATTTAATAAACCCGAAAAGATTTCTTCTTTTGACATTTCATTTTCCGGTTTCTTTACAAATAAATCACTTTCTGAAATTACAGAAAACCAATATTCTTCTGTTGACCAGATATGATCCAATGTTTTTATAATGGTAGAAAAACTTGAAGGCACTTCTGTATAAAGCAATTCGGAAGATTTCGGCGAAAGCCAATTCACAAATTGCTGATTTACCCATAAATTATAATCTGCATAATTTGACATTATCTTTTTCAAACTCATAGTCGTTAATTTTTTAGATTTTAAATAAAGTTACAACAAACGTTTATTGTCTTTCCCAAAAAAATGGTGGTTCGATGTTTAAAGCTCTCAAATACACATACGCCTGACCGCGGTGATGCACTTCATTATCAATAAAATACAAAATATTCTGAATGATTGGGAATTCGTACTGTCCAAACAAATTAAAATTTTCGCTAAAATCTTCTACAGATAACTGCTCCCAGTATTTATTGATTTCAGATGTAGATTGATCCCATTTTTCAAGATATTGCGCTTTAAAAATCAGTTTTTCTTCTCCTTCAGTATACGGCTTGCTGTCGCGATTTACAATTCCTTTTAATGCCGGAGCAGCAATTGCTAAAAGCTCATCAACCAATTTTGCAAAAGGACGCATACCTCCTATCGAAAATTCAAAGAAATCTTTTTCAGGAAAAATCTCGATCAAGCGACGTGTTAGTGCGCGATGTCCTTGCCAGTGTTTCAATAAATCTTCTGAAGTAATTACTTGTGCTTCTAATGTTTTCATGATTTTAAGGTTTTAAAGTTTTGATATTTCAAAGGTAAAATGGGTCGGTGACAACAGTTTGTCAGCAGGAAAAAAAATATTTTAAAAATTTTTTTTCCTGCCGTAGAGACGCATTTCAATGCGTCTCACGCCCTTTATGACATCCAGTATTTCCATTATTAATTTCCTCCCGTTGTGTTAGACGCATTAAAATGCGTCTCTACAGGAAAATCCTTTGTACCTTTGCACCTTAATAACTTTGGAACTCAGAAAGAAAATGATTGAAGATAAAAATCCGCAGCGTACCAGTATAGCACAATTAGGCGAATTTGGCCTTATTGACCATTTAACCCGAAACTTTGATATCACTCAGGAATCCACTTTAAAAAGTATTGGCGACGATGCAGCAATTTTAGATTTTAAGGATAAAAAAGTTGTTGTTTCTACCGATTTATTGATTGAAGGCGTACATTTTGACCTGGCTTATATGCCATTAAAACATTTAGGCTACAAAGCAGTTGTAGTCAATTTGTCTGATATATGTGCGATGAATGCGAAACCAACTCAAATAACGGTTTCTGTTGCTGTTTCGAATCGTTTTCCGTTGGAAGCTTTAGAAGAATTATTTGACGGAATTACGCATGCTGCAAAAGAATATAAAGTAGATGTTATTGGCGGAGACACAACCTCATCTCAAAAAGGATTAATTATCAGCATTACAGCAATTGGCGAAGCTGATGAAAATGAAATCGCTTATAGAAACGGAGCCAAACAAACCGATCTACTGGTTGTGACCGGAGATATTGGTGCAGCTTATATGGGATTACAAGTTTTAGAGCGCGAAAAACAAGTTTTTCAGGTAAACCCAAACAGTCAGCCTGATTTAGATATGTACAGCTATTTAATCGAGCGTCAGCTAAAACCGGAAGCACGTACAGATGTTCGTACGCTTTTGCACGCTTTAGAAATAAAACCAACTTCGATGATTGATATTTCGGACGGATTATCTTCTGAAATTATTCATATCTGTAAACAATCAAAAGTAGGATGTAATTTGTATGAAGATAAACTACCATTGGATCCGCAGTTTATTTCGACTTGCGAAGAATTCAATATTGACAGTACTACAGTTGCAATTAATGGTGGTGAAGATTACGAACTTTTGTTTACAATCGACATCAACGATTTTGACAAAATAAAAGGAAATCCAAATTTCTCCATTATAGGCCATATGGCAGACGAAAGTGAAGGAATTCACCTTGTAACCCGTGCAAACACGAAAATTGCTTTAAAAGCGCGTGGCTGGGATGCTTTGAGCGAATAAATTCTAAAAAATTCCAAATAAAAAATTCCAAATTCCAATGGCATAACGCATTTGGAATTTGGAATTTAATTTTTATTGGATTTTTTATTCTAAAAGAGCCCTTTACTTTTTGCTTCTTTTACCAATTCTTCATCTGAACCGGTTCTTATTTTAAGCAAATCTTTCAAGTTTACTTTTCGTTTTTCAATAGCCACGGCCGAAATCGGAATATAATGTGACATTTCTTCTACACGTGTTCCTTTTGAAAGGTGAAACAAAATCTGTTTGTCAAACTGATCAATTTCGATCGAATTATGAGTCGACTGATTCAACATTTTCACTACCGACTGGCTGTAGTACTTTTCATTTTTCATCACTCTGTCGAAAGCAAAAAGCAATTCGTCAAAAGTAAGATCGTTTTTTATAATTAAACCATTCGGGTTTATTGCTCGTATAATGGTTTTTATCTTAAGCAATTCCGTATACATCGTAAGAAGGATAATCTTGCAATGCGGCATTTTATGCATAATTAGTTTTGCCAGATCTTCTCCGGAAAAAAGCTCTTTTTCTTCATAAGCGGGCATACTGATATCTAGAAAAGCGATATCAAAATTTGGTGTAGCTTCTCCATCCAATAAATCATAAGCCGATTTACAGTCGTAAGCCTGAGCAATTACAAACTCATAATCTTTTGGATTATATCGTGTTATTGCATTTTTGTATCCTTCAATTATAAAAGGATGATCGTCGACAATTAAGATATTTCGCTTGAGTGCAGGCGAAAAAGGGGCTGTGTCAAATGTCATTATTATGTAGGTTAATTTTTTGCTCGATTGGGATTTTAACTATGAGAACCGTTCCTTCTCCTTTGGCCGATTTTATTGTGGCTGTGCCTTTACATTCTGCCGCTCTGTACATAATGTTATGTAAACCTATTCCGTTCTTCCTTCTTTTTGTGTTAAAGCCAACTCCATCATCAAAAACAGTTAAAACCAAATGATTTACTTCACTTTTAAATTCTACTCTAATGATATCAGCTTCTGCATATTTATTACAATTTTGAAGCGCTTCCTGAATAATTCTGTATAAATTGATCTTTACAGTATTGCTTACCAAATCCCAATTTATATGAGAATCAAATGTCGTAATTAATTTTGAAAAATATGTGTTACGCTGATTTTCAAATAGTTTCTTAAGAATCGCGACAAAATTATTAATTAATTCTGATTTTTCTCTATTTAAATCATGCGAAATTTCACGGATGTCTTCTTCAATATGTTTCAACTCCGTTAAATACTTTTTTCGCTTCGTTGTTGCAAGTGCTTCATCAATTTTGTCCAAACTGTCAAGACTTATTCTCACACCAAACATTCGGCCCAAAACACCATCATGAAGTTCTTGTGCAACCTTTTGTTTTTCCTTAATTCGGGTTCTCTCAATCTCGTTTTGCTGAGAAATCATTAAATTATAAATATCTTCATTGGCAATTTGCTGTTGCTGTTTAAAAAGCAGTTCCCTGTTTTTGGCTTGTTGGGTTTTATAAACATAAAAAAACAGTCCCAACAATGTACAAATACTAAAAACATATACTAATGTTTTGTTCTTTTCCTGAAGATTTGAGTTTTGATCTTTTATTTCATTTGTTTCATATTCAATTCGAGAAAATTTCTCCCCCATATTTCGCTCTGCTTTCTGCAATCTTTCATTGATTCGAATGTACTGTTCCGAATACAATGATGCATTTCGCGGATCTACAACTGCAATTTGCTTTAAAGCCTCAAGCGTATTTCTTAATTTATTTGAACTTCGGGACAAAATCAAAGCCTGTCTCGAAAACTGAATCGCTCTGAAAGTATCTTTCTGAACAGCATAATATTCAGACAAATGGATTTTATTCAAAATAATACCCGAAGTCTGTTTTAAACTATCTCTTATTTGTAAAGCATCAAAGAATTGCTTCGGAAGATCTTCAAATTCGTTCAGTTTAAACTTGGAATATGCCAGATTATCCAAAAGCATTGCATAAAGTGTGGTACTTTCTTTAAATAGATTTTCCTGTTCGAGTCCTTTTTGGAAACTTGTTTTTGCTTTCGCATAATCCTTCATACTTAAATAAACAAAACCTATGTTATTAAGCGAAGTTGCTGTCAATTGCAATTCTGCGGCAATAGACTTGTCTTTCAGTATTTTTAAAGCCTTATTATGATATTCTAAAGCTTTGGCATAATCTTCTCTTTCATTATACAAAATACCTAAAAGATTATAGCACTGATATAATAAATTACTGACATTTTCTTTTTGCTTAAGAATTTTTAATGCTTTAAAAACAGTAAGTTCGCTCTCAAACAAATCACTTTCATTAAACTGAAGATTGGCTTTGCTCAAGTACGTTTTTGCCAAATTGATGTCATCATTTATGCGCAAGTATACTTTTTCTGCTTTAAAATAAACCAAAAATGCACTGTCAGAAATAGTTTGGGAGCTATAATAATCCCCCAAATAGGTATAGGCTTTTGCCAAATTTAATGAATCTTTGGTCTTTTTAGAACGCTCTACAATAAGCCTTGAGATATTACCATATGATTTTAAATCATTCATATTGTAATAACGGTTGGCAACCTTAAACAAATTTACTTTATTGAGAGAATCATCTTCTTCACTTAAAATGATCGTTAAAGCCTTTTTATTGTATTTCTGCTTAAAATCATACGGAAGATTAATGTCATTCGCGAGTGTGAGGTAAGTTGAAAGACTGTCTTTTGAAGAAACAATACTTTTATCTGTGCTGTTTTTTTTGGTACAACCAAATAATGCGAGAAATAAAAGCAATAATATTTGACAATGTTTTTTCAATATGTACCTGATTTTTACCAAAAATAGTAAAACTATAGATACAAAAAAAGGCTATCAAAAAATGATAGCCTTTTTATTATATTTTTGAAACTAAATAAATTAGTCGATTTTTCTGTTTGCTGTAGCTGATTGAGAATCAGATCCAAAACCACCAACATTAGCGAAATCAAGTTTTCTATCCTGACCTGTTTTTTGTCCACCATCGATAGGAGCCATAACATCAAGTTTTCTATCTTGTCCAGTTTTTTGTCCACCATCAATATCAACAGATGTATTCATTGCATATGTAGAAGATTTTACATTTTCAGGAGCAGAAAAAGAAGTTGCTACTACTACTAAAGAGAATAATCCGAATGTTAAAGCTGTTTTTTTCATAATTTGAGGTATTTAAATGTTCGTTTGTTTTGTTTTTGGAGGAACCGCTCTCTGCGATTCGTTGGTGTAAAATTATACCCAGGAACAAAAAAAATTTACATGAAAAAACCAGTTTATGGTGAATCATGCCCAAATGATAGTCATTGGACGTCAAATCAATGTAAACGCTTCACATTTAGACTTCTAAATAATTACCATCAGCGATATCTGTGATAATTGCGTCTACGTTTGCTTTGTAAGTTTTGGAAAAAGGAATCTTTTTAGGAGAGTTTTTGATGTAACAAACTGAGTTTCCGTTATGAATTCTCGCAATATAATTTTGATTGATTATATAACTGTTGTGAATTCGCACAAACGGATGCGTCAAAACGCTCTCAAAATGTTTTAAAGTCTTAAATGCGGTCACCATTTCGCCAGATGCGAGAAATATATCTGTCGAGTTATTATCGGCTTGAAAATAGCAAATATCAGATGCATTCATATAACGGTAATCTCCATATGATTTTACGCAGATTACGAGTGGTTTTTCTGTCTCAAGAATAATTCGTTGATTTTCTATAATCCCAGGCTTATTATCTTCAATTACGTCCGGAATTTCGATAATAGACTCAACTTCTTTTAAATCAATAACTTGCGCGGGAGTTTCGACAAAACGTGTCTCTTTTGGCTCAGAAAGGGTCTTTTCCTGCTTTAAAAGGGTCTTTATCAGATCAATATGCGTTAAAGGTTTTAAAATATAATCAAAAACGCCGTACTGAATCGCATCAAAAGCCAGCTCTTTTGTTGACGTTGTAATGATGATTTTCGGTATAATAGATAAATACCGATACAATTCGCCGATGAAAGCCAGAGAAAGGTTACTTTGTGAATCTTCGGGATTGATTTCTAAAAAAATAAAGGCCGGACGATGCTCTAAAACTAAATTCAAACCCTGATGGTAATTCGTAGCAGAGGCTATAAAAGTTAATTCTGAAAAACCTTCAGTAACAATTCTGGTTTTCAAAACACTTTCAGCGTCATTGTCAATAATGATATACGAATATTTTTTCAATTTTAGTTTTAATTCATTTTATGATCCGATGAAAACAACATCAGAACCATATTTTTGACTTTAGGGTAAAATGCGCAATTAAATTTAGTTATTTCAATTTTCTAAACATTTCATTGTTAACACATTACGCTAAAATGTTAATACATAAGGACGAAATGCAAAAATGTTCGACGAAATGCACTTTTCAAAATTAAAAAAATCCCAAACTCCTGCGAGGAATTTGGGATTTATATCGTGTTAATTAAGAAAAATTACATTTTCATCAACCAGTTTTTCATTGAAACCTCATTTTCGATAATACTTCTTAACTCAGAAATTTTAACGCGATCTTGTTTCATTGTATCTCTATGACGAATTGTTACTGTTTCGTCTTCTAAAGTTTGGTGATCAACAGTAATACAGAATGGCGTTCCAAGAGCATCTTGTCTTCTGTAACGACGTCCTACTGCATCTTTTTCGTCATAAGCTACATTGAAATCCCATTTCAAATCTTCGATGATTTTTCTTGAAATTTCCGGCAAACCGTCTTTTTTAACCAATGGTAATACCGCTGCTTTTGTTGGCGCTAAAACTGCTGGCAATTTAAGCACTGTTCTTGATGATCCATCCTCTAAAACCTCTTCTTGCAACGATGTTGCAAAAACAGCTAAAAACATACGATCAAGACCCACAGACGTTTCTACTACGTATGGCACGTAGTTTTCGTTCAATTCAGGATCAAAATATTGTAGTTTTCTTCCAGAGTATTGTTCGTGTGCTTTTAAGTCAAAATCAGTACGAGAGTGAATTCCTTCTAATTCTTTGAAACCGAATGGGAAGTTAAATTCAATATCAGCAGCCGCATTTGCATAGTGCGCTAATTTTTCGTGATCATGAAAACGGTAATTTTCTTTTCCTAAACCTAAAGATAAATGCCAGTTTAAACGAGTTGTTTTCCAGTGTTCGTACCATTGCATTTCTTCTCCCGGACGCACAAAAAATTGCATTTCCATTTGTTCGAATTCACGCATACGGAAAATAAACTGTCTTGCAACAATTTCATTTCTGAATGCTTTACCCGTTTGAGCAATTCCGAAAGGAACTTTCATACGACCTGATTTCTGAACGTTTAAGAAGTTTACGAAAATACCTTGTGCTGTTTCCGGACGTAAATAAAGATCCATTGCATTTTCTGCAGAAGCACCTAATTTTGTCCCGAACATCAAGTTGAATTGTTTTACATCAGTCCAGTTTCTTGAACCCGTTTCAGGATCAGCGATTTCAAGCTCTTCAATCAAAGCTTTTACATCTTCAAGATCTCCGTTTCCTAAAGAACGTCCTAAACGCTCTCTAATTTCTCTTTCTTTAGCCAAATATTCAACAACACGAGCATTTGTAGTTACAAATTCTTCTTCGTTGAATGCATCGCCAAAACGAGCTTTTGCTTTTTCGATTTCTTTTTTAGCTTTCAGATTGATTTTTTCAGCAAAATCTTCTACTAAAACGTCAGCTCTATATCTTTTTTTGGAATCTTTGTTGTCAATTAACGGATCATTGAACGCATCAACGTGGCCTGAAGCTTTCCAGGTTGTTGGGTGCATTAATATTGCCGCATCAAGGCCAACAATATTTTCATTCATCTGAACCATTGATTTCCACCAATATTCACGTATATTCTTTTTTAACTCGACACCATTTTGTGCATAATCATACACTGCACTCAATCCATCGTATACTTCGCTCGACGGAAAAATAAATCCGTACTCTTTTGCGTGCGAAACCACATTCTTAAATAAATCTTCTTGTTTTGCCATAGTGATGCAAAAATATAAAAAGTGAATTTAAAAAAAAGAAAAATAGCTGAAGATTCCCCGTTGTTTAGTAATTTTTAGAAATAAATCCGCTATTTTCTATTTCAAAATAGAAAATCATAATTTTTTCTATAAATCAGAACAATAAGTAGCTCACTTTCTATTTCTTAATCAGTTTAAAAGTTTCCGATTTACCTTGATTCGTAATCGTTAGAATATAAAAACCTGTTGGCAACCCCAAAAGTTCTATCGTTTTATTATTTGAAACTCCATGACGTAATTTTTGAGATTGTGCATTATGTATTTCATAATTAAAATCGGAATACGGATAATTAAAAACCTCAACACTGTTTTCTGCAGGATTTGGCGCTATAAAAGGTAAATCTTTTGGTGCAATACTGGCAATTTTGCTTTGATCTGCATTACAAGCTTTCTTTATAAAACTTTCCAGTTCCTTGTTAGCGTATTTTTTTTCATAACCTAAATCTCTCGCTTTCTTAAAATAATCGCAGGCTTTTTGAGATTGCCCTAAATCATCATATACTATTCCAAGATATTTATTTGCTACCGAATTCTTATTATTAATTCTCAAAGCTTCATTTAAATCTGCAATTCCTAAGTCGGTTTTTCCTGATTTATGATACGCGAGTCCTCTTATTGTTCTTAAATCACTCTCTTCGGTTCCGTATCCATTTTCATAGAGATTTGCTTCATTTTGAAAAGCAATATTTATATTTTCTATTGCTTTATCATACTGTTCCAGTTCCAAATACGTATAACCCAAAACCCAGTGTGCAAAATTATGATTTGGAAATCTGCGCTCTACTTCATCCAAATAGTAAATTGCCAATCGATAATCGTGTATTTCTGTAGCCAAATAAGCTCCGAGATTAAAGTAATGTCTTGTTTCTTGCGGATCAATCTGGATTGCCTTTAATTTGAAATCAACACTAAGATTATCGTTCTCAAATCTGGAATAAAGAGTAGAAAGTCTGCTATAAATTTCAGCTAAATCCTGATTTAATCTAGGAAATTGACCCGCATTCGGACTTGCTTTAAGACTTTCTAAATGTGCTTTAAATCCTAAAAAATCAAACTCTGCCAATATATTATCTTCCAGATATATCCGACTTGCCGCTCTGCCATAAAGTAGTCCGTAATTACTGGGATCCGTTTTTAACAATTCATTGTTTTTGACAATAATAGCATAGTTTTCTTCGACTTTCGCTTTATTTTTAAGATTATCTTCTTTAAAGAAATCGGTTCTTTTAATCAAAATGCCTTTTTTAAATAGCCAGATCGTTTTTAGCTTTCCATTACTTGAAAACTTTTGGCAAATACCATTCATCAAACCATTTTCATCAAAACTGAATCTTTCATCCAGTCCTCCAACAATATGATAGGTTCTAATGCTGTCCAACATTTGATCTGCTCCCAAATAAATCTCTTTTGCAATAAGTCCGTTTTTGAAAAAGGTTTTATTGACCATTCCGCGTTTTTGAGCCACAAGCTGATTTTCAAAAACAAAAAAAAGAAGTACTGCTAAAATTACATAGCTGCTTTGGTAGTTGTTTTTCATAGTAAAGTATTGGTTCACCGCTTTTATTTTCTATCAAGTAATTCTTTAAACCGAAAACATGATTGTATTGTAAAAATATTATGATTAAAATCAATATTTTAATTATATTTATTCAAAAGACGATAGTATTTTATCGTTACTATTGAAACTAAATTATTCAACTGTGCTCAATTATCTTATCAACTTGTTTTTCCCGAAAGTTTGCTCCGGATGTCGTTCTGTTTTAATGACAAACGAAACTGTTTTATGCACGAGTTGCAGACATGAAATGCCGCTGACACAATATCATTTGGATGCTAAAAATGAAGCTGTTAAGAAATTTTATGGTAAAATTGAAATTGAGCATGCATCGGCATTTTTATATTTTAATAAAAAGGGAATTGTTCAGGAACTGATTCATAATTTAAAATATAAAGGGCATGAAGAAATAGGAACTGTTTTAGGCCACTGGTATGCCGAAGATTTAAAAGAATTGAAACTGAACAATTCGTTCGAAGTTGTAATTCCGGTACCACTACATCCCAAAAAATTCAAAGAACGTGGTTATAATCAGGTTACTGCCTTTGGAAAAGCACTTTCAGAAAGTTTGAATCTTACTTTTGATGAAACCGTTCTTTTCAGAAAAAAGTATTCTAAAACACAATCCAAAAAGAATCTCCTTGGTCGCTCTGAAAACATTGAAAGTATTTTTGATGTTCATTTTTCGGAAAGAAATCATAACAAACATTTCTTAATTGTTGACGATGTTCTTACAACAGGTTCAACACTTGAAGCCTGCTCAAAAGCTTTATTAAAAATTCCGGGAGCTAAAATCAGTATTGTTTGTATGGCGATGGCGAACTCCTAGCGGAGTTAAATTCCAAATAAAAAATTCCAAATTCCAATTGATTAGTTTTTGGAATTTGGAATTTCTTTATTGGAATTTTAAATCGTTAGTTCACAATAATTTTCTTCACAGTTCGTCTGTTTCCGTCGATAACCGTCACGAAATACATTCCGGACACAACGTTTGAAAGCTGAATGTTGTGATTAAAGTGAGTCGTATTCTCAAAAGTTTTAGAATAAACAGTTCTTCCCAAAACATCATGCACAAAAATCTTTGCTCCCGAACCTGAATTACTTTCAAACTCAACCGCAAAACTTCCTTTGTTTGGATTTGGATAAAGACTAAAATCAATATTTTCAAAATCTTCATTTCCAAGTGTGAAAACCTGACCGCAAATAGTAATCGAAGCCGAATTTACAGTTCCAAAACTTCCGACAACTGCATCTCTTATCCTGAATGTCCAAGTTCCTGCAGGATTTTCACCATTAAAAGCGCTCAAAAGATCTACCGGAACAACAATTTGCTCTGTCGTTTTTGAACAATCTATTTCAGCTCCTGCATCATCAAACTGAAATACCTTAGTTCCACTTGAACCGCCACAGCTTTTATTAAACAATCGCACAACGGTTCCTTGTGGGCTTACCATTTGAATTTCTAAATCGGAAAAATTTTCATGTGTTATGTTAACCGAAACATTCACATCAGAAACCACCGCATCTGATGCCGGAACAGTTACCGATTTGGTAAAAAATGTTGTGGTATTTGGAATTGAAAATGCACTTTCGAAGCTATACGGATCACAAGTTATAGACGACCTATATCCTACAGCAAAAGCTTTTTTATTTAATGCATAATAAATATTATCGGTCGGCTGAATTAAGATTCTGCAATATTTCGCATCTGGCACACTTGACGGAAGTGTAATCACTTCAGAGCCATCATTTGGCGTATTTGCAGCTAACGTTATCGGAAAATTTGCTCCGCCATCTGTAGACAATTTGATATTAACTGCAGAAGACCCTGGAAGCGTATTTGTATTTGTAACATTCCAAGTTACCGTTTGCGCTACATCTTGACGCCAACTTACATTTTCAGATGCATGTGATGTAACTTCAAAAGGCCCTGCAGAAGCAGAAACGGTTACCATCATTTCATCAGTATTCGTTTGTCCTGAACCTAAAGCAGCATTATCTCTTCCTGTTAAAGTAAAATGCAACGTTCTTGCAATAGACGAAACAGACTCCCACTTAGTGGTTAAAATATTTTGAAGAACTGAACTAAAGTCAGGCATATAGCGCACTGACGAGCTTCCTGGCTTAACTGATCTAAATAACGGTCCATCTGGTTTTGTGGGATATGCAATACTTTTATCTTCGGTTGTTGTTATTGAATTATCATTTTGCTCCCAATTATATGTTATGGTATCGCCTTCTGGATCTGAACCGGAACCAGTCAAAACAAAAGGAGTACTAATTGGGATTACGTAATCGTTTCCTGCAATAATTGCGGGAGGATTATTAGTTAAAGATGTGTCTACCGGACAAGTTTTTCTCGCAAGATTCTCCTGAATTTGAAGAATACTGGCGTAAGCGAAATAATCATCTGAATTATCCTGGACGTCATACTTTGTTATACCGGCGTACCCCATAATAGTAGAACCACTTCCTGGCTCGATATTTACACTGCTACGTTCACCTGAATCAAAAGAAAATGTATGATTTGCACCTAATTGATGTCCCATTTCATGCGCCACAAAATCGATATCAAAAGTATCTCCTTCAGGTCTACCATCAGATGGGGAAGTATACGCGCTTCCTTTTGCTAAATCTTCATTATCAACTGGACTTACGCAAACACAACCTATGCAACCTGCGTTCCCTCCACCTCCTGAAGCACCAAATAAGTGGCCCATATCGTAATTACCATCTCCGATAACTGTAGTCAGTGTTTTCTGGACTGCCTTTGGCCATGTTGCGCCAGGATCTGCAGTTCCTTGCGCCGGAGGATCATAAGGATCGGTTTCTGCATCTATATAAATTACCTGATCTGTATTTGCTATCAAAATCAATTTAACGGCAAGATCTTTATTAAAAACTCCATTTACTCGTGTCAGTGTTGCATTCATTCCTGCCAATGCTAATGGTTTTGTCCCACCAAAATAGGTGGTATACTCAGCCGTGCAGGATAATGCTAAACGTAGTGTTTTAAAAACTTTCGAATTTGATGCTGTCTTTGCTGTTTTTGCAGTCGCACTTTTATTCAGAGCCGAATCAATTGTAGTACATAAAAGCTTATCAGACAGCAATGATTTTTTTGCAAAGAGTACGTATTCGGTTTTATTTTCAGGATTCTCTTCTATAAATTCGGTTGCTTTATCTGCACGAAATACCATTGTCTGCAAACCTAAAGGCGAAACACTAAAATGAATTTTTGCTGTTTTATCATCCAAACCAGAACCTTCATAAGATCTAATTTCAGGATATTTCGCCTGTAATTCAGGTTCAAAATTCGAAGATTCCCAAACAATAAATCGCTCCAGTTTTCCATCACTATTCGGAATGCTAATTTCAGCCGTATTACTTTTTGAAGTTATGCTTGTTACAGGTGCAAGTTTCGTTTGCAGCCGTTCAGTATTTAATCGATAATATAACTTGCCTGAGTCTGAAACCGAAGCATTTGTGCTTTTGCTCAAGACAGAAACGGCATTAGATTTTTGCCATAAATCATCACTTTGCTGCGCTAAACCGGCAACGCTCCAAAAGATAAATAAAAAAAGTAAAAGTTTTTTCATAAGTCGCGGCGATTGATAATTCAAAATTAAAGGAATTAAACCGAATTCTCCCATATAAACGACATTTAATACTTTTTACTCGACGAGTTGGTTCTTTTTCACAAAAAGAAACATCCAGATACTAAAAAAATCAATTCACGTTGGTATCAAATTCAAAATAGATAGTATAAATTTGCAGCATCTTAAAATATTTGTTTTGAAGCTCTTTCATTCTATAAACGATTTCCAGTCGACCAAGAAAACAATTTTAACTCTTGGTACCTTTGATGGCGTGCATTTTGGTCATAAAAAAATTCTTGAACGAATTACACAAAATACTGAAGATGGTAAATACGAAAGTTTAGTACTTACTTTTTTTCCGCATCCAAGAATGGTTTTGCAGGAAAAATCAGAAATAAAACTTCTGAATACAATTGCTGAAAAAACAAAACTTCTAGAGAAAACCGGAATTGAAAATCTGATCATTCATCCTTTTGACGAAAGCTTTTCAAGATTAACTGCCGAGGAATTCGTGCATTCTATTTTAGTGGATCAATTTCATATTCAAAAAATAATAATTGGACACGATCACCGATTTGGAAGAAACAGAACTGCTGATATTAATGATTTAATTGCTTTTGGAGCAGAATATGGTTTCGAAGTAGAACAAATTTCTGCACAGGAAATTCAGGATGTTTCTGTAAGTTCAACGAAAATCAGAAAAGCATTAAACGAAGGAAATATGGCTTTAGCCAATGATTATCTGGGTTATAATTACTTTTTATCGGGCGAAGTTGTGAAAGGAAAACAATTGGGAAGAACAATTGGTTTTCCAACTGCAAACATCAAAATTGAGGAAGATTATAAATTAATTCCGAAAACGGGTGTTTATGCCGTAAAAGCAATTGTAGACCAAAAAGAAGTTTTTGGAATGATGAATATTGGTTTCAATCCAACTGTCAATGGGCAACAACAAACTATTGAAGTCCACTTATTTGATTTTGATCAAGATATTTACGGTCTACAAATCGAAGTTTCATTATTAAAATATCTTCGCGAGGAACAAAAATTTGGTTCGATTGATTTATTGAAAGAACAATTAAATCAGGATAAATTGAATGCTTTGGATTTTGTGAGCAAACTTCAATAGTTCCTTTCAGATATATAGTCCCTACGGGACAAAACGGAATGGTTTATAATACATTTCTACCGATATAAAATCTCTACGAGATATACGCTTCGTTAACAGCTACTCCGTTAGGAGTTAAATATCGGTAGCAAAAAAAATATTACACCTGCATTACTGTCCTGTAAGGACTTCAGATTTTCTGAGCAAACTTCAGAAATTACTTCTAGATATATAGTCCCTACAGGACAAAACGGAATGGTTTATAATACATTTCTACCGATATAAAATCTCTACGAGATATGTTCTTCATTAACAACTACTCCCGTTAGGAGTTAAATATCGGTAGCAAAAAAAAATATCACACTGCATGAATGTCCTGTAAGGACTTTAGATTCTCTGAGCAAACTTCAATAGTTACTTCCAGATATTATAGTCCCTACAGGACAAAATGGAATGGTTTATAAAACATTTCTACCGATATAAAATCTCTACGAGATATGTTCTTCATTAACAACTACTCCGTTAGGAGTTAAATATCGGTAGCAAAAAAAATATCGCACCTGCATGAATGTCCTGTAAGGACTTTACTTATTTCGGGGCATTATCACCTCTATACAAATTTTACCCATTTTAAATCATTGTCGTTATTTTTTTTAGTAAATTTGATATAGAACTCTGTTCTTCAAACATTTACTATTAACTTCTTTAAAAATAACCACTATGAAATTACCTAAAGAAATAACCAACGGGTTTCTCATTTTCCTCGGAATAGGCATTTATTTTTTATTGATGAATGTACTAGGTTTAGCAGACTTGTTTTATTTACGTACCCTAAACGTGTTTTTTATTTTTTATGGCGTAAACCGAACTATGCAAATGAACCTTCATGAAGGAGAAAACAATTTTGTATCGAATGCAGTTTCGGCAATGGCAACCTCTGTGGTTGGTGTGTCGATGAGCGTATTCGGATTATTGGTATATAGTTATGCAAGAGGTGGAGATGCTTATGTAAAAACATTATCTGAAACGTTTATGTTTGGAGGAGATCCATCAGTGCCAACGTATTGCATTTGTTTATTATTTGAAGGAATCGCTTCTTCAGTAATTGTGACCTTAATGATGATGTTATATTGGAACAATAAATATGTAGCCGATTAATATTTCAAAATAAATCTTAACATTTAGCACTCTAAAATCATAAAAAAGTACAATTCTATGATTTTAGAGTGTTTCTTTTTTGAAAATAGCTGACAAATATTCATTTACAAAATTCGGCATTGGTTGATTAGAACAATTTGACTATTTTTGAGGCTTCAAAAACAATGTATCGATGAGCATTACAAAACACAATTGGACAAAAGACGAAATAATCGCCATATATAACAAGCCTTTAATGGACCTTCTTTATGAAGCGGCAAGCATTCACAGGCAAAAACACGATCCGAACGTAGTTCAGGTATCTACATTATTATCTATCAAAACCGGAGGATGTCCTGAAGACTGCGGCTACTGCCCACAAGCAGCACGCTATAACACAGGAGTTGAAGGAAATGATTTAATGAGTGTAAGTCAGGTAAAAGCTCAGGCATTGCGTGCAAAATCAAGCGGATCTTCCCGTGTTTGTATGGGAGCTGCATGGAGAAACGTAAAAGACGGAGAAGAATTTGATCAGGTTTTAGAAATGGTTCGTACCATTAATAAACTGGATATGGAAGTTTGTTGTACTCTTGGTATGATTACCGAAAACCAAGCGCAGCGTTTGGCCGAAGCTGGTTTATACGCTTACAATCATAATTTAGATACTTCTGAAGATTATTATAAAGATGTTATTTCGACACGTGCTTTTGAAGACCGTTTAGAAACAATCGAAAACGTTCGTAAAACCAATGTAACGGTTTGTAGCGGCGGAATTATTGGAATGGGAGAAAGTATTGAAGACAGAGCAGGAATGCTTGTTGCACTTTCTACTTTAAATCCACAACCGGAATCAGTGCCAATTAACGCTTTGGTTGCTGTTGAAGGAACTCCAATGGAAGATGAAAAACCAGTTGAAATCTGGGAAATGATCAGAATGGTGGCTACAACAAGAATTGTAATGCCGGAAACACAAGTTCGTTTATCTGCAGGAAGAACAAATATGAGCCGCGAAGGACAAGCAATGTGCTTTTTCGCAGGAGCAAATTCAATTTTTGCCGGAGATAAATTGCTAACAACTCCAAATCCTGATGTTCACGAAGACATGAAAATGTTCGAACTTTTAGGATTGAATCCGCAAAAGCCATTTACTAAAGTTTCGCAACCAAAAACAGTTGAAGCAGAAGATTCTCAGTTTGCTCCTCTTGGTGAAAAACCAAAATGGACAAGACCAGGACATACAATTGAAAGAAATGTTGAACATTCGATTAAATCAAAAATTTAGTCAAAAGAGTTAATACATCTCAATAAAATTTTTTAAATTGCTTGTAACACAGAGTTATAAGCAATTTTTTTATTTTTAAGATGAAGTTAAAGCAAATTGAAAGGGTAAAAAAAATCTCAAAAGCTGATTTTATTTCCCAATATGTTAAAAAACAAATTCCAGTAGTAATTGAAGAACTGACCGAAGACTGGCCAGCTTATCATAAATGGAAATTGTCCTATATAAACGAAATCGCAGGCAACATTACAGTTCCTTTGTATGATGACAGACCTGTAAATCACGAAGACGGATTTAATGAAGCTCATACCAAAATGAAAATGAGCGATTATATCTCCCTTTTAGAATCAAAACCAACCAACTACCGCATCTTTCTTTATAATTTAATGAAAGATGTTCCGGCTTTAAATAATGATTTTAAATGGCCGGAAATTGGACTGAAGTTGGTAAAGCAAATGCCGATGCTTTTTTTTGGTGGAGAAAACTCGAAAGTCTTTATGCATTTTGATATCGATTACTCGAACATTCTTCATTTTCATTTTCATGGAGAAAAGCAATGTATGATTTTCCCTCCGGATCAGTCAAAGTATATGTATAAAGTTCCGCATGCGCTTATTTCGCGGGAAGATATTGATTTTGATAATCCTGATTATGAGAAATTCCCTGCCCTGAAAAATGCCGAAGGTTACATCACCAAACTTAAACATGGAGAAATGCTTTATATGCCGGAAGGTTATTGGCATTATATGAAGTATCTGACGCCAGGATTTTCGATGAGTTTGCGATCTTTCCCTAAAAGCATTAGCAATCTTTCAAAAGCAGCTTATAATGTCTTTATTATGCGTTATTTTGATATTATGATGCGAAAGTTTAAAGGCCAAAAATGGATTGATTATAAGAATGAAAAAGCGATTCAGAATACGCATGAGAATTTGAGGAGGAGTGCGTGATAATAGGATTTAATAGTTTTATTTATAAAATAACATAAAAGCCATTTTTGTATTACGCAAAAGTGGCTTTTTTGTTGTTTTGGATTGCGAGCGTAAAATCAGGAGACATTTGTGTAGTTTTTTATATTGACCTTCTAATATATTAAAAACCAATATATCAAATTTGATGATTTTTTAAAATAATAGAGACCAATAGAATAATTATAAATCTGTTTATTTTGATCAATATAAATGTTCTCTAAATTTCCTTCTTCAATAAGATAAATATCTACTTGTTTATTATCGGTTAAATTAATTGATGATCTTTCTCCAAATTCTTCACTTAACTCTGGAATCTGTATGTTTTTCCCATTATTATCAGAATAATTATATACGTAACTCGAATCTTTACGCGCTACTAAATTATTTTTTAGATGTTCATATTTTTTCAATTTATAAATAACTTCTTTTTCTGTTTCTTTATTAAGATTAAATTGAACACAAACTCCAGAGTTTCTAAATAGTTCATAATAATTAAAATATTTGTAACTTGACATTACGCCACTTGATAAAGGAAATGGAGAATTGTTTATAATTTTTTCTAAAGTCTTCTCACTTACTTCTTTTTTGAAATTTTCTCTTTGAGAATTTTGAGAGTTTGATTCACAAGAACAAAGCAAAACTACTGCTAAAAAAGACAAAAGATTTCTCATTTCTTATTATTTATTTTTATAAAGATAAATATTATCTTCATTAAATATTTCATCGCGACTGAACGAAAAAAGTCAGGAGACTTTTAAACGTTCACAATTTCTAAGAAATAAAAAATTACACAAAGTCAGAGAAATTTGCGCAGCTTTTCAGTTGAACTCTCTATGAAACACTAAAACAAAAAAACCATTCCGTTTTACGGAATGGTTTCTCAAACAACCAAATATTGAACTGCATCAAAAAATTACTTTCTGGGTTTGTGAGGATCCATCATCAAGGACCACTCTGATCATTAAGACCTGGTTTGCTGATTGTAAGTTAGAGATTTGCAGTTCTGTTTCTCCAATTTTATTTTTCTTGTAAAGCATTTTTCCTGAAACATCAAAAATATACACGTCTTTTAATGTCTCTTTGCTTGATTTTACACGTACGATTTTATCCTTAACAGTGCACAAAACATAATTTAAAAGATTTGTTATGTCATCTGTACCCAAGGTTTTGCCTGTATAACGTAGTACGAAGCGATCATTGAAAGTACCTGTTTCAGTAGAAAACTTATAATTACTCTCACGTAAATTATGCACAACATTGTTTTTCTTGTCTTCCAGATAAATATTCTGCGTATTAAAAAGACCATCGACATGATCTATAGAAATAGAAAACTCGCCCGCAATTGTTGATTTATAACCCAACGGAATTAACTCTGTTTCATTGAAAGGCAAAGCTTTACCCTGAATACTATAATTCAGAGATTCATTGTTGCTGTAAAAATCAATGTATTTGTTTGAATCCATAGTTTTAGTATCAAAATTATCATCCCAGCTGTTGGTTGCTCCTTCGACATAAGCAACTAAGAGTTGTTTGAATGCGCCTTCTGTATTTCTCAAATTAAGCCAAATACGGTGTTTTTCGCGTTCTGCTAATTTTTTAAATTTTGGATCCTGTTTAAAAAAATGATCATTATTTCCAACTACGCGCATTGCATTATTAAAAAAAGCATCTCCAACTGTTTTCGACTCAACAAAAATGGACTGACCAGAAGCGATATAGCCAATTGGAGCATATGTATTACTTCCTGGAGATTCAGCTTCTTCTCCGGTAAGAGTTCCTGCTAAAACACTCCCTGACAAATTATAAATTGCGTAATCATCTGATGTATACTTGTATGTTGTATCTTCAGGCGCCATCTTACGTGGAGAACTATTATGCGTCCAGTAATATAAAGTTCCATAAAGAACATTCTGATTGTCTACAATAAACTGATCAGCGTACACTGCTGAAGGATATGGATTTCCAACAAGATACCATTTCGCTGCTGTCGAAATGGGAACAGTAACAAGCCCGTTATTCGGAACTCCATTGAACGTACCATTAAAAACTGCCGGGACATCAATATCATAATTCTGAGGCGATCTGATAATATATCCTACTCCTTTGATCCAAGCGTCAGTTCCATTGTAAATAATGACCCATCCATTGTTAGGATCATACTTATAATATTTGTCAGCTAATGTATTTGGCGATAAATCGTGCAATGTAAAAGCTGGTGTTCGTGTTACCGGACATCCCCAGTGTGTAAAATCGTAGCGGCGAACCGGAGTTGTTGTACGTTTATAGTTGATATTTCCTGTATTGACTGCATTATCATCTTCTTGAACCAAACTTGCATTATTTTCGAATGTTAAAATTGCTCCTGCTCCGGAATTGACCGTAAGTCCATGTTTAATTTTTAAAGTATTTCCCGAGTTAATAGTCACATTTCTGCCATCATTAACTTTACAAGAACATCCTTCCAAATCGCTTGTCGACACAAAATCTCCATTAAATTCGATCGCATCAGTATCAATTGGCGGACTTCCTGTAGACCAGACAGTTCCGTTCCAAACATTGGTTACCGGCGCGTCAATAATAACGTTTAAAGTCGGTAAAGAAGGACAATTGCTTCCTACCTGAACCGTAAAGGAATAATTTCCGGGAATCAATCCTGAAATTGTATAATTAGATCCAGATGATGAATAAGTTTGAGATACTGTACCACTTTGAGCAATAGACCAATTTCCTGAAGGAAGCCCTGTTAATTCTACTTTACCTTGTGAATTTACGCAGGTTGGGAGTTCTACTGTTCCAATAGTAGGACTTGCTGTTAAGGCATTCACGGTTATGGTTCCTGTTGCGTTCAATGTACCACATCCACCCGTCAATGGTATTGAATAATTAAATATACCTGCTTCTGTCGGAGTACCACTAATTATAATCGTATTAGTAGCCCAAGTCGCAGTAACTCCAGCTGGTAAGTCTACGGGAGTGCCAATTCCTAACGCACCATCTGTTACGTGAGTAACGTCTGTTATAGGAGTATTAATACATACGACAGGAGAGGAAGAAGCTGCTCCAACTGTATTATTTGCAAACACCACAACAGGGTAAACATCACTTACTGCATAGGTTGTTGAGCAAGCAGGTGAAGCTGTTACAGTCATGGTTAATGTAACTTGTTTACCAGCATCAGCTGCGACAGAAGTATAAGTAGGAGTTAAAGTTGTTCCGTTTGCAATTGTACCACTTCCATCGTGACCCCACAAAATTGTACCATTAGTCGCGTTTGCTTCACCAGCGAGAACCGTAATTGCTCCACCGGGACAAGTACTTTTAGCTCCAGAAATAGAAACTGTTGGTGCTGCCTGAATATTTATGGTATATTTTGCGGTAGCAATCTGTGGCATACAACTATTTGTGCTTGTTACAGTCATTGTCAAAACTACTGTTCTCGCAGGGCCACCCAAAGCAGGCGTATAGGTAGGAGTAAGCGAAGTTGAATTAGCCAAGGTACCAGCACCCCCAGAAAACGTCCATTGTATTGATCCATTGGATGCAGAAGCTCCAGAAACTGTTGCCGATTGGTTTGAACAGATTGTTTGTGAACCACCGGCAGAGGCTGTTGGCAAATTCTCAACTACGACTACTTGGGCTACAGATGCAGGGCTATTGCACCCACCCGCTCTGGAAAACTGAACCGTATAACTTCCTGGTGCCGTAACAAAAATTGAATTTGAAGTTGAACCTGTTGACCAAAGATAACCATAACCAGTTGGCGCGGCACTAGATGTGAGTCTTACTCCGTCTGTCTGACAAATTGTTAATGATCCATTCGCAGTTACTGTTGGTGCTGCTGCTGGGCTTATTGTACCTGTTGTAACAATACTAGAAACGGTTCCATCACCCACTGAACATCCATTTTTTGCATAAACTCGAACATAATATGTCTGGCCTGACGGCAAACCAGTAAAAGTATAATTATTAGTTGTTAATCCTGTTATAGTCTGTGTTGTAGAACCAATCGGAAAAGTATTTGATGTGGACATTTGAACAGTATAGCTCAAACTTCCTGTCGGAGTGGTCCACGATATACTTATTTGATTACATAACGCGGAAGAAATTGTTACTGTTGGCGTTCCAGGTGCAGCGGTTGACGTTATTGGAGACTGAACTGTTGAATAATTAGCACTCACACCGCAACCATTTTTTGCTTTAACTCTATAATAATATTGAGTACCTCCGGTTAACCCTGTAACTACGTAGCCGTTAACATTATCAACATCTAAAGATTGATATCCTGGTAAGAAACTTGCAAAAGTGGATGAAGTCGAAACATCCAGTAAATAACTTGTCGTCGCTGATGATGAATTCCATCTAGCATTAAAAGAATTACAGAATATACTATTAGCAGTAAGAGATGTCACAGTTCCTGGAATAGCATTCGTTGTTGTAACAGTCTGAACTGCTGAATAATTTACACTGATTCCACAGCCACTTTTTCCTTTTAACCTATAATAATATTGAGTATTAGGATTTAAACCCGTAACATCATAATTTGTTACATTACCTACATCCAAAGCATTATAACCAGCAACAAACGTTCCGGCATTAAAAGTAGATGTCGTCGATACATCTAACAAATAGCTTGTTGCGCTTGTTAATGTATTCCAACGTGCAATAAATTCAGTACAAATCCCAGCTGTTCCAGTCATAGATGTTACTGTTCCCGGAATAACTGCAGTTGCATAAGTAATAGTATTAGAATTAGCACTAATACAATTTCCATTATATGCTCTAACACGATAATAATAAGTAGCATTTGCTAAACCGGTGATATTATAAGTTAATACATTACCAACATTCAAAGCACTATATCCTGTCACAAAACTAGCAAAAGTGTTTACTGTCGAAACATCAAGCTCATAATAAACTGCTCCCGCAACTGCTTGCCAATTTGCCGTAATTTGATTACATGTTGCACCAGTCCCCGCAGTTGCTACAGGTGCTGTTCCTGAAGAATTTACAACAACAGGAACTAAAAGAGGAACGGGAAGCTGCGAAGTACAATTTTCTGAAGCCACAG
This sequence comes from Flavobacterium cutihirudinis, assembly GCF_003385895.1. Taxonomy (GTDB): domain Bacteria; phylum Bacteroidota; class Bacteroidia; order Flavobacteriales; family Flavobacteriaceae; genus Flavobacterium; species Flavobacterium cutihirudinis. Next base: position 305,750 of record NZ_QRDQ01000008.1, read on the forward strand.
TACTCGATCCTGAAGTTAAAGCTGTAATTTTAACATATACAGTTCCTACGGTTGTAAAACCAGTTGCAATAAAAGTTCCTGTTCCTGCAGTTGTCACTTGCATTGCTGCAGGTGTTTGTGCTATACCTTGAATTTCATATGAAACGGAGTAAAGTCCAACTGGCAAAGTTCCAGTTAATGTGATTTCTGAAGAAGTCCCGGAGCAGACGTTTACATTAGAGCCTGTAGCACTATCTGCAGTATAAGTGGGGCAAGTATAACCAATGATAACTTTTCCGTCACCACCATCACCACCTTTTCTGGCAGGAAAAAGAAAAGAAGATCGTCCTCCACTACCTCCTCCACCTGGTGCATTTCCGTTATTTCCAACACTGCTGGCAAAAGGAGTGTTAAGTCTTGCACCTCCAGTTCCTCCACCATTTGCAGCATTTCCACCTGCTCCTGCTCTAACAATAACGGGTTGTCCATTCTCATCTTCTTCGGTAAAACCAGATTGTCCCGATTCACCCGGTGCTCCAGGCATTATAGTAGTACCTGTAGAACCTGCAACTGATCCTCCAAGACCTCCCGCAGGAGTATTATTTGTATTTTGAAGACCGCCTCTTCCTCCTTCTGCACTAATTGGGAAACCGGTAATTCCAGAGAATCCTCCAGAAAATACTGTCGCACCGACAGCACCCTTACCTCCTGCACCAACAACTACGGACAATGTCGTGCCTGAAGTAACTGTTATAGCAGCACTGGCAAAAGCACCACCACCACCACCTGAACCTCCTCTAGCACCATTTAACCCCGGATTTGTAGAAGCTCCACCTGCCCCACCTGCTCCCCATGCCTGCACGTTTAAAGTGGTGATCCCTGCTGGTGTTACAAATGTCTGGGTTCCCGCAAGTGTAAAGGTTGTAGTTGTTTGGGCATTAAGAAAAAATGGCAGGCAGCTAATTATTGCTATAAGTAAAGATTTTTTCATACGGCTATATTTTAAAATCATTAAAAATTAAATCCAAACTCTTATGAAAATCATTTTAAAATTTTAAATACCGCGAGCTCACATTGGCAGAGAAAAAGAAAATACAAATCTTAAAAAACGAAAAATAGTGGTATTTAAATTTACCATTTAGATACGTTAAGCAGATAATTGGGGTGGGTGAAAAAAGATTTTTTTGCCTTAAAATTTAATATAAAAGTGAAGTGTGTATAGGTATAAATAATGGCACAAATTAGTTAACAAAATCCTAATAACAATTTACAAATTTTAACTAATTATTTAAAAAACAGAGACTTATAATTTAAAAATAAATTCTTTTAAAGTAATTTCTCATGATTTTTACTTTTTCATGCAGTTCATCATTTGATTTCTGTTTCTGGTCTAGTAATTTGAAAAACGTCTTTTTTGTAATTTTAACAAAATGAACTTTTATTGATGCTCTTTTAAAATTATTCACGAAAAAAACGTCGTGTAAAAGATAATTCCTAACAAAAAAATGAAATAAAAAAACCATTTTTCAATTCGAAAATGGTTTTAAAATATTTCTAAAAAAATTTATACAATAATTTTCCGGGTTTCTGTTTTACCGTTTTCTAATTTTATTTTCAAAAGTAAAATCTGATGTGCAAATTGAAGTTTTGAAGTCGAAAAGTTACTAGATTGAACTTTGTCTTTTCGATACACTAATCTGCCCGAAATATCAAAAACTTCAATTTCCTTTATTATTTCTTCACAAGCGTCTATCTTTATAATTTGATCTTTTACCGAAACCGAAATTTGACAATTATTATCCTTTATATCAATCACACTTAAGGTTGCATTGTTATATTTTAAAACAAAACGCTTATCAAAATTCCCTTTTTGTGTTTTAAAGGCATAGGGTTCCGTTTTCAAATCATGAATCTTGTTTAATTCTGTATCTTCTATAAAAATATCCGATGTAATAAGATAACCGTCCTCATGATCAATGCTTATAGTAAAATCGCCTTCAATTGAGCTCCTATAACCAAGAGCAACTTCATCCGACTTTTCAAAAGGCAACGCACGTCCCTGAATCACTAACTTTTTATCTTCAATACTACTGAAGAAATCCCCAAACGTGTTTCCTTCCATAGACTCTGCATCAAAATCATTATCAAAACTGTTTGTTGCACCCTCTGTATAACCAATTAATATTTGTTTAAAAAAGCCTTCTTTATTTTCAAAGTTCAGCCAAACTCTATGCTTTTCTAGAACTGATTGAGAAATTACCTCTTCTTTCTTTGCTGGCTTAAAGAAAAATGAATTGTTTTCTATCTGACGCATACTGTTGTTAAACTCAATTTCTCCTCTCGCAGTGCTAAAAACAAAAAATGCTTCGCCTGTGGCAATTTTTCCATCCGGAATTTGATCAACCTTTCCTACAGATAGGGATTTTCTTGTTCCCACTCCGCCAAGTAAATTATAAACCGCATAATCATCTGCTGTATATTTTAGGTTTGTTACAGGCGTATTATGAGTCCAAAAATAGAGTCCGCCTTTTAATAAAGATGAATTTTTGCGTAAAAAAGCGTCTGCATTTAGTGTTGACGGATACGGATTTCCTATTAAAGTCGCACTATCTAATGGTCCTACTCTTGTTGTTATTTTTCCATTATTGGGAATTCCTTTAAAAACCGCTTCATATTCTAATCGATCGGTAATCGAATAATACTGAGGTGCTCTAATGATATAGCCTATACCCGGAACCATCTCGTTTGAAGGGCTTTCCAGTTTCCAGTTTTTTACATTATAATCATATGAAAAATACTTGTCGGCTAAAGTATTCGGAGAAACATCTACTAATTTTTGATGATCAACGGGAGATGACCAATGCGTAAAATCATAGCGCGACATGGGAGTTGTAATTCGTTTAAGCTGAATAATTCCTGTGTTCACCATATCGTCATCCGTTTGATAGAGGCATGCTGAATTCTCCAAAGTTAAAATTCCTGATCCCGAATAACCAAATTCAATACTTAAAGTGTTTCCGCTTAGTAAGTTTACATTTTTGCCTTCGTCAATAGTACAGCTACAGACATTTGTCCCCGTCAAACCTAAATAATCTTCTTTAAAGAAAGCTTCTTTTCCGCCTGACGGAAAACCATTTGACCAGTTAGTTCCATCCCAAGATGTAGACCCGAGGCAGAGTTTCAATCTGGCAATTCGATGTTTGGAAATTCCTGAAACAGAATTAAAATCACCTCCAATAATTAATCGATAATCAGAAGTTATGCCCATCGTAAATAATTTATTATTGAGACGGGCATCAAAAGAATTATCAAAACCACCCGATTTCAGCAAACGAACTAATCGCAGAGAAGAATTGTTTTTGAAAGTTCCGGAAAAAGTTCCGCCAACTAAAATACGATCATCGGGCTGTATCAAAATACTACGAACATCACCTTTACTAAAACCAGTTCCCGAATCAAAAGTTGTGTCTAATGAGCCATTAGCATTCAATCGAACTATACGTTTTTGCGAAGATCTATTAAAACTCAAAAAATTTCCTCCAACAATTATTTTTCCATCAGATTGGAGTGCGAGAGCATAGACATTTTTATCAAAACCATCTCCAATCGCAAAATTGGAATCTGTACTACCATCCGGATTCAGTCGGACCAAATGAGAAACCGGAGCTCCGTTAAAATTGGTAAAACGCCCGCCAATAAGAATTTTTCCGTCTGGCTGAATTAATAGTACTTCAATAACCGCATCAGTTCCGGAGCTATTAAAAGTCAAATCGCGGGAACCATCAGGAAGCAATCGAATTATACGGCCTGCCGGTAAATCATTAAACCGTGTAAAATTTCCGGCTATAATTACTTTTTGATCTGGCTGAATACTCAAAGCATAAATCTGACTGTTTGCACCGTTACCAATATTAAATGTTGGATCAATACTTCCGTCTGACTGAATACGGAGAATGCGATTAAGAGCAGTATCATTATATCTGGTAAAATTTCCGCCTATTATAATTTTCCTATCCAATTGAATATCGGCCGTTTTAATCAGATTATTGGCTCCAAATTGTGCCATGTTAAAAGTAGCATCTACAGTTCCGTCTTCTGAAAGTTTAGTAATTCGGGAAACCATTTCACCATTGAATTTCTTAAAGTTGCCGCATACAATCATTTTTCTGTTGTCTAACGGAATTACTTTGTAAACAGAATTATCAAAACCAATTCCTGACGATAAATAACCGGTATCGTACTCATGATCCGCATTAATTTTAGCCAACCTTCCCTGATTTAATCCATCAAAAACCAAAAATGAACCGCCTATATACCACGATCCTTCCACATCATTTTCTAAAGCGTAAACAGAAGCTGTAGCAGGTCCAGCTCCAAAATCAATATCATTTAAAAGTCGTCCGTTTGAATTTAGCAAACAAACTCTATTAACACCTTCTCCGTTGTAGGACCCTGTAAAAGACCCGCCTACCATTAGATTTCCTGCGATATCTTGTTTTAATGCAACAACGGCTCCATCAGTAAAACCTGAACCCGCAAAAAAAGTTGTATCAACTGAACCATCATTATTAATTCTGATTATTCTATTCGCCAAAGTTCCGTTGTAAGAAGTAAATTTTCCTCCTAAAAGAATTTTACCATCTGGTTGAATTATCGCCACACTTACATCATCATTGAAACCAGAACCCGCCAAAAAGTTCGTATCGACTTGACCATCTGCACCTAAACAAATAATCCTATTTGCCGAAATACCATTAAACTTATCAAAATTGCCGACTAAAAGAATTCTTCCCTCTGAAAGAATCTTAGCACTCATAATATTAGAAGTCGATCCTATACCTATTGCAAAAGAAGTGTCTAATGAACCGTTCGGTAAAAGACGTGCAACCCGATTTACGGTAGAATTATTATACTTGGTAAAGCTTCCGACAATTAAAATTTTTCCATCAGGTTGAGATGTAATATCATAGATAATTCCTGTTGTTGCGCCTATTGTCGTATTGAAAGAAGAGTCATAGGAACCATCTGAGTTTAGCCGAATAATTCTTCCCGCATTAATTCCATTAAAAAGAGTGAAACTGCCTGCAACTATGATTTTTCCGTCTGCTTGTAGGCATGATGCATAGATTTTACCATTAAAACCTGCTCCGATATGAAAAGTTTCATCAGTTGTACCATCAGGTTTTAAACGTGTGAGATAAGGAGCTGGTATTCCGTTCAGATTTAAAAATTCCCCTCCAACAATTAAATTTTGATCAGGTTGCATTGACAACGTTCGTACCGAAAGATCAAATCCGTCACCTATTATACCATCATCCAGCGTATTGAAAGTAACATCTACTTTTCCTTGTTGCGCAATACACATATTAGGGTAAAAAATGAAAGCAAAAATGAAAGTGGAGAATAAATTTCTAATCAAAATTCGAAAAATCAGGTTATTAAAAGAATAGCACCTAATTTAGAAACCCTATTTCTACACTACAATACCCACTTTTAGTGATATTTACAAAACAAAAAAAAATCCATTTGCTGAGCAAATGGATTTTTTATAAAACTTAGTTTTTGATTTATTTACATTTCAATTTATCTACTGAAAGATAACTTTTTTAGCTGTTGAAAATCCGTTTTCCAAAGTCACTTTTACCAGTAAAACTTCGTTTGAAGCATTTAAGTTTGGTATTTGTAATTCTGTTGAAGACACTTTCTTTTTAGTATAAAGCAGTTTACCTGTGATATCGAAAATCGTAACTTCTTTGATTGGTTCTTTAGAAGACTGTACCTTAATTACTTTATCTTTTACGGAAACAAAAATGCCGTTTTCAAGATTTTCAAAATCGCCAGTTCCAAGTGTTTTACTTGTATAACGAAGTACAAAACGATCTGTAAAAGTACCGATTGCGGTTGTGAAAGTATAATTTCCGGCACGAAGATCTATCTCTTTTCCGGTTACTTTATCTTCAAGATAAATCTCCTGTTCTGTAAACAAACCATCAACTTCATCAATAGAGATAGTAAAATCACCCGCAATAGTAGTAACATATCCTAAAGGAACCTCATCAGTATTTGCAAATGGTATTGCACGACTCTGAATGGCAAGATTATTAGATTCATTAATACTATAAAAATCAACATAAGCATTACTACTCATAGTTCCTGCATCGTACTTAAGATCCCAGCCATTCGTAGCACCTTCAATATAACCAACTAAAAGCTGTTTGAAGGCTCCTTTTGTATTGGTTAAATTCAGCCAAATACGATTTTTCTCTATTTGGCTTGTATTTGAAGTCTTAAAAAATTGACTATTCCCTGCACCAATACGCATGTCATTGGTGAATTTTATATTACCACCACCCAAGACAAAAAATCCTTGTCCTGCACCAATTTGTCTTCCCGGTTTTGTAGTATTTAATCCTCCACTCACTGATCTTGTTGTTCCAATACCCCCACCTGCAGTATAAATAGCATAATCATCAGAAGTGTAGGTATAGATACCATCACCATCTAAATCTTTAGGTAAAGTATTATGTGTCCAAAAGTATAAAGCACCAACTGGATTGTCACTAATTAATTTGTCTGCGTTTAAAGCTGATGGGTACGGATTTCCTATTAGATTCCATTCACCTACAATTATGTCATTATTATATATATCACCGTTGTTTGGTGTTCCAATAAATGAAGCCGGGTAAATAGCTGGAGTTGTAATATCAAAAGTCTGTGGAGCCCTAACGTTGTAACCCTTTCCAGCATACATAATCTGTCCTCCTCCATAACTTAGCGTCCAGCCTGAACCTGGAGTATAACTCCAATATTTATCTCCTAATGTATTTGGAGACAAATCATGAAGTGTAAATCCTGGACTTTTAGTAACTGGTGATGACCAACGTGTGTAATCATAGCGGCGAACTAGCGTAGTATTACGCTTATAGGTTATGTTTCCAACATTGCTAGCATCAGGATCTGTTTGTAATAAACTTGAATTGTTTTCGAATACGAAAGAACCATTTGGTCCAACAATAATTCCGTTAGAAACTGTCAAAACCTTATCTGAGTTAACTGTCAATGAACCATAATCCTCAACGATAATAGAGTTAACTGTTATATCGGAGTTAATAACTGGTTTGTAAATTGAGCGTGTATCGGGAATTGAAATGCAATCTCCATCTACCGGTTTAACTCCTAAAAACCAATTTGTTGCTTTGTTCCAATCGGAATCTGTTACTCCTATCCATTGTTTTGGGCCAACCGGATTAATGTTTATTCTAACTGCCGGTGAAATACATCCTAAAGCATTTTGAATTGTAACATCATAAGCTCCAACTGCGATTCCTGAAAAGATTCCATCTATATTTGTAGTATTTGATCCATCACTAATTTTAGTAAGGATATATGACGTTGCGTCTGGACTGCTAGCGGTAATTGTTCCTGTTGTAACGGTACAATTTGGCTGGGTTGTGTTTGTGTCTGGTGCTGCTGGTAAAGCGTTTACAGTTAAAGCAACTAAATTGCTGTAAGTTGTTCCGCAACCATTTATTGCAAAATATCTTATATTTTTACCATTATCTGTATAAGCAACCGTACGAGGTAATGTCAAAGTTGCATAAGTATTATTTCCCGCAACAGTTTCTATTTCCCAACCTTGACCTGTAAGTGCAGAACCTTGTGCTGTAACAGTCGGAATACTTAGAGTTAAAGAAGCTCCAACGCATAATGCTGTTGGTGCTGAAATTACAGCAATAGTCGGTTTATCGTTTACTGTAACTGTAACTTCATTTGAAACCACTGCACTTCCACATGTTGGGGTCGAGGTACAAACTACATACCAAGTACCTACTCCCAAATCAGCACCACTAGGCGTATATGAAGATCCAGTTGCTGAAGCTATTGTCGCTATAGTACCACCGGAAACTGAACGCTTCCCCCAAACACGACCTGTTATTGCGCCACCTCCCGTTTCCGTTGCTGTCAAAATCGTTCCTGAACCTCCAACACAAAATATCTGGGCTGTAGTCCCGATGGAAACTGCAGACAAATTTGCATTTACCGTAACGGTAACTTCATTTGAAACTACTGCACTTCCACATGTTGGAGTTGATGTACAAATCAAGTACCATGTACCTGCTCCTAAATCAGCACCACTAGGTGTATATGAAGAACCCGTTGCAGAAGTTATTGTTGCTATCGTCCCACCGGAAACTGAACGTTTACCCCAAACACGGCCTGTTATTGCTCCACCTCCCGTTTCTGTTGCTGTCAAAGCCGTTCCTGAACCTCCAACACAAAAAGTTTGGGCTGTAGTTCCGATGGACACTGCAGATAAATTTGCGTTTACAGTAACGGTAACTTCATTTGAAACCATTGCGCTACCGCATGTTGGGGTCGATGTACAAACCACATACCAAGTACCTGATCCCAAATCAGCGCCACTAGGTGTATATGAAGAACCCGTTGCAGAAGTTATTGTTGCTATCGTCCCACCCGAAACTGAACGCTTACCCCAGACACGACCTGTTATTGCACCGCCTCCCGTTTCTGTTGCTGTCAAAGCCGTTCCTGAACCTCCAACACAAAAAGTCTGTGGAGAAGTTGCCGAGATGGAAACCGCTGATAAACTTGCATTTACGGTAATTAAACCTGAAATATTGGATGTAAAACTACAACCATTACTATTCGTAACAACGACATAATAATATAGCGCTGAAGCTGATGTTGATAGTGGTGTATATGTATTAGTTGTTGCAGCGGACGTATTAGTTGCTACTAAAGTACCTCCCGAATTAGTGGCTGTTACATTACTATACCATTTGTAATTAGAAATTGTTCCGCTTCCTGCCGCCGATGTTACTGAAAGTGGCGCTAAAGTACCATTCAAACAAACATTTATTGCCGTTGTTGAAGGCTGAGAAGAAATTGTAGGCAGTGCATTGATACTCACGGTAACCGCCGCAGAATTTATTGAACTACATGGTGAATTTGTAACCACAGCTCTGTAATATCTTACGGCTGTTATAGCACCCATTTGAGCACTTGTCAGCGGACTACTTGTTGCACCTGAAATATCTGTAAACCCTGCAGAAGCGCTTGTGCTTGAAACTTGCCATTGAATTGCACCTGTATTTCCTGTCAATGTGATGTTTCCTGGCGATGTACCAGAACATATTGTCTGATTTGCCGAAACACTACCAGCTACACTCACAGCACTTACACTTAGATTTGTTGTTATACCGGTGAATGTTTTTGAACAGTTTGGTGTTGTATTCGTTGTTGTAATACTTGTTATTGCAAGTGCCTGCCCATTATTTCCAATAGGCAAATTACCAGTAGCAAAATTTGCCACTCCTGAAGCATCTGAAATCACTCCAGTTTTAGCAGTCTGAGCAGTTCCGTTTATAGAATAATTAATTATAGATGTTGTATTTGGCAATAAACCCGTTAATCTTATAGTCGCTGGAGAACCTGCACAAGTCGGGCTCGGTTGTGAAACAGCTGTAAGAGTTGGAGTTGCAACATTTACTACTACAGAAGAACTCGTTGATGAACAACTGGATGAAACCGCTTTTACAATACGTCTGTAATATGTCGTAACGGTTGGCGCCGGGCTATAGTCTTCTGTTGTTACTCCTGTATTTGTCCATGTTGAATTATTCAAGGAAGATTCCCACTGAAATGTTAAGTATGGATTTGCAGCACCATTTATCAAATAGTCTGATCCATCTAATGCTACAGAAGTACCACTACAAATAGTGCTAGTTGCCGGCGTAATTGTATTTGTAGATATATCAAAGGGTTTTATACTAAAACTTACTGTATTATTTGTTTGATTTTCATAATAATCTAATACAAATTCATCATTTGCATTCAAATTCACTAATACATTAGGATATGTAGTTATAGACTGTTCCTTCCATCTGTCTATAATTAATGTTCCGTTAAGATACAATCTAACTCCATCATCTCCAGCAATTGTTACCAGATAGCAACCGCTCTTCGATGTTTTCATTCGATATCTCACCGCAAACAGTTCTGTATAAATTTTTGTTCTAACAGTGCCATTTGAATAAACATCAAAGCAATTGGTATTGCCTCCAAAGCCTTCATTTAGAGCCTCAGCGTTAAAATCATAATAACCCACATATTGTGTGCTGGCAAAAGGATCTGTATTTGCTATATTAGGAGGAGATGGTGTACCACCTGGAGGAGCTCCACCAGTCCAATTATAAACATGACCTCTCCAAACATCAGATACTGGTCCTGAAAGATTTTGATTGTCCTGAGTATTACCAATAGAATTTAATATCAATGTCAATGGTCCACCAGTTGTTCCGTTAGCACAATTACTGGATGACAACACAATTTTTACTGCACCAGAGATAGAGGATGGCCAAGTAATAGATGCTCCAGATGGACCTGATGCACTTGCTGCAGGGACAACAGCGGCATTTGTCGCATCATCTAGCACAGTTAAAATTTCATTTCCAGTGAATCTATCTCCAACAGAAAAAGTATAATTAAACCCTTTTACAACATTTAACACTACGTATTGCCCTTCATTTACGGTCCCAGTAGTAATTGTATTCGAATTATCTATGCAAAAAGTTTGTGTTGCACCTGCCTGTGTAGTGTATGGAGCATTAACAGTTACTGTAGCTGTTCCCGTCATTTGTGTAGAACCAACACAGTTTGTAGCCAAAACATTAAATGTTGTATTCGCCGTTAAGTTTCCTGTTGGCAAAGAAATTGTGCCACCTGTACCATCTATTGCTGAACCAATCGCTACATTTGAAGCATTTCTTAATTGATAATTGGTCCCAATTTCAGAAAGCGCTACAGTAATATTAGTTCCTGTTCCTGAACACACTGTTGTCGCTGCTGCTGCAACGGTTTTATTAGTAGGAGCTGCAAGAATTGTTTGCGCTACTGGAAAAGCTGTATTTCCGGGTCCAACCCCACTATTATTCCATGCAAACCAAGCAACACCCTCATAAACCACATCAAAAAAAAGACTGTTGGCACCTGAAGCAAGAGGTGTTGTATATCCCGCACCTGCATTATTTGAAGCAGTAATAGTAAGGTTATAGGTTTTCGTGTCACCCGGCGCTAAATTTCCGGCATCTTGCCTTGGAGCATAATAATCCATCCAGTTAGATCCGTTTGTAGTCCATTTCACACCAATATTAATATCCGGAAAACCAGCACCATCAGTCCATGTAGAAGTACCCACATTTTTTATAGTGACACTTACATTTCTTGTTTCACCAGGGCACCAATTAGTTGACCCTGTATTGGCCGATATGATTTGACTTTTGTAGGCAACTTTTGGTTTTAAAGCAATTAAAACACCTCCATTTCTTTGAGCTGAAGTTATTGTTGCTGTTCCGGCTCCAGTAGCACCTGCAGCAGTTTTAATCGCCCAAGCAGCACCAATGGTAACATTTCCACCAGTAGTTTTTTTAACATCATAAAGTTCTGTTAAGTTACCTGGTGAAGTAGCTGTCTTCCAGCTAGTATCATTCCAGTCTGGTGATGAATCTGCTGCTTGACCAAACATAATAACCGCTGCGTTATCAGTTATAGTTGTAATACTCCCTGCGCTTACATTTACCGAGCTATTAGCTGAAACTGATATTCCTCCTGAAGCATCAAACGGTGTGGATCCCGATGCATCAACTCCGGAGAATGCGACAATTGCCCCAGCAGAACCAGTAACACCTGAACCCAAAGTAAAAGTATAGGAACCTGGTTCCGAAGCCGTTGCTACTTTGTACAAAACAGTTCCCCTTCTTGCTGTTCCTCCATTAAGATCTGCGGCACTAACTAACAACCAACCAGTTGAAGATGGATTAACGGTATTATTACCAACTTGAGAAATATTTACAATCATTACGTCTCCTTCCACAACACCGTTAGGTTTAGTGATTGCTAAAGAAGTCGTTCCTGTTGCGGACATAGCGGTTCCTCTTTGTACAATTTGTCCAAAAGAAAGTGAAACAACAAAAAACATCCCCAAACAAAGCATCCTCAAACTCAGGGTAAAAGATCTTTCTTTAGAAGAATTAGAAAAAAATAAAAATAAAGAACGAATTAACAAAAGTAGTTTTCGAATCATATAGGCGCGGTATTAAATTTGTTTTTGGCGTTAAAAGAAAACAAAAGGTGCTGTGTTATTTACAGCAAAATTTTAATTTTGGCTTTTAAACTTAATTTTTCTCGTTAAAACACTGTTTTTCAAACAGGTTAGGACTTATGATAATATCGTACAAAAATATTATAATTCCGCACACACGCAACATTTTATAAGATTTCTTTTTTGCGAATAGTAAAGAAATTCCTAAAAAATTAACATCATAATAATTATTTTTAGCACTTATAGTTAAAAAGCAAGAAAAAACACATGAAAACTACTTTTACTCCTCTGGAAGCTTTACAGAAATTGGAACACTTTTGCGCCTATCAGGAACGCTGTCATGATGAAGTAGTTTCGAAGCTTTATAGCTTAAAAATGACGACCGATGAAATTGATCAAATCGTAGTCAAACTCATAGAAGGAAATTTTCTAAACGAGACTAGATTTGCCTGCAGCTTTGCCAGAGGAAAACACCGCATGAAGTCCTGGGGAAAAATCAGGATTACAAATGAGTTAAAAATGAGAAACATTTCGGCTACAAATATCACTTTAGCGCTTAAAGAAATTAGTAGCGAAGAATATCTGGAAACTTTTGAGCAGCTCTCCGAAAGATCTTGGAATTCGATTCAGGAAAATAATCAGCTTAAAAAGAGAAAAAAGTTCTGCGACTATCTCTTACGTCGTGGTTACGAAAGTAATCTTGTTTATGAAAAAGTAAAAGAAATGGAACAGAATTAAGTTCCATTTTTTTGCCACATAATCTTCTCAAAAGTGCTACAAAAACACTTAAAACATCAGAAAATACTTTCCTATACAAATATTGAATTGTTGCGAAAAAACCAGTATAACTCGCGTTTTTTCTTCCAAAAAATCAAAAAACAATCAATTTTTAATCAAAAATTACGATTTTTCCTATTTTTAAAGTAACAGATTTATAAGAATTTCCATAAAATCTTAAAATTCCCAATGTAGTTTAACGAGTAATCTAAACATTTCATCGATTAAATGGCCTTTCAAAAAACCTTAATATCATCTACGTCGTAGTTGTATATATCTTTGCGCGGTAAAACTATTATGCCAGCATAACAACCTGATTCACGCCACTTAACATGAAGAAAACTTTACTTTTATTTTTGTTGTTATTACCTTTTTTTGGATTTTCGCAAACTGACCTAGTAAAATGGAATGCAGCAAAAAGCGACACCAACTCTCCTACTGTTCATCCTGATGCCGTTTCAGCAAACATCAGTATTACGGACAACAGATCAATGAATTATACTAATAATTCAGGCGAAAATGTATTTTACAATACAGGTTCATGGCCTTCGCCAGCTGTAAACGGAGGAACTTACGATCCAACTAAATATATTTCATTACAAATTAGTGCAGCTCCCAATCGCAAACTAGATTTGACTTCTCTTACTTTTCAATGCAGATCTGAAGGAAACACGAATAACTTCAGAATTAAATATTCTAAAGATCCAAGTTTTATAAAAGATGTTAAGGATTTAATGTCTGAAACAATCAGTACATCAACCTGGACTACATACAATCCAAGTTTCTTACCAGAAATAAACCCGATACTTCCAACTCAAATTCTTTATATTAGAATTTATGTATACAATACCTATAACAATTTTCAATTAAAAATAGGGTCCGTATCAAGCAACAGTGCAATAACGATAAAAGGTAATGTCTCTAATTTTGATCCTAATACGATTTTAGCCATTGATGATTACGCGACGACTACTAAAAATGAGACGATTAACATTCCTTTGATAAGCAACGATGTTAAAGGTTCCTCAAACATTAATAACCTTACAATTACTACAAAACCGAATGTTAGCGAAGGAAGTGTAACAATCAATCCAGATTACTCTGTAACATTTAACCCAGCTTTGTCTTACGTTGGTAATACATCATTTACATACACGATAAAAAATGCTACACAATCGTCAACTGGAACAGTTTATTTAACAGTTAAGGATCGTGAGGAAGTAAATCTTGCATTATGGAACGGAGCTGGATCAAGTTATACTCCGGTCCTTAATAGCTATGTTACCTCTGGACCAATAGCAGCATCAGGCGGCGTAGGTCTTGATTACCGTAATAATTCAGGAAGCAATATATTTTTTGAAACCTCAAATTGGCCAAACCCCCAACAAAATGGTGGAAGTTTTGATCCAACAAAATTTGTAACCTTTAAAATTTCACCTGATCAAGATCATAAAATAGACTTAACATCTTTCAACTTTACATATAGACGAAATGGCAATAATGATCCCCAAAAGTTTCGAGTAACTTATTCAAAAGATCCAAACTTTGTAACCAATGTTAAAACTTTTGTCCCTGAAACCTCAAGTGCAGGTTCATGGGCAACACTAAATAATACTTTTGCATCAGACCTTAGCTCACTTATTCCTACTGAAACTATGTATATTCGTTTCTATGTGTACAATACTAACAACAGTTATTATATTCAAAACGGAAACGGAAATAGCGTCGGCCCAGTTATTCGAGGATATGTAAGAGCCATTAATTCATTAGCCGCTTATGATGATAGTGCAACGACGCCAGCAAATCAAGCGGTAACAATTCAAAATCTAAGTAATGACATTATAGCTCCTACTCCATTACAAACTATGACCATTACAACGCAATCTTTAAATGGTACTGCGGTAGCGAATGGTCTCAAAGACATCACTTTTACTCCAGCTCCAGGTTACTCAGGAACTACTACTTTTATATATACTTTATTTAATGGAACTTCCTATTCATCAGCAACAGTAACCGTTACAGTAACTCCGCCACCTTGTATTGCAACACTAACCCCAGGAACAGATTCCTGGAAAGGATATGTCTACACTTATACGGGAAATGTTCCTGCTATGACAACTTATGTAGGTACTATTGCCGAAAAAGCAATTTTTGACCGTGATGTAAAAGCCAATGCAATAACAGGAGATCAAAGCGTTGCAATTGATGCATTTTGCAACACGGCTCCTATTGATCAATTCTATGTTCGCTATTTAATGAATACCGTAATTCCCGCAGGAACTTATAATTTTACTATTGGTGGAGACGATGGTGTAAGATTATATATGGATGGTGCTCTTGTGGCTGTGAGTCCTTCAGGTTCATGGGGAAGACATGGTTATTCAAATTATGCTGCTCAAATCACTTTTACTGAATCAAAAACTCATCAATTTATTTTAGAGTATTATGACGTAGAAGATCTGGCCCGTGTTTCATTCTCTTACGGTGAAATAAAAGGCAATAATGTCGAACTTCCTTACGGTATTAACGAATGGAATGTTTATGGTTTCACTGTCCCAGATGTTACATTACCAGGCTTCAGCTATGCGGGAACTTATGTAGATACCAATTTAAATGTGGATACCCAAAAAAAATGGACAAAAAGCAAATCTCCATCTTCAGCTGCTAATTGGCAGGGAGCTCCAATAGGAACAGACAATTTTACGATTACCTATAAACGTCAAGGTTTCCCTTGTGGGAGATATAAAATACAATTAGTAAACTGCGATAATGTTGGGTTAATATATATTGATGGTACTCTTATTTACACTCAAAATGGTTACTATCCAGGTCCGGCAAAAGATACTGACGGCAAATTTTATCTTTTAAATTCAAACTCTAAAATAGAGATTATCCTACGAGAAGATGCTTCAGATGCAAATATTGCAGTAAATTTTGTTGATACTCCCCTTGCATATAACGGAACTGGCACTGCACCTTCAAAGACTAGCTCAATTGAGATCGCAGCAAATACAACTTTACAGTCTGACCTCGAAGTTTGCTCTTGCACAATCAAACCAGGAGTAACTCTAACCGTTCCTGTAGACAGAACATTAACCGTAAACGAAACCATTACAGTTGGCGACAAAGGAAAACTTTTAATAGAAAGTGGAGGTTCCTTAATACAGACCACTACAAGTAAAACAGCGTTTACCGGTGCGATGGACGCATTTGAATTACAAAGAGAGACCACTCCGGTTCGTCGTTACGATTACACACGTTGGTCGTCACCAGTTACGAAAACTCCAGGATTTACACTTCATGATTTGTCTCCAGATACATTGGGAGATAAATATTGGAGTTATACTCCAGGGTCAGGCTGGACACTAAGTTATGGAGGAGGACAGATTATGTATGCTGGAATGGGATACAATGTAAGAGCACCACAAACTTTTAGCATTACAGAAAAAAAAGCTTTTAGAGCATCATTTTTCGGAATCCCAAATAATGGGGATTACGAAGTTACTCCTGTTGGAGGGCAATATAATTTAATCGGAAATCCTTATCCATCGGCTTTAGATGCCAAAAAATTTATTAAGGACAATGAGAATGCCGGAACTATAATTGGTGCAATTTATTTGTGGACACACAATAGTTCACCAGTAGATACAGACGGTGATGGTATTTACACCTACACAACTGATGATTATGCTATCTTTAGTTTATCTGGAGGAATTGCAACACAACGATCTAAAAGTGGAACTGGAACCGGAAACACAAATGAGCCAAACGGAAAAATTACTTCGGGACAAGGCTTCTTTATGCTTGCTTCTAATGCTAATAAAATAAAATTCACCAACGACATGCGTATTGGTGCAAATAACAATCAGTTCTTTAAAACTACTGGCGACAGTGAACCTGAAGAAAATCGTATTTGGTTGAATTTCACAAATGCTAAAGGTGCTTTCAAACAACTTTTAGTAGGTTACATTAAAGGCGCAACAGACAGTTGGGATGATAATTATGATGCTGGAACAATGAGCAGTAATGCTTACATAGATTTTTACAGTATCAACGAGAACGATAAATTAGCTATTCAGGGGCGTGCGGTACCATTTGCGAATACAGATGAAGTTCCTTTAGGATATGTTACCACTATTGCCGGAGATTTCACGATTTCGATTGACCATGTTGATGGTTTATTCAATGAACAAGCGATATATCTTGAAGATAAAGTAACTGGAAAAGAGATTGATCTTCGTGCCGGAAACTATACTTTCAATACAATAATTGGAACATTTACAAATCGATTTGTACTTCGTTACACTAGTAAAACACTTGGAACAGGTGATTTCGAAAACATTGAAAATGATTTAATTGTTTCTGTAAAAGATAAAGTGGTTAAAGTACAATCGGCAAAAGAAAACATCAAACAGATTTCAGTGTACGACATCTCAGGAAAATTACTTTATGATAAAACGAAAGTGAATCAAACCGAGTATGAAATCGCTAATTTAAGAGCTACAAATCAATTATTGCTAGTGAAAATTACTTTAGAAAATGGTCATACCGATTCTAAAAAAATAATCATTAACTAGATAAAAAATACTCCATAAAAAAATCCATTCGATATCGAATGGATTTTTTTTATTTAATATAATATGTGTCTTTAATTATCTTTTCTCAATCAAAACACTCACGGCGTTTCCGCCAAAACCGACTGCATTAATCAACACCTTTTTAATTGGTTTGGTCTGATTTTGTTTTTCTCCAAATGGAACACCAACAAAAGTATCATGCTGCATCATCAAAAGTGCCAGTTCCAAACTCAAAATTCCCGAAGCTCCAAATGTGTGTCCAATTTTCCATTTATTTGTAGTCAATAGTGGCAATTTAGAACCAAAGATTTTTTCAATTGCACGCAATTCGGTTAAATCACCTTTTATTGTTCCCGGCGCATGCATTACAATGGCGTCGATATTTTCTAATTCTTCTCCGTCTAATGCCATTTTCATTGATTTCTGAAAACAAGTCGCTTCCGCAGAAATCGAAATATTATGTTCCAGTACTTCTGTTGCATAACCAACGCCCGTTACGTAAGCAATCGCGTTATCTTTTTCACCAGCTTCTAAACAACAAACGGCTGCACCTTCGCCCAAAATCATTGTGTTTTGCGTTTTCTCAAAATCAAAAGCCAAATTTGGCCAAGCTTCCTGATGCTGATCAATACGCGAATAGATTTTTAAAGCTCTCATCTGAGCAATGGTAAAATCAGTCAGCGGTGCTTCACTTCCTCCAACCAAAAACTTATCTGCCATTCCCGATTTTAGCCACGCAACTCCATTTAATAAAGCATGAAGCGCAGTTGAACAGGTTATCGAATGCGAAATTTCAGGACCTGTACTCTGCAAATCATGCGCAATCCAGGATGAAATATTTCCTAAAGTTGTTGTTGGCGAAGCTAAAGTTTGTGCTTTTCCGGTATCAATATATTCTTTGTAATGTTTTTCAAATAAATCTGTCGCTCCTCTTGAAGAACCAATGTTTATTCCGAAAACATCTTCAGAACTCCATCCGGCTTGCTGAACTGCTTTACGCGAAGCGGCCAAAGCAAATAAAACCGAATCGTCTAAAAATTTATATTTAATATCAGACGCTCTTAATTCTGCAACAATTCGTTTTGATTCTTCACTCAATGACGCTGTCGAAGTTTCCTGCTGATCTAAAAATTGCTTCGAAAAACAATGATTATTCTCCAGGTATTTTGACCATACTTCTTCAGCATTATTTCCTAATGGAGAAATAGATGAAAAAGCAGTTATGGATATTTTTTTATTCAATGTAATGATTTTTAAGGCGTAATCCCGACAGTTATCAGGAGCCAAAGTTTATGCAAAATTAAACCATATAAGTCATATAAGTAAATTAAAGCGAGTTTAATTAAATGAACTTATATGACTTATATGTTTAAAAAATCATACCATTTCGATGGCTTCTTCAATGGTTTTATATACTTTCTGAAGTTGATCGTCTGTCATTATGTAAGGAGGCAAAATATACACGATGTTTCCAACCGGTCTTAACACAACTCCTTTATCGATAAAGAAATTATACAATTTAGTACGCATTGAACCGTAATAACTTTCCTCAGAATCCGATTTTATTTCAACCGCAAAAATAACTCCTAAAGTTCTTGCTGTTATTACTTTTGAATGATTCTCGATTTTCTTCTGAAATTCTAAATGGCTTTTATTTATTCTTTCAATATTCGCCTGCATTTCATCTGTCTGCAACAATTCAATACTAGCCAAAGCTGCCGCACAACCAGTTGGATTGGCAGTAAAAGTATGTCCGTGAAACAATGCTTTGTTGATATCATCATCATAAAAAGCATCAAAAACTTCCTGCGTAAAAGTGGTAATCGCCATCGGGATTGTTCCTCCGGTTAACGCTTTCGAAAGGCACATCATATCCGGATTAACATTAACATAATCCATTGCAAAGGTTTTTCCTGTTTTTCCAAAACCTGTCATTACTTCATCGGCAATCGTTAAAACATTATTTGCTGCACAAATTTCAATCAGTTTTGCCAATGCTTCAGGTTCATACATTACCATTCCCGCGGCACCTTGTACTAAAGGTTCAAAAATAAATCCGGCGCAATTATGATTCTGAATTACATTTTTTAAAGCTTCAAAACTTGCTTCTTCCTGTCCTTTTTCCGGAACCGGAATTCGGACAACATCAATAAACATTCCTTGAAAAGCTTGTGTATAAAATGAAATACCGCTCGCTGCCATTGCCGCGAAAGTGTCACCATGAAAAGCATTTTCAAAAGCAATTATTGTAGTTCGTTTTTCTCCTTTATTGAAAAAATATTGCAAAGCCACTTTGATCGCGACTTCAACTGCAGTTGAACCATTATCAGAAAAGAAGATTTTTTGCTGATTTTCAGGCAGAATCTCAATTAGTTTTTCTGCTACTTTTATCGCTGGCTCGTGTGTAAAACCACCAAACAAAACATGTTCTAAAGTGGTTAATTGTTTGTAAATCGCATCGGCAATAAATTTATTACTATGCCCAAACGGATTTACCCACCACGATGCAATTGCATCTATATATTGTTTGTCGTTTTCATCCCAAAGCAAAGCGCCTTCGCCTCTAGAAATAGCAATCGGAGTTTGTGATGTTTTATGCTGTGTATAAGGATGCCAAAGGTATTGGCTGTCTTTTTCTGTTAATGTCATTTTTTAGAGAATAGATTTATAAAGTCAAGAAGAAAGACGCTATAAGTTTGCGCAAAGATAAGAAAGTCTATTTGCTTACCCTCAATTTCCCGTCTCTATTCTCTTGCTTCTTGCATCTTGCCTCTTTAAATCTATACTTTTACAAGCCAAGAAGATTCTCTCGAAATAAATCGGCGTATTCTCTAATTACATTCTGATCGAAATACGGTTCTTCATCAATTCTTCCAATGCATTTAATTCCGGTTTTATTCAGAATCAAACTTTCTGTCGATTTGTTTTCGCTTCCGCTAAAGATAATTCCGTGAACATCAAATCCTTGGTTTTTTATAGCTTCAATAGTTAATAACGTATGATTGATGCTTCCTAAATAATGTCGCGAAACCACAATTACTTTATAATCGGGCTGAATCAAATCTACAATAGTGTCTTTTTCGTTTAATGGAACAAAAATTCCACCCGCGCCTTCAATAACCAAATGATTTTCTGTTTTTGGCTCCTGAATATTTTTCAAGTCAATTTCAATTCCATCAATTTCCGCTGCCAAATGTGGACTCGCCGGCGTATTCAATTCATATGCATTCGGAAAAAATTGAGATTTTGAATTCGATATTTTTGCTCTTACTTTATGTGTATCACTAATATCTAAATCTCCAGCTTGTATAGGTTTCCAATAATCAGCTTCTAAAGCTTCAACCACAATTGTCGAAGCTACTGTTTTGCCAACATCCGTTGAAATTCCTGTAATAAATATTTTCATTTTCTTATTTTAACGGATACAAAAATACCAATAAAAACAATAAGCTAATTTCTATTTATTCTTCCGAAACAAATCCTACTGATTATCAACATCATCCACGTACATTTTTGAAATTTCACACGGAATTCTTTTGTGAATTTCCAGTCAGCTTAAAAATTCTTACCTTTTCAAAAAGAGACTAATTCATAATCGGTTTAACAACAAATCCCGCATTCCTCAATAAGTTTATTACTCCAAACTCACCACCCAAATGTCCCGCACCAACAGCAAAAAAGACGCTTTCTTTTTGCATTTGCTGTGGCATCTCTTTTACCCAATTACTATTTCTGTTGTCCAGTATAATCTTCCTAATCTTATCGCTCGTTACTTTTTTATCCGTTGAAATATCATATAAAATTTCGAGATTCTCAGTTTTATAAGCGGCCACTAACTTACTTGTTTCCTCCATATCTGATTCTTCCAGCAAGGCAATCATTTCATCATTTGAATAGGCATTTTCAAGAGTGGCAAACTGCGCTTTGACCGTTTCAAGTCCGCTAATTTCTATACTTCTCTTCTTCGCCTGATCGATAAATTCCATTTCATAAAATTTCAAATCAGCACAACCGAAAGATTTCATCGATATCAAACTCAATACAGTCACTAAACTAAAACTGTCGACTTGCTGTACGCCCATCCCGGTAGTACTTTTTAAAATCGCATCTAACTTTGACAATTGCTCCGGACTTAATTTTTTGCTTAATGGTTCTTTGCCCATTGCCAATTGCTGCATTTCAGTCAACTCTTTCGGATCATTAAAATTAATTTCTAAAACCAATTTATTCGATGCTTCAAAAGCGCGTTTTGTTTTATCGGAAAGAAAATAATCCGGTGCGCAAATCATATGAATCGTTCCGTATAAATAAGAAGGCTTTTTAAGTCCGTTTCCGGAAACTTCCCATAAAAGCGTATTTTCAAGTTTTGGAACATTTGTTTGTGCTTTCGCAGAAAAACCAAAAACAATTAAAAATAATGTTAGTATTGATTGGATGGTATTTTTCATTTTAATTATTGATTTAAGATGATGTGTGAATTACAACTTGTATGTACCCAAATATTCAAAACGTTACAAAAAATTTTAACCTTTAAAAATCAGGTTAACAAGTAAAATATCATGCGGAAAAGTTTTATGAATCACGGAGATTCGCAAAAGTTTTTTTGAATCTGAAGAAATCTTAGAATACAAAATCTCGCAATAATTCTAAAATCTGACTAATTTCTTCCTGTGTATTAAAGCTGTGAATACAAAAACGCAAACGTTCCTGACCTTCCGGAACGGTTGGAGAAAGAATTGGTTTTACATCAAAACCTTTATCCTGCAATTGCTGAGCAATACGTTTTACATTTTCGTTTCCGGGAATAATGGCCGATTGGATTGCCGATTTACTACGAACGAACATTGGTTTTAAACCCAAAAGATTTTTCTGCTGATTAAAGAAAATAATATTGCTTCGAAGCTGTTCAATTGTTTCTTTCTCAATTTCCAAATGCTGATAGGCAGTCAAAATAGTGGCAACAGAATGTGGAGACAAACCTGTTGTATAAATAAAACTTCTGGCAAAGTTTACTAAATATTCTTTAAGTTCATTTGTTCCGAGAACCACCGCACCGTGGCAGCCTAATCCTTTTCCGAAAGTCATTATGCGGGCAAAAATTCTACTGTGCAGTTGCAATTGCTGTATAAGTCCTTCTCCTTTTTCACCAAAAATGCCAAGAGTATGTGCTTCGTCAACAACTAAATAACAATTATACTTTTCGGTTAACTGCACTAACTCTTCCAAATTCGGACTGTCGCCATCCATTGAAAAAACGGTTTCTGTAACGATATAAATGTTTGGATTTAGGGAATTCGAAGATTGGAATTTAAGAATTAATCGTTCTAAATCTTCAAAATCATTATGATTGAACTTATACGATTTAGCATTCGACATTACAATTCCGTCCCGAATTGAGGCATGACTTAATTCATCATACAAAATAACATCATTTCGCTGCGGTACAGCGCTAAAAAAACCAACATTAGCATCGTAGCCCGAATTAAAAATTAAAGCCGATTCTGCCTCTTGAAATTCAGCTATAACTGTTTCTGCAATTTGATATAACGAATGATTACCCGAAATCAATCGCGAACCGGTTGCGCCATTCTGAAAAATCTCATTTTCTATTAGATAATGATGACACTGCTTAAAAATGGTTTCCGATTTTGAAAACCCAATATAGTCATTTGAAGAAAAATCAACAAGATTATTAAAACTTGGTAATTTTCTTAACGAGTTATTTTGCTTTCGATTTTCAAGCTTTTGAATAAGATTTTCAGGTAATTTCATGAAAGCAAAGTTATGAAATTGAAATTTGATAGAAACAAACAGCGGGATTTGATGTTCCCGCTGTTTCCTAATTTATTTTAAACAGCACTTATAAAAGGCGATTGCCTGCGGTAATTTGATTCGATCATTTCCTGAACCATAAATTTCGCGATGTCAAATGCACTGATTTTATCTCCCAAACAATCTTCAAGATTTACTTCGATTTGAGAACTATCATCAATAAATTCGATAAACGGAACACGAACTTGTGTCCAGCAAACATCACTCAGAATCAAAAGATCATACGCTTTCTGACGATCTTCCTGAATTATTGGAAAATTAGCCTTCATCCAATCTGTTGCCATGATAGTTTTTGGACTTTTTTTATCAAATGGTGTATCAATATTGAGCCCTGCCAATAAAACAAATCGCTCAATTTCTAATTCATTCATAACCTTCAGCAAGTTTTTCACAGATTGGCTTGCAACCATAGTTTCGCCGGGTCTTTGACCGATAGTACTTACGACTGCTTGACAATCATTTAATAATAAGCGAATCGTTTCTTCATCGACAGCATCTCCTTTGATGATTTCTAAACATGAATTTTGAATGGTTAGATTTTCAGGATTTCTAACTAATGCTTTTATATTAAATCCTTTTTCTAGTAACTGGTTTATAAGGTATTTTCCAGTTCTCCCTGCACCGCCAAGAACAGCGACTTTTGATATATTTTTCATATATATTCTTTATAAAATTTGACATAGAAAACTTTTGCTTTATCAGTTTGATAAAGCAAAAACGTAAAAGCTTACTGAGCTTTCACAACAGAATCAATATTTTATAAAGAGATTTTAATAATTCAAAGATAGTAACTTTAATAAAGATATTAACCTTAGCTAATGACATTTAAATATTATTAGCTTTCTTTTTCAACCCATTTAAAGTTACCTTTTTCGGTTGCATCGAGTAAATTAACTTGAAGTCCGTTAGCTATTTTAATCGCCAAGTTAAAAGCAGATTGAGAATTAAGATGAATCGAAACAGATTTTTTCTTTGTTTCTGAAAGCCAAATTTGCACTTCAAAATCCCTGTCAGAGTGGTTTTTGTATACAGAAACATATTCTACATTTTTAAATACAGTGTCCTTACACAAAGGGATATTAAATAAAATGAAATTGAAACGAACTTCTTTAGTAAAGGAATTTGTATACACTCTTTTTGTAAAAGTCAATGCCGCAGCGCAAACAAACATAAACAAGACAGCTAAAGTAAATTTTAACCCATTAATAATCCTGCCAGTATAAAAAAGATCAAACATTTTAAGTGACATTGAAATGGTAAAAAAATAAAGTGGTGCAGCTAAAAGAAAATGCCAAAATGGCCTTTCTGATCTATAAATTAATTTGTCTAAGTGGGCGTTTTGCATATCTAAAAATAAAAAAAACCATTCACAAAAGTGAATGGTTTTCAAAACTTATTCTGAAATTGTTATTAGTCAACTAAAACAATTATCTTATTGTCTTTCATTTCGATAGTACCTGACGTAATTTCTAATGTATAGGTTTGGTCATTTACTTTCGTGAATTTATCCGCAACTTCTTTAGAAAAACTGAAACTTGGCGCTGCAATTTTAATAGTTCCTTTTTCTAGAATAGAAACAATAGGAGCGTGATGATTCAATATTTGAAAGCTTCCATCAACTCCAGGCAATGTAACCGATGTTACTTCTCCTGAAAATAATTTTGCTTCTGGTGATACTATTTCTAAAATCATATTTTTTTTAGTTTACAGTCTCAGTTAACAGTCTCAGTACTGAATACTGTGACAGAATACTGAAAACTAGATTATGCTTCAGCTAACATTTTTTCTCCAGCTTCGATAGCATCCTGAATAGAACCTTTCAAGTTGAAAGCTGCTTCTGGAAGATGATCTAACTCACCGTCGATAATCATGTTGAATCCTTTGATAGTATCTTTAATATCAACTAATACTCCTGGAATACCTGTAAATTGCTCCGCTACGTGGAATGGCTGAGACAAGAAACGTTGTACACGACGAGCTCTAGATACAGAAAGTTTATCTTCTTCAGATAACTCTTCCATACCAAGAATCGCGATGATATCCTGAAGTTGTTTGTATTTTTGAAGAATCTCTTTTACTCTTTGTGCACAGTCGTAGTGCTCATTTCCTAAAATTTGAGGAGTCAAAATTCTTGAAGTAGAATCTAACGGGTCAACCGCTGGATAAATACCTAGCTCAGCAATTTTACGAGACAATACTGTTGTTGCATCTAAGTGCGCGAAAGTTGTAGCCGGCGCCGGGTCAGTTAAGTCATCCGCAGGAACGTAAACCGCTTGTACAGATGTAATAGATCCTTTGTTTGTAGATGTAATACGCTCTTGCATAGCTCCCATCTCTGTTGCCAAAGTTGGTTGGTAACCTACTGCAGATGGCATACGACCTAAAAGTGCCGATACCTCAGAACCTGCTTGTGTAAAACGGAAGATATTATCAACGAAGAATAATACATCTTTACCTTGGTCAGATCCAGCTCCATCACGGAAATACTCAGCGATAGATAATCCTGAAAGTGCCACACGTGCACGAGCTCCAGGTGGCTCATTCATTTGTCCGAAAACGAAAGTAGCTTTAGACTCTCTCATTCCTGGCATATCTACTTTAGATAAATCCCATCCTCCATTTTCCATAGAGTGCATGAAATCATCACCGTATTTAATAATTCCTGACTCCAACATCTCACGAAGTAAGTCATTTCCTTCACGTGTTCTTTCACCTACTCCAGCGAATACTGAAAGTCCACCGTGACCTTTTGCGATATTGTTGATCAACTCCTGAATCAATACTGTTTTACCAACACCAGCACCACCGAACAATCCAATTTTACCTCCTTTTGCGTAAGGCTCGATCAAATCGATTACTTTAATACCTGTGAATAAAACTTCAGATGAAGTTGATAAATCTTCAAATTTAGGAGCTTGTCTGTGAATTGGCAAACCATTTTCTCCAGTTTTTGGCAATTCGCCTAAACCATCAATTGCATCTCCAACAACATTAAATAAACGTCCATATACGTCTGGACCGATTGGCATTTGGATTGGATTTCCAGTTCCAACTACCTCATATCCTCTTGACAAACCGTCTGTAGAGTCCATAGAGATTGTACGAACAGTGTTTTCTCCAATGTGAGATTGTACTTCTAGAACTAATAAAGTTCCATCTTTTTTAGTGACTTCTAGTGAATCATAAATTTTTGGAAGTTCAACATCCTTACCGTTGAAAACTACGTCAACTACTGGTCCAATGATTTGAGCAACTTTTCCTATTACTTTTGACATTACTTATGTATTTATTAAATAGCTATTTAGGTTTATCGAAAATACCTCTTTTTTCAGAGCGCAAAGATAATTTTTTAAAATATAAAATCAATTTTTTTTTCATAAAAAATACCATCATTTTGTTTGATTCTTAAAAGTTGGGCTTCAAATAACTAAAACAGTAAATTTTAAGACAATAAAAAAAGCCACTACATTTTAAAAATGAGTGACTTTTTACTAAAAAAAAATTGGCTTTATTATAATGCTTTAGGAAACATAACCGGATAATTACTTATGTCTACTCCATTTAAGTTCGATCCGTACTTAGCATTGATAGCCTCAATGAATTTATTAGCGATCAGAGCGTATCCTCTTGGCGATGGATGAACTCCGTCTAAAGAAAAAGTACCACCTGTTACAAATGTAGATTTCATTGTAAAGCCATTAGCTGTAATTCCTGCACCAGCAATTTGCTTCATTAGCGTTTCTGTATCTAGAATAGCTAAGTTTTTCGCAGTAGCTACTGCCACAATAGTTTCGTTGTATGACTTAGTTGCCTTTGCCACTTCTGCAATTTCATCTTTTGTCAAAACCCATTTATCTGCTAAAGGCACCGAAACTCCATTTACTTTTGTTGGATCTTCACCCACAGGTGTTCCTATAAAACTCATAGCAGTCAAAACCACTAAATCATCTTTTGTAGCTTGTCTGTATGAAGGAAGTTTATAAGCAGAAAGGTTCGTTAAATAACTATCTTCAATAACTACAGGATTATTTCCTGCTACAAAGTTTATTGTTCTTTTTGCAGCTTCATCAGCACTTATTGCACCTAAAGCCTTCAATTGCTGCAAACCTCCATTATAAGTTGCATATCCCGCATTTAACTGAGCAGCTTTCTCTGCCGTCAATCCTACAGGGTTATACGGAACAGTTGTAAAATAAGGCAGCGATGTGATATTTGGCAAGTTTGCTATTACACCTTTTGCTCCTTTAGCTGTCAATCCGTCTATTATATTAGTATAAACCATTTTAAAAACTGTTGGATCTGTAATATCACTTCCCGAATAAGTCGACGGATCCATATTACCAGTTTGATCTTTACCTGTACCTCCTGATGTAGCATATCCTAAAACATCATTCCCTCCAATCCATAAAGAGAAGAAAGTAGGCGATTGCGCAATTGCATCTGCTAAAACTGTTGTAGTCGGAGAACTTGCAAATCTTGCAAAATACGGATTTGCTTTTCCAAGCGCCACTCCTGCTACGTTACCGTATCCCGGAGCAACCAAATGATAACTTCTGGCTCCAGGAACGCCTAAATTATTAAAAGTACCCGAAAGATGTGTAGTAACTTCTGTTGTAGGCACTCCATCTACAGGAACAGGAACTTTCCCATTAAAATACAAACGTGGCCCGCTGATAACATTTCCACCTAACAATAATCCTCCTATATTATCGTTAGCTAACGGAGTTTTGAAATCTGCCTTAGTTATTAAAGCAAATTGCTGAGCAATAACATTAGTATATGCCCCTTGTTGCCCTTTAATAAACAAAGCATTGTCACTAAAACCAGCCGCAAAGGAATCTCCCAAAGCAACATAATTAGCAAAATCAGCTGAACCAGAAGTTAGAGGTAAACCATCTGCTGAATCAATTACTTCTGGGGTATTATCATCGCTATTACAGGCTGCAAAGGTCAATGAAACCAATAAGAGCCATTTGAAACTTTTTATCATAATTTATATATTTTAAAATTATTCCTTTCTAAATTCTCTTTTAAGAAAAGCGAATAACATATTTATTTTATTTGAAATCTCTAATTATGGATTAATTGTCCATGAAACAAAATATTGCTGTCCGATTAATCCAGCTCCGATAACTTGATAGTATTCTTTACCACCAATATTAGCAGCTCCAAATTTTACAACTGATTTTAATTTTGGAATTCCGTAGTTTATCTGAGCATCAATTACAGTAGCCGACTTAATTACACCATCAGCAAAACCTGCTTGCCATAAATATTCACTATTCCATCTTCCACTAACACTGAAACCAAAATCTTTGAACAACTTATCGTTTCCAACAGACATTTTTATTCTATGTTTTGGCGTGTTAAATCCAGCCTCGAAACTTGGATCTTTTGCCTGATCAAAATCAAACTGAGCATAATTATAATTTAGACCTACCTCAAAATCAGAAATTACTTTTTTAGAAAGCCCAACACCAAAACCAAGCGAATGTATTTCCACATCTGAGTTTGTATATAATTGATACACTCTATATTCGCTATTTTGCAAAGCACGGATAGATTGCGCTCCCGGATCTGTAATAGGGGCACTAGGATTTGGCAAAGCAGGATTATCCTGAGCCGTTCCATAATAAGTAGAAATTACATTCAAATTACCAATAAAGTTATTGTATATGTTATAATAACCATTAAGATCTATTGACATACCTTCAAAAACAGAACGATATCCTAATTCAAAAGCTTTTACCTCTTCAGGTTTTACATAATTTGCTGTTGATTTCTTTAATAAAGCTGCCGCCGCTACAGGATCTGTTCCAGCCATAGCTGAAAACGCAGCAACTGAACTTGCTAAATAAGAGTTTCCGTAAGCATCAACACCCGTCATATCTTTCGTAGTTCTTCCACCACTGTAAGCTTGTCCTTCTGCACTAAGATTAAAAGTTTCACTAAATCTTGTTAAGTTATCAGGAGCAGATCCGATAAGTACAGCATTTCCGATATTGAATCCTATGTACTGATCTTGTGTAGATGGATTTCTAAAACCTGTTTGAAAAGATCCTCTGAAATTATGATTTCTCTTCTCCCCTCCAGAATACACCAAAGACAATCTCGGTGAAAAGTTTCCATCAAAGTTTTTAGATTTATCATAACGAATAGAACCTGTAAACTTCAATCTGTCATCCATGAATTTTTTCATCAATTGCGTGTATGCACCGTATTCATTATAATTAATAGGACCATTAGCATCTGTATAAATTCTACCATGAGAATTAAGCTCATACAATCTGAAAGATCCACCAACCTGAATTTCAGCAAATTTTATTTCGTCTTTGAAATTATAATTAGCATCTGAATGATAAATTCTTGAATTATCAACCAATTTTGAACCAGTAAGAACACTTTCATCTGCAATTACCTGATTAAAAGCATTATTAAATTGTGTAGTTCCTGGCATAAAACGACCAGTATCAGCAGTAGATCTTGCCACCGCATGTGCCTGTTGCGGAGTCATACCTCCTAAAGTTCCTGTGATGAAAGCTCCAGCATACTGACCGAACCAAGTGTTATCATCCTTCCACTTTCTGTTTACATTAATCCCTGTAAAGATCATATCATAAGAATCCCCACCATCTTCAGAAGTAGTATATCCTCTTACGAAAAAATTCTTTCCTTTAAATTCAATCTTATGCTGTTGCATAAAAAAGTTATTCAAATAATATCTATTTGCTCCTTGATAGACAGCATTTCCGAAACCAAATTTACTTTGCCAAATAATTTCCAACTTTTCATCACCAAAAGGTCTAACATGAAAAGACAAGTCGATTTTTGTATTTCCAGCTTTATTATTTGTTAAATCAGTTTCATTATAACCAGTCCTGCTCACATTTGAGTTTGGCAAAAGATTAGAAGCTCCCGCAGGAATCAAACCCATTGCTTCCAACTTTTGACCTACACCTCTAATATTAGTAGACGCTTCATCACCATAAACGTTTATACCATCGTAATTTGGATCTGTTCTGTCAATTCCAGCTCTGGTTTTATCGTCATAGTTTGTTGCATACCAATCTGTAGCCTGCATATAAGTGAAGTTAGCTTTAGCTGCGAAATATTTATTAAAAGAATGAGCCAATCTAATTCCGAAATCATAATATCCATTTGTTCCAGCTGCCTCTTGCGAAGTAACTCCGTATTTAAAATAAGTAGAAATTCCCTGACTTGTAAATGGACTTTTACTATTCATGAATAAAATTCCATTGAAAGCATTCGCACCATACAAAGCAGATGATGCTCCTGGAAGTAACTCAACGCTCTGAACATCAATTTCAGAAACACCAATCATATTCCCTAAAACAAAATTCAATAATGGAGACGAGTTATCCATTCCATCAACCAATTGCATAAAACGAGTATTTGCAACAGTAGCAAACCCTCTAGTATTAATTGATTTAAAAGACATACT
This sequence comes from Flavobacterium cutihirudinis, assembly GCF_003385895.1. Lineage (GTDB taxonomy): Bacteria > Bacteroidota > Bacteroidia > Flavobacteriales > Flavobacteriaceae > Flavobacterium > Flavobacterium cutihirudinis. The sequence continues at coordinate 336,498 of NZ_QRDQ01000008.1, forward strand.
ACTTGTATTCATTTGCACCTCTTTCAGATTTTCCAATCCGTCATAAAAAGATGGAGAAGCCGTTCTTTTAATTTCCTGAAGCCCCATTCTTTCAATTGTCACAGGCGATTCCAAAACTCTTTCCGGCGTTCTAGAAGCAGAAACAACAATTTCATCAAGTTTATTCTCTTCTCCAATCAACACTACATCTACCTTTTGATTAGCAGAAGTAATACTGACTGTCTTACTCTCAAATCCTACAGCAGAAATTTTAATAGAAAAAGGCGGTTTAGCGGTAGTATTTAATTTGAATGTACCATCGAAATCAGTTGAAGCTCCGCTAGTACTTCCAACAACATTGATATTGGCACCAGGAATAGATTGTTTGTTACTATCAGTAACAGAACCTGTAATTGTATTCTGCGCAAAAGATATTCCGCTGAAAAACAACATAATAAGCAAGTAGACTCTCATTAGGGTTAGATTTTGGTTAGTTTTTGATTTTGATAAATTACTAGTTGATCAAGCCAAAATACAAATATTTTTGACATTGATAAAAAAACGTTAAAAAAAATTAATATTTATTATAAAATTTACATCAATATTAACTATTATGCAATTGATTTTATTAAAGTAAAATCAATATTTAAATACATTATTAGCAACAATACTATGCATACATATAAAATTTGACGCTCTTTTTGAGGATTTAATAAAAATACACCTGCCATAAAAAAAATTTGACAATAAAAAAAAGTGAGATGTAAATCTCACTTTTTTAACATTATCGATTCTTCGATAACTTAAAAATCCTTTGTATTAAAGCACAAAAAAAGCGAGACCTAATCTCGCTTTCTAAAATTATTTATGTCAAAAAAATTACTCAACAGTAACCGATTTTGCTAAGTTACGTGGCTGATCAACATTACAACCTCTCATAACCGCAATGTAGTACGAAAGCAATTGCAGCGGAATAGTTGTAATTAATGGCGATAATGCATCTGAAGTTTCAGGAATTTCGATTACATAATCTGCTAATTCACGCACTTGCGTATCACCTTTTGTAACAACTGCAATGATTTTACCACTACGCGATTTAATCTCCTGAATGTTACTTACAATTTTGTCATAATGACCTTGCTTAGGAGCAATTACAATAACTGGCATATGCTCATCAATCAAAGCGATTGGACCGTGTTTCATTTCAGCTGCAGGATAACCTTCAGCATGTATGTATGAAATCTCTTTAAGCTTTAAAGCACCTTCAAGAGCAACCGGGAAATTATACCCACGACCTAAGTAAAGACAGTTTGGCGCGTCTTTAAAAGCAGCTGCAATTTCTTTTGCTCTATCATTAGTATCCAAAGCTTCAGCAACTCTTTCAGGAATCAATTCTAATTCCTGCAAATAAGCATGAAAATCAGGGTTTGACAATGTTCCTTTTGCTTTTCCTAATTTCAAAGCGATCATAGTTAAAACTGTAATCTGAGTTGTAAAAGCTTTAGTAGAAGCTACTCCAATTTCCGGACCTGCGTGCGTGTAAGCACCTGCATGACTTTCTCTTGAAATAGACGAACCTACTACATTACAAACTCCAAAAACAAAGGCACCATTCTCTTTTGCCAATTTAATAGCCGCCATTGTATCAGCCGTTTCTCCCGATTGAGAGATTGCTATTACAACGTCATCTTTATTTATAATTGGATTTCTGTATCTAAATTCCGAAGCATACTCAACTTCAACAGGAATACGTGTAAACTCTTCAAAAATATATTCTGCAACCAAACCTGCGTGCCATGAAGTACCACAAGCAACAATTAAGATTCGTTTTGCATTTAAGAATTTTTCAAGATTATCTTCAACCCCAGCCATCTGAACAATTCCCTCATTAGCATGAAGCCTTCCTCTGTAAGTATCTTTAATTACACTTGGCTGCTCATAGATTTCCTTTAGCATAAAGTGATCATACCCACCTTTTTCAATTTGCTCCAAATTCATTTGAAGTTCCTGAATATAAGGATCTACTAAAGAGTCATCTTTAATTTTTCTAATTTTAAGTGGTTTATGCAAACGGATATTTGCCATTTCACCATCTTCAAGATAAATAGCATTTGAAGTGTACTCAATAAAAGGCGAAGCATCAGAAGCAATAAAATATTCTCCGTCTCCAACACCAATTGCTAACGGACTACCAAGTCGTGCTGCAACAATTTCATCTGGATTTTTCTTATCAAAAACAGCAATTGCATAAGCACCAACAACTTGATTTAAAGCAACCTGAACTGCTTTTCCGAGTTTGATGTTTTCGTTTTTCTGAACTTCTTCGATTAAATTTACTAAAACCTCAGTATCAGTATCTGATTTAAAGCTATAGCCTCTTTTAATCAACTCCTCTTTAAGAGGTGCGTAATTTTCAATAATTCCATTGTGAATTATGACTAACTCCCCGGAATTAGAAAGATGCGGATGTGAGTTTACATCATTTGGCACACCATGTGTTGCCCAACGTGTATGCCCTATTCCAATAGTTCCGTTTGTTGTAAAATCATTTTTAGCTTTAGCTTCAAGATCTGAAACCTTGCCTTTTGTTTTACAAAGTTTTACACCAGCTTCGTTGTCATACAACATAACTCCGGCGCTGTCATATCCTCTGTATTCGAGCCGCTTTAATCCTTTGATAACAATAGGATAGGCCTCTCTATGACCGATATACCCAACAATTCCACACATATATACTTATTAATTTGGTTTCGTGTAATAAACCTCAAGTCTCAGTCTCTTCTCAAAAGAAGCATCTGTTGAAGGAATATTATTACCAAACAATATCGTTCCCAACGGATTCACAACTGAAGCTCTCGGCGCTTCTGAAATAACATCATTTTTATTTTTCAACTTATTTGATGTTGTGATGGTGATATCATCCATAACAGCTAATCCTAATTTTACATTAGTTGCCGTTTTAGTTTTTATAAGATTACGAATGTGCTCTGTTAACCTAATTTTATAAGTAGTTCCTCTTTTTGTAGTTGCATCAACTGAAATAATCCCTCCGTAAATAATCTTACTCATTCTCGCGTCTGAAGTTATACTTGTAGATCGGTCCGAAGTATAATCCAAAATAGGAACATTATTAGTCAAATCATACAAATAAACCCTTTTAGGTTCATTAGCCTGTAATCCGGCTGCATCTTTAACACCCATTTTATCAGAATCAATTGTAAAAACAAGATTTGCCTCATTGACCATCCAGTTTTTAGCTCTGATATCATCCAGTTTTGAACCAAAATCTTTCAGATCAATAACTGCAAGCGAACCCTGACCACCTTTTAAATAAAGTCTTGGATCACCCGTTGTTTTGTTAACATTTGCCGTCTTTATTGCGTCAGCATAAGCGGTTGCTTTATTATCTTTTAACAAACCGGCAGTGGCTCCACCAAAACTAATGGTTAAACTTTTTTCTTCGGTAGTTGCCGCATCATCTGCAGTACTCTCCGTTTTAGCCTTATATTTAATCGTAATTACTGCTTCTGCGAAATTAAGCAAAGCCATATTACTAGGGTATCCATCTGCTCTTTCTGCTTTAAAGTATAATCCTCTAAAATATTCCTGAAATGTATCAGGTTTAGCCAATTTATCTGCTGGAGCTTCTAATATTTTTTTCTGAAAATATGCTTTATTCAAATATAAACGCATTCCAGGTTTCACTTTATTAATAGTTTCTTTACCAGCATCATCTACAACTGTATCATTTTGTTGCTTGGCATCAAAATAAAACTCATCATTTTGAGTTTTATCGCTATAATTATTCAGTCTTACTCCTACTTTTTTTGCATCAAAATTTATATAATTCGGATCCGTATTACTATCCATATCTGTATAATAATACTGTGGAAACTGAGTACCATTGTCGTAAAAACTTCCGCGCATCTGAACTCCCGACTCATAAACACTAAGTTTTATTCTACCATTTTTCGCACCATAAATTGAATCCAGTGCATACGGTGTTAACCCTTCAGTATTCACCGATCCGGTTGTATGACTAAAATATGGAATACTCAATGTAACAGTTTCAATAACTGGTGACTCACCAATAGTTGGCGCATAAGTCCCTAAAGCAACTTGAGTAACATAATTGGCAGTAGTAGTACCAAAAACAGGATTATCATAAATACCAAGACCATTAACCAACAATGCGTTTGACTGAATTGGAGTTACTTCCTGGTTATAAGCCAGAACATCATATTTTTCAGGTGCCAAATCAAAATGATTGTCACCAATTAAATCATCTCCAATCGCATTAAAATCTTTATCACAAGAATATAAAAGAACAACTGTTGCAGCTAATAGAATTTTCTTAATAAAAGAAGTATTATACATGTTTAATAGTAAAGTTAATTTTTAAAGTCCAAATGTTCTGTAGAAATTTGTATACGCTTCAGCGAATGCATCTTTCGTGGCGAAAGGTAAAAAAGGTTTTCCTGAAGATTCTATAAATTTTGTTAAACTTGGAGAAACATTTTCTGACGCAATTATAACGCCATCAGAATGTAATATACTAGCTTTTAAAATATTTTCGTAGTTCGGTGTTTCCAAATCAGCTACTGATTCATGTGGCACGCCATCGAATTTCACCTTATTAATCATTTCCAAATCTAAATTTTCATCAAACGACTGACCGTAAACCGAAGTCACGATTTTTGTTTCAGAAAATAAAGCTTCGTTTTTATAATAATGCTTCATATAAATTGGCAACATAGCCGCAAGCCATCCGTGAACATGAATAATATCCGGAACCCAATTTAATTTCTTTACCGTTTCAACAACTCCTTTAGCAAAAAATATCGCTCTTTCATCATTATCAGGATATAAAACTCCTTCTTCGTCTGCAAAAGTTGCTTTACGCTTAAAATATTCATCGTTATCAATAAAATAAACCTGAATTCTTTCTTTTGGAATAGAAGCTACTTTGATAATCAATGGCATATCTAAGTCATTCACTACCAAATTCATTCCAGAAAGTCTGATTACTTCGTGTAGTTGATGTCTTCTTTCATTGATATTTCCATATCTGGGCATGAAAATTCTTATCTGACCTCCTTGATCGTTGATCATTTTAGGAACGTCATAAGACATTAAAGAAACCTCATTTTCAGCCAAATAAGGCACGACTTCAGATGATACATATAATATCCTCTTATCTTTCATAATAGTATTTTACTTAATTTTTGGTAATAAAAACGTTGCAAAATTACAAAAATTTATGCAGTTTATAACTAATATATTATGTTTGCATAAAATTTTAATAATACCGCCATGCATATTTTTTACGGTAAAGTAGCGCTGATAGCGTATTTAAAAACTATCAAAACCGCAAATTCTACTATCGGATTTGTCCCTACAATGGGAGCTTTACACCAAGGGCATCTGGCTTTAATGCAACGTTCACTAAAAGAAAACGACGACACCGTTGTAAGTATTTTCGTAAACCCTACGCAGTTCAACAACCCTGCAGATCTCGAAAAATATCCTCGTACTCTTGAAGAAGACGTAAAAAAAATGAGAGGTTTAAGTGACAAAATGATTTTATATGCTCCTTCTGTAGAAGATATTTATGAAGGACAGACTATTTCTCAATCTTTTGATTTTGACGGACTGGAAAATCAGATGGAAGGAAAATTCAGACCAGGTCATTTTAACGGAGTTGGAACTATTGTAAAACGACTTTTTGAAATCGTCACTCCTACAAATGCGTATTTTGGAGAAAAAGATTTTCAGCAGTTGCAAATTGTAAAAAAACTGGTAGAAAAAAACAATCTTCCTGTAAATATTGTGGGTTGTCCTATTTTTAGAGAAGACAATCTTTTGGCAATGAGTTCTAGAAACGAACGTCTTACAACTGAAGAAAGAAAAGAAGCTGCCATTATCTATAAAACTTTAACCGAAGCAAAAGAAGTATTTCAAACACATTCTCCCGAAGAAACCATTAAATTCGTAGAAGAGGCTTTTAAAGACAACGAGCGTTTTGAACTTGAATATTTCGTAATTGCTGACGAATCCACATTATTATCTATTGATCACAAAATTAACGACAAAAAATATCGTGCATTTATAGCGGTATTTGTTAATTCTATAAGGTTAATTGACACCATTTCATTAAATTAAATTACCTTTGCAGCATGCAAATTCAAGTTATAAAATCAAAAATTCATCGAGTAAAAGTTACTGGAGCTGATTTAAATTATATTGGCAGTATTACTATTGATGAAACCTTACTGGAAGCTTCAAATATTATTGAAGGCGAGAAAGTATCAATTGTTAACATTAATAATGGCGAACGTTTTGAAACTTATGCGATAAAAGGCATTAAAAATTCAGGCGAGATTACACTTAATGGTCCGGCTGCAAGAAAGGTTCAAAAAGACGACATTATCATCATCATTTCTTATGCAACCCTGGATTTTGAAGAGGCAAAAACCTTCAAACCATGGATCATTTTCCCTAATGAAAACGATAATTCGTTAACATAAACACTCAATTCAAGTTTACTTAAACTAATAATTTGTACAATTTATTTTGCACAAACAGATTTCCTTTTGCCTTAAGTCAAAAACTGAATTAAGCGTAGGAAATCATTGCTTTTTTTTCAATCCCAAAATACCAAAAAGCAAATAAAGTATTATATTGCCATATAATTATCAATACTTTTTAATTCACGAAATGCCACAAATCATGAAAAAAGTTTACCTACTGCTAACCTTCATCTCCATTTCTGTATTTTCTCAGAAAAAATTTGACAACATCAAATCAGAAAAATTAGGAGAAGAAAGAAGAATAACAATTGGGCTTCCGCCATCTTATGATGAAAAATCAGATAGAAAATATCCGGTTTTATATCTTTTTGATGGAGATTATTTATTTGACCCATTTTTGGGAGCAGTGAGTTATGGCTCCTATTGGGATGATATTCCGGAAATGATTATCATTGGAATTCATCAAAACAAAAATGATGAACGTGAAGACGATTCAACAATCGATCAAAATGAAGGTCTTCCATTTGAAAAAGGAGCAAAGTTTTTTGAATTTGTAGGTGCTGAATTAATTCCGTACATCGAAAAAAAATACCATACCGCACCTTTCAGAATTATTGCAGGCCATGACATAACAGCAAGTTTTGCTAATTTTTATTTATATAAAGAAGATCCGATTTTTAACGCTTACATTTGTTTTAGCCCTGAACTTGCCCCAAAAATGGAAGTTCGAATAGCTGAGAAATTTGCTAAAATCAAACAACCCATATTCTATTATCTTTCTGCAGGAGAAGGTGATAATAAAAAAATAAAAGAACCGATTGAAAAATTAAACAGCAATATTAAAATCGCAAATAATCCGTTAGTGAATTATAAATATGAGGTTTTCAAAGGTGCAACGCATTATACCGAGGTTTTACATTCGATTCCGAGTGCATTGTATCAGATTTTTGAATCTTACAGACCAATAAATTCTGCGGAATACAATGATAAAATTGCAGTTTTAGAAACCGGTTATGCCGACTATTTAGAAAAGAAATATGCAACGATGTCGGAAATATTAGGCTATCAAGTTCCTGTTAGAATGAACGATTTCAAAGTAATTGAAAATCTTATTTTAAAGAAAAATGCCTACGATGAATTAGGAAAAATGGCAGAAATTGGAAACGTAAATTATCCAAAAGCCATGTTGGGCGAATATGAATTAGGCTTGATGTACGAAAAAATGGGCGATCCAAAACATGCTTCAAAAAAATATCAAAACGCTTCTCAAATGGAGCCAATTGGAGATTTGAACAAAGATTTGATGTATGAGAAAATTGACGAAATGAATACGCTTGCTAAAAAAAGTAAATAATGTCAAAAGTTAAAACTTCCTTTTTTTGCCAAAATTGCGGCACCCAATATTCTAAATGGCAGGGACAATGCAACGCATGCAAAGAATGGAATACTATTGCAGAAGAAATCATCCAAAAACAGGAAAAAGTCGCCTGGAAAAGCGAACCGACTCCAACAAATAAAGCGCCAAGACCTTTAAAAATAAACGAAATTGATTCGGCTCAGGAAATCCGAATGGATACTACTGATGGCGAACTGAATCGTGTTTTGGGTGGCGGAATTGTTCCGGGATCTTTAACGCTTTTAGGCGGTGAACCCGGAATTGGAAAAAGTACACTTTTACTTCAAATTTCATTAAAATTACCATATAAAACTTTATATGTTTCGGGCGAAGAAAGTCAGAAACAAATAAAAATGCGCGCTGAAAGAATCACGCCAAACAGCGACAATTGCTATATTCTGACGGAAACAAAAACGCAGAATATCTTCAAACAAATTGAAGCGATTGAACCTGAAATCGTCATTATCGATTCGATTCAGACTTTACACACGGATTATATTGAATCAACAGCCGGAAGTATTTCTCAAATTAGGGAAACTACAGCTGAGCTTATAAAATTCGCAAAAGAAACCAATATTCCAGTTATTTTAATTGGCCATATTACCAAAGACGGAAATATTGCCGGTCCAAAAATCCTGGAACACATGGTTGATACCGTTCTTCAGTTTGAAGGCGACAGAAATCATATTTACCGAATTTTACGTTCCTTAAAAAACCGTTTCGGTTCAACATCAGAACTAGGAATTTACGAAATGCTAGGGAGTGGTTTACGCGAAGTTAGCAATCCGTCAGAGATTTTAATTTCGCACAAAGACGAAGAATTATCCGGAACTGCAATCGCCACAACACTTGAAGGCATGCGTCCGCTTATGATCGAAATCCAGTCATTGGTAAGTACCGCAGTTTATGGAACTCCGCAAAGAAGCACAACAGGCTATAACGCCAAAAGATTAAACATGATTTTGGCTGTTTTAGAAAAAAGAGCCGGATTTCGTTTGGGTGCCAAAGACGTTTTCCTGAATGTTACGGGAGGAATTTCAGTTGATGATCCTGCAATCGATCTTGCAGTTGTTGCAGCCATTTTATCATCAAATGAAGATATTCCGGTTGGAAAAGGCTTTTGTTTTGCCGGCGAAGTTGGACTTTCTGGCGAAATTCGACCTGTAAACCGTGTTGATCAACGCATTCAGGAAGCAGAAAAATTAGGTTTCGATACGATCTTTGTTTCAAAATACAATAAAATAGCATTAAAAAATACCGGAATCAAAATTGAACTTGTAGCAAAAATTGAAGATGTGGCAAGCATTCTTTTTGGTTGATTTCTGATAAAAATACTTCTATGAATTTTCCAAAACAAAAAATATTTACAGCTTTAAAAATACTTGCCGTTGTAGTGGTTTTGCTTTGCATCGGATTGTATTTTTTTAGAAACTCGCTTTTGAAACAAGCTATTGCAAAAGTTACCCATAAAATGGCGGTTGATTATAATAGTGACTTTTCTATAAAAGAAGCCTCATTCGATGGATTATCTACTATCAAATTGACAGATGTGGTTTTGGTTCCGAAAAATGCCGACACACTTTTAAAAATTAACAACATTGAAACCAGCGTCAGTTTGAGCAATTTATTAATTGGCGATGTTCAGGTTGGGACTTTAAAAGTCAATAACGGTTATATTCAGCTCGTAAAAAAAGGAAAAATCAGAAATTTTGATGCTTTCCTGAAAAGAAATAAAGACGAAGATTCTGAAAAAAATGAAAAAAGAAAATACGGAACTTTTGCGTATCGAATTATTTCAAAATTGCTGAATTTGGTTCCGACCGATATGAATTTGGAAAACTTCCAATTCAAAATTGACGACAACGGAAAAAAGACAAATATTGCAATAAACAAACTTGTTTTAGACAACAAACAGCTCGAAACCAACATTCACGTCGTAAGCAAAGATTTTGACCAAAAATGGAACTTAAAAGGCTTTGCAGATCCAAGAAATCAAAAAGCTGACATTCGTTTTTTTAATCTAGATACCGGAGCGATTAAAGTTCCTTATCTTGATGAACGTTATAATCTGAAAGCAAGTTTTGATTCTATCCGACTGAATGTCGAAAATATTGACAAAAGTGGCAGCGAATTGCATATCGACGGTTACACTTCGATTGTAAATCTAAAAATCAATCATCCAAAAATTGCAAGCAAGGATGTTGTGATCAAAAATGCCCGCTTTGATTACCGCTTTTTATTAGGCGATAGCTTTATTTCGATCGACAGCAGCTCTACGATGCAACTGAATAAAATAAAAGTGCGTCCTTACGTTTCTTACGATACCGAAGAAGATACCGTTTATACTTTAAAAGTTGATATCCCAAAAATGAAAGCCCAGGATTTCATTGTTTCCTTGCCAGATGGATTATTTACGCATTTCCAGGGAATGCAGGCAACAGGAAATTTCGATTATAAACTGGATTTCAAATTCAACAAAAACAAACCGAACAAACTCGTTTTTGACAGTAAACTGAATAAAGAGGATTTACGAATTACTAAATATGGCGAAGCCGATTTAAATAAACTAAACGGTGAATTTGTTTATCGTGCAATAATCCAAAATGTATTGCAACGACCAATTTTAGTTGGAAATGCGAATCCAAATTATACACCTTTGGATCAAATTTCTCCTTATTTGAGAAAATGTGTTTTAACGACCGAAGACCCCTCTTTCTTCTCACATCGCGGTTTTATAAATGAAGCTTTCAAACAATCGATTCTAAAAAATATCAGAACTAAAAAATTCTCTCGCGGCGCGAGCACGATTAGTATGCAGCTGATTAAGAATGTTTTTTTAACGCGTGAAAAAACGCTTTCGCGAAAGCTTGAAGAAATCCTGTTAGTCTACATTTTAGAAAACAACCGAATTGTAAGCAAAGAAAGAATGCTGGAAGTCTATTTTAATATCATTGAATGGGGGCCAAATGTATACGGAATTGGCGAAGCAAGTCATTTTTACTTCCAAAAAAGTCCATCGGCTTTAAACGTAGATGAATGTTTGTATTTGGCAACGATAATTCCGAAACCAAGAAAATTCATGTATCAATTTAATGATGAAGGAAACTTGAAAGATTTCGCTATTAAAAACCAAAAATTCTTAAAGAATTTAATGTTCAGAAGAGGACTTTTAGTTCCCGAAGATACACTAGGGCAATTGCCTGTTTATATTTCCGGGAATGCACGTTCGCTGATAAAAATTAAAGTTCCGGATTCGACGGCAATTAAAAATGATTCTTTGTCTGTTGAAGATGAGTTTGAATTGTAATATTATAAAAAGCTAATATTTAAATTTTATCGATTTGACTTTTACATTAATCCTTTTTACATTCAGCATCATTTTTATATTTGTCGGATTGATCGAATATATATTTCCTCCAAAAGATAGAAATCAAAAAGGATATCGCACAAAAAACTCATTAGGATCTCAAGAACGGTGGGATTTTGCACAAAAATATTCTGCAAAAATGATTATAATTTCTGCGTTATGTTCATTAATAATTTCTATTATTGGAACAATCTTACATTTGAACGATAATGAAGGCTTTATTGCTGCAATTATTGTAATAGTTTTTTTTATCTTTTTTATTAGACAAAAAACAGAAAGAGCAATTAAAAATAAATTTGATTAAAAAAAGCCTATAAAAAATCATATTTTCTTTATAGGCTTAATCTTAGTGTGATAATATTTACGGTGCCGGATCAGGAATAATAGCCTGAACAGCATCAATCTCGGCAAGAATTTCTTTAGAAAGCACTATATCAATTGTATCAATATTTTCTTTTAATTGTTCTAAAGTTGTAGCTCCAATAATTGCACTTGTCAAAAATGGCTGTTGTAAAACAAATCCCATTGCCAATTGCGTCAATGTCAAATCATGTTTTTGAGCAATTTCCTGATACAATTTGGTTGCTTGTGTGCATTGCTCGCTATTGTAACGTTTGTATTGCGGAAAAAGATTAATTCTCGCTTTCGGATGACTTTCTCCGGTTAAGAATTTACCAGTAAGAACTCCAAAAGCCAAAGGTGAATATCCTAACAAACCGACATTTTCATATTTTGAAACTTCGGCCGAATTAACTTCAAACAAACGATTCAATAAAGAATACGGATTTTGAACCGTTTTTATTCTTGGCAAATTATTGTATTTACTTTCTTCCAGAAGACGCATCATTCCCCATGAATTTTCATTTGAAACTCCAATATGATTAATTTTTCCTTCTTTGATTAATCCGTCAAAAGTTTCAAGGATTGCTCTAAAATTATCTTCCCAAACATCATCATGTCCATGAAAAGCACGTTGCCCGAAATTATTTGTTTTCCTTTCCGGCCAATGCATCTGATACAAATCGATATAATCAGTTTGCAGTCTTTTTAAACTATTTTCAACCGCATATTTAATGCTCGCAGGCGAAAAATCTAATTTCTCGCGCATATAACCAAAACTCGGATTTGGCCCAGCAATTTTTGATGCTAAAATTACTTTATCGCGATTTCCTGACTTCTTAAACCAGGTTCCGATAATTTTTTCTGTGCTTCCATAAGTAGCTTCACTAGCAGGAACTGAATACATTTCGGCAGTATCGAAAAAATTAACGCCTCGTTCAAGCGCATAATCCATTTGCGCATGACCTTCGGCCTCTGTATTCTGCTGACCAAAAGTCATTGTTCCGAGGTTGATTTTACTAACTTTTATGTCGGTGTTGGGTAATGTAGTGTATTTCATTTTTTCTTAAAGATTCAAAGTTGCAAAGAAACAAAGGTACAAAGGGATTTTTCAAATCTAAATTTGTCAAAGGTTAAAAAAAGTACAAGATTTTCTGGTTTCTCCCGCAAGGTTTCCAAAACCTTTTAGGTATAAACATTTCATATCAAAATCAAAACAAACCTACAAGGTTTTGGAAACCTTGCAGGAAAGCAAAAAGGCCCAAAAGTAAAAACCTTTGAGCCTTTGTATCTTAAAACCTTTGTTCCTTAATTAATGCTATTCAACATCTCCGCAATTTCATCTAATCTTGGAGTCAAGATAATTTCTATTCTACGGTTTTTAGCTTTTCCTTCCGGAGTTGCGTTGCTTGCCAAAGGAGAAAACTCGCTACGTCCTGCCGCTGTTAATTTTTGTTTATTGATTTTAGTATTTTCACTCAAAATCGCAACAATTGCAGTTGCTCTTTTAGTAGATAAATCCCAGTTGTTTGCAATTGGACCAGAACCTGCATACGGATCATCATCAGTATGACCTTCGATAAGAACAGATAGATCAGGATTATCACCTAAAACTTTTCCAAGTTCCACAACCGCTTTTCTACCTTCAGTTCCAACGGCCCAGCTACCTGAGTTGAAAAGTAATTTGTTTTCCATAGAAACATAAACTTTTCCATTTTTCTGTTCCACCGTCAAACCTTTTCCTTCAAAGCCATTTAAAGCTTTAGATAAAGTTTCTTTTAGTTTTCGCATCGATTCTTCTTTCGCTGCAATCATATCTTCAAGCTCTTTCAGACGGCTTGCCGTTTTGTCCAAACGAGCTTGCTCATCGGCTAATTTTTTAGATTTTGCTTCTAATTGCGCCAACAAATCACGGTTTTTAGCCATATTGCTTTCTAATGCATCATTGCTGTTTTTCTCCAATGCATTATAAGAATCTTGTAAAACTTTATACTTTTTTTGTTCCGCAGCAAGATCCGCTTTTTGTTTTGCAAGATCATCTTTTGTGCTTGCCAGATCTTTGGTTAATTTATCTTTATCCAACTCCAGCTGATTTTTAGCAGTTTTTAAATCTGCATTTTCATCAGAGATGGAACGATTTTCTTTCTTTAAATCTGAATACTTCGTTTCAAGATCGTTGTAAATCTTTTTAGATACACAAGAAGTAGCAGACAAAGCCAAAACTACTAATCCGATGGAGGCTTTTTTAATCATTTTTAATTTTTGGGTTTTATTTGGGGCAATTAATAATTTACAAATTCCAAAACTGAAAATCCACATTCCAAATAGTCTTACTCTTTTAATGGAATCTACATTTAAATCTTCGAATCGCTATTTTCTCAACAAGAACAATACCAAACTTTACTCAATTTCAACTAAAACCGGGCAATGATCAGAGTGAACTGCATCTGGAAGAATAACCGCTCGTTTTAAACGATGTTGTAATGAATCGCTAACTAAATTATAATCGATACGCCATCCTTTGTTGTTTCCTCGGGCTCCTGCTCGGTAACTCCACCAAGAATAATGATGAGGATCTTTATTAAAATGACGGAAACTATCTATAAAACCTGATTTCATAAAAGCATCCAGCCAGGCACGTTCAGCAGGCAAAAATCCGGAAACTGTTTTATTACGAACAGGATCATGAATATCGATTGCTTCGTGACAGATATTATAATCTCCGCAAATAATAAGATTTGGGATTGTTAGTTTCAGTTCGTTAATATACGTTTGAAAATCATCCATAAACATAAATTTATGATCTAATCTTTCAATATTTGTTCCCGATGGAAGATACAAACTCATTACAGAACAATCTTCAAAATCGGCACGAAGATTACGTCCTTCAAAGTCCATATGATGAATACCTGTTCCATATACAACTGTTTTTGGCTCAATTTTAGACAAAATTGCCACACCGCTATATCCCTTTTTTGTTGCTGGATAATAGTATTGGTATGGATAACCGGCAGCGGTAATGGCATCAACCGGAATTTGATCCTGCGTCGCTTTGATTTCCTGAAGACAGATTACATCAGGATTTGCCTGTTGCAGCCATTCTATAAAACCTTTTGTTATTGCAGCACGAATTCCGTTAACATTATAAGAAATAATTTTCATCAGAGTATTTTTTTTAGGATTCCAAATGTAATAAAAAAGTGGAAAGTTTGTAATTGAATAAAGGAAAAGTAGAGTTTTTTGTTATCTTTGTCCACTGCTCTAATTAATTAAAAATAATACATGGGTTTAGTTACCGCGAAAGAAGTTGCAAAGGCAATAAATGTTGAGAAGTACGGAGTATTTGGTACTTTTTCAGGCTGGATTCTTATGAAGGTTCTTAAGATCTCGACCCTTAATAAAATTTACGATCATAATAAACATTTAGAGGATGTTGCTTTTCTAAACGGAATTTTGGATGAGATGGAAATCAAATTTGAAATTCCTGAAGAAGATTTAAAACGTTTGCCAAAAGATGGAGCTTATATTACCATTTCAAATCATCCGCTTGGAGGAATTGATGGGATTTTACTTTTGAAGTTAATGCTTGAAAGAGAGCCAAATTTCAAAATCATTGCTAATTTTTTATTACACCGTATTGTTCCGCTTAAAAAATATATCATGCCGGTTAATCCTTTTGAAAATCATAAGGATGCAAAATCAAGCGTGGTCGGAATAAAAGAAACGTTGCGCCATTTAAGCGATGGAAAACCTCTGGGGATTTTTCCTGCCGGAGAAGTTTCAACGTATAAAGACGGAAAATTAGTTGTTGACAAACCTTGGGAAGAAGGTGCAATAAAACTAATTAGAAAAGCTAAAGTTCCTGTTGTTCCGATTTATTTTCATGCCAAAAACAGTAAATTATTCTACTGGCTTTCTAAAATAGATGATACTTTAAGAACCGCAAAACTTCCTTCTGAGCTTTTGACTCAAAAAGATCGTGTAATTAAAGTTCGTATTGGAAAACCAATTTCTGTTAATGAACAAAATGAGCTGGAAACTTTTGAAGAATATTCAGAATTCTTAAGAAGAAAAACCTATATGTTGGCGAATCCTTTTGAAAAGGACACAAAACTTATTGATACAGCCAGTCTTAAAATCACAAAAGCGCCTAAAAAAATCGTTACGCCTGCAAGCGAATCAAAAATGATTGATGAAGTTCAGGCTTTACGAGAAAACGATTCACGTTTATTACAAAGTAAAAATTACGAAGTGTTTTTTGCCAGAGCAAAAGCAATTCCGAATATCATACATGAAATTGGCCGTCTTCGCGAAATTACTTTCCGTGAAGTTGGAGAAGGAACCAATGAATCGATTGATTTAGACGAATACGATCAATATTATCACCATATGTTTTTGTGGGATGATGATACCAAAAAAATCGCCGGAGCTTACCGAATGGGACTTGGTTCTGAAATTTATCCAAAACATGGAATTGAAGGTTTTTATTTGACAGACTTGTTCCGATTTGAGCCAGAACTTCATGATATGATGCATAAATCGATTGAAATGGGTCGTGCCTTTATCGTTCGTGAATATCAGCAAAAACCAATGCCTTTATTCTTATTATGGAAAGGTATTATACATACAACTTTACGTCATCCGGAACACAAATATTTGCTGGGCGGTGTAAGTATTAGCAATCAATTCTCTGATTTCTCTAAATCATTAATGATTGAGTTTATGAAATCAAATTATTACGATCCGTATATTGCACAATACATTCACCCGAAAAAAGCATATAAAGTAAAACTAAAAGACGCCGATAAAGATTTCATTTTTGATGAAGCAGAATCTGACTTAAATAAATTTGACAAAATAATCGACGAATTAGAACCAGGAAATTTACGTTTACCGGTTTTGATTAAGAAATACATCAAGCAAAATGCACGTGTTGTAGCTTTTAATGTCGATCCTTTATTTAATAATGCTGTAGACGGCTTAATGTACATTAGAATCGCCGATATTCCAGAAAGCACTATGAAACCAGTTATTGAAGAGTTTCAGGTAGAACTGGAGCGAAAATTATCTGAGAAAGAAGATTAATTTCGATATTATACAAATAAAAATCCCATCCGTACAGCGGATGGGATTTTTTGCTTAATTACAATTTTATCTGAATATGAATTAATTATTCATTTCCGATTTCATTCATTTCTTCAAATTGGTTTTTAGGATCGGCTCCATATTGATTTGGTCCTTTTTCACCATCAATACAGCACAAGTACAAATTATAATATGGAATAAGACAAAACCAGCCACTTTTACCTACGTCATGCATTCTTCTAATTGTAACCGCAATAGTAGGAACTATAATAGCAATTAAAAAAACACCTATTAATAATCCTCCAATGGTATCTGGCAATAAAGAGGATAGAAAAATCAATGCAAATATTAAAATATAATATGCTAATACAAACATCCAGTATTCCTTTCTTCGGGCTCTTCCATTAAAATTCGCATAATTCTCGAAAACTACTTTTTTAAACATTTCAATCATCTTCTTAAGACTTTTTATAATTTTCCTACTCTTGGGATTTTCGGTTACTCCTTTTAAACTTAACCTCAATATTACCAAGTTTAAAAAGAACAATCAGCTATTAAAAGTTATGATTATACAATAAAAAGACATTTTGAAACCCAAAATATAATAATGCAAAAAATCCCGCTCTTTCGAACGGGATTTTTATATGTTTTTAAAACCAGCCTTTATAACCTACTTGATAGGTCTGAAAAAAATCTTCATCAGATTTCGTCAGGTAAATGATTCCTTCTACAATTCCAATTACACCACCAATTCCGCACATAAGACCTAAAATCAATTGGATAATTCCTTCTTTGGTATAGCCCAAATAAAATTTATGGATTCCCAAAGCACCTAATAAAATAGCTAGAATTCCTGCAGAAATTTTCTTGTTTTCCTGCTGTGAACGAGGTGGATTATTCCAATGTTCTGTTTTTGTATTTTCCATTTTTTAATGTTTTTAAATTCTTATAAAATGTTAAGCAAAAAAAATCCCAACTGCCGCGACAGATGGGATTACTATTTATTATTTAGAACCAGCCTTTTTTACCAACCTGATAGGTTTGGTAAAACTCTTCGTCTGTTTTAGTCAGGTAAATAATTCCTTCAATAAGACCTATTAAACCACCTATCGTTCCACAAGTAACGATACCGATAATTAATTGAATTATTCCTTCTTGTGTATAGCCTAGAATAAATTTATGTACACCCAGACCCCCTAATAAAATCGCAAGTACTCCTGCAACAACTTTTTTATTTTCTGGTCTTGGCTGAGATGGTGTGTTCCAGCTTTCTGGTTTTGTAGTTTCCATTTATATATTATTATTTAATTATTGCAATTCAACTTTTCCAATTTCATTAATTTCTTCAACTTCATTTTTTGGATCCGTTCCATAATCGTTAGGACCAAAATCTCCCTCTGTACACATTAAAACCAATAACCAAATTCCACCAATGAAAGGAATAAAAGCAATAAAATAAAACCATCCGCTTTTTCCAACATCGTGTAATCTTCTAACAACAACTGCCAAAGTTGGCAAAAGAGTAGCAAATGAATATACAGCAAATGCAAAATACCCAACTAACAATCCTCCTAAAGCACTATCAAAAAAAGAACCTATAATTGCACCCAGAACAATGAATGATACAAGTATTATACATTGCATCAATGTGAAAAACCAATACTCACTTCTTCTTGCACGACCATTAAAATTTGCATAGTTTTCGAAAACTACTTTTTTGTACCATTCAATCATGATTTAATAAAATTGTTAACTTTTACCTACTCTTTTTAGGATTTTCGGTTTCTCCAGATTCCGTGAGAATATTTTATTTAGATTCATTCTTCGAAATTCGGAAACAATATTATTAAAAATTAGTAAATAAAACTAATAAGAATTACAAAATTTACAAGAAAAAACTCGTTATAAAATTCTAAAAATACAATCTTCTAAATAGCATATACCGCTTTAATCTTGTCTACAATTACCTGAGCCAAACGTTCGTGACTTTCAAAAGTCCAACCTGCGATATGTGGTGTAAGCAAAACGTTCTTCGCCTGTAACAAATACTGAAAAGCTTCGGGCGTATTTTTATCCTGAAACAGCGTTTCGAAAGACAATTTCTCATACTCCAACACATCCAAACCAGCGCCTAAGATCTTTTTTGACTTCATAGCTTCAACCAAATCTGCTGTAACTACATTTTTACCTCTTGAAGTATTTATAAGCCAAAATGGCTTCGAAAATGCATTTATAAAATCGGCATTGACCATTTTGTCTGTTTGCGGCGTCCAAGGAAGATGCAAACTCAAAACGTCCGTCTTATTTTGTAACTCCTGTAAGGAAACTTGCGTAGCATTTTCATCACCTACATTATCCAAAATATCATGACAAAGTACTTGAACATCAAAACCGCGAAGTTTTTTAGCAAAAGCTTTTCCCATATTTCCGTAACCAATAATTCCAACCGTTTTTCCATCCAGTTCATGACCACGATTGCTTTCTCGATTCCAGTGTCCGGCTTTCACTTCGGCGTCAGCCTGATTTAAATTATTAAAAAGGGACAATATTACGCCCAAAGAATGTTCCGCAACGGCATTACGATTTCCTTCCGGCGCTGCTATTAAGTGAATTCCTTTTGCTGAAGCGTAACCACAATCAATACTTTCAAGCCCTGCACCTACTCTTGCTATAAATTGCAAGTTAGTTGCATTATCTAAAAAAGTCTTATCAATCTTGAAACGACTGCGAATTACAACTCCGTTATAGTCCTGAATTTTAGCTTCAATTTCTTCCTTAGAAGATTTAAAATCGGCGTGATTTTCAAAACCCGCTTCTTCCAACTGATTCCATAAAACTGGATTATTACTATCGATATGTAAAATTTTTATACTCATGTTTAATTATTTTATAAAACAAAAATACAAGTAATTCTTTAAAAGTAACTTTAATAATTAATCTCGCAAAGACACTAAGTCGCAAAGATTTATCAAAGAGCTTTAATAAGTGTTACAGACATTCATTAAACCTTTTATGCCTTTACACCTATGCACCTTTGTACCTAAAGTTTTTTCTTAGTCAGATTTTTTTTAACTTTGAGGATACAAGACTAAAGAAATTCTTTCTTCAAAATCTTCACACCTTTCCAAAAATGAAACTCACCAAGACTTTTAACTCTTTTTTTAATAACGAAAAATCCGGCGGATTGCTCTTATTATTTGTTACAATCTGTTCTTTATACTTTGCCAATTCAGCTTATTCTCATGAATATGTTGCATTCTGGCACAAAGATTTGGGCGGACATTCGATCACTCATTGGATCAATGACGGTTTGATGACTATTTTCTTTCTGTTAATTGGTTTAGAATTAGAGCGCGAAATTTATCATGGTGAATTATCAAATATCAAAAATGCTTCGCTACCGATTATTGCGGCAATTGGCGGAATGATTATCCCAGCAGGAATTTTTCTTGCTTTAAACTATGGAACCGCTACACAAAACGGAGCCGGAATCCCAATGGCCACTGATATTGCTTTTGCTATCGGAATTCTATCCCTTCTTGGAAATAAAGTTCCTGCATCACTAAAAGTATTCCTAACTGCCTTGGCGGTGATTGATGATTTGGGCGCAATTTTGGTTATCGCTATTTTCTATACTTCCTCGATTGTTTTTATGAATCTTGCCATTGCGTTGGTCATTTGGCTTTTATTATTTGTTCTAAACCGAATGAAAATTCATAATCTGCTGCCTTACTTAATTGGAGGCGCTATAATGTGGTACTTTATGCTTAATTCTGGCGTTCATGCTACCATAACCGGAGTTATTCTAGCCTTTGTAATTCCGTTTGGAGATGGCGGCAAAAAAACTTCCTCGTATAGGCTGCAACACTTTCTGCACAAACCAGTGAGTTTTATCATTTTGCCATTATTTGCAATTGCCAACACCTGTATTGCGATCGAATCGGATTGGCACGAAGGCTTAAATCATCCAAATACTTTCGGAATTATATTAGGATTATTGGTAGGCAAGCCTTTAGGTATTATTCTTTTTTCATCAATTGGCGTAACGGCAGGATTATGCGCTTTACCAAAAAACCTGAAATGGGCACACATTTTGGGCGCCGGAATGCTGGGCGGAATTGGTTTTACAATGTCTATATTCATTACAATTTTGGCTTTTAAAGACCCTGAAACAATTGTTTTTTCTAAAATTGCCATTTTAATTGCTTCATTACTTTCAGGCTTCTTCGGGTTTTTCTATTTAAAATACACATTGAGTAAAAAACAAAATTTAAAATCATGATTGCAAGGATCTGGCACGGAAAAACAAAAGTCGAAGATTATGAGGTTTACACCGAATTCATGATCAAAACTGCCATTCCAGATTATGAAAAAACATTGGGATTTGTAAAGCTTTCTTTTTTAAGGAATATCAAAAACAACGAAGGTCATTTTACACTTATAACATATTGGAAAAATCTGGAAGTAATCAGGAATTTTGCCGGAGAAGACTTCGAAAAAGCAAAATATTATCCAGAAGATGAACATTTTCTATTAGAATTTGAAGAGCATGTTGAGCATTTTGAAGTATTTGCTTAAAATCAGAAATAAAATTGAATGAAAATGAAAAAGCTAAGAATCATACTTTTTTCTTTTACCACCATAATCTTAATTCTTGGCGTATCGCTTCTATTGAAAAAAAACAATTCTGAAAATCCATATAGTTCGACCCGAAGTGTATCTTCTTGCGGAAATGCCGATTTAACAACCAATCAAAAAAAAGGTAAAAAAGTATTTGATTCTAACTGTTTAGCCTGTCATAAATTAAACTCCAAATCAACCGGTCCGGCACTTCATGAAGTTGATTCATTAGTTTTTATAAATTGGCTAACGAATAAAAAACACAAAATCGACAGCACAAAAGTAGAAATACTAGCCATTGATTATCATAAAACGGTGTTCTCAAAAACATTAACCAAAAAAGATGTTTATGATTTAATAGAATACTGCCATTCGGAGTAAAATTTATAAAATAAAAAATTCCAAACTCCAACTTTAAAATTGGAATTTGGAATTTCTTATTTTATAAATTGGGATTTTATTTTAATAACCCTTTGATTTGTTTCAAAGAAGTTTTGATTCCTTTTATCAATGAAGAACTAAAACCATTGTGTTCCATTTCATTCAAACCGACAATTGTACAGCCTTGAGGCGTTGTTACACGGTCGATTAATTGTTCTGGATGCACTCGCTCTTCTAAAAGCATTTTTGCAGCTCCTTTTACCGTTTGAGCGGCTATTGCCAAAGCAGTATTAGAATCAAAACCAATTTCTATTCCGGCTTGCATCGAAGCACGAATGTATCGTAAAGCATATGCTGTTCCGCAAGCGCCTAAAACTGTCGCTGCATCCATCAATTTCTCATCAATAACCGGAGCAGTTCCTAAATCCTGAAACAAATCAACAATTGGCAAAGCTTCTTCACGGTCTGTTTCCGGAAAAGAAATACAAGTTGCCGATTCTCCAAATTGCGCCGCTATATTTGGCATAATACGTACCACCGGAAACTCATTATTTGTTTTGTCCTGAAGCATATCCAAAGACAATCCGCTAACAGCAGAAGCAATGGTTTTTCCTTTTATAACAGGAAGAATTTCAGCCAAAACCGTATCAACCTGATAAGGTTTTATAGTTAAAATTACAACATCAGCTTCCTGAATATTGTGTTTATTATCATTTGAAACTGTAATGCCGTATTCAGTCAAATATTGAATATTCGCTACGTTTCTTCTTGTAACTGTAACCTGATTGTTTTTCGAAAATTGAGCAATTCCCAAGGCAATAGAAACCCCAAGGTTTCCTCCTCCTATAATGTGTACATTCATGTTGCTTGGTTTAAGTTTATTTCTGGATGGTTAACATCTTGTTTCCCGCCTGCAAATTACACAGAATTTAAATATTTTAAATCACTGCAACGCGCTAATTTGTGGCAAAAATTTAGAAACCAAGAATCATTTTAGCTACTCCAAAGTAGAGCATAATCCCAAAAACGTCATTTGTTGTTGTGATAAACGGACCGGTCGCTATTGCGGGATCAATTTTGTTTTTATGTAAAAACAACGGTACTAAAGTCCCGAGAGTTGCAGCAAACAAAATCACAACAATCATAGAAATAGAAATTGCCATACCAACTAAATATTGCCCATACATAAGTGAATGATATCCAAGCAAAAGAAGCGAAATAATGCTTCCCGAAATCATAGAAACGGTAAGTTCCTTACTGAAATAACCGCGACTGAATTCTTTCAAAGTTCCGTTCGCCAAACCCTGAACTACGATTGCAGAAGCCTGAACTCCAATATTTCCAGCTGTTGCCGAAAGTAAAGGCACAAAAATAATTAAAGTTGAATACTTTTGAAAAGCACTTTCATTATCTTTTAAAACAAAAGATGCCACAATTTCGATTACCATTCCAATCAAAAGCCACGGAAGACGTGCTTTTGTCAGTTCAAGAACACTGTCATTACTTTCAATGTCCTGCGTAATACCCGCTGCCAACTGGTAATCTTTGTCGGCTTCTTCCTTGATTACGTCTACGATATCATCAATTGTAATTCTTCCTACTAAACGTCCGAGTTCATCTACAACCGGAATTGCTTCCAAATCGTATTTCTGCATAATACGAGCAACTTCGACATCTTCGGTATCTACTTTTACAAAATTTAATTTTCGGATATAAACATCACCAATCTGAGTTTTGGTTGAAGAAGTCAATAAATCTTTAAGCGATAATCTTCCTTTTAATCTGTTTTCATCGTCAACCACATAAATCGAATGAACTCTTGAGACATTTTCAGCCTGAATTCGCATCTCTTTTACGCAGGTCAAAACGTTCCAGTTTTCATTGACTTTCACAAGCTCTTTACCCATCAATCCACCCGCTGTATTTTCATCATAGCGTAATAAATCAACAATGTCTTTTGCGTGCTCAACATCGACCAACTCCGAGATAACTTCCTCTTTGATTTCTTGCGAAAGCTCAGCGATAATATCGGCAGCATCATTTGTTTCAAGCTCGTCAAGCTCTTCAGCAATTTCTTTTGGTGAAAGTCGGCTTAAGATATTTTCACGCAGATCTTCTTCTAGTTCAAGAAGAATTTCGGCCGTTTTATCACTATCTAAAACCTTAAAAATGTAAGTTGCTTCGTCAAAATCTAATTCTTCTAGAATTTCAGCGATATCAGCATGGTGAAGATCATTAAGTAAAACTTCAAGTTCATTGTCATTTTTCTTAACGATAAGTTCCTCTAATTGTTGGATAAATTCTTTGCTAACTTTGAACTCCATCGGCTTCTATTTTTTGAGTCAAAACAATAAATTCGTCAACGCTAAGTTGCTCTGGACGTTTATCAAAGATAGTGTCTTCTCGCAATTTATCTGATAAATTTAATGTTTTCAAACTGTTACGTAATGTTTTTCGTCTTTGCTGAAAAGCTGTTTTTACAACCGTAAAAAATAACTTTTCACCACAAGGAAGACTATAATCTTCCTTTCGGGTCATTTTCATCACACCCGACTTGACCTTGGGCGGAGGAATAAAAACATTTTCGTCTACAGTAAACAAATACTCAGTATCATAGAAAGCCTGTGCTAAAACAGACAGAATTCCGTAAGTTTTTGATCCTTTTTTCTCGCAGATTCGCTCCGCAACTTCCTTTTGAAACATTCCGGAAAATTCCGGAATCTGATCTCTGAACTCTAATGTTCTAAAAACAATTTGAGAAGAGATATTATAAGGAAAATTACCAATTATGGCGAATTGCTTGTTTTCGTAAATCTGATTTATGTTGTATTTCAGGAAGTCTTCTGAAATAATTTTATCTTTTAATTTTGGATAATTTGCGTCCAAATACGCAACAGATTCAGTGTCAATCTCGATTACTCGCGTCGTAACTGATTTGTCAAGTAAATATTTAGTGAGCACACCCATCCCTGGTCCTATTTCTAAAACCTCATCATATCCCTTCAAGCTCAAAGTATCGGCAATTGCTTTTGCGATGCTTTCGTCTTTAAGGAAATGCTGTCCTAAATGTTTTTTGGCTTTTACTTTTTCCATTTTCTTACTTGTTTTGCCACGAGGGCGCAAAAGTATTCTTTTTACCCCGAAGGGTCAAAGCTTATTCTGTTTTTTTTGCCACGAAGGCACAAAGACACAAAGCTTTATTTTTTTATTCTCCACAAAGACTTGGATTTCTACAATTTTTAGAAAATCTAAGAATCTAATAATCTAACGATCTTTTTAATGTTCTGAAATAACTTCCAATTCTGTTCTGAAAGAAAGCATTTTATCTGCAAACAATTCTAAAGCTTCTCTGTCAAAATTTGGCTGATCTTCAAGATAATATCGCTCCAACGTATCTTTACTGTCTGTTGTATATTGAACCGAATACGTAATTCCGCCCATTTCTTCTTCCACCAAAACCTTTACAATTCGTGCAGATGAAAATTTTTCAGTTGCCAGAATTTCCGGTATGTGTTTTTCCTGCATCCATTTCAACCATTGATCGTGAACGCTTTCGTGTATATTTGTGGTAATGTTGTAAATAATCATTTTTTTTAAAGTTTCTGAGATTCTTAGATACTAAGATTCTAAGTTTTTTTACTTTGAGAATCTTAAAAACCGCTGTTGAATCATCGCATTCCTAATTCTTTTTTAATCTTTTATTCGGTTAAACGGTTAATCGATTCACCGGTTAAACCCAACTATAAATTCTTATCTCCTCTTAATTCTCGGTATTTTTTTCTGGCATCAACAAAGTAAATACTATCCTGATGATTAAAAATTACCTTTTCATATAAAGGCTTTGCTTTTTCTATATCTTTTAATTCGTCATTGTAAATTTCTGCTGAGAAAAACAGCGCTTCGTCTACATAAATTCCGTCGCTATGATTGTCAATGATTTGCTGGTATTGGCTTAAAGCCAAATTATACTCTTTCAGGCTTTCATAAACTTTACCTAAACGCAACAATGTAACAGCTTCTATTTCCTGTCCTTTAAAGGTTTTCAGAATGTTCTGAAACTGCGTTATAGCTTCTTGTTTTTTATTCTGATAAATTAAAAAATCACCTTTTGCAAACTGCTTCAAAGCCGTTTGGGTCGAATCTGCGGCGGTGTTATCGTTTATCAATAAAAAATACTCCAGTGCGTCATTTGCAATCAATTGCGTGCTGGCCGCTTTTAATTCTTTAAACTGTTTTAAAGCCCATTCGAAATCGGTTTTAAAATAACTTGTTTTCGCTGCTTTCAAACTCGCTTCGTGCGCCATAACATCATTCTTTAAATCCAATTGAATCTGAGAATAATAAATTAACGCCTGATTGAACTTTTCTTCAAGAAGCAAAATATCTGCAAGCTCCATTTTGGCATCTGCTTCCTGATAATCGGTCAGATTTAATTCTAAAGCTTTTTTTACAACGGCAAGACCTTCATCAGTCTTTTTCATATTAAAAGCCAGAAAATGCGCTCTAATTAATTGCAAAGATAAGCTAAAAGGAGTTACCTCATAAGTTGTGAGCAATTGCTGCAGCTCAGTATCAATAAGCGGATAATCTTTTTCCTGTGCTTTATCAATTTTTATCTGCATTAGATATGCATTTGACTGAATCAGCAAATTGAGATCGTTTGTGTTCTGAAGAATAAAATTCAATATTTCGGTCGCGGTTTCGGTATCATCTTCATTCATAGCAAACTGACTAAGATTTACAATACTTGCAAGCGATTCCGGCTCACGTTTGTAGATCGCTTTTTCCTGAATAAAAGCTTTTCCGAATTCTTTCTGCTGTACATAAAACCAGCTTAAATAATGATTCCAGAAAACATCCTGATCTTTTTGGGTTTTCAGAATTAAGGCTTTACGCATAGCATCTTTAAAAGCGGTATTATCTGTCTCACCATTCATGAAACGGGATAATTGCGTCTGAATCAAATTACTGTTTTGCGGATTTTGATAGGATTCTGTTAGCAAAAGATCAATCATTTGATCTGTTTTTCCAAGTTGTCCGTACAACATTCCAATTTGGAAATTGAAATTATAATTTGGTTGAACCTGCATTGCCGTTTGATAGGCTTTTAAAGCATATTCAAGCAAAACTTTTTTCTCGAAAGAATTTCCAATTCCGTAAACATCATTTGGGTTTTTCTGGATTTTTTCGATAGCCTGATCGTAGTAATTTTTAGCTTTAGCTTCATTTTTCTGCAGCTGATAATTATAACCTAATTCTACTAAAAAAACGCCTTGTTTGTATTTATTATAACGATCCTGAATGGCTTTTTCTGCCACACCAAATTGCTGCAATTGCTGATAACAATCGACCGTTCTTAAAAAATATTGTGTATTTGACGGCGAACTGTTTAAAAGCTCTTCATAACTGATTTTTGCTTTTTCGAAATCACCTTTATCGTAGTAATATTGAGCAAGTTGCTCATTTTGAGAAAATGTAAGACCTGACCACAGTAAAACGATATAGATAAAGATGTTTTTCATATTTCAGTTTTTTAGTCGCAGTTTAGTCGCAGTCGCAGTTTACAGTCCCAATATAAAACTGTAAACTGTAAACTGAGACTGTAAACTATCCTCAAATTTCAGTTCTTGATTTCCAGACAATCAAAGTTAATCCAATTAAAATAAAGGGAATACTTAGAATTTGCCCCATATTGATGATCATACTATTTTCAAATACTTCTTGATTTTCCTTAAAAAATTCAATTATAAATCTAGCTAAAAACAATAACGTTAAAAAAGTTCCGAATAGTAATCCGCTAGTTTGCTTTATTTTATCTGATTTATACATCCAAAATAAAACTCCAAAAATCAACAAATATGCAAATGCTTCGTACAATTGCGTTGGATGTCTCGGAATTAAATCGTCTCTTTGAAAAACAACACCCCAATTTCCATTAGTAGGTTTTCCGTAAATTTCCGAATTCATAAAATTTCCGAATCTGATAAAAGCGCCTGTAACCGGAACACCAATTGCCATTCTATCTAAAAGCCACAAAAGCTTTACTTTGTATTTTCTGCAATATAAAATCATTGCGATTAAAACACCTATCGTTCCGCCATGACTAGCTAAACCGCGAAAACCAACAAACTTGTAAACTCCACCTATTTTCTCAATTGGTAAAAGTATTTCTATTGGATGCTGCAGAAAATATTCAGGTTCATAAAAAAAGCAATGTCCTAATCTTGCTCCTAAAATTGTTCCCACAATTACGTAAACCAATAAACTATCGAGGTTTTCTACGGAAATGTTTTCTTTTTTATAAATATTTCGGACAATATAATAGCCTAATAAAAGTCCGATGGCAAAAAGAGCTCCATAATATTTTAAAGGAAAACTATCTGTAATCATTACAATTACAGGATCTACATTCCAATTTAGAATTCCGCTCATATTATTTTATTTATGCTAATTATTAAAACTAAGAAACCTAACAGGTTTATCCCGAAGCCTCGGGACTGTTAGGTTTAATTCTCTAAATTACGAAAAATTTAGTTTATAATATCAAATCCGCAGTACGGACGTAAAACTTCTGGAATTACGATTCCTTCCGGAGTTTGGTAATTTTCTAAAATTCCGGCCAAAACTCTAGGCAAAGCCAATGAACTTCCGTTCAAAGTGTGCGCCAATTGATTTTTTCCGTCTTTGTCTTTGAAACGTAATTTCAAACGATTCGCCTGAAATGTTTCGAAGTTAGAAACAGAACTAATTTCTAACCAACGATCCTGAGCGGTAGAAAACACTTCAAAATCATAAGTCAAAGCCGATGTGAATCCCATATCGCCTCCGCAAAGACGTAAAATTCTATATGGTAATTTCAATTCCTGAAGAATGTTTTTCACATGTTCAACCATTCCGTCAAGCGCTGCATAAGAATTATCCGGATGCTCAATACGTACGATTTCTACTTTATCAAATTGGTGCAAACGGTTTAATCCGCGCACGTGCGCTCCGTAAGAACCTGCTTCACGACGGAAACATGGCGTATACGCTGTATGTAAAACCGGTAATTCGCTTTCGTTCAAAATAACATCACGGAATAAATTCGTAACCGGAACCTCAGCCGTTGGAATCAAATATAAATCATCAATTGTTGAATGATACATTTGTCCTTCTTTGTCTGGTAATTGTCCTGTTCCAAATCCTGAAGCTTCGTTTACCAAATGCGGAACCTGAACTTCGTTGTATCCTGCAGCAGTATTTTTATCTAAAAAATAGTTGATTAAAGCACGCTGTAAACGAGCTCCTTTTCCTTTGTAAACAGGAAAACCTGCACCAGTAATTTTAACACCCAACTCAAAATCGATGATATCGTATTTTTTTACCAATTCCCAGTGCGGTTGTGCGCCTTCGTGTAAAACCGGAACTTCACCTTCTTCAAAAACGTTCAAATTGTCATCTGGAGTTTTTCCTTCAGGAACAATATCAGCCGGAAGATTTGGCAAAGTGTATAATTTGTTCGTCAATTCAACAGCAAGAGCTTCAGCTTTTTCGCCAAGTTCTTTGCTTTTTTCTTTTAACGAAACTGTTTTTTCTTTTAAAATGGCCGCTTTAGATTTCTCTCCCGCTTTCATCAATTCGCCAATATCTTTGGATAATTTATTAGATTCAGATAAAACATTGTCTAATTCTACTTGCGCAGCACGACGGTTTTCATCTAATTGCACCACCTCTTCAACAACGCTTTTAGCATCGATATTTCGTTTTGCTAAAGCCTTGATTACTTTCTCCTGATTTTCTCTAATAAATGCGATTTGTAACATAGCTTGATTTTTGTAACTAATGTATTTTTTTTTATAATGGAAGCAAATTTAAGGAAATGTTTCCTAAGATTAAGACAAAGTTTGTTGGGAAAAAGTTATTTCGAAGAGATACATTAAGATTTCACAGAGATTCACAAAGTTTTCTTTTTGTCTTCATGGTTTTTCTTTATGAATTTCTTTAAAATAATGGCAACAAAAAAACGGAAACAACTTCAAAAAAAGTCATTTCCGTTTTATGTTGCCTCAAAAAAAAGTAACAACAATGCGTTTTTATAATTATCTGGTATAAACTGTGATAATTCCCGCTGCATCTTTCACTTTCAATTCCTTAAGTGTAAGATTCACGATATCCTGAGTTTTAGTCACCCCATTTATAACCGTAGTTATATTATTATGAGATCTTGAATAAATTCCTGATTGCACTGTTAATGCACAAGCGCTCACAGCTGAACTGTAATCACCAACATTTACTGTATTATCCAATTTTAGTTCTAGATAATCTCTACTACATCCACTTTGGTTTTCTACTGGATCGCTCAATTGTTCCGTTCCATTAACAATAATTCCTGTTTTACTTAAATCCCATTTTCCTTCTAGCGGAATTAATGTTTCTCCTTCATTGTCATCGCTGCTACACGAACCTGCAAATAATCCCATGCATAATAATAGTCCGAAAAATATACGTTTAGTTTTCATGTTTGATTTCTTTAAAATTAATACTGCTAAATTAATTTCGAAGCAATCCGAATTTGTTACACAACTTGAAAAAACACTTATATAATTCCTACAAATTAATCTAAAAATAGAATTTTACTTATTTTCGACAAGTAATTCCTGAAGTTCTTTGGTTTTTATATACGCTGCAAAACGACCTGAAAGCAATAGCATTTCTTTTTCTTCGGGAGTAGTTTTTAATTTAGTTTCAACATGAGATGCATATTCATATAACATTAAAAGTTCGCTGGCACCAAAATCCTTAAACTTTTCTTTATCTAAGCTAGCCAGTTGTGCTTCGCCGTTTTTATCAATTTTAAAACTTTGCAATCCAAATTTCGCAATCAAATGCGCTTTAAAATCATCATGAAGTTTAAGCCAGCTTGCCGTTTCATCATCAGAATTTTTTAGCTGCGTTACCAGATCTTCGTATGCCTGATCTTTTTTCAATGTCAATAAATATTCGCGCAAAGTCGTAAAACCAATAACCTGATAATTTGAAGTCGGAATTTTATATTTCTCCAGAACATTTTGAACATCCCTTTCAAAAGTAATATAGCGCGTTTGGACCGTATATAAAGATGCTGTTTCAAGTAACGATAACAACCTAATTTTTTCATCATTTATAAAAGGTGCTTTTTTACCCTGACCCAAACAATCAATAAAAAGCGCTTTTTTGTTTTTGTCCTTTACTTTAGAATCGTTGTGAAGCAATTCAATCAAAGTTTCATAACCCGTATTATCAGATGCGCCGCCATCAATCACGCATAAAATTTTATCCTGATTTTTAATTCCGAATTTGGTTTTTGGGAGTACACCCGGAAAAGCTGAACTTGCCGTAATAGCATAAGTAAGCGGAAAATCATAACCATTATTAATTTCATTTCCGTCAAGCGGAAGTGACGCTTTATTCGGCGCAAGCGAAGAATTAATTTTCATATTACGGATAATATGCGGCATAAAAGGAAAACGTTCTCCATTATTGTAAGCCGTTCCGTTAGCAACCATAATAGGAAGCTGCGGTTTTAGTTTGCTGTCCTTCGGAATAAAAAAATCCGATAAAAGCATTTGGGTTTTAAACTTATTCTCGTTTTGAGGATTCGTACTATCGTATTGCAAAACTTCCAAATCTAATCTTTGTGCCATGGAAACCTTTTCGCCCTTTTCGTTTCGGCTATTGTTCAGGAGAGAAAGGATTGTAGCCGATTTATTTACGTCAGATTTGTAGGCATCGGCTTTAGAGAAATAAAACTCATTAAAACTACAGTTTTCATATTGCAGTTTGTTTTTCAGAATCGTCAAATAATATCCTGCCGAATAACAACCACCAGAAACAGTGGAAAAATAATCGATTTCATTCAAAAAATTATGATTAGAATCTGTTTTCCAAACTTCCTCTAATCCTAGAAGAACGCCCAAACTAAAAAACTGCGCTCTCGATCCTCCTCCGGAAATCCCAATTCCCAAAGCAATATTTGGATTTTGAAACTGCGTATTTCGCTCCTGAACCGATTTATAATCATCTAAAGAAACCGCCGGAATGGAATTATAATTTATCTCTGAAAAAAGATTGATTTTGTTTTGGGAAAATCCGATTTGAACAAAAAGAAAAAACAATATTAAACTGTATAGATTCTTCATTTTGAATTAATTATTATGAAAAGCGAATTTAATAAAGATTTTCTAAAAAGGGACAAAGAGACAAAGGTTCAAAGATTCAAAGGTCTTTTTAAAGGAACGTAAATGAATCTCGCAAAGTCGCGAAGTCGCAAAGTTTTTAATTCTCTTTGCGACTTCGCGACTTCGCGTGATTAAAAAAACTTTGTATATCTCTGCAGTAAAAAATCTCTTTAACTAAAAAACTAATCTTTTTTAATCTCATGCCCAACAAACTCTTCCAAAACCTCATAGATTTCATCAACCGGAAGCACTTCAAAGTCAGGATGATTTTTCAGGAAATTAGCGTTTAGTTCGACCAGATTTTCATCAATTTCAAAAAACGAATTATTATTAAGCAAATCTCTTGTTGGGTTCACGCCTTCGAGTTTTCCTTTTAAGAATTTTCCAATTTTAACGGTACTTAGCAATTTCACTCTTTTGGCTTGCGCCTGAAACAATTCTAAATGTTTTTCGGCACCAATTAATGCCAAACCTTCTTCAATAAGTTCGTTGAGTTCTTTATTCCAACCCGAATTATAAACAAACTGCGAAAAATTTCCGGCTGCATATTGTGAAGCATAAAAATCCAGATAATAACTCATCAATGCATCTTCGTGAATAAAATCATCGTCTACTTTTTCCTCGCGCATCAGGTTGATTACCGAAATATTAGAATTGATAACATCCTGCGGATTCCCGCTATTCATCGCTGTTTCCGAAACTATAATTCTGCCAAATTCCTCCATTGTCTTTTGTTTTTGAATTGTTTTTGCAAATTTCAATTAAATAAAAATAGAAAAGAAACACAATCGAATTTATATAGTATCCGGTTTGTCATTTTTCTTTTGCTCATTAATCTTTGCAACTAAAGCTTTCAGACGAAGTTTCTGCGCTTCTTTTTCTTCACGGAGTTTTGCCTTTTTCCGATTCAGCAATTTGGTATGCAAAGCCTTATTTTTGGTGTTTTTTTCAGGTCCTTTTGCCATGATTTCCTCATCTAAGATTTGTTTTGCAAAGTTCGGTGAAATAATGATGTAATTTATAATAATTTTTTGGGCGTTTCCCTCCGGGCCGGGCTATCCGCTACAAGTCCTCACTTCCTTCGTCAGGCTCCGGGCTTTTCGCTGCTATCCCTAACGCAGACTTGGTTTCATTAGACGTAATGAATTGGCAAAGATTTTGTTAGCTCCAATATTAGCTAAACCACGAAACCCTAAAACCATGCAAAAAGCCATATCCAAAAGCTTAATTCTTTCACTTCTCATTACCAATATTTGGGCAGTAATTACATTTTTTATTTATTTTTATGAAGCTCCCGGTTTATTTTACGGATTCAAAACACTTATCTTTTTTGAATGCAGTTGTTGGATAAGTTCAGGTTTAGGTCTTTTAACAATCTTGTTTTCATTTATAAGAATTAAAAACTCAGATCAAATTAAAGTTTTTCTTCTCGTCCTCTCCTTCTGGTTTAATATTTTCTTCTCTATTTTGCTTGTAATAACAAGAATTTTAGAAATCATTATTTCAAGTTCTTACCTTGATTGCTTCTTTTTTGTCAATTTTATTATTCCTTTTGTAATCTTCTTTATTCTTAAAAATAAAAATGAATATAACAGATAGTTGAGCTTTCATAATTACCGTTTAGGTCCTGTCGTATAGTTTTTGACTAGTTAGCCTAAAATTTTACGCTCGTTTGGGTAAAACTTTAGGTAACTAACCTAAAATTTTAGCTTAAGAATCTAAAATTTTACGTCGTCTTACGTAAAATTTTAGGCTCGTTACCTAATCGTTTAGACTTAAGAGGTAAAAACTATATGATAGAACCTAAACACTTCATCGCAGAACCTAAACATCTCGTTTATTTTTTTACTTTTATAAAGTTTAAGAACAATTCGAATTGGCAAATACCCAAAAATGACCCCAACCTTCTTCTCAACCCAAGAAAAATTCAGAGAATGGTTAGAAAAGCATCACCAAAAAGAAACCGAACTTTTAGTAGGTTTTTACAAAGTGAGCAACAAGAAACCATCAATGTCCTGGTCAGAATCTGTCGATCAGGCGCTTTGTTTTGGATGGATCGATGGCGTCCGAAAATCAATTGACAAAGAAAGTTATACCATTCGGTTTACACCGAGAAAGAAATCAAGCATCTGGAGCGCCATCAACATCAAAAAAATTGAAGAACTCACAAAAGCGGGATTGATGAAAGAAGCCGGAATTAAAGCTTTTGAACTTCGATCTGAATCAAAATCCGGAATTTATTCGCACGAAAAAGAAGCTTCAGTTCTAACACCCGAATTCGAAAAACAATTCAAAACCAATAAACCCGCTTGGGAATTTTTCACAAACCAGGCTCCGTCCTATAAAAAAGTTATGATTCACTGGATTATGACCGCCAAACAGGAAAAAACCAGACTTTCGAGGTTAGAAAAAACAATTACAATAAGCGCGGAGCAAAAACGAATGTTGTAGCAACTATTGTTTTGATATTTTATAAACTGTAACTTTATTCCATCTAAAAAATTTAGCTAATAAAGAAAAAAGAATGGAAGGAAGAAAAGCATTAGAATATTACGTTTTAGATGTGTTTTCAAACGAAAGCTACAAAGGAAATCCACTTTCTGTGGTTTTTACAGATGGTAATCTACCATTAGAAACCTATCAGGATATTTCAAAAGAATTCGGTTATTCAGAAACTTCATTTGTTTATTATTCCACAAGAGAAAAAGCGTTAATAGTTCGTTCGTTTACCCCAACCGGAATCGAAATTGACGGCGCAGGGCATAATCTATTAGGCGCAGTCTGCGGCGCTCTGCTAAAAGGAATTCCCATATTTGACGAACAAAACGAAAGTGA
Organism: Flavobacterium cutihirudinis; assembly: GCF_003385895.1. GTDB lineage: Bacteria > Bacteroidota > Bacteroidia > Flavobacteriales > Flavobacteriaceae > Flavobacterium > Flavobacterium cutihirudinis. The sequence goes on from NZ_QRDQ01000008.1 coordinate 371,226, forward strand.
GCCTTTTGTAATCATGAAACATTCGGCAATTCCGGTAACGGTAAGTTTTGATCCCGCTACTTTTTATCCTGTTGTTCAAATGCATCAAAAATCGGCAGTAATTAAGCAGGAAATCCCAACTTATAGAATTGCGGTTGCACTTGGTTTAAAAATCGAAGATTTAGATGTAAATGCTTTTGTTCCGACAATCGTTAAAACAGAAGTCGCACACACGATGGTTCCTATAAAAAACAGTCAATTACTTAATAGCTGTATTCCGGACAACCAACTTTTGATCGAAATCTCAAAAGAATATAATTTTGAAGGTTTTTATTGTTTCGCTCTTGCGGATGAAAATCAGGAACATATCGTTGAAACGCGGTTTTTCAATCCAATAATCGGAATAAACGAAGATCCGGCGACCGGAACTGCAGCTGGTCCTTTAATTGGTTTTTTAACGCAAAAGAAATTCACCAAATCGGACAAAGAATATAAAATTCTTCAGGGCGTAAAATTAAAACAAGCCTCACTTATTGAAGTTATGAATCGTGAAGAAGATATTCTAGTTGGCGGTTCTTCGATTATAACCATGAAAGGGGAACTTTATATCTAAAAAGATGTTTTTGTACTTTTTTATCTGTTAATTTACCCAACTAAATAATAAATTAACGCTCCAATAAAACCATCCTTTAAGAAATGACTATAACTAATGCCTTGAATAAAATAGATTTAAAGTATATTTTAATTATCCTGATTGCAGTTTTTTTTAGCACTCTATTTCACGAGTTAGCGCATTGGAGTATGGGAGAAATTCTTGGAAATAAAATGACCGCTAGTTTAAATTCTGCAAATACAATATCGGGAGAATTTAAGCATGAGTGGAATAGAAATTTTATAACTGCTGCAGGTCCAATATTTACCATCTTACAAGCAATTGCTGTTTTTTTTCTATTAAATAAATATCCTAAGAAAGAACTATTTCCCTTTTTACTTTTTCCGTTTGCAATGCGATTCTGGGCAGGTTTAGCCAATTTGTTAGGGCCAAATGACGAAGGAAGATTAGGGCTTTCATTAGGAATCGGACTTCTTACAATATCATTTATTGTTTGCTGCTTTCTTTTCTTTTTGGTTTACAAAAGTTCTAAAAAACATCATTTCACTTTGAAATTTAATCTAATAAGCTTTTTATTTTGTTCTGTTTTTTTAATTGCATTATCTTTTATCAATGAATATTTCAAAATAAGAATCATCTAATAAATTACTCATAAATAAAAAAGCTGCATCTCGTAAAATGCAGCTTTTTTTATTTTAAAAACTAAAAATCTTAGTTTGTTTTCATCGGAGGTAAATCAAACGCCTTTGAATCGTGTTCAAAATTGTTTCTGTGTGCACCATCGCAAAATGGTTTGTTTGCAGAATGTCCGCAACGGCAAAGTCCAAGCGCTTGTCTTCCTTGTAATCCGTAAACAGTTCCTTCCGGGTCCATGATTTCAAAATCACCTTCGATTTTGATTGATCCGTTTTTATTGATGATTAATTTAGTCTTGCTCATAAAATTGTTCTTTTGTTTTTTTTCGAAGGGCAAAGATTGCAAAATATATTTCGAAGATTTTACTGTGAATGCTAGTTTAAACTGGTTCTATTTAAAAGTAAATTCGCCAAATTGATACAATGAAATCATATTATACAGCAAAACAAAATGAAGAAATAGCATCTGATTTTGAATTTATTGCACAATAGCATTGCAACATTATTTTGTAGATTTGAGAAATCCATTTTTATCCAAATTATCAAAACCATTTATGAAAAAATATTCCATTCTGATAGCATTTGCCTTTCTGTTTACTTTGACTTCAGTAACCAACGATACAAACTCTTTTGAAGATGGTTGGATCAATTTACTTGACAAAAACCTCAGCAAATGGGATATGTATCTTAGTTACAAACACCAGAACGGATATTCCGGCAAAATCCCAAAAGATGCTGATGGGAACGAAATACAACCTATTGGCTACAACAAAAATGTAAACGATATGTTTACTGTAATTCAGGAAAACAATGAAAATGTTCTTAAAGTTACCGGAGAATATTATGGTTGTGTTTTTACCAAAGAAACCTTTAAAAACTATCGCTTGAAGCTTAAAGTCAAATTCGGAACTAAAAAATGGGAACCAAGAACCGATAAACTTATGGATGCGGGAGTGCTTTATCATTCGCAAGGAAAAGCGGGCGTAGATTACTGGCGCGCGTGGATGTTATCGCAGGAATTTCAAATCATGGAAGGTCATTTTGGCGATTATTGGAACATTGCTAATGCGGCAATTGACATCAAAGCTTATCTTCCGGAAGGAACAATGAATGCAGTAGCCGATGAAAGTCAGCAATTTCTTCCGTTTGGAACACATACTGAAAACACGGGATTTTGCATGCGAAAAATGAGAGCCGAAACACCCAATAACGGTTGGACTGAAATAGAATTGGTTTGTTTCGAAGGAAAAAGTCTTCATATCATCAACGGAAAAGTAGTCATGGTTTTGCAAAATTCCCGTTATTTTGATGGCGAAAAATTTATGCCTTTAATCGATGGAAAAATACAATTGCAAAGCGAAGCTGCCGAAGTTTATTATAAAGACATCAAAATAAAACCAATAAGTAAAATGCCAACTGAATTTGAAAATTATTTCAAATAAAAGAATCCGGATCTGGATTCTTTCACTTAAATCCGTCTAAACTGTGGCTAAAATTAAAAAAACTTTGCGCCACTGCGTCTTTGCGAGATTAAAAACGCAACGAAAACTTTAGCGAATCTCTACGTTATAACAAAATCTCAATTCTATTGCTTATTTTTGCACTCAATAAAATTGAGTTATGACACAGAATCCAAAAAGATATACTATTACTGCGGCATTACCTTACACGAATGGACCTATCCACATTGGCCATTTGGCGGGGGTTTACGTGCCTGCAGATATCTATTCGAGATACTTGCGTTTGCAAGGAAAAGACGTTGCATTTATTTGCGGAAGCGATGAACATGGCGTTGCAATTTCGATGAAAGCTAAAAAAGAAGGAATTACGCCACAAGAGGTTATCGATAAATATGACGGAATTATCAGAAAATCATTCTCTGATTTTGGAATTTCTTTCAACAATTATTCGAGAACTTCAGCAAAAATTCATCATGATACGGCTTCGGAATTCTTTAGAACTTTGTATGATAAAGGCGATTTTATTGAAGAAGTTACCGAGCAATTGTACGATGCAAAAGCAAATCAGTTTTTAGCTGACCGTTTTGTTGTGGGAACTTGTCCAAAATGTGACAATCCGGAAGCTTACGGCGATCAGTGCGAAAAATGCGGATCGACTTTGAATGCGACCGATTTGATTAATCCAAAATCGACAATTACGGGCGAAACTCCTGTTTTAAAAGAAACAAAACACTGGTTTTTACCTTTAGACAGATATTCTGATTTCTTAACGAAATGGATTTTAGAAGGTCACAAAAACGATTGGAAACCTAACGTTTACGGACAAGTAAAATCCTGGATCGACGGCGGACTTGAGCCTCGTGCCGTAACGCGTGACCTTGATTGGGGAATTGATGTTCCGGTTGAAGGTGCAGAAGGAAAAAAATTATACGTTTGGTTTGATGCACCTATAGGATATATTTCGTCTACAAAAGAATGGGCAGCGCGAGAAGGAAAAGATTGGGAACCGTATTGGAAAGATGAAGAAACGAAATTGGTTCACTTTATCGGAAAAGATAATATCGTTTTTCACTGTATCATTTTCCCTGCAATGCTTAAAGCAGAAGGAAGCTACATTTTACCAGACAACGTTCCGGCAAATGAATTTTTGAATTTGGAAGGAAACAAACTTTCGACTTCTAAAAACTGGGCCGTTTGGTTGCATGAATATTTAGAAGAATTCCCGGATAAGCAGGATGTTTTGCGTTATGCACTAACATCAAACGCACCGGAAACAAAAGATAATGATTTTACCTGGAAAGATTTCCAGGCTAGAAATAATAACGAATTAGTTGCTATTTTCGGAAACTTCATTAATCGTGTTGTGGTTTTAACTAACAAATATTACGACGGAATTATTCCAACGCCAAATGAATTTTCTGAAGTTGATGAAAATACTTTAGCAGAATTAAAAGCGTATCCGGCTGTTATTTCAAGTTCGGTTGAGCGTTACAGATTCCGTGAAGCTTTAGGCGAATTGATGAATGTTGCCCGTTTAGGAAATAAATATCTTGCTGACGAAGAACCTTGGAAAGTAATGAAAGACAATCCGGAGCGTGTAAAAACACAAATGTATGTGGCATTGCAAATTGCTGCAGCGTTGAGCGTTTTGGCTGAACCATTTTTACCTTTTACAGCGGCAAAACTTTCTAAAATATTGAATTTAGCTGACCTTAAAGAACATTTTGCAGGTTTCAGCAAATTCTTGAAAGAAAAAGATCATGATGCTAAAGACATCATTATTGATAAAACATTAGGTTGGAATGACATTTCTGAAAACTCAGATTTAATTCCGGCAGGACATAAAATTGGTGAGGCTGAATTGCTTTTCGCTAAAATTGAAGACGAAGAAATACAAAAACAAATCGATAAATTGGAAGCAACAAAAACTGCTAATCTAGCTGAAAGCAAACAACCGGAACCACAAAAAGATTTAATTCAGTTTGAGGATTTCGCGAAAATGGATATCCGTATCGGAACTATTTTAGAAGCTGAAAAAATGCCAAAAGCAAACAAACTTTTGGTTCTTAAAGTGGATACAGGAATCGATGTTCGTACAATTGTTTCGGGAATTGCCGAGAGTTTTTCTCCAGAAGAAATCATTGGGAAACGTGTTTCTGTTTTGGCTAATTTAGCGCCAAGAGCTTTACGCGGTGTTGAAAGTCAGGGAATGATTTTAATGACAACAAACGCTGAAGGAAAATTGGTATTCGTAAACCCAGATGCTGATGCTCCAAATGGATCGACTGTAAACTAAAGATTTATCATATTTATAAAAGAAAGTTATCTGCCTAAAATATGTGGCAGATAACTTTCTTTATTTAGATAATACTCTTAAATAATCTTTAATCGATTAAATAATTTGAGAATAAATCTTTAATTTTGAGTACAAAAGAGATACTATGGACTTGACTACACAAATAAAAAAGAATTTAATATCGAGAATCAAAGATTCTAACGATTTAAATTTCCTAAATGCACTTCAAACTATTTTTGATTCATCTGAGCAAGAACTTTATCAATTATCAAATAATCAAAAAACAGCAATTGCAACTAGTCGCACGGAGATTGAAAATGGAAATTTTCATAAAAATGAAGAGGTAATTTCAGAAATGCGAGAATGGCTAAAAAAGAAATAGTCTGGTCTAATTTAGCCAAACTTCAACTTGAAAATGTTCTTGAATATTTTTTCATTAGAAATGAAGATTCTGCTTACAGCTTAAAATTACTTGATGAGGTTGAAGATTTATTAAACACACTTTCAAGTTCAGAATTAATTGGCAGACTTACTTCAAACAAAATCACTCGCGTCATTTCTATGAAAGTTTATTTAATATTTTACGAAGTGAAAGAAAATCAAATTGAAATTGTGTCATTTTGGGATAATCGTCAAGATCTCAAAAATAGAAAAGTAAAATAATCTAATAATTTCAAAAAGCGTGGATGGTTAATTTTTAACCAATTCACGCTTTTGCTTTCAAACTATTGGCTTTCGTGAGCTATCTTTGAAAGCAATACATAAAATAAAACCATTTAATGAAACTCACCAAACCAAGATTAGCTTTAATCTGCGGTATACTCTGCATTTCGATTTTCCCGATATTGGTAAAATTGCGTTTAACACCAGGATTAATTTCGGCTTTCTACCGAATGTTTTTTGCTGTAATTCTGCTTTTGCCATATGTACTTTTTAGCAAAAACTTTAAACTTCCAAGTTTAAAATTTGCGCTTTTGGCAGCGCTTTGCGGTGTTTTATTCGCCTCGGATGTTGCGGTTTGGAATATTGCCATTCAGGAATCTAGTGCAACTCAAGCTTCTTTGTTAACCAATTTATCTCCAGTTTGGGTTGGCGTTGGTTCGTTTTTCTTTATGAAAACAAAACCCGCAACAAATTTCTGGATAGGAACATTAGTCGCTTTGTTCGGAATGATCACTTTGGTTGGTTTTGAATTTTTTATTGATTTAAACTTTGATAAAGCATTTCTGTTTGCCGTTTTATCAGGAATTCTGTATTCTATTTATCTTTTGGTAAGCAAAAATGTACTTTCTGTTGTTGATGTTCTTTCATTTATGACGATTAGTTTATTTGCGTCAAGCATCTATTTAGGAATTCTATGTTATTCCTTAAACGAACCTTTCACAGGATTTTCAAATACGGGCTGGTTTGTTCTTGTTCTGCAAGCCGTTATTTGCCAATTGTGTGCTTGGCTTTCGATTAGTTATGCCACACAGCATATGCGCGCAACCCGAGTTTCATTGAGTTTGTTGAGTCAGGCTGTAATTACATCAATTTTAGCTTGGTTGTTTTTAGAAGAACAAATAACTTTACAAATGGTTTTGGGCGGAATCATATTGCTTTTCGGAATCCGAATTACTTTTTATGATAAAACGATTTCTTTGAAAAGATTGTTTTCTAAAGATTGAGATTAGAAATTTTCGAGCAGATTTGGCAGATCGAGCAGATTTATTTTTTAATTTATTGAAAAGTATCTGAGGGAAAAATTAGCGTTAATTCGTGAAATTTGTAGCGAAAACCTGAAACCTGAAACAAGTAAAAACTTGAAACAAAAAACCTTATGTTACATAAAACTAAAATACCAAACTTAAAAGTAATTGCTTTTGATGCTGATGATACTTTATTTGTAAATGAACCGTATTTTCAGGAAACCGAACATAAATTTTGTGCTTTGATGGAAGATTATCTTTCGCATCAGGGTATTTCGCAGGAATTATTTAAAATCGAAATTGCCAATCTTTCCCTTTATGGTTACGGAATTAAAGGTTATATTCTTTCGATGATTGAAGCTGCGATGAATATTTCGAACAATACCATTCCGATTGAAGTAATTGAAAAAATCATTCAGTACGGTAAAGAATTACTTGAAAAACCAATCGAACTTCTGGACGGAATTGAAGAAACTTTACAGGCGCTTCACGGAAAATACAAATTGGTTGTTGCTACAAAAGGCGATTTAAAAGATCAACACAGCAAATTGCACCGTTCTGGTTTAGGGCATTATTTCCATCATATTGAAGTGATGTCAGACAAACAGGAAATCGATTATCAAAAACTATTGGGCCGTTTAGACATTCAGGCGCATGAATTTTTGATGATTGGAAATTCATTAAAATCAGATATTTTACCGGTTTTAGGCATTGGTGGTTATGCGGTTCATATTCCGTTTCATACCACCTGGGAACATGAAAAAATTAGTCATACCATAGAACACGAGCATTTTAGTTCCTTTGAAACTATTGCAGAAGTTGTTCCGAATTTATTATAATGAAAACACTTTTAGACTTAGAAAACTGGAATAGAAAAGAGCATTTTGCGCATTTCAAGCAAATGGAAGAACCTTTTTTTGGTGCAACTGTTGAAATTGATTGTACCAAAGCATATCAAAAAGCCAAAGAACTTAAAGTTTCCTTCTTTATCTATTATTTACATAAAACACTCGTTGCTGTTAATTCAATTGAGAATTTCAAGTACAGAATTGCCGACGATCAAATTTACATTAACGATCGCGTTGATGCATCTGCAACAATTGGTCGTGAGGATGGCACTTTTGGATTCTCCTTAATAGAATACAATCCTGATTTTAAAACTTTTGAAAAAACTGCTTTGGCAGAAATCGAGCGCATCCAGAATACAACAGGAATTTTTACAAGATCGTTTGATGATGATAATGTGATTCATTTTTCGGCTATTCCGTGGTTAAATTTCACATCACTTTCACATGCAAGAAGTTATACTTTTCCGGATAGTTGTCCGAAAATTTCTTTTGGTAAAATGATGACATCCGAAACAGGAAAAAGAACGATAGCAATGTCGGTTCATGTACATCATGGTTTAATGGACGGTCTGCATGTTGGCCAGTTTGTAGATACTTTTCAGGAAGCAATGAACAGCTAAGCGCCTAAATTAAAATTGTCTTATACTTTTATAAATTTGACGTTTAATAGAAGACAATTCTTACAATAAATTGTTGGTTTGGGAAAAATTTAAATCTCAAATAACAATGAAAAAAATTGTAATTACTTTGGCATTTGCTTTAAGCGTAATGCATGTTAATGCACAAACAGAAACTAAGGCTGCAAATAACTTTAATAAATGGTCTATAGAATTTGGTGGTGGCGTAAACAAACCTCAAAAACCTTTTTCTGACAATTATTTCACCAGCACTCCAAGTCCGTGGGTTGGAGATTTTGGAGTTCGTTATATGTTAAATAACAAATTTGGTTTGAAAGCTGATTTTGGTTACAACAGCTTTACTAATAAAAGTAACGCATTAGATTTTGACTCAAAATACTACAGAGTAGATTTACAAGCTGTTGCAAATTTTGGCCGTATCATGAATTTTGAAACATGGACTAATACGCTTGGTTTACTGGGTCATGCTGGTTTTGGTTATGCTCAATTAAGAAATGATAATTTCAAAGGAGCTGATGAAATGGTTAACTTCATCGCTGGTGTTACGGGTCAGATAAAATTATCAAACAGAGTTGCCTTGACCGGAGATTTCTCTACAATCTTTAATGCATCGCAAAACCGTACTTTTGATGGAGCTTACCTTTCTAACAACAGAGGTTTTTCAGGATTAATTTTTAATGGTACTGTCGGATTAAATGTCTATTTGGGTAAAAACACTAAACACGCTGATTGGACTGTAATTTCTGAAAATGTAGATCTTTCAGCATACGATAACAAAATCGCTGAGCTTGAAAATCAAATCAAAAACATACCGTCGAAACAAGTTATTGTAGAAAAACCTGTTACAAATACCGTTGTAAACGACAAAGATGTTGTTAAGGATATGATCAATGATAAATATTACAGTGTTTACTTTGACTTTAACAAATCAACTCCTGATCAAAATTCAGTCGCAGCTATTGATGTTATATTATCTTATTTAAGAAAAAACCCAAATGCAACTATTGATCTTGTTGGTCATGCAGACCAAGTTGGCAGCGATGCTTACAACGATAAATTAGCAAATATTAGAGCTACTAATGTTAAATCTATTTTGGAAAAAGCAGGAATTTCTTCTTCAAGACTAAATGTTATTTCTGAAGGCGCAGATACGAGCATTCAAAAAGACTCTGAAGAAGCAAGAAGATTAGCTCGAAGAGTTACTTTTAAAGTAAAATAAATCAATAATTTGAGTAAGAAAAGCCCTAAATGGAAAATTTCCAATTAGGGCTTTTTAATTTGGTGCAATAATTGATTAAATTTGAAAAGACATTCGATCGTATACACCAATGAAAAAACTGCTACTTTTTTTTCTTTTATTCTCAAAATCGGTACTTTTTAGCCAAACTGTATTAAATTCTTTTCCTTTAAACCTAAACCGTCCGCAGGAAAACGGTCAGATTTTAAGCACCGAAGATGTAAAAACAAATGAAATTTATGTATTTGCTGCAGACAATAAAAAGACACAAATTCTAAAATACAGTAAGTTTTTCTTCTTTACAGATCAATTCACAGACACAATAAACAACCTGCAAAGCAAAGTTTTGATCGGGCATAGTTTTAGTGAAGATGGGAATCCTACATTGTACTGGACTTCTGATAACAGTAGCGACATCCGAATTGTTAAGTACTTTTTTACTACTAAAACGACGCGTTCATTAAATTTTAAGTTTCCGGACTATACAGGAAACATCATCGCCACTTTTCAAAAAAATAATACTTTCTATGTACTTGCGCATGAAAAAAGAGAAGAGCACCTTCTGCTTTTTGAATTTAATGATGGATCCTGCCTGATAAAAATGTTCGACTTTTCAGACTTTTCATTTCAAAATGAGAACGGCCGAAAGTTTACTTTTACTTCTCTCCTTCAATATTATCCACTTGAAAAAATTGAATCTTCGGAGTTTAATCCTTTAGAAAACACTTCTCGCAGAAATAAAATGTATTTTCTGGATAATAGAATTCTATTGACCTTGAATTATAATGTCGCTAAAACGGAAACTTTTGAACTCAATCTGGAATCTCTCGATGTAAAAAGAAAAGTATTTGATCAGCCAGTTTCTCAAAAACCTTTAGCAACTTCCAACTCTTTTTATATCGATAAGAAGCTTTTTCAGTTTAGTGTGAATAACGAAGAATTCCTATTCAATGTTAAAGATTTTGAATCTGGCGGAACCATCAAAAACGTTTCTATTTCAAAAAATGACACGATTACTTTCAAGAATTCGCCTTTGTTTCTTCAGACAAACGGTCAAACTCCGAAAAGAATAAAAACTACGGCAAAATTTCTGAAACAATTATCATCATTAAAAGCAGGAATTTCGGTTATAAAAAACAGAGAAAACACTTTTATAACTTTTGGCGGATTTGAAAAATTTCTCGTATCTACTGCTCCAAGTTATGATTATCGAAATAATTTCTTCTCCGATTTTGATGACGGTTCTTATTCCGAGTATGTAACTAAAATGGCTTTCTTTGATGCCATTATGGATTCTAATCTTGAATTTGTTCATAATAAACAACCTGAAATTCTGGCGATCGACAATATTTCTTACTATAGATACAAAACCAGAAACATAGCGTTTGATAGTATTATCAAACTGAAGGACTTTTATATTTTAGGCTATTACGACCTGGCTTCACGAAAGTATATAATGCGTAAATTTACAGATGGTTTTATGAACGAAGACCTCGGAAACCCAATTATGAATAAAGCATTATTATCGAATCCGGCCACTTTTGGCGATCTAAAACCTAATAAGAATTAATTCAAAAGTCTAATGTTTTCGCCCTTTCTGAAAAATGGAATGGATTATTTTCGTTAATTTTACAAAAAAGACATTATTATGCTAACAACAAATATTGAATCAGCTTTAAACAAGCAAATCCGCATAGAAGCAGAATCTTCGCAAACTTATCTTTCTATGGCTTGTTGGGCTGAAGTACACGGATTAGAAGGAATCGCTCAATTTATGTACACACAGTCAGACGAAGAGCGCGCGCACATGCTTAAATTGGTTAAGTATGTAAACGAACGCGGAGGTCACGCTCAAATTACAGATCTTAAAGCGCCTAGAATATCATATTCTACTTTTAAAGAAATGTTTGAAGAACTTTACAATCACGAACTTTTTGTTTCTAAATCTATCAACGAATTAGTGCACATAACTTTTGAAGAAAAAGATTATGCAACACATAATTTCTTACAATGGTACGTTTCTGAACAAATTGAAGAAGAAGCTACTGCTAAATCTATTTTGGATAAAATCAATTTAATTGGTGAAGATAAAGGCGGACTCTACTTGTTCGACCGTGATATTCAGCAATTAACGGTTACAAGCTCGATTGCAATTAATCCAAAATAAAAAAAGTTAAAGTTTATTTAGAACGCTTAAAAATAACTTTTTTGATATATATTTGCTCTGTTTTTAATAATACAGAGGCAAAGTGGGCAAGAAAGAAAAAGACAAGGACAAAAAAAAGGATAAAAAGAAAAAGAAGAATAAAGCTGCTATCCTTGAGAACATTAAGAAGTTGGAAAACTGTAAATCTTCTTGCTGTGAGAAATACAAAAAAAGCGAAAAGAAACGTTGTTCACGTTGTCCCATGTTTGATTTATTCAAAAAAACTGCTTAACGATATAAACAAAACCCACCAAATTTTTTCGGTGGGTTTTTTAGTTTTAAATTGCAATCTACTTTTGATTATCAAAGACACAAAAACAACATGGAAAACCAAATCATTATTCCAGAATCTGCATTAGATTTTTTGCTTCAGCTCAAACAAAACAACAACAAGCCATGGTTTGAAGCCAATAAACCACAATATTTAATCGAATTAAATCATATTGAGACTTTTGCCGGAGCGCTGCTTCGGGAACTTTCTAAAACGGATGTTCTGGAAAATCAGTCGGGCAAAAAAAGTGTCTATAGAATTTATCGTGATATTCGCTTTTCTAAAGACAAAACTCCTTTTAAAATTTTTTGGGGAGGAAGTTATACACGTGCAACCGCAGCCAGAAGAGGAGGCTATTATTTTCATCTGGAAAAAGGAAACAGCTTTTTTGCCGGAGGTTTCTGGGGACCAAATGCAGCCGATTTAAAACGTATTAGAAGTGAATTTGCACACGATCACGAATCCTTTAGAAAAATATTAAATTCTAAAACTTTCAAAAATACTTTTGGAGTTCTGCAGGGTGAACAACTCAAAACTTCACCGAAAGGTTTTGATGCTGATCATGAAGCTATTGATTTACTGCGTTTCAAACAGTTTTTAATAATCAAACGTTTTACAGACGAAGAAGTTTTAAGTCCGCTTTTTTTAGAACAAGCTTTGGAAACTTGCAAAAATATGCGTCCTTTTTTCGATTATATGAGTGAAGTACTTTCTACAGACATAAATGGAGCTTCTGTTTTGTAACTTAACCAAAAATTAAACCCGACAGGTTTTATCTCGAGACTTCGGGACTGTCGGGTTTGTTTGTTTACGATTTCGTGGCGTTTAATCAAATTTATTTGCTCAGCAACAGAACCTCGTTTACAACAACTTCGGTTATATATTTTTTCTCTCCGTTTTTGTCATCATAACTTCTGTGTGTTAGCTTTCCTTCTACTGCAATTTCTTTTCCTTTTACAACAAACCTTTCTATAATTTCAGCTGTTTTTCCCCAAGCCGTAATGCGGTGCCATTCGGTTTGCTCTACTTTTTCACCTTTATCATTTTTATAATAATCTTTGGTTGCGATGGTTAGGTGCGCAAGTTTTTTACCGGTTTCAAGTGTTTTGATTTCAGGGTCATTTCCAACATTCCCTATTAATTGTACTCTGTTTCTCATTGCATTCATGGCTTATAAAATTTAAAATGTTCATTTAAAGAATTCGATTGTCAAATTCAACAGGGCAAAGATGTAACCGAACTCGTAAAATATTCGGTTTCAAACTATTTAATATCGGTTGTAAATAATTGTAAGCGTTTGTAAATGGAAATTTATTTCGTATATTTGAGATAAATCCTACGATATGCAAACAAAAATCAATAAAGTTGAACTTCGCAATTTAGAGATCGAAGATTACAAACAGCTAAAAAATTCGATGATTCAGTCTTATCCTGAAATGGCGAATTCGTATTGGCAATCTGAAGATATTGAAAAACTATTGGCTATTTTTCCGGAAGGACAACTAGTAATCTTAGTAGACGGAATAGTTGTAGGATCAGCATTGTCGCTTATTGTTGATGAAAAACTCGTTGACAAAAAACACAATTACAGCCAGATTCTTGGTGATTATACATTCTCCACACATAATCCTGATGGAGAAATTCTGTACGGAATAGATGTTTTCATTCATCCAAATTATCGTGGTTTGCGTTTAGGCCGACGATTATATGATGCACGAAAAGAACTCTGCGAACAGTTAAATTTAAAAGCAATTGTCTTTGCAGGAAGGATTCCAAACTATGCACAACACTCCAAAAAATTAAGTCCGAAAAACTATATCGAAAAAGTAAAACACAAAGAATTGTATGATCCTGTACTTTCTTTTCAGTTGAGCAATGATTTTCATGTGCTGCGAATTATAAAAAACTATCTGGAAGGCGACGAAGAATCGAAAGAATTTGCGGTTTTACTGGAATGGAATAATATTTACTATGATGAAAGTCCAAAACTGATTAATCTTGAAAAAAGTGTAATCCGACTTGGTTTAATTCAATGGCAAATGCGCCAGTTGAGCAATTTGGAAGAGTTTTTTGAACAGGCAGAATTTTTTATCGATGTCGTTTCGGGTTATGGAAGCGATTTTGCGCTGTTTCCGGAACTTTTCATTGCGCCATTAATGGCCGATTATAACCATTTATCAGAAGCAGAAGCCATTCGGGAACTTGCTCGATATTCTGAACCTATCAGGAAACGTTTTCAGGAATTCTCGATTTCATACAATATCAACATTATAACCGGAAGTATGCCTCTTATGGAAAATGGCAATCTATACAATGTTGGTTTTTTATGCAAAAGAGACGGAACTTCAGAAATGTACACTAAAATTCATATCACACCAAACGAAGTCGTGCATTGGGGAATGAAAGGCGGATCAGAGTTTAAAACCTTCGATACTGATTGTGGAAAAATTGGAATTTTAATCTGTTATGATGTCGAATTCCCGGAACTTTCAAGACTATTGGCAGATGAAGGAATGAATATCTTATTTGTACCTTTTTTAACCGATACACAAAACGGATACACACGTGTTAAACATTGTTCGCAGGCGCGTGCCATTGAAAACGAATGTTATGTAGCCATTGCAGGTTGTGTTGGTAATCTTCCAAAAGTGAATAATATGGATATTCAGTATGCGCAGGCATCCGTTTTTACCCCTTCCGATTTTGCTTTTCCAAGTAACGGAATCAAAGCCGAGGCTACTCCAAATACAGAAATGACTTTGATTGTCGACGTCGACCTAAATTTATTAAAAGAGCTGCACGAACACGGGAGTGTTCATACTCTAAAAGACAGAAGAACAGATTTATATGAAATCAAAAAACTAAATTCATGAAGACCTGCCCCGAATGCTCCGAAAAAATTGTAGGTAGAGAAGACAAGAAATTTTGCTCCGATAGCTGTCGAAATGCCTACAATAATAAAATAAACAAGGACACTACTAATTTCATGCGAAATGTAAACAATAAATTACGAAAAAATTACCGTATTTTGTCTGAGTTAAATACAGATGGAAAATCAAAAGCAAGAAGGGATAAAATGATTAATAAAGGTTTTGATTTTGATTTCTTTACTAATATCTTGCACACCAAAACAGGGAATACCTACTATTTTCTGTATGACCAAGGATATCGATCTTTGGACAATGATTATTTTATGCTTGTAAAAAAAGAAATATAGTACAGTTCGTCATGAAAAAAAACCCCACCTCAATTCTAGGCTTTCTATGCGTGTTAGCTATTTTGGGTATCATTTATACCACAATGATGCCGCAATACATTTCTAAAGAAGAAGAAGCTTTGGCCGAATTTTCTACAGAAAGAGCCTTAAATCAGGTTGAAATTATCGCACAGAAACCACATTATGTTGGGTCGACAAATCATGAACTAGTTGCTAATTATCTAAAACTTGAACTAAACCGAATTGGTCTTGAAACTTCAACTCAAGAAGGATTTACTCTTAATGACAAAGGTCTTTTAGTAAAATCAAAAAATATCCTTGCCCGTATAAAAGGAACCAATAATACTAAAGCGCTCCTTCTTCTTTCTCATTATGACAGTGCTCCGCATTCATTTTCTAAAGGTGCAAGCGATGATGCATCGGGAGTTGCTACTATTCTCGAAGGAATTCGTGCTTTTTTATATTCAAAACAACCCCAAAAAAATGATATCATTATCCTTTTTTCAGATGCTGAGGAATTGGGCTTAAACGGAGCTGCCCTTTTTGTCAATAAACATCCTTGGGCAAAAGATGTTGGTTTGGTATTAAACTTTGAAGCCCGAGGATCTTCCGGCCCAAGTTACATGTTGATGGAAACCAATAAAGGAAACCAAGCACTTGTGAAAGAATTCTCTAATGCAAAAGCCACTTATCCGGTTTCAAATTCATTAATGTACAGCATTTACAAAATGCTTCCAAACGATACTGATTTGACTGTTTTTAGAGAACAGGGTAACATACAGGGATTTAATTTTGCTTTTATCGACGGGCATTATAATTATCACACACAACAAGACGATGTTCAGCATTTAAACAAAACGACGCTTGCACATCAAGGGACTTATTTAATGCCTTTGTTGAAATATTTTTCAAACATCGATCTCAACGCTACTACATCAACACAAGACGATGTTTATTTCAGTATTCCATTTTCATTCATCAATTATCCTTTTGATTGGGTAATGCCAATGACTTTGATTGCTTTAGGACTTTTGATTCTTTTCATTTTTATAGGAAAAGCAAAACGCCTAATCACATTCAGAGAAATATTCAAAGGATTTGTTCCGTTGTTGGGTTCCATAATTATTGCAGGACTGGTTACATTTTTAGGATGGAAAATTGTTTTGCAGTTTTACCCACAATATTCCGATCTATTGAACGGATTCACTTATAACGGTCATGCTTACATAGGTGCTTTTGTAACATTAAGTATTGCTATTTGTTTTGCTTTCTATCATCATTTTTCGGAAGCAAAATCGACAATGAATCATTATGTTTCGCCATTATTACTTTGGATAATCATAAACGCTGTTATTGCAAATAGCTTAACTGGCGCAGGATTTCTGATTATTCCCGTTTATTTTGGAATACTTTTATTCGGGATTTATGTTTTTACACAACATTACAGCTTAGGAATGAACTTATTGTTTGGTATTCCTGCTTTGGTGATCGTATCACCATTTATTGTAATGTTCCCAATTGGATTAGGATTGAAAATCCTTTACGGAAGCGCCATTTTAACTGTTTTGACTTTCGGTTTATTACTTCCGATTTTTGGGTCATTTGTAAAAAAAGGCGCCTGGACAATGTTCTTCTTTGCTGTTTCTATAGGATTTTTTATTTATGCGGGTTATCATTCCGGATACGAGCACGGAAAAGCAAAATCAAACAGTTTATTATATGTTTATAATGCCAATACCAACTCTGCAGTCTGGACGACATATGATGTTAATTTAGACGAATGGACGAAATCATATTTGGGAGAAAAAAATCAAAAAGCTGTAGGCCTGAATAGTCTTCCGCTTGCCAGCAAGTACAATTCTGGTTTTACTTATAGTGCCATTGCTCCAGTTGTTGATATTCCTAAACCGACAATATCATTTTTAAGAGACAGTGTAATTGGAAACAAAAGATATCTGAAAATTAGAATAACGCCAAACCGAAAAGTAAATCGCTACGACATTTTTGCAAATCCAAAAATGACTCTTTACAACTTCAAAGCAAACGGCGTTTCAGAATTGGGTGCAAAAACAAATCGTCTTGAGCGTGAAGGTGCAAAAATATTATGTTATTATGTTGTTGGCAACGAACCTCTTGAAATGGAGTTTTACATCAATAAAGCTTCTATTTTTGATATGGATTTAATTGAAAGTTCTTTCGATTTAATGACCAATCCATTACTAAAAGTTAAACCAAGAAGCGACTGGATGATGCCGACGCCTTTTGTATTAAATGATGCCGTTTTGATTCAGCAGAAAATAAAAAGATATGTAGCTCCTGTTGCACCAATTGTAACGGCACCTGTTGTAGACAGTCTTGCAATTGCAAAAGACAGTTTAAAACCAGCGGTTGTTAAACCTCAATAAAAGTATTAACATAACCCATATTTTGAAAAATTAGGTTCAAAGAAGCAAATGTACATAGCTACAAAGATTAAAAAAGCACTATTTTCATGGTGCTTTTTTTTAAGACATTCTGAGAAACCTTTGTCACTTTGTACCTTTGCGCCTTTGTCCCTTTTAACAAGCACATTCAATTTTTAATCCTTCTTTTACTCCTTTTGTGCCTTCGGTTGCATAACCGTCAAACTTCCACCACTCAATTCCGCCAATTAATTCTTTTACCTTAAATCCTAATTTTGTCATATTTAAAGCGCCTTTGGTCGAAGCGTTACAGCCAATTCCGTCGCAATACGTAACATATAAAACGTCTCGGTCTAAATGTTGGGTAGTTTCTAAAGACATTTCACGATGCGGAATATTAATCGCATTCGGAATATGTTCTGCATCAAATCCAAAAGCTTTTCTGGCATCAAGTGCAATTACTTTCTCACCATTATTTAAGGCATCAAACAAATCGGATGGATCCATTTCAAAGGCCAGTTTATTTTCGTAATGTTTAATTTGCGTTTCCATAGTGTGTTGTTTTAAGAGTTTTGTTTTTCCAAAAGTAGAACGCTTTACAATCTTATAAAAACGAAAAGAATTCATGCAGAACATTACTTTTTTTCATACAAAATCCACTCTAAAATTTTGTTACTTTGTGTATTAATAAGCTAAAGAAATGGAAATACGTCATTTAAAATTGATAAAAGCAATTGTCGAAGAAGGCAGCATCACAAAAGCAATCGATAAACTTCATTTGACACAATCGGCATTGAGTCATCAGCTCAAAGAAGCAGAATATCAATTGGGAACTGCCATTTTTTTACGCACTAATAAAAAACTGGTTTTAACAAAAGCCGGCGAAAAAATCTATGAATTAGCCAACGAAATTCTAAATAAACTCACCGAAACTCAATCTCAGATTAAGCAAATGGTTTTTGGCGAATATGGCGAAATCCGAATCAGTACAGAATGTTTCTCGAGTTATCACTGGCTTCCATCGGTTATGAAGCAGTTTCATCTTTTATATCCCAATGTTGAATTGAAAATAGTAATTGAAGCCACTCATATTCCGCTTCAAAAACTTTTAGATAATACCATTGATATCTCCATTGTAAGCGACACCATTAAAGACAATAATATCAAATATACCGAGCTTTTTCAGGATGAAGTGGTTATGGTAGTTTCTGAAAATCACGCTTGGGCAAATAAAAAATATGTCGTTGCAGAAGATTTTGCTGATGAACACTTAATTATTCATTCACTTCCGATGGAAACTGTTACTATTCATCAATTTCTTTTGGCTCCAGCCAAAGTTACACCCAAGAAAATTACACCAATGCCTTTGACAGAAGCTTCCTTGGAAATGGTAAAAGCAGATATGGGCGTAATGTCAATGGCAAAATGGGCGCTTCAGCCACATCTAAAATCAAGTCCGATCAGAGCAATTAAAGTCGGAAAAAACGGTTTGAAGAGAAAACATTTTATCGCCACCCGTGCAAACGAAAACTATCCGGATTATTTCCACCATTTTATCAACTTTCTACAAAACGAAATCAACCTACAATGGAATATACAATAAGAAAATGCGAAATCGCCGATTTACCAAAACTGGTGATTTTATGTCAAAAACATGCTGAATTCGAAAAAGCTGATTATGATCCGAAAGGTAAAGAAGAAGGTTTAAAAGAAGCTTTATTTAATGAAAATCCTAAATTATTTTGCTTAGTTGTGGCAACAGACAATGATATTGTTGGTTATGTTTCTTATAATTTCACCTACTCAACTTGGAGCGCGGGCGATTTCATTTACATGGATTGTTTATTTTTAGAAGAAAAAGCCCGAAATTTTGGAATTGGAGAAGTTTTAATCAATAAATTAAAACAAATCGGGAAGGAAAAAAACTGCGTTAATATGCAATGGCGTACACCACAATTTAACGAAAGAGCCATTAAATTTTATCACAGAATTGGTGCAAAAGGAAAAGATAAAATTTGCTTTTTTCTGGATTTGTAATTATCTGGAAATTTAATCTCGCAAAGTCGCAGAGACACAGAGTTTTTTGTCATCCTGAGGAACGAAGGATCACACTTGAAACTCGACAAAGATTGGCGATTTAGAATAAGGAGCTTCTTGTGTGATCCTTCGTTCCTCAGGATGACAAGATTGCGAATAACCTCTGAACCTTTGTATCTTTGTGCCTTTGAACCTTAAAAACAATGAAACAAATAAGCATTTTAGGCTGCGGATGGCTCGGATTACCTTTAGCGGAAAGACTTCTCGAAAAAGAAAATCTTGTAAAAGGCTCCACAACTTCTGAAAATAAACTTTCAATTTTAGAAAAAGCCGGAATAAATCCGTTTTTGGTTGCGCTTGAAAGCGAAAGTGTTTCAGAAAGTATAACTGATTTTTTATCCGAAAGTGAAATCTTAATTATTGATATTCCACCAAAATTACGTGGAAATCAAAGTTTTTCGACTCCGCTCGAAATGACATTCGTTCGAAAAATCGAAAATCTAATTCCCTTTATAGAAAAATCAATCGTTAAGAAAGTACTTTTTGTCAGTTCAACTTCGGTTTATGGCGATGAAAATGACTTAATAAACGAAGAAACAATCCCAAATCCGGAAACGGAAAGCGGTAAACAATTGCTTTTGGCCGAAAACATTCTTCTTGAAAACAAAAACTTCCAAACAACAATTTTACGTTTCGGCGGATTAATCGGCGAAGACCGACATCCTGTAAAGCATTTATCCGGAAAAGAAAATCTTGAAAATCCTGATGCTCCCGTTAATTTAATTCATCAAAATGACTGTATCGGAATTATTGAATCAATCATAAACCAATCAAAATGGAATGAAATTTTCAATGCCGTAGCGCCATTTCATCCAACAAGAGAGGAATATTATACGCAAAAAGCAAAAGAGCAAAACTTGGTTTTGCCAAAATTCAGTTCTGAACAATCGAATATTAAAAAGGTAGTTTTGAGTAAAAAAATTGAAAATGTTTTAGATTATAAATTTAGATTAGCCAATTATTAAATCAAAAACTTTGCGAACTTTGCGTAAATCTTAGCGCCTTTGCGGTTAAAAAAATTATGGAAACAGTTTACATCAATTCACCTTTAGGAATCACCAAAATAGTTGGCGATGAAGATGGTATTGCTGTGATTTCTGTTTCTGATGTTGGCACAAATGAAGTTTCAAAGAAAATACCAAAAGTTTTAAAAGACGCTGTTTCGCAATTAGAAGAATATTTCGAAGGAAAAAGAACCGATTTCGACTTAAAATTGAATCCGCAAGGCACCGAATTCCAGCAAAAAGTCTGGAAAGCGCTATTGGAAATTCCATACGGAAAAACCGTAAGTTATATGGATCAGACCAAAAAGTTGGGCGATGTAAAAGCGATTCGTGCAGTGGCTTCTGCAAATGGCAAAAATCCGCTTTGGATAGTCGTTCCTTGTCATCGCGTTATTGGCACAAATGGCTCTTTAACTGGTTATGCCGGAGGATTATCACGTAAAAAATGGCTTTTGGAACACGAAATTCCAAGTAAACAGCAAAGTTTGTTTTAAGTTTTTTGCCACGACCCGAGCGATAGCGAACAGGCGAAGCAATTCACCAATTTTCACTAATTTTTTTCTTTGCCTTAAAAACAAAAGGATGTTTTAAGAAGAAAATTCGTGTGATTTGTAAAATTACTCACACAGAAATATCAAATTTATGTACATTTATAACCACAAAGAATTAGTGAAAATTGGTGAAATTCGTGGCAAACAAATATGATTGAAAAAATAAACCTCAACAATATTCTTTTTCTTGATATAGAAACTGTTCCGGAAGAAGAAAACTTCAATTCGCTTGACGCAGAAATGCAATCGCTTTGGGATTTAAAAACTCAATACCAGCGAAAAGACGATTTTACGCCGGAAGAATTTTATGACCGCGCCGGAATTTGGGCCGAATTTGGGAAAATAGTTTGTATTTCTGTCGGTTATTTCACCATCAGAGGGGATATTCGGAATTTTAGGGTAACTTCTTTTTTTGGAGAAGAAAAAAAGATCCTGAAAGACTTCAATAATCTTGTTAATAATCATTTCAATCAACCTCAACATCTTTTGTGCGGACACAATGCCAAGGAATTTGACATTCCTTTTATTGCACGCCGAATGATTATCAACCAAATTGCGATTCCGGACAAACTGAATTTATTTGGAAAAAAACCTTGGGAAATTGCGCATTTAGATACTTTAGAATTATGGAAGTTTGGCGATTACAAACATTTTACTTCTTTAAAATTATTGACTAAAATTTTGGGAATTCCATCTCCAAAAGGTGATATCGACGGAAGTCAGGTTGCACATGTTTTTTATGTAGAGAAAGACATTGACCGAATTGTAACGTATTGTGAAAAAGATACCATTGCCGTAGCGCAGATTTTTCTTCGCTTGCGCCGAGAAGATCTATTGATTGAGGAAGAGATTATTCATGTATAGCTCTTTTTTTAGCTGCTAAGATTCTGAGATACTAAGATTCTAAGTTTTTGAAAAACAAAGACTAAACAAGCTTATATCACTTATATGGTTTAATAAAAAGTTTCAAAAATGATTCATTCTGAAATTTCGCATCATCGATTGCTTGCTCAAAAGCTTTATAAAACAAATCCTTATTCGCCAGAGCAAATTGTAAAGCATATGGGTGCAATGCAGGCACAAGATTATGCAATGGCAAAATGGGCAATTGGTTCGCGTTGTGATGCTTCTGAAAAGGAAATTGACGAAGCTGTGAATTCGGCTAAAATTATTCGGACACATATTCTGCGTCCAACTTGGCATTTTGTTTCTTCAGAAGATATTTATTGGATGCTTGAACTTTCTGCTCCACAGGTGAAACGTTTTACAGCTTCTGCAGCTAAGAAATTTGGTTATGATGCCATAAAACTTGACCAAACCAATAATGCAATTGAAAAGCTTTTAGCCGGAAACAATTATTTGACTCGAGAAGAAATTATGCAGGAACTGGGCATTAGCAAAACTTCGAAAGAAGATTTTCTAAGCGCCGCTATTATGATGAATGCCGAACTCGACGGTTTAGTCTGTAATGGAAAAATGAAGGGCAAAAAAATTACTTATGCTTTACTTGAAGAAAGAGTTTCAAAACCTAAAAATAAAATAAGCAAAGAGGAAGCTTTAGCAAAACTTGCGCTAAGATATTTTGAAAGTCACGGCCCAGCAACGTTACTTGATTTTTCGTGGTGGTCTGGTTTTCCGCCAACTAACTGCAAATTTGCCATAAATGCAATTGAGTTGCAATTAAATAAAATCACAATTGAAAACCAAGAATATTGGTTTGGAAAAACGTATTCAGATGCGGAAAATTTCCGCGAAAGCGTACATTTTCTTCCTGCTTTTGATGAGATTTTAATTTCGTATAAAACAAGAGAAGCTTCCATGCAACCTGAACATCAATCAAAAGCTTTTACTAACAATGGCATTTTTAAGCCGATTATTTTAGAAAATGGAAAAGTGATTGGAATCTGGAAAAGAACCATAAAAAAAGGTCACGCAAAAGTAGAAACCGAATTTTTCAGCGAAGTCGAATCGACTAAAAAACAACTTCTCTTTGAAGGAATTAAATCTTTTGAAAATTATCTGGAGACCGAAATTATTATTGAATAAATCAGATTTTAAGTAAAAAATTATTCTTTTTGCCTATTACTTCCTGTTTCAATACTTAAATCTTTATGCTTATTATTGCTAAATAATTACATTTACAAAAAATTATAATTATGGTATTGAGCAGATTTTGGTTAGTGATTTTTATTTCTTCGATTCTCTTTATTGCAGTTAGTTTGTTTACTGCAAACACGTATACAATCGATTCTGTTTTGAATGGAAAAAAAGATGACCCAATTTTAATTTCGGAAAAATACATCGAGCAACTTCCTGCTTTTATCAAAGACAGTATTTCAAAAGCGAAAGATCAAACCATGATTATCAATCGTGATACGCTAAATGCTGACACGACTTACGTTTACAAAAACAAAACCGTAAAAATCTATAGCGGTCTTCAAAAATCTGATGGTTTATTGCCAACTTGCAAAAGTACTTTGGTTGATTTAATTCTTCCTCTTATTGCCTATTTAGCATTCTTCTGCGGATTAATGGAACTCTTGATTATTTCTGGCGCATCTGGAAAATTAGCTAAAACTTTAAGTCCGGTTTTTGTAAAAGTGTTTCCAAGCATTCCTAAAAATCACCCTTCAATATCCTACATGACCTTAAATTTTGCTGCCAATTTCCTGGGATTAGATTCGGCTGCAACACCATTTGGTTTAAAAGCAATGGAAAGTCTGCAGGAAATAAATCCTGAAAAAGATAAAGCAAGCGACGCACAAATCATGTTTATGTGTCTTCATGCTTCTGGTTTAACTCTGATTGCAACTTCGATTATTGGGTATCGCGCTGCCGCAAATGCTACAAACCCAGCCGATGTAATACTTCCTTGTGTTATCACTTCGTTTATTGGTACAATTGCCGCTTTCCTAATTGTTGGAATCAAACAAAAAATCAATTTCAAAAGTGCTTCACTTTTAATTGGTTTAATTACCATGATTGCTGCCATCGTAGGTTTATTGATGTATGTGAATCATTTGGATTTAATCGGAAAGAATTATTTTACTTCTAATCTTTCAGGTTTAATCTTACTGACAATTGTTCTTTTTACTTTGATTTTCTCTTTCAAACACGAGAAAAAATTCAGAGAAGCAGATACTACTGTTTTCGACACTTTTGTTGTTGGAGCAAATAACGGTGTTAAAACCGGTGTTACCATTTTCCCTTATGTTTTGGGAATGTTGGTTGCAATTTCGCTATTCAGAAACAGCGGATTATTCGAAATCATCAGTGACGGAATCGGATTTGTATTCTCTAATTTAGGCGTAAGCAAAGAAATCACCAATGCGCTTCCTGTTGCGATGCTTCGTCCGTTTAGTTCTGCTGGTTCAAGAGGCTTTTTAATTGATTCAATGAATACTTTTGGAGCCGATTCTTTAACGGCAAGATTGAGCAGTATTTTTCAATGTAGTGCTGAAAGTACTTTTTATGTAATTGCGGTTTATTTTGGATCTGTAAATATTAAAAATACACGCTACGCTTTGGGCACCATGCTTTTGGTGGATTTGATTTGCGTGATTACGGCGATTTTTGTGGCGACTTGGTTTTTTTAAAAACATGCATATATTAAACTGGACTGAAGTCCAGCCCTACAATATGGTTCGAGCCATTGGCTCTTTCTTAGTTCCGGAGGAACGATTTATTTTGTAGAGCTGGACTTCAGTCCAGTTTAACCATATAAATGATTTGATATATTTGTTTGTAGGAAAATTTTGTATTTTTATATTTGAATCCAATATTAAAAATATACAAAATGTCAAACACCTTTCATCAAGTTTACATACAAGCCGTTTTTGCAGTCAAATATAGAGAAGCACTAATTACTAATGAATGCAAATCAAAAATATTAAGCATAATTGGAAATTTGATAAATGAAACAGGATGCAAAACAATTATTATAAATGGCACCGAAGATCATGTTCACTGTCTACTAGCACTGAAGCCGACAATTTCAGTTTCGGATTTGATGAAACTTGTAAAAGGCAAATCTTCAAAATTTATCAATGATCATCAATTGACAAAATACAAATTTGAATGGCAAGAAGGCTATGGTGTCTTTTCATATAGTAAATCTCATATCGATGCTGTTTTCAAATATATTGCTAATCAAGAGGAACATCATAAAAAACAAAACTTCAGAGATGAATATTCCTCTTTCTTAAACAAATACAATGTCAAATTTGACGAGCGATGTGTTTTTGAAAATCTAATTTAATATTCAAAACACATTAAAATAAACTGGACTGAAGTCCAGCCCTACAATATAGCTCGAGCCGATGGCTCTTTCTTAGTTCGGGAGGAACGATTTATTTTGTAGGGCTGGACTTCAGTCCAGTTTATATATTATGCGCATTTTTAAAATTTGCTTTTTTTATAAATTAAGACATACAAACACCCCTAATTCAAATTCTTTCTTAGGTAAATAATTTCTAACTTTGTAAAAAAACAAAGCAATGATTGATTTTATATACCAAGATCCTTATCCTATCTTAAAGGATGAGACACAATACCGCAAAATCACCTCAGATTTTGTAAAAACAGAAAAATTTGGAGAACGCGAAGTTTTAACTGTTGATCCAAAAGGTTTAGAATTATTAGCTGAAGAAGCCTTGACAGATGTTTCGTTTATGTTGAGAACGACACATTTACAAAAACTAAGAAAAATACTTGATGATCCAGAAGCTACAGACAATGATCGTTTTGTCGCGTATAATTTGCTTCAAAATGCTTCGGTTGCTGCCGAAGGTCAATTACCAAGTTGTCAGGATACCGGAACAGCAATCGTTATGGCGAAAAAAGGTGAAAGTATTTTCACGGGTGTTGATGATGCAGAATGGTTGAGCAAAGGAATTTTCAATACCTACCAAAAACGTAATTTACGTTATTCTCAAATCGTTCCGATTTCGATGTTTGAAGAAAAAAATTCAGGATCAAATCTTCCGGCTCAAATTGATATTTATGCTAAAAAAGGAGCTTCTTACGAATTTTTGTTTATGGCAAAAGGTGGAGGATCTGCAAATAAAACCTACTTATATCAGCAAACCAAATCGTTATTGAACGACAAATCTATGGATGCTTTTATTCGTGCAAAAATCAAAGATTTAGGAACTTCGGCTTGTCCTCCTTATCACTTGGCTTTGGTAATTGGTGGAACTTCTGCGGAAGCGAACCTAAGCGCCGTTAAAAAAGCTTCTGCAGGATATTATGATCACTTGCCAACTTCAGGAAACATGGCTGGTCAGGCGTTTCGTGATTTAGAATGGGAAGAAAGAGTTCAGAAAATCTGTCAGGAAAGTGAGATTGGAGCACAGTTTGGAGGAAAATATTTCACACATGATGTTCGTGTAATCCGTTTGCCTCGTCACGCGGCTTCTTGTCCGGTTGGATTAGGCGTTTCTTGTTCTGCTGATAGAAACATCAAAGGAAAAATTACAAAAGACGGAATCTTCGTTGAACAACTAGAAGTAAATCCGAAACAATTTTTACCGGAAACAGCGCCACATTTAGAAGCGCCGGTTGAAATTGATTTAGATCAGCCAATGGCAGATATTTTGGCTAAATTATCTCAATATCCTATCAAAACCCGTTTAAAACTAAACGGAACTGTTATTGTAGCAAGAGATATTGCACACGCAAAAATTAAAGAATTATTGGATGCCGGAAAACCAATGCCGGAATATTTCAAAAATCACCCCGTTTATTACGCTGGACCTGCAAAAACTCCAGAAGGAATGGCTTCAGGAAGTTTTGGACCAACAACTGCTGGTCGTATGGATGTTTATGTTGATGAATTCCAGAAACATGGCGGCAGTATGGTGATGCTTGCAAAAGGAAACCGTACTAAACAAGTTACAGATGCCTGCAACAAATACGGAGGTTTCTACCTTGGTTCTATTGGAGGTCCTGCTGCGATTTTGGCTCAAGACAACATTCTAAAAGTTGAAGTAGTAGATTTTGAAGAATTAGGAATGGAAGCGGTTCGTAAAATCACCGTTAAAGATTTCCCTGCTTTTATCATTACAGACGATAAAGGAAATGATTTCTTTGAGAATTTATAATTTTTTTTTAGCTGCTGAGATACTAAGTTACTGAGCTGCTAAGTTTTTTAAAATAATAAAACCGCCCTAAAAGGCGGTTTTATTATTTATAATTGTTTCACTTTGAGCCTTTGCAACTTTGTGCCTTTGACCCTAAAATACTAAGCACTTTTATCTTCTTTTTCAAATGCTATAAAGTGCGAAATTTTACCTTTTAAATTATAAACCGGCACGGCATCAATTTTACATTTATAAGTTTTGCCATTTTTTTTATAATTTTCAAGCGTCTTACTAAATGGAACTTTTAACTGAATTGCCTCTTTAATCTCTTCTAAAACCACTTTTGAAGTAGCTGGCCCTTGAAACATTTTGGGTGTTTTACCCAAAACCTCTTCCTCTATATATCCCGTCATTTTTTTTATTCCGCGGGAAGCAAATACAATCTTTAAAGTGAGATCCGTAATTAAAACCACTTCATCTTTAATTCGTTCTTCGATTTCCAAATTATCCTGATTCCATGAAAACTGCGCTGAAATTTCTTTGAGCCTTTTCAGATCCTTTACTATAGATTTCAATTCATTTAGATACAAATAATGAAAATCCCAAGCCATTATAGGAACGGAATAACGATACGAAGGTTCTTCTGGACTAGTATCTTTCATTTTACTAAATTTAAATAATCTCCCTCAAAGGTAGAAAGAAAATTCATCACAAAATCACAAATCAAACATAAATTATACATTGCAAATGTAATTTAAAACGAAAATTTTAGCTGAACTACGACAGCTTTTTTTTCTTCATTATTCAAGTTATTTAGTGAAATTCCCAATAAACGAACCGAGTCTTTCATCTTTTCCTGATACAGTAATTCCTCTACTATTTCTAAAATCAGGCTTTTATCTGAAATAAAATACGGAAGTGTTTTACTTCGAGTTTGTTGCGTAAAATCACTATATTTAATTTTAAGTGTAACCGTTTTCCCGGAAAGTTTATGTTTTTTGAGTCTTTTTTCCAATGAAGAGGCAATTTTATCCAATTGCTCCAGCATAAAAATTTCCGACGATAGATTAACATCAAAAGTATGTTCTGCAGCCACAGATTTTGTTACTCGATGTGCTTTGACTTCACTATGGTGAATGCCACGAACTACGTTGTAATAAAAAGAACCCGATTTTCCGAAGTGCTTTTCTAAAAACTCTTCCGACTTGCTTTTGAGATCCAGTCCGGTAAATATACCAAGTTGATACATTTTTTCGGTTGTCACTTTTCCAACTCCATAAAATTTTCGAATCGGTAATTCTTCTAGAAAATCTAGAATTTCATCTGGATTTACTGTTTTCTGACCATTTGGTTTATTGACATCGCTGGCAATTTTAGCCACAAACTTATTAACTGAAATCCCTGCCGAAGCTGTAAGACCAACTTCATTCAGGATTCGAAGTCTGATTTCCTGCGCAAGTAAACTGGCACTTGGATTTCCTTTTTTATTTTGAGTAACATCAAGATAAGCTTCGTCAAGCGAAAGCGGCTCGACCAAATCAGTATATTCGTGAAAGATTTTATGAATTTTAGCCGAAATCTCTTTGTAACGGTCAAATCTCGGGCGAACAAAAATAATTTCGGGACAATATTTTTTAGCCAAAACGCCACTAATTGCACTTCGAACACCAAATTTTCTGGCTTCATAACTTGCCGCCGAAACCACTCCCCGATTTTCAGAACCACCAACCGCAACAGGTTTTCCGCGCAAAGCAGGATTATCCATCTGCTCTACGGAAGCATAAAAAGCATCCATATCAATATGGATAATTTTTCGATATGCTGGCGCTTCTGACATATTGCAAATTTAAAAAGTAAAGCAATAAAAAGTCGTGCCAAATGGTTATAAATAATATCAATCTCTAAAGAATAAAAATTCATTGAGTTGAAACCAATTATTCTTTCTATTTTTGTATTCCTACCCGAAAATTTTAAAAATGCGAACATTTGTTTTAGGCGACATACACGGAGGATTACGTGCACTTGAACAAGTGTTGGATAGAGCCGAAGTTACTACAGAAGATACTCTTATATTTTTAGGCGATTATGTTGACGGCTGGAGCCAATCGGCTGAAGTAATCGATTTTTTGATTGAGCTTAAAAGCAAACAAAAATGCATTTGTATTAGAGGAAACCATGATCAGTTGGCACTCGACTGGCTTGAAAACAGACACGAAGATTTTGATGAAGAAATGTGGTACAAACATGGCGGAAAAGCTACTGTTGAAGGATATTCTAAACTTTCTGAAGAAAAAAAGAAAACACATATTACTTTCTTAGAATCACTTAAGGATTATTATCTGGATGATCAAAACCGTCTTTTTGTTCATGCCGGCTTTACCAATTTAAATGGAGTTGTCTGGGAATACTTTCCAAAATTATTTTATTGGGACAGAACACTTTGGGAATCGGCTCTTGCTTTGAACCCAAACTTAAAACCTGATGATTTGTATTATCCAAAGCGTTTTACGGTTTACAAAGAAATCTATATTGGCCATACGCCAGTTACCCGAATTGGAGAAACTGTTCCGGTAAATAAAGCATGTGTTTGGAATGTTGATACAGGTGCAGCCTTCAAAGGACCTTTGACCATAATGAATGTAGATACCAAGGAATTCTGGCAAAGCGAACCATTAAATGAATTATATCCTGAAGAAAAAGGTAGGAATTAATCCTCAAAAAACTATTTTTGCACTTTAAAATTGTTAATATAAAATTTATGAAAAAAGTTGTTACACTCTTGTTTTTAGTATCGTTTGGATTTATAAATGCGCAAAAAGCTTTTACAGGAAAAGGAGATATTAGAGTAAATGTTGGTGCTAATATTCAGGATGGTGGTTCTGGAATTCAGGGTTCTGTAGATTTTGGATTAGGAGAAAATTTCTCTTTTGGTTTTGTATCAAATTATTTACTTGGTGTAGATAACTTTAATGGCTTCTACGGCAACCATCCAACTCCATACACCGATTACAAACCGGAATTTAAAGATCGTTTTGATGCAAAAGCAAGAATCAATGCTAACTTAAGCAGTGTTATTGGAGTTGAGCAATTGGATATATATCCTGGTTTAAGTTTAGGTCTGAAAAATTTTGGAGGTCATATTGGAGGCCGTTATTTCTTTACAGACGGATTTGGTGTTTTCACAGAAATTGGTTTCCCAATTGCAAAATACAGTGAAAATAATGATGTATTCGATCACTTAAATAATCAGACAACTTTTAGTCTAGGAGCTTCGTTTAATTTGCAATAACGATTTGCCACAAAGGCACAAGGACACAAAGTATATTTTTATATGATATAAAAAACCGCCTAATTAGGCGGTTTTTTATTTATATATCTTCGTGTCCTTGTGCCTTTGTGGCAATCTCTCTTAAAACTGCATTTCAGGAATTTCACCTTCAATAATCAAATCAGCTTCAGTTGAGGCGATGATATGCTCGACAGAAACACCTGGCGCGCGTTCTAAGAGCTTAAAACCTTTTTCGGTTACTTCGAGAACCGCAAGCTCGGTTACGACTTTTTTAACACATCCTACGCCGGTTAATGGCAAAGTACATTTTTTTAAGATTTTAGATTCGCCTGCTTTATTTACGTGCATCATGGCTACAATGATATTTTCGGCGGAAGCCACCAAATCCATTGCGCCACCCATTCCTTTTACCATTTTCCCTGGGATTTTCCAATTGGCAATATCTCCATTTTCCGAAACTTCCATCGCGCCTAAAATCGTCAAATCAACTTTTTGACTGCGGATCATTCCAAAACTAAAAGCCGAATCAAAAAAACTTGCGCCAGGAAGTGTTGTAATAGTTTGCTTTCCTGCGTTGATAATATCGGCGTCTTCTTCTCCGGCAAAAGGAAAAGGTCCCATTCCGAGCACTCCGTTTTCGCTTTGAAATTCAACCGCAATATCTTCTCTAACGTAATTCGCAACCAAAGTCGGAATCCCGATTCCAAGGTTTACAAAATATCTATCTTTTACTTCTTTTGCAATTCGTTTTGCTATATCTTCTTTTGTTAACATAAATTCAATGTGTCAATTTGGAAATTAGATAATTAGATAATGCTTCACTTTGCACAATCTATCAATTATCTAATTATCACATTATCTTAATTATCTAATTCTCTTTTGGTAAAATAATTCCACGTTGCTTTTGCGATATCTGCAATTATTTTCTCCGTATCTTCTTTGGTTTCTGTTATCTCTTTTAAATAAACTGAAATAATAAAATGCTTTCCGTTTGGAAGTTTTACAATTCCAACATCATTCATAGCAACTCTCAGATTATTATCATTCGTTCCTGAAATTCCCGTTCTGTGTGCCAGTTCAGTTCCCTCAGGAAGGCCGGCTTTCAACCAAGTAAGTCCTCTTGACGTTTCAACCATTATTTGATATAAATACTTTATGGTCGTTTCTTTTAGAATTTCTCCTTTATAGAATTTCTCAAGCAATTCTGTTGTTGCCAATGGTGTTGTCGTATTTACGTAAAGGTTTTTCCAGGTTTCCATTTGCTTTTCATTGACCTTAATGACGAAATCCTTAATTCCTTGTTTGTTTATAAATTTCTGAACTTCTTTAGTTCCTCCAACTAACTTAATCAATAAATCACATCCATTATTGTCGCTATGTGAAACCGTGTATCGCAATAATTTATCCAACGTTAAATACATATTCCCTTCCGGATAATCATCCCTCATCGGACTCCAGGTGTTTTCATTCAAATCTTTCTTTTTGATAAAGATTTTTTGATCTAATGAAAGCTTTCCTTCATCAACTTTACTTAAAACAGTTAAGGCAATATGAAATTTAAAAACACTCATTAACGGCGCTTTCAAATTTCCATTAATGCTTAACATATCTTTATCTTCAATACTTTTAATGGAAATTCCAACTGTTGCATTCTTAGTTGCAATAATCTGATTTAGCTCTTTTCGAAGATCAGAAGTTGACTGCGAAAAAGTCTGAAAAGTCAAAAATGAAATCAGAAGGATAGAAAGTTTCGTCATATTTTTAATGTGGCATTTTTTAATGTGGCAATTAGTCAATTTGATAATTAGATAATTTTTCTTCACGTAAAGTGATGCATTATCTAATTGCAAATTATCTAATTATGCTCTCTGTCTTACGGTGCGTTGTTCAATTCGTTTCTCAAATTTTTCTCCCTGAAAAATACGTTGCACCATAATTCCCGGAATATGAATTTGATTTGGATCTAAAGTCCCAACAGGAACCAGTTCTTCAACTTCGGCAATTGTAATTTTTCCGGCGCCTGCCATGCAAGCGTTAAAGTTTCTGGCAGTTCCTTTAAAGATAAGATTTCCAGCTTCATCGCCTTTCCATGCTTTTACAATTGAAAAATCAGCTTCAAAAGCTTTTTCCATAATGTGCATTTTACCTTTGAATTCACGAACTTCTTTTCCTTCGGCAACTTCGGTTCCGTAACCTGCCGGCGTAAAAAATGCAGGAATTCCGGCTTGAGCGGCGCGGCATCTTTCTGCTAAAGTTCCTTGCGGAGTTAGCTCCACTTCTAATTCTCCAGAAAGCATTTGACGCTCGAATTCAGCATTTTCACCAACGTATGATGAAATCATTTTTTTGATTTGTTTTTTCTGCAAAAGCAAACCTAAACCAAAATCGTCAACACCGGCATTGTTCGAAATACAGGTTAAATCTGAAATCGAAGTATTTACTAAGGCTGCAATTGTATTTTCAGGAATTCCGCATAAACCAAAACCTCCAAACATAATTGTCATTCCGGTTTCAATTCCTTCAATAGCTTCCTGAACATTATTAACTTTTTTTGTTATCATAACAAAGGGTCTTTATTACTGTATATTTTTGATAAAAATAAGATTTTTAGATTAAATTATAACGATTTCGTAATAGTTTTAATGAATTTTATTTTAGCAATTTATTAAGCAATAATCCACTGATATAAATATATCTCGTAGAGATTACATATCGGTAGAAAATTTATTGTGAATAGTAGTCCCTACGGGACATCTTCCAAATCATATCACTATTCGCTACCGATATTTAACTCCTAACGGAGTATTCATAAAATTTTATAAAGCTTAAATATAATACCGATGGTATTCCAAAAAAAATCCTTTTGTAGTCTTCCAAATTTAGAAGATCACAAAAGGATTTATCATTTAAAAAATTGAACTTAAATTATAGCTCAAATTCGTCCGTATTTTGTTCTGTTTGTGTGGTATCTTTTACCACTGCCGGTCTTTGGTAGCAATCTACTTTAATAGAAAGATTTGCCGGACGTTCAAACTCCGATTTTGAAATCTGAAGCGCTTCATCAGCGTAACATTTTTTCATAAAGTACGCCCAAACTGGTAATGCTGCCGTGGCTCCTTGTCCGTAAGTCAAACTTTTGAAACGTGCCGAACGATCTTCACATCCTACCCAAACCCCAGTTACTAAATTTGGTACCATTCCCATAAACCAACCATCTGACTGATTTTGTGTTGTTCCGGTTTTACCTGCAATTGGGTTTCTAAACATGTATGGATATCCGGTCCAGCGATTATCTCCACTTCCTCCACCTTCTGTACGCAAACGTGCACCAGAACCAGTTTCAGTAACTCCTTCTAATAATTTGATTACAGCAAAAGCGATATCTTTATTCAAAACATCATGCGATTCAGGAATTGGTTCGTAAATAACCTCTCCACTTTTATTCTCAATACGGCTTAAAAACTGCGGTTTCACATAAACTCCTTGGTTTGCAAATGTGCTGTATGCTGCAACCATATCTTCAACCGTAATATCTACAGCTCCTAATGCAATAGATGGCTGTACCGGAATTTCAGTTTTAACGCCTAATTTTTTAGTCAATTCTACTACTGCTTCAGGACCAGTTCTATCAATTAATTTAGCCGAAACGGTATTGATCGAATTTGCTAAACCTTGTTTTAACGTTACCATTCCACGATATCTGTTGTCAGAGTTTCTAGGCTCCCAGTCTTCTGTAACGTGATGACGACCTTTATGAATCATGAAAGGTCCATCTAAAATTGAATCACAAGGTGACATGTTCAATTGTTCGATTGCAGTTGCATAAACGAATGGTTTGAAAGTCGAACCAACTTGTCTTGCTCCCTGACCTACGTGATCGTATTGGAAATATTTGTAATTGATTCCACCAACCCAAGCTTTAATATTTCCGGTTTGTGGCTCCATTGCCATTAAACCAGACTGTAAAAAGTGTTTGTAATAACGAATCGAATCCATAGGCGTCATGATTGTATCACGCTCTCCTTTCCAGGTAAAAATTCGCATTGGTGTTTTCGCTTTGAAAGAAGCGATAATATCATCCTCGCTTTTATCCATATCTTTCATCTGAGCCCAGCGAACAGAATTTTTCATCGCCTGCATCATAATTCGTTCTGTTTCAGCTTGTGTAATATTTACGAAAGGCGCATTTTTATTGGTTTTCATTTCAATAAAAAATTGCTCCTGTAAATTTTTCATGTGTTCCGATACCGCTTCTTCTGCGTACAACTGCATTCTTGAGTCGATTGTCGTGTAAATTTTCAGACCATCTTTATAAATATCATAATCAGAACCGTCTGGCTTTTTATTCTCCGCTACCCATTTTTTCATGTAATCACGAAGGTATTCTCTAAAATAAGTTGCAGTTCCTTCGCGGTGACTTTCTAATTTGAATTTTAAAGTAATTGGTAACGCCTGTAATCTTTCTTTTTCGGCTTTACTAATCATCTTTGCTTTTTCCATCTGCGAAAGCACCACATTACGACGGTTTTTTACACCTTGCGGATTGCGAACAGGATTGTATAATCCCGAGTTTTTGAACATTCCGACTAAGATTGCCGATTCGTCCATTGTCAAATCTTTTGGATCTTTTGAGAAATAAGTTTGAGCAGCAGAACTTACTCCAACCGAATAATTCCCGAAATCGTAGACATTACAATACATTGCCAGGATTTCATTTTTGGTATATTGCCTTTCAAGACGAATAGCGATAATCCATTCTTTTATTTTCTGAACAATTCTGAAAGGAAGAAACTTAGATCCTTCACCATGAAACAATTGTTTTGCAAGCTGTTGTGTTAACGTACTTGCTCCACCATTAGTTCCTAAACTGAAAACGGCCCTTAAAGTTCCGCGTCCATCAATTCCTGAATGTTCATAAAAACGGGCATCTTCGGTGGCAACCAAAGCTTCAACCAAACTTTTTGGCAAATCTGAATACTTTAGTTGTGATCTATTGGTTTTAAAATACTTACCAATTACAACTCCATCAGAAGAAATAATTTCAGTAGCTAAATTAGAGTCTGGATTTTCCAGATCTTCAAATGACGGCATTGAGCCAAATAATCCCCAAGAGGCAAATAAAAAGAAAGCAAGAATACCTAGCAAAGTATAAGCAAAAACCCGCCAGAACTTCTTTTTATAGTAATTAATATCTTTAACGCTATTTGATTGATTGTTTTTCTTAGCTGCCATAACTATTTCTAATCTTTTTGTTCTATTCTAAAACCTACGTCTGTAATACCTTCCAAAGCTTCAACACCGGGAATTTTCCCAGATTCTCTGACAGCTTGCTTGATGTGAACCTTATAAGTTCCTTTAAACTTCACATCTTCTTTATAAAAAAGTTTACTTTCTTTAATATCTGTAAAACCATTTCCCAATAGAGTTCCGTCAGGATTTGCCATCTGATATTCTAAAGTATCAACTTTGGTAAAACCACTTGGTGTCTCTATAGCAACAATCAAAAACAAATTATTGAAAGGGTAATTGTTGTTGTCTCTCAAATTTACAAATAAATTATATCGTTTGGTCGAATCCAAAACCGGCAAATCAAACGTAACAACGCTGTCTTTATGCCATGCACTTCCAACCGATTTGTACTCGTCGAATACTCTTTTCTTATCACATGAAAAAAGAAGTATCGCAGCCAAAAGAAGAATTGCGCTATTTTTTATTCTCATTTTTAGTAATAATTATTGGTTTTCTAGGTTCAGCAGGCTTATTTTCATTCTGTTTATTTTTATTTGAATGATTTTGCTTGTTTTGCGGTTTGTTCGATTTATTCGGATTCCCGCCAGAAGGCTTATTATTATTGTTATTATTTCCTGCCTGTTGCGTTTTGTTTGGTGCCGCAGCTACCACCGCATTTTCTGCATTTGGTTTGCGTTTTCGGTTTGGTTTTTTCTTTCTTTTTGGCTGATCAAAACGAGTTAAACTCTCCTGACCCATTGCATTATTAAAATCTTTTTCAGGCTCAGAAGTTACTTCAATCGCAAAATCTTCTAAAGAAGAAACCTTGTTTTTTTGTTTATTTTCGGCAATAATTTCTTTAACCTGATCAATTTTCAAAACATGCCAGTTTGCAAAATTATTTGTGTAAGCAAACCACATTAATCCCTTAAAAATATCTTGTTTTTGACAAACTGCATCTCCTTTTTCAGTCACTAATTTAGTGTCATAATCAGGAAAATCTTTTAGAGCATCCATGTAAGTGTCTAACTCATAGTTCAGACAACACTTCAATTTTCCGCATTGTCCGGCTAATTTTTGTGGATTCAACGAAAGTTGTTGGTAGCGCGCTGCCGATGTATTTACACTTCTAAAATCGGTAAGCCAAGTCGAACAGCAAAGTTCGCGTCCGCAAGAACCGATTCCGCCTAAACGAGCCGCTTCCTGACGGAAACCAACTTGTTTCATCTCAACTCTTGTACTAAATTCTTTTGCGAAATCTTTAATCAACATTCTAAAATCGACACGATCATTTGCTGTGTAGTAAAACGTAGCTTTTGATCCGTCACCCTGAAATTCAATATCTGAAATTTTCATTTCCAACTTGTGCTGGATAGCCAATTCACGGGCACGAACTTTCATTGGTTCTTCACGATCACGCGCTACAGACCAAATATCGATATCTTTTTGAGATGCTTTTCTGTAAATTTTAGGCACTTCGTTACTATCAGGATTTACCCCTTTCTTCTTCATTTGAATTTTTACCAATTCACCTGTCAAAGTAACAATACCAATATCGTGTCCTGGTGAAGCAACAGTTGCTACAATATCACCAATACTTAAAGTTAATTTCTCTGAATTTCTAAAAAATTCTTTACGTCCGTTCTTAAAACGAACCTCAACACAATCAAAAATTGCCTCTCCATTAGACGGACTCATGTTCGAAAGCCAGTCAAAAACAGTCAATTTATTGCAGCTATCGGTGCCGCAAGTCCCATTATTTTTACAACCCTTTGGTGCGCCACCATCTGAGGTTGAACAACTTGTACATGCCATAATTATATATGTAGTGTTGCATGAAAGCAACTTAAGTTCATAAACGTTTGATCGGTAAAGATAGTATTTTTTTTAGTTTGTATTTTAAGCATTATTCGTAAGACTTTATTAAAAAATAAGTTGAAAAACAGTCTGCGGTTTTACCTTAAAAATTTAGGCTTATTCTGTAACCTTTTTAACTTTTACTGGTGTTTTTTGCCTTATAAAGACATGACCTTTGCAACTTTTTTCAAGAAAATATCTCCAAAATATATTTTGCTTTTAAAAACAAAAAAACACACCCACTTTCTCGCATATACATTTTAAATATCAAATAAATAAGCACTTACATATATTCTGAACCTTTACTTTATTGTCTATGCAAATCATTACTACAATTAAGCTTAATTCCTTTAAGTATGTTCTTTTCATGCTATTATTCTTTGTTTCATTCTCTCTTAGAGCACAATTTCCATTTTCGGAAAGCTTTAAAAACGCAACAGCTCCGGGAATGATATTTGGAGGATCTCCAACAGCCTTTCTTACTGGAGGTGCCGGATCTAACGACGGTTATAACGATCCTATAGGAAACGGATATTTACGCTTAACAAGTAACCGTACCAATCAAAAAGGACTTGTATGGTGGGATAATTATTCATTTCCATCTGCTTATGGAATGAATATTTCATTCGAATATTATGATTTTGGAGGCAGTGGTGCAGACGGCATATCTTTCATTTTGTTTGATGCCGCAGCTCCTTTGGTTACTGCAGGCGCATATGGAGGTTCTTTAGGATATGCTCAATCTATGTGGGAAAATGGTTTTTCAAAAGGTTACTTGGGAATTGGAATTGATGAATACGGTAATTTTGCTTCAAACAATGATTGGAAAATTGGTGGCGTTTCTCAAACACCCAGCAATATAACCTTAAGAGGAGATGAAAACAGTGGATATAATCACTTGACTACAGCAGCAACCTCACCATATGGTTTTAATGTTTCAGGTTATGACAGAAATGCAACAGATGCTTCTAATCCTCAATTTAGAAAAATCGACATTAGTTTAAAACCACGTTCTGCCGGCGGTTTTTTTATTGATGTTTATATAACTCATGGAAGTTCAAAAACCTTAATAATTAATAATTATGAATATACAACCCTATCTCCCGATAATCTAAAAATAGCTATTGCTTCCTCAACAGGAAATGTTACTAATTTTCATGAAATTCGTAATTTAGAAATCAATGTCGATTTATCAACATTACTTACTCCAGTAGCTGTTGCTGACTCGTTTTCAGGATGCATTGGTCTACCTGCTACTTCAGAAGATATAACTGCCAATGATAATGGCACAGTAAATAGATTAGGTACAATAAATAAAGAGAGTATTGATCTCGACCCTTCTATTGATGGAATTCAAACTACTAAATCAGTAACCGGAAAAGGAACCTTTGCATATGATTATTTAACTGGCAAAGTTACTTTTATGCCTGTAGACAATACTGTAATGGGTCCTGTATCTATAAATTATACATTTAATGACTCTTATGGGAAAACCTCTAACGCTACCACTCTAACATACAATATTTACACACCCATTAGTAATAATAATATTCAAACATTAGTGCCTGATTATTGTGAAAACACAGGAAATAATGTTCTTGTTGAAGGTACAAATCCGGTTGGAGGAAATCTATCCTTTACTTTTCAATGGGAAAAAAGTTTAAACAATATAACTTTTCAATCGATACCAGGTGCAACAGACAAAAACTACTCACCTCCTAATACAAATATTACAACCTACTACAGAAGAATAACAACCTCTGAATCTTGTAGTACTAGTAGTAATGTTGTGTCGATTATCGTAAATACATCAATTGCTACTCCTAGTTTAACTACTTCAAATCATCCTACTTGCAACAATTCAAATGGAAGTTTTACTATAACTAATTATGATAGTAGAAATACTTATATCATATCACCTTCAACAGGAGTTATTCAAAACGCAGAAACAATTACTGCGCCGGCAGGAAATTATACCGTCACGGCTAAATTGGGAAATTGTGAATCGTCACCAGCATTTACTTCTATTAATGCACAGCCAATAACACCTGCTCCGCCAACTTTAAGTGCAATTACACAACCAACTTCAACATCAGATGGAAGTTTTACTATTCTTAATTATGATTCAACATATACTTATGTGTTCAATCCCTCAACTGGAGTTAGTCAAACCGGTAATCGAGTAACCGCTCCAGAAGGAGACTATACAATAAGCGCTAAATTAGACAACTGTACTTCTACAACACAAAGATTCATTGTCAATACACCAATCTGCGAGGGAGAAATGCACACCATTATAAAAGATGATTTTGGTTCTGGAGCTTCAGATTATGGCCCAAGACCTTCTATGTCAGATTTTAGTACTACATACAATTTTTCCCCATCTGGAACTGTTGCTTCAAACGGGTATAGTTTGATAAAAAATCCTAAACTGGGCAATAATGCATGGTCCTCTGGAGGAGATCATAATACAGGAAGAGGTGGAGATGGATACATGTTAATTTTTGATGCAAACAATGTTTTTGGAAGTGTTTTTTACGAAAAAAAATATTCTAATCTTTGTTCAGGCAGTTTATGCAAATTCTCCATTTATGCTGCAAATTTAGTTCCAACCACATATACTTTTACAACAATTAAACCCATTATTAAAATTGATTTAATCAATCCAGCAAACGGGATGATTATAAAATCAATAACTTCCAATGAACTCCCTTTAAGTCAACAAAACCTACTTCTTTGGAACGAGCTCAGCTTGTCGTTTACAATTCCATTAGGCCTAGATTCTGTAACACTTAGAGTTAGTAATGCCCAGACTGACACCAATACAAATGGCAATGATGTAGCTTTTGATGATGTTTCATTTAGTATATGTGTTCCAGTATTGACACTTTCAACTGCCAGTGAAAAAATATGTTCAGGAGAAAGCAACACTATTACGTCGGCTCTTAATAACACACCTTCAGTAGTTTACAATTATCAATGGCAACAATTTAACGGAACAGCATGGGAAGACATTCCTGGAGCTACTTTAACGCAATATGAAACTCCAGCATTATTTGAAAACAAAAAATACAGAATACGCTATGCGCCTGCAGGAATTGACATCACCAATAATAACAATTTAGGTTGCTCTGGCATTAAGGAGGTAGAACTACAAGTTACTCCCCGAGCCAAAGCTCAAGATATAGTATTATCATCAAATTATCCTGTTTGTGAGGGGTCTCAAATCACATTAACACCTACTTCTAATGTTGGAACTAATTTTTATTGGTATGATGGACCTACAAATAGTGCAACACTTTTAAGTAATAATTCATCTTATTCTACAGGAATACTAACAACATCTAAAACCTATTATCTAGCCGTTAGTGGGACAAATTATTGCGAAAATACTCCAGAGGACAGGAGAGTTGTGACGGTTACTTTAAATCTTAAACCTGCCAACGAAGTTACCGATATGTTCGTATGTGCAGGTGGATCTTATAAATGGATTGATGGGGTAACCTATACAACGTCGCAGAACGGATTGAGAATAAACAACGACGGATGCACAGCCGACAAAGTACTGAACCTGACGGTAGGAACAAAACCTGCAGATGAGGTTACCGATATGTTCGTATGTGCAGGTGGATCTTATAAATGGATTGATGGGGTAACCTATACAACGTCGCAGAACGGATTGAGAATAAACAACGACGGATGCACAGCCGACAAAGTACTGAACCTGACGGTAGGAACAAAACCTGCAGACGAGGTTACCGATATGTTCGTATGTGCAGGCGGATCATTTAAGTGGATTGACGGGGTAACCTATACAACGTCGCAGAACGGATTGAGAATAAACAACGACGGATGCACAGCCGACAAAGTACTGAACCTGACGGTAGGAACAAAACCTGCAGACGAGGTTACCGATATGTTCGTATGTGCAGGCGGATCATTTAAGTGGATCGACGGGGTAACCTATACAACGTCGCAGAACGGATTGAGAATAAACAACGACGGATGTACAGCCGACAAAGTACTGAACCTGACGGTAGGAACAAAACCTGCTGATGAGGTTACCGATATGTCTGTATGTGCAGGCGGATCATTTAAGTGGATTGACGGGGTAACCTATACAACGTCGCAGAACGGATTGAGAATAAACAACGATGGATGTACAGCCGAC
This sequence comes from Flavobacterium cutihirudinis, assembly GCF_003385895.1. Lineage (GTDB taxonomy): Bacteria > Bacteroidota > Bacteroidia > Flavobacteriales > Flavobacteriaceae > Flavobacterium > Flavobacterium cutihirudinis. Next base: position 412,994 of record NZ_QRDQ01000008.1, read on the forward strand.
AAAGTACTGAACCTGACGGTAGGAACAAAACCTGCTGATGAGGTTACCGATATGTCCGTATGTGCAGGCGGATCATTTAAGTGGATCGATGGGGTAACGTATACAACGTCGCAGAACGGATTGAGAATAAACAACGACGGATGTACAGCCGACAAAGTACTGAACCTGACGGTAGGAACAAAACCTGCTGATGAGGTTACCGATATGTTCGTATGTGCAGGCGGATCATTTAAGTGGATTGACGGGGTAACCTATACAACGTCGCAGAACGGATTGAGAATAAACAACGACGGATGTACAGCAGATCAGGTATTGAACCTAGCTATAGCTTTACCATTAAACTCTTCAGTTATTACAGGAAGTATAATACCTGAACTTTGCTACAATGACAATAATGGTTCATTTAGTATTGAAATTACAGGTGGCATTCTACCTTATGAAGTTAGTTTAAATAACAATGAACCGTACAAACCAGTAACAGGTAGCGAATATACTTTTAATGAAATTACAGGAACTAATCAAATTGTTAAAATTAAAGATGCACTAAACTGCACTGTGCAATTGGAAGTAACTATGCCGGATGCTATTCTGCTTGATCCTATTACAGAAATCAATTATGACTGCGAAACAAACAATTCAGTTAAAGTTAAGCTTGACTTAAATATCACAGATCTTGAGAATGTAGATTATGCTCTTGATAATGGCACCTTTCAATCTGATAACATTTTTACAAATGTTCCTTCGGGAACACATACTATAACAGCTAGACATTTAAATGGTTGCACAAAAAATACGCCTTCATTTACTATTGATCAAGTTGAACCACTGAGCGTGAAACTTTCTGATGGAGAATTAAATGAAATTGTTGCAACAGCATTTGGAGGTTTTGGAAATTATCAATTCTCATTCGAAGGTGAACAAACCCATAATAACAAACTGATTATCTATAAGTCAGGAATCTATACCGTAACAGTAATAGATAATAATGGATGTACAGCTACCGCTTCAAGATATTTTGAATATATAGATGTATGCATTCCGAATTACTTTACTCCAAACGGGGACGGAATTAGCGACGAATGGGGCCCTGATTGCAGTACAAATTATAAAAACTTGACCTTTTCGATTTTTGATAGATATGGCCGTAAAGTAGCCAATTATCATTATGGTCAAAAATGGGATGGAAAATACAATGGTGCAGAATTAACCTCAGGAGATTACTGGTATGTAATTAAGCTAAATGATCCGAAAGACGATAGAGAGTTTGTTGGACATTTTACACTTTACAGATAACTACACATCTATCATGTTATCTAAATTAAATAAAAAAATGAAAAAAATTATTATACTATTGATTCTTCTGGGAGTCAATACAAGTTATAGTCAGGAATTAAATTTGCCTGTATTTACTCAGTATTTAGCCGATAATTCATTTATTATTTCGCCTACTTTTGCAGGTATTGGAGATAATTTAAGAATAAGAGCAAACGGATTGACGCAATGGGTAGGGATAAAAGATGCCCCAAACAATCAATCTCTTTATGCAGATCTTAGGGTATTAGATCGTTCTGGAGTTGGAATCTCACTTTACAATGATAAAAATGGTAATACGCGACAAACCGGAGCTAAAATTTCTTTTGCACATCATTTAATTTTAGACTACTATACCAAACAATATCTGTCTTTTGGAATTTCATTCAATATCAACAATTTTAAACTCGATATTAATAATTTTAATTCAGGAAATGGCAGTAATTATGCTTCAGATCCAAGCATTACAAATAACAGATCTGTTTCTAATAACAATTTTGATACAGGAGTTTTATACAGAAATAAAGGATTTTACCTCAATTTAAACATCGCCAATATTCTAAACAAAGAGACTGATATGTTTATGGCTAATGAACCTGCATTGCTTCGAAATTACCAAGTTTATACAGGTTATATCTTTAAGGCACCATACAACGATAGAGTTGAGTTGGAGCCATCAATATATTATCAGCAATTTGCCAGTGATGGCCGTTCCAGCACTGACCTAAATTTCAAATACCGACAATTTAATCGTTTCGAAGATTATTTTTGGGTCGGGGTATCTTACCGATTCTTAAATGATCAATTTTTAAATCCTTTGGTTTTAGGGCCAATGGCTGGTTTTAAAAAATCAAATTTTTATTTTGGATATTCTTATCAAGCTTCTCTAAATCAACTTGGAGCTTATAATTCTGGAACACATGTTGTCACGATCGGATTGGATTTTCTTCAAGGAATAAGCAATTGCCCTTGTACGCAAAGCCCTGTTCATTATTAAATCTTAATGACATGTTGAAAAAAGTCTGTTTTGCCCCCACAAAACAGGCTTTTTTATTAACATCTTATTTATGTCTCTTTGACGGTTATAATTTTAACCGGACAAGCTTTTGCTGCCAATTCACAGCTCTCAGCAATAGTATGATTTGGAGATTTAAGTGTAAAAAAACCTTTCGCATTTATCGAATGAATCAAAACTGATTTTCCATCTTTTTTTGACATCTGAAAATGCACCGGATCCATTTCGACGCAGTAATTGCAACCAATGCATTTGTCTCTTTGTAAAGTTACGATTACCATTACGCCTCGACAATTTTATATAATTTGTCCGACATTCTGATTCTGAATGGAAGTTTAAAAGTACAATCATCACCTTTTGTCGCTTTTTCTGCCGTAAGATCATTTACAAACATTTTGTCGATAATCATTTCCTGAGCACCCGTACTTGGTCCCGTAACTAAAATTCTATCTCCAATTTTAATATCGTAAGCTTCAATTTTAAATTGACCAACTTCCGCTTTTGGAAAATAATGTGTTCCTTTTCCAACATAAACCTTTTTCTGCGTTGCTGCAGATCCAGGAATATCACTCCATTCACCTAATTCCTGACCAAGATAATATCCTGACCAGAATCCACGATTGTAAACAGTTTCTAATGCTTGCATCCAAACTGCTATTTTTTCTTTTGAGAAAGTTCCATCATAATAGGCGTCAATTGCTTCGCGATAGGTTTTAATAACGGTTGAAACATATTCTGGGGCACGACCACGTCCTTCAATTTTTAAAACCTGAATCCCTGAATCTATAACTTGATCCAAGAAATCGATTGTACACAAATCTTTTGGTGACATCATGTATTCGTTATCCAATTCGATTTCAAAACCAGTTTCCTGATCAATAACGGTATATTTTTTTCGGCAATTTTGTTTGCAAGCACCACGATTTGCGGATGAGTTATTTGAATGCAGACTTAAATAACATTTTCCTGAAACCGCCATACACAAAGCACCATGGCCAAAAATTTCGATTTCGACTAAATTACCATTTGGTCCTTTTATTTGTTCTTTTTCAATTTGAGCCGTAATATTTTTTACTTGGCGCAAGCTCAATTCTCTGCTTAAAACCATCGTATCGGCAAATAAACTATAGAATTTTATAGTTTCGATATTCGTCACATTGAGCTGAGTTGAAATATGAACTTCCATTCCAATCGATCTTGCCATAGCAATTACGGCTTGGTCGGAAGCAATTACTGCTGTGATGTTTGCTTCTTTGGCTTTGGTCAATAATGTTTTTACAACCGATAAATCATGATCGTAAATAATCGTGTTTAAAGTAAGATAGCTTCGAACGTTTTTAACTTCGCAGCGATTGGCAATTTCTTTTAAATCATCAATGGTAAAATTAACCGTTGAGCGAGCGCGCATATTGAGTTGTTCTACTCCAAAGTAGATAGAATCCGCACCATTATCTAGTGCAGCCTGAAGTGACTCAAAGCTCCCTGCGGGAGCCATGAGTTCAATTTTGTTGGTAAGTGTCATTTTTGTTTTATTATTCCAATGATGTGATTTTTCAATCAGTCATCTAACAATTGACAAAAATAATGTGGGTGTAGATTAGATTCCTATGATTTATATCATAGTTTATATTTTAAAAATTATTCGTAGTATATTCTCATATTAAAAAAACCCACTGCTGAAACAGTGGGCTTTGTTCTATATTATCAAAATTTAACGTAAATGCCGTAACACTCCTATTAAATTCAATCTAAAATCTTATAAACTTTATCCGACAATCTAATTCTAAAAGGAACCTCAAAAGTTACCTTATCACCAATTTTAGCAGATTGAGTTTCTACACCGTCAACGATGATTTTGTCTAAAACCAATTCCTGATCACCTGTTGTTGGGCCAGAAATAAGGATTTTATCGCCAACGTTTAATTCGTGATTTTCAACTGTAAATTGTCCCACTTGAGCTTTCACATAATAATGTTCTGCTTTTCCAAGAAGTACTTTTTTTACTTTTATTTTCTGACGGATATCAGCTGGTTTTTGTGCTGTGGCCAATGCCGTTTCTGGTAATTCTCCTGAATGTTTGAATTTCAAGTTTTCAGATTTTCCTTTTCTGAAAACCTTATTTCCAACTTGTTTACCTGTTCTCAAACGAACTTGATCAACCAATGGCATATGAATAATGTCCAAACATTCTGTAGAACAACAGTTTTCCATAGCCGCTTTACAATCATCACATTGAATAAACAATAAATGGCAACCATCGTTTTCACAATTAGTATGATTATCACAAGGTTTTCCGCATTGGTGACATTGCGAAATAATATCGTCTGTAATTCTTTCGCCCAAGCGATTATCAAACACGAAATTTTTTCCAATAAATTTACTTTCCAGACCTTCTTCCTTCAGCTGTTTCGCATAGTTGATGATTCCACCTTCTAATTGATAAACATTTTTAAAGCCCTGGTGTTTGAAATAAGCACTTGCTTTTTCGCAACGAATTCCTCCAGTACAATACATTACCAGATTTTTATCTTCTTTATGGTTTTGAAGTTGTTCGTTGATAATTGGCAAACTCTCTCTAAAAGTTTCAACATCCGGAGTAATTGCTCCTTTAAAATGTCCAACTTCACTTTCGTAGTGATTTCTAAAATCAACAACAATTGTATTTGGATCATCAAGAATTTCGTTGAATTCTTTGGCTTTCAAGTGAACGCCTATATTCGTTACATCAAAAGTATCGTCGTTTAAACCATCAGCGACAATTTTGTGTCTTACTTTAATAGTTAATTTTAAAAACGAATGATCATCATGTTCTACAGCGACATTCAATCGTAAGCCTTTCATAAAATCATACGCTTCGAGAGTTTCTCTAAAAGCTTCAAAATTTTCAGCAGGAACACTCATTTGAGCATTTATTCCTTCGTTGGCAACGTAAATTCGGCCTAACGCATCGAGTGCATTCCAGGCTACGAATAAGTCATCGCGAAATTTTTTAGGATCTTGAATTTTGGCGTACGCATAGAAAGACAACGTAAGTCGTTGTTGTCCTGCATCATCGATCATGATGGCTCTTTCTTCTGCGCTCAAAGTGTTATACAGTTGCATGCTATAAACAGTTTTAAGTTAAGAATGTATGTTTTATTAGATTTTCTCTAAAATCTGCGGCAAATTTAGGGTTTATTTTGAGATTAAAAATTGTATTGACCTAATTATCTGTTTTTTTTAACATCTTTTGTAAATTGAATTATATCAAAAAATGGCAAAACACTATTCTGTCTTTAACCTTAATTTTACTTCGAATTGTCTTGAATCGCGCGAACAACAAAATCATCCACAGAAACAGAGCGACTAATGTGTCCTACCAAAGCCTCCATATTTTCTGCTCTGAGACTATCCCGAACTTCAGAACGGGCTTCTGCTATTCTTAATGTAATATTTTTGGCCTTCAAATCTATAAAAAGCTGTTTTAGGAATCGAGCACCAGACATATCAATTCTTGGAGAAGAATTAAGATCTAATATTACTGTCTTTAAGGAAGCCTGTTCACTATAGATTTTTTCCCAAATCTTTTCTTTGATATACGCTGCATTAAAATAATATATAGAAGATTCAATCCTAACGATAAGTACTCCATCAATCTTTTCGTTGTCAGGATGTCTTTCCATATCGGTATAAATTTTAGTACCCGGAATTCTACCTAAAAAAGCCACATTAGGTTTTGAAGCTGCTTTCAATAACAATAACAACGTAACCATCGCTGCCAACAAAACACCCGTAAGAATCCCCCATATAAGAACACCAATTAATGCAATCATGGCGACACTAAATTCTTGTTTATCAATCTTATAAAGATGTCTGATTTCTTTTATATCCACCAAGCTCCTAATTGAAACCAAAACGACCGCAGCCAAAATTACGGTTGGCAGATTTTGAAGAAAATCTGTTAAAAACAGTAAGCAAAAAGCAATTGTTACCGAACAAAATAAAAGCGATAAAGGAGTTTTGGCACCCGCTGTATCGTTTACAGCAGATTGCGAAAGTCCACCCGCAACAGGATAACCTTGTCCTAGTGCAACAGCTGCATTGGCAATACCTAATGCCAAAAGTTCTTGTCGCGGATCAATAACATAGCCATTTTTTTGTGCCAATGTTCTACCCGCCGACACACTTTCGATATAAGATAGCAGAAAACAAGCCATTGCTAACGGTAATACTCCATCTACATCATGAATTGAGATCGAAGGTATGTAGAATTCAGGAAGCCCTTTTGGAATTGCACCAACAATATCAAATCCGCTATTCTCTAAAGAAGTTACAGAAATGAGAACTATTGATAATACAACAATTAAGATGGCAACTGGGCGTCCTGGAACAAATTTCTCTCCACCTAATAACAGTATTATGGCAACTACACCAAAAAGAAAAACCGCAAAATTCAAATTATGAATCTGCTCAAAAAGTGCTACACAACTTTCCAAGAAATTATGCCCTCCACCTTTTATGCCAAACAATTCGGGTAATTGGCTTAAGCCAATAGTAATTGCCGCGCCTGCCTTGAAGCCCAACAAAACAGTTTCGCTTATAAAATTTATAATTCCGCTTAGCTTTAGCAGATAAGCAATTACCGCCATTACAGCAAATACCAAAGTAGTGAGTGATGCAATTTCGGCCCATCGTTGCAAATCTCCATGAGCAATACCTGCTATTGTCGTACCAATTAATAACGAAATAGCCGAGGTTGGCCCGATAGCAAGTTGTTTGCTAGTGCCCAAAAAAGCATAAAATATTCCGCCTATTAAATAACCATAAATTCCGTAGTGCGGAGGTAATCCTGCAAGAGTTGCATAAGCTAAAGATACAGGAATTCCGTATGCTGCTAGCGTAATTCCGGCTATAAAGTCACTTTTGAGATACTCTTTTTTATACTCTTTAATCCAGTCTAAAGCGGGTATAAGTTTAGAAACCATAATTTATAATAGTTGCTGCCATTTGCGATTAGCGCATAATTTATAAAATATCAAAAATACTACTCTTTTTCGTCTAATAGCGCTTGTTTGACTGCATTGAGCTCCGCGAGTTTTTCCGCGCTAACTTTTGGATATTCTAAATCCATTTCGTCTAAGGCGTGAATAATTGCTGAGGCGATTGCAATTCGGGCATAATATTTATTATCGGCCGGAATTACATACCATGGCGATTTTTTGGTCGATGTATTTTTGATTAATTCTTCATAGGCAAACATGTAATCATCCCAAAAGCCTCGTTCTTTGGCATCGGCAGCGCTAAATTTCCAGTTTTTATCAGGATTATCTACTCGCTCGATAAATCTTTTCTTTTGTTCTTCTTTCGAAAGATTCAGAAAAAACTTAATTACAATCGTTCCGTTTCGATTTAAATATTTTTCAAAATTTCGAATATCCTCAAAACGATTTTCCCAGATATTTTCAGTGATTAGTTTTTCAGGTATTTTTTGTCCTCTCAAAATTTGTTCATGTACACGAACCACCAATACTTCTTCATAGTAAGAACGGTTAAAAATTCCGATTCGGCCTCTTTCAGGTAAATGTTTTTGGCAACGCCAAAGATAATCATGATCTAATTCTTCAGAACTTGGTCCTTTGAAAGAAGAAACCTGACAACCCTGCGGATTTATACCAGACATTACATGTTTAATTGCTCCATCTTTTCCCGCAGCATCCATGGCCTGAAAAATGAGTAGAACCGACCATTTATCTTGGGCATAAAGAGTCTCCTGCATTGCTGCCAATGCTTTGACTCCCATTTTCAATGTCTTTTTTATTCTCGATTTTTCTTCGCCAGCATAATCACAGGTAGATTTGCCCTTGAGTGTAAAATCCTTTCCGTCACCAACACAATATTGTTCTGAAAATTTCTTTGCTCTGTGCAGCAATTCTTTCTTATTTAACGATTTTAAATCGTTTGGAATTTCATCCAGATCATGCGATTTTTTTTTATCCTTTTTTGACATACTTACACATTTTTGAAATTGTTATTGTATACATCGAAATATTTTTTCTTACAATTAGTGCATTTTGACGTTAATTTATAGCATTTCAACGTTTTTTTATCCACTGAAGCTCAATTGAATATAAATTTAGAAAAAAAAGCAAAGTGGAAATAATATTTAAAATTTTAATTAAAAAAATGTTAACTTAGCTTAGGATTTATTTGGTTTTTAGTTAGTTGAGTTTTAATCGATTTTAATAAAGAATTAAAAATGAACAAGATTTACTCCCCAGCAATTTTCTTACTTTTTTTAATGCTATCCTGCAAAAAAGAAGCCCCGCCACAACCCAAGCCTTTAGAAATTTCAGTAACTACCGTATTACAGCAGGATGTTAAAATTGAATCTGAATATACTGGACAAACCTTTGGTCAATCAGATATCCAAATTAATCCTCGAGTTGATGGCCTTATCGAAAGTATAAATTTTAGGGAAGGTAGTTTTGTCACCAAAGGACAACTATTGTACACCATTGATGCTCTGCCTTATAGAGCCAAACTCAACGAAGCAGAAGGCGGTGCTGCAGAATCTCAGGCACGATTATCAAAAACCAAATCAGATTTGGACATGATTACGCCATTAGCAAAAATTAACGCGGTCAGCCAAAGAGAATTAGTTTCTGCCAAATCAGCTTACACAGCTTCTATAGCACAGATCAAAGCATCAGACGCATCAGTGCAAAATGCCAAAATTGAATTGGGCTATTGCCGAATTGTTGCACCAATTTCCGGCTTAATAGGAATTTCTAAAGTAAGAGTTGGAGATTATGTTCGTCCGGGTCCAGCCTCAATTTTAAACACCATTTCTGATTTAGGAGATGTGAGAGTTCGTTTCACCATGAGCGAGCAGGAATTTTTGCGCCTTTACAGAGAATTCAACAAACCTAATTCGGTTTTAAAAGGTTCCGGCGCATCTGTTACTTTAAAATTATCAGATGGATCCATTTATCCACAAACAGGTAAAGTTAGTTTTACTGACAGACAAATAGATCCCTCTACAGGTGCCATCACATTTGAAGCTGCATTTCCTAATCCCGACAAATTGCTTCGTCCAGGACAATATGCAAAAATTGCATTGCTTACAGATATTCGCAAAGATGCCATTGTAATTCCGCAACGCGCCGTTATTGAGGTGCAGGGAATTTATCAGGTGTATGTTTTAGGAAATGACAACAAAGTGCAAATGCAAATTGTAAAACCTGGTCCGGCGGTTCAAAATGGATACATTATAGAAGAAGGTTTAAAACCTGGCGACAAGATAGCCATGGGAGGTACTTCATTATTGAAAAACGGAAGCGTTATTACACCAAAAGTCACACAATGGCAATTAGGTGAAACAGAAACTGCAGTTACTAAATAATAATCTAGATACATAGTATTATGGGAGAATTTTTCGTTCGAAGACCAATAGTTGCTATTGTAATCAGTATTATTATTGTGATACTTGGATTACTAGCTTTACAAAAAACGCCTATCTCGCAATATCCGGATATTAATCCTCCTGTTGTAAAAATTACTACTTCTTTCACAGGAGCAAATGCCCTGAATGTTGAGCAGGCAGTTGCAACGCCAATTGAGCAAAAAGTAAATGGTGTTGAAAACATGTTATACATGAAATCCATCAACACTTCTGACGGTGCCTGTACAATCGAGGTAACTTTTGATGTAGGAACTAATCTGGATAATGCCAATATGCTTACGCAGAATAGACAAAACCAATCGGCTCCTTTTATGCCTTCGAGTGTAAAACAACAGGGAGTTGTAGTAAAGAAATCTTTGTCTTTCCCGATGATGCTTTTCACTGTAACATCAACTAATCCAAAATATGATGCTAAGTTTTTGAACAACTACGCCAGCATTAACATCGTAGATCAATTGGCTCGTATAAAAGGAGTTGGAGAAGTTACGCTGTTTGGAGGAAGTGATTACTCAATGAGAATTTGGCTCAAGGCCGATATGATGAGCAAACTTGGAGTCACAGTTGATGATGTAAAAAATGCGCTGAACTCCCAAAACATGATTAGTCCTGGGGGAAAATTTGGTGCTGAACCGGCTCCTGCCAATACTGAATTCACATATGGTGTAACACTGCAAGATCGATTAGTTACGGAAAAGGAATTTGGAAATATCGTCGTTCGAAGTAAACAAGACGGAGCGCAGGTTTTAATGGCTGATATTGCCCGAATCGAGTTAGGAACAGAAAACTACAGTTCGACAGCCCGAAGAAACAGTTCACCAAGTGCCGTTTTAGCCGTTTATCAAATGCCAGGAAGTAATGCTCTTGATGTAGCTGAAACAGCAAAAAGCACAATGAAAATTTTATCCGAAAAGTTTCCAAAAGATATAGAATATCAAGAATCTTTAGATACAACTTTAGCCATTACTGCAGGAGTTGACGACATTGTACACACGCTTTTTGAAGCCATTATATTAGTAATTTTAGTAGTGTTTATCTTTCTTCAAAACTGGCGCGCTACTTTAATTCCGTTGATTACCGTTCCTGTTTCTCTTATCGGAACCATTGCGGTTTTCCCTATGCTAGGATTTTCTATCAATACATTGTCACTTTTAGGATTAGTGTTAGCAATTGGTATTGTGGTCGATGATGCTATTGTGGTTGTGGAAGCTGTTATTCATCATATCGAACACGGAAAAACTCCAAAAGAAGCTACCGTTCAGGCCATGCGCGAAGTATCTGGCCCCGTAATTGCGATTGCCTTGATTTTATGTGCTGTGTTTATTCCGGTTGCGATGACACCTGGAATTACCGGACGATTTTATCAACAATTTGCCATAACGATTGCCGTCTCGGTCGCGTTCTCGGCATTTAGTGCATTATCACTAAGTCCCGCGCTTTGTGCTATGTTATTAAAACCGACCAAACCTATTGAAGAACAATCAGGATGGCTGGCGAAGTTTTTTGCCGGATTTAATAGAATCTTCGAAAAAGTTACCGGAAAATATATTAGTGGAGCAACATTTTTTGCTAAAAAAGCCATGCGAATTGTTCTTTTACTGGTAGTAATATTAGTAGCTACCGCATTTTTAGGAAAGAAGATTCCACTAGGATTTATTCCTGAAGAAGATCAAGGCTATGTTTTAGTAAATATTGCCTTGCCTCCTGCATCGTCATTACAACGTACAGATGAAATTTCGAAAAAGGTAGACAGTTTCTTAAAAGAAGAAAAATCAATCCTATCTTATACAACAATCAATGGATTTAGTATGCTTACTAACTCTTATCAACCAAATAATGCCTTTATTTTCATCTCATTAAAACCATGGGAAGACCGAGCAGAAACAGCGAAACAATTTGTAGACAGACTAAATATTAAACTTGCCACCCAAATTACAACAGCAACTTGCTTTTCATTTGGTCCACCGGCAATTCAAGGTTTGGGTGCATCGGCAGGTTTTAGTTTGATGCTACAGGACAGAGGTGGAAATACACCTCAATATTTGGCTGAACAAACTCAGGCTTTTATTGCTGCGGCTCAGCAGCGCCCAGAAATTAAACGAATTTACACCACTTTTAATGCCGGTACTCCACAAGTCAAATTAGAAATTGACAATGACAAAGCCATGAAATTAGGTATACCTGTTTCAAAAGTTACCGAAGCATTAGGTGCCTTTTTGGGAGGAAGTTACGTGAATGACTTCAACCGTTTTGGCCGTCAGTACAAGGTTTACCTCCAGGGTGAAGCAGCCGATCGTGTCAGTCCGGAAGATCTAAATCTTATTTATGTAAAAAATAATTTGGGCGATATGCTTCCTGTCTCGACATTGGTTACGGCAACTAAGGTTACGGGACCGGATTTTACCAATCGTCTAAACTTATTCCGATCAGCAGAAATCGGCGGAAGCCCAAATGACGGTTATAGTAGTGCGCAAGCCTTAACCGCTCTCGAAGAGGTTGCCAAACAGACCTTGCCAGCCGATATGAGTTTCGATTACATCAACTTATCTTATCAGGAAAAACATTCACCAGGCGGTGGTTCGGTTTTCATAATGGCATTGGTATTTGTATTCTTAATTCTTGCTGCACAATACGAAAGTTGGAAACTACCTTTCAGTGTATTGCTTGGTGCTCCTTTTGCCGTTTTTGGTGCATTTTTAGGATTAATGCTGGCAAGACTTGGAAGCGATGCTTACGTAAATAATGTATTTGCTCAAATTGGACTCGTATTATTGATTGGATTGGTCGCCAAAAATGCCATTCTGATTGTAGAGTTTGCCAAAGAAGAATACGAAAAAGGAAAACCACTTTACGAATCGGCGATGGTAGCTGCAAAGTTGCGTTTCAGGCCAATTCTAATGACGGCGTTTGCATTCATTCTTGGAGTAGTTCCGTTATTGACAGCAACTGGTGCGGGTTCACAAGCTCGTATCGTAATGGGAATGGCGGTGTTCAGCGGTATGTTAATCGCCACGGTTTTGGGTGTATTAATTGTACCTGGTTTATTTGTAATGATTGAAAACATCGGAAAAAAGAAAGATGATTCAACTCTGACTGAAGGACATAATGTGGAATCAAATACTTCTGACCATGATTAAGAGACATAAAATAATCGTTGTTTTATTTATCCTCATCCTATTTCCTGTCGGTTGTATGGTGGGGCCAAAATATAGCAAACCAGAACAGCAAAAATCAGATTCTTATAAAAACGAAAGAAATTTAGACAGTCTGGCAAATGTTACCAATTTAAAATGGTTTGATTTGTTTAATGATGATGTTTTAAAAGATCTGATTACAAAAGGCCTTCAAAACAATTACGATCTAAAAATTGCAGTGTCCAGAATCGATCAGCTTCGCGCCGAATTAGGTTATGCTAAAGCCGATTTATTCCCTGCTTTTCAATATGGTGCAACGATAAACAGTAACGACAAAAACTTTACGCCTTCAACGGCCGGCGCAAGTATGTCATGGGAACTTGATTTCTGGGGGAAATACCGCCATGAAAATAACGCTGTAAAAGCCGAACTTTTGGCTACAGAAGAAGCCCGCAAAGTTGTACTTTCAGAAATCGTGACCAATATTGCTGTCGCTTACTTTCAAATGCGAAATCTGGACGATCAGCTGGAAATTACTAAGTCAACACTTGCCAGCCGAGAGAAATACTATGAAATTATAAACGAAAGATTTAAAAGTGGTTATATCTCCGAAGTTGATAAAGTTCAAATCGAACAGCAAGTTGCGATTGCAGAAGCTGCAATTCCGAACATCCAGCGACAAATAACGTATCAGGAAAATACAATTGCGTTGCTTACAGGTCAGCTTCCTACCGAAATTCCACGAGGAAAAAGCAATACCGAACTGAGAATCGTTAGTGAAATTCCGCTTTCGCTTCCATCGGCATTATTAGAAAACAGACCCGATGTAAAAGCGGCTGAATTACGATACAAAGCAGCAAATGAAAGAATTGGTGTAGCACAAGCAATGCGTTTCCCTTCTCTGAATCTAGCTGCAATAGCCGGATTTGCAAGTGCAGATTTAAGCAATTTATTTCTGGGAAGTTCTTATTTACAAAACGCATCGGCTGGAATTGCAGGTCCGATATTTGCCTTCGGAAAAAACAAAAGAAGAGTCGAAATCAACAGGCAACAAGCTGAACAATTCAAATTCATTTACCAAAGAACTTATATTGGCGCCGTTTCTGAAGTAGAACAATCCATACAAAACATCAGAACGTATAAAGAAGAATGGAAAGCCCGCGACAGACAAGTTAAGGCTGCCTTGATAAACTTTAATCTTTCCCGCGAAAGATATGACAGCGGTTATGTTTCATACTTAGAAGTTCTAGATGTTGAAACTAATTTGTTCAACGCTCAATTAAGCCTTGCTCAATTATCTGAACGACAATTAAGTTCAATGGTTGAGTTGTATAAAGCACTTGGCGGGGGATGGAATCTGTAAGATGCTAAGTTGCTGAGATTCTAAGATACTAAGTTTCTTGCTAAACGCATAAAACGACAAAAGCACTATGAAAATAGTGCTTTTGTTTTAAATCTTTATGTTGCGAATCTGCTTCTTAAAAAAACTTAGTATCTTAGAATCTCAGCAACTTAGCATCTTAAAAATTAACAGAATTCGTTAAACGCATCTTGCAAATTCTCAGCGATCATTTCAGCTGGGCGTCCTTCGATGTGGTGACGCTCTAACATGTGAACCAATTCTCCGTTTTTGAACAAAGCCATAGATGGCGATGATGGAGGAAAAGGAAACATATGTTGTCTTGCAGCATCAACTGCTTCTTTGTCAACACCAGCGAAAACTGTAATAAGGTGATCTGGTTTTTTAGCGCCTTCTAAACTCATTTTTGCTCCCGGACGTGCATTTCTAGCAGCACAACCGCAAACAGAGTTTACAACAACTAAAGTGGTACCTTCAGCTTTGATAGCGTTATCAACTGCTTCAGCACTATGTAAATCTTGAAAACCAGCAGAAGTTAATTCAGCTTCCATAGGTTTTACCATTTCTTGTGGATACATATTTCTTATTTTTTAAATTTTACTTTTGAACTGCAAAGTTACAAAGTTTACTCGCAACTACTTAATTTGAAGTATAAAGTTTTGTTATAGTTCGATTGAAAAAGTCGAAACTTGGAAAGTCATAAAGTCTAAAGTCTAAATTTGGTTTGCTTTTATTTGAATATTGCTCGAAATAAAGCTTTTATGAATGGTACTTTCGGACATTTTAAAATCACTTGAAAATCTTCAAAGAGATTCGTTTCTTCATCCAAAAACTTAAAAATTAGTTTGGGATTTCCGTTTTTGAATAAAGAAGAAAAAATAGAACTTCCCAATTCATTCTGACGATACAGAATATCCAAAAGCAGTAAATCATAAAACCAAAATCGGCATTTTTTATGAAAGTTTGTCATCCTGAGCGAAGTCGAAGGAACGCAAAGAAACTCTGCCAATTCCGAAGATTTTTTATCCGAATTTTTGAACGTATAACCCGTACTCGCTTTTGTCCAACCGCCGGCAGTTCCAATATTTAAAACTCTTTTGGTGTTTTTCTTCCAAAAAGGATAACTCGTCATCGGGATACTTCCCTGCTCTTTTTCTATAATCTCAAATTGATTTATTCCGAGTTTTTCTAAATAAAGCCAAATCTCATTTTCATATTCTTCTTTCGGAAGAAGTTTTTCTGAGAACAAAGTATATTCCACTAAAGCTTCAGTTTTAGAAGTTGGCAAAACATACATAAATCTTGTATTTCCTTTTTGCTCCACCGAAAAATCCATGAATGTAGCTTGTTCCCGACTGAAAACTTCAACTTCCGTTTTCACAAACCAACCCACAAAATGCTGTTGCAAAACGGGATATTTCGTTTGACTTTCGGCGAAAGCCTTTGTATAAATGCTATTGAACAAATAATTGCAAGTATATCTGTTTTCTTCTGTTCCAACAAAAACGTGCGTTTCGAGTTCGTTGATATCCGTTACTTTTTCATGTAGAAAAGTAATATTCGCCTGATTTGAAAGAGTCTCAAAAACGAAGTTATAAAAATCTAAACCATTGATTTTATTGTATGAATAAGGTTCTAGCTCTAAATCACGTTTGAAATTTTCATTGGCAAATAAGGCAGAATCCCATTTTTTGGAGATAATCGAATTCCAAGTTGATTCTTCTTTTTCCCAAAAACTCCAAGTTCTGTCATTAGTTTTCTTTGAATCTTTATCAAGCAATAAAATTGATTTATCTGAAAATTTGCCAGACAAAACCATTTTATAAACGGTCATCAAAGAAGCCAATCCGGCGCCGGTAAAAATGTAATCGAAATGTTTGATTTGCGAAGAATTCATTCTCAAAAATAAGGAATTTTATTTTTCCAGTTTTTCTAAAAGAATTTTAAAATCATTTGGACTCAAATAGATATTGTATTGAAAAATGATTTCATTTTTCTCGTTCAAAACACATAAAGTCGGATATGTTATTTGATTATTAATTGTTCCGAGTTGTAAAGCCAGTTCATGAACGCCAACATTATTTCCCGAAGGCTGAAATTTAAAAACGTGATTATTAAAAGTAATATCTCGTTTTTCCTCGGCATTAAAATCAATGAAATAAAATTCTGAATTTAGTTTTTCGATTATTTCTTGATTTTTGAATGTTGTCGTTTTCATTCTTTGGCAAAACTGACACCAATCAGTGTGAATGAAAACAATGACTTTTCGTTTTTGAATTTGCTGTAAACTGTCAATTTCTTCAAAAGAATAGCTTTTCAGCTGACAAAAACCTGTCGTTGAAATTCCGAAGAAGAAGATTAATAGAAAAAGCTTTTTCATTTGTTTTTTGTTTTTTTGCCGATTTTTCATTGTTCTAAGTAAACTGGACTGAAGTCCAGCCCTACAAAATAGTTCGTTCCGTTGGAACTTAAAGAGCCAGAGGCTCGATTTATATTGTAGGGCTGGACTTCAGTCCAGTTTAATTATGAATTGCATTATTGCCTTATTTCATTTACCTCAAAGTGTATCGCAATCCCAAAAACCCACGAATCGTTTGGTTTTGCCCATAAACATAAGTCGTGTCAAAAGTTAAACCATAAGGATTATCAGGCGTGACCAAAACTTTTCCGGCCGAATCGTATTGCACATTTTTATCAAAAGGATCATTTGTTCTCGAAATCAAAAACGGATTCTTTTGCATTGGTGTAAAATTCAGCAAATTTTTGATGCCACCATAAAGTTCAAAATTCTTCCAGCCGGTAAATGTAAACTGAATATTCTGAATGCTGTACCAAGGCGAATTTGGACTTCGCGGATCGGTTTCGCTCAGCAAAGGCAATTTCATCGGACTGTAAACATTCCCGGTGTAATCAATTCCTAAATTCCACGGTTGTATTTTATATGAAACGCTCCAAGTTGCGGTAAAATTCTCCGTTAGAAAAGGTCTCTCAGAAATTCCGCTTTGCACATTTTTATTGTCTAAAACTGTTGCCCCTACGATAAACTTTAAACCGGAAGGAAAATTAAGATCCACATTCGTGCTGATTCCCTGACTCAAAGCATATCCGTCGATATTATCATAAATAATCTTGTTTGGGTCACTTTCGTAGTCAGAAATGATTTTGTTGCTAAAGCGGGTATAAAAAGCGGTTGTTTCGATACCCATAAACGTTCCGTTGCCAAAATTAATTTTCTGAATATAATTCAAATTCACATTTACAGATTGTTCCGGTTTCAAATCATTCGCAATCACAACATCTCTCGAACCTGTCAACGCCGCGTGATCTTCGGTAAATAAATTCACAACTCTAAAACCTGTTCCGGCATTTAATCTGAAAATCGTGTTTTCATTGGCTTTGAATCGATAGGCAAATCTTGGCGTAAAAATAGAACCGTGAATTGAATTATAGTCGTATCGCATTCCAAGCAAAACCTGGCTTTTTGGCGAAAATGTAATTTCATCCTGAACAAAAATTCCCGGAAGCCAAGTGCTTTCTGCTTCTTTGGTTGCTGTTGTATTGTCATCATAATACGAATATCGGCTTGCAATTCCGGCTAATAAATCATTTCTTCCGATTTTTTTATCCCAAGTCAATTGCAAAAAACCAATTTTCTGATTCGCGATATATGATGTTGTTCCGTAACGGCTGTCTTGATAATGCACATTTCCAGAGAATGAAAGCATCAGTTTTTCTTCAAATGGCAATTGATAACTTCCTATCAATTCGGCTCTTTTGGTATAAATACTTTCACCGTAAATTTCGTCGCCTCCGCGGAATTTTTTCTCCCAGCGCACATCTCCGCCCCAGCGATCTTCATACATTCCGCGTACCGCGACCGTAAAAAGGCGATTGTTATTTCGCAGAAAACTCCATTTATTAAAAATCGAAATTCGATCAGAAAGCGTCACATCCGTAAAATTGTCTTTATCTTTATCAATAACCTGATTGTAGTTGAAATAATTAAGGCCCAAAAGTGCATTGGCTTTTTTCCCGACATTAAATTTCATTCCCAAATCAAGATTATTTTCGAAATAAGTCGTCGTAAAATAATCGGCAGAAAACATTGGAGCGTTTGTTGGATTTTTAGTAATAATGTTGATCAAACCGCCAACTGCTTCACTTCCGTAAAGAGACGAAGCGGGGCCTTTTACGATTTCAATTCTTTCAACCAAAGAATTCGGAATTCCGGATAGACCATAAACCGTCGAAAGACTGCTGACAATTGGCATTCCGTCAATTAAAATCAAAGTATAAGGACCTTCCAATCCGTTAATATGAATATCGCCCGTGTTGCAGACACCGCAATTAAGCTGAGGTCGAACGCCATTCACATTCTGCAATGCATCGTAAATACTTGGAGTCGGGTTTTTTTTGAAAAAAACCGGTGAATAAACCTCAACCGGAACAGCACTTTCCAAACGTTTTACTGCTTTTAAAGTTCCTGAAACTACAATTTCGTTAAGTTCATTTTGATCTTCTGTCAATTCAAAATCAAGTTTTAAATTTTGATTTTCTAAAACCGAAATTTTTTGGGTTTGAGGTTTGAATCCAGTCGAGGTCACGTGTATTTTATAATTTCCTTTCGGAACATTTTCGAGTTTATAAAATCCAACTGAATCGGCTTGAGTTTTAAAGTTTGTATTTAATAAACTGATATTAATTTCCTGTCCTGCAGGAATTAATCCGTCAATTCTTCCCGAGATATTTTGCGAATAAAGGCGTGTAGCAGAAATTATTAATATTGTCAAAAATAAATATTTCATTCTTATAAAATTAAATTTAGACAAAACTAAAAATTAAATTTGACAAATATTGTTTCTATTTGCATTAATTTTAAACGGATTGAATTCAATGTGTTAGATTTTTGTTTTTTAAGATCTAAAACAAAATAAGTTGAATAGCGTCCAGCTTTAGCTGGATGTTAACATAAATCAAACAGAAGGGCTTTAGCCGAATATATAAAGTTTGGCTAAAGCCTTTTTTCAATTCGAATCTTATTCCCCTAGCTGAAGCTAGGGGCTATTAAAATCAAAATGATGAATTTCACAAACCCGACAGGTTTTAAAAACCTGTCGGGTTTAAAATATCAAAAATCTTCATCAATAAGATCTTTATTAATAACCGCTCCGGCGAAAGAACCGGTAGAAACCGCAATAGCTACAGATCGCATTTGCGTTGTGCAATCTCCGCTGGCATAAATTCCAGGAATATTTGTTTTTTGCATGGCATCGACTTTTACTAAACCTTGCTCGTTTATATCGCAACCTAAATCCGCTGGCAATGAACAATGCTGTTCAAATGGCGGTCTTGCATAAATGGCTTTTACTTCAACTTTTTCCTGATTTTTGAAAACAATATTAGAAATATATCCGTCTTTATGTTCAAACGAATCTATTTCTTCTTCAAAAATTGAAATTCCTTTCTCCTTCAGAATTTGAGTTTGTTCCAAAGTCAAAGCTGATTTTCCATTCGTGCATAATCTCAAGTCTTTTGTCCAATTTGAAATTAGTTTTGAATATTCAAAAGCCATTTCGCCATTTGCAATAATCGCTGTTTTTTCATTTTTCACTTCATAACCATGACAATACGGACAATGCAAAACCGAAATTCCCCAACATTCTGCAAAACCTTTTATCTCTGGAAGCAAATCTTTGACGCCACTTGCGAACAAGATTTTTCTGGAAGTGAAAACTTCACCTGATTCCGTCGAAACTTCAAATCCGTTTTCAATTTTTTGCATTCGTATTGCAAGTCCATTGTAGAACTGAACCGTTTTATAAAGCTCAACTTGTAATTTGGCTTTCGCCGAAATAACAACGGGCTTTTCCCCATCTTGGGTAATAAAATTATGTGAATGCGGTGTCTGCCTGTTGCAAGGCAAACCGCTGTCGATAACCAAAACCTGACGAAGGGAACGTCCTAAACTCATAGAAGCTGAAAGTCCGCTGTAGCTTCCGCCAATGATAATCACATCAAAATCTTTCTGTTTCATACTGTTATTTTTTAATGATTTTCTTTTTTGTGCAATTTATAATTCAGTAAATGACCAATGATCATTCCGATTCCGCCCAAATAAATTAGATCAAGATGTATTTTAAATATTATTTCACTCAAAATACTGATCCAAATTAAACCCATCGAAACAACTAAAATTGACGACACCAAAAGCGATGATTTTTTCATAATTTTGATTATTGCAAATAAACCAAAAGAAGCAAAAATCAAATCGATTATTGGATTATGAATTAGTCCTAAAGGAAGAATCGTGAGAACAGGAAAAATCAAACAATGAACGAGGCAAAATGTCGCGCTTGAAATTCCTAAAATATCGTAAAAAGATGTTGTTGTTTTCTTCATATTTTGTAGATTTGCTTAATGCAATTTAGTTGCAAATATATCATAATTTTATTATTTGCAACAATGTTGCGATAAAATTTTTAATTTTAAAAAATGAAAACTACACGGAACACCACAGCAAAAACGGCCGTTTTAGAGGTTTTTGAGAAATCCAAAACCGCATTATCACACGCCGAAATTCAAAAACAATTGAACGACGTATGCGATCGCGTCACCATTTATAGAATCCTCGACCGTTTGGTTAACGACGATATAGTACACAAAATTTCGAACCTTGACGGAACGGTAAAATATGCAAAATGCAATCATTCTCATCAGCGTGTTCACATACATAATCATGCTCATTTTAGTTGCGAAAACTGCCATGAAATTACTTGTCTTGATACTGTAAAACCAAGTTATATTATGCCTCATAATTATAAAGTAAACGAGATAAATTTTACTTTATCAGGATTATGTCCAAAATGTTTGAATTCTAACATCTAAGTTTTAGACTCGCCTAAAAATATTGTTATACGAATATAATTTTTACATATATTTGTTAAAATAACAATTGCAAAATGACCAAATCTTTAGAAGAAGTAAACCAATCGGTTGCTACGGAGCATAAAAAAACAGGATTCAGGAAAATATTAGCCTTTTTAGGTCCCGCATATTTAGTTAGCGTTGGTTATATGGATCCTGGAAACTGGGCAACAGATATCGCCGGCGGAAGTCAGTTTGGATACACACTTGTCTGGGTTTTATTGATGAGTAACTTAATGGCTTTGCTTTTGCAGAGTCTAAGTGCAAGACTTGGAATCGTAACACAGCGCGATTTGGCGCAAGCTTCGAGAGAAACTTATTCGAAATTCATCAACTACATTTTATACTTTTTGGCAGAAATTGCCATCGCCGCCTGTGATCTCGCCGAAGTTCTCGGAATGGCAATCGGAATTAATCTTTTATTTGGAATTCCATTGCTTGAAGGTGTTTTAATTACTGTTCTTGACACTTTCCTCCTATTATTCCTGATCAATAAAGGTATTCGCAAAATGGAAGCGTTTATAATTGTTTTGGTCGCAATTATTGGCTTTTCTTTTATTTTCGAAATGATTTTTGCACAACCTGAAGTTCCAAAAATCCTAGCCGGACTTATACCGTCTATTCCAAATTCGGCTGCTTTATATATTGCAATCGGAATTATTGGCGCAACGGTAATGCCTCACAATCTGTATTTGCATTCCTCTTTGGTGCAAACCAGAAAATTTGACCGAACGCCAGCCGGAATCAAGCAAGCTCTAAAATATAACCTCATCGATTCTACAATCGCGTTGAATCTCGCTTTCTTCGTAAATGCTGCAATCTTAATCCTCGCTGCAGCAACATTTCACAAAAACGGAATGTTTGAAGTTGCTGAAATTCAAGATGCACATCAATTTCTAGAACCTTTATTAGGAACCAAATGGGCGCCAATATTATTTGCCGTTGCCTTAATCGCTGCCGGGCAAAGTTCAACTGTTACGGGAACTTTAGCCGGACAAATCGTAATGGAAGGCTATTTGCATTTACGCATTCAACCTTGGGTTCGTCGAATTATTACACGTTTAATCGCAATTGTTCCTGCTTTGATCGTAATCTACATTTATGGCGAAAGCGTTACAGGAAAATTACTGATTTTGAGTCAGGTCGTTTTAAGTCTCCAATTAGGATTTGCCATTATTCCGCTGATTCATTTTGTTAGTGATAAATCAAAAATGAATGGTTTTCATATTTCCAAAACTACTCAAGTCGTTTCCTGGATTATTGCTTCGATCATTGTTTCGCTAAATGCAAAATTAGTTTACGATGAAATTACATCTTGGCTTCAAAACTCAAGCAACCCGACTGTGCTGTGGTTTACAGTCGTTCCGCTTGCTTTTGCATTCGCAGGATTATTGCTGTACATTGTGTTTAAACCTTTTATTACAAAAGCCAAATCAAAAACCATCAATCATTCACCGCATAATTTAAAACTTCAGTTTACACCAAAAGAAAGCCAAAGTATTAAAAACATAGCGGTTTCTGTGGATTTCTCCAAAGCTGACGAAGCAGCGCTAAACAAAGCTTTTGAATTAGGAGGAAGCAATACACAATACACATTGATTCACATTGTTGAAACGGTTGGCGCATTAATGTACGGTGTTAACATTCACGATCATGAAACAACAATCGACGAAAAATTGCTTTTAGAATATCAAAATATGCTTTCAGAAAAGGGATTCAAAATCAAAACTGAACTTGGTTTTGGAAAACCCAACAAAGTAATTCCGAAAATTATAAACGAAGGAAATTTTGACATTTTAGTTATGGGAACCCACGGCCACACTGGATTAAAAGATATTCTTTTTGGCACAACGGTAGATAAATTGAGACATAAAATTTCAATACCTTTGTTGATTGTTAAATAAAAAAGGCTCAAAGATTCAAAGTAACAAAGGGACAAAGGTTTTCTACTTTGAACCTTTGTCTGCAACTTTGTCCCTAAAAAAAGAAAAAAATGACTTTCTCAGAAGAAAACTACCTAAAATCTATATATCACCTAACGGCTTCTTTGGAAACCGAGGTGAGTACCAATGCTATTGCTGAAGTGATGGAAACCAAAGCTTCATCGGTTACTGATATGCTTAAAAAGCTCGCAGAAAAGGATTTAGTAAATTATAAAAAATACCAAGGTGTTTCGTTAACCGAAAACGGAAAACTTGCCGCCAAGATGATTGTTAGAAAACATCGTTTATGGGAAGTGTTTTTAGTGGAAAAACTAAATTTCAGCTGGGATGAGGTTCATGAAATTGCCGAACAATTGGAACACATCAAATCAGAACAATTGATTAATCGTTTGGATGATTTTCTGGGAAATCCTACTGAAGATCCGCATGGTGACCCAATTCCGGATGCAAATGGCCGAATTATAAAAATTGAAAAACAGCTTTTATCAGAATTAGAAGAAAACCAAACTGGCGTTTGTGTTGGCGTGAAGGACACTTCTTCAGAATTCTTGAAATATTTAGACAAACAAGGAATTGCTTTGGGTTCTAAAATCGAATTTCTTTCTAAAGAATCCTTTGATTTATCGATAAAAATTAAGGTTGATGGAAGGGAATTATCAATTTCGAATAAAATTGCTTCTAATTTGTTTGTGAAGCTGGTTTAGGGTTATTTCGCCGAGATTCGCAAAGAATTTCGCAAAGGTTCACAAAGATTTATTCATTTGTCAGGCTGAGCGGAGTCGAAGCCGTGCAAAGTGATTCAGCAAACGGGGCTTCGACTCCGCTCAGCCTGACAAAGCTAATAATATGGTTATTAAACAATCCCCTTTTCAATCATCTCCAACATAACCGGCGATGCATTTTTAAATGTTGGCGGTTGCTCAATAATACTTCCGGCGTTCTTTTTATTTACTTTGAAAGTAACATCGTTATCTGTAGTAAACAAAAGCGCTGTCAAAAACGGATTTTTAATATAAGTTCCCAAAACCAATAAAGCTTCATCTAAAGTATGAATGCTTTCGATTTCTTCGGTTTTGTAACGAGTTGTTAATGAAATAGAAAACGAATTATCTTCATTCAGAACCAGTCTGAAATAGATGTTTTTGATTTCGTTGTCGCCCATTGTTTTTGCCAAAGTCAGTTTTGCGAAAGTTCCGGCTTGGATACTTTCTTTAACTCGTTCACAAAAAAGGGCAAATATTGGTTCGTACATTTTTTTAAGATTCTAAATTGCTGAGATACTAAGGTTCTAAGTTTTAATTTCTTTGTGGAAACTTAGCCAAACTCTGCAGTATAATTATTATTTCCCTGTAAATTCAGCTTTACGTTTTTCTAAGAATGCTGTTGTTCCTTCTTTAAAATCTTGTGTTCCAAAGCATTTTCCGAACGATTTTATCTCAGTATCAAATCCGTTTTTACCGTCTTCATAATTTGCATTGATTGCTTTTATCGCTTTTGCTATTGCAAATGGAGCGTTTTTAATGATTTTTTGAGCAATAACTGTCGTAAATGATAAAAGTTCAGCTTGAGGCACAACATGATTTACTAAACCGTATTGTTTGGCTTCTTCTGCAGAAATCATCGCTGCTGTCATGATCATTTCCATTGCACGGCCTTTTCCAACTAATTGCGGCAAACGCTGTGTACCTCCGTAACCAGGAATTAATCCTAAAGTAACTTCTGGTAATCCCATTTTTGCATTGTCTGAAGCCACTCTAAAGTGACACGCCATTGCCAATTCTAATCCGCCTCCAAGAGCGAAACCATTAACTGCTGCAATTACAGGTTTTTTAAGATTTTCGATAAAATCGAATAAAATTTCCTGACCTTCTGCAGCTAATTGCGCACCTTCAACAATCGTATAATTTGCAAATTCCGAAATATCGGCTCCAGCAACAAAAGCTTTTTCTCCGCTTCCGGTTAAAATTATAGCGCGAACTTCCTCGTTTTTGCTTAATAATTTGATCGCTTTACTCAAATCGCTAATTGTTTCCTTATTTAAAGCATTCAATTTAGCCGGTCTGTTAATTGTAATTGTTGCAATTCGCTCTTCTATCGCAATTAAAATATTTTCGTAATTCATGACGCTGATTTTATGAGTTTGTAATAGGCAAAGAAACTCTAAATGTAGTTCCTTTTCCGTATGTTGATTCAAAGGTAATTGTTCCTTTGTAATTTTCTATAATGTTTTTGATAATTCCGAGTCCAAGTCCCATTCCACTTGTTTTTGTGGTAAATTTTGGCTCGAAAATTCGGCTAATATCTTGTTTTTGAATTCCGATTCCGTTGTCTTTTACAGCAATTTCAACATTATTGTTTCGTCTTTTTACCGTAACAATTATTGATTTTTGAAACTGACTTTCAGGAATGGCTTGTGTTGCATTTTTAACCAAGTTGGTAATAACGCGGATTAACTGCGTACGATCCATTTTGGAGATAATTTCTTCCTCTTCTTTTTCAAAAACAATATAATCTTCATTGAAAATATCCAAAGCCAATTCGACAACTTCAACAACATTCAACGTTTCGTTTTGCTGTGCCGGCATCGAAGCAAAGTTCGAAAATGCTGAAGCTACTGCGGTCATGGTGTCAATCTGCTGAATTAAAGTCTCTGAATAATCATTCATTTTCTGTTTGACATCTGGAGCTGAAGGATCAAACTTTCGTTGAAAACTCTGAACGGTCAAACGCATCGGCGTAAGCGGATTTTTAATTTCATGCGCGACTTGTTTCGCCATTTCGCGCCAGGCTTCTTCACGTTCGCTTTGCGCTAATTTTATGGCACTCGTTTCCAGTTTGTCGACCATTCCGTTATAGGCTTTTATAAGGAAGTTCACTTCTTTACTGTTGGCTTCTAAAACAATTTTTTCATTTTTCTGATCCAAATTGGTTTCTTCCAAACGATCAGAAATGGTTTTCAGCGATTTTGTAATATAAGTCGAAAGGAAATAAGCCAATCCAAAAGCCACAATCAACATAAAAGAATATACCTGACTTAAACGAATTAAAAAGGTATTCAACTCATTGTCATAATATCCGTCATCTTCTAGATAAGGAAGATTTAGAATTCCGAGTGGTTTGAATTTCTCATCTTTAATTAAACTATAAGATGATCTGTTTTTTACCCCATCGATGGTTTTAATATCAACAAAACGCTTTTCGATAGAAGAACGGACTAACTTCAGAATATATTCCGGAATTGGTGGCGGTGCTTTATCAACAGCAAAAGACTCTTTTGAGGATTTTAAAAGTTTTCCGTCAAGGCTGTAAATGTTGATTTCAATTTTGTGAATCTGAGCTAGTTCGTGGATTTTATCTTTAAAAATCAAATCCAGATTTTGAGTTTTAAGCGGATAAGTCGTAGTTGAAAGCACATAATTGATGTGTTCTTTAACCGCATTTTCTTTTCGTTCTAAACGTTCTTGATGATATTCTTTGGCCTCGGTTTTAAACTGAATAATCGAAATCGAAGCCAATAAAAAAGATGCCACAACAATCAATACAATCATCGACAGGAAAATCCTGGTACGAAGAGAAAGCATTGTCATTTTGAAGTTGTTAAACATAGTTTTATTTTTTGCCACGAATTACACGAATTTACGCTAATTTTTATTTTAGCCACAGATTAAAAAGATTTTAATGATTTTTAAGCTTTGTGTATAATCCCATTAATCATTTTAATCTGTGGCAAAAAGTATAAAAATAAATTCGTGCTAATTTGTGTAATTTGTGGCAAACTTTTTATTTTTTTTCTCGTATGCGCTTGTAAAAACGGAATCCCAACATTATTAAAACCGAAAATAAAACTATTCCGATTACGCCGAAAATCCAGTTGATAGCACTTTTTAAAACTACTAAAAAGACAACGGCAAACAGAATAATCGTTGCGCCTTCATTCCATAAACGCATAAAATTATTGGAATATTTTACCTCATCGTTTTGCAATTGTTTAAAAATCTGATGGCATTTTCCGTGATATAAATATAAAAGAAAAACGAAACATAATTTTACATGCATCCACGGCATTTGTATCCAAATATGACCGGCTTCTGTAAAAAACAGCATCCAAAAAGCAAAAATACTTGCCAAAACCGCCGACGGCCACGTAATAATATACCACAAACGATAGGCCATTATTTTGTATTGCGCCTGCAGAATTTCTTTTTCCGGCGAAGGTTTTTCATTGGCTTCAATTTGGTACACAAACAAACGCACAATATAAAACAAACCTGCAAACCAAGTGATTACAAATATTAAATGCAGTGATTTTAGATAGTTATAGTATTCCATTATTTTTTGTTTCAGGTTTCAGGTTTCAAGTTTCAAGTTAATCAACTTTTGAGAAAAACTTTAAACTTTAAACCTGAAACAAATTTTACTTAGCCCAATCATTAATCCAGTTAGAAACCGTTTGACACCACTCATCATCATCATTCAAACACGGAATTGCCAAGAATTCTTCGCCTCCGTTTGCTTCAAAATCTTCTTTGGCGCGCATCGCGATTTCCTCTAAAGTTTCTAAACAATCTGTAACGAAAGCTGGAGTTACAACCGCAATTTTCTTGATTCCTCTTGAAGGCATTTTGTCGATTTCAACATCTGTGTAAGGCTCTAGCCATTTGTCGCCCGCCAATCTTGATTGGAAAGTCACACAATATTTGTCTTTTGGAATTCCTAATTGTTCTACAACCAAACGCGTTGTTTCGTAACAATGTGTTCTGTAGCAGAATTCCGCTTCTGGAGTTCCTACTTCGCAACACATTTCATTGGTTGTAAACTTTTTATGTGATTTTGTTTTATCGGTTTTACGAACGTGACGTTCTGGAATTCCGTGGTATGAAAACACCAATTGATCATAATCGAAATCACGCAAATGTGTTTTAATTGAATCGGCTACATTTTTAATGTAATCCGGTTTGTTGTAAAACGCCGGAACATCAGAGAATTTCATGTGAGGAAATTTCGCTTTACGGATTTCTTCTGCCAAAACTAAAATCGTCAATGTAGAAGCCATCGCATATTGCGGATAAAGCGGGAAAAGTAAAACTTCAGTAACGCCTTGATCGTGCAGTTTCTGTAAACCTTTTTCGATTGTCATTGATCCGTAACGCATCGCCAATTCAACTGGAACATTGGCTAAAGGCTGTACTTTTTTGTGCATTCTTTCAGAAAGAACGATTAACGGAGAACCTTCTTTCCACCAAATTTTCGCGTAAGCGTGCGCTGATTCTTCTGGTCTTTTTCTTAAAATAATTCCACGAACTAATAATGCTCTCAATAAATACGGAACGTCGATCACGTATTTATCCATTAAAAATTCATCTAAGTAAGGTTTTACATCTTTTGGAGTTGGACTATCTGGAGATCCTAAGTTTATTAATAATACGCCTTTCATTATTTTTTTTGCTTTAGGCTTTAAGCGCTAGGCTTTAAGCTTTTTATTTGTTTTTAAAAATTTCGTCAAAAGTATTCTATTGAACTTTTTAGAAATATGATAATTATTACTTTTTAATTATTGTTGAATATTCAAAATCGATTTGAACAATTCGTGAAATTTTTCACGCAGATCTAAACAGATTAGAGCAGATGTTGCAGATTAATTCGTGAATTGCTTCGCCTGTTCGCTATCGCTCGGGTCGTGGCGAAAAAACTTAAACATTCGCATTAATCGACATTAAATACTTCTTTGGAGTTGTGGCAAACTTTTTCTTAAACGCCGCGATGAAATGACTTCCAGTACTATAGCCAATTTTAAGCCCAACTTCGTTTACATTATAAGAACCGCTGTCTAATAATTTTCTTGCGAAATCCATTTTGTAATCGAAAAGGAAACCGTAAACCGTATCGCCGTAAATTTGTTTGAAACCCATTTTTAGTTTCTTCAAATTCAAACCAATTTCATCTGCCAATTCTTGTAATCCTGGCGGTTCGGCCATATTAGCGATAATGATCTCTTTTGCTTTTCTGATTTTCAGCACGTTATCTTCATCAATCAAAAACGGACATTGTTCTGCGTTTGGATCTTCGGTTCTATTAAAATACAGACTCAATAATTCGTATCCTTTTCCTTTGTAATAAAGGTTTTTAATAGACGGATGAAGATTATAATGGAATAACTGACTAAGTACAATTGCCATTGACGGACTTATATTTCCTTCGTTATAATACTTTTTATCCTTATTATCAGGACTTAAAAACGTAATATAATCTGCTTCCGCAGAAAACAACGCGTGAAATTTTTTGATGGAAACAATTACCGAAATCACCCACGAGTTTGGAGCCAATTCTAAATTAAGCGGTAATTCTTTCTGTGGATTATACAAAAGCAACGATTTTTCCTCTTTCAAATCCAAAGCATAAGAACCTTGATTGAATAAGAATTTCGCATTGCCTTTTATCCCGAAGTGAAACTGTATCAGTCCAGTACCTATTTCATGCTGTGCAGAAAAAGGCTCTAAACTATCATTTTGAAAACGGATCAGCGTAAAGTCGTCTTCAATTTTTATAACTTCTTGAGAACTCATAGCGATATTTTTTTTTTACAAAAATCAAAACAAGTTTAAAATGTTATTTAGAATCACTCTAAACTAATCACTTGAAATGAGCTGATTTTGCTACAAAAATAGTCCTTTTTACTCAAAAACACCCATTTAGGTTCAAAAAAACATACAGCGATATAAAAAGTACTTTTAGCGTTATTTTTATCAATGGTATAGTAATAATTTTGTTGCACTTTATGAAAGTGAATTTATGGAAAACAATAATGTACCGAAACACCTTTATTTTTACTCAGTTGGTCTGAGTTATAAAAAAGCTGATGCTGAGGTCAGAGGTCAATTTAGTTTGGATGCAGTTGCGAAAACGCGTTTGCTGGAACAGGCTAAAAACGATGGAATAGAAAGTTTAATAGTTACTTCAACTTGCAACAGAACTGAAATCTACGGTTTTGCTGAACATCCATTTCAATTAATAAAACTTATCTGCGACAACAGCAACGGTTCTGTTGACGCTTTTCAAAGAGTTGGTTTCGTTTACAAAAATCAAGAAGCAATAAATCATTTATTTCGTGTAGGAACTGGTTTAGACAGTCAGATTCTGGGCGATTTTGAAATTATATCTCAAATCAAAACTAGTTTTGTTCATTCAAAATCAATGGGATTAGCTAATAATTTCATGGAAAGATTGGTGAATGCGGTGATTCAGGCAAGCAAAAGAATTAAAAATGAAACGGAGATCAGCTCTGGTGCTACTTCGGTTTCTTTTGCATCGGTACAATATATTTTGAAGAATGTTGAAGATATCAGCAACAAAAATATTTTGCTTTTCGGAACTGGAAAAATCGGAAGAAATACTTGTGAGAATTTAGTAAAACATACTAAAAACGAGCATATTACTTTAATAAACAGAACGAAAGACAAGGCTGAGAAATTGGCCGGAAAATTAAATCTTATTGTTAAAGATTATTCTGAATTACATTTAGAACTTCAAAAAGCGGATGTTGTGGTTGTGGCAACAGGCGCGCAAAACCCAACAGTTGACAAAGCGATTTTGAATCTTAAAAAACCTTTGTTGATTCTGGATTTGTCTATTCCTAAAAACGTTCATGAAAATGTTGAGGATTTAGAAGGCGTAACGTTGATCCACATGGATTATTTGTCTCAATTGACAGATGAAACTTTGGAAAACAGAAAATTACACATTCCGGCAGCGGAAGCAATTATCGAAGAAATCAAAGAAGAATTTGTAATCTGGATGAAAGGCCGAAAATTTGCCCCAACAATTAACGCCTTAAAAGAAAAACTAAACGCTATTAAGAACTCGGAATTAGATTTTCAAAGCAAAAAAATCGCTGATTTTAATGAAGAACAAGCTGAAATCATCAGCAACAGAATCATCCAAAAAATCACTACACATTTCGCAAATCATTTAAAAGACGACGACACCATGGTCGATGAAAGCATCGAATGGATCGAAAAAGTCTTCAAAATAAAAGCATCTTAGTTTTTAATTTAAACCATTAAGATATTAAGGAAATTAAGACCAATCTTTGTCAAGAGAATTAAGCCACGCTGTAATACAAAGCTTAATAATCTTAAAATTCACCGCAAAAGCTTAATTCTCTTAATGCCCTTAATGGTAAAAAGCAAAAAGTTCTATGACAAAAAAAGAGGTTACGCAATTGGCTTATGAAATTACAGGTTTTGCTATAAAAGTGCACAAAGCTTTGGGACCTGGGCTTTTAGAAAGCATATATGAGAAGTGCCTCAAATATGAATTAGAACAAAACGGATATGATGTAAAACAACAATTATCTGTTAAAATTGATTATTACGATCTTGAATTTGAATCTGATTTAAGAATAGATCTATTGGTTAATGATTGTGTCGTTGTTGAATTAAAAGCTATTGAAAATCTTTTGCCAATTCACGAAGCACAATTATTGACATATATGAAATTATTACAAAGACCTCAAGGACTATTAATAAATTTCAACACAACAAACATTACAAAATCAATGAAACCTCTTGTAAATGATCATTTCGCAAGATTAATAGATTAAATTTAAACCCTTAAGATATTAAGAAAGTTAAGCTTAATTTTCTTGACAAAGATTGACTTAATTCTCTTAATGCCCTTAATGGTAAAAAACAAAAAATGGCTGAAAAAACAATCAGAATAGGAACGCGCGATAGCGAATTAGCACTTTGGCAGGCACATACTGTCGAAAAACAACTGAACGATTTAGGTTATAAAACTTCAATTGTTGCCGTTAAATCTCAAGGTGATATTATTCTGGACAAACCTCTTTATGAATTAGGGATTACTGGAATTTTCACTAAAACGCTTGACATTGCAATGATCAACGGTGATATTGATATTGCCGTGCATTCGATGAAAGATGTTCCTACTGCTTTACCAAAAGGAATTGTTCAGGCAGCAGTTTTAGAAAGAGCCAATGTTTTAGACATTTTGGTTCATAAAGGAAACCACGATTTCACGAACCCAAGTACGATTGCGACAGGAAGTTTACGTCGTCAGGCACTTTGGTACAACAAATACCCAAATCATACTGTAGTTGATTTACGTGGAAACGTAAATACACGCATGCAGAAATTACAAGACAATAATTGGGACGGAGCTGTTTTTGCTGCTGCAGGTTTGGAGCGAATTAACTTAAAACCTGAAAATTACATTAATTTAGATTGGATGATTCCGGCGCCAGCACAAGGAGCAATGCTTGTTGTGGCGATGGAAGATGACAATTATACTTTAGATGCACTTTCGCAATTAAATCATATCGAAACTGAAATCTGTACTTACATCGAACGTCAGTTTTTACGAACTTTAGAAGGCGGTTGTACAGCACCAATTGGAGCTTTGGTTACTTATAATGAGGACGAAGATACACTTCATTTTCAAGGCGTTTTACTTTCTGTTGATGGAAAACAAAAACTGGAAATCAATAAAACCGTTGATATTTCAGAATGGAAAAAACTAGGTTTTCATTCGGCTCAGGAGATTTTGAATAATGGCGGAACTGAATTGATGGCAACTATTAAAGAATCTCTGAAAAAATAATGGCAAAATCAGTACAAATAGTATCCACTAAAATATTATCTCCTCTTCATAAGCAAGAACTAATGAAATATGGCGTCGAATTAATCGAAGCCGATTTCATTAAAACTGAAAACAAACCTTTCGAATTAAAAGACCTCAACGAAAGTTTGATTTTTACAAGTCAGAATGCTGTTCGAAGTGTTTTATCTGATCCAAAATCAGAAGAATTAAAAAAGAAAAACGTGTACTGCGTTGGTCTTAAAACCAAAACTTTATTGACAGATAATGGATTTAATGTTGTGGCTTATACTGGCTACGCTTCGGATTTAGCCGAAATCATCACTTTGATTTACGGAAACGACAGTTATACTTTTTTCAGCGGAAACCTCAGAAGAGACACTTTACCCGAAGCTTTAAAAGAAGCTGGAATTAAATTCAATGAAATTCAGGTTTACGAAACTACGCTTCAGCCACAGAAAATAAAAGCAAATCCTGAAGCGATTTTGTTCTTTAGTCCGTCTGGAGTTAAAAGTTATCTGAAACACAATACCATCAGTAAACAAATCTGTTTCTGCATTGGCGATACCACCGCAGAAGCTTTATCAAAAATTACAAAAAACATCATCATCGCAGATCAACCTACAATTGAAGACGTGATCGAAGATGTAATTCACGAATACAAATAATGTAAATGACCTCCTGCAAGGTTTTCAAAACCTTGTAGGTTTAAATATAAATCAACAACAATACCTACAAGGTTTTGAAAACCTTGCAGGAAAAACAAATAAGAGATGTTAAAAAACGACCTATTTTTAAGAGCATTAAAAGGAGAAACTGTTCAGCGTCCGCCGGTATGGATGATGCGTCAGGCAGGAAGATATTTACCTGAATTTAGAGAACTTCGTGATAAATATGATTTTTTTACGCGTTGTGAAACTCCTGAATTAGCTGCGGAAATTACAGTTCAGCCAATTCGTAGAATCGCTCCAGATGCTGCGATTTTATTCTCGGATATTTTGGTAGTGCCTCGTGCAATGGGAATTCACGTTGAATTGAAAGATAATTTGGGACCGATTATTCCAAATCCAATCCGTACAATGGAACAGGTGAATCAGGTTATTGTTCCAGATGTAAATGAAACTTTAGGTTACGTTTTTGATGCTGTGAAATTGACTAAGGAAATGTTGAATGATGAAGTTCCATTAATTGGTTTTGCAGGTTCGCCTTGGACAATTTTCTGTTATGCTGTTGAAGGAAAAGGCTCTAAAAGCTTTGATACAGCAAAAGGTTTCTGCTTTTCAAACCCAGTTGCAGCGCATACTTTATTGCAAAAAATCACAGATACAACTATTTTATACTTAAAGGAAAAAGTAAAATCGGGAGTGAATGCTGTTCAGATTTTTGATTCTTGGGGAGGAATGCTTTCTCCGGTTGATTATCAGGAATTTTCATGGAAATACATCAATCAGATTGTTGACGCTTTAGCGGATATTACGCCGGTTATTGTTTTCGGAAAAGGATGTTGGTTTGCGCTTGGCGAAATGGGTAAAAGTAAAGCTTCTGCATTAGGAGTTGACTGGACATGTTCAGCTAGAAATGCTCGTTATTTGTCTGGTGGAAATATTACTTTACAAGGGAATTTTGATCCGTCAAGATTGCTTTCTCCAATTCCGACTATCAAAAAAATGGTTCACGAAATGATCGACGAGTTCGGAAAAGATAAATATATTGTAAATTTAGGTCACGGAATTTTACCAAATATCCCTGTAGATCA
The DNA here is from genome assembly GCF_003385895.1 of Flavobacterium cutihirudinis. Taxonomy (GTDB): domain Bacteria; phylum Bacteroidota; class Bacteroidia; order Flavobacteriales; family Flavobacteriaceae; genus Flavobacterium; species Flavobacterium cutihirudinis. The sequence goes on from NZ_QRDQ01000008.1 coordinate 447,490, forward strand.
CGCCAAAGCGTTTATTGACGCGGTTAAGGAATACGGGAACTAGTATTCAGTCTCATTGGCATTCCTGCAAGGTTTTCAAAACCTTGTAGGTTTAAATTTGTTTTATATTTACAGTAAAAACTTACAGTAAATATAAAACAAATTAAAAATGAAACTTGAAGTATTGAAAAAAGATTATTATTATCATATTTATAATCGAGGAATTAATGGAACAAACATTTTTGAAAATGACGCTAATAAACTTTATTTCTTAAAGCAATTAGCTAAATATTTGGAGAATAAAATTTCCATTTTCGGTTATTGTTTGATGAACAATCATTTTCATTTGGTTATTCGGTTGAACACTGAAGAAAAAGAGGTTACACAAGCATTCTCAAATTTATTTAATTCTTACGCAAAAGCATTTAATAAACAAACCAACAGAACCGGAAGTTTATTCGAAAAGCATTTTAAAAGAATAAATTTAAAAGATGAAAATTATTTAAGACGACTGATTGTTTATGTTCATTTAAATCCAAGACATCATTTCGATATAGATTTTACAGATTTTAAGTTTTCATCTTATCAAGCTTTTTTATCAAATCGGGAAACAAAAGTAGAACGAGCTGAAGTTTTGACTTTATTTGGAGATTTAGAAAATTTCATCTTTTGTCATAATCAGAAAAATGAGTTTTTAAATGAAACTTATACTTTTGAGTAATTCAGGTCTGTCCTGCAAGGTTTTAAAAACCTTGTAGGTCTAAAACAAGATTACAATATTTAATATTTAACAACAATACCCACAAGGTTTTTAAAACCTTGCAGGAAATGAAACACAATGCTCAACAAAGGCCTAAGAGACGAAGAAAAAATTAGAATTGACAATGTCCTAAAAACATTGCGAACTCTTGTTTTTGTACCTTATCCTTTGACTTCTTTACAAAAAACTGATATTGAAAATCAACTAAAAGAATTCGGATTAAACATTGAAAGTTTAATTGATTACTCAAATGGCGATTTAATCGATTTCTTGATTCGTCTTTCTTTTGATTGGGAACAATTGGAACAATTTGCTGATATTCTAGTCGAATTTTCTAAAGCCGAAAACTATAATTTTGAAAATAAAGCTTTGGCCATTTATCAATATATCCAGCAAGAAAGCAAAGTTTTTTCTTTCGGAATCAATACTAAAATTGCTTCTCTAAAAACAAACAAAAAATGAGTTTTACAGATTGGAAAATAGACCGAATTGACCTTATTCTTCCCAACGAGTTTTATAAACTGATTGATAAGAATAGAAATCACATTGCAAAAACTTTTCCTGTAACACTTGCCAATTCTGATTCACCAGAAAAAGCAGAAAATTTTATCTCCTTTAATAAAGACAAAGAAAAAAATAGCGAAGGATATTATTTTTTCGCCCGAGAAATAATAACCAATAATCTAATTGGTTATTTATGCATAAAAACTATTGATTACCGCATTTCAAAATGTGAATTAGGCTATTTTATTGATGAAGATTTTCAAGGAAAAGGAATCACATCAAAAATGGTTTCTGATGCGCTTGAGTTTTGTTTCAATGAATTAAAGCTGAATAAAGTTTTCATCTGTACTTCAGAAATTAATCTGGCAAGCCAAAGAATCGCATTAAAACATAATTTCAAACAAGAAGGAATTTTAAGAGACGAATTTAGAAATGGCGACGGAACATTACAGAATACTGTTTATTTCGGATTGCTTAAATCAGAATACAATCACACTAACTAAAAGCTTGAAATAATTTATTTATGATAAAAAATATAGTTTTAATAGTTGCTTTTATCTTTTTAATTAGTTGTGAAGGTTATAAAACAGGCGCAGGAATCGTTTATGACAAATCTACCAATAAGCCTTTGGACAGTGTGCGTTATTATGCTGTTGGAATTGATTATATTGAATACACCGATTCTCTTGGAAAATATTATGTAGAAGGCAAATTTGGAGGGTGCGTTTCTGAATGTCCTGATTTTGATGCCGAATTTTCTAAACCAGGTTATAAAACTATAACACTTAAGAATCCAAATGGAGATGTTTATTTAGAATTAGAAGAAAAATGAAAGATAAATTTTACGCATACATACAAAACTTACAAGACCAAATCTGCGCTGGATTAGAAGCCGTTGACGGAACGACGAAATTCCGTGAAGATTTATGGAAACGTCCGGAAGGCGGTGGCGGAAGAACACGCGTTATTGAAAACGGTGCTGTTTTCGAAAAAGGCGGTGTAAACATTTCTGCCGTTCACGGAAAACTTCCTGAAACGATGCAAAAAATGTTCAGCGTTGGCGAAGCTGATTTTTTTGCTTGCGGATTAAGTTTGGTTTTACATCCAAAAAATCCAATGACTCCAACGGTTCACGCAAACTGGCGTTATTTTGAAATGTATGATGAATCTGGAAAAGTAATCGAACAATGGTTTGGGGGCGGACAAGATTTAACGCCTTATTATTTGTTTGAAGAAGATGCAAAACACTTTCACCAAACTTGCAAAACAGCTTGCGACAAACACAATCCAGAGTTTTATCCGAAATATAAAAAACAATGCGATTCGTATTTTTGGAATGCGCATAGAAATGAAGCTCGCGGAATTGGCGGTTTATTTTTTGATTATTGCAAAGCAAATGAATCAATGTCAATGGAAAATTGGTATAACTTTGTAACTGAGGTTGGTAATAGTTTCCTTGAAGCTTATGTTCCGATTGTGGAAAGAAGAAAAAATTTAGAATATACGCCTGAAAACAGAACTTGGCAGGAAATCCGTCGTGGTCGTTATGTTGAGTTTAATCTGGTTCATGACAAAGGAACTTTATTCGGATTAAAAACAAACGGAAGAATTGAAAGTATTTTAATGAGTTTGCCTCCACACGTGCAATGGGTTTATGATCATCATGCAGAAGCCGGAAGCGAAGAAGAAAAATTGGTAAATGTGTTAGAAAACCCACGCGAATGGATTTAAAACTGATTTACATAGCGTTTTTTACAAGTATTTTTGGGTGTTTTGCCCAAAACGATACTTTGCAAAATCCCTATATTAAATCATATAGTGATAAAATCACCGCGAGCGCTTATTATTTGGACACTTCAAATAGTTTCGAGATTGCCTCAGATAATACAGATCCGAAAATATATCTCAATCTTATTCCAAATAGACGAGAACAAATTGGTTTTAATTTGAATTATAAAATCATTGACGTTACGATTGGTTTTGCTCCCAAATTTCTTGGTGGAAATAAAGGAGATTCTCATTCTAAAAACTTTAATTTCAATACCCGTTTTTATTATAAAAAATGGATGCAGTCTTTCACTTTCATCAATCAAAAAGGCTTTTATATTAGCGAAGATAATTTTACCGCTCAACTGCCACAGATGCGGACTACAAAAATTGGCGGATCGACATCGTACATTTTTAATGATAAATTCTCTTTTAAAACACTAGTTAACCAAAACGAATGGCAAACTAAAAGTTCCGGAAGTTTTATTCCAACTTTTTCCTTTTATTACACTAATATAGACTTCAATACACCCGATTCATCACCTGGCGACATTTACGTATTTACCTTAACCCCTTCCTATTTTTACAATTTTGTAATCAGTGATCGTGTATTAATTGGAGCTGGAATTGGTTTGGGCGCCGGAATCAATGATATTGACGGTGATACCTCAGCGTTATATCAAGCCGATTTAAATTTAAAATTAGCCTATAATCAAGATCGTTTCTTTGCTTTTGCAAGTCTTAATGCGACAAGCTTTGATCAGGATGAAAAAGTCGATCCGCGACTAAATGATAATATTGTCACTTTAAAACTTTCTGCAGGTTATCGATTTGATCCTCCAAAAAAAGTAAAAGAAATATACGACAAGGCAAATGAGAAAATAGGGCTTTAAAAGGCCTTTAAAATAGCAAAAACAAGCATAAGCAGGGATTTCTAATAATTAAAAATCATTATTATGGAAAATAAAGATGTAAAAACGGCACAATTAAATCGTATGCATTCCGGAAAAGGCTTTATCGCCGCACTTGATCAAAGTGGTGGAAGTACTCCAAAAGCTTTGGCACAATACGGAGTTCAGGAAAGCAGTTATGCAAATGAAGAAGAAATGTACACACTTGTTCATGAAATGCGAACGCGAATAATTAAGAGTCCTGCGTTTGACAGTCAATATATTCTTGGAGCGATTTTGTTTGAAAATACAATGGATCGTAAAATCGACGGACAATGGACGGCCGATTATTTATGGGAAAAGAAAAATATAGTTCCGTTTTTAAAAGTAGACAAAGGTCTTGCCGATCTAAATAACGGAGTGCAAATCATGAAGCCAATTTCTAATTTGGATGATTTACTGACAAGAGCTGTAGCGCGAAATGTTTTTGGTACCAAAATGCGTTCTGTTATCAAAGAAGCCAATCCTGTTGGAATTCGCGAAGTTGTTGAACAGCAATTTGCAGTTGGTTTACAAATTTTCGAAAAAGGATTAATTCCGATTATTGAACCTGAAGTTGATATTTATAGTTCCGACAAAGAAAAATCAGAAGAAATTCTAAAGGAAGAAATCAAAAAACAGCTTAGTTTATTGGACAAAGATGTAAAAGTAATGCTGAAATTATCGATTCCGACGGTGAATGATTTTTACAAAGAATTAATGTCAGATCCGCATGTTGTTCGAGTTGTCGCATTATCCGGTGGATATGGACAAGACGAAGCCAATCAAAAATTAGCAGAAAACCACGGATTGATTGCCAGTTTTTCAAGAGCGCTTTCTGAAGGACTTTCTGCCAATCAATCGGATGCTGATTTTAATACTAAAATTGGCCAAACTATTAACGAAATCTACGAAGCATCAATTACATAAATAAGTCAAAAGATTAAAGTCGTAAAGTCAAAAGTCTTTAAATCAATAAATAAAAATTTAAAAATAAGATTGTAGAAAAATCTAAAATCTGCACTCTAAAATCTAAAATTCAAAAAAATGTTCCCATTACAAAGAAACCGTCGTTTAAGAACTAATGAATCAATTCGTTCTTTAGTTCGCGAAACAAGTTTAAGCCCACAGGACTTTATGCTTCCAATGTTTGTTGCTGAAGGAAAAGATATAAAATCTGCCATTCCTTCAATGCCTGGAATTTATCGTCATTCTTTAGACAATACAATCAAAGAAGTAAAAGAAGCTTGGGATTTAGGAATCAAAGCGGTAAATATTTATGTGAAAGTAAGCGATAATTTAAAAGACAATAAAGGTACTGAAGCCTGGAATAAAGACGGTTTGATGCAACAAACTATCCGAGCGATTAAAGATGCAGTTCCAGAAATGATTGTTATGCCGGATGTCGCTTTAGATCCATATTCGATTTATGGTCACGACGGAATTATCGAAAACGGTCAATTGATCAACGACGCAACTGTAGACGCCTTAACAAGAATGAGTTTAAGCCACGCTGAAGCCGGAGCCGATTTTGTAGCACCAAGCGATATGATGGACGGAAGAGTTTTGGCGATCAGAAAAGCACTGGAAGAAAATGGTCACCATAACGTGGGGATTATGAGTTACAGTGCAAAATATGCTTCGGCATTTTACGGACCGTTTCGTGATGCTTTGGATTCTGCTCCGGTAGATTCTCAAAATATTCCAAAAGACAAGAAAACTTATCAAATGGATTATGCTAACAGAATTGAAGGAATTCGTGAGGCTTTATTAGACGTTGAAGAAGGTGCAGATATCGTAATGGTAAAACCGGGAATGGCTTATTTGGATATCGTTCGTGAGGTAAAAAATGCCGTTCATGTGCCGGTTGCAGTTTATCAAGTATCTGGTGAGTACGCTATGGTAAAGGCCGCAGCAGAAAGAGGGTGGTTAGATCACGACAAAATCATGATAGAGCAACTTTATTGCATTAAGCGTGCGGGCGCTAGTATTATCTCTACTTATTTTGCAAAAGAAGCTGCTGTAATTTTAAATAAATAAAATGAAAAAAGCAGTTTTCTTAGCCGCAGTTTTAGTATTTGCGTCCTGCAAAAAAGAGAGTCAGGAACCTTTTGGAAATTCATCTGAAACTACAACCGAAACTTCTGCTGAAGGAGAATCGGCGAAAGCCAAAACTCCAGTAGATTTAGGAAAAGAAATTTTTGAAGGAAGAGGAAATTGTACTTCTTGCCATCAGCCAGATCAAAAAGTTATTGGGCCAAGTATTCAGGAAATAGCAAAAATATACAAAGACAAAAAAGGTGACATTTCTACTTTCTTAAAAGGAAACGCAGATCCAATTGTTGATCCGAGTCAGTTTGCTGTAATGCAGACCAATTTAGCGATTACCAAAGAAATGTCTGATGCAGAATTAAAAGCCATTGAAGCTTATATCAACAGTCATTTGAAATAAAAAGAAAATATATTCAAAAAAAAGGGCGCTGAAATCAGCGCCCTTTTCTGTTTATGAATTTACCAGATCTTAACTCGTTTATCCGGACTAACAAACATTTTGTCTCCGCTTTTAATACCAAACGCTTCATAAAAAGCATCTACATTCTGGATTGGAACATAAGCTCTGTACATTCCAGGCGAATGCGGATCTGTTTTTACCTGACTTTTAATCGCTTCATCTCTCGATTTTGTTCTCCAAACTGTTGCCCATGAAATAAAGAAACGCTGTTCCGGAGTAAATCCGTCTATCAATCCTGGGTTTCCGTGTGCTTTCAGATACAATTGCAAACCGTCATAAGCAGCGTTAATTCCACCCAAATCACCAATATTTTCTCCCAAAGTAAATTTCCCATCTACATGAATTCCCGGCAACGGCTCTAAGGCACTGTATTGATCTGCCAATTCAGAACCAAGATGTGTAAATTGTTTTAAATCATCAGCTGTCCACCAATCTACAAGATTTCCTTCGGCGTTGTAGCGTGCTCCTGAATCATCAAAACCATGTGAAATTTCATGACCAATAACCGCTCCGATTCCACCATAATTTACTGCTTCATCAGCCTGATAATTATAAAAAGGCGGTTGCAAAATTGCCGCTGGAAACACAATTTCGTTGTAAGACGGGCTGTAATAAGCGTTTACAGTTTGCGGAGACATTCCCCAAACCGTTTTATCAACTGGTTTGCCAAGTTTATCTACACTTTCTTTATAATTCCATTTTGCAAGGTTCTTTGCATTTTCAAAATAAGTTCCGCCTTCTGAAACGTTTTTAATTTCGAGTGCCGAATAATCTTTCCATTTATCAGGGTAACCAACTTTAATGTTTATTTTATTTAGTTTCTGAATTGCTTTTGCTTTTGTCTCGTTAGACATCCAAACCAAATTATTGATACGGGTTTGATAAGCCGCAATAACATTGTGAATCATGTCGACCGCTTTCGTCTTTGCTTCAGCCGGAAACAACTTTTCGACATACAATTTTCCTAAAGCTTCTCCCGTAGATTGATTGACAACCTGCAAAGCATTTTCTTCTCTTGGGCGTTGTTTTAAAGCTCCAGTAAGTGTTTTTCCGTAAAAATCGAAATTTGCATTTTCAATATCGGTAGTTAACTGAGAAGTCGAATTATTTAAAACACACCATTTTAAGTACGGCTTTAGATCATCGATTTTTTTCTCTGCAAAGATTTTTTCAAGAGCCATCATGTATCTTGGTTGCGTCACATTTACCGTATCGATTTTTGTCATTCCGATTCCGGTAAAGTATTTATCCCATTCTATTGACGGAATACTCTTTTTCAAATCTTTTATTGCTGTTGGATTATATTGTTTTCTTCTGTCTCTACGTTCAACACGATCCAATCTTGGTGCAGACATTTCGATTTCTAATGCAACAATTTTAGCAGCGCTTTCTTTGGCTTGAGCCGAAGATTCGCCAATAAACTGCATCATTCTGGCAACGTGAAGTTGATATTTTTCACGTTTTTCTTTAGAATCTTTATCGTCAGAATTATAATAATCTTTATCAGACAAACCCAAACGTCCCGGACTAATATTTACAGCATAAGCATTACTGTTCTTGGCATCAGATCCAATAGAAATGGAGAAAAAACCAATTCCGCCTTCAGGTTCCATCTCAATTAGCAGTTTTTGCAAATCAGCAACATTTCTTAGTGCATCAATTTTTTTAAGATAGGGTTTTAAAGGTGAAATACCTTTCTTGTTTCTTCCTATGGTATCCAGAACGGTATTGAATAAAGCAACTGCTTTTCCCTGATCTGTATTTGATTTGTATTTTGGATTTTTTGAAGCTTCTTTTAAAATCGCCATCGAATTATCATCCGTTTTCTGGCGCAATTCATTAAAACTTCCCCATGAAGTTCGGTCACTTGGAATCTCGGTTTGATCCAGCCAGGTCCCGTTTACAAATTTAAAAAAGTCTTCACTCGGACTGATATTTCGATTCATATACGAAAGATTAATCCCAGGTTCTTTTGAAGCAACATTCTGAGCCTCAACAGCTGTAAATGAAAACATTACAGAAAAAGCACAAAAAAGAGGTTTACCAAGTTGTTTTCTCATTTATATTTAAGTTTTTCGTTCTTACACAAACATATTGCTAATAATTGGAAAAAAGTGTTAAAATTACTTCAAGAATTCGATTCTATTTCATCTCAAGCTTGTTAAAAAGAGTTATAATTGTGACATTTAAAAAGCGCTTTTCGTATTTTTGCGCCAAATTCTTTTTATGAAATCGTTGCTTTACAAATACCGCAAATTCTTTATTGTTTTAATAGTGTTTTCGGTAGTTACTATATCCTTATTTTATTCGGCATTAAAACCACAAAAAACACTTCCTATTTACAATCCAGCCGATGTAAATCCGGAATTAGTGGATAGCACGATTCAATACAAAAGCAAATACCACACTATTGCTGATTTTTCTTTTGTAAATCAAAATGGCGATACGATTACACAAAAAAACTACGAAGGAAAAATTTATGTTGCCGATTTCTTCTTTACGACCTGTGGTTCAATATGTCCTAAAATGACAACCAATCTTGAAGATGTCCAAAAAGCAGTTTTAAATAATCCAAAAGTAATGCTGCTTTCTCATACGGTTTTTCCCGAAGTTGACAGTATTCCGGTTCTAAAAGCGTATGCCATCAAACATCATGTGGTTGACAGCAAATGGAATTTAGTGACAGGAGACAAAAAAGAAATCTACACTATGGCCAGAAAATCTTATTTGGCAGTAAAATTGGGAAGACCGGATCAACTGTACGATATGGTACATACGGAGAATTTTGTATTGGTTGACCAAAAAAGACGCGTTCGTGGATTTTACGACGGAACAAACAAAGAAGAAATTAAACGTCTACTAGAAGACATTGATTTCTTAAGTAATGAGTAAAATAAGGCATTTTTAGAAAGATTTAGCATATTCAAAAGTGTTAAATGCCTTTAAATAAAGAATAATTACCTATTTTTGCAATCTAAATTCAATCTAAATAAGCTTGCAAAATACTATCCACACTCTGAAAAAAGGCGAGAAAGCCATTATCAAAGATTTTGATATCGATCTTATTCCTCTAAAATTATTAGAAATGGGTTGTTTGCCGGGCAGCATAGTTGAATTACTTCAAATTGCTCCTTTTGGAGATCCATTATATCTGGACATCAACGGTTCGCACGTTGCGATTCGTATTGAAACTGCTCGTGAAATTGAAGTTGAACTTATCAAAAACAATTTATAATGAGTGTTCAAAATATTAATGTTTCTCTTATTGGAAATCCAAATACAGGAAAAACCTCAGTTTTTAATCAGTTAACAGGCTTAAATCAGCAAGTTGGAAATTATCCGGGAATTACGGTTGAGAAAAAAATAGGATTTTGCAAATTACCAAATAATGTAAAAGCCAACATTCTCGATTTACCGGGAACCTACAGTCTGAATGCCAGTTCGATGGACGAAAGCGTTGTAATCGAACTTTTGCTGAACAAAAACGACAAATTATATCCAGATGTGGCGGTTGTCGTTACCGACGTTGAAAATCTAAAGCGAAATTTACTGATTTACACTCAGATAAAAGACCTTGAAATTCCGACGATTTTAGTGATTAACATGTCTGATCGTATGGAAAGAAAAGGAATTACCCTTGACATTCCGTATTTAGAAGACAAACTGAAAACCAAAATCGCGTTGGTAAGTTCTCGTAAAGGTTTGGGAATTGATGAGTTAAAAGAGTTAATCGTTTCGTATAAAAACATTGCGCATGAACCTTGTTTAAATGCATCAGTTATTGATCCGGAATATTTTGAGCATTTACAAAAAGCTTTTCCAAATCAATTGATGTATAAATTATGGCTTGTAATTACGCAGGATGTCAATTTTTCTAATTTGGATCGAAATGAAGTCAGAAGCAGTTTTACCAAATCACATTCAGAACTTAAGCGACTACAACAAAAAGAAACTATCAAAAGATATCAATTCATCAATGATGTATTAAAAGAAGGTTTAAAAATTGATACTTCAATTGCAAAAGACATTCGTGCCAAATTAGATCGCGTTTTAACGCACAAAATTTTTGGTTACGTTATTTTCTTTGCGATTTTGTTTTTGATATTCCAATCGATTTTCAGTTGGTCAACGATTCCAATGGATTTCATTGACAGCACATTTGCTTCTTTAAGCAGCTGGGTTGCCGAAGAACTACCAAGCGGTATTTTAACCGATTTACTTTCGCAGGGAATTATTCCGGGAATTGGCGGAGTTATTATATTCATTCCACAAATTGCCTTTTTATTCCTGTTTATTTCCATTTTGGAAGAAAGCGGTTATATGAGTCGTGTCGTATTTTTGATGGATAAAATCATGCGCCGATTTGGTCTTTCGGGGAAAAGTGTTGTGCCTTTGATTTCAGGAACTGCCTGCGCGATTCCGGCAATTATGGCAACAAGAAACATTGAAAACTGGAAAGAACGTTTAATTACCATTTTAGTAACACCGTTTACAACTTGTTCTGCAAGGTTACCGGTTTACGCCATTATTATTTCACTTGTAATTCCGAGCAAACGAGTTTTTGGAGTTTTAAACCTTCAGGGATTAACCTTAATGGCACTTTATGTCTTAGGTTTTGTTGCTGCAATCCTATCCGCTTACATTTTGAACAAAGTTTTAAAGATAAACTCTAAAACGTATTTTGTAGTCGAAATGCCAAGTTATAAAATGCCACTTTTGAAAAATGTTGGAATTAATGTGGTAGAAAAAACAAAAGCCTTTATAGTTGGAGCTGGAAAAATCATCTTAGCGATTTCAATTATCTTATGGTTTTTAGCATCTTACGGACCTGGAAAAGAATTTAATGATGCCGAGAACATCGTAAAAGAAAGATTTGCAACTACTGCTTTAGACGAAACCCGATATGAAAATGAAGTAGCTTCTCAAAAACTAGAAAATTCATATATTGGTTTAATGGGAAGAGCGATCGAACCCGCAATTCAGCCTTTAGGTTACGATTGGAAAATCGGAATTGCATTAATCAGTTCGTTTGCAGCGCGTGAAGTTTTTGTTGGAACATTAGCCACCATTTACAGCGTTGGTGATACCGATAACGAATCGACCATAAAAAGCAAAATGCAAGCAGAAGTTCGTCCTGACACAGGAAAAAAAGTATTTGACTTTGCAACAGGAATTTCGTTATTACTTTTTTATGCTTTTGCTATGCAGTGCGCCAGTACACTGGCGATTACCAAAAAAGAAACCAATTCATGGAAATGGCCTGCAATGCAGTTAGTTTTCATGAGCGGTCTAGCTTATTTTGCTGCATTAATTGCGTATCAACTTTTAAAATAAAAAGTTATGTTTCAAGAAATTATAGCCTTTACAATATTAGGATTAGCCGTTGCTTTTTTGATTAAGAAGTTCTTCTTTAAATCGAAAAAGAAAAAAGATTGTGGCAACGGAACTGATTGTGGGTGTTCTTAAAGTAGGGACAAAGTAAAAAGGCTGTTCAATTTTGAACAGCCTTTTTACTTATAGTCTTTCGTAATACTATATTCTATAAATATATTACTCCGCCGGAGCATTCCCAGTCCAATATTGAAAACCGAGACTGAACTGCAACTGGATACTATTTCACTCCCTCCCATTCTGCGTAAAACTGCGCTAGGAACGATTCCATAAAACGATGTCTTTCAGCAGCAATTTCCTTTCCTTTTTCTGTATTCATTTTGTCTTTTAAGAGCAACAGCTTTTCGTAGAAATGATTTATTGTTGGAGCGTTATTTTTTTTATACTCCTCTTTTGTCATATTCGTTACCGGCTCAATTTCCGGATTATACAACGCTCTGTTTTTAAATCCTCCGTAATTAAATGCTCTAGCAACGCCAATGGCACCAATAGCATCCAAACGATCCGCATCCTGAACAATATCTAATTCGACAGAAGAAAACTTCTTTTCGAAATTTCCGCCTTTATAGGAGATATTTTCAATGATATTCACAACATGAACAATTGTGTCCTCAGAAACATTTTCGGACTCTAGAAACGCTCTTGCTGTTTTTGGTCCTATAGTTTCATCTCCATTATGAAATTTACTATCTGCAATGTCGTGCAATAAAGCTCCCAATTGTACAATTGTAAGATCACATTCGGTTTCTTTTGCAATCAAAATAGCATTTTTATAAACACGTTCAATATGAAACCAATCATGTCCGCCTTCGGCATCATTTAGTTTTTCTTTTACAAAAGCAATCGTCTTAATTATTAATTGAGGATTATTCATGGCATTTAGTTTTTCTGTCTCTATTTCAATACAGACAAATTTGGCAAATTAAACGGATTGCAAAGATAATGTATCTCTGCTTTATAAAAAATGTTGATTGTCAAAGCTTTTAAAACCTTAACAATCAACATATATTTTAAACTTTTCTTAAAATCGCAACAAAGTTGCAAGTAGAAAAGTATTTATATTTCAAATAGAAATTACAATTTAGCTGGCTCCACCCATTTAAAGATGTGACCTTCTGCAGGGATAACCAATCTCTCTGAAATTCTAGCCATACGCGCTGGTAATTTCATCAAATAATCACGAGCTTTTTCAGCTTCGTCTGTCAAATTAGAAATTTTATCAATTTCCCATTTATTCATTAATTTCTGCATGATATCAACATAATCGTTTGCTGTATAAACTCCGATACGTTGTGCCGAATCTGAAAACTGTTCAAATGCAGTACTTATCTTCTGTCCTGATTCTCTTAAAAAGTGAGCCGGCATAACGATTTTCTGTTTCATCATGTATTGAAACGCCAACATCATTTCGCTTGGATCAACCTGGAAAATTCGAGTTACAAATTCGCTGTATGCATGGTGATGACGCATTTCGTCACCAGCAATCATTTTACACATTTTAGACAACTTGTTATCACCAAATTTCTTTGCGATTTGCGCCACTCTATTGTGCGAAACATAAGTTGCTAATTCCTGAAAACTTGTGTATACAAAGTTTTTGTACGGGTCAGTTCCAGTTCCGATATCAAAACCGTCGTTGATCAAATGTTGCGTTGTCATTTCGATTTCACGCATATTTACACGACCAGACAAATACAAGTATTTATTTAAAAGATCTCCGTGGCGGTTTTCTTCACCAGTCCATTGTCTGATCCATTTTGACCAGCCATTTCCACCGTTCTCCACCTGATCTACACCTTCTACATCCATTAACCATGATTCATAAGTAGGCAAAGCTTCTTCAGTGATGGTATCACCAACAAGCGTAACCCAGAAATCATATGGTAATTCTTTAGCAATTTCGCGCAATTCTTTAACCTCTTCAAAGAAATTTTCTCCTTCAGAATTAGGCAAGAAATCTGACGGCTGCCAAATTTTTTCCACTGGAATTAAATACTGTTCAACGAAGCTATCCACGTTTTTTTCCAAAAACTGCATTACTTCTAATCTAATGTTTTTTATAGACATTACTTATTTTTGATTTGGGATTTTTGTTTTAGCTCGGACTAAAAACAAAAATCTATTTATACTCGTTTACTCCTTCAACCACGGCTTTTTCTGTCAAAGCCATTAAATCTGTAAAATCATAATCTTTTACTGCCATTGCTTTGTGTGCAGTAAAAGTTAAATGGTTTCCTAAACCAACAGGAAACATTCCGAAGCGTACCATTTTCCATGAATTATTAATACTCACAGGCACAACGTATGCTGACGGTGCATATTTACACAAGATTTTTAAACCGCTTTGCGCAAATTCTTTAGGTTTTCCAGTTTTGCTACGTGTCCCTTCCGGGAAAATCACTGCAGATCTGGTATTTTTTTCGATATATTCAGACAAGCCTTTGATTACAGGAATCGCTTGTTTAGGGTCTTTACGGTCAATTAGCACTGATCCGCCGTATTTCAAATTGAAAGAAACACTTGGAATTCCGCTACCTAACTCTTTCTTACTTACAAATTTACAATGAAAACGTCTAAAGTACCAAATCATTGTCACGATATCGTACATACTTTGATGATTGGCAACAAAAATAATCGGAACTCCTTTCGGAATATCTTCAACACCGCTAACTTTATAAGTCGTTCCAACCAGATTGGTACATCTTAGCAAACAAAAATTAAGATAATCTACACTTTTTTTGTGCGCCTGATAACCAAAAACATTTAGGCAAATCCATTGAATTGGATGAAAAACAACCAAACACAATCCAAAACATAAATAGTAAATAACGGAGATGGGATACGAAATTATCTTTTGCATGCTTCAAAAATTAATTGCCAAAAGTAATAAATATATTTTTAGCCGTATAAAATTTGAAAACAATAAGTGTTTTTATGGTTTAATTGTACCTTTGTCACAAAATTTGCAAATTTTTTCTGAATTAAATGAACTTCACTTACCCAAAAAAAGAACGCTTAAAGAGCAAAACGACGATCGGATTACTGTTTTCTGAAGGGAAATCAGTGTCAAAATATCCGCTTCGTTTGGTTTTTCGTCAAGCGGAAGAAAATTCAGAAGAAAAAATCAAGATTGGTGTTTCAGTTTCAAAGAAATATTTCAAAAAAGCCGTTGATCGAAATTACTTCAAAAGAGTGCTTAGAGAAACCTACAGATTAAACAAACATTTACTTTGGGACAATGCAGAAGGCAACTATTCTTTAATGTTTTTCTACCAAAGCAAAGACCGTTTAACCTTCGAAGAAATCAACACCAAAACGATACAATTGTTCGAGAAATTTCTACAGCAAGTCAACAAAACTCCGGATTCTGAAAATAAATCCGAATCGTAAATTCCAAAACGTAAGATTATTATTCAACTTAGACAAAAAAATCGTAGTTTTAGCTCTAAATTGAAATTTTATGCGATATATTTTCTTTTTTCTCTTTGCTATTTTGACCTTTTCCAGCTGTGAAAAAAAAGCCACAAAAGCTGATGTTGTTTATGATTCTGCAATAACGCTTGCAAAAGTATCAACTCCCAGCCAATCTGCTCCCAGCGAAATTGTTATTCCCGAAAAGATCATCAAACAAGCTCGTCTTAAATTTGAAACTAATGATTTAGAGGCTACTTTTGATCAAATAAACGAAACGATTACTGCAAATAAAGGAAATGTTCAAAATGATTATCAAGAAAAGAGCAATAACCAAATAAGCAGGACTCTAAATATTCGTGTTCCGAGTGAAAAATTTGATTCTTTCTTGGAAGCGATAAGTAAAGGAGTATCTTATTTTGATGAAAAAAACATCACTTCAGATAATGTTACTGAACAATATATTGACTTAAATTCAAGACTGAGTACAAAACGTAAACTAGAAAAACGTTACTTAGAAATATTACAAAAAGCCACTAAAATAAGTGAGATTTTAGAAATCGAAAAACAGATTTCAACCATTCGAGAAGAAATTGAGGCCAAAGAAAATCAGCTAAAATATTTAGAAAGCCACGTTTCGGAAAGCACTATTAGTATTGAATTTTATAAAACAATAGCCCAAAAAGAGAATGTTAAAGTATCATACGGATCAAAAATTCTAACAGCAATTAAAACCGGATTTTTTAGTTTATCCGATTTTTTAATTTCTATTGTGAGTGTTTGGCCATTTCTTATACTTTTTGGCGCCATTGTATATTTTATTAGAAAAAGATTAAAAAGAAGAAAAAAAGAATAATCATGTATCCGTATTTCAAAAAGAAATTTATAATACCTGTCGCTGCGGCGGGAATGTTGTTTGTTGGAACCAGTTTCAAAGAAGATTTTTTTGAGATTGCCAAGCAAATTGAAATCTTCACGACTTTATTTAAAGCCGTTAATACCAATTATGTAGACGAAACAAATCCGGGCGATTTGATGGACAAAGCCATTAAGAGCA
The DNA here is from genome assembly GCF_003385895.1 of Flavobacterium cutihirudinis. Taxonomy (GTDB): domain Bacteria; phylum Bacteroidota; class Bacteroidia; order Flavobacteriales; family Flavobacteriaceae; genus Flavobacterium; species Flavobacterium cutihirudinis. The sequence goes on from NZ_QRDQ01000008.1 coordinate 463,800, forward strand.
TGTTAGGAAGCTTGGATCCGTATACGGTTTACTTTAACGAACAGGATGTTGTCAATTTCAAAATCAACAATACCGGAGAATATACCGGAATTGGTGCGATGATTGCCAGAAAAAAAGACCGTCTGATTGTTCGCGAACCTTATAAAAATTATCCTGCAGACAAAGCCGGATTAAAAGCGGGCGATGAAATCATACAAATTGGAGATGTTTTAATTGCCGATTTCAAAGATGACGCTTCGCAATTGCTGAAAGGAACTAAAAATACCAAAATTGCCATAAAATACCTTCGTCAGGGAAAAATGAATACAACTGAATTGATTTTGGATGAAGTTGATATCAAATCGGTTCCATTTTACGGAAAAATAGATGCCAAAACCGGATATATTGTTCTGGCACATTTTAGCAGAAAAGCTTCCGCAGAAGTAAAAGACGCGCTGGAAAAACTAAAAGCAGACGGTGCAACTCAGATTGTTCTTGATTTAAGAGGAAATCCGGGAGGTTTACTGAACGAGGCTATTGATATCTGTAATTTATTTGTTCCGAAAAATGAAGTTATTGTAACTACAAAATCAAGAATAGAAAAACACAACAATACGTATAAAACTACGAAAGAACCTGTTGATACAGAAATTCCGCTGGCTATTCTAGTAAACGGAAGAAGTGCTTCGGCATCTGAAATTGTATCCGGAGCGTTGCAGGATTTAGACCGAGCGGTTATTTTAGGAAGTAGAAGTTTCGGAAAAGGATTGGTACAGCGTTCTGTTGATTTAACTTACGGAACACAATTGAAAGTTACAATTTCGCGCTATTACACACCATCAGGACGTTGTATTCAGGCGCTTGATTATGCACATAAAGACAAAAATGGTGTTGCTCAAAAAACAGATGCCAAAAATTTCAATGCCTTTAAAACCCGAAAAGGAAGAACCGTTTATGATGGCGGAGGCGTTTTGCCGGATATCGAATTGGACGAAACCAAAATGAGTCCAATTACCAGCGCTTTATTAAAAAACGATGGTATTTTTGACTATGCGACAACGTATTATTACAAAAATCCAAATCTGGGAGACAAAATTCCGGTTGTAACAGATGCTGATTATACTGCTTTTAAACAATATCTGAAAACCAACAAAATCACTTTTGATACCGAAACCGAAATCGCATTAAAAAACACATTAGCGGCAGCTAAAAATGAAAAAATAGACGAAACAATTGCCCCGGAATACCAGCAATTATTAGCTGCATTAGAAAAAAGCGAAAATACTTTACTCGACAAAAACCAAAAAGAAATTCGAAACCTGATTCAAGAAGAACTGATTAAAAGATATCAATATCAGGAAGGTTTATATCAATTTTACATTAAAAACAATTCAGAAATTAAAAAAGCAGTTAGTGTTTTAAATAATCAAGCGGAATATAAAACGATTTTAAAAATGTAGAAAAAATGAAACTTTGTTTAGCCCTATTTCTGTTTTCTATTTACAATTTATCGGCACAGCAAAAACCCATTGAAACCATTTATTTTGAGTTTGATAAATATGATCTGACTCCCAAACAAACCGAAGTTGTAACTAATTTCATTAAAAGTATTGATACTGCGAAAGTGGAGTCGATACAAATTTATGGCTACTGCGATGATCGTGGTAACGACGGCTATAACTATACTTTGTCTAACAATCGCGCTAATACTATTCAGAAACTGCTTGTATCTACTGGCTTTAACCAAAGCAAAATTGTAATTCTTGAAGGAAAAGGACGCATTGTCGTAAAACCCGATACAATTGAAAACCTTCATGAAACCCGAACCAAAAACCGTCGCGTCGATTTGATTGTGGTAAAACGAAACAGTTTTGGAAAAGGGGTTTATACTTCTTTCAAAGACAATTTGAAAGTCGGTGATAAAATTTATATGAATAATATATTATTTGATATTGGAAGTTCAAAACTGACTGCGGCTTCAAAAAAAGAACTTGATAAAATTGCCGCAAAACTTCAAAATCAAAAAAACATACAATTTGAAATTAGAGGTCATGTTTGTTGTACACCCGAAATATACAGCGACGGAATCGACAAAGACACCAACGAAAGAAGACTATCCTGGAATCGTGCAAAAACGGTATTTAATTATCTGAGTTCTCAAAAAGTGTCCAAAAACAGAATGAGTTATCAAGGCTGCGGGAATAAATATCCATTGGGCAAAGGCGATGATTTCGATCGGCGGGTTGAATTTTTGATTACGAAGATTTAATTGATTTGCCACGAAGACCACTAAGGCGCAAAGTTTTTTTAAATTAGATATTCTTTAGATATTCTTTTGCTGCCTCTAAAACCTCATCTTTTCCTTCCTGAATTCCTTTTATTGTTGGAAAAACCTCAACATCAACTTTTACGCCAACTCTTTGTGTTTCTCTTCCGTCAGGATAAAAAACACCAAGTCCGCTCATAAAAGCCTTAAAGCCAAAAAACTCTGCTTTTGTAATATCTCCGTCTGCAGCCGCAGTTTGGCTTCCAATAGTAGTAACATTATCTCCACTTTGCAATGCCATCGCAAAAAATTCTGCTCTGCTTTGGGTTTCTTCGTTAACCAATACCACTACTTTACCTGAATAATATTTACTTTTATTTGGAGTAAACACTACTGGTTTTTCCCAAAAAAACTTTCCGGGATATGTCAAATCAGGATATATAAGCCTTGCGAAAGGTCGTTCTGAACTAATTATTCTTCTTACAATATCAAAACCAAAAAAGTTAGGATAATTTCGAACATCAATAATAATTCCGTTTGTCGATTTCATTTTTTCCATCATTTCATCAACGTCCAATCTGTTTAATGCATCCATATTGATATAGCCGATGTTGTTTTCATCGATACTATATTTTTCCGATTTCGCTTTTGCTCTATGATAAACTATTTCTTTATAACGCCCCATCATCTTAGTAAAAGCAATACCATTTCTGGTAATTTTAAGTTTTACAGAATCAGTGCTTCCGTTAAAAATCGTAAAATCGTAATTTATATTTTTCGTTCTCTTATTTGATCCGTGCGAAAACTTGGCCTTTTCTTCTAAAATCTGCTGCATTGGTCTATCGTTTACTTCTTCTATCACATCGCCAATTCTAAGATCATTTAGTTTCGCTAAAGAATCATTATAAAATCCTGTTATAACCGCTTTGTTTTCAATTACATTAATAAATCCCGGAATGTACTTTCTGCCAAAATAATCATAGAGTTCCTCAGTAAAAAAATTAGCATGAGAATCGCCTAGTTTTACGACTGTTTCAAGCATTGCTAAATGATATTCTACTTCATTTCCTGCATTCTCAAACTTCGGAATCATTTCTGTCAATACCGAATCCCATTTCTGATCGGTTACATATTTATAGGGAAAAAAGTATTCGACGATATTCCAATATCTAAAAAAACTTGCGATACGATGTGCGCGATCCGGATATTTGAAGTCTGTGTATGACGGTTCATTGGTCACTAAAACATTTTCATCAGAACTTGTTGTGATGTATTTGTTTTTTCCTTGAAACCTATTTTCTTCAATAAATTTGAGTTTTTGAGAAAGTTCGGTTGTGAACGCATCAGGATTTTGTGTCCAGGAAAGATCAAAATTCTCATCAAAAGATTCTCTTTTTGAAGTGTTTTTACACGATTTACATTCTTTTACTTCACCCAAACCAGCAATCCAATTGATGTAAATTTTAGATAATTCTTCCTTGTTTTGCGCTTGCTCTACTTTTGGAATCATCTGAATTAATTGTTCATCCCAGTTAAAATTGCCTTTTGCTACATTTGGATGATAATATTTCAGAAATCCCCAGACTTTTGCCAGACTGGTCAAGTTTTCGACTTTTTTGGTTTCTATTTTTGAATTGGATTCATTTTGACCAAAAGTTAAAAAGCTAAAAATAAAAAACACAACAGAAAAAGTAGTTTTACTCATTTACAAAGATTTAGTTAAAATATTGGTGAATCTAAAATACCCTAAAAGGATCTTTAAAAAATGTTAGCCCTTTCACAAAAGAATCTTAAATAAAAAACCCTCAGATGCGAGATAACGCCTAAGGGTTTTAAAAATTATTTTGTTTTTGAATTATTGGTTGTTCTTAACCGCGAATCATTTCAATATGCGGAATATCATCTTCAAGATACATTTCGCTGGTTTGTACAAATCCGTGGCTTTCGTAGAATTTCTGCAAATAAAGCTGAGCACCAATTGTAATTTTATCCTTATCGAAATTAGATTTTATTCCGGCAATAGCATTTATCATCAATTCATGTCCCCATTTTTTATCGCGATAATTTGCATCAACAACCACTCGCCCAATTGATGCATTATCAAAACTGATTCCGGCATCGAATAAACGCGAATAGGCAACAATTTTACCTTCAAATTCACCTAAAAGATGCAATGCTTTCTTGTCTTTTCCGTCAAGATCCAAATAAACGCAATTTTGCTCTACTACAAAGATCTCACTTCTCAGTTTGAGCAAATCATATAGCTCGTTTACTGTTAATGCCTCAAAAGGCTTTATTTTCCATTTTAGTTCCATTCTGCTAAAGTTTTGCCACAAAGGCACAAAGTCGCAAAGTTAACTTTTTATTTTTTGGCTAATAATACTGATTTCAATAAAAAGCCCGATTCCAAACTGGAATCGGGCGATTTACTTTATAAAATTTTCCAATATTGAAAAACTTTGTCACTTTGTTACTCTGTATCTCTGTAACTATTTTAAAAACTATTTTTTCTTCATAATAATTTCCATGCTTTTATATTCGGTACCATTTTTCGTATCGTACATTTCCATTTTACGCGTAGTTGCATCGACAATGGTATACACTTCGCGATATGGCGCTTTTTTTCCCGATACAGGATTTACCACTTCGCCTTTCATTTGCATGCTTTTGGTAGCTTCATCATATGTTCCATAGGAAACCATCATTCCGGTACCCATATTATCGATAAAAGTATTGGTATATTCTTTACTAGCGTTATTGTATGCTACAGTTCCTTTTCCTTCAAAAGGCGCTCCCATTATCGTTCCTTTATAATCGGTTTCCTGATAACGTCCACCAAGAATCATTTTTACAGTTGCAGTTGCAGTTGCTTTTTCAGGTTTACTATTTGGTTCGTACCAAAAAGTCATATCACAACTCCATGTTCCAACTTCTTCCGTTAGCCATTTGTGTGCATCGCTGGGAGTTGCGTAGGCTTGCCAGGCTTTCATTTGTGTAGCAGAATCTACAGGTTCTTCGGCAATTGGTTCTTCGGTCTTAATACTATCTGAATCTTTTGTCGTTACGGTTTCGGTTTTTACTTCTTTTTTACAGGAAATAAAACACAATACTATCATTACTAAAATTGTGGTCACATTTTTCATAAGTATTTGTTTTTATGTTTGTTATAAACAAATGTAAGAAAAATGTTCTTAGGTTTTTTTGTTTCGGGTTTGAAGTTTCGGGTTTAAAGTTTCGGGTTTCAGGTTAGTGCATAAAACTTGAAACCTGAAACTTGAAACAAAAAATTACCGTTTATCAATTTTAACCGATTTTATAATCGCTTCCAAATCCAGCATAAGATCGCGTTCCTGATTTGAAGGTGAATAACAAAAGCCTTCGATTACCAAAATTCGGTTATTGGGCTTGTCTAGAATCGCATAATTAATAAAAGGTCCGGCCATGAAATCATTCTTAAGTTCCCAAGTTCCTTTAGTTTCATAAGCTTGTTTTCCGTCTAAAAAAGTATTGGAGAAATACGGTGCGTAAGCTTCACCGGTAATCATGCGGGTATTCGGTTCTGTTCCTTTAATGTAATTACCAATAGAATCACGCATTTTGATAATATCGCCAACTACATTTGTTTTTTTGAAAGTGCGCAACGGAATTTGATAAATCAACAAACTTGTATTTCCGCTTATGATATTTTTTTTGAGCCAGATAAAATTCTTTTTATGTAACATATATTCATATCCTATCGGAATTTGAATCTCGACATGAAATTTATTCTTGATAATGGCAGGATTCAACAAAGATTTACTGTTGTCCTCTTGAATTTTCTGGATTTCAGCATCACGAATCATTTTGATAATTTGGGCCGAATTCAATTCAAGACTACAAATGATATCATCGACTGATTTTCCGTAAATCCTAAAAGTATTGTGCGGGAGATTCTTGCTTCGAATGATTTCAAATTTATCTGTAGGCGCTTTTTTTACCACAATAATACTGCGGCTGTCTGTTACAAAACCTTCTAAAAGTCGCGCCGGATATTGATTAATTGTAAAAAGCGGTTCTTCCTGGGTAAGTCCCCAAACCGGAGAAGCAAATTTATTTCGAATACTGTCACCTACTTCGCCATACCATAATTGGTCATCGATAATTATCGAAATTGTATTGGTTTTTCCAGATACGGGCTTCGGCTGCTTGTCGGTTTTTAAACACGAAACAAGCAAAAAGGGCAGTATTATAAATAAAAAATGGGTTTTATTCATTTTTTTAATTTATGAAATAAAACCCAAATTTAGATGTTTTTTTTATTATCCGTTTATTTTAAGTTTCATTCCGGGTTTAATATCTCCGTCTTTAATGCCATTCCATTTTTTAATATCTGAAATCGTAACTCCAGGATATTTTTTTGAAATACTATATAACGAATCTCCTTTTTTAACGTAATAATCTTCGCTCATCTTTTTAGATGTTGCGCCTTTCTTAAATGAATCAACTGAAGCATTTGATGCTAAAGCCGAATTTACAGAAGCAGTTTCTTCAATAACTGGAACTTCTTTAGAAACAATTAATGTTTTGCCTAAACCAATATTATTAGAAGCAAGATTATTAAGTTCTTTTAACTCCGCAATAGTCGTACCGAATTTCTTCGCAATGCTTCCTAAATTATCACCGGCAGCCACAACATATTCCTGAGACTGCGTTGCATTTTTGTCTTTATCGTCAGTGCTAGCGATGGCTTCGTCAGATTTTTTCTCGATAGCAGGAATTGATTTAACCTCTTTTTTAAGCGGATCAACATTTGATTTAATTCTTAATGTTCTTCCCAATGCTACCGCATTTGTTCTTAGATTATTCCATTTTTTTATATCTGCAATACTAACATCATACTTTTCAGCAATTGCTCCAAGGTTATCACCTTTTTGTATTTTGTATAATTGAAGTTCTGAATCGTTGATTTTTTCAGGCTGTACCGCTCTAACTTTTGGTGCCACTTTTGCAGCGAGTCTTGACGGAATAGTACGAATCGTTGATTGATAATCTACGTAAGCGTAAATTTGTTTTTCGTTAGAAACGAAAGTGGCGATTTTATCTTTCGGAAGCCGCAGACAATGCTCTTCACCCTGATAATAAGGCACAACATTTAATTTATAAGAAGGATTTAAAAGCTGAATCTGAGATTGTGGCATATCAAGCAAATCAGCAATTTGTTTGAATGTCATTTCTTTTTTAATGTTCAACGTATCGGTTTCAAAGTTTTTGACAACCGCTCTTTCCGGATTGATTCCGTGTTCCTTGTGGTATTCAAAAAGATACATTGTAGCATAAAATGCCGGAACATAACCTTGAGTTTCTTTTGGAAGATTTGGGCGAATATCCCAGTATTTTGTTTGTCCTCCAGAACGACGAATGGCCTTAGTAACATTTCCTGGTCCTGAATTATAAGAAGCTAAAACAAGTTCCCAGTCATTAAAGACCTCAAACATTTTAGTAAAATAATCGCTTGCTGCTGCTGTAGATTTCATTGGATCACTACGCTCATCAACATACGAATCGATTTTTAAAGCGTATTGTTTTCCTGTTCCGTACATGAACTGCCAAAGTCCTGTGGCGCCCATTTTAGAAACTGCTTTAGGATTTAAAGCAGATTCTACAACGGCTAAATATTTAATTTCTAAAGGAATATTGTGTCTTGCGAAAGACTCCTCAAAAATTGGGAAGTAATATTCTGATAAAGCCATTAATCGAGAAAACGATTTTTTTCGGTTCTTAAGAAATGACTTTATTATATTTTCTAATCCTTGATTATATTCGATATTGAATGGTGATTTTTCGTTCATCGCCTGTAAACGCTGCTTTAGCAATTCAGTAGGCAATTCTTCATCAACCGTAACATCAGAATTAATGGTTTGTATATCTTTCGATAAATCATCGTAAATATCCAGACTTGTTAGTTCTTTCATCCAAAGACTGTCTACTCGCGCAGCCATATCATTTTTTTTGAAAGTGCTTTTAACTGAATCTAAATACGATAACTTTACTTCCGGCTTAATTTCCTGTGAAGATGAAGCAGTTTCCTGAGCAAACATCGTCATGGAAAAGAGGGCCGTAACCACTAAGGATATTTTCTTTACAATCATATAACATTTTTTTAAAATTCTATAATTCAGATCATTATAGAGTTCCTATTTTTGCAAACTTAAAAAGTTTAAGCCTTAAAAATACGTAAAAAAATGTTAATTGTGATATTTTAGTCTAAAATTGCAGCAATTCCAGGTAAAACTTTTCCTTCTAACATCTCCAACATAGCTCCTCCACCAGTTGAAACGTAGCTCATTTTATCTTCGAAACCAAATTGTTTTACAGCAGCAACTGAATCACCTCCACCAACTAATGAGAATGCCCCATTTGCAGTAGCTTCAGCGATATAATCACCTAAAGCAATTGTTCCTTTAGAGAAAGTTTCCATTTCGAAAACACCTAATGGACCATTCCATAAAATAGTTTTAGATTCTAAAATTACTTTTTTGAAGTTTTCTAAAGATTTAGGACCTGCATCAAGACCTTGCCATCCGTCAGGAATTGCAGTTACATCAACAACCTGAGTGTTTGCAGTATTTGAGAAATCGTCAGCAGCAATTACATCAACTGGAATATGAACCTGAACTCCTTTTTCTTTTGCTAATCTTAAAATTTCAAGAGCCAAATCTTGTTTGTCATCTTCGCAGATAGACTCACCAATTTTTCCACCTTGTGCTTTGATGAAAGTAAAAGTCATACCTCCACCAATAATCATGTGATCAACTTTATCTAAGATGTTTTCGATAACTGTAATTTTTGAAGAAACTTTAGAACCTCCAAGAACAGCAGTAACCGGTTTTTCACTGTTTTTCAATACTTTATTTAAACTTTCAATTTCTTTAGCCAATAAAGTTCCGAAACATTTTTCAGTTGGAAAAAACTGAGCAATAATCGTTGTTGAAGCGTGCGCTCTGTGCGCAGTACCAAAAGCATCGTTTACGTAGATATCGCCAAGTGAAGCTAATTCTTTCGCGAAAGCAACATCTCCAGCTTCTTCTTCAGCATGAAAACGTAAATTTTCCAACAATAAAACTTCTCCCGGTTTTAAATCTTTTGCAGCAGTCTGAGCAGCTTCGCCTACACAGTTTTCAGCAAATTTAACCTCAACTCCTAAAATTTCAGAAGCTGTTTTTAAGATATGTTTTAAAGAGTATTTTTCTTCAACACCTTTTGGTCTTCCTAAATGCGACATTAAAATTACGCTTCCTCCTTGTGCCAAAATAGCATCAATAGTTGGTTTAGCAGCCTCAATACGTGTTGCATCCGTTACATTAAAATTCTCGTCCAAAGGCACATTAAAGTCAACACGGATAATTGCTTTTTTATTTTTAAAATCGAAATCGTTTAAAGTTTTCATTTTGATTGTTTTTTAATTTTTTAGAAAGAACAACAAATATAGAACTTTTGCAGTACTAATAAATTCGAATAAACTAAAAAATCCATAAGTAAAACAACGAAAACGTTATAATTTCACAAATAAAATCGTTTATTGAATATTAAACACAATTTTACGTGCAAAGTTTACATCGGCTTTACAATAAAAAAACCTTTTCTGTCTACAGATCAACAGAAAAGGTAAAAATCAAATCAATTATTTTTGTTTTTGGAGATTGTGCTTACTATTCTTTTTGGACGAAACAAATGGATAAATTCTTCTGAACCGGAAACATTAAGGTTTCAAATTCATTTCCATCATCTGTATTTAGTGACACGAGATAATTTCCTTCAATAATTCCGAAATAATTTAATAAAGGCGAATAAAAAGTAATTCCGATTCGGTGTTTCGCTATTGCCGTCGTATCGGTATTTATGATATCAAGTTTGTAATTGATAAACGGAAAATAATTGTTTCCTAAAACATCCGAAACACGATGAAAATTTTCTTTAAGCTGATCTACATAACCGCTTGCCGCCATTCCTGTTAAAAAATGTAATTTCTCGGCTTTTGGATTTTCGGACAACAATTCCCGAAAAGTATTCTTCGGATTTGTTTCTGAATTAAACTGCTGGCTTTGCATTTGATATTCTTTGAAAGTATCTTCAAAAACATATTTATCCCATAGAAAAGTTGACGAACTATCTAAAATGATTCGGTAAGCCAATTTTATTTTTCTCATTTCCATTTTCTGTTTCTAAAGTTTCTGTGCAACTTCCATCACCATCAAAACGGCATTTTCTGAAAGCGCTTCCCATTCGATACTATTCGTTTCTGTAATTGCTAAACTATCTTTGGCTTCTAAAAGTCTGTTTTCTACTTCAAAAGCACCGTGAACGACAAACACAAAAACACCATTTTTACTGTTTTTCAACGTATAAAATCCTTCCTTTCTTCCATCGTAAACGCCAATAAAACCGATGGCTCTTTCCACTTCAAACAACGAATTGAGTTTGTTCCTGGTCGAAAAATCAAATTTATATTGCTGAAAATAGTTCTTGAAATATTGTTTTCCCATTTGGAACTCAATTTCCAAAAAACTCACATTTTCTTTTTCGTACGGATTAAAAAATGATAAAGACAAATCTTCATCTGCAGCTAAAACCCTGATTTGTTCTAGATGCAGAAAATCTTCATTGCCAAAATTATCTTTGAATTCAATTCCGCCAAACAAAGGAAGAATAATGAGATTCGTACTCGAATTTACAAATCGGGCAATATGTTGTCGGGGAGCCAATATTACCTCGTTTAACACTTTCAAAGATCCGAATGCGTTTCTCGAAAGATCCTGATATTCCTCAAAATTGAAAGTCGCAAAACAATTGTGCTTCTCTGAATCTAAAAAGCCACGAGCATCTGATTTGTAAATTTGAGCCGAAATTTGTGTTATCATTTTAATTTAACTTTTGAAAACTGTCTAAAGTTTATTTTTAAAATCAGCTGGCAACGTTTATAGTATGTGTTAAAACAAAACCATCGCTTACGCTTCCTGTCACGGCAGCCATTTCGTTTGCCGTAGAATCTGAGAAAACATTATCTGTCGCATTATAAGTGTAACCGGACAATCCTTTTGTATAACCATTTTCTGTTGATGCATTAACTAATGCAACTGCACTATTTGCTCCTTCCGGAAAAGCAATTTGAGTTACCAATAATGAAGTTCCGGATGCATTGTAAATATGAACATGAATATGAGTCGCTCTGCCGTTGTACCAACCTGGAAAGATAGAGGTAAACGTTACCAGTCCGTTTTCGTCTGTTGTTTGTCTTCCTCTTAAAAAATGTACTGAAGTGTAATTTACAGACTGCATTCCGGTTCCACCATATTCTGAATAATATCCGTCTTTATCGCAATGCCAGATATCTACGATCGCATCTTTGAGCGCTGTGCAACTTGCTTTTGTATTGTTGACTGTAATTTTTATAGTAAAAGCAACACCTGTTCTATCCATCACAATATCCGATTTTACTAAAGAAGACGGAGAAATTGTTGGAAACGGTCCGGCCGTTTCTGAATTGGTAACCGAACAATCGCCAGAACCGGTACTTGAACCCGAATCTGAACCTGTGTCTGTTGAAGTGTCTGAAGAATCGTTATCCTTACTGCATGAGTTTATAATTGGAATGGCCAAAGAACCAATTCCCATTAAACCCAAACCTCTTAAAAACTCTTTTCTTTTCATTGCTTTTTGATTTAAATGTTATGTCAATAGAATGATTAACAGTTATTTTCAAGCAAAATTATCTGAAATTGCAGCGTTGTAAAAAGTTTGAGGTAAAGGCTAAAAATTATGCGGTAAACTCGGAGAATATTTTATTTTGTAGTAAAAATAATTCAAACAAAACAGTTTTACTTTTGATCCAAAAGTTTAAAAAAAGCATCTTCATAACTTGAGCTTACCGGAATTTCGGCCTGTTCGATAAAGATTATTTTATTTCTGATTTTCTCAATTTTAGAAACCGGAATTATAAACGAACGATGTACTCGTATAAACTCGGTTTCGGGCAATTTCTGAAGTATTGCTTTCAGCGTCATTCTGGCTACAACGGTTTTCTGGTTTTGAATGTGTATTTTTAAATAATCGTCTAAACCTTCAATGTAACGAATATCAGAAAATAAGATTTTAATCAGACTATAATCGGCGCGAATGAAAAGATATTGTTGCTCGATGTTCTGGTTTTGCTGTTTCCATTGTAGAAAAGCTTTTTCTGCTGCCTGCTGAAATCTTGTTAATGAAATTGGTTTTAAAAGATAATCGGTTGCACTTAGTGTGAAACCTTCAACAGCAAATTCAGAATAGGCTGTTGTAAAAATAACCATTGTTTTGTGAGGCAGTTTTTTATGAAAATCCAATCCAGAAATGGATGGCATATTTATGTCCAAAAACAATAAATCGACTGGATATTTTTTGAGGTATTTTAAAGCTTCATCCGATTTTGTGAAGGTTTTTACCAATTCGATGTAATCAATTGTATCACATAAACTCTGGAGAATCTCCAGTGCCAATGGCTCGTCATCTAATGCAATTGCTTTAATCATCCTAATTTAATACTTAAGTTCACAACGTATTTTTCAAGCGTATCTTCTATTTTGAGCTGATGTTTATTCGGATAAACCAATTTTAATCTTTCGATTGTATTTTGGAGTCCAATTCCGGACTCAGAATGTACTGAAAAAGTCTTTTTATTCGAAACGAACAAAGCAAGTTGCTCTTCTTTTATATCGATACTAATACAAATCTCTGAAGTTTGATCTGGATTTACACCATATTTGAACGCATTTTCAATAAATGATATTAAAATAAGTGGCGTAATTTGTTTTCCGAAAGTATTCCCGTTGACTTTGTAATCTACAATTACGGTATTTCCGAGACGTGTTTTCTGGAGTGAAATAAAATTGTTGATGTAGTTTATTTCTTTAGTCAAATTGATAACTTCATCATTAGAATTGGTCATAATGTATCGCATCAATTCTGAAAGCTGAACAACGGCATCTGGCGTTTTATCGTCTTTTTTTAAAGCCAAAGCGTAAATACTGTTCAAAGTATTAAACAAAAAATGTGGATTTATTTGTGCCTTCAGAAATGCCAATTCCGATTTTACTTTTTCTTTTTCAACACTCTGCAATCTTCCGCTTATAGCGAAAAGCAAACTTGAAATTACGCCAATCAAATAAACCAAAGCAGTATGTCCGTATTGCGTTGGCGGGCCGCCTACAAAATCAAAAGGCATTTCTTTTACAAAAGAAGGTGGTTTAGGAAAATCCTTCGGAAACGGATGAGGAGGATTTCCAAAATGCTGTGGCGAAGATCTAAAATCTAAAAAATTCCGATCCGGATGATCTAAAGTGGTTGAAATCCAAAGAAAAAAAAGTAGAAAAAGCGTGATAATCAGATAATATAAAATCTTCTTTTCAGAAAAATAGAACTTTGGAATTAAAAAATAGTAGTTAAAATAGAAAAAACAAAGCAGTGTAAAATAGATAAAAAAGTAGATTCGATCATGCGCATTGGTATACAAATGCGGCAATGAAAAAATCGTATTTGTCGACGTAAAAGCATACGGCAAAAAAAGAAAAGCGAGACACAAAACTATATGTTTCGCATAAAGTGAAAATTTTGCTTTCATAAATCAAATTTGATCTCTCATTTTGACAATACAAAATGATACAACTCAAATTTAACGTTATTACAAGTTTATTTCAAATTATTGCGGTAAAAACACATAATGTTGCGACTCGCTCTATAATTAAGGCATAATTTGCCTCTGAATGGTTTTATTTTTAATCGTGAACCGGGCCTTGCGTACAAGGACAGTTACTGATAGATTGTAAGAAATCAAATCCGATTGTGATCATGTGAGTTCCGCTATTATAGTTACCTAGATCATTGAACATAATTTGATACGAGTAAGCGAAATAAAACTTAGACTTCATGAAACCGGCCATTGGTCCTACAGATAATGGTTTTGGAAATTGATCGTTTAAGAAACGGTACGAAGCTCCAATCCAGTAGTAATCTTCATAACGATTGTATCTTCTGTACTTAAAGTTAAAATCGGTACTCGAACGTCCGTCACTTGCAAAATACTGGTAGAATACTGATGGTTCGTATTCGATTCGGTTATTTTCTCCATCTCTGAAAGTAAAACCAGTATAAACCTGATAATTAGAAAGTACATAAGGTTCTGTTTTACTGTAATTGTCAACATTTTTCTTTAAAACGTTGTTTGCATTAAAACTTAAGTAAAACCCTTTATTACGATATAAAGCACTAATATCAAAGTTGTTATTTGAAGTATAACGATTGTCTGAAACATAAATATCTTGCGCAGGTGTGCCAGGCTGATTTACGTCGCCAGTGAAATTATTTACATCTATACGGAAACTATTGAAGTTATACGAAATACCAAAAGACAAATATTGTTTTGAATAATAATCCAAAATGATGTGATGCGCAAAGGAAACTTTTGCACCCGCCTGTCTAGTATTACCATTCTTATCATTGTAAAGTGAAATTCCGACACCGGAACGATCCAATATCCTGAAATCAGCATATAAAGACTGGTTTTCGGGAGCATCTTTAATTCCGACCCACTGTGTTAATCCGTTTGCTCTAATTCTAAGGTTATCACCTATACCCGCATAAGCAGGAGAAAGAATAAATGGGTTGTCAGCAAGGTATTGCGTAAAAACTGGTAGGTTTAACTCTTGGCTGTAACCTGATGTTACAGCCATGAGTACTAAGGATAATAATAACTTTCTCATTGTAATAATTTTTTTAGATAACATACTTCGGGGCTAAAATTTGTTATCTGTATAAAGTGAAATGTCCAACAAACTCTCTCGCATCTTTCTCGTCATTTAGTTTAAGAACATACCAGTAATCTCCAGTAGGTAGTTCGGCACCATTGTATTTACCGTCCCATTTTTCTCCTACGTGATACTTAGCAACAACTCTACCATATCTGTCGAAAATATCAAAAGTCAAATCTTTGTATGCCAATGCTCCACAGTCCGGACCGATTGTATCGTGATCTCCGTCGCCGTTTGGTGTAAAGAAATTCGCGAAACAAATGTCAACAAAATCTCCAGGCACTTGCAATTTGAATTCGCAACCGTTATTATCTCTAACAATTACATCATAACGACCATCTTTATAGATTCTATATGTACTAGAAGATCCAAACGCTTCATTATTGAAACTGTATGTATATGGACGAACACCTCCAGAAGCTTTCACTTCGATAATGTTCATTTCTTTACTTACTACCGGTACCGCTGTTAATTCTTCAACGGCATCAACATGAACTTCATTTGTAGATCTAGTACAGCCTTCTAAAGCCATTTGAACACTATAATCTCCCGTAACAAGATTCTTAAATGTACCATCTCCTGTTTGAACGGTAGTCGTTGCCTGACCATCTTTGAATAAAGTATAAACTATAGTTGCTTTTCTTGTAGCATCGATAGTATTGTCAACTTCAACCACTAGTGAATTCACTGGATGATCATCTAAACAATCATAAAACACCTCGGCTGTTGCAGTTAACTTAACAGGATCTGGTAGTCTTATTGTTGCTCCATTCTCACAACCATTTGCATCTTTAACCATCACTTCATAATCAACCGCTCCAGAAAGACCGTCGAAAATAAATTTATCGCCATCAATATCCGGACCTCTGTAGTCTAGTGTAACACCATTTCCTTTTATACTTGCAGTATAAGGTGCTGTACCTCCTTCAGCTTTTACAACGGCCATTCCGTTTTTATCATCAAAGCAATATTCCGGAATCTGATCAGCAACGATTTCAGTAACAAGAATCTCATCAGGCTCAGTAATCAAGATTTTTTTCTCTTGAACATTACAGCTGTTTTCGTCCATTACTAAAATATCATACTCTCCAGGTTTTAAGTTTGTAAACACATGTCCACCGGCAGTATTTCCTTCGAAGAACTGATCCATATTTGGAGAAATTGCATATAAAATTTTTCCAGTTCCTCCAGAAGCAGTGATCTCAATTTTACCATTATTGAAACCATTACAAGTAATTGCAACAGGATTTGCCGTAGCTATTAATGGCGCAGTTGGCTGAGTAATTTCAATTACAGCTGAATCGAACTGACAATCTCCACTATCAACACGAACAATGTATTTACCTGCTGGAAGTAATTCAAAATATCCACTAAGCTGACCAGGTCTAACCTCGTTTTTCTGATCATCTAATAATGTGTAGATATAATCTCCAAGACCTCCTATAGCCGATGCATCAATTCTTCCAGACGGATCATCTTTACAATAAACCATATCAACATCAATAGTTTCTAATGCTAAAGGTGTAAGCGGGTTAATTGAAATGTTATTAGAAATTGTACTAATACATCCTTTTGAATCACGTACATAATACTGGTGATCTCCTAATCCTACAGTAATTATTGTACTAGATGCAAATGATCCTAATACTGTTGCAAAATTAGCATCGGTACTGTATTCGTAAGGACCTGTTCCGCCTACCGCGCTTAATTTAAGCGTTGCAGCATTTTTACATGTTAATCTAGTATTCAGAGCTAATAACGGTTCAACTTTACTTGGCTCATCGATTACTATATCTGCAGTTGGCTGAGACGCACAGTTAAGTCCATCAACAACAGTTACAGAGTAAGTTCCTGCTCCTAAATTAGAGAATACAGGTGAAGGCTGAGGCGCAGATGAAATAACTGGATTCGTTGATAAATAATTCAGGATATAAGAATAATTCGTACCCTGACCTCCTGTTGGAAGATCAACTGTTATTTGACCCGTTGTGTCTCCATTACAAACTAGTGTACTTACTGTAGCACTTGCTGTAACCAAAATTGGATCTGGATTCTTCAATTGAACAGTTTTCACGTCAACGCAACCGTTAAGATCTTTAACTCTTACTGTATAAGTTCCTGGAGTTAAATTCTCAAAATAAGTTTGATCAGAATATGTAACGCTAATTGGTCCTGATAACTCGAATTTATAACTTCCTGGCCATCCGCCTACAGCACTTAATGAAATTGTACCGTCGTTTCCTGGATTACAAGAAATTGGTGTATGAATTTCTGTTAATACTAATGCCGCTGAAGGCTGTTCGATTGCAAAACTTGTTTCAACCTCACAAGCTGGTAAACCAACTAATTTCGCTTTTACCGTATAAGTTCCTTCCGGTAAATTTGGAATATTGATTGTAGCAGTTGTTGTTCTTCCAGCTAAATTAACTGGTCCTGAAATTGTATAGTCAAAAGGTCCTGCATCGTTAGTAGGATCAGTTTGATTATCAACAAAAGTCAAGTCAACACTTCCTGTTGGAGTTCCAAAACAACTAACATTTTTCAAGTTTTCTGCTACAATACTAAATGTATTTGGATTGTTTACGTAATGTATTTTGCTCAATACACAACCTGTTATAGGATTTGTAACCGTAACAGCATAATTTCCAATAGTTAATCCAGTGAAAATTCCATCGTTATTAGTAACGTCATAAGTACTTCCGGCAGTAATTCCTTTCAAATTATACTCCAATACAGGCATTGGTACTGTCGTTCCAACCATGACAACGTTTACTTTAATATCTTCATCATTTATACAAGTAATTGCTTTAGTAACCGTTATTGCAGACGGCATTCCAAATTCAATTCCAACAAATGGTTTAATTGTCGCAGTTGTTGTACCTACACATCCGTTTGTATCGTAAACATTGATTACATAAGATCCTCCAAGTAAATCAGTTTCTGTATAAACAGGACTATCATTACTTTGAACTGGTACAGGATTTCCGTTTCTAATGAATTCATAGATCTTATATGAATTAGAACCACCAGATGGTAAACTTACTGTAATTGTTGCATCATTTGTTCCGTTACCAGTCGTACAACCGTATTCAGCAACTGTTGGATTTGCAACTACAATTGGTAATTTATCTCCAATAGCTACTAATCTTGAAACAGGACATCCTTTTCCTGAAGTTACAGTTATAGTATAAGTACCAACAGGAAGGTTTTTAAACACATTACCTGTCAACGTTCCTGCTGCCGGGCTAATACTATATGTATAAACCGGGTTGTTATTTACAGTTAATGTCTGATCAGCCATTTTTACTGTAACAGTACCATCAGAATATCCATTACAAGTAATATTTGTCTTTTCTAATGTGAAATCGATAGCCTGATTTGGTGTTTCGATAACTACACGAACTGATTTTGTACAACCTGTACCTTTATCTTTAACAGTAAATGTATACGTGTTAGGAACCAGACCTGTAAAGATCGGAGAAGGTCCGTAATTAACACCATCTTTACTGAATTCATAACTTGGTGTTACTGTTCCTCCAGAAGGTTTTAATGTTACAACTCCTTGGTTTCCAAGACAAATTGGTGTTGTTGTAAGTTCATAATCTAATTTTAAAGGCTCTAAAATAGTCACCGTAGTTGATACAGGACATAGATTTGCATCACGTACTGTTACTGTATGTTGACCAGTGTTATTCACTTTTAATACATTAGAGTTTTGGAAACTATTTCCATCAACACTATATTCTAAAGCTTTCGCCGGGTCAAATCCAGTTGCTGTAACCGTAATATCATAAGTTCCATTTGAACTAGGACATTGTGTCGCTATTGCGCTTACAATATTTGGCAATGGATCTGTAATAATAGTAACTGGTATAGAAGTTTCACAACCATGAGAATCTTTAGCCCAAATTACCCAAGTGAATGCTTTGTCTAAAACTGCAGTATCACTATTTCCATACACTTTTGGATCACCTGCTTTAACAAATGCATATGTATAACCTGGAGTACCATCAAGCGCTGTAGCAGTAATTTCTGCACCTTTGTTGCAATTTGCATTTTTATTTGTTGCATAATTTACTCTAAGTGCGTTAGGTTCTGGAACAAAAACAGAGAAAGTAGATACGCAATCAGTTGCGTTGTCTTTCACATCTATTTTGTAAGTACCTGTTACAAGATTTGTTAATTCAAATTTATTCGTTCCAACAGGAGTGATTGTTCCTACTCCTGTAACACCAGAAATAGTATGTGTAAATCCTGAAGTTCCGATTGAAGAAACAGTGAATGTAACTTTTCCATTCGCTTCACCTTTACAAGCAACGCCAGCAACCAATTGGCCATCAGCCAAAATATTTATTCTCTTAGGCACTGTAAACAGATCCACGAAAGTACATCCGTTGCTGTCTTCAACCTTGAAAGTATAATCACCTGGAAGTAATCCTGGGAAACTTGCCGCCGATGCAGAACCTGGTGTCGTTATAGGTCCAAACAATGTATTAGATGTGGTTGTGTTTGTACCAACAATTGTGAAAGTCAACTGACCAACTCCATTTGTTGCTCTTACTGTTACCGTACTACTAACATCCTCTCCTGCTTTACAAGTGATTGTGCTTGCGCTGAAATCTAATTTGTTTGGTTTGTTCAATGGGTTAACATCAACTGTCTGACCACCTGTTTCACATCCATTCGCATCCTTAACGGTGTAAGTTATTGTCTGAACGGTTCCGTCATTTTCTACTGTATAAGTATTATCAGTTGTATAACCCTCATTATTGAAGTTATAGTAATAACCTGTCCCACTTCCTGTTTTTGTACCGCCATTAGCCACGACAGTGATTACTGTTGAAGTACTACATGTAGTATTTCTTGGCAATGGATCTGCTGCTGCAGTCAATAATGCAGGCTCATTAATATCCGTTGTTGTAACAAGTGAAACACAACCTTTCTTATCTGTAACAGTGATTTCATAAGTACCCGCTGGTAAATTAGTGAATACATTATCAGATGTCTGGATCTTAGAAGCTAAAGGTGTTGGTAATGTTCTCGTTACTGTATAAGTAAACGGTTCCAAACCAGCTGTCGCACTCAAATTGATTTTCATAGTAGCTGTTCCGCCATTACACAATATAGACTGTGTGACTGGTGTAGAAACAATTACTGCCGGTGTAGGTGTATTAACAGTCACTTTCGTTGTTGTTACACTACAAGATGCAGGATTGCTGTCTGTAATTACAAATGTGTAATCACCAGCTGTAGCAACCGATACAGTAAAACTGTTTCCTGGAACTGTAGGAACTGTTGTTAAACCACCAACTGGAGTTGGTCCCAAATACATCTGGTATTTATATGGCGCAACACCATCTTTAATCTCAACATAGATAGAGGCATCAGTTGTTCCTGTACAATATAGATCCTTTTTAAGATCAGCAGTCGCTCGTAATTGTTTCTCAATAATATAATCAACAAAAGCCTCACAACCGTTATTGTCTCTAACTCCTAATCTATATTTACCAGGACCTGTCAACGTAGCAGTTGATGTCGTCAAATCTGAACCGTTTAATGTGTAGCTTTTCGCTCCTCCATAAACAGTAGTCAATGCATTTAAATCAACAACTAGGTTTGTTCCTGTATAACATTGTGGTGCAGGTGGCAAAATCGATGGTGGTGCATCGTGAGTCACTGATACCGTTTTAACAGCAATACAACCATTAGTATCTTTTACATAAACATCCCATGATAAATCAGTCAAATTAGTGTCTACCTTAAGTGTAGGACTATCCAAGTATGAACTTGCAGAAGGCGCTGTAGTAGTTGCCTTAACAACTGCATAAGAATAAATTCCTGTACCACCAAGAACACCGCTTATTGTGATATTTGACTCGTCACGAGAACAGAATACTTTAGTCGAAACTGTATTAAATGTTATAGCTGCAGGAACTGTAAATTTAACAGTAGCATCTTTAGGACAATCTGTTCCAAGGTCTTTAATAGAAACCGTATAAGTTCCTGCTGAAGAAATATTGTCTAAAGTAATCACGTTTCCAGCAACACTGTACGGAACAGCAGGTGTTACACCAACCACTGTAAATCCAGATGTACTAACGTTTGATACTGTAAATGTTGCTTTTCCATTATTAGATATTCCATTAACTGGGTTACATGAAATATCATTTACTAATTGTGCATCTAAAGCTAAGTTTACCAATTTAGGCACTGTGAACAGATCTACAAAAGTACATCCGTTGCTGTCTTCAACCTGGAAAGTATAATCGCCAGGAAGTAATCCAGGGAAACTTGCCGCTACTGAAGAATCCGGTGTCGTTTTAGGACCAAACAATGTATTAGATGTCGTTGTATTTGTACCAACTATTGTGAAAGTCAACTGACCAACTCCATTTCTTGCTCTTACTGTTACCGTACTAACATCTTCGCCAGCTTTACAAGTGATTGTGCTTGCGCTGAAATCTAATTTGTTTGGTTTGTTCAATGGGTAAACGTCAACTGTCTGACCACCTGTTTCACATCCATTCGCATCCTTAACGGTGTAAGTTATTGTCTGAACGGTTCCGTCATTTTCTACTGTATAAGTGTTATCAGTTGTATAACCCTCATTATTGAAGTTATAGTAATAACCTGTCCCACTTCCTGTTTTTGTACCGCCATTAGCCACGACAGTGATTACTGTTGAAGTACTACATGTAGTATTTCTTGGCAATGGATCTGCTGCTGCAGTCAATAATGCAGGCTCATTAATATCCGTTGTTGTCACAAGTGAAACACAACCTTTCTTATCCGTAACAGTGATTTCATAAGTACCCGCTGGTAAATTAGTGAATACATTATCAGATGTCTGGATCTTAGAAGCTAAAGGTGTTGGTAATGTTCTCGTTACTGTATAAGTAAACGGTTCCAAACCAGCTGTCGCACTCAAATTGATTTTCATAGTAGCTGTTCCGCCATTACACAATATAGACTGTGTGACTGGTGTAGAAACAATTACTGCCGGTGTAGGTGTATTAACAGTCACTTTCGTTGTTGTTACACTACAAGATGCAGCATTGCTGTCTGTAATTACAAATGTGTAATCACCAGCTGTAGCAACCGATACAGTAAAACTGTTTCCTGGAACTGTAGGAACTGTTGTTAAACCACCAACCGGAGCTGCTCCCAAATACATCTGGTATTTATATGGCGCAACACCATCTTTAATCTCAACATAGATAGAGGCATCAGTTGTTCCTGTACAATATAAATCTTTTTTAAGATCAGCAGTTGCTCGTAATTGTTTCTCAATAATATAATCAACAAAAGCCTCACAACCGTTATTGTCTCTAACTCCTAATCTATATTTACCAGGACCTGTCAACGTAGCAGTTGATGTTGTCAAATCTGAACCGTTTAATGTGTAACTTTTCGGCCCTCCATGTACGGTCGTCAATGCATTCAAATCAACGATTAGGTTTGTTCCTTCATAACATTGTGGTGCAGGAGCAATAATCGTTGGTGCAACATCTTTAGTAATCGTAACATTGACAACTTCAGTACAATTATTACCATCTTTTACATATACGTCAACACTCCAAGTTGTTACAGCTCCAACTGTTACAGCGTTTGTCAACAATGCGGTATCTACTTTTGTATTACTACTAAATACTGTTGGAAGTGTAACTGTTCCGCCTTCTTGGAAAGCAAATTCATAATTACCTGCCCCACCTACCGGAGTAACCGTGATAGTACTTATTGGTTTATAACAACTTACATTAGAAGCTGTTGCTGTAATAGCCAACGCTACCAGAGGTTCGTTAATAGTAACTGATTTACTGCTTTGACATTTTGTTGTATTGTCTTCGATTGTAACAGTATAAGTTCTAGCTGTTAGATTAGGCAAAGTGATAACATCTCCCGCTATTGTATAAGGAACAGAAGGCGATACATTAGTTACATTATAACCTGCTGCTGAAACCCCTGTCACGGTAAATACTGCTTTACCTGTAGCTGCGCCAACACATTTTACATCTGTTGCAATGGCATCATGCAATTCGATAGGAATTAAAGCAGGAATTCTAACCAACTCCTCATCTGTACAACCATTATTGTCTGTTACACGGAATAAATATTCACCAGCATCAAGAGAAGTAAATATGTCATTATCTACCTGAGAAGGAATAACTGCTCCATTAGAAGCATACACAACAGAATATGTAAATGGTCCAACACCATTACCTCTGTGTAAATTCACTGTACTTTTCTCATTTCCAAGCTGACAATCGATAACTGTTTTAGTTGGTACCATTGTTGGCGGAACTAATACATCAATCGTCTCAGTTTGCATAACTGATGTACATTTATTAGCGTCTCTTACAATAATATCGTAAGGACCAGCGATACTCGTTTTAAAAATGTTATTTCCAGAAAAATGTCCTCCGTTATCGAAACTGTATTCTAAAGCACCTGTTCCACCTGAAGCTGTAACTGTGATAGTTGCTTCATTTGTACTATTACTTGCGCCACATGTTAATTGGCTAATATCAACCTTAGTAATAATAACTGGTGAAGGATCAGTAAGCGTTGCTGTAATAGATACTTCACAATGATTAGCATCTCTAACGTAGTAAGTAACTGTTCCATCCGCTGCAGATTGAGTAAATGTATCATTAGTACTATAAGTACCAGCTGCTCCTTTTTTATATTCAAAATTACCTTTTCCTCCAGTAGCAGAAACTACGACTTTACCATTATTACCAATACATAACGGTTGAGTTTCAGCAACAGCTGGTGTAATAGTATTTAACGGAGCGATTTTTACATCGATCGTTTCAGTACAGTTTCCGTCATTTACCTCGAAAGTATAATCTCCAGAAGCTAAACCAGTAAAGATACCACTTGTAGCTCCTGTTACATTAGTAGTTGGACCGGCCTTAATTGTATATGCATAAGTTCCTGAGCCACCGTCAGCTGCAACAGTTACTTCTGCATTTGCGCCCGTTGTATAACAATCCAATGGTTTATTTAAAGGATTCTTAATTGTCAATACATCATTAATTACATAAGTAGTAGAAGAAACACAACCATTACCGTCTTTTAAATTTAATGTATAAGTCCCTGGAAGCAGGCTAAAATTAGCGGCGCTTTTGTAAGCACCGATTGCCGCTCCTTTGTCTACGCTGTACGTTACTGGACCCACAATCGCCGCAGTATTTCCAGTAATAGTTAAAGCAATTGGAGTTCCTGTGTAACAAACTGCTGCTGGTACATCAATTACCGGTGCAACATCCAAAGGAACATTAACATCCGCTTTCTTAATACAACCATAAGCATCTTTTACATAAACATCATAATCTCCAGAATCTACTGTAAAAGTGTTAACACCAGCAAATGCCGTAGGCTCAGGATCTCCATCATCAACGATTGCATATGTGTAAGGACTTGTTCCGTCTATACCAGATGCCGTAATCGTACCTGCTACCTTACATGTATTATCGTTTTTAGTCTTAGTTGCAATTATTTTTAACTCATTAATTGATTCTGTAATACTAAATGGAACTGTTGTAACCGCACAACCAGCATTTGGGCCAGAAGTCTCAGTTATTAATACATAATAAGTACCATATTTCAATCCTGGTGTAAAACCAAAATCATCTACATCTAATACTCCATTTACTGAACCTACTTTAGCAGGAACAGTACCATTATCAGAAATTCCAGTTGATACCCTTGTTGCTGAATCAAAAATTTCGTAAGAGACATCAACATCAGTACTATATATATTTTCAATGTGTAAATCCACTGAACCATTATCATCATCTTTACACTTAATTGGAACAGCTTTTCCTGTAGCTGTTAAAGTAGAATTACTTGGTATTGTGTTTTTAAACGTTTCATAATAATAACAATTTGTTCCTTTATCATACACAATAAAAGTATATGTTACTCCAGGTATAAGGTTATTGAAAAAAGCATTCTTACTTACATTTGGAGTTACTTCCGGAATCCATCTAGGATCACCAACAGCGTATTCAATTCCAGGTGTATATAATGCAAAATAGAATGGTCCTGTACCTGTAAAGGCAGTTGTTATCTTAACTTCAGCACTACCAAGGCTTCCACAAACTGGTGGAGTTGCAGATACTGTAAGTCCTAGACCTCCAGGTGGCTGAGCAATTAGAATGTCTTTTTCAATCCAAGGACATCCATTAGCATCCGTTACAACGATCTGGTATAAACCAAAATCAATAATATCAAAAGTTTCACTACTTAATCCGTCTACTCCCAGTCTTTCTTCATAATAAGCAGAATTATTCGTTACATATACATTGTAAGGTCCTGTTCCACCTGAAATTTGAGTAATTTCAATTCTTCCTTTAGTTTTTCCAGAATTACCAAGATTACAAGTAATATTTGTTGGTATATATGTAACGCTTATTGGGGTTGGTTCTTTTATTTCAATTTCATCTGTTTTAAAACAACCTCTAGAATCGGTAAGCGTTACCACGTAGAAACCAGCTGGTAATCCAGAAGTTTGCGTACCAAAATCTTTTGTTAATGATAAATGTGTAGCGTCAGCATATTGCTTCACATTAATATCAAAAGGACCAGTTCCCTGACTATTGTTGTAAGTAACTGTAATTTCAGCATCTGATTGACCATTACATAAAATTGGCTTAGCCAAAAGAGTTTTGTTTAAAACTAACGTTTGTGTTGGCGTTACTTCTACAGGAGCTGTCGTAAAAGTACAAGTTTTACTGTCCTTAATTTCGAAAGTATAACTACCCTGAGTAGCAAAAGTTTCTGTGAACGTTGCTGTACTGCTAGTTTTTAAAGCTCCAAAAGCTGTTCCTCCGTTATAAATCTGATAAGAAAATGGTCCAACGCCATTTGTAATAGTCACATCTATTATTGCATCTTGCGGAGCTGTACAAGTAATGTCCTTTCTTAATTCTGCACCTGCAATTAATTGCTTATCAACAACATAAGATACTGTCACAGGCGGACAATTATTACCATCAATTACGCCTAATATATAAGTACCAGGTGCATTAATTTTATAAGTATTACCAGAAATACTCGCTCCATTTACCGTGTATTTAAGAGTACCAACTCCCCCACTTCCTGAAAGTGTAATTGTAAACGGACCTGTAAAACACTGTGCAGCCGGGGCACTGATAGATGGCAATGCATCTTTTGCAACCGTAACATCATAGATTTTTTTGCTACAGTTATTTGCATCCAAAACATAAACATCCCAATCTGGAGTTGCAGGATCTAGATTACCTACATTAGTGTCTAAGTAATTTGCTGCAGTTGGAGTTACACCATTTGCAACAAAAGCATATTTATAAGGAGCTTTTCCTCCTGTAGCAGTTACTGTAACTGTAGCAGTAGGTTTATTACAATTTGCATTAACATCTGTATTTGATAACAAAGCTAGATCTGCGCTTTGTGTAATAGTAAATGGAACATCTTTAAAACACTCTGTACCAGTATCAGTCACTCTCAAATTATATGCGCCGGCAACTAATCCTGTAACATCTACAGTACTTCCTGTAGCTAAAACAGTTCCAGTTCCAGAAGTTAAAGCAGCTGTATATGAAGTCGAATTTGTAACTGTAATTTTTGCGCTTCCAGTTGGGTTACCGTAGCATAATACATTAACCTGAGATAACCAGCTCGCATTTATATTAACTCTTCCAGGAATAGTCAAATCAAATGTATCACTACAGAAATTATCATCTGTTACTTTAAATAGATATGTACCGGCAGTTAAACCTGTAAAAATACCATTAGATGCACCTGTTGCATTTTTAACTGGTCCTGAAACAATAGAATAAACTTTTGTTCCTGTTCCTCCAGTTGCAACTATTGTCGCGGTACTTGTATCTTCTCCAGTTTTACAAGTAATAATCGAAGGAGTTACAGACGTAATTACTGGTGGATTTAAAGTATTAACCACCACATCTGCAAGATCCTGTGTACAATTATTGCTGTCACGCATACGAATTGTTACTGTTCCTGAAAGTGTAGTTTCAAAAGTAGTGTCTGTAGTGTAAGATCCATTATTATAGCTGTACTCATATCCACCGCTTCCTCCAGATGGAGCACTAACGGTAATAACCGCTTTTTGTGGTGCATTTGCAGTTCCACAAGTTAAAGCCGTAGTCAATGCAGTAGTAGCCGTCAATGGATCCAATTGATTAATTGTAACTGGTGTAGATGCAGATGTACATCCTAAATCATCCGTTACAACAACATTGTATAAACCAGCTTGTAATCCCGTAGTAATAGCTGAAGTAGAAACTGAAACGCCTGCTTTTGTTACATTATATTTAAAAGGAGCTTTTCCTGATAACGCCGTAATCGTGATTACTCCGGTAGCACTTCCATTACATTTTACATCTGTTGGTGTTGCATTGATTGTTAATGCCGTTGCTTTTAGGGTAACTGTTACCGGTGCTGAAACTGCAGTACATGCCGGTGTAGCCGAATCTGTTACTCTGAAAGTATAAGTTCCTGCTGCCGTTGCAGTATAAGTATCTGTAATAGTCGTGAATGGTCCGCCTGCTCCGCTTGTAGATACCTCATATTTAACATAAGGTACTGTTCCGCCATTGGCAGTAAGCTTAATTGTTGTGTTTGGTGTACAGCTTGTATCCGGAACTATATCTGTTCCAAGTGTCAACTGCTCTGCAACCTTATATGTAGTTTGAGCTTTACAGCCAAAACCGTCTTTGATATATAATGTATGTGTACCAACTCCTAATAAGAAGGTATCATTGCCGCCATAAGTAACATCATCAATACTGTAAGTCGGAGTTCCAAGAACCGTTCCTGTTATCTTAACAGAAACAAGTGATCCTGTATAACATTGAGCCGCAGGTGTGTTAATCTGTGGAGGTGTTTCTGATGCTATTGTGATGGTCTTTTTTGGAGCAACACAACCATTATTGTCTTTTACATAAACATCAATTGTTGTTCCTAATAC
>NZ_QRDQ01000008.1:492353-1267602 GCF_003385895.1 Flavobacterium cutihirudinis
CTCACCTGCCTTAATAGCAACTTTAGGGTCAACAGTAAGTATTCCCTGTTTGGTACATCCATTAGAATCCTTAACCTCAAAAGTGTATTGTCCTGAAACCAATCCTGTAAATAATCCTGTTGAATTAGAAGGTGCCGTACTAGGACCTGAAACAAGTGTGTAAGTAAATGGAGCAACTCCGCCTACTGAACTTACCGTTACACTAGTAGTAGTACCTCCAACCTTACAAGTAATCGCCGGTGGCGTTGAAAATTTAACTTCTGTCGGTGGGTTGTATGCCGGAACCGTAATCTGTTTTGTATCTCTACAACCATTAGAATCCTCTACAGAATAAGTGATGTCCTGAGTGGAAGCCGTCAACGTTACAGACAAAGTATTTGTTCCTGTGTAAGTAGGACTTCCGTTAAAACTGTATTTGAATCCGCCTGAACCACCAGCGCCAGCCACCGTGATCGTTACACTGCCGGCACATGTTGTATTAGGAGGAAAACTAGCTGAAGCTACAACTGCTGCAGGATTATTTAATGTTACATCATATATTGGTGAAAGACAACCGTTACTATCTTTTATCTGATATTTGTAAACAGTAGTATTAGACGTTGTTGTTTTAGCATCTAAATTAGTATATACAGTTTTGTTTGTAAAACCACTTCCGTTAAAACTATAAGTATACGTTCCGGTTCCACCGCCTCCTTCAATTTCTACCTGACCATTTGAACCATTATTACACTTTGGATCTGTAGCTTTTACAACTTTTCCTGTTACACCAACTAAAGGATTTATAGTAGCATCACTAGTTGTTATACAACCATTTACATCTTTAACCTGGAACTTGTATGCGCCAGATGCTGCAATACTGTAACTAAAAGTATTTCCGTTTCCAACTGGTTGTGTCAAAGTACCCGTAGCTGTTCCTGAAAGAAGAGAAACTACATAAGGTGCAGTTCCTCCATTAATTGTTACTGAAATAACTGCCTGATTTGCTGGTGCAGCTTCACAATCAAGTGGTGTTACAGCTGGAGTAAGCGTAATTAATTTCTCTGCTATTACTTTAGTAATTGGCTCAGAATAACATCCATTAGCGTCACGAATTACAAAACTATAAGTACCTGCATTAGCAGCATTATAAGTAAAATTAGGTCCATCAAACTTTGCGCTTTCCTGACCTGCTACACCATTATAGGTTGCTACATATGTATAAGGTTTAAGCCCACCTGTAACTACTATTGTAAGATCTGTTCCGGTAGCTGGATCAAAACACAAACTAGACGTTAGAAAGTCTCCTTTTGGTTTTTCAGGTTTAACAACTTCTACTTTGGCTGGAACTTGTAATGGACAAGAATTAAAATCTCTAGCGATTACAACATATTTCCCAAAATCAACATTTTCAAATATTCCCGAATCCTGAAAATCTACTACAATAGAGCCATCCGATTCCTTTGTTAATTTATATTGGTAACCAGGTGTTCCGTTTTTAGCTTCAGCTGTAATAGTTGCATTATGATCACAAGTCATTTTTGTAGTTACTGTAGCTGAAACTTCTAAAGCTGATGGAGATTTAATTTCCTGACGTAAAGGGAAAGTACAGCTACCTGCTGAATCATCATAACGAATACTGATGTTATAAATTTTACCTTCTAAATTGGTCAGCGTTTTGCTTCCACTTGAAGCTTCCGGAACTGGTATCACAGTTTGCCAACCACCTCCGTCTACAGAATACTGGAATCCTTTTTTAGGATTGAAATTTTTGGCAGATAATGTAATTTCTCCATTTTTCTCACCACTACATTTAATATTTTTAAATCCTGTAATACCCGCTGAGAAAGCTTTACTTCCGTCTACAACAATAGGGAAACTTGCTACTGTATTACATGCTTTTGGCATTTGCGTAACAACTAAATCATCAACCGCAAAGTCGATACCGTTTACCTGCGAAAGCTCTAATCGCAATACGAAATCTAAAGTTGTATTATTTCCCGGATCAATTTCTTTTGAGTAAGCGACCCAACCATTTGTTTTTGGAATTCCTCCAGTAGATTGAGAAGAAAGTGGAACTCTTGATGCATTTTGTAACTCCACTGTCAGAGATGCGTCAGGCTGAGTGTTTCCAACTTTTAATAAATTCGTTGCAACAAAAGTTACTTTAATAGGTTGGTTTGGAATAATGTCTTTAATAGTTTTTCTATAAAGAACCGCATTATTCGGAATAGATGTACCAGCATCAACCGCCAAGAATCTTCCGTTTGTATCAACTCCTTTGGTAGTATTATCACGAGGACTCCACCATCCAGAATATGGATCGTTTCTTAGTAAATTAGTAACGGTGTATTCTCCATTACCAAATAATTTATTGTTATTACATTTCGTTGCCTCTACCTGTCTTTCCCAACAGAAGTTAGGATTAATACCCGGTGAACTTACGTCTGGTCCTGAACCAAAACTTTCGTTAAGCAAGACACTTTCAGTAGGTACTTTTAATACATTATAACTAACGGTAACCGTATGATCTCCCTGGGTTACGTTTGTAAAAATATTGTTTGGATTGTTTGTGTTAAGTTTACCATCCATGTAGTAATCATAACTAAACTGTGTCGTACTTCCGTTTGTAACTGTTACGACCGTAGTTGCAGATCCGTCACAATTAAAAACCGGATCATCCACCTTAATAGTTGGATCAGCAGGTTTTGTAGCTAAAGTAACTGCAGGCAAGGCTACTTCACACTTAGAATCTTTTACATAAAAAGTATGTACTCCAGGATCAACATAAGCTTCGTTTTTTGTAGTCCAGCTCTTTTTTCCATCAAAACTATATAAATAAGGATCCGCTCCCGCTATAGGAACTCCACCTTCAGCATTTGTAATTCTAACTTTACCCTGTAATGTTTTTCCAGCCGGACCACAACCAGATAATTCAGCCACACCTGCAGATGCAGTCAAAGCAGTTGTAAGACCTATCGACGTAGGAGCGATTGGATCTGTACAGTAATTTCCGCCATTAACACCCGATTTTTTATATCTAACTGTTATAATATAGTTTCCAGGATCAAGATTGGAGTAAACTTTAGAACCGGTTGTACCTGAAACTGTACCGGTTTCAAATGCTCCATTATTTTTTACATCTAAACTATATTCAACAATAAATGAATTCGTATTTGATACATTAACCGTTATAGTTCCTCTTGGATCTGTACAACTACCATCTGTTTTTGTAATCGTATAAATTGGTTTCGTAACATTAGCGACTGTAACTTCTTTGTCAACAAAACAACCATTTGTGTCTTCAACACGAATAAGATATTTTCCCGGAGTTACTACTGTAATAACATTGGTTCCGTTTTGAACAAATCCGGCACCATTTACATCTACAAGATATCTAAAAGGATACGTTCCTCCAGTCTGAGTAACAGTAAGCGTTCCAGAAGCACAATTAGTTAATGTTTTTGTTTCCGTTACTGTTGATGTTAATTTAGCAGGAGTATTTGGTACAACAACAGTTTTCTGTGTATCAGTCATACATGTAGAACCCTCAACTGAAGTTTCTATTCTGTAAGTTCCTGCATTTAATCCTGTAAAAGTATATTCTGCATTTTCTGTTGGACCAAAAGTATTTAAAGCCGTTGTATTTGTAGCAGCCGCAGGATTAAAAATTTTATAGGTATATTTTTTATTAATGTCATTTGTAATTACACGGATACTTCCTTTATCTCCATCACATTTTCCTGCAGCAATCTCTGAAGTTGTCGTAAAAGTAAGATTTTTGATTTCTAGGTTTATAACCTTGAATTCACAAGATCCAACTACATTTTTTATTCTAATAAAAGCTGTATAATTACCCGCTGTACTTGTTGTAAAAATATTACTATCTTGCCATGCTCCAGGGCTTCCTGTTCTACTAAAACTATATTCATAACCATTTCCAAATCCATCAACTTTGATCTGACCATCAATCTGACATCCAGCAGCATTTTTTATAATGTCGCTTTTACTTGTTGCAGTTGGAATTAAAGTATTTTGATACACATTGAAATAAAACACAAAAGGAGTACCCGTTTTATCGGTAATTTTTACTCTAAACTGCCCTGCAGAGTTTGCCAGAAAGTCTTTTCCAGTCTCCACCTGTACCCAACACGCTGCAGCTGCAGTTAAGTTCGCACAATCACTATTAGCAACAGTTGCACAACTTCCACCGGAAATAAACTTTTCCCAGGTAATAGATTGCGCATCCGGTATGTTGACTTGAAGAGGTCTGGAATCATTTCCTCCACACAAAAACAATTTTGGTAATTGATTTCCGTCGTTCGGACAAATTGAAACTTGTCCGGCATAAGGTAGTTGCGCGTAAGGAATAATAGGATTCGTCATCGCAACAGCCGCATCTTTGTTTGCAGGTGTAAAGTCATTTGCAAAAACATTTGCTTGCGTATTTAGCGGAAAAACATCTGCTAAAACTTGACCTGCTTTTACTCTCTGATCGCTTTTTTCAACATAAGATACCAGATTTTGCGAATGGGAAATAATGCTTTGCAAGAAGATCAAAGACAACAATCCAATTTTTAGAATAGTAGGTTTTTTCATGGTATTTAATTTTGTGCTTTCTCTTAATCCCTAAGGGGCATTAGTAATTAAAAAATTTAAGCGCTTTAAAATGTTTATTTCAATTCGGCACCTTGTTTTAAGGTGCCTTATTTTTTTATATCTAATCTTAATTCTCCACT
This sequence comes from Flavobacterium cutihirudinis, assembly GCF_003385895.1. Classification (GTDB taxonomy): domain Bacteria; phylum Bacteroidota; class Bacteroidia; order Flavobacteriales; family Flavobacteriaceae; genus Flavobacterium; species Flavobacterium cutihirudinis. Next base: position 497,069 of record NZ_QRDQ01000008.1, read on the forward strand.
TTTACGATAGCCATTTTACCGTTGTATGGTTTATTTCCTTTTGCTTCTAATGCTTTAGTAGCTTCAGATAAACCATCAAATTTCTCGTAATAGATGTAATACTTACTTGTTGTTACATTATAAAAGAAATTAACATCTGAACGTCCGGCTGCAACTGCTTTCGTTAAAAACTGATCTCTCTTTTCAACACTGCTGTGTACCGCCACAATCATATAATATCCGCTTTCAGAATTTTTAATATTCTTGATGATCTGCATATTTGATTGATCTTCACCAAAATCAAAATCAGCTGCGGTCAATGGCGTACTGCTCAGTTTTGTTGTTTCCTTAATACGTTTAAGAGCGGCAACGTCCTGTGCATATCTTCCCTGATCATTTTCGTAGGCAGCACGCTTAATTCTACGTTTTTTCTCGATTTCAGTTTCCGTTTTAATACGCTCTAAATTCGAAAGTAATATTGCATTGTCCTGCTCCATTTTTAACTGAGCCGCTTTCAATTCGTTTATCTTATCCAGATAAGCTTTATTTAAAGCGTCATTTTTATTTGGAACTTTCTTAAGTCGTTCGTTATATAAATTCGTCAACTTCGCAATTTCATCTTTCTGCAATCTGTTGGCTTCTGCAAGCTGCGCTTTTAAAGCTTCTAACTGACTATTTTCTGCCGCAACGCTTTTGAATGGTTTTGGCTCTTTATAAATACCTTTTTCACTTAAATCATTCTCTTCTCTCAAGTCATTCAAATCTCTTTGTTTATTTGCAACAGTAGTATTAAACTGTGATAATAAATCTTTTTGATTCTTAGCTGAACTTTCAAGAGACAATGTCAAGTTATCGATTGCTTTTGCTGTTTCATCTTTCGATGCTGCTAATTTTGCAGCGTCCGCAGCTGCAGCATCAGCAGCTAATTTTGCTTTTAATTCGGCTTCTTCAGCAAGTTTGATTTGTAATGCTTCTGCATCCGCTTTTGCTTTTGCATCTGCAGCCAATTTCGCCTGACGTGCTTCTTCATCAGCTTTCACTTTTGCGTCTGCTGCTTGTTTCGCTAGCAATGCTTCAGCATCTGCTTTAGCTTTAGCGTCAGCAGCTAATTTCAATTTTAATGCCTCAGCATCCGCTTTTGCTTTTGCATCTGCAGCCAATTTTGCCTGACGTGCTTCCTCATCAGCTTTCGCTTTAACTTCTGCCGCTTGTTTAGCTTGTAATGCTTCAGCGTCAGCTTTTGCTTTTGCATCGGCAGCTAATTTCGCTTTCAATGCCTCTGCATCGGCTTTTGCTTTTGCATCAGCAGCTAATTTTGCTTGTAATGCTTCTGCATCTGCTTTCGCTTTTGCATCAGCAGCTAGTTTTGCCTGACGCGCTTCTTCAGCTTGTTGTAATTGTTTTGCTTCAGCGTCGGCTTTTGCTTTAGCTGTAGCTTCGGCGTCTGCTTTTACTTTTGCGTCAGCAATCAATTGAGCTTGTAACGCTGCCATATCCGCTTTTGCTTTTGCGTCAGCAGCTAATTTCGCTTGTGCAGCTTCGGCGTCTGCTTTAGCTTTCGCATCAGCAGCTAATTTTGCCTGACGTGCTTCCTCTTCTATCTTCGCTTTTTCTTCAGCAGCTTGTTTTACTTTAAGCGCTTCCGCGTCAGCTTTTGCTTTTGCATCTGCAGCCAATTTCGCTTGTAATGCTTCAGCATCTGCTTTAGCTTTAGCATCTGCAGCTAATTTTGCCTGTAAAGCTTCTGCATCTGCTTTGGCTTTTGCATCAGCAACTAATTTTGCTTGTAGCGCTTCCGCATCTGCTTTCGCTTTTGCATCGGCAGCTAATTTCGCTTGACGTGCTTCTTCATCAGCTTTTGCTTTTGCTTCTTCGGCTTGTTTTATTTTAAGCGCTTCTGCGTCAGCTTTCGCTTTTGCATCTGCAGCTAATTTTGCCTGACGTGCTTCTTCAGCTTGCTGTAATTGTTTTGCTTCAGCATCGGCTTTTGCTTTTGCAGTTGCTTCAGCATCTGCTTTTACCCTTGCATCAGCAATTAATTTTGCTTGTAAAGCTTCCATATCTGCTTTTGCTTTTGCATCAGCAGCCAATTTAGCTTGTGCAGCTTCGGCATCCGCTTTTGCTTTTGCGTCAGCAGCTAGTTTTGCTTGTAATGCTTCAGCATCTGCTTTCGCTTTAGCTTCTGCAGCCAATTTCGCCTGAGCAGCTTCAGCATCTGCTTTTGCTTTCGCATCAGCAGCTAATTTTGCTTGTCTTGCATCTTCTTCAATTTTCGCTTTAGCGTCTGCGGCTTGTTTTATTTTCAATGCTTCTGCATCCGCTTTTGCTTTTGCTTCGGCAGCAATTAACGCTTGTCTTGCTTCCGCATCCGCTTTGGCTTTTGCATCAGCAGCTAATTTTTCTTTTAAGGCAGCATCTTCAGCAGCTTTTGCTTTTAAGTCAGCTGCAGCTTTCGCTTTGTTTGCAGCATCAATCGCAGCTTTCGTTTTTGCTTCAGCGGCCGCTTTTGCTTTTGCTTCAGCAGCTAATCTAGCCTGATAAGCATCAGAATCTGCTTTTGCTTTTGCATCAGCAGCCAATATTGATTGTAAATCTGCAGCTTCTGCTTTTGCTTTCGCATCCGCTTTTCTCTTCGCTTCAGCAGCATCTGCTTTTGCTTTAGTATCAGCAGCTAATTTTATTTTCAGCGCTTCTGCATCGGCTTTTGCTTTTGCATCAGCAGCTAATTTTGCTTTTGCTGCAGCTTCGGCATCCGCTTTTGCTTTGTCTGCAGCTAATTGTGCAGGCGTTTTTTGAGCTGGAGCATCTGCTTTCACTTTTGCAGCTTCAGCATCCGCTTTTGCTTTCGCATCAGCAGCCAATTTCAATTTCATTGCTTCAGCATCTGCCTTCGCTTTATCAGCAGCTAATTGTTGTGGCGTTTTTGCTGCTACTGCTCCAGGTTTATTTGCTGCCGCTTGTGCTCTTGCAGCTGCTGCAGCATCAACTCTTGCTTTATTATCAGCAACCAATTTCAATCTGCGTTCTTCAGCATCAGCTCTGGCTTTATCAGCGGCCAATTGCGCTTGTGTTTTTTGAGTTGCAGCAACATTTCTATTTGCAGTTGCAGTTTGTGCTCTGGTTGCAGCTGCGGCATCTGCTTTCGCTTTTGCATCAGCAGCAAGTTTTATTTTTAATGCTTCGGCATCTGCTTTAGCTTTATTATCTGCTTCTAATTTTGCTTTTGCTGCAGCTTCAGCATCAGCACTAACTTTTGCTGCAGCGGCAAGTCTTGCTTGTTTTGCCTCAGCATCTGCAACCGCTTTTGCTTCAGCAGCTAATCTTGCTTTTTCAGCACCATCTACTCTGGTAACTGGAGCTGTTGTTGCTTTCTTAGCCATTACTGGTTTTGGTTTAGCTGGATCAATTAGTGAACCTTCTTCATCGTCGCCGTAATAGTAATTTTTGTTTTTGAATTTATATGCAATTGCAAATTCATGAGAACCACCCATATTGGTAAAGTTGCCCATTCCTCTTTCATAATTGTATTCGATAGCGATACTAGGCGAAATATTAACTCCTAAACCAGCTGAAATTCCGTATAACGTATTATAACCTGCCTGTGCCCAAACTCCTTGCGGAATAGCGATCATGGCAAGACCTGATAAAACTGTTTTGTCTTTTTTAATCTCTGTTTTTACAATTCCTGAGAATTTACTTCTGTCAAAAAAGCCATAGCTGTCTATATAACCCGTATACATTGCATGAAGTTCGATTGCTCTTTCCGGATCGTCTTTTACCATACCTGAACCAAAATTATAAAGAATCAAGTTGTTTACAGATAATCCAAAATCAAGAAAAGCTGTACCGTAATTGATTCCCGGATTTACAGCAAGTAATGTGTTTGAAGGAACATTGCTTATTGGAAGATTTGGGTCGTTGCTGATGATTTTTCCATCATTTAATCCACTTCTGTAAGCGGCCACATTAAGACCAAAAGTAAGATTGCTGTCTTCTTGTAAAACGATGTTATGAGCGAAGTTTCCAATTCCACCAAAAACGGTAAAAACACCATAATTTTGTTGGAACAATCCAAAAGCAAAAGCTTCATTTTCTCTAAAACGTCCTGAATAATTAAATAAATACGTCTGTGGCGCATTCTCAAACTGCACCCATTGTCTTTTATTATAAAAACTCACATACGCGTTAGATTCACGTACAAAACTGAACGCAGGATTAATAATGTATCTGTTGAACTTTAAAGAATTTCTTATAGGTAACGAAAACGAAACAACTCCATCCTCAGATTGGGCATTCTGAGCATAGAGTACATTTGTAAAACCGTAAAATAAAGTTATGAATAGTAGGATTTTCTTCATTTATTTTATCAGTGTTATTGATCCTTTCTTTTCACCTGTGTCGGACTTAATGACATAGTAATAAACTGGATTTACATTTTTAATATCTATTGATCCGGCGGGTGGCCAATCGCCTTGATAGTTAACAACATCAAGAACCATGTCTCCGTTCGAACTAATAATTTTTACATTCGTTTGAGGATTTTTGTATTCACTTGGTATATCCCAAACATCATAAGGATAACTGCTTAAACTGATAATATTTGCAATCTTTGTCACAGAAGTCGTAGGGTCTGAATCGTATGAAACCGTAAACAAGAATTCTTTATCCACCGCACAACCCGCAGACTGACTCACTACTACCTTGTAATTTCCTCTTGTAGTTACATCATAAGAATTGCTGTTTGCTCCGTTGATAATACCATTATTCAAATACCATTGAAAAGATGGATTAGAAGCATCCGTAGTTACTGTTGCTTTTAATGTTTCACCTTGGCTGATAACATTCGTCTCCGGAACATTTATTGAGCTTGTAAATTCAGTACTTTTTAAATCGATAGTTCCTGATGCAACGCAACCTCCAAAATCAACATCTACAGTATAAATACCCGTTTCATTTGTAGAAAAAGTACGAGCACTTGCACCGTCAATTACTTTTCCATCTTTTTTCCAAACATAACTATTTCCAGATGTAGCTGTTAAAACAGTTCCTTCACCATTTGAACAGAAAGGATTCCCTAAAGATGAATTTACAGTAACTGCTGAACCAGAGCTTGAAGAACTAACTGTAACAAGATTTGAAACAATATTCGGATCTATACATTGACCATAGTCAACCTGAGCATAATAATCGCCCAAAGAATTAACGATTAACGTACTAGAGCTTTGTCCTGAAATTACTACATCATTTTTATACCAGATGTATTTGAAGTTTGGATAAGTTGCAGGAGAAGATCCGATATCACCCGGCGTATCATTATCGACAGTTAATGTCAAGGATCCGCCAGTACAGATTACTGCAGTCGTATTTTTTTTGTTTATAGAAAAAGATCTTTCATAACTTTTGTAGTAAGCAGGGAAAGACATTTGTCCTAATGAATTTTTAATTTTACCACTAACAACTCCGGTCGAACTTTTAATTCTGAAACTATAAACATCTGAACCAACTAAATCAACCGGTACGGCAAATTTTATAGTTTGCTGCGTAGCAGACACAGGTATAACATCTAACGTTTTTGCGGTTGTAAACCTAGTTGAAAAGCTTCCGTCTATATCTGAAATTTCAACAGCAAAAGTTACATCCGCTGGAAATTCTTCATAACTAAACGATACGTAAAACTCATTAAAAGTAGGGCCGGCGCAAAGCTTTTCAACACCGTCTAAAGGTTTTAATGATAACTTTTGCGCATAAACACTTGTGTTAGCACCTAGAATAAAAATGCTAATAAATAAAAAAATCCGAAATAGTATCAGAGTAGTTTTTTGAATCATATAGTGCGGGTTCTTGCTAAATCTATATTCTCAAAAAACAAGATATCGATAAATGTTTCCGAAAAATCGTATTTGTAGTTCTCTATAATGTCTTTTGCAAGCGCAGAATAGGTCGCTGTAATTAATACGTTTTCTTTACACTCTGAAGTCAGATTATCTGAACCAGTTGCAATAATAAGGCTATCCTTGGGGATGGATAGCCCTACTATAGGCTGATTAGAATTATTATCTAATTTGCTGATAGAAACATCAGCTATATCACTTTTTTGGTCATTGTTACTCACCAACGCTGTACAAGAAAAATCTGCTGAAACAGTAGGTATTTCATTAGTACTTTGTGCAAATAATGCAATAGGCGAAACCAAAAATATTGTACAAATAAAATATTTTCTTATTGATGGGGCCATTATGTTCTGATCTTTATTTGGTCCTGAACGAGACTGACATAAATTGTGTCTGGGGACTTTATTAATAAAATTTACGCTCTGAAATAAAAATCGGAATATATCTATTTGTTTCCGCTAGACGCTGTGATTTTTCCTAATTGTAGTCTGAAATCTGGTTTTTTAGGGTTATAGATGTCAATGAAAGTTTCCTTGTTATCACTTTGTGACATAACATTGAAAAACACAGGGTTTCCGTACCAGCTTTCTAAATCTTCATTGTTAGAATTGTATTCTGTAAAGATATTTCCGTTACATAGGTTAAAATACATTTCTTCAATTTTGATTTTTTTAAGGTTAGCATCATTAATCTCAGTTTTACTGTCTAATAATATTGCCGGGTTGAAACCAGAGATTACACTACGCTTCATTTCAAGAGAAGCTGTTTCAGCAACATACACTGCTTCTTTAACTAAACCTGCCTGAATATCAGCTTTAATGTTATCACTGTCGTTTAACATTGTGATGTTAGTTGCAACAACTAAAGTTTGTTTTTTAGTAAAGTCAGTTTCGTTTTTCTTTTCGAAAGATTTTACTTCCATACAACGAGAACCGTCTTTGTTACTAGATAAATAAGAAGATCTCACTGCCAATGAGTTAAATAAACGGCACTGAACACCTTGAGTAAATTTATAATCGTCGTTGATTGACTTGTAAGAAACTAATTTAGAAGCATTTAAGTCTCCACCAAAGAAACCAAATGAGTCACCACCAGAGAAGCTCACCATAATGTTTTCTAGTACTGTTTTGCTACCAACACCTGCAATTGTTAATCCGTTAAAAGTATCTGCTCCTTTAACTTTTTTTCCTGCAAATTCAATTCTTACAAATCTCAAGATTCCTGAGTTACTAGCTACATTATCACCACCATAAGTAGTAAGAGTAGGATCTAGATCCATATTGTAAGAACCAACATTTCCAAATTTATTGATTGGAGCATCTCCAAGAATAACAACTCCACCCCAGTCTCCAGCTTTTTTCTGGCTACGGTTTGAAGTAAATACGATTGGATCTGTTTCTAAACCATCAGCAACAAGTTGTGCACCTTTTGTAACTACCAACGTTCCTTTTGTTTCGAAATCTCCAATGATTAATGTTCCTGGCTCAATTGTTAAAACGGCATTGTTTGTAACATACACGTTTCCTTGCAAAACATAAATATTCCTTTTAAGCAATTTAGTATTAACAGAAATATTTCCTGCTAAAATCTGGTTTGCTTCTCCATATTCCACTTTGTTAGGCTTAAATTCAGTCCAGTTGTTTAACCAATTGGTGTAGCCCATAATTCCTTTTTCTTGCTGCGCACTCATACTTGTAACGGTCAAAAGGACACAGATCATTTGAGTAATTTTTTTCATGATAAGGGGGTATTAGGGTTAATAATAAATTTGGGTATGCGTAAATGATAAAAACTCCTCTCGAGTTTTCTGATAAATCAGATACCTCGAGAACGAGTTGTTTTTTATTACTTTTTCAAATGTTTTCATAAATCAACTGATCTACGTAATAGCATCAAAAAAAATTTTAAAAATATAATTATTTATTACATTTCGTTCAAATCGTTGAACTCGTGTAATGATTTCAATGTGCTTTCGTAAAATAAAATTGCTGCAATTAGGTTTCCTTTGTCAGAGTAAGGCATCATTTTTCTTTGAAAATCTACCGTAGTATCCAAAAAGGTTGTTGTACCAACTGCCTGAGCATCTAATACTTTTTTGTGTTCGTTATCGTCCGGAATACCTAAATCCGCCATCGTAACACCTGGTTTAGTAACCAAAGCAATGTAAGGGAGAGTTTTCACTAAAACTTTAATACGCTCAATGTATAATTCCAAAAGTTCTCCTTTTTGCATACCACTCAATTCTTTTTGATCATGGTATTTTCTGATAAGAGCTGTTGTACTAATGATACTTCTTGGAGCATTTTTTGCCTGAGCTGAAACAGCTGCAGTTGTCAAGAAAAAAAGTGTACTTAATAAAATAATTTTCCCTTTCATAGATTCTATTTATAATTGGTTGTTGATGAAAACAAAAATATGTAAATTAACTTAAATTGCAACTTTATTGATTTCTTTTTTAAAAAAAAATCCTTAAAAAAACCTTAAAATACTGTCTTATGTCGAGAAAATCTGCGTTTTAACGAGGTTTTTGTTAAAAACGTTAAAACCAAAACCGTAAGATAATCATTACTAAAAGTGGATTGGTTTTTACTTTAAATAACCAAAAAAAGAATAAGTTTTTCATTTTTTCAAAAAAAATATTAACAAAAAAGTCTTAATATCTTCTCAGGTTAAGTCGTTTATTAACAAAAATAGCGTTAACAAAACGAAAAAATTTGAATAAAAAATTTCAATTTCTCAGAAATAAAAAGTCGGCCTGAAACTTTCATCGGAAAATTTTTGACTAGACCATTTTCTTCTATCTTTGCTTCATGCAATTTTCTCAAATTTTAGGTCAGGATTACATCAAAAGTCACTTGATAAAAAGTGCTGCATCAGGAAGGATTCCGCATGCGCAGTTATTTATCGGACCAGAAGGCAGTGGTACTTTGTCAACCGCAATTGCCTACGCGCAGTATATCCTTTGCAACAATACGGGAAATGAAAATGAAAACGGAAATGATTCCTGTAATTTAAAATTTCAGAATATCTCACATCCTGATTTGCATTTTATATACCCAACCGTTACCACAGAAGATGTCAAAACCAAACCAAAAAGCCTTGATTTTATTCAGGATTGGCGCACCTTTATCCAGGAAATGCCATACGGAGGATTGTTTGACTGGTATAAAATTCTAGGCGTTCAGAACAAACAGGGAGAAATTCGTGTCGAAGATGCGCAGGAAGTTTTAAAATCGCTTTCGCTGAAATCTTACGAAGGTGGTTATAAAATCATGATTATCTGGATGGCCGATAAAATGAATATTGCCGCTTCGAACAAATTATTGAAACTTCTTGAAGAGCCAACGGATAAAACTATTTTTATTCTAATTTCCGAAAATGAAGAAGATATAATTCAAACCATTCGTTCTCGTTGTCAGGTAATTCACTTCAGCGGATTACCGGAAAAAGTCATTGCAGAAGCCTTAGTTTCCAGAGAAAATGTTGATGCTAATTTTGCTAAAAAAATTGCGCATCAGGCTCAGGGAAATTTCAATAAAGCCATGCATTTGCTAAAAGAAGATGATAATGAATATCCTTTTGAACAGTGGTTTGTTAACTGGGTTCGAGCTGCTTTTAGGGCTAAAGGAAATGCTGCAGCAATTCAGGATTTAATCTCCTGGAGTGAAGAAATAGCAGGTTTAGGACGCGAAAGCCAGAAAAAATTTATTCAATTTTGTATCGAAATGTTCCGTCAGGCGCTTTTGCTAAATTATCAGACTCCAAGTTTGGTCTACATCGAACCAAAAGTAGATAAATTTAAACTCGAAAATTTTGCGCCTTTTGTGAATGGAAATAATATTCATGAGATTTTCAAAGAACTTTCAGATGCAATGTACCACATTGAAAGAAACGGAAATGCAAAAATAATTTTGACCGATTTATCAATAAAACTTACTCGTTTAATCCATAAAAAATAACTCCAGATGAATAATATTGCCTCTATTTTAATCTTGGCATTTTTAGCCTTAACGTTTTTACAATCAGGATACGAAAAAATATTTTATTGGAAAGATAATGTTGAATGGCTAAAAGGTCATTTTGCCAACACGCCATTAAAAAATCAAGTGCCACTTGCATTATTACATCTTTTAATTCTAGAACTTATTTCCGGAATTTTATCTGTCGTTGGAGCAATACAACTTCTATTAAACAGTGGCAGAGAATTTGGCTTTTACGGTGCAATTTTTTCCTGCATCAGTTTATTAATGATGCTTTTCGGACAACGATTAGCAAAAGATTACGATGGCGCGAGAACCATTGTTATTTACTTTATTCCTGCTGTAATGGCAGTTTATTGGCTGAATTAAACAGCACCTTTTATTTAAAATTATTACAAAAAGAAAATGAGTCCAAAACATCCTTCAGAATCCATAACTATTTTAACAGATTTAGTTTTACCGAGCGAAACAAATCCATTAAACAATCTTTTTGGCGGAGAACTATTGGCCAGAATGGATCGTGCAGCAAGTATCGCAGCCCGAAGACATTCACGCCGAATTGTAGTAACTGCATCTGTAAATCACGTTGCTTTCAACAGAGCAATTTCACTTGGAAGTGTCGTAACTGTTGAAGCAAAAGTTTCAAGATCCTTCAAAAGTTCAATGGAAGTTTTCATAGACGTTTGGGTTGAAGACCGTGAATCAGGAAGCAGAACCAAAGCCAACGAAGCCATTTATACTTTTGTTGCAGTTGATGACACTGGAAGACCTGTTGAAGTTCCTGCAATTGTTCCGGAAACCGAACTTGAAATCCAACGCTTTGATGCTGCTTTACGTCGTAAACAGTTGAGTTTAGTGCTTGCAGGAAAGATGAAACCTTCTGAAGCTACTGAATTAAAGGCTTTATTTATAGAGTAAATTTGTAGCAATTTGTAACAATTTGTGAGAACCAAACTCCAAAAAAAAGAAGTAGTTTTGCAATTTACAAGTCAGCTAAATCACAGTAAGAGCGTTTTTTCTTACTTTTGAGTTGTATTTTGAAACCAAAAATAACAATTAAGATAATTTAAAAAAATATGAGTTCAGACAAAGAAGCCAAATTAAAAGCGTTACAATTAACGCTTGATAAACTTGACAAAACTTACGGAAAAGGAACCGTAATGAAAATGGGCGACAGAGCCATTGTGGAGGTAGAAACGATTTCTTCTGGCTCACTTGGAGTTGATTTAGCTCTTGGAGTAAACGGTTACCCAAAAGGTAGAATTATTGAAATATATGGACCAGAATCGTCTGGTAAGACTACTTTAACTTTACACGCAATTGCTGAAGCTCAAAAAGCAGGCGGAATTGCTGCCTTCATTGATGCTGAACATGCTTTTGATAGAAATTATGCCGAAAAATTAGGCGTAGATATCGAGAATTTAATCATTTCTCAACCAGACAATGGTGAACAAGCTTTAGAAATCGCTGAAAACTTAATTCGTTCTGGAGCTATAGATATTGTTGTAATTGACTCGGTTGCTGCTTTGACACCAAAAAGCGAAATCGAAGGTGAAATGGGAGACTCGAAAATGGGTCTTCATGCACGTTTGATGTCTCAGGCTTTAAGAAAACTTACCGGAACTATCAGCAAAACAAACTGTACAGTTTTCTTCATCAACCAGTTAAGAGAGAAAATTGGAGTTATGTTCGGAAATCCTGAAACTACAACCGGAGGTAATGCATTAAAATTCTATGCTTCTGTGCGTTTAGATATTCGTCGTTCGTCTCAAATTAAAGATGGTGAAAACGTAATTGGTAACAGAACCAAAGTTAAGATTGTAAAAAACAAAGTTGCACCACCTTTCAAAACTGCTGAATTCGATATTATGTACGGAGAAGGAGTTTCTAAAACAGGTGAAATTCTTGACTTAGCAGTTGAATTTGACATCGTTAAAAAAGCAGGATCTTGGTTTAGTTACGGTGATACTAAATTAGGCCAGGGCCGTGATGCAGTAAAAACTTTAATCAAAGATAATCCTGAATTAGCAGATGAATTAGAGGTTAAAATTAAAGCACATATCAAAGAATTAGCAGATGCTTAAAAGCTAACTAAAGCTTTAAAAATCAATACTTCATATAAAAACCGACACGTCTTAAAAACATGTCGTTTTTTTTTTATTTAAAAAACACTATTTCTACACGCAACCTTTTTACAAAGGTTTCATCTATATAATTGAAAACCTTGATATTGAAATTTTTATGCCATAAAATAACAATGTATGCGGTTTTCTTTTTAGAATTAATTAGATTGGTTTTTGTCAATAGAAATCCGTTAGTTAAGTAAGAACTGACGGGTTTTTATTATTATTTTTTGTTTGCAACGCAACCTTTTTGTTTTTTCTGCATCTTAGATAGTATGACATTAACTTGAGTTCTAACCAAACTCTTTATTATCAACTATTAATATTTTGCTATGAAAGAAAAAATAGAAATGTTGTTGAATAAAAACCGCAGAAAAACCAAGCTTAAATTTAAAAAGGTATTACGTTTTATTTCAGAGAAAATAATTCATAGATAAGTTTTTGAATATAAATAAGGGGTTATTTTAAATTCAAAAATAAACCCGACAAATATCAATTTGCCGGGTTTTGCTATTTTTTCTTTTTACTGTGATTTTTAAAATCGAGTAAACCGTTATAAATCATTTCTCTAACCCGATCTCTAAGTTCTTTTCGATTTTCAGATGTGAGCGTATTTGTTTCTACAAATGGCAAAATTCTGGCACGCATTTTTCCGGGACTTCCACTCAAAAAAGTATATGAAAAACGTTCTTTATTGTCAGGAAAGACAATCGGAACGATTGGAATATGATGATCAATCGCCAGTCTGAAAGCGCCATCTTTAAATTCATCCAGTAAAATAGATTCATCATCCGGCACGCCGCCTTCAGGAAAAATACAAATACTTAATCCCTGATTTAGACGATTTTGGGCTCTCTTAAAAACTTCATTTTTACTTTTTGATGAATTTCTGTCTACCAAAATACAGGTTCTTTTATAGAAAAATCCAAACAAAGGAATCTTAACCAATTCTTTCTTTCCAACAAAAACAAAAGGATTTTTAATAATCGCCAACATCAGCATAATATCCGTCATTGAAGTATGATTGGCGACAATCATATAGCTGGTTTTCTTTACAAGTTTTTGCTCGCGCTTTACTTTGTAATAAAAACCCATCCCGAAAAGGATGAATTTAGCCCAAATGCGGGCCATTTTAAAGAAATAGGGATAACCACGTTCAGAGATAATAGAAATTAGCAAAAACGGCAGCATAATCAATATCGGAATGGCCATTAAAACATAAAACCAAATGCGCCATAAAACCCAAAAAACAATTTTAAATCCTTTCATGGTTTCAAATGTAATAAAACCCAAATGAATTTTTAATGATTTTTTTTGATACTACATTTTGGGAGCTTTTATCGCAAGTTTTGGTACGCAAAGGGCGCTAAAGGTTTTCGCAAAGAGAAGAAGCTTTTTTGAGCTTTGCTTTGCTATGAGTTCACAAAGCTCTGTTTTTATGAACTTTGTCCCTTCTTACTTAGTCTATTTAAATTAAGAATTTTGTTTTTAAAATATAGGAATATTTTTATTAAATTTATTTCTTTTTAATTTATGACAGAAAACGAAATATCAAATATTATCATCGGAATTGCTATTGACATTCACAAAAAACTCGGACCTGGTTTACTGGAGAATGTCTACAAAGAATGCCTGTTTTATAAAATTACGCAGCGCGGGCTCTTTGTAGAAAAAGAAAAGGTAATGCCATTAATTTTTGAAGAAATAAAGCTCGATTGCGGATATCGAATTGATCTGCTTGTAGAAAAGAAATTCGTGATAGAAATAAAAACTGTAGAAACACTTAGTGTAAATCATTTAGCACAAACATTAACCTATTTAAAAATAGGAAATTATAAACTTGGTTTACTTATAAATTTCAATGAAACACTCCTAAAAAACGGAATCAGAAGAGTCATAAACAACTTATAAACAAAGCTTTGTGAACTCATAGCAAAGCAAAACTCAAAAAAACTTTAAAACTTTGCGAAAAAACCTTTGTGCACTTTGCGTAACTTATACAACAAAATCTGCCAAAAAAAATCAAAACTTTGCGGTTATAAAAAAACATCACGACCTTTGCAGTTAAAGAATAAGAAAATCGAGAATGGCAAAAATACTTACTGGGGTTCAAAGTACAGGAACGCCGCATTTAGGAAATTTACTGGGAGCAATTATCCCTGCAATTGAGTTATCGAATAATCCTGCAAATGAATCTTATCTGTTTATCGCTGATTTACATTCAATTACGCAAATCAAAGATGGTAAAACATTAAGAGAAAATACCTACAGCACGGCAGCTGCTTGGCTTGCATGCGGATTAAATCCTGATAAAGTTACTTTCTACAGACAATCTGATGTAACTCAAACTGCTGAATTGACTTGGTATTTGAGCTGTTTTTTTCCGTTTCAGAGATTGACTTTGGCACATTCTTTCAAAGATAAATCTGATCGTTTGGATGATGTTAATGCCGGATTATTTACCTATCCGATGTTAATGGCTGCCGATATTTTATTATATGATGCTGAATTTGTGCCTGTTGGAAAAGACCAATTGCAGCATTTAGAAATTACTCGTGATGTGGCTTCAAGATTCAACCATCAAATGGGAGAAACTTTTGTAATTCCTGAAGCTAAAATTCAGGAAGACAGTATGTTGATTCCAGGAACAAATGGTGGAAAAATGAGTAAATCTGCTAATAATATCATCAATATTTTCCTTGATGACAAGGTATTACGCAAACAGGTTATGAGTATAGAAACCGATAGCACTCCGCTAGAAGATCCTAAAAATCCTGATACTTGTAATGCTTTTGCAATTTATTCACTTTTAGCAAGTGAGGAGCAAATTGCAGAAATGAGAGCCAATTATTTGGGCGGAAATTACGGTTACGGTCACGCCAAACAAGCTTTGTTTGAATTGATTACTGAAAAATTTAAAACCGAAAGAGAAAAATACAATTACTACATAAACAACTTAGAAGAAGTTGACGCTTTATTGAAAAAAGGTGCTGCAAAAGCTTCAGTTGTTGCTGATGGCGTTTTAGCAAAAGTTAGAGAAGTACTTGGATTCGAAAAATAATACTATCAAACCTAACAGGTTTTAAAAACCTGTTAGGTTTTTTTTGTAAAACTCATCATTACAAAACACTAAATATAAATCTTGCGAAAAATATTTACAAATTACCTGTTTTTACTCCTAATAACGCTTTTCGCTTTTGGGTTTTTATTAGGTAATTTATTTGGAGAAATTCAGACGGTTGGTGTGAACAAAACGGTTGGATGGGCTTATAGTTTGGACAGAAAATTCTTTTTTTCGTTACTCTTTTTTATTTCGCAAATTGTATTTATAATCGGATATTTTATCGTTTTTATTCTTAAACGAAAAACGCAATATTACCTTTCTTTAATTCATTTTGAACTCATTCTATTGACGTTGGTTTTAATGTCTTTCGAAAATTTTAATCTTACCGTCATTGCGTGTATTCTTTCTATAATTCTGTTTTTTATCAATATTTATAAATCTTATCGATAAGTTTTTCAATTATATAGCCTCAAATAATTTCCCGGGTAATGGTCTAATAACCCCTTTTAATTCCATGTTTAAAAGGATTCCGGAAATTCTAAAAATGGGAAAATCGCATTCCAATGCTATTATATCCAATAATTGCTTCCCGTTTTTAAGCAAATAATCGTAAATTTTTTGTTCATCGCTTTCCAATTCCACAAACAATTGTTTTTGGACTGTTTTAACCCTATTTTCTACGTCCCAATTTAAAATATAAACCAAATCGGCAGCGGAGGTTAAGACGTTTGCTTTTTGCGTTTTAATCAAGTTATTACAGCCTTGACTGTATTTATCAGTAACGCGTCCCGGAACTGCAAAAACATCGCGATTGTAATCGTTCGCCAAATTTGCTGTTATAAGCGATCCACCTTTATCAGCAGATTCAATAACGATTGTGGCTTCGCTCATTCCGGCAACAATACGATTCCGGCGTACAAATTTCTCTTTATCAGGATTTGAAGAGCTCCAAAATTCCGTCATAAAACCGCCATTTACTTCCATTTTTGCCATATATTTTTTGTGCGTTCTCGGATAAATCTGATTTAATCCGTGCGCCAAAACACCAATAGTCTGCAAATTATTCTCCATTGCCAACTGATGCGCCACAATATCAACTCCATAAGCAAATCCACTGACAATTACAGGATCAAGAGGTACGAGATCTTCAATCAATTTCTTGCAAAATTCAGTTCCGTAAGAGGTAATTTGCCGCGTCCCGACAATACTGATAATCTTCCTATTTTGCAAATCTATATTTCCCGTTGAAAAAATAAGAACCGGCGCATCTATACAATGTTTCAACCGATCCGGATAATCTTCTTCCTGAAAAAAAGAAGTCTTTATACCATCAGATTTTATAAACTCAAGTTCCTTATTTGCTTTTTCAAAAATTGTTTTGTCTTTCAAATTTTTCAATAAAACGGAACCAACTCCATCAATACCAGCAATTTGATTTGCTTTTGCTTTAAGAATACTTTCAGCATTCCCAAAATGACTCAATAATTTTTTGGCCATAATATCTCCAACTCCATCTACCTTGAGTAAAGCTAATAAATAAAATAAATCCTGATCTGACATTGTCTAAAAATATTATGTAAAATAGAAATAAAAAAGAAAACAAATTAAGCCCGCAAATACGGTTAAAATAAAGTAATTTCCTAATAAAATATAAATATTGATATTGCGCGATCAAGACAGAACTAATAACATGAGATCTAAATATCTGAAAACAAATTGTATATAAAATAAGTTCAATTGTTAATAAAAATTGTGAATAAAATTTTGATAACTATATTCGTTGCATAACTTTGTTAATATGAAAATTGAAACTTACATCGGGCAATTATTGTATCGTTATCAGTGTGTTACGGTACCAGGATTTGGAGCATTTTTAACAGAAATTCAATCGGCACAGCTGAATGAAAGTACGAATTCATTTTTTCCTCCCAGAAAACTGGTTTCTTTTAACAGCCACATCAAAAGCAACGATGGTTTGCTTGCTAATCACATTGCCCACTCAGAAAAAACCTCTTACGGTTTTGCTGTGAGTGCAATTGCTTTTGAAGTTTTGAGCTGGAAAAAAACACTCGAAGAAAATGGTACAATCGCCTTAAAAGGTATTGGCGAAATCCGTTTAAACTCAGAAAATAATATCATTTTCACTCCCAACGATCAAACGAATTACTTAGCAACTTCTTTTGGTTTAAGTCCGTTTGTTTCACCGATAGTTAAAAAAGAAATTTTCGAGAAAAAAATCGAGCAAATTTCAGAAAAACAAAACGAGTTAGTATACACTGACGATGAAGAAAGATCATCAAATCCTTTCTTAAAATATGCTGCAATTTTAGTTTTAGGACTAGGAATTACAGGAAGTATCGGATATCCTCTATATCAAAACCAGATAGACAGCAAAACACTTGTAGTAGAAAGTGCTGTTCAGAAAAAAGTGCAAAACAAAATTCAGGAAGCTACTTTTTTTATCCAAAATCCATTGCCACCGGTAACATTATCAGTTGACTCAGCAAAAGTAGAATCTCCTGAAGCTAAACTTATGCCGTATCATATTATGGCAGGTGCTTTTAGAAGCGAAGCAAATGCACGAAAAGCATACAATCAATTAATAAAAGATGGTTATCAGGCTCGTATGCTAGGCGAAAACAAACACGGTCTTTTTCCAGTTTTATACGGAAGTTATGCAACAATGGCCGAAGCCACAAAAGCACAGAAAGAAATACAAAAAGGCGAAAATCCGGATGCCTGGATTCTAGTCGAAAACTTATAAAAAACATCCTCAAAACCTATTCATTCCGAGTAGGTTTTTTTTATGTCTTATTCTACTGTTTTAAAGCTCTCAAGTTCTGTTCTAAATTTATTTCATCGCTTAATTTAGTTTTTAATTAATTTTAAAAAATGATGAAAAAATTTAAGCTTATAACCTTAGCAATATTGTTGATGAACAGTACTTACTTCTTTGCACAACAAACAATTACAGATCGAAAAATTCAAGAAGCAGAACAGCGAAAAATCGAAAATGATTTAAGAAATAGCTTAGCTCAAAATCATAAAGAACTGGATACAAAAATTACAGAACTGAAGAGCAAACTGAAAGAAGCTGAATCGCAAAAGAAAAACCTGGCTCAATCTGAAGACAATCTAAAATCGACAATCAATAAAATTGAAAAATTACAGACAACAAATCAGAAACTGGAAAACAAAATTACTACTACTTCCATCTCTGAAGAAGAAACGTTGAAATTGCGCATAAAAACCAAAGAAAACGAGGTAAGTATTCAAAAACTAAAATTAACGCAAATAACGCAACAAAAAGAGCTCGAAAAAGTCCTTGCAACGCTATAAACAAAAAGCCTATTCTAAACGGAATAGGCTTTTTGTTTTCCGTGGAACAATTATGCAATCATTTTAATTTTCTATTTTACATAATGTTTTATTATTGATATTAATTCAAAAATCAATTTATGCTCGCTTTGAACATTTTAAGTTCATCCCAAGTAAATTCATCACCGTATTTTTCTTTTAAAGGCGCTAAAGATTCTTCCTGATAAAATTCGAAAGCATGACGAAGTGCCAGAATTTTATCATCCGGAAGGACTTCAGAAATCTCCACCTTCTTAGCCTGAATCAGTTTTATCAAATGTGTTTCGACTGTTTGTACTGTCAGTTTTCTGATACGCGCAATATCATCGATGGAATTCTTCGCAATCCATAAATCGTAAGTTTCTTCTACAGTTGTCTTTTTAACCGCTTTTTCAGCCGTTTTCTCTGCTTTTTTATACGAATAACGCGTAACCGGTTCTTCAACCTGAAACATGTCTGTATTTGACATTTTAAACTCTTCTCTGATTCTAGAAATTTTATCAGTTTTATAATTCTTAATAGCCGGAGAAGTCAAACTTTCTTTACTGATTGTTTCACGGGAAACTACAATATCAACAAGCAACTTTGCTTTCATCAAACGTAAAACGGCTTTTGTTTGAAAATCGTCAAGAACGGATAATTCTTCGTAAAATTCTTTTACCTTTTTAAACTTTTGAATTTCAGCCATTTTGCTCAACAAATCCGTCACCAATTTATCCATTGGCTTAAAGAAATAATCATAAGCTGCCTCTACTCTTTCTTTCACAAAAACTAAATCGACAGTTTCGCTGCTAAAAATTTTGTTAAGCTGATTTATAAATTTCTTCGAAGGATCTACAAGCGCTTCAATCGTGTCCATCCTTTTATGCGCCCAAACGGAATGTTTTGATTTTTCAGAAGCAACCGCATTTTCGTTATAACTAAAACGATGATTACGCCATTCCTGTGCTAAATCTGTCCAATTAAAACTGTTTATCAAATAGTTATGAATAAAATTTTTGGTTTCAAAATGAAGCGAATTTTTCAAATCATTTTCCGAGGCTTTATTCAAAGCATAATCCATAACGTCCTGATCGTTCGAAAGACCATTCATTTGCATTGCAGAAAGCAAAATAAGCCCGTTTAAAGACGTTAAACGCGAAAGTGCCACATAGGCTTGTCCAGGTAGAAAAACTTGCGACACATCAAGCGCAGCCTTTTCAAAAGTTAAACCCTGACTCTTATGCACTGTAATTGCCCATGCCAATTTAATCGGATAATGCGCAAAAGTTCCTAAAACTTCTTCTTCAATTTCTTTTGTAAGTTCGTTTACCTTGTAGCGTATATTCTTCCATTCGTACTTCTCAACTTCAATTGTTTTGTCCTCTTCCGGAAAATGAACAAAAATCTCCTCTGCAGAAAGTGATTTTATAATACCCATTTTACCATTGAAATAGCGTTTTTCAAAAGATAAATCGTTCTTTACAAACATAATCTGTGCGCCAACTTTCAGCTTTAAGTTTTCTTCTACAGGGTAAATTTTCTCAGGAAAATCGTGAACCACAAATGGCTTATATGTAAATTCATTTCCCGGTAAATCATTAATTGCCTGCTCATTAATAGTATCAGCTTTTGCATTATGTGTGGTTAATGTAATAAAGCCAGGATTGTTTTTAAGATCAAAATCAGGCTGAACATATTGATTTAAAATCTGAATATCTTCTTTTGTAATTTTATTATTTCGCAGATTATTCAAAACAGAAATAAAAACGTCATCACTTTGACGATAAATCTTAGACAATTCGATATAAATGGGCGGATTTAGCTGAATTACATGCGAATGAAAAAAGAATTTTCCTTTGTAATAATTACGTAAAGTTCGCCATTCTTCATCGCGAATAACCGGAGGAAGCTGCAATAAATCACCAATAAAAAGTACCTGAACACCCCCAAAAGCCTGAGTATTTCTGCGAACAGTCTGCATCATAAAATCTATCGCATCGAGCAAATCAGCACGCAACATACTCACTTCATCAATAATCAGTAATTCCATATTGCGAATTACATTTCGCTTGACGTTGTTCATTTTGAAATGTCTGCGAAGCGATTCTTTGTTCTCAAATTTTACCGTTTCTGTAAACTGAGAACTCTCTTCATAAGTAGGTAAAAATGCCGAAAAAGGTAGTTGAAACATCGAATGAATCGTAACGCCACCAGCATTCAGAGCAGCAATACCGGTTGGTGCCACTACTACTGTATTTTTGTGCGTCGTATTGATAATTTGACGCAATAAAGTCGTCTTTCCAGTACCGGCTTTACCAGTAAGAAATATCGATTTTTGAGTTTGATTTATGAATTGTAAGGTGTAAGCTGCAGCTTCAGAAACGTTTTGCATCAGGCATTTATTAAGCTCCAAAAGTAGGGTATTCTTAAAAAAGAAAAAACCTAAATCTTCAACAGATTTAGGTTTTTTCACAAGTTAGTTAGTTTGGTAGTTATTTTTTAGCTTCTTCTTTTACAGCTGGTTTTTCTTCTGTTTTTGGAGTAGCCTGATATTTTTCATTTAAAGCTTTAACCACTTCTTTTGTAATATCATACTTGTCTTCAGCATACAAAATAGTTGCAGCATCGCCAGTTCCGTAAATATAAGAGTAACCGTTTTTCTTACCGTAATCTTTAATAAATTTCTTAACTCCACTTACAAGAGAATCCATTTCTGCACCGCTTTCCTGCTGTAATTGTTGAGATAATGCTTGTTGAGCATATCCTAACTGTTGCTCTCTCTTTTGCAATTCAGCACCTTTTTGTTGCGCCCATTGTTGACCATTTGCCTGTGCCTGACTTTGAAAATTAGCAGCGTCTTGTTTAAAACGAGTAATTTCAGCTTGCAGTTGTCTTCCTTTTTCTTCTGCCTGAGCTTTGTATTTTGCTTCCAGGTCTTTTGCTTCAGTGTACTCTTTCATCAAAACTGAAGTATCTACGTAAGCTGTTTTTACTTCCTTAACTTCTGTTGCCTTATTACACGAAACAACCAAAATTGAAAGTGCGATAATTACTAATGCTTTTTTCATTTTCTAAATTTCTAATTTTTTTTAAGTATGAAAGACAAAAATATAAAAAAATAAATAGCACCGACATAAAGTTTAAAAAATGCTAAAATTTTATGATATTAGTTTTATTTATGAGATAAATGGCTTCCATAAAGTATCATTATAAAAAGTGGCTTTTATAGCTTTTATCTAAGGAATAATCTCAAAAAAGACAATACAAAGCCCCATTTAACCTAAGAAAACCTCTAAAAACTACTTATTTTAAGTTTTAAGTGTTTTTTAGTAGATAAATCTACAGAGAAAAGTTCTTCGAACTTATATTTTAAATCTTGAGCAAAAAACGGCAAAAAATTACAAACAACTGCCCTTTTCTAAATTTCGTTTTTTCAAATTTTAAAATATTTTTTTTCTTTGGATGAATTTCGAAATTTTCATTTTCTTCAAACAGAAAATCACAATCAAAAAAAAATGTTTTTTTTATTCACCAAAGCCAAAATTTAAAATCAGAAAAAAACAAGAAAAAATTCCAAAAATAGCACTGCTTTCGAGGTATTAGTTTTCTTTATGGATCAAAAAAAAGCTATAAAATATCACTATTAAAAGTGACTTTCATAGCTTTTATTAGAGCGATTTTCTCAAAAAAGACAACACAAACCCTCGTTTTACACAAGAAAACGCTTTAAACACGCTTATTTTGCGTTTTGGTTGTTTTTTAGGACGTAAATGTGCGATGAATACTCTTTTGTAGACGACGCTTTTAAATTTGATCGCAGACCGACAAAAAATGCACTGATAAAATTCATTTTTCCGGTTTTGTATTTTTCAGAAAGAAGACTCACATAAAATGAATCAAATTTCATTGGAAGTACTTTTTCTAATTTCATATCCACTTTTTCAAAAAGCAATTGGATCGCTTTTTTTGAAAAATGCCAAAAGTGAATTGGTACATCAAAAGCTGCCCAAAATTCTCCGTAATGTATTGCGTCGAAAGATTTGAAATTTGGAACAGCAACAATTAATGTTCCAGTTGGCTTAAGCAAACGCTTCAATTCTTGAATTTGAAGTTCTAAATTTGGAACGTGTTCTAAAACGTGCCACATCGTAATTACGTCAAAAGAATTATTTTCTAAAGAAGCTGTTTCTTCAACAAATGAAATTCCTTTTTGCTTTGCAATATTTTTTGCACGATCGCTTGGTTCAACTCCAATAACATTCCAACCGTCATTTTTTGCCGTCAATAAAAAATCACCAGTTCCAGCACCGATGTCTAAAATTTTTCCTTTTTGAGTTTGTTCCGAATTAATTAAATTCAGTTTATTTTTTAAAGCGATACTTTTTACAAAATGATACGCTTTTTCAAAAACAGAACGTTTGTTATCTGTGTGCGAAATATAATCTTCGCTTTCGTAATATCTTCCTAAATTTTCTAAATCAGGTTGCGGAGATGTAATCAACATATCAAGATCTTCATCATGATACAAATCGAAAATTTCTTTTGAAACAGAATGGTCTTTTACAGTAAGAAAATGTTTTTTGTTTAAAACGTCCATTTTTTAATTAATAGTTATTTAATAGAATTCGGGTTTGAATTTATTCAGAATTGAACAAAAGTTAATCTGAACATTTATTTTATTATTTTCAATCTAATCGTAAAAAGATGGACAGTTGTCCATCTCTACAATTTTGAATATTTTATTTCAAAATAATCCAACGCACCACTTTTTAAAAAAGTTTCACGTGGAACAATTTTCAGTATTCAGTCACAGTTTTCAGTTTTCAGAAACTGCTAACTGAAAACTGGGACTGCAAACTTTCTATCTTCCCATATAAATCAAAAGCACAGAAATATCACTTGGTGATACACCGCTAATTCTTGAAGCTTGAGAAATTGTCACAGGACGAATTTTACTCAATTTTTGTTTTGCTTCAATCGACATAGATTTAATTTTGTTGTAATCGAAATTTTCTGGAATTTTTACTTCTTCTAAACGATTTAATTTATCAGCGTTATTTCTTTCCTTTTCGATGTAGCCAGAATATTTTACTTGAATTACAGCTTGCTCTACAATTTCTTCATCAAGATTATTTTCTTTGATATACGCTTCCACTTTTTCAAATTTCAACATATCCTCCAATTCTATCTGCGGACGAGAAAAAACTTTAAACATTTTATCGCCTTGCGAAATTGGTGCCGATTCTTTTGCTTCCAAAATTGGATTTGTTTCTGCAACCGTCACACTAGTTTCTCTAAAAAAAGAAACCATCTTTTCAGACTCCTTTAATTTGTGTTCCATTCTTCGCATTCTTGCTTCAGAAGCTAAACCAATTTCGAACGACATTGGCGTCAATCTGAAATCGGCATTGTCTTGTCGCAACAATGTTCTATATTCTGCTCTCGATGTAAACATACGATATGGTTCTTCCGTTCCTTTCGTAATCAAGTCGTCAATCAAAACTCCAATATACGCTTCATCACGTTTTAAAATTAACGGCGCTTTTTCGTGCACTTTTAAATGCGCATTTATTCCGGCCATCAAACCTTGCGAAGCTGCTTCTTCATATCCTGTTGTTCCATTAATTTGTCCGGCAAAATATAATCCCTCAACCAACTTTGTTTCCAAAGTATGTTTTAATTGTGTTGGTGGGAAATAGTCATACTCGATCGCGTAACCTGGACGAAGAAATTTTACATTTTCAAAACCGACAACGGTACGCAAAGCTTTAAACTGAATATCCTCCGGAAGCGAAGTTGAAAATCCGTTTACGTAAACTTCACAAGTTTTCCATCCTTCCGGCTCAACAAAAAGTTGGTGACGTTCTTTATCAGCAAAACGATTAATCTTATCTTCAATCGACGGGCAATATCTCGGACCTAAACTTTTTATTCTTCCGTTGAACATTGGCGAACGATCAAAACCAGATCTCAAAATATCATGAACATCCAACGACGTGTATGTCATGTGACAAGATCTTTGATGCGTTAACGTAACCGTTAAATCCGAATAAGAAAACTTATCCGGTTTTGCATCTCCTTTTTCTTCATTCATTTTCGAATAATCCAAAGAACGACCATCAACTCGTGGTGGCGTTCCAGTTTTCATTCTTCCAGCTTCAAAACCGGCATTCACTAAATCTTCGGTAATTCCGGTTGCGGCACTTTCGCCCGCTCTTCCTCCTCCAAATTGTTTCTCTCCAATATGAATCAATCCGTTCAAAAAAGTTCCGTTTGTCAACACAACCGATTTAGAACGAATCTCAACTCCAAGCGAAGTTCTAATTCCTTTTATCTTTCCGTTCTCGATAATCAGACCTTTTACCATTTCTTGGTAAAAATCTAAATTTGGAGTTCCCTCCAACATCAATCTCCATTCTTCTGCAAAACGCATTCGATCACTTTGAACTCTTGGCGACCACATCGCAGGTCCTTTCGATTTATTCAACATCTTGAACTGAATTGCAGTTCGATCTGAAACGATTCCGGAGTAACCTCCAAGCGCATCGATCTCACGAACAATTTGTCCTTTTGCAATTCCTCCCATTGCAGGATTGCAAGACATCTGGGCTATATTCTGCAAACTCATTGTAACCAATAAAGTTTTGGATCCCAAATTTGCGGCCGCTGCCGCGGCTTCAGATCCTGCATGACCAGCACCAACTACAATAACATCGTATTCTTCTAAAAACATTTTGTTTTATTATTCTCTGGAAACCGTTTAAGGCAGTTCTCAGAATTAACTTTATTTCTCTTTTGTTCCACGTGGAACGGTTTTTTTTATTTGAAGTTTCAGGTTTCAAGTTTGAAGTTTCAAACCTAAACCAGATGTTTCACGTGAAACATCTATTCTTTTAAACTCAAAATTCAAACCCAAATCTTCAATGTTTCACGTGAAACATTTTCTAAACTAAACACGGATTCAAAAACTAAACCCAAAAGTTCCACGTAGAACATATTCAATTTCTTCTTAAATTAAAGCTAAAAACTTAACGTTCCACGTGAAACATTTTACTTATTCTTTCTCTCCAGAATTAAATTTCACATGTTCTACATGAAACAACTTATCCAGCTTACATCAATTTTTCATGTTCCACGT
This sequence comes from Flavobacterium cutihirudinis, assembly GCF_003385895.1. Lineage (GTDB taxonomy): Bacteria > Bacteroidota > Bacteroidia > Flavobacteriales > Flavobacteriaceae > Flavobacterium > Flavobacterium cutihirudinis. The sequence continues at coordinate 522,583 of NZ_QRDQ01000008.1, forward strand.
GAAACACTTTTTAAAATCGATTTCAAAATAGAAACGTTTCACGTGGAACAATCTCTAGCTATCAGTTTCAATATTCGCAACTTGAAACCAGAAACAATAAAAAACTTGAAACAAATTTTCTATTGTTCCACGTGAAACATCGCGATCTTTTCATCTTCTTTTAAACGCATAAGCTCTGCATCTGCATCACTTTTATCTTTGTATCCACAGTAATGTAATATACCATGAGCAAGTACACGTTTCAATTCTTCTTCAAATGAAACATTAAAATCTTTTGCGTTGTCTTCTACTCTTTCAACAGAAACAAAAATATCTCCGTTTAATTCGTTACCAACTGTATAATCAAAACTAATAATATCAGTTAGTGTGTCGTGATCTAAATACTCAACATTTATTTTGTGCAGGTATTCATCATCACAAAAAATATAGTTTATTTCTCCCTCACTCTTCTTTTCAGAAACAATAACTGCGCTCAACCAATCTGTAAAAGCTTGTTCGTTATCTAAAGAAAATTCGGTTTCGTAATTAAAGTTTATCATTTTGTATTAAAATATTCTTGAACCTTTTGATTAAAATTCGAGCGCAAAGGTAGCGATTGTCTATTTAAAATTTCTACACTATTTAAATAATCAGTTAATGAGCTTGGTAAAGCATTTGCACGATTAGAAAATTCAGCCTTATTTGTTTCAGATTGACGCTTCGTATCTTGACCTTGTTCCTGAACTGCGTTGTTTAATTTTAGTAATTCTTGCTGAATATTTAAAATTCTCTGTAGGTTCTCATTCTTAAATCCTTTATTTAAAATCTGCTTTTCTGAAGCTTTCATTTGATCAATTACATTTTTTCCTTGAGCGTCTAAACCTTTTTTAGCTAACTCTTTTTGTAATGCTTCACGAAGTTTGACTTGCTCTTTGTAAATCTCCATTATCTTTTCAGCATCTCCTTCTCCATCATTACCTTCATTTCCATCTTTACCATTTCCTCCTTCTTTACTTCCTTGTCCATTTTTACCCTGACCATTCTTTCCGTCTTTTCCATTTCCATCTTTTCCTTGTTGACCTTCTTGACCTGGTTTTCCTTCTCCGGTTTTTCCCTGCTGACCAGTTCCGGGTTTATCACCTTGCTTCATTCCGTCCTTCATTTTATCAGCCAAGCCTTTTTGCTTTTGAATAATGTCTGGTAATTGCATTCCTTGTCCGTCTCCAGGTTTTGGTTTCCCCATTCCTGGTTTAGACATTTGCATCTGCATATTATTTAAAAGGTCACTTAGAAAATCAGCTAATTTATTTGCAGATGAAACAGCGTATTGCTGATGCGAAACTCCTTTTGGGATTTGGACATCGGTTAAAACTTCAATTGCTTTGTCCATATTATATTGTACGTTTCCAATTTCCTTACTTACATCTTCCGCAATTTTTGGATTTCTTAAAGACATTGCAAACAAACTATCATCGACATGACGGAACTGTTGTTTTAAATTCTGCTGAATTTTGATGTTCTTCGTATAAGCGGAAGAACCTAATTTCATCGATTTAAACTGTTTCATTACATCTTCCTGAGACAATGAAAAAGCTAAAAGATTATCCAGAATTTGACGAAGCATTGCAACATCTTCTTCCAATTGTTCTTGTTCTCCACCTTCCATGGTTGAACTCATTTGTTCCGCCATTGACTTCATTTTCTTAGAAGCACTTTTTTGTTTTGGCTTAGCCGAAGAAGTATTCTTTTTACTTAATTCCTCTGAAGCTTTATTCAAATCATTTTCTACATCTTTTTCTTTTGAAGCATCTTTCGGAATATCCAAAGGAGATTTCAAAGTATTATTTTCATCTTTCAAATCTTTAAGATCTTCCTGAATTTTATCAAATGATTTTTTGATATCGTCTTGCTTCTCTTTTGTATTTTCAGCATCTTTATTAGAAAGTTCTTCTTGCTTTTCAGCCAACTTATTTAGTTTCTCAGCAACTTGTTCTGCTTTCTTTTCTACATAAAAACGCTTGGTTAATTCGACTAATTGTTCTAAATTACGAGATTGATTTTTACTGATTTGTTTGAATTTATCCATCTTATCAAACAACTCTTCGCTGTTTAATTTGTCGTTTAAGTTCTTTAACTCATCCATCAATTTCTGATTCTTCTCTAAATCTTTCTCAGCATTATCTAAACGCTTTTGTAAATCTTCAGCAGTTTTATCTTTCTTATCAGTATTGTATTTATCTAAATTCTTATTCATTTTTTCAGCAAACTGCTTCATCATTTCGTCTTGTTGTTTTTGACGTTTGATAAAATCGTTTACTTTTTGCTGATCCTTAAACTCTAAATTGTCTTTTTCTTTTCCGGTATTTTTTAGTTTGTCCATATCAGAAAATTGCTTTTCCTGATTCTTTAATGATTTAGATAAACTATTAATATTGGCATTTTGCTGTTGCAATTCGGCATCGTGAATTTCATCTGTTGTAGCAACTCGATCTGAAAATGTAGAAGATTTTGTACTCTTAAATCCGTGCAATGCATCGTTGTCAAAAACCTCAAAATAGTATTCGTACGATACTCCTTCTTCAACTGCAAGATTACTTGGGAAGTTAAAAACAAACTGATCAAACACAGCTTGCTTTACTGGAATAGTTCCGCGTTTTGAAGTTTGTGGTTTGCCATGTTCGTAATAAACAATCTGCAATTTCGATAAACCGTAGTCGTCTCCCAGTCTTCCTAAAACATAATTCTTATCTAACTTTAAACTATCAGGAGCTGGCGAAACAGTGATTGTTGGATGCTGATCTTTGATAACTGACAGCTGATAGTCTAATTTTTCATAGTTTTTGACCTTATTATTCGAAGTAAGAATTTGATATTCTGTATTTTGATTGATATTTTTAGCCAATTTAAACTCGTTTTCGATCTTATTAAACTTCAAAACTGCGTTTTCATCTTTCCAAACTACCTCTTGAGTCGATTGGGTTTTCATTCTCCAGGTTACAATTGTTCCTTCTGGTACGATTGCATTTCCGGTTCCTTGAATGGTTTCTGATTTCTTTTTTAGGTAAGATGGAAAATTCAAAACCATTTCGAAGTTCGCAATCGATGGAACTGTAATAACTTTTAATTCATATTCATTTGATGAAACAGAATTTCCTTCAAAAGAAAAAGCCATATCTGAAGTTGGTTTTTCAATCTTGAATTCGAACTTTCCAGTTTGAGAAGATTCCATAAAATAGCTTTCATTGCCAATATGAATCATTACATTTTCCGGAACTATGTTTCCTTCAGTTTCTACTTTTACAATGAAATCTTTGTTTTGTTCTGTCTGAAGTTTGTCATTTAAAACCACAAATTTGAAAGGAGCCGGAGGCAAAAAAGCAGAATTGAAATGCACCACTCTATTAAAACTTTGAGAAATGATATTACTATTTCCTGAAACAAAAAAGACTGCAAACAACAAAACCGGAATCAAAGCCAAAGGCAAATACTTTTTATTTGAATTATAATTGATGGCATTTCCAAACGGAATTGGTTGCAATGAATTTGCTTTTTGTTCGATTGAAGCCAACATTAATTCTGAACTTTCTGCTGAATTTTCATTGGAAGAAAGCTGCAAAAAGTTCGTCAGTTTATCACTTACTTCTGTAAAATGATTTCCAATAATTGCCGAAGCTTGATTATAATCGATTCCTTTTTGAAGTTTGAACAACTTAAAAATTGGAAATAAGATAAATCGAAACAACAGAAAAACTTCTACTGCAATAAATATCCAGAATAAAAGAGTCCTTCCTAATGGTTTCAGCCAAAGAAAATATTCTATAAAAAGGGTAAAAAGAAAGTATAATAATCCCAAACCAATAAAAAGAAGTCCTCCTTTTATTAATTCATTCATATAATATTTCTTTATAAATCCTTCTAACTTCTGATATATTGCAGATGATGTTTTCAAAATAAAATCTCTTTTAATTATAACCCATAAAAGTACTAATTATAGCGATTCAAATTCCAAAAAAATAAATTCCAAATTCCAAGTATTCACTGAGTTTAGAATTTGGGATTTTAAAAAATTGGGATTTATCTAAAGTTGTATCTTTGCAACAAAATTTATACAAATGTCAAAGCAAGTTCGCGTGCGTTTTGCACCAAGTCCGACTGGACCATTACATATTGGCGGAGTTCGTACTGCCCTATTTAATTATTTATTTGCAAAGAAACATAACGGTGTTTTTTATCTGAGAATTGAAGATACAGATCAAACTCGTTTTGTGCCAGGTGCCGAAGCTTATATTATGGAAGCGCTTGAATGGTTAGGAATTTCTCCTGAAGAAACCGTTGGAAAAAATGAAAAATTTGGTCCATACAGACAAAGTGATCGTAAGGAATTATATCAATCTTATGCTGATCAATTGATCAAGTCAGGTTGGGCATATTATGCATTTGATACTCCTGAAGCATTAGATGCACATAGAAAACAACACGAAGCTGAAGGAAAAACGTTTATATACAATCATCATAACCGTGAAAAATTAGATACATCTTTAGTAATTTCTGCTGACGAAGTTTCTAAAAGAATTGCAAATGGAGAACATTATGTGATTCGTTTTAAAACTCCAGTTGATGAAACTTTACATTTAAAAGATATTATTCGTGGCGATGTTAAGTTCGAAACGAGTTTGCTCGATGATAAAGTTTTATTTAAAAGTGACGGAATGCCAACGTATCATTTAGCGAATATTGTAGATGATCATTTGATGGAAACTTCACACGTAATTCGTGGTGAAGAATGGTTGCCATCAATGCCACTTCACATTTTATTATATAGAGCTTTTGGTTGGGATGCTCCAGAATTTGCACATTTACCTTTGATTTTGAAACCAGTTGGAAACGGAAAATTATCTAAAAGAGATGGTGATAAATTAGGATTTCCTGTGTTTCCATTAGAATGGAAAACGGAAGAAGGTGTTTCATCTGGATACAGAGAAAAAGGGTTTTTCCCGGAAGCAGTTGTAAACTTCCTAGCTTTGTTAGGTTGGAATGACGGAACAGATAAAGAATTATATTCTTTAGAAGAATTGGTTGAAGCTTTTGACTTAAGCCGAGTTCATAAAGCGGGAGCAAAATTTGATCCTGAGAAAAACAAATGGTTCAATCATCAATATTTAATCAAACAAAATAATGCGGATTTAGCGAAAAGCTTCTCTCCTATTTTGGTTGAAAAAGGTGTTGATGTTTCTAAATATGACGTCACAAGAATCGTTTCTTTGATTAAAGAAAGAGCTCATTTCGTTTCAGAGTTTTGGGATTTAACTGATTTCTTTTTCCAAGCTCCGACTTCTTATGATGAAAAAGCAAGCAAAAACTGGAAGGAAGAAACTCCGGCATTAATGCAAGAATTGATTTCAACTCTAGAATATATTGATGGTTTTGATTCCGAAAATATTGAAGCAATCGTAAAAGATTGGTTAACTAAAAATGAAATTGGAATGGGTAAAGTTATGCAACCTTTCCGTCTAAGTTTGGTCGGAGCTTTAAAAGGCCCTCACCTATTTGACATTGTTGAAATCATTGGAAAAGAAGAAACTATTTCGAGAATTCAGAAAGCGATAGCAACTTTATAATTAAAATTCAATTCAAAAATAGAAATGCTAAGAAACATCCAACAAATGTTCTTAGCGTTTTTTTAATGTTTAAAAAATTTATTTTAGAAGAATTTTCGTAATTTACCAAGATCAAAAATTTAAATTAATATCACCATGAGTACAGCATTATTAATCCTTTTAGTATTTGGATTCTTCATTTTTATGTCTTCATTTTTTACCGTGAAACAACAATCGTCTGTTGTAATCGAAAGATTTGGTAAATTTTTAAGCGTTCGAAACTCAGGTCTACAACTTAAAATTCCGATTGTAGACAGAATCGCAGGTCGAGTAAATCTTAAAATTCAACAGTTAGATGTTATTATCGAAACAAAAACCAAAGACAACGTTTTCATTAAAATGAAAGTTTCAGTTCAGTTTAAAGTAATCCAGGAAAAAGTATATGAAGCTTTTTATAAACTAGAATATCCACACGATCAGATTACTTCATATGTATTTGATGTTGTTCGTGCCGAAGTTCCTAAACTAAAACTGGATGATGTTTTCGAAAGAAAAGATGATATTGCAGTTGCTGTAAAACGTGAATTGAATGAAGCAATGTCAACTTACGGATATGATATCATCAATACTTTGGTTACTGATATTGACCCAGATATTCAGGTAAAAAATGCAATGAACAGAATCAACGCTGCTGATAGAGAAAAAACAGCTGCTGAATTTGAAGCTGAAAGTTCAAGAATCAGAATTGTTGCAAAAGCAAAAGCCGAAGCTGAAAGTAAACGTTTGCAAGGTCAAGGTATTGCAGACCAACGTCGCGAAATTGCAAGAGGTCTTGTTGAAAGTGTTGAAGTTTTAAATAATGTTGGAATCAATTCACAAGAAGCTTCTGCCCTAATTGTTGTTACTCAGCATTATGATACTTTACAAGCTATTGGCGCTGATGCAAATTCGAATTTAATCTTATTGCCAAATTCTCCGCAAGCCGGAAGTGATATGTTAAACAATATGGTAGCTTCATTTACAGCATCAAATCAAGTTGGTGAAATGATGAAAAAGAACAACAAAAAAGTTGAAAAACCAAAACCTACTCCACCACAAACTGGATATGAAGATGATATTCAACCGGAAACTAAATAATCTATAAAATAAAAAAGAGGCTTAATTGCCTCTTTTTTTATTGATAAACCAACCAATTACGTACGGTAAAACTGATTGCAAAATTTTTACATATGAATTTGAAAAGTATTCTGTGTAAGACGAAACAAAACCATTTACAATTTTTTGTGGTGTTATGCTCTCTTTGGTTTTTTGAAAACTTAAAACTAATTTCTGATAATTAATCTGTTTTTCTAATTTCAAAATTTCCAAATCTCTATCAAGTTCAGCATATGATGAGTATTTTTTCTTTTCCATAACTACTTAATCATTAAAAAAGATTTCTGAAAATTTCTCCAAAATTGGTCCTTCAACAAACTTGTCTTTCACAAAGAAAAGTAAAATAGTAAAAACCAAATAGATCCCTCCTACTGTCAAAAATCCTAGCGCATTACTTTCGAACAAACTGCCAAAAGCATAAGCTGCAGCAAAAGATCCAAAAAGTAAAACCATACTAAAACACAATAAAATCAAAGTAAACTTTAAAATTAAAGTAGTTGATTTCATTGCTACTTTAAAACCCCAAAGTTTATAATAAGCCAAATGACTTTCAATATAATCTTTAGCCTGATCCTGAATGTTTTCGGTATTTTCTTTTAATTCTTCAAAAGCCATAATTCTTATTTTAAATAAAAAAACACATTACTCTAGTAAATATAATCAAGTAATGTGTTTTTTGAATACTATTTATTTTTGAAGTTTAGCGTTCTGTGCTTTCAAATCAGCCAATTTAGATTCTAAAAAAGTGATTACCTCCTCTGTCTTGTAACTCATATTCGAAAGCAATTCTTCGTAAGTTCCATCAAGATTCTTTTTGGCATGGGTAAATTTTTCACGAAGCACTTCAGAACTTGCAGAAAGCGAATCCTTTAAATTATGTGTCGCATCATCTATACCTTCTTTCAATTTTGCACGAGTTTTTGATCCTTTGTCTGGAGCAAATAAAATTCCGATTGCTGCACCGGCAGCAGCAGCAGCCAAAATAGCAGCCGCAGTATTTAAGTTCTTTGACATAATATTTAAATTTAAATGATTAATTAAAGGTAACCTTTTTTAAAATATAAACTATTGAATAAACGCTATTTACAAAAATTTAACAATACAATTAATACACATAAGCAACTGCTTCATATTTTCCATCTGCTTTTTGAACAATACTTACAAAAGGATAACCATTTGAAGCCGATTTACTTTTAATTCTCATTGCAGTCTGGTTTTCGTTAGCAATTGGCGGTTCACCTTTTGTCCTTGTCGAAACTCCTGAAAAATTAGCAACTTGTTTTAAACCTATTGTCTTTTCCTGAGGCAAAACTGTTACCATTTTATAATCGTCTTTTGAATCAACCATTATTTTATCAGAAATTTTTTGAGTTTGATTCGTTTGCTTATTTGTAATTTGTGAAACAGCGTATTTACTGATTTTAATTTCTTCCGAACTTCCGTTTAACGAGTAATAAATTAAACCATTTTCGTTTTTAATAAAATTGACATCAAGCTGTTCCCCATTGTGTTTTGTAATTTGATGTGTTTGTGAAATTGCAACATTTGCAAATAATAGTGCTAGCGTAAAATATAATACTTTCATGATAATTTGATTTTTAAATTAAAAATTAAAAACTGCCAGATTGAAATATAAAAAAACAATAAAGCCTAAATCAATATTATGGAATCACATCATTATGAAACTAATTTGAAAAATACCTTTTACGCGAAATATTATCAAAATTAAATCACAATAAAAATTAGAACATAAAATTGTCTTCTCAAGAATTCAATTCTGAAATATCAAAAAATTAAAAAATCGTCTTTTTTAAAATTAATGGCCTTCAACTTAGAATCTAATCGGAAATACTAATTTTTCTAAAAAATCAACTCTGACTTTTGGTAATGACATAAAAGTACCAACTTTATAAACAATTCTATGTTAACAACCCGTTAAACTGACAAAAACAACAGTAAAAAGTTAAATAAAGACCCTAAATAAACAATAATTTAAAAAATGAGTTACATATCGAAGTAATAAAAAAATGAGCTTAAAATAGATTTATGAAGGTCATTTTTACAATAAATTATCTATTAAATTTACTTTTTAAATAGATTAAATTTATTATTAATAAAAACTTATTAATTATAAAAAATAATAAATAAAATTTATATTTTAAAATTCAAGAACTTTTAGAAGATAAAATTTCGTCCAAGTATAAAAGTGAATTTAAAAATTGAGGTTATAAACAATTCACTGTTAATAAGCCTTTACGAGTGCTAAATTGAAGTCTAAAATTAAAATAAAGCCTTTATTTTAATTATTTTATAAAAGATGAATTCTGTATCGGAAGAAATAAAAAATCAGCTTAAAATCAATTTATGAAGGTTATTTTTAATCTAAAATATTTATAAAAATTATAATTTCAATAGAAGAAATAAATAATAAAAAAAGCGCTTATAAAAAGCGCTTTCCATAGATTCTAATTATTTTTATTTTTTTACCATTTCAGATAAAATTTCAATTTCTCTTTCCGATGCATTTTTTGGAGGATTTGAATATAATTTCAAAACTTCATCATCAAACTGGTTTTTGAAACTTTCACTTTCAAGATCTCTCAAATTTAAAAGTGTTTTTGATCGAACATAAGTAGATTCACTTTTTAAAGACATTGAATATAATTTCTTAATATCTTCTTCTTCAAAATCTGTCGATTTCCAGTTTGAATATTTTAAAATAAACTGAGAAAACAACAACGAAGCTTTATTATTGTTGATATTCTTCTTTAAAGCATTTTGTAAAAGAGAAAAAGTAGAAATATTTTTTATGTTCTCCCCTATTGCGCTTTCAATTGCAATACGTTCTGGTTTAGTCTCAATTTTAAAATATTTGTTGATATCTTTCAAAGAATTATTAATGCTGTTTTCTTCTTTTTTACCTTTTTCTTCCCAAGCATCTTTCAATCCAACTGTTTTGTTAAATACTAATTTTGAAGCAGTTGAGTCTTTATCAACAGTAAAATAACCCAAACGTTGAAACTGAAATTTATCTTCATTTTGAGCTGTTGCTAAACTTGGTTCAACAAATCCAGTCACAATTTCTAATGAATTTGGATTCACAAAATCTAAGAAATTTTTCTCTTTATAACTGTCCGGAGCTTCATCTGTAAACAAACGATCGTACAAACGAACTTCTGCTTCTAATGCATGCTGAATTGAAACCCAATGCAATGTTCCAGATACTTTTCTTTGGCTTGCTTCTGTCCCACTTCCGCTTAAAGAATCAGTGTCATATGTTACATGAATTTCAGTAATATTTCCGTTTTCATCTTTTATAACAGATTCACCTTTAATGATATAAGCATTTTTAAGACGAACTTCTTTTCCTAAAGTCAAGCGGAAAAATTTAGCTGGAGCTTCTTCTAAAAAGTCTTCTCTTTCAATATATAATTCACGAGAAAAAGGTACTTTTCTGAAACCAGCATTTTCATCTTCTTGATTGTTTTCAGCTTCTAACCATTCTTCTTTTCCTTCTGGATAATTTGTAATTACCAATTTTACAGGATCTAAAACAGCCATTACACGAGGTGCAATTTTGTTTAAATCTTCACGAATACAGAATTCTAAAACTGATACATTAATTAAATTATCACGTTTTGCGATACCAATTGTGTTAGCAAAATTACGTAATGAAGCAGCTGTATAACCACGTCTTCTTAATCCGGAAATTGTTGACATTCTTGGATCATCCCAACCGTTAACATGCTTTTCTTTAACTAGTTGCTGTAATTTTCTTTTACTAACAACAGTGTGTGATAAATTACGTCTAGCAAATTCTCTTTGCTTTGGACGCAGTTTATTATCATCAAAAATCTGATCTAAAAACCAATCGTATAACTCGCGGTGAGGCAAGAATTCTAGTGTACAAAATGAGTGAGAAATTTGTTCTAAATAATCACTTTGTCCGTGCGCCCAATCGTACATTGGATAAATTTTCCAAGCATCTCCAGTTCTATGGTGATGTTTGTGTAAAATTCTGTACATGATAGGATCACGCATTAACATGTTTGTTGATTTCATGTCAATTTTTGCACGAAGAATATGTGTACCAGCCTCAAATTCACCGTTTTTCATTCTTTCGAATAAATCTAAGTTTTCTTCAACAGAACGATTTCTGTATGGACTGTCAGTTCCTGGAGTCGTTGGAGTTCCTTTTTGGATTGCCATTTCTTCAGAAGATTGACTGTCAACATATGCCTTATCTTTTTTAATTAATAAAACAGCCCAATCGTATAATTGTTGAAAATAATCTGATGCATAACATTCTTCAGCCCAAGTATATCCTAACCATTCCACATCTTTTTTAATAGCATCAACAAATTCCTGCTCTTCTTTTTCAGGGTTTGTATCATCAAAACGTAAATTCACAGGAGATTGATAATCAATTCCTAAACCAAAATTTAACGCAATAGAACTCGCGTGCCCAATGTGTAAATAACCATTAGGTTCTGGTGGAAAACGAAAGCGAAGTTTAGTATTTGAAAGACCTGATTTTACGTCTTCCTCTATGATTTGTTCAATAAAATTGAGTGATTTCTCTTCTGATGCCATTATTTTATAGTAATTTTAGCAAAGATAAAAAAAAGGTTTCAGGTTTCAGGTTTAAAGTTATTTAAGTGGCGCAAAACCTGAAACTTTAAACGTGAAACAATATAAAAATGGGAGTTATAAAACTAAAAAATATCCGTACTTTTTCGTACCACGGATGTTTAATTGAAGAAGGAAAAATAGGATCTGACTACACTGTTGATCTAAAAATTAAAGCAAATTTACAGAAATCTGCACAAACAGATCATCTTTTAGATACGGTTGATTATGTTCATTTGAACAAAATTGTGACAGAAGAAATGGCAATTCGTTCCCATTTATTGGAACATGTGGCCAAAAGAATCAATATTCGCGTATTGGCAGAGATAGAAATGATAGAAAAAACAACAGTTTGGGTTTCAAAAGTAAATCCACCTATTGGTGGTGACGTTGAAACAGTTACCATAAAAATGACGGAAATTAGAAAGTAATTCTTTCACTAAAAAATCTAAAATTTTAAAATAGTTCATTCGAAACTTTTGAAATTTAAAGATTTTAGTTACTTTTGCCAACCGTTCAAGTAATGGCGTCGTGGCCGAGCGGCTAGGCTGGGCTCTGCAAAAGCTCCTACTCCGGTTCGAATCCGGACGATGCCTCAAAACCTTCAAAGCAATTTGAAGGTTTTTTTTATGTTTAATTTTTAGAAAAAATTAATTAAAATATATACTCGAATCCGGACGATGCTTAAAAAAGAGATACAGAAATGTGTCTCTTTTTTTATCCCTAAACTTTCCACAATCTTGTCATTTCGACGTAAGGAGAAATCTCCACGAGAAACTCTACAAAGATTTGACAATTGTAACGAAGTTACTTGCGAAGATTTCTCCTTACGTCGAAATGACAAACTAGACTTAAAAAACTTCCATACCAACACTTATAAACAAAAAAACCTCTGAAATTCAGAGGCTTAATTTTATATTTTTGAGTTGTTAACAAACTACTTATCAATCTTTTCAAATGCGTTTTTAACCATTTCTTTTTCTTTCGGAAACCAACCTTGAATTACCAAAGCGAATCCAAAAACCATTAAAACGATACTAATTCCTTTTTTGATTTTCAAAATATTAGTTGGTGTCATTTTTGATTTTAACTGTTTTGCTAATAAAATTTTACCACAATCAATTAATAAATAGGTGATAATTACTGAAGTAAAAAATGTCATCATTCTTGACGTTTGCATATCTAATTTTGGTCCTACAGAAATAATTACAGCAAGCCAAAAACCCAGAACACCAATGTTGATAACATTAAGTAAAAAGCCTTTTACAAACAAACTTCCATAATTTCTTTTTAAAATATCGCGATCAATTTCTTCATCATTGATTTTTTCTTCTTTTTTTAATTTAACAAAAGAAATTACACCGTATGCAAGCATTATTATACCTCCAAAAATAAAAAGTGCCGGATCATCTTTTAAACTGGAAATCAACCTATAACTTCCTAAATATGCAATAGCAATAAAAAAAATATCACCTAATACAACTCCAAAATCAAAAGCTATAGCAGCTCTAAATCCTTTAGTAATACTAGTTTCTATTAAAACAAAAAATACCGGACCTACCATAAAGCTCAGAACAAGTCCCCATGGCAGCCCAGCCAGAATATCATTTATCATCAAAAATTATTTTACTTCTTCAATTTTCCCTCCAAAAACAGTCTTTTGGTTTATTTGTTTAGGTTTTCCGTAAATGTAAATAGAGCCTCCTGCGCTTACTTTTGCATCAACAAGAGTTGAGGCATTCACATCAGCTTTTCCGCCCGCAGAAACGCTTACAGTCGTTTGAGACGTTTCTAATTTACTTGCTAACAAATAACCGCCAGCTCCTAAACTTGCAACCTGATTTTCTGCTTTTCCTGTCAAAGTAATCGATCCTCCTGAAACAGAGCTTACTTTTAGCTTATCAACATTTAAATCAACATTGATAATTCCGCCTTCCTGAGCACTTACTTTAAACGAGGTTGCTTTAATAGCTTCTGAACTTTTTACCTCTGCTCCTTCATTTACGTCAATAAGTTCTATATGCTTGTAATATAATGTAATATCCAAATCATTCCCAGATAGAAGTTTTGGAAACGGCATTCTTAATTTCAATATTCCGTTTTTATTAACAGCTTCTACTTCAGATTCTCTTGCTCCTTTTATAATAATTTTATTTTCAGATGACTGAACTAATTTTACACTTAACTTATCAAATACTTTTACGGTATCAAAATCACCTAACTCTTTAGTAACCTGAGCAAAAGACATTTGAACAAATAAAATTACTGCTCCAACAATTAGCTTTTTCATACTTTTATTTTTTTTATTAATATTTATTCGGCTCTTCGTAAAAAATGAAAATCCAGTTGTTTCTTCACTAAATCGGCATTTTTTACTTTAACATAAATTTCGTCTCCCAATTGCAATATACTATTTGAAGTAGCTCCAACCAAAGCATATTGTTTTTCATCGAAAGTATAATAATCATCTTTTATTTCTCTGATTCTTACCATTCCTTCGCATTTATTAGAAACGATTTCAACATAAATTCCCCATTCCGTAACTCCAGAAATAACACCCAAGAATTCTTCGTCCTGATGATCCTGCATGTATTTAACCTGCATGTATTTGATACTGTCACGTTCAGCATTAGTCGCCAAACTTTCCATATTCGAACAATGCAGACATTTTGTTTCATACGTTTCTTCGTCTACAGAAGCACCTCCATCCAGATAATACTGCAACAAACGGTGTACCATAACGTCTGGATAACGACGAATTGGCGATGTAAAATGACTGTAATAATCAAAAGCTAAACCATAATGTCCAATATTATCTGTTGAATATTTGGCTTTACTCATACTTCTAATCGCAAGAGTATCAATTAAATTTTGCTCTTTTTTGCCATTCACTTCTTCCATCAAAGCGTTCAATGATTTCGAAATGTCACCTTTATTTCTAAAATCAATTTTATATCCAAATTTAGCAATTACAGTTGCCATTGCAATTAATTTGTCTTCATTTGGTTCGTCGTGAATACGGTAAACAAATGTTTTCTTCTGTTTTCCAATGTATTCAGCCACTTTTCTATTAGCCAAAAGCATAAATTCCTCAATCAAATGATTCGCATCTTTTGATATTTTGAAATACACTCCTTCCGGTTCTCCTTCAGCATCTAAGTTGAATTTCACTTCTACTTTATCAAAAGAAATAGCACCATTTTGCATTCTTTTCTTTCTCAAAATCTTAGCTAATTCATCTAATTTTAAAGTCGCTTCAACAATTTCATCCGAAACAACATAAGATTCTCCAGTGATTGAAATATCAACCGGAATTGTATTGTCTTTTGTTTCAATGATATATTGTGCTTCTTCGTAAGCAAAACGCTGATCAGAATAAATTACTGTTCTTCCAAACCATTGGTTAATAACCTGTGAAGTTGGCGAAATTTCAAAAACTGCAGAGAACGTATATTTTTCTTCATTCGGACGAAGTGAACATGCAAAATTAGACAAAACTTCCGGAAGCATTGGCACTACTCTATCAACCAAATATACAGAAGTTGCTCTTTGATATGCTTCATCATCCAGGATTGTTCCTTCTTCAAGATAATACGAAACATCGGCAATGTGAATTCCTATTTCGAAATTTCCATTTTCTAACTTTTTGAAAGACAAGGCATCATCAAAATCCTTTGCATCTTTTGGATCAATCGTAAACGTAAGTGTATCACGCATATCACGACGTTTTGCAATTTCAGAATCTTGAATTGAAGTATCCAATTTTTGTGCAAAAACCTCTACTTCTACCGGAAAATCTGCTGGTAAACCGTATTCAGCCAAAATAGCATGAATCTCTGTATTATGTTCTCCTGGTTTTCCTAAAACTCTGATTACAGATCCAAACGGACTATCAGCTCGTTTTGGCCAATCTTCAATCTTAACCAAAACAACATCACCGTTTTCTGCTTCACCCATTTTATCCTTTGGAATAAAAATATCGGTATACATTTTAGGATTTGCAGTCGAAACAAAAGCAAAATTGGCCTGAATATCAATCACTCCAACAAACTCTGTTTTATCTCTTTCCAGAACTTCAATTACTTCACCTTCAGGTCTTTTTCCTTTTCTACGGTTATAAACGTAAACTTTTACTTTGTCTTTATCTAAAGCACGATTCAGATTATTTGTCGGAATAAAAACATCTTCGGCAAATTCGTCACAAATAAAATATGCCGTTTTTCTGCTCGTCATATCTATCGTTCCTTCGTAGTAATCCTGACTAATTGCTTTGATCAAATACTTTCCAGGTTCAGTTTCAATAATCTTCTTTTGAGCTGCAAGAATTTTCAAATCTTTAATAATCTGATTTCTGCTATTTGTATCATCAAGTTCAAGCTTTGCAGCTATTTGTTTATAATTGAATGGTTTATTAGCACTTTGCGATAAAATTTTTACTATCTTACTAGAGAAATCTTTCTCTTTTTTTATCGGCTTTCTAATTTTCTTACTCATATATCTTTTCTTATAAGGTTTAAAATTACAAATAAGATATCAGAATATAGATTTTAAAAATTAGAATTATTAAAAATATAACTTTTCGTACATTTACAAAAAGACGTTTATGGAAAGCTTTAAAACCATCGCAATATTCAATTATCAACACGAAACTGTTGTACTGAAACACTTGCTCGAGCAAGAAGAAATCCCTTATTTTTTCGAAAACGAAATGACACTTTCAGTTGCGCCAATGTATTCAGCAGCGCTGGGAGGCATCCGTCTTAAAATTCATCCGGACGATTTCGAAGAAGTTCAGCAAATTCTGGACAATCTAAATAATCCTCTCAAAATCGTTTAAAACGTTTCTTTTTTTCAAATTCAAAAATTTTTTTCCTTTTCAACTTTTTTAGTTTTCAACATATATTAAATACAACAAAAAAGATTTTTAAAAATTTAAAAAAATTTGTTGGTTATTATAGTGTGTTAATATGTCGAATAAATTTATTTTTAAAAGTATTGAAATGAAGTTTCTCTTAGTTATATTGAGTTATCAACATAGTTATTTTGAGTTAAAAGTTTAATTTTTAAGACTTTTTGTATTTTAATTAACAATGGTTAACAACCAAAAATGAATTCATTTTGTAGATAAGTTCACATGTTGATATTTGTTGAAAATGGCATTTTTGATATTGATAACTTTTCCAAAAATTCACGAAACTTTTCTTGCATATTTCATTCCGGTTTTGGATTAGGTTTTTTTTCGATACAACCAAAAAAAACTTCTAATTTTCTTTTCGAACTTATTAACAAATAATGTTAACTTAAAGTTAATTGAATATCAACGAATTACGAATCGCTATCAACACTTCAAAATTTTAACAAAAACATTGTTTATTATTTATTGATTATGAGTGACTTATAGAGTTATTAAAATTGTTAATAACTGATAAGGTTTTGACAGTGAAATAGTTGTAAAATGAAGTGTTTTTGCCACGAATTGCACGAATGTACACGAATTTATATTGGAATGTTTATATAGTATTCAAAAAGAAAAAAATTTGTGAAAATTGGCGCAATTCGTGGCGAACATCTATTTATTAAGTAAATTTGCGGTACACAACTTAATAGTATAGAAAAAATGAAAATTTCAATAGGAAACGACCACGCAGGACCAGAATATAAAAAGGCAATTGTTGCAATGCTTGAAGCAAAAGGATACGAAGTGACGAACTACGGAACAGATACAGATGCTTCTGTAGATTATCCTGATTTTGGACATCCAGTTGCAAATGATGTATCTGAAGGAAAAGCTGATTTTGGAATCGTAATCTGCGGAAGCGGTAACGGAATTGCAATGACTGTTAATAAACACCCGAAAGTGAGAGCTGGCTTATGCTGGACTAAAGAAATTGCTTATTTAACGCGTTTACATAACGATGCTAATATTGTGAGTATTCCAGCGCGTTTTACTTCTATTCATCAAGCTGTTGAAATTGTTGAAACGTTCTTGGAAACTGCTTTTGAAGGTGGAAGACACCAAAATAGAGTTAATAAGATTGCTTGTTCATAAAACGTAAAAAAAATCGGGTGCTTCGCACCAATAAAGAATAAACACACCGGGCGAATTTTAAAAATTCATCCGGTTTTTTATTTAAAATATTTAAAATCAACTAATTGTAAAGTATATTTTTAGGTTATCAACATTGTTAATATCTATATTTTGTCTGTTAAATAGAGATAAACTAAAACAACTTGAAGTAAAAAAATAAGAGAGAATTTGACAATAAATGAAGTTTTGCTCGTTTTATGTCTGAAGAAAAACATTGCTGTTAATAAAGCTGGAGTTCCTCCGATGAATTGGAGAAAGAATAATGTGTTTTCAGGAATTCTTCGTTTATTTTTTCGAGCTTGATGTTTATCATATCCGGCAAGAATAAAAACGACGATATTTATAAATAAAAAATAGAGTAAAAAAATTTCCATTGGCATAATATTCAAAACAAAGATATTATTTTAGCCGAATCGTTAGTGATTTTTCTTGTATGTTTTAACAAGTAAATTATACTAATTTATAATTAAGAATTTATTTCATTAAAAGTATGACTAATATTCAATTCATTGCCAAGTCTGTTCAGGCACCGGCAGTAAGTATTCAAAACACAGTAAAATTATTAGAGGAAGATTGTACGATTCCGTTTATTTCTCGTTACCGAAAAGACAGTACGGGAAATCTTGATGAAACTGTAATTGAGCTGATTGCAAAATTGCAAAAAGATTATGATACACTTATAAAGCGTAAAGAAGCAGTTCTTAAATCTATTGAGGAACAAAAAGCGCTTACGCCAGAATTGAAGAAAAAAATTGAAGAAAGTTTTGATTTACAGGAAATTGAAGATTTTTACCTTCCATACAAAAAGAAGAAAAAAACAAAAGCCGATGTTGCGCGTGAATTTGGTTTAGAACCTTTAGCAAAATTGATTATCTCAGAAAGCGATGTTGATATTGATTTCCTTTCTACACAATATATAAATGATAATGTAATTAATGAAGAAGCGGCAATTCAGGGCGCAAGAGATATTGTAGCGGAGTGGATCAACGAAAACATTTATGTTCGTAAACAACTTCGTAGATTATATCAGCGAAAAGCAACTATTGGAACTAAAGTCGTAAAAAAGAAAGCGGAGGAAGAAGGCGCACAAAAATTTAGTCAATATTTTGATTGGGAAGAACCTTTGACAAAAGCGCCGGCGCACCGTTTATTGGCAATGCTTCGTGCAGAAAATGAAGGTTTTATTAAAATGAAAATTGATGTTGATATTGATGACGCTTACGATGTTATTGACGAAATCATCATTAAAAAACAAAATAATACAACTGCTCATTTGCAATTAGCGATTGAGGATAGTTACAAACGTTTATTGAATCCGGCAATTGGAAATGAAACGTTACAAGAAGCAAAAGCAAAAGCCGATGCGAATTCCATTCAGGTTTTTGCTAATAATTTAGGTCAGCTTTTATTGGCTCCGCCTTTGGGAGAAAAACGAATTTTAGCAATCGACCCAGGATTTAGAAGTGGTTGTAAAGTAGTTTGTCTGGACGAAAAAGGCGATTTATTGTACAACGAAACGATTTATCCGCATGCGCCTCAAAATGAGGAATCAATGGCGATTAAGAAAATCCGTTCAATGGTAAATGCCTATCAAATTGATGCGATTTCGATTGGAAACGGAACGGCTTCAAGAGAAACCGAATTTTTCATTAAAAAAATCGCATTCGACAAACCGGTACAAGTTTTTATTGTTTCTGAGGCTGGAGCTTCGGTTTATTCGGCTTCGAAAATTGCGAGAGAAGAATTTCCTAATTACGATGTAACGGTTCGAGGTTCGGTTTCTATCGGGCGACGACTTTCAGATCCTTTGGCCGAATTGGTAAAAATCGATCCAAAAGCAATTGGAGTTGGACAATATCAGCACGATGTTGATCAAACCAAATTAAAAGAGGAATTAGATAGCACGGTAATTCGTTGCGTAAACTCAGTTGGAATTAATATCAACACGGCAAGTAAACATTTACTAAGTTATGTGAGTGGAATAGGAGAGAAGCTGGCCGAAAACATTGTACAATATCGTTCTGAAAACGGACCTTTTGAAGACAGAAAGCAGTTGAAAAAAGTGCCACGTTTGGGTGATAAAGCGTATCAACAAGGCGCAGCGTTTATCAGAATTACAAATGCTAAAAATCCGTTGGATAATTCGGCGGTGCATCCGGAAGCTTATCCGGTTGTTGAAAAGATGGCGAAAGATTTGAATATTTCTTTAAATGAATTAATTGCCAACAAAGAGAAAACAGCACTTATTAAGCCCGAAAAATATGTTACACCTGAAATTGGTTTACTTACGCTAAAAGACATCATAAAAGAGCTTGAAAAGCCTGGATTAGATCCAAGAAAATCGGCTAAGGTTTTTGAATTTGATGCGAATGTAAAATCAATCAAAGATTTGAAAACCGGAATGATTTTGCCAGGAATTGTAAATAACATTACCAACTTTGGCTGTTTTGTTGATATCGGAATCAAGGAAAGTGGTTTGGTTCACATTTCGCAATTGAAAGCTGGTTTTGTTAGTGACGTAAACGAAGTGGTAAAATTACATCAACATGTTGATGTTAAAGTAACTGAGGTTGATGAAGATAGAAAGAGAATTCAGCTGACGATGGTTTTGTAAAAATTCCAATTTTTAAATTTCGAAAGTCCGAACTTCCACAATCTTGTCATTTCGAAGAATGAGAAATCTTCGCAAGTAACTCCGCAATGAAAAACGCCAATCTATGTAGAGCTACTCGCGAAGATTTCTCATTCTTCGAAATGACAAAATTATCCTTAAAGTTTTTATTTATAAGAAAAAACAAAAAAATCCCAGACTACAATTTGTAATCTGGGATTTTTAATACGTTCGAATTTCTTATTTCGTTTCGTCTTCTTCTTTTTTAGAAGCCGCAGGTTGATCGTCTTTAGCAGCGTTTTTGAATTCTTTAATTCCGCTTCCTAAACCTTTCATTAATTCTGGAATTTTTTTACCTCCAAAAAGTAATATCACAATACCTACTATAACAAGGATTTCTGTAAGACCTAATCTTCCCATGATTGTATATTTAATGCCGAAGCAAATTGATTTTCGTTTTCACCGCAAAGGTATATAGAAATATACGTACAACAAGAGTTTTTGGATTAAAATATTTGTTCCTTACTGCGTTAAATATTTTATAAAATAATAAAATTACATTATTTGCCGTTTTTTCTCCACCGCCATCAATACTATTAATTGCTATATTTGCTCATATAATCATCTAAAATGACTAAGAAAAAATTTGATTTCAGAAAAAAATTATTCATTAAAAATCGATTGGTAATTTTGAATGAAAATACTTTTGAAGAGATTTTTTCATTTAGGCTGACTTTAATGAATGTTTTTGTAATGTTTACTCTGGGGGGAATTTTCCTCATTTTAGTAACTACTTTTATCATTGCTTTTACTCCACTGCGTGAGTTTATTCCGGGATATTCATCCTCACAATTAAAAAGAAACGCAACAGAATTAGCAATTAAATCTGATTCTCTCGAAAGAGTTTTAAAACAAAATGAAGCTTATTTAAGAGGAGTTCAGAAAGTTTTGAAAGGCGAATTGGAATATGCAAAATTCAATAAAGACTCTATTTTGGCTGATGTTGATGAACCTTCTGAAGTTAATATGAAAGCCACTGAAGAAGAAATTAAATTAAGAGAGGAAGTGGCTAAAATGGAGAAGGAACAAAACGGAAAAACACAAAATAAAAAGAAAAGTGACAAAAAATAATACCATAAACAATGTCTATTAAATCTGTAGCAGCAAAATTATTTGCAAGCAAAATATACTATAAAACTAAGGCTTGGGCCAATAAACCTGTCGAAACGCAACAAAACGTTTTCAGGAGTTTAATAAATGGTGCCAAAGAAACGCAGTTTGGCATTGATCATCATTTTGATAAAATAAAAACAGTTCACGACTTTAAAAAACGTGTTCCAATTCGTGATTACGAAGATTTAAAACCTTATATCGATAAGGTAAGAATGGGTGAGAAAGATATTCTTTGGAAAGGAAAACCGTTATATTTTGCTAAAACTTCAGGAACAACTTCGGGCGCAAAATACATTCCGCTGACAAAGGAATCGATGCCCTATCATATTGAAGCTTCGCGAAATGCGATTCTGCATTACATTTACGAAACAGGAAATGCTGATTTTGTTGACGGAAAAATGATTTTCCTCCAAGGAAGTCCAATTTTAGTCGAAAAATACGGAATCAAATTTGGTAGATTATCCGGAATTGGAGCGCATTTCGTTCCAAAATACCTTCAAAAAAACCGAATGCCTTCTTGGGAAACCAATTGTATCGAAGATTGGGACACTAAAGTAAATGCAATCGTCGAGGAAACTATTGAGCAAAATATGACGATTATTTCGGGAATTCCGTCTTGGGTTCAAATGTATTTTGAGCGTTTACAGGAAAAAAGTGGTGGAAAAAAAATTGGCGACTTATTCAAAAATTTCAATTTGTTTATTTACGGAGGCGTTAATTACGAGCCGTATCGTGCCAAGTTTGAAAATATGATTGGCCGAAAAGTAGACAGTATTGAATTGTTTCCGGCTTCTGAAGGCTTTTTTGCCTATCAGGATTCTCAAAAAGCAAAAGGAATGCTGTTGTTGTTGAATTCCGGAATTTTCTACGAATTCATTAAAGCCGATGAATTTTTTACCGAAAATCCAAAAAGCTACACCATTGGAGAAGTAGAATTAGGCATAAATTATGCGTTAATAGTTTCGACAAATGCTGGTTTATGGCGTTATAATATTGGTGATACGGTTCAGTTTACTTCTTTGGCTCCATATCGAGTTATAGTTTCTGGTCGAATCAAACATTATATTTCGGCTTTTGGAGAGCATGTTATTGCCAATGAAGTCGAAAATGCGATGAAACAGGCTACAGCCGGAACCAATATTGTGATAAACGAATTTACTGTTGCGCCTCAAATTACGCCGTCAAGCGGATTACCATATCACGAATGGCTTGTAGAATTTGAAAAAGAACCAGATAATATGCAGGCTTTCGCCGAAGCAATAGACGATTCGATGCGAAAACAAAATATTTATTACGACGATTTAATCACAGGAAACGTATTACAGAAAGTAGTTGTAACCAAAGTTTCGAAAAATGGATTTCAGGAATACATGAAATCACAAGGAAAATTGGGTGGTCAGAATAAAATTCCGAGATTGTCGAATGATAGAAAGATTGCAGATAATTTAAAGTAGGAAAATATTTATATTTGTAAGTTAATGCCTCTTTTTTAGTGAATAAAAAAGATAGAAGCATTAAGTTATTATGAATAAAGAAAAATTTCAAAATAAATATCGCATTTCTTCAATAAGAGCGCAATGGTGGGATTATGGATGGAACGGTGCTTATTTTATAACCATTTGTACACAAGACAGAAAACATTATTTTGGAGAAATTCAAAATAATAAAATGATTTTGTCAGCGGCTGGTATTATTGCTGATCTATTGTGGCATCAAATTCCAACACATCATAAAAACGTTGAATTGGGTGATTTTGTCGTCATGCCAAATCATATTCACGGAATTTTGATTATTGATAAAAAATCGAATAATATTGATTTGGATTTCGCAAATGACGCCAATATTGTACAGACAGGGCATGCCCTGTCTCAACACGCCCTGTCTCTACAAAATCCTGGATCGCAACGGTTTCAAAATATTGGAAAAAACACCATTTCGTCAATTGTTGGATCCTATAAATCTGCCGTAACCAAACATGCCAACAGATTAGGATATCCACATCAATGGCAAAAATTATTTTACGACAATATCATTAGAAACAATAATGACTATCAAAGAATTTCTGATTATATTGTTTCAAATCCGGAAAATTGGACAAAGGATAAATTTAAAACAGAGAATAAATCAAAATGATTTTAAAAAAAAATGATATTGTAGATACAAGCCATGCCTTGTATTTGTTTAAATTTGAGTTTACAAAATAGAATAGCATGAAAGAAACCAAACATATATCAAGATCAAGAGCGCAGGAATCATCTGCAGCTATTGAAAAAATGTACATAACAATGCGCCATTTATTCAACCGTGGTTTTTATAAACCAATGGGAGTTTCCGGCGATAGTTTAAGAGAATCATTATTAGCATTACGCCCGGAAATTTACGGAAATATTGCTGAGGAAAAAGTAGAATTAAACGGACTTTTGTACGTTATAGAGCGTCTTCCAATAGGAATTGAACAATGTAGATTCATCAATTTAACTTCAGATGAAGGATATTCAAAATCGCATTTTCAGCCAATTGTTCCTCCAAAAAGAAGAAGAAATTGTTACCGAATCGACGAAGAACAAATGAATGTTGAAATCACGCGCGGACGTTCGGACATTTATGATATTCTGACGCATTTGACTTTCATTTTCATCGAATCGCACAAAATAAAAAATAGAGTTTTGATTGATGACGGCGGAGAAGTTTCGCGTGATTGGTTAAAATTAGAACAAGCCGTTACGCAGACAAAAAAGCTTTCGCAGATTGAAAAAGAAAAAGCAATTTCGCATGTTGCTAATATTTTAGCGAGAACATTTGAAGAAGTTTTGGATATTTACGACGCTTTCGGTTCCGAAAATGCGCCAGATCGTTTTCTGCACGTAATTTATTGGTTAGGAAAATTAGCGATCGAAGAAATTGTTGAAAATAATAAACGAACCATTACATTCAGTCCGGTTTTGCGCGAGCGTTTAGGACATCATATTCACGGAGAAATCTGGGCAACAAATATCAAGGAAGTTTTAAAGGCAAACGATCTTTTAAAACGTCCAATTCACGTGATTAGTGCGAACATGCACAGTGTAATGAATTCGATTTTTGCAACGCCGCTATTAACTTCTAAATATAAAGGAAAAAGTGATTTTCATATTTATGAAGAATTAAGTAGTTCGGGTTCAAAAGAAATCAGAAGTCAGGTTGAAGAATTGGCTTTTAAAAACGGAATGATTTCTTTACCAGATACTTCAGGAACAAATATTGACGTTCAGATTTTTGATACTGCTAAAATAGATTGGTCAAAAACAGCATTTTCAAACGCAAATGTAGGCGAAGAAAAACCAGTTATTATCGTAATGGATTATGCTTTTGGAGAACAGGCGTATGAAACAATCGACGAACTTTTAAAACCATTTAAAAAAGAAACTTTACTAAATGTAAAATCGGTTTCGATTATGGGGAAAGCGGGAATTTTGGAAGGCGGAAAAGGAGATATCATGATTCCTTCGGCACATATTAATGAAGGAACTGCGGATAATTATTTCTTTGAAAATGAATTAACCGGTGATATGTTCAGAGGAAATGACATCGATGTTTATGAAGGCGCAATGGTTACCGTTCTTGGGACTTCGTTACAAAACAGAGATTTGTTGAAGTTTTTCCACGAATCGACCTGGGGTGTAATTGGCCTTGAAATGGAAGGTTCATATTATCAAAAAGCGATTCAGTCGGCATCAAAAATTAGAAAAAGTGTGCCGCACGATATTAAAGTTCGTTATGCGTATTATGCTTCGGATAATCCACTTGAAACCGGAAGTACACTGGCTTCAGGCGGATTAGGAACAACTGGTGTAAAACCAACTTATTTGATTACCATTAAAATTTTGGAACAAATTTTCAACGTAAAATAAAGCAATACATGAGTACAAAAGTACCCCAAAATACAGATCAGGAAATAGACATTTTTCAGCTTTCTAAAAGCATCGGTAATTTTTTTGATCGCGTGAACAGAAATATTTTCAGAGGGATTCAGTTTTTTGTCAAAAACTGGATTGCTGTTCTTATTTTGGTTGTACTTGGAATTGCACTCGGATTTTATTTGGATTCTAGCAAAAAATCGTATCAGAATCAAATTGTTGTAACACCAAATTTTGAAAGTGTCGATTATTTATACGCCAAAATCGATTTGATTCAGTCTAAAATTGCTTCCGGCGATATTGATTTTACAAATAAGGTTTTTGGAACTTCAGGACGAAATGCAATTAAAAAAATTGAAATTAAACCCGTTCCTGATGTTTATAAATTTATCGAAGACAAAGAGCAAAACTTTGAACTGATTAAACTAATGGCTGAGGTAGGCGAAGTGAAAAAGGTTCTGGAAGATAATATTACCAGTAAAAACTATACTTTTCATACCATTACGTTTACTTCAAACGAAGAAATCAGCGAAAAAGAAGTTGTGGAACCGCTGTTAAATTATCTAAATAAGTCTGCTTATTTTGATGCTATTCAAAAAATTGGATATAAAAATCTGGAAAACGAAATTGCTCAAAACGATACCATTATTGCACAGATTAATCATGTTTTAAATGGTCTTTCTGGAAATTCAAAAAGCGATAAATTGATTTATAATAATGAAAATCTGCAACTAAACGATATTATAAAAACCAAACAAAAACTGATTTCAGAGCAAGGAAAAAACAGATTCAGATTGATTAGTTTTAACAAAACGATTAAAGAAATCAATTCGACTATTAATATAAATGAAAACAAAACAGTGAACGGAAACTTTAAAATCTGGCTGCCAATTTTCTTTATTTTTATTTTTGTTTTGATTAGCATGTTTCTTAAATTTTACCGTAAACAGCTTGCTCTTTCAAAGGCAAGTCAACTTTAAAAACAATTGAAAAGCAGCGTCATTTTTGAAAAAATTTCTCAAAGTCAATTTTTAAAACAAATTTTCAGCACTTTGTTTTTAAGGGTTTTCGGAGCTCTTTTATTGTTTGGGTTCACCATATTTTTGACCAAATCGTACAGTCCGAAACTTGTCGGGCAATATGATTTTGTTCGTTCTTTTTTTTTATCCATAGGGAGTATTTGCATGTTGGGTTTTGATCAGTCCATTCTCTATTTTAAAGGTCAACTGGCTAGTAAAAATGCACTTGAAGAATTAAAAAAAATATATCTTAAAATGGTTGCAATGCTATTCTGTACTTCGGTTCTGGCATTGCTTATCATTTCAGTTATCAGTAAGGAAATAATCAACAATTACTTTGCAGATTCATCGGTTTATTTAATTCTTTTAAAAGGCGCGGCAACCTTATTTTTTTACGGAATTTCGACTTTAAACACCGAAATTTTCAGAGCGCTTGATAAATTATATGTAGCAGAGTTATTTCGAAATATTGTAAAATATATTCCGTTAATAATAGGAGCGGTTGCCTTATTTTACTGGCATAAAGAAAATTATTTGGTCGATGTTTTTCTGCTTGGTTTTGTCTTTTTGGCTATTCTGAGCTCGTTTTTTGTCTTTATTTATTTTAGAAAAATAAAAGTGACAAAAGCTATAGAAAGCATTTCAAAGAAAGAGGTTTTTTTGAAATCATATCCGATAGCAATCAGCGGAATGGCTTTATTCTTACTGATGAGTTTCGACATTATGTTTTTAAAGAAATACAGAAATGATGAAACAGTAGCGTTTTACTCAGTTGGAGTAAAAGTTATGACGATTATTTCGATCATAATTTTATCAATAAACATTACGGTTTCAACAAAAATCGCTGAGCATTTTGCAAGTTACGACAAAGAACAACTCTCAAGGATTTTAAGAAATAGTGCAAGATCGATTTGCGTCATTACTTTGCCCGTTGTACTTTTAATTAGTCTGTTTTCAGAACAAGTTTTATCTTGTTTTGGACATCAATATGTTGCGGCAAAAGAAGCTTTTTTGATTTTAATAATAGGACAGGGAATTTGCTCTATGTTTGGCGCTGCACCGGTTTATTTGAATATGACTGGCAGACAACATGTTTTTCAAATTATTTTAATTATCGCGGTGATGATTAATTTTGTTTTAAACCGATTTTTAATTCCGGTTTACGGAATGACAGGCGCTGCAATTGCATTTGTTTCCAGCTCTTGTTTCTGGAATTTTGTTGTTGCCGTTTTCATTTATAAAAAAGATAGAATAAAAGTCTTTTTTCATTAATTTAAAATGAAAGTACTTCACGTCATAAATAGTTTAGAAACCGGAGGAGCAGAGAAGCTGCTTTTAGATACGATTCCGCTTTATAATGAAAGAGGAATTCAGGCCGATTTATTACTACTTAATGGAGAAGAATTCCCTTTTTTAAAGGATTTAAAGGCAATGAATTGCTGTAAAATCTATTCGATAGGTTCAAAGGCTTACAATCCGCTGCATGTTTTTAGACTAATTCCTTTTTTATGGAAATATGATATTGCGCACGTTCATTTGTTTCCTTCGCAATATTGGATTGTTCTAGCCAAGATCTTTTCTTTTTCAAAAATTAAAATAGTTGTAACTGAACATAGCACAACAAATCCACGCATCGATAATTTCTTTTTAAGTTTCTTAGACCGATTTATTTATAAATTTTATGCTAAAGTGGTTTGCATTTCAGATGAAGTATATCAAATTCGGAAGAAGCATTTAAGAAATCCAAAATCTCAACTGGTTGTAATTGAGAACGGAGTTAAACTTCAAAATATTTACAATGCCAAACCATATGAAAGAAAAATAATTTCAGAATCATTTCAGGATCAGGATGTTTTATTAATACAAATTGCTAGTTTTAATAAACATAAAGACCCGAAAACGGTGATAAAAGCAATGCAATATTTACCGGAGAATTATAAAATAATTTTTGTTGGAAATGGCCCTTTCAGAGAAAATTGCGAAAGTCTGGCAAACGAACTTAAGGTTGCAGAACGCATTTATTTTTTAGGAAGCCGAACCGATGTACCACAACTTTTAAAAACCGCAGACATTTCTATTTTGAGCACAAAAGGAGAAGGATTAAGTTTGACAGCTATTGAAAGTATGGCTTCTGAAAAACCATTTATAGCGGCAAACGTTTCAGGAATGGATATCGTTAAAGGAGCTGGTATTTTGTTCGAAAAAGGAAATGCCGAAGAATTGGCTTTTTATATTAAGAAGTTAATAAATGAAAAAGATTTTTATGAAACTACGGTAAATGCCTGTAAAGCAAGATCAAAAGAATTCGATATTGATTTTATGATCGATAAACATGTACTTTTATATCAGGGAATAGTAAAAACTAAAAATGAAAATTAAAAAAAACATAGCAACATTTCTTCTACTTGCAATGGCCAATTTGGTCATTGGATTTGTGTCTTTTTTTATTTTGCCTCCAAAGTTTTTTTATGACGCCGCAACTATTGCTTACGATAAAGGAAACGAAATAGGTTATTTAGGAAGTTATCCGCTTACAATTCTGTTTTATAAAATTACGGGTTTGCGTTATTTGCCTTTTCCGGTGGTTGGACTTATACAATTTCCGATTTTAATGTATGTTTTGTATAAGATTGGTATTCCTGAAAACTTTGAAAAAATCAATGTTAAAAACATTTTGATCTACATGGGAATTTTTATGATTGCCATTTTTATATCCATGCCA
Source organism: Flavobacterium cutihirudinis (assembly GCF_003385895.1). Classification (GTDB taxonomy): domain Bacteria; phylum Bacteroidota; class Bacteroidia; order Flavobacteriales; family Flavobacteriaceae; genus Flavobacterium; species Flavobacterium cutihirudinis. The sequence continues at coordinate 551,452 of NZ_QRDQ01000008.1, forward strand.
TCCAAAGAATTCCTAACTTTTTTATACGTTGTCCCAATTGTTTTTATGTGCAAAAATGAAGAGGTTTCGTTAAAAAAAGCAATTATTATAACTGTTCTGATGTTGTTGTTTTTTGGAGCGGTTTATCGTCCGTATTATGCTTTTATTCCTATTATTGGAGGCGGAATGTATGCTGTTAGTTTAATAAGCTTTAAAAACAAAACCATAAAAACGATTTTTTATGGGCTTTTGATTGCTGTTTTTTTGTCTTTCAGTCATGGTGTCATAAAAGGGAAATATCTTTCTGAAATTAGCCGAAATGTAGTAAATGATAAACGTATGGGATCTTCTGATGCCAATTCGATTATTATTTCGCCCGTAAAAACAGATACTTGGTACGGAGAAGCAATTGGTATTTTCTACGGTTTTTTTACGGTGAATGTTCCTGTAAACGGACTAAAACATATATTTTCTCCTCAGATTATAGTTTTTATAATTTGGCAACTTTTGTTGTTTTATATTTTGCTGGTGCGTTTTTCGAAATGTTTAAAAGATCGGATTCGGTATTCTAAAGAACTTTTGGTTTTGCTGGTTATTTTTTCATTTTTTATCGTGCAGGGAATGTTTGAACCGGATCTAGGAACTGCTGTGAGACATAAAATCGGGATTTTTCCTTTAATTTATTTTGCCTTATACTATGAGTCTTTCCGAAAAGAACTTCAATAGAATTTTTCACATTTTCTTGTGTCTGATAGCAATTACAATGATTTTCAGGAAACCTTGTACGTTGCTGATCATTTTATTTGGTGTTTTTAATTTGATTTTTGTTCGAAAATTAAAATTTGACAAAACAGCTTTTATTTTAATGGCGTGTATTGCTTCGCCGCTTTTATTGGAAATTTTGTTTTTTTGGAATAATGATTCATCGGCAAAAGGACTAAAAGCGCTAGAAAAAAACATTTCCTTATTACTTTTTCCGATTTTTATTATTGGAAATTATCAGCGTGTACGATTTTTTAAATTATTACAAACGTATGCTGCCATCACTACAGTTGTAATGTTATTTTTCTTTGTCAGATTTATTGTTGTTTATCCTGAATTACTACAGAAATATTTAAGCGGAATCGATTTATTCGAAATGGGATATAAATTTTCTGAAACGCTCAATATTCATGCTCCGGCTTTAAATATGCATTTGGCTTTTGTATCGGTTTGTGCACTTTATGCTGTTTTTTATAGCTTTACAAACAACGAAAAATTTGGTTTAAAAGCAGTTTGGCTTTTGGCTTTTTTATTGTCATTCTTTTTTGTGCTTTTTGTAAATACCAGAATGGCGTTGGCAAATGCGTTGGCAGGATTTTTAATTGTGATATTTTTTGAAATCAGTGCTAGAATCAATGTCAAAAAAATGATTTTAGCAAGTACAATTATCTTGATTTTATTGGGCGGAACTTTGTTTTTCTTCGTCCAGAAAAATCCATACATGAAAGAAAAATATACAACAACAACTTTTGCATACATGGATAAAGTTGGGAAATTGGACGAAATAGATCATCCTGAATATACCGTTTTTAATTCCTTCGTAACTCGTGTTTCAGTTTGGAAATCGGCTTGGGAATTGTCATTGCAACATCTTCCTTTTGGCGTTGGTGCTTCAGATAGCAAACCGGAATTAAATAAATATTTTGCAGAAACAAATCAAAAATTTTTGGCAAAATATGAATTCCCGACGCACAATCAATTTTTGGATTTTTTACTAAAGTTTGGAATCTTGGGCCCGATGGTGGTTTTGCTTTATATTTCCGCGATTGGATATTTAGGATATAAGCTCAAAAACGCTGTGATTTTGGCTTTTTTCCTTATTTTCTTTACATCCAATTTAACGGATGATTTTTTGCTCCGCTTTGACGGAATTGCCTTCAGTGGTTTTTGGTTTTCGGTTTTTGGCAGTTATTGGCTTCAGCAGAAAATCATTCTTGATAAAGCGTTAAAAGCTGTTTAAAATTCAGATTTTTATCGAATAATTCCTGACATCTTTTGAATGCTTTTTCTCCAAAAATCATTCTGTTTTCTGGATTTTTCAGAGTTTCAAAATAAGCATCTAATTCATTTATATCATCAAAAAGAAATCCGGTTTTATTTGGAAGAACAACATCTTTGTTACCCACAATATTAGTTGCAACAACAGGTTTTTCCAAAACCATTGCTTCAAGAACAGCAATTGGAAGACCTTCCCAAATGGAGGTTTGAAGATAAATATCAATTGTGTTCAAAGTTGTTAAAACAGTTTTTTGATCTAGAATCCAACCTGTAATCTGAATGTTTGGTGCAGTAATTAAATGCCCCAATTCGCCATCTCCAATCCAGATAAAATTGAAGTTCGGAAAGCGAAAAGCAATTTCATTAAATAATTCAGGATTTCTTGCCGCAGTAATTCTTCCCAAAATTCCGATCGTTAATTTTTCATTTTGATGAGGTTGAAAATAGAGGCGTATTGCTACTATATCAACGCCATTTCTATTAAGTTTTGATGGACCGATTGTTTTTGCAATTTCAAACTCGGTATCTCCGCATGCAATAGTTGTTCCTCCAAAAACCTGTTGAAAACTCTTTTCAATAGTAAAATAGAGGTTTTGCGTTGCTTTTGAAATATCAGTTCTTAAAAAAGAATAACCATGAGGCGTATAAAAAACTTTTCTTTTTTTGAATAGAGCAAAAACAGCAATTCGTCCTAGAACGCCGGCTTTTGAAGAATGTAAATGAACAATATCCGGATCGATTTCCTGGAGCTGTTTTCTTAATTTATAAAGCGATTTTAAATCCTGAAACGGAGCAATTTCGCGAACCATTTCGATATGAATTAATTTTACATTAGGAGAAAATTCAGCTTGTACTTTTGCAGGATTTACGCCATTTCTATGGCCGCTATACAGGATTGTAGTGTCAACAGTTTTGCGTATTTCTTCACTTCCAAAGAACCACGAAAGATCTTTAAAATAAGTATAAACGCCGCCTTCTAAGGCTTCAACAACATGTACAACTTTCAAAACAGATAAAATTTAGTTTCGTAAATGTAAAATAAACCGATTAATATTTGAATTAAAAAACAAATCTCTCTTTTACTTAAAGTTTTTAGTCATTTTAAAGGCAGGATATTTTATTACATTTGTGGATATTTGCAGAGATTACAAAAACAAGGGATCAAAAAATCATTATGAAAAGAATACTTATTACCGGAGCGGCGGGTTTTTTAGGATCACATTTGTGCGATCGATTTATCAAAGAAGGCTATTATGTCATCGGAATGGATAATTTGATAACAGGCGACCTTAAAAACATTGAACACTTATTCAAACTAGAACATTTTGAATTTTATCATCACGATATCACCAAATTTGTTCATGTTCCTGGTGATTTAGATTATATTTTGCACTTCGCTTCGCCTGCAAGCCCAATCGATTATTTAAAAATCCCGATTCAAACTTTAAAAGTAGGATCACTAGGAACGCATAATTTATTAGGATTGGCAAGGGTTAAGAAAGCGAGAATTCTTATAGCATCAACTTCTGAAGTTTATGGAGATCCTTTGGTGCATCCGCAAACGGAAGAATATTACGGAAACGTAAACACAATTGGACCGCGCGGCGTTTATGATGAAGCCAAACGTTTTCAAGAATCTATAACAATGGCCTATCATACGTTTCACGGTGTAGAAACCAGAATCGTGCGTATTTTTAATACATACGGACCTAGAATGCGATTAAATGACGGTCGTGTAATTCCTGCGTTTATAGGTCAGGCTTTGCGCGGAGAAGATTTAACCATTTTTGGAGACGGAATGCAGACGCGTTCTTTCTGTTATGTTGATGATCAGGTCGAAGGAATTTATAGATTATTGCATTCTGATTATGTGTATCCGGTAAATATTGGAAATCCGGACGAAATTACCATTAAAGATTTCGCAGAAGAAATCATAAAGCTAACAGGGACCAACCAAAAAGTTGTGTATCATCCGTTGCCAATAAATGATCCGTTACAGCGTCAGCCAGATACTACCAAAGCGAAAGAATTGTTAGGTTGGGAAGCAAAAGTAAGTCGTTCTGAAGGAATGAAAATCACGTATGATTATTTTAGATCACTTTCTAAAGAAGAACTTTCTAAAGAAGAGCACAAAGACTTTTCAAGTTATATAAAATAAGACTGTTCACACAGTATATTAAAGAATTATGACCGCGTCTCAAATAGGAAGATACTCAAAGTATATCAGGCCAATTAGTATTTTAATCGACCTGACAATCATTGCAGTAATGGGTTTTTATTTGTTTTCAAATCATGTTTCAAATGTGCTTTTTTTTATTTTGTATCAATATATTGGCTGGTTTTTTATAGCATACAGTATAAAATTTTATGCTATTTATCGGTTTACGCCGCCTGTAGAAATTGCGTCTAAAATCTTTAAACAAGGAATATTGTTTTTATTGGTTGTAATTGCGTTTTTCCCGTTTTCAAGACAAGCTGTGTTTAGTGAATTTACAATTGCGACCTTTATTTCATTGGTACTTTTGTTGGTCACTATTTTTAAGTTTTCCCTTTTTTTCTATTTAAAAGAATACAGAATCCTAACAGGAAGTAATTATAGAAATGCTGTTATTGTTGGTTTTACACCCGAAGCAATTCGTCTAAAAGATCTTTTTGAAACCCGAAAAGATTATGGATATCGTTTTCTGGGATTTTTTTCGGATAAAAAAACAAGTCCAAATAATACAGGAAGTCTTTCGGAAATTAAAACGTTTGTAATTGAAAATAAAGTAGATGAAATCTATTGTTCTTTAAATGAAGTATCAGATAATTATTTGAAAGATTTGATCGATTTTGCAGATGAAAATAATAAAACGATAAAGTTTATTCCCGACACAAAAGAGATTTTTTCTAAAAATCTTAAAATAGATTATTACGATTTTTTTCCGGTGCTTTCGCTAAAGCAAACCATGCTGAATGAACCTGCTGTGAAATTTTTCAAACGAACATTTGATATTGTTTTTTCTTTATTAGTAATCATATTTATATTGTCGTGGTTGTGCCCGCTTTTAGCTATTTTGATTAAAATAGAATCAAAAGGGCCTGTTTTTTTTAAGCAGGGAAGACCCGGAATGGATGAAAATGAATTTGTTTGTTATAAATTTCGCTCCATGCAAATTAATAAAACAACAGAAAAAGAAGCCTCAAAAGACGATCCGCGTGTTACCGCTCTTGGAAGATTTATGAGAAAAACCAGTATCGACGAATTGCCACAATTCCTGAATGTTTTACTTGGAGATATGTCTGTTGTTGGTCCGAGGCCGCATCTTTGGATTCAAAATAAAGAATACGGAAATAAAGTAAAAAAATACATGATACGCCATTGTGTTAAGCCAGGTATTACCGGTTTAGCACAGGTAAGCGGTTTTAGAGGAGAAATTACCGTAGAAAGAGATATGATAAACAGAATAAAATTTGATGTTTTTTATATCGAAAACTGGTCACTGATGTTGGATTTGAAAATAATTTTTCAAACGGTTGTAAATATTTTTAAAGGAGACCAAAAAGCTTATTAATGAACGACTTAGTATCTATTTTAATTCCGACATATAATACTGAAAAGTTTATTAGAGCAACTTTGCAATCGGTTCAAAATCAAACGTATTCCAATTGGGAAATGATTTTGGTTGATGATGCATCAAAAGATCAAACGGTTGCTATAATTGAAGAATTTGCCCAAAACGATAACCGAATCAAATTATTCAAATTAAAAAAAAATTCAGGAAACGGTTTCGCCCGAAATATAGCTTTAGAAAAAGCTTCCGGAAAATACATCGCGTATTTAGATGCTGACGATTTATGGTTTCCTGAGAAATTGGAGAAACAAATTCGATTTTTAAAAACAAAAAATCTGCCGTTCACTTTTAGTTTCTACGATTGTATCGATGAAGATGGAAATGATTTAAATAGAAGAGTTGAATCACCAAATCCATTGACTTATAATCAATTGTTTTTCTGCAATTATGTAGGGAATTTAACTGCCATTTACGATGCAGAGTTTTTCGGAAAAATTAAATTAGAATCTTCTCAAAAAAGACAAGATTGGAGATTATGGCTTACGATTTTAAAACAAATAAAAACGGCAGAAGCAATTCCGGAATCGTTAGCATTTTACAGAATTAGAAAAGATTCTATTTCGTCATCAAAATTCAAATTGATCAAACACAATTTTGGAGTTTATCGAGAATTTCACGGATATAATTTCGTTTTTTCTGTTTTGTTGATGATGAGGTTTTTGTTTACTCAGTTGATAATCAAACCAATATATATAAAGAAGATTTAAAATTCAACTTGATGTCAAAAATTGCGACTTCAAGTTTCAAGGTCGCAATTTGCGACCTTGAAGAATTTAGTTTAGAATTGGAGGTCGCAATTTGCGATCTCCAATTTTTTTTAATACTACGTTTCGATTTCTAAGGTCGCAATTTGCGACCTTAAAGAATTTCACTTAGAATTGGAGATCACAATTTGTGACTTCCAATTTTTTCAAACCGATATATAAATGATAAACTTGATGTCACAATTTGTGACATCAAGTTTCTAAGGTCACAATTTGTGACCTTAAAGAATTATTTTTTATAGCCAATCTTCACTCTTTCAGATTCATTTTCTTTTTTCTCAGTCAATTCATCTAAATAAGAAAAAACCAATTCAATATTTTTATCGTGATTTTCTAACTTCTTCTGGATCTGAAGTATATCAACTTTAATTTCGGTTGTATCAAGAAGCATTTGTCTCACTTTCGTGAAAATTCTCATAATTTGAATATTGGTTTGAATGGCTTTGTCGCTTTTTAGAACGCTTGAAAGCATTAGTACACCATGTTCTGTGAAAACAGAAGGTAGTTTTCGAATTCCTCCCCAACTTGATATCACAAATTGTGATTTCAAGTTTACAAATTCACTTTGGGATAATTCAAACATGAAATCTTCCGGAAATCTCGAAATGTTTCTTTTTACTGCTTGTTTTAAAACTCGTGTTTCAATTTCATAGAGCTCTGCTAAATCAATGTCAAGCATCACTTTTTGACCACGAATAAAATATATTTTATTTGAAATTGTTTCTTCAGAAAGTAAAGATTGATCTTCCATAAGTTTTTAATTAGAAAAACAAATGTAAGATTTTATTTATATTTATAAATAAGATTTAAACTGTTTTAGTTTCCCGCGATTGGTTCTTTCTAAAACTGCTTTTCGAGTAAAAGTGAAGTTTAAATTGGGTTCTAAATATAAATCGATGGCTTCTTTTATTTTTTTAATTTGTTCTGAAACCAGTTCTTTTTCAGCTACATATTCAATTTCGAAAGTATCAATTTTGGTTTGTTTGATGATAAATTCTTTTACATTTCCATCATCTTCGATAATGCTTTTGGTTACATAATAAAACGTCAAACCTGGCGATTTTTTTCCGCTTGGAAGAATTGCAACGTCGTTGGTTCTTCCAATTAATTTTTTAAGAATTGGTTTTTGAGAAGTGCTTTTTTCATCCAAAATTCCAATGTCGCCAATTTCATATCTGATAAAAGGATTTGCTTTATTGAAAAGTGAAGTAATCACAATTTTTCCTTCTTCCCCGTAAGGGAGAACTTTATTATTTTCATCTAAAATTTCTACAAAAAGAGTTTCAGCATTTATTTGCCAATCGCCTTGAGGGTTTTCAAAAGCAATTAAATCCAATTCTGAAGCGCCGTATTCGCTGATTATTGGAATACCAAATTGTTTTTCCAGCAGTTTTTTATCCGATTCAAAAAGCATTTCCGATGTAACAAAACAAGCTTTTAAAGTCGGGCAAATTTCTTTTAAAATGATATTTTTCTGTTCCAAAAATTTAGCAAAAAGGACAATTGAACTTGTATAACCGTTGATATAGTCGAATTTTTTTGTTCTGAATTTTTTTAGAAATTTTTCTAAAATATCATCAGATAAATCAAAAACAGGAAAACGAAAACGGTGCGTTAAAAAATCTTTGAAACGTTCTTTTTGATATCCAACAAAATCCATTGGAATACCGTAAAAACGCGCTTGATAAGAACGATTAAAATCAATCCCAAACCAGCCAAATCGCATAATATTGGAAGCCCAGGTTAAAGCGTGCGAATATTTATCTTTACCAAAAACAAAAGGAGTTCCGCTTGATCCGGACGTTTTGTTGAGGTAAATATTTTTTTTAGGATAACCTTTTGAAAGCCTTTCTTCGAGAGGTTTTTGAAGATTTTGTTTGTTTAAAATGGGTAAATCTTGCCAATTTTCAGCAGTTGTATTTCCGGCTAATTCGGCATAAAAAGAATTGTTTTTAAGATGAAAATCAACAATTTCCTTCTTTTTACTTTCGAGAAACAAATGATATTCTTCTTCAGAAAAATGAACAATTTTGTCCAATTCGGCTTTGGCTTTCTTTATCGGAAAACCATTTAATTGAAGTGAAATATCAAAAAGACGAATCATTTTTCGGAATAATTTTAGTCAAAAATAATGTTTACGAATTACTAACAGGTCAGAACCAACAATTTTTTGAAGATTTAATTATTTTTTCCGTGCAAAAGCAAGTATTTTTGCACCACAACTAAATACAACAACACCATGACAATTTTATTATTGGGATCAGGCGGAAGAGAGCATGCTTTTGCTTGGAAAATGACTCAGAGTCCGCTTTGCGAAAAACTTTTTGTAGTACCTGGAAATGCAGGAACTGCTGCAATTGCAGAAAATGTAGCAATATCTGCGACAGATTTTGAAGCTGTAAAAGCATTAGTGCTTAAAGAAAATATAAGTTTAGTAGTCGTAGGACCAGAAGATCCGTTGGTAAAAGGTATTTATGATTATTTCAAAAACGACGAAAGTTTAAAAAACATCCCGGTTATTGGGCCATCTAAATTAGGTGCACAATTAGAAGGAAGTAAAGAATTTGCAAAAGAATTCTTGATGAAACATAACATTCCAACTGCAGCTTATGATAGTTTTACTGCTGAAACAGTTGAAAAAGGATGTGAGTTTCTAGAAACACTACAACCTCCATACGTTTTAAAAGCAGACGGATTAGCAGCTGGAAAAGGAGTTTTGATTATTCAGGATCTTGAAGAAGCAAAAACTGAACTTAGAAACATGTTGGTTCATGCTAAATTTGGAACAGCAAGTGCAAAAGTTGTTATTGAAGAATTTTTGGACGGAATCGAATTAAGCTGTTTCGTTTTAACTGATGGAAAAAGTTATAAAATTCTTCCAACGGCAAAAGATTACAAAAGAATTGGTGAAGGTGATACAGGATTAAATACAGGCGGAATGGGAGCAGTTTCTCCAGTTCCTTACGTTGATGCTGTTTTGATGGAAAAAATCGAAACTCGTATTGTAAAACCAACAATCGAAGGTTTTCAGAAAGACGGAATTGAATATAAAGGTTTTGTATTCATTGGTTTGATTAATGTGAAAAACGAACCAATCGTTATTGAATACAACGTAAGAATGGGAGATCCTGAAACTGAAGTTGTAGTTCCGAGATTAAAATCAGATTTAGTTGAATTGTTCTTGTCTGTTGCAGATCAAAAACTAGGAGATTTCAATTTAGAAGTTGATCCAAGAAGCGCAACAACTGTTATGGTGGTTTCTGGCGGATATCCTGAAGATTTCGAAAAAGGAAAAGTAATTTCTGGATTAGAAAATGTTACTGATTCTATAGTTTTTCACGCAGGAACAAAATTAGATGGCGAAAATGTCGTTACTAATGGAGGACGTGTAATTGCTGTGACATCTTACGGAGATAATTTCCAGGAGGCCATAAAAAAATCTTACCAAAACATAGATAAACTAAGCTTTGATAAGATGTATTTTAGAAAAGATATCGGATTCGATCTAATATAAAAATGAATTTCTAACCCTTTTCGAAGGGTTAGATACTTTTTATTTTAAGAAAGAGTGAGCCGTTGTATCTTGGTTTTCTGTTCCAGCGTCATCAAAAATGCGTAATTGTTTAATCCAATAAACGATTGCACATGCACAGATGATCATAAAAATCCAGTTGATAGTGTTTGCACCAAACCAAGTAATTAGTTCTAAATGACGTAAAAAGTCAAGAGGAGCAAACAAAATGTTAACGAATAAGTATTGTATTCCTTCAAAAAAAGCTGTCATAATTTTTTAAAATTATATGTTATTTATTGTTGTGTAATGCTTTGAAGATAAAATTTGATTAATCAAATCTTTTTTCAACTTGTTCGGTTTTTCATTTTAAACAAGTATTATCTTTACAATCACAAAAGTATAAAATATCCTTATGATAACAAGTGTTTTTAAAAAATCTACGCCATTAAATTATTCTTTGGTCGTAATTTTAATACTGGTTTTCTTTTTTCTGTTTCAAATTCAGGATCCATCCTGGATTACAAATTATTTTTTGGCCTTTCAAAAAATAAGTTTGTTGTGTTTTGTTTTAGCATCTTTTTTCCTGATTAATTTTATCGCAAAAAAGAACGGACTCAGCAAAGACAACGGATACACGATTTTTTTCTACTTGTTGTTTATTTTATTTTTCCCGACAATATTTAACGATTCAAATGTTATTTATGCCAATTTTTTTCTGTTGCTGGCGCTTCGCAGGCTTATTTCTCTGCAGTCATTAAAAGCATCTAAAGAAAAAATATTTGATGCATCTTTTTGGATTTTAGTAGCTTCTTTATTTCAATTTTGGTGTATTTTGTTCCTGGTTTTGGTTTTTATCTCCATTGTTTTTCACGTTTCGCGCGATTATAGAAACTGGGTTTTACCTTTTATTGCCCTTTTAGCGGTTGCTTTGATTTTTTTATTAGTCTCACTAATTTTTCATTTTGATGCTATCGAATTTTTTGAAAAAAGAGCCGTAATTGATTTAAGTATTGATTATTTTAAAAACAATTACGAAAATGGCGCACTTTCAATTTACGTTGCTGTAGCCTTATTTTTTGTAGTTTCGATATTAACAACTTTATCAAACAGACCACAAATAGTACATACATCGTATAAAAAAGTAGTGGCTTGTTTTTTTATAGCCGCTTTTGTTTTTATTCTTTCGCCAAATAAGAGCAATGATTTATTACTTTTCAGCATTACACCATTGGCTATTATGGCTTCAAGTCATGTCGAATATGTACAGCAAAAACTGAACAACGAAATTGTCTTTTATGTACTTATTTGCTGTAGTTTATTTACTTATTTTTCTCAATTATAATTTACTTCCATAGGCAAGATCACCTGCATCTCCGAGTCCGGGAATAATATAATTTTTCTCATTTAGTTTTTCGTCTAAGGCGGCGATCCACAAATGACAATTTTCTGGTAAGTGCTTTTCAAGATGAGCAACTCCTTCCGGTGCAGCGATTACTACTACAATATGAAATTCTGCCGGAGAAGCATTTTGAAGCAATTTTTCGTGAACAGCAACAATCGATTGACCTGTCGCCAACATTGGATCAAGAAGTAAAACCGTTTTATTATTTAAGTTAGAAATCGCCTGATATTCAACTAAAATTTCAAACTCATCATCATTATTTGGATGATATCTACAGGCCGAAACAAAACTGTTTTCGGCATGATCAAAATAATTTAGAAAACCATTATGAAGCGGCAATCCCGCTCTTAAAATGGGACAAAGAACCAAATCGGTTTCAATTTCGGTTGTTTTTTTGATGCCAAGTGGTGTCTGAATTTCTACCGTTTTATAAGGTAAAATTTTGCTCAGTTCATACGCCATAATTTCGCCGATACGCTCAATATTTCTTCGAAAGCGCATACTGTCATTTTGCACATTTACATTTCTAATTTGACCAAGAAAGTGATTTAGAACGCTGTTGTTTTCGGATATATAATGAATTTTCATAGCGAAGATTTAATTTATTAACAAAGAAAAGTTTTAAAACGAAAAATAATTGCTTTTTTTCTCCGTATAAAAGTATAAAAAGTATCTTTGTAACTCTAATAATTAAAGACATGTTTTCAAAATTAGCATATTCAGTTTTCGAACAAAGTATCAAGGATTATCATCAATTTGATAATGTTGATCAGCCAATAAATAATCCTTACCCAAAGGATAAATTCGAGCATTTATTATATCTAAAAAACTGGATTGACACTGTTCAATGGCATTTTGAAGATATTATTCGTGATCCGCAAATTGATCCGGTTGCAGCATTAACTTTAAAAAGAAGAATCGATGCTTCTAATCAGGAAAGAACGGATATGGTTGAATATATTGATAGTTACTTTTTGCAAAAATACAGTCATATAAAAGCAAAAGATGGAGCAAAAATCAATTCTGAAAGTCCAGCTTGGGCATTTGACAGATTATCGATTTTGGCTTTAAAAATTTATCACATGCACGAAGAAGCTACACGTGCTGAGGCTTCACAAGAACACAGAGATAAATGTCAGGAAAAACTAAATATTCTTTTAGAACAAAGAACAGATTTATCTACAGCAATTGAAGAGTTATTGACCGATATCGAAAATGGTGATAAATTCATGAAAGTGTACAAACAAATGAAAATGTACAACGACGATGATTTGAACCCGGTTTTATATCAAAATAAAAAATAATTTGGCCGACTTGTCTACCAAAATTAAACACATAGCCGTCATGAGACTATCCGCAATGGGAGATGTCGCCATGACGGTTCCTGTTTTACGAGCGTTTGTAAAACAGTATCCTGATGTTAAACTGACCGTAATTTCGCGACCATTTTTTAAGCCTTTTTTTGAAGGAATTCCAAATCTTGAATTTTTTGCTTTTGATGAAAAAGAAAGACACAAAGGTTTTCCAGGACTTTTAAGATTGTTTAAAGATTTAAAACAGCTTGAAATTGATGCATTTGCAGATCTTCATAATGTTTTGCGATCTAAAGTTGTGAGTTTGCTTTTCGCTTTAAGCGGAAAAAAAAGAGCCACGGTTGATAAAGGCCGAGAAGGAAAGAAAGAATTAACCCGCGCCGAAAACAAGATTTTCAAACAATTGCCAACCATGTTTGAAAGACATGCAAAAGTGTTTGAAGAATTGGGTTTCCCTCTGAATTTATCCCAACCGGAATTTCCTAAAAAAGCAGTTTTAAGTGCCGAAATTACCGATTTAGTTGGTGAAAATTACCAAAAATTAATCGGAATCGCGCCTTTTGCTCAGTATGATTCTAAGGTTTATCCTTTGGATTTAATGAAAGAGGTAATTTCGAAATTGGCAGAAAATAAAGAATATACTATTCTGCTTTTTGGAGGCGGAAAAAAGGAAATCGAAATTTTAGATTCACTTTCTGAGCCTTTTAAAAATGTAATAAACGTAGCTGGTAAAATTAAGTTTCAACAGGAATTAAAACTAATTAGCAATCTGGATATAATGCTTTCCATGGACTCTGGAAACGCACATATTGCTGCAATGTTAGGAGTAAAAGTAATTACGCTTTGGGGCGCGACACACCCATACGCGGGATTTTTACCATTTAATCAGAGTTTAGAAAACGCTTTAACTTCTGACCGAAATAAATATCCAAAACTGCCAACATCAGTTTACGGAAATAAAATCGTTGAAGGTTACGAAGATGCCATGCGAACGATTTCTCCAAAGAAAATATTTAATACTATTCAGTCTCAGTTATAGTAGAAAATCCAAAAAATAAAAATTCCAAATTCCAATAGTAAAGTTGGAATTTGGAATTTTTTAATTGGAATTTAGAATCTTTTATAAATTAAGTAAAAGGTAACCCATTGCTTTCTTTTTCTTTCTATCGACTACAATTTCAACAAAACGGTTTTCTTGTTCAGTAACAAGTAAAACATGTTCAAAATCATTAGTTGAATTTCTGTAAACTTTGTGTATCAATTCAGATTCTTTGATTTTATTCGATAAAATTTTGGCTGCTTTTAATTCACTTACGTAAGGCCAAATATTAAAAAAATTATCATTAGCAAGTGGTATTTCTTTCATTTCTTCACGCATAGAAGAATAGTTTTCTTTTGAAAGAAGTTTAGGAGCTTTTCTATTTCTTCTTTTTTTAATTACGAAATAAACCACAATAAAAGAGGATATTACAAAAAGTAATATAAACGTTAGACGGAGGTAGTGATGCATTGCCATAATATTGAAAGTTTTAAAAACGTGTTGACAATAAAATATAATCTTAGAAAACCTTTCTTCGAGATAAAGAAGAATTTATAAATCTAAGCATGTACTAATTTACTAAATTTTAATCGTATTTCTTAAAAAAATCTTAAATATTTAGATGCTTTTTTATAGATTATTTAAAATGGTTTTTGAAGTGAAAATTGTATTTCGATAATTTTAAACACCAAAAAAAGAAAGAATCTCACAAAAAAAATTCCAAATCCCAATAGAAAATTGGAATTTGGAATTTTATATTTTGGAGTTTTTAACGATTATACATCGTCGTAATCAACATAAATAGTATCCGAAGTTGGGTGCGCCTGGCAAGTTAAAATTAAACCCTCTGCAATTTCACCATCTGTTAAAATTGAATTTTTAGTCATTTCTGCAGAACCAGCTGTAACACGTCCTAAACAGCTGCTGCAAATTCCGCCTTGGCAAGAATATGGAGCGTCAACGCCTTGTTTTAGAGCTGCATCGAGAATAGTCTGTTTTTTAGACATTTCGAAAGTAACTTCTTCATCATCAACTAAAACCGTAATTTTTGTATGTCCTTCCTGAGAACCCTGAATTACATGTTCTTCAGACGAAGATGTAAAAAGCTCAAACTTAATTGCTGATTCTTTTACATTTTTTTCTTTTAAAATATTCGAAACTGTGTTGATCATTTCTTCCGGACCACACAAATAGAACTTATCAAATTGAAGTTCTTTATGTTTGTTGTTCAAAACAAAATTCACTGCAGATTTGTCAATTCGTCCAAATAAAGCATTTTCGGCTTTAGCCTGACTAAACACATAATGAACAAAAAAACGACCAACATATTGCAGTTGTAAATCATGTAATTCTTGGTGAAAAATAGTAGCGTCAGGAGTTTTATTTCCGTAAACTAATACAAATGAACTTTTTGGCTCACTTTTTAAAACCGATTTTATAATCGAAAGTACTGGAGTAATTCCGCTTCCTGCTACAAAAGCCGCATAATTTTTTTGTCTTTCAGCATCAGGTTCAAAAGTAAATTTTCCTTCCGGATGACCCACTTCAAGAACATCTCCTGCTTTTAGTTTGGTATTAGCAAACTGAGAAAACAAACCATTTTTAACCGCTTTTACCGCAATTCTTAGCTCACCGCTTTCTGGGGAAGAACAAATAGAATATGCTCTTCTTATCTCTTGATTGTCAAGAGTTAATTTTAAATTTATATATTGACCAGCTATAAATCTATAGTCTGGTTTTAATTCTTCAGGAACATTAAAAAGTACCGAAACAGCATCGGCAGTTTCTCTTTTTACCTCTTTAATTATAAGTTTTAAGAATGAAGGCATGATTTAATTTTTTTGCAAAAGTAGCAAACCATAAGTAATTGACGCTTACTAAAATATTTTTTTTAACTTTTTTTGTAACGTTTTCCTACATTTGATCTCTTACTACGAAAATTAAAACCAAAATAACCATGATTAAGAAGTTTATTTATCTCGAATGGAAAGCCTTTACAAGATCAGCATCTTTTGGTAAGAATCTGGCAATGAAAATTTTAATAGGTTTTATAATGCTTTATTTTTCATTAATTTTTATTGCAATGGGCGTTGGCGCATTTTATATTTTAAAAGAGATGAAGCTGGAACCTTTGGTAACGGTGAATAAATTTTTGATTTATTATTTCATTGCTGATTTAGTAATGAGATTGTTATTGCAATCTATTCCGGTTTTAAATATCAAACCGTTATTGGTTTTGCCTTTTAAACGACCAACAATTGTCCATTTTTCTTTAGGAAAAACGGCTTTGTCTTTTTTTAACTGGATTCACGGATTGTTTTTCATTCCGTTTTCGGTTGTTCTTTTTATAGAAGGTTATGATATTGCTGGAATTACGTTCTGGCTTCTGGCAATTTTTTCGTTGATATACATCAATAATTTTTTAAATATTATTTTAACCAATATAGATCGCTTATTTGTTGTTTTTGTTGGGATTGCCATTGTTTTGGGAGCTGCTCAATATTATGATTTATTTGATATTACCGCTTTTTTAACACCGATTTTTCATGGTTTTTATACTATAAAAGGATTATTTTTAATTCCGTTTCTAGTATTAATTGGACTTTATATTTTCAGTTTCCGATACTTAAAGGATAATTTATTTATCGATGCAGGTCTTTCACAAAAAGTAGATATAGCAACAACCGAAAACCTTTCCTGGCTGAATCAGTTTGGGACATTGGGTACTTTCCTTAAAAATGATATTAAATTAATCAAGAGAAATAAAAGATCAAAGACAACTATCGTAATGAGTTTTCTTTTTCTCTTTTATGGTCTTATATTTTTTGGAAACACACATCAACCCGTTGCAATGCAAATTTTTGCGGGAATTTTTGTTTCTGGAGGTTTTTTGTTTGTATTTGGTCAGTTCGTACCAAGTTGGGACAGTTCCTATTATCAGTTAATGATGACTCAAAATATTCCGTACAGAGGTTATATTACTTCAAAATGGTGGTTGATCGTTATTGGCACTTTTGTTTCTACAATTTTGGCTTCGTTTTATCTTTTTTACGGGCTCGAAGTTTACTTAACAATTGTAGTTGGAGCAATTTACAATATTGGAGTTAATTCACATTTGGTTCTTTTGGGCGGTGCATTTACAAAAACACCAATCGATTTGAACAGTGGAGGCGGGGCTTTTGGAGATAAAAAAGCTTTTAATGTAAATGCAATGTTACTCTCGTTGCCAAAAATTTTCCTGCCTGTATTACTTTATGGAATTGGTCTTTATTTTGACAACAAAAACCTTGGTCTTGCATTAGTTGCAATAGCTGGTATTTTGGGTTTTGTTTTTAAAGAAAAGGTTTTTTCATTGATAGAAAAAATATACAAAAGAGAAAAGTACAGTACTATAAATGCTTATAAACAAAAAAGTTAATTGGATAATTTGCCAATTTTATAATGAGATAATTCATCTTATTAGAACACAAATTAACGATTAAACAAATCAACAATTAAACTAAAGAAAATGATACAAGTAAGTCAACTTTCAAAAAAATATAACGAAACTACAGTTTTAAATATCAGCAATCTTGAAATTCCGAAAGGGCAGAGTTTTGGATTGGTTGGAAATAATGGTGCTGGGAAAACCACTTTTTTCAGTTTGCTTTTAGATCTTATTCAGCCAACAACTGGGTATATAAAAAATAATGATATTCAGGTAAATAGTAATGAAAACTGGAAATCTTTCACTGGTTCCTTTTTAGACGAGAGCTTCCTTATTGGTTATCTGACTCCGGAAGAGTATTTTTATTTTATTGGCGATTTACATCATCAGAATAAAGCTGATATCGATGTATTGTTAGCAAAGTACGAGGAGTTTTTTAACGGAGAGATTTTAAAAAACAAAAAATACCTGCGCGATTTATCCAAAGGAAATCAAAAGAAGGTTGGAATTATTGCAACCTTAATTGGTAATCCTGAAGTGATAATTTTAGATGAGCCTTTTGCAAATTTAGATCCGACTACTGTAAGCCGTTTGAAGAAAATTATTAAAGAATTAGCAGAAGATCCAAATATTACCGTTCTGGTTTCAAGTCATGATTTACAGCATACTGTCGAAGTTTGCGACCGCATTGTTGCACTGAATAAAGGTGAAATAGTGAAGGATATTCAGACCTCAAAAGAAACCTTGCAAGAGCTTGAATCGTTTTTTGCCGTATAAGGTTCTATATTTCAAAAAAAGCGTATTTTTACAAGTCTTTATACTAAAAATGCCTTTTAGAAGTTTATGCTTTAAAATCAGTTCTATTGAAAAAGAATACTCTTAAATATAGTTTTTTTCTTATCTTTTTATTCTTTTTGATAGCTTGTTCTACCAAGAAAAATACTTTTTTGTCTAGAAATTCACATGCGCTGAGTACAAAATATAACATTTTGTATAACGGTGGAATTGCTCTTGACAAAGGTCTAAAATCTATTCAGGCAAACAATCAGGATAACTTCTGGAAAATGCTGCCTATAGAAAAAATGCAGTTCGATGAGAATTTTTCAGAAGGAGAAAAAACAAAAAATCCTGATTTTGAATTAGCCGAAACCAAAGCGACAAAAGCCATTCAAAAACATTCAATGAACATTGGCGGACGCGAAAAAAACTATCAGATTGATGAAGCGTATCTGATGCTTGGAAAAGCCAGATATTACGACCAGCGTTTTATCCCGGCTTTAGAAGCCTTCAATTATATTTTATATAAATATCCTAACAGCAGTAATATTCATACAGCAAAAATCTGGCGCGAAAAAACAAATATGCGTTTAGGAAATGATGCTGTGGTGGTAAAAAACATCAATCTCTTATTAAAGAAAGCAGATTTAAACAAGCAAACTTTCTCAGATGCAAATGCATTGTTGGCTGAAGCTTTTTTGAATTTGGAACAAAGAGATAGTGCAATTGCAAAACTTAGAGTTGCTGAAGAATTTTCGAGAATAAATGAAGACCGCGCGCGCTATCGATTTATTTTGGGACAAATGTATCAGGAAGATAATAAAAGAGATAGTGCCATCTATTATTATGATGCCGTAATTGATATGAATCGAAAAGCGGATCGAAAGTACATGATGCAGGCTTACGCCAAAAAAGCACAGATGTTTAATTACGAAAACGGAAATCACGATATGTTTGTAGAAACTTATAACAAACTGGTTGATGATCGCGAAAACCGCCCGTATTATGATATTCTTTTTTATGAAATGGGAGTGTTTTTTGATAAAAACAAAGAACAGGAAAATGCTTTGGAATTTTATAATTTATCGCTGGGCCGAAAGTCTAAAGATCCTTATTTGGTAGCGTCTGCGTATCGAAATATTGGAAATATGTATTTCAAAAATACAGATTATACAATGGCGGCCAAATATTATGATAGTACTTTGGTTAAACTAAATCCGAAAACCCGAGAGTTTGCCTTCATTGAAAAAAACCGAAAAAACTTAGATAATGTTATTAAATATGAGGCAATTGCTAAGCGAAATGATAGTATTATAAAAGTTAAAGGTTTGCCGGACGAAGAGCGTAAAGCTTATTTTGAAGGTTATATCGCAGAGCTTAAAAGGAAAGATGAGGCAAAACGAATTTCTGAAGAAAAAGAAAAAGAGCGACTTGCCAATATTGACCGAAATACAAATACCGATAATATGCCAACAACTTTGAACCCGCAAACACCCGGGAAAAATGATTTGGCTTTAGGACCACCGTTAAATCCGTCTATGGGTGGCGATGCGGCAAGTACTTTCTATTTTTATAATCCTACAACAGTAGCATATGGAAAACTGCAGTTCAGAAAAATGTGGGGCAACAGAGCTTTGGTTGGTAACTGGAGATTAGCATCTTCAAAATCAATTGCCAATGCGGCTTTAAAAGATTCTATAGCAGCTCGCCAGGATTCGATAAATGCATTGAGAGATACTATAGTTGAACCAAAATATACAACAGAATTCTACGAAAAGCAATTGCCTACAAGTCAGCTCGTGATGGACAGCATTGGGAAAGAACGTAATTTTGCTTACTACCAGTTAGGACTTATATATAAGGAGAAATTCAAAGAATACAATTTAGCAAGTGATAAATTGGAGCAGCTGCTACAAAACAAACCTGAGGAAAAATTGATTTTACCTTCGATGTACAATTTGTATAAAATTTATGAAATTACAAATCCGGCGCGTGCAGAAAGAATCAAATCTGATATAACGGCAAATTATCCAAAATCGAGGTATGCACTGATTTTAAATAATACCAATACAGAAGATTTAGTAACAGCAGATAAGGAATATCGAAAATGGTTCAAAATTTATGAACAGGGAGATTACAATACTATTTTAGACAATATTGACAATCTGATCAATCAGTATGCGGGTGAAGATATTGTTTCTAAATATGAATTGCTTAAAGCCAATGCTTTAGGAAAAGTAAATGGTCTGGCCGCTTATAAAAAAGGACTTGAAGCAGTTGCCGATAATTATCCGAATAGTGAGGAAGGAAAAAATGCACGTGAAATTCTGGAGAAACAAATTCCTGGTTTAGAAAAACTTGATTTTACGACAGTTGACACTAAAAACTGGAAAATTATATATCCTGTTTCTAATTCTGATACTAAAACGGTTAAAAAAATTGAAGAGGCATTAAAGGTTTATATGTTGGTTGAAAATTATGAGCGACTAACAACTTCTTATGACAAATACAATAAAACAGAAAGTTTTGTAGTTATTCATGGTTTAAAATCGGAGGCTTATGCCAGAGACGTTTCAGGCGTTTTAAGAGATGATAAAAAATATAAAATTTCGAATCCGGCAATTATCATTTCAAGTGATAATTATTCGATAGTTCAAATCAAAAAAAATATTGAAGCTTATACGGCGCCAAAAACCCCATAAATAATGTTTGAGAAAGTCAAAAAAAACGGTACAGAACTTTTAGGAAAAACCAACAGAATTGTAGAAGGAACTTCTATTGTAGGAGATATTGTCTCGAAAGCCGATTTTAGACTGGATGGAGAATTAATTGGGAATTTTACTTCGCAGGGAAAACTTGTTATTGGTGCATCCGGAATTATTAAAGGCGAAATTATTTGTCATAATGCTGATATTGAAGGAGAGTTTCACGGTAAATTGAAAGTTTTAGAAGTATTAAATATAAAGGCGACAGCTCGTATTCATGGAGAAATAGCCGTGGGGAAATTGTCAATTGAACCCGGAGCTGATTTTACAGCAACTTGTACGATGCTAAATTCTAATCCGGTAATATTATTAGAAGATGGAAAAGGAACCGAATAATAATAGGAGGAATAAATGGATCGCACTTATTAATATTCCTATTCAAATGGGAGTTATCATTTTCCTGTTTTCTTATTTAGGAACATGGCTAGATGAAAACCATCCAAGTCCAAAAGTCTATTACCATAAAATTCTTATTATGGTTGGTGTTGCCATAGCACTTTATAATGTTTTCCGTCAAGTTAACGAAATCAATAAAACAAAGTAATTTACCTTTTAAACAGCTTAGAATAAATATTGCATCTTTGCATAAAAATTATTTCAAATGCTTTTAAAAGATTATAGACCAATTCTACATTTATTTATTCTTGCCGTAGTCTCCTATATAATACATAAAGGAGTTTTATTTGTTTGTGATATTCAGGATCAAAAATTCCATTATACATTAGAATGGTTGTATTTTGTTTTTTTTGCATTTGCAACGGTTTTGTTTATGATACTTTTAAAGTTCAAGACGACTCACTTCGATAATATCGGAATGCTCTTTATGGGTGGCACTTTTATTCAAATGTTTTTTTTCTATTTAATTTTGAGACCGATTTTGACAGACAAGTTTGAAAACATGGCTGTTGAAAAAATCAACTTTTTTATAACATTTATTCTATTTTTGTTATTTGAGACGCTTTTAACTATCCGATTATTAAATGAAAAGCCTTAAAATAAGGATTCTTTAAAAGAAGGTTCAAAAATAATTTTTCATATCCTTTTGAATATTAATAAAAAATGTACCTTTGCACCAAATTTTAGAAACGTAAAAAATCAGATTTTCAACAGATATGGTGATTTCAAACAAACCACTCAGATTTATTCTTGTAGCTTTAGTAGCTTGTCTTCCGGTAATCGGCTTTGCTAATTCGGAAAAAGATGCTGCACATACTCAAACTGAAGTAGCTCACGAAGCTGCTGCAGAAGGCCATCATGCAGAGCCAACTGACGTAAAATCTAAAATTAAAGGCTTTATTGGTCACCACGTTTTGGATTCTCATGATTTTACTTTAACTCAGGATGATGAAACAGGAAAATATTATGGTTTTCCGTTACCAGTTATTATTTGGGATAATGGTCTTCATATTTTTTCTTCTTCAAAATTTAATCACGGTCATGCTGTAGCAGAATCAAATGGTAACTATTATGTGATTAATCACCATGATGGTAAAATTTACAAAACTGATGCCGCCGGAACAATTACGGAAGATGAAAAAACAGGTCATCCAACAAATGTTCGTCCATTAGACTTTTCAATTACAAAAACAGTACTTTCTATTTTTGTTGCTGCTATATTAATGTTCTGGTTGTTTACAAGCTTAGCGAAGTCATATGCTAAAAATGGTGGAATTGCTTCTGGAGTTGGAAGAATTTTCGAACCATTAGTAGTTTTCATCCGTGATGAAGTTGCTATTCCTAATATTGGTGAAAAACATTATAGAAGATACATGAGTTATTTATTGACAATCTTTTTCTTTGTATTGTTTTTAAATATCTTCGGATTAACTCCACTAGGAATTAATGCTACTGGTAATTTAACAATTACATTCTCTTTAGCAATCATTACTTTCTTAATTACAAATCTTACTGCAAATAAAAATTACTGGGGTCACATTTTCTGGATGCCAGGTGTACCAAAACCAATGAGAATTATTTTGGCTCCAATCGAATTGTTAGGAGTTTTCATTAAGCCATTCTCATTAATGATTCGTTTGTATGCAAATATCTTTGCTGGTCACATCGTATTGATGAGTATTATCGGATTAATGTTTATCTTTAAAAGCTGGATCGGAAGTAGTTTATCTTTCGGATTATCATTTGCACTTTCTATACTAGAGATTTTAGTAGCATTTTTACAAGCCTATATTTTTACAATGCTGTCTGCACTTTATTTTGGTTCAGCAGTAGAAGAGCACCACCACGAAGAGGAGGGGCACCACTAAAAAGTTTAACTGTTTATTTGTCAAATCGATACCGATTAAACAAATAACCAATTAAACCCATAAAAAAGAATGTTTAATTTTTAATATATACATATATGAACGGTTTAAATTTCATCGGAGCTGGATTAATCGTAATCGGAGCTGCTTTAGGTATTGGTAGAATTGGTGGTTCAGCAATGGACGCTATTGCTCGTCAACCAGAAGCTTCAGGAAAAATCCAAACAGCTATGCTTATCGCTGCTGCACTTATTGAAGGAATTGGTTTCGCTGCATTATTCGCTGCTTAATTAAAACACAAAAAAACAATAGTTACAACGGTTGGTTGTAACTATTGTTTAAAAAATTAAAACATTAAAATTGCTGCTGGTTAGCGATTAAAAAAGACATAAATTAAAATTTATAATTATCTATAATGGAAAAGTTAATAAATCAGTTCGAGTTCGGTTTGTTCTTTTGGCAAGTATTAATATTTGTTGGATTAATATTTTTATTAAAAAAATTCGCTTGGAAACCAATTCTTGATGCAGTTAATGATAGAGAACAAGGTATTAAGGATGCATTACTTTCTGCTGAAAATGCAAGAAAAGAAATGGAAAACCTTCAAGCTGACAATCAAAGAATTTTGAACGAAGCTCGTGCAGAGCGTGACGCGATGTTGAAAGAAGCTCGTGAAATGAAAGAGAAATTGATTGCTGATTCTAAAAACGAAGCACAAGCACAAGGTCAAAAAATGATCGAGCAAGCTAAAGCTGCTATCGAAAGTGAAAAAAATGCTGCTATGGCTGAATTGAAATCTCAAGTTTCAACTTTATCATTAAGCATTGCTGAAAAATTGTTGAAAGAAGAATTATCTAACAAAGAATCTCAAACTAAATTAGTAGAGAAAATGTTAGGTGACGTAAAGTTAAACTAAGATTATGGCAAGTACAAGAGCAGCAATTCGTTATGCAAAAGCAATCTTAGACTTAGCAAACTCTAAAGGTGTTGCTGAAGCTGTAAACAACGATATGAAATCAATTGCAGCAGCAATTGAGACAAATGCAGAATTGAGTGCATTTATTCAAAACCCAACTACAAAAGTTGAAGTTAAAGAAAGTGCTCTTTTAGAGGTTTTTGCAAATGTAAATGGTATAACTAAAGGGTTGTTTCATTTATTATTCGAAAACAAAAGATTCGAAATTCTAGATGCGATTGCAGTAGAATATAGTAAAGTATTTGATGAAAGTAATGGTGTTGAAGTAGCAAAAGTTACTACAGCTATTCCTATGGATGCAGCTCTTGAAGCTAAAGTTTTAGCAAAAGTGGCAACATTATCAGATAAAAAAATAACAATTGAAAATATAGTAGATCCTTCAATCATTGGTGGATTTATTTTAAAAATAGGTGATCAACAATACAACGCTTCTGTTGCAAACAGATTACAAGTATTAAAAAGAGAGTTAAGTAATTAGTTTTATTACACATAAAAGTGTCTAAATTATAAATTAAGATGGCGGAAATCAAACCTGCTGAAATTTCAGCAATATTAAGAAAGCAAGTAGAAGGTTTTGAATCTGGTGCTACGCTAGAGGAAGTAGGAACAGTACTTCAAGTTGGAGATGGTATTGCTCGTATTTACGGGCTATCGAATGTACAATATGGTGAGTTAGTTGAATTTGAAAACGGACTTGAAGCTATTGTATTGAACCTTGAAGAAGACAATGTAGGTGTGGTACTTTTAGGACCATCAACTGGAATCAAAGAAGGATCAACAGCAAAAAGAACACAACGTATCGCTTCTCTTAAAGTAGGTGAGCAAATGGTAGGACGTGTAGTTAACACGCTTGGTTTTCCAATTGATGGAAAAGGACCAATTGGTGGAGACTTATACGAAATGCCATTAGAAAGAAAAGCTCCTGGAGTTATCTTCCGTCAGCCAGTAACTGAGCCATTACAAACTGGAGTAAAAGCAGTAGATGCTATGATCCCGGTTGGTCGTGGACAGCGTGAGCTTGTTATCGGTGACCGTCAAACAGGTAAATCAACTGTTTGTATCGATACAATCTTAAATCAAAAAGAATTTTACGATGCAGGAAAACCTGTATTCTGTATATATGTTGCAATTGGGCAAAAAGCTTCAACTGTAGCAGGAATCGCTAAAATGTTAGAAGAAAAAGGTGCAATGGCTTATACTGTTATTGTTGCTGCTAATGCTTCTGATCCAGCTCCAATGCAAGTTTACGCTCCTTTCGCAGGTGCTGCAATTGGAGAGTACTTTAGAGATTCAGGTCGTCCTGCACTTATTGTGTATGATGATTTATCTAAACAAGCTGTTGCTTACCGTGAGGTTTCTCTTTTATTAAGAAGACCACCGGGACGTGAGGCTTACCCTGGAGACGTTTTCTACTTACACTCTCGTTTATTAGAGCGTGCTTGTAAAGTAATTGCTGATGATGGTATCGCTAAAAACATGAACGATTTACCAGATTCTATTAAGTCTATCGTAAAAGGTGGTGGTTCATTAACTGCTTTACCAATTATCGAAACTCAGGCTGGTGACGTTTCTGCATATATCCCAACAAACGTAATTTCGATTACAGATGGTCAGATTTTCCTTGATGGAGATTTGTTCAACTCTGGAGTTCGTCCTGCTATTAACGTAGGTATCTCTGTATCTCGTGTTGGAGGTAATGCACAGATTAAATCAATGAAAAAAGTTTCTGGAACTTTAAAATTAGACCAAGCTCAATTCCGTGAATTAGAAGCTTTCGCTAAATTTGGTTCTGACTTGGATTCTGTTACATTAAACGTAATTGAAAAAGGAAAAAGAAACGTTGAGATCTTGAAACAAGGTTTAAATGATCCTTATCCTGTTGAAAACCAAGTTGCAATTATTTACGCTGGTTCTAAAAACTTATTAAAAAGTGTTCCTGTAAATAAAGTAAAAGAATTTGAAGCTGATTTTATCGCTTACTTAAACAGTAAACATAAAGATACGCTTAACGCGTTGAAAGCTGGTAAATTAGATGACAACATTACTGATGTTATCGAAAAAGCAGCAAAAGAAATTTCAGCAAAATATAACTAATTATTAGTTGACGGTTGTTGGTTGATTGTTTTTGGAATTATCCAAGTAACTATCAACCAACAACTAACAACCAACAACTACAATAGATGGCAAATTTAAAGGAAATCCGTAATAGAATTACTTCCGTTTCATCGACGATGCAGATTACATCGGCTATGAAAATGGTTTCTGCTGCAAAGCTTAAGAAAGCACAAGATGCAATCACTGCGATGCGCCCTTATGCCGAGAAATTAACGGAGTTATTGCAAGATCTTTCTGCTACACTTGATGGTGAAGTTGGAGGAGATTACACAACTCAACGTGAAGTAAAAAAAGTATTGCTTGTAGCGATAACTTCTAATAGAGGTTTGTGTGGTGCATTCAATTCAAATGTAATCAAAGAAGTAAAAAATCGTTCTGAATTTTATGCAGGAAAACAAGTTGATGTTTTTCCAATTGGGAAAAAAGGAAACGATGTTTTGTCTAAAACCTTTAAAGTTCACGGACATCATAATGCAATTTTTGATCATTTAACTTTTGAAAATGTTGCTGGAATTGCAGATAATTTGACTGAAAAATTCTTATCTGGAGAATATGACAGAATCGAATTAATCTACAATCAGTTTAAAAATGCTGCGACACAAATTGTTCAAACAGAGCAGTTTTTACCGTTAGCTCCAATTAAATCTGATACAGCAGTTTCTACAGGAGATTATATTTTCGAGCCTTCAAAAGAAGAAATTGTATTGACTTTGATTCCAAAATCATTGAAAACACAATTATATAAAGGTATTCGTGATTCATTTGCTTCAGAGCACGGAGCGCGTATGACAGCTATGCACAAAGCAACTGACAACGCTACAGAATTAAGAAACCAATTGAAATTGACTTACAATAAAGCACGTCAAGCCGCTATTACAAACGAAATCTTAGAGATCGTTGGTGGAGCAGAAGCTTTAAACGGGTAATATATTTAAGAATAAAAAAAGAGCCGACAATTACTTGTCGGCTCTTTTTTTTGTGTAAAAAAGCCGACATCCCCAAGTGCCTGCTTTTTTTATATATAGATTTTATTTGTGAATTTGAACTTATAAAATGGTGATTCTCAATTTACCCAAAAACTGAGAATCAGTACCATTTTATAAAATTATTGTACAGATTTATCACCTCTGTTTGCTTTGTCTTTTATGGGAACAAACTAGCTTTATTAGTCCCAATGCTCTGTTTTTTTGAGGGTTACATTTCAGCAGAATCACTCCCTTGTGCTTTGTCTTTTGTGGGAACAAACTAGCTTTATTAGTCCCATTGCTTTGCTTTTTTAAAGGGTTGTATTTTAGCTTTTCTCATTCCCTGTGATACAAAGTTAGTAGAGAACTGGTTGGAAAAATTATATAATTTTTTTTGTTTCTTATAGATTTCACATATTACTTGTTTTTGGTATAGTTTGATAGACGTCGAAAAAATTGATTATTTTTGAAATTTACTTTTTATACTATGGAATTTCAAATACGCGAACTAACTACAATTGACGAAATGCTGGAACAAATTGATACCATGCGATTTCTCTATCCTAAAATTTCAATAGAAAAATATGGATCATTTCTTGAAGAAATGGTTCCACATAATTATGTCCAGATTGGTGTTTTTGATAATAATATTTGTTTGGGAATAACAGGATGTTGGTCGGCAACGAAACTTTGGACAGGTAAATACCTAGAGATAGATAATTTTGTTGTTAATCCGGAATATCGATCTAAAGGAATTGGTAAATTGTTAACTGATTATATTGACAAGAAAGCTTTAGATTTAGGTTGTAGCAGTATTGTTTTAGATGCTTTTACCGGAAATTTTGGTGCGCATCGCTTTTACTATAATCAAGGTTATGGCCCAAAAGGGTTTCATTTTGTGAAAGTTTTGGATGAAAATAAACTGACCCAATAAAAAAGCACTTAACTCCTTTTATTGAACCGGTAAAAACAATAATAAACAAAAGAATTGGTTATTTTTGTTTTACGAACTTTATTATAAAATTATTTTGGGATTATATAAAAATCTATTTAAACAAACTGCAATTTATGGATTAGCGACGGTTTTGCCGAGAATGCTAAGTTTTTTATTGGTCAGATTATATACGGGTATTTTACCAACAGCTGAATACGGAGAAGTTTCGATTGTTTTGTCCTGGATGGTTTTCTTTAATGTAGTTCTTTCTTACGGAATGGAAACCGCATTTTTTAGATTTTATAGTGCCGAAGACGATAAGAAAAATGTAATTGCAACTTCGACAATTTCAATTTTTTGGTCCTCAATAGGGTTTTTGTTTGCCGCTTTAATTTTTAGAAATACACTTGCAACCTGGGCTGAAGTTGATGTGCAGTATATCACTTATTCCGTTTGGATTTTGGTTTTGGATGCTTTGGTTTTAGTGCCTTTTTCTAAGTTGAGAGCCAATCAGCGTCCGATGGTTTATGCCGCAATTAAGATTGGAAATGTGGTAATTAATTTATTGCTAAACATTTTCTTCTTGATGTATTTGCCAAAGTTGGCAGCTTCAAATCCTAATTCAGTTTGGGATAATTTATATATTGAGAATTTCCAAATTGCCTATATTTTTATTGCAAATCTTTTAGCCAGTTTAGCAACTTTTGTAGTGCTTTCGCCAAATTATCTTTCGCTGGGACGAAAATTTGATCCGGAACTTTGGAGAAGAATGATGAAGTACGGACTTCCTATTTTGGTTGCCGGATTAGCATTTGCTGTAAATGAGCATTTTGATAAAATCCTTCTGGGATATTTACTTCCTGAAAATTTGGCAAAATCTGAAGTTGGTGCTTATTCAGCATGTTATAAATTAGGTTTGTTTATGGTTCTTTTTGCAACCGCTTTCAGATTAGGAATTGAACCTTTCTTTTTTAGCCACGCAAAGAATGAAAATGCTCCACAAACATACGCCGTAATTACAAAATATTTCGTGATTTTGGGATCATTGATTTTGTTGGGTGTTATTGTTTTTGCAGATATTTTAAAAATTTTATTACTTAACGATAAGTCTTATTGGGAAGCTATGAAAGTGGTGCCTCTTATTATATTGGCAAACTTCTTTTTAGGAATATACAACAATTTATCAGTGTGGTATAAACTGACAGATAAAACAAAAATTGGAGCCTACATTTCTATTGTTGGTGCAATTGTAACTTTGGTTTTAAATTACCTTCTGATTCCAAAATACAGTTATTATGGTTCTGCAATTGCAACCATTTCTGCTTACGGCAGCATGATGCTTATTTCTTATGTTTTAGGAAATAGATATTACCCAATTCCTTATGATATGAACAAAATTGGTGCTTATTTGGGCGTTTCGATATTATTTTCGATAATTTCATTTTATGGATTTAGAGAGAAATACTATGTTGGAATCCCGCTTCTTCTAATCTTTATGTATATGGTTTATCATTATGAAAAAGATACTATAAAAGGAATATTAAAGAAATAAGTACGTTTAAAATTTATACTTAAAAATGAAAATTCAAATTATCAATAAATCACAACACGATTTACCAAACTACGAAACAATTGCTTCGGCAGGAATGGATCTTCGTGCGAATTTAACGGAATCAATTACATTAAAACCTTTAGATAGAACTATCGTAAAAACGGGACTTTTTATAGAATTACCAATTGGCTACGAAGCACAAGTAAGACCAAGAAGCGGACTGGCTGCGAAAAAAGGAGTTACAGTTTTAAATTCTCCCGGAACTGTTGATGCTGATTACAGAGGTGAAATAGGTGTGATTTTGGTAAATTTATCAAATGAAGAATTCGTAGTTGAAAACGGAGAAAGAATCGCACAATTGATTATCGCAAAACACGAAAGAGCAGAGTGGATTGAAGTGGAAGAACTTTCAGAAACATCAAGAGGTGCCGGCGGTTTTGGAAGTACTGGAGTGAAATAAGTTTTCAGTCGCAGTTACAGTAATCAGTTCTTTGCTTTGCAATCTTAATATGAAATAATTCAGCATTCTTTGCGAAACCAGATAGTTAAGGGGATTGCGAACTTTGCGAATAAAAAACAAGAACCAACTCAAGAAGATTTTCTAAATCTTCCCCTAAAAAATAAATACAAAAATGAAAATAATAGTTCCAATGGCGGGCCGCGGCTCGAGACTTAGACCACATACATTAACAGTTCCAAAACCATTAATTCCGGTTGCAGGAAAGAGTATCGTTCATCGTTTAGTTGAAGATATTGCCAAAATATTAAAAGAACCAATCGAAGAAGTTGCTTTTATTTTGGGTGATGAAGCTTTTTTTGGCGAAGATGTTGTAGAAAGTTTACAAGATTTGGCTACAGGACTTGGAGCAAAAGCGTCTATTTATCGTCAGGATTTACCATTAGGAACGGGTCATGCCATTATGTGTGCAAAAGAATCTTTGTCTGGTCCTGCAGTTATCGCTTACGCGGATACTTTAATCAGAGCTGATTTTGAATTGGATCCTTCTGCCGATGCTGTAATTTGGGTAAAACAAGTGGAGCAGCCTGAAGCTTTTGGTGTTGTAAAACTAAATCAGAATAATGAAATTGTAGAATTGGTCGAAAAACCAAAGGAGTTTGTAAGCGATCTTGCGGTTATCGGAATTTACTATTTCAAAGAAGTTGGAGATTTGAAAAAAGAACTTCAAGGCGTTTTGGATAATAATATCCAAAATGGTGGTGAATACCAAATCAACGATGGAATTAAGGCTATGATGGCAAACGGAAAAGTTTTCAAAACCGGAAGTGTTGACGAATGGATGGATTGCGGAAATAAAGATGTTACAGTTGAAACTAACAGTAGAATGCTTGGTTTTTTACATAATGATGGCGAGCATTTGGTTGACTATAATGTAACTTTAGAAAATGCGACAATTATTCCGCCATGTTATATTGGAGAAAATGTTGTGCTTAAAAACACAACAGTTGGGCCAAATGTTTCAATAGGAAAAGGATGCAGAGTAACAGACAGTTCTATTAAAAATAGCTTAATACAAACTAATTCTCAAATAAAAAACGCTAACTTAGACAATGCGATGATTGGAAATCATGTTAGTTATGATGGAAAGTTTACGAGCATTAGCATTGGAGATTATTCGGTTTTAGAATAGAAAAGAGTTTCAAAAGTTTCTTTTTGGTTTAAAAATGAAATTATAAAAAAGGATGAAAAAAGGCATTTTAGTAATATTATTTTTTGTTCTGCTTGGCAGTTCAAATTCGGTTTTGGCGCAGACAGAACCTGAAGATATTGCTATGGTGCCAGACGAATATCAGGACGCTTTTTATGAATCTTTAAAACAAAAAGGAATTGAGAATTATGATAAAGCCATTGTATCGTTGGAGAAATGTATCAAACTAAAACCTAACGATGATGTAGCTTATTTTGAATTAGGAAAAAATTATCTCTTATTAAGAGAGTATCAAAATGCAAATACTGCTTTCGAAAAAGCTACACAATTAAATCCCAAAAATAAATGGTATTGGCTTGGAATCTATGACGTAAGTTATGAAACCAAGAATTACCCGTTGGCGATAGAAACTATTCAGAAAATTATTGTTTTTGACGAGGAATACAAAGACGATTTGATTTCATTGTATATGATTACAAATCAGTTTGATAAAGCTCTTGTCGCGATTAACGAAATGAACGATAAATTCGGGAAATCGGAAGATCGAGATCGTTATAAAATGCAGATTCTTTCGCAAGGGAAATATCAGAATGCGGAGATTTCTAATTTGATCGATCAGATAAAAAAGGATCCGAAAGAGGAATCAAATTACATCAATTTGATTTTTTTATATTCAAAATCAGACGAAAATGATAAAGCTTTGGAAGTTGCGAAACAATTAGCAAAAGAAGTTCCAAATTCTGAATGGGCACAAGTAAGTTTATTTAAAACATACTTGGATGCAAATCAGGCTGACAAAGCAATTAAGTCAATGAATATTATTTTAGGAAGTTCAAAAATTGATTCAAAAATTAAACATCGAACTTTAAATGAATTTTTGATTTACACTGATAAAAATCCGCAATATGCTCCAGATTTGGAAAAAGCAATTTCGTATTTTGATAATGATCCAAATGTTGACGTTGCAAAAGAAATTGGAAAATTTTATCATAGTAAAGGTCAGTTCGAAAATGCAATTAAATATTATGAAAAAGATTTAGAAGCGAATTCAGACACAGATCGCGAAACCAATTTGCTTTTGCTTGAAGCATATACAAAGGCAAAACAGTTTGAACCGATGACCAAAAGAGCAATGAATATGATTGAAATTTACCCAAGCCAACCTCAATTTTATTATTATGCAGGACTGGGAAGCAATCAGTTAAAGCAATTTAAGAATGCAAAAACCGTTTTAGAAATGGGACTTGATTATGTGGTCGATGATAAAACGCTAGAATCAAATTTTAATATTCAGTTAGGAGAGGCTTACAATGGGTTAGGAGATGCAAAGAAAAAAGAGGAATACTTTTTGAAGGCTAGCGAGTTATTAAAACAAAAGAAGTAGAAGATGAAAAAATATATAGCAGTTATGGTACTGTCCGTATTTGTGATTTCATGTAAATCGAAAGCCGTGGCGGTACAGAATAACAATACTAAAACAGAAGAAGCACCAAAAGAAGATAAAAAAGCAATTGAAAAACATTATAACAATAAGTTAGATTTTTCGACTTTAAACATAAAAGCGAGTGCAAAATATGAAGACGAGAAACAGAGTCAGAATGTTACTGCTGATATCAAAATCGAAAAAGACAAACAGATTTTAGTAAGCGTTCGCTTTCTTGGAATTACAATGGCAAAAGCTTTGATCACGCCAACGACTGTTAGTTACTATGAAAAAATCAAAGGAACGTATTATGAGGGCGATTTTACAAGCCTTAGCAAATGGCTAGGAACAGAATTGGATTACAGCAAAGTACAAAATTTGTTGGTTGGAGAAGCACTTGATGATTTAAGAAAAGGAAAATATACTCAAACTATCGTTGAAAATCTTTTTAGATTAGAAGATGAAAAAGACGATAAACTGAAAAAAGTATTTTACTTGGACCCTGAAAAATATTTAATTCAGAAAGAAGAAATTTCACAATCCTCAGAAAACATAATGCTTGAAATCATGTATTCTGATAGTAAAACATTTGATCAGGGAACGCTTCCAACAAATATTGAAATTAATGCGGTACAGCCAAAAGGTAAAACTAATATTAATTTGAACTATAATAATATTTCATTTAATGAAGAACTTTCTTTTCCATATAGTGTTCCAAGTGGTTATAAAAAAGTTATAATTAAGTAAATTTGCAAAAAGAAAACAGAAACATGCCAAAATTTCTCCTAAGCCTAATTTTTATTTGTGCCTCCACATTTATGTGGGCACAGGATTCGCAGCAAGAAAAACTTGAACAGCGTAAAGCGCAAATTCAGCAAGAAATTAGAGACAATGAAAAAATGCTGCAGTCTGTAAAGAAACAAGAAAAATCAGCAGTAAATGTTTTTATGATTCAGGCTAATAAAATTAAGCTGAAAGAAAAACTGATAAATACAACCGCAAGACAAGAAAAGCTTTTAAGCAATGATATGTATATTAACCAGGTTCAGGTTAATAAACTGAAAAAAGAATTGGCAGTTTTGAAAGCAGATTATGCTAAAATGATTTTAAAATCATACAAAAGCCGTTCTGAACAAAGTCGTGCCATGTTTATTTTGTCTTCTGAAAGTTTTTTACAGGCTTATAAAAGAGCACAATATTTAAAACAATATACAAATTTCAGAAAGAATCAAGGTTTAGAAATTCAGTCAAAAACGGCTCAACTAGTTGATTTTAATGTGAAATTGGATGGACAGCGACAGGTTAAGAAAAAGATCATTGCTGAAAACCAAAAAGAAAAGCAAAGCTTAGAAATTGAAAAGAAAGAACAACAAAAGTTAGTTAACGCTCTTAAAAAAGATAAAAATAAAATCATTGCGGATACCAGAAATAAACAGGCTGAAGCAAAGAGAATTGACAGACAAATTGATCGTTTGATTCGTGAGGCGATTGCTGAAGCTAATAGAAAAGCTGCGGCAGAAAGAGCAAAAGAAAATCCGGGATCAACAGCTTCGTCTGCTGCGGTTTCTTCATCAAAAATTGCATTAACACCAGAGGGTAAAATTCTAGCTGCCGACTTCAAAGCAAACAGAGGAAAATTACCTTGGCCGGTTGAAAAAGGATTTATTTCTTTAGGTTACGGAGATCAGCCGCACCCACTTCATCCTTCGATAACGGTACATAATTCAGGAGTTGAAATTACCACAGAACAAGGTGCAACTGCCCGTGCGGTATTTGAAGGTGAGGTTTCGAGTGTAATTGTTTTGTCTCCAATCAACAGAGCCGTTATGATTCAGCATGGAGATTATTTTACTGTGTATCAAAACTTAAGTCAGGTATTTGTAAGCAAAGGAGAAAAAGTAAGTATTAAGCAAAGTATCGGAAAAGTAAGAACCAGCGGAGATACTGGAAAAACAATTATCAAGTTTTTGATTCTTCAAAATACATCAAACAACAATCCGGAAGGATGGTTGCAAAACAGATAAAAAAAGGGAGCC
This sequence comes from Flavobacterium cutihirudinis, assembly GCF_003385895.1. GTDB lineage: Bacteria > Bacteroidota > Bacteroidia > Flavobacteriales > Flavobacteriaceae > Flavobacterium > Flavobacterium cutihirudinis. The sequence continues at coordinate 586,015 of NZ_QRDQ01000008.1, forward strand.
GTTAAGCTCCCTTTTTTTATGATTTTTGATTAATCGTATTGTTCTAATAAATATTTAATGACATCTGTTGTAGTTACAATTCCTTGAAGTTGCCCATCATCAACAACTGGCAAGGCGTGAAAATCTTCTTTTGTAAAAATTTCAGCTAAATCTCTAATAATCATGTCAGACGAAACAGTTCTTGGTTTCGAAGTCATGACCTGAGAAACGGTTAACATATCCAGAATAGCTTCATCGGCACCTTCTTGTCCTTCAAACAAAGCGCCAAATGTTAGTCGGTTAATGTCAGTACGGCTGATAATACCGATTACCTCTTTACCTTTCACAATTGGAATATGTCGAATTGTATTTTTCTTTAATTTTTCAACTACTGTTTTTAAATCATCTTTTTCATTTGCAGTCACTACGGTTTTAGTCATAATATGACTTATTGGTTCTCTTTTTTTCATGGTAAATAAGTTGTAATGTTTCTATCAAAGATCTAAAAACTGAAGGAAACAAAATATGATTTTTATCAGTTTACTGTCTGAAAATAAGATGTTTAAATGTTTTTTATTTAATTGCAGAAATACGAAATAAGTCTTAAATTAGAATGGAAAGGCAGCGTAGTCAGAAAAATCAATCTATAAATGGATTGAAATTGAGCGATTGAATTTAAAAATAGTATTTTTGCAGTATGGAAACAAATAGACAGAAAAAAATAGGCGGTGTCATCCAGCAGGATTTGGTTGATATTTTGCAAGGTGAAGTGCGAAAAAACGGAATTAGTAATTTGATAATTTCAGTATCCAAAGTAAGTGTTACTACAGATTTGTCTGTGGCATCGGTATATTTGAGTATTTTTCCGCAGGAAAAAGCCAAAGAAACATTAGAAGCAATAAAATCAAATACAACTCTTATAAAACACGATTTATCGCAGCGTGTACGTTTGCAATTGCGCCGTGTGCCAAATCTGGTATTTTTTATCGATGACTCTTTAGATTATATCGAAAAAATTGACAATGCCTTGGCAGGAAAAGAAAACCCAATTGAAAATCGTGATCTTTTAGAGAAAAGAAGAAAATCGTAAATTGAATTTCCCACTTTACATAGCCAAACGCTATATTTTTAGCAGAAGTAAAAACAATGCTATTAATATCATAAATTATATTGCCAGCATGGGAATCATCGTTGGTACAATGGCTTTGTTTGTGGTTTTATCTGTTTTTAGTGGGTTAAAGGTTTTTAGTCTTTCGTTTACAAACGAAATAGATCCGGATTTAAAACTGATTAGTACGTACGGAAAATCATTTTTGATTACACCGGATCAGGAAAGTGAAATCAAGAAAATTGAAGGCGTTGCTTCGTATACTAAAATTATTGAAGAACGTGTTTTGTTTTTGTTTAAAGACAAACAAAAAGTTACTTATTTAAAAGGTGTCGACCGAAATTATCCCGTAGTCAACGATATCAAAAAAAAGCTCTTCACCGGACAATGGCCAAAACCAGACACTTATCAAGTTGTAATTGGTTATGGAATTTCGCGTGATTTTTCTTTAGGAATTCTTGATTTCGAAAATCCACTTCAGATATTTGCTCCGAAACCCGGAAAAGGGGCAATTGAAAATCCGGCCGATGCTTTTTCAAAAACGGACGTTTTACCAGTTGGAATTTATTCCATTAGCGAAGATCTGGATTCAAAATATGTTTTTGCCGATTTAGGTTTGGTACAGGAATTATTGGAGTATAAAACCAATCAAATCTCTGGACTTGAATTTAATCTGAAAGAAAATGCAAATGAAAGTGCCGTCAGAGCAAAACTTGAGGCTATTTTCAAAAATAAAGTCACGCTTAAAAACAGAGCACAGCTAAACGAATCGCTGTATAGAATGCTAAATACGGAAAATATTGCTGTTTATCTGATTTTTACATTGGTCATCATTGTAGCACTTTTTAATTTGATTGGTGCTTTAATTATGATGATTTTAGAGAAAAAAGGAAACCTAAAAACCCTTTTTAATCTGGGAACAGAAATTAGCCATCTCCGAAAAATATTCTTGCTTCAGGGAACTTTGCTGAGTGTTTTTGGCGGTATAATTGGACTTATATTAGGAGTTATTCTTGTATTGCTGCAGCAAAAATACGAGCTCATTATGATTACGCCAACTTTAGCTTTTCCGGTTGTTTTTACAACTGAAAACATATTAATTGTCTTAGCAACCATCATTTCGCTTGGCTTTTTGGCTTCCTTAATTGCTTGCAGCCGTGTGAGTAAAAAGCTGTTAGATTAATATTTCCGGCTAAAAAATATTCCCTATATTTATCGTCTCAAAAAATTAGAGCATATGATTGTTTCTGCCTAATCCTATTTTATTTTTTGGAATAATTAGGATACTTACGTTTTTTCTTCTCGTTCAGATTATTATTTCTGAGCACATTTTTTCATTTATCCTAACTTATCATGACAGAAACTACCATACAGAAAAGCTTCTTTTCTAAAATTTTCACCACTTTAAAACAAGCCTTAAAAGGCGACGAATCATTTGATTATACTTCTGGAAGTATAAAAAAAGCCGTTATTCTATTAGCCATTCCGATGGTTTTGGAAATGATGATGGAATCGGTTTTTGCTTTAGTCGATTTATATTTCGTTGGACATTTAGAACACAGCAGTTTCGCAATTCAGACCGTTGGATTGACAGAATCGGTTTTAACGATTATATATTCACTGGCAATAGGAATGAGTATGGCAGCAACCGCGGTCGTGGCAAGACGAATTGGAGAAAAAGATCCAATCGCTGCAGCAAAAGCCGGAATGCAGGCCATAATTGTTGCAATCGCCGTAAACGCTGTAATGAGTATCTTGGGAATTATTTATGCCAAGGATATTCTATTACTTATGGGTGCTTCGGTCGAAGCCGCCGAACATGGTTTTAGATTCACTCAAATTATGATTGGATCGAGTTTATGCATTATGCTTTTGTTCCTGATAAACGGAATTTTTCGTGGAGCTGGAAACGCTGCAATTGCAATGAAAAGTCTTTGGATTGCCAATATCTGCAATATTATTTTATGTCCAATTTTGATTAATGGTTTTGGACCAATTCCTGCTTTCGGATTGATTGGTGCCGCTTTGGCAACAACTTTTGGAAGAAGCATTGGCGTTTTGTATCAAGTTTATCATTTGTTTTTCGGAGATGGAATTTTAAAAATCAAGATTCCATATTTCGCTCCAGATTTTACACAGATAAAAGCTTTAATAAAGATTGCAGCTCCGGGAATTTTACAATTTGTAATCGCTTCTTGCAGTTGGATTTTCTTAGCGCAATTAGTAGCGACGACTGGAGGCGATCATGGTTCTGCAGGTTATCAAACTGCGCTTAGAATTATGATGTTTTTTATTCTTCCTGCTTGGGGATTGAGTAATGCTGCAGCGACTTTGGTCGGACAAAATTTAGGCGCAAAACAAATTGAACGTGCCGAAAAATCAGTTTATACGACCGCAAGATATAATGTGATTTTCATGGCGACAATTATGATTATCACTTTAGTTTTTGGACAATATATTATTTCGTTTTTCACAAATGACGAACAGGTAAAAACCGTTGCCATTGAAGCTTTGCAAATAATGAGCATTGGATTTATTTTCTACGGAATAGGAATGGTTTTGATCAATACTTTTAATGGAGCAGGAGATACCTGGACACCAACCGGAATTAATTTTTTCGGATTTTGGTTGTTCCAAATTCCGCTGGCATTTGTATTGGCAAAACATTTCAACATGGGACCAACTGGAGTTTTTATTGCTATTCCCGTTGCTGAAACCGCAATTACTCTAGCCGGAATCTTTTTCTATAAAAGAGGAAAGTGGAAACGTATTCAAGTATAATAAACAAAAAGGCCTTCAAATTTTGAAGGCCTTTTTTATATTTTTTAAGCAAATTCATATCCTGCATAAACCTGTTCAATTTCTTTCATAATAGCGAATAAATCTTCAGGAGCATCAGTTGTAACTAATTTTTGTTTGAATTCTTTGAAAGAATGAATTCCTTTGAAATAGTTGGTATAATGACGACGCATTTCGACAATTCCTAGACGTTCGCCTTTCCAATCCATAGACCATTGCAAATGATTTCTAGCAGCTTCAACACGATCAATTACGGTTGGAGCAGGCAAGTGCTCACCGGTTTTGAAATAATGCTTGATTTCGTTAAAAATCCACGGATAACCAATTGCGGCACGACCAATCATGATGCCGTCAATTCCGTATTCGTTTTTATATTTTAATGCTTTTTCTGGACTGTCGATATCTCCGTTTCCAAAAATAGGCATTGTAATTCTTGGGTTATTTTTTACGCGTGCAATATGTGACCAATCTGAATGACCTTTATACATTTGGGCACGGGTTCTTGCGTGAATTGTCAAAGCTTGAACTCCAATATCCTGAAGTCTTTCAGCAACTTCATCAATATTTATAGAGTTGTCGTCCCAGCCTAAACGTGTTTTTACCGTAACAGGCAAATCAGTTCCTTTGATAACCGCTTTTGTTAAGCGAACCATCAAATCAACATCTTTTAAAACTCCTGCACCGGCACCACGGCAAACTACTTTTTTTACCGGACATCCAAAATTGATATCCACTAAATCTGGTTTTACAGTTGAAACAATTTTAGATGACATTTCCATTGCTTCTTCATCTCCTCCAAAAATCTGGATTCCAACCGGACGTTCATAATCAAAAATATCCAGCTTCATTCTGCTTTTGATTGCATCACGAATTAATCCTTCAGATGAAATAAATTCAGAATACATCATGTCAGCACCGTGCGTTTTGCATAATCTGCGAAACGGCGGATCGCTCACATCTTCCATCGGAGCAAGCAGTAAAGGAAATTCGGGTAATTCTATGTTGCCAATCTTGACCATCTTCATAATTTTTTGCAAAATTACAACTTTTTAGTCGAATTTGTGCAATTCGAGGGACAAAGGCTCAAAGTAACAAAGGTGCAAAAGTTTTTTTATCAGACAATTAGATAAACCTTTGTCCCTCTGAACCTTTGCCACTTTGTGCCTAATACTAAGATCTATAGTCGAAAAACCGAATTGGTTTTCGGCTCATTGGATTAAAAACTAAAGGGTTTAAAGTTTCTTTTGAAGCGAATTCTATTTTTGGAGTTACTCTTAATTTGGCTCTGAAATGATCTTTTATTTCCTGAAGAAATTCTGGAGTTTGATTTTTAACGGCAATTTTAATCAAGATTTCATCGGTGCCTAAATCATTAGTTGAGATTTCGATTAAATGATTTTCGATATTATCAAAACTGCTTAAAACATCGTTCATCGCCGGCGGATAAAGTGTTGTGCCTTTGTATTTTATCATTTGTTTTTTACGACCAACAACGGGACCAACGCGCAATGTATTTCTTCCGCATTCACAAGGTTCATTGTGAAGCTGAACAATATCTCCCGTTTTAAAACGCAGTAAAGGCATTGCTTCAATTCCTAAAGTAGTAAAAGTCAGCTCGCCGGTTTCACCGTTTTTTACAGGAATATTATTTTCGTCGAGAACTTCAACAATAATTAATTCCGGATGATGATGACCGCCTTTTCCATGTTCACATTCTGTAAAAGCTGTACTCATTTCTGTGGAAGCATAAGTCGAAAACAATTTAATATTCCATTTATCTGTGATTTTTTTGGATAGAATATTCATTGAAAAATCCTGTTCTCTCAAAGATTCTCCAATGCAAATTGCACCTTTTATGCTGGAATTATTATAATCGATTCCATGAATTTCGGCATATTCAATTAATTTCAAAAGAAAGGAAGGGACAGTAATTAAGTAACTCGGATTGTATTTTAAAATCGAATCCCACTGCATTTCCGGAATTCCCGCACCAACGCGAATAACGCCAACTTTCAGCTTTCTTAAACCCAAAAAATAAGCCAATCCGGCCATAAATTTTCGGTCAATTGTGGTCATTAACTGAACAACATCGCCTTCAGCAATTCCTGCGCAGGCAAAGGAAATTGCTTCGTTATAAGCCAATCGATCAAGATCAGAATCAGTTAAGCCAAAAGTTACCGGATCACCCAAAGTTCCTGATGTTGAGGCGTAATCGATAATTTTATGTTGCGGAACACATAAAAAATCATCGTTGTATTGTTGTAAATCTTCTTTGGTTGTAACGGGAAGAAATTGTAAATCTTCTAGCGTTTTTACTTTTGAAATATCAATATTTTGTCCTGCAAAAAGGCGTTTATAAAAAGGAGAATTTTCACTGATATAAGCTAAAAGCTCGGTTAATTTTTGTTCCTGAAAAACTTTAATTTCGTCTAAAGAATTTTTTTCTATTGCTGGAATCATTGTAGTTTTCTTTTGAGTTTTTTTAAATATTTTTCAATTTTTGCTTTTTCAGGAGCGGTCGTAATTTCTTTCGTCAGCGCTTTTTCAAAATTTATTTGAGCGGCACGGAATTGTTTTTTTTGATAAAAGTACAACCCTGCTTTGTAATATACAACCCAATAATCTGGGTTTAAAGATTGATACTGCTCAATAAATTCGGGTGAAATGGTTTCTTCTTTTTTAAGATACAAATCCATTTGGTGATTCTCTTCTTTAAATTTTTTAAAGTTCTGAAAAGCTGCTGTTTTTATAAAAGGATCTTTGGCAATATTTAAATTTTCCTGCTCAAATGAAATTGCAGTATTTGTTTTTCTTCCATTAAAAATAGAATCCAGATTATAACACACAAATTCACCCATCTGAAATGGATTCGCCGAAACCCAAACCAATTTTTCTTTCGGTTTAAAAATAATTCCGTGATGTGCTAATAATTGATTCAGTGCTTTTTCGTTGCCTAAACCAAGCGGAATATCCTTTAAACCATTTTTATTTCTAAGAATTTCGGAAGCAATTTCCGGATTTATTTTTTTGTTTTCCGATAAAAGTTCTTCCATTCTTTCGAAACGATATTGCGAATGACTGTCTGCAATTTGAGCTTGATTTCGCTTTTCATTTTTGAAAGCTTCACTCTGAAAATGATTCGAACAAATTAATTGATTGCTGTTAGGAACTTCATAAACGTCTATTTTTTTTGGCGAAACTTCAATTAAAACTGCTTTGTTATCGTTCGCACTTCCAACCATAATGGACTCGGAAACAAAAACAGATCGCTTTTTTGCAATGGCGACTGCTTCGTCAATAGTGGAAGCATGTTGTAAAATTTCTCGGGTCAAAATAGAAATTGGAGTTTTTGCTGTCAACGGAATTTCCGATTTTGCCGCGTTAATCGTAACGGTCAAACCCTGTTGATTCATTCCGGAAACAGCGCCGATCATTCCAGGCCAGGTAACCATCATAAAATTGTTTCCTTGTTCCGGTTTTATAAACGCAATAATTTTATTTTCGGCGAAAGCATCATTCACATAAAAATCGAAATTGCGTCCGAGAATTAAATTCCCGTCTTCCGATTTTTCGCCCCAAGCCGCAAAAGACGAACACCCAACTAAAGCCAAATCCTGCAAAGCGTGCCCAATGTCGTGCGCCGCATGCAAATATAAACCGCGCTGATATTGAGGCGCAATATTGTCAAAATCATGGGAAGTATATTGCGAAATACCAAAAATTTCGGTTTGATATTCGTCAGGAACATTGGCATACAATTTTCGATTGTACCATTTCAAGAATTGACGAAGCATTTTTTGCTCAAATTTCGAAGGAACTAAGTCTTTTATTTTGGAGAAGAAAATAGTTTGCTGTCTTTGCAAAAGTGAATCAGATAATGCGCCGGTGTTGAGACCAATTTCTAGCGGATCACCTTCGGCATATAATTCCCAAAGACCTTGTTTGTTTTTTAAAAGTGAATTGTTTCCTGAAATAAAAATGCTGTCTGAAATTTTAGTAACAACAGGTTTTGTTGCATTATAACTGGAAATGTCAGGTTGATGATTTTTTGATTTTGATGTACCGCAGGAAACTAGAATTCCCAAAAAACCGAGGAAGAAAAGATATGTAATTCGGTTTTTCATAATTCACTTTATTCGGCAGTTTGATTGATTTTATTGATCAAATATTCTTTTCCAACAATTTCTGAGCAGGTTACAACCGCTCCAATTGTTACGCCAAGAACGCCATGCATATTAATACTTTGGCCTGTAAGATATAAATTTTCTAGCTTGGTTTTTGACGGAATCAAGGTTTTTAACGGATTATTGGAATCCTTAACATAACCGTACATATTTCCGTTATCACCGCCAATATAATCGCGGTACGAAAGCGGACTCGAAGTATGAATCGATTTTATACACTCTCTAATTCCAGGAAATTTTATTTCAATTTCATCTAAAAATTTAGCTGTTTTTCTGGCTTTGAATTCTTCATAACTTTCACTGCGGTCATTTTTTTCGACGGTTGTATTAAAAGTATTTGTCCAAGGCAAAACATCATCAAACTTCATGTACGTTATAAACGTCATTCCGTCTGCCCAAATTTCATCTTCTTTAGAAGCATTCATAGAAGCCATATACATTTTTGGCCACGAATTTTCGTCGTATTCATGCGCGGACCAAACTTCACTACTATTTTTGAAATGATAATAATTATGATTGATGTATTTGAAAGTTTCAGGCTTGAAAACCAAATACAAACTAAAAGCCGAAAGTACGCCTTCAAGACTTTGAATTCGGTTAAAAAATGGTTTTCTGAAGTTTGCCTCGCCCGCCATTTTCAAAGTCGTTTTGGGTTCAATATTCGAAATAAAAAACGTTCCTGAAACTTGCGTTCCATCTTTCATTTTTACCGAATTCACTTTGTGGTTTTCGACTTCAAAACGCGTAACTTCCTTGTGTTTATAAAACTCACCGCCATATTTTTTAAGCTGTTTCAAAAGCTGTTTTGTAATTTGGCTTCCGCCATTAATACAGCGCCACGAACTTTGAATGTATGAATTCACAATTAAGGCGTGAACATAAAATGGTGATTTATCTGGAATGCCGGCGTATAAAAAATTGGAACCTGCCAGAACCGCTTTCAGTTTTTCATTTTCTGTAAAAGAATCAATCGTTTCTTTTGCATTTAAAGTCAGAATTTCAGAATCATATTTTCCTTCTGATTCTAAATTATAAAGCGGAAAAGAATCACAAATCGCTTTGAGTTTTTCGCAATAATCGGAAATGTTTTTTTCTTCTTCAGGGAAATATTTTTTTAATTGCTGAACAAAATTTTCATAACCCTGCGCATGCGGATATTCGGTTTTATCATCTTCAAAAGAAATAATATCGAAAGCATTTTCATCTAATTTCTTTAGATTCAGTTTGTCGATAATTCCCAAATATTTAAAATATTGATGCAGATTTTGGCCTTCGTCTAAACCTCCGATATAGTGAATTCCGGTATCAAAAATGGTTTTATCACGAACAAAAGTCTGAAGATTTCCGCCGTATTGATTGTTTTTTTCGAGCACACAAACGCTGTAGCCTTCTTTAGCCAGAATGATGGACGAAACCAATCCGCCCAAGCCACTGCCAACAATTACAACGTCGTAATGTTCTTTCATCTTAGTTTTTCTTTAATACAATCAAATCGTTTTCCTCAAAAACCGACTCAAAACCAAAGTTAATCAAACTGTTTTTCAAACGTGGACAATCCATTAAAATTACGCACGAAGTGAGAAGTATTATTTTCTGAATTTCATTTTCTGAATTTTCATCTGAAATTAAAAGAGCATCAAAATGATTTTCAGACAGTGTTTCTAAATTTTCGAGATAAAATATTTTTCTCTTATTAACGATATAATTGGTTTTGGCCACGTCGCGTTTTTCTTCATCAGAAATATAAGAATGAATTTTTCGCTGTGGTTCCTGCAATGCCAATAAAACGTCTAATTGACCGTAATCATTTGATATGTGCACTATTTTGGCTTTCGCCGAAAGTTGTTTTCCAAGAATAAAATACGTTTCAGGATGCTTTTTAAGATCTTTTTTGACGCTGTTTACAACTTCAATTTCTTTGTAATCGAAACTATGCTGTAACATCTTTTTAAAATAATCTGGACCTTCTAATTCCTGACGAATTTTGCGATATTCTGCCTTAAAGAAAGTACTGATTTGTTTGGTTCTTTCAGTATAATTTTTTCCGAAAGAATGATTTTCAGGCGTAATTCTTTCTAAAATAGTAACAGTCAATTGTCCGTTGTGAATGACAAAATCGCCTTTCGGAATTAACTCTGAAGCGCCATGAATCACAATTGGAAGAATATCTAAATTAAATTGTTCGGCCAGGAAAAAAGCACCTTTATGGAATCGTTTTATAACATTATTTTCTGATCTAGTTCCTTCGGGAAAAACCATTAAAGAATAGCCTTCCTCAACTTTTTTGCGTAGATGTTCGACACCGCCTTCAAGACCTTCAGAAACTGGATAAAAACCAGCTTTTCTCACAACACCACCAAAAATAGGAGAGTTGTAAACCCAGTCGCTTACCAGAAAAATAATTTTTGGACTCAACATTCCCATTGCCAAAATGTCTAGAAACGAAGAATGATTGGCAATAATTACAGCCGGTTTTTCGAAAGTTTCATTAAAATTATTGACTACTTTTTTATGTATAAACGGGTTTGAATACAATACCGATTTCATGAATTTTGAAACCACATATCGAAAACCTTTCATTTTTGTTTTAGCGCTTAAAGGCAAAATCGGCATTAAAGTAAAACTGAAAACAGACATGATAATTCCACCCATTCCGTAATAGAAAAACGAAATGATTCCATGAGCAAAAGTGCGTAAAACAAATGGCGGATTTCCATTTTTTGATCGATTCGAAATAAACAGTTTGAAAAGAATTGGATAGAAAATAAACGTGATAATCAACGCTGCAAAAACCCCAATTAGTGAAACTGAAGAAATTGAAGTCAGCGCTGGATGTTTGGCAAAAATCATCGCGCCAATTCCTAAAATTGTTGTGATTACGGCCAGAATAATTGATGTTCTGTAAACGGCAATTTCATTTTTTCCATTCGTATATTCTTTCTGCAAAGCGCTTGTCATGAAAATACTGAAATCGACACCGTGACCAAAAATTAGCGTGCAGACAATCATGCTGAAAATATTCATTTGAATGCCAAAAATGCCCATAATTCCTGCCGTTACAATTCCGGTTAAAGCAATTGGGATACAGCTTACGATTACCAATTCGATTCTTCGGAAGAAGAAAAATAAAATCAGAATTACAGCAACAAAGGAATAATTGACAAGCGAATTAAAATCGGTTTTCAAAGTGCTGAAAAACGTTTCGTTCATTTGCTGACGATCGATTGCAATCAAATTATTTTTGGTTGAAGCCGATTTTACAAAAGCGTCTCGTTGTTCTGGCGAAACTTTTACTAAAGTTGAAATCGTGTAAAAACCATTTTTTTCAGTCACAAATTCTTTTAACTGCAAAGCCTGAATTTTTAAATATTCATTTGCAGAAATAGGTTTGAAACTAAAATCTAAATGATCAAAAAAGTTGGTATAAGTTGTTGGCTTAAAGCCGATTTTTGAACCTTCAAGAATTAACTGCGATTTTAAAAGTGCTTTTTTATTGGCATCCCAAAACGAATTCCATTTTTCGATTTTCTGTTGTTGTTCCTTTTGCGAAAGCATAATACCACCAACAGAACTGAAATTCAAGATTTTGTTTTGCTGTTTTTCTTTTGATAAATCAGTAAAAAGCTGGCTGTTGTTCTGCAAAACTTCGTCCATACTTTTTCCGTACGATGCAACATAAATTGTTTTTGAAGTCAAACTTGTACTTTCTTCCAGTTGTTTTTCAGCTTCTTTAATTTCCTTTGGAACAAAATTTAATTGCGACAAATCGTTATTGAAACCAACATCGTTGTAAGTAAAACAGCAAATAATAGTGATGATGACGCAAAAACCAATTAAAATTTTATTGTTGTGAAAAGAGAAATGCGCCATTTTATCAATGACATTTTTCTTGTGTTCAGCTGGATTTTCTTTTGGTTTATATAAATGCGGTACAATTAAAAGCGAGAAAATTCCAGTTGCCATCACAATCACGGCCGCGAAAATTCCGAGATCATTCAATGCATCCGATTTTACAAAAAGCAGACATAAAAAAGCAACCGCCGTTGTCGAACTGCTCATGATTACTGGCATTGTAATATCTTTATACAATGTTTTTATATCGCTATTGTGCTTGTAATGTGTAAGAATATGAATGGAATAATCAATGGTAATTCCGAGTAGAATAGATCCGATTCCGAGTGAAATTGCTGAAATCTGTTCTTTTACAAAGTATAAAAACGCAACGGCAAATAAAGCTCCGAAAACCGTTGGAAGAAAAATAATCAGCGGAATTAATATTTTTCGGTAAAATAAAATCAGAATCAACATCAAAGTAATCATCGCAATTGTTGTCGTCAAGACAATATCGCTTTTGATTTGATTCGCATTGGCAACTGCAATTAAAGCCGAACCAAAATAACTGATGGAAGTTTTACCTTTATATTTCTGGTTTAAATTTTCCTGAATCGATTTTAGCTTTTCGGCAAAAAGCGTGTTTTTTTCGGTTTCGCTTGACGGAAGATTTGACGTGATAAAAAGCAATAATTTCTTTTTGTCTTTGGTCATCACAAAACCATTTTCAAGCGTAAAATCGTCGCCAACATTCAATTGCTGTAATTTTTTTAAAGCAATAAACGAAATTCCAAGAGGATCTCGTTGAATAAAATCTCTAGTGATAAATCCGGATGGCGAAATAATCGATTTGTAATTTCCCTGAACCGTCGCTGCAATACTGTCTTTTTGAAGCTTATTTTGAATCGCTTCGTAATCTTTATTCTCGAGAAAAAGAGGCAGATTATTGTAAACAAAATCGATTGTTTCCTGAATGTTTTCTTCGTCAATTTTTCCTTGAATTCCGGTAACATATGGTTTACAGGATTTTGAAACGCTGTCTGAAAACGCAGTTGCCATTTCCTTTAAATCTTCGGCAGAACCGTTTTTTTCGAGTTTGAAAATGACGGTTATTTTATCGGCAAAATTTAATTGTTTTAAGACTTTTGCCGTAACATCGGCTTTGTCATTGGCGGGAATTAATTTGGTTATATCTTCTTCAAATTTAATTTGAGAAGCAAAAAATCCGAAAACCAATAGCACCAAAAACGCCAAAAAAACCGACAGCGATTTTCTTCGATTAACAAATAAATGAATGGCGTAAAAGTATTGATGCATGATTATGATTTAATTTTTTTTGCCACAGATTAACTGATTTACGCAGATTTTTTTTCCGCCACGAATTTCACGAATTTTCACTAATTAAAAATGGAAAAACAATTTAAATTAATGTTTTTTCTTCTACTATTCTAATGATAGTCAATGACAAAGCAATTTCAGAATTTAAATAAATTAATTCGTGAAAATTCGTGAAATTTGTGGCAAACAAAGAGAAAAAAACCCATTTAATCCTTTTAATCTGTGACAAAAATTTATTCGATTTGTTTCTTGCTGAAAGTCGTTAAAAGAAAATAACTTATAAGGCCAACTGATAGCGCCGAAACGGATGCTAAAATAAGACTTCCTACAATATATTGCGTAGCATTTTTCTGAATATCGTCAAGAGTGATTGAACTATCTAAAACTAAAGGAGCATCACTCGATACAAAAATACTTCCAACTTGAAGCGATGCATAAATAATAAACGGAATAAATGGCGGAAAACTCACATTTGAAGTCAAATAAGCAATGACTTTGTTGAGTCTAAAAATAGCGGCAAAAGTGAAAAGCAAAATAGTCTGAAAACCCCAAAAAGGAGAAAATCCAATAAAAATTCCTAAAGCAATTGCGGCCGATTTTTTGAAATTAGAATCCTTGCTTTCTAAAATGTCTTCGAGAAAGAACTTTTTAAAACCTTTTTTTTTTGCTCTTCTAAAAAAATCCCTTGGCTTAATATACAACAATGCATTGGTCACCAAAACCGTATTCAAAATACTGATTCTTGTAAAATCACGAAATGGACGAAAGTGAGAAACACGTTCTGCAGGATCATACAAAACCTGAATCGGAATGTTTTTTACCACAATTCCTTTCCACGCTGCACGCACAATTACTTCAATTTCGAACTCAAATTTATTGGTGTAAAATTTCTTAGGAAGTAGTTGTAATGGATATAATCTAAAACCGGATTGTGTATCTTCTAACTTAATTCCGGTTTCAAATTTGAACCAAAAGTTCGAAAATTTGTTTCCGAAACTGCTTTTCTTCGGCACATTTTCCTGTGTCATATTTCGGCTTCCAATCAAAAGCGCGTTTGGTTCTTTTTGAATTGCTGAAATAAAATTCGGAATGTCAGACGCAAAATGCTGTCCGTCAGAATCGATTGTTATGGCGTACTCAAAATTTTGCTCTAATGCTTTTCTGAAACCATTTCGGAGCGCTCTTCCTTTTCCTAAATTTTTTGGATGATGAATTTGCGTAAGCTGCGAATATTGTTTTAAAATCTCAAAAGTATCATCAGTAGAACCATCGTTGACAATAATAATATTTTGAGTATAATCTAAAATAGAATCTAGCACTTTTTTTAGCGTTTTCTGATTATTGTAAGTTGGTACAATAACACAAAACGAAACGGAATCAAGTAAATCGTGCTGAAGTAAAATAGGTTTCATGAGGAATTATGCTTTAGATTACTTCACAAATTGTTTCTCTTTTTCAGAAAAACTTTTTGATTGTAAAATAAAGTCTTTTATATATTCTTTCAAAACACCGCTTTGGTCAGCATAATGCTCCGTAAGATATTTTTTGTCTTCTTTGATATTCTTTTTATAACCCGTAACTCCAGGGACATTTTCCTGAATGCTCAGTCGGATCATTCGGATTTCGATATTATCTGGTTCACTTTTTATAGTCGATTCAAGCAATTTTGCACCTTCTTTAAAACGGTCAATTTTATCTTTTAATTTTTTCTTGAAATTAGAATCCAATAAAATTGAAGCGGCTTTATAGGCAACTAAAGTTTTATTTGCATCATCAGAAATCGTCGCTAATTTTTCTGAAAATTCTTTGGCATTGCTTTCCGATTTTGTAACATTTGGATACATTTTTCTAATGGACGCCAAATCTGGAGCGCCCACAAAATTGATCCATAAAAGTAATGTCAATAGCAGTTTCATAATTACATTTTTTTGTACACATTGCTTAGTTTCAAAGCAACAGTGTCATTAAAATAAGTGGTGTTTTTTACTTTAACCAAATTGTCTTCGGTTGTTGTAATGTCAAGTTCCAAGCGCAATTCCGGATTAACTTCCGGATTAATTAATGCCATAAATTTTACATTTGCCAAAGTCTGAATCATTAAATTTTCCTGCGTAATTTTCTCTGTAAGTTCTTTAATAATCTGAATCATGCAAACACCTGGCATAATTGGATTTCCAGGAAAATGGCCTTTGAAAACTTCATGTTTTTCATTGACCAAAATCGTAAAAACATATTTCGAATCGCCCGTTTTTTCTTCTGAAAGAACTTTATAAAAGTCTTTTAAAACCATTTTTTATTTTACTTTAAAAGTATAACTAATCCCAAATTGAAAAACCTGATTTAAAATTACGTTGTCGTAATAGTAATCATTATTTCCATTATCGAAATCGTCGTATCCGTAAATATCAATCAAACCTTGTTTGAATCGTGCCTCAAATGTTAATCCGTTTGGTAATGTATAGCCAATCCCGCCTACAAAAGCCAAATCAACATCGATAGGATCAAATCCGTATCGTCCAAAATTATCATCTACTTTCAAATCAAGTGATGGTCCTGCCAAAACATGAAATCCTTGTCCATGAAAATAAAATTTAGCCACTGCGCCAGCTGTAACATAGTTTAAATCGTATTTTGTTTTTTCTGGTGGTAATCCATTATAAAAAATCATTCCTTCAGAACCTTGTCTTGAATACGTTAATTCTGGTTGCAAAGTGAATAATTTATTGAATTTAATATCAACTAAACCTCCAATGTAATAATCAGATTTCATGTTATTATTATCAATATTGGTTAAACGCGCAAGGTTTAAACCGCCTCTAATTCCTGGATTAACTTTTACTTGTGCTTGTGATGAAACAAGGCCAATAAATAAAACAAATGCAATTAAGGTTATTTTTTTCATAGTTGGTTTGGTTTGTGTTTTTATTCTGATTTAAAGTAGTTTAACGCTATTTTTAGTTTAATATTTTGATGTAAAATGACGACTTTTTCAGCAAATTTATCGTTTTCTAAAGTAAAAGTAATTGTTATTTTTTCTTTTGTTTTAGAAGAACGAACTACTTTTTCTAATTTTTGATCTTTTTTGGAGAAGAAAAGATAATTGTCGCGCTTTCCGTCTTCCGATTTATAAATGACACTTTCTCCATTTTCGAATTGTTCCTGAATCAAATATTTGTTTTTAAGAAGCAGACGAAAATCTTCTTCCAAAGTATTGATCAGAATTTTTCGGTCTAATTCAGATACAATCGAATTGACTTTAAAAGTCTTTTCAGAAATTTCGAAATCCAGTAATTTGTTACCAAATTCAGTTGTAAAAACTACACGATGCGTTGTGTCGTTTACTTTCTTGGCAATAAAAATTCCAGACAATTCATGACCGTAAACCGTGATATTGGTTTTATAAACATAATCGGTTTTTGAGTCGGCGAAATAGGGAACTTCAACAGCTGTTTTGTCTAATTTTTTAGGCGTATAATTTTTTGTGACCGAGCCACAGGAAACTAAAACAATTGCCAGAAAACAATTAATTAGTAAAAACTGAATCGTCGATTTTTGCATTGATCACTTTATTTTTAAGTACAATTCGGGTATAATCTTCAGATGATTCTAACAATTTTACCTGAACAACTGTTGCTTCTTCTTTATCGAAAGTCAGTTCGATTTGTTTAATGTATTTTTTCAGCGTCGCATCTTTCGGAATAAATTTCGCCAAATTTTGACCTTTCAATTTAAAATACGAAATAGTAAATTCTTTGTCGTCAAACATGTTTCCGCTTACGCTTCCAATAATCAATTTGTTGATTCTTGCAAAGATTTTACTGTTGCCAATATCAACCGCGCTTTTCTTTCCTTCGTCGTTAATCAGGATTTTTCCGTTCTTGAAAACAATGCTGTAATTGTATGGTTTTTTGTATTGCCAAGACAATAAAGCAGGTTCTTTAAAAACCATTTTTCCCGAAGTTTCAATGTCTTTTGACAGAAAATCCAAATGTTTGTATTGCACAAAATCAGTACTTAAAGTTTTGATTTTTTTAGAAACCACATTTACATCTTGTTTGAAAGTTGCAATTTCGGCATCAGTCATTTTTTGTTCTTGGGCAAAAATAGAAATGCTGAAAATATTTAGGAAAAGGAAAATATATAATTTAGTCTTCATAAGCTTTAAGATTCAAAAGTTCCTCTACAGAAACTACTTCATATTGATTTTGCTGTAAAAATTGCAAAAACTGTTCCAATACCAAAACAGAGTGCGGAGCAGTATCGTGCAAAAGTACAATTCCGCCGGGAGAAACTCGTTTTTTAATTCGGCTTAAAATCAAATCTTGATTTTTTGTTCCTCCGTCAAGCGAACGAATATTCCAGCCAATAACTTTGTGCCCGGTAACTTTTAAAGCTCTTCGAATTGATGGCGTTGTAACTCCGTAAGGTGGACGAAAAAAGTTGATTTTTTTTAAAGTAAATTTCTCCAGAAGTGCATCTGTATTATGAAGTTCCTCGGTTATTTTTTTGGCATTATAAAAATCAAAAAATTTAGAATGTGAGTAAGAATGATTTCCAACCAAATGACCTTCAGCGATAACTTGTTTTAAAATTTCAGGATGCTTTTCAATATTTTTTCCAATGCAGAAGAAAGTCGCTTTGGCATTATATTTTTTCAGAAGTTCTAAAACTTCCAAAGTAAATTCACTCGGACCATCATCAAAAGTTAAGGCGATTTTTTTCTCCGTTTCTAATGGATTATTGCAGAAGGCTTTTACATGATAATTCGAAGAAATTCGGGCAGAACCAAAAGCATTTATTCCAATCCAAATCAAAACAATCAAAACAAACAGCCAAAAATTAATTGCTGTATAAAGATTCAAAAGAAACAATAAAAGCAATAAAAAGATAAAAAAAACAGATATGTTTTTATGCGTTATCATTTTGAAAGCAACGTAAAACTATGATTTTTTCCGTTAGATTGATTGTACAATAAAATAGTTTTATAAACCGATTTTGAAACCGAATTTACTCTTACAATTTCCGGAATTTCCTGAGTTTTTAAGATTTTTGAAGCCATCCAAAAAGCAAAAGCCGAAGCTGTGTCGTATGCACCGCTCAAGTGTTTGTAATAGAGTTGAGGCATTTCTGCGAAAGCATTTTCGGAAAGATTCTTATAATAAGAATCAGAATCAAAGTTTCCATCAAAACCTAAAATAACAGCGTCAAGATCTGAGATTTGTAAATTGTTGGTTTTTAAAAATGAAATTAAAGCAGATTCGATTTCATTTTCTTCCAATGTATTTACGATTTCAACATCGAGAATTTCGGCATAAGTATTGGCTTTTCGTTCATTTTCCAAAACAAAAAAACTCGCGCCTTCACCATAAATTACTCCTGTTGAATTTGCATTTAAAACTTCCGAAGGAAGATCAGTTTCTTTTTTAATTCTTCCGGCCAATTTAAAAAGTGATAAAGTATATTCACCATTTTCATCAACACCGCCAACTAAAATTGAATTGGCTTCGTCTTCTTCGATCTGCATTTTAGCATCCAAAAGCGCCGACTCAAAAGAAACCGCGCCATTTACATACGTAAAATTATAACCTTTACATTGTAAAGAAAGTGCGATTTGTGCACCAACTGTATTATGCGTCGATTGAATAAATGAAGTTGGCGTTAAAAATTCTTCATTATTATCCAGAATATTTTTCAGGAATTTTTCAGAATCTTCGATACAGCCCAAACCGGTTCCGGTAATGATCGCGTCAACATTTTCGACATTCGCATCTTTCATGGCTAGGGAAGAAGCTACGATTCCGTTTTTCACGCCTTTTGCCATTCTTCTGATCATGGCAGGCGAAATGTAATCTTTGTAAACCGGAGGAACAATCGACAAAACATTTTCAGAATTGTTGACAACAGCTTCTTCTAAAAAAACAGTATCAAATGTTTTTTGAGTCGAAATACAGCCTACTCCATTTATATATGTTTTTTTTGTCATTAGCTTTTAGAAAATATAAGGGTGGAACAATTTCCGCCAAAACCAAAAGAATTGGATAAAACGTGTTCGATGTTTTTATTTTTTAAAGTGGTTTGAGGTTTCAACTCAAACTCTTCCATTTGATTTTCAAAATTCAAATTGGGATAAACCACATTATTTTGAATTGCCAAAACGGAATAAACCGCTTCAATTGCCGCCGCCGCCGCTAAAGTGTGACCCGTAAACGGTTTTGTAGAACTGAAATCCGGAACTTTTTCATTTTCATAAATTCGAAGTAAAGCTCTTCCTTCAGATAAATCGTTGTTTGGAGTTGCGGTTCCGTGAACGTTGATATAATCAATTTCAGAAGGTTTTATTCCTGAAACTTCAAAGGCTTTTTTCATAGCCAAATAAGCGCCGTCGCCGTTTTCTGAAGAAGCAGTTTGGTGAAAAGCATCATTCGCATTTCCGTAACCTGAAACTCTTGCCAAGACTTTTTTGTTTTGTTTGGCAACAATTTCATCCGATTCTAAAACCAAAAAAGCGGCCGCTTCACCAAGATTTAATCCTTTTCGGTTATTGTCAAAAGGTTTGTTATAATCGTCAGATAAAATCATTAAAGTCTTGAATCCGTTGATGGTGAATTTTGCCAAAGCATCCGTTCCGCCTACAATAACACGATCCAATTTTCCGGTTTTAATCAGTCGCGCACCCAACATAATTGAGTTTGCTGCCGAGGAACAAGCCGTACTAATTGTAGTAACCATTCCTTTTAAACCAAGTTCCGAAGCAATTTTTTCAGCTACATCGCCACCGTCATGACAAGTGATATATTTTACAAGATCTGGATTTTCGAAATAATCATAATAATGTCTTTCAGTCATGTCCATACCACCAACGCTTGTAGCCGAAATAAGTCCAGTTCTGAATTCGTTGATTGAGGTAATTCCGGCATTTTCAACCGCCTGTTTTGCTGCCAAAGCACCAATCATCGCCGTTCTCGAAAAATTATTATTTTCTGAAAGCTGTAATTCGGTAATCAATTCTTCATTGGTTTTTTTAATTTCACCAACTTTAATGACATCGGCATGAACCGTCGGAATATTTTCAATTCTGGAAATACCGATTTTATTTTCGATCAAGGAAATATAATTTTCTTCGACTGAATTTCCAATCGAAGAAATAATTCCCATTCCCGTTATTGCGACACCTTTTTTCATTTAGACTTCTTAGATTTTTAGACATTAGACTTCTTAGATTTTTTGAGTTTTATTCTTGTCTAAGCAAGTCTAAAAATCTAAGAAGTCTAAGCAAGTCTATTTAGTTCTGTTGGCGCTGATGTACGCCGCCATAGTTTCGATTGACTGGAAAATTGATTTTCCTTCTTTTGGGTCAACCAATTTAATTCCGTAATCTTTATCAAGAATCACGATTAATTCAAGTGCATCAATCGAGTCTAAACCTAAACCGTCTCCAAACAAAGGATCGTTGTCAGCAATGTCTTCAACAGCGATATCTTCTAAGTTTAAAGTCGTTATAATTTTATTTTTTAATTCTTCTTTTAATGCTTCCATGATTATTTATTGTATAATGTATTGATATTTTCGTCTCTATATTTCTCGATTTCTTCTTTGCCAATGACGCAGAGAAAAGCTTTGTAATCTTCGTTAAAATATTCCACCCAGCCACAAAGAACCTTATCTGCTTTATCAGAATTCAATAAAATATTCGAATAATTCGACATAAATTCGGCGTTGAAAGCATCAAATATAAAGAAAGAATTCTCACTTTTTAGCTGATGACGGATACTTATTTCGCCCAAACAAATATTTGGCAACGTATAAACAAAAACCGCCGGACTCGGATAATAGTTTTCTTTATCAGAAATCGATTCCTGATATTTTACATCGGTATCTAAACTCGACGATTTATTGGCTAAAACCAAAGCGATATTATTTTCTTCTTCAGAAGAAACAATCGGGCTCAAAAGCAACTCCGATCCTAAAAAAGCCAGTTTGCTCAAAGCATCCATTTTGAAAAACTTCGGATATTGGATTTCAAAATTTCGTAATGCTTGTTTAGAGAAATCAGCGAAATCCGTCGGTTCAATTTTGAATACAGAAGTTCCGTTCAAAACAATTTCGTTGTTTTGGATGATGATGTAGGATTGTATGTAGGTTTTATTTTGAGTCATTGTTTTAGTTTAAACACAAATTTCACGAATTAACACGGATTATTTTCGGCATTAAAATACACTAATTGATTCGCTTTATAATTCCTGTCGTGAATGTTCTATCTAACAAATTACTTTTATAAACATAACTTCCATCATCAAGAATGTCGATTATTTCCACATATATCTTTTCACCAATTAGATAAGAAGAATCTTTATCGCTCACTTCTAAAAACGTTAAAACATAATTTGTATCATTGATCCAGTCAATTTTGTATTTTGAGAAATGATCATGGCTTTTTTCTGTTTGATAATTATGATCTCTTTCAATTGTTAGATTTGGAAAAGAGCCATCATTATATTTAAAGGTCCCATTTTTAAATTCTTTGCACATCGAAATTTTTGAATCTTCAATTTTTTTATTTTTATATTTTGGATTTACAAATCTAAAAGTATAATCATAACAATTATTTCTTAATTTACTATCTGGATAATATTCAATACTTTTTCTATATTCAACTACTTGATTTATATTAGCTTGATTTTTATAAGTTGTCTGTTCTGGCAAAATAGTAACAGAACTTGTTTTCCCATAATTATCTATACAAAAGTTAACTGTTAATAATTCAATATTATTTACATCATCTGCGAAAAATTCTTGCTGTATTTGAGCATTTGAACCTAAACAAAATAGAAAAAACACAAAAGCTAATATCTTCATTTATTTATAACTTTAGAATAATTGATTTTTTAAAATCTGTTTTTTACTTAACTTTCTCAAAAACAACAGCCGTATTACAACCTCCAAATCCAGAAGCTGTTTTCAAAAAATATTCAATATTTGCCTCTTCATTTTTCTCAATAACATTTACAACTTCACTAACTCCAATTTCATCAAAACCTTTCGATTCAAAAAGCATATTTCGATTTGCTGATTCAATCGCAATTACCGTTTCTAACAATCCCGAAGCGCCTAAAGTATGACCGTAAAATCCTTTCAAACTATTTATAGGAACATTTTGTAAATCTAAACGACTAAACGCAATTGCTTCCATTTCGTCGTTGAATGGCGTTGCGGTTCCGTGAGCTGAAATATAATCTAATTTGTTGGCTTCAATTTTTGCTTCTTTCAAGGCATTCTGAATACTTCTGAACAAACCTTCGCCTGTTCTTGAAGGCCCGGAAATATGATTTGCATCGTTAATCGAACTATCTCCAATTACTTTTATTTTTGAATTTTTGGCTTCCGCCGAAACTAAAACAGCAGAAGTTGCTTCGCCCAAACTTACTCCGGTTCTGTTTTTAGAATAGGGTTTACAAGGCAATTCACTCATCGCCTGAAAAGCATTAAAACCAGACAAAACAAATTCTGAAACTTCATCGCCAGCGGCAACAAAAACATTATCATAAAGTTCCGACTGGATCATTCTTTTGGCAACAGAAACAGCTAAAATTCCAGAAACGCAGGCATTTGAAACGACAATGGGCTGTGTTGTAAATCTGAAGAAATTGGCAACATTTTTTGCTAAAACATCTAAATGTGCATTATTAAAATTTTCTTCAGAATTTTCTCTTAAAGCCGTCACATTTCCTTTAGTCGTCGAAAGTATAAAAGCAGTTTTTGAATTCAATTCAACTCCCGAATTTTTGATAATCGGCGCTAAAGCTAAAATCATCATTTTCTCTAAACGAGAATATTTAGTTTCAGAACTGATTTTTGAAAAAGTTCTATTTATTTTTTCATCAGAAATAATTGAAGCATAAAATGAATTTGGCATCAAAGAAATATCACTATGAAGCTGAATTCCCGAATCGCCACGCAAAATCGCTTCGATGTTCGATTCAACATCAAAACCTAAAGGCGTGATACAATTCGTTTCGTTGATGTATATTTCTTTTGACATTTTATGGTTCCCGATTTCTCCTGCAAGGTTTCCAAAACCTTGTAGGTTTAAATTTTTAAGTTTTATGATACCTACAAGGTTTTGGAAACCTTGCAGGAAATGCGTTCGGATTATTTTATTTTTAATTGGTGCTAATTTGTGAAATTCGTGTTTTATTTCAACAACCCAACTTTCCTTTTCCATTCCTCATAAAAAGGAGGATTTGTCAGCATTAAATTTCCTTCTTTATCTAAAAAAACTTGAGTTGTTTCACCAGTGCAAGCAACTTCGCCTTGAGCGTCAATAATCTTAAAACGGTAAATAATTTTCGCGGCCGGAGTATCGACAACCGTGGTTTCGATTGTTACAATATCGCCGTAGCGCAAAGACAATTTATGTTCGCATTTTGATTTTACAATTGGAGTCGTGTAACCCGTTTTTGCAATGTCCAAATACGTAAGTCCGTGTTGGCGTCCAAAGGCTTCGCGACCGTCTTCAAAATAGGTAATATAATGGCCGTGCCAAACAATTCCAAGCGGATCAGTTTCGTTAAAACGAATTCTGATTTCGTGCGAAACGGTTAAGTCTGAGGCTTCGTTATACTGTTCTTTTCTTTTTGTCATAAAATAAGGCAATGGAAGTTGTGATTATAAAGAACAAAAATAACAAACTTATTTTTGGAATGATTTCGACGAAAGAAACGTTGCGCAATAGAACATCATAAAAGGCTTCTAATCCCCAATTCATTGGTGATGATTTGGCAATAATCTGCATGATTTTTGGCATGGCGAAAACCGGAACCCAAATTCCGCCAATTGCGGCTAGAATGATTACACTCGTCGCACCAAACGGCGCTGATTGTTCCTGAGTGCTAGCAACGGTTCCCAATAAAATTCCGAAACCGATGGCGCCAAAACCTGAAAATAAAGCGACAACGCTCATTAAAAATAAATGTCCTTCAACATTTAAAGGAGGCAAACCAATGTGCGGAAACAAGAAAATCGCTACGGCAACCATCATATAAAACTGAATCATACAAATGATAGAATATGTGACGGTTTTGCCGATAATCACTACTAAATTCGAAACTGGATTGGTCAATAAACGCACAAAAGTTCCTTGTGATTTTTCTTTTACAATATTAATTGAAAGCGGAATCACAATAAAAAATATAGCAAAAAGTGTCCAGGCCGGAACGTTATGCTGAACTGAGTTTGGCAATACTTCTTTGTTGTTTATTCTTGGAATAATCTCTTTGAAAGTAATAAAACTCTTTTGATCGAATTCGGTGTTTTCTTCCCCAAATTGATTCTGGAAAGCGGTATAAATAGATTTGGTTTCGATTTGAGAAATCATTTTGTCAATCGAACTCATCACCGAATTCTTGAAACTCAGCTGAACTGCCGGATCAAAATATAATTTTACTTCTTTTTGCGTAATAACTTTTGGTTTTTCCGGCTTTGCAACGCTATCTGTAAAACCCATTTTGCTCACAATGTTTTCGACATTCTGATCGACTTTGGCTTGTAAATCGGCGCTTAAGTTTTTTGGGATTATGATCGCCAATTGAAATTTTCCTTTGTAGACATTTTCTCGGGCTACTTCTTCGGTAATTGTTTTATTGTCGAGTTGTGTTACAACGCTGAATAAATTATTCTTTTGAAGATTATCAAAAACGGTTTTTGAAACTGAACCTTTATCATTGTCAACCAATAAAATCTGAATTTTATTATCGCTTACGGTTTTAAAAGTGCTGTCCTGAATGATGGTAACCGTAATCACCAAAACCAACGGCATGATAAATAAAATAATCAATCCGCCTAAATCTCTTTTCAATAAAAGAAATTCTTTTACTATCGACATCCAAATTTTATATATCATCTCGCAAGTCTTTACCGGTTAATGAAATAAAAACATCTTCGAGATTTCTGGCATTTTCAGTCTTTTCAATTAAGGTTTCTGGCGTTCCTTTCGCATAAATTTTGCCTCGGTCTAAAATGGCAATATTCGTGCAGAAATCTTCGGCTTCAGCCAAATGATGTGAGGTATAAATAATCGTAGTTCCGTTTTGATTTAATATTTTCAGATAATCTAAAATCGCATTTTTTGATTGAACATCAACGCCAACAGTTGGTTCATCCAAAAACAAAACTTTCGGATTGTGCAGAATTCCAGCAATCAAATTCACACGGCGTTTCATTCCGCCCGAAAAAGTATGAATTTGTTTATCGGCAAATTTCAGCAATCCCAAAAGATCTAAAGTTTCGATTACTTTATCTTTTAAATCTGAACCTTTCAAACCGTACATACTTCCAAAATAATGCAGATTTTCTCTCGCGGTCAAAGTCGGATACAAAGCATATTCTTGCGGAACAACGCCAATGATTTTTTTGATTTTCGAAGAATGATGGTGATATTCTAAATCATCAATTGAAAAATGTCCCGAAGTGGGTTTTATCAATCCGCAGAGCATAGAAATCAAGGTTGTTTTTCCGGCGCCATTTGGACCTAATAATCCAAAAATTTGTCCTTCATTTATTTCCAATGAAACATCGTTCAAAGAAAACTGATCGGCATCTTTGTACTTTTTCGAAAGGGATTCTATTTTTATAATGGAATTCAAAATATAATTAGCTGATTGCTTTTTTTAGTTTTTTGAAAAAGATTTCTTCGCGATTAGCAATATCTAAAAGTTCATCGGCAATGGCGTTGTAAGCGTCTTCTTTGGCACTTCTATTTTTATAAATTCTGGAAGCTTCAACAGCAAAATCACGCCATGAATCTCCAATTTGTGTCATTTCTTTCGAAATATTTTTCAATTCTTCGTTGCCTAAAACAACTGAAGCTTCCTGTAAAAATGCGGCGTAAATAAATCGGAAACCTCCGCCTCCGGTTCCAATTTCTTCCTGCATACGCACCATTTGTGCCAGATAGTGATTTGCTTTTCTAACGCCATGTTTTTTAGGCCATTTTCGAATTTGACGCGAAACCATTTTGATTCCGCGAACGCCTACAATTGGCATTGGTGCCAACATATCGCGACAGGTGTTTTTGATTCCTTTTATAATGGCACTTTTTAAATCAACATTGTTCGGAATTTGAATTGGATAATACATTTGTCCGCGAGGCGCAAACGCACCTTTAGCAAAACGCACTTTATCCATTTCCTCGTGTGTCAAAGTTGTAACGGTTTCCATCACGGGATCGCTGATTAAATAATCAGTTTCGGTTTTGCCGTAAACAACTAAATTGTGCGCGTTGAAATGAAAACGATATTCATCAGGAAAATAACTTAAATGATAAACACCAACTTGTAATCCAGTTGGAATATTATTTTTTAAATTTTCTTCTAAAGCTTTGTTTGCATTGGCAACCGAAGAAAATTTTTGTCTTTTAATTTTAAGGTTTAAACGATTGGCAACTTTATTAAAAATATGTCCAGGCAAAGTTCTGTAACTGATTGCCGGAGCATGATTTACTTTTAAAAAAGGCAAATACACGAAAAAAAGTCCCGAACCAATTCCGAAAACCATCGGTTCGCTGATATTGAGTCCGCTGTTTTTTAAGAGGTTTGAAGCTACTCCGTTTTCACAATGAGCAGATTGATGATGTGTAAAAGTAACTTGCATTAATCTGTTTTAAAGTTTTTTAATTCGGCTAATGAAATGTCAAAAGCGTCGGCATATTTTTGTAACGTTTTGTCGTTCAGTTTGGCAAAAACGGAAGGTTTAAAATGTCTTTTTACGCGCCATTTCCACATTTCTACATAACCCGCAAGAATCGAAAGATCCATTTTGTTGAGTTCCATAAAATAACAAATTGGGCTTAATTCTCCGTTTTGAACTTTTAGTTTTGCTTCTTCGGCACGTTCTTTTATGTCGTCAATCGCATTCGAAAGTGCAATTGCTTTTGGTTCCCAACCTGTACTCAAAGCGGTTGTGTAATTCCCGTTTTCGTCAGTAGCATAAACCAATTCTTTAAGATTCTTTTTGCTTAAATTTCCATCGTGCTGAGGTACATTTTCTTTTTCCATGACGGTTTTATTTTCGAGTAGGATTATGTTGTCGCCGAAATTGTCTTCTGAATAAACAAATTAATTTCGCATTCTAACAGTTTTTTGTCTTCCAATAAACTTTCGCAACTCATTGTGCATAAAGTATAATCGTCACCAACAAATTTTGAAACCAAAATTGCTTTGGTAGTAATAACGTCGCCAACTTTAGGCAAAGCATGTATTTTTAAATTCTTTAAAGCGCTTATAAAACCAATAACATTTACGTTTTCATTTTCGGTTCCGTCGTCCTCAAAAAAGTACTTTTTTCCAACAATTGACGAACAGGTTTGCGCAGTGTTTTCGATTAAACCGGCTTCTATTAAAATGCCATTATCAACAAAAATATTGTCTTCTTTGATTAAAAATTCGGTTTCAACAGAAGTGGAGTCAATTTCCAAAATCAAATCGACCATCAGCATTGGAGCGCGATGCGGTAAATAATTTTGTATGTCAATTCCAACTTTCATCATCTTAAATTATTTTGCCAAAACGGTTTTCATTTGTCCGTTTGCAATTTCTTCATTATTTAAAAAAGTAACAATATCTACCAAAGTTACTCCAGCAAATTCCTGTAAAATCGTAACTTTTGACTGAATTGTATCGTTGATTTTTGGAAGTTTTTTAATCTGAATATCTTTAATAGAACCTATATATCCGGTTGGCGCAATTTCTTTTTTTAAAAAAAACTGATAACCGGTGTGCAAAGCAACAGATTGCGCCATATGTTCGATTAATCCAGCTTCTAGAAAGGTATCATCTTCTAAAAAAATATTTTCTTTTTGAATATTTAATCCCGAGCTCAATTCGGTTTCAGAATAAGAAAACATGCGATCCACCATTACAAAAGGAAACTTTTGCGGAAGCAGATTTTCTACAGCTTCTTTTTCTAAAAGTACTGAAGCATTCATTTAGCAGACAGTTAAATACGCGTAAGCAAATGAGAATCTTCCACTTTCCGGAACTGAAAGGAAAATTTTGTCTCCTTTTTTCAGTTTTCCAGAATTTATTAATTCCTCAACAGCGATATAGATCGAAGCTGATCCTACATTTCCAACTTTCAAAAGATTCATAAACCATTTTTCATCGGCAATGTCAACTCCTTTTTCAAGTAATCCTTTTTTCAGACCGTCAACGAAAAAGTGAGAAGAAACGTGTGGTAAAAAATAGTCGATATCGTCTGCCGTAACATTGTGTTTTGCCATGGCATCGGTCATACTTTCAACACCTTTTGGCAAAATAAACTCGTCTAATATTTTTACATCCTGTTTTACTGCCAAAATAGATTGGTTTAGCAATTGTTCCGGTTTGTAATCGCTCCACGGTTTTATTTCTCCGTTTTCCAATTTATCTCCGCCGGCGTACATGCAAGTTTCTAATTCGAATGCATACGAATACGCTTCCATCCATTCGATTTTTAGAGAAATTTCACCAGAAGGTTTGTTTTCTAATAAAAAAGCACCAGCTCCGTCAGATAACATCCAGCGCAAGAAATCTTTTTTGAACGCAATAATAGGCTGTTCTTCCAGATTTTTTAAGTTGATGATTTCCTGATTGTATTGTTGTGCCGAAAGCCAGGTCGAAACTTTTTCAGAACCTGTACAAACAGCGTTTTTAGAATTTCCAGATTTTACAGAAAGAAAACCATACTTCAAAGCATTCATTCCAGAACAGCAAATTCCGGAAGAAGAGTTCAACTCAACCGATTTGTTTTTCAGCAGTCCATGAACCATTGCGGCATGCGAAGGCGCAAAAACATCTGGAGATGATGTTCCGCACGAAAGAACTTCCATATCTTGAGCCGTAAAATGCTCACCAAACAATTGCGAAACGGCATTTTTTGTCAGTTCAGCATTTGTATGAGTGCTTACGCCGTTTTTGTCAACGGCATAATATCGGCTTGTAATCTTATTATTGCGCAAAATAATACGTCTTGCTTTTGAGGCAGTATCGTTAATTAGCCCTAAATAATTTTCCATTTCATCGTTTGAAACAGCTTCATTCGGCAAATATTTCGCGGCTTTGGTAATATATACGTCAAACATAATTTAATTTCGTCTCTAAACTCCTTGGTAATATTGAGTTTCTTTTTTTATAGTTTTAATCTTAAACGGGTAGCTAATAACATGCAATATATATACTATTGGCGAGATTAACCATATTGCGAGGAATAAATAAACATAAAATAATTTAAGAAGCAATTTTCTGTTTTTTTGGTTTTTATGAATGAAATTAGACCATTTATTAAAGATTTTGTTAGCAGTTTTGTCAACTTTAACCAAATATGGACTGATTTTTACGGCTCCAATTTCGGCTAATTTCGGCTGTAAATCTTCTAATTTGTTTTGTTTGAATTCAGAAAGCATGATTTCGCCAAATTTATCTGATTCCTGAATGTCTTTTTCCGAAACGCCAGGAAGCGGAAAAAAACCTAAATATTTTTCTTTTATACCAGAAAACATCCAGTGAACAATAGTAATCACACTTATAAGATTTCCAACGCGGTCAACTAAGGCGACATTTCCAACCAGTTTTGCGTTAGCTTCCTGAAGCAAAACTTTTACTTTTTCCTGCGCCATAATCCACATATTTCGGGAACCGTTTATAGTAATAACGGGAGTATTGCTTAGAATGTTTTTGCCTTCAGCACTTTTTAGAAAAGAGTTCATCGGGATTGAAGGCGTCAAATACCAAACCTGATAATGTAAAAGAACAAGATCAAATTTTGTATTTAAAATTTCACTAGGAACGGGTTTTAAAGCCGTCGGAATCTGTAGAAAAGATTCTGGAAAAGCGTCAAAAAAAGTGGTTTTATTCCACGGAAAAGGAAACGGTTTTTCTAATTGTATTTCATGAAAAACGACGTTGATTTCATCTGAATTTAGAAACGGTTTTGCAATGTTGCGTGCAATCGATTCCAGTTGTCCAGATTGGGAATAATAAATAACGAGAACATTTTTCATTTGGGTTTGCTTTCTTTGGTTGAAAGCAAAAATAAGTAAATTATTTTAAAAGAATTTTCTTGTTTAATGGAATGTTTTTTGCCACGAATTTCACGAATTTTCACGAATTAATTGATGCGTTAATTCGAAAAGTAATTACAAATGTGACTATGAAGATTAAAAGAAAACAATCATGATAATAGTTATTAAGAAACGTGCAAATCTAAACATAGCCCTTGGTTTCAACCATGGGAAACGAATCGGAATAATCTTTGTGTTCCCGTGGTTGAAACCACGGGCTATAGAATTGTTGACAAAAAAAAAATAGTGAAAATTAGTGTAATTCGTGGCAAAAAACTAAGCCTTCAAATCATTCCAAAAGTCGAAATAATTGAACCACTGCAAAGGATATTTCTGCAGAATGCTTTCAACGCTTTTCACATATTCTTTTAATAAACCTTTTTCGTCGCGGTGTTTCACTGTTGCTTCGCGCGCATATAAATGATAATGAAGATTTGGTTCTTTCATTACATAAACAAAAACAACCGGAACTTTTAATCTTGAAGCGATTAAGAATGGGCCTGAAGGAAAATTAGTACTTTTGCCTAAGATTTCTTCAGAAAGTGATTTGGTTCCTTCAAAATAACGATCGCCAGTAAAACAAACCAATTCATTATTGGCTAAAGCCGAATTGATTTCGAAGATATGAGACAAATCGTCTTTGATGATAATAAATTTTACGGCCGATTTTCTTGTAACGCTTTCCAGATAATTCTTAATTGCCGAATGCTCTAAATCAGTCGTAACCAAATTGATTTGGAAATCAAGATCAATGTCGCCAAAAAAATGTTCGGCGATTTCAAAATTCCCAACGTGTGCGCTAATTAAAACCCCGCCTTTTTTTTCGGCTAGAAGTTTTTTCAGAATTTCGATTCCGTCAAATTCGTAAGTGAATTTGTTTCGAAGTCCAGCCGAAATAGAAATTTTGTCAATAATAGTTTGTCCAAAAGTGTAGTAACTCTTGAAAACCATTTTTTTTGACTGAAAATTAGAGTTTTGAAGTCTTTCCTTGAAATAGTAAAAAATAGCTTTATTGCTTTTCTTTAAAAACAGAAAATAATAAGAAGCGACAAAATAAAGTAAGACATAGGCAGATTTGACACCCGCTTTTTGTATCAAAAAAACGAATATTTTATAGCCTAAAACTGTTCCTTTTGATTTGCCATCCCATTGACTCATTAAGCAGCTTTAGCTTTTATCTTGGTTTCAATCAGGTCATAGAAGTTCTGAAAAGTTGCGATACCAACGAAATCTGCTTCAACCAATTTTACACCAAAGTTAGCTTCAATAGAAACTACTAAATCAACATAATCTAAGCTGTCTAACCCAAGTGTATCTTTTAAATTAGCATCTGGTTCAATTTCATCATTATCTACTTCAAACTCATCAACCAAAAAACCATTAATTTTCGTTATAATCTCTTCTTTATTCATTGTCCAATTTAAACTTTTTAACCACCAACGCAGAGTTGGTTCCTCCGAAACCGAAAGAATTGGACAAAAATATGTCAAATTTTTTGTTTAACGTAGTTTTAACTAAATTTAATTTCATCGCATCTTCATCTGGATTTTCCAAATTGATGTTTGGCGCAATGAAATCGTTCTGCATCATTAGAATAGAATAAATTACTTCGCTTGCTCCAGCCATCCAGCATTCGTGGCCTGTCATTGATTTTGTAGAACTTACCGGTGGATTTTTTTCGCCAAAAACTTCGAAGATGGCTTTTGCTTCATTTGCATCACCAACAGGCGTTGAGGTTGCATGCGCATTTATATATTCAATATCTGATGCGTGTAATTTGGCTTCTTCCAGCGCGCGTTGCATCGCTGTGGCTGGTCCTTCGACGTTTGGAGTCGAGATATGTCCGCCGTTTGATGAAAATCCGTAGCCTGAAACTTCGGCAATAATATTCGCACCACGAGCGATTGCCGATTCGTAACTTTCTAAAATTAAAGTTGCGCCTCCGCCACTCGGAATTAATCCGTCGCGGTCTTTATCAAAAGGTCTTGAGGCTTTTTCAGGATCGCTTTCTCTGTTCGAAAAAACACCTAAACCGTCAAAACTGCTCATCGCATATTTGTTTATTTCCTGCGCGCCGCCAGTAATTATAATATCTTGAAAACCGCTTTTGATTAAAAAATATGCCAATCCTATAGAATGAGAACCGCTCGCGCAAGCCGCGCTAACAGTTAAATTGATACCACGAAGTTTGAAGATTGTTGAAAGATTCATGGTAACGGTAGAATTCATCGATTTGAAAATCGCTCCAGAACCAATCAATGCAGTATCTTTTTTCTCGCGAACAATATCTGTAGCGTCGATAATTGCTTTAGAAACACTGTCGTTTCCGTACATAATTCCAACTTCTCTTTCTTCAAAAAAAGCGTCATCGATATTCGCATTTTTCAATGCTTCGATCGTTGCCATATAAGCATATTCGGTTTCTTCACCAATGCTCATACGCTGTCTGCGTGTCAGTAAATTTTTTAAATCAGCCTTTGGAACCATTCCAGTCAAAGCCGATTGGAAACCAAATTCTTTTCGGTCAGAATCAAATTTAATACCTGATTTTCCATTATATAATGATTCCTTTACTTCATCTAAAGAAGTTCCGATACAAGAATAAATTCCCATTCCAGTAATTACAACTCTCTTATTCATGGTCTTTCAAAGTAATTTTTTATCCTTAAAGTGTAATTTTTCTATGTTTTAAAAAACTTAAAATATTATGCAAACATAGTATTCTTAAGAATATATTCCTCCGTTTATATTGATAATTTCTCCTGTAATATAACTTGCTTTTTTAGAAATCAAAAAGCTTACCAAATCTGCTACTTCTTCGGCTTCGCCAAAACGATTAACCGGAATTAGTTTTAATAATTCTTTTTCATCCAATTGACTTGTCATATCAGTTCTAATAAAACCTGGCGCAACAGCATTTACCGTAATATTACGTTTTGCCACTTCTTGCGCCAACGCTTTTGTTGCTGCAACAATAGCGCCTTTTGCAGCTGAATAATTGGTTTGTCCGGCAGTTCCTTTAACTCCGGAAACCGAAACCATATTTACGATTCGGCCATATTTATTGCGTAACATTTTTTGGATGAAAAACTGTGTCACATTAAAAAATCCGTTCAAACTTGTATTTACAACACCGTTCCAGTCTTCGGGAGTCATCCACATAAAAAGACCATCTTTTGTAATTCCGGCATTGTTTACAATTGCTTCAACAATCGCTTCAGGATGTGCTTCCTGCCACTTTGTTAAAACTGTTTGAACTTGTTCAAAATTAGAAACATCAAAACCCAGAATTTCTCCGGTTGCACCTAATTTCTGAATTTCCTGAAGTGTTTCTTCAGCAGCAGTTTGGTTGGAATGATAATTAATCAGAATATGATAATCAGATTCAACGGCTAATTTTTTGCAAATCGCACTTCCAATTCCTCTTGAACCGCCTGTTACTAATACACATTTCATTACTTAAGATTTTTTATTTGGGGCTAAATATTATTTTTTCTTGGCAACAGGTTTTTTTGTCGTTTTTGAAGCAGGTTTGGCTTCTTGTTTTGTTTCCTGTTTTGGTTTTTCAGTAGGAGTTTCGGCTACTTGTTTTTTTTCTGATTTCGAAAATAGCTCGGCATTTTCAAACCATTGATTGCTTAAAACCGTTCCGTCTGGATTAAGAAAGCCCCATTTTCCTTCATTTTTTACTCTTGCAACGCCATCAATAAATCCTTTGTCTTGTTGTGTAAACATGGCAATAATCGCATTTGTTGTAATCCCATATTGTGTTGGGATTACTATTTTTCCAGCTTCATTAATGAAACCCCAGTTGTTTTCTTTCACCGGAGCCAATCCGTTTGTACTGAAAACTTCGGCATCATTATAAGTAGGTTCAATTACAAATTTTCCTTCTGGATTGATGAATCCCCATTTTTTTCCAACTAAAACCGGAGCTAGATTTTTAGAAAAAGCTTTTCCTTTATCATATATAGGTAGAATTGCCCAATTTCCTTTTAAATCAATATAACCGATTTTTCCATTCTTTTTGGCAAAAGTCAAATCCTGAGTTTCGAAATCCCAGATTTTTTCGGCGCCATCAACCGGAATAAATTTTCCTGCATTTACCAGCCCGAATGTTTTATCTTTTCTTGCCCAAGTTGTGTTTTTGAAATAATTTCCAATTTCAGTATAAGTTGGTTCAACCAGTTCTTTTCCTTCTGTATTGATGATTCCCCAGTTTTTGTTGAGTTCCACTCTGGCAAAACCATTTTCAAAAGGTTTGATCTGATCGTATTTTGGTTCTAAAACAACAGTCATTTTGTTGTTGATCAAACCCACTTTATTATTTTGTCTAAAGAAAGCAACGCCATCATTAAAATCAAATAATTTATCAGAAGCAGGTCCTTTTTGAATTTCACCTTTTGTATTGATATAAACCCAATCTTTGTCTTTTTGTACAATCGCGATACCGCTGTTAAAATCTTTCGCGTCTTTAAAATCGGCTGGAATTACCCAAGTGCCTTTCGCATCAATAAAACCCCATTTTCCATTGTTTTCTACAGCCGCCAAACCTTCAGAAAAACTTCTGGCAGATTTGAACTGAGGTTCGATTTTAAAAGATCCGTCTTTAGAAATATATCCAATTTTTGAATTC
Organism: Flavobacterium cutihirudinis; assembly: GCF_003385895.1. GTDB lineage: Bacteria > Bacteroidota > Bacteroidia > Flavobacteriales > Flavobacteriaceae > Flavobacterium > Flavobacterium cutihirudinis. The sequence goes on from NZ_QRDQ01000008.1 coordinate 620,982, forward strand.
TTTTTAACTAAAGCCAGTTCTTGACTATTAACAAATTGAATAAATACAAGCGATAAAAAAAGAAACGTTTTTTTCATGATTTTTAATTTTAATTAATAGCGCGAAATATACTACAAATTGTTGATTAAATAATCTTTTACTTTTTGAACAAAAGGATACATTACTTGATCTTGACTAAAGACAGGAATTATTTTTCGAATATCATCGTACCATTTTCTAGTTACTGATGAAATTTGATCTTTTTGACCTAGATAATCAATTGCCTGAACGATCGTAATCATTTCGATAGCCAAAACTTCAAAAGCATTTTCGATCACTTTTGATGTAATTACCGCTGCATTTGTTCCCATACTTACAATGTCTTGATTGTCATTGTTGTTCGGGATTGAATGCACATACATTGGATTTGAAAGCATCTGACTTTCGGCAGTTGTTGAGGTTGCTGTAAACTGAACGCCTTGCATTCCGAAATTAAATCCTAAAGTTCCTAAGTTTACGAATGGAGGAAGAATTTCGTTGATTTTTGAATTCAATAAATAATTCAATTGACGTTCTGCCAACATCGTTAATTTGGTAATAACAATTTTCAGTTTGTCCATTTCAAGCGAAATATAATCGCCGTGGAAATTTCCTCCGTGATAAACGTGTTTGTTTTTTACGTCAATAATTGGGTTGTCGTTTGCCGAGTTGAATTCGTCTTCTAAAATCGAAGCAACGTTATTAATCGTTTCTAAAACCGGTCCCAAAATTTGAGGTACGCATCTTAGTGAATAATATTCCTGAACTTTTTCTTTGAAAATTTCTTCGGTATTTTCTCCCGAATATAAATGGTCTTCTCTTTTGCGGATTAAAGTACTGTCTGAAAGATTTTGTCTCATTCTTTCCGCCACTTCCTGTTGTCCTTTATGACGTTTGGTTTGGTTTAATTCTGCCGAAAAATGATCGTCATACGCCTGAACCAATTCGTTAATCGCACAAGAAGATTTTAACGACCAATCTAATAATTTTTTAGCATGATGAATGTTCACAACACCAATTCCTGTCATTACCGAAGTTCCGTTGATTAACGCCAAACCTTCTCTAATTTCAACCTGAATTGGTTTCAAACCTTCAATTTCAAAAACTTCTGGAGTTGGTCTTCTTTCTCCTTTATAAAAAACTTCGCCTTCGCCGATTAAGACTAAAGCCAAATGTGATAATTGTACTAAATCGCCACTCGCTCCAACGCCGCCGTGTTCGAATATTAAAGGTGTGATATCTCTATTGATAAGTTCCGCCATCAAGTGGATAACTGACGGATGAACGCCAGAATTTCCTAATGAAAGTGTATTCAAACGTGCCAAAATTGCCGCTTTTGCACAAACTGGACTCAAAGGTTTTCCGGTTCCAGAAGAGTGGCTTCGGATTAAATTATATTGCAACTGAATTTGGTCCGACTCTTTAATTCTATATTGAGCCATTGGTCCAAAACCAGTATTTACACCGTAAATTATTTTGTTTCCCGAAAATTCTTTCAGGAAATTAAAGCTTTCATTTACTCGATTTAAAACAACATCACTGATTGCAACTTTGTTATTTCCAAAAATGATTGACTCGAATTCTGCTAAACTTAAATATTCATTAATTGTATTCATTAAACCGGTTTTGATTGTGCTAATTTAATTTTATTTATCAAAATAATTGTAGTTATTTTGATGAACGCAAATGTAAGTTAATAATTCATAACATTTTTATTATGACACAGGAGTTTGTTGATGTTTTAGTGATTGGTGCAGGACCTTCAGGATGTGTTTCGGCATCGTATCTTCATAAAAATAATGTCAAGGTTAAAGTTGTAGAAAAAGCAAAATTTCCGCGGCTTGTGGTCGGCGAAAGCCTTATTCCGCGAGTGATGGATCATTTTGCAGAAGCGGAACTTTATGATGCGCTAAACGCGATGAACTTTGAAAAAAAACTTGGAGCCCGCTTTATTAGAGGTGAAGAAATTTGCGTTTTTGATTTTAGTCAGAAATTCGGTGAAGGCTGGGATTGGACCTGGCAAGTTCCTCGTGCCGATTTTGACAACACAATGGCGCAGGAAGTAGTTCGAAAAGGAATTGATTTAGAATTTGAAACCGAAGTTTTGGAAGTTTCTTTTGAAGGAAAAAATTCGAAAACAATTGTAAAAGATAAAGATGGAAATTTAAAAGAAATCCACGCCAAATTTATTGTTGATTCCAGCGGATACGGACGTGTTTTGCCAAGACTTTTAGATTTGGATACGCCTTCAAAATTAGATCCGCATTCTTCGATATTTACACATGTAAAAGATATTAATAGAGAAGAAGGTGAGGAAGGAACACAGATTTCATTTGATATATTAGAAACTCAGGTTTGGCTTTGGGTAATTCCGTTTTCGAATGGAAATACAAGTTTAGGCGTTGTTGGTCCGACAGATTTTATTAATTCACTTTCAGAAAATAAAGACAATGCTGAAGCGTTGCGAAATGCGATTCAGAAATCAGATTATTATATCAAAAGATTTAAAGGAACGGAGTTTTTATTCGAACCAGTTAAATTAGAAAATTATTCAAGAGCTGTAAAAAGAATGTACGGCGATGGTTTTGCTTTAACGGGAAATAGTTCTGAATTTCTTGATCCGGTTTTTTCATCTGGAGTTGCTTTTGCTACCGAATCAGGAATGTTGGCGGCAAAATTATATCTGAAAGAATCACAAGGAATTGAAGTGGATTGGGAAGTTGAATTTACGCAATATATGAAACGCGGAATCGCAGTTTTCACGACTTATGTTCAGGAATGGTACACAGGAAATCTGCAGACTTTGTTTTTTCATCAGCCGGAAAATCCAGATGTGAAAGAAAAAATATGTGCTGTTTTGGCAGGTTATGTTTGGAATGAAGAAAATCCGTTTGTGAAGAAGCATGATCATGTAATTGCGAATATGGCGTATTTACTGAATATGCAAAAAGAACAAAGCCCTGAATAATCAGGGCTTTTTTATTCATAATAATTTGGTTTAAAAAATTACAAATTCCTTTTTTCCAGGTAGCCCACAAAAAGATATATCTAAAACAATTTCCTCGCCTGTTTTTGAGTTTTCTAAGTACAAAGCCGACATCCTATTTAATCTTTTTAAAGTTGCCAATTTGTTGTAAGCGGAATATTCTATGTAAACATTTGTATCAATTGGCATTGTTTTAAAACCATCTTCAATCTCACTAATTATTTGCGAAATTCTGTCTTTAGATTCTGATGGTTTTAGATACATTGCTATTGCGATGTTTTTTTCTTTGTTAGATAATTTTTCTCTAAAGAAATTGTAGTCTTTATTGTTTAAAGCTTCAATAATTATATTGTATTCTGATAGTAAAGCTTTTTTTAAATCGAACTTCACATCTTTTAAGTTTACACCATTTTGCCATGCATCAAGTTTATAAGACACAGTGGACATAAAAACACTTTTATGTATTATAAAAGGAATGTTTTCCTGAACAGGAGCTGTCTGAAAATTTTCAAATTGTTGGACAAATTGAAAATCACCAGAACTAACATCATATTCAATAACTTTATATCTGACATAAGATTCTTTGTGAAGTTTTGTTCCTCCTGAAAGAGGTGACACTCTAATTTCAATGTCCTGTTCGCCTCTCTCTAAGATTCCACTATTTATTGGAATATCCATTGATGCTTGCCCATCTACATTTAAAGAAAAAACACAGACATCATTTATGCGTACTTCAAAATAACACATTAAAGCGCTACAATCTAATTCGTAATATATTTGTTTCATAATTCAATTAATAAAAACGACTTTTTAATATTTCTAAAACATCAAATGCATTCGGGTTTTCTTCTAGTATTTTTTTTATGTTTTCTGGATTATTGTCTTCCCGAGGTTTTAATTTCATTCCGCTCTTTAAGATTGTTATTTCTGTGGAAATAAATCTGTTTTTTTCTTCGCTAAAATATTCTGTATGTTGTGTAATATAGACTACTTGATTATTTTTTTTGTTATCCCATAAATAGGCGGATTGAATAAAATCATCGCTATCATTATGATTTTCTAACAAAGGTTTTCCTAATTTAGTTTTGAAATGTTTTAATAACTTTATACCCTCGCTTTCATTTTCATTTTCATTTTTAATTATTAAACCAGAAAGTTTATTATTCTTGAAATTGTCGACATAGAATGTTAAGGTGCTGGTATAAGTAATTAAACTGTTTTTTGCATTGTCTTTCATCGAAAAACTGGATATATTTATATTTCCATATCTAAACTTATCAATGTCTTCTGTACTATATGCAACGAGACCATAATCAATGTTTTTATCTTTTGCAAATTTTGTTGAATCATTTACTATTGACGAAATACTTGTATCAAATTTTAATGTTTCTAAATCTATTTGAGAGTTGCATGATGTTAGCATTATAATCATCATAAATAATAATAATTGTTTCATTTTTTTTAATTTTTAATTAATGGAATATTAGCACTTATGCCAAATAATTTTTCTAATTCATCTATAACATCAAAAGGCGGAATAACGTCTTTTATCGTACCTTCTGCAATTTTATAATCTCCTTCTCGGGTTTCTTCTACAGTTTTTTTGTCTTTTACTATTTTCATAGCAAGACTTGCACTTATCTTAACTACATATTTGGCATCCATACCATCAAATCCCAGTTTTGGTCTGTAATACAATCCTTTTTCATCATAATTAAAAGTGTGCGCATAAGTTGCGGATGCTTCTGCACTTGCTGAAGCTTCAAAATAGGCTTTAATTTTAATGATAACTATTGCTGCTTCTCCCTTTATTTTGACACCAACCTTTAGCTCTATTTTTAATTTGGTTTCACTCTCTAATAGTAATTTTGCATCTTTTGCTTTTCCTGCTGTATTAAATTGGATATCAGTATTAATGGTTATAGTGCTGGTAATGATTAAATCCATATAAATATCAACATTGACACTTAATCCATTTTTTTCATCACCAGCTTTTATTCCTTTTTTTAATTGGCCTTGTATTGCGTTATATAATTTTAGCACTCCAGGACCTAAACCAAAAATTTCTCCTCCCACAAAAGCAATAGCTCCTAACAAATCAATTGTTACTTCCAATCCTATAAGAGGTTTTGCATGTAAACCGATAGTTACATCTGTACCAATTATAGTTTTGTTATCTTTTGGATGACTTAAAAACCAATCTCCAGTGAAAGATAAATTTGGGGGTTTTACAATAAAACTTGCTGGAATACTCTTTGATACAGTATCGCTCACGGTTCCCTTAGTTTTATTTGTGACACCATCGGCTAATGCGCCTATTGAGGCAAATATATCGTATGCTTTTTTGAATTTTGTCTCGTACTCAGCTTTTAATTCCTTGTTTTGCTTTTCATTATCCCATTTGGCTTTTAAGCTAAAACCAATCGAAGCATCTTTTTGTTTCCATCTTCTTTCGGCACCTATTTTACCAGATTTTTTTTGTAGGCCCTTTACATCAAATTCATTTTTATTCTGCCATTTTACACTTAAATCATTAGTTAGGTTTAAAAAAAACTCAAATTTCCATTTTATATCTGGATAGGCTTTTATTTGGATGGTATGATTAGAATTGTCAGAGAAATATCGACAAGAATGAACATCTATAAAATAATTAATAGCTGAGTCCATACTTTTTTCGGCATTTAAAACATGTGTTATGTTATATCTTGGCCATATATATTGCAATGGAGCCGGATTCATCCACGATAAATCAGATTTCACAGGAAAATCTAATTTGTTTGCAATCTGATCTATTGGCTTAGGATATTCAGTCGAATTAACTTTAATGTTTTTTTTGTGTTTCCCAGTAAAACAAGCTTTGTTTTGATATTCTGTGACGTCAATGGTAATATTTTGGTTATGACTTGGTGCAATAGTTTCATAAATTATAGTTTTTGCATCGTGTCCTAGTGAATCAAATTCAATATCGACACGACGATTCTGCATATATTCTTTTTCATTTTTGTACTTGATATTATCTCTTCCCTTTTTATCATCTGTTGGGTTTACTTCGCCACGGCCTATAGAGAGAATACGACGAGCATCTAAACCACCATCAACAAAAAGTTTTTTTACAGCATCACTTCGCTGTTGTGATAATTTTTGATTGTATTGTTCTTTACCAATTACACAGGCGTGGCCATCAATTTTAATTGTTGAATAATGTGATTGCAGTAAGTATTGTAAAACATTGTTGAGTTCCGTTTTAGCTTCGGGAGTTATATCATGTTTTTCAAAATTAAAATGGACAGTTTTATATATAGGAGTTTTTGGGTTTGTTACTTTGCTTAATTTTTGACCATTATTAAAGAGCAAAACACATTCTTTTGGATCTGTTATTGTAATAGTTTCAAATTTGCACAATTCATAACGTTCATCATTTTTATCTGGTTCTCCAACTTTTAATACAGATAAATTTGTTGGCGGTTTTATTTCTTGAGAAATAATTTTTTTATTAATCTTTAAATACTTAGCATAATCTATTTTTCCATCTTTGTCAGTAATGTAGGCCTTGGCAACAGGATCATAAATTTTTATGTAAAATTCTTCAGTCTCTTTAATGTCTTTAATTGATGAATACCAGGCAAATGTGTTTTTAATTTCCAGATTTATTTCGCCATCTATGACATCTACACCAACAATTTTGCGCATAAGCGGATCTTTCAGAATAGTAAAATGTCTGAAAATCTCAATTTGTATGTTTTGATGACCGTTAAGTCCTTCGGTTTTTAAATTTAGGAATACTGTTTCGCCATAAGAGAAAATATAATTTTTTTTATAGGCGTCCTCTCCATTGTATTTTTGGCTCCATTTACTGCTTATTAACTTTGCAGGTGCATAGCCACTAATATATAAGCCTGTTTCATTGTGCAAATCTCTTTTGCCTCCAAGACTTGCTTCAAGATAATATTCAAAAGGTCCACATAATTCTTTTGGAATATTAATTTCTTTGGGCGAGTTCGCAGGCTGTACTTTTTGAATAATAATGGTTTGTTTTTTCCGATCCTGTAATATCCACGTTATATTCTTTTTCTTTTCTTCTTCAGTTGTGTCTTTATACCATGATTCAACTTCAAAAGAAACGACCTGATCTGCATCAATAGTCACTTTTTTATTTGGAATCGACTTACTGCTTATTACTTTGCCTTTTCCTGTCCATTTTATTTTTTTAACACCTTTGTCCATTTTCTAATTCTTTTAAATTCTTGATTTTTTTAATTTTGAATCAAACTTTGTTTTTTGATAAAATTCCAATTGTCATCAAAAAATAAACATGAGGCATAATCATATAGATACATTTTTTTTCTTTTAATAATCACAATTTCCCCATTCTCAGTTTCTTTATTAAAAGTTGCTCCCAATTCATAATCATAATCAAAAACTATTAAATAGTATTTGTCATCTAAATGAATCATCCTGTTGGAATTTTTTATTTTTAAATTCTGGATGTTGTCTTTTAAATCTGAAGTTGGTATTATTTGAATTGTGTAACCTTCTTTATTCTTACCAAATACTAAAAAAGCATTTTTTTTTAATGACTTTAAAACATTGATTTCTTTTATTATTAATTCTTTCGTTTTATTATTTGGTATATCATATAACAAGCTTTTATTGATTTTGGATGAAGTTCCACAAGAAATCAAAGAAACTACGAACATTAAAGCGATTATTTTTTTCATCGTCCTACTCTTAGATTTAAACATTCTAGCCCTATGTTCACGGTCTTTTTTCCATCTCCTTTTCCATGAGTTTTCCCTATTCCTTTAGTTTCTTTTCCACTGGGAGTTACTCGACCAATAGTTACTTCGGCATTTTTGTTGGAGTAATTCCAGCTGTCAAGTGCATAAATATTAAGACCTAAGTTTTTTGCTGTTTGTTTATCTAGTTCAGAAGTGCCGAAGGCATTTTGGATTGTATCCGAACCTCCTATTTGGTTGGGATTTTTAGGCTCTGATTTCATCAGGTTATGAGTATGGATTTGGCCTAAAAGAGCATATTTTGCGTTGTTTTCTTTGACCATTGGTTTTGAATTTCCAATAGTGTAATAGTCAATTTCAGCTTTACCATCAATTCCTTCTTTCCCAGATATGGCAATAATTTTTGCAGTTGTTCTATCAAGAACAAGGTATGCCTGTTGTTCCTTATTAATGGTTAATTGATGTATTTCCTGAATTTTGCCTTGTATTTGAGTGTCGTCAATTGTAACAATCATACTTGATTCTTTTAATTTATCATTTTTAATTTTAAAATCAGAAACGCTTTCAAATTCACCGAAATCAGATTTTGAAATCATTCTTATATCTCCATCGGATTTTCCGTAATTTATAAGTACGGAGGCATCAGTTGTATTAATATAGATGTCGTCAAGATTTTCTCCATCGTTAAATTTTAGTCCTTCATGCTTTGCTTCCTCAATATACATTTCCCTAACATCAACCATAGGATTTATGAGATTATGAACCATTGGGTTTATGTTTTTAAAATTTTGCTCGCTGGGTTCTGCTGTTTGTCCATGATTGACAATTTCTATGCAGTCTGGCGCTCCCATTGGGCAGGTTGCTTTACTGTTTTCGAGCAGTATTTTACCTTGATTGCTTAGTGTAACTTTTTCATAAAAACCGCTCCATTGTGTTATGACTGCTTGACATGGCAGAAAATTGCTTCCAGCTGGCTGTTTTTTGCATTTTCCAAAGGTGTTTTTTTCGAGTGTTTTTCCAAGTTCTTTAGTTGTCGCAATTAATTTTTCAGAACCTTCTTTGTCATTCGCAAAATGTTTAGAATGCGTTTTAACCTTAATTTTATCTGTTTTAGAACTGTCTTCGCTAAACTTGCATTTGCAGGTTGCGCCTTGTACGACAAAATGTTTTTCGCTCATGGCTATTATTTTAAATCAGTTTTTAAATTTTTATTGTTTCAAAAAAAATACTCTAATTGCAAACACAAATGCTACGCTTGCAATGATTAAAAGAATAATATAGAGTAGAGAATAATCACGTTTTTTGGGTTTATTTATACCCACATATGTTGATTGCCTTGAGGCAATAACAAGTTCTTTTCTGCTATGCAAATTTGTTGCGCTTATAGTATATTTTTGTACAATATCAAGACCTAAACCACAACTGACTATAAAAGCCTCCGGCATATAATTATTCGGATTCAAAAAATATTTTGCGCTATAGTTTCCATCTGGCTTTTCTTCTGAATATTCTTTTCCAGAGATGTTTAGCTCATTTTCAAAATCAGTTTTAGTACGTTCGTCATTAAGTTTTCCGTTGATGTTAATTACAATTAAATTATCAACATCAAGGCGTTCGTCAATAACTTGTTCGGTTTGATAATTTATGCTTTCTGATTTAGCGAGATAGGGAAATGTAATTTTTCGGTTAATGGTTTTTGTGGACGGATATTGCACGTGAATTCCGTTAAAAAGAGAATTAAGAAACCAGTCTTTATTAAGTGATGCATATAAAGTATCGCTACTTTCCAGATTTTTATCCTGAATGGAGAAATATTTTTCAACAGTGTGACCTTTATAATAGTTTCTTATTTGTTTTTTAGTTTCTTGCCAACGTTTTTCAATTTCATTGAAGTTGTAAATGTCAATCCAATTGCCGTTTTGATCTACAACAATTGTAAGCGGGTATAAGGCTTGAGATGCTTGGTGAGTAATCTCTTGAGCCATTGTGTTTGGAGCTACGTCATTTATGTAGATGTCATTATCGCGATGTATTTTATAGCAATGATAGCCTTTATTCTGAGCGAGCCATATTACCGTTATCTTTTGTTTTATGGTGTAAATATCTTTGCCATTATCAATAGTATAAAGTACGGCGTAAGTGTATTCTCCATGCGAATAGTTTAAGGAAAGTTTGCCAGGACCGTCATTAAAAACAACATTTTTTCGGTGTTGCTCCTTTTCCTCTTCTGTCAATTCCTTTTCTTCAGGTTTTATAATAAGAAACTTGAGATGACGTGGAAAAATAGGCCCAATTAAATCTTCTAAAGTGGCATATCTATTGTGATAACTGCGAAGGGCATATAAATCAATTCCCATTTTTTCGGCGACACTTTCTGGAGTATCATCATTTTTTATTTCATAAGTCAAATAATCACTATATGAAAAATCGGGGATATATAATTCTGGCATATAATAAAGATCTATAATTAATTATAAGTTTTTTATTACAAACATCAAATATAGTCTTTTTCTTTCAAATTTAATTTGTTGAACAAAAAAAAGACCATCAATTAAGACAGCCTTTTTAATCTTAAAAAATGATATAGTAAAAAATTATACTATCAGGATTTAACGTACAGTGTAACAATAATTAAGAATGTAATCACGATTAAAACTGTAGTTCATGATTTTATTTAAATGCTTTTTTCAATAAAAGTTTAGATAATGATTTTGCGGTTTTGGCATATCCTTCACCAATTCTGGTTTCATTATTAAAGTTATTTCCCCATTGATCTCCTGGAGCTTCTTCGCTTGTAATTTCAAGTAAAACATTTGATTTGTTTGCCGTTTCAACAAATTTTAAATTGGTCGTTACTTTTGCTTCTTGTTTCATAATTCCCGCATCCCAACCTGGATAAACCCAAACAGTTTGTACAATTAAGGTATACGGTGTTGCAGCTCCTTCCTGAAAGCTCACATTTTTACCTGCTTTTGATAATACAATGTTTCCTATTTGCAAAAACTTTGGCGTCCAGATTTGCTCTTTTGCAGCAATCCATTGTTTTTCCCAAATTTTTCCGTTTCCTTTTGCTTTCTTTTCTAAATCAGCTTTGTGTTCTTCGACATATTGCGCTTCTGGTTTGTTTTCTTTCATCATAGTAAAATTACTATAATCGAATTCGATATTGATTTCAGTCTGATCTTTTAAGAAATCAAAATTTCCCTGAACCACTTTCATGTCCTGAGCAAATGCTGCTGCTGAAATAAAGAAGCAGGTAATAATTAGTTTTTTCATTTTTTTGGTTTGTTAGATTTTCGGCTAAAATAGTAAAATAATTTGGCAGTAATCTTTTTCTTTCAAATTTAAATTATCGCACAAATAAAAAGGCCGTCAATTAAGACAGCCTTTTTAATCTTCAAAAAATAATATAGTAAAAAATTATACTACCAGAATTTAACGTACAGAGCAACAATTACCAATAATGTAATTACAATTAAAACTGTAGTTTGTGGTTTTACTTTAAACATTTCAGAGTCAATTTCAAATGCTTTTGGATTTACTTTTGGTCCAGCAAAACTGATTCCGATCATCGCCAACATTGTAAAGAAGAAAGATAATCCCATACAAATGTGGAACGGAATTTCGAAAGCTCCTTTTCCGTTAGGATAAGCAGTATAAAGTAAAGTTTCGTTTCCGAATAAAGCAGGAGCATATTCGTTGAATAATACAGATAAAACAAATCCTAAAATTACACCCACGATAGCTGCAGTTCCAGTTGTTCTTTTCCAGAACATACCAAGGAAGAACATAGCGAAAACTCCAGGGCTAATGAATCCAGTATATTTTTGGATGTAAGTGAATCCACCAACTCCGCCAATTCCTAAAAGGTCATTCCAAGTAAATAACACAGCTAAAAGCATTGCAGCAAAAACGGCAATTCTACCAATGTTTACTTGTTGTTTTTCACCCGCGTCTTTTTGGATGTATTTTTTATGAACGTCTAATGTATAAATAGTCGAGATACTGTTTACTTTTCCAGCTAATGACGCTACAATTGCAGCAGTTAAAGCGGCAACAGAAAGCCCTTTTAAACCTGTTGGCAAGAAAGTCAATACAGCTGAGTAAGCTCCGTCTTTTCCTCCAACTAATTGAGGTAAATGTCCGTTTTGATATAAAACGTAAGCAGCAATACCTGGCAACATTACGATTAACGGCATTAATAATTTTAACATACCAGCAAATAAAATACCTGTACGAGCAGTTTGTAAATCAGCACCTAAAGCTCTTTGTGTAATGTATTGGTTACATCCCCAATAGTTTAAGTTGATGATCCAGATACCAGCAAGGTAAGACATCAAACCTGGGAAAGTTAAATATTTGTCGATATCAAGTTGAGATGAATTTGCAGTTGGTCTTGGGATAATCATTTTGAAATGCTCAGGAGCTTCTCTCATTAAAACTTTGAAACCTTCGATGGCATTTTGACCTACTCCAAAATATTGACCAACAGTTGTCAAAGCAATATATGAAGTTACTAAACCTCCAATAATTAGAACCGCAACCTGAATAACGTCTGTATAAGCAACAACTTTCATACCTCCTAAAGAGATGAACAATGCAAAAACAGCTAATCCAATCATGATTACGTGAAGATATTCTCCACCAGCTAAACCATTAATTGCAACAGCTCCTAAATATAAGATAGAAGTAAGGTTTACAAAAACATATAAAAACAACCAGAAAACCGCCATAATCAAGGCAGTCGATTCGTTGTAACGTGTTTTTAAGAATTGAGGCATGGTGTAAATCTTATTCTTAAGATATACAGGAATAAACCAAACTGCTACAATAATAAGTGCAACAGCGGCAAGCCATTCGTAAGCAGCAACAGCGATTCCTAAAAAGAAACCTTCACCACTCATTCCGATGAACTGTTCAGCAGAAATGTTTGAAGCAATTAATGAAGCTCCAATTGCCCACCAGGTTAAGTTTCCTTCAGCAAGGAAATAAGCTTTAGCATCATGTTCGTCTTGTTTACGTTTGCGGTAAACACTGTAACCGTAGGCAGAAACTACGATGAAATAAATAATAAAAACCGCATAATCTGCGAAAGCGAGGTTCTGGTTCATTGTTAGTAGTATTTTAAAAAATTAGTATAGGTGATTGTTTGTAAAGCGGTTTTAGAAATTCTTTTTTTAATTAAAATCTAAAAACCTGTATTTTGTTGTTTTATCTTGTTAAAAATATGATATCCGTTTTTATTTTGTTATTTTTTTGTCAAAAATAATAACGAAAGCCAAAAGTATAATAAAATTCCATATTCACACTATTTGTAAATGTGTTTTTTACATTTATAAAGACGTAATTATGTTAAATTTTATAAAAGCATGTGGTTTTAGATGCTTTTATAATGTACTTCTGATTGTTGTCTTAAAATTTCGGCACTTTTTTCCGGTGTAATATCACGTTGCGATTCTCCTAACATTTCGTAACCAACCATAAATTTCTTAACCGTTGCCGATCTTAATAAAGGTGGGTAAAAATGCATATGGAAATGCCATTCAGGATGCTCTAAACCATCTGTAGGCGCTTGGTGAATTCCAGAAGAATACGGGAAAGAAGTGTTGAATAAATTGTCATACTTCGTTGTAAGCTGTTTTAGAATTTTAGCAAAAGCAGTTGCTTCCTCAGCTGTAAAATCGGTGATTTTGCCAAAAGCTCTTTTACTTAAAATCATCGTTTCATAAGGCCAGATTGCCCAAAAAGGAACTAAAGCCACAAAATGATCGTTCTCGATTACGATACGTTCTCCCGATTTTAATTCTGCCTGAAGATAATCTTCAAGAAGCGTTCTGTTGTTTTTATCGAAATATGCTTTTAAGCTATTTTGTGTTTTTTCAACCTGAGTTGGCAAAGATGATTGTGCCCAAATTTGTCCGTGCGGATGCGGATTGCTGCAACCCATCACGCTTCCTTTATTTTCGAAAATCTGAACGTGGTTGATGTATTTTATGCTTCCTAAATCGGTATATTCTTTTTGCCAGGTTTTAATAATGTTTTCAATTCCATCAATTTCCATTTCCGGCAAAGTCAAATCATGTCTTGGCGAAAAACAAACTACTCTAGAAATTCCTTGTTCCGGTTTTGCTTTAAAGAAAGTATGTTTAATATCTTCTTCAAAAATAATTTCGTCCTGTTTCATGGCTGCAAAATCATTTTCAAAAACAAAACTGCTTTCATATTTCGGATTGTTCATTCCGTTGGCACGAACATTTCCCGGACATAAATAGCAAGTTGGATCGTATTTTGGCAGAGCTTCTGTAGCGATTGTTTCATTTTGTCCTTGCCAAGGACGTTTTGCACGATGAGGTGAAACTAAGACCCATTCGTTTAATAAAGGATTAAAACGTCTGTGCGGATCTTCGTTAATGTCAAAATTTTTCATTGTAATGTGTTGTGGTATTAAAGTAGTTGTGTTCCATTAGAGATTTTTACATCATAGAATTTTAATTCAATTCCAAATGTATCTAAATAAAGATTTGAAAACTTACTTTTTACCTCATTTTCATGTCCTTTTTTAATTAAATTTATGGTACAGCCTCCAAAACCGCCACCCATAAGGCGCGAACCAATAATGGCATCATCCGCTTTTGCAGTATCTACAAGCATATCAAGTTCTTCACAACTCACCGCATATTCCTGAGATAATCCGTAATGTGTTTCAAAAAGCAATTGTCCTAAAAGTTCTATGTTTCCTTTGTCAAGAGCTTCACAAGCTTTGATTACGCGGTTGATTTCTTTTACTACAAAATGTACTCTTTTAAAAACAGTTGGATCAAATTTATCCTGAATGCTCAAAAGCTGTTCTTCTTTGCAGTCTCTAAACGTTTTTATTTCAGGGAAATGATTTTTTATAATTGCCAAACCTTGCTCACACTCAATTCTTCTTGTATTATATTCTGAAGTGAAAAGCGAATGTTTCACGTTGCTGTCCATTAAAATCAAAGAATAATCTTTGAAATCGGCATTGTGATATTCAAATTCCAAAGTGTTGCAATCTAATTTAATTACTTTGTTGTCAAGACCGTGAACACTTGAAAACTGATCCATAATTCCGCAGTTGATTCCAACCCAGTGTTCAGCTTTTTGTCCTAATAATGCTATATCTTTCTTTTCAATTTTTAAGTCGAAAAGTGCTGCTATTCCGAAAATCATTCCGCATTCTAAAGCAGCTGAAGAAGATAATCCAGATCCAACCGGAATGTTACTGCTGAAAACACAGTTGAAACCTTCAAAAGCAAAACCATTGTCCTGAAGTTGTTTGATTACACCACGAATGTAATTGGTCCAAACGGCATCATTCAATTCAACTTTTTGAGTCAAATCGATTTCAAATTCTTCATTTAAATCGATGGCGATTACTTTAGATTTTTTAGTATTGTTTTTTTCAAAAGCAAAACAAATTACTTTGTCAATTGCAGCTGGCAAAACGTAACCGTCATTATAATCAATGTGTTCTCCAATGATGTTGATTCTTCCCGGAGAAAGAACGATTTTTTGAGGAACAGACCCGAAGGACTTTTCAAAAAATGCTGTGGTGTTCTGAATTAAAATCTCGTTCATTATGTAGTAATTGTAATAGTATTTTCTTGTAATTTATTGATTAATATTAAATTACATTTTCGAATTTATAAACTGTTTTTTGGTGGTATTCTTCTCCTTTTTTCAAAATTGAATTTGGAAAATGTTTCTGATTTGGTGCATCAGGAAAATTTTGTGTTTCAAAACAGATACCGCTTGCTGCATGATAATCTGCATTTTCTTTTCCTTTCAAAGTATCAAAACAGTTTCCGCCTACATATATATGTACGCTTGGCTGATCCGTGTAAACGCTCATTTTTAATTTCGTTTTCGGACTGTATAATGTTGCCACAACATCATTTGAAGGTTCAATTACAAATGAATTATCGATAGATGCCGGACAGTTTTTCGCCGTTCTGAAATCAAAATCATGACCAGAAACTGCTGTAAATTTTCCGGTTGGAATATTATCTGAATCGGTTTCTAAGAATTTATCCGAAGCAATTGTCATTTCCTGATCTAAAACAGTCGAATCGTGACCATTTAAGTTGAAATAACTATGATGTGTTAAATTGATAATTGTGTCTTCGGTAGTTGTTGCCTTGTATTCAAGCTGTAATTCGTTTGCTTCTGTCAAAGTATATTTTAAATCTACCTGCAACGCTCCCGGATAATTTTGATCTAAATCTTCACTTAATAAACTAAAAGTAATCGAAGGATTTTCATCAGATGTTAAATCGGTCACATTCCACGCTTTTTTCCCAAAACCATTATTTCCACCGTGCAAAGCATTTCCGTTATTATTTCCAGCCAATTGAAATGTTTTTCCATTTAAAGTAAAAACACCTTTATTGATTCTTCCTGCATAACGCCCTACAGTAGTTCCAAAATATGGTGCGCTTGGTAAGTTATAAGATTCTAAATAGCTTTTTAAGTTATCAAAACCCAACACAACATCAACCAATTTTCCGTCTACAGGAATTTGCAGTGACGTTACAGTTGCACCATAATTAATCAGTTGAACTTTCATTCCGTTTTTATTGGACAATTCAAAAGAGAGAATTTCTTGGTTATCAAGGGTTAAACCAAAGGATTTACAATTAGATTTCTCTTGAAAATGCGATATATGTTTAATTTCCATACTATTTTTAGCAAAAGTGAAATTCAAAAATAGAAACATTTTACAAGTTTACATACCAGTACCTACCAGTTTTTTGTATATTGCACCAAAATTTCGATTTATATGAATATTATTTCCATTCAAGATAATATTGGTCTTCCAAAATATAAGCAGATAATTCTTTCAATTGAAAAAGCAATTGATGAGGAAAAATTGGTAAAAGGAGATCGACTTCCATCTGTAAATAAAGTTTGTTTGGCTTTTTCATTGTCACGCGATACTGTTTTACTCGGTTATGATGAATTGAAAAAAAGAGGAATTATTTATGCCATTCCCGGCAAAGGTTATTATGTAAAAAGTGTTGAAACTACTATAAAACAGAAGATTTTTTTACTTTTTGACGAATTAAATATTTTTAAAGAAGATATCTATAATTCGTTTTTGAAGAATATTGGAAAAAATGTTCAGGTTGATATTTTCTTTCATCATTTTAATATTCAGGTTTTTCAAAAACTAATAAATGACAGCAATGGCAATTACACAAAATATATTATTATGCCGACAAATTTGCTTGATACAGCTTCCCTGATAAAAACCCTACCAGTAAATGAAGTTATCATATTAGACCAGACCAATCCCGATTTAAAAGCATATCCGGCGATTTATCAAAACCATGAAAAAGATATTTTTGAAGGTTTGTATAATGCCAAAACACGATTGAACAAGTACAAAAAACTGATCTTAATTTTCCCCGGATTCAGAGAACCGCTGGGTATGAAAACAGGTTTTGAGACCTTTTGTTCGCAGTATAATTTTGAATATGAAATTATAAGTGAGTTTAAAGACCGAAAAATTACAGAAGGCGATTTGTACATTACGCCAACGGATCGTGAGTTGGTTCACCTTATAGAAAGCGCTCGAAATCAAAACTTGAAATTAGGAAGCGATTTCGGAATTATCTCTTACAATGAAACGCCTCTCAAAAAAATTGTTGCTAACGGAATTACCACAATCTCAACACATTTTGAAACGATGGGAAAAATCCTGGCCGAAATGGTTTTGAAAGGAAAGAAAGAACAAATCGAAAATAAGTCTTCTTTGATTATGCGTAATTCTTTGTAATTTTTTGTGATTGTTGTGTGCTATGTTTTAAAACACATAGAGACATAGCCTTTATTGCTTTAAAAAAGGCGTTTCACTAGTATAAATAAACATAGAAATGCGTTTTGACTATGTGTAAAGAAACTTGTTTCTTTTTTTTATTCTTTTAAAATCAGAAAGAAAAAAATCTATGTTTCTATGTGTTTAGTTTTTTGTGAAATACATTCAAAAACATTCACACCAATTTTTCTTCTTCAGTTATTTATATCACAAGCAATGCTCTTTTTGTTTGGTAAATCTGTAATTTTTTAATTAAAAAAATAAGGAAACAATTTTTTTGTTTTTATGGAATTATTTTACATACATTTGTAAATGTAAATTTTACACTTATTATTTGTTGTGATTTATCAGAAGCATTTCTGTCTGATATTCAATGAAAATGACTAAAAAACCACAATTAACCAAACTCAATACCTTTCAAATTATCATTTAAAAATGAACAGGAAAATAGATCAATTAGCCGCTGATAATATCAGAGCTTTAGCCATTTCGATGGTTGAGAAAGCAAAATCAGGCCATCCGGGAGGAGCGATGGGCGGTGCAGATTTCATGCATATTTTATATACCGAATATTTAAAATACGATCCAAGCGATATGCATTGGATTTTTAGAGACCGCTTTTTTATGGACGCCGGACACCTTTCGGCTTTAATGTATGCACAATATCATTTGCTGGGAAATTTCGAAAAATCAGATTTGGAGAATTTCAGACAGTGGGGTTCCGTTACTCCGGGACACCCTGAAATTGATGTAAAAAGAGGAATCGAAAATACTTCCGGACCATTAGGACAAGGACACGCAATGGGAGTTGGAGCAGCAATCGCAGCCAAATTTTTATCGGCTCGATTTGATAATTTATTTGATCATAAAATCTACGGATTCATTACTGACGGAGGAGTTCAGGAAGAAATTTCGCAAGGAGCGGGACGTATTGCCGGACATCTTGGACTGAATAATTTTATAATGTTTTACGATTCAAATGACGTTCAGTTATCATCAATGACCGATGAGGTTACTAATGAAGATACTGCAATGAAATACGAATCATGGGGATGGAAAGTCATTACAATTAATGGACATAACCATGATGAAATACGTTCTGCACTTAATGCTGCAAATGCAGAAACTGAAAAGCCAACCTTGATTATTGGAAGAACAATAATGGGAAAAGGCTGTGTAACTGCTGATGGAACAATGTATGAAGGGCAATGTGAACTTCATGGAAAACCAATTAGCGGTACAAAAGCAAATTTTGAAAAAACACTTTTAAATCTTGGCGCAAATCCAGAAGATTCTTTTGCAGTTTATAAGGATGTAGCCGATTTCTATAAAAATGTTTTAGCGGATAAAACTGCAAAAGCAGCAGAAAGAAAAGCTAAATTTTCAGTTTGGGAAAACAACAATCCAGAATTGGCTCAAAAAATTAAAAGTTTTTTCAAAGGCGATTTGCCAAATTTAGATTTTGGATCAATTGCTCAAAAACCAAATGCAGCAACACGTGACGCTTCGGCGGCAGTTTTAGGATATCTGGCTGAAAATGTGGAAAACATGATTGTTTCGTCTGCCGATTTATCAAACAGTGACAAAACAGATGGATTTTTGAAAAAGTCTTCTGTTTTGAAAAGAGACGATTTCAGCGGAGGATTTTTGCAAGCCGGTGTTGCCGAATTAACAATGGCTGCAATTGCAAACGGAATCGCACTTCACGGCGGCGTTATTCCGGTTGTGGCTACATTTTTTGTTTTTTCAGATTATATGAAACCGGCCATTCGCTTGTCTGCCATTCAGGAACTTCCGGTAAAATATGTTTGGACTCACGATTCTTTCCGCGTAGGCGAAGACGGACCAACACATCAACCAATTGAGCAGGAAGCACAAATTAGATTATTAGAAAAAATCAAAAATCATTCTGGCGAGCAAAGTTTTGTTGCCTTGCGACCAGCAGATGCCATTGAAACTTCAGTAGCCTGGAAAATGGCACTTGAAAATAAGAAAACACCAACAGGACTTATTCTTTCCAGACAAGATATCGCAGATCTTCCGGTAAACGGAAATTCAAGATTTGAAGATGCTTTACAATCAGAAAAAGGAGGTTATTTAGTAAAATCAGTATCAAATCCGGATATTACTTTAATCGCAAACGGTTCTGAAGTTGCAACACTTATTGAAGCTGCAGAAGAATTAGAACAAGTCGTTAAAATAAAAATAAATGTCGCTTCAATTATTTCTGAAGGACTTTTCAGATTGCAGTCTAAACAATATCAGGAAAGTGTAATTCCGAAAGACGGATTCGTTTTTGGACTTACTGCCGGACTTCCGGTAAACTTGGAAAATCTAGCTGGAAGAAAAGGTAAAGTGTTTGGTTTGGAGCATTTTGGATATTCAGCTCCAGCTTCAATTTTAGATCAAAAATTCGGGTTTACTTGTAAAAATGCATGCGAACAAATCATTAAATATTTAGAAGAAAACAATTTTAACATAGCAAAATAAAAGAAGATGAAATTTTTTATAGATACAGCAAATTTAAAAGATATTAAAGAAGCCAACGATTTAGGAGTTTTAGATGGTGTAACCACAAATCCGTCATTAATGGCAAAAGAAGGAATTACCGGAGCGCAAAATATTATAGATCATTATGTAAAAATCTGCGAATTGGTAGAAGGTGATGTGAGTGCCGAAGTAATATCGACAGATTTTGAAGGAATGATTGCAGAAGGAGAAAAATTGGCAGCTTTACATCCGCAGATTGTGGTAAAAATCCCGATGATAAAAGACGGCGTAAAAGCAATTCGATATTTTGCAAATAAAGGAATCAGAACCAATTGTACTTTGGTTTTCTCCTCTGGTCAGGCATTGTTGGCAGCAAAAGCAGGTGCGACTTATGTGTCTCCTTTTATTGGACGTCTTGATGATGTTTCTACCGATGGAATGAATCTTATTGAAGAAATCAGATTGATTTATGACAATTTCGGATTTGAAACTCAAATTTTGGCTGCTTCAGTTCGAAATGTAATGCATATTATTAACTGCGCAAAAATTGGATCTGATGTAATCACGGGACCATTAAGCGCAATTGAAGGTTTGCTGAAACATCCGTTAACGGATATTGGTTTAGCTCAATTTTTAGCAGATTACCAAAAGGGGAATAGCTAAAAATTGTTTTGCCACAGATTAAAAAGATTTAAATGATTATACAGTTCAGAAAAATCACTAAAGCTGTGGTCAACAAAGAAGAAAAATTTGTTTAGTTTTTAATAGTAGTTTTATTGAAGTAAAAACCCTGAAAGTTTGTGGCTTTCAGGGTTTTGTTATTTTAAATTACCTTGATAAAAGATTAAAAAATCTGTGTTAATCTTTGGCTAAAAAAAATTATAAGTTCAACACAAAATCGTTGAGTAATTTTTCTTCATATTTTTCTTTGTTGAACGTGTACAAATACGAACCTTTTCGGGAAGACTGCATGTCTTTTTCATCCAGTTTGTTTAGAATTTCTAAAGAGTTTATTTTACTGATGAAATTTCGTTTGTCCAGCTCTTTACTCAAAATAGCTTCATACAATTCTAATAATTGACGCATGGTGAATTTTTCAGGAAGTAATTCAAAACCAATTGGTTTTATAGAAGTTCTGTAACGTAATCTTCTAATGGCGTGCTGAACCATTTCGTTGTGGTCAAAAATTAAGTTAGGTGCATCGGCAACGCTAAACCATTGAGCGTGATAGTTTTTTATCAGTTCAGCATTATGATTTTCGATATTAATCAATGCGTAATAAGAAACCGAAATAGTTCTTTCAACCGGGTCACGATCAATCTCACTGTAAGCATATAATTGCTCCATGTAAATATCGTTTAGACCAGTATATGTATTTAGAATTCTAATTGCTGCATCGTCTAGTACTTCATCGCGCTTTAGAAATCCTCCCATTAAAGACCATTTTCCTTTTTCGGGTTCAAAATCTCTTTTGATAAGAAGTATTTTTAAGCCTTCATTGTCGAATCCAAAAATGATACAATCTACTGCTAGTAATACTTTATCCGCAGAGCTATAACTGTTTAGCATAAGTAATTATTTATTGGTAAATATATAAACTTCTTAATATGTTTCATAATTATTAATGTAGATTTTACACTTAAAGTTAAATTGACCATAAACCTCATTCGCAAAATTGACCGTATTTTTTTGATTTATGAATCAATTTCCAAATTTTCAAACGTTTTCGATGTAAAAATAGAGTAGTTTTTTTGGAATTTAAGAAGATTTTAGGAAAAAAATGCTTGACAAAGAGGATTTTTTTTACAAAAAAATATGCATTCAATGTCATAAATTGTTATAAAACAGCCCATTTGTCAATTTTTTTCAGAACCTGATTTTTTGCTTAAAAAGCTGCTTTTTTATTAAAAGTGTACTTTTTACACAAATAAGTCACAAAAAAGGCTCTTTTTTTGAAAAAAGCATCAAATTATTAATGTGTATTTCACACTTAATTTATGATATGCGTTTTTTTACTAGCTTTTTTTTGTGATTTTAATTTGTTTTTAAGGTTTTTTTTTATTTAAATTTACAAATGTAAAATTAACACTTATAATTATACACTAACCAACTTAATTAAAGAATATGATAACAAACCAACGATTATTTTTTTATTGCAATTTTTTATTGCCAAAAAAAGAATGGCTATTAGCATTAATGATGCTATTATTCTCTGCTAATCAAATGTCGGCTCAAGGCAAAGCGATTAGTGGAGTTGTTACCTCGGCTCAGGACAAATTACCATTGCCGGGAGTGAATATTATGATAAAGGGAACCAAAACCGTAACCACAACAGGTTTTGATGGAGAATATTCGATTAACGCATCACCAAATGATGTTTTAGTCTTTTCATTTATAGGATTTCAGAATCAGGAAATAGCTGTAGGAGGTCAATCAAAAGTAAATGCAGTTTTAGGAGAAGATACTAATAAACTAAATGAGGTAGTCGTAATTGGTTACGGTACCCAAAAGAAATCGGACTTAACAGGATCTGTAAGTGTCGTAAATATGGAATCGGCAAAAAAGACAGTAACTTATGATGCTGCTAAAATGTTGCAAGGACAAGTACCGGGTGTTACCGTACAATCATCAGGAGAACCTGGAGGATTTGTAAATATCAAAATTAGAGGTATAACTTCATTCACAAATAACAACCCTCTTTTTGTTATTGATGGTATTATGGTTGATGCTCCTTACGATTTTGCTCCGGGAGAAATTGAATCGATGCAGGTTTTAAAAGATGCTTCTTCGGCTGCTATTTATGGTGTTCGTGGAGCAAATGGTGTTGTAATTATTACAACTAAAAAAGGTAAAGCAGGAAAAACGGATGTAAAATTCAAATCGATTGTAGGACTTCAAAATGTGTCTAAAAGATGGGATGTTACAGATCGTTTAGGCTATCAAAAAATTACTAGCGAAGCAGAAAGAAACAGAGACATCAGAGCGGGTGTTCCGGTTAGTATTGCTCCAGGAAATGACCCAAACAGTCCTTCTTATATTTCAAATGTAGACACAGATTGGCAAAACGAATCTTTGCAAACAGGTATTGTGCAAAATCAGGCGCTTACATTTACAGGTGGAGCAGAGAGCATCGCTTACAGCATGAATGTTGACTATTTTAAAAATACTAGTTATTTAAAGACACCACAGGAATATGAGCGTTTATCTACGAACCTTAATTTAAATGGTAAAAAAGGAAAATTCAAGTACGGTTCAAAAATCGCCTATACACAATCGGATAAAGAACTTTTTAACGAATATAATGCAGGTCAAACATTTGTAAGCGATATGTTGAACGCTGTGCCAACAATGCCGGTTTATGATGCAAACAGATTAGGTGGTTATGGCGGTACTGATAATTTAACGCAAAGAGCGATCTCTATGAACCCAATTGGTTATAATAATTTGATTACCAACAACGGAAAAAGAAATCGTTTTATTGGAGATATCTGGGGAGAATTAGAGATCGTGAAAGGTCTTAAATACAAACTGGATGTAAGTTACGACAGAACAGATTGGGAAAACAGAAAATTTATTCCGCCTAGTGATTTAGGATGGTATTATATTACTACAAATGACGAAGCTTCTTTAGATACAGAAACAGGTAATGAGTTAAGAACTTTCATGAATAATTTATTGACTTATGAAATTACTCTTGGAAAACACAAAATTGACGCTCTTGCAGGTTGGATTCAGGAAAGAAGAGATTATCACAGATACAATTCAAGAGGTGTAGGTTATACGCCTGGTGAAATTCCGATGCTTCAATATGCTGATGCTAGAAATGCAAGTGAATACAAATTTACAATTACTGGAATATCTTATATCAGCAGATTAAATTATGCATATGATGACAGATATTTATTGCAGGCAAATTTCAGACAAGACAGAACATCTCTTTTTAGCGAAATAAATAATTCAGCAAACTTTTACTCGTTTTCCGGAGGTTGGAAAATTAGTAACGAAAAGTTCTTAAAATTACCAGAATGGGTAAGCAATATTAAACTAAGAGGAGGTTATGGTACAATTGGAAATAATACGATTCCACCATACTTTTTTGCTGCAACAGTAAATAGTTTTGCTGGTTATGATTTTAATAATTCACTTGCTCCAGGAACAACTGTGGTTGCTGCACTTGACCCAAATGTACACTGGGAAAAAACAACCAGTAAAAATATCGCATTAGAATTAGGGTTTTTAGATAACGACTTACAATTTACAGCTGAGTATTTTAACAAAAAAGTTACTGACATGCTGGTAGGTGTTCCAATACCTTATTCTACTGGTGCTTTCCCTGCAAATATTACGACGAACGCAGGAGATATGCAAAATTCTGGTTTTGAATTTACTGCATCATATAGCAATCATCATAATAAATTCAAATATGATATCTCAGGAAATTTTGGAACACTGAAAAATGAAGTTACCAAAATTGGGGTTACAGGAAATCCACTTTATGGAGTTGTTGCAAAAACAGAGGTAGGAAGATCTGTGGGTGAAATTTATGCTTGGGAAGCTATCGGTATTTTCCAAAATGCAGCCGAAGTAGCATCTTCTCCAACACAAACAAATGCAGTTGCCGGAGACGTGAAATTTAGAGATGTAAACGGTGATGGAGCGATTACAGATGCTGACAGAACTTATCAGGGAGTTTCGATTCCTAAATATGGTTTCGGATTGAATTTTAGCGGATCTTATGAAAACTTTGACTTCTCAATGTTTTGGCAAGGTAGCGGCGGAAACAAAATTTTCAACAATATGTACCGCAATTTAATGGCTGGTCAATACGGAAATCACAGCACAGATGAATTAAACTATTGGACTCCAACAAATACAAACACAAATATTCCTGCTCCGGTTATTGGTGATCCTAACGGAAATAACAGAGAATCTAGCAGATTTGTTGAAAGTGGAGATTATGTGAGATTACAAACAATGGAACTAGGTTTCAATATTCCTTTGAAAGATAAATTTATTTCAAAAGCAAGAGTTTATCTAAACGGCCAAAACTTGTGGACAATTACAAAATACAAGGGTTACGATCCTGATTTTACAAGTGATGGATTGCTTTCAAGAGGATTTGATGCAGGATCTTTCCCTAATCCAAGAACTATTTCTTTAGGAGTAGATGTAAGTTTCTAAAACCGGTTTAACCAATTTAAAAAGTATTAAAATGAAATATAAAATATTTAATTATATAGCAATTTTCTTTTCAATGGCTGTTGTAACAACAAGCTGTGTTGAAAATGAAGATTTGACTCAAATTGACCCAAATAACAATGCTGTTGACTCTTTTTGGAAAACAGATCAGGATGCAATTGAAGGTGTAAATGCTGCTTACGGAAGTTTATTAACAGATGGTACTTACATGAGAAGTACGCCATTATTATTAGACTCGAGAGCTGATGATGCTCGTACAAATAGCCCTTGGCCATCAATGTATAATGTTGGACACTTTAATTCAAACGTAGCTGATGCTGCTATTTACGGATGGGCTTACGAAACCTATTATCAAGGAATTTATCGTGCTAACCAGGTTTTAACAAATGTTCCGGGAATTGCGTTTGAAGATGAAGCACTAAAAAACAGAATCATTGGACAAGCTTATTTTTTAAGAGGATTATATTTTTTCCATGCCGTAAATTTGTTTAAAAATGTTCCGCTTCCCACAGAAATCGCTGTTTATTATCCGCAAAAAACAGAAGCCGAAGGATGGGCTCAGGTTATTGCAGATTTTAAGGCTGCTGCCGAATTATTGCCAACATCATATGACGGAATTTCTGGAATTGATAAAGGACAAAAAGGCCGCGCTACAAAAGGTGCAGCTTTAGGATATTTAGGAAAAGCATATTTGTTTACTAAAGATTTTGCAAACGCAAAAACAACTTTTAAACAAGTAATAGATTTAGGTGTTTACTCATTGGTTTCAAACTATAGAGACAATTTTACTACAGCAAATGAAAACAATTCTGAATCACTTTTTGAAGTTCAATTCAGCAGAGATGCCGGCGGTGTAGATTTAGGATGGGGTGGTGCTCCAGCTTCTGGCTGGGGGAAAACATCTGCTCGTGCTATTACTTATGCGCCAAGAGCTTTCGGGTGGACAGACGTTCAGCCTACTTGGGCCTTGTTTAATGAATTCAAAGAAGAAAAAACAAAAACTGGCGATGATGATCCTCGTCTGGAAGCGACGATTTTTTATAATAAACCAGGTGGCATGCAATTGTACGGTAAAGATTTCGCAACATTTTATGCATCAAGTTCGGTTGATTTAAATGATTTGTTTTGCAGAAAATATCAAAATTCAGATGGGCAATTTGCAGATGAATACGATTGGCGTTCAGGAATCAATGAGCGTTTGTTGAGATATGCTGACATTCTTTTAATGTATGCAGAATGTTTGAACGAAACAGGTGATACTCCGGGAGCTTATTCGTATATTCAAATGGTGAGAAACAGAGTTAATTTACCTGATTTGGCAACTGTAAAACCAGGATTAACTCAAGCTCAGATGAGAGAGCAAATTGGTCACGAAAGATTCTTGGAATTCCCTCTTGAAGGACACCGTTTTGATGACATTCGTCGTTGGGGATGGTTACAAGATTCTGCAAAATTAGCTTGGTTAAAATCGAGAGATGCTGAGTTTAACTCTTATACTCCAGGTAGAGAATTTTTCCCAATTCCACAGTTAGAAATGGACAATAATCCAGGAACAATTCAGAATGACAGTTATTAAAAAAAGTTTTCAGTTTTCAGTTTCCAGTCACAGTATCCGCTGAGACTGAAAACTGCGACTAAATATTATTTGAATTAGTTAAAATACTTAATATCATGTGAAGGCATAAAAATCTTCACATGATATTATAACTTTAAAAACATTATGAAAAAAGCACTTATAATCACCTTTCTTATAACCCTTTGTAATCAGGTTAGTTTTGCCCAAAATCAAACCACAGTTGTTACCTTAAAAAATAATGCAGACGCTCCTGTAATCAATAAAAACATTTACGGCCATTTTGCAGAGCATTTAGGACGCTGTATCTACGGTGGATTTTTTGTTGGAGATACTTCTAAAATACCAAATACAAAAGGAGTTAGAAATGATATTATTGCTGCTTTGAAAGATTTGAAAATCCCGAACCTAAGATGGCCTGGAGGATGTTTTGCAGATACATACCATTGGAAAGATGGAATTGGTCCTCAGGAACAAAGACCAACTATTGTAAATAAATGGTGGGGTGGTACAACAGAAGACAACAGTTTTGGAACGCACGATTTCCTGAATTTATGTGAAGTTCTTGGAGCGGAACCGTATTTGTCAGGAAATGTTGGAAGCGGAACTGTTCAGGAATTAGCTGATTGGGTGCAGTACACCAATTTTGGAGGCAAAAGCCCAATGAGTGACTTACGTCAAAAAAATGGAAGAAAAGAACCTTGGAAAGTTAAATTCTGGGGAATTGGAAATGAAGCTTGGGGATGTGGAGGAAATATGACAGCGGAATATTATGCTGGAGAATACAGAAAATTTGCAACCTTCATGTCGGATTGGGAAAATACAGGCGGACTTACACGAATTGCTTCAGGTTCAAATAGTGCCGATTACAATTGGACGGAAGTCTTAATGAAAAATATTCCACTGAATATGTTAGGCGGACTTGGAGTACATCATTATGCCGTAATCGACTGGGGTAAAAAAGGAGATGATAGAAATTTTACTGAAGAAGGTTATTTCAAAACAATGCAATCGGCTTTAAAAATGGAAGAATTGGTTACAAAACATTCTGCCATAATGGATAAATACGATCCTGAGAAAAAAGTGGCTATGATGGTTGACGAATGGGGAGGTTGGTATGAAGTTGAAAAAGGAACAAATCCTGGGTTTTTATACCAACAAAATACGATGAGAGACGCAGTTTTGGCAGGAGCAACGCTTAATATTTTCAACAACCACGCTGATCGTGTTCGTATGGCAAACTTAGCACAATGCGTAAATGTTTTGCAAGCGGTAATCTTGACAGATAAAGCAAAAATGATTACGACACCAACCTATCATGTCATGAAAATGTACAGTGTGCATCAGGATGCAAAACTATTGCCGGTAAGTTTTACTTCACCAAATTATACATTTAATGGAGAAACACTTCCTGCAGTTTCGGCTTCGGCTTCAAAGGATAAAAGCGGAGCAGTACATATTTCTCTAGTAAACATCGATGCTAAAAACAAAAATAAAATAGAAATCGATGTGAAAGATCTTGGTGTAAAAAACTTTACAGGAACGGTTATCACATCGGCTAAATTACAAGATTACAATTCATTCGATACACCAAACAAAATTGTTCCAACAGTTTTTAAAGGTTTCGAGAACAAAAAAGGAAAATTAGAAATCATTGTTCCTCCTTTCTCAGTTGTTGTTTTAGAAGGAAAATAAAAGATAAAAACATGAAAAAATCATATTTTGTTTCAAGAAAGATTTCGCATATCGGACTTTTTTTTGGTGCTATGATGATGTTTAGTTGTTCAAGTGATGACCCCGCTAAACCAGTAGATCCAGTGGTACCTCCGGTGGTTGTTCCGCCCGTGGTTACACCGGCTTTTCCCGGACCAACTTATGCAGACAATTACACGGCATTTTCATCTTGGGGAAGCAGATCACAATGGAATTTGGCTAACGTGCATGATCCATCTGTAGAAAAATCCGGAGAATATTATTATATGTACCAAACGGATGCTTCATACGGAAATGCGCATGAAGGAAATGGGCATTTCTTTTACAGAAGATCAAAAGATTTAATCAATTGGGAATTCATGGGATCTTCGATGACTACAGCTCCGGCTTGGGTGAAAGATTCTTTGAACAATAAAAGAGCAAGAATGAATCCGGCTCTTCCTCCGATAGAAAATCCAAATTATGGTTATTGGGCGCCATGTGTTCGAAAAGTTGGAAACAAATTCAGAATGTATTATAGCATTGTTGTTACCAATCCAATTGTGGGGACAGACACCAATACTTCATGGTCAGAACGTGCTTTTATCGGTCTGGCCGAAACAGATGATTTGGCTTCAAACAATTGGGTTGATAAAGGAATGGTAGTTTGCTCTGAACCGGATGGCGTAAAAAGTTATGTTCGAAATGGAGGAAACGATTGGGATGCTTATTTTAAATTCAACGCCATCGATCCAAGTTTTATTCAGACTCCGGAAGGTGATCAATATTTAATTTATGGTTCTTGGCATTCTGGAATTGCCGCTTTAAAATTGGATCCGTCAACAGGAAAACCAGCGAAGTTAAAAACAATTGAAGATTACGGAACACGAATTGCAGGTCGTGGCAACGTTAATTCAAATCGTTGGCAAGCGCTCGAAGGTCCGGAAATTATCTATAATCCAGAAACACAGTATTACTACTTGTTTTTGGCTTATGATGAATTATCCGTTGCTTATAATACTCGTGTCGCTCGTTCGAAAAACATTTTAGGACCGTATCAGACTATTAGCGGAAGCAGTATCACAAGCGGAGCCGAATGTTATCCGATGGTAACACATCCATATCAATTTAAAAATCATACAGGTTGGGTTGGATTTGCGCACTGTGCAGTTTTTCAAAATCCAGATACAAAACAATGGTACTATGCTTCTCAGGCACGTTTGCCGGAAGGTGTTCCTGGAATTGCAGTTTCAAATGCCGTAATGATGGGACATGTTCGTGCCATTCAGTGGACAGAAGACGGGTGGCCGGTTGTTGAAGCTGAGCGTTACGCAGGAGTTCCGGCAACGACTATAAGTGACGCAAATTTCATTGGAACTTGGGAACAGATTACAATGAATTACCAATACAAAACCATGCAAAAATCGGGAACAATTTATTTGACTGCCGATAAAAAAGTAAGCGGTGATGCAACAGGAACATGGTCATACGACAGCACTAAAAAAATCTTAACAGTAAATGGAGTAAAATGTAATGTTTCTGATTCTTGGGATTGGGAATTAGCAACCAGAAAAGTAACCTTGAGTTATTCTGGATACACAGCTGCCGGATTGCCTGTTTGGGGTAAAAAGATAAATTAAAGATAATGCCACAGATAAAATGGATTAAAATAAATCTGCTCAATCTGCGAGAGAAAAAATAAGCCACGAATTACACAAATTAAAATTCGAGAAAATTTGTGCATCCCGATAGCTATCGGGAGTGGCAAAAAAAAAAATAAAACATAATGAAAAATCTATTTACAAGCCTGTCGCTTTTAGTTTTAATTACTTCATGTAAAGTAGTTGCTCAAAGCGATCCATCAAAATTCAATAATCCAATTATTAAGGATCAATATACTGGCGATCCTGCAGCATTGGTTTATAAGGATAAAGTGTATTTGTACGCCGGTCATGACGAAGCGCCAAACGATTTTAATTTTTATAAGATGAATGAATGGGTGGTTTACTCTTCTTCGGATATGAAAAAATGGGAATCGCATCCAGTGCCTTTAAAAGTTACCGATTTTAAATGGGCAAAAAGCGATGCGTGGGCTTCGCAAGTAATTGAAAAAAACGGGAAGTTTTATTGGTATGTAACGGTTGAACATGGTACGATACCTGGAAAATCTATTGGAGTTGCAGTTTCAGATAGTCCGACAGGGCCTTTTAAAGATGCTTTAGGGAAAGCCTTAATTACAAATGACATGACCAAATATAGCGATATAAGCTGGGACGATATCGATCCGACGGTTTATATCGATACTGATGGTCAGGCGTATTTGTTTTGGGGAAATACAGCGTGCCATTATGCAAAATTAAAAGAGAATATGACGGAAATTGATGGGGAAATTCATCACATTAAACTTCCAAATTTTACCGAAGCACCATGGATTCACAAACATAAAGACTGGTATTATTTGTCATACGCATATGAGTTTCCAGAGAAAATTGCCTACGCAATGAGTAAATCAATAAATGGCCCGTGGGAATTCAAGGGAATTTTAAATGAATTGGCCGGAAACAGCAACACAAATCATCAATCGATTATTGATTTTAAAGGACAGTCGTATTTTATTTATCACAACGGAGCATCAATTCCGCACGGAGGAAGTTTCAGAAGATCAGTTTGTGTAGATAAATTGTATTACAATAAAGACGGAACAATGAAACGAGTTGTAATGACATCTGAGGGAATTCAGTAGTTAGTGTTCAGTGTTCAGATTTTTAGTGTTCAGTCACAGTCACAGTTTACAGCTTTACTTATATGATCTATAGAGTTTTTATTTAACTCAAACTTAAATTTACTTACATCACTTATATGGTTTACAAAAATATAAAACATAAACTTTCCAGTTTCTTGATGTTGATTGCATCAGTTTCATTTGCGCAGGAAATTGTAGTTCACGATCCAGTTGTCATCAAACAAAAAGATACTTATTATTTGTATTGCACCGGAAACGGAATTAGTGTTTTCAGCTCAAAAGATTTAAAAAAATGGGACAAACAGCCACAGGTTTTTGCAGAAAAACCGGTTTGGGCGGATGGCG
This sequence comes from Flavobacterium cutihirudinis, assembly GCF_003385895.1. Taxonomy (GTDB): domain Bacteria; phylum Bacteroidota; class Bacteroidia; order Flavobacteriales; family Flavobacteriaceae; genus Flavobacterium; species Flavobacterium cutihirudinis. The sequence goes on from NZ_QRDQ01000008.1 coordinate 652,608, forward strand.
TTGCGGCCGATTTTAAAAATCATATTTGGGCACCGGATATTTCATTACACAATAACGTTTATTACCTGTATTATTCGGTTTCGGCTTTCGCCAAAAATACTTCGGCGATCGGTGTCGCGACAAATACGACTTTAGATCCAAACGATAAAAACTACAAATGGGTCGATCAGGGAATTGTAATTCAGTCAGAACCAAACAGAGACATGTGGAATGCAATTGATCCGAATTTAATTTTCGATGAAAACAATACACCTTGGCTTTCATTTGGTTCTTTTTGGGAAGGATTGAAAATGGTAAAATTAAATCCGGATTTAAAATCGATTGCAAAACCTCAGGAATGGCACACGATTTCTAAACGTAAAAGAACTTTTGAATTACCGGATTCTGATCCCGGAGACGGCGCGCTCGAAGCTCCTTTTATCTTTAAGAAAAACGGTTACTATTATCAATTTTTTTCTTGGGATTTGTGCTGTCGCGGAGAAAAAAGCACTTATAAAGTGGTCGTTGGAAGATCTAAAAATGTAACAGGACCATATGTAGATAAAGACGGGAAATTATTAACCGAAGGCGGTGGAAGCATCGTAGTTCAGGGCGACGAAAATTACTTTGGCGTAGGCCATAACAGCGCTTATACATTTGATGGCAAAGATTATATTTTCTATCACGCCTACGAAAAAAAATCAAACGGAACACCAAGATTAGTAGTTAAAGAAATACAATGGGACGCTAATTTATGGCCTGTTTTAAAATAGAATAAAATGAAGAAATACAATTTACCAATTTTAGGGATTTTTATGTCATTGTTGATTTTGGCTTCCTGTAAAGAAACCAAAAATAATGCAGTTCAGTCTTCTGATAAAACATCGGTTTTAAAAGCGGGTTATCAAATCGAACCGGTTAACATTCAAAATGTAAAACTGAACGATTCTTTTTGGTTGCCAATTATCAAAAGAGTACAAGAAATTACGATCGAATATGCCATTCAGAAATGTAATGAAGAAGGCCGTTTTGAGAATTTCTTAATTGCAGGAAAACAAAAAACAGGAACAGTTAGAGGAGAAATGCCTTTTGATGATACCGATGTTTATAAAATTATTGAAGGCGCATCGAATACCTTAATTTCTGCTCCAAATCCAAAACTAGAAAGAGTTTTGGATTCTTTGATTGCCATTGTAAAAATTGGCCAGGAAGCCGATGGTTATTTGACAACCTGGAGAACAATAAATCCGGCAAAACCGCCATGTACGTGGGTTCCAGTTATTGAAGGAAAACGTTGGGAATCATTACAAATCAGTCATGAATGTTATAATGCCGGACATTTAATCGAAGCTGCAGTGGTACATTACGAAGCAACCGGAAAAAGAAACTTTTTAGACATCGCGATCAAAAATGCCGATTTATTAGTGAAAACTTTTGGCGACGGTCCGGGTCAGGTAAAAGGTGTTCCGGGACATCAGATTGTAGAAACCGGATTGATCAAATTGTATCAAATTACAGGAAAGGAAGATTATCTTAAACTGGCAAAATATTATTTAGACAATCGCGGAAATCCAAACAATCATAAATTATATGGAGAATATGCACAGGATCATATGCCTGTTGTTCAGCAAAATGAAGTAGTTGGTCATGCTGTTCGTGCCGTATATATGTATGCTGGAATGACGGATATTGCAGCCATGACAAAAGACAAATCCTATACTGATGCCGTAAATAATTTATGGAATAATATGGTGAACAAAAAAATGTACATCACAGGCGGGATTGGTTCAAGACATGACGGCGAAGCTTTTGGTGCAAATTATGAATTGCCAAACTTAACCGCTTATAACGAAACTTGTGCAGCAATTGGAGACGTTTATTGGAATCATAGATTGCATAATTTATACGGAAAATCAGAGTATTTTGATGTGATCGAAAGAACAATGTACAACGGATTAATTTCTGGAATTTCATTGACAGGAAAAGAATTTTTCTATCCAAACGCGCTTGAAGCCGATGGCGTTTATAAATCAAACAGAGGTTCTTGCACGCGTCAGGCTTGGTTTGATTGTTCTTGTTGTCCAACGAATTTGATTCGTTTTATTCCGTCAATTCCGGGATTGATTTATTCCAAAACAAATAATGAATTATTTGTAAATTTATATGCCTCAAACAGCGCTTCTTTCAAATTAGGAAAAACAGATTTACAGATTTCACAACAGACAGGATATCCTTGGAACGGGAAAGTGGCAATCGCTGTTAATCCAAAAAAAGAAAGCCAATTTACTATCAAACTTCGCGTTCCGGGCTGGGCTAGAAATGAGGTTCTGCCGGGGGATTTATACACTTATAAAAAAGCTTCGACTAAAAAAACTACTATTACTATAAATGGTGAAACTGTTGCAATACAGCCAGAAAATGGATATTATAATGTGACAAGAACTTGGAAAAAAGGAGACAAAATTGCTCTTAATTTCCCAATGGAAGTTCAGGAAGTTCAAACCAATTCAAAAGTGGAAACCAACAAAAACAAGGTTTCTTTAGAATACGGACCAATCGTTTATGCTGTTGAAGAAATCGACAACAAAAACAATTTTGATCAAATAAATGTTGCATCTGGAGATTCTTTCAAAGTAAAAAAAGAAGCGAATTTATTGAATGGCGTAAACGTAATTGAAAATTCAAAATTCAAAGCGATTCCATATTATTCTTGGTCAAACAGAGGCGTTGGAAAAATGAAAGTTTGGTTAGATTATAAGAATTAGGATCCTATTCCTGCAAGGTTTCCAAAACCTTGTAGGTATTAAAAGTTCATAAAGTTTTAAAAAAAATACATCTACAAGGTTTCGGAAGCCTTGCAGGAGAAAAAATAAAAACCCGTTTTAACCGGCGCCATCCGCGTGCTATAAAACACATTAATTATAAAAAAATGAAGTCCAATTTAATTACAAAAATGACCCTTTGCGGTTTAATGCTGAGCGGCGTTTATGCATCGGCACAAAAAAATAATCTTCAAGTTGATGTTGCGAAAACAGTAACTAAAATTCAGCCTACAATGTACGGAGTGTTTTTTGAAGATATCAATTTTGCTGCAGATGGTGGATTGTATGCTGAAATGATTAAAAACAGATCATTTGAATTTTTGTTTCCAATGATGGGCTGGCAAGAACCAAATAGCGACAGACATAAATTGAACGAAAAATCCGGAATTGCAAATGTAATTCAGTATTCGCAACAAGGAACCAATCATAACTATTGCCGAGTTACAATTAACGATGCTTCAGGTTATGAGCTGATCAACGAAGGTTTCAGAGGAATGGGAATCAAGAAAGATTTAAAATATAATTTGACTTTAAAAGCATCAAAATTATCAGGAAATATTTCTAAGATCAAAATTCAGTTTATTGATAAAGACAATAAGGTTTTAGGGGAAACTTCGATTGTTCCAACTTCAAAAGACTGGGCAAATTACTCGACTCAATTAACTTCGACAGCGACGGAAGCAAAAGCAAAATTAAGAATCACTTTTGAAGGAACCGGTGTAATTGATTTAGATAATATTTCACTGTTTCCGGAAGACACCTGGGCAGGAAGAAAAAACGGACTTCGTAAAGATTTAGTCCAATTATTATACGATTTGAAACCGGGATTTTTACGTTTTCCTGGAGGTTGTATTGTTGAAGGAAGAACTTTGGCAGAACGTTACCAATGGAAAAAATCGGTTGGAAAAGTAGAAGATAGAGAAACAGCAGTAAACCGTTGGAACATGGAATTTGCACACCGCCCAGCACCGGATTATTTCCAAAGTTTTGGTTTAGGTTTTTTTGAATATTTCCAGCTTTCAGAAGATATTGGTGCTTCTCCGCTTCCTATTTTAAGTTGTGGAATGGCTTGTCAGTTCAATACAGGAGAATTAGTTCCGATGGACCAAATCGATCCATATGTTCAGGATGCTTTGGATTTAATTGAATTTGCAAATGGGGATTCCACGACAGCTTGGGGAAAAGTAAGAGCTGATATGGGGCATCCAAAACCATTCAACTTAAAATTTATCGGAGTTGGAAATGAGCAATGGGGACCAGATTATATCGAACGTTTTAAAGTATTCGAAAAAGCCATAAAAGCTAAATACCCGAATATTACGATTGTTTCAGGAACGGGACCTTTCCCTGACGGAGATTTCTTTGAATACGGAATGACTGAACTTAAAAAATTAAATGCAGAAATCGTAGACGAACATTATTATAAAAACCCAGAATGGTTCCGTAAAAATGCAACACGTTATGACAGTTATGATAGAAAAGGACCAAAGATTTTTGCTGGAGAATATGCAGCGCAAAGTGTAGCCATTGCAAGTCCAGAGAACAAAAACAACTGGGAATGTGCTTTTTCTGAAGCCGCTTTCATGACTGGAATGGAACGTAATGCTGAGGTGGTTCACTTAACATCTTATGCACCATTATTGGCTCACGAAGAAGGCTGGCAATGGACTCCGGATATGATTTGGTTTAACAATTTACAATCATTTGGAACACCAAATTATTATGTTCAAAAACTGTTTTCGAACAATAAAGGAACCGATTTAATCAGTATCACAAAAGGCGGAAAAGCAGTTACAGGACAAAATGATTTGTTTGCTTCTGCAGTAAAAGACGTGAATACAAAAGAAGTAATTCTGAAAATCGTAAACACATCGGCATCAGCCCAAAATGCTTCAATAGATTTAAAAGGAGCAAAATTAGATTCAAAAGGAACGGCAGTTACTTTGAAAGGAGAAGGATTAAACGACGAAAATTCATTTGCATCTCCAACTAAAATCAGTCCAAAAGAAAGTCAATTTAAAGTAAACGGAAGCAAAGTTCAATACGATTTTCCAGCTTATTCAGTGACAGTTTTGAAAATTAAGGTGAAATAATCGCAATAGAATAAATGTGAAACCAACGTTTATTTTTTGTTTTGCTCTTAAACGTTGATTTTGATGCATTATTTGTAAAAATTAAGAAGCTTATTTTTTTAAGTGTTTTTTATACACTTATAAATTAATTATATTTATATTTGTCAATACAATTAAACAAATTTAGAATGAAAAATTACGTAATAGGATTGGACTACGGAACAGATTCTGTTCGAGCGGTGCTAATAGACACTGAAAATGGGCAAGAGCTGGCATCGAACGTTTCTCATTATAAAAGATGGAAAAACAAACAATATTGTGACGCATCTATAAATCAGTTTCGTCAGCATCCTTTGGATCATATCGAAGGGTTGGAAATTACAATTCAGAATGTTGTAAAAGAAAGTAAAGTTGATCCAAAATTGGTTCGCGGAATTTGTATTGACACGACTGGATCTTCTCCAGTTCCGGTTACAAAAGACGGAACGCCATTAGCATTGACAAAAGGTTTTGAAGAAAACCCAAATGCGATGATGGTTTTATGGAAAGATCATACTTCTATTAATGAAGCAAACGAAATCAACGAACTGGCAGTAAGCTGGGGCGGAGAAGACGTAACAAAATACGTTGGTGGAATTTATTCATCAGAATGGTTTTGGGCAAAAATTCTTCACATTGCGAGACAAGACGAAGCGGTTAGAAATGCAGCGCACACTTGGATGGAACACTGCGATTTAATGACGTATTTATTAATTGAAGATAAAGATTTAAAAACCTTCAAAAGAAGCCGTTGTGCAGCAGGACATAAAGCGATGTGGCATACCGACTGGAATGGATTACCGCCAGTTGAATTCTTAGAAAAATTACATCCGTATTTAGCACAACTGCGTGGTAATTTATACGATGAAACCTACACATCAGATTTAGTTGCCGGAAATTTAAGCCAAGAATGGGCAGACCGTTTAGGACTTTCGACAGATACTGTTGTAGCTGTTGGAACTTTCGACGCACATTCTGGAGCAGTTGGAGCTAAAATTGGAGAAAACACTTTAGTTCGTGTTATGGGAACTTCAACTTGTGATATTCTGGTTGGTTCTTATGATGAAGTAGGAACGAAAACGGTTCGTGGTATTTGCGGACAAGTTGATGGTTCGGTTATTCCAGGATTTATTGGTTTAGAAGCAGGACAATCTGCTTTTGGAGATTTATTGGCTTGGTACAAAGAACTTTTAATGTGGCCAACAGAACATTTATTAGGTGCTTCATCTGTTTTAAACGAAACTCAAAAAGAACAATTGAGAGAAGAATTCAGCGATAAATTAATTGTTGAATTAACTAAAGAAGCGGAGAAAATTCCAGTTTCAGAAAGCCTTCCAATTGCTTTGGATTGGATTAATGGTAGAAGAACTCCAGATGCAAATCAGGAAGTAAAAAGTGCAATTTCGAATTTATCTTTAGGAACAAAAGCGCCACATATTTTTAAAGCTTTAGTAAACGCAATTTGTTTTGGAGCGAAGAAAATTGTAGACCGTTTTGAAGAAGAAGGCGTAAAAATCGACAGCGTAATCGGAATTGGCGGTGTTGCTCGTAAATCTCCTTTTATCATGCAGACTTTGGCGAATGTTTTAAACAAGCCAATTAAAATTGCAGCTTCAGACCAAACTCCGGCTTTAGGAGCAGCGATTTATGCAGCGGTTGCAGCAGGAATTTATTCAAATGTAATTGAAGCAAGCCAAAAAATTGGAAGTGATTTTGACGGAGAATATTTTCCTCAATTAGATAAAGTTGCGGCTTACAATAAGCTGCTTGTCGGGTACGAACAATTAAGTGCTTTTGCAGATCCAACCATTAAAATATCTCAAAATGAGTTCTCAGTATAAAGATTTAAAACAAGAATGTTACGAAGCCAATATGCAATTAAATGCATTGAATTTGGTTGTTTATACTTTCGGAAATGTGAGCGCTGTTGACAGAAAAAATGGTGTTTTTGCCATTAAACCAAGCGGTGTTCCTTACGAAGATTTAAAACCGGAAGATATCGTAATTGTCGATTTTGATAATAACGTTATTGAAGGAACGATGCGTCCGTCATCTGACACTAAAACGCATGCTTATTTATATAAAAATTGGCCAAATATTGGCGGAGTTGCGCATACACACGCAACTTACTCAGTTGCTTGGGCACAGTCGCAACAAGATATTCCGATTTTCGGAACAACGCACGCTGATCATTTAACGGCTGATATTCCGTGTGCTCCGCCAATGGCAGATTCTCTTATCGAAGGAAACTATGAACACAATACCGGAATTCAGATTTTGGATTGTTTCAAAGAAAAAAATCTTTCATACGAAGAAGTAGAAATGATTCTGATAGGAAATCACGGTCCTTTTGCCTGGGGAAAAAACGCAGCAAAAGCGGTTTATAACAGTAAAGTTTTAGAAGTAGTTGCTGAAATGGCGTACTTGACTTTGCAAATAAATCCAAATGCACCAAGATTAAAAGATTCATTAATAAAGAAACATTACAACCGCAAACACGGAAAAGATTCGTATTACGGACAATAATTGTTTATTCGGTAAATCGGTAAATCGTTTAATCGGTTCCGTTTTTCACGATTAAACGATTCAACAAATAAACAGTTCAACAAATAAACGATTAAACATAATGATAGATATATCTCAAAAAGAAGTATGGTTTGTAGTAGGAAGCCAGGAATTATACGGTGAAGAAACACTTAGAAAAGTAGCGGAACATTCTCAGATAATTGCAAAAGGATTAGATGCTTCGTCTTCGATACCAGTAAAAGTGGTTTACAAAGATGTGGTAAAATCGCCTTCGCAGATTTTAGATGTTTGTTTGGCTGCGAATTCAGAGAAAAACTGTATCGGAATTATTGCCTGGATGCACACTTTTTCACCAGCAAAAATGTGGATTGGCGGATTGAGCATTTTGAAAAAACCATTATGTCATTTACATACACAATACAATGCTGAAATTCCGTGGGGATCTATCGACATGGATTTCATGAACTTGAATCAATCGGCTCACGGAGATCGTGAATTTGGTTTTATCATGTCAAGAATGCGCAAAAAACGTAAAGTTGTTGTAGGACATTGGGAAGACGAAAGAGTTCAGAAAAAATTAGGAATCTGGTCAAGAGTCGTTTTAGGATGGGACGAACTTCAAAACTTAAAAGTAGCTCGTATTGGTGACAATATGCGTGAAGTTGCCGTAACAGAAGGCGATAAAGTAGAAGCTCAAATTCGTTTTGGAGTTTCAGTAAACGGATTCGATTCTTCAGATGTGACTAAACATATTGAAAAAGTAACCGACAAACAATTAGCTGATTTATTAGCAGTTTACGAACAATCATATAACTTAACTGATTCTTTAAAAGAAGGTGGCGCGCAAAGAAGTTCTTTAGCGGAAGCGGCAAAAATTGAATTAGGTTTAAGAGCTTTCCTTGAAGAAGGAGGTTTCGGAGCTTTTACAGATACATTTGAAAATCTTGGAGTTTGGAAACAATTACCAGGAATCGCAACACAAAGATTAATGGCAGATGGTTATGGTTTTGGTGGTGAAGGAGACTGGAAAACCGCTGCAATGGTAAGAGCTTTAAAAGTGATGAATATTGGTTTGGAAGGCGGAACTTCTTTCATGGAAGATTACACGTACCATTTCACGCCGCAAAAATCTTATGTTTTAGGTTCTCACATGTTGGAAATCTGTCCTTCTATTGCTGACGGAAAACCTTCTTGTGAAGTGCATCCTTTAGGAATTGGCGGTAAAGAAGATCCAGCTCGTTTGGTATTCAATTCGCCAGCTGGAGATGCAATCAATGTTTCTTTGGTTGATATGGGAACTCGTTTCCGTTTAATTGTAAACGAAGTGGAAGCGGTTAAACCAATGGCAGATTTACCAAAATTACCAGTTGCAAGAGTTTTATGGGATTGTAAACCAAACCTTGATATCGCAGCAACAGCTTGGATTCTTGCTGGAGGTGCGCACCACACGGTTTACAGCCAATCGTTGACAACTGAATATATGGAAGATTTTGCTGATATTGCTGGAATCGAATTATTAGTAATCGATGAAAAAACTACAGTAAGAGATTTCAAAGATAAAATCAACGCTAACGAAGCCTATTATCATTTGTTTCAACACGGACTTTAATTAGTCAAAAGTCGAAAGTCATAAAGTCCGAAAGTTTTAGTTACTTTGAAGAAAAGACTTTATGACTTTTGACTTTAAGACTTTACTAACTAAAAAATAACCATTTATGAATGTATTAAAACGTTGTGTTTTCGGATTAAGCCTTTTGAGTTTGGCTGCAGTTTCAGTTCAATGTAAAAGCGATAAAAAAGCAGATACAGAAAAAGTTGCCACTGAAGGAAAAGATTTAGTTTCAATTGAAAAATCAGAATACGGAACAACCGCAAAAGGCGAAAAAGTTGAAAGTTATAAACTGAAAAACCAAAATGGGATGGAAGTTGATATTATCACTTTTGGTGGAAGAATTACAGATTTGAAAGTGCCGAATAAAGAAGGCGTTTCAGAAAATGTAGTAATCGGATTTAATTCTTTGGCACAATACGAAAAAGAAAATCCTTTCTTCGGTGCTTTGATTGGAAGATACGGAAACCGAATTGCAAAAGGTAAATTTTCATTAGATGGAAAAGAATATCAATTGGCAATTAATAATGCACCAAATGCGTTACACGGTGGTCCGCAAGGATATTTCAATGTAGTTTGGAAAGCTGATGAGGTTAAATCTGGCGAAAACGCTTCTTTAAAATTATCTTATGTAAGTAAAGATATGGAAGAAGGTTATCCTGGAACTTTGAAAGTTTTTGTGACGTATACTTTAACAAATGACAATCAGTTAGAGGTTTTGTATGAAGCTACGACAGACAAGAAAACAGTTGTGAATTTGACACAACATTCGTATTTCAATTTATCTGGAGATTTTACAAAAACAATCTTAGACCACGAATTGACTTTAAATGCTGATAAATTAGTTCCAGTTGATGCGACTTTAATTCCGACAGGAAAATTAGAAGATGTTGCTGGTACGCCTTTTGATTTCAGAACACCAAAATTAATTGGAAAAGATATCAATGCTAAAAACGAGCAATTAGAAAGAGGAAAAGGTTACGATCACTGCTGGGTATTGAACAATCCTGAAAAAGGAAAAACAATCATTGCAAAAGTATACCACGAACCAAGCGGAAGAGTTATGGAAATGACAACTGACGAACCTGGAATTCAGTTTTACTCTGGAAATTTCCTTGACGGAACTTTGCCAACACGTGACGGAAAAACATACGCACACAGAACCGGACTTTGTTTAGAAACTGAACATTATCCAGATTCTCCAAACCAGAAAAATTTCCCAACAACGGTTTTAAACCCGGGAGAAAATTATAAAACTAAAACTACTTTTAAATTCTCAGTGAAGAAATAGTTTTAGGATTTGTTTATTAGTTTAGTAATTCTCTAAAAAACCTCGAAAGTAGTAAGCTTTCGAGGTTTTTTTATGTATTAAAAATTTGCCGCGAATTCCACGAATTTTCGCGAATTTGCTCATTTTTGTCATTTCGACGAAGGAGAAATCTCCACAAGTAACTCGACATAGATTGAAGAATTTCTGAATGGAGCTTCTTGTGGAGATTTCTCCTTCGTCGAACAGACAATATTGTGCTTAAGCCTCAAATCTTCACTACATTTAATAGTAACTTTGTTGTATTAAAAAGAAGGCAAAATGAAACATCTATTCAAAGCAGAGCTAAATTGGACTTCCCAACAAAATCAGAATAAATTATCTGAAAGATTCTACAGCAAAACCCATCAAATTAAAATTGAAGGAAAACCAGTTTTAGATGTTTCAGCTGCAAAAGCATTCAAAGGTGATCCTTCATTATATAATCCCGAAGATTTATTGTTGAGCAGTTTGGTTTCCTGTCATATGATGTCGTATTTATATGTATGTTCCCAAAACGGAATAGAAGTTCTGGAATATTCAGACAACGCTGAAGCAACGCTCGAAGTTTCTCCAAACGGAAGCGGTCGTTTTGTTGAAGTTAGATTATTTCCGAAAGTAAAAATCTCAGATCCAGACCAAATAGAATTGGCTTTGAATTTACATTTTAAAGCAAATCAATTGTGTTTTATTGCTAATTCCTGCAGTTTTCCGGTTCTTCATAATGCAAGTTGTGAGGTTATATAGATATAAAATATATATACACATTAAATAAACAAGGGTTTTTACGTAGGGCTATTTCTATGTTATTGATGTTGATTGAAATTTTAAAATCTGGATATCAAGATGTTAAGTAAATTTTGGTCAAATTGGGTATAAAAATGTAGCTTTTTATTTGCAGATTTATTCGTTTGATTATTTTTACCTAAAAAAATCAAGACCCATTTTATGAAGAAAACTTTACTATTTACGTTATTACTTTATTGTACTTTTATTAATGCTCAAATCTCATTTGAAAAAGGATATTTCATTTCAAATGACGGAAAGAAAACGGATTGTTATATTCGAAATTTAGATTGGATGAGCAATCCAACAAATTTCAAATACAAGTTGCAATTGAACGATTCAGATGTTAAAACAGAAAGTATCGAAACTGCACAAGAATTTAGTATAGATAACGAATGCAAATACAAAAGATTAAAAGTAAATATAGATCGCGCTAATGATGATCAAAAAGAAGCTACAGGAAAAAGAAATCCGGAATGGAAGGAAGAAACAGTATTCCTGAAAGTACTTGTAGAAGGCGAGGCAATTTTATATAGTTATAGAGAAGACAGCGGCGATAAATTCTTCTATTCTACACAAACAGTTCCAGCAGAGGAATTAGTGCGTGTCAGTTATCTTAAAAATGGAGAAAACGGTGGATATATAATGCAGCTTTCAAACAATGTTAGGTCTTCAAATATAGCGGACAAAGACGTTAAAAATCTCAATTACAAAAAATCTGATTTTATAAAGTATTTTACCAAATACAACAATATTCAACCCGCCACAGGTGAAAATGAGGCTACAAAAGCGAGTAAAAAATTACTGTTTGTTAAAGTTACACCAGGATTAAGTTTTGCATCGGTATCAGCAAAAAACAGTGCTAATTCAAGTCTGAATGTTGATTTTGATAATAAAATGGTTTTCAAGATAGGTGCCGAAGTGGAATATGTATTTCCTTTTAATAAAAATAAATGGAGTTTATTTGCCAATCCGATGTATCAAAAGTATGAAAGCGAAAAGAACTATATTTATTATAGTACAAGTGCTATGGAAAATCGAGAAACACCTTATAATGCAAAAATAGATTATAGTTCGGTGCAGATGCCAGTTGGGATTAGACACTATATGTTTTTAAATCAAAATTCAAAAATTTTCATAAACGCATTATATTCCTTCGAAATTAGTGGCAATTCAAAAATTTCTTATACAAATATGACGCCGGGAAGTATAGCAAAAGGAGATTTTGAAAGTCATTCAGATACCAATTTTGCTTTCGGTTTAGGGTATAATTTTAAAAGCAAATTTTCAGTTGAAGCAAGATTCAACACCAAAAAAGAGTTAATGGACTACCAAACTTATTCTGCAAAGTATAATGCAGTAGATTTTATAGTAGGTTATACGATTTTTTAATAAGAATCTGAACTAATTTGCTTAAAAGGCAACGGGAATAATTTTCTGGATAGACGCAGAAATTACAAAAAAACCTCTTCAATACTGGAGAGGTTTTTTTATAATTTCAAATTTTTATGCTAGCAATACATATACAAAAGTCTTAAAGTGTTAGAGAAATCGGCAATTTCTAGCGTGCTGAATTTTTTATTCTCTTTAATTAATATGCAGGCATTTTTGAATTCGAAAAAAACTTCCAGATCTTGTTTAGGAAACTTCTTGTCTAAAAAAGCTGTAATAGAATCAATTGCTTTGGTAATCGTTGCATCATATTTTGTAGTATGCATTAACTGTTTTAAAGTCATTGCGGTATTAAGATCTATAAAGTCTTGTGCGATAGTAATATTTTCAGGTTTAGTTTTTTCAATAGTAAGGGCAACGCTTGTGGTTAAGGCGTCATTAAAAGAAGTAAAATCTGCTACCTTATTAAGGCTTAAAATATGTTCTCTTAACTTTGTACGATAAGAATGAGGATCTTTTTTAAAGTCATAATTTGCTGTGAACTTTTTATTCTCATTGGCAACTTTCATGCAAAATGCATTATAATCTTTTAATACATCAGTCAGTTCTTTTCGTTGGTGATAGTTGGAGGAATTTTTCTCATATCCTGTTATATCAATAAGTAAGTCAATTAGTATGTTGAATTTTTCCGAGTCGGGTTTACTTTCTTTTACTAATAAAGAGGCTTCTTTATAAATACTCATATCGGTTAATTTTCCGTCGTAGTAGTCGGGTTGAATATGATTGAGTCCGTTAATCATATCCTTTTTCTTTTTTAAAAAACGAACAACATCAGTTTGGGCAAATCGTGGAGGAAGTGGAGAATAAACAATTTGTTTTTTCTCTGCCGGAATAGCATTTTTTCTTTTATTCGAAATTAAAGCATCAGCAATTTGATTCTTTGCATCGATAGTTTTAAGGTTGTTTGCAATTTCATCAGTTTCTGTAAAGTCTCTTAGAACATTATAGCATTGTAGAATATTTTCCTGAATTGCGATATAATATTTTTTATTTTTCTTGTCTTCAAGATTTGTAATTGAACTTGCTTCCGTTTTCCAAATCTCAAGTGCCTGGCGAACTTTTGATTCATCAATAGGATTAATTCCTGTATTAATTAATTGAGACGCTTTGTTGAAATTCTCACCGTTAAAATCTTTATCTTCTTTTAGATAATTAAAAGCAAGTTGCGAATATTTGCCATAAGGATGGAATTTAGTATGCAAAATTCTACCAACTTTAAAACCTAATTTATATATCTGAATTTGCTCTACTTCTTTAATTTCGCTTTTTCTTGGCAAGCTTGGGTTTTTTTGATCTCTGTATTGATTAGCTTCAAACTCTGATAAATCAGTAAGTAAAAGAGTAGTATTTAAATTGTTGGGATAATCTAAATCGCCAAGATTAGAGTTGAATCCTTTTGTGTTTGCAACAGGATTAACAAGATCGCAATCTCCTAATCTGATTTCCTGAGTATCAAAAACACCTTTTTCAGGATCAATTAAAATAAGGTTGGCATAAATGTGAGAGACAACAGCAACTTGATATTTCAGGTCTTTTTTAATGATATGCAAAGTGGCAGGTTCATATTTATATTCGAGTAAGGCAACCATTTTTGGAAAACCTAAATCATTATAAATATAGTCATTGTATAAAACACGGATGTCAGAGACGCGATAATCCATGGTAGGATCATTAAAAAATACACCATCTGTTGAGGTAGTTATAAAAGCAACATCTAATGGATTTTCCTTTATAAACAAAGACGGTTGTACCTCTCGTCTGACATTTAAATTGTCCCATCTGATTTTTTGGGCGTGCGAAAGAGATGATAATAGTAAAAGAAGTAAAAGTAATCTGTTTTTCATAAATGTAGTAATGGCGTTTAGATTGTTTGGGATAAATTCCAGTTTAAGAATAACTGGATTTTAGAGAGTAAATATAGTAAACCTACTTTTGTTTGTGGCGCTTCTTTTATAAATGGAGTTTTTAAGCATAAAAAAACCTCTTCATTACTGAAGAGGTTTTACGTACTCGGAGCCGCACAAATAAGATTAGTGCTTGAATAAATTATTTTGGTATAACAGTTTTGAAATAGAATTAAGATGTTAAATCATTATTGGTTTAAATGCTTAAAACAATCTGACTATATCAAAATCACCTGTATGAACTTTATCAAAGTCTCTGTCATTAGTAACAATAATAGAATTTTTAATTTTTGCTAATTCTACCAAATAGGCATCATTCCAGTCGATATTTATAAAATCATTTTTTATATTATCTATATCAATACTAGAGAATTCATCATCGATCTTTATGATATTATCTATGCTTAATATTTGATCTATGAAATCCTTTATTTCGTTTGTTTTAGATAAGTAATCCTCACTACCGACATAATGTTTTTTAAATTTATATTCGTAATCCACAGTATCTCTAATTGAATTATAATCAGCTCTTAATAAAACATTTGTAAATTCTGACAGTATAAAACTAGGGAGGAATATTTGCTGTTCTTTTTCAATTATTTCATTTAGCAAATTCGAATATGCAGAAATTTCTCTTTCTTTATCTTCGTGAAGATTTGAATATAAATATAACCAAATATTTGTATCTAAAATGTAACTTAAATCTAAATCAGAACTTAATCTATATCTCAATAAATCATATATCGCCATCAATAGATTTATTTATATAATTATTGTTTTTTTCTCCCTGACTACGATCAGAGTAAAATTTCTTTGAATTTAAAATAACTTTCTCAATCATATTTTTGATAGCAGGAGTGGAATTACTATAATCCAAACGTTCATCAATATATTTATAGTCAATATTTAATCCATAGAGTTTTCCAATTGCAATATTTAAAAATGCAGTGATAACTAATTTAATGTCTTCAAAATTGAATTCGACTTTTTCCCCTTTTTCTATTGCATTTCTGCTTTCTATAAATACCAATTCTGCTTTATCTGTAGATACAGCCATTGGGTTACTGAGGAAATCCCTAACTCTTATCATAGTGCTCATAATTAATTATTCTTTTAGTGTATATGAATTTTCATCATCTAAATTGAATGTAAAATTAATAATTGTTCCCGGAAACTCACACTCTAAGGTACGAGTTTTTATTTTACCATTGGAAAAATTATAATAACCATTTGAAGAAATAACTTCAAATTTGCCTTTGTTTAATGCAATGAATTGGAAAATTACAGAAAGTCCCAATCCACCTGGCTCATTAACTTTTGTTGTATTCCCTTCAATCATTGCCCATTCAATAGCCTCACAAGCTGTTAAGCTTATATTTTTTGACACATTAACATTTTCTTTTATGTTAATCCCTAAATCTACGATCGTAAAGTTTAAAGGTTTATTCTTTTGATTAGGAAACAATTGTCCACATGCATGTATATATTCACATTTTCCGTGAGTCTTAGCATTAACAAAAATCTCAAAAATATTCTCCAAAATCTTAATAGTTAAATTTTCAGACATTTTAGGAAAATCCTTTTTATTAATCAGTTCTTCATAAATGTATGTTTCATAAAAATCATCTTGTCGTGTATTATGAAAACTTTCGTATTTTATTGTTGTATTAAAATCATCTTCAATTTTTTCTGCATTAAGATAATGAGTTAGAAAATTATTTTTATTTAAAATAACTGCGATATTATCATGCATTCCAATAAAATGATAAGTGCACTTGTTCTTGTTTAGTATTTCTAATATACATCCAAATATAGAGCATAAATTAGCCTCAATGAATCTTAAGTCGTTGAAATTAAAGAAAATATTTGAATTATTTTTTCTTTCGCATAAATTAAAAATTGTAATCAAGGAACTATAACCAATTTCGTCACTTAATATTGTTCTGGGTAAATTAATTTCCACTATTTTTTTTATAAAATTAAACTAATCGTAAATAGTACTACCTTCATTAATAAAAAATAATTTTAAACAAATTTAAAATGGTTGGGTGGAGGTTGGGCAGCTATAAAATAAAAAAACTGTAACATATTGAAAAACAATATAATTACAGTTTTTTAAAGTACCCGGAGCCGGAGTCGAACCGGCACGGTTTCCCACAGGTGTTTGAGACCAGCGCGTCTACCAATTCCGCCATCCGGGCTTAGCAGACGAAAAAACAATCAAAAGTGATCATTTTAACGCAATAGAATGATGTCATAAATGGCGTCATTCCTTTAACACGGTGCAAATGTAAAAAATAAAATTATAAATTCTAATAAAAATACTTAAATATTTACTTTCAGTGTCCAATAAATTTTATAAATTTGCACCTCGTTAAAACGGAGCACACACAACTAACTACACCCGAGGCATTTATATGTATTTTGTTTTATTTAAATAATAAAGCCGAATTTTAGAAAAAGCAGCGGAGCAAAAACAACAAATTATAATGTCGCACCTAGAACCAGAAGCTAAAATTTTTGCTTGTTCACAAAGTGTTTATCTTGCAGAAAAAATTGCAGAACAATACGGGATACCGTTAGGAAAAGTAACAATGTCAACGTATAGTGACGGAGAATTTCAGCCGTCTTACGAAGAGTCAATAAGAGGATTACGTGTTTTTATCGTGTGCTCGACTTTTCCAACTGCTGATAATTTGATGGAATTGTTATTAATGATTGATGCGGCAAAACGTGCATCAGCAAGACATATTACAGCTGTTATGCCTTATTTTGGTTGGGCAAGACAGGATAGAAAAGACAAACCAAGAGTACCGATTGGAGCAAAATTAGTAGCTAATTTATTAGATGCTGCCGGAGCGACAAGAGTTATGACAATGGATTTACACGCAGATCAAATCCAGGGGTTTTTCGAAAAACCGGTAGATCATTTATTTGCATCTACAATCTTTTTACCATACGTAGAAAGTTTAGGTTTGGAGAATTTAACCATTGCATCTCCGGATATGGGAGGTTCAAAAAGAGCATATGCTTACTCTAAGTTTTTAGAATCAGATGTTGTAATCTGTTATAAACAAAGAAAAGCAGCCAACGTTATCGATACTATGGAGCTGATTGGTGAAGTAAAAGGACGTAACGTAATATTAGTAGACGACATGATCGATACAGGAGGAACTTTAGCGAAAGCGGCAGACCTAATGATCGAAAAAGGAGCGTTAAGTGTAAGAGCAATCTGTACACATGCAATATTATCTGGTAGCGCGTATGAGAAAATTGAAAACTCGAAATTAACTGAATTAATCGTTACAGATTCAATTCCGTTAAAGAAACAGTCAGATAAAATTAGAGTAGTGAGTTGTGCACCTCTTTTTGCAGAAGTTATGCACATGGTGCACCACAACAATTCCATTAGTGGAAAATTCATTATGTAAAAGCTATAAGCTTTAGGCGATAAGCCATAAGCTATTAGAAATTACAGAAAAAAGCCTAAAGCCTATGGCTTAAAGCTTATACAAATTAGAATATTTATTAATAATTATATTTTTTTACAATGAAATCGATTACAATTAAAGGATCAGAAAGAGAAAGCGTGGGCAAAGTGTCAACTAAAGCCTTACGTAATGCTGGACAGGTTCCTTGCGTTTTATACGGAGGAAATCAGGCAGTACATTTCTCAGCGGATGTTACAGCATTCAAAAACTTGGTTTACACTCCAAACGCTCACACAGTTGTGATCGAACTTGGAAAAGGAAAATCATTCAATGCAATTTTGCAAGATATCCAAGTTCACCCAGTATCTGACAAAATTTTACACATTGACTTCTTCCAATTATTTGATGATAAAGAAATCACAATGGAAGTTCCTGTGAAAATCGTTGGTACATCTAAAGGTGTTCTTGCTGGAGGTGTTTTACGTTTAAACCAACGTAAATTAAAAGTTAAAGCTTTACCTACAAATCTTCCTGATTTTGTTGAGGCTGACATCACTCCACTTGAAATGGGTAACAAATTATACGTTACTAAAGTTGGAAAACCAGAGTACAAAATCATGCACCCAGACAACACAGTTGTTGCTCAGGTGAGAATTTCTCGTGCTGCTATGAAAGCTGCTCAAGAAGCTGCAAAAGCTGCAAAAGCTCCTGCAAAAGGAAAGAAAAAATAATTTTTTTCAATTCAATACAAAAAGCCTCAATCTTACGATTGGGGCTTTTTTTTAGCTACTATCCCGAAGCCTCGGGACTAAGGTGCGGAGATGCTAAGGTTTTTATAATAAAAGGGCTTCGACTCCGCTCAGCCTGACAAATAGTAGACATGTCAGGCTGAGCGGAGTCGAAGCCCTTTAAAAACAATTGTCTAATTGACACATTTTCTAATTATCTAATTGTTTTTTTAGAAGCAGAAACACTCCGTTTTATTCAAGAAATAACATTCCTGCCATCCGCTAAATCTTTTCCTGGTTAAAGAAACCAGAAAAAGGATACCGCTGCTGTCAGGGCTAGCGAGAAATTTTATTTTTAAAAGAACTCTAGAACATGGGGTTATAAATTGATAACACGTCGTTCAGCATTGCTTGCAATTGCGGCTTCGATAATCTGCATTACTTTTGTGCCGTCTTCTCCGGTAACAGGTTCTGTGGTGTTGTTTGTGATTGAATTATAAACTCCATCAAAAAACGAGAAATAATTCCCTTGCAATGTTGGAATTTTTTTACGGATTATTTCTCCGTTCACTTCAGTGTGCAAAAGACCTTGAAGTTCTTCGGGTTCGATTCCCCATGACTCTAAATTTGGCTTTTTACCTATTTTCAATTCGTCTTCCTGAATATCGCCTCTTGGTTTTAAGAAAGAACCTTTTTTTCCGTGAATTGTATACGCCGGATTGGCTTCTCTTACAAAGAAACCGGCTTTTAGACGAACTCTGAAAACTTCGTAAATCAATAATAAGTCAATCCAGTCATCGACTAAAGAGTTTTCTCTCGTATAGCGAATGTCGGCAAAAACCGATTTTGGAGAACCAAACAAACAAACAGCCTGATCAATTAAATGCGGACCCAAATCTTTCAGAATTCCTGCCCCGTCATTTGCTGTTTCTTTATGTGTTTTTGCGCTTAAAAGTGGGTTGTAGCGGTCAAAGTGGAATTCGGCTTCTACAAGCTCTCCTAAAACACGATCATTGATTACTTTTTGAATCGTTTTGAAATCGCTGTCCCATCTTCTGTTCTGAAAAACGGCTAGCTTTAATCCTTTGTCTTTTGCAATTTGGGTTAGTTCTTCAGCTTCGGCAACTGTTGTTGTAAAAGCTTTTTCTACAACGGCATGTTTTCCTGCTAAAAGTACTTTTTTGGCATATTCATAATGCGTTCCCACTGGAGTGTTTACAATTACCAAGTCGACATTATCAGCTAATAAATCTTCAATTGAAGCGTAGCTTTTTACCTCCGGATAATCTTTCTGAATTAGTTTTTTGCTTCTTTCCCAAGACCCCAATAATTCAAAACCGGGATGAATATCTAAAAATGGCGCATGAAAAACTTTCCCCGACATTCCGTATGATAATAGTGCTGTTTTTATTTTTTGCATTTTGTTTTTAGTTTTTTTTGCCACACATTTATGTGATTAAAAAGGATTTCTTTTTGCTACGACCCGAGCGATAGCGAATAGGCGAAGCAATTTTACGAATTTACACGAATTATTTTAAGTTTTTGAATGTGACGATTTGTATAAATTCGTGACAAAAAACTAAAAAAATCTTTTTCATCTATGTAATCTGTGGCTAAATAAAATTTAAATCTTAGCTCTTTCGTATTGTTTTGGCCAATGAATATCGTCGTTTAATGCTGTTGCGAAATCTAAAGGTAAGTTCGGATTCCTTAATGATTCTCGGGCAAATAAAATTAAATCGGCTTGACCGTTATTCAAAATTTCTTCTGCTTGTTTGGCTTCTGTAATTAAACCAACCGCTCCGGTTAAAATATTAGCTTCTTTTTTGATTTTTTCTGCAAAAGGAACCTGATAACCCGGGCCGATATTTATTTTTTGATGAGAAACCAATCCGCCAGACGAAACATCAATTAAATCTACTCCTTTTTCTTTTAATATTTTTGAAAGTTGAACAGACTCCTCAGGATTCCATCCGTTTTCTGCCCAGTCTGTAGCCGAAATCCGAACTATTAATGGAAGGTTTTTTGGCCATTCGGTTTGAACTGCTTCAACGATTTCTAATGTAATTCGGATTCTATTTTCAAAACTTCCTCCATATTCATCGGTTCTATTATTAGTTAGAGGCGATAAAAATTGGTGTAGTAAATAACCGTGCGCCCCATGAATTTCCAAAACCTGATATCCTGCTTCAACCACTCTTTTGGTTGCTGCTTTAAAATCGGAAATCACTTTCTGGATCCCAATTTTATCTAAAGCTTCAGGAAGAAACGGTTCGTCATCGTGATACGGAATCGCACTTGCTGAAACCGTCTGCCATCCGCCTTGAGTGAAATCTAATTTTTTATTGCCAAGCCAAGGGGCTGAAACACTCGCTTTTCGTCCGGCATGTGCCAATTGAATTCCGGGAATTGAATTTTGAGAAACTATAAACCTATTAATTTGTTTTAGTTTTTCAATGTGTTCGTCTTTCCAGATTCCAAGATCAGCGGGAGAAATTCTGGCTTCAGGTGAAACTGCTGTCGCTTCCTGGATTATTAATCCTGCGCCTCCGCTTGCGCGGCTTCCTAAATGAACCAGATGCCAGTCGTTTGCAAATCCATCTTCGGCAGAGTATTGACACATTGGCGAAATGACAATTCTATTTTTAAAAGTAATGTTTTTGATTGTTAGAGGAGAAAATAATTGTGAACCCATATGTGTAACTTTTAATGGTTTTAGGTTACTAATAGAGATAGTAATCTTTTAAAAAGTAAAGTTACGGCATCCTTGTAAAAGGAGAAATCGAAATGTTTATTAATTAACAAACATTTAAAACCTTAAGTATTATATTGCGGTCTTAAATTAAAATAGAAAACGTTACTTTTGTGCGTTAAATACGAACTAAAAATAAAAAATGGATATAGTTATCAAACTCTCTCAATTTCTATTGAGTTTATCTTTACTTATTATTCTTCACGAATTAGGGCATTTTATCCCAGCAAAATTGTTTAAAACCAGAGTCGAAAAATTTTATTTGTTTTTTGATGTTAAATATTCTCTATTAAAAAAGAAAATTGGCGAAACAGAATACGGAATTGGATGGCTTCCGCTTGGAGGTTATGTGAAAATTTCCGGAATGATCGACGAAAGCATGGACAAAGAGCAAATGGCTTTGCCTCCGCAGCCTTGGGAATTTCGTTCTAAACCGGCTTGGCAGCGTTTAATTATTATGCTTGGTGGTGTAACTGTAAACTTTATCCTGGCTTTTATTATCTATATCGGAATGGCTTTTGCTTATGGCGATACTTATGTAGCGAATGCCGACTTGAAAGATGGTGTTTGGATAACTAATCCTGCGATTGAAAAAATAGGAATAAAAACTGGAGATAAAATAATCTCTATAGATGGTCATAAAATTGAGAATTTTGATGATGATACCAATTTGAAGGTTGTCATGGCCAAAGAAATTGTGATCGAAAGAAACGGTCAGAAGCAAACTATTAAAGTTCCTACGGATTTTATTGACAATCTTTCTAAACACGAAAAAGGTTTATTGATTAGTCCAAGAATGCCTTTTGTTATTGGAGGTATTCAGGAAGATTCGCAAAATACTTCGCTTAAGCCAAAAGATTTGCTTATTACATTAAATGGGCAAGAAGCTAAATATTTTGATCAGGTTAAGGTGATTTTAGAGGCGAACAAAGGAAAAACAATTCCTGCAGTTGTTTTGCGTGATTTAAAGCAAACCCCAATTACGGTTAAGGTTTCGGATAAAGGAACTTTGGGTGTTGTTTCAGGAGGTTTAGATATTAAATCTTTAGAAAAATTGGGTTATTATAAAATAAGCACCAAAGAATATAGTTTTGCTGAATCGATTCCGGTTGGACTTGAAAAAGGAAAAAACAAGTTAGTGGATTACGGAAAACAATTAAAAATGATTTTTAATCCAGAGACAAAAGCGTACAAACAAGTTGGTGGTTTTGCTGCGATTTATAATATTTTTCCTAATTCATGGAGTTGGGAAGTGTTTTGGTCAATCACTGCTTTATTGTCAATTATGCTTGGAGTAATGAATTTATTACCAATTCCGGCTTTAGATGGAGGTCATGTGATGTTTTTATTATATGAAATTATTAGTGGTAAAAAACCAAGTGATAAATTCCTTGAAAACGCCCAAATGGTTGGCTTCGTACTACTTATAGCGTTGCTTTTGTTCGCAAATGGAAACGATATTTATAAGGCAATTATGAAGTAGAAAAAAAAATGAATAAAAAGAGTTAAAATATTTTTGAGAAACTAAAAATTCGATTATATTTGCACTCGCTAAAAAGAGCAACACTTTCCTCCTTAGCTCAGTTGGTTAGAGCATCTGACTGTTAATCAGAGGGTCCTTGGTTCGAGCCCAAGAGGGGGAGCAACTTTTTTTAGCAAACATATTTACCTTTAAGGTGATTCCTCCTTAGCTCAGTTGGTTAGAGCATCTGACTGTTAATCAGAGGGTCCTTGGTTCGAGCCCAAGAGGGGGAGCTTAAAAAAAAGACGATCAAAATGATCGTCTTTTTTTATTTATTTAAAAATGTAAAGTTCATTCCTTCATACACTATCTTTTATTTCTTAGCGACTCTATTTGTTGGATTTTTACTTTCAAACAAAAGCATCATTTCATTGGCTTTTTCAGTTTGGTTTATGGCTTTTAGTGATTCGGCATAACGATAATAATAAATCGAATCGAGATTAGCAGACATACCAAGGAGTTCTGCATAGTATTTTGCAGCTTCTTCCATGTCGCCATCAAAATAAGACTTGTCAGCGACTTTTCTCAACATGTCTACAGATTTGTATCCTTTGTCTAAAACCTTTTCATACGTACGCGAAATATCAATATCAATGTATTTTGCAGGTTCTGCTTTATGAGTAACTTCGACTTTTACAGGTTTAACGGTTTCTGCGGGTATATCTGTAACGATTTTTGCCATTAATGGCACTTCAGCGGCTTTTACTTTTGGTTTTCTGTAAATTGGAGTTACTATTCTTGTATTGTTGGGGCCAAGATCGTAAGTGTTTACCATGTCTAATTTTGAAACTTCATATTTGGTAATTCTTTTGCCAAAGGTCATGTTTATTGTTTCTTCAACATAGTAAGCGGCAATAACAAGTTCTTCATCTGGTTTGGCATCAGCATTCAACTTTGTTATTCCGTTATCCGGATTTGTATTGGTTTTAGTTGCTTTTTGGGAAAAACAATTAAGGGGAAAAACAAATACAATTGTGAGAAAAATGACTGCATAAGCTTTCATGATTGTTGGTTTAAAATAGTTTTATATTCAATACTCTATATTTTATACCAAAGATACTCCATAGTTCTCTTTTTTGTTTTTTATGCCCGTAAACGGCTTGGAAAGACGTTTAAATGCAGTTTTTTAACAATAAACACAAAAAAAGCGCCACAATTTTCATTGAGGCGCTTTTTTGTTTTAAATGTTGGGGATTAATTAAACACCCAATTTTTTAGCGATTTCCGTTGGAATTCCACCTTTATTTACCATTAAGGCAGTAGTTTTATATTTTACAAAATTTTTGGTTACAAACAAGAAACCTTTATAGTCATTTGTTTCTCCCCAAGAATTTTTTACGATATAATATTCTTTTCCAGTTTGATCTTTCGCAAGACCAATAATGTGCATTCCGTGATCATCTGTTGTTGTGTAATTGTCAAACGCTGCCTGACGCATTTCTGGAGTAATTTCTGGTTCAGCTTTTGGTCCGTTAAACATATCTGCTTTTTCTTCAGCAGTCATGTCATCGAATTTTTTTGTTGGAACATAAGCTACACCATTTTTCCAGCTAAAGCTTTTCTCACTAACATCAGTTGCCCATGCTACAGTGTATCCTTTTTTCAAAGCATTGTCGATTACATCTGTCATATCGTTTACTTTGATATTGTAAACTTGATCTAATGACCAGTTGTCCGGCACAGCCAAAACTGTTTTTTGGTAGTAAGGAGCAGTAGTGAATGAAGACATTTCAATGTATTCATCAGGATTGATCCCTACAACTTCTTTTGCAAAAGACTGCGGAGTATAGTTTTTTCCTTTATAAGTAAAATTATCCGGCACTTTTCCTAAATAAGAATCAATAACCGCTGCGTATGCTTTTTGCCAGTTTGGTGTTAATTCTCCATTTGGATTTTTAACAACTGCTGCAAGAACACCTTCAATAAGAGCAGACATTTCAGCAAATTTATTTTTATCAGTTCCGTAGTTTAATCCTGTGTAAACTTCTCTAGGAACGGTTCCGTATTTTTTGTACATATTAATTACATCATGAAGAGAACCTCCATCACCTAAAGTGATAGCGCCATGCATACGTACATAATTTACACCTTTATCAACATACACATTTCTTGCAGAAAAAACCTGAGATAATTCTACTGGTTGTTTTCCTAAACGAATCATCTCTGATTCTAGAAATGAGTTCGATGCATAACTCCAACAAGTTCCTGATGAACCCTGAGATTTTACAGATGTTGTTCCTAAGTTAACTACTTCAGTGAATTTAAAGTTTTCTTTACTTTTATCACTTGCGTTTAACTTTAGTGAATTTACCAAAATGTCTTGTGCGAAACCGCTACTTACGCCAACTAAAAAAGCCGACGCTACGAAAACTGATTTCATCGTAATTTTATACATAATCAATGATTTAAATAGTTGACTAATTAGTAGCCCTAAATTAATTTTTGTTACAAAACAATTAAATATTAAGTAAAAAAACTATTATTTTTCCGTTAATCTTTATACAATGTTTTTCTTAAGCATCAAAACCTTACAAAATGTGTAAATCGTAATTTGCTGTCAATCTTTAAATATTGCAGTTTAATTCCTAAAAAAGTAGTATTTTGGTATTTATAAATGCCACTTTGCTTATTTGAAAAATGTTCGAACTCGAAAAAGAAAAATATTTAGGGAATACGAAAAACAGTTTCAATACCAATCAAGGAATTGCAATTGTCGAAACCGAGTATCAGAGTAAGGTTTACGAGGGCTGGCATTCGCACAATAATGCGCACATTACACTTTTCCTGAAAGGCGGTACAACCGAGAAAAGGAAAAACTTTAGTGAAACGGTTGGTCCGGGTTCTTTATTGTTTTATCATAGTGATGAGATGCATCTGAATCAAAATACACTTTTTCCTTCCCGAAATATCAATATCGAAATTGAAGATGATCTTTTAAAAGAACTTCAGATTAATGAATCTGTAATCGAAAAATCGGTTGAGAACAGTGCGCTCACCAAATTTTTGATTCTTAAGATTTTTAAGGAATCTCAAAACCCTGATGTTTTTTCTAATGACAATATCAGAATGTTGTTTTCGCAATTGTCGAATACTATTGACCATTTGGAACGATTTGAAAAAAGCCCTTTTTGGGTGAAAAGTTTAAATGAATTGCTGAATGATTGTTGGAATGAAAACCCAAATTTGAATGATTTGGCAAAGGTTTTACATTTAAATCCGATTACGATTTCTAAACATTTCCCTAAATATTTTGGATGTACTTTAGGCGAATATATGCGTCGAATAAAAATTAATCGTTCGCTTTCGCTGATACAATCCACGGAAAACAATTTGACTGAAATCGCTCTAGAATGTGGATTCTCCGATCAAAGTCATTTTATTAGAACTTTTAAAAACCAGACCGGATTTTTACCCAAACAATTTCAAAAATTATAACAGGCAAATTTCATTCTATTTTTTGGTTTCGATGCCACATACTTTTGTTTCATCATAAATCATTAAATAAAACCAAATGGAAACGCTTACTTTGAAACAAAAAACGTTTAATTCTCCAATAACAAAAATCATTCTTGCTTTACTTACTTTTATGGCAGTTGTTATAATTAGTCAACAAATTGCTGTAAAGTTACTAGCCTTAACTTCGCTTGAAAAAGAATATAGAAACCTTTTAAAAGGACTTTTTGTTTCTGCGCTGTGCGTCTTCAGCTACATTCTTTTCTTTAAAAAGTATGACAAAAGAGCAATCACAGAGTTTTCAACAAAAGGACTTGCAAAAAATCTTATTCTTGGAACTCTTATTGGTTTTACTTTACAATCGCTCACCATTTTGGTAATCTATCTTAACGGAAGTTACAGTGTTTTGAATATCAATCCAATTTCATTTATTCTGATTCCTTTTACCATTATGTTTACTGTTGCCATTATTGAAGAAATATTGGTGCGTGGAATTATCTTTAGAATAGTCGAAGAAAAATTGGGTACCTATATTTCGCTTACGATATCTTCGGTATTGTTTGGTGTTTTTCATTTGGCAAACCCAAATGGTACTTTGATTTCATCAATATGCATAACTATGGCTGGTTTTATGCTTGGAGCAGCTTTTGTTTACAGTCGTAATTTATGGTTTCCGATAGCTTTGCATTTTGCTTGGAATTTTACACAATCAGGAATTTATGGCGCGATAACATCTGGAAACGAAAAAACAAATAGTTTATTGAATGCCAAAATACAAGGCCCACAATTTATTACAGGAGGAGAATTTGGTCCCGAAGGTTCTATTCAGGCTATTTTATTTTGTGCGGTTGGAGCTATTTTATTATTGGCTTTAAGCCGAAAAAATAATAATATCATTAAACCATACTGGAAAAAATAGAAAGCTTTTTACTGCTAAGTATATAAAAAAGTACTCCCGATATTTAATATCGGGAGTTTTACTTTTTACTTATCACTTTTTATTTTTTACTAAAAATTTTATCTCATCCAATTACTTCCAAAAACAATGTAGTAAGCCCAATCTTCATTTCCTTTTGCGACATCTACACCCATTCTCAATTTAAATTTTCGGGCTATTAAATATCTAAAACCTGTTCCGTAACTGTAAACTACTGGTTTTGCAAAAGCTTTATCCCAATCGTCAAAAGCACTAGCAAGACCTCCAAATCCCATTAAACTCCATCTTCGATACAAATCCCAACGAAACTCGACTTCATTTACAATACTGGTGTTTCCCATATATCTGGCTGTTGGAATCCCTCTTAAATTAATTCCCGGTTTAAGATAAAAAGGCGGACTTCCCAACGCCTGTTCTCCTTCAATCCTTAGTCCGCCAATTAATTTATCAGTTATTGGGTAATATCCTATTGCGGACAAATTAATACGCCAGGAATTATAATCGCTGCCTATTCCTTTATCTGACCAAAAGAAATCGGACTGAATACGTATTCCTTTATCGGGCGTAAATATATTGTCGCGTCCGTCAAATTGAAGCGCTCCTCCTAACTGGCTAACAGTACTGTTAATGTCGCCCGGTTTAACGAATGGTGGAGGCAGATTTAAATCAGGTAAGTTTATTTTAGAATTTAAAAATAAATATTGCGGTCCGGCGCTCCATTTTGCATTTTTAAATTGTTTTAACCATTGTGTGTAAAATACCGAAGTTCTAAAGTTTAGTTTAAATTCCTGATCGCCTCCGGTAGGAAGATTATTAGCATAAAAAGAGAGGTTTACATTTCCGTAAGCCGCTCCAACACGATAGAGTATTTTTGGTTTTACTAAAGTTGCAGAACGAAAAGCTCCTGCCATCCAGCTATCATTTACCGTGTACATTCCGAATCCTCCCGTTATATCAGGGTTTATAAAACGTTTTTTACCATCTTCATCAATTACTGGCGCGCGTTTTTTAAGAAATATGGGAGCCAAAGCACCACCAAAGCCTCCTAAAGCCGGTTCAGATATAATGGCCGGTACTACAAGAAAACCATTTGCATAAATGAGAAAATTACTTAAATCGATTGCTCCATCAAGAGAATCTTTGAAGCGCATATTTTTAGGTTTCGATGTTGTTGTTTCTGATGTTTGTGAAGTCATTCCTGTATAAGACAAGAGAAATACAACAATAATCAACCTTGTTTTCCAAATACTTTTTCGATTAAAGAGGTTCTTTTTTTTCATTATAAATGTGTTTTCCTAATAAATAGTAATCCATTATTTATGCTCTTCTTTTGCAAAACTGAAAACATGTGCAAGGGTTATAAAAAATGTATTTCCCTGAAATCTGTTTATGGCATCAACTTCGGCAACCCATCGAAATCCGGCTGAAGTTTTACATCCAATATGGAAATAATTGATTTCAGCACCGATACCGCCAACCCTGTCTTTTTTGCCTTCGACAGTTCCTAAAATCGGAACAGGAATTTTATCATTAGTGACTTTATATTGCAAATAGTAAATCAGTCCTGCGTTGAATAACCCGGTTGGTGCAGTTTTTTCAGAATTCATTGTATAAAAGGTTTTTCCCAATCCTCCTTCAATACTTAAAATATCACCTGTTTTAATATCGGTATCTTTCTTTTTTCCGTTTATTTCGTAAGAAGCTAAAGCAGAAAAATGAATTGTTTTTTTATCATTAAAAAATAAGGTCGTTCCTGCAGAGAATTCATTCATAAACATTCCTAAACCACTATTGTCAGAAGCTCCCGCTGTAAATTTTCCGGTTGGTAAATACAATTGATAACTAAAGACAAAGTCGGCTCTTTTATTATGCCAGCCAAGTTGTATGGGCTGAACGTACATATCGGTAAAGGTTAGAGAATTATCAATATTAGTGTTATTTCCCTGAATGGTATTAGACGCAAATGCAAGCAAAATAGTGGCTCCGTAATTTGCTCCTAAAATTTTGAAATCGCTTACATAGTTTGCTCCGGCACCTGTTAAAAACATGGTCAAATCAGGATTTGTAATTGCCTTGTCACCATTGGCATCTTTTAAAGATGAAGCACTATAAATGTAGCCCGGAATATAAACACTAAGCGTATTTGCAGGCGTCTGCGTTCCTGATTGCAATCCCATGGCTCCAAGAATATGGCCGCCTTTTAGCTGGGCTTGCCCCAAAAAACTTATCAATAGAAAAGTTAATAGGAGTGAGGAGTTTTTTAATTGTTTATTCGATTTTATGCTCATCACTTTTGTTTTAAATTTTTATGGAATTATAAAAGTATCCAGTTGAAAAAGGCAAGCAGGTAATTTCTTTAGTTTGGAGATTGCTTCAAAAAATAGGTGTTACCCTTTTCAGGATCGACTCTGATGACTTTAAAATATTCTGATGGCGATTTTCCTGTATGTTTTATAAAAGCTCTAAAACATGTAGTTCTGGATTTGAAACCAGATCCCCAAGCCATACCTTCAAGAGAAAGCTCTTTCCATTCAGGATCGTTTATTTTTTCTTTAAAATATTCTATTCTTTTCAGGTTTACGTAGTCCTGAAAATGCAGATTAAATTCAGAATTAATTAAGCTGGAAATATGATGAACTGGAATTTCAGTTGCATTTGCAATGTCTCTTATCACCAGGTCTTTTTTAAGAAAAAGTTCCTCAGATGCAAAAATATATTCAAGTTTATCAAGATATAATTGTCTTTTCTCGTCTGTTAATTCTTTAGGTAATGGTAAAGTACTTTTGTTTTCATTTGTTTTTATTGGAACTAGCTGATCTTCAATAATGTTGAAACTATTAAAAGTATCACTTATTTCGGGTTCAAAATTGTCATAAAAAATCTTTGGTTTAAAATAAAGCCAGCCTACTGTAAATAGCAATACAGATGAAATTAAAATGTAGCAGGAAAAATCGATACTGTCTACTTTATTCATTAAAAAGTAATGAACAAAAAGAGTAGAAAACAAGAACAGAATCATTAAATTATAAAGTCGGATCCAACTTAGGATTTTTATTCTGTTAAAATGATTTTGTTTGAATTTTTTTATATCATAGTTTAAAATCATCATGGTTTGACAAAAGGCATACATCAACCAAATTGTCAGACTTAGCATTGAGAAAGGGCTGTTTATTTTGGCAGAAAGAAAATGAACTATATTTAAATCGGTAAAACTTCCGATCCATACAAATACAGTCAAGCTGAAGTAAATTAGGAATGGTAAAAAATGAAGCCAATCGTACTTATAAAATAGGCGGCCTTCAAATAAAACGCTTCTCACATACAAAAACGCACTTGGCGCTACCAGAAAAATGAAGGATTTTGTAATCATGAACAAATCAGGAAAAGTCTTGAAAAGATTTGCTGATAAGTAGAAGTTGTAAATGCTCACAACTGCAAGACTAAACAGAAATAACCCAAGGAAAAAACTCTTCGAATAGTTTTTGCGTGAAAACAAAACCATAAATGAAGTCGCAAAGCCAACCATTGTAGCGATAAAAAAGAAAAGAGAAAGTACTATATCCAGCATATGTATAGGCTTAAAATTAAATGTTTTTATTCTTTCTTTAAAAAAGGAGATTTGAAAAGAAAGTAATGGCGGGGCAGATATTGTGATTGTTATACTTAGCAGAACAGTTAAGTATAACAATCTGTATGGAGTAAAATTTGCAGGTTATTTTTTTGTTGCTAAGCCAGGAGGAAATCCTTCAAGGATTTTCTTGATTGCACCATTTATAAATTCTTCAGGATTATCAGGTTTGCTGTCAATTTGAGAATTTCCTATTCCTTGCCAAAGCAGTTTGTCTGTTTTGGTAGAAACGATATCGATAATCAATGAACCATCAACATAATCATAAGAATTAAATGTTGTTGATCCACCGCCCATCATAGCGCCGCCTCCCCAGTATCCGTATGGACGGTACATACCACCGTAGCCATAAAAATTAGTGTCGGCAGTAACTTGTGTTTTGTTTTTTAAAATAGAAACAGCATTTACTTTTAAATCAGGGTTTGTTGTTGATTCTGTAAAGCCTTTTGCCGTCATTTCATTACGAATTGCTTTGGCAACGCGATCAACATTAAGCTGGTTAACCTGACC
This sequence comes from Flavobacterium cutihirudinis, assembly GCF_003385895.1. Classification (GTDB taxonomy): domain Bacteria; phylum Bacteroidota; class Bacteroidia; order Flavobacteriales; family Flavobacteriaceae; genus Flavobacterium; species Flavobacterium cutihirudinis. The sequence goes on from NZ_QRDQ01000008.1 coordinate 684,064, forward strand.
TTCCTGTGCTTTCAGATCATAAACAGTAAAAGTTTTATATTGGCTGAAGTTGGCTGAGTGATCATAATCAGTGGTTACTTTGACACTTGGTGCACAGCCAAAAAGTAAACCCAAAAATAAAATTGGGAATAGGCGAAGATTTGTTCTTTTAATATTCATGTTGTGGTATTTAAATTAATAATTAAATTGTTTAACTCGAATGTATTAAAATCTGGGTAAATCTTGAATGAACGATAATTCGTGTTAAACAATTGTTAAGTTATTGCAAATAACTATTAAACAGTGTCTTAACACACTCTCAAAGATAAATTATTTTTATTTAAAAACATAAGAAAGTAAAAATAATCTTGCGTTTAAAGGTTCATTTTTTTCTCAGATTCGTAGCTAGCTTATCTTAATTTATTTTCTTCGTAACGCTAAAAAATGATGCTGCCTGAATTTTTAAATAAGCTGGTAGTAAACATCATTATAGATTATGTCTTATACTTCTGCCGAAATTGGCAATCGTCCTTCTTTTACCGCTTCGACCATTTTATTGTAATCCAATTCATTTTGATGAGCGTACAACATTGAAAATTTAGAAATTGCATTGGCAAATTCATTATTATTCCCAATGTATCCAGACAAAAGCGACGGATCGCCAGATCTTGCATGTGCACGTGCAAGTGCCCAACCGCAAGCTTTGGCATAATCTGCCATATTTTCGGCTTTCATTATTTCGATGACTGGTTTTATCTTGGCATCACGAAGCTGACGGATATAAAAATATTTTCCTTTATCGTCATTTGTCCAGCCTAAAAACATATCTGGAGCTGATTGCATTAATTTTTGTCCCATTACAATTCGCTCGCCCTGATGCGGATATTTTCCTCTGTTTTTTACATTTGATTCTAAGACGCTTTTTCTTGCTTCTTTAAACTGCAAAAAAATAGGTTCTCCAGTAGCCGACATCAATAAACTGATACCGCAGAGTGTTCCAACACTTCCAACGCCTACAACTTTTACCGCAAAATCATGCATTGTATATCTGCTCAGCAAAACTTGTTTGTCTTCTGGCAATGATTCTATGTATCGTTTATGAACCTGTTTCGCTTCTCTTAACGTATAACTTGCCTCATTCCCCGAAGGATGATAAATCAACGGAGGATCATCTTTGATTCTGGCCCGAACCCCATCTAAATAGGTCATTTTTGCAAATTCTTTTTCGTGCGCAATTGATTCGGCTGCTTTTTTTATTCGCTTTTGCTGAAATTCTTTCAGCTCCTCATCTTTTCCAAGATCAATAAGCTCGGCCAAATCAATATCAGCATACCAAATTTGAAGTGCCGATAATTTACTGTAATCGAGCATGTGACGTTTGTAACTGTCTGCTACATGCCATGCAAATTCTTTACACTCTTTAGCAGAAAATTTTCGCCACTTTCCTGCAATTGCAAAACTTGTTGCTAATCTTTTTATATCCCATTCCCATGGGCCGGGAAACGTTTCGTCAAAATCATTTATATCAAAAACCAATTTACGTTCAGGAGTTGCAAAACCGCCAAAATTCATTAAATGACAATCGCCACAAAGCTGGAGCTGTATTCCTGTATTTGGTGTATTTGCTAAATCTGCCGCCATAATTGCCGCTGCTCCTCTGTAAAAAGCAAATGGCGATTCGATCATTCGTCGATATCGAATGGGAAGTAAACTTTCAAGTCTTCCAATACTTGTTTTAATCAAAATCGCAACAGGATCTTCACGATCTTCAGGTTCTGTCCATTCTTGATGAGAAGAACGTGGCACCTCTTTCCTGATCGCTGCACCATTATCATAGCGTTCTGCTTTCGATGCTAATCGATCAAAAAAACTTTCGGCGCTATCTGATGCTTTTTCTGTCATGATAATACTTTATTTCACTTCTTTAATATCATCCATTTTCCAGCTTTTATCAAAGTAAGCTGTCGTTGGTCCGTAAAAACGCATGTAGGTAAACCAATGTTTTCCTGGCAATGTCTGAACCCAGTTTTTCTCTTTTCCTGCCGGAGCTTTTGGTCCAAAATATAAATCAACAGAACCATCGGCATTTTTTATCAAATCTTTTCGAGACGATAAATCGGCATTTTGCTGCGGATTATCAATCAAACATCGAGTAGCCGAATCATAAACTGTTATTGACCAAAAATTAACTGCTGGTGGATTTGCCGGAACATTTAAAGTGTAATTTTTCCCTCCATCGAGCCAGTTTCCACTGCTGTCAGTGTAATTTCCTAAATAAGCCTGACCTAGATTCGGGGTTTTTGATATCATTGCGTTAGAAAAAGTTACGGCTTCATAGAAATAAGCTGATCTCTCAAAAAATTCGTCAAAATTTTCTTCACGCTGAGCAGAATTTTTCATCGTAATGACATAATCCCATTTTTTATCTGGCCAGTGTCTAACGTCTTTAAAACGTTTTTCATAAGAATTAGCCATTGCCATTTGTTCTCCTTTTTTTGCAGCAGCAATTAAAATATTCTTCTGACGTTCATCTGGTGCAAATGGTTTTCCTTTTTCTATACCAAGATTTTTAAGCCAAGCCATAAAAAAACGATCACGTTCCTCAACTGGTTCATCTTGTAAAATGGCATGTAGACATTCCCAATATTTAATTCCCGATGGCTGAATTCCGTACCAATTTTTATCGGCTGGCGGACTTACTATTTTTGTTGGCGTCGGATTTGCTCTTTGTGCGTAAGGATATATTTTGACTTTTTTTACTAATTCTTCCGTCACTTTAGGATCAGGATCTAATGTTCTAAAACCGAAGAAATTATTTACCGTCGTACACGGAATTATAAAATACCCATCGGCTTTAAAATCTTTCATAGTTGGCGGTACTAAAACATATTTTCCTCCTTTTCCCTTATCTGGCCCCATTTCTCCAATTACAGCCTCTTCTCTTTGCCAAAAATCACTCAACCCTCCAGCAGTGCGTCCGGCTGGCATTTCGATAACTGTTGGTCCGTTTGCTTTCAAATCAATAAATGACATTATATAAGGAGTTGTGGCATTTGCTGTTAAAATTCCTAATCGGTCATGATAAGTATTGTACAATACTAGATCATTACTCGTTGCACCGAATGTTTTATAATGCTGTTGCTGCCATTCGGCGAAAGCCACAATTGGCAATCCCCACAGATAACATTGTGTTGCCTGCTGAAAATCCATTTCATCAAAAAGTACAGGAATTGATTCTTTTGAAGGCAATTCACCATCCATTTTTATACCAGAACCTGATTTTACTACTCTTTCTGAATCTGGATTTGTTGTCGTTGATTCTTTGCATCCAAAATTTAAAATCAAAGAAGATACTGCTAAAATTATAAGGCATTTACTTTTCATAACGATCGATTATTTTAGTTTAAAATCAGAGAATTATTTCACTTCAGTAACATCTCCCATTTTCCAGGTTTTCTCAAAAAATCCTTTTTCTGGTCCGTAAAAACGAGCCAATAGTTCAAATTTTCCTTTTGGATCTGTTGGAACCCAGTTTGATTCTTTTCCTGCTGGAGCTTTTGCACCAAAATAAATATCCACAGAACCATCGCTGTTTTTTTGAATTCCCGGAGTTGTTGAAGCGCGACTAAAATATTTCATGTCTTTAATCAAAGCATGCGTTTCACGATCATAAGCCGTTACAGACCAATATAATTTTACAGGAACATTTGGAGGCAAATGCAATTGATATAGTTTTGAACCATCCAAATCCTGACCTTTATTGTCTTTAATTGATATTAAATAAAATTGTCCTGTTCCTAAATGTTTTGCACTAAAATAGGCGATCGAATAGGCAATTGCACGTTCGCGCACAGGATAGCTGTTTGGTATTGTGTAATTGCTTCCAATTGCTTTTACAAAATCCTGAGAAACTGGCAATGCCCATTTTGTGCCTTCATAAAAAGGTGCCTGAAACGCATTGTTGTATTCATTATCAATCCAGTTGTGAGCCTCTTTTATTGCTGCGTTTAGAATCTCTTTTCTTCTTGCATCGGCTTCAAAAGGTTTGTCTTTTTCAATACCAATTGATTTTAGAAAATCGACCATAACTAAATCTCTAGTCAGCCAAGGTTCACGTTGTATAAATTGGTTTAAGAGTTCAAAAAAATGAAAATTGTACGGAATTGTATTGCTGAATGGAACTTGCAGCAAATCGACAAATTTTGTTTCCGGCGGATTTGAAGCTTGCGAATAGGGATAAATTTTTACTCGTTTCCCGTAGTCAATTGCTCTCTTTAAATCATTCGGACTTCCATCAGTAAGATTCGAACGAAGAATTGCAAAACCGGTATAGGTTGATGATGGCATCGGAATATATCCCGCTGGTACTTTATCTTTATAATCTGGAGGCAGAATCAAATATTTTCCTCCTTTTCCTTTATCAACTCCTGCCGGACCAATATCTTCAATTGCTGTCTGCCAACCGTCATCTAAACTTCCTGTAATTGACGAACTGCCTTCCGCTGGCGGAATTTCTAATACAACTGGACCTTTTCTCGTATCATATAAAGGGTTTATATACACCACATCTGGATTTGGTGTCAGCGTCTGATTTTTCGAATTTATCAAACCTGACCAATAGATAATTTCATTAAAATTACCTTTTGCACTCGCCAAACTTTCGTTTAATAATTCAAAATTAACCGCAGGAACTCCCCATATAACTGCTTCGATAGCACGATTATAAATTACCTGTTCTTGCAAGTTTGCAGGTTTGAAAGTGCTTGAAACTGATTCTGTCGAAGCTGTCTCTGTTTTTTCTGTTGAAGTTTTATTGCATGAAAAAAATAAAGCAATAAGGAGAATTGAAATTATTTTAGTCTTCATTTTATAAGCTATTAAAAATTTAAAATGATATTTTCTAAACGCTTGCGAAAAATTATTGCGGAAATATAAAGGCAACTACTGCTCTTAATCCCCAATCTGGTTTAATTGATTGATGCCCAACAACTGGAATTAAAGGCATAACAGCAAATTGCATAGTTTGACCTCCCAATTTTGTAATCGCACCCACATTTGGACTCACTGTAATTAGGGTTGTATTTCCTTGCCAGTTTTGAGTAATTTCTGAAGTAATACCTAAACTTGCACCACTTTTGTAACTATGTGTTAGAAATAGTTGGGTGTAAAACTGATTGAAATCGGCTCTGTCAGCATTTCCTGCTACAGACCAAATTTGATTGGCTAAAAAACCTATTGAAAGTCCTTTTCCCTGATGCATGACCAAAACGCTTGGTCCAATTCCGAATTTTTCTGTTCCTAAAAATTTTTCTGTAGCGGTTGGCACTAAAAAAGCAGGACCAACACCTAAAATAAGTCCTTTAGTTTTAGGAGCAAAAAAAGCGGTTACTGTAGCATCGCTTAAACCAAACTCATGGGTGTTTTCGCCAGTGACATCCTGTTGATCTACAACTGGAAGAATATAACGCGTAATTAAATTTAGATTTTCACTTAATTTGAAAGGAACAACGGGCTGTATATTGATCTGGTATTTTGATCCATTATAAGCCCCAATCCCGTAAGTAAGATTATTTTGAAGCGGAACACTAATTAAGCTTGCAACTGGATTTGCCATTTTATCGGCGAGTTCCTGCGCACTTGATCCGGCTTTTGGCTCTTCTTGTGCAAATGCGCTAAAATTTAAAAGAAAAAAAAACGTCGCAAATAAAGATTTAATTGTATTGAAAAATACTTTCATAATTTTTTCTTTTTTGATTTTTAATCTATTCTAAAATCAAAGAGAAACAACTTTTATAAGTTGAAAAGTTGTTTCTCTTTTTTATAAAATTAAATGATTATCACCCTCCACCGCTTCTTTTGGCAGTTGATATAGATTTTAATTTCTCTTGTGCCTCTTTAAGTTTCAAATAATTATCGATAGTAATTGGACCTGGATATAGGTTACTTTGCACTACATGAGGTGGATATTTTTCATAGGTTTTAGCAAATTCTCCAATAATGTTCTGAACAGTTGGCAAGAACCATGTTTTCTCTGTAAAGTTGTTCATGAATAAATCATAACGCTCTTGCGGATCTGCCCATAAGTCGAATATTTGTGGTACAGTTGCTACATAACTCGCCGCGCCTTTCCAACCTAAATTAGAATCTACCGCCAAACCTCCTGTTGCTTGTCCGTTATCACCACGTAAATTAAAGACTGCTTTGAATTTTCCAATTCTTATTGCTCCCGGCAATAATTCATCTTCTGTAAAATAAAACCACATTGTTCGTTTTGATTTACCAGTTCCAAACAAAACCGGCGACATATCATAACTGTCAAAAATTGTTGGTTTGCCATCTCTGTCTACCGTAGGTAATTCTTGCCCTGACAAAGCAGCAAATGTTGCCATAAAATCAAGTGTTCCTAAAATGTCGTTATTTTTGCTATTTGGTTTAATTTTTCCAGGCCACCATGCTAATGTTGGAATACGGCTACCGCCTTCGCGATCTGTTCCTTTTGTTCCTCTAAACGGAGTATAACCACAATCAGGATAAACATCCTGCCATGTACCGTTATCAACCGTATAGATGATTAATGTGTTTTCGGCAATTCCAAGATTTCGAACTTCATCCATAATACGGCCTATTCTTGCATCTAGTTCAACAATACAATCAGCGTATTTATTTTTCCCTGCCGATTTTCCAGCATAGTCTGGGTGAGGCAAATTAGGCTGGTGGTTTTTTGCAAAAGAAATTTCCATAAAAAATGGTTTGTCTTTTTTGCCATTTTCTTTAAGCCATTTTAAAGATTCCTCTTCTGTATATTGATCCAAAAACGGAATTACTTTTCCGTCTATTTTTCTAACTTCTCGGTATGGTTTTCCTGCTTCACCTTCTAAAGCACCTTTGGTTCCTTTGACCCACGTTGCTCTAATATCTTCAGGCATATCTGCATTCCAATCTGGATCTGTATAGGTGTAAGCATTTAAGTGATATAATGTTACATTTTTCATAACATCAAAACCTTGTGCAATTGGCATAGAATAATCTTCTTCTCCAAGATGCCATTTTCCGGCAAAAAAGGTATTGTAGTTTTTACGTTTTAAAAGAGAAGCTAATGTCCATTCGGCTTTAGGCAGTCCTCCTCCATCACCAGGAAACGCAACAGTTGTCATACCACTACGATTAGGAATTCTTCCTGTTATCAAAGCTGCTCTTCCCGGAGTACAGCTTGGTTGGCCGTAAAAAGACCAAAACTGCATTCCTTCGGTCGCCATTCGGTCGATATTAGGAGTTGCAGCTCCACGACCTTCTCCACCGCCATAAGGACCTAAATCCCCCCATCCGGTATCATCCGATAATAAAATAATAATATTGGGGCTTTTTTGTGCATAACCTAAACTGGCTATTAATAAGCAAAAAAGCAAGCCAAAAGTCTTCAGGAGACCGGCTGATTTGATTGATCTAAAATTTGTTTTCATAAGTTGTTCTGGAATAAATTAATACAATCTTTAATGCTAAAATTTTAGGGCTGAAAAAATCTATTTCAACAAATTCTATTTATTTGTCGGGGAATATTTTTTTCCAATCGTCTTTGATACTTACAACATGATATTTATATTTAGCTGCAGTGCTTAAGGATAAATTATCTTTTTCCTGATAATTGTATTCTCTAATAGAATCATTATGATTTACAATTAATTGAAAAGAAGGATATTTGCTTCCCGAAGAATATCTTAACATAGCAAGATCTCCGGCTCCGCCTTCGTTTCCGCAGGCAAAAACAGGACGCTGACCAATGTGCAATTGTATGCCAACAGGTTTTCCTTCTTTATCATTAAAATGATCTAAAGCAGGTTCTCTTAAAACTACATTTTTAGTATCATCGAATTTATATTTGAAAGAAGTTCCCACAACTTGATCTTTTGGGATTCCGTAGAAATCTTGAGATATTGCTCTCACCACTTCAACCGTTCCACCGGTAACAATGAAAGTTTTGAAACCATTTGCACGCAAATAATTCAAAAGCTCCAATTGAGGTTGGTATCTGATTTGTTTTAGCGGAACATTTTTACCAGGATATTGTGCACCAGCAAAAAACTCTTTTGTAGAAGCTTCAAATTCATCTTCGGTCATTCCGGTATGCGTTGCGGCAACCAATTCTATAAGTGCTTTATCGCCGCCTTTTTCAAAAAACGTTTTGTCTTTTTCAACAACGGCTTTAAAAGGTTGTTTTTGTGCCAAAGCAGGATTGGCTTCGACCATTTTCTTAACTCGGTAAAAAGCAAATAATTCCTGAACATATGGTTTCTCAGCCCAAAGCGTTCCGTCATTATCAAAAGTGGCAATTCTGTTTTCTACCGGAATAAAATCCGGGCTTCCTTCTTTGGTTACTTTTTCAACGTAAGCAATAATATCTTTTTTTAAAGTTCCGTCATTCCAGCTTGGCAATGGATCGCCGCTCGTTGCCACAACTGCCGTGCTATCTTTCGAAGTTGCAGTTGTATCAGTTTCATTTTTTTTACAGGAAACCAGTAAAAATAAAAACAGGGGCACGATATATATTTTTCTATACATGATGTTGATTTTTTAAATTAATAGAGCTTGAACTATGAGGGATTCAAGCTCTATTTATTAGATATTTTTATTTTTTCTTTTTGGAATCGGCTTCCGCTTCTTCTTTTACTTTAGGCAATATGTTTTTCTCCACATATTGCTTTGTTTTAATGTCTTTTAAAGTCTGTTGTAAAATAGTAGTTGGGTTAAAACTTGGTGGGAAAGAACGAGGAGGATATTCTTTAAAAGATTCGGCAAAAACGAATACATCGTTCATTACTCCATATATTCCTCCAACATGATTTATCAACCAATCCCAGTAAGTGTTTGAAGTAAAATCAGCTCTTTCATACGGATCCTGATATAAATTGAATATTTTTTGTAGACGAAGCTCAGTAAAAGGTTCTGCCCAAACTCCCATGGTTCCTGCCAAACGCTGTTCTGCAAAGACATATTTATAATCTCCTTCACGTATTCCAACAAGAAGACCGTCATCATCTGAATAGAAGAATTTATCTCTTGAGCTTTTTCCGCCAGCAAGTAATTTTGTTTGGTCAAAACCGTCTAGATGTACTTTGTAACTATGACCATTTGCATTATATCCTTTTAAAAGCTTATTAACTATGTCTGTTTCACCTGCAATTGAAGCGAAAGTAGGAATCCAGTCATTGTGACTCATCAATTCATTAGTTACAGTTCCTGGTTTAATATGTCCTGGCCAGCGAACAATACAAGGTACACGGAAAGCACCTTCCCAGTTCGTGTTTTTCTCTGAACGGAAAGATGTCATAGCACCATCAGGCCAGGTATTCATATGTGGTCCATTGTCTGTTGAATATACCACGATCGTATTGTCAGCAATTCCTAAATCGTCTAATGCTTTCAGGATACTTCCAATAGTTTCATCGTGCTCTATCATACCATCAATATATTCGCTGTCCCCATGTGTGTATTTTCCTCTGTGTTCTGCTCTAACGTGCGTACGAAGGTGCATACGAGTAGCGTTGAACCAACAGAAAAATGGTTTTCCTGCTGCATGTTGTCTTTTAATAAAGTCAATTGCAGCTGCTGATGTTTCATCATCTACAGTTTCCATTCTTTTTTTAGTAAGTGCTCCAGTATCTTCAATTTTTTGTTTTCCAACTCTACCAAAACGAGGATCTGTAGTCGCATCATCAACATTTGTAGCTACACATTTTAAAACTCCTCTTGGTCCAAATTTTTTGAAATATTCAGGATCTTTAGGATAATCTGGCAATTCTGGTTCTTCTTCAGCATTTAAATGGTATAGATTTCCATAAAATTCATCAAAACCGTTTACAGTTGGTAAACTCTCATTTCGATCACCTACGTGATTTTTACCAAATTGTCCTGTTGAATAGCCTAAACTTTTCAAAATTCCTCCAATAGAAGGATCTAATTGACTCATTCCCATTGGTGCTCCTGGAAAACCAACTTTTGTAAGTCCAGTTCTAATACCATGCTGTCCTGTTAAAAAGGCGGCTCGCCCCGCAGTACAGCTCTGCTCTCCATAATAATGCAAAAAACGCATTCCTTCATTTGCCAAACGATCAATATTGGGTGTTGTATATCCCATAAGTCCATCACTATAGGCGCTTATATTTGTAATTCCAATATCATCTCCCCACAGCACTAAAATATTAGGTTTTTTGTTTTGGGCATTTAGGGAAATACCAGAAAAAAACAGTAGTGCAAATACTATAATTGCATTATTAAATCCGCATTTTAATTTGACTTGTTTCATGATTAAAAAATTCGTTAATAAATATTTTATGTATGAGTTTAGTAATTCAGAAAAAATAATAGAGGAATGAAATTAAATTTTATCTATAATTGGTTGTATTTTTTAGAGATGTTTCAAATTAATTTCAGTTCGATAATTGGAACGTATAATTTTTAACTTTTTGTTAAGTCTATCAAATGTAATTATTAAATAAGCGAATTGCCTTAATTAAGTGGGTTGAGCTTGTTGCATTTTAGAAAATGCAACAACAAAATTTGAAAATCTGCACCAGATTGTTTCATTTTGGAAAATGAAACATGGTAAAAATCTGAAAATTAACATTTTGTGTTTTTTAAGGTAAAAATTTGGAAAAGTAAAAAAGAGAGGCTTTTTGTATAAACATTACAAATTTATGTTAGACAAAAGAAGATTGGGAGAGATCTTTTTGAAAGAAACAGCTTTTTTTCCTAGGAGATTAAACCTACACAAGGGTATTTTTTAAAGTTTTTATTGTAAAATAATTCCTTAAATTATATTAAAATAAAAAGAGCATTTTTAAAGAAGGTAAAATGAATAAAAATAAAAAATGCCACTTAATTTTTAAATAAGTGGCATTTTATAAAGTATAAATTGAAGAATAATTACTCGATTTCAGAAACTCTCATCGTATTAACCATTCCTTTGTCTTTAATTGGCATTGCAGCAAGATTAATTAAATAATCACCTTTTGTAGCATAACCTTTTTCAACTGCAATTCTGTTTACATCAGTAACAGTATCATCAGTACTTTCTTCATTATCATAGAAGAATGATTTAACTCCCCACAATAAGTTTAATTGTGTTAAGATTCTTCTGTTTGAAGTAAATACTAAAATATGTGCAGAAGATGGTCTCCACGCTGAAATTTGGAAAGCCGTATAACCACTATTTGTTAAAGTACAAATTGCTTTAGCTTCGATTTCATTTGCAAGTAAAGCCGCTTGGTGACAAACAGTTTTAGTAACAAAACGTTTTGTTTTAATTTGTGGCGTATTTTGCGGAACCTGAATTAGAGGAGAATTCTCTACAGCCTCACAAATTTGAGTCATTCTCTGGATTACCTGTACAGGATAGTTTCCAGTAGCAGTTTCTCCAGAAAGCATTACAGCATCAGCACCATCCATTACAGAGTTTGCAACGTCGTTTACTTCAGCTCTTGTTGGAGTCAAACTTGTAATCATTGTTTCCATCATTTGTGTTGCAACGATAACTGGGATTCTAGCTGTTTTTGCTCTGCGGATCAAATCTTTTTGAACCAATGGTACTTCGTGAGCAGGAAGTTCAACTCCAAGATCTCCACGAGCAACCATTAAACCATCACAATATGCTACAATTTTATCCATGTTCTCAAGAGCTTCCGGCATTTCGATTTTAGCAATAATTGGAATTTTAACGTCTGAATGTTTAGCGATCAATTCTTGAAGATCTTGTAAATCGCGAGGTGTTTTTACAAACGAAAGTGCGATCCAGTCTACTTTTTGTTCGATTGCAAAAATCGCATCGGCAATATCTTTTTCAGTTAAAGCTGGCAAAGAAATTTTTGTGTTTGGAAGATTAACCCCTTTTTTAGATTTTAATTCTCCACCCTGAATAACTTTAGCAACAACTTCTGTCTTTTTATCTGTAGAAACAATTTCGAAAATAAGTTTACCATCATCAAGCAAAATACGCTCTCCAACATTTACATCATTTGGGAAATTTTGATATTTCATAAATGCTTTTTGCGCATTTCCTACAATATCTTCTGCCGTTGTAAAAGTGATTTCATCACCATCATTTACAACAGTTCCTTCTTCCATTACACCAACTCTAAGTTTTGGTCCCTGCAAATCTCCAAGGATTGCTGTAGTGTAACCAAACTCTTCGTTTAAGCCTCTAATGATATCGATTTTTTCCTTTACTCCTTCGTAATCTGCATGCGAAAAATTGATTCTAAACACATTAACCCCTGCTTCGATCATATCTTTAATGATCTCTCTTGTACTACAGGCAGGCCCAAGTGTAGCAACAATTTTGGTTTTCTTGTTTGTTAACATTTTTTTTAAAAAATTAGATTGTTTTTTGATTTTATTTTGTTGGTATCGACAGCATACACTGCTGCAATACTTTCTATTGAATTTAAATGTTGTTGAATTTCTGAAAAATCGACAGCCTCTTCGCTATTGTCAATTTTCAGGAAAAAATCTACTTTTTTGAATTCAGGAAGTAAATGAATTGTTGTAGAAACCTCACTTGTTTCATTAGAAAACAAATTCTGGAAATCATTCGTACTCACAGAAATGATTTCATTTTTATTCTGAATCAAATTCCATGAAATAGCTTTTTCAGAATCATAATAATAAAATCTCGAAAAATTTGCTTCGCCTTCTTTTGTCTGAGCATGTATCTCGTTTTTGCTCTTACTTAAGTTAATAGGAAGGTTTTTATTGATAAAATAAGCAAGTCTGTAATCTTCTAATGAAGTATGAATTGCCATTAAATAATAATCAATTTCGTCAAATTCGTCTAAATCCAATCTATGAATAGCCATGTCATGAAAAATCAAGTTGTAAATATACTATTTCTAACGGAGCATAAATAGCGATCGGCGGGTTGTTTTTGTTAATTTATAAACGAAAACGATATAGCCTTAAGAAAATTACAGCATTCTTGTAACTATTTCTTGTCAATTTTTTCCTGAAATGCAAAATAAGCACGTTGCGATGCTTTTTCTTCTGCTTTCTTTTTTGAAGTTGCTCGTGCTCTAGCAATTACTTTGTCGTCTATACTTAATTTGACACCAAACAAGCGTTGTCCGTCAATACCATTATCTTCAAAAATGTCATAATGAAAAACTCTTTTTTCTTTTTGACACCATTCGATAACTAAACTTTTGTAGCTAATTACTTTGCCTTCAAGTCTGGCAATATCAACATACGGGGTTATGACTCTTTTTTGAATAAATTTTTCACAATACAAATAGCCTTTGTCTAGGTAAATGGCGCCAATAAGCGATTCAAAAATATTACCATGAATGTTTTCGCCAAAATGATGCACAGGAACTTTGCTTTCTACAAAACGGACTAAATTTAAATCCTTTCCGAGTTCATTCAAATGTTCACGGCTTACAATTTTAGAACGCATTTTTGTTAAATACCCTTCGTCACCATTTGGTGCTTTGTTGAATAAATGTGCTGCAATTACGGCACTTAACATTGCATCTCCTAAGAATTCCAGACGCTCATAATTTATTGGATGACCGGCTTCATCAAGCTTATTTGATGATCTGTGAGTGAATGCTTTTTTGTAGAATTCAATATTTACAGGCTGAAAACCAAGAATTTTCTGAATAGTGTCAAAAAAAATCCCGTCTTCTAGAGAACGGGATTTAGAAAATATTTTTTTGATAATATTCATATACAGAAATTACTCAGCGATTTTTTTAAACAATACACATGCATTGTGTCCACCAAACCCAAAAGTATTACTCATAGCAACATTTACCTCTCTGTGTTGAGGTTTGTTTAAAGTAAGGTTTAAAGATGGATCAATATTTTCGTCAACAACTGTATGGTTAATCGTTGGAGGAACAATACCGTGTTTCATAGCCAAGATAGAAGCAATAGCTTCAATAGCTCCAGCAGCACCAAGTAAGTGTCCTGTCATTGATTTTGTAGAGTTAATATTGATGTTTTTAGCATGAGCTCCAAAAACTTTACTTATCGCTTTTAATTCAGCAACGTCTCCTAATGGAGTAGAAGTTCCGTGTGTGTTGATATGATCAACATCTTCAGGGTTCATTCCGGCGTCTCTCAAAGTGTTTTCCATTACAGCAATAACTCCAATTCCTTCCGGATGTGGTGCTGTTAAGTGGTAAGCATCAGATGACATTCCGCCTCCGCCAATTTCGCAATAGATTTTTGCACCTCTAGCTTTAGCGTGCTCATAATCTTCAAGAACCAAAGCTCCTGCTCCTTCACCTAAAACGAAACCATCTCTGGTTGCATCAAAAGGTCTTGAAGCTGTTTCAGGACTTTCGTTTCTTGTTGATAAAGCATGCATAGAACTAAATCCTCCCATACCAGCAATTGTAACTGCAGCTTCAGAACCTCCAGATACAATAACATCACACATTCCTAAACGGATGTAGTTGAAAGCGTCAATTAATGCGTTTGCAGAAGATGCACAAGCAGAAACTGTAGTATAGTTTGGTCCCATATAGCCATTACGCATAGAAATATGTGCAGGAGCAATATCGGCAATCATCTTAGGAATAAAGAAAGGATTGAATTTTGGAGTTCCGTCACCTTTTGCATAATACATTACTTCATCCTGAAAAGTCTCTAAACCTCCAATTCCAGCTCCCCAGATAACACCAACTCTTTGTTTGTTTACGTTATCATTTGTGATTCCGGCATCTTTGATAGCTTCATCACTGGCAGCAATTGCATATTGAGCAAATTTATCAAGTCTGCGGGATTCCTTGCGATCCATGTAGTCTTCAATATTGAAGTTTTTTACTTCGCAGGCAAATTTCGTTTTATGCTTCTCTGTATCATAATATGTGATAGGAGCGGCTCCGCTTACTCCATTCACAAGTGCATCCCAATACTCCTGGATATTATTCCCGATAGGAGTAAGTGCACCTAATCCTGTTACAACAACTCGCCTTAATGCCATAAATATGTATTTTGTACTTTAAACAAATAAAACCCATGCTTTCTTAACAGTATCGTTACTTAAGAGCCATGGGCATTACAATATAAATATATCTTTTTGATTGAAAATCAATCGAAATTTAAATTTGAAAAAAAATAATAACACCCGACTCTTAAAAATTTCAAAAATCAAAAAACAAATTCCAATTTGGAATTTGGAATTTCAAAAATTGGTACTTTTAGAAATCGGGTGTGGTATTATTATTTTTTTGCTTCCTCGATATAAGAAATAGCTTGACCTACAGTAGCAATGTTTTCTGCTTGATCGTCTGGAATTTGAATATCAAATTCTTTTTCGAATTCCATAATAAGCTCAACAGTGTCTAATGAGTCAGCTCCTAAATCATTAGTGAAGCTTGCTTCTGTTACAACTTCGTTTTCGTCAACACCTAATTTGTCTACGATAATCGCTTTTACTCTTGATGCAATGTCTGACATAATCTTTAATTTTAGAATTTAATTTGTTGGCAAAAATAAAAAACTTTATTTTAAAACAACTATTTAGTTAATAAATGTAACACTAATTTATAAAATTAATTTCAAGAAAGCCGTTTTAAAGCTATTTATTTTGGATTTTTATTCCGTTTTTTGCATTCTCAAAATTAATGCTATTATGAAAAAAATTATCGTTTTTGCCTCAGGATCAGGAACTAATGCGGAGAACATTATAAAATATTTTTCGGAAACCGAAATCGCAAAGGTCGTTTGTGTGTTTACAAATAATGCAGAAGCAAAAGTGATCGAAAGAGCAAAAAATCATCAAATTCCTTTCGAAATTTTCTCAAAAAACGATCTTTCAGAGCGAAATGTCCTACAAAAAATACAAAAAATCGACCCGGATTTGATAGTTCTTGCGGGTTTTTTGCTGAAATTCCCTGAAAACATAATTGAGCAATATCCAAATAAGATAATTAACATACATCCAGCGCTTTTGCCTAATTATGGAGGTAAGGGAATGTACGGAATGCACATTCACAGAGCGATAGTAAATAATAAGGAAAAAGAAACCGGAATCTCTATTCATTATGTAAATGAAAATTATGACGAAGGCGGCATCATCTTCCAAGCCAACGTTGCATTAACGGATGAAGATACGCCGGAAACCGTAGCAGAGAAAATTCATGAACTGGAACAAAAACATTTTCCGGAGATTATTCATAGAATATTAGACGATTCAAATTCTGAAATTTAAACCATATAAGTCATATAAGAATATATAAGTTCAGCGTCTAGATATATTTGACAAAGAAATATAAGAAGTAAGTGTTAAATGAAACTTGCATTACTATATGGTGAAATTTGACAAAAATATAATACCTAAGCATTAAATGGACTTACATTACTTATATGGTGAAAAAACAAACACATGAATCACGAAGTACATATATATACAGACGGCGCTGCAAAAGGAAATCCTGGAAATGGCGGATATGGCGTTGTGATGGAATTGGTTGGAACACCACATAAAAAAGAGTTCTACGAAGGCTTTCGCTTGACGACTAATAACAGAATGGAACTTCTTGCTGTAATTGTGGGCTTAGAAAAACTGAAAAAAGAAAACATGAAAGTTTTAGTTATTTCGGATTCTAAATACGTTGTCGATTCTGTTGAGAAAAAATGGGTTCTAGGTTGGGAAAAAAAGAAATTTGCCGGAAGAAAAAACCCCGATTTATGGAAACGCTTTTTAATTGTCTACCGCAAACATCAGGTCGATTTTAAATGGATAAAAGGACATAATAATCACCCACAAAACGAACGCTGCGATCAACTTGCTGTTATGGCATCTATGCAACCCAAACTTTCTATTGATGAATATTACGAAACCATAGGTTCTAAAGAATAAAAAAAACGCATCAAATATTTGATGCGTTTTTTGTTTCTAACTTAAAAAATTATTCTTCTTTATCTATATCTTTTGCTGTTTTAAATCCTGTTAAAAGACCAATTCCGGCCATTATAAAAATAATTGAAGGATAAACGGCGTCATCGTCTAGAGATGTATAAGTTGTGATTAACAAAGCAAGAAAAATTCCAACACCGCTTCCTATTAATAGGAAGGCAACATTTACAACAAAGATTTTCCATGCCGAACTTCCTTTAGTTCTTCCTTTTAAAAAGATACTTGCATCTGCACCTTTTTCTATAAGCGCCAAACGCTCTCTGTTTCTTGTTGAGTAAAAAAGATAGACAATCCCAAAGATCATCGCAAAAAGGCTAAGTGGTACTAAAACTTGTGGTCCCATAATTTTTATGTTTTTATAATTGATTGATACTCCATAGGACGATAGCTTTTAAATTGAGGTTACAGCTTTTGGTAAAAAATTTCAAAAAATAAATTCCAAATTCCAAAACTTGCTGATTATGAGTTAATTTTGGGTTTTATTAAAAGTGTGAAATCTCAAAATACAAGTCGAAATGACAACATTATGGTTAAGCTTTTTTAAAGTTCTACCCAATCCAACAATTGGAATTTGGGATTTGAAAAAATTGGAATTTATTTTTTCAAAATGTTGTAACCTAAAATAACAAACTGTCGTCCTATATAATATGAGTACAATTCCAGATCAACATTATATCGATAGAATCCTGCAGGGCGAGACAAATTTGTTTGCCGTGTTGGTAGATCGTTATAAGGATATGATTTTTACGTTGTCGCTCAAAATGGTCAAAAATAGAGAAGAAGCCGAAGAAGCTGCGCAAGATACTTTTATTAAAGTATACAATTCTTTGAATAAGTTTAAGGGCGATTCTAAATTTTCAACCTGGATTTATAAAATCTCTTATAATAATTGTTTGGATCGTTTGAAGAAAAACAAAAAAGAAGATTTAAATATTTCCATAGATGAGTTTTCATCGCATTTAGTCAAAACCATGGACAATGCTTTGAGTGCTTTAGAAGACAAAGAGCGAAAGCAGGCCATTCAGAATTGTTTAAATTTGTTACCAAGGGAAGATAATTTTCTGCTGACTTTGTTTTATTTTGAAGATCAGAATTTAGAGGAAATTGGCAAAATCATGAATATAAATGCTAATAACGTTAAGGTGAAATTATTTAGAAGCCGACAAAAATTAGCGACCATTTTAAAGAAGCAATTAGAACCCGAAATAGTGGAGTGTTATGAAAGAGGAAGATAAAAATTTAGAAAATCTTATTGAGAAAATGATGGCCGAAAATACTTTGCAATCGCCATCTGCCGACTTTACTTCGAACTTAATGTCGCAAATTCTTGTCGCCGAAAAGGCAAAAATTAAACCTTATAAGCCTTTGATTTCCATTTCAACATGGGTTTTTATTGGAGTTGCTTTGGCTTTTTTAATTGCATATAATGTATTTTTTGCTGGAGCAGAGAATAATTTAGAAATAGGAAAATCTTATACTGATAAAATTTCGGCAATTGTTTCTGGAATTCATATTTCAAAAACTTTATTGTATGCTATTTTAATAGTTCCTTTTATGGTTTTGATTCAGGTTGGTGTTTTGAAAAATTATTTTGATAAGAAGTATCAACTGTAAATTAATTCATAAAAGAAATGAAAACAAAAAAAATATACGCATATTCAATCTTAATGTCGTTGTTTTTTGTCACTAGTTATGCATTAGCGTTTCCGTCAAGCTTTACTACTAAAGAAATAAAATTTGCTAGCGAAGGAGTTACACTCGCTGGAACTGTTTTTATACCCAACAACGTACAAGCAGCCGTTGTAATTGTCCATGGATCTGGGCAAGAAAAAAGAATGATAGACTTTGCTACAATTCTGGCCAATAACGGAATTGCAGTTTTAACGTATGATAAACGTGGAGTTGGAGAATCGGGTGGTGTATACGCAGGACCAGAAGTAGGAACTAACAATGTTGATTTCGCAAATCTAAATCTTTTGTCTTTAGATGCTAGTGCTGCCGTAAACACTTTATCTAAATCCCTATCAAATAATAAAATAGCAATAGGTTTAATAGGTGGGAGTCAAGCCGGATGGATAATTCCATTGGCAGCAGAGAAAAATAAAAAAGTCCAATTTATGACCATATTCAGCGGCGCTCTTATAACAGTTAAAGAACAATTGAGATTCCAATTTTATACAAATGGAGATAAAAATTTTTGGGACACACACTCTGAAGAAGAGGCAAGAAAACACGTATTCAATGACCCTGATAAATACGAGTTTGTTGATACAGATCCAAAAGGTATTCTTTCTAAATTATCAATTCCGGGAATCTGGATTTTTGGAGGCAAGGATATTCAAGTTCCTGTAAAGCTGTCAATCGAATATCTTGATATATTAAAGTCTAAAGGAAAACATTATGAATATAAATTGTTTCCAAACTTGGGTCACAATACAGCATTTTCAGACGATGAAGAGCCGATGAAAGATGCAATCAGTTGGATGAAAAATATCGATAAATCGAAGAATTATAAGTAAAAAAACTAAACTAGTTATAGCTAACAATGACTAGAAAATATTGTTAGCTTCCTAAAAACTTCTTTTGATAAAAAGTATCAATATAATCTTTATTTAAAAGAATCTTCTCTTTTAATTATAGTAGATCTCACATGTATATCATCAAAACTAATATCATATCGGTTTAAATATAATATATAACTTATTGTAGAATATTCGTCAGATCCTATAATTGCTTTTTTAAGTTCAAATTCTCCCTTTTTATAGGATGGTTCAGAATATTTTTTCAGAAATTTTTCGAACCCTAATTGAACATATTCTTTTTGTACTTTTTTATTTAATTTAAATTTCTTTTCGATAATAAGTCGAGAATTCTGATCAAACACAAAATCTTCAGCTAAAAAAGTTTCTAAAAATGTTTTGAAAGATTTATATTTTTTTGAGTAGAACAGTTTGTAAGATGCATAAAGACCATTTTCAGTTGTCATAAAAATTTCATCATGGTTTGTCATTAAATATACATCTGAAAATCCATAAGGAATAAATACATGTTGTCCGTCTTTTTCATTATCTCTAAGAGCTAATTTCTCAATCATTTCTTCAGAAAAATTAGGCTCTTTTCTTTCGCAGGAAATCAAAAGGCAAAATAATATTAATAAGGTTAGGATTTTCTTCATAAATGAGGTTTGATGTTGAAACAAATCTAACAAAAATATACAGCTTTTTTCCCAAATAAAAAGTACAATTTAAATCCAAAAACCATATTTAAACTTTCTAAAAATTAGTTTAACAAGAAAAGTATCAACTGTGGTTTGTTTTTATATTTTTGTTGAAATCAATATAAAATATGAAAAAAACAATTTTGCCCCTTTTACTTTTTTTTGGATTTTTATCTAGTTCTAATGCGCAAGTTTTGAAAAAAATTGTTCAACTTGAAACAAATACAAGTCGCTACAAAAGTGATGTAGAAATCCCAGACACTATCGTATATAATTTTAAAAGCAATAAATTATTATCGTCGTTAAAGACTGGAGGTTCATTGAAAAAATACGACTATAATGATAAAGGATTGCTGTCTAAAATCAGTGAATCTCAGACTAAGCGCCCTGATAGCGGTGAGTCAATTGAAGAGTTTGAGTACGATAGCAACGGATTTTTAGTAGGAACTTCTTATTATCGAGGTAAAAATGGAGTGAAAACCGATGGTGCTAGTACTTCAGGTATGAAATTTGAATATCAGATTAAAAATGACAACGAATTTACGATAACAGGAAATGGAACTGGTACTAATAGTATTATACAGAAACTTTATGTTATGAAAAATAACGTTTTGACTGTAACTATGAACGTTGGCAAAATTAAAACAATTTCGGTTTATAATTTTAAAGACGGAAATGTAGTTTCGGCAAATATTAATAAAAACACAAGAGAAAATCATACTTTACTTTATACTTATGATGCTACTCAAACTTTAAACGAAACAATATTTAAAAATTTATTCGGAGAGAAATATTTTTACGCTTTATTGTGTTCTCCTCCTGAAATTACACTAAATAATTCTCCTCAGTTCAGTAAAAATATAATGAAATCGTCTGCTCTTGAAAAACAAATAAAAGCAGAAGTCGGAATAATTACAGATAATGTGAAGATTGATTATAATGCTAATAATTTTCCTGTAAAATCAGTAAACACCGCAATGGTTACTGCTGGTTCTGATGTGTCACCACGATTTCTTATTGAGCAAACTTATATTTATGAATAATTAAGGATTAAGTCAGATAATTCTAATTTGACCTTGAAAAAACTACTTGAAACCTGATAAATTATCAGGTTTTTTTATGGGTAATTTTCAAACTTTAACTCGATTCATAATTTAGAGTAAAAACTGTATGCAAAAAAGCAAAACCAAATTGCATCTTAAGATTTGTTTCGATAAAATTATTGATGTTTTCATATAACTGATGAACTTGCAAGTTTTTTGCAAAACGACATAATCTTTTCCGGCCAAAAACTTATTTAGATACGCTATAAGATTCAAATATAATTATCTCATTTACAATAGTTTTTACCCCGAAATCGATATCTTTTTTTTAAGAAAATTTTGAGAACCTAAACCGTTGCAATATTGTAACTTATGAAGTATCTTTGCACCCTAATTCGAAATTCATAAAATGAATAAATTATTGATTGTTGGAACGGTTGCTTTCGACGCGATTGAAACTCCTTTCGGAAAAACAGATAAAATATTAGGTGGTGCTGCAACGTACATTGGTTTATCGGCATCCTTTTTTAACTTGCAATCGGCTATTGTTTCTGTAGTTGGAGACGATTTTCCTCAAGAACATTTAGATTTATTGACTTCAAAAAACATCGATATCTCAGGTATCGAAATTGTAAAAGGAGGAAAAACCTTTTTCTGGAGCGGTTTATACCACAACGATTTAAATTCTAGAGACACTCTTGTAACGGAGTTGAACGTTTTAGCTGATTTTCAGCCAAAAGTTCCTCAAAACTACAAAGATGCCGATGTTGTAATGTTAGGAAACTTACACCCATTAGTACAAAGTAGTGTTTTAGATCAAATGGAGAAAAAACCAAAATTAGTTGTTTTAGATACAATGAACTTTTGGATGGATTGCGCGCTTCCGGAACTTTTAGACGTTA
Source organism: Flavobacterium cutihirudinis (assembly GCF_003385895.1). Classification (GTDB taxonomy): domain Bacteria; phylum Bacteroidota; class Bacteroidia; order Flavobacteriales; family Flavobacteriaceae; genus Flavobacterium; species Flavobacterium cutihirudinis. Next base: position 706,120 of record NZ_QRDQ01000008.1, read on the forward strand.
TCAAACGTGTAGATGTTATTACAATCAATGACGAAGAAGCAAGACAACTTTCTGGTGAATATTCATTAGTAAGAGCAGCTTCTAAAATCCAGGATATGGGACCAAAATATGTGGTGATCAAAAAAGGAGAACACGGAGCACTTTTATTCCACAATAGAGAAGTATTCTTTGCACCAGCTTTACCATTAGAAGATGTTTTTGATCCAACTGGAGCAGGAGACACTTTTGCAGGAGGATTTTCTGGATTCATTGCGCAAAGCGAAAACATTTCGTTCAACAATATGAAAAATGCAATTATTTACGGTTCAAATTTAGCTTCGTTCTGCGTTGAAAAATTTGGAACTGAAAGGATGGAAACATTAAGCAAAGCCGAGGTGGCGATTCGATTACAGCAATTTAAGTCGTTAACTCAGTTTGACATAGAAATATAATGCCTAAGAGCCTCGGTTAAACGGGGCTTTTTTTATTACGTTAATACACACAACTTACAACAACACAAAATACAAAAAACAATGAGCGACGCTTTAAAACACGAATGTGGTATAGCCTTAGTTAGACTTCTTAAACCGCTTGAATACTATAAAGAAAAATACGGAACTGCTTTCTACGGAATCCAGAAAATGTATTTAATGATGGAGAAACAGCACAACCGCGGACAAGACGGTGCTGGTTTTGCAAGCATTAAACTGGATGTTGAACCTGGACAACGTTATATCAGCAGAGTTCGTTCGAATCATTCACAGCCAATTCAGGATGTTTTTAAACAAATCAATGAGCGAATCAGCGAGGAATTAAAAGCAAATCCGGAAATCGCTGACGATATTCATAAAATAAAATCGGAAATTCCATATGTTGGCGAATTGTTCTTAGGACACGTTCGTTACGGAACTTTCGGAAAAAACAGCATTGAAAGTGTTCACCCATTTTTGCGTCAAAGTAACTGGATGCACCGTAACTTGATTTTGGCTGGAAACTTTAATATGACAAATGTTAAAGAGCTTTTCGAAAATCTTGTTGAATTAGGACAACATCCAAAAGAAATGGCGGATACGGTTACCGTAATGGAAAAAATTGGTCACTTTTTAGACAAAGAAGTAATGCAATTGTACCAAGACTGTAAAGCTGAAGGATATTCTAAAAGAGAAGCTTCGCCAGTAATTGCAGAAAGATTAGATATCGCAAAAATCTTGACACGTTCAGCTAAAAACTTAGATGGTGGTTATGCAATGGCCGGATTATTAGGTCATGGTGATGCCTTTGTTTTTAGAGATCCTGCAGGAATTCGTCCAGCTTACTTCTATCAAGATGATGAAGTAGTTGTAGTAGCTTCTGAAAGACCGGTTATTCAAACTGTATTTAATGTACCTTTTGAAAGCGTTCAGGAAATTGATCCAGGAAATGCTTTAATTATCAAGAAAAACGGAAATGTTTCTATGAATCAGATCTTAGAGCCAACCGTTAAAAAAGCGTGTTCATTCGAAAGAATTTATTTCTCAAGAGGAAGTGATGCTGAAATTTATCAAGAACGTAAAAACTTAGGTAAATTAATTTTGCCAGCCGTTCTTAACGCAATTGACAGCGATACAGACAATACTGTTTTCTCATATATTCCAAATACAGCTGAAACGTCATTTTATGGTTTAGTCGAAGCTGCTCAGGATTTCTTAAATCAGAGAAAAAACAATTATATTCTGGCCAACAGAAATACATTAACTACTGAAACACTTCAGGAGCTTTTAGCTGTAAAAATTCGTACGGAGAAAGTAGCTATTAAAGATGCGAAGCTTAGAACGTTTATTACAGAAGACAGCAGCCGTGACGATTTAGTTGCGCACGTTTACGATGTTACTTACGGTGTAATTAAACCGGAAGATAACTTAGTTATTATTGACGATAGTATTGTTCGTGGTACAACATTAAAAATGAGTATCATTAAAATGATGGATCGTTTAAATCCAAAACGTATCGTAATCGTTTCATCGGCACCGCAAATCCGTTATCCTGATTGTTACGGAATTGATATGGCAAAACTAGAAGGACTTGTTGCTTTTAGAGCTGCTTTGACTTTATTAAAAGAAAGAAACTTATATCATATTGTTGATGAAGTTTATGCGAAATGTAAAGCGCAAGAAAATTTCGCCGATAAAGATGTTGTAAATTATGTTACAGCAATTTACGATCAATTTACACCAGAAGAGATTTCAGATAAAATTGCAGAAATGTTAAGCTCTCCAGAAATCAATGCCGAGGTAAAAATCATTTTCCAGAAAGTAGAAGATTTACATATTGCATGTCCTAAAAATTTAGGAGATTGGTACTTTACAGGAGATTATCCAACTCCGGGAGGAAATCGAGTAGTGAACCGTGCATTTATGAATTTTTACGAAGGAAAAGACGCCAGAGCGTATTAATAAAATACTAACAAAAGGTTAAAATGTGCATTTCATCGGTTTTTTTTGCCGTTCATCCTATTTCTTTGGTGAAAATGAAAAGCTATAATACTTTTGGAAAACCATAACATTAGTAGGTTAAGTTTATGGTAGATTTGGGGCAAAAAGGGTGGAAGCAATTCCACCTTTTTTATTTTATGCAGATAAGTACTTATAAAAGAGAATACTAGAGTCACTTAATCGAAAATATTAGTCATTCATCTAAAAAGTTTTTTTAATAGAAATAGCTGCCATACATTTACTGAACCATAACATTAGTAGGTTAAGTTTATGGTAGATTTGGGGCAAAAAAGGCGAAAGAGATTTCGCCTTTTTTATTTGACACAACTTATTGATTATCAGCAAGTTTTGTTATTTAATCGGATATATTGACCATTCGTCTAAAAAGTTTTTTTAATAGAAATAGCTACCATACATTTACTGAACCATAACATTAGTAGGTTAAGTTTATGGTAGATTTGGGGCAAAAAAGGCGAAAGAGATTTCGCCTTTTTTATTTTCTTTTTTTAGAGAAAAGAAACAAGATTATAGAATCAAGACGAAATGAATAGATAAAAAAAAGACGAGCAACCTTTCGGTACTCGTCTTTGTTCTTTATTCTTTGCTCTTTTCTCTTATTTGTCTAAAGCAAATCTTCTTGCAACTTCTGTCCAGTTAATTACACTGAAGAAAGCTTCAATATAATCTGGTCTTCTGTTTTGGTAGTTTAAGTAGTAAGCGTGCTCCCAAACGTCCATTCCTAAGATTGGAGTTCCACCGTTACCAGCAACTTCCGGCATTAATGGGTTATCTTGATTTGGAGTACCTACAACTTCTAATTTTCCTCCTTTTTGAACTGTTAACCAAGCCCATCCAGAACCAAATTGAGTTGCTCCGGCTTTAGCAAATTTTGCTTTAAATTCGTCAAAAGTTCCAAAAGAAGCTTCGATTGCAGCCAATAAATCACCTGTTGGTAATCCGCCTCCGTTTGGAGACATTACAGTCCAGAATAAATTGTGGTTGTAGAAACCTCCACCATTGTTACGAACTGCAGCGTTTGATTTATCTAAGTTGATTAAGATATTTTCGATTGTTTTTCCTTCTAAATCTGTTCCTGCGATAGCAGCGTTAAGATTTGTTGTGTATGCATTGTGGTGCTTTGTATGATGGATTTCCATTGTACGTGCATCAATATGTGGTTCTAATGCATCATATGCGTAAGGTAATTGTGGTAATTCAAAAGCCATGATATTATGATTTTTAGGATTTATAATTATTTATCCAAATTTAGACATTTAACTTTGGAATAGAAAATACTATTTAGTTATTATTCGATTTAATAAATCGATTATTTCATTTTTTAGCATATAAATGCTTGAAAATCTTTATTTTCCGTTAAAAGCTGTCATTGTATTTTCCAATCCTGCAGTACCAAAAGATTTTATAATCTCAGATGCCACTTCTAAACGTTCTGGCAATTTTGCTTTTTCATCTTCATCCCAATCACCTAAAACATAATCAACTTGCTGTCCTTTTTTGAATTCGTCACTGATTCCGAATCTAAAACGAGTGTATTCCTGCGTGTTTAATATTTGGTTGATGTTTTTGAGTCCGTTATGGCCTCCATCGCTTCCTTTTTTACGGATGCGAATAGTTCCGAAAGGAAGATTCAAATCATCGGTAATAACAAATATGTTCTCTAACGGAATATTTTCTTTATCCATCCAGTATTTCACTGCTTTTCCACTTAAATTCATGTAAGTGTTTGGCTTAAGCAGAAAAAATGTTCTTCCTTTAAATTTGTATTCGGCAAGCGAGCCAAGTTTTACAGTTTCAAATGAAAGGCTTTCTTGTTTGGCTAAAAAGTCTAGCACTTTAAAACCAATATTATGTCTGGTGTTTACATATTCAGCACCAATGTTGCCAAGTCCAACGATTAAATATTTCTTCATATTATCTGTATCCTCTTCTTTATTTGTTGATGAAAACAGTTTTGTTATCCATTTTATCATAAGGCAAAAGTAACTTTAATTCGAGAATTAGACAATTAGATCATTAAGGAATGCGCAGAATAATAAAATAGTAAAGTAAATTTTCTAACATTTTTAATACTCGGAAATACTAATTATAAACAATAACGTTATAAATAAGTAGTGCATCTTTCCTTGTACCTATATAATAGAGGATTTTTGTACTTTTATGGTATAATCCCTAAAATGCTACTATTTTGATAAATTTTAATCCATTAGAACTATTTCAAACCAAAGGAAAAATCAAGAAAGTTTTTAGAGAAGCCAAAGCTTCCTATTTAAACCGAATTCGTTTTGCAGTTGGAATGTTTTATTTCGGAATGGGATTAAGTTTTGCAACTTGGGCAAGCCGAATTCCGGATATCAAAACAGCTTTGCATTTAAGCGAAGGCGATCTGGGATCTATACTTTTTGCTTTGCCAATGGGACAATTGGTCATTATGCCTTTTTCAGGAAAAATGGTTACCAAATTTGGGAGCCATCGCATTCTAGTTTTCTCTCTTATAATGTATGTTGTTTGTCTGATAAATTTAGGATTGGCAACAACCGCACTGCAATTGTCTTTAGGATTGTTTTTGTTTGGCTTGTTTGGAAACCTAGCCAATATAGCAGTAAATACTCAAGGTGTTTACACCGAAGTACTTTTTAGAAAAACAATAATGTCTTCGTTTCACGGAATGTGGAGTTTTGCTGGTTTTTCTGGAGCTTTGGTTGGTCTCGGAATGTTAGCTTTACATTTATCTCCGCTGCATCATTTTATAATTGTTGGATGTGTTGTACTATTAATGGTGGCGTTTAATTTTAAATTTTTGGTCAAAGCCAAAGAAAAAATCAAACATAAAGGAGAAAAGAAAAAATTATTTACAAAACCAGATAGCACTTTAATCTGGCTTGGTGTAATTGGTTTTTGCAGTATGGCCAGCGAAGGTGTAATGTTTGACTGGAGCGGTGTATACTTTAAAGATATTGTAAAAGCGCCAGGGCCGTTGGTAATTTTAGGTTATACATCGTTTATGATTATGATGGCCAGCGGAAGATTCTTAGGCGACGGACTCATTAATAAATTCGGGCGTGAGCGTGTCATGCAAATTAGTGGTGTTATGATTTCCGGCGGACTTTTCACGGCTGTTTTTCTTCCTTATTTAATTCCGTGTACGATTGCTTTTATGGCCGTTGGATTGGGCGTGGCAACGATTGTTCCTACGGTTTACAGTATGGCAGGAAAAAACCCGACGGTTCCGCCAGGAGAAGCTTTGACAATTGTTTCGAGCGTAAGTTTCTTAGGGTTTTTAATGGGACCTCCTGTTATTGGTCACATTGCAGAAAATTTTGGACTTCAATTCTCTTTTGCTTTTATCGGAATCTTTGGTGTTCTGATCGCTTTTATGGTTTCTAAAATTAGAACTACAGAATAAAATTCATAACTAAAAAGCAAAAAATAGGCGAATGTAGTTAAATAATTTTAAATTTCAATCAAAACATTAGTAAGAAAAAACATATATTTTTGAATATTTTCTTTACATTTGAATTTCAGGATTTAAGAATTTAAATCTTTATACTTTTCCAAAAAACCAATTTTATCTTTTGAATAGGATGAATATCCGAAAACCATTTTCAAAAATAAATTGGAATTTTAATGATAAAAAAATACTTCATTTTTTTACTTCTATGGTCTTTTAGTTTTGCTTTTGCACAAGAAACAGTTTTTAGAGGAGTTGTTGTTGATGCAAAATCACAAAATCCTCTCGAGAATGTTGTGGTTACAATTCAAAATACTTCCATAACAAAACTTACTTCAAAAACGGGTCAATTTGAATTGCATTCTTCTTTAAATGGAGAACAATTGCTGTTGATTCATAGTCAGGGATTCAAAGATTTACTGCTTAAAATTCAATCTAATTTTGGTCAAATAGTTTATCTCGGAACATTACAATTAGAAGATTTATATTCTGATGAAACTCCGTCTGCGTTAATTACACTTTTAGACACAGATTTGTCTGATGATAGTAGTTCATCAGAAATGACTTCAGGACTTTTGCAATCTTCAAAAGATGCTTTTATGCAAGCTTCTGCTTTTAATTGGGGTCAAGCCCGATTTAAAGTTCGCGGTTTAGACAGCGAAAACGGAACCATGATGCTCAACGGCATGACTATGAATAAAATTTACGACGGAAGACCACAGTGGAATAATTGGGGAGGCTTGAATAATGTACTCCGAAATCAGGAATTTTCGGTTGGTGCCGCAGTTTCAAATTATACTTTCGGTGGCGTTTTAGGAACACAGCAAATTGCCACGCGAGCTTCTTTGTATAGAAAAGGAACGCAACTTACATTTTCAGGAAGTAATTCGGCTTATACTTGGCGTGCCATTGGAACATATGCTTCAGGAATGAATGCTTCGGGCTGGGCGTATGCCGTTTCAGCCGGAAAAAGATATACGGAAGAAGGCTATTTTGAAGGAACAAATTTTAATGCCGATTCCTTTTTTATAAGTGTTGAAAAGAAATTAAACAGCAAACACGCGCTCAATTTCACTGGATTTTATACACCAAATTCCCGTGGAAAAAATTCGCCAAACACAGATGAAGTAATTGGTTTAAAGGGTGAAAAATACAATTCATATTGGGGATTTCAGAATGGTAAAAAACGAAATGCCAGAGTAAAAAATATTGAAGAACCGCTCTTGATGCTGAATCATTATTTTAAGATCGACGAAAAAAACACTCTGAATTCAGGCTTAATGTATCAGTTTGGAAAAGTTGGAAACAGCAATATCGATTATCAAAATGGCAACAGTCCAGATCCTGTTTATTACAGAAAAATGCCAAGTTATTTCAGTTCGCTTTACGCCAAAGATCACGGTGAATTTTCAGGAGATTTTACCCCAGATTATGAAAATGCAGAAAAAAGCAAAATTGCATTTCTGGCAAATTCAGAAATTGATTGGAATACAATGTATTTAGCAAATCAAAACCCTACTGAAAATGGTTATGAACCCGCTCAGAGCCATTATGTTCTTTATGAAGATAGAACAGATGATAAAACTTTTGCATTAAATTCTAACTTGAATTCTCAGATAAGTTCAAACCTTTCTTTTGACGCAGGATTTGTTTACCGGAATTTAAAATCGCATAATTTTCAGTATTTGCTGGATCTTCTCGGCGGAGCATATTTTGAAGATATTGATCCGTTTTACAAAGGAAATTTATCTCAGTCGGATTTGCAGCATCCAGATAGACAAGTAAAAGAAGGAGATATTTATGGCTATAATTATAATTTTTTAGCCAATACAATTGATACTTTTACGCAGTTTAAATTCTCCTATAATAAAACTGAATTTTATCTGGGACAATGCTATTCTATTGCTAATTATCAACGTGAAGGATTGTATCAAAACGGAATTTACGCCAATAATTCTTTAGGGAAAAGCGACAAAGTAACTTTTGAGAATTTTGGTTTCAAAGGAGGATTCAATTATAAAATTTCGGGTAAACAATGGTTTTTTGTTAATGCGGAACATCTTACCAGAGCACCATCTTTGCGAAACACATTTTCAAATTCACGTTTAAACAATACTATAGTGAACGGAATCGAAAGTGAAAATGTAACCAGTGCTGAGGCAAATTACGTATATCGCTCACCAAAACTCAAACTACGTTTTACGGCTTATTATACTTTGATAAAAAACACTTCTAAAACTTCTTTTTTTTATGCTGAAGGAATTTTTGATAAAGGTCTTGGTTACGATCCAACAGATGCTTTCGTTAGTCAGACTTTAACAAAATTAGACAAGAAAAATACTGGAGCAGAGTTGAGTTTTGAATATCAGATTTCATCAACTTTAAAAACAACTTTTTCTGCCGCTTACGGAAATTTTATTTATAACAGTAATCCAAATGTTTCGATTGTAAATGATGCAAATGCCGTAAAAGACAACGCGCAGACAACTTTTGATTTTGGACGTGCATATCTCAAAAATTACAAACAAGCCGGAACGCCTCAAAATGCCTGTTCCTTTGGTTTCGAATATCGTGATCCTAAATTTTGGTGGCTTGCTTTCAATATAAATTATTTGACAGATAATTATATTGATGTTTCTCCAATCTCGAGAACATCTCAATTTTATATTAATCCAGTCAACGGATTTCCTTTTACGGAAGCCACTTCTGAACGCGGAAATGAATTGCTTAAACAGGAAAAGTTTAATCCCATAAGCTTACTTAATTTCAGTGGTGGAAAATCGTGGCGTGTTTATAAAAAATATATTGGGCTTTTTGGAAGCGTTAATAATGCGCTGGAATTAGTATATAAAACGGGCGGTTTTGAACAAGCTCGGAATGCCAATTTCAGAGCATTGAATCAAGATGTTTCGAGTGGAACGCCATCCTTTGGGCCAAAATATTATTACGGTTACGGCCGAACTTATTTTTTAAATCTTACTCTCGGTTTATAAACTGAAAATTTATTTCTCATGAAAAAAATACTTTTCTATTTCATTTCTTCATTATTTTTCTGCAGTTGCAACAGTGAAATTGAAACGCCAAAATTGGCGTGTACACAGCCAGATTTTGAGGTGAATAAAACCGTTGAAAAAGTGTATGAACTTTCAAGTCCAACGGCAAAACAATATTCATATAATGATATTATTGAAGCTTATGTTGTATCGAGTGATGAAGGAGGAAATTTTTTTAAAGCCATCTCGTTTCAAACAAAAGCCTCCGAAAAAAATCCGGCAATAGGTTTTAGTGTTCCGGTCGATGCTTCAAATACGTATATCGATTACAGAGTAGGAAACAAAGTTTACGTAAAACTTAAAAATCAATTTACAGATTTGTATTATGGCGGATTAAGAATTGGTGATTTATATGTGAGTAACGCCGGTGACCCAACAATTGGAAGAATTTCGCAAAATGAAATCAAAAATATATTGAATGCTTCCTGCACAATTATCGATGAAAATGAATTGGTCGAATCGCTTTCTATTGAAGAAGCGCTTAATGATTTAAAATTAAATACTTTAATAGAACTCAATAATGTTGAATTTACAGAAGATGCTTTAGGCCGTCATTATTTTGAAGAATCAAATAACGTTGGTGGTTCAACAAATTGGAATTTAAGAGATAATACGGGAAATCAACTTATTTTTAGAACTAGCAGTTATGCAAAATTTGCAGATCATTTTGTACCAGATGGAAGTGGAAAAGTCCGTGGAATTTTGACCAAGTTTGGATCAGATTATCAGTTTATGGTTCGGTTTGAGAGTGATATTGTAATGGGTGGAAAAAGAAATACTCCGTTTTTTTCAGAGGATTTTCAGTCGGTTAAAAATAATGTCAATTTTGCACTTCCGGGGTGGAGTAATATTGTCGAAAAGGCTGCAAAATTATGGAAAAGTATGGTTTATTCTGGAAATGGATATGCAGAGTTTAATACCACGAGTACAACGGCAGCTGAAAATATTGCTTGGTTGGTTTCTCCAAAAATTAATTTATCTGGTTACAAAAATGCAGTATTGTCTTTTAGAAGTGCACAACATGATTTAAAAACTGATTCGCCATTAAATACTTTAGAAGTTTATATTTCAACAAATTTTGATGGCTCTGGTATTGCTAAGGCAAAATGGATAAAATTGGAAGCAAAAGTTCCTACACTTTCAACACCTGCGCGGCAATTTATCAGTTCGGGTGGTATTGACTTATCTGGATATTCTGGAAATATAAATATCGCTTTCAGATATGTTGGTTCTGGAAAAGATAAGACGCTTAATGGCGCTTTTATGGTTGATGATATTAAAATTTTTGGTGAGAAGTAGGCTATTTTTTTTTGATTTGGAGAAAGAAAAATTAATAGTAATTGTTTTTGAGATTTAAGCTATTAAAATTTGTGAGAATTTTGTATTTTGGTCATCCCAAATTAATACAAATACCACATGAAAACCTACTTTATCGCCATCTTGATGATGGTATTTCCATGCCTGATGCACAGTCAGGATCAAACCGATGCGGTTAAATTAAAGCAAATCAACATTGTAAAAACAAATTATCAAAACTCCAAAGACGGAGAAATTGTTAATAAAACAATGGTCTTTAAAGAAGGTAAACTTCAAACCGTAACTACTTCAGATGTTGTGCAGCATTTCTTTTACAATAAAAACGGTTTACTGGATATGACTGTAAAAGACAAAGTTGGAAGCGACTGGAAAGAAGTTGTGAATTATACTTATAACGCAGATAATAACATCATCAAATTTGTAAAAAAATACCAGGAAGGCCCTGATTATATTACAAAAGTTGTGACTTTCTTTTACGAAGGTGCAAGAATAAAAGTAACAACTAAAAAAAGTACAAATCATCAGAATCTAGTTGATGATATCGAATATATTGTTGAAAACGGAATTATTGTAAGACGTACTTCCCGCGACAGAAATAAGCAAATTGTTGGTAAAATCGAATATGTTTATGTAAACGATAATGTTTCAAAACATAAGGGATTAGTTGGAGATAAAATTACTAAGACTTTTACTTATGATGATAAAAAGTCGGTTGATCAATTGATTGTTCAAAGTCTATTTGGTGATAATTATAAAATAATCGTACCAATGATTTCATATCATGAAGAAGAATTTGCTTTTGAAGATATATCTTACAATAACGAAGTGAATTTCAGTCCATCGTCGACGGCATTGGTTGCTGTTAGCAGAAAATTCAAATACAACAAATTAAACTTCCCGATTTCTTGTTCTCAGATTGAAGAAAACGGAATTGTAAAGACAGAGAAAACTTTTATTTACGAATAAGAACTGAGTTTTCAGTTTATAAAACCCTTTAGGAAACTAATTCCTAAAGGGTTTGTTTTTTTAAACAAAAAATAATAATTGCTAATAAGAACTTAAAAACAGAATTCTATAAGGTAAAGTGTCTTACAAATCATTAAATTTGCACCTTATTCAAAGCTATGTTAGATAAAGAAGTTATTAATTTTGAGCGAACAGCCATTGTTGGTATTGTCACTCAAAATCAAAGTGAAGAAAAACTTAACGAATATTTGGACGAATTAGAGTTCTTAACTTTTACCGCTGGAGGTGAAGTTATTAAACGCTTTTCGCAAAAAATGGAACGCCCAAATCCGAAGACTTTTGTTGGAACGGGAAAAATAGACGAAATCAATCTTTTTGTAAAAGAAAATAATATATCGACTTTAATTTTTGATGATGAGTTGTCGCCTTCTCAACAAAAAAATATTTCAAGAATTATCGATTGTAAAATCTTAGACAGGACAAATTTAATTTTGGATATTTTTGCACAAAGAGCTGAAACTTCTTATGCAAGAACGCAAGTAGAGTTGGCACAATGTCAATATTTATTACCAAGACTTTCCGGTTTATGGACACACCTTGAACGTCAAAAAGGAGGTATTGGTATGCGTGGTCCTGGAGAAACGGAGATTGAAACGGACAGACGTATCGTTCGTGACCGAATTTCGTTGTTGAAAGATAAAATCAAAACGATTGACAAACAAATGAGTATTCAACGTAGTAATCGTGGCGCTATGGTACGTGTTGCTTTGGTTGGTTATACAAATGTTGGAAAATCGACTTTGATGAATGCCATCGGAAAAAGTGATGTTTTTGTTGAGAATAAATTGTTTGCGACTTTAGATACTACGGTTCGAAAAGTGGTGATTAAAAACTTGCCATTCTTGCTTTCAGACACCGTTGGATTTATCCGAAAATTACCGACTCAATTGGTTGATTCTTTCAAAAGTACACTTGATGAGGTTCGTGAAGCCGATTTGCTTTTACATGTTGTAGACATTTCGCATCCGGATTTTGAAGATCATATTGAATCTGTGAATCAGACTCTGCAGGAAATCAAAAGCAATGATAAGCCAACGATTATGGTTTTCAATAAAATAGATGCTTACAAACACCTGACAATTGATGAAGATGATTTGATTACAGAAAGAACCAGAAAACACTGGACTCTTGACGAATGGAAACAGACCTGGATGAGTAATGTTGGTCAGGATAAAGCGTTGTTTATTTCGGCTACCAAAAAAGAAAATTTTGAGGAATTCAGAGAAATGGTTTACGAAGCTGTTCGCCAAATTCATATCACGAGATTCCCATATAATAAGTTTTTGTATCCAGATTATAAGGATGCAATTGAAAAAGAAGAGGAGCAGGAATAAATTAATTTAACGCTAAGAGCGCGAAGACTATATTAAGAAGACTTCTATAAAACACAAAGTTCGCAAAGCTAAATCTATATAGCTTTGCGAACTTTGTGTTTATATAAAAACCTAATTTACAAATGACTTAGCGTTCTTTGCGTTAAAATATAAACGGTTTACAATTTCAAATTAAAATCCAAAATTAATTCCTAAACCAAAAACTTCTCTGGTTTGCAATCCTTGAAAAGCGTTATCATCATAAATTGCTTGAAAAGATAAGTTTGCTGATAAAAACTTGTTCACTTTCATTACAATATTTAATGAATAGTCGATATCGACATTTTGTGGGTCTTCAAGATAGTTGGAATAAAGATTCAACGTGTTTTCTGCCGTTACATTAGTCATAATGGCTAATTTATAATAAATGGAAGCATAGAAACCGAGTTCATATCGGATGCTTTTGCCTTCATCGACTCCAAAATAATCACCATCAACATAAGGTAATCCAGTAAATCTGTCTATTCCTGTAGTGTAAGCGCTGTCTACAAAAGTGAATTTTGAGGTTAGTGGTGCGAAATTTATTTTAAGATTATCATCTTTTGTCCAATAAATTCCGGGACCCGTGGTAAGATAACCAGGTGACATAAATTTGGTTTGTTCGGTCCTGATTTGCTTGCCATTGTCGTCCTGTCCATAAATATAACCAGTAGAAAACTGTGTTCTAAAATTCAGGAAGTAAGAGTAATACCATTGTCCCACAGCTTTTTTTCCAACTATGGAGTTGAATTCTAGACGGTCATCGGTTTTTTTTGTGAAGTCATCATTTTTGGTTTGTAATAATCCATATGACGCTAGAATTTTATTGTCCCAGGTTAGATCCTCTTTTTTGTAATTGAAATCGTAATTGATTCCTAAGGTTCCTGAAAAGCTGTCTTCTCCTCCGGCAATCCAGTTGTTAAAGCTCGACTGATTCAATAAAAGTGAGACTGTTCCTTTGGTTTTCCAGCCTTCGCCTTCGATGGTGTCGTTAATTTTTTTTACTGCTTTTTCAGTGTTTGTAATTAATTCTTTTTCTGAATTTTGGGCTTGTAAAAATGTGAAGTTTACTAAAACGAAAAGTAATAAGGTTAGCTTTCTCATGGTCTTTAGTTTAGAAGTGTATAAACAAATATACTAAAAACCGTTAAAAGCTTAAGTGTTAATTGATTGTAAAAGCAGGTTATTTCTTAGATTCTTTATATAAAGGTACTGCAGAGCATGCTTCGCCATACATTATGCTTCTTGCAAATGGCTGTAAATAGGTTGTGGCTAAAATATAAGCACGCATTGGAACCGGTTTTCTAGAACAGCCTTTTACAATTACCGGTTTACTTTTGTAAACAGAATAATCGATTTTGCTTAGAATTTCTTCATATAAACTTGAATCCAAATCCTCAATAGTTCCATTCACTACTTTTTTGGCATAAGGCGCCAAATGAACGCTCACTAAAATTAATGCCCAAGCCGGAATAATGGCATCTGTACTGCAATGTACTGCCACATATTGATCTTGATATTGCGACCAATCGTGATTTTTAAGATGTTCTCTAAAGTCTTTTTCTTTCAATAAAAATCCTTCCAAAAGCCATTGCGAAATGTCAATCTGCACACGCATTCCTTTTGGATAATAATCCTCAAGATCAAAAACTTCTAAAGCACTGTTGGCAACTTTATTGATGATTTCTTCCATTTTTTTTAGTTTTCAGTCACAGTTTTCAGTCGCAGTTGAGCACTGAGACTGAAACTGTAAACTGTATATTTTTAAGGAGTTTTTAGTCACAGTTAAGTACTGTAAACTGCGACTGTAAACTGAAAACTTTTTAAAGCATTCCTAATTCTAACTTAGCTTCTTCGCTCATTAAATCTTTACTCCAAGGCGGATCGAAAGTGATTTCAACGTCAACATCTTTAATGTTTTCGATTGTTTTTACTTTTTCTTCCACTTCTCTTGGTAAGCTTTCTGCTACTGGGCAGTTTGGAGATGTAAGTGTCATAAGGATTTTTACTTCGTAATCAGTATTAACCATTACATCGTAAATTAATCCTAATTCATAAATATCTACAGGAATCTCAGGATCGTAAATTCCTTTTAAAACTTTTACGATTGATTCTCCTAATTCGTTTGTGTCTATTTCTTGTTCCATTTTGTTATTTGTTTTTTCGCCACGAATTTCACAAATTTCCCGAATTTAAAAATTAGTGTCAATTCGTGAAATTCGTGGCAAAAGAAATTTAATTTTTGTTTTTTGCGTCAAAAGCCAAAGCGTACATTTTGATGTTTTTGATCATCGAAACCAAACCATTGGCGCGTGTTGCTGATAAATGTTCTTTTAATCCAATTTCGTCAATAAAATCAGTATCAGCATTTATGATATCTGATGCTTTTTGATTAGAGAATGCACGAATTAAAATCGCAATAATTCCTTTTGTCAAAATCGCGTCGCTGTCTGCAGTGAAAACAATTTTGTCTTCTTTTTCTTCGCCTTGCAACCAAACTTTTGACTGGCAACCTTTGATTAAATTTTCGTCGGTTTTATATTCTTCTTTAATTAACGGAAGAGTTTTTCCCAATTCGATGATGTATTCATAACGTTGCATCCAATCATCAAACATCGAAAATTCGTCTATTATTTCGTTTTGAATTTCTTTAATTGTCATAATTATTCTTTAGCAAAATCAGTAAGCAAATTGACTAGTTTTTCAATTTCCTTTGGAGGAAAACCATTGTCGAAGCCTTTAGTTTCATAGGTTTTCTGATTTTGAGTTATTTTTAAATTTCCTATTGCCGCACCGTCATAAAAACGTTTTTCTGTCGGAGCTTTTAAGTTTGGAATATTTTCTAAATTTATTTTCGAAAATTCAGATACAATTTGTTTCCATTTTGCATCCTCAATTTTTTTTTCTACAGGTTGTGCATTTCTGCCGTTGGTAACTTTTACTGTTTTATTTTGAACAATTATCTCTTTAAAAAGACCTCTTGAAACAGCTGAATATTCAATTTCAGTCGAACTCATATCTGCATTTTTTTGACTGGAACAGCTCGATCCAATAAAAATAGTTAAGAGCAATAAAGATAATATTCTCATAAAAGTGTTTTTTAGCTTAGCATTGTTTGAGCTTTCTTAACGGCTTCAACCATTTGATCAATTTCTTCTTTAGTATTATAAAAAGAAAAAGAAGCACGAATCGTTCCCGGAATACAGAAGAAATTCATAATTGGCTGGGCACAATGATGTCCGGTTCTAACTGCAATTCCTAATTTGTCAATAATCGAACCAATATCATAAGGATGAATTCCATCAATATTAAAAGAAACTACCGATGCTTTATTTTTTCCGGTTCCGTAGATTCTTAAACCTTCAATTTCTAGTAAACGTTTTGTCGCGTATTCTAAAAGTTTGTGTTCGTATTCCTGAATATTTTCAAAACCAATATTATTTAGATAATCAATTGCAGTTCCAAGAACAATTCCGCCTGCGATATTTGGAGTTCCAGCTTCAAATTTATGAGGAAGATCTGCGTAAGTTGTTTTTTCGAAAGTCACTTCTTTGATCATTTCGCCACCGCCCTGATAAGGAGGAAGTTTATTTAACCACTCTTCTTTTCCGTAAAGAATTCCAGTTCCTGTTGGACCGCACATTTTATGTCCTGAAAAAGCATAAAAATCACAATCTAATTCCTGAACATTTGGTTTTAAATGCGGAACCGCCTGCGCGCCGTCAATCAAAACTGCAGAGCCAACAGCATGTGCTTTGTCAATAATATATTTAATCGGATTTATGATTCCGAGTGCGTTTGAAATATGATTTACCGTAACAACTTTTGTTTTTTCTGAAAGAAGCGCATCAAATTCTTCCAAAATCAATTCGCCATTTTCGTTCATCGGAATCACTTTTAAAGTAGCTCCGGTTTTTTCGCATAACATTTGCCAAGGCACAATATTACTGTGATGTTCTAATGAAGAAACAATTACTTCATCACCCGGTTTTAAAATCGAAGCAAAACCGTTTGTCACCAAGTTGATTCCGTGCGTAGTTCCCGAAGTAAAAAGTACTTCGTGAGCATGTTTTGCATTGATATGATCTTTCACTTTGCCACGAGAAATTTCGTAAGCATCAGTAGCTAACTGGCTTAAAGTGTGAACGCCACGGTGAATATTGGCGTTGATTTCCTGATAATATTTAACTTCAGCATCAATCACGATTTGTGGTTTTTGCGAAGTGGCTCCGTTGTCGAAATATACTAAAGGTTTTCCGTTTACAGTTTGTGAAAGTATCGGAAAATCAGCTCTTATTTTTTGAATATCTAGCATGTCTTATTTAGAAAAAATCTATTTACAAAAGTACTAAAACTAAATTTGTTTATACAGGAATTCTATAATTTCCTTTTATGATGCCATTGTTACAAGGCGTAAATGCTGAATCCTTAAAAATTGACAAGGTTTTCTGCAGTATCCGAATTGTATTTGTAATTTGAGTTCTAAAATCGTGAACATAAATTATTTATATTGCGATAAAAATAGCTAACATCATTATGAAAAAGTTTCTCAAAGTATTTGCGCTTGTTTTGGTTCTTGCTTTCTTGTATTTCGGATTTACAACGTATCCGAAATTGGATTTGATTTCTGGTTTTTCCGCTAAAAGTGTCGCATCCGGACATTTTATGGATCATCGTTCGTTGGATTTAATTCAGAAAACCGATAATGATATTCATTTATTGGATCTTGCAACCAACACGATTAACGATGCCGGAAAATTTGCAACGTCGGCGGTTTATGGTTTGAAAGAAAGAAAAGCGATTTACAGAGACGGTTTGGGCGCTTTATTAATTAATGATGATTACGATATTTCTAAACCCTATTTGCTTCCAAAAAGAACAAAATTGGTTAATAATCTTCCTTTTCCATATGGAAATAATGAACCAAAAGATACCGCTTTCGCGAATGTGGATTATGCAAAATTGAAAAAAGCAATTGATGATTCTTTCGATAAAGATGGCGGAAAAGCAAAACGCACGCGCGCCGTTGTCGTTTTATACAAAGACAAATTAATCGGCGAAAAATATGATACGGGATTCAATAAAGACAGTAAAATTCTGGGTTGGTCGATGACAAAAAGTATCACCAGTTCGGCCTTTGGCGTTTTGGCTAAACAAGGAAAAATCGACATTTATAAACCAGCACCTATCAAAGAATGGCAAAATGATGAGCGTAAAAATATTACGGTTAACGATTTGCTTCATATGAATTCTGGTTTAGAATGGGAAGAAAACTATAGCACAATTTGCGACGCGACACAAATGCTTTTCCAATCTGAAGATATGGGAAAAGTGCAAATGGATAAACCAGCGAAATACAAACCAAACACACATTGGTATTATTCGTCTGGAACAACCAATTTATTGTCAAGAATTTTAAGAGGCCAATTTACAACACAACAAGAATATCTTGATTTTTGGTACAGCGCCGTAATCGACAAAATCGGAATGAACTCGATGATTGTTGAACAAGATATGTCTGGAACTTTTGTTGGTTCGTCTTACGGATGGGCAACGCCACGTGATTGGTCAAAATTCGGATTATTATATCTTCATAAAGGAAACTGGAATGGAGAACAGATCCTTGACGAAAGCTGGGTAAAATACACATCAACACCAACGAATACTTCTGAAGGAAAATATGGAGCTCAATTTTGGCTAAACGCCGGAGGAAAATTCCCTGATGTTCCGCGTGATATGTTTTATTGCAGTGGTTACCAAGGTCAAATGGTGGCGATTATTCCGTCTTTGGATATGGTAGTTGTGAGAATGGGAGTGAAGGAAGAAGAACCTGGATTTGATTTTAATGGGTTTTTGAAGGGGATTATTGAGAGTGTGAAGAAATAGATTTTATGAAGATACTATTGCATCCGGGAGTTTTATTTATCGTTGGTTTTGTATTGAATGGGATTGCTTGGACTGTAAAACTTGGTCCCGTATTTAGCACTATTTGTTTATTACTAGGATTGGGATTGATTTTTTCAAGTATTATATTATTTATTATTAAAGTTAGAAGCTAGTAACTTTAACCGCAAAAAACGCGAGGTATAAAAGCAAAAAGTTCGCAAAGCTTAAATAAAAACTTTGCGAACTTTGTGCAACCTTTGTGTCTTTGCGGTAAAACCTGACTACAAATCAAATCCTAAATTCACGCCTAATTTCATGGCAATGATTTTAGTAATTCTTTGTTTTAATTCCGGTATTTTAATGCTTTCGATAACGGCATTTGAGAATGCGTACATCAATAAAGCTTTTGCTTCTTTTTGTGGAATTCCACGAGATTGCATGTAGAACATTGCTGTTTCATCCAATTGTCCAACTGTACAACCGTGAGAACATTTTACATCATCGGCAAAAATCTCTAATTGTGGTTTTGCGTTGATAGTTGCTTTGTCGCTCAATAAAATGTTGTTGCTTTTTTGGAAAGCATTTGTTTTTTGAGCTTCTTTTTCTACCAAAACTTTTCCGTTGAAAACTCCTGTTGAGCGATCAGAGAAAATTCCTTTATAATCCTGGAAACTTTCGCAATTTGGCGTTGCATGGTTTACCAAAGTATAATGATCAACGTGTTGTTTGTCGTTTAAGATCGAAATTCCGTTTAACGTACTTGTCAATCTTTCACCAAAATGGTAAAAGTTTAAGTTGTTACGAGTTAAATTTCCACCAAAAGAGAAAGTGTGTACATAAGCATGACTTTCCTGTTGTTGTGAAACGTAAGTGTTGTCAATTAAATTGGCTTCACTATTATCGTTTTGAATTTTGTAATAATCAACAATCGCACGTTTTTGAGCAAAAATCTCGGTAACCGAATTGGTTAAAACAGGATTTTCATTCAAACTTTGGTGACGCTCAATAATTTGAACATGTGAATTTTCGCCCACAATAACCAAATTTCTTGGCTGAACCATTAAAGCCGATTCGTTTCCTGTTGAGAAATACATAATCTCAATTGGTTTGTCAGCCACTTTTTTCTTCGGAATATTGATAAAAGCACCTTCAATTGCAAATGCAGTATTCAATGAAGTCAAACTATCATCTTTACTTGCGATTTGGTTGAAATACGTATCAATAACCATTTTATATTTTGGTTTGGTCAATGCCGATGACATCAAGCAAACATCGATTCCGTCATGTGTTGTAGAAGACAAATGCGAACTAAAAACACCATCGATAAATACTAATTTGTAAGTATCTATTTCGTGTAAAAAGTATTTTTTTACCTGATTAAATTCGATTGCATTTTCCTGCTTTGGAAAAACCGTAAAGTCATTTTTTAAGATGGCGTTTAGCGATGTATATTTCCAAGCTTCTTCTTTTTTGGTTGGGAAACCTTTATTTTCGAAGTTTTTTAAAGCATTTGTGCGTATGTCATGTAAATCTGAATGTACATCGACACGCTCTTCAAAAGCCATAAAAGACGATACTAATTTTTCTTTTAAATCCATTTCTTTAGTTGTAAGTTATGAGTTATGAGTTATGAGTTTTTGCAAACTGCAAACTGTAACTGTAAACTAGTTTTCTGCCTTGATCCAATCGTAACCCTTTTCCTCTAGCTCATATGCTAGCTCTTTTCCCCCAGATTTTACGATTCTTCCGTTGTAAAGAACGTGAACGAAATCAGGAACGATATAATCTAATAGACGTTGGTAGTGCGTGATTACAATAATTGCGTTTTTGTCGCTTTTTAATTTGTTCACACCATTAGCAACAATTCTTAAAGCATCGATATCAAGACCAGAATCTGTTTCGTCAAGGATCGCTAATTTTGGCTCTAACATTGCCATTTGGAAAATTTCGTTTCTTTTTTTCTCTCCTCCAGAAAAACCTTCATTTAAAGAACGAGATAAAAATTTACGGTCGATTTCCAATAATTCAGATTTCTCACGAATTACTTTCAACATTTCGTTAGCCGGCATTTCTTCTTGTCCGTTTGCTTTACGAGTTTCGTTGATCGCCGTTTTCATGAAGTTAGTCACGCTAACTCCAGGAATTTCTACAGGATATTGAAACGAAAGGAAAACACCTTTATGCGCTCTTTCTTCAGGAGCTAAATCAGCAAGATCTTCTCCGTCTAGGATAACTTCTCCGTCTGTAACTTCATAGTTTTCGTTTCCTGCAATAACAGCAGAAAGTGTACTTTTTCCAGAACCGTTTGGTCCCATGATAGCGTGAACTTCTCCAGCTTTAACTTCTATATTAATTCCTTTCAGGATTTCTTTATCACCAATTGCGGCGTGAAGGTTTTTTATTGATAACATTGTTTTTTATTTTATATAAATGTCAATTCTATTTTTGTTTGTTGGTTTAGGATATTGGCATTAAAATGCGCGTGACCTAAATATTCCATGCCTAAATAATCGGCTGATTTTTTGAACGGAATGTAAAAACTATCCTCAATTTCATTGTCGTGTGAATTTGATATCACACCAATTTTCTTTCCTCTGAGTTTTCTTCCGGTTTCTTTTTCAATTCGGATTAAATCCGAAAAACGATCAAAGAAAACCTTCATTATTCCACTCATATTGTACCAATATATTGGCGTTGCAAAAATTAAAGTGTCATACTGTTCAAGAACTCTTCTTATTAAAGGAAGAAAATCATCTTCCTTATTTTTGCTTTCGTAATCATAATAAGAAATATTATAATCACTTAAGTCAATTACATCTATTCCGGTATCTTTAGAAATTTCATCCACAATTCTGGTTGTGTTTCCGTTTTTCCTGGATGAACCTAAAATGATGACTTTTTTATTTTCCATCTTTAAATTATCCAACAGAACCTTCTAGAGAAATCTCTAATAATTTTTGCGCTTCAACTGCAAATTCCATTGGTAATTTGTTCAATACATCTTTACTGAAACCGTTTACAATTAAGGCAATCGCTTTTTCAGTTGGAATACCTCTTTGGTTGCAATAGAAAACCTGATCTTCTCCAATTTTACTTGTCGTTGCTTCGTGCTCGATTTTTGCAGATGGATTTTTACTTTCGATATAAGGGAAAGTATGTGCACCACAATTGTTCCCCATTAAAAGAGAATCACATTGCGAAAAGTTTCTTGCATTCTCCGCTCTTGGCGAAATCTGCACTAAACCACGGTAACTGTTTTGTGATTTTCCAGCCGAAATACCTTTAGAAATAATAGTCGATTTAGTATTTTTTCCTAAATGGATCATTTTAGTTCCAGTATCAGCTTGTTGAAAATTATTGGTTACAGCAATCGAATAAAATTCTCCTACTGAATTATCTCCTTTAAGTACACAAGAAGGATATTTCCAGGTTACAGCAGAACCAGTTTCAACCTGTGTCCAAGAAATTTTAGCGTTAGTTTCGCATAAACCTCTTTTTGTTACGAAGTTGTAAACTCCACCTTTTCCTTCTTTGTTTCCAGGGAACCAGTTTTGAACGGTAGAATATTTAATTTCAGCATCATCCAAAGCGATTAATTCAACCACAGCAGCGTGTAATTGATTTTCGTCACGGCTTGGAGCAGTACATCCTTCAAGGTAAGAAACGTAACTTCCTTCATCAGCAATAACCAGAGTTCTTTCGAATTGTCCTGTTCCTGCTTGATTGATTCTGAAATAAGTTGAAAGTTCCATTGGACATTTAACGCCTTTTGGAATATAACAGAAACTTCCGTCAGAGAAAACTGCAGAGTTTAATGCTGCATAGAAGTTGTCTTTTTGTGGTACAACAGTTCCTAAATATTTTTTTACTAATTCAGGATGTTCTTTAATAGCTTCAGAAATTGGACAGAAAATAATTCCTTTTTCTGCCAAAGTTTTCTTGAAAGTCGTTGCTACAGAAACAGAATCGACAACAATATCCATAGCGACATTGTTCATCATTTTTTGTTCGTCAACAGAAATTCCAAGTTTTTTGTACATTTCTAACAATTCCGGATCAACATCGTCCAAAGTTTTGTTAGGATCTACTTGTTTTGGAGCTGAATAATAAGAAATGGCCTGAAAATCTGGTTTTTCGTAACGAACATTTGCCCATTCTGGCTCGATCATTTCTTTCCAGGCACGGAAAGCCTCGATGCGCCATTCGGTCATCCATTCAGGTTCTTCTTTTTTAAGAGAAATAGCTCTCACGATGTCTTCGTTTAAGCCAATAGGAAACGTTTCAGATTCTATATTGGTGTAAAATCCGTATTCGTATTCTTTAGTTTCGAGTTCGATTTTTAAATCGTCTTCTGTGTATTTGCTCATTATTTTTTTTATTGTCTGAAAGTTTGAAAGTCTAAAGTTTGAAAGTCAATTGAAGCCATTAGGGCTTTATGACTTTTTGCTTTTGACTAAAGAGAAAATGATTCTCCGCATCCGCAAGTTCTGCTTGCGTTTGGATTGTTGAATACAAATCCTTTTCCGTTTAATCCGCCTGAAAATTCAAGAATTGTTCCGGCTAAATATAGAAATGATTTTTTTTCAACTGCTATTTGGATATCATTGTCTACGAATATCTTGTCATCATCTCCTTTGGTTTTGTCAAATTTCAAATCGTATGACAAACCAGAGCATCCGCCACTTTTCACTCCCACACGTACGTAGTCGTGTGCGGCGTCAAAACCATCGTCTGTCATCAAATCGATGATTTTCTTTTTGGCTGTATCAGAAACTTTTATCATTGTGTTTATGGTTTTTAATTTTCTTTTTTTGATAGAATTCTTTAAAAAAGTAATCAAATTATTACAATTTAAACAGCTGTCTATCAATGTTCAAATGAAATTGTCTGCAAAGATACGACTTAAAAACCTTTTTCCATAACGGTTCACATTATTATAACAAATGTTAAAATAGACAGAAGTTATTTTGCTGTTTAAAATTTGTAATAAATCTCCCTATTAGGTTAGAAATAGAAAGAAACTTACAAATATTTCGTGTCGAGTTGCTGAATTGGTAATAATTTTATAATTATAGTTAAAATACCGTATTTTTACGTGTTTATTAATATAAATTATTATTATTTTTGCGAAAAATTAGGAGTAATTATGAAGAAAAACTACAAAGAAAGCTGGGTAAAGTTACTTTTTGCATTGGTTTTTGTTTTTGGAATAGGTGCTACATATTTAATTTTTAGTAATGAAACAAATGTACTTGAAGATAATGCTCCGGATGATCGACTAGAAATTATCGAGCCCGATAATACTGTTTCTGCACAAGAAAGCATCCTGGATTCTTTAAGTAACTTAAAGTTGGCTTATGATGTTGCCATTTTTGAGAAAACCGCGCTTTCGAAGGAATTGGAATTGGAGCGAAAAAATATTGAGAATTTGATGGATATTATTAAAGCTTCAAAAAATCCGTCTACAGAACAGATCAAAATTTTCCGCAAACAACTTTCGGATCTTAAAACTTCATTGGACGAAAAAGTTGCAGAAATAAATAAATTAAAATCTCAAAACAAAAACTTGCTGACGGAAATTGAAAGCCAGAACGAGGTAATGTACAAGCAAAAGGCTGAAAATGACACCTTAATTTCCAAGCAGAAAAAACTGGAATCTACATTAAAAGATGCGTCAAAATTGTCTTTGGGTAATTTTAAAGTAACAGCTCTTAATGAAAAGAGTTCTGGAAAAGAGCAGGAAACGACTAAAGCAAAAAATACAGACAAGCTCAAAATTAGTTTTTCCGTCAACGGAAATTCTGTTGCAAAAACTGGAAAAAGAGTGTATTATATTCAGGTTTTGGATCAAAAAAATACCGTTTTAGGAGAGAATAAACTAATCGAGTTTGGCAATGATAAAGCATTAGTTTACAGTTTTTTAGTTGGCGTTGATTATCAAGGAAAAATGGCCAATGTTTATGGTGTTTTAAATAATGAGTTAGCCAAGTTTAAAAAAGGAACTTATTTTGTCAACTTCTTCGACAAACAAGAAATAATGGGAAGTTCTTCTATCACATTAGAATAATCAAACCAAAAGTTTAAAAGAGTTTTTAGTGTAAACAAGTATGGATTTCCTAGCTTTGTTTTTTACTAGAAATCTATTTTTATGAAACTTTATCCAATAGAATCCGGAAATTTTAAACTTGACGGAGGTGCAATGTTTGGTGTTGTACCCAAAACAATCTGGAACAAAACCAATCCCGCTGATGCCAATAATTTAATCGATATTGCTGCGCGTTGTTTACTTATTGAAGACGCAAACCGCTTGATTTTGATTGATACCGGAATGGGAGATAAACAATCAGAAAAGTTTTTTGGATATTACTCACTTTGGGGTTCACATTCTTTAGATAAATCTTTGGCAAAATATGGTTTTCACCGAGATGATGTAACCGATGTTTTTATGACGCATTTGCATTTTGATCATTGTGGTGGAAGCGTTCAGTGGAATTCGGATAAAACGGGTTATGAACCTGCTTTTAAAAATGCGAAGTTTTGGACAAATGAAAATCATTGGGAATGGGCAACAAAACCTAATGCCAGAGAAAAAGCTTCTTTTTTATCAGAGAATATTTTGCCGATGCAGGAAAGTGGACAACTGAATTTTATTGAAAGACCAAATTCTGATTTTGGGTTCTCTAAAGAATTAGGCTTCGAAATCTTTTATGTTGACGGTCATACCGAAAAACAAATGATTCCTTATATAAAATATCAAGATAAAACCATTGTTTTTTGCGCCGATTTATTAGCGACAGCAGGACATATTCCGCTTCCTTATGTAATGGGTTATGACACACGACCGTTGTTAACAATGCCGGAAAAATCAAAATTTTTAAATGCAGCAGCAGATCAAAATCATTATTTGTTTTTGGAACACGATGCGCACAATCAAATTATAACAGTTGAACATACTGAAAAAGGAGTGAGGCTGAAAGAGGTATTTACCTGCGAAGATATTTTTTAAAATATACCTTAAAATCATAAAAAAGTCCCGTTTTCTATGGAATGAAAACGGGACTTTTAAATTTGATTAATTGCAATTATTCGACAATTATTTTTTTGGCAGAAGCCGCATCTTGATTGATTAAGTATACGTAATAAACTCCTCTCGGTAAGCCAGATAAATTGATTGTATTAGTTGTGTTAGCAGACTCTAAAGTAAATGATTTTACAAGTTGTCCTAGTGTATTATAAACATTTGCTTTTTCTACTGAAACATTGCTAATGGTTAATTCTCCTTTTGTTGGATTTGGATAAAGTGACGCTTTATTTAGAACATTATCATCAACACCTAGTTGTTTACAAGTTGAGGAATATGTTGTTGATGACTCTTTAATATTTGACCAGTTGGCGTTAGAATAGTTTGCGTCATCGACAGTAATACAACTTAAAGATGTAAGTCCTAAAAAGCTTGTTGTTAAATTAGAAACAGTTTGTTTACTAGTGGTTGAGTTAATAATAAAGTTTTTGTTATTTCCATTTTTGACATTTAATTCTAGCAACGGATTTGCTACAACATAAATGACTTTAAGATTAGTGTTTTTTGATAAATCTAAAGTAGTAATTTGATTTAAAGATGCATTTAATATTTCTAAACGGGTATTGTCACTTAGATTTAAAGAAATCAGTTGATTGTTACTAATATCCAAAGAGGTCAGAGCGGTAAAATATTCAATTCCTGTTAAATCTTTAATATTGCTATTTGAAAGATCTAAAGAAGTTATAGAATTGACATCGGAAATTGTTATTTTTCCGTTTAAACCATCGGTATCAATTCCTAAATCAATTAATTTTTGTTCAAAATGACTGTCAGGAATTATCGCATAGAACGTTGGACAATCTGTGTTGTAGGTAGCAGTCATGTCTTTTAACGTTGCCCAATTTGCATTGGAATATTCTGCATCATCAACCTGAATACAAATTAAATCTGGGTTATTAGAAAAATCTGATGTTTTAATATGGAGTTTTTTGTTATTTCCATTTTTTAAATTTAGTGTTTTAAGTTTGTTTTGGGAACAGTCTAAACTGTCTAAAAGAAGGTTTTTAGATAAATCTAAAGATGTTAATTCATTTTCAGAAACCCTTAATCCTCTCAATGAAATAAAACCTGCTATTCCTGTTAGGTCTTTTATAGCATATTTGCCAATATATAAATGCTCTACGTCACGGATGCTACTATTTAGTACTTTTCCATTTTTTCCGTCTTTGTCAATACTAAGCATAATTAATCTTTCTTCAAAATTACCATCAGGAATCATAGTATATTCCTCTGTGCAATCGGTACTGTAATTTGCTGATATATCTCTTAACGATGACCAGTTTGCATTTGAATAAGTTGTATTATCAACTTGTATACAAGTGAGGTTTGGGTTGTTTCTGAAATTGGAATTCTTTAGTTCTAAAATAGTATTATTTCCGTTTTTCAAATTCACTGAAGTTAATTCATTGTGATCGAATGCTAAAGTGCTTATATTCGGATTTTTAGAAATGTCAAGATTAGATATTAGATTATTAGAGCAATAAAAAGAAGATAAATTTGTATTACTTGAAATATCAATTGCTGTAATAAAATTATCACGAATATCTAAGCTGGTAAGTAAGGTGTTTTTTGATGTATTCAAAGCCGTAAATTGATTCTTACTACAGGATAACTCTGTCAAATTTAAATTTTCTTTAATATCTATATTTTTTAAAGAGTTTTCAGAGCAAACTAAATTCTTTAAAGAAACATTGTCTGATAAATCTAATGAAGTCAATACGTTTTTTGGACATTCTAACAAAGAGAGGATTGCGGCATTTTTGATGTTTAAAGTTGTCAATTTATTAGAACCGCATTGTAGATATTCCAAAATAGTATTTTTAGATAAGTCTAAAGTTGTTAATTGATTAAAATTAAGAACCAATCCATACAACTCTTTGTTATTAGATAAATCTAAAGTTGTTAAGCTGTTATATTCTGCACTTAAAAAAGATAATTTTGTATTCTGACTTACATCTAGTGTTGTTAATTCGTTTTTTCCAATTGATAAATTGGCTAATAAAGTGTTTGGTTTAAGATTTATATTCTTCAATTTGTTTTCTCTGGCAGATAATGAGGTCAATTTTGTATTTGAAGAAAGGTTTAAAGTCGCTATTTGATTTTTATCTACATTAAGAGATGTTAATTCTCCAAATGCTTCAATACCAGTCAAATCTTCAATCGAGGCAGAAGAGAGATTTAAACTCTTCTGTGCCATTATGTTTGTATTTAAAATCTTTCCATCAATAGGTTCGGCATCAAGACCTAACTCAATAAGTTTTTTTTCAAAATTTGGATCTGGTATAGCGGTATAACTGCTATTGTCTGTTTGGGAAGTATATAATCCTGCAATCTCTTCAGGTGATAACACACGATTCCAAATACCAATATCATCTATTGAACCTTCAAAATAATTGTTTGATTTATTTTTTCCAATTCTAAAAAGATTTCCATAACCGTTTGTATATAAATCAGCAGTTCCGGTTAATTTAAGTACATTGTCTATGTAAACACAATAAGTATTCGTGTCTTCATTGAAGGTCATGACAAAAAAGGTCCATTTATTACTCAAATAATTTTCTTGAGATGAGAAATTTTTTGAATCAAATTGAATATCTAAATAACCTTTGCTATAAAGACTTATTTTAAACCAATAATTTGGATCAGTTTCATTTCCATAGCTTACGAGACAAAAATCTAATTCTTTAGAGTTTACAGGAAGACCCGCTTTAAACCATCCGGTAATAGTTCTTGAGCCTCCTTTTAATGGATAGTTTTTTATGTCAGCTTCGATAGCGCTTGTAGTTCCGTTAAAAGAATAAGCACTATTACTACTTCCAAATCTGTCTGTGGTAAGCGTGGTATTTGTAGCTATTCCATTTGATTCATTTCCACTCGTGTCATTTGCATTTCCATTAAAAGGATAATAGGCAAGCAAACCTTCAATTGGAATTCCATTTACTGTACCAGCGATAATTGTCACATCAACTGCCGTTTTTGTGCTTTCGCATCCGTTGATAGTTTGTGAAACATAATATTTGCCCGTTTTGAGAGTTGTTTCTGAGCTTAAGGCTATTCCTGTTTCAGCAACATTATACCACTTAAGATTAATCCCAGAAGCTTGTAATTTAGCAACAGTGGCACCGTTGTTATATGTTTGTGCAATTGCTGTTGGAGGTAGAGTATTGCTTTCATTGATTACTGCAGAATTTGTGACAATGCATCCATTACTGTCTTTCACCATAACTGTGTAATTTCCAGCTGACAGATTAACAAAATTCGAGGAACTTTGATATCCAAAAAGAGGTGAAATCGCATATTGATATGATGATGTCCCGCCTTTTGCCGTAATGCTAATTTGTCCATTATTACTGCCATTACAGCTTGCAGTTGTAAATACATTAAAACTAATTAGAGCTGGATTTGTAATCTCAACACTTTTTGTGATTGATAATGAAGCAGCATCTTTTACCGTACAAGTATAAGTTCCAGCAGTCAATCCAGTAATTGAAGCTGTTGTTGCTCCATTAGACCAAAGGTAAGTATATGGAGCTGTACCGCCCGAAACAGATGCTATTGTGGCAGAACCGTTAGATTCGCCTGTACATTTTAAATTTATTTGGGAAGTTGTTACTACAAACGAAACTTGACATGTAACTGTTATCGGTGCATTTTTATAAACATTTGTACCGTCACCTAATTGACCATAAGAATTGTCTCCGAAAGTCAACATAGTCCCATCAGTACTCACTGCAGCTTTGTAATACCAGCCTGCGGTTACAGCTTGCCAATTTTTTCCTGTTCCTATTTGTATTGGTATAAGGCTGTTTAGGGTTGTGCCATTTCCTAATTCATTGTGTGAATTGTATCCCCAAGTCCATAAAGAACCATCTGTTTTTATAGCAATTGAATGATCGCCTGCCGCTCCTAAACTTTTCCAATCTGTTGATGTTCCAATTTTTATCGGAACATAGCTATCCGTAGTTGTGCCGTTTCCTAATTCTCCATATTTATTTTTCCCCCAAGCCCATAAGGATCCGTCTGTTTTTATAGCAATTGTATGACTGCCTCCTCCGCATATCGTTTTCCAATCAGTTGCTGTTCCAATTTTTTTTGGCGAATAACCTTTTGAAGTAGTACCATCTCCTAATTGTCCTGTATCATTTCCTCCCCAAGTCCATAAAGTGCCATCTTTTTTTAAGCCTATAGTGTGATAATAACCTACGGTTATCTCTTTCCAATCTGTAGCTGTTCCAATCTGTTTAGGAATTCCGGGTCCCGAGCTGGTTCCATTTCCTAATTGTCCAAAATAGTTATCTCCCCAAGCCCACAAAGTTCCATCATTTTTTAAGGCAACTGTATATTGATTTCCTGCAGCAACTGTTTGCCAATCAACTGCAGTTCCTATTTGTGTAGGAATGGTTTTATTTGTACTGGTACCATCTCCTAATTGCCCATTTTTATTTCCTCCCCAAGTCCATAAAGATCCATCTTTTTTTAGAGCAACCGTGTGATCAGTGCTGGTAGCGACTATCTTCCAATCAGTAGCTGTTCCTATTTTTTGTGGCGTGTAGTTATTTATAATGTTGCCATCTCCTAATTGTCCACTTTTATTTTCTCCCCAACTCCATAAGCTATTATCTGTTTTTAAGGCAACAGTAAAGCCGTATCCAGAAGTTACTGTTTGCCAGCATTGGGCATCTATTTGTGAAAAAGAAAGAATTAAAATTAAAAGTAAAATTTTTCTCATAGAGTAAATATTGGGTTATATAATAATTTGAAAATCTCAAAGCCAAATGTAAGAAAATTATTCATATTTGCGAATGGATTAAAAATCATAAAAAAACCATTTTTGTTTAGTTGAAAATGAACTGCCCCCAAATAGTGTCAAACTTTTTAGGGGCAGCTAATAATTTGAGAACGGGACTTTTAGGTTAAAATTAGCTTAGTTATTCTTTTATAATTTTCTTAGCTGAAGCCGCATCCTGATGGATAAGGTATACATAGTAAACACCTCGAGGCAAGCCAGATAAATTGATTGTATTATTTGTATTAGTTGATTCTAAAGGAAATGATTTTACAAGCTGTCCGAGTGTATTATAAACATTTGCTTTGTCTAAAGAAACATTGCTAATGGTTAATTCTCCTTTTGTTGGATTTGGATAAATTGAAGCTTTATTTAAGACATTGTCATCAAGACCTAATTGTTTACAGGTTGAAGAATAAGTTGCTGTTGCATCTTTGATATTTGTCCAATGTGAATTAGAATAATCAGCATTGTCAACTGTAATACAAGTAAGTTTTGAGTTGTTTAAGAAACTTGTATCTATGCCAGATGCACTTTTTTTACTCGCTGGATTCGGTAATATGAAATTTTCATTATTCCCGTTTTGTAGATTTAGTGATGTTAATTGGTTATGCGCAACATTAACGATTTTAATATTTTTATTCTTAGAAAGATCTAATGTTGTGAGTTGATTTGATCCGGCATTTAATGTTTCTAGCGCAAGGTTGCTGCTTAGATCCAAAGTTGTCAATTGATTATTGCTGCAGTCCAAATAGATTAATGAGGTGAAATTTTCGATACCAGATAAATCTGTAATATTTCTATTAGAAAGATCTAAAGAAGTAACTGAGATTGCATCTGCCATCGTAATTTTTCCGTTAAGACCATCTTTATCAATTCCTAAATCAATTAATTTTTGTTCGAAATTACTATCCGGAATTAGAGTAAACAATTCTGAGCAATCTAAACTATAATTCGCAGTAGAGTCTTTTTTGTCAACCCAATTTTGATTGGAGTAGTTTACATCGTCTACTTTAATACAGGTTAATGCGGGATTATTTGATAAATCCAGCCAATCAATTGAGAAGTTTGTATTGTTTCCGTTTTTTAAATTTAAAGTTTGTAATAATGGGTTATTTGAACAATTCAAAATAGTTAAACGACTATTTTTACTAGTGTCTAACGATTCTAATTCAGTATATGCGCAAAATAATTGAGTTAGATTTTTTTGATTTGATATGTTTATTTCTTTTGTTGGATTAGCAGTAAAATCTAGTAAATCCAAAGCAGTATTTTCCGTTACATCTAATGTTGCTAATTTGTTGTTTGCAGCAGTTAAAGCAACTAAATTTGTGTTTTTGCCGAGTGATAAATTAGTTAATTGGTTATT
This sequence comes from Flavobacterium cutihirudinis, assembly GCF_003385895.1. GTDB lineage: Bacteria > Bacteroidota > Bacteroidia > Flavobacteriales > Flavobacteriaceae > Flavobacterium > Flavobacterium cutihirudinis. Next base: position 737,909 of record NZ_QRDQ01000008.1, read on the forward strand.
ACTGCAATCTAAAATTTGTAACTTATTGTTATTACTCAAATCTAAAGATGTGAGGGAATTATAGAAACATGTTAAGAATTCTAATTCTGAACATTGACTAATGTTTAAAATCTTTAATTGACCTGATGTACAAATTAATCTTTTTAAAGCTATATTTTTATTTAAGTCTAAAGTTGTAAAATTATTACCACCGCAACTTAGTTCTGTTAAAGCTATATTTTTTTCTAAGTCTAAAGTTGTCAATTTATTGCTACCACAACTTAGATCTGTTAAAGTTGTATTCTTACTTACATCTAAAGTTGTTAGGTTATTTTCATCGCATTTTAAATGCGTTAAAGAGGTAAAATTTTCAATTCCGGTTAAATCCGAAATTGAACTTCTAACAACATTTAAATCAGTAACATCAGTAATGTGTTTAGTAAAAACTTTTCCATCTGCAACACCAGAATCAATGCTCAAAGAGATTAGTTTATTCTCAAAATTTGCATCGGGTATTTGCGTAAACAGAGAAGAACAGTTTACATTGAACGTCGCTGTAGCATCTTTTACATTCATCCAGTTTGCATTAGAATAAGTATCATCATCAACTTCAATGCAATACAAATTGGGGTTATTTCTAAAATCTGAAAAGGTTAAATCTAAAATAGCATTATTGCCGTTTTTTAAGTTTAAAGTTTGCAGTTGATTATTTTGGCAAGCCAATTCGGTTATTTTTGGGTTTTTTGAAATATCAAGAGAAATCAATTTGTTATTTAAACAATCCAGTAAATTCAATTCGGGATTAGAAGATACATCTAAAACAGATAATTTATTGCCATGACACATTAATTGCTCTAGTAAAATATTCTGCGAAACATCCAGAGCTTCAATATCATTGTAGTGACAAATTATAGAGGTCAAAAGTGTATTTTTTGAGACATTAAGACTCGTCAAATCATTATTGTCACAGGTTAATTCTGTTAAAGCAATATTACTATCAATATTTAAGCTCGTTAATTTAGTAAAACTAACGGTTAAACTTTTTAATTGTTTATTTTGAGATACATCTATACTTCCCAACTGATTTGACCCTGCGTTCAAATTAATCAGATTGGTGTTTTTTGAAAGATTTAAAGTTGTGAATGTATTTTTTCGGCAGTTAAGTGTTTGTAATAAAACGTTAGAACTAATATCTAAATTAGAGATATTGTTAAATGCAATATTTAAATCTAACAATTGAGTGTTTTGAGATAAGTCTAAAGTCGCTATTTGATTATTAGATGCATTTAAAGTAGTTAGATTAGTATTATTTGAAATGTTTAAACTACCTATTGTGTTTCCTGAACAAACAAGGGTTTCTAATAAAGTGTTAGCGTTAATATCTAAGCTAGTCAACTTATTTCGCTCAACATTTAAAATTTTTAGTTTTGAATTTTTAGATAGATTTATACTGGTTAATTGATTGCTAGCTACAGATAAGTTGGTTAAAGATGTAAATCCTTCTATCCCAGTTAAATCTGATATAGTAGAACCGGAAAGGTGTAGTTTGGTTACAGAACTAATATCTGATGTTAAGACTTTTCCGTCAGGTGTTCCCGCGTCTAGTCCTTTAGCAATTAAAGTCTTTTCAAAATTGATATCTGGAATTAACGTGTATTGCTGGGCATAAATTGAAAAATTTGCTAATAAAAGCAATAAGAGTAGTTTTATTCTCATAGGTTTTTTTTTGGTTTTGGTTAGAGAAGTATACGATTTTAAGGTTGTTTTTTGATCAATTAAAAATGCTTTAGTTGTATAAAAAAAAAACCATTTCCAGCTAACTGAAAATGGTTTTTTGTGTATTGTGAATTAAAGGAATCAAAGCTTAGTTTGTTTTAAACTTCCAAACCTGGCCTACAGTTTCGCCTCCTTTATTGTCTTTTACAACTACTTTCCAGAAGTATTGTTTTCCAGCTTCTGTTGTAACGTCAACATTTTTTTCGGACTTGTTTTCGCTTATTTTTTGTGTTGGCGGATTTGCCGTTCCAAAATAAACATCGTAGGTCAATGTATCTGCTGTATCAACATCAGAGGCATTCCATTTTAAAGTGGTAGTGGTTGCACTCAAACTGGTGTTGATTGCCGGAGAAACTAATTCCGGAGCAAATGGTAAATGATTTACTACAGCTTCTCCTGAAGTATAAAATTTAAAAGTAGCCGAATAAGCACTCGCTAATCCCTTAGAGTCTGATGCTTTTACTCTCCAATAATAGGCTGTGTTTTTCTCCAAAGTTACATTAGTAGACAATGATGAGTTCGTAAGGGTTTGTACAATTTGAGCAAATGCATTGTCTTTAGCAACCTGAATTTCATAAGAAACTTGGTCTTTTTCCGGATCTGTTGATCCAAACCATTGAAAAACAACAGCATTGTCCAGACATAATTTATTATCTGCAGGAGAAACTAATTCAGGTACTGAAGGCGCTGTGTTTGCAGGAGCTGGTTCCGGATCGTCACCACCACTGCTGCAAGATGCAAATATTAAACCAGCGATTGATAGGTATATAAAATTCTTCATTTTTAATTTTTTATAATTTTTAGATATTCCGGAGTTTCCAAATTAACTTTAGCTGAGTAAATTCCAGCGGCTTGATTTTCCAGATTCAACAATGCTTTTCCATTTTCAAGCGTATAATTTTTGCTTGAAATTAATTGTCCTGCAAAATTGAATAAGTCAATTTTAACTTCATTTTTCTCCGTTGGAATTTCAATTTCAAAACTTCCTGAAGTAGGATTCGGATAAGCTGCAAGAACAGTTCCTAATTCGAAAGAAGAAACCTTTTTAGAAAGTACACCTTCACAAGCTTTTGCTGTTGCAATTTCAACTAATCCAGCTGTAGCTAAATTTAAACTGAAATTGGTATCGGTTGTTTGAAATTGTTCCGTTCCATCAACAAATACAGTAAATGGAGCAGTTCCTTCTGTAATTTCTACATTTACTTTTTTAGAAGCTACATTAGATTTTCCTGTAATTGTTGCACCTTTTGCAATCGTAACATTGAAATTTTGTTCGTAAACCATTTCAGGAATTGTAATCTTAATTTTGTAAACTCCCGGAGTTAATGCAGAAACTTTTAAAGCATTGTTTGTAAAAGTGTAAGGCGTGTCATTTATCGTTGCATTATAAGCAAACGAAGCTTTTCCAACAATACTAATTTCGCCATTATTTTCTCCTAAACAAGATTCTCCTTTGCTCTCAACAGTAAAGTTGTTTGCAGGTAAAACCAATTCTCCAGTACATTCGGTATTATAAGTAGCGTTAGCATCTTTCTTATACAACCAATTTTTGTTAGCATATTCAACATCATCTACTACTATACAGTACAATTTTGGATTTGATGTAAACGAGATATAGTTGTTGTTTATTAAGGTGTTTTTACCATTTTTAAGATTTACGCTCGTTAATTGATTTGAATTTACCATTAAAGAGGTTAATAGAGGATTTTGTGAAACATCTATCGTTTCAATTTTATTCTCATTTACTTCCAGTCCGGTAAGGACTTTATTTTGCGAAACGTCAAGAACCGTTAGCTGGTTTTTTTTGGCATTTAAATAAGTTAACTCTTTATTTTGTGTAACATCAATTGCTGTTAATTCATTTGAAAAAGCGGTTAAAGACCTTAAGGCAGTGTTTTTAGAAGTATTTAATGTTGCTATTTTATTTCCACTAATACTTAACTCTCTTAAAGCTAAATTAGAAGTTACATCGATATTTGTCAATTTATTGGAATCGATGTATAATCTTTCAAGTGCAGCATTTTGCGATACATCAATAGTTGTCAATTGATTCTCGCTTATAGTAAGTGATTTTAAAACTTTGTTTTTAGAAATATTTAATGTTGTTAAATTATTTTGACCACAATTTAAGCTCTCTAAATCAACATTTTGAGTCAAGTCTAAAGCAGTAACTTTGTTATCTGCCATATCAAGAAGCTTTAATTTCAAGTTTTTAGAAACATCTAATTTTGCAACAGTTCCATGATAGCAATAAAGTTTTTCTAAGTTTATAAAACCTTCTACTCCCGTTAAATCTGTAATTTTATAATCCGAGTCATTAGCGTATAATTCAGTCAGATTTGAAATGTTTGATGTAACAACTTTACCGTTTACACCATCTTTGTCAAAACCTCTATCAATTAATAATCTTTCAAATTCAGGATCAGGAATTAAAGTGTACTGAATATTTTCAGCACAATTTTCAGAGTATTCTGCAGCGGCATCTTTTGCTTTCCAATTGTTTGCAGAGAAAGTTGCGTTATCAACTTGTATACAAAGTAAATTCGGATTTTCAGTAAAGTTATTGTTTGCTACAGATCCAAAGTTTGCATTGTTTCCGTTTTTCAAATTTAGATTGTATAAATTATTTCCGCTACATTCAATCTCTTTAAGTGCTGTATTTTTTGATAGATCTAAAGTGGTTAATTTGTTAGAATTTATCAATAATGATTCAAGTTGAGTATTGATCGAAAGATCTATTGCTGTAATGTTGTTAGTACTACAATTTAAATTGGTTAATAAATTGTTTTTGTAAAGAACAAGATTGCTTAATTGATTTTCAGAACAATTTAATGTGTTTAAAGAAACAAAATCATTTATTCCGGTTAGGTCTTTAATGTTGCTGTTTGAAACATCTAAAGTTGTTATTGCAATAATACTTTTGGTTTCAACTTTTCCATTTTTCCCGTCTTTATCAATTTTAAGGGCGATTAATTTTTCTTCAAAATTAGCATCAGGAATTTCAGTATAGTCTACCTGAGTTGGGCAAGAGTCAGAGAAACTTGCGGCGGCGTTTTTAAAACCAGACCAATTAGTATTAGCGTTATCTACATTGTCAACCTGAATACATGTTAGCGCATCTGCCTTGAAAGAGGAAGTTACATCACCACTTTTTTCTTTGAAATTTAAATTATTTCCATTCTTTAAATTCAAATTGGTTAACGAATAAATGTATGAACAGTCTAAAGCAATTAATGCACTGTTTTTAGATAGATCAAGAGATTTAAGTTTTGTATAACTACAATTTAAAGCTTGTAATTTTGAGTTTTTAGAAAGATCTAAATCTATTAAATCATTATTTTTTACTGTTAGTGTTTCTAGATTTAAATTGTTGGAAACATCTAAGTATTTCAAATTGTTACGATAAGTATAAAGAGAGGTCAAGGCAGGATTTTGTGACACATCTATTTTTGAAATTTGATTTTCGTCAAAACTTAAAACTTTTAAATTTTTGTTGGCTGTAACATCTAGAGAAGTAATTTGATTTTTGTCAACACTTAATACTTCTAAATTTAAATTTTTTGAAACATCCAGAGAGGTAACTTTATTATAATACAAGACAACACTTTTCAGTTCCAGATTGTTAGAAATGTCTATCGTTTTAAGTGTTGTGAAATAAACGTTTAAATCTGTTAAATGACTAAGCTTAGAAATGTCTACATTAGGGAAATTATTTTGTGAGCTGACACTACCATTGAAGTTTAATTCGGTCAATGCAGTAAAAGAATTCAATCCTGTTAAATCAGTTATTTTATCAGGATTAATATATAATTTATCGATAGACATTGCTCTGGATTTTAATATTTTACCATCAACAACTCCATCAACATTATTTGTTAATAATTGTGTTTCAAACTCAACATCCGGAATTAAAACATATTCAGGAGTTTCGCAAGTTAAAGAGAAATTTACAGATTTATCTTTTTTATCGGCCCAGTTTGTGTTAGCATAATCAACATCATCAACTAAAACACAATATAAATTTGGAGTATTTGTCATACTTAATCCCAAAGAATTTATTGTTGCGTTTGCACCATTTTTTAAATTTACAGTCTCTAAAGAGCGATTATCATCTAACTTTAAAATTGCTAGCGAAGTATTTGTAGAAAAATCTAAATTTTTTATTGTAGTTCTTTCGCAATAAAAAGTCTTTAGTTTTGTTAGCTTTGAAAGGTCTACGCCAGTTAGTTTATTCGATGAGATTTTAACATCTACTAATGTAGTGTTTTCAGAGATATTTAGATTTGCTAATAGGTAGCTGTCTCGGGTATCTAAATTTTGCAACTTTAGGTTTTTAGATAAATCTAAACTGGTAATTTTAGTAGAATATAGATTCAAATCTTGTAGAGCAATATTATTTGAAAGATCTAAAGTTGTCAAGTTATCGTAAGAACAATCCAGATTTACTAAATTAATATTGTTTGGAACGTCAATAGTAGATAATCCTGTACGCGCAACATTTAGAGAAATTAATGCTGTATTTTTTGAAAGATCTATTGTTGTTATTTTATTTTGATAAAGAAATAAATGCTTCAGGTTTATATTTGCCGATAAATCAATTTTTTCAATACTATTATAATTTAAATTAAGATAATTTATAGCTGTATTTTTTGAAAGATTTAAAGCGGTTAATAAATTTGAACTAACATCTAAGTCAGTTAAATCAATATTATTAGAAACATTTAAGCTCGTTAATTGATTATTAGAACAACTTAATTTTGTTAAATTGAGATTAGAGATATCTAAATTTGTTAATTTATTAGAATTACAATTTAAGCTTGTTAAAGCAGTAAAATCTTGAATTCCTGTTAAATCAGAAATGGAACTGTTAGAAACATCTAAACTTGTTATTTTAGAAAAATTAGAAGTAAGAACCTGTCCATCGGCAACACCAGAATCGATTCCCAGGGCGATAAGTTTGTTTTCGAAATTTACATCGGGAATTTTAGTATAAGTTTCAGATCCTTCAACATATACTTTAACATCGTCAATTAAAATACCGAAGGGTTGATTATCAAAAGTAAAAGTAGAAAAACTCAAGTCATAAGACAGGTTTTGATCTGCAGTAAAAGTTGTTTCTTTATTTGTCCAAAGATTGTCGCTGGCAAAAGAACTGCTCGATAAATTACTTGCAGCTCCGGCAGCTGAAATTTTTAAAGAAAGTGGATGATCACCACTAAAATTTGCGTCGAGATATTTATACCTATATTTTACAGTATAAGTTACGCCGGCTTTTAACGCAATTTGAGTTGTCATTTTTGGAATTGCAGTACTACTTGAGATATATAATTCTGCGGCGTAGTCACCAGCACCCAAAAAATGACTAGAAGTTGCATTTTCTACTGTCCAGCTCTCTGGTTGTGCACCTGTGGTCCAGGTTGTGAAATCACCATTCGGGACTAAATTGGTCTGTGCATAAATAGAAAAATTTGCTAATAATAGCAACAAGAGTAGTTTTGTTTTCATAGAATATGATTAGAATTAGGACGCGCAATTATAGACAAATTAAACCGAATATCCTTACGGGAAACCGTAAAACCCCGTATTTTTACCTGGTTTTTACATAAGTTTAAAATTCAGATAATATTTTTACTTGTCTTTTTCTGCCTTTAAATCTCGTAAGTGTTTGATTATATAAGCGTTTGAAGCCCATATAAGCATGATTTGTTTTAGTCTAAAAATCATAACACAGTGTTAATCGTTAGTTTTTTGTAACAAAAAATCATAATTTAGGCGCATCTTTAACTATATATTAAATTGAGATACATGAGTTATATTAAACCTATTAAATTATCTGCTTTTGCATTACTGGTTTTAGCAGGATGCAGCGCTACAGTACAAGCGCAGGATGCAGCACCAAAAAATGTTATTACTGCTCCATTAGTAGTTGTAAAAAAAGCTCCGGTAAGTGAAAATGAGTTAAAAAGATGGAGTCATCTGGATTTGGTTAAAGATTCTATTCCCGGAATGAGTGTTGACAGGGCTTACGCCGAATTATTACAAGGTAAAACGGGTAAAAAAGTTATCGTTGGAATTGTCGATTCAGGAGTTGATATCGAACATGAAGATTTGAAAGGGAATATCTGGACAAATCCAAAAGAAATTCCCGGAAACGGAATCGATGATGATAAAAACGGATTTATCGATGACATTCACGGATGGAACTTTCTTGGAGAAGCAGTTCATGAAAACCTTGAAATGACTCGTGTTGTTAAAAAAGGGGACGACGGTTCTGCAGAGTATAAAGAGGCTTTGGCTCAATATAATAAGAAATACGAAGAAGCTTTAAAAAACAAAGAACAAGTAGATTTTTTACTTGAAGTTCATAAAACGATTCAAAAAGAGCTGAACAAAACAACGTATAAAGTTGAAGATTTAGCAGCTATTACATCAACAGATCCAAAAGTTTCGCAAAGTAAAAATATAATGACCCAAATATTTGGGAACGCCGGTCCAACTTTTGATCCTGAAGCTGATTTTGGAGAATATAAAGACCAGGTTTATGATGAATTAAATTATAATCTAAACAAAGATTTTGACGGAAGAAAAGCAGTAGGAGACAATCCGAATGATATTAAAGACAATCATTATGGAAATAATGTTGTTTTTGGTCCGGACAAAGAAAAAGCATTGCACGGAACTCACGTTGCCGGAATTATCGCTCAGGTTCGCGGAAATAATTTAGGCGGAGACGGTGTAGCAAACAATGTGGAAATCCTTACCGTAAGAGCCGTTCCGGATGGAGATGAATATGATAAAGATATTGCATTGGCAATTCGTTATGCAGTTGACAACGGAGCAAAAGTAATTAACGGAAGTTTTGGAAAAAGCTTTTCTCCACACAAAGACTGGGTTTACGACGCTTTAAAATATGCTGCTAAAAAAGATGTTTTAATTGTTCATGCAGCTGGAAATGATGGATATAATATTGATGAAAATAAAAACATCAATTATCCAAACGACTCTAAAGACAATGTAAAAGAGTTTACAAACAACGTAATTACAATTGGTGCTATCAACAAAGAATATGGCGAAAATGTAGTAGCAGGATTCTCAAATTTCGGAAAAATAAACGTTGATGTTTTTGCTCCGGGTGAAGAAATCTATGCAACAATTCCTAACAATAAATACAAATATTTGCAGGGAACTTCAATGGCGGCTCCAAATGCGGCTGGTGTTGCGGCATTAATTCGTTCTTATTATCCAAAATTAAAAGCGTCTCAGGTTAAACAAATTTTAATGGATTCAGGAGTAGCGCTTCCTTCAAAAGTAGTTTTGGGCGAAAGCGAAAATCCAGGCGAGAAACCAGCAGCAGTTTCTTCAGTTGAATCTTCAAGAACAGCAAAAATGGTAAATGCTTATAATGCATTGCTAATGGCTGAAAAAATGTCAAAAAAATAATCAAAATAAAGAATTCTAATCTGATGGAAGAGCGGAAGCTCTTCCATTTTTATTGAAACAAGCATGCGTAAAATTTTAGTATTATCCTTTCTGAGTTTAGGTTTAAACTCTGCTTTAGCACAAAATGCTCCTTATTGGCAACAACACGCCGATTATAAAATGGAGGTGTCAATGGACGTTAAAAATTACCAGTACAAAGGGAAACAAGAGTTGGTTTATACCAATAATTCTCCTGATACTTTGAGAAAGGTGTTTTATCATTTGTTTCCAAATGCATTTCAGCCAGGAAGCGAAATGGATGCCCGTCTTCATTTCATAAAAGATCCGGACGGAAGAATGGTTAATAAAGTAAAAGGTGCAGACGGAAAAGAAACGAAACAAAGCCGTATTGAAACTTTAAAACCAAATGAAATTGGATTTTTAAAAATTACAAACTTCAAACAAGACGGAGCAGTAGCACAAACTCGTGTTTCGGGAACAATCTTGGAAGTTACTTTGGCTAAACCAATTTTGCCAAATTCAAAATCTACTTTCTCTCTTGATTTTGATGGTCAGGTTCCGGTTCAGATTCGTCGTTCAGGAAGAAATAATTCTGAAGGAGTTGAACTTTCAATGTCTCAATGGTATCCAAAATTAGCCGAATTTGATTTTGAAGGCTGGCATGCCGATCCATACATTGCAAGAGAATTTCACGGTGTTTGGGGAAATTTTGATGTAAAAATCACAATTGATAAAGACTACACAATTGGTGGTTCAGGATATTTACAGGATAAAAACTCAATTGGTCACGGTTACCAAGATGCAGGCGTAACAGTGGTTTATCCTAAAAAAGCTAAAACTTTGACATGGCATTTTATTGCGCCAAATGTTCACGACTTTACTTGGGCTGCCGATAAAGAATACACTCATGATATCGTAAAAGGACCAAATGATGTTGATTTGCATTTCTTCTATAAAAACAATCCAAAAACTACCGAAAACTGGAAACAGTTAGAACCATTAATGGTAAAAGTTATGGATTATTACAATCATAGAGTGGGGCAATATCCGTACAAACAATATTCATTTATTCAGGGCGGCGATGGCGGAATGGAATATGCAATGTGTACTTTAATGTTAGGAAACGGAAGTCTTGAGGGAATTCTTGGTACTGCAACGCATGAATTAGGACACTCTTGGTTCCAGCATATTTTGGCTTCAAACGAATCTAAACATCCTTGGATGGACGAAGGTTTTACAACCTATATTGAAGATAGCGCTTTGAATGAATTAAAAGGTGATAAAAAAGAAGTAAATCCGTTTAAAGGAAATTATAATGCGTATTACAGTTTAGTAAATTCTGGTAAAGAACAACCGCAAACTACGCACGGAGATCGTTATGACGAAAATCGCCCTTATAGTATTTCTTCTTATGTAAAAGGAAGTATTTTCCTTTCTCAGTTAGAATATGTAATTGGAAAAGAAAATGTTGATGCAACATTACACAGGTATTTCAACGATTTTAAATTCAAACATCCAACTCCAAATGACATCAAAAGATCTGCTGAAAGAGTTTCAGGAGCAGAGTTAGATTGGTATTTAACAGATTGGGCGCAAACAACAAATACAATTGATTACGGAATCAAAGATGTTGCGGATAATGCAGGAAAAACAACAGTTACTTTAGAAAGAATTGGAAGAATGCCAATGCCAATTGACTTGAAAGTAGATTATACTGACGGAACTTCTGAGACATTCTATATTCCGTTGAGAATGATGAATTTCATCAAACCAAATCCAAATCCAAACGAAAAAAGAACAGTTTTGGAAGATTGGGCTTGGGCACAACAAAACTATAGTTTTTCAATTGACAAAAACAAAACAGCAATCAAAAAAATCACTATCGATCCAAGCGGATTAATGGCTGATGTGAAAGCTGCTAATAATGTTTTTGAAGTGAAGTAATCTTCAAAAAGAATAAAAACAGAAAGTCCCGTTTAATTAATTTAAACGGGACTTTTTTAGTTATCAGTAGAAAATCAATTGCCTCCACTTTAGTTGGAGGAATAAAAATGAAAATAAAAACCTCCAGCTAAAGCTAGAGGCAATTGAAATTTTCACTTGATGATATGAAGCAAATTGTGCTGAGAAATAATTAGCTCAAATGCTCAATCATATCTTTAGTCATGGTTTCCAAATCGAATTTATGATTCCATCCCCAATCTTCTCTTGCAGAAGAATCATCGATACTTGCCGGCCAGCTGTCCGCAATTTTCTGACGGAAATCAGGATTATAAGTAATTTCAAATTCCGGAATATGTTTTTTGATTTCGGCAGCAATTTCAGTTGGCGTAAAACTCATTGCAGCCAAATTGTATGAAGAATGAATTTTAATTTCTTCAGCCGGAGCTTTCATGATGTTGATCGTTGCGTCGATTGCATCATCCATATACATCATTGGCATTTTGGTTTCAGATGATAAAAAGCATTCATATTTTTTATCGGCAATAGCCTTATAGAAAATATCAACAGCATAATCTGTGGTTCCACCGCCCGGAGGAGTCGACCAGCTAATTAAACCCGGATAACGAATACTACGAACATCAACACCATAAATATTATGATAATATTCGCACCATCTTTCGCCCGCTTGTTTACTAATTCCGTAAACAGTTGAAGGTTCCATTACAGTATATTGAGGTGTGTTTTCTTTAGGAGTTGTTGGTCCAAAAACAGCAATACTTGAAGGCCAGAATATCTTTTTTATTTTTTGGGCTTTAGCCAAATTTAAAACGTGAAAAAGAGAATTCATATTCAAATCCCATGCAAAAGCAGGATTTTTTTCAGCAGTTGCAGATAAAAGCGCTGCCATTAAATAGATATCTGTAATTTGGTGTACTTCAACAAGATGCTCAATTTGGTTGAAATCTAAAGCATTGACAACTTCAAAAGGTCCTGAGTTTACAACATCAGTATTTAACTTTCGAATATCCGAAGCAATTACATTTTCTGTTCCGTATAATTTACGAAGCTTTTGGGTCAGTTCTGTCCCAATTTGGCCACAAGCGCCGATGATTAATATTTTTGGATTCATTGTGTAGTTTTTAGTTAAGCAAATATAAGGTTTTCGCAAATAATTTTAATTTTTAGATAAACTAATTATAAATTTAATAATTATAAAGTTTGTTTGTTGGATTATTCTCTTTTCCAGCGGTGTGCCTTTGTGCTTGCTTAAGTGTGCCCGTGTGTCTCCAAGGGTGTGTCTGTGTGCCTGTAGAGGTGTGTCTGTGTGTCTTTGGGAATTTGATCTTGAAAATCATTTTTAGAAATCATAAGCGCTAAATAAAGTATCTTAATTTTTTAACGGAATAACAATTTGGGTTACCAAAAAATAATATTGATTTATAGAATCTTTAGCAAAAAACAGAATTCGTAATTGTAAATTTACTTTGTAACTTTGTAGCTTAATGTTTTTACCAAATGAAATATAAAATAGCTCTCTTTCTGCTTTTGATTTTTGTACTGCAATCCTGTCAGGATGAAAATGAAAAACGTCGTGCTGAAAACGAAAAAGTAGCAAAAAAGAATGAGAAAATCTTCAATAACATCAATAAAGCCTGGATTTTTATTGATGAACCGATTAATGATATTGCAGAGCAAAAAATAAGTTCATGGAATGAATGGCGCGACTTTCTAAAAGAAATCGGCGAGAAGCCAAGAAGAACAATTGGAGCATTTCAAAAAAAGTCAAAAGCGATTTCGAATAAAGCAATGGCTTTAAACAATAATATTCCGCCCGAATTTAATCAGCCGGCAATTAAAAGCCGAATTTCTATTTTGATTACCAAAGTAAGAATGATGGATTTATTTATTCATTTGAGTAAAATTCCGGATGAGAAAGTAACGTTCTTAATTGGAGATATCAATAAAGAAATCGTTTCACTGGAAAGACAAATGGATAAAATTGTTGAGAAAGCAAAAATTCCAAAAGAAGAAGGAGAAGCTGATTTCTTAAGAATGTTGGATACAACCCGTGCAATTCCGAATACAAATGCCGATCAGATGCGCATGCATAATCTAGATCAAAATTCACCAAAAGTTGAGTAAAAACGCCTTATATACTATCTACGATAATTTGCCAAAAGCGCAACAGATTGCAACAAATCTGTTGGAGGGAAATCAAATAAAAATGCATCTAAGCGGTTTGCTTGGATCTGCGGTTTCGTTTGTAATTCGTTCGGTTTTCAGGAAATCTGAGCTACCATTTTTGATTGTTTTAGACAATAAAGAAGAAGCTGCTTATTACCTGAACGATTTGGAACAAATGATTGGAGAACAAGATGTTTTGTTTTATCCGGCTTCGTTCCGTCGTCCATACCAAATTGATGAAACTGATAATGCCAATGTTTTGCTTCGCGCTGAGGTTTTAAACCGAATCAATTCCCGAAAAAAACCAGCCGTAATTGTTACGTATCCTGAAGCACTTTTTGAAAAAGTTGTTACGAGAAGAGAATTAGACAAAAACACTTTAAAAGTGGCTTTGAATGATAAAATTTCGATTGATTTTATTAATGAAGTTTTGTTCGAATATGAATTTAAAAGAGTTGATTTCATTACAGAACCCGGAGAATTTTCGGTTCGTGGAGGAATTGTCGATGTTTTCTCTTTTTCGAATGATCATCCTTATAGGATTGAGTTTTTTGGAAATGAAGTAGACAGCATTCGAACTTTTGATGTTGAGACACAATTATCAGTTCAGACGCATAAAAAAATCACGATTATCCCGAATGTTGAAAACAAGCTTTTTCAGGAAAACCGTGAAAGTTTCTTAGATTATATTGCAGAAAGAACGGTTCTTTTTATTCAAAATACCGAAGGACTTTTTAGTCAGTTGGACAAACAATTCGCTAGAGCGGAAGAAGCTTTTGAGAAACTTTCAAAAGAAATAAAACACGCCACTCCGGAACAATTGTTTTTAAATCAGGCTTCATTTATTAAACGATCTTTGGATTTTTCTATAGTCGAATTGTCAAAACCAGTTTATAAAACGACGAAGAAATTCGAATTTCATATTCAGCCACAGCCTTCATTTAATAAGCAATTTGATTTGTTGCTGAACAATTTGAGCGATAATCATTTTAACGGATATAAAAATTATTTGTTCTGTTCGAATGAAACGCAGGCAAAACGTTTTCATGATATTTTTGAAAGTTTAGACGAAGCCAATTCTGAGAATATCAGAAAGCAATATAATACTATTGTATTGCCATTATACCAAGGTTTTATTGACGAAGAAAATCAAATAACGGCTTATACAGATCATCAGATTTTTGAGCGTTATCATAAATTCAACATCAAAAACGGTTATTCTAAAAAGCAAAATATCACTTTAAAAGAATTAACCGCACTTTCTGTTGGCGATTATGTAACGCACATTGATCACGGAATTGGGAAATTTGGCGGCTTGCAGAAAATTCAGGTCGAGGGAAAAACACAAGAAGCCATTAAATTGGTTTATGCCGATAATGATATCGTGTATGTGAGCATTCACTCGCTTCATAAAATTTCCAAATACAACGGTAAAGACGGAACGCCTCCAAAAATCTACAAATTAGGATCGAACGCTTGGAAAGTTTTAAAACAAAAAACCAAAGCGCGCGTCAAACATATTGCGTTCAATTTGATTCAGTTGTATGCGAAACGAAGATTAGAAAAAGGTTTTCAATTTGCGCCGGATAGTTATTTGCAAAACGAATTAGAAAGTTCGTTTATTTATGAAGATACTCCAGATCAAACCAAATCGACGGCAGAAGTAAAAGCCGATATGGAAAGCGATCGCCCGATGGATCGTTTGGTTTGTGGTGATGTTGGTTTCGGAAAAACAGAAGTTGCGATTCGTGCCGCTTTTAAAGCGGTTGATAATAGCAAACAAGTTGCTGTTTTAGTTCCGACGACTATTTTGGCGTACCAACATTACAGAACTTTTTCGGAACGTTTGAAAGATATGCCAGTTTCAATTGGTTACTTAAACCGATTCAGAACAGCAAAACAGAAAACGCAAACTTTAAAAGATTTAGCCGAAGGAAAACTAGATATCGTTATTGGAACACATCAATTGGTAAACAAAAATGTAGTTTTTAAAGACTTAGGTTTATTGATTGTTGATGAGGAACAAAAGTTTGGAGTAAACGTAAAAGATAAATTAAAAACGATTGCTGCAAATGTTGATACATTGACGTTAACGGCAACGCCAATTCCGAGAACGCTTCAATTTTCGTTAATGGCGGCTCGAGATTTATCAGTAATTACGACGCCTCCGCCAAATCGTTATCCAATTGAAACAAATGTAGTTGGTTTTAATGAAGAGATTATTCGTGATGCGATTTCGTATGAAATTCAACGAAACGGGCAAGTTTTCTTCATCAATAACCGAATCGAAAATATAAAAGAAGTGGCAGGAATGATTCAGCGTTTGGTTCCAAATGCTAGAGTCGGAATTGGTCACGGACAAATGGACGGTGCCAAACTTGAAGAATTGATGTTAGGTTTCATGAACGGAGATTTTGATGTTTTGGTGGCAACAACCATTATTGAAAGTGGATTGGACGTTCCAAATGCCAACACGATTTTCATCAATAATGCCAACAATTTCGGATTATCAGATTTGCACCAAATGCGTGGTCGAGTAGGGCGAAGCAACAAAAAAGCATTCTGTTATTTCATTTGTCCGCCGTATTCTTCTATGACCGAAGATGCAAGAAAACGTATTCAGGCATTGGAACAATTCAGCGAATTAGGAAGCGGTTTCAACATTGCGATGAAAGATCTTGAAATTCGTGGTGCAGGAGATTTATTAGGTGGTGAACAAAGCGGTTTCATTAATGAAATTGGTTTTGATACGTATCAAAAAATCATGAACGAAGCGATTGAAGAATTGAAGGAAAATGAATTCAAAGATTTATATCCGGAAGAAAATGATATCGATACCAAAGAATATGTAAAAGATATTCAAATCGATGCCGATTTTGAGCTTTTATTCCCAGATGAATATATCAACAACGTTTCAGAACGTTTGGTTTTATACAACGAATTGGGAGCAATCAAAGACGAAGCCGGTTTACAGGAATTCGAGAAAAAATTGATTGACCGTTTTGGTCCGTTGCCAAAACAAGCTATTTCATTATTAAACAGCATCCGAATAAAATGGATTGCAACGAAAGTCGGAATTGAGAAATTGGTTCTGAAACAAGGCAAAATGATTGGATATTTTGTTTCAGATCAACAGTCTGATTATTACCAATCGGTGAAGTTTAGGAATGTTTTAAATTTTGTTCAGAAGCATAGCAATATCTGCAAAATGAAAGAAAAACAAACCGTTAATGGATTACGTCTGTTGTTGACTTTTGAGAATGTGAAGTCTATAAAACGTGCGTTGGAGTTGATGGAATTGTTTGAGGAGTAAAAAAAGATAGCCACGAATTCACGAATTAATCTCTTTAAAATAATTCGTGAATTCGTGGCGAAAAAAATATAACAAAAAATGGCGCACGAAAAATTTCATGCGCCATTTTTACTTACTACCTAATTAACCAAATTTTTATAGTTTCTTCAATCCTTTTAACTCAGAAGGATTCCCTTCTTTAATGCTGATGGCAACACCTCCGCCTGGAGCTAGATATTGCTTCAATTTAGTTTTTGAGTTTACAATAACTTTTGTAACCGTATATTTTTGTGGGTTTTCTTTCCAATTTGCCTCTTTAGCATCAGCATAAATTGTGGCGATGTAGTTTTTTCCTGCTGGCAAATAATCAAATGAAATGTTTGCTGTTCTTGCATTTTCATCTGTAATTCCGCCAATAAACCATTCGTCTTTGCCTTTTGCCTTACGCGCTATTGTGATGTAATCTCCCGGTTCAGCTTCGAGAATATAACTGTTATCCCAATCAACAGCTACGTCTTTTATGAATTGAAATGCATCTGGAAAACGCTCGTAATTTCCCGGAATATCAGCCGCCATTTGCAACGGACTGTACATTGTAACATAATACGCCAATTGTTTTACCAAAGTAGTATTTACACGTTGTGTGCTTCCAGTTCCGTAATAAGAAAGATCGGTTTGGAAAATTCCTGGGGTGTAATCCATTGGGCCTCCCATTAATCTTGTAAAAGGCAAAATAGTTGTATGATCTGGCGCTAAACCTCCCATCGATTCAAACTCGGTTCCGCGAGCAGATTCCTGTGCAATCCAGTTTGGAAAAGTTCTGTTCAAACCCGTTGGTCGAACCGCTTCGTGACTGTCAATCATAATTTTATAATCGGCGGCACGTTTGGCTACATTTATATAATGATTCACCATCCATTGTCCGTCATGGTGTTCGCCACGCGGAATAATTTTTCCAACATAACCGGTTTTTACAGCATCGTAACCGTTATCATTCATGTACTGAAAAGCACGATCCAAACGTCTTTCATAATTAGTCGCAGATCCCGAAGTTTCATGATGCATGATGATTTTTACACCTTTTGAAGCTGCATATTCATGGACTGCTTTTACATCAAAATCCGGATATGGCGTAACGTAATCAAAAACTTCTTCTTTCCAGTTTCCAATCCAATCTTCCCAACCAATGTTCCAGCCTTCGATAAGAATCGCATCAAAACCATTTTTAGAAGCAAAATCAATATATTCTTTTGCTCTTTCTGTTGTAGCTCCGTGTTTTCCATTCGGCGTAAGCTTAGTGAAATCATCAGTAAGTTTTACATTATTCTCTTTTCCAAAAGCCCATGTACTTCTTCCAGCAACAAAATATTCCCACCAAATTCCGATGAATTTTACTGGTTTGATCCAAGAAACATCTTTGTAACTTGTTGGTTCGTTGAGGTTCAGAATCAGTTTTGAAGCTAAAATATCTGTTGCTTTATCGCTTACGACAATAGTTCTCCAAGGCGATTGTGCATCGGTCTGCATATAACCTTTTGCTCCAAGCGCGTCTGGTGCCAAATGACTGATCATTTTATTAGTTTTGGCATCAACTTCAAGATACATTGCAGGATAATTGATTAATCCTGCTTCGTGAATATTGATGTACAAACCATCATCCGATTTCATCATTGAAGGCGTTTGTACAGACAATTCTTTTATTGGACATTGTGCATTAATTTCGATCGTTGCTTTTTGCATCAGCGAAGGAATCTCTGAAATTTTAGACGTTGTATATGCGTATTCATTGGTATCATAATCTCCCGGAATCCAGAAAATTTTATGATTTCCGGCCAAATTAAATTCAGAACGTTCTTCTTTAATTACAAAATAACTTAAGTCGTTTTGCTTCGGAAATTCATATCTAAATCCTAATCCGTCATTAAATAAACGGAAACGGATTCGGATAAATCTATTGTTGTTTTTGGCTTGAACCAAAGTGACAACCAATTCGTTATAATGATTACGAATCGTTTTTTCTTCACCTAAAACAGGATTCCAGTTTTCATCTACAGTAGATTGTGCTGTATTTGTAACCGTAAAGCCATCCATAAACGAAGCCATATTTTGAAGTTCTAAACCTAAAGAACTTGGCTTTATAACTGGTTTTTGTTTGTATGTTAATTGGTAAGACGGAATGCCGCCTTCCTTTAATTCAAATTTTAAAGAAAGGTTTTTGTCTGGCGAAGTTATTTCTTGCGCCTGAAGCCAAAATGTACTGGCGAATGCAAAAAATAAAAGTGCGATTGTTTTACTCAAACGAATTTGAAGTAGCTTTTTTTGGGATTGAAAATTCATGTTATCTGGTTTTGTGCAAGCTTAATTTTATCAGAGGCTTTTATTGTTTTTTAAGTATTAAATATTGGTAGGCCGATAAGTTTATTTCGGCACCAATTGTTACTTGATTTCCGGTTAAGGCATCAACCCAGGTAGTATTTGCTAATGCGGTTGAAGTAGCATATTTAACCGCTTTATTTTTAACATTTACTACAATTAAAACTTTATCAGCAGCTGTTTCCATAGAAAATACGGTTGCATCATTACTGCTATATCCTGTAATTTTTCCTTTTCTAAGTGCTTCACTAGTATTTCTAAAAGCGATTATCTTTTTGTATTCTTTCAACATAGCATAATCGGCTGTAGACCAGTCAATGGCAATTTTATCAAAATAATCGATTCGTTTTGCGTATCCAATTTCCTGTCCGCCGTAAATCATCGGAACAGATTTCATGCTTGAAGCAATAACAAAAGCAGCTAATGATCCTTTTTTACCTCCAAAAAGTTCTAAAGGAGTTCCATCAGAAAGATTCACATCGTGGTTTGTAATATAACGAACAATGCGTTTTGAACTGTCTAATTGGCCATACTCTTTAGAGCTTTCAGTTTGTAAATAAGAAGCAGGCTGTGCTTCTGAAAATACTTTTTTTAATGCATCAAAATATGAAAAACCAAAAGTATAATCAAAACCAGCATCATAATGATTGACTCTTGTTCCTTCTGCCATCATGATCATTTTTTGATTTTTGATTTTACGAATTTCAGTAATGGCTTGCGTCCAGAATGCCTGCGGAACAAAATCGGCAGCATCGCATCTGAAACCATCAATATTGGCATTGTAAACCCAGTATGACATCGCATCGATCATGGCTTTTTTCATGTCAGTATTGTTGTAGTTTAATTGCGCTACATCTTGCCAGTTGGTTTCCGGTGGAATTGTAATATTTCCGTTGGCATCTTTTTGATACCAGTCAGAATGCGCTGTAATCCATTGATTGTCCCATGAAGTATGATTCGCAACCCAGTCTAAAATAACAGCCATGTTTTTACTATGCGCCGCGGTAACTAAAGAACGAAGATCATCTAAAGTCCCAAAATCAGGATTAACTGCTTTGTAATCTTTAACGCAATACGGTGAACCGTATTTTCCTGCAGCTTTTAAAACTCCAACAGGATAAATTGGCATTAAATAAATCACATTTGCACCTAATTTCTGAATAGAATCAAGTCGTTTCTGTACTCCCTTTAAATTTCCTTCTGGACTAAAAGAACGTAGATTTACCTGATAAATGACCGCATCTTCGTTTGCCGGAACTTTATCAAATGCAGTTCCGTATTGCTGGTATTCAGTTCCTGTTCCTGGATCCGGTTTTGGATCTGTTTTCGGATTGTCATCTGATGAACTGCAGGAAACAAACGCCAAAGCAAGCAGCAAAATAGAAATGATGTTGGTTTTAGACTTCATGATTTTAGAAATTAAATTTTACAAGACTAGAATTTTAGTTTTTAAACATTTTTAGATAACCTGCCTTTTGCTCAGAAAGGCAGGTATCACTCAAACTAATCTAGCTTATATGAAATATGTTAGATTATTTTTTAGTAACAGTATAAGTAGCAGATGCAGGGAAAGTTCCTTTATCGCCAACAACCGTCGTTGCTTCATTTATTGAGAATGTAACTTCATAAGTACCAGCTTCTGGTATAGAATATGCTCCAGAGTTATCTAAATAAGCAATTCCGCTTGTGCTTTCTTTTTGACCGTAGTTAATATCCCAGCTATTATTCAATCTGAATTTTAGGGCTCCTACCTTCAAATCAACAGTAACCTTCCATACTTTATTTACGTGATCGTAGGTCATAGGTGTGCTATTGTCCCAGCCACCTGGAGTACCATCTCCAACAACTCCCCATGCATAAGGAGTAGCAGACCATTTTAAAGTATTTAAGTTTACTTTTATTTGATATGAACCTGCGCCTGGAAGAAATAAATTATCATCATCCATTCTAACTAAATCTTCATTAGTAGCACCTGCACCATAAAATTCAGCCCATGTTCTTGCAGTATTTAGTTTAAATGCTAATGCAGTACCTTGAGCAGTCATATATCCTTGGAAGATTCCTTTTTCAATTGCTGGTAAAGCTGCAGCAGTTTCAATAGCCCAACCTTGATAATCTCCAGGCATATAAATTTCGCCAAAAACAACTGCTTTTTCATAAGGAGTTACTGTTATCTCAATTGGATCAGAATAAATATTTCTATCCATGGCAGCCACAACTCTTACGGCTAATTTTCCCTCTACATTAGGTTGTAATCCTAAATCAGTTGCAATTTTATTCAAATCACGAATAGTAAAAGATTTGGTTAAAACATCGTTTCCTGCTTCAAATACTTTAGCATTTAACCACGCCTTATTACCAGTAGTATTTGCTGGGAGATCAAATTGAACCGTATATAAAACGGGAGCTTCAATTGGGAAAACAACAGCTGACCAAGAAATGGTTGTTGCAGTATCATCGGCTGCATCTTCTGTAAGCACAATTTTACTTGCAGAAGATGTAATTGCAGCAGGAAAACTAACCGATTTTAAAACGGTTAATTCCGCATCAGAGTCACAAGAAGTAGCCACGATTACTAATGCAAGTAACGCTACTAATTTATTTATATATTTTTTCATATTATTTAGCTGTTTTTAGTAACCTGGATTTTGTTTAAGTCCTGGATTTGCATTTAAAGCTGAAGTTGGGATAGGGAATATTTTTCTATATTCTTCTGAAACACCTCTGAATTCATTTGGTAACAAAAATTTATCAAAACGAATCATATCTTCTCTACGGTGTCCTTCCCAATTTAATTCGCGTCCTCTTTCATCAAAAATATCATCAAGAGTAGGGTTTGAAGCTAAAGCACCAAGACCAGCGCGAGTTCTAATAGCATCAACTAATGGTTTGGCTGCTCCGGCATTACCTAAACGAACATTACATTCAGCTGTCATTAATATAACATCGGCATATCTGTAAATAGGGAAATCATTTGACGCTCCACCACCGTTCATTGAACCTGCAGGATAAAATTTAACATTTCGAACACCTTCCTGAGCACCCGCTCCCGGATTATCTAATGAAGTTATATCTAATGTATAATTTACGTCACCAGGCTGTGGACCTATTAAGAATTGTTTTTTACGAATATCTTTATCATCATATTTCGCGTAAAAATCTTTTGGGATAACAGATCCGTTCCAGCCACTATAACCAAATAAAGCATTAGCATGTGGTCCGATTAAACTACGTACACTAAAAATATTACGTCCTACAATATCCACTGTAGTGTAAATAGATAAAATCGTTTCATCTTGTGGATTCACATCTCCAAACAACTCATAATATTTATTTCCTAACGGACTTGAAGCATCTGAAAGGGCAGGATGTAATGAAAATCCTCCGCCATTTACCACATTACAAGCAGCTAAACATTCTTCCCATTTTGGAGTTCCAGTTAAAACACCGGCATTCATATATACTTTAGCAAGCAAAGTATATCCGGCCCATTTGTTGAATCTGCCGTAAAATTCTCCA
The DNA here is from genome assembly GCF_003385895.1 of Flavobacterium cutihirudinis. Classification (GTDB taxonomy): domain Bacteria; phylum Bacteroidota; class Bacteroidia; order Flavobacteriales; family Flavobacteriaceae; genus Flavobacterium; species Flavobacterium cutihirudinis. The sequence goes on from NZ_QRDQ01000008.1 coordinate 760,416, forward strand.
CCTTTAGTACCAGGTAATAAATCAATATTTGCTTTTAATTCAGAGACTACAAAATCAAATACCTCTTTACGACTTGCTTGTGGTATTTTATCAACTGTAATATTGTTGTCTGTATAAAATGGCACATTTCCAAAATCATCAATCAATAAATAATAGAAAAATGCTCTTAAAACTTTTGCTTCAGCAATTTTTGATGCATCAGCTTTAGAGTCTTCCAATAGTTTTACGGCAAGGTTTGCATTGAAAACGGACACATATAACCAGTTCCAGGTATTTCGAACTACTTCATCTGTTGGCAACCATTGATGTTTGAATAAGATTGCAAATTCAGTTGACCAGTCACCTGTATTTCTATGAGGAATAACCTGATCATCAACACACATAGAGTTTAAGTCATACCAACCCAAATCTGCACCAGCATAACCCACACCACCCCAGTTACCAGGAATTTGGGCGTATACACCAGCTAAAGCGATATCGGCTCCTTGAGGTGATCCGTAAAAATCTTCTGCAGGATATTTGTCGTACACGTTTTCTTCAAGATCGGTGCAACTTGTAAGAGCAAAGAAACAAAGGCTTCCTGCTATAAATATATTTTTTATTTTCATTTCTTTTACTATTTAAATTTAACATTTACACCAAACGAGATACTTCTGGTACGAGGATAAATTCCTTTATCTCCGCCAAAATATGCATCTGCAGAACCACTGCCACTTAAGTTAATTTCAGGGTCAATACCTGAATACTTAGTGATAAGGAATAGGTTGTTTCCAGTAAGAGAAAGTCTAATTGACTCTATAAATCGATCTTTAAAACCAAAATTATATCCTGCCGTAACGTTTTCTAAACGAACAAAAGAACCATCTTCAAGCCATAAATTTGAAGAATATTGAGAGGTGAAAATACCTAAGTCAACAGCGCTTTGCAAAACATTGCTTTTTCCAATGTTCTCCATATAGCTTGAACGTTGATTGACTGTATTATAAATTTTATTTCCTCCAGATCCTCTTAATAAGAATGAGGCGTCAAACTTTTTATATCTCAAAGTTGGATTGAAAGCAAAAGTATAAGTTGGCAGAGCAGAACCTTGCATTACACGATCTGCACTCGTACTGTCTTGATCGTATTTTCCGTCACCATTTTGATCTACAACTGTTTCAGCGTTAGCAGCGTTTTTTCCGTCGTGTTGCAAAATGTTAAATGTACCAATTGGTTGTCCTTCTATTAAGTAAGAATTTGGCGCACCCCAGTCTATATAGTTTGTTTGCAATGGTACACCATTAATCTGTCCGTTTAATTTAAGTACCTCATTACGCATAAAAGACACATTTCCGGCCAAAGTCAAAGTTGTGTTTTCGTTGCTAATTACATCATATGCTAATGCAAACTCGATACCTTCATTTTTTAGACTACCAATATTGGCTTGAATTTTATCGTATTGGTAAGGTGGCAGAGAAACGGTATAATTGAATAATAAATTGTCAGTTGTTGCGGTATATAAGTCAACTGTACCTCTCAATCTATTATCAATTAAGCCAAAATCAAGACCAATATTAGTTTGTTTTTTGGTTTCCCATTTCAAATCAGGATTAGCATTTTGAGTAATTTTGAAATTTGAAATTTGAGAACCTCCAAAATAAGTAGTTCCTGCAGGACCTACTAAAGAAATTGATCCTTGAGGCAGTAAACCTTGCTGATTACCAGTAACACCATAACCTACACGTAATTTCAAATCATTAACTACAGATTGATTCGTCATAAACGATTCTTTTGCAATTTGCCAAGCCACCGAAGCAGATGGGAAATCTCCCCATTTGTTGTTTGCTCCAAATACAGAAGATCCATCACGTCTGATACTTGCTGTAACCAAATAACGATCTAGTAAAGAGTAATTTACTCTTCCTAAAAAAGAAACTAGAGTTCTATCTTCTTTAGAAGATCTAATATCTCCGGGTAACGCTTTACTAATATCTCCTAGTTGAAGGTTGTTATAAGTTGCTAAATCATTAATAAAACCTCTTGCTTGAGAGAAATTTTCTTGCTTGCTTTGGTACTGCCATTCATACAAAGCCAAGGCATTGATTGAGTGAATTCCAAATGTTTTTTTGTAATTCAAACTAATATCCATTAATTTTTCTTCTTGGCGAGTATTAGTAATATTTCCAAAACCTTTTTGGTTTATTGCGTTTGCATCCGTTGATTTTGCCGGATCGTAGAAACCAATTGAATTATTTGCTTTTCTCCAGCTTCCAAACCAACCTGCCTGCAAACCATCAACGATATCTAAATCAGCTTTAAGGCTTCCAAATAAATTATCATATTTTCCGTCGTTAGTAATTTCTTGTTGACCAGCATAAGGATTAAAATATTGAAATAAATTAGGATCTGTATAATACGTTACTCCATCTGCCTGAAAAACTGGATCAGTAGGACGCATTTGATAAGCTTGAGAAATTAAGTTTGAAACCTGATTAACTCTACCAATACTTTGGATACTAGTGGCTGTATTACTAATTCCGTTAGTCAAAGTATAATTCAAAGTCAATTTATTATCTAATGCTTTTTGAGTCGCTTGTAATCTTGCAATATATTTTTTATTACTAGAGTTAATTACAACACCATCTTGTAAAATAGCACTCACAGAGCCATGATAACTGAATTTATCACTACCTCCACCAAACGAAAGTGTATGCGTTTGTGTAAATCCTGTTTGTGTTAAAATTCCGTACCAATCTGTGTTTGCACCATGATTCGCAGAAGCCGGAACGCCAACGCTTTGCGCCGCAGTCCACCACTCGTCAGCATTTAGGAAGTCCAATTTTTTTGGAATAAAATCGATAGCAGAAGAACCTACATATTCAAAAGTCGTTTTTCCCGCTTTGTTCGTTTTAGTTGTTACAATGATAACTCCAGGTGCTCCTCTAGATCCATAAATAGCAGTTGCCGAAGCATCTTTTAGAATATCGATTGATGCAATTTCTGTTGGAGGAATAGAATTTAATAAATCTAAATTTCCCTGAATTCCATCTACTACAACTAAAGGGTCGCTTCCACCAATTAAAGAACTTACTCCACGAATACGCACGCTTGGTCCAGATCCTGGTTCGCTACCAATTTGGTTAATATTTACACCTGCTGCTTTTCCTGAAATCAATTGCAGCGGATTTACAATTGCACCCTGATTCATGTCTTTTGCAGTTATAGACGACACAGCGCCTGTCACATCTTTTTTAGCAGTAGTTCCATAACCAACTACTACAATTTCCTGTAGATCAGTAGAGTCAGGTAAAAGTTGAATATTTATAATGCTTTGACTTGCAACAACCTTTTTTTCTTTGTATCCAACAAAAGATACAATAATTACAGATTGATTACTTTCGACTGTAAGTTTATATTTTCCGTCAAAATCGGTTACCATGCCATTTTTAGTTCCTTCTTCAAAAACAGAAGCTCCAGGTAAAGGCAGGCCGTTTTCATCAGTAATGATGCCGGAAACTGTTTGCTTTTGAAATTGAATCACTGCCGTTTTGAGTTCTGGTTTTTTGAGGATAATCTGAGTATCACGAATTTTAAATTCGGTTGGAGTTCCTTTAAAAAGCTTATCCAGAACAACATAAATAGATTGATCTTTTACAGAAATTGAAACTGTTCGGTCTAGATCGATATCATTCAGTTTATAAATAAACCTGAAATCTGTTTTTTGTTCTATGGTCTCAATAACCTTTTCGATTGTTGAATTGTTTAATTCCAGCGTTACTTTTGTCTTTTGGGCATAAGTACTTGCTCTGATATTGAACATGGCGACCAAAATAAGTAGTGTAGTTAGTTTCAATTTTAGGTCATTTTGGAACACTCGGTATAAAAACCCAGTATTCTTTGATTTTTTTTTCATAATTTTGTTAATTGATTGTAGTTAATTCGTTATATTCAATCACTTAGTAAATCGGAAATTGTTCGCAGCTCTTTCCGATTTTTTTTATTCCTGCATTCTTAGTTTCTCATAGATTTTCATTGGTTTTAGTGGTTATTTAATTAGTATTTGATTGTTTTTTATGGTGTAATTAATGCCATGAATCTCGTTAAAGTAACTCATTACATTTTCAATAGATTCTTCCTTAAAGCTGGCATTGAATTTTTCGTTGGCTAATTTTTCATTTTTGTTTACAATTGTAACATTGTAGCGTCTTTCAAGCTTTGTGATAATGTTTTTGAAAGTCATATTTCTAAAAGTCAAGCCGCCATTTATCCACGAAGTATAGATATCTGTTAGTACAGCTTTAGTCGAAATTTTGGTGTTTTCTTTATTGAAGCTTCCTTTAAATCCGGGTTTCAAAATGGTGTTTTTGAGTGCGTCAAATTCTTCATTTGAACTGTACATTCCAACTGAACCTTCAACTAAAACAACATCGGTTACAGTATCTTCGGGATAATTTGAAACGTTGAAATGTGTTCCTAAAACACGAACATTCAAGTTGTCTGCATTTACGATAAACGGATGTTTCTTGTCTTTCGCAACATCAAAAAAAGCTTCTCCATCAAGAAACACTTGTCTGTTTTCGCCGGCAATAAATTTTATAGGATATTTTAAAGTGGTTCCTGAATTTAAGTGAACAAATGTTCCGTCAGATAATTGAAGTCGGAATTTTTTTCCGTACGGAATTTTGATGGTATTGTAAACCAATTTTTCAGGATCAGAATTGTTTTCGTAAACTAATTTGTCTCCCGTTTGATTTCCAACAATATTTCCTTTTGCATCTTTGACGATCGATGAATTTTTTTCGGAAATTACCTGAATGTCACCATTTTCTAACTGCAGTACAATATCAGTGCTCTTAAAGTCGAATTGTTTTTCTGCCGATTTAGTAGAAAGACTTTGCTTGTAGAAAAAGCCAATTCCTAATAGAACAACTATAGAAGCCGCAATCGAAATGTATTTTCTAAAATTTGATTTTCTTGCTGGCATTTCAATCACTGATTCTTCTTTTCCTTCTTCTTTTGAAGTAGATAAGATATTCATGAAAATGGCATCAGCAGTTTGTTTATCCATTTTCGGCATTTCCGACAATAATTGCTGGATATCTTCTACCGTTGGAAAATCATCAGTAAGCTGATTTTTTTTATAATAAGCAATAACCTCGTTTGTTTCTTCGGGCGTGCATTGATTTAAAACAAACTTTTGTAAAAGACTTTTTATTTCAGAATTTGAATTCATTTCGAATTGTTTTTAAGTCGGGGTTCTGATATAATACAGCTGAACTAAAGTTGAGTACTACTCAAACGTTGTAAATTTTTAAATTTTTAAATTTTTACAAAATGAAAAAACACGAGAAGTATTGATTTTGTTGAGGTTTTTTAGCGAAAATATTTTTTATAAGTTTTTATTTTTTTTCAAAAACCGCAGTTTTTGTCATTTCGACGAAGGAGAAATCCTCGCAAGTAACTCCGCAACGAGAATCCAATCTTTGCCGAGCTTCTCGCGAGGATTTCTCCTTCGTCGAAATGAAAAGATTGGTGTAAGTGCTAAATTTGCTGTTAAGAACAAAAAAAAATCACCCGAAAAAGGTGATTTTGATGGTTTATGGTTTTTTGGTTTAGATAATCTCATCATGAACTTGAAAAAAGACTCGCATTGATTCCAGCGCTTTGCTCATTTGGTTCCTGACTGTATTTATAGAGATGCCGAGTTCCTGACTTATTTCTTCGTAACTCATGCCTTTCTTTCGTGCCATTTTAAAAATTTGCTTTCGTTTGGGCGGTAATTGTTTTATAGCTTGTTTGCGAAGTTTTTTGCAATCTTCTTCGCGAATCGAATAATCCCCATATTCATGAGATTTTTGACTTTCATAAAAAACAGCTTCTTTCAAAACTTTGTCGTTTGCTGCTTTATTCAGCGTGTTGAAAGCCTGATTTCGGGCAATGGTAAAAACATAGGCTTTAAACGACTGTTCCAGATTTAAGTTTTCCCGATGCTGCCATACTTTCATAAAAACATCCTGAACATTTTCTTCGGCAGCTTCTTTCGATTTTAAAAGACTAATGCTATAACCATAGATATCTTGATAATACAAATCAAAAAGCGAACGAAATGCTTTTTCGCTGCCATTTTTGAGTTCGTTTACCAATAGTTTGTCGCTATGATCTTTGGCTTCCAACATTAAATTAATTAGTTTGTATTTTAAATCTAATTATATTACGATACTATCAAAATCGCTACTCTAATGTATTGAGTGGTTAGCAAATATATAAAAATATTATTCGCATATAAAAGTCAAAAATTACACTTAATTCTGTTTTTTCAAATTTAATACCGCGTAAATCTCAGTAAATTCAGGGGTAAATTGCTTTTTATCAAGTTGATAACTTTTTGGCTGAAATTTTAAAAATTAACTATTGTGAAATTGTATTTTTGAGAATATTCTTATTGATAGAGGCAAAGTTCTAAATTTATTTAGTTGAGGAAAATATAAAAATCCTTTTATCTTTAGAATTAAAAGACAAAAGGATTTTAGAAAATTGAATATTAATAAGATCTAAAAATTAAACTCTGCAGATTAGTTTTTAAGGTCTTTAATTACTTTAAAAGCAACGTCAACCTGATCTTCTCCAACTAAAATTGTAAATTCATTTGAAGTCGAAATTACCTCGTTTATAATAATTCCTTCCCAAGCCAAACGTTGGAAAATGAAATAATAAATTCCCGGAACTACAATGTTTTCTTTCGGAAGTTTTACAGTAATAGAAGCTAAATTATCTAATTTCTGGATTAATTTTTCTCTCATAAAGTGTTTTTCAACCAAGTGATTTACACTGCTGCTTACTACAATATTGGTTTCGTTTACGCCACGAGATGAGGTATAAAAAATATCAGATAAAACATTAATATCAGAAATCAAATCGGCTTGTTTGTTTAAAACTGTTTCTGAGGCAGCGAATGTGTAATCCGTCAATTCAGAACGAACAGTAATCTCACCAATATTTTTGATTACTTTATTGATTTTATGGTTTAATTTGAAATCTAATTCTTCAGTCAGTCTTTTAAGAGACATTACAACAGCACCTTGTTTTACCTCTTTACCAAATTCGCTTTCAAGTTCGGTCATAATGTTCCGAGACAAAGAAGTTAGGTTGATAATCCCGAGCGATAATGCATTCAATAAAAATGGTTTTGTTTTGATGTAATTTTCGACGATTGAAGAAACGGTTTTCATAATTTTTTTTCTTTTTTTTTTGTAACTTAATTGGGTTGGTTTAGTTAATTTGATGTTATAAATCTCTGCAAATATAAATAAAAAAACAAAATGTTACAATTATAACATTAAAAAAATGTGTTAAAAATGATAAAATGCGTCGGTAAGATGCTCAATTGCAAATGTTTTCTCGGTTTTATGGATTGCAATTATGTCAAAACGGATATTTAAATCTTCATTAAAATCCTTTTCCCTATCGTTTATGTAGGCATTTACTGCTTTTATGAGCAGCTGAATTTTTTTTTGCTTCACAAAATCCTGCGGAGAACCAAAATCTAAACTCGATCTTGTCTTAACTTCAACGATGGCTAAAATGGAATCTTTTTGTGCAATAATGTCTATTTCGGCTTTTTGAAAAACCCAGTTTTGGTTTAAAATTTCATAACCATTTTCTTGAAGAAATGCTACGGCAAGTTCTTCTCCAAGTTTTCCGAGTTCGTTATGTTCTGCCATAGTTTTGTTTTAGGTTTAAGGTTTCTCCCGAAGGTTCGGGATCAGGTTTTTTGCACGCAAAGACGCGAAGTCGCAAAGTTTAATTTATGCTTTGCGACTTCGCGTCTTTGCGAGATTTTTATGTGGTATTTATTTCCTCAATTCAAGGAAGGGAAGATGTCGTGTATTTACTTCTGAAAAGTAACGGTGCTTCCAGATGCATTCACATCAATAGAAATTGTATTTCCCATAATTAAAGCACGATTGTCTTGAACGTGTCCTGCAGGGAAATTAAAAATAACCGGAATATTGTATTTTTTAGTAACATCATCAATGATTTCTAATGCATTTTTGCCCCAAGGCACTTCATTATCTTTCATTTTTGTCATTCCGCCAATGATAATTCCTCTCAGATTTTCGATGCAACCATTACGTCTTAAATTCATCATCATACGATCAATATGATACAGATATTCATCTAAATCTTCAATAAATAAAATTTTGTCTTTACAGTCAATTGCAGATGGAGAACCTAATAAACTGTACAATATGGATAAATTTCCACCAACTAATTCGCCGGTTGCTTTACCAAAACGATTCATTTTATCAGGACCAATAGAGTAGGAAACAGGTTCGCCAAATAAACTCGCTTTCATTGAACTTACTGCCGCCGGAGTCGCACGCGGAACCGTTACCGGCATAATACCATGAATTGATTTGTAACCCATTGTATTTAGATGATTATGCAAAACAGTAACATCGCTAAAACCAATAACCCATTTAGGATGTTGCTTGAACTTTGTAAAATCTAATAAGTCCAACATTCGAACAGTTCCGTATCCGCCACGTACACACCAAATTGCTTTAATGTTTGGGTTATCTAATTGTTTTTGAAAATCTGATGCGCGTTGTTCATCAGTTCCTGCCAATTGATGATAATCTAGACCAATTGTACTTCCTATAACTGCTTCAAGACCCCAACTGTGTAACAAATCTATAGTTGGTTTTAAATTGTCGTCGGTGTTTTTTCTGGCTGTTGCCAAAAGGGCTACGGTATCTCCTTTTTGTAAGTAAGGCGGTGTTATCATGATTTGTTGAGATTGACAGTTTAATGTTTGTAAAGCAAAAGTAAGAAATGCTATTTTACAAAAAGTAAAACGTTTCTTGATAGTAAGGAGGTTGTTCATGGTTTCTTTTGCTGTTTAATATTAGTCCGGAACAAATTTAAGTATTCAGATTAATAAAAATAATTGAAATTTCTTACAATTTATTTAAATTGGTCATTTAATTTTTTAAAGTTATGCAAATTATTAAATTTCATTTTTGTTTGATCGCTTTTTTTACAATTTCTATTGTAAGTTCCCAATCCAAGAAGTACAGTATCCATACAATCACTTTTTACAATTTTGAGAATCTTTTTGATACGATAAATGATCCCAACAAAAATGACGATGAATGGACTCCTGTGGGAGCGCAGCACTGGACAAGAGAAAAATATAATCAGAAACTGAAAAATCTTTCTAGAGTTATTTCAGAAATTGGAACTCCAGAAAATTCAAATGCGCCGACTTTAATTGGTTGTTCCGAAGTTGAAAATCGTGGAGTTCTTGAAGATTTGATTACACAGGAAAAAATAGCAGGTTACGATTACGGAATTATTCATTTTGATTCCCCAGATCAGCGTGGTATTGATGTGGCGCTTTTGTATCAAAAAAAATACTTCAGGCCAACTTCTTTTTCAAACATTCCATTATTGATCTATAAAAACAAATCCGTTATTCAGGAAAATAATAATGAAGATTTAGGAGATGTTGAAGTTAAAATTGATAAAAATCGGGTTTTTACAAGAGATCAGCTTTTGGTGAGTGGATTTTTAGAAAATGAAGAAATTCATATTATTATAAATCATTGGCCTTCGAGATCCGGAGGAGAAAAAGCAAGTAGTCCGTATCGTGAAGTAGCTGGAAAATTAAATAGAAAAATTATTGATTCATTACAACAAATAAACCCATTGGCAAAAGTTATAACAATGGGTGATTTAAACGACGGACCTTTTAATAAGAGTATAAAAATTGGATTAGGTGCAAAAGCAAAAAAAAGCGAAGTTTCTGAATTTGGTGTTTATAATCCATTCGAAGAAATGGCAGAAAAGGGAATGGGCACTTTGGCCTTTAGAGATTCCTGGGATATTTTTGACCAAATTATATTGACAAGGACTTTTATAAAACCTGATTTTTCAAGTTATGAATTTTGGAAAGCAGGTATTTTTAACAAGCCGTATTTGATTCAGACTTCAGGAAAGTACAAAGGATATCCGTTACGAAATTCGCTGTCAGAAGCTGGTTTTAGTGATCATTTTCCAGTTTATATTTATTTGATTCGAGAAAAATTGTAGAGACGCACCGCAGTGCGTCTACGTTGCCATGATCAAAACCAATAAGACGTACTGCGGTGCGTCTCTACAAATTCACTACCTTAGCTTTTCATAAATTCTGAAAAAAATGGCTATAGCAAAACCATTCAATCTAACAAAATGGATTGAAGATAACCGACACTTACTAAAACCACCAGTTGGAAATAAAAATCTATATGTTGATTCAGGCGATTACATCGTAATGATTGTTGCTGGACCAAATGCACGAAAAGATTATCATTATAACGAAACCGAAGAGCTTTTTTATCAATTAGAAGGAAGTATAAAAGTTGTTATTCAGGAAGATGGCGAGCGCAAAGAAATGGAATTAAATGCCGGAGATATGTATTTGCATCCTGCTAAAATTCCGCATTCTCCTGTTCGTTCCGAAGGTTCAATAGGATTGGTTATTGAGCGCAAACGTGCTGGAAAAGGTTATACTGACGGGCTTCTTTGGCATTGCGATAATTGCAATCATAAACTTTACGAAGTGTATTTTGAACTTCATAATATAGAGAAAGACTTTCTTCCTCATTTCGAACATTTTTACAATTCAGAAGAATTAAGAACTTGTGATAAATGCGGAACTGTAATGGAAACTGATCCTAGATTTACAGCTAAAAAATAAATTATTTATTGAATGTAAATATCAAACCCGGCAGGTTTTTAAACCTATCGGGTTTGTTTTTTATGTTAAAAGAGAGAATTTTGTATCATTTTTGATATATATTTGTATCATAAACGTTATTAAAAAGTAACAAAAATGATACAGGAAATTATCGCATACAAAAATATAGTTGAAAATATTGAGAGTTTAATAGATAAATCAACTTATAAGAGAAATTATATTATTGAAAAAATTGGTATTTCGAGTCCAACCTTTTATAGAAAATTGAAAACACATTCATTTACTCCGGATGAAGTACTGTCTATTGCCAAAATACTTTCACCAGAAGAAAATTTTATGTTAGATCTAAAGGCTGATATTGAGCAAGGAAAACTTGATTTAAAAAATGGAGATTTTATAACGCATGAAGAAATGTTGGCTGAATTAAAAAGTAAAAACCTTATATAAAATTACAAATCGATTCTATTTATTGGTTTTTGACGATTGTTATAAAAAGAGATTAATTCTATATAGTCTTTCTCTGTTTGATAGTATAAAGTGATATGTCTTGAAATAACAATTTCTCTACATTTCAAGTTTGTGTTGTATTTTCCAAGCATTGGATTTACTTCTAATAAGCTCAAAACTTGTAAAACATCTTTGATGAATTTTTGAGCTATTAATGAAGACCAAAAATATTCTAAATAGTTTTGAATATTATAGAAAGTATAATTTGCTCTTTTGGACCAAATAATTCTCATTGAATAAAATTTATTCAGCTAAAATATAAAAAATAACTTACAAAATAGTTTTTATAACTCAAACCTTTTCCCTTGTTCAGGATAAATAATCTTCAAACCTAAATCGTTCTGATTTTTAATTTGCTCTTTAAGTTTTGCAATATTTTTAGCAGGCGGTTTCAAATGCGTAACGATAATATTAAAACCTTTCAAAGAACCTTTTCCAGCCAATTCTTCTAAAATGTGAAGTTCGGTTATTAAGTGATTTGGAGTTAAATGCCCGAATAAAAATTTGTCAGGTTGTTCATTAGGGAAAGAAACTTCAATAAAAATCCCTTTTAATTGTTTATTTTGAATTAGTGGAGCAACCACAGTCCATAAAGCTTTTAGTTTATCACTTTTTTCCACAGAATCCGGACCAGTATCACCTAAATATAAAACGTAAGAATCTTCATTTTTTATTAAAAATGCGGTACTTTCAAACGGATTGACATGACTCAAAGGAAAAGCTTTAACCGTCATTTTTGTATTTGAAATCGGTGTTTCTTCACCTAAGTTTAAGGTTTGAAAATGATACTTTTTTAATGGAAAACCTATTCCTTTATCTCCAAAATTCGCCCAGGTTTGATCGTTGAAATAATGATTTTCCATCATTTCCATACATTTTTCTGTAGCATAAACGGTTTTTGAAGAATCGGCTGGAGAGTTTATAATTAACCCTGAAACATGGTCTAAATGTGCATGCGAAATCAAATATCCTTTTATATATTTTCTCAAAACTTCACTCGTTGAAACTTTAAAGGCCTTATTTTCAATTGCTTTTTCAATACCTGCATTTACAGTTCCTGCATCCAGACAAATAAAATCTTTTGTATTGGCTGGAGCCAATAAATAAGCTGAAAGATTTTTTTCGTCGATGCCGCCCTTTATTCCGAGTGGAACTACCTGAAAGGATGATTTCTCTTTTTGGGAAAATACATTTGCTGAAATTAAGAGTAAGCAAAGCAAAAATCTGCTGAAAATAGACATAATTGTAAGTATTGAATACTGCAAATTTCACTAAATAAATCCAATAAATAAGACTTCATTTCTGTTAATACTATTTATTAATCTTAAATTTACTCTTCTTTCTGAGTACTCTTCAATTTGAAATTAATTCTAAAAGAATATCTTTACGTAACAATATAACAATTTTAACTAAAAAAGTTACAATGACAACAATAGCATCACAATTTGGCATGAACGAAGCGCTGGAAAAACTTGGAATCAAACTTGTTAATGACGGAACTTCGACAGGAGTGGAGAATTTTTCATCAGGTGAAATTTTAGATAGTTTTTCTCCCGTAGACGGAAAACTGATTGCGTCGGTAAAAACTTCTACTTTAGAAGATTATGAGAAAGTAATGCGTTCAGCAACAGAAGCTTTTAAAACTTTTAGGCTTATTCCTGCGCCGCAGCGTGGTGAAATAGTACGTCAGTTTGGAGAGAAATTGCGTCAAAACAAAGAAGCTTTAGGAAAACTGGTTTCTTATGAAATGGGAAAATCTTTGCAGGAAGGTTATGGAGAAGTTCAGGAGATGATTGATATATGTGATTTTGCAGTAGGTTTATCACGTCAGTTGCACGGATTGACAATGCATTCTGAAAGACCGGGACACCGTATGTATGAGCAATATCATCCGCTAGGAATTGTCGGAATTATTTCGGCATTTAATTTTCCGGTTGCTGTTTGGTCATGGAACACGGCTTTGGCGTGGATTTCTGGAGATGTCTGTGTGTGGAAACCATCTGAGAAAACTCCTCTTTGCGGAATTGCATGTCAAAATATAATCGCTCAGGTTATTAAAGAAAATAACTTGCCTGAAGGAATTTCGTGCTTAGTAAATGGCGATTACCAAATTGGGGAATTGTTGACAAAAGATACTCGTATTCCATTAGTTTCTGCAACTGGTTCTACAAGAATGGGAAAAATTGTAGCACAAGCAGTTGCTGCAAGATTAGGAAAATCATTATTAGAATTAGGAGGAAACAACGCTATTATTGTAACTCCAGATGCTGACATAAAAATGACTGTTATTGGAGCAGTTTTTGGCGCAGTGGGAACAGCAGGACAGCGTTGTACATCAACCAGAAGATTGATCATTCACGAAAGTATTTATGATAAAGTGAAAGATGCCTTAGTTGCAGCTTACAAACAATTAAGAATCGGAAATCCGCTTGACGAAAATAATCATGTTGGACCGCTTATCGATACGCACGCAGTTGAACAGTACGCAGTAGCTTTAAACAGAGTGGTTGCCGAAGGCGGAAAAATTCTGGTTGAAGGCGGTGTGCTTTCTGGTGAAGGCTACGAAAGTGGCTGTTATGTAAAACCTGCGATTGCAGAGGCTGAAAATTCATTTGCAATTGTGCAGCACGAAACATTTGCCCCAGTTTTGTACTTGATTAAATATTCTGGTGAGGTTGATAATGCAATTGAAATTCAAAATGGTGTTGCACAAGGATTATCTTCTGCAATTATGACAAATAATCTGCGTGAAGCCGAAAGATTTTTATCTGTTACGGGTTCTGACTGTGGAATTGCAAACGTGAATATCGGAACTTCTGGTGCAGAAATCGGTGGTGCTTTTGGTGGTGAAAAAGAAACCGGAGGTGGTCGCGAATCAGGTTCTGATGCATGGAAAATTTACATGAGACGTCAAACGAATACAATTAATTATACTACGAATCTTCCTTTGGCACAGGGTATTAAATTTGATTTATAATTTATTTGTTCAATCAGTTATATTAAAAAAGGCTTCATAATTGAAGCCTTTTTTAGTTATAAATTTTAGCGAAGCTTAATTAGTCTTTGCTTGATAATTTTGATAATAATCGTAAGAATTCAACATATAACCATACTAAGGTTATCATTAATCCCATTGCTCCAAACCATTCCATATATTTTGGCATTTTTTGCTGCGCTCCTTTTTCGATTTGATCGAAATCTAAAAATAAATTTAAAGCGGCAACAATAATTACAAAAACACTAATTCCAATACTCATCATTGAATTGCCGTAGTGAACTGGTGTCCAGCTAGTAAATAAAGAAACAACCCATGAAATCAGATAATAAGTTGCAATTGCTAATGTGGCAGCAACTACTACTGATTTGAATGTTTCAGTAACTTTTACGATTCCGAATTTATATAAACCTAAGCAAATTAAAAAGGTTACTAATGTTGCTGCAACAGCATTTATTACAATACCAGGATACATAGCTTCAAATATTGCAGATATTCCGCCAATAAATAATCCTTCAAATAATGCATAACCAGGTGCTAAATAAGGAGAATATTGTGGTTTGAAAGCTGATATTAATACCAAAACTAATCCGACAATCGCTCCACCAATTGCAGGTAGCATAATGTTTAGACCATTAAAAGCCATCCACCAGGTTACCATGGCTGCTCCACACAGAATTAAAAATAAAATAGCTGTTTTATTAATTGTACCAGAAACCGTCATTTCTTGATTGTAATCAATAATTTGTGCTTCGTGCACTTCTTCAGCTCTTGAAACAGCATTTGATGAAAAACGTTTGCTGCTTAAAAATGGATTTTTTGAATTGAAAGCCATAGTTTAAATACATTTAAATGAACTCAAATATATGGAGTTTTTTTTAAGTGTGGCGGTTTGGCTTAAATTTTTAACATGATTTTTTCTTGCTTAAACGCAGCAATAAATAAAAAAGTCCATCAAAAAATTCTTGATGGACTTTATATATTTTGGATGATTTTTTTTTAGTTCAATAAATCTAAAACCAAAGAAGGAAATAAACCTAAGACAATATTTAAGGTAATTGAAACAACAGCTACCGCATAAATTAGGAATGGTTTTCCTGTACGCACTTCATTTGGCTCTTTAGAGTACATTGCTAAAATTAGTTTGAAATAATAACCAACACTTATTATTGAGTTGATAACCGCAACAATAACCAAAGCTAAATAACCTGACTGAATAGTTTGGTTGAATAAAAATAGTTTTGCAAAGAATCCTGAAAAAATTGGAATTCCGGCCATTGATAATAAAGATCCAGTCAAAATCGCAGCCAATAGCGGATTTGTTTTTCCTAAACCGTGGAAGTTTGTAATGTCTTCGTTATCCTGATTTTTGCAAACATATAAGATAACACTAAATGCAGCGATACCGGCCAATGCATATGCAGCAGCATAATAAAGTAAAACGCCAGCTGATGTAGCAATAGTTAAAAATGTCATTAACATGAAACCTGCATGAGAGATTCCTGAAAATGCTAACATACGTTTTACATTTGCCTGACGAAGAGCCATTATGTTTCCAACTGTCATAGAAGCAATTGAAATAATAACGATAATATTTTCAAATGTTCCTAAAAGATCCTGATTTTCCAATGATGGAATTAAGTTTAAGCCAGCAACTAATTTATACAGTGTTGCCATTGCCACAACTTTTGCCAAAGTACTCATTAATGCAGTTGTCAAAGCCGGCGAACCTTCGTAAACATCAGGAGCCCAGAAGTGAAATGGTACAGCTGCAATTTTGAAAAGCATACCAATCGTCATTAAAACCATTCCGATTGGAAACCAGATTGGCAATTCAGCAGATAAAGAGCTTTCGTAAATTTCGGTAACATCAAAAGTTCCCATTGCTCCGTAAATTAAGCATATTCCGAACAAGATAATTCCAGATGCAAAAGATCCCATTAAGAAATATTTCATACCCGCTTCATTACTTTTTATGTTCAAACGATCGCTCGCTGCAAGTACATATAATGCAATTGATAAAATTTCTATTCCAAGGAAAAACATTGCCAAATTTCCAAAAGATACCATCGCAACAGCACCAGCTAAAAGGAATATTTTTATAGCAACATAATCTGAGATTTTTGTTTGGTGATTTTCGTAAAAATTATGGCTTAACGCTACAAGGAAAATGGTCAAAATAATAAATAAAGATGAAAAAGCAGTAGAGAATTTGCTTACTGTAATCATGTTATTGTAATAACTTGCTGTTGATCCAAATTCATAATAGTTAAGTGCCAAAACACCCAATAAACCTAAAATGGTAAATGGAACGATGCCTTTTCTAAAATTTAGAATTTCAAACAATAGGCAAAAAATACCCAATCCTGTTATAGCTATTAATGTATTCATTTTTGTTTTTTTGATTTAGGAAATCTAAAACGCCCTAATTTATTTTATTTAAAATATTAATTTTTATTGATAACGTTTAAAATCGTTTCTAAACTTGGTGTAATCAAATCTGTAATTGGTTTTGGATAGAATCCAAAGAAAATCAAAACAGCAATAATTGCTACCATAGAAATTCCTTCATTCACAGAAACATCTGCAAAAGTTTTAGAATTTGTTTCGCCCAACATTACATTTTGAAACATTTTAAGCATATAGTAAGCTCCTAAAATAATAGTCGTCCCGCCTAAAATGGCAAACCAAATATTAATTTGAGAAAGACTATATAGAACTGTAAATTCTCCAATAAAGTTAAATGTAGTTGGTAAAGCAACAGAAGCCAAAACCAAAATTAAAAACATTGAAGTGAATTTTGGAGATTGCGTACGGATTCCGCCTAATTCTGAAATATTTCTAGTTTCAAATCTTCTGAAGATAATTTCAGCAGCATAAAATAATCCAACAACAACAAAACCGTGAGCAATCATTTGTAATACAGCACCTCTAAAACCATCAATAGTTAAAGTATAAGTTCCTGCAGCAATTAATCCAACGTGAGCAAGAGAAGAATAAGCTAATAATTTCTTTAAATCTTTTTGTCTTAATGCTACAATTGAACCGTAGATTACACCAGCAATTCCTAAAGCAATAAAAATATTCATGTATTCTTTTGCGGCAAGTGGTGCAATTGGCAATTGCCAACGTATAACACTATACAATCCCATTTTTAACATGATACCAGATAAAAGCATAGTTCCAACAGTTGGTGCTTTTTGGTACACATTTGCTTGCCATGTGTGGAAAGGAATAATTGGAATTTTAATAGCATAAGCCAAGAAGAAAGCTAAGAAAATCCAGAATTGCTCACAAGCAGATAAGTTTAATTTATATAAATCCTCAATTAAGAAACTTCCGTTTGCTTTTTGAGATAAATAGATAAAGGCAGTTAACATGAATAAAGAACCTGCAAGTGTATAAATAAAGAATTTAACCACTGCTTTTCTTCTTTCATCAGCATCTCCGTTACCCCAAATAAGAGCAATAAAGTAAATAGGAATAAGAGCTAATTCCCAGAAAATATAATATAAAAGACCATCTGCAGCAAGGAAAGTTCCTGCCATTGCAAATGCCATAAATAAAATCAAAGCGTAAAAAGCTTTCGAGTTTTTATATTCATTTCCAAAAGAAGAGAATATAATAATTGGAGTTAAAGCTGTAGTCAATAAAAGCATTGCAAGTGCTAATCCATCTGCATTTAGAGCAAATGAAATTTTAGGTTGATTAATCCATGCATTAATAAGGCTAATATTTTCACCAGCATTAAAATGGTTCAACAATACAACCGAACAGCCTAAAGCTGCCAAACTAAAGAACAAAGCTACTTTTGAAGCGAGTTTGTCACCAGCAAAATAAGTGACAAATGCACCAACTAAAAGAATAATTAATATAAGAGAAACGTTCATAGTTATAAAATTATTGAGCTAAAAATATATAAGATACAATGGCACAAAGACCTAATACGAAAGCAAATAGATACAATCCGATACTTCCGCTTTGTAATTTTTTTCCTTGAAATGCTAATTCATTTGCAGCTTTTCCTAATCCAAAAACAAATGCAGATATTCCTGTTTCGATGTAATCTCTAAAGAATTTCGACAATCCGTTTACAGAATTTACAAATATTGCATCATAAGCTTCATCAACATAATATTTGTTATATAAAACTTTTGTTAGACCTGTAATATTTTCATCTGCTTCAGGAACATTATCTTGTTTAAAGTATTTTACATAAGCAATTAAAATTCCTAATAATCCACCTAAAACTGCAACACCCATTAAAGTATATTCTGTAGGTCCTAAATGGTGTTCTTCGCCAGCTGCTTTTGTGAAAAGAGGAGCTAGATATTCATTTAACCAGCTGTTTCCTGGTAAACTAATTAATCCGCCAAAAGTTGCCAAAATAGCTAAAATGATAAGCGGAATAGTAATTAAAGAACCACTTTCATGCAAATGATGTTTTTGCTCTTCAGTCCCTCTAAATTCTTTAAAGAAAGTCAAGAACATCAATCTAAACATATAGAAAGCTGTCATGATTGAAGCAACAGATCCAACAACATATAATGGAATACTGTGGTGGAAAGCAGTCAATAAAATTTCATCTTTAGAAAAGAAACCTGAGAAAAACGGAACTCCAGAAATAGCCAATGAAGAAATCAACATGGTCCAGAAAGTGATTGGCATTGCCTTACGTAATCCACCCATTTTACGCATATCTTGTTCTCCGTGTAATCCGTGAATAACAGATCCAGATCCTAAGAATAAACAAGCTTTAAAGAAAGCGTGTGTGATTACGTGGAAGACAGCTACTTCATAAGCTCCAAATCCTAATGCTAAAAACATTAATCCTAATTGAGAAACTGTAGAGTAAGCTAATACTTTTTTGATGTCATTTTGAACTAAACCAATTGTAGCAGCAACTAATGAAGTGATCGCTCCAATAATGGCAATAACAGTTTGTACATCTGTTGCAAGGTCAAAAACAAAATTCAATCTCGTTACCATAAAGATACCCGCAGTTACCATCGTAGCCGCGTGAATCAATGCAGAAACCGGAGTTGGTCCAGCCATCGCATCAGGTAACCAAGTGTACAAAGGAATTTGAGCAGATTTACCACAAGCTCCAATGAATAAACATAATGCAGCTAAAGAAAGTAATGGTAAATTTAAATTTGATGCTCCAGCAATTGCCGTTTTTAAAGTTGCATAATCTAGAGTTGAGAACATTGAACCAATGATGAACATTCCGATCAAAAGACCTAAATCTCCAATTCTGTTCATGATGAAAGCTTTTTTTGCTGCATCGTTATAATCTTGGTTTTTATGCCAAAATCCGATTAGTAAATAAGAGCAAAGTCCAACACCTTCCCATCCAATAAATAAAACTAATAAGTTGCTTCCAATTACAAGTGTAATCATGAAGAATACGAATAGATTTAAATACGCAAAAAACTTGTGCATATTTTCATCATCGTGCATGTAACTGATAGAGTATAAGTGAATCAAAGATCCAATTCCAGTTACAAAAAGTAACCAAAGAACAGATAATTGATCTAATAAAAATCCAAGATTGATTTTAAGATTGCTTATTTGAATCCAATCAAATAAAGTAACTTCAATTGCTTTTCCAGTTGAAGTGATTTGATTGAAAAGAACAAGCGTAACGATGAAAGAAATTGCTACAGCAACAGTTCCGATTGCTCCGGCAACTGTTTTTCCTAAGCTTTTTCCAAAGAAAACATTGATTAAGAACCCTAAAAAAGGAGTTAATACTAAAAGTAAAGCTAAATTAATATCCATTTCTTTTTATCCTTTTAAATTTTTTAAGTTATCGATACTAATTGAGCCAATGTTTCTAAAAATAGAAACTAAAATTGCTAGTCCAACTGCAACTTCAGCAGCGGCAACCGCCATCGAAAAGAATACAAAAACTTGTCCTTGTGCATCTTGATGGTAAGTTGAAAAAGCCACAAATAAAAGGTTTACTGCATTCAGCATGATTTCAATCGACATAAAAACGATGATAGAATTTCGTCTGTACAATACACCAAAAACACCAATACAAAAAAGTACAACACTTAAAAAGATGTAATTTTCAATACCTATTTGATTTAATATATTACCCATTATTTATTTAATTTTTCTTTTTTAGACAATAATACAGTTCCAATCATCGCAACCAAAAGTAAGATTGAAGCAAATTCAAACGGTACCATATATTCGTTCAGTAATATTTTACCCAATACTTTGATAGACTGGAAATCTTCGCCTGTTGAATCATATTCCCCAACAATTGGTTTTGAATTGATGAAAATTGCAATCAAAACAATCACAATCAAACAGAAAGAAACAATAGCCCCCAAACGTGTAATCCTTGGTCGATGAACATCTTTTTGTTCATTGAGGTTCATTAACATAATCGTAAACAGGAACAAAATCATGATTGCTCCAGAATATACTATGATATGTACAATAGCTAAAAATTGTGAATTCAATAATAAGTAATGTCCGGCAATAGAGAAGAAACAAATCACTAGATAAATAGCTGAGTGAATAGGGTTTCTGCTAAAAATAGTTAGAAAAGCAGTCATTACCGTGATAAACGCTAAGAAACAAAATATAATTTGTACAGTTGTCGCGTGTGCAAAATCAGGAATATGTATCATTAGTTAGCGTTATTAAGTTGAGCATTTTTGATAGCCATTTCAAGAGGCATTACCAATTTATCCTTTCCAAAAATGAAATCTTCTCTTTCATAGCTGGCAGGAACTAAAACCTTAGATGTTGTCAGGTAGATAGCGTCCTTTGGACAAGCTTCTTCACACAAACCACAGAAAATACAACGTAGCATATTAATCTCATAGATTTCAGCATACTTCTCTTCTCTGTATAAATGTTTTTCATCTGCTTTACGTTCAGCAGCTTTCATTGTGATTGCTTCTGCAGGGCATGATAAAGCACATAATCCGCAGGCAGTACAGTTTTCACGGCCTTGTTCATCACGTTTCAGCATGTGCTGACCACGATAAACCGGACTCATTTCACGAACCTGCTCAGGATAATGAATCGTAATTTTTTTTCTAAAAAGGTGTTTTAATGTAATAAACAAACCTTTTACAATCGCCACAAGATACAATCGCTCAATAAAAGTCATCTCTTTATTAGAGACCACTTTTTTTCTACCCGATAATGATATAGTTTCTATTGACATTTTTACTATTATAGTTTATGATTTACAATTTGGTTAATCAAATTCAAATCTATTTTGTTTTTTATTTGAAGCTAATCCCGCTATCCGCTGTATCTTTTGTGGTGAACCCCACCACAAAAGGATGCCGCTTCTATCGGGGCTAGGGCATTACGGTTCTTAGAATCCTAAAGCTGCTATGATATCGTGTCTCAATATAACAGCACCCGTAATCATAATATTAATAATCGAAAGCGGAATCAAAATTCTCCAGCCTAAGTTCATTAATTGGTCATATCTAAATCTTGGAATCGTCCAACGTACCCACATATAGAAGAATATGAAGAAACATATTTTTACAAATAATACTCCAATTCCTAAAAGATTTGCTGTGTTAACTCCAACATTTTCTACCATCCATTGCATTCCCGGATAGTTGTAACCTCCAAAGAATAAAACAGAAATAATAGTAGCAGAGATAAACATACTTGCATATTCAGCAAACAAATAGAATCCCATTTTCATTGATGAATATTCTGTATGGTAACCTCCAATTAATTCGTTTTCACATTCTGCTAAATCGAAAGGTGTTCTGTTAGTTTCTGCAAATGAACAAATTAAGAAAATTAAAAATGATACCGGCTGATAAAAAACATTCCAGTTCATCCCTGACTGCTGTAATGAAATTTCTTTTAAACTCATTGTTCCGGTCATCATCAATAAAGCAATCATTGATAATCCCATTGCAATTTCATAAGAAACCATTTGAGAAGCTGCACGAACAGCTCCCATTAATGAGAATTTATTGTTAGAAGCCCATCCACCAATCATGATACCATAAACTCCAACAGAAAGAACTCCAAAAATGTACAATAAAGCAATATTTACATCAGTTGCCTGAAGGTAAATGTCTCTTCCAAAAAGATGAAGTTTGTCTCCCCAAGGAATTACAGCACTTGTCATTAAAGCTGTACTCATGGCAATTGCAGGACCTACAACGAATAAAAATTTGTTTGGTGTGTTTGGGAAAAATTCTTCTTTCGAGAATAATTTCATACCATCGGCCAGAGGTTGCAATAAACCTCCCCAACCTGCACGGTTTGGTCCAACACGATCCTGAAGGAAAGCAGCAACTTTACGTTCCGCCCAGGTAGAATACATTGCCATAATCATGGTTACCGCAAAAACGACAACAATAACAACACTTTTTTCTATAATAAATGCACTTTCCATTTCTTATTTTTTATCGTTTGTGGTTAATGGAATTGCGGCCATACTAATTTTTTTACGGTCAATATCTCTACCTAAAAGAATATTCTTTTCAGTGTCGATTTCAACTTTCTCTAATTTTTGAGTATAGTTATTTTGGTTGATAACAGAATCTTTTTCAAATTCTCTTGGACCTTCAATAACCCAGTCATTAACGTTTTTGTGATCAAAACGGCAAGAATTACAAATGAATTCTTCCACTTCATGATACTCATCTTTACGACCAGTCACACGCTGAATTTCTCCACCAAACATCCAAACTGTTGTTTTTCCACAACATCCTGGAGTAGTACATTCTCTGTGCGCGTTATACGGTTTGTTAAACCAAACTCTTGATTTAAAACGGAAAGTTTTGTCAGTTAAAGCTCCAACCGGACAAACGTCAATCATGTTTCCAGAAAACTCATTGTCGATTGCTTTAGAAATTCCAGTTGAAATATTAGCATGGTCACCACGATCTAATACTCCGTGAACTCTGTTGTCTGTCAATTGATCTGCAACTTGCACGCATCTTTGACATAAGATACAACGGTTCATATGTAGTTGAATATTTGGACCAATATCTTCTGGTTCAAATGTTCTTTTTTCTTCAATAAAACGTGATTTCGGGTTTCCGTGCTCAAAACTTAAGTTTTGAAGATCACATTCGCCAGCCTGATCACAAATAGGGCAGTCTAACGGGTGGTTAATCAATAAAAACTCTGTTACAGATTTACGCGCTTCGGTAACTCTGGCAGAAGATTTACTGTTTACTTCCATACCATCCATACATCCTGTTACACAAGATGCCATTAATTTTGGCATTGGTCTTGGGTCAGCTTCACTACCTTTTGAAACTTCAACTAAACAACAACGACATTTTCCACCGCTGCCTTTTAATTTTGAGTAATAGCACATGGCTGGCGGTACCAAATCTCCACCAATCATACGTGCAGCCTGCAGGATCGTTGTTCCTGGCTCTACGTCTATACTTTGACCGTCTATGGTTACTTTCATCTCTTTATTTTGTTTTTTTAGTTTCAGGTTTCAGGTTTCACGTTTTCACTTGAAACTAAAAAAACTTGAAACTTTAAACTATTTTAAACTTTTTTGTTGAAAGTCGGAATATTGAAAAGAATTGCTGTCCTTTTTAACATTATGAACTTTATAACTTTCTGCTTTTTATTTTTATACGATTACTTTACCGCCTACTAAGTGTTTAACTTGTGAAAAAGGCTCAGCAACAAAGTGATCTCTATTTTTAATTTTTTCAGGGAAACGAACGTGATATTCGAATTCATCTCTAAAGTGACGAATCGCTGCTGCTACTGGCCAAGAAGCGGCGTCACCAAGAGGACAAATTGTGTTTCCTTCAATTTTACTCTGAATGCTCCAAAGTAATTCGATATCTTCTTCACGGCCTTGACCGTTTTCGATTCTCCATAATATTTTTTCTAACCATCCTGTTCCTTCACGGCAAGGTGTACATTGTCCGCAAGATTCGTGGTGGTAGAAACGAGCAAAGTTCCAAGTGTTTCTAACAACACAAGCAGTGTCGTTATAAACAATAAATCCTCCAGAACCTAACATTGATCCGGTAGCAAAACCACCATCACTTAAAGATTCGTAAGTCATTAAACGATCTTCTCCGTTTGCTGTTTTGAAAATCAATTCAGCTGGTAAAATCGGCACAGAAGAACCTCCCGGTACAAAAGCTTTTAATGGACGGCTTGAAGACATTCCTCCTAAATATTCATCAGAATTCATGAATTCGTCAACGCTTAAACCTAACTCAATTTCATAAACTCCAGGATTTTTGATGTGTCCAGAAGCAGAAATTAATTTAGTTCCCGTAGAGCGTCCAATTCCAATTTTAGCATAATCATCACCAGAATTGTTTACAATCCAAGGCACCGTTGCAATAGTTTCAACGTTGTTTACCACTGTTGGATTTGCCCAAAGTCCTGAAACCGCTGGGAAAGGTGGTTTAATACGAGGATTTCCTCTTTTACCTTCTAAAGACTCAATAAGTGCAGTTTCTTCTCCACAGATATAAGCTCCAGCTCCACAGTGAACATGAAGTTCAAGATCGTAACCTGAACCTAATATATTTTTTCCTAACCAACCTGCAGCTTTAGCCTCGGCGATTGCTCTTTCTAAAATTTTGAAAACCCACATATATTCTCCACGAATGTAGATATATGAAAGGTTTGCACCTAAAGCGTAACTAGAAGTAATCATTCCCTCGATCAATAAGTGAGGAATAAATTCCATCAAATAACGATCTTTGAAAGTTCCCGGTTCAGATTCGTCCGCGTTACAAACTAAGTGTCTTGGTTTTCCTGATTTTTTGTCAATAAAACTCCATTTCATTCCGGCAGGGAAACCCGCGCCACCACGACCACGAAGACCTGATTTTTTTACTTCTTCAGTAACTTCATCTGGTGTAAGTGTTTTTAAAGCTTTTTCTACAGAAGCGTATCCGCCGTTTTGACGATAAACTTCGTAGGTTTTAATTCCAGGAATATTGATTTTATCTAATAATATTTTTTGTGACATCTTATTTATCGTGTAATATTATTTTATCCTCTTTACAATCAGCGATTAGCTGATCGATTTTTTCTTCTGTCAATTTCTCTTTGTAGAAATCACCTAACTGCATCATTGGAGCGTATCCGCAAGCACCTAAACATTCTACACCAGCGATTGTAAACATTCCGTCAGGAGTTGTTTCTCCCATTTTAATGCCTAATTTTTCAGAAGTATAATCCATTAAATTTTCGGCACCGCTCAAACAACAGCAAGATGTCTGGCAAAACTCAAACATGTATTTTCCAATTGGCTTTTGGTTGAACATGGTGTAAAAAGTAACCACTTCATAAACCTCAATTGGTTTAATCTGAAGAATTTCGGCAACTTTATCTTGCAGTTCAATACTTAACCAGTTGTTGTGTGCATCCTGAACCTCATGTAAAACAGGCAATAAAGCCGATTTTTGTTTGCCCTCAGGATAATGACTGATCAATTCATTGATACGAGCGATCAATGCCTCAGTCATATTTATTTCTTGTTTGTAATGTTTTCTTTCCATTTTATTCTTGTTTTGCCACAAAGGCGCAAAGGCACAATTTTTTTACGCGTCTAATTCTCCTGCAATTACATTTAGGGACGATAAAATAACAATTGCATCAGAAAGCAACGATCCTTTAATCATTTCTGGATATGCCTGGTAATAAATAAAGCAAGGTCTTCTGAAATGTAATCTATATGGAGTTCTACTTCCGTCTGTAACTAAATAGAATCCAATCTCTCCATTTCCTCCTTCAACAGGGTGGTAAATTTCGGCAACCGGAACAGGAACTTCTCCCATGACGATTTTGAAGTGATAGATTAAAGATTCCATATTATTATAAACATCTTCTTTTGGAGGAAGGTAGTAATCAGGAACTTCAGCATGGTATTCGTTTCCGGCTGGCATTTTATCCAAAGCCTGACGAATAATGCTTAAACTTTCCCAAACTTCAGCATTACGAACACAGAAACGATCGTATGTATCACCTGATTTTCCGACAGGAACAATAAAATCAAAATCTTCGTAAGATGAATAAGGTTGTGCAACACGAACGTCGTAATCGATTCCCGCAGCACGTAAGTTTGGACCTGTAAATCCGTAAGCCATTGCTTTTTCTGCTGAAATTGCACCTACGTTTACAGTTCTGTCAAGGAAAATTCTGTTTCTTTCGAATAAGTTTTCGAATTCTTTCCAGGCAACTGGAAATTCTTCAAGGAAAATATCTAGTTTTCTGAAAGCTTCCGGAGACCAGTCTCTTTCAAAACCACCAATTCTTCCCATATTTGTAGTCAAACGAGCGCCACAAATTTCTTCGTAGATTTCGTAGATTTTTTCTCTAAATTGAAAAACGTATAAGAAACCAGTATACGCACCAGTATCAACACCCAGAATTGAGTTACAGATTAAGTGGTCTGTAATACGGGCCAACTCCATTACAATAACTCTTAAATATTGTGCTCGCTTAGGAACTTCAACACCTAACAGTTTCTCTAAAGTCATCCACCATCCCATATTGTTAATAGGAGAGGAACAATAGTTCATGCGGTCAGTAAGAGGTGTAATTTGGTAAAAAGGGCGATTTTCAGCAATTTTTTCAAAAGCTCTGTGAATGTAACCAACAGTTGGTTCCGCTTCAAGAATTCTTTCACCATCCATTAAAAGGATATTCTGAAAAATACCGTGAGTAGCCGGGTGGGTAGGACCTAAATTCAGTACCGAAAGCTCGCTTCCGTCTTCATTGTGTCTCTCTTTAATTATTTTAGCATAACGATGCTCTGGTGGTAATAATAGTTCTGACATTTTATAATGTTGAATTATTTTTTAGCAATTTGTTGTTGTTCTTCCAAAGAATCTGTCGTCTTTGTCCGTTCTTCCGCTGTCTTCCATTGGGAATTCTTTTCTCATTGGGAAAGACACCATTTCATCCATGTTCAAAATACGTTTCAATTGTGGGTGACCAATAAAATTGATTCCGTAGAAATCGTAAGTTTCTCTTTCCATCCAGTTTGAACTCAAGAAAATATTTGTAATGGATTTTATTTCCGGTTTTTCACCGTCTAAATAAACTTTTATTCTGATACGTTTGTTTTCGATCCAGTTATGCAAATGATAAACTATTGCAAACTGACGATCTTGCTCATTATCCGGATAATGAACACCGCATAAATCTGTTAAAAAATGAAATTGTAAATCGGCATCATTTTTAAGGAACAGTATCAATGCTGTGATTTTGTCAGCAGTCGTTTCTATTGAAAAAATATCTCTTTCTTGCTGAAAATTGAAAACATTAGTGTCGAATGTTTCAATAAGTTTATCCTGAATCAGGGTGTTTTCTAAAGCCATCTTATGAAATGTTATAGGAAGCTAATAATTCTTGATATTCCGGAGAGCTTCTGCGTCTAACAGATTCGCTTTTTACTAAATCTTGTAACCTCATAACTCCGTCTACGATTTGTTCTGGTCTTGGAGGACATCCCGGAACGTAAACGTCAACCGGAATTACTTTGTCAATTCCCTGAAGAACTGAGTAAGTGTCGAAAACTCCTCCTGATGAAGCACATGCCCCAACAGCAATAACCCAACGAGGTTCAGACATTTGTTCGTAAACTTGTCTTAAAATCGGCGCCATTTTTTTAGAAATAGTTCCCATTACTAAAAGCATATCAGCTTGACGAGGAGAGAAACTCACACGTTCAGAACCAAATCGTGCTAAATCGTAATGTGAAGCCATTGTTGCCATAAACTCAATTCCGCAGCAAGATGTTGCAAAAGGTAAAGGCCAAAGAGAATTCGCGCGTGCCAAACCAACAACGTCATTTAGTTTTGTAGCGAAGAAACCTTCTCCTACAACTCCCTCAGGTGGCGCAACCATATTTACATTTGAATCGCTCATTTTTATTTTAGATTTCTGACTTTAGATTTTATTTTTTTTGAAATCGTAAAAAGTAAAGTCAATTTTTTAAATCACTATTAAATTCAATTGAGTTTAAATTTTAAATTTTAATTTCAGATGAATAATCTAAAATTAGAAATCTAAAATCTAAAATCGTTTTATTCCCACTCTAGTGCTTTCTTCTTGATGATGTAAAAGAAACCAACTAAAAGCAATGCCATGAAAACAATCATTTTAAGCATTCCTTCAATTCCAAGGTCTTTAAAGTTTACTGCCCATGGATAAAGGAAAATTACCTCTACGTCAAACAATACAAACAGAATAGCAACAAGGAAATATTTTACGGAGAAAGGAATACGTGCATTACCAACAGATTCGATACCACACTCAAAGTTTTTATCTTTAACTTCTGAGGTTCTTTTTGGACCTAATTTTCCGGAAATAATGATTGTTCCTACCACGAAACCAACAGCTAAAATGAACTGCATTAAAATAGGAATGTAACTGTACTGATCAGATTGCATAATCTTAGGATTTTTTACTTAAAGAATAAGCCACAAAGATAACTTTCAGCTATGTAAATCACAAACTAAAGGGGGATATAAGTATGCTGTCAATCCGCGTTTGCGCCTAATTTTTATTGATTATAAATAAGATTCTCATTTTTTAATATTTTTTTAAGAAATGAGCAAAAAAAAACGTCCCGATACTTCGGGACGTTTTGAAAACCATTCAGAGGCAAAAAAAATAAATTGCTATATTTTTCTTAGATTACTGCTACTTTAGCAGCAACTTTCCCTTTTCTTCCTTCTTCTTCTTCGTAGCTTACACGGTCACCTTCGCGTAATTCTTCCGCGTTAATTCCTGAAGCGTGAACGAAGATGTCCTTTCCTGTTTCTTCGTCTGTAATGAATCCATAACCTTTAGATTCATTGAAAAATTTTACTGTACCTGTACGCATTGTAATTGTAATAATAATTTATAATAAAGCAAATGTAACATATTAACCAATACAAAAGACATGTACATGTTAATTTTTTGTAAAAATTATTGATTTACAGTGTTTTTACGTGGTTTATTGCAACTATATTTATATGAAATACCATAATTTGAGAATCATTTATTGTAGGAATATAACAAAAATGGAATTGTAGGAATTCTTTATTTTAATAAATGTAAAATATGCAATTATTCTTAAAGATTTAGAAATAAAAAAGCAGCTAAAATTTTAGCTGCTTTTTTACTATGATTTAGTTTTTTTAGAATTTATATAGCATCAATTTTAATGTGCAATTCTTTTAATTGTGCATCATCGATTGCAGACGGAGCATCGATCATAACATCACGCCCGGAATTGTTTTTAGGGAAAGCAATAAAATCTCTAATAGTTTCCTGACCTCCTAAAATTGCAACTAATCTATCCAAACCAAAAGCTAGTCCTCCATGTGGCGGTGCTCCAAATTGGAAAGCATCCATTAAGAATCCGAATTGTGCTTTTGCTTCTTCCTCGGTAAATCCTAAATATTTGAACATTAATTGTTGTGTCGCTTTATCGTGAATACGAATAGAACCTCCACCAATTTCGTTTCCGTTCAAAACCATATCGTAAGCATTTGCACGAACTTTTCCTGGTTCTGTTTCCAGTAAAGCCATATCTTCTGGTTTTGGAGAAGTAAATGGGTGGTGCATTGCATGGTAACGACCGCTTTCTTCGTCAAGTTCTAATAATGGGAAATCTACAACCCATAACGGAGCAAATTCTTCAGGTTTACGTAAACCTAAACGAGTTGCCAATTCCATACGTAAAGCAGAAAGTTGTGCTCTTGTTTTGTTTGCAGGTCCAGAAAGTACAAAAATCATATCTCCTGGATTCGCTTCTGTTGCTTTTGCCCAATTTGTCAAATCATCGTTGTCGTAGAATTTATCTACAGATGATTTATAAGTTCCGTCTTCGTTGCATTTTACATACACCATTCCAGATGCGCCAACTTGAGGGCGTTTAACCCAGTCAATTAATCCATCAATCTCTTTACGAGTGTAATTTCCTGCTCCTGGAACTGCAATTCCCACAACTAATTCAGCTGTATTAAATACAGGGAATTCTTTATGTTGTGCAAATTCGTTTAACTCACCAAATTTCATCCCAAAACGAATGTCCGGTTTGTCATTTCCGTATGTTTTCATAGCATAGTCGTAAGTAATTCTTGGGAATTTCTCTACTTCAATGCCTTTAATTTCTTTTAATAAATGTCTTGTCAAGCCTTCAAAAACATTCAAAATGTCTTCTTGTTCAACAAATGCCATTTCGCAGTCAATCTGAGTAAACTCAGGCTGACGGTCTGCACGTAAATCTTCGTCACGGAAACATTTTACGATTTGGAAATATTTATCCATTCCACCAACCATCAAAAGTTGTTTGAAAGTTTGTGGAGATTGTGGTAATGCATAAAATTGTCCTTCGTTCATACGGCTTGGTACAACGAAATCTCTCG
This sequence comes from Flavobacterium cutihirudinis, assembly GCF_003385895.1. Taxonomy (GTDB): domain Bacteria; phylum Bacteroidota; class Bacteroidia; order Flavobacteriales; family Flavobacteriaceae; genus Flavobacterium; species Flavobacterium cutihirudinis. Next base: position 791,014 of record NZ_QRDQ01000008.1, read on the forward strand.
CTCCTTCTGGAGTTGATTTGATTAAGTAAGGTGTTTCAACTTCGCAGAAATCTAAATCAGATAGATATTTACGAACTTCCATCGCTACTTTATGACGGAATAATAAACTGTTTTTTACAGGATTTCTTCTGATATCCAAATAACGGTATTTCATTCTGATGTCTTCTCCACCGTCAGTTTCATCTTCAATTGTAAATGGAGGTGTAAGTGCAGAGTTTAAAATCGTTAATTCAGAAACTAAAATTTCGATTTCACCAGTTGGAATATTTTTGTTTTTGGCTTCACGCTCAATAACAGTTCCTTTTACCTGAATTACAAATTCACGTCCAAGAGTTTTTGCCAATTCAAAAACGGTTTTATCGGTACGACTTTCGTCGAAAATAAGCTGAGTAATTCCATAACGGTCGCGTAAATCGACCCAATTCATAAATCCTTTATCGCGTGATTTTTGAACCCATCCCGCAAGTGTAACTTCGGTGTTGATATTTGAAGCGTTTAATTCGCCGCAATTATGACTTCTATACATGATCAAAATTTTAGACTGCAAAAGTAAACACAAAATTCAAGATAATATAGTAAACTGATAAACTTGATGCTTATAATTTTAAATATTTTGTTAATTCTGAAATTTCAAAGCTGTTATTTATTTAGATTTGAATCACTAAAAACAAATTATATTATCTATGAAAAAACTTTTTGTTACGGGATTGTTGATTTTTAGCGCTTTGAACCTTATCGGTCAGGTTAAGAATCAAGTAAAGTTTACGGCTAAAATCGCTAATAGAAACAGTGATACATTAGTAATTAAGGGGAGAAATAATTTTAGACAAGTTATTCCAATTGATAAAAAAGGTGTTTTCGCAGCTTCATTTGAAGCTCCAAAAGGATTTTATGTGTTTTCTGATGGTATCGAATCTTCCAATATTTATTTAAAACCGGACTCCGAAGTCAACTTAACAATGGATGCCAAAGAATTTGATGAAACTATTGTTTATAAAGGAAAAGGAATTAATGAAAGTAATTTCCTGGCACAGCAGGCTTTAAAAGATGAAAAGTTTCAAAACGAAGCTTTTTCTCAGGAAGCTACTGCCTTTGCCACCTCGCTTGACACTAAATTGAAGGCGGATACAGAAAGTCTTGAGAAAGGTGATTTTGATCCTGAATTTAAGACTGCTCTGAAAAGTAGTTTCGAAGGTTTTTATCAATATGCCTCTCAGGAATATGAAAGAACAGCAAAGGCTAATAAAATGACAGGAAAACCTTCGCCTGAATTTGATTATGAAAATTTTAAAGGCGGAAAAACAAAACTGGCTGACTTAAAGGGCAAATATATTTACATTGATCTTTGGGCAACCTGGTGTGCGCCTTGTAGAGCTGAGATTCCGTACTTACAAAAGATGGAAGAGAAATATCATAATAAAAACATCGAGTTTGTGAGTATCTCTATCGATAAAGCAAAAGATAATGAAAAGTGGAAGAAATTTGTAACCGATAAAAAGTTGGGCGGTGTTCAATTATTTGCTGATAAAGATTGGGAGTCTGACTTTGTTATGAATTATGGTGTAACAGGAATTCCAAGATTTATACTAATTGATCCTCAGGGTAATGTCGTAAGTTCTGATGCATCACGACCTTCAGATCCAAAACTAGAAGAACAATTAAATACATTATTGAAGTAATTTATTTATAAAATCGATAACGTTATCGTAACATTTCTTTTTTTTGAAATTACAAGCAAAACCGGTGCCTGAGCACTGGTTTTTTTGTTTTTGCACTATTTTCAATGTTAAGTTTTTATTCAATGTTACCAAATTGTTAAGTAAAAGTTTTTTTAATGTAAACATTTGACTATATTTGATAAAGATTTCTTAACATTAATACCTACAGATATGAAAAAGAGTGTTATTTTGGCTGCGTTGTTGTTCTCAGGAATGTTAATTGCGCAGGAAACAAAACCTGAATTAGAAGCCGTTGGAAACACAGTGAAAGCTACTTATTACTATGAAAATGGTAAAGTGCAGCAAGAAGGCTTTTTTAAGGATGGTAAATTAGATGGTGTTTGGGTATCTTATGACGAAAAAGGAAATAAAAAAGCCGTTGGAGAATACACAAACGGAGTGAAAACTGGAAAATGGATTTTCTTTAATGAAGACAGTCTAAAAGAAGTAGCTTATGTTGACAGTAAAGTTAGCTCAGTGAAAAGTTTACAGAAAAATGCTTTAGCAAACAGAAATTAATTGATTGATTTCGACGAATTATAAAAAAACCGCTTTATTGAAGCGGTTTTTTTATGCTCTTTTTTTAGATTTTTTCCTGCGTCCAAACCAAATTATAAAACCCGTAACTGGTAAAGCCGAAGCAAGCAAACTAACGGTAAATGCTAAAATTTTTCCAGGTAGATCCAGAACCTGTCCGGTGTGGATACCGTAGTTCATTTCGACCACTTGTAATCCTAATGTTTTATTATCAAAAGTCTGACTCTTAATTAATTTTCCGTCTGATGGATGAAAGTAATAATTGCTCTGCTGATCATAGCGCAACGTATGCGGATAAGCACCCGTGCTCACAATATCTCCTTTTTGTTGCGGAATCATTATGAAAAACATTTCGGCTTTTGGTTGAAGTTTCTGGGTTTGTGCAAAAGCTTTGTCAATTGCTGTAACTGAATTTATTTTGAATTTTGTGGTGTCAATTACAGGAGTTTTGGTTTCAATCGCTTTATCTCCACCAAAATTAAAGGTTTTGTAAATGCCGTCGCCAACCCACTCATAGGTAAAAGTCAAACCTGTAATCGCTAGAATAAGTGCGATTAATGCAATGTAAAATCCGGAAGTATTATGCCAATCATAATTTACGCGGCGCCATTTGGCATTCCATTTAATGGTAAAACTTCTTTTAATATCACTTTTTCGTTTTGGCCACCACTGAATAATTCCAGAAATCAGCAATAAAACAAAAATGATTGTTGCGCCGCCGATGACGTGTTTTCCAATATAATCAGGCAAAAGCAAATACAAATGAATGTATTCGATTATAATAAAAAAATCGGTTTTAGGATTTTCGGTTTTTAAATATTGACCTGTATACGGATTAAAATAAAGATATAAGTTTTCTGTGTCCGAGTAAGTATAAACGATCGCCGAACGGTTTTTTCCGTAATAAGCCACCATACTTGTTTTGTTTTTTGGAACAATTTCTTTTGCTTTTTCTGCTAAAACTGAAGGAAGAAGAAAAGGTTTGTTTTGAGGTTCAACCAAACGCCATTCTTTTCGGGTAATGTCTTTTATTTCGTCGTGAAAACAGAAAATACAGCCCGTAATGCAGACAATAAAAACAATAAGCCCGGAAATTAATCCGAGCCATTTATGAAGAAAACGTATTTTCGTTTTGAAACTCATTTTTTAGAAAGAATTCTTTTTTCTGGCAAAAATACCATTAAAAGGCATATCGCTAGATGAAGTTCATTTATAATTGAACTTAAAATTTATACGTTATACTTCCCATAAAAGTTCTTGGCGCTTGTACATTTACAGTGGTATAACCATTAAAATAAAGTTCGTCTGTTAGGTTGTCTACTTTTAATGAAAGTCTGTATTTTGGCTGATCATAATATAAAGTTGCGTTTACGATAGAATAGGAAGGCAATACAAAAGTTTCAACATCTGCAGGATTTCCTGAACCCGTTGGGTTTCGGTTATAAACAAAAGTTTCACTACCAGAATTTCCTCCAATACCAAAACCTAATCCTCTTAGTTTAGATGTTTGTAAACTATAACTAATCCAATAATTAATTAGGTTTTCAGGGCCAGCTGTTTCAGGTCTTAAACCATTTACATCGGCATTCGCATTGTTTAGTTTGCTATCATTATTGGCATATCCAAAAATAAGATTTAAACCAGAAAACGGATTTGCAGTAACTTCAACTTCAAAACCTTTGCTTGTTTGGTTTCCGTCCTGAACATTTGTGTTAACCACTTGTCCTGCGCGAACAATATTTTTTACGTCAATATTATAGTAACTTAAATTGGCGCTAAGTTTATTTTCTACTATGTTTAATTTTAAACCAGCTTCAAATTGATTTGCTTTTTCAGGATCAAATTGTTTTAATTCCGGATTTCCGTTTACGTTGGCAAACAAGTAACCAATGTTTTTGAAGCTATTTTGGTAGTTTCCAAAAACAGCGACTTTGTCTTTTATGATTTGGTAAACAAGTCCAAGTTTTGGAGAAAAAGCATTTTGCGAAAAAGCTCCCGAATTAATATTGGTTGAAGGATCGTAAGTTCCATTATTCTTATAATGATCAAAACGTAGGGCAACAGATAAAATTAACTGATCCGTAATATTGATCACATCTGCAGCATATAAGCTATAAGTGGTTAAGGAAGTTATTGTTCTATACTGATAACCATTTACAAATAACGGCTCAATATTATTTGGATTGAAATTGTAATAATTAGAATTTGCTGCAGAATAATCGACAATGTCATAATCTGTTTTAAACGGATTGTTTGGATCGCCGCCAAGATATCCCAGACTGCTGTTCGTTTCAGATCTTAGAATATCACCGCCAAAAAGCAGTTGATGTTTCATTCCAAAAAGTTCTGTCTGCCCATTAAAGTTTTGTTGAAACTCGACAATATTGTCTTTTCCGACCATATTCCAGGCATTTCTAGACATTTTGTTGTTTCCTAACAAATAAAACCAGGCCTGAGGTCCGTCAGATTGATTGGCACTTGAACTAAAAATGGTCTGCGATTTCCAGTTTTCATTGATTTGATACTGCGCTTGTGCAAAAATATTAGCCGTTTTAGTATTCATCATGAATTCGCCGCCCGTAAAAGATCTTTTCCAATCTCTGGCAATTTCATTGGCATTATATAAATTGATGCTTTTTGGAGTTTGCCCGTACGGAATATAAGTAAATGCTGGCGATGATGAATTAACACTTGATAATTCGGCATCAATAGAAATTGCTAGTTTGTCATTGATTTTATACAAAAAAGAGGGAGCAAAAAAGTAACTTCTGTTTTTCCCGTAGTCCTGAAAAGTATTTGCATCATTGTAAGCCGCGTTAATTCGTAAGAGAGCGGTTTTATCATCATTCAAAGGCGTATTGAAATCGGCTGACAATCGGTTTAAACCATAACTTCCGGATTGATAACTGATGTCTCCTCTAAAAGTTTCTGTTGGTTTTTTGGTAACTCTATTAATTAATCCGCCGTAAGAAGTCAAAATACTTCCAAAAAGTGTTGCCGACGGGCCTTTTATACTTTCAATTCTTTCGAGATTCGCCGCATCAACACTATTCGTGATTTTTCCGGCAATTCCGTCTCTTAACAAACTTTGCGTAACAAATCCGCGTGAAGCGAAATAAGAACCACCATCACCAACTTTTCCGGTTGCGGCCCAAAGTTGATACAATCCAGGAACATTTTTTAAGGCGTCGTCTTGGTTGATAACCAATTGATCTCTCATCAAACTTTTAGTAACAACACTATAAACTTGTGAGTTTTCAAGATTTTTAATCTGCATTTTTGAGACAAAAGGACTCTCAGATTTATTGTATTTATTGATGTTTCCTTTAATAAAAACTTCTTCAAGTTCTTCAGTATTCGTAGAAATGGTGAAATTTTCTATAATTTCAGCTTCACCTTCAACAATAATTTTCTTTTCTTTTGAAGTGTGGCCAAGTGCCGAAACACGTAAAGTATAACTTCCTGAATTGATGTTCTTTATTTCGTATAAACCTTGGCTGTCGGTAAGAGCACCAATTTTAGTTCCTTTCAATTGAACGGAAACATTTTCTAACGGTTCGCCATTTACGGCCGTAATAGTTCCTTTTATAACAGTTTTTTGCTGTGCTAAAGCAGATGTTTGTGTAAATAATAAAAAACAAAAACAAATTAGCATTACCGTAAATTTCCCCTTCATTTTATTTAGAATAAATATTGATTGAGCAAAAGTAAGACTAATAGTTTATATGACCAATTGTAAAGTTTGAACTATAGGAAAAAAAATGTAATAAATTAAAAAGGCATTTTAGAGACTAATTTTCTTTTTTAGGTTTTAAATGATAAGCAACGTATAATGAAATGGAAGCCAGGAAAATCCAGAAAACATCAATAAAGAAAATCTGAATCTTGTTGTGCATAAATGATGTCCAAAACCATTCTCCTGTTATGATACCGTTTGTAACCGGAATTAAAAATCCTAAAATACTTCCCGAAATCAGACAGAATTTGTTTGTAAATGCGTCATTCTTTTTAATGATAAAGAAGACTGCCAATACAAGCCATCCGCCAAAATAAAGTGCGAATAAATTGGATTGCGTTAATGGATAGAAAATTTTGCTTCCGATAAAAGCCAAAGCAGTAATAGGATACATACTTAAACAAATTGCTAAATAGATTCGAACAACTGCTGCATTGAAACGTCTTTTCTTTTCCGGCAGATTGTTTTTTTGTCTCGCAACCAACCAAATCATAACTCCTGAAATAATTACAAAACATGTAATGATCCCTAGAATAAAACTTACGATTTTTAAAGCATATCCGCCATAATCACCAAAGTGGATTCGGTATAAAACATTTTTTACAACATCCAGATAATTGTTTTGAGATACAGGATCTTTTTTTGCAACCACTTTTCCGTCGGCAATTCGGTAGACAATTTTACCAATTCCTGTAAATTTTTTGTGGCTTAATAATTCGCCTTCCACTACAACATGCATGTTAGCATCGCCATAATTTTGAATAAAAACGCGTGTAATTTCGAAGTCAGACCAATTGCTTTTTGCTTTTTCTACTAGCTGGTTTACATTGAAAGGATTGGCTAATTTTTTGTTTTCAAATTTATAATCGGTATCGTTGTACTCCAGTTCTTTGTATAATTTATTCTCGTCTCCATCGTATAGGGCCATAACGGCGGGTGCAACGATTAAAAGTTTGATCATAAAAAAGGCACCTGTAACGGCATAAACAAACTGAAACGGAAGCCCAATCATTCCTAAAGCAGTATGTGCATCTGTCCAAAGTGTTTTTAATTTTTCTTTTGGACGGAAAATATAAAAGTTAGAAACAATTTTTTTCCAATGCAGCAAAACTCCAGTTACAATAGCAAATAAGAAAAATAAAGCGGTAAATCCGGAAAGGTAATATCCTACAGGATACGGAATCTGTGCAAAGAAATGCAGACGATATAATAATTCTCCCAAAGAATATGATTCTTCGTAAGTGTATGATTTGTAGTTTTTGTTGTCCAGATAGAAAAACTGCCCTTCTTTTTGTTTGGCTGGAGCCAAAGTATCTTTGGTGCCTTCCATATAAACGGCAACCCTATTTTCCAGAGAAGGTTTAGAAATAGTAATGTTTCTTCCGTCGAGAATATATTTTTTGTCAAGATGTTGTAATGCATCATTGTAGTCCAACTGAATTTCTCTTGTTAGTACTGTAGATTCACTTCTTTCCCAATTGATGATATCATCTCTAAAAAAAGAAAAAGATCCAGCGAAGAAAATTACAAATAAAACCACACTAATGACAATACCGCTGACAGTATGTGTGTGAAAATAGATATTATAATGACGGTTGTTCATAGGTTAATGCGCCGGTTGATTATAGGTTTGACCAAGATAAATGAAAAGACAAAAAAGCAAACTTAAAAGAATATAAATACCCCAAATTTTCCAACCGCTTTTCGCCAAAAAAGCAATTACCATAAGCGCTACCCAAAGAATAAATCCTGTAAATGCCATTGTCATTAAAATCGCTGCACGATTAAACCATGCAGCCAAAGCAAGATGAAAGGTAATTGATACAAAGTATCCTCCTAAAATTGCAGCGGTTATTTTGAGAAAACGAGGCCAAAAGGAAGGGGTTAAATATTTTGGATTTGCTGGCATAAGGTTAGTAAAGGTTTTTAGTTGTAATAAAGTTCTAAAATCGCGATAAAAATTAACAGCGCTAAAAGTGCTTTGCTGTTTACTTTTTTTAATGGAGTCAGAATAATTATAAGACTTCCAACGGTCATCAGCTGAATAAAAAACATCAAGGTGCCACAGCCAAGAGATTGTGTAAAAAGCCACATTGTGTAGGCCGAAAGCAAAAGTAGCAGACCGATAATTTTGGTTTGTTTTGGATTTTTCTGCATCCATTTTTCAAAACCCAAATCATATGATAATACCGCTCTTTTTGAGGTGTAATACAATGTGTAGAAAGCTAAAAAAACGATAAGACTGGCAATTGTTATCATAATCTTTAAAATTTAAAAACACCTTTCTGTAAAATCAGAAAGGTGTTTTTTATTAATTAAAATCTATAAGAGAAGCTTGCTACAGCGCTTCTTGCATCTTTTGGGTGTACTGTCGACCATCCGTCATAAATATCTTCATTTGCGATATTGTTGATTTTTAATGTCAAAGTATATTTTTCTGTTCCGTAAAAAATAGATGAATTCAATACAGTATATTCAGGAATTGTAAATACTCCGGCAACAGTTCTGTTCATGATTTTGTTATCACTTGCATAGTTACCACCAAATCCTAAACCAAATCCTTTTAGGTCACCTTCAACAAATTTATAACTTGCCCAAAGGTTTGCTAGGTTTTGTGGTCCAGCACTTTCTGGTCTGTGGTTTACGAAATCAGCTAAACCTTGTGTTAAAAGTGCGTCGTTATAGCTATATCCAAAAACGATATTAAGTCCTTGAACTGGGTTTGCTACGATTTCAGCCTCAAAACCTTTGTTTCTTTGGCCGCCATCCTGATAACTGATTGTAGTAGTTGCGCCATAATCAGTGTAAACCATATCTTTTACTTTTGTATCATAGTAGCTAAATGTAGCGTACAATTTATCGCTAAACACATTTAATTTTGTACCAACTTCAAATTGGGTAGCGTGTTCAGGTTTAAAAGTTCTTGGTTGTCTTGACCCGTCAGGTAACACATCAGTAATAGGCGATGGGTTAACAAATCCGTCCATGTAGTTTGCAAAAAGAGATACTTTGTCAATAATTGGCTGATAAACTAAACCAAATTTTGGAGAGAAAGTAGTCTGGTTGAAGTCGTCAGCTTTTGTTGTTACGTCACCAGTATTCATAAAACGATCCATACGTAAACTTGCCATTGCAGAAAGCGCAGGAGTAATATTGATAACATTAGAAACATATGCACTGAATGTTTCCTGTTTTTGTTTGCTGTTGTTCACTCCTTTATTTGCTAGTACAGAGTCAGCATGAGCTTTAGATAAAATTCCATTATCACCATCTGTAATATAACTTGCAGGATCAGTAATTCCGAAAACATCCTCATTTACAGTTTGCAAAGGATCCGAACCAATATAAATTAAGCTTTCATTATAAGCATAATCTGTACCGTTATCAATTTGCATTCTGTTGAAATAATCCAATCCGGCAACAATTCGATTTCTTAGATTACCGATTTTAAAGTCTCCGATGAAGTTTTGTTGAATATCGGTAGTTAACGTACTTGAATCATTATTGGTGAAAGATCTTCCCAATACGATTCCGTTCTTAATGTCTGGAAACAATCCGCTATTTGTAATCTCATACAAATAAGCATAATATCCTTGAGATTTTGTAGAGCTTCGCGCTAGTACAGTTTGCGAAGTCCATTGATCTGAAATTTTATAATTCATTTGCCCTTGAAGACTATACGAAGGCGTTTTAAGTGTTAACTCATTACTTGTATACGAACGTTTGTTATCATAACCAAGTTCGTCAATATTGTGAACTCTTAATGGAGAACTTCTGTCTAAAAACAACATAGTAGGATTTGTACTTTCGCTGCTTAGGAATTCCGTGTTAATTAAAAATGATAATCTGTCAGTTGCTTCGTAAGATAATGACGGAGCAAAGAAGAAAGATTTTCTAAAACCTGAATCCTGAAAACTATCTTCTGAATGATAAGCTGTATTTAGACGGAAATTGATTTTATGTTCATCGTCTAATGGAGTGTTTACGTCAGCAGTTACTCTATTTAAACCATAGCTTCCTGCAGTATAACTTACTTCGCCACCAAAATGGTCGTAAGGTTTTTTAGTTGTAATATTAATCAAACCACCGTATGAAATTAAACTACTTCCAAACAATGTTCCCGAAGGTCCTTTTATAACCTCGATTCTGTCAATATTTGCAGGGTCTAAACTTCCGTTAGAAAGTCCAGGTAATCCATTTATCATCGTTGGTTGTACAGCAAATCCTCTTAAAGAAAAATATCCTGCACCGTCTCCGCCACGTCCTGTTGAAGCCCAAAGTTGCGTTAATCCCGGAGCATTTTTAAGAGCGTCATCAATATTGGTAACAACTTGTTCTTTTAGAAGTTCACCAGTAATTGTAGTGTAAACCTGTGGGTTTTCAAGATTTTTAAGTGGCAATCTTGATACTTGTTGTGTTTCTTTACGGGCAAATGTGTTTTTTTTGCCAGTTCCGTTAATTACAATTTCATCTAATTGTTCTGAGTTTGAACTGATAGTGAAATTTTCTACTACTTCATCTCCGGCATTTAAAGAAATGCTTTTCTCTTTTGATGAATATCCAACCGATGAAACTTTAATTACATACGTTCCAGGTTTTAAGTTTTTAATCTCGTAATAACCTTTACTGTCTGTATTGGTTCCAATTTTAGTTCCTTTTAATACAATCGAAACGTTGTCTGCAGTTTCCTTATTGGTTAGATCGACTTGACCTTTAATTGTTGCTTTTTCTTGAGCTGAGATTGTCGTTGCAGCTAAAAGGAAAAAACAAAAACTCAAAAAAGAAATGGTAATTTTATATTTCATTTTTATTTAGAATTGATTTTAATAGCGCAAATTTAATTGATGAGCATCAACTATACAAGCTATTCTTATTTATTCTAAATAAAATATTTTTTAAATGGTAAAATTTACATTTCTTTAAAAAATTAACATCTTAAGCTAAAATTAAGCTAATCTTAAGCAAAAAAACCTGTTCAAATTAATGAACAGGTTCTTTATTATTGTTGAAAATTACTATAAATTACAATTCTAAAGCACGTTTAGCATCGCCATTCATCAATAATTCTACTGGATTTTCTAAAGCTTCTTTTACAGCAACCAAGAAACCAACAGACTCACGTCCGTCGATGATTCTGTGATCGTAAGAAAGAGCAACATACATCATTGGATGAATCTCCACTTTTCCGTTTACAGCAATCGGACGCTCAATGATGTTGTGCATTCCTAAGATTCCTGACTGAGGAGGGTTGATGATTGGAGTAGATAACATACTACCGAAAACACCACCATTTGTAATTGTGAAAGTTCCTCCAGTCATATCGTCAACTGTAATTTGACCATCACGAGCTCTTAAAGCCAATCTTTTGATTTCAGCTTCAATTCCACGGAAAGTTAAAAGTTCAGCATTACGAACAACAGGAACCATTAATCCTTTTGGTCCAGAAACCGCGATTGAGATGTCAGCAAAATCGTAAGCGATTTTGTAATCACCATCCATCATTGAGTTAACATCTGGATATAATTCTAAAGCTCTTGTAACTGCTTTTGTAAAGAATGACATGAAACCTAAACCTAAACCACCATGTTTAGCTTTGAAAGCATCTTTGTATTCATTACGAATTTGGTTGATTGGCGTCATGTTTACTTCGTTGAAAGTAGTAAGCATAGCCGTTTCATTTTTAGCTGAAACTAATCTTTCTGCTACTTTACGACGTAACATAGATAATTTTGTACGCTCAGTTCCACGGCTTCCTCCAGTTGGAGTTCCCATAGAAGGTACTGCATTTACAGCGTCATCTTTAGTAATTCTTCCTCCTTTTCCAGTTCCTGAAACTGAAGCTGGAGCAATATTTTTTTCATCTAATATTTTTCTTGCTGCAGGAGATGGAGTTCCAGCTGCATAACTTGCTGCTGCCGGAGCTGGAGCTGCTTTTGGAGCCTCAGCTTTAGGAGCTTCCGCTTTCGGTGCCTCAGCCGCTGGTGCCGCCGGAGCGCTTCCTGCTGGTTTTGCAGCATCTGTATCAATTAAACAAACTACAGCACCAACTGCTACTGTATCACCTTCTTCAGCTTTTAGTGTAATTACACCGCTCATTTCAGCAGGTAATTCAAGAGTAGCTTTGTCTGAATCAACTTCAGCAATCGCCTGATCTTTCTCTACATAATCTCCGTCTTTTACTAACCAAGTTGCAATTTCAACTTCTTTTATTGATTCCCCTGGTGATGGGACTTTCATTTCTAAAATCATCTTTGTTTTTGTTTAAGGTTTTTATGGTTTCAGATTTCAGATTTCAGGTTGTTAAACTTGAAACTTGGAACATGAAACTTGAAACAATTTTTTTTATTATCTGAATAAATTTTTATCGAATACCATTCTAATTGCATCTGCGTGACGACGTTTAGCACGTGTATAGCTTCCTGATGCAGGAGCAGAGTATGCTTTTAACGAAGCTAATCTCCATTTTACAAGATCAAAGTTCATTAACATAAAGCTGTAAGCTCCCATGTTTTTAGGTTCTTCCTGAGCCCAAACATAATCATCTGCATTTGGATATTGTGCAATGATTGCTTTGATTTGCTCCGCTGGGAAAGGGAATAATTGCTCGATACGAACAACAGCAACGTCATTTCTTCCGTTGTTTTCTCTTTCAGCTACAATGTCGTAGTAGAATTTACCTGTAACGAAAACTAAAGTTTTAACGTCTTTTTTGTTTACTGTAGTATCGTCAATTGTTTCCTGGAAACTTCCGTTTGCGATTTCTTCAACTGTAGATACACATCTTGGATCACGCAATAAACTTTTTGGAGAGAAAACTACCAATGGTTTACGGAAATTCGTTTTCATTTGTCTTCTCAACAAGTGGAAGAAGTTGGCAGGAGTTGTACAATCGGCAACATACATATTATGTCTTGCGCAAAGTTGTAAGTAACGCTCCATTCTTGCAGAAGAGTGTTCTGCACCTTGTCCTTCATATCCGTGAGGTAATAATAAAACAATACCGTTTTGGTTGTTCCATTTATCTTCTCCACATGAAATGTATTGGTCAATCATGATTTGAGCTCCGTTAGAGAAATCTCCAAATTGTGCTTCCCAAATTGTTAAGGCTTTCGGGTTTGCTAATGCATATCCATAATCAAAACCTAAAACCCCATATTCAGATAAAAGAGAGTTGAATACACCAAATTTCCCTTTTTTGTTTTCAATAGCATCTAAAAGAATTACTTCTTCTTCAGAATCTTCCACTTTTACTACAGCGTGACGGTGAGAGAAAGTTCCTCTTTCAACATCCTGACCAGAAATACGAACATCAAATCCTTCAGTCAAAAGTGAACCGTAAGCTAATGCCTCAGCAGTTCCCCAATCTACGGTGTTATTGTCGTAACCAGTTTTTCTATCCGTAACAATTTTAGTTATTTTATTGATGAACTTTTTGTCTTCCGGTAAAGTTGAAATTGTTTTGATGATAGAATCCAATCCTTTTTTGTCAAAAGTAGTGTCCACTTTTTGAAGCATTTGTGTATCAGTTACCTGAACAAATCCGTCCCATTCGTTTTTCATGAATGGAGTAATGATTGTTAAATCTTTTTTACGAGAAGCTTCTAAGTTTTCTTCTAATTGAGATTTGTATTGTTTTTCTAAACCGTTTACATAAGAAGCATCGATTACACCGTCAGACAATAATTTCTCTGCGTAAATATCTCTTGGATTTTTATGTTTAGCAATGATTTTATATAAAACCGGCTGCGTAAAACGAGGCTCATCACCTTCGTTGTGACCATATTTTCTGTATCCTAATAAATCGATAAATACGTCACGTCCAAATTGCATTCTGTAGTCTAATGCGAAAGATACAGCGTGTACAACAGCTTCAGCATCATCAGCATTTACGTGTAATACAGGAGATAAAGTTACTTTAGCAACGTCTGTACAGTAAGTTGATGAACGAGCGTCTAAGTAGTTTGTTGTAAATCCAACTTGGTTGTTGATTACAATATGGATTGTTCCTCCAGTTTTGTAACCGTCAAGTTGCGCCATCTGAATAATTTCATAAAGAATACCCTGACCTGCGATTGCAGCATCTCCGTGTACCGCAATTGGCAATACTTTAGAGAAATCGTCATTGTAATATTTATCTTGTTTTGCTCTAGTGATACCTTCAATTACAGCTCCAACCGTTTCTAAGTGAGAAGGGTTTGGTGCTAAATTGATGTTGATACTTTTTCCTGATCTTGTTTTTTTGTCAGCCGTAAGACCTAAGTGGTATTTTACGTCACCATCAAAATATTCCTGATCGTAATCTTTTCCGTCAAACTCACCAAAGATATCCTGAGTAGATTTCCCGAAGATGTTTGCCAAAACGTTCAAACGACCACGGTGTGCCATTCCCATTACGAATTGTTCAACACCTTTTTCAGCAGCTTGCTCAATTAAAGCGTCAAGAGCTGGGATGATTGATTCTCCACCTTCTAATGAGAAACGTTTTTGTCCAACATATTTAGTATGAAGGAAGTTCTCGAAAGATACCGCTTCGTTTAATTTATTTAAGATCGTTTTCTTTTCTTCTGTAGAGAAATTTGGCTGATTAACATTTACAGCCAATTTATCCTGAATCCATTTTACAACGCCAGGATTTCTGATATACATATATTCAATACCAATGTGCTGGCAGTAAATAGCTTTAAGGCGATTTACGATGTCTTGTAAAGAAGAAGGAACCATTCCAATTGTTTGTGCAGCATCAAAAACAGTCGAAAGGTCAGCTGTAGTTAATCCGAAGTTTTCGATGTCCAAAGTTGGAGATGAAGTTCTACGGTCACGAACTGGATTTGTTTTTGTGAATAAATGCCCGCGCGTACGGTATCCGTCAATTAATTTTAAAACGTTGAATTCTTTCTTTAGTTTTTCAGAAATCTGACTATAATCTGTATTATCGCTAGTCGCGTACTCAACGATAGTTTGCACTGGATTTTCGTCATTATATGTAGTCATTCCAAAGTCAAAACCTTGAAAAAAACTTCTCCAGCTAGGTTCTACACTGTCTGGGTTAACTAAATATTGATCGTATAATTGTGCAAAAAACTCGGTATGCGCTGCGTTTAAAAATGAAAACCTATCCATAATATTGAGTGAATATACTTTTTTGTTATATAGAAACGCAAAAGTACAACAATCGCATTTATTTAAATCTTTTTTTTACGTACTTTTACGTAAAAATTTGTTAAAATAAACGTTAAGTATGAATAAAAATCAAATTTCAATCGTTTTCAATTCTTTTTTTGTGATTTTGGCAGTTTTATTTTCAACCAATGTATCAGGACAGCAAAACTATGTCATTGACAACAGTAATCACTTCTGGGATAAAGTTCAATTTGGTGGCGGACTCGGATTAGGTTTCGGATCAGGATACACCAATATCTCGGTTATGCCAAGTGCTATTTATAACGTTAATGAGGTTGTGGCTGTTGGAGCAGGTCTACAATTTGGTTATTTATATCAAAAAAATTATTACGAATCTTTCGTTTGGGGTGGAAGTCTTATCGGCTTAGTAAATCCAATTCCTGAAATTCAGTTGTCTGCTGAATTAGAGCAAGTAAGAGTCGACACTCAATATGAAGCTACTTTTAATTTTCCTTCTTATTCAGATAGTTATTGGAATACTGCGCTATATCTGGGTGCAGGTTACAGAACAAAAAATGTAACAATTGGTGGGCGTTATGATGTTTTGTATAATCCGAATAAAAGTCTTTACGGTTCAGGATTTATGCCTTTTGTTCGGGTCTACTTTTAGAGGTTTAAAAGTTCTGAGTGACTAGTTTTAAATATGGAAATTTGAGAAAAATTATTTTTTTAATTACGGCAGTTTTAGTTTTAAGCTGTAATAATTCTAAGAAATCAGATATTAATAATGAGAAGGTTGTAAAAAAAGAATTGCAACCTTTTTTTGATTCTGATAGAATTGATCATTATTATTTAAATTTATCTGAGAATAATTTTTTTAAGCTCATTAAAAAAGAGAACAAAACTGAAAAAGAAAAAGAATTAATTAATATCTATATACATTCTTTTCCTGATAATATTCCACAAGAAGATTTTGAAAAAACACTTCTAAGTCATAATTACAAAAAATCAAATTTATCGATTAAAGATGAAAAGAGTATTGAAAATGTATTTAGTGAAAAAGATTCGCTAAAAAATGATGCTTGTGCCTGTATTGCTGAGTATAAAGATGTTTTTATTTTCAAGAAAAATGCAAAAACAGTTGGTATAGCAAAGATTTGTTTTAAAAATGCTCGTTTTCAAATTATAGGAAGTAAAATAAATACTGAAGGTTTTGGACTAATTAATGAATTAGATAAATTACATAATATTGTTCGTCCAAATGAGAAAAAAACTTAATAGCTCAGCATCTTAGCAACTTAGAGTCTTATTTATAATAATTTCGAAACCAAACCTTCTGCCATTCTCTTTTTAAAATCAAGAAAGCAACTTGTTCAGCCAAAACAACTAAATCTGATCCATCAAGTTGTTTGATTTCGTTTTCTGGAACATCAATTATATAAAGTAAATTCAAATATTCAGCAAATTTGTACTGAATCATTCTGTAGATTTTTTCGTGAAGCTGAATCTTTAATTCGTCTGGCGAAATGCTTAATGGAAAATCAATTCCTTCATTAGCCAAATTGAAATCTTTATTAATCTGCTCAATCAAACTTAAATATAAAGTCTCAGCCTGCGCTTGCGCTAAAAGTGATTCCGTGTTTACTGGTGCTACAAACATTTGATTTTAGATTTTAGATTGCTGATTTAGATTGTAGATTTTTTTACTGAATACTGACACTGACCACTAACTACTGATAACTGAACACTAAACCTTACGGCCCATTAAATTCTCGCCAAATGTTCTTAGAATATCTTTCTTTTCAGAATTGATGTCCATTTTTTCTAAAGTTTCAAAAGCTTTAAAAGTGTACATTTCTATAGCTTCTTGCGTGGCTTGTGATGCTCCGGATTCATTAAAAATTGCTTTTGCTGTTTCTATTTTTACCGAATTATCATCCAATTGTAAACTAAATAATTTTTCTAATTCTGAAGCTTTTTCAGGAGTTGAAAATTCTAAAGCTTTTAAATATAAATAGGTTTTTTTGTTCTCAATAATATCTCCTCCAACTTGTTTTCCAAAAGTTTCCGGATCTCCAAATGCATCCAAATAATCGTCCTGAAGCTGAAATGCCAATCCTAAATTCAGTCCGAAATCATAAATTAAATCGGCTTCTTTTTCAGAAGTTTTGGCAACAATTGCGCCCATTTTCATAGCAGCAGCAACCAAAACGGCAGTTTTATATTCAATCATTTTTAGATATTGCGGAATGGTAACATCGTTTTTTTCTTCAAAATCAACATCCCATTGTTGTCCTTCGCAAACTTCAAGAGCTGTTTTGCTGAATAGTTTTGCTAAGTTTCTAAAAACTTCAGGTTCGTATTGTTCGAAATACTGATAAGCCAGAATAAGCATGGCATCGCCAGAAAGAATTCCGGTATTGATGTTCCATTTTTCATGAACGGTAACTTCTCCTCTTCTTAAAGGAGCGTCATCCATAATATCGTCGTGAACAAGCGAAAAATTATGAAAAACTTCTACCGCCATTGCTGCCGGAAGTGCTGTTTCATAATTGGTGTCAAATACTTCTGCAGCCATCAGCGTAAGCACCGGACGCATTCGTTTTCCTCCTAGTCCTAAAATATATTCAATTGGTTCATAAAGGTTTTTAGGCTCTTTTCGTATGCTTTGTTTTTTTAAATAAGTGATAAAAAAATCCTGGTACTGACTGATATCGTGCATAAAATAAAATTCTGATTTCCGAGGCTCAAAGATACAATTCAAATGTGAATTATTCATTTTTTAAAATTAAATGATGGGATTCGTTTAAAGAAATTGAAAGCGAACTCATTTCTAATCGTTTAAAATTATTTTTTAAAAAACTTGGAAACTTTTTTGGTATTCAGAGTTTCCTGTCTATATTTGCACCGCATTTGGAAACTCATAACACTGTAAAAGTTTCCAAAAGAAGCTTAAGTAATTTGCAAAATATTTAAAAACAGACACTTATGAAAACTACATGGACTTTAGATTCTAGCCAATCAGATGTTTTAATTAAAATGAGACATTCGATAATTGCTTATTTAGGAGGTACAACAAATAAATTTGGAGGTTATGTCAATATAGAAGATAATGAAATTGAAGATGCATCAGTTGAGTTTTCTTTAGATATAAACAACAAATATGATAGTTTTCAGCATGTTGACACTAATTTGCAGCTTCAGGACTTTTTCGATGTTAACGAACATCCGATAATTAGTTTTAAATCGACTTCATTTCAAAAAGTGAATAATAATATCAATTTCTTTAAAGGCGATTTGACTATAAAAGATGTAACAAAAGTAGTTGAACTTGATGCCGAATTTATTGGCGTTAATACGTATAACGGTGAGAAAAAAGTAGCTTTTGAAATTAAGGGAGATATCAAACGTCAGGACTTTGGTTTAGATTATAATTCGTTTAATCATAATGGCGGTTTGGCACTAGGACGAGACATCAAACTTATTGCAAATCTGGAATTTAGCATATAAATCTTACATAATGAATAAATTAATGTAAAATTATTACAAATATAACGGAAACTATTTTTCTGTTTTTAGTTTCCGAGCTATATTTGTAATGCAATTTGAATATCAAAATGAAAGAGAAAATTATATCGAAAGCGAGCGAGTTGTTTTTAAAGCTCGGTTTTAAAAGTGTTACAATGGATGATATTGCAGGAGAAATGTGTATTTCGAAAAAAACGATCTACAAATATTTCTGTAATAAAGAAGTCTTAATCGAAGAAAGTACTTCTATGGTTCACAGGCAAGTACATGAAATAATTGATACCATTGTAGAAAAAAATTATAATTCGATTCATGAAAACTTTGAAATAAGGGAAATGTTTCGTGATATGTTTAAGAACAATATTGATACCTCGCCAATTTATCAATTGAAAAAACATTATCCGGAGATTTACCAAAATGTATTGTCTCATGAAATTGATCAGTGTACACAATATTTCAGAGCAAATATCGAGAAGGGAATTCGTGATGGATTATATCGTGAAGATTTGAATATCGATATCTACGTGAAATTTTATTACACTTTAATTTTTCATATCAATGAAACTACGGTTTCAGAAAAAGAAGCACAACAAATAGAATTAGAGGCTTTGGAATATCATACTAGAGCAATGGCAACTCAAAAAGGAATATTGGAATTGGAGAAACAACTTAAAAAAATTACCGCTTAATCGTCAATCTATAATTTATGAAAAAAATAATTGTAATACTTTTGTGCTCTCTTGGCCTGACAGCCAATGCACAAGTCACTTTAACCTTAAAAGACGCGCTTAATTATGCGCTTCAAAATAAAGCCGACGCAAAAAAGGCAAAACTACAGGTTGAAAACAGCGAATACCAAATTCAGGAAATTCGCTCGAGAGCTTTACCTCAAATTCACGCAAACGGAAATTTAACTTACAATCCAATTTTGCAGACAAGTGTAATTGATGGAGGTTCTTTTGGTCAGCCGGGAACTAGTATTCAGGCAACTTTTGGTCAAAAATGGACATCAGGTGCAGGAGTAAATTTAACTCAGGCATTGTTTGATCAATCTGTATTTACAGGTTTGAGAGCGGCAAAATCTACTCGCGAATTTTATCAAATCAACGATCAGTTAACAGAAGAGCAGGTAATTGAAAGAGTGGCAAATAATTATTATTCAGTTTACGTACAACGCGAAAGAATAAAATTATTAGATAGCACTTATGTTAATACAACAAAAGTTCATGATATCGTAAAAGGACAGTATGATAATGGTTTAGCTAAGAAAATTGACTTAGATCGTATTGTTGTAAAAATGTCAAATATTGATACAGATCGTCAGCAAGTTAAAAACCAAGTTGAATTACAGGAAAATGCATTGAAGTTTTATATGGGTATGCCTATCGAAACTCAAATTGTTATCCCAAAAGAAGAATTTGAAGCAGTTCCAGCATCATTAACTGAGGTTCCAAATGTAGAAAACAGAACGGAATATCTGCTTTTGAAAAAACAAGAAGAATTATTGATTTTCCAAAAGAAAGCAGTTCAGGCTGAATATTATCCGAAACTATCTCTGACAGCAGGTTATAACTACATTGGTCAGGGACCGGAATTTCCTCTTTTTGCAAAACCATCTTCAGGTGTTTACTGGTCTGATTATTCGGGAATTGGATTAAATTTAAGTGTGCCGATCTTTACAGGTTTTGGAACCCGTGCAAGAGTAAGACAGGCAGATGTTGATATTAGAACACTTCAGGAAGATATCAAAGACACTAAATTATCACTAGATCTGGATTATAGAAATGCAATGGCGCAAATCGATAATAATATGGTAACGATTCAAAATCAAAAAGAAAACATGCGTTTGGCTGGCGAAATTTTGAGTAATACTAAAAACAATTATCTTCAAGGTTTAGCATCATTAACCGATTTATTAGATGCTGAAAACGCAAATCAGGAAGCTCAAAATAATTACACAAGAGCTGTTTTAAATTATAAAATTGCCGAAGTGGCATTAATCAAATCAAAAGGCGAACTTAAAACTCTTATTAAATAACTAATTACAATGAAGAAAACTATTATAACAATCGTAATCATAATCGCAGCTTTGGGTGTGATTGGATATGTTTTAAATAACAATAAGAAAGAAAACAAGGCAAAAACAGATATCGTAGCAGAGAAAAATGCTGCAGTTTCTGTAAAAGTTACTCCTGTAAAAACAGAAGTTGTTTCTTTGGATTTTGTTGCTAATGGAAATTTTGCTCCAATTCAGGAACTGACTTTTTCTGCTGAAAAATCTGGAAAAGTAATTAGTGTTTTGGCTAAAGAAGGTGATTACGTAAAAGTAGGTCAGACTTTATTGACAATGAGAGGTGATATCATTAACGTAAGTGCACAACAAGCTCAGGCAGTTTATAATAACGCAAAATCAGATTATGCGAGATATGAAAATGCTTTTAAAACGGGTGGTGTAACCAGACAACAATTAGATCAGGCAAAATTGGCTTTGACAAATGCTGAGTCTAACTTGAAACAAGCAAACATCAATGTTGGTGATACAAAAGTAAAAGCGCCAATCAACGGATTCATCAATAAAAAATACATCGAGCCGGGATCTATCTTAACAGGGATGCCAGCAACAGCGTTATTTGATATTGTAAACGTTTCTAAATTAAAATTGACTGTAACTGTAAATGAAAATCAGGTTGCAAGTTTGAAATTAGGTGACAACATTAATGTTACAGCAAGTGTTTATCCTGATAAAACTTTTTCTGGAAAAATTACTTTTATCGCAGCAAAAGCAGATGCAAGTTTGAATTTCCCAGTTGAAATTGAAATCATCAACAATTCAAATAATGATTTAAAAGCAGGTATGTACGGAACAGCGAATTTTGCATCTAAACAGCAAAAACAAAACTTAACAGTTGTTCCTAGAAATGCATTTGTTGGAAGTGTGAGCAGTAACGAAATTTTTGTAGCTGAAAACGGTGTTGCAAAATTGAAAAAAGTTGTTGCAGGTAGAATTTTAGGAGATCAGGTAGAAATCATCAGCGGATTATCAGATGGAGAAAAGGTAATTACTACAGGTCAAATTAACTTACAAGACGGTAATACAGTAGAAATTATTAAATAATTATTGGCTTTAAGCCGTAAGCTATAAGCTTTAAGCCATTTAAAAAAGCCTAAAGCCTATTGCTTACAGCCTACAGCATAAAGCAACAAATATGAAATTAGCCGAAATATCCATAAAACGTCCGTCGTTAGTAATTGTATTGTTTACAATTCTGACCCTTGGTGGATTGTTCAGCTACAGCCAACTTGGCTACGAGCTGATCCCAAAATTTGAACAAAACGTTATTACAATTTCTACTATTTATCCTGGAGCTTCTCCAAGTGAGGTAGAAAATACAGTAACCAAGAAAATTGAGGATGCGATTGCCTCCTTAGAGAATGTCAAGAAAATTGATTCGAAATCATATGAGAGTTTGTCTATTGTATCGATTACGCTTACTTCTAATGCAAAAGTCGATTTCTCTTTGAATGATGCGCAGCGTAAAATCAATGCCATTATTAGTGATTTACCGGATGATGCAGAAACGCCTTCGTTAACCAAATTCTCGCTGAGTGATTTACCAATTATGACGCTTGGTGCCAACGGAAAAATGGATGAAGCAGAGTTTTATGACTTAATTGATAAAAAAATTGCTCCTATTTTATCTCGTGTACAAGGTGTTGCGCAGGTAAATATTATTGGTGGTGAAGAACGTGAGATTCAGGTAAATCTTGATGCAGTAAAAATGCAGGGTTACGGATTATCTATTCCTCAGGTTCAACAAAATATTTTGACTTCAAACTTAGATTTCCCAACAGGAAATATTCAGACTCGTAATCAGAAAATATTAATCCGTTTAGCGGGAAAATATAAAAGTGTTGAAGAATTAAGAAACTTGGTGGTTTCATCTCAAAACGGAATTCAGATTCGTTTAAGTGATATCGCTGACGTTCAGGATACTCAGAAAATCGCAGAGAAAATCTCGCGTGTAGATCAAAAAAGTGCGATTGTTTTGCAAATCGTTAAACAATCAGATGCAAATGCGGTTGCAGTAAGTGAGCAATTATTAAAAACAATTGCAACACTTGAAAAAGATTATAAAGTAAATGACTTAAAACTTGAAGTTGCAAAAGATAGTACAATCTTTACTCTTGAAGCAGCAGATTCTGTTGTACACGATTTATTGATTGCGGTAATTCTGGTAGCATTTGTAATGTTGTTTTTCCTTCACAGTATCAGAAACTCATTAATTGTAATGGTTTCGATTCCTGCGTCGTTAATTGCAACTTTCATCGGAATTTATTTAATGGGATACACATTAAACTTAATGAGTTTATTAGGATTATCTCTTGTTGTTGGTATTCTTGTGGATGACGCGATTGTGGTTTTGGAGAATATCTACAGGCACATGGAAATGGGTAAAAGCCGAATTCGTGCATCTTATGACGGAACAGCTGAAATTGGTGGAACAGTAACTTCGATTACATTAGTAATTGTTGTAGTATTCTTGCCAATCGCAATGAGTTCAGGATTGGTTTCTAATATCATCACGCAGTTCTGTGTTACGGTAATTATCTCAACAATGTTGTCATTGTTGGCTTCATTTACAATTATTCCTTGGTTATCTTCTCGTTTCGGAAAATTAGAGCATATTGAAGGAAAGAATTTATTTGGAAGAATCATTCTTGGTTTCGAAAGCTATTTAACACGTTTCACGGATTGGGTTTCTCATTTATTGACGTGGTGTTTAGATCATTATATTAAAACTTTTGCGGTTGTAATTGTATTGTTCCTTGCTTCAACTGTTGGATTAATGGGTGGAGGTTTCATTGGAGGAGAGTTCTTTGCTTCTTCTGATAGTGGAGAGTTCTTAGTACAAATTGAGATGCCAAAAGATGCTTCGTTAGAGCAAACGAACTTCATGACACAAAAAGCAGAAGCTTTCTTAAAAGCTCAGGAATATGTTCATAGCCAAATTACAACGGTAGGACAAACTTCTGAAGGTTTTGGAGCATCACAAGCTACAGCATACAAAGCAGAGATTGACGTAAAAATGATCGAGCAAAAAGATCGTACCGATGATGCGAATGTTTATGCTGCAAAAATCAAACGTAAACTTGAAAAAGTATTAGTTGGAGCAAAAGTAAAAACGGTTCCTGTTGGTATCTTAGGTACTGCTGAAGATGCAACTTTAGGATTGATCGTTACTGGTCCATCAACAGAAGCAGCAATGGCTTTTGCGAAATTAGCGGAAGCAGAATTGCGTACAATTCCTGGAACAACGGAGATCAAATTAACGGTTGAAGACGGAAACCCTGAAATTAACGTAAAAGTAGATCGTGATAAAATGGCTGCTTTAGGTTTAACGCTTCAAACAGTTGGTTTAACCATGCAAACTGCTTTTAGTGGAAATACAGATGGTAAATACAGAGCTGGAGAATACGAATATGATATCAACATTAGATACAATGCATTCGACAGAAAAAGTATTACTGACGTTAGTAATTTGATTTTTATCAATGCAGCAGGACAGCAAATTAAATTGTCTCAGTTTGCAGATATTACTGAAGGTTCTGGTCCTAGCCAGTTAGAGCGTAGAGATAAATCGGCGTCTGTAACCGTAAAAGGACAAAACGTTGGTGTGCCATCTGGAACAATCGTTCAGCAATGGCAGGTGAAATTGGATAAATTGAAAAAACCAGCCGGAGTAAACTATATCTGGGGTGGTGACCAAGAGAATCAGTCTGAAGGATTTGGTACTTTAGGAATCGCATTATTAGCTGCTATTATTTTGGTTTACCTTGTAATGGTGAGTTTGTATGACAGTTTCGCGCACCCATTCGTAGTATTGTTTGCGATCCCGCTTTCGTTCATTGGAGCAATGATGGCACTGGCATTAACAAACAACTCGTTAAATATCTTTACCATTTTAGGTATCATCATGTTGATTGGTCTGGTGTGTAAGAATGCGATCATGTTGGTCGATTATACCAACCAAAGAAGAGCAGCAGGAGAGTCAATTAGAACGGCATTAATTCAAGCGAATCACGCTCGTTTACGTCCGATCTTGATGACAACAATTGCGATGGTATTTGGTATGTTCCCAATTGCATTGGCAAAAGGAGCAGGAGCAGAGTGGAAAAACGGTTTGGCTTGGGTAATTATTGGAGGATTAATTTCTTCATTATTCTTAACCTTGATTGTGGTTCCTGTAATTTATAATATCATGGAGAAATTGATTCAGAAATTCTCTAAAGGAGAAAAAATCGACTACGAAGCTGAAATGGTGGCTGATTACACGCCAACTGAATTAAGCGAAGACGGTTTTAATCCAAAACATACGCATTAATTGATTTAATTTTTGATTTGTAAATCCCAAATTCCTTAATTGGAATTTGGGATTTTTTTATTGTTAATTTTAAAATATGTTTATTTGCATGACCTTACTAAACTACGATGCTACAAAAAGATAAATCTGCGGCGATTGGTTTCATTTTCATAACCATGTTAATTGACATTACCGGATGGGGAATTATTATTCCTGTAATTCCGAAATTAATTGAAGAATTGATTCATGGCGATATCAGCGAAGCGGCAAAAATTGGCGGCTGGCTGACTTTCGCGTATGCGATAACGCAATTTGTATTTGCACCTGTAATTGGAAATTTAAGCGATAAATTTGGAAGAAGACCAATCATCTTAATTTCCCTTTTCGGATTTTCATTGGATTATATTTTGCTGGCTTTTTCCCCGACAATTCTTTGGCTTTTTATTGGACGAATAATTGCCGGAGTAACTGGGGCAAGTATTACTACAGCTTCTGCTTATATTGCAGATGTAAGTACGGCCGAAAACCGAGCAAAAAACTTTGGTTTGATTGGTGCTGCTTTTGGATTAGGATTTATCATCGGGCCTGTTATTGGCGGTTTATTAGGCCAATACGGATCTAGAGTTCCTTTTTATGCAGCAGCCGTTTTATGTATGGTGAATTTCCTTTATGGATTTTTTATTTTACCTGAATCGCTTAAAAAAGAAAACCGCAGAGATTTTGATTGGAAACGTGCAAATCCGGTCGGAGCAATTTTAGGTTTAAGAAAACATCCGGAATTAATTGGATTGATTTCAGCAATATTTCTTTTGTATGTAGGTTCACACGCTGTGCAAAGCAATTGGAGTTTCTTTACTATTTATCAATTTAATTGGGATGAAAAAATGATTGGAATCTCATTAGGAATAATTGGTTTATTGGTCGGTGTGGTACAAGGTGGATTAGTTCGTTTTATCAATCCGAAAATAGGAAACGAAAAAAGCATTTATATAGGTTTAGGATTATACACGATCGGGATGTTGTTGTTTGCTTTTGCAACAGAAAGCTGGATGATGTTTGTATTCCTAATTCCATATTGTCTTGGCGGAATTGCCGGTCCCGCGCTTCAATCGGTGGTAGCCAGTAAAGTTTCACCAAGCGAACAAGGCGAAATTCAAGGAACTTTGACGAGTTTAATGAGTGCGTCTTCGATTATTGGTCCGCCAATGATGGCCAACACATTTTACTTTTTTACCCACAGCGATGCCCCTTTTAAATTTGCCGGAGCGCCATTTATTTTAGGAGGGTTTTTAATGTTGTTGAGCACAATTGTCGCTTATTTTTCATTAAAAAAACATTCGGTTCCAAAAGTAGAAATTGAAACGGAAGAGATAGTATAAAAATCAAAAAGCCCTCATTTTAGATCATGAGGGCTTTTTTTATTTTTTAATAAATTTTATTGTTTTGGTCTTACCTTCGGAGCTTACTTTTAAGAAATAAAACCCGGAAGAAATAGAAACCAGATCAATTTCGGAATGTGTATTATTTATTTTTTTCGATAAAATAGATTTTCCCGAGATAGAAACGATTTCAATTTCATCTATGGTTGAAGTATTACTGATGCTCAAAATGCGTTCTACCGGATTTGGATAATTTTTGAAATTAGGCAAAACAAAATCAGGAGTCGAAAGATTTCCACTTAATTTTGCAGTTACCGCAAGACGCTTTGTACTTTCAATTCCATCGACAGTTTGAGATGCGTAATATGTAGTTCCATCAACCAAAACAGTAGTTTCTGGCAAAGTTACTTCTTTAGATTTACTCATTTTACCATCCAAAGGTTTAGGACTGCCATACCATTTTATATTTTCTCCTTCAATAAGAAGATCTTTTAAAGTTTGTCCCGGTTTAAATTCGAAAGTTATTTCTTCCTTTCCGTCGATTAAGGGAGCAGGCGGATTAATAGTGAAAGATTTTAGAAACGAACATCCATTTTGATCTCTTACAATTATTTGATAAGTTCCATAACTAGGAATTTTTAGAACTGGACCAGATTGAAAATTTAATCCATCTAATGAATATCCATATTCGCCACTTCCGCCGGTTGCCTTAACTGTAAGGGTTTTGTTATCTGCCTGAAGATCGACATTCAGCATTGTAGGTTCTAAAATCATAACTTGCATCATTATAGTGCATCCTCTAGAATCAGTAATTTCAACGATATAAGTTCCTGCGGCTAAATTTGCAAAAACAGTTGTTTGTTGAGAATTTACTATTGCAACTCCAGAAGAATTTTTAAGAGAATATGTAAGAGGAAAATTTCCGCCAGCTGCATTTATTGAAATTGCTCCGTCGTTCATTCCAGAACAACTTACATCTGTTTTTGTTAAAGTTGTTACGATAGGAACATTTGCAGTAACAACTATAACCACCGATGATAAACAGCCTAAACTATCTTTTGTGTTTACAACATAAGTCCCAGGAACTAAATCAGTAAATACATTAGCAGTTGAATAAGGACGTCCATCTAATGAATATTGGTAAGGTGATTGTCCACCAGATCCTTTAGCAGTAATAGTTCCTTTTTCATTTGCGCAAGAAATTCCATCAACGGTTGCAATTGTTTCTAAATAACTGGAAACAATTAAATTAAAATAATTAGTTGTAAAATTTCCTGAATTTTCAATTCTTGCATAAATGGTTTTGGAACTAGCATCACTGACAAAACTGGAAGGATTTGAAATCGGCTTCAAATTATTCGTTGCTTCATCCTGACTTAAATGATAAGTGACAGTAGTTTCAGCAGGATTTAAGTTGCCAATTAAGAGTGTTTTTTGTGCAGTAAGATCAAATGTAATATCGCCCGCACAGTGCACAATATCTTTAATTTGAGCATAAAATAAATTGGTAAACAAGAAAAGAAAACAGAGTAGAGTTTTTTTCATAGTATTAGATTTGTTAAAATGGGCTTAACAAATATAAATAAAAAACTCTAGCTCAAATAAATATGATATAAAGGTTGTTAAAAGAAATTTCTAAAACTATTTCAAATACAAATAATGATTATAATAATCGATAATTGCTTTTCCTTCCAACAAAACATCGGCGCCAATTATGCCGTGAACAGGTTTCGCTTTGTACGACGCTAAAGCTTCATTTACGTGCGAAAGATCAAAAATAACAATACTGAAATTTTTATTTTTCCAGCTTCCTAGCTGCAGTTTATTTTCAGACGAAATCTGAGTCTTCATTCCGGTACCGCCAGCACCTGAAGCTTTTGTTTTTGATTTTTTTGCGTCCAGTTCAAATCGTTCGATACTTTCAAAACCCACACAGGAATTTGAAGCTCCGGTATCTAAAATGAAATTTCCGGCAACGCCGTTTATTTTTGCTTTTATCGCAAGATGTTGTGTTTTAGTAACTTTGAATTTTATTTTTTTGTATTTCTCTTTTTTGAGAACTTCGTGAAGATTTTCCATTTTCGATTCCGATTGAATATCAAAAATAAGCCAATTACAGCCAATAAACTAGCGATATAAGAGATATAATTTCCTGATTTTTCTTCTTTAAAAATATCGCCATTAACCTGATTTCGTTTTTGTTACTCTATATTTAAAATTATTTGAGATTCTTTTTTAACTTTATCTGATCAAAAGCTTTTTTATGGATAAAACTAAAATACATCGAGACCAAATGTATATTGATGGACTTGCTGCAAATGATTCGGCAATTATTCAAGCCATTTACAAAAAATTTGTGCCCAAAGTCGTTTTTTTTGTCATGAATAATGGTGGAACCGAAGAGCAAGCTCAGAGCATTGTTCATCAGGTTTTGATTTTGCTGTACGATCAGGCAAAGAAAGATGCAATGCAATTAACATGTCCGTTTGATTCCTATTTTTTTCTGTTATGTAAAAGAAAATGGCTAAAAGAGCTGAGAAAAAATTCAGATACAGAAGTCGCGATTGTCGAAGACGCAAGAACAATGAATGATTCTGCAATTCAGTTAATTGGCAAAACGGAAGAATTTGAAGAAAACCAGAAACTTTCAAAAGAGTCAAATCCGTTATCTGAAGAGTTTGAAGAAAGAGAGGTATTTAAAGAAAATTTAAGCCAGATAGAAGAAGAGCATTTTAACAAAAAGCCAAAAGCTATAGGATTAAAACCATGGTATTTTGCAGTCGCATTATCGATTATAGTTTTATTTGGTTTGTTCTTTTTTAATTACAATCAGAATCCGGTTTTTGCCGATTATAACCACCCAGAGCAAGCTGATTTTGCTGAACGCGGAAGCGAAGGCGGACCTTTAAAACAAGCAGAGCAGGAGTTTAATAGTAAAAGATATTCTTTGGCAATTCCGCATTTTGAAGCCATTTTAGAGAAAGGAAAAACACCCGAAATACAGTATTTTTATGGAATTTCGCTTTTAGAACAAAGTCAGTTTTTAAAAGCCGAAGCTGTGTTTAACGAATTGAAATCCGGAAATTCGGCTTACAAAGAAAAAGCGATTTGGTATTTGGCATTGTCAAAATTAAAACAAAGAGATTACAAATCATGTAAAGAACTATTGCAGACTATTTCTCAGGATTATGAAGATTATGATGAAGTGCAATTGCTTTTGGATGATTTAGAATAAGTTATACATCACGAAATATTTTCTCATTTACGGGAAACCTCAATCGGATTTGGAATTTTAATTCTAAATTCGATTTTCTTTTTAAAAGAAACACGCACCCAAAAGCTATTATCTTAACCTGAACCAAACATGAAGAAAATTACTTTAGTACTTTTTATTGCCTTTTCGCAAATTGTTTTTAGCGCCACGAAAGTTTCTGACACTGAAAAACTTGTCGCAACTTGTAAAGTATGGGGCTTTTTAAAATATTATCATCCGGAAGTTGCGGGAGGAAAAACAAATTGGGACAATCAACTTTTAGAAAAACTTCCTAAAATAGAAAAAGCCCAAACCAAAGAAGAGTTTTCGTTAATTCTCGAAAACTGGATTGATGATCTTGGTCCGGTAAAAGAAATTGCTCCGATTTCGGTGTCAAAAGGCGTTAAGTTTTTTGACAAAAACTTCGATTTGTCTTGGATAAATAACGATAAAGTGTTTTCAAAAAAGCTTTCGAAGAAATTGACATTTATAGAACAGAATAGATTTCAAGGAGAACAATTCTACGTTTATGGTGGAGAACATGTTGGAAATGTTTATCTGCAAAATGAAAGCTATGAGCATCCAGATTTTACCAATAAGAATTCAAAACTGAGAATGATATTTATGTACTGGAATTTAGTAGAATATTTTTTTCCGAATAAATATTTAATGGATCAGAAATGGGATTTGACTTTAGAAAAAATAATACCTCTTGCAATTCAGTCTCAGAATTACAATGATTTTTATATGACAATGAGAAAATTAGTTTCAAGAATTGATGACAGTCATACAGAGTTTTATTTATATCCTTCGTCTTTAGCAGTTAGTAAACAGAAGTTGTTTTTTCCCGCAAAAGGAAAAATTATTGAGGAGAAATTGGTCGTTACAGAAATTTTGGGAGATAGTCTTGCTCAGGCAGATGACATAAAGGTTGGGACGATAATTACTAAAATTAATGATAAAACAATTGGAGAGATAATGGCAGAAAACAGAGATTTGATTTGTGCATCAAATGAACCTTCATATTTAGACAAATTGGCTGAGAAAATTTTAAGTGGGTACTCAGAAACTGTGAAAGTGGAGTTTTTTAAAGATAACAATTACATCACCAAAACCATGACATGGTTTGATTATCATGAGTCTCACAGAAATGAATTTAAAAAAGGAGCCATGAAAAAGAAAGACAAGTTTAAGCTTTTGGACAACAATATTGGTTATGTCGATATGGGAATTATAAAACCGAGAAATATTCAAGCCATGATTGATGCATTAAAAACTACAAAAGCAATTGTTTTCGATATGAGAAATTATCCAAACGGAACTTTTGGCGAAATATCACAATTTTTAAATTCTCAGGAAAAAGAATTTGCAATTTACACGCGTCCGTATTATAATTATCCAGGTAAATTTATTTGGGACGGAGAATCAAAAAGTGGTTCTGAAAACAAAGATAATTACAAAGGAAGAGTGATTGTTTTGCTTAACGAAAAATCAGTAAGCCAGTCAGAATGGACAGCAATGTGTTTTCAAACGGCTGGAAATACAACCATTATTGGAAGCCAGACCGCTGGAGCAGACGGAAATGTAAGTCAATTTGATTTTCAAGGATTCCACACACTATTTTCAGGAATTGGTGTTTTTTACCCAGACGGAAGAGAAACACAAAGAATAGGAATCGTTCCGGATATCGAAGTAAAACCAACCATAAAAGGAATTCAGGAAGGAAAAGATGAGGTTTTGGATCGTGCTTTGCTTTTTATTGAAACCGGGAAATAAGTAAAATATGTCATCCTGAGCGAAGTCGAAGGACACGCAAGTAACTTGATAACGATTGGCGATTCTCTTTGCGGGACTTCGACTTCGCTCAGTCTGACAATCTAAAAGAATTTAATAAACAGACCTTTGTCAATGGTTAAAACTTTGACAAAGGTTTTCTTTTTTACGGAAAGAATCCGCTTTTATCCGCGTTTTCACGAAGTGAATCCGTTAAATCCGCGTCCCTTAAACTCTACAAAATTGCTATTCTTTTAATATTGTCGTAATTTTGACAGCTTTAAAAAATTAGACAATTGAATTCGACACCCATTATTACCGATACACACACTCATTTATATTCAGAAGAATTTGATCAGGATCGTGACGAAATGATTCAGCGCGCTATTGCTGCCGGAATTACACGTTTTTTTATTCCTGCAATCGACGCCGCTGCAACACAGTCGATGTATGATTTGGAGAAAAATTATCCTGATAATATCTTTTTGATGATGGGTTTGCATCCCACTTACGTAAAAGACAATTATCTGGACGAATTGGCGCATGTAGAAACCGAATTATCAAAGCGAAAATTCTACGCCGTGGGCGAAATCGGGATCGATTTATATTGGGATAAAACACATCTTAAAGAACAGCAAATTGCTTTTAAGAAACAAATTCAATTAGCAAAACAATACCAACTTCCAATCGTAATTCACTGTCGTGAAGCATTCGATGAGATTTTTGAAGTGCTCGAAGAAGAAAAATCTGAAGATTTATTTGGGATTTTTCATTGTTTTTCCGGAACTTTAGAACAAGCACAGAAAGCGATTTCTTACAATATGAAATTAGGAATTGGAGGAGTGGTGACTTTTAAGAACGGAAAAATCGATCAGTTTTTAAGTCAAATCGATTTAAAACATATCGTTTTAGAAACCGATTCGCCTTATTTGGCACCAATTCCTTATAGAGGAAAACGAAACGAAAGCAGTTATTTAGTCAACGTTATTGCCAAATTAAGCGATATTTATGGCATTTCTGCCGAAGAAATTGCAGCAATTACAACTCAAAATTCGAAAGACGTTTTTGGGATTTAACCCAAGCCTTACAAAACTTTAATTTTTTTTTTGTTCTTTTGCCCACTTAAACCCAAATAAATAATGCAGAGATTTGATGCCATTAGACCGTTTTATGATTCCGAAATAAATGAAGCACTTCATGGTGTTGTCAATCATCCTATGATGAAAACCATGATGAACTTTACTTTTCCGGATGTGGAAGATGAGGTTTGGAAGGAACAATTAAAGAAAACTCACTCTATTCGTGATTTTCAATGCAATTTTATTTACAATACAATTCAGAAAGTTTTAGAAAAAAGCTCTGAAGGTCTTACAACTTCAGGTTTTGAAAAACTGGAACCAAATACTTCTTATTTGTTTATCTCCAATCATAGAGATATTCTTTTGGATACTACTTTATTGAATGTTTGTTTGTTCGAACACGGTTTGGTGATGACAGCTTCGGCAATTGGAGATAATCTGGTAAAAAAAGCTTTCCTGTCAACTTTAGCAAAATTGAATAGAAACTTTTTAGTTTTAAGAGGATTAACGCCCCGTGAAATGTTGCAAAGTTCTAAATTATTGGCTGAATACATGGGACAATTATTGCTTCGCGAAAATCGTTCGGTTTGGATTGCGCAAAGAGAAGGAAGAACGAAAGACGGAAATGACGAAACCAATCCAGGCGTTTTAAAAATGATTGGAATGGGTTCTGACGAGCCTAACTTGATGGATTATTTCAAGAAATTAAAAATCGTGCCGGTTTCAATTTCATACGAATATGACCCGACTGATGTTTTGAAAATGCCACAATTAATGGCAGAAGCAAACAACGAAGTTTACGTAAAAGATAAAAATGAAGATTTCATGACCATTTTAAGTGGTATCATGGGAACTAAAAAAAGAATACATATTTCTGTTGGAGATGTTCTTGATACAGAAATCGATCAAATTGTTGCTGAAAATGACAATGTAAACAAACAAGTTCAGGCTTTGGCACAAACAATTGATGATGTCATTTTGAAAAACTATCAATTATGGCCAACTAATTTTATTGCCTACGATATTCTAAATGCAACTGATAAATTTGCTCACAAATATAAAGAGAGTGAAAAATCACTTTTTGAACGTCGTTTAGAAATGCGTATCGGAAGTGATAATCCAGTTACCAGACAAGGATTCCTTGCCATGTATGCCAATCCGGTTGTCAATAAATTGAAATACCAGGATGTCATCTAAAGCTAAAATATTATTGGTTTATACCGGCGGAACCATCGGTATGAGCAAAGATTTTGAAACAGGAGCACTTAAAGCATTTAATTTTAGTAAATTATTGCAAAAGATTCCTGAAATCAAACAATTGGATTGTGAGATTGAAACTGTTTCTTTTGAAGATCCAATAGATTCATCGAATATGAATCCGAAGGAATGGACAAAAATTGCTGAAATTATCGAAGCAAATTATAGTTCTTTTGATGGTTTTGTAATTCTTCACGGATCAGATACGATGTCTTATTCTGCTTCAGCGTTGAGTTTTATGCTGGAAAATTTAGCAAAACCTGTTGTGTTTACAGGATCTCAGTTGCCAATTGGAGATTTGCGTACCGATGCAAAAGAAAATCTGATAACAGCAATTCAGATTGCTTCGCTTCAGGAAAACGGAAAACCGGTTATTACAGAAGTTTGCTTGTATTTTGAATATAAATTGTACCGCGGAAACCGAACTTCAAAAGTAAATGCAGAACATTTCAGAGCTTTTACTGCACCAAATTATCCTGAATTGGTAGAGTCTGGAGTTCATCTAAAATTAAATTCACATTTATTTCTTCCGATAAAAGAAAATGCCAATCTGATTGTTCACAAAAATTTAGACAATCATGTTGCCATC
This sequence comes from Flavobacterium cutihirudinis, assembly GCF_003385895.1. Lineage (GTDB taxonomy): Bacteria > Bacteroidota > Bacteroidia > Flavobacteriales > Flavobacteriaceae > Flavobacterium > Flavobacterium cutihirudinis. The sequence goes on from NZ_QRDQ01000008.1 coordinate 825,345, forward strand.
ATAAAAATGTTCCCAGGAATGAGCGAGGCTGTTTTGGCGTCAATTCTGGCGACTCCCGATTTACGCGGAATTGTTTTAGAAACTTACGGTTCCGGAAATGCACCAACGGAAGATTGGTTTTTAAATTTAATTGAAAAAGCCATTAAATCCGGAATGTATATCGTAAATGTTACGCAATGTTCAGGCGGAAGCGTAAACATGGGACAATACGAAACCAGTACAGCTTTAAAATCGCTTGGAGTTATTTCAGGAAAAGATATTACTACAGAAGCTGCCATTACAAAATTGATGTATTTGTTGGGACATAATATTCCGCAGAACGACTTTAAAGATATTTTTGAAACGGCACTTCGTGGAGAGATTTCACTTTAATAGTTTCACCATATAAGTGATATAAGGTCATTTAAAAAAGAAAAAAATCGTACAGTTTGTCATCCTGACGAAGGAAGGATCACATAAGAAATGCGACAAAAATTATACAATGAAACCCGACAGGTTTTTAAAACTTTTCGGGTTTGCTATATCCGCAAAGTTTCTCATTCCTCGAAATGACAAGATTGCGCACAGTTAGAATTTAATTTTTGGAATTTCTATACTGAACCGGACAAGTTTCCAATTCTTCTGAAGATTTGTGTTTTTTGTAATACAAGTATACAATAACAGAAACAATACAAATAATTCCCTGTAAAGCCACAGTATGTCTGGTTCCTATGATATGGGAAACATATCCAACAATCAAACTCCCCACAGGAATCATTCCCTGATATGCCATTAAATAATAACTAATACTTCGGGATCGCATATTTACAGAACTTTGTGTCTGAACAAAAATGTTTATTGATGAGGTTTGCGCCATCATTCCCACGCCGCTGAGCGCCATGCAAATAAGTGCGATTGTCAAACTATTTGAATAAGCAAGTATAATAATGCTAAAACCTAATAATAAACTCGCAGCAAGCATTATTTTGCTCATATTGTCTGCTTTTTTAAGATTAGCCAAATAAATAGCAGATATAATAGAACCAATTCCGGCTGCACTTTCGAACCAACTGAAAGTCTGAGCGTTTCCGCTAAAAATATCTTTAGCAAAAACAGGCATCAAAGTATTGAAAGAAATTACAAATAAACTACTGCACATTAGCATTAAAAGCATTCTTGCCATTTCAGTTTCTTTTTTCACATAATCCAGACCTTCAAGAAAATCATCGAGCATCTTAAATTTGTCCTCTGCTTTAATATGCGGTGTAATTTTCATCATTAAAAGCGAAATCAAAACAGGAATATAACTAAGGAAATTTCCAATGAAACAAATGTCTTCACCATAATTATGCAGAATAATTCCGGCAAGAGCTGGACCAGCAATTCGGGCGAAATTATTTAAAGTCGAGTTTAGGGCAACCGCATTTGGCAAATCTTCTTTATTGTCGACAATATCAATCATCATGGTTTGTCTACAAGTCATATCAAACGAATTTATGATTCCCTGAAATAAACTCAGTGCTAAAATAAAATTGATGTTGTAAATTTTAAGATAAAGTAGTAATGCTAAAGCTCCAGCCTGAAACATAGCAAGAGACTGCAATAAAAGCATGGCTTTGTGTCGGTCATATCGTCCAATGATACTTCCGGCCAACGGAGCCAGAAACAGAGAAGGAATCATGCTTAAAAAAGTGGTTAAACCCAATAAAAAAACAGAACCCGTAATGCTGTAAACCATCCAGCTGACAGCAGTTTTTTGCAGCCAGGTTCCGATAACAGAAACCGATTGTCCATAAAAGAACAGTTTGAAATTTTTAGATTTTAACGCTTTAAACATGACCTCAATTATTTAATACAAAGGTCGGGATTATGATTTCATTAGAAAAATTAATAATTTTACTTATAATGAGTAGTAAAACTTATCGATATGGAATTGTATCAACTCGAATATTTCATTAAAACCGCTGAGGTTTTGCATTTTACAAAAGCAGCCGAATTATGTTTTGTAACACAATCCGGGCTTTCTCAGCAAATAAAAAAACTGGAGGAAGAACTCGGAATGCCTTTGTTTGTCAGGATTGGAAAAAAAGTCCAACTTACCGAAGCGGGTTCTGTATTTTTGATTCATGCCAAAAAAGTAGTCGAAAATGTAGAAAACGGAAAACAGGCAATTGAAGATTTGAATGAAATGATTGGCGGGGAATTACGAATTGGTGTCACCTATATTTTCGGGTTATTGGTTTTACCAGTCGTTAATTTATTTGCCAAAACCTATCCGCATTTAAAATTAGTTGTAGAATATGGTACTACAGAACCGTTAGAAAAAAAACTGCTGAACAATGAACTAGATCTGGTTTTGGTTATTTCGTCAAATGAAATTGAGTATCCTTTTCAGAAGATTCCATTATTTACATCACAGTTGGTTATGGCAGTTTCGAGAACACATGAATTGGCAGTTCTTGATAAAATTGCGTTTAAAAAAATAGAGGATATTCCGCTTATTTTACCTGTAAAAGGATTTAATTCCAGAGAATTTCTCGATGAATTATTTTTGAAAAATAATATGAAACCAAAAGTTTCAATAGAATTAAATGCCGTTCATGCACTTTTGCGTTTGGTTGAAGAAAGCGATTGGGCAACCATAGTAACCGAAAAAGCACTTCGCGACTGGAACAATGTTAAGGCAATAGAAATAACGGGAGTTAATACGAAACGAGATTCTTTTATATTAACAATCGAGGGCGCGTATCAAAAAAAAGCAGTAAAATTATTTATCGATGAATTCAGAAAAAGTATGTAAAGTAATATCTGATTTTACTTTTGTAACTCGATTTTTTTTGTGTTATTTGCAGACCAATAAAGAAAGGTGTCCGAGTGGTTTAAGGAGCTAGCCTGGAAAGCTAGTATATGGGTAACTGTATCGAGGGTTCGAATCCCTTCCTTTCTGCAGATTTTAAAAAAATATAATACCAAACCCCGAAATATATATTTCGGGGTTTTTTTATTGGCTTCTCGAATATAAAAATTCCTTTTAAATACGATGTCTCAAAAATTTCAAAATAAATATCGCATTTCATCAGCTCGATTGCAAAATTGGGATTATGGTGCAAATGGTGCTTATTTTATTACGATTTGTACTCAAAACAGAGAACATTTTTTTGGAGAAATCGTAGAGACGCAATTTATTGCGTCTGAATTAGGTATTTTGGCAGAAAAATTTTGGCTGGAAATTCCGGAACATTTTCCGTATGTAGAATTGGGTAATTTTGTGATTATGCCAAATCATGTTCATGGAATTTTGATTATTGATAAAAACGCATCGGTTTCCGAATGCGAATTTGTAGTAGAGACGCGATTAATCGCGTCTCTACCGATGCCGATACCCGAAACAACAAATAAAACAGGTGGTTTTGCCGGAAACAAAACCCCGATGCTACAGGATAATATTTCACGAATTATAAGATGGTATAAAGGAAGATGCTCATTTGAAATGAGAAAAATGCATGCTGATTTTGGTTGGCAATCCCGTTTTCATGATCATATTATCAGAAATGAAAAATCTTTTGAAACCATACAAAATTATATAGAAAAGAATCCAATGAATTGGAATGAAGATAAATTTTGTGGAAAATAAAAACAATCCAAAAAAAATGTTATTGATGCATCATTCCCCAACAGCGGGTAGAGACGCGATTAATCGCGTCTCCACAATTAATCGCGTCTCTATGATCATTGTGAATATGATTGACAATTTTTTTATATGATCGTTTTTTTTAAAATAATTAATCCTGTAAAATCATTTTAACCTTTGACAGCATTCTTTCCACAAACATTTTATAAGCAGTTTCAGAAGGGTGTAAACCATCTGATGCAACCAAATTCGGATTGTTTAATCCTTGTCTGGTAATATCAGTAATTGAAATAAAAGCTACGTTTTTAGTGATGCAATAACTTTCAGCAAAATTGTTGTATTGATCGATTTCGTTTGAAATTTTCATTCTATTTTGCTCTGTATAATTTTTGGTAAAAGGCGTATAGGCATAATCCGGAATAGAAAGAACAATAACATTTTTGTTGTCGCCTTTTGCTAAAGAAATTGCCTTGTTTAATAATTGCGGAAATTCTTTTTCGTAAACAGAAAAATCCAAATGTTGATATTGATTGTTGACGCCAATTAAAAGTGTGACCAAATCATAATTAGAATCTAGATTTTGCGTGTTTATTGCCGAAATCAAATTGCTTGTTGTCCAGCCTGTTGTAGCAATAACTTTTAGTGAAAAAGTAGTTTCAGGATAAATTGAAGTTAAACTCGTTTTGAGTTGTTCCGGATATCGGCAGGTTTCGCAAACACTTTGACCAATGGTATAACTGTCGCCCAAAGCAAGATAATTGACCTTTTTTGCAATTGGCATCGTAGGAGTAGTAGGATTGGTTGGCGGATTTACCGGCGGTGTCACCGTATTTCCAGAACTGGAATCGTCAGAACTACAGCTTAATAAAAAGATAGAGAGAATAACGGTAACTATTTGTTTAAAATGCGTTTTCATAATTTGTCTAAATTAGTTCGGGCTTCTTTAAACAAATAGTTACGTTAAATAACTTGTTTTGGTTTTTTAAACCATTTCTGCTTTTAGGAGAATTTCTTCTTCAATAGCATTCCAAAGTCCGATGCGTTTTTCTAAAGCTAAAATCGAAACTTCTTCAACTTCTTTCCATTTTTGAGCATCATCTTCACACAAATCGGTGATCATTTGCATTGCCATCGGGCCATGCTCGTCAGCATCAAGTTCAATATGTCTTTCAAAGTAATAAAGCAGTTTTGCTAAATCAACTTCTGGAAGATTTTTTTGAAAGTTTTTCAGAATTTCGGTAAACATACTCGGAATCAAATCTTCTCTTCCAAAGGTAAATGCAGCAGCAATTTGATGCGGTTTTCCTTCTTCAATAACTCTAAAAGTAAAGTCTAAAAAAGCTTTTATTTCAGGATGTAGCGAACTTTGCTTAATCGCAACAAAAATATTATGAAGCGAATGTACTTCGGATAAAAATGTATTGATTCCTGTTGTGTCCGCACCGCAATCTTCCATTGCTTCCAGATACATTTCGTAATGGCTTTGTCTTCTTCCGTCAATTGTTAAATCGGTTTCTTCTGCAAGAACAATTTCATTGATTAAATACCTTGTTTCAGGATTTTTTGTTGCGAACCAAGGTGTTGTTGTACAGGTAAGTTTGGCTTGTAAAGCTTTTAGCAATGACATAAAATCCCAAACAGCAAAAACGTGATTTTCTAAAAAACTGTGCAAGTCATCAATACTTTGAATTTTGCCGTATAAAGAGTGTTTTAAAAGCTGGTCTTTTTGAGGTTGAATGCTATTGTTTATAGTTTCAATATTCATTTAAGTAAATTTTGTGCAAAGATAAAAAGCTTCTCGTTTAGAAGAAGCTTTTTAAATTGTTTTTGTATATAATTTAATAGTTGTTTATGATTTAAATGCTGGAATTCCAGTTACATCCATTCCGGTAATCAATAAATGAATGTCATGAGTTCCTTCATAAGTAATTACACTTTCAAGGTTCATCATGTGGCGCATAATCGAGTATTCGCCGGTAATTCCCATTCCGCCCAACATTTGTCTGGCTTCGCGTGCAATATGAATCGCCATGTCGACATTGTTACGTTTTGCCATCGAAATTTGAGCCGTTGTTGCTTTTCCTTCGTTTCTTAAAACACCTAAACGCCAGGTTAATAATTGTGCTTTTGTGATTTCGGTAATCATTTCTGCCAATTTTTTCTGTTGCAATTGTGTTCCTCCAATTGGTTTTCCAAATTGAATTCTTTCTTTTGCATATCGTAAAGCAGTATCATAACAATCCATTGCCGCACCAATTGCGCCCCAGGCAATTCCGTAACGTGCTGAATCCAAGCAACCAAGCGGAGCTCCCAAACCAGATTTGTTTGGTAAAAGATTCTCTTTTGGGACTTTTACATTATCAAAAATTAATTCTCCTGTTGCAGATGCACGAAGTGACCATTTATTATGAGTTTCCGGAGTTGTAAAACCGTCCATGCCGCGTTCAACGATTAAACCGTGAATTCTTCCTTCTTCATTTTTTGCCCAAACTACAGCAATATCAGCAAATGGCGCGTTTGAAATCCACATTTTTGCACCATTTAAAAGATAATGATCGCCCATATCTTTAAAATTGGTAATCATACTACCCGGATCAGAACCATGATCAGGTTCCGTTAATCCAAAACAACCAATTAATTCTCCGGTTGCTAATTTTGGCAAATATTTCATTCGCTGTTCTTCGTTTCCGTATTTCCAAATTGGGTACATTACCAAAGAAGATTGTACCGATGAAGTCGATCTTACGCCAGAATCACCACGCTCGATTTCCTGCATAATTAAGCCATAAGAAATTTGGTCTAAACCTGCTCCTCCGTATTCTACCGGAATATACGGGCCAAAACCACCTATTTCTCCAAGTCCTTTTATAATTTGCTTAGGAAATTCTGCTTTTTGCGCATATTCTTCTATAATAGGAGAAACTTCTCTTTTAACCCATGCACGGGCAGATTCGCGTACTAATTTGTGCTCATCTGTTAATAAATCGTCAAGGTTGTAATAATCTGGAGATTGAAATAAGTCTGGTTTCATTTTTGTATAGTTTTTCAAAACAAATTTACGCAATATAAATATAACAAAACAATTCAAAATTGTTATAATATTTTAATTTTGTAACAAAATTAACAATGATGTCGTAAATTAATTTTAGTTTATTGAAAATATATAAGTTATTTTTGAATACCAAAAACAAATAAATGAGGCTAATCATCTCTTTTTTACTTTTTCTTGTTTTTGCTACTGGGTTTGCACAGAAAACTCAGATTAGCGAGCAGGAATACTTAGACCTGCAAGATAAAATTCGGTTTAGCATGAATTCTAATGCCGATACAGGTTTGGCATATACGGTAAAATTGATGAAATCTACTGACGATAAGCATTTGGCATTTGCTTATAGTGCTGCTTCCTATTTATACCAAATTAAAGGAAATGTAGCTAAATCTGATGAAAATTATAAAGCTGCAATTTCTCATTTGGATAAAATGCCTGCATCTTCTGAAAAAACTAAACTTACCGGTTACGTCTTTAATTATAGAGGTTTAACAGAATGGAAAAGGGGTAATTTGGGAAAAGCGCTTGATAATTATCAAAAAGGAGTCAAATTTTCGACAGAAGTCAATGATGTGATTCAAATGGTGAAATTCAAAAGTAATATTGCACTTATAAATGAAGAAATTGGAAATTACCAATTGGCAATCAGGAATTTGAGGCAAAATAACGATTTCATTAATAAAAATGAAAACGTATATTCCAAGGATCAGTTTCAAAACAGCAAGAGTAACATTAATATGGATTTGGGTAGTTCATATGAAGGGTATTATATGAAGAATCGCGACAAGATGCATTTATTGGATTCTGCAGAGTACTTTTATAAGAAGGCAGTTACTTATTCTGAAAATTTTGCAAGTAATAAAATTGCCGCCAAGATGAGTTTGGGTAATATCTATTTGGTAAAAAAAGATTTGGTAAATGCTGAAAAAACTTATTTTGACATTTTATTTCTATCGAAACAGAATAATTCTGAAGTCTTATTTCAAGCTGCTAATTACAATTTAGGTGACTTGTATTTTTGGAGTAAAAAATATGATAAAGCATTAATATGTTTTAAGAAAGTAGATTCTATTTCTTTGAAAAATAAAACTTTAGACGCAAATTATTTAAAGTCGAATTATTTACAGGCCAAGATTTATAACATTATGAATGAGCCTGAAAAGGCCTATATACATTCTAAAATTTATTTGGATACTTATGAAAAATCAGAAACCAAATTAAGAGAAGAAGCCCTGGAAGTAAATTATAAGCTTGGTGTTGAAGATCTTGGTACTGAAATGGAAAGTATTCAGGAAAAATATAGAAATGAAGTTTTATGGAATAAAGCACTAAAAGTATTCTATGTTCTCTTGGTTGTTGGAATTATATTTTCTCTTATAAAGAATATAAGAGATAAAAATAAGGCGCACAAAAAAATGAATGCTTTAATTGAAGAGTTTAAAGCGAATTTAGAGAAAAAAGAAAACCCAGTTGTAGTTGAAGCAGTTGAAACTGAAGATTTAGAAGAAGTACAGCTCAAAAAAGAAAATGCCAATTTGAGCATTGATGAAGCTAAAGAAAATAAAATTGTAGAAAAATTATTGGCGCTGGAAAACAAACTGGAATATTTAAATGCTGATTTTACGCTTCCTTATGTAGCTAAAAAGATTAAGACAAATACAACCTATTTATCTTATGTTGTAAATAAACGATTCGGAAAATCTTTTGGTGAATACTCGAATGAACTTAAGATTAATTATGTGATTAATGAAATGATCACCAATCATATGTATCGTAAATATTCTACTCAGGCAATTGCAGAAAGTGTAGGATTTAAAAACGCAGTTTCGTTTGCAAAATCATTTCGTAAACGAACGGGAGTTTCGCCGGCGCAGTTTGCAAGCAATATTTAATTCTGATAGTATTATATATAGGTAGGAAATTTTAGGAGTTACTAAAACTTGTAATTGTTTCGAAAATAATATTCCGCAAATGATCCTGTGAAAATCGGATCATTTGCGGAATATTTTATTTGAGGGCTTTATATATTATCCGTTCCCGTTATTGCCTCCCTTACTTGGGTCGTTTTTTGGGTCAATTGGAGTTTCATCTCCGCCACGAACAGCTTTTTGTTGTGTTTTTGTTAATACGTCTGTTGTAAAATCTTCGAATTTCATTTTGTTATTTTTCATGATAAGTTGATTATAATGTGATTTTATATATTATCCGTTTCCGTTGTTACCTCCTTTTGATGGATCATTCTTTGGATCAATTGGAGTTTCATCTCCGCCACGAACAGCTTTTTGTTGCGTTTTTGTTAATACGTCTGTTGCAAAATCTTCGAATTTCATTTTGTTATTTTTCATGATGAATTGATTATAATTTGATTTTTAAATTTTTTATTTAGTGCTTTTATTCTATTATTTAGTGTTTCAATTTCTTTTAATTTTGTACTTTTTTACGGGTTAAAATTTTGAATCAAAAACTGCTTTTTATGAAAGATTTTTGTCTTTTTTCTGATGATTTTTAAGCCTTAAAATCTTCAGTTTTTAACCTTAAATCTTTCCTTTTTTATCTATCTGTATTACTGATATGTCAAAGCTAGAGAAAAAGCAAAACCCTTGGTCGACATTTGGGTTTTGACGGTTTTTGTATCGCTTTTTTGAGTGTAATTATCTGATATTCAGTGTAGTTGTTGTGGTGTTTTGACAGGCATAATTTATAAATTGTATGTAGTATAATTGATAAAATGTGTATATACCCCCGTTTTTTTTAAATAAAATCACCAATCTTTGCAGTGTAATTAAGCACTAAACGATTCGAAAAAAATGTTGAAACTGGTTCAAAAATTTCTTCAGATAAACAAGTACTCGGAGATTAAAAATGAGTTCAAAGATTTGTTTCTTTCTCATCCAAATTATCCAAGCTTGTTTGCGATAACAGATTCGCTGGATTTGTTGTCGATAGAGAATGCTGCCGTAAGAGTTTCGAAAGAACAGATCGTCGATTTGCCGGAAAACTTTTTGGCTTATTTCAAAGATGAACTTTCAGTCGTTGAAAAATTTAAAAATTACGTTCGTATCACTACGGTAAAAAAAGGGATGCAAAAAATTCCTTATGAGAAATTCCTTTTGGACTGGAATGGTGTAATTGTTGCTATCGAGCCAAATACGACCATCTCCAGAGAGAATTTAAAAATCGAATACAATTGGCTGAAATATTTTCTTCCTTTTGTTTTGCTAACAGGACTTTCATTTTTTTACAATCCGTATAGTTTATTCAGTCTTATTTTCTTGATTACATCGACATTTGGTTTGGTTGTCAGTGTTTTGATCGTTCAGGAAAAGTTAGGTTTCAATAATAGTTTCATTTCAAAATTTTGTAATCTGAGTTCCAATTCATCTTGTAACTCAGTTATAAATTTTAATGAAGGAAATCAAAATTGGCTTTTCAATTTTTCAGATTTGCCATTGTTGTTTTTTAGCTCGAGTTTAATCGCAATTCTTATACGCCCTTTAGAGTCATCAATTTTTATTGGATTTTTAAGTTTATTAGCAATCCCAATAATTGTATCGTCAATTTGGATTCAGAAATTCGAGATTCAAAAATGGTGTACAATGTGTTTAGCGGTTTCATTTCTGATTTTTGTACAAAGTCTTATCTGGTTTGCATCAGATTTGTTTACGCTCTCATTTAGCTTTGAAAATATTTTTCCTTTTCTATTCTCATTTATTGTTTTAATGCCAATTTGGTTAGTAATAAAAGGGCATTTGAAAAATATTTTGGAGAATGAAAATTCATTGAAAGACTTAAAAAAATTCAAAAGAAACTATTCGTTGTTGAACTTTCTTTCTAAAAAAGTTACTTATACGCACGGTTTTGACGATTTAAGAGGATTGAGTTTTGGTAATCGTAATGCGGTTGTAAAATTGACAATAATTTTAAGTCCGAGTTGTGGACATTGTTATAAAACATTTAAGGAAGCATTCGATTTGGTTTTAAAATTCCCGGATAAAATCTTTCTAAGTATTTTATTTAATGTAAATCCGGAAAATGCTGATAATCCATACAAAACTGTTGTCGAAAGACTTTTAACGATTAACAGATCAACACCGGGAAAAACGGTTGAAGCTATTTCAGATTGGTATATAAAAAGGATGAATCTTAAAAAGTGGCTTAAAAAATGGCATGTTGAAAATGTCAGTATGATGACCATTCAGGAAATAAACAAACAATATGAATGGTGCTCAAAAAACAATTTTAATTACACTCCCGTGAAAATTGTAAATGAGAAGTTGTTTCCAAGTGAATACGAATTAAACGAATTGAAGTGTTTTCTGAATGATTTTACTGAAGAGAAAGAAACAGTTCTTGAAAAAATAGCCTAAAGATAAATATCGTTTCGGCAAAGACAGAAAGCTTCAAGTGTCTTAAAAATAATTGAAGTATTGATTTTAATAAATATGTTATGTTAAAAAGAATTTTAAACCTGGAAGGAGCTGAAAAGCTGACAACAAGCGAGCAAAAATCAATTTTTGGAGAAGTTCCTTGTGATAGCACTGACACAAATGCACCCGTTAAAGCAGGAGAACATTATGCAGTGGCTGATGGTGATAGACAATGTACAAATAAGTAAAATTTGAAAATATATTTTACTGATACGTTCTAAATTTTAAGTCTGGTTTTATACCTAAATGATTATAAAAAAAGCTGATTGTTAACCCAAAATAGTGAAAAGCGATGATAAAACAATTACTTAATTTAAGCGGGTCTCAGAGAATCAGTAAGACTGAGCAAAAGAACATAGGAGGAGGAATTCCTGAATGTTGGATTTATGCCATAGAAGCCGGATGTATTTTGATACCCAATGGTGGTGTTTGTCCGATAAATACAGAAGCAGGCATTTGCGATTCAGATCGTCTTTGCTGTTAATTTTAAAATTAAAAGATAGATATACAATATAAAGCCTTTTTAAAATTTAGTCATGTTTTTTTTAAAGTATAGGCGCTCGATCGTGGAACATTGAGCAAATATCCCAACATTGATGATTGGTGTCGGGATTCTCAGGATAACTGGTCACTTGGATTGATTTTATTTGGTTAGGGTCAAACAAGTGCCACCTCCTAGAGAAAAAAGTATATTATCGAAAATAGGAATAGAGAGGAATTAGTTCTCTCTTTTTTTTCTCCAAAATCAAAATAGTAATAAAATTACTACGAAGAATATCTCCCCGAAAAGACAGGGCTTCAGCTGTCATTAATCACTGAAGTAGAGCAAATCAAAAAACAATTAATAAAAACCTACATTATGAAAAAATTAAAAAATCTTGAAGGAGTTGAAATTTTAACTGTCGAAGAAAAGAAAAGTATTAACGGCGGCGGAATTGGCGCTTTCGCCTGCTATTGTCCGGATACCAATATCCTTGCTGCTATTATTATTGGAAGCGATGACTGCAGAGCTGCAATTGAAGAAAATTGTAATTTGCCACAATAAACTTTTACATATTTATTTTACAAAGCTTTGTTGTTTCAGCAAAGCTTTTTTGTTTTTAATAAAAATATTTAGAACCAAAAATTAAAAATTCAGTCTCTTTGAATTAATGGTTCATTTTTAAGAATTTTTGTATAAATTGCTGTTGCTAAACCCAAATTAAGGATTGAAAAAATTTACCAATTACAAACAGGCAGATTTTAAAGATTGTGGCCCCACATGTTTAAAAATTGTTGCAAAACATTACGGCAAAACAATCAACATACAGGAGTTGAGAGACATAAGTGAAACAACTCGTGAAGGAAGCAATTTGCTTTTTTTAAGTGATGCCGCAGAAAAAATTGGTTTTAGAACATTAGGTGTAAAATTAAGTGCCGAAAGACTCAACGAAGCGCCTCTTCCCTGTATTTTGCATTGGAATAAAAATCATTACGTCGTACTTTACAAAATCAAAAAAGGAATTTATTACATCTCTGATCCTGCTTTTGGTTTAATTGAATACAATAGAGAAGACTTTTTAAAATTCTGGATCGGAAACAATGCTGACGATCAAACAAAAGAAGGAGTTGCACTATTGATAGAGGCAACACCAAAGTTTTTTCAATCTGATTTTGATAAGGAAGATAATAAAGGTCTGGGTTTTGGGCTTTTGTTTCAGTATGTTTTTCGTTATAAATCATTTCTAATACAGTTGAGTATTGGCTTATTGGCCAGTAGTTTATTGCAGCTAATTTTTCCTTTCCTGACACAGAGTATTGTCGATGTCGGAATACAAAACCAGAATATTCATTTTATTTATTTAATTCTGTTTGCGCAGTTATTTCTATTTGCCGGAAAAACCGGTTTAGAACTTATAAGAAGCTGGATATTGTTGCATCTTTCTACCCGAATAAATATTGCATTAATTTCAGATTTCTTTATCAAATTAATGAATCTGCCTATTTCCTTTTTTGATGTCAGAATGACGGGAGATATTATGCAGCGCATCAATGATCATCGCAGAATTGAGCGAATCCTGACTACTTCATCTTTAAATGTGCTTTTTTCTGTAATTAATATGTTTGTGATGGGCGCGGTTTTGGCCTATTTCAATCTGCAGATATTCTTTGTTTTTTTTGTTGGAAGTCTGCTTTATTTTGGATGGATAACCTTGTTTTTAAAAAGAAGGGAAATCCTCGACTATAAGCGATTTGCAGAAGTTTCTCAAGAGCAAAGTAAAGTTATGGAGCTCATTAATGGTATGCAGGAAATAAAGCTTCATAACGCCGAAAAACAAAAACGCTGGGGTTGGGAATATGTGCAGGCAAGACTTTTCAGAGTTTCAATAAAAGGACTGGTTTTAGAACAAACTCAAACCATTGGATCATCGGTAATTAATGAATTAAAAAATATTTTCATCATATTCTTGTCTGCAAAATTGGTTATCGACGGTTCTATTACGCTGGGAATGATGCTCGCAATTAGTTCGATAGTGGGAAGTTTAAATGGCCCGATTACGCAGCTAATTGAATTTGTGAGAGAACTTCAGGATGCTAAAATTTCTTTGGCGAGATTGTCTGAAATTCACGAAAAGGAAGACGAAACGCAGCAGGAAATTCATCAGACAAATGATGTTCCTTATGATTCAGATATTGAAATAAAAAACCTTTCATATCGCTATTTAGGATCTGATATTCCGGTTTTAAGTGATTTAAGCCTGATTATTCCGGCAAACAAAGTTACCGCGATAGTTGGCGTTAGCGGAAGCGGAAAAACAACTTTAATGAAATTGCTTCTTAAGTTTTATGAACCTGAAAAAGGTGAAATCACTATTGGAAATGCCCAACTTTCAAATATTTCTCAGAAAGCCTGGCGTTCAAATATTGGAGCTGTAATGCAGGAAGGATTTGTATTTAGCGATACTATTGCAAATAATATTGCAATTGGCGTTGATAAAATTGACAAAGAAAGATTGGTTTATGCTGCGGATGTTGCCAATATAAAAGAATATGTAAGCGGTTTGCCTCTGGGTTATAATACTAAAATTGGAGCCGAAGGAGTGGGGATGAGTACCGGACAAAAGCAGCGATTACTGATTGCAAGAGCAGTTTATAAAAATCCTGAAGTATTGTTTTTTGATGAAGCAACTTCGGCATTGGATGCGAATAATGAAAAAGAAATTATGCAGAAACTGGATTTGTTTTTCAAAAACAAGACCGTGATCGTAATTGCGCATCGATTAAGTACAGTTATGAATGCAGATCAGATTGTGGTTTTGGATAAAGGGAAAATTATCGAAATTGGAAATCACGTAACACTGATTGAACAAAAAGGAAGTTATTTCGAACTCGTTAAAAATCAATTGCAACTAGGGAATTAAATCATGGCTGAAGACAATACTAAATTTGAACTTAGAAGTGAAGAAGTTCAGGATATTCTAACTAAAGTGCCGCACTGGATGATCAGATGGGGGACTGTGTTAATATTTGTCATCATTCTGATGTTGTTTTTTGTTTCCTGGTTTATAAAATATCCGGATGTTGTAAAAACTGAAATCCTTATTACAACCAATATTCCGCCGGAGAAAATTGTTGCCAAATCTTCTGGTCGTATTGAAACGATTTTGGTAGAAGATAAAGCAGTAATTGCAAAAAATAGTACATTGGCGATTATCGAAAATACAGCTAATTATAAAGATGTTTTTTTACTAAAGAAAATTGTAGACGCTTACAATATTGCTGATCCTAAAAGCGAGTTTCCGTTTGCACAGTTAAAAAATGCACAATTAGGCGAAATAGAAAGTGCGTATGCTGTTTTTCAAAAAGATTATCAGGCTCAAAAATTAAACGAAGATTTACATCCTTTTGCTGTCGAAAGCAGAGCGCAATATTCAGAGAAAATTCAAATTCAGGAACGATTAGACATTTTGCAACAACAAAAAACAATCAATGAAGGCGAGTTGGAACTTCAAAAAAACGAAATTGCCCGATTTGAAGTTTTATTCAATAAAGGAATTATTTCTGCCCAGGAAATGGAGATTAAAAAACTGAATTTCCTTCAGGCGCAGAAGAATTACAGAAGCCTTTTGTCGTCGATTTCTCAATTGAAATCCTCTTTGATTGACAATACAAAATCAAGTCAGAATTCGCAGATTAACAGTACTAAAGAAGAGGTTAATCTGGGAAGAAATATGGCACAATCTTTTTACCAGCTAAAAAAAGTAATTAAAGACTGGGAACTGGCCTATGCTTTAAAATCTTCTATAAGTGGCGTGGTTACTTTTTTGCAGGTTTGGACAGAGAATCAGACCATAAATGTGGGCGATAATGTTTTTACCATTATTCCGGATGCAAAAAACGGTTTCATCGGAAAGGTAAAAGCACCGGCTTTAAATTCAGGAAAAATAAAAGTAGGACAGCGTGTTAATATTCGTCTCGCAAATTATCCCGACAGAGAGTTTGGAGTTCTGAAAGGTGAAATCAAAAATATTTCATTGGTGCCAGATAAAGATGGAAATCTTCTTATAGACGTTGCTTTGCCAAACGGATTAAAAACATCGTATAACAAACTGATTACTTTTCAGCAGGAAATGAAAGGAAGTGCCGAAATTGTTACTGAAGATCTACGTTTAATCGAAAGAATTTTATATCAGTTTAAAAGTATATTTGAACAAGTTTAACAACGACCCCAAAACTATCAACCAAAACATAACCAATTTATTAAATGAAAAAAACATTACTAATTCTTTTTGTATTATTATTCCAAAATTCATTTTCAAAACCAATAAGCGAAACCCAAAAACTGGCAGCAACCTGTAAAGTCTGGGGGTTTTTAAAGTATTATCATCCTAATGTCGCTGACGGAAGCAGAAATTGGGATGAAGAGCTTTTTAAAATATTACCAAAAATAGAACAGGCAAAAACAGATGTAGAATTCTCGAATGCTATAGAAAAATGGATTTCTTCTTTAGGGAAAATAAAAGCGTATAAAGCTGAAAAATCAAATGAAGAAATTGATTATTTTGATAAAAATTTTGATCTTTCCTGGGCACAAAATGCAGCGTTGTTTTCTAAGAGTCTTTCCGAAAAGCTTAAATTTATTGAACAAAATAAGATCCAGGGAAAACAATATTATGTTGGTCCGGGAATTGAGTTTAGAAATGAAGTTGAATATGCAGAATTTAATGATAAAGACAAAAATTTTCGACTTTTGCTTTTATTTCGTTTTTGGAATTATGTTGAGTACTTTTTTCCGTACAAATATCAAATGGATCAAAGTTGGGATTTGACTTTAATTGAATTTTTGCCAAGAACAATTAATCCAGTTTCAGAAGCAGATTATTATTTGTCTTTAAAAGAATTTAGTGCAAAACTAAATGATACACATGCTTTATTTGGGGCAAATAAATTATTTGATATTTTTGGGCGTCATGGGATTTCTTTTGATGTTAAAATTATTGATGATAAAGCAGTTGTTACCGGATTCAAAAACGAATCTTTATGCAAAATAAACGATATTAGAATAGGAGATGTTATTACTAAAATAGAAGGAAAATCAATTGGGGATCTTATAAAAGACAATCAAAAATATATAGAAGGGTCCAATTATGGTGCTATTTTAAATAATGAATACCCAATTTTTTACAGCCGCACGAATCTTAGTGAAATTGAATTTATAAGAAATAATAAAGCGGAAAAAAAGACAATAAATAAGTATGAGTATAAAGATTTAAATATTAATTACGAGAACAATAGTGAAAAATATAAATTGTTAGAAAATAATATTGGTTATGCTAATTTGGCTGTATTAACTCCGGATGATGTTTCAGTTATGATGGAAAAGTTTAAAAATGCTAATGCTATTATTTTTGATATTCGTAATTACCCTCAGGGAACTAATTTTGCAATTGCAGAATATTTGAATCCGGAACCACGAGATTTTGTAAAATCAATTGATGCTGATTTAAGTACTCCCGGACGTTATATTTGGAGAAAAGCAGATGAACCTTGTGGGAAAATTAATCCCGATTATTTTAAAGGAAATGTAATTCTTTTAGTGAATGAAAAATCAATAAGTCACTCTGAATTTACTGCTATGACATTAAAAGTTGCTCCAAAAACCACTATAATTGGAAGTCAGACAGCGGGCTCGGATGGAGCAAATTATAGATTTGAAATCATAAAAGGTATCTGGACTTCATTTACTACTTATGGGGTTTTCTATCCAAATAAAAAAGAAACACAACGAATAGGAATTGTGCCAGACATTCAGGTAGAACCAACTATTTTAGGAATTCAGCAAGGCAGAGATGAAGTTTTGGAAAGAGCAATTCTTTATGCTAAAAATGGTAAATAAAGACATATAATCTTTGTCAAAGTTTCAAACTTTGACAAAGATGTTTTTTTACATCTTTAAATAAAAATCTTTAGTTAATTCGATATATTCAGGTGTATAAACGTGTCTGTCAATTTCGATAATTAGTTCATCGATTTCAATTTCAGAAATCTTATTTCGGCTAAAAGCCAATAAACTACGCTTGATTTCTGATTTTGGAGTTCCTTTAACACGTGTAATTTTTATTGGATATAATTCCGCTTCTTTTGCCAAAGCGATAAATTTTTCTTCTTCTTTGAATGGAATAATTATAGCTAAAATTCCGTTTTCAGATAAAAGTAAATCAGCAGCTTCAACAATTTCTTCAAAAGGCATTGCATCTTGAAAACGTGCTAAATCACGTTGTTCGTTTTCGGTTTTATAGTCTTCAGCATAAAAAGGCGGATTTGAAACGATTAAATCATATTCGTCTTCCGGTTCTTCAATAAATTCATCTAAACCTGCATGAAAACAAAACAATCGATCGCCCCAAGGAGAATTTTCAAAATTTTCTACAGCCTGTTCGTAAGCATCTTCATCAATTTCTAGCGCGTCAATTTGTTCAGCATGAGTTCGCTGTGCCAGCATTAAAGCTATAATGCCGGTTCCTGCACCAATGTCTAAAACACTAAAAGGATTATGATTTATTGGAGCCCAAGAACCTAATAAAACGCCATCAGTACCAACTTTCATAGCGGTTTTGTCTTGTCGAATAGAAAATTGCTTAAAACTGAATACAGACATTGCTGAAAAATTTAAGTAAATATTTGAGAAAGCACACAGCTGAAAACTGTGACTGAAAACTGAAAACTTTTTACAAGTACATTTCCACCAATCCTTCAGGAAGGTTCATGATAACTTTTTTGTTCTCGCGATCAATTTTTACAAGAAAATGATCAATCATTGGAACTAAGATTTCAACTTCACCGTTCAAAACTTCAAAAAGTGGTTGAGCAGTAGAATCATTAATAGAAGTAATTTTTCCGAAAACACCTAAACGTTGATCTTCGATTTCGAAACCAATAACTTCGTGGAAATAGAATTTGTTGCCGGAAAGTTTTGGCAACATGGTTAAAGGAAGATAGACGGCATTTCCAACTAGGGCATCTGCATCTTCTTCGGTATTTACATCTTCAAAACGAACTCTCAGAAAGTCGTTTTTGTGTAAGGAACTAGTTTCAATAAAAAAAGGAACCAAGTGTTTGTTGTGTTCAACAAACACTGATTCCAGATTTTCGTATAACTCAGGTTCGTCCGTGTCTAAATAGATCAGAACTTCACCTTTGAAACTAAATTTTTTAGCGATTTTACCTAAATAAAAACATTCTTCTTTACGCATTATCGCTAAGTAAAATTATGCTTCAGTTGTTTCGTTATTCTCTTCAGCAGCAGGAGCTTCTTCAGTTGCAGCTTCAACTTCAGCAACTTCTTCAGTAGCCTCAGCAGCTTGTGCAGCAGCGATAGCATCAGCTTCAGCCTGAGCTGCAGCAGCTAAACGCTTAGCGTTAACTTCTTGTTCTGCTTTTAAAGCTTTTGCTTTAGCATCAGCTTGCGCTTTAGATAAACCATCTTTTTTAGCATCAACTTTTCCAGCTTTTGCCTCTAACCAAGCTGCTAATTTAGCGTCTGCTTGCTCTTGAGTTAAAGCTCCTTTGCGGATACCTCCATCAAGGTGGTGTTTCAATAAAGCACCTTTGTAAGAAAGGATAGCTCTAGCAGTATCAGTTGGTTGAGCACCATTGTGCAACCATTTTACTGCGCTGTCAAGGTTTAACTCAACAGTTGCTGGGTTAGTGTTTGGATTGTAAGTACCGATTTTCTCTAAGTATTTACCATCTCTTTTTGAGCGTGCATCTGCAGCTACAACCCAGTAAAAAGGTTTTCCTTTTTTACCGTGTCTTTGTAATCTAATTTTTACTGACATAATCGTATGATTAAATTTTGAGGTACTCGACCTCTGTTAATTAAGGGCGCAAAGATATAATTTTTTTATTAATTTATACGTTTTAATAGATGTAAAATATCTCTAATATAGGTTTTTGCTAATTTTTTGATGCTTTGCACCGTAAATTTTTAATTTTTCACAGCAAATAAGGTATTTTTGCACCAAAATTTCCTTCTAATGAAAAAAATCGTGTGTTTTTTAGCACTACTTTTTCTCTCTATATCTTGTACCGAAGATATAATGTCTAATAATTCAGTATTTCAGGGTTTAAAAGATAATACTTTTTGGCGTTCAACTAATTTTACAGCTCATTTGATTGAAAATGGTAACGTAATTATCGAAAGTTATGTAGGAACTGAAAAAGTGGTTCTGCAAATTGCTTCGGTTACTCCACAAACCTATCTTTTGGGAAAAGACAGCGTTTCATCGGCCTATTACACGAATGACTTTTTAGCGCAGAAAGTGCAATATTCTACTAATACAGAAAAAGGGATCGGGCAAATTGTTATTACTGAGTATAATACTGAAACTAATACTGTTTCAGGGACTTTCAAATTTACAGCAATAAATGAAGATTCGACAGAAGGTGAAACGACAAAAACCAGTTTTACAGAAGGTGTTTTTTATAAAATTCCGATTAGTTCCAACGAATAAAGTCGGTTTTTGGTTCTAATTAGGTAGTTTTTATGAATGGTTTAAAAAAATCAAAATAAAAACATAAATAAACTAATATATAGTAGATTACAGAAAAATAAGACTACATTTGCTACATTATTATAAATAAGTACATATGAACATTTTTGTTGGAAGCCTTCCATTCAGTATTGAGGAAGCAGATTTAAGAGAGTCTTTCGAGGCTTACGGAGCAGTAGATTCAGTTAAAATTATCACTGATAAATTTACTGGAAGAAGCAAAGGTTTTGGTTTCGTAGAGATGCCAAACGATGCTGAAGCTCAAAAAGCAATTGATGAATTGAACGGAGCTACTGTTCAAGGTCGTACAATTGTTGTAAATAAATCTGAACCAAAACCTGAAGGTGAAAGAAGAAGCTTCAATAACAACCGTGGAGGTGATTCTCGCGGAGGTTACGGAAACAACCGTGGTGGAAATGACCGTGGTGGTAACAGAGGAGGATATTAATATTTTTTTCTAAATATATAAAAGGGATCAACGAACGTTGATCCCTTTTTTTGTGTGGTAATTTATTCTGTAGAGGCGCACTGCAGTGCGTCTAACATACCGAGGAGACGCACTGCAGTGCGCCTCTACGATAAAAATATTATACATTTGCTGCCAACCAGTCACCAACTTCTTTGGTACCGTATGCTTTGCCTCCGTTAGCTAAATCTTCAGTAACTACTCCCGCTTCTAAAGCTTTGTTTACAGCGTCTCTCATTGCTTTTCCTTCTTCCATCAATCCGAAGTTTTCGAACATCATAGCGGCAGATAAAATAGTAGCCATTGGGTTAGCAATGTTCAATCCGGTAGCTTGTGGATAAGAACCGTGGATCGGCTCAAACAAAGATACTTCAGCTCCCATAGATGCTGAAGGCATTAATCCCATTGAACCAGAAATTACAGAAGCTTCGTCTGTTAAGATATCTCCAAATAAGTTTTCTGTAATTAATACATCATAAGAGTTTGGCCATTGAACCAAACGCATAGCAACAGCATCAACAAATTCGTAGCTAACTTCAACTTCTGGATAGTCTTTTTCCATTGCCTGAACTGTTTCTCTCCATAAACGTGAAGTCTCCAAAACGTTTGCTTTGTCAACGCAGCATAATTTTTTAGAACGTGTCATGGCTAATTCGAAACCTTTTTTAGCTAAACGCTGTACTTCGGCTCTTGTGTAAACACAGTTGTCATAAGCAGTATCTCCGTTGTCTTTTCTACCTTTTTCTCCAAAGTAAATTCCGCCAGTTAATTCTCTCAAGAAAACCAAATCAGTTCCTTCAATTCTTTCTCTTTTTAAAGGAGATTTATCTAATAATGAAGGGAACGTAAAAGTAGGTCTTACATTTGCGAATAGACCCAATGCTTTACGCATTTTTAACAAACCTTGTTCTGGTCTTACAGGTGCAGATGGATCGTTATCATATTTAGGGTGGCCAATCGCTCCAAAAAGAACGGCATCAGCATTTTTACAAACTTCGTGTGTTGAATCTGGATAAGGTTCACCTACTGCATCAATTGCAGCAGCACCGGTTAAGGCTGGTTTCCAGGTAATTTCATGTCCAAATTTTTGTGCAATAGCATCAGATACTTTTACAGCTTCATTTATTACTTCTGGTCCGATTCCGTCTCCGGCTAAAAGGGCTATGTTTAATTTCATTCTATATGTTATTTAAGATTCTAAGGTTCTAAGTTGCTAAGATTCTAAGTTTTTTATTCTTATTGGCTTAGTTTTTTTAAGATTCTGAGTTACTAAGATTCTAAGTTCAAAGAAAAATCTTAGCAACTTAGAATCTTAGTAACTTAGTATCTTAGGCTATTACGTTCAACATTTTCTGCGTTGCAATAATCGCTGCAACGGTTTGATCTGAGTCTAATCCGCGGGTTTTGAATTCTTTTTCGTTGTTGACCCATGTAATAATGGTTTCACATAACGCATCAGAACTACTTCCTGGTGGGATTCTCACGGCGTAATCAATTAATTTGGGAAGTGTAAGTTTTTTGCTTTTGTAAATTTTTGATAAAGCATTCATAAAAGCATCAAACTGACCGTCGCCTTGTGCATTTTCTTCGATGATTTCATCACCAAATTTTAAACACAAAGTCGTCGACGGACGCATTCCTTTTGAGTGTACTAATATATAGGACTCGATTTTTATTTTTTCCTCGTAAGTATGACTGTCCAAAACATCTGAAATAATGTATGGAAGATCTTCTTTTGTTACGGTTTCTTTTTTGTCGCCCAGTTCGATAATTCTTTGGGTAACCAATTTTAAATCTTCGTTGTTTAGTTTTAAACCTAATTCTTGAAGATTTTTTTCGATATTGGCTTTTCCTGAAGTTTTTCCGAGGGCGTATTTTCTTTTTCTTCCAAAACGTTCCGGAAGCAAATCATTAAAATATAAATTGTTTTTATTATCTCCATCAGCATGGATTCCTGCAGTTTGCGTAAAAACATTATCTCCAACAATCGGTTTGTTAGCAGGAATTCTATATCCTGTAAAAGTTTCAACCAATTTGCTTACCGAATACAAAGAAGTCTCTTTAATATTGATGCTAACTTCTGGAAGATAATCATTTATAACAGCGACAGTACTTTCAAGCGGTGCATTTCCGGCGCGTTCTCCCATTCCGTTTACGGTTACGTGAAGTCCGTTTATACCGGCTTTTATGGCTTCCATAACATTGGCAACGCTTAAATCGTAATCGTTATGCGCATGGAAATCAAAATGAATATTAGGATATTTTGCTCTTATTTTTGAAATAAATTCAAAAGCCAAAGACGGAATTAATACGCCCAAAGTATCAGGGAGTAAAATTCTTTTTATTGGCTGCGTCGACAAGAAATCCAAAAATTGAAAAACATAATCCTGAGAATTTCGCATTCCGTTGCTCCAATCTTCTAAATAAACATTGGTTTCAATATTATTTTCTTTTGCTAAAGCAATGATATTTGCGATTTCAGAAAAGTGTTGCTCTGGGGTTTTCTTTAACTGATGTGTTAAGTGATTCATTGAACCTTTGGTCAATAAATTCTGCACTTTTGCACCCGCTTTTTTCATCCATTCAATGGAAACTCCGCCGTCAACAAAAGTTAGAACTTCGATTCGGTCAATGTAGCCACGTTCTTCCGCCCAAGTGGTAATGCCCTTTACGGCTTGAAATTCTCCTTCGCTAACGCGAGCCGAAGCAATTTCGATTCTATCAATATTTAATTCCTCCAACAATAATTGCGCAATGGTTAATTTTTCTGCAGCAGAAAATGAAACTCCTGAGGTTTGTTCACCATCACGAAGTGTCGTATCCATTATTTCAATTTTTCTTTTTTCCATTATTATATTGTTAGCTTTTGAGTATAAGTCAGATGCTGTTTTATTTTTTTGTGATCAGAATTAAACCTGTTGACCAGCACATTTTCGTTAATTGAATGTCGTTTCTGTTTTCTAAATCCTGAATAAGTCTTTCGACATTTTTATCATGGTTTACGGGCCAGTTTTTTTGTGGCAACATATCATCAATTAAATAAATTCCGCCTGGGTTTAATAAGTTTAATGTTTCTTCTAAAACGACATATTTTCCTGGCCATGCATCGGCAAAAATTAAATCGAACTTTTTGTCTTTATAATTTAAAATCCATTTTTCGGCATCTTCACAGACAAATGAAACATTTGATTTTTGAAAATATTTTTTTGCAATGTTTTGATATTCTGAGGAATTGTCAATCGAAATTAAATTCGAATTTTCGCTCATTCCTTCAATCATCCACGCAAGTGATAATCCGGTTCCTGTTCCTAATTCTAAAAAATGTCCGTCTTTTTTTGTTGCAATTAATGTTCTAAGAAAACTTCCTGTTTGTAAATCAGACGGCATTGAAAACGAAATTTTTTCAGAATCATTTTTAATTTCAGAATAAAATTTTGGTAAAACAATGCTGTTGTCATTCATCTTAGAGATTTTTATCAGAATTAAATTAAAAGCAGTTACGAAGTCCAACTTTAAGGTTGAAACTTGCGTAACTGCGTTTGAGTTGGTTGTGTTTAGTAAGGAAGTTTATCAGCAAAAGCTTTAATATCTTCCTTCATATCTTGTAAATAATCAATGTCGTCAAAACCATTAATCATATTGTTCTTTTTGTATCCGTTGATAGCAAAAGATTCTTGCTGACCAGTTGATAATAAAGTGATTGTTTGGTTTGGAAGATTGATTTCTAATTCTGTTTTTGGATCAGCTTCAATCGCTTTGAAAATAGTTTCAGCAAATTCTGGGCTGATTTGTACCGGCAAAACACCAATATTCAAACAGTTTCCTTTGAAGATATCAGCAAAGAAACTAGAAACTACAGCTCTAAAACCGTAATCGTAAACTGCCCACGCAGCGTGCTCTCTAGAAGATCCAGAACCGAAGTTTTTTCCTCCAACAAGAATTTTTCCAGAGTAAGTTGAATCGTTTAAAACGAAATCAGCTTTTGGAGTATCGTCTCCGTTATATCTCCAGTCTCTAAAAAGGTTGTCTCCAAAACCTTCACGTTTTGTAGCTTTTAAGAAACGAGCTGGGATGATTTGATCTGTATCGACGTTCTCAATTGGCAGTGGCACTGCACTGCTGGTAAGTATAGTAAATTTATCGTATGCCATTGTTTTTTGCTTTAGGCTGTAGGCTATAAGCTTTAGGCTTTTTTCTACAGCATTGATTTTTGTATTGAATTTTTAGCTTAAAGCCTATTGCTTAAAGCTTACAGCGGGAATTAAAATAATTCTCTTGGATCTGTTAGTTTTCCTGTAACCGCAGCTGCTGCAGCCATAATTGGACTTGCAAGAAGCGTTCTTGAACCAGGACCTTGACGACCTTCAAAGTTTCTGTTTGAAGTACTTACTGCGTATTTTCCAGCAGGAACTTTATCATCATTCATTGCTAAACAAGCAGAACAACCCGGCTGACGTAATACGAAACCAGCTTCAGTTAGAATATCTAAAATTCCTTCTTCTTTAATCTGTGCTTCAACAACGTGAGAACCCGGAACTAACCAAGCGGTAACATTATCTGCTTTTTTTCTTCCTTTTACGATTTCAGCGAAAGCTCTAAAATCTTCAATACGTCCGTTTGTACAACTTCCTAAGAATACATAATCGATTTGTTTTCCGATCATTACGTCGTCTTCGTGGAAGCCCATATAAGCCAAAGATTTTTTGTAAGTTTCCTCACCGCCTTCAACTTGGTTTGCACTTGGGATATGTTTTGTGATACCAATTCCCATTCCAGGGTTTGTACCATAAGTAATCATTGGTTCGATGTCTTCAGCTTTGATGTTTAATTCAGCATCAAAAACAGCATCAGCATCAGTTTTTAAAGTTTTCCAGTATTCAACAGCTTTTGTCCAAGCTTCTCCTTTTGGAGCGTAAAGTCTTCCTTCAAGGAAATCGAAAGTAGTTTGGTCAGGAGCAATCATTCCTCCACGAGCACCCATTTCGATACTTAAATTACAAACTGTCATACGACCTTCCATTGTCATGTTTTCAAAAACATCACCAGCATATTCAACAAAATAACCTGTTCCTCCAGAAGTAGTTAATTGCGCAATAATATAAAGTGCAACGTCTTTTGGACCAACACCTTTGCTCAATTTACCATTTACGTTAATACGCATTTTCTTTGGTTTAGGCTGCATAATACATTGAGTAGAAAGCACCATTTCAACCTCAGACGTTCCGATACCAAAAGCGATAGCTCCAAAAGCACCGTGAGTAGACGTATGCGAATCTCCACATACAATAGTAGCACCTGGCAAAGTAATTCCGTTTTCAGGACCTACTACGTGTACAATTCCATTTTTTTGGTGACCTAATCCCCAGTGCGAAATTCCGTATTCGTTAGCATTGTCTTCAAGAGCCTGAAGCTGATTAGCAGAAAGAGGATCCTGAACTGGTAAATGTTGGTTTATGGTTGGTGTATTGTGGTCAGCAGTTGCAAAAGTACGTTGTGGGTATAACACATTAACGCCTCTTGATTTTAATCCTAAAAAAGCAACAGGACTCGTAACTTCATGAATGAAATGGCGGTCAATAAAAAACACATCTGGTCCATCTTCAATTTTACGCACTACATGTGAATCCCATACTTTGTCAAATAATGTCTTACTCATTTTTATTTTTTTTAATTGTAATTTCTATAACCACAGCAATTCCCTGTTCATTATAATAGCAAAACAAAAGTAAAAAAAGATAGAAAAGCGTCAATTTCGATATTTCATTATATACGATACCCAAACTAATTTACAAATTGCGAAACTGCTTTTGCAACTTAAATTTTGAAAGAAAAATGATTAAGAAATAGATTTGCTTTTTCTTTTTTTACTTTAATTTTCTTTGATTGTTTTTTGTTTTAATAGTTTGCGAATTTATCTCATAATCGCTACAAAATATAAGGATTTAATCTAAAAAATGTAACAAATTGAATAAAAATAGTAATAATTGTTAGTTTTGAATTCGGATCAAAAAAGATTCTTTTTTAGTTTTTTGAGTCTTTTAAAGGACTTTTTTGGCCATTATTTAGATTCAATAAAGAGGCAAAATACTACGACATCCAAGAAGTGTATTTTTATGAAATTTTATGAATTTTAAGATAAAATCTGATGAATAAATAAGAATGCGGTTTTAAGAAATTATCCATTTTCTTTCTACAAAAAAAACGTAAATTTGAACTTCTTCCATTTTTCATTTCGCATTTTGTTATGCTTCATGTTGTCAGTATTTTGCGATATGAAAAGTTTGGAATTTGGACTTTTAAAATTTGACTTTTTATAATTCTATGTATTTAATATTCGATACCGAAACAACCGGATTACCAAAACGCTGGGATGCCCCGATAACCGATTCTGATAACTGGCCTCGCTGTATACAAATTGCGTGGCAGTTGCATGACGAAATGGGACAGCTTATCGAACATCAGGATTATTTGGTAAAACCAGAAGGATTTAATATTCCGTACGATGCCGAACGTATTCACGGAATCTCGACTGAATTGGCTGAAGCCGATGGTATCTCGCTGGCCGAAGTTTTAGAGAAATTCAATATTGCATTAAGCAAAACCAAATTTATTGTCGGTCAGAATTTAGGTTTCGACGTAAATATTATGGGAGCCGAATTCCATAGAATGGGAGTGGAATCTCAAATGAGTTCAATGCCGGTTCTAGATACTTGTACCGAAGTTACGGCTTCATTATTACAGCTTCCTGGAGGTCGTGGAGGAAAATTCAAACTTCCGACTTTGACCGAATTACACAGCTATCTTTTCGATCAGCCTTTCGCGGAAGCGCACAACGCAACTGCCGACGTTGAGGCAACTACACGTTGTTTCTTGGAATTGGTTAGAAGAGAGGTTTTTACCAAAGAAGAATTAGATGTTCCGAAGGAATATTTTAAAGAATTTCAGGAAAGAAATTTTGAACCATTTAAGCTTATTGGTTTAAAACATATTAATTTAAAAGCGGCTTCTGATAAAATCAGAGAACAGCTTAAAGCTTTAGCTGGAGAAGGTCAGCAAAATGTTGTTTCTGAAGAAGATAAAGCTGATTTTACAGCAGCAAAATTTGCGCATTTGCACAATCATACGCAGTTTTCGGTGCTTCAATCGACTATCGGAATTGGTAATATTGTTGCGGCTGCAGCCAAAAATGGAATGCCGGCTGTTGCAATGACGGATACAGGAAACATGATGGGAGCTTTCCATTTTGTGAGCGCCGTTATGAACCACAATAAAGCCGCTTCCGGAAAAAATAAAGCTTTAGTTGAAGCAGGAGAAGAGCCAACAGAAACGGAGGTAAAACCAATTGTAGGTTGTGAATTTAATATCTGCGAAAATCATTTAGATAAAAGTAAAAAAGACAACGGTTATCAGGTTGTCTTGATGGCTAAAAATAAAGCCGGTTATCACAACTTGGCAAAAATGGCTTCGATTGCGTATACAGACGGATTTTATTATGTTCCGAGAATCGACCGAAAGATTGTCGAGCAATATAAAGGAGATATCATGGTTCTGTCTGGGAATTTATATGGAGAGATTCCGAGTAAAATCCTGAACATCGGTGAAAACCAAGCCGAAGAAGCTTTAATTTGGTGGAAAGAAAAATTTGGCGAAGATTTCTATTTAGAAGTGATGCGCCACAATCAGGAAGATGAAAATCGTGTCAACAAAACCCTGATTGAATTTTCGCAAAAACACGATGTCAAATTAATTGCGACGAACAATACGTATTATTTAAATAAAGAAGATGCCAACGCGCACGATATTTTACTTTGTGTAAAAGACGGTGAAAAGCAGGCAACACCTATCGGACGTGGACGTGGTTACCGTTACGGACTTCCAAATCAGGAATATTATTTCAAGTCGGAAGCAGAGATGAAAAAACTCTTTGCCGATTTGCCGGAAGCAATTATCAACATTCAGGAAGTTATTGATAAGGTTGAAGGATATTCGCTTTACCGCGATGTATTACTTCCGAAATTTGATATTCCAGAAGAATTTGTTGATCCAGAAGATGAAAAGGATAATGGTGTTCGCGGTGAAAATGCTTATTTGCGAGACCTTACAATGCGAGGGGCTGAAAGAAGATACGGCGTAATAACCGAATCAATTCAGGAACGTTTGGATTTTGAATTATTAACGATTTCGAATTCAGGATATCCGGGTTACTTTTTGATTGTACAGGATTTCATCGCCGAAGCCAGAAAAATGGATGTTTCGGTTGGTCCGGGTCGTGGATCTGCAGCTGGTTCTGCCGTTGCATACTGTCTCGGAATTACCAATATTGACCCGATTAAATATGACTTACTTTTTGAGCGTTTCCTAAATCCTGACCGTGTATCGATGCCCGATATTGATATCGACTTTGATGACGAGGGCCGTGGACGTGTAATGGATTATGTAATCAACAAATACGGTCAAAAACAGGTGGCGCAGATTATCACTTATGGTAAAATGGCAACCAAATCGGCGATTCGTGATACGGCGCGTGTATTGGATTTACCACTATTTGAAGCCGATAGAATTGCAAAACTGATTCCGGGAATGATGCCGTCAAAATGGAATTTGGCGCGTTTTATTTCGGAGAGTGAAGAAGAAGTCAAAAAAGCCCTTCGTTCAGACGAATTTGATAACGTAAAAGAATTAATCGCGATTGCCAATGAAGATGATTTGGCAGGAGAAACGATTCAGCAGGCAAAAATCCTTGAAGGATCGATGCGTAACACGGGAATTCACGCCTGTGGGGTAATCATTACGCCTTCGGATATTACGAATTACGTTCCTGTAACAACGGCAAAAGATTCGGATTTATATGTAACACAGTTCGACAACTCGGTTGCAGAAAGTGCCGGATTGCTGAAAATGGACTTCTTGGGTCTGAAGACCCTTACGCTGATAAAAGATACCGTAAAACTGGTAAAATACAGAACCGGAAAAGAATTAGATCCTGATACATTTCCGATTGATGATGAAGAAACGTATGCGCTTTTCCAAAGAGGTGAAACAGTTGGAATCTTCCAATACGAGTCACCTGGGATGCAGAAATACATGAAAGATCTTAAACCAACGGTTTTTGGAGATTTAATTGCCATGAACGCATTATATCGTCCGGGACCTTTGGAGTATATTCCGTCTTTCGTTCGAAGAAAAAATGGTGACGAAGAAATCAAATACGATTTAGATGCTTGTGCCGAATATTTATCTGAAACTTACGGAATTACCGTTTACCAAGAGCAGGTAATGCTTTTGTCTCAGTCTTTGGCAGGATTTACAAAGGGTGAGGCCGACGTTTTGCGTAAAGCGATGGGTAAGAAACAAAAAGACGTACTAGATAAAATGAAGCCGAAGTTCGTAGAACAAGCGGCAGAAAAAGGTCACGATGCAAAGGTTCTGGAGAAAATCTGGAAAGACTGGGAAGCCTTTGCGAGTTACGCCTTCAACAAATCGCACTCGACTTGTTATGCCTGGATTGCGTACCAAACGGCTTATTTGAAAGCGCATTATCCTGCTGAATATATGGCAGCGGTACTTTCGAATAACATGAACGATATCAAACAGGTTTCTTTCTTTATGGAAGAATGTAAACGTATGGGATTGCAAGTTCTTGGGCCGGACGTAAATGAATCGTACTATAAGTTTACTGTAAACGATGATTACGCGGTTCGTTTCGGAATGGGAGCGATTAAAGGTGTGGGTTCTGGAGCTGTAGAAACGATTGTAGAAAACAGAAAAGACGGAAGATATAAATCGATTTTTGATTTGGCGCAGCGAATTGATTTGCGTGCAGCCAATAAAAAAGCGATTGAAAACTTAATACTTGCTGGTGGTTTCGACTCTTTTGAAGGAACAACCAGAGCACAATATTTTCATGATGATGGCGACGGAATTACATTTTATGAAAAAGCAATTCGGTATGGATCAAAGTTTCAGGAAAATGAAAATTCATCACAAGTAAGTTTGTTTGGAGAAGCAAGCGAAGTGCAGATTGCGGAGCCAATTATTCCTGCGTGTGAAGACTGGAGCACAATGGAAAAACTCGCCAAAGAAAAAGAAGTTGTTGGAATTTATATTTCAGGACATCCTTTAGATGATTTTAGATTTGAAATGAAATACTTCTGCAATGCCCGATTAGAAGCTTTGAAAAGTATGAATGAATATGTGGGTAAAAATCTAAACTTTGCCGGAATCATTAATAATGTTCAGCATCGTGTCGCCAAAAACGGAAAAGGCTGGGCGGTATTCAATCTTGAAGGTTATGACGAAAGTTATGAGTTTAAGATTTTTGGAGAAGAATATTTGAAATTCCGTCATTTCCTGATTCAGAATAATTTTGCTTACCTGAAAATTTTGATAAAAGATGGCTGGGTAAATCACGATACTGGTAAAAAATCAGATCCGAGAATGCAGTTTGTCGAGATTAGACAACTACAGGATATTTTAGAAGCTTTTGCTAAAAAACTTATTCTGTTGTTAAACATCAAAGATCTTCAGCCTGAATTTATTCATAAATTAAGTCATTTATTCAATGAGAATAAAGGTGATAACACTGTTAGTTTTGACATCATGGAAATTGAGAACGTCAAACGTTTGATTGAAGTTGAAACAACAAGTGAATTTGAAGATAGCGGAGAAGCTGTTTTTGATGATGAAAATGATGATAGCGAAACGGGATCTGGCGAAGCTAAGATGCAAGAAGTGAAAGAGGTAGAAGAAGTGAAAGTAGTTACCAAATTAAGCATGCCTAGTCGAAGGTTAAAAATCAAAATTTCGACTGAATTATTACAGGAATTAGAAAAAATGCAGATCAATTTTAAGCTGAACTAAAAATTTAACAGTTAAAATTTAAAAGAATGTAAAATTTTAATGTTAAAAATATGCGTGCATAATAGTTTTTTAGTAATATTGCCCAAAATTACAACGATTTCGTTCCAAGTCTAACAATGCAGGCTGTACGGATATGTTAAAATATTCTAAGTTTGTATAAATTAATTAAATCAGAATTATGAAAAAGAACCTATTTTTATTAGGATTATTAGTTTGCTCTATGGCTTCAGTAGCGCAGACAACAGAAAAAGCAGACAAACCAGAAAGCTGGTATTTTAAATTAGGTGGATCTTATTTCAACCAAACTGCTTCAACTGAATTTCCAACTGTTGGAGGAAATGCGGCTTTAGATAGAACATATGTAGGAGGTAAATTAGTGTCTGAAAAGAGTATCACTGGTTCTTTTGGACAAGGTTTTAGAACTGGTATAACTGCAGGTTACCGTTTTTCTACACGTATTGGAGTAGAGTTAGGAGTAAATTATTACTCTAGTAACGATAAGACTATGGCACAGACTACTTCAGATCAGCCATATATTCCTACATCAGCAACTACAGGGATTTACAATTTCAAATCAGTTGGTCAAATTACAGCTTTTGATTTAGCGCCTGCAATTGTAATGTTTTTAGGAGAGTCTAACGGATTTGAGCCTTATACTAAAGTTGGGGTTTTAGTTCCAATTCATGGAGATTTAGAAATTAAAACGGATGCTGTTGCTCCAATCGGAGTTAATCCAGGTACTGGTGCTCCAGTTTTTGGAAACGTTCATAGTGTTGATAAAGTTAAACCAAACCCAACTATAGGATTTACAGCTGCTGTTGGTACAACTTACAAACTTACTTCACATCTTTCTGCTTTCGCAGAATTAGAGTACCGTAACTTTACAGTTCATGGTAAAACAAAAGAAACAACTGAATTTACTGTAAACGGAAATGATGCTTTAGCTTCTAGATCTACAGCTCAAATTCATACTAATTACAGAGATGGTTTAGATGTGAATTCTAACAATGCTTTAACAAACCCAAATGGTGTTAATAAAGATAAACCAATGGACGAATTAAGTTCATACGTTGGTATTTCAGGTTTAGGTTTGACATTAGGTGTTAAATACAGCCTATAATATTTTCCAAAGTTTTTTTATAGTTTAAGAAAAGGATATTCGTAATGAATATCCTTTTTTTTTGTGCTTTGTTGTCATTTCGACTGAAAGGAGAAATCACACCAGTAATTCCGCAACGATTATCGCCAATCTTTGTCGATCTTCTGGTGTGATTTCTCCTTTCAGTCGAAATGACAAAAGCACAATTATATTATTTATTCAAACCTCTAAACCCCTTCAAAACTTCATCAATAACCCAAGTCGTTCTTGCTCCGGAAATTCCTTTTGAAGCAGAAGCATTTTCTTTTCCTAAAAGTTCAGCAATGACAGTTTCTATAAAAGGTTGTTGAATATGTAATGGATTTTCAATTGTTATACTTTCTTTTTCTCCATTTGCGTATTGAATATGTATGGGATCATTTCCGAAAGTAGAAAACGAGATTTTTCCTTTATCACCTACAATTTCAGTATTGTCGTAACGTTCAAAACTGGTGAAATTCCATATTCCGGATCCGTGAATGCCGTTTTCGAATAAAAAGGACATCGAAACTGAATCTTCAGCCGGATAAGCCATTAATTGTGAACTCGCGTGCCCGCGAACGGATTTTATCGGACCTAAAGCAAAATCCAGAAAATCTAAAGTATGACAAGCCAAATCAACAAAAATTCCACCACCGGAAATATGAGGTAAAACTGTCCACGGAAGATTGATTTCATCATCATAACGTGCTTCAAAAGAATGATATAAAACGCAGTTTACATGTCTTATGTTTCCTAGTTTTCCTTTGTCGATAATTTCTTTAATTTTTAAAAAGCGAGGTAAAGCTCTTCGGTAATAAGCGACAAACAAAGGCACATTATGTTCTTTACAAGCGGCGATCATTTCGTTGCATTCTTCAAAAGTCAAAGCCATTGGTTTTTCGACATAAACCGGTTTTCCTGCTTTTGCAGCTAATAAGGTATATTCTTTATGAGAAGATGGAGGCGTGGCAATATAAACAGCATCAACTTCCGGGTCGTTTATTAAATCCTCAGCATTCGAATACCATTTTGGGACATTATGGCGTTTGGCGTAATCCTCGGCAAGAGCTGCATCTCTTCGCATTACGGCAACTAAAGTTGAATTTTGAGCTTTCTGAAAAGCTGGTCCGCTTTTTACTTCAGTTACATTTCCGCAGCCAATAATTCCCCATTTTATAATTTTCATTGCGTGTTTTTTTTGTTTCTCAAATTTAAAAAAGGTTTGCCACGAATTACACTAATTTCCGCGAATTATTTCTCTCGCAGATTTGGCAGATTCTACAGATTTTTACACATAGCATCAGCTTAATCTGCAAAATCTGCGAGAGGTACTAAAAAATAAAGCCACAAATTCACAAAATAAATTCGTGAATTCGTGGCTTAAAAAAATTCTGTTTAAAGTCTTACTTCTTAGGCAAAGCTTTAAAACCCATATTGTAAAGTGTGAAAGCTTGAATATCTACATTCTCCTGAATTGTAGCCGCAACAGATTTTCCTGCTCCGTGACCTGCTTTAACATCAATTCTAATTAAAACCGGATTATCTCCTGTTTGTTTTTCCTGTAATTCAGAAGCAAATTTAAAACTGTGCGCCGGAACTACACGATCGTCGTGATCACCTGTTGTAACCATAGTTGCCGGATAATGAGTTCCTTTTTTAACGTTATGGACTGGTGAATATCCTTTTAAGTATTCGAACATTTCTTTGTTATCCTGAGAAGTACCATAATCATATGCCCATCCTGCACCAGCTGTAAACGCATTATAACGAAGCATATCCATAACTCCAACCGCTGGTAAAGCGACTTTCATTAAATCAGGACGCTGTGTCATCGTTGCACCGACCAATAAACCTCCGTTAGATCCTCCGCGTATAGCCAAATAATCAGATGAGGTATATTTTTGAGCGATTAGATATTCCGCAGCAGCAATAAAATCATCAAACACATTTTGTTTTTGAAGTTTAGTTCCTGCATCATGCCATTTTTTTCCGTATTCACCGCCACCTCTTAAATTCGCTACAGCATAAACACCTCCGTTTTCCATCCAAACTGCATTTGCAATACTGAAACTTGGTGTTAAGCTAATATTGAATCCGCCGTAACCATACAGAATTGTAGGGTTTTTACCGTCTAGTTTAGTGCCTTTTTTATAGGTAATAATCATAGGAACTTTTGTCCCGTCTTTTGATGTATAGAATACTTGTTTTGATTCGTAATCTTCACTTTTGAAATCTACTTTAGGTTTTGCATACACTTCGGATTTACCTGATTTTGGTTCGAAAGAATAAATGCTTCCCGGAGTTGTATAATTTGTAAAGCTGTAATAAAGAATTTTTTCATTCTTTTTTCCACCAAATCCACCTGCAGTTCCAACAGCCGGAAGTTTGATTTCACGAACTAATTTTCCGTTATAATCATACTGTTGTACAAATGAAACCGCGTCTTTAGTATAATTAGCAAAGAAGTATCCTGCTCCGGTTGAAGGAGATAAAATGTCTTTTGTTTCTTTAATGAAATCCTTCCAGTTTTCCGGTTTAGGATTTGCAGCGTCAACCGTAACAACACGTTTGTTAGGCGCATTAAAATCGGTTTCGATGAACAATTTGCTTCCTTCGTTTTCTATAATGTTATTATCGCTGTTGAAGTTGTCTACAATAGTCACAATCGGACTGTTTGGCTTAGTCAGATCTTTAATGTATAATTCATTTCCGTAAGTCGAATTTGCAGCTGTAATCACTAAATAACGATTGTCCTCCGTAACATAACCACCAACATATCTTCTTTTTTGGTCTGCGCCGAAAATAACTTTGTCTTCTTTTTGAGAAGTTCCCAGTTTGTGGAAATACAATTTGTGCTGATCTGTTTTTGCTGAAAGTTCGCTTCCTTTTGGTTTATCATAACTAGAGTAGTAGAAACCTTCATTTCCGTGCCATGAAATACCGCTGAATTTTACATCTACTAAAGTGTCTTCCAAAACTTTTTTAGAAAGCGCATCAATGATAATTACTTTTCTCCAGTCGCTTCCGCCTTCAGAAATGGCGTACGCAGCTTTATTTCCATCTTTAGAAAAATCCAATCCGCCAAGCGAAGTAGTTCCGTCTTTAGAAAATGTATTTGGATCTAAAAACACTTCCTCTTTGCCTGTTTTGTCTTTTCTATATACTACAGATTGATTCTGAAGCCCATTGTTTTTTGAGTAATATGTGAATTGCCCCTCTGTATGTGGCGCGCCAATTTTTTCGTAGTTCCAAAGTTTTTCCATTCGCTTTTTTAGCTCTTCACGGAAAGGAATTTTATCTAAATAACCATAAGTAACTTCGTTTTGAGCTTTAACCCAGGCTCCGGTTTCGGCAGATTTGTCATCTTCAAGCCAGCGATAAGGATCGTTTACTTTTGTGTCAAAATAAACATCGACAGTTTCGCCTTTATTGGTTTGCGGATATTGAATTTTATTTTGTCCAAATGAAATTCCAGCAGTTGTAATTGCCATTAGCAGAAATGTTTTTTTCATAATTAAGTTTGTCGGTTTTAACAAAAATAGCATTTTTTGTTTTGAAAAAATAAACCATATAAGTCATGTAAGAAAATATTAGCCAAACAAAGACTAAATGAACTTATATAACTTATATGGTTAAAAAATTATAAGTTGAAATTTACCCCTAAAACGATGTTTCTTCCAATGTTTGGAATACCGTCTGTTTTCAGTCTTGAAAGGTGGGCAATGTATTTTTTATCGAATAAATTGTTTCCGTTAAGGTTTACGTCGAAAGCAGTTTTCCCAAGTTTTACAGTTCCTCCAAAACCTAAATTCACTAAAGCATAACCTTTAGAAGCCGTTTCAAAACCACTTACATTTGATTGATTAAAGGTCGAAGAAACGTTTAATGAAGCAAAACCTTCGCTTAACCAGTTTTTGATATTGAATTCCGTTCTTAAAGTATTATTCCAGTTGTTTGCCGGAATTAAAGGTAAATAATCATCATTCTCTTTTTTGCCCGTTACGGTCTCAAAACTAGTTTCAAAATGCAACCAGTCTAACGGGTGCGGGTGAATGTGCAATCCAGCTTCACCTCCAAACAATTGCGCGTTATCCTGAACGTATGCAAAAACATCATTATTATCTAAGGTTTCTCCAGTTGGCGAAGTGTAAATATAATTGTTGACATGATTATAGAATCCGTTGATGAAAAACTCAAAGTGCGAGTTTTTATATTCAAGGTTCAAATCTGTCTGAACGTTTTGCTCTGTTTTCAAATTGGCATTTCCAATTTCGTAGCGGTTTGTTCCTTCATGAACTCCGTTTGAAGTAAGTTCAGCTAAGTTTGGCGCTCTAAATCCTGAAGCAACATTCAATCGAAGCGTTAATGGCTCAGCCAATTTTGTTTTGTATCCTAAAGAAGCATTAAAACTGTCAAAAGAACGGTCTAAAGCCTGAAAATAACCTTCTTCACCTTCAATTCCGTGTGCAATAGAATTGATGTTTCGGTTATCAAAACGCAATCCAGCTTGTAAAACACTATTGTCCCATTCGTAATTTGCGGTTCCAAAAACACCAAAGTCGTTCGTTGTCGCGTCCGGAATCAAATATTCTTCTCCCGAATTTTTATTCGTTTGATGCATTCCCTGTACGCCTAGGATGGTTTCAATTTTACCGAATTTCGGGAAATGATATTTTGCATTATAGTTGAAAGTATTCAACTTCATGTGTAATGCAGCTTCGTTGCTGTCTTCAAATTCGCTTCGGTCATTAGAAATATATCCTAAATCAACATCCAGTTTTGAGTTTTCAAAAAAGATAACATTGTTCAAACTCAATAAATGATTGAAAATTCCCTGTCTTGGAAATTGTGTGTCTTTGCTCGAAGATTGCTCTGCAATTCCGTCTTCAGGAATTCCGATATCCAATTTATTGTAGTTGTATCTTAAAACACTTGAGAAACTTGAATTACTGTAACCAATTCCGGTTTTAAAATCAGTTTCGTTATAACGAGAATTTGTCACACGGTCTCCGCCTGAAATTTTATAATCAGAATGTGTGTTATAACTTCCGCGCACTAAAAATTTCCAATTGTCTGTAGACGTTTTTAAGCCAATTGAAGAATTGCTTCCTTCCGTATTGGTAAAATATTTTTGACTGAAATTAGCTTTGAAAGTTCCTGCATCGGCAAATTTTTCAGGATTAAAATATAAAACTCCTCCCAAAGCATCAGAGCCATATAATAAAGAAGCAGGACCTTTTATCACTTCAACGCTTTCAACTCCGGCATCATTTAAACCTAAACCATGTTCGTCTCCAAACTGCTGATTTTCGATACGAACGCCCTGAGAATAAACCAAAACACGATTGCCGCTAAGTCCGCGAATTACTGGTTTTCCTATTGAAGTTCCTGTTGAAATTTGCGAAACTCCCGGAATTGTTGCTAAACCTTCAATTAAAGTCGACGTTCCTTTTTGTTGTAAAGTTTTAATGCTTTCGTGCTCAATTTTCATTACGTTTTGCGATTGCAATTTGTTGAAAGGAGTAGAAACGACAACTTCATCCATTTCGAGAATAGATTCTAAAAGGGTAATATTAAGTGTGTTTTCCTTCGCTAATTTTGCAATAGTTTGGTTTTGATTGGCATATCCAACAAAAGAAAAGGCAAGGCGTAAACTTCCGCTCGGTAGATTGTTCAGTTCGTATTTTCCGTTTGCATCTGTTGTTGTTCCTTTATGTAGTTCCGGAGCATATACAGAAACGCCCGGCATTGGCTGATTTTGATTGTCGGTTACAATTCCTGAAACCGAATTTTGGGCTGAAAGCATGCCCGAAAAACCCAAAATTAGGGCTATTATAAATTTTTTCATTTGAAAATGATGCTATAGTTAAATTGATTTTTTTCTTTTAAAAAGGAATGAAAAGCAACGATGAAGCATTCTGATCCTGATTAAAAAGCAGGATTAGGAAACTCAAAGTGATTTTGAATTCGGATTAAAAGATTTTTGGTATTCGAAAGTTCGAAAATTTAAGAAACTACGGCAGTAGGCGGTCCGCGCAATAAATAAGCACTTTCTGAAAATAGGCTTATATTTTCTGAAACGGTAAAGAAATAAGGAATTTCTCTATTGAAATTATGAAAATCAAATGAAAAATGCTCTGGAATTGTATACGCACCAAAGGCAAAATTACAAACATAACAAAGATCATAATTGTGATGCTGATGCGTTATTTCTCCGCTCGGATCATTGTAATCGTGATGACATTGTTTTTCTGAAAGCTGCTTTATAATATGCTCATAACTGTGTATGGACTGAAACAATATTGAGAACAATACTGTCAGCGCCATAGAAAGACTTATTATGAGCTGCTTTTTCTTCATAAAAGGCAAAGGTATAAAAGAGGACTGAAAAAGTCATTCATTTTTTGAATTCTATGCTGTATTTATTGAAAAATTTGCAACGAATGATTTTGTGGACAACGAAAAAAAGAATTATTACTCTCAAATCTCATCTTGAACTGGCATTATATTATATTTGTAAGTGAAATAAATCAACTCCAAAAAACGTTTACTTGAAAACTTCCCTTAAACCAAAATACGATATGCGAATACTTTTTAGTTGTTTGTTTTTAGTTTCGTTTTTCAATGCATTTTCGCAGGAAGATGTTAAAGCAGAAATAAAACCAGTGGTTAAAATCGATTCCTTGTATCGTGAAGATCAGTTTTATTTTTCTGTAACTTATAATATGTTTACAGATCTTCCGGATCATTTTAAACAAAATAAGTTTTCGCTTGGACTTTCTGGTGGTTTTGTTCGAGATATTCCACTTAATAAAAATAGAACTTATGCTATTGCTCCCGGAATTGGGTTGAGTTACCAGAATTATTATCAAAATCTGAATGTTTCCCTAGATGGAGCCGGAAAGGTTGTTTATGGTGTAAATGATTATGGTGAATTTGTTTCAAATCGATACAAGCAATATTCTGTTGATGCTCCTATCGAATTTAGATGGCGTAACTCAACTTTTGAAAGTACTAAGTTTTGGAGGATATATTTGGGGGTAAAATTTAGTTATGTGTTTTCATGCAGCTCTATTCTGGATGATGGCGAAACCAAATACAGAGTAAATAATAACCCTGATATTAATAAATTTCAGTACGGTCCGTATCTTTCAGCTGGTTATAATACCTGGAATATCTATATCTATTACGGTTTAAATCCGCTTTATAAATCTGCTACAACTTTGAGTGGAGAAAAAATTAATCTAAAAACGCTAAATGCGGGATTGATTTTTTACATCTTATAACCATAAAAACAGAAACAAAAGTTGAGGTGCAACGCCAATTAATAATCCAAGAATTATTTCTTTTGGGGTATGCGCCTGCATTTCCAATCTTGAAGAAGCAACAACACCGGTCAAAAAGATTAAAAGAGCTGGCCAATACGGATTTTGCATTTGCAGATGTATGTTCAAACCTATAACAAACATGGCGAAACCACTAATGGCAACCATATGCAAACTTGCTTTGATTTTAAATAAAGAACAAACCAAAGCTAAAATGGTACTGAATAATGCTGCCAGAAAAAAGAAATGAAGTTCCGGATAACGGCCAATTATAATGCTTCTTTTTACCAATAAAATATAGAGAAAACATTGCAGAATCAGCGGGATTTTACGTTGTGAAGTTTCATGAACCATTACTGAAGTTACATGTCCAGTAGATTTTAGCAGCAAATAGAAAAGCGTAGGTACTAAAATCGTAATAATCAGGATTTGAAATAAAACAAAGTATTTTTCCTGATTGGTAAAGGCGTCACCTTTGCAAAAAAGATAAAATAAAGTGGCGTACATCGAGATAAAAATCGGATGTAATATATAGGAGAATAATGGCAATATCTTTTTCAAAACGTGGTTATTTTATGGTCTAAAAACAAATATAATCAAATATAAATACGGATTGTCAAGCGGCCGTTTTTTTAAGAAAATAACAACTTTTTTCTACTATTAATGTTTTAAATTTGACAAAAAGAATTTCTAAAATGAGCATAAATCTAAAAAGTCTTATCCCGGTTCTGGAAGCCAAATGGGTAGGTTCAGACGCAGATATCTTTGTTGATCATATTTCAATTGACAGCCGTTCACTGCAAAACGGATCTAAAACTTTGTTTATTGCCCTGTCAGGCGTTAATAATGATGCTCACTTATATATAGAAGAACTTATTGAAAAAGGAGTTCAAAATTTTGCCGTTCAATACATTCCCGAAAATGTAAAAGACAAAGCCAATTTTTTGGTGGTAAAAAACACTTTAAATGCATTGCAGCAATTTGCCGCTTACTACAGGAATTTATTCGATTTTCCTGTCATCGGTTTAACCGGAAGCAACGGCAAAACAATCGTAAAAGAATGGTTTAATTTCTTGTTAAGTCCCGATTATAATATTATCAGAAGTCCTAAAAGCTATAATTCTCAGGTTGGAGTACCGCTTTCTGTAATTGCGATAAATGAAAAACACAATTTAGGGATTTTTGAAGCTGGAATTTCTACTGTAAATGAGATGGAAAAGCTTGAAAAAATCATCAAACCAAATATTGGTATTTTAACAAGTATTGGTTCTGCCCATGATGAAGGTTTTTTAAATTTGGTTCAAAAGATTGATGAAAAACTACTTTTGTTTAAAGATTGTCCGATAATTATATATCAAAAAACAGAAGTTGTAGAATCATGTCTAACTCAGTTTGCAGCAGAATATATGATTCATCCCCGAAAACTTTTTTCGTGGAGTTTTACAGATAATTCTGCTGATGTTTTTATTCTGAAAAAAGAAACCAAAAACGAGTCAACATCCATTCAATATCAGTATAAAAATGAAATTTCCGATTTAGAAATTCCATTTAATGATTCCGCTTCAATAGAAAATGCTATTTCTTGTTTATTGGTTTTGCTTTATTTTAAATACGATTCCAAAACGATTCAAAACCGAATGAAAATGTTGTATCCGGTAAAAATGAGACTTGAAGTCAAAAACGGAATCAATAATTGCAGTATAATTGACGATAGTTACAGTTCCGATTTTCAGTCGCTTAAAATTGCTTTGGACTTTTTAGAAAGTCAGCAAAAAAAGAATGCGACAAAAACGGTTATTCTTTCAGATATTTTTCAAAGCGGGTTTTCAAATGAAGAATTATACTCTAAAGTTTCTCAGCTTATTTCAGATAATAAAATCAATCGGGTAATCGGCATCGGACCAATTATTTCGTCTTTTGCAGCGAAATTTTCGAATTGTATAACTTTTCAAAATACTGCCGATTTTATCAATGAAATAGAAAAGCTAAACTTTCATAATGAAACCATTTTGATAAAAGGCGCAAGATCTTTTCAGTTTGAAGAAATCGTTTCTTTACTTGAAGAAAAAACGCATGAAACGGTTCTGGAAATCAATCTGGATTCCATTAGTCATAACTTAAATTACTATAAATCAAAATTGGCCAATGATGTAAAAATCATGGTAATGGTAAAAGCTTTCGGTTACGGAAACGGAGGTTTGGAAATCGCAAAATTACTTGAACATCATAAAGTTGATTATTTAGGTGTGGCTTTCGCCGATGAAGGAATTTCGCTGAAAAATGGTGGAATCAAATTACCAATCATGGTTTTGAATCCGGAGTCGACAAGTTTTCCTTCGATCATTCAATACAAATTAGAACCTGAAATTTATAGTTTAAAAGGATTAAATGCCTTTTTGAAAATTGCCAGAGAAAAGAATTTAAAAGATTTTCCCATTCACATAAAAATGGATACCGGAATGCATCGTTTAGGTTTTGAAGAAAATACAATCGATGAATTGATTGAAACTTTAAGAAACAATTCGAGCGTTCGTGTTCAAAGTATTTTATCGCATTTGGCAACAAGTGACGATCCGAAACATTTCGGTTTTGTTGAAAAACAAATCGGTTTGTTCGAGAAATTATCGTCAAAATTAATGACGGAATTAAATATAAATCCAATTCGTCATATTTTAAATACTTCCGGAATCAGCAATTTCCCGAATGCACAATATAATATGGTTCGTTTAGGAATTGGATTGTACGGCGTTTCCAATGATTCGTCAGAACAAAAATACCTCGAGAATGTTGGAACTTTAAAATCAATTATTTCTCAAGTACGTACAATTCCAAGTGGTGACAGCGTAGGTTACGGACGTCGTTTTATGGCCGAAAAAGAAACAAAAATTGCAACAATTCCAATTGGTTACGCTGACGGAATTGCACGTTTATGGGGAAATGGAGTTGGTTTTGTAACCATCAAAAATCAAAAAGCCAAAATCGTAGGAAGCGTCTGTATGGATATGTTAATGGTCGATGTAAGTCATATAGATTGCAAA
This sequence comes from Flavobacterium cutihirudinis, assembly GCF_003385895.1. Taxonomy (GTDB): domain Bacteria; phylum Bacteroidota; class Bacteroidia; order Flavobacteriales; family Flavobacteriaceae; genus Flavobacterium; species Flavobacterium cutihirudinis. The sequence continues at coordinate 868,272 of NZ_QRDQ01000008.1, forward strand.
GAAGGCGATTCGGTGATTATTTTCGGCGAAAGCCCAACGGTTATTGAAATGGCTGAAGCATTAAAAACAATTCCGTATGAAATTATGACCAGCATTTCACAACGAGTGAAACGGGTGTTTTTCAGATAGAATTTTTAAACCATATAAGTTATATAAGTTCATTTTAGTTGAACTGCTTTTCTTTTTTTACTTAATTATATCATTTCGACAGCATCAAGCTTATGTTTCTTACATGACTTATATGGTGCAAAAGAGAAAAGAATGTGGTTTTTTCAAGAAAATTGCGTATTTTCGATACTCACTAATTATAAATGTAAATAGATACGATATGGGATTTTTTTCAGAATTTAAACAATTTGCAATGAAAGGCAACGTAGTCGATTTGGCTGTCGGTGTTATCATTGGTGCTGCTTTTGGTAAAATTGTCAGTTCATTTATCGAGAATGTTATTACGCCATTATTATTAAAACCAGCTTTAGATGCTGCTCATTTGTCGACGATCGAAGAATTAACAGCTTTTGGAGGTGTTAAGTATGGATTGTTTTTATCCGCTGTAATTAACTTTATAATTGTTGCTTTTGTTTTATTCTTGATTATTAAAGGAATAAACAAACTTAAAAAAGAAGAAGCTCCGGCTCCACCTGCGGGACCAACTCAGGAAGAATTGCTTACACAAATTAGAGATTTATTAAAAAATAAATAAGATATAATACCGCTACACTAAGTCTAACTTAACCGCCTTCTAAAGAGGCGGTTTTTTTACAAAATGTTTATTTTGTAACATTTTGTTATTTTTTGTGAATCGCCTTGTCAAGACTTTTATTATACTTATTTTTGCAGAACAAATTTGATTATAGAATTATTAAAAAATATAAATAATGAGAATTGCAGTTGTAGGTGCTACCGGAATGGTTGGCGAAATAATGCTTAAAGTTTTAGCAGAAAGAAATTTTCCTGTTACAGAATTAATTCCTGTTGCATCTGAAAGATCAGTAGGAAAAGAAATCGAATATAAAGGAACAAAATATAAAGTTGTTGGAATGCAAACTGCCGTAGATATGAAAGCTGATATTGCTGTTTTCTCTGCTGGTGGAGATACTTCATTAGAATGGGCTCCAAAATTTGCTGCTGCCGGAACAACAGTTATCGACAACTCATCAGCATGGAGAATGGATCCAACTAAGAAATTGGTTGTTCCTGAAATCAATGCATCTGTTTTAACTAAAGAAGATAAAATTATTGCAAACCCAAACTGTTCTACTATTCAGATGGTATTAGCTTTGGCTCCTTTGCATAGAAAATATAATATTCAGAGAATTATTGTTTCTACTTACCAATCTATCACTGGAACTGGTGTAAAAGCGGTAAAACAATTAGAAAATGAGTATGCAGGAATTCAGGGTGATATGGCTTACAAATATCCAATTCACAGAAATGCTATTCCACATTGCGACAGTTTCGAAGAAAACGGATACACTAAAGAAGAAATGAAGTTAGTTCGCGAAACTCAAAAAATTCTTGGTGATAACACTATCAGAGTAACTGCTACTGCAGTTCGTGTTCCAGTTGTTGGAGGACACAGCGAAGCAGTAAATGTTGAGTTTACAAATGATTTTGATGTAAATGAAGTTCGTGAAATTTTACACCATACAGATGGAGTAGTGGTTCAGGATAATTTAGATACATTCACTTACCCAATGCCATTATACGCTGAAGGTAAAAATGATGTTTTTGTTGGAAGAATTCGTCGTGATGAAAGCCAGCCAAACACATTAAACATGTGGATCGTTGCTGATAACTTAAGAAAAGGTGCTGCAACAAACACGATTCAAATTGCTGAATATTTAATTCAGGCAGGTTTGGTATAAAACTGAAAGATTAAAGAAAATTGTTATAAAGAAGAAGCCGTAATTGCAAATTGTAATTACGGCTTTTTTGATTTTTCTGTGCACACTCCGACGGGTTTTTAAACTTCAAAGTTTTGTCATTTCGACTGAAAGGAGAAATCACACAAGAAGCTCCGCAATCAAAATCTTCAATCTTTGTCGAGTTACGTGTGTGATTTGCTTCGCCTATTCGCTATCGCTCGGGTCTCCTTTCAGTCGAGATGACAAGATCGCGTTTAAGCTTTTAAGACATGTAACAATTTAATGGATAATAAAAAAGGCGAGAATTAAATTCTCGCCTTTTTTATTATTAATATTCCGGAGCCAGTTCTAGTTCCAGTCCTTCTAATTCTACTGTAATTGGTATCTGACAGCCTAAACGACTATTAGATTTAACATAAAATGCTTCCGAAAGCATGGCTTCTTCTTCATCTCCCATTTCTGGTAATGCAACATCATTAAGAACATAACATTGGCAGGAAGCACACATTGCCATTCCTCCACATGTTCCTTCAACAGGAAGTTCATATGCTTTGCATAATTCCATTACATTCATTGCCATATCAGTGGGAGCTTGCAATTCGTGTATAACTCCTTCTCGATCTTTAATCTTTATTAATACATCCATTTTTAAATTGTGGAATTTTATTGTCAGGATTTTCTAAACGTGAAAAAATCCTTTACGTAATTAACTTGTTGGTTTAGTACTAAAAGCGTACTCCTTTCTGCTATTATCTTTTAAATGCATTTTTACACCAAGTATACTGTCTCCTTTTTCAAGAATTGTAACAATCGCAATTACAGAATAGTAATCTCTATCAGACTGAAAGATCAATGTTCCTTCGTAAGTTGAATTTAAGACACCTTGTTTGTCTGTTGTTGCAGAAACTTTTCTTGGATGCGAAAATTCAGCTGAACTGTAAGTTGCTTTGTTTGCAAATTTTCCTTTTCCTTCAACAAAATCATAAAGAAAATCATAATTTCCAACTCTCAAAGTTCCTGGTTCATCATTAGGATTAATTGAGAAAACAATACGGCCGGCATAAGAGAAATCACTCCATTCTTCAGCTTCATTTACCCAGGCTTTATCAACAATAACGGTTTTGTTTTGAGCATAATTTGCAGTTGCAAAAAACAACAATAATAACAAAGAGTAAAATTTCTTCATAGTTTTAAGATTTAGGGTTATGATACAAATTTAATTAAATATGTAATAATTCGTTAACCAAATATCTTAAAACTTTATATTGTTTTTTGTTAAATTCGCAAAATCATTCAATATTTTGATTGTTTTTATTAAAAATTAAAGAAGAAACAATCAAAAGAAATATTATTCTTGTTAATAATTCAGAGCGATGTGTGCGTGAAAAACAGCAATATCTTTACATTATATTAACCACAGTTTCAATTTGTGGTGCATATTTTTTGATTGTTGTTTCGACTCCGGCTTTTAAAGTCATCTGATTTACGCTGCAGCTAATGCATGCTCCTTCAAGACGAACTTTAACGTGCTTGTCTTCATCTATAGAAATAAGCGTAATATCTCCGCCATCGGACTTTAAAAATGGCCTTATTTCATCTAAAGCCAATAAAACGTTATTTGTTAATTCTTCTGTTGTCATAATTTTATCAATTAGAAAATGTGTCAATTAGAAAATTAGATAATTTGCATACAGCATAATAATTATCTAATTATCTAATTATCTCAATTGTCTTATTTATTAGTTCTTTTTCGCAGCTGAACAACCTGCCATGGTTGTTATTTTTATGGCTTCTGTTGCTGGTAAGCTTTCATTTCTGTTTACTGTTTCCTGTACAACATTTCTCGTAATGGCTTCAAAAACAGTTTCAATTACTGAAGCAGTTTGTAAAGCTGCAGGGCGACCAAAGTCTCCTGCCTCGCGAATAGATTGTACAATAGGAACTTCTCCTAAAAACGGAACGCCTAAATCTTCAGCAAGGTTTTTAGCTCCTTCTTGTCCAAAGATATAATATTTATTGTCAGGTAATTCTTCTGGAGTAAAGTACGCCATATTTTCAATAATTCCCAAAACAGGAACATTGATCGTGTCTTGCATAAACATAGCAACTCCTTTTTTAGCATCAGCAAGTGCTACGGCTTGCGGAGTACTTACAACAACTGCACCGGTAATTGGCAATGATTGCATGATAGAAAGGTGGATATCACCAGTTCCTGGAGGTAAATCGATAAGCATAAAATCCAATTCGCCCCAGTCTGCATCAAAAATCATTTGATTTAATGCTTTTGCAGCCATAGGTCCTCTCCAGATTACGGCCTGACTTGGTGCTGTAAAAAATCCGATTGAAAGAATTTTAATTTCATAACTTTCAATTGGTTTCATTTTTGATTTTCCGTCAACAGTTGTCGAAACCGGTTTTTCGTTTTCAACATCAAACATAATTGGCATAGAAGGGCCATAGATATCAGCATCTAAAACACCAACTTTAAAACCCATTTTTGCTAATGTAACGGCAAGATTTGCTGTTACTGTAGATTTTCCAACTCCTCCTTTTCCAGAAGCAACGGCAATAATATTTTTGATTCCAGGAATTGCTTTTCCTTTTATTTCATTAGGATTTTCCTTAGCTTCAACTTTAATGTTTACTTTAACTTTAGCTTCTGGAGATATCAAATCATGAATTGTTTTTTTGATATCGTCTTCAGCTCTTTTTTTGATGTGCATTGCAGGTGTGTGTAATACTAAATCTACTACAACTTCATCACCAAATGTAATCACGTTGCTAACAGCACCGCTTTCCACCATATTTTTTCCTTCTCCTGCTATGGTGATAGTCTCCAGAGCTTTAAGAATTTCTTTTCTATCTAATTTCATTTTTACTGTAAGGTTTTCTATTGATGAAATTCATTTAAGAAACTATGTTAATTTAAACTCATTTCAGACTGCAAAGATAACAGTTTAAGTTCGGATTCTTGCCCTTTTTAAATCGTATTTATTGATATTGAAATTATTCAAAATGATACTATTTTAATTTAGAGAACAGAAAACGGAAAGAAATTACGCAAAGAGGATTCTTTATTCTGAAAAAACAAACCCGCCAAAAGTTCTAATTTTGGCGGGTTTGTAAAAAAAATGGTCTACAAGTTATTCGTATTTTAAATATTTCAAAATGTCCATTTTTGTTACCTGATAAGCTTTTGTAACAACAATAAGCAGCGTTAACAAAATCAATGAAATTAGTGAAACAGTGAAAGGAATTACAGAAATATTAACTCTGTACGCAAAATCTTCAAGCCATTTTTGTAATAAAATATAAGCCGGAACAATTCCTATTGCAAATCCTAATAAACAAAATAAGAAATATTGTTTGGATAGCTCTCTTAGTAAAATGTCGGTTTCTGCACCCAAAGTTTTTCTAATTGCAATTTCTTTCAGTCTTCTTTCCATCGAAAATGATGCCAAAGCAAACAATCCGAACACGGCAATTATAATTACAACTAAATTCAGGATAAAGAATAGATTTTTTTGCTTCACTTGTTCTTCATATGTTTTTGCAAATTCTTTGTTTACAAAATCATAACTAAAAGGGTAATCCGGATTTACATTTTTCTCCCAATAGCTTTTTAATCCAGCCAGCGTTTCAGACAAATTATTTGGCGAAACTTTTACCAGAACTTTGTTAAAGTTATTCCATTTTAAGGTTTTAAGATTAATAAAAACCATTGGAGAAACCTTATCTTGTAAATTCGTCAGGTTAAAATCTTTTACAACACCTACCACTTTAAATTTTAAATTATCGCTATTTCCAATACTCCATCCTGATGTAATCATTGTGTTTACTGGGTTTTTAAGATTCAGCGTTTTTGCAAGTGTTTCGTTGATAAGCATCCCGCTCACTGTGTCCGAAGCAAATTCAGGAGATAAATCACGTCCCTGAAGTACTTTGATTTTCATCATTTCGAGGAAACCAAAATCCATTTCGATATTCTTTGGTTGTACAAAAATTCCGTTGTGTTTAAATCCAGAACTTGAGCCAGAATTGCCTCCAAAAGTACCGGCAAATGTAGTAACATCAACAACTCCCGGTATTTTTTTGATTTCTTGTTTGGCAACCAAATAATCTTCAGTTTTCCTAAGTCTGTCTTTTGTATGGAAAGTAACCGAAAGAACCTGATCACCGCTAAAACCCAAATCCTTGTTCATCATAAAACTAACCTGCGAATTGACAATCAGTGCGCCAATGATAAAAAATGCAGCGATTCCGAATTGAAAAATAAGCATCGAATTTCGGATCCAGATTCCGCTTTTGCTTCTGGAGAAATTACCTTTAATTACCTTTAATGTTTCAAAATTTGAGATATAAATAGCAGGGAAAATACCCGCAAGAACGATTACTAATCCAAATATAAAAATGAGCTGCAGGTAAAATTCGCCGCCATTCATAGTCAAAGTTTTTCTCAAAAAGGTATTATAATAAGGCAATGAAAGTTCTACAATAGCCAATGCAAAAACAATTGCAAGAAGCACAATTATTGAAGTTTCAAAAATGAATTGTAAGATGATTTGTTTTTTTGTTGCGCCTACAATTTTGCGCACACCTACTTCTTTAGCACGTTTAATTGCCGATGCAGTTGCCAGATTGATATAGTTTACCAATGACAAAACTAAAATCAGAACCGATAAACCGATCATAATATAAAGCAGTTTTAAGTTTCCGGCTCCTTCAGGAAAATCCTGTCCTCCAGAACTTTTTGTGCTATGTAAACGTGATGTTTTTAATTGATCCAGTAATACCCCGATTTCACCATTTTCTTTTAGGTATTGTTCTACGGTCATACCGCTTGCTTTCGCATCTTTTACGGTTCTGTTTACAAAAGTTACATTCTGCATTTTCTTTCTAAGAACGGTAGCATCAGTGCCTTTTTTTGCTTTAACCATCAGGGCATAATTAAAATTTCCCCATTGATCTTTATCTCCATCACGCTTGATGCCGCTAAAAACATAATTTGGTTCAACTGATGAAGGTTTAGTTACGCGATAAACCGCTTTTACGATAAAACTTTTATTGATGTAAGAAATAGATTTTCCAATTGGATCATCATTTTTGAAAAGCAATTTTGCCTGATCTTCCGATATAGCAACGCTATTTTTTTCTTTTAAAATATCCTTTTTTGCACCTTTTATAATTTCGAAAGGGAAGAAGTCAAAAAAGTTTTCATCAGTATTGGTGATTTTTTTATCGAGTACGATTTGATTTTGATATTTAATAGCGCCTTCATCGTACCAGTTATAGAGAAAACAAATTTTTTCAATTTCAGGAATTGTAGCTTTACAGGTTTCGCCAAAAGGAATTGAGCTAGTTGCCCAAATATCGCCTGTTGTGCCAATTTTGTTCAGAACCATATAAACGTTCTCCTTTTCAGGATTCCATTGATCGTATGCTTGTTCGTTGTTCCAATACAAAATAGCGAAAATCACTCCGGAAATCCCGATGCTCAATCCTAGAACATTCAAAAACGAAAACAGTTTGTTTTGTTTTAAATGATAAATAAATATTTTAAACCAGTTAGAAATCATGGTGTTAGTTTTATAGTTACGTCAGGTTTTATTAAACCAATTTTTTAAATAATAGCCCATATTTTGCAGACGAATTCTACCAGAATTACAATTGCTGCTACGATAAATTTTATCATCTTTTTTTTATTTAGCGTCCATAAAAACATCCACATTTCTCTGGTTTAATCTCTCAGAGAATATTACACCGTCTTTCATATGAATCGTTTTTTGCGAAAACGAAGCGTCATAATCAGAGTGGGTTACCATTAAAATTGTTGCGCCTTTGGCGTGCAAATCCGTTAAAAGTTCCATTACTTCATTACCGTTTTTACTGTCTAAGTTTCCAGTTGGCTCATCGGCAAGAATGATTTTTGGATCATTTACCAAAGCTCTTGCAACGGCAACTCTTTGTTGTTGTCCTCCCGAAAGCTGTTGCGGAAAATGCTTCAATCGGTGCGAAATATTTAATTTCTCCGCAATAGCTTCAATTTTTTGTTTTCTGTCCGATGCTTTAACATTGTTGTAAAGCAAAGGCAATTCGATATTGTCGTAAACTGAAAGTTCGTCGATTAAGTTGAAATTCTGAAAAATGAATCCGATATTTTCCTTACGAACCTTTGCTCTTCCTTTTTCTTTAAGACCAATCATTTCCTGACCTAATAAAGTATAACTTCCGTCTGAAGCGCTGTCCAAAAGACCAATGATATTTAATAAAGTCGATTTTCCACAACCTGAAGGTCCCATGATAGTTAAAAAGTCACCTTTTTTAATTTCTAGAGAAACACCGCTCAATGCTGATGTCTCTACTTCTTCTGTTCTAAAAACTTTGGTTAAATTTTGAATTGTTATCATTTTTGTAAAGGTGTTAAATGTTGTTGATTGTGTTTTTTGATTGATGATTGAAACTTTTATAATTGTGAATTATTAATTGTAAATTGTGAATTGACTGCTGAAAATTGAGACAGCGACTGCGACTGAAAACCGTCTACTGCGACTGAATAGAAAGCTCCTCAATATCCTTATAATCAGAATACGATGAAGTTACTACAGATTCGCCTTCCTGTAAGCCTTCCAGAACTTCATAATACGAAGGGTTTTCTCTTCCTAGTTTTATGTTTCTTCTTTCGGCTTTATTTCCTTTTACTACAAAAATCCATTTTCCTGCAGTTTCCTGATTGAAGCTTCCTTTTGGCAAAACCAATATTTTATTTCGTTCAGATAAAATCAGTTTTACTCCAAAACTAAGTCCGTCTTGTAACGCAATATTTTCTTTTGAAGTAAAAGCCAATTCTACAGTAAAATGTCCGCTTTTTACTTCCGGAATTACTTTGGTAACAATAACTTCAACCGCTTTTCCTTTAAATTCTACCTGACCTTTTAAACCTTCGCGAAGTTTTTCCAAATAAAATTCATCTACATCGGCAGCGAGTTTATAGCCACGTTTTGAATCAATTTTCCCTATGCTTTGACCTGCCTGAAAATTTTGTCCTAAGACAGCTTCAAAGGAAGTCAATCGACCAGTTTCTGGAGCGGTAATCAAGAAATTCTTCTTGTTATTTCTCAAAATATCCAAACTTTTTTCCATCGTCTGAATCGAGCGGTTAATTTGAGAAATCTGTAATTGGTTCGATTGTTTTTCTTTCTGAATACTCTGCTGGATCGTTCTTTTTCGTTCTTCCTGAAAACGAAGGTTTTCTTTAAAAGTATTCCAGTCGTTTTTCGAAATGACATCTTTATCATATAATTTCGAATTCATATCGTACAATCTTTTGGCGTCATTATAATCATGCTCGATTAAAACCAAATCTTTGTTCAAGTTCAATTCCTGATTTCTGATGTTTAGTTTTCCGGTATTCAAATTGTTGATTTGCTCGATAATTGCAGTTTCCTGAGTCAGATAATTCAACTCAGTATTCGGATTGTACAATCGTGCAAGCGATTGTCCTTTGGTAACCATTGCGCCGTTTTCGACAAAAATCTCTTTTACAGATCCTCCTTCAGTAACATTTACAAGCATTACGTTAAGCGGTTCAACTTTGGCCTGAAAAACAACAAAATCTTCAAAAAAAGCTTTTTCTACTTTTTGGATCGAAAGTTCCTCGGCTTTTACATTTAAACTTCTTTTAGTGTTAAACGAAAAAAAGACGATTACGGCTAAAGCTAAAAAAACTCCAATTGCTATTGTGAGATATCTAAATTTTCTATTTTTACGAGGAATTACCTTATCCATTTTTTAAATAATTTACTGATTACCAATAGGTAAATACTGTGCCACAAAATTTATAATTTGTAAAGCATTGATTTTAAAGAAGCTTCTAAAAACGACCTAAAAAGAGAGTGTTCGATAATGAACAGTTGACCGTTCAAAATCGGACAAAAAAATAACGCATGAGAAAAAAACAAGCCCAAATATTAATTGTTGACGATCAGGAAGAAATCCTTTTTTCGGCAAAAATGATTCTCAAAAAACATTTTGAAACGATTTTTACTGAAAATAGTCCTAAAAAAATCATTTCTGCTTTAAGCGAAAATGACATAAATGTGGTTTTGTTGGACATGAATTACCGAATTGGGTTTGAAGACGGACGCGAAGGAATTCATTGGCTGAAAGAAATTAAAACACTTTCTCCAAATACAATTGTGATTTTAATGACTGCTTTCGGGAAAATTGACACCGCTGTTGAAGGAATAAAAATTGGTGCTTTTGATTATGTTTTGAAACCTTGGAACAACGAAAAATTAATCGAAGTAATTGATAAGGCTGTCGCCGAAAGCCGAAAAAACAATAAAAAACCGGTTGTTGAAAAAATCGAAAAAAGATATTTTACAGGAACTTCCCAAAAAATAAAGCAAGCGTATTCAATTGCCGAAAAAGTGGCGAGAACTGATGCGAATGTTTTGATTTTAGGCGAAAATGGAACCGGAAAATATGTTTTTGCAGAGTTTATTCATCAGAATTCAGAACGAAAAAATGAACCTTTTGTGCATGTTGATTTGGGTTCTTTGAGCGATAATTTATTCGAAAGTGAACTTTTTGGATACGCAAAAGGCGCTTTTACTGATGCAAAAACCGATACACCGGGAAGATTTGAATTGGCGCAAAACGGCACTATTTTTCTGGATGAAATTGGTAATATTCCGCTTCATTTGCAATCCAAATTATTGCATGTTTTGCAGACAAAAACAGTTACGCGTTTGGGCGAAAGCAAAGCAAGACCTTTAAATGTCCGAATCATTTCGGCAACTAACAATGATATTAAGGCTGAGGTAAAAAACAAGATTTTCAGAGAAGACTTGCTGTACCGAATCAATACGATGGAAATCAATTTGCCGCCTTTGCGCGAACGAAAAGATGATATTATTCCGATGGCGAATTTTGTTCTGAATCAGATTGCTGAAAAATACAATCATGGTCCCGAAACTTCGGGATGGCGTTTTGATGAAAATGTTGCGCCATATTTAGAACGATATCCGTGGAAAGGAAATGTCAGAGAACTGGAAAATAAAATCGAACGCGCGCTAATTTTAGCCGATAATAATACCATTTCTGTTCACGATCTTGATATTTTAGATTTTGAAGAAATTCAGGAAAATGACGAAAACCCTTTGTCTGAATTGGAAAAAACAGCAATCGAAAAAGCACTTTTCAAACATCACGGAAACATCTCAAAAACCGCCGAAGAATTAGGTTTGTCAAGAGCCGCGCTGTATAGAAGAATTGAGAAGTACGATTTGAAGAATTAAGGGAAAAGAAGCAAGAGCCAAGAATCAAGATTTTTTTTGCCACAGATTAAAAGGATTAAAAAGATTTTTACTTTGTTTAAATTTTAGTTTCACGCAGATTTTGCAGATTCAGCAGATAAAAAAATCCCTTTAATCCTTTTAATCTGTGGCCAGAAAAAAGAAAAGCCGTGGCAAATAAAAAATATAATAAATGAAAAACTGGAAATTTTATAACGCTTTGTTTGTGAGAGTTTTGTTTGTAATGATGCTCTTTTTCTTCTGCGTTTTTCTTATTTATAAAATGTTTTATTACAACGCACTTTTGGTTGGCATTTTTGTTCTTATAATGTTGGCCGAAATGTATTTTTATGTAAAAAATCAATTGCAATTTTACGACAGAACTTTGCTTTCGATTTTGCAGAATGACTTCACAACAAATTTCCCTGAAGAAAATAGAAAAGACAATTTTGAGAGTTTGTATCTTTTGTATGAAACGCTGAAAGTGCAGCAACAAGAGCAAATTTCGAAAGAATTGATTTATCGCTCGCTTTTAAATAATATCGACAGCGCCGCTTTGATTTTGGAAAAAGAAAACGACGATTGGAACATTTTTTTAATGAATGATTGTTTTTCGGATTTATTTAAAGTGCCAAAAGTAAGTCATTGGAAATACCTTAAAAATTATCTTCCGTCGCTATGTTTTGAAATTGAAAAAACAGATTTCAGCGAGTTAAAATCGGCTATTTCGATAAAAATTGAAGAGCAAGATTTACAGACTTTTATGCTTCAGACTTCGAGAACGCAAAGTTATAATAGAGAATATTTTATTGTATTATTGGATAGTATTCAGCGTGTTATAGAGAAAAAAGAGAAAGAAGCCTGGATTAATCTAATGAAAATTATTTCGCATGAATTGATGAATTCATTGACGCCAATTCGTGCGCTTTCGCAGAATTTACTTCACATTGTCGATCAGGAAAAATTAGAAGAAGACGATTTTGATGATATCAAAAGCAGTATATCGACCATTATTAACCGAAGCGACCATTTGCAGGTTTTTGTTGAAAATTATCGAAAATTGGCCATGTTGCCAACGCCAACGAAACAAATGACGTCGATAAATGCACTTTTCGACGATTGTTTACGAATTATGAGTCCGATTTTAAAATCTGAAAATATTGAATTAATTAATGAAATTCATAGTTCACGTTCTATTTTAATTGATAAAAACCAAATGGAGCAGGTGATTATTAATTTGATTACAAACAGTATTCATGCGTTGAAAGAAAAGTCAGAAAAGAAAATGTACGTATCAAGTTATACAGAAAATAATCGCTTTTTTATCTCGATTTCCGATAACGGAAAAGGAATTGATGCAGCTATTCAGGACAAAGTTTTTCTTCCGTTTTTCACCACCAGAAAAGACGGCGCCGGAATTGGTTTAACGCTTTCAAAAAATATTATTGAAGCGCACGGTGGCTATTTAAGCTATCAAACCGATGAAGATAAAACGAGTTTTGTGATTTGCTTGATTTAAGTAGGTTTGCCACAAAGGCGCTAAGACGCAAAGATTTTATCGTAGAGGCGCACTGCAGTGCGTCTCCGCAAAGAGAATAAATACAAATCTTTTCATTTTACGACAATGTCATCCTGAGTAGAGCCGAAGGTCTGTTGACTAAAAAAGGTTTCAATTTTGCTGAGCCTGACAGATAAGATTCATCTCTAGCCCTGAACTTCAGGCTGCCAAAAGTGTTTTTCGAAATCTACAATTTGATTATCGACTACTTTAATTCCTTCACTTTCTAAAAGCTGTTGCATTAGATTGGTTCCGTCAAAATGAAATTTCCCTGTCAAAAGTCCTTTTTGATTTACAACTCTGTGCGCCGGAATATCATCCATATTATGAGAAGCATTCATTGCCCAACCGACCATTCGGGCAGAACGCGCGGCTCCTAAAGCTTTCGCAATAGCGCCATAAGAAGTGACTTTTCCGTATGGAATTTGTCTGGCCACTGCATAAACTCTTTCGAAAAAATTTTCTTCAGCCATAGTGTTGTTTTCTTTGCCACAAATTACACTAATTTTCACAAATTATTTAATTGTATTAAAGCTATGCGATTTTTTTGTTATTGGGTATGCGAATCTAAAAACAAGTAATTCGTGGAAATTAGTGTAATTGCTACGTCTGTTCGTTATGGCTCGAGTCGTGGCAAACTAATCTTTACCCGAAATAATAATTCAGAATATTAAAAAGCGTTGCAAGAGCGACTAAACCAGTAATACTCCCGATAATCGTATTCATATTACGCATTAGGTAATCTGTTTTCTTTTCGATTCTTCCAAAGAAAACGATGTAACTGTACAAAGCGGCAAACGAACCTAAGACCGAACCAAGAACAAAAGTGAAAATAATATTGTTCTCAAATACAAAAAGTTGATAAGAAGCTAGCGTAACACTTACAACAACATAATAGGGAATAGGGAAGAAGTTCAAACCAGAAAGAAGCATTCCGAGAAAGAAACGACTTTTTCTACTGCTTTTTTTGATTTTAGATTTCTTTTTGGTTTGCGGTTTTTTGGCAATAAACAAAAAGTAAATTGTCAAAATAGAGAAAATTACAAAACCAACTTCACGCAATAAAGTCACAATATCCGGGCGATTGTCAATCACACGGGCAAATAAAACCGCTACCGAAACCTGAAAGAAAATAACCAGAAGAGCACCAATAACAAACCAGAGTGCATTTTTTTTCCCCTCTTTCATGTTTATTTTTGCAGCCGTCATATTGAGTAAACCTGGCGGAATAATCCCAATTGCAGCTGCAATAAAGCCCGAAAGTAATGGAGTAAATATTGCCATTCAGTTGCTAGATCAGTTAGTGTACTTGTTTTAAAATTAAATTAGTCTTTAATTTTAAAACGAATATACGTAATTGCCTTGTTAATTTCTAAATATTGTTTTTCGTAAAAAGTCTGAATTGAAGTTACAACTTCAGGACTTCCTTCGTTTTTGTAGACGTTATGATTGGCGTACAATACCTCGTGTCCTTCACCATGCAATAAACCAAGTGTGTATCCGTGCATGAATTCACTGTCGGTTTTTAAGTTTACGACACCGTCTTTTTTAAGGATTTTTTTGTATAATTTCAAGAACTCAGAATTGGTCATTCTGTGTTTTGTTCTTTTGTATTTGATTTGCGGATCTGGAAAAGTAATCCAGATTTCGTCAACTTCGCCTTCAGCAAAAATATGATTGATCAACTCGATTTGAGTACGAACGAAGGCAACATTATGAAGTCCATCTTCAACAGCAGTTTTAGCACCACGCCAGAAACGAGCACCTTTAATATCAATTCCGATAAAATTTTTGTCTGGGTATTTTTCAGCTAATCCAACAGAATATTCTCCTTTTCCGCATCCTAATTCTAAAACTAATGGATTGTCATTTTTAAAGAAATCAGAATTCCATTTCCCTCTTAAAGGCATTAAATTGCCTACAACTTCTTCTCTGGTTGGTTGAAAAACGTTTTGAAATGTTTCGTTTTCTCTGAATCTCTTAAGTTTATTTTTACTTCCCACTTTTACAAAAATTTTCCGCAAAATTAAGGAATATAAACGAATGGATAAGATGTAATTGGGGTTTAATTTTTTTTGCCACAGATTTCACAGATTAAAAAGATTTTTTTCTGTATAAAATCATTTTTTCAAAATATACTCCGTTAGGAGTAAAATGTTGGTAGAAAAAAGCAAATAACGCAAAAAATGTCCCGTAGGGATTATATATTTAAAAAGTTTTCCGCCACGAATTCACGAATTATTTTAAAATGAAAATTCGTGAATTCGTGGCGGAAAAAAAAAATATTTTTAACCGTAATGTGGCTCAGTGATCGCTTTTGTTTTTGGATCAAGCGTTTCATCGTGTTGTGATAAATCCAATCCGATGTGTTCTGATTCTTCTGAAACTCTCAAAGGAATAATGAAATTGGTTACTTTAAACAAGAAATAAGCTCCGAAGAAAGTGAAAATTGAAACTAAAACCAATGCCATCATATGATGTGTAAAAACATTCCATCCGCCGTGAAGTAAGCTTGCATTTTCGCCATGAGCAAAAATTGCAGTCAAAATCATTCCCATAATTCCACCAACGCCGTGGCAGGCAAAAACGTCAAGTGTATCATCAAATTTCTTAGAATATTTACAGTTTACAGCTGTGTTAGAAACCAAAGCCGTTATAAATCCGAAAAACATACTTTCAGGAACCGATACGAATCCGGCAGCAGGCGTAATCGCAACCAAGCCCACAACGGCACCAATACACGCGCCAAGAGCAGAGACTTTTCTTCCGTTCATTCTGTCGAAGAAAATCCAAGTCAACATTGCAGCAGCAGATGAAGTTGTTGTTGTGGCAAAAGCCATAGCTGCAGTTCCATTGGCCGCAAGAGCCGATCCCGCGTTAAATCCGAACCAGCCAAACCATAACATTCCTGTTCCTAATAATACAAATGGAATATTAGTTGGAATATGCTGGCTGTTTTTTCTTTTTCCTAAAACAATAACTCCGGCCAAAGCCGCGAAACCAGAACTCATATGCACTACAGTTCCTCCGGCAAAATCTTTAACTCCAAAGTAACTTCCTAAAATACCCGTTGGATACCAAACGGCATGACATAAAGGAGCGTATATAAAAATCGTAAATAAACTAATGAAAATTAAATACGATATAAAGCGAACACGTTCTGCAAACGAACCCGTAATAATTGCCGGAGCAATAATGGCGAATTTCATCTGAAACAAAGCAAAAAGCATAAACGGAATCGTACTTGCAAGTTGCTTATGAGGCAAAACGCCCACATAATCCATAAAAGCAAAAGTCGTCGGATTTCCGAAAAAGCTATAAAAATGATCTCCGGAACCAAAGCCAACCGGTTCTCCAAAAGCAAGACTAAAAGCAACTACAACCCATAAAAGAGTAACAACTCCAAGACAGATAAAACTCTGAAGCATGGTTGAAATAACATTTTTCTTGCCCACCATTCCACCATAAAAGAAAGATAATCCCGGTGTCATAATTAAAACCAGACAAGAAGAAGTCAGCATCCAGGCAACATCAGCCGGAACAATATGATCTGTAGTGCCAAATTCAGACAGTACATAACTGTTTTCGGTCATGGTTGGCCAAAATGCTCCAGTAATACAAACAATGCTTATAATAATAAAGGAGATGATCCAGCGTTTCTCTATTTTCATTTTTCAAATACTTTATTGAACCCTATTTTTTTTGGGGTCAAAGTTAAAAAAAATTACACATTTTGATTTTAAGGGCTGTTAAAATAGTGGTTGTCTTTTTATTTTAGTCAATTTTGCAAATTATGAATGGGTTTTTTGAGAGTATTCAATTTTGAACTTCTAATTTAGGACTAATATTGTCAAAAGTGTTATAATTATTTTGATAATGCGCGTTGTAAAACGGTGTAAAAGTTATAATTATAAGAACAAAAGCAGATTATGTTTATTTTTTTTGAAGTTTTGCAATCAGTGCATCTTCGATTGGCGCTTTAATTTTTATTGCTGCTTCCACTTCGTCATTCGGAATCGTCATAGATAAAACATAGTGCTGAATTTTCCATTCTTTCCCCACTTTAACCAAAACTCCAGATCCGCGGCAGATTTTCATTTGCGTATCCAGTAATTCGTCAAACCAAGCAATTTTTTCGGTTTTATCAAAAAAGATATGACGTTCAAGGGCTTTAAAATTCCATGTTGTTCCTCTGTCAAAAAATGGTTTTGCCCATGTGTAGAAATCATCTTTTGTCCAGTTTTCGTTAGCATCAGTACCAATGTAAACTGCATCTGGTGTAAAGGCATTAAAATAATCATCTATTTTTGCTTCCGCAGCTGCTCTGTGCCAGGTATCCAAAGTTTGATTGATTTTGTTTTTTTCTGTTTTTTGAGCGTTAGCAAAAGAAGTAACCAATAAAAGAAGTAGGATTGTTTTTTTCATGATAAATATAATTTGAGTTTAAAGTTAAAGTTTTTCGATCATATAAGAAATAGAAGTGCATATTAATAAATACGTATAAATTTCTCGTAAAGGCGCGAAGGCGCAAAGTTTTTGCTTTAATCATCTTTGTTCGAAAAGCTTGATGGCTGAAATTTTGAAACACAGATATCCGAGGAACTTCGTGATAAAACTTAAATTATCTTACATTACTTATATGGTTTAAAATTTTTATATTTGAGAGCTTAAAATACCACAAATTATGAATCCGAAAATCTTTATAAGTTCGCTGGCAATTACTTCTTTGGTTTTTGTTTCTTGCAAAAAGGAATTAGAACCTCAGGAAAACACAGCAACATCTGAATTGGTTAGATTGGGACTTGCAAAAGACACTTCTAAAACTGCTACAGCTCCAGTTGTACAAACACAAACAACAAATCCGAATACGGTTTTAGGAGACACAAAAGGATTAAATCCTGCGCACGGACTTCCAGGACATCGTTGTGATATTGCTGTTGGAGCTCCTTTAAATTCTGCTCCGCCGCAACAAGGTCAGGTAACAACGACGCAGACAGCTCAAACTATTCAGGTAAATCCGAATCAGAAGAATGTGGTTACGACAACTGCTGCGCCCGTAAAAGTGGCCAAAGGAATGAATCCGCCACACGGACAACCGGGACACAGATGTGATATCGCTGTTGGAGCGCCTTTGAATTCGGCACCGGCACAAGCTACTGCTGCCGCGTCAACCACACAAAGCGGATCAGTTACTAAGAATTTTACTGTAACTCCGCCACCTGCAAATAATAATGCAGTTCCGGCCTTACTAAGCACCGAAACAACGCAAACCGTAGCCGAAGGAATGAATCCGGCACACGGCCAACCAGGACACCGTTGCGATATTGCAGTAGGAGCACCACTTCCAAAATCGTAAGAAGAAGTCACAGAGTTACAAAGTGACAAAGGCACAGAGAAACTTCACCTTTGTCACTTTGAACCTTTGCCACTCTGCACCTTTTCAAAATAGATAAAAAAAAAGACGTTTCATTTGAAACGTCTTTTTTTTTATCTATTTTGAAATTTAAAAAGCTTTTTGCTTTTCGAAAGTTGTAGTCAGTGATTTTTTGATTTTGCTTAAAGCACCGTTAAAGGCTTTTTCCAGTGTATCGGCGTGTTCTGTTACAGTGATTGGCTGCAATTTTTGCGGACGTACTTCGATTACACATTTTTTGTCCTGCAAACTAAATTTTTCTCCATTTTCATCCCCAAAGTGAACTTCAATGCGGGTAATTTTGTCTTCAAAACGTGCTAAACCTTTTTCTAATTCTGCTGAAAAGTAGCTTTCTAATCTTGCGTGTCCATCAATGTTTTTGTCGGTGTTGATTTGAATCTTCATAACGGTTTAAATTTTTATGATTGTTTCTCAAAGCTATCTTTTTTGACGGAAAAAGGCAAGGGAGTTAAGGAAAGATTATGAAAAATTTTGCTTAGTTTTTGGTTATTCCCAATACGATTAAGTCTATGTTAAATTTAGTGGTTTTTATTTAAAAAAATCATTCCATCAACCATATCGTTTAACATTTTTCCTAATGGTAATTTCCCTTTATTGGGTGATTCATTATATAAATTTATAATTTTTTTATTTATACGAAGCTTAATTCTATTGTAAAATTGAATTATTGATAAATTTCCCATGACATAATCTTCCAAAGAAAATTTCATCACATCAATAATTGCTTCTTTAAATAACTCTATGTCTTTAGCAGAGACATCATTAAGTCTTTCGGGGTCGTCATGGTGCTCAATTTCTTCATAATCAGTAATTAGGTTTGGGAAGCCAATTGCGCTTTGTATATTACATTCTTTAAAATAGGATTTAAGATATTGATTTGATCTACAGGATAAAATCATGACATTTTTTTCTGAGAAAATTTTTAATTGCTTTTCAGTAATAAATTCGTGGTTTTCATAATCTTTAGTTACTGCTCCGCTTAGTCCTGTTGATGTCCCATGACCAAAAAATAAAATCAGTTCATTTTTATCAATAGTATGGATTAATTCAAAAAAAATAGAATGATCTTCTTGGGTTTTTAATTTTATCAAATTAATTTTAGAGAACTCTTTAATATATTCCGTAATTAAATTAAGGAAATCTGTAGAGCTATCTTCTGGATGAATTATATGTATTGTTCTTTTACTCATTTTTTAAGATATCCAAAATGAGATATTGCTAATTCGATTAACTTTTTTTTGAAATTAAGTGATGATGGGTCATTCAACGAAATCTTTTCAGCAATTTCATTAAAAGATAGTTCATTGTATATCTCAATTGCCGGATTAAAATAGAGGTCTTTATTTTCCAGAAGATATTCTACTATAAAATCATCTTCTTGTTCGCTTACTTTTTCAATAAAATTGACAATGTTTTTTTCAATATCTTCTCTTTTTGAAAAATCAACTATAGAAAGCTTAATTAAAGTTTTAAAACTAGTCCATGATTTATCAAAATCACTCTTTTCTTTATAAGAATCTAAATATTCTTGAACAATTTCAATTAATTCAGAAGAGTAAAGAATTTTGTTTGCTTTTCGGGTATTGTTGATATTGTTAAATTGCCTGATTATTTCAACTCCATCAATATTTTTATCATTTAGTTTGAAATCAGAAGCAACCATATGAAAACGTATAGTTCCATACTTCGCATTAAATTTATTTAATACCAATTTCATGTCAATTTCACCATTTTCATCAATTACATCATTTCCATCGGGAAGACCAACATATAGGGGAAAGCAATTTATAGAGATTCCTTTAGGTTTTGATAATTTTTCGATATCAGAAATCGTTTCTGTTAGGTCTTCATTATCAATAATTAGCAAATTTTTGGACATGTTATTTATATAATTTTGATATTAATATTTCAAATGATGCACCTTTGAGGAATTTGTTATTTCCAATAAAGGATATATTTCCTTTCATTTTAGATAATGTATTTCTAACGTAGTTTAGCCCTATACCGGATCCATCAGTTGTAGTTATTCCTAAATCAAAAATGACATCACTATTATTTTCAAATTTTGAAGAAAGACCTTCTCCATCATCAGAAAATATAATTTTTAAATCCAAATTTTCATCTTCAGTAATGTATATTTTTACATTTTTAGCTTTTGCTTTAAAAGAATTGGATATTAAATCATCAAGTACAAGTGAAATATCAAGAATGCTTATTCTTTTCCAAAAAGCTTCGGTTGTTGATTCTATAGAAAAAGCTATGTCATTGTCTTCAAACATAATATTGTATAGATCAAGATATTGTTCGATAAATTTTACAATATTTACATCTTGGTAATCTGAATTAGCTTTAAAATTAGCTCTTGTAATTAGATTAGATATTTTAAGAGCTTTGTCAGAATTGTATATTATTGTACTAAGCCATTTAAGCGCTTGTGTTCGTTTTACAGTGTTTTCTAAAAAAGCATCATATAAGTTTTGAGCATTTTGTTTTGATTTTTTACTTGTTTGTTTTACATTATGTATTAGGCCTTTTGCATCTTCACTTAAAGTTCTTTTCGAAGTTAACAAATAAGTGTTTTTTTCTTTTTCTAAAGCTAGTTCGTCTGCAATTTGTTTTGCTTTTTCTAAAGCTGCATTTTTTATGTCTTCGGCTTCTTTTAATTGTTTTTCTAGTTCTTCTTTTTGAACTTTTATTGAAGTTAAATTGTTCTCCAGCTCGGATTTTAATTTTTTTAAATCGTCATTCTCTCCAATTGATTTTTCAAAATCATTTAGCTCATCTTGAGACTTTGTTAGCTTGCTCAAAAAATCTTGAAGTTGATTAGGTTTGAGATTCTTGTTTTTCAACTCTTCTAATATAAATTCTAAGTCGTTGTTAATTTTATCTTTTTGTTCGTCGATTAGATCAGAGACAAAGTTCTTATTTATGGTGAGTTTAATAAGCTCTTCTTTTTTTGCATCAATAATATTGTGGACAACATTATAAATACGTTTATTACGAGTCAAAGAATCTTCCGAGTATCTTTCTTTTGATTCATCCCATTTGACATTATTTAGTATTTCTTGTTCTATTTTAATTGTATTTTTTTCAAGAGTACTATCCCAATTAATGCCTTCAACAACAAATCGTTCTAATCTTCTAAAGGTTTTGTAAAAGAAACCAAAAGGACTGGTACTTTTTGCCAACTCATTGTAAATAGCATTGTTTATTAATCCAGATCTACTAGAAATTACTTTGAAAACACCATCTTCATCATCTATTGATACATCGTCATTGTCTTTTACTTCAATACGACCAATAACTTCACGAGTTCCTAAATATCTATTTCTTCCTTGTCCTTTTCTAATTTCCATTCCTAACCAATCATCACCATAGTCACCGTAGGGAGGAATCCTAAAACCATTAATGAATAATGAAATTGATCCAAAATCTATTGGGCGAATTCCTGTTTGTTTTGTGAAATAAGCTTTCGAATAGGTATTTAGATAATAAATATGTGTTTTTATATTTCGCAGTAAACGAAATCTATTTTTTTCGACTAAAGTAAAGATCGTGTTTCCTCTATCTTTTAAAATTGTAATTAAATAATCACCATCTTTACTTATTTTGGATTGAATGCTGGTAACTTTAAAATTTAATTTTTCAAATATTTGATTCTTTACAATACCATTAATTTTTTCATAATCAGGTTTGTTTTTTTCAATATTAATGTATTCAGAGGCGTTGATAATTATGTCAAACTTTAGAGAGCTATAATTTTGATTGGGATTTATTAATCTCTCAAGTTGTCTTTTTAAAGATAGAATTTTTTGATAGTCCCATTCCTCTCTTAATGATTTGATTTCTAATACGGTTCCAGATTCAAAAGATTCTATATTGGTTTTAGTAAAGAAATCATCTTTGTCTATTTCTATTAAATCAAATTGTATATCTTGAATGTTTAAATTTATATCATCTTTACGTTCGAATTCAATCCAATTTATTGATAATTGCTTATAATGAAGATCTTTTTTTTGTTTAGTATAAATAGTTAGGTATTTACCTAATCGATCACAAGAGAATCTTCCAACTCCTTTGTTCCCAGCAAGTGTTCTTCCATATTCTTCTTTTTTTTCTTTTTTTTCGGAATAAGCAATATTGAGCCACTTGTTTTCAATGTCAAATTGTGACATTCCTTTTCCTATATCTGAAATAAGGATTTTGGACTCATTGCTATTTTTGTATGATTTTAGGTTAGAACCATGAATTACATTCTTGAAGATTATATCGACTTTCTTTGATCCAGCATCAAAGGAGTTTTTAACTAATTCTAAAACAGCTATGTTATCATCAGTAATTAAATCTTTACCAATGATGCTTTTGAGTTCTGCATTTGTTCTAAAGCTTACTTTGGCCATTAAATTAATTGTTTTAAAATCAAGCCACTTTGTTCACTAAATAATGGAGGAATTGCATTTCCAATTTGAGTATATCTTGGCACTTCTTGTATCCGTCTTTTTCCGCCTGTGGTATATTTCCCTTGAAAAATATACCAATCTGGAAATGATTGAATACGCGCATATTCACGAACTGTCAAGATTCTTGGTTCAGAATAATGAATATAATCATCTGGAAGAGTTGTGATTGTAGGAGTTTTGTCAAATCCGTTTAAAGGGATTACGGTTCTTTTTTTAATATTATATTTTTCCTGAATAATTTTGCTGACATTAAAATTTCTTCTTTCAATGGAAGTCTCCTCAAGAATATTTTTAAATCGAGTGATTATTTCAGTAGAATGTTTTGGAAAACGATGGCTATCTGCGATTTTATTTTCAATTCCTACACGCATCAACTTTTGATAATTTCCTTTTTCTTTTCCATAAACACCAGAGTGAAAACTTGGATATTCTGGAGTTTCTTTTAATCCATGTTTTTGAAATAAATCGGAAATAGCATCCTGAAGATTTGTTTCTATATCTAATCCTTTTTCTTTTAAAAAATCAAAACGATTGTTTTTTAAGGAATCAAAAAAGCTTTCAGCTTTTTCTTGAGTTGCATTTGAAAGTGTTTTTTTTATTCCAACAAGAATAAAACGAGTTCTCTTTTGAGGAACGCCATAGTCACCAAAATTGACTAATTGCCCTTTTACAAAATAACCTGCTTCATCAAGTTTTTGTGTAACTTGAGAAGAATAAGCAATTCCTTTTTCTCTGTTTTTTTTGAATTCCATTGTAAAGCCTTTTACATTTTCGAAGAAAATAATTTTAGGCTCAACAATTTTCACAAAATTGATATAGGAGTTTATAAGGTCGTTTCTTAAATCAAATTCATTACGTTTTCCTGCCATTGAAAAACCTTGGCAAGGCGGTCCTCCCGCAATCATTGTCACTTTTCCTTTTAGTTTTTCTAATTTAGAAGCGTACTCATCCAGTACATTATTAATCTCATGTGCCTTTTGAGGAAGCCAAGTTGGCCAAGTAAAATGATTTTTGTTTTTTACTAGATTGTGTTCAAGTGTTTTAAAAGCATCGGGGCTTTTTTCAATAGCAAAAAGACCTTGCCATCCTGCTTGATGCAACCCTAATGATAATCCTCCACAACCTGCAAAAAGGTCTATGTAAGTAAATTTATTTTTCATTAAAAAACTGTAAAAATTCAAATTTATCAATAAAAAAGATACTATAGTTAATTTAATCGGAAAATCTTACATTTTAATTTTTTTCCTTCTCCTTCCTCCCCCTCTTAATCTTAATCTTCCCATTTTCCTCAACAGCAGCCAGGCGAAGAATAATTCCTTTTTCGCGAACGGCGTCGCGTTCGGCTTTGGTGGCGAGTTTGGCATCGTCTTTAGAGTTTCGAAGCGGAATTGTTAGCGCGAGATTTGTACCGTTTCCGAGTGAATAAACGCCTTTGGCATCCATATTTAAGACGCTGGAACTCAGGGTGAATTTATTGACATCGATTTTTTCGCCGCGCAGATTAAAATCACCGGACAAATCGCTGAAAGTAATGTTCTTGACATCTCTAAACGGGAAAGCATATTTACCAATTTTCATAATCGGTTCAAAGTTTATCAATGCGCCCTGTGTGACAGAGAAATCAAGTTTTCCATGCATTGAATTGGTGATTAATTCGCCTTGCGGATTAAAAAATCCTGTAACATTGACTTTGCTGCTTAATCGTCCTTTGATGTTATTTGGCGTAAAAGATTTGATTCCGAAATTATTAAAAGAACGCAAAAAGCTTGCAATATCAACATGATTTACCTGCGCGTTCGAGTTAAAAGCAAAGTTTTTTCCGCTTGGCTGAATCTCACTGCTGAAATTAATACTACCTCCGGAAGTCTGCAAGGAACCGTTTTTAACGACAAGTTTCGAATTAAGCATCTGAACCGTTGCTGTAGTATTTGTTGCAGTCAGTTTGTTGTAATTCATCTTGTCTGCTTTGATGTCGATTACCACGGAACATTTCTCGATTACATCGCGCAAATGGCTGGAAATTGTCGGTTTTCTGTTTTTCATATTTGACTTTCTTTTTTGGGAAGAAGCCAAAACACCCATAAATTGTTTGATATCTAAATTTGGGCAATAAATTTTCCAATTTACCACCATACTTTCGGGTTCATCGTAATACAAATTCAGGAAATTGTCGATTTTCCCTTCCATGTAAATGGTATTTTTTTTGTGTTTGTAGGCAATTTTTTTGATGAGTAAAGCTTGTTGTGTAAAATCAAGCTGAACGTTTACTTTTTCGGCGTGAATGTTTTTCGGAATAAAATGAAATGAAGTATTGGTGATGTTTACGTTTCCAATAAATTTAGGTTTATTGATGTACAAATTCACGATGTCAAACTGAAATTTCAAATTGGCCGTTGCGTGTCCTTCTGTAAACTGAATCCATTTGTCGTTGCTTATTTCGTTTAATTTTGTCACATCAAAGTCAGAATGAACGTTTCCTGTTGCCAATGGTTTTTCGAGATTATTAATCGAAAGTTGCGGAATCTGGAGCGGAATGTTTTCATAATTTCCTGAAAAACGCGTTAGAATTACAGCCGAATTTGCATCGGTAAAACCTTCTTTTGGCTTGAAATTATTAATAAATATTCCTTTAAAACTACAATCGGTAATTAAACCATCCGGAATGCTGAGTTCGTTGTCTTTGACTTCGGCCTGAACTAAAATTCTCGGATCGCCTTCGACATTCAAATCGCCTTTTATATCACAATTCACAATAATTGGCTTTTTCAAATCAAACCGATTCAATTTTGAACTGATGTTTCCGGACAATAAATTGGAGGCGTTTTTCCATAAAATGGTAGTTCCAATATTAATTCCGAACAACGAATTTCCTTTTCCAACATTAAAAAAAGCAATAATATCAAAAGAATCACTTCCAATTTTTAAACCTTTTGTCTGAATGTCAATTTTTTGATTTGCATCAGAATACGCAATGGACAGCGTTCCTTTCAGGTCTTTTTCTTTGGCAAAACTTCCGTGTACAGTATTAAAAGCCAGACTATTAATTTTGGTATTGATAAATAAGTCCGTTCGCCAGTTGTCTCCGTCATATTCTACTTTTGATTTTAAACTGGCAACATCAAAATTGAAGAGTTTATTTCCCAATTTATTGTCCAGAATAAATTGAACATTATTAAGTTCGATTTGATTGATTATGGTTTCGGGTTTCTCCTTATTTTCGGGTGTTTTTTTCTTTTTGGGTTTAAAAATATCCGAATTCGAATAGCCGTTTTTATCTTTATACAAATAAATATCGGCGTCGTTTATCAGGATTTTATAGATATCGATTTCATGCTGAAGCAAATGAATAATGTTCAGCCGAACTTCAATTTCTTTGGTTTTCAGTAAAGTATGTTTGTGTGTTTTCCATTGTTTGTCTTTGATTTCAACATCTTTTAATGCTAAAGTAAAGTTGGGAAAACCGGTTAAGAATTTATATTGAAAGTCGCCAATATGAAATTCGCCATTTATATTTTCGTTGATTTTGGCATTGATTTTTGCAATAATTTCGGTTTTGTTTCTGTTGAAATAAATCGATAATCCGCCACAGGCAATTAAGAGAAGTGCAATTAATCCTAAAATAAAAAATCCAAAACGTTTGGCGTATTTTCTAAAACCAGCCGATTGTAAAAAGACTTTTATTCGGTGCAAAGTTTCTTTCATCTGGAAAATTTTTATGGTTGATTAAAGATACTATAAAAAACAATCATATTTAAATTTCTGATTTTCAAATTACTGTAATGTTAAATTTGTGTATTCTGATTGAATTTTTAATATAATTATTTACAATACTTTTATAATCAAAACTAATTTACGAATGGTGTTTGATTTGTTTTTAATTTTTAACTTTGTACCTCAGTTTAGGAAATAACAAAAAACGAGTCTCTCGAGACTAAAGCTGAAATAACATTTAAAGACAAATTATTATGGCATTAGCAATAACAGATGCTACTTTTGATGAAGTAGTTTTAAAGTCAGATAAACCAGTAATGGTAGATTTTTGGGCAGCATGGTGCGGTCCTTGTAGAATGGTTGGTCCAATCATCGACCAATTAAGCGACGAGTACGCAGGTAAAGTAGTTGTTGGTAAAGTAGATGTAGATGCTAACCAAGAATTCGCTGCAAAATATGGTGTGCGTAACATACCAACCGTTTTGGTGTTTCATAACGGTGAAGTAGTAGGAAAACAAGTTGGAGTTGCTCCAAAACAAACCTACGCAGATAGTTTAGACGCTTTGTTGTAATCGTAAGATTATGATTTATATAAAGAAGGTTTGACGAAAGTCAAGCCTTTTTTATTTGGTTTTTTTTGCCACAGATTATACAGATTAAAAGGATTTTTTTTGCCACTAATTGCACTAATTTACACGAATTATTTATTTAAAATTTAGGTTAGAATTAAATAAATCAAATGATTTTAATCTGTGAAAATCATATAATCTGTGGCAAAAAAATTAAGCTTAAATTTTAATTCGTATAAATTGGTGAAATTCGTGGCAAACATTTTTTATTTTTAACGAATCTTATATTCCTTTAAAAATGAAAATTCTTAACAGCCTTTTTGCCTTTTTTATAATGACTTCGATTGGTTATTCTCAATCCAATCCAAAAGAAAATTTAATTGTTGAAAATGGAGTTTCAGAACAATTAGCCCAATTTCGTAAAAAACAGATTTCTGATGTTCGATACCAATTGTTTTTTGAAATTCCGAATCAAAAAAATGAAAATATAAATTCGTTGTTGTTTTTGAATTTGAATTTATCAGATGTGAATAAGTCGTTACAATTAGATTTTAAAGAGAAAACGGAGAATATAAAATCAGTTTCGGCAAACGGAAAAAATCTTTCGATTATTCATGAAAACGGACATATTATAATTCCTGCTGAAAATTTGATTTTAGGAAAAAATACCATTTCAATTTCCTTCATCGCCGGGAATTTATCTTTAAATAGAAATGATGATTTTCTATACACTTTATTAGTTCCGGACCGCGCGAGTACTTTGTTTCCGTGTTTTGATCAGCCGGATATAAAAGCGACTTACAAATTGAGTCTTTCTGTGCCAAAAGATTGGTCGGTTTTGGCTGGAGCCGATGTGAAAGAGAAGTTAGAAAAAGGAGATTCTATAATGTACACTTTTGGAGAATCTGATAAAATGAGTACGTATTTGTTTTCTTTCGTTGCCGGAAAATTTAAAAGCGTTACGCAGAAGCCAGGTTTAGAAATGACAATGTTATATCGCGAGAATAATGAAGAGAAAATCAAAGTCAGCACCGACACGATTTTCAATCTGCATCAGCAATCGTTAGACTTTTTAGAAAAATATACTAATTATAAATTCCCATTTCAGAAACTGGATTTCGCCTCAATTCCGGTTTTTCAATATGGCGGAATGGAACATGTTGGCGCGATTCAGTACCGAGAATCGACTTTATTTTTAGACAACAGTGCAACCGACAGCGAGAAATTAAATCGTGCAAAATTAATCGCACACGAAACTTCGCACATGTGGTTTGGCGATTTGGTTACCATGAAATGGTTCGATGATGTCTGGATGAAAGAGGTTTTTGCCAACTTCATGGCTGATAAAATAATGAATCCAATTTTTCCGAAAGTCAATCATAATCTACAATTTTTCACTGCGCATTATGGTAGCGCTTACGCGGAAGATCGCTCGTTGGGAACACATCCGATAAGACAACATTTGGCGAATTTGAAAGATGCCGGATCGCTTTATGGAGCGATGATTTACAACAAAGCGCCTATTATGATGCGCCAGTTGGAAGCTTCGATGGGAAAAGATGCGTTCCAAAAAGGAATCGAAAAATACATTAAAAAATATGCCAACGACAATGCCGACTGGAATAATCTCGTAGAAATTCTAGATGCCGAAACGCCTTTGGATATGAAAAAATGGAGCGAGGTTTGGGTAAATAAATCCGGAAGAGCCATTTTTACAGATAAAATAGAATACGATGCTAAAAACCGAATTAAAAGTTTTGAAATTCAACAGAAAGCAGAAGACAAATCGGGGAATATTTGGCCTCAGATTTTTCAGATTGGTTTAGTTTATTCAAATGAAGTAAAAGTTTTAACGGCGAATTTTAAAGATAAAAATCTGATTTTAAAAGAAGCAATTGGACTTGAAAAACCACTTTCTATCGTTTATAATTATAATGGTTTTGGATACGGTGTTTTTCCGCTTGACGGGAATAATTTAAATTCCATTTCTACTTTAAAAGATGAGGTTGCAAGAGCTTCGAGCTACAGCAATCTTTATGAGAATATGTTAATTGGAAATGTGTCGACAGATAAAGCTTTCGATTGTTTTTTAAAGGGAATTCAAGCCGAAGAAAATGAATTGGTTTTGAGAATTGCGTCGAATGGTTTGAATACAGTTTATTGGAGATTCTTTACCGAAAAACAACAAAATAAAGTTCAGAAACAGCTTGAAGATGTTTTAAACGTTCGTTTGCAGGCTAATTTATCAGCTAATATCAAAAAGACATTATTCGGATTATTTAGTTCGATTGCGTATTCTGATTCGGCGAAAGCCAAATTATATCAGATTTGGAATAAGGAAATTGTTATTCCGAATTTGAAATTGAACGAAGACGATTTTACAAATATGGCGATGAATCTGGCGATTTTCAAACATGAAAATGCCGATGAAATTTTGGAAAAAACAAGAACAACAATCTCAAATCCGGACAAAAAGAAGCGATTTGAATTTTTGCTTCCGTCATTATCAAAAGACGAATCCGTTCGAAATGCTTTTATGGAATCCTTAAAAGACGATGCTAATCGCGAAAAAGAATCTTGGGTTTCTGTTGGTTTAGCCAATGTAAATCATCCGCTTCGCCAGGAAAGCGCGCAGAAATATATTAGATTTTCACTAGATTTGGTAGAGGAAATTCAGCGTACGGGAGATATTTTCTTCCCGAAAGATTGGTTGGATAATACAGTTGGAAGATATTCGTCGAAATATGCTTTTGATGAAGTACAGCGATTCTTGAAAGAAAACCCTAATTTTAGTCCGATCTTGAAGCGTAAATTGCTTATGGCGACAGATTTGCTTTATAAAGCGCAAAATATTAAAAAAGAAACCGAATGAAAATCGAATCGGAAATAGAGAAAGTCTCCAGTTTTCAGCATCTTGAAATGCTGGCGAATCAGGTTGTGGAAGGTTTTATATCCGGAATGCACAAGAGTCCGTTTCATGGATTTTCGGCCGAATTTGCCGAGCACAAAGTATATAATGCCGGCGAAAGCACCAAACATATCGATTGGAAATTGTTTGCCAAAACGGATCGTTTGTACACAAAACGTTTTGAGGAAGAAACCAATTTGCGTTGTCATTTGATTGTCGATAATTCGTCGTCAATGCATTATCCGGAACTGAAATTGGATCAACCATTTTATGAAAAAAAGATTGGTTTTGCAGTTTTGGCTTCGGCGGTTTTAATGAATATTCTAAAGAAACAGCGCGATGCCGTTGGTTTAAGCGTTTTCTCTGATAAATATGAATATTACGCACCAGAAAAAGGAAGCGATCGCCATCACCGAATGCTTTTGAACAAACTGGAAGAATTATTGGTTCAGCCAAAAGTCAAAAAAACGACCGATACAATTACCTATTTGCATCAAATAGCTGAGAAAATGCACCGCCGTTCGATGATTATTTTGTTTACCGATATGTTTCAGACTGAAGATGACGAAAAGCTTTTTAATGCATTACAACATCTTAAACACAACAAACACAAAGTAGTTTTATTCCATGTTGTTGATAATGAAACCGAATTGAAATTTGATTTTGACAATGCACCAAGAAAGTTTATCGACTTAGAATCAGGCGAAGAGGTTTCGATTTTTGCCGATAATGTTAAAATGGAATATGAAAAAAGGGTAGAAGCTTATTTTAAAAATCTGGCTTTAACCTGCGCAAAGAACCAAATTAAGTACGTTCCGGTAAATGTGGGCGATAATTTTGAAAAAATATTGACTACTTATTTGGTTGAAAAACAAAACTTTGGATAATTTTATGAAAAATAATTTCATTTTTTTTATAAAAACACTTGCAGAAACGAAATTCTGTTATATCTTTGCAACCGCAATAACGCAGAGGTTTGGTAGTTCAGTTGGTTAGAATACATGCCTGTCACGCATGGGGTCGCGGGTTCGAGTCCCGTCCAGACCGCAATATTGGGGAAAGCCTTTCGTAACAGAAAGGCTTTTTTGCCCAAATACGGTATCTAAAATAGTTGTGTTGTTTTGCTACGACTTTGTAACTCGTAGCTGGTTTAGTAGTTAGACCAATGAAAAGCTTTCCACTTTTGTGGATGGCTTTTTTGATTTAAAACACTTTTGGTTTTTTGTTTTTAACTGCAAAGCACGCTAAGATTTTACGCAATCCCGATAGCTATCGGGAGCAAAGATATTTTTTAAAGAATGCAAAGTTCGCAAAGCTTAAAATTGATTAAGCTTTGCGATTTTTTTTGCTTAATTCTGATTTTAACGTAAAGTTTGTCATTTCGACGAAGGAGAAATCTTCGCAAGTAACTCCACAAAGATTTTCCATCATATATTAAGATATAGCCCGTGGTTTCAACCACAGGAACACAATGTGTATAAATACGTCTCCCGTGGTTGAAACCGCGGGCTATGTTTAGCAAAATGATAAGATATTTTTATGTACAAAACCTTTGTGTTTGGCAAAAAGAAAGAAACTTCTTCTTTTTTGGTTTTGTTTTTGAATTTTAAAATATTGAAATTTAGTTGATTAAAAATTTCTTGAATTTTATTCGTAAAAAACGCTTGCAGAAACGAAATTCTGTTGTATTTTTGCACTCGCAATAACGCAGGGTTTGGTAGTTCAGTTGGTTAGAATACATGCCTGTCACGCATGGGGTCGCGGGTTCGAGTCCCGTCCAGACCGCCTAAGTTGTTAAAAGCCTTTCTTAACGGAAAGGCTTTTTTGTTTTTGTATTTAACCGCAAAGTTCGCAAAGTTTTTTTTTTACTCGCTCTAATTTGTCATTTCGACGAAGGAGAAATCTCCACAAGAAACTCTACAAAGATTAGCGATATTCTTTACGGAGCTACTCGCGGAGATTTCTCCTTCGTCGAAATGACAAACTGTGTGGCGAATTGGAATTTTAATTTCTATTTCTTCAGTATCTTTATAATACGAAATCATCGTATCATTTAAATGGAACAATCAACATTCAAAGTCGACAAATATTATATCAAGAAAGTAGATGCTGATAAAAAAAGCATTTATTGTCATCATGATATTATGGGAGAATTGTTTGTTCCATGGCATAAACACGATAAAGCACAAATGTTATATGCAGAAGGCGATGTGGTTTTTGTAACAACTGAAACGAAATCTTATTTTCTTCCTGCAAGACATTTTATATGGATTCCGGCGGGACTAGAACACAGCATCGAACCAAAATCGGAACATGTGATGATGCGAAATCTGTATTTTCCGGTTGAGAAAGATGAGGATCTATTCTACAAAAGGGAAGGTATTTATCCCGTTAATAATTTGTTGCTCCAAATGATGATGTTTACCAATCAGTGGAATGGTGATTTGAAAAAAGGTTCTCCAAGCTTTACGATTGCAAAAGCCATAAAAGCGATTCTTCCTCAAATTTGCACCAACAATCTCCCTTTAGAATTACCACAGCCAAAAGACAAACGATTGGGAAAAATCCTTCGTCATGTTGAGAATAATCTTGGCGAAACCATTTTATTTTCTGAGGTTGCTCATGAATTTGGTTTTAGCGAACGCTCTTTGTATCGCTTGTTTCAAAAAGATCTCAAAATGTCTTTTATTCAATATTATACCATTCGCCGAATCTTAAAAGCAATCGAACTTTTATTAGAAAGAAAACTTTCGGTAAAAGAGGTAGCTCAAGAAGTTGGTTATAATAGTGTTCCGACTTTCAGCAACACCTTCTTTAAGATTTTAGGCCAAAGACCTTCTGATTACTTAAACGGAGAAGAGATTTTAGAAAGGAAATAATCTGTTTTTCTCTCGCAGATTTGCTTCGCCAGTTCGCTATCGCTCGTGTTGCAGATCAAGCAGATAATTAATTGTATTAAAATAAAATCTGAGTAATCTGCTAAATCTGCGAGAGACAAAAAAACTCACAAATCAAATCGATTTTGTAATAAATTGTTTTTCAGTGTTTTAATATAACGTTTTCGGAAGAAGTGATTTTAACATTTGTCCGAAATGAATATGTTCTTGGCTTTTTAGAATTATCAGTCAACGGAAAAATGAAGGAACTTTGCACCATCAAATATTAAAGTATTCATGTTCCTTAAAACAACAAATTCTACAGACGATTGTTTTCCCAGAATCCTGCTGTTATTCGTAATGATATTAGCATTCAATGGCTTACAAGCGCAGGAAGTTCATTCGGTTTCATTACAAGAAGCTTTGAAACTGGCGAAAGAAAACAACAAAAAAATCCTTAGATCTCAACTGGAGGTCACGCTCTCAGAGCAAAACATCAAAGAAAGAAAAGAACTTCGATTACCAGACATTCAATTAAACGGCATGTATTCCAGAATTACGAATATTACGGAATTCAAAGGAAGCGGTTTCTTAAATGGTAAAGAAGTTACAAAGGCGATTCCTGAAATTTATGAGGTCAACTCTACCTTTAAAATGCCAATTTATGCCGGAAATAAGATTAATAACGCCATTAAAATTGCGAATCAGGAAAGCGAAATTGCCAAAATAAAAACTGAAAAAACTCAAAATGATATCGAGCTCGAAGTCGTTGCGAATTATCTGGCGATTTATAAAATGATGGAACTTCAGAAGATTTTTGAAGAAAATATCAAAGAAGAAAAAAGCCGATTGAAAGAAGTACAATCGCTTCAAAAACACGGAACGATTACCAAAAACGAAGTCATTAGAGCCGAATTACAGCTTTCGGATCGTGAATTGAATGCGCTTACAAATTCCAAAAACATAAAAATCGCGCTTCACGATTTGAAAACTTTAATTCAGATTCAGGAAAACGAAGAAATCGCGATTGATACAACGTCAAATCTGGACGAAATGAACGGTTTGGATCCGTATGATTTTTATATGAATAAAGCGTTGCAGAACGAAGAAATGCGAATCGCGAGTCAGGAATTAGATATCAGTAAAACCGAACTGAAATTGGTTAAAGGAAATTATCTGCCAAGCGTTCACTTCTTTGGGAATTATGGTTTTTATTATCCGAACTACAAATTCTTTCCACCAAACCCGTATTTGTACACTTTAGGACAAGTTGGAATTGAAGCGACTTTTGATCTTTCATCTTTGTATAAAAACAAAACAAAAATGGATCAGGCCAATACTAAAATCGAATGGCAAAAAATGCAGAATGAAATTGTAAAAGATGAAATCCAGGACAAACTGTATAAAGAACATACACAGTATCAGGAAATCCTTGAAAAGTTTGTGGTAGTTGATAAAGCTTTGGATTTAGCCAATGAAAATTACCGAATCGTAAAGCTGAAATACTTAAACCAATTGGTTTTAATTACAGAAATGGTTGATGCTGATAATGCTTTGCTTCAGGCGAAATACAACAAAATTTCTACACGATTAGATGCGGTTTTAAAACATTACGAACTGCTTCATACCGCCGGGATTATGCCTCAGAGTTAGACTTGAAAGAAGCAAGAAGCAAGATTTTAAAAAGAGAACTAAGATAAAGAGAATAGAAAAGATATGGTCAAGATAAAAAATGAAACTAGAAGAAACAAAACGTTTCATATCATAATAACAATAATTGCTTGCGCTTTGGTTGCGAGCGGAATCATTTTAGGGATTTGGTTTTATGTGTTCAACAGAAACCACGAAGAAACCAATGATGCGCAAGTAGAGCAATATGTAACACCAATTATGTCGCGCATTACAGGTTATGTGCAGGAAGTTCGTTTTAACGAAAACCAGTTTGTGCATAAAGGCGATACTTTGGTCGTGATTGATAATCGCGAATACAAATCGAAATTGAATGTGGCTCTTGCCGATGTTCAGAACGCGCAGCAAAATAGTGTTGTGGCTCAAAAAAATGCGGTTACAACAGCAAGTGCAACGGCAATTAACGAATCACAGTTAGAAGGTGCAAAATCGAATCTTTGGAAAACAAAACTGGAATACGAAAGGTATAAAGCTTTGGTAAAAGACGAAGCCGCAACTTCTCAGCAATTAGAAAAAGTAAAAGCAGATTACGAATCGGCGCAAGCACATTTTGATGAAATGAAAAACAGAATTCATTCATCAGCTTTAAGTACTTCGGTTGCTGAAGCGAATGTTCCGACAACGCAAACCAATATTGCATCAAAACAAGCTGTGGCTGATAATGCTGCATTGTTTCTTTCGTACACGATAATCACAGCTCCTTATGATGGTTGGGTTGGAAAACGAACGTTACAGCCAGGACAATTGGTAAAAGAAGGGCAATCTTTGCTTTCGATAGTAAGCAAAGAAAAATGGATTACTGCCAATTTTAAAGAAACGCAATTACAATATTTAACCGTTGGGCAAGATGTAGAAATAAAAGCCGATGCCGTGAGCGACAAAACTTTCATTGGTACAATTGCTTCTTTATCGCCTGCGAGTGGTGCAAGATTTTCATTGCTTCCTCCGGATAATGCAACAGGAAACTTCGTGAAAATCGAACAAAGAATTCCGGTTCGAATTCAGTTGAAAAACAACGACAAACAAACCGATTTTTTAAGAGCGGGAATGAATATTACTGTGATCGCAGCACACTAAAATGGAAGATAAAAGTATTTTTAAATCGTGGGTTCCAAGATGGGCAATCATTATTATTTTGTTTGTCTGCTTGTTGCATTCCATGATTTTATTGGGAGTTTATACTTCAAACGTAACGTACGCAGCAAGTTTTCTGGACATTGAACCCGAAGATTTGCAGTTTGCAATGTGCGTTACGTACGGAACTTTGCTCGCAACGATTTTGATCGAAAGTCGATTTTCGAGTTTTTTCCCTGCGAAAAATTACTTGATGGCCGTTTATTCCTTAATCGGAATTACGATTGTTTCATCAGCATATATTACTAATTTTTATCTTTTTTTAATGCTGAGAATCGCCGAGGGAATCCTGATGGCGCTTCCGGTAATTACGATCAGACAGTTATTGATTGAGCAGTTTAATTCTAAAAACGCCATTATAATTGGGTTTTCATTTTATTATGGTTCACTATTATTGTCAACGCCTTTTATTATGAACATTGCAGTTTGGTTTCTGGATCATTACGATTGGAAATACATGCTTTATGTTTCTGGCGGATTGCAGGTTTTGAATGTCTTTTTAATCTTAGTTACTTTTCGTGGGCACCGAATCACAAAGAAAATTCCGTTGTATCAAATCGACTGGATGAGTTATTTTTTGGTTTTAACTGCTATTCTTTGCGGTGCTTACTTTTTTGTTTATGCGGAGAAAAAATATTGGTTTGATTCTTCTGAAATGGTTTTGATGTTAATGATTGCCTTAATTACGGGCGGTTTATTCATCTTTAAAGAGCTTTTGGTAAAAAGACCAACCTTTGATTTTGAAGTTTTTAAATACGCCAATCTCCGAATCGGATTTTTATTGTTTTTCCTTTTCTATATAAGCAGAGCGACGCTGAGTCTTTGTCATTCGGCAATGTTTTCGATTTGGAATTGGGATCCGTCGCGCGTTGCGGGCGTGCAATACATTAACGGATTAGGAAATGTAATCGGACTTATTTT
Source organism: Flavobacterium cutihirudinis (assembly GCF_003385895.1). Classification (GTDB taxonomy): domain Bacteria; phylum Bacteroidota; class Bacteroidia; order Flavobacteriales; family Flavobacteriaceae; genus Flavobacterium; species Flavobacterium cutihirudinis. Next base: position 904,696 of record NZ_QRDQ01000008.1, read on the forward strand.
AGCTGCTTATTTTCTGATGAAATCTGTTTCTACAAAAATTATTTTTATGATTGGTTTTACGCTCATTGCTATTTTCCACTTCTGGTTTACGTTTCTTTTTGTACCAGATGTTGCGCTGAGCGATATTATCATTCCCTATATTTTGCAAGGAATCGGTGTTGGGTTTTTATTTGTTCCGCTCATCTTATTTACCACATCATCGGTTCCGGCAAAAATGGCGGTTTCTTCGGGAATTGTTGGGGTTTCTGGTCGTTTTTGGGGAAGTACAATTGGTTTTTGCGTCATGCAGAATGCGGTTGTTTTCTTAAATAAAAAACACTTTTTAAAACTAAGTCAGTTCGTGACCGGCGAAAATCCCGAAGCGCAGCAAACATTATCGTCAACAGCGCAGAGTTTTATAGCAAAAGGATATTCCGCGGATAATGCGAATGCTTTGGCCTTGAAAAAAATCTTCGGAACAGTTGCGAAACAAGCGACTTTATTGGCCGATATGGAAATTTATACGATTGTGGGTTATGGTTTGGTAGTTTTGATTATTCTAATTGCTTGTAATCAGCATTTGAGACAAACTATGACTTTGGTTAAAAGTAAAATTTGGATTGGGTAAAGTTTTGTTTTAGGTTTAAAGTTTAAAGTTTCAAGTTCTTTGCGCAAAGTTTGTCATCCTGAGGAACGAAGGATCACACGCGAAATTCCGCATGCTAAATCGCCAATCTTTGTCGAGCCTCTTGTGTGATCCTTCGTTCCTCAGGATGACAAACAATGCGTTTAATTATTGCGGTAAACAACACTTATCAGTATCTTGCAACCGTTAAAAACAAAAATATGAAATGAAACAGCAATGTGTAATTTTTGATATGGATGGCGTGATTTCGCATACCAATCCGCATCATGTGAAGGCTTTTGAGGCGTTTTTCGATAAATATAATGTTCCGTACACCAATGAAGAATTTGAAGAACATATGTACGGAAAACACAATAGTTATATCATGACGCATTTCTTCAAGCGTCCAATTCAGGGAGAAGAGCTTTTAAAACTTGAAGACGAAAAAGAAGGAATGTTCCGTGAAATTTATAAAGACAAAGTCGATACGATTCCGCATTATTTGGATTTTTTAAGTGAATTAAAATCGCGCGGCTTTAAAACGGCTGTTGCAACTTCGGCGCCACGTGCGAATTTGGATTTGATTGCAAATGCCTTAAAAATTACTGACAAAATGGATTCGATGATGTCTAGCGAAGACGTTACGTTTCATAAACCAAATCCCGAAGTATATCTTAAATCAGCGGAACGTGTTGGTGTTTCTCCGTCAGATTGTGTGGTTTTCGAAGATTCTTTTTCAGGTATTACAGCGGGACTAAATGCCGGAATGAAAGTGGTTGGCGTTTTGAGCACGCATAAAAAAGAAGAACTTCCTGTATGTGATTTTTATATTAATGATTATAGTGAGATTAATGTGGATAAGATAATTGAGTTGTTGAGAAGCTAAATTACAATTCTTAAATTCCATCCCGATAGCTATCGGGACCAAAACTATATGTGAAACTTTTGTCAAATGTTTTAACTTTGACAAAGGTTTTTTTGTTGTTAATAACCTCAATCTTGTCATTTCGAGGCACGAGAAATCTTCGTAAGTAACTCCGCAAAGGCCTTTCCGCTTGCAGCCACAAAGTATTGTCATTTCGACGTAAGGAGAAATCACACTAGAAACTCGGCAAAGATTGGTGATTCTCTTTGTGGATTCACGAGTGTGATTTCTCCTTACGTCGAAATGACAAACTAGATGGATTAACTTTGTAAAAGGCTTACTATTTAGAAATATTCTTTATTCTAATATTCTTAAAATCAATTGGCGAACGCTCATAATTTAAAGAGATTTTGCCTTCGGTAGAAGAAGCTTCCGTGCATTCATTTACCAATTTTCCGTTTAAATATTGCGTGATTTTCCCGTTGAAAGATTTTATAACAACCAAATTCCATTCGCCATACGTATTCTCATTTTCTAAAAACTTCGGAGAAACTACACTTGTGCCGGCTTCAACTAATTTTCCGTTTACTTTTGCCGTTATGTTATCCAAAAAGATAAAATCTCCTGTAGTTTTTTCTTTTATTTGAAATTGAATTCCTTTTGGCCAGATTCTGTCAGAAGCGTCTAGCGGAATATTATACATCACGCCGCTATTTTTTGTGCCTTTTAGGTTGTATTTCTCGTCAAGATTCCATCTGTATTCTAGCGTAAGTTCAAAATTTTTATAACTTTTTTTAGTCATCAAACAACTTGGATCTTCTCCGTGCATACTTATTATTTCATCTTTGAACTCATATACTTTTGATGGTTCTTGTTGTGCTGTATTTGTTTTTGTAAAAGCATACCAATCGTTTATTTCTAAGCTTTTTTGCTGAACAGAACAGGAACTTAGAATAAAAAGAAGAACAATAGCAAAAGTTGATTTTTGGAACATGACAATTAAGTTTAAAACGAAGTTAATTTAATTTTCTTCCCAGAAGATTTTTTGATTATGGGCTACAAGATATAGATAAGATGTGTCTTTAATCCTCGTGTCTTTTTTCAAATCAAAAATAAAAGACCCTTTAGATTGTGTATTTCTTTCTGTGCTGCACCAGCTCCAATTAAGTTGATTTACTTTTTTGTGACTGATAATTCCGCTAATTTGTTCATATGGAATACTACCATCAAATTCAAATTGTTTGAAGTTAATGTATTCTGTTGAACTACCATTCTTTAAGTTACCAATTAGAGTTCCTGCAATTACTAATGAATCAATATCTTCTCCTGTTTTATTGTGAAATTTTACATGGATACTTCTGAAGTTTATAAAACTGCACAATACAATTATACTTAATAATGTAATAATAAAAAATGTAGTTTTCTTTTGTTTCGGTATTGTCATATTATTACTTGAATGATTTACTTGATAAACAAATCTAGGGATAAATGAATTGTCTCCTGCTTTAGCTGGAGTTTTTTTATGTTCAAAGTGAATTGATGATATAAATCTCAATGTTTGTGGTTGCTTTAACTTAACGGATTTTAGTTCATCATCGCAATTAGAATCGTCATTTTTGTCATTCCGAGGAACGAGGAATCACACTCGGAAATCGATAAAGTTTGGTGCTTTTTTTTTTTTTTGCGGAGTTTCTTGCGAAGATTTCTCCTTCGTCGAAATGACAAGATTGTGGATGTTTTTTATTTAAGGAAAGTGCTAAAAAACAAAAAAGCTTCTGAAAAATCTTCAGAAGCTTTTTTAGTGCGGATAATAGGACTCGAACCTACACGCCTTGCGGCACCAGATCCTAAGTCTGGCATGTCTACCAATTTCACCATATCCGCGTAATTGTGGGTGCAAAGATAAGCATACTTTCGAATATTCAAAGAAAAATTTGAAAAAAAATATTAATTTTCTTTTTGGTACTTTTGGGTTTCTATAAAAATAATTTAAATGGAAAATATTAAGTCCTACGTTCAACAACATAAAGATCGGTTTATCAATGAATTGATCGAATTATTAAAGATTCCGTCGGTTAGTGCCGACACTGCATATTCTCAAGATGTTATTGATACAGCAGAGGCTGTAAAAGAAAGTTTATCAAAAGCGGGCTGCGATTTTGTCGAAACTTGCGACACTCCGGGTTACCCAATTATTTATGGAGAGAAAATAATCGATCCAAATCTTCCAACGGTTTTAGTTTACGGACACTATGATGTTCAACCGCCAGATCCATTAGAATTATGGACTTCGCCACCATTTGAACCGGTTATCAAAACTACAGATATTCACCCTGACGGTGCTATTTTCGCGCGTGGTGCATGTGACGACAAAGGTCAGATGTACATGCACGTAAAAGCGCTTGAATTAATGGTACAAAGCAATACTTTGCCTTGTAACGTAAAATTCATGATCGAAGGAGAAGAAGAAGTTGGTTCGGCAAGTTTGGCTTGGTTCGTAGAACGCAATCAGGAAAAACTGAAAAACGATGTTATTTTGATTTCAGATACCGGAATGATTTCTAACCAGCAACCATCGATCACGACAGGTTTAAGAGGTTTGAGTTATGTTGAGGTAGAAGTTACGGGTCCAAACCGCGATTTGCATTCAGGATTGTACGGTGGAGCAGTGGCAAACCCAATTAATATTTTGGCAAAAATGATTGCTTCGCTTCACGACGAAAACAATCATATTACAATTCCAGGTTTCTATGATAAGGTTCAGGAATTATCTGCAGAAGAAAGAGCTGAAATGGCAAAAGCGCCTTTTAGTTTAGAAAAATATAAAAATGCTTTAAACATCGCTGATGTTTACGGTGAAAAAGGATATGTAACCAACGAACGCAACTCAATCCGTCCAACATTAGACGTAAACGGAATTTGGGGCGGTTACACTGGCGAAGGTGCAAAAACGGTTATTGCGAGCAAAGCTTTCGCTAAAATTTCAATGCGTTTGGTTCCAAATCAGGATTGGGAAGAGATTACAGAGCTTTTCACAAAACATTTTACAAGCATTGCTCCGGCTGGAGTTACGGTAAAAGTAACGCCTCATCACGGTGGTCAGGGTTATGTTACGCCAATTGACAGCATCGGTTATCAGGCTGCCAATAAAGCGTATACAGAAACGTTTGGAGTTCCTGCAATTCCGGTTCGTTCTGGAGGAAGTATTCCAATTGTGGCTTTGTTTGAGAAGGAATTAAAAAGTAAAACGATTTTGATGGGATTTGGTTTGGATTCTGATGCAATTCACTCGCCAAACGAACATTTCGGAATTTTTAATTACTTGAAAGGAATTGAAACGATTCCGTTGTTTTACAAGTATTTTGTGGAATTAAGTAAATAAGTATTTTGCCGCGAAGACACTAAGGCACAAAGTTTTTTTAAGATATAGAATCCGTTCAGAAATGAGCGGATTTTTTTTGTTATTTAGTTATCCTAACAGTTCCGAAGCTTCGGGATTAAACCTTTTAGGTATTATAATAAGGTGCTTTTTAGAATAAATAATTGAATCAAAGTGCTGATATTTAAAAATTTAAGAAAAAACATTTGCTTATTTAAAATTTAATTCTACATTTGTAGAAACGAATCTATAAGTGTAGAGCTAAAATGAATATGAAAAACCTTTTTTTATTATTGTTTTGCGGAATATTTCTTTTGAGTTGCAAAAGCAAACCGATCAATCAGAAAATTGATAAGAAAAAAGAAGGCGTCTGGATTGACAATTATACACAAGACAGTACAACTTATAAATCGTATGAATATTATAAAAATGATCTTCCAGTAAAAAAGTGGAAATCCTACATCAACGGAAAAATCTACAAAACAGAAAAGTATAAAAACGGAATTTGCATCGTAAAAAGTTATTACGAAAATGGAAAACTGGAATCGAAAGGAAAAACAAAATTAGAAACGAATTCGGTTGAAACGCATTGGTTTTATTTTGGAGAATGGAAGTTTTATTCGGACAAAGGAAAATTAAAAGGAATCAAGAATTACGATAAAGGAGAATTGATTTCAGAACAAATTATTAGGTAAACGATTAACCTCTAAACTATGAAAAAAATAATGGCGCTCTGTTTTATTGTAACGAATTGTCTTTTCGTGCAAGCTCAAACTTATAAAGAATGGGTTCGCAAAGCAGATTCTTGTTACAAGGCAGAAAACTACAAAATGTCTGTTTCGTATTATGATAAAGCTTTTAAAATAGAAGAGAAAGATTATCGAGATTTATACAATGCTGGCTGTTCTGCGTCTATGGCTAAAGAAAATAAAAAAGCATTTAAATGGCTGAATCTTTCTATCGATAACGGATACGAGAATATTACACATATTAAAATTGACGATGATTTAAAGCCTTTACATTCGGATAAAAAATGGAATAAAACAATTGAGAAACTGCAGAAGAAATTACAGCTTATCGGAGTAAATTATGATAAAGTGCTGGAAAAAGAACTTGCTGAGATTTATACCGACGATCAGGAAATTCGCGGAGAATTCATGAATGTTTACAGAGCTTCTAAACCTGATAAAAAGAAAATTGACAGCATTGGTAAAATTATGGAAAGAAAAGACAGTATTAATCTCGTTAAGGTTATGAAAATACTGGATGAAAAAGGCTGGGTAGGAAAAAATACAGTAGGAACACAAGGAAATCAGACTTTGTTTTTGGTGATTCAGCATTCTGACTTAAAATGCCAACAAAAGTATTTACCAATGATGAGAGAGGCAGTTAAAATTGGAAATGCAAATCCGGCAAATCTGGCATATTTAGAAGACAGAGTGGCTTTGAGAGAAGGAAAAAAACAAATTTATGGTAGTCAGAGTTCAAAGAATAAAAAGACGAATAAAATTTGCATAGCACCAATGATAGATCCGGATAATGTTGATAAAAGGCGTGCTGAAGTCGGACTTGGAACTATGGCCGAATACGCAGCAAAAATGAATATTGAATGGAATTTGGATGAATATAAAAAAGAATTGGCCGAAACAGAAAAACTCGAAAATAGTAAACCATGACACAGTTATCAAATGCAGAAGAACAATTAATGGAACATTTATGGAAGCTTGAAAAAGCATTCATGAAAGATTTACTTGAAGCATATCCAGAACCAAAGCCGGCGACGACAACTGTTGCGACGCTTTTAAAACGAATGATTGATAAGAAATTTGTGGCTTACAATGAATTCGGAAATTCGAGAGAATATTATCCTTTGGTGAAGAAAACAGATTATTTTTCGAAACATGTAAAAGGACTGATTAGCAATTTCTTTAATAATTCGGCTTCGCAGTTTGCTTCGTTTTTTACGACCGAAACCAATTTGAGCGCTTCAGAATTAGAAGATCTTAAGAAAATAATCGATTCGGAAATTCAAAAAAAGAAAAAATGATAGACTTTATATATAAATCATCTTTGAGTTTGTTCGTGCTTTTGGTTATTTACCATTTGGTTTTAGAGCGACAAAAAATGCATAAGTTCAATAGGTTTTACTTAATGTTCAGTCTTGTTTTTTCCCTTGTTTTGCCTTTTGTAACCATTGAAATTGCAAGAGAATCAACAGTATCTGTGCAACAGACTTATAGATTTCTGGCGCAAAATATGCAAATTCAGAATCAGGCTGTTGCGGTTCAGTCATTTGATTATACAAGTTTGATATTAGGGTGTTTATACGGATTAATTACACTGCTTTTAATTTTTCGTTTTATAAATAATCTTCTGAAAATTTATTCGAAAATAAAGAACGGTAATCTCACGGTTTATAAAAATGCGAGTTTGGTTTTGATTGATGAGCAAATAGCGCCTCACACTTTTTTGAATTACATTTTTTTGAACAAAACAGATTATCATAATCAAAAAATAGAAGAACAATTATACTCGCACGAATTAATTCATGTTACTCAAAAGCACACATGGGATGTATTGTTTATTGAGACATTAAAAACAATTTTTTGGTTTAATCCTTTATTCCTTTTTTATAAAAAAGCGATTCAGCTCAATCATGAATTTCTTGCCGATGAAAATGTAGTGACATCTTTTAACGATGTTCCGTTTTATCAAAATTTATTGCTTCTGCATGCAAATACAAATTCAATTTCGGGATTAACTAGTAATTTAAATTATTCTGTAACTAAAAAAAGATTTATTATGATGACAAAAACGGTTTCTAAAACAAAGGTTTTGCTTTCAAAAATTGTGCTTCTGCCTCTATTTTCAGGACTCTTTTTCTTTATATGTATAGAAAGTGTCGGGCAAAATAATAGTAACTCTAGTGTGATAAGTGGAGACAATCTTATTGTTTCAAATGAATTGAAACCTGAATGGGTAGCAAAATCGAGAAGAAAGGAAATTCTGGCTACAAAAGAGCCTGAAATTATGATGAGTATTGCATATAGTTTGGAGGATACGAAAGTCAATCAGCCTGCTTTGCAAAGCGCAATGGAAAAAATATCTAATTATATCACCAATAATTATGTAAGTCCTAAGGGAATTGATAAAAAAGATGAGGTAGCGACGATTAAATTTCTTCTAAACGATGATGGTACTCTTGCTGATATTAAAATTACCAGCAATAAAGGAACTGCAACTGAAGCTGAAATACTTCGAATTCTGAAATCGGGCTCAAATTTTATTCCTGAAAAAAAACACGGAAAAGCAGATTGGAAACCAATTGCGATAGTTATGGATTTTTGGCCGGTAGAAGCTGAAGAAATTAAAAAAGAAGCTGCAGCTTCGTCACCAACGGCTCCGGCCATAACATCAACCGATATAATTGTGGATCCAATTGAGAAAAAACCTGAATTTCTAGGTGGAGCACTTGAGTTTTATAAATTCATTGGTAAAAATTTTAAAATGCCGGCCGAAGCTTCGAAAAACAAAATTCAGGGAAAAGTATATATCGAATTTATGGTTGAAAAAGATGGAAGTTTGTCTGAATTTAAAATTGTAAAAGATTTAGGATACGGAATAGGCGATGAGGTTATTCAGGCTTTAAAGCTTTCACCAACATGGACTCCCGGTTCTGAAAATGGGAAACCAGTTCGCGTTTTGTACCGTTTGCCTGTTACAATTGAAAATAATGAAACACCAAAAAGTATGAAGCAATAAAAGCAAGCTTTAATAAAGTTGATTTTAAATCGACCATTTTCGGAAATTATAAAACATTTAAAATTTTTGATTTAAAGTATTCTTTATAAAACATAAAAAATCCGCTTCTGAACAGGAAGCGGATAAAATAAACTAAAAAAAAAATTCTAAAAATAAAAAGATCCGGGTCAGAACAAATCCGGATTGTATCCAAAATAAGGCATGGTTTGTTCGTTAAAAACTACGCCATACTCTTCTAATTCATTTAATATTGGTTCGTAAACTTCTTTTTTAATTGGGAGTTGCACGCCTGGAGTTTTGATTTTTCCATTCAAAATCAAAAGTGTTGCCATTGCAACCGGAAGTCCAACGGTTTTAGCCATTGCGGTATAGGTTTGATCGTCGCCAATGCAAACCATTTTTGAATCGATTTGTTTTTTTTCACCGTTAAGTTCGTAGCCAAACTTATGGTACATCACGATCATATCTTTATCATCGGGTTCTAAAGCCCAACTGTCAGTCAGTATTTTTTCCAGAATTTGAGCCGGAGTCGCACGAGGCAAATTCACTATTTTGTCAGGGTTGAATAAATCCAATTCCAAAAGTTTGTCCCACATGATGTCGTCCTGATCAATTTTTAAAATTAATCTTGTTTTTATTTCAACAGAATCAGTTGGATGATATGGCAAAAATGAATTCATAAACTGACGATAACTCATGTTTTCAGAATCTTCGATAATATAACTGTCATCTGTCATTCCGAGTTGTACGAACATATTCCAGGCTTTCGAAAATCCAACTCTGCGAATTGTTCCTCGGTATAAAGTCAGAACATCATCAAGTCCGTAAACTGATCTGTATTTAAGAGAATCTCGATTAGAATAGGCTTCAAATTTTCCGTAGCCTTCTACTTCTAGAAATTCCGTTCTTCTAAACAAAGCGCTGTACGGAATGTATTTATAAGTTCCTTCCTGAATAAATTTAGCAGCGCCTCCTTGTCCGGCCAAAACCACATTTCGCGGCGCCCAAGTAAATTTGTAATTCCATAAATTATTATCCGATTCTGGAGCCACAAGTCCGCCGCAGAAAGATTCAAACAAAAGCATTTTCCCTCCTTTTGAGCGAATTTCATCAATTACTTTCATGGCACTCATATGATCGATTCCGGGATCGAGACCAATTTCATTCATGAAAATCAAATCGTTTTTCTTTGCTTCTTCGTCCAGCGCCTGCATTGCGTCGCTTATATAAGAAGCTGTAACAAGATGTTTTTTGAATTGAAGACAATCTTTGGCAATCTCAATATGTAAATGCGCAGGAAGCATCGAAATGACAATCGAAGCTTTTTCTATAGCCGCTCTTCTTTCTTCGGTATTGAAAATATCAAGTGCTATTGGAGTGGCATTAGGATGGTTTTGCGTCTTTTTTTCGGCCAAAGCCAAAGAAAGGTCGGCTACTACTAAATGTAGCTTTTCACTTTCTGATTTTGATAATAAATAACGTATCAGCGATGATGCTGAACGACCTGCTCCGATAATTAAAACGCTTCTCATATTTTAAATATATAACACAAATGTATTAAAATGTTATATATATAACAATTTTAATTTATAAAAAAAGTGATTTATTTTTTTTCTACGTTAAAAGAGTTGCTTTTTCTCTTTTAGAAAATATTTTGCAGAAAACGAACAGTCCCTTTTAATAGTATTGAGTATTTTTGTAGAAGTAATCAAAGAAATACAGATACATGAAAAGAAGAATAGTTTTGACAGGTGCTTTTATTGGAATGTTGGCCATTATTTTAGGAGCTTTTGGAGCGCATTTACTTAAGAAATATTTAGCTGTCGATGAATTAAACACTTTTGAAGTTGGTGTTCGTTATCAAATGTATCACGCTCTTTTTTTACTATTTCTTTCAACACAAAAAGATCTTGCCGAAAAGACAGTAAAAACAATCTATAACTTAGTTGTGGCCGGTGTTGTTCTTTTTAGCGGATCAATTTATTTACTTGCTACAAAAAGTCTTACATTATTTGACTTTAAAATTATCGTATTCGCAACACCTTTGGGCGGATTCTTATTAATTATTGGTTGGTTAGTATTATTTCTTGCTATTTTGAAGAGAAAATCATAAAATACCGAAAAAAAAATTCTGTCTAAAAATTAATCTTTAATTTTGTACCATAAATAACATATAAGGTTACTTGTGTGAATTTTTATTGTTTTTTATCTACTTTGGTAAAAAATATAACAATTCATAATTTTAAGCGTAACTGCTTAATTTTCAAGGGAAATTATATTTTGTGCACCTTAAAAATAACACACACAACATTAAATTTATGGACAATAACACACTTTTTGCGCAATCGATTTCGTTAAAAGACTTAGGAATAGAAAATGCAACAGTACGCTATCAGTTATCTGCAGATGAATTGCATGCGATTACTGTGCAGTCAGGACAGGGTGTTGAGGCTTCGACAGGTGCTTTGGCAATTAATACAGGTGAGTTTACAGGACGTTCTCCTCAGGATCGTTTTATTGTGAGAGACAGCATTACAGAAGATAAAGTTTGGTGGGGAAATGTAAATATTCCTTTTGCTCCAGAAGCTTTTGAAAAATTATATAATAAGGTAACAGCGTTTTTGTCAAACAAAGAAGTTTTTGTTCGTGATTCATACGTTTGTTCAGATGATAATTACAGATTAAATGTTCGTGTTGTAACGGAAACAGCGTGGTCAAACTTGTTTTGCTACAATATGTTTCTAAGACCGGAAGAGTCTGAATTAGCAAATTTTACTCCAGAATGGACTGTAGTTTGTGCTCCAAGTTTTATGGCAGATCCTGCTGTAGACGGAACGCGTCAGTCTAATTTTGCGATTTTAGATTTTACTAAAAAAGTGGCGCTAATTGGTGGAACTGGTTATACAGGAGAAATGAAAAAAGGTATTTTCTCTGCTTTGAATTTCATTTTACCGGTTTTCAAAAATACACTTCCTATGCACTGTAGTGCAAATGTTGGTAAAAACGGAGATACAGCAATTTTCTTCGGATTATCTGGAACAGGAAAAACAACTTTATCTGCAGATCCGGAACGTAAGTTAATTGGTGATGATGAACACGGATGGACAAGCGAAAACACTGTTTTCAATTTTGAAGGAGGTTGTTATGCTAAAGTAATCAACTTGTCTGAAGAAAATGAACCGGATATTTTCAGAGCAATCAAAAAAGGTGCGCTTTTAGAAAATGTGGTTTTCAAAGCTGGAACAAATGAAGTAGATTATGATGATGTTTCAATCACTCAAAATACGCGTGTAAGTTACCCAATAACACATATTGACAATATTCAACCGGGATCAATTGGACACAATCCTAAAAACATCTTTTTCTTAACAGCAGATTCTTTCGGGATTTTGCCTCCAATCTCAAAATTGACTCCAGGTCAGGCGGCGTACCACTTTATTTCTGGATATACTGCAAAAGTTGCCGGAACTGAAGCGGGAGTAACAGAGCCTCAGCCTAATTTCTCTGCTTGTTTTGGAGCGCCATTTATGCCTTTGCATCCAACAAAATATGCTGAAATGTTAAGCAAAAAAATGAAAGATGCAGGAGTAAAAGTTTGGTTAATCAACACAGGATGGACTGGCGGACCTTACGGAACAGGAAGCCGAATGAAATTGAAATATACTCGTGCTATGATTACAGCTGCGTTAAACGGTGAACTGGATAATGTAGAATTTAAAAATCATAGCGTTTTTGGAATTGCAGAACCAACATCTTGTCCAAATGTTCCAGAGGAAATTTTAAATCCTAGAAATACTTGGGAAGACAAAGATTTATATGATAAAAAAGCGTTAGAATTAGCTCAGAAATTCAAAGCTAATTTTGCCAAATTTGAAGAATTTGCGAATGCTGAAATTTTAGCAGGAGCACCGATTACAGAATAAAGGGGCAATTACTAATTCAAAATTAAAAAAGCTGTTCATATTGAACAGCTTTTTTGTTTTGGTCTCCAATCGCAGAAAAAAAAATAAAAAATAAACAGAACACTGAAACTGCGACTGAAAAACCAAAAATTATTTTTTCGCTTCGTCGATGCGTTTTTGAATCAAATCCCAAGCGTAATAATGAAACGTCATGCCGTTGCTCATCGCTACAAAAAGACCGTTTTTGTATGGTCCGCCAAGATTAACACTTGTAACATCGGCACCGTCACATTCGATTGTAGACGTTGGAACTTCTGCCAATAGAGGATAACTGTTTGGGTTTCCTTTTGCGCCTTCTCTCGGGTAAACCATAAAAGAATTAGCTTGTTGGTTTGAAACTAAGATATAACCTGTAGAATCTGTTTTTTTGTAAATAGCAATTCCTTCGTGATCGGCTTTGAAATCTTTTTGACCAAAGAAAGCCAATTCTTTATTATCGTTTAAAGCAGGATCTGCTTTGTATTTTCTGATTCCAACTTGTTCGTCACAATATAAAACAGTTCCTAATTCGTTATCAACTGCAATAGCTTCGATTTCTTTTTTACCGCTGTAAGTCCCGAATTTGCGAACTACTTTTGCTGTAGCATTTTTTCCTGAACCAGATAATTCATATTGCCATAAATAACTTCCTGATGGTCCCGTTTTTCTTCCTACAATGGCAAATATCTTCTTATCGCTCGGGCGTGTGTATAAAGCAATTCCCATTGGGTCGCGTTGTGCTTCTCCTTCAAAAACTGGAATTCCGCCGTTATCAATTGGTGTTAAATCAGGCAAACTGAAAATTCTGATTTTATTCTCTTCACGTTCCGTAGTAACGGCAACGTCTACTTTTTTTCCGTCAATAAGCAATCCGTAAGCGATATCCACATTATTTGGACGTTTTAACGGAATTGACTTCTTAAGGATTTTTCCATTTAAATCAAAAGCGTATAAACCTCCGTCAGAATCTTTGTCTGTTCCTACAATAATACTTTTTGAAGGATCTGTTGGATGAATCCAGATAGAAGGATCATCTGTGTCATGCGGCAAAGCTTCGGTAACAGCAGTTGGTTTTACGGCATTTGGCGAAACCGGAGCCAATTTATCATCCTTACAAGCTGTAAATGAAAGCGATAAAAGTAAAAAAGCAATTAAAGATTTATTCTTCATTTTTTGTTATGTATTTAATGTAATTAGACAGAGCCGTTAAACTCTGTCTAATTTATGAATTTTAAAAAATAGATTTTACAAGTCCAGTTTCAATCCGAAATTATAACGAGCCTGATAATATTCAGCTTGTTTTGTGTGTGCTTCAACTCCTTGGTAGTAGCGTAACGGTTGATTTGTTAGGTTATTCGCTTCAGCAAAAAGACGAAGTTTTGGAGTGATTTTATAAGCAGCATTTGCATCTAAGAAAAACTGTTTGTCATAATAACTGTCTTTGTATGATTCAGAACCCAATTCATCTAAATAATCAGATGTAAAGTTGGTTGAGATTCTTGCAGAGAAACGTTTGTTTTCCCACGATAAAGATCCGTTGAACATATGTGGTGTTGTACCCGGAAGACTGATGTCGTTTCTTTCGTTTCCATCTTCATCAGAAATACCTTTTGCTTTCGATTTTGTGTAGGTATAGTTCAAATAAATACCAAAACCTTTAAGGAATTTTCCAGGAAGGAAATCTAACTGACGTTGAAAAGCAACCTCAAATCCGTAAACGTCTACAGTATCACCATTTCTTGATTGTAAGAATGACCAGTTTTCGCCAGCTGGAATTGGATTAATTTGGTTTGGAAAATCAGCAGCAAATTTTGCATCTGTATATTGATTATCGCTATAGTTGTAAATGAAATCGTGTAATTTTTTGTAGAAAACACCTCCAGAAATCAAACCAACAGATTTGAAATAATTCTCTGCCATGAAATCATAATTGTATGAGTAAGTAGCGTCAAGATCTGGATTTCCTGCAGTAATTTCTTTATCAGCTGCAATGTTGTTTACATAAGGAGCTAATGCATAATAGTTTGGACGTGCTAAAGCTGTTGTAGCAGCCGCTCTTAAAACTAAATCTTTAGTCGCATTGTACTGGAAAGAGATACTTGGCAATAAATTAGTATAAGAGTTTTTAGTATTGATTTGGCTTTCTAAATCTTGCTCGTCCAATACACGGTTTCCTGTATAATCGATGTGTGTGTTTTCCATACGGAAACCTAAAACCATCGAAAGTTTATCATTAAAATCCTGATCCCATCTTACATAGGCAGCAGTAATTCTTTCTTTAGCATTATAATTTACAGCCAAATATTCAGCCGGATCTGCTTCTTTATCAAATAAAGTAGGATTGTTTAAGTCTAAACTTCCTAAAAAAGAAGCTGAAGCAAAGGTTCCCGGTACATATTTACTTCCCGGATTGAAGTTTTTACCATCAAAGAAACTTGTTGGAACTTCAGATAATAATTCCATTCCGTCATTGATTGGTTCGTAAGAATAGAAAGAATTGTTTCTTTCTTTTTCCTTCAAACGAAGTCTAACTCCTGTTCTTAATCTTCCTTTTTCTCCAGCAATAACAGAGAATGGGAAACGGATATTTACTTTTGCACCAAATTCGCTTTCGCTTGTTTCATCTGTGTTTTCGGTAACCGAATCAAATTTGAATTCGTCTGTAGCTTCACCAACAGTTGTCATTAAAGGAAATCTTGGGTTAGATAAATCTTCGAACATTTCCAATCCTTTTTGACGGTATTCGATATAACGCTCTTGCGGACGATATTCTCTCGCTTTTGCATAATTGGCAGACCAGTCTAAATCTAAAGTTGAATTGATTAAATGCTCTCCACGAATTGAATAATTCTGAACACGTTGATCTTCTAATCTTCTGTTTTTGTTTCTATTGTTGTCAACTCCACCTTTTGTTTGGCGTTTTACACGACCTTCAAAACCTGTAATTTCTTCACCATTATAAATTGGTTCAATATCATCGTAAGTTGTTCTGAAACGGTTTTCTCTATCGTCTCTCCAGTTGTAGATAGCGTTTGCGAAAATGGTATTGTTTTCGTCAAATTTATAATCTAAAGCAACAGATCCGCTACGACGAATACGCTGAACATCATACTTTCTAATTTCTGAAGCTTGTAAATAGTCATTTCCGAAATCATCTTTTACCCATTCGTTTTCGATATTGTCAGATCCGTAATCTACATTATTATATGATCCGCTAAAAACGGCTCCAAGTTTGTTGTCGAAAAAACGATTTCCATATACAAATCCTGCCGTGTAAGAAGCGTGCTCGCGAATTGGCAAGTAACCGCCAGCAAGTGTTGCAGAGATTCTCTCTCCATTTGGAGTTGCTCTTGTAATCAAGTTTACAGAACCTCCAATTGCATCAGCATCCATGTCTGATGTTAGGGTTTTATTTACTTCAATAGTAGAAATCATATCAGACGGAATCAAGTCCATTTGAACGTTTCTGTTATCTCCTTCAGCAGAAGGAATACGGTCACCATTTAAAGTTACAGAGTTTAAAGATGGCGCAAGACCTCTAATGATAATATTACGCGCTTCACCTTGGTCATTCTGCATTGTGATACCCGGAACACGTTTTAAAGCGTCTCCTACGTTGGCATCAGGAAAACGTCCAACTTGGTCAGATGAAATTACGTTTCCGATATTTTTATTGTTTTTTTGCTGATTCAGTGCTTTGGCCTGACCTTTTAAAATGTCTCCAACCACAACTTCGTTCAATTCAGTTCCTGAAGTTTTCAAAGCAAAATCAATTACATTATTTTTTCCTTGTTCTACAGTGATTTCTTTTGTTATAGAAGTGTAACCTATATATTTTACTTCAAGTTTATAAGTTCCGCTATTGATATTCAATAATTCAAAACGGCCATTGTAATCTGAAACCGTGTATTTGTTTTCACCAACGATTTGAATCATCGCTCCAGGCAATGGTAATTTGTCGTCAGTATCTAATACTTTTCCTGAGATTATTGCTTTTTGGGCATAACCGGAAAAGGCCAATAAAATGAATGTTACTACTAAATAAATTTTTCTCATTGTGTGTTAGTTTGATTTGGATGCGAAACTAGAACCTTAATGTTATTTAAGGAGTTGAAAAAAATTAACATAGTGTTATGATTCTATAGAGAAAAACGGAAGTTATTAATGTTAAAGTAACATTTATTAAGCTCAAATAATTTAAAGGCAAATGAAAACAAATTGACTATTTGCCTCATAATTAAATTTTTGGCGCTAAATTTGCCGTATCAATCACAATCAAAAATCATCAATCATGTTAAAACAATTTTTCATCCTATGTTCAGGAGCCGACCGTGATCTCTTGAAAGACTGCTCAGAAGGCGAGCAAACCAAATATGTTGGTATTGGTGCTACGGTATTCTTCACCGCAGTTATGGCCTTTCTTGCCAGCGCCTATGCACTTTTCACTGTTTTCGATTCTATTTATCCTGCCTTAATTTTCGGATTTGTATGGAGTTTGCTGATCTTTAATTTGGATCGTTTTATCGTTTCGACCATAAAAAAAAGAGATCGTTTTTTAGATGAATTCCTGCAGGCGACACCTCGTATTGCATTGGCTATTATTATCGCTATTGTAATTTCTAAACCTTTGGAGATTAAAATTTTCGAAAAAGAAATCAATACAGTTTTATTGAAAGAGAAAAACGAAATGGAATTGGCCAATAAAAAGCAAATTGGCACTTATTTCAAAACGGATTTAGACAAAAATAAAGCTGAAATCGCCGCTCTAAAAGCTGATATTGTAAAGAAAGAAAAAGAAGTTAATGCCTTATATTCAACTTATATTACAGAAGCTGAAGGAACTGCCGGAACCAAGAAATTAGGAAAAGGCCCCGTTTATAAAGAAAAGCGCGAAAAACACGATGCTGCTTTAAAAGAATTCGAAACGCTTAAAAAGACCAACGAAGCTAAAATTGCTGAAAAAGAAAAAGCAGGTGTACAGCTTCAAGCCGATTTAGACAAAAAAGTTTCGCAGACGCAACCAATCATCGAAGGTTTCGACGGATTAATGGCTCGTATAAATGCCTTAAACAAATTACCTTGGTTGCCATCGTTTTTTATAATGCTTTTGTTTTTAGCAATTGAAACGTCACCAATTATCGCCAAATTATTGGCACCTAAAGGTGAATTCGATTTCAAACAAGAGGAAGCCGAAACAGCAATGAAAGCTTCTTTGGCACAAAACAAATACCAACGCGATTTATTAGTAAAAACCAGCGCCGAAATGCACGATAAAGTGTACGCTGATATCGCCGAAGACAAAGGCCTTTTCGATTTACAACGGAAAAATGCAAAGGAATTACTCGAATTACAGTCGAATAAATTCGTAGAAAAACAGAAAGCGACTCTATAAGTGCAAAGTTTCTAAGTAGAAAGTTTCTGAGTGCAAAGTTTAAATGCAAAGCCCGAAATAGAATCTCTATTTCGGGCTTTTTTTATTTAACGCAAATTCAATAAAAACTTTGCGCTTTGTACTCTGTACTTTGCACTTTTTTAAAATTACATGTAGCTTAAAATCTCTTTTTTATAAGCATCATATTCTCCCTGCATGATCAAACCGTTATCAAGAAGTTTTTTATAATTCTGTAATTTATCAAAAAGTTCCTCTTTAGATAAATCGCTTAGTTTACGTTCGCCTGTTGGAGCTTGCGGCTGAATTGGTTCAAAAGTTTCTGTATAAACCGGAGCTGCAGGCAAAATTTCAGCAAAACTTGTTACTTCTTCTGTTTCTACTTCTTCAACTTCATCCTCGTCTTCAAATGCAGGTTCTTCAGTTTCAAAAGTTTCCTGAATTGGAGTTGCCATCTGAACCGGATTTTTCAATAAATCCAATTGTTCTTTAGCGTAAGTATAAATTTTTCTTGCCTGAATTTTCGGAATATAATCAATTGAAACTGCTAAATCTGTTTTTGTTCCAAATGAAAATTCAGAACCCAAAATATTTTCTTTTACAAAAGTACTTGCAATATCATCCCAGGTATAATCTGTAAAATCCATCGAAAGGCCTAAGTTTTTAGGCTTACAGATGATAATTCTTTTATTTGTTAAAACTATACTGTCAGGAAAAACAGTAATAGCAGGTTTTTTTTGTACTGCGATATACCCAACTTCTTCGCCTTTCATTAATAAATCAGTGAGTTTCGAAGTGATTTTTTCAATCGCTTTTGGATCTTGTTCTTCGTTCAAAAATTTTTTAAATTGTTCTTTCATTTTTTTAAGATTCTAAGTTACTTAGCTACTATAGCGCTGAGTTTTTTACTGACGTTACAAATGTAATGCCTAATTTTCTAATTCGATAATTTCATTCTGAATTTTCTTTGTTAAGCTTTTGAAAACCAATTCATACGAATGATCTATAAGTTCTTTAACAAATGAAGTTGGTAAATTTCCGTTTAAGGCAACAGTATTCCAATGCACTTTGCTCATATGAAATCCCGGTTTTATTTCGTCATATTCTGCTCGGAGTTCTTCTGCGCGCTCCGGATCGCATTTTAAATTCACCGATTGCTCATTTTTTTCCCATTGAGATAACGAAGACAAAGCAAACATTTTACCGCCGACTTTAAAAACTAAAGTGTCTTCATCGAAAGGAAAATGTTCGCTGACACCTTTTTTCGAAAGGCAATATTCGTAATAGGTTTCTAAATTCATAATTATTTATTTACCGATTTCACCTAGATGTGTGTATTTAAAACCTTTTTCATATTTAAGACCATAACCAAAAATACGATCCATAGCCGAATGTGAAAATAAAATAATTCCGGCTAACTGCATAATTTCATTACTTAAATAACATCCGGCTCCATAAATTAAAAGTGCAATTCCTTTATGATGAAAAATATTGTAGAGAAGTGCTCCAACTTTGTTTCCAAATGCATATCCAATCATAGATAAATCCGGAGCTAAAATTAGAACCAAAAACCACCACCATTCAAAACTTAGACGATTGAATAAAAAGATTCCGAGAATAAATAATGCCGTTTCTTCGAGTTTGATTATAGTGTTCATTTTACGATTTTTTCCATCATCTTTTCAGGATGATTCAGTTTTGTAAATCCGAATTTCTCATATAAAAAATGTGCATCAGTAGTTGCCAATCGCCAGATTTTAACTTCTTGTAGTTGAGGTTCTTTCATCATTGCTTCAATTAAAATCGACGAATATCCTTTTCCGCGATGTTCTTCAGTTATAAAAACGTCCATTAAATAGGCGAAAACCACATAATCGGTAATAACGCGCGCAAAGCCAATTTGCTCGTCATCCAAATAAATTCCAAAACAAACCGAAGCATCAATTGTTCGCTGTACTTCATCGATTGTTCGACCGGCAGCCCAATAAATATCTTTTAAAAAATTCTGTATAAACGGAACATCAAGTTTTGTTTTATCAGTTGAAACAGTAATCATAGTTTATTTTTTTTTTGCCACAAATTACACGAATTGGCACTAATTTTTTTGCCACAGATTAAAGGATTAAAAATGATTAAATCTGTGTAAATCTTTTTATCCCGATAGCTATCGGGAGTGGCAAAACAAAAAAACAAATTCGCGAAAATTAGTGTAATTCGTGGCGAACTTTAAATCTTATATAAAATTGGTTTTGACGGACTTGCGTCATTCTCAAACGAAGCGATTTGAAGATTTAGTATATAATTTCCGTCTTCAATTTCGTCCGGAACATAAATCATTTCGGTAATAGTTACGTTTAATCGCGCATCGGAGTTTAGATTTACAGTGTCTTTTACATTCCAAAAAGCTTTATGTGCCAATAATTTTCCTTCATCATGTTCTTTGTCGACACTTGGTAAATCGATCAGTAAATGTTGAATTTCGCTTTCGCGGATAAAAATCGCAGCCTCTTCAGACAAATAAGGCGGATTTGTATTCGAGTATTTTCTTGATTTTTTTTCCTTTTGATTTGGAAGCGTCCTGATTATAATTGCTTCAGGTTTTGTCACGCTGAGCGGAGTCGAAGCGCTATCAAGTAATGTCACATTGAGCGAAGTCGAAATGCTTTCTTTCGTAATCACGAAATCTTCCTCAATTTTCTCAGGTTCAACCGTAATCACTTTAGCAAAAAAGAAAAACTGTTTCAAGGATTGATTAATGCTGTAAAAATCATTTGTAATATGCCCCAAACACTCCGTATGCGTACCATGCCCATGCGGATTGAAGAAAATATTATTAAAATTCGTCGATGATTTTCCTTCCGAAACTTTCCCGATCCAATCGCCAAAAACGACAGGTTTTATTTCGGGTTTTTCAATATACCATGCAATTGGGTTTTCGTCTGTATTGGTGAGCGGAATCGAAATATCAATAGGTTTTGATAAGTCGATTTCGAAGTTATTGATTTTTGCTATCATAGCTAAAAACTAAATTTATCTTTGTTTACAATTTATAATAATGCTTCCGGATTGGCAATATCGGTGGGGTTTCCATGAATAAAATCGACTACATTCTCAAAAGCTTTCGCAAAATAGAGTTCGTAACTGTTTTTCTCAACATAGCCTAAATGTGGCGTACAAATAACATTTGGCATTTGCAGCAATTCATAGTTTACATCATGAATTGGTTCTTCTTCATATACATCAAGTGCCGCAAATCCTGGACGACCGTTTTTTAAAGCTTTCACTAAGGCACCTTTTTCTATCAATTCGGCTCGGGCTGTGTTTATTAAAATAGCATCCGGTTTCATTAAATTTAAGTCGGACTCTTTTACAATCTCAAAAGTGCTTTCGTTAAGTCGGAGATGCAAAGTGATGATATCGCTTTTTGCGAAAAAACTTTCCTTCGAAGTAGCTTTTTTATAACCATCTAATTGTGCTTGTTTTCTGGATTCCAGACTTCCCCAAACTAATACATTTGCTCCAAACACATCAGCATATTTGGCAATATGTTGACCAATTTTGCCATAACCCCAAATCCCTAATGTTTTACCGCTTATGACAGAGCCAATATTAGTTTGCCATTTTCCTTCCTTCATTCCCTGAATCGCCTGCGGTATTTGTCTAACCGAATTCATAATCAAAGCCCACGTAAGTTCTGATGGCGCTATAGGCGAACCAATTCCTTCAGCAACAGCGACATTATGTTTGGTACAAGCATCAAGATCAATGTGACTTGATTTTTTTCCGGTCTGACTAATCAGCTTCAGCTTTGGTAATTTTGAAAGTAAATCTTCAGTTATTTTTGTTCTTTCCCGAATTAAAATCAGAATTTCAGTATCTTTTAATAGTTCGGCTAATTTTGAAGTGTCTTTTTCGGTATGATTTAAAATCGTAACATCCAGTCCTTTTAATATTTTGAAAGATTCCAGTTTCCCAACAGCATTTTGATAATCATCTAGTAGTGTAATTTTCATAATATTTTGACATTTTAATTGATTGAAAATGTTTTTACTATAAAGTTAGATAAAATAAATCTGAAGCAATTCCATCTGTTAAAAATTTTCCTTTTGGAGTTGGTTTCAAAATGTCATTTTCAATAAAAAGTAAATCGTCGTTTAAGAATTTTTGAGCTTGTTTTTGGAGATAATCTAAATATTCCAATCCAAATTCATTTTCAATTCTTTCTAAAGACACGCCCCAAATGGTTCGCAATCCGGTCATAATATATTCATTATAACGATCAGAAATGGTCAGGATTTCAGTTTCGAGAGGAAGTTCATCGTTCTGAATTGATTTTATATATAATGAATTATTAGCAATATTCCAACCTCTTTTTTCGCCGTCATAACTATGTGCAGAAGGACCAATTCCGATATATTTTTTACCCAGCCAATAAGCCGAGTTGTTTTTCGAGAAATAATTTTCTTTTCCAAAATTCGATAATTCGTAATGAATGAAGCCATTTTTCTGCAGCATTTCAACCAAAATCATAAAGTGATTGGAAGCGACTTCATCCTGTGGTTCAGCAATTTTTCCGGTTTGAATTAATTTGCTTAAAGCCGTTTTTGGTTCGACTGTTAGGGCATAACTCGAAATATGCGGAATACCAAAATCCAAAGCTGTTTGAATATTTTGTCGCCACATTTCGTCGCTCATTCCCGGAATTCCATAAATCAAATCGAGTGAAATATTATCGAAATATTTTGTTGCTTCTTCCAAACATTTTTTGGCTTCCGCCGAATTATGAGCACGATTCATCATTTTCAAATCTTCTTCATAAAAAGACTGAATCCCGATGCTTAAACGATTTATCGGGCTTTTCGATATTTTCAGAATTCTTTCCGTAGATAAATCGTCCGGATTCGCTTCAAGCGTAATTTCCGGATTTTCTACAACTTTATAATTTTTATAAACCTCAGAAATCAAAAAGTTGATTTCGTCATTCGACAATACTGAAGGCGTTCCGCCACCAAAATAAATGGTTTCGATTTCGATTTCATTTTCATTTTTGCGCATCGCAATTTCTTTGGCTAAAGCCAAAACCATTTCGTCTTTCTTTTTCATCGAAGTAGAAAAATGAAAGTCGCAATAATGGCAAGCTTGCTTGCAGAATGGAATATGAATGTAGATACCGCTCATTTTTTAGTGTTCAGTGTTCAGATTTTAGTGTTCAGTTTTCAGTTTCAGTTTGGCTGTAAACTGGGACTGCGACTGTAAACTATTTTCTAATCTTGTCTTCATTTTGTTTCACAAAAGCATCCCAACCCGAATAACTTTTCCCAGCCACAACTTTTCCCGAATTAAAATGATGGCAAACCGCAGCTGCTAAACCATCTGTTGAATCCAGATTTTTAGGCAATTCTTTTAAACCTAAAAGCTGTTGCAACATTTTGGCAACCTGTTCTTTACTGGCATTTCCGTTTCCGGTAATAGCCATTTTTATCTTTTTCGGTTCGTATTCCGTAATCGGAATATCTCTTGAAAGTCCCGCTGCCATTGCGACACCCTGCGCGCGTCCAAGCTTTAACATCGATTGTACGTTTTTTCCAAAGAAAGGCGCTTCAATCGCGATTTCATCCGGATGATGTGTTTCGATTAATTCAATGGTACGTTCAAAAATGATTTTTAGTTTTTGGTAATGATTGTCGTATTTGGAAAGCTGTAATTCATTCAATTGCAGAAATTCCATTTTTTTATTGGTGACTTTAATTAAACCAAAACCCATAATTGTGGTTCCGGGATCAATACCTAATATGATGCGTTCTTTTGTCAAGGGATTTTAATTTAAATAAGAGAATTTATCTTCAACTTCTTTTTTGGATATATTCTCTTTAATGACTTTGTTTTTGTTATTGATCACGAAATATTTACCATTTCGCAAAACATAAAATTCAATTTCTTTATTTTTTGGAAAAAAAGCTAAATCGCTATATATTTTTTCATAATCAAAAGGAATAACAGTTTTATTTTGGAGGTTTTTTACTCCGTATTTACCATTCTTAGAAAGAATAATTGTGTTTTCATCATTATAAAATAAACTATCATATATAGTAGGAATAACAATTTTCCCTTCCTTGGTTATTAAACCTTCCTTATTGTTTTTGGTTACAAAATGATAATTTTCACCAGGTCCATATTCGATCCAATTTGACATCTTACTATATTCAAAAGGAATAATTATTCTTCCGCCTCTGTCTATAACTCCATATCTATCATTTTGTTTAGCAATAAATCTATTTTTTGTATCGTAAAAACAAGGAGATAAATCCTGAAAAACGAAATTAAAAATTGGTTTTAGGTTCTTGTCTATTATTCCAAATTTGTTGTTTTTGTTTATAAGATAATAATCCAATTCTCTTCTGTCAGCATAAATTGCTTCGTTCTCAATTGGATAAGTGATTTTGTTTTTGGAATCTATTAATCCAAACTTACCCTTGTATTTTACAATTGCATTATAATTGCTTCCAAAATCCTCAAATTCATCATATATAATGGGAATTATCAGTTTTCCATTTGTGTCGATGGCTCCGTATTTCCCATTCAAATTCTGAATGTGATAAATTTTCTCAATTTTCTTGTCCATACGGCAATAATCAAATGAAAAGTCTTTTAACTTGTCGTAAATTTTCTTTCCATGTTCATCTAGTAAAACGATATTATTGCCCTTTTTAGCAACAAAAATTTCAGATTCATGATAAGATTCTTCCGGATGTTCTATTGTGTCATATTCTGCTTTTACGCGCTCTTTTCCAAATTCATCAATGATTCCGTATTTATTATTTTTAGAAATAATGGCAATTCTGTTTTTATTGAATCTTTCTCCAGTTTCATATTTGCCAAAAGGAATTATCTCTTTTAGATTTTTATCCAAATAAGCAATTTGGTTGTTCTTTCGAACCAAAATCAAACCATTTTTCCAAAAAGTATCTTTAGAATTGAGACTTGTTGTTACGATTTCATCATAAACAAAATCTGTTTTTTGTTTTCCGAAAGAATCAAAAAAAGCCCATTTTGTTTCTTTTTTTAAAGTAACCAGACTATCAAGAATAACATGATTGGCGTTTTGATATTTGATTGGAATTATTTCTTTTCCCTTTTTGTCTATGAAACCATAAAGCTTGTTTTTTGTCACTAAAGCCAATCCATTTTTTCGAAAGAAAGTCTCGTTTTCAAACTGAACCGGGATTACAATTTTTCCTTTTCGATTAACAAAACCAAACTTTCCATTCTTTTTTACGCAAGCAAGTTCTTGAGAAAATACGGTAATATCATCATATTCAAAAGGAACAATTATATTTTCATGAATGTCAATATAGCCATGTTTATTTTTTAATTCAGCTAATATCATTCCTTTTTCATCCAACGGATTTAAGAATTTATATTTTCCTACTGGAATAACAACATTCCCTTTATCATCATTATATCCCCAAGAACCTTCGCCCATTATTCGGATATATTCTTTAGGTATGTTTTTGTCAATTTTATTGCAAGCAAATACTAGCAAAAATGAAAAAAACAATATGATGCGTTCTTTTGTCAAGAGATTTTGGTTTCAAGTTTAAAAAATAAACTAATTTTCTAATTTTCAAATTGGCACATTTTCATTGCTACATTTGCTTACTTTTGCGGCATGATTTCAATTCCTCACAAAGCTAAGCAATTCCTTGTTCTTCTAATCAAACTTTTGATTGTTGGCGGCGCATTTTATTTTATTTATAATCAGCTGGCAAACAATGATAAATTAGACTGGCAAAAGTTTATTGTTTTGTTTCGAAAAAATCAATCGGTTTTAGGAATTGGATTTATATTGCTTTTGAGTGTTTTGAACCGTTATTTTGAAATTTTAAAATGGCAGAATCTCGCACAAGTGATCCATAAAATTTCAGGTTACGAAGCTACAAAACAGGTTTTGGCCGCTTTAACAGCCGGAATTTTTACACCAAACGGAGTAGGAGAGTACGCCGGAAAGGCACTTTATTATCCAAAATCCGATGCTAAAAAAGTTGTTTTTCTAAACTTAATCTGCAACGGAATTCAGATGATTTTGACGATTATTTTCGGAATTTTTGGATTGCTTTATTTCAATGCTCAGTTTAATGTTATAACAACCAAAACGGTTCTCATTTTGTTTGGTGGTTTTTTAGTGCTTTTGATTGTTTTATTTTCAATTAAAAAAATCAAAGTCAAAGGATATTCCATCGAAAAACTGATTCATAAAATCAATGAAATTCCGAAATCTGTACATCAAAAAAACATCTTTTTAGGCATTTGTCGATATTTGGTTTTTTCGCATCAATATTACTTTTTGTTTTTAGGTTTTGATGTCGATTTGCCTTATTTAACCTTAATGGCTGCGATTACTTCCGTTTATTTTCTGGCTTCTTCATTGCCAACTTTTCAGTTTTTGGACTTTGCAGTTAAAGGAAGTGTTGCCATTTATTTCTTCGGAATTTTGGGTGTAAACGAATGGATTGTGATTTTTATAAGTACTTTAATGTGGTTTCTAAATGTGGTTTTACCCGTAGTTTTAGGAAGCTATTTTGTATTGAATTTTAAAACCAAAACAGCAGAATGATTTTTGAATTATTTGCCATATTAGCAATTTATTTTTTCAGCATTGGCTTGCTTATTTATGGTTTTTTCAAAATTAAAAAATATCAAAAAACAGATTTAAAACCACAAACGAGTTTTACAGTAATTGTTCCTTTTAGAAATGAAGCGGAGAATCTTCCAAATCTTTTAAAAAGCTTTTCTAATCTAAATTATCCATCAAATTTATTTGAAGTAATTTTAGTAGACGACAATTCTAAAGAGAAATTTCAATTATCAATTGTTAATTATCAATTGTTAATTATAGATAACATTCGTGTTTCAAATTCTCCAAAAAAAGATGCCATTACAACCGCAATGCAACACGTAAAAACCGATTGGGTTATTGCTACCGATGCCGATTGTATTGTTCCTGAAAACTGGCTTTCAACTTTTGATAATTACATTCAGGAAAACAAAGTTTCGATGCTCGCCGGAGCAGTAACTTATAAATGCGGAAATTCATTTTTAGATCATTTTCAGCAATTGGATTTAACAAGTTTACAAGGCGCGACAATTGGTAGTTTTGGTTTGGGAAAAGGTTTTATGTGCAACGGAGCCAATTTTGCGTACAAAAAAGAGTTGTTTGAAAACTTAAATGGTTTTGAAGGAAATGATAAAATTGCCAGTGGAGATGATGTTTTTTTACTGCAAAAAGCAATTGAAAAATTTCCAAATGAGGTGCATTATCTAAAAGCGAAAGAAGCAATTGTAGTTACAAAACCAACAGAAAGTTGGAAAGAACTTTTTCATCAAAGAGTGCGTTGGGCAGCGAAAACCAGTTCGTATAAAAGTACTTTTGGAAAGCTTTTAGGTTTAATTGTTTTCTTCGGAAATTTGAGTTTTGTAATTGGATTTTTCTTTCTCCTTTTCGGAATTTGGTCTTATCCAATTTTTGTCATCTTTGCTTTTTCAAAAGTTGCAATTGATTGCATTTTGCTTTTTGTAACCAATAATTTTTTGACAAAAACCACAATTAAAAGCTTATTGTTGAGTAGTTTGGTTTATCCGTTTTTTAGTTCAACGGTAGCTTTGTACAGCTTGTTTGGCTCTTATGAATGGAAGGATAGAAAATTTAAAAAATAGATTTAAACATATAAGCTTTCTCATTTTAAATGAACTTATATTACTTACATGGTGAAAAAAAAATCATTTCTGTTCTTTTTCTTTGATAATAACAGGTAAAATAAACTGCGTTTTTACCGGAATTCCTCTTTTTATTGCAGGATTTACTTTTGGGAAATCGACCAGACGCGCATGCAGAATACTGTCAATTTTGATGGTATCATAAGCAACAGAATCTTTGGGAAATTGTGGCTCAAATACCATTTTTGAATTTGGAAAAACAGTAACTTTTACCTCGATAGTATCCAGTTCAGGATAAAGAATAGATAAAGTATCGATGTCTAATTTCTCCTGAATAAGCTTTGCCATAACATCAAAAAAACATTTTTGGCGTTGCTTTTCATCAGCAATTGTCTCGCATTCAGCAACAGTAGGATATTCGTCGACTTCTTTCCAGTTAATCGATTTCAGCTCTTTTTGAAGTAATTCTTTTTCAGAGGGAACCTGCTTCTCAAAATATTGACAAGAATTGAAAAATAGAAAAACTAAAAAAACGGAAAACTGCTTCAAGATTTTGAGGTTGAATTGAATAAAGAATAATTATGGTATAAAAATACGATTATTTTTTTTGAGATGCTTTGTATTCCAAATAATCTTCATAGCTTTCTGAAAGCCATTTTTCTTTGTTTTTTGCCGCAACCTCTTTTTGATCAGGATATAAGCGTGCCAAACGATCTGAGAATGTTGCAATTTGAACGGTATAATTGTAAAATTCCGTTTTAGATAAAATTATTTCTGGATCATTTTTCTTGCTGAAAAATTCAAAAAAAAGAGCATCAAATTCTTTCAAAGAGAAATCAAGTACTTTTTTCTTATTACTTTTATAAAGACTGTCTTGTAAAATTTTATCGTCGAGTGAGATTTTTTTAGATTGACTAAAAACAGGTTCACTAACCGAAAAGATTAAACATAAAAGCAGAACTGAAAATAGGATATTGCGCATTTTAAAAGTGCTGAAATTAGAGTACAAATTACAAAATATATGGATATAGTATTATTAATATTGGGTTTTATATGTATGATTATTGGAATTTTTGGAAGCTTTCTTCCTGTTTTGCCAGGTCTTTCATGCTGTTGGGTTGGTTTATTACTGCTCCATTTAACCAAAGCTGTCGATACTAATTACTGGTTGCTGGGAATAACATTGGTTGTAACAATAATTATTACAATTCTGGATTATGTAATTCCTTCAAAAGGGACTAAAAAGTTTGGTGGAAGTACTTACGGAGTTTGGGGAACAAACATTGGTTTGATCGTTGGAATTCTTGCGCCCATTCCGTTTGGTGTAATAATTGGCCCTTTTGTTGGGGCTTTTTTGGGGGAATTAATTTACGACTCTACAAATCATAAACGTGCTCTTAAAGCAGCGACGGGCTCTCTGCTTGGATTTTTGGCATCCAGTTTTATTAACTTTTTATGCTGTATCGTCTTTTTAGGTATTTTTTTGAGTGTAACATGGGAATATCGAAAGATTTTATTTTAATTATATAATAAAGTTTAGCGCTTTGCGTTGCGAATTTCCCTTTTCCTATTATTTTTTTTAAAATAATTTCATTCTGTTTTGATTACGAAAGGGTTATGTTTGCTGGTGCTCACAGATTTTGGCACTTTAGAATTGTCAATTGGACACGTAAATTTTTAACTTAATTTTTGGAAATGTTAAAATATTTTATATTTTTATCCTGATAAACGATAAAAAGCCTCACTTTATCGATTATTTTGAACAAGTATAAATAATTATTTTAATTAAGTTATGAGTATGACCCCAAACCTACAAATTGAACTTAGACGTTTTATTTCTTCTAATGTTGTTTCAAAGCTTAACAAGTTTTATTTTGAAAATGATGCGCTCTTAATCAAAGGAATTGATGTTTCGATAGGAACAATTCTAATGGGGCTTTATAATAAAGCTGAAGAAATAGGCTTTTTTAAGGAAATCATCTCATTAATCGAAGACGATTCAACTTTTTATCAGGAAGTTGATTTTACTTCAGGCCGCATTTTATCAGTCGATGAT
The DNA here is from genome assembly GCF_003385895.1 of Flavobacterium cutihirudinis. Lineage (GTDB taxonomy): Bacteria > Bacteroidota > Bacteroidia > Flavobacteriales > Flavobacteriaceae > Flavobacterium > Flavobacterium cutihirudinis. The sequence goes on from NZ_QRDQ01000008.1 coordinate 934,406, forward strand.
TGTTACCGTATCGAAGGAAATGCAATTTTAAAAGAAATCTTCACAAATAAAAAAGGCAGAATTTCTGAAATGATTTCAAACGAAGTCGGAATTAAAAGCGAAACTGCCCGCGAAATATTAAACTTCTCCGCATTACTTGTTGTCTCTTATCTTAAAAATAATGCTCAATTATTAGATAGCTTAAAATTACTTCTTGAAGAGCAAAAAAGAGAAATCCTGAACAGTATTCAACCCGGAATCAAAATTATCTTAGGATTTTCATGTTACGAAACTGTTGAAGACAAAAATCAATCTATCGGAAGATCTATTTTTACACTTTTCGGACATAACTTTTTCAGTTTCTAAATAAAAAAAATCCCATTCTACAAAAGTAAAACAGGATTCATATTTCAATCAAATTTGAAACGTATTATGCGTTTTTCAAATTGATAATCTCTTGGTCTGTCAGGAAACGCCAATTTCCTCTAGGCAGATTCTTTTTTGTTAAACCAGCAAATGAAACGCGGTCGATACGTAAAACATCGTAATCAAAGTGTTCGAAAATTGCGCGAACAACTTTTACATTTGATGTTTTTAGTTTAAGGCCAACTTCACTTTTTGCTTCTTTTTCAATATAACTTACTTCTTCAACAAACACACGGTGTCCGTCAAGAACCAAACCTTTACTGATTTTCTCCAAATCCTCAAATTTCAAGTTTTTATCTAGAGAAACCTGGTAAATTTTAGACGATTTCTGATTCGGTAAAGTAAACTTACGAATCATATCGGTATCGTTTGTAAACAATAATAAACCGGTAGTATTCTTATCCATTCTTCCAACCGCACCAATTTTTGAATTAGTAGCGCCACGAACAAGTTCCAAAACATTACGATATTCCTGTCCTTCATCAAAGGCAGTTGTAAAGTTTTTAGGTTTGTTCAATAAAATGTATTCTTTCTTTTCAGGAGTCAAAACAACACCATCAAAATTTACAACGTCATTTAGTTTCACTAAATAACCCATTTCAGTAACCGGAACGCCATTTACTTTTACGTTACCAGACTGAATATATATATCAGCGTCACGACGTGAACACACCCCAGAATTTGCGATGTATTTGTTCAGACGAATTTCATCTGAAGCCTTTTGTCTCTTTGGCGCCTGATTTTGTTTCTTAAATTTTTGTTCCGCTGCTTCTTGAGCCGCTTTCACTTCAGGCTTCACTTTTTTCGGCCCTTGAGCGCGCTTAGCCATAGGAGGTTTTGGCTTGCTTGAGTTTGATCTTGAGCTGTTTGGTCTCGATCCGCCTCTTTTATTATTGCCTTCCTTATTGTTCATAAATTCTGTAATTTGTGCAAAGATAGTTTTTTCTGACCAAATAAACTTAAGTTCATTGTTCTTAGATTAATAGCAAAAAAAATAAAAGGATTTTGAAGCATCGCAATTGGCTTTTTTTCAGGCATTAATTCCCGCTTTCCGTTTCAATCTTTTATTTTTTTAAAGAAAAAAAATAAAAGGATTTTCACTTCAAACGGGGCTAGAATTCAAACAATTGGCTTCCTTTATACAATTGGCCTTTATAGAATGTCTTCAAAACAGTAAATAGATTTGCAAAAAAAGAATAAAATCTACTCAATCTGCTTGAAACAACTTTTTTAGTAATTAGAAATCAATTGACGCCCGTGCCACAAAACACTCGGATTAATCAGGACAATACAAAATACTCCCGCTACAATCAAAAATTTCAAAACATTGTGAAGCATTAAAAATTGTTCCTTCGAGTTTGATTTCCATAAATAAAGAAGAAAAAATAGCAGCACTCCCAAACAGATATAAAAGTAAATATCCATATAACCAACATCATAAATATTAACCAAAATGTAAACCGGAATAATGGTTAAAAAAGTCAAAGTAGTTATTATTTGCTTCGAAACTTTTTCACCGTATATAATTGGTATCGTACGATAATTATTGGCTAAGTCGCCTTTCAGGTTTTCAAGATCCTTTATCATTTCCCGAATTAAAAGCAGTAAAAACAAAAACATGGCATGCGCCGAAATGACCATGAAATGACTCATATGATCTTCAATTTCTTCAAACGAAATCTTATTGTAGAAATACAGCAAAATGGCGAAAAACGGAATTACAGCCATAAATGCCGCCATTAAATTGCCAACAATTGGATACTTTTTTATTTTATGAGAATAAAACCAAATCAGGAAAATATATCCAGAAAAGAATAGAAAAGCTCGCCATGAAACAACGGAAGCCATTAAAACTGCCAGGAAATTTAAAGAAAAATAAACTGTCAATTTTGTTTTTTGACTTACCAAACGGTCCAACATTGATTTGTTAGGTCTGTTGATTAAATCCTTTTGGCTGTCGTAAAAATTATTGATAATATATCCCGAAGCAATTGTAATCGCCGAAGCAAAAACAATTAGAAATAAATAAAAATCCAGTAGAATATCAAGCGCTCTTTTTTCCGGAGCCAAAATAAAAATAGCCGATAAATATTGTGCTAAAACAATAATTGGAATATTATAACCGCGTACCACAGAAAACAAACTGACAATTTTCATTACTACAAGTTTGTGCTGTCTGCTTAACATAAAATAAAAAGTATGATGGATTAGATATGGGAAGTTAAAGGATATTTTTTGATTCTGAAAGCTTAGAGTTTGTTTTTTAACAGTTCGCCAGATCCGTAACCTAATTTTCGAATGCAGGCCAAAGCTTGTTTTTGCGTAATATCAATATCCTGAATATCTTTTTTATCTACAAAAACCACAGAGCCACTCCAAGGATTTGGTGCGTCAGGAATGAATACCGTAAATTTCTCTTCGCTTATTTGTTCTATTAAAAAGGCAAATTGCAAACCGGCATCAGTAGGAACCAGTATCACTTTTAGGTCATCATTTGATTCAATTCCCAAAATATTTTCATTCATGCTTTTCATAAACGAATATCCAGGTACAAAGCTCAAAACGCCATCTTCTAATTTTTGCACCAGATTTTTAGCTGCCATAGTTTTTGCCAGCAATCCAGCAAATAAACAAATAAGAATAATTATCAATATTCCGATAAGTTCCTGAATTGCAATTCCTAAAACATTTACTTTTGGAAAATTATTTACAATAGGAAGTGTGGTTTTTTGAACAATACCATAGCCTTTTTCGAGAACCACAAGCAGCACAACTAATGGCACTAAAAACAGAATTCCTCCTAAAAAAGTTGCTTTGATAATTTTTAAAATACTTTTCATATGCAATAATTTTTTAGGATTAAGATTCTAGGAAAATGTACTCAAATAATTCTGTCTTTTTTAGAAGATTGATATTTAAAATTGATAAACTACTTCTAGCTTATAATCTTTTAAAGATGCTTTTGCGCGTTCTAAATCTTCGGTGAAACCAAGAATATAACCGCCACCGCCAGAACCGCAAAGTTTTAGGTAATAATCGTTAGTATCAATTCCGTGTTGCCAGATTCCGTGAAATTGTTCTGGAATCATAGGTTTAAAATTGTTTAGAACAACTTTCGAAAGTTTTTTAGTATTGGTAAACAAAGATTTCATATCGCCGTGTAAAAAGTTTTCTACACAAGCGTCAGTATATTTAACAAATTGGTTTTTAAGCATCGTACGGAATCCTTTATCTTTAAGGTTTTCCATAAAAATATTAACCATTGGAGCCGTTTCGCCAACAATTCCGGAGTCTAATAAAAATACAGCGCCTTTTCCGTCAAAACTTTGAGTCGGAATTCCGGTTGCTTCAATATTATCTTTAGAATTAATTAGGATTGGAATACTCAAATAGCTGTTTAATGGATCTAAACCAGAACTTTTTCCGTGGAAAAAACTCTCCATTTGAGAAAATATATTTTTAAGCTGTAATAATTTTTCACGGGTTAAGTTTTCTAAAACCGTGATTTTATTTAAAGCATATTTATCATAAATCGCTGCTACAAGCGCACCGCTGCTTCCAACTCCGTATCCTTGCGGAATACTGGAATCAAAATACATTCCGGTTTCGACATCATTTTTCAGAGCTTCTAAATCAAACGTAACCAATTCTGGTTGCTGAACATGTAAAACTTCAAGATAAGATGCAAAGCTTTTTAAGCTTTTGTTTGATGCAATTGCTTCAGCTGAAGGTTCTTCAGATTTCTTCAAAGCACCGTTGTAAAAATTATAAGGAATAGAAAGTCCTTTAGAGTCGCGGATAATTCCGTATTCTCCAAAGAGTAATATTTTTGAGTAAAATAAGGGTCCTTTCATGTTTATTTTATGTCTTTCTTAGAAAATTTTAATTAAAGATACGGAAAATTATAATGCAATTGATCCCGCTCCAATTTTGTCGCAAATGTACTGACGATTCTGACAAAATACAACTAATTCGTCCTGAATAAATTGAAGGACTTTATCGCTAACGTTTTCGGGATAAAGCACATGCACATTTGCTCCGGCATCAAGTGTAAAACACACAGGAATTTGAGTTTCATTTCTGAATTTCCAAATCGCATTTATGATTTGAAGTGTATTTGGTTTCATTAAAATAAAATAAGGCATTGAAGTCATCATCATCGCGTGCAAAGTCAAAGCTTCGCTTTCGACAACTTTGATGAATTCTTCTAAATCGCCACTTTCAAAAACAGAAATTAATTTATCCAGATTTTCGTGCGCTTGTGCAAAACGTCTTTCGGCATACGGGTGATTGTGCATTAAATCATGACCAACTGTACTTGAAACCTGTTTTTCACCTTTGTCAACTAATAATATAGTATCTTGATAATTCTTGAAATTCTCATGAATTGAATATGGAAATTCAACCCCAAATAAATCGGTACTTCCTTTAATATTGGCTTGATTTCCCCAAACCACAACATTTCCTTTTACACTTCTGCACGCACTTCCTGAACCTAAACGTGCTAAAAAAGATGCTTTTTGGTAAAAATAATCCTCAGTCATTTCAGGATTTAGCAATTTCTCCAAACTCATAAAATTCATTGCCAAAGCCGCCATTCCAGAAGCCGAAGAAGCAATTCCTGAACTGTGTGGAAATGTATTTTGTGTATCAATCGTAAAATGATAATCCTTCAAAAATGGCAGATAAACTTCAACTCTTTCTAAAAACTTCTGAATTTTTGGTTTAAAATCTTCTTTTGGTTTTCCTTCAAAAAGTAAATCAAAAGAGAAAGAATTTTGGTTCACTCTTTTTTCAAAACCTAATTTCGTAATTGTTTTACAGTTATTTAAAGTAAAACTCACCGAAGGATTGGCCGGAATCTGATTGTCTTTTTTCCCCCAATATTTTACTAACGCAATATTACTTGGAGCGCTCCACTCAAAGTTTCCGTTTTCGATTGTTGAAGTATATTTATTTGGAATAAAATCAGCTGCTGTAAACATGAATTATAAAATTTTGGCAAAGATAGTTTTTAAATTTTTTCACCATATAAGTAATATAAGAAAATATAAAACCAGTTTGCTAAAATGAACTTATATCACTTATATGGTTTAAACTTTTCTTTTGACTATTTTTGATTCAAAATTTAGTGAAATGAATAAATACGTAAAAATTATAATAGCTTTATTGATATGTTTAGCAGTAGGATATTCTGCCAGTACAGTAACCAGACCAAGTGTTGAGAGCTGGTATCCAACAATTGAAAAACCATTCTTTAATCCGCCGAATTGGGTTTTTCTGCCTGTATGGAGTTTGCTTTATATTTTTATGGCAGTTGCCGCAGGATTAGTTTGGGATAAAATAAAAGAGCAAAACGAAGAAGTCAAAAAAGCTTTAGGTTTCTTTTTAATTCAATTGACATTAAATGCAATTTGGTCTTATTTGTTCTTTGGCTTGAAAAATCCGTTATTGGCTTTAATTGAAATCGCACTTTTATGGCTATTTATTTATGAAACATATTTGAAGTTTACCAAAATCAATAAAATTTCAGGTTATTTATTACTTCCATATTTGGCTTGGGTTGCGTTTGCAGCTATTTTGAATGCTAGTATTTGGTGGCTGAATAAGTAGTTTTTGTTTCAGGTTTATATCGTGATTCAACTTAATCAAGCTTCTTAAATTCTTCATTTTTAGCATATAAAAAATCCATCACAGTCAAAACATTTGGATTTTCCAAAAGCGTTTTCGATTTGGGATCTGCTTCGCAAAAATCAATAAAAAGCTCTTTTTCTTCAGGTTTTATTTTTAAATTTTTTAGAAAGAAATCTGGAGGACAAGTAGCAACAACCAGTTTCTTAAAACGGTCGTCGGTAACTTCAATTGTTTTCTTTTGCTTACCTTTTAAAGGGAATGAAACTCGAAGACCTTCTCTAATAGATCCATCATTAACTCCTGTATTCCAGAATAAATCTTTGGCACTTTTACTGATTAATATATCTGCAACTTCATCAGCACTAATCTTAACTTTATCAAATTCGACCTTATTTATTACAACTTCATTCAATTCTTCGGGTTTCAGAATCATGTTAACGACGAGATTGTTGTTTTCAATATCTTTGGCAGTGATTTTTAATCTAGTAAAGAAATAATCTTTCGAATAGAGAATTAAACTGTCCTGCGCTTTTGCTAAAATTGAAAATTCTCCCAATTCATTTGTTCTTGTACTAGTTTTTGCTGTTTTATTAATGACTTCAATATTTTTTAGAGCTAGATTTTGAGAAAGCACTTTTCCGCGAAGTATTTTTTCGGTTTGAGCAATGCTAAGTTGATAAGTGAAAAAAGAAATTGTGGTAAGTAATTTTAGTTTCATGTACTGGCTTTTAGTTTTTAATTGCAGAATTTAATTTTTTAAATTCGTCGTTTTTGGCAAACAGAAATTCCATCGTTTCAAGAATATTTAAATTTACCAGAAGCATTTTGGATTTTGGGTCGGCTTCGCAGAACTGAAGAAAAAGTTCCTTTTCGTCGGGGCTTAATTTTAAATCTTTAGAAAAGAAATCTTCGGGGCAGGTTTTTGCAATTAATTTTCTGAAATCAATTTCTGGGGTTTTCTTTTTAGGGTCTTCGTCTTTTTTGAATAAGTTGTAAACTTGCTTACCCAAATAAATGAAATCGATGTCAAGTGGACCTCCTTTTACCTCATAATAACCTTGAATTTTTAATCCTTCTTTCGATTTATGTGAATTTAGTTTGATTTCATTTATTTCTTCTTTACTGAGTGAAATTGAGGTAGTTTTCCTGTCTAAAATCACGACTTCGTTCAATTCTTCCGCTTTCGGAATCATATTTATGATAAGATTATTAGTTTCGATTTCCTTTGCGGTAATTTTCAACCGCGCAAATAGATAATCTTTTGTAAAAAATATCAAACTATCCTGCGCTTTTACTAGAATTGAAAATTCTCCACGTTCATTTGTTCTTGTACTAGTTTGAGCTGTTTTGTTTATTACTTCAACTTTATTGAGAGGAGAATTATTAGAAACAACTTTTCCGTGAAGTAGTTTTTCGGTTTGAGAAACACTAAGTTGATACGTAAAAAAAGAAATTGTAGTAAGTAATTTTACTCTCATATAGGATTAATTAGTTGAGAGTAAAATTATTAGAATAGTCTTAACGAAAACTTGTGAAATCTGTAAATTCTTGTTAATAATGTGGTTTGAGTTTTCGAACGAAGTGCTCAAACTCTCCATTATTCTTTAAAACTGGTCCATGTCCAAAACAAAGTGTTTTAGGTTTTAAAGCGGCTAATTTTAATATGGATTTTCTATTTGTTTCTTTATCAGAAGTAAACAAATGAGGCGGTTCGTGTAAGCCTACTTTTGTTGTCAAAAGGTTCATATTGGTCATTACATCACCAACAATCAATAGGCCATCACTTTCTCTGAAAAAAGACAAATGGCCGCTGGAATGTCCTGGAGTTTCGATAACGGTAAATCCGCCAATTTTATCGCCTTCCTTTAAAGTTTCAGAAACTGGATGTCCTTTTCCTGCCCAGAAGTTTTTTTGAAATTTCGAAATAATATGATTCGGATTTGGATATTCAAAAATTACATTTCCATTTTCTGCGGCAGTTTTTTCGGGTTTACTGCATAAAAGAGGAATGTTTAGTGTTTCACAGATTATTTTAGTGCTTCCTTGATGATCAGCGTGAGCATGCGTTAAAACGTGTTTTGTTATTGATTTGCCTTTTAAGGCTTTTAAAATTATTCCGCTTGAACTTCGAATTCCGGCATCGATTAAAACATCTTCGATAACATAACAGTTGATAGCATTTCTTGGAAACAACGGAATTTGATAAACGTCTTTGGCAATATTTTTCATTTTCTTGAATTTTTATATTGACAAAGATTTGAATTCTGTTTCCGAACTCACTTGATAAATGTTAAGAAATGCTTTGACGAATTCGGCTTAAAGATTCTGGAGTAATTCCGAGAAAAGAAGCGATATAAATTAAAGGTGTTCGCTGAATTATTTTGGCTGGAGCCGAAGTTAAAAAAGTTTGGTATTTTTCTTTGGCAGGAATCATTTGGAGTTTTAAAACACGATCTGCCATGCAGAGGTAATTTTGTTCAGCAAGAATTCTTCCAACACGTTCCCAATTTGGGATTTCGTTATACAAAAACTGCATTTTTTCGAAAGTAATCGAAAGCACTTCGCAGTCTTCAATACATTGAATATTTTCAAAAGAAGCCGATTGATTTATAAAACTGAAATATGAAGCGATGAAGCCATTATCACAACTTAAATAAGTTGTAATTTCTTTCCCGTCTTTTAAGTAATAAACGCGTGCTAAACCTTCAACAATAAAGAAAATCTTATTGCTTATTTTTCCTATTGGAGAGAGAAAATCTTTAGCTGTAAATTTTTCATATTCAAAACAAGAAGCAATTACCTCCATTTCATTTTCAGAAAAAGAGGCAATTGCTGCGATTTGTTTTTGTAATGAAGAATATGTTGATTTCATTTACGCTTCAACGTAATTGGCTATTATTCAATATTTATTTTTTGGATAGCCCATTCTTTGGCTAAACCTGCTCCGGTTGCTTTTACAATTACAAAAATAGAATTTCCATTAGAATTGCTAAATACAAAATAGGGTTCAGCGTCATAAAAACTCCCACTGCTTTCGTTTTTAGGAACGGCAAATTGCTCCAATTTAATTCTATTTTTTAAGCTTAAGGTAGAAGAATTATAAATATAGAGATAAGGTTCTTTTTTGTAAGGAAAATATAATCCATATGATAGAATGAAATAAAGATTGTTTTTTAAAGATGAATGATCCAAACTTTCTATTTTAGTATTCACATTACTAGAATTAATTTCAATTGTACCGCTGTAAATCATATCCTGATCCTTAATTTCGGATGTTTTGAATACGTTTTTTCCTTTTGTGAAAATTTTGTTGCCATCTTCTGAAAACCATAAATTTCCATTCATATCATAATCTCCAAGATATGGGGAATCATATGCATATTGGGCAACGTTTGTTTCAATGTTGTATTTTTCTATATCCGAGGGCATTATACCATTATCTGCGCCATAAATATATTTCCCAGAAGGATGCAATTTCCCTTTAGTGCCTTCGTATATGAATGCTCCCACTTGAAGGCTTTCATTGTTATTTATTTCGTTCAAATTAATACATCTAATAAAAGTCCATTGTCCTTTTTCTGGAAAAATATACGCCCATTTGTTATTTCCTAGTACAATGTCAAAAGCATAACAAGAAACAGGATAGGTTTTTACAACGGTTTTATTGTTTAAGTTGATGTAAGAAATACTTCCGTTGTGTCCAACTACAGCTGTCTGTCCATCCTGAGATATTGAAATACATGTTGGGGGAGACGATAAAGGTATTTGTTCTGTTATACCTGTATTTGTTTTTAGGATATTTACAGCAGAAGGATGCTGCGAAACATAAATAAGCTGATCATTTACTTTCGAGTATTCTGCGTCAATAACGTCTGAATTTAGAATTACTTTTTCTTCAATATTGTTGTTTACTTTTACAACTATTGAATCTTTTTTATTGTTGATATTTAAATATAATTTAGAATAAGATATACCGCTTGGTAAGTTTGATTTATCTAAAGTTACTCCAATTTCACTTTGATTTTCAGCAGTAATATTTCCTTGAGAAGAAGAAAGGGTTATATAGTTTTTTGAGCTAGTTATAGAATAATTTATTAATGTATTGCCTTGGTTTTGAATTTTTAAGAAAAGTCTTTGATTAAAGATGTTAAAGTTTAAAGAATCAGGAATTGAATAAGATGCTTCTTCCATTTTTGTATCTGAAGAATCATTATTTGAACAACTAAGAAGTATAAGCATTATTACCCCTAATAATAGAATTTTTTTCATTTCCAATCTTTGCTTAATTTATTTTCTTTAATTTGAATGTATTAAAAACATTTCTAGTTTAGTGAATATCTATTTTTTGAATAGCCCAGTCATTTGATGAATCAGGTTCAATTGATTTTGTAATTACAAATAAGCGATTTCCATTAGAATTACTAAAAACAAAAAATGGAGCTGCATCATAAAAAGCTTCGTCGTTGCCTCTTTGCTTAGGTTTAAAATATTTTTCCAGCTCAAATTTCCTGATATAACTAAGATTTGAATCATCATAAGAATAAATAAAATTAGACTTAACGGGATTCCAATCATCATCGCTTTCAAGAATAAGATAAAATTGATGATTTAGGGCTGAATGATCCATCCATGCTACTTTGGAGTTGTTTTCTGAATCAATTCTTCCATTATAAAGCATATCAAAATTTTTGAGCTCCGAAGTTTTTAAGACAGATCTTTCTCGAGTAAAAATTCTGTTACCATCTTCTGAAAACCATATGCTGGGGAATGTATAGTTTTCTTCTTCAAAATAAGATTCGTAACTGTCATCTATATCTCCATTTTGAATAGTAAATCTTTTAACTTGTGCACGTGATGATGGATCTTGTGCATAGATATATTTTCCTGATGGATGAAGTCTTCCTTTTGTTCCGGCAAACATTTGATTATAAATGCTTTGTGGTGCTTCGTTATTGTAGGATAAATTCATATTAATACTTCGTAAATAGGACCATTGATCTTCTTTAGGAAAAATGTATGCCCATTTATTATTTCCAAGAACAATATCAAGCGCAGTACAGGAAAGGTTGTAAGTGTTAATTACTGATAGGGTTTTTAAATTTACATGTGTAATGTGGCCATCATGACCAATAACGGCCGTTTCTCCATCTTGTGAAAGTGAAATACAGGTTGGTTCGTACTCTAATGTAATCTTTTCGAGATTTTCGGAAGCCGAATTAAAAATATTTACCTGCGAAGGGTTTGATGAGACATATACTAATTCATCTGTTTTCTTCGAATATTCAGCATCAATTACATTTGTTTGCAATAGTATTTTGTTCTCTTTAGTATTTTCAGAATCATTAGAATCACAGGCAAAAACGATAAAAAGTAAAAGAGCTACGAAGAGTATTTTTTTCATTAAATGTTTAGTTTTTATTTGTAAGAGAGCTCTTGTTTAAGGAGGCAAATATAGAAAAGTATTTGAAAAAACACTTACAGTAAAACTACTTGGTTATAAAATTTCAATTAATTCTGAAGCATTATTAATTACCACTTTTGCTCCACTTGTTTTCAGTTCCTCTTCGGTTCTGTAGCCCCAGGAAACTCCAACCGGAAACATATTAGCATTTATTGCCGTCTGCATATCAATGTCAGAATCTCCGACAAAAAGGATTTCTTCAGGTTTTAAATTCCATTTTTTGCTTATTTCTAAAGCCTCAAACGGATTTGGCTTTTTAAGCGCTTCTGTACTTAAGCCAACTGCAGTGTCAAAATGATTTGGAAATATCTCTGATGCTATTTTCTTCGTCAATTCATCGGCTTTATTAGAAAAAACAGCCATTTTGATATTTTCTGAAGTCAGGTTTTCTAACAATTCTAGAATACCTTCATAAGGTTTTGTTTTTACGGTGCACATTTCACGATATTCGTTAATCATGCATTCAAAACAAAGTTCAATCTGTTCGTCTGAATTATTTGTTGAAGGAAGTGCTTTGCTAACGAGATTTCGCAATCCGCTTCCGATGAAATATTGATAGGTTTCGTAAGTATGAGTTGGGAAATTTAAACTTTGAAGTACAGTATTCATCGCATCTGAAATGTCGTGCAATGAATCTACTAGCGTTCCGTCTAAATCAAAAATAATTCCTTTAAATTTCATTTTTTATTAAATATTTTGAGCCAAAATAAATCCGCTTGTCCAGGCATTCTGAAAATTAAATCCGCCAGTAATAGCGTCTATATTTACAATTTCACCAGCAAAATAAAGGTTTTCGTGAATTTTGCTTTCCATGGTTTTAAAATTGATTTCTTTTAAATCGATTCCGCCGGCGGTTACAAATTCTTCTTTAAAAGTGCTTTTTCCGTTTACTTTAAATTCGGCTTTTGTAAGTTGTGAAGTCAGGTTTTGCAATTGGTTTTTAGATAAATCTGCCCATTTGGTTTCTGTTTTGATTCCCGAAGCCAAAACCAAACTTTCCCATAAACGATTCGGGAAGTCAAAGGGAGATTTTTTAGAAACCGCTTTTTTAGCGTGTTCTTGTTTTAAATCTTTTAGGATTTTTTCTGCATCTTCGTGATCAACATCATTTAGCCAATTGACGAAAATGGTAAACTGATAATTTTTATCGTGCAGAATTCGTGCGCCCCATGCTGAAAGTTTCAAAATTGCGGGACCGCTCATTCCCCAATGTGTGATTAACAATGGTCCTGTCGATTCTAGTTTAGTATCTTTTACGTTTACTGTCACTTGCGCAGCAACGCCAGGTAATTCTTTAATTCGAGAATCTTTAATATTGAAAGTAAATAGGGAAGGAACGGGGCTCACAATTGCGTGTCCATGTTCCTGAAGCATTTCCCAAATTTTGGGATTGCTTCCTGTTGCCAGAATTAATTTTCCGGCAGCATAATTATCACTTTGCGTGTCAATTTTCCAATGATTTTCTTTTTTGAAAATAGACTGAACGCTTTGTCCGGTCAACACTTTTATACCTAATTTTTCGGTTGCTTTTAAGAAACAATCAATTATCGTTTGTGATGAATTTGAAACGGGAAACATTCTTCCGTCTTCTTCGATTTTTAATTCGACACCGTGTTTTTCAAACCATTCAATTGTATCGCCAGAACAAAATTGATGAAAAGGTCCACGAAGTTCTTTTTCGCCACGCGGATAAAATTTAACCAATTCGTTGGGTTCGAAACAAGCGTGCGTAACGTTGCATCGTCCGCCACCAGAAACGCGGACTTTTGAAAGCACTTCTTTTCCTCTTTCTAAAATGGCAATTTTAAGTTTCGGATTTTTCTCTGCAATATTAATCGCAGTAAAAAAACCTGCAGCGCCTCCGCCCACGATGATGATGTCGAAATTTTTGATCATATTTTTTTAGGTTGCCACGAATTTCACGAATTGGCACTAATTTTTTTAGCCACAGATTAAAATGATTTGCACAGATTTTTTTGCTCAGAATTCACACATAAATTAATTCGTGAAAATTCGTGAAATTTGTGGCAGAATAAAAAAATCTTTTTTAATCTTTTAATCTGTGGCTATTTTAAATTTTATATTTTGTCCGGAAAATCAGTGATGATTCCGTTTACGTTATAACTTTTTACTTTTTGAATATCTTCTTCAATGTTTACTGTCCAGGGTAAAACCAGAAATCCTTTTTCCTGAATTTGCTTCGTGTTTTCCTCAGTCAATAAATGATAATATGGATGAATTGCTTTTGCTTGTATAGTTTCGGCGAAAGCCAATGCCAAATTCAAATCTGTTTCTGTTAAAACGCCAATTGGAATTTTCGGATTTAGATTATGAATTTCCTGCAAAGCAATCCAATCAAAACTTGAAATGATAAAATGCTTGTAATTCCAGTTTTTTTCTGAAATATATTCTTCGATTAGCGAGGAGACGCACTGCTGCGCGCCTCTACACTTCAATTCGATATTGATGAAACACTTTTTATCGACTAAATCAAACACCTCATTTAAAGTCGGAATTTCATGTTTTCCATCAATCAAAAATGATTTTAATTCGGATAAAGAAAATGAGTTTACAGCGCCTTTTCCGTTAGTCATTTTGTCGATGGTTTCATCGTGAATTACGATTATGTGTCCATCAGAACTCAGGTGAACGTCGAGTTCAATTCCGTCTGAATTTAGATCTAAAGCTTTTTGGAAGGCTTGCAAAGTATTTTCTGGTTCATATGCTTTTGCACCTCTGTGAGCTATTTTTAGCATTTTGCAGTGTTTTTTCTAACCGCAAAGGTCGCAAAGTTTTACGCAAGGTTCGCAAAGTTTTTTATAATCTTTGCGAACCTTGCGATTTTCCCTTGCGACCTTTGCGGTTAAATTTTTAGATCAGTTCCAGTAAAACAATATCAAAATCACTATCGACAATCACTTTTCCGTCAATAACTTCTGTATTTTGATTGGAGTAAGTATCTTTTAATTTTGTTCCATTTGGGAAGATATCACCAACAGGAAGTTCTTTTCTGCCTTTTGGTAAATCAACTCCCATAACTACTTTATCTGTGAAAGCGCCTTTGGTAAACGTTCTGGAAAAAGTATAAGGATTGGCATTAATTAATTGGTGAAAGCCAGCTCCAACTGCAGGATGATTTCGTCTAAATTGTCCTAATTTCTGCCAGTGTAAAAGTGTTTTTTGAGTTTCAGGATTGTTCTGAATAGCATCCCAATTCATATTGGAACGTAAGGTTGCATCGCCCTGAGTACCTTCAATAACTAAAGATCGTGCCGATTCGTCGCCGTAATAAACCTGTGACATTCCAGGAGAAAGCAATAATTTATTCGCCGTTTCAATGCTTTTTGTTCGATTAGCATCAAAAGGCTGACCATCGTCATGAGAAGACATATAATTTAAAACCGAATATCCTTTTAAGTCATTGTTTAAAGCATTTGAATATTTAGAAAATAAACCTTCATAATCGTTTTGCGCAGCATTCCATTTAAATTCAAAATTAATCATGCTGTTAAAACCATTCTGAAAATAATTTACTTTTCGGTCTCCAAAATCGTAATCCTGTCCACCGCTAATTCCGTAACCGTAAACTTCAGCAATCGTGTAAAAAGGATTCTGATCTAAAACTTGTAGAGGATGATGTTTTTTCCAGGTTTCAAAAGCGTAATCACATTCTTTTTTGAAATCGGCCCAAACCTTTTCGTCGGTATGTTTTACCGTGTCGCCTCTGTAACCGTCAATTCCAAATTCTAATATATAATCTGTAAGCCATTTTATAATATAATATTTTGGCGTTCTTGGATAATTGGTTCTTTTGAAGAATTCATCTAATGAAGCGATTTCTTTTTCATAACGGCCTTCTTTTTTCCATTTTTCAATTAAAAAAGGAGGGAGCGCTACTTCTTGATTACTTTCTGTTCTAACGTCCGGAAGATTGTCAACCAAAGTACACATGGTTGTATTTTCGAAAGATTTATAATCGCAAACAACGCCAGTTCTAACCCAGTCAGAAGGCCAAACAGGATCTTCCGGAGTTACTGGTCCAGTATGATTAATTACGCCATCGAGAATTATTCTGATGCCTTTTTCGTGTGCTTTTTTGACTAGTTTTGCCAAGTCTTCTTTTGTTCCGAAGTTGGGATCTAAAGCGGTCCAGTCTTTTGCCCAATAACCGTGAAAGCCATAACTAAGTCCGGTTCCTTCATCAACGCCATCGTGAATTTGTTCTACAATCGGCGTAAGCCAAATGGCATTTATTCCTAGTTTTTCAAAATAGCCTGATTCGATTTTTTTGGTAATTCCGATGATGTCACCGCCTTCAAATCCGCGTAATTTTCCGGGTGTTTTTGTTCGGTTAAAATTGACGTCGTTTGAAGTATCTCCGTTATAAAAACGATCTGTAAGTAAAAAATAAACATTTGCCCCTTCCCAAACGAAAGGTGTTTTCGAAGTATTATTCATTGTAACTGATTTTGAGCCAGAACAACTCATTGTTAAGTATACTAAAGATAAAAAAAGGAAAGTGTATTTTTTCATTATTTGGGAATTTTTTAGACATATATTATGTTGAAAAAAAAGCCACAGATTATAAGATTAAAATGATTTAAAATCTGCATTAATCCTTTAATCTGTGGCAAAAATACTTTGCGTAGACGCACTGCAGTGCGTCTCTACATTATATACTGAGTTTTTAATCTTATTCCAATTCTAAAACCAAAGCTGATTTTGGTTCTAAAGTAATTTCTGTAGCTAAATCGAATGTTTTTCCTGTGATAACATCTTTTCCAGATTTAAAGTTTTTGATGTTTTCTTTGAAACGAGCTGTTTTTACAACCTGCTCTTTTGCATTGTTGTTGAAAACCACCATTACCGTTTTTGCATTGGTATATCTGAAATAAACATACGTATTGTTTTCAGGGATATAATGTGTCATTTTTCCGAAATGAACCGCTTCATTTGATTTTCTCCAGTTGAATAATTTCGACGTGAAATCAAAATATTGTGCTTGTTGAGCTGTTCTTCCTGCTACTGTGAAAGCATTGTTTTTATCGCCAGCCCATCCGCCAGGAAAATCTTGACGAATATCGGCATCGCCTTTACTTTTGTCACCGCCCATTCCAATTTCTGAACCGTAATATACTTGTGGAATTCCGCGAATGGTTGCCAATAAAGTCATCGCCAATTTATATTTTGGCAAATCATATTTGAACTTATCGTTCATACGATCGGTGTCATGATTTTCGGAAAAAACCAAAATGTTATTCGTGTTTGGATATAGAAAATCCATCGCAAAATTGTTGTAGAATTTGATCAATCCGCTGTCCCAGTTTGGCGTGTCTTCGTTGAAAGCAGAAGTAACCTGACTTTGAAGCGTAAAATCCATTACACTTGGAAGATTTGAATTGTAGTTTTCAATCGCACCAATTTTACTGTCTTTCTGCCAAAAAGCTAAATTCGCCTGATTGTGCATCCAGATTTCACCAACGATATTAAAGTTCGGATATTCATCTGTAATTGATTTTGCCCAATTTGCCATAGCAGTTTTATCAGAGTAATTATAAGTATCAACTCTAAATCCGTCAAGGTTTGCAAATTCAATCCACCAAATCGCATTTTGCGTTAAGTATTTTGCAACTAGAGGATTTCTTAAATTCAAATCCGGCATTGAAGGCACAAACCAGCCGTCAACACAAACTTCCTGATCTGTTTTTGAAGCGTGAATATCTGTAATTACCTCACGTCTGTGGTGCGTTTGCGTGAAAGTTTCGAACTGATTGAACCATGTTTTTGTTGGCATATCTTTCATCAGCCAATGGGTAATTCCCCAGTGATTCGTAACATAATCCATAACCAGTTTCATGTTCTTTTTGTGCATTTCTGCAGAAAGACGAGCGTAATCGTCATTCGTTCCGTAACGCGGATCTATTTTGTAAACATCAGACTGCGCATACCCATGATACGAATGCTGTTTGTCGTTGTCTTCGCATAAAGGCGTGCTCCAAATTGTAGTTGCACCAAGAGACGAAATATAATCTAAGTTTTTAATGATTCCTTCGATATCGCCACCGTGACGACCGCCTGGTTCTGCGCGGTTTCCTTTTTCAGTTAAAGAAGCGTCGCTGTCGTTTTTCGGATTTCCGTTTGCAAAACGATCCGGCATGATTAAGTAAATCAAATCCGATGCATCGTAACTTTTTCTGTCTGCCGAATTTGCTCTTCTTTCTTTAAGAGAATATTTCTGCGTAAAAGCTACCTTATTATTGTTTTTGAAAGAGAAAACCAATTCAGATGCTTTGATATTTTGCGTATCAATTGTTACAAAAAGGTAATTCGGATTTTCTGTTTTTTCTACATTTTTGATCGCCACATTATTCGAAACAGAAGCCTCATATTGTGAGATGTTTTTTCCGTAGAACATAATCTGCAATTCCGGATTTTTCATTCCGGCGTACCAAAATGGAGGTTCTACTTTTTGGATTTGCGCTTTCGCGGAAGCGGAAAATAGCAAAACCATTAGAAAGAGTATGTAGAAATTGTGGTTTATTCTTAGGTTATTCATAGTTTTTCTTTTTAGTTCGATTTCCTGCAATCCCGAAGCTTCGGGACAAAACTTTGCAGGTATGTGAAATTGAGTAAAGCTTAAGAAAACCTACAAGGTTTGAAAAACCTTGCAGGAGTAGAATTTAAACTATATAAGAAATGTAAGAACATTTAAGACAAAAACTGGGGAGATTTCTATTTAAATGGACTTACATTTCTTATATGGTTAATTAAATTATTTTGTTTCAATAATGCTTATCGCATAACCTCCTCCTGGAGCAGAAAACTGAGATAATTTTGATTTATTCGTTACAGCAATTTTCTTGATAGTATAAGCTTGCGGATTCGTTTTGTAATGCGCATCTTTTGCATCAGCGTAAATTGTTGCAGTGTATTTTTTGCCTTTTTCAAGGAAACTGAAATCGATGTTAGATGTACGAGAAGTTTCTCCGTTTACATTTCCAACAAACCAGTTGTTTGTTCCTTTTGCTTTACGGGCAACTGTAATAAAATCTCCCGGCTCAGCTTCAATATATTTACTTTCTGACCAATCTACAGCCACATCTTTAATGAATTGGAATGCATCTGGAAAACGGTTGTAGTTCTCTGGAGTATCTGCCGCCATTTGTAATGGGCTGTACATTGTAACGTATAAAGCTAATTGATTACAGATTGTGCTATTTACATGCGATTTGTTGTCCGGATTCATTTTGCTGATATCCATTTCGAAGATTCCAGGCGTGTAATCCATTGGACCACCAATTAAACGTGTAAATGGCAATACAGTAACGTGATTAGGTTTAGAACCTCCAAAAGCTTGGTATTCTGTTCCTCTTGCAGCCTCGTTTCCAATTAAGTTAGGATACGTTCTAGCAATTCCTGTTGGGCGAACTGCTTCGTGAGCGTTCACCATAATTTTATAATCAGCTGCTTTTTCGATAGCGTATTGATAATGATTTACAATCCATTGGCTGTAATGATTTTCACCTCTTGGTAAAATATCACCTACGTAACCGCTTTTTACAGCATCGTATCCATTATCGTTCATGAATTTGTAAGCAGCATCCATGTGGCGCTCGTAGTTACGAACAGATCCTGAAGTTTCGTGGTGCATGATGATTTTTACACCTTTAGATTTTGCATATTCATGAAGTCCTTTTACATCAAAATCTGGGTAAGGCGTTAAGAAATCAAAAACATAATCTTTAGAATGTCCAAACCAGTCTTCCCAGCCTTCGTTCCAACCTTCAACCAAAACAGCATCGAAACCATTTGCCGCAGCAAAATCAATGTATTTTTTTACGTTAGCATTGTTTGCTCCGTGTGTTCCACTTGGTTTTGCTTTTGAAAAATCAGAAACGCCCAATTGAACTGTTGGGAAATCATTTGTGTACGACCAAGAGCTTTTTCCTGTAATCATTTCCCACCAAACACCAACGTATTTTACTGGTTTAATCCAAGAAGTATTTTCAATTTTTGAAGGATCGTTTAAGTTGTAAGTCATTTTTGAAGCCAAAATTTCTCTAGCATCATCGCTTACCATAATTGTTCTCCACGGAGAATGGCTTGGTGCTTGCATATAACCTTTATCACCTTTTGCATCAGGCGTTAACCAAGATTCGAAAACCAAGTTTTTATCGTCTAAATTCAAGTGCATACAAGAATAGTTGATCAAAGCTGCTTCGTGCAAGTTGATGTAGATTCCGTCAGCAGTTTTTAACATCAAAGAAGTCTGAACTCCTGTTGGTGAAAAAGATTTTTGAGAAACGTTTGCTGTGTATGCTTTTTGAGATAAACCTCTAATTTCAGATAATTTAGATTTTGTATAATCGTATTCCTGAGTGTCATAATCTCCTGGAATCCAGAAAGCAGTATGATCTCCAGTCATTGCAAATTGAGATCTTTCTTCTTTAATTACAAAATAAGTAAGATTCTTTTGTGCTGGGAATTCATATCTAAATCCAAGTCCGTCCTCGAATAAACGGAAACGGATAATGATTTGTCTGTCCGTTCCTTTTTGGTTTAAAGTAACAGCCAATTCATTGTAATGATTTCTGATGTGATCTACTTCTCCCCAAACTGGTTTCCAAGTTTCATCAAAAGTCGAAGTTTTAGTATCAACAACTGTAAAGTCATTCAATAAAGATTTTTTGTCATCTTTAAGTTCAAGACCAAGTTTACTTGTTTTTACAACTTCTTTGTTTTTGTATTTTAAATTGTACGTTGGAGTTCCGTCGTTTTGCAGAGAAAATTCCATTACGAACTTTCCTTCGGGTGATTTTAATTGTTGTGCTTCTGCAATTGAGCTAAAAGCAAACAAGATTAAACTTGCGAAAAATAAGTTTTTCATGTTTTTTAGTTTTTAAGGGTATTGTGATTTAATTTATTTGTACAAATTTACTTGCAATTATAGGCTTTCCGTTAACAATAATTGTTAAATCTTTTTCGCCATCGACAGTAAATGTTGTTTCGTTGTGATCTACAGCTACTTTTAAAATTTGATTTCTGAAATTGATTTTAAAAGAATAACCATTCCATTCTTTCGGAATTTTTGGAAAGAAATGAAGCTGGTCATTTTTAACACGCATTCCACCAAAACCTTCTACAATACTCATCCAAGTTCCGGCCATTGAGGTAATATGACAACCTTCTTCCACTTCTTTGTTATAATCATCTAAATCCAGACGAGAAGTTCTTAAATAGAAAGTATAAGCCATGTCCATTTTATCTAAAGCTGCAGCTTGAATCGAGTGTACGCAAGGCGAAAGCGAACTTTCATGAACCGTAAATGATTCATAGAATTCGAAATTGCGTTTTAATTCTTCTTTCGAAAAATGATCTTCGAAGAAATAAAAACCTTGTAAAACGTCTGCTTGTTTGATATATGGCGAACGTAAAACACGATCCCAAGACCATTTTTGGTTAATTGGACGCTGTGATTTGTCTAAATCTTTTACCGGAACTAAATCTTTGTCTAAGAAACCGTCTTGCTGTAAGTAGATTCCAAGTTCTTTTGAAATTGGGAAATACATATCATCAGCCACTTTTTTCCATTCCTGAATTTCATTCGCCGAAAGGCTAACTTTTTCTAAAATGCGTTTGTGGTCTGCAGGATATTCTGAAGCAACTTTTTCGATTTGTTCTGCTGCAAAATCAATACACCATTTCGCAATATAATTGGTGTAGAAATTATTGTTGATGTTGTTTTCGTATTCGTTTGGACCTGTAACTCCCAAAATAACATACTGATTTTTATCTTTTGAGAAAGAAGCTCTTTGGTGCCAGAAACGCGCAATTCCGATTAAAACTTCTAATCCTTTTTCAGGAATATAAGAGTAATCTCCAGTATAACGGTAATAGTTGTAAATCGCAAAAGCAATCGCACCATTTCTGTGGATTTCTTCGTGTGTGATTTCCCATTCGTTGTGACACTCTTCACCATTCATGGTAACCATTGGGTACAATGCAGCACCGTCTTTGAAACCTAAATTATCTTTAGCATTTTCAATCGCTTTGTCTAATTGATTGTAACGGTACGTCAATAAATTACGCGCAACCTGCTGATCTTTTGTCGCCATGTAAAACGGAATACAATACGCTTCAGTATCCCAATAAGTAGATCCGCCGTATTTTTCTCCGGTGAAACCTTTTGGTCCAATATTCAAACGAGAATCTTTTCCTGAATACGTTTGGTTTAATTGGAAGATGTTGAAACGAATTCCTTGTTGAGCTTTTACATCACCTTCGATTGTGATATCTGACATTTCCCAGATTTTTGCCCAAGCTTCAATTTGATTTTGAAGAAGTGCGTCATAACCTAAAGCAACTGCCGATTTGATTACTTTTTCGGCTCCAGCCAAAGTGTTTTCATGGTTTAAAGAAACCGTATATCCACCAATTTTTTGAATTGATGAGGTTTGTCCTTTTGCAATAATAGTTCCGTATGTGTACTGAACTTTATCTGTTGTTGAATCGATTGTTGATGGCGAAACGTTGATGTTTTCTCCGTTTGCCAAAATCGTATTGTGCATGAAAGTCGTAACTTTAAAATGCGTTTTAAACGTTTGAGCCGTAACAAAAGCTTCATTTGTACCTTTTTTAACTTCAAGCGGTTCCCAGAATTTTTCTTCCCAGTTCGCATCTTCATTGGTTACACCAGCGTCAACGTAAGGTTTGTAAACGATTTTTGCATCTTTATTTAAAGGTGTAATATCGTATTTAATGATTCCCGATTCGTCTAAATCTAATGAAAGAAAACGACGAACATTAACTGAAATTTCAGTTCCGTTTTTTAGAATTGCTTCAAAAGAACGATTGTACCAACCTTCTTTCATATTCAATTCTCTGCGGAAGTTTCTAACTTCGGTACACGTATTTAAATCAAGATTTTCTTCGTTGATTTCAATGTCAATTCCAATCCAGTTTGGAGCGTTAAGTACTTTGGCAAAATATTTCGGATAACCGTTTTTCCACCAGCCCACTTTTGTTTTGTCTGGATAATAAATTCCGGCAATGTAACTTCCTTGAAAAGTTTCTGCAGAATATGTTTCTTCAAAATTGGCGCGTTGTCCCATAGCACCGTTTCCGATACTAAAAAGACTTTCAGACGATTTGACCCTTTCAGCATCAAATCCTTCTTCTATAATTGACCAGTTATCTGGCTTTATATAATCTTGGTTCATTTGTCTTTACAGTGTTTTTCGTGATTGATTGATTTATGATTGATTTTACTTTGTGATTAATGATTCGATAAAGTTTTCATCCATTACAGTGAAATCTTTAAAAATGAAATCAGCCTCATGCAAAATTGTTTCCTCACCAATTCCCACACTTACCATTTCTGCAATATTTGCTGCCTGAATTCCGGCAACAGAGTCTTCAAATACAATTGAATTTTTTGGATCAATGTTTAATAATTGAGCCGCTTTTAAGAAAACTTCAGGATCTGGTTTTGCATTGGTAACGTCATTTCCGTCAACAATAACATCGAAGTAAGACAGAATCCCTGTTTTTTCTAGAATTGGTCTTGCATTTTTACTGGCAGAGCCCAATGCAATTCCTTGGTTTTTATCTTTTAATAGTTTTAGAATTTTTAAAACTCCTGGAAGAACCTCACTTTCATCCATGTCAACTAAATAAGATAGATAATCTTCATTTTTTTGAATCAGCCATTTGTCTTTGTCTTCTTGAGAAGCCTGAACATTGCCTAATCCAAGTATAATATCTAGAGAACGAACTCGGCTTACACCTTTTAAAAGTTCGTTGTCTTCAAGCGTAAAATTTATATTTAATGATTTGGCAATTTTCTGCCAAGCTAAAAAGTGGTATTTAGCGGTATCAACGATCACTCCATCAAGATCGAAGATGAATGCTTTTTTATTATTCATGGATTTCAATTTTAGTTTTACTATTTACTCTCAGCGTCAATAATCCTGCGAAAATCATTGATACACCTCCAATTATTAGAGCATAAATAGGTTCATTATTAAAGAATTGTTTAATTACAAATCCTAATATCGTAGCAGCTACAATTTGTGGAATTACGACGAAAAAATTAAAAACGCCCATATAATATCCCATTTTAGCTGCAGGCAAAGCTCCAGATAACATAGCATAAGGCATTGATAAAATACTTGCCCAAGCGATACCAACTCCCAACATTGGAAGGATAAGCAGCTGTTTATCACCAATAAAATAAATTGAAATTAAACCAACACCTCCAGCACATAATGCTAATAAATGTGTTGCTCTAACGCCTACTTTTTTTGCAATAACTGGTAATAAGAAAGCTACGGCTGCCGCAACTCCGTTATAAACTGTAAATAAAACAGAAACCCAGTCGGCAGCATCATTGTATACTTTTGAAGTGGTGTCTGTAGTGCCAAAAATGTGTTGTGTAACAGCTTGTGTG
The DNA here is from genome assembly GCF_003385895.1 of Flavobacterium cutihirudinis. Classification (GTDB taxonomy): domain Bacteria; phylum Bacteroidota; class Bacteroidia; order Flavobacteriales; family Flavobacteriaceae; genus Flavobacterium; species Flavobacterium cutihirudinis. The sequence goes on from NZ_QRDQ01000008.1 coordinate 958,354, forward strand.
GTATAAATCCACATAGAAAATAAGGCAAACCAAGAGAAAAACTGAACCCAAGCCAATTTTTGCATTGTTCTTGGCATGTTCAATAAATCGGTCATGATGATGGTAAAGCCATTCTGAACTTTTTTAGTTCGTAATTGTGATGCAATTACAAATAAAACGCCCATAAAAATCAAGCCTACAAAAAGAATATATAGCTCTTTAGCAAGGCTGTTTTCGAAAATTAAAAATGAAATTAATCCTCCAATACCAGCAAACAATACTCCTAAAAGCAATTGTTTTTTTGTAGAAACTCCAGATTCGGTCTCTGAAACAGTACTGTCTTCAACATCTTTTTTGCTGTTAGCTTCGAATGCATGAAGTTCTTCTGGAGTATATTCGGTTGTTTTGAAAACAGTCCATAAAACAGAAAGCAGAAAAACAATTCCGCCAATATAGAACGACCATTTTACGGCATCCGGAATAATTCCTTTTGGAGCAACATTGCTAACATCAAAGACATTTGTGAAAAGATAGGGTAGAACAGAACCTACAACGGCGCCTGTACCAATGAAAAAACTCTGCATCACAAAACCTAATGCACGCTGTTCGTCTGGCAAATTATCGCCTACAAACGCGCGAAACGGTTCCATTGAAACATTTATCGACGCATCCATTATCCATAAAGTTCCAGCAGCAATCCATAAAGTAGGAGAGTTGGGCATAATGAATAATGCAATTGAAGACAAAATAGCTCCAATTAAAAAATAGGGGCGACGTCTTCCTAAACGAGTCCAGGTTCTGTCACTGAAATAACCAATAACGGGCTGAATAATTAAACCAGAAACAGGCGCAGCAATCCACAAAATTGGGATTTCATCTATTTTAGCACCAAGGGTTTCAAAAATTCTTGAAGTATTTGCGTTTTGCAGTGCAAAACCAAATTGTATTCCTAAGAAACCGAAACTCATGTTCCAAATTTCCCAGAAACTTAATTTACGCTTTTCCATTATCGTAATTTGAAAAAATTATACGATAAGCGCTTTGCTTATCAAAACTTACTGTTTTTTTCGAAGTAAAAGTAAAAGCCTTGACGGGCGTAAAAGTATTAATTATTTTTTTATTTATGCTAATAAAAAAGCCATAAATATTTTTTATGGCTTTAGAATAGGTTGATTTTAAGAAATTTAGTCAGTAGATTCTCTTTTTATTAAATGAGTTTCAATAACCTCAGTAGTGTAATTTTCGTTTTCGTCTTCATCTTCGTCATGTTCGGCTTCTAGTCTTTCAATAAGCATTTTGGCTGCTTTGTTACCCATTTTTTCACCGCTTTGACTTACCGTTGTAATACTTGGAGTGGAGTATTTTGAGATAATTCCATCAGTGAAAGCAATTACAGCCAAATCTTCAGGAATTTTTAATCCCATTTTTGAAGCCGTTTTGATAATTGTCACGGCAAAAAGCTCATTTACGGCAAAGACAGCATCAAAAGCACGGTCATGTAAAAGTTCAGAAATAGTAATTTCGCAAGTATCAACATCTTCAATTTTAATAATTAAATCTTCATTGAAAGGGATTCCGTTGTCTAAAAGCGCTTTTTCGTAACCGTCGGTTCTTAGTTTTCCGACACTTACATAATCTACTGTGGTTACCAATGCAATCTTTTTTCTTCCATTATCAATCAAGCTTTGAACCGCTTCATACGCAGCAGCTTTATCATCAATAATAACTTTGTCACATAAAATATCATTGGTAACACGGTCAAACATAACAACCGGCATTCCTTGATTGATGACTTCTGTAATATGATGAAAATCGCCTTTGAATTGTGTTTCTTTAGAAAGTGACATGATAAAACCATCGATACTTCCGTTGGCTAACATTTCCATATTCAAAACCTCTTTATCGAAAGAATCATCTGATAAACAAATCACAACACTATAGCCGTGTTCATTGGCTACTTGCTCAATTCCGTTGATTACGGTAGAGAAAAAATGATGTACAATTTCCGGAATGATAATACCAATACTTTTGGTTTTTCGGTTTTTTAAACTAAGAGCAATATTGTTAGGCTTATAGTTGTAAAACTTGGCAAAAGCTTGCACTTTTAAACGCGTTTCTTCACCTATTTCAAGACTGTTTCTAAGTGATTTTGAGACAGTTGAAATAGATACGTCAAGTTCTTTTGCTATCTGTTTTAAGGTTATTTTACGTTTCATGGTGTTTTTTGGAAAAAATCTAATTGATAATAAAGATGGTTAATATTTTTGGTATTGACAATTTTTGACTTAAAAGATTACAAAAAATAGAAAGTTTTCAACACTACCACGTTTTCGTAAACCAATAAAAATTGCCTCTTGTTGAGCGTGTTAATAAATTCATAATTTTGAAATTCGAAGTAAAATTAAAAACTTAACTAACAATCAAAAACTCAAACTAATTTAAACAAAAAGTATGAAAACAATTTACAAAAAGTTGTTATTTTTATTCCTATTGTTGCCATTTACTGTGTTAGCTCAAAGCACATTAAGTGGGACTGTTGTTGATAAAGCAACAGGACAGCCAATACCAGGAGTAAACGTAAATGTTCAAGGTGCTCCGGGTGGGACATCAACAGGATTTGATGGTAATTACCAATTATCTAATGTAAAAAACGGTAACAAGATTTCTGTTTCTTTTATTGGATACGTAACCCAAATCCTTGATTATAATGGACAAAAAACAATAAATGTTTCTTTAGAAGAAGATACAAATCAGCTTAAAGAAGTTGTAGTACAAGTAGGTTACGGTACTGTTAAGAAGAAAGACGCAACAGGATCTGTTTCTCAAATTTCTGCTAAAGAATTTAATAAAGGAATTAACGTAACTCCAGAAACTTTAATCAGCGGACGTATTGCCGGTGTTAATGTTGTTGGAGGAGGAGCTCCTGGAGCAAAAGCTGATATTAGAATTCGTGGAGGATCTTCATTAAGTGCTTCAAATGAACCATTAATTGTTATTGATGGACTTCCTATGAGTAATGCGGTTCCAAGTGGTTCTACAAGTATTTTGTCTACAATCGATCCTAATGATATCGAGTCGTTTACTGTTTTGAAAGATGCATCTGCAGCAGCAATTTACGGTTCTCGTGCTGCAAATGGTGTAATTGTAATTACAACTAAAAAAGGAACAAAAGGTGGCGTGAAAGTTAACTTTAGTTCTCAGGTTGGTATCAATACAGTTGCTAATACAGTAGACGTTTTAAATGCAGATCAATATCGTGCTCTTGTAAATGAAAAAGGTACCGCAGCTCAAAAAGCTTTATTAGGTACAGCAAATACAAATTGGCAAGATGAAATTTTTCATACTGCTTTAACAACCAACAATAATATATCTGTAAGCGGTGCTTTATTCAAAAAATTACCGGTACGTTTATCTGTTGGAAATGTAGATAATCCTGGGATCTTAAGAAATACTTCTTTTGAAAGAACTACGACATCGTTATCGTTAAACCCGGTTTTGTTTGATAACCACTTGAAAATTGACATTACAGGAAATTTATCTTTTGGAAAAAACCAATTCCAAAACGAAGGTGCGGTTGTAAGTTCTGCTATTACATTTGATCCAACACAATCAGTTTATGATGCAGGTTCTCGATATGGTGGTTACTTCGAATGGTTGGAAGGAAATGGTAATGTACCATTATTGCCAGCAAGAAACCCTGTTGCGAGATTAAATCAGGAAGACAGAAGAGCAACTTCTACAAGAAAATGGGGTAATATTAGATTAGATTATAAATTTCACTTTTTTGAAGATTTAAGAATCGTTGCTGAGGCAGGTATCGATAAATTTGATAGTGATGGTTATAATGCAATTAGTACTGAAAGTATTTTAGGATACCAGCCTAATCCTTTTGATAAAGGTAACTGGGTAAATTACGGAGGTTATACTCATTATACAGACAATCGTCAGAACAAAAACTTAAATACATACTTTAATTATACTAAAGATATTGGTAAGTTTAAAATTGATGCTACTGCAGGTTACAACTATCAGTTGTTTCAACGTGAAGGGTTTAACTCGGGAGATGTTAGACAACCAAATCCACCTGCTGACGTTACTACTGATCCGGACATTAACTTACAATCTTATTTTGGACGTGTTAATTTAGGATATGACAGTAGATATTTATTAACTGTTAATTACAGAAGAGACGGAACTTCACGTTTCTCTAAAGAAAACAGATGGGGTAATTTTGCTGGAGGTGCATTCGCATGGAATTTAGCAGAAGAAGCATTCTTAAAAGATAATTCTACATTATCTAGTTTGAAATTAAGAGTTGGTTACGGAACTACAGGACAACAAGATATTCCACCTGCATATGATTTCTTAAGAAGAGTTACATTTGGTACACTTAATACACAATATGTATTTAATGGTGTAGTATACAGAGCTGCAAAACCGGAAGGTTATAATGAGGATATTAAATGGGAAGATTTAGCCGAGATGAACTTAGGAGTTGATTTTGGATTCTTTAATGAGAGATTAACAGGTACTATTAACTATTTTGATAAAAAATCTAGTGATCTTTTGGCAGATATTCCTGTTCCTGATGGAGCAAATATTCGTAACCAAGGATATAGCAATATTGGAAGTGTTAGAACTAAAGGGGTTGAGTTTAGTCTTCAATCAGATATCATTAAAACTGATAAATTAACATGGAATCTTGCTGGTAACGTAACGTATATTGATCAAAAAATATCTGATTTAGGAGTTACAGTTCCTGGATTCCAAGGATATATTACAGGAGATGTAATTGCGGGAGGTACAGGTAACCAGGTTCTTATTCACTCTGAAGGTTTTGCACCAAATTCATTTTTTGTTTTTGAACAATTGTATGATGCTAACAAAAGACCAATTCAAGGAGCTTATGCAGACAGAAATGGTGACGGAGCAATTACAGACGCGGATCGTTACAAATTCCATAAGCCAACAGCTGATTATCTTTTCGGATTGTATTCTACTTTGAATTATAAAAAATTCGATTTTACAATGAACTGGAGAGCTAGTTTAGGAAATTATATTTTCGACAACGTAAGTTCAGATAAAGGTTATGTACAATCAGGTTTAAGAAGAGATAGTGATATTTCTAATATTACTACAGATTACTACAATACAGGATTTACAACTGAAAGTAACTCAAATGGTACACAACGTAATTATTCTAACTATTTTGTTAAAGATGCTTCATTTATCAAGTTAGATAATATTGTACTTGGATACACTTTTGATAAAACATTATTAAAAGCAGCTTCATTGAGATTTACTGCAGGAGTTCAAAACGTATTGGTATTCACGAAATACGACGGTTTAGATCCAGAGAAGTTCAACGGTATTGACAATAACGTTTATCCAAGAGCCAGAACATTCTTGTTTGGAGTAAATGCGAATTTCTAGTAGTACATTGAAAAACAAAATTTTAAAAATAAACAAAATGAAAATATCATTTAAATATATATCTTATTTTCTCCTATTCATTTTAGGATTAAATATGACACTTACGTCTTGTACAGGTGACTTAGACGTGACACCAACGGATGATGATGAGTTTCTTTCTGAAACCTTTTTTCAGGATCCGGCATCGTACAAACAAGTAATGGCGAAATTATATGCAGGTTTGTATGTAGGAGGTAATGATGGTGATGGACAAGCTGATATCGCTGGTCTTGGAGGAGATTTTAGTAGTTATTTACGACTAATGTTTGTTACTCAGGAATTCCCAACAGATGAGGCAATTGTGGCTTGGTCTGATGATGGTTTACCTGCAATAAATGGGCAAAAATGGAGTCCGAGTAACCAGTTTTTGTACGGAATTTTTTCTAGAGCATTTTATGAAATTAGTGTTGCGAATGAATTTTTAAGACAAACTACAGATGAGAAATTAGCATCAAGAGGTGTTGACGCTAATTTGAAAGCTGAAGTTACCACTTTAAGAGCTGAAGCACGTTTTTTAAGAGCTTTCTCTTATGTTAACTTGATGGATTTATTTGGAAATGTGCCTATCACAACTGAAAATGATCCGGTAGGTTTCTTTTATCCAGAACAAAAAACAAGAGCAGAAGTTTTTGCATTTGTAGAGTCTGAATTGAAAGATATTGATAATACTTTGGCGCCTTCAAAAACTAATGAATATGGAAGAGTTGATAAAACTGCTGCTAAATTTTTGCTTGCTCAGATTTATTTAAATTCTAAAGTATATACAGGAACAGAAAGATTTAATGAAGCTGCTGTTGTATGTAATGACATTATTACTGCTTCAGGATATACATTTGCAGAGGTTCCATACCGTTATTTGTTTTCTGCAGATAACAACAGAAACGGAGCACAAAGTGAAGTTATTTTCCCAATTGTTGGCGATGGAAATGCAATTAGAGCAATCGGTGGAGGTATGAGTTTTATTTTGCACGCATCTATTGGAGGAAAAATGGCAGGAGCAGATCAAGGAATGGACGGTGGTTGGTCAGGTATCAGAGTAAGACCAGAATTTGTTCAGTTATTTCCTGATGTAAATGCAGTTTCTGATAAAAGAGGTACTTTCTTTACAGATGGACAAACTTTAGATATCGCTGATTATGGAGTATTTACTAATGGTTATGCAGTTAGAAAGTTTACAAACATAAATTCTGATGGCTCTGCTGCACAACGAGCTGATATGCCAGACACAGATTTCCCAATGTACAGATTGTCAGATGTATATTTAATGTATGCTGAGGCAACTCTAAGAGGAGCTTCTTCAGGTGATGCAGCAAAAGCTTTAGGTTATGTAAATAAAATTAGAGCTAGAGCTGGAGCAGGTATTATTACAAGTTCTGAATTAACATTAGATTTTCTTTTAGATGAAAGAGCAAGAGAATTGTTTTGGGAATGTCACAGAAGAACAGATTTGATTCGTTTTGGAAAATTCTCAGGATCTTCTAAAGTATGGCAATGGAAAGGTGGCGTTAAAAATGGTAGCGGTACAGAATCTTTCAGAGATTTGATGCCTATCCCGTCACGTACTATTCAAGCAAACCCAACTTTAAAACAAAACCCAGGATACTAACTAACCATATAAAAAATAAATAAAATGAAAAACATATATAAAATTTTAATCGCATTCATTGGTGTTTTAGCAGTGTCATGTAATGCTGATGATGTAGAAGATAGACCAGTAATTGAGCCTGTTACAGCTCCGGTATTACTTAGCCCTCAAAGTGACTTTAACATTGTTCTTACAAAAGAAAATGAGAAAGAGGTTGCAACAACTGTAATTTGGGATGATGCAAAATATGATGGAACGCAGACAGTTGTAAATTATACAATTGAAATTGCAAAAGCAGGTACTGAATTTGCTGCTCCTTTTGCAGTAACTACAACTACATCTCGTTACAGAGCTTTGACAGTTGCTGAGTTAAATGCAGCTTTAATTAATGCCGGTTTTCCTTCAAAAGAAGAAAGTAGTGTTGATATTCGTATCAAATCTACAGTTGGAACAGGGGCTGAATCACAATTTTCTAATTTCTATACTATTAAAGCAACTCCTTATCATACTCCATTAGCAACTTCACACTGGTTAGTGGGTGCTGCTACTCCAGGAGGATGGACTTGGGATGGTGATGCAGAAACTGAATTCCCATTAGTTGTTGGGAAAACAGATGTTTACCAAGTAACTATTGTTCTTAAAAGCGGAGAAGCATTTAGAGAATTCTTAGGAAACAACTTTACAAGTAATGGTAACTGGGATGCAAGTCATAATTATACTTTCTATTCATCAAACGGTTATACTATCGATGATGAATTAGTAAATGCTGGTGATGGTGATAGTAACTTTAAGTATACTGGACCAACAGGACCAAGAGTTTTAACAATTGACAATGGTGCTAAAAAGATCACATTAGATTAATTTTTAGTAGTAAATAATTCGAAAGGGCTGTCGTAAGACAGCCCTTTTTTTATGCAAAATTTTAAACTGCACCGATAAGCTATAAATAATTAAGCTAATTGTTTATTCTGTATTATTAATGTATTTATTTTTTAAACTGTTAATTTTTTAACCAATTTTTTATTGTAATTATTATTTATTAACACTATAACGTTATAGTGTGTTCTGAAGAAAAACCACTGTTAAACGGTAAGATATTTTTTATATTTTTAAGAAGTCAATAGCATTTTTACTGCTAAAAAATGCCTAGTTTTTTTATTTATTTATCTGATTAGTTTGTAGTTGCAAATGCAAATCAAAAGATTTTTAAATACAGGTTGCGCAACCTAAGACCGAACCTGAAATTGATGTCACTAAAAGATGATTTTAAAAACAAAAAGCGGAAGCCGAAAAGCTTATGAGTAGGCTGGTTTAACTTATCAAACAATGAAAAAAATTAGTTTGAAGAATATCTTCGAAGGAATGAAAAGAGAAGAAATGCGCATGATACAAGGTGGCTGCGGATGCGGAGCGGGTCTTGGCCATTCTTGTATTCCAAATAGTCCAGTCTTTAATTGTGCTGCACCACTAAAATGTATTCCTAAACCATTATTTCCAGGAGATACATTTACAGCTGTTTGTTCCTAAGTTATTAATTTAAATTAAAAATCTGTTAAACAACCAAAAAGCGGAAGTCGAAAAGCTAATGAGTAGACATACTAAAATTTAAAAATTTATTACAATGAAAAAGATTAGTTTAAAAAATATTACTGAAGGATTAAAAAGAGACGAAATGAGAATGATTCAGGGAGGTTCAGGATGCGGATCGCCGGCAGGAAGTTTTTGTTATTTGAACCACGGAATATTTAATTGCGCACCAGCTTTAAAATGTGTTCCTAAACCACAATATCCAGGTGATCCTTACACTGGAATCTGCTACTAGGCTTAATCTAAAGCTTAATTGAGTTAGAGTTTTATTAAAGACTATACTATAAAATAACATTATAGTATAGTCTGTTTTTTAATCGATGAAATGAATAAAATAGTTCTGTTAAATTGTTATTTAGGAAAACTGCCTTGGTATTTTGATTTTTTTCTAAAATCCTGTGCGACCAATCCAAGTGTTGATTTTATTATTTTTTCTAATGATGAAAAAGTAAGAGAGATTCCGAAAAATGTAAAAATGATAAAATTTTCGTTGGAAAAGTTTAATCAGTTGGCTTCAGAGAAACTTAATCTCGATATAAAGATTACCAATGCATATAAAATTTGTGATTTTAAACCTGCCTTCGGAGTTATTTTTCAAAGCGAAATCGAAAACTATGATTTTTGGGGTGTCTGCGATATAGATCTGGTTTTCGGTAGAATTAGAGAATTCATGACCGAAGAGTTATTGAACGAATTTGATGTGATTTCGGTAAAAGACTCTTTTCCGTCCGGTTATTTTTTGCTTTTTAGAAATAATGATACAATCAATCAGCTTTTTAAAAAAAGCAAAGACTACGAATTCATCTTTACATCCAACGAGAATTATTGCTTTGACGAATGTGGCGGAGCCTATGACGAAGTAATTTCAGGAATAAATATTCTCGATGTGCCAACAAAAACGGAAAGTATTCATCATGTTTTGGTTCGGGAACAAAATACTATCAGAGTACATTTTGATTTGTTTATTATCGAAGGTACACCGGGAAATATAAAATGGGACGATGGAATTTTAAGTTACAAAAACGAATATGAAGTGCTGCTTTATCATTTTAGCAGTTATAAGAATAATGTTTTTTCGAAAACGAAAAATTGGCAAAAAATACCCCGGTCTTATTTTATAGATAAATACAATATTAGAAAATATACCAATTGGGGACTCAGTGCTAAATGGACAGATACAATCAATCCAAATCTCAAAAAGAAGCTTTTTGAAATTGATATGTTCTGGTCAAAATTTTTGAGTTCAGGATGGATTCAAAATTTAGATAAAGGTCAGTATTCCTATATGAACAGGTTTATTTTTATTGATGCAAATAGAAATGAACAATGTTATCTGAGATATGAAAATTCTGAAAATCAGTTTGAGTTAATAAAAATGATGTTTCATAAGAGATATTTTTTTAATCGGATCACCAAACAATATTATAAAAACGAAAAAAACGGTTTCTCTGAGGTATTGCCTGATGGGAATTTAATTAAATACTCCAAATCATAAATTCAATGAAAATAATTCAATCCTTTTGGTCGCAAAATCTTGAAAATCCATTAAATGACAATTATGGATGGCTCTCAGAAGCTCATAATTGGCTCAGTTGGATATTAAGTGCTAATCAATTAGCCAAATTTTATAGGGTAGAACTTTACACGGATCAAAAAGGATATGATATACTAATCAATCAGCTTCAACTGCCTTATCATAAGGTTCATGTTGTTTTGGACGAGCTTAATCATTATCATAAAAGTTTGTGGGCAATGCCAAAAATTAAAACATATAGCTTACAAAACGAACCGTTTTTGCATGTTGATGGCGATGTGTTTATATGGAAAGCATTTTCGGAGGAATTATTGAGTGGAGATTTTATTTCTCAGAATTTAGAAATCACAACCGAATATTATGAGGAAATGTGGAACGACATCTACCCGAATCTGGTATATGTTCCTGCTGAAATGCAGGACTATATTAGTAACAAAAACAATTATGCCTATAATATGGGAATAATTGGAGGTCATAATTATGAGTTTTTCAAGAAATATGCGGCAACTTCATCTGATTTTGTAGATCAAAATACTTCGGTCTGGAATTCGATCAACGGATTTAATTTTAATATTTTTTTCGAACAGGTACTCTTTTATAATATGATAAAAAAGTCATCTGAGAAAGTCAACTGTTTGTTTTCGGATACGCCAAACGATAATAATTATATCGGATTTGGTGATTTTGATAAAGTGCCAAATCAAAAAACTTATCTTCATTTATTAGGGACTTATAAAAAAAGTGTGCGTGTTTGCAGTAATCTCGAAACCTATGTTATTAAAGAATATCCACAATATTTTGAACGCTTGAGAAAATTGTTTCCTTTTCATTTTTCACATTATGATATGTTTTTTGATAAGGCTAAAAACGTGGATTTGAAAAAGGAATTCAAATTAAAAAATACATCAGAAATCAAAGAAAAACTTTCAGATGAATATCTAGTCGGAAGAAATTTTATGGCTTTAGAATTTCCGCAGGAATTTGATTATTTAGTTTCCCATAATAAAGCTTTTGAATTAGTTAAATTATCAGAGATTGAGGTTGTCAATTTTTTCGATGAACTTTCAAATGAGAATATAAAAACGGTCGCAATTCCTGAACTGGGACAAGGAATTTCGCGAATTGGTATTGACGAAATTGATGAATTGATTTTGCAGGAACTTGAGAAACCAATTCTGTACGAAGAGTTTATTCTGAACATGACGGCTTATTTGGAAGAGGATGTAGAAGAAGATGGAAAAGCCAATTTTATTCAATTGATTCAAAACAGAGTCAGATTCTTTTTAGTAGAAAAAACACTTTTTTTTAAAGTAATGGTCGAAGAAACAGATTTAATTTCATCAAAATGACAGACTTCTTTTATTTAAAAAAATACCTTCACGAACATAAATACTATCATTTAGAAGACAAAATAATCCTTGAACTGCAATCTCATCCGGATTATCCAAGTTTAATAGCAATTGTAGATGTGTTGCATTTTTATGATATTGAAAATGTTGCTGCCAGAATCGATGAAAGCGAACTAATAAATTTACCGCAAACATTTCTTTCCGTTTTTTGTACACATACAGGTAGCGAAATTGTGTATACAAAAAAAAGAGGTCTGGATTTCGAAATTCAGTTTGCGAATGGGTTTGTCCAAAAGCTTTCCAGGGCAGAATATCTTTCGGGATGGAATGGAATGATTGTGGCTATTGAAGAAAATGAAAATAAGAAAAACAGACAAGGTAATATGGTTTCTAAAAATGCCGTATTGTTTTTGTTGGGTTTTTGTGTTGTGGGTTTATTTCAGGTTTATTTAACCAATTTTTCAAATCCTGGAGAATCGCTTTTTTATACATTATGCTCTCTTGTTGGAGTGATAATTTGCCTTTTTTTAGTTCGGGAAGATTTAGGATTTCATGATGCCACAATTTCAAGAATCTGTTATGCTTCAAAAAGAACAAGTTGCAGCGAAGTACTTTCCTCAAATGGTGCAAAAATTCTGGGTAATTTAAAGTTAAGCGATGTCTCGCTCGCTTATTTCTCGGTATTAACTTTTTTTTCAATCTGTACAGTGTTTCAAAACAGTTTAGTTATTTATAATTGGTTGGCATTGTTGAGTATTCCGATTTTACTGTATTCTGTTTTTACTCAATATTTTATAGTAAAAAAATGGTGTATCTTATGTTTAGGTATTGTAATTACATTAATGCTTCAAATTGTAGTGGTTTCGATTCATGGTTTTAATTTTATTTTAAATGTATCAGATATAAAAAAAATAAGCCTGTTTTTATTCGTTTTTGCTTTGATGAATTTTGTTTGGATAAAAATTAAAAGTTTGATAAAGAGTGATTTATCAAATAAAAATATCGAATTAAAATACAATCAACTAAAGAGAAAATATGCTGTTTTTAAAGCTTTAGCTGATGCTGATACAAGTGTAAATGAAACTGCGTTAGAAAAACTGGATACAATTGTAATAGGTCATGATAATGCGCCAATAGCATTAAATGCAGTGCTTAGCGCATCTTGTATGCATTGTCATAAAGTCTATGAAAACCTGATGAAATTATGGAGTAAAAATTCTGAGCATTTAAAAATGAAACTTGTTTTTAATATAAATGCAGAGAATTTAAATAATCCTTATAATATTATTTATAAACAGGCAATGAGCCTGTATCTCAGCGGAGAATATGACAAAGTGGTAGCATTATTAAATGACTGGCATGTGAAACGAATGAGTTTAGAAAACTGGAAATCAAAGTGGGAATTCGGTCAGACTGAAACAGGAATAGAAACAATACAACAACAATATAATTGGTGTCTCGAAAATAAAATTTTACATACTCCCGCAATCATCTTAAATGGGAAATTGCTGCCCAAAGAATATGAAGTTCAAGAACTCAATTTTTTTATTGATAATTTAATAAAAGAGAAAACCTTAGTATTTTGAAAGCATTTATATTCCCTTTTTACAAACAGCCGGATGCCAAAGATTGCGGCCCTACTTGTTTACGCATTATTGCAAAATATTACGGTAAAGTAATTGAACTACAGCAAATACGAAATTTTTCTGAAACAACAAGAGAGGGCAGTAGCCTCCTGGGATTGAGCGATGCCGGAGAAGCACTGGGATTTCGTACTCTTGGTGTAAAAGTTAATTTTGAAATGCTACAAAAAGAAATGCCTTTGCCGTGCATTGTACACTGGAATAATCAACACTTTGTGGTTGTTTATAAAATAAAAAAAGACATCGTATATGTTTCAGACCCGAGTCATGGTTTGATAACGTACTCCAAAGAAGAATTTATCAAGTTTTGGATTGGTAAAAATGCACATGAAAAAACAGAAGAAGGAATTGCACTTTTATTAGAAACCACTCCGGAATTTTATGCGAACGAATGGGAAACAGAGAATTCCAGAAAGAGTTTCAGTTATTTAACCAAATACTTATTTCGCTATAAAAGTTTAGTAATTCAGCTTGTAATTGGGTTAGCAGCAGCAAGTCTCTTTTCTTTATTATTTCCGTTCCTGACTCAAAGTATTGTTGATGTTGGAATTCAGACTCAGGATCTGAATTTTATTTATTTAATTCTTTTAGCGCAATTAATGCTTTTTGCCGGACAAACAGCAATTGAAGTACTTCGCTCATGGATCATGCTCCATCTAAGTACAAGAATTCATATTTCGCTTGTTTCGGATTTTTTTATAAAACTAATGAAATTGCCAATTAGCTATTTTGATAGTCGTATGACTGGTGATATAATGCAACGCATAGGCGATAATAGACGAATTGAGCAATTGCTAACAGGGAGTTCGCTCAATGTAATGTTTTCTTTGTTGAATTTGGTCATCTTTAGTTTTGTGCTTGCGTTTTATAATCTTCAGTTATTTTTGGTGTTTTTAATTGGTAGTATCATATATCTTGCCTGGATTTTATTTTTCCTAAAGAAAAGGAAAGAGCTTGATTATAAGCGTTTTTCACAAGTTTCAAATGAACAATCCAAAGTTATTGAGCTGATAAACGGAATGCAGGAAATCAAAATGCATAATGCCGAAAAACAAAAACGCTGGGGGTGGGAGTTTGTTCAGATTCGTCTTTTCAAAGTTAATATGCAATCGCTAACGCTGGAACAATGGCAATCTGTCGGTTCCAATTTTATTAATCATCTCAAAGATTTATTAATAACTTTTTTTTCGGCAACATTAGTAGTTAAAGGAGAATTGACACTAGGGATGATGATGTCTGTACAATATATCATTGGCCAGTTAAACAATCCGTTAATGCAAATGGTAAGTTTTGTCCGTTCACTTCAGGATGCAAAAATTAGCTTAGAACGTTTGGGGGAAATTCATGATAAAGAAGATGAAGAAGATGTGCTGAATCCTAAAATCCATGATCTGGGGCATTCAGACATTAGTATTAAAAATTTGTCATTTAGATATGCAGGAAATCCTGATTACGTTTTGGAAGATTTGAGCTTGCTTGTTCCGAAACAAAAAACTACAGCTATAGTTGGCACCAGCGGAAGCGGGAAAACAACCTTGCTAAAACTTCTTATGAAATTTTACGAGCCAAACGGAGGTGAAATTTTTCTTGACAAAATGAAATTCAGCTCGATTTCACCAAGTGCCTGGCGAGGAAAATGCGGCGTTGTGATGCAGGAAGGATTTATTTTTAATGACACAATTGCAAACAATATTGCAGTTGGAGAAGATTATGTCGATAAGAAAAAACTATTGCATGCTGTTGAAACTGCCAATATTAGAGATTTTATAGAAAGTTTGCCGCTTTCCTATAATACAAAAATTGGAAACGAAGGAGCGGGTATTTCCGGAGGGCAAAAACAAAGACTTTTAATCGCGCGAGCAGTTTATAAAAATCCTGATTATTTGTTTTTTGATGAAGCAACTTCTTCATTAGATGCAAATAATGAAAAGGTAATTATGGAAAATTTGAATGATTTTTTAGTGGGCAAAACTGCAGTTATTATAGCGCATCGATTGTCTACAGTAAAAAATGCAGATCAGATTGTAGTTCTGGAAAAAGGCAAAATAGTAGAATTAGGAACTCACAGAGAATTGATATTAGCTAAAAAAAACTACTACGAATTAGTTAAAAATCAGTTAGAATTAGGGAATTAAAAAGTCTGTAAATTAAAGAAAAATGGCATCAAAAAATGTTTTAGATGATATAGAATTACGCTCTGAGTCGGTGCAGGAAGTGTTGTCAAACCCTCCAACTTGGATTGTCCGTTATGGGATCTCGATTATTTTTGTAATAATCTTATTTTTAATAATTGGTTGTTGGTTTATAAAATACCCTGATGTTATATCGGCTAAAATTGTAGTAACCTCGCACCATCCACCGGAAAGACTAGAATCTAAAGTAAATTCGAGAATTGTAAAGCTTTGTATAGATAATTCATCCTTGGTAAAAAAAGGAACTGTCGTTGCGATTTTGGAGAGTTCGGCAAACTTTAAAGATGTTTTAAAATTGGATCAAATCATTTCGTCCATTCCATCAGATTATCAGATGTTTTATTTTCCCTTTAAGGAAATAAGTAATGCACAGCTTGGTGATATTCAGTCCTCTTTTGGTCAATTTCATAAGGCCTATATTGAGAACGAACTGAACCAGAAGCTTCATCCTTATTCTGAAGAAATAAATGCAGGAAAGAGTTCTCAAAATGAAAATCGCAATAGATTATCAGCATTGTACGAGCAACAAAAACTTGAAAAAGTAAAACTTTCTTTAAGCGATGTGCAATACAAAAGATCACAGCAATTGTTTGAAAAAGGAGTTATTTCAAAATACGATCTTGATATTCAAAAGGCAAATAATTTGCAGGCAAAACAGACTTACGACCAAATTAGTTCTTCTATTTCTCAACAAAAAGAAGCAATAGAACAGGCAAAAAAACAAGTTGTAGCCAGTGAGATTTCTCAGGAAAAAGCAGATGTAACTAATTTAGCATCCTTGTTTCAGGCATTAGATGAATTAAAAAGAAATATTCATATCTGGAAGCAAAATTATCTTTTTGAGGCGAATTATGATGGGGTTTTTAAATTTCAAAATTCATGGAAAGAAAATCAACTAATAAAAACAGGAGAGCTTTTTGCTACAATTTTGCCTTTGAACCAAACGCAGTATTTTGGTAGTTTGAAAGTGCCACTGCAGAATTCAGGTAAAATTCTTCATAATCAAAAAGTACTAATAAAGTTGGATAATTTTCCTTTTCAGGAATACGGAATGTTAGAAGGCAGAATTCAGACTATGTCAACTATAACAGATCAGGAAGGGAATTATTTTGTAGAAGTAATAATGCCAAAAGGGCTAAAGACAAGTTACGACAAAGAAATAAAATTTGATAAGGAACTTACAGGATCAGCCGATATCATCACTGATGAAATTCGGCTAGTTGAACGAATATTTTATCAATTTAGAAAATTAGTTCACAGATAAATATTTATTTGCTTTATAAAACCGTTAAAAAAAGTGATTTTTATAATAAATTTCGCTGATTTGAAATAAAGTTTTAAACACTACAACGTTGTCGTAAAGCAATTTCAAAAATGCTCTAGTAGATTTACAGTTAATAAGATACCTTTATTAATTATCTCAATTTTTGCTTTAAACTATCTTAACTTAAACTATGAAAAAAACTTTACTCTCATTTTTTCTTTTGTTATCCGGAATGCTTTTTGCGCAGCAGCAAACAGTTACGTATTCTGTGAGTCCGGCTACTTTCGAAGAAAACACTTCAATAACAATAACAATCAACGGAAGCAGTGTAAACGAAGCAACTTGGGGAGTTACAGATCACGCTCTTTATATGTGGGCATGGGCGTTTGATACCAATGATACTACCCAAAAAGGAACACCAAATGTTGGTACATGGGAAGCTTCAAGCGATGCAAGCAAGTTTACTTACAATGCGGCTTCAGACACTTATACAAAAACCATTACACCAACTACCTATTATAATATAACAGGAATTGGTAGGATAGGTTTTTTGATAAAAGCTAAAAATGGTACTGGCGATAAAAAATCACAGGATATTCTGGTAGAAGTTGGTTCTTTTCAGGTAACATTGACTTCTCCGATAGAAAACAGTACTACAATATTGGCTTCGGGTGCTAATTTCAATGTTGCGGCAACAAATACAAACGGTGCAGCAAGTTATACTTTAAAGGCAAACGGAACTACGATCAATACAAATGCTAGTACATCTAGCTATAGTTTTAATGACACGAATATTACAGAAAATAAAAGCTATGAGCTAACAGTAGTTCAAGGAGCGACAACAATTAGTAAAAAGTTTTCGGTTGTTGTAAATCCGAATACGGTTTTAGAAGCTATGCCAGCAGGTTTGGTTGACGGAATAAATTATAATGCTGCAGATGCAACAAAAGCCACTTTGGTTTTAGATGCACCTTTAAAGGACTTTGTATATGTTGCAGGAAGTTTTAATAATTGGCAGCCTACAACAGCTTATGCAATGAAAAAAGACCCGACTTCAGAGAAATTTTGGTTAGAGTTGACGGGTTTGGTTTCCGGCGCAAATAACACTTATCAATATTGGGTTGTAGACAATACTCCGCTTGCAAATTCGCCTTCAATGGTAAAAACAGCAGATCCTTATTCGACTTTGGTTTTGTCACCTTATGATGATCCTTACATTCCTGCATCTTCATATCCAAATTTACCAGCTTATCCAGCAGGACAAAATTTTGAAGTTACTGTTCTTAAAACAGGACAGACACCATACAATTGGCAGGTAACCAATTTTGAAAAGCCGGAAAAAGATAAATTAGTTGTTTATGAGGTTTTGGTTCGTGATTTTGATGCAAATAGAAGTTATCAAAATCTAATTGATAAAATAGATTATTTTAAAAATCTTAAAATAAATGCAATTGAATTAATGCCGGTAATGGAATTTGAAGGCAATGAAAGCTGGGGTTACAATACTTCTTTTCATATGGCTTTAGATAAATTCTACGGAACTTCGGATAAATTAAAAGAGTTTATTGATTTATGTCATCAAAACGGAATTGCAGTAATTCTGGATGTGGCATTAAATCATGCTTTTGGAAGAAACCCAATGGTAAGAATGTGGATGAATGATCCTGATGGAGATGGTTTTGGTTCGCCTACAGCTGAAAATCCTTATTTTAATACTGTTGCAAAACATTCATATAGTGTTGGAGAAGATTTTAATCATCAGTCGTTAAAAACACAATATTATGTAGAGCGCGTAATCAAACAATGGATTGAAGAGTATAAAATTGATGGTTTCCGTTGGGATTTAACAAAAGGTTTTACACAAGCTTGTACTGCTTCAGACGAAAGTTGTACCAATCGTTACCAGCAAGACAGAGTAGATGTTCTAAGAAAATATGCCGATTATTCATGGGGCATTGATCCAACGCATTATACTATTTTCGAGCATTTAGGAAATGATGATACAGAAGAGCAACAATGGGCAAATTATAGAGTGAATGAAACGCCAAGTAAAGGAGTAATGATGTGGGGGAAAATGACTGATCAGTACAGCCAATTGGCAATGGGATATGCATCAAATAGTAACATTACAAGAATGACAAGTGCTAGTCGTGGTTTCACTGCAAATCGTTTGATGGGTTATGCTGAAAGTCATGATGAAGAACGTTTAATGTACAGAAATTTGCAATATGGAGCTTCAGCAGGAAGTTATAATGTGAAAACATTAAATACTGCGCTTTCAAGAATGTCTGCAGTTGGAGCGGTTTCTTTATTAATTCCTGGTCCAAAAATGATTTGGCATTTTGGAGAATTAGGTTGGGATGATTCAATTTACACTTGTAGTAACGGAACTATAAATGATACTTCTACCACTATTGGAGGAGATTGCAAATTAGATACTAAACCGCAACCACAATGGACTGAGAATTGGCTTGGAGATACAAATCGTAATAAAATCTATAACGATTGGTCAAAAATGATTAACCTGAAAGTAACTGAACCGGTATTTTTAGGAACAGCTACAATGGCAAATGCAAATACATTAACAATAAACATTAAAATAACAAACAGTAGTTTGGCAACTACACAATTAAAAGATGTTTTGATAATTGCCAATCTTGATGTTACGGCGAAAAATGTTGCAACAGGTTTTCAATATACAGGAACTTGGTACAATTTAATGGATAATACAACTTTAAGCGTTACTGATGTGAATGCTACGATAAGTTTAGCTCCTGGAGAATATAGAATTTATGGAAACAAAACGGCCAATTTGGCAATTCCTGATTTTGAAAAAGGAAGCTCTGTTAATTTATATCCAAATCCGGTAGGTAATTATTTTAAATTGAATGTTGCTGCATCAAAAGTTCAGGTGTATGCGTTAACGGGTCAATTGGTGAAAAGTTTTAATTCAAATGGAAATATAGATTTTCAGTTTGGAGTAAGTGATTTAAGTACCGGAATGTATGTTGTCAAAGCGTACGACGAAAACAATGCAATTCAGGTAATGAAATTCATTAAAAAATAAATACAGTTTTGAAGGATTTTTAGTAGGACAAAAAAACTGTGTTTTTGTTTACTGAGTCGCAAAAGGTATTTAAAATTTGGTTAAGTTAGTAGTTAAAAGGGCTGTCTATTTTATATAGACAGCCCCTTTTAATTTAAGTAGTTTTGGTTATTTTTTCTCGTTGTATTCTCCAATCAAAGAAAAATAACCAAAAGTTCCCAAGCCTAAAACGATTAATGGGGTGAGAATGAAAAGAATTATAATTCCAAAAACCAAGTCATCTTGTTTGTCTGATAAAAATTTTGGAAGACCAAACTCAAACACACAAAAGTAAGCGGCTGCAATGGATAGTATAATCCACAAAACACCTAAAATTTGTTTAACTGTATTCATATTATATGTAGGTATTAAAGGTGATTCGTTTTGTTTTTATTGTCAATATAAATCATTCCAATTACAAAGCAGATTGAAGCGATAATAATAGGATACCAAAGGCCTTCAAGATAAAACTCTGGTTTTTCATTCGCTTTGGCATGTGTTACAAAATAGGTCGAAATTGCAGGTAGTAGGCCTCCGAAAATCCCATTTCCAACATGATAAGGAAGAGACATCGAAGTGTATCTAATTTTCGTTGGAAACATCTCAACCAAAAATGCTGCAATTGGTCCATAAACCATTGTAACAAATAAAACCTGAATGAAAACCAAAAAAATCAACGTCCATTCGTCTTCAGAATTTATTTTGACAGTAATGCTGCTTTGAGATTCTTTTTTATCGGTAAAATCTGTTTTCTTTTCGATATACGAAGTTCCGTCCGTAAAGGTTTTAGAAATTGTAGTTACAGTGTCGTTATTTTTAATTTCAGTCTTTTGAGTTGTTTTTTCAGCAATTTCTGTTTTCTGCAGAATGTCAGTTGTGTTGTACATTGCTTTGTAGATTGGTCTGTAGAATAAAATTGCTAACAACATTCCGCCCATCATAATGTGTTTTCGGCCAATTTTATCACTTAGCCACCCAAAAAATATAAAAAAAGGAGTCCCTATCAATAATGCAATTCCGAGCAATTCATCAACTTGTGAAGAGTCAATATTCATAACTGTTTTCATGAAACTCATGGCGTAAAATTGCCCAGTGTACCAAACAACACCTTGACCCATTGTGGCACCAAATAAAGCCAGCAAAACAAATTTTAGATTATATCGGTTTCCAAAACTTTCTTTCAGCGGATTTGTGCTTGTTGTTCCTTCTTTTTTCGCTTTCGCAAAAACCGGAGACTCATCCATATTTTTGCGGATCAAGTACGAGACACCAACCATTACAATCGAAACCCAAAAAGGAACACGCCAGCCCCAAGTGTCAAAATCTTCTGCAGATAGAATATTTTTCGTGGCCAAAATGACCATTAAGGATATAAATAATCCGACAGTTGCTGTAGTCTGAATCCACGAAGTCCAATATCCTTTTTGTCCGGCAGGGGAATGTTCTGCAACATAAGTGGCTGCTCCGCCATATTCTCCGCCCAATGCTAGTCCTTGTAATAAACGCAAGATCAATACTAATAGTGGTGCCATAAAACCAATTGTCTCGTAGCTCGGAATACAGCCTATTAAAAAGGTTGAGCCACCCATTAATAATAAGGTCGCCATAAAAGTATATTTTCGGCCAATAATATCACCAAGACGTCCAAAAAATAAAGCACCAAAAGGACGTACTACAAAACCAGCAGCAAAAGTGGCTAAAGTCGATAAAAATGCCGCGGTTGGATTATCGCTCGGGAAAAATTTTGTCGAGATAACAACTGCTAAACTTCCAAAAATGTAAAAATCGTACCATTCAATCATCGTTCCCATTGAAGAAGCCGAAATAACTTTCCAAATACCTTTAGTAGAAGTTTTGCTCATAAAACTGTTTTGTATACTTAATATTAATTAAATAGTAAAAATATAGTTTTACGAATATAGAAGATAATTTGTTATTCACTTAATACTTTTTTAACAAAAGGAATGTATTTATTGACTTTTGTGTTTTTAGTAGTATATGGATTATAAAGCAGTTAAAAGTTAGAATAACTGAAAGTATACAAAGTAGAAAGTGCGACGGTTCTTAAAACTTAAAAAACAAAACTTTGTGAGCCTTTGTGTAAATCTTAGTGTTCTTTGTGGTAAAACGAAAAAGGTATAAAAACAAAAAACCCACTCAGTTGAGTGGGTTTCGTGGTACCTCCAGGGATCGAACCAGGGACACATGGATTTTCAGTCCATTGCTCTACCATCTGAGCTAAGGTACCGTGCTCATTGCGGGTGCAAATATATAACCATTTTTGGTTTATGCAAAACATTTTTTTAAAAAAATCAATTCGTATCTTCGCATAAACAAAAAAGTAAATATGATTTTAACGGTTGATGTTGGAAATACCCGAATTAAAGCTGCTGTCTTTGAGGGTGGTACCGCTTTAGAAGTTTTTGTTTTTGATAAAAATGAACTCGAAAAAAAAATCACAACTATTTTAAATAAATTTCCAATTTGTTCAGATTTGGTTGTTTCTTCGGTGGGAAAAATTGAAAAAGAAGCCTTTTTGAGTTTCGAAAACCTCGTTAAAGTTCATTTTTTTACTCATGAAGATATTTTTCCATTTCATAATAAATATGCAACCCCAAAAACATTAGGCATTGACCGAATGATTCTTGCAGCGGGAGCAACTTTGCAATTTCCTAAGCAAAACAGATTAGTTATTGATGCCGGCACTTGCATAACCTACGATTTTATCGACGAAAATGATAATTATTTAGGTGGAGCAATATCTCCCGGTCTTCGTTTGCGATATGAAGCGCTTCATAATTTCACAGCCAGACTGCCTTTGCTTGAATTGGAAATGCCGGATTCATATGTAGGAAATTCAACTTCACAGGCGATACATTCAGGAGTTGTAAACGGATTCGTCTATGAGATAGACGGTTTTATCGATGAATATAAAGCAAACTTTTCAAATTTTATAATAATTTTAACGGGAGGTGATGCAGAATTTTTGGCTAAACGATTAAAAAATACCATATTTGCCAATTCAAATTTCTTACTGGAGAGTTTGGACCAAACATTTCAATATAAAAACCGACAATGATTAAAAAAATTATAATAAGTGCTTGTCTACTTGTTTCATTCGTTTCATTCGCTCAGCAAGGTACTGCATCACCGTATTCTTTTTACGGAATTGGAGATTCAAGATTTAAAGGAACTCTTGAGTTTAGATCTATGGCAGGAGTTGCCGTTGAGCAGGACAGTATTCACCTGAATATCGATAATCCTGCTAGTTATGCAAGTTTAGGACAAACTACTTTTTCTGTCGGAGGATCTTTTGGAACATCTACATTAAAGACAGATAACGAATCTTCGAAAGCGCAACGAGCAACTTTTGATTATTTAGCATTGGGAATTCCGATGGGTAAATTTGGCGCGGCTATTGGTTTGGTTCCGTTGTCTTCTGTTGGATATAAAATCGTCGACGATAATAGTGCTGTTACTGATGGTGTAAATAGTCAGTTTGAAGGAAAAGGAGGAGTTAATAAAGTGTTCTTTGGTTTAGGTTATAAAATTATGCCAAACTGGAATATTGGAGCTGATATGCAGTACAACTTCGGAAAAATTACCACTCAGAGTGTTGAAGGGATTACCAATGTTCAGAGTTTCTCAACTGAAACGAATTTGTCTGAGTTGTCTGGTGTTAATTTTAATATTGGTACGATGTATCAAAAGAAAATAACAAAAGAACTTAATATTTATACAAGTTTAAATTATACTTTCGGAAGCACATTAAATTCTACAAATACACGTGTTATTGTAGTTTCTTCAGATCCTGATCCGTACCTTCCGGATGTAAAAGATACGAAGTTAAAATTACCAAACAAATTGACTTTTGGAGCTGGTATTGGTCATGCTAGAAAATGGCTTGTAGGTACTACATTGGCTTTTCAGGGTGATGGAGAATATGCGAATTATTATAATTCTGCAGATAATGTTCGTTACGAAAAATATTCAAAATATGCTGTTGGAGGTTACTATATTCCAAATTATACTTCATTTACAAGTTATTTCAGCAGAGTTACGTACAGAGCCGGTTTTAAATATGAAAAATTGGGTCTGATTGTTAATAATGAGTCTATCAATGATGTTGGACTTACTGTTGGAGCTGGTTTTCCAATTACGGGTACTTTTTCTAACGTAAACGTTGGGCTTGAATTTGGTAAAAAAGGAACTACAGCTGCTGGCTTAATTCAGGAAAATTACTTTAATATGAACGTGAGTTTTTCTTTCAACGACAGATGGTTCGTGAAAAGAAAAATTGACTAGACAGTTATTTATCTTTTCTTAAGCTCATTACAATTTACTACATTTGGCGAATGAATTTACCAAAAAGATATAGTATAAATATTCTTGCAGTTCTGGCGGTAACGCTGTTTTTTGGATGCGAAAGCAATTTTAAAGAAGTTCAGAAAATAAACTTTTCAGAATTTGTTCCAGGAAGTGATGCTGATACTGTAAATATTAAGTATACGGATTCTGGCCGAATTACAGGTGTTCTGAAAAGTCCTAAAATGCTGGATTACTCAAACCTCGAATTTCCTTTTACAGATTTTCCAAAAGGTATCGATGTGACATTGTATGATAAAAAGCAAAAGCGAACTTTTATCCGATCAAATTATGCTGTGTCGTACAAAACTACCGGAATAATAGATTTACAAGGAAAAGTAAGAATCACATCAGAAGAAGGGCAGGTTTTGGAGACAGAGCAGCTTTATTTCGACCAAAAAAATGAATGGTTCTATACCGAGAGAAAATTCAAGCTTACAGATGCTAAAGGAGTTTCAAACGGTCAAGGTATAGATTTCAGTAAAGACTTTAAGGTGATTAATTCACAGCGAATCAGCGGTGAAATTGAATCCAACGAATAAAAATAATATTATGAGTTATTTAAAATATACACAATACGTTTACATCTTGTTTGCTGTCTACTTTATCTATGACGGAGTAACAAAATTAAACGAAAACAACGAAGGTTATCCGCTAAGTTTTGTAATCGCGGGAATGGCAATTTTTATGTTTTTCTTTAGAAGAAGATTTGTCAAGAGATTTGACGACCGTAACAAAAAACAGTAAAAAATGGAAATTAGTATTATAATACTATGTTTAATACTATCAGCCTTTTTTTCGGGAATGGAAATAGCTTTTATTTCCTCCAATAAAATTTATCTTGAGATAGAAAAGAAACAAGAAAACTTTCTATCAAAAATCCTCGTTAAACTTACCGGAAATCCCTCCAAGTTTATAGCTGCAATGCTTATTGGTAACAATGTAGCATTGGTTGTTTATGGGTTTTACATGGGCGATTTAATCCTAAGTTGTATTGTAAACTTAGGATTTCATTTTTCTAGCCTTACCAGTTTGGTTATTCAGACTGCTTTGTCCACCTTTATTGTTTTGCTTACTGCGGAGTTTTTGCCGAAGGTGTTTTTTCAGATCTATGCCAATTCGCTGATTAAGTTTTTTGCTCTGCCGGCGTATCTTTTTTATCGTCTGTTCTATTATATATCGACCTTTTTTATTTGGATTTCAGATTTCGTTTTGCGAAAATTCTTTAAGACCGAAGGCGATCAGGTTCAGCTGTATTTTAGCAAAATTGAACTTGGAAATTATATAACAGAGCAAATGAATGCTGTTGAAGATGACGAGGAAGTCGATTCTGAAATTCAGATTTTTCAAAATGCATTAGAATTTTCGGGTGTAAAAGCACGCGATATTATGACACCGAGAACAGAAATTGTAGATATTGATTTGTTTCAGACTGTTACGGAGCTTAAGGATCTTTTCATAGAAACGGGTTATTCTAAAATTGTGGTAAGTCAGAATTCGCTTGACGATATTGTGGGTTATGTGCACTCATTTGATTTGTTTAAAAAACCAAAAACGATAAAATCAGTATTGATGACAGTTGAGTTTGTTCCTGAAACAATTTTGATTAAAGACGCTTTGAATCTTTTGATCAAAAAAAGGAAAAACGTTGCTGTTGTTCTGGATGAATATGGCGGGACTTCCGGAATTATTACCATAGAAGATATTGTCGAAGAGCTCTTTGGAGAGATAGAAGATGAGCACGATTTAGACGAAGAATTAATTGAACAAGAACTAGGTGAGGGTAAGTATTTGTTTTCTACTAGATTAGATGTTGAGTATTTGAATGAAACCTACAAATTGGATATTCCGGAGGAAGATTCATATGGGACTTTAGGTGGTTTTATTGTGAATTCTACGAAGGAAATCCCGCAAAAAGGTGACAAAATCGTGATTGACAAGTTTAGTTTCATCATAGAAGAGGCTACAAATAAGAAAATAGAATTGGTAAAAATGACTATAAAAGAGTGATTTTTTTTAATTATTAAAAAAATTGTTGAAAATAAAACGCTAGTTGTATTGTTATTAACTAGATAATTGTATTTTCGCAAACTGAATATAAAATTAACGATAATAAAAATGGCAGTTTTAGCAAAAATTAGACAGCGTTCCGCTTTATTGATAGGAGTTATTGCACTTGCATTATTTGCATTTATAATACAAGATCTATTTACAAGAGGAACATTTAGTCAAAGTTCAAAAGATGTAGGAAGCATCGATGGAAAAGATATTTCATTTGAAGACTTTAGAGTTAAAGTTAGTAATGTTGAAAAAAGTGGACAAGGAATTACTTCCACTGAAGCTGCAAACAGAGTTTGGGATCAAGAAGTTTCAGTCGCTTTATTATCTGCGCAGTTTGATAAATTAGGATTAAGAGTTGGAGAAAAACACTTAATCGAAGTTTTGAAAACAGATCCAAATATTGGTAAAAACCCAATGTTCTTAAATGCAGCAGGAATCTTTGATATTGCAAAGTTTAAAGAATACTTCAAATCAAATCCTGAAGCTGCTCAGTACATTTCAAGCAAAGAAAAAGATGCTGAATTGAATGCTAAGTATCAAATCTATAATACATTAATCAAATCTGGACTTTACACTACTGCTAGTGAAGGAAAGTTGAAGTATGAAATGGAAGCTAACAAAGTAAACTTTAGTTATGCTGCAGCATTATACTCTTCTATTAAAGATAGTGATGTTAAAATTTCTGATTCAGAGATTGTTGATTATATGAAGAAAAACGAGAAAAAATTCAAAGCAGATGAAACTCGTGAAATTCAATACGTTTTAGTAGAAGATAAAGCTTCAAAAGAAGACGAAGCTGAAATTAAAGCTAAAATCACTGGATTATTAAACGGTAGTGTTGTATACAATGCTAAAACTGGTAAAAATGATACTTTAGCTGGTTTTAAAAATGCTACAAACATTGCTGAATTTGTAAACTCAAATTCTGATGTTCCTTACGATTCAACGTATGTTCCTAAAAATGCTTTGCCAGCTGTTGATGCTGACAAATTATTCAGCTTGCCTGCTGGAGCGATTTACGGACCATATGTTTACGGAAAATACTTTGCAATCTCTAAATCTTTAGGATTTAAAGCTGGAGTAAATGCAAAAGCAAGTCACATCTTAATTGCTTATGATGGATCTCAAACACCAAATGCTAAAGAAAAAAGAACTAAAGAAGAAGCTAAAGCTAAAGCTGAAGAAATTTTAGCGCAAGTTCAGGCTAATCCAGATAGTTTCATGATGCTTGCTTTTACAAGTTCTGATGATTCATCTGCACAACAAGGTGGTGATTTAGGGTATTTTGGTCAAGGCCAAATGGTAAAACCATTCAATGATTTTGTATTCAACAACGGAATTGGAAAAGTTGGATTGGTTGAAACTCCATTCGGTTTCCACGTTATCAAAATTACTGATAAACAAGATGGAATTCGTTTAGCTACTATCGCTCAAAAAATTGAGCCTTCTGAAGCTACTTCTGATAAAGTATTTACATTGGCAACTAAATTCGAAATGGATGCTGCTGATAAAGATTTTGCTGCTACAGCAAAAGAATTAGGATTAAAAATCGCTGCTCCGGTAACGGCTAAAGCTATGGATGAAGCGTTTGGTCCTCTAGGAAACCAACGTAACATCGTAAGATGGGCATTCGATAAAGAAACTAAAATTGGAGACGTAAAACGTTTTGAATTGGCAAATATCGGACACGTAATTGCACAATACAAAAGCGAAAACAAATCAGGTTTAGTATCTGTTAGTTTGGCTAGACCATATGTTGAGTCTATCTTGAAAAACAAGAAAAAAGCTGAAATCTTAAAAGCTAAATTCAACGGTTCAACTATCGAAGCTCTTGCTAAAAGCGCTGGTGTAGCGGTTCAACAGGCAACAGATGTAACTATGGATAATCCAGTTTTACCTGGTGGAGTTGGACAAGAGCCTAAAGTTGTTGGAAATGCATTTGCACTTGCTGCAAACAAAGTTTCTGCTCCAATTGAAGGAAATACTGGAGTATATGTTGTTAAAAACATTAGTACAGTAAAAGCACCTGCAATTGCTAATCACGCTGAGTATGTTGCTAAAGTAAAAGCTCAAAGTGCGTCTGACGGAACCAGAATTTTACCAGCGTTGAAAAACAATGCTAAAATTGAAGATAACAGATTGCAATTTAACTACTAGTTTTTAGTTAAGTAAAAAATATAAAAGCCGAAACATTTAGATGTTTCGGCTTTTTTTATTTCTATGATTTTCTGTTTAAAATCGGTTTTAAAAGAGGAAGGTTGATGAAATTAGTATTGCCTATAAATTGGAGTTTGTAATATTGTTCGTTCTTTTTCTGTGCGTTATATAGGAATAATAGGAATATGATTAAATAATTTTGCTTATTGAAATTATTACATTTAATTTGTTAAAATTTTTAGTAAAACAAAATAAATTTAGATTTCCTTTGTGTTTAAAAATAGTGAATAAAAAATGAGTATATATCTTAATAATCAGATGTTTAATGTTTCTTTCGTTTAATATTTTTAAAAGAAAACCTAGGGTTTATTCCAAAATAGAGAATCATATTTATGGAATAATAATTGAGCTTTTAAAAGTAAGCAGTACAGACATCAATGTTGATGAGTTGGGTGGAAAATACTATTTAAGTAATGAAGAGCAACACTTTAAAGTGACGATCTTAAGTAACGATTATGTTATTCGCTTAACAAATACACGTGATTCTGTAGCTGAAAAGTATGATAAAGTATTTGTTGAAGATGTTTTAAGAGCTGTAAAAGAAGAAAAACATCGTAGAATGGAATTGGTTTACGATTCTATTAACAACAGCATTGAAAAAATGGCTGAACGACTTCATAATGCGCTTATTGAATCCAATGAATTGGAAAGTCAAAAAATTCGCCATCTGCAATCAAATCCAATTGAGGATAAAATAGCAAATTCTTAAGGTGTTTTATAGGATCATCTCTTCATAAGTTAGCATAGTTTCATATCCTTTTGACTGAAAATAAGCCTTTGGATTTTCTTCTGACAATACCATCACAAAATCACCACCCCAGGCACCCAAGCTTTTAATTGTACCATTGAAATCAGGAAAAGCGATTTCTTTGATCGTGCTAATTTCAAGTATGTTGCTCAAATGGTTTTCATGTCTTTCAACTGCAAATGCAAACTCTTTTAGTGTCTTAGCGTGTAAAATTGCGTTGGTGATTTTGTTGTTTTCGGCAACACTTTTGGTTAGATTCTGATCTTTGTGCTTATTGTATGCGTGAATTGCAGTTTTGCTATTTTGTTTCTTATTAAGGTAAACAAAGAAAATATTCTTTGTAAAATCCGGATTAAAAGTTACAGGCTGAACGCTGTTATTTTCGATTTTATAAAGAATTGGAGTGTCGTTTTGCGCACATGCAATATCATAACCGCTTCCGCCAAAACTATTTTTAAGCAAAGTAAAAGCATTGATTTTTGCCCACTGCGCTACATTATTAATCAATGTTGATGAAGTTCCTAAACCCCAGTTTCTTGGAAAAGTAAGGTTTGTAGTTATTTTATACCCTTCTGAATTGTCTATAAAATCAGGGTTTAACAAGTATGCTTCATGCAGAATATTAATCAAGGTTGTTTTTACAGTTTCAATTTCGGAAGCATTATTATTTATAATTTCATCAAATGAAATCGTATTTTCAAACCAAAGCGTATTATCATAATCATAGCTTTTCCAGTCAATAGTTTTGTCTTTTGTGTTTTCGACAACTAAATTCTGTCCAAATTTTGTTGGTAGTGCAAAGGCGTCTGCACCATCTAAAACTAAATATTCTCCAGAGATGAAAAGTTTTCCGTTGCTATAAAAGGTTGTTGACATACTTCAATTTTTAGATAAATTCCAATATTTCAAACTCCAAATTCCAATTTTAGTTGGGATTTGGAATTTTATTTGAGGCTTAAATTTTTGGAATTTTTTACTTATTTTATTTTCTTAAATTTTCGATAAACTCAACTACGGCGCTATGCGAAACGGCAGTTTTCTTAAAATGAGTTTTTATTAAATGGCGTTCTTCATCAGTTGCTTCAAACTGATTAATGATATTGTTTAAGTGCATTTTCATATGACCTTCCTGAATTCCTGTTGTAGTTAGGGAACGCAATGCTGCAAAATTTTGTGCCAGACCGGCAACAGCAGTAATTTCCATTAATTCTGTTGCTGAAGGTTTTTGAAGTATTTCTAAACACAATTTCACCAAGGGATGCAAAGATGTTAATCCGCCAACTGTTCCTAAAGCTAATGGAATTTCCATCCAAAAAGAAAAAATTCCGTTTTCGATTTTTGCATGCGACAAACTTGAATATTGGCCATTTCTTGAAGCATAAGCGTGAACTCCGGCCTCGATAGCTCTAAAGTCGTTTCCAGTTGCTAAAACTACAGCATCAACGCCGTTCATGATTCCTTTATTGTGCGTTACGGCTCTGAATGGCTCAATTTCGGCAATTTGAACAGCTTGAACAAAACGCTCCGCAAATTCATGAGGATTTGTAATATGTTTTTCGGATAAATCTTCAATTGGGCAAGAAACTTCGGCTCTTACAAGACAATGCGGTACATAATTAGATAAAATACTCATAATTACTTCCAGCTTATCATCTGCAGAAAATAATTGAGCATTGTGAAATTCCTCTTTTAATGTAGAAGCAAATTGTTCCAAACAAGAATTGATAAAATTGGCACCCATGCTGTCTTTGGTTTCAAATGTGGCATGAAGTTGAAAGTAATTTTCAAGTAAATTTCTTTTGTCTTTCAGCTGAATATCCAAAATACCGCCGCCGCGCTGTTGCATGTTTTTGGTAATGCTTTGGGTTTCAGAGAAAAATTTTGGTTTTATAACCTGAAAAAAAGATTGTAATTTTTCGGCGTCACCATTAAAAGTAAAATGCACTTGGCCAATTTTTTCGGTATTGATTATTGTGGTTTTAAAACCTCCGCGTGTTGACCAGAATTTTGCTGCTTTTGATGCCGCTGCAACTACAGAACTTTCCTCAATTGCCATCGGAATAGTTTTGTATTTTCCGTTTATCAAAAAATTAGGAGCAACTCCTAGTGGAATATATAGGTTTGAAATGGTATTTTCGATGAATTCGTCATGCAGTTGTTGGAGCTTTTCGTCTGAATTCCAGTAATTTCTTATAATATTTAGTGCTTCTTCAGGAGTCGAAAAATATTCATTGGCAATCCAGTTGATTTTTTCTTTTTTGGATAATTTAGAAAATCCGGCAACAGCGTTGTTCATTCTCAGTATATTAAATAATATTGTTGGAGCAAAGATACTATTTTAAGAGTTTTCTTTGCAATCTATTTGCGAGATGAAACTACGCAATCGTTATTTTTTTTAACATTTAACACTTAAAATGTGTATTATGTTTATTTTTTTTACTAAAATTGGGCTCTTTTTATATTTAAAATAATTCTAATGAATACAAGTAAAATTACTGTTGTACTTTTATTTTTAGTGGCAACGGTTTTTGGCCAACAAAAAATAACTGTCGAGAACATTTATGGTGGCGCATTTCGTGCAAAGGGGATGGATGAGCTGCAATCTTTAAAAAACACAAATCAATACACTGTTTTAAATGTTGATCAAGCAAATGGAAGTATGCAGATTGATTTGTATGATTTTGCAACCCTTAAAAAAGTATCAAATCTAATTGATACGAAAAACCACTCAGCACTTGCAGACGGGATCGATAGCTATACTTTTGATGCTTCAGAGAAAAAAATCTTAATTGCTTCTCATTCTAACAAAATTTTCCGTCACTCTTTTACAGCAGATTATTTCTTATACGATATCGCTTCAAAATCTTTGGCAAAATTGGTTGATTTTCAAATTCAAGAACCAACTTTTTCTCCTGACGGAACTAAAATTGCATATGCGAGAGAGAATAATCTTTATGTATATGATGTAGCATCTAAAAAAGTTACTGCAGTTACAACAGATGGAAAGAAAAATGCTGTGATCAATGGTATTACGGACTGGGTTTATGAAGAAGAGTTTGCTTTTGTACGTGCATTCGACTGGAGTAAAGACAGTAAAAAACTAGCTTACATTCGTTTTGATGAAAGTGCTGTTCCAGAATTTTCAATGTCAATTTTCAAGAAAGATTTATATCCAACAATTGAAACTTTTAAATATCCTAAAGCAGGAGAGAAAAATTCAGTAGTTTCTTTACATATTTATGATGCTGCTGCAAATGCTACTAAAAAAGTTGATTTAGGAAATTATAATGATTTTTATATTGCGAGAATGCAATGGACAAATGATAACAATGTGTTGTCTGCTCAGGTTTTAAACCGTCATCAGGATAATCTTGATTTGTTATTTGTAGATGGAACTACAGCTGCTGCAAAAGTTGTTTTGAATGAAAAAGATAAAGCTTATGTAGATATTACTGATAATTTGACTTTCTTGAAAGACAACAGTTTTATCTGGACAAGCGAAAAAGACGGTTTTAATCATATTTATGTTTATGATAAAGCTGGAAAACTTAAAAATCAGGTTACAAAAGGAAACTGGGAAGTTGTTTCTTACTACGGTTTCGACGAAAAAACAAAAACTATTTTCTATCAGTCTACTGAAAATGGTTCTATCAACAGAGATATCTACAGAATTGGTTTAGACGGAAAAAATAAAGTACGTTTAACTTCAAAAGTGGGAACAAGTGCTGC
Source organism: Flavobacterium cutihirudinis (assembly GCF_003385895.1). Taxonomy (GTDB): domain Bacteria; phylum Bacteroidota; class Bacteroidia; order Flavobacteriales; family Flavobacteriaceae; genus Flavobacterium; species Flavobacterium cutihirudinis. The sequence continues at coordinate 991,164 of NZ_QRDQ01000008.1, forward strand.
GACTTTCAGCCCTAATTTCCAATATTTTATTACTACTTTCTCAAGTAATTTACAGCCTACAACGTATACTTTAAACGAGGCAAAATCAGGAAAAGAAATTCAGGTTATCGAAAACAATCAGGCTCTTGCTGATAAATTGAAAGCGTATAATCTTCCTGCAAAAGAATTCTTCGTTTTAAAAACTGCAAAAGGAAACGAATTGAATGCATGGATTTTAAAACCAAAAGATTTTGATCCATCTAAAAAATATCCTGTTTTCATGTACCAATATTCTGGTCCAGGATCACAGCAAGTAAACAACGATTGGAATAACAGCGATGATTACTGGTTTTTATCGCTTACACAACAAGGTTATATTGTAGCTTGTGTTGATGGAAGAGGAACTGGTTTTAAAGGTGCTGATTTCAAAAAAGTAACGCAGAAAGAATTAGGAAAATTTGAAGTTGAAGATCAAATCGACGCTGCAAAAGTAATTGGAGCTTATCCTTATGTTGATGCTTCAAGAATTGGAATCTTCGGATGGAGCTATGGTGGTTTTATGGCTTCAAACTGTATCTTTCAGGGAAACGACGTTTTCAAAATGGCAATTGCTGTAGCGCCGGTTACAAACTGGAGATTTTATGACAGTGTTTATACGGAAAGATACATGCAGACTCCACAGGAAAATGCAAGTGGTTACGACCAAAACTCTCCTATAAATCACGTTGACAAATTGAAAGGTAAGTTTTTATTGATTCACGGTTCTGGTGATGATAATGTACATGTACAGAATTCTATGCAAATGATGGAAGCTTTGATTCAGGCAAATAAACAATTTGATTCTCAAATCTATCCAGATAAAAACCACGGAATTTACGGCGGTAAAACGAGAGTTCAGCTATATAATAAAATGACTAACTTTATCAAAGAAAATCTATAAAACAACTTTATAACCTAATAACAAATACGGAATAATATGGGAGAAACTCAAGTAAAAACTGCGCATCCAAAAGGGCTTTGGGTATTGTTTGGAACGGAGATGTGGGAGAGATTCAATTTTTATGGAATGCGTGCTTTATTGACGTTATTTCTTGTGAACTCATTATTGATGAAGGAAGAAGAAGCTTCATTAATTTATGGAGGTTTCCTTGGACTTTGTTATTTAACTCCAATGTTGGGAGGATTTATTGCTGACCGCTACTTAGGAAACAGAAATTGTATCCTATTGGGAGGATTGCTGATGGCGATTGGTCAAATGCTGTTGTTTACAAGTGGAAGTGTTTTTGAATCAAACTTAGGTTTAGCAAAAACCATTATGTATACCGCGCTAGGTGTTATTGTTTTTGGTAACGGATTTTTCAAACCAAACATTTCAAGTATGGTTGGTAGTTTGTATCCTAAACAGGAAAAAACAAAATTAGATACGGCATTTACTATTTTCTACATGGGTATCAATATTGGTGCTTTTCTTGGGCAGTCAATTTGTCCTTTGTTAGGAGATGTAAAAGATGCTGGCGGAATTAGAGATATCCATGCTTTTAGATGGGGTTTCATGGCCGCTTCTGCTGCGATGCTTATTGGAACAGTTCTTTTCTACTTTTTGAAAAATAAATATGTGGTTTCTCCTGAAGGAAGACCATTAGGAGGTTTACCATCTAAAAATGTTGCCGAAGATTTTGAAGAAGGAGAAGCGCAAACAGCTAATTTTTCTGGTAAATCTTTGACAATTGCAGGTCTTGCTTTTATTGCTTTAGGATTCTTTTTCCATTATGTTGTAGGTCAGAATTTAATCTATACCTTAATTTATTCTAGTGGATTGTCATTGGCAGGTTTGATTATCTCAGATACATCTTTGACAAAAGTGGAGAGAGATAGAATCTTTGTTATTTACATCGTTTCGTTCTTTATCATTTTCTTCTGGGCTGCTTTTGAACAGGCTGGTTCTTCATTAACTTTTATTGCTGATAACCAAACGGATCGTCATTTCTTTGGTTATAATATGCCACCTTCAATGGTTCAGATTTTTAATGGAATGTTTGTTGTGGTAATGGCAGTTCCGTTTAGTATTCTTTGGGATTTCTTGAGAGCTAGAGATAAAGAACCTATTTCGCCAGTAAAATTAGCTGCAGGATTAGTAATTATCTCGATAAGTTTCTTCATGATTGCAACTCAGGTTTCTTACATTGGAACAACAGGGTTGTTATTAGTTAAATGGTTGATTTTATTATATTTCTTAAATACGTGTGCCGAGTTATGTTTGTCTCCAATTGGTTTGTCATTAGTAGGTAAATTATCTCCAAAACGTTTTGCTTCATTACTTTACGGAGTATTTTTCTTGTCTAATGCTTCAGGATATGCATTAGGAGGTACTTTAGGATCTATTTTGCCGGCTACTGGTGATAAATTTGCTAAAGCAAAAGAATTAGGAATCGATCTTCATGCGGTATTAAATAAAACAATTACACCAACTGCTGAGCAATTAGCGTTGTTGGATAAACATCAAATTAGTGCTCAAAATCCAATTTTTGCTGGATTTGAAATTCATAACTTAAACGAATTCTTTATGGTATTCGTTGTTCTTACTGGTGTTGCGGCAGTTTTATTGTTTGCGTTGACTCCATTATTGAAAAAAATGATGCACGGTGTTAGATAATTTAATTGGATAGAATAAAACAAGACATCATCTTTTGGATTATACCGAAAGATGATGTTTTTTATTTATCTACTTTTAAAAAATAGAAAATTTATAATGGAAAAGAATTTAAGTTTAGAAGAAATTCAAAATTTTGAAGGCAAATACCCAAAACAATTGTGGTATTTGTTTTTGGTTGAAATGTGGGAACGTTTTTGTTTCTACGGAATGAGAGGGGTTTTAGCAGTTTTCATGGTAGACCAATTAGGTTTGGTTGAAGGAAAAGCAAATCTTCAATATGGTGCTGTACAGGCTTTCGTTTATGCTTTTACATTTATTGGGGGAATTTTTGCTGATAAAGTTTTAGGTTTTAAAAAGTCGCTTCTTTTTGGAGGAATCGTTATGATTTTGGGGAATTTGCTTATTGCTGCAAATCCGCATGATTTCTTTTATTACGGAATAACACTTTCTATTATTGGAACAGGTTTTTTTAAGCCAAATGTTTCTTCAATGGTAGGTGAATTGTATCATGAAAATGACACACGCCGTGACGCAGGTTACGGATTGTTTTATGCGGGAATAAATATTGGCGGAATGCTAGGAGGAGCTATTCCTATTTATTTAGGGAAAAATTATTCATGGAGTTTATGCTTCCTTTCTGCTGCAATTGTTATGGTTATTGGGGTTGTAACATTTCTTTTGACTAAAAAGCATCTTGCTCCAATAGGAAATTCTCCATTAGAAAAACAGACGCCTAAAAAACGCAGTCTTTACGAAATCGCAGTTTATGCTGGTTCTATACTGGTAATTCCGCTTGTTTACATAATGGTTATAAATTCTGATTATACAGAGTATTTTATGTATACGATAGGGATTTTGGCATTAGTATATTTTATATATGAATTAATAATGATTAAAGAAGGAAAACAGCAACTTAAGCTGTTGGCAGCTTTTATCTTTATTTTTGCATATTTTATGTTCATGGCTATTTCTGAGCAATCAGGAGGTTCGCTGTCATTATTTGCAAAAGACAATTTATCAAGCAATTTGTTGTTTTTTAATATTGATCCAAACGTAGTTAATAATAGTATAAATTCGATGTATGTAATTATCTTTAGTCCACTTGTTGGATTGTTGTGGATATATATGGCGAAGCGAAAAATTGAGCCAAATACGATTATTAAATTTAGTTTGTCATTCCTTTTATTAGCGGCGGGATTCTTTATTTTTTATGCTGCAAGATTTTTTGTTAATAAAGACGGGTTAAGTTCTCTAGATGTTTTTGCTTTAGGATACCTTCTGTATACACTTGGAGAATTGTGTATTGGTCCAATCGGAATGTCTGTAATTACTAAGTTGTCTCCTAAAAGATTGTTTGGAATGATGATGGGATTATGGTTCTTGTCTAGTGCGTTTGGGCAATTTGCTGCTGGTAAATTAGGAGCTGAAATGTCAAATGCAAATACGGGAACTACTTTAATGTCTAAGTTGATTGCCTATACTGATGGTTATTATCAATTAGCTATTTATGCAGTAGTGGCTGGTGTTGCTTTCATAATTGCGATGCCGTTGATCAAAAAATTAATGCAAGAAGTAAAATAGAGATTGTTTTTCTGATTTCTTTTTTGTTTAAATTTGTTGAAAAATATAGAATATGAAAAAGTTTTATTTGATCGCTTTATTTTTTATTGGAGCTTTTACTTCTCAGGCGCAGGAACTTAAATGGTATACGGACGTTAGAGAGGCAATAACAGTGAGTAATACTACTCATAAACCAATGTTGATGTTTTTTACTGGAAGCGACTGGTGTGGTTGGTGTATTCGATTGCAGAACGAAGTTTTAAAGACAGCAGAATTCAAAAAATGGGCGACAGATAATGTTGTGTTAGTTGAGCTTGATTATCCGAGAAGAACACCGCAAACTCCTGAATTGAAAAATCAGAATAATGAATTGCAACAAGCTTTCGGGATTCAGGGATTTCCAACAATATATTTCACCAGTGCAGAGGAAAAAGAAGGAAAAGTAAATTTCAAAGGATTAGGTCAAACTGGATATGTTGCTGGTGGTCCAGCTGCATGGCTAACGGTTGCTAATGGAATTGTGAATCCGAAGAAGTCGTAAGTACTTAAAAATCATATTAATTAAAGCTCCTTGTGTATTTTGTACAAGGAGCTTTTTTTTGTTTAGTAAGAAAATTTCCTGCGAATTATGATGAAATTGTATATTTGATATTTTTTTGTTAGTAAAAAAACATATTCAATACTTTTTGTATTAATAAAAATTGGATAATTAAAATATAATGTTAATTTCGTTTCGATAATCTAACCAAAACCAATATAATATGATTAAAAAACTACTTATCCTACTGTTCTTTTTAGGTTCGTTTTTTATGCAGGCGCAGAATAATTTAGTTTGGAGAACAAACATGACTGATGCCATTGCAATAAGTAATGAACAAAGAAAACCAATGTTAATTCTATTCACTGCCTCAGGTGTACCGGAAAATCTTCAAAACGAAATATTCAAAACTCCCGATTTTGCGGTTTGGTCGCGAGACAATGTAATTCTGGTAAAACTGGATTTGTCGGACAATTCAGCGTCTGATAGTGACAAAGAACAAAATGTCAAACTAAAAAATGCTTTTGGAGTTGAAGAACTGCCTCAGGTTTGTTTTGCAAGTGCTTCAATGCGAAAAAACAAAACAACTTTTAGCGCCTTGGGTAAAATAGCGTATAAACCCGGAGGCGCGAAAGCATGGATTGCAGAATCAAATGCGCTTTTGCATCCTAGCGAATGATAAGTTTTAAATTAATTTATTTTAATTTATCTTGTAGAATCCCTTTTCGGCAATTGCATGAAAAGGGATCTTTTTTTTGCTACATGTCAATTTCCATCTTTTTTGAATGGAAATTGAATTTGACGCGTCGGCAATTACAATACTCGGATGAAGTGTTTCTAATACGCGATCCATATTTAGTTTTGGGCTTTGAGTCAGTATTAAAATATCAGGCTGAATATTGTCCCTAAATATTCCGGTACTATCAATTATGAAAATTTTTCTGCCATTATAAAATAACAGATTTTCTACTTTTTTTACTGACTCAAGATGGCTGTAATTTCCAATTAAGTAAGAGTTTAATGTGTTGTTTTTTGTGCCGTGTAAAAGAAGAGTATCATTTGTAAAAACCGTTATTTTCTGCCCGGTTCTTGAACTGATGATTGTTCTTTTCTTTGCGTTATAAACAATAAATTCATTTTGATTTTCAATTTCTCTTTTAGTGTACAAAAATGAAAACTGAACAAGAATTATTGAAATTAAAACCAAAACAAGTTTGTTGAAATTTGGTTTAAGAAACCAAATTATAGCGATAATAATCAGAAGATAAAAACTAATCAAGTAGTAAAAATTAAAACTGATATCAAGTATAACAAACGATTTAAATGAAGCAACATAATGAATAATGTAGTTGAGCAGATAAATACTTTTTTCGAAAACATTGATTATTATTTGTGGCGGAGTTATAAAAGTAGCTAAAATCATTACAATAATTCCTGCAATCATTATAAAAGCAAGAACAGGAATTATTGCAATATTGGTAACAAAAAATAATCCTGGGAACTGATGAAAGTAATACAAACAAAGCGGAAAAGCACCTATTTGTGCAGCAAATGAAACTGTCAACGCATTCCAGATATAATTTAGAAATTTGTTTTTTGGCGCCCATATTTTATTTAGAAGCGGCTGTAGCCAAAGAATGAAAAACAAAGCAATATAACTCAGTTGAAAACCAACATCAAATAAAAAGTAAGGTTCAAAAAGCAAAATAAGAAAAATGGAAACCAATAATGTATGATAAATATTTCCGCTTCTTCTTAAATGATTTCCCGTTGCGACAAAGGAAAACATAACAACAGATCGTAAAACAGAAGGTGACAATCCGGAAATTATTGCAAATAATGTAAGAGCAAGTACTATACAACTAAGTTTTATAAATGAACCTTTTCTAGTATTCGGAATTGGTTTTAGAATAAAATTAATAAACAACATAATAAATCCGACATGTAATCCCGAAACGGATAAAATATGTGTTGCTCCCGAATATTGATAATCCTGAATAATTTCGCTTGAGATTTCTTGTTGTTGTCCTAAAATCAGAGCAAGTGCAACATTCATTTCGGCGTCATTAAAATGTGCTTTTTTAAGATTTAAAATTATCCGTTGATGTAAACAATCTGAATAATACCAAATATCTTTTTTGATATTTTTATTGATGCTGATTTGAGATTTGTCGACATAAATCTGAGTAAATATTTGTCTGTCAGATAAGTATTTACTGTAATCAAATTGGTTGGGATTTTTACTTGGAGCGTTTGAAATTAATTTAGTTTCAGCTTTTAAGATGTTTCCAATTATAAGAGGTTGTAAGCTGTCTTTTGAGATGTTTACTATAATTTTTCCGGAATAATTTGTACCATTGATATTATTAATTATTGCAGTATATCGGTCATTATAGGTGTTGCTTTTAAGTTTTTCGCGTAACGTAAAAGTTATTTGTTGTGCAGATTGGAAGGCTTTTTCGCAATGTATATAATTTGTTTTTTGAAATGAATCTGTGTGAAGAAGTAGCGTTAATCCTCCGATAAAAAATGAAATAAAATAAGTGGTTACTCCAAAAAGTGGAATAGTTTTTTTGTTTCTTTTCGCTAATAGGTAAAGTATAAAAAATGCAACTATTCCTATTACGAAAGCAAAAATGGAAATTACAATATTAATTGGAGCATAATAGAAAACCAAAATACCAATAAGAAACCAAATCGTAATTTTAACCAACGGAAAATCGAATACTTTCATAAATCAAAAGTATTAAATTTTGTAAGAAAAATAATAAATTTTACTCGATTATTCTGTTGATCTGCACAAATGAATTTTGATAATAAGGCTCTTTTGTAGAGGAAATAATTACGCCTTTTGAAGTGGAAGAATGAACAAATTTAATCTCGGAAGAATTTACCTCTGTAATAAGGCCAACATGATTGATTTGTTTGCTTTTATTGGTTTTAAAGAAAATCAAATCGCCTTTTTGAGCTTCTTTTAGTGGTATTATTGCACCAATTTTTGCCTGTTCAAATGAGCTTCGGGGTAATTTTATGTTTTCGGTTTCAAAAGTAGTATAAACCAATCCAGAGCAGTCGAAACCGTTTTTCGTAGTTCCTCCTGCCTTATAACGTACGCCGACATTATCGGTTGCGGTTTCGATTAAATGATTGACAATATATCTGTTTTCTTTTTTACTTTCTTTTTTGCTTACAGCGCTTGAACCAGATTTACAAGAAGTAAAACTGATGGCAAGAAGAAGTAAAATGATTATTCGTTTCAAAATCTAAAAATTAAGCTTGTTTAAGGTCGGCTACGATTAGTTTTGCGGTTTTTTTACTGGCGCCAACTCCTCCTAATTTTGCTTCTAAAATATCGTAATTTTTTAGCAGTTTTTCGCGGTAATGAGGTTCTAGTAATTTTTGAAGTTCTTCCTTAATTCGTTTGCTATTGCATTCGTTCTGAATCAATTCGGTTACAACTTCCTGATCCATAATTAAATTGACCAAAGAAATATATTTTAAAGTTATAATGCGTTTTGCAATTTGATAAGAAATAGAACTTCCTTTGTAGCATACCACTTCGGGAACTTTAAAAAGAGCTGTTTCTAATGTAGCGGTCCCAGAAGTTACTAAAGCTGCTGTTGAAGAACGAAGTAAATCGTAAGTTTTATTAGAAACAAATGCAATATTTTGTGTTTTTATAAACTGCTGATAAAATTCATAATCCTGACTTGGAGCGCCGGCAATTACAAATTCATAGTCCTGAAAATCATCAACTACACTTAGCATAACACTCAGCATCTTTGTGATTTCCTGTTTGCGGCTTCCTGGTAAAAGAGCGATAATAGGTTTTTCTCCCAATTGATTTTCTTTTCTAAAAACAGCTTCGTCAAATGGCGGCTGATTCTGAATGGCATCAATTAACGGATGGCCAACAAAATCAACAGGAAATTGATGTTTGTCTTCGTAAAAACCTTTTTCGAAAGGAAGAATTACAAACATCTTGTCGATGTCGTGCTTTATCGCTGTGATTCTGTTTTCTTTCCACGCCCAAATTTGTGGCGAAATATAATAGTGTGTTCTATAATTTAAAGCTTTAGCCCATTTTGCAATACGCATATTGAAGCCCGGATAGTCAATAAAGATTAAAACATCCGGCTTGAATTCAGAAATATCTTTTTTGCAAATTTTAATATTATTCAAAATGGTTTTCAGGTTGAAGATAACTTCAACAAATCCCATAAAAGCTAAATCGCGATAGTGTTTAACTAAAGTTCCGCCCGCTTTTTGCATTAAATCACCTCCCCAAAATCTGATTTCAGCTTGAGGATCTTCTTCATACAAAGCTTTCATTAAGTTAGAACCATGTAAATCTCCGGAAGCTTCGCCAGCTATTATGTAGTATTTCATATTGAATTTTTTAAAATGTGCTGTGTTTTGAAACGCAGCATTTTTGCAAGAACAAAGATAGGATTTAAATAAATAAAGTTGAAATTGCTAATACAATCACAGCAAAAACAACTCCTCGAGCCATTATTTCTTTGTTCCTCTTTAGCAGAAACAAAAATAAAAGAAGGTCTAAAACAGTTCCTAAAGTAATTACTTTTCCTAAATATCCGTATTGTTTTATGGTTTGAAGACCGTTTGAAATATCGAATGAGGTAAATAATTTTATAAAAAGATAACTTCCGATAAGGGAAGTAATGATTCCGAGAATAAAACCAATCAGGATGTCTAATTTATTCATTTAATTTCCAGGTGTTAAGTTGTTGCATTGAATGATGTGCGGTTAAATCAAACTGAACGGGAACAACAGAAATATATCCGTTTTCCAAAGCCCATTCATCAGTATCTTCACCTTTATCTTCATTAGTAAATTTTCCGGTAAGCCAATAATAGTCTTTTCCGAAAGGGGTTTGTCGTTTGTCAAATTTCTGTGCGTAATACGCTTTCGCTTGACGGCAAATTTTTATTCCTTTTATTTCATTTTCTTTTAGTTTCGGAAAATTTACATTTAAAACGACGCCAGCAGGTAATTTATTGGCAAGGGTTTCAAGTGTTATTTTTTTTACGAAAGATTTGATTGGTTCAAAATCGGCATTCCAGTCAAAGTCCAAAAGAGAAAATCCTATTGCCTGAATTCCTTCAATTCCGGCTTCGACAGCGGCGCTCATAGTTCCCGAATAAATGACATTGATCGAAGAGTTTGAGCCGTGATTTATTCCCGAAACGCAAAGATCTGGTTTTCTTCTTAAAATCTCATTTACGGCTAGTTTTACGCAATCAACAGGCGTTCCGGAGCAGCTATATTCGGTAACAGTGTCATCTTCTTTCGAAATTTTATCCAAAAATAAGGTGTTATTTATTGTTATGGCATGCCCCATGGCGCTCTGAGGTTTGTCCGGAGCGACAACGACAACTTCACCAATAGTTTCCATTACACTTATTAATGCCCTGATTCCCGGAGCAAGAATTCCATCATCGTTGGTTACTAATATTAGTGGTTTTTCATCTTTCATGTGGTGTTGGGATTTTTTGTTTTGTCAAAATTAAGGCTTCTTTAGGCAAATGTAGCAACAGATTTTGGTAGAATACTAACAAATAAATAAAAATTGTAAACTAAATCTTAAAGGGTTTTTGAACAAAAAACATTTTTATATCTTTAACAAAAAATTATATTCAACTTGGCTTTGTTGGCATAGTTTTGCAGTAACTTAGATTAAAAAATTTGATGAATGCTATTATTAAGTTTATGAAAAGAAATTATAAAATACTTATAGCCGTATTATGCTTATCATTGACCTTGTTTGCGTTTAAATTAAACGCTGATAAGTCTATAGATCCGGACCCAAATAGAGACAAAACACTTTTAGAATTACTGGCATTTGTTATTGAAAAAGGACACTACAGTCCGGCTGAAATAAACGATGAATTTTCTAAAGGGATTTTTAAAGATTATATCGATGCACTGGATCCTTCAAAAAGGTTTTTCCTGCAGTCTGATATTGATGAATTTAAGCAATATGAGCTGCAATTGGACGATCAGTTTTTGAACAAAGATCTTACGTTTTTTAACCTGACTTATACCAGATTAATGAAACGTATGGAAGAAAGCAAAAAACGTTATAAAACTATTTTAGCTCAGCCTTTCAACTATACTGTTGATGAGACTTTTAATGCCGATTACGAAAATCTTCCGTACGCTAAAAACGCTACTGAAATCAATGAAAGATGGAGAAAACAAATTAAATTATCTACACTTTCATCTCTTGTAACAAAACAAAAAATTGAAGAGGATAAAAAGAAAAAAGATCCTGCTTATAAAGAAAAATCTTTTGAGACATTAGAAAAAGAAACTCGTGACAGCTCTTTAAAATCGTTGGATGATACTTTCGGTTTAATGAAAGATCTAAATAAGGAAGATTGGTTTTCTGTATATGTAAACTCAATTATGACACGTTTTGATCCTCATACAAGTTATTTTGCTCCTGAAGATAAAGATCGTTTTGATGTTAATATCAGTGGGAAATTAGAAGGAATTGGAGCTCGTTTAACGAAGAAAAACGACTTTACTCAAATTGATGAATTGATCTCAGGAGGTCCAGCTTGGAAAGGTAAAGAACTTGAAGCGGGTGATATGATTTTGAAAGTGGCACAAGGAAACGAAGAGCCAGTGGATGTTGTAGGAATGCGTCTTGATGATGTTGTGAAAAAAATTAAAGGTCACAAAGGAACTGAAGTTAAGCTTACAGTTAAAAAAGTTGACGGAACAATTAAAGTAATTTCAATTATTAGAGATGTAGTTGAAATTGAAGAAACGTATGCTAAATCTAGTATTGTAGAAAAGAATGGTTTGAAATACGGAGTTATTTATTTGCCTAAATTCTACATTGATTTTGAAAATAAAGATGGCCGTGATGCCGGAAAAGATATTGCTCTAGAAGTTGAGAGACTGAAAAAAGAAGATGTAAACGGAATTGTACTTGATGTTCGTGATGACGGTGGAGGATCTCTTTCTACAGTTGTTGATATCGCAGGTTTGTTTATTGAAGAAGGGCCAATTGTTCAGGTGAAATCTGCTGGTAAAAAGAAAGAAGTTTTATACGATAAAGATAAAAAAATCGAGTGGGACGGACCGTTAGTAATTATGGTAAACAGTTTCTCGGCTTCGGCTTCAGAAATTTTGGCTGCTGCAATTCAGGATTACAAACGTGGTGTTATCATTGGAAGTAAACAAACTTACGGAAAAGGAACTGTACAAAATGTTCTTGATTTAAATCAGTTTGTACGAAATGCCAATTATGGTGATCTTGGAGCTTTGAAAATTACAGGTCAAAAATTCTATAGAATCAATGGTGGTTCTACACAATTAGAAGGAGTTCATAGTGACGTTGTAATGCCGGATCGTTATGCTTACTTAAAAATGGGTGAGCGTGATATTGATAACGCAATGCCATGGGATAAAATTGATCCAGCTGATTACAGCACATGGAATTCAAACGAAAAATTCAATCAGGCAATTGCAAACAGTAAAACCAGAATCGCAAATAATGATCAGTTTAAACTGATTGAAGATAACGCGAAATGGATTGATGTTAAAAATAAAGAGAATACTTATAGTTTGAATATCAAAAACTTTAAAGCGACTCAGGAACAGGTTGAAAATGAAGGTAAAAAATACAAACCAATTGCAGATTACAAAAACAATCTGGTTTTTAAATCTTTGCCTTATGAAGAACTTGAAATGAATAATGATGCTACATTAAAAGAAAAAAGAGAGGCTTGGCACCAAGCATTATCTAAAGATGTTTATGTAGAAGAAGCTTTAAATGTTTTAGATGATTTGCAGACTAAAGGTTATGCAAAAAATGCAGTTGCTCCTAAAATGAAAAAGGATAAACTGGTAAAATCTTAATTCAAAAAGAGAATTAATTTGTTATTAAAATGCTCCATAGATATATTATTTATGGAGCATTTTTTTGTAAGTTTAATTCGTAATAAAGTTTAAAGATGAAGAATTATATTGTTTTGATTTTGATTGGTTTTGTACTGTTTTCTTGTAAAAAAGAGAATTCAAAAAAAGAAGAAGTGGTTCAGGAAAAACCTGCGTCTTTTACTTCGGTTTCGGCTCAAAATGCTGTAGATTCTTTGTATACGGTTTCGTATTTACCAACTTCAACTACAGGGCAAATTGTAAAGCATAAATATTATACGCTTTCCTATAATGAAAAATTCGAACAGGCAGAATGGGTTGCTTACGAATTAAAAAAAGAAAATTTAAAAAATAACGATTACAAACGTCCGTATTTTATTGAGGATCCAAAAGTGACTACAGGTTCTGCAGACTGGAGGAATTATAAAAATTCAGGATATGACAAAGGCCATCTTTGTCCGGCTGGAGATATGGAGTTTAACAAAGACGCGTATAATGATACTTTCTATACTTCAAATATTTCGCCTCAAAAGCACGATTTCAATAGCGGAATCTGGAATAGAATTGAGCAAAAAACACGTTATTGGGCAGGAAAATACAATGATATTTATGTGGTAACAGGTGGAATTCTGAAAGATTCAGACAAAAAAATAGGGACAGAAAATGTTGCTGTCCCTAAATATTTTTATAAAATTGTTTTGGCTAAATCCGGAAAAGAGCATAAAGCAATTGCTTTTTTGGTTCCGAATGAAGACAGTAACAAATCGATTTATGATTTCGTTGTTTCTATTGAAACTTTAGAAAAAATGACCGGAATTGATTTTTTTCCGAATCTGAAAAACTTAAAAAGCAGTCAGAACTTTTAATTCCTCAATAGTTTGAGTTGGATTCTCGGCTTTAAAGACAAAGCTTCCCGCAACTAAAACATCGGCTCCGGCTTCTACTAATTGTTTTGCATTTTTGCTTGTTACACCACCGTCAATTTCAATTAAAGTTGAAGCATTTTTACGTGTAATAAGAGCTTTTAATTTTTGAACTTTTGCATAGGTATTCTCAATAAATGATTGACCTCCAAAACCTGGATTAACGCTCATAATGCAAACTAGATCAATGTCATTGATAACATCTTCTAATAAATCGATATTCGTATGCGGATTAATAGCAACTCCGGCTTTCATTCCTTCGGCTTTAATAGCTTGTAAAGTTCGGTGTAAATGTGTACAGGCTTCGTAATGTACCGTTAGATTATTCGCTCCTAAATCGGCAAAAGTTTTAATGTAGCGATCTGGATCAACAATCATCAAATGCACATCAATTGTTTTTTTTGCATGCTTAGAAATTGCTTCTAAAACGGGCATTCCAAAAGAAATATTCGGAACAAAAACGCCATCCATAATATCGATATGAAACCAATCAGCCTGACTGTTGTTGATCATTTCGACATCACGCTGTAGATTAGCAAAATCTGCTGCAAGAACAGAAGGAGCAATAAGTGTATTTTTCATTTTGTAGTTGTGTGTAGTTTTTTTGCAAAGATAATTTTTTTTAACCACAGAGTACACAAAGCTTTGAGGTCTTTTGAATACTTAGAGAATAACCATTATAATTTTCTTTGCGAACTTTGCGAAAAATCTTTGTGTACTCTGTGGTTTAAAAAAAAGATAAAAATAAAAAACTCCGGTAATCAGCCGGAGTTTCAATCATCAATCAAAAAACGAACAGTCAATCAAACTGTTGTTTGCTTTACAAGGTTTCATGTTTCATGCTTCAAGTTACAAAAACAACCTGAAACTTTAAACCTGAAACAAATATTGTTTATCCTAAGTATGTTTTAAGGATTTTACTTCTAGAAGTGTGTTTCAATCTGCGGATTGCTTTTTCTTTAATCTGACGTACACGCTCACGAGTTAAGTCGAAAGTTTCTCCAATTTCTTCTAAAGTCATTGGGTGTTGGTCGCCAAGACCAAAATACAAACGAACTACATCAGCCTCTCTTGGAGTCAATGTTTCTAATGAACGCTCGATTTCAGTACGTAAAGATTCGTGAATTAATTCTCTGTCTGGGTTTGGAGATTCTCCAGAACGTAAAACGTCATAAAGATTAGAATCTTCTCCTTCAACAAGAGGTGCATCCATAGATAGGTGACGACCAGAGTTTTTCATAGACTCTTTTACGTCATTTACAGTCATGTCAAGTTCTTTTGCAATTTCTTCAGCAGAAGGTGGACGCTCGTTAGATTGCTCTAATAAAGCATACATTTTGTTGATTTTATTGATAGAACCAATTTTGTTTAAAGGTAAACGAACAATACGAGATTGTTCTGCTAATGCCTGAAGAATCGATTGACGAATCCACCAAACGGCATATGAGATAAATTTGAATCCACGAGTTTCATCAAAACGTTGTGCAGCTTTGATAAGACCTAAGTTTCCTTCATTAATTAAGTCAGGAAGAGTTAATCCTTGATTTTGATATTGTTTAGCAACCGATACAACGAAACGTAGGTTGGCTTTTGTTAATTTTTCTAATGCTCTTTGATCACCTGCTTTAATTCTTTGTGCTAATTCTACCTCTTCATCAGCGGTAATTAGGTCAACTTTTCCGATTTCTTGTAGATATTTATCTAACGATGCAGTTTCACGATTAGTTACCTGCTTGGTGATTTTAAGTTGTCTCATGTTTTTGTCTCCTCAATTTTTAAGTGTACAAATGGTTATACGTACGAAGTATCAAAAAAGTTACAATTGTTTTAAAAATAATTTAAAAATATTTTTAAAATAAAAAAACCTGCCTATTTGAGTAGGCAGGTTTACGTTATTTAGTGTAGTTAATTTTAATTTGAAGTTGTATTTTTTACTTCTATGTTTTCTTTTAGAGAAACAGGAATTCCATCTTTAGTAAAACCTTCAAGTCTAACTTCGAAAGTTCCCGAAAGATCAGAAGTATAAAAAGAAGTTGCTGATTTTGTGTCTAATTCAGGAGTCCAGAATAATTGATTTCTGTAATCAGGAATTCTTGCGTTATCAGCTGTGTTTTCATACTTTACTTTGTTGTAAACCTTTTTTGGCTGTGGTCTTAGAACCGTTGGTTTTGCAATCCAGGAACCACTTTGAGTACTTTTGAAATCTTTGTCAAAAGTGGTAAAACTAATTAAACCATTAAATGATTTTGATCCAACATAATAACGACCAATAATAACTTCAATTTTGTAAACACTTTTCATGCTGTAGTTTAGAAGATCGTTTTGATTCTCCAGATACAAACCGTCGACTAAAACTAATGCTGGATCCGGAAGTTGCGGAAAAATTGACGGATCGTTTACGTGAAGATATAATTTGTCATCTTTCTGTTTGTGATAAACGTCAACTACAACTTCTGTTGTTGTTTCTTTTAAAGTTTTAAATCGGGTATAATCATCAAGAATGTATTCTTTTGCAATCGGATAATAGAACGCATCATAAGATGGGGCTTTCTCGATATTATCTGCTTTTTTATGGAAATAGGCATTTTCAATTTGACTTGAAATTGATCTTTCTAACAAATTCTCTTTTATGGTATAAGATAAATTAGTGTTCTTGTCAAAAGATACATTAGCATAATCAATTTCGGGAGCATTATCGATTACAAGATCATAATTATTGGCTTTTTCATTTATAATCTGAATAATTATGTTTGGAGAATAGAATGCTTCATTGATGTTAAAGATAAAATTTCCGTTATCATCTGTTTCTACTACTTTAAAAGCAAATGACTTTCCAGGAATCGACAATCCTACTGAAATATTACCAACTTTGTCACTATTGTTTTTTGCTGTAATTTTTCCTGAGATAATTTCGCCTCGAATTTCCGGCAGAATTATTTTAGTATTCTGATCTTGTACATTCAGAGCAGTTGGATAAGAACCTGATGCAGCAAATTTAACCGCAGAGATTTGATTTTTAGCGGGGATATTATCCACCTTTCTCACAGAAAGAGAATAGTTTCCATCTTGAAAATTTTTATTTGAAGACTGTACTTTCAAATCAACTAATTCACGATTTGTAAAAGTCGTTTTGTTTAGTTTTAATACTAAATTTTCATTTTTCAAACTGTTTTCTGTTGCTTGGTTTGAAGCATTTGCCAATAGATTTTCTGCATCAACCTTTTCCGTTACTTTATAAGGATTGATAATATTAATATCCATTTGGAATAATTCGGTAATTGGTCTGTTAAGCATCCAGTTGGTGTAACCAATAAGCTTATAATTCCCTGTTTTTAATGTTGTAGGGAAAAAGTAATCGCCTTGTCCATTTCCGTTTTCTAAGAAAACTTTAGTCTTAAAAACAGATTTTTTGGTATTATCGACAAGTTCAACATAAGCAACTTTACTAATATTGCTTGGTGTTTTGTCTGATATTTTTAAACAATAAACTTTGTACAACATTGTCTCTCCTGAAACAAAAGTTGTAGCGTTTGAATGAATGAAAACAGTTTCGTCTAATGAAATGTTTTCTTGAGCGCTGCTGAATTGTGTATTTATAAATACAAGCAATACAATAAGTTGTTTTATTCTGTCCAAAATGGTGGTTTTATGTTAGATGAAAAAGTTGTACAGTCTCCGCATTCGCTGTCTACAAGTTTATAATTTAATGCGCTGTTTGAAAGGTATGTCATTAAATTTCGATTAATATTATAAATCATAGTTTCTCCCTCGCAGTCAATTCCGCCAAAGCAGAACAAAAACGGAACGTCTTCGCAGGTGTTGAAATAAGGAGCAGGTTTATTTGGGAAAAAGTCTTGATAGTTAAAAAAGATTCTCATTTCTGAATAAGAAGCGATATTAAAAAAGCCAATTACTTTTGCATTCGAATCATTTATACATTTGATGTTTCCTGCTATAAGTCCAGGCTGTTTTGGAGATAAAATACTCGAAGATCCAGACATTTCTTTCAATGTTTTATGGAAAGTGTAAGAATCTAAATTTTCTATATACTGCTTAACCAAAATGCTGTAACGGTGACCAATGATAAAATTATCCTCCTCAATAAATCGAATTGGCAAAGCAACACGATCTTCTTTTAGGTCATTTGTATTTGCTAAAATAATATCAAGTGAATTTTTTGTCGAATAACAAGTTTTGGTGTTTGGGTCATTATTTATTAATGCAACAGATTGTGGACCTGTGGTTATAATTTTTAAAGAAGACCATCTTGGCGCTACAATTTTATAAGTTTCCTCATATTCGTATCGATAATATTTTGAAGTACTGGTTGGGTCAAAACTGTTTACAGTAATTTGAACGCCAGTTTCTCCTTCTTTATTCGTTGCAAGCGCTGGAACAACACTTTCAATTGGGTTTACAGTTGTTAAGACTTGAGTAGCCGATTGATAGATTTTTCCGTCTTTTGTAGTAACCTGCAACGTATATTGTCTGTTTGCGACTACCTGAAAAGGTGCCTGAGATTTGTATGTGCCGGCATTTTCTACGAATAAATATTCATTATTTTGATCGTCTTTTACACTAACTTTTGCACCAGTCTCGCTTTGAACTCCATCATCTTCGAATCTGGAAGTTTTGGTTACTTTTATTTCTTGTGTCTTCAACTCATTTGTTAAAGTGGCTTCAATTACGACTGCTTCTTCATATGTATTGGTTAATAGCGGATAGGTTTCTGTACATCCATTTAAGAATAGAGACAGAAAAGCAAGAAGGATTATATTTTTTGTTTTATGAATTTTCACTGCTTATATTTTACTTGATCGTTTTTTTTATTTTCAATAATGAAGGACTTTTTAATCGGTCCAAAATGGCGGTTTTATACTTGATGCAATTGTTGTGCAATCTCCGCATGGTGCTTCTACCCAATAATAGAAACCACCAGTTAAAAAGTATGTTATTTTTCTTAAGACCAAGTCATCTGTATAAGGAAGTGCATGTGTACAAGGTTCAGGGATCTGGGTTTCATCTCCATAACAAAATTGCGTACAATCTGTAACATAAGGCGGTGATGGCTTATGTGGGAATATATCTTCATGATTAAAATAAATCCTTTCTGTTGAAACCGAAGCTACATCAAAATAACCTACGACTTTGTTGCCGGGATTTTTTATTGATTTTACATTCCCAACCAAAAGTCCTGGTTGATTTGGTGATAAAATACTTTCAGAACTCGACATTTTCTTTAAAGTATTATAATAGGTATAAGCATTTAAAGATTCTACATACTGCCTTACCAAAATACTATATCTTGTTGTTGTGATATAATCCTGTGAATTAATAAAGCGAATCAGGTAATTAATACGATCTTCAGATAGATCATTATTATTTGCGAGCATCAGATCAGAGCTCTTTTTACCGCCATAACAAATTTTGGTATCAGTTGTATTCTGAGAAAATATCAGATTACCATCAGGTCCCAATGTTGCTTTTGTGTTTACCCATTTAGGAGCAACAACTTTATAGGTTTCTTCGTATTCGAATCTGTAATAAGTTGATTTTCCACTGGCATCAAAACTTTTAATTCGAATGCCTATTCCTAATATATCATCCTTTGTTTCGGCAGCTGCAGTTACACTTTCCATGGGATTTACAGTCGTAAGTGTTTCCGGAGAAGATTCAAAAGATCTGCCGTCGCGTGTATTAACATGCAATTGGTATTTTTTGCCTGCTACAGCCTGAAATTCTACTAATGAAGAATATTTATCATCATTTTCTTCAAATTCATATTTAGTGCCTGTATCATCTGTTATATAAACTTCAGCTCCGGTTTCTATCGTAACTCCTTCATCTTCAAATCTACTTGTTTTAGTTAATTTGATTACCTGGTTTTTCAGTTCGTTTGTAATTGTCGCATCAACCACCAAAGCCTCTTCATAATTATTAGTAATTAGAGGAAAAGGTTCTGTACAGCTATTAAATGTAACAGCCAGACCCAGAAAAAGAATAATGTTTTTTAAATTAAAGTCTTTCAAAGCGTTACTTTTTAAATTAGAATTTAAAATTATAAGTGATACTAGGTACAGGTATAGAGAAAATAGAAGTTTTGTATCCTTTTATTTTTCCATCAGGTTCAGTTACAAAATAAATTGAATAAGGGTTGTTTCTTCCTAATACATTATAAATAGAAATGTTCCAGAAGCTGTGCGCTAATTTTTTTATTTTGTGATTTCCTTCAATATTTACTCCAATATCTAAACGGATGTAATCTGGAATTCTATAAGCATTTCGGTCACTATATAAAGTGTATTCTGCATTTCCATATTGGAATGTTCCAATAGGATATGTAATTGGTCTTCCCGTTTGATATAAGAAGTTAGTCGAAAGACTGTAACGTCTTGTAAATTTATAATTTAAAATAGCACTTAAATCATGTGGTTTATCAAAATTTGCCGGAAAGAAATTACCATTATTTACAGTTTCTGAACTAAACTGACTATCAAGTTTGATTAAAGTACGAGAATACGTGTATCCAATCCAACCGTTAAGTCTTCCTGTAGTTTTCTTTAATAACAATTCAACTCCGTATGCTTTTCCTTCACCTTGAAGCAATTCGGTTTCAACATTTTCGTTTAATAAAAGCTGAGCACCAACTTTGTAATCAAGGATGTTTTTCATTTTTTTATAATATCCTTCCAAGCTAATTTCATATTCCTCATCTTTCAGGTTTTTGAAAAGCCCTAAGGAAACTTGCTGAGCACTTTGCGGCGCAACATTCGAATCAGATAATTTCCATGTATCTGTTGGCGATTGTGTCACATTACTTGACAAAAGGTGAATGTATTGACGTGTCATATCATAACCCGCTTTTACCGAAAAATCTTCAGTAATAAAATACCTAGCTGCAAAACGAGGCTCTAGTCCGCCGTATGTTTTTACCACTTCGTTCTTTTTGTAATGCGTTGTTCCGGTTACAGTTTCATCGCTTAAAGGTACGCCTGGCATATAACTGTTTACATTTGCTTCGCCTAAAGAAGCATAGAAAGAATATCGTAAACCTAAATCGATGAGCCATTTGTCATTCAGCTTATAACTGTCTGCCAAATAAAGGGCCGATTCTAATGCTCTCTCTTTTTCAATATCAGTCGAAATTAAGGTTGCTTCTGGTTTTGTAGGATGTTGATATCCTGGTGAAATATTATAAAGTTTACTTGCCAGACCGTATGATAAAGTATGCTTTGGCGTAAGCTGATAACTTAATTTATACTGCAATTGAGATTCATTTACTTTGTATCCAAATTCAAATGCATTTGGATCAACTGAATCATAATCGATATTGAATTTGTATTCACTATTCGTGAAAATCAAAGCCGATTTGCTTTTTTTGTTAAATGTATGATCCCATTTTAATGACGCAAGTCTGTTGCTGTACTTGTAAATAGAATCGGTACCAAGACTGAATTTGTCATGGCTATAATAAGCTGTTGCTTCTAAATTGTTGTTGCTGTTAATAGCATTGTTGTATTTAATGATTCCGTCATAGAAACTTGCCTGACTGTTTTTTAAATCTTCATTATCCAATGCTTTTAAAATCCAGTCTGAATATGTTGCACGACCACCTACGATAATACTAGATTTGTTTTTTTCGATTGGCATACTAAGCGTAAGATTCGAAGTAATTGGTCCGATGGCACCTTCTCCAGAAAACTTTTCCGGATTTCCATTTTTTGTTGTAATATCAAAAACAGAAGATAATCTTCCTCCAAAATCGGCAGGAATACTTCCTTTATAAATATCTGCTTTTTTTGCCGTGTAAGGGTTAATAGCAGAGAAAAAGCCTAAGAAGTGTTGCGGATTGTAAAGTACCGCGTTGTCCAAAAGAATTAAGTTCTGATCTTCTTTTCCTCCTCGAACACTAAATCCGGCAGAACCTTCTCCAGTTGTTTTGATACCCGGAAAAGTTGTTGCTACTTTCAAGATGTCTCTTTCTCCAAGAATCAGAGGAACATTTTTAATTCCTTCAATATCAATAGAAACTAAGCCTGAAATTGCTGTTTCAGTAGTTTTTTGACCTTTCTTTTTAACTACAACTTCGTCTAGTTGATTCGATTTCTCGTTAATATCGACATTAAATGTTCCATCATCATAAACCATTAAAGTTCTTACAACTTCTTTGTGGCTCAAAGATTTAATTTCAATAACATTTATTCCTCTCGGAAGCTGTAAAGTATATTTTCCGTCAGGATCACTTGACGTACTAATGTTTTTACCTCTAACTTTGATAAAGATATTCGCTTCAGGTTTACCTGTTTCTTCATTTTTAATGGTACCTGAAACCGCGAAATTTCTTTTAGCCGAATCTTTATTTTCTTTTCCAATGAAAATTACAGAAGCTTTTTTTGTAACACTATAACTATTTAAAGAGTCATATTGCTGATAAAATACAGGATTTTCAGTCTGATTTAGATTGTTACTAGGTGTTTCTATAGGAGCATCGACAAAATAATTAGATGGTAAATCGTCATGTATTGTGCTGTTAAGTGTCAAGATTACTTTCTTTTGTAAAACGATAAAATTCAAATCGGTTTTACTTAAGATTTTGTTTAACAGATCTTCGATTTTTACATCAGTATAAGTTCCTGAAATCAAGTCTTTATTTGAATTAATCCAGGTTGGATCAAAGTAAAACTTATAAGAAGACGCAGATTCAATTTTTTTGATTACGTTTTCAAGTGTTTCGTTTGTAAAAGTTACAGATAATTTCTCATTCTGGTTTTGGGCAACAGATAATTGAAATGAGAATAAAAGTATTAAGGCGAGTAAAATTTTTTTCATTTGTCTTATTTTGTTTGAATAGAAAGAGAGTTAGAAATATATTTCATCAAATTTTTCATGAATAGATTCAAGTCCGATTTTCTTTGCTCTCGATTCATTAAATAAAACCCGTTGATTTGTTTTTTTTGTTCCGGAAATAATTTAAGAATATCGTTTTTCCCTTTTATTTGATAAACGGTACCTTTCAGGTCAACAAAAAAAGTATTGTCTTCTTTGAAATTGTAATATACTCCTGTTTCAGAAAGTGTTTTTAGCTGGATTTTTCGATGTTTGATATAAAATACAAAATCGGCTGCAAATTTGATTTCTTCATAGTAGCCAGTTGTAAATTCTGGTACAGTTTCTATTTTTCTGTCTATTTTGACAAAGTTTAGATCTTTAATAGAAAAAGAAGAAATCTTATTTTGAATAAGGCTGATGCCGATATTTTCAGATTGTCCAAAAGGATTTAGGACTAATATGTCTCTGTAAGTATCATATTTCAACTTTACATCATAATAATTTTGGTTTTCATAAGTGACTTTCCCCAATTCAAAACTATCAGTTAGAAACAAATGGCTTCCATCTTGGGTTCGAAAAGTATTAGTAAAGGGTGTGCCATTGTTTAAGTCAAGATTGTCCTGACCGACAGTTTTGTCAAACCATTTATAAGTATTTACTTCGGTATTTGTTTGACTATGACTTGTGTGAATGTTTAAGAATAATCCAAATAATATGAGGAAAACTAGGCTTTTTTGGTAATTTTTCAAAGGATTCTACGGTTTTAGTGATTTGTTTTGGTGGTTTTCAAATTTATCAAAAAAATCTAACAAAAACAGTAGACAATTGTTAAATTGTAATAAAAGTTTTGCTTTTTATAAAAAAAACACCTCGAGCCTCATAATGAAAGCTGAGATGTTTTTTAGCGAAACGTGGAGCAAAAGTTGTTCTTAATCCTTGAAATCGTCAAAGGAATCAAGGGTTTCGTCAAATATTTTTTTTAATGATCTTAGATATAATGGGAAAGAAACGGCCAGAATTATGTACTCTTTTCTAAAAACAGTAATGTCGTCCAAAATTTTGTATAAACTTGGAATTATAAATACCAGTGACACTATTACGCCAATCCAGGGATTATTTTTAATTTGTTTTAAAAGTGCTAGAAGTTTCATTGGGGACGCTGGGTTTAATACAATTCTCATTTAGCTTTTTGATTAGTTTCTTGATGTAAAAGTACTTTTGTTCTACGTGCCCAGATATAAAAATGTCATGAAAGCCATATTTGATGTCATGAAATCTTCGGATGTTTTATATTCATTGCTATAAATAAAAAAACTCTCACAATGAAGAGTTTTTTCGAGATATTGCTAAGATAAAATATTCATC
This sequence comes from Flavobacterium cutihirudinis, assembly GCF_003385895.1. GTDB lineage: Bacteria > Bacteroidota > Bacteroidia > Flavobacteriales > Flavobacteriaceae > Flavobacterium > Flavobacterium cutihirudinis. The sequence goes on from NZ_QRDQ01000008.1 coordinate 1,014,923, forward strand.
TTTTTAATAAAGTCTTTATAGGTATCGCCGAGATTTATTTTATGATTTCCTTTTAGAATAATCAAATTGTCGGCGAGAATGATTTCTTCAATTTTATCCGAATTGACTATAGTATTACGATGTATTCGAAGGAATTTGGCTTTGTCCAATAATTCACTGATTTTAGTAAGTGATATTAAGATTACAAATTTCTCTTTTTCGGTCACTATATTACAATAACGTTCTTCAACTTCAATGTATAGAATATCATTTAATGCGACTTTCTTGAGCGCATTTTTCTTCTTTATAAACAAAAAGTCATTGCTGACCACTGTGTTTTGTTCTTCGCTCAAAAAAACATTAGTCTGCTCGTAAAACTTTTCGACCGCCATTTCTATGGCATATAAAATTTCCAATTCATTAAAGGGTTTCATCAAAAAGCTGAAAGGTTTGGTAAGTTTGGCTCTTTCAAAGATTTGACGATCCTGCGAACTAGTTAAAAACACGAAAGGTTTAGATGCATTCGGGATAATATTAATCGATTCTGCAAAAGTGATTCCGTCTGGTTTGCCATCCAGAAAAACATCAATAATAATAACATCGACACTGCATTCATAAAAAAGCTTTAATGCCGATGTAAAATCGCGTGCAACTCCTGCAACCGTATAATTATTCTCGAGCAGAACTTTTATAAGTGCGTCACTTTGTGCCGGAGTATCCTCAATGATTAAGACATTAATATTGTCCATATTATTTTATTTTGGGTAATGTAAGTATTATTTTGGTTCCTTTGTTTATTTCGCTTTCAATTGAAAACGTTCCGCCGTTTTTCGCTGTCATTTGTTTGCATAATTGCAAGCCTAAGCCAGTTCCTATAATTTCAGAATTATTTTTCTTTACTAAAGTTTCGCTGTCCTGAAGTAATTCTGAAATTGTATTTTCAGACATTCCAATACCGGAATCCTCAATAATGATTTGAAGAAATTCGGAATTGACTTCGGCGGTATAAAAACGAATTTCGCCATTTTGTTTTGAAAATTTTATCGCGTTGTCTAATAAATTTCTGAATATAATTTTTAGCGAATCAAGATCTACAAACAAAAATATATTTTTTGGAACCAAATTTTCAAATCGAATTTCCTTTTCCTGTAGCAAAGACTTATAATTATATTCAATCTGTTGTACTATCGAATATAAATGAACAGATTCTTTATGAAAGTACAGTTGCTTGGTTTGTAACATTGCCCAGTGAAGCAAATTGTCTAATAAGCTATACGTGTCATTTGCAATACTGCTATTTTGCGTAATTAATTGGTTTAATTGCTCGTAATTTTTGGTTTGTAATGAATCTGATAATTTTGAATTACTTGTTTTTAAGGCGTTTACCGAGGAGCGCAAATCGTGACTTACGATTGAAAAAAGTTGGTCTTTATGATTGTTGAGCTGATCGAGTTTGTTTCGTTGAATTAAAATTGTTTTTGCATTTTTTACTTTTTGAGCATAAAAATAAACTCCTGAAGTCAACAATAATAATAAGACAATTGCTGATACAAATAATCCGTTTCGCTGATTGTTTTTTAACTGATTTTCTACTTTAAGAACTTTAATTTGCTTTTGTTTTTGCGCAACTGCGAATTTTTTTTCAAGTTCAGCTATTGCCCAGATTTTGTTTTGGTTGTTTGCTGAATCCTTCCATTGATCAGCTTCTTTTCTATATTCTAATGCTTTTTTTAAATTTCCTCTGTTTTCCTCTACAATGGACATGTTAAAAGAGGTTAGATTTTTCAGTTTAAAATCTTTGCTTTTCTGAGAGAGATTGTATGACTTTGTATAGTAAAATATTGCTAGGTCATCTTTATACAATTCATAATATAAAGCGGCCAGATTAGTGTACGCGTTTGATGTCTTATCATTGTTCTGATATTTTTCGCATAAACTTATATTCTTGAGCAAGTATTTTTCGGCCAATGAATATTGTTTTAGAAAAATATAAGTAGTTCCAAGTCCGCTGTAAATATTAGACAGGTATTTTAAATCTTTTACAGTAATTGATTGTTTTTCGGCTAATTGAAAATATTCTAAAGCTTTATTTAATTTTTTTGTTTCTAAATGAGTTACTCCTAAAACAAAATTTTTCATATGAGAGAGCTCAAATTTCTCCGAAATTAATGAAAGTTCGTTTTGGGCTTCTTTGTAAAACTTTTTATTGAAAAAACACTGACCACGAAAATAGTGGCAATAATCAGATAGATTTTTGTTTTCTGAAACACTCAATTGTTTCATGGAGTATACCAATGTAGAATCCCAGTCCTTTTTTAGATAGAAAGACTGGGCTTTTACAAAATTATTTTCACCATTAAACTGAACTGCTTTTTCTTGAAGTATTTTTTTTTCAAATAAATTAATCTCTTTGGACTGTGAGTACAGGAAAAATGGTAAAATAAATAAAAAACAAAAAAGGATTTTGTTGATTTTTAAATTCATTATTAAGGAACATTTGTTTTAGTACCTCTTGATGTTTCAGGATCTATATCTTTTAAATAAGAAATGATTTCGGTAATGTCGCCAACGTTTTCAGAAGTATAATCTAGTTCAACATACCAAACGTCACAGCTTTCAGGAGTTTCCTCAGAGAAATCATAATCGAAAAATACGGTTAGTGTATTACCATCTTGCGTTGGCTCTTCAACAGTTGGGTTCTTTGGATCTTCTGAGTTGATGTATAAAGTTGCGCGGATTTTTAAAGTTAATACTCCATTTTCAGGTGTATAAAACTTTGCTGATACTAATGGTGGTACGGGATACGTAACAGTTTCAGGATGAGAAAAAATAAAATCACCAGTATTGATTTTGGTGTTTTGTAAAACGGTATAAGCCATAGGAATGGTTTTTAAGGGTTAATACTTTATTTTTGGTAGTCTAAAGATATTTTTTTTCTGACAATAAATGCTATAATGGTGCTGTTTTTTAGTTTGTTGAACTATTATTTTTACTCAAGAGTAGAAGATATTTTCGTTCTAAGATTTTTTTCAAAACCTAAACAAAACGAAAAACCCCAACTCAAATACATGAGTTGGGGTTTTCTATGAATAAACCTTTAGTAAACTAAGATCTGATTACTCTTTTTTCTCCTCACGTGGAGGTCTTGGAACAAGTGCTTTTTTAGACACTTTTTCTTTTTTAGTTTTAGGGTCAACTCCTAAGTATTTCACTTGGAAAACATCTCCCATTTTAACTACATCAGCAACGTTTTCAGTACGTTCCCAAGCTAATTCAGATACGTGTAATAAAACTTCATTTCCTGGCGCAGCAGTATACTCAACTACAGCTCCAAAATCTAACATTTTAATTACTTTAACTTCATAAGCTTCTCCCATTTGTGGTTTGAAAGTGATAGAAGCAATTTTTGCTAATACCGCTTCAATTCCAGCAGGATCTGTACCTAAGATTTCGATAACACCTTGTTCGTCAACTTCGTTGATCACGATAGTTGTTCCGGTAGCTTTTTGTAATTCTTGAATTACTTTTCCACCAGGTCCAATTAATGCTCCAATAAAGTTTCCAGGAATAGTTCTAGTAATGATTTTTGGTGCATGAGCTTTTACGTCAGCTCTTGGTGCAGCGATAGTTTCAGTTAATTTTCCTAAGATGTGTAAACGTCCATCACGAGCCTGAGCTAAAGCTTGCTCCATAATGTCATAACGTAAACCATCAATTTTGATGTCCATTTGACAAGCTGTGATACCGTCAGCAGTTCCAGTTACTTTAAAGTCCATATCTCCTAAGTGATCTTCATCACCTAAAATATCAGACAATACAGCAAATTTCTCTCCGTCAGTAATTAATCCCATAGCAATTCCAGAAACTGGTTTTACCATTTGAACTCCAGCATCCATCAAAGCCATTGTTCCAGCACAAACTGTTGCCATAGAAGAAGAACCGTTAGATTCTAAAACCTCAGAAACAATACGAATTGTGTAAGGACAATCAGCAGGAATCATATTTTTTAAAGCTCTTTGAGCTAAGTTACCGTGACCAACTTCTCTTCTTGAAGTTCCTCTTAATGGTTTTGCTTCACCAGTTGAGAAAGGAGGGAAGTTATAGTGTAAGTAGAATTTCTCTTCACCTTGTTCAGATGGAGAATCGATTTGGTTTGCTTCTCTAGAAGTTCCTAAAGTTACAGTTGCCAAAGCTTGAGTTTCTCCACGTGTAAATAAAGATGAACCGTGAACTCTTGGTAAATAATCAGTTTCACACCAGATTGGTCTGATATCTGTAGTTTTTCTACCATCTAAACGAACACCTAATTCTAATACTACATTACGAACAGCTTCTTTGTTTGTTTTGTAGAAATATTTAGAAACTAAATCACCATCAGCAGCTAATTCTTCTTCAGTAAATAAAGCTTTAACTTCTTCTTTTACTTCAGCAAATGCAGCGCCTCTTTCGTGTTTAGCTGAACCAACTTTTGCAATAGCATAAATTTTATCGTATGCTGCAGCTTTTACTTTTTTGTAAATTTCTTCGTTCTCTTTCTCACCTTCGTAAGTACGAATTTCTTTTTTACCAAAAGCTTCTTGTAAACGGTATTGAGCCTGAATTTGAACTTTGATAGCTTCGTGAGCGAATTTAATAGCTTCGATCATTTCTGCTTCTGAAATTTCTTTCATCTCACCTTCAACCATTGCTACAGAATCCATAGAAGCTCCAATCATCATATCGATGTCTGATTTTTCTAATTCTTCTCTGCTTGGGTTGATCACTAATTTTCCGTCGATACGTGCAACACGTACTTCAGAAATCAAGTTGTAAAATGGAATATCTGAAACTGCTAATGCTGCAGAAGCTGCTAAACCAGCTAAAGCATCTGGCATAACTTCTTCGTCGTGAGACATTAACTGAATCATAACTTGTGTTTCAGCATGGTAATCGTCTGGGAAAAGCGGACGTAAAACACGGTCAACTAATCTCATTGTCAATACTTCGCTGTCGCTCGGGCGTGCTTCTCTTTTAAAGAAACCTCCAGGAAAACGACCTGCTGCTGCGAATTTTTCGCGGTAATCTACCGTTAATGGTAAAAAATCAACGCCTGGGTTTGATGTGCGAGCTGAAACTGCTGTTGCAAGAATCATAGTGTCGCCCATTCTTACTACTACAGAACCATCAGCTTGTTTAGCTAAACGTCCTGTCTCGATTGTGATGCTTCTGCCATCACCTAAATCGATCTTTTCTACAAATAATTGTGGAATCATAAATTTTTTCCTTATTGATTATACAATGGGTTTTAGTTGTGTTGTAGTTGTTGTTGTGTGTAGTTGTTGTTATCTAAAACCCAATGAAAAACCAAACTTTTTTTCTTGTATTATGCATGCAATGTAAAAACAAAAAGAGGCACTTTCGCACCTCTTTTCTATATTGATTATTTTCTGATATTCAATACTTTGATAATCTCACGATATCTGTTAATTTCTTTCTTTTTCAAGTAATCTAACAAAGCTCTTCTTTTACCTACTAATAGTACAAGAGAACGCTCAGTGTTGTAATCGTGACGATTTTTTTTCAAGTGTTCAGTTAAGTGTGAAATTCTGTAAGTGAACAATGCAATTTGACCTTCTGCGCTTCCAGTGTTTGTTGCACCACCGTGTTGTGCGAAAATCTCTTCTTTCTTTTCTTTAGTTAAATACATTCCAATATTATTTAATGATTTTTATGTATGTCATACAACTTTTGTAAGACGGGTGCAAAATTAGAACTTTTTTTTTGAAAAATAAATTTTATTGCGTTTTATTTTCCTATTATTGTTATTGGTAATTTATAAAGGGCACGAAGTGGAATTCCTCTAATCTTTCCGGGATTCCATTTTTGGGCTTCTTTAATTAGTTGTATTGCATTTTCATCTATGCCATAACCAACACCTTTTAATACTTTTGGCTCCACTAGATTTCCTTCTTCATCTACTATAAAGCTCATGTATATTTTTCCGGAAACTTTTCTGGCTTCAAGAGGAATTCGCATTGATTTCCCAATATAACTGTTAAATGAATTTATTCCGTTTTTAGGACTTGGTCGAAGGTGTTTTTTGCTGTAAGAATGTTTTACATTTAAAGAATCGGTAGTGATACCTGAAATTAATTCTCCATTCTTATACATTTCTATAAAACTTGATTTTTTCTTAAAATCTTTTCCTGTCCAAGTGCCATCTGGTACGCCATTTTTTATTTGGCCTGATTGCTCATTGTTTTCACTTTTATCTGAATAATATCCATTTCCGTCTGCAACGATACGTTCTTTTTTAGTATTCCAAAAGTTATTAATTTTACCTTCTTGGGAGCCTTTTTTGTTTTCAGAATACGTAATTTCAGATTTTATGTCTCCATTTTCATACCAGCTGAATTCTTTTCCTGATTTTTTTTCCTTTACATAATTAACAGTGTATTTTTTATTTCCATTCTCATAATAAGAGATTGCTTGTCCGTCATTTATAATAACATCTTTGTTTAATGTGATGGCTATGAATTTTAATTTCCCCGATTTATAGAAGTCTTTGTAAACATAAGATTTTTTATCAGAGTAGTATTCTTCGATAAGTCTGGTATATTTATAGTTTTCCGCAGTTGTTGGAGACCACATAGAGTCTAAATAGATTATTTTATTGACCTCAGTAGCGTTTTGTGAAAATGTTTTTGCTGAAATTAAAATAAAAAATAAAAGACGTAAGATTTGTTTCATAAAGATGTTGGAAATAAGACTACGCCAAAGTAATATTTTTAATACAAATAGGGAAGATTTGTATATTATCAAATTAAGAAATTTTTTACAGTGTTGGCTTTAAATAAGTTATTTTGATTTGACAACCTTTTTTCCTGATTGTTTTTCAAGCAAAGAAGAATAAGAAGTTTTAATATTGTTTCCGTCAATACTTACTCCTGAAATTAAAATGCCTTTGTCATAATTGTCGGTAAACGAAATGTTTTTAGAAAAGTCATTTCCCCGCCAAACACCTTGTTTTAAGCCATTTTTTATTTCTCCTTTTTGAGTTACAAATCCTTCTGTTTCTTGATATTCTCCATTCCCATCAGTTACAGTTTGTGTTTTGTCTTCGTTCCAGGAATTAAGAATTAAAGTTTGTGATTTCTTGGTTTTTGAATCCCAAGAATTTTGTTTCTCTAATTTCTTGCTTTGGTTTTCGTACCAGCTAATTTCTTTGCCGGATTTATGATCATCAGAATAATCTATAACCGATTCTTTTGCTCCGTTTTTGTAGTAATAAATAAACTCTCCATCTTTTTTCAAGATATCTCTGTCTAAAGTGGCGCCAGTCATTTTCTTTCTGCCATTTTTGTAAAAGTCAGTAACAACATATCTCGCACTTTTTTGAGAATAATTTGTGATTACTCGCGTGTAGCTGAAGTTGGGAGAGGTGGTTTCAAGGTTTAACGAGTCAAGAAAAATTTTCTTCGAGACCATGTTAATCTGTGCAGATAGACCAGTTGAAATTATAACAAGAAATATTATAAAAATACTTTTTTTCATTCTGGTCTATTTTTTATACTAAAAATAGGGCTTCTAGAATAATTTAGCAACTTCCTGATTCACAAATTCTAAAAAACGTTCGTCAGCTTCTGTAAAAGGATCAATCACGTGGCTGTCGATATCGATTTGGCCAATGTTTACTCCATTAACAAAAAGAGGCACAACGATTTCAGATTTTACAGTAAAGCTGCAAGCAATATAATTGTCTTGTGCTGCAACATCCGGAACAACAAAATTTGCATTGCTTTCTGCTACTTGTCCACAAATTCCTTTTCCAAACGGAATAACAGTATGGTCTGTTTCTGCGCCAACATATGGTCCTAAATGAAGTGTTTTAGCTTCATGATTAGCAAAATAAAAACCAACCCAGTTGTAATATTCTACATTTTCATTCAATAATTGACAAATTGCCAATAATTTTTCGTCTCTGCTATTGCTTGAGTTAGCAACAATTGCGCTTATTTTTGGTTGTAATTCCTGAAAAGTCATAATAAATAAATTTTATACAAAAGTATTTAAAGCTGAACTCAAAAAATATATAAATTTGAAAAAAAATTCCGTTGAAAAAATATTTAATACAATTTAAACCGTTCCTTCTTTTTATAGGCACTTTTTTTCTGGCTTATATTGTACTTACTTTAGTTTATAAATTTTATTTGAATAGCTACAGTTCTAATAAAGTTGACGGAATTACCAAGAATGTTGCTGATGCAGTAGAATATTTGATGCGTCTTTTTAATGCTGATGTTAGGGTTGTTGAAAATCCAAATTATTCCAGCATAGTAGTTTATTATCGAAAAAGTTCGATTGTCAGGATAATAGAAGGATGCAATGCAGTAAGTATCATAATTTTATTTATTTCTTTTATAATGGCTTTCTCGGGAAAGTTTAAAACGACTTTGCTTTTTATTTTGTTTGGAACAATTTTTATTTATGTTTTAAATGTAATCAGAATTATTTTCTTAATTGTTTTACTTTATAGATTTCCGGAATACACACATTTTCTACATGGAGTTCTTTTTCCTCTGATTATTTATGGATTAATCTTTCTTCTTTGGATTGTTTGGGTTACTAAATATTCGAAATATGCGAAGTAAATGGATTCAATATCGGTACCGAATTCTATTTTCGATTTTAATTATCTTAGGCTTGGGATTTATTAGGGCTTTCGAAAATAGTCTGTTTTATGATCCTTTTTTGAACTATTTCAAAGCCGATTTTAATTCGCTGCCATACCCGGAAGTAAACACTTTTAGGCTTTTTTGTGGATTGTTTTTTCGGTACATATTGAATTCTATTTTGTCTTTAGCGCTTATTTATACATTGTTTAGGGATGTCGAGATTTTAAAGTTTACGTCTTTTCTTTTTGTATTTTTTCTAGTACTGCTTTTCGGATTGTTTTTTATCATTTTTGAATATTTCCCTGACGGAAGCTGGCTTTTATTCTATGTCAGACGATTTATTATTCAGCCTATATTTGTTTTGATTTTCATTCCGGCTTTTTATTATCAGCAGCAATATTTTAAAAAATAACATTTCATTAGATTTTTATTCCGGACTTTTAGATAATTTTGCAATATGAATTTAAAGAAGTGCACCGGATTGTTTTTAGCTTTTCTATTGTTGGTTTCCAACATTGGATTTGCTTTTGATGTGCACTATTGCGGAGGCGAGATCGCTTCGGTTTCTTTAAATACAACGGCGAAAGCTGCTCCGGAAAAAAAATGTTGCGGTGAAAAGGAAAAAAAATCATCTTGTTGTAAAGACAAAGTGGTTCATTTTGAGAAAAAATCAGATCACGCAACGTTCAAGATTTTCTTTTTTCAACTTGATTTCCCGGCTGTAATTCAGGAATTCAGACCAATTACCTTTTTGGCTGTTCCTAATTTCAAAACAAATCAGATTACGACTTATTATTCTGATGCCAATGCGCCGCCATTATTCAAATTATACAAGCAATACATTTTCTACTCCTGATTTTAATGTTTGATCAAGCTTAACTTTTAAGCTTGGATATGCTGTTGTTCTAATTTTTAGTATAAGAATTAGTAACAGAATAGTCTTCAAATTAACATTAAAATCAATTTTTTATGCAAAGAAATATTATGCTTTTGGGCATGATTTTACTTTCGTTTTCTGTTTTTTCTCAGGAAGATTTAGACGAAGTAAAAATCACCAAAAAGCAAAAAGGAATTAAAAAATCCTATACACTTACCGCCAATACCTCTGTAATAACCAGTAAAGAGCTTTTAAAAGCAGCTTGCTGTAATCTTGCAGAGAGTTTCGAGACAAATCCATCTATTGATGTCAATTTTTCTGATGCTTTGACCGGCACAAAACAAATCAAAATGCTTGGACTTACTAGTCCTTATTTAATGATTACCGAAGAGAATATTCCGTCTGTTCGTGGTGCTTCACAAGCTTATGGATTATCCTTTACGCCCGGAACCTGGATCGAAAGTGTCCAGATAACAAAAGGCGCCGGAAGCGTCATAAATGGATATGAAAGTATTTCTGGTCAGATAAATACAGAGCTTTTAAAGCCTTTAAATGATGTGCCGTTTTTTCTGAATGCTTATGGTTCTACCGATGCGCGTTTTGAATTAAATACGCAATTCAATAAAAAACTTTCTGATAAATGGGCGACAAGTCTTTTTGTGCACGGAAATGCTCGTGTAGCAAAAAACGATATGAATGATGATGGATTTTTAGATAATCCGTTAGGGAAGCAAATCAATGTTTTAAATCGATATCAGTATTATAATCCTGAAAGTGGTTTGGTTAGTTTTATCAATTTCAGATATATGAATGATAAAAAACAAACTGGTGAAGTTGCTTTTGATAAAGATGTGGATCGCGGAACTACAAATCATTGGGGCTCGGAAATTAATACAGAGCGTTTCGATGTTTCGACTAAAATAGGCTATGTTTTCCCTGATATGCCTTATCAAAGTATTGGTTTTCAAAATGCATTTAACAGCCACAAACAGGAGTCCTATTATGGTTTGAATTTATATGATATTAAACAGAATAGTTTTTATTCTAATCTAATTTTCAATTCCATTATTAATAATACCATGCATAAATTCACTACTGGTTTGAATTTTACATATGATCAGTATCAGGAATTTGTAAATGTGAATGATTACAGCCGAATCGATAATTCTGTTGGTGCTTTTTTTGAGTACACTTATGATAATACAGATAATTTCAGTTTGATTTTAGGAGGAAGAGTCGATAATCATAACCGACTTGGATTCTTCGTTACACCTCGTCTGCATATGAGATATAATCCCTGGAAAAATGGTGTTGTTCGTTTTTCTGCCGGAAGAGGAAAACGTTCGGCTAATATTTTTGCCGAAAATCAGCAGCTTTTTGCAAGTTCAAGAACCTTTTCAATTTTGGATACTAATGGAAAAATCTACGGATTAAATCCTGAAATTGCCTGGAATTACGGTGTAAGCTTTTCGCAGAAATTTAGAATTTTCAATAAAAATGCCGAGGCAGGATTTGATTTTTACCGAACTGATTTTCAAAATCAGGCGGTTGTCGATTTAATGCAAAGTGCGCAGGATGTTTTGTTTTATAATTTAAAAGGAAGTTCGTTTGCAAACAGTTTTCAGTTCGAGTTTAATTACGAGCTGATTCATAATCTTAATTTGAGAACGGCTTACAAATATTATGACATTCAAACCGATTATTTGAGAGGAACTTTCCAAAGACCACTGCAGGCTAAACATCGTTTTTTAGGAAATCTGGAATATGAAACCCAATTAAATAATGGGAAACAATGGAAATTTGACTATACACTAAATTGGTCAGGAAAGCAGCAATTGCCTTATACAGCTACTAATCCTACTGAAGATCAGTTTCCTGATTTTTCGCCGTCTTACGCTGTAATGAATGCGCAGGTAACAAGGGTTTTTTCTCCGGTTTTTGAAGTGTATGTTGGAGGAGAAAATATTGGGAATTACAAACAGAAAAAAGCTATTTTAGGCGCCGAAGATCCATTTGGACCTAATTTTGATGCTTCTATAGCGTATGCACCAATTTTTGGACAAATGTATTATGCAGGATTAAGGTTTAAAATAAAATAATTAACAACAATAAATAAATAGAAAAATGAGAAATCTAATTTTAATTGCAATAATGAGTGTTTTAGGATTTACCGCTCAGGCTCAAAAAAAGAATAAAAACCTAAAATATACTACGGAAGTAAATGGTAATTGCGAACAGTGTAAAAAGCGCATTGAAAAAGCGGCATATGCAGTTCCTGGAATAAAAACAGCAAATTGGGATATTAGTTCGCACCAGTTGACTGTAATTTTGAATGAAGAAAAAACTTCGCCAAAAGATTTGAATGCCGCTATTGCGAAAGCCGGTCATGATACTAAAGAGATAAAAGCAACTCAGACAGATTATGATAATTTACATAGCTGCTGCAAGTATGATCGAGAATTATAATAACGAGGCCTCAGGTTTAATTTCCTGAGGCTTTTTTAATAGTTAATTTATCTTTAAAATACTGCGTTTTATTGTGGTTGAAGCAAATTATTGTTAATTTCACAAACTTATAAGTATAACCAAATTCATTTTATGAGTAATTTTGATTGGACCCAGTTAATAAACCCTGAATTCTATATAACTTTAAGTATCGGAGGTTTTGAGATTGGCCTATTTATTGTTCTGTTTATAGTTTTTGCTGAGACAGGACTTTTCGCAGGTTTTTTTCTACCAGGAGATAGTTTGCTATTTTTAGCTGGTATTTACAGCCGCGATTTAATTCAGAATGTTGTTTATATTCCAGGTGATTTTATTAATGTTTTTTTGCTTTCGACAGCGGTGGCTATTATGGGAGTTTTCGGAAATATGACCGGCTATTGGTTTGGAGCGAAAAGTGGTTATTACTTATTTAAAAAAGAAGATACATTTTGGTTTAAGAAAAAATACCTTTTACAATCAAAAGATTTCTTTGAAAAGTATGGCGGAAAAGCGATTATTTACGCACGTTTTCTTCCAATCTTCAGGACTTTTGCTCCAATTATTGCCGGAATTGTTTCAATGGACAAGAAGAAATTCATGTTCTACAACGTTCTAAGCTCATTTTTGTGGTCTTTTATATTAATCTTTGCAGGACATTATCTTTACGGAGTTTTCCTGAAACAAGGAATAGACTTAAAGCATCATATAGAATACATCATCATTATCATTATCATTATCTCAACATTCCCGGTTTTACTTAAACTTTTAAAGAAAAGACCAAGCGAACATATTTAAGATAAATAAATCATACAAAAAAAGTCCGAAGCTAAAACTTCGGACTTTTTTTATATCAATAATTAAGTGTAGTTCTGTTTAAATAAATGAAAGACTTGAACTTTTATCTTGTTTTAAATTAAAGCAAGATTTCAACAATTGAGATGTAATATCAAGTATTACAGATGGCTGTTTATAGAAAATTACGAAAACCTTTTAAATAATTTGTTTTTGATACAAAAGCAATTTTTAAAACAATTAAGAATTAACAACTATCAATTAACAATAAACAATTATCAAAATTACCATTCATTAACCTTGTTAGCGTCCATTTTTAGGAAAATGAACAACAAGATCGTAAATCCCCAAAGTCCGGAACCTCCATATGAAAAGAAGGGCAGAGGAACTCCAATTGTTGGAAAAATACCAATAACCATTGCAATATTTACGAAAAAGTGGATGAATAAAATTCCGGCGACGCAATAACCATACACCCTGCTGAATTTTGTTTTTTGCCTTTCTGCTAAATAAATTACTCTTAAAAACAATCCGACAAAAAGCGCAATAACGACAAGCGAACCAGCAAATCCCCATTCTTCGCCAACAGTTGTAAAAATGTAATCGGTATGCTGTTCCGGTACGAATCCTCCTTTAGTTTGGGTACCTTGCAAGAAACCTTTTCCAAGCCATCCGCCAGAACCAATTGCAATTTCAGATTGGTTAGTGTTATAACCAATCCCTTTCATGTCAACCGTTTTTCCAAGTAAAATATTAAATCGGTCCCTGTGGTGTTGTTTGAAAACGTTATCAAATACATAATCTACAGAGAAAACAAATGCTGAAATAATGACTAGAAAAATACCGCTCATCAATAAATTTCGGTCAACAACACGGCCTTTGAAATGAATGATTGCTAATACTAGTGCAGCGAGTAATATTACTACATAGGGTTCTAAAACTAATGTTAGTACAAATAACAGAATTGTTATAAATCCAGTCCATACATACCATGATGGCAAACCTTCACGATATAAAACGATAATGAAAATGCTATAAATTAAGGCACTTCCCGGGTCGGGTTGCGGCAAAATAAGGATGACCGGTAAAAATACAATTGCCAATGCCTGAATTTGCCTGTTTACTTCCTTGAGATTGATTTGCGTATCACTTAAATATTTGGCTAAAGCTAATGATGTAGCAGCCTTAGCAAACTCTGAAGGTTGCAATGTAAAACTTCCAATGGCATACCAACATCTTTGACCTGCAATTGTTTTTCCGAAAAGAAACAAGCCGGCAAGAGATAATAATGACACTCCAAAAATTATACTTGCATACTTTTCATAAAATTTTCCATCAACAAAAAGCACAACAAAAATTAGAGGAATAGTACATCCAATAAAAATTAATTGTTTTTGATAAGTGCCTTCCGTAGATAATAACGAAGAAGAATAGATATTTAGCCACCCTAATATTACTAACGCGATGTAGATAAAAACGCTTATCCAGTCAATATTATTTTTTACGCTTTGATTTTTCATCTGAAATAATCTTTGTTAGTTTTTCTTAGTGGTATCTACCGCTGTTTTTTTAACTTCAGTTTTTGTGTTTGTTGCAGCCGGTACTTTAGGTTTTGCAATTTTGGCTTGTAAAACAGAATCTTTCGGAACAGATTCAATTTTGCTGGCTTCACTCATTCCTCCCAGTTTAGCATATTCTGAAGCTAAACTTTTATTTAATACTCTTGTTTCTAAATCAGTTCTTGTGATTTTTCTTCTCAGATACTTTTCAATCATTAAACTTGCAATCGGCCCTGCTACACTAGCACCAAAACCTCCATTTTCAATCATGATCGCAATAGCAATTTTTGGATTGTCTTTTGGAGCAAAAGCAACGAAAATAGAGTGGTCTTCCAATTGGACTCTTTTTCCTCCAATTTTGGCAAAGTTTTCTGCAGTTCCCGTTTTACCACAAATATCAATTCCATCTACCCTTAATCTGCTGGCTGTACCCATATTGTACACATCAAATAACCCGCTGATAATTGGAGGGAAATATTTTTGGTCTATAGTTGTAGTATGCTTAGTTGTGAATTTTTTATCAATAGTTTTGCCTTCAATTTTTTTGATGATATGAGGCGTGTAATAATAACCTTGATTTGCTATTGTCGCCATCATATTAGCAAGCTGAATAGGAGTCATTACAACTTCCCCCTGACCAATTGCGTTAGAAACAATCGCAGTACTTCTCCATCCTCCATTAGGATACATACGCTTATAGGTTTTTGAAGTCGGAATTTTTCCTCTTTTTCCAGTTGGGAGATCATAGCCCATAAACTCACCTAGTCCAAAACTTTTAAGATGAGAGCTCCAAACATCAACTGAAGCACTCGGATTTGTATATTTGTTTATGGTTCTCATGTAGGCAGTTGCAAAGTAAGTATTGCAGGATTGATAAATACCTCTGTGTAACTGCAATTGTCCTCCACTACAGTGGCATCTCATAAAACGGCCTCGAGCATAGCTAAAACCGTGATGACAGGTAACCGTGAAATTGTTTTCATCGATTACGCCTTCTTGAAGCGCTACTAAACCAGTCAGCAATTTAAAAGGTGATCCGGGAGGATATTCTGCAAGCAGCCCTCTGTCATATAAAGGTTTTGCAATCGAATCGTGATATAAAAGTGTATAATTTTTAGATCTTTGTCTTCCAACTAAAATTCCAGGATCGAAAGATGGAGCGGTAACAAGTGCTAAAATTTCACCGGTTTTAGGTTCAATAGCAACAATTCCTCCTCTTTTATTGATCATTAACTCTTGGCCATACTTTTGAAGTTCACCATCGATGGTTAAATTGATATCTTCTCCTGCAACAGCAATTGTATCATATTTTCCGTCTTTATAGGAGCCAATTTCTCTATTGTATTTGTCTTTCTGAATGTATTTTACACCTTTTATACCGCGTAAAACTTCTTCGTAACTTTGTTCAACACCTTGTTGTCCAATTAGATCTCCGCTATTATAGTAAGGGTTTTTAGCAATTAATTTTTCAGTAACCTGAGTTATGAATCCAAAAATATTGGCGCCATAATCGACTTCGTAATCACGAAGCGATCTTTTTTGGAAATAAAAGCCTTCAAATTTTCTAATTTTTTCCTGAAAAGCAGCAAATTCACTTTTGTTTAATTGCGCTAAAAATACAGAAGGTAGTCTCGGGCTGTATACTTTTGCCTTTGCAATTCTCTTTTCGTAATCTTCTTTTGTGATGTTTAATAATGTACAAAATTCATCTACATTCAAATCTTCTTTAATATCTCTTGGAATTACCATGATATCATAAGAAGCCTGATTGGCAACTAAAAGTTTGCCGTTTCGATCATAGATATAGCCTCTTTCAGGATAATCATACTGCTTTTTTATTGCATTATTTTCTGATTTTAATTTGAAAGAATCATCAATAATTTGCAAATAAAACACCCTGATCACCAGCAAAGATCCTGCAATGATAATTAAAGCGGGCAGCAGAATTTTTCTCATCGTTTATTTGGCTTAATAAGGTAGATTATTATGATTGAAATGATTATTGTAAATATCGAACTAAACAGTGTTCTAAGTAAAATATCCCAGATAAATTTAAACTGGAAGGCTTCAAGAATGAATAGCACAATATGGTGCAACAAGACCGAGACCAGTATAAATGAAAAACGTTCGGGTGTTAGCGATTCGTTTAGTTTGATGGTTTGATATTCATAACTTAATCCAAATGAAAATTTAAAGATATATGGTCTATAATACGCCAGAATAACACACGCAGTTGCGTGAATTCCTCCTGAGTTACAAAACATATCCATTACTATTCCAAGTAAAAAACTTGAGACAATCAGTCCTGATCTATTACTGTTTACAGGATAGAGAATAATATAGAGAATATAAGGAAAAGGGCTTATGTATCCTAAAAAATTCATATTGTTGAAAATAACAATCTGAATTGCCAGTAACATAATGAATCGAAAAATATTGACTAACAATGCGCTATTCATCTTTTTCCTTTTTTTCTAAATTAATAAGTTCTTCTCTGTCTTTACTTTTGATAATATAAACGTGTCCAAGATTTGTCATATCGTTAAATAGTTTAACATCGATGACATAATAACTTGTTCCTTTTTTAATATATATTTTATCAACGGTACCAATATTTATTCCTTCTGGGAAAATTACAGATTGTCCACCAGTAACAATTGTGTCTCCTTTTCTAATGGAGGCTAGTCTAGGTACATCTTCAAGTTGTACAAATCCTGTGCTTTTTCCGTTCCAGGTTAAAGAACCAAAATGATTTGATTTTTTAATTTTTGCATTAATCTGTGATTTCATGTTTAAGATGCTCACAACAGTTGAATAATTAGGAGAAGTATTGTCGACAACGCCTACAATTCCTAAGCTGTTAATTACACCCATATCTTGTTTAACTCCATCTTTTGATCCGGAATTAAGTGTGATATAGTTTTCATGTGTACTGTAAGAGTTATGAATCACTTTTGAAACAATAATGTCAGCAGGTTTTACACCTTTTATACTATCTGGTAGAGGTGCTTTTGTAGTGTCTTCTTTATTGAATAAGAGACTTTTTAATCTTGCATTTTCTTGAACAAGTTCGTCGTTTTCAGCTCTTAAATTTAGATATTCATTAATGTGGTTAATCCTTTCATAAACACCTCCGCTTAAAAAGTTCGCAGAATTGATTACTTTGCTTCTATGGTAGGAATGCGATTGAATTGTAAGGGTCAATGAGATACCTAAAAGCAGCAAAAACAGCAATCGATTACTGTTTCTTATAATGAAATTAAAAATTTGCTGCATTTCTTGTCTGGTTATTTTGTTTCAGGATATGCTTATGGTTTCAAATTTTATTAGAGTTAAATAAAATGTATTTAACTCTAATAAAAAAATATTGATTTGTTTTTGAATCTTATTTAATTAAGATGCTTTTGAATTTTGCAATGTTTTTAAGTGCCATTCCTGTACCGCGAACAACCGCTCTTAATGGATCTTCGGCAATGTAAACCGGTAAGTCTGTTTTTTGAGAAATACGTTTGTCAAGACCTCTCAACATTGATCCTCCACCAGCTAAATAAATACCAGTATTGTAAATATCGGCAGCTAATTCAGGAGGAGTTTGAGATAAGGTTTCCATAACAGCATCTTCAATACGTTGAATTGATTTATCCAATGCTTTAGCAATTTCACGGTAAGAAACATCAACCTGTTTTGGTTTTCCGGTAAGTAAATCTCTACCCTGAACAGACATTTCTTCTGGTGGGCCGTCTAAGTCTTCAATAGCGGCTCCAATTTGTATTTTAATTTTCTCAGCAGTACTTTCTCCAACAAAAAGGTTGTGTTGTGTACGCATATAGTAAACAATATCATTAGTGAAAACGTCACCTGCAATTTTTACAGATTTATCGCAAACAATACCACCCAATGCGATAACAGCGATTTCTGTTGTACCACCTCCGATATCAACAATCATGTTTCCTTTTGGCTGCATGATATCAATACCAATACCAATTGCTGCTGCCATTGGCTCATGAATCAAATAAACTTCTTTTCCGTTTACTCTTTCACAAGATTCTTTTACTGCACGCATTTCAACCTCAGTAATTCCAGACGGAATACACACAACCATTCTTAAAGCTGGTGTAAACATTCTTTTTTTCAATGCAGGAATACTTTTAATGAACATATTGATCATTTTTTCAGAAGCATCAAAATCGGCAATTACCCCATCTTTCAATGGCCTTATGGTCTTGATGTTTTCATGCGTTTTACCTTGCATCATGTTGGCTTCTTTACCAACGGCGATGATTTTGCCTGAAACTCTGTCGCGTGCTACGATAGAGGGGCTGTCAATAACAACTTTATCATTATGAATGATTAAAGTGTTTGCGGTACCAAGGTCTATTGCAATATCCTCAGTCATGAAATCAAAAAATCCCATAAGTTTTTTAGGGGTTTAAAATGTTATAAATTATTTTGAACAAAGTTAAACAAATTAATGTTTAAAATGACGCGTTCCTGTAAATACCATTGCAAGATTATTTTCGTTGCAATAATTTATGCTTAATTCGTCTTTTATCGAACCTCCTGGCTGAATTACAGCAGTAATTCCCGCTTTTTTAGCTAATTCTACACAGTCCGGAAATGGGAAAAATGCATCACTTGCCATTGAAGCTCCAGTTAAATCAAATCCAAATGCTTTCGCTTTGTCTACAGCCTGCATTAATGCATCGACTCTTGATGTCTGACCTGTACCTGATGAAATTAATGTTCCGTTCTTTGCAAATACAATAGTGTTTGATTTTGTATTCTTGCAAATTTTAGAAGCAAAGATCAAATCTTCGATCTCCTGAGCAGTAGGTTCTGTAATTGTAACGGTTTTTAAATGCTCTTTATTATCCGTAATATTATTTCTGTCCTGAATTAACAAACCATTAAGACAAGTTCTTACTTGACGAGATGGTAATTCAACTTCATTTTGAACTAAAATAATTCTGTTTTTCTTCTCTTGTAAAACTGTAACTGCTTCATCATCATAAGCTGGGGCGATTACAACTTCGCAGAATAATTTGTTGATTTCCTGAGCTGTTTCTAAATCAATTTTTGTGTTAGAAATTAACACTCCGCCAAAAGCAGAAGTCGGATCACATGCTAAAGCTGCTAAATAAGCTTCGCTGATTGTTTTTCTAGAAGCTAATCCGCAAGCGTTATTGTGTTTTAAAATCGCAAAAGTTGGTCCGTCAGTTTTAAATTCAGCAATTAAGTTTACTGCAGCATCAACATCTAATAAATTGTTGTATGATAATTCTTTTCCGTGAACTTTTTTGAACATAGCGTCAAAATCTCCAAAGAAGAAACCTTTTTGGTGAGGGTTTTCACCATATCTTAAAACTTGACCGTTTGCAATGCTTTCTTTGTAAATAGTCTCGTCTGTGTTGAAATAATTAAAAATAGCTCCGTCGTAGTGAGAAGAAACGTGGAATGCTTTTGTAGCTAACAATCTTCTGTTTTCAAGAGTTGTAGAACCATTTTGTTCTGTAATCAAATCTAAAAGAAGGCTGTATTCGTTAACCGAAGCAACAATTACAGTGTCTTTGAAATTTTTTGCGCCTGCGCGGATTAATGAAATTCCACCAATATCAATTTTTTCGATGATATCTTGTTCGCTTGCACCTGAAGCAACGGTTTTTTCAAAAGGATACAAATCAACAATTACTAAATCAATTTGAGGAATGTCAAATTCTTTCATTTGCTGTACATCACTCTCGTTATCTTGACGGTTTAAGATTCCTCCAAAAATTTTCGGGTGCAATGTTTTTACTCTTCCTCCAAGAATTTCCGGGAATGAAGTAATATCTTCAACAGGAACTACAGGAATTCCAAGGTTTTTAATGAAATCTTCAGTTCCTCCTGTTGAGTAAAGTGTTACATTTTGCTCGTGTAATTTTCTAACGATTGGCTCTAATCCGTCTTTAGAAAAAACTGATATTAGCGCTGATTGTATTTTTTTAGTTGTGCTCATTGTGTAGTTATGATTTTCAGACTGCAAAAGTAGTTTTTTTATATATTATTTTAAAGAAAATTAATGTAACATTATGCTAAAAAAATCTACTGATGAGTAAGTTAACTTTTATTAGGTTTTTGATTTTAAAATATTGAATTTTACTTTATTGAAAAATACTATTATATGCTTCTTTACTTACGATTATTAAAAGAAAGTCTCAGTTTTGCCATAAATGCTTTGCGAAATAATAAATTACGAACTTTATTATCGCTGTTGGGTGTTACGATTGGTATTTTTTCGATTATCGCAGTCTTGGCTGCTGTTGATTCTTTAGACAGAAAAATTTCTAAAGATTTGAGCAGTTTAGATAAAAATACAATTTATTTAATGAAATATTGTTTTGGTCCTTCTGAAATTCCACAATGGAAGAGGGAACAGTTTCCGAATGTGAAATACGACGAATATATTGCTCTAAAGAATTCTCTAAATAATACAGATCAAGTAGCGTATCAACTATTTGTAAATCATGAAAGTTTGAAATACGATTCAAAAACAGTTAGCGATGTCAATATAATTCCGGCATCTAATGAAATGGTTGATATAGATGGTTTAAGTTTTGATCGCGGAAGATTTTATAATGAATCTGAATCAAATTCAGGAACAGCCGTTATCGTTTTGGGTTATGATATTGCGGAAGGTCTTTTTGGAACAAGTGATCCGCTTGGAAAAAATATTCGTTTATACGGGCAGCGTTTTACAGTAATTGGTGTAATCGCAAAACAGGGAGCTGGATTTTTTGGAGACAGTAACGATACTTCGGTGTATTTGCCGGCAAATTTTTTACGAAGAATGTATGGTGATAGCGATGCAATGACACCGGTAATTGTTTTGAAACCTGTTAAAGGTGTTGATATGGATGCTTATAAAGCAGAAGTAGCCCAGAAATTACGTGGAATTCGTGGAATGAAAGCTGGTGAAATGGATAATTTCTTTGTTAATGTACTTTCTGGTTTTACTGATTTTATCGACGGTATTTTAGGTCAGATGAATGTTGTAGGCTGGATTATAAGTGGTTTTTCTCTTTTGGTAGGTGGTTTCGGAATTGCCAATATTATGTTTGTTTCGGTAAAAGAACGCACCAATTTAATTGGAATTCAAAAATCATTGGGAGCAAAAAACAGATTTATTTTATTTCAGTTTTTGTTTGAAGCCATTATACTTTCCGTAATTGGAGGAATTATAGGGTTGTTAATGGTTTGGGGAATTGCACTTCTTCTCACAAAAGTATTGGATTTTGAATTTGTTTTAAGTTTTGGAAATATTGTTTTAGGTACAGGTTTGGCAGCTCTTATAGGATTAATTTCAGGGATTTTACCTGCTATTTCGGCTGCAAATTTAGATCCTGTAGAAGCTATTCGAACAGGAATGTAATATTGTTTTTGTGTTATTTTACTGTAAATTTTGATGCCTCGAAATAATTAGATATTTTTGGTAGACTACTGACAACTTAATCCGCAAAACAAATGAGCTTTAATCTTAGATCTGTTGATACTGTTGAGTCGATTTCCAAAGAAGATTTTAAAAAGAATTATTTGGATAAAAGAAAGCCTTTAATCATTAAAGGACTAACAAAAGATTGGCCAGCAAGAGAAAAGTGGTCAACAGAATATTTTAAGCAAATTGCTGGAGATATAGAGGTTAAACTTGTCGATAATTCAAAAGCGGATCCAAAAAAAGTAATCAATGCTTCGATAGCGAGTATGAAATTTGGTGAATATCTCGATTTGATAAAACGTGAACCAACACAATTACGTATTTTTTTCTTCAATCTTTTTAAACACAGGCCTGAATTAATTGACGATGTAAAAATCCCAAAAGAATTAATGGGCGGTTTTATCGAAAGTATGCCAGCCATGTTTTTTGGAGGTTCAAAAGCGATTACTTTTTTGCATTATGATATTGATTTACCACATCTTTTTCATACCCATTTTGGAGGAAGAAAACACATTATATTATTCGATAATAAATGGAAAAAAAGATTGTATTGTCTTCCCAACACCACGTATGCTTTAGAAGATTATGATGTTGCTAATCCCGATTTTGAAAAATTTCCTGCGTTAAAAGGAGTAGAAGGTTATGAAGTTTTTCTGGAGCATGGTGATACTTTATTTATGCCAACAGGAATGTGGCATTGGATGCGATATATAGATGGTTCTTTTTCTCTAACGCTTCGTGCATGGGATTCATCAATTTCTCGAAAAATGGCAAGTGTTTGGAGTTTATTTATGCACGGTGCAGTTGATAGCGCAATAAAAGTTGTTTTTAGGGAGCGTTATGCGATCTGGCGTGAAAAATTAGTTTTTAAAATCGCTGAGAAAGAACTGAAAAAGGATTTGAAAAAAGCGAGCTAATTTAAGATTGCCATCTAAATAAGAAAACATAAAAAAATTCCATAGGAATAAAATATTGGTAGCAACGGAATTCATTCCGTTGAAAAGATGAAGCAAGAATTAAGAAGTTCCGTAGGAACGATACATTTATTTGTTTTCAGTTTTGTAAAAAGGAAGTATAATTCTGTTTTGGTCCCATTTAATATTCTTATAACTGTAGTATTCGTCATTTTTCTTGTATTTCAAAACTGTATCTTCTTCTTGGGTTGTTCTTCTTATAGAGAAAGCTCGTAATTCATTTTCGTTTAAATAAGAAATTAAAGTGTTGTCCTTTATTGTGTCATTTTGAGAAGCTATGATTAAAATGCGTTTCATCTCATTTTTATTTGAGACATTTTGTTTAATGAAATCAGTAATACTATTATTTGGGATTTTTGTAATTTCAATTGGTTTGATGTCGAAGAAATCTGGAATTGTGTCTTTTTCTGATGGAATACAATGCCAAGGAGTATAATCTTTCTGATAAAAATAAAAATTGCCTTTTTGATCTATGATGAGATTGTTGTATGAATAAAATCCTGAAGGTGGCGGTGGAATGTTTTTCTTTTTTAATTCATTTAATAATTTGATTTTTTCAACTGAAATTAAATAAGGAGTGTTTTTTTTCTTCTCACAATTCCAAAAAAGAAAACAAATCACAAGACCAATAAAAATTCTATTCATAAAAAATAAGATTTAAAATAAAGATATAAAAAAATCCCAAGAAGCAATTCTTGGGATTTTCTATTTTGAATAGTTTTAAAACTATCGAATATCATTATTTTGAATCAAATCGATATATAAGTTGATCTTATCTTTCAATTCTTTTCTAGGCGTGATAAAGTCTAAGAAACCGTGCTCTAATAAGAACTCAGCAGTTTGGAAACCTT
The DNA here is from genome assembly GCF_003385895.1 of Flavobacterium cutihirudinis. Taxonomy (GTDB): domain Bacteria; phylum Bacteroidota; class Bacteroidia; order Flavobacteriales; family Flavobacteriaceae; genus Flavobacterium; species Flavobacterium cutihirudinis. The sequence goes on from NZ_QRDQ01000008.1 coordinate 1,038,564, forward strand.
CAGGTAAATCTTTTCCTGTAGTGTCACGTACAACACGCGGACCAGCAAAACCAATCAAAGCGCCTGGCTCAGAGATGTTAATGTCTCCTAGCATAGCGTAAGATGCAGTTGTTCCTCCAGTTGTTGGATCTGTACAAAGCGAAATGTATGGCAATTTAGCTTCAGCTAATTGAGCTAGTTTTACAGACGTTTTTGCTAATTGCATTAACGAATAAGCAGCTTCCATCATACGAGCTCCACCAGATTTAGAAATCATTACAAAAGGAAGTTTGTTTTTGATTGCGTGATCAATACCTCTTGCAATTTTTTCACCTACAACAGCTCCCATAGATCCACCGATAAAAGCGAAATCCATACAGCAAATTACAAGTTCTTTTCCTTTAGATTTCCCTACTCCCGTACGTACAGCGTCTTTAAGATGAGTTTTTTCCATAACATCTTTTAATCTTTCTGCGTATTTTTTTGTATCCACAAAATGCAGAGGATCTTTAGAAGTCATGTTTTTATCTAACTCAACAAATTCGTTGTTGTCGAATAAAATTTCAAAATAGGTTGCGCTTCCAATTCGAACGTGAAAATCATCTTCAGGGCTTACGAATAAGTTTCTCGCTAATTCGTCTGCATCAATAATTTTTCCAGTAGGAGATTTGTACCACAATCCTTTCGGAACGTCCATCTTATCTTCTGTAGCGGTCGTAATCCCTTTTTCTTGTCTTTTAAACCAAGCCATTTTTCTAGTATTCAGTGTTCAGTAATAAAAATTTCAGTGTTCAGTGGTATTTAGTTTTAAGTGCTCAGATACTGAACACTTAAAACTGTAAACTGAATACTTTTTTATAACGTGTTTACGTTATTCAAGTCAGCAAAAGCTTGTTCAAGTCTTGCGTTGAATGTTACTTCGCTTTCACGAACCCATCTTCTTGGATCGTAATATTTTTTGTTTGGAGCATCAGCACCTTCTGGGTTACCAATTTGTGATTTCAAATAGTCAAGATTTTTAACCATATAATCACGGATTCCTTCAGTGTATGCAAATTGTAAATCAGTATCGATGTTCATTTTGATAACTCCGTAGCTAATTCCTTCTCTGATTTCTTCAAGTGTAGAACCTGAACCTCCGTGGAAAACGAAATCAACTGGGTTATGTCCAGTATTGAATTTGTTTTGTACGAAATCCTGAGAGTTTTTTAAGATTTTTGGAGTTAATTTTACGTTTCCTGGTTTGTAAACACCGTGAACGTTTCCGAAAGCAGCAGCGATTGTAAATTTAGGACTTACTTTAGATAATTCTTCGTAAGCGTAAGCTACTTCTTCTGGTTGAGTATATAATTTTGAGCTATCAACATCAGAGTTGTCAACACCATCTTCTTCACCACCTGTAATACCAAGTTCGATTTCTAATGTCATACCCATTTTGCTCATTCTAGCTAAGTATTCTTTACAGATTTCGATATTTTCTTCGATTGGCTCTTCAGACAAATCGATCATATGAGAACTGAATAATGGTTTTCCTGTTTCTGCGAAATGTTTTTCAGAAGCATCTAATAAACCGTCGATCCAAGGCAATAATTTTTTTGCACAGTGGTCAGTATGCAAAATTACAGTTGCTCCGTAAGCTTCTGCTAAAGTGTGTATATGTTTTGCTCCGGCGATTCCACCAGCGATTGCTGCTTTTTCACCTGCGTTAGATAAACCTTTTCCAGCGTTAAATTGTGCTCCTCCGTTTGAAAATTGAATAATAACTGGCGCATTTAGTTTTGCTGCAGTTTCAAGAACTCCATTGATTGTGCTAGATCCAGTAACGTTTACTGCTGGTAAAGCAAAACCTTTTTCTTTTGCATAATTAAAAATCTCCTGAACTTGATCTCCTGTAGCTACTCCTGGTTTAATATTGTGTGCCATTGTAATTTTTTTTATAGTTGTTTTTAGTTTTTAGGTTGCAAAAATAAGAATTAATTAGCATTAGAACGGATAATTTATTCCAAAATTTAAAACCGAATGACCAAAATTGTATTCTTTAAACCATCTGTCTCCCTTCTCATGCGCCGGATTATAGGTCTTGAAGCCCAAATCTAATCGGACAACAAAAAAGCTTAAATCGTATCGTAATCCAAATCCGGAGCCTAAAGCAATTTCAGCTAAATCGTTTACGTTGTCAAATTTTGCCTTCTCATCGATGACATTATCGAGCACATTCCAGATATTTCCGGCATCTGCAAAGATTGCTCCTTTGACATCGCCAAGAATCCTGAAACGAAATTCAGCACTTAATGCAATCTTCATATTGGCCTCATTAAAATCGTCTAATGCATCTGTGCTTCCCGGTCCTAATGAATAAGGTTGCCACGCACGATTATCATTTGAACCTCCAGAATAATAACTTCGTGAAAACGGAATGTAATTGGAGTTTCCAAAAGGAATTGCAATTCCAAAAAAGCTTCTTACGGCCAGTACTTTTTCTTTTCCAAAGTCCCAGTGTTTGATATAATCAAATTCGGTCTTGATATATTCTGAGTATTCAAGGTTGAATATCTCATAATTGCCATTAACATTTTTAGGTAAACTTGCAATATTTGAAACCGCTGATAATAAGGTACCAGCCGATTCTATTTTGGTTTTAAACTGATAGAAATTGTTGTCTGCAAGATCTTTTTTAGTCGTTTTGGTAAAAGTATAACTTGTTGCCAAAATGAAGTCGTTTTCGGTCAAACGCACTCTTCGTTCTTCGATGCTTTCTACGTCTTGATACTGTGGATCGCCTGGTCTAAGGGTTGTTTTATTATTAAAAACATCGTTTGTAAAACCTGTGGTTCCTTCCGGTATTGTTAAGTTCTTATGTATTTGTTCTTCTGGGGTGTCTCCCCAGTTAAGAGGGTCAGTATTGTAATCCCGACCAATCCCATTCAATTCATCATAAGAAGAAGTGTAAACATTAAAATAATTACCCGGATTTAAATTACGTACATATTGTGCATTAAGTAATTCAAGTTTTGCTGTATTGTGTCGTTTTGGAGACCAGTTATAGGAGATTCCACCGGTAAAGTTTTCTTTGTCCAGACCGATATTTCGTTGTTTAGAAAAACCGCTTGAGATTGAAGTAGAAGGGATCATCCTTTTCGGAATTATTTTTTCAGTTCCAAAAGGGAGTAATATTCTCGGAAAGTTCAGTTTTACATCTACTCCGTATTCAGAAACATTAAAGAAAGTATTATTAGGATTTGCCATATCCTTGGATGAACCGATATTCATTCGGGTCGAAATTTCAAGAGTTTCGGCACGATTAAATACATTTCGAATTGTTTCAGAAAGACTGGCTCCAATACCAAAATCCTGAATATTAGAATGCGTTAAATCTAAAGTTGCTCCAAGACTGTATTTTTTTCTTGGCGTAAGGTAAACATTGGCAATTAAGGATTGCGCTGTAGAATCTCTTTTGTCAACTTCATATTGTATTGAAGGATAGTTGAAAATTTTCAGGTTGTTTAAGTAACGTGAAGAAAGTGTAGTTCTGGTGTCAGAGAATGTACTTCCTTTAGTAATAAAAACAGCATCTGTAATAGCGCGTGGTTTGTATCTCAGTTTTTTATAACTGTACAAATTAAAGTTATTGTACGTTACGCTATCGTTGATTTTGGTTTTTGCATTCGCCGGAGAATAATCGGTGTAAATATTTACATCGCTTATCTTGTATAATTTAAAAGGTTCTGTTCGGCTGGAATCTCTTTCCTGAATTGTATTGTTGTTGATGATTAGATTTACGTCGGCTTGGTTTTTTTTGCCAATTGTATCAATATCAAAAGTTACATAGGTCGGCTGGAAATAGTAAGCCCCATTATTTCTGAAATAAGTCGTAATACGGTTTTTTTCTTCTTCAAAATCAGATGTCTTATATTGGTTTCCTGATTTTAAAACGGAAGGTTCTTTACTTGCTTTATAAAGTGAGTCTAACGCTGGAGTTGCGATAGTGGTGCGAATAGAATCTAATTTGTAAGCAGGTCCGGTTGTAATATTGTAGTTTATTTTTGCTTTTTTAAATCCAACACTGTCAATATCATAATCTGTTTTTACATTAAAATAGCCATTATTGAAATAATAATATTTTAATCTTAATAAAGTTTTTTTAGTTTTTGATGTGTCAATAATTACAGGAGCTTCACCAGTATTTTTTAAGAAATCATGAATACCTTTGTATAAAAAAGACTGCCCGAGACGATCTACTTGCTTTGCAGATAAAACTTTTGACCAATTTTCATATCTGCCAGGATGATTCGTAAATCTCGCCTTATACGTAGAATCCGGATTTAAATTGGCTAAATTGTATAAATTCAAACGCAATTTATAGCCAAGTAATTTCCCATTCGGTTTTTGATACATTTGATTGGTTGCAATTTCATCATTTGTATTCTTTCCATTTACAAGGATATTATTTTTTAAAAGAAGATTTTTTCCATCTGGAACTCTTTTTACGGCATTACAAGCGCAAATAAGTATTGCTATTAGAATAAATGCTATTATTTTTGTAGAATTCTTTTTCAAGTGGTCTTAAATATTTAATTCAAAAGTACATTATTTTATGGTTAGTAAAAACCAAATAAAACTTATCTCGGGTTTACATCAAAAAAAGCAGCGTTTCGCCAATCAATTATTTTTTGCCGAAGGAGTAAAAGTAATTCAGGAATTGTTGCAATCCAATTTTGAATTAGAGCATTTATACACCACGCAAAATGATTTTGCTGCTGTTCATTCTTCAAAAAGAACGCTTATTAACGAACAGGAGCTTAAGAAAATAAGTGCGTTGTCGACTCCAAATTCCTGTTTAGCAGTCTTCAAAATTCCTGCCGAAAATAAAATTATCGATTCAGGATTAATTTTGGCATTAGACGACATTCGTGATCCGGGAAACTTAGGCACTATTTTGCGTCTTTGTGACTGGTTTGGCATCAAACAAATTATTTGCTCTAAAGAGACCGTAGATATTTTTAACCCAAAAGTCGTTCAGGCTACAATGGGATCTATTGCCAGAGTAAATGTAAATTATGTTGATTTGAAATCCTTTGTCGATCAAACATTATTGCCTGTTTTTGGGACATTTATGGACGGAGAAAACATTTATAAATCAAACCTGCCTCAAAATGGTATCATTATTATGGGTAATGAAGCCAATGGTATTTCAGCAGAAATTGAAAAAATGGTAACCAGCCGACTGACAATTCCAAGATTTGGTGAACTTCAAAAAACCGAAAGTTTAAATGTAGCTACCGCAACAGCAATTATTCTCAGTGAATTTAAACGAAATAGTTAGGTATTTGTTTTAATGAAAAGTAAAATTTATTAAAATAGCTCTGGATTTCATTGAATCAATGTTATCTGTGTAGCCACTTGGTAACGGCGGATTATCTCTGATAAGTTCATCAGTGATGCCAAAAAGACCTCTAACTGAAGGAGAAAAGATGAAATATTCAGTAAAAATATCAATTCCAACGCCCATTTCATATGCAGCTGTCCAGGATTTTACTCTAAATTTTCCTTCACTGTTATCATCCTGAGATTTTGAATTACTGGATAAATTCAAAGTTGTTGACATTCCTCCAACTAAATAAGGTCGGATATTTCCGGTACGTAATGCTGAAAATTTCAGTAACAAAGGAAAGTGAATGTAGGTACTGTTTACTTCTCTTAAATAATCTTTTTCTAAATCGCCAACACCAGGAAAGTACAAATCACGTTTGGTGTAATACAAACCTGGTTCGAATCGTAGATTGATGTATTCCTGCAATCTCAGGTCTGCAACAACACCAACATTAAATCCAGTAGTTTTTTTTACCTGAATGTCAGCTTGTGGAGGAGTTTTATAATCGAATTTAAAGTCAAAACTGTTAAAGCCCAAATAGTATCCAAAATAGACACGTTGTTTTTGCCAGTTTTCAAGATTGATAATCGGATCTTTGCTAAACATACTTTTAGCAAATTGAGAATATCCATTTGTCGATAAGACTAATAAAATTACGATTACTGTTTTTTTCATACTATTTTTTAGAAGCAGAATAAATGGTTGCAACTCCAAAAGTTTGAGGCATAGCCACAACATCTATAAACCCAATTTTTCTTAAAATATTGTTTAAAGCTTCTCCGTAAGGAAAAACAGCTGCCGATTCGGATAGATAACCGTAAGCCGAATTATCTTTCGAAAATAATTTTCCAATTATTGGGAGTATGTTTTTGCTGTAAAATTTATAGCCTTGTTTATAAGGTGTTTTGTCCGGAACAGAAGTTTCCAAAATAACAAATACACCGTTTGGTTTTAAAACTCTAAGGATTTCAGCAAAACCTTTTTCCAGGTTTTCGAAATTTCGAACCCCAAAGCCAACAGTTATAGCGTCAAAATAATTTTCCTCAAAAGGAATGTTTTCTGAATCTCCTAAAACAAGGTCAATTACATTTGAAAGCTTTTTTTCTTCTACTTTCTTTTTTCCAACCTCAAGCATTCCTGCAGAAATGTCCAGACCAATTATTTTATCGGCTTTGGTTTGTGCCATTAAAATAGCAAGATCACCAGTTCCTGTTGCAATGTCAAGAATGATTTTTGGTTTGGTATCTGAGACTATTTTTAATACTTTTTTGCGCCATTTTACGTCAATTCCAAAAGAAATGACACGATTCAAATTATCATAGTTTCCCGAGATGTTATCAAACATTTGGGCAACCTGCTCTTTTTTGCCTAAAGAAGAGTCTTTATATGGAGTTATTTTTTCAGACATTTTTTTTATTTAGGCAAATATAATACAATCTGACTTAACTGTTATTGGCTTTTTCGATTTGTAAAATAAATGTTTAAAAAGAAGTAAATCTGATTGTCTTTTTTATCTGATTTTGGTGTCTGGATCAGCCTCACTAAAAGTAGGTATTTTTAAAAAATCACTAAAATCGGGTATTGTGAAGTGTAGAATTTATAGTCACATTTGCTAAAGATAAACGATTAAAATTTTAAGGATTGATAATAATACAATAACTTAAATCAAATGAGTGCTTTGTTTTGCGTTAGCAAATTCATTTGTTCTTGTAAGTAGTTTTTACAGTACTAATTTTTAAATGGTACTTTTTTTTAAAACGCAAAATACGTTCTTAGGATTAAATTTGTTTTTGGAAATTTTAATTTTCTTGCCTTTAATATCTTAGTGGTATTTGTTATTAAAGGCTCTTTTTGAGAGTTGTTCTCAAATAAAATGTTATTCAGTTTTGACAGATGTTTTATTATTTGTCATTTTTTTTACAAAAACTATTGCCTGAGTAAGTGTTGTTTAATCAGTCTTTTAAAAAACATCCTCCAAAAGAGGATGTTTTTTTATTTTCGGATGTAAGTTTCGTAAGTGTAATCGTAAAGATGTTTTTCATCTTTAAAATTTTCTTCTGTTTCTACAAGCTGCCATTCATTTTCTTTGATTTTTGGAAAAAATGTATCAGCATCAAATGTATGATGTACTTTGGTTATTTCGATAATATCCGTAAATGGCAATCCAAGGTTGTAGATTTCGCCTCCGCCAATAATGTAAGAGTCTTCATTTTCCGGACATAAAGCGATTGCTTTTTCGATACTATCGACAACAATACAACCTTCTGGTTTATAATCACTCTGGCGAGTAATTACAATATGAGTTCTGTTTGGTAAAGGTTTAGGGAAACTTTCGAAAGTTTTTCTTCCCATTATAATATGATGATTCGTTGTTAATGATTTGAATCGCTTGAAGTCATTTGGCAGATGCCAAACTAATTCGTTGTTTTTTCCAAGTGCATTGTTTTCGGCAACAGCCGCTATCATTATAATCATGGTATTCTAAAACTAAATTTTATTTTCGGAATCATCATTTATTTTAGACTCTAATTGACTGATTCTTTTTTGTTGTAATGCGACAAGTCTGTCAATTTGCTCTCGTTCCCATTTTTTATTCATAAAGCGATCCGTAATATAGACTTTTATAAAGTGTAATATGAAAAGGAAGAACCATATGGTAATACCCCAAATGCACCAATTGTGAGTTGAATTTGCTCCAAATCCAAAAAATCTATTAGCTATAAATAAAAAAAGGCTTCCTAAAAGAAAAAGTACAAAATGAAAGTATAAAATTTTCTTTTGCCTAATTCGTTTTCTGGCGTATTCATATTGCTCGTGTACTTCTTTTTCCATAAGATAATAAATGAATGAGGTTATAAAGTTAAAATTTATTTTGAAATCATAGTCTTTTGAATGTAGAATATTTGGGTTGTAATGAGTTAAGAGTTTGAAATTCAGAATTTTTCAAGGATTATTTTATGGGGATAATAAAAAAAATATTAGGTTTTTGTCATAGTCGTAAATCGAGCATGTAGATATTGAATGTTTATTGGTTTTGTTTAATTTAGTTGTATAAATCTAAAAACTAAACAGTTATGTCTTTAAAGAAACAATTTATCAAAACAAAACCGGTAGTAAAAGTTACTTTTTCTATTGATGCGAAAGATGCAAGTACAGCTGCTGTAGTTGGAGATTTCAATAATTGGAATCCAGAAGAAGGAACTTTGAGTAAATTAAAAAATGGAACTTTTAAAGCGACTTACGACTTAGTAAAAGACGCTATTTACGAGTTTAAGTATTTAATTGATGGAGTATATGTTAATGAGCCTGAAGCTGATTCATATAAATGGAATGATTTTGCAGGAAGCGAAAACAGTGTTTTAGCAGTATAAAAAAATCCGCTTAAATTCTAAGCGGATTTTTTATAACTTTTATTCTATTTATACAGCAACACTTCCTTTTATTCCTGGATGTGGCTCGTAGTCGACAAGGGTAAAATCATTGAAATTAAAATCAAAAATGTTTTTAATCGCTGGATTTAAAATCATTTTTGGTAATGGTTTTGGTTCTCTTGAAAGCTGTAGTTCCAATTGATCAAAATGATTGTTGTAAATGTGTGCATCTCCAAAAGTGTGAATAAAATCTCCTGCTTCAAGATCGCAAACCTGAGCAATCATCATAGTTAACAATGCATAAGAAGCAATATTAAAAGGAACACCCAAAAAGATATCAGCACTTCTTTGGTATAATTGACAAGATAATTTTCCTTTAGTTTCTCCTTTTTCTAAATCTGGAGCAGCTACATAAAATTGGAAAAAGGCATGACAAGGAGGTAAAGCAGCCTTGTTGTTAGCTACATTTTCTTCAAAAGATTTTTTTGTGTCTGGCAGAACAGATGGATTCCATGCAGAAACCAGCATTCTTCTGCTGTTAGGATTTGTTTTTAATTCAGTAATCAATTCTGAAATCTGGTCAATTTCTTCGCTGTTCCAGTTTCTCCACTGATGTCCGTAAACAGGCCCCAAATCACCATTAGAATCAGCCCATTCATCCCAGATTTTCACTCCGTTTTCCTGAAGGTATTTAATATTTGTATCTCCTTTTAAAAACCAAAGCAATTCGTAAATGATTGATTTTAAATGTAGTTTTTTGGTTGTAACCATTGGAAAGCCTTCACTTAAATCAAAACGCATCTGATAGCCAAAAACGCTTTTAGTACCGGTTCCGGTTCTGTCTCCTTTTTGATTGCCGTTTTCTAAAACGTGTTTTACTAAATCTAAGTATTGCTTCATTTTTGTTTAATCGTTTAATCGTGGATTTGTTTAATTGTGAATTTGTTTAATCGATTTAACGAATAAACAGTTTAACGATTAAACATAAATTTATCTTCTAGAGATTTCGTCTCTAATTTTAGCTGCTTTTTCATAATCTTCTTGTGCAACAGCTTGATCAAGAAGTTCATTCAGTTCTTGTAAGGTATGTTTTGCGTAAACATCGCCAGACTGATTGCTTTCTTCTTCACGTCCAAAAGTTTCAGGATTCGAAAGTACATCATCAATTTCCTGAGCGCCCTGATCAGTGTCGGCAGTATTTGATTTTAAATAAATTCCGGCTTTGTCAAGGATGTTTTTGTAGGTAAAGATTGGTGCGTTGAAACGTAATGCCAGTGCAATTGCATCTGAAGTTCTTGCATCAATTATTTCTTCTATTTTGTCTCTTTCGCAAATCAGGCTAGAGTAAAAAACACCATCAACAAGTTTGTGAATGATTACTTGCTTTACAACAATATCAAATCTTTCTGCGAAATTTTTGAATAAATCATGTGTTAACGGGCGAGGAGGTTTGATTTCTTTTTCTAAGGCAATAGCAATCGATTGGGCTTCAAATGCGCCAATTACGATAGGCAATTTTCTTTCACCATCAACTTCATTCAAAATCAATGCATATGCGCCATTTTGAGTTTGGCTGTATGAAATTCCTTTTATAGATAATTTTACTAGACTCATATATGATTGTAAAAAGGGCACTTTGTGCCACATTTTAATACTATTTTTGATTGGAAAATAAAGGTGCAATTTTAATCAAAAAATATGGAACAAAAAAGCTGCCTTAAAACAAAGATACGATTATCTTGTTTTTAGGCAGCTATAATATTAAGAATTCTTAGATTAAGAATGTTGTGCTTTAAAAGCTTTTAATTTCTCAGTTAATTGAGGTACAATTTCGAATGCATCACCAACAATTCCGTAGTCAGCCACTTTAAAGAAAGGAGCTTCTGGGTCGTTGTTAATTACTACTTTTACTTTTGAAGAGTTGATTCCGGCAATGTGCTGGATTGCTCCAGAAATTCCTATTGCAATGTAAAGGTTTGTTGCAACTGGTTTTCCTGTTTGTCCAACGTGCTCGCTGTGAGGTCTCCATCCTAAGTCAGAAACTGGTTTAGAACATGCTGTTGCAGCGCCTAAAACTTCGGCTAAATTTTCAACTAATCCCCAGTTTTCCGGACCTTTCAATCCGCGTCCGCCAGAAACTACGATATCAGCATCAGCGATAGAAACTTTTCCAGTTACTTTTTCAACAGATTCTACTTTTACACCAAAATCATTATCTCCAATTGATGGATTAAAATCTTCTGCGGCAGCAGCTCCTGCGCTTTCAAAAATTCCGTAAGAGTTTTTAGCTAAACCAAGAACTTTTACATCGGTATCGATTTGTGTAATGTTGAAAGCTTTGTTTGAGAAAGCATTTCTTTTTACTTGGAAAGGAGAAGTGCTAACTGGTAATCCTACAACATTTGATGCAAAACCAGCATTTAAAGCTACGGCAACTAATGATGAAAGATAAATACTATCTGTTGTAGAAGAAAGTAAAACTACTTTTGTTCCTTCTTTTTCAGCAGCTTGTTTGATTACATCGGCGTAAGCCTTAGCAGTAAAACCAGCTAATTTATCGTTGTTTACTTTTAAAACTTTATCAACTCCGTATTTGCCTAATTCGCTTACGTCGCTGATGTTTACAGTCAAAGCTGTAACAGTTGTTCCTAATGATTCAGCTACTTTTTTAGCGTAAGAAGCTAATTCGAAAGCAACTTTTTTAAATTTTCCTTCTGCAGATTCTGCATATATTAATATTGACATAATTTTTTGTTTAAAAGTTTAAAGTTTCAGGTTTCAAGTTTTGCAAACTGAAAACTGCGACTGAATACTGATTACTAGATTACTTTCGCTTCGTTGTGTAATAAATTGATTAACTCATCTAAATTATCAGGAGAAACTAATTTTACTGCTGATTTTGGAGCTGGTTTTTCAAATTTCACCGCTTTAGTATTTACAGGAGCATCAACTGGCTCAAGAATAGTCAAAGCTTTAGTTCTTGCCGTCATGATTCCTCTCATGTTTGGAATACGTAAATCTTTTTCTTCAACAAGACCTTTTTGACCGCCAATAATTAAAGGAAGAGTAGTGCTTACCGTTTCTTTTCCGCCGTCGATTTCACGAACTGCTTTTACATTATTTCCGTCAACTGTTAAAGCTGTACAAGAGTTTAAGAAGTTAGAACCTAAAATTCCTGCAATCATTCCTGGAACCATTCCTCCGTTGTAGTCTAAAGATTCTTTTCCTGCAATTACAAGATCGTAACCACCGTTTTTAATTACTTCAGCTAATTGTTTTGCAACAAAAAATCCGTCAGTTGGGTTAGCGTTTACACGAATTGCTTCGTTTGCGCCAATTGCTAGTGCTTTACGCAAAGTTGGTTCAGTATCAGGACCTCCAACGTTAACAACAGTTACAGTTGCCGCTTGTTGTTCTTGAAACCAAATTGCACGTGTTAAACCAAATTCGTCATTTGGATTTATTACATATTGAACACCATTGGTATCAAATTCTGAATCACCATTGGAGAAGTTAATTTTTGAAGTAGTATCAGGCACATGGCTGATGCAAACCAATATTTTCATAAGTATATATTTTGAATTTGTAATATGCTTTGACAAATTTAGAAATTAAAATTGGAATAATATACTATGCATGCATAATATTTTTTAAAAACTATTACGTTTTCGAAGATTATGAAATTTGAAGCTCTTTTTAGTATATTGCAGAAATAAAAATTCAGCTATTTTATCTGATTCTTAGGAATTTCGTAATCTGACTAGCTTGCAGGACTGTTAAAATTGGTTAAGATTTATACTAGATTTTGATTTGTTCCGTTTTAAAGAAGCCAAATTGAAAATCAGAATTACACAAAAAGTCCAGTATTTGTATAAAAAGTGTTTTTTAGAATGTAATTGTTGTAATTATATCGATTTCGTTAACATCGCGATAGGTTTTAAAAAGTCAAAAGGGATAGAAGAGGAGAAAGTTCCTGCGATTTTAAACTTAATTTATGCTTTTAAGTGATTTAAAATATTTATTTTTGCTCTTCAGAAAATTCAACATACAATATAAATATGAGAACAATACAATTTAGAGAGGCCATTTGCGAAGCGATGAGCGAAGAAATGCGTCACGATGAATCCATATATTTAATGGGCGAAGAAGTTGCAGAATACAACGGAGCATATAAAGCTTCAAAAGGAATGCTTGCTGAATTTGGCGAAAAAAGAGTAATCGATACTCCAATTGCTGAGCTTGGTTTTACAGGAATTGCAGTAGGTTCTGCAATGAATGGTAACAGACCGATTGTAGAATATATGACTTTCAACTTCTGTTTAGTTGGTATTGATCAAATTATAAATAATGCTGCTAAAATGCGCCAAATGACAGGTGGACAATTTAATGTGCCAATCGTTTTCCGCGGACCAACTGCTTCTGCAGGTCAATTAGGAGCAACTCACTCTCAAGCTTTAGAAAACTGGTTTGCAAATACTCCAGGTCTTAAAGTTGTTGTGCCTTCAACTCCTTATGATGCAAAAGGACTTTTGAAATCTGCGATTCGTGATAACGATCCAGTAATTTTCATGGAATCTGAGCAAATGTATGGTGATAAAGGGGAAGTGCCAGACGGAGAATATACAATTCCATTGGGAGTTGCTGATGTTAAGCGTGAAGGAAAAGACGTAACTATTGTTTCTTTCGGAAAAATCATCAAAGAAGCTTTTATTGCTGCTGATGAATTAGCTAAAGAAGGTATTTCTTGTGAGATTATCGATTTAAGAACAGTTCGTCCTATGGATAAAGATGCAATTCTTACATCTGTTAAAAAGACAAACCGTTTAGTAATCCTTGAAGAAGCTTGGCCATTCGCAAGTATTTCTTCTGAAATTACGTATATCGTTCAGGAACAAGCATTTGATTTTCTTGATGCTCCAATTCAGCGTATCACAACTGCTGATACTCCTGCGCCTTACTCTCCTGTATTGCTAAAAGACTGGTTGCCAAATGCTGGTGATGTAGTAAAAGCAGTAAAGAAAGTAATGTACAAATAAAAAAATCAACAATACTTATAAAACTTCATCAGTCATATTCATTGATGAAGTTTTTTTTTGCCAAATGATAAAAAGAATAATTTTACTCAGCCTATTTTTTGTATTCGCCTTTGTGAATCTTGGAACTGCACAAACAAAAGTGAGTGGAATTGTTTTGGACAAATCAAATCAGCCGGTGCCTTTTGCAAATATTGTTTTCAAGGGTTCTAATACTGGAATCGTTTCTAACGAAGATGGTCGATTCTATCTTGAATCGCCAAATACTTATACAGCACTGTTAGTTACATCAGCAGGATTTTCAGATAAGGAAGTACCTCTGGAAAAAGCAGTCAATTATAATTTCAAAATTGTTTTATTTGAAGAGCAAGTACTAAACGAAGTTGTAATTTATACCGGAAAAACATCTAAGAAAAACAATCCGGCACTAGATATTTTGAGGAAAATCTGGGAAAGAAAACGTAAAAATGGACTTTACCAGTTCAATCAATATCAAATGCAGAAGTACGAGAAGGTTGAGTTCGACATGAACACGATTGACAGTGCTTTGATGAAAAACAAACTTTTCAAAGGAATGGAGTTTGTATTTGATCATGTTGATACTTCTGATGTTACGGGGAAAACGTATCTACCAATTTTCATCAACGAATCGGTTTATGATGTTTACGGTGATAACAAATTAAAGAAAGTAAAAGAAAATCTTACAGGAAATAAAATGTCTGGTTTCAACGGAAATCAGCAGATTTTATCTTTTGTAAAAGACCTTTATTCTGATTATAACATCTACGATAATCACCTTAAATTTTTTGACAAAAGTTTTACAAGTCCGCTTTCAAGAACCGGAATTGATGTCTATAATTATGTCCTGAAAGACAGTGCTTACATCGATAAAAAATGGTGTTATAATATTGTTTTTTATCCGAGAAGAAAAAATGAATTGACTTTTAAAGGTGATTTTTGGGTAAACGATTCCACTTTTGCAATTAAGAAAATTAATATGGGCGTAACGAAAAGTGCCAATATTAACTGGGTAAAAGATATTTATATTGAACAGGAGTTTGAAGTCGAAAACGATTCAGTTTTCCTTTTAACGCGTGATTATATGATGTCTGATTTTGCTTTGAATAAAAAAGAAAAATCAAAAGGAGTTTATGGAAAACGAACGACTTTATATCGAAATCATAAATTCAATATTCAGAAGCCGGAGAAGTTTTATAAGGAAGAAGTCAATTTTATAGACAATGCGGTTTACGACAGACCTCCTGAATTTTGGGAAGAAAATCGTTTTGAGAAACTAAATAAAGATGAAGCTGGTATTTACAAAATGCTGGATACACTGCAGACGGTCAAGCGATTCAAACAATTGTATAGTCTCGTCTCCATTTTAGGAAGCGGTTATGTCGAGTTTAAAAACTTCGATTTTGGTCCGATATTCTCTACATTTGGTTATAATGAAGTCGAAGGTTTGAGAATACGTGCCGGTGGCCGAACTTATTTTGGGCCAAATGATCCGTGGCGCGTTCAAGCTTATACGGCGTATGGTTTTAATGACAACAAATTCAAATACGGAGTTTCTGGAAAATGGATGGTTGATAAGAAAAACCGAATCATTATTTCTGGAGGAAACAGGCGTGATATTGAACAAATTGGAGCCAGTTTAACCACGACGAATGATATTTTAGGACGAAGTTTTGCATCTTCTGCTTTATTTACAACGAGCAGTAATGGAAAATTGACTAATATTAATTTGAGCAATGTTTCTTTTGAAATTGAAGCCAAGAAGAATTTTATAATTCAGACGGGTTTTTCATATCGAACTTTGGAATCGGCTTCACCTACTTTTAGTTTGGATTATTATTCTACTTTGCCAAGTCCAGAAAATCCTGCCGGAGTTATACAAAGTAAAGTGCGACAATCAGAAGCCAATATTCAGTTTGAATATATGCCAAATCGCAAGACTATTGGTTACGGAGTTGAAAGAGATTTAGTTGATAGTCCGTTTAGCCATTTCTTTGTGAATTTCAGTTATGGATTAAAAGGAGTTTTTGAAAGTGATTTTGCTTACGAAAAAATTCAGATTTATTACAAACAGCCTATAATTATTGGGCCTTTGGGTAGAACAGATATTATTGTTGAAACAGGTAAAACATTTGGTACAATTCCGTTAGGCTTGATGAGTGTTGTTCCAGGAAACCAAACATATTGGACTATTGAAAATACCTTTAGTAATTTAAATTTCTACGAATTTGTTACTGATCAATATACCACTTTGCAATGGCAACATAATTTTCAAGGAAGATTATTTGCAAGAGTTCCGTTTATGAGAAAACTAAACTGGAGAGAATTTGTAGGAATTAAAGCGGTTCACGGGACTATTTCGGATGCCAACAGAGCAATTAATGCTTCTGGTCAGCCATATAATGCGCCGGAAAATGTTTATTGGGAGTATAATGCCGGAATCGGAAATATTTTTAAAGTGTTCCGAATTGATTTCTCTTGGAGAGGGAATTATTTGAATATGCCTGATGCTAATAAATTTGCAGTAAAAGGATCTTTCGGATTCTATTTTTAAAGTTGCAAAGGTTCAAAGTTACAAAGTCGCAAAGGTTTATATTCTTTGCGGCTTTTTTGTTGCGTAATTTTTTTCTCTCGCAGATTTTGCAGATCGTGGAGATTTAAATTTTATCAGCTTTATCTCCAAAATCTGCGGGAACAAAAACTTTGCGGCTTAGCGTCTTTGCGAGATTCTTTTTTTATTTAATTTTGGCAAAGACTTAAATACTTATGCAAGAAGCTATTGATTTTCTAATCATTAAAAATCCGATATTTCAGGAAATAATCGAAAAGTACGGATTGCCTCCAATTCCGAAACGTCCTCAGGGTTTTGAGACTTTAGTATTGCTGATATTGGAACAGCAAGTTTCTATAGATTCGGCGAAAGCCACATTTTTAAAAATCAAAGCTTATAAAACTTGCAATCCTGAAAATATGGCTGTTCTATCAGACGAAGAATTTAGATCTCTTGGTGTAAGTCGTCAGAAAACAAAATACATTAAAATTTTGGCGGAAGCCGTTTTGAATAAAGAATTAGATATTGAGAGCTTGCCTTCAAAATCGGCAAAGCAAGTCAGAGAAGAACTTATTAAGCTAAAAGGAATAGGAAACTGGACGATTGATATTTATTTAATGTTTTGTCTTCAGGAACCCGATTTGATTCCACTTGGTGATATTGCGGTTATTAATACAATCAAAGAATTGCTTGATATTCATGACAAACAAGAAATGGAAATTCATGCGGAACAATGGAGCCCGTATCGATCTTATGCTACTTATTTGCTTTGGCATTATTACTTAAAAAAGAGAAATAGAACAATTACCTATTAAATGCTTGTTTTTTAATAGATAATGCAGATAATTTAACCTGTTTTTTTATTGTAAAAATAGAATGTTTGGTTACTTTTGCAACCGAAATTATAAGATATAATAAAAAACGAAAATGACCGCAGACAAACTAACAACTTTCGATGTATTAATCGAAATACCAAGAGGAAGCAGAAATAAATATGAGTACGATTTTGAAATCAAAAGAATGCGTTTCGACAGAATGTTATTCTCTTCAATGATGTACCCGGCTGATTATGGATTTATTCCTGAAACTTTAGCTTTAGACGGTGATCCTCTTGATGTATTGGTTTTAGTAAACGAACCAACTTTCCCTGGATGTGTAATGGAAGTTAAGCCAATTGGTGTTTTCCACATGGCAGATGATAAAGGACCAGACGAAAAAATTATTTGTGTACCAGTTTCAGATCCAATCTGGAATTCATTAACAGATTTATCAGATATTAATCCTCACTTAGTGAAAGAAATTGAGCATTTCTTCCAGGTTTACAAAGATCTTGAAAACAAAAAAGTTGATGTAGAAGGATGGGGAGACGTAAACGAAGCTTATGCAATTATTGCTGAGTGCACGAAACGTTTTGATGACATTGAAAATAAACCAGAGGGATTATTTAGCATTAAATAATTTTTACCTTATTCTATTATAAAAAAAGCAATACTCCGTTAGGAGTATTGCTTTTTTGTTTAAATTCGTTTTAGTTAGTTTATTGACTATTAACCAAAACCATTAATATATTATGAATGCATTTATGATTTACCTGCCAATTGTTATGGCAGTTTTAGGATTACTTTTCATGGGAATAAAAAGGACTTGGGTGTTAAAACAAGATGCTGGAGACGGTAAGATGAAAGAGATTTCAGATTACATCTACGAAGGAGCCTTAGCCTTTCTAAAAGCCGAATACAAATTATTAACCATCTTTGTAATCATAGCAAGTTTAGCTTTAGCAGGGATTACATTTATTCCAGGAGTAAAAACACATTTATTTATAGTAATTGCATTTATTTTTGGTGCATTCTTTTCGGCTTTGGCGGGAAACATGGGAATGAAAATCGCAACCAAAACAAACGTTAGAACAACACAGGCAGCGCGTACAAGTTTGCCTCAAGCCTTAAAAGTTTCTTTTGGAGGAGGAACTGTAATGGGGCTTGGTGTTGCAGGATTAGCAGTTTTAGGCTTAACCGCTTTTTTTATAATTTTCTTTCATTTATTATCTGGAGGAGTTTGGAAAGATACTGAGACAATGACTGTTGTTTTAGAAACTTTAGCTGGGTTTTCTTTAGGAGCAGAATCAATCGCATTATTTGCCAGAGTTGGAGGTGGAATTTACACAAAAGCTGCTGACGTTGGAGCGGATTTAGTTGGTAAAGTTGAAGCAGGAATTCCAGAAGATGATCCGAGAAATCCAGCAACAATTGCTGATAACGTTGGAGATAACGTCGGAGATGTTGCCGGAATGGGAGCGGATTTATTTGGTTCTTATGTTGCAACAGTTTTAGCTGCAATGGTTCTTGGAAACTATGTGATTAAAGATATGGGTGGAAGTATCAATGACGCTTTTGGCGGAATTGGTCCAATCTTACTTCCAATGGCAATTGCAGGTTTCGGAATTTTGTTTTCGATTATCGGAACAATGCTTGTAAAAATTTCAGATGATAATGCTAAAGAAGCTCAAGTTCAAAAAGCATTAAATATAGGAAACTGGGTTTCTATTGGATTAACTGCAATTGCTTGCTATTTTTTAGTACAACATATGTTACCGGAAGTTATGACAATGGAATTTTTTGGAGAAGGTTCGCAGCAAATTTCTTCAATGCGTGTTTTCTATGCTACATTAGTTGGTTTAGTTGTTGGCGGCGCTATTTCATCAGTAACAGAATATTATACGGGATTAGGAACAAAACCAGTTTTGGCAATTGTTCAAAAATCTTCAACAGGAGCAGGAACAAACGTTATTGCAGGTTTGGCAACGGGAATGATTTCTACTTTTCCAACTGTATTATTGTTCGCAGTAGCAATTTGGATTTCGTATGCTTTGGCAGGATTTTATGGTGTTGCTTTGGCTGCTTCAGCAATGATGGCGACAACTGCGATGCAATTAGCAATTGACGCTTTCGGACCAATTTCTGATAATGCAGGAGGAATCGCCGAAATGAGCGAATTACCTAAAGAAGTTCGTACAAGAACCGATATTTTAGACTCAGTTGGAAACACAACTGCAGCAACCGGAAAAGGATTTGCAATTGCTTCTGCTGCCTTAACTTCATTAGCTTTATTTGCAGCGTATGTAACTTTTACAGGTATTGACGGAATTAATATCTTCAAGGCACCAGTTTTAGCGATGTTGTTTGTTGGTGGAATGATTCCGGTTGTTTTCTCAGCTTTAGCTATGAATTCAGTTGGAAAAGCAGCGATGGATATGGTTTATGAAGTACGTCGTCAATTCAAGGAAATTCCAGGAATTATGGAAGGAACGGGAAAACCGGAATACGGAAAATGTGTTGAGATTTCTACAAAAGCTGCTTTACGCGAAATGATGCTTCCTGGAATTTTGACAATTGGTTTTCCTATTGCAATTGTTTTAATTGGGAAATTAGTTTATGCAGATAACAATCAGTTGATCGCTGAAATGTTAGGCGGATATATGGCTGGAGTTACAGTTTCTGGAGTTCTTTGGGCAGTTTTTCAAAACAATGCCGGAGGTGCCTGGGACAATGCTAAAAAATCTTTTGAAGCCGGAGTTATGATCAACGGAGAAATGACGTACAAAGGTTCTGATGCACACAAAGCTGCAGTAACAGGAGATACTGTTGGAGATCCGTTTAAAGATACTTCTGGGCCTTCAATGAATATCTTAATCAAATTAACATGTTTGATTGGATTGGTTATTGCGCCAATTTTAGGAGAAGGTCATTCTTCATCAGATATTGCTGGAAAAGCTTCTTGTTGTGCAAAAACTGAAATGCATGCCGGAGTCTCTAAATGTGGAGATATGTCGGGAATGACGAAAGAAGAATGTATTAAAATGTGTAAAGAAAAAGGTTGTTCTGAAGAAGAAACAGCAAAATGTTTAGCGCACTTTGATAAAACTGGAAAATATCAAAAAACAGATTGTTTCGATACTTCTAAGTATGAGAAAAGTTCCGTTCGTATTGAATTGAGAAATGAAAATGGAAAAACGATAGGAACAGTTACCAAAACCGAAAAAGGTAAAACGACTACTGAAGTTTACGAAGGAACTGAAGAAGAAGTTGAAGCAAAAATTAGCGCAGCAACTACAAAATAAAATAACTTGACAAAGTTTCATAAAAGGAAAATGCCTCTAAAATATTTAGAGGCATTTTTATTTCGTGTAAATTTGTGTAATTCGTATTCTAAAATAATCCGTTTAATTCGGCATCAATTCTATTGATGATATTTCCTAAATCTTCCGGATTATCAACAAAATTAATATTGTCAACGTCAATAATTAATAGTTTTCCTTTAGTATAAGTCTGAATCCAGGCTTCGTATCTTTCGTTCAAACGGCTCAAATAATCAATAGAAATTGAGTTTTCATATTCGCGTCCGCGTTTGTGAATTTGTCCAACTAAATTAGGGATTGAACTTCTTAAATAAATCAATAAATCCGGCGCTTTTACCAATGATTCCATCAATTCAAAAAGTGAAGTATAATTTTCAAAATCGCGGCTTGTCATTAATCCCATCGAATATAAATTGGGAGCAAAAATATAAGCATCTTCATAAATCGTTCGATCCTGAATGATTTTTTTACCGCTTTCGCGAATTTGCTGTACTTGACGGAAACGGCTATTCAGGAAATAGATTTGTAAATTGAACGACCAGCGTTCCATTTGGTGGTAAAAATCGTCTAAGTACGGATTATCAACTACATCTTCATAATGAGGCTCCCATTTAAAATGTTTGGCTAATAATTTAGTTAATGTAGTTTTTCCTGCGCCTATATTTCCTGCTATTGCTATGTGCATTACGGTGTTACGATTTTATAATTTGTGATTTCTTTAGTTGTAAAAATAGATAAAATTTGGTCTTTGTAATAAAAATTGTCAAACGATTTTTTTAAAATTTCTATTTCTGAAGTTACCGTATTATTTGTTTTGTTAATGTTGCTAATGTACAATGAATTAGCTTTGCTGAAAATATATTTTTGAGCATCGATTATTTCGATTTTATCAAATTCAGAGACAGTTCCTAAACTTCTGATTTTGCCGAAAATATCACAGGAAAACCAGTTGTTTTTTTTATCAATCCAATAGAAAGTATTAAAATCGGTTTGATAATATTTAAAGCTTTCAGTTAAAGGAACAGAAATCGTTTTGTATTCATTTTTCAAATAATCAAAAAATCCAATCTGTTGATTTAAAGTGTTATAAATCCATAATTGATTTTGCGTTGACATTCCGATACCACTTACTACGATTGGAATATCGTTTTGAGAAAAATTAATTTCGGTAATTTTATTGAGCTGATTGTCGAGTAAAACGACACTATTGAAATCCTCATAAAACAAAACCATTTTAAGCGGGTTTTGGATGTCTACTTTGGAAATTTTGCCCAACGAAACATTTTTGTATTCGAAGATCTCACTTCCTTTTGTTTTACTAAAAACATTATTTTTTATCTGATAGGCATATCCAAAGGAATCGAATCCGATGAACTCATCTGAATCTATGGTATTATTAGAAATAACGGTAGCATTTATTTTTTGGCTTTGACCAAAAAAATTGGAAAAAGGGCAAATTACAAAAAACAATAGTAAAATTTGGCGCACCGTTTTTATCATTTGGTTCTTATTTCGAAAAGCCAAATTACGAAAACACTTTTAAAGAATCGATTAAATTACAGTTTTAGCCAATTTTTAGACTTAAATCTTCGTTAGAACTAATAGTCTTACAAAGCGAGCATTTTGTCGATACCATTTTGGGATTGATATATTTAACTTTCAGGATTTTAAAATTAATAATAATTTTGAGAATAAGTTTTTATAAACTTGTTTCTAAAACAAACTGTACAAAAATGAAAAAAATATATTATTTACTAGTATTACTTGCTTTTTGTGAGGTTCAGGCTCAGAAAGATTTTCAGGGAATGGCTGTTTATGAGTCTAAAACACAAGCTCCCAAATTTGACGGAATGAGACCGGGAAACCGAGATATAACGCCGGAAATGCAAAAGACAATGGAAGAACGTATGAAAAAAATGCTGGAGAAAACCTTCATTTTAAATTTTGATAAATCGGCATCTATTTATAAAGAGGAAGAAAAACTGGACGCTCCAGGGCAGCAAGGCGGAGGCATGCGTATTATGATGAATTCTTTTATGGGGGGAGGCGGAACTTTTTATAAAGATGTAAAAAGCAAATCGTACACAGTTGATAAAGAATTTATGGGAAAAGAATTTCTTGTAATTGATTCACTACCGAAATTGAATTGGAAATTAGAATCTGAAACAAAGCAAATTGGAGGTTACAATTGTTATAAAGCTACAGTAATTAAAGAGGCCAGTAAAACCGATTTTAGGAATTTCAGACCAAAAAGCAACGACGATAAAAAGGATGAAGTTAAAAAGACATCGGGAGAGACCAAAACGAATTTTGAGGACAATTTTGAAATGCCAAAAGAAATTTTGATTACGGCATGGTATACGCCTGAAATCCCGGTAAACCAAGGTCCAGAAAATTACTGGGGATTGCCTGGATTAATTTTGGAAATCAATGATGGAAGAACCACAATTTTATGTTCAAAAGTAGTTTTGAATGCCAAGGATAAAGTAGAAATAAAGCCTTCGAAAAAAGGAAAAGTAATTTCTCAGAAAGATTACGACGAAACAGTAATTAAAAAAATGGAAGAGTTTAGAGAAATGAACCGCGGCCGCGCTGGTGGGCCACCGCCGCCAATGGGAAGATAAATTTGTAAACTTCCAACTCCTAAATTACTTTGCCTGTTCGGTATCGTTCAGGTTCAAATTCCAATATTCTGATAATGAATAAAACACTTTTTATTTTCGCCTTACTTTTTACTTCTATATGCTTTTCGCAAAGTGTTCGTTTCGATGGTTTTATTCAGGATGAGCAGAAGAATCCGTTGGAAATGGCCAATATTATGGCGATTAACAACAATACAAAAGCAATGGATTCTTATGGAATTACGAATGATAAAGGGAAATTTCAATTGACTTTAAAGCCAAATTCAGCTTATACTATAAAAGTAAGTTATCTCGGAATGAAATCTAAAGAAATTACGATTTCTACTCAAACAGAAAACATTACACAAAATGTTGTGATGGATGGGACGGGAATAGAACTTGAAGGCGTTGAGATTGTTCGTGAAATGCCTGTTTCAATTAAAGGCGATACTATTGTATATAATGCAGATTCGTTTAAATCGGGAACAGAAAAGAAACTCGAAGATGTTTTGAAGAAATTGCCCGGAGTTGAGGTAAATGCCGATGGAGAAATAGAAGTTGAAGGAAAAAAAGTCAGTAAATTAATGGTCGAAGGAAAAGATTTTTTTGACGGAGACACTAAACTTGGCGTTAAAAATATTCCTGCAGATGCAATTGACAAAGTTCAGGTTCTTAGAAATTACAATGAAGTAAGTCAGTTAAAAGGATTAGAAAACGATCAAGATAATTTGGCCATGAATATCAAACTGAAAGAAGGTAAAAAGAACTTTTGGTTTGGAGATGTTACTGCCGGAATTGGCGTTGCTGAGCTGGATAATCGTTATATCATTAATCCAAAATTATTTTATTACAGTCCGAAATACAGCATCAATGTAATTACCAATTTTAATAATATTGGCGAATTGCCTTTGACTGCGCAGGATTACTTCAAATTTACTGGCGGATTCAAAAATATGATGAAAAAAGGAGGAAGCAATTTTAATATTTCATCAAATGATTTAGGAATTTCATTGCTGAGAAATAATCGCGCGAAAGAAATTGAAACCAAATTTGGTGCAACAAATTTCTCTTATTCAATCAATAAAGCTTGGAATTTAAGTGGTTTCGGAATTCTTTCGACTTCAAAAACGGATTTAGAAACTAAATCCCAAACTACTATTTTAGATTCGGGAGATCAGCAGAAACGCGATGAAAACACGCATCAGAAAAATAATTTAGGACTTTTTAAATTGAGTTCGACTTATAAGCCCAGCGATAAATTTCAGTTTGATTATGATATTTTAACCAAACTAACAAAGCAAGATGAAGATACGGATTTGTTGCGTGAATCGATTGTAAGCAATGTTTCAGCTGTTGAAACTATTTTAACAGAAAAGAAGCAGAATCCAACTTCTATTAATCAGAATTTGAGTTTGTATTATACGCAAAGTGCTAAAAACATTTTTGCTTTTGAAATGCAACATTTGTATCAGGATGAAAATCCTTTTTACAATGCTAATTTAAGAACACAGCCTTTTGATCTATCTGGATATATTTCCGGTCAAAACCGTAACGACTTAAATCAGAATCGTTTTGTGAAAACCAATAAACTCGATGCCAAATTGGATTATTATTATATGGTAACGCCAAAAAGCAACTTCAATATTACATTAGGAAATACGTATTCATATCAGGATTTTAATTCGCATATTTTTCAAATACTTGATAATGGAAACAGAAATGATCTGAAGGATCCGGAGAACAATAATGCTGTAAACTACAATTTTAATGATGCTTTTTTGGGGTTTCATTATAAAATTCTGACTGGTAAATTTACTTTAACTCCGGGTGTAAGTCTGCATTCGTATAATATGACGAATATACAGTTGGGCACAGATTATTCTCAAAACTTTATGAAGATATTGCCGGATTTTTTTGCATTATATCAAATTAAAAAATCAGAAACACTGACGTATAATTTTTCTTTAACGAATGATTTTACCGATATAAATCAGTTGGCTTCTGGTTATGTTTTGTCGGATTACAGCAGTTTATTTAGAGGAAACCGCTTTTTGGAAAATGCAACTTCGCAGGTTCATACGCTCCGTTATTTCAAGTATAACATGTTTAATTTTGAAAATATTTTTGCTAATGCTTCATACACAAAAAAAGTAGACGCCATAAAAACAAAAGCAGATTTTGATGGAATTAATCAATCTTCAGTTCCTTACAATTCAAATTTAGCCGATGAAACTTTGAGCGGAATGGGAAGTTATGGACGTTCTTTTTTAAAGAATTATAAGGCATCTGCGGTTGCAAGTCTAAACTGGTCAAAATTCAATAATATTCAGAATAATGTTTTGGCAACTACTGAAAGTTTTGTGCAAAGTTACACTGTTCGGGCTTCCACAAATTATAAAAATATTCCTAATATCGAGTTTGGTTATAATCTTTTGGTCAACAAATACAGTGGTTCAACTTTTTATACAGATAAGCCATTTGCAAGATTAGACTATTATTTTCTGGATAGTTTTTCTTTTGTTTCCGAATATGAATTTTACCATTATTATAACGGAGATAAATCGGTTGATAACGAATATGATTTTTTAAGCGCCAGTTTAATTTATCAAAAAAAGAACAGTAAATGGGAATATAAAATCTCGGCAACCAATTTGCTGAATACGACTTATCTTAACGATGACAGCTTTTCTCAGTTCTCTACACGAGTGTCACAATACACTGTACAACCACGTTATATCATCTTTTCGATGAAATATAATTTATAGTATTTTAGTTACAAATATTTATTGTTTTGACGTCTTCTTTCGCTAGAATAAAATATCTTTGAGCTCAAATTATTAAACAACCAAAATTTTAGTCATGCGTAAATGTATTTGGAGTCTACTACTTGTGTTTTCAGGGATATTTATTTCTTTTTCCCAGTCAAAAAACATAGAAAAAGGAACTTATTTATCAACCAATAAAGGAGAAAAAATCAAGTTAAACTTATTAGATAATAATAAGTATGAGTTGGTTTTTTATTCGGGAGAATATGAAATAAAAGGCGATTCCTTATTATTTGCAGAGAAGGAAAAATCCGAGAATAATTTTGATCTTGTATTTACAACTAATAAAAAGGCAAAAAACATCAAAATTAATTTTAAAGATCCTTCTTATTATTTACTTTATATAGGTACTCAAAAAGGAAAAGAAGAAGTACAGTATCAAAGACTTTCAGATATAAAAACCAAGGTAGATCCAGATTATGCAAAAACTGATGTGGAATTTGAAATCGAAAAAACAGATTATTTGTATTTGGTTTATGAAGAGTATACAGGAGAAACCACCGTTTGTAAATATGCTCTTCCAAAAGACATTTCAGAGGTAAAAATTGAGTTTGAGCCTGCTGTTATGGGGAGTTTAAAAATTTCGGGTTTTTTTGATAAAAAGACAAACCAATTAACAATTTCAGAACAATCAGGGAAAAATCCTTTAGTTTTTACCAATGAGAAGAATCCGCAGCCAGAGAATAAATCAAAAGTTGCAGCTTTAGAAAGTCAGATTGTTCAAAACTGGACGTATCCGGGAAAAGAGACAGGTTTAGAAACAGAAGGTTGGGGATCTGCAGTTGCTGCAGATAGCACCGCTACACCTTTATATCCGGTTGATTCAAGTTATGTTAAATATGATTTTAAATTAAAGATCGAAAACAATCTAAAAAAAGCAATTGACGTTACGAAAGAAGCGAAAAATAAGTTTTTGGTAATTGCCGTTGATACTAAAAATACTACCGATTTTGATACTTATATAAAAGATCAGGAAACACAGATTGGATATAATATGTATGATGCTTATAATCCTCAATACGATGTTTTTAATTTTTATAAGGCTGGAAAAGATGATAAAAAATGGTTAAAAGCCAATAATATTAAGACAGACCCAAGTACTTTAATTGTAAATGGAAATGGTGATTTATTGGCAATTTCAAATTCTGGAATAGGTGATAAGCAATATCAATTTAGTTATTATGGTGATATATACCGAAAACTTTTGAGAACAGATGCTTTTGTTTCAATTGAAAAGATTTTCAAAAACAAAAAAGTAATCGATTCTGATTTGATAAGAGGTTTTAATAAAGCTGCGGTTTTAGAACCTAATTATGATGACGATTTAGAATATAGTCTAACTGATCTTAATAGTACAGAATTTACAATGAACAAACCAGTTTTGGATAAGAAATCAGTTTCACAAAGCTGGAAGAAATTGATAGAAGCACATCAAAAAGATGCTGTTCCAAATTTGTATTTGGTAGAGACTATTTTGAAGGAAATAAAAAATCAGGGATTTACAAAACAGCTTTTTAATGAAGAACGCGTTTTAAACGATACCGATTTTCTTTCTATCGATTATTTATTAAAGCATTCTGTGGCTATTGAGGAGCAACGTGCAGGCTTTAATAATAAAGAAGGTGAAATACATACGATGGGAAATGTTATTACTGAAATCTCAGCGGCGCTTCAGCAAAATTTATATGTTTCGCAAGAGGGAGTTTCAGGTGAAGCAAATAAAGAAAGAGTGAATACCATATATAAAAAGATAATTGCGACTGGAAAGGGAAATTTTGAAGCGTATCGAAATTATTTTGCTTATTTAGGTAAATCGCAAGATCAAGAAGGATACAATAGTACTTTCTTAAAAGAATTCAGCACCTATTTTGATGCGAATTTGGTTGCGGCAAGCCCGATAGAAAAGTTGGATGAAATGTATTCAGGTTTGGATACAAAGTCGGATTATGCATACGATGGATGGAATTTATTTAAAGAATATCATTCTAACTTATGCAATTCGGCAGCTTGGTCTGTAGTATTGAAAGCTGAAAATGCAAGCTTTTTGAAAGAAGCTCTAAAATGGTCCGAATACAGTTTGATTGTAACAAAAAACAATCCTTATTATTTAGACACATTAGCTCAGTTGTATTATAAGGACGGACAGAAAGAAAAAGCAATTTCAACACAAACTTTGGCTGTAAAATATTTAGATGCTACTATAGATGAAGATACTGCTCAAGATATAAAAGAAGTTTTAGCCAAAATGCAAAACGGAACTTATTAAGTTTTATACTAAACCTAACAGGTTTTAAAAATCTTTTAGGTTTGATTTTTAAAAAAGAAGAAAAATAAAAGCCGATTTCTAAAGTTAGAAATCGGCTTTTTTATGTTTGGACTAAAATGTCTAAAAATCTAAGTTAGTCTAAGTAGTCTAAAATTACAATCCAAATGCAGCTTTAACCTGATCAACAAAATCAAGTTTTTCCCATGTGAATAACTCAACAGTAACTGTTTTTTCGTTTCCGCCTGGAGCAGAGAAAGTTTTAGTAACCGTTTCTGGTTTACGTCCCATGTGTCCGTAAGCAGCAGTTTCGCTATAAATAGGATTTCTTAATTTCAAACGTTGCTCGATAAAGTAAGGACGCATATCGAAGATAGCTTCTACTTTTTTAGCAATTTCACCGTTAGTCAAGTTAACTTTTGAAGTTCCGTAAGTTTCAATGAAAATTCCCATTGGTTCAGCAACTCCAATTGCGTAAGAAACCTGAACTAAGATTTCGTCAGCAACACCAGCAGCAACTAAATTTTTAGCGATATGACGCGTTGCATAAGCAGCACTTCTATCTACTTTACTTGGATCTTTTCCAGAGAATGCACCACCACCGTGAGCACCTTTTCCACCGTAAGTATCAACGATGATTTTTCTTCCAGTTAAACCAGTATCTCCGTGAGGTCCTCCAATAACGAATTTTCCTGTTGGGTTAATATGGTAGTTGATTTTATCGTTAAATAAATGTGCGTGCGTTGGGTTTTTAGCGATAATTCTTGGGATCAAGATCTCGATAATATCTTTTTTGATTTTAGCCAACATTGCAGCTTCTTCATCAAAATCATCGTGTTGTGTTGAGATAACGATCGCATCAATACGAGTTGGTTTGTTATCGTCACTGTATTCTAAAGTTACCTGAGATTTAGCATCCGGACGTAAATACGTGATTTCTTTGTTTTCGCGTCTTAAAATAGCTAACTCTTGTAATAATTTATGAGATAAATCTAATGCCAATGGCATGTAGTTTTCAGTTTCGTTTGTAGCGTAACCAAACATCATTCCCTGGTCACCTGCACCTTGCTCTTCTGGCTTAGCTCTGTCAACACCTTGGTTAATATCTGCAGATTGCTCGTGAATTGCTGAAAGAATTCCACAAGAATTTGCTTCAAACATATATTCACTTTTAGTATATCCAATTTTACGGATTACTTCACGTGCAATTTGCTGTACATCAAGATAAGTATTCGATTTAACTTCACCTGCTAAAATAACCTGACCTGTTGTAACTAATGTTTCACAAGCTACTTTTGAATCAGCGTCAAATGCCAAAAAGTTGTCAATTAATGCATCCGAAATTTGATCTGCAACTTTGTCTGGATGCCCTTCACTAACAGATTCTGACGTAAATAAATAAGCCATAATAATGTATTAAATTAAAATTAAGCGAGGAAAATAATTGCTAAAAAGGGCTAAAGGAGAGTTTCTGCTTTAGCATTTTTTACTGCCGAAAGTAATCTCTCGGCACTCATAACGAACCATTTCATTATGAAGAGGTTGCAATCAGTTCAAATTTTTCCTCTGTATTCGGGTGCAAAGGTATAAAACCATTTTGATTTGCAAATTAAAGTTCAACTTTTTTTATTTTTTTAAAGAGAAATTTAACAGTAGTATATTAGTTTGATAGGGTAATAGAAAATATTTTGCTTTTTGTTTGGTTGATTGAAAAATAGTTCGCAACTTTGCGACATCAAAATAAAAGAAAAATGAAATTTACAATTTGCAATATGATGTCTTGTAAGATGCCGGAGTTTTCTGCAGAGATACTATTGTGATTTTTTTTCAAACACATATATAGAACCTCTGCCGAATCGCAGAGGTTTTTTTTTGTTCAAAAGAAAAAATAAAAGAAAATTCAAATTTTAATTTGGTGGTTAAATAAATAGTTTATACATTTACTCTATCGAATTAGTCGAGTTTAAAAGAAAAGAAATAATTTTAGTTAAAATGAAAACAATAGCAAGAAGAAAAATGATGTGTTGTAGTATGATGCAAATGTGCATCCCAACTTGCTGTTGCCAAAAGTAAAAGATAAAATCTTTGTTATAGTTTCAACTATAAGCCCTTTTGGTTGCCATCCGAAAGGGCTTTTTTTATTTACTTATTTAAAATTAAAATCATGAAAACACTAAATACAATAGCATTCGAACATTTATTAAGAAGCGATGCTCAAAATAGCAATACTAAAGTAGAAGAGATTACAAGAGAAGTTACAAGAATAAATGTAGAACAGGATATTAAAAGTCAAAAATCATTACTGTTTCAAATGTATGCACTCGAAGAAGAAGGAGAAGACTTTTTTGCTTAAATCAATTACAATTAAAATTTCAAAAATCATATACAATATATAATAGTATTAACAACATCTAAAAACTAAGAAATCATGAGTACACAAAAATTTGCAACAAACGCACTACATGCAGGACACGACGTTACTAAAAATGCAGGAACGAGAGCAGTGCCAATTTATCAGACTTCATCATACGTATTTAATAATGCTGATCATGCGGCCAATTTATTTGGTCTTGCCGAAGCTGGATTTATTTATACACGATTAAATAACCCGACAAACGATGTTTTAGAGCAAAGACTGGCGGCGCTCGAAGGTGGAATTGGTGCGGTTGTAACAGCATCAGGAGCATCGGCTATTTCTACTACATTATTGACTTTATTAAAAGCGGGTGATCATATTGTTGCGTCAAACAGTTTATACGGCGGAACTTATAATTTATTAAGTGTCACACTGCCTCGTTTAGGAATCACAACCACTTTTGTAGATCCTTCAAATCCTGAGAATTTTACTAAAGCAGCAAAAGAAAATACCAGAGCTTTCTTTGTAGAATCTTTGGGAAATCCAAAATTAGATGTGTTGGATTTAAAAGGAATTTCGGCGCAAGCCAAAGCATTCAAAGTGCCTTTTATAGTAGATAATACAGTTGCGACACCTTATTTATTGAACCCAATTAAATATGGTGCCGATATTGTAATTCATTCCTTAACTAAATATATTTCCGGAAACGGAACTTCATTAGGAGGCGCGATTATCGATGCCGGAACTTTTGACTGGTCTAATGGAAAATTTCCTGAATTCACAGAACCTTCAGCTGGATATCATGGATTAGTATATCACGAAGCTTTAGGAAATGCTGCTTTTATCGCAAAAGCAAGAATTGAAGGATTGCGTGATTTTGGTGCGGCTTTGAGTCCGTTTAATGCTTTTCAGATTATTCAGGGACTTGAAACTTTGCCAATCCGAATTAAAAAGCACAGTGAAAATGCTTTGGCCCTGGCTGAATGGCTGGAAAAACAAGATGAGGTTGTCTGGGTAAATTATCCGGGACTGAAATCGAATAAATATTATGATTTAGCCAAAGAATATCTTCCGGAAGGACAAAGCGGAATTATCACTTTTGGTTTAAAAGGTGGTTTTGATGCAGCGAAAAAAGTGGTTGATGAGACAAAATTGTTTTCATTGTTGGCGAATATCGGTGATACTAAATCATTAATTATACACCCTGCAAGTACTACACACCAACAATTGTCTGAAGAAGATCAATTGTCTACCGGAGTTTCAAAAGATCTGGTTCGACTTTCTGTTGGAATTGAAGATATCGAAGATTTAATTGCAGACCTGAAAGCGGTTTTTGAAAGCGTTACACACTCGCAATATAACATTAGTAAAAATTAGGTTTTTTTGTTTTTTGTTTGAAAAATTGCCTTTAGTGGTGTGGTGCTGCTAAGGGTGATTTTTTATGAATAAAAATTTCAAAATAAAATTTTCACCATATAAGTAATATAAGTTCATCTAGTAGAGACGCACCGCAATGCGTCAAACTCGAAGCATGAGGTTTCGAAATTGTAAACATTTGATATTAAATGAACTTATATTACTTATGTGGTTAAATATTTAAAAAGTGAGAAATTATGTCAAAGCTTAAAATTAATATTATTCTTTTTGGAATTGGGAATATCGGAAGCACACTGATTAATCAGATTATTGAAAGTCAGGAGTTTTTTCTGCAGAGCAAAAACATCGACTTTCATTTTCCAATAATAACCAATTCTACTGTTGCTTTTTTTGAGAAAGAAGGAGTTGGGTATTCCTGGGAAACCAATTTTAGAGAATTGGCGGTTCCTTTTAGAGTCGAAGATATTATTGAGTTTGCGAAAGAAAACGAATTCGAAAATTTAATTGCTGTGGATGCCACTGCCAGCGATGAGCTGATTGGTCATTATAATACGCTGATTGAAAATGGATTTAATATTGTTGCGGTGAATAAAAAGGCCAACACGCTTCCAATTGATCTCTACAAACAGCTAAGAGAGAATTTAAAAAAGTATGATAAAGAGTTTTTGTACGAAACATCGGTTGATACTGGATTTCCGGTTTTACAGACATTGAGGGATTTGTATTATTCGGGAGAAAAAATCACAAAAATCAGAGGTGTTTTTTCAGATCATTTGAGTTATGTATTTAATCGCTTTTCTGCAGAGGAAAAATCATTTTCTGAGATTCTCAAAGATGCCAGTTTACTCGGATTGATGCGTTCTACTTTTAAAGAAGATTTGTCAGGAAACGATACTGCTAAAAAATTATTGATTCTAACTCGTGAAATTGGGAAAGAATTTGAATTGTCAGATATCAAAATCAATTCGGTTATAAAAGAGGAGCATTTAGAAAAAAACGGAATACTTAATAAAGAAGCAATTGACAAATGGTATAAAATTTCAAAAATTACACAAGCTGATAATCACGTGCTTCGATATGTAGGTGAATATGATTTGGAAAAAAATACTTTGGAGGTGAAATTGGTTTCAGAACCCACAACATCTGCAATTGGTCAGCTAAAAGGTTCCGATGCAATTTTTGAGATTTATACGCAATCTTACGCTGATGTGCCAATTGTTATACAAGGAGCATCGCCATGCAGACAGGCAATTTCAAGAGGTATAATAACGGATATACTGAAAGTTTCAGAAAAGATAAAAAATAAAGAAGCTGTTTGGCTTTAAGTGGTTTTTTAAATATTAGAAAAATTGTTCTTTGAAAGATTGAAACAGAAAAAGTTAGTTTATTTTTGTAAGATAAAGCTGTAATTTTGTTAAATCTTGATTTTGTAAGAGGTTTTTTGGCGATAAAAAGATGTTTTTTAACGTTTTTTTAGAAAAATTAAGCTTTTATAACTTGGAATATTAGAAAAAAAGTTGCAAATTTGTAAGACAAGTAAGGTCTGTTAAAATCAGGCGCTTAAATGTTAAAAACAGATGATTATTTCCTTTTAGATCATAATCAAATCTAAGAGTTTATTAAAGAAAATTAAATGCAAGAGTTTTTTAAAATAAAAGTCAAATCACAGATGAATAAATCCCTACAGATGAACAAGATGTTTAACGTCGCACGTATTTGTGTATGCGTCTGTTGATACTAAAAGTATATATAAGTTCCATAAAAACTTAAACCCTTTTGGTATTAAAAATCCAAAAGGGTTTTTTTATTCATTTTGGTTACGATAACAAAAAATTAAAGAAATAGTAAAGATTATAAAACGCAAACTAACTTAAACTTAAATATCATGAGCACATTAAACTACTTAAGAAAAAAACTTTCAACTTACAGAGACATCAAAAATGAAAGAAACAATCCGCCTCCAACAAATGAATTGATACACCCAAGTTTCGGAATTACGGAGACAGATAAAAAAGAGGTGAAAAAAGAACCAAATTCTTTATTATTCTTGATGTATTCAAAAGAGAATGAAACACTTTTTATTTAAATTAAAAAGTATCATAAAATAGGGTAAAACCTGCTTAATTTTACTGGGCAATTTGTTCGGTAATTTTTTGCGTATAATAGTTTTAAGAGACAAAGTGATTGTAGTATTATTCAATGCCAATCCTTTTGACTTTATGACTTTATCCCGAGGTTTCGGGATTGACTTATTTTTAAAGTATGTTCAAGAAATTGTACAATCAGTTTCGATAAAATTTGTTTGTTTAAGAAATTAGTAGTTAATTTGCACCGTTAAGTTCAGAAACGTATTGAAATGTTATAAAGAAAGGACGAGGGATTAGACCCGATGAATCCTTAGCAACCCTTCGTTAAATCGAAGAAGGTGCTGCATTCTACCACGCCCAAACGTGGAAAGATAACAACAAGAATTTTTCTAGTTTTCAACTCTAGACTTTCTTTCTAATATTTCCACATACAAATCAAAAATAAAAAGATTTGAAATTGGAAAATATACCCAATCCCATAATAATTCAAGATTTCATCACAGAAAGTGGTGCGATATTTTCATCATTACCGTTAAGTTTTACGCTTTCCGGTTTGCCTTTGCATACAGCACCAATTGTTTTGGTAAATCATGCTTTGACCGGTAATGCACAAGTTACGGGTGAAAATGGCTGGTGGAATGATTTAATTGGTGAAGACAAAACAATTGATACCAACAAATACACCGTTTTAACATTTAATGTTCCTGGAAATGGAGCTGATTCATTTGTAATCGAAAATTATCAGGATTTTACAGCCAGAGATATTGCAAGGATTTTTATAAAAGGTCTGAAAGCGCTAAATATAGAGCAAGTATTTGCAATTATTGGTGGTTCTGTTGGTGGCGGAATTGCCTGGGAAATTTTGGCATTAGAACCAAATATCACAGAACATTTAATTCCGATTGCTACTGATTGGAAATCGACCGATTGGATGATCGCAAATTGCTATCTGCAAGAGCAAATTTTGAACAATTCTTCAAGACCGGTAGAAGATGCCAGAATTCACGCTATGCTTTGTTACAGATCTCCAGAATCATTCAAAGAAAAATTTAAGCGTACCCTTCATTCTGATCTTTCCATTTTTAATATTGAAAGTTGGCTGGCGCATCACGGAAATAAATTACAGAAACGTTATCAGTTATCATCTTATAAATTGATGAACCAATTGCTGAAAACCATAGATATAACAAGAAATAGTGAGGATTTCGAAACGTTACTATCAAAATCAAACGCCGCAATTCATATCGTGGCAATCAATTCAGATTTGTTTTTTACACCACAAGAAAATCTGGAAACTTATAATGAATTAAAAAAGTTTAAAGAAAATGTTTCCTATAGCGAAATAGATTCTGTTCATGGCCATGATGCTTTTTTAATCGAGTACAAACAATTAGATCATTTACTTGCCGATATTTTTAAGGCAGAAACAATAGCAAAATAAAATGAAAGTATTAAAATTTGGAGGTAAATCGTTATCAAACGGAGAAGGACTTAGTAAAGTAGTTTCAATCATTTCTGATAAAGTAAGTCAAGGCGAACAAATTGCCGTGGTGGTTTCTGCACGAGGAAACGCAACAGACGAATTAGAAGATATTTTAAGAATTGCCGCTAAAAACGGAAATTATAAGCCTTTATTAGAAAGCTTTAAAGCGTATCAAACTTCAGAATACCCAAAAGTTGATTTGTCTGAAGAATTCAATATTCTGGATAAATTATTTGAAGGAGTTAGTCTTATTGGTGATTACAGTAACAAAATTAAAGATCAGATTTTGTCTAAAGGAGAATTGCTTTCGGCTAAATTATTGACTGCTATTTTATTAGAAAAAGGCATTCCGGCTAATTTCGTAGATACAAGAGAATTGCTTAAAACCGATTCAAAATTTGGTGATGCTCAGCCTTTGGAACAACTTTCGAAGAAAAATGTTATCAATTATTTCAAACTGCATAATGGTGAAACGGTAAATATTGTTACTGGTTTCATTGGTTCAAATAACAATAACGACACGACTACTTTAGGAAGAAACGGAAGTAATTATACTGCTTCATTAATTGCTAATTACCTTGATGCGGAAGAACTTCAGAATTTCACGCACGTAGACGGAATTTACACTGCAAATCCGGATTTGGTGGCTGATGCTAAAAAGATTGAATTTTTATCGTTTAATGAAGCGAATGAATTGGCCAATTTTGGTGCGACTATTCTTCATGCAAAAACGATTATTCCATTATTGGAAAAAAATATTCCGCTTCGAATTTTAAACACATTTAACCATGAAAATCATGGAACTTTAATTACTTCAAATTCTCAAAAAGAAGGAATTAAAACGCTTTCTGTTTTAGAAAATGTGTCTTTAGTAAATCTTGAAGGACGTGGATTACTTGGAAAATCTGGAGTTGATGCCCGAATTTTTAAAGTAATGGGTGATCATAATATCAGTGTAAGTATCATTTCGCAAGGTTCTTCAGAAAGAGGAATCGGATTGGTTGTAGCCAAAGACAAAGCGACACTTGCAATGGTGGAATTAGAAAAAGAATTCGAAAATGATTTTTATTCTAAAGATGTAAACCAGATCACAGTAACGGATAATGTATCAGTAATTTCGATTATTGGGCAGGATTTAAGTACGTTCCATAAACCATATACTGCTTTAATTAAAAACAAAATAGTTCCAATTTTATTCAACAACACCGTTACAGGTAAAAACGTGAGTTTGGTTGTAAAGAAAGAAGAATTAAACAAAGCCTTAAATGTAATTCACGGAGAGATTTTTGGAGTTTCTAAAAAAATCAACATTGCGATTTTCGGTCACGGATTAGTTGGAGGAACTTTAATCAATCAAATTTTAGAATCGGCTGCAGCAATCGAAAAACGTAAAGATGTTAAGCTGAATGTTTTTGCAATTGCAAATTCTAAAAAGCTTTTATTAAACAGAAATGGCGTAACTTCAAGCTGGAAAAATGATATCCAGACAAAAGGCGAAGAATATTCAATTAACGATATTATCGCTTACGCAAATGAGCATCATTTAGAGAATTTAATTGCGATTGATAACACTGCAAGTGCATCATTTGTAGAAAACTATATTCCGCTTGTAGAAAGCAGTTTTGATTTGATTTCTTCGAATAAAGTAGCGAATACTTTAAGTTATGGTTTTTATAAAGAGCTGAGAAAAGCTTTGGCAGAAAACCAAAAGAATTATTTGTACGAAACCAATGTTGGAGCCGGTTTACCATTAATCGATACGATTAAATTACTGCACCTTTCAGGTGAGAATATCACAAAAATTAAAGGTGTTTTCTCTGGAACTTTGAGTTATTTATTCAATAATTTCTCTGCAAAAGATGCTCCATTTAGTGAAATTCTACAAGAAGCAATCGACAACGGATATACAGAACCAGATCCGCGTGAAGATTTATGCGGAAATGACGTTGGAAGAAAATTATTGATTTTAGCAAGAGAATTAGATTTACAGAATGAGTTTGAAGAAATCTCAATTCAAAACCTTATTCCGGAGCACTTGCGTGAAGGAAGCGCAGCAGACTTCTTGACTAAATTAAAAGAATTCGACCCAATTTACGAGAAAATAAAAGCAGAACAACAACCAAATCATGTATTAAGATACATTGGTGAATTGTCTGGAGATTTGCAAAATGACAAAGGAAATCTAGAAGTAAAACTAGTATCAGTACCAAAAGATACTGCTTTAGGTGGATTAAAAGGTTCTGATTCGTTCTTCGAAATATATACAGAATCTTACGGAGATCGTCCAATTGTTATTCAGGGAGCCGGTGCAGGTTCTGCAGTAACAGCGAGAGGAGTTTTCGGTGATATTTTGAGATTGTCGGATAAAGGATAAGTACAAGCCCAGTTTGTCATTTCGAGGAACGAGAAATCTCCACGAGAAGCTCGACAAAGATTGGATTTTCATTGAGGAGTTACTTGCGAAGATTTCTCGTTCCTCGAAATGACAAAATTGATAAGAATAAAAAAACAAAAAAAATAACAACACAATGAAAGTAACCTTAAACAGAGTAAACGACGCATTTCATTTCAAAGTAAAAAATGAACGCGGACATGTAGTTGACGTTGATAGCAGAGCCGAATTTGGCGGAAGCGATTTAGGCGCAAGTCCAATGGAATTGGTAT
The DNA here is from genome assembly GCF_003385895.1 of Flavobacterium cutihirudinis. Classification (GTDB taxonomy): domain Bacteria; phylum Bacteroidota; class Bacteroidia; order Flavobacteriales; family Flavobacteriaceae; genus Flavobacterium; species Flavobacterium cutihirudinis. The sequence goes on from NZ_QRDQ01000008.1 coordinate 1,076,701, forward strand.
TAATGGGCGTTGCAGGATGCAGTGCAATTGATATGATTTCGATTTTAAAGAAACAGCGTCAGGAAATTACTTCTTTTAATGCTGAGGTTGAAGGAACTCGCGTTCAGATCGAAGAAGCAAAACCTTTTAAAGAAATTGATGTGGTTTTTTATTTAGAAGGAGAAATCAATCCGGAAAAAGCAAAAAAAGCTGCACAGCTTTCTTTCGAGAAATATTGTTCAGTTGCCAAAACTGTTGAGCCAACAGCAACCATCAAATACAAAGTTGTTTTGAACAACGAAGCTTTATAAATTAGATAATTAGTCAATTAGAAAATGCTTAGACCGGGCATAAATAATTGATTTGTTTTGGTTTAGATTTCAGTTTTTGAAACCTGAAACCTGAAACAAAAAACAACAAAAAACAACAACACAATGAATAAAGAAGAATTTGGTTTTGAAACACAAGCCATCAGAACACAATTAGAAAGATCACAATATTTAGAACATTCGGTGCCTTTGTACCTATCGTCAAGCTTTGTTTTTGAAGATGCCGAAGATATGCGAGCTTCTTTTACAGAAGAAAAAGAAAGAAATATTTACAGCCGTTTCAGTAATCCAAACACATCAGAATTTGTAGATAAAATTTGCAAAATGGAAGGTGCTGAATCTGGTTATGCTTTTGCAACAGGAATGGCAGCCGTTTATTCTACTTTTGCAGCATTATTAAATTCTGGAGATCATATTGTTTCTGCGAGCAGTGTTTTTGGTTCAACTCACGCTTTGTTTATGACTTATTTTCCAAAATGGAATATCGAAACTTCTTATTTCGAAATCAATAAGCCGGAAACAATCGAGAGTTTTATTAAACCAAACACTAAAATATTATATGCCGAATCGCCAACAAATCCGGGTGTTGATGTAATTGATTTAGAATTGTTAGGGAATATTGCTAAAAAACATAATCTGATTTTAATAATCGACAACTGTTTTGCAACGCCATATTTGCAGCAACCAATTAAGTTTGGAGCACATTTGGTTATTCATTCAGCAACTAAATTAATCGACGGACAAGGACGCGTTTTAGGTGGAGTAACAGTTGGAAATGCAGATTTAGTTAGACAAATTTATTTGTTTTCAAGAAATACAGGTCCGGCTTTATCACCATTTAATGCTTGGGTTCTTTCAAAAAGTTTAGAAACATTAGCAGTTCGTGTTGACAGACATTGCGAAAATGCTTTGAAAGTAGCTGAATTTTTAGAAAGCCATCCAAATGTAAATAGTGTAAAATATCCGTTTTTGAAATCGCATCCACAATATGAAATTGCGAAAAAACAAATGAAAGCGGGCGGAAATATTATTGCTTTTGAAATTAAAGGCGGTATCGAAGCGGGAAGAAAATTCCTGAATTCAATTCAGCTTTGTTCTTTATCTGCAAATATTGGAGATACCAGAACAATCGTAACGCATCCAGCTTCTACAACACACAGCAAATTATCTGAAGAAGATCAACTAGCAGTAGGAATCACGCAAGGTCTTGTTCGTGTTTCTGTAGGTTTAGAAACGGTTGAAGATGTAATTGCCGATTTGAAACAGGCGCTTGCTTAACTACAAAATATAATAAATTGAAGGGCTATTTTTTAAATAGCCCTTTTTTGTATATTGAAATTTTTAATTCGCGAAATAGTATTTTTAAAAATAAAATATGAAACCAAGATTATTGATTTTATCGGATTTATTTGGAGGAGAAAATTTAGAATGGATTCAATATTATGTAGAAATTTTAGAAACTAAATTTGAAATCCAATATTATGATGTTCTTAAACTTGCTGAAATAATGGTTTATGATAAGAAGGGATCTGAAATTCACACTCAATTCTTAAACGGAGGAATTGATAAAGCAGTTGATAATTTATTGGATATAGAAAAGGAAATAGTAGCCATTTTGGGTTTTAGTATAGGAGGTACAATTGCCTGGAAAGCTTGCTTGAAAGGTTTGAAAGTATCTACTTTTGTTGCTGTTTCTTCGACAAGATTGCGGTATGAGAAAGAAAAGCCAGATTGCAATATCAAACTTTATTATGGCGATAAAGACAAAAATGCGCCAAATTTTAGCTGGTTTCTGGATTTAAAAATTTCAAATGAGATTCTTGAAAATCAGAATCATCAATTGTATATGGAAAAAGAAAATGCATTTCTAATTTGTGCTAATTTTTTGTAGTTTTTTCCTTAAAAATTATATTTTTGTTGCAACTAAAATCATAACCAAAAGTTTAACTAACAATTAATTACACATGAGCAATTCTACTTACGTTTTAGATGACAAATTATTAGTGTCTGCTGGGGCACGTTTTCTAAATTACATTATTGATCTTTTTGTATTTTTTATCATCCTGATTGCAATTGGCGCAACAATAGGCATTCTTTCAGCATTATTTGGTCTTACTGGATTAGCAGAATGGATGGATGGTTTAGGCGATTTAGGATGGAATATAATTGCAATTGTCGTTTCGCTAGTTTATTACATCACAATGGAAGCTTTATTTGGAAGAACTGTAGGTAAATTTGTTACAGGTTGTATCGTTGTAGATGAAAACGGTCAGAAGCCAGATTTTGGGACTATTGTAAAAAGAAGCTTATGTCGTTGTATTCCTTGTTGATGCTCTAACTTTTTTGGGAGGTTCAAGAGGTTGGCATGATTCTATTTCAGAAACCTATGTTGTAAGTAAAAAAGCTTTGGATGAAGAAATAAAAACGTTTCATGAATTCAATTTAATTGGAATAGAAGAGGCAAATTAATTAAACTATACTAAATTGGTAGAATATAAGTTTGAATCTGTTATATTCTCATTTAAAAAGATTATTTTTGTTGCAGAAAATATGGTGATTGTCATTTTAGGTAATCTAAAAATCTACAGTCTACAATCTAAAACTTAAAAATGCTTTCAAAAAAGACAAAATACGGAATTAAAGCCCTTACATATTTAGCCAGAAGAGAAAATAACGAACCTGTGCAAATTGCTGAAATTGCTAAAAGTGAGCATATTTCGATAAAATTTCTGGAAAGTATTTTATTATTACTTCGAAATTCTGGATTTCTTGGAGCTAAGAAAGGAAAAGGCGGTGGATATTACCTTATTAAAGATCCGAAAGATATCAGCATGGCTAAAGTTTATAGAATTTTGGAAGGCCCAATTGCACTTTTGCCTTGCGCCAGTCATAACTTTTACGAAAAATGTGATGATTGCGACGATGAAGCAACTTGTGCTGCCCGACGCTTAATGACAGAAGTAAGAGATAATACACTTAAAATATTAGAGAGTAATTCATTGGCTGATATTGCTTTTTAATTTTAAACCATATAAGTTATGTAAGTTCATTTTAGATTTTGCAGCTAGCTTAATTAAATGAACTTGTATAACTTATATGGTTTAAATGATATTTAAAAAATCAATTTATATCCTGTAAAGAATAGCATTACTGCGATTGCATTTCTAAGAAATTGATCAGGAACTTTTCCGCTCAGCATACTTCCCATGTATATTCCTGGTAGCGATCCCATCAACAGCTGACCCAATAATCCTAAATCTAAATTCCCCATTGAAGCGTGCCCGATTCCGGCAACAAGTGTTAATGGAACGGCATGAGCAATTTCAGTTCCCACCAGGCGAGGTAACGGCAGAAGCGGATAAAGAAAAAATAAAGTTACGGTTCCGAGTGCTCCTGCGCCAATAGATGTTACAGTTACAGTTGCACCAAGTAAAACACCAATTGCTATGGTCAGCATATTTTGTGTGTGACTTTCGCTGTGGAATTTATCTCCAGCGTGTTTTTGAGAGAATTTTAAAATTCTGTTTTTGAATAAAATAGCAATGGATGTGAATAGTAATGCCCAGCCTAAACTAATTTTTATGACGCGATTAATGGTGTCAATATCTGTTTTGATGCTGTTTAATATCCATAAAGTCAATAAAGCAGCGGGAACACTTCCTAATGTTAGCCATCCAGTGATTTTCCAGTTTATATTTCCTTTTTTGTGGTGAACAAATACGCCTCCAGCTTTTGTAAAAGCAGCGTAAAGTAAATCTGTACCTACTGCAGTTGTTGGTGGAATATTAAAAAATAATAAAATAGGAGTCATTAAAGAACCACCTCCAACACCTGTTAAACCTACAATAAAACCAACTGCTAACCCCGCAATTACAAGACCAATCTGAAAATCCATAAAAAAAGTTTGGCGCTAAAATACGACATTTTTATAATTATCCTATAGATATGGTAGAGATTAAGAAAACTATTTAGCAACCAAACATTTCCTTTGTAAATGTTGTTGAATTAAAGCGTAATGCATTATTATTTGTTAAATAATTCAGTTTTAATTGTAAAGAACTCTTCATTAAGGAATTAATATTGAATAAAGGGTTTAAAAAAATCAAAATATTGTTTTGATTATTATAAATAAGTAGTATTTTTGCAAAGTAATCTAGTAACCCGATAGGGTAATAGTTTTTATAGAAAAACGATAACTTGTTAATATGGAAAAAGAACTGAAAATAAATAATGCGATTTCTTTTAAGGAAAAGCTTTGGATCGGAATTCCGGTTGTTTTACTAGTAGGTTTGTTAACAGTTTTGATCTATAATCATCATGCCGAATTTTCTTGGGATGGATTTGTGAATGGATTTAATGAAGAGTTTTTAGTGTTTTTTGCTATCGGTGTTTTTGCTCAATTGGTTGACGGAACATTAGGAATGGGCTACGGAGCAACTTCAACATCATTTTTATTGGCTTATGGAGTTCCGCCAGTGGTTAGTAGTACGGCGGTTCACGTTTCAGAAATGTTTACAACGGGAGCGTCGGCTCTTTCGCATCATAGATTTGGAAACATCAATAAAAAACTGGTAAAACATTTATTAATTCCAGGAGTTTTAGGTTCTATAACAGGAGCTTATTTATTGTCAGATGTTATTAATGGCGATATTATTAAGCCATTTATTGCGGTTTACATGATTGTTTTAGCGGTTATCATTATCAGAAAAGCGTTAAAAAAGAATATTGTAAAAAAGAAAACTAAAAAATTAGGCGCTTTAGCCGTTTTCGGCGGATTTATGGATTCTGTCGGTGGCGGAGGCTGGGGACCTATTGTAACTTCAACTTTATTAGGAAGAGGAAGAAACCCGAGATATACGATTGGTTCAGTAAATGCAGCTGAGTTTGCTATTTCATTTGCAAGTGGTATAACGTTCATGCTTTTTGGAGGAATCCACGGCTGGCAAGTTATCATCGGATTGATTTTAGGAGGAGTAATTTCAGCGCCATTAGCGGCTTATTTGGTAAATAAAATCAAAAGAAAACCAATGATGGTTGCGGTTGGAATTCTAATTATAATATTGAGTTTAAAAACATTATCTAAATTATTATAAAATAATTTTAGAAAGGAAGAGAGATTATGAGTGCGATTATTGTACAAGAATTATTAGATAAAACAAAAGATTTTTCGCTTGACGAAACCTTGGTTTTTTTAGCAGAAAAATTTCCGGAGAAAGTAATTTTTTCGACTTCTTTCGGTCAGGAAGATCAGGTAATTACAGATTTTATTGCAAAAAGTAATACTGATATTACCGTTTTTACTTTAGATACGGGAAGATTATTTCAGGAAACGTATGACGTTTTTCATAAAACATTAAAAAAATATAAAAGACCAATCGAAGTATTTTTTCCAGAAGCAACGGCGGTAGAAAATTTACTAAAAACAAAAGGGCCAAACAGCTTTTACGATTCAGTTGAAAACAGAAAAGAATGCTGTTTTATTCGAAAAGTGGTTCCGTTACGAAAAGCTTTGGCAGGAAACTCAGTTTGGATTACGGGATTAAGAGCCGAACAATCAGAAAACAGACAGGATTTACATCTGTTTGAATACGATGGAAACTTCGAAATCATAAAATTCAATCCGTTATTAAAATGGACTTTAGAAGAAGTTGAAACGTATTTGTCAGAAAATAATGTTCCTCAAAATGCATTGCACAAACAAGGTTTCGTAAGTATTGGATGCGCACCTTGTACCAGAGCAATTTTCCCAGGCGAAGATATCAGAGCCGGAAGATGGTGGTGGGAATCAAGCCATAAAGAGTGTGGACTTCATAGTGCTAAGAAAGAGTAGGTAGAAGAAAGAAGCAAGAGACAAGACTTCTGCTAGAGTATAGAATATAGATTATAGAATAAAGAGTGGAGTTTTTTAGATCAGGGAACTTGAAACCTGAAACCTAAAACTTGAAACTCACAAAATATCAAACAAAAAAACAATGAGTTCAGTATTAAAAACAAACGCTTTAGAGAGTGAAGCGATATACATTTTCAGAGAAGTAATTTCACAGTTTGACAAACCGGTTTTACTTTTCTCAGGAGGAAAAGATTCTATTACATTAGTGCGTTTGGCGCAAAAAGCATTTTTCCCTGCTAAGATTCCGTTTCCTCTTTTGCACGTTGATACGGGACACAATTTCCCTGAGACAATTGCTTTCAGAGATAAATTGGTAGAAGAATTAGGTTTAGAGTTGATCGTGCGTAATGTTCAGGATGCTATTGATGAAGGAAAAGTAGTTGAAGAAACAGGGAAATACTCTAGTAGAAACAGCCTGCAGACAACAACACTTTTAGATGCAATTGAAGAATTTAAGTTTGATGCTTGTATTGGTGGTGCGCGTCGTGATGAAGAAAAAGCAAGAGCGAAAGAACGTATTTTTTCAGTTCGTGATGATTTCGGACAATGGGACGAAAAAAATCAGAGACCAGAGTTGTTTGATATTTTAAATGGAAAAATTGAAAATGGACAAAACGTTCGTGTTTTCCCAATTTCAAACTGGACAGAATTAGATGTTTGGAGTTATATCGAAAAAGAACATATCGAGATTCCATCAATCTATTTTTCACATAAAAGAAAAGTTTTTTTGAGAGACGGTTTAATCTGGTCGCATTCTCCTTTTGTGTACCAAGAAGAAGACGAACAAATCGAAGAAAGAATTGTTCGCTTCAGAACCGTTGGAGATATGAGTTGTACCGCTGCAGTTGAATCGTACGCAGCCACAATCGAAGAAGTTGTAGGCGAAATCAGAGAATCAACAATTTCTGAAAGAGGAGCCAGAATCGATGACAAACGTTCTGAAGCCGCAATGGAAAAGAGAAAACAACAAGGTTATTTTTAATGGATAATTAATAATTATTTAATTGACAATTAAAAAGTAGAATCAAGAAAACAAAAACATACGGATTATAAGTTTCAACAGAAAACCTGAAACTTTAAACCTGAAACAAAATATTACAGAATGGACGTTTTAAAAATAGCAACAGCAGGAAGTGTAGATGACGGAAAAAGTACTTTGATCGGAAGATTATTGTATGATACAAAATCATTGACGACTGATAAAATAGAAGCAATCGAAAAAAGCAGTAAACAAAAAGGATACGATTATCTTGATTTTTCTTTGGCAACTGACGGTTTAGTGGCAGAAAGAGAACAAGGAATCACGATTGATGTTGCGCATATTTATTTTTCGACTGCAAAGAAAAGTTACATTATTGCCGATACTCCAGGCCACGTAGAATATACAAGAAACATGGTTACAGGAGCTTCGACTTCTCAGGTTTCTATCATTTTGATCGATGCGAGAAAAGGAGTAATTGAACAAACATACCGTCACTTTTTTATCAATAATTTATTGAGAGTAAAAGAGGTAATTGTTGCGATTAATAAAATGGATTTGGTTGATTACTCAGAAGAAGTTTTCAATAAAATCAAAGCCGATTTCCAAGCATTAAATGCAAAAAGTACTTTCAAAGAGCAAAACGTAAGTTACATTCCGTTAAGCGCAATCAACGGCGGAAACGTGGTTGATCAATCAGAAAATATGCCTTGGTATACAGGTCAAACGGTATTAGAGCATTTAGAAGGATTACATGCTTCTGATGTTTTTGAAGCAGGAAAAGCACGTTTCCCAGTTCAGACTGTGATTCGTCCAAAAACAGAAGAATACCACGATTTTAGAGGTTACGCAGGAAAATTATACGGGAACTCAATCAAAGTTGGAGATGCTGTAACGGTTCTTCCTTCTTTAACAGAATCAAAAGTATCTAAAATTCACTTTTTCGATAAAACATTCGACGAAGCCGTTGCAGGTTCTTCGATTACTATCGAATTAGAGAATGATATCAATGTAACGAGAGGCGATATGATTGTAAAATCAAGCGAGCTTCCAAAAATTGAAAAAGACATTACAACGACAGTTTGCTGGATGGACAGTAAAAAACTGGTTCCGGGAACTAAATACTTGGTACAACATAATACCAACAGAGTTTTAGCAAAAGTAGAAAGCATTAAAAATACAATTGCGACAGATTACTCAGGAACGACAGAAGCTTCACAATTAGCAATAAACGAAATTGGAGAAGTAACGATCAAATTAAGCAAACCGTTATACTTTGATTCATACAATGAAAACAAATCAAACGGAGCTTTCATCTTAATTGATACAGCAACAAACACAACAGCAGGAGTAGGATTCATTAGATAGTTGATTGTTTTTAGTTGATAGTTGATGGTTTTTAGAGCCAACAACCAACAACCAGCAACCGACAACCAAAAACTCAAAAGAGAAATGGAAAGTTTTAGAACAGAAATAGAAAATCCGGTAGTTCAGAAGGAGATTATCGAATTAGAAAAAAAGATTCACTTATTCCGTGGAGGAAAAATTGATGATGAGCGTTTTCGTAGTCTTCGTTTAGCGCGTGGAATCTACGGTCAGCGTCAGGAAGGCGTTCAGATGATTCGTATCAAATTGCCTTATGGTAAAGTTACCAGCGAGCAATTAGTGCGTATCACACAAGTTTCTGATGAATATTCTACCGGACGTTTACACATTACAACGCGTCAGGATATTCAGATTCACTACGTGAGTTTAGACAGAACACCAGAACTTTGGGCAGATTTGGCTAAAGACGATATCACACTTCGTGAAGCTTGTGGAAACACAGTAAGAAATATTACAGGAAGCGAATTGGCTGGAGTTGACGTAAACGAACCATTTGATGTTTCGCCTTATGCACACGGACTTTTTCAATATTTGTTAAGAAACCCAATCTGTCAGGAAATGGGACGTAAATTCAAAATTTCGTTCTCCTCTTCAGACGAAGATACTGCTTTGAGTTATTTACATGATTTAGGATTTATTCCGAAAATTAAAGACGGACAAAAAGGGTTCAAAATCATGTTTGGAGGAGGTTTGGGATCTCAGCCAGCACATGCTGAATTACTTTCAGAATTCGTTCCGGTAAACGAAATTATTCCAACAGCAGAAGGAATCATCCGTATTTTCGACAGATACGGAGAGCGTGCAAAAAGAATGAAAGCTCGTATGAAATTCTTAATCAAAGAAATGGGAAGAGATGTTTTCCTTGATTTGGTTGAACAAGAGAAAAAAGCCATCGCTTTTGAAACATACGAAATTGATACAACTGCTTTTGAAGGCCCAATTACAGAGCCGTTATTAGAAGTTCCGCAAGTTACAATCGAAGATACAAAAGCATATGAAGCGTGGAAAAATTCGAATGTAATCAAACAGAAACAAGACGGTTATTATGCTATCGGAATCAAAGTTTTATTAGGAGATTTTTATACTGATAAAGCGAGATTATTAGCCGATTTAATTAAAAATTACGGAGCAAATGAATTACGTTTTTCATTGCGTCAAAATATTGTAATACGTCACATAAAAGAAGAGAATCTTCCTTTCTTTTATCAAGAATTAGCCAAACTTGACTTTGTTCAATTAGGATATAATTCAGTTGGAGATATTACGGCATGTCCGGGTACTGATACTTGCAACTTGGGGATTGCAAGTAGTACCGGTATTGCAGAAGAATTAGAAAGAGTTTTAAGGGCAGAATATCCTCAGTATTTAAACAACCGCGAAATCGAAATTAAAATTTCAGGCTGTATGAATGCGTGCGGACAACACAATATGTCTGCAATTGGATTCCAGGGAATGTCTATCAACTCAGGAAAACTAGTGGCTCCGGCTTTACAGGTTTTACTTGGCGGAGGAAGATTAGGAAATGGCGCTGGACGTTTTGCTGATAAAGTAATCAAAGTGCCTAGTCGTAGAGGTCCAGATGCGTTGCGTACCATTTTAAATGATTTTGATGCTAACGGAAGCGGACAAAAATTCCTCGATTATTATGATACAAAAGGAGAAAAATATTTCTACGAAATCTTAAAACCTTTCGCAGATGTAACCAATTTAACAGAAGCTGATTTTGTGGATTGGGGTAACGCAGACAATTACGTAAAAGCAGTAGGAGTTGGAGAATGCGCCGGAGTTGTGATCGATTTAGTAGCGACATTATTGTTTGAAGCTAAAGAGAAATTGATCTTGGCGCAGGAATCATTCGACGAGAAAAAATGGTCAGATGCGATTTATCATGCTTATGCAGGATTTGTAAATGGAGCAAAAGCATTGTTATTGTCAGAAAACCAAAAAACAAACCACCACGCAGGAATTGTAGACTTGTTTGATACTGTTTTCATCGAAAACAATAAAATCGAATTAAACTCAACTTTTAAAGACTTGGTTTACCAAATCAATAAAAATGAACCATCAGAAGCTTTCGCTAAAGATTACATTGCTCAGGCAGTCGTTTTCTTTGATAAAATCGAAACTTTCAGAGCTCAGGAATTAGAAAATGCTTAATATAAAACCCAAAATAACTTTAGTCGGTGCAGGTCCGGGCGATCCCGATTTGCTTACGCTCAAAGCTGTAAAAGCATTGGCTGAAGCAAATGTGGTTTTATACGACGTTTTGGCCAACGAAGAAATTCTGGATTACGCACCAAAAAATGCCATTCGAATTTTTGTTGGAAAAAGAATCGGAAATCATGCTTACACGCAAGATCAAATCAATCAATTGATTGTGGATAATGCTTTAACTTATGGAAACGTAGTTAGACTAAAAGGCGGAGATCCGTTTATTTTCGGAAGAGGTGGAGAAGAAATCGATTTTGCAGAAAGTTTCGGAATAGAAACCATTGTAGTTCCCGGAATTTCATCAGTAGTTGCTGTTCCTGCGAGCCAAGGAATTTCAATTACAAAAAGAGGTGTTTCAGAAAGCTTTTGGGCGATTACGGGAACAACTTCTGATAAAAAATTGTCTTCAGATATTGCCTTGTCAGCGAAATCATCAGCAACCGTTGTGATTTTGATGGGAATGCACAAATTGCCTCAAATCATCGATTTGTTTCAAAAAGAAGATAAAGGAAATTTACCCGTTGCAATCATCCAAAACGGAACAACAGCAGAAGAAAAAGTAGGCGTTGGAACAGTAGATTCGATTTTAGAAGTTGTAAAACAAAAAGAATTAGGTTCTCCAGCGATTATTGTTCTTGGAGAAGTTGTCCGCGAAAGCAACAAATTAAAAGGCTTTTACGAAGAATTTCTATCAGTTTCTAAATAATTTTTAAATGAATATTGTACGTGAGATTGTAGCTTATCAAAAAGAAGGAGATAAATTTATTGATAGTGTTGAAATTGATTTATCTATTGAGAAATTAATTGAGATTTTAAATGTAAATATTGAAGATGATCCTGGTGTTTATCTGGTTTATGAAATTGACAAAAAGCAATTTTTTAAATTACTTGAATTAGCTCCAGAATTGTCAAAAATTAATTTTGATGAAGGTGCGATTTACTACGAATGTTCTGAGATAAAATAAAAATCATCTAATTTTGTTTAGATGAAATTAAATTAAAATGGAACAAAACGAATTATATCCAATATTTCTCAAGCTTCACAATTTAAATGTACTAATTGTAGGTGGAGGAAATGTAGGTCTGGAAAAGCTTTCTTTCTTGCTCAAGTCAAGTCCGAATGCAAATGTCGAGGTTGTAGCACCGGATTTTCATTTAGAAATTAAAGTTTTAGCCGAAAATCATCCTTCAATTAAATTGACGGAAGCGAAGTTCAAAAAGAAAATGCTCAAAAAACGTCACATGGTAATTGCCTGTACAGACGATTTGAAAGTGAATAAAAGGGTTTACGAATTGTCGAGAAAACGTTATTTGATTTGCAATATCGCCGACACGCCCGATTTATGTGATTATTATTTAGGCGGAATCGTAACAAAAGGAAATGTAAAAATCGCCATTTCGACCAACGGAAAATCACCAACAACAGCCAAAAGGCTTAGGGAGTTTTTTGAAGAAGTAATTCCGGAGGATATTAACCAAATGGTTGAAAACCTGAATGAATACAGAAAAACCTTAAAAGGTAATTTTGAAGAAAAAGTGAAGAGAATGAATGAGATAACATCTTCACTCAAAAATAAAGAGTAACATAACAGAGAAATGAATAATGATAAAAATCATTGATTAAAGAATAAATTATTCGTTTCTTTGTATTATTAAGAATGATTATAAACAACAACCATAATGATTAAAACAGATATACTTATAATTGGAGCAGGCCCAACAGGTTTATTTGCCGTTTTTGAGGCAGGATTATTAAAATTAAAATGCCACATTTTAGATGCTTTGCCTCAGCCAGGAGGACAGCTTTCAGAATTATATCCTAAGAAACCTATTTATGATATTCCTGGTTTTCCAGAAGTTTTAGCCGGAGATTTAGTTGATGGTTTAATGGAGCAAATCAAACAATTTGAGCCAGGATTTACATTAGGAGAACGAGCTGAAACTATCGACAAACAAGAAGACGGATCTTTCATTGTAACCTCAAACAAAGGAACTAAATTTCACGCGCCAGTTATTGCTATCGCAGGAGGTTTAGGAAGTTTTGAGCCTCGTAAACCACTTATCGAAGATATCGAGTTTTATGAAGATAAAGGAGTAAAATACTTCATCAAAAATCCTGAGAAATTCAGAGACAAAAGAGTTGTAATTGCAGGAGGAGGAGATTCAGCATTAGACTGGTCAATTTTCTTGGCAAACGTAGCTTCAGAAGTAACTTTAATCCACAGAAGAAACGAATTCAGAGGAGCTTTAGATTCTGTAGAAAAAGTACAGGAATTAAAATCAGCTGGAAAAATCAAATTAATCACTCCGGCAGAAGTTATCGGAATCAATGGTGCTGAGCACGTTGAATCATTAGATATCGAAGAAAACGGCGCACACCGTAAAATCGAATGTGACTATTTCATCCCACTTTTCGGATTAACACCAAAATTAGGTCCAATTGGAGACTGGGGATTAGAAATCGAGAAAAATGCCATTAAAGTAAACAATGCATTAGATTACCAAACAAACATTCCGGGAATCTTCGCTATTGGAGACGTAAATACATACCCAGGAAAATTAAAGTTAATCCTTTGCGGTTTCCACGAAGCAACTTTAATGTGCCAGGCTGCATACGGAATCATCAATCCAGGAAAAAAATACGTATTAAAATATACAACAGTTTCAGGAGTAGACGGTTTCGACGGAACTCGTAAAGAAGCTCCAAAAGCGGTTGTTAAAGCAATAGTTTAATCTGAGGTGCTGAGGTTCTAAGGGACTAAGACACTAAGGTTTTTTATATAGAAAGCTCAAACTTTTAGTTTGGGCTTTTTTATTTGTATCTTTGTAATTATAAATTATGGTAATCATGGATTTAGAGGCTAGAAAATATCAATTTATTCAGGAGTTGGTTAAGGTGGAAGACGAAAGCATTTTGGAAAAACTGGAATTGATTTTGAAAGCAAATCAAAATGATTGGTTTGATGATTTATCAGAATCAGAGAAAAACGAAATTCAAATTGGACTAGATCAAGCCGAAAAAGGAGAAGTTATAGGTCATGAAGATGTTATGAAAAGATTTTCGAAATGGCATTAAAATTTATTTGGACTTCACAAGCAGTAAAAGGTTTTAATAAAGTTGTTGATTATCTTGAAGCAAAATGGACAGCAAAAGAGATTTTAAACTTAGAAAATAAAATACAGCAAGTAATAAATCAAATTAATTTAAATCCAGAACAATTTCCAAAATCTGAAAGAAATACCGCTCTGTATAAGGCTATTGTAGACAAAAACAATTATTTAGTTTACAGAATTGATAAAGAGTTTGATATTATTACAATTATCAATTTTAGAGGAACAAAACAAAAACCTAAGCATTAATAGTAAATGCATAGAATCTATATAAAAAGCTCAAACTTTTAGTTTGAGCTTTTTTATTGAAGAATTTTAAATTCAGTATCTTAGTAACTCAGTATCTTAGAATCTAAATATATGGCTTTCGACGAAGATAATGCAAAGAGAATTAGAACGTTTCTCCAACATAAAGGTGCCGATTTTTTTGAAAAGAAAATGTTTGGTGGTATTGTTTTCATGGTAGATAATAAATTATGCTGTGGAACTCGTTTAGATAAAAAAGTTGGAGAAAATCTTTTGCTATGCAGAATAGATGATTCGGCTTATTTAAAGGCCATAGAAAGAGACGATGTGTTACCAATGCCCAATGCAGAAAAGCCAATGAAAAACTATGTTTTTATTGCCGAAATTGGCTGGACAAGAAATCAGGATATGGAGTATTGGCTTCAACTTTGTTTAGATTTTAATCCTTTGGCCAAGGCAAGCAAGAAGAAATAAAAACCTTAGAACCTTAGTATCTTAGAACCTCAGAACCTTAGAAAAAAAACATTTGCAAATCGAAACCCTATTTCATACCTTTGCACTGTTCTTAAAATTATTGTCAGTTATCACGAAAGGCGGAGGGATAGACCCGATGAAACCTTAGCAACCCTTTATCATAAAGAAGGTGCTAAATTCTACTTTATACGACATTTTCCAGTATTAAAGATAGATAACACAAATACATACTCGTATTTCTCAAAACTTTTCTCGATAACATATAATTTACTGAAACAGATTCTGTATCAGGAGCGAATCATTGGCGCATTTTTGCAGTTAGTAGTTCCCGCTTTTTGTTGCAATCATTTTGCTTTTTAAAGGAAAAAGTAAAATAATTTCCACTTCAATCGGGGCTAATGAGCCAGCAATAGTGCACTTTTGGAATTAATGTGAATAAAAAATATCGAAGGTTAAACCCGACAGGTTTTCAATCCCGAGGCTTCGGGACTATCGGGTTTAAATAGAGCCTTCAAAAATTATAATTAAAAAAGCTTTGTGCCTTAGCGCCTTAGCGGCAAAAGAATATGGCAATTACAATTCAAGAAGCAATAAAAAAAAATATCCTAATCCTTGACGGAGCAATGGGAACAATGTTGCAACGCTATAATTTCTCAGAAGAAGATTTCAGAGGAGAGCGTTTCAAAGATTTCCCGCATCCGTTAAAAGGAAACAACGATTTACTATCCCTAACACAACCGCAGGCAATCCGCGATGTTCATGCCGCTTATTATGAAGCTGGTGCAGATATCGTAGAAACCAATACTTTTTCAGGAACGACAATCGGTATGGCCGATTATCACATGGAAGATTTGGTTTACGAGTTAAACTACGAATCGGCAAAAATCGCAAGACAAGTAGCCGATGAGTTTACTGCAAAAAATCCGGAAAAACCTCGTTTCGTAGCGGGGTCAATTGGACCGACAAACCGTACAGCAAGTATGTCGCCAGACGTAAACGATCCAGGTTACAGAGCCGTAACTTTTGACGATTTACGAATTGCCTACAAACAACAAGCAGAAGCGTTAATGGACGGTGGCTGTGATTTGCTTTTAGTAGAAACAATTTTTGATACTTTAAACGCAAAAGCTGCGCTTTTTGCAATCGAAGAAGTAAAAGAAGAACGCAATCTTGATATTCCAATCATGGTTTCAGGAACAATTACAGATGCTTCAGGAAGAACACTTTCTGGACAAACGGTTGAAGCGTTTTTGATATCCGTTTCGCATATTCCTTTATTAAGTGTAGGATTCAATTGCGCCCTTGGAGCCGATTTGCTGAAACCTTATTTAAAAACATTAGCGCATAATACAAGCTTTAATGTTTCGGCACATCCAAACGCAGGATTGCCAAATGCTTTCGGACAATACGATGAAACGCCAGAACAAACTCAAGCCTTCATTAAAGAATATTTAGACGATAATTTAATCAATATCATTGGCGGTTGTTGCGGAACAACTCCAGATCATATTCGATTAATGGCTGAGGTTGCGAAGGATTATAAGCCTAGAGTGGCGCCGGTTTTTGAATAACTCATGATGAGTTTTTCAATAAATATGAAGAAGATTTTGTTTCCGATTGTTTTGATGTTTGTAAGCTGTAATTACACAACTAATACAGTTTTTCAGAAAAGCATTAAATGTGACGATTGTTTGGTTACAAAAGAAGAAACGGCAGTCGGAATAGCAGAACCAATTTTATTTGAATCATATGGTAAAGATCAAATAGAAGATCAAAGACCTTATACAGTAACAATAGAAAATGATTCTATTTGGCATATTAAAGGGACTTTTAATAGTATTGGTTTTGGAGGTGTGTTTGATATTAAAATCTCAGCAAAAAACGGGAAGGTTCTTTATATGATGCATGGAAAGTAGAAAGATAATTGAAAAGCAAAAGAAAGATAAAGGTTATTATGAAACCGAATCTGCGTGAGGGATAGAAGTGAAAAGCCCGCAGACCAATGCAGTGAAACGGAATTGGTCGAGGACTTGTAACGGATAGCCCGGCCGAAGGACACGCCCAAATTAAAATATTAAAAACGAATATACCTACAAGGTTTTAAAAACCTCGCAGGAAAGAAAATAGAATAAAAAAACTCAGAATCTAAGCATCTTAGAATCTCAGTAACTTTAAAAAGAAATGACAGAAAAAAGAAGAGACCTTGTATTATCAGGATTAGAACCGTTGATTATTACGCCGGAAAGTGTTTTCGTGAATGTTGGCGAGCGTACGAATGTAACAGGTTCAAGAAAATTCTTGAGATTAATCAAGGAAGAGAAATATGACGAGGCGCTTGATATTGCAAGACAGCAGGTAGAAGGTGGAGCACAGATCATCGATATTAATATGGATGAAGGAATGCTTGACGGTGTTACTGCGATGACTAAATTTTTGAATTTAATTGCTGCAGAACCAGACATTTCGAGAGTGCCAATTATGATCGACAGCTCGAAATGGGAGATCATCGAAGCAGGTCTGAAAGTAGTACAAGGAAAAAGCGTTGTAAACTCGATTTCGTTAAAAGAAGGCGAAGAAGCTTTTATTCACCATGCTAGATTAATTAAACGTTACGGCGCGGCGGCGATTATCATGGCATTTGACGAAGTTGGTCAGGCGGATAATTACGATCGTCGAGTGGAGATTTGTCAGCGTTCGTATGATATTTTGGTGAACAAAGTAGGGTTTCCTCCGCAGGATATTATTTTCGATTTGAATATTTTCCCAGTTGCAACGGGAATGGAAGAACATCGCTTAAACGCTTTGGACTTTTTTAGAGGAACAAAATGGGTTCGCGAAAACCTTCCGCACGCGCATATCAGTGGTGGAGTGAGTAACGTTTCGTTTTCTTTTAGAGGAAATGATACGGTTCGTGAAGCGATGCACTCGGTGTTTTTATACCACGCAATTAAAAACGGAATGACGATGGGAATCGTAAATCCGGAGATGTTAACGATTTACGATGATATTCCGAAAGATTTATTAGAACACGTTGAAGACGTAATTTTAGATAGACGCGACGATGCGACAGAACGACTTTTAGATTTTGCTGAAAATGTAAAAGGCGAAGCAAAGAGCGATGAAAAAGTAGTTCAGGAATGGCGTTTTGGAACGGTTCAGGAACGTATTACGCATTCATTGGTAAAAGGAATTGATGCTTTTATTGAAGAAGATGTTGAAGAAGCACGTTTGGCAGCAACAAAACCAATTGAAGTTATCGAAATCAATTTGATGACGGGAATGAATGTAGTTGGAGATTTATTCGGAAGCGGAAAAATGTTCCTGCCTCAGGTGGTGAAATCGGCTCGTGTAATGAAAAAAGCGGTGGCTTATTTATTGCCGTTTATCGAAGCGAGCAAACAAGCCGGAGACAAACAAGGAAACGGAAAAATCCTGATGGCAACCGTAAAAGGGGACGTTCATGATATTGGAAAAAACATCGTTTCGGTGGTTTTGGCTTGTAACAATTACGAGATTGTAGATCTTGGCGTTATGGTGCCTCCGGAAAAAATTATTTCGGCTGCGATTGAGCATAATGTTGACATTATCGGTTTAAGTGGATTGATTACACCTTCACTTGACGAAATGGTGTATTTGGCCAAAGAATTAGACAAGCAAGGAATTAAAATCCCGATTATGATTGGTGGGGCAACGACTTCGCGTGCGCATACGGCCGTGAAAATTGCGCCTCAATACAGAGAAACTGTAATTCACGTAAATGATGCTTCGAGAGCTGTTACGGTTGCAGGAAATCTGTTAGATCATAATAGAAAAATATATGCGGCAGATATTCGTGCAGAATACGATTCGTTTAGAGAAACATTCTTAAATCGTTCAAGAGATAAAAACTTCCTGACGATTGAAGATGCCCGTAAAAATAAATTGCCATTGGATTGGTCGGAATATACACCAACTAAACCAAAAGTAATTGGTGCGCAAACCATTGAAATCGAACTAGATGTTTTGGTTCCTTATATCGACTGGACTCCATTTTTCCAGACTTGGGAATTGTACGGAAAATATCCGGCAATTTTAACGGATGAGGTTGTGGGAGAACAAGCGACATCTGTTTTTAATGATGCTCAGGCAATGCTGAAAGTAATTTTGGAAGAGAAAAAACTAAAAGCAAAAGGTATTTACGGAATTTTCCCAGCGAATCAGGTAAATGATGACGATATCGAATTGCGCGATGAAAACGGCAAAGTTTTAGAGAAATTCTTAACGCTTCGTCAGCAGTCACAAAAAACAAAAGGCGCTCCGAACATCGCTTTGGCCGATTTTATTCTGCCAAAAGACAGCGGAATAGAAGATTATATGGGAGCTTTCTGTGTAACAACCGGTTTTGGTGTTGACGAATGGGCAGCGGAATACGAAAAGAATCTAGACGATTACAATTCGATTATGGTTAAAGCACTTGCCGATCGTTTTGCTGAGGCTTTCGCCGAATATCTTCACGAGCGAGTGCGTAAAGATTTCTGGGGTTATGATTCAGAAGAATCTTTAACTAACGAAGAATTGATTAAGGAAAATTATAAAGGAATTCGTCCTGCTCCAGGTTATCCGGCTTGTCCAGATCACTTGGAAAAACCAACAATCTGGAAACTTTTAAATGTAGCTGAAGAAATAGGAGTAACGCTGACAGAAAGTATGGCGATGTGGCCAGCTTCATCGGTTTCAGGATATTATTTCGGAAACCCAAAAAGCCGATATTTCGGACTCGGAAAAATAAAAGAAGACCAAGTTGTAGATTACGCCAAACGACGCAATGTGCCAACGGATTACGCAATGAAGTGGTTAAACCCTAATATAGCAGATTAACGAAAAGTTATTTTTGTTTCAGGTTTCAAGTTTCAAGTTACAGTAGAGAAACTTGAAACATGGAACCTGAAACTTGAAACAAAAAACAAAAAATGAAAGTAACAGAACATATAGAAAACGCCAAAGGAAAAACATTATTCTCATTTGAAATTATTCCGCCTCAAAAGGGGAAAAGCATTCAGGAATTATACGATAATATCGATCCGTTAATGGAGTTTAAACCGCCGTTTATTGATGTAACGACTTCTCGCGAGGAGTATATTTACATTGATAAAGGTAACGGACTTTTGGATAAAAAATTGACTCGTATGCGTCCGGGAACGCTTGGAATTTGCGCTTCTATAAAACATAAATATAATGTCGATACGGTGCCGCATTTGCTTTGCGGTGGATTTACACAAGAAGAAACCGAATATATGCTGGTTGATTGTCAGTATTTAGGAATCAACAATGTAATGGCGCTTCGCGGCGATGCCATGAAAGATGAACAATCTTTTGTACCGAAAGCAGGAGGAAATCATTACGCAGTTGATTTGGTTCGTCAAATCAAAGATTTGAACTGCGGAAAATATCTGCATGAAGTAATGGATATTGACAATAAAGCTGATTTCTGTATTGGAGTTGCGGGTTATCCTGAAAAACATTTAGAATCACCTTCTTTACAATCAGATTTAAAAAGATTAAAAGAAAAAGTGGATGCAGGAGCAGATTATGTGGTAACACAAATGTTTTTTGACAACTCAAAATATTTTGCCTTTGTAGAAAAAGCAAGAGAAATGGGTATCACAATTCCGATTATTCCTGGAATTAAACCAATCGCTGTTCAAAGACACTTGCAAGTTTTACCACAGATTTTCAGAATCGATTTACCAGAAGATTTAATTGATGCGGTTGATAAATGCAAAAATAATGCTGAAATCAAACAAGTCGGAATCGAATGGGCGATTCAGCAGTCATTAGAATTAAAAGCAGCCGGAGTTCCTTTTTTACATTATTATTCAATGGGGAAATCGGAGAATATCCGCCAGATCGCGAGTCAGGTTTTTTAAGGCATTCTACTCAAACTTGTCATTTCGACGAAGGAGAAATCACATTCGTATGTCTACAAAGATTGGACGCCATACTTTGAGGAGTTTTTAGTGTGATTTCTCCTTCGTCGAAATGACAAAAAGCTTGAAATTTGGTATTTTTTAATTGGAATTTAATTTTATAATTATGAAACAAGAAGAACTACAAGCCATAGCCTCTCAATTAAAAAATCCGTCGGGAGAAAAAGGAATTGAAATGGGAAATATGATGAACGAAACGAACATCAATATGACCAAACATTCGATTCAGAATCTAAATATTTCAAACGAAAACAGAATTCTAGAACTAGGCCACGGAAACGCAGGTCACGTTGAGTTTTTGTTTGAACAAGCTGAAAAACTAAAATACTACGGACTGGAAATGTCGGAGCTGATGTTTCAAGAAGCGCGCCAAATCAATCGAAATTTTGTTTCTCAAAAACAAGCTTTCTTTTCACTTTATGACGGAAATACGATTCCGTTTGAAGATGAATTATTTGATAAAATATTTACTGTAAATACTATTTATTTTTGGCAGAAACCTGAAGAATTACTTTCAGAAATCTATAGGGTTTTAAAACCAAATGGGAATTTCTGTTTGACATTTGCTCAGGAAGATTTCATGAAGCAATTGCCTTTTACTCAATTTGAATTTGAGCTTTACAGCACTGAAAAAGCACAAAAACTGATTGAGAAAACAGCTTTTAAAATTGTTTATACTGAAAGTCAGACAGAACAAGTAAAAAGCAAAACAGGCGAACTAGCCGACAGGGTTTTTACTACGATTGTTTTGGAAAAGTAAAAATATTTTAGCCACAGATTAAGGGATTATCACAGATTAAAAATCATTTTAAATCATTTAATCTGTGGCTAAAAAATAATTTTCGCAATCTTTTTTGGAGTACTTTCATTCTTTATTATTAATCTTTCTGAATTATAATCCTAGCAACTATGGAAGTTAAGAAAATCAATTTTTTGCAGAGTTACAGCAGTATATTATGGCTTCTTGGCGGAATCATAATCGGAAGTATTTTTGGATTGATATTCGGAGAGGATGTTTTGATAATAAAACCAATTGGAGACATTTTCTTAAACCTACTTTTTACAGCGATTATTCCGTTAATATTTTTTACAATTAGTTCTTCGATTGCTAATTTGGAGAGAACCGAAAAATTAGGAAAACTTTTTGTTGTTATGATATTGGTTTTTCTAACTACAATTCTTATTTCGGCAATTGTCATGATTTGCGCTGTTTATCTTTTCCCAATTCACGAAGATATTGCGATCGCCAAAGTTCCATTTGAAGCAATTCAATCAGGATCGGCAGGAGATCAAATTGCGAAACTCCTTACGGCAAATGATTTCTTCGAATTATTGTCACGAAAAAGCATGCTGGCATTGATTATTTTTTCATTTCTAATTGGATTTGCCACATTACAATCGGGAGAAAAAGGAAATGCTTTCAAGAGTTTTTTGGATTCTGGAAACGAGGTAATGAAACAGCTTTTAAACATCATAATGAAATTTGCGCCAATTGGGTTAGGTGCCTATTTTGCTTATCAGGTTGGAATTTTCGGACCGCAATTATTTGGTGTTTACGCAAAACCTATGGCCGTATATTATGCAGCCTGTGTTTTTTATTTCTTTGTCTTTTTTAGTTTGTATGCGCTTGTCGCTGGCGGAAAAAGAGCTTTTAAAGTTTTTTGGAGCAATAATATTACGCCTTCATTAACAGCCGTAGGAACTTGCAGCAGTATTGCAACCATTCCAGCCAATTTGGAAGCAGCTGAAAAAATGGGCATTCCGGCACATGTTCGAAATTTGGTAATTCCGCTTGGTGCGCCTTTGCATAAAGATGGTTCTAGTATGTCATCCATCTTAAAAATAACCTTTTTATTTGCCATGTTTGGAAAAGATTTTACAGATCCGATGACGATTCTTTTGGCGCTTGGAATTACAGTTGTAGTTTCGATTGTTGAAGGCGGAATCCCGAACGGCGGTTATATTGGCGAAATCTTAGCCATCACTGTTTATGGTTTTCCGATGGAACAAGCGCTTCCGGTTGCCATGATTTTAGGAACCTTAGTAGATCCAATTGCAACTTTATTAAATGCAAACGGAGATGTAATCTGCTCTATGATGGTTTCCAGATTCTCGGAGAAAACCAAATGGTAGTTTTTCTCTTTTTTTCATTATTACATATTTGAATCTCTTGATATTTGCGCAATCTGCGCTTAACTATTAATACAACCTTGAAAATGAATTCAAAATTACGAGAAGATCTTAAGGACTTCGATAGAATCTTAAATGAGACAAAAAATCAAGGAATTGAATTCCTAAACAATCTTGAAAACCATCCAACTTCGACAAGGCAATCGATGCAAACGGATGGAGAATTAAACGAATATGGATTAGGATCTTTAGGTGCGTTAGCTGAATTTAAAGAGCGTTTGGCACCTGTAATGGTGGCATCTCCAGGCCCAAGATATTTGGGATTTGTAACTGGGGGTTCTACACCAGCTTCTATTGTTGGTGACTGGCTTGCGTCAGTTTATGATCAAAATGCACAATCTATAAAAGCGCAAGGTGGAGCTACAGCTCTGATAGAAATGGAAACCATTAATTTGTTGCTGCAGTTGCTTGATTTACCACAATCTTTTATGGGCGGATTTGTAACAGGCGCTACTATGTCAAATTTTACCAGTTTAGGAGTAGCAAGACAATGGTTCGGAAAACAGTTTGGGAAAGATTTCGCTAAAAACGGAATTTCGGAAACCATCAATATTTTGACCGCAACGCCACATTCTTCTTCGGTAAAATGTTTGTCGATGTTAGGAATTGGAAGTCAGAATTATGTCACTGTAAAAACGATTGAAGGTAATCGCGAAGCTATTGATATGTATGATTTAGAACAGAATATCAAAAAATTAAACGGTCAGCCTTTTGTTTTAATTTCTAGTGCGGGAACAGTAAATACAGCCGATTTTGATGATTTTGTGGCTATTTCTAAACTAAGAGAAAAATACAATTTTTGGTGGCATATTGACGGTGCTTTCGGTGGTTTTGCAGCTGTTTCGGACAAATATAAACATTTAGTCGAAGGTTGGGAAGACGCAGATAGTATTACAATTGATTGTCATAAATGGCTAAATGTTCCGTATGAAAGTGCTTTTTATCTGATAAAAAAGGATCATATTAATCTTCAAATTGAAACATTTCAGAATTCGAATGCCCCTTATTTAGGAAATCCGCTGGAGAATTTTAATTATTTAAATGTATTGCCAGAAAATTCAAGACGTTTACGAGCATTGCCAGCATGGTTTTCTTTAAAAGCGTATGGTAAAGAAGGTTACCGAGATATTATTGAGAAGAGTATTGCATTGGCACTTCACTTCGGAAATGCCTTAATCGAAGAAGAAAATTTTGAATTATTGGCACCGATTAATTTGAACAATGTGTGTTTTACTTTAAAAGGAAATCACAATCAGGAAAAAGTTAACGAGTTCTTGGTGTGTTTAAATGATAAAGGAAAGGTATTTATGACACCGACTGTTTACCAAAATCGTAAAGGAATTCGAGCTTCATTTGTAAATTGGCGCACAACTGAAGATGATATTAAAATAATCATTGAAGAGTTGAAAGAAACAATTTTAGATATGGAAATCTAATATTTCAGTTTAGTATTTTATGAGCCCGCTTTTTGAGAAGCGGGCTTTTTTTATGGCTTTTATGGCTTTTTTAGCCAAAAGAATGCTGAAGATTTTAACTTTTTGAATTAAAATTTTTAAGGTAATATTAATCTAATTTTAATTATTTGTTAAGAATGTACGTATTTTTTATCGTTTTCTTGGTTTAAAAGTTAAATACTATTCTTATTTAGAATAATTAAAAATAAGTTTGGAAAAACTTGAAAGAGGCCTTAATTTTGTTGCACTTTAATTTTCAAAATCAAAAAATTCTAATGCAACTACGTAGATTATTGCTCTTGATTACAATTTTTTTAACTGCACTTCAAGGGTATTCACAAAAAAACAAAGCAAGCTTAAACGGAGTCATTTTAACAGCAGGAAAGCCAGAAGAAGGTGTTTCGGTTTCGCTGAAAGGAACCTCTTATGCGACACTTACAAATGATAAAGGGGAGTATAAGCTGATTGCAGCACCAGGAAATTATATATTGATGGTGGCGTACGCAGGTTATAAAACAAAAGAGACCGCAATAATTTTAAACGAAAGTGGCAAAAAAGTAGCCGATATTACGATTGAGGAAGATATGGCGACTTTAAATGAAGTAGCCGTAACCGGTAAATCTAAAGTACAGCGCGTTCGTGAACAGGCTTATAATATTACGGCAGTTGACTTAAAAAAGACCTACAATACATCGGCAGATTTAAATCAGGTTTTAAATAAAACTACCGGAGTTCGTATTCGTGAATACGGAGGATTGGGTTCTGCTTTCAATTTTTCTTTAAATGGATTTTCTGGAAATCAGGTTAAGTTTTTCCTTGACGGCGTTCCTATGGACAGTTATGGATCTGCGCTTACGCTGAATAACATTCCCGTAAACATGGCAGAACGAATTGATGTTTACAAAGGTGTTGTCCCAATAGAATTAGGTGCAGATGCTTTGGGAGGAGCGGTAAATATTGTAACCAACAAAAATGTAAACCGTTACATTGATGCTTCATATAGTTATGGTTCTTTTAATACGCACAGAGCGGCGGTAAATACGAGATTTTCTGGTAGAGATGGTTTTATTGCCAATATTAATGCATTCGCTAATTATTCAGATAACGATTATAAAGTTGATGTAAGTGTGGTAGATAAAACTACTTCTAAATTCTTGCCGGAACAGAAATACAAACACTTCCATGATGCTTATAAGTCAGGAACAATAATGGCTGAGGCGGGATTTAAGAACAAAAGTTTTGCTGATTATTTACTTGTTGGTTTTGCAATTGCGGGAAATAAGAAGGAAATTCAGCAAGGAAGAACCATGCAAAAAGTCGTTGGGCAGGCTTTTACAGACAGTGAAAGTTTTATAACATCTTTAAAATATAAAAAGGATAATCTTTTTACAAAAGGTTTGTCTCTGAATGTTAATTCGACATATGCTCTAGTAAATAATCGTTCTGTTGATACCTCTTCAAGAGTTTATGACTGGACCGGAAATTATGTTTACAGACAATTTGCCAGTGCAGGAGATAAAGGAGAATTAGGCGACAAAACAATTTATGTATACGATGAGGCAAATGCACAATTAACTTCCAATTTAAAATATCAGTTGAATGAGCAGCATTCTATCGCTTTAAATTATACCTATTTAGGATACAAACGAAAAGAAACCGACGAGTATTTAAAAGTTGTTGAACTCGGTGAACCAAGTATTGATAAAAACATTTTAGGTTTCGGTTATAATTTTAGTGGCTTTGATAATCGATTGGCAATTTCTGCTTTTGGTAAAATGTATGACTTGTCTACCAAAATGATTTCAAATGCCATTACTCAATCTGCTTCGTCAACCAATTATGGGTATGGTGCTACTTCGGCGTATCATTTATCAGATAAATTTCAGGTAAAAGGTTCTTATGAGCACGCGTATCGTTTACCATCAGCGATTGAAATGTTGGGTGACGGATTAACAGTTAACAGTAACATTGGACTTAAACCGGAAAGCAGCGATAATGCAAATTTTGGATTGGCATTTCTTACACAACAAAGCAAAAATCATTTTAGTGCCGAAACAAGCTTAATATACAGACAGGCAAAAGATTTTATCAGAGAGAAACAAGACGGCGATAAAACCGTTTTTGAGAACCTTCAAAATGTGCAAATCACGGGTATTGACGGAGTTTTTAGATATGGATTTAAAGATCTGCTTACTTTCGAAATAAATGGAACTTATCAAAAGAGTCTCAACAAAAACAAATTTAAAACGGGTACAACAAGCCCGGATGCACTATATGATGCACAATTGCCAAACGTTCCAATCTTTTTTGGAAATGCTGATTTGACTTTTAATTTTAAAAACATCAAATATAAGGACGACCGACTTTCATTAAACGTAAGTGCCAATTACATCGACGATTTTTATCTGACTTGGCCCGTTTTAGGAAGCCTTGAAACTAAAAAAGCAATTCCGGAGCAATTTACTCAAAATGCAATGATTGCCTATTCTTTCTTAAACGGAAAATACAATCTGGCTTTAGAGTGCCGAAATATTACGGATGTAAAGGTGTATGACTATTTTAAAGTTCAAAAACCGGGTCGATCTTTTTCGGTTAAATTCAGATATTTTCTTCAATAATTAAATAATAACCCTTAATAATTTTAATCATGTTTGTAAACAAATTCGCAAAATGCTTTGCATTGGCTTGTCTGTCACTTTCTATTTTTTCTTGTAGCAGTGATAATGATTCACCTTCAACAGAACCAGTAGAACCAACTGTAAATGGCGCTAAATATGTTGCTTCTTATTGGCTTGACGATTATACACAATATATTCTTGATTTTAGTTCGATTGATCAGTTAATGACCGGCGAAATAAGCGCAAAAGGAGTTGGAATCGAACAAGCCGGAAGCTGTTTTCCTATCGACAATACATTTTTTGCTTTAAGTACTGATGATGAAGGAGCTGCTTCGTTTCATCTTAACACTACAGGGAAACTAGTTCAGGCGGGAAAACTTGCTTTTGAATCATCTTATGCTGTTGGTTATACTGACGATAAAAAAATGATCAATATTGGTGCAACTTGGGACGGAAGTTCATCTGATTATGAACTTATGATTTACAATCCTGTAACTGTTTCTATCGAGGGACGTAAGTTTAACGATTTCGCCGTAAGTGCGGATAATAAAAAGGTTTTACACTGGCCAACAGGAGTTGCTGTATCTGGAGATAAGCTTTTTGTTCCGGTTTATACTAAAGATGTTTCTGACGGAACAAATAAAGTGCTATCATCTGATGCTACAATTAGAGTTTACAAATATCCATCTTTAGATTATGTTACAACAATAAAAGATACCAGAACAACTGCAATTGGAATGTATTATACAAATACAGGAATTGTTCAGACAGAATCAGGAGATATTTACACATTTTCTTCAAATGCGCGTGCAGGTGGATACCCAGTTACAGCAGCAGCTTCAGGAGTTTTGCGTATCAAAAAAGGTGATGCTAAGTTTGATCCGGGTTATTTCTTCAATTTAGAGGAAAGTTCATTAAAAGGAAAAGTTCTAGCGGCTTATCCGTTAGGAGGAGAAAAAGTGTTCATCTCTTATATTCCTACTGATGTTGATGCGGTTAACGCAGTTTACAGTTTCTTAAATACAAAAACGATTTTCAAATCGGCTATTTTAGATTTATCAGCTAAAACTATTGTTGAGGTAACTGGTCTGCCTGATCACGGAGGAGATGAATTTTTTGGTTTGTCAAGTTTGTTCGTAGAAAACGGAAAAGCATACAAAAGCTTTGTAACCGGAAATGAAGCACGTGTGTATCAAATCGATATTGCGACTGGTACAGCAAAAGCCGGAGCACTTATCAAAGAAGGTCTTTACTTGCCTTCAATTGGTAAACTTACATACTAATTAAACACATTGAAAAATGGCTTGAGGTACTATTAATGTAGTCCTCAGGCCATTTTGTATTCAAACTTTTTTGTTTTTTATAATGTCATTTTCTCAAATTTAAATTGCATGAATATTTTTAAAAATCGTTCTAATAAACCTCCAAACAAAGGAAAATCGCGATTCAGTAAAATCAATGCCTGGCTACATTTATGGCTCGGACTCGCCTCTGGAATTATTGTATTTATAATGGCTATTACAGGCTGTATTCTGGTTTTTGAACATGAAATCAAACAATTAACATCGCCTTGGCTAAATGTTGAAGCCCAAAATGCCGATAAGATTTTACCACCTTCTAAAATATATGCTGCCGTCAAAAAGGCATTGCCCGATAAAGAAATTCATGGTTTATGGTATAATGGTTTAGATAAGTCAGTAAAAGTTGATATTGAATCAGATTCTTTGATTTATGTAAATCCGTATAACGGAAAAATTACCGGAATGGTGGATCATGAAGATTTTTTTCATGAAATAGATGAAGGCCATCGTTATATATGGTTGGGCAGAGAAGTAGGAACAGCCGTGACATCTTGGGCAACTTTGATTTTCTTTTTTCTGCTTATCAGTGGAATTATTTTGTGGATTCCTAAAAAATGGAATAAAACAACCATCAATAGCAGTTTTAAAATCAAATGGAATGCTCGTTTTAAAAGGCTTAATTATGATTTGCATAATGTTCTGGGGTTTTATTCGCTAACGCTGACATTTCTAATTGCATTAACAGGATTAATTATGAGTTTTCATTGGGTGCGAGAAAGTACATACTGGATTACGGGAGGTTTTACCAATGAAAAAGAAAAGAAAGAAGTTGTTGCAGAAGTTAAGCCGGATACGCTCTCAAAACCTAAATACGATCAGTTGACCGCGGCAGATATTATCTTTAATAAAGTCCGAAAAGAGATTGCAAAACAAAATAAAGAAGCCGTAATCATACATTTTCCGGATGAACCAAAAGATAATTTTTATGCCTGTACCGATATGCATAACGGAAACTGGAGAGATTTATATTTTGATCAGAAAACATTGGAGCTTCTGCCAAGTTCAAGAAAATATATTGGAGACGAAAAGTTTCATGATTGGATGAGCCGTTCTAATTACAGTCTTCATGTGGGTGCGATCGGAGGATTAACCACAAAAATTATTTATTTCACTGCTAGTTTAATTTGTGCGAGTCTCCCAATTACTGGTTTTTATATTTGGTGGGGAAGAAAGAAAAAGCAGAAATAAGAAGTTCAACTTAGTTTTGTTTGGTTTTTTTGTTAGTTGTTTAAAGTCTTTTGTGGGTATCCTGCAAAAGACTTTTTCATGTTTAATAAACAAATAAAAGGTGCTGTATAGCTTTGGAATATTGCAAATGATTTATTCGTAAAAATAGAAAGAGTCTGTTGGTAAACAGACTCTCTTCCATCAAAAAAAAAACAAAAACAAGGAAACGAAACTAAAGAATTCAAAATTTTATATTCGATAGGTAAAAGCGATTGTAGCAATTCGATTATCAAGATCATATCTTTTATTGATATTCGTTTGCGCTATGACTGAATTGATGTTGAAATTATTTGTATTGAAAATATCAGTAATATTAAGCTTGATATTGCCTTTGTTTGAAAGGACTTGTTTTGAAATTCCGATGCTGAAATCAAAGAAAGAATCTCTTTCATAAATTCCTAAATTTGATTTAGACTGATATTGTGCGTTGATTTCAGCTTTTAAACTTTCTGATAAAGTAAATGAGTTTTGTACATTTAAATTTAAAGTCAAAATAGGATCAATTGTTGTTGAATTCAGTACGTTGCCCATAAATTGGTTTTTAAAAACATTGAAAAGCGTATTCACAGACCAATACTTAAAAAGCTCAGCCGAATGTGTAATGTTGGCACCATAATTATACGATTTTGAAATGTTGATTTGCGAAGTAACTGTTGTATTAGTTGCCGGATCGTAATCATAAATTTCTGTAAAAACATCTTTCGTTGTATTGAAATACAATGAAGCCATAAAAGCACTTTTCCAGGAATATCCAAGTTCTATTGCGTGCGTAATTTCCGGAACTAAATTCGGGTTACCCTGCGAATAGTTAAAAGAATCGTCGTAGAAACGGAAAGGATTCAAGTCGAACTGGCTTGGTCTGTTAATTCTTTTACTATAAGAAGTATGAACAGAATGATTGTTGTTCAACTCATATTTCATGGAAACACTCGGAAACCATTTTAGATAATCATCTTTATGCTCTTCATTTAATGTTCTTTGCAGAATATTTATT
This sequence comes from Flavobacterium cutihirudinis, assembly GCF_003385895.1. Classification (GTDB taxonomy): domain Bacteria; phylum Bacteroidota; class Bacteroidia; order Flavobacteriales; family Flavobacteriaceae; genus Flavobacterium; species Flavobacterium cutihirudinis. Next base: position 1,107,116 of record NZ_QRDQ01000008.1, read on the forward strand.
GCTGTATATTCCGATCTTAAACCACCTTGTAACGTTAGTTTTTCAAGTCGGTATTTGTAGTTGGCATAAGCAGCATAAATCTGTTCTTTATATTCAAAATGATTCGTAGAATTGGGATCTATAACCCATTGGTTATTATCATAATATTCATAAACAGAAGGATTGTCGTTATTTTTCAAACTGGCTTTAAAACCCCATTCAATAGATTGTTTTTCTTGCAAAGGATTTGTAAAATCTACTTTTCCTGTAAAATCCCTTAATTGTGACGGAATAAAACCTCTTCTGTCGTTAACTTCAGTAGTGTTTGAAGGATCTATATTTCTGGCACTTTGAAACTGATTTGATCTGAATTTTGAAGTTTCATATTCGAAATCAAAAGACATGTTTTTTCCTTCAGTATTAAACTTATGTACACCTGAAAAAGCATACGTATAATCGTTCCATTTTTCCTTGCTGTCATTATAAGTTGAAGCGTCGAATAGTACAGAATCTGACGCATTTAGCAAAGTGTTTCTTCCATCTGCCATGTTTTCGTAACGACCGAGTTTAGCGTCAACGTAAAATTCTAAATTGGTTTTAGAAGAAGCTTCATATGTAGTTCCTACTTTAAAATTGTTTGAAGTAAGTGGTTCATCTGTAATAGAATATTGATGATTTTTTGTCGAAATCTGCTGACGTGTAATATCTGTGTACTGAATTTGATCAAATTCCTTGCGTTCTTCTTCACCTCTAAAAGTGTAACTGTAGTTTCCGTAAACGCCAAATTTGTCTTTATTATAACTTAAATTGACACCAGAATTGGTTCTGTTTTTTCTGCCTCTTCCGTAACTAGTAAAAACGGTTCCTTTTAAACCAGCTGATCCCGGTTTTTTTAGAATAATGTTAATAATTCCGGCTTTTCCGGCGGCATCATATTTAGAAGAAGGATTTGTAATAACTTCTATTTGTTTGATATTTGAAGAAGTGGTAGATTTTAGATAATTGGCAAGTTCTTTTTGCGAAAGTTGCGTCAGTTTACCGTTAATCATAACTGCGACACCTTGCTGGCCGCGAATGGATAAATCTCCGTCTTGCGAAACAATAACACCGGGCGCTCTGGATAAAACATCCAAAGCGGTTCCTCCTTCAGAAACAATACTGTTTTCTACATTAAAAACCAGTCTGTCCGACTTTTGGGTATATAAAACTTTCTTTTTTGTAATGACAATTTCATCTAAGACATTTATAGAAGTTTCAACAATGCTGTCGCTTTCTTTTTCGGTTTGTGAATAAGAATAGACTGAAAAGGCCAGCATCATAGAAGTAATAATATTTTTCATGTTCTTTTTTAGGCTTTTATTTTGGTGTTTAGGCATTTTATTATTTTAAAATAATATCCTCAATCTTATCTGAAAATTTCTTTCGGAAATTTTTAATGGCGCATAAAATGGCATTCAGAAACTTTGTTTTATGAAAAAAAATGAATTGCATTATCGCGTAATTGTTGAGGTTTCGAGCACAAATATAATACTATTTATATCAAGTCTAAATAAAAATAGTTAAAAGTTGCCAAGAAAATGCCAATCGTTTGATAACGAGTAGTTCAGTTTTGATGCATATTGATAATTATCTTAGAAGAAATAGGGTAAGAGGATAAAAAATAAAACCAATTTATTCTCAAGAAGAATAAATTGGTTTTAGATATATTGTAGCCTAAGTTTTGGCTGAGTCTTAATTTTATTTGGTAATTTCCCTGAAGACAGCTTCCAGATTTTTATTTTTCTGATTCAGTTGTAATGTTTTTAGACCATTTTCATTTGCAAAATCAAAAATTGCCGGACGCATATCTTTTTCGGTAATAAAAGTCAATTCCCAAGTCATATCATGTGTGTTGATATACGAAGAAATGTTTTCAAGTTTTGCCAAGAGTTGTTCTTCAATCTGATAATCAAATTCAACTTCGATTACTTGTTCTTTATTTGCAGAAACCAAATGACCCAGCTTATTGTCTGCTACAATTTGACCTTTGTCAATAATAATGACACGATCGCAAATTGCTTCAACTTCCTGCATGATATGTGTGGACAGAAAAACCGTTTTATCTTTTCCAACATTCTTGATTACATTACGAATTTCCATTAACTGGTTTGGATCCAGTCCGGTAGTAGGTTCGTCGAGAATTAAAACATCCGGATTATGAAGTAAGGCATTCGCAAGACCTGCACGCTGACGATATCCTTTAGATAATTGCCCGATTTTTTTATGGCTTTCCGGTGTCAGTCCTGTCAGTTGAATTACTTCTTCAATTCTGGTTTTGGTAACATTATAAACATCGGCATTAAAAGCCAAATACTCACGAACATATAAATCCAGATACAACGGATTGTGCTCCGGCAAATACCCAATCGAATGCTGAACGGCTTTGGTTGCTGTCATGACATCGTGGCCATTTACAAGTGCTGAACCTTCATCGGCTAATAAATAAGTCGTCAAAATTTTCATTAAAGTAGATTTTCCTGCTCCGTTTGGACCTAAAAATCCAACAATTTCTCCCTTCTGAATGGAGAACGAAATTGAGTTTAATGCTTTTTGCGTTCCGTAACTTTTTGATATGTTGTTTACTTCTATCGACATGACTTTTTATTTGGTACAAAAGTAACGAGAAATAGTTTCGATTACTACAAATTGTTTTCTAAAAGTAATTATAAAAAAATCGGTTAACCCGCCATTCACGGCACTGTTGTTGTTAAAGGAAACTTAAATTTAAAAAAAATCCCAAATGAAAAAAATTTTAGTGATGGCTGCTTTAGCTATCTGCAGTTTTGCAAATGCACAAAAAGGTACAATTTTAGTAGGTGGAAACATCGGTTATACTTCTGAAAAATCAGAGTATAGATTTGATGAAGAGAAAGTAAATACTTTTACTTTTTCTCCAAAAGTTGGTTACCAATTTAATAACAACTGGACTGTTGGAGGAGAATTCGCAGTTAGTTCATCAGATGTTGACAATTTCGATATTAAACGTAAAGACAATAACTTCAGATTTGGGGGATTTGTTCGTTATTCTGTGCCATTAAACCAGACTTTTTCTGTTTTTGCTGATATGGGAGCAGGTTTCCAAAGTGAAAAAAATAAGATTTATGATGACAACGGAAACGGTTACATAAAATACAAAGGTGACGGTATGTATGTTGGTATTACTCCGGCGCTTTTTATTAACATGAAAAAAGGTTTTGGTTTAAACTTCAGTATTGGTGGTTTAGGATACGAAACATTAAGCTACGATAATAATGGTCCGGATGTGAGCAAATTCTACTTTAACTTCGGTCAGACTTTTAATATCGGAGTTTCTAAAAACTTCTAGTCTTTAGTTCATATATTCAATTTCAGAAAGCATCCGCCGCGGCGGATGCTTTTTTATTTTTAGTAAGAATTATGTTAAAAACAGTTTTAATTATTTTTTAAATAACTGTTAGTCAGTTTGTTTTGGGCTTTGTTTAGAATGGTTAAAAATAACGGCATTATTGTTGTTAAATACTTACAAAATTTAAATACATATAATTATGAAAAAAATGCTACTTATTGCGATGTTAGCTGCTTTTAGTGCAATACACGCCCAAAAAGGATCTGTTTTAGTTATGGGAAATATTGAATATAATTCTCAAAGTGGATCGACTGTAAATTCAGAAACTAAATCTAATTCTTTTATTTTTTCGCCAAAAGTTGGATTCCAATTTCATGAAAACTGGACAGCGGGTATTGAAGGAGGAATTGGAATATCAAAAACGGAATTAACTACTAATGAATATTCTAAATCTAAATCAAATATTTATTCATTAGGAGGTTTTTTGCGTTATTCTAAACCTTTAAATCAAACTTTTTCCGCCTATGTAGATTTAGGGTCAGGTTTTACAAATCAGAAAAACACGAGTGTTAATAGTGTTAATTCATCAGATAATACAGCCAATGGATTTTATGTTGGTCTTACTCCCGCAATCTTTATTAATGTTAATAAAGGATTTGGTTTGAACTTTAATATAGGAGGTTTAAGTTATAACAATTATAATTATGAAGATGGAGTAAATGTTGTGAAAAGTTTTAATTTTAATTTTGGAAAAGCATTTTCAGTAGGTATTTCAAAGCATTTTTAATTTAAGAAATTGAATATAGTTAAAAAGCATCCGCAAAAGTGGATGCTTTTTTTAATTAAAATGTTTTTTGAAAACTAAAACTTGTCGTTTAGCCCCGATAGAAGCGGCATCCTTTTGTGGCGGTATTCGCCATAAAAGATACAGCGGATAGCAGGACGAGAGTTCTTTTGAAAAGAAAAATCTTCTGCTCCTCAAAAAAAAATAATGTCAACCTAATGAAGTTTTAAAGCGAAAGAAAATCCTAAAATAAAATGTATTTTTGAAGTTTTAAACCTAGATTTAGATCATCAATCTAAAATCTAAAATCAACAATCTGAAATCTAAAATTCAAAAATGAACTGGGAACAACTTTTATCTCTTAAAAAGCAAGGCGACACAAGCAAAAGGTTACGTATAGAACAAGATGATACACGTTTGGGTTTTGAGGTCGATTATGATCGAATTATCTTTTCGGCGGCGTTTCGTTCTTTGCAGGATAAAACACAGGTAATTCCGCTTTCTAAAACCGATTTCGTACATACGCGATTAACGCACAGTTTAGAAGTTTCGGTTGTTGGCCGTTCTTTAGGTCGTTTGGTTGGGAAAAAAATTATAGAAAAATATCCTTATTTAAAAGAAGTTCACGGTTATCATATGAATGATTTCGGTGCTATTGTAGCTGCGGCTTCATTAGCGCACGATATCGGAAATCCGCCTTTTGGACATTCAGGAGAAAAAGCAATTGGCGAATATTTTTCTATCGGAAATGGACAGAAATTTAGAAATCAATTAACAGATAAACAATGGCAGGATTTAATTGATTTTGAGGGAAATGCTAATGGATTTTCGGTGTTGACAGCAAGTCGTCCCGGGATTGAAGGCGGACTCAGAATTTCATACGCTACATTGGGCGCTTTCATGAAATATCCAAAAGAGAGTCTTCCAAAAAAACCAACGAATGCTATTTCGGATAAAAAATATGGTTTCTTCCAAACAGATAAATTGTTTTTTGAAGAAGTAGCTAAAGATATGGGAATGATTTCTAAATCTGACGATAATATTGCTTTTGAAAGACATCCTTTGGCTTATTTAGTTGAAGCTGCAGATGATATTTGTTATACGATTATCGATTTTGAAGACGGAATAAATCTTGGTTTGGTTTCTGAAGATTATGCTTTAGAATATTTAATCAAATTGGTAAAAGATAATATTGGTGTCGAAAAATATAAAACTTTAGAGACCAAAGAAGATAGAATCAGTTATTTGAGAGCATTGGCAATTGGTGCTTTGATAAATGATGCTGTTGATGTTTTTATTGAAAACGAAGAAGCGATTCTTGCTGGAAATTTTCCGTATGCTTTAACAGATAAAAGCAAGTACAAAGCGCAAATGAATGATATTATCAAATTAAGTGTTGAGAAAATCTATCAGAGCCGCGAAGTAATCGAGAAAGAAATTGTAGGTTATCAGATTATCCAGACTTTATTGGATAAATTTATAAATGCTTTCAATAACAAATATGAAGGTACAGCTTCTAATTATGATAAATTGCTTTTGAAAATGCTGCCTGAAAAACACCATTTAGAAAAAACCAATTTATACGAACGTTTGCTTCATATTTGTCACTACGTTTCCTTATTAACGGATGGAAATGCATTGGAATTATTTGACACAATTAACGGCCGAAAGACCAATTAATCGACTTTATTTATTGAAAAGCATAAACAAGTCCAACTCCTAAAACCTGTCTCAACTGCATTCTAGGTCCGTCGTTTACTTGTGATGTCGCTCCTGTTGTAGGATCAACTACATCTTTCTTGGTTTTAATATCGTCGTCATAAACTAAATGCACTCCAATATTTGCTTTTACATAAGCATTTACAACTAGATCAAGACGCGTATCGTAATCAATATCGACGTTTCCAAATTTGTTTAGGTAATCTGTATATAAACTTAGACGATTTTCGTAGAAGACATTTTTGTAAATTTCACTTTTCATGTATGCTGTAAAAAGTATACCAAATTCGGCTTTTACTTTCTGTCCTTCTTCAACCAATATTTGAGCGTCAGGATTGTTAGGATCAGTTACATAGACAGCTTTCTTAACCCCAAAAGCACCTTGATTTGCCAGATCTTGGTCTAAAACCAACGTAGTTTTCAATGTAATAGGAGAGAAGTAAAATGTTCTGTTTCTGTTTTTGTTTGAGTTCTCTGCTCCGGCTCCAAGGAAAATATATGCCGGTGCAAAAGGTTTGGAGATTGCAATGTCTCTATTTGGGTAATTGTAACCGTTTGTAAACTGAGTATTGAAATTATATTTTGCAGAATAGTACCAATTTGAAACTGTATCTTTTCTAAAACCATAAGTAGAGTTTAGCATTACCGCATCATCGGTTTTACGAAGTTCAATTCCGTCTTGCTTGTTTAAACCATATTTGACAATAAGTTCATTAACCCATTTATGATTTCCTTTTTGATAGGTTCTGTTAAACTCACCTTTAAACAATCCTGAAATAGAACTTGTTCCCCCCGCGCTCCAGTTTACAAAAGCAATTTCTGAGATATCAAATCCAAGCTGGTTTTTTTTTGCCCAGTTTGATGGAAGTGCCGGTAATTGATTTGGATTTAGGGTCGTTTGGATTATTTGCGCAAAATTATGAGATGTACACAATAAAAACAAAAGCAAAAAAGCAGAACGTAATAATTTCATTAGGTCAATTTTAGTTTTTTGGAGTTGCAAAATAATTATTTTGAACCGTTAGAAAAAAGATTTATTAAACTTTTAACGTCAATTTTACATAAATGTTGTAGCTCAGATACGCTTCCATGCTCAATAAATTCGTCTGGAATGCCTAAAATTTCAACCTTATTTTTAAAATTATTTGCAGCAGCATATTCTAAAACGGCACTTCCAAAACCGCCGTTTTTTACTCCATCTTCGATTGTAATAATGTTTTCAAATGTTGAAAAAATATTATGTAAAGCATTGATATCTAAAGGCTTAATAAAACTAAAGCTGTAATGTGCAAAAGCACCAGAATTACTGCATTCTTTTAAAGCTTCAATTATATTATTTCCAATTGTTCCGGTCGAAAGCACAGCAACTTTCGTACCAGCTTTTAGATATTTTGCCGGACCAATTTCAATTTTTTCATAATGTCTGAAATTTTCTACTTCCCAATTTGGCAAAACACCTCTGCCACGTGGATATCGTATAGCGATTGGATGATCTAGCCCTAATTGTGCCGTATATAAAATATTTTGAAGTTCGATTTCATTAATAGGAGCATAGATAATCATATTCGGAATTGCTCTTAGATAAGCAATATCAAAAACACCATGATGAGTGGCTCCGTCTTCACCAACCAAACCAGCTCGGTCGAGGCAAAAAATAACCGGTAAATTTTGCAATGCGACATCGTGAATTACCTGATCGTAGGCACGCTGTAAAAAAGTCGAATAAATATTGCAATAAACAATCATGCCTTGAGTCGCCATTCCGGCTGCAAGTGTTACGGCATGTTGTTCTGCAATTCCAACATCAAAAGCACGTTCCGGCAATTCGTCCATCATAAATTTTAAAGAACTTCCTGATGGCATCGCTGGTGTAATTCCAATAACTTTTTCATTCTTTTTGGCCAAATCTAAAATGGTCAAGCCAAAGACATCCTGATATTTTGGTGGAAGATTTTCTTCTGATTTTATATGAATCTCTCCGGTCGAAGCGTCAAATTTTCCAGGCGCATGATATTTGACTTGATTTTCTTCAGCTTGCTGTAAACCTTTTCCTTTTGTCGTTACAATATGAAGGAATTTTGGGCCTTTGATTTTTTTTAAACGATTGAGTTCGGTTATCAAAGTTGGGAGATCATTACCGTCAATTGGTCCGGAATAATCAAAATTCAAAGATTTGATCATGTTATTTTTCTTTGGATTTTTCCCTTCTTTTACTGCGGTAAGATATTTTTTGAGTGCACCAACGCTCGGATCAATTCCAATTGAATTATCATTTAAAATAACCAATAAATTGGCATCTGTAACTCCAGCATGATTTAAACCTTCAAATGCCATTCCAGATGCGATTGAAGCGTCGCCAATAACTGCAATGTGTTGTTTTTCAAAATCACCTTTTAAATTTGAAGCAATTGCCATTCCCAACGCTGCAGAAATAGAAGTTGAAGAGTGCCCGACGCCAAAAGTATCATAAATACTTTCGCTTCTTTTTGGAAAACCCGAAATACCATGCAACTGCCTGTTTGTGTCGAAACTTTCTCTTCTTTCAGTTAAAATTTTGTGTCCATAAGCCTGATGGCCGACATCCCAAACTAATAAATCTTCAGGTGTGTTGAAAACGTAATGCAAAGCAATTGTAAGTTCTACAACGCCTAAACTGGCGCCCAAATGTCCTTCTTTTACAGAAACAACATCAATAATAAATTGACGCAATTCCTGTGAAACCTCAGTAAGTTGTTCTTCTTTTAAAAGACGTAAATCGGCAGGATTGTATATGTTTGAAAGTAAATTGCTTTTCATTGTAAGGTAAAAAGCAAATTTACGGTTTTAAATTTAAATTAAGGAAAGAGAAATTTTAAGAATGTCTTTTCTATTGCAATTGGCGTGCTATATTTTATGGATGTTTTTTTGAAAATTTAGAATTTAAATATAATGGCAAAGAGTATTAAAATTTTGGTTTAATGTTTTTTGATGATTTTAAATAAAAAAAAGGAGCAATTATATTTGATAATCGCCTCAAATAAAACCTTTTTTTGAGGCGATTAATTTTATTAATGTTTAAAAGGAAATCATTTCAAAACCTTATTTTTGCAACTATGATAAATCCTTTCACCGACGAATACTTCATGAAAAAAGCTTTGCAGGAAGCTGAAATGGCTTATGAAAAAGGCGAAATTCCTGTTGGTGCTATAATTGTTGTGGCCGATAAAGTAATTGCAAGAAGTCATAACTTAACGGAATTGCTTAATGATGTTACAGCTCATGCCGAAATGCAATCTATAACCGCTGCAGCAAACTTTCTAGGAGGAAAATATTTGAAGGATTGTACACTTTATGTAACACTTGAACCTTGTCAAATGTGTGCTGGTGCGCTTTATTGGAGTCAAATTTCAAAAATTGTGTTTGGTGCACGCGATGAACAACGTGGTTTTATCACAATGGGAACAAAATTACATCCTAAAACTACAGTTGTTTCTGGTGTAATGGCAAACGAAGCTGCAGATTTAATGAAACGTTTTTTTCTTGAAAGACGTAAATAGTTAGAATAAATACCCTCCTGTGTAAACACATATAAAAAGCATAAAGCAGTTGAAACAGACAATATTATAGAAAGTGTTTTCAGAAAAGCCTTTTTTCGAAAGCATTATTTTTATACTTATTCCCAGTGAAAAAAGTAGAATTAGACAGATGTAGAATTGAATTCCATCAATACTTAAACCACTAGAAAGAGTATAGCGATGATTTTTTGTCTTAGATTTTACGTTTTTTACAGAATTAAATAATAAAGAAGTTTCAATTACAATAGTATTTTCGTCAATGAATTCTTTTGTTGTAGAAAAAGTAAATCCTTTTTGCGTAAAAAAATGATAAGAAACTTTCTCTTTGGATTTCCCTGAAGTTCGAATTGCATAATGAGTAATTACATCATTCGTTCTCGAAGCAGGTAATGCATAATAATCTGCAAAAGCAATTAGAACAAAAAATGCTATTGCGCTCAAAAGATATATAATTACATTTTTGTTTTTTAAAATAAATTCATTCTCGAAGGAATATTGGTTTGAATTGGCTGGCATTCTTACTTGAATTTAAAAATGTGAATATAATATTTTAGCAATTTGTTTTCTGCAAAACTTCAACAAAAGTTAAATAAAAAAATCAAAGAATTTTCTTCTTAAATAAATCGAAAAATACCTTACTTTTATCGTAATTTAATTTGTGTTTTGTTGCTATAACTTTTAGCAGTAAATCATATTATTTTTATTTGTTAACCAATTAACTCTAAATAAAAGTGAAAGTAAAAGGTTTAGTTCTCGTATTTTGTGTGTTTTTTATTTTTCAATCCTGCGGACGTAAATCGGCTGCCGATTTTAATTCAGATTTTTCATTATTTAAAGATTATATCACCAGTTTTACTGGCGGAATTGTTTCTTCGGATTCTGATATTCGCGTGGTTTTGGCCTTTGATAAAAATGATTGGAAGCCCAATCAGGAATTAGATAGCGATTTGTTTGATATTTCGCCAAGTGTAAGCGGAAAAGTCGTGGCACTTTCTACAAATACTTTGGCTTTTATTCCAGAGAAAAAATTAAAGCCGGGAACAGAATATCAGGTTACTTTAAACTTAGATAAACTGACAGCAATTCCGAAAGAGAAAGAAGCAGAGCTTTCTAAATTTAATTTTACAGTTAAAACGGTAAAACAAGATTTTACTATAAATACGGCTGATATTCAATCGTACAGTAAAGAATATCAATATTTAAACTGTGTTCTAAAAACGGCAGATAATATTGATATAGAAACTGCTAAAAAATTAGTTGAAGCGAAACACAACGGAAATGATCTTAAGATTAAGTTTGATAAAAATCCAGCTTCTGGCAAAGAATTTCATTTTATAATTGATAGTATTCAGCGTCAGTCAGAAGCAACAAATCTGGAAATTATTTATGATGGAAACGATTTTGATATCGAACAAAAAGGACAAATCGATTTCCCGATTACCAGTATAAACGAATTTAAAGTTGTAAAAGTTGAAGTTCCCGATGGAAACAATCAATCGGTTTTGATTAATTTTTCAGAACCTTTAGAAAAAGCTCAGGATTTTGCCGGATTGGTTTCAATTCAGAATACTAATAATCTTAAATTTTCAACTCAAGGGAATTTATTAAAAGTATATTTTACGAATCAAAATGCGGCTAAAAAAGGAGAATCAACACCAGCGGTAGTTGAAGAACCTGTTGCAATGGTCGTTGATACGGCTGCAGTTGTGGTCGATTCATCAGCTGTTGCTGTTGATACGGCTTCCGTAGAAAACATAGTAGAAGTTGTTCCTGATGAAGAACCGGAACAAGTTATAACCGGGGAATTATTATTAGAAATATTTCAGGGAATTGAAAGTCAGTATGGTAAAAAACTAGAATCAAATTACTCAGAAAAAATCTCTTTTGACCAAATAAAACCAAATGTTCGTTTCATTAAAAACGGAACCATTTTACCGAGTTCAAATAATTTAAAATTAAATTTTGAAGCCGTAAACTTGAGTGCAGTAGATATAAAAGTCTATAAAATTTACAAAAACAATATTCTGCAGTTTCTTCAATATAATGAATTAAACGGCGGTCAGAATCTCAAGAAAGTCGCACAGCCAATTGCAAAAACGACACTGAATTTGAAAGAAAGTACGCTTGTAAATCCAACAAAATGGAATACGTATGCTTTAGATTTATCTAAAATTATTAAACCAGAACCTGGAGCGATTTACAGAGTTGAATTTGAATATAAAAAGAAATATTCACTTTATAAATGTGAAACGTCAGATGGAAATGACGAAGAAACTGAAGAAGAAGAAGTTGATGAAAATGATGTAAACTACAGCGGAAACTCTTACGATGATTATTATTACGATGATTATGAATGGAGAGAAAGTCAGGATCCTTGTTCAGGTTCGTATTATTATAATGCTAAAATTGCGACCAATATTTTAGCCACAGATTTAGGAGTTATTGCCAAAAGAGGAGAAAATAAATCGTATTTATTTGCGGTAAACAATATTGTTACAACAGAACCGGTTTCGAATGCGAGAGTAGATTTGTATAATTTCCAACAACAGAAATTAGCTACTCAAGCTACAAGTAGTGAAGGAATTGCTTCTTTCCAATTAGACAAGTTTGCCTATTTTGCAATCGTGACTTTGGGAGATCAGTCAACATATGTAAAACTAGATGACGGACTGTCTTTATCAGTAAGTAATTTTGATGTTGCCGGTGAAACTTTGCAAAAAGGTTTGAAAGGATTTATTTATGGAGAAAGAGGCGTTTGGCGTCCGGGAGATAATTTGTATTTGTCATTTATTTTGAATGATATGGCAAATAAATTGCCAAAATCACATCCAATTAAATTCAGATTGAATGATCCGAATGGAAAAACGGTTTATCAAGCGGTCCAAAAGACTAATGATTTGAATCATTATGCTTTTACAGTGCCAACCAATTCAGATGCTCCAACAGGAAACTGGGAAGCAATGGTAAGTGTTGGAGGTGCAAAATTTTATAAGAGTATAAAGATTGAAACAATTAAGCCTAATCGTTTAAAAATCAAAAATACATTTAGCAGAAAAACACTTTCGTCATCTTATCCAAACACAGATAATTTGGAAGTAACATGGCTTCACGGTGCGATCGCTAAAAATTTGAATGTAGAAATGCAGGCTAAATTTTCTCAGCAAACTACAACTTTTAAAGGTTATGAGAAATTTACCTTTGATGATGTGGTACGACAATTTAGTACGGAAGAAATTAATGTATTCTCTGGAAAATTGAATGAAAACGGAAAAGCTTCAGTAAACATTCAGCCAAGATTGCAAGGTCAGGCACCTGGAATGTTGCGCGCTTCATTCATTACGAAAGTCTATGAAGAAGGAGGAGATTTTAGTACAGATGTTATGTCGACCACTTATTCTCCTTATAAAACATATGTTGGACTCAAAACACCTGAATTGAACAAGTACAATATGCTTGAAACGAGAGCAAATAATCGTTTTGAAGTAGTTACGGTTGATGAAAATGGCAGGCCAAAAGCAGTTAGAAATCTCGAAGTACGAATTTACAAAGTAGACTGGAGATGGTGGTGGGATTCGTCAAGTGATAATCTGTCAAATTATAATTCATCGAATGCAACAACGTCTTATAAATCATTAATGATTAATACAGATGCAAGCGGAAAAGGCAGTTTCCAATTTGCTTTAACTGATGAAGAATGGGGGCGTTATCTGATTCGTGTTGAAGATCCACAAGAAGGACACGCAACTTCTTTAACAGTGAATATTGATTGGCCAATTTGGTCGGGAAAAACGCGTAACAGAGACGCTTCTACAGCAAACATGTTAGTGTTTTCTACCGATAAAAAAAATTATGCTGTTGGAGAAAAAGCGCAAATTTCTTTCCCGTCAAGCGAAGGTGGACGAGCTTTAATTTCAATTGAAAACGGATCCAGAGTAGTAAAAACGATTTGGGCTGAAACCAAAAAAGGAGAAACAAAAGTTGAGGTTCCAATTACTGGAGAAATGGCGCCAAATGTCTATTTTAATATTACGTTATTACAACCTCACGCTTCTACTAAAAACGATTCGCCAATTCGTATGTACGGAATTGTTCCAATTGAAGTTGTGGATAAAAACACCATTTTGACGCCGACTCTTAATATGCTGGATGTTCTTAAACCTGAACAGGCTTTTACAGTAAAAGTAGGTGAAAAATCAGGTAAAGAAATGACCTATACTATCGCAGTTGTAGATGAAGGATTGTTGGATTTAACTCGCTTCAAAACGCCAAATGCCTGGGATAGTTTCTATGTTCGTGAAGCTTTGGGCGTAAAAACCTGGGACGTTTACGATGATGTAATTGGTGCTTATGGTGGAAAAATAAATCAGATTTTCAGTATTGGTGGAGATCAGGATTTAGGCGGCGGAAAAGCTAAAAAAGCCAATCGTTTTAAACCTGTTGTATTATACTATGGTCCGTTTAAATTAGGAAAAGGAGAAACGAAATCACATCAGTTGAAATTGCCAAAATACATTGGTTCAGTGCGAACGATGGTTGTAGCGGGAGATGCAAATACTAGTGCTTACGGAAGTGTTGAAAAAGCAACTCCGGTTAAGAGCCCGTTGATGGTTTTGGCATCGTTGCCAAGAAAGATTTCGCCTTCTGAAAAAGTAACACTTCCAGTTACTGTTTTTGCGACCGAAAGTAAAATCAAAAACGTTTCGATTCAGGTAAAAACCAGCAACGGATTGAAAGTGATGGGAAGTGCCGTTCAAAAACTAAGTTTCGCACAGCCAGATGAAAAAATGGCTTACTTTAATTTGGTTGTAGGCGCTGCAACTGGAATCGCAAAAGTTCAGGTAATTGCAACATCAGGAAATGAGAAATCAGTTTATGATGTAGAAATTGATATGACGAATCCAAATCCGGTTACAAGTATATTTACTGATGTTGTCTTAACGCCGAATAGCAGTAAGACACTTTCGTGGAAAACGTTTGGAATTGCGGGAAGTAATAAAGCAAGATTAGAAGTTTCATCAATGCCGTCAATGAATTTGAATGGAAGATTGCAATTCTTAATTCAGTATCCTCATGGATGCGTAGAGCAGACGACTTCATCTGTTTTTCCACAATTGTATTTGGGCGATGTGGCCGATATTGATAGTAAACGAAAAGATTTAATTCAGAAAAACATTGCAGCCGGAATTGCCAGATTGGGTAACTTCCAGTTATCAAATGGTGGAATGCCTTATTGGCAAGGAAATGCGATTGCAGATGATTGGGGAACTTCATACGCCGGGCATTTCTTAATTGAAGCGGAGAAAAAAGGATATGTATTGCCAATAAACTTCAAATCGAAATGGCTGTCGTACCAGCAGAAAGAAGCGAAACAATGGCGTTTTGAACCGAAATATGGAAATGATTTGGCACAGGCATATCGTTTATATACTTTAGCTTTAGCCGGAAATGCCGATTTATCAGCAATGAATAGATTACGTGAAACGAAAAATATTTCTAACGAAAGTAAACTTCGATTAGCTGCTGCATATGTTTTGGCTGGACAAAAATCGGCTGGACAAAGTTTGTTTTTAAAAACAAGTATTGACGGTGATTCGGATGGATATAATTATTACTATTATGGTTCAAGCGAAAGAAATAGAGCAATGGCTTTAGAAACAATGCTTCTTTTAGATCAGAAACAAAAAGCATTTGCAACGGCGACTAAATTAGCTAAAGAAATGTCGACGAACCAATGGATGAGTACGCAGACAACGGCATATTGCTTGTATGCAATGTCGAAATTTGCAGTAAGTAACGGTCCAAAAGGAATCAACATTCAGTTTAGTAAAAACGGAAAAAGCGAGACGATAAATACAGGAAAATCAGTTGCAGATCGTAGTTTGTCTGTTGCTTCTGGCGCAAACAGTATTACGTTGAAAAACAATAAAAACAATACGGTTTATGTTCGTGTATTGAACACGGGAATATTGCCAATAGGGCAAGAAAATGCAGTTCAAAGTGATGTAACGGCTTCAATTGTTTTCAAAAACAGAAAAGGAAGTGTAATCGATGTTTCAAAAATTAATCAGGGAACCGAGTTTGTTGCAGAAGTTACGATTAAAAATCAAAGAGGAGAAAGTGTTCAAAATGTAGCGTTATCGCAAATTCTTCCTTCTGGATTCGAAATTGTAAATACCCGTTTCACAGATTACGGAGATGCAGTAAACAACATTGCTGATTATATTGATATTCGTGATGACAGAACGAATTTCTATTTCGGAATGAAAGCCAGAGAAACTAAAGTTTTTAGAATATTGTTAAACGCATCATATTTAGGAAATTATTATTTACCTGGTTTACAATGTGAAGCAATGTATGATAATACATTCTTAGCCAGAACAAAAGGATTCTGGGTTGAGGTTGTGAAATAAAATTTATTAGCCACAGACATATGGATTAAAAAGGTTTTTAAAAATCTGTGATAATCAGTGTAATCTGTGGCTGAAAAAAGCTTTGTAAAAAGGTCTCCCGCAGATTTTGCAGATCAAGCAGATAAAAATAAAATCTGCCAATCTGCGGAATCTGCGAGTAAAAAAACTTAGCGAACTTTGCGAATAACTTAGCGTCTTTGCGGTTAAATAATTACTACGTTGAAAAATAAATTAAAAGCGTTTTTCCAACGCATCATAAACTGGATCAAAAGAAACAAAATAAAATCAGCAATTGCATTTATGCTCTTGCTGATTTACTATTTCTCAATACCTCGAACTTTATTCAAAGAGCCTTACTCCACAGTTATAGAAAGTAAAGAGGGAGAATTACTTGGAGCTAAAATAGCCCGAGACGGACAATGGCGTTTTCCTGCGCAGGACAGCGTTCCGGATAAATTCAAAAAGTGCATCGTTTATTTTGAAGACGAATATTTCTACAAACATCCAGGTTTCAATCCCGGAGCGATGATCAATGCTTTTAAACAAAATAAAAAAGCAGGAAAAGTAGTGAGAGGCGGAAGTACATTAACTCAACAAGTAATTCGATTATCACGAAAAGGAAAAAAGCGAACTTATTTTGAAAAAATTATAGAAATTATTCTAGCTACAAGGTTAGAATTAGGCTATTCCAAAGATGAAATTCTCGAAATGTACGCTGCGCACGCCCCATTTGGAGGGAATGTAGTGGGGTTAGAAATGGCTTCATGGCGTTATTTTGGAGTGCAATCCAATCAATTATCTTGGGCGGAAAATGCTGTTTTGGCCGTTTTGCCCAATGCACCAAGTTTAATTTATCCAGGAAAAAATCAAATTAAATTATTAAATAAACGAAACCGATTGCTATTGAAATTGCATCAGGAAGGAATAATTGATAAGCAGACATATGAACTTTCAATAGAAGAGCCTTTACCCCAAAAACCATACGATCTGCCTCAAATCGCACCGCATTTATTGCAGAGAGTGGCCAAAAATGAAGAAGGAACAAGAGTGAAAACCACGATTAATTATGCCTTGCAGAATAGAGTTAATCAAATTGCGAGATATTATTACAACCAATACAAGCAAAATGAAGTTCATAATCTCGCGATTCTGGTAATTGATGTTCAAAATAGAAACGTAATTAGTTATGTTGGGAATTCTCCTGCAGATGTTGATCATCAAAAAGATGTTGATATTATTGATGCGCCTAGAAGTACAGGAAGTATTTTAAAACCACTTTTATACAGCGCAATGCTCGATGATGGCGAATTGTTGCCGAATACCTTAGTTGCTGATATTCCCACGCAAATTTCAGGATATACGCCTCAGAACTTTAATTTAACTTTTGATGGAGCAGTTCCTGCACATCGTGCATTATCACGTTCTTTAAATATTCCTGCGGTTTTAATGCTTCAGGAATTTACAGTAAATAAATTTTATGAAGAATTGCAAAAGTTCAAATTGAAGAATATAAATAAAACACCGGATCATTACGGTTTATCGCTTATTCTAGGAGGAGCAGAAAGTAATTTATGGGATTTATGCAGAACGTATGCCAATCTTTCTTCAACAGTTAATTATTTCACTAAAAATAAAGGAAAATACAGAACCAACGAATTTACAGAACTCAATTATAAAACCGATTTTAAGCCTGATTTTGGCTCAGAAACTAATCAGAAGAATATTTTGGGTGCAGGATCAATTTGGTTAACGTACAACGCAATGGAAGAGGTTAATAGGCCTGAAGGAGATGAAGCTTGGAAGTTTTATGACAGTTCGTTGAAAATTGCTTGGAAAACCGGTACCAGTTTCGGAAATAGAGATGCGTGGGCCATCGGAACAAATTCAAGATATGTTGTTGGGATTTGGGTTGGAAATGCCACTGGAGAAGGACGGCCAACATTAACCGGAGTCACCAGCGCCGCACCAATTTTATTTGACGTTTTTAATTTATTGCCAAGACAAAGATGGTTTGATATACCTTATAAAGATTTAGCCGAAGTTGAGGTTTGTAGATTAAGCGGTTATTTGGCAAAGGACAATTGCCCAAAAATTAAACAATGGGTTTCTAAAAAAGGAAAATCAACAAAAGTTTGTCCTTATCACAGAACGATTCATTTAGATAAAACAGAACTGTTTCAAGTGAACAGCAGCTGCGAAAGTATCGAAAACATCGTAACGAAAAACTGGTTTGTACTACCTCCCGTTATGGCTTGGTATTACAAAAGTCAGCATATTGAATATTTACCTTTGCCACCGTTCAAAGACGGTTGTGAAGGAACTCAAGTCACTACAATGGATTTTATTTATCCAAAAACAAACAGTAAAATCTATTTGACAAAAGATTTCAATAGTAAAGTGCAGCCTGTAATTTTAAAAGTGGCCTATTCTGAAAGAGATAAAGAATTGTTTTGGTATGTTGATGACGTTTATAAAGCAACAACAAAAACTTTTCATGAATTGCCAATTACGCCAACAACAGGAACGCATTATGTTACGGTTGTAGATGCTTCTGGGAATGAAATTAGGCGTAAAATTGAAATAATTCGAGAATAATTTCATCAAGAATTACATTAATTTACACAAATTAATTCGTGTAAATTTGTGTAATTCGTGGCGAAAAAAAAGCCATAAAAAAACCGCCCCGATGCATCGGGGCGGTTTTGTTTTTTATTCTGAAATAACATTTCCTTTTTTATCATAGAAATGGTATTCTAAGTACGTGTAAGCGTCACGAGGTATGATTTTCACCCATTTCTTATGTTCAAAAAACCATTTTGAACGTAATGATGGAAAACCTTTACTGAGGTATGCAGCCACAAACGGATGTGTGTTTAGTACAACTTTATTGTGGGTTTTTAAAAGTCTTTCTAAATCAGAGGTGATCTTGTCAATTATTAATATTGGTGCTTCAATTTCACCGTTGACTTTATTAGGATCTTCTTCTCTAGTTTTAATGTTAACTTCTGGTCTTACGCGCTGTCTGGTAATTTGGACCAAACCAAATTTACTCGGCGGTAATATTTTATGCTTTGCTTTATCGTCGCTCATTTCTTCTCGCAAGAAGTCGAACAAAACTTTCCTGTTTTCAGGATTAGACATATCGATAAAATCAACAACTATAATTCCGCCCATATCTCGCAGACGCAATTGTCTGGCGATTTCAGCAGCAGCAATCATATTTACTTCCATGGCGGTATCTTCCTGGTTGGTTGCTTTGTTAGAACGGTTTCCGCTGTTTACGTCTATAACGTGCAGCGCTTCAGTATGTTCTATGATAAGATAAGCACCTTTACTCATGGAAACAGTTCTGCCAAAAGAAGTTTTGATTTGTCTCTCTATATTGTATTTCTCAAAAATCGGAGTGTCATTTGATTGATAAAACTTAACAATCGATTGTTTCGAAGGTGCAATTTCTTGCAGATATTCCTTCGTTTGATGGTACAACTCTTCATCATCTATTTGAATACCGCTGAAGGTATCATTAAATACATCTCTTAATATTGAAGAAGCTCTGTTAAGCTCTCCTAATACTTTTGATGGATGATGAGCAGTTGGTAATTTTTTACACATTGCAGACCATCTGCCAAGCAGGTTCTGCAAATCTTTTTCTAATTCGGCTACGTTTTTGCCTTCGGCTACTGTACGAACAATAACACCAAATCCTTTAGGTTTGATCGATAGAACAAGTTTTTTTAGACGATCCTTTTCTTTTTTGTCTTCTATTTTTTGAGAAATAGAAACACGATCAGAAAAAGGAACTAGAACGATAAATCTTCCGGCAAGAGAAAGCTCAGCACTTATTCTTGGGCCTTTGGTTGATATAGGTTCTTTAACTACCTGAACTAAGACAGATTGATTGGCACTTAAAATATCAGTAATGATGCCATCTTTGTCAATCTCTTTTTCAAACTGAAAGGTTTTTAGGGAGAAATCTTTTATTTTACCTGCGCTTACAAGTTTTATGAATTTCAGCTGAGAAGCTAGATTTGGACCTAGATCATGATAATGTAAAAAAGCATCTTTTTCGAAGCCTACGTTTACAAAAGCAGCATTTAGTCCAGCAACCGGTTTTCTGATTTTGGCAATAAAAATATCACCAACCTGAAAGTTGCTTTTTTCTTCTTCTTTGTGTAATTCAATTAGTTTTCCATCTTTTAATAAGGCAAAATCTACTGCTTCAGAACTAGATCTAATGATTAATTCTTTATTCACACTGTAAATTTTTATCCGTGAATTGGTTGTCGGTTGTCTGTTGATAGTTGCTGGTAAATAAAACCAAAAACCAAAAACCAAAAACCATCAACTTCTACAAGGATGGATTAAACAATATTTTTAACAGGTATTAACCCGGAGGGAAAAGTTAAATTTCAATTTTTAAATTCCAAATCCCAATTGAAATCGATGTTGATTTCTTAATTTTTGGATTTTGGATTTTCTTTTTTGGAATTTTTGAAATTTCCCAAATTTCAATGAACGTTTAAAAAGAAAAAAGTAGTTTAAAACTACTTTTTCTTTTTGTGGCGGTTAGCTCTCGCTCTTTTTTTACGTTTGTGAGTAGCTACCTTATGTCTCTTTCTTTTTTTACCACTTGGCATATCGTGTCGATTTTATGATTAATTAATATTATTTTGCTTCGTTGTTAGTTTTCACTCCTTCTACAAAAACTTTTGCAGGTTTAAACGCAGGAATATTGTGTGCTGGAATTTTAATTGTAGTGTTTTTAGAAATGTTTCTTCCAGTCTTTTCAGCTCTAGTTTTAACGATAAAACTACCAAAACCTCTTAGGTAAACATTGTCTCCAGTTTCCAATGAAGTTTTAACTTCTTCCATAAAAGTTTCTACTGTTGCTTGAACATCTCCTTTTTCAAGACCTAGTTTCTCTGAAATTTTCGCTACGATATCTGCTTTCGTCATTTTCTTTCCTATTTTATTTTATAAATGATGTACTATTTTTTTGAGTTTGCAAATATAGGAATTAAAAAAATAATTAATCAAGCTAAATCGTTAAATTTTAATTACATAAACATTTACTTTTGTTTTCTAAGTATTTTTAAATGGATTTTCATAACATATTGATAAATTGGTATTTACAGAACAAACGTGATTTGCCATGGCGAAAAACGGCCGATCCTTACCTAATTTGGCTCTCAGAAATTATGCTTCAGCAGACTCGTGTCGCTCAGGGAATGCCTTATTTTTTTGCTTTTACGAAGGAATTTCCTACCGTATTTGATTTGGCAAATGCCTCAGAAGAGCAAGTTTTGAAACTTTGGCAGGGTTTAGGGTACTATTCTCGTGCTCGAAATTTGCATAAAACAGCTCAATATGTGGCAAATGAGCTGAATGGTGTTTTTCCGGAAAATTATAAAAGCTTATTAAAATTAAAAGGAGTTGGAGAATACACTGCGGCGGCAATTGCTTCTTTCTCCTATAATGAAGCGGTTCCTGTAGTGGATGGAAATGTATTCAGAGTTCTTTCGCGTTATTTTGATATTGAATCTGATATTGCTTTACCGGCAACTAAAAAAGAGTTTGCGGAATTGGCTTCGGAATTGATGCCAAAAGACAATCCGGCACTATTCAATCAGGCAATTATGGAGTTTGGCGCTTTGCAATGTGTGCCTAAAAGTCCAAATTGTATGGTTTGTGATTTTAATGGAAGCTGCGCTGCATTGCAAAAAAAGAAAGTAGCTGATTTACCGGTAAAATTGAAAAAGACAAAAGTGACAAATCGTTTCTTTAATTATTTTGTTTTAGAAGATGTTTTAGGAAATACTCTAATTCAAAAAAGAACTGCCAAAGGTATTTGGCATAATTTATATGAATTTCCACTTTTGGAAACGGATGACATTGTGGGTTTTGAAGTGATTTCGAAAGCAGTTCAAAACAGTGTTTTTTCTTCTTATACTATTATAGGTATAGAAGAATGTGCAGAAAACACTGTTATTCATAAACTTTCGCATCAGCATCTTCATATACAGTTCTGGAAAGTAAAAATTAGTGAAAAAATAGAGAATGGTGTGAGTACCAGTGAGTTAAAAACTTTTCCTTTTCCAATTGTGATTTATAATTTTATTGAAAAGCAGGAAATAAATTGCTAAAAAAATGTATCTTTGGTAGAAATACCACAAAAAACTATGAACGGAACATTAAATAAGGTGATGCTAATAGGCCATTTGGGAGACGATGTAAAAATGCATTATTTTGATGGTGGAAATTGCATAGGACGTTTTCAGCTTGCTACAAACGAAGTTTATATTAATAAGACTACCAATGAAAAAATAACTTCAACGGAGTGGCATAATTTGGTTGTACGTAATAAAGCTGCCGAAATCTGTGAAAAATATTTGTCCAAAGGAGATAAAATATATGTTGAAGGACGTATAAAATCCCGTCAGTGGCAAGCAGAAGATGGTACAACAAAATATACAACAGAAATTCAGGTTACCGAGTTTACTTTCCTGACTACCAAAAAAGAAACCGGAAATCATAAACCAAATCAGGATCAGGAATCAGCAAAAAATACTACCTTTGATGCATCTAATGAAGGCTTGCCCATAAATGACTTGCCTTTTTGATTGTTTAACTAATCTCTTTTAATTTGGACCCAGAGCCCAGTTTACTTTTATCTACAACTTTAGACACCAATTTAATCATTGGTTTTGTCGGAATATTTATTTTACTTTTTTTATCAGCAATAGTTTCAGGAGCCGAAGTCGCTCTTTTTTCATTATCTCAAAAAGATTTAGATGAAGCTTTGCAGGAAAATCTCTCAAGAGGAAAAATTATCTCAAATCTTTTGGATAAACCCAAAAAATTGCTGGCAACGCTTTTGGTTGCTAATAATTTTCTGAATATCGGTGTTGTTATTTTGTTCTCATTTATCGGTCGGGATATTTTTTCTCATATAAGTTCGCCTGCTTTAAAATTCTTTTTAGAAGTAGTTTTAGTTACTTTTCTGATTTTATTATTTGCAGAAGTTTTACCTAAGGTTTATGCGAGCCGAAACAATTTGAAATTCGCAAAACGCATTGCTTATCCTATTGCTTTTTTGGATAAATTACTTTCGCCTATAAGTTTGCCGATGCGTAGCGTTACCTTATATTTGCAGCGTAAATTGGGAAAACAGAAGAATAGTTTTTCAATAAATCAAATTTCTCAGGCTTTAGAGCTAACTGATTCTGAAGGAACATCTACAGAGGAGCAGAAAATTCTCGAAGGAATTGTTTCTTTTGGAAATACTGATACGAAGCAAGTTATGAGTCCGAGGATTGATATTTTTGCTTTAGAAATTTCAGAGCCATTTGCTGCAATCTGTCCTAAAATTATCGAAAAAGGATTTTCCAGAATACCGGTTTACAAAGGCAATATTGATCAGATCGAAGGCGTTTTGTTTGTGAAAGACTTATTGCCTTACATTGATAAAGAAGAATTTGATTGGACTTCTTTAATGAGACCCGCGTTTTTTGTTCCTGAGAATAAGAAACTCGATAATTTATTGAAGGATTTTCAG
Source organism: Flavobacterium cutihirudinis (assembly GCF_003385895.1). Taxonomy (GTDB): domain Bacteria; phylum Bacteroidota; class Bacteroidia; order Flavobacteriales; family Flavobacteriaceae; genus Flavobacterium; species Flavobacterium cutihirudinis. Next base: position 1,130,481 of record NZ_QRDQ01000008.1, read on the forward strand.
AGTCTTAAAAGTCATTTGGCTATTGTAGTTGATGAATATGGTGGAACTTCTGGATTGGTTTCTTTAGAAGACGTGATTGAGGAAATAGTAGGGGATATCAGTGATGAGTTTGATGACGAAAATCTAAATTTCTCGCAAATTGATGAAAAGAATTTTCTTTTTGAAGGAAAAATTAATCTCAAAGACTTTTACAGAATTGTAGATGTTGATGAAGATGTTTTTGACGCCCGTAAAGGCGAAGCAGAAACATTGGCCGGATTTATTCTGGAAATTTTGGGTAATTTTCCGAAAAAAGACCAAAAAGTAGCTTTTGAAAACTGTGTTTTTACAATAGAAACAGTCGACAAAAAGCGTATAAAACAAATAAAAGTAACAATAGATTAAAATGTTAAAAAAGATAATTTCAATCGCAGTAATTTTATTAACACTGACTGTGGTGAGCTGTAAGGACGAGGTATTGCCAAAACCGGCAAGTTTTTTACGCTTAGATTATCCTGAAGCGAAATACGTTCATTTTGAAAACACCTGCCCATTTGTTTTTGATATGAATGAAGATGCTACAATTAAAGGCGAAAAAGAATGCGGATTTGCGATTACATATCCAAAAATGAAAGCCACAATTTATCTGACTTACAAACCCGTGCACGGCGATATTGAGAAATTACTAAAAGATGCTCAAAAATTGACATACGAACACGTAATTAAAGCTGACGATATTTTAGAACAACCATATTTAAACCCTGAAAAAAAAGTGTACGGAATGTTTTATCAAGTTAACGGAAACGCGGCTACAAACTCACAATTTTACGTTACAGACAGTACAAAGCACTTTATAACGGGTTCAGTTTATTTTTATGCTAAACCAAACTTTGATTCGGTTATGCCGGCTGCCAGTTATATCAAAAATGATATGCAACGGATTATGGAAACTTTGAAGTGGAAATAAAAAAAGAGAATCCAATTTGGATTCTTTTTTTATTATACATTCCTTTATTTTGGTTCGCAAGACGCTTATGTCAAGGGAGAGACTAAAGATGGAATAGTTTTATTATAGTGCTTTGCGGTAATATTGTATGATAATAAAAGTAAAGTTATTATAAAGCTAAACGGAACAGAAGGCCATATAGAAAATGACTTAAAAAATGGCGCTAACAAAAATATAGTTGATATCGAAAACATAATCCAAGTAAACAATTTTTTATTGATTATCGAGGATAAAATATTTTGAATTAATACTGCTTCAAAGAAAATAAGGATAACAAAAGGTAGTATTTTATCTGTTATTTGTCTTTCATTTTCTGAAACAAATTTTGCTTCTGCAAATTTCAGTAATTCTACAAAAATAAAATAAATCAAAGTTTGAATTAGAGTTAGTATGATTCCAAGAATGAAAACTCGTTTAAGCATAAATTTGAATTTTATATTTTCAAACAAATATAAATTAAAAAAGGCGTTCAAATTTGAACGCCTTTTTTTTAATACTCAATTTAGAATTTAAGATTTAAAATTCGAAACCTTATATGTTTTTCCATCACCAGTTTCCTGAACAACTTTAGTCAAAGATTCTGGATTTTGAACTGTTTTGTCAAAAGTTACTGTTGCAATTTTTTTATCAAAATCAACCGTTGCTTTTTCAACGCCGTCAAGATTTGATAATTCTTTTTCGATTGTTTTTGCACATCCCATTGCGCAAGTCATTCCTTCGATTTCGAAACTTGCTGTTTGTACATTTTCAGCAGCGATTGCTTTGTGCTCTTTAGCAGTGGTTTCTAAAGGTTTTATGTTAGCCAGATTTTTATCTTCTTCCTTTTTACAGCTAACGAATACTAAACTGGCAATGGCTAGCGATGCTATTATTTTTGTGAATTTCATTATATAAAAATTTAAGTTGTCAATATGTTTGTTGCAAAATTAATAAAATTCAAGAGGTCAGTTCGTAAAAATAATACAAATTTGCAGTAAATTGCTGTTTATGGATGCAAAACAATTAAAGTGGGCTTATCTGTTGGTTCTTTCGCTAATCTGGGGAAGTTCTTTTATTTTGATAAAAAGAGGTCTTGTAGGTTTAACTGCAATTCAGGTAGGTTCGTTCCGAATTATTTTTGCTGCTCTGTTTTTATTGATTTTTGGATTTAAGAGTCTGAAGAAAATTTCGGCACGTCAATGGAAATTTGTTGCTATAACTTCCTTTTTCGGAACTTTTATGCCTGCGTTTCTTTTTGCTATTGCAGAAACCGAAGTTGATAGTTCAATTGTAGCTATTTTAAATTCGCTTACGCCTTTAAATACTTTGGTTTTGGGAATTCTCATTTTCGGAATTCAATTCCAAAAGCGACAAGTTTTAGGCGTTTTTGTTGGTTTGATTGGTTGTTTGCTTTTGGTTTTAAGTGGCGCATCAGCTCATCCGGGACAAAATTATTATTATGTTGTTTTGGTTGTGATTGCGACACTTTGTTATGCGATCAATGTCAATTTAATTAAGAAGTATTTGCATGATCTGAATTCGGTAAGTATTACGACCGGAAATTTTACAGTTTTGCTTTTACCGGCATTAATCATTTTAAGTACAACAGATATTTCTCAAAGAATAAATATTGACATTACGCAGCATTCTGTATTTTTTGTAATGATTCTGGGTGTTTTAGGAACCGGAATTGCTAATATTTTATTCTTTAAATTAATACAAATATCTTCTCCTGTATTCGCGACATCAGTTACTTATTTGATTCCGATTGTTGCTTTCTTTTGGGGATTATTAGATAATGAAATGCTTACGCCAATTCAGTTTTTTGGTGCGTTTATTATTTTGATTGGAGTTTATTTGTCGGCTAAAAAGTAACTTTTGGTGTGTGAAATGTCTGTTGTAAAAGTTTAGATGTGAATTTGATTTTATGCGGATGTCACCCTGAGCGATCCCGAGGCTTCGGGAGAAGGGCGCACCAATTGGAACGGGCTTTTCCCGAAGTCTCGGGACGCTCAGCCTGACAAAAAGAGCGTAAAAATGAAAAAAGCTTTGTCAAAGTTTAAAACTTTGACAAAGCTCTAGAAATCTTAGTGTCTTAGCAACTTAGAACCTTAGCATCTTTTAAAGAAAATCTGCATCAGAAACTCCTTCATTTATTTTGATGTCAGACATTTTGATATCCAATTCAAAACCTACATTCTGAATTAAATTAAAAGGGACTTTAACGCCTTTTACTTCTTTATAATCATTAAAGTTTGTGATTTGCGTTGCTGATTTTCCGCCTTGTTCGCGAACTTTAGCTTCGGCTACTTTTAATCCTGATTTTACATCATAATAATAAGTGGTTTTTCCGTCTTTAATTGCGTAGGCGTCACTACCGTTAATTGGCTCAATATTTTCAACTTTTAAATCTGTTCTTTTGATCAGTTGTAATTCTTCAAACGGAGCGGCATTTGCTTTCATTTCTTTAAGATCGTCGCCTTCCAGGTTTTTTCGTTGCCCTTGTTGTTCGATGTAAGCGCCTTTTTCATTTACAACCTGTTTCATTAAATTCATAGTTCCCATCGAAAGAGAAACCATCATTTTTCCTTTAGAATCCAGTTTTGATGTAAAAGTTAGCGGAGATGGCGCTTGCGGAACCGTTGTGCTTCCGTTCATGTAAAGTGTTTTTACCGCCGAAACTGCTTTTTCCCCACCAATAGCTTTTATGTAATTTTCGAAAACAGTTTTTGCTGTAACGCTTGCTGGAACTTCTTTTTTAGTTGCTGGTTTTTCAACAGGACTACCATATTTGTCAAAATAATAAATCGGGATTTGAAGTTTTTCAAGACCGGAAATTACATCAGAACCTTTTCCTGCAATAACAATTCTCATATTGTCAAGTAAGAAATATTTGTTTGCTACACGGTAAATATCATCTGCAGTAACATTGTTGATGGTTTGAATGTACTTTTCGTAGAAATCTGCTGGTAGTTTTTCGGTTTCAATATTTAAAGCGTATCGCGCAACAGACTGCGGTTTTTCAACCTGCATAACAAATCTTCCGATATATCCTGCTTTAACATTTCTCAGTACTTCAGGATCAACTCTTTCTGTTCTGATTCTTCTAATTTCTTTTATAAATTGAACAACAGCGCTATCTGTTACTGTATTTCTAACGGCAGAGGAAGCCTTGAATTTTGTTACATATTTCCCGGTTCCAATGCTTGAATTAGCGCCGTAAGTCCATGCGTGCTGTTCGCGTAAATTCATGTTCAAATAACTGTTGAAATCGCCTCCTAAAATTTGATTTGCAATTACAGCAGGAAAAAAATCTGGATCATTCATTCTTAAATTCACGGTGTTTATCAATGAAATTTCAGACTGAACTGCGTTTGGAACATCTACAAAATCGATTTGAAGTTTAGAAACATTTTCCGGATCAGGATAAGTGTTTTTTGGTGCTGATTGTTTTTTCCATCCGCTAAAAAGTTTTTCAACAGCAGCTTTTGTTTCTTTAAATTTGATATCACCAATGATTACCAAATAAGCATTTTCAGGAACAAAATAAGTGGCATAATTAGCCTGAACATCTGCTAGAGTCACATTTTTTACCGTTTCTTCAGATAAATATTCTCCTGATGGATGGTTTTTCCCAAAGGCTAAAACGTCTACAACGCGGTTTGCAATTGCGGGAACGCTTTTTTCATCTGCTTTTAATCCTTCCAGTAATTTAGCTTTTTCTTTATCAAATTCTGTTTGGGTAAAATTAGGTTGTAAAGCACCTTCAGCTAAAAGTTCGAGAACGCGGCCGGAATATTTTGAAAGTGAACTTGCATAAGCACCGCGAGAGGAGAAATTGATATTTGCACCATAAAAATCAATCTCTTCGTTAAAAGCTTCTTTTGCTGTTTTTTTGGTTCCGTTTCCGATTAAACTACTGGTTAATTCGTCAACACCTTTTTTGTTTCCTTCTGTAAATGGAGCATTATCTAATGTTAGATTAAAGCTTACTCTTGGAAGTTTATGGTTTTCAACAATCAGAACTTTCATCCCGTTTGCCAAAACAAAAGTTTGAGGTTTTTTGATATTGACTACAGGCGGATTTCCTGGTTTTGGTTGTGGTCTGTCTTGTGCTTGCATAATTCCAGTGAGGAATAAAAGGATTAAAACTGTATGTATTTTTTTCATGATTCGGGCTCTTAATTTTGAACTTTAGTTGAAGGGACGTAATCTAAAATTAAACGCTGGTTTGGGTTTAAATACTTTTTGGCGACTTCTCTAATTTCTTCTCTTGTTATAGAGTGATAAAGATCGATCTCGGTATTAATCAGATTGACATCTCCGTAAAGCAAATAATAAGAAGCCAGATTTTCGGCAATTCCTTCAACAGTTGCATTAGCGTTCACGAAATTATTGTCGAATTTGTTTTGTAATTTTTCGTAATCTTTTTCAGAAATCAAATCGGTCTGAATTTTTACGATTTCTTCGTCCATTTCTTTTAAAATGTCGGCCGTTGTGTTTGGTGCCATCGGTAAACCATATAAAATGTACATTCCGTAATCTTCCTGGCTGAATCCAACTGCGCCAATCTGAAGCGCCATTTTTTTATCGTCAACTATTTTTTTGTATAATTTTGAACTTTTTCCATCACTTAAATAAGAAGATATTAAATCTAAGACTCTTGCATCTCTCGTTTTCATTGATGGCGTTCTGTATGAAGCAACAACCATTGGGATCTGAATGTTAGGATCTTCATAAGTTGCTTTTATAGTTTGGGTAATTGGTTCTTCGACAAAAGTTTGTTTCTTAACTTCTTCTCCTCTTGGAATTGGAGCAAAATATTTCTGAATCCATTCTTTTGTTTTAACCTTGTCAAAATCTCCCGCAACTACTAAAACTGCATTATTTGGCGTGTAGAATTTTTTATTAAAAGCCTGAAATTCTTCCAAAGTTGCGGCATCCAAATCTTTCATAGAACCAATTGTAGTCCAGCGATACGGATGGTTTTTGAACATGTTCTTTTTAACCTCCGGAAGAATATTTCCGTAAGGCTGATTGTCGTAACGCATTCTTTTTTCTTCTTTTACAACTTCATTTTGCGTGTCAACTCCAATCTTATTAATAATAGGGTGCATTAATCGTTCTGATTCCATCCATAAACCAAGTTCAAGACTGTTTGATGGAAAAACTTCGTAATAATACGTTCTGTCATCAGAAGTATTAGCATTATTAACTCCTCCGTTTGCGGTAACGATTTTCATCCATTCACCACGTTTGATGTTCTGAGTTCCTTCAAATAATAAATGTTCGAAAAAGTGTGCAAATCCTGTTCGGTCAGGGCGTTCGTCTTTCGAGCCAACATGGTACATCACAGATGTGATAACTACAGGCGCAGAAGGATCGTTATGCAAAATGACATGCATGCCATTGTCTAGGTTATATTCTTCAAAAGCTACCTTTTGAGCATGAGCAACTCCGCCGAGCATTAATGCAGCACTTAACATCATTATTGAATTTTTCATAGAGATTAATAATTTACATTTACCTAACCAAATAGGTAGTCAAGGGTTGATTTTAGTTACATCAAAAATAAGTTTTTTTAGTTATGAATTGTGTTTTGAGGGTTATTTTGGTGATACTTTAACAATCATTTACTTTGAAAACTGGCTTTTATAGACGCAAAATCCCTTGAAAAACAGATATTAAAGCGAATTTAATATTTTTATAATTTGGGATTGCACAATAAATTATTAGTTGTATATTTGCAACCTTAAAAATCAATAAATCAATTTGGTATGTATGCAATCGTAGAGATAGCAGGGCAACAATTCAAAGTAAGCAAAGACTTAAAGGTTTATGTTCACCGTTTGGCTAATGAAGAAGGTTCAAAAGTTTCTTTTGACAAAGTTCTTTTATTAGATGATAACGGAAATGTAACTTTAGGCGCCCCAGCTATAGAAGGTGCTTCAGTAGAAGCTAAAGTGTTACAACACTTAAAAGGTGATAAAGTTATCGTTTTCAAAAAGAAAAGAAGAAAAGGATACAAAAAAAGAAATGGTCACAGACAATATCTTACACAAATTGTAATTGAAGGTATTACTGCAGCAGGAGGAACTAAAAAAGCAGCAGCTAAAAAAGCGGTTGTAGCAGAAGAAGTAGCTACTGAAGAAGTAGAAGCTCCTAAAGCTAAAAAAGCAGCTCCAAAAGCAAAAAAAGAGGCTACTAAAGAATAATAACAATATTTAAACTCATACGTCATGGCTCACAAGAAAGGTGTCGGTAGTTCGAAGAATGGTAGAGAATCAGAATCAAAACGCTTAGGTATTAAGATTTTTGGTGGTCAGGCTGCTATTGCTGGTAACATCATCGTTAGACAAAGAGGTTCAAAACATAATCCAGGTGAAAACGTTTACATCAGTAAAGATCACACACTACACGCAAGAGTAGCTGGAGTTGTTAAGTTCCAAAAGAAAAAAGATAACAAATCTTATGTATCTATCCTTCCATTCGAAGCATAATCATTAGATAAATTATTATAGAAAACCCGTTCAGAAATGAACGGGTTTTTTGTTTTCTATAAATTTTATGTGATTATCTATATAAAGAAACGATATTATTTATTGCTTTATTATAGAAGGCAATATATAATCTAATACAATTTTATCTGCCTGTGCATGTGCATATGGTTTGTTGTAAGCTTTTGAAGTGATAATGATTACCAGAGGAAGGTCATTGAAAATTATAAACTCATTTCCTCCATTACCAGCGCAATAATAGGATTCGTAATTTTTGTCGTTGAAAGTAAAAGTCTTGTTCCAAAACAAAAAGCCGTAGAATTGGTTTTCTCTTTCAGGAATTTGAATTTGATGCGTTAAAGTTTTTTGAATCCAGTCAGCCGGAATAATTTGTTGGCCTTTCCAGATACCTTTGTTTTTATATAATTGAGCATATTTTGCATAATCAAGTGAAGTCATTTGTAGGCTTCCCGCGGTGTTGGCTACTTTTTGGGGCGTATATTGCCATTGATAATTTGTTATGTTTAAGGGTTTAAAAAGCATTTTATCAGCATATTTTTCTAATCCATCAGGAACAGATTTATTTATAATATCGCCTAATAAAATTGTGCCTGCTGTAAAATAATCCCATTTGCCTCCATTAGTTTTAGAATTATCCATGGGTAAGTCTAAAGTGAATTTTACCCAATTATCTGTTGGATACATGTTTTCTTCGTTTCCTGGTGAATCACCATCTTGGTCAGAACCGTCGAATGCTGAGCTCATCGTGAGTAAATCTCTTATTTTTACACTGTCCTTTTTTGCTTCATAATTTGTAAATTCCTTTAAATTATAGAAATTGTTCAGAGTTTGATTTTCATTTTTAATATGTCCATCTTTTATGGCAATTCCCATTAATGTTGATGCAAAAGACTTTCCTGCTGATCGGGTGTCATGTAAAGTGTTTCTGTTTGCGTCATTGAAATACTCCTCAAGCAATAGTTTTTTATCGTAAATAACAACAACGCTTGTTATTTCCTTCAAACTATAATTTGCGATATCATTATTAAGTTTTTCTATCTTCTTTTTGTCAAAAGAAAAGTTTGAGAGCTCCCAGTCGCTGTTTGTTGCTATTGGCTGAATTTCGATTTGTTTTGCAGTTAATCTAGGAGTTTTTATAATAAGCTGAATTTCGCCTTTTGCGATTAGTTCTCCAGTTGTAACGTCATTATTGTCATTTTTTAGATAAGGACGAATTTCTATTTTTAGTTTGTGTGTGCCCTCGGTCAAAACTTTTTCACCGCCATTAAGTTTAAATCTGTCCCACATATACATTGCCCACCAATCTTCTCCTTTTGAGCTCGTAAGTGGAACTCTAAATGTTGTTGAAGTATTTTTGTTTCCGCTTGATCCAAAATTGCATCCGTAATTAATGTTTTCTTTATAAATGAAATTGTTGTCAATATAAAAGGAAAATTGAAGGTTTCCTGTTTGTAAAAGCTTTTCTGCAGTCAAATCAGGGTTTAGTTTATGTAAATAATTCGTAACAGAATTATCCATAAAAACTCTGATATTCAAATCTGATTTGCGTTTTAGTTCGAAAGATTTTAGAAAATCAGATTCTTTGTATTGATCTAAAGGAATGTTTCCATTCATAAAAGTAATCTTGCCGATATTATTTTTGTGCAGCTCGGTTTTGATTCCATCGGTTTTAATCAGATCATTGCTTTGTGCCGAAACAATGCAGCTAAAAACTAATATTAATACTAAAAAGATTCGTTTTATCATGTGATTTTTATAAGAGTTAAAATGCAAAACTACGGCACGGTGATTTCATAAAATTGTATAGAATTAACATCTGACTTATTTTTTGAAAAGTAATTTTTTATGTTCCGAAGGGTTTAAGCCGTTTATTTCTCTGAAAGACCTGGTCAGGTGGCTCTGATCAGAAAATCCACATTCGTACGCAATTTCAGTTAGAGATTTATTTGGTAATGAAATTAAAGATAAAGCTTTTTCTACTTTTAATTTTCGGATATATTCACCCAAATTACAGTGAAAATATTTTGAAAAATCTCTTGAAAGATGAATAGGGTGTATGTTTAGTGTTTTTGACAAATAATCAAGTGTGATTGTTTCTGTGAATTGGTCATGGAGAATTTCGTCAATCATTAAAACCCATTTGGGATTTTTATGTAGAATCGAGTGGGAATTACCATTTAGTTTTGATAATATCTCAATCAACAATGTTTGTGTAGCGAGATCAGAATGAATATCATCAACCTTAGTTGCCCTAAAAATTTTATACATTAAAAGTTTAATGTCCGGATTTAAAATCGAGTTACTTCCTTGAAAGTTATCGCTATTGAGTGTTAAATCATCAAACCATTGTTTTTCAATTTCAAGATGAAAACCTCTTGTAAAGCCATCTGGTTTAATATTGTAGTGAGCTTCCTGCCAATTGTGGAACAATAAACTGCCCGGAGAACAATTATAGACTTCTTTTTTATTGCCTTCAATAACATTTCCCTGAAGGATAAATGTAAAATAAGCATGCTCATGATAATGCCAATCTACTTTAGGATGTGTATAAACGGTATCTGTCAATGTAATTCCTTCAAGCAAAATTGTTTTGTTGGTCTGACCGTAAAATTCACCTTTTTTTGAATGTTTCATGACTAAATCGCTTACTGATCTTTTTTTGATTTGAAAATCAAAGCTATAAATATAATTTACAATAAAATAAAAAACCTGTTCGTAATGAACAGGTTTTTATGATTTTATTCTTCAGTATCCTTAGTTTCTTCCAGATCCTGAGATTTTCTGCCGACTTTTATTTTAGGATTATCCTGTGTTCCGGTAACAGTAAGCGGAATTCCGAAAATCCCTAATGGAGGTAGTCCTAAACGCATTTTCAAATTCAGTTTTCCGTCTAAACTTGTTGTTCCTTCGATTCTTGGGCGGAAGCCGGCAAATTTGAATTTAAAACGTTCTACCGTCATAATATTATTTTTGATCGTCGTTTTAATGTCAACTTTAGAAAGATCTGGATTTTTCATTGATTCCGAATTGGTTTCCTTGCTCACGGCAGTAAACATTTTTAATCCTCGAACTTTTACATCTTTTACAGAAAGTGTTCCGCCACCGGTCAGTGAAGGATAAACAGGTTCCATATTTCCGTTCAAACGTCCTTTTAATTGATAATCTAATGAAACAATTCCTTGTGCTTTTTCTGCAGCACTTGCCATTTTTCTAAAGACTTCTATTTCGTTGTACGCTCTTTTGATATCAAAATCAGTTGCTTTGATAGCGTAATCAAAATTTGCTTTTTGTGGAGTTATAGCCTGATAATTAGCATTCATAGTCACTTTGCAACCAATTAAATCAAAACCTGTATTTTGCATCGTCAGTTTACCTTTGTTCATACTTAGGTTTCCTGTTGCGTTTTGAAGATTTAATTTGTCAAAATTGACTTTTTGAGCATTAGCTGTAAAATTCAAATTCAGATTGGTTGGAATTATAATAACACCACTTTGCGTATTTCCTGTTTTTGTTTCCGGTTTTGGAGCTGAATTTTCTGTAACAGAAGTTCCGGCAGTAGTTTCGGACATAAATTCATCAACATTAATATATCTTGATGAAGATTTAAATGAGCCTCTTAAAACACCTGTATTCGAGGTCGCATAGTTAAAGACATTCTGTAAATAACCATTCATTGTAAAATCAGATTTTCCGTATGTAGCCAAGAAGTTGTTGAAATACATTTTATCTTGATTGATTTTAAAAATTCCTTCTATTATAATGAATTTTTTAGGCAGATATTCTGATGTAATTCCAATGTTTCGTAGTTCAAGTGTTCCTTTATTGTTTAGTTTGCTGTAATTGCCTTTTTCAGCATCGCTTTGTTTTCCTTTCAAAACTACATCAGCTTTTACAAAACCGTCTAAATCAAGACCTTTTTGAGAGAAAACTTTATAAATTTTGTTAACATCAAGTTCTCCTTTTGCTTTAATGTCATATGTCAAATCATCAAAATTGCTTAAATCGGCTTCTACAAAAACAGGTTTTCCTTCAAAAGTAAATTGTGCCGGTTTTAGTTTTACTTTCAAATCGTCATAGGTTCCTTTTTGATTGTCGATTCTGGATTTAATAGTAATATTTGTAATCGGATTTGGGTAATATGGTGTTTTTAAATATCCGTTTTCTAAATTAATTGTTCCTTGCGTTTTTGGGAAAAGTCTATTTTTTTGATCGAATTTACCATTAACTACAGCGTCTCCGTCAAGATTTCCTTTCAATACAATATTTGAAATTCCAAGAGCGGTCATCAATTTTCCAAGATCGATTTTAGCTTTTAAATCGGCATCAACAACTGGAGTAGTTACTCCGGTTACGTGGAATTTCGATTTTAAATAATCTTTATTAATGTTTAATGATAGATTTTTAGCATCGACATCTACCAAGTCCGGATTTAAATTTGGGACTTTAGTTTTAACATCTAAATTTAGGTTGGAAACCGGAAAAGCACTTTTGTTGTAATTCACAAATCCGCTGTCGATTTTTACATCAAGATCGAGTTCCGGAGCAATATTTTGTGAAGCAATATAATCACCTTTTAAAGTCAGAAGAAGATTTGTATTTCCTTTCAATTCGGCTTTAGAGAGCCAGGTAATATATTTTGGAGGGAAAGCTGTGAAAACATCATACAGCTTGCTATTATTTGATTTTATTACAAAATCCATATTATAGCCATCTTTCAAAAAGTCAAATTTCCCTTTAAAATCGACTAAAAGCTGATTGATTTTTAAGTTGTTTTGCTGGAAGAAAAAAGATAACGAATTGACATTTACTTTCGTAATCAAATCGGCGTCGACCTTTTTGTTCATTAAATAAGGTTCATTTTCGTAAACAATATTTAATTTTTCGATTTTAGCTTTCGAATACAAATCAAAAACCGATTTGTTTAAGTCGCCTTTCCCTAAATAATTAAAACCAAAAGCATCAAAATGGACTTTAGTCGACTGGTCGTCGTAAATTATTTTGCTATTTAAAATTTCAATTCGTTCTAATTTTAAAGCGGTTTCGGTGCTGTCTTGAGGATCTGAAGGTTTTGACGATTTGTAAATGTTATAATTTGCCTCTCCTTTCTCATTTATTTTTACATTGATAAAAGAATTTGACAAGTAAATTTGATCAATTTTTACCGTTTTGCTAAAAACCAGACTGGCAACATTTATTCCAAAAGAAACTTCCTTTGCTGTAATGAATTTTTCTTTAGTATAAGGAGCAGATCCATTAAGGTTTAAATCGCTTAAAGTTAGTGTCAGTGAAGGAAAGTGGTGAAAAAATGAAACCGAAACATCAGAATAATTCAATTCTGCGCTAAGCTTTTCATTTGCTGTTTTCTTAATCTGTTCTTTAATTTTGTCCGCAAAAATAATTGGCGTTAAAAACAATAATCCTATAATAACAACAAAGGTTATTCCAAGATATTTAAGGATTTTCAATACTATGGATTTCTTTTTACTTGTAGTCATATCAAATTATGGTATTTGTTTTTAGAAAATATTCAGAAAAAATTACCCGTGTACAGTTTCGCTTTTTCCGTAATTGGTAATTATAGAACCTTCGTATTCAATCCATTCTTTCCAGCGTTTATCAATATCGATATTGTCTTGGTATTTTCTGGCGAAACCTAAAAAAGTGGTATAATGTCCTGCTTCAGAAATCATTAAATCGCGATAGAATTTTGCCAATTCTTCATCTTTAATATTTTCTGAAAGTACTTTAAAACGCTCACAACTTCTGGCTTCAATCATTGCAGAAAATAATAATCGATCACAAAGTGCGTCTCTTCGACTTCCGTCTTTCTTCATAAACTTAAAAAGTTCATTTACATAATGATCCTTGCGTTCGCGCCCTAAAGTAAGTCCGCGTTTTTTGATTACATCATGAACCATCTGTAAATGTTCCAGCTCTTCACGGGCAATTACCAGCATTTCAGTCACTAATTCCTCTAATTCAGAGTTATAAGTAACAATGCTTATCGCATTTGAAGCTGCTTTTTGTTCGCACCAAGCGTGATCCGTTAAAATTTCTTCGATATTTGATTCGACTATATTTACCCAGCGAGGGTCCGTCGCTAACTTTAATCCTAGCATAATTCTTTAAAAAAAATGTTCCTACAAAATTAGTGTTTTTTTACAACCGAATCTCAGGAAATTGGGTGCAAATCCGCGGAAAAAAGCATTATTTTGTAATATGAAACAAATATTATGAATCAGATAAAAAAACTTTTAATTATTGGGTTTGTTTGGCCTGAGCCGAATTCTTCTGCAGCAGGTGGAAGAATGATGCAGTTGATTTCTATTTTCAAAGAAAATGGATTCGAAATTACCTTTGCCAGCGCCGCACAGGACAGTGATTTTATGGTTGATTTAGCTGAGTTTGGAGTTTCTAAAAAAAGCATAGAACTTAATTCTTCCAGTTTTGATGATTTTGCTGCCGAATTAAATCCCGATGTAGTTTTGTTTGACCGATTTATGATCGAAGAACAATTTGGATGGAGAATAATCGAAAAATGCCCGAAAGCAATCCGGATTTTAGATACTGAGGATTTGCATTGTTTAAGAACTGCAAGACAAAAAGCTTTTAAAGAAAAACGAACTTTTGAGCTTTCGGATTTGTTGTCTGAAGAAGTCGCAAAACGAGAAATAGCCAGTGTTTTACGATGCGATTTGTCTTTGATTATTTCAGAATATGAAATGAATATTCTGAAAGATGTTTTCAAAATAAGTAGTGATTTAGTTTTTTATCTTCCGTTTTTGGTTGAAGAAATGAATGAAGAAGAGTTGCTTAAACTGCCTTCTTTTGAGAATAGAAAAAACTTTGTTTTCATTGGGAATTTTCTCCATGAACCGAATTGGAATACCGTTCAGCATTTAAAAGAATCAATATGGCCTTTTATAAAAAAGGATTTTCCAGAAGCTATTTTGGAAGTTTATGGTGCTTATCCATCGCAGAAAGTTTTGCAATTGCATCAGCCTAAAAATGGTTTTTTTATAATGGGAAGAGCTGGAGATGCAAATGAAATTGTAAAAAAATCAAGAATTGTTTTGGCGCCGATCCGTTTTGGTGCAGGCTTAAAAGGAAAATTATTAGAAGCGATGCAATGCGGAACACCAAGTGTTACAACTTCAATTGGTTCGGAAGCTATGCATTTTGATTTACCTTGGAATGGTTTTATTGAAGATAATCCTGAAGTTTTTGCAAAAAAAGCAATCGAACTTTATCAAGATGAAAATCTTTGGAAACAAGCTCAGAAAAACGGTATCAACATCATCAATAAATGTTATCAAAAAAAGGATTATTCAAATAAATTGATTTCGTTGACAAATTCGCTTTTAATAGATTCCGAAAGTCATCGTCTTCATAATTTTATGGGTAATTTGTTGCAGCATCACGCTTTTAAAAGTACAATGTATATGTCAAAATGGATTGAAGCGAAGAATAAATAGTCGCAGTTTTCAGTCGCAGTTTTCAGACCTATAATTACTGAAAACTGCGACTGAAAACTGAAAACTCTAAACTAAGCTTCCATTTTTCCAAAGCCTACTGTCTCACGATAAATTTGTGGCGAAACATCAGCATTTGTTTTAAAGAAACGGCTGAAATAATGTTCGTCGTCATAACCTAATTCATACGCGATTTCTTTGACCGTTTTGTTGGTCATATATAATTCTCTTTTGGCTTCGATAATGATTCTTTCCGATATTAAATCGGTTAACGTTTTGTTGAAATAATTCTTAGCTAGTTTGGCTAATGCTTTTGGAGAAATATTGAGCAAATCGGCATAATTTCCTGCAGAATGCTTGGTTTTGAAATTCAGTTCAATTGCATCTTTTAGATTTTGAAGAATAATAGGTTCTTTTGAATCTGGAACCGATTGCATTTCTTCTAATTGTTCTGTTTTTAATCTAGAAGCTGTGATTAAGAAGATTTTTAAATACGAAATAAGTAATTCATATTGTGCCAATTCTGCATTCTGAATTTCAGCTTTCATTTGGTCAATCACCATTTTAAAAGTCTGTGAAGCCTGTTCTGTAACTTGAACATAAGGTGGCTGATAAATATTATTGAATAAAACGCCATTACAAGAAACCTCTTTTTGATGCATGTGAATACAATAAAAATCAGGATGAAAGTGAATCGCGATTCCTTCAATTGGTTCGTTTACGCAAAGCATAAAAGGCTGATAAGGCGAGAAGGCAAGAAGTGAATTTTCTTCAAAATGATGTTCTGCAAAATCAGCTTTTACTTTGCCTTTTCCTTTGGTTACCCAAATCAAAGAATAGTAATTGTTTCGCTGTAAATGATCGAAATGGCTGTTGTCATCAAACGAAAGAATTTTGAAAGCCAAATTACCATTCTGCGGATTTATTAAAGTGAAAACATTTTGAGAGCTCATAATAGGCTGTTTTTGAAACTATAAAGATAGCTACGAAATGAATTCAGAGCTATCTTTATAGTTTGTTTTTTGTTGTATTAATTTTGAAATTCTAAGCTAGAAACCGCTGGGAAATCTATTTCAGTATTAGCAACGTTGTTAAAGTAGTTTGTTAAAACATTTAAAGCTACGTGTGCAATAGTTTCGGCAATTTCAGCATCAGAAACTCCTGCAATTTTAGCTTTGTTAACATCTTCATCGTTTACTAAACCATTTTTGCTGATTAAAGTTTTAGCTAGTTGTAAAATAGCTTCTGTTTTAACGTCATCAGAATTTCCTTTTCTTGCTGCCTGTAAAACTGCTGGATCTGCTTTTACTAATTTTTCTCCAATAAAAGTGTGCGCTGCTAAACAGTAATCACAAGAGTTGCTTTCTGAAACTGCCAATGCAATTAATTCACCTGTTTTTGCACTTAATTTTCCATGGCTTAATGCGCCACTTAAATTCAAATATCCTTCAAGAACCGCTGGAGAATTTCCCATTGTTCTCATCATGTTTGGAACAACACCTAATTTTGCCTGAACTGCATTGAATAAATCTTTAGTTTTTCCTGTTACTTCTTCTGGGTTTAATGCTGTTAATCGTGCCATTTTATTTAATTTTTAAAGTTGTTATTTGTTGTTGTCTTTTGACATTACAAAGTTGCGGCGATTACAGATTTTAGAACATGGAGGATTGACGCTATGTGATGGATAATTTTCCCTGAGTAGTTTTTAGATAAAAAAATGCCCTATTGCACATCGTAATAGGGCATTTGAATGATTACAATTTTATATCCCGTAGGGATTGCATATCGGTAGAAAAAGAATATTATGCATTATGGTCATTTGTCCCTTCAGGGACTACACATTATAAAGAATTGGTTTAGTCCCTAACGGGACAATAGAAACGTTCGCATTTTTTTTCTACCGATATGCAATCCCTACGGGATATAAAATTATAAACTAAATGTTTGTAGTTATTTATTTTAAAATGCCTTCAACAGCTTGAATTGTTGTAGCATGATAACCAGATTTTGCTTTATCAAAAACCTGTTTTACCCAAACTTTTCCTTCAGGAGTTTTAACCATTTCTTTATAAAGCATCATTACAGAACCCGTTCTGCTGATTCCAATTAAAAATTGCTCAATTGCTGGATATGCTGTTTTGTATTGATGTTTTAATGCCTGAACAAACCATTGACGCTTGATAATGAAATTCCCGCCTTTTGTAAAGTTGAATTCATTATCAATTGCTTCCATTTCTTTTGCAGTAATATCAGCAGGAAGATGATCTATAAAGTGCTGTTTTTCTGCCGTAGTTGTGATCTTTTTGCTTAAACCTGTGACTCCAGTTTCTCTCCAGCTTTTTTGAATTTTGTCAATAGCATCAAAATCTGCTGAACTTACCGGAAGAATATTGGATGGAATTCCTGGTTTATAAATCCAATCTTCTAATTTGATTTTATCTGCTAAAGCTTTGTCGCCTTTGATTAAATTGTCATTTAAATATTTTACAAAATCTTCTGTTGTAATAGATTGAAAAGCATGAGAATCAAAATAATTCTTAATAAACGGATCAAATTTCTCTCGTCCAACGGCGTTTTCAATAACTCTTAAAAAAGCATATCCTTTAACATAAGGAATTTGGCTGATTCCATCGTCGGGATTTCTTCCTGTAAGACTTACTTTTAATCTTGTATCTGGATTTGTGTCTCCATATTCTGCAACGTTATCGGTTAATTCTTTGTTAGTGATAACATTTTGCATTTCAAATTCTTTTTTTCCGAAGATTGCTTCTCCAATTCTGTGTTCTACATAAGTTGTAAATCCTTCGTTAAGCCAGATGTCATCCCAAGTTGCGTTTGTAACTAAGTTTCCGCTCCAGCTGTGTCCTAATTCGTGTGCAAGCAAGCTAGTTAATGAACGATCTCCTGCAATAACGCCCGGAGTTAAGAAAGTTAAGTTTGGATTTTCCATTCCACCATAAGGGAAACTTGGAGGTAAAACCAAAACATCGTAGCGTCCCCAGCGGTAAGGCCCATATAATTTTTCAGCAGCATTTACCATTTTGCCAAGTTCAGCAAATTCATAAGCTGCGCTTTTTAAAACAGATGGTTCTGCATAAACTCCCGTTCTATTATCGATTGCTTGAAATTCAATATCTCCAACTGCAATTGCCATTAAATAAGACGGAATTGCTTTGTCTTGTTTGAAAGTGTAAACTCCAGTATCATTTTTCTTCTGCGGATTCACAGCACTCATTACAGCTAGTAAATCTTTAGGAACCGTAACTTTAGCATTGTAAGTAAAACGAATTCCTGGTGAATCCTGACATGGAATCCATGTACGTGACCAAACGCTTTCGCCTTGAGAGAAAACAAAAGGTTTCTTTTTGTCTGCCGTCTGTTCTGGTTTAAGCCATTGTAGTGCAACACCATCTTTAGTTGTGTTGTAATAAATGTTTACTTTAGTCGTATTTGGTTCAATTGTAATATGAATAGGTTTTCCGTGAAATTCGGTGGCTGCACCAAGCTCGAATTTGGTTTCTTTTTCGTCGTCACCTAAAGTTACTTTTGTAATATTTAAAGTGTTTTCGTCAAAGATAATTTCATTCCCTTTGCTAACGTTGTCGATCGTCCAAGATGCTTTTCCTGAAATGGTTTGAGTGTCAAAATCGACTTTGATATCAAGATCAAGATGTTTTACAACAGCTAGTTCTGGCTTTGAATAACTATGTTCATCTACAATGGCTGTTGGTTTTTCGGTTTGCTCTTTTTTCTGGCAGGCAATTGCTGTCAGAAATAAAGCTGCAAGAATTAATTTCTTCATATTGTGAGGTATTGAATTAGAGGATGAAAATTAAACAAAAAATCCCGTTTTGAATAAACAAAACGGGATTTAATTATAAAATTAACAACTAATTACGCCAACATTGTAACTGGGCTTTCGATGTATTGTTTTAATGTTTGTAAGAACTGAGCACCAGTTGCACCATCAATTGTTCTGTGGTCACAAGCTAATGATAACATCATTGTGTTTCCAACTACAATCTGACCGTTTTTAACTACTGGTTTCTCAACAATTGCACCTACAGAAAGGATAGCAGAGTTTGGTTGGTTGATAATTGAATTGAATTCAGTAATACCAAACATGCCAAGGTTAGATACTGTAAAAGTACTTCCTTCCATTTCTTGTGGTCCTAATTTTTTGTTTTTAGCTCTTCCGGCAAGATCTCTTACTGAACCACCAATTTGAGATAAACTCATAGCGTCAGTAAATTTCAATACAGGAACTACTAATCCGTCTTCAACTGCTACAGCAACACCAATGTTTACGTGGTGGTTGATGATGATAGCATCTTCTTTCCAAGTAGAGTTGATTTTTGGGTGTTTTTTCAATGCTAAAGCACAAGCTTTGATTACCATATCGTTGAAAGATACTTTTGTATCTGGAACGCTATTGATAGCAGCTCTAGCCTGCATAGCTTCGTCCATGCTTACTTCAATCACTAAGTTGTAGTGAGGAGCAGTGAATAATGATTCTGCAAGACGTTTTGCAATGATTTTACGCATTTGAGAGTTTTTGATCTCTTCTGTGAAAACTTCCCCAGCAGGAACAAATACTTTTGGTGCAGCAGGAGCAGAAGCTTCTTGTTTTGCAGCAGGTGCAGAAGCAGCAGGTTGTGCTTGTGCAGATGGAGTAAAGTTCTCAATATCGCTTTTCACGATACGTCCGTTTTCTCCTGATCCTTTAACTTGGTTTAATTGGATTCCTTTGTCAGAAGCAATTTTCTTAGCTAAAGGGGAAGCTAAAATTCTTCCTCCGTTTGAATTGTCAGCAACAGTTTCAGTTGCTTTTTCAGCGGCAGGAGCAGCTTTTGTTTCTTCTGCAGCAGGAGCACTTACAGGTGCAGCGCCTCCGGCAGTATAATTGTCGGCAATTCCAGAAATATCAGTTCCAGCTGGCCCAATGATAGCTAATAAGCTGTCAACAGGAGCAGTGTTTCCTTCTTGAATTCCGATGTATAATAATGTTCCAGCATTGAAAGACTCAAACTCCATAGTCGCTTTGTCAGTTTCAATTTCTGCTAAAATATCACCTTCAGCTACAGCATCACCCACTTTTTTCAACCAAGTTGCTACTGTACCTTCAGTCATTGTATCACTCAAACGTGGCATAGTTACTACTACAACACCTTTTGGTAATTCAGCTGCAGCTTTTGCAGGAGCAGCAGTTTCTGTTTTTGCTTCAGCAGCAGGAGCATCCGATTTTGGAGCTTCAGCAGCAGCAGGAGCATCACCACCAGCTAAAAGAGCAGAAATGTCTTCTCCTTCGTTACCAATGATGGCTAATAATGAATCAACAGGAGCGGTTTCTCCAGCTTGAATTCCGATATGTAAAAGAGTTCCTTCGTTAAAAGATTCGAACTCCATAGTTGCTTTGTCTGTTTCAATTTCAGCTAAGATATCTCCTTCGCTAACTTTGTCGCCTACTTTTTTTAACCAAGTCGCTACCGTTCCTTCCGTCATAGTATCGCTCAAACGAGGCATTGTTACTTTAATCGCCATGATGTTATAGTTTATGAGGTGTAAATGGATAGTCTTCTTGTGCGTATACTACATCGTATAATTGCTGTAAGTCTGGATATGGAGATTCTTCAGCGAATTTTTGACATTCTTCAACTAAGTCTTTAACTCTTTGGTCAATAACTTCAATTTCTTCTTCTGTAGCATATTTTTGATCCAAGATTACATCAAGAACTTGTGTAATTGGGTCAATTTTTTTGTACTCTTCAACCTCTTCTTTAGAACGGTATAATTGTGCATCAGACATAGAGTGTCCTCTGTAACGGTACGTTTTCATTTCTAGGAAAGTTGGTCCGTCTCCGCGACGCGCTCTTTCGATCGCTTCGTGCATTGCTTCAGCAACTTTTACGGGGTTCATTCCGTCAACAGGTCCACAAGGCATTTCATAACCTAAACCTAATTTCCAGATATCAGTGTGGTTTGCAGTTCTTTCTACAGAAGTTCCCATTGCATAACCGTTGTTTTCAACGATAAATACAACTGGAAGTTTCCATAACATAGCCATGTTAAAAGCTTCGTGTAAAGAACCTTGTCTAGCAGCACCATCACCAAAGTAAGTCATGGTAACACCACCAGTGTTGAAATATTTATCAGCGAAAGCTAAACCAGCTCCCACAGGAATTTGACCTCCTACGATTCCGTGTCCTCCGTAAAAACGGTGTTCTTTAGAGAAAATATGCATAGAACCTCCCATACCTTTAGAAGTTCCTGTTGCTTTTCCTAAAAGCTCAGCCATTACGTTTCTTGGATCAACGCCCATACCAATTGGCTGTACGTGGTTTCTGTAAGCAGTAATCATTTTGTCTTTAGTCAAGTCCATAGCGTGCAATGCACCTGCTAATACAGCTTCTTGACCATTATATAGGTGTAAAAAACCTCTAACTTTTTGTTGAATGTATAACGCTGCAAGTTTGTCTTCAAACTTTCTCCAAAGTAGCATGTCTTCGTACCACTTTAAATATACTTCTTTTGTAACTTCTTTCATCTGAATTCTTTCTTTTGCTAAAGTTTGTTTGTGTTATCAATTGTTGCCTATAACGCAAAATAGTTTCCTCCCACAAATTTGCGCCCGAAAGGTCGGGATGCAAAAATAAGACATTCCTATTAAGAAGTAAAATTTAAAAGGTACTTTTTGGCTTTTTTTTACAAGAACTTTTTGTCAAACATAAAAGGAAGTAAATTTTTTAGGGATGCTGATTTGTAAACTTCGCCTATTTCGCCCATAAAATAGATTTCTATAGGGGTGTCTTGTTTGATTTCGTATTCTGCAATCGATTGACGGCACGAACCACAAGGAGGAATAGGAGCAGTGGTTTGGTTGGTCTCTGAAGCAGCTGTAATGGCCATTTTTATGATTTTAGCATCTGGATAAACACTTCCAGCATGAAAAATTGCAACGCGCTCAGCGCATAATCCTGACGGATATGCCGCATTTTCCTGATTTGATCCTAAAACTATTTTTCCATTATCAAGTAGCAATGCAGCACCAACTTTAAACTGCGAATAAGGTGCGTATGCTTTTTTTCTAATTTCGATAGCTTGATTCATTAAGTCCTGAATTTCTTCTGAAAGTTCTTCCAAGCTGTTGTAAACTAAAAATGAAGTTGTAATATTGATTTCTTTCATTGTTTTTATGGGAAAAAAAATCCAAATTCCTAAGTTTAGAAATTTGGATTGTTATGTTTTTATTTGAATCGCTTAGTATTCTTCGTATTTGTCTCCAAAGTTAAACGTTAAAGAGAAACGAAGTGTATTTTCTAACGGATTTTTAACTTTTGAAGTTGAGAACAGATACGAAACGTCCACTTTTACGATATTGTATTTGAAACCAGCTCCTAGAGAGAAGAATTGAACCGCACCTTTTTCAGGGCTTTGATGATAATATCCTGCTCTAAAAGCGAAGGAATCCTGATACATATATTCACCTGCAATACTATAAGTCACTTCTTTTAGTTCTTCGCTAAATCCGTCAGGCGCATCTGTGAATGATTTGGCAATTCCTTCAACCCAACCTATATCATGGTATTTGTTGTAGCTGATAGTGTTTGCTTCTTGTTGTGTAATGTCTTCCGGATCTGTAAAATCGCCATCGCCGTTTACATCTACCGGTGTTCCAGGTCCCGGAGGAGTTGGTACTAATAGTTTTGTAAATTCTACACTAACGGCAAATTTGTTATAATCGTCTAAAATAAAGTCAAAGCCACCTCCAATTCGTAAATTGGCTGGTAAAAAGTTTGAACTGATATCGTCATTGTCATAACTGATTTTTGGTCCTAAATTCTGAACATTAAAACCTGCTCTCCATCTTCCGTTAAAATCATTATAGGCAATTTCCTCGGATTGATAAAATCCGGCAACATCAACCGCAAATGATTTTGCTGCTGTTGCATCAACTTCTTCTGAAGCTACTTTTAAATTAGAACGAATGTATCTTCCGGCTACAGCCATAGAAAAGGTTTCACTTAATTTCAAAGAATAAGATCCGTCCAAAGCAAATTCATTTGGAGATACAATATTAGGTGTATCGTTAGGGTCTTTTCTTAGCTCAATATCTCCAAAACCAAAA
The DNA here is from genome assembly GCF_003385895.1 of Flavobacterium cutihirudinis. Taxonomy (GTDB): domain Bacteria; phylum Bacteroidota; class Bacteroidia; order Flavobacteriales; family Flavobacteriaceae; genus Flavobacterium; species Flavobacterium cutihirudinis. The sequence continues at coordinate 1,153,560 of NZ_QRDQ01000008.1, forward strand.
TAACGAAAACTTCCGGCAAAAGCACTTTTTTCATTGATTCGGTTGTAATAAGTTAATTGACCAAGTGAAATATCATTTGCTAAGTCTGTTAAATACGGAGTGTAACTGATAGATAATCCTTGTTTGTCTAAAGCGAACGCATATTTCGCCGGATTCCATTGTTGAGAGAAAACGTCAGATGAAGTTGCAACACCCTGATCTGCCAAACCGGCAGCTCTTGCGTCAGCAGCGACTAATAAAAAAGGTACTCCAGTGCTAATAATTCGATCTTGCGCGTTTGTGTATGAAATTGCTAAAAGACAAATTACTAAAAGTGCTATTTTTTTCATTTATGGGGATAATGGTATTTAAGGTGCAAATATAGATATTATTATAAAATGACAAGCTTTTCGAATTTTTCTGCTTTTTTATTTGTTAAATTCGACTTGACAGTTAGTTTATAAATGTAAACTCCTTTTCCTATCCGATCTCCAAAATCATCCCTGCCGTCCCATGTTATTTCTCTTGATAAAAAGCCTTCTGTAGTAATAATTTGGTTTTTGGTCCAAACTACTTTTCCTGTAATGGTCATCACTTGTACTTGAACTTCAAGCGGCTCGTAGGGTCTGTTATGTGAAAACCAAAATTGCGTGTAAGTTGAAAATGGATTAGGATAATTAAGAACGTGTGTCAAAGTCAATGATTCGTCGCCGACAACTATAAATTGTATTTCACTTGTAACGGGATTGTTGTAAACGTCCCATGCGGTGAAGCTTATAGTGTGTAATCCCGGTTTTAAATCTCTAAGCGGAAAGCGTAAATTTCCATTTGTATAATCGTCTAATTTGGTTTGATAATAATCGTTTAATATATAAGGATTGCTTACATCTCCATCTAAAATCGCTATAATGTCGTGACCAATTCCGCTAGCGGTGTTTATTCCGTTTTCATCTTCCAGAAATGCTAAAAGAAATGGTGATTCGTTTGTGATACCGCCTGAAACAAACGTTTCATCGTTCATATATAACTTCACTTTTGGACTAATATTGTCCTGTGGTGCATTTTCATTTATGCCGCCTATTTTAATGGCAGTATTAAAGCCGGATTGGTTTTCTAGGGTGTTATTTTTTTTGGAATAAAAACTAATGCGGCCGTAGTCAACCGGAACGCGAATATCTCTTGGTACAACAAAGCTGAATTCGAATTGACCATTTGTAACAGATGCATTTCCTCTGAAAATAGTCTCTCCTAAGGTTTTAAATGACATTGCAGGGCTATATCCGTCATTGTTTAATGTCGAAGACGTAATCAATTTATCGAAAATAGCAGTAGCTAATTCTCCGTTGTAATTGTTTAAAAGAGTATTGTTTTCATCGGTAATCTCACCTGATATTTTGATTTTTGAAAGTGATTTTAAGTCAGGAATTGGCTGAGAAACATCAATGTCGTTTACTTTTGTTAAAACGATTCGTGGTTTTGGAATTGCCAGCATCAAAGCGGGATCTCCAATGTAAAAAACGACATTGCTGGACGAGCTTGGGTTTTCGTTTTTTGAAATTCGAAGCGCCTCTGCTATAGAAGTATATTGATTCGAGCTGTATGAAAATAAATTTTTGCTAAGGTTATCGTTGAAATTTTCGGCATTAAACTGTCCGATAGCGCGAATTGTCGTTAACATTGAAATAGCGCCGCCTTTTGGATTCCAAAATGTATATTCACCTGCAGTGGGTCTTGTTGGATCGTCAAATCTGGAGAATTCGCAGGTAATGGTAATAAATAAAGGGTATTTGTACTGATTGTTTAAATTCTGGCCATCTGATTTTTCCCAGATTCGTTCGCTTGCCAATCCATCCTCGCCGCCATGTCCCAGATAATTAAAAACCAAAGCGCCTTTCTCGAAAGCATTAAACAGGTCTGTTCTGGCTTTTGGGTATCTGGATCCTCCGGCAGAAGCTTCCTGAATATACGAGTCTAAAATGATTTTATCAATATTGAAAAATGGTTTTTGAGTAGCTATTAAGTCAGCTAAAGCATTTTGTCGAGACTGAAGCGAAGCATCCGAGCTTTGGTCGGAATCATCGCTTATTAATACAAGATTGTTTCTCCAGTTTCCGTAGGATTTAGTGTCGTGATATTCTACTACTTTGTTTACCATTTCACTGGCTTGAGCATTGTCTGAAACTAGCATTCTGCCTACAGCAATATCAATACCTCCAAAAAAGTTGGTTATGTTTCCTTCGTCAGGGTCCATTAAGCCGTAAAAATCGTCAGAAGCAAATGCAGCTTCGCCTATAGTATTGCTTACTAAAGAATGATATATAGGTACAATGTTGGTGTTGTTGGAGATTCTGTCTTTGTAGTCAAAAGAAGCATCTCCAAATAAATTCACGTATTTTAATCTCTTGTCAGTTGAAGAGGCATTTTCGTAAATATATTTAATGCAGTTTCTGATGGCAGAAATATCTTGTTTGCCGGAAGAAAATTCCTGATAGATATTTTCTAAAGCAATTACTTTTACATTCAGATTGGAATAAGTACGATGAAAAGTGGCTAATTTTTCAGCTTGCGAGGATAATGATTTTGGTGTGATAATAACATAATCAATATCCTGAAAATTATTCTGCGCATTTTTAAAAAGAGTTCCTTTTAAATTTTGATTGGCTACTTTTGATTGATTGTCTTTTAGTGGACTGAGATAATCAGACTCATCAACAGCGATGTATTTTCTGATTTCACCTAATGTGGCTTTAAAGCTAAATGTTGTCTGTTTTGGATTGTCAATTTTGGATACATTATATAGGTCTGTGATATCCCAAATTTGGGAAATACCAGCTGCGTTGCTAATGGTATAATTGGCAATTCCGGATGTAGCTCCGGCTAAATCATATTGAAACTTGAATTGCTTTCCGATGCCAAGTAATTTCCTTTTGGCGGTAATATTAATATAATCAAGATATCCTTTTGATCCTGGTACACCGTTGTTGTTGTAATTTAGTTTAATTGTTATATTGTCTGAACCGTTAAACGTTGTGTTTACAGGCAATTTTCCAGTATTAAACTTAATTTCGGCGCTAGGAGTTAATGCGCTGAAATTGATATTTCCAATATTTTGTCCGTTGGCACTTACTGCAAATGAGGTTGGAGTGAAAGCTGCTGAAGCGGCAACAAGCTCTATTTTTACGGGAACAGTTGTTTCTAAATTTAGAAAATTAAATGCGAATTCCTGTTCCTGATTAACGTCAAAAGATTCACCAAACCATTGACGTCCCAAATGTGCGATATTCGTCTGGTCGATTTCATGATACTGATAGTCATCAAACGTGTTTAGTTCTAATGTGCTGTTTCCTGAAGGTTGTGCAATGTTTGAAATACGTTTTCCGTCGCTTCCTACGATTGTAATGTAATAGTATGATTTTGAGCTAAATATATTAATGTTGGTAAGGCTTTCGTTGTTCCAGTTTTCGACGCCTTCAGCATAAAAAAGAATGTAATCTTCATTGTTGAAAACGCCATCGCTTTCGCCAATAATCTGAATTGCATTTTCAGTTAAATCATCAGGATAAAAAGTACTATTGCTCAGTGGTAGCATTTTTCCTCCGTTTCCATATATTTTAATTCTTCTGGGATCGATATTTGTATCAAATCCTAAGCTTTGCAAAAAAGATTTTGAGAGTTTATAAACGCCTGATTTCTCTACGTAGAAACGATACCAGTCACCAGTTGCCAGTACAGAATTGGAAATACTATTATTTTTTTGAGTAGAAAAAGTGTTGGTGTTTTTGGCTGTGTTTTCTGCTGAGGAATATGAAAATGATCGAATACGTTTAAAACTATTTCCTTCCTTAATTATAGGTGAAAGCGATAGAAAAAGTTCTTTCTTGCCTCTTGATGTAGCTATTTTTAACGTTTCATTTGGTTTTTCTGCAATGTTTTCTCCAGCTAAATCGCCTAGATCGTTACTTGAAACGGATTCGTAAACGATATTGGAAATCTTAATTGAAGTATTGTTTGAATAACCTGATTCGTTTAGAAAAAGGAGTAGTGTTATGTTTTTTTTAGTAATATCGTATCGGAAACTGTTTCCTGAAAAGTACGGAATTGTTGTTTTGAATTCGCCAAAACTCATTTCTTTTTTAGCATGCCAATCTATCGTAAAGCTCCCGTTTATCTGTGAAAACGAAAGGATTGGGAGTAAAAAAAGATATAAGATTAAGTTTTGTTTCATAGATCAGGAAAACGAAATTATTTACAAAATATTTTAGTAAGTAAAAATATAGTATTTCATGTTATAGTAAATAATAAAAAGTATATTTTTGCGTTCGTAACTATAGGTTATTTTTCTGTAAAAAACAGCTAAATAAAATTATTAGAACAGATGTTGCTAATTAAATGTTAATTATTATATTGCAACACCTAAATTTATCACCTAAGAATGAGTATGAAAGTAAACAAAATTGTAGCCTTGCAATTAATGATGTCAATGGTATTGATGTTGGGCACGGCTAGTTGTAGCAAAAAATCGAGTTCCTCTCACGCTTCTCGAGCGACAGGATGGGATGTAGATAGTCAGAATGGAACTGCTGCCAGGAATGCAGGAAAAAAACAACAGGCAGGTCCTGGTTTGGTTTTTGTTGAAGGAGGTACGTTTACTATGGGTAAAGTACAGGATGATGTTATGCACGATTGGAATAACACACCAACTCAACAACACGTTCAGTCATTCTACATGGATGAAACCGAAGTTACGAATGGTATGTACTTAGAATACCTAGAGTGGTTGAAAAAAGTTTTCCCTCCAACAGAAGAGAATTATAAAAATATTTACGAAGGAGCATCGCCAGATACTCTTGTTTGGAGAAATCGTTTAGGATACAACGAAACGATGACCAATAACTATTTAAGACACCCATCTTATGCTAACTATCCAGTAGTTGGCGTTAACTGGATTCAAGCAGTTGAGTTTAGTAAATGGAGAACTGACCGTGTAAACGAAGCAGTTTTAGAAAAGAATGGATATCTTAAAAAAGGTGCTAAAACACAAGATGTAAGTGCAGAAAGTTTATTTAACACTGAAACTTATGTGGCTTCTCCATCTTCAACTTATGGTGGAAATGAAGAATTAGTATTAAAGAAAAATCCTAGTGGAAGAAGACCTAAAGCAGGAAAAGACGGTGTAGTTCCGGACGAAAAAAATGTTTATGCACAACGTTCTTCAGGTGTAATTTTACCTGAGTACAGACTTCCAACTGAAGCAGAATGGGAATATGCAGCTGCAGCAGATGTTGGACAAAGAGAATATAACATTTACAAAGGTCAAAAGAAATACCCTTGGTCTGGAGATTATACACGTTCATCAAAACGTAAAAACAAAGGAGATCAATTGGCTAACTTTAAACAAGGAAACGGTGATTACGGTGGAATTGCAGGTTGGTCTGATGATGGAGCTGATATCACAAACTCTGTGAAAAGTTATGCACCAAATGATTTCGGATTATACGATATGGCTGGTAACGTTGCAGAATGGGTTGCCGATGTTTACAGACCTATTATTGATAACGAAGCGAATGACTTCAACTACTATAGAGGAAATCAATATGCTAAGAATAAAATTGGTAAAGATGGTAAAATCGAAATCGTTTCTACTGCTAATATCAAATACGATACTTTAAGTAATGGTAAAATCATCGCAAGAAACCTTCCTGGAGAAATCGCTCAGGTTCCTGTTGATGAACAAGAAACGTACTTGAGACAAAACTTCAGCACTAGCGACAATATCAACTATAGAGATGGTGATAAACAATCTTCAAGATATTTTGATTTTGGTGATTCAGAGTCAGGTCCTAAGGCAGATCAGGCAATGTACAACTCTCCTAAACACAATGTTACAACTGACAGTTTAGGAAAAATGATCAGAAAATATGACAACTCTAGTAAACGTACTACTTTAATCAATGATAAAGTTAGAGTTTACAAAGGAGGTTCTTGGAGAGATAGAGCGTATTGGTTAGATCCAGCTCAAAGAAGATATTTTCCTCAGGATATGGCAACTGATTATATTGGTTTCAGATGTGCGATGTCTCGTGTAGGTTCAAAATCTGAAAAAAGAAAATCACCTAGAAACTAAGATTTAGAAATTCTAATAATAAAAATTCCAAATTCTAAAGCTGAATATTCAGTAAGGAATTTGGAATTTTTTTATTGTTTTTTTTCTACTTTTATGATCTATTAAAAAGCTTTATAAATGAATATTCAGGACATTCATAATTTATTTTTACAATGTAAATCACTTTCAATTGATACCCGAAAAATTGAAAAAGATTCTATGTTTTTTGCTATCAAAGGTGAAAATTTTGATGCTAACACTTTTGCCGATGAGGCATTAAAACTCGGTGCATTTTTTGTTGTGATTGATAATCCAACTTACTTCATAGATGAGAGAACTGTTTTGGTTGAAAATAGTTTGGAAACATTACAAGAATTGGCAAAATTTCATCGCAATTATTTAAAATTGCCAATTGTTGCGCTAACTGGCAGTAATGGAAAAACAACAACCAAAGAGTTAATAAATGTTGTTTTATCTAAGAAATATAAAACAAAAGCGACTATCGGAAATTTGAATAATCATATTGGTGTTCCTCTGACATTGTTATCTTTTAATAAGGAAACTGAAATTGGAATTGTAGAAATGGGGGCAAATCATAAAAAAGAAATTGAGTTTCTATGCGAAATAGCCCAGCCTGATTATGGTTATATTACTAATTTCGGAAAAGCGCATTTAGAAGGTTTTGGAGGAGTTCAGGGTGTTATAGAAGGTAAAAGTGAGATGTATCAATATCTTTCGAAGAATGATAAGCTAGTGTTTGTTAATTTGGAAGATTCAATTCAGGTTGAGAAGTCAACTGGTATTAAAAAGTTTACTTTTGGCTTGAATAATGCCAATGCCGACCTTGAAATTAAAAACATCAGTGCTAATCCTTTTGTTGTTATTGATTATATAAATTTTAATGTAGAATCGCATTTAATAGGCCTTTATAATGCAAACAATATAAATGCTGCTGTTTCTATTGGTAAGTATTTTAATGTTGACGAAAAGGCTATAAAAGAGGCTATTGAAAATTATATACCTGAAAACAACAGGTCACAATTGTTGAAAAAAGGTTCAAATCAAATTATTCTTGATGCGTACAATGCTAATCCAAGCAGTATGGCAGTTGCTATTGCAAACTTCATTCAGCTAGAGAATGAAAACAAAATTATGATTTTGGGTGATATGTTTGAACTTGGAAACGAAAGCAAACAAGAGCATAAACTTATAGTTGATACCTTAGTGAATCAAAATGAATCGGTTTGTTATTTGATAGGAAAATATTTTTATGAAAATAAAGTTTCTAATTCTAATATTGCCTTTTTTGAAACATTTGAAGATTTTGCTTCTTATCTTAAAACTAAAAAATTTCAAGATAATACCATTCTGATAAAAGGTTCCAGAGGAATGGCTTTAGAGCGAACGTTGGAATATATCTCATAAAAAAATGGCATTTGAAATTTTCAAATGCCATTTTTTTTAAATGCTCATTAAAAAGCCCGTTAGGTTTTCTTTTTTGTTTAAGCCAAGTTTTTTTCTTAATCGATATCTGGCCAATTCTACACCGCCAGTTGAAATATTCATAATTTCAGCGATTTCTTTTGTTGACATATTCATTAACAAATAAGTCGATAAATCGAGTTCTCGTGGTGAAATTGTAGGGTATTGGCTTTTTAATCTTTTTAAGAACTCGAAATGTACATTCTTGATGTGTTTTTCCAGATCTTTCCAACTCTTATCCGTGTTTACCTCTTTAACAATACTTTTATGAAGTTTGGTAAATTCTGATTTCGTAGAGTCGTCTAGTATATTGGTATCAATATCTTTAAGTTTATTAATAATTCCATTCAGAACTTTATTTTTCTTTACAACCTGGAGCGAGTTATTTACCAATTCTTTGTCCTTTGCAAGGATTTTTATTTGTAGCTTATCGCTTTTAAGTTTTTCAATTTCTTTTTCCAGTTCATGTTGCTCATGTCTAATTTTGGACTCTTTTTCAAGATATAATCTTCTTTGCTCAATCGTTTCGTAATATCTGTTTTTTCTAATTTTCATTTTAATTCGTACAGAGATTATATAGGTTCCAAGAAAAATCAGAACTAGGTAAATCAAATAAGCAAGAATATGTCTGTACCATGGTGGTGATACGGTAAATTCGACCTGACTTATGTTAGATTCTATTCCGTAACTGTTCTTGGCTTTAATTTTCATTACATAGCTGCCTTCTCTTAAATTAGTGTATTCTTTTACAGCTGTTGTTGACCAGGCCCGCCAGTTTTCTTCGAATGGTTCCAATTTGTATGAATACATTACGTTTTCCTGATTTTCATATGTAGGCGATGCAAATGTGAATTTAACGCGGTTTGATTTGTACGGAAGCGTATAGGAGTTTGAATTAGTGGCTATATTTCCTGTCAAAATGGTGTCTCCCGGAAAAGTGAAACTTTCAATAAAAGCTTTTGGTTTAGTTATAAAAGTGTTTGAAGCGGCAGAATTATAATGTGTCAAACGATCTGTTAAACCAATAAAAATATTTTCTGAGTCTATAGTATTCACAGAGATATAATTGTTTACCAAGTTGCCGGACAGATTGGAAAATATAGCTTGTTTTTTTGTAAAAGTTCCGTTTTTGTTTTTATTTAATACACCCAGCGATTCATTAAAGGAATACCATAGATTTCCATATGAATCCTCAATCAAGGTGTTTATGGTTGGAATTCCTTTAAATAATTTAGTAATATTTTGGTCTTCAAAAAAGGATTCCTGTTCAGGTGAATATCTGAAGAAATGATTTTGCGTTTGAAAATAAACTTTATTATTGATGCTTTGAAGACTGTTTATTCCTTTGTACTTTTTGGATATAACACTGTGTTTTTTTATGAATTCAAAGCTTTTCAAATCACTTGATAATTTTGCCTGATACAGAAGCGGATTTTTTGTTAGCCACACATAATTATCATCTATTTCAACAGAAAAGTTATTGGTTGTTTCATCAAATCCTTTTACTGGATGAAGAAAGTCATAGCCCGTACTGGATTTTTTAAAGATAGAAAAGCCATTGTAACTTTCTCCAATAATATAATTTTCACGATTTGGAATCTTTTTGAATCCGAAATATCCTTTCGTATCCAGAATCTTTGAAACTCTATTGTTTTCAATGATCAAAGCTCCACTATTACTAGCACAAATAAGAACACCATTTAATGCCTGAATATTCCATACTTGCGAAATAGTTCCTTCGACTCTCTTAAAAGGACTGTCTTGAAATGGTTTTGTCCACGGATGGTAAAATAGCCCCTGATTTGTCGCAACATATAAATTGCCATTATAAGCAAGCGAAGCGTATACAGTTCCTATGTTATAACTGTAGTCAAAGAAAGAAAACGGAGAGTTTTCGTTTATAAAAGTTATACCATTATCAAGTCCGAGCCAAATGTTGTTTTTATTGTCAATAAAAGAAGATAAAATAGTGTTGTTTTGTAGGCCTTTTTGCCTGTTCATATGCTGGATTATTTTTCCGTTTAAATCGCAGATCACGGCACCATCAAGTACTGAATTTAGTACTATAAATTTGTTTTTGATTATTGATCCTCCCAGTGAGGTGTTTTTTCTAATGAAATCATTTGCTTCTGTTTGCCAAGGTTTTATTATTCCATTTTCGGAGATAAAAAGACCTTTTTCTAAAGTAGCATAGAGTAATTTATTGCCTGGAAGCGGAAAAACAGACCAGATTTCTTTGTCATTAAATACGGTTGTTCCTTTTAGTACAGTTAATTTTTGATGTTTGTATTCCAGTAATCCTAGTGTTTTGTCCTGAAAATAAAGACGTTTATTGACTAGAAATGAAAACTGAAATTTATGTGGCGCATTTAAAGTGGTTAGTTTTTTGTTTTTTAGAAAAAATACTTTGGTAAAAGACTGAAAAATAACTTCATCATTAAAAATATGAATGCGCCATATCAGGTTTATATTTTGTTTGTCTTTTTTGCTTAATGAATTAGATAAAGAGTGATACTCTAAGATTCCTTTTTCATTCGTTTGAAAGTAGCCAAACTCATTATTCCCTCCGATATATATTCTTCCCGATTGATCGATTTTTACACTTCGTATTTCAGATTTATTTGGAAGAGAATATTTGTGCCAGTTTAAACCGTCAAATTGAATGAGGCCACTATTGTTAGCGAAGTAGATATAACCGTTTTTATCCTGATCAATACTCCAGTTTTGAGTTCCTCCTTTATATTCCGATCTTTTATAGTTTTTGATGTCGGGAATTCCAATGTTTTTTACTTGTGCGTACCCTAAACTTTGTATGAAAATTAGCAATAATAGGCTTAAAAGTGATATTGTGGATTTCATAAAATTTTAAATGTATTTTTATTAAAATTATTTTATAATCTGTTTTAATTATTGATTTATAGTTTGATAAAAAAACTTTTTATTGGATTATTTCTAAATTATGCCCTTAATTGGCTTGTTAGAGTAATGTAATATACGTTTTTTTTAATTAACATAATTATAACAAAATAATAACGATAGTAAAATTTTGATTTTTAATTAGTTATGATTTATTTGTAGTGTTTTTGTTTGGTATGAAATTTTAATATGATGTGTTTTTGTAAAGAATTTTTATTGCTGTGTATTAAAATTTAACATTATAATTGCATCAAATTACTAATTAATTAACCAAAATTTTTAGAAAAATGAAATTGACAAAATTACTTATTTTTTGTGTTTCGTCATTGTTGTTTTCTGTTATCGCAATGGCACAGGACGTTACGGTAAACGGAACCATTAATGATGAAAGTGGATTACCCGTCCCAGGGGCAACAGTTTTAGTAAAAGGAACTAATAAAGCTACTGCTTCTGATTTTGATGGGAAATTCCAGATCAACGTTCCATCCAATGGAACACTAACCATTAGTTTCGTAGGATTTAACACAGTTACTGAAGCCGTAAGCGGCAGAACTAAACTGAACATTGTACTTAAAGCAGCTTCGCAGACATTAAATGAAGTTGTAGTTGTTGGATACGGTACTCAAAAGAAAGGTTTGATTACAGGAGCCGCTTCTAACTTTAAAGGAGAAACACTTCAGGAGTTGAATACAGGATCTGCAATGGAAGCACTTCAAGGTATTGCTCCGGGTATTAGTATCACAAGAAATAACGGTTCGCCGGGAGCTGGTACTAAAGTTACCATTCGTGGTTTAGGAACAATTGGAAATTCAAATCCGTTATACATTGTAGATGGTATATCTGTAGGAGATATTGATTATTTAAATCCATCAGATATTGAATCTATTGATGTTCTAAAGGATGCTGCATCTGCTGCAATTTACGGTTCACGTGCTGCAAATGGTGTTGTTTTGGTAACAACAGTAAAAGGACGTAAAGGTAGACCAGCAAAGATTAGCTATGATACTTATTTTGGAGTTCAGAATACATATAAAAACCTTGATCCTTTAAATGCTCAGGAATATATGTACATCATGGATGAAGGAATGATTAATGATGGTAAAGCACCTTATGACTGGCAAAATATTCTTGTAAATGGTAATGATTGGCTAGAGCGTAATTTTCCTGGAGCAGGAACACAATTAGGAACTGAAATCTGGAATAAATTACAAAAAGGTGACCAAGGAACGAATTGGGTAAATGAAATGAGCAAAAAGAATGCGCCTGTTGTAAGTCATGCAATTAATATTACAGGTGGAAGTGAAGACATCATTTATTCTATGGGATTCTCTTATTTTGACCAAGATGGTATCATTGGTGGAAACATTATAGATGCCGGATATAAAAGATTGACAGCAAGAATTAACACTCAAATGGTTTTGAAAAAGAATGATCGTCATAACATCATTACTGTTGGAGAAAATTTTACTTATACAAATTCTGAGAATAGAGGAGTATCAAATGGTAACATTTATGGAAATGACTTGCATAATGCGCTAACGCAAAACCCACTTCAGCCTGCTTATTGGCAGCCAGCGATAGACATGAATATTAATCAATTTGGATATACTCCAACTTTAGATGGTATTTCTGCAAATCAAAATAATCCTTTAGCGGTTATGTTTTACAGAAGTAACTATAATTATCCAAAAGATAATAAGATAAATGCTAGTGCTTTTGTTGAAATTGAACCAGTTTTAAATTTAAAATTTAGATCTGTATTTGGAGTTGATTCTTGGTTTGGACATAACAGATCTATGAATCCAATAGTTAGATTAGGAAGACTTTACGATGATCCAATTGATGGCGCTTCTCAAAGCCAATATCAGGGAGCAAATACGACATGGACTAATACACTTGCTTACAATAAAAGTTTTGGTAATCATAATGTAACAGCTTTAATTGGTACGGAGTTAATTCAAAACCAACTTAATACAAATGTTTACGGATCAAGAAATGGATTACTGTTTCCGGGAAATCCTGACTATGCTTATTTGAACAATACAGCTGGCCCAAAGTCAATTGCTGATATTAACGCAACTGGTTTTGATTATGCTGCTGGTGGAGGCGCTATCATGTCTTATATGGCTAGAGCACAGTATGATTATAAAGAGAAATATTTATTGTCTGCTACAATGCGTGCGGATGGATCTTCAAACTTTGCTAAAGATAACAGATGGGGTTATTTTCCTTCTGTATCAGCAGGTTGGGTAATTACAAAAGAAGATTTCATGGCTAGTACTTCTAATGTACTTAACTCTTTAAAATTAAGAGGTAGCTGGGGACAAAATGGTAATCAGGATATCCCTAATTTCCAGTATTCATCTTCTATATTTTATGCTTTCCCTGGATACTTTTTTGGAGATACAAAACCAGTTTCTGGTCAGACTTCATATCCTGCGAGAGTTACTAATCCAGACATTAAATGGGAAACTTCAGAACAGTTAGATTTTGGATTTGATGCAAGTTTGTTTAATTCAAAAATGGCGATCACTTTTGACTGGTACAAAAAAATGACTAAAGACTGGTTAGTAAGACCTGCAATTTTAGGAACATTTGGAGCTGGAGCACCATACATTAATGGTGGAGATATTGAGAATAGTGGTATTGAGCTTTCTGTAAGCTGGAAAGATCAAATTGGAGATTTCAAATACGGTATTACTCTTAGTGGATCAAAAAACAAAAACAAAGTTACAAGAATTGATAATGGAGATGGAATAATCCACGGATTATCAAACTTACTATCACAAGGAACTGGAGAAATTTACAGAGCGCAGGTAGGACAGCCAATCGGATATTTTTATGGCTATAAAACAGCTGGTATTTTGCAAAACCAAAAAGAAGTTGACGAATACGTTGGACCAAGCGGTCAGCCGTATTTTTCAGATTCACGTCCTGGAGATGTACGTTTTGTAGATCAAAATAACGATGGTATCATTGATGAAAAAGATAAAGGATTCTTAGGTGATCCAAATCCTGATTTCCAATTGGGTATTCAATTGAATTTTGAATATAAAAATGTGTATTTGAATACAACAATGGCTGGTAAATACGGAATGCAGGTTATGCAATCTTACAGATCTTTCTCTGATAGCCCAATGCAAAATTATACTTCTGATGTTTTTGATCGTTGGCACGGAGAAGGCACTTCAAACAAAATGCCTAGATTAAGTTCTGTATCAAATAGAAACACAAGTGAGATTTCAGATATTTTTATGCATAATGCAGATTATTTGAGAATCAACAATTTAACACTAGGATATAACTTTAACGAGATCTTTAAACAATTTACATTTATCTCTAACCTGAAAATGTATGTTGCAGTAAACAACTTATACACATTTACTAAGTATGATGGTATGGATCCTGAGGTTCGCTTTGGAGGAGATAATACTAACTATGCATGGGCGTCAGGAGTAGACTTAGGTTTATATCCACAGGCAAGAACAGTAATGTTTGGATTAAGTGCTGATTTTTAATATAAATACAATCACAATGAAAAAAATAAAATATCTTATAGCAATTTCCGCAATTTTTGCAGTCTCAAGTTGCTCTGATGTTCTGGATACAGAAAATTTAGGAGAAAAAAGTTTGGAATCGTACTATAAAACACCGACTGATATCGATGAGGCTATGGCCGGGGTTTATAATGCAATTTACACAAATGGTATTTTTAGCGAAGAACAGATTTCTGCCAACCTTATGGATAATATGATGCTTGGTGGTGGTGGTCCCGATGATAAAGGTGCTAAATGGGTTGACAATTTTGAAGATCCAAATGAAGATACTTTCCGTGACTTATGGGTACAGTCTTATAACGGAATTGCGAGAGCAAATGCAATTATTGAAAAAGTGCCATTAGCTGATTTTAAACCTTATTTTAAAACTATTGAAGAAGCTACTCAATATAAAAATCAGGCAATTGGAGAAGCATTGTTTATGAGAGCATTTTTCTACTTTAGAATGGTCAAATTCTTTGGAGGAGTTCCATTAATTGTAAGAGTAGATGATCCTAAAACTGCTGACAGAGCTACTATTACAGAAGTTTATGCGCAAATCGCATCTGATTTAAAATTAGCTATCGAAACAATGCCGGCAACACCATTCCCGAGTATACCAACATCAAGATATGGTCATGCTAATAAATGGGTAGCTGAAGCTTATATGGGACGTGTATTCTTATATTATACAGGATATATGACTAATATTGAGAAACAAGCAACAACTGAACTTCCATTAGTTGACGGAGGTAAATTAAATGCAACACAAGTGGGAGCTTATCTAAGTGACTGTATTTCAAAAAGTGGACATAAATTAGCTACTGATTTTAGAAACCTTTGGCCTTATTCTTATGTAAATATAGCAGCTGGAAAAACAGTATTACCATGGGCAGAAACTGAAAAATTATCTTGGGTTGGTCAGGACGGTGTTAGTCCAACTTTTGGAACAGGAAATTACGAAACAATGTTTGTTCAAAGATTTTCTTTTGGTGACTGGAACTGGAGTAATGGTACTGGAAATATTTACACAAACAGATATTGTTTATTTAATGGTTTGCGTGGTAATTCATTAGCTCCATTTGGAGAAGGATGGGGTTGGTGTACAGTAAATCCTAAATTGTTTAGCGGTTGGGATGATGCTGATACAAGAAAAAGAGGTTCTGTACTTGAGGTTGGTAAACCTGAACAAGGTACAGGAAGTTATGCTGCAAGTAAGGGAGATCATGAAACTGGATTATTTGACAAAAAATATACTTCTCTACAATATGATAAAGGAGGAAGTAATGTAGGTATGTTTGTACAAATATACAATTGGTCTAATCCGGATATGCAATTGATGCACGCTCAAGACTTTATTTATATGCGTTATGCAGATGTATTATTAATGCATTCAGAAATCACTCAAACAGCTGATGGAATGAATGAAGTAAGAAGAAGAGCTGGTAATTTGCCTCCAAAAGCATATTCTTTAGAGAACATCAAAGAAGAGCGTTTACACGAATTTGCATTCGAAGGACTACACTGGTTTGATATTCTTCGTTGGGGAGATGTTGAAGCATCATTCAATGACACTTTCCAGGTTAATAATTCAGGAACAAGTGCAAATTACACTGCGAAATACAGACCGGAAACTAAAGGATTGGTTTCAATTCCTGAAACAGAAATTAGATTATCTAATAATATGTATAAACAAAATCCAGGTTGGTAGAAGTAATAACTATTAAATTGAAAAACATGAAAATTAATAAAATAATATATCTTCTAATGGCGTCACTTATGCTTGTTACGACAGCTTGTGACCCAATTGTAGATGAGCAGCATTTATCAAACAGTACTTCTGTTGAGAATGTCGAGCTAAAAGCGACAAATACAACTCCAGGCGGTAATGAAATTAAGCTTGAAATGTTGACTCCTGGTGTTACCGGTTATTGGGATTATATTATGGATGTGGCATTAACGGATACTCATACGTTTGTAATGCCAGTTACAGGAACATTTAATTTTACATATAGAGGAACAGTAGGTGCTGAATTTTTTGAAAAATCAGTTCCGGTGACTATTACGACATTAGATCATGAAGCTCCACCAGAATGGGGTGCTTTACTTGGCCCGGATGCTGTGGCGGGTAAAACCTGGGTTTTTGATGGTGTTGGAGGAGATGGCGGAAAATGGTGGTTTATGTCTCCGCCAGATGATGTCAATAGCGCCTTGACAGCCTGGTGGAATGCCGGAGGTGAATGTTGTCCACCGGTAGATGTAGCCGGAAAAATGCATTTTGATTTAGACGGAGCCCGTAATTATAAGTATTATGCTACGGCGGCAGGTGAAGCATTGTCAGGAACTTACAAATTGGATCTTGCGAATAAGAAATTAATCATTTTCGATTCTAAGATTCTTGGAGCTGAGGCTGGTAACAATGATCAAACTTATGATATCGTTTCGTTAACTGCAGATAAGATGGTATTGTATACTCCTCGTAGTCTTAAAGATAAAGGTACAGGTTGGACTTTTGTTTACAAACCGCAACCATAAGAATAATTTTTTAGAAAATTCAAGATTTAAAACTTTCTTTTCGACATCGAAAGTGTTTTACACTCCACATCAGAAAAACGGTGGAGTGTATAGAAGATTTAAACTATGGTTAGTTTAAGTTAAGTTTATATTGTCTGGATAGCCCATAATTTATTATGGGCTATTTTTTACCAGCCAGAAAAGATTTCATTCCTTTTTTTTAGGAAAAAGTATTCCTTAATGGAAATTGAAATTTGCTAAATAAACCCATCAATTCACAATCTGTAAAAGAAGAAAATTTCGTATTCGGACACAAAAAGACGAATACAACTCATGTTTAGTTTAAGTTAAGTTTGGTTTTCAGAATAGCTCATCTTCTATTGGACTATGAGCTATTCTTAATCAATTATTGCTAAAAAGTTTTAATGATTTAAAGCATATACAATGAAAAAAAATGGCTTTATAATTACTTGTTTATGTTTTTCTGTGGCTGCTTTTTCGCAGCAGAAAAGCCCCAAACAATCGAAAGTATTTACCACAAATAATAAGCAAATCACAGTTTATACGACTGCTGATAATACAAAATTAAGATTAACTCCAACAGATAATTTATCATTTACAGCTTCGCAGCAGCCAGTTGAAACTGAAATTTCTGTTTTTGTTGAGCCATTAAAAAAATTCCAAACTTTCATGGGAATTGGAGGAGCGATAACAGATGCCAGTGCCGAAATTTTTGCAAACCTTTCTAAAGAAAAACAAGCAGAATTTTTAGATGCATATTACGATCAGCAAAAGGGAATTGGCTACACATTATTAAGAACTACTATTCAGAGTTCTGATTTTAGCAGTGGAAGTTATTCTTATATAGAAGAAGGTGATAAGGATCTAAAAACTTTTTCGATTGAACACGACAGGCAATATCGTATTCCGTTAATTAAGCAGGCCATCAAAACAGCAGGCGGAAAATTACTAACTTATGCAACACCTTGGTCTCCAAATGCTTTTATGAAAAGTAATAAAAGTGTTCTTAAAGGAGGAAAATTGTTACCTGAGTTTTATCGGCCATGGGCTAATTTTTATGTAAAGTTCATTAAAGCCTATGAAAAAGAAGGTATTCCAATTTGGGGAACTTCAGTGCAAAATGAACCAATGGCAACACAAACATGGGAATCTTGTTTGTACACGGCAGAAGAAGAAAGAGATTATTTGAAAAATTATCTCGGGCCAACGCTCAAAAAAGAGGGTCTTGGCAGAATAAAAATTATAGCATGGGATCACAATCGTGATTTAATGGTGCAGAGAGCTAATGTTATTTTCTCTGATCCCGAAGCATCAAAATATGTTTGGGGAATGGGTTTTCACTGGTATGAAACCTGGGCTGGAGGACAACCAATGTTTGAAAACGTGGCACGAGTTCATGAAGCGTATCCGGATAAGAAATTAATGTTTACTGAAGGATGTGTAGAAAAATTTGATGCTGCAAAATATCAATTTTGGGCAAATGCCGAACGATACGGAACATCAATGATAAATGATTTTAACAACGGAACCGTTGCCTGGACCGACTGGAATATTCTTTTGGATCAATTTGGCGGACCGAATCATGTTGGCAATTTTTGTTTTGCTCCAATTCATGCAGATACGACAACAGGCGAATTAATCTATACACCGTCGTTTTATTACATTGGTCACTTTTCAAAATTCATTCGTCTGAATGCTGTTCGTGTTAGTACTTCAGTAAGTAGAAGTTATTTGCAAAGTACTTCATTTTTAAATGCAGATGGAAAAATGGCAACTGTAGTAATGAATAATTCGGACAATGAAATAACTTATAATTTGATTGTTGGTACTCAAAAAACAGTGGCTAAAATTCCAGCGCACGCCATTCAGACTTTAGTGTATTAAAAAGTTATAAAAGCATTGAAATTGCCGGCGGGAAATTAGCTTTATAGTTCGCAAAGTCTCCCCAGCTTTTACGACCGTAATGTTATTTTGTACGGCGGCTTTTTTCTGAATTTAATCGGAATTGGTTTTAATGTTCATAAAATAAAAAGATAGAAAAACAGATGACATTGATTATCATTCAGACTCTTGTATTAGAATTTGGATGAAGAAATGCTAAAAAAAATATATAATGAAAAATAAAAAGTTATTAATCTTCACTTTTTTAATTTTTGGAGTAACATGGAGTCAGGATTCTAAAAACAAATCGGTCAATATAGACGCTAAGGTTTCAGAATTGTTGTCTAAAATGACCATTGAAGAAAAAGTAGGTCAGATGACACAAATAACGGTTACGATATTTGAAGATCGTGCAAAACCGGGATATTTTGATGCTGCAAAATTAAAGCAGGGAATCCAGGATTATCATATCGGATCCATTTTAAATGTTCCAAATCCGGGAGCTCCAACATTAAAAAGATGGCAGGAAACTCAAACTGCAATTTCCACTGAAGCAAATAAAACCAGACTTAAAATTCCGATTTTATATGGTATAGATGCTATTCATGGCGCAAGTTATACAGCCGGAGCTACTTTGTTTCCGCAGCAAATTGGTTTGGCAGCAACGTTTAATCCTTCTTTGGTAAAACGTGGAGCCGAAATTTCAGCCTATGAAACCAGAGCTTCATCTATTCCATGGGTTTTTTCACCAGATTTGGATTTTCCAAGAAATCCGGCCTGGTCGAGAATGTGGGAATCTTTTGGAGAAGATGCTTATTTGTCCTCACAAATGGGAGTCGCATTAGTTAGTGGTTATCAGGGAAATAATGTAGGCTCAAAATACAGTGTTGCAGCCTGTATGAAGCATTACATTGGCTATGGAAGTACAACTACAGGAAAAGACAGAACGCCAAGTATTATTCCGGAGCGTATTTTAAGACAATATGATTTGACGATTTATCAGGCAGCAATCAATGCCGGAGCCAAAAGTGTTATGGTAAGTTCTGGTGAAATCAACGGAACACCAGTTCATGCCAGCAAACAATTGATTACTGATATTCTGAAAAAAGAACTTAATTTTCAGGGTGTCGTAGTTACAGACTGGAAGGATATAATTTATTTGTACACCAGACATAAAGTTGCCGAGTCGAATCGTGATGCCGTTCGTATTGCAATTATGGCAGGAATCGATATGAGTATGGTACCGGAAGATTTTACTTTTTATACTGACTTAGTAGATTTGGTTAAAAAAGGAGAAGTTCCAATGTCCAGAATTGATGATGCTGTTACAAGAATTTTGAGAATGAAATTTGAATTGAATTTATTCGAAAATTCGGTAGCAAATTTAAAAGACTATCCAAAATTTGGATCAGCCGAACATATTCAGGAAGCTTACAACGCAGCTGCAGAATCAATAACCTTATTGAAAAACGAAGCTTCGGTTTTGCCTTTAAGTAAAACGGAAAAAATATTGGTTACAGGACCAACTTCAAATAGTATGAAGTATCTTAACGGAGGATGGTCTTATACCTGGCAAGGCGAAAATTCAGATACTTATGCAGCTGAAAAATCTACAATTCTAGAAGCTTTTCAGAATAAATTAGGGAAAGAAAATGTGTTATATGCACAAGGAGCTGATCTTGAAAAAGAGGATGAAGCTGAAATTCAAAAAGCAGTAGAACTGGCAAAAACCGCATCTAAAATTGTTTTGTGTTTAGGCGAAAAAAATTATACAGAAACGCCGGGAGACATCAGTAATTTGTATTTAAGCAGTTCGCAAATCAAATTGGCTTTGGCTCTAGCCAAATTAAATAAACCTATTGTTTTAGTTTTAAACGAAGGAAGACCAAGACTGATAAGTGATTTTGAAAACAAAATGAATGCTGTAGTTCAGTGTTACCTTCCAGGAAATGAAGGTGCTCGTGCTTTAGTAGATATTTTATACGGTGATGTAAATCCAAGTGGAAGGTTGCCTTACAATTATCCAAAATATCCAAATTCTCTTGAAAAGTACAACAGAAAATATACGGAAAGTATTTCTGAAGGAGAACAGAATGACGATGCAAAATATGAAAAAAGTTATTCGCCTCAATTTGAGTTTGGAACAGGATTGTCATATACAACTTTTACTTATTCGAATTTAAAAATCAACAAATCTGAAATTACTACTTCTGAGGAAGTAAATGTTTCTGTTGAAGTTTCAAATTCAGGATTTAAAGCAGGAAAAGAAGCCGTTTTGTTGTACTTAACAGATAATGTAGCCAGTATTACTCCGGAATTTAAAGTGTTGAAAAGATTCGAAAAAATCAGTTTAGAGCCAAACGAAACAAAAACAGTAAAATTCACTTTAAATCAAAAAGACCTGCAATTTGTAAATCAGGACTTAAAATGGATTGCTGAACCAGGAACTTTTACCATTCAAATAGGGAATCTTAAAAAAGATTTTTCACTAAAGTAAAGTGCATCTAAATTTCAGGATGTTGTCTTGATATTTAATTTTTTAAATAATTAAATGATGAAAAAAATAGTTATTGTCATACAGTTTTTGTTCTCGATTACAGCTTTTGGACAAGGATTTCTGCACAGAGAAGGGCAAAAGATTGTTGATGCCAACGGTAATAATGTTATTCTGCGAGGCTTAGGTCTTGGCGGATGGATGGTTCAGGAAGGCTATATGATACAAACACAGCCTTTTGCAAGTCCGCAATATCAAATCAAACAAAGGATTCAGGATTTGATTGGAGAAAAAGGAACTAAAGAATTTTATGCCGCTTACAAAGCAAACGGAATTACAAAACGTGATATAGATTCACTGGCCGCTTGGGGCTTCAATTCAATTCGTCTTCCAATGCATTATAATTTGTACACGTCATCAATTCAGGAAGAAAAAAATGGCGAAATTAGTTGGATCGAGGAAGGTTTCACGATGACAGATAATTTGCTGAAATGGTGTGCCGAAAACAAAATGTACCTAATTCTAGATTTACATGCGGCTCCGGGAGGACAAGGAAATGATGCGGCAATTTCAGATTACGATACTACTAAACCATCACTTTGGGAAAGCGAAGCCAATAAGAAAAAAATGATTGCTTTATGGAAAAAACTCGCTGCACGTTACAGAGATAATTCCTGGATTGGAGCTTACGATATTATTAATGAACCAAATTGGAATTTTACAGGAACTAATAAAAATGGTTGTGACGAAAATTCAAATGGTCCATTAAGAGAATTATTAGTAGCAGTTACCAAAGCGATAAGAGAAGTTGACACCAATCACATCATTGTAATTGAAGGAAATTGCTGGGGAAATAATTACAACGGAATTTTCCCTTTATGGGATGAAAATATGGTGTTAAGTTTTCATAAATATTGGAATTTCAACACGAAAGAATCCATTCAGAAAATGATGGATTACAGAACACAATATAACGTTCCGATTTGGCTTGGAGAAAGTGGAGAAAATTCAAATGTTTGGTTTAAAGAAGCATTATCTTTGGTAGAAAGCAATAATATTGGCTGGGCTTTTTGGCCAATGAAAAAGATTGAAAACATTGCTGGCGTTACATCTGTTACTAAAAATCCGGAATATGATGTTTTATTGAAATATTGGAAAGATGGAGGTAATAAACCAACTCCCGATTTTGCGAAAAAAGCATTGATGAAAATAGCCGATAATTACAAAATGGAAAATGTAACGGTTAAACCGGATGTTATTGATGCCATGTTCCGCCAAGTACAGACAAATGAAACAAAACCATACAAAAAGCATGTAATTCCTGGAAAAATTGCAGCTACAGAATATGATCTGGGAACAAATGGAATTGCTTATTCAGATAAAGATTTCATTAATTACAGAGTAGATACAAATATTCCTGTAGATTGGAACAGAGGAAATGCAATGCGAAATGACGGTGTTGATATTTCACCTTGCAAAGATGCCGGATCAAATGGTTATCAGGTTTCTTTTATTGAAGATGGAGAATGGCTTCAATTTACGGCCAATGTTCTTAAACAAAAAAAATACAAGGTGGCAATTCGTTATTCAAATGAAAATGCGGAAGGGAAACTTTATCTGGAAACAGAAAATGGCGTAAAATCAGAAGAAATTGTACTTCCTGCAACCGGAGGAAATGACAAATGGAAAACAATTTTATTATCAGGAATTACATTAAACGCCGGGACAAATAAAATAAAAGTGGTCTTTGAGAAAGGCGGATTCAATTTGAATTATCTGGATTTCAGTGAAGATAAAAAGTAAAACTAAAAAGAGAATAATTATTTTGACTAACTAATTTAATAACTAATAACAATGAAAATGAATAAATTAATAAACAGATCAAGTTTTTTAACACTTGTATTATTGTTTGTTTTTCAATCGTGTAGTAGCAGTAATGATGCTGCCGATGATACGCCCGTAGTCGTTGTTCCTTCAAATCTTACAGTAAAAGTAGATGTGGTTGGAAAAACTACAGAAAAACCAAATGGCGACGGAAGCGGAAAAATAAACCTGACCATTACCTCAAAAGATGCGACATCTTATACAGTAAAAATCAATAATGAAGTTATAGAACTTAAAACGGGACAACTTGCTTATGAATTTACTCAGCCTGGTAATAAAAATTATAAAATAGAAGTTACTGCGTTTAACGGAATAAAATATGCATACACTTCTTCTAATGTTGATATTTTTGTTGCGCGAAAAATAATCTGGTCAGATGAATTTAATGTTGATGGAGCGCCTGATACTACAAAATGGGATTACAATACAGGAACCGGAGACGGCTGGGGGAATAATGAATTGCAATATTATACCACTCGCCCGGAGAATGTAATTATCCAAAACGGAACTTTGAGAATTAAAGCCATTAAAGAGGAGTATATGGGAAGCCATTATACTTCAACAAGAATGCTTACTAGAGGGAAATTCTCTTTTAAATACGGTAGAGCCGAAGTTCGTGCAAAATTACCTGTAGGTGGTGGTACTTGGCCGGCATTTTGGTTATTAGGAGATAATCTTGATACGGTAGGCTGGCCAGCTTGTGGCGAAATTGATATTTTAGAATCTGTAGGAAACAATCCGGATGTTATTCATTCTTCATTGCATTCCCCTGGTCGTTCAGGAAATACGCCTGATACCAAAACTACAAAAGCAACAAATACAGCAACAGAATTTCATATTTATGCAGCTGAATGGGATGCTGAAAATATTAAATTTTATGTAGATGATAATTTGTTTTACACGTATAAAAATTCGCCAACAACTCCTTTTAATGCGAAGTTTTTTGTGATTTTGAATTTTGCGATGGGAGGAAATTTTGGAGGAGCTGTTGATCCTAATTTCACCAGTGCAGTTTATGAAGTAGATTATGTAAGAGTGTATAATTAACATAATCTTTAAAATATTTTTTTTCCTGAAGACTTTGGAAACATTAGCTTTACGAATCAAAATTTTTTAAACATGAAAAAGATAAATAAAATTGTTTTAGTAGTATGTCTGCTTTTTGTAAGCGCCTCGTTTTTTGGTCAGAATTTAAAAATAATGACTTATAATATCCGTTTGGATGTAGCTTCAGATGGAGAAAATGCCTGGCCAAAGCGGAAAGATTATTTTACTTCTCAAATACAATTTTATAGTCCGGATATTTTCGGTGTTCAGGAGGCTTTGCCTAATCAGGTAATTGATATCTCGAATGCTTTGCCAGCGTATGACAAATTTGGAATTGGAAGAGAAGAAGGAGGTTTGGGCGAAGCTTCTGCTATTTATTATAAAAAAGACCGTTTCAAAGTACAGCAATCCAATACTTTTTGGTTGTCAGAAACGCCAAATCTAGTTTCAAAAGGCTGGGATGGAGCTTGTAACCGAGTATGTACGTATGGACTATTTAAAGATTTAAAAAGTAAAAAAGTATTTTGGGTTTTCAATCTTCATTTGGATCATATTGGAGAAGTTGCAAGAGTAAAAGGTGTAGAATTGGTTCTTTCGAGAATTAAAGAAATCAACGTTAAAAATTATCCTGTTTTTTTAATGGGAGATTTTAACTCAGAGCCTGACACGAAACAAATTATTGAAATAAAAAAACAAATGGATGATACCAAAACGGTTTCTAAAGAAAAACCTTTTGGACCATCGGGAACTTTTAATGCGTTTAAGCATAACGAACCAGTAAACTTAGAGATAGATTATATTTTTATTTCTAAAAATAGCGGCTTAACAGTGCAAAAACATGCAGTTTTAAGTGATTCTAAAGATTTGAAATATCCTTCGGATCATTTACCTGTCTTAATAGAAATTAATTAAAAAAGATGAAATTAATAACCACATTAACCTTGTTGAGCGTATCGTTTTTTGCGGTTGCTCAGCAGGAAAGCATTGACCAGAAAGTAAATAGTTTATTGAAAAAAATGACTATCGAGGAAAAAATAGGTCAGCTTAATCAGTATACGGGCGACAATCAGGCGACGGGTCCAATTACAATAAATACAAACAAACAAGTCGAAATTAAACAAGGTTTAATAGGGTCTATGTTAAACGTTGTCGGAACAAAATACACCAGACAATATCAGGAATTAGCCATGCAGTCCCGTTTAAAAATTCCGTTGTTGTTTGGTCAAGATGTTATTCACGGTTACAAAACAACATTTCCAATTCCGTTAGCCGAGGCGGCGAGCTGGGATTTGGCTACTATAGAATTAGCTGCAAGAGTTGCTGCAACAGAAGCATCTGCAAGTGGTATTCACTGGACATTTGCCCCAATGGTTGATATTGGACGTGATCCTCGTTGGGGACGTGTAATGGAAGGTGCAGGAGAAGATACTTATCTGGGATCAAAAATTGCTTATGCGCGAGTAAAAGGTTTTCAGGGAAATAAATTGGGAGATTTAAACTCTGTTATGGCATGTGTAAAACATTTTGCAGCTTATGGAGCAGGTGTTGGCGGAAGAGATTATAATTCTGTGGATATGAGCGAAAGAATGCTATTCGAAACGTATTTACCTCCTTTTAAAGCCGCTTTGGATGCCGGAGCCGCAACTTTTATGAATTCTTTTAATGATATAAACGGAATCCCGGCAACTGGAAATGCACATTTGCAAAGAGATATCTTAAAAGGCAAATGGAACTTTCAGGGATTCGTAGTTTCTGATTGGGGTTCAATTGGCGAAATGGTAGCACACGGTTACTCAAAAGATCTTAAAGAGGCTGCTTACTCTGCTATTACTGCGGGAAGTGATATGGATATGGAAAGTAATGCATATCGATATAATCTCGCGGCTTTAGTAAAAGAAGGAAGAGTTTCAATTGATCTGGTTGATGATGCTGTGAGACGTATTCTTCGCAAGAAATTTGAATTAGGATTATTTGATGATCCTTATAAATATTCTGATGAAAAACGTGCTGAGAAAGCTTTGAATAATCCAGAGCACAGAAAAGCAGCGCTCGAAATGGCAGAGAAAAGTATTGTTTTATTAAAGAACGAAAAACAAGTTTTGCCACTTTCTAAAAACCTGAAAACTATTGCTTTTATCGGACCAATGGTTAAAGAATATAAAGAAAATATGGGTTTTTGGTCTGTAGAGCTTCCAGAAGTAGATTACAATAAATGGGTAGTTTCGCAATGGGATGGTTTACAGAACAAAGTGGGTAAAAACACCAAATTGCTTTATGCTAAAGGTTGTGAAGTAGACGGCGACAATAAAGATGGTTTTGCCGAAGCAATAGAAACTGCTAGACAAGCCGATGTTGTTATTTTGAGCATTGGAGAAAGACGTGACATGAGCGGTGAAGCAAAAAGCCGAAGCGATCTTCATTTGCCAGGTGTTCAGGAAGATTTGGTGAAAGCAATTCAAGCAACAGGAAAACCGGTTGTAGTTTTGGTAAATGCCGGAAGACCGCTTATTTTCAATTGGACAGCAGATAATGTTCCAGCAATTGTTTATACATGGTGGTTGGGAACTGAGGCTGGAAATGCCATTGCAAATGTTCTTTTCGGAGATTATAATCCGTCAGGAAAACTGCCAATGACTTTCCCTAGAGAAGTAGGACAAATTCCTATTTACTACAATCATTTCAGTACCGGAAGACCTGCAAAAGATGAAGATTCTAAGAATTATGTTTCGGCTTATATCGATTTGAAAAATTCACCTAAATTTCCTTTTGGTTACGGATTGAGTTATACAACTTTTGATTACTCGGATTTGAAATTATCTTCAACTAAAATAAAGAGTAATGAAACCATTAAAGTTTCTTTTCAATTAAAAAATAGCGGAAAAGTAACTGGTGAAGAAGTAGTTCAGTTGTATTTGAAAGATAAATTTGGTTCTGTTGTACGACCAATTTTAGAATTAAAAGATTTTCAAAAAGTGAAATTGAACGCGGGAGAATCAAAAACAATTGAATTTACAATTGATAAAGAAAAATTGTCTTTCTACAATGATAAATTAGAATGGAATGCTGAACCTGGAGATTTTGAAGTAATGATTGGAGCTTCGTCTGCAGATATTAAACTAAAATCAGACTTTGAATTAGTGAAGTAAATAGAGTTTCAACTGAAATTGGCGCTATGGATTTATACGGTTTTGAATTATTTCAAAACCGTATGTATAAAATCCATAGCGCCAATTCCTTTATATGATGCATACAAAGCTTTGTCAAAAGCTTCGCGTTTTGCTTTTTTATCTTTAGCCTCCGTTTCAACAATCATGTCATTGAAAATTTTCTCCTGTTGTTCACTGTATTTTATTGATTCTTCCAGCAAGTATGTTTTCGAAACAAAACCGAAAGAGGTCAAAATCTTAGTTCTGATTTTTTGATTAATATTTTTAAACGGATTAGTACTCATAACGCTTGCATTGACTTTCTGATTTCTGAAGAAACAAACACAATATCAGTGAAGTAATATTCTTTTTTGTTTCTTTTATAACAATATTTTTTAATATGTGTTATTCTGACGCAATGTAATTATTTTTTTTAAATTTGATTTTAAATTTAAGTTAAATTGTGTCTAAAACACTTCTTAATGATTTGGTTTTGGTTTTGAAGACAGTTTACTTTTGTTAAAAGAAGCTGGTTTTGTAAAATTTAAATTAAATTGCAGGAATAAAATTGTTTTAATAGAAGTTAAATGTTGCAAGATATTATAGAAAATAATAAAAAATACCAACCTGGACTTTCGATAGATTGTGTGATTTTTGGTTTTCATGATAATCAGTTAAAAGTTTTATTAATCAAAGTAAAGCATAGTAAAAAGTGGTCTTTGCCGGGCGGATTTATTCCTGTAGATCAGGATATTGACACTGCGGCTGCAACTATTTTAAACCACAGAACAGGAGTTGAAGGCATTTTTTTACGTCAGTTTGCGACATTTGGAAAAACAAAACGTAACGAAAATCATTTCGATAAAGAGACATTAGAAAAACTAAATATTCCTGAAGAAAAGGGAACATGGTTTAACCAGCGTTTCGTTACTATAGGATATTATGCGTTAGTTGATTTTTTGCAGATTGTTCCAGATTCTGCCAATACGCACGATATTGTAGAATGGATTGATCATAAAGAAGTGCCGGAACTTATTTTGGATCATAAAGAAATTCTCGAAAAAGCTTTGGACTGTTTGCGAACAGAATTGAATTTGATGCCGGTTGGTTATACTTTATTGCCTGAGAAATTTACTATTCCGGAACTTCAAAAATTGTATGAAACGATTTTGGATAAAAAACTGGATAGGAGAAATTTTCTTAGAAAAATTACAAATATTGGGATTTTGAAGAAACTCGACGAAAAGAAAAATAATGTTGCCCATAAAGCTCCAAATTTATATTCTTTCGATAAAGACAAATATGAAGAAGTGCTGAAAAATGGTTTGAATCAGGGGTGGTAAAAAGAAATTGTTTTTAATTTAAAAAGCAGAAGTCATGATACATATTGATACTTTTCGAACTTTAGCTTTAGCATTTCCCGATGCAACGGAAGAACCACATTTCGAAAAAACTTCTTTCAGAATTAACAAAAAAATATTTGCCACATTTGATGAGAAGAATAATCGCGCGGTTTTAAAATTAAACGAAATCGATCAATCTGTTTTTTGTGCTTCAAGTGAAATGATTTTTTACCCAATTCCAAATAAATGGGGAAAACAAGGCTGGACAATTGTAGAACTTTCTAAAGTAAGACCAGAAATGTTTGAAGATGCTTTAAAGCTTTCCTATCAAAATGTTGTTTCAAAAAAGAAGAAATAAGTTATCGTACAATAGTTCTAAAAGTCAAATTTACTCTTGGTTTTTGAGTAGTTTTAGTTGGCGGTAATCGATGTAGCCAATTCGTTTGAGTTTCATCTTTCATAACCAATAAACTTCCATGTTCTAAAATTAAAGAAACCGTTTCTTTGGTGTCTTTATGTTTGAAAGCAAATTTGCGTTCCGCACCAAAACTTACTGAACCAATCGCGCCGTTCTTTTTTAAATCTTTCTCTGCATCGCTGTGCCAAGCCATTCCTTCCTCGCCAGTATGATATAAATTCAGAAGACAAGAATTGAAAGTTTCGCCTGTTTTTTCTTCAATAATTGTCTTTAATTCCAGTAATTCTTTTGTCCACGGAAGTGCTTTTTTTGTGGTATTCGAATAGGTGTATTCAAATTCCTGATCACCGTACCAAGCTACTTTTCGTTTGGTTAAAATTAATTTTCCAAAGATGATTGCTTCGTCATTTTTCCATTCGATTGTATTTAAAAGAATGTCACGATAGAAATCAGATTCTGCTCTCGAAAACAATTTTCCGTAATAATTTACAGTTCCGTCTTTCGGAAGCAAATTCGTATTTTCGTTAGTCTCAGGATTAAATAAGTCCATTTTTCCAGTTTAGATATTCGATTTTCATGCAATGTCCGCAAGGTCTGAAACCGTTTTTTTGAGCTTCATCTTCAGATAAAAAGAAAACACGATTTTCACGTTTCATTCTTTTTCCCGAAGAACATTTTAGCGTTCCGTAGATTTTTAATTTTTGGTTTCCACCGAAACAAATTTCCGCATTTTTAATTTTATTTCGGAGATTTGAATCCGAGATTTCAATATGTTTTATCATTTTATTTTATGGATATTTTTTATCGTAGGGACGCAATTCATTGCGTCTAACATCACGTATTTACGCAATTAATTCTTTGTCGACAATTTTGTTTAGATGCAATGAATTGCGTCTAACATTATGTATTTCCGCAAAGAGTCTTTGTCGACAATCTTTGCGTAGACGCAATGAATTGCGTCTCTACGATATACGGTGCGTTGATTTTTTTTACGATAATGCATCATGAAAAATAATTCCCAGCGTGTAACGTTCACCCGAATGAACTTCGCTAACGCCATGTTTCATATTCACACGATAATATCCTTTTGTACCTTTCACCGGTCTGAAATTGGTTGTGAAAACTAAAATATCTCCTTTTTTAGGTTTCAACACAATTGCTTTTGATTGCGCTCTTGGTGTCTGTTGTGTCAATACAAATTCTCCGCCTGTAAAATCTTCATCTGGCTCAGAAAGAAAAAGTACAATTTGAATTGGGAAATAAACATCGCCATATAAATCCTGATGCAAAGTATTGAATCCGCTTTTGCCGTATTTAAGAATTAAAACAGTCGCTTTTAGTTGATTATTGTCGTGACATTGTTTTAATAATTCTTCGTGTTTCTCAGGAAAAAAAGTATTAATATTTAGCGCTTTCATCCATGCATTTGCAATTGGAGCCAGCTTTGGATAAATCGATGAACGTATGTTTTGAATCAAATCTGGAAGTGGATAATTGAAATATTTGTATTCGCCCAAACCAAATCGGTAGCGTTCCATTACGACTGTTTTTCGATATAGATTTGGGTTGTCATAATCGAATTTTAAATCTTCGCATTGTTCGTTATTTAATACATTTGGAATTATTGCAAATCCATTTTCGTGCATAGATTCGTTGATGCTTTCCCAATTTAGAGAAGCAATTTTAGATTGTATAGTTTGCATAAAAATTAAATTATTATCTGGTTTGTTTTCATCGTAGAGACGCAATTCATTGCGTCTAACACCATGTATTTCCGCAAAGAATCTTTGTCGACAATTTTGTTTAGACGCAATTGATTGTATTTTAGACGCAATTGATTGTATTTTAGACGCAATGAATTGCGTCTCTACCCTTATTTGTGTAGAAATATTTTAATCAATAATCAATTGATGACTAAAACTGTTTTAAGGATTTATCTGCGCGCCTTCCCAACCAATTATTGCGGTTTTTCTAGTATTTCCCCACATATAACCACCGAAAATTCCGGAAGATTGAATTACGCGATGACAAGGAATTAGGAACGCAACAGGATTGCTTCCAATCGCTGTTCCAACCGCTCGTGAAGCATTTGGTTTTTGAATTTGATGTGCAATAGTTCCGTAAGTCGAAAGTTGGCCCATCGGAATTTTAAGCAAGGTTTCCCAGACTTTTAATTGGAAATCAGTTCCTTTTAAATGAAGTTTTATTTCAGATAATTTGCTCCAGTCATTTTGGAAAATAAAAAGAGCATTTTGCTGAGCCAAATCTAGTTTTTTAGAGAATTGAGCATTCGGAAATTTGTTTTTTAGATAATCAAATCCAGTTTCTTCTTCTTCGGCGAAAGCCATAAAACAAACACCTTTTTGGGTTGATGCAACAATAATATTCCCAAACGGACTTTCGGCAAAACTGTAATTTATTTCGAGATTTTTTCCGCCATTTTTGTATTCTGCCGGAGTCATTCCTTCGATATTTACAAATAAATCATGAAGTCGACTCGTTCCTGAAAGGCCTGTTTCGAAAGCTGTTTCAGAAATGGTTGCCTGATTTTCTTTGAGTAATTTCTTTGCGTGTTCCAAACTTGTATACTGCAAAAACTTCTTCGGACTTGTGCCTGCCCAATCGCTAAAAAGTCTCTGAAAGTGAAACGGACTTAAATGCACTTTCTCCGCAACCTCATCAAGATTGGGCTGATCTTTAAAATTTGCTTTTATATAATCGATTGCTTCGGCAATGCGATTATAATTAATGGTTTCTTGTGTATTCATTTTTCTTCCATTTTATAAGGCAAAGATCGATTGGTTTTTGCTGGTATAAAATCTGAAACTTGCTGAGTTTTTTTTAACCACAAAGTGCACAAAGGTTTACGCAAAGATCGCAAAGTTTTTAATCTCGCAAAGGCGTAGAGATTTTTTTAATATTGTCATCCTGAGCGAAGTCGAAGGACCGCAAAGTAATTCTACAAAGATTAGCGAACTTAAAAAGTAAAACTTTGCGACTCTGCATCTTTGCGAGATTATATTATAATTCTTTTTCCATCTTATAATTAATTATTTCGATGCCTTTTAATATGTTTTTTTGCTCTGCTTTTACAATAAATCCTTTCTTTAAAAAAAATGGTTTTGCCGTTATGCTTACATCTGAAGTTATAATTTTTGAATGATATTTTTGAGCTTCAATTTCTAATTCTACAAAGATTTTGTTGGCAATTCCTTGTCTTTGAAAATCTTTGTGAATGAAAAAGAAATCAATATAATTTCCGTCTTTTAAAGTTCCGAAACCAACAATTTTGTTTTCGATTATTGCAAGTAAAACAAATTGCTTTTCGATAACGTCAATCCAGCGTTGTGTGTTTTCTGCTCCAGAAATCCATACATTAATCTGATCAGGATTATAATCGTTTTTGCAGACAGATTGAATAGTTTGAACAAACAATTCCTTCATTTCGGCAAGATCTGAGATTGTAGCTTTTCTGAAGTTCATTTTCTTTTTGAATTAATGCGCCACAGTTTTAGAAAAAACATTAATTATAATAACGCCAATTACAATTAAACTCAAACCAATAATAGCTGGCAAATCTGGAATTTCTTTAAAAAAAATAGCACCAATTGCCGTAATTAAAACAATTCCAACACCAGACCAAATAGCATAAGCAAAACCAACAGGAATAGTTCTAATGGCAAAACTTAAAAAATAAAATGCACCGCAATATCCAATAATGGTAATGATACTTGGAATAAGTTTCGTGAATTCTTCAGATTTTTTTAATGCTGAAGTAGCAATGATTTCGAAGATAATGGCAATAAATAGAAATAAAAAATTCTTCATGATTTTCGTTTTTTACAAAGTTAAATCTGTTTTTAAAACCTGTTAAGTTTGTTGATTTATTATCGTAGATGAATTTCTGTTTCGTTATTTTTTACTTCATCAAAACAATCGATGCATAGCATTTTAAAATCGGCTTTGGCTTGAAAAACGTTGGTCCATTCTTCTCCATTATCAAGAAGCCATTGTTCGCATTCTCCGCACCAGGCAATTTGCGGAAGATCTTCTTCGGCCTCTGAATAGTAAAAGCCTACTTTTTCTTTTGAATCTGTTGCCATAGCAATGTGAATACAACTAAAAGTCATTTCTTTTAAACCATGTGTTTCACATAAAACTTTTTCGATAATATTTTTTGATGTTGTGAGATTTCAAATTTAAGCTTAAAATTTCAGGAGTAATTAATAAAAATAGAATATTTAAAGTTCTTGGTCTACGTGTGCGTAAGGGATAGGAGCAGGCTACCGAAGTAGCGCGGATAGCCCGACATTATTTAAGAAAAGGCCTAATGCGCGCAGAGCATATTTGGGCCTTTTTTTAAATAATGGCACGCCCAGATAATTTTAAATTGTAGATTTCTGATTTTAGATTAAAAAATGTTTTTGAAACCAATTATGGATTTAGCGATAATCCTACACTGAAAAATAATCGGACTTTGTCAATATTATTGATCCACGATGCGTCAAAATGAATTGGACCTAAAATGGATTGATAAGAAATTGCAGTTCCTCCTGAAATTACTAGACTGGTATCAATATTGTCATCCCAATTTCCTTTTGGATTAAATGCATGGTCGATATATTCGTCAAAAGTATCAAAACCTACGGTTGCAATATTGAAATGAGGTGTCAGATAAATTTTTCCAATGATGTTTATTTGAGAGCCGAGTCTTAATCCCATGTATTGTGTAACATTGAGTTCGTCTTCGTGAAGACCTGCAAATGAAAAACGATTACTACCAGAACTCGGAATAATGCCGCCTAGGAAATATTTTGAAGCATAACCAAATCCTGAGAAGTCAATTTGGTCTTCTTTAAGTTTGTCCTGAAATATAAAATAAGAATCAAACCCGATGATTCCTGTGATTTTCTTTTTTAAGAGCGCTCTTTTTTCGTAAGTGAAACCAAATTTTGTGTAACCATTTGTTTTGCCGGATATGCTTGTTAAATCGGGATCAGAAAATGATGCATCGAGATCAGTAAGGAAAGATCGTGCAATATTTGCCTTCATAATTGTTCCGTTTGTGGCAAAGAAAACTTTATCCATATCATTATAAGAATAATGCATGTTGAATTCGATATTGTTAAAGCTATAGTTGTTGATACTGACTGCATTAGGATTGTATTCCCGATCGTATTTTGGTTCTAGATTGGTGTAGTGATAGTTTAAGCCAAAACCTAAATAGCTTTTGAGCGAATTTAAATTTCGGTTTACTTCATTGTTCAACTCAAAAGCATTATAAAGTATATTGTCTGATGCTTTTCCGTTTATGTAAATTTCTTGACGAAGAAAAGCTCCATAAGCTTCAGATGACCACCACCATTCTCTGTGTTGCCCAAAATTTTTCTGATAATTGATTCTGGCTTTTGGCTGTTCAGCGATATCCAATGTTACCAGAAGTCGAGAGGCATCGGCAAGGACATTTCTTCCGGTGTAATTAAAAATTATTCCTACACCTCTGTAAGTGTCATAATGTACGGAGGTATTTAATTGGTTTTTGGCACGTTCAAATCCAAATAATGTAATTCCGAGTTTGTTTCCGTCTTTAACAAAATAGCTGTATGTAATTTCATCAAAAAGATTGGTTCCCATTGCTCTGTTAATACCCGCTATTAAATCTTTGGTAGTATATTTTACATGGGTTTTTAGATTTGCTCTACCAACCACTAACGGCATATTCTCAGGACTTATTTTTTTATAAACGATGGTGTCAAGAACAAATTCCTTTGGCATATCTGGCAGCGCGTGAGTTCGTTGCGGAAACCCTTTTAGTTTTTCGGATAAAGCAATTAAAGCCGGAAGATTCTGATTTGTGGCTATTTTACCGTCTTTGTAGATTTCGTCACTATCCGCAAAATCGGCTGTTGAGAAACGTAAGTTGGGTAAATGATCGACTAATATTGTACAACGATCACGATTTGCAGGATTCTTAATATTACTTGGAAACATACTGGTTTGCATCAATATTGTCATAACATTGTTCAGTTTGTCAATTGGTTCCAATCCGCCACCAACGTCACTTCCAATAATAATATCGGCACCCATTTGTTGGGCAACATCAGTCGGGAAATTATTTAGAACTCCGCCATCTACTAAAACCGATTTCTCATAAGGCATGGGTTTGAAGATAGCTGGTAAAGACATACTGGCTCGCATAGCATAAGCTAAACTACCTTTGCTTAGAATAACTTCTTTTCCCTCAACCAAGTCTGTAGCCATCGCTCTAAAAGGTATTGGGAGACTGTCAAAATCTCTAACATTATATACAGGAAAGGTTAATTCAGAAAGATATTCTCTTAGATTTTGATCATTTAAAAGAGAACCAATACTATTAAGTTTTCCGTCTTTTACTCCAATTCCAACCAAATATCTTTGAAATTCTCTTTTTTCTTCGGCACTTACAGATCGTAAGGATTGGCCTCCGCCGAGAAGTTTATCCCAATAAATATTTTTAGTGATTTTTTCGATACTGTCGCCAGAATATCCCATAGCATATAAACCGCCAATGATGCTTCCCATACTGTTTCCAACAATAAGATCTGGAACAATGTGTAAAGAATCCAGTTTTTGTAAAAGCGGAATATGTGCAATTCCTTTTGCGCCACCACCGCTTAGAACTAGAACAACTTTAGGTTTTTTTTCCTGAGAAAAAAGAATGTGCGGAATACACAATAAAAAAAAGAAGACGAGTAAATAAGATGTTTTTTTCAAGTGTACAATGTTTATGTAGTTGAGAAATAGTGACTTATTTTAATTCTTAAAATTAAGCAGTTATTCTTAAAAAATGTGTTTTTTTGAAAGAAATCTTTATTCTGTATAGAAAAAGACATTTTATTTCTTATCTAAAAATAGAAAACCCGACAGGTTTTTAAAACCTGCCGGGTTTGAAATATGTAATTAAAGAAATCTAATCCCGATAGCTATCGGGACTAAAATCAATTTAGTATCTGTAGTATTCTGGTTTGAATGGACCTTGAACTTCAACACCAATATAAGCAGCTTGATCTTCTCTTAAAACTTCAAGTTCAACGCCTAATTTTGCTAAGTGTAAAGCAGCAACTTTTTCATCTAAATGTTTTGGTAACATATAAACGTCATTGTTGTAAGCAGCACTGTTGTTCCATAATTCGATTTGCGCCAAAGTTTGGTTTGTAAATGAGTTACTCATTACAAAACTTGGGTGACCTGTAGCACAACCAAGGTTTACTAAACGACCTTCAGCCAAGATGATGATGTCTTTTCCGTTGATGTTATATTTGTCAACCTGAGGTTTGATTTCGATTTTAGAAGCACCGTGGTTTTTGTTTAACCAAGCCATGTCGATTTCGTTGTCGAAGTGACCAATGTTACAAACAACAGTTTTGTCTTTCATTTGCTCGAAGTGCTCTCCAAGAACGATATCTTTATTTCCTGTAGTTGTAATGATGATGTCAGCATTAGCAATTACAGTGTTTAATTTTTTAACTTCGTAACCGTCCATTGCAGCTTGTAAAGCACAAATTGGATCGATTTCAGTAACTGTTACAATGGAACCAGCACCTCTGAAAGAAGCAGCAGTTCCTTTTCCAACGTCACCGTATCCGCAAACAACAACTCTTTTTCCAGCTAACATTAAGTCAGTTGCACGACGTACAGCATCTACAGCAGATTCTTTACATCCGTATTTGTTATCAAATTTAGATTTAGTAACAGAATCGTTAATGTTGATAGCAGGCATTGGTAAAGTTCCAGCTTTTACTCTTTCGTAAAGTCTGTGAACACCAGTTGTAGTTTCTTCAGAAAGACCTTTAATTCCAGCAACTAATTCTGGGTAACGATCAATAACCATGTTAGTCAAATCTCCACCGTCATCAAGAATCATGTTCAATGGTTTTCTGTCTTCACCAAAGAATAAAGTCTGCTCAATACACCAGTCAAATGATTCTTCGTCAAGACCTTTCCAAGCATAAACTGAAATTCCAGCAGCAGCAATAGCAGCAGCAGCCTGATCCTGAGTAGAGAAAATGTTACAAGAAGACCAAGTAACTTCTGCACCAAGAGCAATTAAAGTCTCGATCAAAACAGCAGTTTGAATCGTCATGTGCAAACATCCAGCGATACGAGCACCTTTAAGAGGTTGTTCGTCTTTATATTCAGCACGAAGCGCCATTAAACCTGGCATTTCAGCTTCAGCTAGTTCAATTTCTTTTCTTCCCCAAGCCGCTAGAGAAATGTCTTTTACTTTGAAAGCCACATAAGGCGTAGTCGATGTACTCATTTATATTATATTTGTATAATTGTAAAATTTTTGCAAATTTAAGGAATAGCTTTTTATTTTTACTACTTTCTCTAAGATTTGTGAAATCTTTAAATTCTTAATCTTTAGAACATTAGTTTGAAAAACGATTTTAACCATATAAGTGGTATAAGTACATTTAAAAAAGGATTCTTAATTATGCTTTTTGAAATCATGCAAGTGATATAAGTTCATTTAAAAAGATTCTGAAACTATTACCTTTGTCGTGAATTGCTTATATTTACTAATGCTTTTTTAAGCCAACAGTTATGTTTTCTTAAATGACTTATATGGTTTAAAAACTCATAATTTACAACTCATAATTCATCATTAAAAAATGCCTCTATTTCAGACCATACAATTCAATGAAACTACTAAAATCTTAATTTGGGAGATAACCGAATCTTTTGATGAATTGTATAGTCGAGTTATTTTGAAAGAAAAAACACAAAAGAGATTGGACGGAATGAAATCGCAACTGCATCAGCGTGCTTTTTTGAGTGTTCGAATGCTGATTCAGGAAATGGGTTTTACGGATAAAGATTTACATTATGACGAATTCGGGAAACCCTATTTTGATTGCCATAATTATATTTCAATCACACATTCATACCATTTTGCGGCAATTATTATCAGCCACGAAACTGTTGGAATTGATATGGAATTACAGCGCGAAAAAATTCAGCGAATTGCAGATAAGTTTACTGATTATGAATGTGGTTATTTAAAACCGGAATTTACAGAGGAATACATTAAAAAACTTACGGTAATCTGGGGTGCCAAAGAAGCCATCTTTAAAATCAGAAATGAAAAAGGAATCAGTTTTAAAGATCATATTCAGGTTGAGGATTTCTCTTTAGAAAAAGAAAAAACTCAGGCAAGCCTTCATTTTGACGATTTGGTAAAAGATTTTAACGTGTATTATCAGGAAGTGAAATCGAATAAATTTGAAGGGAGTTTTACTTTGGTTTATGCTTTTGAGAAGTAGTTTTT
Organism: Flavobacterium cutihirudinis; assembly: GCF_003385895.1. GTDB lineage: Bacteria > Bacteroidota > Bacteroidia > Flavobacteriales > Flavobacteriaceae > Flavobacterium > Flavobacterium cutihirudinis. The sequence continues at coordinate 1,191,634 of NZ_QRDQ01000008.1, forward strand.
CAATATGAAAATTCCAAATGCCAAAATTTAGAGTTTTAAACCTCGCTTTCTTTTTGTCGATGCTGAAACATACTTACATACAAAAAAGTACTCATTTTTCGAGCACGCCTTTTTAAGGTTTCCACATTTTCGCCCTCAAAATGTTCGTCTAAAGTCTGAGACCAGTGATTCAGCCAGATTCCGAATTCATTTGGTGTGATTTTTTCGTCGAAATGAGCATCAACTTCATTGTGAACTGCATGCGGATTTCCTTTGTATTTGCGAACGCCAAACAAATTAGTTTCCCAAAAATCCGTCAGTTTTTCAAGATGTGCATCCCAGTCGGTAATCATTTCATTAAAATAAAAGCCGATTTCTTTGTCGGCTCTTATTTTAGTATAAAACTGATGTACTAAGAAAGAAACGTCAGCTCTGTTTTCTATTTGTTTTTTCATAGAATAAAACTATTCAAAAGTATAAAGAATACACTTAATACTCCACTTAAAATAATAAAGTTAAAAACCGTTTTATGCTTCATTTGCGCCAATATTGAAGTGTTTGCAAATACACAAGCTAATACAATAATGGCAAGTTGAATCATTTGCGGGATAGACGTTCCGTTTGCTAAAACGTACATGGCTGCAGCACCGCCTAAACAGCTTTGTGCAATTACTGCCATTGCAGCAGAACCCATATAATTTCTATTAAAAATGTCGAATGTTGATTGATATAGTGTCATGATATATTGTTTTATATCAACAAAGTTACATGCACAATACCACTACATTTTATGACTTAAATCATAAAACGAGAACTTTTTTTATCTATATACTTTTCGGTTTATAATCTTCAATTCGCCTTTTTTTTCTAAGTTTTTTATTGCTCTGATAACAGTTTCAACACGCAATCCGGTCAAATCGCCAATTTGCTGTCTCGTAAAATGAATGAGATAACCATTATTGTCTTTTGGAAAATTGAAGTAAAGTATTCCGTAATCGATTAATTTCAAGACACGATGTTCAGGATCGTGAGTTGAGATTTCTGCTGACATTATAGATTTGTAATATAAACGTTGTGCAAGATTTTCTATTATTTGTATGCTAATAGCTGGATTCTCTTCCAGAAGTTTCGTAAAGCTTGGTTTATTCAAAGCAAGAATTGTGCTTTCTTCAACGGCAATGGCATTGGCCGGATACCTTTGATTTAGAAATAAAGGAGGTTCACCAAAAGACTGATTTTTATAAAATATTCCTTGTATAAATTCACGACCATCATCATTATAATTACTCATTTTAATTTCGCCCGAAATAATCTGATAGTAATGTGTAGGAAGATTGCCTTCTTCAAAAATTGGTTCGTTTTTTTGGAAGGACTTTTTTAGGGCGCCATATTTTTCTAATAATTCGGAAGAGATCATTTTTACTTGCTTGTGGATAGGAAATATACAAATTTAATTGATTTAAAATAGTTCTTCTACGTTAAAAACTTTTTACTTTTACAGCCATTATGGAGCAAAAACTACGCACTATTCATCAACAAATTTTAGACGCTAAAAAAAATGGACAAAAATTATTGGCCATACTTTTAGATCCTGACAAAATTGTGTTGGAAAATATAGATCATTTAATACTTAAAATTAATGAATCACCGGCAACTCATATTTTTGTTGGCGGGAGTATTGTTCAAAATACTATTTTAGAGGATTTGATCTCAGTATTAAAACAAAAAACAAATCTTCCCGTTATTATTTTTCCTGGTGATCCTTCGCAAATTTCTCCTCAGGCCGATGCGATTCTGTTTTTGTCTTTGTTGTCTGGTCGAAATCCGGATTATCTAATAGAATATCAGGTTCAGGCGGCGCCAGTTTTAAAGAAAATGAAGATTGAGGTTATTTCTACAGGTTATATTTTGATAGAAAGTGGCAATGAAACAGCTGTGGCACGTGTAAGTAAAACCAAACCTCTTAATCGTGAAAATTTTGATTTGGCTTTAGCAACAGCGCAAGCCGGAGAGATGTTAGGTAATAAATTAATGTATTTGGAAGCCGGAAGCGGAGCTAAAAATGCCGTTCCGTTGAAAATGATACAGTTAATTTCGCAAAATATAGAAATTCCTATTATTGTTGGCGGAGGAATTGTAGATTTGCACGCAATTCAAAATGCATATAATGCCGGTGCCGATTTGGTGGTTATTGGTACTGCTTTTGAGAACGATAGCCATTTTTTTGAATCATAAATCGATAGCAAAATAACCTTTACAAAATGATAGATTTTTTTCTTGAAAGTTACAGAAATGCTCCTTTATGGCATATTGCCTTGGAGTTTTTGGTTTTTGTTTGCGGAATTTTAAGCGTTTGGTTTGCTAAGAAAGAAAATATCTGGGTGTATCCTACAGGTTTAATTGCTACGGTGATTTCAGTGTATCTTTTATATATTGCGGGCTATATTGGTGATATGATTATCAACGGATATTTCTCAATTATGAGTATTTATGGTTGGTATGTTTGGGCAAAAGGCGGTTCAGTAGAAGACAATTTGCCGATTACTCGTACAAATTTTAATGAAAAAATAATCGGAATCGTACTGTTTATTGTTACTGTTTTTGTAGTTTTCGGGATTTATAAATATTTCGATTATGAAATACATAAAGATAATTATATCGATATGATTTCGTCAGGAATATTTTTTGCAGGAATGTGGTATATGGCCAGGAAAAAAATCGAAAACTGGACACTTTGGATTATTGGTGACATTATTGTAGTGCCTCTTTATGCTTATCGTGGCTTAGGGATGTTGTCATTACAGTATTTAATTTTTACAATTTTGGCTATTTCAGCTTATTTAGAATGGAGAAAAATCTTAGACAGCAAAAAACAACAATCATAAAAATTGCTTTATTTGGTCCTGAAAGTACAGGGAAAACCACATTAGCAAAACAGCTTGCAGACTATTACGAAACCGAATGGGTGCCGGAGTTTGCACGTGATTATTTGCAGGAAAAGTGGGAGGAGAATCAACACATTTGTGTTGCTGATGATATGATGCCAATTGCTTATGGGCAAACTTTGTTAGAAAATGAAAAGTTAACAACAGCAAAAAAATATTTGTTTTGTGATACCAATTTAATGGTAACCAAAGTCTTTTCTGAAATGTATTATGGTTTCTGTGATCCGCTTTTAAATGAAGCGGCACTTAAACATGAATATGATTTATTCTTCCTTACTGACATTGATGTTCCTTGGGAAAAAGATGATATTCGAGATACACCCGAAGGAAGAGAAACTGTCTTCTCTGTTTTTAAACAAACATTGATAGATACCAAAAAACCTTTCATAACGATTTCAGGAAATAAGGAATGCCGATTAGCAAAAGCTACTAAAATAATTAACGATTTGACTATTGCAAAAGCTAATGGTTTGTCATCTGCTGATTTTGTCCAGATATATAATCAGGGAATTCCTTTTGAAAGTATTTTAAAGCAATTGGAGATTTTTAAAAACGGTATTGCAAAGAGTAATCTTTTAAGTCCTGCAACAATCAGCAATGGTATATTAAGTTTGTCGGAAAGTGATTTTGAAGAAAAAGCCTCTTTTTTTGACAATCAAAAAGAAAACCTGAAAATCAAAAAATTTGTTCCTGCTTCTGGCGCGGCTACAAGAATGTTTAAGTTTTTGATAGCTTTTCTAAATGATTTTGATATTCAAAAAGAAACAATAAATGCCTATATAAATAGAAAGAAAGATAAAGAGCTTGCTATTTTTATTGTTGGAATGGAAAAATTCCCATTTTTTAAATCGGTTGATAAAAAACTGAGAGAAATTTATCCTGATTTTGAGAGTTTAGAAAGAGACTATAAGAATTACTATTTTATAAAATTACTGTTGTCTTCAGACGATTTTAATTTCGCAAATAAACCTAAAGCAGTTTTGCCATTTCATCAGTACGAAAAGCATATTGCAAATCCAATTGAGGAACATTTGAATGAATGTGTGCATTATGCAACCTCAAAAAATGAATCTAATTTGCATTTTACAGTTTCAGAAATTCATCAGGATCTGTTTGAAAATGCCGTTGCTCAGGACAGAGAAAAGATTGAAAAGCCTTCAGGAGTAAAAATCAATATTGGATATTCATATCAAAATAAAAGTACGGATTCTATTACTGTTGATTCCGAAAATAAACTTGTAAAAGACAAAAACGATCGTTTGATTTTTAGACCGGGTGGTCATGGAGCTTTAATTGAAAATTTGAATGATCTTGATGCTGATGTTATTTTTATAAAAAACATTGATAACGTAATTCAAAATCATATAGAGCAAATTACGCTTTATAAAAAGGCTTTAGCGGGAGTTTTAATTAAGGTGCAACAGAAAGTTTTTGGTTACCTAAATGCTATTGAAAATTGCGAAATCAAGGAAACTGATTTAGAAGAAATCGTTGTTTTTTTAGAAGAAAAACTGAATGTTTTTATCAATGGTGATTTTAATAAATTTACTACTGAGAATAAGATTAATAAAGTTAAAGAACTTTTAAACAGACCTATTCGTGTTTGCGGAATGGTAAAAAATGAAGGAGAACCTGGCGGAGGACCATTTTGGGTAGTAAATGATAAAGGTATTAAATCGCTACAAATTGTAGAAACTTCGCAAGTTGATTTAACTGATAAAAAGCAAGGTGAAATTTTGGCGCAAGCCACTCATTTTAATCCGGTAGATTTAGTTTGCGGAATCAAAAATTACAAAAAAGAAAATTTTGATTTATTGCAATTTGTAGATCAGAAGGCAGGATTTATTGTAGAGAAAAGCATAGAAGGTAAAACAGTGAGAAGTTACGAATTGCCGGGATTATGGAATGGTTCGATGGCAAACTGGCTTACCGTGTTTGTTGCTGTGCCCCTGATAACTTTTAATCCGGTGAAAACGGTAAATGACTTATTAAAAGCAGCGCATCAGCCACAATAATGGAAACAGAGAAAATCATATCAGAATTAAGTTTTAAAGCGGTTCGCAGCAGTGGAGCAGGCGGACAGAATGTGAACAAAGTTTCATCAAAAATCTTTTTATCTTTTGATTTGAATGCTTCGCAGGCTTTATCTGATGATGAGAAATTACTTTTACAATCTAATATTGCACACCGTTTAACAACCGAAAACATTCTGATTTTAAATTGTGATGAAGATAGAAGTCAGCTTAAAAATAAAGATATTGTTATAAAACGTTTTCTCGAAATTATTAAAAAAGGTTTATACGTTCCGAAAGTTCGTAAGGCAACAAAAATTCCTAAATCAGTAATTAAGAAAAGAATTAAAGACAAGAAGAATATTTCTGATTTAAAACAATCGAGAAGAAAGCCAAACTTAGAATAAATTTCAAGTTTTAAAATTCCAAATTCCAAAAGAATCAAAATAAGTCTGTTTTGGAATTTGGAATTTCTTTTTTGGAGTTTTAAATATTTTAACATTACCTTTGCATTGTCTCAAAGGGGTGCTCTAAATAACGAGCTGAGATCATACCCAAAGAACCTGAGCGAGTAATGTTGCTAAGGGAAAAAACGACACTATTGAGCGTGCACACTTTATTTTGTCGTGAAACAATTTTATTAATTTAACAAAGAATAATTCCCCCTTTTATTCGTAATTCTTTACGAATGAAAACTATTTTTCAAGGTGCTTTTCAAGGTACAAAGGTACAAAGGTACAAAGTTGCAAAGCTGAGCAACAAATCCAATTTCTTTCTTCTTTCTTCTTTTTTCTTCACACTATTCTCTATTGCGCAAGAACAAGATTCAACCAAAGTAAATCAGCTTGACGATGTATTGGTTTCGGCGGTTCGTGTTACTTCAAAAACTCCGGTGAGTTTTAGTAATATGGACAAAAAAGAAATTAAATACAGAAATCTGGGTCAGGATATTCCAACTTTAATGAATTACCTTCCTTCAGTGGTGACAACTTCTGATGCAGGAAACGGAATTGGTTACAGCGGAATCAGAGTCCGCGGAAGCGACGCAACTCGTGTAAATGTTACGATTAACGGAATTCCATACAACGATGCTGAAAGCCAGGGAACTTTTTGGGTAAATATGCCCGATTTTGCTTCTTCTGTAGAAAGCTTGCAGTTACAGCGCGGTGTCGGAACTTCTACAAATGGTTCTGGAGCTTTCGGTGCGAGTTTAAATATGCTGACGGATAATTATGCTTCTAAGGCGAATGGTGAAATTTCGAGTTCATTCGGAAGTTACAATTCAAATAAAAATACTGTAAAATTTAGCACTGGATTATTAAATGATCATTTTGAGTTAGCCGGACGTTTGTCTACAATAAAATCAGATGGTTATATAGATCGCGCGAGTTCTGATTTGAAATCGTATTTTCTTCAGGGAACTTACGTTGGAAAAACAACATTAATAAAAGCATTGGTCTTTGGCGGAACCGAAGAAACCTATCAGGCATGGAATGGTATAGATGCTGAAACGCTGGTAAGCAATCGTACTTATAATTCGGCTGGAAAATATAAAGATGAGCAGGGAAATGTTCATTTTTATGACAACGAAACCGATAATTACAAACAAGATCATTATCAATTACATTGGAGTGAATCATTTACGGATAAATGGAGCACTAATTTTGCTTTGCACTACACAAAAGGACGTGGTTATTACGAAAATTACAAATATGATACACCAATTGCCGGTTATGGCGATATTCAGCCAACAAAAGAGGTCGAGAATGATTTGGGAGAATTAGTTCCCGGAACAGATTTGATTCGTCAAAAATGGTTGGACAATGATTTCTACGGAACCACTTTTTCTGTAAAATATAAAGAAGAAAAACTAGATGTTATTTTTGGCGGAGGTTGGAATAAATACGAAGGCGATCATTTTGGTAAAGTAATTTGGGCAAGAAATATGGGGCCAACAGAATTAGGTGATCATTACTATGATGATTTTTCGACCAAAACGGATGGTAATATTTTCGCAAAAGCAAATTATCAATTCACGGAAAAATTAAGTTTCTATGGCGATTTGCAATACAGAAATGTAAAATATAAAGCCAATAGTGCAGAAACTGGTTTAGTTAATGATAATTTTAATTTCTTTAATCCGAAAGCAGGTTTGAATTATGCTTTTAGCGACAAAAGCACGCTTTATTTTTCTTATGCAAGAGCAAATCGCGAACCAAACAGAACCGATTATGAAGGCGGAAATGTAAAACCGGAAAAACTAAATGATTTTGAATTAGGATGGAGATTCAACTCAGAAAAATTCCAGTTGAATTCTAATTTCTATTATATGGGTTATAAAGATCAGCTGATTTTGACTGGAAGACTAGATGATGTTGGAGCGCCAATTCGAGCAAATACTGAAAAAAGTTACCGTTTAGGATTTGAATTGGATGCGACAATTGCCCTTTCTGATAAATTTATTTTGAGACCAAATTTCACTTTAAGTAGTAATAAAAATGTTGATTTGGCTGTTGAAGGTCAATATTACGGAACTACTGATATTGCGTATTCACCAGAAGTCATTGCGGGAAATATTATAGTATATACTCCAATAAAGAGTTTGCATATTTCATTATTGCAAAAATATGTTGGAGAACAATACATGAACAATATCGAATTGCCTTCAGCAAAATTGGCAGATTATTTTGTAAATGATTTAAATGTATCTTACGAAATCAAACCAAAATCGATATTCAAATCTATTATGATAACCGGAATGGTAAATAATATTTTAGACAAAAAATATGTTTCAAACGGTTATATGTGGGACATTTATCCTTACTATTATCCGCAGGCAGGAATTAACTTCTTAGCCGGACTAACTTTGAAATTCTAAAAACAAAAAAGCCTGAAATTAAATTTCAGGCTTTTTTTATATTAATTATAAACGTGAATTATTGAACCAACAACTTCTACTTTATATTCTTTCAACGGATACTGTTTTCCTCCAAGTCCGGTATATAAACTATACTCCGTTTTATCGCAGGAACAAAGGGAGTTGATGCCATTAATTGTCATAGCGACACATGAGCTAAGTTCTTGATTTGGACACGCAGCGTCGTAGGCTTTATAGGTGCCTCCGGCGTTAAAAATTATAACTCCTTTTGCGCCATAATTCGGAACTATAACTCCATTACTTGGAAATTTCAGATTGGAATAAGTTGGCAAATTCATATCTGCAGATAAATTCACAGTGTAATTCGGAATATAAGGATTGTTATTGCTGCGTTCATTTTCGCTACAAGCAGAAAGTATACATATTAAGACGATTAACAGCCAGATTTTTTTCATTATTTTAATAAGAATTAGTGAAACAAAAATAATTTATTTAGATTTGATTTTTATATGATTAACATATAATTATGTACTATTAAAAATAATAGTATATTTGTAATACAAAATCCCGTCCCGATGGGATTTTTTGTATTTATATAAACGATGAAGTTATGAGTAAAGTATCTTATTATACAGCTGAAGGATTAAAAAAATTAAAAGATGAATTGGAGCATTTAAAGAGTGTAATGCGTCCAAAGGCATCTCAAGATATAGCAGAAGCAAGAGACAAAGGCGATTTATCTGAAAACGCCGAATACGATGCAGCAAAAGAAGCACAAGGTTTATTAGAAATGAGAATTGCTAAACTGGAAGAAGTGTATTCGAATGCGAGATTAATCGATGAGTCACAACTTGATGTTTCTAAAGTTTTGGTGCTTTCTAATGTGAAAATTAAAAACCAAAGCAACGGAATTGAAATGAAATATACGCTTGTTGCTGAAAGTGAAGCAGATTTGAAAACCGGAAAAATCTCGGTAACTTCTCCTATTGGAAAAGGTTTGCTTGGTAAGTCTGTTGGAGAAGTAGCTGAAATTACAGTTCCAAATGGCGTTTTGAAATTTGAAATTCTAGAAATTTCAAGAGACTAAATATTTTTAGTTTAATCGTTTAACTGTTTAATCGGTTAAACGAATAAACAGTTAAACGATTAACCAGAAAAAATGAGCTCAATATTCACGAAAATAGTAAACGGAGAAATTCCTGCATATAAAATTGCTGAAGATGAAAATTATTTAGCTTTTTTAGATGTCAATCCAAATGCAAAAGGACATACACTTTGTATTCCGAAACAAGAAATCGATAAGATTTTTGATATGGATGATGAACTGTATTTAGGTTTAATGAAGTTTTCTAAAAAAGTAGCAATTGCTTTAGAAAAAACAGTTCCTTGCAAAAGAGTGGGAATGGCAGTTGTGGGCTTAGAAGTTCCTCATGCGCATGTGCATTTGATTCCGCTAAATCATATGGATGAAATGCGTTTTCATAATAAAGTAACACTTTCTAAAGAAGAGTTTGAAGCTTTAGCCGAAAGTATTAAAGCGAATTTGTAAAGCGTTACAAAAATAAAGGTTTCGACTCCGCTCAACCTGACAAAAGAATAAAAAAATGCAGTAACTAAAATTACTGCATTTTTTTATTTAATAAAATTTGAAATGTAGTTCCTTTTCCAATTTCAGAATGTAAAACTTTGATTTTACCGCTATGGTATTCTTCGACAATTCTTTTGGTTAAAGAAAGTCCTAATCCCCAGCCTCTTTTTTTGGTGGTGAAACCGGTTTCAAAAACGGTTTTGAATTGTTTTTTAGGTATACCGGAACCCGAATCTTTTACGTTTATTTTTACATGCTGTGAATCTTGTTCAATTTGCAGTTCCAAAGTTCCTTTTCCTTTCATGGCATCGATTGCATTTTTTACTAAATTTTCAATTGTCCAGCTATAAAGTGTTGGATTTAATTGAACCAAAACAGGATCTTTTGGAGTGTTATAAGAAAAACTTACTTGTTTAGAAAATCGCGATTGCAAATACTCAAAAGCACTTAAAGTTTCAGAAATGATGTCGTGGGTTTCTAAGATAGGAACTGAACCAATTTTCGAAAAACGATCTGTAATGGTTTGTAATCTTTCAATATCTTTCTGTATTTCTTCACTTATTGTTGGGTCTATGTTTTCTGTTTTTAAAATTTCAACCCAACCAATTAAAGAAGAAAGCGGAGTTCCAATTTGATGCGCAGTTTCTTTCGCCATTCCTGCCCAAAGTTTATTTTGAGTAGCCATTTTTGTACTCTTGTAAAAATTGTAAATCAAAGCACTAAACAAAAAGATAATTAAGACTAAGGCAATTGGATAATATTTAAGTTTGTTGAGTAATTCTGAATTTCCATAATACAACGTCTGAAATTTTCCAGGTGCATATTCAATCACAATTGGATCATTTTCACGCTTCAAATTATTTAAATAAGAAAGCGATTTTTCTTTGTCTTCAAGTATTTTTTCAGGAACATTCACAGAACTGATAATCTTATCACCATACATAGTAAGCATAACGGGAACAGAATGATTGTTGTTTAAGATCTCCAGCGGAATGTCTAGATCAGTATTTTCATCTGCACTTACGAGTGTTTTTTGCGCATGAGCCACAAGATTCATTTTTACACGTTCTTCATTTTTAAATATTTGGAAAAAAGTATAAGTATTCCAGAGAATCAAAGTGATGATTAGAAAGGAAATACTAATTATAACCCAGCGAGTTGTATTTCTGCGTTCAGAAAAGTGCATAAACTAATTTTTGAGGTATAAATATAACGAAATATACGCATTTTATATTTTGCGATTCCTGAAAGATTTTTGTTTTTATGTCTTAAAGTATTTTTTCGAATTAAACCATTTCTATACTTTTGTATTCACCAAAATGAGGTTTGGTTAAAACAAAAAATTATGATTAGCATCGATCCAAAGGAGATACCAACAGTAAAGTTGCAAGGTTATTTACAAAGTGCTGTAGGTCCAAGGCCAATTGCTTTTGCAAGTACAATTAGTGAAAAAGGAATTCCGAATTTGTCGCCTTTTAGTTTTTTTAATGTATTTAGCGCTAATCCTCCAATTTTAGTTTTTTCACCTTCAAGACGTGTTCGCGACAATACGATAAAACACACTTTAATAAATGCCGAGGCAACGCGTGAAGTGGTAATTAATGTAGTGAATTATGATTTGGTACAACAAACTTCTCTGGCAAGTACAGAATATGGAGATGGTGTAAATGAATTTATAAAAGCGGGTTTAACGCAGATTCCGTCTGATATTGTAAAACCTTATCGTGTTAAGGAGTCTCCGGTACAATTTGAATGCAAGATAACGCAAATTATTCCGTTAGGAACTGAAGGCGGAGCAGGTAATCTGATTTTGTGCGAAGTAGTGAAGATTCATATTCAAGAATCAATTTTAGATGAAAATGGAGCAATCGATCAGCATAAAATAGATTTGGTTTCAAGACTTGGTGCAAATTGGTATTCAAGATCTAATCAGGGACTTTTTGAAGTGGCAAAACCCTTGACAACACTGGGAGTAGGCGTAGATGCGATTCCGGATTTTGTAAAAGAAAGCGCTGTTTTTGATGGAAATGATTTAGGTAAATTAGGTAATGTGGAAGTGTTGCCCACAAGAGAAGAAGTTAGTATATTTGTGAAGGAAAATTTTTCTGTAAAAGGAGTTTTAAGCTCCGATGACCAGCAAAAAGTGCACTTAGAAGCTAAAAAGTACTTGGATAAAGGCGATGCAGAATCGGCTTGGAAAGTGCTTTTAGCGAAAAAATAAAAAAGAATAGAAACAATAATTAATTATAGACGAAGATGGAAGTTATAGGAAAAGTAAAAGTGGTAAATCCTGAGCAACAAGTTAGTGCTTCATTCAAAAAAAGAGAATTGGTTGTAACTACAGATGAGCAGTATCCACAGCATATTTTAATCGAATTTACACAAGATAAATGCGATTTATTAAGCAGCTATAAGCAAGGAGAGCCGGTGAAAGTTTCTATCAATTTAAGAGGAAGAGAATGGGTTAATCCACAAGGAGAAACTAGATATTTCAATAGTATTCAAGGTTGGAGAATCGAAAGAGTAGGTAACGAAGCGCCAACACAAGCGCCACCAATGCCAACAGCACAGACTTTTGCTCCAGCAACAAATGTAAGCGAAGACGAACCAGACGATTTACCGTTCTAAGAAAGGTTAAATTCTAAAAAAAATAAATTCCAAATTCCAATTCATTCGCTTGAATTTGGGGTTTGGAATTTTGTTTTTGAGTCGCTTTCTACTTTCGTTGAAATGAAAAGTTTGTGAAAATTTGGAATTTGAGATTTGAAATTTAATTATTGAAATCTAGATGTATTATTTATTTGAAGATTTATTTTTTCCACCAGTTACCGAAGCCGATGAAGAAGGTGTTTTGGCAATTGGAGGCGATTTAAGTTCAGAACGTTTGCAATTGGCTTATAAAAGCGGAATTTTTCCTTGGTTTAATGAAGGAGAACCGATTCTGTGGTGGGCGCCGGATCCTAGAATGGTGCTTTTTTTTGATGAATTAGTTATTTCGAAAAGCATGCGAAATATCCTGAATCGCAAAATGTTTAAGGTGACTTACAATAAAAATTTCAAAGAAGTAATTTCGAATTGCCAGCAGATAAAACGCGATGGACAAAGTGGAACCTGGATTTCTAACGAAATGATTGATGCGTATTGTAAATTAAATGAAGAAGGAATTGCGAAATCTGTTGAGGTTTGGCAGGATGAAAAATTAGTTGGTGGTTTGTACGGAATCGATATGGGAAATATTTTCTGTGGAGAAAGTATGTTTTCTAAAGTTTCAAATGCTTCAAAGGTTGCTTTCATTGCTTTAGCTTTATATTTGCAAAAAGAAAATTATAAACTTTTGGATTGTCAGGTTTATAATCCTCATTTGGAGAGTTTAGGTTGTCGTGAAATTGAGCGTGAAGCGTTTATGTCCATTTTAAAAAGTAAGTAAAAATGAGTGCAGTTTACAGTGTAAAAGAAATTTATATTTATCCGATAAAAAGCTTGGCTGGAATTAGTTTAAAAAGTGCCAATGCTGAAGAAATGGGCTTTGAAAACGACCGCCGTTGGATGTTGATTAACACTGAAAAGGTTCATGTTACACAAAGAGAATATCCAATTATGAGTCAGTTTTATCCTGAAATTTCCGGAGATAAAATTAAGATTACTTTTGAAAATGAAGTTCATGAATTCCTTATAAACGAACATCTCGAGATTGCTATAGATTCACAAGTATGGGACGACAAAAGCGAGGTTTTTGAAGTAAATAAAGCAACATCAAAATGGTTTAGTGATAAATTAGGTTTTGAATGTACTTTGGTGAAAATTCTAAAAAATGGTGACAGAAAACATGAAAGTTCCAGATTGAAAGAAACCTTCAATGTCAGTCTTGCTGACGGTTATCCGTATTTGTTAATTGGAACAGAAAGTCTTGATTTTTTGAATGGAAAATTAGAAGAAAAAATCACGATTAAAAGATTTCGCCCAAATATTGTTGTAAGTACAAAAAACGCTCACGAAGAAGACGACTTCAAAACCTTTACAATTGGAGAAGTTCAGTTTAAAAATATAAAACCCTGCGGAAGATGTATTATGGTTAATAATGATCCGCAGAGAGGAATTGTAAAGAAAGAACCTCTTAAAACGTTGAGTAAATACAGAAATGTAGATAATTCTGTTTTATTCGGGACTAATTTAGTGAGTTTAAATTCAGGAATTATTAGTGTTGGCGATGAGGTTGTTTTTTAGAAATTCAGTTTTGTAAAATTCCAGTTCAAAGTATTAAAAATTACCAATTCATTGTTTAAAGCAGGCAATTCCAGAATCAGTTTAAGCGTTTCGTGTGCCATCATATTTCCTATAATTCCTGGCAACGTTCCTAACACACCATTTAAATTACAATTCGGAACCTCTTTTGGATCGGGCATTTCCGGAAATAAATCACGAAGATTTTTACTTCCTTTATGATTGAAAACTGCAATTTGCCCTTCAAATCTTAGAATGCTTCCATAAACTAAAGTCTTTTTTAGCAGAACACAAGTATCATTTACCAAATAGCGCGTTGAAAAATTATCTGAGCCATCTACAATAATATCAAACTGTTCTATAATTTTTGATGCATTTTCTGCGGTTAATTTTTCATTAATCGCAATAGCTTCAATTAGCGGATTTAACTTAGAAACTACTCTTTGTGCAACAATAGCTTTTTGCTCGCCAATTTCATTTTCGGTATATAAAATCTGTCGATGAAGATTGTGAATCTCAATGGTATCAAAATCCATAATTCCGATAAAACCAACACCGGCCGTTGCAATATATTGTAAAATAGGGCAACCTAAACCACCGGCGCCAATTACTAAAACGCGTGCTTTTTTTAATTTTTCCTGACCTTCATCACCAATTTCAGGAAGAATGGTTTGTCTGTTGTAACGCAGAAATTCTTGAATAATACTCATTTTGAAATTTTAGATTGCTGATTTTTGGATTTTAGATTGTTGGAATTTGGTATTTTAAATATTGGAATTTTTAGATAAAACTTTTATCCCAATCTTTCCAAACAGGTTCATAACCTGCATTTTTTATAATTTTTGAAATTTCTTCTGCTGAGCGTTCATCGCTGATTTCGAATTGTTCCAAAGATTGTGGATCGACAACATAACCGCCCGGATTTGTTTTTGAGCCTGCGCTCATACTCGTGACGCCAATCGGGATGATATTGTTTCTGAATTTTTCGTTTTCTCTTGTTGAAATCGAGATTTCCAAATCTTCATTCCATAAACGATAAGCACAAATTAATTGTGTCAAATCTTTATCATCCATAATAAAATTTGGTTCGATAATGCCTTCAGCTGGGCGCAGGCGCGGAAAAGAAACCGAATATTTGGTTTGCCAGTATTTTTTCTGAAGATAATCTAAATGCAAAGCATTGAAAAAACTATCGGTTCGCCAGTCTTCCAAACCTAATAAAACACCTAAACCAATTTTGTGAATTCCTGCTGTTCCTATTCTGTCCGGAGTTTCTAATCTGTAATCAAAATTTGATTTTTTGCCTTTCGTATGGTATTTTTTGTAAACTTCCTGATGATAAGTTTCCTGATAAACCAAAACAGAATATACTCCAGCTTCATGCAAACGCTCATAATCTTCTGTAGAAAGTGGTTGCACTTCAACAGAAATAATTGAAAATTCTTTCCGTATTAAAGAGATTGCATTTAGAAAATAATTGATGTTTACAGTGTAATTGGCTTCACCTGTAACCAGTAAAACGTGGTCAAAACCTGTTTTTTTTAAAGCTTCGACTTCGAGTTTTATTTCGGCATCAGAAAGGGTTTTTCGTTTGATTTTATTGTCCAAACTAAATCCGCAATAGGTACAGATATTTTGACATTCGTTGCTTAAATAAAGTGGCGCATACATTTGGATGGTTTTCCCGAAACGCTTTTTTGTGATTTCATGGCATTTCTGCGCCATTTCTTCCAGATAATTTTGAGCAACAGGAGAAATCAAAATCAGAAAATCTTCGAGATTGTATTTGGCTTTAGCCAAAGTTCGTTCGACATCTTTTGAAGTTGTTTGATATATTTTGGACTGGATATCATCCCAATTATATTGCTCAAAAACAGATTTGAATGTGTTCATTTTTTATTTGTTTCCCGCAGATTTTGCAGATCATACAGATTAAATTTTATTAACTACGCGATGGATATTTTCAAGAATATTAGAACAGTTGAAATTCACCAACAATCCAAGTTTTTTATTAGTCAATTTTAAATAAGTATTTAATTGTTTAAAGTGAATAGATTTTATTTCTTCTACTGATTTTAATTCAATAATTACTTTGTCTTCCACTAAAATATCTAGTCTGAAAGTTATATCTAAATAAATGTCATCGTATCTCACGGGTAAATCAATTTGCTTAATTACTGCTAATCCATCTTTTTTTAATTGATAAAATAGGGCACTTTCATAGACAGATTCTAATAATCCAGGACCTAGATTATTATAAACTTTAAAAATTGCTCCTCTAACTTTATATGAAATTTCATTTTCTGACATAATATTGATTTTAATTTTAAATCAAATTTAATGAAAATTCCTACTTTTTTATAAAGTATTGTTTCGCGGATTTAGCAGATTGAACAATTTTTTTGCGTATTTTAATTCAAATAAATCTGTTCAATCTGCAAAATCTGCGAGAGATTAAAAATTATTCATATAAAAATGATGTCAGCGGGCTAGAAGCGACAGCATAATTATGTTGATTGCCAACTTTAGCTTCAAAAGCTTTTCTTCCGGCAATTACAGCTTCCTTAAAAGCCTCAGCCATTAATTTTGGATTTCCGGCAACGGCAATTGCAGTGTTCACCAAAACAGCATCGGCACCAATTTCCATTGCTTTTGCAGCATCAGAAGGAGCGCCAATTCCAGCGTCGACAATAACCGGAACAGTACTTTGTTCAATTATGATTTCTAAAAAACCGATCGTTTTTAAACCTTTATTGCTACCAATTGGCGAGCCCAGAGGCATTACGGCTGAAGTTCCGGCACTTTCCAAATGTTTACACAAAACAGGATCAGCGTGAATGTATGGAAGTACAATAAAACCAAGTTTAGCCAATTCTTCGGTTGCTTTTAATGTCTCAATAGGATCCGGCATTAAATATTTTGGATCTGGATGTATTTCGAGTTTTACCCAATTGGTTTCTAAAGCTTCACGTGCCAATTGCGCTGCAAAAACGGCTTCCTTCGCATTTCTTGCACCCGAAGTATTTGGCAATAAATTAATATTTGGATGTTTTAAATGGGATAAAATAGCATCAGTATCGGTTTCCAGATCGATGCGTTTTAGTGCAACTGTCACCAATTCGCTTTCTGAAGCCAAAATCGCCTGTTCCATTTCTTCGTTCGAACCAAATTTCCCTGTTCCTAAAAACAAACGGGATGTTAAGGTTTTGTTTCCTATTTTAAACAATGATGTTTGCATATAATTTTTCGTTGAGTTGCTGAATTAGTTTTTCTTTTTCATCGCTTTCTGTAATAAGTCCGGAAACAGCAATGCCATAAATTCCCGTTTCCATTAAAGGATTTACATCTTTTACGGTAATACCGCCAATGGCAAAAACCGGAATTGTGATGTTGTTCTTTTTCATTTTTTGAAGAATCTCAAAATATCCTGATAAACCTAGAATTGGACTTAATTTTCCCTTCGTGTCAGTAAATCTGAAAGGGCCTAAACCAATGTAATCAGCACCATTTTTTATATGATTCTGAATGTCTTCAAAAGTATTTGCAGTTCCTCCAATAATTTTAGTATTGCCCAAAATGGTTCTGGCTTCCTCGATTTTCATATCGGTTAAACCAAGATGAACTCCGTCTGCAGAAATCAATTCAGCGAGGTGCAAATCATCATTTACAATAAAATTCGCCAGATATTCTTCACATAAAAACTTTACAGCTTCCGCTAAAGCAAAAGTATCTTTAGCACTCTGATTTTTAAATCGCATTTGTATCCAATCACATCCGGCATCGAGCGCTTGCTGAATATTATACAATTGTTTTTCGATTGTATTTCCTTGAGAAATGTATTGCAATTTATTGTACATAATGATATCCTATTAAGGTTGAAGTTGAACTTAGGTATTTTTCTATGTAGGTTTTTGCATTTAGACAAGCTTCATGCAAAGTTTGATCTAATGCAAGATTTGAGGCTATTGCCGAAGATAAAACACAACCGGAACCGTGTTTTTCGAAGCAATTTTTTTCAGAAGGCAATAAGTCGATTACTTCGTTTTTCAGGAACAGACGATCGGTGCCTGACTCTGAAATATTATGCCCGCCTTTCAATAAAATGGATGTTGGGATTTTATTTTGTTGCCAAAGTTTGTTTATAAAAAAGCAAGGGAACAAAATTTCTATTTCATTATAATTGGGCGTAATTAAGTCAATTTTTGAAAGGATTTTATCTAATACCGGATAATCTTCAATTTTTATAAATTCAAATTCACTAGTCGATTTTAAAACAGGATCCCAAACCACTTTTGTTGACGGAGATAAGAGTTTTATGGTCGAAAGAATTCGGTTTAAATAATGCACAGAAGGAACAATCCCAATTTTCACCACACTGATTTTATAGCTTAAAAACATAGTTTCGATCGATCGGATAACAAAACTCAGGTTTGTCCATTCGATTTCATAGAATTTGTTTTCGGTCTGAATAGTATTGGCTGTCGAAATTGCAAATCCGGTTACCTGATGCTGTTCAAAGGTTTTGATGTCGGCTAAAACACCAGCGCCTCCACAAGGATCAAGACCGGCTACAGAGAGAACAATTGGGCGATCTGCTGACATAGTTTAAATTGTTTTAATGGATTTTCATTTTTCCAGATACTTCCTAAAAGCGCGATATCGTCAAAACCTTTTTTAAGCGTTTCCTGTATGTTTTCAGAATCAATTCCGCCTAAGGCTACTAGTTTTGTTTTATAATTTGAACGTTTTTTTATCTCTTCAAAAAGATCTATTTCCGGATGATAATTTTCTTTCGAAATACTTTTAAAAACAGGACTTAGAAAGGCATAATCAAAATCATTTTCTAAAGAATTAAAGTCTTCAATAG
Source organism: Flavobacterium cutihirudinis (assembly GCF_003385895.1). Classification (GTDB taxonomy): domain Bacteria; phylum Bacteroidota; class Bacteroidia; order Flavobacteriales; family Flavobacteriaceae; genus Flavobacterium; species Flavobacterium cutihirudinis. The sequence continues at coordinate 1,210,124 of NZ_QRDQ01000008.1, forward strand.
AATGGGTTGATGTTGAAATTGATTCGTATTTATACCTACAAGGTTTTGAAAACCTTGCAGGAAAGTTATGATCGGTTTTTCTTTCTTTTTTAGAAAAATGAATTCTCGTAATTACGAAATCTTCTGCTAAGGAATGATGATTGTGCAAGACAAGTTTCTTTCGATATTCAGGTTTTATTTGCTGAATAAACTGTGCCATTTCCAATTCAGAAAAATCAGGTTTTCTGATATGAAGTAAAGACAATCCTTCTTCAAATAAAGAATGAAGAATATTTATTTCATCTTCGACATAAAAAGGATTCGTAATCAAAATCATATCTTTCTTCTTGATTCTTTTATCTTTTCACTTAAATATAGATCTCTTTTCCTTGCTCAATAAATTCTTCTGATTTCTCCTGCATTCCTTTTTCTGCTGCAGCGACATCCCTGATTTCCTGAGATATTTTCATAGAGCAAAATTTTGGTCCACACATCGAACAGAAATGAGCCACTTTTGCGCCATCAGCAGGAAGTGTTTCATCGTGAAATTCTCTTGCTGTATCTGGATCTAAAGCCAAATTAAACTGATCTTCCCAACGGAATTCAAAACGCGCTTTACTCAACGCATTATCGCGATATTGTGCTCCCGGATGACCTTTTGCCAAGTCGGCAGCGTGAGCTGAAATTTTATAGGTAATCACACCGTCTTTTACGTCTTTTTTATTGGGTAAACCAAGATGTTCTTTTGGTGTTACATAACATAACATTGCACATCCGTACCACCCAATCATAGCTGCTCCAATGGCAGATGTAATGTGATCGTATCCTGGCGCAATATCAGTAGTCAAAGGGCCTAAAGTATAAAATGGAGCTTCATGACAATGTTCTAATTGTTTGTCCATATTTTCTTTAATCATGTGCATTGGCACGTGTCCTGGGCCTTCAATAAAAACCTGAACATCATGTTTCCAGGCAATTTTTGTCAATTCTCCCAAAGTTTCTAATTCGGCAAATTGTGCAGCATCATTGGCATCTGCAATCGAACCCGGACGTAAGCCATCTCCAAGAGAAAAAGCAACATCATATTGTTTCATGATTTCGCAGATTTCTTCAAAATGAGTGTACAAGAAGTTTTCTTTATGATGAAATAAACACCATTTTGCCATAATTGAACCACCGCGGGAAACAATTCCCGTAACACGATTTGCGGTTAAATGAATGTAACGTAACAAAACTCCGGCATGAATTGTAAAGTACGAAACGCCTTGTTCTGCCTGTTCGATTAACGTATCGCGGAAAATTTCCCAAGTTAAATCTTCGGCGATTCCTTTTACTTTTTCTAAAGCCTGATAAATTGGAACCGTGCCAATTGGAACAGGAGAATTTCGAATAATCCATTCTCTGGTTTCGTGAATGTTTTTCCCTGTAGATAAATCCATAATTGTGTCCGCGCCCCAGCGACAGGCCCAAACGGCTTTTTCGACTTCTTCTTCAATGCTTGAAGTCACAGCACTGTTTCCGATATTGGCATTAATTTTTACTAAGAAATTACGTCCTACGATCATCGGTTCGCTTTCAGGATGATTGATGTTGTTTGGAATAATGGCTCTTCCGCAAGCAACTTCTGAACGAACAAATTCTGGAGTAATTTTACTTTTAGGTGTATTAGCTCCAAAACTATGACCGCCGTGCTGACATTGCATTGCTTTTGTCTGCTCGTTTAAAAGTTCGATTCTTTGGTTTTCGCGAATCGCAATGTATTCCATTTCGGGAGTTATAATTCCTTGTTTGGCGTAGTATAATTGTGTTACGTTTGCACCTTTTTTGGCACGTTTTGGCTGATGTAAATACTCAAAACGAAGATGATTTAGGCTTTCATCTTTCAATCGGCTTTGACCGTAATCTGAAGTTATTTCACTTAGAATATCAACATCATTTCGATTTAGAATCCAGCTTTCGCGTAAGCGTGGCAACCCTTTTCTAATGTCAATTTCAACATTCGGATCGGTGTATGGTCCAGAAGTGTCGTAAACTGTAACGGGTGGGTTTTTCTCAATTCCGCCATTTGAAAGTTTAGTGTCGCTAAGATGAATCTCGCGCATGGCCACTTTTATTGAATGAATTTCTCCGTCGATATATACTTTTTTAGAATTCGGAAATGGCGTTCTGGATATTTGTTCTTCGTTTGTCATAGCTTGCATATTGTAAAATGTAAAATGTGAATTGTAGAGACGCATTTCAATGCGTCTATGTGTGGTTGGCAAATTGGAATTTAACCTCCCTGCGTAGCAGAAATAATGAGAATTTCGTCAGTTTCTTGTACGAGGAATTCGTTCCATTTGGTTTTTGGAACAACAGTGTTGTTAATAGCAACGGCGATTCCGTTTTGTTTGTACGGAATTTCGAGATCGAGCAATGATTGAACGCTTAGCGATTCAGCATTGAAATGTTTAGTTTGTTGATTGATTTTTAGTTCCATTCCTTTTAAGTTTAGTGTATAGTTACACAATAGGAATGGCTACAATTACGCATAGAAACGCGTGCAGAAGTCATCTTACTTTTCCCTACGCTAGTATGAACTAGATCAGGTTCAGAGGGTAAAATCTCAGCCTACAATGTTGTAGACACCCCTAAAGTGTGAAGCAAATATATGTAATTTTTTTTAGTTTTCAGTCTCGGTCTCAGTTTTCAGTCTTTAACTTAAGCTATCAAGTTTTGTAAATATGAAAACTAAGAGTGCGACTACGACTGGGACTGGGACTGAAAACTGCGACTATTTTCCACTGCGAATAAAGCAATCTTCCGTATGATCATTGACCATTCCGGTGGCTTGCATGTGTGCGTAGATAACGGTTGAACCTACAAATTTGAAACCTCTTTTTTTTAGATCTTTGCTGATTTCATCAGAAAGAGGAGTAGTGGCTGGAGCATCTTTTGAATTTTTCAAATTGTTTATAATAGGCTTTCCGTCTGTATATTTCCAGATATAATCAGAGAAACTGCCGAATTCTTCCTGCACTTTCATGAAAGCCTGAGCGTTTGAAACTGCAGCTTTAATTTTTAGTTTGTTCCGGATAATGCCGGTATTCTGCATTAATTCTTCGACTTTATCTTCAGAATAATGGGCTATTTTTTTATAATCGAAATGATCAAAAGCAGCTCTGAAATTTTCTCGTTTATTTAAAATCGTAATCCAGCTTAGTCCCGCCTGAAAGGTTTCCAGAATTAAAAATTCGAATAGCGTTGGATCGTCGTAAACCGGCACGCCCCATTCTTCGTCATGATATTTTTTATATAAATCGCTGGAATTGCACCAACTGCATCTTATCGGTTCCATTTTTTTATTTTAAATGTATAAAAAAGCCTCAAACTTTTATGTTCAAGGCTTAAATGTTTTTTAAAATTACTGTTTTCTTTCAAAAATTGTAATGACAAACATATGTGCTTCGTCACTTTTTCCGGTATATTTTATCTTTAAAACCGATTTTGTCAATTCCAGAATTTCTATATTGTTTATTTGCTGATCTTCATAAGTGAGTGTTAAATGCTTCTCGTTTAATAACCAAGTTCCTTTAGCAGTTACTGCCATACAATTGTTATCAGCGAATAAATGCATAAGGTCAGTAAATTTCGAGTCGTTAGTAAATTCCATAACGTCACTTTCACAGTTATGTTCATTAGGATAGTCACTAAGAACTTCTTTTCCATCTACAATTTTTCCGAGTTTTACTGGCACCCATTTTCCCTCTATTGATTGTATTTCATCATCATTATCGTTGCAAGAAACAACGGCTAAACTTAAGGCTAAAACTGATAAGAACAGAATGCTTATTTTTTTCATTATTTAAGGTATTTTTGGGGCGTTTTTTGGTTTATTTTTTTGTAAAAATAATTCTTTTACGAGTAAAAGAATTGGAAGAATAAATTTTCTGGTTATTATTTTTTTTAATGGAGAAGAGAGTAAGTCTTTAAGAAAGAAAATACTCTCATTTTGAGGGAATGATCAGGTTCATGGTTTATTTCCCAATTTGCCAGCTATATCCTTTCACGGTTGGAATATATGCCGAACGGCCAATTATTATTAAGTCGTTGTATATTTTTCTATTGTATTTAATGCCGATAGCATTGCCGGACATATACATTTTATTTGCTCTGAATTTTACTTTCATTTTGCCGTCTTCAAGCTCGGCGTCTGATACTTTTTCGACAAGCCAGGTAGATTTCCATTTCACTGATAATTCGTTTTCAGCAGTTTTAGTAACGCTTTTTACTAGTTTAACGGCATCTTCAGGAATTTCAAATTTTTGTGTGAGCTGTTCTTGTGTCATTGTTTGACCCATTTTACAGTTGTCGAGAATTTTTCTGATATTAACAAAACTCAATAGTTTTTCATTGACTTCTTTTCTGATGTCAACAGCTGCACTTTCTGAATTTTTCACCGGATTTGAAAGTTGCGATGCAATGTCAATTTCCTTTTTGACTACAAAAGCATCCTCTTTTTCGGTTATTTTGTTTGATGTAACGTCTTTAGAAGCAGTTATTTTCTTCTTAGAAAATTTAATTTTGGCAGGAGCCGGCGTCAGCGCGTTAACAGGCTGAATGGCTTTTTTAGGCTGCTTTTTGATTTCATCGCCACAGCTAAAAAGGAAACAGGTAATCGAGAATAAAATAAGTATATTAATTTTTTTCATGACCCAAAAGTTTTTAATCTTTATGAGAATCTTCGTCTAAATATTTCTTGATTAAATGATGTCCGGCGTATATTAAAGGTGTTAATAAAATAGCTATAGATAACTTAAAAGTATAACCAATTAAAGCAGATGACAAAAAAGTGTCAAAATCAATTTTCCCTGGTAACCAAAAGGCAATTCCGAGAACAATAAAAGAATCGAATAATTGCGAAATTACCGTTGATCCGGTAGTTCTGAGCCATATTTTTTTTTCTCCTGTTCGTCTTTTAAAAAACCAGAAAATCCAGACGTCGATTAATTGCGATGCCATAAAAGCAATCAAACTTCCAACAATAATCCACATACTTTGGCCAAAAACAGCCTGAAATTGTTCGTCGTTTACAGGACTTATTCCTTTTGCTGCCGGAATTACAATTGCCATAAATAAAATCAAAAAAGCATATGCAATCAGGCAAGCGGTTATAAAGGAAAGTTTTTTCACTCCTTTTTCGCCGAAATATTCATTAATCAAATCGGTTGTTAAAAATACAACTGGCCATGGTAAAATTCCAATACTCATTACAAAAGGCCCAATCTGAATTAGTTTTCCTCCGATTAATTCGGCTACAACTGCATTGGTTATAAAAATACCTGCAAGAATTACAAAGACAATTTCTTTTTTGGTTTTAAACATATTACAAAATCTGTGTATTCAAAGTTAATTATTTTAACCTAATAATGAATTTAATATTCTTCAAGAATTGTTTCATCATCTTCTTTTTCTTTTCCAAAAGTGGCTCTTAGATGTTCGCTGTTAAAGAATTCAGAAACTATTAAGTTGCATTTTTTCTCCAAATCTTCTTCTTCAGATATTCTTTTTAAGCTGAGTACTTTATAGGCAAGAGGATCTATTTTTTCATTTTTATTTACAAAAGCGATCGTATACAATTGATTTTGATCCGAATCAAGTTCCTTGTTTTTTCTTTTGATTGTATAAAAATAGATCGAAATATCGTGCTCATCTTTTTTAATAATTTTCTTTTCAAGCAAAGAAATAGAGTCTTTTTGAGTCAGATTTTGAAAATTGATTGCGGCGGCTTGTGAGATTTCGTCATCAGTAAGCTTAACTGCATCTTTTTTGTTTTGGTTATAAAGCAAATTTACAGTTGCAAATCGTGTTTTAGGATCGTTCAAAAAACCAGTAATCTCTGTCGTTGTCAAATTGTTATGTGTAATTCCCAGCCTAACGAGTTCCGTATTTACTTCGGGAAGATCAAGATTTTTTATTTTAGATAATATATCTTTTACAGCTTTATCATCAGCATAATTATAAATTAAAGTGGTATAATTAATTAAGTCATCCAACGCTAATGAGGTATCTGTAAAAATAGCTATTTCCTCCATATTTTCTGTCGGATCATTTTTTATTCTGTTTTTTTGATTCCAGCTTGCCACTCTTTTGTACTCCAATTTTGTATTGGTAAGTATCATTTTTTTGAAAGCTTTTATTTTTTTGACTGAAATTAATTTCTGCTCCAAAAGTGAATTAGAGAATTCTATAATGGGATTGTGGTATTCTTTAATGCTGTAATATTGAAAAATTTCAGGAAACAATTCTTTACTGTTTTCCGAATCGTTTTGAAAGGCATAAAAAAGACTTTCAGTTTCATACTGATTGTCCGGAATTGGCAAATCATAATCCATTAATTCAATAATTTTTTTGTATCCTTCTTTTGATTTTTGAAAAGCGAGACTTTTCAGAATACTTACCTGAACGGCCGTTTTAACCGATTCTTTTTTATAATAATTTTCAAGAAACGGCACCACCTTTTCATCGTTTATTTGGCCAATTTTTTCCAAAAGTGCAGTAAGGGCAGCAGTTTCATTTTCCTTAAAGTGAAATGAATTTAAAAATTGGGTTACAACATCAAGATCATTTTTTGTGATTTCAAGATTTTGTACAGAATTCAAAGCAGAATACCGAATAGTATCTTTTTCGTTTTTGGCATCTTCAATAAACAACAGGACTTTATTTTCATTGTCTTTGGGTTTTGTATTTTCTGCCAAGTCAAAAGATCCAAAAGTTTTCTCAATGAGCGGATCTTCATTTTGATAGTTTTTGTTTACCAAAGTATTGAGAATATAATAGGCGTTGTCTTTGTAAATTGCCTTGTACTTAATTGCCTGCGTCGCGTTTGGTCTTGAAACTACTGCAGTTATGATATAGTTGTTTTTTTCTTTATTGAATGTTGTTGTGTTGCTTAAAAACACATAATCATCTTTTTTAGTTGTTATTATTTTGTTCCAATTTGATTTAGAAAAGCCTTTTTTGGTAAACAATTCCGGATTAAGCAACGAAGTTGGGGTTTCAAAATTTTCATCTCCTTCCTCAAAACTTTCATCTAAATCTGTCTCGTGTTGATTTAAAAACTGTTTGTTTAGGTTGTTTTGAATAGAATCAATAGAGTGATTGTATTCGTATTTTGAATATTTATAATATCGTAAATTGAATTTTTGAGCATTCTCAGAATTGAAAACCTGAAATCTGCTGGTTGCCGCAAATGTGTTTTTTGATTGGTATTGATTGGAATTTAACTTTAAAAACAACGATTCATTTTCTTTTTCAGGAATTTCTATTTTATAATTTGCAATTGAGTCCGTATACACTTTAGTTTTTGATTTGTACAGGAATGGACTAATAATAAAAGATTTGAAAAAACGATTTGTATTGGCTTCTGAAGCATTTACGGTTCCTAAAAGATAGTATTTGTTGCCGGAAATAATTGTTTTTAACTTCATATTACGATTACCAATAATAGAAGAAGAAGTAAGCGAATTTTCGGTTTTGTTGTAATTAACGGCAGTTGAATCCTGATCCTGTTGCAGATAAAATTGATAATGAATTTGCTTGTGTTCATACTCTGAATCTTCCAGAATTTCAGTATCATTTAATGTTTTTTCCTGTAAGAAATAATAGCTTTTTTCCTGATTATCATACGCCTGAATATTTATATCAGTTCCTTTTTCGGCACTATTTCCAAAAACAAAATTAAACGATGGCAATTCTGTTTCAAAACCGCCTTTTAATGGTTTAATTCTTTCCCATTCATTTTTAAATGATTTTATTTTTATGTTTTCAAAAACTTCATTTTCATATTGACGTACATAATTTGCCGGCCCTGTCATGGTCACAGAAATAATTTCGAGTGGTGTAATGAAAAATTTTGAATGTTGACTGTTTCCGGTTTTCGTGATGTTTTTTATGTCATAACCAGAATAATTGGCTTGCTCGAAGTATTTTTTTTCTAGGATTTCACCGGCAATTTTTTCAAAAAATAAGCTATCCAGCGACTTAGCTTCATAAGGTTTATTGTTCTTTTTTAAGAAATAATTTAACGGAATCCTTTTAATTGTAATAGCGCCTCCGTTTGTAAAATCTGGCGATCCTAAGCTTTCATTGTCTTCAATTGTTGTTTTGTACAAAGGCAACTGAAGCATTTTGTCTTTTGTGCTGTTTGGGGTAAAATTAGGATTTGGAAAATAGGCTTCGATTGATTTTTTTTGGTTTTTCCCTTTTTCGGTAAAGTTGTCAATAATAGGTTTTACATTATATCCTTTTTGTCTTAATAACTCGATAATGCCTTCGTTTCCTCCAAGATGAGCCGCTCCAACGGCAGAAAATAAGCTTCCGGTTTTCGCTATAGAATCAATACTTTTGGTCATAATTTTATTGCGGTTTACAATAAGTGCATCATGAGTTTTTTTAGAGAACATTAGCTTGTAGATAGAATCCAGCATTACGATATCTTTCTCTCTGTAGTATTCTTTTAGAACCTCAGTTAAGTTTCTGTTTTTAAGGATTTTCATCAAAGCAGTTTTATTCTCATCTTTTGGTTTAGCATTGTCATCCATAGACTGAAGAATAGAAAGCATTGATTCTTTTGCGTTTTCCAGACCGGCAATTCTTTTTTTGTATTTTTTTCCTGTCTGAAAAATGAACATATCCAAAACGGTGTTTTCCTGAAAGTCGGCCTGCTCACCTTCAGCGCCAGACAACATATTTTTGAAATATTTGCTATTGTGGTTATTAAAAATCGTCTTGATTGTTTCTTTGCTTGCCGGGATTAAATAAAATTCGTTGTAAAACTTAGTATAGAAATTATAGTCGTTATTTTTCATAAGATCATCAAGTTCGCCCCAAGTTTCAGGATTGCTTTCATTGGCAATAATATCAGATCCTAAAAGGTTTTTAAAAAAAGAGTCGGACAAATGAAAAGAGACTTTTTCGTTAACATGCATTGTTCCGTACAAATAGGAACTTTTAGTTAAGCCATTGCCTGAAATTTCCCAAAACAAACTTTTGTTTTGAGCCTGAATAAGTGTACTTAATAACAATGAGATATATAGCAGTTTTTTCAATGTTAAAGTTTTAAGAATTTGATAAACAAATATATAATAGATTCCTTTTAATTATTCTGTTAAAGTAAGCTTTCTTTGTTTTATTATAAAGGATTTTCCTAAAGAATGTTATGAGATTTTAACATTGCAAATCGAGCATATATTTTTTGATTTTTGATGAAAACTGATTAAGGTTTTATGTTTAATTTTTCGGTATTTTTGAAGTTATAACAAGCCTTTTTAATCCAGTAATTGGAAAAGGGTACTTTAGGTAATAATTATTATGGATACTACTTTTTTGGGTGAAACTGGAAATATTGCGGAGAACCCTTTCTTAAGAAAATGGACCGGCCCTTATGGCGGAGTTCCAAATTTCGCAGAATATAAAATATCAGATTTTAAACCGGCAATTGAATATGCAATTCAGGAGAAATTGCAAGAAATTGACCATATAGCGGAGAATCCCGAGGCAGCTTCATTTGATAATACAATTGTAGCGCTGGAACTTTCAGGTAAAACTTTAGACAAAATTCATTCTGTTTACGGAATTTATAGATCTAATTTAAGTACTCCCGAGTTTAATGCAGTTGATACTGAGATGTCTCCAAAGTTGGCTGAGATTGAAGATAAGCTATATCAAAATGAGAAGTTGTTTAGAAGAATTGAAGCAGTTTACAAATCGGAAGAAAGTAAAAAATTAAACAAAGAACAACAAAGGCTAGTTTGGTTGTATTATACAAATTTTGTTCGTGAAGGAGCGGAGTTAAACGAAACTGATAAAGCAGAAGTAGCTAAGATTAATCAAGAACTGGCTGTGCTTTTTACAAGCTTTAGTCAAAAATTATTGGCAGAAGAAAATAATCAGTTCGTTGAACTAAAATCTGAAAGTGATTTTGACGGTTTGCCTGATGCATTTAAAAATGCCGCAATTGCCGAAGCTGAAGAAAGAAATTTAGCTGTTTTGGGTTGTATTGGTAACACAAGATCTTCAATAGAACCTTTTTTAACATTCTCCAATCAAAGAGATTTAAGAGAAAAAGCGTTTGATATTTTTGTTAAACGTGGTGATAATGATAATTCAAATAATACAAATTCGACGCTTGTTTCAGTTTTAGAATTGCGAGCTAAGAAAGCAAAGATATTAGGTTTTGAAAACTTTGCAGAATGGAGTTTGTCAAATAAAATGGCTAAGGATCCTCAGAAAACTTTAGATTTAATGGAGTCTGTTTGGAAGCCAGCTGTAAAAAAAGTAAAAAATGATGTTGCTGCAATGCAGGAAATGGTTGATAATGAAGGCGGAGATTTTAAAATAGAACCTTGGGATTATCGTTTTTATGCCGAAAAAGTTCGAAAAGCAAAATATGATTTAGATCAGAATGAAATCAAGCAATATTTGCAATTAGAAAACCTGCGTGAAGGAATGTTTTGGGTTGCAGGCGAATTGTTTGATCTTGGGTTTAAGCAATTATTTGATATTCCGGTTTATCACGCAGATGTTCGTGTTTGGGAAGTAAATAATAAAAGCACTGGACATCCAATTGGTTTGTGGTATTTTGATCCATACGCGCGAGTAGGTAAACGATCAGGTGCGTGGATGAATTCGCATCGTGATCAGCAGAAAATAAAAGAAAATGTACTTCCAATTGTGTCGAACAATTGTAATTTTATTAAAGGGAATAGTGATGAGCCGGTGCTAATTTCATGGGATGATGCTACAACTTTATTTCATGAATTTGGACATGCGCTTCACGGATTATGTTCTAACGTAACTTATCCGAGTTTATCGGGAACTTCAGTTGCGAGAGATTATGTAGAGTTTCCTTCACAATTGCTGGAACATTGGTTAGCTACTCCAGAAGTGTTGAATAAATTTGCTCTTCATTACAAAACAAACCAGCCATTATCTCAGTCTTTGGTAGAACGAATAGGACTAGCAGCAAATTTCAACGAAGGTTTTGCTACTGTAGAAACCATATCCAGTTCTTTTGTTGATATGAAATTGCATTTGACTACAGAAACAATAAATCCTCATGAATTTGAAAGCAGAATTTTAAAAGAGATTAATATGCCTTCAGAAATTGTAATGCGTCATAGAATTCCGCAGTTTGCACATATCTTTTCAAGTGATGGATATGCGGCAGGATATTACAGTTATTTATGGGCAGATGTTATAAACGCCGATGCTTATGAAGCTTTTTTAGAAGCAGATGGGCCTTATGATAAAAAAGTTGCCAAACGTCTTTATGATATCGTTTTAAGCGTTGGAAACACCGTAGATAATGAGGAAATGTATGAAGATTTTAGAGGTCATTCGCCAAAATCTGACGCGTTGATGCGTGCAAGAAATTTTCCTGTTGAAAAGTAATATAAATTAGTAAAAACAAAAAAGCCCGAATAAATAAATATTCGGGCTTTTTATATTGAAATAATATATTAACCTAAAGTAACTCTTTTGAAACCTGTGATTTCAACGTTGAATCCTTTAACGTAATCACCAACTTTTTTACTATCGTCTTTGATAAAGTTTTGATCTAACAAAGCTTTTTCTTGATCTAAAGTAGTGTTGTCAGAAATGAAACGTTGTACTTTTCCTGGAAGAATTTTATCCCAAATTTGTTCTGGTTTACCTTCAGCTTTTAATTCCGCTTTAGCATCTTCTTCTGCTTGTTTGATAACTTCAGGAGTTAATTGAGAGAAAGAGATGTATTTAGGAACATTTTTTAAAGTTTTTCCTAAACGTGCAGCTTCTTCATTGTCTTTTTCAATTACAGCAATACGAGCAGCAAGTTCAGATTCAACGAAAGCAGGATCAAAATCTTTGTAAGATAATGTGTCAGCTCCCATAGAAGCAACTTGCATAGAAACGTCTTTTGTCAAAGTCTCAGCATTAGCGATTGGAGCAGAAATTGCAGTTAAAGCAGCAATTTTGTTAACGTGAACATAAGATCCAACGAAAGCACCTTCTAAAATTTCGAAACCACCGATTTCGATTTTCTCACCGATAACTCCAGTTTGCTCGATTAATTTCTCAGCAACTGTAATTCCGTTGAAATCAGAAGCTAAAAATTCTTCTTTAGAAGAGAAGTTGATAGCTCTTTCTACTAAATCTTTAGCTAAAGTAACAAAAGCCTCATTTTTACCTACGAAGTCAGTTTCGCAGTTTAAAGTAAGGATAGCTCCTTTAGTGTTGTCAGCATTGATAAAAGAAACAGCAGCTCCTTCAGAAGACTCACGGTCAGAACGGTTAGCAGCAACTTTTTGTCCTTTTTCTCTAAGGATTTGTATAGCTTTATCGAAATCTCCTTCAGCTTCAACTAAAGCTTTTTTACAGTCCATCATTCCGGCACCTGTAGATTGTCTTAATTTATTTACGTCTGCAGCAGTAATTGTTGCCATAATATTTTGAATTTTAATGTTAAAAGTAAAAATTCCATCTTCTAAATCCCAAACTCCAATTTTATTAAATTATCAACATAACGTTTTTAATTTTGTATTTGGAATTTGGAATTTAAAATTTGGAATTTAAAGTTTGATTTATTCTTCACTTGCAGGAGCAGCTTCAGCTTCAACAGCAGGAGCAGCTTCTTCAGTAGCTTCAACTTCTTTTTCAGTACCTCTGTCAGAAAGACCTTCGATTACTGCAGTAGTCACTAAAGATAAAATTTTGTCAATTGATTTAGAAGCGTCATCATTTGCAGGAATCACGTAATCAACCTCTCTTGGGTCAGAATTCGTATCAACCATTGCGAAAACTGGAATGTTTAATTTTTGAGCTTCTTTTATTGCGATGTGTTCAGCTTTGATATCTACTACGAACAATGCTGCAGGCAGTCTAGACATATCAGCAATTGAACCTAAGTTTTTCTCTAATTTAGCACGTAGACGATCAACTTGTAAACGCTCTTTTTTAGATAAAGTGTTGAAAGTACCATCTTTCTTCATTTTATCGATAGAAGACATTTTTTTAACTGCCTTTCTGATAGTTACGAAGTTAGTCAACATTCCACCTGGCCATCTTTCAGTGATGTAAGGCATGTTTGCAGCTTTTGCTTTATCAGCAACGATGTCTTTTGCTTGTTTTTTGGTAGCTACGAATAAGATTTTTCTACCTGATGCAGCGATTTTTTTCAAAGCTTCGTTAGCTTCTTCAATTTTAGCTGCAGTTTTATATAGATTGATAATGTGAATACCATTACGCTCCATATAAATGTAAGGAGCCATGTTTGGATCCCATTTTCTAGTCATGTGTCCGAAGTGAACACCTGCTTCTAGTAATTCTTTTACTTCTATTTTGTTTGCCATTTTTGTACTAGTTTACGTTCTGTTGATTAGCAATGTATAAATGGCGATTTCTCTGGCTTTATACATTTAGATGCTAAACTATATCCTACCTCGATAGGAGAGCAACAATAACTGTGTTTTTTAATTTCAATAAATAATTGATAATGTCTTGTCCCATCTGAACAAGACAGGTAATATTAACGTTTAGAGAACTGGAATCTCTTACGAGCTTTCTTCTGACCGAATTTCTTACGTTCAACCATTCTTGGGTCTCTTGTTAATAAACCTTCTGGTTTAAGGATTCCTCTGTTTTCAGCGTTAACTTCACACATTACGCGAGCTAATGCCATTCTTACAGCTTCTGCCTGACCAGTTGTACCACCTCCGTAAACGTTTACTTTTACATCAAAGTTGTTTACATTTTCTGTCATAGACAATGGTTGTAAAACTTTGTATTGTAAAGTTGCAGTTGGAAAGTAAGTTGCGAATTCTTTTTTGTTTACAGTGATAGTTCCTGTTCCTTCAGAAACGTATACACGTGCAACAGCGGTTTTTCTTCTACCGATTTTGTGAATAACTCCCATTACTTAAGATCATTTAGGTTAACAGTTCTAGGTTTTTGAGCTCCGTGAGTGTGCTCAGATCCTACAACAACATTTAGATTTCTAAAAAGTTCAGCGCCTAATTTATTTTTAGGTAACATACCTTTTACAGCTTTTTCTACTAATAATGCAGGGTTTTTAGATTGCAATACTTTAGCAGTTAAAGTTCTTTGTCCTCCTGGGTAACCTGTATGACGCATGTAAATTTTGTCATTCATTTTTGTACCTGTAAGGTTAATTTTTTCTGAGTTGATAACAATTACGTTATCTCCACAGTCAACGTGCGGTGTGTAACTTGGCTTGTACTTACCTCTTAAGATCATCGCAACCTTTGAAGCAAGACGTCCTAAGTTATGACCTTCTGCATCAACAACAATCCACTCTTTTGTTACAGTGGCTTTGCTAGCTGAAATTGTCTTGTAGCTTAATGCGTCCATAATATTATTTTAATTAAACATTCCATCCCCAATAAAGGGGATGCAAAAGTACAATTAATTATTTTAAAACCAAATACCTGAAAAGAATATTTTATATCCTGAAAATCAGGCTGTCAGTTTTACTTTTAAAACAATAAAAAAAAACCACCCTCACAATAACGCGAAGATGGTTCAAAATTTCGATTTTTTTGTATTAAACAATAAAGATATTTGCTATATCTACAACTTGTTGTGTTGTTAGTGGCTCGTCATAAGCTTCTGATCCTGCGGCTGCTCCAAATAAACTGGCAGTATTGTAGCCTGCCTGCATGGTAACACCTTCACCAGCGTAAACTGCTTGAGTTGCGGCTGGCATTCCGGCTCCTCTTTCTTCATTTGAAATCCATCCTTTTAATCCGCGTAAGCGTCGTACTTCAGATGCGTGGCGTGCTTCGACAGAATGAATTTGTAATGCCGCTGTCAATAAATCTGGTGTTGTAATCAAGTTTGCTGCCTGACCTTTGTAAGCTCTTACGCCTGTATCTTCAAAGGCTTGCGCCAGTGCTAGAAATGTTGGATAATCATTAAAAGGATCAAAAGCACCTCCAACTGTAAAGTCAAAAGTAGGTTTTGGAACAAAATTTGGGCTCATTGTGCCTCCAAGTCCTGCTATCAGAAATTTTACGTGATCAGCTTCATGATCGGCAATTTGCTGAAATACTTTTAGGTCTCTTCCTGCATTTTCTGATGCTGGGATTACTCCGGAATCTAATGCCATAGCATAAAATTCGTTTTCCAGATACTCTAAGGTCAGTGCAAATTGTAAAGCTCCTATTGGAGTTGCAGGAGTTGGTGTGATGTCGTTTGCCATTGCCTTGTTTGCCATTGCGGATAATCCGAATGGGATTGATGCCAATGCTAAATTTTTACCGATATTTCCAAATTGTGAAAAACTGTCTCTTCTTGAGCTGGTGCTTTTCATTAAGTTATCATCAGTGAAGGATTCTATAAATTTTAAAATGTTCATAATTTCTAAGTTTTAGCTGGTTAAGATTAAGGTAAATATTTGGCTGTGAATTTTGTTGTAATAAAACCTCCAGCAATTGGTAAAATTTTAGAAGGATCCTGAGCAACGTCTAAACCTGTCGAAGCACTAACTACATCGTCACCCGCAAAATCTTTAGAATTTGGATTAATCAAGCTTCTTATTGCGGAAGCGTGTCTGGCTTCTACAGAAACTATTTTTCCGGCTAATAATAGGTAGTCGGCACTTTTAATTAGTTTTCCTGCACCATTATATGCTGCAACTCCAGTGTCTTCCAGCGCCTTTGCGGTTGCAAGAACTTCGTTTCGGCTATTAAAATTAAGAGAGCCATAGCTAAAAGCTAAAGAAGGAAGTAATTGTGAAGACGGATCTGGGAGTGCTCCCGTCAAAGCTGCTTTGAAGAAATCTCTGTGCACTACTTCATGGTGATATAAATCGGTCAAAACCTGGCGTTCGATATCATTAAATGTAGTGTTGAAATTTGCGGCGTTTACAACTTTCGTATAAAAATCGGCTTCAAGTTGTTCTAAGGCGTAAGCATAGGTAAGTACGCCAAAATCTCCTGAACCTAAATCAAATATTCCGTTTTTTATTCCCGGTAAAGTATTATCGGGCATTTCGTCATTATTATCATTGTCGCTGCAACCAGCTAAAACCAAACCTGCGGTAACTAATGTTAGTCCACTGAGCTTAAGAAAGCTCCTTCTGCTATCCAGTGAAGGGTCTACTTCATGGATTTTAACTTCGTTTTTCATAATCAAAGGTTTTTATTAAGGTTAATAACATGTATTAGGTTATTAACGAAATTTTATGCAGTGCGGTTTTACAAATTGCCGTTTTTTATGATTAATTAAAAAAAGGTCTTATAATTTCAAATAGTGGTAGGGCTTTTTTGTTTTATTTTAGGTAATTCTACTATATTTGTATTAATTACATAAAATTTAATTAGATGAAAGCTAAAGCAACTCTAAAGCAAATTGCGAAAGAACTAGGTGTTTCTGTGTCTACAGTGTCTAAGGCATTGAATGACAGCCCGGAAATTAGTGAGCAAACGAAGGTGAAGATTAAGGAGTATGCCAAACTCAAAAATTATAAACCAAATGTTATTGGTCTGAATTTAAAGAACAGAAAAACCAAAACTATTGGTGTAATTATACCTAATATATTAAACTCTTTTTTTGCTAAAGTTTTTAGCGGTATAGAAAAAGTAGCCGACAAGAAGGGATATAATGTAATTACGTGTATTTCGAACGAATCTTTAGAAAAAGAAATTCATACATTAGAAATGTTGAGCAACGGAACGATTGACGGATTTATTCTTTCGGTTTCTGAAGAAGCTCAAAAACTACAAGATTACAATCATTTCTCTGAAATTATAAACGACGGAACGCCGATTGTAATGTTTGATAGAATTGCAGATGAAGTTGATTGCGATAAAGTTGTGGTTGATGATTTCGATTCAGCTTTAAACTCAACACAGCATTTAATTAATTTGGGATGTAAAAATATCGCGCTTATTTCTTCTGTAGATAATTTAAGTGTTGGGAAATTAAGAGCTGATGGTTATTTAAAAGCTTTAAAAGACAATAATATTCCGGTAAACGAAAAGATCATTCTTCGTACCGATTCTGAAGATGATATGAAAGCTAAGATTGATGCCATTTTTGACAATAAAGTGGATGCTATTTTTGCTTTGGATGAAAATGATTCGGTTGCAGCTTTAAGAGTGAGTTTGAAAAAAGGATACAGAGTTCCAGAAGATATTTCAATCATTGGTTTTGCTGACGGAATTTTAGCTTCAAGACGTTTGTCTCCAAGTTTGACAACAGTGAGCCAACACGGAATTGAAATTGGTGAAGTTGCCGCAAAAAGATTAATCAAAAGATTAGAAGAAAGCGAAGAAGAAACTTCTGATTATGAAACAATCGTAATTAAGACGGTTTTGAAAGAAAGAGAATCGACTAGAAAAGTTAAATAAAAAAAGTATAAGTAATAAAAAAAGGACCGTTTGAAAGAACGGTCCTTTTTTTTTGTATGTTTTTTGTCATTTCGACGGAGGAGAAATCACACTCAGGATTCGACAAAGATTGGCGATTTTGATTGCGGAGTTTCTAGTGTGATTTCTCCTTCGTCGAAATGACAAGATTGCACAGAAATCTAAAGTCTGCAATCTAAAATCTAAAATTCAGATTAATGTGCTTCTAACCAATCTTTACCCAAACCAAGTTCAACTTCCAATGGAACCGCCATTTTAAAAGCATTTTCCATTTCGTGTTTAATCATTGGCTGGATTTTTTCGAGTTCGTCATTATGAACATCGAACACAAGCTCATCATGAACCTGAAGCAACATTTTAGATTTCCAGTTTTCGTCTTGTAATTTTTTGTGAATGTTAATCATCGCAATTTTAATCACATCGGCAGCGCTTCCTTGAATTGGTGCATTTACGGCATTTCGTTCAGCAGCACTTCTAACCACAGCATTTGCCGAATTGATATCTTTTAAATAACGGCGGCGACCTAAA
Organism: Flavobacterium cutihirudinis; assembly: GCF_003385895.1. Taxonomy (GTDB): domain Bacteria; phylum Bacteroidota; class Bacteroidia; order Flavobacteriales; family Flavobacteriaceae; genus Flavobacterium; species Flavobacterium cutihirudinis. Next base: position 1,228,039 of record NZ_QRDQ01000008.1, read on the forward strand.
ATAGTTTGTACGTAACCTTTTTCTCTTGCAAATTCAATTTGCTCCTGAATAAAAGATTTTAATCGCGGATACGTTTTGTAATAAGCATCAATTAAAGCGGCACTTTCGCTTCTTGATAAAGAAGTCTGATTACTTAATCCGAAAGCAGAAACGCCGTATATAATTCCGAAGTTTACTGTTTTGGCGTTGCTTCTTTGTTCACGCGAAACTTCTTCTAAAGCAACATTAAAGACTTTTGCAGCCGTTGCTTTATGAATGTCTTCTCCATCCTGAAACGCTTTAATCATATTTTCTTCTCCGCTCAAAGCGGCAATAATTCTCAATTCAATTTGTGAGTAATCGGCAGAGATTAAAGTATGGTTTTCATCGCGTGCCACAAAAGCTTTACGAATTTGACGTCCTCTTTCCGTGCGAATCGGAATGTTCTGTAAGTTCGGATTATTCGAACTCAAACGCCCCGTAGCAGCAACGGTTTGCATATAATCAGTATGAACACGTTGTGTTTTTTTATCAACTTGTTCTGGCAAAGCCAAAATATAAGTGCTTTGTAATTTCACCATTTGACGCCAATCCAAAATTTGTTTAACGATTGGATTGTCATTGGCTAAATAAGTTAAAACTTCTTCGCCGGTTGCATATTGACCCGTTTTGGTTTTCTTTTGTTTTGCACCGCCAATCTTCATTTTGTCAAATAAAATATCTCCCAACTGTTTTGGAGAAGCCAAATTGAATTTCTCTCCAGCGGTTTCATAAATTTGCTGTTCTAAAGATTTGATTTCGACATCCATTTCTTTAGACATTGTTTTTAAGAAATCAACATCAAGACGAATTCCTTCGGTTTCCATTGCCGCTAAAACACTTACTAACGGAATTTCGATTTCATCAAACAACTTTTTAGTTTCTGTTTTATCTAATTCAGTTGTAAAGATTTCTTTTAGTTGTAAAGTAACATCAGCATCTTCAGCAGCGTATTCTTTAATATCTTCTAAAGGAACATCGCGCATCGAAATTTGATTTTTTCCTTTTTTGCCAATTAAAGTTTCAATTGATTTTGGAGAATATTTCAAATACGTTTCCGCTAAAATATCCATGTTATGACGCATATCCGGGTTGATCAAATAATGCGCGATCATTGTATCAAAAAGCTTTCCTTTTACAGTAACGCCATAATTTGCAAGGATTTTTAAATCGTATTTTAAATTCTGTCCAATTTTTTCGATATTTTCATTTTCAAAAAACGGAACAAATTTTTCTACTAAAGCTTTTGCTTCTTCCTGACTTTCCGGAAACGGAACGTAAAATGCTTTTCCTTTTTCGTATGAAAACGACATTCCAACAAGTTCGGCGTGCAAGGCATCAATTCCAGTTGTCTCAGTATCAAAACAAACCGAAGTCTGGTTTTGCAAATTCTGTAGAAGAAGTTTTATTCCTAAATCACCCTGAATGGTTTGGTAGGAGTGAGGTGTGTTTTCTAAAGTATTATAAAATGAAGTTCTTGCAGTTTCAGTATCTTCATCTGCGGAAGCGCTTCCAAACAAATCAAATTGATCTTCGTTTTTAGGCTGTGGTTTTTTGTATAATTTGGCATCTGGTTCTGCGGGAGCAGTTGTTTGAGTTCCGTCAGTTTTAAACAAATTATCAAACTGTTCGGCCATTCTTCTAAACTCTAATTCCTGAAAAATAGCGTCCGTTTTTTCAATATCAGGGCGTGTTAATTCGTAATCATTTTCATCAAAAGTTACAGGACAGTCTAATAAAATAGTAGCCAGTTTTTTAGACAATAATCCTTTTTCTTTATTAGCCTCGATATTCTCTTTCATTTTTCCTTTTAGCTTATCTGTATTTTCTAAAAGGTTTTCCATTGTGCCAAATTCTTTCAAAAGTTTTTTGGCTGTAACTTCACCAACTCCAGGAAGTCCCGGAATATTATCGGCTGCATCGCCCATCATTCCTAGAAAATCAATTACTTGCTCTGGGCGGTCAATTTCAAATTTTTCTAATACTTCAGGAACGCCCCAAATTTCAATTCCGTTGCCCATACGAGCCGGTTTGTACATAAAGATGTTTTCTGAAACTAATTGTGCAAAATCCTTATCAGGCGTAACCATAAAAACTTTATAGTTTTCTTTTTCGGCTTGTTTTGCGATTGTTCCAATTAAGTCATCGGCTTCAAAGCCTTCAACTTCAATAATCGGAATATGCATTGCTTTTAATAATTCGCATATATAAGGTACGGCAATTTTAATAGCTTCGGGCGTAACGTCGCGATTTGCTTTATATTCCGGAAACATTTCATTACGCAAATGACTTCCGCCTTTGTCAAAAGCAACTGCAAGATGATCCGGTTTTTCTCTTTTAATGACATCCAAAAGGGAGTTCATAAAACCCATAATTGCAGATGTATCCATTCCTTTTGAGTTGATTCTCGGGTTTTTTATAAAGGCATAATAACCACGAAAAATTAATGCATAAGCATCTAGAAGAAAAAGGCGTTTTTGAGTTGACATATAAAAAATATTAGTCTGTAAAAATAAACAATTGGGATTTTAAAAATTAGACTCTCAAGATTTTTTTTCCACCATATAAGTTATATAAGTTGATTTTACCAGGGGGCACACTGTAGAGATGCACTGCAGTGCGTCTAATCGTTGTGATGAATATTAATGATGCAGGAATTTAAATGAACTTATATAACTTATATGGTGAAAAAAACAGCAAAAGTTAATGTCTAGTTAAAATATTTAGTTTGTAAGATTTCTTCATTTTCTCTTCATTTTGCGAGGGTAATTTTGATCTGTAAAATAAAAGGTAATTAATTTAAAATCTTAGAAATCATGAGAAATTTATTGATGTTATTAGTGGCAGTTTTAGGAACAGGTGCAATGGTTCATGCGTTTCCTGCAAAAGATGGTAAAACGACTCCTGCCAAAGAAGTTAAAGCAACAAAACAGTCTAAAAATAAAGCTGATAAAAAAACAAAATCAGTAAAAACGGAAGCTCCAAAAGCAGAAGCAACAAAAGTAAAAAAATAAGAAAAAGAACTTAAGAGAATAAAAAATATTAATTTAAAAAATTAGAAATCATGAAAAATTTATTATTAGCAGCAGCAATGGTTTTAGGAACAAGTGTAATGGTAAATGCGCAAACTGCACCAACTCAGGCTGCACCGGCAAAAGAGGTGAAAGCAACAAAACATCATAATCACAAGTCTGATAAAAAAGAAAAATCAGCAAAAACTGAAGCTCCAAAAGCAGATGCAACTATGAAAAAATAAAGATTGTTTTTGATTTGTTTACAATGCATTGTAAGAAAACAAAACAGAAATAATGGTTTATGGAGAATGCGGTTGGAAAAGGCTGATGAAGAAATTTGTCAGCTTTTTTTTATTCGTTAATTTTTTAATAATGCGCAACAGGATTTTTTAAAATTGCTTAAATTTAATTGCGCTTAATAGCTGTATTTATGAATATTTTGATTGTTGAAGATAATAAAGAGCTTGCCACAGAAGTTTTTGACTTTTTGTGCAATACGGGTTATATCTGTAAAATTGTGCATACTTGTAATGATGCTCTTGAAGAAGTTGCCAGTAATGATTATGATGCGATGCTGCTTGATTTGGGTTTGCCTGACGGAGATGGTTTTGAGGTTTTGAGTGCGGTTCGAAAAACAAAATCCAAAATGGCTGTAATTGTTCTCACAGCTCGTGGCGAGTTGGATGACAGAATAAATGGTCTTCATTTAGGCGCCGATGATTATTTGACGAAGCCTTTTGCGCTCACTGAACTTAGCGCGAGATTATTTGCAGTTATTCGCAGAATGCATGGCTTTACACTCAATAATTTGAGTATTCACGGTTTTTTGCTACAGCTTCAGGACTATAAAGTCAGTTATAAAGATGTGCCGCTAAGTTTGACTAAAAAAGAGTTTGATATTTTTCAATATTTGGTTTTGAATAAAAATCGTGTTATTACAAGACTTCAATTAACAGAACATATTTGGGGCGATATTCTTGAAGTTAATTCTGACTCCAATTTTATTGATGTTCATGTTCGAAATCTTCGCAAAAAGTTAGATAAACATAGATCCATAGATTGGTTTGAAACAGTTCGAAATGTGGGTTATCGCATCAATGAATAAAAAAAGGAACTTGTGAAGATAAAACACCAATTAGCTATTTTTAATGCACTGACACGTTTGTTGGTGATTTTGATTTTATGGCTGATGTTGCCTATTTTAGTCGAAAATGTGGTTTATCATCACATCAATAATAGTCTTCTGGAAAAGAAGAAGAAATTTATTGAACATTTAAATCAGAAAGAAATAAATGATTTTCTAGATAATCCCGGAGACTCCACGGAAACATTTTCTGAATTTTCAACTCTTCATAGCGAATTTTTAGTTTTGTCTCGTTCACCAATAAAAGAACGTCATAAGAATATCGTTTTTAGTAACGATTACCGAAAAATTGAAGGTGAAGAAAATGAATATCGGATTTTACGGTATTATTTTTCTTATGAAGGCGAAGGTTATCAGCTCGAAATTGGAAGTAGTTTGAGCGAAGTTAATGATTTGACTTTTGTGATTCGTTTCTTTATACTCGTGGTCTTTGTTGTTATTTTAATTATCACTTTTTTGGCAGATACTGTTTATATTGAATACTTGCTGAAACCCTTTTATAAAATTATCGACACAAAAATTAGGCGTGTGAATGAACCCGAAGCTTTTGATCATACGCCAATAAACGCAAAATCAAGAGATTTTAGAGAGTTGGATTTGGTGTTGAACCAAATGATGGATCGCATTGCGGAACTTTTTAAAAAAGAAAAACAATTTATTTCGAATGTTTCTCACGAATTGCTGACACCTATTGCATTGCTGAAAAATAAGTTTGAAAATTTATTGCAGAATGAATCTTTAGATGATAATGCTGTAGATAAAATTGCAGGCTCTTTGAAGACGCTTGACATGCTGAAAAAAATCATAAATAATTTATTGCTGATTTCTCGTATTGAAAACAACCAATATGAAGCTAATGAACAAATAAATTTTTATGAAATTATAGACGATCTACAATCAGATTTTCAAGATCGTATGGAAGACCGAGAAATTCATTTTGAAAATCTCATGAAATATAATTACGATTTTATCGGAAATAAAACACTGATTCATATTCTAGTTTATAATTTGGTAACTAATGCAATCAAATACAATCGCCCAAAAGGAAATATAAGTGTTGAAGACGGTTTTGAAAAAGGTCGTTATTTTGTTTCAATTGCAGATTCTGGTCTTGGAATGAGTGAAGCGCATCTTGAAAAAATATTCAAAAGGTTTGCCAGAATAAGTTCGGATCAGGATGGTCAAGGTTTAGGCCTCGCTATTGCTGAAAGTATTGCTTCTTTTCATCATATAGAAATCAAAGTTGTTTCTGTAATTAATGAAGGAACAACCTTTACTTTATTGCTTCCTGAAGTCTCAAAACATAATTAAAAGTTAATTTTTTTAGATGCATTAAAACTTCATTTAATCTTCATTTTGTGATTCTATCTTTGAGGTATAATAATGAAATATTAATCAGCAAAAAAAAATTAAATCATGAAAAAAGTAATAATGTTAGCAGTAGCTGTTCTAGGAACAGTGGCAATGGTAAACGCTCAAACAACTCCAGCTCAAACCACTCCGGTGAAAGAAGCGAAAGCTCCAAAAAAAGACAAAAAAGCAGATAAAAAAGCCAAAAAAGCGGAGGCAGCTAAGCCAGAAGCTGCAAAAGCTCAAAAATAATACAACTTTAAGTTTGCTGGGTCAAACTTTGTTGTGGATTATAAAAGGTTTTAAAAAATTTGGTAGAGAAAAGCTGGTAGAGAAATCTGCCAGCTTTTTGTTCTTTATTTTGAGTTAAATTTTTGATAATAAAAAGCAATAAAATTTTCATTCTTTGTTACTTTGCTTAAAACTATAATTAATGATCCTTAAATTTATAATTCTTTGCGCCCTTTTTCTGCTTCTTGAATTTTATTCCTATCAAGCTTTTCGCACTCTTGTTAAGTTAAGATGGGTTTTAATAAGTTACCAGATTATCAGTTTTTTGCTTTTAGCGTTTATCTTATATTCTTTTTCTCAGGTTGATCGATCAGTTGGACAAACCAAGCAGTTTATGTTTACAACAGGTTTGATGCTGCTTATTTATGTTCCTAAAATTGTAATGACTCTCGTTCTATTTGGAGAAGATATTTTTAGAATAGGAGCAAGCATTATGAATTATTTTATTTACAATGCTCCAAGAAAAGAAATGATGCCCGACAGGCGAAAGTTCGTAAGTCAAATTGCTCTTGGTTTGGCCGCAATACCTTTTTTATCTTTAATTTATGGAATATTTGAAGGGAAATATAACTTTAAAGTAATCAAGCAAACGGTCTTTTTTCCAGATCTTCCAGATGCTTTTGATGGTTTCAGAATTACTCAGATCTCAGATGTTCATAGCGGTAGTTTTGATAATCCGGAAAAGATAAATTATGCAATTGATTTAATCAATGAGCAGGAATCAGATTTAATCTTGTTTACAGGTGATATTGTAAATACGCATGCGAAAGAAATGCATCCATGGCTGGAGACTTTTAACAGAATCAAAAATTATAAATATGGTAAATTCTCGGTTTTAGGAAATCATGATTATGGCGAGTATGTAACATGGCCTTCGCAGCAACAAAAAGAAGAGAATTTTAAAGAAATCAAGGAGCTTTATGGTAAAATTGGTTTTGAGCTATTATTGAACGAACATAGATATATTCAAAAAGGAGAAGATAAAATTGCTTTGGTTGGAGTAGAGAATTGGGGGGTTAATTTTAAGAAAGCCGGAGATTTAAATAAAGCCTCTCAAAATTTAGCTCAAGACGATTTTAAAATACTAATGAGCCACGATCCGAGTCATTGGGACGCAGAGATTAAAGATCATCCTAAAAATTTTCATTTAACGTTTGCAGGCCATACTCACGGTATGCAGTTTGGAATTGAAATTCCGGGTTATTTTAAATGGAGTCTTGCACAATATATTTATAAACAATGGGCTGGTTTGTACGAAACTGCCGGAAGATACGTTTATGTTAACCGTGGATTTGGTTTTCATGCTTATCCTGGTAGAGTTGGTATTATGCCCGAAATAACAGTGATCGAACTAAAAAAGGGCAACAATGTGGCTTAATTCGTTAAAAATGCTACATTTGTAGAATATTTATCTCTTTTAAGTAGATTAATAAATTTAAATTTTTGGTTTTATGTCAAAATTTGGAGAACTAATAAATGCTCAAGTCCCTGTGTTAATTGACTTTTACACAGATTGGAATGAATCTTCAGTTTCTATGCATCCAGTAATTAAGGATGTTGCAGCTGCGCTTGGTGATAAAGCCAAAGTAATCAAAATTGATGTAGATAAAAATCAGGAATTGGCTGAAGCGCTTCGTATTAAAGGGCTTCCAACTCTTATGATTTACAAAGAAGGTCAGATGATCTGGAGGCAATCAGGCGAACTTGATGCTAATACCATTATAGGAATTGTTCAGGAACAATTCAATCAATAATTACTTTTACTAATTAAAAATTAGTGAATAACATCAAAGGCATAGCCATTTTCTTTTAAAAAATGTAATGCTTTAGGTAACGCAAATTTTAAGTTTTGCGATGCTTTTATACTGTCATGAAAAACAATCACACTTCCTGATGTTACATTTTTAGTAACGTTTTCAAGACATTTTTCCGGAGAAATAGACTGGTCAAAATCGGCGCTCAAAACATCCCACATTACAATTTTATAACCAAGACTTCTTAAAACTTTAGATTGTGCTTTTTTTATTTTGCCATATGGAGGGCGAAATAATAAACCATTTAATTTTTTTTCATTGGCTAGAATCGAAGCGCAATTTTTCACATTTTCTATATAATCATTTGTCTGGCACTTCCAACCATTAATGTGGTTCATGGTGTGGTTTCCAATGGCATGTCCTTCGGTAATCAATCTTTCAAATAAGGAAGAATTAGCATTTATATTTTTGCCAATACAAAAGAACGTTGCCTTTGCATCAAATTTCTTCAGCTCAGATAAAACCCAGTCAGTAACTTCGGGAGTTGGCCCATCATCAAAGGTTAGGTATATCTTCTTTTCCTTATTGGGAATATCCCAACAGTACTTCGAAAATACCCTTTTTATAAATGAATTTGTTTTGACCCAATAAAAGCTCATTTTGAAATGATTTAAGAGTTATGTAAAAATAAAAAATGCAGCGCTATTTATCTCAAAGCGCTGCATTTTTTTAATTAGTATATTTTTCGTATATTATTCTTTTTCGCGTCCAAAACGTTCGAAAACATTTACATACGTATTGAAAGTTTTCTTGTGTTGTTCATAGAAAGCTTTGTCGTTATTATGGTCCATAACCTGCAATAAACTTCTGTAGCGCTCAATATCTGTAATAATATCCATTGCTAAATCAGTTTGATCTCCCGGAGGCAACGTTGCGTAGTAATTTAAATTTTCGTTGTATTTTTTTACTAGTTTGTTAAGTAAATCATGAGCTTTTGCAGTTTCTCCAACTTTGTAGTAGCCATCGGCAAACGGTTCAACTAATGAATAATAACCAAATTTATCCACAGGCATTTTAGTCATAGCTAAATTAATAACGTTTTTAGCCTTGTCAATTTTACCTTCAGCAATAAGTTGATTCATTAAACGAGATAAGTTGGTGCGGTACGTGATGCTGTTTCTTCTTGTCTCAGGATCATGATAGATTTTATCGCTTTCGCTATTTCCCCAATCCCACTTCATTACAATATCATATGTTTTGTCTGCGTCAATTTGCCCCATATCCATTGGTCCGCCATCTTTTGAAGGGACATTTCTTACAGGAACTAATTTGTAGACCATACCATCTAATTGCAAATAGTTTTTTAACCACAAATAGTCTTCATCGTCAAAAGCACCACCGCTAAAATAAATTGGTCGTTTCCAGTTGTTATTGGCTAATATATCAAGCATCATCAGGCGATTCTTGTAAATTGCACTTCCTTTGATGTCAATGTCCATAAAAGGAACAATTGAGTCGTTATATTTCGGGTTTACAACTTTGTTTTTGATGATTGTATTTTTGTCAACAGTAATTCTGATTTTGTTAGTTGGGTAATAATGAATCGTTTGTCCGTTTTGCAAACCAACAGTTGATTTAGGATTTTTGATAAAATCAATAAAACCTTTTATATCCCAGCGAGTATCAACTTTCTGAATATATGCTACATAATCCAGTTTGTCTCCTACATAATCTTCGTGTGAAAATGATATTGGCAAAGGATCAGATTCATAAGCTTTGGCTTTCATTTGATCAATATACCAGTCTGTCATAAATAAACTAGTGTTTACAATTTTTACATCTGTTCTAAAATGTTCGATTTCCTGAGCATACCATAGAGGGAATGTGTCATTATCGCCAATGGTAAATAAAATAGCGTTTTTATCACAAGAGCTTAAGTATGCTTTTGCCATTGCAACTGCAGTATATCTATTTGATCTGTCGTGATCATCCCAGTTTTGAGACGCCATTAAAATAGGGGCAGCTAATAAACTTGCTCCAATGATAACCGGTCCGGCAATTTTTGGTGCAAGATATTTTTGAATGCTTTCATAAAGTGAATAAACACCAAAACCGATCCAGATGGCAAATACATAAAAGGATCCTACAAGTGCATAATCTCTTTCTCGTGGTTCGAATGGTCTTTCATTCAAATAAATTTTTAATGCAATTCCGGTAAATAGGAATAGAGCCAGAAGGACATAAAAACTTTTTAAATCTTTATTGGCATGATACATTATTCCAATAAGACCCAAAATAAAAGGTAAAAAGAAATAAGCATTACGACCTTTGTTGTTTAAAACATCAGATGGAAGTTTGTCCTGAGATCCTAAATGGAGCGAGTCAAGCGCTTTGATACCACTGATCCAGTTTCCATCTAAATTGTCGTATTTTCCTTGAACATCACTTTGGCGTCCAACAAAATTCCACATTAAATATCTCCAGTACATGTATCCAAATTGATATTCGAACATAAAGCTGAAGTTATCTGTAGTTGTTGGTTTTTCAATAATTAAATATTCTCCGTAGCTTTTTAAGAATTTAATATAACCTTCGTTGTCAATTTGTTTTTGAGCATATGCTTTTCTGAATTCAGAAACAGTTTTTTCAACCTCATTTCTTAATTGTGCAGTAGCTTTGTTGTATTCGTCTTCACTTAATTGACTAGCATCAATTCCGTATTTTGCCAAATCGTCTTCATAGTTGTAATTCGGATTAATTCTGAATTTCGGAGGATTTGTAAAACTAATGTAATTTTGAATATGACCAGTTTCAGTACTCCACATTCTTGGCAAAATCGTTTTTTGATTGTCATCAGAATTTTGCTCTGCATTTTTATAGTTGTTGGTAATAATGTATTTACCAGTTTTATAATCTCTTTCGTAGTTTGGTTTTTTGTCTAAATATGGTGTTTTTTCATCAAGTCCGGAGAAAACTTCAGTATACTGAGGGCCGTAAAACAAAGGATTTACACCATATTGTTCACGGTTGTAATACGCTAAAACCTCAATAGCATCAGATGGTTTATTTTCATTGATTACTGTATTAGCATTAGCACGAACTGGCAACATCATCCAGGTAGAGAAACCAATTAGAATAAATAAAATACATAATATAATAGTATTGTAAAAAATCAAACCTTTTTGTTTGGTGTATTTCAATCCGAAGTAGAAGAAAGCAATAAAGACTAATGCAACAAAAAGAGTTCCTGAATTAAATGGCAATCCCATGCTGTTTACCATGAAAATTTCAGTTTTTCCAAAGAAAGCCATTGTTAAAGGAAGAAGTAATTTGAAGATAAATAACAAAATACCAATTACTACAACATTTGCAATAAGGAAGTTTTTGATGGTTACTTTTTCATAATGTTTGAAATAGTAAAGGAATCCTATTGAAGGAATCGTTAATAAAGCCATAAAGTGAACTCCAAATGAAAGTCCAATAACCAAAGAAATAATCAATAGCCATTTGTTGCCTTTTGGTTTGTCCATGTCTTGTTCCCAGCGAAGACCAAGCCAAAAAAGCAAAGCAATTAATAAAGAAGCCATTGCATAAACTTCTGCTTCAACTGCATTAAACCAAAAGCTATCTGAGAAAGTATAGGCTAAAGCTCCAACAAAAGAACTTCCTAAAATAACAATTGAATTGTTTTGATCAATTTCAGCAAAACGAGCAACAATCTTTTTTAAGATCATCGACGAAGACCAGAACATAAATAGGATTGTAAATGCGCTTGAAAAAACAGACATCATATTAACCATTAAGGCTACATGTTGCGCATCTATAGCAAACATGGCAAAAAAGGCTCCCATCATTTGGAATAAAGGTGCTCCTGGTGGGTGGCCAACTTCTAGTTTAGCTGCTGTGGCAATATACTCGCCACAATCCCAAAAGCTCATTGTAGGTTCAACTGTTAGTGTGTAGGTAATTAAAGCGATTGCAAATGCAAACCAACCAATAATTGTATTCCATTTATTGAAATTGAATTGTGCCATATTTAGGTGTTAAAATTTTGTATGTTTTTATGCCCTACAAAGAAAATGTTTTTTTACGTAAAGAAACGAGCATTAACAAAAAATTCTATAAAACTATCTTTAAGGAGTAATGTGTTGGTTATAAGAATCTTCCAAAGTAGTGGGTGATTTTAAAGTGAAAAAAAACTAAAAAAAAATATTTTTTTAGTTAAAAAGTTTGTGCAAACTAAATAAAACCTTAAATTTGCACTCGCTTAATCGCACTGCTGGTCTATGGTGTAATGGTAACACTACGGTTTTTGGTGCCGTCTTTCTAGGTTCGAGTCCTAGTAGACCAACATAAAAAGCCTCTCAGAAATGAGAGGCTTTTTTTTATGTAAAAAAGTTTTATTTAAAATTTGGATAAATAAAATAAAGTTCTAATTTTGCACCCGCTTAACCGCACTGCTGGTCTATGGTGTAATGGTAACACTACGGTTTTTGGTGCCGTCTTTCTAGGTTCGAGTCCTAGTAGACCAACATAAAAGCTCCTCAATTGAGGAGCTTTTTTTTATGCGTCATATTTAAGTCAGGTATTAGATACGGAGGTTTTACTTATATTTTGAAAGTGATAACAGGTTTAATAGAGTGATTTACGAGTCCTTCACTGATGCTTCCGTTAAAAAAGTGTGCGAAACCAGTTCTTCCGTGTGTGCACATTCCAATTGTATCGGCATTTATACTATTGGAGAAATTCAGAATTCCTTTTTCTATATTGGTGTCATTGTAAATTTGTGTAGTATAATTTGTAAGGTTGAATGTCGTTATGAAATTCTTCATCGCTTTTTCGGCAACATGTGTTGGTTTGAAACTGTTTGGTGTGCAAATAGTGACAAGATGGATTTTTGAATCAAAAAAACGGGTGAAGTTTAATAGTTTTTCAAATGGTTTTTTCGTTTCTTCTGAAAAATCAGAAGCGAAGACAATATTGGCTGCATTAAAATTTGGGATTTCTTTTTTAATGACTAAAACGGGAATTTCAGAATTGCGTACTACTTTTTCAGTATTGGAGCCAATTAATAATTCTTCTATGCCTGAAGAGCCATGTGAGCCCATAATGATTAAATCGACCTCGTAGTCAGTGCTTACTTGTGTAATTCCGTGTATTGGTTTGTCCATTTTTACAATTTCGGTCACTGAAATTCCGTCTAAATAGGGTTTTGAAGATACTTGGTCTAACATTTCGTTTGCTTTTTTCATGAAAAGCATTGTTTCAGGAATGCTTGCGCCACCCAAAATAGCATCGTTTGTTTGGTTTGGAAGTTCAAGCATGTGTAAAATGATAATTTCGGAATCATTTTTTTTAGCAATTTGCGCAGCAACTTTTAGAGCGTCTTCTGCGTGTTCTGAGAAGTCAGTAGGTACTAGAATTCGTTTCATAATTTTTTGGGTTAAATTATTTGAATAATCTATTATTTTAATGCTATATAAAGATAAGAAATATTTTTAGAGCAATCTATTTATTTGGTTTATAAAAAAATCACTATATTTGCACCGTTATTTATTAAAATCTAAATAATGAGGGGACTAAGTGTCCCCTCTTTTTATAAAATTATGACATTTAAAGAAAAAGTAAACGGATTAATTGAAGAAGCTCTTCTGGAAAAGCCATCGATCTTTCTGATTGATTTAGCGGTTTCAGATTCTTATAAGATTAGTGTTGGTTTAGACGGAGATAATGGTGTGGCATTGCAGGATTGTATTGATATTAGCCGTGCTATTGAGAATAATCTTGACCGTGAAGAGCAGGATTTTTCGCTTGAAGTTGCTTCGGTTGGAGTAGGTTCGCCGTTGAAAATGATAAGGCAATACAAGAAAAATATTGGTAGAACGTTGATTGTTACTACAAATACTGAAAAAATTGAAGCAGAATTGGTAGAAGCTAACGATGTTTTTATAATTTTGTCTTGGGAAGCAAGAGAACCGAAAAAAGTAGGAAAAGGAAAAGAAACAGTTCAAAAAGAGCAACAAATACCTTATACAGAAATTAAAGAGGCAATTGTTACAGTAACATTTTAATTAAAGAATTCGCATGGAAAATTTAGCATTAATCGATTCATTCTCAGAGTTTAAAGATAATAAACTTATTGATCGTGTAACGCTTATGGCAATTTTGGAGGACGTGTTTAGAAATGCATTGAAGAAAAAATACGGTTCTGATGATAACTTTGACATTATTATAAATCCTGATAAAGGAGATATGGAGATATGGAGAAGAAGAGTGATCGTTGCTGACGAAGATCTTGATTTTGAGAACGAAGAAATTACCTTGACTGAAGCAAGATTGATTGAAGCGGATTTTGAAATTGGTGAAGAAGTTTCTGAAGAAGTTAAATTGATTGATTTAGGAAGAAGAGCTATTTTAGCTTTGCGTCAAAACTTAATATCTAAAATTCACGAACACGATAATACGAATCTTTACAAACAATTTAAAGATATTATCGGTGATATATATACTGCAGAAGTGCACCACGTGCGTCCAAGAGTTGTTATCTTGGTGGATGACGAAGGAAATGAAATTGTACTTCCAAAAGAAAAACAAATTCCATCTGACTTTTTCCGTAAAGGAGATAATGTTCGTGGAATTATTGAAAGTGTTGAATTGAAAGGAAATAAGCCTCAAATTATTATGTCTAGAACTTCTGAGAAGTTTTTAGAGAAATTGTTTGAGCAAGAAATTCCGGAAGTATTCGACGGATTAATTACAGTTAAAAATGTAGTTCGTATCCCAGGTGAAAAAGCAAAAGTAGCGGTAGATTCTTACGATGATAGAATTGACCCTGTTGGAGCTTGTGTTGGTATGAAAGGTTCTCGTATTCATGGAATTGTTCGTGAATTAGGAAACGAAAATATCGACGTAATCAACTACACAAATAATATTCAATTGTTTATCACTAGAGCTCTAAGCCCTGCAAAAGTTTCTTCTATTAAAATTGATGAAGAGAATAAAAGAGCTGAAGTTTTCTTGAAATTAGAAGAAGTTTCTAAAGCAATTGGTAGAGGAGGTCATAACATTAAATTAGCAGGTCAGTTGACAGGTTATGAATTGGATGTTATCCGTGAAGGAGATGTGGCTGGTACGGTTGCAGATGAAGATGATGTTGAATTAACAGAGTTTTCAGATGAAATCGAAGAATGGGTTATAGAAGAGTTTGCAAAAATAGGTTTGGATACTGCTAAAAGTATTTTGAAACACGACGTAGAAGATTTAGTAAGAAGAACGGATTTGGAAGAGGAAACAATTCTAGACGTTATGAAAATACTAAAAGAAGAGTTTGATAGCTAGAATATAGCTGAATATCTGCTCTAACAACACAACGAAAAAGGTAATAATAAAAAGGTTATATGTCTGAAGAGAGAGTAATAAGAATAAACAAGGTTTTAAGGGAATTAAATATTTCGTTAGAAAGAGCTGTTGATTATCTAAAAGATAAGGGAATTGCTATTGATGCAAATCCTAATGCGAAAATTTCTGATAGCGAATTTAATATCCTACAAAGCCAATTTGCGGGCGATAAGGGGAATAAGGAAGCTTCTAAAGAGGTAGGGGAAGAGAAAAGAAAAGAAAAAGAAGCATTACGTGTTGAACGTGAGAAAGAAATTGAAGACAAACGCAGACAAGACGAGGAGCGCCAAAAACAGCAGGAAATTATAAAAGCGAGAGCGGTTGTAACTGGTCCTGTTCAAGTTGGTAAAATAGATTTAAACCCAAAGAAACCTGCAATTGTTTCTACTCCTGAGGAGCCGGCTAAAGTTGAAGAACCAAAAGCTGTTGTTGCTCCTGTTCAGCCAGAAAAACCTGTTCAAAAAGAAATTGTGAAACCAGAGCCTGTGGCTCCAGTTGTTTCTGAAGAGAAAAAGGTAGAAAAGCCAATTATTACAGAGAAAAAAGAAGTAAAAGCTGAAGCTCCAAAAGTTGCTCAGGAACCGGTTGTTTCAACTGATCCAACAACTTCTGAGGAGACTATCACTACTCAATATCAAAAATTATCTGGAACTACTCTTACTGGGCAGACAATTGATTTGTCTCAATTCAATAAGCCTAAGAAAAAGAAAGAGGATCCGAAAATTACTCCTAATAAGCCGGGAGCTCCTGGAGTAGGAAATAACGCTAATAAGAATAAGCGTAAAAGAATTGCTCCAAAACCGGGAACTCCGGGTGCGCCAAAACCTGCAACAGGTAATGCGCCAGGAACACCTAATCCTAATAAAATTACACCTAATTCAGGTGGAGGTTTTAATGCTAACAGAAATGCAAGACCTGGTTTTGTAAAAGGAAACCGTCCTGCGATTGTTGCAAAAGTAGAGCCGACTGAAGAAGAAGTAAAAAATCAGATTAGAGAAACTCTTGAAAAACTTCAGGGTAAAGGTGGTAAATCTAAAGCTGCTAAATACAGAAGAGATAAAAGAGAAACGCACCGTCAGAAATCTGACGATGAGCAAAGAGCTCTTGATGAAGGAAGTAAAACGATTAAAGTTACGGAATTCGTTACTGTAGGTGAAATTGCTATCATGATGGATGTGCCGATTACTAAAGTAATTGGAACTTGTATGTCTCTTGGAATCATGGTAACAATGAATCAGCGTTTAGATGCTGAAACATTGACTATTGTAGCAGATGAATTTGGTTACGAAGTTGAATTTATTACTGTTGATATCGAAGAAGCTATCACTGTAGTTGAAGATAGAGAAGAAGATTTAGTTACAAGAGCGCCAATTGTTACGGTAATGGGTCACGTTGACCACGGTAAAACATCTTTACTGGATTATATCCGTAAAGAAAATGTTATCGCTGGTGAGTCTGGAGGTATTACACAGCACATTGGAGCATATGGAGTAACTTTAGATAATGGTCAAAAAATAGCATTTTTAGATACTCCGGGTCACGAGGCGTTTACAGCGATGCGTGCGCGTGGAGCTCAGGTTACGGATATTGCGATTATTGTGATCGCGGCCGATGATGATATCATGCCACAAACAAAAGAGGCAATCAGTCATGCTCAGGCTGCTGGAGTGCCAATTATATTTGCAATCAATAAAGTTGATAAGCCAAATGCTAATCCTGATAAGATTAAAGAAAGATTAGCAGGTATGAATTTACTTGTTGAAGATTGGGGTGGTAAAATTCAGTCGCATGATATTTCTGCAAAAACAGGTTTGGGTGTGAAAGAATTATTGGAGAAAGTTTTATTAGAAGCTGAAATTTTAGATTTGAAAGCAAACCCTAATAAAGCAGCTCAGGGAACTGTAGTTGAGGCTTTCTTAGATAAAGGAAAAGGATATGTTTCTACAATTTTGGTACAACAAGGTACCTTGAAAATTGGAGATTATATGTTGGCTGGAAAACACCATGGAAAAGTTAAAGCGATGCATGATGAAAGAGGACATACTGTTTTAGAAGCAGGACCTTCAACTCCGGTGTCAGTTTTAGGTTTAGATGGTGCGGCTACTGCGGGTGATAAGTTCAATGTGTTCGAAGATGAAAAAGAGGCAAAACAAATTGCATCTAAGCGTTCTCAGTTAATGCGTGAACAATCAGTACGTACACAACGTCATATTACACTTGACGAAATTGGACGTCGTATTGCTCTTGGTCAGTTTAAAGAATTGAATGTAATTCTTAAAGGAGACGTTGATGGATCTGTTGAAGCGTTATCAGATTCATTCTCTAAACTTTCTACTGAAGAAGTTCAGATTAATATTATTCATAAAGGAGTTGGTGCGATTACAGAAACCGATGTTAATTTAGCTTCTGCATCAGATGCGATTATTATCGGATTTAACGTTCGTCCTGCAGGAAATGCTAGACAGCTTGCAGATAAAGAGGAAATCGATATCCGTTACTACTCTATTATTTATGCGGCAATCGACGACTTGAAAGATGCGATGGAAGGAATGTTAGCTCCTGAAATGAAAGAAGAAGTTTTAGGAACAGCTGAAATTCGTGAGATTTTCAAAATTTCTAAAGTTGGTTCAATCGCAGGTTGTATGGTTACTGATGGTAAGATCTTGAGAACTTCTAAAATTAGAGTTATTAGAGATGGCGTAGTTGTTCATACAGGAGAATTGGTTGCTTTAAAACGATTCAAAGATGATGTTAAAGAAGTAACTAAAGGATACGATTGTGGTATTCAGATTAAAGGATTTAATGACATCGAAGAAAGAGATGTTATTGAAGCATACCATGAGGTTGCAATCAAAAAGAAATTGAAATAATTTTCAATATAAATTCAAAAAGTTCCAATGAAAATTGGAACTTTTTTTTTGCTCTAAATTTACGGCCGAATTTGATAATTGTATTTTTATTTATTTAGACGAAATGGGGTTATTTTTGATTAGAATTGATTGTTTGTTAAACGATTAGTATTTTCTGTTGTTTTTTGGTTGGGGTTTCTGGTATTTCTTTAGGATAAGAAGTAGTAGAGGGAAAATTACCACCAATAGGTAGTGTTTTAGTTGGGGATTATTATGGGGTAGATGTTTCTGTTAATGTTGCAATTTCTGCTCAAAAATTGGAAGCAGGGTTAAATGGTCAAAAAAAAAATAGAGAATGTTGTTGTAAAGGGAATAGCTGAAAATGTTTGTAAAAAGAGAGGATGCTGGGTCATTATAAAGACAGAAAATGGTTCTTCTTTCTTTGTCAAGATGAAGGATTATGCATTTTTTGTTCCTACTACATTAATAGAAAAAAATGTTGTTTTGGAGGGATGCTGAGAGAAAAATCACTTCCGTTGAGGAGCTAAAAGATTATGCTAAATATGCAAAGAAAACACAAGATGAAATTGATGTAATTACTTCTTCAAAAGAAGAAAATAGTTTTCTAGCAAACGGAATTAAAGCGGTAAAAATAGTCTGAGAAAAATACGTATTTATAGCATTAGGATTTTTTAATATTGTAACAAAAAAAAGCGAGATTAGATCTCGCTTTTTTTGATTGTATTTTTAAAGTGTTTTACTTACCTGGTTTAAGTAAAAAAACACTTTTGTATCTTTTCTTTATATCGGCAAGATTTCTTTCTGCTTCAATTCTGGTTTTGAAATTCCCAACAATAACTTTGTAATTTGGAGTGTTGAAAATTATTGTGCCGTCAAGAGAAGAGAACTCTCTTTTGAAATCAGATAATGTTTTTTTTGCTTCTTCGCTTTTGCCGCTAAAAATCTGAATTCGGTATGTGTCGTTTGTACTTATTGATGTGTTAATTTTGCGCTTGTCATTGAGTAATTGCTCAAATTTAGCGTCTTGGGTCAGTGTTAAATTTTGATCCTGTGCATGAATATTATATGCTAATGCAAACGTTGTAAATGTTAAGAAAACTCTTTTTGAAGGGGTTAAAATTCTCATAATGTGATGGTTTTTATGCAAAAATAGTATTTAAAGTTTGTATGGAAAATTTTAATATTATTTAGAATTGATATAAATTGATATTTAAGACTATTTTAAGGTTTTGAGAATAACACATAAGTCGTATTTTTGTGCAAGTTTTAAAAGAAGGTATTGATTTTTGTCTGATTTACTACAGAAAAAATCATACCAAAAATTAGTAGATAATTATTATACTATATGAAAAAGGTGGGTAACCATAATTCGATCTCAAGAAAATTGCTGCTTAGTTTATCGCTAACGCTAATTTTCTCCCTAACTTCATTTGCTCAAGATCCTGCTGCAGCTCCTGCGGCACCTGAAGCTGCTGCTCCAGCTGCTACATCTGGTGGTGATCCGGTAAAAGGGAAAGAACTTTTTAATGCAAATTGCGCTGCATGTCACAAATTAGACGCTAAATCAACTGGTCCAGCTCTTCGAGGAGTTGCTGATAAGCATGATATGGCTTGGATTTACAAGTGGGTGCACAATAGTTCTGACATGATTAAGTCAGGGGATGCTACTGCTGTTAAACTTTTTGAAGAAAACAACAAAGCAGTAATGACTTCTTTTCCTCAATTATCTGAGGGTGATATTGATAATATTATAGCTTATACTTCTGAGAAAAAAGCTGAAGTTGCTACGACTCCTGGAACTGTTCCTCCAGGTGGAAAAGTTGAAGGCGGCGGAATTTCGAATAATGTTATTTTAGGGGCTCTTGCTCTTGTAATGGCTATTTTGGTTGTAATGTTGTTTATGGTGAACAAGGTTTTAACTAAAGTTGCTAGTAATAATGGAATTGAGGTTGCTCCTAAAGAAGGAAGAACTCCTATCTGGAAAGCTTTTGCTAAAAATCAATTCTTAGTACTTGTTACTTCTATCTTCTTATTATTAGCTAGTGGTTATTTTGTGTACGGATATTTAATGCAGGTAGGTGTGGATCAAAATTATGAGCCAATTCAGCCAATCCACTATTCTCACAAAATTCACGCTGGAGATAACGAGATCAATTGTAAATATTGTCACTCTGCTGCTCGTGTAAGTAAAACAGCTGGTATTCCTTCTTTGAATGTTTGTATGAACTGTCATAAAAACATTTCTGAAGTTGCTGAGACTACTGCTACTGCTGAGTACAGCAAAGCATTCTACGATGCTCAAATTCAAAAATTATACGATGCTGTTGGTTGGGATAAAACTAAACAAGCTTATACAGGAAAAACTCAACCTGTAAAATGGGTTCGTATTCATAATTTGCCTGATTTTGTTTACTTTAACCACTCACAACACGTTAATGTTGCGGGAGTTGAATGTCAAACTTGTCACGGTCCGGTACAGGAATTTGAAATCATGAAGCAATACTCTAAATTAACAATGGGATGGTGTGTTGATTGCCATAGAAAAACTGATGTTAAGATGGAAGGAAATGCATATTATGATAAAATTCATGCTGAGCTTTCTAAAAAATACGGTGTAGAGAAATTAACTGCAGCGCAAATGGGAGGTTTAGAATGCGGTAAATGCCACTATTAATCGAATTATTAAGATTTTAATATTTATATACAATGTCATCAAACAAAAAATACTGGAAAAGTGTTGAAGAACTAGAAAATAGTTCTATTGTTGAGGCGCTTAGAAATAACGAATTTGTTGAAGAAATTCCTACTGATGAATTCTTAGGAAATGCTGAGGCTTTAGCTTCATCAGGAACTTCACGTCGTGACTTTTTAAAGTACGTAGGGTTTAGTACTGCAGCGGTAACGCTTGCTGCCTGCGAAGGTCCTGTGCACAAGTCTATTCCTTATGTTTTACAACCAGAGCAAATCATCCCTGGAGTTGCTGATTACTATGCGACTACTATTTTTGATGGTTTTGATTTTGCTAATCTTTTGGTGAAAACTCGTGAGGGTCGTCCAATTAAAGTAGAAAATAATACTATTGCTGGTGCTAAATTTTCAGCGAATGCTAGAGTTCATGCTTCGATCTTAGGATTGTATGATAGTAGCCGTTTGAAAGAGCCTAAATTGGATGGTAAAAACAGTAGCTGGTCTGCTGTTGATTTAAAAATTAAATCAAGTCTTGCTGATGCTAAAGCAAAAGGAGGACAAGTGGTTTTGTTAACCAATACATTGGCAAGTCCAACAACTGAAAAGTTAATTGCTGAATTTATTGCTAAAAATCCAACTGCAAAACATGTTGTTTATGATGCAGTTTCTTCATCTGAAGCATTAGATGCATTTGAAGCAGTTTATGGAGAAAGAGCTTTAGTAGATTATGATTTCTCAAAAGCTTCTCTAATTGTATCTGTTGGAGCTGATTTCTTAGGAGACTGGCAAGGTGGTGGATATGATTCTGGATATGCAAAAGGACGTATTCCTCAAAATGGAAAAATGTCTCGTCATTTTCAGTTTGAATCAAATATGACATTATCTGGAGCTGCTGCTGATAAGCGTGTTCCAATGACTACTGCTGATCAAAAACAGGCTTTAGTTCAAATTTATAATATTATTGTAGGTGCTTCTATCCCGGTTAATTTAGATGCTAAGTTTAAAGCTGAAGTTGTTAAAGCTGCTCAGCAATTGAAAGCTGCTGGTTCTAAAGGGGTTTTAGTATCTGGAATTGAAGATAAAAATGCTCAATTATTAGTTTTGGCTATTAATCAAGCGTTAGCTAGCGAATCATTTAGTACTGCTGGTACTAGACAAATTAGAAAAGGTTCTAATGCTGCTGTAGCTCAATTAGTAAAAGATATGAATGCTGGAAGTGTTCATACTTTGATCATGAGTGGAATTAATCCTGTTTACACTTTAGCTGATTCAGCTTCTTTTGAATCTGGATTGAAAAAAGTAAAAACATCAGTTGCTTTTTCTTTGAAAGAAGATGAAACTGCTTCTGTTGTTACAATTGCTGCTCCAGCACCTCACTATTTAGAGTCTTGGGGAGATGTAGTAATTACTAAAGGAACTTATAGCTTAACGCAACCAACTATCCGTCCTATATTCAATACAAAACAATTTCAAGATGTTTTATTGTCTTTAAATGGTGTTGGTGGAAGTTTCTACGATTATTTAAAAGCAAATTCTGCTGGTATTATTACTGGTACTTCTTGGAATAAAGTTTTACATGATGGAGTTTTTGTAGCTGGTTCTGCAGCTTTGTCTGGTGGATCTTTTGATTATGCTGGTGCTGCAAGTGCATTGTCAAAATCAAAACCTGCAGGAGATTTTGAACTAGTATTATACACTAAAACTGGTATGGGAGACGGACAACATGCAAACAACCCTTGGTTGCAGGAGTTTCCGGATCCAATCACAAGAGTTTCTTGGGATAACTACGTTACCGTTTCAAATGCTGACGCTACGAAATTAGGTTTGTCAAATGAAATTGTAGCTAATGGAGGTTTGAATGGTAGTTATGCTACTATTACTACTGCCGATGGTGTTAAATTGGAGAATGTTCCAGTTATTGTTCAGCCTGGACAAGCAGTTGGAACTATTGGTTTAGCTGTTGGATATGGTCGTAAAGCATCTTTAAAAGAAGAAATGCAAGTAGGTTTAAATGCTTACGCTTTATATAAAAACTTTAATAATGTTCAGTCTGTTTCTTTAGCGAAAGCTAGTGGAGTACATGAGTTTGCTTGTGTTCAAGGGCAAAAAACATTAATGGGTAGAGGTGATATCATTAAAGAAACTACTTTAGAGATATTCAATACTAAAGATGCTGAGCATTGGAACGAAAAACCAATGGTATCTTTAGATCACCAAGAGGTTGAAGCTACAACAGTTGATTTATGGGAATCATTTGATCGTTCTACTGGACATCATTTTAATCTTTCAATTGACTTAAACGCTTGTACAGGTTGTGGAGCATGTGTTATTGCTTGCCACGCTGAAAACAACGTTCCTGTTGTAGGTAAAGCTGAAGTAAGAAGAAGTCGTGATATGCACTGGTTGCGTATCGATAGATATTATTCTTCTGAAAGTACTTTCGAAGGAGATAATGAAAGAAAAGAAGGAATTGCAGGATTATCTAGTTCATTGTCTACATTCAATGAAATGGAAAAACCTGGAGACAATCCGCAAGTAGCATTCCAGCCAGTTATGTGTCAACACTGTAATCACGCACCTTGTGAAACAGTTTGTCCTGTAGCTGCAACATCTCACGGTCGTGAAGGTCAAAACCACATGGCTTACAACAGATGTGTTGGTACTCGTTACTGTGCAAATAACTGTCCGTATAAAGTTCGTCGTTTCAACTGGTTCTTGTACAACAAAAACAGTGAATTCGATTATCACATGAATGATGATTTAGGTCGTATGGTTTTAAATCCTGACGTAAACGTTCGTTCTCGTGGAGTTATGGAAAAATGTTCTATGTGTATTCAAATGACACAGGCGACTAAATTGAAAGCTAAAAATGAAGGTCGTCCGGTTGCTGATGGAGAATTCCAAACAGCATGTTCAAATGCTTGTTCTTCTGGAGCGATGATATTTGGTGATGTTAATGATGCTGAAAGTAAAGTTGCTAAATTAGCTGCTGATGATAGATCATACCATTTATTGGAGCATGTTGGAACAAAACCTAATGTGGTTTACCATGTTAAAGTTAGAAATACTTAGAATAAATTATTAATTAAGAAACATATAAAGGATTATGTCGTCTCACTACGAAGCACCCATTAGAAAACCTTTAGTTATAGGTGATAAATCTTATCACGATGTAACTGTAGATGTGGCAGCACCTGTTGAAGGTCCTGCAAATAAACAATGGTGGATTGTATTTTCAATCGCATTAATAGCCTTCCTTTGGGGGTTAGGTTGTATAATTTACACTGTATCTACCGGAATTGGAACATGGGGATTAAATAAAACAGTTGGTTGGGCTTGGGATATTACTAACTTCGTTTGGTGGGTTGGTATTGGTCACGCCGGAACATTAATTTCTGCGGTATTATTACTTTTCCGTCAACGTTGGAGAATGGCTATTAACCGTTCTGCAGAAGCAATGACTATCTTCTCAGTAGTTCAAGCAGGTTTATTTCCAATTATTCACATGGGTCGCCCATGGTTAGCATACTGGGTTTTACCTATTCCAAACCAATTTGGTTCATTATGGGTAAACTTTAACTCACCATTACTTTGGGACGTATTCGCAATTTCAACTTATCTTTCAGTATCATTAGTTTTCTGGTGGACTGGTTTATTACCTGATTTTGCAATGCTACGTGATAGAGCTATAACGCCGTTTAACAAAAGAGTTTATTCTATCTTAAGTTTTGGATGGAGTGGTAGAGCAAAAGACTGGCAACGTTTTGAAGAAGTTTCATTAGTATTAGCTGGTTTAGCTACTCCTCTTGTACTTTCTGTTCACACGATTGTATCGATGGACTTTGCTACTTCTGTAATCCCAGGATGGCATACAACAATTTTCCCTCCATACTTCGTTGCTGGAGCAGTATTCTCAGGATTTGCGATGGTAAATACATTGTTGATCGTTATGAGAAAAGTTTCTAACCTTGAAGCGTATATTACATTGCAACATATCGAATTAATGAACATTATTATTATGATCACTGGTTCTATCGTTGGTGTGGCTTACATTACTGAGTTATTTGTAGCTTGGTATTCAGGTGTAGAGTATGAGCAATATGCGTTCTTAAACAGAGCTACTGGACCTTACTGGTGGGCATATTGGTCAATGATGACTTGTAATGTTTTCTCTCCACAATTTATGTGGTTTAAAAAACTTAGAACAAGTATCATGTTCTCATTCATCATTTCGATTGTTGTAAACATCGGAATGTGGTTTGAAAGATTTGTAATTATTGTTACTTCTTTACATAGAGATTACCTTCCATCTTCTTGGACAATGTTTTCACCAACATTTGTTGATATTGGAATTTTCATTGGAACAATTGGTTTCTTCTTCGTATTGTTTTTATTATACTCTAGAACATTCCCTGTAATTGCTCAGGCAGAGGTAAAAACAATTTTGAAAGGAACAGGAGATAATTACATTAGAGAAAGAGCAAATAGTAAAGATTCACATCATGAGTAATAAAGTAATATACGCCATTTATAATGACGATGATATTTTGATGGATGCAGTAAAGAAAACAAGAGCTGCTCATCATCATATTGAAGAGGTTTTTACTCCATTCCCAGTTCACGGATTGGATAAAGCTATGGGTTTAGCACCAACAAGATTAGCAATTTGTGCGTTCCTTTATGGATGTGTTGGTATTTCTGTAGCAACATTTATGATGAGCTATATCATGATTCATGATTGGCCACAGGATATTGGAGGTAAACCAAGTTTTAGTTTCATTCAAAATATGCCTTCTTTTGTGCCTATTATGTTTGAGATGACAGTATTTTTTGCTGCTCACTTAATGGTAATCACTTTTTATATGAGAAGTAGATTATGGCCATTTAAGCAGGCTGAGAATCCTGATGTAAGAACAACAGATGACCATTTCTTAATGGAAGTTGCTGTAAGCGATAATGAAGCTGAATTGGTTTCTTTTTTCGAAGGTACAGGAGCTGTTGAAGTTAAAGTAATTGAAAAGAATTAATTGTAGCTATGAAAAGGATATATAAAATAACACTTTTAGTTGGTATAACTATTTTAGTTTCTTCTTGCCACAATAATTCGGCACCAAACTATCAGTACTTTCCAAATATGTATGAATCTGTAGGTTATGAGCCTTATGCAGAAGCAAAAGTATTTAAAGGAGGAAAAGAGGGTCAACTTCCTGTTGAAGGAACTATTAATAGAGGTTTTGAACCTTATGAATATGAAAATTCGACTGCAGGTTATGAATTAGCAAAAGCTAATTTAAAATCGCCTTTGACTGAAGCAGATAGAAATTCTGGAAAAGGAAAAGAACTTTTCGAAATTTATTGTATCAGTTGCCATGGTGCGGCTGGAAATGGAAAAGGTAAATTGGTTGAGAGAGAAAAATTTCTTGGAGTACCTAGCTATAAAGACAGAGTAATTACTGAAGGAAGTATCTTTCATGTTGAAACTTATGGTTTAAATGCAATGGGTTCACACGCAAATCAATTAAGTGCCCATGAACGTTGGTTAGTTGCTGACTATGTTCTAAAACTAAAAAGCCAATTATAATTGTTGAACAAACTGATCGTAATAGATATGTACACATTTTCAAGTAAATTAAAAACATTTTCTTTCATTCTAATGGCCGTTGGTATATTAGGGATTGGATATGGTTTTTTAAAAGCTCCTAAAAATATTGAAGAGGTAGAAGCTCTTCTTGCAAAAGAGGCATCTGAGCACGGTGGAGGACATGGTGAGGCTGCAGCTGCACATCATGAAGCTGCTGCTGAAGCAACTCATCACGTAGAATCTGAAGCTGTTCATCATGAAGAAGCTGCAGCTGCATCTGCTGAAGTTGCTGTAAATAAAGATTCAGTTGTTTCAAGTAAAGATTCAGTTATAGCTCCTGAAGCTAAATCTGAAGAAGCTCATGCTCCAGCTGTAAAAGATGAAGTAAAAAATGAGAAACATGCTGAAGTTTCACATGAAGGGCATGATCCTAAAGCTCATGCTAAACACGTTTTACACCAATTACAAAACAAACCATGGTCAGCATTATATGTTGCTTGTATTTTCTTTTTACTGCTTTCTATGGGGGTTTTAGCATTTTATGCTATTCAACAAGTTGCTCAGGCAGGTTGGTCTCCGGTTTTATTTAGAGTTATGCAAGGAATTACAGCTTACTTACCAGCTGGTTCTATTATTTTCTTTATAATTTTAGTTTTATGCGGTTTACATTTTAACCATATTTTTGTATGGTTAGGAGAGGGTGTTACTGATCCTTCACATGCAAACTACGATGCTATTATTGCTGGTAAATCTGGTTATTTAAACTTTCCATTTTGGATTGCTAGAGCTTTCATCTTCTTATTAGGATGGAACTTGTACCGTCACTATTCTGCTAAAAATTGTTTAGCTCAGGATGAAGCGAATGACGATTTGTACTATAAAAAGAACTTTAAAATATCTGCTGGATTCTTAGTTTTCTTCATTGTTTCTGAGTCTATTATGTCTTGGGACTGGATTATGTCATTCGATCCACATTGGTTTAGTACATTATTTGGATGGTATGTTTTTGCTTCTTTCTTTGTAAGTGGTATTACGTCAATCGCATTGGTGACAATTTATTTGAAATCTAAAGGATATTTAGAATACGTAAATACAAGCCATATACACGATTTAGCTAAATTTATGTTTGGTATTAGTGTTTTCTGGACTTATTTATGGTTCTCTCAGTTTATGTTGATTTGGTATGCTAATATTCCTGAAGAGGTTACTTATTTTGTAACAAGAATTCAGTTGTATAACTTACCATTCTTTGGAGCTGTTGTTATGAATTTTGTATTCCCATTATTAATATTGATCAATACAGACTTTAAACGTCTTAATTGGGTAATTGTAATGGCAGGTATTGTGATCTTACTAGGTCATTATGTTGATTTCTTTAATATGATTATGCCTGGTACAGTTGGTGATCAATGGTTTATTGGTGTTCCAGAAATTGCATCTATTCTTTTCTTCTTAGGATTGTTTATTTTTGTTGTATTTACTGCATTAACTAAGGCTCCTTTGTTGGCAAAAAGAAATCCTTTCATTGAAGAAAGTAAACATTTTCATTATTAATATTTAAAGAAGTAAACAGATGACAAGTTTGTTGGTAATTATAGTTTTAGTTTTATTAGCAGTTGCGTTATGGCAGTTGACCAAGATATTTGATCTTACTCAGGTAGGAGCTTCTTCGGACGATTCGCAGGTTGCATCAGATAATGATAATAATGTTCAGGGATATGTTATGTTTGGCTTCTTGGCATTCATATATATATTTACAATTTATGGTTTACTAAAATGGGGAGGCTTGGTACTTCATACTCCTGCTTCAGAGCACGGTCTTTTAGTAGATAATTTAATGAATATTACTTGGGTTTTAATTTTTGTAGTTCAGTTCATTACTCAAGGTTTATTATATTGGTTTTCTTTTAAAAATAGAGGACATAAAGATAGAAAAGCATTATTTTTTGCTGATAGTAATAAATTAGAGGCAATTTGGAGTATTATTCCTTCTGTAGTTTTGGCTTGTTTGATTCTTTACGGATTGTATGCTTGGAACAACATCATGTTTGTGGATAAAGATGAAGATGTTGTTGAAATTGAATTATATGCTCAGCAATTTAAATGGACTGCAAGATATGCAGGTCAGGATAATGTATTAGGAAAAGCAAACGTTCGTTTAATTGAAGGTGTTAATACTTTAGGTGTTGATATGTCTGATCCTAATGCACAAGATGATATTGTTGTTACTGAATTGCATATTCCAAAAGGAAAAAAAGTTCACTTTAAAATGCGTTCTCAAGACGTATTGCACTCTGCTTACTTTCCTCACTTTAGAGCACAAATGAACTGTGTTCCTGGTATGGTTACTGAATTTGCTTTTGTACCTACTTATACTACTGCTGAATACAGAGAGTTACCTTTCATGGTTGAGAAAGTTGCAAATATCAACAAACTTAGAGCTGAAAAAAGTACTGAATTAGTTGCAAAAGGAGGAACAGCATTGGATCCTTATACATTTGATTATTTATTATTATGTAATAAAATTTGTGGAGCTTCTCACTACAACATGCAAATGAAAGTTGTTGTTGATACTCCTGAAGATTACAAAAAATGGTTAAGTGAAAAAACTACTTTAGCTCAGGATATTAAAGCTGCAAAAGCTGCTGAGAAACCAGCTGAAGGAGCTGCTCCAACAACAGATTCAACTGCAAAAGTAATTGATACTGTAAAAGCGGTTATTGACACTGTAAAAGCAACTGTAGCTAAAGTTGCGATTAAATAATATTATTAAGAAAATTTAAAGTACACATATATGTCAGCAGAAGCGCACGGTCACGATCACGGACACGATCACGAGCACGAACATCATCATAAAGACACATTCATTACTAAATATATCTTTAGTATTGATCACAAAATGATCGCTAAGCAATACTTGATTACGGGTATTATCATGGGGATTATTGGTATCGCTATGTCTTTGCTTTTCAGAATGCAATTGGCTTGGCCAGAAGAGTCTTTCAAAATCTTTAATGTTTTATTAGGAGACAAATTTGCACCTGATGGTGTAATGGCAAATGATATTTATCTGGCTTTAGTTACGATTCACGGTACCATCATGGTATTCTTTGTATTAACAGCTGGTTTAAGTGGTACTTTTAGTAACTTACTTATTCCACTTCAGATTGGAGCAAGAGATATGGCTTCTGGATTTATGAATATGATTTCATACTGGTTGTTCTTTTTATCTGCTGTAGTAATGTTATGTTCTTTATTTGTTGAAGCTGGACCAGCTTCTGCAGGTTGGACAATCTACCCACCATTAAGTGCTTTGCCACAAGCAATTCCAGGATCTGGTACAGGTATGACTTTATGGTTAGTTTCGATGGCTATCTTTATTGCATCTTCTTTAATGGGATCATTAAACTACATTGTAACTGTTATCAATTTAAGAACTAAAGGAATGTCTATGACTAGACTTCCACTTACAATCTGGACATTTTTTGTAACAGCTATTATTGGTGTTATCTCTTTCCCAGTATTATTATCTGCGGCTTTATTATTGATTTTCGATAGAAGTTTTGGTACTTCATTCTTCTTATCTGATATCTATATTGCAGGAGAGGTTTTACATTACCAAGGAGGTTCTCCAGTATTGTTTGAGCACTTATTCTGGTTCTTAGGTCACCCTGAGGTTTACATCGTAATCTTACCTGCAATGGGACTTGTTTCTGAAATTATGGCTACGAACTCTCGTAAACCTATCTTTGGATACAGAGCGATGATTATGTCAGTTCTTGCAATTGCATTCTTATCTACTATTGTATGGGGTCACCACATGTTTATTTCTGGTATGAATCCTTTCTTAGGATCTGTATTTACCTTTACGACTTTATTGATTGCAATTCCATCTGCTGTAAAAGCGTTTAACTGGATTACAACATTATGGAAAGGTAACTTACAATTCAACCCAGCAATGTTATTTTCTATCGGAATGGTTTCTACTTTCATCACTGGAGGTTTAACAGGAATCATTTTAGGTGATAGTACTTTAGATATTAACGTTCATGATACTTACTTCGTAATTGCTCACTTTCACTTAGTAATGGGTATCTCTGCACTTTATGGAATGTTTGCTGGAATTTACCACTGGTTCCCTAAAATGTATGGAAGAATGTTAAACAAAAATTTAGGTTATATTCACTTCTGGATTACTGCAGTTTGTGCGTACGGAGTTTTCTTCCCAATGCACTTTATCGGATTAGCTGGTTTACCAAGACGTTACTATACAAATACTAACTTCCCATTATTTGATGATTTACAAAATGTGAATGTTTTAATTACAACATTCGCTCTTGTAGGAGGCGCATTCCAGTTAGTATTCTTATACAACTTCTTTAGCAGTATTTTCTACGGTAAGAAAGCAGTTCAAAACCCATGGAAATCTACAACTTTAGAGTGGACTACTCCAGTTGAACATATTCACGGTAACTGGCCAGGTGAAATTCCTCATGTATATCGTTGGCCGTATGACTATAGTAACCCAAATCATGATGTAGATTTTGTTCCTCAAAATGTACCAATGAAAGAAGGTGAAGAAGTTTTACACCACTAGAAATATTAGAAAAGACTATCAGAAATGATAGTCTTTTTTTGTTTAGTTAAAATTTTAAACGTTCAGTTTTACTGTTTTACAAACTAATTAGTTTCTATATCTTTGTAGAATGAATGAAAATCTTGATCCTACTACAAAAGGATATAACCCAGAAGAATTAGATCTTGAAAGAAGATTGCGTCCGCTGTCATTTGATGACTTTGCTGGACAAGATCAAGTTTTAGAAAATTTGAAAGTTTTTGTTGCCGCGGCAAATCAGCGTGGTGAAGCTCTTGATCATGCTCTTTTTCATGGGCCTCCAGGACTTGGTAAAACTACATTAGCTAATATCTTGGCTAATGAACTTCAAGTTGGAATCAAAATAACTTCTGGGCCTGTATTAGACAAGCCTGGTGATTTAGCCGGATTATTGACTAATTTGGATGAAAGAGATGTTTTGTTCATTGATGAAATTCATCGATTAAGCCCAGTTGTTGAAGAATATTTATATTCGGCAATGGAGGATTTTAAAATCGATATTATGATCGAATCTGGTCCTAATGCGAGAACGGTTCAGATTAATTTGAATCCGTTTACATTAATTGGTGCAACTACACGTTCTGGTCTATTGACTGCTCCTATGAGAGCTCGTTTTGGAATTTCATCTCGTTTGCAATATTATACTACTGAACTTTTAACGACAATTGTTGAAAGAAGTGCTTCTATTATAAAAATGCCTATCGATCTGGAAGCGGCAATTGAAATTGCTGGACGCAGCCGAGGAACTCCTCGTATCGCAAATGCATTATTGCGTAGAGTACGTGATTTTGCTCAGATAAAAGGTAATGGAAGAATTGATCTTGAAATTTCACGTTATGCACTTAAAGCATTGAATGTAGATGCTCATGGACTTGACGAAATGGACAATAAAATTTTATTGACTATCATTAATAAATTCAAAGGAGGCCCGGTTGGATTGTCAACATTAGCAACTGCAGTTTCTGAAAGCAGTGAGACCATTGAAGAAGTTTACGAGCCGTTTTTAATTCAGGAAGGATTTATTATGCGTACTCCTCGTGGACGCGAGGTTACCGATAAAGCATATAAACATCTTGGAAAAATAAATACGAATATTCAAGGAGGCTTGTTTTAAATCTGTTTTTATGTCTTCAGACAAAAAATATAATTATCCTAATAAACTTCCAATATTTAGATTTTTTCTTGATGCTGAGGGTGTTCGTAGAAATCCGATACCTTTTCATGAGAGATATTTTGATAAATTGGGTGATTCCTTTTCTCTAAAAATTGGTTTTTCCAAACACTTAATTCTTTCAAGAGATAATGACATTGCTCAGTATATTTTGGTTAGGAATCAAAAGAATTATCATAAGTCCAAGTTTCAATCTGTTTATCTTTCTAAATATTTGGGGAAAGGACTTTTGACGAGTGATGGGGATTTTTGGTTAAAGCAAAGAAGACTTATTCAGCCTGCATTTCATAAACAAAAAATGAATATGCTTGTGGATAATATGAACAAGACTATCATTTCTGAAATTGATTCTTTAAGAGAAAATGAAACCTTTAATGCTTTTCCTGCGATGAGCCAATTGGCATTTAACGTTGTGGCAAAATCACTATTTGAATTTTCAATTTCGGAAGAAAAACTGCATCGAATTAAATTTATAATTGAGGAGGTACAGAAGTTTTTAGTTAAAGAAATCAGACTTCCTCATAAAGCACTGTGGTTTTCATTAAGTGGTCAGGTAAAAAAGCATTTGAAATTAGCTGACGAAAATAATAGTATTATTAAGGAAATTATTGAGGAAAGAAGTAGTTCAAATGAAGATTTCAACGACCTGCTTAATTTATTAATGGAAACTCGGTATGAAGATACTGGGGAGCCTATGGCAATGCAGCAATTAATTGATGAGATTAAAATTTTGTTTATTGCTGGTCATGAAACGACTGCAAATGCATTGACTTTTACCCTTCATTTTTTAGGAAGCAATCCTGAAGTTCAACAAAAGGTTTTTGATGAAATTACTGAAATTGAATCGCAAACTGATAATGTGATTGAACAACTTCAAAAGATGCCTTATGTTAATGCGGTTTTGAATGAATCAATGCGTTTATATCCTCCGGCATGGATTACCGATAGACAAAATGTTGACGATGACACTGTGGGTAATTTTAAAATCAAAAAAGGCACTTTGATTGGAATTTCGTTTTATGAACTGCATCGAAATCCAAAATATTGGCAAGATCCGGATAAATTTATTCCAGAGCGATTTTTAGGAGAACAGAAGAAGCAGTCAATGCAATATTTTTATCCATTTGGTGCAGGCCCTAGAATGTGTATAGGTGCCGGTTTTGCTATTTATGAAATGTGTTTGGCGATCTCTCAAATTGTCAAGCGTTACGTTATTGAATCAAATACGAGCACTGTAGAATTTAATCCATTGGTGACTTTGAAACCGGTTAATGTTGAAATTTCATTATCTAAAAGATGAGTATTAATGCAAAAGAGACATATTCAAAGTTTATAAAAGAAGAAGCAAAACGACTTGGTTTTCTTTCTTGTGGTATTTCTAAAGCTGGTTTTCTTGAAGACGAGGCACCTCGACTTGAGAAATGGTTAAATAATAATCATAATGGGCAAATGGCCTATATGGAGAATCATTTTGACAAGCGCTTAAATCCAACTTTATTGGTTGATGATGCTAAAAGCGTAGTTTCGCTCCTTCTTAATTATTTTCCTTCGGAATTTCAGAATGATAACAGTTTTAAAATATCAAAATATGCATATGGTCAAGACTATCATTTTGTTATTAAAGAAAAACTAAAAGAGCTTCTTCATTCAATTGAAGAAAATATTGGGGCAGTATCAGGTCGGGCTTTTGTTGATTCGGCGCCAATTTTAGATAAAGCTTGGGCAGCAAAAAGCGGTTTAGGCTGGATTGGGAAGAACAGTAATCTAATCACTCAAAAAGTTGGTTCTTTTTATTTTATTGCTGAGCTCATATTAGATTTGGAATTGGAATATGACCATGCTGTTACAGATCATTGCGGTTCTTGCACTGCTTGTATAGATGCTTGTCCTACGCAAGCAATTCTTGCACCTTATATTGTGGATGGAAGCAAGTGTATTTCGTATTACACTATTGAATTAAAGGAAAATATTCCCCATGAAATGAAAGGGAAATTTGATGAATGGATGTTTGGCTGTGATACTTGTCAAGATGTCTGTCCATGGAATCGATTTTCAAAACCTCATGCTGAACCACTTTTTAATCCAAATCCTGATTTACTATCTTTTTCCAAGCAGGATTGGATGGATATTACGGAGGAAACTTTCCGTAAAGTTTTTAAAAATTCTCCTATCAAAAGAACAAAATTTGAAGGACTAAAGAGGAATATCAACTTTTTAGAATAATACTCACACGACTCAAAACTTGAAGTAATAAGTTTGTTTTTTGTTTTTCAGATTTTTTCTCGAACTAAACACATTTTTGTAAGATGCTAGACTCTAGTTTTATACGTGTGTCTTTTGATGTATGTAAGAAATAAAGGATACTATGAGTAGTTTGTCGATATTAATTATCGACCAATGACACTTTGACCCATAATTTGTTTCATAGTGTGTTGTATAATCTGATTTTTTGCCTTGGCTTAAAAGCAAACTTATTATAAGTTTTATCTTTCTTAAACTGATGAGGATCTATTTCGATTTTCTGCGAATAAAATGTGATTTAAAGTTTTATAAAAACTTGGTCTTTTGTAGAGTGATTTAATTTTTATTTTAAATTATTGATATACAGTCTTTTTTTGTTTTTATTAAGTTGTCAGCTAATGATATAGTTCTAAAACGTATGCTTTTTTTTCTCATTTTTAAGTTAAAATTTGCTTTAGTGAAAAATAATTTGAGGAAAGAAAAATCAATGTTATTTGAAGGTAAAAAAAAGCAAACAAATGTTAAAAACTTAGATGCTATTTGCTGTTGATTGTTTTTGTAAGATTTTTTTATTCTTTTTCTCGTAAATCTTAGCTAATTATGAGTAGTTTTTAATAAATTAAGAAAATTCTTCTGTTTTATTACGAAATAAGTAGTTTTGTTGGTCAACTGATCTAAATTTAGTCGAAAAAATGTGCTGTTCAACGTTTTTATAGGTAGTTTGTCGACTAATGTAGCTAATTATGAGGTGTTTATATACTTTCGCGCTTCCAAAACTACTATTAACCTAAAACACATTTGTGTCTTGAACCTATCATGACTATGGTCCAAACGCTCCTTAATTCTTATGAGAATCCAGTCCGGATTTTTATTGGATTTACTAAAACCATTCCTTTCGATTTTTCGTATTTCGATTATAAGCTGTCGCTCGTATTGAGATTGTCGGCTATTGCTATTTCAGTTCCACAAACCACCATTGTCTATGCGTAACTCTACTTTTAGAAAGCTTAATTCATTTAGGCTAATTTTCCTTATTTTATTTACAATAACATCAATATCTTCAGTAGCACAAGTATGTGGAACGCCTGGAGTTGATGGTCCGGCAAATGTGTCGAATTCGATAAATACTTATTATCCTGCTGGAGCTAATATTACGTTGAATGCAGGGACGACATCGGTTGTATTATCAGGAGTACCGGCTACAGATCAATATGGAAACAATTTTGGTACAATTCCAATCTCGGCAGGAGATTTGATTTTGATTATTCAAATGCAGGATGCTACGATCAATTATACCAATACAACAAATTACGGTTCAGGAACTCCCAATAGCGGTCCGGATAGTTTAGGAGGAACAGGTTTTACAGCTCTTGGCAATACCGGTATTTTTGAATATGTAATTGCGACAAACAATGTTCCACTAACAGGTGGAAATTTGACATTTAAGGGTACTGGAACAAATAATGGTGTGCGAAATAATTTTTACAATGCTGATGCATCTAATAGTAGAGGAAAAAGAACGTTTCAAATTATCAGAGTACCTCAATATTCTAATTTAACGCTTACATCCAATATCACTACGCCACCTTTTAATGGTGTAGCCGGAGGTGTTATCGCTTTTAACGTTTCGGGGACATTCAATTTTGCAGGATATACTATCGATGGAAGTGCAAGAGGATTTAGAGGAGGATATAGCCCAAGAGCAGGTTCGGGAAATAATGATTCGACGACTTATGTGGATGTATCTACAAAAACTAATGTGTCGGGAAAAGGAGAAGGAATAGCCGGAACACCAAAATATATGTGGGATGGTTTTAATCAAGTAGTT
The DNA here is from genome assembly GCF_003385895.1 of Flavobacterium cutihirudinis. Classification (GTDB taxonomy): domain Bacteria; phylum Bacteroidota; class Bacteroidia; order Flavobacteriales; family Flavobacteriaceae; genus Flavobacterium; species Flavobacterium cutihirudinis. The sequence continues at coordinate 1,264,002 of NZ_QRDQ01000008.1, forward strand.
AATCCAGTTGAAGGATTACCGGGAGGATCATCTGGAAGAGGTGCACCTGCTAACGCCGGAGGTGGAGGTAATGACCACAACACCGGTGGAGGTGGAGGTGGTAACGGAGGATTCGGTGGTTTAGGTGGTGCTGGATGGCAAGGCATCGGTGGAGATATGTTTTCCAATAATCTTACTGGAGGAGGAAGACCAGGTTTTCGATCGTATCTTAGTAGTACTCCATTTCCCCGACTTATCATGGGAGGCGGTGGAGGTGCCGGTGATGCCAATGATGCTTCAAGTGGTGTAAAAGGAGGTGTAGGAGGAGCTATAATTCTCGTTAATGCGGGTAATGTTCTAGGAAACGGTACAATCTATGCAAATGGTGGAAAAGGAGCTCCGGGAACTTATTCAGGTTCACCAGATGGAGCTGGTGGTGGTGGAGCCGGAGGAACTGTTTTATTAAATGTTTCTAATAATAGTGTAGCAAACATTCGAATAGAGGCCAATGGAGGAGCAGGAGGAAATACGGAGAATGATAATAATAATGAACACGGACCAGGTGGTGGTGGTGGTGGTGGAATTATTAGCCATAACCTTTCTGCATCGGTAACTATAACTTCTAGTGTGCTTGGTGGTTTGGCTGGTAAATCGAACGCAGGTAACGGAAACACTCATGGAGCTCAAGATGGGAAAGTTGGTTATGTGTCAAGTTTTACAGTAAATGACATACCGCCAAATTTACAAGTTAATGCAAATTGCTTTCCTATTTTAGAAACTAAAGTAAAGACGCTAACAACTACTTCGGTTTGTAATTCTATAAATGAAAAGGTCACTTATGAAATTCAAATAAATAATACTGGCGCAGGAAATGCTGCCGGAGTTGTTTTGGATTTTAAATTTCCAACAGGGATTGAATTTGATTCGGCTAGTGCAACATATTCGGCTGATGCTTCAGGACCATCAGGAGCCTTAGCTAATTCTGCTTCAGCTACAGCTAATAATCCAGTATTTGGAGGTTTTAACATTGCACAAAATGGAGTTGTTACAATAACCTTAGTAGGGAAAGTAGCAGCGTCTATGGCAGCTGGTATCCATAATTCAGATGCGCAGGCTTTGTATCTTGACCCGACACGTACAACGACAAATTCGACAAGAACAATTACTGCATTTACAAATGGTTATGGCAGTGCCAATAAAACCTATGAAGGTGCTAGTCAGGCAAATGTTCCGGGAGCGAATTTTAATGGAACTAACTCAGCAGCAGAAGATATAACTATCTTAGCTCTCCCAGCAGCTCCAACGGTTACCGTTACACAAGCATCGTGTACTACTCCAACAGGAACAATAACTGTAAATACACCTGCAAATGGTTCAGGAATTAGTTATACCATAACCGGAACAAATCCAGTAATGGCACCTACAAGTAATTCGAATGGTATTTTTTCTGGCTTAGTGCCAGGAACCTACAGTGTAACTACAAGAAATGCACAGGGATGTACTTCTTCTCCTAATACTGGTATTGTTATTAATTCAGTTGCTGGTGCGCCAACAACGACAGGAGTAACGATTTGTGAAGGAGGAACAGGTTCATTAACTGCTACTTCTTCGTGTTTAGTTCCGACTAGTACTGGAGCACAAATTGCTGGGGAAGGAAATAGTGTTGATGGCACAAGTACACTTACCTTAGGTTGGACAAGACCAGGAAGGATTACTGAAAATGATAGTCGAAATGCAAGTGCAAGTGTTACTAATGGAACGATAACAGTTTTAACTAAATATCTTCAAGGAACAGATTTTGGTTTTGCTATTCCTGCAAATGCTACAATCAAAGGAATAGAAGTAGGAATTAATCGCTCTAGTAATATTAATACTACTACTGTTAATGTTAAAGATAATATTGTTAGTTTAATTAAAGCAGGAGCAGTTATAAGTACAAATAAAAATACTGCAAGTAATTGGTCGACTACTCCAACAATTGTAAATTATGGTGGAGCATCAGATATGTGGGGTACTTCTTGGACTCCAGCAGATATTAATGCTTCAAATTTTGGAATCGCTTTATCTGCCAGTATTACCAGAACTTCAGGTAATGATATTACAGCATCCGTTGATTATATGCAGATAACTGTAAATTATGAATTAGGAGGAATAGAATGGTATACAATCTCTACAGGAGGATCACCAATTTATACAGGTTCTTCTTTTAATCCTGTTGGAGTCACAAATTCAGGTTTGACAAATACTAGCACGGCGACAACGAAGGTTTATTATGCAGCTTGTACTGGTGCTTCAAATTGTAGAGCGGCAGCAAATTTCGTTATTAATGCTATACCAACAATTAGCGGAACAACGCCGGCATCAAGATGTGGGACGGGAACAGTAACTTTAGGAGCCGCAGTATCAGCTGGAACAATCAATTGGTACGCTGCTTCGTCTGGAGGGCCATCATTAGGAACTGGACCTACTTTTACTACACCAAGTTTATCTACATCCACTTCTTATTATGTAGAAGCAACTAATAATGGGTGTACTTCAGTAAACAGAACTGAAGTTCGCGCAACTATAAATACTATACCTACAATAATTTCGGCAACAGAAAGTTCAAGATGTGGAGCTGGAACATTAACACTAAATGCAGTAGCTTCAGCGGGAGCGACTGTCTACTGGTATGCTGATGCAACAACAACAAATTCATTAGCATCAGGAGAGAGTTTTACTATACCAAATTTATCAACGACTACAACTTATTATGTAGGAGCAACTGTTGCCACTACAGGGTGTACAACAGCATCTAGAGTTGCAGTTGCTGCAGTTATAAATAACGCTTCTACAATTGTCTTTACTAGTGGTACACAAAATCCTTCAGTTTGTGGAGGAGCAGCAATTCCATCTGCGGTTTATACTTTTGGAGGAAGTGCAAATAATGCCACAGCATCAAATTTACCAAATGGATTAGTAGCAAATGTTGATGGTAATGCAAAAACTATAACTATTTCGGGAACGCCGACAGCAAGTGGGACTTATACAATTACAACTGTAGGACATACAGCGCCTTGTACTGAGGCTACTATTACAGGAAATGTAACGGTGACGACGATTCTGACGCCAACTATAACTTCAACAGCTGCAAATTGTTCATCAGATGGGAGGAGCACAATCAGTAATTATAGTTCATCTAATACTTATACTTTTAGTCCTCCAACATCAGGAATCACCATAAGCAGTGCAGGATTGATCAGTGGAATGACAGTTGGTACTTCTTATACGGTAACAGCAGGAAATGGAACTTGTACTTCCGCAGCTTCATCTTCATTCAGAAATGCAGCGAAGCTGATTACACCGGATGTGCCGACAATAAGTGTAACAGCTGCAAGTTGTTCGTCAGATGGAACGAGTACTATCAGCAATTATAGTTCATCTAATACTTATACTTTTGCTCCTCCAACATCAGGAATCACAATAAGCAGTGCAGGATTGATCAGTGGAATGACAGTTGGTACTTCTTATACAGTAACAGCAGGAAATGGAACTTGTACTTCCGCAGCTTCATCTTCATTCAGAAATGCAGCGAAGCTGATTACACCGGATGTGCCGACAATAAGTGTAACAGCTGCAAGTT
>NZ_QRDQ01000009.1 GCF_003385895.1 Flavobacterium cutihirudinis
GTGCTATACCCCTCGACTTGCATGTGTTAAGCCTGCCGCTAGCGTTCATCCTGAGCCAGGATCAAACTCTTCATCGTATATTTTTATATTATATAGTCGATGCCTTATCTAGTGGTTCTTTTCGAATCTTGCGATCCTATTACTCTTATTCTATTTGTTTTGAGATCGCTCCCAAAACGGCTGTCAATTCAATATGTCTACGAACGTGTATTCTTTTTTTGTTTCGCTTGTTTCTCAAAGCGGGTGCAAAAGTAGAAAACTTATTAGCATTTACAAGCCTTTTTGTAATATTTTTTTAAATATTTTTAGTACATTTTAATTAACTCACTGATAACATAATACTTGAGGGTTAAAATTTCTAGCTGAATATTAAAGATTTTACCTACAATATTAAATTTCAAACAGAAAATCATTACAACACTCACTGATCTTATTATGTACTCGAGCTTATACATTAAATAATATCGCATCATTAAAATAGAAGAATTACCTTTTGTACTACAAAAAATCAAACAATTACAAAAGGTATTACGAAATTTCATTTTCGACATTAAAAAAACATCTACAATTATAAGAAAGACCAATAAATACGATTAAAGTTAAAACAAGCATTAAAACAGGCAATATCATCCAGAAATTAGTTCCTATTTCTCCTTCCGACATCCCGCCGATAACTGTCAAAACTAAAACGTCTGTAAACATGTAAAAACTACTATAATATATATTGCGAGTTTTTAGCAATTCCTAAACTGCTAACCATTTGGTTAAAAATTAAGAATACGAAGAAAAAAAGAGCTGGTAAAAAATTCAATTAAGAAGTAAAAACTAAGTATACAACAATCCCTCCTACAATCATATGCGCAAGCAGATGCGGTACTTAAATTTATTTTATAAAAACGGAATGTATAAAATGATGATAATATAGATAAGAAATTTCGAAATCGGATATGCCATTTGAACTATTATATGACGTATACTTAGCTACATTTATTGCTATTTATTGGATGAGTAAGTTAATCCGGAAAATTTCACTTTCTAGTTTTTACAACAAATCCACTTTCACACTATTAATTTTACCATCAAATTTAAAAGGTGCTTTTTTATAATATCGGATGGAAACTGGTCCTCCAAGATCTTCACCAACATCAAAAGTTTCACTAGCTGTAAAGGCAACTGGAACAGTTCGTTTTACTTCGCCTTTGGCATATTCTTTTCCGTCAACTGAAATAACAATTTCTGCAAGAGCTCCAGGTTTTGCAATTGTGGTTAAAACTTCTATTTTATGTTTTCCTGCGGGAACTTTTGCGGAAGATTCAACATTATAGCGTTCAATAATCAGCATGTTATATTCGTAAACTAACTTTCCGTTATCCATAAACAAAGTCACACCGCCACCAGAACCACCAAGTGCATACAAAACCCCTGAAGCATTTTCTTTAATTTCAACATCGGCCACAACTTTATTACTTTTTTTACCTAAACCGGGCGCGCTGAATTCGGGCATGCGTTTAGTGGTTTCATCAAAAGTCCATGAAGTATAAGGCGCTTTTATAACATCTTCAGGATGAATACGAAGCCAGATTCCGGCTCCAATTGGATAATCTTTATTCTTTTTGGCTTCTTCATTAAAGACTTCCTGAAGTTCCTTAAGTTTCTGCGGATTCTTAGATGCTAAATCATTAAACTGAGTATAATCCTCCTTGATGTTGTACAGTTCCCAAACATCTTTCGTTGAATCCCATTCGGCTAAACCTTTTTGAGCAGGAATCCAAGGGTATAAAGGTCCAAAAGTACAGGCGTACCAGCCATCTTTGTAAACTCCCCGGCTTCCGTTGTTATCAAAAAACTGAACTTTGGATACTTCTTTTGCTTTGGCATCATTAAATGTGTATTTAAAACTGACCCCGTCTATTGGCATTTGCTCAAAACCATTTACGACTTTTGGCGCTTTAATATTCAAAATATCATAAATAGTCGGCACAACATCGTTTATATGATGAAACTGACTTCTAGGCGTATTATCCGGTTTTATCATTTTTGGCCAGCGAACAACCATTGCATTCTGCGTTCCTCCAAAATGAGAAGCGACCAATTTTGTATGTTTAAAAGGTGTATTTCCGGCCCAGGCCCAAGCTGCATGATAATTATTTTCTAAAAGAGGACCACCAATTGCATCTAATCCGCCGAGTTTGTTTAAAGCATCTAGCTGTTGCTGAATGGTGTTTGAAACTCCGTTTTGAGCCAATAATTCACTGATGGAACCATTTTGTCCTTCGGCACTTGAACCATTGTCTCCCCAGATAAAGAAAACGATTGTATTGTCTTTTTGTCCATTCGCTTCAAGCGCATCCAAAACTCTTCCAACTTCATGATCTGCATGCTCAACATAACCCGCAAATACTTCCATCATACGAATCTGAAAAGCTCTTTCTGATTTTGGAATACTTTCCCAAGAAGCCATAGTTTTGTCTCTCGCCGTTAGCATGGCATTTTTAGGAATCCAGCCTAGTTCTTTCTGACGTTTAAATACTTTTTCGCGATAAGCATCCCAGCCGTCATCAAATTTTCCTTTGTATTTATCTGCCCATTCTTTAAAAATATGATGTGGAGCATGACCAGCACCCGGAGCAAAATACAGTAGAAATGGTTTATCTGCAGCGTAAGATTTATGTTGATTCATCCACTCAATCGCGTGATCTGCCAAATCAGTTGTCAGATGGTATTTTTCGTCTTTTGGTGGTTCAACCGGAGTAAAATCATTTATCAATCTTGGTTCATATTGTGAAGTTTCTCCAGCAAGAAATCCGTAAAAATGCTGAAATCCGTAATTGACCGGCCAATAATCAAATGGTCCAGCAACTGTTGTTTGGTTAGCAGGAGTATTGTGCCATTTTCCAAAAGCAGAAGTACTATAACCATAATCTTTTAAAACTTCGGCAACTGTGGCAGCTTCTTTCGGAATAATTCCAGTGTAACCGTCCCAATCTACGGCTCTTTCGGCAATAGTTCCGTTTCCTACATGTGTATGGTTTCTGCCTGTTAGTAAAGCAGCACGGCTTGGCGAACAGATTGATGTAGTGTGAAATTCATTGTACGCAATTCCTTCTTTGAACACTTTTGTTAAAGTTGGCGTGTTTACACCGCCTCCAAAAGTTGAGGGCGTACCAAAACCTAAATCGTCCATCAAAATAATAATGATGTTTGGTGCATCTTTTGGCAAATGATCAGGCTGTGCTCTTCTTTTGTGCGTACTTTCTGCAAGGGTTTCATTCGCAATACTAGCACTTGGAACTGGCGGAAAAGGCAACACATCCTGAGCATAAATTTTAATGTTACTGATAATAATCAAAACAAGTAATAAAAATATACTACAACCTTTGTTTCGAAAAGAGCCGTTAAATTTTAAATTACTGATTTTCTCTAAACTATAAAATTCTTCCATGATTTTCAAATCTTAAAGGTTTTGATACAATTTTTAAAACTGAGTTTATCAACTTTTCTTTGTATATACAATTTTAGTTTTTCCAATTTTTCCATTAAATGAAAATGGAGCCTGATCAAAATAATCTAAGGAAACTGGCGAATCTAAATCGGTTCCGATATCGAAAGTGGCATTTGATGTAAAATGAAGAGACATAGCTGTTGGAACCTTTCCCTGTCCAACCGACGAACCATTTACTTTTAACGTCACGTTCATCGAGCCGCCAATTTTATCAACCAATTTTGACTCGATTTCGATTTTTACTTTGCCTTTCGGTAGTTTATCTTTCGATTTAATTTTTGTTCGTTGTACTTCAAACAAATTAAACTCATAATTTAAATAACCCTCTTTTACATAACAGGTAACACCGCCAGAAAATCCCGCTAGCGCATACAAAACACCATTTGCGTTTTCAGGAACTTCCACATCCATTGTTACGGTGCTGCTTACTTTTCCTAATTTTGGCGCTGCAGATTCCGGCATTCCTTTAATAGGCGAATCAAAAGTCCATTCTGTCAAAGGCGAAGAAGGTGCGTCTTCAGGATGATACAGCGCAGTTGACCATAATCCACCGCCAATTGGAAGGTTTTTATTTTTTGCTGATTCCGTTAAAAATAAAGCTTTTAGTTCTTCCAATTTTTTAGGTTCTTTCGCTGCGAGATCAACTGCTTGAGACCAATCCTGATCAAGATTATACAATTGCCAAGTATCTGTAAGTGGTGACCATTGTTTAATACCTTTCGGAATTCCTCCTACCCATGGCTCTCTTGGTCCTCTGGCGCTTGCAAACCAACCATCCTGATAGATTCCCCGGCTTGCCATAATATCAAAAAACTGTGTATGACGTGTTCCTTTTGCTTTCGGGTCAGTAAAAGTGTAAACCATACTTACTCCGTCTAATTCATCCTGAGCAAAACCATTTACTACTTTTGGAACCGGAATTTTATCAATTTCATAGATTGTCGCAGCGATATCAATTACATGATGAAACTGCGGTCTTGGTGTTTTATCGTGTTTGATTCCTTTTGGCCACGAAATAGCCATTGGCTGACGAGTTCCACCAAAATAAGCACCCTGCAATTTTGTTCCCTGATACGGCGTACTTGTAGCCCAAGCCCAACCTGCATTGAACATATTATCGGTTTTTGGCCCGCCAAGAACATCTAAACCTCCTAATTCATTTAAAGCAGTAATATGTTGTTCTATTTTTGTTGGAATTGCATTTTGTGCCAATTGTTCACTAATTGTTCCATTTAAACCTTCTGCAGAAGAACCATTGTCTCCCCAAATATAAATTATCAATGTATTATCAAGTTCTCCTAATTTTTCGATTTCGTCGATAACTCTTCCTGCATTAAAATCGGCATGTTCTGCAAAACCAGCCCAGATTTCCATAAGTCGGCGCTGAAAAGGTTTTTCTGCTTCTGGGATATTTGCCCAAGAAGTCATCGATTCAGCCCTTGGCGTAAGCAAAGTATTCTGCGGAATCCATCCCAGCTCTTTCTGGCGTTTGAATACTCTTTCGCGGTAAGCGTCCCATCCATCATCAAATTTGCCTTTGTATTTGTCTGCCCATTCTTTCATCACATGATGCGGACCATGCGCTGCACCGGGCGCCCAATACACAAAAAACGGTTTTTCGGGTGCATATGCTTTTTGTTCAGTCAGCCACAAAATTGCATCGTCGGCCAAATCCTCTGATAAGTGGTAATAACCATGACCTCCAGAAGTTTTTGGATGTTCTACATAAGTTGTATTTCGTACCAAAGTAGGTTCATACTGCGAAGCTTCTCCGGCAAGGAAACCATAAAAATATTCAAATCCATAACCTGTCGGCCAATAATCGAAAGGCCCTTTTGACGTAATTTGTTCTTCGGGCGTATTGTGCCATTTTCCAAATGCTGCGGTGTTATAACCATAATCTTTTAGTATTTCGGCCATTGTAGCAGAACTCTTTGGAATGGTTCCGCTAAAACCATCAAAATCATTGGCTATCGCGGCAATCTGACCATTACCTACACGTGTGTGATTACGTCCCGTAAGCAAAGAAGCACGCGTTGGCGAACACATGGCTGTGGAATGGAAACGATTATATGAAATTCCTGTATTTGCAACTCTGGATAATGTTGGCGTATTGATTTCTCCACCATAAGTTGAAGGCGCTCCCGGACCTGCATCATCCATTAATATTATCAAGATATTTGGTGCATCTGCCGGCAAATGTTTTGGTTCTGTTCTTTTTTTATAAGTCGATGTTTCAATTGTTACACCAGCCTGAGAAGCCGATGGAGCTGGAGGAAATGGCAATACATCCTGCGCATTTACAAAAAACACGGATAAAAAATTTATACTAAAAAAGACAATGATCTTTATATGTTTTTTAGCTTCCATTACAGACAGTTTATTATTTGAATCTTTACTTTTTCTACATTTTATAATGCACTAGAAGAATTATTACTCAGCACCCGGTTTCTTCAAACCAATATCCTTCATTGGATATTTTTGATAAGTTGCCAAATGAGCAGCTATAAGACCCATAACACCCGGAATTCCCCATTCGAAATAACGGTGTCCTTGGCTCAATTGTTCTTTTGGATCAGCATAAATATTATAAACCCATGGACTCATTCCGATACTTTGAATTGTGGACTGATCCAGATTTCTTCTTGTTGCCGAAGTATTAAAAACATTCATGTGCACTTTATATTCCTGCCAACGAATCGCCATAAATTTAGTTTCTGAATACATAAAAACAGCATTTCGATTCGATACCCCTTTATCTGACAAGAAAAAAGATAACTGATCTACTCCATCAATATAATTAGATGCCGGAATCTTATCTACAACTCCTGCTGCCGAAAGAGAAGTATTAAACATATCACAGATATCAAACAGACCATCGCTGATACGTCCCGGAGCAATCATGCCTTTCCAGTAAGCAATTCCCGGCACTCTTACACCGCCTTCCCATGTGGTTCCTTTTCCTCCTCTAAATGGTGTGTAACCACCGTCTGGCCAGACATCTTCATTAGGTCCATTGTCAGAAGTAAGGAATACTAATGTATTTTCATCAATTTTTAAATCCTGTAAAAGTTTCATTAGTCTTCCCACAATATCATCGACTTCTACAATTGCATCTTTATACGGAATTGCTGCTGGGCTTTTTCCTTTATAACCTTCAGATACATAGTTGTCATTATGCACTTTTGAAAAAGAATGAATCAAATAAAATGGTTTATTTTCTTTTACCGAACGTTTGATGAAGTCCTCACTGTAATCGGCAAAAACCTGATCTACTTTAGACAATTCTTCAATAGTCGAAATGGGTTGTACTACTTTATTTTCTTCTCCTTTTTTACCTGTCAGGATATTTTGATTTACCATTTTTTTAACCGCATTGAGTCTTTCTGGTTTATTAATTAAATCCGGATAAATCCACTCATTTACAAGCTGTGCATATTCTGACTGAACAGAACCAAATCCTAACCATTCATCATAACCTACTTCGTTTGGAAGACTTCCTTTGCTTTCGCCTAAATGCCATTTACCAGAAATGGCCGATTTATAACCATTTTGAGAAAGTATTTTAGCCGTTGTATTTTCTGAAGCCCAAGGATTAACTTTCGGATTTTCTCCAGTTAAAGTCGGCCTTGTTAGTCCCGATCTTGCCGGAATTCTTCCCGTCATAATTGCTGCGCGACTTGGTGTACAAGTTGGTTGCGCATAAGTCGAAGTTAGCTGTAAACCTTCATGCGCCAATTTATCCATATTTGGAGTTGGTGCGCCAATCGCTACACCTCCACCATAAACACCAATATCTCCATATCCCATGTCATCAATAAGAATGATCAAAATGTTGGGTTTCTTTTTTAATTTGCTCATTTTGTCCTTCATTTCTTTATCCTGATCTGGATGCGGAATTGCAGGTTCTAAATACTCTTTTACTTTAACTGTCGGATTAAAATAATTTTGCTACGCGCTGATTTCAGTAGCAAAAGCCAAAACAACGAATAAAACAAGGTACTTTCTCATAATTCTTTATTTATGCTAAAATTTTTAATTTACAATTCACCATTTACAATTAATAGCTATTTCAGGTCAATATTCACCTTGTCAATTTTTCCAGTAAACTTAAATGGAAGCTTATACGAATAGGCAACCGGAGATCCCGTATCTTCGCCAATTCCAAAAGTATCGATTCCGAAACGAGCTGCTACGGTTTTATCAATTCGTCCTTCACCTACTAACTTATTATTGATATAAAGTTTTCCGGTTCCTCCTTTTCCAGTTCCACCGCCATCATAAGCAAAATCAAATCGTACGGTGCTTTTTCCAACTGGTAATGCTTCTTTTGAAGTAATGACATAACGGGCATCATCAAAATAATTATAATGATATACCAGTTTCCCGTTTTGAACATATAAAGCAAATCCTGCTGAGCTTCCGCCAGAAGCCACAATAATACCGCTATCTGATTTAGATTTCAGCTCAATTTCAGCTGTAATGCTATGCGATTTATTTTTAGTGTTTGGCGAAGCCGTTTCAGCCAGTCTCGTTGCTCCGGCATAAAAGGTAAAGTGTTTGCGTTTAGGATCTGACGGTGTAGGTTTAGGTGAAATCAATCGGCCAGTTCCTCTGTCATCTAGCGGATAAACATTGTATTTTTTTGCTTCTTCATTAAAAATAGTTTTCAATTCCTCAAGCTTTTCCGGATATTTTTTAGCCAAATCAACCGATTCGCTGTAATCTTCCTCAATATTATAAAGCTCCCATTTATCTTTATCCCAATTTCCCGGTGCAAAATCCTGTCTCCACGGGAAAGTGTGTTGCGTTGCCGCAACCCAACCATTATCATAAATGGCTCTGTTACTGAAGATTTCAAAATATTGTCTGGTTCTAACCGGTTTGGCATTTTTATCTGTAAAAGTAGACAAGAACGAAACTCCATCCATAGGTTTCTGTTCCACACCGTCAACCGTTTTTGGCGCTGGCAAATGAGATGCATCTAAAACTGTTGGAAGCACATCAATCAAATGCACAAACTGGCTGCGCATTCCACCTTTATCTTTTATCACTTTTGGCCAGCTTACTACCATAGGATTTCGGCTTCCGCCAAAGTGAGAAGCTACTTGTTTTACCCATTGAAAAGGCGCATTTCCTGCCCAAGCCCAACCTACAGGATAATGAGGCTCTGTATTAGGATTTCCAATTTCATCAAGATGTTTTAAGTTGTCTGCCAAAGGAGTGGCTATTCCGCTCAATGCTTTAATTTCGTTGACTGTTCCTTCCATTCCTCCTTCAGAACTTGCACCATTATCTCCAACAATATAAAATATCAGCGTATTATCTGCATCAGGAAGTTTGCTGATGGCTTCTAAAAGTCTTCCTGTTTCATGATCGGCAAACGAAAGATAGCCTGCATAATTTTCCATCAAACGTGCAAAAAGTTTTTTCTGATCTGCTGAAAGTTTGTCCCAAGGTGTAACCCAGTCTGGTCTTGGAGTTAATTTTGTTCCTTTTGGAATAATTCCCATTTTTAACTGGCGCTCGTAAGTTTCTTGTCTTACCACATCCCAACCTTTGTCAAACTGACCTTTAAATTTATCACGCCATTCTTTTGGTGCATGATGTGGGGCGTGTGCAGCTCCGGGAGCAAAATATAGCATAACCGGTTTTTGTGGTGCAACAGATTTGCTGTATTCCAACCAGTTGATTGCTCTATCGGTCATATCGGTCATGAAATGATAGCCTTGTTCCGGAGATTTGTCTGGTTCTACAGCTTTGGTATTTTCAAAAAGAACTGGGTAATACTGATGAGTCTCTCCTGCATTAAACCCATAAAAGTAATCGAAACCTAACCCCGTAGGCCAACGATCAAAAGGACCTGTAACAGAAGTTTCCCAATCTGGCGTATTATGATTTTTTCCAAACCAGCTGGTGCTGTATCCGTTTCCTTTTAAGATTCTTCCTGATGTTGCAGTGGTTTTAGGAATCATACAATTGTAACTTGGATATCCTGTCGCCCATTCGGCCAAGAAACCAGATCCAGCATTGTGATGATTTCTTCCTGTCAACAAAGCGGCACGCGATGGTCCGCAAATTGCTGTTGTATGAAATCTATTGTATTTTAAACCATTTGCAGCGAGTTTATCCAATTCCGGAGTTGGAACAGGACCGCCGAAAGTACTTACTTGTCCAAAACCAACATCATCTAAAAGAATGATAATTACGTTTGGTGCACCTTGCGGTGGAGTAACCAGTTTTGGCCATTCTTCTTTGGAATCTTTATATGTTTCCCCAATTTTTCCGCCAAAAGGTGGTTCTGGAATTGGAAGTATAGTTCTGTCTAATTCTCCCGAATCTGTTTTTTCTGTTACAGAATCATTTTGTTTTGATTGATTGCAGCTGAAAAAAAAAACAGCTAAAATTAAGAATAGCTTTGGGCTAATAAACGATTTCATATTCGAAGATTTTGAGATACGCACTAATTTACAAACACTGGCAGTACAAAATCTTTTGATGATGTTGCAAATTATAATTTGCAACCAATTTTTAAAACTAAAGCATTTAATTTCTTTTCATAATTCCTTTATCAGCAAAAAAAGAATGTTTTTTTCACTTGACAACATCTCAATCATCTCCTGAAAAAAAACTAAAAATCATAAAAAAAGGTGTTGCTTCAAAACGAAACAACACCTTTTAATTTTAATTGTATTTTATTAATTCTTCTTTTTAACGCCTTTCGGTTTACTTGCTGAGAATCCCAATTTTAGTTGAAATCCAGCAGAAAAATAATTACTTTTTTGTACAATCGTTTTATTTTCAGAAACACCATTTGCCTGCGTATTTTCAATTCCGTTTGGGGCATACGTAACTATATTGAAGTTTTCAGTATTTTTTACCAAATCTGAAAATCCGTAGTCAGCAAAAATTCCTGTGTAAAGCTGTAAACCTTCTTTAAGTTTAAAGCTCAAGCCTGTTTCTAAACTTGCTAATAATGAAGTTTTAAGATCAACAGAAGTCTTGTCTTGCCAATTTTCTATTTTCCCAAATCCGTGTGATGGCAGATCATCAATCACAAGATCAATATCCGGATAATAACCGCTTAACTGCAATTCATTGGCAGAAGCTTTTACATTTTGTTTTCCGGAAAATAAAATTTTTCCACCAAAACCCAAATACCACTGAGATTGGTTTGAAATTGCAGTTCTGTATTGTAAAAGTAACGGAATTGCAAAAGAAACAAAATGTTGTTTTTCCTGATATTTTTTTGGCGCGACTCTGTATTCGAATGCCGACATTTGATCATCAACTTCATTAGAATTGATGGTTATTCCTTCCTTTAACTTAAAAGTATTCTGATTGTAAAGAACATCAATACCTGAATTAATTCCCCAATTATTATTTAGGAAATAAGTGTAACCAAGTCCCAGACCTCCGCCAAATTCTAAATTTCCATTTCCTACGGCACTCTCATAAAGAATGCCAGACGAACCTCCGCTAAGTTTTATGTTAATTTCCTGTGCCTTTATAGAACTGCATAATAAAAATATCGCGATTGCTATTTTGATTTTCATTTTGATTTTAATTTTCATTGATCTTACACTAAAACTCATTTTATTTTACCAACAGATTAATCGTTTTTTGCTCGCCATTTGATAACGTAAGTAATACAATATAAATAGCGGTCTGTGAAGGTGCAATTATTTGATTCTGAGTTTTCACGTTAGAAACTGTCTGCACTAATTTCCCATTGATATCAAAAATAGTTATAACAGCATCTTTCAGTTGTGCCTCACTAAAATTACATTCTAAAGTAAATTCGCTTGACCATTTTACCGGGTTAGGATATATTTTCATACTATTTGAAAATACAATTCCATTGATTTGAAACAAGCAAGATTTAATTTTATTTCCGTCTTTATCTGTAGCTACAACATAGTAATTGCCATATAAAGCTTGATTTTCTTTAAAATACTGTTGGGTTGCACCCGAAATAGCAGTTCCGTTTTTATACCATTGCCAAGAAACAAAGTCTTTGTTTTTATTATCAAAGAAAAGAACATCAGACCAGTGTTGTTTTATAAGTCCGCTCTGTGTAACTTCTACAGGTTTTAGGACTGATAATGCCGGATTATGATTTTGATCTCCATTCTGAGATGCTGTAACCGAAGTGTATCCTGATTTTTTTATTGCTAAATTATTACCTGAAACCTCAGCAATATTGGTGTTCTCTACCGAATACGTTATTGGCAATCCACTGTTAGAAACTGCATTAAGATTTATATTATTTTCGGATTCGCATCCAATTTCTAAAACTTGATTCCAAAAAATAACCTGATCGGCTTTGATAATTTCAAAAGCAGCACTTTTAAAAGCAATTTTGTAATTTTTGCCTGCATCAATTGTCCCCCCCTGAATGTTGTATTTCCCAACATTTTCGCCTGCTTCTCGCGAAAGAGCTCCTGTTACAATTGCCTTTGTATCGCCATTTACAAGTCCTGAAACTGTATATCCAAAAACTGGATCAGTTGTACCAAAAACTTTCTGATGTTCCGCCGAAGCAGTAACAGTAAGCGTATATTTATCTGTGGTAAAACTAATTTCATTTCCGTAAGTCACAAATCCATTACTGTTTATTGCATAGGCTTTTACATAATAATTTGTATTTCCTTTTAAGCTCACCAGCGTAGTACTGATTGATCCTAATGTACTACCTACAACAATCTTACTATCTGTTATTAGCGGATTTGCTTTAAGCGAATAAACAAATCCTGTTTCTGTCAAACATTTTCCATCGTTAGTTTCTGACGAAATTGTTCCAGAAACCACTGCTTCAGAAACCGTTATATTTGATGCGGCTAATGTATTTACTGCGAATGACGCACCTTCTTCAATTTCGACAGTTTTTGTAATAGAACAAGAATTTGCATCCGTTATTGTTACAGAATATGTTCCCGGCGCAAGTCCAGTTGCTGTAGCTTTATTTCCCGCTTTTGATGACCACAAGTACACATAAGGTTCAATTCCTCCACTAACATTTACAGATGCAGTTCCATCGTTTCCTTTATAACAAGATACGTTGGTTTTTGAAGTCACAGCTTCCAGTAATTTTGGTTCAGTGATAGTAAAACTTTGTGTTGCTGTACAATTTTTTTCATCGCTAACAGTTACTGTATAAATTCCCGCGCTAAGCCCTGAAGCTGTTGCTGCATTCCCGCCAGATGGAGACCATTTATAAGTATATAAGCCTGTTCCGCCAGTTACATTCACTGTCGCTGAGCCTGTATTCCCACCATGACAAGCGATATTGGTTTGAGGACCAACTGATACTACTAAAGCATCTGGTTCCGTAATCGTAAAACTTTGTGTTGCTGTACAATCATTTTCGTCGCTAACAGTTACTGTATAAATTCCCGCGCTAAGCCCTGAAGCTGTTGCTGCATTCCCACCAGATGGAGACCATGAATATTTATACAAACCTGTTCCGCCACTTACATTCACTGTCGCTGAGCCTGTATTCCCACCATGACAAGCAATATTGGTTTGAGGACCAACTGATGCTACCAAAGCATCTGGTTCTGTAATAGTAAAACTTTGTGTTGTTGTACAATCATTTTCGTCGCTAACCGTTACTGTATAAGTTCCGGCACTAAGTCCTGAAGCTGTTGCTGCATTCCCACCAGATGGAGACCATTTATAAGTATATAAACCTGTTCCGCCCGTTACAACTACAGATGCCGATCCTGTATTCCCACCATGACAAGCGATGTTGGTTTGAGGACCAACTGATGCTACTAAAGCATCTGGTTCCGTAATCGTAAAACTTTGAGTTGTTGTACAATCATTTTCGTCGCTAACCGTTACTGTGTAAGTTCCGGCGCTAAGTCCTGAAGCTGTTGCAGCATTCCCTCCAGATGGAGACCATTTATAAGTATATAAACCTGTTCCGCCAGTTACAACTACAGATGCCGATCCTGTTGTTGCACCGTGGCATAATAAATTAGTTTGAGATGGTGTAACTGCTAAAGCTGACGGTTCAATAATTGTAAAATTTTTCACAATAGAGCAACCATTTCCAGCACTAATCAGTACAGAATAATTCCCTGCAGCAAGACTACTTGCGGTAGCATCCGAACCACCAGTCGGTGACCAAACATAGGTAAAAGGCCCCGGTGTCCCAGAAGCGACTACCGTAGCTGAACCTGTGTGAGCACCATTACATAAAATATCATTTTGACTTGTAATAGCAACTAAAGTGTTGGTTGTAGTAATAAAAACGTTTTTGGTAAGTGTGCATCCGTTAGCATCTGTGATTACACAAGAATAACTGCCAGCAGCTAATCCCGTTGCTATTGCTGATGTTTGACCCGAAGACCATAAATAAGAATAAGGACTTACACCACCGCTAACACTTACAACTGCCTGACCACCTGATGCACAGGTCGCATTTATTTGAGATGTTGAAGCGCTTAAGGCAGCAGGCTCACCGATAGTAACTGATTCTATTACAAAACAACCATTAGAATCAGTGACTTTACAATTATAAATTCCAGCTTTCAAACCAATTGCTGTTGCTGCGGTACCTCCAGAAGGTGACCATAGGTAAGAATACGTTTTACTTCCACCTACTGGAACTGCAGTTGCAGTTCCTGTTGCTCCACCGTTACATAATACATCTGTTTTACTAAATGACAATGTCAAAGGTGCAGGTTCATCTATTATAACGCTTACTTTGCCTGTACATGAATTTCCATCTGTAATAGTGACCGTATAAGTACCCTTTGAAAGTCCTGAAGCAGTAGCTTCATTGCCACCAGTAGGTACCCATACATATGTGTATGAACCTACTCCACCTGAAGGTGTTACAGTTGCGGATCCGTTTGTTCCTCCACTACAAGAAACATCTGTTTTTACTATTGTACCAGATATTTTTTCAGGTCCATCCACTTCAACAGTCTCAACTAAAGTACATCCTTTTGCATCTGTAATTGTACAAGTATAATTGCCGGCAGCAAGTCCATAAGCGACTGATCCTGTTCCACCAGAAGGTGCCCATGAATAAGAGTAAGAAGGGCTTCCTCCTGATACCGCTACACTTGCACTACCATTTGCTCCTCCAAAACAGCTAACTCCCACTGATGCCGTAGTTGCTGAAAGGACACTTCCTGGTTGATCGATAGTAAAATCCTGAATTGCTGTACAACCATTTTCATCTGTAATAGTAACACGATAATCTCCTGCTGTTAATTCGGTTGCTGTAGCACCTACACCTCCAGACGGCGACCAAGCGTAAGAATAAGAACCCGTTCCGCCCGTTACATTTACAGTGGCTGATCCTGTTGCTTCTCCATGACAATTTACATGAATGATTGTTCCTTGAGAAGCTGCCAATGGATTTAAAGGTTCTTCAATTGTAAAACTTTTTGTTGCCGTACAAGAATTTTCATCAGTAATGGTAACCGTGTATGTTCCTGCTTTTAGTCCTGAGGCTGTTGCTGCATCTCCACCAGATGGAGACCATTTATAAGTATATAAACCTGTTCCGCCAGTTGCACTAACTGTAACTGATCCTGTATTTGCGCCATAACACGCAACATTTGTCTGAGACTCTTTTGATATTACAATTGGTTCTGGATTTTTAATTGCGAAACTCTCCGTTATTGAACAATAATTTGCATCGGTCACGGTTACTGTATATGTTCCTGCTCTAAGTCCCGAAGCTGTTGCTCCGTTCCCGCCAGAAGGTGACCAAGAATAATCATATGCTCCAGTTCCTCCTGTTACACTTACTGAAATAGATCCATCAGCATCACCGTTACAAGTTGGATTCGTTTTTGTTGGCGTAATCACGAAAGCCTCTGGCCCGGAAACTGTATATGTTTTGTTTACTATACAGCCAGTCGGAGTAGTTATAGCTACTGTATAATCTCCTGCTGTTAATCCTGTTCTGTTTTGTGTAGTTATTCCATTACCCCAATCATAAGTGTAATTATCATTTGTTGGAAGAGTTAATGTGATTTCTCCATTACTTCCGCCATAACATCTAACATTCGTAATTGCCGCTGTGGGCTCAATCAGATTAAACTTTATATTTCCTCGTGACTGACCTCTTTCTTCTGCAATACGAAATTCAACTGTACTATTACTGTCTAAGAAACCGTGCCAAACATTTGTATGTCCCTCACAACATTTATCATCACTATATTCCAGTTGGCCATTCACATATAGTCTAATCCAATCATCGTGCATTGGAATATCAATTGTATAATATCCGCAAGGAAATCCTTGTCTTTTCGCGCTCCAGGAATGATTATCACCATTTACTTTGCATCCTTGGTAACCTGGAACAGAAGAAGGAACATCATAATCTGCAAAATAATCTTCAGAATTAAAATTTAATCCGCTAGCTGTAAAATAGCCTGAATAATCGGATTGCCAAGCTAGACTATTATAGGTACCTTCATTCCATGCATATACATTCCAAACATTATCACCAAAAACAGTAGGATCACCTACCGGAGTTGTGGGGTTAAGACTAATATTAACACTGCCCGTAGTGCTACAACCATTATAAATATCTGTTGCAGTTACGGTATATGTTCCCGCAGCCAAACCCGTCACAGATTGGGTTAATTGTGCTGGTTCTGTATTCCATTTATATCTATAATACCCCGTGCCACCTTTTACTGCAACTGTTGCTGAACCGCTTACAGCGCCGCCACAAGAGGAATTCGTCTGGACAGCTATTGCCTCTAGTTCTCCGAGACATGGCATTACTGTGATACTTGCATAGTTCATCTGACCTATGTCATCAAAGACAGTTACAGAATATTCATTTCCTTCAATTAAATCAGATATGGTTTTAGTCGTTTCACCAGTTGACCATGAATACCGATAAGGAGGAAAAAGTTCCTCATCAATATTGACAGTAAGCGAGCCCAGTGGCGAAAGTGGACTCATATCTGTTCTGTCTATGGTAAATGAAAGTTGCCCAAACATATTGGCTGAGGCAAAGAGAACGAAAATAAATGTAAAAATTAAATGTAGTTTTTTCTTCATATTTTGGGGTTAGTTTATTCTTTTTGGATATAAAACACTGATAAAAAAGAATCAATACATTTCTTGGCTATATCCTTTTTTATAAAAATATAGGCTTGTTTTAAAAAAATAGTAATGAAACTTTGCGCGCAAAATTAGATAAGTGGAGAAGTTCAAAAGCACTCCAAAAAGTTTTGGCAATAAAAATCTATAGCCCAAAAAGTTTTTTAAGGATGGAAAATAGAAGAGAAATAAAAAAAGATTTTAAACTGCAATCTCAAATTCCTGCTTTTGCAGTTCAGACGGCAGAATACCATGATATTTTTTAAAAGCTGCAGTAAATTTGCTGGTATTTTCGTAACCCAGTTTATACGAAATCTCTTTGATCAAAAGTTTGTTTTCAATGATAAGTTCTTTGGCCAGCAACATTTGTTTTTCTTGGAAATATTTGTAAATAGGTTTTCCAAAAAATTGTTTGAATTCTGATTTAAGTTTACTTTCAGAAATTTTAAATTTTTCTGCCAACCAATCTATTCCCGGAAATTTATCATATAGATTGCTGGTTAAATAGTTTTCTACTTTATTGATACTAAATTTATCTTTATAATCAATTGCAAAATGCTTCTCGATCACTTGCTGGTCGATGCAAATCTTCAAAAAGTCAAAAATTAAATTTAAGGTACAAAGTTTAAACTGCAGAAAATCGATATGGCTTGCTTCATTATTCATATTCATAACCTCATCAAAAATGTTGAAGTTTTTCACTACTTCTTCATTTTCGTTAAGCGGCCAGGCGATGTAAGGTTCATCAGATGAGATAAACTTATTTAATCCGGCTTCTGAAAATAAACTGTTTTGAACCAGATTTTTCTGCAACCATTCTTCATTAAAATACAAGGTGATGTATTTATTGTTGGCACCTTTAAAATTTAAATCACAATTACGTTCTTTTGGTTTAAAAAATGTCCAACTGTAATTTGAAAAGCACAATTGTTTTTCACAAATATCTGTCTCGATTACTGCCTTATTGGTAACATTATTAAGACTAAGCATATAATAGCCTTTGTCTTCCATTTTCATTTCTTCGGGATTATCATAAACAAGATCAAAAGCCACATTGGTTTTGTATTTCATTTTTGAATAAATAACCCAAAGTCCTTCTTCTAATTCTTGATAATTGAAGCCACCTTCACAAAATGGTGTATTGGCAAAAATGCTCTGCTTAACTTTATTGTGTTTTATAAATGGATAGTTGGCAAAACTATCTACAAGCGCTTGTGGGGATTTACTGCTGTAAGGAAGATGATAGAAACCGTCGCTGTACGTAAAAAAGTACTGCTTAAACTGATTGAGCCATTTCTTTAATGTTTTTTGGAGCATTTCGACGCCAAAGATAAAATTTATTTAAAGTTTACCAAATCCTTATAAAGCTAAAAATCTGAAATAAAACAATAATTAAAGTACTCTTAATGAGCAATTCAATAAATGGAATTTTAGATAATTTAACTAAACGATTTTTCCTATATTCATTACTCAACAACTTCCCTAGCAAATCAACAGTAACCGATATTCACCTTCATTTTCTATTGGCGCTCTGTGAATACACGGTAGAACTTGCTGTTTTGGATGATCTACAGCCAGTCGCCAAAGATGTCCTAAACCTAAATTAATCGGTTCTGCATCTGCATGTAACTGATAATGCAAGTCAAAATAATTTTCCTTCAGAAAGCTTTCGAATCCTTCTGCTGGACCATCATAAAGTTCTTTTAGCTTTGCCCTGATTTCCGGAATTAAGATTTTTTGCTCTGCTTGCGAATTAGAAACAATATCACTTGCAGCTCCGTGATAGGTACATAAAAAAGTATCTGTCGCGATAGGCGAACGATCAACATGAAACGAATACACATCGGTTGATATGAAATCAAATTCATCATCACGTTCGTAACACTTTAGTAAATTAAGAGAGGGTGAAGCTCCAAAATCAGTTAATAATTGCAAATCATTTAAGATTATATCCCTTGCTATATTTCCTTTTTCTGATAGTTCGAGTGCAATTAGATCTTCGGGAGAAACTTCCGTTATATTTTCTTTTAAAGACAACCTGGCAACAATCTCATTAAAATCGCCATCCAAATTTCTGTACCAGCATAACGCATTCATTTCACCTTTGAAATCTGTATTTACAAGTTCAGAGAAAGTAGATACCATTGCAATTTGGCTGCTGTCAGAAAATGTATTGCTCATAGAATGATAAAAAAAAATCGTGTCGCAATTTAGAAAAATATTACGAAATGCCTTAAACTACGAAGGTTCATTTTCTCCCACTCTATTAGATCTTTTTTTGTGCTTCTAAATTGTATTCTTCATAAAAATATCCAGCTGCAACAAGATCTTCTAAAGCGTGTCCAACTGATTTAAAGTAGGTAATTTCAGTATCAGATGTTCTGCCGGTTTTTGTATTACTGCAGAGCTCAAACAAATCTGCTTTAATGGTTTCTTTTGTGATAATTCCATTAGTCAGCGGAATCAAAATATCACCGCTTTCCTTAAGTCCGCCTTGATAGGTATCTAGAAACAGACTTGATTTTAAAACCGCTTCATCATCGGCCTCACGCATGTCTTTTTTGTACGCTCCAACGAGATCTAAATGCTGTCCTGGTTTCAGCCATTTTCCAAAAACAAGCGGTACAGGTGATAAAGTCGCTGTCGAAATAATATCAACTTGAGAAACAACTTCCTCTATAGTTGAAACTGGTTTACAAGTAAACGAAGAATTTTTGAGTGCATCGCAGACCAATTGTGCTTTTTCTATAGTTCTTCCCCAAACGTAAACCTCTTTTATAGGCCTCACACTTGCATGCGCCTGAATTAAATTAATAGCCAATGCTCCTGTGCCAATCATCAACATAGACGAAGCATCTTTTCTCGAAAGATAACTGCTTGCTAAAGCAGATGTTGCAGCAGTACGTTTTCCTGTTAGTGATTTTGCATCAAGAATTGCTTTTATGTTTCCTTTGTGTCCATCGAGATAAATATAAGTTCCTTGAATTGAAGGCAAATCATATTTACCATTATTAGGGCTTACCGTAACTATTTTTACTCCTAAATCTTTACCCGATTGAAACGCCGGCATTAGCAACAATGTCGAATCTTTGCCTTCCTCTGGATTTGGAAAATCATGATGATGGCGCATAGGCACTTCTATAGCCGAATTCGAAAACCCTGTTCGAAGTCTTTCTATAAGTTCTTTAAAATTACATTTTTCTTCTATGAAATGATCTGAAATAAGTTGTATTGGTTCCATGTATTCTGTTCAAATTTTATTAAAAATAGGAGATTTTTTTATCACAATACTATTTCACCTTCAATCAGATAATATACACTAATTTAAGGTTAATATAATACAACTTCATTAAGTCACTGTGATAAAAAAATCTCCTTTTTTTTTAATTTTTTGAGAATACAATTGTAATAGCTTTAAGCTTATTTCTTTTTATTCTTCTTCCTTTATTGCTTCAATTTGTGTTGATGATAAAATCTCATTGAATACTTTTAAATCTTTGATTTTTCCGATAAAAGAATTCTTGCCGCCTCCAATTTTATCAAGCGGAAAAAACAAGGTTTTCATCACCCAAATAGAGTCTTTTTCATATCCGGTCGGAATTTTTTCTCTTGTGAGTTTTTTAACCAATTCTCCGCTTACATACAAAGTCGTTGAATTATTATCTCCAGTAAAAACAACATTTGTCCATTTATTTTCCGGAATCGAAACACCAAAATCATAATCCTTTCCTTCGTGAGAAAAACCAATACTAGACGTATTGCCTTGTTTTAGTTTTACAACTGAATGATTCGATTCAAAAAGAACACTATTCGCAACATTATTTTGAGACGGATTTATTTTGAAACTAACCGTATAATTATATCCAATTTCATTGTATGGAAGTTTTACATAGCTATCATTTTTTTTCAAACTTAGAACCTTTCTGTTTCCATCAAGTACATAATCTGCATTTTGTAATTTCTTTATTTCCTTATCGTCTCCTTTCATCTTATAATTTAAAACCAAAGAATCTTTACCGGAAATTTTCCCTCTCAAATTAAGTCCCGGACCTTCATTTATGTCTTTAGCTTTCGCTGAAAACGCATTAAAATCTACCACCTCATTAGTACCGCTCCACATTTTCTCACTCAAAACCTGAAGTGCCGGAAATACTCTGTCTGTAACATCCTGAGCGGTGATTCCGTTTTTCGCAACATCATTCCATACCGCAAACATTCCGCCTCTAACAAAAGGATCTCCCATCTTGAAAACCACATCTCCAATGGCAACTGGTTCCCATTTATTATATAAATATTCCAAATTTAGATAATCATAATAATAACCTGCAGCAGGCACAATATATAGAAAACCATCAGGTGTACTGATTAACGGATAACCCAATTCTTTCATTTTCACAGGATCGGCATAGCCATTATACCAAGCGTTCATAGTAACGCCCTTTGTAGTAACCGGAGTGTTTCCTTGTGCGTGGGTCAAAGCGCCCCAAACCCTTACATCTTTACCAAAACTTTGCACATACTTTATAAAATGATCAGTGAACTTTCTAAAAGGTTCTGCTTCTTTTTTATCATATTCATCCGTTCCGATATGTACTTCTTTAAAACGGAAAACCGGATTTTCTCCTTCCAAATATTCTTTAAATATGTTTTCTACTATGGTATACGTTTCCGGATTTTTTATATCTAAATGGTCTTTACCAAATTTTGCACTTGCAATTTGCGGAAATGCCTTTGAAATAGCCAAAGAATGTGCTGGAACATCAATTTCAGGGATAATATTTACGCCATAATTTTCGGCAAGTATTTGCAAATCAATAAACTCTTTCTTGGTATAATATTCTCCTTTCGTAGGCAATTGTGGATATCTTTCATTTTCTAAACGAAATCCGCTATAAGTGCTGTCCCAGTCATTGTTAAACTGTTTTACAAAACCATTATCACTAAGATGCAACTGAAAATCACTTATCTTATAATAAGACATCAACTTCACATAATCCTGCAAAAAGTCGATTTTGAAATACTTTCTTCCAACGTCAAGCATAAATCCTCTTACCTCATATTTAGGATAATCTCTCGAAATTCCTTTTGGCAAAAAACAATGCTTTGGATCGCTTTCTAAAATTTGCAAAATAGTACGCGTTCCCCAAAAAGCGCCTTTATATTGCGCCGCATTGATCGAAACATAGTCTTTTATCGAAAGCGAATAACCTTCTATATCCAATTCTTCTTTATTACCATTTAGAGAGATAAAAATATCACCTGCTTTTGGAGTTCCTGAAAGAATAGCCGGCTTTATTTTGTAGTCATCAAACAAATCATTTTGAAAAATATTTGCCAACTTTTTAAGCGCTGTTGCATATTTTGGATCCAACACAATTCTTGTCTTAGCCGTCAATACAAAACTACCTTCGTCACCGTGCCACTCACGTAACGAAGGAATCACAAATGGTTTCGCATTCTTTCCCGGATCGTTGTACTTCCCTTCTACTTTTACCGAATACGGAATTTCAATAGAAGAACCGTCATTTATTTTACTTGCTTTAAATAACAAATTGACTGTGGTATTTTGCAAAGGCGTGAAAATGGTTCCCGATTTGGTTATTACCGAAAGATTGTCCGATCCTATTAGTTTCAATTCATATCCTTGCGGATTTACAGGCATCTTATAGGTTGAAGTTCCTTTTGCAATAAAAGGTTCCATTACTACTTTTTCTGCCAGAAAAATCGAATCTGACTTCATCATTTTGGATTGTGCCAATGCCTGTATCGATACCAATAAAGAACAAACAACCCCGGTGTAAAACTTGTAACTCATATTATTTTTATTGTATTTTAATTATCCTAGTTTACTGAAACTAAAGAAAATTTACAGCTATAACTGTATGTTTTAAATATACAAAAGAGATGATTATATCATCTCTTTTGTTTTTTGTTATTTTATTGTGCTTCCAAAATCCATTGTTGATTTGCAGTTCCAGTTGTGCCATTAATACTGTATTGAACAATCTTAGTGCCGCTTGTGGTGCTGCTTCCCGGATTATCCAGTACATAATGGTTGGACAAATTACTTTGAATGACATATTTATTGGAGCCCGCCGAAATCAGATTCCATTGTTGATTTGTACCATTTGAAATAGTATATTGAATAATATTTCCGCCTAATGTCTGTGTGCTTCCTGATATATCAAGTGCCTTATTACTATTGGCATTAACAATTACATAAGCATTTCCTTGAGCGTTAAATTTCCATTTTTGCCCGTTTCCAGTAGCACTTGTACTCTGAACAAGAAATGTACTATTTGCAGTACTGTTATTTTCAATGGCTAAATAAAGACCACTCGAAGCGTTTTTAATTTTGTACCAAGTATTGGCAACCGGACCAGATGTAACCGGTACTACTAGCGGAGTTGAACTTTGGTTGAAAATATCGGTAATCGTAATTCTTACCGAATAAGTTCCCGTACCAAGTGTGCTGGTAATAGTAGCAGATCTTTTTTGAGGCAACACTTCATTTACAGTACTTACTACAGTTCCGGAAGGATTAAGTAATTCTACTTTCGAAGAAAATTGTGGACTTTTAGTTTGATTGTTTGTCCAGTTTACCGTTACTATATTTCCACTACTAGAAGCAGTAGCCGATTGAATTTGACCAACAGTTAAAGTTGGCGCTGTACCCTGATTCGTTTGTACAGGAAGCGTTAAGGTGCGTCCCGTTCCAAATCCGGCGCTTGGCTGAACACTGCCACCATGCTCCATAAAATAAGCATCTTCTGTAGCATCATAACCTGAATTGAATGCTCTGTCGTAGATTCCGTTTCTTCCTTCATCGCCAGCATTTGCACTAAAACTTCTGCTGGTATGTTTTTCCCAAGTATTGTTTACATTTAAATTCCAACAATCCTTAAAAAAGGCTTTTCGAACAAAACTACCATCATAAGCAGTATCATATCCTGTCCAGTTTTCTAAAAAAGCATCATTGCTTGCGCCTAAAAAAGTTGTTCTTTCAGGAATAGCGAGTGTAGATGTATGAAACCAATTCCCGGTTGATAGATTTTGAATGAAAGTACCGATGTATAATTTACCATTCAATTTCCAGGCTCTTAAAGCGATATTATACCAAGTATTCATTGCCCATTGGTACGGATTAATGGTTTTGTATCCATCACCTTCGCCTCCAAATCTGCTGCTAATAGTTTCTGGGCCAGTGTAGGCAATTTCAGAAAAGATTCCACCCGCCGTATTAGGATCCCATAGCGAAGAAATCAAAATATTAGGTGTTCCAAAAGAAGTATCCGGAGTTTGTTGCAAACCGGCATAACCTCCTTCATAATTATGGACAGAGAAATATTCAGCATTCGCCGATTGTGTAATTTTTATTTTATGCAATTTAACAATGGCATCAGATGGAAAAGAAAAGTAAATATGTTCTGATGGAGCGGCATTTTCTCCGGTCACTTGCGCAGTCTTGGCAAAATTTTGTGCCGATTTTGATGATTGCGGATCTTTACCAACACTGGTATCTTTTTCGCAAGACGTTAAAATAGATAAAAGCGAAAACAAAGCGATTAATAGCCTTGAAAAACGAATATTTGATTTCATAATTTTAAAGTTTGTTATTGTTAATATTATATTTCATTTAATACAGGACAAAAAATATAGATTCAATAGTCCTTAACAAATCAACTGCTTAAAAACCGAAACAATAAACTGAGGTTCAGTTTGTCTTTTTTAATATTTATGCTATTCTATTGGTAACAATGATAAAAAATTCTCTACTTTAAAAGCCCCCCTTTTAAACCTTAAACAGTAAAAAAGGGGTGTCTTTCTCTAAATTTAATACTTACTAATTCAAAATTAATTTTTGGTTGTGTAAGGAATTTTCATTTTCAATTCCCACGTACCTGTGTCATTAATTTTTACGCCCCATCTGATATAAGCTCTGTTTCTGATTTTACCTGTAGCCGGATCAGTATAAACAGACCAATCTTTTGCTCCATTTGCTGCTTCAAAAGCTGCTTTATCTACTGTAAAAGCATCCGCTGTTGTAACGTAATACATTAAGTACGCATCATTTCCACCATAATTTCTTGCATATTGAGGAAATGGCGGAGCTGGTAATCCAAAAGTGGTACTTTCAGCATCCAAAACTACTCCGATCGTATTATCATGGTAGTTTTGCAAAGGTTTATCACCACTCATATTAAAAGTTACTTTGCTAGGATCAAGCGCTGCTCCATGACTATCAGCAATAATCATTTTTACTTTAATAGCCAATTTTGGTTCGTCACTAATTTTGGTAATCGTAATATAAGGATCAGTGCCGTTTAATACACCTGGCACTTTAGGATCATTGTCATTTAATACGGAATAATTATAACCCGTATCATAAACTCCTCCTCCTTTACCTAATTGCAATCTTGAACGCATTTCAGTTTTGAATTCAACTGGTACAAAAGGTCCCATTTTTATACGCGTAAACTTATCTAACTGACGTTCTCCACGAACATTTTTAGCATTTACATTCACAATAAAGTCATCCGTAACAACATTTTTGGAGGCTTGTGTAAAGACAAATTCTCCACTTACAGGATTCATTATTATAGAAGGCTGCGGACTCAATTTTAATTTTTTCATTGCTAATTCCAACGTAGTATCTGTCGTTGGGTCAAACGGAGCCGTCCAGGTCAAGATCTCATGCTGGTCTTGCAATTCGGTATTTGGATTACCATCTTTATCTGTAATGCTCGTGATTGCCCACTCCATCGGGTAAGTTGATC
This sequence comes from Flavobacterium cutihirudinis, assembly GCF_003385895.1. Lineage (GTDB taxonomy): Bacteria > Bacteroidota > Bacteroidia > Flavobacteriales > Flavobacteriaceae > Flavobacterium > Flavobacterium cutihirudinis. The sequence continues at coordinate 25,363 of NZ_QRDQ01000009.1, forward strand.
CTTCAACAGCAGGCGGTACAGAAGTAAAAAACACGCCACGAGGAACCGTTATAGTGTCCTGAAGTGAATGTATATTATCGCTAATATAGCCAACTTCAGGTTGTTCACAGGATATTGCAAATAGCGAAATCCCTAATAAATAAATTATCTTTTTCATATGTATATATTATTTTTAAAAAATATCAGAAATAGCTCCGAAAATTAATTCATGCAATTTCCTTTAATTCTAATATTGCTTCATTAAAAACGAGAAGTTAATCTGTGTAATTAGAAAAATGATGTGTTCCTTGTAATACATGAATTACTCCATTTGTCGAAATTAAATTAGAGGTTCTTACAAGAGTACGAACATCATCATTATTGCCACCTTCATTTGGATTAGGTCCCCAATAATCATCCTCTCCTTTGAAATAATAATAAACATACTCCGGGAATTCATCTAATTGATCATTGTATTGGTCAACAGGTTCTAGAGAAAGTTTTCTTTCTTCTCCATTATTAGCGATATAAATTTTACCTTCTTTTACCAATTTGCTGCGATCTAAACTTTGGTTGAATATATATCCGCCCAACATTTCTTTCAAATCGGCAACCGGAATATCATCAATACCATAATCAGGATTTTCTTCTATCTCTCTCATATGAAAAATATAATCTTTGATAGATAAGTTATTTGGAGCAAAAAGTGTTGTTGATTTAGCATTCACAACATCAATCATATCGGCTTTTTCAATCAGTAAAGCCAAAGTATCTAATTGTTTGTGCGACTTTAAAAAATCGTAAGTCGACACGCCAACATTCTGATCAGCTAAGCCACCGTCTATAAGGTAGTCGTCGTTTGTGCAGGAATACAAGCAAAATACTGCAACTATTATATATAAATATTTCATGTTTATGTTCTTTAAAAATTATTGGAATAAATTATAATTTTCCTTTCCAGTAGTCGGTTTGAATAATAGCCGAATTAATTGAAATTACACTTGGATCAATTGGCCAAAAGCATCCTTTGTGAGCAAGTCTGCTTGGATTCATCCAGCTCACTCCTGCATAGTAATTCATTCTGATTCTGTCAAATCCTGATTGTCCTTCGCCTACAAATTCAATAGCACGCTCATCAAAAATGGCTTTCGTAAGTGATGTAATGTCAGTCGCTCCTGTATAATTTGGCACATTAGCTTTAGATCGGATCATATTAATATCTGATACAGCCGCTGCAGTATTTCCTAATTTCATATTTGCTTCGGCACGAAGAAGATAAACATCTGCTAATCTAAAAATTAAGATATTAGATTCTGAAAATCTCGCATACGGATCAGTTGACTGACCGTCACGGCTTGTTTGAGAATACTTCATCAAAGAAGATTTTTCATTTGAATCAAAATTGCTAAAAAACAATTCCTTACGTACATCGTTGTCTCTGTCTGAATCTGAATCCATCATGTCTTTCCCATAAAAATCACCATTAATGATTGGTGCATTACTGTTTGCACCTGCAAAGAACGGTTCTGTTAATGTTAGTACTGTCGGAGTGCTATCTCCTCCATCAACACGGTACGATTCATTCATTGTAGAACTGATGTTAATTTCAAAAAGACCTGTTTTAGACTGACCAATACACATCTCGTTAAAACCTTCTACACCTTCATTTACATAATCAATAAGCGAAGCATTACTGTTTTGAATTACTGAATTGGCAGCGGCAACAGCCTGATTAAGCATAGTCGTATTATCATGATCTCTACTCGCATACCAAAGCGTGATGTGTGCTTTCAAAGCTTCGGCACTTGCTTTGTTGGCAGTAATAGCCCATTTTGGAGCATTAGGAGAAGAATACTCTAATAAATCAATGGCTTTATTTACAGCAGCCAAAGAAAAATCTAAAACTTTAAGTTCGCTTTCTCTTGGTTTTGTAACGATATTACCATCTTTAATCAATTGTTCAGATGACTCTAAAACCTCGTCTACAATAGGTGCATCACCCCAAATACGAGCCAAATAGAAATAAGAAAGTGCTCTCAAAAATGCTGCCTCTCCAATAAGCCTGTTTTTTTCAGCTTTAGATCTGAAGGCGCTGTCAGGCATTTCATCTACGTGTTTTTCGATTGCAAGCGCCCAGTTTGCTGTTCTGTAAAAACCTTTCCAATTACGAGAAGCGTCACGATAGGCCAAAACATAATTACCGCTTCCTTCTATATAATCTACAATCCAGAATTGACTGTCCATAAAAGTCATTCCAGTAAACTCTCCCCACAACATGAAGTTTGAATCTTGCATCAACGCCTCTTTAAGCAACCCATAATCTCCAGCTACTGCAGATTCAACGTTGGCTTGCGACACCCAAAAATTTTGTGGAGTTGCCAACCCCATAGGTTCCTGATCTAACATATCTGTACAGCCAAATAGACTAAACAAACATAAAGTCAGAACCGTTAATTTACTATATCTGTATTTTTTCATTTTCAATTCAATTAAAATTTAACATCCAATCCAAGAGAGATTGTTTTTGCTTGTGGATAACTATTTCCTAACGTATATCCCATTTCATCTACCTGAGAAGCATCTGCAACTACTTTAGAACGTTGCCATTGGTATGGATTTAGGATTGAACCATAAATACGTACGCGTGAAATGTGAATTTGCTCCAAAACGCGGCTTTTCTCAATTGTATAACCAATAGCTGCATTTGAGATTTTCCAGTAATCACCACTTTCTATCCATAAAGATTGACTAGTTCTAAATCTATAATAAGGAGTTTCATTAGGACGAGCCGGGTATAGAGCCGGGTAACGTGCTCCTGCAGCACCATCTCCAGGTTTTTCCCAGAAACTTAATCCACTTAAATCCTGAAGACCTTTCACAGCCCAATCATCTCCCCTGTCGTAATTATCTAAATAACTTGCTGACGCCGAATCGATAATATCAGAACCAAATGAGAATTGGCTGTAAGCTTGTAAATACCATCCTTTGTATCTTAAATTGATATTTAATAAACCTGTAAAATCAGGTGTTGATTTAAATGAAGTATTCAATTTATAATCACCAGCCTCATCTAACAAATAATCACCATTGTAGTCTTTCCATATTGGAGTTCCCGGTGCGATAGTTCCCCACGCAGATTTACCGTGAAGTACTTCTCCTGTATATGGATTTACCGGTAACTGGTTTAGGTCATCAAGAATATATTCGTTCTTGAATTGTACCGGAAGATTTAACGGCATCCCTACTACATATCCGTAATCTCTACCTGTATTTGGATCATATCCGTAATAATCTTTGTTTCCGTTAGGAAGTTTCGTTACGTAATTTTTGTTTTGAGTTGCTCCTACGCTAAGTTCCAGCTTCCAAGGATTGCTGATTGAAAAAATTTGGAATTTAACCAATGCTTCCCATCCATAATTCAGCACACCTGCAACATTTGATTTTGCCTGATTGAATCCTGAATAAGCAGGGAAAAGTGTTTCAAATAACAGATTTTCTGTTTTTTTGTTGTAAGCATCAAAAGTTACATTGATTCGATTGTTAAACAAATCCATATCGAAACCAATATCCCATTGTTTTGAAGATACCCATGTAAGATCAGGATTTCCGATAGTATTATAATCTGTCACAACTCCTGTTGTTCCTCCGTAAGTAGAAACAATCATCAAATTAGACCATAACGGATTTCCACCATATCCTAACTTATACGATCCGTATCTTAAGAAATTATCAGAGATTTCACCTCCATTTACACCATAACTTCCTCTTAACTTACCATAAGTTAAAACGTTTCCTACGAGATTTTTGATGAAAGGTTCATCAGAGAAAACCCAACCCAATGCTACTGAAGAGAAATTAGCATAACGAACATTTTCTCCAAAACGAGAAGAACCATCTCTACTGAAAGCAACATCAATCATATAGCGATCTTTATAACGATATCCTACACGACCAAAATAAGACAGTAATGCATTTGACTCTATTCCTGTATTACCATTAATTTGACCTTGAGTATAACGATCATTGATTACCTTAATAGCGTCTACACCAAATCCTTTAGCGTACATAAACATATTTTCGTATTTGTTGTAATCCGTTTTTTGCCCTACTACACCTGAAACGGTGTGATCGCCAAATTTTTGAAAATAGTTAAGGTAAAGATCAGACGATAAATTTTTACGATTATACAAGGCATAACTTGCAAAACCATCTCCATCTTCACGAACTGTTGATGGCTCATAATAATTTTTCTTTTCAGAACTATACACGTAATTAAATTGACCGTTCAATGAAAAAGCACTCGAAAAATCATATTTCATAAAATCAGATAAAGTCACTTGTATCACTTCATCCGTATTCAGTTTTTCAGATAATTCTCCCTGTAGTGATTGTATTTTTGCATCAGAAACATAAAATAAAGAAGAATTTAAGTTCGAAGGATCCGTAGGCAAAGTATTATTGAATTGAAATCCGCCTCCATCAGGATTTCCCTGACCTGTCTGATTTTCGGTTTGTACTAAATTCACACGAAACTGATTATCAAAACTTTGCCCTACTTTAGAGTTCAAGTTTCCGGCAAAAGTATAACGTTTAAAACCAGAGTTTTTAATAACTCCTTCTACATTATCGTATCCTAAAGCCAATCGATAATTGGTAGCTTCATTACCACCTCTCATACCTAAATTATATTTATTAGAAATTCCTGTTCTATAAAATAATCCCTGATAATCTACTTTATTATTAAACGCCGGATTCAAACTATCAGACAAAACCATTGGTACCGTTGAGTACTGAAGATCATCTGATCTCCACCATTTTTTTAACATCGCCATCTTAGCATTTCTCTCCGCAGATCCTATATTCATTGGTACTAAATTAGGAATAGGAGAAAATCCAGTATTTAATGAAAAAGTGAATTCCGGTTTATCTAAAGCTCCTCCTTTTTTAGTGGTAATAATAATAACCCCATTTGCTCCTCTTGATCCGTAAATAGCGGCCGCAGAAGCATCTTTTAAGAAATCGATTTTCTCAATATCATTTGGATTCAAAGAAGCCAAAAAGTCGGTATTGGAAGTATTGTATCCTGCTAAATCTTCTAAGGAAGTTTGTACACCATCAATTACATAAAGAGGGCTACTGTATCCGGAAGCAGACATACTAGTATTACCACGTATAACAAGCGAACCTCTTCCTCCTGGCGCACCAGTTTGTGTAGGAGTCTGAATACCAGTGGCCAAACTAGCAAGAATATTAGAAACACTAATTACAGGAATATCCTGTAAATCTTTGCTCGAAATAGTAGATACAGCGGCATTAACATTCTTTTTGTGTACTTTTTGGTAACCAATAATTACAACATCATTTAAATCGTTTTGAACCGATTTAATTTTAATGTTTAATTCTTTTTGCTTACCAACGGTTACTTCTTTTGTAGCATATCCCATAAAGGAAATAACTAAAACATCAGTCTCTTTCGCTGCAATAGAAAAACTTCCGTCCACATCCGTAGTCACTCCATTGCTAGTTCCTTTGACTTTAACAGTGGCTCCAAAAAGGCCTTCGCCTAATTCGCTTGTTACTTTTCCGGTAACGGGATTACTTTGAAAATACACCACATTTTCGTCTGCGTTTGTATTTCTCAAATCTTCTATTACACTTTCTTTCTCTGTGTTTAAGGAAAGCTTTGAAGTACTTGCAAAAGAAGATATACTAACTAAGGGGACAAAAATGAATAGTACTTTCTTTTTTGTCCAAAACAATATTTTTTTTCGTTTGGTTAATGGCCCCGTATTTACCGGGTCAAATTGGTTTTTCATAAAATTGTTTTTTGTTTGTTTATAATTGTGAGAACTGGTTAATTAGGAGTAGTACAGTTGCCTTATTGGGCACGTTGTTGGCGTTTTAATTTTAATTGGAAATAATCAAAAATTAGGATCAAAATAGATCCATAATGGCTTGATATAATTTGTTTATTTATTTTAAAAAAGGCATAAGAAAGGCCATTATCAAACTGAAAACAGCTTAATTTTCTTACTATCAGGCATTAAAAAATAATTGTGCTTTGGGTTTATTAGGAATTTAGGAACGTTTTAAAAAATGCTTTTATAGTCCTATTTTTTCCCTATAAATCTACCTATTACTTTGGCTTACCCTTTTCGGGTATCAGATGATCTAATAATGGAAGTTGAATCTGAAAAAAGTTTTGCTTTTTTTCCTTTTTTTGATCAAATATTTCAATCTCATTTGATTCTTCTTGCAACCAGTATTTATATAGCTGTAAGGTTTGCATTTCACCACAATTCACCTGAACGTATTTCTTAACTAAAAGAAAAATACTATCCGGAATAGCAAAAGCAGACTCCACTTTTTCATTGGCATTTACTGCTAACGAAAAGAATAAAAATAAGGCAACAAGACTTTTCTTCATATGAAACTATTTAATTTTAGCGGGCAATTCCATTAATTTTAGGTATAATTTTCACTTTAAATCTGTCTCATTTTCTGTTCAAAAAATAAAGTAGCACTAGAAAATGAGCTGTTTTTTTGTTTGCAGATATGACAGTACACTATCCATAAGCTTAATCTGCGTTTTTGCTCTTACTAAATTTTGATCTTCGTATGTTGTATTGTAATAACTATCATTGTTTAAGTAATCTCCCAAGAAACGGCAAGCTTGTTCGAAAAGAATTAATGGTAAGCTCAAATGAATATTTTTTGCCTCTTCTTCAGACATAAAACAAGATGCTTCATTTACATAAGCCTTCATAAAAGCTTCGTAAATTTCTACGTCAAAGCATACTTTTGACAGGTCTTTTTCTTCCTCAGTAGAGGTATTCGCTCCAGATCTTAAGGCATCACCTACGTCATGAAAAATACTTCCTGGCATCACCGTATCAAAATCGATGATACAAAGGATATTATTGTTTTTATCAAAAAGCATATTCCCAATTTTTGTGTCATTGTGAACCACTCTTAATGGTATTTTTTGTGCATTTATATCGCTTGCAACTCCTTCGATCGTTTTAAAATTAGATTCTAAAAACAATATCGATTCTTTAGCTTTTAATAATCTTTCTGAAGAAGCATTTTTTAAACTTTCTTCAAAATCAGAAAATCTTTTTATGGTATTATGAAAATCCGGAATTGTGTATTCTAATTCCGAAATAGGAAAATTGAGTAATGCTTTATGAAACTTACCAAGATAAGCCCCAACCTGACTTGCTACTATATTCGAATCAATTCGATCCAAAACCACTGAAGGAATATAAGTCGATAGCTGCCAAATTGTTTGACCTTGCTGCGAATAAAAATGGCCTTCTTTGTTTGCAATAAATTTCAAAGTAGGAAATCCGTTTGCGTTCAAATACCAACTGGTTTTTATCTTATTGTTCAGTAATGATTTTATATTTGGAAACACAACCTGATTCATTTTTTGCAAAATATAATCCCCATCAGCAGTCTCAATTTTGTAAGTACTATTGATTAGACCAAAATCGATGGCAGAATAAGTAAGGATCGTTTTGCCCGGATAAAAATCGTTAAAGACTGTTTGAATTAATTCTTCCATGCTTCTTTTTTAAAATTGCCTTGATTCTGTATTGTTTTAAGTTTTAATTCAACCATCATTAATGTTAACTTCATGTATTTCTATATTTTTTATTACTTTATACTAAAAACAAATCTTAATTTGTTTTGCTCAATTAACTCTTTAAGAATCTTCTGTTTAAATTAAAAAATGCTTGTTTTAAGACCACTATTCTACAATTTCAAAAAATACTTTAAACAGTGTTAATACTCCACTTATCCAATTCATAAAAAAAACTTAAATCAGAATGGAATAGTAAACAAATAATATCTTTATCATTAATAACCTACGAATTAGACATCATTTTTTACAATTATTTGACTAAACTATATTTTTTTTTTAACATAAAAAACAAAAATCGAAAAAAATGTGCTCGTGCACATTAAATTTATGTGTACGAGCACATTAAAATTGATATCTCAACCCATTTCTGCTCTTTTTTATGAAATATATTAAAATTGCAAAAAGTAAGAAAAATAATGCGATAAATTTTCTGGGATTAACACTGAATAAGAGTGTATTTTTTTGACTTTTAACTCCAAAAAAACATCCTTTTATCACGATAAAAATTTATTGCCAGTACAAGAAAAATAGTGTCGTATTTTGTATCGAAAGAAGCAAAAAACACAAGCCCTTCTACCGGCAGATTGTCCTGCTCAGAAAGATGAAAATCCTACAAAAAAAGCACTTGACCTTATTAAGAATGAAAGAGTATTTAAGTACATTTTACTAGAAAAAAACAAAAAAAATAGTGCAAGTCAATACAGTTTGAATCTTCCTGATGAACAATACTATTTAGAAGAAATAAAACCGATATCATGAAAAAAAAAAGCTTGCTGAAAAATTTTCAACAAGCTTTTTTTAATTTATTGTATCAAGCTACAAGCCTTTCCTAATAATGTAAAATCGTATTTCTTCCTCTAATTCTACTGCCAGATTTTCAAAATCCTGATTCTTCTGGAAATTACTCTCAAATTTTCTCTTGTAAATTTGGGCATTTGCAATGCTTTCGCAATAATTATCACAGATAACTTTGAATCTGTCATCTTGCAGATACATCTTTTTTATGGATTCAAAATGCTCTGCAAATTTTACATTATATAGTTCGTCAGGCAGTGCCATAGTTCTAAAGTTTTAAGATTATGATTAGTAGTAGACGACAAAACGATCTAAATTGTGTTTCAATCTCACAAAATAAAAATATTATAAGTCTACAATTTGTTTCATTGTAGGAACATAATTATTTAACTTCTTCAAAATCTCCAGGTTTCCAGGTTCCGTTAAATGCACCTCCTTCTGGGCCGTAAATTCTAAAATAGGCAAACCAACCTACATTTGGAATCGTTTTAATCCATTGTCCTTCTTTTCCGGCTGGTGCTTTTGGCCCAAAATACAAATCGATAGTTTGGCCACCTATTTTATCTTTTAATTCAAACAAAGAACGGAGTGCGGCTTTGTTTTGATCTGTTATAACCTGACTTCTCGTTTTCGCGTCATAGATTGTAACCGACCAGAATAATTTGGCAGGAACAGGTGTTGGTATCGTTAATTTGTACGTTTTACTTCCATCAACATATTTACCTGTATTGTCTTTAAGTCCAAGCCAATATAAAGAACCTCCGCCTTCTTTTCTTCTAAACATGGACGGAGAAGCCCCAATCGCCTGATAAAACCAGGTTTCACGAGCATCAAGATCAACATAATCCGGAGTATTGAAATCACCATCTTCAAATCTGAGTCCAACCCACTCCCACTGACGATCTTTCCAAACAACACGATCAGGACGACGGTCAGCAAACGACTGAACACGCATTTGTGCATTAGCTATTACAGCCGCTTTTTCAAGTATTGCTTTTAACCTTGCATCTGGTTTAAAAGGCTGCCCTTTTTTAATTCCAAGTACTGCAAGTTCTCCATAGTAGTTTCTATAACCTTCAAAAGTTGGCTCACGCTGAATAACATCGTTTAAATTTTCCCAATATTTGATGTTTTTTTCCCAGCCAATTGGTGTAGTGTTTTGAGGTTTATCGGTAAGATCAAGCCAATTTGGTTCGGTCCAATTTGCCGGTTTGTTTAACGGATAAACTTTAACCGTTTTTATACGGGTTATAGCAGCATTTACATCGCCGCCAACAGGAAGTGAACGTATTCCCACCGTCAAATTATTAGAAGAGGACTTCCAGACATAATAACCCGAAGCTGGAACTACGCCTTTGTATGCAGGCGGTAATAACAAATGTTTTCCACCGTTGCCTGCATCAGGTCCCGGAATTCCCATATCGGCAACCCAACGCTGATTGACATCCATTGCTACCACAATAAGTGGTCCTTTTGGAACATCTATAACCATTGGTCCTTTTGATAAATCAATTGGAATTGGCCCATAAGGCGTATCTGAATTTAGTGTAAAACCAATTTGTCCCGGCTTAGTATCTAAAGTTCCAAACGATTTATTTGGAATAATTTTAATACTGTCATTTCCTTTCACCAAGCCTTCTCCCGAAACTGTCGGATAGAAAAATTTATAAGCCTGTATGGCACGAGTCAAGTCGGCATCATCATAAGCTTTTTTAATAGTTGCTTCGGTTGGATAACCGCCTACAAATTCATAATCTGAAACTATTTCAGCCGAATCAGCGGTATTTTTTGCAGTTTCTGTTTCTTTCTTACAACTCGTAAAAACAAAAAGAACAAGACAGATATAAACTGATATTTTTTTCATTTAGTTTGATTTAGAGGATTAAACTTCAAAAGATTATCAAAGTTATACCACTCAATCAATTTTAAATTGTTCCAGAACTCAAATTAGGTTTCATTTTATAACTTGAAACAAAGTTTTGAAAGTAGCACATCTCAATAGAAAGGCTGATTTTTTTCTTTTTGGTAGTATTTGCAAATTATTTTTCATCACATTTTTTAAAACAATCGGCTGAACCTCTTTTAAAAATTTATCAAACCAATTTCCTTTTATTATAAAAAAAGCAGCATTTTTTTTCAATTTAGAATTTTATATCGTAATATTGCAATATAAAAATAAACCGATGGGCGCAACAAAAACAGATCACTTTACAGAAAGCCAAAATGAATTGGCTGTTTTAGCAAAAGCAATAGGACATCCGGCGCGAATTGCTATTATAGAATATTTATTGAAAGTAGATGCTTGCATCTGCGGAGATATTGTAAACGAACTTCCTCTTTCTCAGCCTACTGTTTCTCAGCATCTTAAAGAATTAAAAAATGCCGGCTTAATCAAGGGAAGCATCGAAGGAAATTCGATCTGCTATTGCATCAATGAACCTGGATTGGAAAAGATAAAAGGTTTCTTTGAGCATATATCAGCTCATCTTGCAAAAAAGAAAAACGAATGCTGCTAAATTAAAAGATTATGGAAATCAGAAAACTACTAGCCGAAGACTGGCAACTTGTTGAATTAATCTACAAAAAGGGAATACAAACCGGCAATGCAACTTTTCAAAACAGCACTCCATCATGGGACGACTGGAATCAATCGCATCTTGCATCCTGCAGAATAGTAATGGAAGATGATGGCAAAATAATTGGCTGGGCTGCTCTTACTCCCGTTTCTTCGCGATGCGTTTATGCAGGAGTTGCAGAAGTGAGTGTGTATGTTGATCCGGAACATTCAGGAAAAGGAGTCGGCCTCGAACTTTTAAATGAACTTGTTAAGCAAAGCGAAACTGAAGGTATCTGGACGCTCCAGGCTGGAATCTTTCCCGAGAATATAGCAAGTCTGCGGATTCATGAAAAAGCGGGATTCAGAATACTGGGAATAAGGGAAAAAATTGGAAAGCAAAATGGTATCTGGAGAGATACTGCATTGCTTGAAAGAAGAAGCACACTTATCGTTTAGAGATTATTGTTGAATAAAAATATAGTTTAACGAAATATAAAAAATTATGAAACTTTCAGAAATTAAAGAAGTACTAAAAACCATAGAAGCTGTAAATTTTGAACTTCCAAACGGAAATTTTGTTCCGGAATATTTTCACGTAACCGAAGTAGGTCTGATTACGAAAAACTTCATTGACTGCGGAGGAACCGTAAGAAAAGAAACTGTTGTAAACTTCCAGCTTTGGGATGCTAATGATTATGAGCACCGACTTAAACCACAAAAACTAATTCATATCATTGAACTTTCAGAAAAAGTATTAGGAATTGAAGATCATGAAATTGAAGTGGAATATCAGGACACCACTATCGGTAAATATGATTTAGATTTTAATGGCAAAAATTTCACTTTACTAAATAAGAAAACTGCCTGTCTTGCACAAGATCAATGCGGAATCCCATCAGATAAACCTAAAATAAAATTATCACAATTAAATGCTGATGCTGCTAATTCCTGCACGCCAGGCGGAGGATGTTGCTAATCAGTAAATATTAAAAAACTAATACGACCAAAAAACTATGTTATATTCAGAAATTGAAACTACTATTAATTCATTTGATTTTGATCAGATCTCTGCAGGTCGCAAAAATGTTCTTCAGCCATTGATAGACTATATCCAAAACAAAGTTGACAATGAGCTGGAAATCAGATTAAACTTAATTTGCACACACAATTCCAGAAGAAGTCATTTATCACAGGTTTGGGCACAGACTGCAGCTACCTATTATGATGTAAAAAATGTAACATGTTATTCAGGAGGAACCGAGGCTACGGCATTGTTCCCGATGGCAGCCGAAACTTTGAAGGATTCCGGATTTAGGATCAAAGCTATTTCAGAAGGTTCAAATCCGGTCTATTCAATTAAATTTTCAGCAAATCAACATCCTATAATTGGTTTTTCTAAAACATATGATGATGATTTTAACCCTAGAAACGAATTTGCAGCAATAATGACCTGTTCACAGGCTGACGGCGGTTGTCCGTTTATTGCCGGTGCCGAGAAAAGAATTCCGATTACTTTTGAAGATCCAAAAATTTCTGACGGAACACCACAACAGAAAGAAACCTATTTGAAACGCAGCCTACAAATAGGAGCTGAAATGTTTTATGTATTCTCACAAATCAAAAAATAAAACATTCATAAGTCATGCTTACTCCAATTCAAACCATTCATTAACTTCTCTTGCGATTGTATCTGTAATTCCAGGATTTTCAAATTCATTTGTTGCAGGATTATAGACGTAATCTTTCTTCCATTTTTTGTAATTCAATGCTACTTGCTCAATTGCATTACAGATAAACAAAAGTTCTTCATCTGTAGTTATTGGATGAAGTGACAAGCGCACCCAGCCCGGCTTATTGGTCTGATTTTTCTGCAACAACTCATTTGTAATTGCTCTGGATCTTTTCTCATCAATATTGAACAAATAATGCGCATACGTACTTGCACAAGACCATCCGCCACGAACCTGAATACCAAAACGATCGTTTAAAAGTCTAACAATTAAATTGTAATGAATATCTTCAATCACAAAAGAAACACAGCCAATACGTTTGGTTTGTAAATCTCCTAAAATAGACAAACCTTGTATCTTTTGGAGTTTCGAAAAACAAAGATTTAAAAGCTCTTTTTCTCTCTTTGCGATTCGCTCGACTCCCATTTTTTCTTTTAATTCTAAAGCCAATGCAGCTCTAATTACCTGCAAAAATCCGGGTGTTCCTCCATCTTCTCTTACTTCTATTACATCACTGTAACAATAATTTCCTGACGGATTGGTCCATTTTACATTTCCACCGCCCGGGTTATCAGGAAAATCAGATTGATATAATTTTTCATTAAAAACCAAAACACCGCAGGTTCCGGGCCCTCCCAAAAATTTATGCGGAGAAAAGAAAATAGCATCTAATTGTTCTTCCGGATCTTTTGGATGCATGTCAATTTTTACATAAGGTGCCGAAGCAGCAAAATCAACAAAACACAATCCTCCATTTTGATGCATGATTTTAGCCAAATCGTGATAAGGCGTAATAATTCCTGTTACATTTGAACAAGCTGTAAACGAACCGATTTTCAGACTTCTATCTGCGTATTTTTTTATCTCTTGCGAAAGAATATTGGGATCAACTAAATTGTCTTCATCAGCAGGAAGAATTACCACATCAGCATTAATTTCATACCACGGAACCTGATTCGAATGATGTTCCATATGTGTAATAAAAACAACTGGCCGATCTTTTTCATCTTCATAAATTTTTCTCAAACCTATAATACGCTGCAATTTTGATAATGCTGCTGTCATTCCTGTGCCAGTTGTCACTAAAACATCAGAATCATTGGCATTAACCAATTTTTTAATTATATCTCTGGCATATTGATATGCGTAAGTCGAAGTCTTTCCTGTCTGACTAGAAAGTGAATGCGTATTGGCAATCATCGGACCAATTTTGTTTAGCATAACATCTTCAATCGGCGCGTATAATCTTCCGCTGGCAACCCAATCTGCATACAACAGATTTCGTTCCCCATAAACCGATTCGAAAGTATGATCTATTCCTACTGTATTTTCTCTAAATTTAGAAAAGTAACACTCAGATTCTGTTGGTTTTGTTGTTGGTTCAATAGCATTCATTTCCCTATCATTTTTAAATTAACAAATTGTATTATAAATTGAATTTCGCAATATTGTCATTCCGAGGAACGAGGAATCTCACGCGTAACTCGACAAAGATTGACGAGCTTCTATATGGATTCTCTAGTGTGATTCCTCGTTCCTCGGAATGACAAGATTGTGTATTTTCTTTATTAAATTTTACTTTCCAAAAGCGATTTCAATGTCGATTGCAACTCTTCTCCATGAAGATTTTTGGCAACAATAATTCCTTTGGAATCCACTAAATAATTGGCCGGAATTGCTCTAACACCATATAATTTAGCTACAGCACTGTTCCAGAAAAGCAAATCGGAAACATGAGTCCATGTTAGATTATCATCCTGAATACCTTTGATCCAGTTTTCTTTCTTTTTGTCTAATGAAATCGCAATTATATTAAATCCTTTATCGTGAAATTCTTTGTAAGCCGCCACAATATTTGGATTTTCTCTTCGGCATGGACCACACCAAGAAGCCCAGAAATCAACTAAGGTGTAGCCTTTAAGATTTTCAGAAAAACGAATTGGTTTTCCCTCAGGATTATTTGCTGTAAAATCAGGCGCTTTTTTTCCGACTGCTAATCCATCAAGCACAATTGCCAGTTCTTTTAATTCTTTCACGTAAGTGGTACTTTGTTGGCTTTTATCTAGCAAAGCAATATTTTGCGTGATTTGTTCCGGAGTTAAACGATACGACCAGTTTCTGTATAAAACATAAGCCGAAACAATCGATGCCGGATGTTCTGTAATGAATTTACTGATTTCAACGTCTTTTGTTTTTTTATACGTTTCAAACAAATCCTGAGCAGTAGAACCTTCAACAACTGAATTCGTATAATATTTTTTCGGACTTAATTTAACTGTAATTGGCCCTTTTTCCAGAAAAATATACAATGGCGAATCTGCTGTATTAACGCTTAAACCATACAATTCCGGCGTTTTAACTTTAGTTTTAAAACTAAAACTTCCGTCTTTTACTTTTACCGAATCAATCGTGGTAAACATCTTATTGTGAAACTTTTGCAGGTAAACATATTGTGCAACGGTATCGACAACAGTACCTTTTAATTGCAAATTATTTTCCTGCGCCTGTGTTTGGAATATTCCAAGAAATAGAGCAAAACCTAATAGTATTTTTTTCATTTTATTTTGAGTTTTAAGATTATATAAGAGAATGTCTGGCCAATGTCAGAAGTCAATAGCAATAGCATTTATAAGAAAATTGAGGAGAGAAATTACGGCTTCACATTCGAAAGAAAGCAAAACTGTTTTCTTCGAAAATTGAATTTAAAAGTTCATAACCGGCGTATAAAACTGAATCTGTTTTCATTTTAAAAAAGTAAAGATTTAACATTGATGATCTTATCCGATTTTAGCAATCTTGTTTCTTATCTGTCCCACAAAACGGGAAGGATTTAGCACCTTATTCGGCAACAGGTTGCTAAGACTTCATTGGGCCAATTCCCTCAGTCTTTCTGGATAAGTATCATTATATAAATTTTGAACAATGCAAATATATACTAATTCTATTGATTTAGTCAAGTATTAAATTAAATATTTTCAAAAAACATGATACAAGCTTTACAATAAAGCTATAACAAACTAATCTACAGATAATTAACAATTATAAAAAACTTATATAATCATCTTAAAAAACAAAAACAAACGAGTTAAAATACTTTAATTTAACTCGTTTGTCTTTATTTTTACTTTTTAATTTCTGCAGCTGATTCTGCAGATGTAAGGAATTTGATAAAAAAACCTCTTAACAATTGCTTCCTTTTTATTGGAATGAAATTGTATCAGACAAGTTTTCTGCGCTGATAAAGGCTTCAATGTATTGTTGCACTTCACCTCTTTGCTCTTTTTCAGTTTCAAAAGTGTTAATATGAAACTCTTCGTCCTGATCTAAAATATGGATAATTTCTGTGTATCCTTTAGAGATCAGGCTTCCTTTTAATTTAATTACCGTGAGCTGCTGGCGCGGGTCCAAATCTTTTCTCACTTTAAGATGTATTGCTTTCTCCACTGCTAAAGATTTGTTGGTTAGAAGATTATATTTTCAATTTTCAAATATAATTATTTTAATTCTGACTTTGAGCCCTGTAAATGTTAAAAACAGCTACTGAAAGTGGAAATTTAACAATGACTTAAAAAAATTATGTAAAACTTAATCTGGTGAAAATTGTAATTTTAAAACCCTAAATAACAACACCTTACAAACTCCTAACAAAATCCCTCGCCATGAACTCAAAAAACAATCATTATCCAATGCGGAAATCAACTGATAACGCAACTTCATATGAAGAGCAACTGCTGCTGAATTATGATGCGTACTTACAAGGCACATTATCTTCTTCAATTTCTACCAAAAGGCATTTTATTCCTATTAATGATGATTTAGATCAAGATCTTGAGGAAGATTTCGAAGCTGAATATGATGAAAATGACTGGGAAGAAGAGACTATTGAACCAGAAACTTTTTCAGATGATGGATTTAAAGTTGACTAATCGAAGACACTTAACAAACTAGCTTCGAAAATAAGGTTTGAACAACAGCAACCTAAAAACATAATTTTTTTTTACTGAAAATTATATATTTTTACTTCAAATCATCAGTGGCAAATCCATTAGATGCAATCATGCCAAAATCCTCAATTTGAACAACAACAATCTTGTTTCCGACTATTATTTCCTTCAAAATGGAGGAGAATCAGCCCAGATTATCCAAAATATAGACTGGAGCAACCACTCGTTGGGAACTCCAGAAACGTGGCCCGAAAATCTAAAAAATACTTTGGCAACACTGCTTTCATCCAAATTTCCAATGTTTCTTTGGTGGGGTGATGATCTTATTCAGTTTTATAATGATTCGTATCGGCCAAGTTTGGGTAATGATGGAAAACATCCAAAAGCCATGGGAGGAAAAGCTATTGACAGCTGGCAGGAAATATGGTATTTTATTCATCCATTAATTACTAAAGTATTAACCACGGGAGAAAGTATTTGGTACGATGATTTGTTGCTTCCTATTTACAGAAATGGTGCGCTTGAAGATGTATACTGGACCTTTAGCTACAGTCCGGTGAGGGACGATAACCGTGAGATAAAAGGCGTATTGGTTGTTTGTACAGAAACCACAGAAAAGGTACATTACAATCAAAAACTGGAACAAAATAAGGACGAACTTGAGTTTGCAATTAATGCCGCTGAATTTGGAACCTTTGATCTAAATCCAAAAACCGGTAGGTTTTCAGCCAATGACAGGCTTAAAAATTGGTTTGGCCTAAAATGCGGTGATGAAATTCTTTTAGATGATGCATTAGCCGCAATATCAGAATTAGACAGACAACGTGTTATAGACTCGATCTCTACAGCACTTCGTTACGAATCCGGAGGCAAATACGATATCGAATATGATATCATCGATCCTCAAAGCAAGTCTAGCAGAACCGTTCATGCACTAGGAAAAGCATGGTTTGATGAGAACCAGACAGCGTATCGTTTTAACGGAACACTTCAGGATATTACTGAACATAAAAAAGCTACTGAAGAACTTCACAAATCAAGACAGCTCACAGATCTTACTATCAAAAGTATGGGTCTAGGGCTTTTTAATGTTGATTACACGGACAATAGCATAGATTATTCACCGGAATTTAGTGTACTACTTACCGGAAGTAAAAAAACTGATTTAAAGAGAAAAGATTTTTTAAAATACGTACATCCTGATGATTTGCACCTAAGAGCAGATGCTATTCAAAACGGAATTGAAAGCGGTACTTTTTATTATACACCGCGAGTAATTTGGGATGATGGCAGTATTCATCGCATTGCCGTTTCGGCTTCACGAATATTTAATGCCAAAGGAAAAGCAGCCGCATTTTCAGGAACAGTAGTAGATATTAGCGAACCAGAAAATAGTCGACTGGCGTTACAACAAGCTGAATCAAGACTCGAGAAAAGTAAACTTGAAGCTGACCGCCTTTTCCAGAATGTTACTGACAGTTCGCCAACCGGATTATGGCTTTCTAATAAAGAAGGTATTCTTAATTATTTCAATAAAACACTTATTGATTTTACAGGTCTGCCATATGAAGAACTACTTGCAGGCAATTGGTCGACAGTAATTGTCCCTGAAGATTTACAACAAACAAAGGATGCTTACTTAGAAGCAATTGCCAGAAAAGGGCATTTTGATGTGCTCTTTCGTGCCAGAAAAAACAATGGAGAAATGGTTTGGTGCAGAGCTGCCGGTGATCCTTTCTATGAAGCAGATGGCCAATATGGCGGATATGCAGGTTTTTGCATGGATATTGATGAAATAATTTCGGGTCGCAAAGCCGTTACAGAAATTCAGCATCAGGTGACCTCCATGATTGAGCAATCGCCGGTAGGAATATGTCTCTTTACAGGCGATGATATGAAAATTGAAATTGCCAATGATATTATGATTGGCTATTGGGGAAAAGACAGATCAGTAATTGGATACGCTTTAGAAGATGCTGTTCCAGAATTGAGAGGACAATCTTTTCTCGAAATTCTACAGGAAGTTTATCGCACCGGCGAAACCTATTATGGTCATGCCGTGCCAGCAGAACTAAAAATAAACGACGTCGTAAGCACTTATTATTTCGAATTTACATACACTCCAATCAGAGATTCAAACGGAAAAATTTACGGCGTAATGGATATCGCCATCGATGTTACTAAGCAGGTCACTTCATCTGTAAAACTTGAAGAAGCTAGAATAGCGCTCTCTGGTGCTGTTGAATTAGCTGAACTTGCGACCTGGCAACTTGACGCTCATAATAATACGATAACTTGTTCGGATCGTTTCAAAAATTGGCTTGGTGTTACAAATAATACAGCTGAAAGAGATGTATTCCTGGAACTAATTCCCGAGCCTTACAGACAAAAAATTGCGCTGTCTTTAGATGAGGCGTTGAGCAACTCCACTGAAAATTTTTATGATTATGAATTTTCTATTGTCAATCAGATAACTGGACAACCTCGCATAATTCATGCTAATGCTCAGGTACTGTATTCAAAAGACGGTCTTGTAGAAGGCATAAGTGGCACTGCACAGGATGTAACCAAAGAAAGACAGCTTCAGGAAGAATTAAAATTTAAGGTAAAAGAGAGAACCGCAGAACTCCACGCAGCCAATGCCGAACTGGAAATCAATAACCGTGAACTTTCGCAATTTGCTTATATCGCTTCACACGACTTACAAGAACCAGTACGAAAAATAAGTGTGTTTACGGATATGCTAAAAAACAGTCTGAATAAAGATCCGCAAAAAGTGAGCCTCTATCTGGATAAAATCTCAACTTCTGCCCGAAGAATGGAAAATCTTATTAAAGATGTTCTTCAGTTTTCCCGCCTGACCAATATTTCGCAAAAATTTGAACTTGTCAGCCTTGACGATATTATGGCTGATATCTTAACCGATTTTGATCTGACAATCGAGCAAAAAAATGCTTCTATTCATGTTGGAAAATTACCTCAAATTGAGGCTATACCGCTTCAGATGTCGCAACTTTTTGGAAATCTAATTTCTAATGCTCTAAAATACAGCAAACCGGATATTGCACCGGAAATTTCCATAATGGCTGAAAAATTGTCTCCATCTGAAAAGGAAGAAAACGGCCTGAAAAATGATGTGGAATATTTCAGAATACGCATTACGGATAATGGTATAGGATTCTCGCAACAATATGCAGAACAGATATTTAATATATTCCAGCGTTTGCATGGCAATGACCAATTCGCAGGAACCGGTATTGGCCTTGCTATGTGCCGAAAAATTTTGCAAAACCACAATGGAACTATCAATGCGGCCTCTCATGAAGGTATAGGAACAATTTTTACTATAATAATTCCTGAAACCCACGAAAAAATAGAGGGTTTTTAACATATATAATGTGAAAATTGTATATTTACTCCCTCTTACAGCAATAGATGAAAACCATTTTTTTAATTGATGATGATCCAGATGATCGCGAAATTTTCGCTGAATCATTATTATCTGATCATCCGTCATTTTTTTATCGTGAGGCCGAAAACGGTGCTGCAGCATTTGCATTATTGCAATCGGAATCATTTGTTAAACCAGATTTGATCTTTTTAGATCTTAATATGCCCATAATGGACGGAAGGGTTTTCTTAAAAAAGATAAAAGAGGATCCCGCTTTAAACAATATTCCTGTAATCATTTATTCTACATCTTCTAGTGAAGCTGATAAAATGTTTGCTGCAGAACATCAGGCAGCACTTTTTTTGACTAAACAATATTCTTTAGAGCTCATACGCGCAGATATTCGAAAAGCTTTGGAAAGTTTTCTAGGCCTGTAAAAATCTCGAAACCCAAATCCGTTTTGCTTTTCATAATTAGTTCTTTTGCTTTACAATCATATGCTTCAATAAAAGCTAAATCAAAATAAACTTTGAACTAATTAATAAAGATATAGCCCCTTTTTGAGAGGCTATATCTTTATTAATTAGTTATGAAATTTAGCTTTGAACTAAAAACTAGTTTGGCTAATATTTCCAAATATATCTGTTTCAACTTATTCAACATTTGTAATTTCAAGAATAACACTGCTTTCTTGTCTGGATGATGAAGTCTTCAATCCAATTTTCATTAAAAAATCACCGGAAAAAATAGTTCCTGATTCTTCAAATGTATTTTTACTATTCGGCATAGTATTAATTTCTTTTACCTGATATTTTTTAGCAGGATCTAATCCGTTTAGTTTTACAAAACCATAATTAGGATCGGTTAATGGATGCAGTGTATAAGAGAAAAGCACCGATTTTGTTTTATCCTCATTAACGTACATCAATACTGCCCTGCTATCTTCATAAGGAGAAACCAAACGATACAAATCCCCTTGTCCAATTACGGTGCTTAATCGCTTATAATTGGCGACTGCTTCCTGACAATATTTCAACTCGTTTTCTTTGAGATCTGCGACATGAATATCAAAACCCAGTTTTCCCATCATGGCAACATCTGTTCTGAACTTTATGGATTGTTTTCCCATAGAAGTTACATGATTGCAAACTGCCAATGCAGGATAAAAATTAGAATAACCCCATTGTATAAAAATGCGATCAAAAGGATCTGTATTGTCGCTTGCCCAAAACTCAGTAAAATAATTCAGCATTCCGTAATCAACTCTTCCTCCGCCTCCGGCACAGAGCATCATTGGCAAATTTGGATATTTGGTCTTTATTTTATCCAAAACCTTATATAATCCTCTGGTGTATTCAATGAACAAATGAGATTGTTTGTCTTTCAAATAAGTCGAATATGCACTGGTCATCATTCGGTTACAATCCCATTTAAAAAAGGCAACGCCCGATTGTGTCTGCATAATATCATCTACAACCTTAAAAACAAAATCCTGTACTTTTGGATTTGCTAAATCCAATACCAACTGCGTTCTATAAAGACTTTTTTCTCTGTTTGGCAGACTTAAAACCCAATCCGGATGTTTCTCATACAATTCGCTTTTTTCATTAATCATTTCCGGTTCGATCCAAATACCAAATTTCACATTTGTTTCTTTAGCTTTTTGCATTAGAAAACCAATGCCATCCGGAAGTTTCGTTTTCGTAGCTTCCCAATCTCCTAAACCTGATGTAGAACCACTTCTTGGATATTTATTTCCAAACCAACCATCGTCCAGCAAGAACATATCGACGCCTAAAGTTTTGGCATCATCAAACATTTTGGATAATTTATTCTGATCAAAATCAAAAAAAGTAGTTTCCCAATTATTCAATAAAGTTAAACGAGGTTTCTCCCCATCTTTTATTCCATATTTTCTTGCCCAGTTATGCAAATTTCTACTTGCCTGCCCTTTTCCGTTATTAGAGAAAGTATAAATAAAAGGAGGTGTTTTGAATACTTCCCTTGGTTCTAAACTATACTCTGAAGCAAACTCATTGATTCCTGAAATAACTCTTAACTCATTGTTATTATCAAGCTGAAATGTAAATTTGAAATTTCCCGACCATGCAATCGAACCCGCAATAACCTCTCCGGTGTTTTCTTCCGATTTTGCATCTAAAGAAAGAAAAAAACTTGGTGCAGAAAACATGTTGGTTCGTACTCCTAATTGTGAATCAATAACTTTGCTGCCACGCGTAAGCTGACTTTCTTCCATTCTCATTTCTTCTACAACATCACTATAAAACTGAGTCAGCCAATATTTATCTGCATCTAAATGAAGTGCCGAAGATGCAAAATTGTAGAGCGTTACGGCTTTTTTCTCCTCATGTTGTATTTCCGACCACGATTCTATTACATTTTCCTTATTGAATACTTTGTAATAAAGCGTAACATAAACAGGATATTGAGGATCCTTTAACTTAATACTGGTTTCTGATATATTAGAATCAATTTTCTTTGTAATATGACTTTGATATTCTAATTCTAATGAGGGATTTTTATCATTGTGCGTAATGCGAATAGCAGGTTCAAACAAATTGTCTGTACCAAAAGTCGGATACGCCGAATGACGAAGATCGATTAAAGGATTACCATCATTTATAACAAACTTTTTAGTGTTTTCTTTTGAAACGAATTCGTATTCTGAACCATTATTTAGCTTTGCGCCAAAATAGGTTTGATACAGTTTTTTATTTTTCCCCACTTTCAAAACTAAAGCTGAATTTTCGGTTTCAATTTTAATTAGTGAACTTTCCTGTGCCTGAACAGCAGAAAAAAAGATTGTAAAGAATAAAAGTAATAATCGCTTCATTTTTTTATTTTTTAATGATGATTTAGAAGTTTTAATTAATCTGTTCGAGATGACAATTAAACACATAGAAACATAGATTACCTTTCTCTAAAAAAGAAGATAAAAAGAAACTAGTTTCTAACACATAGCTGATAAATATAGCCCGAAGTTTCAACTTCGGGGACACAAAAATTGATGATTTAGAAATTAACTATGTTTGTTGTTGCAAGTGAAACGCCTTTTTAAGCGCAACAAAATCTATGTTTCTATGTGTTTAAAATTTTCATTGCAAATCAGCAAGCGTTGTTCCTGATAATTGAAATTCATACGGCCATTGTTCGTCCGGCGTTTTATCAGCATTATCGCCCCATCTTTTTGGTCTTTGCCAATGTTCTGTTGGCGCACCTAAAACTACCAACCATAAATGCTCGGTATCTTTTGGCACTTTAAAAGAAACTTTTCCAATGTTTTGTTTGAAGGTTTTGCTGTACACTCGTTTTCCATTTTTAAGCTGACTTACAAAACCATATCGCCAGCCTGCTTTTTCTATTTTTACTTTTGAAAAACCATCTGCTCCGGCAATTCCTTTAAAGTTTAATTCCAGTTTTGTTCCCGCTTTAGGAATCGTAAGTTTTATTCCGTTATAACCATAATTTTGAGGACAATTTATCGAATCTACTCTGTACCAATTGTCTTTCAATTTATTAATTTTAGTAAAATGTTTATTTGCATAAGGTTTGGCTACAGAATCGATTCTTTGTAAATCCCAGGTAATAAACCTTCTCGAAGCATCAAACATTTCATCATTAAATTGTTCCTGATTAATGGCATTTAAACGCTTGTAGGTCATCACGGCATCTTCACCTTCTTCAGAATTACGCATTAGTTTTCCAAAGAAATCTTTTCCGTGTTTTTGCGACCAATATTCTATTACATAAGGCGAATGATACATATTATACGGATGCAGAAATCCGTAATGTGTCCCTTTTAAATAATCGACTAAATGATAATTTTCAAAAGTCATCCAATCTGAATAAACCTGCCAAAGCATATATTGCGCCGACATTTCCATTATGGCACCGTCAGGCCCTTTTCCTGTATCGGCATGGCTTAAATATTGAAAACTGTGTCCTAATTCATGCGCCAAAACGCCATAAGGTTCTTTATTTACGCGGACGGCCGGTGTCCAAAAAATTCCAATTTTATCTTCATCGCCGCCACCAAATGCAGTTTTTTCTTCACCTTTAAATACAAAAACCAAAATTTTATACTTGTCAATAAGCGAATGTCCGGATTGAACCAATTTTAACTGGTTTACAAATACATCATAAATCCGTTCACATTCACTCAGCATTTTATCAGGATTAAATCGCTCAATTTCTTCTATATTATTCGGTGGACATTTGCCATAATCTTTGTGCCAGAAGATTGCAAAATTTTCTGAGGTAATCATGTACTCAAAGTTGTAGTCGCTCTTTGAATCTTTAAAGTCATTATTCTCAGGCAGCATCCATACTTTCTTAGGAATATAGAGTTCTTTCTTTTTTATTTCCTGAGCCGAAACAACGAAAAAAGCACCGTAGATGATGACTATTAAAAACTTTACAAAAGGACTTCTATTTTGCATTTAAGCTTGATTATTAATGACCTAACAGGTTTTAGAAACCTGTTAGGTCTAATTGATTACTAAATGATGTTTTATTTCAACTCTTGATTCGTATTAATATCCAAAAGGATTATCGACACTGTGCATTGGTGTAGTAAACCATTTTGGACCATTTTCAGTCATATAAAAATGATCTTCATGTCTGATTCCGAATTTTCCAGGAACACAAATCATTGGTTCATTACTTACGACCATACCTTCCTGTAGTTTTATTTCGCTTCCGCGGACTAAATACGGATATTCGTGAATATCAAGTCCGGTTCCATGCCCTACTCTGTGAGGCAATCCCGGTAAATCATAATCCGGGCTTAATCCCGCTTCTGATAATGTTTTTCTCGCTGCATCATCTACAGATCCGCATGACGCGCCAATTTGTGCGGCTTCAAAAGCGGCAAACTGAGTTTTCTGTTCTAAATTCCAAATGGTTTTATATTCTTCTGAAGGTTCGCCAAAAGCATACGATCTTGTAATATCAGAAAGATATCCTTCAAGTCTGCAGCCAGTATCAACAATTACAGCATCATTTTCTTTTAAAGGCTGAGGAACAGAAACACCGTGAGGATATTGTGTATCATCGGCAAACAAAACAATACAGAAATAAGAACCAGAAGAAATTCCAGCTTTTATATGCGCTTTATTAATAAAGTCAGTCACTTCGCTAACTGTAATTCCAGGTTTCAATATTCTTGCAGCGGCTCTTTGCACCTCCATTGTAATATCTTTTGCTCTTTGAATTATGGCAATTTCATTTTTAGATTTCTGCATTCTGCATGCCGAAGTAATTTGCTGCGCCGTTATAAAATCATACGAACTATTTGCTTTTGCAATTCCGTCAACTAAAAAATAAGCCGCCGATTCATCAATAGCAATTTGGCCGGAAACATTTTTAGCTTCTAATAATTTTCCAAACAAAACATATGGAGATTCATGTTCTTCCCAACTATTAATAGTCGATTGCACTTTCATATATTTTTTGAAAGTACCTTCTTCAAATTTTGGAGCGATATATTCTAAAGAACCGTCATCAAACAAAATACCTCCTACCATTCTTTCTGAAGCACTCCAAAGTGTTCCAGTAAAATAATACAGATTTGTTCCAGCATTAAGATAAAGTGCTTTTACAGAAAGCGTTTTCATCAACTCAACTGCCTTTTTAATACGTTCCTGATATTCTTCTAATGGAATAGCCTGAACACCTTGAGTTCTGTTTTCTATTTTTTCTAATTCAGCTATAGCATTTGAGCCACCTATACCTTTTGTCATTTTTATATATTTTATTATTGAAAAGCCTAAATTAGTATTTATTCTTATTTTGGCTTTGACTCATTCATCAGTTTAACTATTTCCTGTTCTTTAAGTGCATAATCATACAAGCGTAATGAAGCAATAAATCCCGAGAAATTCTCTCCAATATCTGATGCGCCAATTATAATCTTGGCTTTGTCAATAGCCGATGAAAGCAACATATTTTGCGAATTATCCAAAACGCCGTCTACATATACTTTTTCCACAACACCATCAAAAGTCAAAACGATAAAGTGCCATTTGTCTGCTTCTGGGACTTTAGTATATTTCATATCAAAATGACCATCTAAATGAACTCCTGCACCATAATTTCCGCTATTGTAAGCCAAAGCATTATAGGAATTTGCCAGACCAAATTCATTTCTGTCACACCATGAAACCAAGATTTCTCCTTCTTTTGGAATTCCAGGATTTTTAACCCAGGTCGCTACAGTGTATGAACCATTCCAAGCCAAAGTTTTTGGCACTGCTTTATCTAAAGTAAAAGCGCCGTTTTTGAAATTAAAAGCTTTTATTCCATCGACTTTTTCTAACGTTACGTCGCCACTTTTGGTAAAAATCCCGGCAAGTGAACCTTTGTTAGAAATCTTATTTATTGCATTTCCCTGAATTTTATTGGCATCAAAATCTACCAATAATTTCTTAGTACTTTTTACAGCCGGAAGATTTTTCGATGCTGCATTCTGCAATGGCAACGGAAGATCAAATAGAGAACTATACACTTTAATATTCCAAACGGCTGGATAAAGACCCATTTTTTCAGTACCAAAAACAGTAAGTTTAATGTATTGCGCTCTTACATCATTGTCATCAATCATTGGACTTCCTGCTGTTCTATTTTTTGATTTATCTGCGAACAGATTCCATTTTTTTCCATCATCAGAATACTCCAATTTATATTGATAATAATAACTCGCAAATTCAAATTGCGTCATTATTCTTTTAATCGTTTTTTGAGAACCTAAATCAATAATTAGATTTTGAGGAGTAGTATTGTCAGCTGCTTTCCACATTGTGGCATTATTATCGTCAGTTGCAAATGAAGGTTTGTATTCATAATCATATTGCGTAGATTTTAAATGATAAAATGAAGATGCTTTTATTTTAGCTCCAAATGCAATATCATCTGGCACATTCGATTTAACCAAATCGTCAATTCCTTTGCTTGAAGGTACCACTTTTGCGATTGTCGAGTCGTTCTCAAAAATCATTCTATCAACGCAAACTTGTCGAGCCATTCCGCCTCTTGTCATTGGATAATCGTGTTTGTGATAAACAATGTAATAATCATCTTTATCATGTAAAACAGAATGATGACCGGGGCCATGAACCGTCTGATCTTCGTTGGTACTCAAAATCGGATTATTTTTTCCGGGTGTAAAAGGTCCATAAGGCGAATCCGAATAGGAATAACGCACATTATATGTTTCATCATGACAAGATGCTCCGGAATACATTAAAATATATTTAGACCCTTTTTTCATCATATAAGCTGCTTCAAACGGTTCCGGAGTTTGCTCTAATGGAATATTCTTCGAATTAACCATTTCGCTCAAATTTTTCTTTAATTCTCCTACCGCGTAACCTCCATTATAATGTACCCAGGTTCCCCAATATCCATATATTTTGCCATCAGTATCTTTAAAAAATTGTGCATCAAGTGAAGGAAAATTTTCCCTTGGATATCCGTTTGAAATGACCGGAACATCATTCTCGCTTAGTTTTTTCCATGGTCCAACAGGAGTATCTGAAACGTAACCATATATATTACAGCCTATTTCGCAGTTTCCAAAATACAAGTAATATTTACCGTCATCACCTTCAACAATATCTGGAGCCCAAAAATTGGTAATTGATTTTGCCGAAAAAGACGGAATTTCCATGATGTAATTGTACCAGTTTTTAAAGTCTTTACTGTACCAAACTGTCGGTGCGCCGGAAGCCAGCATTTCGTTATCTGTAGTTGCATAGATATAATAAATGTCTCCAAACTTTTTGATAGTAGGATCAGCAAACCAGCCCGGCAAAATTGGATTTTTTGCTTCGGGAATATTTACCTCAATTCCTTTTTGAGCAAAAATTGTTCCCGTAAAAGCTAGTATAATAAGACTGTAAAATAATTTCATTTTTCTGTAACTCTTAAACTATATTATTTTAACACATAGAAACATAGTTTTTCTTTGTGTTAAAAGGTGTTTCACTTGCATCAATTCACATAGCTATGTGTGAAAACTTGTTTTTCTTTCTACTCTTTTTTAGAATTTACAACCTATGTTTCTATGTGTTTAAAAAATCATCTAAGAGATTATTCTTAATATTTCCACACCACTACATCAGCCGTTTTTATGGCTTTTGTTCCGATGATAACCTTTGCGGTTTGTGGCAAATTGATGTTGAAAACTTTATCTGAATAATTGACCGCAATTCCAAATCCATCACGATAATCGACCATAATTCCTTCAGGATAATTTTCTATAGAAACATTTTGCTTTTGATATAATTTCCTGATCACTTGCTTTTCTAAATCTCCATTTTTCGAATCTAAACCAATGTAAGTAACTGTTCCTTTGCCCAACTTGCGCGAAGTAATTGCAGCTGTTCCGGAATAAAAATCACCTTCGTGCGTTGCCCAGATTTCCGTTTCTTTTTCAGGTTTTAATAAGTCGCCCCAGCTTGTCCATCCAAATTCCTGATTATCAAATTTTATAATCCCTGGAGATTGTGGCATTAAAAGATCGTACGAATCCACTTTAGAACCAATTAAACTCCACATCGGTTCATAAAATTTAGCTTCCCAAAGATGACCTTGACGATTTTGAATTCCAGATCGACAGCTCAAAATTAAATTTCCACCGCTTTTGGCATATAAAGTCAATTTATCGATCATTTTCTGATCTATCATTTGATAGGCTGGCACTATCAGGAAAGGATATTTTGAAAAATCTGTTGTATCTCTAACAAAATCTACAGGCGCGCCTATTGATTTTGCGGCTTTATAATATTTCAGGAAATGTCCGATTGTGTTCCACTCTTTGGTTTGTTTATTTAGTTCGATGCCCATAACATTATCACCATTAAACAGAATTCCAGTTTTACGTTTTAAGTAATAATCTGGCAATTTTGCTTTAGCATCGTACTTTTTTCGAAGTGTATCAATTTCTTTTATAAACTGATGAAATTCTGTACCGCCTGGCGTTGGCGTTACACCGTCTGTACCAACAATTCCGTAGTGAAATTGCTCATAACCATACAATGGAGCACGAAAACGATATGTGCAAGCAAATTTACTTCCACCAGCAAAAACATGCCAAAGCCACATTCGTACACTACCCGGCAATGGTTGCGGATTGATACTTCCCCAGTTTACTTGTCCGGGTTGCAATTCCATACAGCCATACATCCCTTTTAAAGGACGGAAAAAATCATTTGACATTCCGATAGCGGCATAATCTCCTAAGCGATATCCTTTTGAACCAATTCCGAGACTTCCTCCGTAAACCAAATAACGAGTGTAGCAGTCAAAGTCTAATTCCTTGCTCATTCCAACAAAACTTTCGTCATAATTGGATCTGTAATTAGACGTAATCCATTGGTCTTTGCTAACATATTTTCTTATCGTCACAGCTTGCGAATCCAAAAAGGTTGCCGTTTCCTGATCAGCAAATCGATAATGATCTAATTGAGAGTGCAAGTTCATTCCCCATTCCTTATGTAAAGGGATATTAATTTGACTAAAGTCAGAATAGGTTCCGCTCCAAAAACTATTTCCCCAAG
Organism: Flavobacterium cutihirudinis; assembly: GCF_003385895.1. Lineage (GTDB taxonomy): Bacteria > Bacteroidota > Bacteroidia > Flavobacteriales > Flavobacteriaceae > Flavobacterium > Flavobacterium cutihirudinis. The sequence continues at coordinate 54,985 of NZ_QRDQ01000009.1, forward strand.
ATGTATTTAGAGCGTCAATATTCTGATACTTTTCTTTCAGCCAATCTCTATAACGTTGCTGCGCATCTGAACCATAATCAAGAAATCTTGAAGGTTCGTTATCAACCTGCCATCCAATAATGTTTTTATTATTGCCGTATCTTTTCGCCAGCTGTTCGATCATTTTCAGCGAATAACTTCTATAATAATTACTAGAAAATGAAGCATGCTGTCTCGAACCGTGATCTGTTTTTGTACCATCCTCATACGTAGCGAGAATATCCGGATGCTTGCGAACCAACCATACCGGAGGTGTCGCCGTAGAGGTACACATTACAATTTTTAACTTATATTTTGCAGCAATTTCTACTGCTTTATCAAGCCATTTAAAATCATAAACTCCTTCTTGAGGTTCTAATTGTGCCCAGGCAAATTCGCCAAAATGAGTAAACTCAAAACCCATTTCGGCAATTTTTTTCAGGTCACGATCCCATTGACTTTCATCCCAGTGTTCCGGATAATAATAAACTCCTACTGTAGTCAGATCTTTTTTGGGAAAATACTTATCGAACTTTTGAGCAACTGAATTTAAACCAACGAGTAGTCCAAATAAAACAAATAGTACTTTTTTCAAGAAGGGTATTTTTGATTTCTGATTCATTACAATTTAATTTGAATCGCTTTATTTTTCAAAGCAATTTTGTAGGCACCTCTTACTTTTTCATAAGACAATTTCACATCCTGATCTACTCTTAAATAAGCATTTGGCGTATAAGTTGTTTTAGGATCTAACGTAATTGTAACTGCTCCCGTTTTAGTATTATAAGTTACTTTGTTAAAAGTTCCCGCGTCTAATGTTAGCCATAATTTTTTCGGAGCAACAAATACTTTAGATTTAGCGGCCGTTGTAATTTCTACTTCAATTTCATCCCCTTTCTCATTTACATTACCTCCAAAAGCCAGCCAGCCATATTCTTTTTCATTTGTAATAAAAGTAGCTGTGTTTACAGCGTAACCAAAGAATCCGGATCCGTAATCTCCCGATAAATAATCAATTCTTAAAGTTTCTGGATAAGAGTGGAAAGCAGAAGGACCAAAACCATCTTCAGTGATATTAGAAATTCCGCCTAATAATCCGCCATAACCCACTTTTAGCAAATGAAAATCTTCAGGTGTTTTTTTGAATTGTTCCAAAACCGGAATAGCATTCAACGCAGAACCGTAATGATGAATTTGACGTTCTACTCTCGATAATTTTCCTCCGTATAAGAAATCCCAATATCTGCGTGCATTACCATTATAAGCCCAGTGAGGCATTGTTGGCATATAAGCCAAAATTGCATCAAGCGTAACTTTTGCTTTATCATTATATCCAAAATAATCCGACCACATGTATACTTCTTCCTGACCAGTAGAATCCCAAGGCATTTCACTTCCGAAAGGATAATTAAGCGATTTCCAATGGTCAGCTCTTTCTTTCATTTTCGCCTCCAGATTATTTGCCATTTCGGTATAACCTTCGGTTTTTAAATCTTTCAAAATCAATAAAAATACCGTTCCTTCCATTTGTCCGAATTGTGCATAATAAGGTGCAACTCTTGTCATGGCAATACTGGTTTCGTATGCATTTTTCAAATACCAATCCCAACTATGATTGGTTACCAAACCATCATGGTATCTTGCTAAACGATACATTGTCCAGTGGGCAGCCGCAACGTGCGGATAATTATAAGATCTTCCAGGATCATCAGCACCTTTTTTGTCCCATGCAGCCCAGGTTTTATAATTAATATCTTTGCTGTACGTTCCTTCGGGCATTTTTGTAGGTTCGTAATAAAAAACACTTTTTTTAACGCCATACTTTAATGTATCGGCAGTGTTGTACTGAATACCGCCCCAAAGTGTATTATCTATAAACTTCTCCAACTTTTCGATCTCTTCTTTTTTAGGAGCAATTAATTCTTTCATTATCGCACCCAGCCAGCCTCCTGCTCCACCTTCGTCACTTAAACCGGCAATCCAGACACGACTGTCTTGACTTACTTGTTTTTTAGTTTCATAATCGTACGAAATCACAGAAGGGTTTCTATGAAAAGGATCATCTTTTTTATCGAACCATTGTGCCGTTGTCGAAAAATGTCCAAAATCATTTACTGTATTGGTTTCTGATTTTATGACTTTATAATTAATGGTTTGCTCTAATCCATCCTCGTAGGTAACTGTCAATCTTGCTCTTCCCCATTTTTTTCCGTGTACAACATATTGAAAATAACCGTTTTTGTTTTTTGATTTTTCTTCAACTGTCAAAGCGTCTTCCGGTTCAATTTTAAGTGATTTTACGGCTTTCTTATACTTCAAAAAAAGCTGTCCGTTTACATCCAAAGGCAAAACATATCCAGGAACTCCAACGGCAACTGGACGTTCATTTTTGATTAAAGAAGATTGTATGTTTTCAATTTGATCAACCAAAACAAACTTCAAAGCAAAACTTTTAGTCTCGCCTGATTTTAAAGTCAATGAAGTTGGTGTATTCCATTGTTCTGCCGATTTCCATTCCTGTTCTGCATAAGCTTTACTAAATGGCATCCACTCATGGAAACCTTCAAAAACAATACTTCTAGGTGTTTCATCGTCCAATAATGGTCTGTAAGCTTCAAATGGCATATTCGTTTCGGGCAGTAATAGCAATGCCGGACCGTGACCGCTTAATCTTTTTACTTCAAGATAACCCGCATCTTTACCAATATAAGGATCGAAAAATACGTTGTGAAGATGCGTTTCGTCTAATGTTTTTCCTTCCAGAATATTATTAAAAACCATAGGAACGCCTAACGCACCGATTTCCTGAACGGCATTTGATTTGTTCGTAATTTCAAAACGAAGAATTAAATTACCATCTTTCTGTTCGTAAAAACGTTTTATCGTTACCGGAATATCGGCAGGTAAAGTATTTGAAAGATCGGCTGCTGCCAAAGTATTTCCGGAAACATCTAAAGCTGTAACGGTAGCTCTTTTTGTAGCAGTTGAATAGCTTTTCCAGCTTCCGTCAGCCGCTTTGATTCGAAGATTTATATCTCCTAATTGATATAAACCATCCTTATCACGAATTGAAAGTCGTTCACCCGGCGTAAAATCGAAAGTCTTATCTGAAAGAGGAGACAACGCTGCAACAGTTTGAGAAGATTTCAATAATTTAAGTTCAAACGATTTTGTATTCAAAACCGTAACTCCTTTTTCTACTTCGAGCGTTGATTTTTTTGCTTTAATCTTATCCCAATATTCCTGTGACTGCAAGTTATTTGAAGCCATTGCGCAACAAAATACCAAAGCAAGTAGTTTAATATTCTTCATAATTTTTATTGTTTTTGGGCAATTTGTTTTATTTCGATTCAGCTTTTAAACCGTTGGTATACTTCATTTTTTTTTATTCAACACATAGAAACATAGATCTTATTTCAAGAAAAGAAACTAAAAAGAAACTAGTTTCTAACACATAGCTAACTATGTGTATTTGAAACAAGTGAAACGCCTTTTTAATCATTCCAAATCTATGCTTCTATGTGTTTAAATTAATTTCACCCAACGGGTTCAGCTTTTATTTTAATTATTTAAAATCAGTTGAGAACTTCCACTTCGTTTTGTAATCCTCAGAAACTGGTAAATCTTCTAATAGTATTCGCAGCATTTCTACCGGAACCATATTTTCTTTTAAAACACGGTCATGAAACTGTTTTTCTGTCCATCCTTTTGCTAATAATTCGTTTCTTAAAGCAAAAAATTGCAAACCTCCTGTCATATATGCAACTTGATAAAGAGGTGCGTCTCCGCTGGCAAACGAACGTCTTACTTCCGCTTCAGCGTTAGCCCTTTCGTGTCCAACTTCATTTACTAATAAATCAATGCATTGCTGTGGTGTCAATTCTCCTAAATGGTATTTTAAAGAAAAAATAATTCGGGCGCAACGATGAATTCTCCAGAATAACATTCCTAATTTTTGTTCCGGAGTTTGCGGAAATTGTTTGTTCCAAAGTATGATTTCCCAATACAAAGCCCAACCTTCCATCCAAAAAGGAGTATCAAAAGGCTGACGATACGATTTGTAACGGCTGTTCATGAAAAACTGCAAATTATGTCCCGGCAATAATTCGTGTTGTACAGTTGCAAAAGAGAAATTTGGATTGTTCCCACGCATACTCATCAGTTTATCTTTTTGATCCATATCCTGAGTAGGATATGAAATACTGATTTCCCAGCCTCCTGTAAAAAACGGATTTATTTTTTGGCGTTCCGGTGTCATCATGATCATTTGCCACGTTTCTTTTGTCAAATCCGGAAGCGTGATTAAATCCCTGTCTTCAATAAATTTTACCGATTGATTGTATAAATTCGTAATCGCCTGTGGCTGTTCGCCTGCAGGTACGTAAGTGTCTTTTACATGTTCTAAGGCTTTTTTCCAATCATTTCCATAACCTAATTCAGCAGAAGCTTTGATCATTTCTTTTTTGCACCATTCAAACTGACTTTGCGCAGCGGCAATTAATTCTTCCGGTGAGTAGGGAATATATTCGTAGGATAAACTTTTAACTACGGCATCTCTTCCAATTGGTTTTCCGATGATACCGCTTCCGTCATCTTTAACACTAGTCTGAGCATAATTTGTTTTTAAGAAATCTTCATAAGTTTTAAGTTTTTCGGAAAGCTTTTTATATGGTTTTTCCATCCACCAGGTAAAATCAGGATCGTAGCTGTAATAAAACTCATATGCCTCTTTTAGTGATCGCGCAAAAGAAGCTACAGATTTTGAAGCTTTATCTGCAGCAAACCAGTCTTTGAAAGGTTTCGTTTTTAAGAGTTCTGTTTTTTTATCAATCGCCGATCCAGCCAAATCAAAAGTCTTTGCCAATTGATTGGAAACTGGACGTTTTCCTCTTCTTCGTTGCTCAATAAAAACATTTATTTCAGATGAAAAATCCAAAACAGAAGCTATTTCTTTATAAGCTTTATAATCTATCTGCAAAAAATAATCTTCCTTACTAATCAGATTTTTCAACAATAGATAATCTACTTTTCCGTCTTTAGATAATTTTTCAAAATCAATATCTTTTACCGTTTTGTTCCAATCCGAATAAAATTTCGAAAGCCTCAAATAATATTCTTCTGATTCATGGTTGGAATAAAAATTTTGCAATGCCGATTTATCCGCCTGAAAAGTATTCACAACATCTATCAATTCACTCGAAAATGAAGATGTTATCATAAATAGAAATAAAATTAGGCTTAGAATTGTTTTTTTCATGCTTTTGGTTTGGTGTTTTTCGGTATTTGTAAATTCTATTAAGCCACTAATTACACGAATTTACACTAATTCAATTCTAGAAAATTCGCGCAATTAGGGGCAGTCTTTTTAAAATAAATTTTAATTTTTATATCTAATCCGTTGGGTATAATCATTTTTAACATATAGAATCATAGCTTTCTAAGCTTAGAAAAGGCGTTTCACTTGCATTAAAAAACATAGTTATGTGTTAAGAAACTAGTTTCTTTTTTTTATTCTTTTGCACATTTAAAAATCTATGTTTCTATGTGTTAAATTGTTTTTTATTAATTAAACCAAGTAGTTTTTCTATTTATTATTTTAAACTAACATCCAGATAAACAGAATGACGTCCGTAAGTATCATAAAACGGTTTATACGAAACTCCATCAATTGTAAACTCTAATTTTTTAGGATCTCCCTGAATTGATTTCCCAAGATCTTTAACATCAAGTGTTACTTTACGCCAATCTTTTCTTGGTTCTGTTTCCTGCGCTGCCAATAATATTGGTCCGTAAAATAAGCTTGCAATATTTTGTTGATCCATCACAGGTTCCAAATGAAATTCAAACGGCATTCTCAACTCCACAACATCACCATCTTTCCATTTTTTGTTTAGAGTCAAGTAGGTTCCAGGTGTTGCTTTTACTTTTTCTTCTTTACCATTTATTTTTACAAAAAAGCCTTTTGTTGCCCAATGTGGCACACGAACTTTTACATCAAATTTCCCGTTTCCTTTAATAGTCAATTTGGTAAAATCTTGTTTAGGAAAATCTGTAGTCTGTGTGATAGTTACATTTTTTTCTGTCCAATTTAAAGTTGACGGCACATAAAGATTTACATACAACGCATTATTGTCGGCACTTTTAAAATAGATTGAATTCTGAAATTTGGTATTACTTTCTATTGCCGTTCCGTTGCAGCAAGTAAATCCTGTCATATGCGCATTACCAAATTGTTTAACAGAACCTGGTCTTAATGGAACGTGATACGTATTTGCCGGACTATTTTCGGCTACCGAAGATAAAATATGATTATAAAGTCCACGCTCATAGTAATCCATTAACTCACCGCGTTGATCGTATAAAAATAAATCTCCAGTTAATTTAAGCATGTTATAAGATGCACAAGTTTCATTTTGACCTCCAGATGAAAATCCGTTTTCATAAATTGTTGCCGGCTGACTGATAAAACATTCTGCATTTGCTGGATTTCTTGCCCCCGCAACTCCTCCAATGCTATACATATAATCGTTTACGGTTTTGTTCCAAAAATTATCAGCTACATGATAATAATCTGCAGTATTAGAATCACGATACATTTCAAGCGCTCCCATAATTTGCGGAATATGCTGATTGGCATGCAACCCTCTGAAAGTATCTACATTTTTTGCCAATCCGTGTGAATGATTTGCATCTCCATAAAATACTTTAATATTGTCAAATAATTTTGCAACTTCTAAGTAATGAGGATCTTTTGTAATTCTGTACAATCTCGCCATAGCTTCATTCATTCCACCAAATTCTCCGGCGATATATCTGTTCCACATACTGATTAGCGTTTCTGTCGGAAGTTTTTTCATGCGGGCATAAACCCAGTCGCCCATACCTTTTGCTGTAGCAAGTGCTTTTTCATTACCGCTTACTTCATAAACATCCATTAATCCGGCAAGAATTTTATGCAACGTATAATAAGGCGCCCAAATTTGAGTTTTTTGCCCTCCGTAAGTTGCACCGTTTTCTAACATAATAAATTGATCCGGCGGATAAGCGCTGATAAATCCGGTTCCCCAATTCTCATAATCCGTACGGATTCCTTCCGGACTCAAATCGGAATCATAAGCTGTTTTTCCGGGACCAAATGGAACAGCAGTCGGATCTGACACAAATTTTCCTCCTGCTGTTTTTGGTTTGCCCGAAAGCTGAGATAATTGGTACAAAGTATTTACCATATTATCCATTTTATTAGCAAAATTTGCCTGAAGTGTTTTATCATAACCCGTACTTGCATACGCCTGAGCGATTGCGGTTAGATAATGTCCTGTCGCGTGACCACGAAGTTTTGTTTCCTGAGAATCCCAAACACCAAGCGGTTCGGCTTCTTTTGGCTGTTCTTGCCCGAATGCATTTCTAAACATATACAGGAAAGAATCCGGATCTGTAGTCGCCAATGTGGTCAGGAATTTATCGCGATTCTCGATAAATTTGGTTTGATTTCCATCAGCATCTGTATTTAGTAAAACTTGCTCTAATTTAAAAGCTTCCAGTTTACGTTCCGGAACAGCTTCTTTTCCTTCCTTTACATTTACAATTGCTTTTGGTTTTAAATCGGTTCCCGAAACACTTCCGGTAATGGTAAATTGTCCGCTTTTTAAAACCTGACTGTTGTCCTTCGGCGCAGGCCAAATTACACGAACTTCAGGACCCTGAACTCCATTTTTATAAACGCCTTTTACATAACTTGGTAGTCTTGGAAGTGTTCCAACAACGGTTTGCACATTTACATCTGCAACACTTTCTAAAAATTGATTATAAAGCTGCGGTGTTGTAGCGGCAAACTTTGGCAAATCTGCTTTTTGTTCTTCACCAGAATCTTCTCCTTCTTCATTTTCTTTAAAGGCATTATTAAAAATTCTTGCAACCTGCTTGTCTGTCAAAGGAACTCTGTAAATTCTAAAATCATGCAATTTTGCATTTAAATAAATATTTTCATCAGCCAGCGATTTTCCTATATAAAGTTTGTTTTTGTCCGCTTTGTTGTAATCAAATAATTTTGACAAATTCAGTTCCGCATTCTTGGTTTCGCTCACCAGTGAACCATTTTCATAAGTGCTGATTAATTTTGCTGGAATATTAATAACCACCACTATATGATGCCATTTTCCAATTTCCAGAGCTGCTGATTTCGTTTTGTATTTTCCACCGTTTTCTGTGATAACTTCGGTCAAAGTTCCGTCTTCTTTTTCTGTTCCTGTCGGAGCAAAAAACAAATGCGAATTGGTGTTTTTTCCGAAATCAAAGAAACGCTGTCCTTTTTGTGCCGATCTTAAATAAATCCATCCCGAAATACTTATTAATTCTTCTCCTATCAATCCATCAGCAGGAATTGAAACAAATGCTTTACTGTCTGCCGGCAAAGAAAGTACTTTACCAAACAGCTCATCATTTACGAATTTCGCTTTGGTATCTTCAATTTTACCATGCAAATTATTTCGTGACCAATCTTTTGCATCACCACCAAAAACGTAGCGTGCGATTAATCCTGTTTCTCCAATTCCGTCTAAAATCTGGTCGCCGTTTTGCGCGCGCAAAGTTGTGGTAAATGATGCGCAAATGCTCAGTGCAACACAAATAAATAATTGATATTTTTTCATCACTAATTCTTTTTCTTCTGATTTACAAAATCTCGTTTTTCTGTCTTTCTATATTTTTACTTATAAATTTCTTCCCAGCTTGGTGGAATCACTCCCAATAAATGCTGTACAAAATAGTCTCTTCTTTTGCGTTCACCGTAATCGCCTCCGGCAGAATGTCCCATTCCGGGAACAGTTACTAATTCGAAATTTTTATTGGCTTTTATTAAGGCATTTGCAAACTGCATTGTTGATGCGGGATCAACATTATCATCCAATTCTCCTAAAATCAACATCAGATTTCCGTTTAACTGAGCGGCATTTGCAGTGTTTGAACAAGCTTCATATTCCGGACCAACCGGATATCCCATCCATTGTTCGTTCCACCACATTTTATCCATTCGGTTATCATGACATCCGCAAGATGCAACTGCAACATCATAAAAATCAGAATTAAAAACCAAAGCCGCTCCGGCATTTTGACCTCCTGCTGATGTTCCGTGAATACCGACTTTATCAATATTCATATAAGGATATTTTGCAGCGGCAGCTTTCATCCAAAGTTTTCTATCTGGGAAACCTCCGTCTCTTAAGTTTTTCCAACAGATATCATGAAATGCTTTAGAACGATTTGAGGTTCCCATTCCGTCAATCTGAACTACGATAAATCCTAATTCTGCCAAAGATGACATTGCCCAATAATAAGGCTGGAAATTTTTAGGAACAAATGAATCCTGAGGTCCAGCGTATATATATTCTATAATTGGATATTTACGATTTGGATCGAAAGTCGTTGGTCGCACTATAATACCCCAAATATCTGTTTTACCGTCTCTTCCTTTTGCTGTAAAAACTTCCGGCGCTCTCCAGCCTGTTTTTTGCAATTCTGAAATATCTGCTTTTTGCATTTCAACAATTGCCTTCTCTGCATCTGTGCTTTTTAAAACCGTAATTGGCGCTAAATCAACTCTTGAATATTGATCGACATAATATTTATAATCAGGTGAAAATGTTACTTTGTGATTTCCATTTTCAGTGGTTAATCTTTTGAAGTTTTTTCCGTTAAAATCAATTCGGCAAAACTGCAACAAATAAGGGTCTTGATCTTTATCTAAACCACTTGCTGTAAAATAGATTTGTTTGCTTTCTTCATCAACTTTAATAACCTCTCGAACCGGCCAATTGCCTTTTGTAATTTGATTTTTTACTTTTCCAGTCGAAGCATCATACAAATACAAATGGTTCCAGCCATCACGTTCTGAAGCCCAAATTATTTCATTGCTCTTTTTAATATCATGACGGAATCTTTTTCCGCTGTATTCTACAAAAGTCGGACTTGTTTCTTCTATAATAACCTTGACATTTCCGGTTGCAGCATTTACTTCTAAAACGCGATATACCTGATGCCCACGCTGATTATACTCAAAAGTAAAAGCACTGCTGTCGCCTTTCCATTCCATTCCGAAAATATCATATTGTTGCTGGAATAAATCTGTTGGAACCGAAATTTGTTTTTTTGAACCTACATTAAACAACTGCGGACTTTTAAATGGCAATTGATCGCCCGGTTTTAAATAATCGCGCGTTTGCAATTTTGGCTGAAACTGATCTTTTGGACTTGACTCTACAAAATAAATTTTATGATCTTCACCTGGTCTTACTTTGTATGCCATAATCTCCTTACTATTTGGAGACCATTGCATATACGATGAATAATAAAATCCTTTTGAACCATCATAACTTAACTGAGTTTCAGTCTTTGTTTTTTTATCTTTTATAAATAAGTTGTAATTTTTGATGTAAGCTGTATATAAAGAATCTGGCGAACCTACTGGCTTATTGCCTAGTTCATCAAAATTATCTCCCCAATAATCATTCTTTTTAGGTGCACTTTTATATCCACTGATTTTCGTTAATTCATAACTCTTTAAATTACAAGAAATTTTAAGTGTATCTGTTGTAAAAACAAGGTTTGACAAGGTTTTATCAAACTCTAAATTTTCGATTGGAAGATCATTGGCCTTTACATCTTTTTTCAAAAATTTTGATAATGACTGCGCCAAAAGATTATGATCAAAAGCTACAGCTTGCTTTTGCTTTTTGGCATCGACCAAAAGAAATTCTTTTCCTTTCAAAATATTATTGCTGTACCATACATATTCATTTCCTACCCAATGAAATTCTTTTGGACTGTTAATGACTTTATTTTTAAATAAAGAATCTACGGCATTTGCCTTTTTATATTCTTTCAATGTGCCTTGCGAATGACCGATGACACACCATGAAAGTGTTAAAAATACACTTATTTTTTTGCTAGTTGTTCCCTTAATTTTCATATCAATAAAAATATATAATATTATTTGTGCAGAATGGGTTAATATTAACAGATACTAGTATTATATTACCCATGGAAATTTATTAGTGCGGAATATCAGTTACTAAATACATAGTGAGACTATAAAGTCTGTTTTTCTTAACCTCAACAGGATTAATATGATAGTTGCGAAATTTTTTATTCGGTTTCCTAACAGGTTTTTATAGCCTGTTAGGTATTAAATTATATTTACTTAGAAGATATTGCAGGTGGACACATCTGTGTGGAGACGCTGTTTGTAGACGCAATGAATTGCGTCTCTACGTACAAATTTTAATCTTTTTCTTTTATTAAATAATAAACGGGAATTCCGACTAACATAATTAAAACGCCCCATCCGCAAGTTGAAAATTTCACAAATAATAAGGAAACACAAACTGCTGAAGCTATTAGAATATAAAGCAATGGCAAAAATGGGTATCCGATTGCTTTATACGGACGAACTAAATCCGGGATTTTTTTGCGAAGACGGATAATTCCGTAAATCGTAAGGATGTAAAATATGAGAACAATGATAATAACAAAATCAAGTAAGTCGCCATATTTACCCGTAAAACATAATACAGAAGCCCAAATACATTGTGCCCAAAGTGCCCAAGCCGGAACGCTTGCATTGTTAAGTTGTGCTGCTTTTTTAAAGAATAAACCATCGTTTGCCATTGTGTAATAAACTCGTGCACCAGCCATGATTAATCCGTTGTTACAAGCAAATGTCGAGATCATAATCATAAGCGCAATAATTAGTGTTCCGATATCTCCAAAAATATATTGCGAAGCCACTACCGCTACCCTGTCTGATTTTGCTCCGGCAATTTCGCTCAACGGAATTACAGCAACATACATCAAATTGGTCAGTACATAGATTATTGTTACGATAAGCGTTCCTAAAAACATGCTTAAACCAACATTGCGTTTTGGATTTTTAATTTCTCCGGCAATAAAAGTAACTCCAGTCCAGGAATCACTGGAGAATAAAGTTCCGACCATTGCTGCAGAAATACCTGTAATTAGCGCGGTAGTTCCTATTGGCATCCAGGAACCAGTTTCTTTATCAAAAGCATGCGGCGCCCAGGCATCGCTCCAATTGGCATTCCAAACAGACGCTTTGGCCGCTAAAGTGAATCCGAAAATAATTAATCCTGAAATAGACAGAATTTTTATAATGGTTAAAATCGTTTGTAAAATCTTGCTGTTTTTTACGCCTCGGGTATTTAAATAAGTGAGAAAAATGATTGTTATAATAGAAACAATCTGTGCTACATTGAGTTTAAAACTTCCTATTTCATATAGAATATTTTCATCGCTAACGGCAGGAATTAAATAAGCTGTAAATTTTGAAAATGCAACTCCAACCGCTGCAATAGTCCCGGTTTGGATAACGGCAAAAAAGCTCCAGCCATACAAAAAGGCAATCAGTTTATTATAAGCTTCTTTTAAATAAACATATTGTCCGCCCGCATTTGGAAACATGGCACTTAATTCTCCATAACTTACTGCCGCTATCATCGTTATAATTCCCGAAAGCAACCATATTAAAATAAGCCATCCCGTTGATCCCACTTGTCGGGCGATATCGGCACTTACAATGAATATTCCTGATCCTATCATCGAACCCACAACTAGCATAGTGCCGTCGAGAAGCCCGAGTTCTTTTTTAAATTCGTCTTGGTTTTGGTTTTCCATTCTTTGGTAGTTTTTTGTTTTTGTTTGGTAATGCATAAATCTAAATATGGTCAGTATTTAGAGATTTAATGAGTTGAATCAATATTCCATTTTTGTATTTTTTAATTACAAGCTTCGGAGAAGCGTAATATTTATAGCTAAATTTAAAACCGTTTAATACAGCTCCATCGGAGCGATATATTTAAATTTATAAGCGATAAGATAGATGTCGCTCCGATGGAGCTTTTGTCTGTAAATTCAATTTTTCTATAAATATTTCGCCTCAAAGAGGCTAAACAGATTATTAGAAAAATTAATTTGTGCAAATTCGAGTAATTTGTGGCAAGAAATTCAACAGAAAAAAATCAGCTTCATTATAATTTAAATGAAGCTGAATCTTTAGAGTTGAAACATTTCTGTTTTTACTGAAGTTGGTTTGCCGGAAATAATCTCTGCAACTATTTTTCCGGTTGCCGGAGCCAGACTTAATCCCATCATGGCGTGTCCTGTTACCAAAGTCAAATTTTTGAGTTTTTTGTCTCTTGTAATTATTGGCATTCCTGAAGGTGTACAAGGTCTAAAACCAAACCATGTATCTTCTTCTTTTGGCATATTTATCTTTAATTCCGGATAAAAATCATTAATCGAATTTACAATTCCCTGCAATCTGTTCTGATTGATTTTAGTGTCATTTGTATGCGTAATTTCCATTGTCCCGCCAAAACGAATATCGTTATTCATAGGCGTTACAGCTACTTTTCCTTCGCATAAAATACTCGGAATTGAAGGCTTGTGACTTTGATCTTTTAAAGTAAAACTATATCCTTTTCCTGGCAATATCGAAATATTGACATTCAGTTTCTTTGCAATGTGCGGACTCCATGATCCTGTTGCTAAAACTAATTCATCGGTTGTAAAAGTGCCTTTGTCTGTAATAATTTCCGAAACTGAATTATTCTTCAAAACAAAATCGGTTACAGTTGTATTAGCATGAATTTTTACATTCATTGTCGCCAATTCATCTTTTATAAACTGCATGAATTTCTGAGGGTAAATATGCGCATCACTTTTATAATGAACACCACCAATAACATCTGTTACTGTTCCTTTTTCTAAATTCGACACTTCTTGTTTAGAAAGAAAATCAACTTCTAAACCTAATTTTTCTGCCAATATTCCTTCATGCTCAATTTCTTCTCCTGTTTTGTCCGTTTTATAAAGCATCAAAAGACCTTTTTCTTCATAGAAAAATGAATTACTTTGTTTTGCGAAATCCTGATATAATTCTTTACTTAAAAGTGACAAATCACAAAGCGCCGGCATTGATTTTTCAACATGTTTTAAATTGGCATGTTTGTAAAACTGCAATCCCCATTTCATTAAATCTGCATTTAATCTGGGCTTTACATAAAACGGACTCTGGCTGTCAAACATCCATTTTATTCCTTGAGCGATCATGCCCGGTTGTGCCAACGGAATAATGTGTGAAGGAACAATCATTCCGGCATTTCCGTAAGAGCAGCCGTCGTTCATATCTGATTTATCAAAAACAACTACTTCATAACCTTCTTTAGCCAAATAATATGCTGAACTTAACCCTATTATACCTCCGCCAATTATACTTACTTTTTTCATTATTATTATAAATTTAAAAATTCATTGGCTAGAAAATTTCTTAAAAACCAATGAATTTCTGATATTTTATTTCATCTTTAAATTACCTGAAAACCAAACGCATACGGATCATCATCTTCATCAATAATGATGTTATTATAACCGTAAACTTTTGCCCAGCCCTGAATACTTGGTACAATTGCTTTTATATCGCCAATCGAAGTTTCTTCTTCCACTCTTCCAATAAACTTACTGCCAATAAAACTTTCATGAACAAAATCTTCACCTTTTTTCAGTTTTCCTTTGGCGTGAAGCTGCGCAATTCTTGCTGAAGTTCCTGTTCCGCATGGCGAACGATCTATCGCTTTGTCGCCATAAAACACAGCATTTCTTCCTGAAGAAGTAGGATCAAGAGGATCTCCTGTCCATAACATATGACTCACATCACGAATCGTATCATTTTCAGGATGAATAAACATATTTGGATATTTCTCATTAATACGTTTGCGAACTTCCTGACTGTACTGCACAATTTTTCCTGCTGTAAAATCCTGAATCCCTGAAAAGTTTTTTTGCGGGTCTACAATAGCATAATAATTTCCTCCATACGCCACATCAAAAACAATTTCTCCTAATTCCGGACAATCTATTGTTAAACCTTCGGCAGCCAGATATGATTTTACGTTGGTCAAACGAACCCAATCTACTTTTTTTCCGGTTTGCTGATATTCAATCTGAACTAGTCCGGCTGGTGCTTCCATTTTAATTTTTCCGGGAATTTTTGGTGTAACCAAACCTTCTTCGATCGCAATTGTAATTGTTCCGATAGTTCCGTGACCGCACATAGGCAGACAACCCGAAGTTTCGATAAACAAAATTCCAAAATCATTTTCAGGATTACTTGGCGGATACAAAATACTGCCGCTCATCATATCATGACCACGAGGTTCAAACATTAGCCCTTTGCGAATCCAGTCGTATTCTTTTAAAAAGTGCTGGCGTTTTTCGCTCATGTTGTTTCCAACCAGATTTGGGCCACCTCCGGCAACCACCCTTACAGGGTTTCCGCAAGTATGTGCATCAACGCAAAAAAATGTTTTTCTAGGCATATATTAAATAGGATTTTTGGTTATTATGTCGTTAACAGTTCTATTAATATTTAATGGATTTGAATCCTGCAGAGCACTTGGCAGCAACTGATCTGGCCAGTCCTGAAAAGTAACCGGACGCACCCATCTTTTTACCGCTATTAATCCTACAGATGTAAATTTAGCATCTGAACTTGCAGGAAAAGGTCCGCCATGCGTCATTCCGGAACAAACCTCAACTCCAGTCGGGACATTATTAAAAACTAATCTTCCCACTTTATTTTTAAGATTATCGATCACTTCCTTAAAATCTTCGAATTCTTTTAAGTCAGCATTTAAAACTGTTCCAGTCAATTGCCCTTCCAAATCCTGAATAATTTTATTCAGTTGTTCAATATCATCACATTTGACTACAACAGAAAAAGGTCCGAAAACTTCTTTATGAAATGTTTTATTTTTTAAGAAAGTATTGCCGTCCACCGAAATTACATTTTGCAATGCATAATTTGGCTTCACTTCTTTATCTAAATTGGTTAGCTGTGTATAATCCTGTTGCTCAAGAACTTCAGATTTGAGTTTCTCGTATTGACTTTTAATTGCAGGATGCAGCATACAGGTTGGCTCTAATTTATCTATCTCTAAAGCTAAAATAGAAATAAAATTTTCTAATTCTTTACTGTCTACACCTAAAATAAGTCCAGGATTGGTACAAAACTGACCTGTACCAGCCGTGATAGATCCGGCATAATTTTTAGCCCATTTTTCGCCTTCATTCTGTAAAGCCGATGGTAAAATCAATACAGGATTTATGCTTCCCATTTCTGCATAAACCGGAATTGGAATTTCTCTATTGGCTGCAATTTTGCAAAGTGCCGTTCCTCCTTTAATGCTTCCTGTAAAACCAACGCCTTTTATTGACGGATGTTCTACCAAAGTTTTCCCAACTTCAATTCCGCCGCTGTTTAAGTTCGAGAAAACACCATTTGGCATTCCGGTTCTTTTTGCTGCTTTTATAATAGCTGAAGCAACCAATTCGCCAGTTCCCGCATGAAGCGGATGCGATTTTACAACTACAGGACAACCCGAAGCCAATGCGCTCGCTGTATCTCCGCCTGCGGTAGAAAAAGCCAGCGGAAAATTACTAGCTCCAAATACTGCTACTGGCCCAATTGGAATCTGTATTCTTCGAATATCTGGTTTGCCTTCTGTTTTATTGATAATCGCTTCAACCCAAGAACCTTCACGCAACATTGTAGCAAATGCTCTTAATTGACCGGTAGTTCTGCCGCGTTCTCCATTTGCTCTTCCGGCCGGAAGTCCCGATTCGTTAACGTAAGTTGTTAATAAATCTTCACCCAGAGATTCAATTTCTTCAGCAATAGCTTCTAGAAATTCTGCTTTCTTTATATCTGAAATTGTTCCGTAGGTTTTAAAAGCTTCTTCTGCTAAAAGTACAGCTTCAGAAATTTCATCTTCTGTTGCTTCATAAAAAACAGTTTCGTTCTCCAGATTCAGTTCCGGGTTTATAGTCTTAAATGTTGTTTTACCTTTTGCAGAAAGGGATTCACCAATATAATTTTTTCCTGTAGTCATCACTTTCTTCTAAAATTTAATTATATAGCTTTATAATCCGGCAATGCGGGTCTGTTTTTCATTGCGAAATCAATGATTGATAAAACACGTTCTCTTTCTGATCCTTGCAAAGGCAATCTTGGCGCTCTTACATTTTCTGTACCAAGTCCCGTTGCAACTTCAGCTAACTTGATGTTTTGTACCAATTGCGGAGAAATATCCAACTCTAATAATGGCATAAACCATCTGTAAATTACTAAAGCTTCTTCAATTCGTCCTGCTTTTACCAATTTATAAATAGCTACCGTCTCTTCCGGATAAGCAACTACTAAACCTGCAACCCATCCGTCGGCTCCAGCCACTATACTTTCGAGAGCCAAAGTATCAACGCCACAAAGCACTTTTAATCGGTTTCCAAAACGATTTCTAATTCTTGTTACGTTGCTAATATCTCTAGTAGATTCTTTAACTGCCTGAATATTATCAAGTTTCAATAATTCTTCAAACATATCTAGTGTTACTTCAATTTTATAATCTACTGGATTATTGTAAATCATAATTGGCAATGAAGTACTTTTTGCAATTTCTTTAAAATAAACAACTGTTTCGTAATCTGTTGCTTTGTATCGCATTGGAGGCAAAAGCATCAAACCATTTGCACCTAACTCTTCTGCACGTTTTGCAAATACAATTGCTTCGCTTGTTGTTTGCTCAGCAATATTTACAATAACCGGAATTTTTCCTTCTACTAATTTTAAAGAAGTAGTAATTAAAGTCTCTTTTTCTTCTTTAGTCAAAGTGCTGGCTTCTCCAAGTGTTCCGCCTAAAATAATTCCATTAACCCCGGCAGCAATTTGTGCTTTAATATTCTTTTCGAACATTACGAGGTCCAGTTGACCTTCTTCTGTAAACTTTGTTGTTACAGCTGGCATTACACCATCCCAATTTATTTTCATATCTTAATATCTTAATTTTTATCAAAAATAAAACTTAAACAAAAGGCTGTCTTGGTCATTATTAACCTATATCAGGACTATATTACCACATCTGTTGCATAATCTGATTTTTTTGTTAATATTTACATATCCAAAAAAAACTATCCGTTGAAAATCTTACCATTTAAAATACCAAAAACCGAAAGAGAAGCACTTATCTATCAGGAAGACATTGAGCAGGTATTTTATGATCAATTGCACCAACATGAAGAAATTCAGATAAGTTATATTTTAAAAGGTGCCGGAACACTAATTGTCGGGGATTCGATAAATGATTATAAAGAGGATGATATTCTGGTAATTGGCGAAAATGTACCACATGTTTTTCGAAGTAATATTGAGGCAAGTCCGGAATCTGTTATGTTGACTTTGTTTTTTACTAAAACTTCTTTTGGGAAAGATTTTTTTAGTCTGAATGATATGAGCAGCGTTGAAGATTTTTTTAAGGAATCTGAATATGGAATGAAAATTTTATCCAATCAGAAGAAAATTATTCATCATTTTAATAAGCTCAAAAAACAGAATAAAATACAAAGGATTGCTTCGTTTTTAAAAATTATAAACATTATAATTTCTTCTGAAAAAACGCCACTTTCTTCTTTTGTCTACAAGAAAAAATATACTGATGATGAGGGAAGAAGAATGAGCGCCGTTTTTGAATATGCTATTGAATTTTACCACCAAAATATTACACTCGATGAAGTTGCCGAAAAGGCCAATATGAGTAAAAATGCTTTTTGCCGATATTTTAAAAAACGTACCAATAAAACATTTTTTCAGTTTTTGATTGAAATCAGAATTGAGAATGCCTGTAAATTATTGCATCATAAAAAAGATCTTTCGATTGCTTCTATTTCTGAGCTTTGCGGATTTCAAGATATTGCGAATTTCAACAGGAAGTTTAAGGAGTTGAAAGGGATTTCGCCTTCGCATTATCGTGCGCAGTTTTGATTTTTTTTTCTCTCGCAGATTTGGCAGATTGAGCAGATTTTATTTTTAATTATTTAGCCTATATAATCTGTATAATCTGCCAAATCTGCGAGAGAAAAACAATTCACTACTATTTTACAATTTAAAAATAGATTTTCTGATTTCTAATTGTAACCCCGAAGCTTCAGGCAATTCTTTGATTTCAAAACTTCGTTCGATTACATTCTCTTTTTTAACATCGGTATTTATTGGACTTAAATCTACTTGTAAGCCGGCGTATTTTATATACTTTTGATAATCAATTTCGTTTACTGTTTCTACGTACGATTTTATTTCTGCTAAAGATTTTCCAGACATTTGTTCAGCGGTTTGCCAAAATTCGGCTTCAGTAAAACCTCTTTGTTTTTTTTCATAATATTCATTGTACAAATAGCGCATTACATCGTCTAATGATTTTTGATTTTTTGTGTTATTTCTGATTTCTAAATCCAATAAAAAACCAATTATTGGCCCTTTATTGTAATACGATATTGTGGTTTGCTGTGCATTGCTTTCACGGTTAAAAAAATTCAGCCAAATATCAAAACTAGATCGGGACAAAGACATGTGTTTACTGCCTTCGATATTTTCATATCTTTTTATGGATTCGGTAATATACTTTAGAGCTGCTTTTCCGTCAAGCAAACCAGCTTTCATCATAATGATATATTCGTAGTAAACCGTAAAACCTTCAGAAACCCATAACATTGAAGTGTAATTTTCTTTATTGTAATCGAAAGGCCCTAACTCAATTGGACGAATTGCTTTTACATTGTAAAGATGAAAATATTCGTGTGTTACAAAATTTAGAAAGTCTGTATAATCTTCATTTGATTTAAAATCGAAAGATCCTGTTGTAAAAATGGCTTGAGAATTCCAGTGTTCCAAGCCGCCTCCGCCCGCTTCCATCATGATATAACTGTAGTAATCATATGGCACTTTTTTCATAAGCGAAGTTGTGGCAGTCATTATCTTTTTTAGATCTGAAGTAAATTTCTCTTCATTTAATCCTTGTGGCGTAGCTATTCCTAAAGAATAAGATTTTCCTTCGTGCTCAAAATGGATTATTTTTTGGTTTCCCAAATAAATCGGACTGTCATAAAAAATATCAATATTTTTTGCTGTAAAAGTCAATTTGTTTTCAGGAACAGCTTGTAATCCTGTCGAAATTTTATCCCACTTTTTAGATGGATTTATGCTGAGTGTTACTGGATTTTCAAGCGCATTTTCAACGTGCATAAAAATAGTGTTTGGCATTAAGAAAGCTTTTTCAGCATCGACATAAGATTCTGCAACTGATTTTTTATTGGCAAAAACTTTATACTTCACTTTGATTTTTGAAGATTTACCGTTTTCAACAACCCAATTGTTTTTCGTTTTCTTTTTCCATTTTATTGCATTTCCATTTGCATCTAAAGCTTCAAAATCGACAATATATCTAGGTGTATCTAAAATTAGATAATAACCCGGCGTCCAGACAGGCAAAATTAAACTTGTCTCAGCCGATTTCAGGTTTTCAAAATCCAAAACCACTTCAAGATAATGAGATTCGGGATTTGCAAAAGCAACCGAATAGTTCATTTTTATTTTCTTGCTATCACTCTTGCTTGTTGTCTGACTATAAATTGCTGTTTGAAAAAAAACAACACAAATACAAAACTTGATTATTTTTATTTTTGATCTCATACTTTGGTATTTTTAAAATGAAAAGCCATTCCTAAAAGAAGGAACAGCTTTTCACACACTTATAATTACAAGTAACCAACTTGTAAATTTTCAACCATTTTATTATAAATATCCTGGATTTTGTTTTAAATTTTTATTGGTATTTAACTCCTCTAACCCAATTGGGAAAAGAGTTGTATAATCTCCTTTTGGAACATGATTGTACCAATTTTTCTTCTGATAAACTCCAAAACGAATCATATCAGTTCTTCTTCTTGCTTCAGCTGCAAATTCCCATCCTAGTTCGTCAAGGAATCTACCGTACTGAACTGTTGATTGATCTCCAAGTTGATCGATAGTTCCGTCTTCTGCCAATGTACCATATTTAAACCCTGAGTTTTGTTGAAGTTCTGCTCCTGTAACAACAGCATCGGCAGGATTATCAAAAGATCTTGTTCTTACTTCAGTTACTAATTGAGCAGCTGCGTCGCTTTGACCTGTTCTTAATAGACATTCGGCTTTCATCATTAAAACATCAGTATATCTCAAGAAAGGTAAATCATTATTAAGACTTCCTGTAGCACCTGTCTGTATCTGGTATTTTCCACATCTGAAACCTTGTGTTGCATCACATGAATAGATACTTGGCATTTCTTTAGTCAAGACAAATTCAACATTACCATTTTCAGCGTTATATTGATTTCCCATAAGCCATGTATCTTTCAAACGGTTATCTTTTGGATTATACGTATCAATAAATTGCGGATTACAGCTTGAACCTCCCCATGGTTGTGTTTCCATTCCGAATACTTTTCTATGACCAGGTAATAACATCTTCATATGCGCACTAAAACCACCAGCGTATTTCTGGTCATAAGGTATTGCAAAAACCATTTCAGGGTTAGTTTCGTTTGTTGCACTAAAAATTGCTTTGTATGAATCTGATTTTCTAAACAAACCACTTTGAATGATTTTATCACATGCTTCAATACATTTTTGCCATTGTGCAGTTCCTGAATAAACCTCTGCATTTAAGTACACTCTTGCCAATACATGATAAGCTGACCATTGCGTCATACGCCCGTAAGTACTCTTATCTACTTTTGATGGCAATTGAGGAATTACTTCATTTAATTCAGATACTATAAAATTATATACTTCCACTCTTGTATTTTGCACCGGTAATTGATCACTATAATTAGGAATTATAGGCACATTTCCATGTGTATCAACCAAAATTGAATAATACAATGCTCTTACCGCTCTCATTTCTGCAAGAATAGCTACTTTTTGTTCTTCACTAATAGGGAAATTTCCTGATTCCATTTGAAGCATAACTCTGTTTGCAGCATTGATTCCGTTAAAACATGTTATCCATGTATTTCTTGGTTGCCAGTCTGTTTTTGTCCATTCATGAAAATGCATTCTTTTGTAAGTTCCTCCATCGTCCCATCCATTTGGTCTTGTTGGTGTAACAAACATATCGCCCGGTTCTTCCTGAACATCGAATAATCCTTGCCAATCCATAACATATCTCAAAGGTGTATATGCCGAAGCCATGATTGCCACGATATCTGATTGTGAAGCGACAAAATTTGATTCGGTTACTTCTGAAAATACTTCTTCATTTAAGTCTGTACAACCAGACAATGAAAGGCCAGCTATAATAATTAAGCCGAAGTATAAAATCTTCTTTTTAAGGAAAGATAATTGATTAAATAAATTTTTCATGTCTCTTATTTTTTAAAGTGTGATGTTAAGCCCTAATGAAAATGATCTAGTTGAAGGATATTTATCTCTGTCATCATTCCCCGGATCTAATCCTTGTCTGTTTACTTCAGGGTCAATTCCTTTATATTTTGTGAAAGTAGCCACATTGTTACCAGCAGCATAAATTCTTAAAGCCTGAATAAATTTTAAACTTGTTTTAGGAAGTGTAAAACCTATCGTAATATTATCGATTTTTAAGAAATCCCCATCTTCAACGTAATAGCTAACATAACGCTGAACATCATTTAAAACAGCTTTACCATAAACTTTATCATATGCAGAGTCTAAAGTATTGTATGCAATTGTTGGGTTTTCATAAAACATTCTTGAAAAGTTCAAAATCTGATAATCCATTGCGCCTCTTAAATTCACATTCATATCCCAATTTTTGTAACGCACAGTATTGTTTATACTGTAGTAAGAAGTTGGCAAACCGTTTCCTAAAATCTGACGATCTTCGGTTGTTGCTTCTGTAGCCGGAATTCTAGTTCCGTCAGGTTTTTCAATGATCCATATACCATCATCAGTAATATCTACACTTTTTAGACCGTAAAAGTTACCAATTGGCTGTCCTTCCTGAACACGGTGTGTTGAAATTTGGATTGGCTCTCCAGTGTATCCTGTATCAAAAAAGTCATTAGTAAGCTGAAACTTATCATTAGATAATGATACAATTCTGTTTTTATTAGTAGAAAACGTCAGGTTTGCAGTCCATGAAAAGTTCTCCGTTTTTACAGGTATAACATTTAATAAAATTTCTAAACCTGAATTTGTAATTTCGGCAGCATTTGCAGCAATTGTTCCATAAAAATAAGGTGGTGTCGGAACACTATAATCCATAAGAGCATCCTTTGTTCTTCTGCTATAATAATCAATAGCACCACTAATACGGTCATCCAAAAATCCAAAATCTAAACCAAAGTTAAGCTCTTCTTTTTTCTCCCATTTTAAATCTGGGTTTGCGTTTCTTGTTGGAACCAATTCTCTAATCCATTTTCCGTCATTTAAGAAATAGTTACCATAAGTTAACCCACTTAATGACTGATAATTCTGTCCTGCATTAATTCCAGTAACACCAAAACCAGCTCTTAATTTTAAATTGTTAACCCATTTTACATCGCTTAAAAATTCTTCATTATTAACACGCCATCCTGCAGAAACTCCCGGGAAATTTCCCCATTTGTTATCTTCTCCAAATCTAGAAGATCCCTCATGTCTGATACTAGCCATAAATAAATACTTATTGTCATAGCTATACGTCATACGTCCAAAGAATGCGATAAGCGTATTAGAGTTTTTATAACTTCCCATTCCTGCTTCTCCAAGTTGAAGCCCCTGACCAGAACCTATATTATTGTATGTGAAAGCATCAGTAGGAAAACGTCTGTTTGTTGCAAAAAATCCTTCCGTTACGTTATCTTCATAGTTGTAACCTCCAAGTGCTGTGAAATTATGTTTCCCAAAAGATTGTTTGTAGTCTAATGTAAACTCACCATAATTTCCGCGGTAATCTTCTGCACTTCTTGAAGCAAATCCATCCTGCCCGTATTTTACTGTTGAAACGTGGTTTTTTGTTTGGTAAAACCCTCTCATGATTGAATTACCTTTTCTGGTATAAACTCCTTTTAATTTAAAATACTTATTAAAATCATAGCTCATGCTAAAATCAAAACGAGTATTTCTAGCTCTGTTTTCTCCCATTGTTTCTTCAATGTAACCTACTGGGTTATCATAGAAATAAACATCTCTTTCATACCATTTTCCGTTTGCATCTTTTACAGGTTCAGTAGGATTTCGTATAAGCGCTTGTCTGTATATATAAGGGTTGAAGCTGGTTCCGTCACCTAAAGCGTTATAAATCTGCTCGCTCGCTATAAATCCAATATTCGTTTTTAATCTTTTATCAAACATTGAATGACCTACATCTACTCTTCCAGTCAATCTTGTATTGTCTGATTTTTCGAATATTCCTTCAGCTCCTTTATAATTTACTGAAGCACTAATATTTGTATCATCATTTCCGCCTCTGAATAATAAATTATGCGTTTGACTAAGGGCTGTACGCGTAATTTCATCAAGCCAATCTGTATTTGCTCCAAAGTCCTCATTATTAGCTCCGATAAATTTATATCCTTCTGCCATTTTTTCTCTCAACTGACCAGCATCCAGGAAATTCATCTTTCTGCTTATTGTAGAAACTGTAGAATATCCATTGTATTCAATTGTTGGTTTAGAATTGTAACTTCCGCTTTTTGTCGTAATAATAATAACTCCATTTGTTCCTCTTGTACCGTAAATTGCCGTTGCAGATCCGTCTTTAAGAACATCAATAGAAGCAATATCCTCAGGAGCAACTGTATTTAAGTTACCCGGAACTCCATCTACTAAAACTAAAGGATCACTACCGCCCGAAATAGACGAGAATCCTCTCAATTGAATCTGAGAACTTGCTGTTGGATCTCCAGAAGGTGCAGATACGCTAAGTCCGGCAACTTTACCTTGAATTAACTGCGCCGCATCTCGTACATTTCCCTGAACAAAGTCTTCAGATTTTACAGAAGCAATGGCACTAGTAACATCTCCTTTCTTTTGCGAACCGTATCCGATTAAGACTACTTCTGTTAATTCATTTACATCAGCTTCTAGAACTACTTTAAGCTTCTTACCATCAGATTTTACTTCTTTACTTTTTAATCCTACATAAGAAAAAACTAATATGGCGTTATTTCCTTTAGTATTAATTTCAAATTTACCATCGAAATCACTTGTAACTGCGTTGGTTGTATTTTTCTCCAAAACTGATACCCCTGGAAGTGGAAGGTTATCTTTGTCTGTAATTGTACCGCTGATCTTTTGCTGCGAAAAAGAACTAAAAGCAACAAACAGAAATAAAATTGTAAAGAACATCTTGTCTCTATAACAGGACGTTGCAGTACTTTTAAAAACTTGCATGACTGGTTTCATAATTTAACAATTTGGTTAGTGTATTTTTAACACTTGTAAAATTATGTTAAACTAGAGTTAACAAAAATGACTATATTACCATATGCTAATACTATATTACCCTTTTTTTAAGCGAATACTAACATATTAGGAAATTGCTGTATAATTTGACAATTAACAGTATCAAAAAATACAGCATCTGTAATTTTAAACTTAATTATAGAAGTTTTATACAAAGATTTCTAAAGGAAAAATTGAAAAAAAGCCTTTTACAGCAAGAGAGAATTAGTTTTCTATAAAATAAGAAGGATTATTTTTATAGTTGTTGATTAAAACAAGACAGTTTCCTTAAAAAAGATTTATTCGTAATCTAATTCCACCTCCAAACCACTTTCTAGCCATAAAAATTTATCATTTATTTCTGATTTGTGAATTTCATTTTTTAATGATGCTACCGATTCCTTAAAATGCCACCAGCCTTTATAATGAATTGGAATAACGGTATCCGCTTTTAAAAGTTTTGAAAGCTTAATCGCTTCTTCTCCATTCATGGTAACTCTCAAATTCTTTTTTAAATAAGGAAATGCCCCCGCTCCCAAATGCAGAATTGCTGTACCAACATTTTTCTTCTTTTCCAACTCATAAAGATCATCAAAGAAAACGGTATCTCCTGAAATATAAATACAGCCTCCAACCTGTCCTTCCCATTCTATTGTAAAACCAATAACTTGTCCCATAATTTTGTCCAGCCTTTTTATATTTGTATGTTGCGCCGGAATTGCAGTTATTTTGAGCTGTTTTACTTTATCAGTAGAAATGTTGTACTCTTGCCATTTTTCGAGACCAATTGTATTTGGATTCTTCAAACGCTTTTCAGCATCTTTTGTAGACAATACTAATGGAACTGTTTTAATGAAAGCTCTTCCTTTTTTATCCAGATTATCACTGTGATGATCATGGCTTAATAATACCAAATCTACATCTCCTATTTCCTTTACGGAAAAAGCAGGATCGATATACTTTTTAGAAAAAGCTAATGGACTACTTACATACTGAGGAAAAAAGCGATCTTTCTTATCTAAAGTCGGATCGGTTAGAATTTTAAAACCATTAATATTGATTAAAACACAAGCTGTGTCAATGTGGGTAATAGTAACTTTCATTTTGTATCAAATTTTATTTTTATAATGACACAAAATTGTTTTTAATAAATGAGTTCACAATTGACTTTCGTCAAGAAATTCTTTTTCGGATTCGGCTTAAAGTTTCCGGCACAACGCCAATGTAAGAAGCAAGATATTTGAGTGGAATTTTTTCAATATATCTCGGCTGATCCTTTAAAAGCTGCTCGTATCTTTCTTGTGGTGTTTTAGTCAACAAATCCAGTTCTCTTTTTACTTTTCTGTCAAGCAAAAATTCGGTAGCAGTTCTGCCAATTTTTTTTGCAGTCTCACATTTCTCATATAAACTTTGCAAACTTTCATACGAAATCGAATACAACTCGCAATTGGTTAATGCTTCAATATAGGTTTCTGTTTTTGTTCTTCTGTAAAAAGAATCATAAGCGCAGTAAAATGAATTTGTAAAGGCAAAATCAAACGTAATTTCTTTATCATTGGGAGTTACATAATAACGAACTATTCCGGAATGAATAAAAGATAAATAATTCTCGGACTGACCATTTGCCAAAATCAAGTCGCCTGCTGCGAAATCTCTTTTTTTAACATGGCTTAAAAATTCAGATAAATCATTTTCAGAAAAGCCAAATTTCGCAAAATATGCTATTAATGAGGTCATTAATTTTATAGTTCTATTTATTAATCCTTTAAGTTATAAGATTGAAAAAACTCAAAAGCTCTTTTCTCTGCATAGGAATAGGTTGAATTACGCAACGGAAAAGCACAATGACCTCCATATTTTGGAGTTTCCAGATACACAAAACTACTGTCTTTTGCTATAGCTCTTGGATAACATCTTTCACCCAAAAAAGGATCGTCAAGTGAATTGACAATTAAAACCGGAGTAGTAATATTTTTAAGAGAAAACTCTGGAGAAACACGATGGTAATAATCGTCACGGCTGGCAAAACCGTGTAAAGGTGCTGTAAAATATTGGTCTACTTCATCAAAAGAAGTAATTTTATCAATCTGATCGCGATTTATAAAATCGGGAAACTGTGCCGCTTTGTACTTAAGTTTTCTTTTAATGTCTATTGTAAAATTCTTTAAATAAACGCGGTTAAAACCTTGTTTGAGTACTTCAGCACTTGTTGCAATATGAGTTGGTACTGAAATCGAAACTGCAGCTTTTATTCGTTTATCAATTTTTGTCCAACCTAAATAATTTAGAAGCTGAACACCACCCATTGAATATCCTATCAAATAAACATCTTCAAATCCTTTTCGCAAAACAAACTGAACAACCTCATCCAGATCATCAACAGCACCATGATGATATAGTCTTGGAAGACGGTTCATTTCTCCTCCGCAGGTACGATTGTTCCATGCAAAAACTGAAAAGCCTTTTTTTAGAAAATAAGCTGCACAGCTATTATTGTATGTTCTTCGGGAATCACCTTCTAAACCGTGGCAAAGAATAACTGCCTTTTTAGAATCGTTTAGGGCAAAATCAATATTTATAAAATCGCCATCATTGAGTTCAAGCTTTTCTCTTGTATAATCAGGCACATCGAACTTCTTAATTAAAGCAGCATAAATAGTAGAAACATGTCTGTTGCGATAAATAACCGAAGGAAAATTATATTTTGATTGTTCAATTATTGGCATGATAAAAAGTTTTTTGGCGCTTATACAAATCTAAGAAATCAATCAATATGTAATCCTAAACTGTCTTTTTTTATTTTGCTAAAACAACCGAAATTAGAAACAGACAATTTTAAGGCACTTTTTTTAGTGAATCACAAATAACTTTCAATCAACTTTTCAATTTCAACACTTGAAGGTCTTGGCGCATCAATATTAATAATAGCACCATCCTTGCCAAATAGCACGTAACGCGGAATAGTAGCTAATTTAATTTTATCTAATAATTGATCTTTATCCGATTTTACAAGTAAAAAACTATTGTCTTTGTGGAGCATTGTTCCATATTCGCTCATTGCTTTTTTCCATGCAGTACTACTTTTGTCAATTGATATAAAAACAAAAGCTACGTTAGGATATTTTTCCATTAGTTTTTTCTGACTGGGAAATTCTTCGCGGCACGGCATGCACCATGAAGCCCAGAAATCGATTAAAATAAGTTGGTTTTTATAATTCTTAACTATATTTTGCAAAACAATTGGGGTTGTTTTGGGCTGTAAATCCTGATTAATGATCTCTAGATATTCCTGGTTTTTACAGTTTTTTCTAAACAATTCGATAATCTCATTGCTCACTTTATTCTTTGTTCTGGGCGTATTTATTGCATAGTAAATATTGTAGTACAATAAATAATCAATGATTTTTTGATTTGTAAAATGATTTGCAACAAATTGCATTCTCGTAGACAAATCAAGTGGAGAGTTTGCCTTTTTTAATGATTGATCTACGTAGTAATATAGTAATTGTCTGTAACTTTCGACATCAAGTAATTTATCAACGTCATCAAAGCTGTTTTTTATAGATAAAAAAACGGCTTCATCTTTTGGACTTTTTTCTAATTCATTATACTTTATCAAAGACCAGTACATTGAACTGCAATAATCATAAAACTCCTTTGAAATTTTATCTTCTTTAAAATAAGTTTCAAGCAATTCTTTCTCTTTGATATATTCTCTATCGAATTCTTTTTCTTTATTAACTGATTTTCTAATTAGTTTAAGTTCATTATAATCTGAAATATTTTCAGTTTTCCCATATTTCGTAAAAGATTCATTTAAAAAGTCCGATTCAGATTTACGGTAACGGTTTGTTTTGCAGGAATAGTTTATCAAGCCTTTTTCATTTACAACAAAATCTATAGTTTCATCTGGCGAAGCAAAAATCATAGTGCTTCGATTCATATCATCACAGAAAATTGTTGCAGTATTATCTGTTTTAAAAACGTTATTGCTTTTGCTGAGAACTGTTCGGTTCATTAAATTTTCTCTTGAAAAAGAGGAAAAATTAATATGCTCGTCATTGCTGCCAACATATTTTACCAAAATTTGCTGAGAAAAAGCAGTTGTTGAAATTATTAAAAGTAAAAGTGCGTTTTTTAATCTGTTCATACTTAATTTACCATTTTTACAGTTTGTTGTTTACTCTTCTTCCGGTTTAAAACTTCCGTCATCCGGATATTTGATAGTGTCTTTTAATTCTTCAACACGTTTTGGATCAAACTTCGGTAGTTGTAATTCGTTGTTATCTTTCCATTTTTTAACCGTTTCAGAAATCTCAGCCGATTTTTCGCTTGACGGAAGAATATCCCGCGTCATATAAAGTGTTTGCGAAGGATACGCTAATGATGTTCCGCTATTTTCTATAATATCCATCATTCGTAGTAGTAAATCTTCCTGAACCTCTTGTGATGTATCAAAATTTATTGCTTCTATATAAGCCGTAATTTCAACTTTTAAAGCATCGGCAGTAATGCCTGTAAAACGTACAATAGGTGGCGTATTCAGTACCGCGGGATGTGCAAACAATAAGGATTTGAGTTCTACCAGCAAGTAACGCATCTGATCAGGAGTGGTTTCCATCCTAAAAGTAAATATCGGATTAAAAATGAATCGGTCACGGTGCGCGTAATTTTCGATTTTGCTGGCCGATAACTGTCCGTTTGGAATAGTTACAATGGTACGGGCAGCAGTACGAAGCGTGGTAGAACGCATTCCGATTGTTTCTACAGTTCCTTTGATATCATCTACACGACAATAATCACCAACTCTTAAAGGCTGATCGGCAATAAGACTCACACTTCCAACAAAGTTTTCTATTGTTTTTTGTGCTCCCAAAGCCAACGCGATACCTCCAATACCCAATGCAGCAAGTCCGGCAGTAACATCTACTCCAACAATTCCCAGGATAGCAATTACACCTATAAAAACGATAGCAACCTTAGTAGTTCTGCTTAAAAATAATATAGCCGATACAGCAGAAACACGACCGTTTTTTATCATTTTGCTTCGTACAAACATGGTTACAAAATCGGTCATTCTCCAAAGCAGAATCAAAAATGCTAAAATTCCGATGGTTATTATAATGATACTAAAACGCTGGCGCACCACAATAGAAATCCCCATTCGTTGTGTTAATCCAACAAATAGAAGTACAGTAAGATACATTTGAACGGGTAAAACCAACGCCTCTACAACGGCAGCACCGTTTTCACTATCTGCTTTTTTCCATAGTTTTTGAACAATATAAACCAGCAAAAAGAGTAATAATCGTGCTAGTAAATACGATATTACCGTCATTATGACTACTACTGCCCAATGACCAATTGGAACATTTCCTAATTTTTTTTCTATTAAAACAGGAGGAAGTACACGATCTAAAAAGGTTTTTTCTCCAGTAACATCTGCTGAAGCAATGGCTTCAACGGTTTCAGCAGAAAAAAGCCATAACGCAGGCTGACTGTCATCTGACTGATTTTCTACATAAAGTTGAATCGCTGTTTTACTGGTTGATATACTTCCGACCAAATCAACGCCTGTGGCGAGATCATCATCGGTGCGACCGATTTCTTTGCTACTTATGATAGAAGACGGTGAGAAATTACCGCCCTGATCCAGCAATTGCTGAAAAGCTTTTACAATTCTTATTCTTTCAGCAGTTTTGCGATACGAACGTTTGCTCAACACAAAATACTGACTGGCACGCAAATAATTTTGGTCGCTTATTGCCTTGATAAATCCGTTAACGGTTCCTTGCGGAGTTCTTCTTCCAAGGGAATCTTCCGGTGTTTTTTCAGGTTCTTCTGTTGTAGTTTTAGCCGAACCTAATAGTTGAGCTTCTGCAGTGTGAGGCTTTATTAATAAAACTATTAGCAGCAATAAATAAAACAAACGCTTAGCACCTAAAATCATAATTTATTTATTTTAATGATTTAAAATACTAAAAATAAGAAATCTAGATCAAAAAAGAAACCCTTTAAAAAAGATAGTTTTTCTTTATTCCGAATTTAAGCACTTTTCACATATCCCTTTCGCCAATATTTGAATTTCATCAATCTGTAATTGCGATTCCATATTTTCCGGCAAAATGACTTCGTCCCGACAGGTTGTTTCTTTACATTTTTTACAATAAAAATGCAGGTGACGGTCTTTATGATTGTCTTCACTACATACATCACCGCAGAGCTTATATTTTGCGACATTTTCGTCTAGTATTTTATGAACAAGGCCACGTTCTAGAAATGTTTGAATTGTTCTGTAAATAGTCACTTTATCAGCCTTATGAAAATACTTCTCTATTTCTAAAAGTGATAGCGCCACTGTTGCAACTTCCATATACTCATAAATTAAAATACGCATGGTAGTCAAACGAATGTTTTTGGTCGCAAATACTTCTTCAGTTGATTTTTTCATATCCATTTTTCTTTATAAAACAGCATCAGAAAATGAAATCTTAAAAAGACATTTTTTTCTGATGCTGTTTTAAAATCTCTTTACAGTTAATGTTCGTGTTCTCCTGAATTGCTTAGTTTGGCATTTACAAAAAAGGTTCCTTTTATCACAATTTTAGTTCCTTGCGGTATTTCTTTAACTGGCGTTATAGCAGTGTAACCCAATTCAGAAACCCCTTTTGAAACCTCTATTTTTTCAAAATTCATACTGCTAGCTGCAACCTTTTTTCCCTCAGTTTCAGAATGATTCTCGCCAGTTTCATGTTCGTGTTTTTCCTCCGCTTTTTTATCGGTTTGAGCGAAAATATAATACTTTCCTTCCGCCTCGGCAATTGCATCATTTGGTACAGCTGCTGTTAAAGCATTGCCAATAGCAATCATTGCTGTAATGTTCATTCCATCAATCAAACCGGTTTTATTTCCGGTCACAGTGCAATGAACTGCAACAGTTTTGCTTTCATTCTCAAAAGAAGAACCAATATTAAAAACCTTCGCTGTATAAGACGTTGTTGGATTGTTCGTTAAAGTAAAATTCACTAGTTGCCCGATTTTTACCATCGGAAGATCTTTCTCAAAAATCTGAAGATCCAAATGAATAAGACTGTTATCTACAATTTCTACGACTGGAGATGAGACATCAACATAACTTCCAATTTTAGCAAATTCACTGCTTACTGTACCACTTACCGGACTTGTAACTGTCAATGCCGATTTTAAAGAAGAAGTTTTTATTCCTGCCGGATTAATTCCCATCATCTGAATTTGCTTTTGTAAAGATGCCTTGCGCGCGCGGAGCGAATTTACCTCGGCCGTTGCACTTTGCAGATTTTTTAAAGCCCCGGCGTTTCCTTCCTGAAGTTCGCGCTGACGATTTAATTCCTGATCGGCCAATATAATTTTGCTCCCAATAGTCAGATATTCCTCCTGAAGTTGTACAAATTGCGGATTCTCGATTGTGGCAATAACCTGTCCCTTTTGAACATGATCACCTAGCTGAACTTTAAGCGATTTAATTACTCCGCCATACAATGAGGTTGCATTGGCTTTGTTGTTATTAGGCACTCTTAAAGCTCCATTTGCTTTAATCGAAGCTGTAAGGTTTTTATTTTCAATAGTACCAAGTGTTATTCCCACAGATTTCATTTGATCCTGTGTCAGCGTTGCAATTGTAGCTTCATCTTCATGCTCTTCTTTTGTTGCATCCGCTTGTTCGGTTTCGACAACACCTTCATTCTCTTTATTTTTTTGTCCACAACTAATCAATGAGAAAACAGCGACTACAGCAATTAGTATTTTAGTTTTGACTTTCATATATGCTTTTATTTTTAAAATTATCAAATGAAATCCACCTATTTTCTTTAGACAGAAATCCTGATATTGTTATTTATTGTTAAAGTAATTAAACTGAACAGCAGATTGATTGTACTGATTTAGAACATCGAGATAGTTCTGGCGAATTCCAACCGCCTGACTAAGAAACTGTCCCAATTCGGCAAAACTGATTTCTCCTGATTTATAACTTAATGTTGCAGCTTTTATAATTTCTTCTGCTTGTTTTAATCCGGTTGTTTCATAATAATTAAGCAGTGAAAGGTTCTTTTCAATCTCAGCAATAGCTGAAGCTTTTTGAGTCTGTAATTGTTGCGTCTGATAAACCAGATTTTTTTCCTCCACTTCTTTCTCCGCGGAAGCTGCTTTTACCTTATTACGCGCATAACCTGCGCCAAATAAAGGGAAAGAAGCTGTGGCAGAAAAACCTGTATAAGGGTCATTTGCGCCCCATAATCGCTGACTGAAAACCCTTCCCGAAAATTCCGGCATATTACTATTTCTTTGGACAGAAACATTAGATTCGGCTATTTTCACATTTTGTTCCTGAAGTACTAAAAGCGGATGAATGCCATTATTTTCAGTTAAAACTACATCTGCCTTTCCTAACGGCGATTCTACAGGAAGCAGCCATTCGTTCTGATTTAAAAGCATCATCAACTGCTGTTGCTGAACGGTCATTTCCTTTTTATTCTGATCTGAAAAAGCTTTCAGTTCCTGAAGTCTTGCATCGGCAGCAATTCTATCAATTGCTGCTACATCGCCTGCTTTTAAACGAACCTCAGCGGTTTTGAAAAGCAAGGTGTAAATACTATCCAAACGTTTGTACAACAACTGTTTGTCCTGCAAATACCAAAGTTTATAATACGCCGTGCGGACATCTCTTTTGATTGTTGCATTTAAAACGCCAGTATTTAACTCCGCATATTTTAGCTGCTCATTAAAATAATCTTTTCTCGCTGCATAAAGACCTGGCCACGCAACAGCTTGTGAAATACCTATTTTTAATATTCCTGTATTATCCGATGGTCGAAGATCTTCGTTTTCTGCAAATATTCCTGTTTTTGGTATATCAACAGCCGTTTTCACATTCAGTCCGGCAGATCGTATTTCAGCTTCATTAACTCCTAACTGCTGATTGTTCTTTAAGGCAGTTTCTACCGCTTTATCCATTGAAATTCTTTGCTGCGCATTTGCAGATCCTAAACCCGCCAAACAAATCAGTAAGACAACTGTTGAGTTTCTCATTTTAAATTTTCCTTTAAAATTGAATTTTGAATTAAAAATAATATAGAGCAAAGGCAGTACAAATAAGGTAAGAAATGTAGCCGTTAGCAATCCGCCGATTACAACAGTTGCTAAAGGTTTCTGAACTTCTGCTCCCGCGCTGCTGCTGATTGCCATTGGTAAAAATCCTAATGAAGCCACTGTCGCTGTCATCAATACAGGGCGTAATCTGGTAATTGTTCCTTCTTTTACTCTTTCAAAAATATCTTTTATGCCTTCTTTTTCAAGTTGGTTGAAAGTTCCGATCAAGACAATACCATTCAATACCGCAACTCCAAACAAAGCAATAAATCCGATTCCGGCGCTGATACTAAACGGCATTCCACGAAGCATTAAAGCAAAAATACCTCCAATAGCACTCATCGGAATGGCAGTAAAAATCAAAATGGCCTGTTTGAAAGAACGGAATGTCATATACAACAATGCGAAAATCAAAAGAAGCGAAACCGGAACCGCGATCATTAAGCGTGCACTGGCTTCCTGAAGATTCTCAAACTGACCTCCATATGTAAAATAATATCCTGACGGCAATTTTACTTTTTCTGATAATTTCTTTTGAATATCCTCCACAACACTTTGAACATCACGATCTGCGACATTAAAACCTACCACAATTCTACGTTTTCCTGCTTCTCTGCTTATCTGCGCCGGTCCCAATTTATAATTGATGCTGGCAACCTGTGAAAGCGGAATTTGATTTCCTGTATTTGTCGGAATCATTAGATTACTTACATCGTCAATTCCACTTCTGTGAATACTGTCCAGACGAACAACAAGATCAAAACGTCTTTCATTTTCATAAACCTGTCCGGTACTTTTTCCTGCAAAGGCAGTACTTACAACATCATTTACATCCTGAATCGTCAGTCCATAATTAGCAATTCGGGTTCTGTCGTATTCGATATTGATTTGTGGCAAGCCGCTTACGCGTTCAATTTGTGGAGAAGTAGCACCTTCGACACTCTGAATAACTTTACTGACTTCTTTCGCATAAACAGCAAGCGTATCAATATTTTCGCCAAAAATCTTTACCGCAACATCCTGTCGAATACCTGTCATCAGTTCGTTGAATCGCATTTGAATGGGTTGATTTTTTTCGAAGAAAACACCCGGAATAAGTTCCAGTTTTTCTGAAATCGCATCTGCCAGTTCGTTATAATCTCTGCCTGATTTCCATTCCTTTTGCGGTTTCAGGACAACCATTAAATCTGTTGCTTCCGGAGGCATTGGATCTGTAGGAACTTCTGCAGCCCCGGTTTTTCCAACCA
Source organism: Flavobacterium cutihirudinis (assembly GCF_003385895.1). Taxonomy (GTDB): domain Bacteria; phylum Bacteroidota; class Bacteroidia; order Flavobacteriales; family Flavobacteriaceae; genus Flavobacterium; species Flavobacterium cutihirudinis. The sequence continues at coordinate 90,715 of NZ_QRDQ01000009.1, forward strand.
CCATTTTTACCTCATCAAATTGTTTAATAATTCGAGAGGCCTGCATCGAAGTTTCGATACTTTGATTTAAAGAACTTCCTTGCGGAAGAATACAGTGAAATGCATAATCTCCTTCCTGAAGTTGCGGAATAAATTCACCTCCCATTCTGCTAAAACAGAAAACAGCAATCACAAATAAAAAACTTGTAAAACCAACAACAGCGTATTTAATATTTATAACTTTTTGAAGTAATGGCTGATAAATATTCTGCAGTTTCTGCATCATTTTATCACTGAAATTTTCTTTATGATTGGGTTTCTTGGACAAGAATAAAGCACACATCATCGGAATATAAGTCAGTGATAATATTAAAGCTCCAAAAATGGCAAACCCAACAGTCTGCGCCATTGGACGGAACATTTTTCCTTCAACACCAACTAGAGTAAGAATCGGAATATAAACAATCAAAATTATTATTTCTCCAAATGCCGCACTAGTTCGAATTTTAGAAGCCGACTGAAAAACTTCTTCATCCATTTCTTCCTGAGTGAGATTCCGCATTACTTTCCTCATGCCCAAATGATGTAATGTTGCTTCTACAACTATTACTGCACCATCGACAATAAGTCCAAAATCGATAGCTCCAAGAGACATTAAATTGGCACTTACACCAAAAACATTCATCATTCCCAAAGCAAAAAGCATTGCTAATGGAATAGCAGAAGCAACAATTAATCCCGCTCTCAGATTTCCTAAAAATACTACCAGTACGAAAATCACAATCAAAGCGCCTTCTACAAGGTTTTTTTCAACCGTACTGATTGCTCTTCCAACCAAATCGGTACGGTCCAGAAAAGGTTCAATAGTAACATCATCAGGTAATGATTTCTGGATCGTTGGTAATTTTTCTTTGATGCGTTTTACGACTTCATTACTGTTCTCACCTTTTAACATTAAAACTACGCCACCAACGGCATCTACTTCTCCATTGTAAGTCAAGGCTCCGTATCGTACCGCTTTACCAAATCTGACTTCTGCTACATCGCTAACATAGATTGGTGCCGCTCCGGTATTTTTTACCACAATTTTCTTTACATCATCCAATGATGTAACAAGTCCAATTCCTCTGATAAAATAGGCATTCGGTTTTTTATCAATATAAGCTCCACCAGTGTTTTGATTGTTTTTCTGAAGTGCCGTAAAAATATCCGGAATACTCACTCCCATTGCTTTCAATCTGTCCGGATTAACAGCAACTTCATATTGTTTTAATTCACCTCCAAAACTATTTACCTCAGCAATTCCGGGAGTTCCATACAATTGTCTGGCAACAATCCAGTCCTGCATTGTACGAAGATCTTTTGCATTGTATTTGTTTTTACTTCCTTTTTTAGGATGAATAATATACTGATACACTTCTCCAAGTCCAGTTGTTACAGGAGCCATTTTTGGTGTTCCGGCACCTTGCGGAATTTGGTCCTGAGCTTCTTTTAGTCTTTCATTGATAAGTTGTCTGGCAAAATAGATATCGGTTCCTTCATCAAAAACGACTGTTATAACGGAAAGACCAAATCTGGAAATACTTCTGATTTCCTGAATTTTTGGAACGTTTGCTATACTTTGTTCAATAGGAAAAGTTACAAGCTGCTCTACTTCCTGACCGGCAAGTGTCGGACAACTTGTAAATATCTGAACCTGATTATTAGTGATGTCAGGTACGGCATCAATGGGTAATTTAGTGGCGCTCCATACGCCCCAAATTATTAAAAGCAAAGTCATTATACCAATAACGATTTTGTTTTTTATACTGAATTTAATTATATTATCTAACACAATGTGATTTATTTTACGCTTAGAAAATAGTCTGTTTCACCAAAAGATTGGTGTGAAATCAGATTGTGCGCGAACAGTAAGCATAGTGCAAAAAATATTTTACAGCATGCTGTAGTGATTCTTAAAAAAGAAAAATCACTAACCGAATTGCAACACAATTCAAAAGAAAATTAAGCGAAAAATTTAGGCGGCTCCCATATATTTCCGGAGTATCTGGAAATAACCTGGCAGTCTCTTATTACCGTATTTTTAACGGTATAATTGTTTTTTGGAAGATTAAAATCCGGTAATTTGAACTGGACTTTTATAACGGAAACACTACAGCAGGCACACTGGCAAAAAGGTGTACAATGATCATCATCGTCCTGACTATGACTGTGGCTGGTTTCCTGAAGTTTGGTGTTATCTGTACAATTATTATAAACATCACTGCATGGCACTGCAAGAAGCGCCATAATGTATACTAATAATATTGTTGATATCCATTTCATTACAAATACAAATGTATGAAATAATTTATGCAATCGGATTGCAAAGTCGCAAAACCAAGTTGCAAATCTCCGTTTTCAGCACAATTTTAAAATCAAAAAGCCTGAAAAATTAAATTTTCAGGCTTTTTTTATATTGCTTTATCAAAGCATTCAATACTGTTTATTTTGCATCAAACCACAATTTTGTAGTAAGAAGATCTTTACCTTGAATTGCAATTGCAGCCTGATAACTGTCGCCATTCAACGATTGTTCTGTACCAGGATAAAAGAAACGTGAAGGTAATTTTCCGTCCAAAACCGTATTTGGTCCTGCTTTTAATACAGGATAATCCAATCTTCTCCACTCTGTAAAAGCATCAAGTCCTTGTCCGTAAAATGCAATCCATTTTTGTGTCCCTATCGATTTGGCATAATTTGTCGCATCATATTTCACACTTGTCTGATTAAGATAATTAGAAATAACAGTCGCATCAGTAATACCAAATTGAATAAATGATGCCGTAATTGCATTTTTATAAAGCTGTTCTGCATCACCCGAAATATAGCCTCGAGCTACAGCTTCAGAAAGATTAAACAACACCTCCGAATAAGAGAAAATTACAGCCGGTGAAGACGAAGTAAGGAAATAAGTTCCCGGTTTTGATGTTTTGGCAAAACCCTGACTATTCGCATCGCTATTTGATAATCCGTTTGCACCTCCAACATATTTACCAACAGTTGCATCTGATGGAAGTTGCGCATAAACTGGCAAGCGAGGATCAGAAAACTCATTTAGTTGATCCACCATTGTTTTAGAAATACGGAAATCATCACGTGTTTCAAACCATGCTGAAGCAGGGTTTTGCTGAGGCGAACTCGTGTAAGTGAACTTAAATGTTTCAGCATTACTGCTAATTAATCCTCCTGCATCTGTTGTTGCATCAATTACGGCTTGTTTCGCTAAAGCTGGTTCTTTGTCCGAAATTCTTAATGCGATACGCAAACGAAGGGAATTTACCAGTTTTTTCCATTTTGAAACATCTCCTTTATAAGCCAAATCACCTGTTACACTACCACCAGAAGTATTAAGTAAAGATTGTGCTTGTTTCAAATCTTCAAGCAATCCTGTATAAACCTCTTTTTGAGTATTATAGGCCGGCGTTACTTTTTGACCTGCTTCTTTATAAGGAATACTTCCGTAAGCATCAGTCAACAATAAAAAAGTCCATGAACGTAACGTCAATGCAATTCCTTTATAATTTGAATTTGCTTGCGCTTCAGGAAAATTAATAATGGTATTTAAATCTGTAATAAGAGTTGCATAACCTGTATTCCATAACGTTGTGAAAGACGTGTTGGATACATCATATCTGTCCGGTTCCGTATATTGTATTTTTGCCCAATGCTGAACAAATAATAATGACGAGTTAAAGTTATTAACGTCTCCCCAATATAAATCGGCGCCTTGTTTTAATGTTCCTGTCAACAAGTATGGAGCCAAAGGAGTTTCAGTTGCATTTGGATTTGCATTAATATCATCCAGTGTATCGCTGCAAGAACCCAGTGTCAGTGCGAAGAGTGTTATATATGATAGTTTTTTTAACATGATTCTGAGTTTTTAGAATTTAAAATTAAAATTAAGACTGAAATTTCTAGTCGTTGGCAACGCCAAACTCTCTAATCCTTGTGCATTTCCTGTATTGAAAGCTGTTTCAGGATCGATATTCGGTACTTCTTTGTAAATAAAGAAAAGATTACGACCCGCAGCGGTAACACTTGCTCCCTGAAGTCCCAGTTTCTTAACCAGTTTTTTATCAAAATTATAAGTAAGTCTTACCTCTCTAAGTTTTACATAAGTTGAGCTATAAATATAAGCTTCACTGATATTGTAAGATGACTTATAGTATTCTTGTGCACTAATTAGCTTATTGTTAGGAGTTCCATCTGCCAATACACCACTAAAAATCATTCCATCATCATAAACCACCGCTCCACTTGGAGCTACTCCTCCGTTCACTAAAGTTTTCGGATTTGTAGTAACGTTACCCGGGTAATAATAACTTAATCCGCCATTGGCTGCATCACGTCCAGGAAGTGTTTGCGCTAGTACACCTGTATAATTTCCGGTTCTGTTTGTTCCTGAAAAAAGTTCTCCACCTACACTGGCATCCACAAGAACAGAAAGTTCAAGATTTTTATACGTAAAAGTATTTGTAGCTCCTGCTAAATAATCAGGCGTATAATGTCCTAAAACTTTTTTCGTTGGATCCGCTTTTGGAAGTCCATTAGCACCTACAACAATATTTCCGTTCGCATCACGCTCATAAGCTGTTCCATAAAGAGCACCATAAGCTTGTCCTACAGATGCTAATACATCAACACCTCCTGAAGAACCTATTGTGTAGTTTTGAATCTTTTTATCGTAATCAAGAATTTCTACTTTACTTGTATTCTTAGAATAGTTTACACCAATATTCCATTTGAAATCTTCCGTTTGAATAGGAGTTCCGTCAAGCTGAATTTCAACACCATGATTGTTTATTTTTCCGGCATTAATTAATTGTGAATTATATCCACTTGAAGCCGTTGTTTTGATTTCCAAAATTTGGTCAAAACTATCTGTATCGTAATAAGCAACATCAAAATGCAATCTATTTTTCCAGAAAGAAGCTTCTACACCAAGTTCTGTAGAACGTGTAGTTTCAGGCTTCAGGTTTTCATTCAATTTTTTCTGTGACGAAGTTTGAATTGGATTTCCGTCGAACGCCGTTTGAAAATTGTAAACCGTAGACAATTGGTACGGATCTGCATCGTTACCAACTTCAGACCAACCTCCACGTAATTTTAAGAAATCAAGTGTATTGCTTTTTATATTCAAAGCATCTGTCAAAACAACGCTACCATTCACCGAAGGGTAAAAATAAGAACGGTTACTGCTTGGTAATGTTGACGACCAATCGTTACGTGCTGTAAGGTTTAAGAAAGCATAGTTTTTATAACCCAATTGCGCCGATGCATAAGCACTATACACTCTCAATCTTGATAACGTATTCGAAGATGTCAACGGATCGCGTGAATTTGTCAATGTATACAAATCAGGTACAGCCAAACGTGGCGCTTTTTGATAATTGTTTGCATCGCTGTGATTACGAACGTTGAATCCCGTTAAAGCATCTAAGCTAAAATCATCATTTAATTTTTTAGTATAAGTAAAAATACCTTCCGTATTTCTTTCTTCTACCGTGTATGCGTCTTCAGCATAAGACCCAAAAGGTGTTCCGTTTGTGCCATACTTAATCGTATATTTTCTACGATCGTTATAATAGTCAACTCCTGTACGGAATCTAAAATTAAGTCCCTCAGCAAGTTTTGCGTCCAAATGAATATCCCCAATCAAACGATTACGCTTTTGGCTGGTTGTGTTGTAATAAGCATTCCAATACGGATTACTATAGTAGCTGTTATTCCAGTTTCTTGTCCAGTCATTGTTCAAGTCATTAATATTTACCTGACGACCAAACCAAAGAAACTGCAACATTACACCCGCCGCACGTCCACCAGATGGACCACCCGGAAGTGCTGGAGCATCTGTAACAATGTAATTTCCAGTTACACCAACTTTAATACTTTTAGACAATTCGTAATTGGCATTAACAGTAAAATTTGTTTTATTGATTTCACTATTAGGCACAGTTCCTAATTGTTTTTGATTGTTTACTCCTAAACGGAAATCTGATTTTTCATCTGATTTGGCAACCGAAATACTGTTATCATATGTAAGACCAGTATTAAAAAAGTCCTTCACATTATCCGGATTTGCTACAAAAGGTACAGCTTCTCCATTAGAATAAAATTGTGGAATAAGACGTCCATCCAGTTTTGGTCCCCAACTTTCATCAACACCATCATTTATACCGCCACCTTTACCATCAACATAACTGAATTTTCCGTTGGATCCCTGACCAAATGAATTTTGAAAAGTAGGCAAAGTTGTCACCTGAGCCACTGTAATTCCAGTACTCACGCTTACTCCCAAACCTTTCTGACCTTTTCCTGATTTTGTAGTTACAAGAACAACACCATGTGCCGCACGCGATCCATAAAGAGCTGCTGCATTTGGTCCTTTCAATACCGTCAATGTTTCGATATCCTGCGGATTTAAATCGGAAATTGCATTTCTAAAATCACGAGTTGCACCACCAGAATTCAACTGAGAGTTATCTACCGGAATTCCGTCCACAACAAAAAGTGGCTGGTTATTTCCTGCGATCGAAGTTTCTCCACGAATAATAATACGTGAAGATCCCATATCTCCTTGTGAATTGGTAATACGAACTCCCGCCAGTTTACCGGTAAGACTATTTAAGAAATTCGTTTCTTTTGTATTTACCAAATCTTTCCCTTTAAGCGACTGAGTAGTATATCCTAAAGATTTCTTTTCTTTTGTAATACCAAGTGCAGTAACTACAACTTCTGACAACACATTTTGTTCTTCAGTAAGGGAAATTACAACCGAATTTGCGTTAACAGTTGTCTCTAACTTTTTATATCCCAAAGAACTTACTAATAATGTATAAGGGAATTTTTGACCTGTTTGGAAAAAGAATTTTCCATCTATATCTGTTACAACACCGTGCGTAGTACCTTTTATGTTTATTGAAGCTCCAATAACAGGCTCCTTAGTTACGGCATCTATTACTGTTCCTTCGAGTTTGGACTGAATCAACGGTTTGGCTTCCTGAGCTTTAACCGTAATGGAAATCAACAAAATACATAACCATGTATATCTTTCTAATTTTTTTTTCATTACTTTGTTTTAGTTTAATAATAAGGCGAGCAGAAAACATATTTTATTGATTTTTGCTTTCCTTCAAGAGATCTACAATTTCTTTAAGCTTCACCATTTCTGTTCCTGCAGAGATGGTTTCTTATTTGCAACACATTCGTTTTTTCATTTCTATTTTTTTTTATTTAATACTAGTTGAGAGGATTACAAGATTTCAACCGCAAATACAGGTCAATCTTATTTTAATTTTGGTATAAAAGAGGTCTGAAGGATTTTTACTATGATATCGATTTACAATACTTAAAACACAAATACTGATTTTTATTCAAAAAAAGCTTTCTGCCGACCTAATATTTTATACACTTTGCATGTTTTAAACTCTACTAATTTGATAGAACAAAAGTATGTTAAAAATTTTAACTTAAAAACTTTATTCGCTTTTTTTGCAAAAAAAATGTTAACTGAAGTAACTAAAAGGTTTTAGTTTCCTAAAAACAAACTAGTTAGCAAAAACCTTTTTTTTCTCGCTCCGTAAGATTTTTTTTAAACTTTTAACTTCAAATTAGCATTTAGCTTAGTTTTTAATGAATTCTATTATCCTAAATAATGCGATTTACTTATCTAAATTTCTCCTAAAAAAAAATCCAAACTCCATTTAAATTGGGGTTTGGATTTTATTAATTCTAAAATTTGAATTGAGAAAAATGCTCAATAAAATTGTGATTTTACATATAAAGAAGAAATCAGCACAGCGCAAAAAAAAAATCCAAACCCCAATAATGAAATTGGAATTTGGATTTAAGTATATCTGATTTAAAAATTTAGTCCAGAATAAAACTTACGCTAACATTTGCAGTAATTTCGATTTCTCCGATTGCCAGTGTCTCATTAGATGCACCAGCCGAATCAGCTTCTTTCATTCTCATCGCTGCATAAACTGGCTGCGGGCGATAAACTTGTGAATTATCAGAAATAGTAAAAGCTTTTCCGATTTTCTGACCTAAAACTGACACGTAATCTTCCGCTTTTGCTTTAGCATCTTTCATAGCTAATTTTCTAGCTTCAGCTTGCAATTGCGCTTCTTTAGAAGATTCGAAAGATACTCTGTCGATACGATTAATACCTTGCTGAACCAAGCCTTCCATCAATTCGTCATATTTAGACAAATCTTTCACTACAATTTCAACAGTTTGAGTAGCGTTGTAACTTGTTTTCTTTTTCTCATAATCGTATTGCGGATTAAGAGCAACTTGCTTAGTTTTGAAATCTGCCGTCGGAATGTTCATTTTCTTGATGAACTTTAAAACAGCATCCATTTTTTCGTCGTTTTGCTTTTTGACGTCTTTAGCATTATTCCCTTTTGTTTCAACAGTTGCTGAAATACAAACCTGATCAGGCGCTACTTTTACTTTTCCTTCCCCATTAACATTGATTAAAGGGATTTGTTTTGTTTCCTGGCCGTAAGACATAGTCATAAACATGATTGTTAAAAATAATACTAATTTTTTCATTTTTGTTATATTTAAATTATTTGATTAGCTCATTCCAAAAGTTGTGCCAAGCTTACAATTTGCCAAATTTTGCCATAACAAAAAGTATTATAATCGGGATTGCCAATAGGATTACCATTAAACTATGATCGGTAATTAATGATGGAGCTTTTATCAAAGTAATTAAGTATCCGCCAATTGCGCCACCAAAATGTGCTGTGTGACCAATATTATCATTTTTAGCCTTCATTCCGTAAATTGAATACAATAAATAAAGAATTCCGAAAAGATAAGCCGGAATTGGAATAATGCCAAAAATCCCCAGCATCATGTCCGGTTCAAATAAAATTGCCGAATACAAAACACCGGTTACGGCTCCAGACGCACCAACTGCACGGTAGCTATAATCGTTTTTATGAAATAATAATGTAAGTAAACTTCCAAAAATCAAACTTCCAAAATAAATCATAACAAAGGAAAAATTTCCTAACCATTCTATTACAACCGGAGCAAAGAACCAAAGCGTAAACATATTGAAAACCAAATGCATTATGTCAACATGCAAAAATCCGGATGACACCATTCTTAGCTGCTCTCCGGAACGAATACTTCCAATGTGGAATTCATACTTTCTAAAAAATGCGTAATCATTAAAACCTTTATAACTTATCAAAACGTTGGCAACTATAATCCCAATTAAAATGGTATTCATATATAATATTTATTGTGAAATGTAAAGATAGTCATTCTTAAACATAAGTTAGCAAGAAGCCAAAATATCGTTGGTTATCCATTTTTACTTTATATTTGTAAAAAAATTTTACATGCAATTTCTTGTCTATATTTTAGCCTACCCTTTCCTTTGGCTTATATCTATACTTCCATTTAGAATATTTTACTGGTTTTCAGATTGCGTTTATTTTCTTGTATACCATGTTATTGGTTACAGAAAAAAAGTAGTTCGTGAGAATCTTGCACTTACTTTACCACATTTAAGCGTTTCTGAAAGAAAAGAAATTGAAAAGAAATTTTATCAGCACATGTGCGATATGTTTCTGGAGATGATTAAAACGATGACCATCTCTCCTGAAGAAATGGAAAGAAGATTCACTATTACTAATATGGATCTTTTTCACGAATATGAGAAAAAAGGCAAAAGTGTCATTTTGGTTGCATCACATTATGCAAGTTGGGAATGGCTTTTGACATTGAACAAAAGAATGATTTTTAATGGTGTTGGGGTTTATAAAAAAATTGCCAATCCGTATTTTGACAAGCTCATTCGAAAAATCAGATCAAAATACGATGCTACTTTGGTTGAAACCAAAAAGGCAATCCCTATGATGGCACAAAATCAGCGTGACGGCATATTGAGTTTATATGGTCTAGCAAGTGATCAATCGCCAAAACTGGATCGTATTTTTCATTCGATGAAATTTATGGGAATTGAAGTTCCTGTTCATACCGGCGCTGAAATGCTGGCGAAAAAATACGATTTAAGCGTAATTTTTATTAAAGTCAAAAAAATTGGAAGAGGTTATTATGAAGCAACGATTGTTCCAATTGCAGACGATCCAAAAGAGTATGAAAACTTCAAAATTACCGAACTCTATTTGAAGGAAGTTGAAAAACAAATCCTCGAAGCGCCAGAATATTATCTTTGGACACATAAAAGATGGAAACATCGTGTTGATACTGAAAACAAAAAATAAAAAAAAGTCCGAAAAACTGCTAATTGTTTTTCGGACTTTTTTATCAAAAACAACTTAAATCACTTATAATCAACAGATAAATAAATTTGATGTGTTTTTGTAATGATTTTTTTAGCACAATAAAAAGAGGAAACAATTTAATTTTGATATTCCTTAATTATCGCAAAAAACGAAAAATCATTAAGCATGATCAAAAAATTACTTTCTACTATTTTAGTGTTATTTACCTTTTTAACTATTGCTGCTCAAAGTCCCAAAAGAGGAATTGCCTACGGATATCATTCAAAAGCAGATATGTTAGCCTTAAAACCCGGCCTTTCTTGGTGGTATAATTGGTCGCCAGAACCCGATGCAGATTTAAATTCAGATTATGAATCACTCGGAGTTGAATTTGTTCCGATGGCTTGGGGAAAAGTTAATGATGCAGATGTTGACGCCTTTATCAACAAAATTAAACCAGGAGCAAAATACCTGATTGCTTTTAACGAACCCAATTTTAATGACGGCTCAAGATTAACACCGCAAGATGCTGTAAATGCCTGGGTAAATATTGAAAAAATAGCAACTGCAAAAAACCTTGAAATAATAAGTGCTTCTCCTGCATACAATGGTCCGGACAGCTATGGCGGTTATTCAGATCCTGTGGCCTGGCATACTGATTTTTTTAAATTATGTCCTACCTGTAAGGTTGATTTCATTGCTTTCCATACTTATGATGCAACAGCAGGTTCTGTAATAGGCGTTACCGGGCTTCTCAAAAAGTTCAATCGCCCTTTGTGGATTACTGAATTTTCGAACCGCGTAATTCAGAGTGCTGAAGAAAAAATCGCTTTCATGAAAGAAATTCTGACTTCATACGAAAATGACCCTGATATTTTTCGTTATTCATGGTATTCAGGAAGGGTTAACCCGAGTTGGAAAGATATGGCTGAAAATCCATTATTAGACAAAGAAAGCGGTGTTTTAAGACCCATCGGAAAAGAATACATCAATGTACCTTATACTGCAAAAAAAATAAATGTTCCCGGCCGAATTCTTGCGAATAGACATTACAGACGAAAAGGAACTACTTTGCAAAGCACATCAGATTCTAATATAACCCAAAATGTTGGTTCAATCGATGAAGGTGACTGGAATGAATTTATGCTAAATGTTACTGATGCGGGAACCTATAATCTGACTTTTAGAATGGCCTCTATCAATGAAGGCAAATTTGATATTCTTGTAAATGACGTTCTTGTAAAAACAGATGAAACGTTTCCGGCAACAGGCGATTTTCAAACTTATACGAATAAAATTGTAAACGGAGTCAACTTACCAATTGGAGAAGTTTATCTTAAAATTAAATTTAAATCAAATGATATGAATTTTAATTTTATTGATGTTACAAAAGCAACACTTGGCATTGATGAGTCAGAATTTGAAAAAGATAATTTAACCCTTTATCCAAATCCGGTTAAACATCAATCTATTCTTCATGTAAAATCAGCTACAACAGAACCTTTTACAATACAAATAATCGATATGAAGGGAACTATCTGTTATTCTTCCACAGATTATTTCACAAATCAGGATATTAAAATTGGAGAAAAACTGGCGTCCGGAGTTTACATTGTCAATGTATCTTATGGCGCGATAAAAAAATCAATTAAAATAATAAAGAACTAATTTTTAAATACAAAAAAGCCTCTTTCGAAATTTCAAAAGAGGCTTTTTAAATCTTAAAACGCAAAAATTAAATTCCTGCGATTACTTTAATTTCATCAATGATTCTTAAAGCTAATTTATCTGCTGCATCTTGTGAAGGCGCTTCAGTATAAATACGAATAATTGGTTCTGTATTTGATTTTCTTAAATGAACCCATTCTGTAGCAAAATCAATTTTTACTCCATCAATAGTAGAAATATCTTCATTTTTATATTTATCAGTCATCGCTGCTAAAATCGCATCAACATCGATTTGAGGAGTTAATTCGATTTTATTTTTACTCATGAAATATTCCGGATAAGAAGCTCTTAAAGCCGAAACTGACATTTTTTTATTCGCCAAATGAGTCAGAAACAATGCAACTCCAACCAAGCTATCTCTACCATAATGCAATTCAGGATAAATGATTCCGCCATTTCCTTCTCCACCAATAACAGCATTATTTTTTTTCATTAATTCAACAACGTTTACCTCACCAACTGCACTTGCTTCATAACTTCCGTTATGTGCTGAAGTAACATCGCGCAAAGCACGTGACGAAGACATGTTAGAAACGGTATTTCCAGGCGTTTTGCTTAGCACATAATCAGCGCAGGCAACAAGTGTATACTCTTCTCCAAACATTTCTCCGTCTTCAGAAATAAAAGCCAGACGATCAACGTCAGGATCAACTACAACTCCTAAGTGTGCACCTTCTTTTACAACCAATTCAGATATATCAGTCAAATGCTCTTTTAATGGCTCCGGATTATGCGGGAAATGACCGTTTGGCTCACAATATAATTTTACCACTTCAACTCCCATTTGCTCTAAAAGCTTTGGAATAATAATTCCGCCAGATGAATTTACTCCATCTACAACCACTTTAAATTTGGCTGCTTTTACCGCTTCAATATCAACTAAAGGCAAGTTTAAAACTTCATCAATATGAATATCCATATAGGCATCATTCAAAGTGATTTCGCCTAAATTATCAACATCCGAGAAATCGAAAGCTTCCGCTTCAGCAATTTCCAAAATTCTTGCACCGTCAGCTCCGCTTAAAAATTCTCCTTTTTCATTCAATAATTTTAAAGCATTCCATTGTTTTGGGTTGTGAGATGCTGTTAAAATAATTCCACCATCGGCTTTTTCAAGAGGAACCGCAACTTCGACAGTTGGCGTTGTAGAAAGTCCAAGATCGATTACATTAATTCCTAAACCAATTAATGTGTTCACAACAAGATTGTGAATCATTGGTCCCGAAATACGTGCATCACGGCCAATTACGACAGTCAATTTGTCTTTTGAAATATTATTTTTTAAAAAAGTACCGTATGCCGATGCAAATTTTACTGCATCAACAGGAGTTAAATTATCTCCAACTTTTCCTCCTATCGTACCACGTATACCTGAAATTGATTTTATTAAAGTCATTTTTATTAGTTATCGTTATTTGTTACAAATATAGAAAAGTTACTAAGCTTCTTAGATACTAAGCTGGTAAGAATTTTTAAAAAAGTTGCTAAGCTGTTAAGACAGTAAGGTTTCTTATAAAGATGCTAAGCTACTAAGACACTAAGCTACTAATGTTTTTTTTCTAAAGATGCTAATACATTAAGCTACTAAGATTTAAATATTAAATTTTGAAGCAATGAAGTCTTCCCTAAAATGATGTAAAAATCTTTTCATACTTTTACTAAAATAACATAGTAACTAAAGATCCTTAGTCGCTTTTTAGCGCCTTTATAGTTAAGTATTACAACAGCTATATAAAAAACTTAGTATCTTAGTGTCTTAGCAACTTAGCACCTTAAAAAAATGAATTTCCTAGCCCATATATATCTTTCAGGTGAAAATGATCTCATAAAAATCGGAAATTTTATGGCCGATGGAATTCGCGGAAAACAATTTGAACATTTTCCTTCCGAAGTTCAAAAAGGAATTCTGTTGCATCGCTTCATTGATACTTACACCGATTCGCATGATACTTTCAGACAAAGCACAAAACGCCTTCACGAAAAATACCATCATTATGCCGGTGTGATTGTAGATATTTTTTATGATCATTTTTTAGCCAAAAACTGGTCACAATATTCAGATGAAAAATTAGAAGATTTCGTTAGCCGATTCTATAATTCACTCCATAACAACTATTCTATACTGACCGAAAAAACACAAGGTTTGATGCCTTATATGATTGAAAGAAACTGGCTTTTGAGTTATAGGACAGTTGAAGGAATTCATAACATACTGACGCAGATGGACAGAAGATCGAAAAATACTTCAAAAATGCAGTTTGCCAGCGAAGAACTAAAAGAATTCTACAATGAATTTGAAACTGAATTCACCAGTTTTTTTGAAGAAATCCAAGAACAATCCAAACAAAAATTACTGTCGCTATAAATCACCAGATATAAAACATATTTTCTGATATGAAAAAAATTACACTTTTATTCACATTCCTTTCTATCGCCGGTTTTGCTCAGGAAGGAACCAAGCCAACAGGTTTAGTAACTTCAAAAGCAATGGTCGTTTCCGCACGAGAAGAAGCGTCAAAAATTGGTGTAGAAATCATGAAAAAAGGCGGTAATGCTTTTGATGCTATGGTTGCCACCGAATTGGCTTTGGCTGTAGCCTATCCTTATGCGGGAAATCTTGGCGGAGGTGGTTTCATGGTTTACCGAAGAGCAAATGGCGAAGTTGGAAGTCTGGACTATCGCGAAAAAGCACCTCTTGCCGCTACAAAAGATATGTTTCTCGACAAAGATGGAAATGTAATTAAAGGAAAAAGCACCGAAACAGCTCTGGCAATAGGCATTCCCGGAACTGTTGCTGGTGTTTTTGCAGTGCATAAAAAGCTAGGTTCAATGCGAATGTCAGAAATTCTAAAACCTGTTATTGCACTTGCAGAACGAGGCGTAATTGTAACGCAGAAGCAACAAAAACAACTGGAATCTTATCATGATGCTATTGTAGCCGTAAATGGTCCAAACACACTTATGGCCGGAAAATTCAAAGAAAATGATACCATCAAATATCCAGCGCTTGCCCAAACTTTAAAACGCATTTTAAAAAATGGTCGAGGTGAATTTTACAAAGGAGAAACAGCTCGCATTTTAGTCGAATATCTTCAGGGAAAAGGTGGAATTATAACACTAAAAGATTTAGCAAGCTACGAAGCAAAATGGAGAAAACCACTTCAGTTTACTTATAAAGATTTAAAAATAACGTCTATGTCGCCTCCAAGCAGTGGCGGTATTTGTTTGGCTCAGATTATGAAAATGCTTGCACCATATGATTTATCAAAAATGGGACATAACAATGAAAAATCAATTCAGTTAATTGTTGAAGCCGAAAGAAGAGCTTACGTAGACAGAAGTCAGTTTTTAGGCGATCCTGATTTTGTAAAAATTCCGATAAATGGTCTTTTATCTGATAATTATTTAAAAGAAAGAATGTCCAGTTTTAATGAAAACAAAGCCAGTCTTTCCTCAGAAATAAAAGAAGGAAATATCACGTACAACGAAAGCACCGAAACAACTCATTATTCTATAGTAGACAAATTTGGCAATGCCGTTGCCGCAACCACTACAATCAATGATGCTTTTGGTTCTAAATATTATTGCGATGAACTGGGCTTTTTCTTAAACAACGAAATGGACGATTTCAGCGCAAAACCAGGTTCTCCAAATATGTTTGGATTGGTAGGAAACGAAGCTAATAGTATTGCCCCTCAAAAAAGAATGTTGAGTTCTATGACACCAACCATTGTAGAGAAAGACGGGAAATTGTTTATGGTTGTAGGTTCGCCAGGCGGTTCTACAATTATAACATCGGTTTTACAGGCAATTTTAAATGTTTACGAATACAATTTAAGCATGCAGGAAGCTGTGAATGCTCCGCGTTTTCATCATCAATGGTTACCCGATCTAATCACTTTTGAACCAAATGCTTTTGATACCACCACGATTGATAAATTAAAGGCCAAAGGATACTTGATTAATGAGAAAACAACTCCGGTAATTGGAAAACTCGACTGCATTTTAGTATTACCAAATAAAAGCCTCGAAGGCGGCGCTGATTATCGTGGAGATGACACTGCTGTAGGTTTTTAAAATTGCTTTTGAATTTTATAATTAAAATCGTGCAAATTTGAATGTTAAAAGTTAAATTTGCATTATCCCTAACTTTTACAGAAGAATGCTAAAAAAATATTTTAGAAAACTAGAGAGCATTATTGCTTTGGCTCAGTCATTAATGACTCCAAAACAGTTTATATTTTTATCAAGTGTTCTAATTGGAGTTTCATGTTCATTCGCGGTAATCGTTTTAAAAACTTTCGCACACAGCGTTTTTTCTTTTGCAACTTATATAAACGGAATCTTAAAATTAAGTTTCATCAACAGTATACTTCCTATAATTGGTATAGTGCTGACTGTTTTTGTAGTCAAGAAAGTACTAAATGGTACCATTCAAAAAGGAACCTCACAGATTTTATATGCGGTTGCAAAGAAAGCCAGTATCATTCCGAAAAAACAAATGTATGCCCAAATCGTAACCAGTTCCCTAACAGTTGGTTTGGGTGGATCTGCAGGTCTTGAAAGCCCAATCGTTGTTACCGGTGCTGCATTTGGATCTAATTTTGCCCAAAACTATAAATTAGCATATAAAGACAGAACTTTACTTATTGGTTGTGGCGTTGCAGCAGGAATTGCAGCCGCTTTTAATGCTCCAATTGCCGGCGTTCTTTTCGCTATCGAAGTTTTATTGGTCGACGTTAGTATTTCGGCCTTTACTCCTATTATGATTTCAGCTGCAACAGGTGCTTTAGTATCAGCGATTGTGCTGGATGAAACCATTTTGTTGTCTTTTAGAAAACAAGAAACTTTTAATTATCACAATATTCCTTTCTATGTTATGCTTGGTGTTTTAACTGGTTTCATGGCCGTTTATTATGCGCGAAATTTTCAAAGAATCGAACACTATTTTGCTTCATTAAATATTGGCGCCTACAAAAAGGCTTTAATTGGCTCTTCGCTACTGGCGTTACTTATTTTTATATTTCCGACGCTTTTTGGAGAAGGTTATGAAAGCATCAAAACATTATCTGAAACTGATCCAGGAAAGCTACTAGACAATACCTTATTTGCTGATTTTCGAAATAATCAGTGGATTTTGCTGCTTTTTATAGGTTGTACGATGATGGTAAAAGTTTTTGCCTCCGGACTAACAATTGGAAGTGGAGGAAATGGAGGAAACTTTGCTCCTTCTCTTTTCTTAGGATCTTATCTGGGTTATTTCTTTTCAAAATTTGTTACTTTAATTGGATTATCAAAACTGCCTATCAGTAATTTTACAATGGTAGGAATGGCCGGAATTTTAAGTGGATTATTTCATGCTCCTTTAACGGCAATTTTCCTTATTGCAGAAATCACTGGAGGTTACGGCTTAATGATTCCGCTTATGATTGTTTCTTCTATAAGCTTTGCAATTTCTAAACGCTTTGAAAAATATTCACTGGATGTTAAAGGTTTGGCTAAAAAAGGACATGCTTTTACAAGTAATAAAGATTCAAATATTCTGTCGACTCTTGACATTGATTCGATCATTCAATGCGATTATTTAACGGTTCATCCCGATGAAAACCTAAGTAGACTGGTTGATCTTATTTCGCATTCGAATCAGGTTGTTTTTGCGGTAGTAAACAATGAAAAAGATCTTGTTGGAGTGGTACATTTTAATGACATCCGCGAAATTATTTTCAATGCTTATCGCGTAAAGTATACCGCTATTAAGGACGTAATGAAAACGCCACCCGCAACAATTTCTTCATACGACAGCATGGAAATCGTAATGACCAAGTTTGAAAACTCCAAATCAGCATTTCTTCCGGTATTACGAAACGATAAATATTATGGTTTCATTTCAAAATCGATTGCATTGGAAGCTTACAGAATGAAACTAAGATCGATGACGATTGAATAATTTTTTGATTAGCACAATCAAAATACTTTATTTTCCAACCAAATACCACTAAAATCTGTTATGAAAATTAAAGCCATTATTGTTGATGACGAATCACGCGCACGCAGTTTCTTGAAAAATTTATGCAGTAGATATTTTGGGGATAAAATCGAAATAATTGATGAGTGTAATTCCGTTGCTTCGGCTTTAATTTCGATACAAAAAAACACGCCAAATCTTGTTTTTCTGGATATTCAAATGCCAGATGAAAATGGTTTTGAATTGCTTTCTAAATTTGAAAATATTCCGTTTGAAATCATTTTTACAACAGCTCATAAAGAATTTGCAATTGAGGCTATTCGCAAAAGCGCTTTAGATTATTTAGTAAAACCAATTGATGTAAACGACTTTAAAGTTGCTATTGACAGACTTGAATCTGCTTTAAAAAACAAACTCAATTTAAACAGATATCAGCTACTGGCCGAAAATTTAAACCAGCCAGCTTCGGGAAAACAAAGAATTGCATTTCCGACCAAAACTGGTTTTGAAATAATTCATGTAAATAAAATTATCTTTTGTAAATCTGATGGTTCTTATACCTTCATTCAAACCACAGAACAGCAACATTATACATCAAAATCTTTTAAAGAAATAGGCGAATTATTAGAGTCGGAAATCAAATTTCTAAAAGTGCACAGAAGCTATTTGATTAATGCCGAATATGTAAAGAATTTCAAATCCGATA
Source organism: Flavobacterium cutihirudinis (assembly GCF_003385895.1). Taxonomy (GTDB): domain Bacteria; phylum Bacteroidota; class Bacteroidia; order Flavobacteriales; family Flavobacteriaceae; genus Flavobacterium; species Flavobacterium cutihirudinis. Next base: position 109,385 of record NZ_QRDQ01000009.1, read on the forward strand.
TTTATGTTTTAGAAATGACTTCTGGTGATGAAATTCCAGTTTCTGATAAATCATTCAATAAAAAAGAGCTTATTGATGCGATCACCAAATAAGACTTTTTTTCAACTCTTTTTACTTTTTATTACCTCATTTGCTTTTGGTCAATATTTTCCATCTACAAATTTCACAACCTCAGATGGTCTACCAAATAATGCCGTTCGTTCTCTATTTTTAGATTCCAAAAACATTTTATGGATAGGTACCGAAAATGGTGTTTCGAGAATGGAAAATGGGACTTTTACAACTATTGATGAAAGTCACGGTTTAGGCCATAATAGCTGTTGGGATATTGCCGAAGATTCAGATGGGAATATGTGGTTTGCCAGTTATGGTGGTGGCGTAAGTAAATTTGATGGTAAAAAATTTACTGTTTTTACAACCAAAGATGGTCTTCTTGCTAACAAAACAAGAAAAGTTTTTCCTTTCAAAAACAAAGTTTATGTTGGCACAGAACAAGGCGTATCTATAATTGACATTAAAACAAACAAACTTATAACTCCAAAAGTTCCAAAACACAAAGAAGATTTTATTTCTTTATACTTTGTTGTTTATAAAGATGTTGTCTATTTCACTTCTACTTTTGAAGGTTTGTTTAAAATAGATGAATCAAGTTCAGTTCCACGCCTAGTTCCAGTCATTTTACATAAAAATTCGTATTCGCTAGGCCTCTTTGGTTCTACACTTTATAGCGGAAATGAAGGTCATATTGATAAATTCGATTTTAATAAAATCTCAAAAGGAGACAAATCAGCTGTGACTTTTGGAAAATCTTTTGTCTGGCAATTTGCAAAAGACAAAAGGAATACCATTTTTGCAGCAGCGTGGGGCGTTTATACTCCAGACGGAGGTCTTTATACAATTGAAGACGATAAGATGACGGATGTTTCTGCCGTATATGGAATTGATTCGAAAGTATTGCTAAATGTTGTATATGATCAATTTAATGATATACTTTATGTCGGTTCTAACAATAACGGAATTTACCAGGTAAGGTTAAATAAAATTATCAATTACAATTCATTTGATAATTCATCTATTATTGATTTTGAAAATTTTAATGATAAAAAATTAATTTTAGAAACCAGAGGAATCAAAGTTCTGAACTCAAAACAGCACATTATAAAATCAATTTCTCTTGACGATTTTAAGCAAACTGAAATGCGTTTTTACAAAAAAGGAAAAAACATCTTCAGCAAACAATCTGCAGAATCAAGAGATTTTGAACTAAACTTTGACATTCCGACCAATGAAATTGAGTTTTATGAAATCGTGAAAAATCAAAACTCGTTCTGGATCAACAGTAACATTGGAATTTTTGAAATAGATAAAAATTACAAACTCGTCAATTACTTACCAAAGCATAGTTTGAAGATTGGTTTTACGTACGACAATAAACTAATTGAAACGATTACCTATGCAGGAACTCGTGTTTATGAAAATCTAAAAACACTTGAAAATACTCATTATTCAAAGTTCGAAAAAAACACACCGCAATACATTGTTAAAATATTAACCAACAAGGATAAAACGTATCTTTTGTCCGTTTTTAATGGTTTGTATGTCTATAAAAACAGTCAATTTCAGTCGTATCTGGCAGACGGAATCTGGAAAGAAAAGAAGTTCAAACACATTACAAAAAACAATAAAGACCAACTTATTTTAGCTGCTGAATTTGGTGACGTTTTCGTTGTTGATGATTCTAAATCTTTTAAAATCTTAAAAACGATTTCAAAAAAACAGATTATCGGGAATACTATTTTGTTTCTGGAATCATATAAAGATTATATCTTGATAGGTACTGAAAAAGGTATCAATATTTATAAAGATGGTATTATCAGACTAATCGACAAAGAGCAAGGATTAAAAGATTGCAGAATTACGACTTCTCAAATTTTTGACAATACCTTATGGCTCGGAACCCAAAAAGGTTTTTACAACATCGATTTAAACCGTTTGATTGCCGCTCAATTAACCGTTTCTGAAATCGGAATAAGTAAAATAGCAATCAATAATATCCCTTTAAAATCTTCAGCATACAAATGGTTTAGATACAATTCTAAACAATTAATTTCAGATTACAAACACAATTCTTTTTCGATAGATTTTGTTCCAAAAGGACATTCATTTGCTAACAAATTAAAATTCAGGTATCGATTAAACGAAAATAATCGCTGGAGTCCGTATAGCGAAAAGACCAATTTATTCTTGCCTTATCTTCCTTCCGGAAACTACAATTTAGATATTGAAGTTTTTGATATGAATGCTGGAAAATCTAGACTTTTCAGCATTTTACAAATTAAAGTTCAACCGCCTTTTTGGCTAAGTTGGTGGTTTATTACAATGGCAGTAGTCGTTTTATCTGGATTACTGGTTTACATTTTTATTCGAATAAAAAGAAAATCCAATGAAAAAATCATTATTCAGCGTCGTATTGCAGAAACCAAACTGGAAGCATTGTTGAGCCAAATGAATCCGCATTTTACCTTTAATGCAATGAATGCAATACAGGACTTTATAATAAGTAACGATATCGACAACTCGCTTCTCTATATTAGTGAATTTTCTAAATTAATTCGGAAAACTTTAGAAAACTCATCCAAACAATTGATTACGATTGACGAAGAAATAGAATATCTCGAAGCGTATATTACGATCGAAAATATGCGTTTTGACAATCGAATAAATTTTGAAATCCAAATTTCCGAAAAAGTGGATACTTGTTTTACAAAAATCCCGACAATGCTTTTACAGCCTTTTGTTGAGAATGTTTTCGTTCACGCTTTCACCGAATCTAGTATTGCCCCTAAATTGATTATTTCCTTTCAAATGATTTCAGAAACTATTCTGGAATGTAAAATCATAGACAACGGAATGAGTTTAAATGCTGCCAAAAAAAGCAAACTACATCAGTCAAAAGGAATTCAATTAACTAAAGAGCGTCTTTCGCTTTTGCAGGATTTAAAAAATAATTCAATCGAAATTGATTTTACTGAAAATCAAGGTACGAAAGTAGCTATTCTATTATTGATTTAATATCTTTTAATCTTATTGAAAAAGCACTTGTTATTATTGGACAAGTGCTTTTTTTGTTTATAAACCAAAATGATGGTTTCATGGTAAATTTATTGGTGTTTATAAGGTAAAACCATTGGTGATTTAGTGATGGTTTATTTTTGAAAAATAACCTTTCAAATTTTAAAACATGTCCAATTTTTATTGCGAATACTGCGGAACCAAAAGTTCAAGTATCTCAAATCTGACTGCAAATTCATGCTCTCGCCATCCTCTTGGTTCAAGCAAAGGCAAACATAAACTTTACGAAGGATCAGAAAAAACAAAATACAGCTGCAAATATTGTGGTACTTCTGCATCAGCGATTTCAAGTCTAACCGGAAATTCTTGTTCCAGACATCCCAATGGAAGCGGAAAAGGAAAACATGCACCATCATTATAACTAATACTAAAAATTAAACAAAATGGAAATTACTATTGTATCAATTATTAGCACTTTAGTTTTAACAACTTTAGTATGGATAATTTTCTTCAAAAATATTCAAAGCAAACTAACTCATGATAAAGAAAAATTATCAATTGAATTATTCAACATAAAAGCAAACATTGATTTTGAAGTCAACAGAAAACTTGAAGAAAAAGTAACGATTTTAAACGAACAAATTCTTGAACTAAAAAATAAATGTATAACTATTGAAAGAGAGTCATATGAGAAAGGGAAAAAGGATGCTTCAAAAGAATTTGAAAAAGACTATTTTGTCAACGTAATCCCTTACAAAGAAACATACGAAGCTGATAGAGAGTATATAATTTTTGGCAAAAAAAGCAAATATGTTAACGTAGGTTTTCAACGCCAACTATTTGTCAAAGGAATTCCAGTTTTTGAGCCTGTGTATTCTTTTGTTGAAAGATATGAATTTAATGAATTCAAACTTAATGAAGAGGCAATAAACAGACTGGTTAATAATGCAATTAAAGCGATTGCTCCACAAGCGGGAACATTTATTAAAGTCACAGAAGATGTAATGGAAAAATGATGAAAAAGCTACTCCTTATAGTTGTCTGCATCCTGCTAATATCTTGCTCAGACAAATCAAAAATCAAAAATGAAATCGACGAATACGTTGCAAAAAATTTTAACGACCCAAATAGTTACGAGTTAATCGATTTAAAGCTAATCGATACAATCACAGAAAAAAAAGTTTCAATTTTTCTAAAAAAAGAAAGACTAAATAAAATCGAAAAAATAAAAAACTTTATCAAAGAAAAAGAAGAAGAAAACGGAAGATTAGCATCTAGAGCATTTTTTGGTGGAAATCGTTTTTATTTAATGAACACTGTTGATAAACTCGATAAGGAAAAAAAAATATTAGACAGTTATGAAAAAGATTCTATAAAATTAATTAAAGATGAAATTAGAGTTTTAGAAAAATTTACTAGTTCAAATAAAACAAGTCATTTTCGATATCTTCATGAATATAGAGCAAAAAACGATGTTGGTGCTTTAGTAAAATGTACAGATACTTTGAGAATAAACAATGAACTTAAATTAATCTTAGATTTTCCGGATTTTATCATCAGGAAATATGGCGTAGGTTTAGAATAATAAAAAGAAAACTTAATAAATTATGATAAAAAAAATACTAATTGGATTTATATTATTACTTGGATTATCGCTACATAGTCAAGCAAAAAAAGCAGAACCCTCACTCGAAATTAAAGTCAAAAACTATGTAAAATGGTTTGAATCACTACCAGATTACAAAAAACGAGAAGAATCTATAATATTAGTAAATAAACTTAACAGATTGACTCCACATGATAAAGGAGTTTGGCTGGCTTTAATATCTAAATACAGTACTAAAGAAGTTAAACAAAATATTCCTGACAGCTTGACTAATGATGGTGTAAAAAAGAAATTATTACGCGAATTTAAAAATAGTAATTATGTACAAACTAATGAAAAAATAGACTCTATAATAATTCTTAACGCAACAACCGGAAAAGAAAGAACATTAGCAAAAAATGAAGCAACAATAAAAAGGATTGCATTTTTAAAAGCTATAATTGCAAAAGCCGAAAAAAAGATGGATAGTATAGGTGGAGATGTAGATTCTCAATATCGCAATGGCAATATAGAATATATGGATGCTTATCATAACTCTAAAAATGCTACTTACGAGCTTCCTCAACTCAGAGAAAAACTAATACTTTACCAAGGTCCAGGAGATAATAACTGGAATTCTTATTTAATAGATCAATATGAAATAGAAATACATCTTTTAGTTCCTCACAAATTAACAGATGAAGAATTAGATACTGGCATGACTAGTACTTCAAAATTTGATAAAAAGAAAAAAATATACATTGCTGAATTTATAAGAGGAACGAATTACTATAAGGATAACATACGTGATGATAAATTGAGCAGATTTAATATAAACGAAAAAGTAGATTATGATGATGATGATGATGAATAAAAAACAGTTCTTCGTTTCGAAATTGTAACATTAAATTTAAATATATGGCTTATTATCAATGCATGTTTTGTGGAAAAACTAGACCAATGAATTCTGCTATCGGAATTGCTATTAAATGTAGCAAATGGATTGGAATGTGTGTCTGGCAAAAACAGTAGCCCACCTCTTCAGTAAAATGAAAATGAAATTATTATTAAAAGAAGTAAAAACTAAATTCATTCTCCGCATTAAATATTTAAAACGCTAACTCATAGTTAGCGTTTTTTGTTACTATTTGTAACATAAACTTTTGCTATCGAGCACTAAAAGAACAAATCAAAGTGGTAACTTTGCGTTTTTGCCGAAATTTATGCTAGATAAAGACAATACTATTGAAGTTCTTGGTGCAAGAGTTCATAATCTAAAAAATATCGATATTTCTATTCCGCGTGAAAAACTGGTTGTAATTACCGGTTTATCAGGGTCCGGAAAATCTTCTTTGGCGTTTGATACGATTTATGCCGAAGGACAGCGACGTTACGTTGAAACTTTTTCGGCTTATGCCAGACAGTTTCTTGGCGGTTTAGAACGTCCGGATGTTGACAAAATTGACGGACTTTCACCAGTTATCGCTATCGAGCAAAAAACCACAAGTAAAAGCCCACGCTCGACTGTTGGAACAATTACTGAAATATATGATTTCCTAAGACTTCTTTACGCTCGTGGTGCTGATGCATACAGTTACAACACAGGCGAAAAAATGGTTTCGTATTCTGATGAGCAAATCAAAGATCTGATTATTCAGGATTACAAAGGAAAACGCATCAATATACTGGCTCCGGTAATTAAAGCCAGAAAAGGACATTATGCTGAACTTTTCCAGCAAATTACAAAACAAGGATTTTTGAAAGTTCGAGTAAATGGCGATGTTCAGGATTTGGTTTCAGGAATGAAACTGGATCGTTATAAAACCCACGATATCGAAATTGTTGTCGACAGAATGGTGATTGAAGACAATCCTGATACTCAAAAAAGACTTTCTGAAAGCATTAATACTGCCATGCATCATGGCGAAAATGTATTAATGATTCTAGATCAGGATTCTAATGAAGTACGTTATTTCAGTAGAAATTTAATGTGTCCTACAACAGGAATTTCGTACCAAAATCCGGAACCGAATTTATTTTCGTTTAACTCACCAAAAGGTGCGTGCCCACATTGTAACGGATTGGGAACAGTTCACGAAATTAACGTAAAAAAGATTATTCCAAATCCGAAATTATCAATAAAAGCGGGTGGTTTTGCTCCACTTGGTGAATATAAATCGTCGTGGATTTTTAAACAATTAGAAACCATTGGAGAAAAATTCGGTTTTAAACTTACGGATCCAATTGAAAAAATTCCGGAAGAAGCTATGACAATGATTTTGCATGGCGGAAAAGATAAATTTGCTATAAATTCAAAAGATCTTGGCGTAACCAGAGAATATAAAATTGATTTTGAAGGAATTTCAAATTTCATCAAAAATCAATATGATGAAAGCTCTTCTACAACCTTAAAACGTTGGGCAAAAGATTTCATGGACGAAGTTGATTGTCCGGTTTGCGAAGGCTCACGTCTTAAAAAAGAAGCATTATTCTTTAGAGTAAATGAAAAAAATATCACCGAATTATGTGATATGGATATTTCAGATTTGACAGCCTGGTTTCTGGATTTAAACAATCACTTAACTGATAAACAGCTTTTAATCGCTTCTGAAGTAGTAAAAGAAATCAAAGACCGCTTGAACTTCCTGATGAATGTTGGTTTGAATTATTTGGCTTTAAGCCGAAGTTCAAAATCGCTTTCAGGTGGAGAGGCACAGCGTATTCGTCTGGCAACACAAATTGGTTCGCAATTGGTTGGTGTTTTATATATTTTGGATGAACCTAGTATTGGTTTGCACCAAAGAGATAATGAAAAACTGATTCATTCATTAGAGCAATTACGTGATATTGGAAATTCGGTTATTGTGGTGGAACACGATAAAGACATGATCGAAACTGCCGATTATGTAATTGATATTGGTCCAAAAGCAGGAAAATATGGTGGTGAAATCATCAGTATCGGAACTCCTGCAGAAACTCTAAAATCAGATACTATTACCGCTCAATATTTGAATGGTAAAATGAAATTAGAGATTCCGAAAGAACGTAGAAAAGGAAATGGAAAATTCCTTAAACTGACCGGAGCAACGGGGAATAACCTAAAAAATGTTTCGATAGAAATTCCTTTAGGACAATTAACTTGTGTAACCGGAGTTTCGGGAAGCGGGAAATCGACTTTAATTAACGAAACCCTCTACCCTATTCTGAATGCGTATTATTTTAATGGTGTAAAAAAACCACAACCTTACAAGAAAATTGAAGGTTTAGAACATATTGATAAGGTTATTGATATTGACCAAAGTCCGATTGGACGTACACCGCGTTCGAATCCGGCGACTTATACTGAAGTTTTTACTGAAATCAGAAATTTATTTACCATGACTTCTGAAAGTATGATTCGTGGTTACAAAGCCGGACGTTTTAGTTTTAACGTAAAAGGCGGACGCTGTGAAACCTGCGAAGGCTCGGGAGTTAGAACCATAGAAATGAACTTTTTACCAGATGTTTATGTAGAATGTGAAACATGTCAGGGAAAACGTTTCAACAGAGAAACTTTAGAGATTCGATATAAAGGAAAATCAATTTCGGATGTTTTGGATATGACGGTTGACGAAGCTGTTCCGTTCTTTGAAAATATCCCGAAAATTTACAGAAAAGTAAAAACGATTCAAGATGTTGGTTTAGGTTATATTACGCTTGGTCAGCAAAGTACAACTCTTTCTGGTGGTGAAGCGCAACGTATAAAACTGGCTGGAGAATTATCTAAAAAAGATACCGGAAATACCTTTTACATTCTGGATGAACCTACAACCGGATTGCATTTTGAAGACATTCGCGTTTTAATGGACGTCATCAATAAATTGGTTGATAAAGGAAACACAATTCTGGTTATCGAACATAATATGGATGTAATAAAACTTGCCGATTACATTATTGATATTGGTCCTGAAGGTGGAAAAGGTGGCGGGCAATTAGTTGCGAAAGGAACTCCGGAAGAAGTGGCGAAAAATAAAAAAAGCTATACGGCTAAGTTTTTGAAAAAAGAGTTAGAGTAAAATTCATATTTGCTACAGTTTAAAACCAAAGGATCAACAAACTTTAGCTTTATTTAAAGTAACCGCAACGTTTGTCATTTCGACGAAGGAGAAATCTCCACGAGAAGCTCGACAAAGATTGGGTTTACTTTGCGGAGTTGCTTGTGGAGATTTCTCCTTCGTCGAAATGACAATAATTATGACTATTTGTACAAAGCTAAAGCTCATTACCACCTTGGCTTTAAACTTTGACAAAGATTTATATGAAAAAACTTCATAACACAACATACACTATATCTCTGATAATGAATACAAAAACTAAAAACTAATCATTATCACAACATTACTTTTAGATTATAATTCTTGTTTTCTATAACAATTCTAGAAAAAAGCGTTAATTTAGTATCCGCTTTTTTTGAAAAATTCAAGTTTTTTAAAAGAAAATAATATCTCGATTAAACCTAATGCTTAATTGAAACCAACTGCCTTAGCCCTGATGGGAGCGGCATCCTTTTGTGGTGGTCCCGATAGCTATCGGGACACAAAAGATATAGCGGACAGCAGAATACGAGCAATAGCGAACTGACGAAGTAAATAGCTCCTTCTTCCAACTATAAAAATATCTGCTTAAATAAAAATATAAATAATTAAAATACCTAAAATGAGATTAGAAGATTTTGATAATGATGAAGATAAAGTAATCCAGGACAGTTTAAAACAAAAAACCTGGAATGAAATAAGAACCAATGACAGCTGGGCGATTTTTAAAATTATGTCCGAGTTTGTAAATGGTTACGAAAGTATGGGACGTATTGGTCCGTGTGTTTCTATTTTTGGATCGGCGAGAACAAAACCAGACGACAAATACTATCAATTGGCTGAAAAAATTGCTTTTAAAATTAGTAAAGCTGGTTATGGCGTAATTACGGGAGGAGGCCCGGGAATTATGGAAGCAGGAAATAAAGGTGCACATTTAGGTGGCGGAACTTCGGTTGGTTTAAACATCGAGCTTCCTTTTGAGCAGCATTTCAACCCTTATATTGATCATGATAAAAACCTAAATTTCGATTATTTCTTTGTGAGAAAAGTAATGTTCGTTAAATATTCGCAAGGTTTTGTGGTAATGCCTGGAGGTTTTGGAACTTTAGACGAAATGTTTGAAGCTATCACGCTGATTCAGACGAAGAAAATTGGAAAATTCCCAATTATACTTGTTGGAGTTGAATTCTGGGCCGGGTTAATTGAATGGGTAAAAACTGTTTTGGTTGAAAAAATGAAAACTGTGAGTCCTGAAGATTTGAACTTATTTAAAATTGTTGACACAGAAGATGAAGTTGTAGACGTTTTGGATAAATTCTACAAGAAATACGATTTGAGTCCGAATTTCTAATATTTTTTAAACCATATAAGTAATTTAAGATAATTTAAGTTTGTACTTTATAGACTTAGAATTACATGAACTTATATAACTTATATGGTTAAATTTTCTTAACTTTTATAAAAATTGAAAGCTGTTTTTTAAAACAGCTTTTTTTATGCTATTTTTACATAAATCCAAAACATCTTTATACTCGTAATTTAAGATAGATCGATAAAATTTACGCCAATCCTTGAAGTCATTCTATAAAATTATTATCCTCTTTTTTGTTTTATTGAGCTCGATAAAACAATATGCACAACATCAATCTAAGATGGAAGTGGCGGTTAATCTTGAATTGAAGACATTGAACATCAAACAGGATATTATATACAACAATACTTCCAATGATACTTTGAGTTCAATTGTTCTGAACGATTGGAATAACGCTTTTTCAAACAAAAATACGCCTTTGGCAAGACGCTTTTCAGATGAATTTTATGGAGGCTTTCATTTGGCAAAAGAATATGAAAGAGGAAATACTACCATTCTAAATCTTACAGATTCCGACTTTACGGCGCTTGAATGGGAACGAACTGCAAAAAATCCAGATTATGTTGTTGTGAAATTAAACCAAAAATTACTTCCTGGTCAACAGATTAATCTTCACCTGACTTATATTTCTAAAATTCCAAGTGATAAATTCACACGTTATGGCTACAATCAAAATGGAATGATTTTGAAAAATTGGTTTTTAAGTCCGGCACGCTTTGAAAATCATGAATTTACCAAGAATAACAATTTTAATCTGGACGATATTGCAAACGCTGTAACCGATTATGAAATTGAAATTAAAGTTCCTAGCAACTATCAGATAATAACAGATTTAAATCCTGTTTCTAAAGACATTTCAAATTCAACTTTTACTGATTATTTTTTTGCCGGTAAGAACAGATCTGATTTTAGTCTTTTCCTTCAAAAACTAAGTAATTTCAAAAGTTACAATAACGGAACGATTGAAGTTTTGACAGATTTAAGAAATAAAAAAATTACTGAAATTCAAAAAGCTATTGTCATCAATAGAGTGGCAAAATTTACTGAAGATTTCGTTGGAAAATATCCACACGAAAAAATCACTATTTCGCAGGCCGATTATGACCGAAATCCTTTTTATGGATTAAATCAGCTTCCTTCATTTATTAGTCCGTTTTCTGATGAATTTATGTTTGAGATTACTTTTTTTAAAACTTATCTTAACAATTACTTGAAAAATAGCCTGCGTCTGGATCCGAGAAAAGACAACTGGGTATATGACGGAATTCAGATTTATGCCATGATAAAATACATGGAAGAAAATCATCTGGATGAAAAAATGCTTGGCCGACTTTCTAAAATGAAATTATTTAAAAGCTACAATATTACCAATCTGACTTTTAACGAGCAGTACAGCTATTATTATATGCTGATGGCACGTAAAAATCTAGATCAGCCACTTGGTGATCCAAAAAATACTTTAATAAAATTTAACGAACAAATTGCGAGTAAATACCGTGCAGGCTTAAGTTTTAGTTATTTGGATGATTATCTAAATCATGACATTGTTCCAGAAAGCGTTCAAGAATTTTATACGCTAAACCAAACACAGCAAACCAATCGATACGATTTTGAAAAAATCCTGATTAAAAAATCACCAAAAGATATTGACTGGTTTTTTAAAACTATCATTGATTCCAGAGATATTATTGACTACAAATTTGACCTGGTTTCAAGAACTGCAGACAGCGTTCAATTTTCTCTGGAAAACAGAACAGGTATCTATGCTCCGATTCCGATTTACGGTGTCAAAAAAAATCAAGTCGTTTTTAAAGAATGGATTGAACCGTTAAAAACAGATTCTATCTATCATTTTGCCCGAAAAAATGCAGACAAATTGGTCATCAATTATGACAATGAAGTTCCCGAATACAACCAGAGAAACAATTGGAAATCTTTGAAAAGTCTTGTAATAACAAATCGTCCGATAAAATTTAATTTTTCCAAAGATTTAGAAGATCCCTATTATAATCAAATTTTATATGTCCCAACGCTTACGTATAACTATTATGATGGATTCACGCCCGGAGTTCGTTTTCATAACAAAACGATACTCGAAAAACCATTTACTTTTGATATAAATCCAGCCTATTCGATTAAAGCCGGTACATTATCTGGATCTTCAGCATTTTCATGGAGTCAATACTATAGAGACAGCAACCTTTACAATATAAGATATTCGATTAGCGAAAATTATTATCACTATGCACCAGATGCGACCTATTTACGTCTGAATCCGATGGTTCAGTTCAGAATTCGCGAAGACAATTTTAGAGATAACCGAAAGCAATATATATTGTTTCGACAAGTAATTGTAAATCGCGAAGAAAGTGCTTTTTTAGTCGATAATTCGAAGCCAAATTATTCTGTTTTTAATGCACGTTATGGTAATACCAAAACAGAATTGATTGATCATTTCAGTTTTATGACTGATTTACAATTTTCAGGAGATTTCGGGAAATTATCCGGAGAAGTAGAATACAGAAGATTGTTTGAAAACAATCGAAAATTAAATTTGAGAATGTACGCCGGAAGCTTTATTTACAACAATACGGATTCTGATTATTTCAGTTTTGCACTCGATCGCCCAACAGATTATCTTTTTGATTATAATTTTTACGGACGATCCGAAAGTACCGGTTTTTTCAGTCAGCAATATATTATGGCTGAAGGTGCTTTTAAATCAAAATTAGAGCCATCATATGCCAATCAATGGATTGCAACATTAAATGGAAGTTACGCTATTTGGAACTGGATTGAGGTATATGGAGACGTCGGATTTATAAAAAGTAAACATCAAAATGCGTTTTTTGCTTATGACAGCGGAATCCGTCTAAATTTAGTTCAGGATTACTTTGAATTTTATTTTCCGGTCTATTCAAACAATGGTTGGGAGATTACTCAAAATAAATACAATGAAAAGATACGTTTTGTTATTACTTTCTCACCAAAAACATTACTCAATCTTTTTACCCGAAAATGGCTTTAATTAAATAAATTTTAAAAAAAATCATGAATTATTATCATTAAAACAAAAAATTTAATAAAAATAATTCAAAAAAAGTACGTAGTTTTTTGAATTTAAATACATATAATTAAATTATATTTATTTTAAAGAATTATGATTATTGATTGTTTTTAAGTAATTTCGCAACCTAAACATGACCATTTAAGATTATGATAAAAGAAAAAACCAATACTACTTTGACATTTGAAGATTTCAAAACTGAGGTATTGAACGACTATAGAATTGCCGTAACTAGCCGTGAATGTAGTCTTTTAGGTCGTAAAGAAGTACTAACAGGAAAAGCCAAATTTGGAATATTTGGAGACGGAAAAGAAGTACCACAGCTTGCCATGGCAAAAGCTTTCAAAAATGGTGATTTCCGTTCTGGATACTACCGCGATCAAACTTTTATGATGGCGATTGGCGAATTGACTCCTAAACAATTCTTTGCCGGTTTATACGGTCACACCGATTTAGCTTTTGATCCGATGTCTGCAGGAAGACAAATGGGCGGACACTTTGTAACGCACAGTTTAAACGAAGACGGATCATGGAAAGATTTAACAAAACAAAAAAATTCAAGTTCAGATATATCGCCTACAGCCGGGCAAATGCCAAGATTATTGGGATTAGCACAGGCTTCTAAAATTTACAGAAATGTTGACGGAATTACCATCAAAGATAAATTTACTGTAAATGGAAACGAAGTTGCCTGGGGAACTATAGGAAACGCAAGTACTTCTGAAGGTTTATTTTTTGAAACTATAAATGCTGCCGGAGTTTTACAAGTTCCGATGGTAATGAGTGTTTGGGATGATGAATACGGAATTTCTGTTCACGCCAGACATCAAACTACAAAAGAAAACATCTCTGAAATCTTAAAAGGATATCAAAGAGATGAAGATTCTAAAGGTTACGAAATTTTCAGAGTGAAAGGCTGGGATTATGCTGAATTAGTTTCAACATATGAAAGAGCTGGTGTAATTGCCCGCGAAGAACATATTCCGGTTTTAATTCACGTAAACGAATTAACACAACCTCAGGGACATTCTACTTCAGGTTCTCACGAACGTTACAAAAATGGAGAAAGACTGGCTTGGGAAAGAGATTTTGACTGTATTCGTCAAATGCGTTTGTGGATGATTGCCATTAATATTGCATCTCCGGAAGAGCTTTCTGAAATTGATTTCCAATTGAAAAAAGAAGTTCTTGAAGCTAAAAAAGAGGCTTGGAACTCATTCATTAATCCAATTATTGAAGAACAAAATAATCTTTTGGCTTTGTTGGAACAAATTGCTGAAGCAAGTATCAACCACAAAGACAGAATTAGAAAATATATTTCAGAATTAAGCACAATTAAAGCTCCGCTTAAAAAGGAATTACTGGTTTACGCAAGAAAGATTCTTCGTTTTATTGAAGTTCCAAACAGCAAAATGCTTTTATCAAACTGGATTACCAAATTCTTAAACGAAACTCAGGTAAAATTCAGCAGCAATTTACATTCTGATTCCGATAAAAATGTTTTCTCTGTTGAGAAAGTACTTCCTGAATATGGCGATAATACAAAAGCAGATATTGACGGAAGAATGTTATTGCGTGACAACTTTGACGCTTTGTTTGCCAAATATCCGGAAACTTTAATTTTTGGTGAAGATGTTGGAAATATTGGCGACGTAAACCAAGGTTTAGAGGGCATGCAGGAAAAATACGGAGAACTTCGTGTTGCCGATGTCGGAATTCGTGAAGCTACTATCCTTGGACAAGGAATTGGTATGGCATTAAGAGGTTTACGCCCAATTGCTGAAATTCAATATTTAGATTATTTATTGTACGCCATTCAAATCATGAGTGATGATTTGGCTACATTGCAATACAGAACTGTTGGAAAACAAAAAGCACCATTAATCATTAGAACGCGCGGACACCGTTTAGAAGGTATCTGGCATTCTGGTTCTCCAATGGGAATGATTATTAATGCAATTCGCGGTATCCACGTTTTGGTTCCAAGAAATATGACACAGGCAGCTGGTTTTTACAATACACTTTTAGAGTGCGACGAACCTGCTTTAGTAATTGAATGTTTAAATGGTTACCGTTTAAAAGAAAAAGCGCCTTTAAACTTTGGTGAATTTAAAACGCCGATTGGTGTTGTTGAAACGATGAAAGAAGGTTCAGATATTACTTTAGTTTCTTACGGATCAACTTTAAGACTGGTTCAACAAGCAGCAACAGAATTGTTAGACTTAGGAATTGACTGTGAAGTTATCGATATTCAGTCTTTACTTCCTTTTGATGTGAATAAGGATATTGTAAAAAGTATTGCTAAAACAAATCGTTTGTTAGTAATCGACGAAGATGTTCCAGGCGGAGCTTCAGCTTACATTTTACAACAAATTCTGGAAGAACAAGACGCGTATAAATATCTTGACAGCAAACCACAAACGCTTGCTGCAAAAGCCCACAGACCAGCATACGGAACTGATGGCGATTATTTCTCAAAACCTTCTGCCGAAGATATTTTCGAGAAAGTGTACAGCATGATGAATGAAGTTAATCCTTCTAAATTTCCTAGTTTGTACTAAGGATTTAGAATGTTTTAGATAAAAGAAAAGCTCCAATAATTTTGGAGCTTTTTTGTTTTTATAAATGCAGTGACCATAAAGTTTGTCTTTTCGACGAAGGAGAAATCACACTAGAAACTCCGCACAGAATGTCGCCAATCTTTGTCGAATCCCGCGTGCGATTTCTCCTTCGTCGAAATGAAAAGATTGTGGATAATGCACAAATCAATTATCAATTATCAATTATCAATTATCAATTATCAATTATCAATTATCAATTAATTAAATATCCTTCAACATCATTCTCGCCTTCTCTAAATCCTCAGCTGTATCAATCCCAATTCCCACATGCGTTGTCTCCACCATTTTAATACGCTTTCCGAATTCTAGATAACGTAATTGCTCTAACTTCTCAGAGGCTTCTAAAGATTTCATTGGTAAACTGTAAAAATCTAATAAAGCCTGTTTTCTAAAAGCATATATTCCGATATGCTGAAAATAACGAACTCCGGCATTTTTCTCTCTCGGATACGGAATTACCGATCTCGAAAAATACAATGCAAAATGCGATTGATCAACCACAACTTTTACATTATTTGGATTATTTATTTCCTCTTCATCTGTGATTTCACGCATTAGTGAAGCCAAATCAACTTTTTTATCAGGATCATTTTTAAAAACTGATAAAACCTGCGCTAAAGGTCCTGCTTCTGTAAAAGGCTCGTCACCTTGCACATTTACCACAATGTCAACATCAAGATTAGCAACAGCTTCTGCAATTCGGTCACTTCCGGATTCGTGTTCTTTGATGCTCATGATTGCTTTTCCGCCATTGGAAACAATTTCATCAAAGATTAAATCAGAATCGGTTACTACAAAAACATCATCAAATAAATTTGTTGCTACCGAAGCTTCGTACGTTCTTAAAATTACTGTTTTGCCTCCCAAATCCTGCATTAATTTTGCAGGAAAACGTGTTGAAGCATATCTGGCTGGAATTACCGCTATTATTTTCATTCTTATATTTTACTGAGCTTAAAAAACTCAAAATTTAGTAATTTAATTTTCACCGGTTTTAAGTGTTTGCAAATATGCAAAAATTACTTTTAAATTTTCTGTTTTTCTATTTCTGTAAAGGATAAAATCATATTGAAGAATTTTATTTCTACTAGCCAACAATACATGATTATTCACAACAACTTTCTTATCTTATTTATTAAGCCAAAACTGTAACACGAAGATAAGTTGCGGGAATTAATGTAGAATTTTCGTCATTACTTTGGTTTTGGCTATTAACTAATCCTTCAAGTTTAGCATACAAATCCGAAGTTTTCCCATTTTGTTCTGCAGCTTCGAAAGCATTCATAGTTGGACCATAGTAATTTTTTAAACGATTTAGCCACTCCGAAGGTGGGAATGCCGCTTTAAATGTAAAGGTATCTCTCTCAAAAGAAATGTTTTCTTTAGGAATACCTGCATTTGTGAATCTTTCGATCACGTTATCCTCAATGCCCCAAAGCATTGGGCTTACAAAACCCTCAGGAGGCGGTGGTGTAAATTCAGAACTAACTTTCAAGATTTGTGCAATCAACGTTGGATCTCCCGGTATCCAATTACCCATAATAATTTTACCTCCAGGCCGTGTAACACGAACCATTTCTTTAGCAACATCAAAAGGTTTTGGGGCAAACATTGCTCCAAAAATACTCATCGTAACATCGTAAGATTGATTTTTCAATTCATTCAAATCGGTTGCGTCACCTTCTTTAAATACAATATTATCCAATCCTTCCTTTTTTGCACGAATATTACCAGCTTCAACTAAATTTCTTGCTATATCAACACCTAAAACATTGGCTCCTATTTTTGCCGAAGGTATTGCAGTAGTGCCATCGCCACAACCGAGATCTAAAACGTTAGTATTTTCTTTAATTCCAATTTTGGCTACCAATTCCGCACCACTTTCTCTCATAGATTCTGCAACGCGCGTAAAATCGCCTTTTTCCCATAATGCTTTGTTTGGATTCATCTTAATTTTATCAGTGATTATAGTGCTGATGCCGCACTTTTACTTAATTTGTAAACATCTTCTATCCTTTTTTAAATTATCACCAGTTAATCACAAAAGGCATTTAAAAAACTACTTAAAAAGAAGACACAAACCAAACAATCAACTGATAAACAATTACTTATGTAAAAATAAACATTTTTACATGAAACATTTTACTATCTCAGCAAATTTATTTTTTAAACAAATTCTACAGATTATAACTTTTAGACCATTATCACATCAATAGAAAACGATTGGAAAACTTTGACGAGTTCTTTTACTATTTCCCTATAAAAACAAAATACCATTCACAAAGAGCTTTCAAAAATATTTTTATAACATTTTCATTAAAGCATTGCTATTTAGTTTCTTAGAATATTTTTATTTTTATATAAAAAAACATGAAAAGAACCTTTACTTCTATCCTGCTCTATTTCTTTTTAATTTTTACTTCCAATGCTTTTTCTCAAAATAAAACCATCAATGCATTTACAAATCGAGTTTTTGATGGAAAAGGTTATCAACCATTGGCCGATTTAAAATGGAAATTTAAAACAGAAGGAAAAATCTTTTCCTCGCCAATTGTTAAAAACGGAGCAGTTTATATAGGAAGTGAAGACGGTTTTTTATACTGCATCAATGAAAAATCAGGAAGCATCAACTGGAAATTCAAAACCAATGGCGCAGTTCACAGTTCGGCCAGCATCGATAATAATATTGTTTATTTTGGAAGTTTCGACGGGTATTATTATGCCGTAAATGCAACAACCGGAAAAGAAATCTGGAAGTTTAAAACCAAAGGCGAACATTGGTACAGAGAAATCGGAATGTGGGGCATGAAACCAAACGACAGGCTAATGAACGATTTATGGGGTTTTTATTTATCATCGCCCGTTATTTACAAAGACAAAAATAATGCTTTAGTAATTTTTGGAAGCAGTGATGGAAATATGTACGCAGTCGACTCAAAAAATGGTGCTTTAAAATGGACTTTCAAAACCAATGAACCTATTCACAGTACTCCTGTTATTGAAAAAGAGAATTTATATTTTGGAGGTTGGGATGGAATTTTCTACGCTTTAGACTGTAAAACCGGAAAAGAGAAATGGCATTTTTCAACTGAAGTCAAAACTGGATTTAAAGGTATTCAGGCTTCTGCAGCAATTTCAGATGGATTGGTTTATTTTGGAGCCAGAGATCCTTTTTTATTTGCGCTTGATGCAGAAACCGGAAAATTAGTTTGGAAATACAATGCCGAAAATTCCTGGATTTTGAGTTCGGCTGTTGTTCAAGGTAATACACTTTATGTTGGAACTTCCGACACTTATGCTTTATTAGCACTTGATTCAAAAACCGGACAGGAAAAATACCGATTTAAAGGAAACGGCTATATTTATTCTTCGCCTGCAATATCAGGAAACACGGCTTATTTTGGCGATTTTAGCGGTAATTTTTTCGCTTTAAACTTGCTTTCAAACGGAAAAGAATCTGATTTTGTAAGTACTGAAAACAGGAAAAAATATGCTCCTGAAATTTTAAACAACAATCATCTTGATTTTACATACGCTTCCAAACAAGCCGATTTATCTGTTTATGCCGAAAACCAAAAAGTAATGGATGAGTTTTACAAATTAGGTCCAATTGTTTCATCGCCATTCATAAACAACAATACCGTTTATTTTGGAAGCGCAGATGGTTATTTATATGCCTATAATTTAAAAAGATAATAAAGCTTACATTATTTTAACCGAAGTCATACTCAAAGAACCTGCTAATAATTTGTCATTAAATAAGCTTAATTCTTCTGACTTTTCTTTTAAACCTAAAGTATATAATAATGGTAAATAATGATCTGGAGTTGGAATTGCAATTTGAACAGCTTTATTCATTTTTTCGAAATCAATTAAAGGCTGGAAATTTCCGTCTAACAAATAATTATTTACGGTTTCTCTTGCTTCAATTGCCCAATCGTAACCGTAATTGTCTTTGTCAAAATTTCTAAAATCAACCAAACGCAAATTGTGAACGATATTCCCGCTTCCCACAATTAAAACACCTTTATGACGCAATAATTGGAGTTTTTGAGCCAATTCAAAATGATATTGCCCAGATTTTGTATAATCAATACTCAACTGAATTACCGGAACATCTGCGTTTGGATATAAATGTTTGATTACACTCCACGCGCCGTGATCCAAACCCCAATGTTCGTCTAATTCGACTTGAACTGGATCTAATATTTTTTTAGTTTCCAAAGCTAATTCCGGACTTCCTTTTGCCGGATATTGCACATCAAATAGTGCTTGCGGAAAACCTCCAAAATCATGAATGGTTCTTGGCATTTCCATTGAAGTCACTTTTGTTCCTTTCGTAAACCAATGCGCCGAAACACATAAAATTGCATTTGGCTGTGGCAAAGTTTTAGCCAATTCACGAAAACCAGTAACAAACTGATTTTCTTCAATAGCGTTCATCGGGCTTCCGTGTCCTAAAAACAGAACCGGCATTTTATCTGTATTCGAAAACGTTGACGAAATCGAATGTAAGTCGTTTAGTGTTGTCATTGTTAAGTTTTTTTTTGCCACAGATTAAAAGGATTAAAAAGATTTTTTAGCGCACGTTAAAATTTTCTCGCAGATTTTGCAGATTGAGCTGATTATCAATTTAAAAAAATGCTATCAAAAAATCTGTTTAATCTGCAAAATCTGCGTGAGACAAAAAAGCGTTTATACTTCGTAATAAATCTGTGAGAATCTTTTTATCCCGATAGCTATCGGGAGTGGCTAAAATTTTTATTCCTCAAAACTTTCGTCTTTAAATCCTATCAAATATAACTTATTTTTGGCACGCGTCATAGCCGTATAAAGCCATCTGATATAATCGCGGTCGATTCCGTTTGGCAAATAGGGCTGTTCAATAAAAACCGTATTCCACTGCCCTCCTTGCGATTTGTGACACGTAATCGCATAAGAGAATTTAACCTGCAAACCGTTGAAATACTCGTTTTCTTTTACCTTTTGGAATCGCTTATATTTCGTTGGTTCATCTTCATAATCCTTCATTACTTCTTCGTACAAACGATTTGATTCTTCATACGTTAATGATGGAGATTCACTTTTTATGGTATCCAAAATCAAAACCGTTTCAAAAGGTTTTTGATTTGGATAATCGACCATTCTGATTTTCACTTTCGCAAAAGTAAACCCGTATAATTCTCTGATTCCGAACATTTCCAGAACTTCGATAATATCTCCGTTGGCAATAAAACCGGCTTCATCGGTTTCTTTGAGCCAGAAATAATTGTTTTTAACAACCATCAAAAAATCACCAACCGAAAGTTCACTTTCTTTAAATAAAATTCGGCTTCTGATTTGTTCATTATACTGATTTGCCCTTTTATTCGATCGAACAATAAAAGCCGTATCTTCAATACTATAATTACTGTAAGCTGTATTTATTGCGTCCTGAATATCGTATCCATCCGTCAAGCGAACAATATCTTTGAACTTTTTTACATTGAATTTAAACTCTGTAATAAAACTTTCTTTCAGCAATTCACGAAGTTCTGTTGCATTAAATAAAATCCCTGAACTTTCTTCCTGACGCATCACTTCATCTAATTCAATATGCTCTATTTCTTTATCATAATGAACACCTAAAGTCTGAATATCAAGTGCCGGAGAAATATCTAAATTCACTGGAGGCAGCTGTGCTGTATCTCCTAAAAGAATCATTTTGCAATTGCTTCCGGAATAAACATAGTTTATCAAATCATCCAAAAGTGATCCGCTGTCGAGTGTACTATCTGAAATCATCGAAGCTTCATCGACGATAAAAATGGTGTTTTTATGTTTATTGACTTGTTTTGTAAAAGCAACTCCGCCACCCGATGATTTCTTCGGGAAATATATTTTTTTATGAATGGTAAATGCCGCTGTATTCGAATAATTTGAAATCACTTTTGCAGCGCGCCCTGTTGGAGCAAGCAAAACAAACTTTTTATTAATGTCTCCCAGATTATTTACGATAGTCGAAATCACCGTTGTTTTTCCCGTTCCGGCATATCCTTTCAATACAAAAATGGTATCGTTTTGAGGCTCGGTTAAAAAAATCGCAATCTTCTGAAAAAAAATATCTTGTTTGTGTGTAGGTGCAAAAGGGAATCTTTTTTGTAAAACGCCGTAAAATAATGCTGAATTCATAAGGTAAAATTGTCATACAAAGTTCGTCTTTTTTAATCGCAATTTCAACTTTAAATGGTTTAAACCATATAAGTGATATAAGTTCATTTAAAAAGTTATGATATTGAAGATACTGACGCAGATGAAACGGATTCGCTATCGCGAAGACACGGATTTGCGCGAATTTTTAAATTCTTAAAACTAAATCCGTTTTTTTCAGCGTTTTCGCGATAGCGAATCCGTTTCATCCGCGTATGATTTAATCTCAAACATAATTTGAGTTATCTCTCTTTTCTATTTCAAAAAAAATAATAGTACCATAACGTCTTCCTAACTTTTCTTTAAAATTGTTTTTTGAAATTGCAATTATTATTGTTGCTTTTTAATTTGTAAGTTTGTGGTCGCCTTAATTCTTTCTTGATTCAAAAACAGGTAACGAATTGTAAATCAATATGTCTTTGCAAAATACTAACATTACTTCCAAAAACTACAAAAAACTTTCAATTCAGGTTTCCCTGACTGGATTTTCATTTTGCTGTTTCGATACTTTAAATAATATTATTACTTCTTTTAAAGAAATAAAGTTCGAAGCCACAAACAAACCTAATAGAATTGAAGAATTATTCAGCGAAGCTTTCAAAAATAATCCTGAGCTAAAAAGTACTTACGACGAAGTAATGGTGATTCACACAAACAATCTTTCGACGTTTGTGCCAGAACCTTTATTTGACGAAGATTATCTTGGAAGTTATTTGCAATACAATACAAAAGTTTTTGAAACTGACTTTTTCACTTTTGATGAGATTTCAAATTATCAGATGAATTCGGTTTATATTCCGTACGTGAATATCAATAATTTTTTGATTGACAATGTTGGCTCTTTTGACTACAAACATGCGAATAGTATTTTAGTCGAAAAGATTTTAGACAATTCAAGAAACAATGACGAAAAGAAAATGGTGGTCAATTTTAATCACGGCCATTTTGAAGTAATTGTGGTTCAAAACCAAAAATTGCTTTTGTTCAATTCGTTTGAATACCAAACCCCTGAAGATTTCATATATTACCTACTATTTACTGCCGAACAAACGAACTTAAATCCGGAAATTTTTCCACTCGAATTGTTGGGCACGATAGACAAAAACGATCCGTTTTATGCCATTGCGTATAAATACATTCGTAATATATCCTTTATGGATGTAAGCACTTTACAGCAAAAAAATAGCTTCACAACAGCAGAAAACCAAAAACATTATATTTTATTTCAATCATGAGAATCATTTCAGGAAAACACAAAGGCCGCCGAATTTTTCCACCAAAAAACCTTCCTGTACGACCAACAACTGATATGAGCAAAGAAGCATTGTTTAATGTTTTGAACAATCATTTTAGTTTTGACAGCTTAAAGGTTTTAGATTTATTTTCAGGAACCGGAAATATCAGTTATGAATTCGCTTCACGCGGAAGTGCACCAATAACCTCTGTTGACGGTGATTTTGGATGCGTGAAATTCATCAAACAAGTTTCATCTGAATATGATTTTGATATTGCCGCGACAAAAAGCGATGTTTTCAAATTTCTGGAAAACTGCAAAACTTCATATGATATTGTTTTTGCCGATCCGCCTTACGGATTGGATCAGGCTACTTTTGAAAAAATAGTTTTATTGGTTTTCGAAAGAGATTTGCTACACGAAGACGGAATGATGATTATTGAACATTCAAAATATACAAAACTGGATCATTTGAGTAATTTTTCTTTTCAGAAAAGTTATGGTGGATCTTATTTTAGTTTCTTCGAATTAAACTCAACTGATGATGACGAAGAACTTCCAGGTGATACACCAATAAAAGTAACAGAAGACGACGAAGGATAATTTTTCCTTTTTAAGTATACAAAATTCCCTTGATTTTCAAGGGAATTTCTATTTTTATCGAATTCTGTTTTGATTCTCATCAACGGTTTTTTCTTTGAATTCGGTTTCCTTAATTTTCCCAAAAGTATATTTGACCGAAATAGAAATCTCATTTGCATCAACCAAATATCTGGATTTCGAACTTATATTGTTTATCGTAAAATTTTCGGCATAAATCGTATTTCTAAAGATGTCATTATAACTTAAAATGCAACTCCAATTTTTTCCAAAGGTTTTTGCCAGCGACATATCAAATACAAAATTGGCTCGTCTTTCAAAAACGCCTTCTTTTTGCTTTGTCATTCCCCAAAATGAAAAGGCAAAAGTAAATTCTTTAGGCAGCTTAAATGTATTATTAGAGTAATAATACAAATAGGGTTTTGACGAATTAAAAAGTGCCGAATCATCTTCAATTTTGTTTTTTATAAAAATTAAAGAATTTGTTGTTGTCCAAATTTTATACGTAAACGGTAAAGTAAAATCGATATTAAAACCGCTTTCTTTTTTGAAATTGATTTCAGTAAAAGTCAAAACATTCGTTTGATCATCAAAAATAAAACTGCGATAAACCGGATTTCGATTTTGATAATAACTTAGTTTTATCGTTTTATCATGATATTGAAAAAGTGTCGAAATTTCATCATTAAATGTTGGATTCAGATTGATGTTATTTCCATAAATAAAATAAGGATTTATATAGGTCGCAATTTGGCTTAAGGAAGAATAATTAGGCCTAATAATACTTTTAGCATAATTTACATTGATGCTTTTTGTGCTGTCAATAGGAAATGTAAAAGTTGCTTTCGGAAAAACATTGGTGTAATTTTTATCAATCAATGGAGAAAGATCTCTTTTAAACTGTCCTTTTGCTTTGGTGTTTTCAACTCTTAATCCAAGAGAAAAATCTACCTTTTTTACCTTGCCCGAAAACTGCGTATAGGCAGCTAGATTTTCTTCTTTAAAACCATAATTTAGAAAGGCATTTTCATTTTTGTCAAAATCAAAAATATCAGAATCTGATGTAGAATTTGCTTTTAAATAAAGTGCGCCGTATTCCAGATTCATTTCATTTTTGAGCTTTTTTTCTAAATCAATACGTCCTGAAAAAACATCAACATTGAATTTCTGATTCCGATTTTGTGATAATTCAAGCTGGGTTTCATTATAATTGTTTTGCACCAAACTTAACAAATGCTGATTGAAGTTGGAATACTGAAAACCTGCAAAAAGCTTCGTATCGATAAATTTCACCTTTTTGGAATAATTAAGAAATGCGTTTGCAAAATTCTTTTTACTTGAATTTTCACTGAATGTAAAAACATCGTTTACGTCAGTTTGATTTTGATTAAAAGTAAAAGTGTCAATATCAAAAGTGTCATTTCTTCGATTTCCGTTTGCATTAACAGAAAAATAATCTTCTTCATTTATTTTATAAAATAAACCTCCGCCAAAAATATACTGGTGAATATGCGAATTTGCCGTAACATCATAATTGGAAACAATTGAAGCTTGCGGAATTTCATAAGCAATACTATGATTTTCCCAAGGATTTCGACAATTGTAATTGAAATTGGCTTTCCATTCTAATTTGTTTTTTTTGAAACTCGAATTGAATCCTAAGTAATTATTGTAATTCTTTTTAAACGAGGCCACTTCAGTAATTTCGGTTCTAAAACTGTCTTTTTTACTCAATTTTCTGGTAATTAAAATGACAGCGCGACCTTCTGCTTCATATTTTGAAGATGGATTTTTGATGATTTCGATTGTTTTTATATCGGCAACTGACAAAGTATTCAGATCGTTCATCGTTGCTTTTTGCCCATCAATATAAATTAAAGGATTTCCTCTGCCAACAATCGAAATACTTTCGCGATCCGAACTTATTTGCACAGAAGGCAATTTCGAAAGCAAATCAACCGGATTTGGAATTGTATTATAAACCGAATTGGCAACATCAATTTTTATGTTTCCATTCGAATTTGAAAACGCTTTTTTGTTTTGAGTAATTACAACTTCATTCAGATTGTTTGAAATAGAGTCTTTTGACGTTTCATTCTGCGCATTTGCAATAAATGAAATAAGGAAAAACAAAAGAAAGAGAAAGAGTTTTACTGGCATGGACATATTATTCATTTTAAAAATTGAGATTACAATGCTGCAAAAGTGCTCTGAAAAAGCAGTTCTGAAAGTTAATTGAAGGTTAATGCGGAGTTAATGCGTTTTTTGTTTTACAAAAGCATTATTTTTGAATCATAATAAATACTTTATGAAACAAAGAATCAATTTATTAATCGGGTTTTCGGTTGTCGCACTCATTGTCTTGTCGACAGTGCAATGCTATTTGGTGAAAACAACTTACGATTATAAAGTCGCGCAGTTTCATACCGAAATCAAAAATGAAATAGGACAGATTTCTAACAATTACAGCGATATTGATTCTGTTCTTGTAAGTAAAAAGGAGGCGCTTTATAAAGATTTAACCCAAAAATATATTCAGGGAAAAAAGACTAAAACCGACATTAAAAACGGAATTCTGGAAAATGATTTTCAAGATGCATTAACCCTGAGAATCCAAAGAAAATTTGAAAGAGAATTACCCAATTTGAAAATCGATTTTGCGATTGTCCTCAACAAATTTATTCTGTATAAAAACACTAAAAAGGGAGATACTATTTTCTCTCAAAAACCTTTTATTCGAAATAAATTATACGGAAATCTCGCTTCATTAGATCATGCTTTTTTGGTTCGGAATTATGTTGGAACTACAAACGGAACACTTGAAAATGAGAATTATCAATTGCTTACCGAAGATTCGATGTATGTCTCGGTCATCGATTGGGAAAAGATAATTTTAAGACGAATGACCGTTGTCTTAATTTTGTCATTATGTTCCATTCTGACATTAATAAGTCTTTTTGTACTTGCTATTAGAGCCTTAATCAGACTAAAAAAAGTGAACGATGTAAAAACCGATTTTATCAATAACATCACGCACGAACTTAAAACACCTTTGGCAACTTTAGGAATTTCAACAAAAATCCTGGCAGAAAAAAGTATTCGTGATAACGATGAAAACTTCAATTCTATTGTAAATACAATTTCACGTCAAAACAATCGTCTTCAAAATTTGATTGATCAGGTTATGGCGAATTCATTGGCAGAAAATGAAATCGAATTACAAAAAGAAAAAATTGAAACCGAAGATTTTTTGCTTTCCATTGTAAACGATTTTAAAATTACATTTCCGAAAATTAATCTTAAAACCGATTTTAAAACCTCGAAAACTATTTTAACGCTGGATAGATTTCATTTAACCACGGCTTTTTTGAATGTTTTAGAAAATGCCGTAAAATATGGTTCAAAAACCATAACAATCAAAACCAGCATCGTTGAAAATCAATTTTCTATCAGTTTTGAAGATGACGGAATTGGCATTGCAAAAAACAAACAATCATTGCTTTTTGATAAATTTTATCGTGTTGAACAAGGAAATCTACACAACACAAAAGGTTTAGGATTAGGATTGTATTATGTTGATCAAATCGTAAAAGCGCATCAAGGCACGGTTAGCGTGATTAGTGATTTAGGAAAAGGAACTCAGTTTATTATTTTATTAAAAGTTTAATTACCATATTTTGAAAAGACTACTTTTAGCCGAAGACGATTTTGATTTTGCTGCGATTTTAAAACAATATTTAGAACTACATCAATTTGAAGTAATCTGGGCAGAAAATGGAGAAATAGCTTTAGAGTATTTCAAAAACCAGACATTTGACATTTGCATTTTTGATGTGATGATGCCCAAAATGGACGGATTTTCTTTGGCCGAAAAAATCATAACAATCAATCCCGAAATTCCATTTATTTTTCTGACTGCTAGAAAATTGAAAGAAGACAAACTCATTGGCTTAAAACTCGGCGCAGACGACTATATCGCAAAACCTTTTGAAGTCGACGAACTCATTCTGCGTTTACAGAATATACTAAAGAGAATCGAACAAAAGAGAAGTCTGGAAGGAAATAATATAATTGAAATTGGTTCGTATATTTTTGATAACGAACGTTTAACGCTCAATAATAAAAATCATGTCCAGCAACTTACAGAGAAAGAAGCTGCTCTGATTGAGTATTTGTATCTAAATCATAACCAATTATTAAAGAGAGACGAGATTTTAATGTCGGTTTGGAAAAAAGACGATTATTTTTCAGGACGAAGCATGGATGTCTTCATCAGCAGATTGAGAAAATATTTCAATTCTGATCCAAAAATCAAAATAGAAAGTGTTCGAAATATTGGCTTAGAATTTAAAATAGAAAAACCTTGATGTATCAAGGTTTTTTTATTTTATGTTTTTGATTTATTTTCCAATAACCCAACCTAAAGTAAAATTAACGGGAAGCGCAAATTTTGTTTCAATTTCGCTAATATTCACACCCGGACCAATATTAAATTCTAAATTTAATCTTCCTTTATAAGTACGTTGCAATCCCCAAAGTACTGCAATTGTAGACGAGGGAACGTAGTTAAAATGATCTGAATTGCCTGAAATAGGTTTGAAGTAATAAGAAGCATTTAGCGCTACATAATTTCCGGAATTACGCTCTGTTCTTTTTCCTTTTGTTGCTCTTTTTTGTAAGTTATAATAATGACGAAGTTGTTCATTAATTAACGGAACAATATAAACATTTGACTCTCCATAAAAATCGCTGTAACTATAACCTAGCCCGAAAGCGGCTTCAGAATAAAGTGTGTTTTTTTCTGAAAATCCGTGTTCATAAACAAATCCGGGAAATAACATGTTTATTTTAAATTGATTTTTAACTACAGAAATCGGAGCTTCGTCTTGTGCATAAACCGAAGGGATCGTTGCAAGTAATAGTAACAGCAAAAAGTAGTTTTTTTTCATATTTTGTTTAGGTTTAGTTGCTGGCAAAAATAGCATTTAAACTACATCATGCAACCAAAAACAAAATTATTTTCTTACAAAATTCAATCTTACAAGATTGAATTTTCTTCCTTGAAATCATATAATTTTAGTAAACAATTGTATAACAACACTTAAGCTTTGTAAACCTAAATTTGTTAAGAACATTAAATCGAATCATCATGAACCTAAAAAGATTTTTCGGAGGATTACTTACCATTCTCGGAATAGCAGGACTTATTTATACAGCCGTGATTTTTTCCGGCACATCAGGACAAACCAGAGATATAAAATCGCTGATTATTTATGGCGTATTAGGAATTGTTTTCTTTATGTCGGGAATAAGTTTGGTTCGTACCACAAAAGACGAATCATAGAATTATTTAATCAAAACGGCGGCAATCTTTTCGTATAGAGGAGTTTTTACGCCGTATTTTTTTCCTTCGTTGACAACAAACTGAGTTAACGAAATGACTTCCGTATTTTTACCGGCCATAAAATCACGATGCATCGATGAAGTAGCTTCTCTTGGCGATTTTTCTAATTTGACAATCGTTTGCGCCACAATATCTTCCGGCAGTTTTAATCCTTTGGCATTGGCCACATCTTCAATTTCATGAAGCAATTCGATATAAACAACTTTAGATTCTAAATTGGTCAAAACTTCACCAATATTTTGATTTAAGTAAGAAGTTGCAGTTGCAAGAGCAGAAATAAAAATGAACTTTTCCCAAACCGTTTCGTTTACGTTTTTTGTCAAATGGCTTTCGATTTTTGCGGCAAGTAAAATAAGATGTAGTTCTTCTAATTTTGCCAACGGAGCTGTTTTAGATCCAAAAAAAAGTTTTTCGTAAAATCCTAATTTTCTGATTGTTCCTGGTGAAAATATCATCGAAATAATATATACGCAACCTTGTAAAACTTCATTCTCCGGAAACAAATTCTGAATTCTTTCTTGCGCATCGACACCATTATAAAGAGGCAAAATGATAGTGCTTTTTTTGATGCAATTTTCTAAAGAAGTCAGACTTTCTTCAATATCATATGTTTTGGTAGCACAAATCAGGTAATCCAGTTTTCCTATTTCTTCAGGAACATTTGAAACCAAAGCGGGATGAACTATTGTTTCCGATTCATCAGTTATGATTTTTAAACCATTTTCTGCAATTGCTTTTTTAGTTTCTCCACGTGCAATAAAAACAATTTCAACTGTATCAGAATTATGGTAAGCCTTTGCTAAAAGTCCACCAAAATATCCGCCTACACCACCAAGTCCCAAAATTCCGATTCTTGTTTTCATATTACATTCCTATAATGCCACAAAGGCGCTAAGTCACAAAGATACAAATCAAAAACGTAAATTTTAATAGCATCAAATCAATTAAAAACCTAAAAAATTAAATTGGTACTAGTGATAAAGAAAGAAGACTAGAAGTAATTATATCTTCAAAAATAAAAAAAGCAGACCTGTAAGCCGGATTCTGTTCTTGTTATTGCTAACAATACCTTATCATTTATCTAGATTCCGAATTACTTCGGAACTCAAGCTACCTACCCTTCAACAACGGACGAGAAGCCCTTAAATGCTGATATACTTGGTATTTCACCGCATAGAGTTTACCTGGTTTCACTACAGCATTACCTGTACATACTTTCTGTTGCACTTGTCCTTGTCCTATTTCTAAGACCGACGGGTGTTACCCGCTATGCTTCTCTATGGTGTCCGGACTTTCCTCCCCTCCGATGAATCGGAGCGACGATAAGGCGGTCTGCGGTGCAAAAATAGCGATTTATCAACTAACAATAATCACTTTAAATTTCCGATTTTATGAGTTTTATCATAACGATTTAATTTTAAATTAGTTATCTTTAAAATTCCATAATTTTTAAATTCAGTTATCATGAAAAGAATGTATCATTACGCAACTGTTTCAAAGGCTTTAGATCAATTGAATGAAAAAGGATTTACGTGCGATTTTAATCGAAATGCTGACGTGATTAAAAAGAATCCTGAGAAATTTGAAATTGTTCATGTGTATCGATACGAGGGGGAATCAGACCCGGGCGATGAGGCAGTTGTATACGGAATTAAATCAACTTCTGGAAAAAAAGGAGTTTATGTTGCTGGCTTTTCAGCCGATTCAGATCAGGAAACAGCACAATTTTTGTTTAACTTAAGTATTAGGGGAAGGTAGTCTTCTTAAATCCCAATATGAAACTTGGGAACAAAAAAATCCAAATTCCAATCTTACAAGATGTAAAATTGGAATTTGGATTTTTTTTATTGAATTTTTTTTCAATTCTATACTGTTGGTATTTTCAGTTTCCATCCCGGCTGAATCAAGTCAGGATTTGAAATAATATCTTTATTTGCTTCAAAAATATCCTGCCAGGAAACGCCATAAGCTTTTCCTATTTTCGAAAGAGAATCACCAACTTCAACAGTATATTCTCTTGAAACACTTTCTTCAACTTCAATATTCATAACCACATCGCCCGATCTGTAATCAGGATCAATTTCGCCATAAGCATTCCAAAGTTTTTCTTTCTCCGCCGCCGATTTTACTTTGCCATCAATATACAATACATTGTCCTGTTCTCTTACTTGCAAATCTGTTGTTTCCAGCTGAGAAGCAAGATCTGTTAATTCTCTATATTTATCTTGTAAACTCATAACAATTTATTTAATAGTTAATTTGTTATCCACTTTTTTGGGCTTTAATTCCTGAATGCTTTGAATTAGTGGTTGCAGCTTATCTCTTTTAATCTCTCCCGAAAGTGTAATGACACCTCCAACAACAGTAGCGCTGACACCATCGTAAGAATCTACAATTTTACTTACCGATTTATCTAAATCAGCATCTGAATTAATTACAACAGTAGCTGCAGCCGGTTCAACATTCGGCACCGGAATCTGACAGTTATTCACAACCGATTTTACTCCTTGCACTGATTTAACCGAACGCTCAATATTCTTTTTAAAAATTTCATCATCACAGGTTCCTGTAATTGTAGCAACACCTTCATGTACAGTAACGTGCACTCCGGGTGTATTTAGTTTTTCGCTAATTTCTTTTTCTAAATCAGCATCCTTTGGACTGCATGACAGCAAAGAAACAGCAAGTGCCATTCCCAATAAAATTGATTGAATTTTCATAACGCTATATTTAACAATTAACTACCTAAAATTAAATAGATTAACTATTAAAAGATTATATGATATTGGGAGGAATTTATATTTTTTCCAGTAAAAAATAGAATTCATATAATAAAATCTAACATTGACTCGAGAATCAAGAGTTATATTTATTTAAAATTCTACTTGGGGAGATTTTGACTCGGACCTAAATATATAAATCAGCTCCTTTTTGTTTAAACTGCTACATATTTCATTATACTTTCTAATTTTACTGTAAATATTATTTTCTGCCAAAGACAACTCATCCATTATAGTTATAATATTTTTATTGCTTTTCAATTTTGAATCAAGTTCGATATTAACTAATGTTCTAACCAGATATTTATTGAGATTATCGCTCTTTAATTTCAGATCTTTAACCGCTTGTCCATTCAAAACCTCTTTTCTACATTCAATTTTTAAATCTTTAGCATTAGAATTTATTTGATTTAATTCTGCATTATTTATTTTATTAGAATTCCGCAATATAGCAGTCAGTTTTAAAACAATTTCGGTTTTTACTTGAAGATTTCCCTTAACGTCTTTCCAACTTTCATCAATTTTTTCATTGACCTGAGAAAAACAATTTAAACTAAAAAAAAGAAAAATAGCAAAGATTATAAAGGTGTTCTTCATTCGAATATATTTAAAGAATTTAATTGACAAACTGTCATTTATTTTATAAGAATTCATCAAAATAGTAATAAAAAATCTAATTCGGCGAATAATCAACCTTAGTTAAAACCCGATCTTCAATATTGCCCAAAACGTCACCGTACTTCGCCGTATATTCCTTTTTAATGTCAATCCATTCCTGATCTTTTCTAAAATCTTCCCAGGCTTTTTTCATCGTGGCTTCATCCGGCCATTCTAAAAAATAAACGAACTCCGTCTTCTTATCTGATTTTGATTCATAAATAGAAGTTATCTTAAAATTATATTTCTTCATAATACGCATCGCATGGTCACGAAAACGTTCATTAAACTCTTTTTTGTTGTTTTCGAAAATTTCATAAATACGTAATTGAAAAATTGGAGTCTTTTGAGTTGCATTTTGTGCTTTTACAGCAAATCCGGTAAGCAAAACTAAAAATATCAAATATTTCTTCATGATTTATACGTTTATCAGCTTTCTGTTTTTACAATAAAACTATTACTTTTTTTTCAAACCCGACAGAAAATATTTTTTTCTTTCTACAATTCAACCACTTAAAAATCTTTCAATTTTTAAATTTTTAAATCATTAAATTATACTCTATATTTGCTATCGAATAAAATAGAATATGGAACAATTTGTAGTATCGGCACGTAAATATCGCCCGCAGACCTTTAAGGATGTTGTGGGGCAAAAAGCCATTACAAACACTTTGTTGAATGCTATTGACAGCAATCACCTTGCTTCTGCCCTTTTGTTCACCGGACCGCGTGGAGTTGGAAAAACTACTTGCGCGCGTATTCTGGCTAGAAAGATAAATCAGCCTGGATATGACGATCCAAATGAAGATTTTGCATTTAACGTTTTTGAGTTAGATGCCGCTTCAAACAACTCGGTTGATGATATTCGAAACTTGATTGATCAGGTTCGAATCCCGCCACAAACCGGACAATACAAAGTATATATTATTGACGAGGTTCATATGTTGTCTTCGGCTGCTTTTAATGCTTTTCTTAAAACGTTAGAAGAACCGCCAAAACATGCTATTTTTATTTTAGCGACGACAGAAAAACACAAAATCATTCCGACGATTTTATCTCGTTGCCAGATATTTGATTTCAAAAGAATTACGGTAAAAGATGCTAAAGAACATTTGGCTGATGTTGCTGCAAGCCAAGGAATCAATTTTGAAGATGACGCACTTCACATTATTGCTCAAAAAGCAGATGGTGCAATGCGCGACGCTTTATCTATTTTTGACCGTGTAGTTTCCTTCTGCGGAACAAACTTAACGCGTCAGGCCGTAACTGAAAACCTGAACGTTTTAGATTACGAAACTTATATTTCAATTACCGATTTGATTCTGGAAAACAAAATCCCAGAACTTCTAATCGCTTACAACGACATTCTTTCTAAAGGTTTCGACGGACATCATTTTATTGCCGGATTAGCTTCTCATTTCAGAGATTTATTAGTCAGCAAAACTCCTGCAACTATCGCTTTGCTTGAAGTTGGAGAGCAAGCGCAACAAATGTATAGCGTTCAGTCTCAAAAATGTTCACAGGAATTTTTATTAAAAGGAATTGACATTGCAAACGACTGCGATTTAAAGTATAAATTGAGTCAAAACCAGCGACTTTTAGTTGAGCTATGTTTGATGCAATTGGCCTCTATCAATTTTGATGGAGAAAAAAAAAAGCTGAGCAATTCATAATTCCCCCCGTTTATTTTAAAAACGGAGGTTATTCTATTGTTGAAGTCGAAAGTCAAAAGCCGAAAGTTGAAAGTCCATCTGTAACTACAAGTAAAACTTCTGAAGCCCAAACAGAAACTAAAACTACAATTCCTCAACCTGAACAAGTTGATGAAACTCCAGAAACACCAAGAGCCGAAATAGGCAATCCAAAAGTTTCTGCATTTTCTTTAGCAAGTATTCGCAAGAAAAAAGAACTGGAAGCGAGCACTAAATCGTATGTTAAACCTTCATCTGTGTTACCTACAGAAGAATTTAACGAAACCGATATGTTGCTGCACTGGAACAAATATGCTGAACGTCTAGGTCAGAAAGGTTTCAAGATTATGGAATCTATTTTATTGATCAACGATCCTGTTTTAGATGGAACAAAAATCATTTATGAGCTTCCAAACGAAGGTTCTAAACTAGAATTTGAAGGTCAGATAAATGGATTATTAGGCCATTTAAAAGGTCATTTGCATAACCATGATATTACTATTGAAGTGGTTGTAAACGAAAAAATAGAAATGAAAAGAAGTTACAACGACCAGGATCGCTACAATCGCTTCTTGGAAATCAACCCAAACATCGAGCTTTTAAGAAGTACATTTGGGTTGGAGTTGAATGGTTAAGTTTTCTATTTATTTCGGAAACCTAAGTTATAAACTTTTTCCAGCCATTTTTTTCTTCGGTCAGTATCAGACGTTTTTATAATTCCGATATAACTGACTTTTACCGGTTTTATTCCGCAGAATTCCAAAGTGGATTTCTTTAGCTGATTGACGCTCGGTCTTCCAAAGAACAATCGATAATACCAACCCGGTTGATCTAATGTAGTAATAATATGTGCTGTTTTCCCTTTTAATAATTTATCCCACCAAACTGAATTTTCTCTGTATTGAAATGCCATTCCAGGTAAAAACAAACGATCAATAAAACCTTTCGTAATTGCGGGAAGACCGCCCCACCAAACAGGATGAATCCAAACGAGATGATCGGCTCTTTTTATTTTCTCCCAGGAATCTAGCAAATCCGGTTCTAATTCTGTTCGTTTTTGATAACCAAATTGCAAATTTGGATTGAAGTTTAAATTGGCAATTGTTATAATTTCAACTTGCGATCCGGAAGCAATTGCTCCGTTTTTATACGATTCTGCAATTCCGAAGTTAAAACTTTCAGCATTAGGATGTCCGTTTATAATCAGTATTTTTTTCATATTGAATGTTTTCTCAAAAATACTATTAGGATAAATGATTTTACTAGACAAATGTCCCAAAATGCTTTTTTCGTCTTAATTAGATTTGAAAAAATTAAACACATAGAAACATAGAATCTATTTTAGAAAAAGAGTATGGAACAAATCTAGATTTGAACACATAGTATATGATGAAAGAAATACATCTTTTTAAAAAAAACTCTGTGACGCAAAATCTTATCTACAATGCTTTTCGAATTCGGCTTAAATGCCTTGGAGTTACACCTAAATACGAAGCTAAATATTGCAACGGAATTAACTGTAAATACTTTTGATGATTTCTATAAAGTTCTTCGTAACGCTGTGCACCCGATAATTTCTGAAAAGAAACCATTCTTTTATGAAGATTAACAAACTCTAATTCAGTTAATTTTCTTCCTGTTTCCTGCCAGTTAGAACCAGATTGATATAATTTTTCCAGAGCTTTTCGATCTAAAATCTGTAATTCTGTTTCGGCTAAAGCTTGAATATTTTCTTCGGCTTTTTCTTTGGTAATAAAACTAGCAAAAGAGGCCATAAATTCATTTTCGAATGCAAAACAGTTTGTGATTTCGTCGCCTTTATGATTGACAAAAAATGATCTTAGAATTCCTTTTTTAATAAAAACAACTTCATTGCAAACCTGATTTTCAGTCAACAAAAGTTCGCCTTTCTTTAAAGTTCGAACTGTAATTAAATCGTCTAAAAGATCTAACTCCTGAGAAGGAAACTGTTGAATGGACTGAAAAACTGATTTCATAGATTTTCTTTAGAATCAAAAACCCTCTCAATTCTTTTATCCGGAATAAGCCAAAGCATCGCTACAATAAAATAAGCTGCACCAGAAATCCATTCGTTGTAAAACGAAGAAATAATTCCGATGATATATAAAACCGCTGATACTTTTCCTTTTAAATCTTTGCCAAGTGCTTTTCGCAAAGGAGAATTTTCGCCTTCGCTACACATAATTACGTATTGCAAAATAACGTAAGCTATGGCACAAAGCAGTAAAATAATTCCGTACAAAGCCATAGATGCTTTCTCAAAATTATGCTCTCCCATCCAGCCGGTTGAAACGGGAATCAGCGAAAGCCAAAACAACAAGTGCAAATTACTCCAAAGCACTTTTCCATTGACTTTAGATAAACCATGAAGTAAATAATGATGATTGTTCCAGTAAATTCCAACATAAATAAAACTCAGAATATAGCTTAAAAATTTAGGAATAAGCGGTTTTAAATCGGCGAATTCATGTCCTTCCGGCACTTTAATTTCTAAAATCATAATGGTTATGATAATTGCCAAAACACCGTCACTAAAAGCTTCAAGTCTAGTTTTATTCATTTACAATTGCTGAGATTATTATTTTCTTTTGCCACAGATTAAATGATTTAAATGGATTTTTTTTACTCTTAATCCTTGTAAATCCATTAATCTGTGGCATTATTTTTTTTCTAAATTTTACCGTAATACATCGCTTTTACGATTCCGTCTGAAAGCCCGATTTTTGGAACATAAATCTGGCGCGCTCCACTCCATTTCATAGCGTTTAGATAAATTCGCGTTGCGTGGATAATAACGTCGGCACGGTCAGAGTTCAGTCCTAATTCGGCAATTCTTTGTTCGTATGTCAAAGAATTCAGGAATGCATATTGCGAATTCACATAAATATACGAAAGCGGTTTTTCCTGCTGTTTTCCAGACATTTTAAACAACTTATTGATGTTTCCTCCAGAACCTATCAGCGTTACCTCATCATAATCTGCAGTATTCGTTTTGATCCATTTTTCAATTTCATCCCAAACTACTTCGTGCACCATATTATTCAGTAAACGAACAGTTCCCGCTTTGAAAGATCTTGAAGTAATCATTTTTCCGTCAGAGAATAAGGTGAACTCAGTACTTCCACCTCCAACATCAACAAAAAGATAAGTTTCATCTGATTTGATTAAATGATGTAAATCTGTAGAAGCAATAATAGCTGCTTCTTTTTTACCATCGATAATCTCAATTTTTATATCGGCTTTTTTCTTAATTAAAGCCACAACTTCTTTTGCATTGTAAGCCTCGCGCATTGCAGAGGTTGCAAATGCCATATAACGTTCTACTTTATGTACTTTCATCAGAAGGTTGAATGCTTTCATAGCATCAGCCATTCGATCTATATTTTCTTGTGAAATTTCTCCAACAGTAAAGGCATCCTGACCTAAACGAATTGGCACACGAACAAGGGAACTTTTATTAAACTGTGGTTCTTTACCTTCCTGCTCTACAACATTCGATATCAGAAGCCTCATGGCATTTGAACCGATATCTATTGCTGCAAACTTCCTAATATTAATCATGCTCGCTTTATGATTTGAAATTGTTTTTTAATTAATTTATTTTTTGCGGAACCGCTTCACTTACCTCAATCTTTTTTTGGTAATATTTATAGGTTTCAAATTGCGCTCTAAATGGGGCATGATGATTTCGAGGCTTGTATTTATTATCTAATTTATATGAATGATATCTTACTTTAACATTTCCTTTCCAAGCGATATTAAAATTATCAATCAGTTCTTTTTTGATTTCTAAGTCGTAAATCGGACAAGTAACTTCAACTCTTCCGTCAAGATTTCGAGTCATAAAATCGGCTGACGAAATATATACTTCGGTTAAACCGGCATTTCCAAAAATATAAACTCTTGAATGCTCTAAATAGTTATCGACAATACTTATTGCTTCTATATTTTCGCTCATTCCCGGAATCCCTGGAATTAGAGAGCAAATCCCTCTTACTTGTAGCTGAATTTTTACTCCGGCATTACTGGCTTCGTATAGTTTATCAATCATTTTAAAATCAGATAAACTATTCATTTTTAATTTAATATGCGTTTTTCTTCCGGCCAGAGCATGCAAAATTTCGCGATCAATTAGTTTTATAAACTTAGTTCGGGTATAATGTGGAGATACAATTAAATGTTTGTATCGATGCACTCTATAATTGATATCAAAAAATTCGAATATTTTTGATGTGTCTTTTAAAATTCCCTGATGACAGGTAAACAGCGTAACATCTGTGTAGATTTTTGCTGTCGATTCATTGAAGTTTCCAGTTGAGATAAATCCGTAACGACGTGTTTTTCCTTCTTCGAGTCTTTCAATTACACATATTTTACTGTGAACTTTCAAGCCTTTAATTCCAAAAATAAGCTCGATTCCTTCCGTCTGCATTTGTTCCGCATACGAAATATTACTGGCTTCGTCAAAACGCGCCTGAAGTTCAATTTGAACTACTACTTTTTTACCATTTTTAGCAGCATTTATAAGCGAACTAATAATTTGCGAATTTTTTGCCAAACGATACAGCGTAATTTTAATACTTGTAACTTTTGGATCTAAAGCCGCTTCACGCAGGAATTTCGTTAAATACGAAAAAGACTGATAAGGCGCGTGAACCAAATAATCTTTTTTATTAATTTTCTCTAAAATACTGCCATCTAAACTTAAACCTGGAACTGGCAAAGGCTCATTTGGTTTGTACAATAAATCATATCGTCCCAAGTTTGGAAAATCCATATAATCACGACGATTATGATATCTTCCGCCTGGAATGATACTATCTGTTTCTACAATTTTCATTTTTTCCAAAAAGAATTGCAGCGTATCTTCTTCAATTAAATTGTCATAAATAAAGCGCACCGGTTCGCCTATACG
Source organism: Flavobacterium cutihirudinis (assembly GCF_003385895.1). Taxonomy (GTDB): domain Bacteria; phylum Bacteroidota; class Bacteroidia; order Flavobacteriales; family Flavobacteriaceae; genus Flavobacterium; species Flavobacterium cutihirudinis. The sequence continues at coordinate 148,666 of NZ_QRDQ01000009.1, forward strand.
ACGGTCTTTTACAGAATTGGAGATTTTTTCGAGCATACTTTTACTCAAATCACTGTCAATATCCAACTGTGCATCGCGCGTAATTTTGATCATATGTGCCGAAATACTTTTAGAATCAAAAATATTGAAGATGTTTTTTAGTTTAAAACGAATTACATCATCAATAAGAATAACATATTGTTTATCATCATCCGAAGGAAGTACCACAAATCTGTTGATATTTTTCGGAATCTCAATCAAAGCATAACGAACCTCATCATTTGCAAGCTCTAAACGAACGGCCAAATAACCCAAAGTATCTTTTAAAACCGGAAAAACTGCCAAATCATTCAAAATAATAGTAACCAACTCCGGACTCAATTTTTGTGTAAAAAAGTCTTTTAAGAAACATTCCTGTTTTGGAGTAATTTGAGTTTCGTTTATAATAAAGATATTTTCAGCTTCCAGTTCGGCTTCAATATTTCCTAGAATACGTAAGCTCTCCGACTGCTGCTGAATAACTATTTCTGTAATATCCTTAATTAATTGATGGGCAGAAATACCGCCTAAATACTTTTCGCCAGAAATACCAGAAAGGCTCAATCTTCGAATTGCAGCATACCGAACTCTGAAAAACTCATCTAAATTGTTTGAAAAAATTCCAACAAAACGCAGTCTGTCTAAAAGTGGCACTGTGTTGTCTGCTGCTTCCTGAAGCACTCTTGCATTAAACGCTAACCAACTTTTTTCTCTATCGATATATTTCTGTTCGTACACTTTATTTATTTTAAATCTTTGGGGAAAATTGTTTTATGTGTCTTGCCTTTATTGAGAGCATCCCAACTCTCTGAATCAAATTGCAGGGAAACAAAACCTGAAGTCGGAACATTTTCTATAAAAACATCCCCAAATTTATTAACAAAATTTGTAATAGCCTCGTTATGTCCAAAAAGAATAACGCTATCGAAACTATTATCACACGATTTGATAACTTTTTCGAGCTGTCGTTCATCAAAAGTATAAAGTTCATCTTTGAAAATGATGCTTTCTATAGGATAAGAAATATTTTGAGCAAAAATAAGAGCCGTTTCTGAAGCGCGTGCGGCACTGCTACTCCAAATTATATAGGTTTTTGGAAGGTATTTTGAAATATTTGAAGACACATCATGCGCATCTAATATACCTCTTTTCATTAAAGGTCTGTCAAAATCTTTTAGAGGTGCTTCCCAGCTTGATTTTGCGTGTCGAATTAAGATTAAGTTTTTCATAAAAAGAGATTTTTAAAATAAATGCACTGCGTCAAACTTTTTTCTAAGTTCTAATTTACAAAAGAATTTTTAATCCTTCCCACTTTTTTATAACTGTTAACATTTAACTAAAATTTTAACAAGAATTCATAATCCTCAAAATTTTAACAATCCAGAAAAATCATGATTTGAGTTTTTACAAATTGTGTACTTCATCTATTAAAACAATCATTTCGTCGATATTTTACAAATAGATAAAATTTTAACTAAATAATTGATTATTAGTTATTTACAAAGATTCAAAAGATGCATTTTTGACGAAATAAGGAAGAAAAATGAAGAATAAAATTTGCTAAAACGGACTAAAAAAGCATTTTTTTTAGACAATATTTTGCTAAAAAAGAGTAGTTGAACGAGTTTTTAGGTTAGTTACAGACAAAAAAATTTAATTACAAAAACTCTAATATAATTTTGATTATGTTAAAATTTCATAAATACCACAAAACTAAATCTTAAAATATGAAAACTAAATCTACTCTTGAAAAAGCAGTAAAATTTGTTACCAATTGTAAGATTATTTTTTCGCAAAGAAAAAATATCTTTCAGAAGAGCTTTTTTGGTCTGCTTTGTTTTTTAATTACCTCAATTGCATATTCGCAATCTGGTTCGTGTAATTCTGAAATAACCATTGACGGAGAAAATCAACAAAAGTACAATGGTTCTGAAGTTTCGTTTTTACTACAAGTTAAAAACACTGGAACGAATACTGATACCTATCAATTGTCTGCCGAGAACTTTTCAAGTTTTGCAGAAAATCCTGACGGAAGCGCAACAACCAACAATGTTTTATTAAACAATAGACTGGAGAGCAAAAATAATGGTCCTCAGAATAAAACAATTACGCTTGCTCCAGGAGAAGTTGCGGAATTTTATGTAAAACTAAGCTTAGTCGATATTTCAAAGCTCGATCAATGGAATGGAACTTCGGTGACCGTAACTTCTACGACTTGCCCAGGAAGTAAAAGCCAAACTATTCTACATACATTCATACCTCCAAAAAAGACCAAAGGAGTTGGTTTTTATAAGCCCATATTAGATTTAAAAGATATAATAACTCCCAAAACAACAAATATTTCTTTACTACATCATGTAGCTGTATCTCGTTTTTACTGTTAGTCAAAACATTATATCAATATTAAAATTTTTAATATGAAAAACTTTACTTTCAAAAACAGAATAAAAATCCTTCTAAGTTTTATATTAAGTACTTTGTTTCTTAATGTTTATGGCGGAGAAGGTAGTAAACAAACAACTACTAGCACGAGCAATAGGGCATCACTTTGCATAAACAGTAATGAATATGGAAATTTTGCAAGATATGGTTCTACAGATGTGCAGCGATTGTATATTAGAATTCAAAATCCAAGTTCTGAAAAAGTATACTTAGGTTTTAGTAGAGCCCGAAGATCATCACCAACTGGAGATGAAATTACGTCAAGATTTAGAATCATAGATCCAAACGGAAATGTTGCATTTGCAAATTATGATTTGAATGGAACTACATCAAATATAACAGGTACCGAAGCCCAACGTCTTTCAAGAGCCCAAAGCGGCCCAGTGGGAGTTGATGGTGTTACTTCATCTACAGGTTATACTCCTATTGTTTTTACTCCAAATGCTGCAATGGGTGCCGGTGATTACTACATTGAATTCCAATCAACTAACGACACTAGTGACCAAATTTTTTATAATTACTACGACATTACTGTTGCAAATAGTTCAAACAATTCAATTCCCGGACGTATTTATTCAAAACGTTGGGCTTTTGCCATGGATAATGTTACCACCAATTTCAATGGTGCTTTCTATGTTTTTGCTCCTGACAACGGATCTACTACCGGAGCTACAACTCAAAATGGTTTTGTAAATAAAATCAATTTTAATGGTGCAGGTTTTAGACCATGGTACTTCAATGTTGCCTTTAATAATACAGGTCCTGGAACTTCAGGAAATACTGCAAACGATCAAAAAAGTGTTTACAATGCTTCTGATGCAACAAAAATGAGTCCGAAATATGAGGTTTTCTTAAACGATCCTGATATAAACATTTGGAAAAACGGAACCTATGATGGTAATATAAAAATCAATGGAATCACAAATTGCGGAATTGGCGAAAGTAATATCAACATAAGCGTTAATAAAAGCGGAACTGTTGAAATTCTCCTTGATTTTGACGGAGGTGATGGTGTTTTTACTGCAGGAACCAAAGACGTTTTGACTACACAAAGTGTTTCAGGATCGGGAGCGCCACCATATGCGGTAAGTGTTCCCTGGGATGGAAAAGATGGACTAGGAAATATAATAGCGCAAGGCACATCGATACCCATAGTTGTTTCATTCGGGCAGGCTGCTTTCCATTTTCCGATGTATGATGTAGAGGAAAATCAAAATGGTTTTTCATGTACAGTTGTACGACCAGCTGCGCCAGCCGGATATGTTTTAAAGTTTTATTGGGATGACAGATCTATTACTTACAATAGTGGTACTTTTGATGCAAAATTAAATCTTACGGGATGTACACCTAACAATACTCCTCCTGGTAATTGCCACAGATGGAGTGGTTTTGATAGCAATAACAATGATGATCCACAATATGGTAATATGAATACCATAAATACGTGGTGGTATGCTAATAGAGACTTTGTAAGAGCAAATATTGTTTTACCTCCATTTTATACAGTTGCGCTGGACACTAAAACCGACGTAAAATGTTTTGGAGGTAGTGATGGTACAATTAAAATAAAAGTCACCAACGGAACTGCTCCTTACAAATATTATATAAACGGACAAACGACTGAAAATACTTTACTGAGTTTAGCCGCCGGAACTTATAATATCAAAGTGGTGGATGCAAATGGCTGTTCTGCAAATGTAAATGGGGTAGTAATTGGTCAACCAACAGTTTTATCTCCTTCCATTACTTCTCCAACTCATGTAAATTGTTTCGGAGGTAATACCGGATCTGCGACTGTGACTGTAACTGGAGGAACTTCTCCATATACGTATTCATGGTCTCCATCTGGTGGAACTGGAGCTACCGCAAGTAATCTTACAGCTGGTACTTATACCGTAACTGTCACAGATGCTAACTCTTGTACAAAAACGGCAAGTGTCACAATAAATCAACCTACGGCAGCCTTATCTGCTTCCATTACTTCTCCAACTCATGTAAATTGTTTCGGAGGAAATACCGGATCTGCGACTGTGACTGTTAGTGGAGGAACTGCTCCATATACGTATTCATGGTCTCCATCTGGTGGAACTGGAGCTACTGCAAGCAATCTTACAGCGGGAACTTATACCGTTACCGTTAAAGATGCAAACAATTGTACTACAACTGCAACTGTTAAGATAAATCAACCGGATGCGGCCTTATCTGCTTCCATTACTTCTCCAACTCATGTAGCTTGTTTCGGAGGAAATACTGGATCTGCAACTGTGTCCGTAACTGGAGGAACTTCTCCATATACCTATTCATGGTCTCCATCTGGTGGAACTGGAGCTACTGCAAGCAATCTTTTAGCGGGAACTTATACGGTTACAGTTAAAGATGCAAACAATTGTACTACAACTGCAACTGTTAAGATAAATCAACCGGATGAAGCCTTATCAGCTTCCATTACTTCTCCAACGCATGTAGCTTGTTTCGGAGGTAATACCGGATCTGCGACTGTGACTATAACTGGAGGAACTTCTCCATATACCTATTCATGGTCTCCATCAGGAGGAACTGGAGCTACTGCAAGTAATCTTTTAGCAGGAACTTATACTGTTACCGTTAAAGATGCAAACAATTGTACTACAACTGCAACTGTTAAGATAAATCAACCGGATGCGGCCTTATCTGCTTCCATTACTTCTCCAACTCATGTAGCTTGTTTCGGAGGAAATACTGGATCTGCAACTGTGTCCGTAACTGGAGGAACTTCTCCATATACCTATTCATGGTCTCCATCTGGTGGAACTGGAGCTACTGCAAGCAATCTTTTAGCGGGAACTTATACTGTTACAGTTAAAGATGCAAACAATTGTACTACAACTGCAACTGTTAAAATAAATCAACCAGATGAAGCCTTATCAGCTTCCATTACTTCTCCAACGCATGTAGCTTGTTTCGGAGGTAATACGGGATCTGCGACTGTGACTGTAACTGGAGGAACTTCTCCATATACCTATTCATGGTCTCCATCTGGTGGAACTGGAGCTACTGCAAGCAATCTTTTAGCGGGAACTTATACAGTTACAGTTAAAGATGCAAACAATTGTACTACAACTGCAACTGTTAAAATAAATCAACCAGATGAAGCCTTATCAGCTTCCATTACTTCTCCAACGCATGTAGCTTGTTTCGGAGGCAATACCGGATCTGCGACTGTGACTGTAACTGGAGGAACTTCTCCATATACCTATTCATGGTCTCCATCTGGTGGAACTGGAGCTACTGCAAGCAATCTTACAGCGGGAACTTATACCGTTACCGTTAAAGATGCAAACAATTGTACTACAACTGCAACTGTTAAGATAAATCAACCGGATGCAGCCTTATCTGCTTCCATTACTTCTCCAACTCATGTAAATTGTTTCGGAGGAAATACCGGATCTGCGACTGTGTCCGTAACTGGAGGAACTTCTCCATATACCTATTCATGGTCTCCATCTGGTGGAACTGGAGCTACCGCAAGCAATCTTTTAGCGGGAACTTATACGGTTACAGTTAAAGATACAAACAATTGTACTACAACTGCAACTGTTAAAATAAATCAACCAGATGCAGCCTTATCAGCAACAAAATCGCAAGTTAATCCAAGTTGTGGTGGTGCTACTACTGGAACTGCAAGTGTTGAAGTTTCAGGCGGAACAAGTCCATACACTTACTTATGGAATACGGTTCCTGCACAAACTGGAGCAACAGCTACTGGTCTAAAAGCTGGAAACTATTCGGTGACAATAACTGATCATTTAGGATGTAGCATTACTGAACATTTCGAAATCATTGATGGAGATTCTATCATACCGGTTATTGATCCTCTTCCTGCAACTTCTACAATTAATTGTCCTGCAGTTCCTGTGTTCGAGCAAGCGACTGCAAGCGACCTTAACGGAACTATTTCTTCTTTAACTTATGAAGACGAAGTAATTCCTGGTCAATGCGAAGGGGCTTATACTAAAATAAGAACTTGGTACGCTAAAGATGCTTGTGGAAACGAAGCGGTTCCTGTAAGTCAAACAATTATTGTACAAGACAATACAGCTCCGACTTGGACTACAATGGAAGGTTCTTTAAATAAAACTGTAGAATGTAGTGATGAAGAGGCTTTAGCTGCTGCTCAGGCTTTATATCCAGCCGCATCTGATGCTTGTGATTCTGATGTTACTAACATTATAAAAGATAGTGGCCGATTTGTTGCTATTGAAGGTTGTGGAAATGCTGGAACTTACACCAACACTTGGACTGTAACTGATGCTTGTGGAAATATCTCTGAGACTTTCACACAGGTAATTACAATTCAAGATACTAAAGCGCCAACTTGGAAAACAGAAGATGGATCTTTAGACCAAACTGTAGAATGCAGCGATACTGAAACTTTAGATGCAGCTCAGGCATTGATCCCAACTGCTATTGATTCATGCGACACTGATGTTTCTAACATTAAAAAAGTCAGCGGAAAATTTGAAGCTTCTGAAGGTTGCACAAATGCAGGAACTTACACCAACACTTGGACTGTAACTGACGATTGTGGAAATACTTCTGGAACTTTCACTCAAATAATCACAGTTCGTGATACTAAAGCACCAACTTGGGAAACTGAAGCTGGATCTTTAGACCAAACTGTAGAATGTAGTGATGAAGAGGCTTTAGCTGCAGCTCAGACTTTATATCCAGCCGCATCTGATGCTTGTGATTCTGATGTTACTAATATTATAAAAGTCAGCGGAAAATTTGAAGCTTCTGAAGGTTGTACAAATGCAGGAACTTATACCAATACATGGACAGTAATTGATGATTGCGGAAATACTTCTGAAACTTTCACGCAAGTGATCACAATCAAAGATTCTACAGCTCCAACTTGGGATACAAAAGAAGGCGAACTTAACGTTACTTTACAATGTAGCGATACTGAAGGTCTTAATAACGCTCAGAATCTATCGCCAATTGCAAAAGACAATTGTGATTCTGATATAAAATATACGAAAACAAGCGGTGAATTACAAAGAGGCGCTTGTGGAAGTACAGGAACTTACACTAATACTTGGGTAGCAGAAGATAATTGTGGAAATACCTCAACTGTCTTTACTCAAACAATTACTATTCAAGACACTGCAGCTCCAAAATGGATAACTGTGGCCGGATCTTTAAATGAGAAATTAGAGTGTAGTGATACTGCAGGATTAGAAGCAGCGCAAAACCGTGCTCCTGAAGCAACAGCAAATTGTACAATAGTTACTTATGAAAAAATAAGCGGTCCGTTTGTTCGTTCTGAAGGTTGTGCAAATGCCGGAACTTATACAAACAGCTGGATTGCAAAAGACGATTGTGGTAATGTAACAGAAAGTTTTATTCAGGTAATTACTATTGAAGATACTACGGCTCCAACTTGGCAAACTGAAACTGCTTCTCTAAACAGAACAGTAGAATGTAGCAACACAGAAGAATTGGATTCAGCGCAAGCTTTATTCCCAACTGCTTTTGATGCTTGCGATACTGATGTAACTAACATTACTAAAACAAGCGGTGAGTTTATTCGTTCTGAAGGATGCGCAAATGCTGGAACTTACACTAACAGATGGACAGTAACTGATGATTGCGGAAATACTTCAGCAGAATTTGTTCAGGTAATTACTATTCAGGATACTACGGCTCCAACTTGGCAAACTGAAACTGCTTCTTTAGACAAAACTATAGAATGCAGCAATGCAGAAGAATTGGATTCAGCGCAAGCTTTATTCCCAACTGCTTTTGATGCTTGCGATACTGATGTAACTAACATTACGAAAGTAAGCGGCGAGTTTATGGCTACTGAAGGATGCGCAAACGCTGGAACGTATACCAATAGATGGACTGTAACTGATGATTGTGGAAATACTTCAGCAGAATTTGTTCAGGTAATCACTATTCAGGATACTACGGCTCCAATTTGGCAAACTGAAACTGCTTCTCTAAACAGAACAGTAGAATGCAGCAATGCAGAAGATTTGGCTTCAGCGCAAGCTTTATTCCCAACTGCTTTTGATTCTTGCGATACTGATGTAACAAATATTACTAAAACAAGCGGTGAGTTTATTCGTTCTGAAGGTTGTGCAAACGCTGGAACGTACACCAATAGATGGACAGTAACTGATGATTGCGGAAATACTTCAGCAGAATTTGTTCAGGTAATCACTATTCAGGATACTACGGCTCCAATTTGGCAAACTGAAACTGCTTCTTTAGACAAAACTATAGAATGCAGCAATGCAGAAGAATTGGCTTCAGCGCAAGCTTTATTCCCAACTGCTTTTGATTCTTGCGATACTGATGTAACAAATATTACAAAAGTAAGCGGTGAGTTTATGGCTACTGAAGGTTGTGCAAACGCTGGAACGTATACCAATAAATGGACTGTAACTGATGATTGTGGAAATACTTCAGCAGAATTTGTTCAGGTAATCACAATCAAAGATACTACTGCTCCAACTTGGTCAACAGAAACAGGTTCTCTAAACAGAACAGTAGAATGCAGTAACAGCGAAGATTTAGGTTCAGCTCAGGCTTTATTCCCAACTGCTTCTGACTCTTGTGATACTGATGTAACTAACATAACTAAAGTAAGCGGCGAGTTTGTTGCTTCTGAAGGTTGTGCAAACACCGGAACTTACACCAATACATGGACTGTAACTGATGATTGTGGAAATACTTCTGAAACTTTCACGCAAGTAATTACTATTCAAGACACTACGGCTCCTACATTTGCAGGAGAACTTCCTGGTGATATTACAGTTTCTTGTGATGCTGTTCCAGAAGCTGCTAATGCTCAAGTTTCTGACAATTGCAACGGGGATTTACCTGTAGTTTACACTGAAGTTAAGAGCGACATTAGAAACGAATGCGGAACTGAATATACTTTAACACGCACATGGACTACAAGTGATTGTGGTGGAAATACAGTTTCTCATACTCAAATCATTACAGTAAGAGATACTACTCCTCCAACAGGAACTGCTCCTGCAGATGTTGCTGGCTTACAAAATGCAGCAGACATTCCGGCGGCAAATCCTGCTGATGTAACAGATGCTTCTGATAATTGCGGAGGACCTGTAAACATTACTGTTAGTGACTCTAACAATGGTGGCAGTGGATGCGACGGAAATGCATACATCGTAACCAGAACCTATACTTTAACTGACTGTGCAGGTAATAAAACTGAATTAGTACAAACATTCACAGTTGAGAACAAAGTGTCTGTATCTGGAGTTGCTTCAAATGTAACTTGTCTTGATGGAACTGATGGTTCAATTACAGTAACTAGCAGCCCTGGCGCAACCGTTGTAATTACAAATGCTAATAATGAGGTTGTTGGAAATACAAATTTACCAGCAGGTACTTATACACTGACAGCTACGTCACCAGTAAATGCCGAAGGACAAACTTGTACTGCAACTGCAACTGTAACAATAACTCAGCCTAATTATAAAGTTAAAGTATCTGGACAAGTTATTAATGTAGATACTAATACTCCTATTGCAAATGTACCAGTTACCTTGATTCCACAAGGTAGTACACCTGGTCCGATCTTAATTCGTATTACGAATGCAGATGGTCAATATACCTTCTCTGGAATGGTTGCAGGAGATTATTTAGTTCAGGTTCAAGATGCTAATTTAAATAGTGCTTACCAATTATATCCTGTAGATTCAAGCTTGTTCTTTACAACACTTGAAGAATGTAAATTCCAGGTTCACGATTTCTTATACGGAAAATCAAACTTACCTGTTTTAGGAGATTATGTTTGGTATGACACTAACAATAACGGAATTCAGGATGAATGGTACGATGCAAACAATGATGGTGTTGTAACTAAAAACATTCCTGACAGCGAAGGCGCTATCGACTATAGCCTTTGGGAATGGATTGACTTTAATGGAGACGGAAGCTATACTGGTCCTATGAATGCTGGAGAATTAAATGCCGGTGGATTTGGAAATGCTTTAAGTTCTAATGTTATTGTTGATGGTCCAAATGGATACCATGATGAAGTAATTGTAGGTATTCAAGGATTCTGGAGAAACAGACCTGAAAGTGAAAATCCTTATGGCGAATACACTGTAAAACTTGTTAAAGATGCGAACTTTAATGCTGCTGCAGCTGCTTTAGGAGCAACTGGATTAGTAAAAGTTTTACCAACAACATCCGCCGATAAGAAAACTACAGCTAAAACAGCTAAAACACAAATGCATACCGTTTGTACCACTACAAGTGCGGAAGGATATGTGGTTAATGTTACACCTGAAGATTTAGTTCATTTGGATATTGACTTTGGCGTAAGCTGTAAAGAAGTACAAGATATTGTTGCGAATGATGACAACGGAGGACCTTTCCCTGGTGTAAATCATACAACTCCAAATGTATTGAATGTACTAACAAATGATACGCTTGAAGGACAACCGGTAACAGCTTCTGAGGTTATTATTACAACGGTAACACCAAATGAGTTTTTACAACTAAACCCTGATGGTTCAGTAGACATCTTACCAAATGCTCCTGCAGGAACATTAACAATGGTATACCAAATTTGTGAAGCAGATGAAACTTCAAATTGTGATACAGCAACTGTAACAATTACAATTGAAGCACCTGTAATGACAGTAACTGCAACACCAACTTGTGTTAACGATGTACCTTACCTTGATTATGCTGTAACAGATACAAACTTTACTCCAGTAGATGGCGTAACGATTACCTGGGCAGACAGCAACAACAATGTAATTACAACAATGACCGGTTTACCACTTAGCGGACGAGTATTATGGCCAGGAGCTGTAGTAGATGAGGCCGGAAATGGTATCGACTGGCCAGGGTGGGTATTCCAGGATAACAAATGGATTCAGGCTCCAGACGGATTTGAAACACTTCGCCCAACAGCGACCTTGACTATCTCCGTTAATCCAAGTCAAACGATAGTTGTAAATTATCCACCTGCTGATCCTTTCTGTATCGCAAGACCAACATTTGCCATAGTAGCTAATGATGATTCTGCCGGACCGATTCCAAGTGGCACAGGTGCAACAAATGTATTAAATGTATATCCTAATGATACATTAAACGGAGATCCGGTTAACCCAAGTGATGTCACTTTGACTACCGTAACTCCTGATCCTACGGGAGCATTAACACTAAATCCTGATGGATCTGTAGATGTGAAAGTCGGAACAGTAGGAGGTACATATACATTGACTTATCAAATTTGTGAAAATGCTGATTTTGGAAACTGTGATACTGCAATTGTAACCGTAGTTGTAGTAGATCCTGCTCCACCTACTCCAGTTGCTGCAAATGATGACCTTTACAATAACATTGGTTGCAACACATTTGGATTAGTAGGAAATGTTTTAAGCAATGATCTTAAAGGAAATGTTCCAGCTACGCTAGAATTAGTTAACTTTACCTTACTGACTGGAAATCAAAACAGTATAACAGATCCAAATATTACAGTTGATACTGCTGGAAATGTAACTGTTGCGAGTTTAACTCCAGCTGGAACTTATACTTATTCGTATCAAATTTGTGATAAGCTAAGCCCTGATAACTGCGATACTGCAACAATCACCATTGTTGTGAATCCAGTTCCTGAAACACGTGTTCTTAGTACAGCATGTACAGATGATTCAACATTAGTTGACTTACTTGCACTGCTTCCTGCTGAAACGCCTCGAACAGGAACCTGGGTTGATGTAAACAACAGTAATGCATTACAGGGTAATAATGTAAACCCACGTGGACTTGCTCTTGGCTTATACATCTTCGAATACAGAATAAGTGATGCAAATTGCCCGAGAACAGTTGCCGTACACATGACTATAAATAATGATTGTCAAGTATTGGCTTGTGAAAACATACTAGTGCATAATGCTTTCTCTCCAAATGGAGATCAATTCAACGATGTGTTTGTGATTGATGGCATTGATGATGTGACTTGTTATCCTGAAAATACTGTCGAAATCTATAACCGTTGGGGAATATTAGTATTTGAAACTACTAATTACAACAATGTGACAAATAATTTTGACGGAACTTCAAGAGGACGAACTACTGTTAAACAATCCGATGGATTACCAACAGGTACCTACTACTACATTGTTACTTACAAATCATTAGACGGAAATAATGTAATTCAAAATAACAAAAAAGACGGATACCTCTATCTTTCAAAATAACAAAAGCTGTAAATAGTTGATGTACATTTTACTGTACATCAACTTACTACAGCAAAGAGCAGAAAATCATTAATTGTAAAAAACAATACCGATTTTTTGAGAGGATTCATTAATAAAAATCAATAGTAATAATTGAAATAATAAATATCTACTATGAGAACAAAATTATTTTACTTCGTCATTCTGTTTGTCAGTATTGCAAGTCATGCGCAACAAGATGCCCAATATACGCAATATATGTACAACACAATAAACATAAATCCTGCATACGCAGGTTCTCGTGGAGTCTTGAGCATTTTTGGATTGTATCGTACGCAATGGGTAGGTCTGGATGGTGCGCCGGAAACGAGCAGTTTCTCAGTAAACACACCAATAAACAATAGCAGACTTGGTGTAGGTGCTTCACTCGTTAATGATAAAATTGGACCAACAAATGAAAATAACATATCTGTAGATCTATCGTATACTATACAAACTTCAGCAGATTTTAAACTTTCATTTGGTATTAAAGGGACAGCCAATATCTTCAATTTAGATGTAAGCAAATTAAATCCGGACGACGCTGGAGATCCTCAATTTCAGGATTTGGATAATAAATTCACTCCAAATGTTGGAGCCGGAGTTTACTGGCATTCTGATAAAGCTTATGTTGGTTTATCAGTTCCTAATTTCATCGAAACAAATCGCTACGACGATAATGACGTAGCCATTTACAAAGACAAAATAAATTATTATTTAATGGCCGGTTATGTATTTGATCTTGACAAGTATCAATATTATAAATTCAAACCCGCTATTTTGACAAAAATGGTTGAAGGAGCACCGCTTCAGGTTGATATCTCTGCCAACTTCATGTTCTACGATAAATTTATGCTTGGTGTGGCTTACAGATGGAGTGCGTCTTTAAGCGCAATGGTTGGATTTCAAATCACCGACGGACTTTATTTAGGTTACGGTTACGATCGTGAAACAACGAACTTAAATAACTATAACTCAGGATCTCATGAGATATTCCTGCGTTACGAATTCTTCAAAAACACTGGTAAAATTACTACTCCACGTTTCTTCTAAAAATGATTATTATGAAAAATTATATTTTCCTTTGCCTAACATTAGTAATTGGATTTTCATTTGACAGTTATTCGCAGCAATCAAAGATAAATAACGCGGATAAAAAATATAACAACTACGCTTATGTTGACGCAATAAAGACCTACGAAAAAGTAGCTGAAAAAGGATATAAGTCGGAAGACATGTTCAAAAAACTGGGTAATTCGTACTACTTTAATTCAGATTTTGAAGGAGCGGCCAAATGGTACGGTGAATTATTTGCAATGAACTCTGAAATTGAACCTGAGTATTATTACAGATATGCTCAGTCGCTAAAATCAATTGGAGATACTTCTAAAGCAAATAAGATTCTTGACGAATTTAATGCCAAAAATAAAAATGATAACAGAGCCAAACTTTACAAAGAAGATGTAAATTATCTTGATCAGATTAAAGCCAATTCCGGAAGATACAAAATTCAGGATGCAGGAATTAATACCAAATATTCAGATTACGGTTCATTTGTAAGCAACAATAAATTGTACTTCGCCTCTGCAAGAGATACGGGAAATTTTTCTCAGCGAAAACACAAATGGACAAACGAATATTTTACCAATCTTTATTTTGCAGATATTGATGCTGAAACCAATACAACATCAAAAGTAAGTAAAATCAAAAACGTTCTGAATACGAAGTTTCATGATGCATCGCCAGCTTTCACTAAAGATGGAAAAACGATCTACTTTACAAGAAACAATTACATTGATGGAAAAAAAGGAAAAGATGACAATAAAATTACTTTAGTAAAAATTTATAAAGCCACATTAGTAAATGATCAATGGACCAATGTAACGGCGCTTCCTTTTACAAGTGACAACTATAGTACGGCTCATCCTGCTCTAAGTCCTGATGAAAAAACTTTATATTTCGCCTCTGATATGCCGGGTACAATTGGACAATCAGACATTTACAAAGTAAGTATTAATTCTGACGGAAGCTTTGGAACACCAGAAAATTTAGGAAAAACTATAAATACTGAAGGAAAAGAGACATTTCCGTATGTGACAAGCGAAAATGAGATTTACTTTGCCTCAGACGGACATCCTGGTCTTGGCGGGTTAGATGTTTTTGTTGGTGAATTTGACCGACATGGAAAAGTCGCTAATATTCAGAATCTTGGTGCCGATATCAATTCACCAAAAGATGATTTCGCCTACATTATTGATCCAACAACCAGACAAGGGTTCTTCAGTTCAAATAAAGACGGTGGCTTAGGTTCAGATGATATTTATACATTCTTAGAAACCAGACGACTAAAATGCATCCAACAACTGTACGGAACAGTCACAGATGTCGTAACAAACGATATTTTACCTGGTACAAAAGTTACATTGTATGAAAATCAAGATATCTTAGAAACCGTTATTGCAGACGGTTCAGGAAATTATGTTCTTCCTGTAGAATGCGGAAAAACATACAATGTTAGAGCTGAAAAAGAAAATTACGAAACCAAAGAAGTAAGTGTAACAATAGACAAAACAACTGGTAAAACAGAATTGCCTATTGCCCTTACTAAAAACAAATGTCGTGTTACAGTTGGTGACGATTTAGGAAAATGCTTTGGTATAAAAATGATTTATTTCGATTTGGATAAATCAAACATCAGACCTGAAGCAGCAATTGATTTAGAAAAAATATTGGCTGTAATGAAGGATTATCCATCTATGAAAATTGATATCCGTTCTCACACAGATAGTAGAGCGACACATCAATACAATGAAGGTTTATCTGACCGAAGAGCAAAATCTACTATTAAATGGTTAATTAGCAACGGAATTGATAAAAACCGTTTAACAGGAAAAGGATATGGAGAAACACAACTTGTAAACAGATGTGCCGACGATGTACCTTGTACAGAAGAAGAACATCAAATGAACAGAAGAAGTGAATTTATAATTACTGCACTTTAGTTAATTACACAATACTAGTAAGTAAAGCTGTCTTTCGGGACAGCTTTTTTTTTTTGCAAAAAAAAATCGCTGTAACCTTACAAATTACAACGACCTAAAACCAACCAGTCTTAAATTATATTTTAAATTTTCGCAAAAATATTTGTGTAATATTTTTTACCAGTTTCAGCATCTGTTGTAACTGACAAACCAAAATGAGTATAATTCCCTTCAATATTTTCTTTATGACCAGGACTTTCTAACCATGCTTTTAAAGCTGCTTCTGGAGTTTTGTAATTGTAGGCTACATTTTCTCCCACCTTTGAAGCACCAAGTACCTCAATAATATTGTCAGAACGCATTACAAAATCATTATGATTGACAACTTTATTTGCAATCATGTATTCGTTGTGCTCTTCACATTTGGCAGAAATATGGTTGATTCGTTGTAATGTATTCAAGCCTATACTAAGGCGATAATCATTAATCAATTGCATGGTTTGCAACTCCGACTCATTGTAATTGTAGTCTACTATCAGAGTTTCTGTTGAGCCGTTATCAACAGCTCCTTCTGCGGTGTCAGCAGAACATGCGTTCATTGCAATAACCATTGCAATGAACAACATGGCGCGCATTATCTTCTTCATAATCAACAGTAGTTTAATGCTTAAAGTAAATGTTGGGGCAAATCCTTTAATATTTTTATAATCGAATAAATCGTTTCACTTTTCTTATGTCAAACGTATTCAAATTATCGTTAAACTACAAAATTAATCGATGAACTACACTTAAATTTTATTTTATAAAATAATTTTCTTACAACTATGAAGATAATCTTTCAATCTTCCAGGAGAAATCTGATTGGCTGGTGTATCGAATTCTGTCATGAAGTCGGTTTGGTCTTCCTTGCCAAAATTCTACCTGTAAAGGAGTTACCAAAAAACCTCCCCAATTTTCAGGACGCGGAATTGCTTTTCCTTCAAATTCTGTTTCGAGTTTCTTTAAGTTTTCTTCTAAAAAAGCACGAGAAGGAATCACTTCACTTTGATGCGAAACAATAGCACCAAGCTTACTTCCTTCCGGACGGGAATCAAAATAATTATCAGAAATGATTTCAGAAGTTTTCTGTGCAATACCTTTAATAATTACCTGACGTTCCATTTCCTGCCAGAAGAAAGACAAACAAACATTTGGATTGTTGGCAATCGCTTTCCCTTTTTCAGAATTGTAATTGGTATAAAATATAAAACCTTCTTCAGAGAATTTCTTCAGTAAAACGACACGCGATTTAGGGAAACCGTCTAATCCAATTGTCGAAACCGTCATCGCATTTACTTCTCCGCTTCCGCCAAAATCTTCCATCTCATGAAACCAACAGTTAAAAAGATTAATTGGATCTTCTGGAATATTGGTTTCCAATAATTCACTTTTCTCGTAAGACTTTCTATAATTACTTAAATCATTCATTTTTTTAGATTTTTAGACTTCTTAGATATTAGACTTCTTAGATTCTCATTGAAGCTCACTTTAGTACTTTCGACTTATGACTTTAAGACTTATTTAAAACTCGAAACTCAAACCGTCATCCGCTAAAAACACATTCGGAAAAACTTCTTCCGCTTCTTGTTTAAAACGCTCTAAACCATCATAACGTGTTGAGTAATGCCCTAAAACTAATTGTTTAACATTTGCTTTTAAGGCAATTCTTGCTGCTTCTTTTGCTGTTGAATGCAATGTTTTTTGTGCCAAAGCTGATTCAGATTCTAAAAAAGTAGATTCATGGTACAAAACATCCACATTTTCAATAATCGGGATTATGGCTTCGTGATAAACAGTATCTGAGCAAAAAGCATAACTTTTTGTTGGTGCAGGATCAAAAGTAAGTTTCTCGTTTTCTATAATTGTACCGTTATCCAGCTTGATATCGCCTCCATTTTTTATCTTTTGGTAATAAGCTACGTGAATATCGTATTCCTGAACAGCTTCAATATTTAGCTTTCTTTCATCCGGTTTTTCCTGAAAAAGATAACCATTAGTATAAACACGATGTTTCAGCGGAATTGTTCTTACTATAACTTTCTTATCCTCAAAAACAACTTCACTTTCTTTTGACTCCAATTCATGGAAGAATAGATTATAAGTTGTCCAGGATTCTGTCAGCTTTAATTGTAACAAGATAAGTTCTTTAATTCCCTTTGGACCATAAACATGCAAATCTGTAGTTCTTCCCAAAAGGGAAAAAGTCGAAATAGTTCCGATTAATCCATACAAATGATCACCATGAAGATGGGAAATAAAAATGTGATTAATTTTTGAGAATTTAATCTTATTCTTCCGAAGCTGTACCTGAGTTCCTTCTCCACAGTCAATCAAAAACAATCTGTTTTTAATTTCTAAAACCTGCGAAGTTGGGTTGGTAATTGTTCTGGGCGTTGCGGCATAACAGCCAAGTATCGTTAATTTCAATTTTATTGTTTATTCGTTTATTTGGTAAATCGTTTAATCGTCTAAAATTAAATCAAATCGATTAAACGGTTAAGCGAATAAACAATTAAACCAATTTTAAAACCCCAGATCTCTTTCAATTTCTTCCATCTCGATAATATCGTGTGCTTCCAAAAGAGAAGGAACTACAACTAATTTATCTGAAATAGCGTTAAAATCAAGATCAGAAGCCACAATTACAAATGATTTTTTTGCTTTTTTCTGTTGTTTTGAAAGTGCTAAAAAAAGTTTCAAATCATTCTCAGTCAAAGCAGTATCCAATGAAAGATCGATTATAATATTATGTTTTTCAAAGGTTTTAATTTGTTGCGTTACTTTGTCCAAGAACGAATTTACATCTCCTTGAGTATCCTTAATCGTAACGGTATGTCCTTTTTGATCTACTTTCATTTTATAATTTATGGGACTTATATTTTATGAAGCTAATGTACGAAGTTTTTTTGTTATTTGTTTCAAGTTTCAAGTTTGTCAGGCTGAGCGTCCCGAGAATTCAGGAGAAGCCCACGTTTGCAAAGCAAGTTCTGTTTATAAAAGCACTTCTCCCGAATTCTCGGGACGCTCAGTGCGACACTCATTTCAAAACTGAAAATTGCGACCGCGACTGAAAACTTAAAAAACTATTGCTGAATCTTAGACGCCAATAAATAAATAACGGCCATTCTAATCGCAACTCCATTCTCCACCTGATTTAAAATCACAGAATGATCAGAATCAGCCACTTCAGAAGTAATCTCTACTCCTCTATTGATTGGTCCCGGGTGCATGATTACGATTTCTTTTCCAAGAGAATCCAAAAGCGGTTTATCGACTCCGTATTGTTGTGCGTACTCGCGCGTTGACGGGAAGAAATTCACATCCATACGTTCGTTTTGTACACGAAGCATATTCGCAACGTCACACCATTCTAATGCTTTTCTTAAATTTGGTTCAACCGTAACACCAAGTGATTCAATATATCTCGGAATCAATGTTTTTGGTCCGCAAACTTTAACTTCAGCGCCTTGCATCTGCAAAGCATATATGTTGGATAAGGCAACTCTCGAATGCAGAATATCACCTACAATAACTACTTTTTTTCCGGCAACGTCTCCCAGTTTTTCTCTGATCGAATAACTATCTAATAAAGCCTGAGTTGGGTGTTCGTGTGCTCCGTCTCCAGCGTTTACGATGCTTGCTTTGACATTTTTAGATAAAAAATAAGCCGCTCCAGGATTGGAGTGGCGCATTACAACCATATCCACTTTCATCGAAAGGATATTGTTTACGGTATCAATAAGCGTCTCTCCTTTTTTAACTGATGACTGAGCTGCAGAAAAACTGATAACATCAGCAGATAAACGTTTCTGTGCTAATTCGAAAGAGAGTTTGGTTCTGGTACTGTTTTCGAAGAAAATGTTGGCAATGGTAATATCTCGTAATGAAGGAACTTTTTTAATTGGTCGGTTAATGACTTCTTTAAAATGATCTGCCGTTTCAAAAATCAGGTTGATATCATTCTCGTTGATATATTTTATTCCTAATAAATGATTTACGCTTAATTCTTTCATTTTTATTGTTTATTTGTTTATTCGTTGAATTGTTTAATCGTTTTTTTGTCAAATCGGTTAATCGGTTTTGCTACCGATTAAACAATTAACCGGTTAACCGATTAAACTAATTCGTTACTAAGTGAACAACATCTTCACCATCATTCTCTTTCCAGCTTACAATCACTTTTTCGCCATTAATAGCATCTACCTGACGGCCTCTATAGTCAGGCTGAATTGGTAAATGACGGCTAAAACGTCTGTCAATCAAGACCAATAATTCAATTTCTGAAGGTCTTCCAAAAGATTGAATAGCAGTTAGCGCAGAACGAATGCTTCTTCCGGTAAACAAAACATCATCGATAAAAATGACTTTTTTGTCTTCGACTATAAAATTGATTTGGGTTTTATTGGCTTCAAGCGGTTTTTCAGTACGACGGAAATCATCTCTAAAAAAGGTGATATCTAGATAACCTAAAGAAATTTCAGGAACCTTGTATTCGTCTTCTAATAATTGTTTTAAACGTTCCGCTAAAAAAACGCCTCTTGGCTGAATTCCAACTAAAATTGTATTAGAGAAATCAAGATGTTTTTCGATTAACTGACAAGCCAAACGATGGAGTATGATAGTAACTTCTTTAGAATTAAGTAATACTTTTTGACTCATAAGTAATTGTAATGTTTGGTTGGGCAAATATACGGAATATGAATTTATTTGTTGAGGTGTTGAGTGGGGAAATATTTTTTTTTAGTTTGGCAAAGAAATTTTGAAGTTGGGAAGTGATTTTTTTGACACCTTCTTACATTTAATATTTTAAGCCAATAAAATCATATTTTAGCAATTCCAAAAAATCAATATTTTTCAAATATGATCAATCGAAATCATTTAAAAGAATTTATAGAAACCAATAAAGAAGAAATCCTCATTGACTATAGGGATAAACTTTACAACAATTTACAAGAACTTATAAAAAAAGAAGAAAAACAAACACTGATTTTATTGATATTAGTTACTCTTTATTTCTTTGTAGATTACAAATCGTTATCCAATATTTCTCTAGGCATACTTACAATAACAAACCCAGAAAATTTAGTTATTCAACTAATACCAATACTTTTTTGTACATTATTATTCAATCTTTTTCGCATGGGAAGAGATAGACAAGATTTACATGAAAGTTTAAAACAAATTACCTCAAAATTAACAAGTAATCTAATTAATTCTGAATTAAAAGATGAACTATTAAACAACACTCTTTATAGATTATATCTTCCAAATTCAATTGGAAACTTTGCCTCTTCAATTACAGCTAGACAACCGATTATACTAACTTTTATTGGTTTTATATTATTGTTACCATTCTTCATAATAGGATTAGTCCCATTTTTCATAATTTTTTTAATGTTATCTAATTTGTGGCAAACACAAATTGAATCTACACCAGGAATAATTTCTTTTTCGATATCACTTTGGGTCTCGATTTCAATTATTTTTTTCTTTTTTATTCCTCAACAAGAAAACAATTTAAGTGTTTAAAAATAAGAAAACTATAAACTAATTTAAGAATTTAATCCGATCTAATAATATTTGATTATTCAATTAAAAATCAATGGATAAATACAAAGAAACTTTCGAAACCTGGAATAAAATCGCCAATCTCTATGAAGATAAGTTTATGAATTTAAGCTTATATAATGAGACATACGACTTCTTTTGCAACATTCTAAAACAGGAACAAATAAACATTTTTGAAATTGGCAGTGGACCAGGAAATATTACAAAATATTTACTATCCAAAAAGCCAAATCTAAAAATTACCGGCATTGACATTGCTCCAAAAATGATTGAATTGGCGAAAGCAAACAATCCTTCTGCCAACTTTGAAGTAATGGATACAAGAGAACTTAGTTCCTTAAATCAAAAATTTGATGCCATTATGTGCGGCTTTTGTTTGCCTTATTTATCCGAAGAAGATTGTTCTAAACTAATAAATGACTCTACAAAAATACTTTTAAATAACGGGATTTTATATTTAAGTTTTGTTGCCGGAAATCCTTCTCAATCTGGTTTTATTTCGGGAAGTACCGGCGATCGCACCTATTTTTATTATCATACTGAAGAAGACATACGCAATCAACTTTCTCAAAATAATTTTGACATCATTAAATTATTCGAAATAAATTATCCAAAAAGAGAAGATATAGAAATTCATAGTATAATAATTGCGAAGAAAATAGAACAATCAATTCAAAAACCGATTATATAACCCCATTCTGCAAGTTCTCTTTTTTTAATAAAAATATCTTATTCAGTACGCAAAACTACTATACCATGCTTGGGTATAGTAAAACTTACCTTCTTTCCTATCGCTCCTATTTTTTTACCTGACCATAAATCACGAATCTTCACTGATTTTTCGAGATTTACTAAATCTGATTTTAAAACAAAATTGTTTGCTTCTTCGCCGCGGTTCAAAATAGCAATTGCTTTTCCATCTTTACCTTTTTCTCCCAGCAATTTTTCCCAAACTTCAATATTTCCTTCTTTAAATATTCGTCTCGCCTGATAAAATCCTTTATCTTGGTTTAAAGCAATTACTTCTTTATTGATAAGAATACCAACAGTCTCTTTTGACATACTTCTTAAATCATTTCCTGCCAAAAGAGGAGAATTCAACATACACCACATCGAAAAATGACTTTTATCTTCTTCATAACTCATGCCTCTGCCAACCTGTAACATATCCATATCGTTGTAATGCCCAGGGGATGAATATTTATACAAATCAACATTCAAATCAATAATCTTGAGGATAGAAGAAAATTTATCATCAATGTCATACGATATTCTCCAAGAATTTGCTTTATCGATTGCCCATTGTCCCGGAAATTTCCATCGACACACATTAAAAACTATGGCTTCATTTTTTGCTTTTACTGTTTTTAAAATTTTTAGATATTCTGTTTTTTCATCCAAATTCATTTGCTCTCCGCCACACCAGTCCACTTTTAAAAAATCGCAGCCCCAGTCGTCAAAAAAAGTTTTACTATCCGCATCAAGATATCCGTACATACCAACACCAATGCCTTTTTTATCATTGTCATAAATAGATCCACAAGTATTTCTTCCTGCATCGCTGTATATTCCAGCTTTAAGTTTTTTGCTGTGAATGTAATCAACCAAAGTCTTCATTCCAGAAGGAAACTTTTGCGTATCAACAAAAAGATTACCTATTGAATCTCTTCCTCCAAAATAACCATCGTCTATATTTACATATCTATAACCGGCATCGTATAACCCAGAAGCAACCATAGCATCCGCCTGTTCCCGAATCATTTTTTCATCAATATGCACTCTAAAATTATTCCAGCTGCTCCAACCCATTATTGGCGGTTTAGCTTCCTGAGCAAAAAGAAAACCATTTATAAAAAAGACTACGATTAACGTGTTTATCGTTTTTCTTGAGATGGACATCAGCTTGTATAGTTTCATGCTTGTTGTGATATAAATAAAATTGAATAACTTTTTAAAAATAATATATTTCAATTTAATAAAATAAAAAAGGTTGGGAATAAAAATAGTATTATGAGTTTTTTGCCTTTCATTCGTGAATCAAAACATTTTATACTCTGCTAAAAATGATAAATAAATATAGTTTTGGTTTTAAAATTAAAGTGATAAATCCTAAAACATTTCCCTAAAAATTCTATAACACATTTCTCTGATTTTTAAAGTAATTTTAAATGGAATTTAAAAGCTCAAAATTATGAGAAGGATAATTGTCATAACCATGATTACCATCGATGGTGTAATGCAAGCACCTGGTGGTCCTGAAGAAGATACTTCTGGTGGTTTTGAATATGGAGGCTGGGTAGCGCCGTTTGGAGATGAAGAATATGGAAATGTTATGCAGGAACAAATGAAGCCCGCCGATATTCTTTTAGGCAGAAAAACATTTGACATTTTTGAAGACTATTGGCCCAAACATGCTGATGGCTGGCCTGGAATTAATGAAGTTACAAAATACGTCTTGTCTTCAACCAAAACAACCTCTGATTGGGAAAATTCGGAATTCCTTTCATCTGTAGACGATATTAAAAAACTTAAAAATTTAGAAGGCGGAGACATTAAAGTTTGGGGAAGCGCCACACTTGTCCAGCTTTTACTTGAGCATGATTTAGTTGATGAACTTGCCCTCTTAATTTACCCGATTATTCTTGGCAAAGGCAAAAAACTATTTAAGGATAGTGCAACTCCTACAGGATTTACATTAACAGAAAGTACAGTTACGCCAAATGGGGTAATTGCTGTAAACTATAAAAAAGCGGGGAACGTTAAAACGGGAACTGTCGGAGAATAAAAAATGATTTTTATTATAAAGCTGAACTCCAAATCCTAAAACATTTCCCAAAAATTCTATAACACATTTCGCTGATTCCTGAAGTAATTTTAATATGAATTTAAAAACTCAGAATCATGCAAAATAAAATACTAAAATTGTTAATGGTATTTGTAATACTGTTTTCATTTACAAGCTGCGAAGTTATTGGAGACATTTTTAAAGCCGGAATGGGATTCGGAATATTTATCGTAATCTTTATTATTGCGATTGTTATCTGGATTTTCGCTAAAGTTTTTGGTAGCAAATAAGACATAAAAAAATCCCCGTTATTTTCATAGCGGGGATTTTTTTTTGCCACTAACTACACAAATTAGCACAAATATAATTCGTGGAAATTGGTGCAATTCGTGGCTATTTTTTTTTAATACAAAAAAATCCCAAACTCCAATCTAATTTGGAATTTGGGATTTTTAATATTGTGGTTTTAAAGATTAAAGATTGTACATCTTTTTTCTTTGCTCCTGAATTTTTTCATCATCAAGATATTCGTCAAATGTCATGTAACGATCGATAACTCCGTTTGGCGTCAATTCTACGATTCTGTTACCTACAGTTTGTGCGAATTCGTGATCATGCGTTGTGAAAATTACAGATCCTTTAAAGTTTTTCAATGAGTTATTGAAAGCTGTAATAGATTCCAAATCCAAGTGATTTGTTGGCTCATCCAGCATCAAAACATTTGCACGTTCCATCATCATTCTAGACAACATACAACGTACTTTTTCTCCTCCAGATAAAACTCTAGATGTTTTTAAAGCTTCTTCTCCAGAGAAAATCATTTTTCCTAAGAAACCTCTAATAAATACCTCATCACGCTCTTCTTCTGTCTTAGCGTATTGACGTAACCAGTCTACTAAAGTCAAATCGTTTTCGAAATATTTATGGTTTTCAGCTGGTAAATAAGCCTGGTTAGTTGTAATTCCCCAGTCAAAACTTCCAGCATCTGCTTTTTGCTCGCCATTTAAGATTTCATAGAAAGCCGTTGTAGCACGTGAATCTTTAGAGAAAAGAACGATTTTATCGCCTTTTGCCATATTCAAATCAACATCTTTAAATAAAACTTCTCCATCTACAGATGCAGCCAAACCTTCTACATTCAAAATCTGATCTCCGGCTTCACGATCCTGATCGAAAATAATCGCTGGATAACGACGGCTAGAAGGTTTGATTTCAGAAATATTCAATTTAGAAATCATTTTTTTACGAGAAGTTGCTTGTTTAGATTTCGCAACGTTTGCACTAAAACGACGAATAAATTCTTCCAACTCTTGTTTCTTTTCTTCTGCTTTTTTGTTTTGCTGTGCACGTTGTTTTGCCGCTAATTGGCTAGACTCGTACCAGAAAGTATAGTTTCCTGAGTAATGATTGATTTTTCCGAAATCAATATCAGAAATATGTGTACAAACCGCGTCTAAAAAGTGACGGTCGTGAGATACTACAATTACAGTGTTTTCATAGTTTGCAAGGAAGTTTTCTAACCAAGCGATTGTCTCGAAATCCAAATCGTTGGTAGGCTCATCCATAATCAATACATCAGGATTCCCGAAAAGTGCCTGTGCCAAAAGCACACGTACTTTCATTTTTCCTTCCATATCTGCCATTAAAGTATAATGATCTGCTTCTGTGATTCCTAAGTTAGACAACATTGACGCAGCATCAGAATCAGCGTTCCATCCGTTCATTTCTTCGAACTGAACCTGAAGCTCTCCAATTCGGTCTGCATTAGCATCATTATAATCTAAATAAAGTTCATCCATTTCTTTTTTAACAGCGTACAAAACTTTATTTCCCATTAAAACGGTTTCCAAAACGGTATGCTCATCAAACAAGTTATGATTTTGCGTTAAAACCGACATACGTTTTCCCGGCTCTAAGTGAATGTGCCCTGAAGTTGGGTCCATATCGCCTGAAATGATTTTTAGAAATGTAGATTTTCCAGCACCATTGGCTCCAATAACGCCGTAAATATTTCCGTGAGTGAATGTGGTATTTACTTCGTCAAACAAAATTCGTTTGCCAAATTGAACTGATAAATTATTGACTGTTAACATGAATGTCTTTTTAATTAATTTGGTGCAAAAGTAGTGAAAAAGGTTCAGAGTTGCAAAGGTGCAAAGGTGCTAAGTTTTTTATATTGATAAGGAGGTTCTCGCAAAGGCGCAGAGGCGCAAAGTTTTATTTTTATATAGATGATTATACGTAATCTTGTCATTTCGACGGAGGAGAAATCTTCGCGAGTAGCTCAACAAAGCTTGCATTATTGTTACGGAGTTTCTTATGAAGATTTCTCCTCCGCCGAAATGACAAAAATGAGATTACTTTGCGAGATTAATTCAGCTAGAGTTTGCTTTCCTTCTCCAAAGCCATTTCAAGACTTTCGAAATTCGGCAAAACTTTCGCAATCATTCCTTCTTTGTTTAAAATAAAATGTGTTGGAAATGAATTCAATTGCAAAGCTTCATTCATATATTCTTTCATGTCTGGAATTACAACATAAGAAAGTGGTTTTCTTGCCAGAAATGTTTTTAGCTGCTCAGGAGAATCTTCGGCTAAACTTATAAAAAGAATATCTTTTCGATCTTTGTATTCTTCTACTAATTTATTCACTTGTGGAAATTCTCTAATACAAGGCGTGCAGTGAATGTACCAACATTTTATTACAATTATTTTCCCTTTCATGGATTCGTTGGTAACCAAATTTCCGCTTAAATCTTTAAATGAAAATTTTGGAAAAGCCGTCCCTTCCATTTTGTAGTTTTTATAAGCATCAAAACCTATTTGATTAATGGTTGCTTTGATACTTGAATCTGTTTTTGGCTGAATTGCAAATAGCTTATAAACGAAAATATTTGCTTCTGATTTTAGTTGGATTGGAATAAAACTACCATTTGCCAATTGATTCAAAAATATTTCTTTTGAGATTTCTTTTGAAGAAGCATCAAGAGCGATAAAATCTCTTGAAAGCATTATCTTTTTATTGTAAACAGACCATTGTTCGTATGTTTTTTGAATTTGAATGGGATCCACTTCAGGATTTCCGAATTTATTTTGGCTGATAGCCGAAGTAAAAATTAAAAATATAAATACGAGCGTAAATAACTTCTTCATGAAACAATGCAATAATTTAGCTTCAAAATTACTTAAAAATCCGGCAATTATATTAGTATTTTTGAATACAATATCACTAGCCCTATTTCGTTTTCATTTATAAAATCATTTTAAAATGAGAAAATTACTACTAGCAATCTTTTCGGTATCTTCTATCCTAGGATTTTCACAAACCGAAAAGCTTTATTATTATGTACAAAATGACAGTTTATTAGGAGTTAAAAATCAGAAAGGAAAGATTATTATTCCGGCGCAGTATTCAATGAATGCTGATAAATCTATTAACGGTCAGGAAATAAAAAGCATGATTTTTATGATGGATTTCTTTAAATATTATGACCGAAATGGTAATTTTTTATTTTCTCCTTACCCAACTGGTGAAGGATCTGATTATTTTCAGGAAGGTTTTATCCGCTATAGCGAAAATAAAAAAGTTGGTTTATATAATGATTTTGGCGAGAAAATCATTCCGGCAAAATACGACTGGATGTCACCGATAAACTTTGGCTTTTCTCAATTTTGTAACGGTTGTTATTTTGACAGATCTAAAGATGAAGAACATCCGCCTTTAGTTGGCGGAACTTGGGGTTTTGTTGGTAAAAGTGGAATCGAAATACAGCCAACTAACAAACGAAATCATCCTAAGGATTTTGAAACAGAAAAGCATCAATTTATTCCATATCAATTTGAATACAACGAAAAGGAAAAAGAAATTCTTGCCTTTTTCGAAAAAAGAAAAGAACAAATCAATCAGATAAATGGTTTCGAATGTACTGAGAAAACAATTTACTTTGAAATAGTAGGAAAACCAACAGCGTTTGATCCTTTTTACAAAATAAAAACATTCGAATTATGCGATTATTATATTAAAGCTTCTGATGAAAATTACGATGATTTCAAAAACTTTAAAGTCTCTGCAGACGGTAAAAATTTCTATGTCCTTTACATGGAATTAATCAATCACAAAGACTATTCTAAATATCTGGAACGTAAAATACCAGTAGATAAATGGATTAAGCAAAATTCTAAAAAACCTAAAAAATAAAAAAACCTGGTAATAGAGATTTACCAGGTTTTACAATGTCCGCATTTAAGCAAAAACCAAATAACAAATTACTTAAAATTGGTACATTCTGAAATAAAACTTAGATTAAAAAATAAATAACCAAACTCAATTTTAACCGTCCAAATATTTTATTTCTATTTTATTAAAGCTTGAATCGTGTTTTGATTTTTATAATTATCTCTTCCGAAAATCCGAAAGAGATAATTATTACTAAACAAACATTGGCAACAGCCACATACTAATTCAATAACACTTTTAAATTAATTTTTTAAGACTTGGATACACAGACAATTCAACATCTGCATGATCTTTTGTATTACATTGTTCAATCAGACTTTTTAAATCCTCCGCTTTCAAAGTTGATTTGTTATCCAAAACAAGCAATAATTCTTGTGATGCATCGCTTAATTTCTTAGCCAATGGTAAAATTGGCTGAACCAATGGTGCATTTTTACCTAACTCCACCAAACCTTTATTTAAAGCAATCCAGTTATTGAAAAATGCCGCCACTTTTGCTTTGTTTTCAGGTGTTTTGTTGGCTAAATATTGCGAAACCGCATCATTAAACGCTAAAGAATCTTTTGCGTCTGGCGTACAAGCATCCGCAAATAAGGTAAACGGAGAATACATTTGATATTCTGTTCCTCCTTTATTTCTTGTATATCCTTTTAGCGGTTCGCTAACATTTGTAAATTCTTCAAGCAATTTTATATCTTGATTATTGGCAACATTTCTTAGAATTACAGCTTTATTTCGAATGTGTGTAAGTCCCAATTCTTCCAATCTGAAAGAAACATTATCCAATCGTTTGCGCATATTTGCCACATCAACTACATCTTCAGGAGACCAAAGTCTTTCTGCAATTGCAGCTGTTCTTGGCCAAACTCTTGAATCTATTGTATTTGATGTTGTAAGCTCCGTCCACATTGTTGCTTCTCCACCTAAAATTCTTGCTTTTTCATCAGCAGTTAAATTGGCTCCTTTTGGCATTGGATCATTCAAATAGTGATCAGTAACCGAATACATCAAATCGATATAATATCCGTTTGATAAAACTGTTTTATATCCTTTTTTCACTGCATCGACCAATGATTGTCCGGCCGGCATACCTTCGTTTGGTCCTCTCCATGAATGTACTATAGCTTCTTTTGACAAATCTTTGGTTAAGATTTCTTCCCAACCCATCAACTGTTTTCCATGTTTTTTTAACATTGGAGCCAATTGCATCGTAAAATAAGTTTGTAATTCGTGATTGGTCTTTAAATTATGTTTCTTTTTGAAAGCCTGAATTTTTGGGTTTGCATCCCAGTCTTTACCTTCGTTCTCATCTCCGCCAATATGGAAATAAGCACCTGGAAATAATGGGCAAACTTCATCAAAAAGCTCACTTAAAATTTGATATGTTTTAGGATTTGAAGGATCTAATGTTGGCGAAAAAATACCTGCATTTCTTTCAATTCCATAGGTCGCAATTGCGGTTCCCTGAATATTTTTTTCTGAAGTTCCACCAGTCAGCGTGATCACTTTGCTTCCTATTTCAGGATATGCTGTAAGTATTGCTGATCCGTGACCCGGAACATCGATTTCAGGAACAATTAAAATACCGCGCTCATCAGCATATTTTACGATATTTCTAATTTCCTCTTGTGTATAATACAATCCATCCGAAGCCAGTTCTATAAGTTTTGGATGCTTTTTAGTTTCAATTCTCCAACCCTGATCATCTACTAAATGCCAATGAAAAACATTCATTTTCATAGCAGCCAAGGCATCAATATTTCTTTTTATTACATCAACTGGTTGAAAGTGTCGCGCAGCATCAATCATCAAACCTCTCCATGTAAATCTTGGAAAGTCTGAAATTTGAGAAACCGGAAAATAAAATGAATTGTTATTGTTCTGCAAAATTTGCAATAAAGTTTCCAAGCCATGCAAAGCACCTAAATCACTTGAAGCATTTATGGTAATTTTGTTTGATTTGATATCTAAATTATAACTTTCGTCTTCATACAAACCAATCTTTCCAGCTTTGTTACAATTAATTTGCAATTCGGCTGTTGGAACTTCATTCAGTTTTGTTACAAAACCTTGTTCGAAAAAAATACCTGTTCTACCATCCAGACGGCGCAAAAAACGTGTTACTCCTCCAAAAATTCTTGGATTAGGATTTCCGGAAACGTTAACTTTAAAGTTTTTAGTTAAAGTGAAATTTCCGTCGTTTATAACAACATTTTGAGGCCAGGGCATAAGATTAAGCTGCTCTTTCTTAATTTGAGCATTAGCTGTCACACCCGCTAATAGTAGTACAAATAAATATTTCATTTTTCTTTTTTTTGAAAGATGTTATCCCAAGATAACATTAATAAATAGATAAAAAACAAAACTCAGAATGATCTTTATTGAACCTCACTAATCGCTATGAAATCAATCTGAGAATTTTGCCATTTGATTCGTTTTTAACTCCGAATCTAATTTTTATTAGTAATCAAAACGTTTGAAAGCTTCGATTGCTTCATATTCAGCCAATCCTAATTCATCATAAAGAATAGCTGTATTTTTATTACGATCTTCTGCCCTAACCCAAAATTCTCTTGAGTCATTGCCCTGAAACATAACACGGTCTTTTTGAGATTGGTGATACAAAATTGCATGACGTTTTAGCAATACTTCTGATGGTGAAAGTGGCACTGCCATATCAATTTCATTAATATCCCACTCTTGCCAAGCACCTCTGTAAAGCCACAACCAACAGTCATCCATATATTTTTCTGACTTTAATTCTCCCATTGCGGCAAAAATAGCGTTCAAACATACTTCATGTGTCCCGTGCGGATCTGCCAGATCTCCTGCAGCAAATACCTGATGTGGTTTTATTCTGGCGATAATATCCTTAACAATTGCAATATCTTCAGGTCCTAACGGATTCTTTTTCACTTGTCCGGTTTCATAGAAAGGAAGATCTAAAAAGTGTGTCTTCTCATCTTTTAGACCAATATATCTGGTCGCAGCATAAGATTCCCTTCTTCTGATCAATCCTTTTAATTTGCGGACTTCCAAAGAATCAATTTGGTTCTCTGATTTATTGTTTAAAAATTTAATTACTGATTTGAAATTAATATCTGCGGCAGCTTCTCCAACAAAATCGTTAGAAACTTCAGCAAATTTTAACGCCTCATCATCTGTAACGGCAATATTTCCTGAGGTTTGATACACAACATGTACATCATGACCTTGTTTAATTAGTTTTGAAAAAGTCCCTCCCATAGAAATCACATCGTCATCTGGATGCGGACTAAAAAGAATCACTCGTTTTTTTGCCGGATTTGCTCTTTCAGGACGGTGTGAATCATCCGTATTTGGTTTTCCACCTGGCCATCCTGTAATAGTGTGCTGCAAAATATTGAACATGTTAATATTCAAATCATAAGCAGAACCTTCCTGCGCCAAAAGATCAGACATTCCATTATTATTGTAATCTCTGTCTGTTAATTTTAAGATGGATTGCTTTGTTTTTTGGCACAACCAAACAATCGCTTTACTTTTCAATTCTTGTGTCCAAATACATTCTCCAACCAACCAAGGTGTTTTAAAACGAGTCAATTCTGAAGCAGCAGACTGATCTAAAACGAAAGTTGCGTTTGGATGATTTTGTAAAAATGTAGCAGGAACTTCTGAACTGATATCACCCTGAACGGTTCTCTTGATAATATCAGCTTTATTTTGCCCCCAAGCCATCAATACAATTCGTTTTGATCGCATAATAGTTGAAACTCCCATTGTTATGGCGCGTTTCGGAACATTGTCAATACCATTAAAATCAGAAGATGCATCTACTCTGGTAATATGGTCCAAAGTAATAATTCTGGTTCCGGAGTTGATGTGCGATCCCGGCTCGTTGAAACCAACGTGACCTGTACGCCCGATTCCTAACAACTGAAAATCAAGACCTCCGGCATTTTTAATATTCATCTCGTAATCGATACAATATTGATTTAACTCATCAATTGCAACGTTACCATCAGGAATATTAACATTTTCAGGTTTAATATCGATATGATTAAAAAGATGCTGATGCATAAAATAATGATAGCTCTGATTGTTCTCCTTTGACATTGGATAATATTCATCCAAATTAAAAGTGATCACATTGCTAAAACTCAGCCCTTCTTCTTTATGCATTCTAACCAATTCTTCGTATACCTTTATTGGCGAAGAACCTGTCGCAAGACCTAAAACACAAGTTTTATTTTTCTCCTGTTTAGATCGAATAAGCTGCGCAATTTCCTGAGCAACAATCACAGAAGCATCGATAGAACTTTTGAAGATTTCGTTGTGAATTTTCTCAAACCTTGTTTCTTCAAATTTACCGGCGCTTTTGTAGCTGATATCAGGTTTTATATCTAAAGCACTTTTCATTTTTTTCTTTTTTTGGTATTTGCAGTTTAAATTTTTTAAAATGGTATAGACAATTTGCATCGTCTATACCATTTACTAACCAAACTTAAATTCTATTAATCTTATTAGAAGTTGCCTTTGTTGACATCCCACCAAAGTCTTGTTGCTCCATTGTCCGGACCATTAAGTAATGCAACTCCAGACTCATAACCAACTTTATTTCCTGCTTTTTCAGAATTGATAAAGTTAATTCTACGAACTCCTAAATCTGTTGGAATTACACCTCCACTAGTATTTTTAACAATTTTAAATAGTTTAGGATATCCTGTTCTTCTCCATTCTGTCCAAGCTTCTTGTCCTTCTGGAAAACCACAAATCCATTTTTGTGTAATAATTTGTTGTAATTGCTGCTCATTTGTACCAGCCTCATTATATTTCACAGGAACTAAATTAACTGCAACAGCATCATTAATAGTAGAAGTTGGATCGTCATAATCTTTAGCTACTGAAGTAGTTTGAGCATAAGCAGCTGCGCCAGACAAACCATACTGAGCAAAAGATGCTGCAATACCTGCTTCATATAAGTCTTTAGCAGTACCACCAACATTCCATCCTCTTAAAGCTCCTTCAGCTCTCAAAAAATAAACCTCAGCTGTAGTCATCCAAACTGTTTGTGAACTATTTACTTTAGAAAAATCTCTATAGTGAGCATCAGTAATATCAATTCCATTACGAATACCTTTGAACTGACCAGGGTAAGCTGGACCAGAAATAAAATAAGAAGCTAATCTTGGATCATTATACCCGCCCATAATAGATTCTATATCTGCAGACATATTAATATCTGTCCAAGACTGACTAATAGCAGCCACTGGGTTACTATAATTTGGTGGATTAAGAATCATAGCATCATCTGCAGTTTTCATAACTCCAATTGTACTGTTAAGCGATTTTTCAGCCTGCGTTTTAGCTAAAGCTGGATCTACTTTTACAATATGCATTGCTAATCTTAAACGCAGTGAATTTGCGTATCTTGCCCATTTTTCGTAGCTACCAGCATAAGTAGAAACATCTGTTGAAGCAAATAAAGTAGCTTCTTTTGCAGCAACTCTTTTTGTTAGATCTGTAACAGCAAAATCTAATTCTTCAAACATTTGGTTGTATACATCCTGTTGTGAATCATATGTCCATGAAGTTCCTTCAGTTCCATACTTAGAGTAAAGAATTGGCCCATAGATATCAGTAATTCTACTCATTTCAGCAACTTTAATAATTAAAGATATAGAGTAAAACTGATCATATTTTCCTTGTGCTCTCTGTTTAATTCTTAAAGCATTAGCCATAATACCTTTATACGCTTCTTCCCAAGCTAGATAATTCCAGCCATCATTAAGCGAATAAGTATGGTTATTACCCGTTGCAAATCCTGCCCCTGAAGACATGTACCCCGACCACACGTCAGCTTGTAAGTTTTGCTGATACTGATATGGCCACGCCGTAAGAATCAATACGTTTGCAAACATTGGTCCAAAAGGAGCCTTAATATTGTTATAGTCCTGCTCCAAATCTTTGTTTGAAGCTCCGGTTTCGTTTGTATTTATATTCTCAAAATCACTTGTGCAACTTACTGCTGCAAGCAGAGAAATACAAATTGCTGATGTTTTTAATTTATTTATGATCATGATTTTGTTATTAGAAAGTTACATTTAAATTTAATCCTATACTTCTTGTAGAAGGCATTCCGTAGATATCCACACCTTGCAATCCTTCTCCTGAACTTAATGAAACGTTAGGATCGAATGGTGCATCTTTGTAGAAAAAGAACAAGTTTCTAGCAATTAATGATAAACTTGCAGAATTAATAAATGAAATCTTTTTAGTATTAAAAGTATAACCAACTGACATTTCTCTCATACTTACATTTGTTGCATCATACATATACTCTCCACTTGCACCACTTCTACCACCAACTGTGTTGTAGTATTTATAAGCATCCATTGTTGTAACCGGTGTTACTCCGTCAGCTGCTACTGCATTTATTTGAACTAGTCCTCCTGCATTTCTTGCATCACCAGTAACTTTAGAAACTCCTGTCTGATCCAAAATACTTTGAGTTACACTCATAACATCACCACCAATTCTGGCATCAATAAGGAATCTGAAATTTACCGGTCCAAAATTGAATGAGTTTTCAAGTCCCATCATAAAATCTGGATTTGCACAACCAACTGCTTCAAAATCTTTAGAAACTTGTACATCTCCACTTGCATTTAACACCAATCTACCTTGAGCATCTTTTACAAGATTTTTACCCATAATCTGACCAAATGGTTTTCCTTCGATTAAAGCATACTGATAACTATTTGATCCAGAAGGAGTCAAAATTAAAACACCTCCTAAATCTGCAGGAATACCTGTTACTTTATTACGGTTTCTTGAATAGTTTAAAGTAGCATCCCAAGAGAATTTATCATTTTTGATAATTGATCCATAAACGATAGCTTCAAAACCTTTATTTTCAACACGCCCACCATTATAAGCATAATTAACATATCCATTAGGATCTGTAGACGGAGCAGGTACAGTGATTAATTGATTATCTGTTTTTGAGTTATAATAAGTTAATTCAAAACCAAGTCTGTTATTAAACATTTTCCAGTCTGTACCAAATTCTACCGAAGTTTGTTTTTCTGGCTTCAAAGAGCTTCCTGGTCTTGGTCCTACTGGAGGAGCAACAATGTTTCCACCAAGAATTGTATTTACAGGATTAGTAATATTTGGAGTAATATCGCTACCTACCTGAGCATAAGATCCACGTACTTTTCCATAGCTAATCCAATCTGGTAAAGATGTCATTTCACTAATGATCCCTGACAAACCAGCTGAAGGATAAAAATATGAATTTGTATCAGTGTTTGCTAAAGTAGATGACCAGTCATTTCTTCCTGTTAAATCTAAATATAAATAATCTTTATACCCAAAAGTCATAGAAGTAAAAACTGACTGAACTTCTCTTTTACCACCACTAACTTGTTGGTTAGCTGCGTTATTATTAAAGTTTCCTAACGTAAACCAGTTCGTGTATTTTAATCCACCTGAATCAATTCCAGAATCTAAAATTGTACCATTAGTAGATGAAGTTTTTGAAATACTAGTACCAAAAATTCCATTAAAACTAATTTCAGGAGAGAATGATGTGTTAATTTTAGCTAAGAAATCTGCATAATTAAAAGTACTTAAACTTGTAGTATAAATGTATCTACCTGTCTGATTTACTAGAGCTGAAGCTGAAGTCGCATACATTTTTTTATCAAAAGTATTACCACTAGAGTTATAGCTATATCTTGATGTAAATGTTAACCAATCGTTCGCGATATAATCAGCAGCAAGAGTTCCTTTGAAAAATGTATTTTCATTAACCGACTTGTTTCTATTTACTAACCAATATGGATTTTGTGTATACTCAGTTATACCAACCCAATTTTGCTTGTAGATATTTCTAGTATCATCAAAAAGTTCATAGTTATTTTTGTAGTAATTAAAATCATTACCTCTTGGCATAGTATATAATCCTGTTAATGGGTTAAAATAAAGTCCATTTACAGGTCTATTGTTAATTGACTGAGAAACATAATTCCCAGAAGCATTGATAATTAATTTCTTATCAAAAAATTTAACAGTCTGGTTAATTCCAAAGTTGTTTTTATTCAACTTATTTTCTGGCATAATTCCACTTGCAATTGTATTAGCATAAGTCAAATTTGTTGAAGCTACATCTGTACCAACAGAAAATCCTAAAGAAGAAATTTGTGTAACACCTGTATTAAAGAAATCCTTAACTTCGAATCCGCTATCTCCTTTTTTATAACTACCATCAGCATTTTTTCCCCAAGTTACTGGACTTCCTGCATCGGCCACATATGAATTTTGAAATTCAGGTAAGTAAGCAGCACTATCCACATTTGTAACGGAAGAAAACTTTACTCTCGCCACTCCATCTTTTGCTTTTTTTGAATTTAACATAACTACTCCCCTTGCACCTAAACTACCGTATAATGCAGCAGCAGAAGCACCTTTAAGAACAGTCATTCCATCATAATCATCAGGATTTAATAAAGAAACTACATCCCCTCCATCATTATTTCCTCCTGCCATATTTCCAAACGGATCATTTGGCTGAGCTGCTGAAATATTAATAAAAGGTACACCATCTATAACATAAAGAGGTTGATTGTTTGTAATTGATGAGTTACCACGAATAACTACTTTAGTAGATCCACCAACTCCAGAAGAACTCTTAGTTACCGCAACACCGGCAATTTTACCCGCTACAGTATTCATTAAGTTGGCATCTTTAACTCTTGTCATCTCTTCGCCTTTAAGATCCTGAGTAGCATATGTTACAGATTTTTTACTTTTCTTCAAACCCAAAGAAGTTACTACAACTTCGTTTAATGCGTTTGATGCACCTTCCTGCATTTTAACATTGATTGTAGTAGCATCTCCTACAACTATGTTTTGTGTTTCAAGACCAACATAGCTAAAAACTAATGTTTGTCCTTTTTGTACTTCAATAGAATACAATCCATCAAAATCGGTAGTTGCACCCTTTTGACCTCCTTGCACAGCTACAGACGCTCCTGGTAATGGCATACCATCAGAGCCTGTAATCACACCTTTAACATTTTTTACCTGAGCAAGCGAAACCTGCGCCGTAAAAACAATCATAAAGATTAAGAAAATTTTTTTCATGTTTATTTATTTTGTTAGTTATGAGGTAAAATTATTCTTAAGAGATTGTTAAAAAAAATAATTTATACCAACAGCTATGTTTTTTAAACCAACGACATAAAACAATCAATAATGTGTTTTTCGAAAACGTTTTCTGTTAGAATAAAATTACTTTTTTAAATATTTCACAACTTTATATTTACTAAAAGCAACATTTTGTTGTAAAATCCAAATAAACACAAGTCTTTAAGAATCTGAGAATTAACAAATAAAGATTTAATAATAAAGAAGTAGTTTTTAGAAATATTATATGATACGAAAACGTTTTTGAATAAAAATTCTTTACCAATTCATATTTATTTTATTTTTTTACTCAAAACAATTGCGTTTTACCAACTAATTGTTTAAAGTTGCACAATAATTAAATAACTGTTAAAAGTTAAAATTCCACTACGTAACTTGAACGAAATTCAAAAACTAAAATTTGACATCAAACTTCAAAATCATATTTGGTTTTGGGGTGTCTATTTTACTTTAAACTTTTTGAGATGGGGAGCTTATTTTAATGATTACCCATATGCGTTCAAATCAAACTCGATCGAATTTGCTTTGGTCATTCCGTTAGTTTATTTTAATCTCTTTGTTTTAGTGCCGCGCTTTGTACTAAAACAAAAATACATTTCATATACAATTATGTTACTGCTCAGTTTATTTGTAATGTATTTATGCAAAACAGCACTAACCTATTATATTATTTCTGAAAATATCTGGCCGGAAGCCAATCGTGAATATCACCCTTTTGAGATCAATCATATTGTTGCTGTTTGTATTGGAGAATTGTATGTTTTAGCAATGGCTTCTTCGGTTTACCTTACACTAACATGGCTGAAAGAGCGTGAAAGAAACCGTTCTCTAAGAGAAAATCAGCTTAAAATAAAACTGAAATATCTGGAAAACCAGATACAGCCACATTTCTTTTTCAACACGCTAAATAATTTATACGCTTTATCATTAGAATCTTCAGACAAAGTGCCTGACGTAATCATTAAGCTTTCAAAATTGATGGAATACGTTTTGTATGACATTAAAGGAACTAAGTTCGTACCATTAATTAAAGAAATAGACTATATTCAAAATTATGTAGAAATTGAAAAGCTGCGTTTTGAAAATGTTGAAGTCACTATAAATTTAGAATCTGAAATTGAAGACATTGTTGTTCCTCCATTAATTTTTATTTCATTAGTCGAAAATGCATTTAAACACGGTGGTGTAAACAATCCTAATTTCAAAATCAAAATAAATTGCAGATCTATTGACAATAAAATGCTGGATTTTGAAATCCTAAATAATTTTGTAATTTCACAAAATCATAATTCAAAAGGCGGAATTGGGTTAGTCAATACCAAAAAGAGATTAAAACTAATTTACAAGAACAATTTTAGCTTAAAAAGCAGTACTAAATTAAATTACTACATAATCCGTTTGCAAATACCTATTCATAATGAAGATTAAATGCGTATTGATTGATGACGAGCCTTTAGCGATTAAAGTCCTGCAAAATTACTTTGTTAATTTTCCGGATTTTGAAGTTATTGCGACTTTCAATAATTCACTGGAAGCACTTGACTTCATAAACAACACTCCCGTTGACGCTGTTTTTCTTGACATCAATATGCCAATGATGACCGGATTTGAATTGATTAGTTTAATCGAAAGCAAAACCAAGGTTATTATTACAACTGCTTTCAGGGAATTTGCAGCAGAAAGTTATGATCTCGATGTTTTAGATTATTTAGTAAAACCTATTCCTCTTCCGAGATTTATTAAATGTATTAATAAAATAACTACCGAGTACAACTTAAAAAACAACATAAAGGTAGAAACAACCAAGGGTGATTCTCATATTTTCATCAAAGTCGATAAAAAGATGATGAAAATTAATATTGAAGAAATCCTGTTTGTCGAAGGAATGAAAGAATACATAAAAGTAGTCACTCCAGACAAGACTTATATTACGCATAAATCGTTGACTTCATTGTCTGAAGAATTGCCAGCCGATCGTTTTTTGCGAATACACAAATCATACGTTATTGCCTTAAATAAGGTAAAATCTATAGAAGGAAACCGAATTCAGATACAATCCTATACCCTTCCTATTGGCCGAAATTATAGCAAAGAGGTAAAAAACAAAATTCTGGAGTAAATCCAGGCTTTTATCAGAATCTCTAACTAAGTTAAAATTAACACATTGTTGAAAAAATGATGCTGTTGGTTTAAATTTAACATTATTTGTGCCTTTTTATTTTTTTTTGATAATCTTAACAAATATATTTACGGTCTTCAAAAAACAATAAAATTAAAAATTAACCTTATCACAAATTATGAGTTCAGAAAATCTACAAACCAAGTGGGGCCAATTTATTCCCTTGGTAATCGTATTCTTCTTTTGGGGATTTGTTGCTGCAAGTAATGACATCTTAATTCCGGTTTTTAAAACTGCATTTAATCTTTCACAAGGAGAAAGCCAATTAGTATCATTAGCATTTTATATTGCTTATACAGTTGGTTCCTTAATCTACATGGGGATTTCAGTTTTAATAAAAGAAGATTTGGTAAACAAAATAGGCTACAAAAATGGTTTATCACTAGGTTTACTTATTTCTGCACTTGGAACTTTATTATTTTATCCTGCTGCAAACACAGGATCTTTTCCTTTAATGCTATCTGGATTATTCATCGTTGCTTTAGGATTTTCATTACAACAAACTGTAGCAAATCCATTGGCTATTGCTTTAGGTCCAATTTCAACAGGATCACAACGTTTGACATTGGCTGGAGGAATCAACAACTTGGGAACTACAATTGGACCGCTTATTGTTAGTTTTGCTATTTTTGGATCAAGCGCTGGAAGCTCTACTTTAAGCATTGAAAGTGTAAAAATCCCTTATTTAATTCTAGGTTTAGCATTCTTATTAGTAGCTGTTTTATTGAAATTCTCTTCGCTTCCGGACAAACCGGCTTTGATTGAAGAAGAAATTGCTGCCGAAGGATCACATGCAAAAAAATCAGCACTACAATATCCACAACTTTTAATGGGAATGATTGCTATCTTCCTATATGTTGGTGTTGAAGTTTCTACAGCGAGTAATTTACCAGCTTACATGGAAAGTAAATTAGGATTTTTAACTCATGAAGTTGCACCTTACATATCATTATATTGGGCAAGTTTAATGATTGGACGTTGGACAGGAGCTATCGAAGCTTTTACTGAAAAAGCAAGCCTACAACAGATTCTTCGTTTTGTTGCTCCTTACTTAGCTTTCGGAGTATTCCTGGCTGTAAATGCAATCGCAAAACACGATTTGACACCGTTCTATATCTACGGATTAATTATTTTAGTTCTAATTGCTGCTGATATTGCAAGTAAAGGAAACCCAGCAAGAATGTTGTTAATATTCTCTGCTTTAGGAATCGTTGCCATTGGTATTGGTATGACAACAACAGGAATGGTAAGTGTTTATGCTTTCACAAGTGTTGGATTATTCTGTAGCACACTTTGGCCATGTATCTTTACCTTAGCTGTTAGTGGTCTAGGAAAAAATACAAGCCAAGGAAGTAGCTTCCTGATCATGATGATTATGGGAGGTGGTGTAATTAGTTGGTTACAAGGTTTTGTATCGGAATTTATCGGAATTCAAGCTAGTTATATCGTTGGAGTTTTATGTTTTGCTTACTTAGCATTTTATGCATGGAGCGTAAGCTCAATCCTAAGAAAACAAGGAATTAGCTTTGACAAAAAACTTTCTGGAGGTCACTAGAAAACTCAAAATACTAAATATATAAAAGTCCCGCTTAATAAAGGCGGGACTTTTTTTATACGGAAAGATACCAATAAAACTTAGTATCTTAGAATCTTAGCAACTTAGAACTTTTTTTTATTTAGCACTAATAATATTCTCCAGATTCTTCTTAAAAACAGCTCTGCTTTGCGCTGAAATCTTATAAACCACTTCTTTATCGGCATAAACAATTACTTTGTCTATATTCGCCGATAAAAGCGCATTTGGATCTTTTATCTTAAGTGTACAGGCACCATCAAAAAAACCATCATCTTCAATAATTTTTCTTGCTTCGATCACAGTACCATCAGTTAAAACTGCCGAAATCTTCATCTCGTTATTTAATGTTTTCGAATAAAAACCATCCATAACCAACAACAAACGATAAGAATTTTTCAATTCCGGTCCCTTAAACTCGTGACGGGTAATATTGTAACGTAACCCTTTTGCCAGCGACTGGAATTTGACCGAACAATCCAATTCGTATGTAGCCACGTCCCCAGCTTCATTAACACTCGTTAGTATTTTTGCCTGAGCATTTGCTTGCAAAACAACCATAAAGAACACCAAAACTGCAAATAACTTTTTCATATATACCGATTTAGA
Source organism: Flavobacterium cutihirudinis (assembly GCF_003385895.1). Lineage (GTDB taxonomy): Bacteria > Bacteroidota > Bacteroidia > Flavobacteriales > Flavobacteriaceae > Flavobacterium > Flavobacterium cutihirudinis. The sequence continues at coordinate 190,542 of NZ_QRDQ01000009.1, forward strand.
ATATATAAAAATAAAAAAAAATCGCCATCTTTCGATTGAAAGACAGCGATTTAAAATTATTATCAAGAAATCTTATTTATTACCTTTTTCAAAATCAGCTACAAACTGAGCTAATCCAATATCAGTTAAAGGGTGTTTCAACAAACCAGCAATTGCAGAAAGTGGTCCTGTCATTACATCAGCACCAATTTTAGCACAGTTTACAATATGCATTGTGTGACGAACTGAAGCTGCTAAAATTTGAGTTTCATACCCATAATTATCATAAATCTCTCTAATTTCCTGAATCAGGTTTAATCCGTCTGTAGATACATCATCCAAACGACCAATAAATGGAGAAACATATGTCGCACCAGCTTTAGCCGCTAATAATGCCTGCCCAGCAGAAAAAACAAGAGTTACGTTTGTTTTGATTCCTTTATCAGAAAAATATTTTGCAGCCATAACACCTTCCTTAGTCATTGGCAATTTAACAACGATCTGATCATGTAATTCAGCTAATTCCTCTCCTTCTTTAATCATTCCATCATAATCCAATGCATTTACTTCAGCACTTACATCACCTTCAACAAGATTACAGATATCCACATAATGCTTCAAAATGTTGTTCTTTCCAGTAATTCCTTCTTTAGCCATCAACGATGGATTTGTTGTTACACCATCCAAAACACCTAAAGCTTGTGCTTCTTTAATTTGAGCTAAATTAGCTGTATCAATAAAAAATTTCATAATCTATATATTTATAATTGTGTGTTTGAAAAAATTTGGTGCAAAATTACAAAATCAATAGCAATAACGATTTCAAAATCTTAAGCAATTTGAAAATTATGTTATTTAAATCCTGCTTTTGCTCCCAATCTTAAAGTTTATAATGATTCATTAACATTTTCTCATAAACTTTATCCGGTAAAGCGCGCTTTAATACAATTGAAAATTTCTGCATAAAAACACCAACTTTATAATGAACATTTGGCTTTTTAGCCTGCATTATTTTATAAATAGCTTCCGCCATTTCGTTAGGATTACTTCCTGCATCAACATGTTCATTCATTGTCGCAAGCGTTTCTCCGTATACTTTTTCATAAGCAGAACCACTAATAACAGGCGCATGATAACGTCCAGATGCGATATTGGTTGCAAAATCACCTGGCGCTACGTTTGTTATTTCAATTCCGAATTGCTTCACTTCCATTCTTAAAGCCTCAGTAATCAACTCCAAAGCTCCTTTTGAAGCCGAATAAACACTTCTGTAAGGCAATCCCATATAAGCCGCAATGGAAGTTATATTGATAATCAAACCTGATTTTTGCTCTCTCATTTGTGGTAAAACAGCTTTCATAACTTCAATTGGCCCAAAAAAATTGGTTTCGAAATTATTTTTTATTTCTTCCATCGGAATTTCTTCCAAAGGCCCTGTAATTCCAACTCCGGCATTATTAATCACAACATCCAAACGTCCGGAAATCTCAATAACTTTTGCTATTGCAGACTGAATTGAATCTGCATTTCTAACATCTAAAGCAATAAGCGGAAAAATCGAGTTTAGTACTTTCTCAGGATTACGACTTGTCCCGTAAACCACAAAACCTCTTTTATGCAAAAATTCACCTATTGATTTTCCAATTCCTGAAGATCCTCCTGTAATTAAAACGACTTTATTCATTTTTTTGAGTTATGGGTTATGAGTTATAATTTTTTGGAATTGGGTTTATTTTTGAACTGCGCAAAGCAATCAACATTTAACTTCTAACCAAAAACACTTAACTTCGGATGGGGTAAAAATAAAAAAATCCTCCCGAAGGAAGACTGCTTTTATATAAATTCTAAAAAATAAAAAATGGCAAGCGACCTACATCGCACCGCTCAACCACGTACCCTTGCTATGTTCCCATCCTGGGGGAGTCTGCAGGAGCTGGTCGTGTAGGACTTGCCGGTGCAAATATACAATCTTTTTATATTTTTGCAAGAGCTTTGTTGCTATAAAAATATCGTTGTATATTGGCTTATTCAAATTTTAAACTATGAAAAAATATAACTTCCTAACTGTCATTTTATTAGGAATCACATTAATTGGATGTGGAGATAAAAATAAAGGTGAAAATTCTTTATTTACTATCGATGATTCTGCATTTCCGGCTCATTTTACCCAAAAAGAACCGCTTACAATCGGAATTTTGAACCCAAATTCGAAAGAAATCGACAGCGTTGCCTACTTCATTAACGACCTAAGAGTGGGAAGCACAAAAGGTGCTACAGATTTTAGAATTGAATTACTAGATCAAAAATTAGGCTATCAATACCTAAAAGCTACTGTATATTTTGGCGGAGATTCTTCTGATGCGACTAAAAGAATCGAGTTAGTTTCAGATATCGAACCTAAATTATTGAAATATAAAATCGTAAATACTTTTGCTCATGATAAAAAAGCATTTACTGAAGGACTGGAATTTTATAATGATACTTTATACGAAAGCACTGGTCAGGAAGGAGCTTCATTTGTTAAAAAATACGATTACAAAACAGGAAAAGTTTTCAATCAAATTGATCTTGACAAACAATATTTTGGTGAAGGAATTACATTTCTAAATGGTAAATTATTCCAATTGACGTACAAAAACAAAAAAGGCTTTATTTATGATGCAAAAACATTAAAGCTTGAAAAAACTTTTGATTACGAAAAAGACATCGAAGGATGGGGAATGACAAATGATGGAAAAAACATTTATCAAACAGACGGAACAGAAAAAATTTGGAAAGTTGATCCAGCGACACAAAAAATGGTTGGCTATATTAATGTTTATTCTGGAAATTCAAAAATTAAAGCCGTTAATGAACTTGAATGGATCGACGGAAAAATTTATGCTAATGTATGGTTCAAAGATGCCATTGCAGTTGTAAATCCGAACTCCGGTGCTGTTGAACAAATTTTAGATTTATCTGCTTTAAGAAAGACAATGAATGACGTCAAGAGTGATGATGCTTTAAATGGAATTGCTTACAATCCTAAAACAAAAACTATTTTTGTTACCGGTAAAAACTGGAGCAAAATGTTCGAAATAAAAGTTTCAGAATAAATTAAATTATAATTCAAAAACACAAATTTCACAGATTTCACGGATTAATTCGTGATAATTTGTGAAATTTGTGTTTTATAACAATTTCAATAATGACAACATTAATAACAAACATACAAGAATTACTCCAAGTTCGTGAAACTTCAATTTCTAAAGTTTCAGGAACAGAAATGGCAGTGCTTCCTACAATAAAAAATGCCTTTTTAATTCTAAAAGACAATTTGATTGAAGATTTTGGTTCAATGGAAAATCTTCCGCAAATCAAAGCAGACAAAACCATTGACGCAACTGGAAAGGTAATTCTTCCAACTTGGTGCGACAGCCACACGCACATTGTTTATGCAGGAAATCGCGAGCAGGAATTTGTTGATCGCATCAATGGATTATCATATGAAGAAATAGCAAATCGTGGCGGCGGAATTCTAAATTCGGCTAAAAAGCTAAACGAAACTTCGGAAGAAGAAATTTACGAACAATCTAAAATTCGTTTAGAAGAAGTCATGCATTTAGGAACTGGGGCTGTTGAAATTAAGTCAGGTTATGGATTAACTGTTGAAGGCGAATTGAAAATGCTTCGCGTTATTAATAAATTAGCTGAAAATTATCCAATTGCAATAAAAGCCACATTTCTTGGCGCACATGCTTTTCCTACACATTATAAAGAAAACAAAACAGGTTATATTGACGAAATCATCACTAAGATGCTTCCAGAAATCGCCAAAAATAAATTAGCCGATTACGTAGATGTTTTCTGCGAAAGCGGTTATTTTTCTGTGGAAGAGACCGAAAAAATAATGGAAGCAGGCTTGGCATTCGGCTTAAAGCCAAAAATCCACGTGAATCAATTCAATTCTATTGGCGGAATTCAGGCTGGCGTTAAATTTAAGGCACTTTCTGTAGATCATTTAGAAATAATGAATCCAGATGATATTGAAGCATTAAAAGATACCGAAACAATGCCGGTAGCTTTACCTTCTTGTTCTTATTTCTTAAGCATTCCTTATACTCCGGCGCGCGAAATGATCAAAGCCGGACTTCCGTTAGCTTTAGCAACAGATTTCAATCCGGGCTCTACTCCTTCAGGAAATATGAATTTTGTGGTTGCAACGGCTTGCATTAAAATGAAAATGACTCCCGAAGAAGCCATAAATGCCGCTACCATCAATGGAGCATATGCAATGGGACTTTCAGAAACTCATGGAAGTATTACTAAAGGCAAAAAAGCAAACTTAATTTTAACAAAACCAATTTCATCTTATTACCAAATTCCATATGCTTTTGGCAGCAACTTAATCGAAAGTGTATTCTTGGAAGGAAAAATTTTAGAATAAAAATTCTACCCATAAAAAAAGGTCTGTGAAAAACTCACAGACCTTTAATATTTTAGTGGTATTATTATCCTCTTGGCACGATTATCTTAAGTTGAAACTAGTTTTAGAAACTAATTCATCATTATCAAATACATTGATAAAATACGCTCCTTTTTCAAAATCTTTACCAAGTAAATCTTCAGAAACCTGAACAGTTTTATTTTCGTATTTCACTGTAGTTTTAAAACTATAAGTTAAAGTGTTATCACCAAAACTCTCAGTTTTCTTTTCTCCTAAAACATTGTTTTTACTATCGATAACCTGTACATAATACGTTTTGTCACCAGATTTTGCGATTGAATTTTCAGCAATTGTAAAACTTACTTTCAATACATCAGCGCGACTTGCTTTATCAGTTTCAATTTGTTTACCAGAACCTTTTACTTTATAAGCAATAGTTTTAGTATTTAAAACAGATAATTTAGAACCTTTTTCTACCGTTTTAGCCAACTCTTCGTTTTGCCCAACTAATACTTCATTATATTTTTTAGATTCTCCTAATACTACAATTGTACTATCTCTTTGAGTTGTTAAAACACCGTTTTGTTTTTTCAACTCATCGTTTTCAGCAACTAAAGTTTTCATTTTGCTTTGCATTGCCAAAACCTGAGATTTGTATTTAGATACATCTCCTTTAGATTTATTCAAATCATCCATTAACGCAACTACTTTATCTCTTTCTTGAATTAATTCATCAGACATAGAAGTGTTTTCCGCAATAGCAGCATCATAAGTTGCTTTTAATTCTTGTAAATCTTTCATAACAGATTCTTTTTCTGTCATGGTTGTAGTTAGCTCCGTTTTAACTACTTCTGTATCAGAAGATAATTTAAAAATATACACTAAACTACCAATCAGTAGGACTGCTAAAACGGCAATTATCGCCTTTAGACTTGAGTTGTTGTTCTTTGGGTTTTCCATATTGAATAATTTTCTTTAATAACAAATTTAAGAATTAATATATCGTAATAACGTAAGTTAATACAATTATATTATTTTTGGACAATAATTTTTTTCTATGGATAAATTAATTCCTTTTACTGTAAATGATTTAGCAAAAATCACAAATCATAGAAGCGGCGAAATAAAGTTTGGCGAAAAAATGATTGTCATTCCTAAAGGGGCAGACAAAATCAAATTCCTAACTGAAAGCGAGGCGAAATATGTACTTTTAGGAATTCCGGAAGATATTGGTGTTCGGGCAAATTATGGAAGGCCCGGTGCTGCATCGGCATGGCAAAGTGCTATAAAAAGTATTGCTAATATTCAACACAATCGTTTTTCTAAAGGTAGCCAGATTATAGTTTTAGGACATATTAATGTTTCTGAAGAAATGCGCGATGTCGAAAATCTGGATTTCAATGATATTGACGATCGATCAAAACTAAGTCAATTAGTAGAAAAAATTGATAAAGAAGTTTCTCATATTATATTTAACATTATAAAAGCCGGAAAAACACCAATTATCATTGGCGGAGGCCATAATAATGCTTACGGAAATATCAAAGGTTCGGCTCTTGCCAAAGGAAAACCAATAAATGCTATTAATTTTGATGCCCATTCTGATTTTAGGATTTTAGAAGGCCGTCATAGCGGAAATGGTTTTTCATACGCTTATGAAGAAGGTTTTTTGAAAAAATACTTCATCTTTGGTTTGCACGAAAACTACACTTCAAAAAGCGTTTTAGATATCATCAAAAAACTAGAAGATCGTGTACGATATAACACATACGACAGTGTCAATATTCGTAAAGAAAAAGATTTTGGAAGAGAAATGGCATTGGCTCTTGAATTCATCCGAAACGATTCTTTTGGAATAGAAATCGATCTTGATGCTATCCCTAACATTGCGAGCAGCGCTATGACAATTAGCGGTTTTTCGGTAGAAGAATTACGTCAGTTTATTTCTTTTTTCGGACAGCATAAAAACGCTACTTATTTGCATATTTGCGAAGGTGCACCAGATTTATCAGATTCGCCAAACAATAATTTAATTGGAAAATTAATAGGATACCTGGTAACAGATTTTATAAAAGCAAACAACGAAAAAGTTTAGAACATTAGAAATCAAATAAACAACTGAAAATCAACTACTTTTTCAAATAAACCTAATTTCAACTTAAGGATTGACCGAATAAACCTATCTTTGCACAGAATTTTTAGTATTTAAAACTAAAATCTTAACAACCTAGATATGTTATTCGAAGATTTATCACTTTCAAAAAGTATACAAAAAGCCGTATTTGAAGAAGGCTACCTAAACCCTACTCCAATTCAGGAACAATCTATTCCGATTATTTTATCGGGACGAGATTTAATTGGCTGCGCACAGACGGGAACAGGAAAAACGGCGGCATTTGCCATTCCAATCATACATCAATTACACAGAATTGTAGGTTCATCAAAAAAAGCCAAACAAATTCGAGCTCTTATCGTTACACCAACACGTGAACTTGCGGTGCAAATTGGCGAAAGTTTTGACACTTATGGCAAATACACCAATTTAGTACAGTTAACCATTTTTGGAGGTGTTTCTCAAAATCCACAAGTTGAAGCTTTAAAAAACGGAGTAGATATTCTTGTAGCAACTCCTGGAAGATTACTGGATTTACACAAACAAGGATTTCTTGATTTTGATCATTTACACACTTTAGTTTTAGACGAAGCCGATCAAATGCTTGATATGGGCTTTATAAACGATGTAAAAAAGATTGTAAAGCTTACGCCAAAAAACCGTCAGACTTTACTGTTTTCAGCAACAATGCCAATTGCGATTCGCGAGTTAGCCGAAATGTTTCTGAAAGACCCTGAAAAAGTAGAAGTTTCACCGGTATCTTCAACAGCAGAAAATGTGGAACAACGCATTTACTTTGTTGACAAAACAGAAAAAAGAAACTTGCTTTATCATTTAATTAAAGAAGAAAATTTATCAAATGTACTGGTGTTTTCAAGAACAAAGCACGGCGCTGATAATGTTGTAAAAGCACTTCGCAAAAAAGATATTCCTGCCGAAGCTATTCACGGAGACAAATCCCAAAACGCAAGACAACGTGTTCTTGATGCTTTTAAAAATAAAGAAGTTGGCGTTCTTGTTGCGACAGATATTGCAGCAAGAGGAATTGACATTGAACAGCTTCCGTACGTAATCAATTTTGATTTGCCTAATATTCCTGAAACCTATGTACACCGTATCGGTCGTACAGGTCGTGCAGGAAATGGCGGAATTGCAATTTCATTTTGTGGAAAAGACGAAGAACCTTACTGGAAAGACATTAAAAAACTGATAAAAGTTGATGTTAAAATAATTACTGAACATCCATATCAATGGCATTCAGGAAGTCCGGAAGCCGGAGAAAAACCAAAAAATTCAAATCGAAGCGGTGGCGCACATAAATCGCGAAAATCTAATGCTTCTAAACAAAATAAAAAACGCTGGTATTAACCAGCGTTTTTTGCTTCTTCTATTAAATAGCTTATAATTTTAAACAGCTTTACAGGTTCAAAAGGTTTTACGATAATATCGTTAATTCCGGACGAAATAGCTTCGTCTGTTATTTCATCTTTATCAAAAGCGGTAAGTGCAACAATTGGTGTTTTAATGCCTTGTAAACGAATCCTTTTTGTGGTTTCAAAACCATTCATAAGCGGCATGTTGATATCCATCAGAATAAGATCGAAAGTTTCTTTTTCTAAAATTTCTAACGCACCAAAACCATCATCAACCACTTTACAGATGTAATTGTTTTTCTCAATAATTTTCTTGGTTACCAACTGATTAATCAAATTATCTTCGACAATCAGGATTTTATGCACTTCGTTTGAAGTCAGATCCACTTCAATTTCTTCAATAATTTTTTTCGTTTTTTGTGGATCATGCTCAAACGGAATAACAAAAGAAAATGAAGTTCCTTTCCCCAAATCACTTTCCAATGTAATTTTACTTCCAAAAAGACCAAGCAATCTTTTCACAATGCTTAATCCCAATCCGGTTCCCTGATAATCTTCATCTTTTCTGCCAACCTGAACAAATTTTTCGAAAATTTTACCTTGATCAACAATAGCAATTCCAACACCATTATCTTTTATCAAAAAACTCAGGAAATGGTTTTTCTCTTCGATACGACAAAGATCAACCTTAATTTCAACTTCACCATCTTTAGTGAATTTTAGCGCATTACTCACTAAATTCATTAAAATCTGAGCAAGTCTAAGTTTATCACCAATTAAATATTCCGGTATTTCCGGATCGATTTCGACATTGATTTTATTATTATTTTTTTGAGATAAAAAGGAAAGCGAATTTTTTATCATCGTAATTTCATCTGAAATATTAAATGTCAGGTTTTCTAAAACGACTTTATTCTCTTCGATTCTGTTAATCTGCAAAATATCGTTTACCAGCGAAAGCAAATATCTAGCTGAAAATTTCAACGAACTTAAATGTTGACTTCTGGATAATTCTTTGTGTTCTTCTAGCAACATATTTGTTATTCCTACAACACCATACAATGGCGTACGTAATTCATGGCTTATAGTCGAAATAAATTGTGTTTTGAGTAAAGATGCCTCTTCTGCAATTTCTTTCGCTTTAAGAAGCTCTAAATTGTGTTTCTTTTTAAATCTGATGTTTTTTATCAAGGTTATAATCAGAAATATTAAAATGAGAGAAATAAGAATAAACAGAATCACGATGATGCGGGAATTTCTCAGACTTTGATACTGTGAAATTTTCTCATTTTCAATTTTATCAATTTGCCGTTTGTATTCATCTAATTCAAGATTAAAACCGGCGATTGATGCCTTTTTAAGTTTTTCGAGATTATAGAGTTCTTCTGTAATTTGATTGTAGCGCGTTAGATTTTCATAAGCCTCTTTATATCGTTTTACTTTCTTTAAGAACTTCGAATATTCCAAATGGGCATAAGACAAATCAGACCTTTCCTCACTATTATTCCCTGCTTCTATCGCATTCAAAAAATAGGCATTAGCAGCATCATTTTCATTCTGAAAGCTTGCATACATACCATGAAGCATGTTTACAATAACAGCGGTTGATTCATCGCCATATTTTTCATTATTAGCATCGATAAATTTCAAATATGGATAACCTTCCTTAAAATTACCGATATCAAAATAAGCCCAGGCAATATTAACATTAGTAAAATATACCTGACTCAAATCATTAATTTTTAAGCCGTATGCAATGGATTTTTTATAATAACGAATTCCAATGTCAAATTGTTTTTTTTCAAAACAATACATGTTCCCTAAGTTATTATAAAGATTGTATTTTATAGAATCGTTATCCGTCCTATTGGCGTAGCTTAAACTTTTTTTATAGAAAAATATCGCTTTATCGACCTCAGACAATTCATTATAATTGGCTGCAATAATATTATAGGAACGAGAAATTAAAGTATTGTTTTTTGAGGCTGTAGCCGAATTTAAAGCTATTCGGGAAGTGATTAATGATTTTTCGAAGTTAGAGCTTCGGTACTCTTGCAAAGCCTTCTTTACGAGTTTATCGATTTTGCCGTCTGAAATCTTTTCAGATTGTGCTATTGCCGAACTGACAAAGCAATTCAGAGCAAATAAGAGAAGTAAAAAAATCCGTCTACGGGGCATAAATTGGATAATTTTCTCAAATATACACTTAAAAATAAAAAAAAGCTGTATTTCATCTAAAAATACAGCTTTCTTTAGCTTTTGTTTATCTTTTTAATCAAATAAAAATCAGATAAATGAGATATAATATTACTTATTATTCCTGCAATTCCCCTTGCATCTCTTTGTTGTTCTCCCATTGTCCAACAACAGAAGTCGCAAGAGCATTTCCTAAAACATTTGTCGCACTTCTAAACATATCACAAAAATGGTCAATTGGCAAAATCAAGGCAATACCTTCCACCGGAATATCAAACATCCCGCAAGTCGCTGCTACAACAACCAAACTTGCTCTTGGAACACCGGCAATTCCTTTACTGGTAAGCATTAAAACCAAAAGCATTACCATTTGAGTCCCTATATCCAAATGAACACCATAAAACTGTGCAATAAAAATACTGGCAAAAGTCATATACATCATACTTCCGTCAAGATTAAAAGAATAACCCAACGGCAACATAAACGAAACAATTTTATCCTTTACTCCGAAGCTTTCTAATTCTTCCGTTAATTTAGGAAACACAGCTTCACTACTTGTCGTACCAAAGGCAATCGCAAGCGGGCCAATAATACGTTTTAATAAATCGGTCATTCTTCCTTTTAGAAAAATATAACCCACTAAAATTAAAACCACCCAAAGTGTACTTATTCCAACTAAAAATGATCCGAAGAATTTAAAATACGTTATCACAAGTTCTTCAGCATCACGAACTGCAAATACTCCAGCAATGGCACCAAAAACCCCAATTGGAGCAAAGTTCATTACATAGTTTACCATTTTTAGAACGATATGCGAAGCTTTGTCTAAAGCATTAATTACAGGTTTTACAGTACTTCCTAAAGAAGCAGCTGCCAATCCAAAAAAGATAGAGAAAATTACAATCTGTAAAATTTCATTGGTTGCCATTGCCTCAAAAATACTTTTAGGAACAATATGCTCCACAAAATTCTCTACAGAAAGCGTTTTAGTTTTTGCCGTAACTTCTGAAGCTGCAGCCATATCCACGTGGTCCAATCGTAAACCAACACCCGGCTGAAGGATATTTACATAAAACAACCCAATCAATAAGGATATAAATGATGCCGTAAAAAACCATCCAAGCGCCTTTCCGCCAATTCTTCCTACCGTTTTTATATCACCAAGTTTGGCAATTCCAACAACTAATGTTGTAAATACTAAAGGCGAAATAATCATCTGAACTAATCGGATAAAAACCGTCGCCAGCATTTTAATTTTATTACTAAATGACTGCGCAGCTTCTGGTGAAATATAATTATGTAATATAATCCCCAGCGTTGCTCCCAGTACCATTGCGATAATAATCTGGCCTGTTAATCCTGAAAGAAATGATTTTTTTTTGGTTTCTGTTACTTGCATTAATTTTATATTTTAAATTAAAATATTAAGACCCTCACTGTCTTAACTTTTATTAATATGTTTTGTTGATTAAATAAAAATCAGCCAAAACAATCGCTGCCATTGCTTCAACAATTGGCACTGCGCGAGGTACAACACACGGGTCATGACGGCCTTTACCAGTCATTGGTGTAATATTTCCTTTATTATCTAATGAATCCTGAGTCTGCATAATCGTTGCTACAGGTTTGAATGCTACTCTGAAGTAAATATCCATTCCGTTACTAATTCCGCCCTGAATTCCTCCTGAAAGATTCGTTTTAGTTGTTCCGTCCGGATTGTACAAATCATTATGTTCGCTTCCTTTCATTTCAGAACCCGAAAAACCACTACCATATTCAAAACCTTTTACAGCATTGATTGAAAGCATTGCTTTTCCTAATTCTGCATGTAATTTATCAAAAACCGGCTCTCCAAGTCCAACCGGTACATTTTGAATTACACACGAAACGACACCTCCAACAGTATCACCTTGTTTACGAATGTCACGAATATATTCCTCCATAATCGCAGCCGATTTTTCATCAGGACAACGAACTGGGTTGCTTTCAATTTTTGAAAAATCTAAATCCTGATAAGGAGTATCCAAATGAATTGGGCCAACAGAAGAAACGTAAGCATTGATTTTAATTTCAGGCAACATTTGTTTTGCAATTGCACCTGCCACTACGCGGCTTGCAGTTTCACGTGCCGAACTTCTTCCGCCTCCGCGATAATCACGAAAGCCATACTTCTGATCATAAACATAATCAGCATGGCTTGGTCTGTAATTGTCTTTAATATGAGAGTAATCGTCAGATTTTTGATTGGTATTCGGGATAATAAAACCTATTGGAGTTCCGGTTGTTTTCCCTTCAAAAATTCCAGATAAAAACTGAACTGCATCTGGTTCTTTTCTTTGCGTTACAATGGCCGACTGTCCAGGCTTTCTTCTAGACATTTCTACTTCGATTGCTTCAAAATCAAGCTCAATTCCTGATGGACATCCATCAATAATACCGCCTAAAGCTTCTCCGTGCGATTCACCAAATGTTGTAACTCTATATAATGTGCCGTAGCTATTTCCTGCCATGTTATTAGTTTTAGCAAATGTAAGTTTTATGAATTAAATTAAAAAATATAAAATTGTGATTATTAACTGAAGGTTAATCCGTATAAAAATCATAATTTATTAAAATTGAAGCAGAATTGATAACCTTTTGATAAAACAGATCTTAGCAGACTTTCTTTTATTTGTTAAACTCCAAAAATTGAAAAATTGAAAAAAAGAAATGTCGAATTGGTCATTATTTCTGATGTCCATTTAGGAACTTACGGAAGCCATGCTAAAGAACTAAACAACTATCTATCAAGCATTAAACCAAAAACTTTAGTTTTGAACGGTGATATTATTGATGCCTGGCAATTTAGAAAATCTTATTTTCCGAAAGCGCATTTAAGAGTTATTCAACGCATTATCGGAATGGCTTCGAAAGGAACAAAAATCTATTATATTACCGGAAACCACGACGAAATTCTCCGAAAATTCAGCGATATGAATATGGGGAATTTTTCATTGGTAGATAAATTAGTACTGGAATTAGACGAAAAAAAAGCGTGGATTTTTCACGGAGATGTTTTTGATGCTTCAGTACAGCATTCAAAATGGATTGCGAAATTAGGTGGTTTAGGTTATGATTATTTAATTCTTACTAACCGATTTGCCAACTGGTGTCTGGCAAAATTGGGTCGTGAACCTTATTCTTTTTCTAAAAAAATAAAAGCCAGCGTAAAAAAAGCCGTAAAATTTATTTCAGATTTTGAAACTACTGCTACAGATTTGGCTATCGAAAAAAAATACGACTATGTTATTTGTGGTCATATCCATGAACCTAAAATTATCACCAAAGAAAACCGTCACGGATCTACACTCTATTTAAACTCAGGCGACTGGATAGAAAATTTAACCGCTTTAGAATATCATAAAAAACGTTGGAAACTCTATTCTTATGCTGAAAGCCAATTTACCGAAGAAGAAAATTTATTCGAAATGGAAGATAATCTAACTTCTCAACTATTAACTTCATTACTTGCAAAAGACATTCTCTAAACCTCACAAAATCAACAAATACAATACTTAAGAGCTTACTCTTTACATAATTCTTTTCAAAAAATGTGAATTATATAACAATTTTCAAAAATCTTATACGTTCTCTAGAGGACTGTAATTATACATTTGAAAAATAAATTTAACCATTTTTATGAAAAAAATCATTTTATCTGCCATCATGCTATTCGGACTAGCATTTACGGCTCAATCGCAAGACATAGCAAAAAACGCCCTAGGATTACGCTTAGGAGACAATAACGGATTTGGAGGAGAAGTATCTTACCAAAGAGGTTTAAACCAGAAAAATAGATTAGAATTTGATTTAGGCTGGAGAAACAGCAGCGATGTTGACGCAATCAAAGGTGTTGCTTTGTACCAATGGGTTTGGAACATCGATGGAGGTTTTAACTGGTACGCTGGTGTTGGTGGTGGTATTGCTGCCTGGGACCATGATTATTACAACAATAATGTAAAATATAACGACAGTGGAACATACGTTTTTGCTGCAGGAGATATCGGAATCGAATATGGCTTCAAAGAAGTGCCAATTCTTTTATCATTAGATGCAAGACCTGAAATTGGTTCTGGATACTATGACGATGACAACTTTGGATTTGATGTTGGTTTAGGAATCAAATTCAAGTTCTAAATAAATAAGAATAAAAAATAATTGTAAAAGAAAACCTGTCGTTTTAATTGCGACAGGTTTTTTTATGATTAAAATTTAGAAAAAAGAGTTCAATATGCAAAAAAATCAAACTGATATTAAACTTTTAACTTTGCACTTTGCATTTGCACTTTGCACTTTTTACTTAATAATTATCTCCTTTTTAGAATGGATTTTAACCACAGTATAAGGATATGAAATTACCTGCATGACCATCGCATCTGGAGCAGGACTATTTTCCTTAACCGTAATAATAATATTTTTATCCGTTTCTTCTACTTTCTCAACACCAATAGAATATCCACTTGTGTTTTTCTCGCCCATATTCAAAATAACATAATTCGAATTACTAATATCCGTTTGCTTCATTTTATCTGCTAAAAGTGGGTCATTCTCAAGCATTTTGATTTCGTTAGGCTCTGTCAGAATTTCAAAAAATTTGATATTTCCACCTCCATTCGACTGCTCTGTCAAAACTTCGTATAAAGCCGTTGAGCCCGAAGTCTTCTTCGCTCCACAAGAAATCAAAACAAAAACTGCTAGAACTGCAATTATCTTTTTCATGCATTAAATTTTAAATTAATGTTTTAATCTTTATAATCGTCAATAGCTTTTTGATATAAAGCTTCGTACTTCGGAAGAATATTTTTAATATCGAATTTCTTAGCCACTTCCAGCGCATTCTTTTTAAATTCACTCAAAGTTGCATCATCTTTCAAAATTTTAATCGCATTTGCAGCCATTTCATCAACATTTCCAACATTGCTCAAATAACCCGAAACTCCATCAAAATTAACCTCCGGCAAACCACCCGAATTACTAGAAATTACCGGAACCCCAAGTGCCATCGCTTCTAAAGCCGCCAAACCAAAACTTTCAGTTTCCGATGGAAGTAAAAATAAATCGGTCATGCATAAAATCTTATCAATCTCGTTGCTGTTTCCAAAGAAAATTACTTTGTCGTAAATCCCTAATTCCATACATAGAACTTCAGCTTTTTCTTTCTCAGGACCATCTCCCACCATCATTAATTTGGCAGGCATTTCTTTCTGAATATTATAGAATATCTTAATAATATCCGGAATACGTTTTACCTTTCTAAAATTACTGATATGCGTAATAATTCGCTCATTTTCCTTCGCCATTACATAACGATGACAAGGTGCATCAGGATCTTTCTTCACTTTATCCAATTCGATAAAATTCGGAATCACCTTAATTTTATTTTTAATTTTAAACAACTTCAAGGTATCGTCTTTCAAACTCTGCGAAACCGAAGTCACATAATCTGATTTATTAATGCTAAAAGTCACCGCAGGTTTATAAAAAGGATGATTTCCAACCAGCGTAATATCTGTACCGTGAAGCGTCGTAATCATTGGCAGATTAATTCCTTCGTTTTTCAGCATTTGCTTCGCCATATAACCCGCATAAGCGTGTGGAATAGCATAATGCACATGAAGCACTTCAATCTTGTACAATTTCACCATATCAACCAATTTACTTGACAAAGCCAATTCATAAGGCTGATAATGAAAAAGAGGATATTCAGGAACGTTTACTTCGTGATAATGAACATTAGGATTCAAAAGCGCCAACCTAACCGGCTGACTATAAGTTATAAAATGTATTTCGTGTCCTCGTCTGGCTAATTCAAGACCTAACTCAGTGGCTACTACCCCACTACCGCCAAACGTCGGATAACAAACTATTGCTATTTTCATGTATTAGATTTAATTCTACGAAAATACTCAAAAATAGCGTTTAATTAAGCTTTTAAATTGTTAGATTTTTGACAAAATAAGATTAATTCTAATTAATATATTAATTTCTTGAAGCAGAACATCTTCAATCAAAAGACCACCCGTCCCGCTGTCCGCTATATCTTTTATGGCGAACCCCGCCATAAAAGGATACCACTTCCATCGGGGCTAGACTAGATGTTTTTGTTTTCATAAGTCATCTGTATCAACAACTTTATCAATGTTAAATCAAATCAAAGTTTTTCATTCCGAGAAACTAGGAATGAAAAACTTTGGCGAAACTCGAAACGTTAAACCTGAAACAATAAAACAAAAAAAAGGCACAAAACTAAGTTTAATGCCTTTCAAATAATATTATAAATTCTTCTTAGAAAAATCTGCTATGCCAGCTATCGGCAGCAGGAACTTCCCAAGATTCATTAAATTCTTCGATGTTATTTACAAGATTATTAAAAACAATCGTATTCTCAGAAACCGATTTATCTTTAACCATCTTTTTAAAATCAATTAACGGTTTGTGAGCGATGTGTTCACCAAGTTTAAAAGTAACATTCATTTTATCAAGCAAATCGACATTGTACTTTTTCTCCAAACCTTGAATAAATTCCACAGAGCTATCAATAGAACAGCCTGTAGCAGCCTGAACATCCTGATTTACAGCTAGTATAATAAAACGGTTGTATTTCAGCAAAAACGAAGCCTCAAGACTTGTTCCGTGAGCCGCCCATTCTTCTACAAAAGCTTTCAAATCAGTTTCGATTTCAGAAAACTCTTCCTCAGAAAATTTTCTGTTCGATTGGTAAATCCAAACTCTAGATTCACCAGGTAAATTTT
This sequence comes from Flavobacterium cutihirudinis, assembly GCF_003385895.1. Lineage (GTDB taxonomy): Bacteria > Bacteroidota > Bacteroidia > Flavobacteriales > Flavobacteriaceae > Flavobacterium > Flavobacterium cutihirudinis. Next base: position 207,420 of record NZ_QRDQ01000009.1, read on the forward strand.
CAAAAGGTATATACATTTTTAAAATTTTGTTTATTTTGTTTGTTTTGTTTCAGGTTTCAAGTTACAGGTTAAAACCTTTGTCCCTTTGAACCTTTGTTACTTTGCCCCTTAAAAACACTAAAGATCTTGCGCATTTGCAATTAATTCAGCTATATCAAGCACTTTTACTTGTCCTTCTTTTTCCTGATGTTTAATACCATCTGTTAACATAGTATTACAGAAAGGACATCCAGCAGCAATAATATCTGGCTGTACCTCTAAAGCATCTTCAGTACGCAAAACATTCACTTCCTTATTTCCTGGTTCAGCATCTTTAAACATTTGTGCTCCACCAGCGCCACAGCACAAACCGTTTGCTTTAGAACGCTTCATTTCAACTAATTCAACATCAAGTTTCTGAATTAAATCTCTAGGCGCTTCGTAAACTTTGTTTGCTCTTCCTAAATAACAAGGATCGTGAAAAGTGATTTTCTTTCCTTTAAACTGACCACCTTCAACAGTCAATCTTCCATCATCAATTAATGACTTCAAAAACTCTGTATGGTGAATAACTTCATAGTTTCCACCTAATTCAGGATATTCATTTTTTAAAGTATTAAAACAATGCGGACAAGCCGTAACAATCTTCTTTGCTTCGTATGCATTCAAAACCTCGATATTCATCATGGCCTGCATTTGAAACAAAAATTCGTTTCCGGCACGTTTTGCAGGATCTCCAGTACAGCTCTCTTCAGTACCTAAAACCGCAAATGAAACATTCGTACGATTTAAAATACGCACAAATGCTTTTGTAATTTTTTTTGCTCTATCATCAAAACTTCCTGCGCAACCTACCCAAAATAAAACTTCTGGCTGTGTTCCTTGGGCTAGCATTTCAGCCATTGTTGGCACTACTAAACTTTCTGACATCTTCTTTTGTTGTTAAATCGGTTAATCGTTTACTTGGTTAATCGCACTCGTTGCTATTACCTACTAAAAACCTAAATATTTTTTATTCAAATCGCTTAAACGGTTAAACAAATAACCAATTAAACTATATTAATTTTCGTTTTTCCAATTCAAACGATCTTGTTGGCTATATTGCCAAGGTGCACCGTTGTTTTCAATATTAGTCATCATTGCATTCAGTGACATTGGCGCAGCACTTTGCTCCATCACTAAATAGCGACGCATATCCATGATAATAGAAAGCGGACTAATATTTACCGGACATTCTTCTACACATGCATTACATGACGTACAAGCCCATAATTCCTCAGGTGTAATATAATCGTTTAATAATGTTTTATTATCCGGAACAAAAACACCTTTGTTAGCATCAATATTTTTTCCCACTTCTGTCAAACGATCTCTCGTGTCCATCATAATTTTACGAGGAGACAATTTTTTTCCTGTTTGATTTGCCGGGCATGATGATGTACAACGTCCACATTCTGTACACGTATAAGCATTTAAAAGCTGTACCCAGTTTAAATCTTGAACATCACTTGCTCCAAATTTAGCCGGAGCTGCATTTTCATCAACAGGCGCCGCAGCAAAAGGATCGGCATTTGGATCCATCATTAATTTCACTTCTTTTGTTACTGAAGCTAAATTATCGAACTGACCTTCTGGTTTCAAGTTTGCAAAATACGTATTCGGGAAAGCCAAAAGAATATGCAAATGTTTTGAGAAGTACAAATAGTTCATAAAAACTAAAATACCTACAATATGCAACCACCAGAATACTTCGAACAAAAGCCCAACCAATTCATTTGACGTACCATTAAAAATAGGCGCAATAAACTGACTTATTGGATAACTTCCTGCTTTATGAAAATGTGAGTATCCACCTGGAACATTTTGCAAATGAAAATCAGAGGCATTCATTAATAAGAACAAGATCATCAAAACAGTTTCGAAATACAAAATGTAATTCGCATCGCTTTTTGGAAATCCTGTTAAATCAGAATGTATAAAACGTTTTAATCTGATGAAATTTCTTCTGATCCAGAAAACTGTAACTGCAAAAATCACAAGTATTGCCAGTATCTCAAAAGACGCAATCAGAACATCATAAACAACTCCTAAATAAGGAGCAAAAATTCTATGCGTTCCAAAAAGACCATCAATAATGATCTCTAGTAATTCAATATTAATAATAATAAAACCTACATATACAAAAATATGAAGGATTCCGGCAACAGGGCGTCTCACCATTTTTGATTGTCCAAGGGCAATCAATGCCATGTTTTTCCAGCGAGCTTTAGGGTTATCTTTTCGATCTACATCAACTCCTAAATTAATGTTTCGCATGATTTTTTTTACGCTCGCTGCAAAAAAACCGAAACCAACTATAAGAAGTATGGCGAATAAAATATTATCTAAATAACTCATGTATAATTATTTTTTATCTGTTGAGTTTGTTTCTTCTGTTGGTGCTACATATGGTTTGTTTTTCTTTCCAAAAAGAGAAACATTCACATAACGAGTTGGATAAAGACGTACGTCTTGAAGCAATAACTCAAGCTCTTTTGAAGTTTTTGCTAAATTATTATACAATGCATCATCATTTAATAATTTTCCAGCCGTGCCTTTTCCTGAATTTAGGTTCGCCATTAAACCATCCACTTTAGCCAAAGTTTGGTTTAAACTACGTACTGTTTTACCTAAATCAGCTTTGTTTAAAGAATCTGATATCTTATTAAAATTACCAGACATCTTGTTCAAATTCGATACAGCACTGTTTATTTGACCTTTATTCGTATCTAAAATTGAATTCAAACTTCCTGAAGCTCTATGAAATTGCTCCATTGTCTGACTTAATTCGGCAATAGTTTTCTTTAAATTTTCTTGCGTATTTTTATCTAAAGTATTGTTTAATCCCGTAACAAGATTATCAATATTGACAAGCATTTTATCAAGTTTCTGCTGAATCGGTTCGATTTTCCCTCCTAAAGATTCCGTTAACCCCAACTCCACTGTTCCTGTCAACGTTTGTCCGTCTACGACCGGATCTTTATCAATAAGATTAGGTATGATCTTGATTTGTTTTCCGCCAATTAAACTTGGAGAATACAAAGCTGCCGTACTGGTTTTAGAGATTGGAAAATCTGTTTTCAACTGAAGTTCTACCAATAATTTACCGGTTGTTTCATTAATAGTGATCTTATTTACTTTACCAACTGCAAGTCCGTTTATGGTAACAGGCGCTGAAGATGCCAAATCTTCAACATTATCGTATTCTACAAATAATGTCTTATAATTTGTAAAAAGGTCTCTGCCTTTTAAAAAACTGTAGCCCCAAATAAATAATAAAATTGACGCGATGACTAAAATAGCCGTTTTAATTTCTCTTGTTAGTTTCAAAATTCTTAGTGTTTGTACAAAATTAATATAAATATTCGAACTTGTAGCTATTATTTGGTAGCGTCTTGAATACTGATTTTCTCGCCATCTTTTGTAGCAGTCAAAAATGCAGCTCCATACCCTTTACTCTTAGCTTCTTGCAAATATTTTTTTGCAGCTTCGTAATCGGATGTTTCCTCATAGAAATATTTATAGATATTATTTTCGTAAAGCATGGTAACATTTTTAAGTCCTTTGAAGTTTTTAGGCTCTAATGGTGTTTTTTTGATACTTGCAATAAGCTGAACTTTATAAAAAGTACCTTTCACTGCATTTTTTGCTGCTGGTGTCGGCTCAGTTACTTTTGCTTTTTTAGGCGTTGAAGTATCTTTTACCGGTCTAACATCTGCCATTTCAGGAATACCTGAACCAAAATATTCGCTTTTATAACTTAAAATAGCCTCTGCGATAGCTTTTGCAATATCATTTTGTCCTTCTTCCGAATTCAAAATATTTCCTTCAGTAGGATTCGATACAAAACCAGTTTCTACCAAAACTCTTGGCATATAAGCTTTATGAAGTACCATAAACGGCGCCTGTTTCACACCGCCATGTCTCAGTTTTTTTCCTAGTCTATCAAAATTATCTTCAATTTTAGTTGCCAACGAAATACTGTTATCCAAATATTCTTCCTGCATTAATGTCATTCCAATCATAGATTCAGGAGAATTTGGATCATAACCTTCATATTTACGTTTATAATCTTTTTCTAATGTAATAACCGAGTTCTCTTTTTTCGCCGCCTCAAGATTCGATGCAACTTTACTCAAACCCATTACATAGGTTTCTGTACCGTCGGCCGCTGTATTTTTGTTTGCATTACAGTGAATCGAAACAAAAATATTAGAATTTGCTCTGTTTGCTATGTTCGCTCTCTCGACCAAATCAATAAAAACATCTGTTTTACGAGTATAAATCACATCAACATTTGGCGCTGCTTCCAATATTTTTCCAACTTTAAGCACAATTGCTAAGGCAATATTTTTTTCAATTCGGCCACTATAAACGGCACCAAAGTCATGATCACCATGTCCCGCATCGAGTGTTACCTTAAAAACATTTGCCTGACTGTAAGCACAAAACGAAATTATAGTTAGAAAAAAACTAAATAATAGCCTAGTTTTGTTAAATATATTCATAAATCTAAAAGTTAATTTTAATAATATGCAAGTGTTATAATTTTTGCAATTGATTATTTTTGCCAAAAAATTATATGTAAGTTTGACATGTCAAAAAACAAGCCATACTTTTACAAAAATAGCATTTAAACCTTTGCACACAAACTTATTTAATATCGTTTTAGTATCATTTTTCCTAACACTAGGATGTGGTAAAGTATATTCGCAGGAGATAAAAACCCCAAAAAAGCCGTTACCCGCTGTAAAACAAACAGATAAACCTTCTGCTCCTAAAATTGATACCGTAAAACAAAAAGACAATACTACAGCCGTAAAAGTTGATACGGTAAAAATTGACAGCATAAAACCAAAAAAAGCTTTTCTTGACGGAAAAGTAAAATACAAAGCAAAAGATTACGCAAAAATTGATCAGAAGAGAAAACTGATTACCTTATATAATGAAGCGGAACTATATTATAAAGATGTAGAATTAAAATCCGGTATCATTGTTTTAGATTATGCCAAAGACGAAGTTTATGCAGGAAGAATAAAAGATTCGACTGGTACTTTAATTCAATACCCAAATTTTAAGCAAGGAGCAAGCGAGGTACAACCAGACTCTATCCGCTTTAATTTTAAAACAAAAAAAGCTTTAATTTTTAATTCCAGAACCGAACAAGGAGAATTCAAAATAAAAGCTGCAGTTACTAAAAAAGAAAACGATTCAGTTTACTTTTTGAGAGGCGCCCGCTTTACAACTTCTACAGATGTCGACAATCCTGAATATTATTTCCAAACCAACAAAGTAAAATTTGTTCCCGGAAAAAAAGTAGTAACAGGTCTTACTAATATGGTTATTGCCGACGTTCCAACTCCTCTAGCTTTACCATTTGCTTATTTTCCTATGAGTGAAGAAAAAAGTGTTTCAGGTATCATTATACCTAGTTATAACGATTCAAATACCAGAGGATTCTCTTTGCAGAACGGAGGATACTATTTTGCGTTAAGCGACAATTACGACTTAACCGTATTGGCAGATTATTACACAAACGGAAGTTATGCCATGCGCTTTGAATCGGCGTACGCTCAAAGATATAAGTATCGGGGAAATATCAATATTCGTTTCGAGAACTTAATCAGCAGCGAAAGAGGATATCCTGATTATTCGAAACAAAAAATTTACAACATTCAGTGGTCACACTCAAAAGACACTAAATCAAATCCAAACTCTACCTTTTCTGCTTCGGTCAACATGGGTAGTAGTAAATACTTCAAACAGTCTATTAATCAGGCCAACGTTGGTTCTAACCTGAATAATACTTTAAGTTCATCTATCTCATATAATAAGACTTTCAATACGGTTCCTCAGGCGAGAATCTCGTTAACCGCGACACATTCTCAAAATACACAAACTGAAGTAATTAATATGACACTACCATCGCTTCAAGCGAGTATTGACCGTGTTTACCCTTTTGTTGGAAAAGACGGAATCAAAAAAGGTTTTATCAAAAACATCAACCTTCAATACAATCTAAGCGGTAAAAATAGTTTTGTAACAACTGATTCCTTGTTCTTTAAACCTCAAATGTTTAAAGATGCACAAATTGGTATGCAACACAGTATTCCGTTGAGTACCAACTTTAAATTATTCAAATATTTTAGTGCGGGAGCCTCTACAAATTATCAGGAAACCTGGGTTACTAAAACTATTAACAAAAGCTACGACGAAAACACAAATAAGGTACAAACAACTACGGTTAATGGTTTTGACGCTTTTAGAACCTATAATTTCAGCACCAATTTAGGAACGACGATTTATGGTACTTTTAATTTTGGTGAGGATAAAAAAATTCAGTCAATCCGTCACGTCATGCGTCCTTCTGTAACGTATGCTTATACCCCAAGTTTTGAAAAATACTATAATACTTATGCAGTTGACGCTTCAGGGCGTATAACAACAGAATACACACGTTTTGAAGGTGGAATTTACGGTGCGCCAGGAAAAGAAAACTCTAACATAGTTGGATTTTCATTAAGCAATACTTTCGAAGCCAAAGTAAGAGACAGCGACAGTACAAAAACAGAACCTAAAAAAATAATGCTGTTAAATAACCTGAATTTTAGCACCAGTTATAATTTCAATGCTGATGGAAAACAAATTCAGGCATGGCAACCATTACTTGTAAGTGGTGGAACACAGTTTTTTGATAATAAAATGAATGTGAATTTTGGTGCCGTTTTGGATCCCTATGCGATTGATAATTCAGGTGCAAAAATGGACAAATTTAATATTGATAATGGCGGAAGTTTATTTAGAATGACCAGTGCCAACGTTACTTTAAATTACTCTTTCAGCAACAAAGGAACCAAAGAACAGAAAAACACCCAAAGTCAGCGAAACGGAGGACGAAGTGATGACTTATTTGGTACCAATACTGACTTGACAGACAGTCGAAATAGTCAGTTTGCTAATGAAAAAGAAGACGACAAAGATGTTATAACAGAATTCTTCAACTCTAAACTACCATGGGATATGACAATGGCATACTCCCTAACCTACTCTAACGTTAATAGAGAAAACAAAATTACCGGAAACTCCATTATGATATCCGCAAATATGGACATTACTCCAAAATGGAAAGGCGGGGTTTCTACAGGATATGATTTTGTACAAAAAGGAGTTACCTTTACTCAATTCCGTTTTGAAAGAGATTTATTAAGCTGGAGAATGGCTTTTAACTGGCAGCCAATGGGAACCAATTCTAACTGGAATTTCTTCATTGGAATTAAATCTGGTGTCTTAAGTGATATCAAATGGAACAAACGAAGCGTTTCAAACCGATAAACTATTTTTGAATCAAAATACTTTCATTATGAAAAAAATCATCTTTACCGAAAAAGCTCCGGCTCCTATCGGTCCATACAATCAGGCTGTTTTATCAGGAAATACACTTTATGCTTCAGGGCAAATTGCTATAAATCCAGCATCAGGCGAACTTGTTACTGACAATATCAACGACGAAACAAAACAAGTAATGGAAAATATTGCTGCTATTCTGGAAGCTGCGAATATGACATTTGAGAACGTTGTAAAAGCTACGATTTTCATTATGGACATGAACAACTTTGGCGCTATAAATACGATTTACGGATCTTATTTTAACGAAAAAACCGCTCCAGCACGTGAAACGGTTCAGGTGGCATGTTTGCCAAAAAATGTAAATGTTGAAATCTCTATAATTGCAGTGCAATAGCATCTAATAATAATTGTGCCGTTGCTTCATTCGTGGCCAGCGGCACATTATGTACATCGCAAACACGAATCAACATATTAATATCAGCTTCATGAGGATGGCTTGATAAAGGATCCTTAAAAAAGAAAACCATTTTAGTTATTCCCTCAGCAACTCTACCTGCAATTTGAGCATCACCTCCCAAAGGTCCAGAAAGCATTCTTTGCGTCTTAAATCCCGCCGCTTCAGCTTTTCCACCCGTTGTTCCGGTACCAATTAATTTGATTTTTTCATTATGAAGAACATCAGCATTTTTAATTAAAAAATCAATTAAATCTGCTTTTTTACCATCATGTGCAATAATTGCAATTTCCATAAAACCAGAACTATTGATTAGCAACATGGTAAGCAATTAATCCGTCAATTGGTCTTCTTAAAACATTCCCTAACTTAAGTTCATATTTATCGAAAGTCTCTTGTAATTCATCTTTTAAATAAAATGCAATAGATCCAACGAAATGAACCGGTACTTCTTTGCAGTTATCAAACTGTTTGATGTAGTTTTTAACGAAAGACTTCATTCCTTTGAAAATAATTTTTCTGCAGAATTCAGTATCTTTATGTTTAATTAAAAACTTTGCAAAAGTTGCCAAATAAGCATTTGGGTTTGCTTCTTTGTATAATTTGTTTTTAATAAAATCAGGATCTACGTCGTATTCTTTTTCAAATTCAACCGCCAATTCCTTAGGCATTTTATTAAAATAGTATTTTCTGATTAATTCTTTTCCAAAAACATTTCCGCTACAATCATCCATAAGAATATACCCTAATGATTGTACTTTTTGATGCAATACTTTTCCATCAAAATAACTGCAGTTAGATCCTGTTCCTAAAATAGAAACAATTGCTTCTTCTCCTTTTGGAGTTGTTGCATAAACAGCCGCATAAGTATCTTCCTGAACATCAATAATAGCATTTGTAAAATAATCCTGAAAGATCAATTTTAACGCCTTTTTCATTCTGTCAGTTCCACAACCAGCTCCGTAAAAGAACAAATGTGTTGCTTCTTTTTTATTTTGTAAAATATCAAAACGGTCATTTAATCTTTCGATAATTTCAGGGCCATCAAGAATTTCAGGGTTTAGCCCTAAAGTTTGTGTGGTAAACAATACTTTTCCATTATCATCAATTGCAATCCAATCGGCTTTAGTAGATCCACTGTCAACTATTAATTTCATTTTTTTTTATTTTAGTTTTTGGATGAGTTTTTCTTCATTTAAAATAAAAAGTGTGTTTTTTACATTAATTAAAGACGAAACAAAATAAGAAAATCCCGTTACTCTGAAATAACGGGATTTTGCAAAAATATATAATATTATTTTAAACCTGCAATATGTACAGACAAATCAATTAATTTACTTGAGTATCCGTACTCATTATCATACCAAGATACTAATTTAAAGAAAGTTGAATTTAAACCGATACCTGCACCAGCATCAACGATAGAAGTTCTTTTATCAGAGATAAAATCCTGAGAAACAACTGCATCTTCAGTATATCCTAAAATACCTTTCATTTCGTTTTCAGAAGCTTTTTTCAATACAGCTAAGATTTCTTCGTAAGTAGTTTCTTTAGCAACTTTAACAGTTAAATCTACAACAGAAACGTCAGCAGTAGGTACACGGAAAGACATTCCAGTTAATTTTCCATTCAAAGAAGGAATAACTTTTCCAACCGCTTTTGCAGCACCTGTTGAAGAAGGAATGATATTGATAGCAGCAGCACGTCCACCTCTCCAGTCTTTTCTAGAAGGTCCGTCAGCTGTCATTTGAGTTGAAGTAGTTGCGTGAACTGTAGTCATTAAACCTTCAACGATTTCGAAATTATCGTGAATAACTTTAGCCAATGGAGCTAAACAGTTTGTAGTACAAGAAGCGTTAGAAACTACTAAATCAGAAGCTTTTGCAGTTTCGTGGTTAACACCCATTACAAACATTGGAGCATCAGCAGATGGAGCAGAAATAATTACTTTTTTAGCTCCTCCTTTTAAGTGCTCACTTGCAGTTTCGATAGTTGTGAAGATACCTGTACATTCAGCAACAACATCAACATCTACTTCGTTCCATTTTAAGTCAGCTGGATTTCTTTCAGCTGTGATACGGATATTTCTTCCGTTTACATATAATTTTCCTTCTTTAACTTCAACAGTTCCGTTAAAACGACCGTGAACTGAATCATATTTTAATAAGTAAGCTAAGTGATCTACGTCTAATAAATCATTGATTGCTACAACCTCTACATTATCTCTATTGAAAGACTCTCTAAAAACGATTCTTCCGATACGTCCAAATCCGTTTATTCCTAATTTTACTTTTGACATTTTACTAAATTTTTGCTTTTGTTTTTATTACACTAATTCAAAGTCTAATTTCCTCACAATAAACTTCTTTTCTTTTTAAACTTTTATTTATAATGTTATGTCGACATAATGTCAGACACTCTTAATAATTCTCTATCAATTTCAGATTTACCTTTAATTGCTTGCTCTAATGGAGTAAGAGAAACTTTATCTTCACGCAAACCAACCATATAATTTGATTTACCTTCAATTAAAGATTCGACAGCTTTAACTCCTAAACGGCTTGCTAAAACACGGTCAAAACAAGATGGAGAACCACCACGTTGCATGTGTCCCAAAACTGAAACCCTAACGTCGTACTCAGGCAAATTAGCTTCAACATAATCTTTTAATTCGAATACGTTTTTACCAATTTTATCTCCTTCAGCAATTACTACTATACTTGATGATTTTCCTGATGCTTTACTTTTTTGAAGTGAGTCTAACAATCTGTCTAACCCTAAATCTTCTTCAGGAATAAGAATTTCCTCAGCTCCTGCACCAATACCGGCATTAAGAGCAATATGTCCGGCATCTCTTCCCATAACCTCTACGAAGAATAAACGGTTATGCGAACTTGCTGTATCTCTAATTTTATCGATACAATCTACAACAGTATTTAATGCTGTATCATACCCTAAAGTATGTGTTGTTCCATAAATATCATTATCGATAGTTCCTGGAATTCCCATTACCGGAAAGTCATATTCTGAATTGAATATTAATCCTCCTGTAAAACTTCCGTCACCACCAATAACAACCAGAGCATCAACTCCAGCTTTTACAAGATTTTCGTGGGCTTTTTTTCTGCCTTCCGGGGTTCTGAACTCAACTGAACGAGCCGATTTTAAAATCGTTCCTCCCTTGTTTACAATATTATTTACACTTCGAGGGCCCATTTCTTTAAAATCACCTTCGATCATTCCTTGATACCCTCTATAAATTCCTATGCATTCTATATTATGAAAAGCACATGTTCGAACAACTGATCGTATTGCAGCATTCATTCCTGGCGAATCTCCTCCTGAGGTAAGAACACCAACTTTTTTTATTGTTTTTGGCATTATTTAAGTATTAAAGTGTAAAATTAGCAAACATTCACCACTTTTCGGGTTATGATTGTAATAAATTAATAAAATCTGTTAAATTCAAACGTTTTCGTTAATAAGTTTTTCTATTGCAAAAAATTCATTTAAAATAATAAAAGCTACTTATTTTAATTAAATCTTTAAAATTAACAATACATTAATGAAGTGTTACAAAACTGATACGTTTTTTATATGGCGGAAAAAAAATTGGGATTTTAAAAGTAGGCATAAAAAAACCATTATGCGAATAATGGTTTTATAATTTAGTATTTTTTAACACAGCTTAAAAATCTTCATTGTCAGGAATTAATCCCTGATTGTTATTTTGAGGCTGAGGCTTTTTCTCTTCTTCTTTTTTCTCAGATTTCTTTTTATCCTTCTCTGCCTTCTTATTGCTATTGAAGTTAATATAGTCCGGATTCAAATTTGAGTCTTGCAAATCATCAGAAGTTTTCTTTATCGTGCGTTCCAATTTATGATCCTTAAAAAGCTTATTCACCAATTCGCTGAAAGTATCAAAATCGACTTCATAAGAAATACCGACTCCTTGTGTATATCCGATACCCTGACCTACATAATTAATATCATTTTCTTTATTGAACAAACGTAGATTCATAGATCCATCTTCATTTACTCTGTAAAGGATTTCAATATCACCAACAATCGCTGACTCATTTACACCTCCAACCGGTACTCCAACTTTTCCGTTTATGGTAATTTTTTCATTAATCTGCGATGAAATATTAGCAACAAACTGACCATCGGCTTCCTGCCCCAACCTTTTATCTGCAGAAATATAATTTAAATCAATATTTACTTTATCGCTGTCGGATTTTATAATTCCTCCCAACAAACTTGAAGCCGTCTCTGTAAGTGTTCCTGATAAGTCACCCTGACTAAAACCATCCGTACTCATAAATGAACCTGTAGACAACAAATACAAAGCCTGAGTCTGGCGTATATCTTTATCATCCAGTTTATATTGTATCTCCGATTTCAAGACATTACTTACCGATGGAAACTGAATATCAAAGTTAGGATCAGGACTAGTTAAATCTCCTCTTAAACCAATAACAACTTCTACTGGAACTTTTTTGTTAAATGACGAAGTATTATCCAAAAGTACAGCAGGATTTGCCGATGTTTTGTAAACGGCTTCCAGATTAAGCTGCGCTTTCATCGGGTTCCCTTCCCAAATAATCGATCCGCCTTTCTTAACAGAGAATTTTTTATCGATTAAACCTCCGTATTTAAAATTATAAGTTCCTTCGTATGCCTGGAAATCTCCCCACATATTAAATTTACCAAGCGTATTGATTTTAAACAATAACGATCCGTAACCTTTTCCTTTCATACCATGACCTGAATTTCGATCTAGTATAACTTCAACTTCTGCATCTGGAGTAATGTCAAAATCAAATTCCAGTTCTAATCCGTTATAGTTTCTTGTTTTTTCTATAATACCATTTGCAAGATTGTATTTTTCTTTTGGAGTAACAAAATGAATCCAGCTGCTTTCTCCAACACTTTGCGCATTATTAATCGGAATCTTTACTTCCGTACCTTTCTCCGATTTTGCATCTACTTTTATAAATAAACCTTCAGTAGGTCCTTTAATACTTGCTGTTCCGTTAATAAAGGCGGTACCAAAATAAGCTGCATCTTCACTGTCTTTTGTGTCAAGTGCCAATAATCGTTTTGAAGTAATCGTCAAATCCAGTTTCCAGTCGGCAAAATTATTATGCTCGATTGTTCCATTCAAAAGTCCTTTGGTTTTGTATTTTGTATCTGTTAACTGATTGTTTCTGAACAAAAACTTTTCATTGGTCAAATCAATTACAGTTCGATCACTGAGTTCGTAGTCTGTATTTAGATACGGAATTGTCATTCCGGCTTTTTCAACGTACAATCGCCCGTTAATTTCAGGCTTTTTAGCATTTCCAACCACAGCGGCATTTCCGGAAACGGTACCTCTCACATTTGATAATACCTCACCTCCCACTGGTCCTAAAGTAGCTAAATTAAACCCTTCAAGTTTTAAATTAAGATCTAAGACGGTTTCTTTATTTTCTATAGCAAAAGTTCCCCAAGCTTTAAATGATTCAGTAAAATCATTTTGTATCGACGAATTGACCACAAACTTTCTCAGGTTTTGATCTCCGGATATATCAAATTTCAAAGTTCCTAATTCGGTTTTATTCAAATTAAGATGATCAATAACAATTGCTGCAGTTGGCTGATAAACATCTTTATTTTGCTTGAAATTAACATTTCCATTCAGGTTACCATTAAAGACAAACTTAGACGTTAAAGGTGTAATTTTATTAATATCAACATCTTCAAAATTCAGGACGAGATCTTTATAATCGTTTCCTTTAATAACACCATTTAGGTCGATTTTCTGATTTTCATGTGATAAAACAATATTATCAATGGTAAAGTTTTTAAAGAATTGGTCGAAAACAATCTGATTATCTTTTTCTGCATCTTCATTCAAATACCATATATAGTCTTTAAACTTCATTTCGGACTTTTTAATTCCGACTATATTATTTTTGTTTTTATCAATGGTATGAAACAAATCCAGATTAAAATAATCTTCGCCTTTTTCTCCTCCTTTAAATTCTGAACGAACATATAAGGTATCTTTTGCCGTAACATTAATTAAATTAAAATCGCGTATTTTATAATAAGGCGTTTTAATACTATCTAATTCAACGTAGGCATTATAAAGTGTGTTTTTATTATCAACGTTGATTCTGATATTATCAAAAGTATTTTTTGCCAAGGTTATTTTCTGTGATTTAAATCGGAATTTAAACTCCTGCAAATCGGAGTCGATTTTACCACGAACAACCGTCGAAGAATCAATATTGATTTCAGGATACAACATTTCGACCACTTTATTGTATACATGAAAATTAAAGCGAAGAAATTGTCCTTTTCGCAGTGGATAAGGCTTATAGTTGGTATATAAACTTCCTACCGAATTCATCACCAATTTTCCCAATTGATCAAATCGGAACTTACCCACAATTTTTCCATTTACGACATCGGTTGAATTAATGGTAATTGTTCGCAACCTGTCATCATCAAAACTAGAATTTACAGTAAGTTCATCAAATGCATAAGTCGATTTAGGGTTTTGGTAAACAGCATCTTTTATATAAATATTTCCATGAAGCGTTTCCAACGAATTACCAGACATTTCAACAACAGCATCTCCGGTAAAATTAGAAATAGAATCCTTAACGAATTTAAGCTTTCGCAAATTAGCATTCTCCACATTAATATGGAAATCATATTTGTTTTCACGCGTGCTTAAATCGACCAAACCATCAAAGGTCATATTTAAATTTGGGTCATTTACAGAAAGTTGGCCTTTATAATAAGGAAGTTTAAAATTTCCGTTTACTACAATATTATTATAGGTGTAGTTATTATAATCAAGCTTTGCAATATCACCTTTTATAATTGTATTTAGATATTTCGAAGTAAACCCTTTTCCGTCGACATCTAAATTAAGAGTAGTTCTTTTAATATCTTTTCTGCTTAACAACGCACCAACATCAAAATTATCCAATATAATATTTCCCGAATAAGAGGCTTTATCAATAAAGTCCATATTATTCATGTGCAAATCAACCTCTCCGTTTCCTAAATCAGTAACCATTTTAAACTTGGCTTCAAGATCTGTTGTCGAAACTTTTGCTTTCCCGACAATATGAAACTTTCCAATTTTCTGAAGCTCTTTTGGCAATTTTTTCCCAAGAACATTTGGCAACAGCACTACAAGATTATCGTAGCTGGAAATAAGTCTGTCAAACTTGCCATCCATTGAAAACTTCTGTGTTTTATCGCCTAAAAGATTTTTAAAATTGATGTTTCCGACAATTCTCGAACCATTGGTATCGCTTAACCGAAGTCCTTTTAGATTTAAATTATTAAGCGTTCCTCTAAGTTTCGTTTTTATTTTAAAATGTTGATTTTTTCCTAAACCATCATAGAAATAACGAATATCATTTGACGCAATCGAAGCCGAATCAAGTGCAACATTAAACTGAACTTTATCTGTAAAATGAAGAAAATCTTCCACTTTATAATTCAAAATAGCCAAACCATATATGCTTGATCTTTTTGTTTTAATAGCAAGATTCTCAACCTTAATCTGTTTTTTAGTATAACTAAATTTTCCAGCAAAATTAGAAACATATAATCCTCTGTGATCTAAAAATGAAAATCGATGTATGGTAGTATTTACATCCGGCCCATATAATTTAAAATCACTTATATAAGCATTCAATTTAGTGAAAGCAAGAAACTTAGGCGTGTTTTTATTTTCATCTGTAACAGAAAATGCTCCTTTAGAAATATAAGCATTTCGGGCTGTTAGAAGGAAATGTTTTTTTGATTTGGATGGTTTTCCGGTTTCAAAAAGTTTTATAAACTTGTTGATATTATTTTCATCCTCGTTTTTATAGGTCTTCAGATTAAAAATTAAGCCTGTCAAACGCAGGTCTCCAAAAATCAAATCACCATCCATTAATCTTTTCAGACTTAAAATATCGGTTGCAATAATATCAGAATAAATCAAAGTCTTTTTATGATGATCATAAATCATGACTTTTTTAAGTTTTACTCCACCAAAAATATTAACTGCAACTTTATCAACATGAATATCTGTTTTAAAATCGCTGTTTAAAGATTCAGTAACATAATGTGCAATCTTTGTCTGTACGGCAGGCAAAGACAGTATGATAGCAAGTGCTAACAAAAGTAAGATTAACCCAATTAGGGTTCTGGATACTATTTTCTTAACTTTTTTGATAGCTGCTTTAATTTTAGTTTTCTTTTAAATTCATTTTGAACAGCCAAAGAACGACTGTTTTGATAAAAATTCTTTAATTTTGGCTTCTCCTTACAATCAAAGAAAATTTAAAATTTGATTTGTCAAATATAATTCAAAATTTGTGCCTTTATATGCAAAATTCAGAGGTTTTTATTCTTGCCATCGAAAGTTCCTGCGACGATACTGCCGCCGCAGTTTTACATAACGACAAAGTTCTCTCAAATGTTGTAGCCAATCAATTAATTCACAACCAATATGGCGGTGTTGTTCCAGAGTTGGCTTCCAGAGC
Source organism: Flavobacterium cutihirudinis (assembly GCF_003385895.1). Classification (GTDB taxonomy): domain Bacteria; phylum Bacteroidota; class Bacteroidia; order Flavobacteriales; family Flavobacteriaceae; genus Flavobacterium; species Flavobacterium cutihirudinis. The sequence continues at coordinate 223,782 of NZ_QRDQ01000009.1, forward strand.
GCATCAACAGAATATTGTACCGGTTATAGACGCTGCACTTCGCAAAGCAAATATACAAAAAGAACAGCTAACCGCGATTGCTTTTACGCAAGGACCCGGCTTAATGGGTTCATTATTGGTAGGAAGTTCTTTCAGTAAATCATTATCGTTAGCCTTAAACATTCCGTTAATTGCTGTCAATCATATGCATGCTCATATTTTAGCGCATTTTATAGATGAAGAAGGTTTTGATAAACCTGAATTTCCTTTTTTAGCGTTGACTATTAGTGGCGGACATACCCAAATTGTAAAAGTAAAAGGTTTTTTTGATCTTGAAATTATCGGCGAAACAACCGATGATGCTGTTGGTGAAGCTTTTGATAAAAGTGCAAAGATTCTTGGACTTCCTTATCCAGGCGGACCTTTGATTGATAAATATGCAAAAGAAGGAAATCCGAAGGCATTTACATTTACAAAACCAAAAGTTCCGGGATTAGACTTTAGTTTCTCCGGATTAAAAACGGCGATTTTATATTTTATTCAAAAAAACAAACAGGAAAACCCAAATTTCATCGAAGAAAACTTAAATGATATTTGCGCTTCCATTCAACATACGATTATCGAAATTTTGATGGACAAATTGAAATTGGCTGTCAAAGAAACCGGAATTACACAAATTGCAATTGGCGGAGGTGTTTCTGCAAATTCAGGAATTAGAACAACTTTGAAAGAAAGCGAAAGCAAATACGGCTGGAAAACTTTTATACCAAAATTCGAATACACTACAGATAACGCCGCAATGATAGGAATTGTAGGCTACCAAAAATATTTATCAAGCCGTTTTGAAGATGCGTCGGTAGTATCAAAAGCGCGAATTCAATTTTAAATTATGCAATTATTTTACAATCCGAATATCGACGAAACGACTGAAACTTTTTCTTTTGATAAAGAAGAAAGCCGTCATATCATAAAGGTACTGCGCAAAAAAGACGCCGACATTTTGCATGTTACAAATGGCTTAGGTTTATTGTTTGAGACAGAAATCACGCTGGCATCTGATAATAAATGTATTGTAGAAGTACTTTCTATACAAAAATCTCCTGAACCAAAATTCAGCTTGCATTTGGCTGTTGCTCCAACTAAAATGAATGATCGTTTCGAATGGTTCTTAGAAAAAGCAACCGAAATAGGAATTCAGGAAATTACGCCTATTTTTTGTGATCGTTCTGAACGAAAAGTAATCAATGCCGAACGATTTGAAAAAATTATTTTATCAGCAATGAAACAGTCCAATGAAACTTTTTTTCCAAAATTAAACCCTGCGATTTCATTTAAGGAATTCATCAAACAAAAAAATAAGGGACTGCAATTTATTGCGCATTGCGAGGAAACAGACAAAAAATCGCTAAAAGAAGCCCTGAAGCCAAATGAAAATGTAACTTTATTAATAGGTCCCGAAGGTGATTTTTCTGAAAAAGAAATTGCGTTGGCAATCGAAAATAATTTTCAGCCTGTAACTTTAGGAAATACGCGTTTACGTACTGAAACTGCTGCTGTTGTGGCTTGCCATAGTGTTGTGTTTTTTAATGAGGTTTCGAATTAAAACCACAATTATACAATAGCGTTAAGTTTGTCATCTCGAGGAACGAGAGATCACACTAGCAGCTCCACAAAGATTGGCGATATAGCATGAGGAATTTCTAGTGCGATTTTTCCTTCGTCGAAATGACAAAAACATATAAAATTGTATGAAAAAAATATTCTTGTTGTTTTTATTGATTTCTATTTCTTCCTTTTCACAGGAAATTGCTTTACTGAAATACAGCGGTGGCGGCGATTGGTATGCAAATCCGACATCATTACCCAATTTGATTCGTTTTTGCAATTCAAATATCAATACCCGGATTAAAGCAAAACCTTCAACGGTCGAACCAAGTAATCCTGATTTATTATCGTATCCTTTTGTGCATATGACAGGACACGGAAATGTTGTTTTTAGTGATGCCGATGTCACGAATCTTCGAAATTATTTAAATGCAGGAGGCTTTCTTCATATTGATGATAACTACGGAATGGATCAGTATATTCGAAAAGAAATCAAAAAAATATTCCCAAATAATAATTTAATTGAAATTCCTGCCAATCATCCGATATTTCAAAAACCATTTTCTTTCCCAAACGGATTACCAAAAATTCATGAACACGATGGTACGCGAGCTCAGGCATTTGGTATTTTCATAGAAAACAAATTGGTTTTGTTATATACTTATGAATGTGATTTAGGTGATGGTTGGGAAGACCCGGAAGTTCATAACGATACTTCAGAGGCAAGAGATAAAGCTTTAAAAATGGGCGCAAACATTATCAATTACATTTTTACAAACTAATTTTTTTTAAAGTGCAACTTACTCATAACGAAAATCAATTTGAAAGAAAAACTTTTCCGATAACTTTGGTTTGTGATCATATTTATTTTCAACAAAATATTGGTTCGCTTTTTAGAATTAGTGAAGCTTTTGGTGTTGAAAATATTATTTTTTTAGGAAAAGATATTCCGCTTACGCCGAGAAAAATCAACAAAACTTCTCGTAGTACACATCTTCATGTACCGCACAGAATTATTGAAGAAACTCCAGATTTGATTTCTTATCTGCAAGAAAACAATTTCGAAATTATCGCGCTCGAAATCACGAGCAATAGCAAAGCTTTAAAAGAAGTACACCTTCCCGAAAATCAAAAAATCGCACTTTTAATTGGAAGTGAAATCAATGGAATTTCAGAAGAACTTCTAAAAATTGCACATCAAATTGTACACATAAACATGTTTGGAAAAAACAGTAGCATGAATGTTGTACAAGCTGCAAGTATAGCGTTGTATGAACTTACTTCGTAAGCAACTATTTTAGAATCTAAAAGCCAAAAATAATACTATTGAAAGCGAGATCTTTGTATCTCGCTTTTTTTGCACTAAAAAATTTAAAAGCTTTTTCCTATATTTATAATCTAAAATACACCTATGATAACATCAAAAATTATTTCAAACGGAATTTTAAGAGCGCTAACAACTGTGCTGGCTGTAGGAGCTGTTTTATATTTTTTATACGAAATACAAACTGTAATAGTCTACCTCTGCATTTCATTAATTTTATGCCTGATTGCAAATCCGTTGGTTATGTTTTTAAAAAACAAATTAAAGTTTAGCAATTCACTTGCCGCAACAACGGCAATTGTACTTTTTATAGGTTTGATGATTGGTTTTATTCTTTTGTTTGTGCCTTTGATTATTTCGCAAGCCAATAATTTATCACTTTTAGACACTAATCATCTTCAGAAACAATTTATAGAAACAGAAGAAAGTTTAGAGGCCTATTTCAACATAAAACATGTTGATTTGAATAAAATGCTTAACGCCTCAAAGGTAACTTCGATGCTTGACTTTAACTATTTCACCAGTTTCATCAACTCGATCATGAATTTTATGGCAGATATGGGAATGGGATTGGTTTCAGTATTTTTTATAACTTTTTTCTTTATCAAAGATCAGGAAGCTTTTAAAACAAGTGCAAGAAGAATACTTCCGGATACAAATGAAGATAAGATTCTAAATTCGATTGCAAAAATCAACCATTTACTGACACGTTATTTTATTGGGTTACTTTTACAACTAACGGTTGTCTTTATTTTATACCTCATAGTTTTGATCATTTTTGGAAATCAAAATGCGTTTGTCATTGCATTTTTATGTGCCATTCTAAATATCATACCTTATATCGGTCCAATTATTGGGACAATTTTGGCCGCTCTTTTAACGATGATTAGTCTAATTGGAAAAGATTTTCAGTCGGAGATTTTACCTACGACCATTTACGTTGTTATAGGCTTTTTGTTGGTTCAGGCCATAGATAATAACATTAGCCAGCCTATAATTTCATCAAAAAGTGTAAATTCGCACCCACTGGAAATATTCCTGATTACTTTAATAAGCGGTATTACTTTTGGAATTGTGGGAATGATTATCGCAATTCCGGTTTACACGATGTTGAAAGTAATTTTAAAAGAATTTTTTCCGGACAATAAAATCGTATCCGTATTAACCGAAAGAATATAGCATTGAATACTACTATTTTGCATCCAGACATTCAGGATTTTATATCCCAAAATAGTAGTGTTTCAATTACAAAATTAGCCCTTCAGAAAAATCCTTTTCCTGAAGTAGATTGGATTTTAATTTTAAATCAGATTGAGGCAAAAACGAAAGCCAAAGATAAACTTCCAACTTGGTTTAAAACCCAAAATATTATTTATCCAAGCAAAGTTTCAGTCGAACAAACTTCTTCTGAAAAAACAGCCGATTATAAATCTTCTTTAATCTCAGGAAAAACCTTAATTGATCTTACAGGAGGTTTTGGAGTTGACGATTATTATTTTTCTAAAAAATTCGATATTGTAGACCATTGCGAAATCAACGAAGAATTGTCTGCAATTGTAAAACATAACTTTCAACAACTGGAAGTTGAAAATTGTTTTTGTCATGCAGATGATTCAGAAAATGTTTTAAAAAATTCAGAACAAAAATGGGATTGGATTTACATTGATCCTTCTAGAAGAAATGATGCGAAAGGCAAAGTTTTTATGTTAAAAGATTGTCTGCCAAATGTACCAGAATCTTTAGATTTTTATTTTGAAAAAACCGATTCTATTTTAATTAAAACCTCACCTTTACTGGACATATCAGCTGGTTTATCAGAATTAAAGTTCGTCAAAAACATTCATATTATTGCGCTAGAAAATGAGGTAAAAGAACTTCTTTTTGAAATTCATAAAAATTATACTGGCGATATAACCTTGAAAACTGCCAATATTCTAAAAGAAAAAATCGAAACTTTTGAATTTATTTTAGATAACAAATCTGAATTCCCTTCGTATGAGTTGCCTCAAAAATACCTGTACGAACCCAATTCTGCTATCATGAAATCTGGCGGTTTTGATGAAGTAAGTACAGCTTTCAAAATCGGTAAACTTCATAAACATTCTCATTTATATACTTCAGAAGAATTAATTACTTTTCCGGGACGCGTTTTTGAGATAGAAAAGATGATTCCGTACAGTAAAAACGAAATGAAAAATGAGCTTTTAAATCAGCAAGCCAATATTACTACCAGAAATTTTCCGGAAACGGTCGAAAACATTCGAAAAAAGTGGAAAATAAAAAATGGAGGAAATAAATATTGTTTTTTTACAACTGATAAAAATGAAAGCAAAATAGTTTTAATTTGCAGAAAAATAACTTAAAAATGAAACAACTAATTACACTAACTTTTTTTCTATTAACCTTTACCGCTTTTGCTCAGAAACCATGCGAATACAGTGTAAATGTAACTGACTCAATTGGAACTTACAAAGTGACTCAAGAATATCTTATAAGTGAGAAAAACTTTGGCGGAAGCTCTAATTATGTTTTCTTTTCTCTGGCACAAACCGATGGATTGCCAACACTTAATCTTCAGCTTATTCAAAAAAGCAAGGATTTTATTAAAGCAAACTGTTTTGATAAAAACTCAAGAGTATTTTTGCAATTGCTTAATGGAAAAGTCGTAACATTACTGCATATTGATCAGGAAAACTGCGGTACTTTGATTCATAATAACGGATTCGACAATCGTGTTACTACAGGAATTTTTATGTTCATGAAGGAGAATTACGAGGAACTTAAAAAGTCTCCGGTAACAATGATGCGAATTAAATACCTGACAGATGTCGAAGATTATATTGTAAAAAGCGAACTGACTTCTGAAATGAATGGAAAAATCTATAATCCTGATACTTACTTCATAAAAAACATCAGTTGCGTCGATTAATTACAATCCCATTTTTGATTGGCAACTTTATCTTTTAAACCCGTTTTTAAATTATAATGCCACCATTCCGAATCAAATGAATTGAAACCGTTTTTGATCATTATTTTCTTCAGAAACTTTCGATTTGCCTTTACTTCTTTTGGAAGTTCTGTATAATTATGGCTCGCTTCGATTCCAAAAAAATCAAAAGTAGTTCCCATTTCAACTTCTTTTCCGGCGGCATCGACCAACGAAATATCTACGGCTCCTCCTCTATTGTGGATGGAGCCTTTTTTTGGATCTGCCACATACTTCGGATTTGATACGATTTCCCACATTTTCTTCTGAATCGATAAGGGTCTGTAGCAATCGTAAAGCTTAATTTTAAATCCTTTTTTCTTAAAATCATTATTCGCTGCGATCAATGCCTGAACTGTTTTTAAACGCAGAAAACACTCAGCGCAATCATAAACTTTGGCTTTCAAAAAATTATCTTCTGTCGCATATTTCATATCATAAACAAAATCAGAACTAAAATCTTTAAGATTGACAAAAGTGGTATCTGCAATTTCTTGTTTTATCGGACTTGCATAAGCTTCATTTTGAGCATTTGAAGAAATATTCCAAAAAAGAAAGCCGGCAACAAAGAAGAATTTAAAAAATTGTGACATGAGGTTTATGATTTAAAAATTGAAATTAAACAAAAAAACGGAATCTAAGGTTTAATATTTTACATTTTGTAAGCTGTTTCTCTTCTTCTTTTAAATAATTATTTGATGTTTTTTCATTAAATTAGCTAAACAAGACTTTATCAATCAATTAGTTAATTCAAAAACAAATATGATATGAACAAAAGAACGAAACATTTATTTATCATCGCATTGAGTTGTTTTACAATACTATCATGTAAAAAAGAAACCATTAAAAGTATTCCAACAACCGACTCCACTTCAATACGAACCGAAGCTTTAAAAACAGATAGTACCGTTTTAAATCCTGTAGACTCTTTGTATACTTTAGTAAATAAAAGCGTAATTGGAACCCAATTTCTAACTAAAAGCAGTCTCGCTCCAAGAATAAAAACACTCCTTGGAACTAATTATGATGAAATGGTAAAAAACTGGAATACAGAAACCCCCTTTGAAAAACAAGAAAACATATTACATGCATGGGGTTGCAAACAACACGATTGCAGTACATATTCTTACGATCTTTTTATTGATGTAAAGAACAACAAAATCAATGTTTACAAATTCAGCGAGTCCAAACTCACTGAGTTTAAAGAAGATAATTTCGATATTGTACTTAAAGATGCATTTTTGAAAGATTTTGAAACTAAAAAAGGTAATGCTGAAGTTAAGTAATCAGTTTTCAGTTTTTAGTGTTCAGTCACAGTTTAATCAGAGACTGAACACTAAAAACTGAAAACTGAGCACTTATATCTAAATCTCTCCCATCATCATGATATTTTCCTGAACACCTTTGTCTTTCAACATTCTAAAATGTGAACGAACGGCGTGATAAAAAGGATATGAAGTATATGGAAGATCATACTCTTCTGCATAACGCATTATAATTGGCGTAATATGTGGATAATAAGTATGCGCTACTCCCGGGAAAAGATGGTGCGCCACATGATGCGTAAAACCTCCATATAAAAAATTTGCCAGCTTGCTGTTTGTACTAAAGTCCTTGGTCACAATCATTTGATGCATTGCCCAGGTAGCGGAAAGATTTCCGTTTTCGTCTGTTCCTGGAAAATGGGCATCTTCGTCAACATGTGTAGAAACAAGTGCAACAACACCAAGAGCGCTTCCGCATAAATGCATTGCAAACCAACCACCTAAGACTATATACCAAGGCTGATTCAATACCAACATTGGAAGAAAAAGCATATAAAACATATTTACAATTTTTGCTGCAAACAATTTATATACTTCTATAGTTGGAATTTTCTCCACCACTTTTTTGACATAATTATTTTTGGTTCCGAAAAAGTCTTTAAAATCACGAATATAAATCCAATTTAGACTATATAATGGATAAATCATCCACATATAGATATGTTGATATTTATGATAATTAAATAACGGGCTATTAGGAAAAATTCTAATAATATCGCTTTGCTTAATATCAACATCCCAATCCGGCACATTTGGATAGGCATGATGAAGATTAATGTGACGACGCGTCCAGAGCCAGTGATTTCCACCAAAGAGTTCCAAAATATACATGAAACGCTCATTATAAATAGACTTTTTAAAAAGTGCTCCATGAGCTGCATCGTGAAAGGCATTTATAAAAAGCATAATCATCGTAACACCACACAAAATATAAAACAGGAATAATAATGGAGTACTGTTTCCGAACAGTAAAATACAGGAATAAAATAAAAAATAGAGAACAACTAGTCCAACAGACTTAATAATGTTGAGACGGTACAAAGATGAATTTTGTAAAACAGTTTCGTTTACTTCCGCACGCAGTTTTTTAAAAAAATCATCAGTACCAGCTTTGACATAAACTGGGCGTTTTAATTTTTCCATACTATTTGTTTTTGCTGAAATTGTCATATCAAATTTAATAAAAAAAAGTTAAAACTCACCACTTCAGAACATTACAAATAAAAAAAATATAATAAAAACTTTACATAAAAAAACGATAATCAATATTGAATGTAAAATCTAATTATCGTCTGATTATCGAAAAAACTGCAGATGAAATTTGCTTTAAGAATGTCTTTTTTTTGGAAAATTTTAAGAATCGTTACTTTTCAAATTACTATATTTGGCACCGCCCATAAGGCGTTCCAAAAATTTTCAGCCAAAAATTACTGTTGTATTTTAAATGAAACATTATTATAAGTTTATATATGTCGTTTTAGTTTTACTGCTTTCTTTTTTTAGAAGCGCAGAAACTTTTACGCAACCTATAAAACTTAGCCATTGTATTGTTCATGACAGTGTCGCGGCAGATGACACACTGCTTTCAACTTCAGGAGTATCTTCAGACAGAAGTCTGGAAATGCATTACACAGTTAAAAAGAAAATAAAATCGAGAGCAACTACTTTAGAACAAAGTACAATCAAAGCTCCGTATTTTAGCAATCTGATAAACTTCAAGCTTTACAAAAGAAGCTTAATTTATGGTATAGCTTCAATATACCAGATTCAAAGGCACAGTCACCTTCACTTGTACCAACTTTTCTAGGCTTATTTTTTTAGCGTTTTTATATTTTCAGTTCTTTTTCGGAACAATGACTCTTTGTATCTGTTATCGAATTTATTTTACTATAAAAACATTCCTTAAAACCAATACTTCCCGTTAGTCAGGAAGCATTTGGACGTGTTCCTTTTTATCAAATTTCAACATTTTCACTCCTTATATTGAGCATAAGGAGGGCACCATATTTATATAATTTTTTAAAACCTAATCATGAATATTTATAAAAATCACTTTCTATTATTTACATTGGCTTTATTTGTTTTAGTCTCGTGTGGAGACAAATCCAAAAAAAACGCCAAAAACATAAAAACACTTCCTGTATATAAAGTTACCCTAAGAGACACCATCGTTTCTAACAAATTTGTAGCCGATGTACATGCTAAAAATAATGTCGAAATTCACGTTCGTATTCCAGGTTTACTAGACAAAGTATACGTAAGCGAAGGACAAAAAGTAAAAAAAGGACAAATCCTTTTCAAAATAAGCGATGTCGAACTCCAAATACAGCTTTTAAAAGCCGAAGCCATTTATAAAAGCGCTAAAGCAGATTTAAGAATCGCAACCGTAGAATTAGAGCAAGCACAAACTCTTTTTAATAAAAAAGTAATTGCAGATAAAGAATTAGAATTATCTAAAGCAAAACATGAAGCCGCTTCCGCGAAAGTAGCACATGCTGTCGCAGAACGAAAAGCGATCAACCAGCAAATTAGTTTTACCACAATCCGCGCGCCGTTTGACGGAACTGTTGACCGAATTCCGTTTAAAGAAGGAAGTCTTATTGAAAATGGTTCATTGCTAACGACCGTTTCTCAGTTAGATGACGTTTACGCTTATTTCTCAATTCCTGAAAACACCTATTTCCAGATGATGGAAGACAAAACCTTAAACACACAAGGCGATATCAAGTTAGTATTGCCAAACGGAATGGTTTACGGACAAAAAGGAGAACTGAGAACTGCCGACGGAGAAATCGACAGACAAACAGGTTCGATTCAATACAAAGCAAAATTTCATAATCCACAAGGATTTATCAAGCATGGAACTTCAGGCAAACTGATTATTTCAGAGCCTAAAACCAATGCAATTTTAATTCCGCAGAAAGCTGTTTTTTCCATTCAGGACAAACAATATGTATTCCGCGTGAACAAAGATGGAGTAGTTAAAATGACCAATGTTACAATTGAAACTACTCTTGATGATGTATACATTCTAAATGACGGTCTAAAAAGCGACGACCTGATTGTACAAGAAGGTACACAATCATTAAGAGACGGTGACAAAATCAACATGAAACAAATGTAGGTTATCGACTTGTAAAACAGTTATTTAATTATTTATCTAAAAAATTTAAAATGATAGAGTTATTTATCAGAAGGAAAATATTGTCATTAATCATCTCGGTTATGATAGTCCTTTTGGGATTACTGGCGTTGTTTCAGCTTCCCATTACCCAATTCCCGGATATTGTTCCACCGTCTGTAACCGTTACAGCAAAATATACAGGAGCAAACGCAGAGGTTTCGGCCAATGCCGTCGCCCTTCCGTTAGAAAGAGCCATCAATGGTGTACCTGGAATGACGTACATGTCGACCGTAACTTCAAATGATGGTTTAACCTTAATTCAGGTTTTCTTTGAAGTAGGAACCGATCCCGATCTTGCTGCCGTAAACGTACAGAATCGTGTAACTACAATACTTGACGAACTTCCGGAAGAAGTAATTCGCGCCGGAGTTACAACCGAAAAAGAGGTAAACAGTATGCTGATGTACCTCAACATTACAAGTACGGACAAAACGCAGGACGAGCAGTTTATCTTCAACTTTACTGATATTAATATCCTTCAGGAATTAAAACGTATTGACGGTGTTGGACGCGCGGAAATTATGGGTCAGAAAGAATATTCGATGCGTGTCTGGCTGGATCCCCAAAAGATGCTTTCATATAATATTTCGGCAAATGAAGTGATTAGTTCACTTCAGAAACAAAACATTTCTGCTGCGCCGGGTAAAGTTGGTGAAGGTTCTGGACAGTTGGACAATCAATTGCAATATGTAATAAAATATGGTGGAAAATTCTTCGAACCAAAACAATATGAAGATGTCGCTTTAAGAGCCAATTCAGACGGAACAATCTTAAGATTGAAAGATATTTCGAAAATTGAATTTGGTGCCATGAGTTACGGAATGGTTTCTAAAACCGATGGAAAACCTTCGGCATCAATTATGCTAAAACAACGTCCGGGTTCGAATGCTTCGGAAGTTATTGCGAGCGTAAAAGAAAAAATGGCCGAATTGAAAATTTCATCTTTTCCTCCGGGAATGGAATTTAATATTGCTTATGACGTTTCGCGTTTCCTTGATGCTTCAATTGATGAAGTTTTAAAAACTTTGGTTGAGGCTTTTATCTTGGTAGCTTTTGTGGTTTTCCTTTTCCTTCAGGATTGGAGATCGACTTTAATTCCGGTTCTTGCTGTTCCGGTTGCACTTATTGGTTCGTTTACTTTTATGTCGATGATGGGATTCTCGATTAACTTATTGACACTTTTCGCTTTAGTACTTTCTATCGGAATTGTCGTCGATAATGCAATTGTCGTCGTCGAAGCCGTTCACGTAAAAATCTCCGAAGAACACATGGAACCGTTACCAGCAACAATTAGCGCCATGAAAGAAATTACCGGAGCCGTTATTGCAATTACGATTGTAATGGCCGCTGTATTTATTCCGGTTGCATTTTTGAGTGGTCCGGTTGGTGTTTTCTACAGGCAGTTCTCGCTGACTATGGCAATTAGTATTGTTATTTCCGGAATCAATGCACTTACACTTACTCCTGCCCTTTGTGCTATTATGTTGAAAGCACATGATCCAAATAAGGAGAAAAAATCGCTATTAGACCGATTCTTCTATAAATTCAACAATTGGTTTGATAACATCACATCAAAATATATTAAAGTATTAGTAAAATTCGCTGATCGCAGCACCGTTACAATTGGTTTATTAGTATTGTTTTGTTTATTAACTTGGGGTACAACAAAATTTTTAGCATCAGGATTTATTCCGACTGAAGATCAGGGAATGGTTTATGTGAGCGTTACGACTCCGCAGGGAGCTACTGTAGAACGTACTGAAAAAGCATTAGACGAAGTCACAAAAATTGCAAAAGGAATTAAAGGTGTTGACAACGTAACGACGCTTGCTGGATACAGTATTGTTACTGAAATCGCCGGAGCTTCTTACGGGATGGGAATGATCAACTTAAAAGACTGGAACGACCGTGATATTTCGGTAACCGAATTTATGGCGGAACTTACAGAAAAAACAAAAAACATTGCCGACGCACAAATCGAGATTTTTGCTCCACCAACGGTTCCCGGTTTTGGAAACACCAGCGGTTTCGAACTTCGTCTATTGGATAAATCCGGAGGAAGTATTACTAATACAGATAAAGTAACCAAAGAATTCATTAAAGAACTAAATGCTTCACCGGAAATTCAGAATTCATTTTCGAGTTTTGACGCCACTTTCCCGCAGTATTTAATTCATATTGATTATGATCTTGCGGCTAAAAAAGGAGTTTCAGTAGATAACGCTATGAGTACTTTACAAACCATGTTAGGTTCTTTTTATGCGACCAATTTTATTCGTTTTTCTCAAATGTATAAAGTAATGGTTCAGGCAAGTCCGCAGTTTCGTCAAAATCCGGAAAGTATTCTGGATATGTATCTGAAAAATGATGCTGGCGAAATGGTTCCGTTTTCCACTTTCATCAAATTAGAAAGAGTTTACGGTCCTGAAGTTTTAACGCGTTATAACATGTATATGTCGGCAATGATTAACGGTGAACCGGCTGAAAGTTACAGTTCCGGAGATGCCATTGCTGCGGTTGAAAAAATTGCAGCCGAAAAACTCCCGAGTCGTTTTGAACTCGAATGGTCAGGTATGACACGTGAAGAAATCCTTTCAGGTAACCAAACCATTTACATTTTTGCTTTGTGTATTTTATTCGTCTACTTATTACTGGCGGCACAGTACGAAAGTTTACTACTTCCGTTCCCTGTACTCTTAAGTCTTCCTGTGGGAGTTTTTGGTTCTTACATTGCGCTTGTAATAGTTGGATTGGATAATAATATTTATGCTCAAGTAGCACTCGTCATGTTGATTGGTCTGCTCGCCAAAAATGCCATTCTGATTGTTGAATTCGCAATGGCACAGAATAAATTAGGCCAAGATATTACCGAAGCAGCAATTGAAGGCGCGAGACTTCGTTTCAGACCTATTTTAATGACTTCTTTTGCTTTTATTTCCGGATTGATTCCGTTATGTATCGCTTCTGGAGCGGGTGCTATTGGTAACCGTTCAATTGGAACCGCTGCTGCGGGAGGAATGCTGATTGGAACTGTGTTTGGTCTTGTGATTATTCCGGGACTTTACATCTTGTTTGCCAAACTTGAAAAACGAATGAATAAATCTTAATGTGTCATTTTTTAAACACATAGAATCATAGGATTTAGAGAATCTAAAAAAGGCGTTTCACTAGCATAAATACACATAGCTATGTGTTAGAAACTAGTTTCTTTCAATTCCCTTTTCGACAAAAGAAAAATCTATGTTTCTATGTGTTAAATAAAAATCACAACACAGATTGAACAAATAAATTAAAACAATGAAAGAGATATTAAATCAATATAAAAATGCTGATATGCATTTTCTAAGGACAACCAAAAGTGCCGTCATAATAACCGGAATTTTACTTTTGACAGCTTGTTCTGCACCAAAAGTCAGTGATAAATTAAGCGCAGCAAAGCTTCCTGAAAATTTTGATGCCGAAAGAAAAGCAACTGCAAATGAAGCAAAACCTTTTATTCCATTAAAAACAGAAACCTTTTTTAAAGATCCGAAGTTAGATCAATTGCTAAAAAAAGCGGTGAGTCAAAATCCGGATTATTTAATTATGCAGGAAAGAATTTTAATTGCCAATTCGCATTTAAAAGTAGCTAAACTGGCACTTCTTCCCTCTTTAGATTTGGTTGCTGATGCTTCGGGAACGCATTACGGAAAATATACAATGGACGGAGTTGGTAACTTTGATACTAACTTTTCTCAGAATATTTCCGAAAAACAAAGAATTAATGAAGATGTTACGCCTAACCTATTTTTAGGTGCAAAAGTTTCCTGGGAAGCTGATATTTGGGGCAAACTAAGCAATCGCAAAAAAGCGGCACAGCAACGTTATTTTGCTTCGGAGCAAGGAATGCGTCTTCTGCAAACACGTCTTTTAAGCGATGTTGCCGATTTGTATTTCAAACTCATCGCCTTAGACAAACAAGCTGCGATTTATGATAAAAACTTAAAAACGCAGGAAAAAGCGCTTGATATTGTTTCTGCACAAAGATCGGTTGGAAAAGCAACAGAATTGGCTGTACAACAGTTTAATGCGCAAAACAATAACATTCATGCCGAAGCTGCAGAATTAAAACTGAATATAGATCAAACCGAAAAAGCTTTATTAACGCTTCTTGGACAATACGGCGGTAAAATCGAAAGAAGCGCGGACTTTTTATCCGGACATCTTGAAGTCTTAAATCAAAAAGTAAGTGTAGATTCTATTATTCACAAAAGACCGGATGTATCCGAAGCTTATTTTGAATTGCTAGCCAGCAACGCCGATGCAAAAGCGGCGCGCGCTGCCTTTTTTCCAACATTAAATCTGGGAGGATATGCCGGTTTCAATTCGTTTTCGTTCAGCACATTTTTTGATGCGGGATCTTTCGCGTGGCAATTATTGGGCGGAATAACAGCTCCTGTTTTTAACAAAGGACAAATCAAACAGGAATTTTATGTTTCTAACAGAAGACAGGAAATCTCATTTCTTCAGTATCAAAATACGATCACAACGGCTTTCAACGAATTAAGTGCTTTACTGCATCGAAATGAAGCTTTTGAAGATGTTTTGAAATATAAAACGAATGAAATCGATCATCTGGAAATTGCCGTAAACGTTTCGAATGATTTGTACTTAAGCGGTTATGCCAATTACTTGGAAATCATTAATGCACAAAAAAATAAACTGGACGCCGAACTCGATTTTGTTGACATCCAGTTAAGAAACGCAAACTCTCAAATTCTGCTTTATAAAGCTTTAGGCGGAGGAATAAATTAGTTTAATTTTTGGTCAAAAATTGCCGTTGTTTATAATAGCTCATCGCAACGGTGATTTTATGTCCCATTTCTTTTTGAAATGGGATTTTTTTTTTGACCAAAACCAATTTACTTCCAAATCGGTATTTTTACAAAACTGTCATTGTACCATTTTATTTTCAACGGTTCTTTTGCATCTTTAATGGTTTCTTCGCTTACCTCTTTTCCAGTTCCATAATTCAGTTCTGAAAATGCATTTTTATTCACATTTAAAGTAATCAACAACCGACTTCCTTTTCTCAATTGTTTACTAACTAAATGTGTATTAGAAAAAGTAAACGATTCAATTTCATTCGGTTTCAGTAAATTTCGCTTTGTAATATCTTTAGCATAACTGGCGCGGCCAATAAAATAAGCCAAATGAAAATAAGAACCGTCCGGCATTACTTCATATAAAGTCACTCCTACATCCAAATCTTTTTTATTGCTGCTCAGTTTTATTTCACCGAGAAAGGAACCATTAACCAACAAAGGTTCTTTCAGAGGATCACTGATAAAAACAAATCCGTTAGTGGTATCAAGTTCTTTTCTAATAATGGGATCCGGATAATAATCATTATTACTAATTTCCCGATTCGCAAAATCGACTTCCTGATATAAATAATTCTTTTTTAGCGGTTTATTCGAACTCAAAGAATAAAATTTCCCCGCTTTTGCATCCGACAAGTAAAACTTTAAAAAACCATTACTCATTTTTTCAATAGAAGGCGCACTTCTCCATTCATTCGCGCCCATCACCTGATAATTAATTTTATCTTTTAAAATTGCTGGTTTTGGTCCATTTTTCAGAATATAATCAAACCACTGATACGTTATTTCCGGCGTATTAATGAGCGCATTTGCATCTACTTTATAGTCATTCAGTATTGGATTTCCTTCTCTTTGTGCACCGAAATGACTGTACGGACCAATAATTACATACGGCCTATTTTTCGGATTATATTTTTGAAGTTCCTTCAAATAATATAAACTCGAATTTTGCGAATCATTATAATAACCGTCAATAATTAAAATCGGAATATTTATCTGAGCAAAATCTTTTTTATAAGGTGTCATTTTCTGCCAATATTTATCAAAAGAAGGATGCTTTAACCATTTCTGAAAAAACCTATTAGGACTTTTATCAATACTATCCATTTTATTATAAGCAACTCCGGTTTCCCACCATTTAAACTGCATTTTTCTGAAACGCTGTCTGTCATTTCCAACTATTGTGTCCAAATATCTGTTATTCCCAACATAAAAAGACCATTCGTAATTCGGATTTATAAACACATTATTTTCCATTGGCCATCCCAATCCAGGTCTGTTTGCCACATACGGAACTATTGTTTTCAGCGCCGGATGCATCTTTTTACAAGCGGCCCATTGCGTAAAACCATTGTAACTTCCGCCATACATTCCTATACTTCCGTTGCACCAACTTTGCTTGCTAATCCAGTCGATCACATCATACGCATCATCACCATCATTTTCATATGGAAAAATTTCATTTGGACTAAATCGCTTTCCTCTGGAATAGGCAATTACGCCAACATAATCATTATCGACGGCTTTTTTTAAGGATTTAAGATCTCTTCCGTTATCCGAAACATAAATCGTGAATTGAAATATCACAGGTTTTGGTCCAGAAACTCCTTTTTTTCGGACTACAATTGCCGATATCAAAGCGCCGTCACGTGTTTTAATCATCACGCTGTCCTGAATATCATAAGCGCTTTTGAGCTGCTCGAATGAAGTTAATTTTCTTTGTTGAGAAAATAGATTCGATACAATTAAAATAAAAATTATAAAACTAAAAACTGATTTCATGGAATAGATTAGTTTGGTTATTTATAAAAAATAGAATTCCTGAAACAATATGAAAACCAACAATTACACTTGCAATTGATTGTATTTTCACTTGTCTTAAAAAAAAATTACGCTAAAAAAGAGTATTTTAAATTCCGTTACTGTTTTTAAATTTAACGGATTGACGTTTCGAAACCTTCAGCAAATGACCAGTTTTAAGTTTTATTTCCAGTCCGCCTTCGGTAGTTGTATTGACTTCTTCAATGAATTTAATATTTACAATTTCGGTTCTGTTTATTCTGAAAAAAACAGTCGGATCAAGAAATTCCTCCCAATGACGGAGCGAACGTCTCTGCAAAGCTTTTTTATCCTGAAAAAAAAGCCGCGTGTAATTTTCAAGAGATTCTATTAAATAAATTTCATCCGTTTGTATAAAGAATCGTTTTTCACCATCTTTAATAAAGATTTTTCGATCTTCAGCTACAGCACTATTTGAAGCTTTTACTTTTTCAGCATTCCTTATTTTTTCAATTGCTTTTGAAAATCGCTCTTCGCGAATTGGTTTCATCAAATAATCCAAAGCATTGACCTCAAACGCCTGAACCGCATATTGATTGTACGCTGTAACAAAAAGTACTTCAGGAACATAATTCAAGCTTTCCAACAAATCAAAACCGGATTTTTCAGGCATTTCAATATCTACGAAAATTAAATCCGGTAATTTTGCTTCAATCAGATCTTTTGCATCATCCGCATTTTCTGCCTCGCCAATGACAATAAAGTCTTCATATTCCTGCAATGCCTGTTTAATTTCTTCCCTTGACAAACGCTCGTCATCTACGATAATAACTTTTATTTTTTTCATTTTGATGGCAGTAAAATCGTTGCTAAAACCGTTTCGTTTTCTAATTGTTTAATTTCAAAAAAAGCGGCCGAATTGTATTGCAACGCCAAACGCTCTTTTAGATTCGTCAGTCCAATTCCGGAATTTTTATTTTCCGAATTTAATTTTCCTGAATTCTGAACTATAATTTTTAAGAAATCCTGCTCTTTTCTGACATTCACGAATATAAATCCTCCATTTTTTCTTTTTTCAATTCCGTGTTTTATAGCATTTTCAACGAGTAACTGAATACTAAAAGGCAGAATTAACTGATGGGATAAATTTACTTCAGTTTCAATTTGCACATCCAGACGCTCTTCAAACCTTATTTTTTCTAACTCGAGATAATCCCGAACCAGATTAATTTCTTCTTCTAAAGTTATAAGTTGCCCTTTTGTATTATCTAAAGAATTTCTCAACAGTTCAGACAAAAGATCAATGGCGCGTCTGGCCGATTGCGGATTTTCTAAAACCAGATATTTAATATTATTTAAAGAATTAAAAAAGAAATGCGGATTAAGTTGTGCGCTTAAATTACGCAACTGCGCTTCTTTTATTGTAATCGATAATTGGGCATTTTCTTTTACGGTTTGTAATTCCTGTCTGGAATAATGATAGAGATGATACGCCAAAATCCAAATCGACATAAGTCGGGTTCCGGTGATAAAAAGCTGTAATTGAACCGATTTTAAAAACTCCAAAAAAGGAATCGCAGTTTCTCCAAAAACAAACAAACGAATCAGATGAAGTTTCGCAGCTATCAAAAACATATACAAAAACGAAAGCAGCAAAACGCTTAAAATCATTCTCCCTATCAGTTTTTTCAAATTCAGTTTATTCCATCCGTTTCTTAAAGCAAAATTTCTGTAAAGATGAGTTAATCCGATTCCGATAGAAACATCCAAAATTAAATCGGCAATACCAATTTTCCAGATAAAATGACCACTCATGAAAGCTGTAAATCCCCAATATAGAGAAGCTGTAATCCATCCGATTAGCTGAATTTCCCAATAGGTCGATAGTGTTCTTTTACTCATTTTCGAAATAAAATTTACTGATACTTTAGTAAAGATATTTCTCTAATAATGAATGGACAAATAAAAGTACATGAAAGAAAAATTTTAGGTGACGAATGAAAAATACCGACTCTATTTCCTATTTCCGTACAATATTTTTTTGAATGAAATTTTCTGCGCATTGCTACAACTAGTATCTTTATTCAAAATTTGAAACGAACAGCAAATGGATATTTCCAATATTCTCGACCATATCTACAAACTTCCTGAGTCATCATTGGTCGAATTGCAAAACAATGTCAGCGAAATAACTTTCCCAAAAGGGCATATTTTATTAAAAGCCAATAAAGTAGAAACTAATATTTACTTTATAAAAAAAGGATTAGTGAGAGCTTACATAGAACGTGATAATGAGGTTACTTTCTGGTTTGGAAAAGAAGGTGAAACCATTATTTCTATGAAAAGTTATGTTGAAGATCAGCCTGGATATGAGGCAATAGAACTTTTGGAGGACTGTGAATTGTACGAACTCAAAACCGAAAATCTGAGAAAACTCTTTAATGAAGATGTTCATATTGCCAATTGGGGACGAAAATTTGCAGAAAAAGAATTGATTAAGACAGAAGAACGCCTGATTTCTAAACAATTCAAAAATGCATCTGAACGTTATCTGGAATTAATGAAAGATCATCCGGAATTAATTAAAAGAGTTCAATTAGGACATATCGCTTCTTATTTAGGAATTACACAAGTAAGTTTAAGCCGAATTCGGGCCGAATTAAAATAATTTCATTTTTTATCATTTGTTAAATTATTTCTGATTTCGATAAAAGAACTTTGCAGCATAAAATTTTAACTATATGAACTGGATTATTTTAATCATCGCGGGTCTATTTGAAGTAGCCTTCGCATCATGTCTTGGAAAAGCAAAAGCAACAACTGGTACTGAAATGTACTATTGGTATATTGGTTTCTTCATTTCCTTAACTGTAAGTATGCTTTTATTAATGAAAGCAACAGAAACACTTCCGTTAGGAACTGCTTATGCCGTTTGGACAGGAATTGGTGCAGTAGGAACTGTGCTTGTTGGAATTTTCGTTTTTAAAGAACCTGCAGCTTTCTGGAGATTGTTTTTCTTAGCAACTTTGGTAGGTTCTATTGTTGGTTTAAAGGCAGTTTCGCATTAAAAAAGTAGTTTTCAAATAATGCAAAGAAAATGTCTCAAATGACAGCTTCTTTGCATCATAAAATATTTATAAAATTTATTTTATCTGTAAAAACCCCATTGGGGTGAGATATTTATAGAATTACAACAAGACAAATAAAAAAAGCTCCGGAGGAGCGACATATCAAGCTGTAGAGAAAATATGTCGCTCCTCCGGAGCTTTATGTTGTAAACCTTTATAATTTGCTATAAATATTTCGCTTCTCCGAAGCTTGCAAAAAAGGAGTTATTCTTTTAAGACAATCTCTTTTTTATTTTAAAAAGCTGTAAAAGTCTTCCCATCATAACGATACACACCATTCAGAGATCCAACCCAAATACTTCCATCTTTCGCTTCCAGAATTCCACAAAGCATTCCCATTCTTTTTAGTGATAATATTTCTGTAACCTTTGGATTTTTATCGTATAAAGATTCCTGATCATAACGGGAAAGCGCCCAATAGCCATTCGGTTTTACAGAACCCGTTGTCCAAATATTTCCTTTTTTATCTTGTAGCAAAATCGAAGTCCCTTTCTCTGATACTTTTGTATAGGTATTGCCATCATAACGCCAAAGACCAAATTCAAGAACCAAAGTATCACCCTTCACGCCTCTTCTGTCTTTGAGTATGGAACCACCAAACCAAATATTGCCTTTTCTATCTTCGATTATACTCCAAACATTGTGAAAAGGTTTACCGCCTTTTTTTGGGAAAACGGTAAAAGTTTTTCCGTCATAGAAACAAGGTTCTTCTCTGGTGCCAAACCATACTTTTCCTGTGCTGTCTTCCATAATAGAAGTAACATCATTATTGGAAAGTCCGTCTTTAGTTGTAAAATTCCGAAAAGATTTTCCATCATAACGGCTTGCTCCACCGCCAGTAGCAAACCAAATATTACCCGCCCTATCTTCATAAATAGATGCAACCCTATTACTCGCAAGTCCTTCGCGAGTTGTAAAATGCTGAAAAGTTTTTTTATTGTAATAATAAACTCCCGAATCTTTAGAAGCGAACCAAAGATTTCCTTTTCGATCTTCCAGCACCTCCCAAAAGCTTGGTGATTTTATCTTACTTGTTAGATTGGTGAACGATTTTCCATCGTATCGAAAAACGCCTTTGAAAGACGCAATCAGAATATTTCCTTTGCTATCTTGCTTTATATTTCTCACCATACCCATAGGTCCATAAGGTGAAACCGTGTCTTTGATTTTCGCGTTGCTAATTTCTATTTGTTGGTTTGTCTGATTCGAATCTTTACAAGAAATAAAAAAAACAAACATCAGAAACAAGGTGTAAAGTGGTGCGTATCGCTTCATATTTTATTAATTTTCAAAGTTGTTTCAGCAAAATTACTTTGATCTTTTTCGATTGAAAGGATTTGAATTGTAAATAAAATTGTAAACTTTGTAAATAAACTATTGACACTATGCTTTCTAGCCAAAATATTCTGCCAAAGAAATACAAATACCTGTTTGGATTGATAACACTCGTGTTTATCGCTTTAATCTGCGTAGCTTTCAATGGAAATGACAATGAAGATTTTGATAGTGCCAAAAGGGAAGTTTTGCTCCGAAGCATCGGACATGAATTACTTTTACATTCTGGTGACAGTATATCAAGAGTTCTTCCTGTAAAAAAGATTGCTGAAAATGAATACGAAATCCAGTTTGAAAAGAATTTCTCTTTTCAACCGGAAGTTTTGGTTAAAACTGTCGGGAATTATTTGGCTAAAGACCCGCTCACAACAGATTATGTTGTTCGTGTTCTTAATTCAGGCAACGCCAAAGTAGTTTATGGATTCACCATATCCAAAAGTAAAAAAGATAACAATGTTCCTTGCGTAAGACGAATACAACCTAAAGCTAATTATAGCATCAACATTAAATTCAAACCATCAAATATAAGTGTTGCCCAAAACAAATATATTCTAGGAGGATTGCCGCTTTTAGTAGTTGTAGGTTTTGTTTTTTTTAAATCGGTTAAGTCACGAAAACCGCTATCTGACGAGGAAAGTGATTTAATAGCATTAGGAAAAATACTGTTCGATGTAAAAAATCGAAAACTGATGATAGACGATAAAATAATAGAACTAACAGGAACCGAATTGCGTCTACTGCATATTTTTTCCCTTTCTCCTAATAAAAATATAGAACGAAGCCGGCTTCAAAAAGAGATTTGGGAAGATGAAGGCATCATTGTCGGACGTAGTCTGGATATGTTTATCTCAAAACTTAGAAAAAAATTGGAAGTTGATCCTAACGTTAATATTGTTGTAGTGCGTAGTAAAGGATATAAACTTGAAATTAGCGCTTAGACATTTTTCTTCTTCTTTTACAAAGTTACATCACAAAACCATTAATGCGTTTTTAGCATCACATGATAAAAAAACAGCATTTTATATCATTATTCAGGCTTTTATCTTTGTTAAAAATTAAAGCAGAAATTTAAAAATGATATTTAGCCATTCCATTAAATCTTTTGATGAATTAACCAATCACGAAATGTATAATATGCTTCGTTTAAGAAGCGATGTTTTTGTGGTCGAACAAAATTGTCCTTATCTTGATTTGGATAATAAAGATCAAAAAAGTTTTCATCTTTTATATTATGTAGATAATGAGTTGGCAGGTGTAACACGTTTACTTCCTGGCGGTTTATCCTATAATGAAATTTCAATTGGAAGAGTTGTAATCGCAAGATCGCATCGCGGATTAGGTTTAGGAGTAAAACTAATGGAAGCGTCAATTGCGGGCTGCGAAGAAAAGTTTGGAAAAGCGCCAATACGGATTAGTGCGCAATATCATTTATCCAAATTCTATCAATCCTTGGGATTTGTAGAACACGGCGAAGTTTATGATGAAGATGGAATTCCGCATATCGAAATGTTGCGAGCTTAAATTTTACGGAATAATCAATTTCAAAACATTAGCCAAAACTGGGTTATGATCTTCGGTTCTCCAATTGATGTACAAATCGGTTTCCATTGGCAGTTTGATAAAACGAATTCCTGAAATTTCATGAAAAAGATACGAATCGGGCAAAATTGCGATTCCGAGTCCTTTTCGGACTAAAGCTATAATGGCTGAACCAAATTCGGAATGAAGATAAACTTCCGGAGCATTCTCAAATGAATTGAACAATCGCTGAATCAAATCACTGTAACTACTGCCTTCGTCATTGGTTGGCAATATGAACTTTTGAGTAGCAAGGGTTTCTTTGGTAAGATCTTCGGGTGTTTGATACGGATGATCCGCCGGAACAACAAGCGCCAAGTGATCGGAATGTATTTTTTGAGACTGAATGTCTTTGGCATTATTGATATCTCTGGTAATGGCCAGATCGATTTTATAATTTCTCAGAAAATCTTGCTGATTCTCGTAAAGAACCTGAACCAGTTTGATTTTAAGTTTTGGAAAAGCATCAGAAATACGGGACAAAATCTCAGGCATAAGAGAAGCCGAAATAGAATCAGGATGAGAAATGGTAATCGTACCACTTTCTCCCAACTGAATCTGACGGGCAGATTGGTGAATAAATTCGAGTTTACTCATTTCAACTTCCCATTTTTCTTTTAAGAATTGGCCGGCAGCTGTGAGTTTGACATTACGCTTATTACGTTCAAACAATTGAACGCCAAGCTGATTTTCGAGCGACTGAATCTGGCGGCTCAATGCAGACTGTGTGATATTCATTTTTCCGGCTGTATTCCAGAAATGAAGTTCACGCGATAGTGCCAAAAAATATTTAATTTGCTGTAAATCCATTGATGCAATTTACGCATTTATCAAGAATAAAAAACAGGTTTTAATGCATTAAAAAAGACAATCATGAATTCTTTAAAAATAATAAAAGCAACTTTTACAGATGTCGAAAAACTTCAAAAAATTGGAAGACAAACTTTTTCGGAAACATTTGCTGACGTAAACAGCGAAGAAAATATGAAGAAATATCTGGACGAAAGTTTTGCTTTAGAAAAACTGACATCGGAATTAAAAAACGTTTCATCGCACTTTTATCTGGCAGAACTTAATGACCAAATTATTGGTTATCTAAAATTAAACACAGGAGACGCTCAAACTGAAAATCAAGACCAAAATGCTTTGGAAATCGAACGAATTTATGTCGTAAAAGATTTTCATGGTAAAAAAGTCGCACAGGCATTATACGCTCAGGCAGAACAAACTGCAGAAGAATTAAAAGCAACTTACATGTGGCTTGGTGTATGGGAAAAGAATTTGCGAGCTGTAAGCTTTTATACTAAAAATGGTTTTGTACAATTTGACACTCATATTTTTAGATTAGGAGATGACGAACAAACCGATTTAATGATGAAAAAAATCTTGATTTAAAACACGATTTCAAAATGGAAAGAAGACAGCTTTTATTGTTTTTATTAATTCTTGGTACGGCATTTTGGGGAGTTTCTTACTCGATTACCAAAATGGCAATTGGCGATTATTCACTAAACATTTTTTTATTTTATCGCTTCTTGCTAGCAGTATTGGTATTGAGTATTATATTTTGGAAATATGTAAAAAACATCAATCGGGAAGCTATTAAGACAGGTTTTATTCTAGCTGTTCCAATGTTTTTAGGCATTCAATTACAAACTGTTGGACTTAAATATACAGATGCTTCTCAATGCTCATTTATTGCTGGATTAACCGTTATTATAATTCCATTATTAAAACTGGCACTTTACAAAACCAATGCTTCGCTAAAAATCTGGATTGCCGCTTTGACGGCTTTAACTGGCTTATTTATTATTGCAATTCAAGATAAATTTACCATAAACTTTGGCGATTTATTTACAATTGCAGGAGCCTTTGCCTTTGCAGTTTATTTAATTACTGTTGAAAAACATTCGGCTGCGAAAAACTTATTGTATTCCATTGTTCCAATGTTTGCATTTTGTGCACTTTTTACTTTTTTAATTGCGTTAACAGACCGTTCATCAGAATGGTTTCCTCAAAATAATACGTTTTGGATGGGCGTAATTTATTGTGCTTTGTTTTCTACAGCTTTTATGTACACTGTTTCAAATATTTCGCAGCGTTATTTATCGGCAGAACGTGTTGCGGTTATTTATTTGTTTGAGCCTGTTTTTGGAGCTATCGGAGCGTTTTTTATTTTAGGAGAAAACCTTTCCTGGCGATTGCTTTTGGGTGGAACTCTGATTTTCTCGGCAACTATTATTTCCGAAGTTAATTTTAAAAGTGAAAAAATCAAGCTTTTTCGACGAAATGTCTAAAGCTAAAAATACAAAAGCCACTCAGATTGAGTGGCTTTTTGATATCATTTCAAATCACTGATTTTATAGTGCCGTAATTTCGAGAACAACGCTAGATTCTACGCTAGAAGAAGAAACTCCAAGCCCAACATTCATTAAAAAATCGCCTGTATAAGATTCACCTGATCCTTCGACCGATTTCTTTGCTTCCGGCATTAAGTTTATTTCTTCAACTTTATACTTTTTGTTTGGATCTAAGCCCTGAAAACGCACTGCATTGTATTGCGGGTCATACAACGGATGAAGTGTATAAGAGAATAAAACAGCTTTACTTTTTGTTTCATCAACATACATCAAAACGGCTCTGCTATCTTCATATGGAGAAATCAGTCGATACATATCGCCATGCCAGATTACATTGCTTAATCGTTTATAATTGGCAACTGCCTCCTGACAATATTTCAATTCTTTTTCTTTTAGCTCTTTTACATTAATATCAAAACCAAGCTTTCCCATCATGGCAACATCTGTTTTAAACTTGATAGATTGATTGCCCCATGATGTTACGTGATTGCAAATCGCCAAAGCTGGAAAAAACTGCGAATATCCCCATTGAATAAAAACTCTGTTGTAAGGATCTGTATTGTCGCTTGCCCAAAACTCCGTAAAATATTTCAGCAAACCATAATCTGTTCTTCCTCCACCTCCGGCGCAAAGCATCATTGGTAAATTTGGATATTTGGCTTTTATACGATCTAAAACTTTATACAAACCGTTTGTATATTCAATAAACAAATGCGATTGCTGATTTTTTAAATAAGTCGAATACGCATTTGTCATCATTCGGTTACAATCCCATTTAAAAAAGGCTACACCAGAATTGGTCTGCATAATATCATCTACAACTTTAAAAACAAAATCCTGCACTTGCGGATTGCTTAAATCCAAAACCAATTGCGAACGATAATAACTTTCAGGTCGGTTAGGAAGTTTTAAAACCCAGTCCGGATGTTTCTCGTACAATTCACTTTTCGGATTTACCATTTCCGGTTCAATCCAGATTCCAAATTTTACACCGGTTTTATCTGCTTCCTGCATTAAAAAACCTAAACCATTAGGCAATTTCGTTTTTGTGGTTTGCCAGTCACCCAAACCAGATTTGTCTCCGCTTCTTGGGTATTTATTTCCAAACCAGCCATCATCCAATAAAAACATATCGACACCTAATGTTTTTGAATCGGCGAACATTTCTGTCAATTTCTTTTCATCAAAATTAAAGTATGTTGTTTCCCAATTGTTTAATAAAGTCAAACGTGATTTTTCGCCATCTTTAACTCCGTACTTTCTCGCCCAAGCATGCAGGTTTCTACTTGCCTGACCTTTTCCTTTATTGGTAAAAGTGTAAATAAACGATGGTGTTGTAAATGTTTTTCCTGACGGAAGACTGTATTCAGATGCAAAAGGATTTATTCCTGAACTAATTCGGAGTGAATTTTTATTATCCAATTCAAAAGCGAACTTAAAATTCCCTGACCATGCCATTGTTCCGGCAACAAGTTCACCTGTATTTTCATCGGCTTTATTGTTTAAAGAAAGGAAGAAAACTGGCGTTTGATACATATTGGTACGAACTCCTAATTTTGAATCAATCACTTTTGTTCCGCTGGTTAATTCACTTTCCTGCATGCGAACTTCCTTCGCCCAATCGCCATGAAATTGTGTCAACCAATAATGATCGGCATCAAAATGCAACATTGATGATGCATAATTATACAACATAACCGGTTTCTTTTCCTGATGCTGAATTTCGGTCCACTGCTCAATTACATTTTCATTAAAGAACGCTTTAAAATGCAGCGTTACTTCCACAGGATAAACTGCATCTTTTAGTTTTACAATAGTTTCGGTCGTATTAGCATCTTTTTTTTCTGTACGATGGCTTACATAAACCAGTTCCAAAGACGGATTTCCATCTGTATGCGTCATTCGAATTGCAGGTTCAAATAAGTTTTCGGTTCCGTATGTCGGATAAGCCAGATGTCTCAAATTCACTAACGGATTCCCATCATTAATCACAAATGATTTCGAACTTTCTTTAGACAATGCATTATAACCCGACGCATCCAGTTTTGCACCAAAATAGGACTGGTAAAGCAAACCGTTTTTTCCTGCTTTCAGTATTAATGCAGAATTCTGGGTTTCAATTTTAATAGGCTCTTCCTGCGCACTAGCTTTCCAACTGAGCGTTGTCAGGAATACTATAAATAGCAACTTTTTCATAAAAATTTATTTAGTAACAATAAGTGGTTTCATTTTACAACTCTAAAATATTTCCATTTTGGACGCTTTTTTTCAGTAGAAAATTAAATTGTTTTTCTACCCAAATTTGATATCGGAAAATTATAACGTCTTGCAGACGCCATACAATCAAACCACAAGAATGAAATTCATTTTATAATACAATAAAAACAAGTACCTATATATAATTGTATCCTTCATAGTAAAAGTGGTATGTAAGCTCAATTCAAACCATTGCCATGAAAAAATGAAATTCAAAAATAAAACAATCCCAATCTACAATACTACTTGTACCTACCGGTTTTTTTCCGAATACTGCAAAAAGGAACTTAATATGATGAAAATAATTCAAACTCAAAATCTTTTATCAGTACTTAAAATCCCTCTTCATTTTATTAAAATCTAAATGAAATATCTATTAAAATTCCTCAACGCTTATTTTTTCTCATAAAACGAGTGCGCTATAATTTTAAAATTTTAATCTGAAATGCTTCATGAGCAAAATTCCCATTTCAGTTAAAACTTTTTTGCAAAAACCTACCAGTAGTATAAATCGATTGAGAACGCTTTGAAGTACTTTGTATAGCGCTTTTCAAATTTTGAAAAAACACTTCTTAAAGTTTTCTTTTATAAAAATTCTCTCTGTTTTTTCAATTCTGATATTTTATTAACTGAAAATCCACTTTAAGCTTAAAAAAAGCGAAAATATAAGACAGTTTAGTCTTACATATCTATAAAAAATGCAGACTGGTATGGTCGAAAAAGGAATATGTGGACAAAAACAAGCAAAAAATGCAAAAATCCAATTCTGATACTATATTACCCACTTTCAAAAACGAGTCATTCTTTCTTAAAAAAAAATGAAATAGATTCTACATTTTAAAACGTTGCATTTTTACTTGGGATGGCGAGAAATGTATTTTTTACACATCGTCAGAAAATACATCTACTTAACAAAATAGTAGCAAAATTCTTTTTTATGCATATATTATCCACTTAAATTTTCATATTATTTAAAAATCAATTAAAATTTTACACATATCGCAAAAAACTGGTAGGGACTGGTATGGGGTGATTTAGAAACATTTATACTTTTGGATTTCACATTTATCTCTTTTTTCATAACAATCTGCAGAGGCTCAAATGCAAATTGTTCTTTCAAAATAGAAACAAGGAATAAAATCAAAACCACAAAAAACTAATTGATTACTAACAAAAACCACTTTTCAAAAATCATGAAACCATTAACCAAAAACAAACCAACAAATGATTGGCTTAGTTTAGAAATCTGGAAAGTTACCAAACTAACTTCCGGGTTTCTAATTGCTATGTCCTTACAAGTTTCTGTCGCAGCAGAAATGAAAGACACAAAATTTTCTTTGAAATTAAACCACAACACCGTTTCTGAAAATGCATTGTACACGGTACAAAAAACGATCAAAGGAAGAGTTACAGGCACAAAAGGAGAACCGCTTCCGGGTGTAAACATTCAGGTAAAAGGAACCAAAATAGCCGTAACAACAGACTTTGACGGAAATTTTACTATTGACGCTCCCGACTCCAATAGTATTTTGATTGTTTCGTATACCGGATTTGTTACTAAAGAAATCCCGGCTTCAGAAGCAATGAATATTCAGCTTGAAGAACAAAATCAGACATTGAGCGAAGTAGTTGTCGTTGGTTATGGAACTCAGAAAAAAGGTTCTACAACAGGTGCAATTGCTTCGATTAAAGGTGGCGTTTTAACGCAAAATGCATCGGCAAACGTATCAAACGGAATTGCCGGACGTATGTCTGGAGTTATTGCCAACAACCGTTCAGGAAGACCGGGAGATGACAGTTCAAGTCTTTTAATCCGCGGTTTCAATTCATTTGGAGGAGGAACCAGCCCACTTGTAGTTGTAGACGGAATTCCGGATCGTGACCTAAACCGAATAAATCCGGATGATATCGAATCGGTTACTGTTTTGAAAGATGCATCGGCTGCAATTTATGGGGTTCGATCTGCAAATGGAGTAATTTTGGTTACAACCAAAAGAGGAAAAGTTGGAAAACCAACCATCAAAATCGATGGTTCATATGGTATTCAGCAATTAACCCGAATGGATCAAAGAGTTAATTCATGGGAATACATGACGTATTACAATGAATTAAATGCCCACAAAGGAACAACACTTCCTTACACTCAGGAAGAAATAGACAAATACAAAGCCGGAAACGATCCTAACTATACCAGT
The DNA here is from genome assembly GCF_003385895.1 of Flavobacterium cutihirudinis. GTDB lineage: Bacteria > Bacteroidota > Bacteroidia > Flavobacteriales > Flavobacteriaceae > Flavobacterium > Flavobacterium cutihirudinis. Next base: position 253,678 of record NZ_QRDQ01000009.1, read on the forward strand.
ACGAACTGGCTCAAACAAGTTTATAGAAAAGACGCGCCACAAGCAAATGTCTCGCTTTCTGTAAATGGAGGAAATGATCAGGTTAAATATTTCTTTTCAGGCCAGTATTTAAATCAGGAAAGTAATCTTAGAACGAGCGACGAGCGATACAGACAGTTCAATTTAAGATCGAATATTGATGTTAATATTTCGTCTAACTTGAAAGTCAATCTTGACATTGCAACACGAAAAGAAGACAGAAACTATCCGGCCGTAAGCATTGGAAGCATTATGCACGAAACGGTGAGTATGTATCCTTTTATCCCGGCGTATTGGAAAAATGGTTATCCTTCGTCTGGTATTTCAAACGGAAGAAACCCAATTTTAATGTCATCTTCTGCCGCTGGTTATGATAAAGTGATCAACTTAATTGTGAATCCAAAAATAGGATTTGACCTGAAATTACCAAAAATTACGGAAGGATTATCTCTTAACGGATATGCCGCTTTTGATTACAATGTACGTAGTGAGAAAAAATTCACTAAACCTTGGGATGCCTATTCTTACGACAAAACAAACGATAGTTACAACAACGTAAAAAATAGTACAAGCATCACGAGCGTTATGCAGGATGAACAAATTACGAATCAAAATACTTATTTCATAAAATTAGCCTACGATCGTAAATTCAATAAACATGGGTTTAATGCCTTTGTAGGATATGAGCAAACTACAACTGATAAAACTGAAACTTATGCTTATAGAAGAGATTTGTTAAGCGATCAATTGGATCAGATTTTTACGGGAAGTACAAAAGGACAAAACGCAACCGGAAGTGCTTATCAGGACGGAAGGGAAAGTTATTTGGGAAGATTGGCTTATAACTTTGACAATAAATATTTTGCAGAAGTTTCTGCCCGTTATAACGGATCTTTCAACTTTCCTTCTTCAACACGTTGGGGAATGTTCCCTGCGGTTTCTGCAGGCTGGAAAATATCTGAAGAAGACTTTTTCAAAAACAACATCAAAGCAATTGATCAACTAAAAATTAGAGCTTCCTGGGGGAAAATGGGTAATGATGATATGAGAAGCGACGGTCAGTTGAACCAATATCTTTTCTTAACCAGATATCAGTTAATTACGAATCAACAGCTTTATAGTTATTTTGGATCAGATTATACGTTGAACAACAGTATTTATCTTTCGTCTACTCCTAACCCAAATATTACGTGGGAAGTACAAGATTCAAAAAACATCGGTTTTGACTTTGCCTTCTTAAACAATAAACTAACAGCAACTTTTGATTATTTCAGCAATAAAAGATCTGATATTTTAACGGCTAGAAATGCGTCGGTGCCATTGTACACAGGATTAGCACTTCCAAAAGAAAACATTGGTGAAACGGTAAACAGAGGTACGGACTGGTCTGTAAATTATGCAGATAACGGTCACGCTGTTAAATACAGCGTCGGACTTAATTTTACTTATGCACAAAGTGAAGTTCTTTTCCGTGATGAAGCTTCTAATATTCCGGCGTGGCAAAAATCTACAGGAAGAGCAATTGATTCCTGGCTGGTTTATCAAACAAACGGTATTTACCGCACACAAGCCGAAGTGGACAGTTCTCCTCATTTTGAAGGAGCAAAACCTGGTGATCTTTGGGTAAAAGATGTCGATGATGATGGCAGTATTACTTCTAATGATAAAGTGAGAATTCCGCAATCGGCTACGCCAAAAATTGCTTACGGAATCCCAATGCGAGCGGAATACAAAGGTTTCTCAATTGATATGTTATGGACAGGTCAGGGAAAAGCAAAACAAATGATTCTTCCGCAAGCGCAAGGAGCAATTGTAGCGCCACCAACATGGTTGTATAACGATCGATTTACAGCAGACAATCCAGATTCGAAATATCCGGTTGCTTTCAATGATTCTGATCCTAGAAATAATATTCCGGCCGATTTCTGGCTAAGAGATGCTTCTTTCTTCCGATTAAAATCTTTAGAAGTATCTTATATTTTACCGGAAAATGTACTTGCCAAATATGGTGTTTCAAATGTTAGATTTTATGCCGGAGGAACGAATTTGTTCTCTATTGATCACATGAAACAGTACAATCTGGATCCTGAGACCAACAATACTACCGGAGTAAATTATCCGCAAACGCGTATCTATAGAATTGGTGTAAGTATTGAATTATAATAATGCCACAAAAAACAAGTAAACATGAAAAATTATAAAACCAATAAACTAAAAAATATAAAAAAGAAGGCGTTTATTGTTGCCGCTCTTTTTATAGCCATTACCTCTTTTATATCCTGTAGTGAAGATCCATTAGATAAAGTTCCATTGGATTCTTATACGGATGAAAATGTGTGGAATGATTTGAAACTTACAGAAGCTTTCGCTAATAATCTGTACACTGTATTGCCGAGTACGCAACACAACTGGAACGACAAAACAAACCGAAGCTGGATCTTATCAACTGCCTGTGACGAAGCGTTTAACAATTTTAATGATTATGATGTTTGGAATCTTAATTCCGGAGCAATTACTCCGGATAATGCGGGAGATTTCAATACATGGAAACCTACTTATGCCATAATCCAAAATTGTAATATATTTTTGTCCCGAATTGATGATGTTCCCGGCGACGAAGCGTGGCGCAACAGATTAAAAGGCGAAGTATTATTTTTAAGAGCCTATGCGTATTTCAAATTGATCAGTGATTATGGCGGAGTTCCTTTGGTTACAGTTCCGTTTGACTTAAACAGTAATTACAAAGTAGACCGCAGCACTTATGACCAGTGTTCTGATTTTGTTGTAACTGAGCTAGATAAAGCAGCCGAATTATTGCCTTTAACAACTTCAAGTCTTGGAAGAATCACGAAAGGTGCCGCTCTTGCTATAAAATCCAGAGCTTTGCTTTATGCAGCAAGTCCGCAATGGAATCCATCTAATGATGTTGCAAAATGGAAAAAAGCTTCTGATGCTGCAAAAGCCGTTATGGATTTGAACATGTATCAGCTCTATGACAAAAAGTACGAAGATCTTTTTACAACCAATAACTCAGAAATTATTTGCTCTCGTTTATCCAGTAAAGATCCGCAATGGAGTGCTTTTAACGGTGTAGAAATGTTTAACTCGCCAAGTGGTTTTCACGGATGGGCAAATTTTGCTCCAAGTCAAAGTCATATTGATGCTTACGGAACAGCTGACGGAAAAGACATTACTGATCCAACATCTGGATATGATCCTCAAAAACCATACGTAAACAGAGATCCGCGTTTTTACAAAAACATCGTTTATGACAGACGTGCTTATGGAAAACCTGAATTTTGCCAGGATCGTTATGATGCAGGAAGTTCTAATAAAGCCGAATTTTACGAAGGTGGTTTAGATTCACCTCAGGGTTGGGATACCTGGAATGCAAGTAAAACACGTTATACATTCCGTAAATATTGCGATACAACGTACAATTACAATAATGAAACGCAAACCAACAAAGCCTGGATTATTTCACGCTTAGGCGAAATTTACCTAAATTATGCTGAAGCGCAATTTAAAATGGGTAACGAAGGAACTGCTATTCAATATCTTAATTTAATAAGACAACGCGCCGGAATTACAGCTCCCTTGACAGGTTTAACCGGAACAGCTTTAGAAAACAAAATCCGTAACGAAAGACAAGTTGAATTATGTCTGGAAGGTTTCCGTTATTATGATGTACGTCGTTGGAAAATTGCCGAAGTAACTGAAAACAAACCGTTAATGGGTGTAATTATTACTAAAAATAGTGACGGATCAAAAACATACACCTATTCAAAAGTTCAGGAAAGAATTTTCAAACCTCAGCATTATCTGTTGCCAATTCCTAGAGATGAAATGAATAGAACAAGCCTGGTTCAAAATCCGGGTTATAATTAATGAACAGAATCAATTTATAAGTTAGCAAACCCACCTTTCTTATGTGGGTTTGCTTATAAAATTTTAGAAAATAGCTGTATGAAAAATGTTTTTATAATTTTAATTGCCTGCTGTTTCTTTTTAAATGGATTTGGTCAGGATAATGTCATTTTCAAATCTTCAGATGCTGCATTGCAACTGGCTTTTGAACGTGCAAAAAATATGGCTTTAAGTTATAAAGGAAATTCAAATGATCCGGTTGGACCTTGGTACGAAGCAGCACTTCCATCCCGATCTGCATTTTGTATGAGGGATGTTTCGCACCAAAGTATCGGAGCTGAAATACTTGGATTACATCAGGAAAATAAAAATATGCTTTCGTTATTTGCTAAAAATATTTCAGAAAACAAAGACTGGTCTTCCTATTGGGAAATCAATAAATACGGAAAACCAGCTCCAGAAGATTACAGAAATGATAAAGAATTTTGGTACAATCTCAACAGCAATTTTGATGTAATGTTTGCCTGCTGGCGATTGTATTTATGGACAGGAAATGAGGAATATATTAAAAATCCTGAGTTTGAAAACTTTTTCGAAAAGTCAGCAAACCAATACATTGAGCGCTGGATTCTCGAAACAGATTCTTTATTGACCAGACCAGAATTCCCTAATGCTCCAACTCCATTTAACATAAAAGATGATTTTCATAAATGTCGTGGACTTGCTTCTTATTCTGAAGGAATTCCTGGCTTGAAAATGAGCGCCGATCTGATAGCCGCTATTTATCGTGGACTACTAACTTATTCTTCTGTTTTGAAAATAAAAGGTGAATTTGAAAAAGCCGATTTTTATGCAAAAAAGGCAAAAAAATATCAAGAGCAAATTGAAACTATTTGGTGGGATGAAAATGCATCAGCTTACAATAACATTTATACTGCCGATGGAAAATTCAGCAAAGATCCAGGCGTACTTTTTCTTTTATGGTTTGATGCTTTAACAGATGAAAACCGAATCAAAAAAACTATTGATCATATTATTTCAGAAAAAAGTAATGTAGAAAATACTTCTTATTTGCCTTTCTTACTTTATAAATATGGCTACAAAGACAAAGCTTATGAATATATGTTACATCTCACAGATCCGGAAACCAAAAGAAGAGAATATCCTGAAGTTTCATACGCCGTAATTGAAGGAATTATTCATGGCTGCATGGGAATAGAGCCTGATGCTACAACAAAAACAATAACAACATTATATCGCGAAAAAAAGAGCATTTCTGAAGTCGACAATTTGCCTGTTTTAAACACAGTGCTTTTTGTACAACACAAAAACCAAACAACAACACTACTACACAACAAAGGCAAAAATGCCATACAATGGACTGCTAAGTTTTCCGGAAATTACAAATCCGTCTTTATAAACAATAAAAAAATGAATGCTTTAAATAAAAAGGAAGAGAACGGAAATTTCTATACATTTATAGATGTTCCAGTAAACTCAGGACAAAAAATAACGATTAGTTGCCAATAAAAAATAATTTAAAAAAAGTTTAATGAAGAGATCTTTTAGAAAAAATCAGCAACACTTTCTATTTGCCATTGCTGCAATTTGCTTCAGTGTAACAACTCTGTTTTCGCAAGACGACCGACGCTGGCAAATCGATCAGGATGGCGCTATTTCATGGCAAATAAACAATAACATTCCGCATGATGATCATATCGAAATGAGTGGTAAAAAAATCTCGTGCGTACTGCGATACGGAGTTGCAACAGACGGTTCTTTTCATGCAACACGCAGTTTGGTTTGGCCAATGCTCAGAACCATTCCCAACAATACTCATGCAAGTTTAACGCGTCAGTTTGCACAAGACGGTTTTGATTTGGTTACCGTAAATTACAAACCAATTGCTGCCGAAAAAACCGTTTCACTAACACTTAACGGAACATTATTCGTCAAAAGTAAAGTAGGTACTGCACTGGAATTAACAAGAACCTTTTTTTCTTCTACAACTTTGTCCGGCTATTGCGAAATTTATTCGGTTAAAAATACTTCAGATAAAAACTGTAGTGTAGAAATTCCAAAATCAAACACAGTTTATACCACAGATTCATCAAAAGGAATAGAAGGCAGTTACACCATTCATGTCGATCTTTCTAATGATGGAAGTTTTACGCTTAAGCCAAATGAAACGGTTCGCTTTTCTATTTTCTATTCCGGCGTGAAAGCCAACGAATCGGTTCCAGTTGTAAATGCCGAAGAGGAAAAAAACAAACGACTAGAACTAATACGTGACTTGTGGAGCAAACTTGTATTAGAAACCCCAGATCCGGTTTTGAATACCGAATTTGCTTTCGCCAAAATCAGAGCTTCCGAAAGTATTTTTGAAACCAAAGGCGGGCCGATGCATGGTCCTGGCGGAGAATCCTATTACGCGGCAATTTGGGCAAACGATCAGGCGGAATATATTGGGCCGTTCTTTCCGTTTTTAGGTTACGATTACGGAAATCAGGCTTCATTAAATGCTTATCTCCAATTTGCAAAATTCATGAACAAGGACTACAAACCTATTCCGAGTTCTATAATTGCTGAAGGAACTGATATTTGGGCCGGAGCCGGCGACCGTGGCGATGGCGCAATGATTGCTTACGGAGCAGCCCGTTATGCACTTTCAAGAGGTAATACAAATGAAGCAAATCAATTGTGGCCGCTGATTGAATGGTGTCTTGAATATTGTCATAGAAAAATAAATAGCGACGGTATTGTAACTTCTGATTCTGATGAACTTGAAGGGCGTCTTCCGGCAGGAAAAGCAAATCTCAACACTTCATCATTATATTATGATGCGCTAAACTCGGCGGTTTATTTAGGAAAAGCTTTAGGCAAAAATGAAAGTCAGTTGAAAACATATAAAGCGGAAGCTGAAAAATTAAAGATTGCCATCGAAAAATATTTTGGTGCTAAAGTCGAAGGATTTGAGACTTATAAATATTATAAAGAGAATGATGTTTTGAGAGCATGGATTTGTACGCCACTAACAATGGGTATTTACGACCGAAAAGATGGAACAATTGATGCCTTATTTTCACCAAGATTATGGACAAAAGATGGTCTTGCAAGCGTTGCGGGAGATAAAATTTTCTGGGATCGCTCTACTTTATATGCTTTAAGAGGCGTATTAGCAGCAGGAGAAACAGACAAAGCGCTGGATTTTCTTCATTATTATTCCAATCGTCGTTTGTTAGGAGATCACGTTCCTTATCCTGTAGAAGCTTATCCGGAAGGCGATCAGCGCCATTTATCTGCTGAAAGCGGTTTGTATTGCCGAATTTTCACAGAAGGATTATTTGGAATACGCCCTACGGGATTACACAGTTTCGATTTTACACCGCGACTTCCTAAATCCTGGCCTGTTATGAAACTCAAACGTATTCATGCCTTCGAACAAGATTTTGACATTACAGTTGAAAGAGTCGGCAAGAATCTAAAAATAAAAATAACTGACGGAAAAAAAATAATGATCAATAAGGTCATTTCTGATGGTGAGACAATCAACATCAAGCTTCACTAGTTATTTTGAATTAGTGTATTTTTAACGGGCAAACCTCCGCAATTGCGGAGGTTTGTTTTTTTTATTAGAATATTTAATTTTTTTCACGCAGATTTAAAAATGATTTTAGCAGATACACGCAGATTAAATTTATCGTTTTGAAATAAACATACAAGATGTATTTTACACAAAGCATATCTGTAGAGGCGCACGGCAGTGCGTCTACGCAATGAATATCCACAATACGTTAGACGCACTGCAGTGCGCCTCTACGGAATATTGGAACGAAAATAAAATCAATTTTAATCTGCTTAAATAAACACACAATGTATATTTTAACACAAAGCATATCTGTAGAGACGCACGGCAGTGCGTCTACGCAACGAATATCCACAATACGTTAGACGCACTTCCGTGCGCCTCTACGGAATATTGGAACGATAATAAATCAATAATCTATTGGTAATGGATAAAATTTATTTTAACGCTTCATACAATATCTCGACCGGATGCTGCGCTTTTCTTCCCGTTCCATCCGCAATCTGATGTCGGCAGCTTGTTCCCGAAGCAGAAATTAAAGTAGCTGTTTCTTCCTCTCTGATAGCAGGAAACAAAACCAATTCTCCAATTTTCATAGAAATATCATAATGTTCTTTCTCGTATCCAAAAGACCCTGCCATACCACAACAACCACTTGGAATATTAAGAACGCTGTAATTCTTTGGCAATAAAAGTATTTTCTTAAGCGGAACCAACGACGATAAAGTTTTTTGAAAACAATGTCCATGCATTCTCACGCGCTCAGTCTTGTCTGTAAAACTAGAAGATGAAATTCTTCCTTCATCAAGTTCTTTTGCTAAAAACTCTTCTATCAAAAAAGTTCTGGACGCCATTTTTTTTGCCTTTTCTTTTAAATCTCCACGGCACAAATCAGGATATTCATCACGAAAACTCAATATTGCAGAAGGTTCTATACCAATAAGGACACTACTTTCCGGAATTGTCTTTTCAAAATCTATAATATTCTTTTCTGCAATTTCACGCGCTTCTTTCAGCATTCCTTTAGAAAGATACGTTCTGCCGCTCATTCCTATCTTTGGAATTTCAACCGCATATCCCAAACGATTCAGAAGTTTAACTGCTGTTTGGCCAATTTCCACATCATAATAATTCAGAAATTCATCATTATATAAAAACACGCTGCCATTTACAAAATCACCTTTCTGGTTGTACGCTTTCATCCATTTGGCGAAAGTCATTTTATACATCAAAGGCAATTGTCTTTCTACGGCAAAACCTGTTGCTTTTTTAATCCAATTTCCTAAAGTCCCTTTTGTTGATATATTATATGCCCAAGGAATTGTGGCAAACAACTGATTTATTTTTGGTGTATTTCCAATCAATTTCGATCTGAATTTGACACCATTTTTATCATGATATTGTTGTAAAGTTTCGGCTTTCAATTTTGCCATATCAACATTCGAAGGACATTCCGATTTGCATCCTTTACAACTCAGACATAAATCGAGCACATCAAGCAAATTTTCATCATCAAATCGATTTGCTTTTGTGGAGTTTGTTATGGTTTCCCTCAACATATTGGCGCGCGCACGAGTTGTATGTTTTTCGTCTCGGGTTGCCATATAACTTGGGCACATCGTACCGCCGCTTTTTTCTGTTTTACGACAATCTCCTGAACCGTTGCACATTTCGGCCGCACGAAGAATTCCGTTATGTTCCGAGAAATCGAAATACGTTTCCGGCATTGGCGTTTCCTGCCCTGCCGTATAACGCAAACTCGTGTCCATAGGAGGCGTATTTACAATTTTCCCCGGATTAAAAATTCCCCAAGGATCCCAGGTATTTTTTACCTCAAGAAACAATTGATAAATTTCATCTCCCAACATCAAGGGAATAAATTCTCCGCGAAGTCGTCCATCACCATGTTCACCACTCAAAGAGCCTTTATACTTTTTTACTAAATGTGCAATATCAGTCGCTATTGTTCTAAAAAGTTCCGTTCCTTCTTTGGTTTTTAAATCAATAATAGGGCGCAAATGCAATTCGCCTGTAGCGGCATGCGCATAATGCACACAGTTTAAATTTCTTTCTTTTAAGACTGCATTAAAATCTTCTATAAAATCAGGCAAATCATTTACGTCGACTGCAGTATCTTCAATTACAGCAACCGCTTTGGCATCTCCAGGAATATTCGACAACAAACCCAAACCTGCTTTTCGTAAAGCCCAGACTTTGTTTGTATCATCTCCATAAACAATTGGAAAATGATAGCCGAGATTTTGAGAACGCATCAAAGCTTCCATTTCCTTTGCTAAAACCTCAATTTCCTCTTTAGAATCTCTTAAAAATTCAACAGCCAAAATAGCCTTTGGATCGCCTTTTACAAAAAACCGATTCTTGCTTTGCTCAATATTTTCTTTGGTACATTCCAAAATATAATGATCAATTAGCTCAACGCTGTCCGGATTAAATTTTAAAGCTTCGATATTTGCTTTTAAAGATTCGTGAATACTTTCAAAATGCACACAAACCAAAGCCGCGAAAGGTTTTAAAGCATCTACTAAATTTAGCTTAATAGCTGTAGAAAAAAATAAAGTCCCTTCAGATCCTGCAATTAGTTTGCAAAAATTGAATTTTTCATCTGAGTTCCCAAACGGTTTGCTGTCAGCTAATAAATCTAAAGCATAACCTGTATTTCTCCTCGGAATCGTTTTCTTGGGAAAATTTTCATCAAATAAACTTCTGTTATTTTCAGAAGACAAAATTGCTTTGGCTTGAACATAAACAGCCTGTTCTAACGGACTTACAACGTTAATTCCGTTGCATTTATCTTCAAATTCGGCGTTGGTCAAGGCGCCAAAAACGACCTCATTTCCATCGGCCAAAAAGCCTTTTATTTCCAATACATGCTCACGCGTTGAACCGTAAATAACTGATCTTGCTCCACAGGCATTATTACCAACCATTCCGCCGATCATACAGCGATTACTAGTCGAAGTTTCTGGCCCGAAAAAAAGTTTATACGGTTTTAAATGAAGATTCAGCTCGTCCCGAATTACACCAGGTTCTACCCAAGCCGATTTTTCTTCCTGATTTACCGAAATGATTTTAGTAAATTCCTGTGAAATATCAACTACGATACCATTTCCAACAACTTGTCCCGCAAGTGAAGTTCCGGCTGCACGAGGAATAACGCTGCTTTTATTTTCTTTTGCAAAAGCAATAATTTTTCGAATATCTTCCTTTGTTTTCGGAATTGCTACTGCCAAAGGCATTTCTTTGTAAGCGCTCGCATCAGTTGCATAAAGCAAGCGCATCGTATGATCGTAAAATAATTTGCCCTCTAATTCCTTTTCTAAACTTGAAAGTTTAGCAGAAATCTTTGGAAGGATATTATTATTCATTTTTATATTTTGTTAACTAATATTCTAACACATAGAAACATATATTTTTATTGTGTGTGAAAGGCGTTTCACTTAACATGAATACATCCGATAGCTATCGGGACTATGTGTTAAGAAACGGGTTTCTTTTTTCTCGCCTTTTTTTAAGATAAAAATCTATGTTTCAATGTGTTAAAAAAAAAAAAAAAAAAAAAAACTATAATTCGCTCAATGCGATGTCAAGCAATTGTACCATTTCATCTGCATTTTGCTTGTTGAATGGCATTGGTGGTTTTATTTTTAAAACGTTGTGTAATGGCCCGTCTGTACTTAATAAATATCCTTTTTCTTTTAGTTTCTCGACTACAATATCTATTTCTGGAATAGCGGGTTCCATCGTAATCCTGTCTTTTACCATTTCTGCTCCAATGAACAAACCATGTCCGCGAACATCACTAATAATAGGATATTTAGCCATTAAACCTTTCAGTCCATTCATCAAATGATTTCCGGTTTCTAAAGCGTGTTGCTGCATTTCTTCTTCCTGAATCACATCTAAAACTGCCAAACCTGTAGTCATAGAAACAGGATTTCCTCCGAAAGTATTGAAATATTCCAGTCCGTTATTGAACGCTTCTGCAATTTCCTCCGTAACGATAACCGCCGCAAGCGGATGTCCGTTACCAATTGGTTTTCCTAAAACAACAATATCCGGAACTACATTTTGCAATTCAAAACCCCAAAAATGATCACCAATTCTTCCAAATCCAACCTGAACTTCATCTGCAATACAAACGCCACCGGCTGCTCTTACATAATCGTAAACCGTTTTCAGGTAATTTTCCGGTAACGGAATCTGCCCTCCAACACCCAACAAAGTTTCGCAAATAAATACGGCCGGAGCTTTGTCTTCAGTTTTTAGATTTTCGATAATTCGTTGTACATCGGCAGCATATTTTTCTCCTGCTTCAGCGTCTCCATATTTATGAGGTCCGCGATACAAATCAGGATTGATTGCTTTATGAATCCATGGCATTTGGCCAGAACCGCCTTTACTGTCAAATTTATACGGACTCATTTCCATTGCCACCGTCGAAGTTCCATGATACGCATGATCCAGAACAATAATATCTTTTTGTTTGGTAAAATGACGACTCATTCTAATCGCTAAATCATTGGCTTCACTACCTGAATTGACGAAGTAACAAACACTTAATTTTTTCGGTAAAGTCGCAGTAAGTTTTTCTGCGTATTCTGTAATTGCATCATTTAAATATCTCGTATTGGTATTTAATGTTGCAATTTGCTTCTGCATTTTTCTCACCACAACCGGATGGCAATGTCCTACGTGCGAAGGATTATTTACGCAGTCAACAAAAGTTCTTCCTTTGTCATCATACAAATATTGCAAAGCTCCTTTTACAATTTTCAATTTGTCTTTGTAGCCAATACTCAAGTTTCTGCCAATTTTCTTTTTTCTGATTTCAAGCAATTCCGAGTAATCATCATTGGTAATTAATCCTTCAAAACCGCATGCTTTTCTAAAGGCATCCTGCGCTTTGATTGGGTTAATTTTAATTAATTTATATAATAAATCCCAAGCTGGTTTTTCGGTAATAAAATGATGCTCGTTGTCGCTGTCTAATGATGCATTGTAAGCCGATTGTGTAACACTAATGCAAAGTCTGCCGGCAATTAAATAATACAATACATCTAATTCCTGCTCCGTAAGTGCATATGCTTTGTGATAGCCTTCGACAATTGATGTTGCGACAGTCAATGGATCTTCTTCATCGAGCATTGCGTATGTACAGGCGATTGCCAGATTATTGATTAGAGCGGTATACACCATATCGCCAAAATCAATTAAACCACTAATGCGATTTTCTTGTACCAACACATTATAATCGTTGGCATCATTATGTATATACGCGTGCCTCAAACGGTGAATCTGGGGTACTACTTCTGTATCAAACTGCACTAAAAAATAACCTGCAATACGTCTTCTTTCATGATTCCGAATGAATTTCAAATTATCATTTGCTTCGCTTGCTCGGCTAATATCCCAAGTGTAATTGCGATGCATTGCAGGATGAGAAAAATTTGCCAGTGCAGCATCCATCTGACCCAAAAAGGAACCCAAATTATGATGCAATTCTGTTGTTTTATTTTTTTCATCTACCCAGAAAATCCCTTCTAAAAAGTTTAGAATTCGGATATAATAGGTTTGAAAATCTCCCACTATTTTAGTAAGTGCTTCTCCATCTTTATTAACACTGAAATGCTGAAAAAAATCTGAAATATTGCTTTTAGTAAGATGACTTATAATGGCCACCTGCGCTTCTAAAAAAGGAAACGGATGACTTTCATTGGATACTTTTAGAATGTATTTTTTATTTTTTTCATCTGATAAAAGGAAATTCAACTCATCATATCCGTTTAATGCTTTTACGGTCACATTTAATCCGTAATGTTCTTTTACTAAATCCTGAATAATTGCTTCTGAAAAATTCATTGCTATTCTATTAAATTGTTTATTCTTTTTTTCGCCACAAATTACACGAATTTGCACTAATTTTTCTCTGTTTGCGTTCTCCTGCAAGGTCTTTTTCTGACCTTGAAGGTATTTAAATACATTCCGTAAAATCTACAATATTTTCTTTATTATAAATACATACCTGCAAGGTTTTGAAAACCTTGCAGGAATACGGCGTGATTACTTCCAAATCACTGACTGCGCCGGCTCTAACGGATTTTGTCCAACCAATATTTTACTTCCTGCAGGAATAGGTAAATTAACTGTTTCGTTGGTATAATTTACGCCTACAAAAAAGCCATCTCTCCATTCTACATAAACTCCTTTTGGGAAATTTTCGATTGCTACTTTGGCATTCTCATATACCTTTCTGACAACTTCTCTTTCTAAGTTACCGTCTTTGCTTTCAGCTCCAATATAAGTAACTGTTCCTTTTCCTAATTTTCTGGTAATTGCTGCTGCTTTTCCTTTATAAAACTGATCTGCATAAGAGGCTAAAACTTCTGTACCTTGTTTCGGATTTAAAACATCTGCCCAAGCATTCCATTTGTAAGTATTTTGTGCAGTAGTTACTGTTCCGTTTACATCTTCAACCAACATATCAAAAAATTCAACATCAGCTCCAATTAACGGAACAATTGGCGCATTCCATTTGGCTTCAAAAAAATGTCCGTTTTTATCTTTTTGTCCTGTTCGGCAAGAAAGAATAAGGTTACCTCCATTTTCTACATATTTCGTCCATTTGTCAACCAACTTCTGATCGATAAGCTGATAAGCAGGTGCTACAATAAACGGATACGCTGAAAAATCACTTTCTTCTGTAATAAAATCCATTGGCGCACCCGTCGATTTTACAGCCGAAGTATAGGTATTTCTATGTCTCCAGGTATTCCAGAATTCGGTTTGCTTTTGATTTTCTAAATCCCACAGGTTTTCATGACTCCATAAAAATCCGGTTTTTCTTTTTGCAATATTGTCCGGTAATACTGCTTTCGGATTGTATTCTTTTCGAAGTAATTTCATGTCTTCGATTGATTGTACAAACTCTTTTCCTCCCTGACTTAACGTTACGCCATCAGTACCTACAATTCCGTCGTGGTACATTTCACTACTTCCAAGAGGATGTCTGTATCTATAAGTACACGTAAACGAGCAACCTCCGCCGAAAGCCTGAGAAATCCACATATGAACCGTTCCCGGAAGCAATTGCGGATTAATACTAGCCCAGTTTACTTGTCCCGGTTGCATTTCCATAACTCCGGTAACACCATTTATTGATCTGTAATAATCATTGGCTTCTGAAATTTTATTAGGATGCCCCATTCTGAAATTTTGTCCACCCAACTGATTTCTTCCGCTTACGGGATACATCGTATAAGTCGCAAAATCCATTTTGTCTGTTCTTCTCGGATCTGCTCCATACACTACATTGGTATAATTTGTCGTAATCCATTGTTTTGGATCAACATATTTACGAAGCGTTTCGGCTTGCAAATTCAGATATTCTGCCTGAGAATCGGCTGTATATCTTTTGAAATCCAAAATAGCATGCGGACTTAGTTTGTCTTCGAAATAAATCTCAGCATTTGGAATCGCAATCTGCTCAAAATTATTGTAGCGTATACTCCAGAAAGAACCCAGCCATTCCGCATTCAGTTTTTCAATTGTTCCGTATTTTGCTTTAAGCCATTTCTGAAATCCTTTTTGTGCCGATGGACTAAAATCATCTGGTGCGCCCGGCTCATTATCTACTTGCCAGCCCATGATGTTTTTATTTTTTCCGTATCTTTTTCCTAGTTCTGTAACGATCTTTTCTACAAACTCTCTGTATTTTTCGTTAGAAACAGATTGATTGGCTCTATTACCATGCTCTCTGCGACGACCGCTTGCATCAACTAGATAGATTTCAGGATATTTTTCTCCCATCCAGGCCGGGGGTGTTGGTGTTGGTGTACACATAATGACTTTAAGACCTTCTTTTTCGGCTATAGCCAAAGCATCATCCAGCCATTTAAAATCATATTTTCCTTCTTCAGGTTCCATAAAAGTCCACGCAAATTCGGCAAAATGCGTAAACTCAAATCCAAGTTTTTTTATGTTTTTTAAATCACGTTCCCATTGCTCTCTTGGCCATTGTTCCGGATAATAATAAACACCAATTTGCATTAAATCCGATTTTGAAAAAAAACGTTTTGGATCTTTATTTTCTGAAACAGTAGTTTTTTTATTTTGGGCAAAAAAGGGTGTTGAATGGCAGCCTGCAATAAGCAATCCTGCCAGTATTAATTTTGTGAAAGATATATTTTGGTTGAACATATTAAGTCGTTTGTTATTTATTAAGTTAAATTAAACACATAGAGACATAGTTTTTATTTCTAAAAAAGATAGATGAAAGAAACTAGTTTCTAACACATAGCTATGTTTACTTTAGAAAAGTGAAACTTCTTTTAACGTTCCTATTACAAATCTAATGATCTCTGTTTTTATGTGTTTAAATCTAAGCTTTTATTATTTATCCTCTAAAAGCAACATTAAATAATGAGATGCAGACCAGCTAAAATTAAAAGCTTCTAAACCTTTTCCGGTAACAGGCTGATAATTTTCTCTAATTGAAGTGCCTTTGTCGAGAACTCCTTCTGCATTATAAATCAGTTTATGTGCCAGTTCATTTGCTTCTGTTGTGTAGCCATATTTTTCCAATCCGTTGATACCGAAATAACTTTGATCTACCCAAACCGGTCCTCTCCAGTAACCATTATCAGGCTTAAATCTAGGATGATTTGCAGCTAATGTTGGTAGAGGTACAAAAGTGTTTAAACTTGTTGTATTCATCATATTTGCTTTTGCAGCTTTAGCTTGCTCAGCAGTCGCAACTTCTGACCAAATTGGCAAATATCCTTCGCATCCCATTCCTTTAATCAAAGTTTTTCCGTCTATTGTGGTGTCGTAAAACCAACCTGTTTCAGAATCCCAAAACTGGTTTTGGATTTTGATTTTTAAGGCCGCACTTTCTTCTTTCCATTTTATAGCTTCATCAGTCAGTTTTAAAACCTCAGCCATTTTATTGAGATAGTTTTTCTCAGCAAATAAAAATGAATTTAAATCGACACTTTCCTGATCTAGCGAAAATGCTTTTTCTCCGTTTTTCAGAATTTTACTGTCATCAAAACGAACTGCATTATCCATTCCGCTTTCCCATTTTGCTGCGATTACGGTTCCGTCTGTAGAACCAAATTCACATATTCCGTCCTGATCGTGGTCACGTTCTTTGTACCACCAATTGTGATATGATTTCAGCTTCGGATAAAACTCTTTTAGAAAATCAACGTCTTTCGATTTTTCATAAATTTTCCAGATTGCCCAGGCAGCAAGCGGCGCTTTTGTGTTTCGGTAATTGTTTTCTTCCAGAAGATTGTTTCTGTAAATACAATCCGGAATGAACCCATTCGGTTCCTGATAATCAAATAGAGCACGCATTTGGTTTTTCGCCAATTCCGAATCATAATTTGCCACAGCTACAGCATGTTTCCAGCTATCCCAAGCCCAGAAACCATGAAACCATTCGTAATTGTAACTCGGAAAAAGACCGGCGTGTTTTAATCCTTCAGCTGCAATTCGGGTATTGTTTTGTAAAGTCAAAGCCAGTTTTGCTACTAAATCAGAATACACCTGATCTTTGTAAATACTTTTCTTTTTGACAATCAACTGCGTCAATAGTTTTTCTTTTTCTTTTTGCGTGTTGTTCAGCAGTGTATTAAAAACTGTTTTTTGTATAACCTGATTTTCCTTTTCCCAAGAATACTGCGAAAAGATAAACGTTTGAGATACCACAATTTCTTTAGTTTCATTTGGTTTTAAAACCAGTTTCTCCGTTTGCGCTTTGTATCCTTCTTTTGAGATTTCGATTTTAGCATTCGATTTTAAAAACTGAATGTAACCTACAGCAGTACTTTTTGCAGAAACAATTTTTAGGATATTATTTTCATCTGACAACTTCAAATCATCTAGAAAAAGTGTCGCATTATAAGACGGAAAAAGTGTTATCGTTTTTCCGGTTTTATTTGTAATGCTGGTTTTCTGCAATGCTGAATGACCTGATAAAAAAACTAGTTGTTGCTTAACATCTAATTTTTCATTTGCAAAATGTTGTTCTAAATGGCTGTTGTAGCTATTTTGATCAATCAATGCACTTTTCCAGTTCATGATTTCCTGACTGTTTTGATCCTTTAGCTCCAGCGAAACGAAAGACGGACTTAACCAAACACCATTTTGTTCTGTCATTAAAAAAGGACCTGAAAATCCGGCTTGTGTTTCAGAAGAATCTAAAAATCCGAAACCAAACCATGCACCTTTATCTGAGAATGCCAATGATTTTCTGTCTGTGGCATTTGTTGGGTTTCCTCTAAAATTTATACTGTTTTTACCTGATTCTAAATTTGGAAAGTTCTTTTGAGACCAACCTGATTGTATTATAAAAAAGGAAGCAAGAATAAAAAGTATTTTCTTTTTCTCCATGTTTTTATGTTTTTGTTTTATGTTGTTATATAGCTAAAGACCTTCCCGTTTTACTGAGAAGATCTATATCTTTAGACAAAAAGAATAGCCCAAGAAATATAGGCTATTCTTTTTTTAAATTAAAATCATTTAGAGAATTAATTCGTTTGTAATTCTGTCAATGGAATTGGGTAAAAATTGTTCTTAGCCGCGTCAAAACCTGTACGTCCAACGGCATCAAGTGCTTCTTTTGTTTTTCCCCAACGACGCAAATCATAAAAACGATAATTTTCAAGTGGAAACTCTAAAATTCTTTCGTGTTCAATTTGTGCTTTTACCTGAGCTACAGTAGTTCCTGTCATTCCTGGCATGTCAGCTCTTTCACGAACTTTGTTGATATACGGAATAGCTTCTGCCGGACGTCCTAATTCGTTCAAAACTTCGGCCTGCATCAACAATACGTTTGAATATCTCATCAAAGGAACGTTGATTGCCGTAAATTCCTGATCCATTTTTTCCTGTGTGCTTGGAATAAATTTACGATATACCGGTTTGTCTGTATCCCCGAATTTATCGTCATAAGTTGTTCCTAAAACCATTGGGTTATTAGCATCATTAAAATAAGGATCTTTGAAGAAAATTGTACTGTAAATACGTGAATCGTAATTTCCTGTAGTCGCAATTTTTCCTTCTTTTTTGAATTCATTTACCAACATTGGACTCGGAAGAATTTCATCCCATCCGCCAAGTTCTGCAGCTGCCATCCAGTAATGAAGCGCATTACGGTAGAAAGCACCGTTTGCTGTAGTTTCTGAAAACTGAAGTTCGAAGATCGATTCTTTGGTATTTTTTGTTGTTCCGTCAAACATTGAAACGTAGTCTTTAACCAACTCATATCCTTGCACTTTGTTGAATGCTGTAAGCGCTTCGTTCAGGAAAGTTTGTTTTTGAGCCGTTTCTTCATACGCTCTCGTCAAATAAGCAAAACCTAAATAACTGTTTGCCGCGCCGCTTGTTGCACGTCCTGTTTTGTCTGAAGATTGTTTTGCAGGCAAAATCGCTGCTACAGCTTTAAATTCGCTTGTAATAAAATCCCAAGCTTCTGCGCGTGTTGATAATGGAATATTTAAATCGCTTTCTTTTGTAATATATTTATTTCTGATATAAATCTGATCCCAGTTCAGAATCAGTTTCATATGATAGTAAGCACGTAAAAAACGAGCTTCCGCTTCAATTTGCTTGCGTTCATCATCAGTTATTTTTGCTGAAGGAACTTGTGGCAATTTATCAATAACCTGATTGGCATTACTGATTCCTCTGTAATTAATTTTCCAATAACTGGTAAACTGACTGTTTCCGTTTGTGTACGTAAAAGTCGAAAGTTCGACCCAGTTTTGGTAGTTCAGCGCGTCGCTTCCTAATTCATTTATGTCTTCGCGATACGCCTCAACAGGCCATTTTACTTCGGCGAAAGCCCATTCATCTACAGCGCATTCTAATTGCGAATAAGTTGAAGCCAAAGCAGATTCAGCGTCAGCTTTACTTCTCCAGAAATTATCTGAAGTAAGCTGATCCGGAGATTGTTGATCCAGATAGTCATCACAACTTGCAAAAGTGAATAAACCTATAGTGGATAATATTAAAAATATCTTTTTCATGATAGTGTCTTATTAATAGAATTAAAATATATACTGAACTCCAGAAACAAATGATCTTGTAAATGGATAAACAAAACGGTCTACACCTGTGTCAATTACTCTCTCACGTGAGAATTCCGGATCGATACCTGAATAATTCGTGATTGTAAACAAGTTTTCAGCGCTTATATAAAATCTAAGTTTGTCGATTTTTGCTTTACCTAACATTTTGCTTGGTACAGTATACCCGAATTGCAATTGGCGCATTCTGATAAAATCGCCACTTTCAAGAAAACGATCTGATTCACGACTGTTTCCGTTAGGATCCTGCAATACCGCACGTGGAATATTACTGTGATTGTCCGGTGTCCAAGAGTTTAATGTAGAAGCCAACATATTAGTTCCTGCATTCATAGACTCATAGAAATATCTGTTTCCGTTGTATAATTTATTACCCCATCCACTTCCTATCAAAGCAGAAAAATCAAATCCTTTATAACTTGCACCCAAACTAAGATTCACTTCCAGTTTTGGTAATCCAGTTCCTGCATAAGCTTTATCATTTTCATCAATAACACCGTCACCGTTCAAATCTTTAAAACGAATATCTCCCGGTTGTGCATTTGGTTGTAATAAAACACCATTTTTACTGTGAGCAGCAACTTCTTCTGCCGATTGGAAAATACCATCGGTTTTGTATAAATAGAATCCACTAATTGGACTTCCTACACGAGCCTGAGTCGGAAAGTGCTCGTCTCCGTATTTTAATCCTTCTCCGTAAATAGTCTGACCGTCATTTGCCAGTTGTTCTACTTTGTTTTTAAGTGTCGTAAAGTTTAATCCTGCGTTGTATTTAAACTCATTAACCTGATCACGGTAATTTACTTCAAATTCGAATCCGCTGTTGCTAATTTTACCTACGTTAAGAACTGGATCGTCGATTCCTGCAGATGGAGCCAATTTTTTTGTAATTAACAAATTGTCTGTTACGTTACGATAGTAGTTCATCGAACCGCTGATTTTACCTTTTAAAAGCGTATAATCGATACCAATATTTTTAGAATCTGTAGTTTCCCATTGTAGGTTTCTATTTTCTAATGCTGTTGCAATACTTCCCGGCCATGGATTGCTTCCCACTCCCTGAACATAACCATTACCCAAAGAATTTCCGGTTTTGATTAATGTATTTGCAGAGTAATATCCTAAAGCAGCTTCATTACCCAATTGTCCCCAGCTCGCACGCAATTTCAACGTAGAAAGGATCATATCTTTTGGAAAGAAATCTTCCTGTTCGATTTTCCATCCTAAAGCAACAGAAGGGAATGTTCCCCAACGGCTGTCTTCACCAAACTTAGAAGAACCATCTTTTCTAACGGTTACCTGAAGTAAGTAACGATCATTATATGAATAATTTAACCTGCTAAAGAAAGAAACTCTGTTGTATTGAAATTTTGAACCATCAGCAGAATATGTACCTCCTCTTCCGGCACCAATTGTTTCAAAACCTGGATCAAGAAATCCGGATGGGCGATCGATAGAAACCAGTTGTCCGTTTTCTACAGTATAATCTGTTGTTTTACCTTCAACAGTAACATCATTCCAGTTTGATGCCTGACTATTAAAAGTATTACCAAGCATTAAACCAAAAACATGTTTCCCGAAGGTTTTATCAATCGTGATAATATTGTCTAATATTTGCTCATTCCAAGTCGTTCTTAATTCCCTATGCTCTGGATAAAGATGCGGTTCTTTTGGATTTGCAATGTATGGAGGAAAATGAAACGTTTGCTGATTATTCTTTACACGATAAGAATAAGCCAATTTGTATTTTAACCAAGGTGCAATGTTTGCTGTTGCAGCAATATTTGCTGTAATATCCTGTCCGATATCGTTGCTTTTTTTGAAATGTTCTTCGGCAACCGGATTTGTTCCTGCCGGTAAACCATTTTTATTTGCCAATCCGTAACCGTATTCTTCTGTTTCGTCGTAAACCGGAACCAAAGGCGCCATGGTATAAACTTCTTTTAACTGAAAATTAGGCAATGCGTTTTGCGTTCCCATGTAAGCCATTTTTCCATCAATATCAAAAATTGATTTTTTGAAACTCACTCTCGCGCTACCCGTTTGCTGTCCAAATTCGTTATCAATTACGATACCTTTTTGCTTTACGTAATTACCATAAAGTGCAAATTTAAAATCACCTTGTCTTCCCTGAATTCCTAAACCGTAGTTTTGTGTAAATCCAGAACGGAAAACCTCGTCCTGCCAATCTGTGTTCACGTCAGATGGTGCAGTTATATAAGCCGGAAGTGGTTTTGGCGAAGTTGCATATTTGTTGTATTCATCATACATTCTTTTATTAACGGTACGATAACCATCAGCATCCAACATGTCTAATGTTTTTGATGGATTTGTAATACTCAAAAAAGAACTAAAATCTACTTTTACGCCTTCTTTCTGTCCGTTTTTAGTTGTAACGATAATTACACCATTTGCAGCGACAGATCCGTAAATTGCAGCCGCAGCACCATCTTTAAGAACCTCCATAGATTCTATATTCGTTGGGTTTATAGTGTTAATAGATCCTTGAAATCCGTCAATGATATAAAGTGGTTCTGTTGCTCCAAAAGTATTTACTCCACGAATTTTTACACTCACTGCAGCACCGGCAACACCACCGCTTTTTTGCACATTAACCCCTGCAACTAATCCTTGAAGTGCTTCTGACGGACTTGTTGTCGCGCGGGTTTCCAAACTTTCTTTTTTAACAGTAGAAATCGCTCCGGTAACGTTGCTTTTCTTTTGAGATCCATAACCAATAATGACAACTTCATTCAGTTTATTGGTTTCTTCCTGCATCACCACATTAAGTTCTGTGCGGTTATTTACTTCTTCGCTTTTTCCAATAAATCCCATATAAGAAAAAACGATAACCGGATTTACTAAAGTAGATGAGTATACTAAAGTATAATTTCCGTCAATATCCGTCGCTGCATTGTACTTAGAATCTTTGATAGAAATACTTACGCCTGGTAACGTATTATTTTTATCATCTGTAATTTTTCCGGAAATCGTTTTTTGAGCTTGCGCAAAGTTGATGTTTGGCAACCACAAACATAACAGCAAAGGAATAAAATAGAGCCTCCTAATTAGTTTTTTGTTCATTTTGGTAATGGTTTTCGTTAATAAAATTTTTAGTTTTTTAGTTTTTTTTGCATGCGTTTGCACCTTGTTTGGTGCTATTTTTTAAAATAGTACCAAACAAAATGCGGTATTAAAAGTGGGTGACTTGTATTAAGCTTTAGTTCTATTCGGCTTATAAGTCAAATTTTATTCCTTGTGCTAATGGCAAACTAGTAGTATAGTTGATTGTATTTGTTTGCCTTCTCATGTAAACTTTCCAGGCATCAGATCCTGATTCTCTTCCGCCTCCGGTTTCTTTTTCACCTCCAAAAGCGCCACCAATTTCAGCTCCGGATGTACCAATATTTACAGTTGCAATTCCGCAATCTGATCCGGAAACCGATAAAAATAATTCGGCTTCACGCAAATTGTTGGTCATAATTGCAGATGATAATCCTTGTGCAACACCATTTTGGATTTCAATAGCATCGGTAACAGTTCCTGAATATTTTAGTAGGTACAAGACTGGGGCAAAAGTTTCGTGTTGTACAATTTCAAATTTGTTATCCGCTTCAGCGATTGCAGGTTTTACATAACAGCCGCTTTCGTATCCTTCTCCCGAAAGTACGCCACCTTCAACAAGAAGTTTTCCGCCTTCAGCCACTACTTTTTCTAAAGCCAGTTTATACATTTCAACGGCATGTGTGTCAATTAACGGACCAACATGGTTCTTCTCGTCTAATGGATTACCGATACGCAACTGTTTGTAAGCCGAAACAATTGCATCTTTTACTTTATCATAAATACTTTCGTGAATAATTAAACGACGTGTCGATGTACATCTTTGACCAGCTGTTCCCACTGCACCAAATACGGCACCAATAACCGTCATTTTAATATCTGCATCCGGCGTAACAATGATCGCATTGTTTCCTCCTAATTCTAATAATGATTTACCTAAACGTCCCGCAACTACCTGTGCTACAATTTTACCCATACGAGTAGATCCTGTTGCTGAAATTAAAGGCACGCGAGTATCTTTTGTCAACAACTCACCAATTTTGTAATCGCCATTAATCAGGCATGAAATACCTTCCGGAAGATTGTTTTCTTTGATAACCTCAGCAATAATATTTTGACAGGCCACCGCGCACAATGGTGTTTTTTCAGATGGTTTCCAAACACAAACATCTCCGCAAATCCAAGCCAAAGCAGTATTCCAGGCCCAAACTGCAACCGGAAAATTAAATGCCGAAATAATTCCGACAATTCCTAAAGAATGATATTGCTCATACATGCGATGTCCAGGACGCTCAGAATGCATCGTTAATCCGTGCAATTGACGTGAAAGTCCAACTGCAAAATCACAGATGTCAATCATTTCCTGTACTTCACCATAACCTTCCTGCAATGATTTCCCCATTTCGTAAGAAACCAATTTTCCTAAGGCTTCTTTATTTTTTCGCAGTTTCTCTCCAAACTGACGCACGATTTCTCCACGTTGCGGCGCTGGCATCAATCTAAATTGTTGGAAAGCAGCTTTCGCCGAAACCATAACTTTTTCGTAATCTTCTTCAGTCGAAGTTTTAATCTTTCCTATTAACTGTCCGTCAACCGGAGAATAACTTTCCAGAATCGTTCCGTTCGAAAAATTATTTTGTCCTGTTGAAGTTCCGTCGTTAATTTCCTTTATGCCTAATTGGTTTAAAACTTCTTTTATTCCAAATTGTGATTCTATTCCTGTCATTTTGACTTTTTTGAAAATTTGTTATTTAGCTTCCTGCAACTTTACGTCTGTACTTTCAAAAATTTTATCAGCAGATGATGCAACAAATCCCTGATACAATTCTCCATTTGCCATTGGGTAACGAAGTGCAAATTCATAATAACAAGACGGAATTTCTACAGCTCCTTCTTCAAAATTCACCAAATACAAATCGGCCAATGTGCTTGATTGTTCTAATAATTGTTCTGGAGTTCCTTTGATTTTTCCGCCGGATGCATTCAGTTTCCATCCGCTTTCTTCTAAGAAATTGTTTAATTCTTCTAAAGTTTTAAACTCTTTCAAAGCATTCGTATTAATTGTAAAGTGGTTTGCTCTAAAACCATATACATACATCCATGCTGCATATTCAGATTCCTCTAATAATGATTTGTAAATGGCTTGCGAATTTCCATTCCATACAGAACCGCTTAAAACTAATTCCGGATCATTAAATACATTCTGATCACAATTGTCTAATACATTTTGAACTGTAGCCTGCAATTCAGCAGAACATTTTTCTAATTCTAATTCAGATATAAAAATTCTCGGAGCATCCTTATCTGTAGCATGCTCATAATGTTTTGCATATAGTTTTTTCGACTCAAAATTATATTCTCCTTTTGCTTCGTAACCAACATTTAAAAAAGGTTTTTCTAAAACGTCAATAGCAACACGTTTATCATTGAAAGTACGAATGGCAATATGGTCATTGAAAATTTGCTCGCCTCTATTTTCTAACAATTCATGAATTTTTTTTGCTGATGGGGTTATGTCGGCATACTGCTCCCATAATTTATTAAGTAATTGATCTTTGTCCATTTTCATTTTGTTAAAATTGTGTGATTATGACACAAAACTATAGATAAAAGTGCTATTATAACAGTATATAAATACGATTATTTACAATTCGACATATCTAAGCTTATTTTTTGTAATTTTGACACTTTGAAAAGATTTTTTAACGAAAGAATTGTCAAAATAATAGAATCAATTAACCAACTACAACGATGGCGTACAATAAGAAGAATGAAAATACTGACTTTTTAGATCGAGAGATTATACAAAAATTGAGTGCAAATGGCAGAATCCCATTTTCTGATTTGGCCAAAGAATTAAATATATCCAATTCATTGGTACACTTGCGAGTAAAAAAATTACAAGAAGCGGGAGTAATTACCGGCTTCTCTGTAAAACTCAATCCCAAAGAAATTGGTTTTGAGACAACAACCTATACCGGAATTGTAACTAAAGAAGCCCGTTTTTCGTATTCTATTGCCGAAAAACTAAAAGACATTCCAGAAGTTGTAGAATGTCATTGGGTTTCCGGAAAATATGCTTTATTTATTAAAATTGTTGCTCAAAATAACGAGGAACTCCGTAAAATCCTGTACGAACAAATTCACCAAATTGAAGGAGTTGGAAGTACGGATTCTTTCTTTTCTTTTGGATCTGCATTCGAAAAGAATTTTCCAGTTTACTAATAGTAACTACTTTCAGCCAAAATCTAGAAATAATAGATTTTAAAATTCAGATCATCTTCTAATTTTAAATAAAAAGTTTACATCTAAAATCTGATAATTTCCTAAGATCAAAAGTAAGTAAGCCACTCGATTTGAGTGGCTTTTTTAATGCAAATAGAGTAACATTTTTATAGAATCAACTTCAGTTTTCAACTTTTCCACAATAAAACTATCTACTTAAAAATCAAATGATTATAAATTTTTAACAAAAATTTTAACAGCTATTGTAGAATTAATTAACTTTACTGTTATTTCCTCTTTATCAAGCTTTTAAATATTTGTTCTTTTTTTTAATGATTAACAAACATCATATTATGAAAAGTAAAGTTTTACTCTTTGCAGCAGTAGTATTGCTTCCATTAAGTTTAATGCAGGCACAAGAAAAATCTTCAGAACAAAACTGGCCCGACAGAACAGTTTTACCCATTGAAGCTTATCAAAAAGTAGGTAAAATAGAGCCAAATATAAAGGATTCCGATCCTATTGAATGGCCTAAAGAAATTAGTGCTCCAGAGGGAGCTCCCAACGTTCTTCTGATTCTTATTGATGATGTAGGTTTTGGAGCAACTTCAACATTTGGAGGCCCCGTTCCTACACCAAATTTTGATGCATTGGCAAAAAACGGACTGCAATACAATCGTTTTCATACCACTGCTGTTTGTTCACCTTCGAGAGCAGCACTTATTACCGGAAGAAATCACCATACTGCCGCCACTGGAATTATTATGGAGTTCTCGACACCATATCCAGGTTATAACAGTTTAGTTCCGAAAAGCGTTGCCACTATTGGAAAAATATTAACTGATAACGGTTATGGTACTTCATGGTTTGGAAAAAATCATAATGTACCAGATTGGCAATCTACGCCCGCGGGACCATTTTATTTATGGCCTACTGGTTTAGGTTTTGAATATTTTTACGGTTTTCTTGGCGCCGATGCGCATCAGTTCAGACCATCGTTAATTGAAGGCACTAAACCAATTGACCCTTATTTAGTTGATGGAAAAGTTGACCCAGATTATGTATTAGACAAAGACTTGGCAAATCACGCTATTAAATGGATCCAGACACAAAAAGCAGTTTCACCTAAAAAACCATTTTTTGCTTATTATACTCCGGGAACGGCGCACGCACCTCATCAGGCTCCTAAAGAATGGATTGCAAAATTCAAAGGCAAATTCGATTATGGTTTTGATAAACAACGTGAGATGACTTTTGAAAAACAGAAAGCAATGGGTGTTATTCCAAAAGATGCAAAGCTGGCTCCTACTCCAAAAGATTACCAGAAATGGGATGCTTTGAGTCCAAATATGAAAAAAGTTGTAGCAAGAGAAATGGAAGTGTATGCCGCCCAGCTTGCTTACTGCGATGACCAAATAGGACGAATTATTGCATCAATTAAAGATTTAGGCGAACTAGACAATACACTTATTATTTATATAATGGGAGATAATGGCGCCAGTGCGGAAGATCCAACCGGACAAGGACTTACAAGTGAGATTGGTATAATGGTAAATGGAGAGAAAGACACTGAAGAATTTATGCTGAAAAATCTCGATGAATTTGGTGGTCCCTGGATGCAGGAACATTATTCGCAAAGTTGGGCGCATGCGATGAATACACCTTATCAATGGGATAAAAAAATAGCATCACATTTAGGAGGTACTAGAACAGGAATGATTATTTCCTGGCCAAAAAGAATCAAACAAACTGGTCAGATTCGTAGCCAATATGCTCACATTACAGATATTGTTCCTACGATCCTTGAGGCAGCAAATATTCCTGCTCCTAATTCAGTAGATGGTTTCAAACAAACTCCTATGGCTGGTAAAAGTCTTGTTTACAGCTTTGATAATGCCACAGCACCTGAAACACATAATACGCAATATTATGAAATTATTGCAAACAGAGGTATCTATAAAGACGGATGGTTAGCCAATACTACTCCGCGCAATTTACCTTGGCAGGGACATCCAATTCCGTCAGAAGACCCAATGAAAGATTACAAATGGGAATTATATGATCTTAAAAATGATTTCAGCCAGGTAGATGATGTTGCTGCAAAAAATCCGGAAAAACTAAAAGAACTTCAAAAGGCCTTTTTAGAAGAAGGAAGAAAATATAATGTTTTCCCGCTGGATGATCGTTATATTGACAGGGTAAATCCTGAAAATCGTCCGAACTTAAATAAAGGCAGAACCAGTTATGTTTACCATGAAGGAAATTCCCGTATCACAGAAGGAATGGCACCAAATATGAAAAACACATCCTTTAATATAACAGCCGATATAGAAGTAAAAGCCGGCGATGAAGGAATGATTATTACGCAAGGAGGTTACTTTGCCGGTCTGGCTTTAATGCTTCAAAAAGGGAAACCTACTTTTGCTTACGCTTTTTCACACTATCCACAATCTAAATGGTCGATTCAGTCGCCAACGGCATTAACAGCCGGAAAACACAACATTACTGTGAATTTTGATTATGCGGGCGGAGGAGCTGGTAAGGCTGCAAAAGTAAGCTTACTAGTAGATGGAAAAACAGTAGCAACCGGTGATATTCCTAAAACTGTTCCGAGTAGATTCTCTGCTGATGAAACATTAGATGTTGGAGAAGATTTCGGTACACCAGTCAATAGAACGTATGATGTTCCTTTCACTTTTCAGGGTGAAATTGAAAAAGTTACTGTTAATTTAAAGTAATTTAGAGTAAGTACATTTGTATTTAATTCCTATCGAAAACAAGATCCGATTTAGATATTCAAATACAATAAAATAAAATAAGGCGTTAATTTCTAATGAAACTAACGCC
Source organism: Flavobacterium cutihirudinis (assembly GCF_003385895.1). Classification (GTDB taxonomy): domain Bacteria; phylum Bacteroidota; class Bacteroidia; order Flavobacteriales; family Flavobacteriaceae; genus Flavobacterium; species Flavobacterium cutihirudinis. The sequence goes on from NZ_QRDQ01000009.1 coordinate 282,397, forward strand.
TTATTTTTGTTTTATGATTAACTTAAAAATCTTTTATTTTACATCTCCTTTTTCAGGTTGTAAGTCTTCTAAAATTGGAGTTTCAGTGGATTTTATACTCGTTTGAATCTTATCATTTTTCTGTTCGAAAATAACAATTTCATTTGTTCCTTCATTTAACCAACAACCTGGTAAATACAAAGTTTGTTGTGGTCCAACGCTCCAATAACGTCCAATATTTATTCCGTTAACAAACACAATTCCTTTACCCCAGTCGCGCATATCAAGGAAAGTGTCTCCTTTTTTAGATAAAGTAAAAGTACCTTGGTAAAGCGCAGGCTGACCTGCTTTTGCATTGCTTTTTGCATCAGCTAATTTTGGCATTTTATCCATTGGTAATGGATACATATTCCAATCGTCTGTTATCGTTTCACCGTTAATAATAACCGGAGAAATAATTCCTTTAGTACTGTTGACAATTTTTGCTCCGTAATTAATACGTCCCATATTTTCAACAATAATATCCAAAGTAGCATTAAAAGGAACATCAATAGTACACTCATAATTTTTGTAGTAACTATTCAATTCGGCAACCTTTTGTCCGTTAACATAAACAATTGCGTAATCGCGAAGTCCGTTTAATTCTAGTTTTCCACTAATAGGTTGTTTGAATTTCTTACTGTACCAAACATATCCATGCCCTTGATTTAATTCTTCAAAAGTTAATGGTTTCTCATTGTTTACCGGTTTGATCTTATTTTTAACAGACTCTAAACTCACTGCCTTAGTCAATTTGATTTCAGGAATTGCTATTACATTTATTTTTGCCGGAACTTCAGGAGTTTTTGACGTTTTTAATAAATCACGAATAGCATTGTATTTTTCAGTTGCCCAACCCGCTTCACTAATTGGAGCATCATAATCATAAGACGTTAAATCTGGCTGAATATCATGGTTTCCATCATAATTAGCTCCAGATGTAAATCCAAAATTCGTTCCTCCGTGAACCATATAATAGTTGAAAGAAACGCCAGCGTCAAGATATTTCTTAGTTTGTTTGGCTACTACTTCAGCACTTACTTTTGGGAAAGGTTCCGCCCAATGATCCAACCAACCAGGGTAGAATTCTGCTACCATGTAAGGACCTTTTCCACCGTTGAATTTATTAACGATTTCTTTTAATTTATCTACATTATCTTCTCCATTGGCAGTAGGCAAAGCTCCCGGAAGTGCTCCTTCAGCAAAAAGCCAACTTCCATCTGAAGTAAAAAATGGTACATTAAAACCAACATCTTTTAACTGTTGGAAAACCGCTGCACTATATTTTTTGTGTTCTTCTAACGGAATATCTTTACGTTGAGCAACATAAGACCCAAATTCGTTTTCTCCCTGAACCATAATAATAGGTCCGCCGTTAGTTACCAATAAATTTTTCACCTGACCGTAAAGCGCTGTAAAATACGATTTGGTCGCAGCCAAATATTGTTTGTTATTTCCGCGAATTACCATGTCCGGCACTTTTTGCAAAAACCATGGATATCCACCAAATTCCCATTCTGCACAAACATATGGTCCCGGACGTAAGATTACGTAAAGTCCTTCTTCCTGAGCAATTTTAATGTATTCCGCAATGTTTCTATTATCCGATTTAAAATCCCAAACTCCCGGAGCAGTTTCATGATAATTCCAGAAAACATAAGTTGCAACAGCATTTAATCCCATTGCTTTCATCATTTGTAAACGATGACGCCAATATTCTTTTGGAATTCGGGCATAGTGCATCTCACCGCTATGAATTTGGATGGGTTTGCCATCTAATAAAAAATTGCCATTTGCAATCGCAAAGGAATGTTTGGTTTGTCCGTTTGCTTTTCCGACCAGCAAAAGGAAAATTGATAAAATAATAAGACTTCTTTTCATTTAATGGTATTTTAAATTAAATTCTTAAACAACTTATTTCTAAGTTTCACTTTGTTTTTTAGTTCTAATAGGTTTTTTATTTGTATTCTAATTTGATTCTTTTCTTTCGGAATTCCGTTTAATTGGACGTTCCGTATAATTCAATATCCTTGATGGCAATTACACTGTTTTTGGGTTGTACCTCTGAAAAAAGAAATTTGACAAATCTCACGTTTTTATTTTCATAAAGCAACATTTTATAGTCCTGACCTGATACTTTTTTATCTTTAAAAACAGTAATCCATTCCGTACCATTTTCTGAGACTTCTAGAGAATAAGTATACCAGTCACTATCTTTTCCCCACACAATTTTACTGCCTTGCAAGATCACTTTTTTTCCAAGATCAATACGCAATTCAATTGGCAAATCATTTTTTGATGCAGACCAACGTGTGGAAGAGTTTCCATCTAAAATATTTTCTATTCCTTTTCTATCGATACCATTTGGCAAAGTCATTTTTTCGGAAGAAATTTTTATAGCCGGCGGCACTTCCGATTTTACATTTGTGGAAACAGCTTGTTCCTCACTAATCTCTTTTTCATCTTCCCACTTTGCATGATCACCATCTAAAACATATTCTCCATTAAATGGAACTGTTTTAACAATAGAAGTAGCTGATTTAAGTCCAGGACTAGAAACTGATATAGTAACATCGCCAGCCTGAGTTGTGGTTCGAATAATGCCATAACCAATTCCTCCCTCTGATTCTTGCGAAGAAATATTGATTCGAGGAATATTAGCTCCAATCAACGTTCCGTTTCCTAAAACGTCCAAATTAATTTTATACGTTTCCAAAGGATCTTTATTACTTAGTACTGTTCCGTCTTTGTCACACACTTTTACATAAAAAGAAACCATATCAGATCCATCTGCAACAGGCTTGATTCCGCGGTCAGCGATTTCTATTTCAAGATGATCAGCAGCGCCCGGCGTTTTAACAACATGAGTAGAAACAACTTTTCCGTCGATTATTCCTTCCGCTTTTAATTCTCCAGCTTCGTATTTAGCTGTCTTGAAATAATAATAAGGACTTCCTCCTTTGGCTGCTACAAAAGGCGCTGTTTTAGCGTTCTCAGCCCTTGTCATTTTGCCAACAAATATATTATTACGGTATAATTTCACCTCATCACAATTAGAAAAAACAGTAATATTTGCATCCAAATCCGGACGGTTATTATAACTGGCAACATAAACCATTGGTCCGTAAACAGGATTTCGTGCCTCTTGCATCGCTTTCAGATAATAATAGCCGAATTTCTCATAACGATCAATATCAACTACCCCGCTAAAAGCAGTTATAGGATCAGATCCTCTGGTGTAATCGTTATAACTCCACAAGAAATAACCTCCAATTCTTTTGTTTGCATCTAATCTGGCGTGATCCCAATACGCGCCTTCTTCTTCCAGCATACTTCCGTTAAGTGCATTTTGTCTCAAAAAACATTGCGCCAAAAGCCCTTTTTCAGTGTAGATTCTGGAGGCACGAAGCCCGTTTTCTTTTACAGGATCGGCCATCCATGTATCGCCCCATTCCCTTGTTAATGACGGCATCGAAGGCATTGGATCTGTACCATCTTCATTAATTACCTTGTAGCTAACATCATAAAATTTTTCTCCTTTTGCGAAGAAATCATCAGCGGTAAACATTTGATCGTTTGGCATTTCCTGATGCGCAATCTTTACAATCTCTTTGGCCCAATAATCAGGCGTAGGAGATTCATTTAGTGACGTTTCCCATAAAAAAACAGAAGGGCGATTACGGTCTCTTCGAATCATTTCACGAACATTTTGATGTGTGCGCGCTATAAAAACCGAATCTTTATTGAAAAACTGCCAGCTAGGTTCACATTCAATAACCAACAAACCAATCTTATCACAAGCATCCAAAAAAGCCGGAGACTGCGGATAATGAGACGCTCTAACGGAATTAAATCCGCCTTTCTTTATTTGCATGGCATCACGAAATTGCATTGAATTCGCTGCTGCATCGCCTATATTTTGATAGCTTTGATGACGATTTGCACCTCGCAAATACAACTTTTTTCCATTGATATAAAAACCATCTACTTCTCCGGTTGGCGATTTAAAAGAAATCGTACGAATACCAATATTTGAGATTTTTTCATCTGAAAGTTTTTCTCCATCATAGATTTGCGAAACTACCTGATAAAGATACGGATGATCCGGATGCCACAATTTTGGCTTTAGAACCACGAGACTTTGTAAAAATTCTTTGTCACCGGAAATAGATACTTTACTGCTTGCTTTGGCAACTTCAATTCCGTTTTTATCTCTAATACTTGTTTTTAAAACAATTGTTTTATTCGTTTTAGCACGATTAACAACGTGCGTTTTTATACTCACTTCGGCTTTTTCATTACTTACTTTTCGATACGTAATAAAAAGTCCGCCTCCCGCTATTTTATCCGCTTCAAGCGCATCAGAAATAAACAGTTTATTTGTTATAGTCAGGGATACATTACGGTAAATTCCGCCATAATAATAAAAATCCAAACCAGATTGTGGTTTACCAGGCGGTGTTTTTGGATCATTATCACTAGACACACGAACAGCCAAAACATTATTGGCATCAAACTTTACTTTGTCTGTAATATCGACTACAAAACCTATGTAACCACCGTAGTGAGTTGTGAGTTTTTCTCCATTTAAGAACACATCACAATTCATTTGGACACCTTCAAAATTTAGGGTAATTCTTTTTCCTTGATTCGATTTATCCACTTTAAAATAGCGACGATACCAGCCAATACCCTGATAAATTGTATTGCCTCCATTGTGCTTTTTTTCAAGACGCATCGTATGCGGAATACTAATCGAATTCCAGTTTTTATCCTGAAAATTTACTGTTTCTGCTCCTTTCAAATCTCCTCTAAAAAATGCCCAATTGGTATTAAGATTTAAAGTATTTCTTGGATTCTTAGCAGCTACTGATATTTTACTTGAAGTTGTTTTTTGAGAATATCCTGCCAAAATACTCATCCAAAAAAAGATGCTGCAAACAAATAAATATCGGTTGATTTTGAACATGATAATTTTACTTTTTTAATTAAACTCTCAATCTATAAACCAGGAAATAATTCTTTACTGATATAAATATTATAATCTTTTATTTGTCCATTGGAAGAGTCCTGACGAGGAAGAAATTTCATTCCGCTTACATTTTTAATACTTCCCAAATCAATTACGATCTGATGCGGAAAACCATCACTAGTTCCGGAATATTGTGTATGCCAATACGTAGTACTTTGCAAATCGAATACATTATCTGATCTTCCGTCTTCACTTTCTACTTCCTCACTATCAGCATAAACCACTTTCCATTTGTTACGCGGAATTTCTTTTCCGTTTTCATCAAAAAGATACAATTCTGATAAACATGCATAAGGGCTATTTTCCTTATATCCGTTTAAGGCTTCAAAGCAAAAATAACGTCCCTTTACAGTTTTGAATTTTACTTCTTGCCATTCAATAGAAGGTTTTGCCTTTCCTGTATATTGTGGAATCAAACCATCTCGCTGTAACTTTTGATTTTCTTTTTTATGCTTTGATACTACCAAAGAAGGCGCCAATGCATCTAGAATAGGAAGTTCCATTCCTGATAAAATATTCTTTTCAGGCCCCATATAATCTAAAACAACCACTTCATTATTTCCTTTTTTAAGCCAAGGCCCCGGAACATACATAGATTGTGTTGGACCAATATTCCAAAATCTGCCCAAACAATGTCCGTTTATCCAAACCAAACCTTTGCCCCAAGTGCTAACATTAAGAAAGGTATCTCCCGTTTCATCTAAAACAAAATTTCCTTTATGAAAAGCTGGCATTGTTGTATTCCCTTTTTCGAACTTTAAATACGGTGGAGTTTCGTTATTTTTCAATCCAATTGGATAAACCTTCCAGTTATACAAATCGGTGATTTTTGCATCTTCATCTTTCAAAAATACTTTCTCCGTGATTCCTTTTCGATCATGCAAAGATTCGCCATAATTTACGCGACCCGTTGCTTCAACCAAAATGTCCAAAACAGCTCCTTTTCTAACGGCCGGTATCTTACAAGTGTATTCTTCTTTTCTTCTATCAAGACTTGCTATTTTTTTACCATCAATAAAAATCCATGCAAAATCATGTATTTCTTTGATGTTTAAAGTGGTTTCTTTTCCACCTTGCAAAACCGTACGATATAAAATACTTCCATACCCTTGATTATATTCTTCCATATTCTGCGGAAGTTTGTCTTCGATAAAATCAGGAAGATTAGAAAACAAAGGAGCAATTTGTGTGGTTGCAAATTCTGGTATTTTTATTACTTTATTTCGAGTAGGAACTTCCGGTAAAGTTTCTCCTTCCTGCAAGTAATTCGAAAATAATTTACGCAGCGTATAAAATTTTTCAGTATCCCAACCCGCTTCACTTATAGGAGCGTCATAATCATAACTAGAAGTTTGTGGCAAATAAGGAGGATTATTAGCTCCTGTCCACATTCCGAAAGTAGTACCTCCATGTGCCATATAAATACTGAAAGACGCTTTGTTGTCCATCATATATTTTATTTCCTTAGCAACGTTGTCTACAGAACCAGTGTGGTGTTTTGTTCCCCAAGAATCAAACCAACCTGGGTAATATTCTCCACACATTAAAGGCCCTTTTGGACGAACTTCTCTTAAAGATTTAAAAGCCGATTCTGGATTTCTTCCAAAGTTTACTACACTAAAAATATCATCTCTAACATCATTCTTCAATTGAGAAGGACCATCACACGTAAAAAGAGGCACTGTAAAACCAGCTTCTACTAAATAATCTCTTATTTTACCCAAATATTCTTTGTCATCACCATAAGATCCATATTCATTTTCGACCTGAGTCATGATGATATTTCCTCCATTATTAATTTGTTGTGAAGCCAAAACGCGACCTACTTCTTTTAAGTAAATACGGCAACGCGCTAAATAATAAGGATCTTGTGTACGAAGCTTTATATCTTTCTTTTTAAGCAACCACCAAGGAAAACCGCCAAAATCCCATTCGGCGCAAGCGTAAGGTCCCGGACGTAAAATAACGTACAAACCTTCTTTTTGTGCCATTTTGCAAAACTCGGCCGCATCGGCCATTCCTGTCCAATTAAATTTTCCTGGTTCTGGTTCATGCAAATTCCAAAACAAATAGGCACAAACGGTATTCAGTCCCATTGCTTTTGCCATTTTAAGACGATGTGCCCAATATTCTTTTGGGATTCTTGCAAAATGCATTTCACCACATCGTACCACGTATGGTTTTCCATTCAGCAAAAAATCATTCTCACCAATTTTAAAATTAGAGGTCTGATTACCTGATAATGGATTGACATTGCTGTTTTGTGATGAAGCAGTTCCTACTATAAATAATAAGGCTAAAAGCGTAATTGTTTTTTTCATTAATTTATTTTTATGCAGGTTAAAATTCTGATCTTAAAAATTAAATACTAATCAATACTCCGTTATTTCCATTCCTTTTATAGCCGCTCCATTTTCCGTTTGGCGAAGCTGAATACTAATCACGTTCTTTTCATTTTTTCCAAAACGAAGCCAACATTCCGGCAAATAAAACTCACGCTGCGGACCGGCTTCCCAATGTCTGCCGATGTTATGTCCATTCAGATACATATAACCATTTCCTGAAGCGTTAATCAAAAGTTTCCAGGTAGTTGCAGCATCTGTATTTTCAGGAAGTTCAAATTCTGCACGATACCAAGTCACTAAATTAGTTGGACTTGTTTTGATCTGAGCTCCATTTCCTTTCTTCAAAAGTTCGGTTTTGGTATCAAGATTGATTTTTTTCCAGCCCGAAGTCTTTAGTTCCGGTTGAGTAAAACCTTCTGTAATACCTGCTAAATCCTTAGCAATTTCCCACTTCAATTCGTGGTTTATTTTAGTTGTAACATCAGACAAACCAGCACGCTTAACACCTGCTAATTCTTCCATAGGCATATAGCCGTGAGCGTGTCCTAAATTTTCATACACGACTACAATTTCATTATTTCCTTCCTTCAGTAATCCTGAAACATCAAACTGATTGTCGAAAACATCAGATCCGATACGTATAAAACAATCGCGAGTAGGCCAAGATTGCGCATCAGCTTTTTCTGGAGCTATTCTTTTAGCGATATGTCCGTTTATTTGAGCATTGACAATATCACGGGTAAACATGTTAAACAACAGTTTGTTTTGACTTGCAGCTTCAGCGGCTGTAAGTTTTATGTTTGATCTATAATAACTGTATCTAAAATCAGTTACCCCATTTTCAGATAATGAAGTTTCTGTTTTTAAAGGTATCCATTTCGCTTTTTCTTCTGGATCATCTTTCTTCAGTACTTTTGAAATACGAACGCTTTTATCAACTGAAGCTTTTTTTACAGATTCAACATTCATTGGCCACCATTTTCCTTCAGAAGCATTCTTGCCTGGCGCAATCACTAAAACTTTAGCATCCAAATCGGCCAATTCGAAATCTACATCAAAAGAAGGAATATTTATTACTTCCTTTTTTACTTCATTGGTTTCAATTAAAACTTTCTCCCCATTTTGGTTGATGTTATAAATAGGCTCGCTTCCTTTATTAATTTTCCCCGGAGTCAATGTAACTTTTCCTGAAAAAGGTTTTTTATCATCTGTATTATGCAGAAAAACGAATTTTGTTCCATCTGGGGCCATTCTTACTCCTCCGAAAAGATTTTTTGGAGCTGGTTTTCCGTCGATCATCAAATCGCAAGGTCCACCTTCAGACTGCATTAATTTGGTTCCATATACTTTTAGGAAATCTCCAATTTTCTGTGCTACATAATACTTCGGACTAAGAGCACCATTTTCTTTTATTGGCGCATTATAATCGTAAGAAGTTGTCATTCCGCGGGCTCCCCAGCCCGCAAAATGAGTTCCTCCAAAAAACATGTAAGCATTCAATCCTGATGCGCCTCCTAATAAGCTCATTAAATTAATGGCTTTATAATGTCTTGCATCTGAATAATTATCCTCACTTAATCTTCCAGTAACCAAAGAAAACCATCCGCCCTGAAGTTCGGTTACAAAACCTGGCGAATCGGGTTGTTTATTTCTAAGATCGGTCATTCTGATTGCACAACTTGGTGCGTCATTAAGACCTACATAATAATTATCACTATCAAATACCTGAGATAATTCGGCATCATTACTACGGCGACATTCCTCCGTAAGACAAGTAAACATTGGAATATCGATACCATTATCTTTTACCGATTTGTACAATCCTTTAAGTAAAACTTCTTTGTTTGTAGAATCGTCGTGATTGTATTCGTTCTCAATTTGGAACAAAATAATACCTTTTTCTCCTTTCGCTTTATGCGAAATTTGCTCTTTTTCTACAGCTTTACATACGGCTTTATACCAATGTTGCGACCATTTTATGTGTTCCGGATCGGCACTTCTAAGCCAAAATGTATCATTACCCGGAGTGTATTTTGCCAGCCATTGCGGGTAACCTCCACCTGACCATTCTGCACAAATAAATGGACCGGGACGAACAATGGTGTAGAAACCAAATTCTTCGTGTGCCATTTTTAGCCAAGCCAGTAAATCTGTAAAATCAAATTTAGAATAGTCATCGATGCTTGCAGGCATTTCGCGCTCATGCCAATTCCAAGGCACGTAGGTTTCTACGGTATTAAATCCTGCTTCTTTTATTTTTTTGAAACGATCTCTCCAAAGTTCCTGTGGACAACGGAAATAATGGAAAGCCGCACTGTACGTAAAGAATTCCTTCCCTTCAATAATCATCCCTTTTCCATCATAACGAACGCGATCCGGATTAGTAAATTTCTTCGGAATTAATAACGCTTCTTCTTTTTTAAATGCATTATCGTTATTAAAATGAAACCAATTAAAATCGGCAAAACCATCAATTCCGGCAGCAGTAGTACTAAAATTGAACAAAGCAAAACGATTCGCCGTCCAATCTAATCCAAGTCCCATTTTTAAAGTATTTCCGATAGACTGAAATTTTTGACCGTCTGTACTGTATTCAAAAGTTGCGAGATAGTTTTCGTGCGTTACATTGGCTTTAAACCAAACTTTGCTTCCGGTAAATTTTACAGAAGCTATGATGGTATCATTATTTACCATCACAATATTTTTCTCTTTTCCTTTTTGTTGTATGGCAACATAAGCGTATGGCATCTGAAAAATTCCAAAGCCAGCAGTATTTCCATCTTTCAAACCTTTTGTTTCCATTTCTACAGTTCCTGTAGAATACGGACCTTGCACTCTTTGTGTCAACGTATTTTGGGCTTCATAAAGTCGGTTCGCTTTCAAAGCTTTTAGACGCATATAACCTTTTCGTTCTTTAAGTGACCATTTTTTATCATTCGGATTATGGTTCCATTGCCATTGCAATCCAAGATTTGGAGAATTAAATTCATCAGAAGTTGCCGGAACTTTAATTGGATAGGTTTTTCCAACATTAGGCTTTTTAAAGTTATCAACGCCTTTGCCATCAACACCTAACATTGGCCAACCGTCAACCCAAGTTACTGGTTCTAAATTTGGAGTACGACCAATTGGTCCGCGATCCTGCATGATGATGAACCACCAAGAGCCATCTTTTAGCTGAACCATACCTCCTTGGTGTAAACCATTTCCCGGATAAGTATGATCGTCGTTTATGATTACTTTAGATTCGTAAGGACCGTAAATGTTGTCAGATCGCAAACATACTTGTCTTCCTGCTGTACCTCCGGTAGAACCTAAAAGATAATATTTCCCTTTGATTTTATATAAGTGTGAGCCTTCCAAATAAGGATACTCACGATTGTCATAAATTTCTTTTTGAGGTGTTTTAACAGATAAAGCATCTGCATTTAATTCTGTTATATACAGTTTTTGTTGACCATGCGCCACATAGACTTTTCCGTCATCATCAAAGAATAATCCCGGATCATATAAATATTCCGGAAAAATCGTTCTGGTCCATGGACCATTTATATCTTTTGCCGTACAAATAGAGAAATTTCCCTTTTCCTTATCCCATTTTGGCGTACAAAACCCAACATAGAACAATCCGTTGTGGTGACGAATTGTCGAAGCCCAGGAACCACGAAGATATCTATCGCCGCCTTGCAAATTATAGCGAGAATCTTCGGTATATTTCTCTAATGCGTAACTCGCCATTTCCCAATTGACCAAATCTTTCGACTTTAAAATTGGACATCCCGGCACATAATGCATGCTTGTAGAAACAAAATAAAATTCATCATCCACACGAATTAAATCCGGGTCTGGCCAATCTCCCCACAACAATGGATTTTTAAAAGTCCCATCGCCATTATCAGGTGTCCATATTGGAGCTGTTGTTTTTATTTGTGCAGTAAGTATTGTGCCCTTTACTAAAAAAATGAAAAGGAATAACCAAAATACTTTTTTCATAATTAGATCTTATTAAAATTGTTTTCAAAAAATCGTTACCTGATTTTTACTTTTTGAAAACCAACTGACACGATAAAATCTAATGCAAATTTGAGTTCAAAAAGTATAAACGGGCAAGCGATAAAATTGAAAAGAGGAGCACGGGCTCCTCTTTCACCTCACTCAAAATTAAAAACTACATTAACCAATTATATAGTATTTAGTAACCTGGGTTTTGTTTTAAGTTCTTGTTAATATCAAGTTCCTTTTGTTTAATAGGCAATAAATAATGCTTAGGATTGGTAAAAACACGTGTAGTAACTTCTTTAGCTGTATTTGGTTGTAAAGTCAGATTACCATTTGTAGGGTCAACTGATCCTTCTAAAATTCCTTTTACAGTTCCAGGCATTACTTGCTCTGCAATTTTCCAACGTCTTGTATCAACAAATCTTAATCCTTCAAAAGCTAGTTCTACTCTACGCTCTCTGCGGATTAACTCACGCATTTTAGTTTGATTATTGTAGATCGTTTTGTCTACATTTGGCATTCCTGCTCTTTTTCTAACTTTATTGATCGCTTCGTATACCGATTCGTCAATTTGGTTCAACTCAATTTTTGCTTCAGCATAAGTCAATAAAACCTCAGCATATCGAATTACCATTACAGCTCCACCAACGTTGTCGATATCTGTTCCGTAATCTGTACCTCTGTAATCATCAAGATTTGAGATGTATTTTTTAAGATTATATCCTGTTTGTGAAGTGTTGTCCATTACTAAATTGTAATCGTCATCTCCCTGATAAGGATCAAAATAAGATCCCATGTAGAAAGAACCCGGTCTAATGATACTCATATCTAAACGTGGATCTCTTTTTTGGTAAGGTTGCAACGGATTATAAGTTGCATCTTCTTCAATTGTTTTTCCATTAATCGTTTCATAAGTATCAACCAACGCTTGTGTTGGTGCATAAGAACTCCATCCTCCTTTTGATTTTGGTGCATATGCAATTGGGTACCAATCCGCATTAAGATCTTTTAAAGATTGACAATTCAATAATGTTTCCTGATTGTCATGATTCATTGGTCTGAAAAGCTCTTCAAAATTTGGAAATAAAGAGTACGTAAACGGTGCACTCATTAATGTTGCAGAAGTTGCTGCCGCTCCCGCATAATCTCCCTGAATAAGCTGAATTCTGGCTTTTAATCCAAGAGAAGCTCCTCTTGTAATACGCCCAATATCAGAACCTGTATAACTCACAGGCAATAAAGGAGCAATTTCATTCAACTCCGAAAGAACAAAAGCAATAACTTCTTCTTTAGGCGTACGCGTAACCGTATTTGCCTCAGCTGGAGTTAATGAAGTTTTAACCAAAGGAACATCTCCATAATAGTTCGTCATTTTATAATATTGATAAGCTCTCAAAAAACGGACCTCAGATTTCATTCTGTTTTTTAGATCTTCATCCAAAGAAGTTACCGGAGTTTTATCAACGTTGCTAAGAAACCAATTGCATCTTTGTACGGTTTTATAACTCCATAAATTCGGAAACCACTCATCACCCGGATTAATTAATCCGGAAGCCATTGGCTCATATCCGTCCCAACCAAATTGGTCAAAACCATTATCAGTAAAACAATCATCACCAATAATACTGGCACCAGCTTCCCATCCTGCATAACATCCATTCAAAGCCGCCAAAGCATCTGCTTTTGAAGACCATAATGAAGCGTCACTATAAGCATCTTTTGGAGCACGATCCAAAAAATCATCCTGACAGCTACCTAAACTTAGGATTGCTGCACAACATATAAAAAGAAGTATTTTCTTCATAACGTATTTTTTAAAAAAATCTTTAATTAAAAATTGACACTAAGTCCAATTGAGTTTGTAATCACCTGTGGATAGCTGTAAATACTAGCGTTAGAACCTACTTCCGGATCAATCCAGGAATAGAAATTGGTAAACGTTAGGATATTCTGTCCGCTGTAATAAATTTTGGCATTCACAACACCAATCTTTTTATTCACACTTTCAGGAAGATTAAAAGCAACCATTAATGATTTCAAACGCAAGTAAGAAGCATCTTTTACCCAAAATGAAGAAGGTGTACTTTCCGGATCATTTTGCTTATAAGAAGTCCATAATCTTGGGAAAGAAGCATCAGGATTATCCACTGTCCAACTGTCTAAAAATGCTGAAGTTGGCTTAGAACTTGATCCTCCAATTTGTCCAATCATAGTCGATACGTTTGCTTTTACACCAGCTGCTCCTTGAAAAAATGCAGAAATTTCAAATGCTTTATAAGTTGCACCAATATTGAAACCGTAAGTTGTTTTAGGGAAATAAGTACCTAAAAATGTTCTGTCATTAGCATCAATCTTACCGTCATTATTAATGTCTTTATATTTCAAATCTCCAGGACCTGTTGTAGAACCTTGAGTAGCATGATCATTTACTTCTTGCTGTGTTCTAAAAATACCCTCAGCTTTATAACCGTAAAGTGAATTAATTGGATATCCAACTTGTTGGAATGTTATACTTCCAGCTCCAACTATTGGTCCTACCCCTTTTAAATCGGTAATTTCATTATTGATATATGTTAAGTTAGCACCTAAGTCTAATTTAACTTCATTGATATTTGTACTGTATTTTCCTGAAAATTCCCATCCTTTATTAGATACAGAACCCGCATTTACTACTGGAGCATCTAGTCCGTAAACATCTCCAACTGGTAAACTCATCAAAATATCATCTGTTTTTTTAGTAAAATAATCAACTGTAAAAGACAAACTATTGTTTAAAAGCGATACATCTAATCCGAAATCTGTAGCCGTTGTAGTTTCCCATTTTGCATTTGCATTAGCACCTTTATTAGGAGCAATACCTGGAGCCAGAGACTGATTGAAAGAATAGTTTTGACCAGATTCAACCGTTGCGTATGTTGGGTAATTTGAAGATGCTTGCTGATTTCCTAATTGTCCCCAAGATGCTCTAAACTTCAATGAGTTAACAACTTCTTTGATTGGTTCAAAAAATTGCTCATTCGAAATGTTCCAACCTGCTGAAAATGAAGGGAACGCTGCCCATCTGTTATCTCCAACAAAACGAGATGAACCATCATATCTATAATTAGCTTCAAATAAATAACGATCATCATAGTTATAATTGAATCTTCCAAAATAACCTTGTAAAGCCCAATCATTAGAATATCCTTCTGTTTTTTGTCCCGCAGAAGGCCCTGCATTTATTTCTGTCAACTCATTGTTCAAGAAATCCTGACGATAGGCAGACATGAATTGATAAAGATTGTATTCTTTAGTAGCACCTCCTAAAAAGTTAAAATGATGTTTTTCACCAAGATCTAACTTATATTCCAGTAATGCTTGTAAGTTGTAATATGTATTTTTATCTGCTGATTGCAACAATTGGTTAGGTCCTTGTGTTTTAGTTGGAGCTCCAGTTGTCTGACTAAAATACTCGATTTTTTCCATAAATTGTTTTCTATCTCCAGTTGTACCACGATATTGCACTGCTGGCTTGAAATGTAAGTTTTTCAAAACTTCCCAATCAGCACCAAAACTAGCAGTAAGTGTAGTTGCAATAGTTTTATTTTCAGAACCTGAATTCAACCATGCCATTGGATTTCCGTCTCCAACATAACCATATTGGCCATTTGGATACTGATTTACTACTGTATTCGAAATACGATTAAGTAATTTTAGCATAGACCCAAAGCTTGGTGCATATGAACTTATTGGTTCAACAGTCGGTGTATATTGGTACGCTATGTTTCCGTTAATACTGAATTTATCACTAACTTTTGTATTGATATTAAATCTTGTGGAGTATTTTTCATTTCTCAATCCATCTACGTTACCGTATTGATCAAAATATCCCAAAGAGAAAGAGTACTGTGTATTTCCGTCTCCACCACCAATTCTAAGATAATGATTAGTTTGTAGCGCTGCACGGTTGTAGAACAACTTTAACCAGTCTGTATCCGGATAATTATACGGATCACTTCCGTCTTTTAATTTTTGAATTTTATCAGCACTCCATGGCAAATTGTCTGGAGATGTTCCTTCATTCAACTTCGCTTGGTTAAACATTTCTGCCTGTTGCCAAGCTGGTAAATAATCCGGTAAAGGTCCTAAATTCTGGATTCCGGTATTTGATTCGAAATGTACCTGAACTCCACCTTTTTTTCCTTTTTTGGTTGTAATCAAAATTACACCGTTTGCTGCTCTCGAACCATATATAGCTGATGAAGCTGCATCCTTTAAAACAGTAACATTGTCAACATCAGAAGGGTTTACCTCACTCATTGATGCAATAATTCCGTCAACAACTACTAATGGATTACTGTTGTTTAAAGTTCCGATACCACGAATTTTAATCGAAGCGCCATCTTTACCAGGCTGACCATTTGTAGTTGTAACCGTTACTCCCGACATCGTTCCCTGAAGTCCAGTTGTTACACTAGTAATTGGACGATTCTCAAGTGCTTTCTGACTAACAGATGCTTGTGCTCCTGTAAGTGTTTTCTTTTTTTGAGTTCCGTAAGCAACCTGCACTAATACCTCTTCTAACTTTTCTTTTTGTGGCTGTAAAGCAATAGATAAAAAATCATTAGCAGCTTTTACCTCTTGTGTTTCCATACCCATATATGAAACAACTAAGATGCTACTTGATGATGCAACTGTAATAGAAAAGTTACCATCCATATCTGTTTGTACAGAAGCCGTTCCGCCTTTTTCGATAATATTAGCTCCGGGAATTGGAAAACCAGCTTCATCAACTACTTTTCCTTTTACTTGCTTTTGTATTACTACAGGTTTAATGCTAACTTTTGGTTTTTCAGCATTTAACGCAAACGATATAGTTTTACCCTCAATAATCCAGGTAATAGGTTGGTTTGCAAAAGTCTGTTCTAATACTTTCTCAATTGGAGCATTAACAACATTTAGCGAAATAGGTTTTGCATTTTTTAAAATTTCTACATCGTAGAAAAAAACATAATTGGTTTGATTTTTTATAACCGATAACACTTTCTTAATAGCGACATTCTTTCCTGAGAAAGTAACGGTCTGCGAAGATACTGATGCCGAAACTTGTAGCGTAAGGGCAATAACCAGTATGGAGGCTAATTTCATAACTGTCCGCGTTTTT
This sequence comes from Flavobacterium cutihirudinis, assembly GCF_003385895.1. Classification (GTDB taxonomy): domain Bacteria; phylum Bacteroidota; class Bacteroidia; order Flavobacteriales; family Flavobacteriaceae; genus Flavobacterium; species Flavobacterium cutihirudinis. Next base: position 298,934 of record NZ_QRDQ01000009.1, read on the forward strand.
GATGACAGCCAATAATTCTTTGGCTTTGGTTTTGGTAATAATTTCATACTTTCGTAATGGTTTTGGTTAATACTAAATTCTCCTTGCTAGGTTTGTTTATTTATTTCTCCATAACTGTTCCTTAATTTTTACGGAACAAGCCAGCGGATGCTACCAACATTTGCTGGCTTTTTTTATGGATAATAAATATTATTTTAAAAGGATTTCTCCTTTATATTTTATTCCTATATTTTATTCCTATATTTTATTCGGGCATTACCCTTAAAATCTTTCCTTCAATTTTAAAATGAACTTTGTTCTTTTCTAAAATTCTTAATACTTGAGATAATTTCAAATCTCTTTGAATTTCTCCTTCAAAAGCTCTCGATGGCACTCCCTTTTCATAGACAACATCTACATCATACCAACGGCTCAATTGACGCAAAACCATTTGAAGATTTGCATTTTCAAAATAAAACAGACCGTTTTTCCAGCCCATTACTTCATCTAAGTTTACGTCATCATTAACAGCAATAGCTCCAGACTTTTGCTTTTCAGCCTGTTGCCCGGGTTTTAAAAGTATTTTTTTACTTTTCTCCGTAATCATAACACTTCCTTCTAAAAGTGTTGTGTTTACAGTCGCTTCATCTTCGTATGCGTTTATATTAAAATGAGTTCCCAATACATTTACCGTCATATCGTTTACCATAACCTTAAAAGGTTTGGTTTTATCCTTCGCAACTTCAAAATAAACTTCTCCTGTTATCGCAACTTTTCTTTCGTTCGCAGCAAAAGAAGTTGGAAAAGTAATAGAAGAAGAAGCATTCAGCCACACTTTGGTTCCGTCTGACAATTCCAGATGATACTGGCGCGCTCTTGGAGTAGTCATTGTATTATAAACCACTTCCGCACCGTTATTTGCATCATAAACCAAACCTCCGTTCTTTTTAGAAACTGTGGTATTGCTTTGATTGGCCAACAATCCGTTTCCAACACTGTCTAAAACTATTTTAGAACCATTAGAAAGCGTAAGTATCGCTCCCGTTTTACCGGCATCTTTATCATCTGTTTTTTTTGCTGCCAATACCTTTGGAGCTTTATTCTCTTCTTGAGAAAGAAAATAAGTTCCAAATCCTACAACAAATACAACACTGGCTGCAACCATCAATTTTCTCCAATTAAAAAAGTTTATAACGGGAGATTCTGAATCTTCAGACTCAGAAGGAAAATCCATTCTTTTCTTCAGGTTTGTTATAAAATTCTTAGTCGCTTCCGGACTCGAGGCGTGAACTTCAACTGAATCGTAATTTTCTCGTAGAATAGCGTCGAACGTTCCGGAATATTCCGGATCATCCAGCATTGCAAGTAATTTTGCTTTGCCTTCGGGCGAAATCTCTCCCGAAACATACTGTTCCATAAGTAATTTAAATTCTTCTTTTTGATACATAAGCACAAGGGGTTTTTGTACGACCTAATCAAGCCTTCAAATATAAAGACGCGAATAGGTTGCTAAAGTGGCAATGAAAAAATGATTTTTTTTTAAAAAAATAGTAAACAACTCAAAATCAACAGTAATAAATCGACATTATACTGTTGGTGTAAGTGATTTCTAAGAAAGTTTAGTGATTGTAACAAATGCCAGCGCACTGTTCTGGATGCTATGCCCAATTCATTACTGATGTAGTCGGTATCGCGGCCTTCCATTCTGCTTAATAAAAAAACAGAACGTCTTGGTTCCTGCAAAAGTGCAGCACCTTCGTTTATTATTTCGACCAATTCTTTGAATTCATATTGGTCGTCTGGTTTAAAGAACAATTCTTGTAATTTTTCTCCTTTTAACGAATCTGTTTCGATTAGTTTTTTTCGAATATGACTAATGATCAAATTTCGGCTCACGATGAAAAGGTAATTGTCAAAACTATTTACGTCTGCCAATTTTTCGCGTTTATCCCAAATCTGAATAAAAACATCTTGCGTTAATTCTTCGGCAATTGGATACGATTTTACATAACTAAGGGCATGCTGTAATACTTTCTGCCAATGTTTTTCTACAAGTTGAGTATATAGGAATTCATTTCCCTCTGCAATTTTTGATAAAATAACAGGTTCATCTAATGAAATCAATTTTGAGGACATTCTACTCACTGAGTAACTACTTTTAGAAAAATAAATAAAACGTAATTAAAAACAGAATTTTTAGATTGAAATTAAGGGGGAAAGACAATCATTTTAAACTTCTAAATCTTACATGATGATTGTGCTATTTTTAGCTTAAAAAGCGACAATTCTACAATCTATTAAATTTAAATTTTCAGCAATCAAAACCTATAACGCCGATTATTATTCAACAATAGTAGCTAAAAATTTAAAATTCAATAAAAATTACCATCATGTACCGCCAAAAGTATATATTAAGTTTTAATTAAAAAAGAAATATCACGAAAAAATGTGCTCGAACACATAAAATGTAATTTATCACTTACTAATTAAATGGATTAGGGAAATAACTATTAAGCTTAAATATCTAAATGACAATAAATTAACCTAAATTCTCCTTAATTTCTTTTTACGAAGTAAAATATCAGAAAAAACAAACAAAAAATTTTGAAATTCTTAGCTCATTTAAAATTAAAACAGAATAAAAAATAAAACGCTTATAAAACTCTGATTTTTAGCACCTATACCTCTTAAAAAACAAATTCAAAATTGACTAAAGTTTTCTTATGAAAATATTCTTAAATTAATAAAATGCAGTTGGCTTGAAAAGTGTGCTCGAACACATTTTTATTCAATTTGCTTGTTTTATTAAAAGGAATACCCTAGTTTCGTAATTCCAAAGCTAGAAAAAAGACGTTTTTTCAATCAAAGAATAAACGTAACACACATTATCACAACACATTAAACTACCAACATAATCGAGAAAAATTAATTCACCAAAAAAATGAAATCATTACGCATTAGTGCTCTTTTCTTACTTCTTTTGCAAATACTTCCGATACAATCTTGTATTGCAAAAAGCAACCACCTTTTTATCGATAAAGACGGCATTCAGACCATAAAATCAAAAACACTTAGCATCTCTGTAGATTCTTCTTTTCCGAGGATAATCCAATACAATTGGACTGCAAACGAAAGTGTTTTTTACGGTCAGGAAGATAAAATATCACAAGTAAAAATTAATGGGAAGCTTTATACTCCTGAAACTACGTTTTCGTTGATAAAAAATGAGGCTCATTACACATTAGACATTCCGGAAATCAAAGTCACGGTAAAAATTCAGATCAAAGTTGTTGACAATATTGTTGAATTTAATGTGACCCAAATTGCAGAAAAAGGAGATTTTAAGGTAAGCACTTTCGAAATACCTAACCACAACTTGCTTTCGGTAAGAAGTACTCAAAAAGGAGCATCTTTCGCTGGGGCAAAAATGTTTACAAACGTTAAAGGCAGCGGCGATGTATTTGAACCGCTTACAGCAACAGTAAAAAAAGACAGTATTGCAAAAGGCTATCTTTATGGGATCTTAAACAATGACCAACTTGCGGCAAGCATCTGGAGCAATTCGACTGGGGAAAAAAATGACGATGACAGGGTTTTAAAGCAAACTACTAAAAAAGAGGATTATAGCAGAATTGCAATTTGGAATGGCTCTTGGATTTATCGTGCAAAGGGCATGAAAACTCCTGATCCGCTTCCGGTTGTTAAAGTTGTCATTACCAATGATATAAACAATGACAAAAAAGTAGACTGGCAAGATGGCGCTATTGCTTTTAGAAGCATCATGAACAATCCTTTAGGCAGCGAAAAAATCCCTAATTTGGTCGTACAGCGTATTCCAATGAACTTTGCGAGTCAGGCAACCAATCCGTTTACAAAGACTTTAGACGAAACCAAAAGAATTTTCCTAAACACAGATGGTTTGGGCCAATATGTTATTCTAAAAGGATACGGATCTGAAGGACATGATTCTAAACATCCCGATTATGGTGATATTGGAAAAAGACAAGGTGGCGCCAAAGACATGGAAATGCTTTGCAAACAAGCGATTAAATATAATGCTTTGATGGGCGTACACATTAATGGTACCGAATCTTATCCTGAAGCTACGGCCTTTGATGACTCTTTGGTTAACAAAACAAAAAAAGGATGGGATTGGCTAGATCCTTCCTATTATATCAACAAACGTTATGATGGTACTTCGAACAACAGAATGCTAAGACTTAAATCGCTAAAGGATCAAGTCCCTTCTCTTGGATTCATTTATTGTGATGTTTGGTATGACAAAGGTAGTTGGGATAGTAAAAAACTGGGACGTGAAATTCATTCATTGGGCTTAATGCTAACTACTGAATTTCCTAATGATCACGAATATGACGCTGTTTGGAACCACTGGGCAGTTGATTACGATTATGGCGGAAAAGATATTAAAGGATTTAATAGTCAAATTGTTCGATTTATTCGCAATCATCAAAAAGATACCTGGATTGGAAGACACCCATTACTTGGCGGAGCAGAAATGAAAGATTTTGAAGGATGGCAAGGTAGAAATAATTTCGACGATTGTATTAAAATGACCTTCGCTACAGATCTTCCAACAAAATACCTACAACATTTCCCTATTCTAAACTGGGAAGAAAGCGGTATTACTTTGGACAAAAATGTAACCGTAAAAATGGTTTCGGATAAAAGAATTATTACTAAAGATGGTAGAACAGTTTTAAATGGTGACACTTATCTTTTGCCATGGAATCCGTTGACGGAAGAAAAACTGTATCATTGGAATGCATCAGGCGGAACAACAACTTGGGAATTGCCTGAAAGCTGGAAAAAATTAAAAACGATTGTACTATATAAACTTTCTGATCAAGGAAGAGAATTTGTACAAGAATTGGAAGTAAAAAATGGTCAAATTGAACTTAATGCAGAACCAAATATTCCCTACGTTTTGTACAAAACCAAAACTGCATCTCAACCAGCAATGGTTTGGGGAGAAGGAACTTTTATAAAAGATCCTGGTTTCAATAGCGGTAATTTGAAAAACTGGACTGTTGAAGGTTCTGGATTTTCTGTAGTTCGAAATAAAATTGGTCAATATGAACTTGAAATGAACGGAACAGGAGCAGCAACAGTAAGTCAAACACTTTCTGGATTATCGGCTGGAACTTATTATGCTTCTGTATATGTTGCTACTTCTGGTAACAGAAGAGCTTATTTGGGAATAAAAGACTTTGGTGGACAAGAAGTTAGTACTTACGCGACTAATTCTTTATGGAAAAATTACATTGCTGCCGATTCGAAACACGATACGAACTTACAACGTATGTATGTTTATTTTAAAGTACCACAAGGTCAGACTACTGCAAAACTATTTTTACATGCCGATGCAGGTACTGAAACAGTTGTATTTGACGATATTCGTGTAGTGCCAATTAAACAGGAATCAAAACCATTGGATATCTTTTTTACTGAAAATTTCGAAAATATTCCAGATGGTATATATCCATTTATTAAAGGGCCTGCGGGAGGTGTAAACGATCCAAGAATCCATTTATCAGAAATACATGCACCTTATACTCAAAAAGGCTGGAATGGTAAATTAATTGATGATGTACTAAATGGAAATTGGTCTGTAAAAGCGCACAGCGAGGAAGTTGGTTTATTGTTTCAAACAATTCCGCAAACTGTTCGTTTCAAACCGGGTAAAACGTATACAGTGACTTTTAAATATCAATCATCTGGTGCTGATTATGCTTTGGTTAACGGAGACGGAATAAAAAACAATCTGTCAATTGTTATAGATGAAGCAACAACGACAAAAACGCTTTCTTTCAGTTTCATTGCTTCCGAAAATGGAAATTCATGGTTTGGAATTGAGAAAATTAATGATAAAGAATCCGATTTCGTTTTAGACGATTTGGTGATTATTGAGAAGTAATAAAAAAACAAAAAAGAGACGATCTGCAGATCGTCTCTTTTGTTTTTACTTCATTAGTTATATTCTATTTTGAAATTACTTTTTCATCCAATGTCATGTTCCACAAAAAGTTATTAGTAATCCTTCTCCAATTGAATCGGGGTTTACATAGTCCATTTCTACAAGAAGTTCATTTTGACTAAAACTTTCCAGGACTTTTCCATCCTTATTGTAAGTTGTCGATTTAATTATTCCCATTTTTTTTGACCTGCAATCAAATTTCCATAGAGAAACACTATAACCATCTACGCTTTTCTGTTCTCTTGATGTTTTGCTTGAGTAGTATTTGATTTTATCAGAAACTACTTTTATCCAAGCAGTTTCATTTGTATTCGATTTATAGTAATAACTACCAGCATCTGGTAATTCAAATAATAATTTCCAATCTTGTGAATATGCAAAAGAAAAGGCAAAAAATGTAATTAAGAGAAATAGTTTTTTCATAATCCTATAATTTAAGTTGATGAATATTCCTGCTAACATTCTGTGGCAGTATACATAGTTGAAACTAGCGCACAGATTAATTTTCTGTTAAAGATAATTTATTCTGTGAAGAAAAACGACAATGTGAATTAACAAAGAACCGTTTCACAAAACCAGAAACTAGGCCTAAAAGAATTTATGAAACATCAATCCGCACCGCCATCAACACTATCAAAGGTTTCCCTTTCCTTAGGTCGGATACTGTATTTGACCGAAACCATTGGTCCATAGTAAACATCAAATTGAGTTCCGTTTGTACGCAGTTGCATCTGACCAATTACACCGGCTAAGAAATGAATATTGGGAGTAATCCCAGCCGTATAATAAACTGATAATCTGAAAATATCAAAACGTTCTTCGGCATAATCTTTATTGGCAAACTTGAGCATCAATTCTGTATAATAACCAATATTTGGCGCCAGAAATATTGGTTTTTCTTTCGTTTGACGTAGATAATGGTTCACTCCAAATCTTGCTCTTATTCGGGGAATTACCTGTTGCTGCCCCGTTCTGTCGTCAAAAAATTTGGTTTCAAAACGAACCTGTTCAAAAAGTGAGCCTTTAGGCATTTCCTGCGTATAAGTTCCCATAACAATTAGTCTGTTTTCGAGTGTTTCATAATTGCCCATTTCTTCTACAGCATATTTCTGATTGTGTGCATATCCAAGCCACAATTTCATATTCTTTAAACCTGAATACACAATCCAGGGACGTACCACAACACGCTGCGTATATTCAAACGGATTGACAGTATTGTAAGCTCCTTGGGTAACCAATTGAAAATCGACCTGACCGCTTAAATGCCATTTATCATAAATTGGAAAAGCGATATCACCTTCTGTAATAGATGCAGGAATGAAACCCATAGTATAAGGTGCATCAAGTTGCCCATAAACTACTGATTTGCAAACAATAAAAAGCAATATCGTAATCGCCATCTTAAATTTTCTCATCACTTTTCCTAATTAAAGTCGAGTATGTAATTTCACTTCATTGTCAAGAGAATATAATCTTTATTAAGGATTCAGTAGGGCCGATTATCATCTTTCTTTGACACAGCAAATTACAATTTATAGAAAAACCATTTTTTTAAAACAGGTTGCAAATTCTAATTTGCAACATCTTAATTAGGTTTTCTATAACTTGCTTTCTGTAATTTGAGAACAGTTTTTCAAATAGTTATAGTCATACAAAAATCAAAATAAAAAAGGCAATTATGGTAAACTAATTAATCTTCTTTATAATCACTAATAGCTGATTATACAAAATCCGAAATATATTATGTAACAAGGCGAGCTCAAAAAAAACTAAATTTGAAATGTTTAACTAAAACATACAATCATGAAATATTTTATACTATCCTTCTTATCGATTTTCATTTTTTCCTGTCAGCAAAAAGAAAATAAGAATGTTATTGTTGAGTCTTCGGATACTATTCAAAAAGAGAAATTTAAAGACGAAAACAAGCAAATATCTGAAACTCCTGAAGAAGAGAACAAACAAATTGGAGACACTATTTTCATGAATTCTAAGAATAAAAAAGACCTTTTCATCGCTGAAGGTTCTTTAGATTCTTTACATCCAAGAATATATGTGAAATTTAAAATCGAAGATTTAGGCAAATTAAAAGGGAATATTGTTCCAACTACAGGAAAAGGAAACATCCGTTTTAACCAAATTATATTTCCCGATAAATCCTCAGATGGTCCGTTTGGAATGGATTTAACTATTCCACTCAAACAAAAAGGAAATTATGTTCTCGTAATTGGACATTCGCAAATGGCAGACAATCCCTATTATGGTAAATTTAAAGTTGAGCTTGAAAATAAAGGAAACTAAAAAAAAACCGAAATAAACGTTTTTTACAATCAAAAAATAAGAACAAAAAAACCGCACCTTTATAAAGTGCGGTTTACGGTACTCCTACCGATTTGTAATCAAAAACTAACTTAAATAATCTGTAATAAATCTTTAAAGTTCTGACTTCAGATTTATTTTACCTTTCTGAAGTCCTTTTCCAGTTACTTCCAATTGAATTGCTCCCGGAGTTTTGATTGCTTTAACCAAAACCACAAGCTTACCACTGAAAAGCTTCATTTTATTGTCGTGAAATATCTCCAATGACGTAGCATCTCCGTTACATGCAGCTCTGTAAGTTGCAGCACCGGTTACTTTAAATTGTAATTCATTTACTGCTGTAGGACATGGAATTCCGTTTTTATCTACTACCGAAACCGTTACAAAAGAAATATCCTCTCCATCTGCTTTGATCGTTTCGCGATCTGCTTCCAGAACGATTTTATAAGCTTCTCCGGCAGTTTTAATCTCGCTTTCAGCCGCTATTTTTCCATCAGAATCAAATGCAACTACTTTTACAGTTCCTGGTTCGTATTTCACATCATTCCACATTAAACGGTAACGATTTTGCGGACTTGAATTATTCTTTTTCTGAACGCCCATGCTTTTTCCATTTACAAAAAGTTCGGCGCTATCGTAATTCGTGTAAACGAAAACAGGAGTAATTTCGCCTTCTCTTCCTTTCCAGTTCCAATGTGGGAGAATATGAAGTGTTTTATCCTTCGTATTCCATCTGCTTCTGTAAAGATAAAAGCGATCTTTAGGAAGTCCAGCTAAATCGGAAATTCCGAAATAAGAACTTCTTGATGGCCATTTTTCATCATAAGGTGTTGGTTCTCCTAAATAGTCAAAACCTGTCCAGACAAATTCGCCAATAACCCAAGGTTTGTCATCCTGAAGCACAAAATCTTCATCCGGAACATTTGACCAACTACAAGCTTCAAGATCATAAGAAGAACTTTGAAAATCATTGTATTCTTTATTCTTTGCCTGTACAACAGGAAACTTATAAATTCCTCTTGAACTCACTGTTGAAGCCGTTTCTGAACCTAATATAAATCCTTGTGGAAATGTTTTATACGCTTCTTCGTAAAGGTGAACTCTATAATTTAATCCCGGAATATCGAGCAAAGCTCCAAAGCCAGATTCCATAGTTGCTTTTACCTGATCCATACCAACAGTCACGGGTCTTGTAGGATCTTCACGGTGAAAAATATCCTGCAGCCATCTGGCACGTTTTACCCCTTCAGCTCCCCATTGATCCGGAACCTCATTACCTGAACTCCACATTACAATACAAGGGTGATTTCTTGTGGCTCTTACTAAATTTACAATATCTTTTTCTGCATATTGTTCAAAAAAGCGATGATATCCGTTTTCTACTTTTGGCTTTGCCCATTCGTCAAAACTTTCAGCCAAAAACATAAATCCCATTTCGTCAGCCAGTTCAAGTTGTTCAAAAGAAGGCATATTATGAGAACTTCTAATCGCGTTACATCCCAAATCTTTTAGAATTGTCAACTGTCTGCGAAGTGCCGCTTTGTTGATCGCCGCACCAAGAGGCCCTAAATCATGATGAAGACAAACGCCTTTAAATTTCGTTATTTTACCATTAAGGCTAAATCCTTTATTAGGCTCGTATTTAATAAATCGGATACCAAATTTTATGTTTTGTTCGTCTTTTAAAGTTCCGTCAACGGAATACAATTTGGTTACAGCCGTATATAAATAAGGGGTTTCAGGGCTCCATAAATTAGGTTTGGCGACTTCAATTGTCTGATGGAATTTTCCATCTTTCATATCTGTAGCCTTTTGCGTTGCCACAACTTTATTATTAGCATCTTTTATCTCCGTTACCATTGATAAATTACTGCCAAGAACCTCAGCTTTAATGTCTACAACAGCATTGTCTGCTTTCATTTCCGGAGTTGTAATAAAAGTGCCCCATTGTGCAAAACTTTCGTCTTCTTTAATAACAATACTCACTTTTCTATAAAGACCTGCTCCGGGATACCATCTTGAAGAAAATGGCAAATTAGTCAGTTTTACTGCCAATAGATTTTCTGAACCCGCTTTAAGCTCATTGGTAATATCGATAGAAAAATAACTATATCCGTAACCCCATTCCCCTATCTTTTTTCCATTCAAATAAACTTGAGGTTCGCTCATTGCACCCTCACAAATAAGAAGTGCTTTTTTTCCTTTTTTGAATCCCGGAATAGAAAATGTATTACGATACCAGCCTGTTCCAATATGCGGAAGTGATCCCGTACGACCCGTTTTTTCAGTAGCAACTTTTTCTCCGTTTTGTTCAATTGCCGAAACCTGTTTGTCCCATTCTTTATCAAAAGGTCCATAAATCGCCCAATCGTGTGGCACACTAACTTTTTCCCATTTTGAAGTATTATAATCCACAGAAAAAGCATCTCCTTTTACTTCTTTAGAAAAACGCCAGTTCTCTTTTAAAACAACAGTATTCGATTGTGCCATCATTTTTCCAGACGAAAAAAAGAATAGGAATAAGAATAATACGGACTTAAAAATTAATTTCATTTTCGTTTTATTTTTTCACCATTAAGGCATTAAGTTAATTAAGCTTGGTGTTTGTTTTTGGCATTAAAAATCAAGTTAATTAAGCTTGACTTAATTAACTTAATGGCTTAATGGTAAAATTTAGTATTTAATTTTTGAAGGCATCCAATGCCGGTGATGGTTTTCCGTCAGAAAGCCAAGCATTTAGCTGATAACCGCTCCAGCTTTTTTCGCCTTGTGGTTCCCAATAAATAACGCCTAAACCTTTATTATTAGGCACGCTTTGTACCGCTTTTATAGTGGCTTCAAGCATTTCTTTGGTGTTTTGTACTTGTTCGAAATCTCCTCCAACTTCAACAACCATAACTTCTTTATTGTAGCGCGAAGCCATATCTTTTAGATTATTTTCTAAATCTAAAATGGTGCTTTGATAATCGGTTTTAATCCAATACGGATAATAGGACAATCCAATTACGTCATATTTTACCTTGTTCTCAGTTGCTTTATCAAAAAACCATCTGAATTTTTCACTTTTATTTCCTTCATCCAAATGAACAATTACTTTCATTTTTGGATCGACAGCTTTTGTAGCTTCATAGCCTTTATTAAGCAATCGTGCCAACTGACTGAAATTGTCTGTGCTGCCTTCCGGCCAAAGCATACCACCTGGAATTTCATTTCCAACCTGAACCCATTCCGGAGTTACTCCTGCTTTTTTCAGCATTTTCAAAACATCATATGTATGCTGATACACATCGGTCAACAATTCAGGGAAAGAATGTTTTGCCCATGCAGCAGGCTTATTTTGTTTGCCGGGATCTGCCCACGAATCGCTGTAATGAAAATCGATCATAATACGCATTCCCATTTTTTGTGCGCGAACCGCCATCACAACCGTTTCTTCCGGGCTGCAGTGCCCGCTGGCTTTATCATCATTTGGATTTACCCAAACACGTAATCTGATTGTATTAATTCCGCGGTCTTTTAATAATTGCAGACAGTCTTTTTGAGAACCGTCTGCATCATAAAATTTATAGCCAGTTGCTTCCATTTGAGGCAACCAACCTATATCTGCTCCTTTTGAAAATGAGTTTTTTTCACTGATCATTTTTGATTTACATGAAGTAAAAAAAACGGCAGTTAGCATCAAAATGGAAGCAATTTTAAGAGATTTTTTCATGTTTTAGTCTTTACTGAAAGCTTGCATTACTGATAAAGCATTGTTATCAAAACTATACAAAGCCTGATTTTCGAATGTAGAACCGGTTGTCGATTGTGTTCCTTTGAAAGCAACCCATTCACCACCCCAATACGCAAATCCTTGCCCAAATTCTGAGGTTTTTACTATGTTTTTAATATCTGTTACAAAAGTTCTTTGTCCTGTTGGAGTTGCAGGATAACCCGGAACCAACTGATCACTTGTTCCTACGATATTATTTGTTTGATCGTTATGTAATAAAGTAAAAGGATAAGCTGTTTCTGCAATCAAAACTTTTTTACTGAATTTCTTTCCTAAAGCGTCAATAGTATTTTTTACTTCCGTTAAATCTTTTCCATGCCAAACAGGATAATAAGACAATCCGATATAATCGTAATCAATACTTTTCATTTTATTGAAAAACCAATCTGTGCCGCCGCCATTAACACCTGCATAATGAATCATTATTTTTGTGTTTGGCGCTTTACTACGAATCGCAGTACTTGCAGCAGATAGCAAAGCGATACATTGTTGTTCGTTGCTAATTAGATTTCCTTGTGGCCATAATAAACCGCTATTGATTTCATTTCCAATTTGAATAATATCCGGATTAATTTCTGTAATTATCGAAGTGGTATAATTAGTAACTTCCGTTTTTAAATCGGCAAAAGACAATTTTTCCCATTCTTTAGGAGTTGTTTGCATTCCCGGATCGGCCCAATCATCAGAATAATGAACAGTAAGCCAAACTCTTAAACCTGCTTGTCTAGCTTTTTGCGCTAATTGTTTTACTTCACTAAAACCGGAACGACCGTTTACAGGATCTTTCCATAAACGAATTCGGACTGTATTAACACCCGCATTTCTTAAGGTTGTAAGCATTCCTTCGGCTTTGCCATTGCTATAAAATTTAGTTCCCAAAGCTTCCATTTGAGGAAGAAAAGAAACATCTGATGCTCTGATAAAAGTATCGCTTGCATCTGGCGGATTAACAACTTCTGTGTCTGCATTATCATTACTTGAGCACGAAAACTGAATTGCCGTTATAGCAAGTAACCCAAGAATTTTTATATATTTTTTCATGAGATGAATTATAAGAATTGAAATTTTGAACTAAAAAACAAGTTCTTGTTATGTAAAGAAGAAGCCTCAAATTAGAACCATCGAGGCTTCTATCTTTTTAAATTCAGTTTATGGAGTTGGAATAAACATATAACGTCCATCTAAATCATTGAACCAGATTTCATATTTTCCAGCTTCAACAAGAATATCTCCGCCATTATCACCCCAGCTTACATCCCAGCTATTGTTTGCTCTGAATTTCATTTTTCCGGCTTTAAGAGTTTGGGTAACTTTCCAAATATGAGCATCAAATGTTGATTGAACCAACGGAACATCTGTACTCCATCCCGTGTCATCGCCCGTTAATACAGATCCAGTCATCGTAATTGTAGCATACGTTGTCATTGGTCCTGTGTAAGGCGTGATTTTGTATGTCAATTCTTCAAGATTAATTTCAAAACTATAGTAACCAGCAGTTGGCGTTGGGAAAACACCCGGATCTGCATCACCTTCTGTTGCTCTGTATTGTACACTAGCTCCATTTGCTCCGTACATTGGAGCCCAGAAACCAAGTTGCTCAATTAATTTAAAACCATCTGCTTTGAAATATCCTGTATAATATTGTTTTGCATTTTCTTTCGGATCTCTGTAAATTGGCATGTTGTTGTTATTTACGTCCCAACCTGCAGCAGTTCCAGGACCTACTAAATACAAATCAACTTTAGGGAATACACCTCTGTAAGGAGTCAATGCAATTGTAATTGGTGTAGAAAGTTTTGGTTCTGAAAGTGTTGTTCCAACCGTAGATTTAATTCTAACATCAATTGTACCTTCTTCACCCGGAATAAGTCCAAGTGCGAGTGCTCTTGTATTAAGTTCGGCTACTGTAATAGAAGCGTGTGTAGAAGTTGAAGTTGTAATGTCTACCGGTGCAGCAAATTCTGTGTTACTTGCTGCAAACTGCACAGTATAAGTAACAATTGTTGGAGCGCCATAACTTACTTTTTCCCAAGTAAAAGTTAGGGCAGTATTGTTTGGTGTTTCTTTATTAAGAATAGTAGAAGAACCATTATCAGGCGTAATGATTGCAAAAGCAGCTTCTTGCGGTTCTAAAATCATTAAATTCTCTTCGTTTTCACAAGACCAAAGCCCTGTAAGTACAACCACTGCTATAAATAATTTATATATAAGTTTCATTTTGTATATCGTTTAAGTTTAAAAAAAGTTTTAGTAACCCGTGTTTTGAGTTAGATTTCTATTTGCTCCCAATGATCCTTCCGGAATAGGGAAAACGCTCATATAAGCAGGAATAGAAATTCCTTTTGATGAATTACCTTTCCAAGCCCAGTTGTAAGATCCTCCCGTATATTTTCCAAAACGGATTAAATCTTGTCTTCTGTGTGCTTCCCAGTGTAATTCACGTGCTCTTTCATCAATTAAGAAATCAAGCGTTAATTCACTTAAAGTAATATTTCCGACAGTCGAATTAGAATTAGCTCTTTGTCTTAAAGCATTTACATAATTTAATGCCTGAGTAGTTGTTCCGTTTCCGCCTCTTAAAGTGGCTTCGGCATACATTAAATACACATCGGCTAACCTGAATAATGGAAAATCAGTATCAGCAAAAGTTGAACTAATTCCGTTTACGCCAGCAGACGTTTTATTAGAAAATTTAGACAAAATATAACCTTGTGTTTTTACACCGATGTCTGCAATATCAATAGTTCTTTGTTTTGACGGATCACCCTGAACACCTTTTCCAATTGTATTTCTAGTATCCTGGCTGAATTTTGTACCATCAAATTTCTGAGCAAATTCTTTTCTAATTCTAAGTGCTCCAGTCCAACCGCCAATTCCAAAATCGGCACCATTGTTTTCCCACGCTCCGATTTGTCCGTTTGTTAAAACCGTTGTTGCTCCCCAGTTTTGAGAAACCGCACCGTCAGATTGGATTCCGAAAATGATTTCTTCAGAAGTATTGTTATCTGCTTTAAAATTGTCCAGATATTTTGGTTTTAAAGTATAACCGCCGGCAATAATTTCATTACACATTGTAATACAATCATTATAACGATCTGCTTGAATATATACCTGAGCATTCAAATACATTTTAGCCAAAATCATACGTGCCATAGATTGATCCAGTCTTCCGTATTCATTTGTTCTGGCTGCTTTTAAATCTGGTAAAACGGCTTTTAGTTCACTTTCGATAAATTCGAATAATTGCTTTCTGTCAACTTCAGGTCCTGTAAAATTTATTGGGTCATTCTCCGTATACATTGGCGCTTTTCCAAACAAATCCATCATGTTATAATAAGCATACGCTCTTAAAACACGAACTTCTTTTCGATCCAATTCAATTTCAGTTAAAAAAGCAGGATCGTTAAGACCTCTTGAACTTAACATTTCAGGTGTACTTTGGCGCAAGAACTCATTGGCGTAAGCCACAGAAACCATTGTTCTACTGAACATTCCTAAAATAACAGGATTTGCTGGTGTCCATATATTACGCTGTAATTCTGCAGTTCCTCCGTCATTTTCATAACTCCAAACCAATTCGTCTGTAGTTAACTCCTGTAAATACAATAAACATCTTGTAAACTGACTTGTTCCGGCATCCACACCTTCGAGCGAAGAGTTATCTGGACCAAGAACTCCTGTCAACGTTAGATTTCCGTAAACTCCTGCAAACGCATTTTTGTATCCTTCCTTTGTAGAAAATAATACATCAGACGAAAGAACATCGTCATCTTTAGAGACTACATTTAAATCATCAGTACAAGACTGAAAAGTGGCAGTCAAGGCTACTATTGCTATTAAAATATATTTTTTCATGGTGATTAAAATTTAAGATTAAGACCAAACAAGATAGATCGCTGTCTCGGATAAATGGTTTTATCCACACCGTTATTTGTTATTTCCGGGTCTAAACCAGTGTATTTTGTAAGTACAAAAACGTTTTGCATTCCAGTTGATATTCTTAATGAAGCTTTACTGTTTACCCAGTTGTTCAAAGTATATCCTAATGTAATATTGTCTAATTTTAAGAAAGAAGCATTCTCAATATAAAGATCTGATAATACAACATTTGACGTGGTTTGAAAATTAGTTTCTAGTACCTGAGAAGGAATATTACTTAAAACTCCTCCGTTTTCCATTGCATCGTATTGTGCTCTTGAAGCATCTACGGCATTAAAAATTCGATTCCCGATACTTGCTCTTAAATTGAATGAAAAGTCGAACTTTTTGTAATTCATATTAGAGGCAAATCCTAAAGTAAAATCCGGATCCGGGTTATTGTAAATGTATTTATCCGAATCGTTTTTGATATTATCACCATTTAAATCTGCAAAAGCACCTTCAATTGGTTTTCCTTCGTTGTTGTATAATTGCTTGTAAACATAGAAAGAATATGGTGTGAATCCTTCTCTGAAAATTTGTCCCGGAGTTCCTGTTCCTGCAATATTATCACCTAAAAAGATATCCGTTCCGTTTACCAGATTTTTGATTCTTCTTTCAAATTTTGACATATTAAAGTTCATGTTCCAGTTAAAGTTTTCTGTTTTAATGGCATTTGCATTAACAGTAAACTCAACACCTTTTGTGGTAAAACTTCCAACGTTTTGATACACGCGGTTGGAGAAATTACTACCGTCAGAAATCGCAGCATTTACCAATAAATCTTTCGATTCTTTGTAGTAAACATCAAGTCCTGCAGTTAAGCGATTCTCAAAAAATCCGAAATCAAGACCTGCGTTGTATGAAGTAGTTTCTTCCCATTTCAAATCGTTTGTTCTTTTTGAAGGAAGTGCAACCGGAACCGGGCTTGCGCCAAAATAATACTCCGAATTTCCACCACCAACTTGGTATTTTTGCAAGTATCCGTTTGGTTCAGGAATATCTTGTTGTCCTGTAATACCATAACTTAATCTTAATTTTAAGTCAGAGAATGTTGTACTTTCTTTAAAGAAATCTTCTTTAATTTTCCAGGCGAAAGCTGCTGAAGGGAAATTACCCCAACGATTAGCTTCTTCAAATCTCGAAGATCCATCTCTTCTGTAAGATAGCGTCAATAAGTATTTATCTCTGAAATTTAAATTTGTTCTGGCAAAAAATCCGATTAAAACAACATCTGTATCTAAAGTAGTTTCAGGAAATGTTGATGGCAAATCAGGATTTAGAATATTACCCGTTTCAAATCTTGAACTTTGAAATTTTTGATATGAATAACCACCAGTTGCTTCAAAATTCAATGAATTGAAAGTTTTGTTATACACCAAATAAGTGTCTAATAATTTATTCTTTCTGGTCGCTTCTGTATATTCATTTGTACCATACGGAATGTTATTGTTTGATGGAGCAGAACCTGCATCTGCACCAACCAATCTTCTTCTGTCTCCGTTCGATTCATCGTAACCAACATTAATAACGGCTCTTAAAGCAGGAAGAAAATGGAATTTATAATCGATTTCGAAATTTCCAAAAATTCTATCATTCGTTCCTCTATCATTTGTATTCAATAACTGCGAAACAGGATTTCTGGCAGCCGTCGAAACTAATGGATAATTTCCATTTGCATCGATACCGGTAGTATATTCAAAATATCCTCCGTAAGGCGCGCCTTCTACTTTTATAGGTTGAGTTGGGTCAAAACCAATAGCAGCTCCTTCAACAGCATCAGTAAATCTGTTTTTTTCGTCTGTATAATTGGCAGAAAGTCTTAATTTTAAATGATTATCAAGAAAGGCAGGATTCATTACCAAACCAACTGTATTTCTTTTGAATTCATTTGTTAATCGCAAACCTTGCTGATCCGTATTTCCTAAAGTTAAACTTGTTGGAATTACATTGAATAAATTTCCTCTAACAGCCAAACTTTGATCAACTGTTCCTGTATTTCTGTAAATTGCTCTTTGCCAATCTGTATTTGCAGTTCCAAGTTTACTTAAATCATCGCTTCTTCTATCTGCAATAACACTTCTAAATTCATCTGCACTAAAAACATCAACTGTTTTAGTCAAAGTTCCCGCAGCGTATTGTACATTATAATCTACAGATAATGTTTTGCTTCCTTTTTTAGTCGTAATAATAATTACACCATTTGAAGCACGAGAACCGTAAATTGCAGAAGCTGATGCATCTTTTAAAACCGTAATCGATTCTACAGTTGCCGGATTCAGTGATGCTAAAAAGGAAGAAGATCCTGTATTTGTAGCATTATCAAGAGGCAATCCGTCAATAACAATAAGTGGATCATTACTTGCAAAAAGCGAACTTCCCCCACGAATTCTAATTTGTGAACTAGAACCCGGAGCTCCGGTTGAATTTACTGTTAAACCTGCAACTCTACCGTTTAAAAGGTTTTCTGTTGTAATATTATTTCCTTTATTAAAGTCTTTTGTAGTAAGAGCGGTAACAGATCCTGTAGCGTCTTTCTTTTTAACGCTTCCGTAACCTACCTGAACGACAACTTCTTTTAACTGATTTGTATCTTCTTCAAGAGATACACTTATGTTTTTTTGTCCGCCAACTGTAATAGTTTGATTGACATAACCAGTAAAAGAAAACGTGATTTTACTATCTGCCTTTACACCGGATAATTGAAATTTCCCGTCAAAGTCAGTCGAAGTACTGATGTTTGCCCCAGCTACTTTTATGTTTACTCCCGGTATGGGCTGCTTAGTAGACTTTTCTAAGACTACACCGCTAATTGTGTTCTGAGCGAAAACACAAAAAGGAAGCAAGAGTAATAAAAGTAAAAATTTGGTTTTAATTCTTTTCATACTTTTTTTAATTGGTTTTGTTTAAGTTAGTTTTGATAATTAGTGTTGATTATAAAATGAAGGGAAATAATTTTAAAAGAAACAAAGCCTGTATTTTTTAAATGGTTTCTTATAGAAATCATTTCTTCAAATTATAATCTGCTTCTTAAATGACCTTACTCAATTTCTTTTAGAATTAAGAAAGGTTTTCCTCTGGTAAATTGTAATTGGAATTTTGGTCATGTTTAAATTGGTTTTTGGTTACGATAATTAGTTAGTTTGTTTTCATTGACTTCGTTTTTGAACAAAAAACAAAATATTATTTTTCAAACGTTATAGCTCATCAACTCACATTGCAAATTAAGGGTACAACACGATTTTAAGACAGGGAAAAATTCATTTATAAAAGGGGACAATTTCGTAAAATCGCCCGTACAGCACTTAATAAAAACATATTCTTCATTTTTTTAGCATAAAAAAAATGACAAAACAAATTATAACCCATTATAAAAATATATTTAACAATCAGTCAAGTAGCAATTTTTAATCGCCATATTTTCAAAATATCTAATTGAAACAATCCAAAAACCTCATTCTTTAACAAGAAAAAACACAAAACACACGACAAGCTAATTAGTCTAAAAAACAAATGTTATTTTCACACATTATATAATAAATAAATTAATTTCGCAAAGTATGCAGATTTCAATTATATTCATATAAAAAAATGATCCGGCTTTCAGATCACATTCCTTGTATTTTTCGTATATCAAAGAGTAGCACGCTTTTTAAAAAAAAATCTATGAATAAGCTAAAGACCTTTCTTGTTATTAGTCTTCTTTCTATAAATATATTTGGACAGAATTACCCAATTAGACATCTTGATATTGCATCAGGGCTTTCTAATAATTCGGTTGCATCAATATATCAGGATCAAAATGGCTATATGTGGTTTGGAACTTTTGACGGACTCAACAGATATGACGGAAATGATTTTAAAATCTACCGCAATATTCATACTGATCCTAATTCTATTCAGGGAAACGCCATAAGCTGCATTGAAGGCGATTATAAAAATAATTTGTGGATAGGAACAACTGCAGGTCCTGTTGTTTTTAATGCCGAACGATCTGCTTTTAGTCCACTAAAATATTATGATACGAAGAAAAACATCAAACCTTTAAAAGTTACCGCTTACGAAATAATTGCTGTTCATTCTCAAAATATCATTCTTGTTGCTACCAAAGAGGCGATCGTACTTTACAAGGAAGGCGAGAAAATTGGAACCGCAATACCTTTTAATGGAAAATTAAATTATATCGCTCGATCGATAGCGTATCATGCAAAGAAAAAAATATTTTATGTCTTTGTAACGGGCTCCGGTCTTTGTCAATTCGACATTAAATCCAAAAAACTCACACTTCTCAACAATACTATTACAGGCGCGAATTGCATAAAACTAACAAATGAAGGACTTTGGATTGGTTCAGATGAAGGAGCTTATTTGTATAACGAAAACCAAAATACCTATTCTAAAAATTACTTTCAGGAAAAAACGGTAGTTCGTGATTTTTTTCAGCAAGAAAACAGACTGTGGATTGCTACTGATGGCGCTGGACTTTACACTATTTCAAAAGGTCAGTCTGCTCCTGTCGCCTATCGCGCAAGCGGCCCTTTTCCGTTGCTTAACAGTAAATCGCTGTACGATATTTTCGAAAGTAAAAACGGAGAAATGTGGTTCGGAACTTTGCGTGGCGGTGTTAGTATGATGGGTAAAAAACCGCTTTATTTTAATCATTTTAAAAGCAAAGATCCTCAGACGAATAAAGAAGATGAAGATCCTGCCGCAAACTTCATGCTTTCTTTTTGTGAAGATGAAAAGAAAAATATCTGGATAGGTACAGATGGCGCGGGAATGCGATATTGGAACAGGAAACAAAACACCTACGATGTTTATTCTACGACATCTGGTTTTGGTCGAAAACTTCAAAGCAATTTTGTTACCAGTATCGTCAGAGATTCTGACAATTCTATCTGGGTGGCGATGTGGAAAGGTGGCGTTTGCCGAATTGATCCAAAATCAAAAGCAATTCAAAATTTTTCGATTTATAATCAATTCACAAAAAAAGCAGAACAGGAATCGTGGTTGCTCTTTTTAGATTCAAGAAATACGTTGTGGCTTGCTATAACAAATGCAGGTGCATTATATCAATTTGATAGAAAACAAAATAAATTTATCTGCTATAGCAACACTTTGCGCGACGTAACTTGTCTTTACGAAACCAAAGATGGTAATATCTGGGGCGGGACTTTCAATTCTTTTTTTGAAATAGATTCTAAAACAAAAAAAGTGAAAAACTATCATTCTGATTATACTATAAGATGCATAACCGAAGATCAAAATAAAAATCTTTGGATTGGCACTGTTGAAGGCGGATTACTTTTATTTAATAGAAAAACAGGAACTGATAAAAAATATACCACCCAAAATGGCCTTTCCAGCAATACAGTACTTCGTCTTTTGGAAGACAAAAATGGCAATTTATGGATGAGTACGTATCACGGAATCTCCAGATTTAATCCTAAGAATAATACTTTTAGAAATTTTGGAGTTGCAGATGGACTACAAGGCAATCAATTTAGTTGGAATGCGGGAACAAAACTTTCTACAGGTGAATTTATTTTTGGAGGTATAAACGGCTTCAATGTTTTTCATCCTGACAATATAAAAGACAAAGAAAATACCGGTAAATTTTTATTAAATGATTTACTGGTAAACAATCAATCTCTACCGTTAGACAGCCCATATGTTACAGAAAAGAAACTCGAAATGATAAGTGCTGCTGAACTTCCTTATGATAAGTCGGCCTTAAGTTTTGATTTTGTGTATCTGGATTATGTCAATTCTGAAAAAATCAATACCGCATATTTTCTTGAAGGTTGGGATAAAAACTGGAATTACACTTCAAAAAACAACAGAGCAAATTATTCGAGACTAACCGAAGGAACGTATGTCTTTAAAGTAAAAACTACCGACGTTTTTGGAAATTGGACCAATGAAGTAACGCTGGCAACAGTGAAAATTCTTCCGCCCTGGT
This sequence comes from Flavobacterium cutihirudinis, assembly GCF_003385895.1. Taxonomy (GTDB): domain Bacteria; phylum Bacteroidota; class Bacteroidia; order Flavobacteriales; family Flavobacteriaceae; genus Flavobacterium; species Flavobacterium cutihirudinis. The sequence goes on from NZ_QRDQ01000009.1 coordinate 320,879, forward strand.
ATAGAACATGGTGGGCTTACACCATTTATCTAATCGGTTTAATTGGTGCGATTTACGCCTATGTAGATTATCATAAAAATAAGGAAAGACTTCGTTATGAAATAAAACTTGCCCGAATGGAGCATAAAAAAGACAAGGAACACGCCGAAAAACAGTTTTCGATGTTTACTTATATGGCGCATGAATTACGTACTCCTTTGTCATTAATTATAAATCCGCTAAAGAGTGCCATTGAAAGAAAAAACCGCCCCGAAGATGATCTTGATCTAAATCTCGCTTATAAAAATGCCAAACGATTATTGAGCCTTACTGATCAATTATTACTTTTTAGAAAAGCAGAAACGGATCTCGATGAACTCAAAATTTCGAAGATAAATCTAAACCAACTTTGTCGTGAAATCTATGAAAGCTTTACGCAAATGGCAGCCGTTAAAAGCTTAAATTATCAATTTATTGAAGAAAACACACCAACCGAAATTTATGGAGATTATGAAAAAATTGAAATTACGCTATTCAATTTAATCTCAAATGCTTTCAAATTCACCCCTAATAAAGGATCGATAACTATTGAAATAGTGGAGAATATTGGTGATGTTTCGATAATTATATCAGATACCGGAAGCGGAATTCATGAAGATGACATCGATACTATTTTCGAAAAGTTCAAGCAAATTCAGTCTAAAAGCAGCAATGGTTTTGGAATAGGACTTTATATTGCCAAATATTTTGTAAATAAACATCATGGCGAAATAAAATGCAAAAGCAAAGTTGGAGAAGGTACTTCGTTTATTATCACACTTCCAAAAGGAAATAGCCATTTTGCGGAAATGAATATAAACGAAAATCATCCGCATATGTCTCCAATCGTAGGGGAACTTCTTGAAGGAATGCCTGCTGCTTCTCAAAATATATACGAAAAAAGTATCGAGCCATCACAACCGGAAAATCTTCAGGAGGAAATAATCAGTACTAAAAAAGTATTGTTGGTTGTTGAAGATAATCCTGAAATGAATCATTATCTCGTGCAGCTTTTTTCTAAAAACTACATTGTTTATTCTGCAGCCAATGGCCTTGAAGGATTAAAATTGGTAGAAAAACACATGCCTGATATTGTTCTGAGTGATATTTCTATGGAAGGCATGAACGGTTTGGATTTATGCAAAAAAATAAAACAAAACGATGATTTAAGCCATGTTCCGGTAATACTTCTTACCGCTACAACCAGCAACGATATTCACTTGCAAAGTATTACAGAAGGCGCCGATGATTATGTTACCAAACCTTTTGACAGTGAAATACTTCTTGCACGAGTAGATTCGGTTCTTCGAAACAGAGGGCAATTACGCAAGTATTTCTTAGACAGCATTACACTTCGTGAAAATGTAAATAAAGTTCCCGCTGAATACAAAGAGTTTCTTGATAAATGTATTGAAATCGTTGAAGCCAATCTCGAAAATAGCGAATTTAACCTAAAGAGTTTCTCAGCAGAAATGGGTATGAGCCATTCAAGTCTGTATAAAAAGATTAAAGCAATTTCGGGGCAAACCGTAAATGTTTTCATCAGATCCATCAGAATCCGAAGAGCCGCAGTAATTATGCTTACGGAGAACATTAATATCGCGCAGGTTGGACCGCAGGTTGGTATTGAAGATCAACGTTATTTCCGTCAACAATTCATAAAATTGTTTGGAATGAAACCTTCTGAATATATCAAAAAATATAGAAATTCATTTAATAAGGAATTGAATGTCATTCAGAAAAAGGATGTTACGTAATATTAAATTTATACTACTTGAAAAGTAAAGAAAGCCTAGATATGCAAATAAAAAAAACTTATTATTGACTTATGTAACGTTAGCTAAAAAAATCAATAACTAATGAATTTGAAATCAGTACACTATTTCTTCATTAACACAACTCCTTCTCTGGTTTCAGAAATCTAAAGTCTTTAATTACATTTGATGAAGTATATATTCCTTTTATAAAATGAAGACTTCAGTTCGATTAAAATTTTATTTAAAAATATTCCTAATTGATTTTCCTATTTCAGCAAAATCATCATGACTGCTGACAGATCTTTTTTCAGTATTATTTGCAGGCGTTTTAGAAAATGGATAAATAAGCATGTAATTACTAGTATTGAATTTATGGTTCAAAAGATCCGGAATATCTCTCATTCGGGAAAAATACGAATGCATGCCTCTATCGCCCATCATAATGATCAGCCCTTCATTTTCTTCGATAGCTAATGCGGTTTTTTCAGCATCTTCCCAATTTAAAAAAACATCAAATGTAGCTTCGATTGAAGCTTTCTTAGCGATTCTTTTTAAAATATTCAAGGTTTTCTCTTTTCCATAAAAACTCATTTTGGCACCCGAATTGCGGCCAATGTTCCAGATTCTTAACATAGAATGAAAAAAACCTGCATCCATTTCGGCATCGGCTGGTATAAAAACCAAATATCGTTTAACAGTAGCTGCTGGTTGTACCGCATGATAAACCATTAAATTTATACTTTTATTTCGGAGATAGCCATTGTATAAATTATAAACAAAAGAAGCCGAAAATCCCTTTCCTCCTTCAAGTCCCACAATAAGATCGGTGATTTCTTTTTCCTTTATTACGTTACTGATTCCGCCTGCTGTATCATTATCATGACGCGTTATAGGATTCAATACCACATCAGCTGCAGCTGCCGCTTTGACAGCAGTATCTAATATTTTTTCCGCATTTTTCACAGAAGATTCATTAGCATCCTCATTAATTACATTTACCGCATAAAGCTCTTTATTAGAGGCTGTTTTTACCATTAATCCGAGGTTTACCATTTTTTCTACGGTTGCCTCATGGTTCACTGCCAAAAGTATATTTTCTTTCTCTTCGCTATTTCCTGAAACAGTATTATCTCTATCTGCCTGCGCAATACGCTGTGCACTTGCCATTGAGACAAACGAAGATATTGTACAAGAAACAAGAATAAGAAGAATACTGCCGTTAAGCACGTGTTCATTTAAAAGCCTAATAGGTTCTCCCGCATCATTTTCCCCAATAATAATGTTATACCCTACCATTACTGATGCCAGCGTAGCAGCTGCCGATGCCGAACTCATTCCAAAAATCAGCTTTCCTTCATCATTAGTGAATTTAAATGTTTTTTGGGTCATAATGGCCGCTACATATTTTCCGCCAATAGAAGCAATAAGCATAATAGCTGCTACGCCCAAAGTTTCCCAGCTTTGTATAAACGCATTAAAATCGATCAACATTCCGACACTTATCAAAAAGAAAGGGATAAAAATGGCATTTCCCACAAACTCTACCCTGTTCATTAATGATGATGTATGCGGAATTAACTTATTTAAAGCCAATCCAGCAAAAAAAGCACCAATAATAGATTCAATTCCTGCAAGCTCAGCTAGAAGCGCCGCCAGATAAATCATTACAATAACAAAAAGATATTGAGAAATTTTGTCCTCTACATTTTTAAAAAACCATCTGGCAATTATGGGAAAAATCAATAATACGATTAAAGTAAAAACAACCATTGAAACGGACAATTTGATCCAAAAAGCAGTTCCCGCTTCTCCTTGTGACATCCCGACAATAGCCGCCAAAACTAAAAGCGAAAGAACATCTGTAATCATTGTACCTCCTACAGTTATGTTTACGGCAAGATTTTTAGCAATACCCATACCGCTTACCATTGGATAGACAATTAAAGTATGTGACGAAAAAAGACTAGCAAAAAGAATTGAAGTCAACAACGAAAAACCAAGAATATAATAACCTCCAAAAAGTCCGAGCGTAAATGGAACAGCGAAAGTAAATATCGAAAAAATAATACTCTTCCATTTGTTCTTTTTAAAATCGGCCATATCGATTTCAAGACCTGCTAAGAACATGATATACAAAAGACCCGTTGTTCCTGTAACCACAACGCTGCTGTCTCTTGAAAGCACCCCAAAACCATTAGGACCAATAAGTGCCCCGGCAATAATAAGACCGAGCAAATGCGGCACTTTAATTTTATTAAGCAAAAGTGGTATGCATAGAATGATGATAATTTCTATAAGATACTTTAAAAGCGGATCTTCAATAGGAAGTGTTAGATGTTGTATACTCAGCAGCATAAATTACTTTTTAGTGGATGGAGTAAGTTCGACTGAGAATTTTGCGATACAATTATCCTCACCAATAATAGTTTGTGTGCCCTTGATAATATTCTTTTTAATATCATCCAATTCCACACTAACCTTAATTTTGTTTTTAACAGAAGTTTCTTTTACAGAATCAAGAACAATTTTACTGTCTAAATAGTGTCCGTTAAAAACACGCTTGATTTGATTATTGCTAATAACATTGGTATACATTCCGATAGAGTCAGATATAAATTCCCAAATCTCACTGCGCTGATCGCCAATAACATAATTACTGCAGTTAGATTCCCTGCAGATCATTTTACTGTTCCATTTAATTTTAAGACTTTCCGGCCATTCCTTAACTTTAGGAAGAGTGTCAATTACTTTTGAAACAGACATCAAACTGTCTCTCATTTTTAACAGTTTATCATATTCTGCTTCCTTATTTTCAAATTGTTTTTCACGTTCCAAAAGTGCGTTTTCACGAAGCGTGAGTTCTTGCTCTTTTTTATTGCTACAAGAACACAAAATGAATAGGAAAGTCAGAAATAAAAGCCCTTTAATAGTCATAAGAATTGATTTTGGATTCTACAAGTTAAGCAGAAAAATCCTTTTAATCATTCAAAAACCAATAAAATAGAAATTTTGCTTCTTATTTTGAGCCTAATATTGTAGATTTCAAACCCACATTTCTTTGCAATATATTACTTCAAAAAGCTTTCACCGTTTTATAAAAATATTTGAAATCATTCTATATTTCCCCTCAATTCTTTCTTTAGGCTGAGTAAAAATTTATATTTAAATTTTGCTATCTCACAGGTTTTGAGATTACTTGCAACTTTTGAAATTCATTTTGCTTTTTAGGAAAGCGTTAAAACAAAAAAAGCCACTCAAATTGAGTGGCTTTTCGTGATTCCAGAAGGATTCGAACCTTCGACCTACGCATTAGAAGTGCGTTGCTCTATCCAGCTGAGCTATGGAACCATTTCTTTTCAAACTTATGGTAAAGTTTAGTCGGGGTGGCAGGATTCGAACCTGCGGCCTCCTGCTCCCAAAGCAGGCGCGATAACCGGGCTACGCTACACCCCGAGGCAAAATTTAAGCGGAGAGACAGGGACTCGAACCCTGGCGACGGTTACCCGTCGACAGATTAGCAATCTGCTCCATTACCGCTCTGGCACCTCTCCAAGCTCAAGAAACGTGTTCTGTTTTGCGGTTGCAAATGTAAGACAACATTCCATATCTCACAACTATTTTTGCGCTTTTTTTAAAGTTTTTTTAATCTTTTTTTTAAAACACTTCACAATCAAACAAATAGAATTAACAAAAATTTCATCTCGAATTTAAAATCGTGCTATTTGATACAAAATTTGAATTTATTCAAATAAACAGTAAATTTGCTAGATAACTAATATTAACAGAAAATGAACAAAAGAGTTGTGATTGTTTCTGCCGTTAGAACACCTATCGGAAGTTTCATGGGAGGGTTATCTACTGTAACCGCACCAAAATTAGGCGCTGCCGCTATTAAAGGAGCCCTTCAAAAAATTAACCTAGACCCAAAATTAGTTGATGAAGTTTTTATGGGGAATGTAATTCAGGCAGGCGTTGGACAAGCTCCGGCGCGTCAGGCGGCACTTTTTGCCGGTTTGTCTGAAGAAGTTGCTGCAACAACAGTTAACAAAGTTTGTGCTTCCGGAATGAAAGCGGTTATGTTTGCTGCTCAGGCAATCGCCTGCGGAGATGCTGAAGTTGTAGTGGCTGGCGGAATGGAAAGCATGAGCTTAATTCCACACTACGTACAAATGCGTGCCGGAAACAAATTTGGCCCGGCAACAATGCTTGACGGAATGCAGAAAGATGGTTTGACAGATGCTTACGATAACAACGCAATGGGAGTTTGCGCTGATTTATGTGCAACTGAATACAACATCAGCCGTGAAGAACAGGATAATTTCGCTATTCAATCGTACGAAAGAAGTGCAAAAGCCTGGGATGCCGGAAAGTTCGATAATGAAGTTGTTCCTGTAGAAGTTCCGCAAAGACGTGGCGAACCAATTATATTTTCAAAAGACGAAGAATATACCAACGTTAAATTAGATAAAATCCCATCTTTAAGTCCAGTTTTCACAAAAGACGGAACTGTAACTGCTGCAAATGCTTCAACAATCAACGATGGAGCTGCTGCATTAATTTTAATGTCGGAAGAAAAAGCAAATGCATTAGGTTTAAAGCCTCTTGCATACATAAAAGGATATGCAGATGCTGCTCAAGAACCAAAATGGTTTACGACAAGTCCTGCAAAAGCACTTCCAAAAGCTTTAGACAAAGCAGGAATTGCGATCTCTGATGTTGATTATTTCGAATTCAATGAAGCGTTTTCTGTAGTTGGTTTAGCCAATTCAAAAATTTTAAATCTTGATAACAATAAAGTAAACGTAAACGGAGGCGCAGTTTCATTAGGACATCCGCTAGGTTGTTCAGGTGCCAGAATTATTGTAACTTTAATAAATGTCTTAGAACAAAACAATGCTAAAACCGGAGCAGCTGCAATTTGCAACGGCGGCGGTGGCGCATCTGCAATTGTTATTGAAAGAGCTTAAATAACATTATACGAAATTAGGAGTTATAGCAATTATAACTCCTAATTTTAAACTTATAAATTACCCTAAATGTTCGGAATTTGCAATTTAGCTATAGTACCCGTTCGATCTGAACCAAGCGATAGAAGTGAAATCGTTACGCAACTTTTGTTTGGTGAACATATCGAAATCTTAGAACGCCAAAATCAATGGGCTAAAATAAGAATTCAATATGATGATTATGTAGGTTGGGTGGATTCTAAACAATATCAGATCATTTCTGAAGAACAATTTAATCAATTAAGCAAAGAAGCCATTATTTTAAATGCTGATTTAATTGATTATATCACTGCCCCAAACAACTTGTTACTTCCAATTCCGTTAGGAGCTTCTTTATCTTTTTTAAACAACGGCGAAATCAATACTTCAAATTTTGATTTTGAAGGAACAAAAACCAGCGGAATAAAACCAAAAAATGCCATCATTAACACCGCATTTATGTATTTAAATGCACCTTATTTATGGGGAGGAAAAACACCTTTCGGTATCGATTGCTCTGGTTTCACGCAAATGGTTTATAAATTAAACGGATATAAAATTCACCGCGATGCATCTCAACAGGCGCTCGAAGGCGAACCTTTAAGTTTTATCGAAGAAAGTGAACCGGGAGATTTAGCCTTTTTTGATAATGACGAAGGAAACATCATTCATGTCGGAATCATTATGGAGAATAACTATATCATTCACGCAAGTGGAAAAGTACGTATCGACCGTTTAGATCACACAGGAATTTATAATCCAGAAATAAACAAACACACGCATAAATTAAGAGTGATTAAGAAGATTATCTAAACACGAATTGCACTAATTATCACAAATTAAAATCCCTTTAATCTGTGTATCCCGATAGCTATCGGGAGTGGCTAAAAAAATTCGTGCAAATTCGTGCAATCCGTGTTTATGCACTAATACGAATCGTCTTTCTAAACTCAGAAGGACTATTCCCTTTCTGCTTTTTAAAGAATTTATTAAAGTGACTTTCATCGGTAAAGCCAAATTCATATGCAATTTCGTTAATGCGTTTATCACTGAATTGCAAACGATGTTCAATCAGTTTCGTTTTATAATTGCTTATATATTGTTGCATCGTTTCATCGGCATGTTTCTTAAAATAACGTCCTAAATACGTATTCGAAATTCCGAAATAATCACTTATCGATTCTGCTTTTATCTTTTCCGGATAATAAATATTCGTCTGAATATATTGTAGAATATCCATTGCTTTCGCTTCCGTCCCCACATTTACTTGCTCCGGTAAATATTTCGCAATATTTCTAGCAACAATAATAATCAAAGTATTCACCAATTGCTGAATCAATTCCTGATTATAAACATCTTTATCTTGATGTTCTCTACAAATTGCTTCAATCATTACCTTCACCAAACATTTATCAGCATCATTTTTTAAAATACAACCTGGTTGGTGATTCGCATTTTGCAGAATATATTCTAAACGCTGAACATTCTCGTTTTGTAAACTCGAATTCTTCAAATAAATATCATTGAATCTCAAAAAGAAAAACTTCGTTTTGGTCTCAATCGTAAAATTATGACAATCCTCAGGCGTCAATAAAAACATATGTCCGGCATCATATTCAAAAATATTTTTGTTGATACACTGCCTTCCGGTTCCATTTAAAATATAAACCAATTCAAAGAAATTATGGCGATCGCCAACATCCGGATATTCGTCCAAAGTCTCAAAGGAAACCGTAAACGGCTCGTATAAATTTTCTTTTTTCATGAGTTCTAAATGATTTGAAGTTGCAAATTTACATAAAAAAGACAAATATATACAAGTTAACACTCTTAAAAATGGTATAATTTTGCCAAGTGAAATTTAAGAATTAAAATACAACATTATGGAATATAGAAAATTAGGCAACTCAGAACTTGAATTATCAACTATTACATACGGTGCATTTGCCATTGGCGGAAACATGTGGGGCGGAAACGAAAAGAAAGATTCAATAGAATCTGTTCGCGCATCTATCGACCACGGCGTAACCACAATTGACACCGCTCCTTTTTACGGATTTGGCTTAAGCGAAGAAATGATTGGCGAAGCAATAAAATCGTACGATCGTTCAAAAGTGCAATTGTTAACCAAATTCGGTTTAGTTTGGGACGGAAGCAACAACGGAAAAGGCGATTTCTTTTTCGATGCCGATGATAACGGTAAAAAAGTTCCTATCTACAAATATTCATCAAAAGGAAACGTAATTAAAGAAGTTGAAGAAAGCCTAAAACGCCTTCAAACTGATTATATTGATTTATTGCAAATTCACTGGCCAGACTCCACTACTCCAATTTCTGAAACCATGGAAGCGGTTGAAACATTAATCCAACAAGGAAAAATCAGAGCTTTTGGTGTAAGTAATTATAGTATTCCACAAATTCAGGAAGCACAAAAAACAGTTCAAATTGCATCAAATCAGGTTGCTTACAGCATGTTAAACCGCAAAATTGAAACCGATTTAATTCCGTTTACCGTTTCAGAAAACATCGGAATTATTGCTTACAGTCCGATGGAAAGAGGTTTACTAACCGGAAAATATTTCACAGACAGCAAACTAAAAGAAAACGATCATAGAAATGGTTATTTCGGACAATTCGATCTTCAAAAAGTAAAAACTTTAGTAGAAGAATTAAGTTCATTGGCAAACGCAAAACACATTTCAATTTCGCAATTAGTATTACGCTGGACAAGTTTACAAAAAGGAATTGCAGTGGTTTTAGCCGGAGCAAGAAATGCAGAACAAGCCATTTCAAACGCAAAAGCAATGGATTTCGATTTATCAGCTTCAGAATTGGAGTTTATTAATCAGGCAATTTCCAAGCTTAAATAATATTTTAAACACATAGAAACATAGTTTTTGAATGTCGTTAAAGGCGTTTCATTTGCATCAATAAACATAGTCAACGTAGCTTGTCATTTCGAGGAACGAGAAATCGCACTAGAAACTCCGCAAACTAAGTCGCCAATCTTTGACGAGCAACGAGTGTGATTTCTCGTTCCTCGAAATGACAAACTTTGAGAACTATGTGTTAGAAACTAGTTTCTTTCAATTAACTTTTAGAAAAGAAAAAGCTATGTCTCTATGTGTTTAAAAAACAATCTCAAAATTTAAATAATTAGAATTTGGGCGTGCCCCTCCGGGTCGGGCTTTCGGCTATATCTTTTGTTCCGTTTCACTTCACAAAAGGATACCGCCTCAATCCCTCACGCATCCATTTTCAAAAGAAACAATCCTATAAAAATGAAAAAAATATTTATCATCAACGGAAGTCAAAATTTCGCACATTCAGGCGGAAAATTCAATGAAACGGTAACCGATTGGACAATCGAATACCTAAAAAGCAAAAACTACGAAATAAAAACAACCGATATCAAACAAGACTTTGACTTAGACGAAGAAGTAGAAAAATTCGTTTGGGCAGATGTTGTAGTATATCACACGCCTGTTTGGTGGTTTCAATTACCAAATCTTTTCAAAAAATACATCGACGACGTTTTCACGGCCGGACACAACAAAGGAATTTACAAAAGCGACGGAAGAAGCCGAGTAAATCCCGACATCAATTACGGAACCGGCGGGCAACTACACGGACGCAAATACATGCTAACCACAAGTTGGAATGCACCTGCAACGGCTTTCACACTTCCGGGAGAATTCTTCGAAGAAACATCTGTCGATGATGGCGCTATGTTTGGTTTCCATAAAATGAATAAATTTGTAGGTATGGAAAAACTAAACGGTTTCCATTTTCACGATGTTGAAAAAGGTGCAACTGCCGAAAACATTGTCATCTTTGAGAAAAACTACAAAGATCATTTAGAAGAAACTTTTAAAAACTTATAATTATGATATCCATTACCGCGATTATTAAAAGTAAAAAAGAAAATACTGAAGACGTTAAAAACATGATTCAAAATCTGGTTACACAAACCAGAAAAGAAGCAGCCTGTATTCGTTATGATCTTCATAATACTGAAAATGTTTTCATCATTTGGGAAGAATGGAAAGATCAGCCCGGACTTGACATACATAACAACCAACCTTATTTAGTCGATTTTATCTCCAAAAGCGAAACGTTTTTATCTGCTCCCGTTCAGGTTTACAAAACGATTCAAATTTTATAAAAAGTTATTTGCCACGAATTACACGAATTTGCACTAATTTTTATTCGCTAAGAAAAATTAATTCGTGAAAATTCGTGAAATTCGTGGCGAAAAAACAATTATTTAATTCCACCAAAAGCCCCGAAACACATGTTTTTATGCAAAATTTCGACGCTCTTAAAACCTACTTTTTTCATCAAATCCAATTGATAATTCATTGATCTCGGTGAATCTTCTTTTTCTATATAATCCAAAACCTTTTGGCGATATTCTGTCCCTCCTATTCCTTCTAAATATTCGCCGTAACGTTGCCAGGTATATTCGTTTAATAATTCCGTGTCTTGTGTAATCAAATCCGAAATCATCAAACATCCGCCAGGTTTTAACAATTTAAACAATTTGGCAAAAGTTGTTTCCCAATCCTGATCGTCACGCAAATGGTGTAAAACTGCACCAGCCAAAATAATATCAAAGCTATTTTCTTCTAAATCCACTTCGCGGATATCGCCTTGTTTTACTTCAACTTTTCCATTTGTTTCTGCTGAAACTCTTTCAAAAGCCCGATCTAACATTGGCAAACTCAAATCGACCAAAGTGCAGTTCAAATTTGGCAATTTAGACAACATCATTAAAGTATAATTTCCCGCACCACAACCTACATCCAAAACGTTTTGCGCATTCGGAACAATGCGTTTTGAAGCTTCTGTAATTAATTCTAAAGAAATCGTTGCATCAATAGTTGCGACTTGTCCGGTTTCCAAATTCGAAAATCGTTCGACATCATTGTCAAATCGCTCTTTGATTTCTGTAATAGTTGATTTTTTCATGGTCTTTGTTTTTTTATCTCTCACAGATCTAGCACATTGCACGAATCTTTTTGCTATTATATGATCGGGATATTATTATGATTAAGATGATTTATCTAAAATTAATAATCTGCTGTATCTGCTCAATCTGCGAGAGGTTTATTTTTTCTTTTTCAAAACTATTCTTTTCATAAATACTTTAAAAATACTATTTTTATCAATTAATAATACCTTAAAAGTATCATGGAATTACGTCATCTAAAATATTTTTTGGCTGTAGCCGAAGAACTGAACTTCACTAAAGCTTCAGAAAAATTGTTTATTTCTCAACCTCCTTTGAGCCGTCAAATTGCAGAATTAGAAGAAGAACTTCAGGCAAAACTTTTTATCAGAAACAACAAAAAAGTAGAATTAACCGAAGCCGGAAAATATTTCGAAAAAGAAGTCAAATCAATTTTTCAAGATCTCGAACGCATTTCTGTGAAAACAAAAAAGATCGGCGAGAATGTTTCGGGCGAATTCAGAATTGCTTATATAAGTTCAATTTATTCTTCTACCATTTCCGAATTAATCAAACATCTAAAATTACAATTTCCTTACGTAAGTTTCAAACTATTTGAAGTTTCAACGACCAAACAAATCGATGCTTTAGAACAAAGTAAAATTGAATTGGGAATTATTCGTTCGCCAATACAATCTCCAAAAATAAAAGCACAATTATGGTTTAAGGATGGCTTTTCTGTAGTTTATAATAAGCGATTAATTCGAATTGATTCGGAAAAAGAGATTCCTAATCTAAAAGAAGAAACTTTCGTGTTTTTTAATAAAGATTATGCACCACATTATCACGAAGTTTTACTCGAACTTTGTGCCTTTTATGGCTTTACGCCGAAGATTATTCATGAAGCCAATAATATAAATTCAATAGTTCAATTAGTCAAAAACGGACTAGGAATTTCGATTGTTCCTTCTAATATTGCTAAAAACAATCAGGATACTGAACTTGCTTTTATTGAACTGAAAAAAGTCAATTTAAAAACAGATGTTTCGATTATAACTTTAAAAGAAGATGATTCTGAAATTACGAAAACTGCTGTTGATTTTTTATTGAATAAAAGTGGTTCACACTAAGTTTTGTGGTGAAATTAATCTCGCAAAGACGCAGAGACGCAAAGTTTATTCTCATTTTTGTCATTTCGACGAAGGAGAAATCTGCGCAAGTAACTCCGCAACAAAAGTCCAATCTTTGTAGAGCTTCTCGTGGAGATTTCTCCTTCGTCGAAATGACAAAAATGAGAGGAAATCCTTTTAATCTTTTAATCTGTGGCTAAAAAAAAATTTTCCGCCTTAGCGCCTTCGTGACCATAACAAAAATTCGTTACAATTTAGTACAGAAATCCACATTATAAAAAGAGAACTTTTAAATACCTTAGCAAATTCAAATTCTACAATAAAAATTCAATAAAAAATGGCTGAGCAATCTTCAATTCAATGTCCAAACTGTGGAGAAAATATCGATGTAAATGACATCTTAAAACATCAGTTAGAAGACAGCATTCGTAAAGAATTTCAACAAAAAGCTACCATTCAAAATAAAGAATTAGAGCTTAAAAACGAGCAATTAGAAAAAGCCAAAGCCGACTTTGAAGCGAAGAAAAAACAGGAAAACGAGCTTTTCGCTGAACGTTTGGAACGTGAGAAAAAAACAGCCGAAAAAGAAATTTCTGAAAAGCTAAAAGCCAAACTCGAAGAAGAAAACAAAGACCGTTTGATGTTGATGGAAAAAGAACTCTCTGAAAAATCAGAAAAAATCAGGGAATTAAATAAAATGGAAGGTGAAATCGCCAAATTACAGCGCGAAAAACTGGAAATGAAAGATGCCATTCAGGCCGAAGCCGAAAAACAATTGAATGTTCAATTGACTTTGGAACGTGAAAAAATCCGTAAACAGGAAGACGATAAAAACGAATTGAAATTCAAAGAACTTCAGAAACAGCTTGAAGAACAAAAAAAGCTGACCGAAGAAATGAAACGCAAGCAGGAACAAGGTTCTATGCAATTGCAAGGCGAAGTTATGGAACTGGCAATTGAAGAATGGCTGGCAAATAATTTCCCTTTAGACACGATTGACGAAATCAAAAAAGGTGCAAACGGCGCCGATTGTCTTCAGATTGTAAATACAAGAGAATTACAAAACTGTGGTTCTATTTATTACGAAAGCAAAAGAACTAAAGCATTCCAGCCTTCCTGGATAGAAAAATTCAAAAACGATATTAGAATTAAAAGAGCCAATATTGGCGTTTTGGTTACCGAAGTAATGCCAAACGGAATGGAACGAATGGGCATGCGCGACGGAATCTGGATTTGTACTTATGAGGAATTTAAAGGTTTGAGTGCTGTTTTACGCCAATCTTTGATTCAGGTAAGTCAGGCGGTTCAGGCGCAAGAAAACAAAGGCGATAAAATGTCGATGCTGTATGATTTCTTAACGAGTAACGAATTCCGTTTGCAAGTAGAAGGCATTGTGGAAGGTTTTACGCAAATGCAAAGTGATTTGGATTCTGAAAAAAGAGCGATGCAGAGAATCTGGAAACAACGTGAAAAACAAATCGAAAAAGTAGTTCACAATACTTTAGGGATGTATGGTTCGATTCGCGGAATTGCCGGAAATGCAGTTCAGACTGTACGAGCATTAGAGTTGGATTTTATTGAAGGTAATGACGAAGAGGAAGAAACTAAGGAATTGCCTGAGTGATTAAGCGTAGTATTGTCATTTCACCGAAGGGAGAAATCATACAAGAAACTCCACAAAGAATATCTACAATCTTTGTCGATTAGCGTGTGTGATTTCTCCCTTCGGTCGAAATGACAAAATCAATCCACCTTCTTAAAAACAGCCAATTTCCCAGAAGGATTGGACAAAATCAACTGATTATTACCTATAGAATAAGTTGTCGTACTTTGCAAAGCTTTCAAAAACTCACCTTCTTTATTTCCCGGCGCACAGGCCATCAAAGTCGAAACAACTTTTGTAAATCGCAGAACATCCTTTTCATAAAAAATCTGCCCAGTTATTGAATTACAGCCACCGTAACCCATAAATCTATTTTCTGCTGAATTAATTTCAAGTCTCGGTAATTCCTTTTGATAATCCGTTGGAAAAACTTTATATCCGTTCAATTCTTCCAAAACCCAAATATCATGAAGGCGATAATCTGTATTGTATTTTCCGCATCCGCTAAGTTTTTTCGTCTCCAACTCCGAATTATTTTTAATTTCAACAGAAACTTTATAAGGAGAAATAACCCCAGACATCGAATCCTGGCAATCCAATTGCTGAATAGTAATTGTCGCTGAAGCCGATTCGGTATTAACTTTATACATCTTTACATTAGCATCCATTGCTTTTATCGCTTCAACAGCAGGAAAAACAATCTTTTCTTTTCCAGGAATTAATGATGTAAAAACAATTTCTTCATTCCCCATTTTTATTCCCCAAAACGGTTCATTTCCTGTTCCTTTGAAATAATATCTCATTTCATCTTCCTGATTTCCATATTCTGAAGTTGTACTTTTTGTATCTGAATTTTTGCCCACTGTAGATTTACAGCTTACTATTAAAGAAAGTAATAGTATTAGCGAAACTATTTTTTTCATAGAACCTATAATTTTAAAAAATATCCTTTTAACTAAAACACATGTAAAATTCTTATGAATTTACGATTTTTTTTTCAAAACCTTATTTAGAATCTTTTCAAATTTAAAAAATAAAGAATTACAAAACGCTTCCAAAGCCCTTACTACGTAAAAGATTAATACTAAATACGTAGTTATTCAGATCAAAAAATCAAATAAAATTAATATTTATACGTATTAAAATAAGTATAAATACTTATATTTGCGTAGTAATACTTAATTAAAGAAATCATGATTAGAGTAATAGTAGTTGGAAACGGCATGGTTGGTTATAAATTTTGCGAAAAGTTTGTTGCAAAATCAGGACAGGAAAAGTATCAGATTACAGTATTTGGTGAAGAACCAAGGCGCGCTTACGATCGTGTTCACTTAAGTGAATACTTTGGAGGAAAAACGGCAGATGATTTATCGTTATCAACTACGGAATGGTACTTAGAAAACAATATTATTCTCAACACATCAGAATTAATTACAGATATTAATCGTGATGTAAAAACGATTCACACACATTTAGGGAAAACACATACGTACGACTACTTAGTTTTAGCAACAGGTTCCTCAGCATTTGTACCACCAATTGAAGGTGTAGAAAAAGAAGGTGTTTTTGTATACAGAACCATCGAAGATCTCGATGCCATTATGGCTTACGCCAGAAAAATAAAAATAAAAGGTGCTACAGAAGCAGCAGTTTTAGGTGGAGGATTGTTAGGCCTTGAAGCGGCAAAAGCGGTTAGAGATTTAGGATTGAATCCGCATGTAGTGGAATTTGCGCCACGTTTGATGCCGAGACAACTAGATCAAGGTGCAAGCGATATGCTGCAGGCTAAAATTGAAGAATTAAATATCGGAATTCATCTTAACAAAGCAACGCAATATATTGACGGAAAGGAAAATATAACAGGAATGATGTTTGCGAATGAAGAATTGTTAAAAGTAGACATGTTGGTTATATCTGCCGGAATCAAACCTCGTGACGAACTGGCTAGAGTTTCAGGACTTGAAGTTGGCGTGAGAGGCGGAATTGTGGTAAACAATCAAATGCAAACATCAGATCCTTCTATATATGCCATTGGCGAAGCCGCACTTTACAATCAGAACATTTACGGACTTGTTGCTCCAGGTTACGAAATGGCCGATGTTGCCGCTGAACAAATCTTAAATGGTGATAAAACCATGAGAGAAACCATCGATATGTCGACGCAATTGAAATTAATTGGTGTTGAAGTGGCGAGTTTTGGTGATCCTTTTATTGAAAATGAAAACGTAACTGCCATTATTTATGAAAATAAATTAAGCGGAATCTACAAAAGAATCAATGTAACTAAAGATTCTAAAACGCTCTTAGGCGGAATTTTAGTCGGCGATTCAAGCGATTACAATTCGCTTTTCCAAATTTACAGCAATGCAATGGCTTTGCCTAAAAATCCGGAAGATCTGATTTTAGGTTCTCGCGATGGTTCTGAAGGTTCTTCTATGGGAAGCGTTATGGATTTGCCAGATACAGCCGTAATTTGTTCTTGCGAAAATGTTACGAAAGGCGCTATCTGTTGTAAAATTTTAGACGAAAGCTGTTCTTCATTATCAGATGTTGTAAAAGCAACTAAAGCAACGTCGGGTTGTGGAGGTTGCAAACCAATGGTTTCTGATTTGGTAAAAGCCACTCAAAAATCTTTAGGAAAAGAAGTAAAAGAAGTAATCTGCGAGCATTTCAATTATAACCGTCAGGAATTATTCGATTTGGTAAAAATCAATAAATACGAGAATTTCTATGATGTTTTGGATCATCACGGAAAAGGCGATGGATGTGAAATCTGTAAACCAGTTGTTGCTTCAATTTTCTCTAGTATTTATAATGATACCGCAAACAAACACGTTACCACGCAAGATACAAACGACAGATTTTTAGCGAATATTCAACGAAACGGAACGTATTCTGTAGTTCCAAGAGTTGCCGGAGGAGAAATTACTGCCGAAAAATTAATCGTAATTGGCGAAGTAGCCAAACAATTCGACTTATACACTAAAATCACTGGAGCTCAAAGAGTTGATTTATTTGGAGCACATTTGAGTGATTTACCGAAAATCTGGAAAATCTTAATTGACAATGGTTTTGAAAGTGGTCATGCCTACGGAAAATCACTTCGCGCCGTAAAAAGTTGTGTAGGAAATGCGTGGTGCCGTTATGGAATGGACGACAGCGCTGGATTTGCCATCGAATTGGAAAACAGATATAAAGGAATCCGTTCTCCTCATAAATTAAAAGGTGGTGTCTCGGCCTGCATTCGCGAATGCGCCGAAGCCCGCGGAAAAGATTTCGGATTAATTGCCGTAGAAGGCGGATGGAATTTATACATTGCCGGAAATGGCGGTGCCAACCCAAAACACGCTGTTTTATTAGCTGAAAAAATCGACAAAGAAACGGTTATCAAATACATGGACAGATTTTTAATGTATTACATCCGCACCGCTGGTCCACTAATACGAACTTCAACTTGGTTAGAAAAACTAGACGGCGGTTTAGACTATTTAAAAGAAGTAATTATCGAAGACAGCCTAGGAATCTGCGAAACACTAGAAGCAGAAATGCAGACTTTAGTAAATACTTTCGAATGTGAATGGAAACAAGTGCTGGAAAAACCAAGATTATTAAAACGTTTCAATCACTTTGTAAACTCAGATGAAAAAGACGATAACGCAGTTTTTGTTCCACTTAGAGATCAAAAAATGCCAAAAGCTTGGTCTTAAAAAAAATTGCCACAAAGACGCAAGGTCGCAAAGTCAAAATAAAAAAACATAAGAAAAAAAACTTAGCGCCTTTGCGCCTTTGTGGCAAAACAACATAAAGCTCCAAAAAAAAAAAAGAAAATCATTAAACGTTTGCTGTCCTTCTTACCCTTTTTTTTACTGCGCCATCATAACTCTCATGATTGTAAAAAGAGGGCTAAGAAACAGGAAATCAAAACTCAATCAAAATGGAAGAAATCTTAAATCAATACGAAACAGTTCATGCGAGCGATGCGACAATTTGGTTCAAAGCGGGCAAAGTAGAAGATTTCCCGACAAACCGTGGCGGATGCATCAAATACAAAAACAAACAAATCGCCATTTTCAATTTCACCCGTCGCAACGAATGGTACGCTTGCCAAAATGCCTGCCCACACAAAATGGAAATGGTGCTTTCAAGAGGAATGACAGGATCCGCAGATGACATCCCAAAAATCGCCTGCCCAATGCATAAAAAGACTTTTTCTTTAGTTGACGGTTCAAATCTAAATGGTGACGATTTTAAGATTGCAACGTATCCCATTAAAGTAGTTGAAAACGAAGTTTTTGTTGGATTTGCAGACTAATTTATAGGCCACAGATTACACAGATTGAAAGGATTAAAATTGTTCGTCACGAATTTCACGAATTAGCACGAATTACGTTAGTGGATATTCGTGAAATTCGTGGCGAAAAAAAATTCACATAAGATTAAATCCAAAAAATCCTTTAATCTGTGGCAAAAAAACAAAACAATAATTCGTGCTAATTCGTGAATTCGTGGCGGAAAAAAAACTTAATTCCGTATCTTTGAAATTCTATTATCAAACCAAAAAATGACTACACCTTTTCAAAAAGCAAGCGAATGGATTGATGCCGAAAACGCACAAGACCCAAACATTGAAACCGACCAAAACAAAGAATATCCAAAAGAATTATTGTATTCCAACAGGATGTACGAAAGACTGATGCAGTTTGAACCGAATGCATCTGAAGAAATCCAAATCGCGTCAAAAGCACAACACATCTGCCGATGGAAAGTTGCCCGCGAATCATACCCAATGGATCGCGTTGGTTATTTGAAATGGAGAGAAGAACTGAAAAAATTCCACGCTAAAACTACGGCCGAAATTCTTGAAAAAGCTGGCTATAACCAAACTTTTATTAATCGCGTTTCTTTTTTAATAGAGAAAAAATTACTTAAAAAAGATCACGAAACACAATTATTGGAAGACGTAATTTGTCTCGTATTTTTAGAATATTACTTAGAACCTTTCGTTCACAAACACGACGAAGAAAAGCTAAAAAACATCATCAAAAAAACCTGGGATAAAATGTCAGAAAAAGGACATCAGGAAGCCTTAAAAATTAACTATTCTGAAGAAAATCTGAATCTTATAAAAGCTTCTTTAGGACTATAATTCATATGAAGAAAAGCAATCAGGAAGAAGACAAAATCACGTTCAAAAATTTACGCCGTCTGTATTTTTTTGCGCTTCTTACTATTGCCTTAACTATAATTATCAGTCAATTTCTCGTTCAATACAATCTGAATCAGCAGTTAAGCGATTCTAAAATCATTAATTTTTCGGGAAAACAACGAATGCTGAGCCAGAAAATTGTCAAAGAAGTTCTGATCCTGCATTACGTTTCTGATACCGCTTCAGACAAACAAATTTCACATTTAAATGAAGTTTTGGCGCTTTGGAAGAAAAACCAAAACGCACTCGAAAATGGCAATGACAGCTTAGCTTTTCCAAAAGAAAAATCAGAAACGCTTTCTAAATTATATCTCGAAATCAATCCGATTTTCAATAAAATTGCACAAACAACCGATTCCTTTTTATTGAATGTAAAGCAGAAAAAAACAACTGCCGAAAATCAAAAATTCGTAAACATTATTTTAGAAAACGAAGACATTTTCCTTTCTAAAATGAATCAAATCGTAACACAATACGACCTCGAAGCGCACGAAAAAGTAACCGAACAACGCCGAATAGAATACTGGATTTTCGGGTTCACACTTTTGGTTCTTCTTTTAGAATTCTTCTTCATTTTCAAACCTACAAATAAGAAAATCGAGCGATTAATTACAAGACTTTTATCTTCAGAAAAGAAAGCTTTAAAGCTTGCATACGACACTGAAATTCTAAGCGAGATCAAGGAAAATTCGGTTAAAGAATTAAAATCGCTCAATTACGCAATGGAAAATACTTTACTCT
The DNA here is from genome assembly GCF_003385895.1 of Flavobacterium cutihirudinis. Classification (GTDB taxonomy): domain Bacteria; phylum Bacteroidota; class Bacteroidia; order Flavobacteriales; family Flavobacteriaceae; genus Flavobacterium; species Flavobacterium cutihirudinis. The sequence goes on from NZ_QRDQ01000009.1 coordinate 341,270, forward strand.
ATTGCCGAATTGCGCCTGACGGTTCCATTATTCATATTGGCGAAAAATTTGCCAAACTACTCAATTATACCAAGTTTTCATCCAACAAAAAATTCTCAGAAGTTTTAACAGTCGACGAAAAAGAACAAACCAACTTCGACCGCCTAATTTTCGAAAAACAAAGAAGTGGCTGGCAAGGCGAAATCAGTATTTTAAACAAAGAAAACGAAACCATTTGGCTCGATTTGTCAATGGTTCCTGTGATGATCAAAAAAGACGAATTGGAACTTTTAATTGTCTGCTTCAACATCACCGAACGTAAAAAAGCGCAACGCGAAGTCGAACGTTTAAACCTTGAAAATACAACCGAAAAAATAAATCAGCAGAAGATTATTTCGAGCAAAATTGTCGAAAATCAGGAAAACGAACAAAACCGAATCGCCAAAGAAATTCACGACGGAATTGGGCAAATGCTTACGGGGTTAAAGTTCAGTTTAGAAAGCATCAATCTCGATGACAGAGAAAAATCAGAACAAAAAATCGAGTATTTAAAGAAACTTTCGCTAGACATTATAAAAGGTGTCCGCACGGCAACTTTCAACCTAATGCCACCGGAATTAAGCGATCACGGAATCGTTTCTTCGCTGGCAAAACTCACGCAAGAACTCTCAAAACTAACCGGAAAAGAAATCCTTTTCTACAACAAAACCGATTTTGACCAGCGTTTAGATTCCCTAATCGAAATCAACATCTATCGTCTCACGCAAGAAGCCATCAACAACGCCATAAAATACGCCGAATCGTCGCATATTATTGTGCAACTTTCTCACAGTGAAACACTTTTAAGCATTATAATCGACGACAACGGAAAAGGTTTCGACATCCATTCCGTCGACAAAAAACGCAACAGCGAATCCGGAATGGGACTTTTATTCATGAAAGAAAGAATCCAATACATCAACGGACGCGTTTTCATCAACTCCATTCCCGGCGAAGGAACGAGAATTACGTTCAACATTCCTATTCTTAAATAGGAATTCCAATTTTTTAAATTCCAAATTCCAAACTCTTTGCGCTTAATCAACTTTGTCAAAGTTTAAAACTTTGACAAAGTTTGTGAGATGCAACGTTGTCAGGCTGAGCGAAGTCGAAGCCCCGCAAAGTAAAGCGACAAGATTACTATCTAATTATTTAATTAATCAGGGCGAGACAGGATTAGAAAAAGTGGGCAAACAAACTTTGTCTATATTCGCCCACTTTCCCTAATGCTGTCGGGCTATCCGCGCTACTTCGGTAGCTTGCTCCTATTCCTCTCGCGGGCAATAGTTTTCAAAAGATCTTTTCAGCATTTTTGTCATTCTGAGGAACGAAGGATCACACAAGAAACTCCGCAATCTAAATCGCCAATCTTTGTCAAATCCCGCGTGTGATCTCTCCTCCGTCGAGATGACAAACTATAAGCTTAAAAACTTTGTCAAAGTTCAAAAGCTTTGACAAAGTTACCGCCAAAACTAGCCACAATCTTGTCATTTCGAGGTACGAGAAATCTTCGCAAGAAACTCCACAATCTAAATCGCCAATCTTTGTCGAATCCCGCGTGTGATCTCTCCTCCGTCGAGATGACATACTTTACGCTTAAAAACTTTGACAAAGTTTACATCCAAGACTTTGGAATTTGGAATTTACAACATTAGAATTTTTAATGTTGGAATTTAAAATCTAAAAAATTACGTATATTAGCGTCTTCATTATAGATGAATATACGTAAAAATCGAGAATCAAAATTAAGTAAATTATGAGTAATATCATTCGTGTAGTGCTGGCAGATGACCACGTTTTTGTTAGAGACGGAATCAAATCTTTATTGGAAAACGAAGCAAACATCGAAGTTGTAGGCGAAGCAATAGACGGAGCAGATGCGCTTGAAGTTGTTACTGCGACTAAACCAGACTTACTTATAGTAGATATTCGCATGCCAAACTTAACTGGTATTGAGGTAGTAGAAAAACTTAGAAGCGAGAATAATAACGTAAAAATCATTATGCTTTCGATGCACGAATCGGAAGAATATGTGTTGAAATCTATAAAAGCTGGTGCCGATGGATACTTATTAAAAGGATCTTCAAAAGAAGAATTCCTAAAGGCTCTTCACACAGTTTCTGCTGGCGGAAAGTACTTCAGTGGAGATATTTCTTCAATTTTAATTGGCCAATTGACAAATCCTTCAAACTCATTAGAACCAAAGCAAAATTTAAGTGAAGAAATGATGATTACCAAAAGAGAAAAAGAAATTCTGACACTTCTCTTATCCGGAAAAGGAAACAAAGAAATCGCCGAAGCACTTGATATCAGTAAAAGAACTGCTGAAGTTCATCGATTTAACTTAATGAAAAAACTGAAAGTAAAAAACTTAATGGAACTTTCGAACAAAGCTGCTGAATATTCTTTAATTTAAAAAATACGTATAAATACGTAATTATTTTTCAAAAACTGCGTTTTAGCAGGTTTTAACTAAGTTATAGTACTTATTTTTACATAAAAATATAAGTACTATGAAAACTACAAACTCACTATCGCAATCACACAAAATTTTATTTTTGAACACATTGGCTTTTACAGTGTGTTTTGCCTGCTGGACATTAAACGGTGTTTTAGTCACCTTTTTAGTAGATAACGGAATTTTCAACTGGAGCGTTGTTCAGGTTGGATGGCTTCTGGGAATTCCAATCTTAACAGGGTCTATAATGCGTTTGCCAATTGGAATCTTAACCGATAAATTTGGAGGAAAATATGTTTTTTCACTTTTATTATTACTAAGCTCAATTCCATTATTTCTCCTTCCCTACGCTGACAGTTTTTTAATGTTTGCCGTACTTAGTTTCTTCTTCGGAATGGTCGGAACCAGTTTTGCAGTCGGAATTGGATACACATCAATTTGGTATCCAAAAGAATGGCAAGGACGCGCTTTGGGAATTTTCGGAATGGGAAATGCCGGGGCAGCCATTACAACCTTTTTGGCTCCTTCTTTACTAAATCATTTTTCTGTTGACGATCCGCAAAATGGATGGAAAATACTTCCTGTGATTTACGCTGTTTCTTTAGTTGTAATTGGCGTTGCCTTTTTAATTTTCGCTCAAAACAAAAAATTAGAAAACAATGGTAAAACTATTTCACAAATGCTTACCCCTTTAAAATCAGAAAGAGTATGGCGTTTTGGAGCGTATTATTTCTTAGTTTTCGGATGTTTTGTAGCGTATTCACAATGGCTTTTGCCAAACTTTATGAACGTTTACCAAACCAGTTTGGTTATGGGAGGTTTGTTTGCTACAATGTTTAGTTTGCCTTCTGGTGTAATTAGAGCTTTTGGAGGTTATTTGTCAGACAAATTCGGAGCCCGAAAAGTAATGTATTGGGTGTTAAGCTCTTCAGTAATTTTAAGTGCTTTGTTGGCTATTCCAAAAATGGAAATTATTACTTCTGGACCAGGAATATTAGCAGCAAAAAAAGGAGTTGTAAACCAAATCAATGATAAAACTGTAAAAGTTGGAGATAAAGAATATTCAATCGCACAAAAAAGCGAAAATGAAAATGAAAATGCCATTTTCCCAACTACTACAAGCTGGCAAAATGTTGTGGTCTCACACAATCAAAGTGTAGCAAAAAAGGAATTAATTGCAAAAGGTGTCACCGTTATTAAATTTGACGCTAATATGTGGGTGTTCTTAATTTTAGTCATTTTAATTGGAATTTCCTGGGGAATTGGAAAAGCCGCAGTGTATAAACATATTCCGGAATATTTCCCAACAGAAGTTGGCGTAGTTGGCGGAATGGTGGGCATGATTGGCGGTTTGGGCGGTTTCTTTGGACCTATAATTTTTGGATATTTGTTAACAGCAACCGGAATCTGGTCAAGTTCATGGATTTTTATTTTAATCTTTTCAATTACATGTCTCGTTTGGATGCATTACACTATAACACAACTATCTAAGCAAAAACAGCTTAAAACAAAAAAGGTAAAATTAGAGCCAGCTTATTAAATTTAGATTAAAAAAAAATTAGAAATATGACTGTAATCATAGTTAACTACGGCTTTTTCTTATAAATTTACCTTCTTTAACAACATACCAATTTTATGAAAAAACTTAAACTAATTTTAATACTTATCGTAGGATTAAGCTTTGAAATTCAGGCACAGGAATTAGATGTGAATCTGCAAATCAGACCACGTTTTGAATACAGAAACGGTTATAAACAACTTTTACAGGAAGGTCAGGAAGGTACATCACAAATTTCACAACGTTCTCGTTTAAACTTCAATTATAAACAAGAAGATTTAATTGTAAAATTAACGCTTCAAAACACTAGAACTTGGGGTGATGTGGCTCCTACAGCTCCAGCTGACAAAAATGGCGTTGCTGTTTTTGAAGCCTGGGCACAATACAATTTCACTGAAAAGTGGAGTGCCAGAATGGGACGTCAGGTACTTTCATACGACAATCAGCGTATTTTAGGAGAACAAGATTGGGGACAACAGGCACAAAGCCACGATGCGTTGACGGTTTCTTATCATACCGAAAAACAAAAATTAGATTTTGGAGGCGCTTATAATTCAACTGCTGAGAATGTTGTTCAGACTCCTTATACTGTGGCAAGTTATAAAACGTTGCAATATGCGTGGTATCACAATCAATTCAACAGTGAATTAGGTTTGAGTTTCTTAGTATTAAATACAGGTTATGAATATGCTCCTCTTCCTGCTCCTGCTACCAAACTTTTAGTAGATTATATGCAAACTTTTGGACCTTACTTAACGTATAAAAAAGGTAAAATCGATACAAGTTTTTGGCTATACGGACAAACCGGAAAAAGCACAGATCAACAAGTAAGTGCGTGGAATGCCGCTGCCAATATTGGATATAACATTACTGATGCTTTTAAACTTGGTTTAGGTTACGAATTTTTATCAGGAAAAGATTCAAATGACGGAAGTACTGTAATCAAATCGTTCAACCCGATTTTTGGTACCAACCATGGATTTAACGGTTATATGGATTATTTTTATGTTGGAAATCACCTGAAAAATGTTGGTTTACAAGATGCTTTCTTAAAACTGAATTACAATGTAAACAAATGGCAATTTGCTTTGATTCCGCATGTATTTTTAGCTGCTGCTGATGTAGCAACACCATTACCTGCAAATGAAAAACTGGATTCGTATTTAGGAACTGAAATTGATGCAACATTTGGTTACAACTTCAAAAAAAATATAACCGTTACAGGAGGTTACTCTCAAATGTTTGGTTCTAGCACTTTAGAATTTGTTAAAGGCGGAGAAGCAAATCATACTAATAATTGGGCTTGGTTGATGATTTCTGTAGATCCAAGAATTTTTAGTTGGAAAAAATAATTTTTCTTTAAAATTACCTTATAATTTTTACCCTTTTCCTATTTCAGGAAAAGGTTTTTTTTTTAACATTAAAAACCTATTTATATATTTAATTAACTATATTTGAATCGATTATGAACCCCAAATTCTATCCAAATGAAACCATTTCTAAAATTATCTTTGCTGACTTTTATAGTCACGCAAACAGGCATTGCTCAAAAGTATGATGATGCCTTGATTTCTCAAAACTCCGAAATAAATTTTGGTAAAACACAAAAAAGAGGAATCAAAAAAAACAACATTACTTATTATGTGGAAAATGACCTACAGACAATTTCCGCTTACAAAAGAAACAAATTGAAATGGCAAACCAATGTAATTTCAGTTTGCGGAAAACCAAAAAAAGGTCAACCTGAAATTAGATATGTAGGTTATAATTCAGATAAACTGCTTATCGTTATGGGAAAACATAATTTTGCTGAAATTGATGTGAATAATGGTTTAACGACACTTGTTGGTTAAAATTTTAAAAAGAGATTTATAAATATAACTGCCCTTTTCAAAATAAGAAAAGGGCAGTTTTTTTGTTTTAAATAGTATATTTACTAAAGCATTCTCAATTTCTTGCTATATGAAGCCAACAATCATATTACTAATTCTTGCATTATTTTCAACTCAAGTAAACTTTGCTCAGACATTTGACGCAAAACTGATTTCAAAAGATTCAGAAATAAATTTGACAACAACACAAAAAAGAGGCATTGAAAAAAATGGCACTCTTTATTTTGTTGAAAAAGACTTGCAAACCATTTCAGCATATAAAAACAACAAATTGCTGTGGCAGACTAACGTCATAACAATTTGTGGAAAACCTAAAGTTGGAGAACCTAAAATTAGATATTTAAAATATAAAACTGAAAAGCTGTTTGTAACTATTGGAAAACATGATTATGCTGAAGTGGATGCAATTAACGGAAAAACATCTTTTCTTGGTGTAGATTAAAAATCAAAATATCCCCCCTTAACCTTCAAACAATGAAACTAATTGCTTGGAATTGCAACATGGCCTTCAGAAAAAAAGCAGAATTCATTCTTGCCCACAATCCTGATATTGCAGTAATTTCGGAATGTGAAAGTCCTGAAAAACTCAAATTCCCAGACGAAATACAAACACCAACCGACATTCTTTGGTTCGGAACAAATCCGCATAAGGGAGTTGGTGTTTTTTCTTATAGTGATTATCGATTTCAATTATTAGATTCTCATAATCCGGATTTCAAAAACATTTTGCCAATAGCCGTTACGGGCGGAAAAGTCGATTTTACGTTGTTTGCCATTTGGGCAAATAATCCAGCTGATAAAGATGGGGCTTATGTAACGCAGATTTGGAAAGCAATTAATTATTACGAAGATTTAATTAAAGAAACCAAAACCATTTTAATTGGCGATTTCAACAGCAATACGATTTGGGATAAACCGCGAAGAGAAGGAAATCATACAACGGTTGTAAATAAATTAGCAGACAAAAATATATTTAGCACCTATCACAAATACTTCAATCAGATTCAAGGCAAAGAAGCACATCCAACTTTGTATATGTATCGACACGAAAACAAACCTTATCATATGGATTATTGCTTTGCCTCAAACGATTTTATCGAAGTGTTAGAAAGCGTTGAAGTTGGAAGTTATAAAGATTGGACTTTATACAGCGATCACAAACCTTTAATCATTAAATTCAACATATAAACTATGAATAACTGGACCAAAAGATGGGACGACCGCTACAGCAGTGAAGAATTTGCATACGGCGAAGAACCCAACAATTACTTAAAAGAACAAATCGAAAAACTAAATCCCGGATCTATTCTTTTTCCTGCCGAAGGCGAAGGACGAAATGCCATTTTTGCTGCAAAACTAGACTGGAAAGTTTCCGCTTTTGATATTAGTGAAGAAGGAAGAAACAAAGCTTTAAAACTTGCTGAAGCAAACAATGTTTCAATTGATTATCAGGTTGGAGAATTGGAAACGCTCGATTTTCAAAAAAATCAATTTGATGCGATTGCTTTAATTTACGCACATTTTCCGGCAGAAATTAAATCTAAAATTCACAAACAACTGGATGCATTTTTACGAAAAGACGGTATTATTATTTTTGAAGCTTTCAGCAAAACGCATTTAGAATACGTTTCCAAAAACGAAAAAGTCGGCGGACCAAAAGACATAGAATCACTTTTTTCAATCGAAGAAATTAAAGCCGATTTTCCAAACTACGAAATCATTGAATTAGAAGAAAAAGAAATCGAACTCAACGAAGGTTTATTCCATAACGGAACGGGTTCTGTAATTCGATTTATCGGAAGAAAAAAATAAAACATTCGACGTAGAGACGCATGCGATAAAGACGAACTGAAGTGCGTCTCTACAAATCAAAAACAAAAACTTTGCAACTTTGTACCTTTGTACCTTTGTACCTTTGTAACTTTGTCCCCCTTTTAAAAATACTTATGTTCTATAATTTCAGAGCGTAATTCGCCAACTCTCAAAATCCCAACACGTTTTCCTTCTGTTTTGATCAAAGCTTCTTTTTTAAGGCTTGATAATATTCTGATGGCTTGTTCTTCAGTAGTTCCGGCAAAGTCTGCTATTTCCTTTCGCGAAAGCTCAATATCAATCAAACCATCAATTTGTCCAAATTTTCGATGAATATAAAGCAGTAAATCAATTACACGTTCGCGGACATTCATATGTGCAATCTTTCGGATATTGTTTTCACTTTTGTTTAATTCTTCTGCATAAAACAACATTAAAGCATAGGTAAATTCAGGAATATGCTGTAAAATTTCCATCATAGTTTCGTTGCTGAAATTGCACAAAACCGTATCTTCTAAAGCATACGCTCCAATCAAATAACGTTTGCTTGTCCCAAATCCGCGAAAACCTATTGTATCGCCATTTTTAGTCAATCGTACAATTTGTTCGCGTCCGTTGATTCCGGTTTTTACCGTTTTAACTTTTCCTGAACAAATAAAATAAAGTCCTTGCAATGGCGCACCTTCCGTAATAAATTGCTGCGATTTTTTACATACAAAACTATGCTTCTTTGCAACGTATTGTTTCATTTGCTCCAAATGCAGGTGCTTTTTAATGAAACAATTTTCATTGACGCAGCTATCACAAATAGAATTTTCTTCTTTCATGAATTCAGTTTTTGAACATGAAACATATTTGTTGGTACTTCTTTCTTTGCATCAAAAATAATAAAAATAAAATCAAAAATTAAGTATTAATACTTAAAAAATACTTATTTTTGTTTTGAGTTAAGTAAGTGATTTATTTAAAACCGAACTATAATGCAAAGTACTAAGATCAAAACTACCTGTTCCTATTGCGGCGTTGGCTGCGGAATAATCGTAACCAACGATGCTAAAAATGGTGTAATGGTCGAAGGCGACAAAGATCATCCTGTAAATAAAGGAATGTTGTGTTCTAAAGGAATGAACTTGCACTACGTAGTTAATGATACTTCAGATCGAATTTTATATCCGGAAATGCGCGGAAGCAAAAATTATCCCTTGGAACGCGTTAGTTGGGATACGGCTTTAGACCGTGCCGCAGCCGTTTTTTCATCCATCATAAAAAAACATGGACCAGACAGCGTTGGATTTTATATTTCAGGACAATGTTTAACTGAAGAATATTACTTAGTCAATAAATTGGTAAAAGGCTTTTTGAAAACCAATAATATTGATACCAATTCCAGACTTTGTATGAGTTCGGCGGTTGTGGGTTATAAAAAAACTTTTGGCGAAGATTCTGTGCCCATTGCTTACGATGATATTGAACTTGCTGATACCTTTCTAATTACAGGCGCAAATCCGGCTTGGTGCCACCCTATTCTATTCAGACGACTTGAGAAACACAAAGAAAAAAATCCGAAAATAAAAATAATTGTAATTGACCCAAGACGCACCGATACTGCAGCTTTCGCCGATTTACATTTGCAGATTATTCCAGGTTCAGATATTATTTTATATCACGCGATTGCCAGACGCATTATCGAGAAAGGTCATGTCGATCATGATTTTGTGAAAAACAACGCCGAGAATTTCAAACAATATAAAGACTTAGTTTTGGGCACTTCTCTTGAAAAAGCATCAAAACTTTGCGGAATTTCGGTAAACGATATCAAACTTGCCGCAGACATTATTGGGAAAGCAAAAGGCTTTATTTCGCTTTGGGCAATGGGATTGAATCAAAGTGCTGTTGGAGTTGATAAAAATACTGCGTTGCTGAATTTATCTCTATTGACAGGACAAGTTGGGAAACCAGGTTCTGGACCATTTTCATTGACTGGTCAGCCGAATGCTATGGGCGGACGTGAAGTGGGCGGAATGGCGACACTTTTAGCCGCACATAAAGATATTGCAAACCCAACACATCGAAAAGAAGTAGCCGATTTTTGGGGCGTTGATGAGATTTCAGACAAACCGGGTTTAACGGCGACAGAAATGTTTGAGGCATTAGAATCTGGAAAAATGAAAGCAGTTTGGATTATCTGCACAAATCCTTTAGTCAGTTTGCCAGATTCCAGACGAATCGAAAAAGCACTTCAAAACGCAAAATTCGTTGTCGTTCAGGATATTTCGCATAATGCCGATACAGCCAAATTTGCCGATTTATTGTTACCTGCAGCAGGTTGGCTGGAAAAAGAAGGAACAATGACCAATTCGGAACGCCGTATTTCTTATTTGCCAAAAGGAATCAATGCACCGGGTGAAGCACTTCCGGATATTGAAATTTTAATTCGCTTTGCTAAAAAAATGAATTTCAACGGATTCAATTTCAACAGTGCCGAAGAAATTTACAAAGAACATTGTGCACTTACCAAAGGCACTAATATCGATATTTCGTTCTTAAATTATAATCGACTAAAAACTGAAGGCACTTTTCAGTGGCCTGTTCCAGATTATGGACATCCGGGAACTTCGAGATTATTTACAGATAAGAAATTCTATACACCTTCGCAAAAAGCAATTTTTAATCTGCCTGTTTCTATTGAAAACACATCGGTTCAGCCAAATGCCGAATTTCCTTTTATTCTAACAACAGGAAGAATTCGCGACCAGTGGCATACGATGACCAAAACCGGAAAAGTATCGCGATTATTAACGCATATTCCGAGTCCGGTTTTAGAAATAAATCCGATTGATGCTTATAAAAGCGAAATTAAAAATGGCGATATCGTAACTGTTACAAGCAAAAATGGCGAAGTTCGGGTAAAAGCAAAAGTTACCGATTCGATCAAAGAAAAAGTCGTTTTCCTGCCGATGCATTGGGGAAAACAACTTGAAAATGATTTAAACCGAACCAATAATTTAACGAATACCGTGGTTGATCCGGTTTCGAAAGAACCTGATTTTAAATACACAACTGTTTCGATTTCGAAATATGTAAAACCATTTCAAAAAATTGCGATTGTAGGCGCAGGTGCGGCTTCTTTCCGATTCATTCAAAATTATCGCGAATTCAATACAACAGATGAAATTATTGTTTTCTCGAATGAAGTAAATCCGTTTTATAATCGCGTTTTACTTCCGGAATATATGACCGGAGAATTTACTTGGGAACAACTTTTAAAAGTAAAAGATGGCGAAGCTTTCAATAAATTAAAAATTACCATGAAAGCTGGAGTCGCCATTGAAAAAATCGACACAAATAAAAAAACAATCAAAGACAGTCAGGGCGAAATTCACACTTTTGACTCCTTAATAATGGCGACAGGAAGTCGTCCTTTTGTGCCTGAAAATGCACAACTTCATCTTCCTGGCCGATTTACAGTTAGGAAAAAAGAAGATGCCGACCGATTAAAAAAACATTTAGACAGCACGAATCTTCCGCCAGAAGAACAACATGTTGTGATTATTGGCGGCGGATTATTAGGATTGGAATTGGCTGCCGCTTTAAAACATAAAAAAGTAAAAACTACCATTGTTCAGCGTGCTTCGCGTTTAATGGAGCGCCAGCTTGACCGAATTTCAAGTAAATTATTGGCTGAAGAAGTACAACTTCGCGATATTCAGATTTATTTTGATAATGAAGTCAGCACCGTTTTTGAAACCGATAATCCGAATGAAATTGAAATCGCTTTAAAAAGTGGCAAAATCATAAAAGCAAATGCGATTGTGTATACGATTGGAACAATTCCGAACATAGAAATTGCACGCGAAAGCGGACTTTCATGTGGACGCGGAGTCAAAGTAAATCAGTATTTACAGACTTCTAATCCGGATATTTTTGCGATTGGAGAAATAGCCGAATTCAATAATAAGTTATTCGGAATCACTTCTGCCGCTGAAGAACAGGCTGATATTCTGGCCAACTTTTTAGCAGGCGATATTAGCAGTTATTATAAAGGCTCGATTTTGATGAATATTCTAAAATTAGAAGATATCAATCTTTGCAGCATTGGTGATATTGAAATTCCGGAAAACGACGATTCTTATGAAGAAATTGTATTCTCCGATTTGAAAAAACGTTATTACAAAAAATGTATCGTAAAAGATGATCTCTTGGTTGGTGCCATTTTAATGGGCGATAAAAATGAGTTTGCCGAATTCAAAACCATGATTGAAAGCAAAATCGAATTATCAGACAAACGAAATTTATTACTGCGAGGAAGTTCGACTGCTAAACCCGTTTTAGGAAAATTAGTTTGTTCCTGCAGTCAGGTTGGCGTTGGAAATATAGAAGAAACCATAAAAAGCGGTGTAAATGATTTCACTGATTTATGCAAAAACACAGGCGCCGGATTAGGATGCGGAAGCTGTAAAACAGAGGTTAAAGAGATTCTTGCGAAATGTAAATAGTTTTTTTGTTTCAAGTTTAAAGTTTCAAGTTGCTTTACTTTGAACATAAATTTTAACACAAAGAGCGCAAAGGTTTTTCGCAAAGTTTCGCAAAGTTTATCTTTTTTAAGTAGACAAAGTTCACAAAGCTTTGAACAAAATTTAAAGTATTGCTTTGTGAACTTTTCAATATAAAAATAATTTTACGCACAGAATATAAACCTTCAAAACTTTGCGAAAAAAACTTTGTGAACTCTGCATTTAAATCAACACAATCCAACAACCTGAAACCTGAAACAAAGAAAACCTGAAACAAAGAAGACCTGAAACAAAAAGAAAAAATGGAACTAACAAGATTAATAGTAAAAGGAGGCGTTATTTCGCCGGGCGAACTTCGAGAAGTAGTAAATATTGCTTTAGACGAAGGTCTGGATTCCATTTCATTTGGTTCCAGACAGGATATTATTTTTCCGCAAGGTTTTAAATCTTTGGATAAAACCACTTTAGGAAAGCATCATTTTGTGTATCCCGATCAAAAAAGTGGTAACAATATTGTTTCATCTTATGTTTCGACCGATATTTTCAGAAATACAAACTGGTTGACCGGAAACCGTTTTTTATATGTTTTGGAAGAATTTAAAGAACAGCCCAAACTCAAAGTTAATATAACCGATCCAAAACAACAATTGGTTCCTTTGTTTACAGGACATTTGAATTTTATTGCATCAGAGCATGAAGATTATTGGTATTTATATATTCGTCTTCCAAAATGGGAAAAAATGGAAGTCTATCCCGTTTTGATTTACAGCTGGGATCTAGCAAAAATCTATTACGAAATTGAAAAAATCTCCGAAGAAGATGTTATCGATATTGATTTACTTTTTTCGTTGGTAAGTGAAGTTTTAGACACCAATAACAGAACGATTGATAAACCACTTAATATTCCGTTTTATCCATTTCCGTATTACGAAGGAATGAACCGAATGGGAATCGATCAATATTGGTTGGGATTATATTGGCGTAATAATTTATACGATCTGGATTTTCTTAAAGAAATGTGCGATTTGTGTTTTGAATGCAAAATCGGGAAAATCTGTATTACGCCCTGGAAGTCATTCATCATAAAAGGAATTCCAAAGGACAGAAAACTGGAATGGGAAAAATTCTTAGGCAAACGCGGAATCAACGTTCGACATTCTTTATTAGAGTTAAACTGGCATTTACCGGTTGCAATGGAATGGGCTTTAAACCTGAAAACTTTTCTAGTTAGAACATTAGATCAATTTGACATCAGTACTTACGGACTAAACTTCGGAATTTCAGAATACAATCGCGACGGGCATTATTTCACTTCGATTGTAATCGAAAAAAACGAACTTCCGGCGGCATTAGAATCCATTAAAATTAGAGACACTTATAATGTGTTATTTGCGAAGAATTTCGACCCAAATACACGCGAATATATTGTGCATTCACAAGATATCGACAAACTGGAACTTCCGACTATTTTAATTGAATTAAGCCGAAAATATTTCGATGAACTCGGAAATACAGCATCAGAAACAACCGAGAATCCGCAGAAAAAAGAAAAACCGCAATTGGATATCTATCAATGTCAGGAATGCTTAACGCTTTATAATCCAGAATACGGAGATGAAAGCCAAGGAATTCCGAAAGGCATTTTATTTGCCGATTTATCCGAAACTTATTGCTGTTCCTTATGCGAAGCGCCGAAAAGCAATTTTAGGATTTTAGAACTGATAAAAAACTAATCAGAATATTTATTAGGAGCTAATCCCGCTGTTCCTTCCAATCTTTTGTACCTCCCGATAGTTATCGGGAAGTACAAAAGGATTTTCCCTCCCATCGGGGCTAGGGCACCTTTTTTCAAAAGAAATCATCCGTTATACCGCTTTATTATACAGCAAATTCTTCCATTTTTTCATGTAGAATTGTTAAGAGATTTCAGTTTAAAATTTGATCAAAAAGACTAAATATTTAAGCATCAGATATTTAATTCCAAAAAAAAGTTAAAACCTTAACATTGAGAAGCTTGTTTTATATTTATCTTTACTTAACTGTAAATTAACGATTTAGTTACATTGTAATTAAAATACTAATCAAAAGCACATTTATATGGAAAATAAACCAGAAGAAACTACTCCTGAGAAAATCGATTCTCCAGCAGCGGAAACATCAAAACCAGTTGCCGAAAAACCAGTAAATACAGCACCTGCAAAAGCACCAGTTCGTAAACCAGCAGCACCAAAAACTGCTACAACTGCAAAACCAGCAGCTTCAACAGCAACAAAACCTGCAACTGCAGCAAAACCAGCTGCAGCAAAAGCACCAACTACAAGAACAACTGCTACAAGAACAACTGCTACAAAAGCTCCTGCAAAACCAGCCGTAAAAACAGCTGCCCCGGCAGCAACAGTAAAACCGGCGGTAAGAAGAACTCCTGCAAAAAAAGTAACTGCTCCTGTAGTTAAACCGGCTGTTATAGAACCAATAAAAGAAGCAAAAGAAGAAGTTAAAACCGAAGTTGCTGCAGTGGAAAAAACTGCTAAAAATAAGTCTAACGATAAAAAAACTAAAAAGGTGAAAGACAAAGAAAAGGAAAAAGAGAAAAAGAAATTAGCGAAGAAAAAAGAGAAAGCGAAAAAAGATAAAAAGAAAGAGAAAGCGAAAAAAGCAAAACAAAAAGCTGCTGCTAAGAAAAAAGAAAAAGCTAAAAAAGCAAAAGAAAAAGCGAAAGCAAAAAAAATCGCTAAAAAGAAAGCTAAAGCTCAAAAAAAGGCAAAAGCTAAAAAGAAAAAATAATTATTGAGAAAGGTTTGACTTTAAAAAAGTTGAACCTTTTTTTTGCTCATTTTTTGTCATTTCGACGAAGGAGAAATCACACTAGAAACTCCGCAAAGAAGATCGCCAATCTTTGTCGATTTAGGAGTGTGATTTCTCCTTCGTCGAAATGACAATATTGTGTAAAAAGGCTTCAACTTCGCTCAGCCTGACAATTAACAATTAGCAATTCACAATTAATAATTAGCCTTTAGCCCCCAATCGCAATCATACTGCGATTATCAAAATGTAACGAAGGATCATCCATTTCAGAAACACTTACCATTCCTGCCCTAACTTTCTTTTTCTTTTGAACAGACTCTGAAATCAAATTTTCGATGGATTCACCATTTCTAAAAGCCGTTAATAAATCGGTTTCTGAATTAGAGAAAAGGCAATTTTTAATTTTACCGTCTGCCGTCAAGCGGATGCGATTGCAACTGTCGCAAAACGGATTTGTTATCGAACTAATAATTCCGAAATCGCCTTGAAAACCTTTTATTTTATAATTTCTTGAAGTAAAGTTTTTTTCGTCTTCCAGTTTTTGAATATCATCAGAAGAAAATGCATTTCCAACCAAAGATAAAATCTCACTTTGAGAAACCATTTTGCTTCTGTCCCACTCGTTTCCGGCAAATGGCATAAATTCAATAAAACGAACAGAAATTGGCAGAAACTGCGTAAGTTTTACAAAATCTACAATTTCGTTATCATTAAAACCTTTCATCAAAACTACATTCACTTTCACTTGAAAATCATTGTTCAAAAGCAAATGCAGATTATCAACAACTTTCTCAAACTGATTTCTAAGCGTTATAGAAGCGAATTTAGACGAAACCAAAGTATCTAAACTCAAATTGATTTTTCTGACTTTAAATTGTTTTAAAACTTCAATATGACGATCAATTAAAATTCCGTTTGTAGTTATGGAAAGTGAAATATCTAAATCTGATAATTTAGAAACTATTTCAGGGAAATCTTTTCTAAGTAAAGGTTCTCCTCCTGTTAATCTTATTTTGTCAACACCATTTTTCACGAAAGTCTGAGCAATACCAAAAATCTCGTCGGCCGTCATTAAACTGGCTTTTGGAGAAAGCGCAATTCCGTCAGCTGGCATGCAGTACGTACAACGCAGGTTGCATTTTTCCAGCAGCGAAATGCGCAGATAATTGTGCTTGCGCCCAAAACCATCCGTTAAAATAGTGTTAGAGGCTGTCATGATTTTTACCTTTTAAAATATGAAAAACATGCATTACATGCGGAAAAACTGCATCCATTGATTCTCGCACTCCGTTTGTAGATCCTGGCAAAGCCAAAACCAGACTTTTTCCTAAAGTTCCCGCAACACTTCTGGATAACATTGCATACGGCATTCTTTGCTGCCCATAATTGCGAATGGCTTCTTCAATTCCTGGAATTCTGCTTTCTAAAATTGGTTCTAAAGCTTCTGGTGTAACATCTCTCGGAGATAATCCAGTTCCGCCCGTGAAAATTACCAACTGATTTTCTTTGGCGAAAGCCTTCGTTTTTTCTTGAATAATCTCATATTCGTCCGGAATAACTTCATAATGTGCAGTTTCAACTCCGTAAGAATCTAGTTTTTCTACAATTGTCTTTCCAGAATGATCTTCTTTATCTCCAGCAAAAACAGAATCGGAACAAACAAAAACTGCTGCTTTTATAGCATTCGGGAATCTATTTTTGAAAGATGATTTTCCACCTTCTTTATTGATTAATTTGATGGTTGAAATTTCAATTTCTTTATCAATCGGTTTCAGCATGTCGTACATTGTCAATGCGACGATAGATGCGCCGTGCATGGCTTCAACCTCAACTCCGGTTTTGTAAACCGTTTTTACATTGAAAATGATTTGAATTTCTAGTCCTTCAATTATATATTCCACCGATGTAAATTCGATCGGAATTGGATGACAATCCGGAATCGATAAATGCGTGTTTTTAACGGCAAATAATCCAGCTGTTTTTGCCATTTCGAGTACATTTCCTTTTGGCACAAGATTATTTACTACAGCGTCAATTGTTTCCTGTCTGCTGACTTTTACAATTGCAGTTGCAGTGGCTTTTCTTAATGTACTTATTTTATGCGTAATATCTACCATTAACTATTTTGTTTCCAAGTGAATGTATCGTTCTCAAACATTTCTTTGCCAAAAATCGGCACATCGGTTTTTATCCAGTTTACGATGGCTTCTGTAGCTTCATAAACTTGTTTGCGTCGTGTTGCCGAAACAAAAACGAATAAACAGATTTCGCCTGCTTTTACAACGCCCAAACTATGATAAATATGCATACACGTTAAATCAAATTTAGCAAAAGCTTTTTCGCGAATGGTGTACAAAGCTTCGTTTGCCATATCGGTGTAAGCTGAATAATCTATTGCCACAACTGTATTATCGTGAATCACATCGGCACGAACTTGTCCTAAAAATATGTTATGCGCTCCAATCGTGTGTTTCGATTGGTGTTTGGCAATCGATTCGGCTATAAATTCAGGAGCAATTGGTCCTTCTACAAATACATTTTTACTCATTTTTTATGTTTTTTTTGCGACAGATTATATGGATTAAAATGATTTTTCTTTTGCTTTTGTCAGGCTGAGCGGAGTCGAAGCAATTACACTAATTTCCACTAATTAAAATTTGTGGCAAAGAAAGTTAATCTCAATATTGTCATTTCGACGAAGGAGAAATCTTCGCAAGAAACTCCACACAGTAATTCGCCAATCTTTGTCGAGCTACTTGCGAAGATTTCTCCTTCGTCGAAATGACAAACTATACCTTAAATCTGTAACTATATTTTAATTTCTTGTAATAATTGTTTCATTCCCAAAACACCGCCAGCAATACTTTTTATATTTTTAAATTGATGATTTTTAAGCAATTCGACTGCGGTTTTACTTCTAATTCCAGATTGACAGAAAACATATATCTTCTGATTTTTATCCAGTTTTTCAATTTCATTTTCCAAATGCATTAATGGAATCTTAATTTGATTTTTTAAACTGATTTTTGGCAATTCGTCTTCGTTTCTAACATCTAAAAATAAAACTTCATCATTGTTTATTTCTTCTAAAACAACATCAAAACTTATTTCTTCAACTTCATTTTTATTGTATTTTTCTTCGAATGTTTCTCTACTTATTGACTGAATATCGCTTTTATCAAAATCATATTTCTGTTGTTCGTTATTCAGAATATTATAAACCAATATTTTTCCGCTTAAAACTTCTCCAATTTCCAGAATCATTTTTAGAACTTCATTTGCCTGAAACATTCCGATAATTCCAACTGAAATGCCAATTACACCAGCATCTTCACAATTTAACGCATTCGAGTTTTCATCGGGATACAAACATCTGTACGTTGGACCATTTTGATAATTGAAAACTGAAACTTGTCCCTGAAATCTAAAAATAGATCCGTAAACCATTGGTTTATTAGTAACAAGACACGCATCATTAATTAAATATTTAATCGAAATAGAATCGGTTGCATCAACAATTATATCGTAATTTTCGAATAATGAAATGGCGTTCTTTCCAGATAATTTCTCAGAAAAAATATCTACTTCAATTTCAGGATTTAACTCTAAAAGCATCAGTTTAGCTTCCTCAACTTTCGATTTTCCAACAGCCGAAGTTTTATAAATAACCTGACGATGAAGATTTGAAACTTCAACAACATCATCATCAATAACTCCTATTTTACCAACTCCTGCTGAGGCCAAATAAGGTAAAATTGTAGCTGCCAAACCTCCGGCGCCAATCACCAAAACTTTCGATTTCGATAATTTTTGCTGGCCTTCCGCGCCTATTTCAGGAAGTATAATTTGTCGATTATATCGGTTATCTGAATTCATAATTTATCCTCCCGCAAATGGAGGCAATAATGCCACAATATCACTGGTCTGCAATTGATATTGTTTTGTTTTTGAAACTATTTTTTGATTTACTGCAACGCTGAAAGTCAGTGCTTCAAATGCATATTTTTCTTCTAAATCCTGCAATAATTTTTGCAGTGATAATTCTTCAGAAAAAGATAACTTTTCGAATTCACATTTTGTCTTTTCAGCTACAGCTCCAAAATATTTAATCTCGATCATTTTTATAAATTTAAATTTTGAAAGATGAATTCGTCCTCAAAATGTTCTTGAAAATAAGAAATCCAACTTGAAGTATTTCTTACTACTTCGCCAATAACGATAATTGCCGGCGATGATATATTTTTTTCAGATACCAATTTAGTAATTGTATTGATAGTTCCGATTACTTTTTGCTCTGAATTTTTAGTTCCGTTTTGAATAATGGCAACTGGTAAATCGTCATTTCTATTTTCCTGATAGATTGAAATAATTTCCTCCAGTTTATGCATTCCCATTAAAACAACAACTGTAGCGGCCGATTTTGATGCCAATTGAATATCTTTTGATAATTTATGGTCTGAAGTTGTTCCTGTAATAACCCAAAAACTTTCGGCAACTTTGCGCTGTGTCAAACTAATTCCTACCGAAGCCGGAACACCCAAAGCCGATGAAATTCCGGGAACAATAGCCGTTTCTATTCCAAAATCTTCTGCAAATTCTATTTCTTCACTTCCTCTGCCAAAAACAAACGGATCACCACCTTTTAAACGAACGACATGCCCATGTGACTTTGCCATCGAAACAATCAAATCATTAATCTGGTCTTGTGTATAAGCATGACAACCTAACCGTTTTCCAACAAAAACAATTTCAGCATTTGGCGCATATTTCAGTAATTCTTCGTTTACCAAAGCATCGTACAAAACTACATCGGCACTCTGTAAAGCTTTAATTGCTTTTAAGGTAATCAATTCAATATCACCTGGACCTGCGCCTACGATCGTCAATTTTGGAGTTCTTAAATTTCGCATAGTCTTTAAATTAAATTGATATTCAGGTCGTTTAATTCGTCTGCCGAATTAATATTGGTTAAATGAAAGTTCTCGCTTTCTTCTATATTGATGATTTGATGCGGCAATTTCGCCAACAAATCCATCATTTTTAATTCGTTCGATTCGATTGCTTCTTTAATAGTCGGAACAATACTTTTTGAGTAAATCCCAATTAATGGATGCGTTTTGCTTTCGGAAGCAAAAACCGTAATTCCGGCTTCTTTAGTATGTTTTGAAATTAATTCCTGTAATAATTCGGTCGAAATTAACGGAATATCACAACTTAATATCAAATTGAATTCGGTTTCAGAATGTGATAAAGCAGTGTAAATTCCACCTAGCGGACCTTTATCTAAAATTAAATCCGGTATTTTTTCATATTCCAGATAATCGTATTCTTTTGAAGCCGTAATCAACTTAATTTTATCTGTAATAGGCAAAATTGCCTGAATGATATGCTCAATAAAAGGCTTATCCTGAAACAACACTAATCCTTTTTCAGACTGCATTCTGGAGCTTTTTCCTCCACAAAGAATAAATACTGTTAGTGTTTCCATAACTTTTTTGTTTCAGGTTTTGTTTGTTTCAGGTTTCAGGTTATTTTTACTGCAAAGAGCGCTAAGAATTTTTATCTACTATTATCTTTAAAATTAAGTTCGCAATGCTTTAAGAACTTTGTTTTTCTATAACTGCTTTGGCTAATCCTTGCGTGCTTTCCGGTTAAATTTAATTTAGCTCAAGGAAAAATCAATTTAACGCTTGCCATTAAAATCACCGTTCCTAAAACCATTTTTAATGTTCTGTTTGAAAATTTCCCACTTCCATAAAATCCGCCTAACATTCCACCTACTACTGCAATTGGAACTAAATAAAAACTTTCTATCGGAATCACTTTTCCTCCTAAAAGGAAACCTAACATTCCCGCAAATGAGTTCACAAAAATGAATAAACTCGAAACTGCCGCCGATTCTTTAACAGATGCCCATCCTAAAAATAATAGAATTGGACTTAAAATAATTCCGCCGCCAATTCCTAACATTCCAGATAATAATCCGATTGCGAAACCAATTACTAAAGCAGACGGAAGATTGATTTTTACTTCTTCTTTTTCTTTAAAATTGAATACTCCAAACAATCTTAATGCCGCAAAAACCAGTACAATTCCCAAAATTATTTTGTAAATCGCATTATCTAAAGTTATAAATCCGCCGATAAACGCAGCCGGAATAGATGCTATTGCAAACGGATAAAAAAGCTTTGGTTTGAAATAATTATTTCGATAATAAAATAAGAACGAAATACTCGAAACAAATAAATTCAACAACAATGCCGATGGTTTCATTACCGAAATTGGAAAAGCAAAAATGCTCATCAATGCCAAATATCCAGATGCACCGCCGTGTCCGACACTTGAGTATAAAAATGCAATTACAATTAAGGCAAAACTGAATAGGATAATATTTTCTGAAGTTAATAGGGTCATTTTTTGTTCTTTGTTGTTTTGTTTCAGGCCTTTTTCCTCAATCTTGTCATTTCGACAAAGGAGAAATCTCCGTAAGTAGCTCGGCAATGAGAAGCCAATCTTTGTAGAGTTTCTCGCGGAGATTTCTCCTTTGTCGAAATGACAAACTGGCGTTTCAATTACCTAGTAATCTAAAATTTAAATTAATTCCGTATGTTTTAATTTATACAGCGCTTTTCATGATACACCATAAAATCTATTTTCTATCTTCTACTTTCTAAAAAAACCTAATCAATTGGCAACAACGTTACCAACTGTCCTTTTTTATAATTTTCTATTTCTTCCGGAACAATTATTAAACTGTTCGCTACTGCAAATGTATTAAGCATTGCTGAGCTTTGTCCGTCTAAAACAGTAACATTTGTCTCATCGTATCTTGCTTTTAAAAACAACGTTTTTCCAGTGTTGTTTTTGATTTCCGAATTTAATTTCCGAACCACTTTTGGTTTATGAATTTCAGCATGACCAATTCTGGTCTTTATAGCCGGTGCAACATAAATATAAAAATTAGTTAGTGACGAAGCCGGATTTCCCGGAAGCGCAAAAACTAAAGTTTCATTTTTAACTCCAAAAAACATCGGTTTTCCAGGCTTTTGATTGATTTTATAAAAAAGCTCTTTTACATCATTTTGCAATAATGCTTCTTTTACAAAATCATAATCGCCAACTGAAATTCCTCCCGAAATAAGAACGATATCGTATTTTTTCAAAAGACCTTTTACAGCCTTTTTTGTTGCTTTCAGATTATCTTTTACTCTGTAAACTTTCGTTTTTTCAATTCCGATTGTTTGAAGTGCCGCTTCAAGCATAACCGAATTACTTTCGAATATTTTCCCTTTTTTCAGTTTTTTACCGGGCTGTATTAATTCGTTTCCTGTTACTAAAATGGCGACTTTTGGCTTCTTATAAACCTCAACTTCCGTGATTCCCAAACAAGCTAAAAATCCAATTGCTGCAGGAGTAATTAAAGTATTGGCTTCAAAAACAACCTCATCTTTAGCAATTTGTTCTCCTTTTGGACGAACATTTGCATTTTTTTCCGGCATTGTGGCAATCAAAATTGAATCTTTATTGGCCATTACATGCTCCTGCATTACTACCGTATTGGCATCATCCGGAACAAAAGCGCCTGTAAATATTCGGATTGCTTCGGTTGCTTTCAATTTTTTATTCGAATGATCTCCGGCCTGCGAAGTTCCAACCACATCATATTGATGCCTAATACTGTGTGTAAAAGCATATCCATCCATCGCTGATTGTCGAAATGGCGGCATATCTATTGGCGAAATCACTTTTTCAGCCAAAACATATCCTAAAGCATTTTGCACCGAAATATTCTTCGTTGGCATTTTAGTACTGTTCGCTTCAATAATCGTTATGGCTTCTTCAACTTTAATCATTACTATTATATTAAAAGCAAAAAATACTTATTACAAATATAAGTATTTTTACTTAGTTAAATTCAATACGTATCTAAATTTATTTTAAAAATATAAATTTAAGGTAAATACTTTAATACCTGAAGAAAAATTCACGCAGCTATATTCGGCTTAAACGGCTATAATGTATTCCTAAAATTCCCTTTTGGAAGATAATACAACCATCCAAAACCAATTAAAAACAAAATAACTGATGCTATAAACGCTGGAATTAAAATTTCTTTATTATTGTCTAATGCATTATTTAATGAAGCATATAAAAGCCAAATCTGAATACTGACATTTAAAATTAAAATAAAGATAAGCGTCGAAAGTATATTATTCAGCTTATTGGGATTTGCGCGGTTTTGACTTCGTCTAAACGTACTCATAATTCAAAATTTAAATTAACTTTCTTTTTTCTCAATTAATGCTTTTACAAAAACGGCATTTTCTTTAAAAAATACTTCCAATTGTGGCAAAGCTCTTGGCGGTGGCCCCGCTATTACATCTCCGGTCATCGCATCGAATGATCCTTCGTGACACGGACAATGTATAATTCCGGTTCCGGGTTTGTAAAAAACAGAACACGAAAGATGTGTACATTTTTGTTCGTAAGCTCTAAATTCACCGCTTTCCAGATGAATCAAAATATAAGGAATTGTACTTCCATCCAAAACAAAGCCTCTTGTGCCACCAACTGGAACATCTTCTTTATTACAAATAAAATGTTCCCCTTGCACTTCTTCTTTTGGCAATAAAAAGGCTTTTGCGGTTACGAATCCACTTCCAACCATTAAACCTCCCGATATAAAAGTTAAAAACTTAGCAAAATCGCGTCGACTGACTTGTGTTGATTCCTGTTTCTTTATCGGAAAATCTTTTTTCCAGTTTTTATTTAAATTATCTTCTTTTGACATGATCCGGCATTTAATAAATTCTTAATTCTGTGCTACCTTTTGGCATCATAATGTTAACCTTTGTTTTCACTTTTTCTTTCCCAAAAATGAAATTATTAATAGGTGTACTATTTGGTCGCATTTCTTCAATTTGTTCTCTTGTACCAAAAAACAAAGCACCACTTGGACAAACCGTTGCACACATTGGCTTTTTACCCACACTAGTTCTATCGTAACACATATTGCATTTCATCATCAAATCGTATTCTTCGACTTTTTTGGGTACTCCAAAAGGGCAAGCCATAACGCAGTTCGAACAACCAATACATCTTTCTGTACTTGCGGTGTGCACAATGCCAAATTCATCCTGCGAAATCGCATCAGCCGGACAAACATTGGCACAAACCGGGTCTTCGCAATGCATACAAACCTGAACTGTAGTTTGTATAGTTGCTACACGATCTACATAATTGACACTAATTAGAGTTTGTTGACCGTTTGTTTCACATTCTGCGCAAGCCATTTCACAAGCTTTACAGCCAATGCAGCGCTGCATATCTACAAAAAATTCTTCGCTGGTATTAAAATTCGTTAAATTCATACAATTTCATTTTTAATAGATTAAACACTTGCATAAGCTTCAGATTCCTTCGATGGCGGGGCTATTGTTCCTTGCGGAAATAATTGGCATGCACAAACTTTAAACTCAGGAATTTTAGAAATTGGATCTAAAGTTCCGGGCGTTAATTGATTCGCTGATTTATGTCCGGGCCAGTGGTACGGAATAAAAACTGTATCTTTTCTAATCGTTTCTACAATATTTGCCGGAAAAATTCCCTCTCCTCTTCGCGTTACAACTCTAATATTCTCGCGTTGTTTTATGCCATATTTTGCTGCCATTTCCGGATGAATTTCCACCATTGGTTCCGGAAACTGATCCACTAATTTTCCGATTCTTCGGGTTTGTGTTCCGCTTAAGTATTGCGAAACTACGCGACCGGTTGTCAATGTTATAGGATATTCTTCATCTGTAACTTCACCTGGTAATTTGTATGGAGCAGGATTAAAATGTGCTTTCCCATCTGGAGTTTTGAACTTTTTATCTTCCCATAATCTTGGTGTTCCGGGATGATCTTCTGACGGACATGGCCAGAAAACCCCCATATTTTCTTCTACTTTTTTATAGGTAATTCCGAAATAATCTGCGGTTCCTCCTTTTGAAGCCACACGCAATTCATTGAAAATTTCTTCGCTGTTGTCATAAGTGAATTTATCTTTTTCGCCCAAACGTTCGGCAATTTCTAATAAAATCGAAGTATCTGTTCGCGCTTCTCCCGGAGGCGTAACGGCTTGTCTGATTCGGATTACGCGACCTTCAGCCGATGTTGTTGTTCCTTCTTCTTCTTCCTGTAAAGATCCAGCCAAAACGATATCCGCATGACGGGCAGTTTCATTTAAAAAGAAATCGATGCAAACATAAAATTCCAGTTTTTCAAGCGCCGAACGTACATAATTATTATTTGGAAGCGAAACCAACGGATTGAAACAAATCGAAATTAATCCTTTGATTTCATCTCTATGAATGGCTTCAATTATTTCATAAGCTGTAAGTCCTTTTCCGGGTAAATCTTTTTCATCTATTCCCCAAACTTCCGAAATGTATTTTCTGTGTTCCGGATTTTCAATATCTCTGTTTCCCGGCAATTGATCGCATTTGTGTCCATGTTCTCTTCCGCCTTGGCCATTTCCTTGTCCGGTAATTGTTCCGTAACCGCAATATGGTCTTCCGATTCTTCCGGTTGCTAAAACAAGGTTGATACAGCCCAAAACATTATCTACGCCTTTTGAGTGATGTTCAATACCACGCGCATGGAGTAAAAAGCTTGTTTTGGCTTTTCCCCATAACTCTGCGGCAGCTTTTATTTTTTCTTTGTCGATTCCGGTAACTTCTTCTGCCCATTCTAAAGTATAATCTTTTACAGCATCAATAGTTTCCTGAAATCCTGAAGTATAATTATCAATAAAATCATGATCGAGCATATCGTGATCGACCAAATATTTCAGCATTGCACCATATAAAGCCGAATCTGTTCCTGGTTTTACATCCAAATGAATATCGGCAGTTCTTGCAAGCGGAATCATTCTTGGATCAATCACAATAAGTTTTGCACCACGATCTCTTGCTTTCCAAATCCAATGTGTTAAAGTTGGAAAAGTTTCACTGATATTGGCTCCTGTTACGATAATAACTTCGGCATATTCTAAATCTGAATAATTGTTTGAAGCACGATCTAATCCAAAAGCTTTTTTATTTCCGGCACCGGCACTTACCATACAAAGTCTTCCGTTGTAATCCAGATTTCTTGTTTTTAGAGCAACACGGGCAAATTTTCCAACTAAATAACTTTTTTCATTTGTCAATGAAACTCCAGACAACATCGAAAAAGCATGTTTGCCATATTTTTCCTGAATTCTTTTTATTTCAGAAACCGTTTTGTCCATGGCATTATCCCAGGAAATTTTCTCAAATCCTTTTCCTTCTACTCTTTGTATGGGATGCAAAAGTCGGTCTGGATGATTGTTTTGCAAATAACGCTGTACACCTTTTGGACATAAACGTCCTTCGTTGAAAGGGAATTCCATCCAAGGTTCAAAGCCCACGACTTTATTTTCTTTCACCATTAATTGAATTCCACATTGCATTCCGCAGAAACAACAATGCGTTTTTACAACTTCGTCTGGTTCATCTCTCCCTTCGTATCCGTCTACTGGCGCATAATTTTTGTGTGGACCAAAAGCCTCTATAATTTCTTCTATTGATACTGGTAGTTTTGCCATTTCTTTTTTAGTTTTCAGTCTCAGTCCCAGTCTCAGTTTAAATTGTAAACTGTTAAATGTGACTGAATACTTTTTATTAGTTTTTAGTTTTCAGTCTCGGCCTCAATTTAATCTGTAAACTGAATACTGCGACTGAATACTTTTTAAATAAATTATCCAAATAAATTACCGCCTTCTAATCTGGCTTTTAAATGTGCTTGTGCTAAGCGTGATCTTTTTCCTTCGGGACTTAAATCTAAATGCGATGTACCGTCTTCGTGTGTGAAATCGAAACCTAATTCTTTGGTCACAATTTTTAAATCGTCGATATGAAGTTGAGTAGCAAATTCGTCTCCTGTATGCGGACAAACAGCCATTCCTTTTTTGATTCCTTCCTGTTTATAAATGTGTGCTCCAATTTGTGCGGGACGCTGAATGATGTGGAAAAATTTCCCAAAAGGAATCCATATCAAAAACATGATTACTGTAACACAATGAATTACGGCAAGAAAGTCATACGCAAAACCTTTCATGAATTGATATGAATAAGTCAGGCATAATCCTGTTACGGATATTGCAATTAATAAAATCAAAGGCAACAAATCACCTTCAAATGTTTGGGTTGCAATAAGTCCAGGATTGGTTAATCTTCTTCTTAAATAATAAACAGATCCAATTATAACCAACCATGACGACCAGTTTAAAGCATGAAAAATTAGAAATGCTAAAAAGGAACTAATTTCAAAATCCATCATGGTGAATCCGAAGAAATGCGCTTCATATATTGAAATGGAATTGGGTGCCAATGTGAAGTGAATCCATCCAAAAGTTAGTGGAATCGTAATAGCAAAAGCTGACAAACAACCAATTGCAATACAAAAATGTGCAAACCATCTCCACTTGCTACGCGGATAGATAAAGCGTTGAACTACAATATTCTGCACTGATTCTTTTCCTAAAAACCATAAATGCGAAAACACTTTCCCGGTAAAAAGGAATTTGATACTTCTTTTAAAATACATCCAGGTTGGAGGTCTTTGAAGCCAGACTGTATATCTATAAACGATTCCAAAGAAAGCAAATACAGTTCCGAAAAGATACGTTACGAGTGCAGCATCAAAATTCTGT
Source organism: Flavobacterium cutihirudinis (assembly GCF_003385895.1). GTDB lineage: Bacteria > Bacteroidota > Bacteroidia > Flavobacteriales > Flavobacteriaceae > Flavobacterium > Flavobacterium cutihirudinis. Next base: position 369,042 of record NZ_QRDQ01000009.1, read on the forward strand.
AATTTCCTTGAGCCATAGAACACTAGTACAATTGTTAGTATTGAAACTAGTGTAGCTACAAGTAAAGCTTTGGTATTAAACGTCTTATTTTTCATCCTTAATTTTTTATTTTAATGATTACTTCTTTAACTTGGTTTCTCACAATTCTTACGATTATAGAACCACCAATTGATACCTGTAGCTAATATAGTAAAAAAAGCAACACCGATAAAGAATTGGTTTACAGTTCCGTTAGCCGAAATATTATTTCCTATTAATTTAGAAAAGATAAAAGGTCCAAATGCTGCTATGGCGGCAGTCCATCCAATTACACCAGCTGCCTGACGCGGATTTTCTTTGAAAATGATAGGATATTGTCTAAATGTTCCCGCATTTCCAATTCCGGTAAAAAAGAACATTGCCAAAATTACTGTCACAAAAAGCGGAAATTGATCCATACTTGTTGGCGCAACCAATCCTTGAGTGACTAAAATAACCGCTCCGGCCAGGATTCCTACACCTGTCATGGTTGTCAATACGGCGCCTCCAACTTTATCGGCAACAAATCCGAAAGCAATTCGGCTGGCAGAACCAATTAATGGTCCATAAAACGCATACACTAAAGGATCTGGTGCATTTGGAAAATCTCCATATAAAAATTTAATCATTAAAGGAAAAGCGGCAGACAAACCTGCAAAAGTTCCGAAAGTCATTACATAAGTAATCGTACAATACCAAGTATGTTTATTTGAGAAAATATCCAACTGTTCTTTTACAGAAGCTTTCATTGGAATACTTTTTAAGTAAAACCAGCTTACAAATGCCATTATTATTAGAAAAGGCGCATACCAAAATGCCGCAGACTGCAAGTAAATTGGTTTGTTTTTAACTGCTGAATTTTCGGCGCTGATGTTGTTTAGTATTTTTTCAGCTAATTTCGGATTTGCGTTTGCAATCGCTTTTGCTTTTGCCTTAACGGGAAGTGAAGCAAATACAACTACATTATCATGAGAATTCACCGCCGTACACACAGAATCAACAACATTTTTCTTTACGTTAGAAAGAATTTTTGTCTGCACTTCTGTATCAAGAGCTGTAAAAACTTCTTTTTGTTTTTCTATTGAAGAATTTTGAAAGACTGCTAATGCCTCTTTCGGATCGATACTCGTAAAAACGGTTGATGCTCCAAAAATTCCAACACTAATAATTAAAGGCGTAACAAATTGTGCTATTGAAACACCAAAATTTCCAATTCCTGCCTGAATTCCTAATGCAGTTCCTTTTAATCTTTGAGGAAAAAACAAACTGGTACTTGGCATATAAGAAGAAAAATCGCCACCGCCAAAACCTGTTGTAAAGGCCAAAACTGCAAAAACCCAAAAAGGCGTATTTACATTCATAATCGCAAAACCAATTCCGATTACGGGAATTAATTTAATTGCTGTCGCAAAAGATATAATATGGCGTGTTCCAAAAATAGGAAGCAGAAATGTGTGAATAATACGCAGTAATCCGGCGGCTAATCCAGGAATTGCAGTCAACCAAAAAAGTTGATCTTTTGAAAAATTAAATCCTAATCCCGGTAATTTTACCGCTATAACGCTCATCATAAACCAAGAGGCAAATGACAGCACTAATGTAATTGTTGTAATTGTTAACGTTCTCCATGCAATTTTACTTCCGCCAGCATTCCAATACGCTTCATCTTCGGGGTTCCATTTGTCTAACCAAGTTTTCATTTCTATCGTAATTTAATTTTATTGATTGTCTTCTATTTCTCTTGTAAAATCGGGTGATTTACTTCGCAGTGCTGTTATAATTGTTCTGTGCATCCATACCAAACAAAGAACAGAAACCAGAAATATGAATATCCATGAACTCGTCCAGAGTCCGGTATAATTAAGGAGATAGCCAAAGATTATCGGACCTAAAAATCCTCCCAAACCTCCAATTAAACCAACCATTCCGCCCACAACTCCTACTTCATTGGGAAAATATTCTGGAATATGTTTGTAAACCGCTGCTTTTCCAATTCCCCAAGAAATTCCTATGAGCGTTACCAAAATCACATACACCCAAAGATTGGCGCTGAAGTTGATTTGGGTAATTCCTTTTGCTAATAATTCCTTCTTTTTAACTTCTTGGTTTTGCTCTACAATAACTTCCTGCCACGATTTTTTTACGGGAAAAACAGCAGATTCGCTATTTATTTCCAAATCATTTTTACTATTGATTTGATGCGTTTTTCCGTCGACGATTATTTTATCTGCAGAAATTTCTGTGACTGTTCCGTTATTTAAAGACATAACTCCAGGGCCTGCAGTAAAGATTTCCATTTTTGGAAACATCAGTAAAAAACTGATTACAATTGAGGATCCCAAAACCCAGTACATTACTTTTCTGGCTCCAAATTTATCGGAGAGATAACCTCCAAAAGCTCTTATAACTCCAGACGGAAGACTGAACATTGTCGCAAACATTCCTCCCATTACTAAAGTGGTATTGTAGACGTTCATAAAATTGGGAAGAAGCCACTGCGAGTAAGCAACAAAAAATCCGAAGACTAAAAAATAATAGGTTCCAAAGCGCCATACTCTGGCTTTTTTAAGCGGAGACATAAGCTCTCCCATCGTTTTTGAAACGCCCGGATTTGTTTTGTTTTTAGCAAAAACGATAAAAAGTATTCCAATAAGTACAAGCACGGATGCGTAAATAACCGGAAGCATTTTCCAGCCGTCAACAGGATTATTTTCAGATAAATTATTTAATAATGTTGGCGCTATGAAAGTGGTAATTGCAGCACCGGCATTTCCCATTCCGAAGATTCCTAATGCTCTTCCCTGCCATTCTTTTGGATACCAAATTGAAGTGTAACCAATTCCGACTGCAAAACTGGTTCCTACAAGTCCGAAGAAAAAACTCAATACTGCAAAACTCCAAAAAGAATCTGCAAAAGGCATTAAGAAAAGTGGAACAGAACAAAGCAGAAGCAAAACTGAAAAAATAATTTTACCTCCAAATTTGTCTGTTAAAATACCAATTGGAAGTCTAAAAATTGAACCAGAAAGAATAGGAATTCCAAGAAGCCATCCTATTTCAACAACAGAAAAACTAAATATTCCTTTATCTGCTAAAAAAGTAATTAAAACGCCATTTAATGTCCAGCAAGCAAAACATACAGTAAAAGCTAGTGTGTTAAGGAATAAAATTCGGTGAGATTGGGAAAGATTATTCATACTATGAAGATTACATAAATATAACTGAGTGATTTTCACCAATTATACATGCAAAATTATAGCCTCCGATTCTATTTTTTTATGACATATATCATAAAAAAGACAATTTTGTCTTATTTTAAAACATCCCAAGTAATTAAGTAAAAAACATAAAAAAACCTTTTCCTATCTTATTAGAAAAAGGCCTTAAACTGTTTTAATTTCGAAAAAAATTAATGTTTTCGATCCATATCTTTTGCATATTCCGGAGATTTCTCTTTCATCAGTTTCACTACAACGCGATGCATCCAGATTAAACAAATAAGCGAAATTGCTAAAATAAACATCCAGGAACTTGTCCAGAAACCGGTTGTACTTAAAAGATAACCGAAGATAATTGGTCCAACAAATCCGCCTAAACCACCCAACATTCCAACCATTCCGCCGACAACTCCAACTTCATTTGGAAAATAATCCGGAATGTGTTTGTAAACTGCTGCAGAACCAATTCCCCAAGCAGAACCAATAAGAATAACTAAAACCAGATAAATCCACATATTGGCTTCAAAATGAATTTGAGTAATTCCTTCCGCTAATAAATCTTTCTTTTGAACTTGTTGATTTTGCTCAACTACTACTTCCTGCCATGATTTTTTCGATGGAAAAAATCGGCTGTGTTTCGCCTCTTTATCCTCTACTGCTATCGGATATGTTTTATCTCCAATAACAATTTTATCTTTTGCAACTTCAGTAACTGTTCCCGCTTTTGCAGCTGTAATTCCAGAACCGGATGTTGTGATATCCATTTTTGGAAACATTAAAAGAAAACTTAAAACAACCGATGAACTCAAAACCCAGTACATTACTTTTCTCGCACCAAAACGATCGGACAAAAATCCTCCATAAGCTCTAATTACTCCTGATGGTAAACTAAATATGGCAGCGAAGATTCCTCCCATTACCAATGTTGTATGATAAACGTTCAAGAAATTGGGAAGCAACCACTGCGAAAAAGTCACAAATGAACCAAAAACAAGAAAATAATACAATCCAAAGCGCCAAACTCTCACACTTTTAAGTGGTTTAAAAACCTGGCTTACCGTTTTTGGTGCTGCTTCAATTTTTTTGTTTTTTGTAAAAATCAGAAAAACAATTCCCATTGTGAGCAGAACACTTGCGTAAATAACAGGAAGCCATTTCCAGCCATTTTCAGGATCACTTTCAGAAAATTTTGTCAATAATGTTGGAGCAAGAAATGTAGTTAATGCGGCACCGGAATTTCCCATTCCAAAAATACCTAACGCTCTTCCCTGCCATTCCTTAGGATAATATACAGAAGTACAACCCACACCAACAGCAAAACTGGTTCCTACCATTCCAAACAAAAAGCTCAAAATAGCAAATGTCCAGAAATTGTAAGCAAAAGGCAAAAGAAATAAAGGAATCGAGCTTAAAATCAATAAACAGGAGTAAACGGGTTTACCACCAAATTTATCAGTAAGAATTCCCATTGGCAAACGCATAACAGAACCTGTTAAAATTGGGATTCCAAGCAGCCATCCTATCTCGACGACACTCCATTCAAAAATACCACGGTCATTTAAAAAAGTTACTAATACTCCGTTTAACGTCCAGCAAGCGAAGCAAACAATAAAGGCTAACGTATTAAAAAAAAGGATGCGATGCGATTGAGAAAGATCTGACATAGAAAATAGTGTTAGAATTATTACTTTGAAAATTTAACCTATATAATACGTTCACAGAAAACTACTTAGCTTGTGTTTTACTGTAAAGAAGATTTATTAAAATTATAAATAAAATGCTAAAAACCCTAATAAAAATAATTTGAAGTCTTAAAACAAACAGTAAATAACATGGCTTTACTATTAAAATCAAGAAGAAAAAACAATTCATAAGACATAATTCCGTTGTTTTGATTCCATTATGCTGCATTATAAAGCATTAAAAACAAGTAAATTAAATGTAAAATACTACATTTTTTTGTGGTTTATAAAAAAACTTTTAACATTTTCCTAATTAAAAACAAAAACGCAAATCGCTGAAAATCAATATTTTAAATCATAATATTAAGCTCAACTTTTCTATAAAATTAACTTTTATAAAAAATAATCCGCTAATTTTTTGGTTTTTATTATATTAAAATTAACTTTGTCTATAGGATTAGTAGAGTTTAAAATAATATTTGAAACTAAAAAAACTATATTTTGAAAACAACCGAAAGCATATCGTATTACATTCTTCCTAAAAAATATACTTATAACACTTTTTGTTATATGTGCTTCTGTTGTTAATTCCTAACAACCATATTCGTTAAAAGGAAAACATTTTTACGTCCTTAAACGAAATCTAACTATCACCACCAGATTACTTTTATTGAAATACAACAATCTCTTTGAGGCAAAATTTGCATTAAAAAGGTTTTTGAATATACCACTATTTTAAAAAGAAAATAATTAATAACTAAAACAAAACTAAAATGAAAATAATGCAAAGCTGTTGCTGTAAATAAAAAAAGCCATTTCTGCGGCAACAGAAATGGCGAGGCTTAAAGAACATTTATCACTAAATCAAGGGAACACTTAGAGAGCTGAAAATTCAGCACTCAGGGCGCCTTGTTAATTACTTAAACCAGTACAAAGAAATGAAAAAAAATTTAAAGATATACTTAGTATTATTTCTCCTGCTGCTAACGGCGGGAATTAATGCCCAAAATACAACCCCGCTTATTCAGTCGAAACTAGATGGAACAGTTGTGGATGCTATTACAAATCAACCAATTATTGGTGCATCTGTAGTTATTAAAGGTACAACTCACGGCGTACAAACCGATGCCGAAGGAAAATTTTACTTTCAAACCGGACAAAAATTTCCATATACTTTAATTGTAAGCTATATAGGTTACAAAAAAGCGGAAGTAATTGTTGACAAAAATCCGGTTATTATTAATCTAAAAGAAGAACGTCAGGAACTGGATGAATTAGTTGTTGTGGGCTACGGATCACAGAAACGAAAAGACATTACAGGTTCTGTTGCTTCTGTTCCAAAAGCGAATCTTTCTCAGGTAACTTCATCGGCAGACAATCTCCTTCGAGGCGCGATTCCGGGTGTGGTAGTTACACAAAGTTCAGGCCGTCCGGGAGCTTCATCAAGCGTACGTATTAGAGGAGGAAATTCGATTACTGCTGGTAACGAGCCACTTTATGTACTAGATGGAGTATTAATTTATAATGATAATAATAACAGTACGGCTGGTGTTACTTATGGAGGTCAGACAGTCAATGTTTTATCAACGATTAATCCGGCTGATATCGAATCGATAGAGGTTCTTAAAGATGCTTCGGCAACTGCTATTTATGGTTCGCGTGGTGCAAATGGTGTTGTTATTATTACGACTAAAAAAGGTACCAAAGGTCAGGACAACATTTCGTATCAGGGGTATTTTGGATTCCAGAATATTTCTAAAAAACTAAATGTAATGAATGCCAGCCAATGGGCAAGTTTACGAAATGATGTTCAGGCAAGTATTGGTCAGGCTCCATCTTTTACACAAGAACAAATTGAAGCTTTCAAAACTTCAGGAAGTTTTGATTGGCAGTCGGCCGCATTTGTAAAAGCTGCACCGGTTCAAAATCATCAATTGTCTTTTTCCGGTGGTGATGAAAGATCACGATATGCAATTTCAGCAGGATATTTTGATCAGGATGGAATTGTTTTGGGAACCGATTTTAAACGAATTTCACTTCGTGCCAATTACGAAAGAAATTATTCTCAGAATTTCAAATTTGGCGTGAATGCCAATTATAGCAACTCGATCTCAAATGGCGTTGGTACAAATGGCGGCGCTGCAGCAGGACGAAATCCAAATCCACTTGTGAGTGTATTGTTAACTGCTCCGGTAGTTCCTATTAAAAATGATGATGGAAGTTATAATGTAACGAACAATCCTTATGCAACTTCCGTTAATGGTTATATTCCTAATCCAATCAACGATTTGGAAAATACAACCAATGAAACCAAAATCAACAGAATCCTGACCAGTTTATTTGGTGAATATAAAATAACCAAAAAACTAACAGCAAAAGTTGCGGTAAGCGGTGACGTATTAAATACAAAACAAAATTATTATGCGCCAGCAAATACAACAACCGGCGCAGGAACAAAAGGTTTGGCGTCAGTTGGGGACAGACTTGTAAGTTCTGTTTTAAATGAAAACACACTGAACTACAATACTAATTTTGGGAATGATCACAAATTCTCAGCTTTGGGAGGTTATACATTGCAATACACTAAAGGTGAAGTTGTAAATGCAGGAGCGCAGACTTTTGTAAATGACGCCAATACATACAATGCTCTTCAGGATGGTATTGCGGTAAAACCATATAGTGATGCTTTTGAAAGTGTATTAAAATCATGGCTTGCAAGAGTAAACTATTCTTATAAAGGAAAATACAACTTCACACTTTCTGGTCGTGCCGATGGATCTTCCAGATTTGGATCTGAATCACTTTGGGGTTATTTCCCATCTGCAGGATTCTCCTGGAATATTACCGATGAAGATTTTGCAAACAACATTAAAGACTTAACAGAAGCCAAATTGAGAATTACGGCTGGTACAACCGGAAACCAGGAAATTGGAAATTATCTTTCTCTTGCCTCAATGGGTTCTGTAAACTATTCTTTTGGTGGCACAACCTATACAGGTCTTGCTCCTACCCGATTGGCAAATCCGGATTTGAAATGGGAAAAAACAAATCAGTATAACATTGGTTTGGATTTGTCATTATTGGACAGAAAAATCAACTTTGTTTTTGATGTTTATTACAAAAAAACAAACGATTTATTAATCAACGTTCCTGTTCCGTTGACATCAGGATATGCAACAGTACTTCAAAACATTGGAGGTGTTGAAAATAAAGGTCTTGAAATTGGTTTGATTACTGAAAACATTAAAACCGACAATTTCTCATGGAATTCTAATTTCGTTTTTTCTACCAACAAAAATAAAGTTGTAGCGATAGGAAACGGTGTAGAGCAATTTTTTCCTGTAGTACCAAACGGATCATTATTGCAACAACAACCTGTTATCGTTAAAGTAGGATTACCGCTAGGAACTTTCTGGGGATACAAAACAAACGGTATTTTCCAGACTCAGGAAGAAGTAAATACACAACCTAAAATCAACAGTTTGGCCAATACAAAAGTGGGAGACAGAAAATATGTTGATACCAATGGTGATGGTGTAATTACGGCACTTGACAAAGGAAATTTGGGCACTTCTCAGCCAAAATTTGTTGGAAGTTTCAGCAACACGATTTCGTATAATGATTTTGATTTGAACTTCTCTTTTCAGGGTGCTTATGGCGGAAAAATATTCAATGCTTTAAATCAGCAATTAGAAATTTCTACTCTTGGAACCAATGCGGCAACGACTCTTGAAGATCGTTGGACACCAACAAATCCAAGTAACGAAATTCCGAGAGCCTCAAGTTCTCCTTTAGGAATTGTATCAGAACGCTATGTTGAAGATGCTTCATTTTTGAGATTAAAACTAATCACATTAGGCTATACTTTACCTAAAAGCATTTCTAAAAAAATAGGGGCAAAAAGCGTGAAATTCTACGTTTCTGCAGAGAACTTAATTACATGGACAAAATACACTGGTTATGATCCAGAGGTAAGTTCCTATGAACAAAACAACTTATATCCGGGAATTGATTTTGGTTCGTATCCAAACTCCAAAACCTTTATTTCTGGTCTGAATGTAACTTTCTAAGTAAAAAAAATATAAAATGAAAAAGAGTATTATAATATTACTATTAAGTGCCGGCCTGTTGGCATCGTGCACCGATTTAGAGGTAACTCCAACCTCTTTTGTAACCGAAGACAATTATTTTAAAACACAAGATGACGCTGTTGCAAGTGTTACAGCCGTTTATGCATCATTAAGTTTAGATCCGGGTGAGCAAAGTTTATTTGGAAGAAATTTATATTTCTTAACCGATATGGCTTCAGATTATGCTGCGGCAGGAGTTTCGGCAACAAATCCACAAGTTAGAGCTTTGAGCAGTTTAACTCATGATGCAACTTCAGATCGTGTTCAGGTAGCGTGGAGACAAATTTATGCCGGAATAAACAGAGCAAACGTTTCTATCGATAACGTTCCTAAAGTAAGCGGAAACGAAGTTGTAAAAACAAGATTAATCAACGAGGCGAAATTCATCAGAGCGTTATTGTATTTTCAGGCAGTTCGATTATGGGGTGGTGTTCCAATTGTTTTACATGAACCAACTTCTATCGAATTAGAAAGTCTGAAAGCCAAAAGAGCCACAGTTGAAGAAGTTTACACTCAGATTATTTCCGATTTAAAAGATGCTGAAAACCTGCCTGCAACTTATCCTGCAACAGATGCCGGACGTGCAACGGCGGGTGCTGCAAAAGCAATTTTGACCAAAGTTTATCTGACAAGAAAAGACTGGCCAAATGCCATTGCAAAAGCTAAAGAAGTGATTAATGGCGGATATGGTTATGCCTTATTTGAAAATTTCCAGGACATTTTTACAAAAACAAAAAAGAACGGAAAAGAGCATATTTTCTCAGTACAGTTTGAGCCAAATCAGGCTGGAAACGGTTCTTCCGGAAGTACTTTTCAGGCAACTTCTTTTACAGGATTTACAGCTACTGAACCTGCAGATATAATCTCTGATGTTGCATTGTTCTATGACATTTATGCCGCAGGAGATGTACGTAGAGATGTAAGTTATGCGAAACAATTGCCAAACCCTGCAACTGGAACGCTATATACTTTTCCGAAACCAATTTTCAAAAAATATCTGGACTTAACGAATCTGGCTACTCCAGGAAACGTGGCGATCAATTTTCCTGTTATTCGTTATGCTGACATTTTATTGTCTTTGGCGGAAGCCATAAATGAACAAAGTGGGCCAACTGCAGAAGCTTACGAATTAATCAACCAAGTAAGAAGAAGAGCATTTGCAAAACCAATTGCAACGCCGGATGCAGATGTTGATTTAACTGGATTAACGCAAACTACTTTTAGAGCTGCAATTCAGGAAGAACGTAAAAAAGAATTTGTTCAGGAAGGACAAAGATGGTTTGATTTAGTAAGATGGGGAACTTTGGTTACGGAAGTGAAAAAAGTAACAGCAAAAAATTCGGTTTCAGAGAAAAACAATCTGTACCCAATTCCACAAAGTGAACGAAATATTAATCCGGATGGTTTACCTCAAAATCCCGGATATTAAAACTAACCTCAACTAAAACTATAAATTATGAAAGAATATAAAAATAGCATATCAATCAAAAGTCCTAAAACAGGGCTTTTGATTACTGCAATTTTACTTGCACAATTTGGTTTTTCACAAACTAAACCAGAAGAATTCAAAGGCGTCATTGGCAAAACCTTAGCCGATTCCAAAGAATATTGGCCAGAACCTGTCACAGCTCCAAAAGGTGCTCCAAATGTGGTTTGGATTATTTTGGATGACGTAGGTTATGGAGCAACGAGTGCTTTTGGAGGTTTAATCGAAACTCCTGTTTTAGAAAGTCTTGCCAATAACGGTTTACGTTATACCAATTTTCATACAACTGCGATTTGTGCTCCTACCCGTTCGGCTTTATTGACTGGAAGTAATTCTCATAAAGTGCATGTTGGCGGATTTTCTCATACAATTATGTCTGCAGGATTTCCGGGTTGGGACGGAAGATTGCCTTCAAAAAACGGAACTGTGGCCGAGATTTTACGTGATAAAGGATATAATACTTTTGGTGTTGGAAAATACGGAATTACGCCAGATGAAGAAGCGACTGATGCCGGACCATTCGACCGCTGGCCGACTGGAAAAGGATTTGAACATTTCTTTGGATTCTTAGGTTCAGCGACAGATCAATATAAACCCGATTTAATCGAAGATCAAGCGCACGTTACTCCTGATGGACGCCATTTGAGCGAGCAAATTACAGATAAAGCGATCAGTTATATTGCAAGACAGCAAAAAGCCGCGCCGGGAAAACCATTCTTTTTATACTATTCTCCGGCCGCTGTTCATGCACCTCATCAGGTTGCCCAAAAATGGAGCGATCCATACAAAGGAAAATTTGATGATGGTTGGGACGCTTACCGCGAAAAAACCATTGCTAATCAGAAAAAATTAGGAGTTATTCCTTCAAATGCTGTTTTGCCAGAACGTAATCCGCTTATTGCAGATTGGAAAAAATTAACTCCGGATCAAAAGAAAGTGTATTCCAAATTTATGGAAGTATACGCCGGATATCTTACGTACACGGATTATGAAATTGGAAGATTGGTTAATTATTTAAAAGAAATCAATCAGCTGGAAAATACGGTTGTTTTTGTTTTAATTGGAGACAATGGAGCCAGCAAAGAAGGAACATTACAAGGCGCTGTCAACAGACAAACGTATGTTGTTGGCGAAACTGACGAAACGGTTTTTCAAAACAATTTAAAACGAATTGGCGAAATTGGAACACCTGAAACCTATACTAATTATCCTTTAGGTTGGGCACAAGCAACAAATGTTCCTTTTAAAGATTGGAAACAAGATGCTAACTCTGAAGGTGGAACTCACAATCCGTTAATTGTTTATTATCCAAAAGGAATTAAAACTCCGGGAATAAGAACGCAATACAGTCACGTAATTGATATTTTACCAACAACGCTGGATATTTTAGGTGTTAAAGCGCCAGAATCTATCAGAGAAATTAAGCAAGATACTATTCAGGGTTATTCTTTTTACAATTCGTTGAATGACGCAAAAGCAGTTTCAAATCATAAAATACAGCATTATTACATTTTTGGAGCCAGAGCAATTTATAGTGATGGATGGAAAGCCGCTGCAGCACATCATCCAAATTCAATTGAAGCTAAAGAAGCTTTGAGCGATCCGAAAAAAGCAGGTTTATTAAAAGCTGATTTTGACAAAGATGTTTGGGAATTGTACAACATCAACGAAGATTTTAATGAGCAGAAAGATTTGGCTAAAAAGTACCCTGAAAAGCTGGCTGAATTAAAAAAACTATTTGATGAGCAAGCCAAGAAAAACAACTTGTATCCTTTAATAGACTGGTCGGATGTTTATTTGAGAAAGATTCATAAAACTCCAGCTACAGAAGGAAAATCTGCTCAAGAACTATTGACCAAAGCAAATAAATAAAAAATAAAAACTATGAAAAATTTTAAATACAACAGTTTAATCAAAAGTCCTAAAAAAGGGCTTCTGATTACAGCGCTCCTAGTTGCACAATTAGGAAATGCACAAGATAAACCAGAGGAATTTAAAGGAGTTATTGGTAAAACTTTAGCCGATTCTAAAGAATATTGGCCAGAGCCGGTAAAAGCTCCTAAAGGCGCACCAAACGTTATTTGGATTTTATTAGATGACGTAGGATTTGGAGCTTCAAGTGCTTTTGGAGGTTTAATCAGTACACCAACTTTTGATCAATTGGCAAATAATGGTTTGCGTTACACCAACTTTCATACAACAGCTATTTGCGCGCCAACTCGTGCGGCTTTATTGACTGGAAGAAATTCTGGAAAAGTTCACGTTAGTGGGTTTTCACACACGATTTTATCTGCTGGTTTCCCAGGTTGGGACGGAAGAATTCCTTCTGATAAAGGAACAATCGCAGAGATTTTACGTGAAAACGGATACAACACTTTTGCCGTTGGAAAATATGGTGTAACGCCAGATGAAGAGGCTACAGATGCTGGTCCGTTTGACAGATGGCCAACCGGAAAAGGTTTTGATCATTTCTACGGATTCTTAGGTTCTCAGACCGATCAGTACAACCCTGATTTAGTTGAAGATCAAGTTCACGTTACACCAGACGGACGCCATTTGAGCGAATTGATTACAGATAAGGCAATCAGCTATATCCAAAAACAGCAAAAAGCAGCTCCGGGAAAACCATTTTTCTTGTATTATGCACCGGGCGCAGCACACGCACCTCATCAAGTTGCTACAAAATGGAGCGATCCTTACAGAGGAAAATTTGACAAAGGCTGGGATGCTTACCGCGAAGAAGTCATTGCGAACCAAAAGAAATTGGGTGTAATTCCGGCTAATGCAGTTTTACCAGAACGCAATCCGTTAATTACAGATTGGAAAAAACTTTCTCCAGATCAGAAAAAAGTATATGCAAGATTCATGGAAGTTTACGCTGGATTCTTGACGTATACTGATTATGAAGTAGGAAGAGTGGTGAATTATTTGAAAGAAAGCGGTCAACTTGACAACACTGTAATTTTCGTAGCAATTGGCGATAATGGAGCAAGTAAAGAAGGAACTTCTGAAGGAACAATCAACCAAAGTTTGTTTTCTCAAGGCGTATCTGACGAAGAAAATTTAAAGACCAACTTAGCGAATATCGACGAAATTGGAACTGCAAAAGGTCTAAATACAAATTATCCTTTAGGATGGGCTCAAGCGACAAATGTCCCATTCAAAAACTGGAAACAAGATGCGCAATCTGAAGGCGGAACGCATAATCCGCTGATTGTTTTTTATCCTAACGGAATTAAAGACAAAGGCGGTATCAGAAATCAATACAGCCACGTTATAGATTTGCTTCCAACTACATTGGATATTACCGGAATTAAAGCACCGGAATATATTAAAGGTATTAAACAGGACAAAATTCAAGGTTCTTCTTTATATGCTTCTTTGGATAACGCTAAAGCGGAGTCATTACACAAAGTCCAATACTATTACATTTTTGGAAACAGAGCAATCTACAAAGACGGTTGGAAAGCCGGAGCAGCGCATGCAAATCCGTTTACTTCACTAAAAACTGCCGGTAATCAGACACCTGCACCAAGCAATTTTGATACTGACGTTTGGGAATTATACAACTTAAACGAAGATTTTAACGAACGAAATAATTTAGCTGCAAAATATCCTGAAAAATTAGCCGAGCTAAAAAAACTGTTTGATGAACAAGCTAAAGAAAACAACGTTTATCCGTTAATTGACTGGAACGATGTTATAACCAGAAAAATACATAATACAACTGCTGATAAAGGTAAAAGTCTTCAGGACTTAATCAAGCAAGTGACTAAACCGGGAGAAGGTACAACCACTGCTGGAGGTAGCCATTAAGATAATGATTTTCAAAACCTACAAGGTTTCTAAAACCTTGTAGGTTTCATTAATAAGAAATAGAAATACATTTTGATTTAGAATTCACTAAAATCACAATAAATAACAAAAAAAGAACAATTTAAACACTACTAATTCTATAGAATTAAAAGTTTTTAATTTAAATTTACACTTTATAACTTTTTGATTTTCAACAATACACAATAAAAAATAAGAAATCATGAAACGAGTAGATTACGAAATTATAGGAAAAAAAATCATCGTGGGCGCGATTGTTTTTTTAGTTCCGCTAGTGATATTGGCGGGAGGTTTAGCATTAATTAATCAATTTTTAAAATAAGAAATCATGGCAATAGTACAAAGAGAAAAACTGACAAGGGACTTACTTATAAGCCTTTTTATTTATTCTTTGCCTGTAGTGGCAATTTTCCTTTATTTCAAATTAAGCAATAATTTGGTAAGCGAATCACACATTTCATTACCCGCTTTTTTAGAATTTTCAAAACCTGCTTTTGAACATATAAGAACTTGGGGGTTAACCGTTTTTATGCTAGTTTTAGGCGTAATCGAATTTACTGCAGGTTTATACGATGACGAATGGACTGGACAAGAACGCAAAGTTGATATTATTTGTTTCTTGGCGCCAAAATTGCTTTTGCCTCCAGTAATTGCTTTTTTCAGCTTGACTGCTTTACCTTATTTGATCCCGAATTTGGCAAATTCACTTTCTTGGGTTCCTTTCTGGGGCGGATTTTTCCTAATCGCAATTGCCGATGATTTGACACAATATTGGTACCACAGATTGCACCATCAAGTTCCGTTTTTATGGCGTTTTCACAGAACACATCATTCGGCTCCATACATGGGAATGGCGATGGCTTCAAGACAAAACTTTATTTATACGGTTTTCTTTTCTCAAATTTATTTGACTGCAACGCTAACTTATTTAGGTTTAGGATTACCGGCTTTATTTGTTTTGGTTATCAAAAGTTTCATCACATTGGGCGCGCATTCAAGTATTGCTTGGGACAAACCATTTTACAAATACAGAGTTTTACACCCAATTGCTTGGGTTTTAGAAAGATTGATTTCTACTCCTGCAACGCATCACGCGCATCACGCAGATACGAGCGGAGACGGAGTTGGGCACTTCAAAGGAAACTTTGGAAACATGTTTTTCATTTGGGATGTCATTTTCGGAACGGGATTAATCACTCGTAAATTCCCAGAATCATACGGAACAAAATCATACAAACAAGAAGAATGGTACGCACAGTTTTTATGGCCAATTTTCAAATCTAAAAAAGAAGGAAGTCCACTTGCGGATGGAGTTTTGTCACTTCCGTTAAAAGCAAAAACAGTTGTTGCCGAAGAAACTCCTACTCCAGTATTAGAGCAAGTTTAATCTTAAAGAAGATGAAAAACACCAGTTTAAAAAATAGTTTAACAGCGATTGCATTTTTCATTGCAATTGCTGTTTTTTCGCAAAACAAGAGCCAAAATACATTGCCATTAGATGTTTTTTACAGCAAAATTCAAGCGGAGAAAAATCCGCAGATTATTGATGCTCGAGGTCCTGAAGAATTTGCATTAAACCATCTTCTAGGCGCAGTAAATTTTAATCTGGAATCGAAAGATTATGCTGAAAAAATAGCTAAATTAGACAAAAACAGACCTGTTTTTACGTATTCAATTGGAGCCGGAAGAAGTGTTTGGCTGGCAGAAGATTTGCTAAAAAAAGGTTTCAAAGAAGCATATAGTTTAGAAGGCGGAATCGCGAACTGGATTGGAAACGGGAAACCATTTTTTGCTAATTCAAAAAGCAAATTGACTTTAGCCGAATACAACAAAATCATTTCTGATAATAAAACCGTTTTGGTTGATATTGGTTCTGTTTACTGCGGTGCCTGCAAAAAAGTAAAACCAGTTCTTGAAACGATAAAAGCACAATACGGAAGCAATCTGAAAATAGTTGAAATCGATCTGGAAGACAACACGCAAGTCATCGCCGATTTGAAAACAATAAAAGTTTTCCCAACTTTAATTTTATATCAAAATGGAAAAATCATTCTTAAAAAAGAAGGTTTTGAAAATTTGAAAAATGAGATTGATGTGGCGTTGGCTTCTAAATGATAATTTAATTTTCAAAAGAAGGTTTAACCGCATTTTTGTCATTTCGAGGAACGAGAAATCACACACGAAACTCTATACAGATAGTCGCCATTCTTTGTCGAATTACTAGTGTGATTTCTCGTTCCTCGAAATGACAAATAATACGTGCACAAAATGAGAAAGACGCACTGCTGTGCGTCTCTACAATAAAACCTTTGTCTAAAACCAACTTACCAAAACATGGCAACTTATAAAAAAATAACCAAGATTATTATACCCATTTTAATTGTACTTTTCCTTTTAGCAGTATTTCTTTTCTGGCCAATAAACACAGACGGAACTCTAATAAAGCCAAATGAAAAACTAGCCGAAGGTAAAGCTGCATTTTTAGCACAAAAAGATACCTCAACTTCTCAAAAAAAGCCAAATATCATTATTCTCCTTGCTGATGATTTAGGGAAATATGATATTTCTCTTTACGGAGGAAAAGATGTTCCAACGCCTCAGATTGATTCTTTGGCAGCTTCGGGAGTAACTTTTACAGATGGTTACGTATCGGCTTCGATTTGTTCGCCATCGCGCGCGGGGTTGCTTACAGGACGTTATCAAGAACGTTTTGGACATGAATATCAACCGGGTGATCGTTATCCAAAAAACAATTTAGAATATTACGCTTTCAAATATTTAATCAACACCAATAATTGGCGATTAAATAATAAAATTAATTATCCAAATGAAGCATCTATAGCTACACAAGGTTTGCCACAATCTGAAATTACTTTTGCCGATTTAGCCAAAAAGCAAGGTTACAGCACCGTAATTATCGGGAAATGGCATTTGGGCCACAACAAAGGATTTTTTCCTTTAGACCGAGGTTTCGATTATCATTACGGATTTTATCAGGCCTTTTCGCTTTACACGCCCGAAGATGATAATCCAGATATTATCAATCATCATCATAAAGATTTTACTGATAAAATGATTTGGGGAAATGGTCGTGTCGGAATTGGGCAAATTCGCCGCGACACTACCATTATTCATGATAAAGCCTATTTAACGGAAACCTTTGCTGGTGAAGCAGAAGCTTTTATCGACAAAAATAAAAACAAACCTTTTTTGCTTTATGTTCCGTTTAATGCTCCACATACGCCGTTTCAAGTTCGTAAAAAATATTACGATCGTTTTCCGAATGTAAAAGACGAAAACAAACGTGTATATTATGCAATGATCAGCGCTCTTGATGATGCAATTGGAAGAATCCGAGCTAAAGTCAAAAAAGAAGGTTTAGAAGAAAATACCTTAATCATTTTTGCCAGCGATAACGGTGGTGCCGATTATACTTTTGCAACGACAAATGCGCCATTAAAAGGAGGTAAATTTTCGCATTTTGAAGGCGGAATAAATGTTCCGTTTGCACTTTCGTGGAAGGGAAAAATAAAACCGCACACTGTTTATAAAACTCCTGTAAGTTCTCTTGATATTTTCAGTACGATTGCTTCTGTCACGGGTTCTGGTTTGCCTAAAGATCGAGTTTATGATGGCGTTGATTTGATTGATGTGGTCAATAACAATAAAGAAGCGCATAAAGATTTGTACTGGCGTTCTGGCGATGCAAAAGCCATCAGAAGTGGAAATTGGAAATTAATCATAAGCGGCAAAACACATGAAACCTGGCTTTATGATTTATCAAAAGACAAATCGGAAACTACGGATCTTGCTTCAAAAAATCCAGAAAAAGTAAAAGAACTGCAAACTTCTTTACAAAATTGGGAAAAAGGATTAATTAAACCGCTTTGGCCTAATTTGACTTACTATGAATTCGATTTTGGAAAGCAAAAATACTTTGTGGATTTGTAATAGTAATCCAAGTCCTGCAAGGTTTTCAAAACCTTGTAGGTCTTTTACATTTATACTTTTTTAAATAATTAATACCTACAAGGTTTTGAAAACCTTGCAGGAAATCAAAAACAAATGTCAACTCAAATTAAACAATTTAATATTCACGAAGATTGGACAGTAGTAATTCTAGGCTTCATAATTATCGGAATTTCGCTTTTTATATTTCTTCCAGAAGTTCCCGTTTTCAGTTGGTCAAATAGTAATGATTTAAAAACGAAAGTATTTGATTTTGCAAACCTAAAAATACTTCTGATTCAGTTTTTATATCTGATTTCTATTGGAGCGTTCGGCGCTTTCTTAATTGGAAAATCAGTTAAATATTTCTTGTTGACTTTTCCGACATTGTATCTCTTAACTTTGATTGCTTTACTTCTGGCAGGAAATTCGGCTATAAAATCCATCAATTTAGAAGCTGTAATTTTCAGTTTGATAATTGGTTTGGCAATTGGGAATTTCTTCAAACTTCCAGAGTGGTTTCGTTCAGCACTTTCAACAGAAGTTTTCGTCAAAATCGGATTGGTTTTATTGGGAACTAGCGTGATTTTCTCTGATATTTTAAAGGCAGGTTCATTAGGCTTAATTCAGGCTTTGGTTGTTGTTTTGTCTGTCTGGTATTTTGCCTTTTGGCTTTGCCGAAAATTAAAAGTTGATGATGAGTTAACTATGATGATTTCTAGTGCCGTTTCCATCTGTGGTGTTTCTGCGGCTATTGCAACCTCAGGCGCGATTAAAGGCGATTCTAAAAAACTGTCTTACGTTATTTCAATTGTTTTGGTAACTGCCATTCCAATGATGATTTTTATGCCCATAATTGCAAAATATTTCAACTTTCCCGAAGAAGTCACTGGCGCGTGGTTAGGCGGCAGTATCGACACTTCGGGAGCAGTTGTGGCTTCTGGAAGTTTGGTTGGTGAAACGGCTTTAAAAATCAGTACAATCGTAAAATTTTCACAGAATGTTTTATTAGGATTAGCGGCTTTTGCAATATCCGTTTATTGGACTTACACGCACAACAAATCGGCAGAAGCTGTAGAATCAAAACCTACTTTAAGTGTGATTTGGGAACGTTTTCCAAAATTTGTTATTGGTTTTATTCTGGCCTCTCTCCTATTTTCTTTTTTTATTACTTCGGAAGTTCGAGATTCGGTAAAAGACAGTTTGAAAAATTTGCAAGGCATTTGGTTTGCTTTGGCTTTTACAAGTATTGGTTTAGAAACAAATTTTAAAGATTTGCTTGCTAATAATAGTCGTAAACCTTTGTATGTTTTTTTAATTGCGCAATTATTCAATGTTATTGTGACTTTGATTATTGCTTATTTTCTGTTTGGGAAGTAGCGGGCGAGCAATTCTCTCGCAAAGTCGCAAAAACGCAAAGTTTAAGCGCAATATTGTCATTACTAAACTTTAACAAAGTCCTTCCTAATTCTTTTATGCCAAGAATTTCACAAATTTCCACAAATTTAATTCGTGTTAATTCGTGTAATTCGTGGCAAATCATTTCTCTTTACTTCTTTTTTCAAAAAAAAATCAAGATTAATTTGGTTTTTACAATATTAAATATAACTTTGTCTATAGAATTAGTAGAGTTTAATATTTAAAACTTACATTTTGAAAACAATAGCACACAGAACGTCTTTCATTTTTCCTAAAAAACACGACTATAACACTTTTTGTTATATGTGTAGCTGTTGTTAATTCCCACATTCGTTTGTCATGATTTTATTAAATTTTAAAATCGCAAACAAGCCTCTATTTTACTCCAATTTCATTTACGACATAGTGTGCAGTTCGTTTTGTACGAAGCTGTGTCATAATGTTATACCTTTATAAAAAGTCATTTCTGCGGCAACAGAGATTAACCTATTAAAGAACATTTATCATTTCAAAACAAAAAAACAACAACAAAAAAATCTTAAAAATGAATACTAAAATTACCTCACTATTATTTTCTGCTTTAGTAACCGGAGTTTTCAGTTTTAACAAAGTAAACGCTCAGAATACGACAAAGCCAAATATCATTCTGATTATGGTAGACGATATGGGTTATTCTGATTTAGGAAATTATGGATCGGAAATTAAAACACCAAATCTGGATAAATTGGCGAGTGAAGGTTTACGTTTACGCGAATTTTACAATAACTCCATTTGTGCGCCAACAAGAGCATCACTTTTAACGGGCCAATATCAGCATAAAGCCGGAGTTGGTTTTTTTGATGTAAATTTAGGATTGCCTGCTTATCAAGGCTATTTGAATAAAGAATCTTTGACTCTTGGAGAGGTTTTCCGTTCTGGCGGTTATAGCACGATTTTATCAGGAAAATGGCATGTAGGTTCTGAAGATCAAGCGCAATGGCCCAATCAAAGGGGTTTTGATAAATTTTACGGCATCTTAAAAGGCGCATCTAATTATTTTGATACAAAGCCTTTGCCTTTCGGGAAAACGCCTTATCCGGTAAAACTGATTCGTAATAATGAAGAACTGCATCCAAAAGATAATTCATATTATTTTACAGATGAAATTGGAAACAATGCAGTTAGTTTCTTAGATGAACAAAACAAAGAAAACAAACCTTTCTTTTTGTATTTGGCTTTTACTGCTCCGCATTGGCCGTTGCAGGCAAAACCTGTTGACATTGCCAAATACAGAGGAAAATTTGATGAAGGCTGGGATATTTTGAGAGAAAAAAGAATCGAAAAATTAAAAGCAAACGGAATTTTACCAGCCAATCAAACCATTTCACCAAGAGATCCTGAAGTTCCAGAATGGAGCAAGCTGACTTATGACGAAAAACAATTCTGGAAAGCTAAAATGGAAGTTTATGCCGCAATGGTTGACAACATGGATCAAAATGTTGGGAAAGTTTTAGATAAACTAAAAGCGCTTAAAAAAGATAAAAACACATTAATTATTTTCATTTCAGATAATGGCGCTCAAGGCGGATTTAATACTTATAATCCACTTGGAAGAGGTTTAGTTCGAAATGACGGACCCGTTGGAACTTCAGGATCATTTGATTATCAAGAACAAAACTGGGCATATCTATCGAACACACCACTTCAGCAATATAAAAATAATATGCATGAAGGCGGTTTCAGTTCGCCGTTTATTGCTTGGTTTCCTTCAAAAATAAAAGCGGGAAGAATTGATAAAGGAACCGGACACATTATTGACCTCGCTCCTACTTTCTATGAATTGGCTGGAATCGAATATCCTAAAAATTATAATAATGTAAATACGAATCCGCTTCCGGGAAAAAGTTTACTTCCTGTTTTATTTGACAATGTTTCAGAAGTTAACCGAGGCGAACCGTTATTCTGGGAAAGAGCTGGAAACAGAGCAGTTCGTGACGGAAAATGGAAATTGGTTTCGATTTATCCTTCTTATGAATGGGAACTTTACAATCTCGAAACTGATCGTGGCGAAACTACCAATGTAGCGCAACAAAATCCGGGAATTGTAAACAAACTTTCGGCATCTTATTTTGAATGGGCAGATCGCACTGGCGTTGTAGAATACAGCAAATTCAAACTAAAACCAGAAGTAATGCCGGGCGGTGCATTGCTGAAAAAATAAAAATCTTTTCTAACCATAAAATAATCGTTATGAATTCATTTTATCAAGAAATAGCAAAACAGCATCATGACTTAGTGATATTACCTGAGAAAAAATTAATTCATCAGTTTATAGATGATTTGTTTGTCATCTTATTTTCTAATACCTCAAAATCATTAGAATCTGAGGCAACAATCAAATACAAATTCAATCAGCTGGAAAAGCAGTTTGATGAATTGGTTTTGGATTTTTCACCAAAAAGTGACCAAAAACAGCAAACCAAAAACTTTTTTGAAGCGATTCCGAAGTTGCATAAAAAAGCATTAAACGACGCTGTAACCATATTTACAAAAGATCCTGCGGCCAAATCACTGGAAGAAGTGCTATACTCGTATCCTGGTTTTTTCGCTATTGCCGTTTACCGATTTTCTCATCAGCTTTGGGAGCAGGATTTAAAATTATTAGCCCGAACCATTTCAGAATATGCTCATATTAAAACGAGTATCGAAATTCATCCCGGCGCCCAAATCGGAAAAGATTTTGCTATCGATCACGGAACAGGAATCGTGATTGGAGAAACAACAATTATTGGCGATAACGTGCAAATTTATCAAGGCGTTACTCTCGGAGCTTTGAGTGTAAAAAAAGACGAAGCCTTTATAAAAAGACATCCAACCATTGAAGACAATGTCATTATTTATGCCAACAGCACTATTCTTGGCGGTCAAACTACTATAGGAAAAGATTCTATAATTGGCGGAAATGTCTGGCTGACGTATACAATTCCGTCCAATTCTGTTGTGTATCATAAAAACGAAATTAAAATCAGGGACAATAACCCTTTCCCTGCACCCATTTTTTATTCTATTTAAAAATATCAAAACCAATGAAATATCAAAACATTTTAGAAACCATAGGAAACACTCCTCACATTCGATTAAACAAACTTTTTAAATCACATGAAGTGTGGATTAAATTGGAAAAATCAAATCCGGGTTCAAGTATTAAAGATCGAATTGCTCTTGCAATGATTGAAGATGCTGAACAAAAAGGACTTATAAATCAGGATACTGTAATTATTGAACCAACTTCAGGAAATACCGGAATTGGACTTTCATTAGTTGCAGCCGTAAAAGGTTATAAAGTTATTGTGGTAATGCCAGAATCGATGAGTATTGAACGCAGGAGAATTTTGAATGCCTATGGCGCCGAATATGTTTTGACTCCAAGAGAAAAAGGAACTTCTGGAGCAGTTGAAAGAGCAAAAGAACTGGCTTCGACGATTAAAAACTCGTTTCTTCCGTCTCAATTTACCAATAAAGCAAATGTTGAAATTCACGAAAAAACAACCGCTCTGGAAATTTTAGCCGATTTTCCAGAAGGAATTGATTACTTAATTACCGGAGTTGGAACCGGAGGTCATATTACCGGAGTTTCAAAAATATTAAAGCAGCATTTCCCGAATCTTCAAACTTATGCAGTTGAACCGGCCTTGTCGCCAGTTTTGAGTGGTGGACTTCCGTCTCCGCATCCGTTTCAGGGAATTGGAGCAGGTTTTATTCCAGAAGTTTTTAATCGCGAATATGTCGATCAGATTTTAACGGTTGATAAAAACGAATCGTACAATTTCACTAAAAAAATAGCAAAAGAAGAAGGAATATTTGCTGGAATATCGACCGGGGCAGCACTTGCAGCACTTTCCAGAAAACTCAAAGATATTCCTGAAAATGCTGTAATTCTGACTTTTAATTATGATACAGGAGAAAGATATTTATCTGTAGATGAGTTATTTGATTAAAATTATGAATAACTTTAAGCAAGCAAAAAATAATTTACAAACCTATTAAAACACCAGAAAAATGGCAGAATCAAAACAACAACAGACCGCATTAGGCGATGTTGCAGCAAGACAACTCGCAATTGCAACACGTACCGTACCTCAAATTGGAACCACTTCTCCACGCTGGCTGACACATCTATTGCATTGGACACCGGTAGAATCGGGTGTGTTTCGTTTGAACAAAGTTAAAAATGCAAACCACATCGAAGTCGATTGTTCTGCGCGCGATGAGAGAGTTTTACCAAATACTTTTGTTGATTATATTGAAAATCCAAGAGAATATAACCTTGCAGCTGTTCAAACTATTGTGGAAGTTCATACACGTGTTTCTGACTTGTACAGCAAACCGTATAATCAGATCACAGAGCAACTTCGACTGGCAATAGAAACTATAAAAGAGCGTCAGGAAAGCGAATTAATCAATAATAAAGATTACGGATTATTGAGCAATGTAGCGCCTTCACAAATTATAAAAACACGCACAGGAGCACCAACTCCAGATGATTTAGACGAATTGCTGACAAAGGTTTGGAAAGAGCCTGGTTTCTTTTTACTACATCCGTTAGCGATTGCTGCTTTTGGACGTGAATGTACACGCAGAGGTGTTCCGCCACCAACGATATCTTTATTCGGATCTCAGTTTTTAACTTGGAGAGGAATTCCGCTTATTCCATCAGATAAATTGCCGATTGTAAAGGGAAAATCAAAAATCATTTTATTACGTACTGGTGAAAGCCGTCAGGGTGTAATCGGGTTGATTCAGCCAGGACTGCAAGGCGAACAGTCTCCAGGATTATCAGTTCGTTTTATGGGAATTAATGAGAGAGCGATTGCTTCTTACTTGGTTTCGCTTTATTGTTCTTTAGCTATTTTGGTTGATGATGCCATCGCTGTTTTAGAAGATGTCGAAATAGGAAAGTATCATGAGTACAAATACTAACCCAGACGGATTACCAAACATTGACGATTTGCAGTTTTTGGCAAACGAACTGTTCAGTGCGCTGCCCAATGAATTTCCGAAAGAAATTTCATTGAGTCCAGACAAAGCGGAACATCCTCGTGCGACAAAAATTGCAGAAACGCTTTTGCATGCTGGTGGCGCCAATATTTTAACGCCGTTTCCAACGCAAAGTCCGTTAAATGTTAATCTGGCTCCACCTTCGTTCAGCGGTTTTGGAGGTTCTCCAACAAGTGCTTCTCAAAGTTCGAGTGCCTCGGCTTTGTATCCAAATGCTGGCGCAGGTTTTGACCCTAAATATGGCATCCCTTCTTCTGGAATTCCCGAAGATAATGGACTAAATATTAATAATCCGCAAACTGGCTTTAATAATATCAATTTAAAAAACAATAGCACGCCACAACTTAATGAGGAATCGATTTTTTCATCGTTGTTTTTAAATGATCAATATTTGCCTTTTCAAAGCGAAAATTCTTCTTTTGAAAATGAGTTAAAAGCTGCCTTAGAAACTGTTGACACTTTTTTCAGAAAGCGAAATGATTTTCCGTCAAGCGGAAGTGATCTTCAAAACTCGTATTATTTTTTAGATCAGAATCCGTTTGCTTTTGATTCTAAAAATGCAAATGCTATTGTTGGAAGTTCATTCGGAACAAATCCGTTAAGCGGTAGCACAAATTCGCATTTTAACGCCGAATTGATCAAAAAAGATTTTCCAATTTTGAGTGAAACGGTAAACGGAAAGCCTTTGGTTTGGTTTGATAATGCTGCGACGACTCAAAAACCAAAATCGGTTATTGATCGAATTGCGTATTTCTACGAACATGAAAATTCAAACATTCACCGTGCAGCACATGAATTGGCAGCACGCGCATCTGACGCTTATGAAGCGGCACGCGAAAAAGTAAAAACCTTTTTGAATGCATCTTCTGTAAACGAAATTGTATTTGTTCGTGGTGCCACCGAAGGAATAAATTTAGTGGCTTCAACTTGGGGCGATCAAAATTTAAATTCGGGAGATGAGATTATTGTCAGTAATCTAGAGCATCATGCGAATATAGTTCCGTGGAAAAGATTGGCTGATAAAAAAGGTTTGAAACTTCGTGTAATTCCTGTAGATGATGATGGTCAGATTTTACTTGACGAATATTCAAAACTGCTGAATTCAAAAACACGTTTAGTTGCTTTTACACAAGTTTCAAATGCATTGGGAACCGTAACTCCGGCCAAAAAAATAACCGAAATGGCGCACGCAGCAGGTGCAAAAGTCTTAATTGACGGCGCACAATCTGTTTCGCACATGAAAGTGGATGTTCAGGATTTAAATCCGGATTGGTTGGTTTTTTCTGGACATAAATTATTTGGTCCAACAGGAATTGGCGCTTTATATGGCAAAGAAGATTTGCTGAACGAAATGCAGCCGTATCAATCTGGCGGAAACATGATTCAGGACGTGACTTTTGAGGAAATAAAATACCACAAAGCACCCAATCGTTTCGAAGCCGGAACGGGAAACATCGCTGATGCAATTGGTCTTGGCGCTGCAATTGACTATGTAACGAAACTCGGAATCGAAAACATTGGCCAATACGAACATTATTTATTAGAATATGCAACAAACCAGTTAAAACAAATTCCGGGCGTACGTTTAATTGGAACTGCAAAAGACAAAGCGAGTGTATTATCTTTCAATTTACAAGGCTATACAAACGATCAGGTTGGTCAGGCATTAAACAAAGAAGGCGTTGCTGTACGAACCGGACATCATTGTGCACAACCTATTTTGAGAAGAATGGGAGTTGAAACTACGGTTCGTCCATCATTGGCATTTTACAATACCACACAAGACGTTGATACTTTTATCAAGACTTTGTGGGAACTTAAAAAAGTTAAATTTTAAAATATAGAGAATAACTTTTCAAATGAATAATTACTTTTTTTGATATTTTGAGTAATTATACCCAAAAGCGATTGTTTTCCTGAACAATCGCTTTTTTATTTTTTATTTTATTCGAAATAAGCAAATATTTCACAAATTGTTAAAAAAAAGTCATTTTTTCACTTAATTTATGTTAATTCACTTCATTAATTACAGTAAACAAAATATTTTAATTAGAAATTAATCAATTTATTACATTATTTTTTACAAATTTAGGCTTCCAAAACCAAAAATGTTACAAATAATACAAAAATTAGCCAAAATGTTATATTTTATGTTAAAAAGAAGGTTTTACTTAACATTAATTTATGATATTTGAGAAAACTAATTTAAACATACAGGAGATGAAAATTAAATTTAAACAATTTTTATGGCTGATATTGGTATTATCTGTACAAATAGTTGCCGCACAAGACGGATTAATCTCTGGAATAGTAACTGATAAAAAGGGCATTCCTATTCCAGGAGTTAACATTATTGTAAAAGGAACAAAAGTTAGTACACAAACTGATTTTGACGGAAATTTCAAGATTGCAGCTAAAAAAGGTGAGTCATTGGTAATAAGCTATGTAAGCTTTGCAACCGTCGAAGTATCTGCTTCTAACAATATGAAGATCGAATTAATTGAAACACAAAATGAACTTGAAGCTGTTTTGGTTGTAGGTTATGGTACACAATCAAAAAAGAACTTAACAGACAACATCGCTCGTGTTACTGCAAAAGATATTCAACAAATACCTGTTGCGAACGTACAAAATGCGTTGGTTGGTAAATTAGCCGGAGTACAGATTACACAGACAAATGGTAAAGTCGAAGGAGGAATGAATATTAGGGTTCGAGGTGCAGCCAGTATCAGTGCTGGAACACAACCTTTGTACGTTATGGACGGAATTCCGCTTATCAATGATGATGAGTCTAGCAATGGAGCTCCTACAAACCCTCTTTTAACTTTAAGTCCAAATGAAATAGAATCAATCGAGGTTTTAAAAGATGCTTCTTCTGCGGCAATTTATGGTGCACGTGGAGCAAATGGAGTGGTTTTGATCACGACTAAAAAAGGAAAAGAAGGAAAAGGTACTTTTTCTTTAAATTTTTCACAAGGTGTCAGCGAGGCAACTCATAAAAGAAAATGGCTAAACGCAAAACAATATGTAGAATTACTACAGGAAGCCGGAAGAAATGCAGATGATTTAGAATATGTAGAAGATGAATTAGAATACTTATCTGGAGGAACCGACTGGAGAAACGGAGAAATCGATACTGACTGGCAAGACATTGCTTTTAGAACCGGTTATACAACAGATGCAGATTTTTCTTCTTCGGGAGGTGATGACAGAACAAAATACTTCTTTTCTGGAGCTTACAACAATACTACAGGAATTATTGACAGTAATGACTTAGACAGAATTACAGCTAGAGTAAACGTTTCTCATAAAGTATCTGAACGTTTTACAGCAGGTATGAATATTGGTTTTTCGAGATCCGTAATACACAGGGTTCAGGATGATAATTCATTTTCTACACCTTTACAGTCAGTTGCTCAGGCTCCAATTTCGCAAGCCAGATTAGCTGATGGAACCCCAAACCCGGATACAGAATATGTAAACTACTTGTTAGCAAAAGACAATACTTCATGGGAAACTATAATGAGAAGAGTTACCGGAAAAATATTTGGTGAAGTAAAAATTGCAAAAGGTTTAAAATTCAATTCAGATTTTGGATATGATTTTTTAACACAATCTGAAGATTACTGGCAAGGTAAAAACGCACCATACATGGCAACTGATGGAGAAGTTTTCGCAACATCAGTAAATACTGAAAACTATGTTTTCACCAACTATTTTACATATGATGCAACATTTGCTGAAAAGCATGTTTTAAATGTAGTTGCAGGTATGGAATTCAATAAATACAACAGAAGATATCAGGATGTAAATAGTATTTATTTTCCAAATGATGATTTTCATACCGTTGATGGTGGTGCAGAAGTAAATGAAGGACATGGAAGTGAAACTGATTATGTTTTCCTGTCTCAATTTGGAAGATTAAATTATTCATTTAATGGAAAATATTTATTTAAAGCAAGTGTACGTCGTGATGCTTCTTCTCGATTTGGAAAAGACGAAAGATATGCCATCTTTCCTGCCTTCTCAGCTGGTTGGATCATGTCTGAGGAAGAATTCTTAAAAGACAACACTATTTTAACTTATTTAAAATTAAAAGCAAGCTGGGGTCAAGTTGGTAACGCAGAAATTGGAAATTTTGCTTCTCGTCAGTTATATCAACCAAATCCGTATAACTTAAAATCAGGGCTTACTTTTCAACAAGCAGGAAATGACAGACTTACCTGGGAAAAATCGAAACAGACAGATGTTGGTGTAGAAGTTGGTTTTATAAACAAAATAAATCTCGAATTCGATTACTATCAGAAAATTACTGACGGACTGCTTTTTGCAACACCTGTTCCATTAAGTTCAGGAGCTTCATCAATTAATAAAAATGTTGGAGATTTGAAAAGTAGTGGAATTGAGATTACTTTAAACACTAAAAATATTGAAACAGAAAACTTTAAATGGAGCACCAGTTTCAATCTTACTACTAATGAATCAAAAGTAACTTCATTACCAAATAACAATACAGATGTAATTACAGATTACAACATCAACAGAGTTGGAGAAAACGTTTCATCTTTTTATCTAGTTGAATACGGAGGAGTTGACCCTTTAAACGGAGATGCACTTTTTATAAAAAACACTGTAAATCCTGATGGAAGCATTGACAGAAGCACAACGAGCAATTATGATGAAGCAAAAAGAATTATTGCAGGAAATCCTTTTCCAACTTTAATGTCGGGGATGACTAATACACTAAATTACAAAAACTTTGATTTAAACTTTACTTTTCAGGGAGAATGGGGCGCAAGTATCTATAATTCAGCAGGATCATACCAATCATCTGCAGCAGATTGGTTTGATAACCAAACCGCTGATCAGCTAAACCGTTGGCAGAAAGTAGGAGACATTACAGATGTACCGCAGGCAAGGTTTTATCAACAAAACGGAACACAAAATTCTACACGTTATCTTGACAAAGCCGATTTTGTACGTTTGCGTAACTTAACATTTGGTTATTCTTTACCAAAAGAAACCGTAAACGACGCTGGAATGAGCAGTTTAAGAATCTATTTTACTGCTGTAAATCTGGTAACTTTTACAAACTATAAAGGATATGATCCAGAAGCCAGAAGAGATGATGCAGGAATTGGAGAAGATTTTTACTCAGCGCCTCCAGCAAAAACAATTGCAATAGGAGTAAATATTAATTTTTAATACAACTAAGATGAAAGCACATAAATTAATACTAATCATATTTTTGACAGCCTTTTTTACCAGCTGTGAAGATCAATTAAATTTAGATCCTAAGCAAAGTCAGGACGCTACCGAAACCTTAAGTACAGAAGGCGGCGTTACCAATGTTTTAACGGGAGCCTACGCTTTAGCCGCAAACGGAAATGGATACGGCGGAAGAATCTTGTTATACGCTGATTTATTAGGTGTAACCGGAGCAGGAAATACAACAACTTTAGAATGGTCAGGGTCTTTTGGAGAATTAAGACAGATGTATACCAAAAATATGCAGTCTGACAACGTTATCATTGAAGGTACATACGGAAGATGTTATCAAATTATTAATGCTGCCAATACTGTAATAGAAAACATAGACAAAGTGAAAGATCCGGACAGACAGGCCGTGATGATTGGCGAAGCTAATTTTTTAAGATCACTAGCATATTTTGATTTAGTTCGCTTTTTCGCAAAACCTTATGTAAGCGGTCAAGCCAATACACAATTAGGAGTTGTAATCAGACCAAATGCTATTTACGATTTTAGTGTTGATCTTTCAAAAGAAAGAAGCACCGTAGATGAAGTTTATAAAACAATTATTGACGGATTAAATCTGGCTTATACAAATCTTCCTGAAGACAACGATTTTTATGCTGATAAATATGCAGCTCAGGCTTTATTAGCCAGAGTATATCTACAACAAGGAAATTATGCTATGGCAAGAGACGCTGCAAATGATGTTATTGAAAATAGCGGACATGCACTATCTCCAAAATATGCCGATGCTTTTAATCACGATACGGATCAGGCTGAAGATGTTTTTGCCATTCAGATTACAAAACAAACCGGAGTAAATGATATGGTTACTTTTTATGCCGCTGAAAGTTATGGCGGACGTGGCGGTGACTTTGCTATTACAGATAACTACTTAGCACAATTTAGCACACCAGATGACAGAGCTGATTTTGTATATGAAGATTCAAGTATCCTGACTTCAAAATTTACAGATCAATTTGCAGATGTGGGAATCATTCGATTAGCCGAAATGTATTTAATTAGAGCTGAAGCAAATTTACAGGCCGGAACAGCTGTTGGAAACACACCGCTTGATGACATTAATATTATTAGAACCAGAGCAAATGCAGATAATCTGGCTAGTGTCACTATCGATGATATTTTACTTGAAAGAGATTTAGAATTGGGTATGGAAGGATTTTTAATTCACGATATAAAAAGAACAAAACGTTCTATTGACATTAGTAAAAATGGAGATGGTTCTTCTTTGATTCTTTATGATGCAAATAGATTAGTATTCCCAATTCCGTTATCAGAAATGGATGCTAATAAATTAATCACTCAAAATCCAGGTTACTCAAGCTAAATTTAGATTAAGGTAACAAAGGTTC
The DNA here is from genome assembly GCF_003385895.1 of Flavobacterium cutihirudinis. Taxonomy (GTDB): domain Bacteria; phylum Bacteroidota; class Bacteroidia; order Flavobacteriales; family Flavobacteriaceae; genus Flavobacterium; species Flavobacterium cutihirudinis. The sequence continues at coordinate 400,440 of NZ_QRDQ01000009.1, forward strand.
AAAGTGACAAAGGTCCAAAGTTTTATAATCATTTATAAAACTTTGGACCTTTTAAATTTATATTAAAATAAAAACTCAGAATCTTAGAATCTTTGCAACTTAGAATCTTTTTTATCTAAACTCATTCAAAGATTTCTCGATAATTTCAAGACATTCTTTAATCTGATCTTCTGTCATAACCAATGGCGGAGCAAATCTAATCTTATTTCCGTGTGTCGGTTTTGCTAATAATCCATTATCTCTAAATTTTAGACAGATTTCCCAAGCTAAATCAGAATCTTCACCGCTATTAATAACAATCGCATTCAAAAGACCTTTTCCGCGAACTAGCGTAATCAAACTGTTCTTTTCAGCAATTTTGTTTAATCCATCTCTTAAGATAATTCCCAAGCGTTCTGCATTTTCAGCCAGTTTTTCTTCTTTAACAACTTCCAAAGCTGCAATTGCAACAGCAGCCGCAACAGGATTTCCTCCAAAAGTAGATCCGTGTTGTCCTGGCTTGATTACATTCATAATCTCGTTATTTGCTAAAACTGCGGAAACCGGATAAACACCTCCTGAAATCGCTTTTCCTAAAATTAAAATATCAGGTTGCACATTTTCATGGTGAACCGCTAATAATTTTCCGGTACGTGCGATTCCTGTCTGAACTTCGTCAGCAATAAACAACACATTATGTTTTTCACATAATGCTTTTGCTTTCGCCAAATATCCTTCTGAAGGAACATAAACTCCAGCTTCTCCCTGAATTGGCTCAACCAAAAATCCAGCAATATTTTTTGAAGAATCTAAAGCTTTTTCAAGCGCTTCAAGATTATCATATTCAATTTTTATAAATCCGTCTGTAAACGGACCAAAGTTTTTACGCGCCGTTTCATCATTAGAAAATGAAATGATTGTTGTTGTTCTTCCATGAAAATTATTTTCGCAAACAATAATCTGCGCCTGATTTTCCGGAATCCCTTTTACTTCATAAGCCCATTTTCTACATACTTTTAATGCCGTTTCAACTGCTTCGGCGCCAGTATTCATTGGTAACACTTTATCGAAACCAAAATACTTTGTAACGTATTCTTCGTAATTTCCTAATTTATCATTGTAAAATGCACGAGAAGTCAATGTCAGTTTTTGAGCCTGATCGATCATTGCCTGTACAATTTTGGGATGACAATGTCCTTGATTTACTGCTGAATAAGCAGATAGAAAATCATAATATTTCTTTCCGTCTACATCCCAAACATATACTCCTTCTCCTTTTTCCAAAACAACTGGAAGCGGATGGTAATTATGAGCTCCGTATTTATTTTCTTTTTCAATCAAAATTTCTGATTTTGACGAAAGGGTATTTTCAGTGTGAATCATGGTTTGTATTTTTTTAAAGTACAAAAGTATCAAAAAATATTAATTATAAAGCTTAAAAGTAAAATTTTGACTTTATAATTAACAAAATAAGTCAAATTTTACATTTACAACTTGTTTAAAAATCAAATTAACCTAGAGACAATATCAATTTTATTCCCTTTTATTAAAAAAAATAGTTACTTTTATAAATCAAAAGCATTGATACTTGTGTAGTCTCTACGGGACAATTTGATGTTCATATTTTTTTTGCTACCGATATTTAATCTCTCCGAGATAATTTTTATTACTAAAACATTAAAAATCAAACCATTGACATTTATCTATCATAATTAATACACAATGAAAAGAATAAAACTCCGTAGGAGTTAAATATCGGTAGAAACAATTATGGGGTCGATAAAAAATGCCCCATAGAGACGATATTTACTATTGATATTTAATCTCGCCGAGATAATACTTTTATTATGTAAAGATTAAAAATCAAGCTATTGAAATCAATTTATAATAATTAATACACAATGAAAAGAAAACTCCGTAGGAGTTAAATATCGGTAGAAACAATTATGGGTTCGATAAAAAATGTCCCATAGAGACGATATTTACTATTGATTTTTAATCTCGTCGAGATAATACTTTTATTATGTAAAGATTAAAAATCAAGCTATTGAAATCAATTTATCATAATTAATACATAATAATAAAAATACTCCGTAGGAGTTAAATATCGGTAGAAAACAATTATGGGGTCGATAAAAAATGTCCCGTTAGGGACTATATTTACAACAAATAAAAAAAGCAGAATTTAAAAGAATGGAAATACTAGACGAATTTGATATTAAGATAATTAAGGAATTGGAAAAAGACGGCAGAATGGCTTTCTCGGCAATTGCATCTAATTTGAAAATATCAAACACTATGGTGCATCAGCGTGTTAATAGAATGATTGAGCAAGGTGTACTTGGCGGCATAAAACCAATTATTCAGGAAAAAAATATTGGCTACGACTGGGCTTCTTTTACCGGAATTACATTAAATAAAGATTCTGATTCTGACCGAATTATAGAGGCATTAAAAGACATTCCTGAAATTACCGAATGCTACTACGTAACTGGTTCTTTCACGTTGTACATTAAAATTATTGCAAAAAACCACGAACATATGCGTAGAATTCTTTACGAAAAAATCGATGGAATTCCCGGCATTGCCAAAACCGATTCGATTATTGAATTGGGTTGTGCTTTTAAAAGAAATATCTCGCTATAAATTTCAAAAACTAAAAAAAATGCGTTTACGAATACTGCTTTTATTTACTCTGTTTTACTGTAAATCGATGTTGTTTTCGCAGACGACTGTTTCAAATCCATCCAAAAGTGATTTTTCGGGAACACTTTCTTTTTTGGCATCTGACTGGCTCGAAGGCCGTGGCGCTACACAAAAAGGTGGTTTTATGGCATCTGAATATATTGCCTCAATGATGGGTTTATATCAGTTAGTTCCTTTTCAAAAAGATACTGCATCGGGTTATTTTCAGGACTTCAAAATTCTGGAACATTCTGTTAAAAATGTTTCTTTGGAAATCAAAAAAGGTAAAAAAATAATCGCTCTTTCTCCAGAAACCGATTTCAAGGTTACTCCAATTGCACAATCAATACAAAAAGAAGCTCAAATTGTTTTTGTTGGTTACGGAATAAATCTTTCAAAAGAAGGTTATGATGATTACAAAAATCAAGATGTAAAAAACAAGGTCGTGGTAGTTTTAAAAGGATTTCCTGGCCATCTGGACAGTACTTCGGTAACCTATCAAAAATTCAAAAAAATATTTCCCGAAGAAAATGATTTAGAAGAAACAAAACTTCAGACAGCAATAAACAAAGGTGCAATTGCGCTTGTAATTTTAGATTCAAAAGGCAAATTTAAACCTAATAATTCAAAGGAAGATGCTGTATTTCATTCTTTAGAAAATGCATCAAACACGTCAATTCCAGTTTTTAAATTAACCAAAACTGCTTCTGAAAAACTTTTGTCTGAAACTACTATTTCATTAAACAATATAGAAAAGAAATTAGCTCAAAAAAATGCTGGCACTTCTACTCTATTTAAAAACACGAAAATCAATTTTTCACTCGAATTACAATCTCAAACTTTTCCGGTTCGAAATGTTCTCGGAATGATTCCAGGAAAAGACACAACCAAAACCGTTATTATTGGTGCGCATTATGACCATTTAGGAATTAAAAATGATTCGATTTACAATGGTGCCGATGATAATGCATCCGGAACTTCGGGAATGCTGGCTTTGGCTAAAAAATGGTCAGAATCGAAAGTAAAACCACCTTTTAATTTACTTTTCGCTTCTTGGACTGCCGAAGAATTAGGCCTTTTAGGAAGTGAATACTTTGTTCAGAATTTTGATTTTCAAAAACAAAAAATACTTCTCGCCATAAATATGGACATGATTTCGCGAAATGCTCCGGAAGATCAGACACATCGAATTTTAAGTATTGGAACTCCAAAAGAAAATGAGAATTTAAAAGAAATCGCCACTTTAAGTAATTCCAAACTTGCAAAACCTTTCACACTTGATCTCTGGGAAACTGACGGCCACAGCGGAAGTGACTACGCCTCGTTTACTGCAAAAGGAATCCCGATCATGACTTTCTTTAGTGGTTTTCACGATGATTATCACACGCCGCGAGACAAAGCTTCTAAAGTAGATTTAGATAAAGTAAAAGACGTGCTTTTTATTGTCAATACTTCGCTTTTAAAATTCATAGAAAATCAGCATAACTAAACCAAAATAAACATGAAAAACCAACCACTTTTCAGACTTACATCCAAGAATTTTACGATCACGCTATTCTTATTTTTGAGTTGTTTGCTTCAGGCGCAAAATCCAAAAGGAAAACTCTTTATCATTGGTGGCGGAGATCGTTCTGACGAATTAATGAAACAGGTTTTGGCTGTAGCCGAATTAGGAAAAAAAGATTATATCGTCGTTTTACCAATGTCGAGCGAAGAACCGGATAGTTCGTTTATCTTTTTTAAAACACAAATGGTGAAATTAACTTCAAATCCAATTGTGATGCTGAATTTCAATAAACAAACAGCTCAAAATAAAACATTGACAGATTCGGTACAAAAAGCAAAACTGATTTTTATAAGCGGTGGCGATCAAAGCCGTTTTATGGCAGTTGCTCATAATACACCAATAAAAACCGCAATTCAAAAAGCATATGAAAACGGAAGTACCATTTCCGGAACAAGTGCAGGAGCAGCTGTGATGTCGGAAAAAATGATTACCGGAAATCAGAAACTGGAAAAAGAATATTCTGGTACTTTTGATAATATCAGATATGACAATCTAGAAACTTCAGAAGGTTTGGGTTTACTGAAAACTGCCGTTATCGATCAGCATTTTTTAAAACGAAATCGCTACAATCGCTTGCTTTCTGCTTTGGTGGAATTTCCAAATTTAACCGGAATTGGAATTGATGAAGCAACGGCAATTATTGTGAGAAACAATGAAATTGAAGTTGCAGGAGAAAGCGAAGTTATTGTTGTTAGAAATCCGAAAGGCATTCAAAAATCCAAAAAAAACAATCTGATTTCTATTGAAAAATTAGAAATGAGTATTTACAATGCCGGACAAAAATTTAAAATTAAATAAACATGTTTAATTCTTCCAAAATAATAAAATTAACTTTTTTAATTTGCTGCAGTTTTCAGATTTCGGCACAAAAAATAAACCAGAAAGAAGTTAACCGGCTTGAAAAATTAGCACAACAAGTTACCATAATTAGAGATAATTGGGGAATTCCACACATTTATGGAAAAACGGATGCTGATGCCGTTTTTGGATTGTTATACGCACAATGCGAAGATGATTTCAAGCGAATCGAAATGAATTATATTGAGAAATTAGGTCGCCTGTCAGAAATTAAAGGGCAATCTGTTTTATATAATGATCTTGAAATTAAACTTTTAATTGACACAGAAGAGGCTAAAGCCGATTATAAAAAAGCGCCGTCATGGCTCAAAAAACTTTTAAATAGCTACGCGGATGCAATCAACTTTTATCTTTATAAACATCCGGAAGTAAAACCGGCACTTTTAACGCATTTCGAACCTTGGTTTCCTTTGCTTTGGACAGACGGAAGTATTGGCGCCATTAGTACTGCTGATCTTTCGACAGGCGAATTAAAAGCTTTTTATTCTGGCAACAATGACAAAGTAGCGTATGTAGAAAGAGAAAAATACGTACAAACCGGCTCCAACGGTTTTGCATTTGCGCCATCAAAAACAGCTGACGGAAATGCCATTTTATACATTAATCCGCATACGACTTTTTATTTTAGACCTGAAGTTCAAATTACAAGCGATGAAGGTTTGAATGTTTATGGCGCGGTAACTTGGGGTCAATTTTTCATTTATCAAGGATTTAATGAAAACTGCGGTTGGATGCATACCTCATCAAACGTGGATGTTGCCGATATGTACGCTGAAAAAATCACCACTAAAAATGGAAAATTATTCTACGAATTTGATAAAAAACTTTTACCGGTTATCGAAAAAGAAATCACGATAAATTATACTGAAAATGGAAAATTAGTTCCAAAGAAATTCAAAACCTATTTTACCAACAACGGTCCAATTATGGCCAAACGCGACGGAAAATGGATTAGTCTAAAATCGAATAACAGATCGATGACCAGTTTGATTCAGAGTTGGGTTAGAACAAAATCTAAAAACTTTGACGATTATAAAAAAGCAATGGATCTAAAAGCCAATACTTCCAACAATACCGTTTATGCCGATAATAAAGGAAATATTGCATATTGGCACGGTAATTTTATTCCGATTCGGGATAAAAACCTGAATTGGTCAAAAGTAGTTGACGGATCTGTTTCTTCAACACAATGGAAAGGTCTACATGACGTTAACGAAACGGTGCATTTATATAATCCCGTAAATGGATGGTTGCAAAATTGTAATTCTACGCCTTACTCTGTTGCAGGAGAAAATAGTCCAAAAGAAGTAAATTATCTTCCTTACATGGCACCAGATGGAGAAAATTTCAGAGGCGTAAATGCCGTTCGAATTTTTAATAAAGGTGACAAATATACACTGGACAAAGTAATTGCAGATGGCTATGATTCAAAATTATCGATTTTTGAAATTTTAATTCCCAGTTTAGTTACTGTTTTCGAAAAAAACATAAAACCTGATTCTGCAGAATATTTAGAACTGAAAGAACCAATTTCGATTCTTAAAAACTGGGATTACTATGCCAAAGAAAATTCGGTGGCAACCACATTAGCGGTAGAATGGGCCTATAAATTAGATCCAATAATCCAAAAAGCTTACATTGACGAAGGCGAATTAGATCAGGTAGAAAACACAACAAATTTTGCTAAAAATGCAACAGTCACACAAATGATTCCGCAGCTTCAAACCGTTTTAAAAGAGCTTAATTCGAAATGGGGAACATGGCAAGTGGCTTGGGGCGAAATTAACCGTTTTCAGCGTTCAAGCGGTGACATTGATTTGAAATATGACGATTCTAAACCAAGTTTACCAATTGGTTTTGGCCCTGGTTCATGGGGAAGTTTACCCTCTTTTAAAAGCAGTTACCAAAACGGATCTAAAAAAAGATACGGTTACAACGGAAATAGTTTTGTTTGTGCAGTTGAATTTGGCTCTAAAATAAAAGCAAAATCGGTATTGGCTGGCGGAAATAGCGGAGATGAAAATTCGAAACATTTTACAGATCAGGCCGAAATGTATCAGAAAGGTCAATTCAAAGACGTTTTATTTTACAAAGAAGACGTTCAGAAAAATGCAGAAAAAACGTATCATCCCGGCGAATAACAACATTTTTACCTATATGTTAAATAACCTCGTAAGAAATAGCTTTCAAGGTTTTTTTGTAACATAATATTTCTGATATTTGTTAAAAATTGTAAGAAATGAAAAATTCAATCGCACTTATTTTTGCAACCTTAATCTTTTCCGGCAACATGAACGCACAACTAAAACCAGTAAAATATGCTGATGGCAATCAGGCATTAAATGGTTTATCAATAAAAGCAGCCAAAAAAAGCACTAATAATCCCGGAATTTTACTATTGCCGGCATGGCTTGGAATTGATAATGCCTCTAAAGGAATTGCAGAAAACTTATCTAAATTGGGCTACAATGTTTTTATCGCTGATATTTATGGCGAAGGAAACTATCCAAAAAATACTGCAGAAGCAGGAAAACAAGCAGGATTCTATAAAACAAATTATGAAGCCTATCAAAAAAGAATCAATGCAGCTTTGCAGGAATTAATCAAATCCGGAGCAAATGCAGATAACATTGTGGTTATTGGATATTGCTTTGGAGGAACCGGAGTTCTTGAAGCAGCTCGTGGACATTTGAATGTAAAAGGAGTTGCATCATTTCATGGAGGTTTAGGCAAAGATGCATCAAGAACTGCAACACCAATTACAACAAAAGTTTTAGTTTGTCATGGTGCTGATGATCCTTTTGTTTCTAAAGAAGAAATTGCGGCTTTTCAGCAAGAAATGCGTGATTCTAAAGCCGACTGGCAAATGATTTATTATTCAGATTCTGTTCACTCTTTTACAAATCCGGAAGCTGGAAGTGATAATTCTAAAGGCGCTGCCTATAACCCGGTTGCAGCCAAAAGATCATTTGAGCATTTGAAACTTTTTCTTGACGAAGTCCTAAAAAAATAAACCTAAACTGAACCAAATCAAAAACAACAAATTAACCAATGTCACACAGTCCGATTAGAGAAGATAAAACCTGTTTAAACTGCAGGCATGTTGTCGAACAGAAATTTTGTCCAAATTGTGGTCAGGAAAATACAGATACCAGAAAAACATTTCATCATTTATTTATTCATTTTTTTGAAGATTTAACGCATTATGAAAATGCATTTTGGAAAACAATAAAAAATTTACTTTTCAAACCTGCAACTCTAACAAAAGAGTATCTTTCCGGTAAAAGATTGTCTTATTTGGCGCCTGTTCGTCTTTATATTTTCATCAGTTTTATTACTTTTCTTTTAATTGCATTATTTCCCAGTGAAGTAACTGAAAACCTGACAAAAGGTGAAAAGGAAATTAGTTCCAATTTCGAAAATGCAAAGCCAAAAGAAACTAAAAACTGGAAGGACAAGTCATACTTAAAGTCAAAAACAGTGGACAAATCCTATTTTCAATTGAAATCAATGAAAGAAATTGATTCCATTCAGAAATACGGAAAGGAAAGCGAAAAACTAAATACGACATCGTACTGGCTTTATGAAAAAGCCGTCCATGTTACAGAAAATAATACTAAAAGAGAGATAATTGAAAAATTTATCGAGTCTTTTTTTCATAATCTTCCGAAAATCCTCTTCATTATTATGCCGTTTTTTGCCTTTTTCTTGTGGATTTTTCACAGTAAAAAAAGATGGTATTATTTTGATCACGGCATTTTTACACTTCATTATTTTTCTTTTCTGCTGCTGATTTTTCTCATTATGTTTATTATCAACAGAGTAGTTGGCCTTTTCGGAGAAGATAGTCCATTGTCTTATATAGCGGCAATTACAAACTTTATCGGAACAATTTGGATGTGTTATTATTTTTATCCCGCGCATCATCGTTTCTATGGCGAGTCCAGAATAGTATCATTTGTAAAAAGTTTCCTGCTATTTATAATAAATTCACTTTTTATTCTATTTTTACTTACCTTTTACGTTCTTTACACATTTATTAATTTACACTAACTATAGGAATGAAAAAATTACTCCTTTTATTACTTGTTGTCTCTGCGTATTCTTGCAAAACTGCGCAGTCTACAGCATCTAAAGACAATTCGGATCCAACAAAATACATTAAAGCTATTTCCGAAAAAGATCTTAAAAAAATGCTTTACACTATTGCTTCTGACGAAATGGAAGGCCGTGAAACCGGTTCTGCAGGACAGAAAAAAGCAGGGCTTTATATGATCGAGCAATACAAAAAAAGTAAAGTTTCGTTCCCAAAAGGAGCAACAGATTATTACCAACATATTCCGGCTGCTTATTTGAATGCCAAACGCAATCAAAATTTACCGGATTCAGAAAACATCTGGGCTTACATCGAAGGATCTGAAAAACCAGATGAAGTTTTGGTAATTTCGGCTCACTACGATCACGTTGGTATAAAAGATGGCGAAGTTTACAATGGTGCCGATGATGATGGTTCAGGAACTGTTGCCGTTATAGAAATGGCTAAAGCTTTTGCAAAAGCTAAAAAAGAAGGACATGGACCAAAACGTTCTATTTTATTCCTTCACGTAACTGGCGAAGAACATGGTTTACACGGATCTCGTTATTATTCTGAAAACCCTTTATTCCCAATCGCAAATACAATTACCGACATCAATATTGATATGATTGGCCGTCGCGATGTTGAACATGCCAATTCTAACAATTATGTATATGTAATTGGAGCGGACAGATTATCAACGGAATTGCATAATACAGTTGTAGCTCAAAACGACAAATACATCAAAATGAACCTGGATTTCAAATTTAACGATCCTAAAGATCCAAATCATTTTTACGAGCGTTCTGACCATTACAACTTTGCAAAACATGGTATTCCAGCAGTTTTCTTCTTCAACGGAGTTCACGAAGATTATCACGGAAAAGGCGACGAACCTCAAAAAATAGAATACGACGCTTTAACAAAAAGAACACAACTTGCTTTTGCTGTAGCATGGGATTTAGCCAACAGAGAAAACAGACCGGTAGTGGATAAAAAATAATCTAAGCTACTAAGCTTCTAAGTTGCTAAGATTCTAAGTTTTTTTAATACTAAGATTCTGAATGACTATAATTTTAAGAAAAATAAAGGGGATGAGTTTTTAACTCATCCCCTTTTATATATTTAAATCTCAAAGAAAAAATTTAGCAACTTAGAAGCTTAGCATCTTAGCAACTTTCCTTAGTCATTCATCGAAATCAAAAACTCCTCATTATTTCTGGTTTTCTTGAAACGATCGTTTACAAAATCCATAGATTCTACTGGATTCATATCAGAAAGATATTTACGCATAATCCACATTCTTTGTAATGTTTTTTCGTCTAATAATAAATCGTCACGACGTGTACTTGATGACGTAAGATCGATTGCAGGGAAAATACGTTTATTGGCAATCTTACGATCCAATTGAAGTTCCATGTTACCGGTTCCTTTAAATTCTTCAAAGATAACCTCATCCATTTTAGAACCCGTTTCAGTCAATGCAGTCGCGATGATACTTAAAGATCCTCCGTTTTCTACATTTCTTGCTGCTCCAAAGAAACGTTTTGGTTTCTGTAATGCATTTGCATCAACACCACCACTTAACACTTTTCCAGAAGCCGGTTGAACTGTATTGTAAGCTCTCGCAAGACGTGTAATCGAGTCTAACAAGATTACAACATCATGTCCGCATTCTACTAAACGTTTTGCTTTTTCAAGAACAATATTGGCAATTTTTACGTGTTCCTGTGGTTCTCTGTCAAAAGTTGACGCGATAACTTCACCACGAACACTTCTTTGCATATCGGTAACCTCTTCAGGACGCTCATCAATCAAAAGAACGATTAAATAAACTTCTGGATGATTTGCTGCAATTGCATTTGCGATATCTTTAAGAAGCATTGTTTTACCCGTCTTAGGCTGTGCAACGATCATACCACGTTGTCCTTTTCCTATTGGAGAAAATAAATCGATAATACGAGTTGATATAGAACTGCCTTTTTCGGCTAATTTGAATTTTTCAGAAGGGAAAACCGGTGTCAAGTGTTCAAAAGAAACTCTGTCGCGAACAACTTGCGGATCATGTCCGTTAATTTTAAGTACACGAACCAAAGGGAAAAATTTCTCACCTTCTTTTGGAGGACGAACCACTCCTTTTACAGTATCTCCGGTTTTAAGACCGAATAATCTGATTTGTGAAGTTGACAAATAAATATCATCCGGAGAAGCTAAATAATTATAATCTGATGAACGTAAGAATCCATAACCATCCGGCATCATTTCAAGAACACCTTCACTTTCGATAATTCCATCAAATTCAAAGTCTGAATCTCTGAAATTATTATTCTTTTTATTTTTATGATTTGGATTTTGATTTCCGTTATTTCCATTACCATTTCCGTTTCCATTCTGGTTTGGATTCTGATTCGGATTTTGGTTAGGATTTTGATTTTTATTCTGATTTGGATTTATTTTTTTGCTCTGAGGCGCATTTTCTGTCTTTTCTGCAACAACAGGAGTTTCAGCACCTTCTTCAGCAATCACTTCTTTTACAACTTCTTTTTCTTTTTGCTGTGCAACCTTTTTCTCGTAAGCTGATTTATTAAATTTTACAATTTTAGGCTCTTTTTTATCAGCAACAGGATTCTCTATATTCTCCTGAACGTTTGGCGTCGCTTGAATCTTAGGAGTTGCCTGAATCTTTGGTTTTGCAACAGGAGTTTCCTTCTTTTCTGCAGTTTCCTCTTCTACTTTATCAAATTCTAAAACCGGAGCATTTTTTGGTGCTGCTGTTTTTTTAGCAGGAACAATTCTAGCTCTTTTTGGTTTATCATCCGTTATTTCCTTTTCTGCCACAACAGGTTCAGGCGGCGCTACGGTCGCTTCTTGATGTGCCAAAATCTGACTGATTAAAGTCTCTTTTTTAACACCATTAAACTTTATTGTTTTAGCTAACTTAGCTATTTCCTGAAGCTCAGCAAGCTTCATTTCTTTTAATGCAGAAATATCAAACATGAATGTTCTATGAATTTAATTATTTTAAGGAATACTGTAAAAAGAATAGGTAGATAAATAATTTCGATTGACCGCAGTATGAAGTGCTTACGGTATTATGATGCAATAATACGAATAAAATTTAATCATACAATAGTATTTATAAAAAAGAAAATATATTTTTGTAAAACAATTTCAAGTTATGTTACAACGAATTCAAACCGTATATTTAATTCTTACCTTTGTAATAACAGGGGTATTACTTTTTTTTATACCGCTTTGGTCTTTAAACGACGGTAAAGCTTTTTACTTCATGCAAGATCAGCTTTACACCATATTATTAGGATTAAGTACAATGCTTACAATTGTTAGCATTATATCATACAAAAAAAGACAAAATCAGTTTGTAATGAACAGACTGAACATAATATTAAATTTAATTTTATTAGGATTATTTGTATATCGCTCTCTAAATTTATCTGGAGAAACAGTTAACGCTGTTTCTGAGAAAGGTATTGGGATGTTTCTTCCAATTGTTGCTATCGTATTATTAGTTTTAGCTAATAAGGCCATCAAAAAGGACGAAGATCTTGTAAAATCTGTAGATCGTTTGAGATAAACCTATAAACTTAATTTTTTGTGCGAAGAAGAACCCGAATTTTATTCGGGTTTTTTTTTGCTTTATTTGTAACTTTTAATGATATAAAAAAGCCTTAATTAGACTACCCAAAGAGATCCTTTCAATTTAATTTTGCTGTTTCATTTCCAAAACAATGATTGCAAAAAAAATTAGGATTCATCTCGCAGATGACCATCAGGTACTTATTGATGGTCTTAAAAATCTACTGCAAACAGTTTCAAACTTTGAAGTTGTTGGTACTTCAATAAATGGCATCTCCATTTATGACGATATAATACAAAACAATGCTGACATTTTAGTTTTAGATATAAGTATGCCCGAAAAAGATGGCATCAAGGTTTTGCAAGAATTTAAGGAGAAAGGAAATCCGTGCAAAATCATAATTTTATCAAGCTATGATGATTTAAAAATTATCAAAGAAGTAATGAAATTAAATGCAAAAGGGTATCTCACAAAAAAATGCGCTGGCAAAAATATCATTGAAGCCATAAATACCGTCTATAAAGGGCACGAATACTTCTCAGACGCAATCCGAGAGAAAATATTTGAGAGCTTTGCCAACAATCCTAAATTAAAGGAAAATACCTACTTCAAAAATTCAATTTTAACCCCGCGAGAACTTGAAATTGTTAAATTAATTTCTCTAGAATACAGCGGAAAAGAAATAAGCGAACTGCTTTTCATTAGTACCAATACCGTAGAAACTCACCGAAAAAACATTATGAAAAAGCTACAAACCAAAAACACAATTGGTCTGGTCAAATATGCCTTAAAAAACAACTTAATTAATCCTTAGGGTATAAATTTTTGCACTATGAATTTCTTCAGAATTATCATTTTACTTTTTCTTTTCGCTCCTTCAAGCAAAATTCTTTTTTTTAGTCAGCAAAGGAAAACGTCAATAGAATACCTTGATTTACAAGTCAAATCAAAAAATACAAATTCTAAAGAATTGCAAAAATTGAAAGATTTTCAGAATAAAAAAATCGTAAGCCTAATCATTTTTTTGATTATCCTTTTGTTTTTTCTTTTATACTTCTCTTACCAAAACAATAAACTAAAACAAAAAATAAAAAGAAAAGACATAAAACAGAAAATCTTATTAAATGTAATAAACTCGGGAATTGACACACAGGAAATTGAACGAAAAAAAATTGCTTCATTCCTGCATGACAATATCAATTCTTTGCTTTCATCAGCAGGACTTCATTTGAATACTTTTACAACACAAAATAATATAGAATCAGAAGAAATTCGAAAAACTAAAGTGATTTTAGGTGAAGCACATGATCTTTTACGTGATATGTCTCACAATCTTGTCCCTAGCCTTTTGGTTAGGTTTGGTTTAATTTATGCTTTAGAAGATTTATGCGAACGAAATTCAAACAGTTCTATAAACTTTGAATTTTCAAGCAGTATTTCAATAGATAAAAGATATGTTGAAAAATTTGAAATGAAAATTTATTTTATAGTTTCGGAACTCTGTAACAACATTATCAAACACAGCCATGCTCAAAAAGCTACTCTTTTTTTGAAAGAAAACAACAATCAATTTTATATCAAAATCAGAGATTACGGAAAAGGCTTTGATACCAAGAAGATAAACGAAGTGGAAGGTTTTGGATTGAACAGAATTAGAGCCCGTGTTAAAAAATTTAAGGGAACTATTAATGTTACTTCTAAAGTCAATCAAGGAACATCTATTAAAATTAAAATTCCGCTTCCGCATTAAATCCTATTTTTTCCCGATTTCAATAATTTCCAAATCTTTTATTTTATCGTCATCAATTACAAATCGAAGCATGGTACGCATTTGATGAAAACCGCTTTTTCCGGCTGCACCGGGATTCATATGCAGTAGATTATTCTTTTTATCAAACATCACTTTCAAAATATGTGAATGTCCACAAATAAATAATTTGGGTGGATTTAATGCCATTTCTTCTCTGATACTTGGGTTATATTTTCCTGGATAACCACCAATATGCGTAATCCAAACGGAAACATTTTCACACATAAACCGATTGTTTAGCGGAAATTCCAATCTTGCTTTTGCATCGTCGATGTTTCCATAAACTGCTCTTAAAGGTTTTATCTTTTTAATCGTATCCGTAACATTCAAATCGCCAATATCTCCGGCATGCCAAACCTCATCGGCTTGATTAACATACTTTAAAATAGTATCATCAATATGACTGTGCGTATCGGAAAGAAGGAGGATTTTTTTCATTTTTTTGAAGGGGCAAAGGTTCAGAGGCTCAAAGGTACAAAGGTTTTTTTTAAAGATGCTAAGTTACCAAGCTACTAAGTTGCTAAGTTTTCTAACAAAAAAATCCGATTCGCTTTTGCAAATCGGATTTCAAAACTTTGTGTTAGACGCACTACTGTGCGTCTCTACGATTTATCCTTATGGAAATTACTATTTCTTAATGTTTTTAGAATCTTTTGTATCCATCATTTCCATAAGCTTCATACCTAACAATCCGCTTATAGAACCATCCGATCCTGCATTTCCTGAAATTAAAACATCCGGAATTACCTTGATATTTCCTTTACCAATTTCCTCGGTTACTTTATATCGGGTAAAATTATCTCCTCCCATTGCCGTAACTTGAAGTTGATACGCTTCGGCAGTCGATTTACCAATTGCCATAATCTTCTCAGCTTCAGCCAAACCGGTTTTTGATATTCTTTCCGCTTCGGCACTTGCGTTTAGTTTTGTAGCTTCAGCCTGTGCTCCTGCTCTTGCTTTTGTCGCTTCAGCTTCAGCGTTTGCACGCATCTTTGTTGCTTCCGCTTCAGCGTTAACATTCAGTTTCAAACTCGTTGCATCTCCTTCTGCTTTTTTAACTGTTGCATCGGCGGTTCTTTGAGCAATTTCAACACTTTGAGAAGCGCGAACAATTTCTTTCTGCATATCTGCAATTGCGGTTTCTTTTTCCATTCCTTGACGCTGTTCCTGCGCCATTCTTTGCGTTTGATAGGTTTTTTGCTCTTCTTCAGCCAGTTTTCTATCAGTCAAAGTTTTCATTAATGAATCTGGCGGAACGATATCTCCAATCAAAGTATCAACTGCATTTACATTGTATTCGTCAAGAACCAATTTAATATGATTTTTAGCCGATTCCTGACGCTCTTTTCTAGTGGTTAAAAATGAAATCACATCGCTGTCCTGAGCTGAGTTTCTAAAATAGTTACCAATTGTAGGCTCCAAAACTTGAGAAACTAAGTTATTCATGCTTCCAAAACGTGCAATTACTTTTGGCGCTTCGGCAGCTGGAACATGAATGATTTGTGCAACATCCAGATTAAACGGGAAACCATCCTTTGAACGAACTGTAATTGTAGACAAGTTTTTATCTAAATCGTGCGATTCGCTTCTGGCATTTGCCCAGTTTAAAACTAAGTTGGTTGTTGGAACAGGCTCCAATTTAGTAGTGTATTTATTTAAAGCATATTTTCCTGGCCCAAAAGGTTCCATCCAAACACCTCGTTGGCCTTTTGAAACAATGTTACCGTGTTTAAAAGTATCGCCTGTAACATCTTGTCCGTCTTCTCCAATATACGAGATAACAACTCCTACATACCCAATTGGCACATCGGTCATTGGATTTTGCTCAATCAGGATTCCCCATGTATTAATATAATACGAACCTGCTAACATAACTTGCGGTTGCAAACCACGATTTCCTCCATGTTCTAAGAACTTGTCAAAATCCTGAAAGTTGTTGTGATTTTCAACAAACTTACCTGCAATTTGCCCTTGCGGAATTGGTTCTCCATCTAATGCTGTTACGATACCAATCATGTTCTCATAAATCTTAATCTGATCTGCGACAACAATTTCAAACAAAAAAGTGTTAATACGATACGATCCTGTTGTAATAAAAGCCGTTTGACGTCCTTTTTGTCCTCCATTATTCAGGAACGCTGTTGCATCCTGAAAATTGTCACTCTCTACTCTTCTGGCTAAGATTCGTCCGGTTGGGATTTCCTTACCGTCTTTACTTAAAACCAATCCAATTTTTCCTTCCGGAATAATTGTAAATCCAGTCATATCGATTGAATATTGCCAAATCCACATTCCCCAATATAAACCTGGAGCAAGTGTTTGTGCCTGATAACCCGCCTCGCCTTTTGTCGCAATAATACGGCCATCCGGCAAAGATTTATCGGCACCAAACAAAACGAATTTTTTGGTTACCAAACCAATTTTATCCTCAGGAACGATCACCATTCCGAAGAAAACGCGTAAAATAAATTTGTAAAAAAGAATAGCGAATACAATTAAAAGTACCCACCAATAAGAAGTAATTTCATTCATAGTTTTTGATATTTAGTATTACAAACATAGGAGAAATAATTCCTGTTAAAATGGAAAATTTTAAAAATTAACATTTGCCGATTTTCGCTAAAAATTGTTAAAAAAAGACTCAAATGAAAACGTTGGAATTGTCAATTTCTGACACGATTTTTTGTTGTGTCAACTGTGATTTGCATTTTAGGTTTTAACAGTTCTTTTTGAGGTTCAAAGACTCATAGTGACAAAGGTTCAAAGTTTTCTTTAGACAATTTATAATGCAAATCTATTATTTGATAAAGACATATTTTATCAATCTGATGTTAGACGCACTGCAGTGCGCCTCTATGATAACGTCATGCAAAAAACCTTAGTCCCGAAGCCTGGGGATAGCACCACAGAACCTTAGTATCTTCAAAAAAACCTTTGTATCTTTGTCACTCTGAACCTTTGAACCTTTACCTTGAGATATTTTATTCAATTTGCATATAACGGAACACATTATCACGGCTGGCAATTTCAGCCAAATGCGTCTTCTGTTCAGGAAACTTTAAACAAAGCACTTTCGGTTTTACTAAACTCTTCAATAAATGTTATGGGAGCCGGACGTACCGATACCGGAGTTCATGCAAGTGAAATGTATGGGCATTTTGATTTTGAAAATCCAATTGATGCTCCAAATTTAGTGCACAAACTGAATTCTTATTTACCAAAAGATATTGCCATTTTCGATATTATTTTGGTTCATGATGAAGCGCATTGCCGATTTGACGCTACAAAACGAACGTACGAATATCATATCAACACTGTTAAAAATCCGTTTTTACAGGAACTCAGCTGGTATTTTAATCAAAAATTAGATGTAGCTTTGATGAATGAAGCCGCGAAAATCTTGTTGAAGCATACCGATTTTCAATGTTTTTCGAAAGTAAATACAGATGTAAACACATTTGATTGCACGATTTTTGAGGCCTATTGGAAACAAGAAAAAGGTAAATTAATTTTTACTATTTCGGCAAACCGATTTTTAAGAAACATGGTTCGTTCTATTGTTGGAACTTTAGTAAATATAGGTCTGCATAAAATTACGCTGGACGATTTTGAAAATATAATTGCCAGCAAAAGCAGAGAAAAAGCCGGATTTTCTGTTCCGGCGCATGGTTTATATTTAACCGAAATAAAATACGAATATTTATAGCTGTAAGCAATAGGCTTTAAGCTTTAGGCAATAAGCTTTCTCCGGAATGTGCTTAGTCTAATGTATAAAGTTTATAGCTTAAAGTATAAAAAAATATAGCGATAAGCTGTAAGCAAGAGGGTTTAAGCACTAAGCCTATTGCCTAAAGCTTATAGCCTAAAGCCAATAAAATATAAATGAAAGCAAAAGCATTCGATACCGGTCTATTCAAACGAATTTTAAAATATACAAAACCTTATAAATGGCGCTATTACGGCGTTATTGTTTTTGCAATTTCATTATCGATTTTTGCAGCACTTCGCCCTTATTTACTAAAACAAACGGTCGACGGCTATATCAAGACCCATGACAAGTACGGCTTGCTTATGTATATTGTTTTAATGGGCGTTGTACTTTTATGTGAAGTCTTTTCACAATTCTATTTTGTGTATTGGGCAAACTGGTTAGGACAGGATATTGTAAAAGACATTCGTACCAAACTTTTCAAACATATTCTAAGTTTCAGAATGAAATATTTTGATTTGGTTCCGGTTGGACAATTGGTAACCCGATCCGTTTCAGACATTGAATCGATTGCCCGTATTTTCAGCCAGGGTCTTTTTATGATTATAAGTGATTTGATGAAAATGCTGGTGGTTTTGCTTTTTATGTTTTATATGAATTGGAAACTGACTTGGATTGTTGTTGTGGCAATGCCGATTCTGGTTTATATCACACGAATTTTTCAACGAAAAATGCAAGTTGCTTTCGAAGAAGTTCGGACACAAATTGCCAATATGAATTCTTTTGTTCAGGAGCGTGTAACGGGAATGAAAATCGTTCAGCTTTTTAACAGAGAAAAAATCGAAGCAGAAAATTTTAAGGTCATAAATGACAAACACAGAGTTGCATGGATTAAAACCATTTTATACAACTCGATTTTCTTCCCGATTGCAGATATTATTTCGTCAATAACTTTAGGATTAGTGGTTGTTTTTGGAGGATTTAAAATTCTGAATGGCGATCATTTTACCACTTTTGGAGATTTGTTTTCTTATACCATGTTTATCGGAATGCTTTTTAATCCGCTACGACAAATTGCGGATAAGTTTAATGAGATGCAGTTGGGAATGATTGCAGCTAATCGTGTTTTTGATATTATTGATACACAAGATCACATTCAAGATACAGGAACTATTGAAGCTCCGGTTTTTGATGGAAGCATCGAATTTAAAAATGTCCGTTTTAGTTATATTCCGGAAGAAGAAGTTATAAAAGGAATTGATTTATCTGTTGATTCGGGTCAGACTATCGCGATTGTAGGCTCAACTGGAGCTGGAAAATCGACTATTATAAACTTGTTGAATCGTTTTTACGAAATTAACAGCGGTAGCATTTATATTGACGGACAAAATATCGAAAACTACACACTTGCCTCGTTACGAAAACAAATTGCGGTGGTTTTACAGGATGTATTTCTTTTTGCCGACACCATTTATAACAATATTACTTTACACAATCCAGAGATTAGCCGCAAACAAGTATTGGAAGCTGCTAAAAAAATTGGTGTTCACGATTTCATTATGAGTCTCCCTGATAATTACGATTTTGATGTAAAAGAGCGCGGTGTAATGCTATCATCTGGTCAACGCCAATTAATTGCTTTTTTACGTTCGTATGTGAGTAATCCGAGTATTTTGATTTTGGATGAAGCAACTTCTTCAATCGACACCTACTCTGAAGAATTGATTCAACGTGCTACAGAAACGATTACCAAAGGAAGAACTTCAATTATTATTGCGCATCGATTAGCAACAATTGTAAACGCAGATAAGATCGTAGTAATGGATAAAGGACTAATCGTAGAGCAAGGAACTCATCAAGAATTGCTTAATAAAGCTGATGGATATTACAAAAACCTATATGATTCGCAATTTTCGGTGGCAAACTAGGTCTCAAAATGCTAAAAAAACATTTATAAACGTTAAATCAGCGTTATAGAAATCATAAAACTGCTCCTCAGCACTAGTGCTTTAACATTTCATCTTTGGTTTATTATTTATCTTTGAGATTGTAGAAATCAAATGTAAAAGAAAATGCCACAAAACAGATTTTATCCAGACGAAAAATTTAAGGAAATAGAAATAAATGCTTCATTACAATTAAAATATGCCATTTCAAATCGAGGCCGACTAATAAGCTTCACAGATGAAATAGAAAATGGACGCCTTCTAAAAGGAGGCTTGAGCGATGGATATCCCACTTTTAGATTTAAAGTCAAAAAAGATGACAAAATTGTCAACAAATATCTTTTCTTGTATAAATTAGTTGCACAATACTTTCTTCCAAAAGATTCAGAAGAACAAACGTATGTACTTCATTTAGATTACAACCGAAGTAATGACGATATAAGCAATTTACGTTGGGCGACGAAAGCCGAAATGATGGCTCACAGTCGTAAAAGTCCGCGTGTAATTCAGGCTAAAAAGAACCTTATTGAGCACAATCTTAAAGCTGACGGAAGAAAATTGACCACTACAAAAGTGATGTTGATAAAGAAAATTTTGGCCCGACCAGAACAAAAAACACGTCTAAAAATGATTGCCAAACAATTTGGCGTAAGCGAAATGCAGATAAGACGAATTGCCAGCGGTGAAAACTGGGGACACGTTAAAGTATAAATTGATAATTGATAATTGATAGTTGATAATTGATTCGTTTGTCAGGCTGAGCGAAGTCGAAGCCCACACAAAGTTTTTCGATTTTGATCAGATTTATAACAAAACATAAAAGCCATAGATTATAGAAATTAACACTGATTTTCAAAATCATTTTAATCCTCTAATCTGTGGCTTTTCTTATAACATCGATATTGACAAAACGGGTTAATTTTTTAGATTAAATTTCTAAATTTCAGTTTTTGATTCATAATTCACAATTAACAATTCACAATTACTCAAGTTTCTGTGAAAAGGTCAAAACCTGAATAGCTAAAAATAAAATTACAGGCGTTTTTTTAAAATAAATCCTTAAATTCGCAATCACAAATAATATAAAGAAAAATCGGAAATCGAGTTTCGGAATTATACTTCTCGTTTTCGATAGTAAATACTAAAAACCAAAAAAATGAAATACGACGTTATTGTTTTAGGAAGTGGTCCTGGCGGATATGTAACAGCGATTAGAGCTTCACAATTGGGCTTCAAAGTAGCTGTGGTTGAAAAAGAAAACTTAGGTGGTGTATGTTTAAACTGGGGATGTATCCCAACAAAAGCATTATTAAAATCAGCTCAGGTTTTTGATTATTTAAAACATGCTTCTGATTATGGATTAAAAGTTTCTGAATTTGACAAAGATTTCCCTGCAGTTGTACAACGTAGCCGTGGTGTTGCTGAAGGAATGAGCAAAGGAGTTCAGTTCTTGATGAAAAAAAACAAAATTGACGTTATTGAAGGTTTTG
This sequence comes from Flavobacterium cutihirudinis, assembly GCF_003385895.1. Classification (GTDB taxonomy): domain Bacteria; phylum Bacteroidota; class Bacteroidia; order Flavobacteriales; family Flavobacteriaceae; genus Flavobacterium; species Flavobacterium cutihirudinis. The sequence continues at coordinate 422,157 of NZ_QRDQ01000009.1, forward strand.
GAAAACTAAAACCAGGAAAAAAACTTGACGTTACTGATAAAGACAATAAAGTTACTGAATACAGCGCTGATCATATTATTATCGCTACTGGTGCACGTTCTCGTGAATTACCAAACTTACCTCAAGATGGTGTAAAAGTAATTGGATACCGTCAGGCAATGACTTTGCCTACACAACCAAAATCTATGATTATTGTTGGTTCTGGAGCAATTGGAGTTGAGTTCGCTCACTTCTACAACTCAATGGGAACTGAAGTTACTATTGTAGAATTTATGCCAAACGTAGTTCCTGTAGAAGACGAAGATATTTCAAAACAATTTGAGCGTTCTTTGAAAAAAGCCGGAATTAAAGTTATGACTAACTCTTCTGTAGAAAAAGTAGATACTACAGGAAACGGAGTTAAAGCAACTGTAAAAACAGCAAAAGGTGAAGAAGTTCTTGAAGCTGACATCGTACTTTCTGCAGTTGGAATCAAAACAAACATCGAAAACATCGGTTTAGAAGAAGTTGGAATCGCTGTTGACAGAGATAAAATCTTAGTGAACGCTTACAACGCAACTAACATTCCTGGATATTATGCAATTGGAGATGTTACTCCTGGTCAGGCTTTGGCTCACGTAGCTTCTGCTGAAGGAATTAACTGTGTTGAAAAAATCGCTGGTTTACACGTAGATCCAATCGATTACGGAAACGTTCCTGGTTGTACTTATGCAACTCCAGAAATTGCTTCTGTTGGTTTAACTGAAAAACAAGCTAAAGAAAAAGGATACGAATTAAAAATTGGTAAATTCCCATTCTCAGCTTCAGGAAAAGCTAAAGCTGCTGGAACTCCAGACGGATTCGTAAAAGTAATTTTCGATGCTAAATACGGAGAATGGTTAGGATGCCACATGATTGGTGCTGGTGTTACAGATATGATTGCTGAGGCAGTTGTAGCTCGTAAACTTGAAACTACAGGTCATGAAATCCTTAAATCTATCCACCCTCACCCAACAATGAGCGAGGCTGTTATGGAAGCTGTGGCTGATGCTTACGGCGAAGTAATTCACTTGTAAAAATACCAAGAAGAGGCACAACAGTGCAGCTTAACGGTTACATATAATTTTCAATTTAAAGAAATCCGGTTTTCGAAAGTTAACCGGATTTTTTTATGCTATTTTACTAAAAATAAAAATGTTTTCTACAAACAATTTGAACATTGCTTTTTGGGAATAAAGCTTTATTTTTGCAGTCCCTAAACAAATCTGCCATGAAAAAACTATTTTTCGCTTTAACAATTTTGCTGTTGCTCCCAAATTATATTTCTGCTCAGTCAAAAACAGAACAACAGAATATTTTTTCAAAATCATATAATTACGTCAATGACTTTGAGAAAATATTAACCGAAAAACAGATTGAAACGCTAAATACAACTCTAAAGACTTTTGAAAAAAAAGCGCTTTATAAAATAGTTATTGTGAGCGTACCATCAATAAAACCTTATGATAGTTTCCCGGAATATGCACACGGATTGGATCAATATCTGGCAAGCGATCCAAAATTAGATCCAACTATTCTAATTGTTGTAAGCAAAACATTGCGCCAAATTCAGGTGCTGAGCATCGATCTTATTCGTTATAAACTAAGTGACGATGAAACACAAAGTATCCTTACTAATTTCACTATTCCTGAATTTAAAAAAGGAGATTATTATCAAGGTCTGGAAAATGCTGTGACACAGATTATCGATAAAATGAAATAATCGAAATTATATTAAACTATTCAAATCCGATTTGTAGCTGCAAATCGGATTTTTTATTTCAAAACGACTTATAAGATTATTTTTCAGATAATTAACTACTTTTACTACTGACATACTGCTGTCACCATTTCATTTTAATTTTACTAAAAAATAAAAGTTTATGGAAACAAAAGATGGAAAAATAGCAATTTACGCCGAAACCAGAGCGGACTGGAGAAAATGGCTAACAGAAAATAGCACAAACGAAAAATCAGTCTGGCTAATATTATACCATAAAAAAAGTAAAGTCAAAAGTGTAAATTTAATAGAAGCAACTGAAGAAGCGCTTTGTTTTGGCTGGATTGACAGTTTATGTAAAAAACGTGACGCCGAAAGCTTTTATTTGACTTATTCGAAACGTAATCCCAAAACCAGTAAATGGAGCAAACCTAATATAGAAAGAGCAGAACGCATGATTGCTGAAAATCTAATGACGGAACACGGGCAAAAATTAATTGATCTTGCAAAAGAACAAGGAAAATGGATTAAGGAAAGTGAAGTTTAGTACCAATCACTTCTTTATAAGAAGCCTTAAATTGAGCAAGTTAATTTTCTTACAATCTCATATTTAATTTTTGTACTTTAGTTTAACTAAAACCTTAAACTATGATTCGAAAAATTATACTATTGACCGTTTTACTAGTTTCAACCCATTTATTTGCACAGGAAAACAGCTTTAGCATTCCTGACTACAAATCCATAGAAAAAGAAATAAAGGACAAAAAATCGGCATTTTTTTATCCAAACCTTATGGAGCGTTTGACAAAAAATGATACGCTTTTAACTCCCGATGAGTTTCGTCATTTGTATTTTGGTTACGTTTTTCAGCCAAAATATAATGCTTTCTGGAGATCGCCGGATGAAAAAAAATTACGAGAGTTTTACGGCAAAGATAAACTTGAGACATCAGATTATGATGAAATCATAAAACTTGCTGAACATTCTTTAAGTGAATTTCCTTTCGATTTAAGTCAACTTAATTATCTAGCCTATATTTATCATCTTAAAGGAGATGAAAATGCTGCTAAAATAACATCGTTTAAATTTCACAGCATCATAAATGCTATTTTTTCATCCGGTGACGGAAAAACATGCGAAAGCGGCTTTTATGTTCTTTTGGTTGATCATGAATATGTGCTTTTAAAACTTTTCGATGTAGAATCAGAATCACAAGCTTTAGTTGGTAATTGCGATTATCTGAGTTTTGAAAAAGGAAAATATAAAGTCGACGGCATTTACTTTAATATTGAAAAAATGCTTGAAAATGAAACAAAATCATTCCGATAAGGAAGAACATATAGATCCAATTATAAAAATAGTTGAGGCTCAATCCAAAGATTATAAACTTTTGCGGGAAATATTTCTAAACGAACGGCAAAATGCTTTTTTCTGGCAAAATTCCTCAGATTTTTTATTAGAAGATTTTGATAAACAAACACAAGGAGAATTTATCCTGATTGCTTTTATTGGCGATATACCAATTGGTTTTATTTCGATTTGGATGCCCAACAATTTCATTCACCATTTGTATATTGATCGAAAATATCAGAAAAAAGGAATTGGAACTCTGTTATTAAAAGAAGCCATCAAATACACAAAATTCCCTCTTACTTTAAAGTGTTTGGAAAACAATCTAAAAGCTGTTGAATTTTATAAAAGCAAAGGCTTTATTGAAAAAGGAAAAGGGCAATCTGAAAATGGAAATTATATTTTATTCGAGCTGTCGAATGAAATAGGTTAAAGAACTAAAATCAAAAATCATGAATCCGGAAATCCAAACATATAACGATTCTCAAAGTAATGAAGACAAAATTATTTGCGATATCCTAAGTCAGGAAATAAACAGTTTTTTGCACGAAGCCGAAAACAAAATCTGGCATCGTCATCCGGTTTGGTTTTTGGACGGAAATCCTGTTGCGGGTTACAGTAAACTAAAAGATTCGGTTCGATTGCTGTTTTGGAGTGGCCAATCGTTTGAAGAAAATGGTCTTCAAAACGAAGGAAGTTTTAAAGCAGCAGAAATTCGTTTTACAAAGGCAGACCAAATAAATGTTGATGATCTAAAAAGATGGCTCGAAAAAGCACGAAACATTCAGTGGGATTATAAAAACATTGTAAAACGAAAAGGCGTTTTGATTCGGCTGAAATAATTTTTATTATTCAAACTAGTAGAAAATACCTTCTTTTCAGTTCTTATAAAAAAGAAACTTCTCGCTAGCCCCGATGGAAATGGCATCCTTTTTCTGGCTTCTTTAGCCGGGAAAAGATATAATGGACAGCGGGAACGTTATTTCTGCTGAAAATCTGAATTTATGCTCCTAAATAAAAAAATGCTCTTCCGAATATTTCTAGAAGAGCATTTCTTTTTATTAATTGACTAAAAACAATGAATTGCTAAATAAAAGAATTCCGTTTTCCCAAAAACCTCTAAAGAGCGGATTATCCATCATGTAAATTACAGATCCGTCGCCTCTTTTATCGACTGCAAAAGTCACCGTTTCCGGAAGTTTTTTCTTGATGTCGTTTCCAACAAAACCATAACTCAAAAAGTTTTTAGGAATATACGCCACGTTGATTGCATTTTTTAAAAGTGAAAATGATCTTTCATTAGTTTTAAGACTATAATAGGTGTTTCCTAAACCAAACGCCATTGGGTATGTTTTGTCTAATTTATTCTCGATAATCGCGCCCGGAATGGTTCCTGAAATTTCTCTTCTTTCTGATCCTTCAAAGTCTAAAAAGCGTTTTTTAAGCTCTATTTCCTTTTCTTCTTTTTCTGATTTCTCTTTGTCTTCTTTGCTTGCGAACATGCTTAAAGCATAACCTTCGCGATCCTGAAATAGCGAAATAGCACTGCTCATTGCGATTACTTTTCCGCCGTTTTTAATCCATTCGTCAATGTGTTTTTTCTGATCGTCTGAAAAATCATAAGAACCGTCAGAAAGTATTAACGTATTGTAATTGTACAGTTTAACTCGATTGAAATTTGAAGTTTCAACAATACTTACCGGATATTTTATAACTTCATCCAAGTAATGCCAATTGGCGCCAAACTCAGTCGAAACAATCCCTTTTCCTGAAAGCATCAAGATTTTTGGTGCTTTTAAGAGAACAAAATTTTCTCCTCCAATATCTTTTGAATTGGTCGAAAATCCTGTACTGATAAAACTGTAATCTGATTTAATTTTGATGATTTCGCTGACTGTTTTTTCAAAATCGGTAATTTTAGGATTATCAGCACGGCTAATAATCAAACCTCCCGGTTCGATTGTTATGGTTCCGAAAACTGCTTTTTTCATTGCCGAACGCACTTTTATTCCCGCCTGATGCAATAACGAAACCACTTGAGCTGAAACTCTGCTGTTCCAAGGCACGTAAAAAGCATATACGCTGGCCGGAATATTTTTTGGAGCAACTTCAATTGCCGTTTTCGTTTTTACCGAAACTGTATTTTTTACAGCGTAACCTTCAATTCCATAAGCCAATGGCAACGCCCAAGCCGTAATATCATATGATAAACTGTCGTTTAATTTTTGATTTGGTTCGAATAAAACCTGCGTTAAAACTGATCTTGGCTGATCTGCTCTTATGATTAAATCGTTTGGTTCGATTTTGAAACTTTCGTTTTTCTTATTTTGATAATGAAAACCTGAAGCGCTGGCATCAGCATCGGCATAGCTGAATTCAATATCATTCTTTTTCAGCATTTCGGTCAATTGTTCCACTTTTGCATTGCTTTTTAGAACATACGTATTGTAAACGCCTTTTGCTTTTTTACGTGCGTTTGCATGAAAATCTCTAAAGCCTTTTAAAAGAACATCTTTCTGTGAAGCTGCACTTTCAACAACCGTCAAAACTGCCGTTGCGTGATGCGTTAAACGGTCTTTTATGGTTACATTTGAGCCGTTTTCCATTGTTACTTCTCGGCCTGCTCCTATTCCGCCTTGCTCTAGCGTTAATCCGACAGCTCCATTATAAGTTGGATATGTGTCTCCATAACTCGGATAAAACAAATCGAAACGCTCTCTGGTGTTGTACATCCAGTTTTGTTTGTCGAATTTCTGCGAAATATTTTTACCTAAAACATTATGAAAATCTTTTTGGTACTGCTCGATAAATTCGTGAAGCGGTTCGGCAGCCGGAGGAAAAAAGTACGGCGAATTGTAACTCATTTCATGAACATCTGTATGAACCTGAGGCATCCATTGATTGTACACTTTTATACGTTGCTGTGATTCGGCTTGCGTTTGCCACGCCCAATCTCTGTTTAAATCAAAAAGATAGTGGTTGTATCTTCCGCCCGGCCACTCTTCCATATGTTCTCTGTCATACAAACCTGGATGTGTTTTTTTTCCTGATATTTCGCGAAGCCAATTTCCGTAACGAGAATAACCGTCAGGATTGATACACGGGTCCAAAATCACAATGGTATTTTTAAGCCACTTTTTGGTTTCTTCGTTTGACGGATTCAAAAGTTCATAAGCCACGGTCAAAGCGCTTTCGGTTCCGGCAAATTCGTTTCCGTGAACGTTAAAGCTTAACCAAACAATAATTTTATCTTGCGCTGTAGCCGATTTTGAATCGGAAAGTCCAATTGAAGCCAAATTATTTAATCGAATTTGCTCCAGATTTTTCAGGTTTTCGGCATCTGAAATAAAATATAAATCTAAATCGCGCTGTTCGTTTGTTAAACCATATTGCTGTTTTTTAATTAAAGCTGAATTTTCAGTCAGGTATTTAAAATAATCTTCTACTTGATGATAATACGAAATTTGTTTTCCGTAATTCGGAATAAACTCTTGTGGTGCTTTTAATTGTGCAAAAGCAGAATGAGTTGTGATTAAAAGCAATACTGCGACGCAAAATATTTTCTTCATAATTGAATTGAATTTGTAGGTTGTTAAAAATAAGGATTAACTTTATAACAATTTAAAAATCGTAATAAATATTATTTTTTTAATTAAAATATTGCATTATATATTCAGAAGTAGATTTTTCACAACCTTATTCTAAATCTGGCTTATATTTATAATTTCGTTTATCCAAACAAAATATACTATGGACAATGCTCTGAAAGAAATACTTTGGCGCCAATTTGCAGGAAGTATAGATATGCTCAAAAATGCTGTTGAATTATGCCCGCAATCATTGTGGAACTCAGATTTATTATTCGGTTACAACGCCTTTCACACAGCATTCTTTTTAGATTACTATTTAACCCTTGAGCCGAAGGGTTTTGTTCCGCCCAAACCTTTTTCACTTTCAGAATTTGAAGACAGAATGCCTGAACGAATATATACCAAAGAAGAAGTTTTAATTTATTTGGAATTTGGACGCGAGAAATTGCGTCAGCTGTTGGCCGAAATGACCGATGAAATTTATAAAAGCAATTGGGAAAATGAATCGAAAACCATGTGCTATAATATCATTGAAATATTGCTTTATAATATGCGCCATGTACAACATCATACCGCTCAGCTGAATTTATTATTGCGTCAGAATATAGATGATGCCCCTCAATGGGTTCGCGAAGCTAAAGACACACTTTACTAAATTATCATTGTTATGAATATTCTAATCATTTACAGCCACCCTAGCAAAAAATCCTATACTTTTCAGGTTTTAGAAAGGCTTAAAAAAGTTATTTCAAAACAAAACTGGAATCTCGAAATCTCTGATTTATATGCTTCAAACTTTCAAAGCGATTTGTCTGAAACGGAATATGAAAGAGAAGGATTTGCAAAACTTGATCTTCCAATTTCTGAAGATGTTTTAGCTGAACAGAAAAAACTAGAAAATGCAGATTGTGTTATTTTTCTTTATCCGGTTTGGTGGAGCGATTGTCCGGCAAAGTTGAAAGGCTGGTTTGATCGGGTTTATTCGGTTGGATATGCGTACGGACAAACGGAATCTTTTCCGAAAATGAAAACAGTTCCTTTTGGATTAGTGATATGCACGGCAGGTCATCCAAATGATTTTTTAGAAGAAATTAAAATGGCGCAAAGCATGGAAACAATTATGCTAGAAGACCGACTTGGAAAACGTTTTGAAAATAAAGAAATGCTGATTTTGGGTGGTACTTTGGAACTTGAGAAAGTTATGGAAGGTCATTTTTTGGAGATTGAAAATATTTGTAAGAAAATCGAACAGTATTTTACTTAAATCAATTATTTTAGACCAAAATAAAATTGATTTAAAAATGGCCGTTAAAAAAAGTGTCTTAGAACAACTTTCTGATCGCGAATTAGAAAATTACATTAAACCAGAAACTACTTTCGTTCCCGAGGCTACAAAAATTGCTTTTGAAATACTTAAAAAAAGAGGCCGAGAATTTTCATCCGAAGAAACAGATTCAATTAATTTTTTGATTCATAAAACCGAGGACAAAAAAATACGCCCTATACATGAAAATCATATAAAAGCTTCAAATTTTATTTTTATTTCAATAGCTATTGGTATAATAAATTTTCTTTTAGCTGTGAAATTTTCACAAAATAAAATAGGATTCTTTTCTGCTTTCATTGCATTTATTTTTATTGGAATTATTGGATATTTAATTCGAGAAGGACGTGACTTAAAAGTATTTCTATTAGTGTTGTTCTTACTCGGATTACTAGGTTCAATTCCTGCTTTAATTTCTGACTTAACTTATTTTCCAATAAGCGGAATTCTAAGTCTTTCTCAAACAATCTTACAACTTCTTGCTATAATTTTTCTTTTTATGATTCCAAAGAAATTTGAAAGTATAAATAACAATGAATTTGAAACCTGGCTTTCTAGTGAAAATGGGGAAGATATAGAAAATAGCAAGTTATAATTTTTGAGAAACCTGAAAGGTTTTCAATCCCGAGGCTTCGGGACTGTGGGTTTACTAACCAACGAATCACCATATAAAACCTCAAACCGGACTGAAGTCCGGCCCTACAAAATGAATCGAGCCAAAGGCTCTTTTATTTAAAGTTCCGAAGGAACGATTTATATTGTAGGGCTGGACTTCAGTCCAGTTTAAATAAAAGCATATCAAATAATAAACCCGACAGTCCCGAAGCCTCGGGATTAAAAATCTGTCGGTTTTATTGCAGAGAGTCCTTATGAAAAAAAACTATTCTTTTATAGCCCCGATGGGAGCGGTATCCTTTTATGGCGGGGTTCGCCATAAAAGATTTAGCGGACAGCGGGACGAGTGTTTCTTATAAAAATCCGATTTTATGCTTCTAAAAACCAACATAATACTTGTCTGAAATCCCCCTCAAAATTGTCGCTTAAACACCCTAACTTATTGATTTTTAAATAATAAATTTGATATTCAACTTTTAAAAAATCAAACAAGATGAGCGCAACAGATTTTACAACAACAATACAAGTCGATCAATCTCCCGAAGAAGTTTTTAATGCCGTAACCAATGTACGCGGTTGGTGGTCTGAAGAAATTGAAGGAAATACAGCCAAGCTAAATGATGAATTTGAGTATCATTTTGAAGATATTCATCGCTGCAAAGTAAAATTAATTGAAGTAATTCCGAATCAGAAAATCGTTTGGCTGGTTGAGGAAAACTACTTCAAATTTACCGAAGACAAAACTGAATGGACCAATACAAAACCTACTTTTGATATTTCAGAAAAAGACGGAAAAACAGAACTTCGTTTTACGCATTTTGGCTTAACCTCAGAATATGAGTGTTTTGAAATCTGCCGAGGTGCATGGACAAATTATATTCAAAACAGTCTCCGAAAACTAATCGAAACCGGAAAAGGAGAACCCAACGCAACCGGAAAACCACAAACTGAAAACGAAAAAAGATTATCTTCAAAATAATTTCATAAATTAGTGAGCTAAAACTTTATTTATGAACCCTATTTTAAGAAATACTCTGGCAGTTATTGTCGGAATTATTATTGGAAGTATTGTCAATATGAGTATCATTTTAATAAGCGGTTCAATTATCCCACCTCCAAAAGGAGCGGATAATACTACAATGGAAGGCCTAAAAGCAACGATGCATTTATTTGAGCCTGAACATTTTCTGTTTCCATTTTTGGCGCATGCCATTGGGACGTTTTCAGGAGCTACGGCAACTGCAATAATTGCTTTTAATCATAAAAAGAAACTGGCACTGGTTATAGGCGCTTTCTTTTTGTTGGGTGGTATTGTCAGTGTTTGCTCGCTTCCTTCACCAATGTGGTTTACGATCGTTGATTTACTTTTTGCCTATATTCCGATGGCGTATTTGGCTTTGAAATTAACCTGCAGAAAAAAACCTAAACTTCATTAAATGAACACTAAACCTGTTAAAATTAAACCTGCCAAAATGTGTTACGAACATATTGGCGGAAAACTAGGGCAACTGCTTGCGCTAACTTTTGCAGAAAAAGGATGGATTGCCAAAAAAAATCCGACGGATAAACATTTCTATATTACAGATTTAGGGCAAATTGAATTTACAAAATTAGGAATCGATTTAACCGATATTAAAGCCGAATCATTATAATTTTTATTTCTGAAATTCATTTATTTTAATCAGAACCATACTTCAAAATTTCATAACTTAGTTTGCTTTTACAACCAGAAATCATGACTAAGAAAGAAATTGCCCAAGACTTCTTAAAACTCGCTGCAAGCGGGCATTCGCATGAAGCATTCCGCCTTTATGTAAGCAAAAATTTTAAACATCATAATGCTTATTTTAAAGGTGATGCCCAAACTTTGATGCTGGCAATGGAAGAATCATCACGCACAAATCCGAATAAGATTTTTAAAATTCATCATATTCTAGAAGATGAAAAATTAGTTGCCGTACATTCTCATCTCAAACAAAATTCGAAAGATATAGGTTTTGCAGTTGTTCATATTTTAAAATTTAAAGGAGATAAAATAGTCGAACTTTGGGATTTAGGGCAACCAATTCCAACGGAAACTATTAATGAAAACGGAATGTTTTAACTAATTGTGAATTATAAATTATTATCTGAGACTAAAACCTAAATACACTAAAACCCTAAAATGAACTTTTTAACCAAAACACTTTTTTTGCTTCCTTTCGTTTTTCTTTTTTCAAACTGCAATTCTTTTGCTCAAAAAAAAGAAAATTATGCTACACAAATTGATAGTCTCATACAAAATACTTCACCCGTTTTTAATGGTGTAATTCTGATTTCAAAAAACGAAAAAACATTATATTCGAAAGCCAAAGGATTTGCGAATTTTGAAACTAAAAAACCTTTGACACTGGATAGCCAATTTGAAATTATGTCAATTACCAGACAAATTACGGCTACTTTGGTTTTGAAAGAAGTTGAGCAAGGTAAAATTGATCTTAACACTCCAATAAAAAAATATCTTCCAAATTTAAAACAGACGTGGGGAGATACTATAACAGTTCATCAGTTATTAAATCATTCGCATGGAATCATTGATTTACAAAAACCTTTACTTTTTAAACCTGGAACCGATTTTAAATATGGTAACGAAGGCTACCCAATACTTGGTCAAATTCTAGAATCTGTTTCAAAAAAAACCTATTCGGAACTGGCAAATAATCTATTTAAAAAACTCAAAATGAATAATACATTTTGTTATTCAGAAAATAACAATAGAAATTTAGTTACAGGATATATGAATAACAATAATAATTTAGAAAAGGCTCAGAATAATTTAATAACTCTGTACAAAGTTCCTTCCGGAGGCCTTATTTCTACTGTAAATGATCTTTTAATTTGGAATAATAATCTTCATAAAGGAAAAATTCTAAAACCTGAATCATACAAATTAATGACATCGTACACAATTCAAAATCAGCATAATTTCTTCGGAAAACAGAAAGAAGGATATGGCTACGGATTAAGGATTATAGAAAAAGAACCTGTGAAATATCTGGGACACACTGGTCTTGGTAATGGATTTTCTGCTGTAAATTTGTATTTCCCTGAAAGCGGTATCAGCATGATTGTTTTAGAAAATCAAATGCCTGAAGATTCTAATTTGTTTTATGCTTCTGAATTTAAGATTAAAAACATTCTTTTTAAAAGCGGTTTATTCAATAAAAACTAAATCAAATGGCTAAAAATAAAACCACCGAAACCGAAAGCAGTGTGACTGATTTTATAAACGCTACCGATGATGAAGCTAAGAGAAATGATGCTTTTGAACTTGTAAAAATTATGCAGAAAACTTCGGGTTTTGAAGCCAAAATGTGGGGACCAAGCATTATTGGTTTTGGAAGTTATCATTACAAATATGCAAGCGGACATGAAGGTGATGCACCTCTTGCAGCATTTTCACCAAGAAAAGCGGCTATTTCACTTTATCTTCATGTACCTGCCGAAGAAAGGGAAAAAACATTAGCAAAATTCGGAAAACATAAGTCAGCAAAAGGCTGTATTTATATCAAAAAACTGGCAGACATTGATGTTGAAACACTCAAAAATATGATTTCAATATCAGTAAATGAATTACAAAAACAATATCCTTCTAACTAAAAATATATGATTCTTACTTTATTTCTTCTTTTAGCCGCTATTGTAATTTACTTTTTATATCATCCAAGATATGGAAAAAGGCCATCCGGCGAAAGACTCGCTCTTATCCAAAAATCGCCTCAATACAAAAATGGAAAATTCGAAAACCAAAGTTTTACACCAGAACTTGCAGAAGGTTATGGCTATTTTGATGTTTTAAAAGAATTTTTCTTCAAAAAAGTGGACCGTAAAATTCCAACTGATGTTATTCCGTCTATAAAAACCAATTTGCATGAAATTCCGTTAGAGCAGGATATTCTAGTTTGGTTTGGACATTCGTCTTATTACATTCAGCTTGAAGGAAAACGTTTTTTAATTGATCCTGTTTTTAGCGGCAACGCCTCTCCCATTTATGGAACCACAAAAGCTTTTAAAGGAACTGAAATATACACCGTTGCCGATATTCCGGAAATTGATTATTTATTGATTACGCACGATCATTACGATCATTTGGATTATGCTACAATTACTGAGCTAAAACCGAAAATAAAAAAGGTAATTACGGCGCTTGGTGTTGGTTCGCATTTTGAATTTTGGAAATTTCCTTCTGAAATCATAATCGAAAAAGACTGGCACGAAAAAATCGAACTTGATGACAATTTAACACTTTACACCGCGCCATCAAGACATTTTTCAGGAAGAAGTATTAAACGCTGCAACACGCTTTGGACTTCTTTTGTTTTAGAAACGAAAGATTTTAAAATGTATTTGGGAGGTGACAGCGGTTACGATTCGCATTATGCTGTTATTGGCGAAAAATATGGTCCTTTTGATATTGTACTTATCGATAATGGTCAATATAATCCCGCCTGGAAATACATTCATAATCTGCCGGAAGATGTTGTAAAAGCGATAAAAGATTTGAAAGCCAAAAGAGTTTTTCCGGTTCATTCATCAAAATTTGCATTGGCATTGCATCCTTGGGATGAACCTTTGAAAAAAATAACGGAATTGAATGCGAATTCGGAAAACCCAATTCCGTTAGTTACGCCTAAAATTGGTGAATTAATAGAATTAAAAAATGATAAACAGGAATTTCAACAATGGTGGAAAGGGGTTAATTAATTATTAATTGATAATTGATAATTTGAGCGCGGGCTTCTCCCGAAGCCTCGGGACGCTCAGCCTGACAATCTGTACAGAACTTGAAACCTGAAACTTGAAACAAAAAAATGAACAACTATACCATTCGAAACGCAAATCCTTCAGAATTTGAAGAAATTGGAAAACTTTTAATTCGCGTTTATTCGGCATTAGAAGGTTTTCCGAAAGAAAATGAACAGCCTAATTATTATAAAATGTTGGCCAATATTGGCGATTTTACTAAACTTCCCGATACTGAACTTTTGGTTGCTGTTGATGACAACAATACGATTTTAGGCGCAGTTGTATATTTTAACGACATGCAATATTATGGTTCCGGCGGGATTGCAACACAAGAAAAGGATTCGGCAGGATTTCGTCTGCTTGGCGTTGATGCTACAGCAAGAGGAAAAGGAATTGGTAAGCTTTTAACTTTAGAATGCATTCAAAAAGCAAATTTAAATAAACGAAAACAGCTTATAATTCATTCCACTTTAGCAATGAAAACCGCTTGGGGAATGTATGAAAATATTGGTTTTAAAAGATCTGAAGATTTGGACTTCATGCAAGGAGAACTTCCTGTATTCGGATTTAGATACCAATTTATTTTATAAAAAAACCTGAAACAAGAAAACTTGAAACTAAAAATAACCTTTATAGCACTTGCCTTTCTGGCACCCCTAAACCTTATTGCTCAAAATACGTATGTTTTTCTGGGTTCATTTAACCGAGATAAAACGGCGGAGGCGATTCAGGTATATCAGTTAGATACTATTAGCGGAAAATTAACCAAAACGGCTTCGGCGAAAAACATAATTAATCCGTCATACTTGACCGTTTCGCCAAATGGAAAGTATGTTTACGCCTGCACCGACACCAAAACTCCAAATGCGGGAAGTATCAGCAGTTTTGAATTTAACCCTGAAAATAAAAGCCTTACTTTTTTGAACAGCCAAAGAAGTGGTGGTGAAAACCCGGTTTATGTCACGGTTCATAAAAGCGGTAAATGGATTGTAAATGCTAATTATACTGAGGGAAGTGTTTCTGTTTATCCGCTTTTAGAAAACGGAGAAATTGATTCGATTGCACAAAATTTTCAATATCTAGACGGAAGTATTAACAAAGAACGACAAACCCGATCGCATATACATTCGGCTGTATTCTCGCCTCAGTTTGATTATTTGTTTTTACCCGATTTAGGTGCCGATAAAATTCGCTGTTATGCTTTCGATGAAAATCAGAAAAAACCTTTGATCGAAACTCAAAATCCTTTCACCAAAACGGATTTAGAAGCTGGTCCAAGACATTTTACTTTTCATCCAAATCAAAAATTTGGTTATTGTATTGAAGAAATGGCGGGCCAAATAAGTGTTTATAAATATGAAAACGGCTCTTTAAGTAAAATTCAGCGCATTGCTACACATTCTGATAAAATAAAAGAAGGTTTTGAAAGTTCGGACATTCATATTTCTCCTGATGGAAAATTTCTTTACGCCACAAATAGAGGAAAAGAAAATAATATTGCTATTTTTTCTATTGATGAAAACGGTCTTTTAAAACACATTGGTTATCAATCAACTCTAGGAAAACATCCGCGAATTTTTGCAATTGATGAAACAGGAAAATTTCTAATTACTTCGAATGTAATTAGTGGAAATGTAGTTGTTTTTAAAAGAGATTTTAAAACAGGCTTACTAAAAAAAATAGCGAAACAAGTTAAAATGGAAAACGTTTCATGTGTACAGATTAAACGGATTTGATTCTCTTATAAGTATGTTTATAGATAATCTTGTCATTTCGAGGTACGAGAAATCTCCACAAGTAGCGCGACAAAGATTGGATTCTCGCTGCGTCCCGAAGCTTCGGGATTGCGGAGATTTCTCGTACCTCGAAATGACAAACTTGGTGTTATCAATCACTAAAAAAACAAAAAAATATGTCAACAAATAATTTCAATTTACAGCCCGATTTCTTAGAAAACGAAATCACAAAATTAATTCCGTTAGAAGAAAAACATTTTGAAGCATTATTTGAAGCCGCTTCCGATCCTTTGATTTGGGAACAGAATCCTGTAAAAGACCGATATACAAAAGACGGTTTTAAAACGTTTTTCGACATCATAGTTACAAAAAGTCCGTTCTTAATTCTTGACAAACAAACCAATGAAATAATGGGAACAACCAGTTTTTACGATTACAATCCCGAAAAATCCAGTGTTGGAATTGGTTACACTTTTATTACAAGAAAATATTGGGGCGGACCTTATAATAAATCAAACAAAAAATTATTAATTGATTATGCTTTTCAGCATGTTGATTCGGTACTTTTTCATATTGGAGCAGAAAATTTTCGTTCTCAAAAAGCCGTTTTAAAACTCGGAGCTGAAAAAACAAATGATATAATGTTTAACATTAATGGAGTCGATGTGCCTTATTTTGAATATGAACTTCGAAAATTGTAAATTATGAATTGTGAAGTACTATTCTAACAACTAACATTTTACATCTAACACTAAACAAATGAAAAGAATAACAGTTTTCTGCGGATCAAGTTTTGGTACCGAAGAAATTTATAAAGAACAAGCCACTTTGCTTGGAAAAACTTTAGCTAAAGAAAACATAGAATTGGTTTACGGTGGCGCAAATGTAGGTTTGATGGGTGCTGTCGCGGATGGAGTTTTAAATGAAGGCGGAAAAGCAATTGGCGTTTTGCCAAATTTCCTGCGTTCTAAAGAAATAGCACATTTAGGTTTAACCGAATTGATTTTGGTGGAAAGCATGCACGAACGAAAAACTAAAATGAATGATTTGTCTGATGGTGTGATTGCGCTTCCGGGCGGTTTTGGAACACTTGAAGAACTTTTTGAAATGCTTACCTGGGCGCAACTGGGACTGCATAAAAAACCTATTGCAATTTTGAATATTAACGGATTTTATGATGCGCTGATTCAATTAACAGAAAATATGGTTGAAAAAGGTTTACTGAAAGAAGTTAATCAGCAAATGCTTTTAGTGAGCGACAATATTGACGATTTGTTAGATAAAATGAAAAATTACGTTGCTCCTACTGTTGGAAAATGGATTGATAAAGAAAAATCATAAATCAAAAGTGGTTCACTAGAAGCACGTAAATTAAGTAATTAAGCGTTATATTTACTTTCCAATAATTTTCACCCGAAACAACATGAAAACAGAAAACAACAAATTCGCAAAAGCTGAAATGCTAATTAGAAAACCGGTTTCAGAAGTTTTTCAGGCATTTATTGATCCCGAAATCACAAGTAAATTTTGGTTTACTAAAGGTTCGAGAAAATTAGAAGAAAATCAAAAAACCGAATGGACTTGGGAAATGTATGGTTTTTCGCTTTCGGTTACGACTTTGGTCTTACAGGAAAATAAAAAGATTGTAATTGAATGGGGAAATCCGGATGAAATTACTTTAGTAGAGTGGATTTTTAGTCCGTTGAACGAAAATGAGACTTTTGTGAGTATCACTAATTCCGGTTTAAAAGGAGATACTGATAAAATAATCGATCAGGTTCGAAATTCAACCGAAGGTTTTACTTTGGTTTTAGCAGGTGCAAAAGCGTATTTAGAACACCAATTGCAACTTAATTTAGTTCTGGATAGATTTCCGAAAGGTTTAGCATAAATGCGTTTAAAATTTCAGGTTTCAGGTTTCAGGTTTCAGGTTTCGAGCAGAACTTGAAGCTTGAAGCTTGAAACTTGAAACTTGAAACAAAAAAAATAAAATCATGGAAGTTAAAAAACCCGAAAACATAGACGAATACATTGGCGGATTTCCAAATGATGTTCAGGAAATTTTGGAGAAAGTACGAATGACAATTCAGAAAGCAGCGCCAGAGGCTAAAGAAAAAATCAGTTATTCGATGCCGGCTTTTGAGCAAAATGGAATTGTTGTTTATTTTGCTGCCTTTAAAAATCACATTGGACTTTATGCTTTACCAAGCGGACATGAAGCTTTCGCAGCTGAACTTTCGAAATATAAATCTGGAAAAGGTTCTGTACAATTTCCTTTAAAAGAGAAAATGCCTTATGATTTGATTACAAAAATCGTAAAATTCAGAGTGAAGGAAAATCTTGAAAAAGCGAAAAAGAAATAAATTTACTTCAACTATCTTTCTTATATTCGGCTAAAGCTGGATCAAATCTTTATCTATGAAAAAACTGCACTTTTTCTTTTTTGTCTTTTCATTGTTTTCAAGTCATTTCATTTTCGCTCAGGATGAAGCTACTATAGAAAAAGAAATTCTGGAATTACACAAACCAACAAGAATAATTAACGATTCTATTGTTAAACTACAGAAAGAAGTGTATCAAAAAATTGAAGTCGAGATAGATTCCGTTATCAAAAATAAATTAATACTTCGTTTAGATAGTTTAGAAAATGCGAAAGATCAAAATGCTATAAATGAATTAAAACTTGATTTTATTTTTGCTAAGAAACATCCAAATTCTTTAGCATCCTTAAAATTAATGCGAAGAAATGTAGGTCGTTTTACTGGTATGAATTTTTACGATACTTATGTGGATGTTTTCCAAAATTTTTCTCCCGAAATTAAAAATTCTGAAGAAGGGAAAGAAATGTCCGAGAAATTGAAATATTTCAACCAAAGTAAAGTAGGAAGCATTGCTCCAAATTTTAGTCTAAAAGATATTGATACTAAAACTATTTCTCTCACCGATTTTAAAGGCGAAAAATACATCTTAATTGATTTTTGGGCGAGCTGGTGCGCACCCTGCAGAGAAGAATTGCCATACATTAAAGAATTGTATAAAAAATATCAGCCACAAGGTTTAGAAATTATTAGCATTACGAAAGATGAAAAATCAGATCTTTGGAAAAAAGCTATTGAAAAAGAAAAAATTGAATCCTGGAAGCACATTTCAATTTTAGAAAATCAAAGCACGATCGATAAAGATTATTTCGTTAACGGAATTCCGCATAAAGTTTTAATTGACAAAAACGGAATTATTATTGGTAAATGGAAAGGCGGCGGAGAAAATAACAAACATGATTTACAACAGCTTTTAAAATCTGTTTTTGAAGCTGAATAATTTTTAGAATGAATTTACAAGAACATTACAATCAACTTTACAAGAAATCTTCTGAAGCCATTTTAGAAGGAAATTACAATTTAGATTCTCAAATAAATAATACATCTGATTCACGCTTCGGACTTACTTTACTGATTCGTCCGTCACAGGAAATCAAAGCAAATATTCAGTTGTTTTTAGATGAATTAAAAACCATTGAACCAGAACAATATTATTATCCGGATTCGGATATTCATATTACGGTTCTTTCGATTATTTCTTGTTATGAAGGCTTTACTTTAGATAAAATTAAAGTCGAGGATTATATTGAAATCGTTCAAAATAGTTTGACTGATTTAGATAAAATTAAAATCGAATTTAGAGGTATTACAGCTTCACCTTCTGCGATAATGATTCAGGGATTTCCAACAGACGAATCTTTAAATGTTTTAAGAGATAAGCTACGCGAAAATTTCAAAAAATCACCTTTAGAACAAAGTATCGATAGTCGTTATAGTATTTCGACGGCACATTCGACGGTTATGCGTTTTCAGGAACCACTCCAAAATCCGAAAAAGATAATTGAGATTGCTGATAAATTTCGTCATTATGATTTTGGGAAATTTACAGCCGAAAATTTAGAACTGGTTTATAACGATTGGTATCAGCGTGAAGAAAATACAATTCACGTAAAAGATTTCAATCTTTAAAAACTTTGCGCCTTGGCGTCTTTGTGGCAATAAACATTACTTTTTAAAAGTTCCAAAATGCCATAAAACGCCAGAAGGATCGTGAAGAAAGCATTCACTTCCCCAATCTAAATATTTTACCGGAGTTAGTTTTACTCCTTCATATTTTTCGGGAAGATTTAATGCTGCAAGTTCGTTGTAATATCTTTCTGTATCATCAACTTCCAGAAAAATCATGGTGTTTTCGATCCATTCTTTTGCATAATAATCTTGCAGATAAAATGCTGTTTCATCATTTTTAAAAACCGAAAAATTATGAGCTAAAACTATTTCTTCAAATCCTAAATCACGATAAAAGCTTCTCGATATTTCGAAGTTTTTTGCTCCGATAAAGGGACGGATTGATTTGATTTTGTGTTGCATGGTACAAATATCTAAACAGATTTAAAATTTCTATGAATATCGGAAAGTTCATCTTTTTGCTCTTGATCAAAATATTTTTCAAGCAAATTACAATAAGATAAATAGGCCCAACATTCCCCAAATTTCAAATATTGACTTTGGGGAATTTGTTTTTTTTCAAGACATTTTTTTAAAATCTTAACTCTTTTGCTTTCGTCTACTTCTATTATTTTTCCTATTTGCTCAATTTCAGAATCTAAAAATCTATCTTTTAGAGATTTCATATCTTTCATTTCCTCCCAATTATTTCGAGCTGAAAATCCTTGATCGACACGTCGAAACCTATTCTTTGCTAGAGCAAATATCAACTCATCCTTTCTTTCAAAATCAAGATTGTGATTCTTGAGTTCAATCCAAAACAATTCTATGTCAACACCAATTGCTTCATTCCAAAAAGGCAAAAACATTTTACTAATTGATTTAAGCTGTGTAAGAGTACAATACTTTTCATTAATTATTTTCAGATATTCATCTCCAGAATTAACGAATGCCTTTTTTGATTTTACATCAAGATATTTCGATTTCTCTATAATCAGTCTCCCAATCTCAATTATCTGAGATAGTTTTCTGATGTAATCTTCTTTTATATTACTCAAAATACTTTTCTACAATTAAAGTCTATATTTTATCCTTTCTTCAAAATATTCCCTAAACCACGACCAATTTGTTCAATAGCTTCTAAACCTTTTGTCAATGGTGTTGCTGTAAAATCTTCATAGGCATCCATAGCACTTTCTTTTCGGTCGTCTTGCGGATAAACCAGAATGATATTGTTATCATTAAAGAATTTCTCGAATTTCTGCGGAATTCTTTCGAAAATAGACTGATAAGAAACGGAACCTTTTCTCGATAAATTGAAAACAATTAAATCAGTTGGTTTTATTTCGTCTGAAATAGCTTCAAAATTATCCCATTCGATAACACTTTTAAAGCCTAATTTCGCATTTAATCTAAGGTTATTGGCAATTGCCTGAATAGCCTGATGAGTTTTGTAATCGGCATAAAGTACAATCGGAATACTTAATTCCTGAGATAATCTGCAGATTTTCTGTAATAAAAGTTGAAATCCAATTCCTCTTTCAGAAAATGGCGGACAAATGAAAACCAATCTTTTTTCTTCAATAAAATTAGTTGGAAACCTACAGATAAATAAGCTTTTATCGACATTGTTGATAATCGAATCTACATTTTCTCCAAAAATTTTATCCAGAAATCCAGTCTTTTTCGGCCAGCCAATAATCACAATATCCGACATGATTTCTTTAGAAGTTCTCGCAATTCCGCTCGCCGGATTATGGTCAATTCTTGCAATTGTATTTATTTTTACTTCTGAAGCTGATCCCTGAATAACGAATTTATCAACTGCTTTTCGATACTTTAAAATATTTTTTTCAGCCTGATCATTATTCGGTACAATCGTTAATAAAGTAACCGGATTTGATGATTTTTTATCTTTAATCAAAAGCGCAAAATCCAATAAACTAGCTGTCGCAGAAGTTTTGGCTAACGGAATTAAAATATGCTCATCGAGAATCTGATCTTTATCTGCATCTTCATGAGAAATTTCTTCCTCGCAAATTGCGATTTTTTTGGCCGCTTTTTCAGTTGCAAAAGAAGCTACAATACATGTAATTAAAATCAGAATAATAGTTCCATTTAAAATATTTTCATCTAAAATTTTGGCTTTAAAACCCACTAAAATTACAGCCAAAGTTGCCGCTGCGTGCGCACTGCTCAATCCGAAAATAAGCTGTCTTTCGGTTCTGGTATATTTAAAAACGAACTGCGTAAAAAAAGCTGCTGTCCATTTTCCAAAAATAGCAACCACACTTAAGGTTGCTGCTACAATTAATGCCGTAGGTCCGCTTAAAATGACGCTTACATCAACCAACATTCCAACAGAAATCAGGAAAAAGGGAATAAACAATGAATTCCCAATAAATTCGATTCGGTTCATCAAAGCCGATGAATGTGGAATTAAAGGATTCAATGCCAAACCGGCAACGAAAGCACCAATTATAGGCTCTACTCCCGCTACTTCGGCTAAAAAGGCAGCAAAGAAAACGACTGAAAGTACAAAAATATAATGAGCGTGTTTTTCACTTTCCAATTTCTTGAAAAACCATTTGGCTATTCTCGGAATCACTAAAAACATAATCGCGGAAAATATCGCTAATGAAACAGTCAATTTTATCCAAAATGCCTGATTTAAGTTACCCTGGCTACTTCCCATAATTACTGCCAAAATGATCAAAACAGCAGTATCGGTCAAAATTGTTCCACCGACAGTTATGGCAACGGCTTGATTTTTTGCAATTCCTAATTTACTCACAATCGGATACGCCACCAAAGTGTGTGTCGCAAACATACTTGCCGTTAAAAAACTAGCATTAAAATCATATTGCAGTAAATAATAACACACCGGAAAACCAATAGAAAGCGGAATAATGAAAGTAAAAAAACCGAATAGTAAACTCTTGTTTCGATTTGCTTTGAATTCATTCATATCCAACTCAAGTCCTGCAATAAACATAATATACAAAAGTCCGATTGTTGAAAATAAAGTAACAGCCGAATTTTTTTCTAAAAGATGCAAACCATGCGGACCAATGATAACTCCTGAAATAATTAATCCAATTATCCCCGGAATATTTATCTTTTTTAATAAAATTGGAGACAGCAGAATAATAAAAAGTATTAAAGAAAAAATCAATACTGGATTAGTGAGGGGTAATTCGAATTCGTGTAAAAAATGCCTGAAAAATTCTATCATATTGTAATTTTATGCTTTGTGGTATTGTAATCGCAAAAAGACATTTTCAGAATTCAAAAAGAAATTCTTTGAAGTAATTTTTAATTATACCAAACAATTTAAGCTGTTTTAGTGTAAGGCTCTCTACAAAAATACCGAAAAAACACTAACTTTCTACGTAAACTGCATATTAAGCAATTAAATTTATTTCATTGCCGAATTAATAATATTTAATATCATTTTTAACAAAAGCTCAACATTAACAATCAAAATCGATTCATCATTGCATTATTCAATTATCTTTGTCTTAACAAAAATGAAACAATGGAAGAATGTATCTCTGTTTTTGATATGCTTAAAATTGGTGTTGGACCTTCATCCTCACATACTTTGGGTCCCTGGAGGGCCGCTGAACGCTTTTTGGAAGAGCTGAAAAGTGAAGCAATTTTAGATCAGGTAAAGCGAATAAAAGTCGATTTATATGGTTCTCTTTCTCTGACCGGAAAAGGTCACGCAACAGATTTATCTGTTATGCTTGGTTTAAGTGGCCAAGATCCCGAATATATTCCCGTTGATAATATTGCCGGAATTATCAAAAATATTGAAGATAATAACGAGATCAATCTTGCCAATGAATATAAAATTCCGTTTTATTTTTTGCAGGATATTGTTTTCAACAAAGACTTTTTACCCTTTCATGCCAATGGTTTAAGATTTACTGCTTATAAAAATGATGATTCGGAATATGAATCTACTTTTTATTCGATTGGGGGCGGTTTTGTTGTAAAAGAAGAACGTGAAAATGCCAAAATAAAAGAGGTTATAAAATGTGCTTTCCCGTTTCCGATTCAAAATGCGGTTGAGCTTTTGAATTATACGATTTCTGAAAACAAATCGATTTCTGAAATTGTTTATGAAAATGAAAAATCAATGCGTTCTGAAGAAGTAATTCATTCAGAATTAATGCGCATTTGGAATACGATGTTGGAGTGTATGTACATTGGCTGTCACTCTGAAGGAATTCTTCCGGGCGGACTTCATGTGCGTCGAAGAGCTTTTGACATGCACCAAAATTTGATTGGCTTATCCAATTATACAGATCCACAATCCTGGTTGCAGGAAATCAGAAAAACGGAAGTTAAATTCCGCCAAATCCTAAAATGGGTTAGCTGTTTTGCCTTGGCGGTAAACGAAGTAAATGCTTCTTTAGGAAGAGTCGTTACGGCACCAACAAATGGAAGTGCCGGTGTAATTCCTGCCGTTTTAATGTATTATATGGTAATTGAAAACCATAATGCAGGCGAAAAAGAAATCAAACAATTTTTAATGGTTGCGGGAGAAATTGGAAGCATCTTCAAAAAAGGATCGACAATTTCGGCTGCAATGGGTGGCTGTCAGGCTGAAATTGGTGTTTCGTCATCAATGGCGGCGGCGGCGCTTTGCGAATTAATGGGCGGTACTCCAGCTCAAGTTTTAATGGCTGCCGAAATTGCCATGGAACATCATTTAGGTTTAACCTGTGATCCTATCGGAGGTTTGGTTCAGATTCCATGTATCGAAAGAAATACGATGGGAGCTATTAAAGCCATAAACGCCGCAGAATTAGCTCTTGAAACCGATTCAAAAAACGCAAAAGTGCCTTTAGACAAAGTAATCAATACGATGTGGCAAACGGCTAAAGACATGAATTCCAAATACAAAGAAACCTCTGAAGGCGGATTGGCAATTGCGGTAAATATGGCCGATTGTTAAAATTTATTACTTAATTTTGCAAACTTAAAATCACGTTTTAAAGACAAACACTGTTTTTAAAATCATTACAAAAAACTAAAACACTACAGAATGTCAGTTGCTAAAAAAGATTATAAAAGAATCACTACCAAATCATTAATTGAAATGAAAAGCAATGGAGAAAAAATCTCTATGCTTACCGCGTACGATTATACAATGGCCAAAATTGTTGATACTGCTGGTGTTGATGTGATTTTAGTGGGCGATTCTGCATCAAATGTGATGGCGGGTCATGAAACAACTTTGCCAATTACTTTAGATCAAATGATTTATCATGCTTCATCTGTAGTTCGCGCTGTCGATAGAGCGTTAGTTGTAGTTGATTTGCCTTTTGGAAGTTATCAATCAGATCCAAAAGAGGCATTACGTTCTTCTATCAGAATCATGAAAGAAAGTGGCGGACATGCTGTGAAATTAGAAGGCGGAAAAGAAATTAAAGAATCAATCAAAAAAATATTAAACGCTGGAATTCCGGTTATGGGACATTTAGGTTTAACGCCTCAGTCTATTTATAAATTCGGAACTTACACTGTTAGAGCAAAAGAAGAACAAGAGGCAGAAAAATTAATTGAAGATGCTAAAATTCTTGAAAAACTTGGTTGTTTTGCAATAGTTCTGGAAAAAATACCTGCTGATCTTGCTAAAAAAGTAGCCGACAGTATTTCTATTCCTGTTATCGGAATTGGTGCCGGAGGCGGTGTCGACGGGCAAGTTTTAGTAATTCACGATATGTTGGGAATGAATAATGAATTCAGCCCGCGTTTCTTGCGTCGTTATTTAAATTTATATGAATTAATGACTAAAGCAATTGGACAATATGCTGCCGATGTGAAGTCAAGCGATTTTCCTAATGCAGGGGAACAGTATTAATTTCTAGACTTTCTTAGACTTCTTAGATATTAGACTCCTTAGACTTATGTTTTATATTTTTAAATCTAAAAATTTTAAATTAATTTCAAATCTAAGTAAGTCTTAAATAAAAATCTAAGAAGTCTAAGTCAGTCTAAAAATTTAATAATCTTAAAAAATGCATCAATTTAAAGAGCTTTTAATTTGGAAAAAAAGCAGATTATTTTGTTCTAAAATTTATTCGATAACTGCAACATTTCCTAATGAAGAAAAGTTTGGAATAATTAATCAGTTAAGAAGAGCATCGGTTTCAATTCCTTCAAATATAGCAGAAGGTTCTTCAAGAAACTCCAACAAAGATTTTGCAAGATTTTTAGAAATTGCAATTGGATCAGCTTATGAAGTTGAAACACAACTTCTAACTTCATCGGATCTAGGTTTTATTAATGAAGAAAACACCTATGAATTAATCAATATGTTGGAAGAAATAACTAAAATGACGTCAAGATTTAGAGCAACTCTATTATAAATCTAAAAATTCTAAGAAGTCTAAGTCAGTCTAAAAATCTAAGCAAGTCTAATATGAAAATTCTTTCTAATAAAGATAACTTACAAATTTTGCACGAAGACAATCACATTATTGTGGTTAACAAACGTGTAGGCGATATTGTACAGGGAGATAAAACGGGAGACAAACCTTTGTCTGATGTTGTGAAAGAATATATTAAAGCAAAATACAATAAACCTGGTGATGTTTTTCTCGGTGTAATTCATCGTTTGGACAGACCAACAACCGGAATTGTGGTTTTTGCCAGAACCAGCAAAGCTTTATCCCGAATGAACGAATTGTTCAGCAATCGTGAAACTAAGAAAACTTATTGGGCGGTTGTAAAAAACAAACCTTTGGAAGCTAGCGCCAAATTGGTTCATTATTTAAAAAGAAACGAAAAAAATAATACTTCAAAAGCGCATTTAAAAGAAGTTCCGGATAGTAAACTGGCAAGCCTGGACTACAAAATAATTAAAGAACTTCAAAATTATACCGCTTTAGAAATAAATCTTCATACGGGTCGTCATCATCAAATTAGAGCGCAATTGTCGGCAATTGGTTCTCCAATAAAAGGCGATTTAAAATATGGCGCTGACCGAAGCAATCCTGACGGAGGCATACATCTTCATGCCAGAAAATTGGTTTTTATTCATCCTGTATCAAAAGAAAACATTACAATTATAGCACCAACGCCAGATGAAACAATTTGGAATGCGGTGTGATTTTATGATATAATTGTTAATTTTTTAATTATTAGTGATTAACTTGCATAGAGAAAAAAACAAGCTAATCATAAAATGGACTACAAAAACGACATCCGATACAGAAAGGAAACGCTTAAAAAATTATTGCACAACATCCAGAAAAGCGAAGATCTAATTGTTAAAGCGTTGTATGATGATTTTAAAAAACCTGAATTTGAAGCTGTTTTAACCGAAACAAATTATGTTATTTCGGAATTAAAAGACACGATTAAAAATATCCACGCGTGGGCAAAACCGAAAAATGTTTTTCCTTCCCTACTCAATTTCCCTTCAACCGATTATATCTACAAAGAACCTTACGGAAATGTTTTAGTCATTGCTCCGTGGAATTACCCATTTCAATTGGCATTATGTCCTTTAATTTCTGCCGTTGCTGCCGGAAACAGAGTGGTTTTAAAACCCTCAGAACTTACTCCGCATACTTCGGCAATTATTGCGAAAATTATCGAAAAAACATTTCATGTTAATCATGTTGAAGTTTTTGAAGGAGGCATTGAAGTCTCTAATAAACTACTCGCAAAACGTTGGGATTATATTTTCTTTACCGGAAGTGTGGCTGTCGGTAAAATTGTAGCAAAAGCTGCTGCTGAAAACTTAACCCCAGTAACATTAGAACTTGGAGGAAAAAACCCTTGTATAATTGATGAAACAGCAAATTTGAAACTTGCTGCCAAAAGAATTGTTTGGGGGAAATTTATGAATGCCGGTCAGACTTGTATTGCTCCGGATTATATTTTGGTTCAGAAAAACATGAAAATAAATTTCATCAAATTCTTAATGGATGAAATTATAAAAGCATATGGCAAAAAAATAGACAAATCACCAGATTTTGCGCGTATCATCAATACCAAAAACTGGCTGCGTCTGGACAGTATGATTGAACGCGATAAAATTATTTTTGGAGGCGAAACCAATGCAGACCATCTTTACATTTCACCAACACTTATTGACGAACCAAGTCTTGATAGTCCTGTAATGAAAGAAGAAATTTTTGGCCCAATTTTACCAATTCTAACTTATGAAACAGAATCAGAACTCGAAAATGTTATAAGTCGTTACGAAAAACCTCTGGCTTTTTATGTTTTTAGTGAAAACGATGCGTTTGCAAAAAAAATGATTACTTCATATTCTTTCGGAGGAGGCTGTATAAATGACACTGTTGTACATTTCTCAAACAAACGTTTGCCATTTGGCGGTGTGGGACATAGCGGAATCGGAGCTTATCATGGTCAATTAAGCTTTGATATATTTTCTCATCATAAAGCGATTGTCAAAAAAGCAAACTGGCTCGATCTGCCAATGCGATATGCTCCTTACAAAGACAAATTAACCTCACTTAAACGTTTACTGGACTGGTTGTAACCTACGAAAACATTTTCGTAATGTTTTCGTGATTTTCATATTGGATTGATAAAAAATATTATATTTACGTCAGAAGTTTTTAACTGAAATTACAAGAATATAAAAACAATTTTATTACCAAAATGAAATCTACACTTGATCAAATCGAAAAAATCAAAAAAAATGGTTACAGCTTAAATTTTGCGCCAATTTTTGACCATGCTTTCGAAAATTTTAAAAAAATATCACTTTACTCAGCTTTAATAATTTTACTTTTTTCATTTATTTTCGGGATCGCGATTTTTGGTGTCATTGCAACTTTTTTTGGTATCGAAACAATCTCAAAAGATTTATTGAACGGCCTTGAAGTGCAAAATCTTTCAATCCCTCAATTGCTTCTTTCGACTGTTGGCGTAGCTTTTGTAACCGCTTTAATTGCTCCTTTTGGTGCCGGTTTCTTAAAAATGGCCGATTGTGCAGACAAAGATGAAGAATTCAATGTTTCTACAATTTTTACATTTTATAGAGCTCCTTATTTCATACAGATATTCACGGCAACTTTAATTTTAGCAACGGTAAGTTCTGCCATTTCTAATGCAATTGAGAGTGCTGGTTTTATATTTCTTGGAGCAGGTCTTTCAGGATTTATAAGTTTTTTTACTTACCTGACTGTTCCTTTAATCATTTTTGGAAAACTAAATGCCTTAGATGCAATTAAGTCGAGTATAATTGTGGTTGCAAGAAATCCGTTAATGATTTTTGTTTTGTTTATTGTGGGTTATTTAGGTTCTTTAATTGGAGCGTTTGCTTGTGGTATCGGAATACTCTTTACACTTGCTTACAATACTTCAATGACATATGCTACCTATTTTGCCATTTTTACTATTGAAGAACAAGAGGACTCAATCGATTCGATTGGACGTTCAGATGATTTAGAATAAAATCGAAAATTCGAATCAAAAAGAGCCTAACCTACTCTTTTTAGAATTTTCAAATGCTAGTTACTAAACCACAACACCCCAAAATCTATGGTAGAGAACTATAGTTTTTATGATTTATTCATTTCAGGACTTGCCACTGTTGGCAATAACCTGGAAATAATTATTAAAAACTGGTATGTTTTCAATCCGGATATTATCTTTTATAACAACCCTAAACTTATACTTTTAGGGTTATCTCTTGTTGCATTTTTATCACTTTTAGTTTATCAGTTTTTCAAAATAAAAGCCAAGATTGGTTATTTTATCGAAAAGAAGAAAGAGACTGAGACAATAAGCAAAGAGTATCAATTGTATATTTTATTCTTTGGAATTGCGGTTATAGTAATTGAAATTATAAATGAAATTTTCAAAATAAGACCTAAAAGCCTATTACTTGTTAATGTTTCTATTGGCTGTGTGGTTCTTCTTATTTATCTGATTACTGATAAAATAAAGTGGCTGAGAGATCAAATTCAGCAAATTTTCATCTTTTGTTTCTTTATCTATATAAGTTATGTCGCCTACAACATTATTCACCTTTCAAATGATGTAGTTCCGGTAATCGTATTTTTAATCTCATTTTTCTTCTCTTACAATATTCTCAAACCCATAAAAATTTACTGGTTTTTCGTTGCACTTGTTTTCATTTTTCTGATTTCAACAATTGTATTACACTCCATTCCGACTAAATCATCTGTACTTTTAATCAATTTCTGCATTCTGATTTTCATTATCAATCAGGTAAAATATGCCGTTTTATTAAATAATCGAGATAATTTCAGATTTTCAAATGAGATTGTACACAAAGGAAACTCTCTAACTATTGCTACAAATGAAAAGGGAGAATTATTGTTTTGCAGCGAAACCATCACTTCAATCTTGGGTTATAATCGGGATGAAGTTCTTGAAATGGAATTTTGGAACTTAACAGAAGATTCCGAATTTAATCCTGAAAATCACTATAAAAACTATATTGACAACCGTTTATATATTCGTAAACTAAAAACTAAAAAAGGAGAATACAAATACATACAGTGGAAGGACAAAAAATTCTCCGAGAATTTAATTATCAGTATTGGTCAGGACGTTACGGAGCAGATAATTGTTCAGGATCAATACAAAAACTTAATTCAGACCGCAACAGATATTATTTTCGAAATAAGCAGTGACGGTCATTTTACCTTTATCAACGAATTTGGCTTTGCAATTCTGGGGTATTCTGAAAGCGAGGTTCTGTTACAACATTATTCAAATTTCATACATGAAGATTACATTAAAAATGCTGTAGATTTTTATGAAAATTTGGAACAAAATGAAGGTCATTACCCAACAATTGAAATTCCTATTTTAAAGAAAAACGGAGAGGAACTCTGGATTTCACAAAAAGTAATTGTCCGCAAAAATGATCTGGGCGAAACAACCGGTTTTGCAGGTATCGCGAGAGATATTACAAAAATTAAAAACATAGAAAACGAAAAGCGCAGACGATTAGAAAAAATCGAAGCCTATAACAATTCAACAAAAAAATTATCTACTACTGATTTTCGTGAATTTGATAATTTGCCAAATGTTATCAACTTTATAATTGAAGAAGCTGCTTTTGTTTCAAAGGCAAATCGGGTAAGTTTCTGGAAATTTTCTGAAGATGTTATTACCTGTAAAAATCTGTTTAGTAGAGATAATCAAACATTAGAAGATAAAAATATTCTAAACAAAGAATCCTATCCGATTTATTTTGATACTTTAAAAAGTAAAGCCATTATAAATGCACCCGACGTTTTTGATAAACTGGAAACTTCGGAATTTCAGGAAATTTACTTTACCAAAAACAAGATAAAATCGATGCTCGATGTTCCTATTTTTCTAAATGGACAACTGGCTGGAGTCGCTTGTTTTGAAAGTACCGGAGAAAAACGGGAATGGGATAATGAAGATATCAACTATGCTAAAACAATTGCTGATGTAATTTCATTGGCAATTTCTTCTCAAATGCGTTTAAAAGCAGAGAAAAAACTCGAACTAAAAAGTGAATTACTTTCTGCTTTAGCATTATGTACAGAAAAGTTTTTATTAAGTCAGAGTCCAAAAAAAATGTTTCAGGAAACCTATGACATTGTTGGAAAAGCTTCAAAAGTGGATCATATTTTTTATTATGAAAAAGATTTTGAGACCAATCTGATAAGTCAGAAACATAAATGGTCAAAAGAAGGCATTCAAAACCAAATAACAGAATTACAAAGTTTTACAGAAGAAAATTTAAAGGAAATTGTTACTCATTCTCAAAACAAAAAAATCTTAAACACACTAACCAGAAATCTGGACGAAACCTTTTTTAAAAAATTATTACTCGCAAATGAGATTAAGTCAATCCTAATTTTACCATTATACACTAACAATATTTTTTCAGGTTTCATTGGCTTTGATGATTGTACGAAAGAAAGAAGATGGACCGACGATGAGATTAATATTTACCAGACATTGGCAAACAATATTTCATCGGCTTTAGACCGAAATAGAAATCAGGCCAAGATCAAGGAAAGTGAAGATGCTATTAAAGCGAAAGAACTCGCAGAGGCTGCTAATAAATCTAAATCTGATTTTCTTGCCAACATGTCTCACGAAATCCGAACGCCATTAAACGGCATTATAGGATTTACACATTTACTGATGAAAACCAATCTTGAAGAAATTCAGGAAAAGTACATGACGACAATTAATCAATCTGCTCATTCTTTGCTGGAAATCATCAATGACATTCTTGATTTTTCGAAAATTGAAGCCGGAAAACTTGAGCTTTTCATTGATTTGTACGATCTTCAAAAAATTCTGGGCCAGATATTCGACCTGATTCTTTTCGAATCCAACCAAAAAAAACTTAAACTAGAGCTTAATATAGACCAAAATGTACCAAAATACATTTGGACAGATATTGTTCGTTTAAAACAAATTCTTATCAATCTTTTGTCCAATGCGGTAAAATTTACGCACGAAGGCACTATAAAACTTAATGTAACCGTACTTGAGCAGAAAACAGATGATTTTTTTCTGATTCGTTTTGCTGTAATAGATACCGGAATCGGAATTTTAGAAAAAAACCAAAAGAAAATTTTCAAAGCTTTTTCTCAGGAAGACAGTTCTACAACCAGAAAATTTGGCGGAACAGGTTTAGGACTGACCATTTCGAATCAATTATTAGCCCTTATGGAAAGTCGCCTTCAATTGACCAGCAAAATCAATGAAGGAAGTAATTTTTTCTTTGATTTAAACTTAAAAATCAGCAACGAAATAGTAAGCGAAAAATTCAGAGAAATTGTCAATCGAAACAACCAGGAACATACTTTTAATTATACTTCAAACCAGAAAAAAGCAGTCATTCTTATTGTTGAAGACAACAAGGTAAATATGCTTCTTTTGAAAACAATTATAAAAAACCTAAATATCAATTGCATTATTTATGAATGCGAAAATGGCTATGAAGCTGTAAACCGAATAGAAAGCATTAAGCCCGATTTAGTTTTCATGGACATCCAGATGCCAATTATGAATGGTTATGAAGCTACAAAAGCAATCCGAGTAACTGAAAACGGAAAGAACATTCCGATAATAGCAGTAACAGCCGGTGCCGAAAAAGAAGAAAGAAACAAATGCCTTTCTGCGGGAAT
Source organism: Flavobacterium cutihirudinis (assembly GCF_003385895.1). GTDB lineage: Bacteria > Bacteroidota > Bacteroidia > Flavobacteriales > Flavobacteriaceae > Flavobacterium > Flavobacterium cutihirudinis. Next base: position 454,432 of record NZ_QRDQ01000009.1, read on the forward strand.
GAACGACTACATCTCAAAACCAATAATTCGTGGCACTGTAGAAGAAGCTTTGCGAAAATGGTTAGATTAGTGCAAACAAAAATGTATCAAGCAACTTATTATTGCTAAAAAATATATAATTTAGTACTAAACAAAACCCAAAAAGTTAAAATTCAATTTACTATGAAATGGCAAGGAAGAAGACAAAGCGATAATGTTGAAGACAGAAGAGGCTTATCTGGCGGAAAAGTCGCTGTTGGCGGAGGTGTTATTGGTATCATAATTTTGTTATTAAACGTTTTTGGTGGAGAAACCGGCCAAACTGTAGGATCAGCATTGGAACAAATTCAAGGCGGACAAACTCAAACCGAAACTGCCGCTCCTTTAAGTAAGGAAGACGAAGAAATGGGCAATTTTGTTCGCGTTATTCTTGCAGATAATGAAGACATCTGGAGCAAAATTTTTGAGGAAAACGGCATGACCTATAAAAAACCAAAATTAGTGCTTTTTAGAGGCTCTGTTAATACCGCTTGTGGCGGAGCATCTTCAGCTTCCGGGCCTTTTTATTGTCCGGGCGATCAAAAAGTATATATGGATTTAGGTTTCTTTGAAGAACTTAAAACTAAATTTGGCGCTAAAGGAGGCGATTTTGCAATAGCGTATGTTATAGCGCATGAAATTGGTCATCATATTCAGACTTTGTTAGGTACATCTGCAAAAATGCGTCAGGCACAGGAGGGAAAAAGTGAAGCTGAAGCCAATAAACTATCTGTTGCACTGGAACTTCAAGCCGATTTTTACGCTGGAGTTTGGGCACATTATAATCAGCAAAATTTAGATACGGGAGATATTGATGAGGCTTTAAGTGCTGCCAATGCTGTTGGTGACGATGCTATACAAAGCAAAATGCAGGGACATGTTGTTCCCGATTCTTTTACCCACGGATCGTCCGAACAAAGAATGTACTGGTTTAAAAAAGGTTTTAAAACCGGCGATATTAAACAAGGGACAACCTTTGAAGAAATTCAATAATACAGAAACCAAATATAATAACCACCAAGAAAAGCACAACTTAGCAGTTGTGCTTTTTTTTATGAAATTCCAATAAAAAAAAATCCAAATTCCAAAATTGTATACTTTGGAATTTGGAATTTCAAAAAATTGGAATTTTATTTTTTTTGTTTTCGACCGAAAACAAAAAAAGCCTTGAATTTCTTCAAGGCTTTAAATCTGGGTGGCTGACCGGGTTCGAACCGGCGACCCGCGGCACCACAAACCGCTACTCTAACCAGCTGAGCTACAACCACCATTTTTGCTTAGCGAGTGCAAATATAGAACAAAGGTTCAGTTCTACAAAGAAAAAAATGAAAAATTTTCATAAAAATTAAATCAAATTTTCTAAGCTATTGACTGCCAAACATCTTTCAACTGTAAAACCTTCAGCAAAATCTTTCCCAACAAGTCGTCCTAAGTCCTGCGCACGATAATTTAAGCTTTCAAAAAAGTTTTTGCTTGTAATAGGCGTTGCAGGTTCACTTGAATTTGGATCGTAAAATTGTGTTTTATATGCTGAAATTGCTTCTACTTTCTTTTTTTCGAAACCAGTAATATCTACCACAAAATCTGGAGTAATATTTTTCCATTGAATATAATGATAAACAACTTTTGGTCTCCACGCTTCTTGTTTCTCTCCATCGACAGAAGTTTCGATTTTCATCAAACCCGATAAAAAGCAAGCATCAGAAACCAATTTACTTCCTTTACCGTGATCAATATGGCGATCGTCAATTGCATTGCATAATACAATTTCAGGTTTGTATTTTCGGATCATTTTTATAACCTCTAATTGATGCTTTTCATCATTCGTAAAAAAACCATCACGCATTGCTAAATTTTCTCTCACAAGAACACCTAAAATCTTTGCTGCGTCTTTTGCTTCCTGATCTCGTATTTCAGCTGTTCCACGCGTTCCTAATTCGCCGCGCGTTAAATCTACAATACCTACTTTTTTCCCTAAGGAAACTTCTTTTAAAATGGTTCCCGCACAACCTAATTCTACATCATCAGGATGCGCACCAAATGCTAATATGTCTAATTTCATTATCTATATTTTAGTGACAGTTTACAGTCGCAGTATTCAGTCTCAGCAAAACTGAAAACTGCGACTGCGACTGCAAACTTATTTTTATTTTATTTTCAATACTCTCTTCATCGTCATCGATTTATTGACGCTTTCTTCCCATTCTTTTTCTGGAATACTTTCTTTTGTAATACCGCAGCCCATATACAGAATGGCTTTGTTTTCCTGAATCTGCATGCATCGTAAATTTACAAATAAATCGGAACTTGAATTTTCTCCGGAAAAACTGCTGTTTAATTCTCCTAGAAAACCGGTATAAAAAGTTCTTTCATACTTTTCATTTTCTAAAATAAAAGCCTTTGATTTCTTCTTTGGAAGTCCGCAAACTGCGGGAGTTGGATGCAGCGTATCAACAACCTCTTCTAAAGTTGAATTACCTTTTAAAACTCCCGAAATATCGGTTTTAATATGCCAGATTGATCCGGCCTTTAAACTGTAAGGCTCAGAAACCACAACCGAAGCTGTAAATTCTCTAAGTCGCTTTACAATAAAATCAGTTACAAATTGCTGTTCGTCTTTTTCTTTTTGCTGCCAAACGATTTCTGTTTGGTTATTATCTTTTTGCGTTCCCGCTAAAGCCATAGTCTCAAAAACATTTCCGTTTGCTTTTAGAAGTTTTTCCGGAGTTGCACCCATCCACATTCCAATTTTTGGGTGAAAAAAGCAATAACAGAAAGTCGCTGGATACAATTGAACCAAGTGCTGAAAAGTTTCAATAAAATCAAATTCAGACAAAGGCACTTCTTCACTTCTCGACAAAACTACTTTTTTGAATTCTTCGTTTTTTATCGCTTGAATTCCTTGAGCAACCAAATATTCATATTGAAATTTAGCTTCAGGATCAAAACCTAAATCTTCAATTTCTTTGGTTTCAAATGAAGTCGCGACTTTTTCAACTGTAATAATTTCTGATTCGTTTTCTGGAATCAGAATTAATTGTTTTTCATCAAAAGAAGCAAAAACAAAACCTTTTTCACTGTAGTCAGAAACTTTAAACAGTGTGTTATTTTGCTGTAAAATACCAACCAGATTTGTTGTATTGGGTTTTGAATAAAGTACAAAAGGCAAATTTTGTTCTTTATGTTTTTTTATTTTTAAGAAAAAATTATTCATGTTTTTGTAAAAGTTGAACCTGAAAATCTAAGAGTTCTTTTTTTGTTTGAAAGTAGGTATTTGATAGAACAATTTGATAATCTCGTATAGCCTGAGATAATATTGCTATATTTTCTTCTACATATACATTAGCGCTAAAATATCTCCATTCTTCAGATAAATATTTATTAAATGCAACTCTCATATCAACCGTTATTGCATTTTTATGCAGATTATCTTCGAGCATTTTTTGAATCTGAGTCTTAAATATTTCTTCTTCTGTATTAAGTAAATCCATATTTCTTTTTATTACATCATAAGGCAATGTATGATACATAAAGTCTGAAGCATTTACGATTTTGATATAATATTGAAACTTTTCATCATAGCTTTTGTCTTGCTCAAAAAAAACATCATAATATTTTTTGAGTTCTTCTTGCTTATTTTGATTGTTTGCTAATCCGAAAAAATACGAATAAATCTTAATATCATTTTCTTTGATTTGCTTTTTAATTTCTTTTAAATCAATTTCTAATCTATCGATCAATTCGCCACAATTTTTCGACAAGATTTTGTGTCCATCATAATTGAATGATTTTATTTTAAAATCTCCACATAAAATCTGTTTCAAAATAGCAATATCATTTTCCAAAGAAATAGCACAATAAACCAAATCAATTGCTGCATTATTAAATAAATCATTTAGCTCATTCTTATCCGATTTTAAAACAGATTCATTCGCATGCAGTTCAAAAGCTTCCAGATCCGGATTTTTATTATCATAGTAATGATTGTAAATTTCATTAAATGATTCTGATAAAAACTGAGTTTCAAAATCTTCAAAAAACTTTTCATTTTGGTTATACACAACAGCCTCAGAATACGAAACTGCCGAAAAAAGCTTTTCCGTAAATTTGCTTTGCAAATCTGCACGATTATTTAACAGAGATGTTGCGAGCTTGTTACTCTCTTGAGATTTTACAAAATTTAATTTTTCCAACTCCAAAATCCTGTCTTCAATACTAGGATGTGTATCCCATTTATTCTCAATGACAAGTTTAGATTTATTGTATCTGTTCAAGAAATCTGTTGTTAATTGCGGTAAATCGTTCTGAATCTGCAATTTACTTTTACCTGCTATAAAGTTCATTACCAAAGTTTGCTGTTCGTAAACATTTTTGGTTGTTATTGATTCTGAAATTTTATTACCGTAATAATCCAAAACTTTGTTAAAAGAATGATTTGCTAAATCCAAACGCAATAAAGATGTAATTAATGGCTGAGATCCTGTCACACTTGCCGCCACAGCATCTGCATGAAACTCCATTTGTCTGGACAAACCATAATAACTCAAATTTACAACTTGATAAACCTGTCTTAAAATCCATTGAATTCCTTGAACAATCTTAACGGCTATTCCTGCAAAAAATGCAAAATAACCATTCACACTTCCCCAGCTTTGCGCAATCGAATTGTATGAATCATTGTTATAAAGCATATTATGTATAATCCTGTTTACATTATAAACATAACTGCCCACTTTCATACTTCGTTGCGAAAAATGACCAAATTCGTGAGCCAGAATCGCCTTTAATTCCAATTCTGAAACTGAGTTTATAAGTCCCACACCAATTTGAAGATTTTTTTTGATTGGCAAAAACATGCTCCAAAAATTAGAATCATAAAAAACTGATGCATTCACATCTGAAGATAAATAAACTTTTTTTGGAAAATCTGTTTTTACAGCATTTACAATTTCCTGAATAAACTCAAAAAGTTTAGGTTCTTCTTCTTTTGTAATTTCAACTAAATGCGAACTATCAATTACGTTTTTTTCAAACATAAACTTGAATAGGAAAATCAAAACCAAAAGTCCCATACACATTAATCCTGCGCCAAGCATAACAGTAATAAAAGTTGGTTTTGTAATGATAATTTTCCATCCTACAAAACCCGCCGCAAAAGTAAGTCCAATTCCGGATAAAATTAAAAGCAGGTAAACTATAAAAAAGAAGATAATCGAAAGAATCGCTTTAATGGTCATCTTTTTAAATGTCGAGGAAACTGATGCTGTATTTTTCTGAATCATAAATAAAGGAAAATGCTTGTTTTAAATTTTCTTTCTGTCTAAAACCATATTCGTCAATTTGCAAAGCGAAACCAAATTACCTTCTTCATCGGTAATTTTAATTTCCCATAAATGAAGACTTCTTCCTTTATGAATAATTCTGGCTGTCCCAAAAACATAACCTTCGCGAATACTTTTTAGATGATTTGCCGAGATTTCGATGCCTCTTACCTCCTGCTCTTTCGGATTGATAAAAAAGAAAGAAGCCGCACTTCCTACACTTTCTGCCAAGGCTACAGAAGCTCCGCCGTGCAACAATCCCATTGGTTGATGAACACTCGGATTTACAGGCATTTTTGCAGTTAAAAAATCTTCTCCGGCGTCGATATATTCAATTTTTAGCGTCTCCATTAAGGTGTTTTTAGAAAACTCATTACAACGCGCCAAAATCTGTTCTTTTGTATAATTCATTAAAATAAACTTTAAAATCGTAAAATTAAAGAAAGATAAGACACAAATTGAAAAATCCAAATCTAAAATTTAAAAATCAAATTCAAACCTGTAGGTTTTTTGTTATTTTTACAGAAACAATCAAATCTTTGGCTGATTTTTTTTTCGCCACAGATTACACAGATTAACACAGATTTATTTTTTTAACGCATTGCGGAAAATCTTTTTAATCCTCTTAATCTGTGGCTAAAAAAACTTTTAAATGCGTCAATACTTTGCAATCTTCGTTCTGAGTTTAATTTTAGTTTTCAGCTCTTGCCGAACTGACTTTGATACCGTTGCCAGTACTGGAGATTTAAAGTTTTCAAAAGACACTGTTTATTTGGATACTGTTTTTAAAAACATTGGTTCGAGCACGTATCAATTGAAGGTTTACAACCGAAGTAAAAATGACATTTCAATTCCAACTATTCAATTTAAAAAAGGCTTAAACTCTAAATACAGAATGACTGTTGACGGCATGAGCGGCACAAACGGAAAGCTTTTTAAAGACGTTACACTTTTAGCCAAAGACAGTTTATATATTTTTATTGAAACTACTGCAGATATTACAGATGCCAACCCAACTGATTTTCTGTATACAGATGAAATTCAGTTTGACAGTGGAACGAATCTTCAGGAAGTAGCATTGGTTACTTTAATTCAGGATGCCATTTTCTTATATCCAAATCAAAATCCAGACGGAACAAAAGAAAAAATCAAAATCGACGGTAAAGATGTTGACGGATTTTATTTAAGCGAAAATGATCCTGTAAACGGAAATGAACTTCTTTTTACCAAACAAAAACCCTACGTAATATATGGTTACGCCGGAGTTCCCGAAAATAAAACCATAACTTTTGAAGCTGGAGCCAGAGTTCACTTTCATGCCAATTCCGGATTATATGTCGGCAAAAATGCTTCGCTTCAAATTAACGGAACAACTTCAACAACTGAAAAACTTGAAAATGAAGTTGTTTTTGAAGGTGATCGTTTAGAATCACTTTACTCTGATATTCCGGGACAATGGAAATCGGTTATTATTGAAAATGGAAGCGACAATCATTCCATCAATCATTTGACTTTAAAAAATGCTGTAACCGGATTAGACATAAGAAATACCGCAAATACAATTCAATTAAAAAACACCCAGATTTACAATTGTGTTGAATATGGTATTTTAGGACAAAACAGTAAAATTGTTGGCGAAAACATTGTAATTAATTATGCTGGTTTAGCTAGTTTATCTTGCATTTACGGCGGAAATTACAATTTTACGCATTGTACATTTAACAACAATTGGCAAAACGGCTCCCATTTTGCAGTGAACTTAAGTAATAGTTTGGCTGGCGCGACTCCGGAAACAAATCCTTTAACTCAGGCCACTTTCAATAATTGTATTATTTATGGTTCAAGCACGAACGAATTTAATTTAGATATAAACACAAATACTCCATTTGTTTATCAATTGAATAACTGTCTTTTAAAATTCAGCAGTTCATCAACAGATCCTAATTATCAGTTTAAAACCGATACAGAACATTACAACAATATCATTCTAAATGAAAATCCGAGGTTTTATAATGTAAATCAGAATAAATTCAATATCGATAAAACATCTTCTGCTTTCGCGAAAGGGAATCAGGCGTATATCATTCCATTGGATATTTTAGGGATTACAAGAACTTCTCCGCCTGATTTGGGTGCTTATCAGAGTCAGGATTTCCCGAAGTAATTTTTTCACCATATAAGTAATTTAAGAAAATTTAAGCTCGTTGTGTTTTTTGCTCGCAAAGTCGCAAAGTCGCAAAGTTTTAGACAAAAACTTAAAAAAAAACTTTGCGACTTTGCGTCTTTGCGAGATTCATTTTTATCCACTTTGCAATTTTCTCGGATATTCTTTAGAAAAATTTGTAATTAAATTTTAAGAATCACTTTCATCTTGTAAAGTACTTTTTTGACTCAAATTTTAAAAACAGCAATAGTTTACACGCAAAAAATGACGATTAAAAAATGTTAAATTTCGTATGAAACAAACAGCAAAAAAATTGCATTTTCAAGGCAAAAAAGGGTAAAAATAAATAATTAAAAACGCGCTGTTTGTTGCTTTTTTTTTTGGTTTAGATTGTCTAAATTTGCACCTCAATACAACAAACACACAAAATGATCCATTTCTTTGAAAACCAAAGCAAAACTGTTTTTGCCGTACAAACGGAAAACGAAATTTCAGCTCAAGACATTTCAAAATTAAACTGGCTTTTTGCCGATGCGAATAAAATAGAAAAATCTGCATTGACAGGTTTCTTTGTTGGACCTCGCGCTACAATGATTACACCTTGGAGTACAAATGCTGTAGAAATTACTCAAAACATGGGAATTTCTGGCATTATCAGAATTGAAGAATTTCATCCAGCAACGGAAGATTTTACTGATTTTGATCCAATGCTTTCTCAAAAATTCAACGAATTAGATCAGGAAATCTTCACTATCAACATTCAGCCGGAACCAATTCTGGAAATTGACGATATTGCAACTTACAACAAAGTAGAAGGTTTAGCTTTAAGCGAAGAAGAAGTTGATTACTTAAACAATCTTTCGACTAAACTAGGAAGAAAATTAACTGATTCTGAAATTTTTGCTTTCTCACAAGCGAATTCAGAACACTGCCGTCACAAAATCTTCAACGGAACTTTTGTTATTGACGGTGAAGAAAAAGAGACTTCTCTTTTCAAATTAATCAAAAAAACATCTCAGGAAAATCCTAACGATATTGTTTCTGCTTACAAAGACAACGTTGCTTTTGTAAAAGGACCAAAAGTACAACAATTTGCACCAAAATCGGCAGACAAACCTGATTTTTACGAAATAAAAGAATTCGATTCTGTAATCTCATTAAAAGCAGAAACACACAATTTCCCAACAACAGTTGAGCCTTTTAACGGAGCTGCAACAGGATCAGGAGGAGAAATTCGTGACCGTTTAGCGGGAGGTCAAGGTTCATTGCCATTAGCCGGAACTGCGGTTTATATGACTTCATATTCTCGTTTGAACGATGACAGAAAATGGGAAAATGCAGTTGAAGAAAGAAAATGGTTGTACCAAACACCAATGGATATTTTGATCAAAGCTTCAAACGGAGCTTCTGATTTCGGAAATAAATTTGGACAGCCGTTAATTACAGGTTCTGTTTTAACTTTCGAACATTCAGAAAACGAACGTAAAATTGGTTACGATAAAGTAATCATGCAAGCGGGTGGAATTGGATATGGGAAGTTAGATCAATCAATTAAAAAGAAACCACAAGAAGGCGATAAAATCGTTATTCTTGGAGGAGAAAATTATAGAATCGGAATGGGTGGTGCTGCGGTTTCTTCTGCAGATACTGGCGCTTTCGGTTCAGGAATCGAGTTAAATGCTATTCAGCGTTCAAACCCTGAAATGCAAAAACGTGCAGCTAACGCGATTCGTGGTTTAGTAGAAAGCGACAATAACCCAATTGTTTCTATTCACGATCACGGAGCTGGAGGACACTTAAACTGTCTTTCGGAATTGGTGGAAGAAACTGGAGGCTTGATCGATTTAGATAAATTACCGGTTGGAGATCCAACACTTTCTGCAAAAGAAATTATTGGTAACGAATCTCAGGAAAGAATGGGATTGGTTATCGGTCAAAAAGATATTGATACTTTACAAAGAATCGCCGACAGAGAGCGTTCGCCAATGTATCAAGTTGGAGATGTAACTGGAGATCACCGTTTTACTTTCCAATCACAATCAAATGGTTCAAAACCGATGGACTATGCTTTAGAAGATTTCTTCGGAAGTTCTCCAAAAACGGTTATGACAGACAAAACTATCGATAGAAAATATGCTGATGTTGCTTACAACGCAGGAGATTTCGAAAGTTATTTAAAAGACGTTTTACGTTTAGAGGCTGTTGCTTCAAAAGACTGGTTGACAAATAAAGTAGACCGTTGTGTTGGAGGAAGAGTAGCCAAACAGCAAAATGCAGGTCCTTTACAATTGCCTTTGAATAATGTTGGAGTTATGGCTCTTGATTATTTAGGAAAAGAAGGAATTGCAACTTCTATTGGCCACGCTCCTATCGCGGCTTTAATTGATCCTGTTGCAGGATCTAGAAATGCAATTGCAGAATCGTTATCAAACATTGTTTGGGCGCCAATTAAAGACGGAATTAAAGGAATTTCATTATCTGCAAACTGGATGTGGGCTTGTAAAAACGAAGGTGAAGACGCTCGTTTGTACGCTGCAGTTGAAGGTTGTTCAGAATTTGCAATTGAATTGGGAATCAATATTCCAACAGGAAAAGATTCACTTTCGATGAAACAAAAATATCCAAATGACGAAGTAATAGCGCCGGGAACGGTTATTATTTCGGCTGGAGGAAACTGTACTGATATTAGAAAAGTAGTGGAACCTGTTTTACAGAAAAACGGAGATTCAATCTATTATATCAATTTGTCTCAGGATGATTTCAAATTAGGAGGTTCTTCGTTTGCACAAATCAGAAACACAATCGGAAATGAAACTTCTACTATTAAAGATGCTTCTTTCTTCAAAAATGCATTCAATACAATCCAAGAATTAATCGGCGAAAGCCAAATCCTTGCAGGTCACGATATCGGAAGTGGTGGTTTAATTACAACTTTATTAGAATTGTGTTTTGCTGATGTAAATCTTGGAGCTAAAATTGATTTCAGCGCTTTCGCGGAAAAAGACTTATTGAAAATCCTTTTCGCTGAAAACATCGGAATTGTTTTCCAAGCTAAATCTGATGCGGTTGTTGAAGCGAAATTAAACGCTAACAACATCGAATTTTTCAAATTAGGAAAAGCGACAACTACTGAGACTTTAGACCTTGGACTTTGGACTTTAGACATAAAAGCTTACAGAGATGTTTGGTTTGAAACTTCTTATTTATTAGATCAAAAACAATCTAAAAACGGAAGAGCCCAGGCACGTTTTGAAAACTATAAAAATCAGGTTTTAAATTATACTTTCCCTGCGCACTTTACAGGAAAAAAACCAGAAATTGACAATTCTAAACCAAGACCAAAAGCAGCTATTATTCGTGAAAAAGGAAGTAATTCTGAGCGCGAAATGGCAAACGCAATGTACTTGGCTGGTTTTGATGTAAAAGACGTTCACATGACGGATTTAATTTCTGGACGTGAAACGCTTGAAGATATTCAGTTTATTGGAGCTGTTGGTGGATTCTCTAACTCAGACGTTTTAGGTTCTGCTAAAGGTTGGGCTGGAGCTTTCTTATACAATGAAAAAGCAAAAGCAGCTTTAGATAATTTCTTCAAAAGAGAAGATACTTTATCTGTCGGAATCTGTAACGGCTGTCAGTTGTTTATGGAATTAGAAGTGATTAATCCAGAACATGAAGTTCACGGAAAAATGCACCATAACGAAAGCCAGAAACACGAAAGTATCTTTACTTCTGTAAAAGTTCAGGAAAACAATTCGGTTATGTTATCGACATTGGCTGGAAGTACTTTAGGAGTTTGGGTTTCTCACGGAGAAGGTAAATTCAAATTACCTTATGCAGAAGATCAATACAACATTGTTTCTAAATATGCTTATGAAGGTTATCCAGCAAACCCTAACGGTTCTGATTACAACACGGCTATGATGTGTGACAAAACAGGAAGACATTTGGTTATGATGCCTCATATTGAGCGTTCGACTTTCCAATGGAACTGGGCGCATTATCCAAAAGACAGAAATGACGAGGTTTCTCCTTGGCACGAAGCTTTTGTTAATGCCAGAAAATGGATTGAGAAAAACTAAATAAAAAACTAATATACATAAAAGGCTGCCTCGTTTGAGACAGCCTTTTTTTTGTTCTTCTTAAATCCTAAAAAAGCAATTTGGCTATTAAAAATACTCCAAAAGGTGTATTTTTTTTCAAAAACAAAGCCTCTAGATTTGTCTAAATTATTTTACGTTTAAACTTAACCAAACCTTTCTTAACTATGAAGAAGAATAAAATTTTAAGAGCCCTTATGTTTTTCACTATTGTAATTATTTGCGGATGTGACAGTTTAGAGGAAAATATAGATCCGGATTTGAGGTCTTTTATTGCCGTTTGTGAAGCTTTAAATTCAACGAGTGATACCGAATTTTTAAGTGTCGCTTTGGGACTTAAGCTTAATGACGAAAGTGGATCCTTTTATAAGTCTGAAACTTATGCTAATGAAAACGGTACTGTTTCTGAATTTAAATTAGACGGAAATGGCGTAAGATATTCTTTTACAGTATCAGAATGGAAAATTGGTATTGGTAATGATCTTAATAGAAAGGAGTACACCGGTACTTTAAACGACGACGCATTTCTTAAAGATAAAACCAATAAAATTGATTTGGTTCGTGATGGATCTGGATGGAAACTTTTGGTAAACGGCAAAAACGAAGATATCATCCCTCCTACTACTGGTGGAGGAAATGGAAATGGAAATGGAAATGGAAACGGCGGTGGCACTGGTAGTGGCAATTCTACAGTTGCAATAAATCAATGCGTGGAAGGAAATTCGGGAGAAGGAAAAATTTATAAAGTTACTGTTCCTTCAAATACATCAAAAATGGTAATTGAAACATCTGAAGATGGTGGATGTTACTTAAACAGTGCCGATTTGTTTGTTCGAAAAGGAAGTAACCCTGTAATACATTCAAATTATCCATATAAATGGACCGCTGACGAATCTAGTATACTACCAAACAGAGACCGCGAAAATATTACCATTTCAAATCCGTCGGGTGATTATTACATTTTGGTATATGGATTTAACAATTATTTTTCGTCCAATCTAAAAGTGACATTATACAATTAACTACAAGATTTACTCAATCTTGTGCTTTGTAATCTTAAAATCACAAAACTGCATTTAGTGCTGTTTTGTGATTTTTTATATAAAAACCTTTTGTCAAAAATCTATTTTTGAACTCTTAAACAAATCCTTAAAATAGAATAAGACTAATTTAATGATATCTTAAGGTCTTTTAAAAAGCTTCATTTCATGAGTTAAATATCTTTGTCTCATGAAAAAAATGATCCAAAAATTATCTGCACTGCTTCTCTTATTTTTTATAAGCCAATTTACTTTTGCTCAAAAAAACAATTCTATTAAAGGAACCGTTTCTGATGGTAAGCTTCCAATTGAATTTGTGGATGTCATTTTGAAAAACCCGTCAGATTCGACTAAAGTTGCTAGTTATGCAGTGACAGATGTTTCAGGGAATTTTTCTTTAGAGAATATCCTTTCTGGCGATTATCAATTACAATTCAAATTAATCGGCTTCAAAACAATAACAAAAAAAATAAAAGTTAATAACTCTTCTCTTTCTATTGGAAATATCATCTTAGAAAATGACTCCAATTTACTAAATGACGTTGTTGTTACTTCTCAGAAAAAACAAATCCAAAAAACCAACGAAGGTTTTATTTTTAATGCTGTTTCGAATATTTCTCAATCCGGAGGAACTGCAACTGACATGCTAAAAAGTATTCCGACAGTTGCCGTAGATGCTGAAGGCGGTATTACCTTAAGAGGAAAATCGCCAATGATTTTGATTAATGGAAAAAATTCGGCTATTACCAACATGGATCAGATTGCGGCAAGCAGTATTGAAAGTATTGAAATAATTAGTAATCCGACAGCAAAATACGATGCTAATGCAGAAAGCGGAATCATTAATATTAAACTGAAGAAAAACAATCAGAGTGGCTTAAATGGAGCTGTTGTTTTAGGAGGCGGTTTTGGTGCTAAAGGAAGAATGAACAGTTCGGTTCTTTTAAATAATAAAACTGAAAAATGGAATATTGGTTTGGGTTATGACAACCGTTTTGCGGGAAGAACCAAGAAAATAAAAGCGGACAGAACCAATTATTTTATTGATGACGAACATTATATCCATCAAAACAGAAATGACGAACGTACTGAAGGTTTACAGAATTTGAAATTCAACGTTGATTATGCTCCAAATGATAAAAATACATTTTCATTTGAAGCTTTAGGAAATATCGAAACGCAAGACAATGATGAAACTTTGTATACGCAGGTAAATACAAGCACAAATGCATTTTTCTCAAATAATAAAAGACATTCTTTAGAATTGGAACGTTCAAAAGTTGGTGAACTTTCCTTTAATTATGACCGAAAATTTTCGGACGAACGAAAAAACTTAAATACCTCGATAACTTCTTCTTTTGGGAAACATAGAGAAAACACAGATATTGACACTTATAATTACGATGAATATCAACAGCAAATTGGTGAAGCCAAACTACAACGCACACATAATTATGAAAACCAAAATATCTCTAACGCCATTGTAAATTATGCTTTTCCTGTTTCAGAAAAAACAATTGTAGAAACCGGTTACAAGGGAACTTTCCGCTTCTTTAATTCTGATTTTGAAAGTGCTGATTTAGTTAATGGTGATTATGTTGTAAATCCGTTAGCGAGCAATACTTTCAAATTTAATGAACAAATAAATGCACTTTACGGAATGCTGAATTCTTTCATCGGCGAAAGCGAAAATCCAAAATGGAAATACAATTTAGGTTTACGTGCAGAAAATGTTTCCAACACTGGAGCAACGCAAAATAATAGCGATCGTTTTAGTAATAATTATTTAAAACTTTTTCCATCGGCGTCTTTGCAACTGAATTTAAAAGCAGATGAATTTTTCAAAATTGGCTACAGCAAGCGTATCAATCGACCAGATTTAGACGATTTGAATCCGTTCATTGATATTACAGATGCGCTAAATCCGCATGGTGGAAATCCTTATTTAAAGCCTGAAATTATTCATATTGCCGAAATGAGTTACAATAAAGACTGGAAAAACTATTCGTTATCTGCCAATGCATTTTACAGAAATACAACTGACGCAATACGACAATATGCAGAATTGCTAGACAATGGCGTTATTTTGCTTCAGCCAAAAAATATTGGAAGCACCATTACTTACGGTTTAGAAACTATTTTCAGTTTGAAACCAATTGGTTTTTATGATGCAAACATCAGTTTAACTGCTTTTCAGCAAAATATAAATGCATCAAATCTTGGCGAAGATGTTGTAAACAATGCTTTTAGTTGGTACGGAAAAATCATAAATAATTTTGTACCGTGGAAAGGTGGGAAACTTCAGATTATTGGAAACTACAATTCGGCTTTAGCAACAGCGCAAGGAAAAAGAATTCCGATTTACAATGTTGACATGGGACTTCAGCAAAAACTCGGAAAAGGAAATGCGCGTTTAGGTTTGGTTGTAACCGATATGTTTAACACACTCGAAAGCGGTTATAAAAACAATACATTATTATTCAGCAATAATAGAACTAACAAATCAGACACTCGTGCTCTGGTGGTTACATTTGCTTACACTTTTAAATCCGAATTTAAAGAAAAACTGTTGGAAAATCAGTTTTCGACGGAATAAAAAAGGAAGAAAATAAAAATCTAAAAAAAACACATTCTTGTAATTGGGATTCGATTTTTCTATCGAAAATTAATTTATATTCGCTGAGAAATTCCAGCCACTGAATTTCTTTGAACCCCAAAAACACTTAACCTTACATAGAATGAAATTTTTACATTTTTTACTTTTAACACTAATATTTGGTGCTGCAAAATCGTATTCACAAGTTGAAGTAAACGCGATCAAATATAGAGACCGCGAACGTTATATTACCACAACAATTGGTTATCCGGCTCCTGGAACTTATGCGCCGGCAGGAAAAAAAGAACCTATATTTTTATTAAATCCGGATGGAACTGGTGTTTATCAATACGAAGATTTAAGCAAACAAAAGATCAACTGGGGAATTGAATGTACTGAAGAAGGCGTTCCTGTTTTTAAAGAAGGCTTCAACAGTGCTTCATACACGCTTTGGTACAGAACCAATGATAGTGAAGAATGGAATTACACACAATTTTCGATTCATTTTGCCAAGAAAAAAATGTTTATTATGGGCGAAAGAGTGAAAGATTATGAAGATTATAATGATCTTGGAAAAACACCTTCAAATAAATAATCTGTATTTTTTTCGAAAATTTACTACAAAAAAGAAAACGTTTTCGTTGATTTTTAAGAGTCCCTATAAATTTTCCCATAAAATTCCACAAAATTAAAAATTATACCTATTTTTTATTTAATTTGCGATAAAATTCAATATATTAAACATGGTTTCAATCACACGCCTTTTTGATTTTCCCTATTATCAACAAGAAACTTATAACCTTCCGGTTGCCTTAGCAACTAAAAAAAACGGAGTCTGGGAAAAAACATCTAGCCAGGAATATATTGCAAAAGCCAATGCTGTTTCAAGAGCATTATTGCGAATGGGCATTCAGAAAGATGATAAAATTGCCCTAATTACATCAAACAATCGCACGGAGTGGAATATCATGGATATTGGTATTTTGCAGACTGGTGCACAGACTGTTCCAATTTACCCAACAATTTCAGAAGAAGATTACGAATATATATTGAACCACAGTGGCAGTATGTACTGTTTTGTGTCAGATGAAGAAGTTCTTCATAAAGTAAACCTTATTAAGGCGAATGTTCCGACTTTAAAAGAAGTTTATTCATTCAATGAAATTCCAGGTTGTAAACATTGGTCAGATCTACTTTTATCAGGTGCTGACGAAAGTAATCAAAACGAGGTTGAAGCTAGAAAAGACAGTATTCAAACTGACGATTTAGCAACTATTATTTATACTTCCGGAACTACCGGAAGACCAAAAGGAGTTATGCTTTCGCACAAAAACATTGTTTCGAATGTTTTAGATAGTGCTCCAAGAATTCCGTTTGATCCAGGAAAAAGTACTGCATTGAGCTTCTTGCCAATTTGCCACATTTTTGAAAGAATGATCTTGTACATTTATCAATATTATGGTGTTTCAGTTTATTTTGGAGAATCAATTGATAAAATCAGTGACAACTTAAAAGAAGTCCGTCCAACGGTAATTACAGCTGTACCAAGACTTTTAGAGAAAGTTTACGACAAAATTTATGCTAAAGGTGCTGAATTAACCGGCATCAAGAAAAAACTGTTTTTCTGGGCTATTGATTTAGGTTTAAAATACGAACCATACGGAGCAAATGGAGCTTGGTATGAGTTTCAATTAAAAATTGCCCGCAAATTGATTTTTAGCAAATGGAAAGAAGGCTTGGGTGGAAATTTAGATTTAATGGTTTCCGGAAGTGCCGCTTTACAGCCACGTTTGACTAGAGTTTTTGCTGCTGCAGAAATTCCGGTTATGGAAGGATACGGATTATCTGAAACTTCTCCGGTAATTGCTGTAAACGATCAAAGAAATAAAGGTTTCAAAATTGGAACTGTTGGAAAAGTAATTCGTAATGTAGAAGTTAAAATTGCGGAAGATGGAGAAATTCTTTGCAAAGGACCAAACGTAATGTTAGGTTATTTCAAAGATCCAGAAAAAACAGCTGAAGCTTTGCAAGACGGTTATTTCCATACGGGAGATATTGGAGAAATCGACAGTGAAGGTTTCTTGAAAATTACTGATCGTAAGAAAGAAATGTTCAAAACTTCGGGAGGAAAATATATTGCACCACAAATTATTGAAAATGCCATGAAACAATCACGCTTTATTGAGCAGATTATGGTTATTGGTGATGGCGAAAAAATGCCGGGTGCTTTTATTCAGCCAAATTTTGAATTCGTAAAAGAATGGGCAAAAATCCACAAAATTACTTTAGGAAAAACAGATAAAGAAATCAGTGAAAATGCTGATGTGATCAAACGTATCGATGATGAAGTAGAAAGCATCAATGAGAAATTTGGAAACTGGGAAAAAATCAAACGTTTTGAGTTAACTCCAGATGTTTGGTCTATCGACGGCGGACAGCTTACTCCTACTCTAAAGTTAAAACGTAAAATCATTAAAGAAATTTACAAAGATCTTTACGTTAAAATCTATGGTCATAATTAAAATTCCAAAATAGTTAACCAAAGAAAAAGGCTGTCTTAATTAAGACAGCCTTTTTTGTTTAATAAATCCGTTAACTTAACCGTTCTAAAACGAATAAAAAAGAAATCTAAAGACACTTTTGACCTATGATTCTGAAAACAATACTGTAGTAAACGCATAATTTTTAGAATAATACCGAATTAAACCACGTTTTAAAATCAAAAAAGATTTTTTACTGTATGAATTTTGTTAAAATTTCAAAAAAGAATAGTATATTTCAGTTAAAATTTAACCTCAAAACACTGAAAACCAAAGACATTTTTTAATTAACCAAAAATTTATTTAAAAATAATATGCATGCATAGTATTTTTTAATTATATTTGAAATCGATATAGTTACCTATGAAAGATAAAACGATAGATTATATTTTGAGAGCGACATGGCAAGCTGTTTCAAGAATGTATAACGAAGAAGCTGCAAAGTACGATGCAACAATGGCAACCGGATTTGCACTTTTGAGTATGGACAAGGAAGAAGGGACACCATCGACCGCTTTAGGCCCTAGAATGGGTATGGAAGCTACAAGCTTAACCAGAACGCTCAAATCTATGGAAGAAAAAGGCTTAATTGTTCGCAAGAAAAACCCAAGTGACGGCCGAGGCGTATTAATCTACCTGACCGAATTTGGAAAAGAAAAAAGAGATTTATCTAAAAATACTGTTCTGAAGTTTAATGAAACGGTTAAGAAACATGTTTCGGAAGAAAAGCTGAAACATTTTATCGAAGTTTCTGAAATCATCAACGAACTGATTCACGATAAAAATATATTTAATCAAACAGAAAATACAGAAAACGAATAGTATTTCTTTTAAGAGATAATTCAGATTCTGTCAAAAAACAAATATTAAGTACCTATGAAACGCACAATTAAAAAAGTTGCTGTAATTGGATCCGGAATTATGGGTTCAGGAATAGCTTGCCATTTTGCCAATATTGGTGTTGAAGTTTTACTTCTTGACATCGTACCGCGCGAATTGACCGAGGCTGAAGCTAAAAAAGGATTAACTCTTGAAAGTAAAGCTGTTCGCAACCGAGTGGTAAACGAGCACTTGGCGAATTCATTAAAATCGAAACCATCTCCTATTTACAGTCAGAAATTCGCAAATAGAATTACAACTGGAAATACGACTGATGATATGGCAAAAATTGCCAATGTTGACTGGATTATTGAGGTTGTTGTAGAGCGTTTGGATATCAAAAAATTAGTTTTTGAACAAATCGAGAAATTCCGTAAACCGGGAACTTTGGTTACTTCAAACACTTCTGGTATTCCAATTCATTTTATGAGCGAAGGAAGAAGCGAAGATTTTCAACAACACTTCTGTGGTACTCACTTTTTTAACCCTGCGCGTTACTTAAAATTATTTGAAATTATTCCTGGTCCAAAAACTTCAACTGAAGTATTGGATTTCTTAAACGAATACGGATCTAAATTCTTAGGAAAAACTTCGGTTGTTGCTAAAGATACTCCAGCGTTTATTGGAAACAGAATTGGTATTTACGGAATCCAAAGTTTATTCCACTTGGTAAAAGAAATGGGATTAACAATTGAAGAAGTTGATAAATTGACGGGACCAGTTATTGGTCGTCCAAAATCGGCTACTTTCCGTACGGTTGACGTTGTTGGTTTGGATACTTTGGTACACGTTGCCAATGGTATTTACGAAAACTGCCCGAATGACGAACAACACGAATTGTTCAAACTTCCTGATTTCATCAACAAAATGATGGAAAATAATTGGTTAGGAAGCAAAACTGGACAAGGTTTTTATAAAAAAGTAGATAAAGATATTCTTTCTTTAGACTTAAATACATTAGAATACCGCGCTGCGAAAAAAGCAAATTTTGCTACTCTTGAACTAACAAAAACTATCGATAAACCCATCAATCGTTTTAAAGTTTTAGTAAAAGGAACGGACAAAGCGGGAGAATTCTACCGTAAGAGTTTCGCGGGAATGTTTGCTTATGTGTCAAACAGAGTTCCTGAAATCTCAGACGAATTGTACAAAATTGACGATGCTATGAAAGCTGGTTTTGGATGGGAAAATGGTCCATTCGAAATCTGGGATGCCATTGGTGTTGCTAAAGGAATTGAAATCATGAAAGCTGAAGGTTTAGAGCCTGCTGCATGGGTTACTGAAATGTTGGCTTCAGGAAGCGAAAGTTTCTATACTGTAAAAGAAGGAGCGACTTATTTCTATAACATTCCGACAAAATCACAAGTAAAAGTTCCTGGACAAGATTCATTCATTATTCTGAACAACATTCGCGAAAGCAAAAAAGTTTGGAGCAACAGTGGTGCAATCATTCAGGATTTAGGAGACGGAATTTTGAATTTAGAATTCCAATCTAAAATGAATACAATTGGTGGCGACGTTCTACAAGCTATCAATAAAGCAATCGATTTATCTGAAAAAGAATATCAAGGTTTAGTTATTGGTAACCAAGCAGCGAATTTCTCTGTTGGAGCTAATATCGGAATGATTTTCATGATGGCAGTTGAGCAAGAATATGACGAATTGAACATGGCGATTAAATTGTTCCAAGATACAATGATGCGTGTTCGTTATTCTTCTATTCCAGTTGTAGTAGCGCCTCACGGAATGACTTTTGGTGGTGGATGCGAAATGAGTTTACACGCTGATAAAGTTGTAGCTGCTGCAGAAACGTATATGGGATTAGTTGAATTTGGCGTTGGAGTACTTCCGGGCGGTGGTGGATCTAAAGAAATGGCTTTAAGAGCTTCAGATTTATTCCGCAAAAACGATGTGGAATTGAACGTTCTTCAAGAGTATTTCTTGACAATCGCAATGGCAAAAGTTTCGACTTCTGGTTATGAAGCTTTTGACACTGGACTTCTTCAACATGGAAAAGATGTTATTGTGGTAAACAAAGATCGTCAGATTGCTGAAGCTAAAAAACATGCTTTGTTAATGGCTGAAGCTGGTTATACGCAACCTATCAGAAGAACTGATGTGAAAGTATTAGGAAAACAAGCTTTAGGTATGTTCTTAGTTGGAACAGATCAAATGCAGGCTGGAAAATACATTTCTGAGCACGACAAGAAAATCGCAAACAAACTGGCTTATGTAATGGCTGGTGGTGATTTATCTGAAGCGACTTTAGTATCTGAACAATACTTATTAGATATCGAACGTGAAGCTTTCTTATCTCTTTGTACAGAGAGAAAAACATTAGAAAGAATTCAATACATGTTAACCAAAGGGAAACCTCTTAGAAACTAAGAAAATGAAAACAGCATATATAGTAAAAGCATATAGAACAGCAGTTGGAAAAGCTCCAAAAGGGGTTTTTAGATTTAAAAGACCTGATGAATTAGCTGCAGAAACGATCCAGTTTATGATGGACGAACTGCCTAATTTCGACAAAAAACGTATCGACGACGTTATGGTAGGAAATGCCATGCCGGAAGCAGAACAAGGTCTTAACGTTGGACGTTTGATCTCTTTAATGGGATTAAAAGTTGAAGACGTTCCTGGTGTTACAGTAAACCGTTATTGCGCATCTGGACTTGAAACTATCGGAATGGCGACTGCTAAAATCCAATCAGGAATGGCAGATTGTATCATTGCTGGTGGTGCAGAAAGTATGAGTTATATTCCGATGGGAGGTTACAAACCAACTCCGGATTATAAAGTTGCTGCTGCAGGTCACGAAGATTACTATTGGGGAATGGGTTTAACTGCTGAAGCGGTGGCAAACCAATACAAAATCTCAAGAGAAGATCAGGATGAGTTTGCTTACAACTCTCACATGAAAGCTCTAAAAGCGCAGGCTGAAGGAAAATTCGACAAACAAATCGTTCCTATTACTGTTGAGCAGACTTTCATCAATGAAAATGGTAAAAAAGAAACAAAATCATACGTTGTAAATAAAGATGAAGGTCCAAGAGCAGGAACTTCTAAAGAAGCTTTAGCAGGTTTAAGACCAGTTTTCGCTGCTGACGGAAGTGTAACTGCTGGTAACTCTTCTCAAATGAGCGACGGTGCTGCGTTCGTTTTAATTATGAGCGAAGAAATGGTAAAAGAATTGAATCTTGAGCCAATTGCTAGATTAGTAAATTTTGCTTCTTCTGGTGTTGAACCAAGAATTATGGGTATTGGTCCAGTAAAAGCAATTCCGAAGGCTTTGAAACAAGCGGGATTAACATTAAATGATATCGAGTTAATTGAGTTAAACGAAGCTTTTGCTTCACAAGCTTTAGCTGTAACTCGCGAGTTAAACATAAACCCAGAAATCGTAAACGTAAACGGTGGAGCGATCGCTTTAGGTCACCCTCTGGGTTGTACTGGAGCTAAACTTTCTGTTCAGTTATTTGATGAGATGAAACGCAGAGGTAATAAATACGGAATCGTTTCTATGTGTGTGGGTACAGGACAAGGAAGCGCTGGAGTTTACGAGGTTTTATAAGAAAGCATTATTAAGTAAAGTACACACTCAGTTTGTCATTTCGACGAAGGAGAAATCTTCGCAAGTAGCTCTGCAAAGATTATCACCTATGTGGAAAATCGTCGTGAAGATTTCTCCTTCGTCGAAATGACAAGATTGTGTACAAAAACCATAAATAAAAAACATACAAAAAAACATTAGCAATGGCAGATACAATCGAAAAAAACGTGACTCGTGGTGGTCAGTTTTTAGTTAAAGAAACAAAATGCGAGGATATCTTCACTCCAGAAGATTTCTCTGAAGAGCAGTTAATGATGCGTGACTCTGTAAAAGAGTTCGTTGACAAAGAATTATGGGCGCATAAAGATCGTTTTGAGAAAAAAGATTACGCTTACACAGAATCATCTATGCGTAAAGCTGGTGAACTTGGGCTTCTTGGAGTTGCAGTTCCTGAAGAATATGGTGGATTAGGAATGGGATTTGTTTCTACAATGTTAGTTTGTGACTACATTTCTGGAGCAACAGGTTCTTTCTCAACTGCTTTTGGTGCGCATACAGGTATTGGAACTATGCCAATTACACTTTACGGTACTGAAGAACAAAAGAAAAAATACGTTCCTAAATTGGCTTCTGGAGAATGGTTTGGAGCTTATTGCTTAACTGAACCAGGTGCAGGTTCTGATGCTAACTCAGGAAAAACTAAAGCAGTTTTATCTGAAGACGGAAAATACTACTCTATCACTGGACAAAAAATGTGGATTTCGAATGCAGGTTTCTGTAGCGTTTTCATCGTTTTTGCTCGTATTGGAGATGATAAAAATATTACAGGTTTCATCGTAGAAAACGATCCTTCAAACGGAATTTCTATGAATGAAGAAGAGCATAAATTAGGAATCCGTGCTTCTTCTACTCGTCAGGTTTTCTTCAACGAAACAAAAGTTCCGGTTGAAAACATGTTGTCTGAAAGAGGAAACGGTTTCAAAATCGCAATGAACGCTTTGAACGTTGGTCGTATTAAATTGGCTGCTGCTTGTTTAGATGCTCAAAGAAGAGTTACTTCTGGAGCTGTAAAATATGCTAACGAAAGAATTCAGTTCAACACATCTATTTCATCTTTTGGAGCTATCCGTTCTAAATTAGCTGAAATGGCAACTAATGCTTACGCTGGAGAAAGTGCTTCTTACCGTGCTGCAAAAGATATCGAAGATAGAATTGCCGCTCGTGAAGCAGAAGGAACTTCTCATCAAGAAGCAGAATTGAAAGGTGTTGAAGAATATGCAATCGAGTGTTCTATCTTGAAAGTAGCTGTTTCTGAAGACGTTCAATCTTGTTCTGACGAAGGAATTCAGATTTTTGGTGGAATGGGATTCTCTGAAGACACTCCAATGGAAAGTGCTTGGAGAGATGCTCGTATCGCTCGTATCTACGAAGGAACAAACGAAATCAACAGAATGCTTTCTGTAGGTATGTTGATCAAAAAAGCAATGAAAGGTCATGTTGATTTACTTGGACCAGCAATGAAAGTTCAAGAAGAATTAATGGGAATTCCATCTTTTGATACTCCAGATTTCTCTGAATTATTTGCAGAAGAAAAAGGAATCATCGCTAACTTGAAAAAAGTTTTCTTGATGGTTGCTGGAAGCGCTGTTCAAAAATATGGTCCTGAATTAGATGCTCACCAACAATTGTTAATGGCAGCTTCTGATATCTTGATCGAGATCTACATGGCTGAAAGTACAATTTTGAGAACTGAAAAATTAGCAAAAGCTCAAGGTGAAGATAAAGTTCAGGAGCAAATTGCTATGGCAAAATTATACTTATACAAAGCGGTTGATATCGTAAACTTAAGAGGAAAAGAAGGAATCGCTTCTTTCGCTGAAGGTGACGAGCAACGTATGATGTTAATGGGACTTAAACGTTTCACTAAATATACTAATCTGCCAAATGTTGTAGCACTTAGAGAAAAAATCGCAGCAAAATTAGTCGCAGAAGATACTTACTGCTTCTAATATCACAATAGTTTTTAGCTTTTAATTTGTTTAAACCCGCGCAAGTCCGAAACTGCGCGGGTTTATTTTTTGTTTTTATAAAAATGTCTTCAATCATGAAACGCAATATTTTTGCATGAATTTGCAAAATATTCGTTAAAATTGACTTTCTTCGAGTTGTGAAATAGTTAAATATCCGATGTATTATTTTATATTTAACGTTCTAAAAACTAAAAAAGACCTAAAATGAAACAAATTAACCTGATTGCCTTATTTTTATTGTGCTTCTGCACCACAAATATATTTGCTCAAAAAAATAAAAAATTGGACATCATCGCTTATTACACAGGTGATTCCAAATTAATTGACGAATATGAAGTCAATAAACTAGACCAAATTATCTTTAGTTTTTGTCATTTAAAAAACGGAAAACTAAATGTCGATTCAGCTAAAGATTCCATTACAATTAAACACTTAGTTAGCTTAAAAGCTAAAAATCCACAATTAAAAATCATTTTATCTCTTGGCGGATGGGGAGGTTGCGAACCATGTTCAGCAGCATTTTCAACAAATGAAGGTCGCCTTACTTTTGCAAAATCGGTAAAAGAAGTTAGTGATTATTTCAAAGTTGACGGTTTAGATTTAGATTGGGAATATCCTTCAATTGAAGGACTTCCTGGACATTTATATCAAGCCGCGGATAAACCTAATTTTACTGATTTATTAAAAAAATTACGTTCAACTCTAGGTAAAAAATATGAATTAAGTTTTGCTGCCGGAGGTTTTCAAAAATGTTTGGATGAGTCTATAGACTGGAAAGGCGTTGCACCATATGTAAACCGTATAAATATTATGAGCTACGACTTGGTAAACGGATATTCTAAAGTTACAGGACATCATACACCATTATACAGTACAAATCCGAAAGAAGAGTCTACAGACAGAGCCGTAACTTTCTTATTAAAAGCAGGTGTTCCAGCAGAAAAATTAGTTATTGGTGGTGCTTTTTACACCAGAACATGGAGAAATGTTGAGAATGTAAATAACGGATTATATCAACCTGGTGAACATACTGACGGAACTTCGTTTAGAGACTTTTCAACAACTTTAACAGAAGCAAATGGCTGGAAATATTTTTGGGATGATAAAGCAAAAGCACCATATTGGTACAATGAAAAAGAGAAAAAATTTGCTACCGCAGACGATTTAGCTTCTATAAAAGCGAAAACCGAATACGCAAAAGCTAAAAAACTGGGCGGAATTATGTTTTGGGAACTTCCATTAGATAAATTCCGCGACGGGATGGTAAATACCATCTATGAAGTCAAAAACAAATAATCTCTTTAAAAAACAACCTGAAAAAAATATTTTTCAGGTTGTTTTTTTTTGTAGTATTTTTGATATAGATCTCAAAAACAATTGTTATGGTATTTTATAATTTAATCCAAAATATTATTTTTTATAAAATCTCCAAAACAAAACAAGTTACCATCTTTGTATTTGCTTTTTTTCTTCTTCTACAGCTTTCTAACGTTTCTTATTCTCAAAATCTACCACCAAAAGATTCCTTAACATCCAAAAGCGATAAAATAGAGAATTTATTAAAATTAGATGAAAACAGAAGTAAGGATCTTTTTAAAGAAAATAAAACACATAGAGAACGTGCCTTACTATTTGATGAAATTGCAAAAAACATTCAAAATGCTGACCTTAAACTAAAAACCGGAATTGATTACAAAGGTTTTACCTCAGAACTGGATTATGTCATCAAATTAAAAAAAACGGCAATTGATGGTATAATCAAAAATAAAAATGATTTTCAAACCCTTAGAAACATTACGGTAACCTCTGTTATGCTAAAAGAATTGCAGACAAGAGTGGATCTTCAACTTGAAAAAATTCAAAAAAACAATTTAGAACTAAGCCAGATACAAAGTCAAATCGATTCATTGACCATAAAAAAAGCGCTGTTTATATTACCTAAAGATTCGCTAAGGAAATCATTGTATTATGAACGTTATTCTGAAATGAATTCTCAGGTTAAAAAGCTAAATATCAGATTTAAAAACGCTTTAGACAGTATTAGTAAATTGCAAATACTTGCCACTAAATTTAAATATGATTTACAAAATGACATAATCGAAACAGATAACATTAGAAAAAATGAGTTTGGAAATCTTTTTCATTCTGATGGTCGAATTTTCAAAACCAGTTCTAATAAGATGTCGTTTTATGATTCCTTTTTTTATTCGCTTTTTAAAGAATTTGTAATATTAGCATTCTTTATATCCAACCATTTCAATACGCTTGTCTTAATGCTATTGCTTGCAGTGGCTTTGATTGTCTATCTTTTGTTTCTCAGAAGCAAGTATAAACATGAAGGACTTTACAATCAGATCGAATTCTCAAAGCGAATTTTTAAACACCCTATCGCCTGCGCCATATTGATTTCTTTCACACTTTTTAATTTTTTCTTTGTTTACCCGCCTTTTGCTTTTACAGCTTTAATTTGGCTTATTTCAATTATTGCCCTCAATGTGGTCAATAAAGAATATTTTAACGCAAAGGATAAGTTTATTTGGAGAATCTTTGTTTTGTTAATCCTGTTTACTTTATATGACAACAACATTTTAATTCACTCTGTTCGTGAAGTCTTTCTGATATTAATATTAGCCATTTCATCGGCAGCAGTTAGTATTTACAATTTAAAAAAGAATAAAGAAAATCTAAATCCGCTTTTCAAATACAGCTTATATGCATTAATAGCATTCGAAACTGCAGCTGTGTTTTTTATATTAATTGACCAAAATTACAATTTAGGAAAGTTATTGATGGTCAATGGTATCATTACCGTATTAATGTATTATTTGTTCTCAAATGCATATCGTCTTCTTGTTGATATTATAAATTATTCAAATTTTATACGGGAAAGAAATGAAGAAAATCAACTTGCTTTAAATGAACTTGAGCGAGTCAATTTCAAAAAAACGCATAATGCATTATTTATTATCTGCTGGATTATAACGGTTGGAAAAAATTCCTATTTTTTTCATACGATACTGGATCCTATCATTGATTTCTTTTATGAACGCAGAACCATTGGAGATATCAATTATTCATACGACAGTATTATAGTTTTCTTTTTTATCATTTTGATTTCTATAATTATTGCAAAGATTATTGCCTTTCTGACAAACAATTCGATCGGCAATTCTGATGCAAGCAAAAAAAATAAATTGGGAAGCTGGTTGATTTTAATTCAGATTGCCATTTTCAGTATCGGAATAAGTCTTGCTTTTATATCATCAGGAATTCCAGTTGACCGCTTAACTATTATTATTAGTGCTTTAGGAGTTGGGATTGGATTTGGATTGCAAACTTTGGTAAACAATTTAGTCAGCGGACTTATAATTGCTTTTGAAAAACCGGTTAATATTGATGATACGATTGATATTAATGGACAAACCGTAAAAATGAAGTCAATTGGTATCAGAAGCAGCGTTGTTGCCACTTTTGATGGCGCCGACGTTATTATTCCAAACGGTGATTTATTAAGTCAACATCTTACAAACTGGACATTAACGAATAATAAAAAACGAACCGATATTGCTATTGGTGTAGCGTATGGAACAAATTTAGAACAAGTAAAAACTTTATTAGAAGAAACATTAAAAAGTCACTCACTAGTTTTGCAAGATCCTGCACCTATTATTTGGTTTAAAGAATTTAACAGTAGCTCAATTGATGTTGTTATTAAGTTTTGGGTTAACCACATCAATTTTGCAAATCAAGCCAAAAGCGATCTGATTATTGCTATTGATAAGGTTTTTAGAGAAAACAACATCGAAATTCCTTTTCCGCAGCAAGATGTTCATATTATAAACAAGAACAGCAAAGATGCTAAGGAAGAATAAAATAGCATCAAAAACAAAAAAAGGCAGCTGGTAAAAAACAGCTGCCTTTTTAGTTTTATAAAAAAAAGTTTATTGCACTTTTGTCTTATCTAATTCACCAATAAACGGAATTGCTTCCAAAATTTCGCTTCTTATAATCGTTTGCAAGTAAACCTCAAGCTGAATAAATTTTGCGGCATTTATAGCACCTATGGCTTTCTTAGATTGGCTATATGTTTTCTCATATAGTTTCTCATAAGCAATATGATTTTTCAAAGTAGCTTTAGCCAGTTCATCTGCTTTAGCATCGGTTAAGGTTGCATAATTAGCAGCATAATCATTAATAAGCTGAAATTTGGTCTGTCCTAATGCTTTACGACTTACTTCATAATTATCATATATTTTGGTAAAAGCAGCTGCCTGCGTATCAGACAAATTCATATATTGCTTAACTAAATCACTTTTAGATTTCCCATAAACACTTTGTAAGACCTCTACATCTTCCTTGAAAGACGATTGCGCATTAGTTGTAAACGAGGCAATTGCCATAATAAAAATAATACTTAATTTTTTCATAGTTTTAATTTTAAATTTGTTTATAGATAATTATGCATTCTCAAATATACTGAATTCTAACGTTTTACAATTTAAAAAAAGGAATATTGATATACGGCTGAAAGCGCATAATAATCCAAACCATTATTGGTAAAAGCTCCAACATGATATTGAAACCTAATTGATTGCCCTTTTGCAATAGGTGTTGAAAATGTTCCTCCTACTCTCCAGTTATCAATTTGACTTGCTTCAGGGACACCATCAATTATCGTTTTTCCACCAAAAAACCAAGTTGTATTAAAACCAACCCACATATTATTTTTGAAATAATAACTCGCATGTGCCTGCAAGCTAAAAGTTGGCTTTTGTTCCATTTTTTTTCCTAAAAAATCATTATTGTCCGTATAAAACCAAACTCCACCGTAAGCCTCCGCATATACATGAGCGAATCGTTTTGAAATACCTATTTCAGGTTTTACTCCCCAACGGTTTGTACCAATATTAACTCGTTTGTCTTCATAATATCTTCCTGTCGGAATGGAAGTCACCAAGCTAACCCCTAAAATTGTTTTTTGTTGAAATGATCGAAACTCACTTTTATCAAGAGCCGGAGAACCTAACAAATTTATTCCAAATCGCACTTTTGTATCGGCAAAACCAGTTCTTGAGCCGGTTACTAAGTCACCAGCAACCAAAGCAGATCCGTCCATAAAAGTAAATGGAAGAGAAACCTGAACGCGTGCAAGTTTATTCGCCAAACCAAAAGTCCTGACATAACTCACCGCCAAATTATGACTCTGGAGTTTAAAATCTGAAATAGGAAGTGTTGGCTCTGTTACAACATTTCCGTCCATAAATACATATCCTAACGCGGCTACATTTAATTTTTTGGGAACATTGGCATAAGCTCTTGGCTCTAAATCCTGGCTATAACATATAATATTAAATAGAAATAGCGTTGCACAGAAGTATTTTTTTGGCATAAACTAAAGAATTGGCAAACAATTAAATTGTAACTCTTATTTTTTAACTTCATCCGTTTTTGGTGCTTCGATTTCACCATCATAGGAAATCGGTCCTCTGTTATTACTGGAAACAGAAAGCGAAGCGCCACCATTGAAAAAAACAGTAAGCAAAAGATCATAAACATCATCTTTGCCTTTTACTGTAGCTTTTATGAGATAGTTTTTTTTCTTTTTTTCAATATTTATATTATCCGAAGTTCCTTCAAACTTAATTCCGCCATCGCCCCCATACGCAACATTGTAAGCACGTCCAAAAAAAGGAAGATCACAGGTTATTTTTTCTTCATTGAATTTCAAAAAATAAGTATTATAATCTAAATGCAGCAGTCGCCCACCTTGAGGCGTAGCTTTTTGCGCTTCAAAAACAAAATTCTTAGCATCAATTAATGCTTCAATTTCTTTCTGTTTTTGCAGCTCTCTCTCTGCCTTGAGCTCTTTTTTGGATTTTTCCTGCGCTACTGCAGAAAAATTAAAAAAGCAGATTAACACTAGTAAAATGGATAATTTAGCTGACATAAAATATAAATTTAGTAGAATTAAACAACTGAATTTATTTTTTCGTAAATCGCATCATTGCAATATCTCCTGAAATAAAATTTAAAGTTTTTCCGTCATCTGTAACATCATAGGAGGTAATTTTTTGAAGTGTATTCATAAAAACCTGCTCACCCTTTCCGTCCATGCACATCATCTTGGTAACCGCCATTGGCTGAGTAAAATCAATTTTATTACCCGTAACACTCAGTTTTCCGTTAAAAGAGTTGCAACCATTGTTACCGGAAACATGATTCTCTTTTACATTAAAATTAATTGCCGGTTTCTTATTTGGATACAAATCATCAAAAGTTTTTTGTGAATCCATAATATAATTTAGTTCCCAATTTCCATCTATTTTAGAAACTGAATCCGCCTTTTGGCATTTACAGGAAATTAATAAGGCAGTAATAAAAACAAGCGTAAACAAATTCTTCATCATAATATTAAGTGTTAAAAATTAATGAATTAGAAAACGAGACTTGGGAAATTTTTCGTTAAAAACCTATACGAATTTACACAATATTTTTGGGTTCTCACTTCAAACCTTCATTAATTTACTACTAATAGTTTTAGATTTATTTAACTTTTAACAGTAATTATATCGACTTTTTTATGTTAAATTTACTTAATCATTAATTTAAAAGCCCAACATATGAAAAAAGTAATTGTTTCGTTCGCTATAATTACAGCCTTAATTATTGGCTGTAAGACCAATACAAAATCAAATGATGCTAAGACTCTGACCGTTAATTTGGAACCAAAAAGTAACAGTACCGTAAGCGGAACTGCAACTTTTACAGAGAAAAACGGAAAAGTAACTTTTGTAGCAAAAGTGGCAGGTTTACAACCTGGAGTTCATGCAATTCACATTCACGAAAAATCAGATTGTTCATCAGCTGATGGAAGTTCTGCCGGAGGACACTGGAATCCTACCTTTAAAAAACACGGTAAATGGGGAACCGGAGAATATCATAAAGGTGATATTGGCAATTTTACCGCTGATGCCAAAGGAAACGGAACAATCACATTGACTACTGATGAATGGTGTGTAGGATGCGGAGATGAAACCAAAGATGTTTTAGGAAAAGGTTTAATCGTGCATCAGGGAACTGATGACTTTACAACCCAACCTACCGGAAATGCCGGAGGTCGAGTTGCTTGCGCCGGAATCATCAAATAATCTAGAATATAATAACCACTATTTTTCACAAAATTTAGTGGTTATTTCATTTAAAATGAATTCTAACACAAGAAAAAAAAGTAGCTTTGTAGCCTCAAACTAAAAGTTAATGATTAACCCATCGGCACCAGGCTGGATAGATAAGTTTTTTAGCGAACAAAAGTTCTCAGAAGCGATTCCTTTTGAAACCGCAGATTCATTCTACTTTAAAGTTAGAGATACCGGATTTATTTACGGACATATCATTGCGATTGATTCCCAAATCCCAATTCCTATAAAGGGCTGGTTTAAAACCGAAATTTCTAAAGTCGCTTTATTAAATACACTTTATCATATTTTTTGTCTGGAAAAAAGGAATTCAGAACCCAACAATTTTATTGCAGAGGTTTTTAAATTTTATAAAGAAATGAATCCGGAAGGTTTCAACTTGTTTAAAATTCTTCTTCCAAAGGATACGCCATCTTTATCTTTAGAAAAAATAATCGATCAAAGAGTACAAACCAACGATAGTATCATCAGTAAAAACTTTTCGCATCTGGTTACCAATGCTTTATTGTTTATTGATGTTCTGGCTTTTAGACAATATTTAGAACATGGTTCAATTCCTGATAAGTACTTAAAGCGCATCGAAGAAACAGTTCTTGGTATTGTTGGTCTGGCTTTAAAAACCAAAACAATAAAATCACAGCACGACGATTTATTGATTAAGCTCTTTGAAGCATCTATTCGTTATTCGAAATTCTCGAAAGTTACGGTTGAAACTTTAGAAACCTTACAACTGGATTATTTCAGCAACAAATTAGAGCATTATTACTTAATCGATATGGCCGGAATGGCTTTATGGAGTGATGGCGTTGTTGAAAACGAAGAAGCTTATTTCCTGTATTCGCTGGGATCAATGATGCATGTACCTGATGAATTTGTAGCTAAAAGTATCGCAACAACGAATACTTTTATAACAACACATAAAGAGAAAATTCCGTATTTCAATTATTCAAATCCGGTAAAACACTTTTACGATCAAATGACGCACATGGTCGTAAAATTAATTATAAGAAATAAAAACAGACTAGTTAAGGAAATTGTTCAAAGTAAAGAACTTATGGTTCTTCTTGCCTACTCTACAACCAGAGATTTGGATGCAAAAGAAAAGAAAAAGGTAAAGAAACAACTTTTGGATATCTGTAAAACCATTCCTTCCCTTACTATATTTTTACTTCCGGGAGGAAGTTTATTATTGCCGATTCTAATAAAGTTTATTCCAACAATGTTACCATCTGCATTTAATGAAAACCTTGACGAAAACGAATAAAAAAAAATCGCCCCTTAAGGCGATTTTTTTCTTTATTTACTAAAGATCAAGCTGATATACACTGTCCAATTCATCGTTTGAACTAATTGTTACATTCAAATCAGTTACAAATCCTGAATTCAATCCGTAAACCCAACCATGAAGCATTAAGTCCTGTCCGTTTTTCCAAGCTCCCTGAACGATTGAAGTTTTAGCTAAATTATAAACTTGTTCTTTAGCATTGATTTCAACAAAAGCATTAAAACGCTCTGTTTCATCTTCAATTGAGTTTAAATATTTATCATGTAAACGATATTCGTCTTTAATGTGACGAATCCAGTTATCGATAATTCCAACTGATTGATTTCCCATTGCGGCTTTTACACCACCACAACCGTAGTGTCCACAAACAATAATATGCTTTATTTTCAAAACATTTACCGCATAATCAAGAACACTCAACATATTCATATCAGAGTGAACAACCATATTTGCAATGTTTCTGTGTACAAAAACTTCTCCTGGTTTTGCACCAACAATTTCGTTGGCCGGAACACGGCTGTCAGAGCATCCAATCCATAACAATGGTGGTTGTTGCCCTTTTGCCAGATCAGAAAAATAATTTGGATCTTTAGCTAACGAAGTTTCAACCCACTTTTTATTGTTTTCTAATAACTGCTCATAAAATTTTCTCATTTTCTATATTTTTTGAATGGTATTTCTATTGCTTAACTGCATTAAAAAGAACTCTTGTAAAGTTACCTAATTTTTGACATTTACTATGTAATAGAAATATTTTAATTTTTTTTATTTGTTTTAAAATTCCTCCTTCACCGTTTCTTTTTTCACCAAAGCTCTTTTAGCAACATCATAATAATGTTCGATTGTAACATGATTATTGTTTTCCGGAGTATTTTCCAGTTCGTATGCTTCTTTAAAACCTTTCAGTTTTACTTTGATATTTTCATCAATTGCACGGGTTTCTTTAAACTCACGAATTAAATCCAAAACATCATGAGCAATATATTCCGTATCATGAGCATTAATAACTACTCTTGAATTTTCAGGAATATCATTCAATGTTTGTTTTATAGCCGCTTTATTTAAAAATGAAACTTCCTGAGCTAAATCGATATGAATGATATCTCCATCCTCATATTCTTCTTTCTTGAAGTTGTAAGCTCTTTTTAAATTTCCTCTTAAAACAAAAATTATACTGATAACAATTCCTAAAGCAACTCCTTTAAGCAAATCTGTCGCAACTACAAAGACCAAAGTTGCAATGAAAGGGATAAACTGGTATTTTCCCTTTTCCCAGAAATGCATAAAGGTTGCTGGTTTTGCTAATTTATATCCTACCAAAATTAAAACTGTAGCCAAAGTTGCCAATGGAATCTTATTTAAAATTGCAGGAATAGACAAAACACTTATTAATAAAAGTACACCATGAAT
This sequence comes from Flavobacterium cutihirudinis, assembly GCF_003385895.1. Classification (GTDB taxonomy): domain Bacteria; phylum Bacteroidota; class Bacteroidia; order Flavobacteriales; family Flavobacteriaceae; genus Flavobacterium; species Flavobacterium cutihirudinis. The sequence continues at coordinate 488,564 of NZ_QRDQ01000009.1, forward strand.
AATGGAAGACATTTTAGATTTTGCACCTGCATTATTATTTGCAGACGATCTTACAACCACAGATGTCATTGGCAATCCGCCTAAAAGTGAACTTATGATATTACCAACACCTTGTGCTCTAAGCTCTACATTGGTATCTGTGTAACGTTTTTGAACATCCATTCTATCTGAAGCTTCGATACACAAAAGTGTTTCGATGGATGCCACAATAGCAATTGTAACCGCAACAACCCAAACTTGAGGATTTGTTACTGCAGCAAAATTTGGTGTAACAATAATCGATTTAAATTCGTCGAATGATTTTGGAACAGGTAATGAAACCAAATGTTCTTTTGCAATAGCCAATGAACTTCCTGTAGAAACAAAAAACTCATTTAGTAAAACTCCCAATATTACAGCCACGAGTGCTCCAGGAACAAGTTTTAATCTTTTTAAGAAAGGAACTTTATCCCAAGCTAGTAATACAACTAACGAAACCACCGAAACGACAACTGCTCCAAGTTGAATATGATTTAAAACATCAAACAAGAATGAAAAAGAATTGCTTCCGTCGTTTTGAACAAAAGCCTGATCTCCTTCAAAATCAGCATCATATCCAAATGCATGTGGGATTTGTTTTAAGATGATAATGATTCCGATACCGGCAAGCATTCCTTCAATAACATTGGTTGGAAAATAATTTGATATACTTCCGGCTTTCAAAAATCCTAATGCTAATTGAATTAATCCAGCGATAAACACAGACAGCAAAAACACATCAAAAGCACCAAAATCAGTAATAGCGGTTAAAATAATTGCTGTTAATCCAGCGGCTGGACCAGATACGCTAATATGAGACTGGCTCAAATAACCTACCACTATACCACCAATAACACCGGCAATAATTCCAGAAAATAAAGGCGCTCCAGAAGCCATTGCAATACCAAGACACAACGGAAGAGCTACCAAGAAAACCACTAAACCTGAGGCAAAGTCAGATTTAAGGTTGGCAAAAAGATTGATTTTTTTTGTCATAACACAATACTAAAAAAATTATTCATTAAAGATTAACCCCATTTATTCAAATGCGGTAGAGTTCAAAATAATCGGAAGTATTATGCTACGTTGGGAGGTGGAGCAAATATGCTCGGAGAAATATTGTCAAGTTTTACAATATTTTCAGAAATAATAGTTTTCTTCTCTATATAAACAGGAATGATAACTTCATGCTCAAGAATTGAAGGATGCATTACATTTTTAAGTTCTTTATGCACTTCTTCTTCAGCAATACTAAAAGATACAGTCGCACTATTCCCTTTCTTTAACACCTGAACAATTGTTGGGGTCGATAAGAAGGCAATGAATATGAATAATAATATGCGAGCTATAAATTTCATTGAGGCAAAAATAGCGTTAAACAAGTAAAATCAAAGAAATTTTTATAGAAATTTAACATTAATAAAAAAGCAGAACGCAATTTTAATGCTGTTCTGCTTTTAATTTGTTAAAAAACAATATATTATAAAGTTTCTTCAAGCCAAGCATTCATCATCCAAATTGTTTTTTCCTGCTCCGCAATGAAGTCACTCATCATAGAATTTGTCCCTTCATCGTTAATTTCGTCTGATTTATTTAAGATTTCTCGCTCAATTTTCAACAAATCAGATAGTGAATGAACGATCAATTGAACCGCTTTTTCGTCATTTGAAATGTTCTTTCCAACTGTCAATTTATTGTTTTTAATATAATCATCGAAAGTATGCAAAGGAGTTCCTCCAATTGTCAAAACTCTTTCAGCTATCATATCGATCTTTAATTGCGCATCTGTATATAATTCTTCAAATTTTACATGTAAATCAAAAAAACGTTTTCCGCGAATATTCCAATGAATTCCTCTCAAATTTTGATAGTAAACCTGGAAGTTTGATAAAAGCACGTTTAATTCTTTTACTAATAATTCTGATTCTTTTATTGGTAATCCTAAAATATTTGTTTTCATAATCTAATTTTTTACACTAATTTACTACAAATTTAAAGTAAGTTTCATAATATTTACATAAATAAAAATTATATTTTCTTATTTTTGCATCAAAAATTACTATCAATATGACTATAACTCAATTACAATATGTATTAGCCGTTGCCGAGCATAAGAATTTTACACTTGCTGCCGAAAAATGTTTTGTAACCCAACCAACATTAAGTATGCAGATTCAAAAGATTGAAGAAGAACTTAATATTTTAATTTTTGACAGAAGTAAAAAGCCAATTCAATTGACAGATATTGGTCAGAAAATAGTAAATCAGGCTAAAAACATTGTAAATGAAGCCGATCGAATTAAGGATATCGTAGAACAGCAGAAAGGTTTTATTGGAGGTGAATTTAGATTAGGAATTATTCCGACTATTATGCCTACGCTTTTACCTATGTTTTTAAATAATTTCATTAAAAAATACCCAAAAGTGAAGCTTTTAATTGAAGAGCTTAACACCGATGAAATAATCGTAAAATTAAAAAATGGCCATCTTGATGCTGCAATTGCTGCCACACCGCTTGAAGATGAAAAAATAAAAGAAATCGTTCTTTATTTTGAGCCTTTTGTAGCATATATCCCGGAACATCATGCAAGTTTTCAAAAAGAAGAAATTGAAGTTGCCGACTTAAACTTAAATGAAATTCTACTTTTACAGGACGGACATTGTTTTAGAGATGGAATTTTGAATCTATGTAAAAACGTTTCTGACAATGAACAAAACAACTTTCAAATAGAAAGTGGAAGTTTTGAAACATTAATAAAATTAGCCGACGAAGGTCTTGGTACAACACTACTTCCGTATTTGCACACCTTAGACTTAAAAGATTCCGACAAACAAAAGCTGCGTAATTTTAAGGAACCAAAACCCGCTCGTGAAGTAAGTTTAATTTACCCTAAAAGCGAATTGAAAATGCAAATCATTGATGCGCTAAGGTCTACAATTGCTGGCGTTGTAAAAGGAGCAATTGTTTTTCAAAACGTTCAAATCATAAGTCCACTACAAAAGAAATAAAATAAAAAAGGAGCCAATTGGCTCCTTTTTATTATACTTTAATTAGTAGTAAACTCGGTTTTAATTCTGGTTTTTCAATTATAAAATTTAATAACCATTCTTGCAATTGCTCCATTTCGTAAGGCAACAGTGTTTTGATAGCTTTTTCTAACTCTTTGCAGAAAAGTACCGGATCGAAACTTACTCTCTCAAGTATTGATTTCGTGTAATCAAACATCATTTTTGACATAATAAAATAAGATTTTTGGGGGTTATCTGATTTTTTAAACTCGCACCAAATTTAAACAAATATGACATATAAAGATGAATTTTAACTTATTTTTTTCAAAACTTTATCAACGAATACGTTTTCTTACTACGTATAAATCAATGTAGAACTATTCTAAATAGTTAATTTAAACCTTTTTAGTCGCTCGAAACATCTCTCGTTTTCCTGGAGGCCCTGCTAATTTTTCAACTGTAAATCCGACAGAAATCATACTTCTTTTAACAACTCCGCGAGCAGCATAAGTTACTAAAACGCCATTTGGTTTTAAACTATTGTACATTTTCTGGAATATTTCTGTACTCCATAATTCTGGCTGCACACGATACCCAAAGGCATCAAAGTAAATCAAATCAAATTTCTCAATATCGTCAATTTCATCAAAAAATTGTTTCCTTTTGGTTAACGAGAACTGGTCGCAAATTTCTACCTTATTATCCCATTCACATTTATGCATTTTTTCAAAAATGTTATAAAATTCAGATGCTTCCAGCTCATCGACATAATTCATTGCCAAAACTTCCTCTGCACTTACCGGATAAGCTTCCACTCCAACATAATCTATTGACTGCTGATTTTGTTGTGATTCTAAAAAAGTTATAAAAGCATTTAATCCCGTTCCAAAACCAATTTCAAGAAGAGAAACCGGTTTGTTATTAAATAAAGACAAACCATTTTTTATAAATACGTGTTTTGCTTCCTGAATTGCACCGTGTTTTGAATGATAACTTTCGTTCCATTCTTCTAAATGAATTGTGGTTGAACCATCTAGCGTTTTAATTATTTCTCTTTTCACAATTTTCGAATTTTACAATGGAATTTCATTGATTTTGAGTCAAATTTATTAGTCAAATTTAATCAAAACAAATGCGTAAAGCCTTAAAAAACGACAGTTTTTTCATAAAATCTTTATAAAACTTAGCCAAAATTTTAGGTTTATTATAAGATAAACAAATCTCAGTTAAACACAGGAATTAATGCAGTTTTACCAAGTAATTTATATATTTTTCCGTAATTTTGCATTCAACAAAACTTATTCTTCATCAGATCATTACGTTAGATTTTCATTTGATAGAATACAAATTAGATAAAAAATTTACATAATTATGAGTACAACTCAAACAAGCAAAATTGAAATCAGAAAAGCTGAATCGTCTAAGATAAGCTCTGTAGACTTTGAAAACTTAAGCTTTGGTGCTGTATTTACAGACCATTTATTCGAATGTGATTATAAAAACGGACAATGGCAGACTCCGGTCATTAAGCCTTATGCTCCTATTTTAATGGATCCATCTTCTAAAGTCTTTCACTACGGACAAGCTATTTTTGAAGGAATGAAAGCTTACAAAGATGAAAGTAATGATGTTTGGTTGTTTAGACCTGATGAAAACTACAAACGTTTCAACAATTCTGCTGTACGTATGGCAATGCCTGAGGTTCCGGAAGACATTTTCATGGATGGTTTAAATGAATTATTAAAAATCGATCAGGAATGGATTCAGAGAGGAAACGGAGCAAGTATGTATATCCGTCCTTTTATGATTGCTACAGGTCCTGGGGTTATCGCAAATCCATCTGACGAATATAAATTCATGATTTTACTTTCTCCTGCAAAATCTTATTATGGTGGCGAAGTAAAAGTAATTATCGCTGAGCATTATAGTAGAGCTGCAAATGGTGGAATTGGTGCTGCAAAAGCAGCAGGAAACTACGCTGCACAGTTTTACCCAACAAACTTGGCTAACAAAGATGGTTTCCAACAAGTTATCTGGACAGATGATGCAACGCACACAAAACTGGAAGAAGCGGGAACAATGAACGTTTTCTTTAGAATCAACGATACTTTATTAACTGCTCCAACAAGCGAAAGAATTTTAGATGGTATTACCAGAAAAAGTTTGATTACAATGGCAGAAAAAGAAGGATTGAATGTTGAAGTTCGTCCGGTTATTGTTTCTGAATTAGTTGAAGCTGCTAAAAACGGATCTTTAAAAGAAATTTTTGGAGCTGGAACTGCTGCTGTAATTAGCGTAATTAAAGGTTTCTCATATAAAGGTGAATATTACGAAATGACACCAATCGAGAATTCATATGCTTCATTCTTAAAAGAAAAACTAACAAGTCTTCAAAACAAACTTTCTGAAGACACTTATGGATGGACTGTAAAAGTTCAATAATTCCAAAATTAATATAAAAACAAACCCGACAGATTTTTAAAATCTGTCGGGTTTTCTATTTATACATTTTTTCTTTTAAACACATAGAAACATAGATTTAATGTAATTTTTAAAGAATACAAAAAGAAACATGTTTCTAACACATAGCTATGTGCATTGATGAAAGTGAAACGCCTTTTTTTTAACTTAATCAAACTATGTTTCTATGTGTTTAAATATCTAAGCACAGAACTTTGTTTTATAGTAACTTCGAAAAATCAGGTTTAAAATAATTTGGTCCTTTCATCACTTTTCCATCTTCACGATAAATCGGCTGACCATCTTCACCCAATTTACTCATGTTGCTACGTTGAATCTCATCAAAAACAGCTTCTATTTTATCCTGCAAACCGTGCTCAATTATAGTTCCGCATAAAATATACATCATATCACCCAGCGCATCAGCAATTTCAACTAAATCATTATTTTGAACAGCTTCCAGATATTCTTCATTTTCTTCTTTCATCAAATTATAACGAAGCATATTTTTTGTTGCCCCTAAATCAGCTATTGGACTTTGACTATGACCAATTTTAAAAGCAGTATGAAATTCGGTTACTGCATCAAGTTGTTTTTTCATGATTTTAATTGATTAAATGAAGTGGCAAATTAGCAACTATTCGTATACAATTCTCTAAATTTGTCAAAAATAATTTATTACGTATGTTTAGTCAGGGACAATTAATATTTGCAGTCTGTTTTTTTATCGCCTTTGTAATCGTTATGATATTTGCTTATCGAAAAGATCTTGCATTACATAAGATATTCTACAAAGGAAATTATAAAGTCTTAATCGTTTTTTTTCTTTTCATTGCCATTCTGTTCCTGATAAAGTTCTTTTTCAAGAGATAAAATTTTCTCAAAAAGCACAATTAAAACATTTCGAAACCGTTTTATTTTATCAGAATACAATTAAATACGCTACCTTTATTTTTTTAGGCGATTTAAGCTTCTGGCTATAATTTTTATAACTTTACGACCAAAACAACCTATACTCCATGAAGATTCTAAAATATTTATTTCTTTTAGCATTATTAAGCTTAGTTGCTCTTACTGTTTTTGTTGCTACCCAAAAGGGGATTTTTTCTGTAGAAAGAAGTAAAGTAATCAATTCGCCAAAAGCAACTGTCTATAATTATGTTAATGATTTTAGAAACTACGAAGATTTTGAATCTTGGGCACTTGAAGATCAATCAATTAAAATGACATTTCCAAATAAAACCAGTGGAAACGGAGCATCATTTTACTGGATCGGTGATAATGGTACAGGAAATGCAATTACTCTAAAAACAAAAGACGGTGAAAGTATTGTACAAAAAATGAAATACGACGGAACCGAAGCTGATGTTGCATGGACTTTTAAAGATACTTTAGCAGGAAAAACAAAAGTGACATGGAAAGCAAAAGGAACAATGAGTTTCTTGTTTAAGATCTATACTGCATTGAATGGAGGTTCTGATAAAGTTATTGGAACAATTTACGAAAAAAGCTTAGCAAACATTGATAAAAATCTGGATTACGAAACCAAAACTTATGCTATAAAAGTAAATGGGATTGCAAAAAAAACCGAAACAGCATATATAAAACAAACTTTTACAAGCGAAATTCAGAAAATTAGCAAAAATGCCAGAATCGTTATCCCTAAATTGATTCACTTTAGTGAAACAAATGGTTTGGCAATAACCGGAAAACCTTTTATCATATATCACACTTACGACACTACAAAAGGACTTGCAAAAATTTCTATCTGCTTACCTATTAATAAAGAAATTTCGACTAGCTCTGGAAGTGATATTTTAGCTGGAAAATTAAATGGTTTTGACGCGGTAAAAACTACTTTAAATGGTGATTACTCGCATACTAACGAAGCTATCACAAAAACCAAGGCTTACATTAATAATGAGAAAATTGTACCGGATTTAAGCTGGTCGCATCTTGAGGTTTTAGAACTTAGCAAACTAGATGTAAAAGGCTCATCAAAACTGGTTACTGATATTTATTTACCAATTATTCCAAAAATTGTACCTCAAACTGCCTCCACTCCTTCCTATGAAACAGGAATGGGAACAGGAACAGCAACAGGAACTGATACTGAAACTACGTCAGAACCAAAACCTGCAGTATCCAAACCGGTAACGCCGAAACCAGCTACCCCAAAACCGGCAGCACCAAAAACAACGACTCCTACAACTACAACACCTGAGGAAGAGTCTGAATTTTAATTTTATAAGAGTAAATTAAACCTTTTGTATAAAATTCATTCTAACTCTTTTACAGTTTGATAAATTAAGAAGTTTGATAGACGAAAAGGAATTTATACAACAATTACTAGATCCTAAAACGCAAAACACAGCGTTTCAAAAACTTATATCCGATTATCAAAAACCGTTGTATTCTCATATTCGAAACATTGTTTTGAATCATGATGACACTGACGATGTATTGCAAAACACTTTTGTAAAGGTTTTTCAGTATTTAAAAAACTTTAAAGGAGAAAGCAAACTGTTCTCCTGGATGTATCGTATTGCTACTAATGAAGCTTTGACATTTTTAAGTCAAAAAGCAAAATTAAAAGGAATAACCGCTGAAGATTTACAAAAAAAAGCAATTGACAATTTAAAATCTGATGTTTATTTTGATGGTGATGAAATCCAAATCAAACTTCAAAAAGCAATTATTACCCTTCCGGAAAAGCAACAGCTCGTTTTTAAAATGAAATATTTTGAAGACTTAAAATACGAAGAAATCGCAGAGATACTGGGCACATCAGTAGGCGCATTAAAAGCTTCATATCATCATGCTGTAAAAAAAATTGAATTATATGTTACATCAAATTAAACCTTTTGTGACAAAACTTATCTTATAAGTATTATGAAAGCATTTAAATTAGAAAACGAACCGAAAATCAAATCTGGATTTACAACTCCGGATCATTATTTTGATGATCTTTCGACAAAAATTTTCGAACTCGCAAACAAGGAAAAAGAAGTAAAAGTGATTCCTCTTTACAGACGTAAGAGTGTCCTTTCGTTACTTGCTGCTGCTGTAGTTGTTATTGCACTTATGATTCCGATTGTAAACAACTATAATGCTACATCAAAAGAACTTGACGAAGCCACTTTAGAAACCTATTTATCCTATCAGTCAAATTTAAATCAATATGATCTAATTCAAAATCTGGATAGTATCGACATTCAAAAACTTAATAAAAATGTAGCCATTGAAGACGAAACTCTTGAAGATATTCTAGCTACAAGCCCAAACATAGAACATTTAATTTCCGAATAAAACAAAAACATAAAAGATGAAAATCAAAAATATACTACCGATTCTGCTATTTCTAGTAAGTTTTTCATTCTTTGCCCAAAGCAGCAAAATTGATGAAAAGCGTGAAAAAATTAAAGCTTATAAAGTTTCATTTTTGACAACAGAGCTGGAATTGACACCAACTGAAGCTGAGAAATTCTGGCCAATTTATAATGCTTTCGATGACAAACAATTTGAATTGAGGCATCAAAAAATGAAAACCTACCTGAGCCAGCTCGATGATGACAAAATGAATTCGATTTCAGAAAAAGAAGCTGCTGTATTACTGGCTCAAATGGAAAGCACAGACAAAGAATTATATCTTTTACGAGAAAAATATAATTCTAATTTGAAAAAGATACTTTCAGCAAAAAAAATCTTGAAGCTAAAAAAATCGGAAGATGATTTTAATCGAAAATTGCTAAAACAATACCGAGACAAAGCCGGAAAAGATTAAGTAACAAAACAACAGCGATAAGGACCCTATATAATAATACTTACTTTATTATTTAGGGTCTTTATTATTTTATGTTCTTTTTATTATATAAAAGTGATTCGTATAAGTTTATTATAACCAGCCGCAATTGCCGTATTTTTATTTATAAAACGAATTGTAAAAAGTTTAGAATCATCTGATAATTGTTTCCATGTTGAACCTCCATCCTGAGAATACTGAATCCCTGATGATCCCACACAAACAAGCTCTTTAGCATTACTACCAGGCACATACTGGATACAGGAAGCATAACCAAATCCTTGATTTTTTCCTATAACATGCCAGGTTTTCCCACCATCTTTAGTAACAATTTTGTTGTTAGAATTATCTTCAGGAAGCTCATAATCACCTCCGGCAGCAAATCCGTTTTTAGCATCATAGAAATCTGCTGTAAAAATTCCAGTCATTTCTTTCCCCTGAACAATTGGAGTTTCAACAACTTTCCAGGTTTTAGCTTTATCCGGAGAATAAAATACACGTGATTTTTTCCCGCCTGAAACCAACCATGTATCATTTCCCTTAATTACAATATTCGTATTACTCGCTGCAAAAGCGGCTTCACCAGCTGTATTTGTAGGCAACTGATCTGATAGTAATTTTGTCCATGTCTCTCCTCCATCTCGGGTAACAATAATAGAGAAAGTATCTTCTGTAGGGTCTCCAATTGCTATTCCTTCTTTATCATTCCAGAATTGCATACTATCATAAAACACTTTAGAATTTACCTCTTTGTATACTAATTTTACTTTTCTTGTTTTTTTATCAACCTGATACAATAAAGCAGGATTTCCAACACTCAATAAGAAAATACTTTTTGCATTTTGTGCTATACTTCTAAATTCTAAATTAAGCGTATCACGGTAAATATGATCTTCAAATTTCTCTCTTTTATCCAAATCAAAGTAGCCAAAACGAGAGTTGTCACCACCATACCAAACTTTATTATTATCAATAGATATGGCACGAATACTAATTTTATCCTGGAATAAAACTTCTGTCTGCATTGAAACAAACCCACCATTCACAGGCTGTTTACTAACTTTATTAAGTGTATTGAAAGAAACGAATAAGACAAAAGCGCCACAAAACAATATTACTTTTTTCATCAATTTAGGATTTAGGTGTTGCTAAAATACAATTATTTATAACATATAAAATAGGTTTTGTTTTTTTCTGATATAATAATTTTTCACATGCTTTTTTGTCGAATCAAAAATTAAATAAACTCAACAAAACGCTAACGCATTACCTAACAACACAATACAACTACAAGAGTTCGGTTTTATTTTTTTGGCACAGTAATTGGATATTTCAGAATAATTAATTTCTTAATATTATTTGCCATGAAAGCGAAACTATTTATACTAGCATTATTAACTTTAGGTTTAGGTTCTTGTTCTGTACAAAGCCAAACTACAGTCTATGCAAAAAACTCAGATATTAGTGATAATTTAGATTTGAGAGCTGTTGCTTCAATGTTTGGAGAATCTGCAAATCTTCAGGATTTTGAAAGACGCTTAAATGATCCTAAATATCAAATATCAAATCTTGATTTAAACGATGACGACCAAGTAGATTATTTACGAGTTATTGAATCTGTAGAAAACAGAACTCACGTAGTAATTATTCAGGCTGTTTTAGATCGTGATGTTTATCAAGACGTTGCTACAATTGACGTTGAAAAGGACAATTATAACAAAGTCAGCGTTCAGGTAGTTGGCAATGCTTATTTATATGGAGCAAATTATATTTATGAGCCAGTTTACAATGTGGTTCCTGTAATCTATTCTTCTTTCTGGATTACTAATTACAGACCTTATTATTCAACCTGGTACTGGAATTATTATCCTACATATTATACAGCATGGACTCCGTATCCAGTTTACAGATACCGAAACAATATAAATGTATGTATCAACGTTCACAACAGCTACAACTATGTTAACTACAGAAGAAGTTACAGAGCTCCAGTTTTATACGAAACAAGACGTTCGTATGGTTATGAAAGAATGAGACCAAACAATAGTTTTGAGCAAAGACATGCTAATGTAAGCAACAGATATGATTTAGATCAGAGAAGAGTTGCAAGCAGAGATTACAATAGAACTCAAAATACTTATAATAACAACAGAAACACTACAAGCCGAGTATCTACAGGAGAAAACAGAGATTACTCTAGCAGAGGAACGACAGACAGGAACTTTGACAGAAGTAACAACAATACAAGTCGCGTAAACAATAATAGAACAAATACGGCAACAGTAAATACACCTTCTAGAACAAATAATGATAGAAATAATGCCAGTGTTCCTACTCCAAGAGCAAGTTCAGAAAACAGAGCCTATACTAACAGAGGAAATTCGCAAAGAAATGAAGCTCCAAAAGAGTATTCTGAAAACAGAAACAATGCTATGAGCAGACCAAATACGGAACGAGTATCACAACGAACAGAATCTCCTAGAAATTATTCTGAAAACAGAGCCGTTTCTGCACGACCACAAGCTGCCCAGAGATCTGAAGCACCAAGAAGCAACTCTGAAAACAGAGGATCTTACTCTCGACCACAAAGCGCACAACGATCTGAAACACCGACCTACAGTGCTTCGCCAAGAAACAACCAATCACAAGGTGAAAACAATTCAGGATCACGAGGCGGAGGCAGAAGAATTTAATCTTAAAATCGTATGTACCGATAAAAATCAAAAGCACAATTTAAGGATTGTGCTTTTTTTTATCTTTTTAATCATAATTGTGGCTAATTTATTTTAAAACAGTAAATTTGCAACCGTCTTTTATAAAAACATACATGAGCGCAGCGCATAAAAACTTACATAGTAAGTTGTCTATAGGGGGTTTATTAATCACATTAGGAATCATTTATGGAGATATTGGTACTTCTCCATTATATGTAATGAAAGCCATACTAGGTGAGCATATCATTAATGCAGATATTGTTTTAGGAGGTATTTCCTGTGTTTTTTGGACTTTAACTTTACAAACTACAATAAAGTATGTCCTTATTACCTTAAGCGCGGACAATCATGGCGAAGGAGGTATTTTTGCTTTATATGCTTTAGTCAAAAAAACTAAAATTCAATGGCTCATTGTGCCCGCTATTATTGGAGGAAGTGCTTTGCTGGCGGACGGAATTATTACACCACCAATCTCAATTTCATCTGCAGTTGAAGGAATTAGGGCTTTCTATCCAACGATGGAAACAAATACCATTGTTTACATTGTTATCACCATTTTATTTGTATTATTCACCATTCAGCAATTTGGAACCAAACTAGTTGGTAAGTTTTTTGCTCCAATGATGCTTATTTGGTTTGCCATGTTGGGTACATTAGGAGTTATTCAAATTGCACAACATCCAGAAGTATTCAAAGCTATTAATCCTTACTACGCCTATCATTTGCTACAAATCCACCCTGAAGGTTTTTTTGTTCTTGGATTGGTTTTTTTATGTACGACAGGAGCCGAAGCTTTATATTCAGACATGGGTCACTGTGGTCGAAAAAATATTCGAATCAGCTGGATTTTCGTAAAAGCAACTCTAGTATTGAACTACTTTGGTCAAGCAGCCTATTTAACGCACCATGAAGGAAGTACTTTACAACAATTAGGAGGAGAAAATGGCAATCCGTTTTATCTAATTATGCCGCATTGGTTTTTACCATTCGGAATTGTTGTAGCAACTTTGGCAGCAGTTATTGCTTCTCAAGCACTTATCAGTGGATCATTTACATTGATTAATGAAGCAATGCGCTTGAATTTCTGGCCAAAAGTAAAAATCAAATATCCTACGGAAGTAAAAGGACAGTTGTATATCCCATCAATTAACTGGTTACTGTTTTTTGGTTGTGTTGGAATCGTTTTGCATTTTGAAAAATCAAGTAATATGGAGCATGCATACGGTTTAGCAATCGTATTATGTATGATTATGACGACTATACTGCTCAACTATTATTTAATTATGAAACGTGTAAAATTGTATTTTATGGTACCCCTTATTACCATTTATCTACTAATTGAATTCAGTTTCTTAATTGCTAATATTACAAAATTTGCCGATGGTGGTTACGTAACATTAATTATCGCATCTTTACTTATCTCCATAATGACAATCTGGTATTTGGCTAAGAAAATCAACAAAAACTACACGAAAGTTGTCAAAATTGAAGATTATAAGAAGGTTTTGATGGAGTTGAGCGAGGATTTAAGTATCCCGAAATATGCAACACATTTAGTTTACATGACCAATGCGAACCGTGTTGATGAACTGGAGGAAAAAGTTATTTATTCTATTTTGCAAAAAAGACCAAAAAGAGCTGATATCTATTGGTTTGTACACGTAAACATTCTTACTGAGCCTTATAAAACACAATATAAAGTTACAGAAATCGCGAAAGACGATATTTACAGAATCGATTTTAATTTAGGTTTCAGAGAACCTACCAAAATCAATCTGATGTTTAGAGAAGTAATTCGTGACATGGTAAAACGTGGTGAAGTAGATATTACCAGCCGTTATGAATCATTGAATAAAAACAATATTATTGGAGACTTTAAATTTGTATTGTCTGAGAAATTCTTATCAAATGACAATGATTTAAGATGGCACGAAAACATTATTATGAACTCTTATTTCTTCATTAAAAAACTGAGTTTATCTGAAGAAAGAGCATTTGGTCTTGACAGTAGTTCGGTAAAAATAGAGAAGTTCCCAATGGTACTTCACGCTCCGGAAAACATCGGCTTGACCCGAATTATAAAATAATCATTTATTAAATATTCAAAAAACACTCTTTTATACTATATTAGAGTGTTTTTTTCTTTTCAAAAAGAAAGCTAAATAACAATTATAATTAAAAATTTAACTTTCAATCAATTAATAGTACCTTTGCAACTCAAATATTAGAAATGAGATTACACAGAAATTTAGTTTATACTACCATCGATTCTTTGAACGCAATCTTCAATGAAGGAGAATATGCAGACAAAGTGGTAGCTAGAGCCTTAAAAAAAGACAAACGTTGGGGAAGTTCTGACAGGAAGTTTGTTGCTGAAACGATATATGAAATTGTACGTTGGAAACGCCTTTATGCAGAAATTGCTGAAGTAAAAGAACCGTACGACAGAGATAATTTGTGGAGAATGTTTGCAGTTTGGGCCGTTTTAAGAGGATACCCAATTCCGGATTGGAGACAATTGGAAGGAACTCCTGAAAGAAAAATTAAAGGCCGTTTTGACGAACTTTCAAAAGTTAGAGCATTAAAAGAATCTATTCCAGACTGGATGGATGAATTGGGTGTAAAAGAACTTGGTGAAAAAGTTTGGGCAAAAGAAATTGCTGCTCAAAACCAACCTGCAAAAGTTATTCTTAGAACCAATACACTTAAAGGAACCAAAGAAAACCTTAGAAACACTTTGATGGATTTGAATATTGAAACAGAATATTTAAAAGATCAACCGGAAGCTTTGGTTCTAAAAGAAAGAGCAAATGTATTTTTGACAGATGCTTTTAAACAAGGTCTTTTTGAAGTTCAGGATGCTAACTCACAATTAGTTGCTGGTTTTCTTGACGTTAAACCAGGAATGCGCGTAGTCGATACTTGCGCAGGAGCTGGCGGAAAAACATTGCATATGGCTTCTTTGATGGAAAACAAAGGTCAATTGATTGCAATGGATTTATACGAAAGTAAATTGAAGCAATTAAAATTAAGAGCAAAAAGAAATGGCGCTTTTAATATTGAATACAGAATTATCGACAGCACAAAAGTGATCAAAAAACTACACGAAAAAGCAGATCGTGTTTTAATTGACGCACCTTGTAGTGGTTTGGGTGTTTTAAAAAGAAACCCAGATTCTAAATGGAAATTACAACCTGAATTTATTGATAATATCCGTAAAGTTCAGAGTGAAGTTTTAGAAAGCTATTCTAAAATTGTAAAACCGGGCGGAAAATTAGTTTATGCTACTTGTTCTGTTTTACCATCTGAAAACCAGGAACAAGTTGAAAAATTCTTAAAAACTGAAATTGGACAGCAATTCAAATTCATTGAAGACAGAAAAATGCTGGCTTCTGAATCTGGTTTTGACGGATTCTATATGGCCCTTTTGGAAAGAAAAGCTTAAAGATAAATTCCAGTATTTAAAATTCCAAATTCCAATTCTATCCTTGGAATTTGGAATTTTTTGTTTAAACCCTTTAAATATATAATCCCTACGGGATATTTTACAGTACGTACATATTCTTTTCTACCGATATTTTACTCCTAACGGAGTATCTCGTAGAGATTTTATATCAGTAGAAAAAAAAGAAAAAAAGAAAAAAAAACACAAATTTGTCCAATAGAGACTAAACAACCTAACGGGTATCTCATAGAGATTTTATATCGGTAGAAAAATATAATCCACGGCGTAAATCTGTCCCATAGGGACTAAACAATTTATCACAAAAAATCCCAAGCCCCAATCTACGTTATTGGAATTTGGGATTTTTTTTATTGAAATTTCCGTTTCTTATTTCTTAATCCAAACTTGGCTTGCGTAATAGCTTCCCGTTTTCATTCTCTTTAAATTTCGGAACAAAAACAATTTCTTTAGGTTTTTCAAACTTCCCTAAAACATCAAAAAAGTCAGCTGAGAAATCGTACTTTTCTCCTTCAATTACCAGAATTAATTTTTCGCCCAAAACAGTATCCGGGATTCCCGTTACAAAAAAGCGATTTTCAATTCTTCCCGTCAATTTAGCTTCAATCTGTTCCGGAATTAGCTTTACTCCTCCACTATTGATCACATTATCGATTCTTCCTAAAAAAACAAACTGTTTTTCATTAACCAATTCCACCAAATCATTTGTAACAATTGGTTCTTCAGAAATAGAGGAAACAAAAATTACAAGACAGCCGCGATCATCTGTTTCAATTCTCACATTTGGCAAAATCGAAAATGCGCGTTCGCCCACTTTCTTGGCTGCAATGTGTGTTATCGTTTCGGTCATTCCGTAGGTTTCGTAAATCTCCAAATTCAGCGGAATCAATTTTGCTTCAAGAGCCGAATCGATTTTGGCACCACCAATGATTAACTTCTTAACATTGCTAAGTTTGTCGATTGAATTTTGAACTTGCAAAGGCACCATCGCAGCAAAATCATACTGTTTAGAATTATAAGCAAACGGTTCTGTACTTGGAGAGATAACATCGATATCAAGCCCTAAAATCAGACTGCGAACCAACATCATTTTACCCGCGATAAATTGTGTTGGTAAACAAAGCAACGCCCTGTCTCCAGGCTTTAGTCCAAAAAAATCACCTGTCGCTAATGCCGACTGTATCATGGCCTGTTTTTCTAATCTAACTAATTTTGGAAGCCCGGTTGTTCCGGAAGTAGTCATTTCGATATAGTCTTTTTTATCAAACCAATCCAGAAAAAATTCACCAATCGCGCGTTCGTAAGCATCACCTTCCTTTATAAAACTATAACCAACACGGCATAAGTCTTTTGCATTTAAATGATAACCGTTCAGTTTAAAGTAATTATGGACTTTTTTATGTGTTAACTCTGACATGATATTTTTAATTTTGTGATTCTAAAACATTAATTTCTCCCGTTAGTTTTTCTTTCCAATTGGTCCATTTATATTTTTTACTAAAAATAAACAGCAATATTGGGTAAATAACAACAATTGGCAATATTACATCAAAACCCGCCGAAGGTTCAGACATATCTATAAAAATAGAATGCGTTTGAAAAACAGACCAATCTGAAGTGACAAGCAAAGCACCAACCAAATTATTAGCTGCGTGAAAACCAAGAGCCAATTCCATTCCTTCATCCATTAAAGTAATGATTCCTAAAAACAAACCTGTTCCAATATAATAAACCATAATGATGTAACCCATTTTTGTAACTTCTGGATTAAAAATATGCATCGTTCCAAAAATAAGTGAAGTCATTAGTAACGGAAACCATCTATTTTTGGCCAAATTCGCAAAACCCTGCATGAGATAGCCTCTAAAAACGTATTCTTCTGTGCTGGTCTGTATCGGAATTAACAATGAACCGATAAGAACAAGAATCAAAAACGGAATCAATTTAAAATTCCATTCAAAATTCTCAGGCGAATTAAAGTAGAGTATTGCAAAACTACCTACGGAAAAAACGGTCCATATTGAAAAAGAGAATAAAACACGTTTTAAATCAACCTTTTTTCTGGAAGTTGTAACCGATAAAAGCGTTTGATGATGAAGGTATTTTACAACAAAATAAATACCCGCAAATGCAAAAACAAATGAAATTAGAACCAAAAATAAAGTTAGATTAGGTTCGAAAATTTTCATGACAGCTGCATCGCTTGTCGGAATTTCTTTTTTATTTACAAAACTGGAATAAAACACCGCCGCCGAGAAAGGAATCTGCCCAATAAATGAAGCTATAATGATAAAAACGGATCCTATAAGATATAACCAAAATTTATTCTGAGGTTTTATTCCCTGCTCTAGAAACATAAATTTTTAATTTAAAATGAGAATGCAATTTAATAAGTAAATCTTATTTTTGACCTTACAAAATTACCATTTTTTTACACTAACTATCTTAGAACATCTTAAATATAACAAAATGATACAAATTTACCATAATCCTCGTTGCGGAAAATCAAGAAACTGTCTGGCTTTTATTGACCAAAGCAAACAAGAGTATGAAATTATTCCATATTTAACAGAAACACCAAGCTTTGACGAATTAAAAGATTTATTACAAAAATTAAATTTGGAACCTATTCAATTAGTTCGGGTAAAAGAATCTGTTTGGACAGAAAACTACAAAGGCAAAAATCTAAGCAACGATGAAATCATTCAAGCAATGACAGAAAATCCAATTTTAATTGAACGTCCAATAGTAATCAAAGACGCAAAAGCAATTATTGGAAGAGATCTAGATCTTGTCGCCTCTTTTTTAGACTGATTATAAAAAGGTAAATTAACATTTATTTGTGATTTTGATCTTTAAACCAAAGGCTACATTTGCCGTCTAAGACTAAAAGAAACCAAAAATCACAATGAAAAAAATCAAATTTGCTGTAATGCTTGTACTGTTGCTTACAAGTTTTTACAACTATGCACAACAAGCACCGCCAAATAAAAACAAGGTAAAAGTTTCCGGAAAAGTTTTCGAAAAAGTAAGTAAACAACCTCTTGAATACGCAACAATTTCGATCATGTCTCCAAATGACACTAAAGTTATTGCGGGCGGAATTACAAATCCAAAAGGTGAATTTGAAGTTGCCGTTGCTCCGGGAACTTACGATATAAAAGTTGAGTTTATTTCATTTAAAGCAACTGAAATTAAAGGCAAAAACATTTCAGGAGATACTAATCTTGGTGTCGTAAACCTTTCTGAAGATGCAGCACAACTAAATGAAGTTGTTGTTCGTGCCGAAAAATCGACTGTAGAAATTAAACTTGACAAAAAGGTTTACAATGTTGGTCAGGATATGATGGTAAAAGGCGGAACTGTAAGTGATGTACTTGACAACGTTCCTTCTGTTTCTGTAGACACTGAAGGAAACGTAAGTTTAAGAGGAAGTGACAACATTAGAATCTTAATCGACGGGCGCCCTTCAAATGCAATTAATATTGCCGAAGCTTTACGCCAACTTCCTGCTGATGCAATTGACAAAGTAGAAGTTATTACTAATCCTTCTGCCCGTTATGACGCTGAAGGAGGTTCAGGTTTAATTAATATCATTCTTAAAAAAGGTAAAAACCAAGGTTTTAACGGAACTTTTATCGCTTCAACTGGAATTCCTGAAGCTTACGGTTTAAGTGGAAACTTAAATTATAAAACTGAAAAATTTAACTACTTTACAACTTTAGGATACAATCATAGAACAACTGAAGGTGCGGGATTGACGAATAGCGAATACTTAAACGCTGACGGAACACCTAAAGGTTATCTTGATGAAGATCGTGATACAAAAAGAACTTCAGACGGTTTTAACGGAAGAGCCGGAATTGAATGGACAGTTGCCCCAAATACTTTCTGGACAAACGCCATCAATTACCAAAAAAGCACGGGTGATACTCAGGATTTGATCAACTATTATAATTACGATGCAGCACATGCTTTTACTGGAACTTCTTTCCGTTTAAACAATGGAGATACTAGTAACCAAAGCGTTGAATATACTTCTAATTTAATTAAAAATTTCAACGATAAAGGCCACAAACTGACAGCCGATTTATCTATTTCGAAAAACGATGACGACAATCAAAGTGTTATTACTGCGTCACCAAATTTTCAAAATACATTAAATAATCAGGTTCAAAAGCAAGTACAATTACAGGCAGACTATGTTTTACCACTAGGGAAAGCAGGCCAGTTTGAAGCAGGTTATAAAGGAAGTTTTGGAGATCTAAATAACGTGTATTTTGTAACTGACGATACAGGTGCAAACAATCCAAACTTATCAAATACATTAGAATACAAAGAAAACATCAATGCACTTTATACTCAATATGGTTTTAAAGTAAATAAATTTTCTTACTTGTTTGGTCTTCGTTGGGAAGACACAAACATTCATGTGAATTTACTTGACACTAACGATTTCAACACTAAAAAATACAATAACTTATTTCCAAGTGCATTTGTAAGTTATGAAATTTCAGATCAAAGCAACTTCACAGCAAGTTACAGCAAGCGTTTATCAAGACCTAGAGGTCGTTTCATGAATCCTGCCGTAAATTACTCAAGTAACATTAACATCTTTCAGGGAAATCCTGATTTAGATCCTTCATTAACTGATAAATACGATATTGGATATATCAAACGTTGGGAAAAAGTAACTTTCAGTACATCAGCTTATTTTGAAGATACTAAAGACGTATTTAGTTTTGTAAGAACTCCAAATGGAGAAGTTATTAATGGAGTTCCGGTTATTTTAAACCGACCAATTAACTTAGGAAAAGAACAAAAATTTGGTTTCGAATTTACGTTCAATTACACTCCTTACAAATGGTGGAGAATAAACAGTAACTTCAACCTTTACAATGTAAAAACAACTGGAGAAAACACTTATATTGATTTTAACAACAATACGGTTGTACAAAATCTTGACAACCAAGCTAATACTTGGTTTGCCAGAATCAACTCTAAATTGACTTTACCATACAAAATAGACTGGCAGTTAAACGCAACATACAATGGAGAGCAAAAAACAGCTCAAGGAAAAAATTTAGGTCAATTCGGAATGAATACTGCTTTCAGTAAAGATGTAATGAAAGACAAAGCAACAATTGCATTCAATATCAGTGATATTTTCAACTCAAGAATTATGAGGTCTTATACTTATCTTCAAAATGCAACAACACTTGAGAGCCAAACATCATACAGTGAAATGCAATGGCGTAAACGTCAGTTCAATTTATCATTCACATATCGTTTCAATAAACCGAAATCGGACAGAGAAAAAGGAGGCCAACCTAAAAATGAAGGAGATGGCGGAGGAGATTATCCTGGATAACAACTTCTTAAATTTCAATATAAAAATTCCAAATTCCAAGTTTTACAAATTGGGATTTGGAATTTTTATTTTAAAAGATTTCCTCTTTGGAATTTCTTTTTTTTCCAAAAAAAAAGGACTCGTTTTCACGGGTCCTTTTTTATGAAATCAATTCAAATTAAATTGATTGTTCTTCTTGTCTTTTTTTGGCTCTCTTTTCTTTGAACATTTCCCAGCTCGCTCCCGTAACCCAATAAGATACGAAACCAACTAAGAAAAACATTAACCAAAATCCTATAGTAAGAATGGTTAAGAAAAGTAAAAAGCCTAAGTACTGTGAAAATTCAAACATGTTTTCCGGAATTTTTGAATGTTACGACAAATGTAGGTTATATATTCGTCCTTGGCAATAAAATCTAAATCAATTTTCACGAAATAACATTTATCCGTATATTTATACTCATTTTAAATAAGCTTTTTTTCAGAGAAATTTACCCTCTTAAAGAAAAGCATTCACTAACAAGAACATAAGCATTTTCGGGAGCTAATCCTGCTGTCCGCTGTATCTTTTTGTTTTTAAAGAAAAAACAAAAAGGATGCCGCTCCCATCAGGGCTAGGGTACTCATTTTCAAAAGAAGTTTTCAATTTTACATTTTTACAAGCAACATTTCACATTTTACATATAACATTTTACAAACAACATAATGAAATACAGAATAGAAAAAGACACCATGGGCGAAGTTCAAGTCCCAGCCGATAAGTATTGGGGTGCACAGACAGAACGTTCAAGAAACAATTTCAAAATAGGAAATTCCGGCTCTATGCCAAAAGAAATTATCGAAGGTTTTGCTTATCTTAAAAAAGCAGCAGCTTATGCCAATTACGATTTAGGCGTTTTGCCAATCGAAAAAAGAGATGCAATTGCAGCTGTTTGCGATGAAATACTTGCGGGTCAGCTTGATGATCAATTTCCGTTGGTAATCTGGCAAACAGGCTCAGGAACACAAAGCAATATGAATGTCAACGAAGTAATTGCAAACCGCGCGCAGGTTCTAAAAGGTTTTGAAATTGGCGAAGGCGAGCAATTTATAAAAGCAAATGACGATGTCAACAAATCACAATCGTCAAACGACACTTTCCCTACCGGAATGCACATTGCTGCCTACAAAATGGTAGTCGAAACCACAATTCCCGGAGTTGAAAAACTGCACGCAACATTAGTCAAAAAAGCAACCGAATTTAAAGATGTAGTTAAAATTGGTCGTACACATTTAATGGATGCAACACCTTTAACTTTAGGGCAGGAAATTTCAGGTTATGCCGCACAATTAGCATTCGGACTAAAAGCATTAAAAAACACTTTAGCACATTTATCTGAAATTGCCCTTGGCGGAACTGCCGTAGGAACCGGATTAAATACACCAAAAGGTTATGATGTAAAAGTTGCCGAATACATTGCCAAATTCACCAATCATCCTTTTATAACGGCCGAAAATAAGTTCGAAGCATTGGCGGCTCACGATGCTATTGTTGAAAGTCACGGCGCTTTAAAACAATTAGCGGTTTCTTTAAATAAAATCGCAAATGATGTTAGAATGTTGGCTTCTGGCCCACGTTCCGGAATT
The DNA here is from genome assembly GCF_003385895.1 of Flavobacterium cutihirudinis. GTDB lineage: Bacteria > Bacteroidota > Bacteroidia > Flavobacteriales > Flavobacteriaceae > Flavobacterium > Flavobacterium cutihirudinis. The sequence goes on from NZ_QRDQ01000009.1 coordinate 511,006, forward strand.
GGTGAAATTCACATTCCTGAAAACGAACCTGGTTCTTCGATCATGCCCGGAAAAGTAAATCCAACGCAATGTGAAGCATTGACTATGGTCTGCGCGCAAGTAATAGGAAACGATATGGCAATTGCCGTTGGCGGCATGCAAGGACATTACGAATTAAATGTTTTCAAACCTGTTATGGCAGCAAACTTCCTTCAGTCTGCAAGATTATTAGGAGACGCTTGTGTTTCCTTTGACGAACATTGTGCACAAGGAATTGAACCAAATTACAAACGCATTAAAGAACTTGTAGATAATTCATTAATGCTTGTTACGGCATTAAACACAAAAATAGGATATTATAAAGCTGCAGAAATTGCACAAACCGCTCATAAAAATGGCACAACCTTAAAAGAGGAAGCCGTACGTTTAGGATATGTTTCCGCCGACGATTTTGACGCTTGGGTGAAACCGGAAGATATGGTATAATTTAATTGTGAATTATAAATTGTTAATGGTAAATTAATAAAGGCTACCTCAAAATTGAGATAGCCTTTATTTTTATCATCGTATTAAATTTATCAGAAATGCGTTTTATATCTCCAATCACTTATTCACAATTCACAATTCACAATTTACAATTCACCATTATTTACATAATCCTGCAAATAGCTGAATCGCTCTGTCAGTTTTCCGTTTTCGGTGATTTTTGCACGTTTTAAAATTCCGTCTTTATCTCCATTAAAGAAAGCCGGAATTACATGTTCCATAAATTGCTCTCCAAAACCTTCACTGGCATCTTTTGGGATTTCGCATGGCAAATTATCAACTGCCATCACAGCAACCGCCGCTGGATGAAAAAAGTCAACTTCTTTATCCTCTAAAGGAAAATAACCATATAAAGGTTCCGCAATTGTGGAGGAACGCACTGTACAAGCAATTGGCCCATTTACATCGCAGGAAATATCGGCAACAACTTTTAGTTTACAGTCGCTTGCATTTAACATATCTCTCGTTAAAATCATCGGGGCATCACTTGCATAAAAATGTCCAGCAAAATAAATATCTGATACTTTCGTGAATTTTTCAAAATCAGATTCATATTCTCCCGGATGCGAAATAAAATCTTTAAAATCCAGAACCTGTCCGTCTTTTCTTCTGTTGTATTCTAAAACATCCAATTGAACATATACTGCTTGTGTATACTTTTTTGTCAAATAATTGTCTACCGTAATCTCCTTAATCTTAATAGCATCTAAAATTTCTTTAGCTCCGCTCCCAACCTTTCCTGTTCCGGTAACAACAAATTTTAAGGCTGGCATTGTAATACGTTTCAACTGCGCAATTAAAGCCTCCTTTCCTGAAAGTGTTTCTGCTTTTGGCAATTTAAACAATTCAAATTTTAATCCAAAAGCACGAATTCCGTTGTAAACACCAACCATTCCGGCATATTTACCAAAACCAATTAAACGATGATCGTGCTCATTTACGATAGTTTCATGATCATACAAATCGATTTTTTTCTCCAAAATAGCCTTCAGTAATTTTCTGTTATGTGGCTGTTTTTTGATTGTATGAGAAAAAAAGAAATAAGATTTATTTGGAATAAGATTTTCAACAGGAACTTCTTTGACACCAAACAGTACATCACAATCTGAAATATCATCAGTAACCGTTATTCCCATATTTTTATAAGCTTCATCGGCAAAAATCCTAATATCAGAACTTTCAACCGCTACAGACGCTTCGTGATATTGTTGTTTTAATTTTGCAAGCTCATCCGGAGAAAAAACAACACGGCGATCTGGCGGGTTTTTTCTTTCTTTTATTATTCCAAATTTCATTTATTGTGGTTTTTTGTTTTTAATAATATAACTTTTTAGCCAGTATTTGTTTCAAATATAACAATTTTAGTTAAAGTTTTGTTTCGAAAACATTATTTAGAATGTTTCAAAACCGTTAGAAGCTGAAAAACAAACGTCTAAAGCGAGTACTCGTTAAAACTATGTTAAAAAGTCGTTTTAAAAGCATTTAAAATGCGAAAACATCAAAATTGAATTCAATATATTTGTTTTTAAAGAACGATGCAAATGATTTTCCTTAAAAAAACAAAGATACCACAAATACTTTTCTCTATACTTGTTTTAAGCTCTTGCGGCAAAGACAAAAAAACAGATACTGCCACTACTCCAACTGTCGAAGATACATTACCTAAAATGAAGCCATTAGGGGCTGAAAAAAGATTATCACAAGATTATATCAATTCGGTTACAGGCAGAATTAATCATTTTTACAACAAAAACTGGCCAAATAATACCATGAACGGAAGTTTTTTGGTAGCCAGAAACGGCCAGATTATATTCGAAAGATATAACGGATTCGCAAATAAAAATGAAGGAACTAAAATTACCGCTGACACACCAGTTCAAATCGCCTCGGTAAGTAAAGTTTTGACCGCTACAGCAGTTTTAAAACTAGTAAATGCAGGAAAAATTGATTTAGATCAGAAAGTAAATACGATTTTAAAAACGTTTCCATACGAAGACTGCACCATCAGAATGTTGTTAAGCCATAGAACCGGAATGCGTAATTATGCCTATTTTACAGACAGAGACAAATCGGTTTGGGACAGACACAACCAACTTACAAACAAGGACATATTGGATATTTTGGCAACAAAAAACATTGGTTTGGAATCAAGAACCGGAACTCGTTTTAGTTACTGCAATACCAACTATGCTATGTTGGCTCTTATTATCGAAAAAATTACAGGTTTGAAATACAAGGAAGCAATGGCTGAAATGATTTTTAAACCTCTAGGAATGAAAAACACGTATGTCTTTGATGATGATAAAGACAGAAAAAAAATTGTTCCTTCATATAAAGGAAATGGCGTAGAAATTGGTTTCGATTATTTGGACAATGTTTACGGAGATAAAAATGTTTTCTCGACAGCAAGAGATCTTTTAAAATTTGACCGCGCAAGACAATCACCAGATTTCTTAAAACCAGCATTGCTGAAACAAGTTTACACAGGTTATAGCAACGAACGCAAAGGAACTAAGAATTATGGTCTTGGAATTCGAATGATCAATTGGGAAACAGGACAAAACTTCTACTTCCATAACGGTTGGTGGCATGGCAACACTTCTTCTTATATTACCTTAATGAAAGAAAATGTTACCATTATTGCCTTGTCGAATAAAATGACGAGAAACACATATGCGGTTCGCAAACTGGCTCCGATTTTTGGAGATTATCCGTTCAATTTTAAAGACGAAGAGTAAAATAATCATAAAGTCGAAAGTCAAAAGTCGTAAAGTCTTAAAACAGCTGACAATAACTGACTTTGTTCTTTTTTAAACACACCAATTACGGAAAAATAAAAAAACGCAACAGAAAGCAATCTTTTGACTTTACAACTTTTTACTTTCTCCTTAAACTTTCGACTTTTGACTTAATAACTTTTGACTATTTTTTTCTGAAAATTTTAGTAGAAAGTAATTTCAAATAGTATAAATTTGCAGACTTATTTTTGGGGTCGACTGGTTTTGACAGCAAGTCGAATTGAACAGTAAGCACGTCGAGCATTGAGACCTTGCTCGTAAATATAAGATCTCGAACTTTTACACGGCGAAAATAATTACGCTTTAGCTGCATAATCCGAATCATAGTACGATTGCGCCACGTCTCTACAAGGTAGAGAAGCTGGATTCTCCTGGAAAGCCTTGGTTTGTGGCGTTCCGTCAAGGGGAACCGTAAAAATAAACCTAGATATTCATGAGCTTCGGGTGGATTTCGAAAATTAAGAAGATAAGTGTTCGGTGGCTGTTTCTGGCCTAGCTTAACAACGAAAATCTAATCAGGAAATAAGCGTGTAGAAAGCTCTTTAGTTGCTTGTTTGGACCCGGGTTCGATTCCCGGCGACTCCACAAAAAAAGCCTGTAAACTCTTTGTTTACAGGCTTTTTGATTTTTGGTTGACAATTTAGTTGCCGTTTAATTATTGTTGCTAACTTATAAAATACAATTTTAAAATGAGTAATTCAAGTTCTAATAAATTACTCCATTTATAGTTTACGCTTAATCTTCCTTAAGAGAATGATCAAAAATTAACTTGTAAAATACTCAATAAACAAAAAGTCTTTTTGAGTAGTTACAAAGAATTATCTATATATTTGGATTAAATAAAATTGATATTTATTATACATATTTATCCCAAATAGGTTGGCTTTGTATGATTTTGTCATACATATATATAAGTTATGAGCAATTTTACAACACCAATTCATTTCAAAATGAAATATATAATTTTACTTTTTACACTTTCAGCTTTTTTTAAAGCAAATGCGCAAAAAATAAAATTCAAAGATTCTAATCTAAAAAAGGCTTTAATTGAGCTTGGCTATGATAGAAATAAAAACTCCGAAATTGAAGTTAGTGAAATTGATACCGTTCAAAAACTAAAAGTATCTAAACGAAATATCAAATCGCTTGATGATATGATTTATTTCAAAAAATTAAAAGTACTCAATGTAATGTCGAACGACATAGAGGAAATTAAAGTCTTTTATGGAAACTCAACTTTTGAAGAGTTGTATATTGGCGAAAACAAACTAGGACCAAAGTTAATAGTAAAAGATATCCCTAATCTTGCAGGTATTTATGCCTTTCGTAATGACATAACTGACTTAGAATTCATTGGAGAATTCCCAAAGTTAAAGTCTTTATATATTCAAGGAAATCCTGTTGCAAATCTTGATCTTCAAAACTTAAAAAACTTAGAGAATTTACAACTTTTCGAGTGTGACAAATTGAAAACAATTGATTTATGGAAGCAAACAAAGATTAAGCAATTTTTTCTATTGGACATGAAGGTTGTAAATGTTGTATCTAAGAACGAGTTTGTCAGAACTGTATATATTGAAAAAAAATCAGATCCAAAAAATTCTCCAAAAATTGATAGTGTAAAAACTGCACCAGTGATCAAAATTACTAAAGACATGATTATTACGCCTAATAAATAAAAACTGCCCATAACGGCTACTACAACGGATTTGGAATGATTTGACAAATCCGAAAAAGGTGCTTAATTTAGTCCCAAACCCGCTGTAGCACAAGGACGTTATAGGCGATTTAACCAAATGCGAAGACATGAGAAAACTAATATATTCAGCGTTAATTCTCTCCCTTTTTACTAATTGTACTCGAGAAGAAAACTATCTCGTAGCTCAAAATATATCTCAGGATAAATTCTTTGGAGGAAAGGAAACTTTATTATTAAAAAAAGATTCGTCTTTTACTTATTCCAGTGTTCCAAACAATAAAGAAATTGGAACAAAAAGATTAATTACTGGAAAGTACAAAATACAAAATGACACTATAAATCTTATAAGTAAAGAGATATCAACAAAACTAATTTTTATTGGAAATCAAATTCAATTATTATCATTTAATGCTAAAATGAAAGTATTGACTAATAATACTCCTATAAAAAATAATTATCAATTTGATATACCAGAAGATTTTACGGTATTTTGTTATAATGATTCCTTTAAAAACTATTTCAATCATCCTGTTAAAGCCACAAAAATATCATCTAAAGACTTTTATAAACTCCAGTCGATAATTCAAAATCAAATAGATTTAAACAAAACTAAATTCAGAGAACATAAATTACAATCTGATTATTTTAAGCAATGTATTTTTGTAACAAATGCTAAAAATGAAAAAGAAGTTTGGATAAATGGAATATCTAAAAAAAGTAGTCATCAAGGTACATGGGAAAGTTCTATTTTGGATGTAAACGATGGTGGTGAATATTATTTCACACTTGAAATGAATTTAGAAACTGGAGAAATATATTATTTTTCACCACATGGCCTAGCATAAACCGTCTATAAAGCCCGCTGCTCCGCAAAGTGTTACTGAAAAAAAGCTGCGCAAATGACATTTGCGCAGCTTTTCATAAGGAACTTTTAGAGAAAAAGATAAACACCAAAAAGTTGCTTTTAAGATCATCTACCTATTCATAGCAATATAATCAGAAGGTGACATAGAAAAATGTTTCTGAAAATTTCTACCAAAGCTTGTTTGTGATTTATACCCAACCATTTCGGCAATTTCATACATTTTATAGTTTTCATTTAAAAGTAATACTGCAGCATGTTTTAAACGAACAATGTTAATCAGCTCATTTGGACTTAAATTAGATAAATCTTTGATTTTTCTATATAAAGTCGAACGGCTCATGTTCATGATTTCGGCCAGTGATTCAACACTCAAATCGGGATCAGCGATATTTTTAAGGATTTCATCATCCAGTTTTTTCAGGAATTTTTCATCCGTTTTATTATGAGCAATACTTTTAATATGCGAAAGTGGTGAACTTGCATAATAGTTCATAATCTGTTTTCTGTTTTCAATGAGATTATTAGCCTGGACTTTTAGATAATCCATCGAAAAAGGTTTTGCCACATACGCATCTGCACCAACTTCGAGGCCGTCGATTTGCGATTTCAGCGAACTTTTGGCAGTTAGCAAAATAACCGGAATATGACTGGTTTCAAGATTTGTTTTAATCTCTTTACACATCGTAATTCCGTCCATAACGGGCATCGAAACATCACTTATAACAAGTTGAATATTTTGATTATGAATTATTTTTAGCGCTTTTTCGCCATCTTCCGCCTTTAAAACGGTATAATTCGAAGCAAATTCTGAAGTAATGAAATTTAAAAGATCCAGATTATCTTCAACAATTAAAATTTGAGGTTTTTCGAATTTTGTTTCCGATTCTGTTTTTTCGAATTCTGATTCATTTATTTCTTTTTCATTTTCCGTATAAAACATAAATTCTTCTTCCTGATGCAACGGAACAGCAAGTTCGAAAATGTTTAATTTAGGATCAAAAATTAATTCCAAACTTCCATTATGAAGCTGAGCCAATGAATGTGCAAGCGAAAGACCAATACCGGTTCCTGAAGTATTATCAAAATTATCAACCCTGAAAAACGGCTCAAAAATCTTGTCTTTCAACTGAAACGGAATCAATTTCCCATCATTTTTGACAATTAACATCAACTTTTTATCATCACGAAAAAGCGAAATCCAAACCTTTTCTTTTGAATATTTGATAGCGTTACTTATTAAGTTACTTAATATTTTCTTGAACGCTTCTTTATCAACAAAAGCAAAAATATCTCTTTCTCCCAATTCCAATTTAAACTGAATTCCCTTTTCTTCAATCAAAGGTGTAAATCTTAAATGCAGATTTCTTATTATCGACGAAATATTAGCTTCCACGAAAGTGAGTTTTAGTCCGCCAATTTCAGATTTTCTAAAATCGAGCAATTCATTCACCAGTTTTAGCAATCGCGAAGTATTTTTCTTCATTATAGAAAGGTTCTGAGGAACTTCCGGTAATTGATGTTCCATAATCAGAAGTTTCTCTAGAGGCCCTTTAATAAGCGTTAAAGGCGTTCTGATTTCGTGCGCCACATTCGTAAAAAAATCAATTTTTGCCTGATAGATTTCTTTCTCTTTTTCGTCATTTAGATGTTTTATTTTGCGGTTATTTTTAATCTGTGTTAGATTTTGAGAATAACGAATGATATAATAAAACGATCCGCATATCAGCAGAAAATAAAAGAAATAAGCATACGAACTTGCCCAGAACGGTGGCAATATTCTGATTTTTAATTTCACTTCTTTACTCCAGACTCCAAAACTATTTAATGATTTTACTTTAAACACATAATTGCCAGGCGCCAGTTCTGTAAAAAACACTTTATTATTTCTGCCAAGATAAACCCAATCATTATTTACGTTTTCCAGCTGAAACCAATATTCTGTAAGTTCGGGTGCGGTATAATTTAAGGAAGCAAATTCGAGATTAAATGACGATTGATCGCTATTAAGCTCGAGTTCGTCCAGATGCGAAATGGACTGTTTTATTGGCGAATCATTTTCGTTGACATCGACATCTTTATTATTGATTTGAAGATTGGTAATAAAAGTTGACGGCCTGTATTTGTTTTTAGTGAAATTCTTCGGATTGAAACTGATCATTCCGTTTAAATTTCCAAAATACATGTCGCCATTACTATCCTTAAATGCCGATGCATAATTAAACTGATCGCTCAACAAGCCATTTGCTGTCGTATAAATTTTAATGCTTTTATGGTCCGGACCAAATTTTACCAAACCTTTAGAAGTCGTCAGCCACAAATTTTTAGAAGCATCTTCCAAAATCGAGTACACTACACTACTCGGAAATCCGTCTTTAGTAGTGAATTTTTTAAACGTTCTTGTTTTTTTATCAAATAGATTGAGTCCGTTTTCGGTTGCAAACCATAGATTTTTAGCACTATCTTCAAAAATATAATTGATCGAATTATTACTTATACCGTCTGGATTTTTATAATCATATATAAAAACCTCCTTTTTCCCGGTTTTAGGATTATAATAAAACAAACCGTCACGATAACTTCCTGCCCAGCAATTACCGTCAGTATCTTCTTTATAAGTGGTATAATGCGTGGTTTCCGGAAATGTTTTTAAAATATTGAAATTATCATTTTGTTCATTATAACGATAAAGTCCCATTGTGGTAATGACAATTAATTCTTTCTTTTTGGTTTCGTAAAAAGAAAAAATAAAATTACTGCGTAAACCCGATGACGGATCATTGGCACTGTAATGTTTTACTACAACGCCTGAATTTCGGTCTAAAACATCTAATCCGTGTTCAAAAGTTCCAATCCAGATTTTATCTTTTCGCGGCATCAAAGCATGGATATTATAATAGGAAACACTACTTCTGCTTCCGTCCGGCAAATACGACGTGAATTTTTGGGTTTTCGGATTAAATCTATTTACGCCTGCATCTTCAGTACCAATCCACAAATCTCCAAAATCATCTTTGTGAATTTCTCTTACAGCGCTTCCGCTAATTGAATTTTGACCTTTTTGAGGAAAGTATTTTTTAAACTGTGTATATTGCTTTTGATGATAATTGATTCCTCCAAAATAAGTTCCAATCCATACTCCGTTTTCTTTGTCAATACAAATAGAATATGCAGCATTGTCTGATATCGCATATGGATCGTTGTAATTTTTTTTCAGATTGATGCTTGTTTTTGTTTTCAAATTGTAAACATAAACACCGGATTCGCTTGCAATCCAGATTTCATCATTTCCACGTTTTTTAAACTGCCTAACAAAAACAGGATCTTTGCCTGAAAACGGTAAAACCGATGTCGTTTTGTCTTTTCTATTGTAAACCAAAACGCCATGATCCTGCGTGCCAATCGAAATGTTGTTTTTGTTTAAAGCGCAAACAACTGTAATTCTAAAATTGGCTTTATTTGCCGGCGGATTAATATTTATACTTTCAAACGAAAGACTTTCTTCGGAGTAATGATATAATTTATTTAAAGAAGAAGCCCAGATTTCGCCGTTTTCATCACGTGAAATTGAGGTCGTAATAAAATATTTGTTCGGATTGAAAGTTTTAGTTTCTTTTTTGCTCGGCGAATATTTATAAAGAATATTTCCGGATACAAACCAAATGTTACCTTTTTTATCGTGATTAATATCGTTTATTCTATCGTTTATGGCTTCATTCAATACCGTAAACTGATCTGTTTTTTTATTGTACTGATACAGACCTTTATCAGTTCCCACCCAAATAATTCCATTAAAGGCATGAATAGATTGTATATAATTGCTTCCAAGGCTGTTAACGGGATCAGACTGACTTCTGTAGGTTTTAAAACGATATCCATCAAATCTGTTCAAACCATCTTTGGTACCAAACCACATAAAACCATCTTCATCCTGAGTTGAAGTAATAACCGTATTATTAGAAAGTCCTTCTTCGACCTGAAAATGCTTAAAATAATATTCCTGAGCCTGAATAAAATTTCCTGAAAAAATAAATAAAAATGTAAAAAGAAAGAATTTACGCATTACTGTGTTTTTTTATAAAAAAATAAATTTCCTCAAATCGTCTCAATTTTCTACCAAATGTTGCAAGCCTATATTTTAATGACCATTTTTATACAATTTGAATCATTTGAGAGAGATATTGACACAAATGAAGCATTTTATTTTGAATTAAAATCATCTACTTTGATTTTTCAAATAAACGCAATTGATAATTTTTAGGCTAAAAAAATAAAGTATCATCAAAAATTTATTTGAAAAAAAATATCATACTCAATTTTGAAACCAAATGAACACATTATTACCAAACAGCAAGATCAAAAATTGTTTTGCTCGAATCAGAGATGATTAGATTACTAAATTATTCAATGTAAAACCAACCAAAAAATGAAAACTATCTAAAATGAAAAATCAATGAAAACAAAGTTCACTCAAATTTTAAAGCAGAGATATTACCTCTTGTTTTTCTTTAGTTTATTATTACAACAAACGTATGCGCAGCAACAAATTACCATTACTGGTAAAGTTGTAGCTGCCTCAGGCGAATCGGTTCCGTTTGCGAATGTCTTAATTAAAGGCACAACAAATGGTGCAGTGACGGATTTTGACGGAAGTTATAAAATCAATGCCGGAGCAAATCAGACATTAATTTTTAGCTCACAAGGCTACAAAACAACAGAAATAGCTATTAACAACCGTACTTCTATTAATGTAACATTAGAAGAAGACGCGATGAAACTCGATGAGATAGTTGTTGTAGGTTATGGATCGCAACAGAAAAAAGATCTTACGGGAGCAGTTGCATTGGTTAAACCGGAAGAAATCCAGAAACGACAAGTTACTACTGTAGCTGATGGACTTCAAGGATTAGTTACCGGAGTTAAAGTTCGCGGTGGCGGACGTCCGGGACAAGAAGCTAATGTTGAAATTCGTGGATTAAAAAATCTTCAAAACACAAACCCTCTTTATGTTATTGATGGTTTGGTTACTTCTGCAAACAGAGATTTTAATCCAAATGATATCGAAAGTATTCAGGTTTTAAAAGATGCATCGGCTGCTGCAATTTACGGCTCAAGAGCTGCAAATGGTGTAATCATTATTACAACTAAAAAAGGTAAAAAAGGACCGCTTCAGGTTGAAGTTTCTGCAAAAACAAGCTTTCAGGTTATGCCTCGCTATGATTTGATGGAAACGGAAGAGTTTGCTAAATACAACAACATGGCTTATGATAATGCTGGTTTTCAAAGACAAAATCTTAACATGGATGTAAATACAGACTGGCAGGACGCAACTTTCCAAACCGGAATGATGCAGGATTATAATGCTAGTTTTTCTGGAGGAAATGAAACCTCAACATTCTTTATGTCTGGGAATTATTTTGGAAACGAAGGAACTGTTATCGGAACTGATTTTGACAGAATTTCATTTCGTGTAAATTCAAGCGGAACTAAAGGAATTTTCAGCATTGGAGAAAACTTAGCAATAAGCAATTCTAAAACAGATGAAATGTCTGGGAATCCAATTATTGATGTATACAGAATGACACCTACAATTCCGTTATACGATCCTTCAAATCCTGGAGGTTATGGTTACGGAAAACAAGGAGTTGCAGATACTTTTGGTACAAATCCATTAGCAATAGCAGATTTTGCAAATACTACAAATCAAAATTTTAGAATTAGAGGAAATATCTGGTCAGAATTAAAATTCACTCCATGGTTAAAATACCGTTTCAACTTTGGATACGAAACTAGTTTTGATTCTTATAAATTCATGAGAAAAAAAGGAAACTGGTCGTTAAATCAACCGCAAGATCCTTCTCAGACAGATCAAAATAAAGGAAGATCAGAAACAATGTTATTCGAAAATACTTTGACTTTCAAAAAGACTTTTGGAAAACATGATATCTCTCTTTTAGTTGGTCAGACTTTTCAAAAAGATACTTATGATCAAATTTACGGAACAAAGAGAAATCTTCCGTTAAACTCAGGAACAGGACAATATTATGAGGTTTTAAACCAAGGAGATTCACCAGTTGTAGGAGGTTTTATTAACGAAGCTGCTCTTGCGTCTTATTTAGGAAGGTTAGAATACAACTACGATAACCGTTACTTATTTAATGCTGTTTTAAGACGTGACGGATCATCAAGATTTAGTGATGCAAACAAATGGGGTAATTTCCCTTCTGTTTCTGCCGGATGGAGAATAAGCAATGAATCTTTCTTTAAATCTGAATTCATTAAAGATTTAAAATTAAGAGCAAGTTACGGAGAATTAGGTTCTGGTAACATTGGATATTACGAATACAAAAGTTTCGTGAATAACTTTGGACAAGTTGTATTAGGAAACGGACAAACTTTATATCCTTCTGCAACTCAGGTAAAATTATCGAATTCTGAATTACGTTGGGAAAAATTAAAACAAACCAATTTCGGATTAGATCTTGGAGTTTTAAATAATGATTTACGCCTTACAGCAGATTATTTTATTGCTCGTACTGAAGATGTATTATTTGGTTTCCCAATTTTATTAACGACAGGAAACGACGGTGGAAACCCAATTTCTAATGCTGCAACTGTAGAAAACAAAGGTTTCGAAATAGAATTGGCTTACAGCAAAAAGATCGATGATTTCTCTTTTAATGCTTCTGTGAATTTCACAAAAGTGAACAATAAACTGGTTTCATTAGGAAACGGACAAAACGAAAATATTTCAGGTAATACTATGACACGAGCAGGATCTCCTGTTGGAATGTGGTATGTTCTTCAAACGGATGGATTGTTTCAAAATCAACAGGAAATTGACAACTACAAAAATGCTAATGGAAAAGTAATTATGCCAAATGCAGTACCTGGAGATATTCGTTTTAAAGATGTGAACGGTGACGGACAAATTACAAGTGATGATAAAGATATTGTTGGAAGTCCATGGCCAGAATTCGAAATGGGTTTCAATGCCGGAGCAGAATACAAAGGTTTTGACTTTTCTATGAACTGGATTGCTTCTCACGGAGCTACTGTTTATGACGGATTTAGAAGTGTTGTAGATCGTTTTGATGATAATAGTAATTACAGAGCAGGAATTCAGCCTTGGACACCAGAAAATCCAAATACTGATTTTCCAAGAATTACAAAAGGATCAACTTTAAATTCAAGAGGAGACAGTGATCGTTTCTTAGAAAATGGTGATTTTATCAGACTTAAATACATTGGATTTGGTTACAATTTGCCTGAAAGTGTTCTAAAAAATTCAGGAATTACAAGAGCAAGATTAACATTGTCTGCACAAAACATTATTACAATTACTAAATATCAAGGTTTAGATCCTGAATTTACAAACAGTAATATTTTTGAAAGAGGTGTTGATAACGGAGCTTTCCCGAATCTAAAAACATATTCTTTTGGTGTTGAATTTAGCTTTTAATTAAAAAAAACAGCGTAATGAAAAAAATAATAATAATTACAGTAGCTTTTCTAGGTCTTGTTTTTACTGCTTGTGAAAACGAATTAGACCTGAACAGTCCAAATGATATAACAGTAGATCAATATTGGAAAACTGAAAGTGATGCACAGGCCGGAGTAAACTCAATTTATGCCATGTTTTATAAAGATGGTTTATGGGCAAGATGGATGTATTTCCGTCTGGATTTAACTTCTGATGAAGGATATAGCGTAAGTCCGTGGACCGAATTGGCAGACTGGACAAGATTCAATTATATCAATTATAATTTTTGGGAAGGAAATGCCGTAACATGGAGAGATACTTACAAAGCTATTTTTAGATGTAACCAGGTTTTGGCAAATGTTCCAAATATTACTTTTCAAAATGAAGATGACAAAAAGAAAATCATAGCTCAGGCTAAATTTTTCAGAGCATTACATTACTATTATGCTGCGGTTATTTGGGAAAATGTTCCGTTGGTTTTAGAGCCATCTACGCCGCAAGATTTGCCACAGCAAAAAGATGTAACTGAAATTTGGGCACAGATTGAAAAAGATTTAAATGAGTCTTTCGCCGATTTGCCAACTAAATGGGGAGACGATCAAACAGGAAGACCTGATAAAGGTGCTGTACAGGCTTTTTTAGCAAAAGTTTATATGCAACAACATAAATGGCCAGAAGCAAAAACAGCACTTGAATATCTAATTACAGGTCCTGGAGCAAGATACAGTTTGGTTGCTAATTACAGAGACAACTTTACAGATTTACATGAAAACAACAGCGAATCAGTATTTGAAATTCAGTTTGGAGATCAAAGAAAAGGAGGAACTGGAGAAGATCAAAATGCTGCGGTTTCAAGCAACCGTTCTCAATTTTTTGCACCAAGAGGAATTGGATGGTCAGATGGACAGGCTCGTATCTGGTTAGTTGATGCTTTCAAACAAGAAAACAATAAAAATGGAGATCTTGATGAAAGATTAAGATGGACTTTATATTATCCTCAACTATTAGCTGATTTTGGTGATAAAACATATGGCAGAGATTGGGAATGGAACAATAACGAAGCATGGTTCAGAAAAGGAAGTCGTGATTATTACAGAAATAACGAAGATTATTACAGTCAGGTAAATTACAGATTGGTACGTTATGCAGATATTTTATTACGCTACGCCGAAGTTTTAAACGAAACAGGAAATACTGCACAAGCTTATCAATATGTTGATTTAGTGAGAGCACGTGCTAACATGAATACATTGGCAGTCGTTCATCCTGAAATTGGAAATGATCATGATAAGTTTTTAGAAAGATTAAAAATGGAAAGAGTTTTAGAATTAGCCGGAGAAAGTGTTCGCTGGGAAGATTTAAAACGCTGGGGAGATTTAGACACTCAGGCATCTGTTGATAAAATTGCGCTTCGTGATCCTGATTTTAAAAACTTTACAGTGGGTAAAAATCATAGAATGCCAATTCCGCAAAGCGATGTGGACAACAATCCAAACTTAGATCAAAACCCTGAATATTAAACTATTTTTTAAGGGAATCAGATACTCTAATCTGATTCCCTTATCATAAAGAACAAATTGTTCATACTTAAGAAAAAATTATAATGAGAAAGATAAAACTGTATCTAACATCACTGTTAGCTGGGCTAGTATTGTTCAGCTGCGACCAAAAAAGAGAAATCTGGACCAAAGATCAAGCTAATGAATGGTATGGAAAACAGCCTTGGTTAATTGGCGCAAATTATACTCCAAGTACAGCCATTAATCAATTAGAAATGTGGCAGGCAGACAGTTTTGATCCACAAAGAATCGACCAGGAATTAGGCTGGGCCGAAGGACTTGGAATGAATGTAATGCGTGTTTACTTACACGATTTATTGCACAAACAAGATGCCGAAGGTTTGTACAAACGTATGGATACATTTTTAGGAATTGCAGAAAAACATCATATCAAAATCTTATTTGTTTTGTTTGATTCATGCTGGGATCCGTTTCCGGTTTTAGGAAAGCAACGTGCTCCAAAACCGCATACGCACAACTCAGGATGGGTACAAAGTCCGGGACAAAAGGTTTTAAGAGATTCAACTCAATATCCTCGTCTTGAGAAATATGTTAAAGAAACGATTTCAAAATTTGCAGATGACGAGCGTATTTTAGGCTGGGATCTATGGAATGAACCCGATAATATGACAGGTCCATCTTACGAAAAAGTTGAAATTAAAGATAAAGTAGCATTGATTTTACCGCTTCTAAAAAATGTGTTTGTGTGGGCTAGAGAAAGTAACCCTTCGCAACCATTAACTTCAGGAGTTTGGGTTGGTGATTGGAGTGATCCTAATAAAATGCTTCCGATGCACAAAATGCAAATCGAACAGTCTGATGTGGTTTCTTTCCATAATTACAACACACCAGCCGATTTTGAAAAGGTAATCAAAGAATTACAGCGTTACGGAAAACCTTTATTGTGTACCGAATATATGGCAAGACCAAACGGAAGCACTTTTGAAGGCTTTTTACCAATCGCCAAAAAGTATAAAGTTGGTATGATCAATTGGGGATTTGTTGACGGAAAAACACAAACCAAATACGCGTGGGACAGCTGGACGAAAAAATATGATGCAGAACCGGAAGTCTGGTTTCACGAAGTTCTTAGAAACGACGGAACACCATACATAAAAGCCGAAACAGATTTGATCAAAAAGATGACTTCTGAGGCAAATAAGACTAATTAGATAATGTGTCAATTTGATAATTAGATACTTGTTTTTGGCCACAGATTTCACATATTAAAATGATTAAAATCTGTGGCCGAAAAATTAAACACATAGAAACATAGATTTTATAATTTCTTTTTTGAGAGCATAGAAAAAGCTCGCTTTCACACAAAGCTATGTGTATTTTAATAAATGAAATGCCTTTTATAGACAAAGTAAAGCTATGTCTCTATGTGTTAAAAAATCCTTTTAATCTGTGTAATCTGTGGCAAAAAACTAAAACGAACAGCAATGAAAACATACACAATAAAACTCTTTTTTCTAGCGGTAATTCTGATTGGAATTTCCGCGAAAGCGCAACAACCAGATCCGCCGGGACAAGCTAAGGGAAATGAAAAACCTAAAAACGAGGCTTATCTTTTTGCGCATATGACGCACAATGATTATGGCCGATTGTATTATTCTGTCAGCCTTGACGGTTTGCATTGGGAAAACCTAAATGGCGGAAAACGCGTTTTTGAAGATTACAAAGGACATCCGGATATCTGCAAAGGCCCGGACGGAAAATATTATATCGCAGGAAATACCGGAGACGATGCAAAAAGTATCAATATTTGGGTTTCAGATGATTTAATTACCTGGAAAAAACATTCAGATTACACACCGGATTTAAAAAGTACTCCCGATTATTCGAATGCTTTACAGCGAATTGGTGCGCCAAAATTGTATTACGATAATGATTCTCAACAGTTCATTATGACTTGGCACACACCACATTTGGAAGGAACAAAAGAAGATGGAGAACGTTATTGGGCAAGTCAGCGAACGTTGTATGTTTTGTCTAAAGATTTAAAAACTTTTGAAGGAACTCCAAAACGTTTGTTCGATTGGGATATGGGAACAATTGATGTTTTTATTCGTAAAGTCGGCGACTCCTACTACGCCGTAATTAAAGATGAAACCTACCCTACTTTATATTGGACAACAGGAAAAACGATTCGAATTGCCAAATCAAAATCACTTTTAGGTCCTTATTCTTTGCCTCAACAATCTATTAGTCCTAACTTTAGAGAAGCGCCAATGTTGATTCCGTCTCCTGATGATAAAATATGGTACATGTATTACGAACAATATCCGGGAGTTTCCTACGGATTATCGATTGCAGATAATCTAAACGGTCCTTGGTTTCAGGCCTCAGGTTACACTTTTTTCTCCGATTGGGATAAATACAGTTTGCCAGAAAAAGTACGTCACGGCTGTATGATTACAATCTCTAAAAAAGAATACGACAGTTTAGTGAAGAAATTCAAAAAATAATTATGAATTGTAAATTGTTAATGGTGAATTATTTACGAACTTTTCAGGCCTCATTTGAGTTATTTACAATTTACCATGAACAATATACAATTAAGAAGAGTTGGTTAGTTAAGTTAGTTTGGGAATTTACCAGGCTTATTGTGGTTATAAGTCTGGTAATTCATTTTGATTTAGAAGTAACACCAAAGTATTAAAATATTTTCACCATATAAGTTATGTAAGGTCATATTAAGTTGGGTCGTAGATTAAAAGTGAGAACTTTCATTCTCTTGACATTGTTTTAAAACAGTTGCTTAAACTAAAATGAACTTATATCACTTATATGTTAAAAAAAACTTATGAGAGTAAAATCTCAAAATATTATAGACGATGAAAAGAAAAAGTATCCTTTTTTTAGCCTTATTTTCTGTACTTGCAGTTAATGCACAATGGAAACCGCAAGGAGATAAAATCAAGACAAAATGGACAGCACAGCTTGATCCGAACAAAACTTTACCGGAATATCCCCGTCCTATTATGGAGCGCAGCCAATGGAAAAACCTTAATGGATTATGGAATTATACCATTCAGGATCTTGGAAAAACAACGCCAACAAAATATGATGGGCAAATTCTGGTTCCGTTTGCAGTAGAATCAAGTCTGTCCGGCGTTATGAAACAAGTAGGAGCACAAAAAGAACTTTGGTATGAAACCAATTTTTCGCTTGAATCAAATTGGAAAGAAAAGAATATCATATTGCATTTTGGTGCTGTCGACTGGAAAACAGAAGTTTTTATAAACGATGTAAAAGTAGGTTCACATACTGGTGGTTACACGCCATTTTCATTTGATATTACTCCATTTATTCAAAAAGGGAAAAATCAAAAACTAGTTGTAAAAGTTTGGGATCCATCAAATGACGGACCTCAGCCGAGAGGAAAACAAGTTAAAAATCCGGAAGGAATCTGGTATACACCAGTAACCGGAATTTGGCAGACAGTTTGGATTGAACCTGTAAATGCTAAAAATATTACGGAGTTAAAAACAACACCAAATATCGATCAAAACAGTATCAGTATAAAGGCTAATGTGAATGGAGCTGAGAAAGGAGATTTAATAGAAATCACTGTTTTTGATGGAGACAAAGAAATTGCGAAAGAAAAAGCGGTACTAAATGAAAGCAACGATATTGTATTGAACAACCCAAAATTATGGTCGCCTGAAAGTCCGTTTTTGTATCAGACTAAAATTCGCTTAATCAGCAAAAACAAAGTGGTCGATGAAGTGAAAAGTTATTTTGCAATGCGAAAAATCTCGTCAAAAAGAGATAAAAACGGCATTATGAGAATGCAGTTGAACAACAAAGATTATTTTCAGTACGGGCCTCTGGATCAAGGCTGGTGGCCAGACGGATTGTATACTGCTCCAACAGACGAAGCTTTGAAATACGATATTATTAAAACAAAAGAATTAGGTTTTAATATGATTCGTAAACATGTAAAAGTGGAACCGGAGCGTTGGTATACACATTGCGATCAATTAGGAATTTTGGTTTGGCAGGATATGCCAAGCGGAGACGATCAGCCTGTTTGGCAAAACACAAAATATTTTGAAGGAACAGAATTGCACCGTTCTGCAAAATCAGAAGAAATCTATAAGAAAGAGTGGCGCGAAATAATGGATCATTTGTATTCCTATCCGAGTATTGTGGTTTGGGTTCCATTTAACGAAGCTTGGGGACAATTCAAAACCGTTGAAATCACAGAATGGACAAAAAATCACGATCCAAGCCGATTAACTAATTCCTCAAGCGGAGGAAATCACTTTCAGACAGGAGACATTTTAGATTTGCACAATTATCCTGGACCAGAGATGTATTTGTATGATGCAAGAAGAGTAACTGTTTTAGGCGAATATGGCGGAATCGGTCTTCCGCTTGAAGGACATTTATGGAGAGAAAATAATAACTGGGGTTACGTTAAATTTAAAAATGAAGCGGAAGTAACAGCGGAATATATCAAATATGCCCAAATTCTGAAAAATTATGTAAAAACAGGTTTTTCAGCAGCGGTTTACACGCAAACTACCGATGTTGAAGGCGAAGTAAACGGTTTCATGACTTATGATAGAAAAGTAGACAAAATGGATTTTAAAGCCGTGAATAAAATGAATACTGAGGTTATAAATGCTTTGAATTAAAAGTGGTTTTTCTCCCGCAGATTTGGCGGATTTAGCTGATAAAATAATCTGTCCAATCTGCCAAATCTGCGGGAAAAATTCAAATAAAAAAACTAAAAATGAAAAAATACCTAATCCTTTTTCTGTTCACAACGATAAGTTTTGCTCAGCAAAAAACATTCACAAATCCTATTCTTCCATCGGGTGCAGATCCTTATAGCACATATTATAAAGGCTATTATTATTACACCAATACATTGGGAAACAAACTGGTTTTATGGAAAACAAAAGACTTATCAGATATCAAAAATGCTGAAAGTAAAGTGATTTGGACACCGCCCACAAACACAAATTATTCAGCTGAAATCTGGGCACCTGAGTTTCACATTATCAACGGAAAATGGTATTGTTACTTCGCCGCAGATAATGGTGACAATAACAATCACAGAATGTATGTTTTAGAAAATAAATCATCTGATCCGTTTAAAGGAGATTTTGAATTTAAAGGCAAAATTGCAGCCAAAACAGATAAATGGGCAATTGATGGAAATGTTTTTGAATATAAAAAACAGCTTTACATGATTTGGGCCGGTTGGGAAGGCGATACAAACGGACAACAAAACATTTATATCGCTAAGATGAAAAATCCGCTTGAAATTGATGGTGACAGAGTTATGATTTCTGCACCAACAAACGATTGGGAAACACATGGTGCATTACATGATGATGTAAATCCTGCACAGGTAAATGTAAACGAAGGTCCACAGTTTTTAGAAAGAAATGGTAAAATCTTCATAGTATTTTCGGCAAGCGGATGTTGGACCGATTTTTATTCTTTAGGATTATTAAGCTTTAATGGCGGAAATAAT
The DNA here is from genome assembly GCF_003385895.1 of Flavobacterium cutihirudinis. GTDB lineage: Bacteria > Bacteroidota > Bacteroidia > Flavobacteriales > Flavobacteriaceae > Flavobacterium > Flavobacterium cutihirudinis. The sequence goes on from NZ_QRDQ01000009.1 coordinate 531,429, forward strand.
TTATTGGATGCAAATGCTTGGAAAAAATCTCCAGAACCTATCTTCAAACAATCGGATAAAAATAAGGTTTACGCACCGGGACATAATTCTTTCTTTAAATCTCCTGACGGAAAAGAAGATTGGATTTTATATCACGCCAATTCAAATCCGGGCGAAGGCTGTGGCAATAAAAGATCTCCAAGAATGCAAAAAATCGATTGGGATGCAAACGGATTTCCTGTTTTGGGAGAGCCTGTAAGTGAAGAAACTAAATTGGTAATTCCGTCAAAATAAAAAGAAGAATCCTTTTAAAAAGATAAAAATGAAAAACATTCAAATTGCAGCAGTACTATTGTTGGCGCTTTTTCAATTTAATTGTAAAGACAATAAAAAAGAAGATAAAGTTGTAACGAAATCGGCATCGGTTGAAACAGCTTCTATTAATCCGGTTTTGAACGCTAAAGATTTTGACACCATAATCGACGGTAAAAAGGTCAATTTATATTGGATAGAAAACAAAGGAATCAAAGCGGCTTTTACCAATTATGGCGGAAGATTAATTGGTCTTTGGCTTGCCGATAAAAACGGAAAACAAACCGATGTTGTCGTTGGGATGAACAGTGCAAAAGGCTTTAAAACTTCAACCGAACCTTATTTTGGAGCAACAATCGGAAGAGTTGGAAACCGCATTGCAAAAGGGCAATTTACATTAGAAGGAAAAAAATATCAGATTCCGTTAAACAATGGCAAAAATGCTTTGCATGGCGGGATAAAAGGTTTTCAGGATGTTGTTTGGAATGCCGAAAAAACAAATGAAAACACATTAGTTTTTACTTATGTTTCGCCAGACGGTGAACAGGGTTTTCCAGGGAATTTAGACGTAAAAGTTACGTATACATTAGAAGCAGATCAAACTGTAAAAATGGAATATGAAGCAACAACAGATAAAACAACCTTGGTTAATTTAACCAATCATGCTTTTTTTAATTTAAATGGAGAAGGAAGCGGGACTATCCTGAATCATGAATTGCAAATTTATGCTAATGAATTTACGCCTGTTGATCAAGGTCTGATTCCAAGTGGAGAATTGAAATCGGTTAAAAATACACCTTTTGATTTTACTTCAAAACATACCATTGGTGAAAGAATCGAAACTAAAGATGAGCAGTTAAAATTCGGAAAAGGTTACGATCATAATTACGTTTTAAACGGAACCAAGAAAAACGGTTTAAATCACGCCGTTACTATTTCTGGAGACAAATCCGGAATTACACTTGATGTTTATACGCAAGAGCCAGGTTTACAGTTTTACAGCGGAAATTTCATGCAATCTAAAAACACTTTTAAATCGGGTGCGAAAGATGATTTCAGGACTGCTTTTGCTTTAGAAACACAACATTTTCCAGACGCTCCAAATCAGCCAAAATTTGCACCGATTGTTTTGAATCCGGAAGGGAAATATCATACCGTTTCTTATTATAAGTTTTCTGTGAAAAAGTAATAGTAGTTAACGAATTTAACCACAAAAGTTTTTTTACCACAAAGAGCGCTAAGGTTTCACAAAGGTCACGAAGTTCTTTTTCTCACTTTTGTCACCCTGAGCGTCCCGAGGCTTCGGGAGAAGGACGCAAAGTTATTCTTCATTTATAAACTCTCTGCACTCTTTTCGGTTAAATAAATATAAAACAATTAAACATGAAAAAAATAATAACCATGATAATGTCTTTAACTATTTTCTCGGCTTGCTCGCAGGAAAAAAGTACAGACAAACCAAAAGAAATAAAATCTAATCCTGTTTTATTAGCAGATCCTACGATTTTTTACAACAAAGGAACGTATTATTTATACGGAACCACAAGTGGCGATATTCCTAACGGAGAAGGATTTCAGGTTTTTACCTCAGCAGATTTAAAAGACTGGAAAGGCCCGGTTGGAGCTCAAAATGGCCTGGCTTTGAAAAAAGGAGATGCTTTTGGCGACAAAGGTTTTTGGGCACCTCAAATTCTTTCGTACAAAAACAAATTTTATATCATTTATACTGCCAATGAAAATATTGCTGTTGCTACAAGCGACAGTCCGCTTGGGCCATTTAAAAGCGAATCGAAAGAACCAATTATTAAAACCGGAAACCAAATTGATCCGTTTATTTTTATTGATGAAGATGGAAAAAAATACCTGTATCATGTTCGTTTAACGAATGGAAACCGAATTTTTGTTGCCGAAATAAATGATGATCTTCAAAGTATAAAACCGGAAACTCTAACCGAATGTATTTCGGGAACGCTACCTTGGGAAAACACACAAAATGTAAGCTGGCCGGTCACAGAAGGTCCAACTGTTTTAAAACACAATGGTCTGTATTATATGATTTATTCGGCAAATGATTTTAGAAATCCGGATTATGCAGTAGGTTATGCAACAAGTAAAAGTCCGTTGGGACCTTGGGAAAAATCTGCTGACAGCCCAATCATTAGCAGAAAAAATGTGAAGCAAAATGGTATCGGACACGGAGACGTTTTTTGGGACAAAAACAATAAAATGCAGTACGTACTTCATACACATTTTAATCAAAGTGCAGTTTCTCCAAGAAAAGCCGGAATTATTTCAATTGATTTAAAAGGAGACAAAATCGAATCAGATGAAAAAAGTTTTAGGTTCCTTGAAACAAAATAAAGTTCACAAAACTTTTTCATTTCACAATATAAGGAAGGTGTTCTGCACCTTCCTTTTTTTTATATCCAAAAGTCTTCTCTAATATAATTATTCGGCTTGTTTATTAATTACACTTATTTTCCTCACATTGCAAGCGTGAGTAAAAAGAAGCTTTCTTCCTGTGCTTCTACACTATGAATAATATTTTTTTGCAAAGTGATCATTTGGCCTTTTTCAACAACAGAATTTTGCTCTTCAGTATTAAAATTAATCTTGCCTTCTAAGACCTGAACACTTATTACGCCATTTGCTTTGTGAGGTTTTAAACCCGCGTTTCTTTTTAGACCTATTAACACAATTCTCATCGTTTCAGATTTGAAAACCGTAACCGAATTTCTATCGCCTTCTATCCAGCTTGTTTCTTTTTTTATTTTTGCGATATTATCGTATAAACTGATTTCCATTAATGGAGCATTTAAAACACGGTCTTCATCATTGCGCTTTACAGATTCGCTCCTTCCCTCGCTATTAATTTGCGTGGCATTATCTTTAATTTTTTCTACGATTTTTGAAAATTTGTCAGCCGTATACATACCATAACCATTTACCAGAATCCCTTTTAAGTTATGGCTTTTAGACGAAATCGCATATATTGTAGATTGATAATCAGGATCTGAAGCTTCTTCAAATCGATACACTTTATCAATTTCAAAATCATTTGGAGCGAGTATTATATTGAATTGATAACATACTAAATATTCTCCTCTAATAATAAAGTCGTGCGTATAACCTAACTTAATTAATCCATTTATTGTTTCAAATAATGATTCAAAACTTTTGTTTAAGCTGCTTTCCATTTTTACAAAAATTAGATATTAATAAAAAATCAAAATAGATATGACTTACAGAAAGATTTTTCAGTTTTCAGCACTTTACAGTTGCGAATTCTTATTTTTTCAAACAATAATTATTTTCGCAAAGCCCCACAAACAATAACTACTTAAAAATCAACATTGTAATATATAAATATAATAAATCTTGGCTTGACTGAAAACAAAATTTTGCTTTACCACAAATCACTTTTTAATTTGTTAGATAAGTATCCAACCGTTTTATAAATAATCATAAAATAATACGCAACGAAAACACTATTTATTACTTTCTGAAAAGTACCAGAAACAAATACTTTTACTTACTTTTATCCTATTAATTTGAGCGTTTTCATTTTTTTATTTAGCCCAAAAAACATATTGCAGCAGCGTTATGAACAAAGTATTATTAGTCGAAGACGATCCCAGAGTTGCCTCCTTTATTATACGCGGACTCGAGGAACAGTTATATCAGGTTAAAAATGTTACCAAAGGTTTTGATGCCATTAATGAAGTGATGGAGAACACCTATGATATTATTATTCTTGACATTATGCTTCCGGACATTACGGGTTTTGAAGTCTGTGAAGTTTTAAGAAGCAGAAAAGTAATAGTTCCTATATTAATTTTGAGCGCATTGGATACTCCTCATGAAAAAGTAAAAGGACTTCAGGCTGGAGCCGATGATTACTTGGCTAAGCCTTTTCTATTCGAAGAACTTTTGGCCCGAATAAATGCCCAACTCAGACGTTCTGAATTCAGTAACGGTATTTTAGATTTTCAGTCTTATGCCGGAATCGAAATTAATATGAAAGAACAAAGTGCTTCCAGAGACGGAAAAGAACTTAATCTGTCTTCGAGAGAATTGAAACTGCTGATCTTTTTTATGAAAAATCGGGAAAGAGCTTTATCCAGAATCGCAATTGCAGAGGCTGTCTGGAGTATTGATCTTGATATGAGCTCTAATACTGTTGACGTTTACATTAATTATTTGAGAAATAAAGTAGATAAGAATTTCCCAATTCCGCTTATTCATACTATAAAAGGAACCGGATATATGCTCAAAAAAAAGGTCAATGAATCTTAAAACCAAACTAGCTGTAAATTCTACATTGTTATTTGCTTTTACTGTTGGTCTTGTACTAGCAGGATCCTTCTTGCTTTTTAAAAATCACCGACAGGATCTTTATTACGAAAGACTGGAAGATAGCGCCTTAATCACTGCTTTTTTTTATTTTGAAAAAGATGAAATTACAAAAGTTGACAGTTCTCGGTATCAAAGAATAGAAATTCAATATAAAAAAATCACCAATCAGACTATTAGGATATACAATGCAAAAACCAAGGAATTGTACCTTAAAGATGATATTGATATCACATTAAGTGACAAGGAATTAAAGGCGATTTACAAAAACCGTATACTGCATTTTACAAAGGAAAACAGACAATTTACAGGTTTGTTTTATAAAGATAATCAGGGCGATTTTATTATTGTTGTATCCGGAATTGATGCTGTAGGCAATAGACAATTGGATGTCCTGGCTTTAATGTTTGTTGGATTTTATCTACTGGGAATTCCGTTGAACTTTCTTTTAGGCCGATTTTTGGCCAGACAAACTTTCAGACCTTTTGAAGATGTTATTGCGAAGGTAAATACAATTACTACAGAAAATCTGCATTCGAGACTTGATTTATCTACAGCAAGCGGAAAAGACGAAATAAAAGAACTCATAACAACCTTTAATTATCTATTCGAAAGGCTTGAAAGCGGAATTGAAATTCAAAAAAATTTCCTTAAAAATGCCTCGCACGAATTAAAGACACCTCTTACCATAATTATCGGCGATATTGATGTTTCGCTTCAACAGCCAAGAACGAATGAGCAATATGAAGAAGTATTAAAATCGCTCAGAAAAGATACCTTCCATCTTAAATCAATTTTAGATGGACTTTTAATTCTATCAGGATTACAACTTTCTGAACCCGAAGAAATGGAATCCGTCCGAATAGATGAAATTTTATGGAATGTCTTGGAAAAAAAAGCAATTGAATATCCCGAATCAAAAGTTCAGGTTAACCTTGATGCCATTGCTGATAATGAAGAATTACTTTCTGTTTATGGCAACAAGCATATGCTTTTTATTGCTTTGTATAATATTATAGACAATGCTATAAAATTTTCTTTTCCAGATCAGGTTACTATTTTAGCATTTGTAAACGATGGTAAACTTCTTTTAAAAATAATTGACCAAGGCTCCGGAATTGCCGAAAAAGACAAAGAATCTATTTTTGACCTCTTTTTTAGAAGCGATCGCACACGGCATATTAAAGGTCAGGGTTTGGGTCTTTTTATAACGATGCAAATTCTTAAACGTCATAATATTAGTGTAACGGTAGATTCTGAACTTGAAAAAGGAACTAGCTTCTCTTTGCAATTTCCGTAAATTATCCTCTGAATAAAAGTAAATTATTGCAATTGCAAAACACCCATTTTCGCAATTGGTAACATTGTCATAACACTCTAATCTATCTCTAATGTTGTTTATATCTAACTCTAATCCCATTATTTCTAACATTTTACACAAAGTATTGATTTTTAAGAGTTATCCGCATATTTGTAACATAACGTAGCAATCATCTTAAATTAACACAGCATAGTTTTTTGATTTTAGGTTAACAAAAGCCTTAAATCGGAACGAAAGAAAGAGAGTTTCTTTGTCAAAAATAAAATCCATTAACATGACAAAACTAAAACTCTTTTTTTCAGCTTTAATGCTCCTGACAGCAGGAAGCATTTTTGCCCAGATTACAACTTCGTCATTATCTGCAAAAGTAAATGATGGAACAAATGCAGTTCTAAATGCAGAAGTCACCTTGACACACTTGCCAACCAATGCGATTTACAAAACAACTACAGACAAACAAGGTAGGTTTAGTTTCGAAAATTTAAATGCCGGTGGACCTTATGAATTGGAAATTAAAAGCACAGATACTAAAGACTATTCTAATGCTCAGATTCATTTAGCGCTTGGCGAGAATGATTTACCAACAATAATTCTTAATAAAGCTGATAATAATGTGTTAGAAGAAGTTGTAATTACCAGCTCTAAACCTTCTTCTAAAAATAATGGTACTAATATCAGCGAAAAACAAGTTAATGGTCTTCCATTAATAAACAGAGGTATTCAGGACGTTACAAAATTAGTTCCTCAGAGCTCTAACAACTCTTTTGCCGGAACCAATTTCAGATATAATAATGTTACGATCGACGGTTCTATAAACAATGATGCAATTGGTTTTAGTCCATCTTTGGGTGGTCAGTCCGGAACTTCAGGAATGCCGGGAAGCAGTACAAGATCAAACTCAATAAGTCTGGATGCCATTCAGGATATTCAGGTGTACATTGCTCCTTATGATATTAAACTAGGAAACTTTTTAGGAGGAAGCGTTAATGCGGTTACCCGAAGCGGGACAAACAAAGTAAGCGGATCGATTTACAGTTTCGGAAGAAGCGCTGCTATTACTGGTCCAAATAATGCTGGTGATGGTTCTAAAATGCCAAACGCTTTTGGTGATTATCAAATTGGTTTTAGATTAGGACTTCCAATTATAAAAGACAAATTGTTTTTCTTCACAAACATGGAATATTCAGAAAGAACAGATCCATTGTTTTATAATGCCGGACAAACAGATGCAAACGGAAAAGTTACATCATTAATTGATAACGCTACTGCTGAACAAATTTCAAGTTTCGTAAAAGCCAACTACGCTTTTGATCCGGGATCTTACAATTCGTACAACAATTTTGCTATGAGCAGAAAGTATTTCAATAAAATTGACTGGAAAATTAATGAGAAAAATTCTCTTTCATTACGAAACAATACAGTAGTTTCTCAGGCTACAAACTTAGAACGAGATGCTGCCAATTTCAGATTTTCGAGTATGGATTTTACTCAAAAAAATCAGTCAATCAGTACGGTTTTAGAGCTTAAAAGTCACTTCAATAATCAATGGTCAAACTCATTTATTGCAAGTTATTCTGCCATTAAAGATTATCGTGATCCAAAATCAAACAACATCATGTTTCCCCAAACAGAGATTGGTTACAATGGCGGAACTATATTCTTAGGAAATGATCGTGAAGCTACTGTTTTTAATATGAAACAAAATACTGCTGAAATCACGGACAACCTTACTTATAAAACAGGAAACCATACTTTCTTGTTTGGAACACACAATGAATTTTACGATATTAACTATGGTTTTGTAAATGCCCTTAACGGAAGAGTTTCATACAAATCGCTTGCTGATTTCTTTAATAAACTTCCTACTCGTGTTCGTGGTACATATCCGTTTGATGGTTCTACGAGAGATGAAATCTTTAATAATCCATATGCAAAATTCAAAGTAAACCTTTACAGTGCTTATATTCAGGACGAAATAAGAGTGGGCAGCAAGCTAAAACTTGTTCCTGGTGTACGTGTTGATTATACTGATTTGCCAAACAAACCGAAGTTAAGCCCGCAAGTTCAAAACTCACCGGAAGATCCTAATTATGGTACAACATACAGCTATACGCCTTTAAGCCAAATCAAAAATAATTTCTTTACTACGGCATTGGTTTCTCCAAGATTAGGTTTTACTTATAATGTTGACGAAGACAAAACCCTTGTAATAAGAGGTGGTTCTGGAGTATTTACAGGAAGAATTCCGTTTGCATGGTTAGGTTATGCTTACTACAATGATGGTGTTGGTTACGGAAGCTACGACAAAAATAATCTTACTCCTGCTCAGGTTGCAGCAGCCGGAGATCCTTTAAAAGATGGTGGACTTAACGGATATCATGATGCTGTTCCAAAAGTACAGGCCGATTTAGTAGATAATAAATTTAAAATGCCTGCTGTTTTAAGAAACTCATTAGCATTTGATAAAATTATAGATGGATATAAATTTACAGTTGAAGGTATTTACACAAAAGTGATTCGTGATTTACAATTTCAACAAGTTAATAAAACAGATAATCCTACTTATTTTTCTTATGACACTAATCACCAAATGCCTATTTACGCAGCCAATATAAATCCTGCTTTTTCAAATGCTTATTTGCTTTCAAACACAAATAAAGGATACCGATACAGCATTACAGAAATGGTTACTAAAACATACGATTTTGGTTTAAACTTTATGGTTGCCTACACGTACGGTGATTCTCGTGATGTTACAAATGGTATTCGTAACTCTATGGAAAGTAACTTCCAAATGAATCAATCGCTTACACCAAATGATCCTCAATTAGCAACTTCTAATTTTAATATTAAACATAGAATTGTTTCTAATGTAGGTTATGCAGTAAAATTGGCTGACAATAATACGTTTTCTGCAAATGTGTATTTTAATGCACAATCAGGAAATCCGTTCTCTTGGGGATTTGTTAACTCCACTATTGCGGGAACAGGACAAGCTGCCGGATTAGCATACATCTTTAAAGATGCGACAGAAGCTGCTAAATATATTGGTGTAAGTTCAGCGGGTGTTCCATCTGCTACAGCAGCAGCACAAGTTGCCGCTTATGAAGATTTCATAAATGGAAATGATTATCTTAAATCTAGAAGAGGAAATTTTACAGAAAGAAATGGCGATTACACACCATGGAACATACAAGCTGATTTGAAATTAATGGATGAAATTAAAGTTTCAAAAGTGGGAACTTTTCAAGTATCCTTTAGTGTGGCAAATGTTGGAAACCTAATTAATAAAGATTGGGGAAGAAGTTACTTTGTTCCAAACACTTACAACTCAACAGCAAGCATTGGTTTAACTAAATCCGGAAACCTTGGCGGAGTTGCCACAGGAGACCCAACATATACTTTCCAAAAACCTTCATCAACGCCTTATACTGTAGATCAGTTAGCGTCAAGATTCCAAGGACAATTTGGAGTTAGATATTCATTCTAAGAAGATTGTGTTTATTTTTGATTTTGTCTCCGAGTTTCTTTTCAGTGGAAACTCGGAGACTTCTTTTTTAGACTACATTTTTAATTCGGTTTTTAAATCGTAATTAAAACTCGGTAAGGCTTATGTTTTATTGCATATTCAAATGCTTCTTTGGTTTCATTAAGTCCAAATTCTTTCTCTATAAAAGTTTCAAAAGGATAATCTAAAAAATGGTTTTCAAAAAAGGAAACTGCATTTACAAAATCTTCATAGTTATAATTGTGCATTCCTTTAATACTTAACAATTTCCGAATCATTACTTCCGGATTTATTTCAATATTTTCGGTTGGTGTTACAGCACCAATCCAAATGTGCTGTGCTCCTACTGCACTAAATTGAAGTCCCGTTTTTATAGCTTCAACAGAACCACTCATATCGATAATAACATCAAATCCTTTTTTATAAAACCCCGAAGTTATTGCAGTAAGTTCTTCTATTGGTTTTAAGCTATTATAAACAGAATCAACTCCAAATGCTTTGCTTTTTTCTAATCTTTGATCATCAATGTCAAGCATTGTAACGGTCGAGGCTTTTTTCTCTTTGGCAATTGCCGCCGCTATTAATCCCAAAACTCCGGCACCAAGAATTAGTACATTTTTGTTTTCGATATTGTAAATAAGTCGATGTGCGGCCATTGCTGTCGCGCCGGCACAGTTTATTATTGGAGCAAATTTTTCGTTTATTGTAGCTGGAACTTTTAAAATTCCAGTTCCTTTTTTCAGGATACAATGCGTTCCTAAACCTCCATTAAATTTTTCTTTTTCAGTAAACTGAACATGTCCGTATTTAAATAAACTTGCCGATTTTTGAGGCATTTTATCTTTTACAAAATCATCTGTTTCAGTGGCTGCAAAAATGGTCCATGTTATTAAATCTCCTACTTTTAGAATATTTCCGTTTAAATCATAAAGCGATTCGTTGTGCGGAAGTTCCATAATTTCGCCTACAATTTCATGTCCCAAAACAATTGGCGACGGTTCTTTTCTTCTTCCTGTAAAAGTATGCAGATCGCTTCCGCACAATGTCGTGTATTTATTTTTAACTAGAATTTCGTCTTTCTGCAATTCAGGAAGACTTGTATGTTTTGGAAGTATACTGCCGTTACTTTCATCGAACAGCATAACACATGTTTTACACATTTTTGGTTAATTTATTTGAGTTATCAATTGTAAAATCCGGACCTTGTTTTTCGCCACTGTTGGGAAGAAGAATATCCTCATTGAATTTATAAGTGATTTTAATTTCTTTCTTTTCTACATTTAAAATAAAATAGCCATGAGCCGCAATTTCATTATAAATCATATGTGGATTAAGCTTGTACAACAGCTTGCTTTTTTTAGCAATTTGCTCACTGCTCAAACGATCATCATTTTTTGAGGTAATTGAAGGTGTCAGAAACTCCCATGCAATAGGACTTTTCTTTGTCTGAGTATCATCTGAATTTAATTCCAATACATGACTTTGATGATGATCTCCGGTTAGAATTATGGGCGGATTTTTAAGTCCTTCAAACACTTCAATCAATTGCTCGCGCTGATAAGGATATCCTGTCCACCAGTCTTCTTCTTTTACGCTTTCTTCTTTTTTGCTTTTATATCCGGTAAACATAACCTGATTGACCAAAAAGTTCCATCTTGCATCGCTGTTTTTCAATTCTTCAGCTAAATGATCAAACTGTTTTTTTGAAATCATTTTTCGCTGCGGACTTAATTTTTCCGGATCATTGCTCAAAAGTTGTTTATCACGTCCATCCAGTCGTTCTTCCATAAAAAAGAAACTTGCTTCATTTCCTATTTTAATAGAACGAATCATCTCAGATGTCGATTTAGCTCTTACAGGCATCCATTCAAAGTAAGCTTGTACAGCTGCGGCACTTCTGTCACGCCAGCTTCCTTCATTAGGTTGATGGTTTTTGGCTCCGCCGAAATAAGCATTATTTACCAGTTCATGATCATCCCAAATACAAATAAAAGATTTGTTGCGATGTGCTTTTTGAAGCTCTTTATCTTTACGATAAAGAGCATATCTTTTTCTATAATCTTCTAGAGAAAGAAGTTCGTGAAGCGGATCATTAATTCTATTACTTTGTTCTAAAAAAGTTTTATTACAGTACTGTCCGGTTCCATATTCATAAATATAATCTCCGAGGTGAAATACATAATCTATATCCTGATTATCTGCAATATGTCGGAATGATGTAAAATAACCGTCTTCATAATTATTACAGCTTATAACAGCAATTTGAAGTCCATTTGAAACCGAAGTCGGAAGCGTTTTACAAACTCCAACATCAGAAACAGTATCGTTAAAGATAAATCTATAAAAATAAGTATGATTGCTTTCAAGACCTGTAACATCTACTTTTATCGTAAAATCTTTTTCAGATGAAGTTATTGCAAAATCCTTTCTGACCATATTTTTAAAATTCTGATCTAAAGCTACCTGCCATTCAACATTCAAAACTCCTGAAAGTTTTGTATTAATATGTGTCCATATAATTACCGCATCATTCGTTGGATCACCCGAAGCTACACCATGAATAAAAGTATTATTATTGTTGTAGACAAATAACGAAAATACTTTTGTTGGCAACAACAACGGAACCACTCCGAGCATCGATCGTTTTACAAAACTTCTTCTGTTCATCATTTCTATTTAAAAAAAGGCAATAGTACTACTTCAATGTTATGTTACTGTTTCTGAATCATTAAAATCTGTAACTCACACCCGCTTTACCACGAATTCCGTAAAACTCAACTTGTTCCGGTCTCGAAACAACGCCGTGATAGTATCGAAGCTCTTGATTGTTAAGGTTGTTAAGGTCAATGAAGAACGTAATATTCTTAACTGTTGTATAAGACAGATTTAAGTCCAAATGAAAATCTTTATCCTGATAACGGTCCGCTCCTTTATTGTCTCTAATTTCAACCAAAAAAGCTTCACGATAATTGGCTGCCAATCTTGCTGCAAAGCCTTTATACTCATAAATAAGCATCGCATTGAATATGTTTGGCGATTGATTCATTAAACCAATTTTCTCATCGCCTCTATCTTCTAAAGTTGTTTCCGATTTTGTGAAAGTATAATTTGCCTTAATACTGAAATCCTTTAAGAAACCAGGCAGTTCCGTTAACTTTTTATTGAAACCCAATTCAAATCCGTACAAAAAGGCATTATCCGAATTTAATGGTCTTGAAACTTTGTACAAATCTGTTTCTCCGCCAACAGTTCTTGTTTCGTCTGATGTTGACGTATAAATTAAATCTTTCAGGTCTTTATAAAAAATACTTCCCGTTACATAATCATTCTTATTCAGATAGTAAGAACCTACAACATCATAATTCCATGAAAATGTTGGTTTTAAATTGATGTTTCCTTCTACAACTGTAAGGTTATCAGGATTTACCCTAGTACTTGGACTCATTTCGTTAAAAGCCGGACGAGCAAATGTTCTGGTAACTGCAGCTCTTAAATCGAGTTTTTGCGAAGGTTTGTAAATAAGGTGCGCCATTGGTAAAAACGCGTTATAGTTTTTGGTACCATAAACTGGTGTCACCACTTTTGTTATATCATTGAACTCGTAACTTTTTGCATCAACAGCTGTATTTTCAAATCGGATTCCGCCAACAAAACGAAAATCTTCATTAATATCCCATTCTGCTGATCCGTAACCTGCCCAAACGCTTTCTGTAATGTCATAATTACCCGTTGCGTAACTTGAATTTGTGGCGTCCTGATAATTGTATTTTAAATTTTTAGCAATTTCAGGATTTCCCATCGGATCTATAAAAGAGCGTTCTGTTGGGTAATTGAATTTTAAATTATCATAATTATTGTTCAGCTCAGGAAACCAATTATTTGTTGGAAATGCTTCTCTTTCCCACTGGTTCAAATATGCTTTTGCGGCTTTTGTATCATAAATCCATGTAATGTAACGATAGTCGTACGTACTTGTTTTATCTCTAAATTTTCCTCCAAACTTGATTTTCAGATTCTCTTTCGCATCATAATTAAAATCCATTGCGGCAACTTTATCTTTTTCTTCGACATTACGAATAGAAGTTACATATCTGTCCAAAGCATATTTTTCAGGATCATAAGGTGCATTAAAGTGAGGCTGAATATTATTTGCCGGATCGCCAACATAACCTTCCGGTCCGTCGCCTTGTAGAAATTTATAATTTGTTCCGTCAACTTTTACCAAATTATCATATTTTACTGTCTGAATCCAGTTTCCATAATAGTAACCTCTGTCGTTTTTCGTTGCAGATGAAGGTCCGTCGTAACCCGCCCAAGAGGTGTAAGCGGCAACTTTTGCATTCATTTTAAGTTTGTCGGTAATCTTACTTTCGTAACCAAACTCACCACCATAATTCTTAAACAAATAATCTACTGTACTCCATCTTAAAACCGCATTATTTGTTGTTTTATTGAAATAATGCATGGTTTTACGATTTTGTTCTTCGTCTAAAAACTGACTGTAATATCCTCTAGCATAAATTTTATTTCTGCTATTAAAGCGGAAATCGGTTGCTGCATTAAAACCTGTATTTGTTCTCACACCTTGATAATTTCTAACATCAAGCGTGTTTACATTGTGTTTTTCGTTACCATAAACCACTTCATAATCGTCGGTTGCATAGGTACGTGAATTGTAATTGGCCATTGCCAGAAATCCGAATTTCTTATTAAAGAATCGGTTACCATATAAAATAGTACTATTGTATCCTACTTTATCGTCTGCGCGGAGATTAACCGGAATGGAAACAGTAGCGCGGAAGGTTTCTTTCTTTGGGGAAAACTTCGGAATATAATTAATTGTTCCTCCAATAGCGTCACCTTCGTATTCAGGCGTAATTGCTTTAACCACTTGTATATATTCTAAAAACTCTGTTGGAAGCAAATCCATAGGAACTGTCCTGTTTCCTAACAAATCGCCTGAAGTTTTTGCAGACGGCATACGATCACCGTTGATAGTAGCCGAGCTCCACTGCGAAGGCGTTCCTCTTACAGTCACATATCTTCCTTCACCCTGATCTCTGTCAATACTTACTCCCGGAATTCGTTGTACCGCTTCGGCAGCACTAATATCAGGCATTTTTCCCATTGCATCTGCGCTAACGACATCCATAATAGCATTTGAAGTTTTTCGCATATCAAGCGCTTTTCTTTCTCCGCTGGAATAATATTCCAACACAACTTCATCCAGTTTTTCTTCTTTTCCTGATAGTACAATAGTTCCCAAATCGACATTTTGGGAGGCAACATTAATTAAAATGTTTTTTGAAGCGTAATTTTCACTCGAAATCTCTAAGTGATATTGTCCTGCTCCAAGAACAATAGAGAAATCTCCATTTTTATCTGTGTTCACGGTTTTAGATTTCTCTATAACCAAAATAGAAGCCGGATGCAAAGGCCCGGCGTCATTGCTAATCTTTCCTTTAACTTCCTGAGCATACGAGGCCGTAAAGAATAATGCCACCGCAATGTAGAGTAATGCTTTCATCAAAATGTAGTAATTAAAAATTTGTTTGTTATTTTAGAAAATGAATAATTGTATAATTTTGAATGATAGCAATGTTTGTAAATGTTAAGTCAATATTATTTTTATTGCCAACAAACTCACCTATCGTAACAAATACCAGTTATTCTATTTTTTTGTCTATTTTTACAGCGCAATATTACTATACATTTGTTTACTATATGTAAACACAATGTAAAGCAATGTTTATTATTAAACTTTGTATACAAATACTAAACATGGAAGGAGCCATTTTACTAGAAATCAGTAAAAGAATAAAACAATACCGTATTGAAAAAAGCTATACCGTTCAGGAACTTGCCGATTTAAGTGACGTAAGCAAAGGAATGATTTCTCAGATTGAAAATGGACGAAGCATTCCCTCACTTAGTGTTCTGCTTGGGATTGTGTCTGCTTTACAAGTTAATTTAAGTGATTTTTTTAAAGACATTAGTCCTGAGGAAGAGATGATTTTGATAAAGCGAAAAGGTGATTATGAGCATTTTCAGAAAGAAGGATCAAACGGATTCTCTTATGAACGATTTTTAACCCGAAGTATAAAAAACTCTACTGTTGATATTGTTTTTTTAACCCTTGAGCCAGGCAGTTTTAGAGAGCAAGTAAGTACGGATGCTTTTGAGTATAAATACATTCTTTCAGGAGAAGTAGATTATACAATAGGAAGTGAAAATTATAATCTTAAAGAAGGGGATTCGCTTTTTTTCGACGGAAGAATTATGCACGTTCCTATTAACAAAGGGAAAAAACCAGCCAGAATGTTGATTATTTATTTCTTTGATAACTAGTTTTCTATAATTCGCTTATCGCTTTCTACTACAAACACAACACAAATGATCATTTTGAATTGTAAAGTTATTTTAAGACTTTTACGATTACATTGTTTATAACAAATTTTATGGAAGATTATCTTATTGGCTTAGGAAAAAGAATTAAAGAGATTCGTAAAAAAAACAACCTTACTATCAATACCGTTGCCACAAATGCAGATGTAAGTAACGGCCTTATTTCACGCATTGAAAACGGAAGAACTATACCATCGCTTCCGGTTCTTTTACACATCATACAAGCACTTGGAATTGAGGTATCTGATTTTTTTAACGGTCTTCCAAAATCGGATAAAAGCAATTTCATCATTTCAAGAAAAGAAGAGAATGCAATAATCGAAAAAGAAGATGAAGCAAAAGGGTTTTCATACCTTTCTATTTTTGGGAAACAACTATCTTCTGTAGCTTTTGAAGCTGTTTTACTAGAAGTACAGCCAGGATCGCAACGCGGAAAAGTAGAAACCGATGCTTACGAATTTAAATATATTTTAAGTGGCGAATGCTGGTATATCATTGGCGAAGAAGAAGTTTTACTTAAAGAAGGGGATTCTATCTTTTTTGACGGAAGAATTCCGCACGTTCCTGTAAACAAAGGAAATGTACCCTCAAAAATGCTGGTACTTTATTTCTTTCTGGCTAAAAATGAATAAACCCGCCCTTTACAGACGGGTTTACTGAGCGGTATTATCTTACTGAAATAAAATACCTTCAAGCTCAGTTACATCATTCAAAATATAATCGGGGTTAGCTACTTCTAGCTGTTCTTTATTCTGAGCTCCACTTAGAACACCAACTGTTATCGCACATCCGGAATTTTTTCCCTCTATAATATCAATTTCCGAGTCACCTGCTTTCAAAACCTCAGCAGGATTTGTAATACCAAATTTTGTCATTGCCATCTGAATCATATCAGGATTTGGCCTTCCGTTTACAACATCATCAGATGTGATCAAAGCATCTATCTGATTTCCCACTTCCCAATTTAATTTCGCAAGTAATTTATTGGCCGTTTTAGAATCGTAACCCGTATTAAGAACAACTTTAATATCATGGCTTCTTAATTTATCAAAGAAATTTTCCATTCCGTTAAATGTAGAAATCTCAGCCTCATCATATGCCGATTCTAATGCTTCTTTAAAATTTGCAAAGGTTTTATCGGCAAGAGCCGGAATATTTTCTGCATTTGTACAAGCAGTTAATACGTCTGTAATTGCTTTATGTTTTTCCTTACCTGCGCCATGATTCAATACCTCTTCAAGTGAAACCGAAAATCCTTCCTGATTAATAACTTTCTGAACTGTTTTATATACAAGATTATCTTCGTTTATGGTAGTTCCTGCCATATCAAAAACCACTAATTTAATGTCTGCCATTTATTTTAAGTTAAATATGTTCTTAATGTTTTCTTTAGAGAATCCCGCACTTCCTGTCATACCTTTTCCTCCAATTCCTGTTACTATATGAATATTGTTTTCTATAGTACATTCAAAAATATCATTCTCTTTGCACTGAGAATACATACCATACCAACGGTTTTGAATTTCAAAAGTTGGCAGATTGAATATTTTTTTAGCTTCAGCGATCATAAATTCATCGACGTCCATTCGCAAATCAAATCCGAGGTCATCGATATTCGCTGCGTCTGCATATTCATGCGAATCGCCAATAATTACAGATCCGTCGGTTGCTTGTTTAAACAGAATATGAACGCCCCACTCTTTCTCGAAACTATCTGGTGCTTCTTTTGCTTTAATTCCGTCAAAAGACGGACATTCATAAAAAGCCTCATAACGACGAATCGAAAGTCCTGTTAATATTGAACCGTTTAATTGATAATTCGGTTGCGGTTTTGTTTGAAGCATTTGCAATTTGGTTACTTCAAGATCACTTTTTGCAAATACATCCGGATATAATGTCTTAAATTCTGAACCGCAGCACAATATTACTTTTGACGTTTTATGGATTTCTCCGTTTCCTGTTATAACGGCAACTTCATTTAAAAGTGAATCACAACGCACTACTTTTGTATTTCCAAAATATACTAAACCTTTATTTTTTATCAGAAACTCCAATAAACGGTTTATCATTATTCTTGGCTCGACTGTAACTTCTTCAGGAAAAAAAAGTCCCGCTTTTACATAGTCATTTCGCAAACCAGGGTATTTTTCAAGACATTGTTCTTTGGTCAACAATAGCGATTCATAACCATTGTTTTTATTTATAATGCTTAATTCTTCTATAAGCTGTACTTCTTCGTTATTTGAAGCTAAATATACTGAGCCGTTTTTCCGAATCGAAATATCAAACTGACTTTGGATATCGTTGTAAATCTTAAGGCTTTCTCGCCCGTAATTTTGCCATTTTGTATCCATTCCAGAAGGAACTACCTGTCCAAAATTGCGTACTGTAGCACTTACCGGCAGTTTGTCTTTTTCTATTATGGCAACTTTTAAACCTTTTTGTAAGGCGTGGTAAGCGTGAAAAGTACCTAAAACTCCACCACCAATAACAATTAAATCGTATTTAGTATTCATTTTTAATTAATTATAAAAATTTAAGAACAAAGCATTGCTGCTGATTTATGTTTTCTCTGTAAAAAACGTCGATTGAAATACCACATTGAAAATAATGTAATCATTCCGATCATTATCGCCGACGTAATATTCAGCGATACAAAAAACTGAGTCCAACTCTTATTAAAACCTGTAATTTCTTTTAATACAAGTACCATAACGCTTCCCAAATAACCAAAAGCGTCGGCGATATAAAACAGGAAACCAACATTTCCTTTGAAGCTTAACAAAGCCACAAGACGTTCAAAAATCAGGCAATGAAATAAAATATAAGGTAAATAAACCCCAATTCCGCTAATAATCATCCAATATACCGGAGACATTAAATGATTATTAAACAACACCGTCGAAATCAAAACCATTGCCGAACCTAATATTGTAAGACTCATCCCGATGTTGTAAGCCAGCTTATTTTTGCGTATTAATGTTCCCGCAGCGGCAATCAATAATACGGTTATCGCAACAGGAATTTCTGTTAGTGTAATAATTTTCGGTGTGCCCGAATAACCTTGATCTGCCCAAAATTCAACAATAAAATTATCTCTAAAATCTCTTACAATGGTTAGCAAAACATAAATAGCAACTAAACCAAAATAGCCAATCCAATTTTTTCTTAAAAACTCGTTTCTTTCTTTTTTATACATCGGCTGTCTCTCAGAACGCTCTTTTATATCACTTTCGCTTGGCGCTTTTGAATAGTTGAGGACTATAACAGAAAGCAGAAAAAGCGGAAAAAAAAGCAATCCTGTGAAAAAAGGCATATTATATTCGCTTACATTAAAATCACGCATCAAAAGCAAACCGGCCGTTTTTACAAGTCCGGTCGAAAATATAAAAGTGGCGCTAAGTGCTGCTGCCAATAACTCGGTATTTTTTCTGCCTTCAATATAGGAAAACACAATTCCGAAGACCATTCCTAAAGGCAATCCATTAAGGAATAATGCCAATACTTTTAATTTTGGAGGCACGATTGCAAACAATCCCAGCATCGCCAAACTGAAAGTTATAAAGCATACCAACCAAATTGCTCTTTGTTCTTTCTTCATTTCAGAAATCACTTTGATCCCGATGAATTTTGAAACCATATAACCTAAAACCTGACTTATCACTAAAGTAATCTTCGCATTTAGCCCGAAACCTAAAGAAAGATCAACATACTGACCCGCTAAAAACGACTTTCGTATGGCATACATTCCTGTGTAACACAAAAAGACAGCTATAATAATTAACATCGTCGATGTTTTTTTACCATTTGTAAACTTATTTACCTTCTCAAACATAATTAATCCGTTTTTACAAGTACAAAAGTAGCATTCAAAACAAAGACTAATATTAAGCAAAAGTAAACATATTATTAATTAATTTACAAATAGTAAAAATTATTTTATAAAAAACAAGCAATAAAAAGAGTGAACAAAAACAACAAAATCAACAAAATCAAAACATTAATAACTAAAAAACCTATTTTACTTTTAATTGAGAGTTGAAACAAAAGTAAATTTTCTGTGAACCGTTTTTTTAAACCTTATAAATGAAGTTGCCAAACAATAAAAAAATTACAAATAGTAAAATTTCATACTTTAAATTGAATAAATATTTCATTATTATAAAAATGCTAACCGCCTAAAAAAAGGAAAAGCCGGTATAAAACCGACTCTTCCAATAAAAAAAACATTAAACACAATTTTATTCTAAAGGCTCCATTTAATTCCCATTTGCCCTCTGATTCCGTAAAGTTCTACTTGTTTTGGTCTGCTCTCATCGCCATAATAATATTCCAATTTATCATTAAGAAGATTGTTTGCCTCGGCAAAAATTGTAAAATGCTTTGTTAATTTGAATGAAAACGTAGCATCCAATGCAGAATAAGCACCATAATAAACATCATCTCTATCCAAACCACTTGTACCGTGTTCGGTAATATATTTTGATTTAAAGTTGTAAGCAGCTCTAACATTAATTCTGCCTTTTTCATAATACAACTGCGCATTTGCTAAATGATCACCTTGTCTAGGCAAACTTGTTTTTCCTGCACGACCTGGTATTGTCATTTGTGATTTGGTAAAAGTATAATTGGCTTGCACACCGAAACCATTTAAGAAACCTGGAAGAAAATCAAATTTTTTGTTTCCACTAATTTCAGCACCAAAAAGCCATGCATTATCACCATTCATAGGTTGCGAGATTTCCACTCCGGTATGTCCGTTGATGTCGCCTTGTTTGGTATCCATAAAAATAGGATCGGTAATCGTTTTGTAAAATACTCCAGCAGAAACGACATCCAGTTTCCCAAAATAATGTTCTCCCATCAAATCAAAATTATAAGAATACGTAGGGTTTACATCTGGATTTCCTCCGTCATATTCATTATCTGCAGCCAAATAAGTTCCGCCCGGCGCCAAGTAACCAAAATCAGGTCTTGTGAAAGTTCTTGTCGCTGCCAGTCTTAAATTTGTATTTTCTTCAGGAGAATATTTTAAGTGAAGCATTGGTAAAAGTGATAGATAGTTTTTTGTTTTTGTAACTTTAGAAAGTAATCCGTCTGGATTTTCAGGCGTTACATCATATTGATAACCGCTCACTTTTGTATTGGTGTTGGTTGCTCTTAAGCCTCCCAAAAAAGTTAGTTTACTATTTATTTTATAAGTTGCCATTCCGTAAACAGACGTATGCGTTTCATCAACATTGAAGTTACGTCCTAATCCGCCACCGTTTTCAAGAATTTCAGAATCACTTTCAGATAACGTCAAATTACCATTAGTAAAATTATCATTGTAAAACTGATTCATACCCGTTGGCGAAAGTACAGGTCCGAAGCTATTTCCAATATTAGTATGAAGCTCTTTTAAGTATTCTGTTCCTTTCGGCTGCATAATATTGTATTGTCCATAACTTGCCAAAGTTGGTGATGCTGCTGCTCCGCTCCAATTGTAAAACTCATCTGCAAAAGTGGCAATTCTGTCTTTATCTCTAAATTTAGCACCAAATTTTAAATTAAGATTTTCATTGGCATCAAATTCATAATTTGCAGTTGCAACAATATTATCTCTTTCTTTTACACCCACTTTATAAAGTTCCAACGTACTAAATTTCATCAAATTAGGACTGTCCTGAAAATCTGGATTTGACAAATAACCAAACATATTATCTGTATTCATATATCCTCCATCAGAATCCCAATACGCTCTTGGACCGTTTCCTCTATCCTGAAGATAAGCAGGATCAAAACCAACTCCGTCTTGTTTAAAAAACACAGAATAATAACTGTTGTTTTGAGCATCCGGAACATTTCCGTAATAAAACTCTGTGCTGTAATGTGCTACACTCCAATCGAAAACACCTTTATTTCCGATATGCTTTCCGCCAACTTCACCACCATAGAAATCAAAGTTCAGCTCGTTGTAAATATTTTGAAGTTCTACTCTTCCTGTATTTGTTGTCGCATTGAATTTATCAAAACGAATACGACGTTTAAAATGTGTTTCTTCATCAAGAAGTTTCCCGTAGTTCAGTTTTACGAAAAACTTATTTCTTTCGTTTGGATTAAATTCAAATCCACCATTAAAACCAGTTGTTTGTCTTTCACCTGTATAATCTCTTAATTCTAAACGGTAAACACCTTCGTCTCCAGATCTTCTTGCTTCAAAATTATCAGAAGCCCAGTTTCTGTTCCATTGCGAAAAGTTCAAAATATAACCAAATTTTCCATTCTTAGATTTGTCTCCAACCAAAACAGATCCGCTATAAATTCCTTTATCCGATTTTGCATTATATCCCATACCAACACTCGCGTCTACAGTAAATTTAGAAGGCGCCGTTTTTGTTATAAAATTCACGCTTCCGCCTAATGCATCAGCATCAACATCTGGCGTTAAAGCCTTAGAAACCTCCACATAACCAATCATTTCCGTTGGAAAAAAATCAAAAGCTGTAGCTCTGCTCGCGCCTTCGTCAGCCGCAGTTGGAATTCGGTTTCCGTTCATTGTAGTAGAACTCCATTCAGCAGGTAATCCGCGCACAGCTACATAACGACCTTCGCCCTGATCACGCTCAATAGAAACACCGGGAACACGTTGCACGGCTTCGGCAGCATTACGATCCGGAAGTTTACCAATACCATCAGCCGCTATAACATTAACCAAATTGATTGCATTTTTTTGAATGTTTAATGCTTTGGCTTCACTAAGTCTTTTTGAATTATCTTTTACGACAACCTCATCCAGATTATTTGAAGAAGCTTTCAGCAAAATATTTGGAACAACCATTACTTTTCCAGCGCCGATTGTAATTTTCTGGCTGATTTTTTCATAGCCTAAATAAGTAACCACAATTTCATAATCTCCGGCTTCAATTCCGGTAATATTGTAACTTCCTTCAAAATCTGTTGAAGCATTTTTTTGAGTCCCATTCAACTGTACAATTGCGCCCGGAAGCGGAAAAGCACCATCAAACACTTTACCTTTTATAGCTCCTTTTTGTCCCGCTGCTGTAAGCGAAACCAATAAAAAAGCTACATAAATCAAAAACCTATTTTTTTCCATTTCAGTTAAATTATTAATATTAGTAAATATTTCACTGCAAAAATGAATATAAATTTACATATAGTAAATTTTTAGATTTTAAGAAATCCTTAACAGAGGATTATTGTTAGGTAACTAAAATGTTAAGAACTACTATTTTTCTCTTAAAAGAAACAAGTTTTCAGAATAAAAATCGATTTTATATAAATGCAAAAAAACTTTACAAATAGTAATAAAATAAAGTAATAGGAATTTATAACAAAAAAAGCACCGTCTTTCCCAGAGACGGTGCTTTTAAACAAAAACAATTAATCAAAAACAATTATTAGTATTAACCAATAACTTCATTTAAGATATTTTAATACCCTTTTGCACTTTGCTCCGAACTCAAATTCGGATTTTTGTCAACCGCTGCTTGCGGATAAGGTAATTTTACAAATTTAGTCTGCCATCCACGTTCTTGTGCTATATTTCCAGTGATATCATAGATGGTTTTCATAACCTGATCGGCAATTCCCCAACGGCGAATATCAAAATAGCGTTGTCCTTCTCCGGCTAATTCAATACGTCTTTCATTTCGAATCAATTCACGCATTTTTTCTTTTGTACCATATGCAGCCTGATCTACAGCCGGCATGCCTGAGCGATCTCTAATATCATTGATTGCTTCATAAACCGAGCTATCCGGACCGCTAACTTCATTTTTTGCTTCAGCATAAATAAGTAAAACTTCAGCATAGCGCAGAATCGGGAAATCTTGTGCTCCATCCCATTCAATAGAAAGATAAGCCGGATCTGCCATTTTTCTGAAATTATAGCCAGTCATACTTGCGCTGCCTCCCCAATCATAACGATAACCTGGTGAAGCATTTTCCCATGGTGAGGTTGGAAACATTATACTTGCATACAAACGCGTATCTCTATTTTTAAATTCAGAGAAATAAGCAGCATTTGGACTACCTCCATTATAATTTGAAGCTCTTACTGACGAAGACGGCGCTGTATAAGAATGTCCTGTTTTATCCCAATATGAATTTACCAATTCAACCGTTGGTGTAATCGAACTCCAGCCACCAAGATCAACCGGAACAAATAAAGTATTTAAGCCATTCCCCCATTCATAAGAGGAGTTATTAATGGATTGTGAAGTTATAATCACTTCTGAATTATCGTCATTTACTGCCCAAAATAACTGATCGTAATTGGCAAATCCTTTATAGAATTTTTGCTGTTCTGCCGTAGATGCGAAATCAACGAAAGACGAAAAATCATCTTTGGTTTTAGAAACATCTCCACCTCTAAATAAATGATAAACTCCAAGTTCCTGTACTTTTTTTGCACTAGCAGCAGCGTCAGCGAATTTGTTATAATCCAATTCTACTCTTGCTTTTAATGCCCAAGCAGCTCCTTTTGTAATTCTTCCTTTTTCATTGTTTACTCCTCCTGAATAGCTTAAAGGTAAATCAGCTTCAGCCGTCGCTAACTCATTTACAATAAAAGTTACAATTTCAGCTTCCGAAGTTGGTGCAACAGCCGTTTCTTGCGGATTAACATACTCACTTGTCAGTAATGGCACGGCACCATAAGAGCGTATTAAATCAAAATAAACCATTGCTCGCAAAACTTTTGCTTCGGCAATAAAACGTTTTTTTAGATTTTCATTCATAGAAATTTTACCAACATTATCCAGATAGCTATTAAGCCCTCTAATACTTTGATATTTACCAGAATAATTAGCAGGGTTTAAAGACGCCGCCGTAATGTTTCCTTCACTAATAGTTGTTGCATCACTTTCCCACGGGTATTGGCAGTACGCATTATCCGCAGATCCGTCGTTGTAAGGGTTATTGTAAGCATAAGCCAAATATCCGTAACAACCGTTTAATGCTAATCGGGCATCATTCTCTGAAGTCCAGAATGTGCTATTTGAATTTGTATCTTGCGGCACTCTCTCCAACGGAGGTGCAGTACAGCTAAAAATGGTCGCTGCCGCAAATGATAGTGCTATTTTATTAAATTTATTTTTCATTTGAGTATACTATTTATGCGTCTCAAAAAAATAATTATGATTGTACGACAAGCATTTTCAATTATTTTTCAAGACATATTGTTTAAATTAAAAAGAAAGGTTTACACCAAAAGAATAGGTTTTTAATTGTGGATATGAAGCTCTTTGTGAAGTAACTTCCGGGTCAAAATCCTTCATACGTTTGTCTCCTCTTATTGTAAACAAGTTGTTACCTGCTAAATACAATCTAAAACCTTGCAGTTTGATTTTCTCTAATACCTGTTTTGGTAAATTGTAACCCAATGACATCGATTTAACACGCAAATAAGAAGTATCAAACAACCAAAAAGATGATCTTTGAAGGTTTTGTGTATTATCCGGTGAAAGCAACATTCTCGGATAAGCTGCATTTGGATTTGGGTTTTCTGTTGTCCAACGATCCAGTGCATATTGTTTTACACCTGCACCGTTAAAGAAGGCCTGCGATGCTTCATTTTCAAGATAAGCTTTTGTTCCCTGTACACCTTGAAGCATTATAGCAAAGTCAAAATCTTTATACGCCAAAGTAGAATTGAATCCGTAAGTCAGTTTAGGAATTTCGCTTCCCATAATTACACGGTCATCACCATTAATTTTTCCGTCGCCATTTTGATCTTTATATTTAATATCTCCCGGTTTTGTATTTGTTGATTGCGTTGCATGGTTGGCAACATCATTAGCATCAGCAAAAAGTCCTTCCGCTTCCCACATATAAAAAGATCCAACTGGCGAACCAACTCTGTTAATATAATAACCATCTGGCGGAGTTTCTTGCACATCACCTAAATTCGAAACTTTGTTCCAAATACGGCTCATATTTGCTCCTACTGAATATTTTAATGCTCCTACTTTGTTGTTGTATGAAACAGAAACTTCAATACCATTATTGGTTACTTGTCCTAAATTTATTGGCGGAATAACACTTAAACCTGCCTCAGCCGGGATATAAGGATTTGGTAATAAGATACCATCAGTAAGTTTGTTGTAAGCATCTACTTGTAGGTTGAACTTGTTGTTCCACAAGGCAAGATCCAAACCAATGTTTGTCATGTTTACTTTTTCCCATCCTAAAAGAGGGTTATAAATTTGTCCCGGTACAATTCCGTCTTGTTTTGTTCCGTCCAGAATAATTTGTGTTCCCGAAGTCAAAGTATTGTAATAATCATAATTTCCTACGTTGCTCACACTTCCTAATTTACCCCATGAAGCACGTAATTTTAATTCTGAAATCCATTCTGCTGATTTTAAGAAATCTTCTTGTCCGATTCTCCAAGCTCCAGAAACGGAAGGAAATACTCCAAAACGATTTTCTACAGGAAATTTAGATGAACCATCGTATCTAAGACTCGATTCGAATAAATATTTATTATTATAAGCATACGTCACACGGCCAAAGAAAGATTGAAAAGCATTTTGCCCCGGTTTCCCTTTAACGGTTGTATTAATAGGATCTGCTGAACCCGCATCGATTGAACCAATATTATTTGTAACATATCCTTTTCTGGTTATCTCGACATTTCGTCCTGAATTATCTTCATACGAAAGACCTCCTAAAACTTTGAAATTATGCTTGTCTAATTTTTTATCATAACTCACTGTTAAGTCTGTTAAGAATTTACCTTGGTTGGCCCATTTTTCATAATACGAATTTTGCACCACTGCCGATCCCGGTATTTCAACTTTTGTATCAAAATTAAGAAGCGCCGGCAATCTGTTTACAAAAGAATTATCAAAATCATTATTAAGACTATAAGAAACCGATCCTGTAATATCTAATCCTTTAATTGGAGTAAAAGTAGCTCTTACTGCACCAAGAAAACGGTCTTTTGTATAAGATGCTCTTCCGCCTTCTTTAAGTATTCTGTATGGGAATTCCTGACTCACTCTTCCGCCTGTAAACATACCCCAGCTGCCATCAGATTGGGTTGCAACAGATATCGGAATCGCTCTATCGATAGAAGTAAAACTAACTGCTCCATTTTCGTTATCAAATCGATCGTGGCTATAAGAAATCGTAGTTCCAATAGTGAATTTATCACTTACTTTAGATTCTGTATTCGATCTGAAAGAATATCTGTTAAGCTCTTTTCCTGAAAAAAGTGAGTTTTGCTCAAAAAAGGATCCGCTTATGAAATAACGCGTTGTACCTCCACCGGAAACATTAATTTCATGTTCAAATATTGGTGCCGATTTCTGAAGAAACAATTTATACCAATCTGTGTTTCCGTAATGATCCGGATCTGAATTGTTTTTGATTTTATCAATTTCAGCAGGTGTATAAAATACTGACTTACCAGCGTTTAATCTTGCTTCATTATACAATTCAGCATATTGTAAAGCGTCTACCCTTTTTGGAAGTTCCACTGCCGACTGAACTCCAAAATAACTGTTATAATTAAATTGCGCTTTACCTTCTTTTCCTTTTTTAGTTGTTACTACGATAACTCCGTAAGCAGCTCTTGATCCGTAAATCGCAGCAGAAGAGGCATCTTTTAAAACTGACATACTTTCTACATCATTAGAATTAATTCTGTTGAAATATTCTGCAGTTGCTATTACACCATCTATAATGAATAAGGGATCTGATGAACCGAAGTTTCCTTTTCCACGCAAATTAATTGAACCGACATCTCCTCCAACATCGCCTGGTCTTGCAATAACGGTAAGTCCTGGAACTGTTCCTTGCAAAGTATTTGTTAGATTGGAAACAGCTCTGTTGGTAATCATTTTTGTATCAACAACATTTACAGCGCCAGAAAGATTGACTTTCTTTTGTTTTCCATATCCTACAACAACTACTTCTTCCAGTTTTTGTCCGGTTTGTTTTAATACTATATTAATAGTATTTCCAGTAATCAACACTTCCTGATCCTGCATACCAATATAAGTAACCAGCAATTTTGTAACATTATCAGATACAGTAATAGAAAAACTTCCGTCCATATCTGTCTGAGTACTGATCTTTGTACCTTTTGCAGTAATGTTTGCACCAGGAACAGGTAGTCCTTGTTCGTCTACTACTTTTCCTTTTATAGTTTTCTGAACAAAAGACGAATGAATTTTTGAAGATGAATCTGTTTTAGGTATCACTGTCGCAGATGCATTTAGCGCAATCGTACAAAACACAATTGGAGTTAATTGTAAAAAGTTCTTAAATAAACTTTTAGACCAAAAATTTCTTGGCTTGTTTTTAGTTAGTAATTTCATAGTTTGTTTAGTAATAAATTGGTTATTTTAAAATCCAGCTCTTGTCATCTTCTTTTTAATTCCCAAAACACCTTTTCTCAGGCCTGTAAGTATTTTCAGTAAAAAAGTAATGAGTGAAAATTTGAATTTTTCTTTCAAAAAACTGGCTCTAAGCTGGGAACCAATGTATAATTTATGTGACTGACATTATTTTACTTTTTTAATGGAAGTAGAAACTATTTTAATCAAAATCATTCCGAAAAAAGCATAGAATTATTTATTCCGATTAAAATTTTATTTGATAAAAAACCAAATACACGAATGATTATCAAGTAAATACAAAATAAAAATTCAGTAAAAGTGTCTTAATTATTTTTTCAAATAAACAGACACCTCAACTGAATAAAAAAAACGAAATTAAAAGTAGGTTGAAAGAAATGAAATCAAATTTCATCCTTTGGAATAGCGTTTTTAATTACTTCTATTTCTTTTAGTTTTTAACAAAAGCATTAGCAAACCAAAAGACAAAAATAATAAACCACAATAAAGGTTAATTTTTATATTTTCTTCTAAAGAACCATCAAGAAAAAAGGCATAACCCATTAGAAGAAATCCAATAATCAGAAAGAAAATCCCGATAACAATTCGCAAATCATATAATTTATTCATAGCAATTATTCTTAAAAAAAGATGATATTAAATACAATTGTGACTATCAAAACAGCAACGCCCATCCAAAGGGGATTTTTGTACCATATTTTGTTTGAGTCTGTCTGTTTTGGTGTTAAACTATAAACCAATCCAACTAATTCTTCTTCTGGTTTTGGTTTTGTAATTAAGCTAATTACGATCGTTACAACAACACAAACCAGAAAAGAAATCCATGCAATATTAAAAGCCTGGCTTGTGCCCGAATAAAATTCATGAATATTGGCAATCCAGCCTCCCTTTCCTTCGGCAACGGTAAGTCCGTGGGTAATTGTTGCAGCGGCAGTCCCGAAAATTAATCCCCAGAAAGCGCCATGACCAGTCGTTCTTTTCCAAAACATTCCTAAAAAGAAGGTCGCAAAAAGTGGTGCATTTACAAAACTAAACACCAACTGCAACAAATCCATTATATTATTGAAACCACGGGCCACGTAAGCAGTCAGAATCGAGATTAAGATTCCGGCAACTGTAGCAATTTTACCAACATAGTAATAATGTTTTTCTGAACCATTTTTTTTGATATGCGACTGATAAATATCAAACGTCCAAACTGTATTAAAGGCAGTTACATTCCCGGCCATTCCACTCATGAAAGAAGCAATTAGTGCTGTAATTCCAACACCTAAAATTCCGTTTGGATATAATTTTTGCAATAAAATTGGCAAAACCATATTGTAATTCGCATCGCCATTTGCATTTACAGGAAGTTCGAAACCTAAAAATTTATTCTGAAGTGCAAGAATTATGATTCCCGGCAAAATAACAATCGCCGGCATTAGTATTTTAGGAATTGCCGCAATAATTGGAGTCTTTTGTGCATCACTCAAATTCTTACTAATCATGGCGCGTTGAACCACTAAAAAGTCAGTGCACCAATATCCGAAAGCCAATACAAATCCTAATCCGAAAACCATACTAAAAGCGTCAACTCCCATTGGGTTGTGTGAAGGATCATCCAATCCTTTCCAAACATGGAGTTTAGCATCCTGCACGTTTGCAACAATTCCTTCCCATCCTCCAACTTTATGTAAACCAAGAAAAACCAAAGGAGCAATTCCTAATACAATTAGAAAAAACTGCAAAACTTCGTTATAAACCGCACTGGTTAAGCCTCCCATGAAAATATAACCAAAAACAACCAAAGCAGAAATCCAGATGGACAAATCAAAATTCCAACCAAGAATTACTTCCATCAGCATTGCCAATGCGTATAATGAAACTCCCGATGAAAAAACGGTCATTGCCGCAAAGCCAAAGGCATTAAAAGTTCTTGTTTTTTCGTCAAAGCGAAGTTTTAAATATTCGGGTACACTTCTGGCTTTGCTTCCATAATAAAATGGCATCATAAATACGCCGAGAAATATCATCGCCAAAGCAGCGCCGAGCCAATAAAAATGTACGGTATACAATCCGTATTTTGCTCCATTTGCCGCCATTCCTAAAACTTCCTGAGCTCCGAGATTGGCAGAAATAAAAGCAAGACTTGTTATCCATAAAGGAATATTTCGATTGCTCATTAAAAAATCATTTGCTGATTTTACCTGTCGTTTGAGCAAAAAACCAATCCCAATTACAAAAACAAAATAAATAGCAATAATGAGATAATCAATCAATTCCAGTTTCATAATAATAGTTTTTCTGATACTAGCGTTTAGGTCATTAACTAGTATCTAAGGTTTTGTAGTTAGTAAATTCTTTTAATTTAAATCGCTGATAAGTGTGGCTAAGTGCGAACTCATCTTATCATAATCCTGATTCAACAACATTTCTTTCGGAAAAAGTTTTGCTCCTAAACCAACAGAAGAAACGCCGGCTTTGTACCATTTTTCGATATCACTTTTAGTGGGCTCCACGCCACCAGTTGCCATTAAATGCATTTTAGGAAAAACCGTTTTTAGTGCCTCGATATAAGAATCTCCACCTAATTGTTTTGCCGGAAATATTTTTACCAACGATAATCCCCAGTATTCTGCGAAAACAATTTCTGAAGGTGTTGCGCATCCCGGAATCCAGAGTATATTTTTCTTCTGACACAGCAAGTGAATTTCTTCTAAAATGATGGGCGAAATTAAAAAGTCGGCTCCGGCTTCTATAAATAATTCCGCTTGAGCTGCATTTTTAATAGTGCCAATTCCAATTTTCAATTGAGGTAATGCAACGTCTCGATAGGCTTTTAATTCTTTAAAAACAGAAAATGAATTTTCGTTTCGATCGGTAAATTCAAATGTTCTTATACCATTTTCATAGCAAATACGCATGATGTTTTTGCAAACTTCGACATCTGTATTTGTAAATAGCGGAATAAATTTTTCTTGTAAAATATGCTGTTGCATTTCGAAAGGATTCAAAATAATCATAGTGTCTTTTTTTTATTAACGAATTATTCTGCCGCTTCCTTTTTGTTGCATAATAAGCTCTATTTCTTCTTTTGAAGCAATGTTCATATCGCCGGTCACAAAATGTTTCATCACGCCGCATGCAGTAGCAAACTCTATAACTTCGTGAAGTGGCTGTTTTTCTTGCAAACCATAAATTAAACCCGCCATAAAAGCATCGCCGGCACCAATACGCTCAGCAATATTGTCTATTTTATATTTTGATGAAGCTACTATTGCATTGTCATACCATAAATAACCAACATATTCATTTGAAGAATTCTGCTGATAGCGCATCGTCATGGCAATATATTTTGTATTTGGTAATTTTTCCTTTAAAAGGGAACAAGTACTTTCAACCAAATTATTCTCTTCCGGTTTGATATTAAAATACAGCTTTGCTGCATCAACATCTGCCAGGACAACATTGCAATATTCTAATAGTTCAGGCATTATTTCATGACTTTGCTTTCCGTATTGCCATAATGTGGAACGAAAATTAAAATCGGCTGAAATTGTAATTCCTTTTTCCTTGGCAATTTTCAAGGCTTTCAAACAAATTTTTGCAAGATTTTCATTTAAGGCCGGCGTAATTCCACTCCAGTGAAACCACTCGGCATCATTGAAAATTTCATCCCAATCGATATCATTTTCTTCCAGCAAACTAAAACTCGAATACTCACGATCGTAGGTTACTTTTCCTGATCGGGCTCCAATACCACTTTCGTAGTAATAAATTCCCTGACGTCCTTTTTCCTTTTCTATAATGGTCGTTGGAACGCCGTAACGATGAAGCTGCGCAATGCCAGCCTCAGCAATATCATTCTTTGGTAATGAAGTAATATATCGCGTACTTTTTTTAAATGTAGCCAATGAAACAGCAATGTTAGCTTCAGATCCAGCCCAATGCATTTCAAGATTTTCGGCCTGCATTATTTTTTTATTTCCCGGCGGAGTCAACCTTAACAAATACTCTCCGAACAAAACAATTTCTTTCATTGTAACTCTTTTATATTTTTATTTTGGAATTTAAATGTGTTCATTTCGGTTCCTTTAATTCCAACATCAACTAAAAATAAGGTGCCGCTTTCCGGAAACTGTTTTAACTGTTCTTCACTTAATCCAGAGCTCGCGGTTGTTACAAGCAATTGTGTCATATTTGGTCCTCCAAATGCACAAGAAGTAACGTGGGGAGCATCAACATCTACTTTACCAACTAATTCACCCGAAAGCGGATTGTACCTGTTTACGGTTCCTTCGCCCCACATCCCTACCCATAACATTCCTTCGGTGTCTATTGTCATTCCATCTGGCGTAAAATTTTGATTTTTCATTTCAACAACGATTCTTTCGTTTGAAATATCACCCGTTTCTAAATCAAAATCATATGCTTTTATATTGTAATCAAACGAGTCTATGTAATACATCGTCTTATTATCGCTGCTCCAACAAATTCCATTGGATACTTTTCGGTTTGGAATCATTTTTTTTACTTCTTCTCCGTCAAAACAATATAATGCTCCAACCGCTCCGTTTGCTTCCTGATTCATTGTTCCGATCCAGAATCTTCCGGCTGCATCACATTTTCCGTCATTAGAACGATTGGTCGGAATTTCTGATTCTAATTTTGTAAGCTCCTGCAATTCATCGGAATCAAAATCGAAAATTGAGATCGAATTTTCAAGTCCCAAAATAAGTCGTCCATTTTCTGTAGGAACTACAGTTCCTACTTTCTCTTTCATTTGTCGCTGTTTGGTCATTCCGGAAACAGGATCTACAAAACCAACTTTTTTTCCTTCTATATCTACATAAAAAAACAGATTGCGTAAAGAACTCCATATTGCTCCTTCTCCGAGAATTGATTTTGTATTGTTTAATGATGTTGCTTTCCAAATTTCCATTTAATGATTTTATTTTTGATTATTCATCTTTGCTCTTAATTGTTTTTCTTTTTCTGCATTCCAATACGAACAATCGAGCTGTACAAAAACTGAGGAATACGGAATGGTTTCGTTTGTTTTTAAAACCACGATTTTAAACAATCTTGATGCCTGATCTAATTTTGCAAAAACAGAATCATGAAGAATAGTTTGAGGTTTAGATTCTAAAGTTTTACCAATATTCAGCAATTTTTCAGATTCTGTACGGAAAGATTCTACACCTTTCGCTTGTGCCTCGGTAATAAATTCTAATTCTTTATCTCGATAAATAATTGGTTTTACATGCCCTGAAGAATTTACTTGTTGCAAAACATATTTTAGAACGGTCAAAGAATTCTCGTTTGTATTAATCACTTCCATACCTGCGGCATTCTGTTCCGGAAAAGCTTTGTCTGCAATAACAATCCAATTACGATGTCCCAACAACGGAAGCCTTTGGTCAAATTGCTTTTTCCAATTATCATCTGCTTGCGTTACCTCACTTGTTTTGGATTGATTACACGAAATCAATACCATAAAAACCATCAATAAAAATATATTCCTTTTTAACATTGCAAATAATATTAGATAGTGATTACTAATGTTTCATTGGTTTGAATATTAAGCGGCTTATCAAACTCTACAAGAATATCATTTCCTGTTTGCTGATATTTTAGTTTTATTTTTTGACCGCCAACAGCTGCAATTACTTTTCTTAAAGGCAAGTCACTTATTTTTTGCAAGCTTATTTTTTGTAATCGAACCGAGCCATATTTCAAGTTAAAACGATGAATTTGTTTTGTATTTTGATTTTTTTGAGAATAAGATCCCCAGCCTTTTGCGGTAACAAAAGGCGTTTCAAAATTTTCTTTATTCCATTTTGGAGCAAATCGGATGAAGTTTTTTGGACCGTGATATTCGAATCCGCATGCTGTAATAAATGTTCCGTAACTCGCCATTGCTCTTCCGTAATGATCGCTGCATTCTATCTCGTTAAACGGATTTCGTTTGTAGGCATGATAACGATCGTGAATAGCTTTCGTTAATATTAGTGATTCATCAGTCATATCTTCCGCCATTAAATGACTTGCCACCTGATGTTCAAAACCCGTCATACATTCATGAAAATAACCCATTTGCCATGTCACCGACTCACCGTAAGGATTCGGTTCGTTTTTAGGATTCGTGTTCATGACCATTCCGCTTTCGCCGGGTAATGCATAAGGACGCCATCCGGTATGCTCTTTTATATATGGCCCCACATCCTTCATGAAATTATATTTCCACAACGACTTCAAAGCAGAGGTTGTTTTTTCTTTGCTATTAATTCGGCCTAAGCCAACTTGCCACGCCCAGCTTTGTCCTAAAACCTGATCGATATGGCACGTATTATAAGATCCTACTTCTTCCCTTCCTTTTACGGCATCCGGTTTATGAATGTAGTATTCTCCATTAAACAAAACCTCATCCATATTTTTGGAACCTTTTTCGACATATATTTGGCATTTTTCTGCAAATGCAATGTCATTCATTTCGGTTGCCATCAATCCGCCGGCTTTTACAGCTGCAATTGATAAACCGGCAATCCAGGCGATTTCGCCGTCCCAAACAGCATCCAAAGTATTTTCCATTGGAGTGTCCGTAAGTCCATTGCCGCTTTTATCCTGATTAATTAGAAATTGAGTTGCCTTTTTTATGTTTGGCCAATTCGTTTTTAAAAAAGTATCATCGGCACTCATTTGATGTTCACGCAGACAACCTAAAACTCTGCCTGCTTGTCCATCGATAGCCGGACGTTTATCATATTCTGCCCTAAACCAGATTCCTCCGTCTTCCTGCAAAGCAATTCCTAAATCAACGCGTTGACGGTTGTCTCTTTCAATACCCGGAAAAATTCTGCCAATTGCCTGCGCATAATGCCAAACATGTGTACAGTTTCCTTCGCAGGCGCCAACACCTTCCCACGCCCACGAACGACCGGTTTTGAAACGATGCGAAGTGGTCGTAGCCAATGCTGAAATATTTGAAAAAGTGCGCTCCATGAACCACCAAGGCAAAGTTGAATTGTACCAGGTATCTTTCCACAATTTTGTTTGTGCCGATAAAAATGAATAATGATCTGCCACATAATCGGCGACAGCCAAAGCATCTGGAAACATATTTAAATAATAATGTCCCGTTCTTGCATCTGGTACATTAATGCGTTTTCCAACATTTGGAAAATGCCAGTTAATCGCAAATTCTTTTTTTACTTTTTTACCGGGCGCTAATTTTTCATTTACAGCTATTCCTGCAAATAGTTTTTCATCGGCATTTACTACACTTTTATTCTCTTTCTCGCCTTTTAAATCAAACGATTCCGAAGAAAAAGGAAAGCTGAAAGAAGAAATACCGGTCGCATTTTTTCCTATAAAAGAAAGGCATAGCGATCCTGTATCTCCAGCCTCAGTAAATTTTACTTTATCATTTGGATTAAAAGTGGAAAAAACGGAAACATGATTTGGTTTGGAAATCACTGAATTTTCTCTTTTCCCATCGCTGCTAGCAGTTATAGAGAACTTATTTACCGCATTTTCTAACCAGCCGATTATTTCAAATTCAACAATTTCCTGTGTTGTATTTTTTACTTCAAAAGACTGAATAGTGACCGGAATATTCGAATTGTCTTCGTTTAAAGGAATAAAAGGCGAAAATGCTGTTAGTGTTATTTCCAAAGGAAAATCGGAGTCGATATAATGAATAACTGCTGCGGGATAAGTTGCTTCGAACTTAATTTCGGCCCAATCTTCCTGATGAAAACGTTTTATAATAGTCTTACCTTTGTAAATGAGTTTTATTGCAAAACCCTGTTCCAAAGGATGAATTTCAGTTGCAGGAAATACATAAGCAGCGCCATCACGCGGACGCAATTTAATTTCCTCACCATTACCTTTATTCCATTCTGCCAGTTTAGGTTCAATACCTTCCTGATTTTTATTGAAAATATCCCAAAGCCACAAACGTCCGTCTCCACCAAGATAAACAGTACCGCAATTGATTCCGCCAACTGGCATACCAATATATCTCAACTCATTTTTACTTTTGAGATAAGTGGTTACAGTTCCTCTTTGATACAAGGATTTTATCCAGTCAGGATCTGTTATTTTGTTCGGGAAAATAAATTCATTTCCAGCTTTATCCAACGCAAAAGAATCTGCAAAAACATCCATTTGCATGGCAAGTAAACCCGCAGTAAAAATGCTGGTTTGTTTTAAAAAATCACGTCTTTTTATTGATTCAATTGACATAAATAACTGTTTTTAAACTGGTGGGAAATATTTTAATTTATTTAAAACTTAAATAGTAAAACCTGACTTGTATCTTAAATTTACACATAAAACCCTGGTCGCGGAACTACTATTCCAGGATGTTTTTCCATTTCTTCTTCAACCAAATCCACACCAAGACCGGGTCTGTCACTTAAATGTAAATGACCATTTTTAATCATGTCTTTTATTGGATGTGTAATAACCGTATCTCTCCAAGGCACGTCATTGAACATAAATTCCTGACGGAAAAAATTAGGAACAGAAGCACAAACGTGAGCTGACGCCAAGGTAGACAAAGGCCCATTTGGATTGTGTGGCGCAAGTAAAACATTATAAGCTTCCATCATTGTTGCCATTCTTTTCATTTCAGAAGGGCCGCCACAACGCGTAATATCCGGCATCATAATATCGCAAATGTTTTTTTCTAATACTGGACGGATTCCGTGTCTCGTGTAATGTCTTTCTCCAACGCAAATTGAAACATTCGACGGAATACGTTCTCTCATTGCTCTTAAGGTATCAGCACTTTCCGGTCCTGCGGGTTCTTCATACCATGTAATATCAAGCTCGGCAAGACGTTGCGCCATTTTTACCGCTACTCGGTAATTCAGCATTGCATGTGTTTCGATCATAATATCGAAATTTGGCCCTACTGCATCACGAACCGCTTTACTAACTTCGAAAGCTAAATCCTGCTGTTCAGCAGTCAGCGTAAGATTGGAAGATAAATCTTCACCATATAAATAATTCGTGTGCGCAAACGGATCAAACTTTAATCCTGTAAATCCAGCTTCTTTTACTTTTATCGCCTGTTTTGCATAATCTTCGGCATTGTGTCCTCCGCCTGTAAACCAATAATTGGCATATAATAAAATGTCTTTTCTAAAAGCACCTCCCAAAAGTTCATAACAAGGCGCTCCTAAAACTTTTCCTTTTAAATCCAGCAAAGCCATATCAATTCCGCTAATAGCGCATAAACTTGCTCCGTTTGGTCCGACCCAGTTTAAATCGCGGTACAGTTTTGTCCAAATAAAATCGGTTTTCATAGGATCAAGACCAATAATTCTTTCTCCAATATGTTTTGCCGCGTGATAAACAATAGGGCTTCCCGGCCAGTTTGTAGCCTCTCCAACGCCGGTATGACCCGTATCTGTATAAATTTTTAGTAATGTCCAGTTGTATTTAACACCTTCAACCATCCACACTTTTACATCAGTAATTTTCATTTCTTTCTATTTCTGTTAATATCTTGTCTCTTTAATTAATCGTAAGCGTAACTTTTCCTTTCAGGGTTTTGCCTTTCGTTTTTATTCGGCCATTACTATGAGGACTTCCGTAAAAAGGTTCTGATCCTGAATTGCTGTAATCTGCTATTAACCATTGTATTTGTTCATCCTGCAACCAGCTTCGGGAAGCCTGAGTTCCATCTGAAAGTACTTTTATACTGTTTCCTGATTTATCTTGCAATTTTGCTGTTTCAATGTGTCTTTTTGTTGAACGGAAATCATTGCTTCCTAAATCATTAGCATCATCTTTCCAGTCTCCGGACGGAACAACGCCCGGCTCTTCAACTCCGCTAAGTTTTTTTGCATTTAATAATGCTGAACCTTCGCTTCTTGCAATATCATTTTCAGGATAAATGGTAAATTCACCTTTACGTTTCCAGCTTAATTGGTCAAATTGTTTTGGAAGCTGCATTAGCATTCCATATTGATAAGGACTTTCGTCATTGTCGCCGTATTCTACTTCGTAAGATGTTTCTAGTTTTCCATCAGTAGTAAACAAGTACGATTGTCTTCCTTTTACATCAATATATACCGTATTCATATCGACAACAATTCCTTTTTCCGTTTGTTTCACCGTAAGGTCTTTTGCAAACAAAGTGTAAAGCGGATAATTTTTTACCGGATAAATATTATTCTGATAGGTTTCTCCGGCTACATTCGGTTTTCCTCCGTCTTCACTATTCATTGGTACAAAACAAAAAACGGGTCCTTGTGTCGCAATCGTTTGGTTGTTCTTTGTAATATTGGTGATAACTCCGGTTACCTTATTAATTAAATAACTGACTTCTCCTTGTTTCACCGTTATAGCCGATTCGTTCTCCGAAAATGAAAGCGCTACTTTCTGATCTTCTATTTTGGTTGGAACTTTGTTTTCATATTTTTCCTCATTGACAATTGTTCCATTAGAATCTGTGAACGAGATATAAAATTCTGATGCTTTTTTATCTAAAGGAACTTTAATAATTCCTTCTCCTCTTGCCGGAATAACCGATGAAATTAATTTAGATCCGGCATTTGTTTTTACTTCAATTTTTACTTCTGAAAATGAAGTAAAGTCATAACGATTTTCTACATTAAGTTCTACAAAACCTTTTGTCGATGTTCCCCAATTTACCTTCGTAATTCGGATTGGAGAATACGCTTTTTTCATTCCATAATATTCCGGTTTTGGTCTTCGCCAAGCGTCCAGAGGTCCCCACGGGCCATAACCTACAATTCTTCCGTCAGGCATATGAAAAATATCATCGATACCGCTCCATATTGCACCACCTAAATTTCCTTTATGTTTATAAATGGAATCGTAAAATTGTACAAGCGGCTCGCTATAAGCACTTCTTACACCCGGATCACTCAATAATTCTCTACGATTGTACGTCGACAAATGCGCATATTCTCCAAAAAGCGTTGGACGTGACATTGTATCAGTTGCTTTCGGTCCTGTAATACCCGGATAATGGTAATTGGCTACATCTGCTTTACTGCTTGCGTTGTTAAAACCACCCCAACATTGATCATGAAAACTTGTTGGTCGTGTTGGGTCCATTTCTTTTACAACTTTTTTTACTTTTTCCCAAAGCGGACTCCATCTGGATTCATTTCCTAAAGACCAAATAATGATGGAAGGATGATTACGTCCTGCCAAAACATTATCCATATTGGCTCTTACCATAAAGGGAAGGAATTTTTCATCGGTATAACTCCATAATTTCCAAATTGGCGATGCATGATGCTGAATCCACGTAAGTGATGCTTCACTTTCGACAAATAAACCTAACTCATCTGCAGCATTCAAAAATTCTTCAGAAGGCGGATAATGTGACGTACGAATATAATTGCAATTGGCAGCCTTGAATAATTCGGCATCTTTTCGATCCAATGCAGGCGAAATACTTCTTCCCGTTAACGGATGCACAGAATGACGGTTTACACCATGCAATTTGATCGCTTTTCCGTTAACAAAAAACTGATTTCCATTAATAACAATCTGGCGAAATCCTACTTTTTGTTCGTTGGTTTGTTTCTTGATATTATTTACAAGTAAGTCCGTTTGCAATTTGTACAAATACGGATGTTCCGGATCCCAATGTTTTGGAGATTTAATTTCTAAAACTGTTTCGATATCAGCATTTGCATTGATTTTTTTGACAATCGAAGTCTTTTTTGCAACCACTTTTCCAGCGGCATCAAAAAGGGTAAATTGAAGTTGGGCATCTTGAGAAACTGATAAATTGCTCACTAAAGAATTTGCAATTGTTAAGGAAGCATTTTTATAAGATGCATCAAAAACAGTATTCGTTATTGCTGAAGAAATATGAATTGGAGCAACGGCAAATAAAGTAACTTTTCGCAAAAGACCTCCAACAGTATGACACGCATACTGAGACGTACAAGCCAAACGGTCGCTAATCGTTAACGCCTGAACCTCAACTTCCAGAATGTCTTCTTTATACGTTAACTGATTTGTGATGTAGACTTCAAAAGGAACAAAACTCCCTTCGTGTTCGCCTACCGTTTTCCCGTTTAATTTTACCAATGCATGAGAACTTACAGCATCAAATCTTATTTTAATTTGGTTTCCTTTCCAACTTGCCGGAACAGCAAGTTTTTTAGTATACAAAGCAGTTTGTCCTTCTTTTACACTATAGCCTTGCATTTCCCATTCTCCGGGAACGAGAATCTTTTTTCCTTTTTGAGTTTGTTCTTTTATATCGAATTCCCAACTGCCGTTTAAAGACATTGTAGGCGAAGTAACACCAGCTACCGAAGCAGGAAATGGCGTAAGTATGGGAACTTCAAAATTTTGGATGCTTTTTGTCTGAGCCGTCGCATGACCAATCAAAACAAACCAGCAAATAATGGTTATTAATTTTATTTTTTTCATTTTGGTGAAATTGATGTTTTTACAAAAACTTAAATACAAGTCAAAAATTAGCTTTCAAATAGTAAAAGCTTTTTACATGATGCCATATTTATCGAAAGCTTCTCTTGTACTCATGCCTTCCTGTATTTTTTTCTGAACCATTTTTTCTCCTCTTGCTTTCTCTATAGAAAGACGGAATACTTCTTCTTCAACTTCTCTCGGAACAACACAAACCCCGTCAATATCTCCGACGATAATATCACCCGGATTAATTCTAACACCTTTTATTTCTATTGGTACTCTAAAGTCGATTACTTTTCCGCGTGGCGCCTGATCCTGAGCATATCTTCCATAAGAAAAAGAAGGGAATTTTAGTTCTAATATTCCTCTGGTATCTCTCGAATAACCATCTACAACTGCACCGGCTGCACCCAATATTTGTGCACGTGTTGCCATCAATTCTCCCCATAATGCATACGATGGCGAAGAACCGGTACATACATATACTTCATTTTTTTTCAAGTCATCTAATGCTTCCAACATTAATCCGAAAGACTTATTCAAAACTGGGTTATTGCTACTGGAGTTTGAAACAACATCGGCTTCTAATACTGTCATGGCACGTCCTACAATAAACATATCATCTTGTAGCGGTTGTATTTGCGGTGGCAAAAATTGGTTTAATAAACCTAATTTATCCATAATATCTCCTACTACAGCTGTATAAAGTTCATTACGTACAATATCAAAAAGTTCATCGTCGTTCTTCCAAAATATAGTTTCCATTACCCTCAAATTTTTATTTAATTATTTACTGATTTAATCGTAAGTCAAAACTACAGCATAACCTTTTTCGCTATTTACACTAACTTAATTAATACTTAAACTATTTTAATCATTTTTACTTTCCGTAAAACAATAATGTTTAATATTGTTTAAGTTATTTTTTAATTATTGATTGTACTGACAAAATGAAAGCGATATTAGTAGAACTTCCCAAACAACATTCTTCCTTAATTACCATCAAAAAAATAAAAGAACGTGATTTTGATGCAACGCTGCATTTTCATGACTTTTGTGAATTAAGTTTTGTAAAAAAAAGCAGTGGAAAAAGAATTATTGGAGATAGTATTACTAATTTCTCCGATGGGGATTTAGTTTTAATGAGTCCGAATTTGCCGCATATGTGGTATGAAGATATACCAACGAGCAATAATCACAGAAACAAATCGGTTGAGGCTATTGTTATTTATTTCCCCATTAATTTTTTAGAAAAAATATGTACCGATCCCGGCGATTTATCTAAAAAAACGACGCTGTTTGAAAAAGCAGAAAGAGGCATGCGTTTTACCGGAAAAACAAGAGCAAAGATTACGAAGCATTTAGAGAAAATGACAGCGATGGAAGGATTGCCTCAAATAATAGAGTTCCTTAAGATCGTAAATATTATGCTGAATACAGATGAATTTGATCTGCTTGCCGGTTTAGGTTATTTTCATTCTTATAATGAAAAAGATACCGAAAGAATGAATCAGGTTTATAAATACATCATGGTCAATTTTACGAAACCTATTTCATTAGAAACTATCGCATCTGTAGCACATATGACGCCTCCTGCTTTTTGCAGTTTTTTCAAAAAGAGAGCTCAAAAATCGTTTACTCGTTTCTTGAACGAATTAAGAATTGGTCATGCCTGTAAACTTCTTCAAAATGAAAAGTTATCTATATCTGATGTCTGCTACGAAATTGGCTATCAAAATTTTGTCAATTTCAATAAACATTTTAAGCAAATAACCGGAAAAACACCAAGTACGTATCGCAAAGAATTGTCTACCATTCGAAGTTTCTAAAAAGAACCTTTGATTGCAAAAGAGGATGGTTAAAATGTAAAAAATACTCCAAAAGATGTATTTTATGTAATTTGTTTATAAAGTAAGTTTGTTTTGTTATTAGCGCCTTTAAAACTAAATCCAGAAAATGGTTTACTACTTTAAAAGTGACTTTTTAGAACTACAAATTATTTAATCTCAAATCACAATGGTCGAAAGAATTTTACTTTACCTTTTTTTAGCTTCAATACTGATTATTAGTATAAGAGAATTTTATAAAAGCAGGGATTAAACATATATTAATTTTGCAAAGAAAACTATGCAGCAAAAAAAAACTCCTCCTAATTTAGGAGGAGTTTTTTGTATAAACAATTGTAATTAACGCAACGCAAATCTTAATTTCAAGCCATACGAAAGAAGTTTCACATCATCATAAACTGAATTAAGAACCGTGTTGTAACTCAAAGCAACCGGAATTTCCGGATTATACTGAACTACATTTTTGCTTTGTTTTTCATAAATATTATTCAATCCGTAATCCAGATAAAGACCAATATAAATTGATTTTTTTGCTCCTATACTTTGTTTTACTCCGGCTTCGATAGTAGCTGAATATGAAATTTCAGTACTAAGATCCTGCTTACCAGTATTGATATTTGCAGTATTTCCAAAACCGGCAAATGCTGGATTAAACAACTCTACATTATACTGCGGATAATAACCGCTGGTTGTCAGGTTTTCGATCGTTGTTTCGTAAGTTCCATTTACAGCAAAACCAATTTTAGCACCCGCACCCAAATATAGTTTTGTTTTTCCCGAAGTTTCAAATTGAATGCCAACAGGAATATTTACATAGCCTAGCTTTTGTTCTTCTCTAAAATTTGCAGCTTTATATCTAAACTGAAAAGACTCATTATCGGCATCGGTTGCGGCATATTGTCCGGTTACAAATCCAGATTTGGTTGCAGAAGTGTACGTTTGATATTCCACACCAAGTCCAATACTTAACCCTTCATTTAAATAGTAGGAATAACGAATATCAGCACTAAATCCGTTTCCTAATACAGTTTCCTGAGGTGTGCGGTAATTAATAAACGAGAACGGGCCTCCTACAGCAATCGACAACTCATATTTCTTATCAGCTTTCTCTAATTTGGCTTTTTTATCCTGACTATAACCGTTTAGGCAAGTTGCCAAAAAAGCTATAATCATAGTGATTGATGTTATATAGTTTACTCTATTTTTTTTCATCTTACTATTTTTATGCCAGTACAATTTTCAAATTGTACTGGCTGATTTTATTTGTTTACAATTACTTTTAGCGTCTTTTTGATGTTTGGAGTTTCAATAACTACAAGATACATCGTGCTATCGGCTATTGGCAACTGTATTTCCGTTAGTGCACTTGAAGATTTTACCGTTTTGATCAACTGACCTGTAACAGTGTAGAGATTAATTTGCATTTTCTCTAGCTCTTCTGAAGGGAAATCTGTTTCAATAGTAATCACTTTTCCGATTTGAATCGGATTCGGATAAAGTTTCGCTGACAATGATTTCTGTGTTGAAACTCTACTGTTGCAAGTTTGCAGAATCTGTCCGTCTTTGGTCTTCATCTTAACACTATATTCTGCAGATGGATCTAATGCATCATTTACATTATCTCCTGCTGAATAATATTGTCCAGTTCCTACTAACTGACCGTTTTTAAACCATTCATAAGAAACAAATTCATATCCTCCATTGGTCTGCGGATTATTGTTTACAAGTAAAACATTGTTGAATTTTTGACGAACAATATCATCGAATTTGAAAGGCCTTTGGATGTTCACTACATAATTAGAAGTAGTAGAACCATCTTCTGAAGTTACAGAAACATTCTGTTTGTATATTCCAGCTTTTGGAATATCAACAAT
The DNA here is from genome assembly GCF_003385895.1 of Flavobacterium cutihirudinis. Classification (GTDB taxonomy): domain Bacteria; phylum Bacteroidota; class Bacteroidia; order Flavobacteriales; family Flavobacteriaceae; genus Flavobacterium; species Flavobacterium cutihirudinis. The sequence continues at coordinate 575,813 of NZ_QRDQ01000009.1, forward strand.
GAAATTTTCTGACGGAAGAATGCTTGCATTTGCATCGTTTGAAATCGAAATTGCAACATTCTCCTCACCACATTCCATCAGATAATTTATTTCCTGAGAAGGGTTTTTATAAACCTGACCACCAATCGTAATTTCTGATATTGTGGCATCATTATTTTTATTGGCTTTAATAATCAAACGCTGCGTAACATTTTCAGCTGGCAGGTAATTATCATCACCATCCTGATGTGCTGTAATTACTATTTCTCCTTCTCTTAAAAGATTCACCAAACCATCAGCAGAAACATTTGCTGGAGGCAATGCCGAATTATAAGTAAATGAATAATTCAAAGGCAGACCTGAAGTGGTAACAGCATTTAAATTAAAACTATTATCTCCCAGAATTTTTTCAGGCAAAGCATCAAAAGTAATTTGTTGCGTTGCTTTTTTAATTTCAAGTTTTGCGCTTAAAACCACTGGAGTACAATTACCAAAAGAAGAAGATACCGTCGCAGTAATAGCATAGTTTCCAGCATTAATTCCTCCATTTTCTGTTCCTGTAGTTGCTGAGTTCGCATATGTAACCGTGGCACCAACTGGAAGATTTTCTACTTCTAAAACATGCGATTTGCCATCGTAAGTGTAAGAAGCATCACTGAAAGTTACCGATTCCAGTCCTGATGCTGACACCTGTACAAGTTGTTGTTGAGTTGACGTATTTCCATTTCCGTCATCATATGTCCATGTAATTGTATAATTACCCTGAGCCGAATACACAAGCGGATCTGTTGTTGTTCCGGTAATAGTTCCTGCGCAATTATCCGTTGCGGTTGGCGCTACAATTGTTCCGGCACTTATACCGCACGTAGCTACAATATCAGCAAGTTTCGTTACGTTGGCAACTGGAGCAACATTATCTTTTACAATAACATTTTGTGTTTGTGTAGAAACATTTCCGTTTCCGTCATCGTAAGTCCATGTAATTGTATAATTACCTTGAGTTGAATATGTCAGCGGACTTGTTGTTGATCCTACGATAGTCCCTCCACAGTTATCCGTTGCCGTTGGAGCTGTAACTACAACTTCACATTGACCTAAAACATCTGAAAGAACTGCGATATCTGCAACCGGTGCAACATTATCTTTCACAATAACATTTTGCGTTTGTGTAGTAACATTTCCGTTTCCGTCATCATAAGTCCACGTAATAGTATAATTCCCTTGAGTTGAATATGTCAGCGCATCTGATGTTGCTCCTGTAATAATTCCTCCACAATTGTCTGTTGCAGTTGGTACAGTTGTAACTGTAGCTGAACATTGACCTAAAACATCTGAAAGAACTGCGATATCTGCAACCGGTGCAACATTATCTTTCACAATAACATTCTGTGTTTGTGTAGTAACATTTCCGTTTCCGTCATCGTAAGTCCATGTAATAGTATGATTACCCTGAGTTGAATATGTTAGTGCATCTGATGTTGCTCCTGTAATAATTCCTCCACAATTGTCTGTTGCAGTTGGTACAGCCGTAACTGTAGCTGAACATTGACCTAAAACATCTGAAAGAACAGCGATATCTGCAACCGGTGCCACATTATCTTTCACAATAACATTCTGTGTTTGTGTAGTAACATTTCCGTTTCCGTCATCGTACGTCCATGTGATAGTGAAATTCCCTTGAGTTGAATAAGTCAGCGCATCTGATGTTAGTCCTGTAATAATTCCTCCACAATTGTCTGTTGCAGTTGGTACAGTTGTAACTGTAGCTGAACATTGACCTAAAACATCTGAAAGAACTGCGATATCAGCAACAGGTGCAACATTGTCTTTTACAATAACATTTTGCGTTTGTGTAGAAACATTTCCGTTTCCATCATCGTAAGTCCACGTAATAGTATGATTACCTTGAGTTGAATATGTCAGCGGACTTGTTGTTGTACCCGCAATTACTCCTTTACAATTATCTGTCGCTGTCGGAGCTGTAACTGTTACTCCACATTGAGAAACTACATCCAAAAGAGTAGCAACATCAGGAACTGGAGCTGTAATATCATCAATAGTTACATTTTGCGTTTGTGTTGAAGTATTTCCATTTCCGTCATCATAAGTCCAATTAATTACATAGCTTCCTTCAGCAGCATAAGAAGTTGGATCTAATGTTGTAGCCGTAATTACTCCTTTACAATTATCTGTTGCAGTTGGAGCCGTAACTGTTACTCCACACTCAGAAACTATACCTAGAAGATTAGGTACGTCAGCAACCGGAGCTGTTACATCATCAATAGTTACATTTTGTATTTGTGTTGAAGTATTTCCATTTCCGTCATCATAAGTCCAATTAATCACATAGTTTCCTTCAGCAGAATAAGAAGTTGGATCTAATGTTGTAGCCGTAATTATTCCAGCACAATTATCTGTCGTAGTTGGAGCTGTAACCGTAACTCCACATTCTGAAATCACATCTAAAAGAGTCGGAAAACTAATAAACGGAGCTGTAGTATCACGTATGATTACGTCTTGTGTCTGAGTTAAGGTATTTCCATGTCCATCATCAAATATCCAGTGAATTGTATACTCACCCTGAACTGAATATGTAAGAGGATCTGTTGTTGTAGCTATAATTATTCCTCCACAATTATCTATTGCTGTTGGCGCTGCAATTGTGCCTGCAGGTATTTCACATTCCGCTACTAAGGCAGAAAGAACGGTTGCATCTGGAACTGGAAGTGTAGTATCATCAACAATCACATTTTGTGTTTGTGTTGAAATATTTCCATTTCCATCATTGTACGTCCAATTAATTGTATAATTTCCCTGAGTTGAATAACTAAGAGGACTTGTTGTGGTAGCTGTAATTAGTCCTTTACAATTATCAGTTGCTGTCGGAGCAATAATTGTACCTAGTATTATTTGACACTGAGAAACAATATTAGGAAGATTAGTCACATTTGCAACTGGTGCTGTAATATCATCAACAGTCACATTTTGTGTTTGTGTCGAGGTATTTCCATTTCCGTCATCATAAACCCAATTAATTACATAGCTTCCTTCAGCAGAATAAGAAGTTGGATCTAATGCTGTAGCCGTAATTATTCCTTTACAGTTATCTGTTGCTGTTGGAGCCGTCACCGTAACAGCACACTCAGAAACTATATCTAGAAGAGTAGCTGCATCAGGAACCGGAGCTGTAATATCATCAACAATAACATTTTGCGTTTGTGTTGAAGCATTTCCATTTCCGTCACTATAAGTCCAATTAATCATATAGCTCCCTTGAGAAGAAAAAGAAGTTGGATCTATTGTTGTACCCGTAATCATTCCTACACAATTATCTGTTGCTGTTGGAGCTGTTACTGTTACTCCACATTCAGAAACTATAGGTAAAAGATTAGCTACATCAGGAACCGGATCTGTAGTATCATCAACAATTACATTCTGATTTTGAAAAGTAATATTTCCATTTCCATCATTAAATTGCCAGAAAATTGTATAGTTACCTTGAGCGGAATACGTAAGCGGACTCAGTGTCGTAGCTGTAATTAATCCGGCGCAGTTGTCTATTGCAGTTGGAGCTGTAATTCGACCAGCAACTACACTACATTGTTCCCTAACGTCTGGTAAACCAGGAAGCGTAGGAACTGGAGGAGCTAAGTCCTGATTAGCTCCAATGGTTACAGCTATGTATGCAAAACATCCATTAGTATCTCTTACCGTTACAGTATACGTTCCCACAGCAAGATTGTTTACTGTCGCACTTGTTTCACCATTTGGCCATTGATAATTATAGGGTCCTGTTCCTTCAATAGCTGTAATAGTTGCACTACCATCTGCCCGACCAGGACATGTAGCATTATTCTCTACTTTCGACAAGATTATATCGCACACGTTAATAATTGAAATCACAAAACTTTTTTCAAAAGATGCTCCTCCTTGATCAGTGGTTCTTACACGAATAGTATAAAATGATTTTATTTCGTAGTTTGGACTACTATTTATTCTTAATTCGTTTCCGATGATTGAAAAATAAGCATTATCAGTACTTCCTGCTCCTCCAACTAACGAATAAGTAAAAGTACCGCCAAGATCCGGATCTGTTGTAGTGAATAACCCTACAGAAGAAAGCGCAGGTACATTCTCATTTATAAAAGCATTCGTTAAAGAAATATCTGTGGGTGCCTGATTTGGTGGTGCAATTACTGGAGTTCCCCCGCAATCTGTTGTTGTCGCTGTTTCATCAAACGGCAAATAGTTTGAAGTTGGCGCAGTTGCAGCGCTAGAAATTGCATAAAAATAAGGCTGTCCATCCAAAAGAATAACCCATCGGTCTTCTGGCAGTCCTAACTCAACGGCAGGTATAAAAACCAAATAAGCTTCAGCACTTATAGGCGTACTTTGATAAGTAATACTAACATTGGCATTATAATAAGCCGGTTTGCTATTATAGGTTGGAATACTGCTATTTCCTCCCTTAACAAAGGTTTGTGTCCCTATAAAACAAGAACCGCTAATTGTTACATCCTGTGCATTAGTGAAAAAAACACTAAAAAAGAACAGAAAAAACAACAGCATTTTATTTGTATATTTTTTCATTGGTATAAATTTTTATACAGAGATTCTATCTGATTTTCTCAGTGAAATCTCTTAGAGTTTAATTTATAAAATGGGTTTTGCAGCCCATAATTAGTCAGCATAAAATGCTGGGAATATTATGGTCTTTGGGGAAAAACTCCTTCTGTAGCAATAATATAATTGACTCCCAAATAAGGTTGTTGAATATTAATCGGTTGACTTCCTCCTGTGATTCCAATTGCCAAAGGACTCATATTTACCTTAGCTCCTGATGTATCTGTAGTATATTCTTTATCTAAAACGGAAGTATCGGCATGTAAAGCATTTTGCGGAACATTTGTATTTCCAGCTAATGTAGTTCCCACTAATTGATGGCTATGTGCAGGCATATTTGAAATCAAAATTGTAGTTGATGTTGAACCACCTACTTCACCCAATTCTTTTGTTTCTCCATTTTGCGCCACCCCTTGTCCAACAGGTACTCTATTTCTTAAATCAGGTAATCCAAATGTGGTTCTACCATCACCTCCATAAGTGGTTCCAAGTATCGAAAACAAAGCGGTGTTTTGTTGGATTGATAGCAATTGACCATTACAAAGAGCCCAGCCTCTGGGAGCAAAATTACCAGCAAATATTGTAATCTGACCCAAAATTGGTACATCTTGAGCAGAAACTTTATTTACAGATAAAAAGGATGAAATAACAAATACTAGAATAAGGTAATTTTTTTTCATGAGAAGATTTTATAGATTGATTAGTAAAATGATATTTTATTTGATTTAAAAATTAATGTGTGACTTTTAATTGTCTTTGAATAAGAAAAAATGGAGCCCTAAATTTTATGCAAACACAATCGCATCCTTTCGTTTCAGAATGTTTTTTTAGCAATAAATTTGAAAATGAAATGAATTTACTTTTGCAAACAGAGCGTAGATATTTCCTCTATCAGTAAAAATTGGGCATAACAAAAAGCTTGAAGAGTAATTTAAAATCATAGGCTAATTATTTAAAAATGGGACAAAACTCAGAAAAAGAAAAAAGCTTTTAATTTCACTTTTATCTTTTCAAACTGAATAGCATGACCACAAAAATAATTATATAAAATACTATTCCGAAAAATACAGGGTGGACAAATTAGGGGACATTTTTTTTAGAAATCCTGAAAAATCAACACTTTAGACATCAAAGCCTTTGAATACAACCATTCTTTTTACTACTTTTACAGTCCAAAAAACAAAAGTAACCACCAAAAGTAAATGCCTTTAAATAAAAACTACTTTCTCATTTTATTTTTTGTTGTCTTTCATTTAAAAGCGCAAAACAATATAATTCAGACTTCTTCTTATGGGAAAGACAGAGTAAGTTTAGAAGCAATATTACAACAGGAAAAATCTTTTGACAATGATACTACAGCATTAAAAACTTATTTAAATCCTTTAAATAAAACGTCGTACTACAGTGTTTTTTACGACGCATTACTTGCCAACGGTTACAGCAATTATTACAACGAAATTAATCCGAAAAGCAACTTTCATTATCTGCAGTCCCGCAAAAAGGCTTTACTTTTAAAACAGCCCAACATTGAAATCTGGACGGAACTCAATTATGTATTCTACCTTTATCATCATCGCAATTATGTAGAGATGACTCCGCTCCTGCTCAAAGTAATTGATGATATCAAGAAATTACCTGCTGAGAAACTTCTTTTACCCGGCGATTCATTCAAAAAAATTGGGTGGATTATGCAAACGCTCGGTGACTATCCGGAAGCGCTGCATTACTTAACGCTTGCAAAAAAATATACCCCTCAAAAAAGTGCTGATTATGCTGCAATTGTATATTCTATTGGTTTTAACTACTTAAGCACTTCAAATCTCAAAAAAGCAGAATCTTATTTTTTGCAAAGTGCCATTCTCGCACAAGAAATTGGAGACGAAGTTCGTTATGCCAAAGCAATAGGTGATTTGGCTATCATAAAACAAAAAAAAGGGGATTTAAAAACGGCAATTTCGCTTCTTCAAAAAGACATTAGCATTTCTAAATCTCAGAAAAGCGATCAAAATACAATGTACGCTTTAATAAAGCTGGCTGAACTTTATGTCGCCGACAAAAATTATACAGATGCAGATCAGTCCTTGAAAGAGGCTCAGCAAATTGCACTTTCAAAAACGTACTTTGAAAAATCTGAACTTCAAATTATTCAGCTTAAATTGAAGATTCTGCAACAGCAAAACAAAACGGAGAATGAACTGGTTTTAAGAAGACGCATGCTTGTTCTTGAAGATTCCTTAAAAAATAAAGATGGCGACATCGCTATCAGCAAAGCAAACTGGATGATTCAGAAAACAAAATTTCAAAATAACCTCAAAACCACAAACGAGCAATACAAGCATGAAACTTCTTTAAAGAATATCTATGCCGCAATAATTATTTTAATTTTTATAGTATTGATTGTACTCTTTTTTAGCTTTAAAAAACGTCTAAAAATTAGAAATACGGAGTACAATCAAAAAGTTAACTCTCTGAAAATTGAAAAAATTAAAAACGAACAAAAACTTTCTGAAGTAAATGAAAATTTAAATCTTCAGGAAGAGTTTTTAAAAGACAAAAACAATCAGATAAAAAAATTAAACGCGGAAATAGATAAAATTAAACAATCTAAACCTAACGATGTCGAAAAAGGAAATCTGGAAAATTTACTGGATTCTCATTTGATGACAGAAAGCAACTGGAACAATTTTAAGAAAGAATTCCAAAAGCAACATCCTGAGTTTTATCGATTACTGGAAAACGATTTTCCTGAAATTACAGATTCAAACAAAAGAATATTGCTGTTGCAGAAATTAAACTTAAAGAACAACGAAATTGCCGAATTACTAGGAATAACACCTGATGCAGTCAAAAAATCGAAACAACGTCTTAAGAAAAAACTGGGCGACAAATCTGATTTACTTTTTGAACATCTTCAGACAAATAAGAAAAAACCGAATTAAATAAATGAATTCTAAAGTCTATAAAAAAAGCCTGTAAATCAACATTTACAGGCTTTCTTATTTTATATAAATAACTGGAGATTTAATTATTCTGCTCAGCTATAACAGATTTATTCAATTTTAAAACCCTGATTTTTTTATTTGCGTTATCCGATAAAAAAATACGATCACCCAATAACGCCGTGCTCACAATACTTCCGAAAGGATTTTGTCCCATAATATCCGAAACATTTACAAGTGGATTATAGTTTCTGCCATTAAATTCCTCTTTTGGGTAAATTCTCAAATACGAAACACTTCCCACATTTTCTGCAGTTACCGCCCAATCTTCGGTATACGTAACAGCAATCGGTTTACGATCTGTAAACGGAGTTTTTTCAGGCTCAATTGGTGTCGTAAGCGAATTAGTCGCATTTGCCTTAATATTCGCAATATCATAATACAAATAACTTTTCGCATCACGACCTGCAACTACCAGCTTTCCGGAAAAAACATCCATAGCATAAATTTCAGTGTAACCGTTTAATGTATTCAGTTGAGCAATTGGTTTTAAATTCCATTCACTTGTCTCCGTAATTTGAGAAGTTTCAAATACTTTTATGGTCGTATTTTTTTCCTTCACAAACACCAAACCTTCTCTAACGGTAACACCAAAAACGTGAACAAAAGTTTGCCACCATTGTCCGTTACCTACCGTACTAATTCCTGCCAACGTTGCTTCATCCATTACAAAAAGTCGGGAATCTGTACTTCCTAGATAAATACGACCATTATCAATAGAAACAGAAGTCAAATTGGTTAGCGCAATTGTACTGTTTCCTTTAACATAATTTGAAACTGTTTTAAGATGATTAAGCGTCAAAGCATCAAAAACCTCTAAAACATTTCCGTTGCAGACATATAATTTTTCTTTTGAAACCGCAATCGCTTTTGGATCAAAAACGCCATTACTTCCGCTGATACTTTCAGCTGTAATCGACTTTTCATCCGTCGGATAATAATAATTGTAATTTGTAGGTTCAATGTCAAATGAATCTTTACTGCAATTTGTAAAGAAACAAAGCATTAAAATTAGCATTAAATAATTCTTCATGTTTATCTTATATTTTAGTTCCATTTTCCCTCTCCTTTGTATTTAAGCAAAAATGTGTTTTTCGGACTGATTGTAAATACCGGTTTTTTGTATGTTCCGGTTAGGTAAGCCGTTTTTGTCCATCCTTTTAAAACCTCAGGATCTGTAAAAGGAAGATCATTCAGATAAATCAGATATTTATAAAATTGGGTAAGCATTTCCTGTTGGCCTCCGCCTTCACCACTATTGGCTAAATTACTGCTGTGGCTAAAACCAATATGATGTGAGTATTCATGCGACCAAACCGACATTTCGCCAAGCCAGTGCCCGGTAACGTAACTAGATTCCCATTGCGAAGCCAAAGGTCCTCCGCCCCATGCAGAATCTCCTCCAACCATAGCCATGTAGACAGTTCGGCTATCAAGATAATTCCAGTATATTTTTTCGATTTCGTCTTTAGTCAAATAATCATAAACGCCATCTTTATCTTCGGCATTTCCGTGCCAATTAATGGCGCCGTTTATGGTCGTTGTTCCTGCTGTCGCTGCTTGTTCCTGTTTGTATTTGTCGAAATTAGTAAACGTACTGTAATACAAAGGATGGCTTAAAGCATACGAATAATTGATGATCATTGTGATCGCTTCTTTTGCCAATACGGGATTCATTGGAAGAAATTTTCCTAATTCATTGGTATGATACGAATCGCTAAACTGAACTAAATGTGATGATTTAATTTTTTTGAATTTTTGGAATAATGGATCCTCCGATTCTACTGAAAACTCGATCGCGCCAGACGAGAATCCGTCAATTTTATCGATCGTAACGGTGTTTCCTGTTTCTAAAAGATAATCATTCTTACCAGCCGTAAGCGGAATTTTATGGAATGAACGATGAAATGCCGGAATTTTTGTGAAACTGTAAAGCAAAAATCGCTTTTCGTAATTCGGTAGTTTGGCATAAATTTTCACATCTGTTAAGCCAACTGGAGAATAAAGAGATACTTGTACAGAATCTTTTCCTTTTTGAATAACCTGAAGCGGTTGATTTACGCGAAACCAACGATCGGTTTTGTCGTACATTTTTGAAGGACTTTCGTCGTCTTCGAACATCGTCATCGGACGATTCTCTTTTGGCAGACTGGTCGCATCAATACTGGGCAGATAATTTGGCTTGTAAGCATCACCTTCGGTTTCGTGATCGCTGCAGCCAAAAATAATACTTGACATGAGTGCAAGTAAAAAATAGTGAGTGGTATTTCTCATAGGTTAAGATTAAGTAAGTAATATCTGGGGAATATTTAGTACAAAACTATCAATTCGATAGTGAAAAACAAGACAATTGAAAGAAAAGTTATACTTTAATTTTTTAATAAAGTAAGTTTATTTAGTTCTTTTTTTCCTTAGAAGCAAGGTTAGCATACAAACCAATTATTACAAGCAAAACTCCAAAAAGAGTATATAATGTAAGCGGTTCCTTTACCATAAAATGAGCAATCAAAAAGCCAAATATCGGACATAGAAAAAGCCAGTACGAAGCTTTAATCGGATTTAGTTTTACCAAATACAACCAAACCTGAATAGCGCCAACCGATACCGCAATAGCCAGCCAGGAAGTAGAAAACCAAAAACCAGAATCGAAAGTGTTTTTATTATCCTGATAAGTCATTAAAACCAATGGCATCAAGAACAGTCCTCCCAGAATCGTTTGCCAGCCGTTGATGGTCAGAATATCCAATTTGTTCCATTCCTGCATCGAATAATAAATCGTTCCTAAGGAGTAAGCAATCATGCTTACTATTAAAATCAGTATACCGGAGGGAGTTGCAAAACTGCTTTGTAATAAAGGATAGGCAGCTAAAAAAACACCTGCAAAACAAAGCAACAGACTAATAATGTTCTTGAACCTGACTTTGTGCGATAACCAAATTGCTGAGATCAAAACAATAAAAACAGGATTAGTCGCAACTGCTAAACTCCCCAAACCGGCAGATACTTTTTGCATTGCAATGACGTATAAACCCAAATAAAAAGTAATATTCAGCAACCCGTAAATACTGATTTGAAACCACTCTTTTTTTTGTGGCAGCCGTTTTCTCATTATTACATGCGAAATAAAAAGCATAACACTTCCGGCAATGGCAAATCTAAAAATAGAAATTACGAAAGGTTGTGCAGAATGCAGTCCAATTTTGGTTGCGGTCGAAGCCGAAGCCCACAGAAACGAAAAAACAATTCCTGCGAAAATAATTTTCCAGTCTTTGAATTTTATGGCAGTCTGGAAGATTTTATCTTTAATCATTTAATGGTTTCTTTGGCTTACGAAAAATTTAAGGTTTCAATTGAAGATAAATCATCGTTGAATTTGACAAAAGTTGCTGGAAATCCAGGTTTTATTTTTCCGATTTTATCCTGCATTCCAATTGCAGCTGCCACTCTCGAAGTTGCCATTTTTATCGCTTCATCTGCTGAAACATTCATATGATTGAAGGCATTTTGCACCGCTTCGAGCATTGATATTGTTGCGCCAGCCAAATTACCATCTTCATTTCTGTAAAAACCATTTTCCAGATGCGCATCAAAATTGTCCCATTTAAAATAAGCCACTTTGCGTCCTAAAAAAGTAGCATCACTAATTAAAAAGAATTTATCCTGTTTTTGTTTGTAAGCAATTTTTGCCGCTGCATAATCGCAATGTGCACCATCTAAAATAAGAGGCGCATACACATTTTCATTTTCAAAAACAGCTCCAACCAAACCAGGCTCACGATGACCAAATTGTGTCATGGCATTGAACAAATGCGTTACCAATTTTATTCCTTTAGAGAAATAAAACTGTGCTTCTTTATGCGTAACGGTCGAATGACCTATTGAAATCTCAAATCCGCTTTCGATCAGCATATTTAGTTGTTCTTCTGTAAAACATTCCGGTGCGATAGTAATCACTTTTATAACATCTTTTCCGAGTTTTATAATTTCTTCCAACTCTTGATTGGTTGGTTTTCTGACCTGATCAATACTGTGCGCGCCTCTTTTAAGTGGATTCAGAAATGGCCCTTCCAAATGCATTCCAATTACACCATTATTGTGTTTTTTCATATAATCGCGAACGGCCTCGATCCCTTTTAAAATAGTTTCATTTGAAGATGAAATAAGACAAGGCAAAACGTGTGTGGTACCATATTTTAAACTTGAATCATAAATATCCTGAATCGTTTCTTCGTTTGGTGTCTGGCTGAAATAATATTTCTCTCCTCCATTAATTTGAATATCTATGAAACCCGCTGCAATGTGATTTCCCTGCAAATTGATGTGACTGCAATCATTTGGAATCTCTTTTTGGACTGAAATAATACGACCGTTTTCTATCACAATAACGCCGCTGTTTATGATTTCTTCTCCAGTATGCACAGTTGCATTGATAATCGCTTGTTTCATTTTTTATTTTATTTCTTTACTATTTTACTGTTGATTACAGTTTCTGAATCACTTACTTTTAGAAAATAAACTCCGGTTTTTTGATCTCCCAAAGAAAAGAAGGTTTCTTTTTCATTTGATCTCAATACTTCTTCTCGGATCATTTTCCCTGACACATCAAAAATTTTCAGATCTACTTTTCCTTTCGCATTATTAATTCTGACTCTAACCAAATCTTCGACCGGATTTGGGTTCAAATCAATGCTGAAATTTTGTATTTCAGATGCTGTACTTCCTTTTGATTTTCTGCTCGTATTGCCAGTTTCCAAAGGTACAAATGTATCCGCACCATTGCTAAGCCAATTTAAACTGAAACGAACAAAATACATTTGATACGTTGAATTTTCGCCATTTTCATAATAGATTCCGATCGTTCCATCAGACAACACGGTTAGACTTGAATAAGCCGAAGCACCCGCAAATATTGTTTTTGGTGCTCCCCAACTTGTTCCTTCGTCGGTACTCATTTGTACGCTAACATTTTTGCGGCTTCCCGAAAACGGAATCGAATGCAACAAACGATTCTTATCATAACCGTCTAAAGTAGATGTATAGCGTATAAAATCTCCATCACAATTAGGATCCGTAATACTGGTTTGATTGTAAGCCGTTCCCCATGTTGCTCCTTTATCTGTGGAAACATTAAAACGACGTGTTCCCGAATTTCTTATGCTCATCATAATGTTTCCATTATTCAGTTCTACTACTTTGGCTTCATCGCCATCTAATTCTGCTCTTCCGGTCGAAGCGGTCCAGGTTACACCATGATCTGAACTTGTAATCATATAATTATTGATATGTTCTGTTCCCGAAACGTTTTCTCTCACCGCAATTGCAGCTACAATTTTTCCGTCACGCAGTTGGTGCGCTCTTCCTGATGCAACAAACAAACCTTTCCAATTCGGATTTGGGCCATAAATTTGGCTCGTTACATCAACAGGAGTTCCCCATGTTACACCATTATCCGAACTTCGAATTACTAAAACCTTTGCCGGAGCAGCATTTGTAGATGCAAAAAAACCTTTCTCTGCAGAAACCAAACATAATAAATCTCCATTGGTTTTATCCAAAACCAAAGCAGCATCGCCCGCGCCTGTAGCCGCTCCAAAATTTGCAATTGTTAATGGTGCCGACCATGTTTTTCCGTTATCTGTACTTCGACGTACGACCGGATCAATTTTTGCCGCTAAATCTCCCGCTCCATTCCATCTTTTATCGGTTACCGTTACCAGCGAACCATCGGCAGCAGTGATGATTGCCGGAATACGGTAATTTGAAGAACCCGCATCGCCAGGCGTAAATAAAAGCGTGTTCGCTAATAAAATCACACGATTTCCAGTTACCGAATTTGATGTTGTCGAATACGTTATTCCATTTGCAATAATCGATTCGCAAGTTGCATCCAACAAATTTCCTTCGGTTGCAGAAGCTGAAACATCATAAGTTATCCAAAAATAATTGTCTCCGGAAATTAATGCTTTCGAGCCGTTTACAGTAAGATTTCCGCTTGACGGGACAACACTTCCAAACAATGTAGCTGTTGCTGAATTAAAAATGGCTGTATTTCCGCTTGAATAGATTTTGATATTTGTTACATCACTGACATTTGAAGTTCCAGTCATCGTAAACTTTAATGCGCTTACCATTAAAGGATTGAGATTTCCGCTCACGGATGCTTTTACCGCAATAATTCGCTGATCGATATCACCTAATCCTGTTGGTAATTCTGTTTGAACCAATGAAACCGAATTGATCTGCATTTCATTTGTCTGAGCAATTACTGAAGCTCCATTTACCAAAGTTCCCGGATGATTACGACCTGAAATATCAGGAACTGTTATACCACTTACATTTTCAAAATCCCAAGCTGCAAGTAAATTTGATTCAGAACCGGTAATAGAAGCTGTTTTATCAGTCAGTACTTCGGCTGCAGTCATGGCTTTGCTCCAAAAACGAATATCATCGATTTGTGCATTCATATAAGAAGAGAAATTACTCAATGTTCCAAATAAGAGATCACCAGTATTCGAAACTGTATTGCTTCCTCCAATATTTGTTGATGTTTTCGTTTGTTGTAAAACACCATCAACATAAATTTTGCAGCTTGTTGTCGCAACATCAACTACCATTGCCAAATGATGCCAAACAGCATTTGCAATAGAGGATGTGCCGTAAGGAGGCCCAGCCGCTCCTGCACTAGTTGTTAGGTTGACACCGAATTGCCCTCCGCCTGCTGAAGTATTATTTATAAATTCATATCCAATTCCGGAACCATTTGGACGTTTGCTTAGAATGCGTTTTCCAAAATCGGCCGTTTTGATTTTGCAGGTTACAGTCAGACTTTGGCCTGCAGCCAAATTAAAATCGCTGTGATTGGTAACTGTCATATAATCATTAGTTCCGTCCAAATTTAGAACCATCGGAAAAGCATTTGAAAAAGTAACCGATCCAGATAAAGTACCTGTATGATTATTTCCGGAAACATCCGGAACAGAAGCAGAAGTGATATTTTCAAAATTCCACGCAGCCAAAAGATCTGTGGTTGGTCCATTGACAATCGCTGTCATATCCACTTGCAATTCGGTCGCCGACATCACTTTATTCCAAACACGGATATTATCAATTTGCCCTGCCCATTTATAACTATTTGCTGAATCTGAAGTAGCACCAACAACAAAATTTAAAGCATTGGAGAAATCAGAAGTTACTGAAGTAAACGTTTTTCCGGTATTAGCCAAAACGCCATCAATATAACCATACATTGTTCGATTGCTTGAGGCATCCATAACTAGTGCAATATGATGCCAGTTTCCATCGGCAATAGAATTTGCAGAATAACCCGCAGTACTAATATTGTTGGGCGTTCCGGTGCCGCTCATATTCATTGCGAACTTTCCTGCATTTGTGCCATTTCCGGTCCAAAATTCATAACCGTTTCCGGATGCGCCATTTCTTTTTGCAAAAATTCTTGGTGTTCCGGTATTTGTTGTGGTTTTAATCCAACAGGTTATTGTTTTATTTTGACCCGATCCAAAATCAAGATCGGAATGATCAGCCACAGTCATAAAAGTTGAAGTTCCGTCAAGGTTTAAAACTTTACCACTTTGTGCTTTTGTACTTAAACTGAATAAACACATAAAACACGAACACAAAAAGAGTACTACATTCTTCATAGTTTTTGATATTTGGTTATAATTTGGTTAGTAAGCATAAAATTTAATACAAAAACACAACAGTTTGACTGGCGATCAGCAAGCCACAAAACTATTGCTTTTCCAGATATTCGTTTAATATTTGCGTGCAATACCATTCCTGACGAGGCAAGTGAAATGGTCCTTTATAGAGATTGCCTTTAGCTGTTTGTGCTACACTTCCGTCTCTGTGCAAATAACCAAACCATTCTCCGTTTTCTTTATCATGAAATTTATCATACGAATAATCGTGAATCATTTTGTGCCATTTCGCATATTTTTCATTTCCAGTCATGGTGTAGGCCAACAATGTTGCAATAATAACTTCATTATGCGGCCACCAGAATTTCATATCCTGCCAATATTCCTGAACCGGCTGATCGTAAACATCTTTAAAATACATTATTCCGCCGTATTCTTTATCCCAACCGCGTTCCCACATATAATCCAGCATTTTACAACCCAATTCAATAAAATGCTGATCGTTATTTCTGTACTTTGCTTCATGCAAAATAAACCAGGCTCCTTCAATAGCATGTCCTGGATTTAAGGTGCGTCCGTCAATATGATCGATAATCGAACCGTCTGGAGCAACTTGTTCCATGACACATTTTATATCATCTTTCACAAAATCTCTTTCAATTTCAGCAATCCATTTTGTGATCCATTCATCGCAGCGCGGATCTCCAATATTTTCTCTTAATTGCTGTGCCGTATTAATCATAATCATTGGAGAACCAATTCCTTTTGAAGGTCGGACAGCTGTATATTTTGGTTCCAACAAACCTGGTGTCGTAGTATATTTGATACATTCTCCAAACAAATAACGCGCTTGCTCAGCGATTACCTCGTCTCCGCTTGCTTTTGCATAAGCACTCATTGCGATTACAGCAAAAGTTTCTGAAAAATAATAACGGCGTTTGCGAATAGGACTGCCATCCTGCGTTAAATGAAAAAACATTCTTCCATCTGAATCAAAACAGTGTTTATTTATAAAATCAATTCCGGATTTTGCTCCTTCAAGCCATTCCATTTTCGGCTCGACCGTATTATAAAGCGTTGCCAAAAGCCAGGCCGTACGCCCTTGAAACCAGACTGATTTGTCTGTATCAATTAAATCTCCGGTTTTGTCGCGCATTAGTAAGTAACCGCCGTGAAGTTCATCAATCGAACGCGGAAACCAAAATGGTACGGTATTATTAAGTAATTGATTCTGATAAAAATCTTTTAAATCTATTAAATCAGTTTTCGAATAGCTCATTTTATATGTTTTTATACCTGAAATGCAGGTTGAATTTATATTGAATAGGTGAACTTGCTTTAGAAAGAAAACAGTTCTTTTAAAGCGTAAAAAAAAATATGGAGATGCTCTCTAGTTTTTATTAATGGATGAAAGTTCCAGCTTAAAAGTTGAACAAGGAAGATTCGCTTCATTTACCAAATTGGCTGTTGTATAAGGCTTCCATGCGTATAAAACCTCTTTTATATTTTCGTTATCCGGAATTTTGATCCGCACTTCACTCCCACTGATTTCGGCTTTGCACTCCATCCGGATTCCTTTGTCGGTCACTAATTCAAAACCGATTAAATCTTTTTTATCTGCCGTCAATAATTGTTTGGCATTTGAAAAAGAAACTTCAATTACATCTCCTTTTTTTATTGCCTTAACTGCTTCCGGACCATTTGCTTTAACTGCTTTTCCATAAGTATTTCGCAATGCTAATAGCGAAAGCCTGTCTGCAATTTGTTTTTTTTGTATCGGATGAACATTTTCCGGATTACCATAATCCATACTAACTGCCATTCCGCTATTTGGAATTTTCTTTTGAATTTTATTTTGCATGTCCCGAAAAGATGGCCATGAAGGACGATCTATTCCAGAGAGCTGAACAAAGTAAAAAGGCAATGAAGTTCCCCAGGCTTTCCGCCAGCTTTCTACTAATTCCGGTATTAGATGTTCGTACAATTCAACATTATGCGCGTTGCTTTCGCCTTGATACCAGAGAAATCCTTTTATTGGAAATGCTGTAAAATGCGAAACGCCTGCTTCATAATTGTAACACGGATCGTAAGGATGACGCTGTTTTGGATTCACTGCATTTTTCAAATTTTCATCTGCCCGCGAGCGTACCCAAGGCTGTATAAAATCTGATTTTCTCCAGTTTGTCAATACATCAACCACTTTATCATCGTGTTCCAAAACATATCTTGGAAACCATGATTCTATTGGTGAACCGCCAACAGCAACTTGAATTAAACCAATTGGAACATTTTCTTCCCGAACAATATTTTGCCCGAAATAATAGGCTATTGCCGAAAAATTCTTTGCACTTATTGAATCACAAATTTTCCATTCGCCGGAGAAATATTTCAGCTGATTTGTTTTTTCTAATGTGGCAGCATCCCAAGCTTTTTCATCTGTGTCCTGAATCGCTTCGAAATTGAATAATCGAAGATTGGTATTGTCTCCTGCTTTTTTTACTTCAGAAAATCCGTTTTCAGATTTTATTAAAGGAAAAAGCATATTTGACTGTCCCGAGCAAAACCATACATCTCCAATTAGAATATTTTTTAAAATGATATTTTTATTTGATGCCGAAACCGTAATTTGATACGTTCCTCCTGATTTCATTGCTGGAAAAACAGCTTTCCATTTTCCGTATTCATTTGCAACAGCTTTCAATTTCTGATTATCAAAAATTACTTCCAATTTTTCTCCTCCGTTTGCAGTTCCGTAAATTCCAATTGGCTGATTTCGTTGTAAAACCATATTATCAGAAAATACGGGAGCCAATTTTAAGCCACCAAAATCCTGAGTAACATTTGAGTAAACCGTTTCCGCCAAAATCTTTGCTCCTTCTTTTGTGGGATGCAAAGCATCTGGAAAAAGATCCGGACGTACGTATAATTTTTCGTGAAGATCAATTAAATAAACGTTATTCACTTTTGCGATTTCGCTGATATGCTCCTGAATCTGCCAAAACCAATCTCTTGTACCCGATTTAAAACGAGGATGTTCATTAAATATCGGCGTCATTCGACAGATATAAATTTGCACTTTCGGGTTTTGCTTTCTTAAAGTATCGATAAGCCAAAAATAATCGGCATTGAAATCGTCTTTATAATTAGGCCAATTTCTCGGATCAGTATCATTTAATCCCAAATGTATAATCGCAATATCCGGTTGATACGAAATTGCATCCTTACATTCCTGCGTTTTATCGTAAGGTTTACTTCCTTTTTTTAAGAGCGTTGCACCACTGTGTCCAAAATTTTTAACTTCAAATTTCCCACCCATTAAAACCTGAAGCTGTGACGGATAAGATTCGGTTGAAGGATTAGCCAAAAGATAGCCAGCCGTTACAGAATCTCCAATGCATGCCACTTTTACGGCAGTCTGTTGTGCATTTAAACTTGTCTGAAATGCAGCTAAAAGACCGACTATAAATAAAAATAAAATCCGTTTTTCTGTTCTCATTTTTCTTTTCATTGTATTAAAATGGAGCAAATTATGAGCTGGGCAAAGCGCAAGGCTCCGCCCAAGCTTATAAAAAACCAAAAAGCTAACCAACAAATCTAAATTGTAAAATGGGGTAAATTAATACGTCCTACAGGTCATCAAAGTCATTTACTTTAGGACGCAAAAAACTTATTTGTACTATCAGAGCAATCAGAACGACACCGGCCATTAAAGAAAATCCATAACCCAGATTCCCGGTATCGGCTGATTTGCCTAAAAGAGAAGTGACCAATGCGCCACAGCCAACTCCTGTCATATTTAGAACGCCATAAGCTGTTGCCCGATATTTTGATGAAACGAACTGACAGATTATAGGCATATTATTCGCATCGAACATTCCGTATCCTATACCAAAACACAAAACTGCGCCAACCACATGAAACAACGAATGCCCAAAACCTATCAGCATAAGTGCAGGAATCGTTAAACTTAAACCAATTGCACTCGTATAAATTCGTCCTTTTATATTTTTCTGAACCCATTTATCAGATAAAACGCCTCCAAAAAGTACACCCAACAAAGATGAAAATGAAATAGTAATAGTTGCCAAAGGTCCGGCCTGATCCATTGTAATGTTCAGATTATCCGAGAACAAGGTCGGAAGCCAATTTTTAGTTGCCCAGCCCGGTAAACTGATGATTGCAAAATAAAACAAAATTACCCAAAATGAAATATTGGTGAATAATAATGCCAGACCTTTCAGCAAAGGAACTTTTTCATTTGTTTTATTGAATTCGGGATCAAAAACCTTTGTCTTTTTCTCGTACAAAAAGAAAATCAAAATAATAGAATACACCACTCCGACAATTCCGAAATGATGAAAAGTCGAATTCCAGGAATAACGTGCTGCGATTGTTGCACCAAAACCACCCAAAGCCGAGCCCACATAAAGTCCCGTCATATGAATACCAATGGCAAGCGATCTTGTTTTCTGCTGATGATAATCGGCAATGAGTGATAAACCGGCAGGAATATATAAGGCTTCACTAACGCCCATAATCGCTCTCAGCCAATACACCTCATCGTATGTTTTCGCATAACCCATTGCATAAGTAACTGCAGACCACACGAACAAACTGCCAATTATTAACCATTTTCTATTTACTTTATCTGCAATAACTCCCGAAACAGGACTCATTAAAGCATAAATCCAAAGAAATACAGCCATCAAACGTCCAAAATTTTCACCTGAAACAAGTTCCGGAATATCGTTTTCCATTGATGGTCTCATGGTCGCCAACATTTGCCTGTCCATGTAGTTCAATAAAGCTACAATCCAGAGTAACGCTACTACGAGCCAAGGATAATATTTAGAGTTTTTCATTTTTGGTTTGGTTAATTTTTTTATTAGTTATCCTTAATTAAACCTGACAGGTTTCTTAAGTAACTTTATTTTTTATTCTATAGTTCCCAACATAACATCCGGCGTACGAATCCCAGGTTTGATTTCGCCATTTGATAAAACAATTTTATCGTTCCAAAGCACTGCTGTTGTGGTTACATGAGCCAAAAAAGGCAATTCACCAATTTTTGACCATTTATTTTTTAAGGTATCGTACAATAAAATGGCATTGTAAAATCCTTGATGTGTTGTATTTAAGATATTTTTTTCTGCAATTAATTTTGCTTTTTCTTCTTCTGAAGCTGTCTTTGCAATTTGGGATAAATAGGTTTCTATTTTATGAAAAGTATTCCCGTTGTCTCCGCCAGTTATTATAATATAGCGATCATTAAAAGCAACTCCCGCTCCTGCTGAAAAATTGGTAGTTTGTTTGCCGTCAGAAATAACTGCTTTTTGCTCCCAAATCTGTTTCTTTAAATTAAATGCCAAAGTTGTATTGTGCAAATCACTTATTCCTGAAGCTGTTTTGGTTCTTCCTCCAACAACATAAATATTTACATCTTCTTTTTCTTTTTGAACTACAGCAACTGAATTTGCCAAAGCAAAAGGTAATTTGGATTCCGATTTCCATTCCTTTTTTTCGCTGTTTAAATCGATACTGAAAACCAAATCTGAACTTTTTGAAGCTTCATCGCCGCCAATAGCATACACTACATTCTCAACATTTACTAAAGCGATATTGGTAATCTTGATTGGAAAATTTGGTAATGATTTAATTTCGATTTCTTTTTTACTTGAATTCCAATTTAAAATATACGTTTTATCAGATAATCCATTTTCATTTTCCCCGCCTGCATAAACGATTCCGAAACTTGTTGAAGCACTTCCGCAGTAAGCGATTGCTTCAGGCAATTGTGTTGTTACATTTTTATTCCAAATGTATTGGCCTTCTTTTTTTTCTAAAACATGAATCTCTTTTGAATAGTGTTTTTTTCCTCCTTCCCAAGGCATTTTATCCTGAAAATTAGCGCCGCCGGCAACAATCAAAACGTCATTGCTTATTCCGTTTATTGGTCCTGCAAAACCAAGGGAAAGACTTCCATCGGCATTTTGCAATTGTGCTTCTCTTTTCCATTCGATTTTCGAAATATTTGTTTTCTGAGAAAAACCAACCGTTGTTGACATAATTAAAATTGTAAAAATTAGAAAAGAAAGAAACTTGTTCATAGTATCTGTTTTAGAAAAACGAACTTTTATTTTGATTTAAATTCATCGAAATTTAAACCTGCAACATCAATCTTGAATAATTCAAATTGTTCAGTGCTCATATTTTTAACCGGTAATCTGAATCCGCCTAGATTTTGCCCGACCAATTTCATGTAGGCTTTTCCAACAGAAATTCCGCCATACTTTCCTAAGAAACGAATCATATCAATTGATTTTTGCTGCAATTTTCTGGCTTTAACCAAATCATTGGCATTAAAAGCATCAATCAAATCGTAATATAATGGAGCGGCATAATTAAAAGTACTTCCAACAGCACCTTTTGCACCCAAAACCAAGGCCGAAAGCATGTTTTCATCGCGTCCCCAAAGCATATCAAATTTTCCGTTGGCATAACTCATACAACTCTGAAAATCCATAAAATCTTCATGTGTATATTTTACTCCGGCAAAGTTTGGAAGTCTTCCGTCTAAAGCTCTTACCAAATCAAACATTGGAATATTTACGCCGGTTAAAACCGGAATATGATAATAATAAAGAGGCATATTTGGAACACTTTCGCCAACTTCAATACAAATATCAGCGAGTGTATCAACATTTCCGGGTTTAAAATAAAATGGAGCAGTTATAGAAACGGCATACAAACCAATTTCATACGAGTATTTTGCTAATTCGATACAGTCTGCTAAGCAAGTTCCGCCAAGGAAAACCATTACTTTAAAATCAGCATCGTGATTAGAACAATCTGCCCAGGCTTTAGCAACGCTTTTTTTCTCCTCGAGTGACATCGAAACTCCTTCGCCAGTAGAGCCAATGATAAATGCTCCTGTAACTCCGTTTCTTTTTAGAAAAGCATAATACGCAGGAATTAAGCTTACATCTAATTTTCCGCTCGCATCAAAAGGAGTAAAAGGAGCAGAAATAAGACCTTGTAAATGTTCGATTTTCATGACTTTTGTTTTTAATGTTTTCTGTTTTAAGAGACTGGAAACTTTTACATTTCCAGTCTTTTTCAAACTTTAAATTTTATTTTTTTGTCTTTTTTATAATGGATTCTGTTCAATTTTTGGATTGAAATTAATTGTATTTTGAGAAATTGGAAACAACACTTGTTTTCCGGCCATTGATGGAACCAAATCCGTTCTGTTGAAACGAACAATATCCCACCATGATTTTCCTTCAAAAGCCAATTCTTTCAAACGTTCTTTCAAAATTACATCATCATTTGCTGTTTTTGTACTATTGGTGAATGAAGCCGTTGCATCAGCTCTTTGCATTACCAAATTCATTTCTGTAGAAGGATCTTGCCCTAAAGCATTTTTAATTTCCGCTTTCATCAACAGAATATCAGCCCAACGATAAATAATAATATCACTTACAAATCGTCTGATTGTTCCGTCTACCGTTCCGTTGTATTTTACTAAACCGGTAACAACAGGAGTTGTACCGTTGTATAAAGTTTGATACGTTGCCGCTTTTCGGGTATCATCAGCACCAAAATTAAATCTTGTAATATCTGGCTGAACTCTTGAAATCCCTGCATTTCCTGAACCAGTTCCTAAAGTTCCGAAAACTGCAACCGCCTGTGCTGCTGTTAATGGAGCAAAATCACTTGGGCCAACAAACATAAACTGGTTCCAGTTGTCTGCCAATGATGAAGGCAAATCTCCCAATGAATAACGTACGGCAAATAAAACCTCAGCATTTGCTTTTTTATCGAAAGCAAAAACATCTTTAAAACTTGGCATTAACGTTGGTGTTCCCGGTATTGCATTGATTGCTGTTAAAGCAGTATTCAAATCAGTAGTTCCTCCATTTAACTGTTTTGCTGTCCATAAATTTACATCGGCTTTTAAAGCGTAAGCAGATGCCGCTGACAATTGAGTTTTATTATTTGCAGCATCAGGAAAGTTCGCGATCGCAGCATCAACATCCGATTTGATAAAAGCGAAAGTCTCTTCAATAGTATTACGTGGAATAATATATTGCGACTGATTTGAGTTTTCTGTAGGATCTGTTACAATTGGAACACCACCCCATGAACGCGCCATAATAAAGTAACACAAAGCACGCATCGAATAAGCTTGAGCAATGTATCTTTTTTGTTCATTTACTGTTGAAGGACTAAACTGAATTTGAGGTACATATTTCAAAATCAAATTCGCCTGATGAATAACAGTATATAATCCGCCCCACTCTACATCAATGTTTTGTGGTGTAAGGTTGTTGTTATAATAATTCGCCAAAGTTAGCGGAGACTGAACTCCTCCAGTAATTTCGGCACTTCTTGCTCCACCAAGCAAATAATAATTTTGCTGGGTTTGAATTCTGAAACTAACGTACATTCCGTTTACTCCGGCTTTTGCATCATCTTCTGTTTTCCAGAAACTATCTGATGTAATAACACTATCCGAAGTTAATTCTAAATCGTCCTGACATGAAGTAAATACAGAAAGACTCGAGAAAAATATTGCGTATAAAAGAAATTTCTTTTTCATGATTTTTTAATTAAAATTTACAAACTGATGTTTAAACCAAGGATAATGTTTCTAGGAACAGGATAAGTACCTGTAGAACCCGCAGCATTTAACCCTAAACTTGATCCTCCATCAATACCCTGAACTTCAGGACTCAAACCTGTGTATTTAGTAAAGTAGTACAAATTACTTCCTGTTACATACATACGCAGTGAGGCAATACCTGCTTTTTCGATAATTGTTTTTGGGAAATTATAACTAAACGTAATTTCTCTTATACATAAATAATCTCCACTTTCGTAATAACGGCTATTCCCTTGGAACATATTGGTGTTGTAAGCAGCTCCACTAGCTTCTGATCTAAATAAATTGTTTTGATTGGTTTGGTCTGCCCAACGGTAACGAGGAACATCTGTAATATCTCCTTCTTTTTGCCAAGACTGAGAACTTTCGGCCAATAAACCGTAGTTACCCTGAAACTGACCTAAGAAACGCGCTCTTGCTTCGTTGTAAATGGTAGCGCCTAAAGAATAATCTGTTCTTACTGTTAAAGAGAAACCTTTGTAAGTTGCATCAAAATTGAAACCTCCTACGAATGTCGGGAACATATTACCCATATAAGTTCTGTCTCTGCTATCGATGATTCCGTTGTTGTCTGTATCTTCAAAAACAGCATCTCCAGCGAATTTTTTACCTGTTGGATTTCCTCCATTTCCAGCAGTTTTTGTAACATAAGTATCATGCACTTTTAAGTTGTATGCATCCGCTTCTGCCTGCGTAGAAAGAATATACAATTGTTTGTGCGCGTAGAAATCTCCAATTTTTTGTCCTTCTTGCAATCCTCCAACATATTTGTAAGTTCCGCTTTTTGAATCCCAGATTTCAGTTCCTCCAATTCTATTGTTTCCATTTCCATTAAATGGAAGTTTTTCAACTGTATTTGTATTATGAGAAACGTTTGCTCCAACATTAATTTTCCAGTCATTTTGATTGTAAACCGTTGCCTGTAATTCCAATTCAAAACCTTTACTTCTTAATCCTCCCAAATTGGTCAAAACGGTTGAGAAACCACTATTTGATGCCAATGTCAAATTAGTAAGCAAATCTGAAGTCAACTTATTATAGAAATCTCCAATAACTCTAATTTTATCGCCATTGAAACCTAAATCAAAACCGGCATTTACTGTTTCAGACTCTTCCCATTTCAAACCAGGATTTGCAATTTGAGAATTGATAATAGCTGATTGTCCGTTGTAACTGTTTGCAATTCCGTTTGTTGATCCTGCGTATAATCCACCTGCCTGAAAATCACCTAAAGTTCCTAAGTTTCCATTTACACCATAACTTCCACGAAGTTTAAGTGAAGAGAAGAATTTTGGCATTGCATTAACCCAGAATTTTTCTTCCTGAACATTCCATCCTGCAGATATTCCAGGGAAAAATCCATATCGGTTATCAGGTCCTAAACTTGATGATCCGTCATATCTAAAAGAAGCTGTAGCAAAATATCTGTTTTTATAATCGTAGTTCAAACGCCCGAAAACACTATTCAAAACCAATTTTGTATTGTTACTGTAAACCGAAACCGGAATTGGAGAAGAATCTAAAGTCTGCGCCAAATCAGAAGGACTTCCTTTTCCTGCAGCATTAAAAGCCTTAATTGTTCTGTCGTATTTTGAAACTCCCAATTTTGCATCAAAATCACCAATTTGATCCCAGCCTTTTTTATAAGCAAAAACACCTTCATACTGAACCTGATAAATTTGGTTGCTCAATCTTGTTGCAGGTCGGCTGTTGTCTACCAAACCGCTGCTTCCGCTTAAAAATGCTTGCTGAAAAGTATTGTCATTTTCATTTTCGCTGTACAAAGACATCGATGGCGTGAATGTAAAATCTTTAGCCAATCTTAATTCACCATCTACGCCCATCTGCAGTTTGTTATTCTCGTTTATCCCTTTCACTTTACCCATTTGATACAATGGATTTCCGTTGATGTTGTTTTGCCCCGGAGCCAAAGAACCGTCTTCTAAATACAATTTTGTTGTTGGTGAGTTTCCTAAATATCTGTTGAAAACCACACTGTTTGCCACAACCTGATTATTACTTGATTTAGAAAATAAAACACGTCCGTTGATTGTAAAATTATCTGCTACTTTTAATGAAGCATTCAATTTACTTGTAAATCTTTGATAACCAGTAAAAATCGTAATTCCGTCTCCTTTCAAATAACCAAGACTCAAATCGAAAACACCGGTATCTGTACCTCCGCTAAAACCAAGCGTATGACTTTGCGTAATGGCATCCTGAAACAAAACATCATTCCAATCTGTACTTTTATACATAATGGTATTACTAGGATTCAACGGATCAGCAATTTCCTGCCATCCTTTACCTTGAAGCGTACCAATTGTTTCTGCCGATAAATTCGATTTTAATAGAGTTGCAAAAGGTGTATTATTTTGAAGATTATTTCCAGTTCCCGCCGGAGTTGCACCAGTTAACTGACCTAAACGCGCAATTCCTGTTGTTGTAGAAAGTCCGGCAATTTCGGCCGCATTATACAAACCTAAACGCTGAAGTCTGATATATTCGCCTCCATCCATGAAGTCGTATTTTTTACTGATTCGGCTGTTTTGGGTAGAAACGTTGTAACTTACTTTTAATTTTCCGGCTTTTCCAGTATTTGTAGTTACAATAATAACCCCATTAGAAGCACGTGCACCGTAGATCGAAGTAGCTGCGGCATCTTTTAAAACCTGAAGAGAAGCGATATCTAAAGAGTTGATGTCATCAATCTGCGAACGCAAAACTCCATCTACAATATATAAAGGAGTTGCGCCTGAAGGATTATCAATAGAAGTACCTCCACGAACAATTACATTAGATGCTTTTCCTGGTTGTCCTGAAGAAGTTTTTACAACCAAACCGGTAACACTTCCTTGTAAGGATTGTGTAACGTTTGAATAAGGTACGTTTTCAAGAACTTTTTTATCCAATTTCGAAACCGCTGTACTTAATGTTCTTCTGTTTTGCGATCCGTAACCTACTACAATTACTTCATTCATTTGTTGGCCCACTTCTTTCAGAACAATATTCATAAGTCCGTCTGTAATGGTAACTTCCTGATCTTGTAATCCAATGTAAGTAACAACAAGCGTTGTGGCATTATCAGGAACTTCAAAAGTAAATTTCCCGTCAAAATCGGTTTGCGTGCTAACTGTAGTTCCTTTAGCAACAATATTTACACCCGGAAGAGATTCTCCTTTTTCATTCGTAACTTTTCCTGTAACCTTTCTCTGAACCGATGGATTGTTTTTTACACTCTTATCTGTAAGTACAATGCTTTTTTCTGTTTTTGCGACAGCGATTTGCATGGTAAAAGCTAAAAGCAATGTCGACGTCAGTTTAATAACTTTTACGTGTTTAGGAATAAACCTATTTTTTTTAGGTTTACTTTTAGGCAATAATTTCATACTTTTGTAATGGTTTGGTTAATAAAACTTTGTTAAGATCAATGTATTTATTCCTAATCATCGTTCCGTAGAGAACAAGCCAGCAATGTTCACAGCATTGGCTGGCTTTTTTTATGATCAAAAAACAATATTTTTATTCCGAGTGGTTAGTTCGGCTCTTATGTCAAATTTTGGAAAGAATAAAATCTATCTTGTACGTAAACTTTATCTAAACAATTTATTATTATTTTGTAAAGATATAAATAAATTTAATATAACAACACTAGTTATTAAATAATTTTAATAACTAGTGTTTGTTTATTAATTTAATTATTAATTAAAGAAAACAAAAGCTTTTCTTTAATGACGCAACAAGCACCAATAACGCCGGCACGACGACCTAAAGTGGATTTTTTAAGCTTCATGTCGCGATTGACCAAACCAAGAGAATATTTCTTTAAAGCAGACTGAATAGGCAAAAGAGCATAATCGCCCAATTGCGCAAAATCTCCACCTATTACAAGAAGATCAGGATTGAAGATATTTAGAAGTATAGAAAGGTAACGTCCCATTTTTTCACTTTGCTGGGTAACAAGGTCCACACAGAGCGTATCTTCAAGATTGACAGCTCCCGTAATTATTGTATGATGCTGTAATACTGGCGATTTATCATCAAGTGTTACTTTAGATTGTTTACCATCTTTAATAGCATCCTTAAACTGATTGATTAATGACCATCCGGAAATTTCAGTTTCAAGACAACCTAATTTTCCGCATTGGCACATTATTTCATTATTAAATATAGTACTGTGACCAAACTCTCCCGAATAACCGGATTTTCCATAATACAATTTACCGTCGGTAATCATCCCGATAGCGACTCCCCAACTGTAATTCACGAATATTATGTTTTGTTCATCGTCTACAACTCCTTCGCAATATTCACCAAAAGCCATAGCGCGGGTATCATTTTCTAAATGAACCGGAAGATCCAATTGTTCTGATATGATTTCTGTTAACGGTCTGTTTTCACTAAAAAAGTAGTTATAACTAAAACCTTCCATAGAATTGATACGCCCTGAAAAGTTGATACAAACGCCCATAATCATCTTCTTCTCGACTGAACTATCTTCTATAAAAGAGTTGATTAAACTGCAAAATTTATCCAATGAGTCTTGAGTATTCTCTAATATAAAAGAAGTTCCCAATTCTACACTAACCAATTCGTTTTTAATATTTTGTAATCCGATTGACATACTGGTCAAACCCACTTCAACACCCAAAAAATAAGCACAAGTCGGATTAATACTAAACAATGAAGGCCTGCGTCCGCCACTATTAGTGATTTTTCCCATATCAACAACATAGCCTTCAGCCAATAATTCATTCACGGCTTTTGTCACCGTTGGAACGCTTGATTGTAACTCAGCACTTAATTCGGCGATGGTTGAGTTTCCACCCGATAGCAAGCGCTTTACAATAAGTTGTCGCAGCATATGCCATTTTTGTTCTGATAGACTTTTGTCTTTACTATTATCTAATAAATCTTTTAAACTCATCGCTTTATATTTTTGATATACACAAATTTAATCTATTTTTTAAATTATCATAATAACCACCATTATATATTAAAATATTTTAAATACAGTTTGAGTCTTTTTAAAATTGGCTCAAACAAAAAAAGAGAAGCTACTTTGCTTCTCTTTTTTCAATTATTATAATGCCAATTTTACGATTCACAACTACTACAACTCACAAGACTTGTAACCAATTCTTTAGAAACGCTTTGGCTTCTTTGGTAATACAAACTTTTAATTCCGAGTTGCCACGATTCGATCATTAAGCGATTTACTTCTTTAATAGGCAATTCTGCCGGAATATTAAGGTTCAAACTCTGTCCCTGATCCACAAATTTCTGACGAATTGCTGCCTGCTGAACAATTTCAAGCTGACTGATTTCTTTGAAGGTTTTAAAAACGTCTTTTTCTGTTTGCGAAAGCTGTTCCATGTGTTGTACACTTCCTCCATTCAGCATAATACCGCGCCAAACTTCTTCATTATCCAAACCTTTTTCTTCCAATAATTTTTTCAGGTATTTATTTTTTCGCATAAAATTTCCTTTGCTCAAACCTGCTTTGTAATAATTACTGCTGAAAGGCTCAATTCCCGGAGAAGTCTGCCCCAAAATTGCCGATGAAGAGGTTGTAGGCGCAATTGCCATTGTCGTAGTATTACGTCTTCCATAACCTTTAAGCAATTCTGGTTCACCATAAATTCGGGCTAAATCTTGTGTTGCTTTATCGGCTTTGTCACTAATATGTTTGAAAATTTCAGTCGTTTTCATTTTGGCTTCTAAACCTTCAAACGGAATCATATTTTTCTGCAAATACGAATGCCATCCTAAAACGCCTAAACCTAAAGCGCGGTGTCTTTTAGCAAATTTATTAGCTGCAGAAAGATAATAGTTGCCTTCCGTCTTTTCGATAAATTCCTGTAAAACGGCATCTAAGAAAAAGATCGCCAATTTTACTGCTTCGGTATCTTTCCATTCTTCATAAAGTTCCAAATTCATTGACGAAAGACAGCAAATAAACGATTCATCAAAATCGGACGGAAGCATAATTTCACTACATAAATTGCTCGCATTGATTCGCAGATTTTTATCTTTATAAACCTGAGGCTTGTTTTTATTTACATTATCACTGAAGAAAATATAAGGTAATCCTTTTTGCTGACGGCTTTCTAACACTTTTGCCCAAATTTGACGTTTCTCCACATCGCCGTCGATCATTTCCTGCATCCAATAATCTGGTACTGAAATTCCGGTAAACAAATTCTGAATTGGATTACCGATGCTTTTTATCTTCAAAAATTCCTCAATATCTGGGTGATCCACGTCAAGATAAGCTGCAAACGCACCACGACGAACGCCGCCTTGCGAAATCGTATCCATTGCGGTATCAAAAAGTTTCATAAAACTTACAGCTCCACTACTTTTTCCGTTATCGGTTACGGCACTTCCTCTGCCGCGCATTTCTCCAAAATAACCTGAAGTTCCGCCACCAATTTTGGTCTGCATAATCACTTCTCCCAATTTATGCGTGATTCCTTCAATTTTATCCGGAATATGAACATTGAAACAAGAAATTGGCAAACCACGTTCTGTACCCATATTCGCCCAAACCGGAGAACTGATGCTCATCCAGCCTCGTTCGATCATTTCTACGAAAGAATCTTTTAGTTCAGGTTTATAAAGTCGGCGCGCTGCTGCGGAACAAATTCTGTCAATTGCACCTTCGACAGTTTCTCCTTTTAACAGATAACCACGATTTAAAATTTGCTCACTTTCGGAGTTTTTCCACCACATTTTATTTCCAGCTCCACTCAGCGGAAGGCTTTCTTGATTTATATCTATTGTATTCATATTTTTTCAATTTAGAAGAGGTCGTTTGCCGTAATACTTTTGTCATGTTTGGTATATTCTACCGGTCTTTTTGCAAAAAAATCATCTAAACTGTTTGCAAAAACTTCCTCTTCAAACCATGACATTGCTCTGTAATCTTCTATC
Organism: Flavobacterium cutihirudinis; assembly: GCF_003385895.1. Taxonomy (GTDB): domain Bacteria; phylum Bacteroidota; class Bacteroidia; order Flavobacteriales; family Flavobacteriaceae; genus Flavobacterium; species Flavobacterium cutihirudinis. The sequence goes on from NZ_QRDQ01000009.1 coordinate 606,673, forward strand.
GAAACATCAAAAACCGTTGGAATTCCTATTTGTTTCAGACTTTCGTCTAATCTGAATTTCATGAAATTAACCAAGTCTTTTTTGTTGATGCTTTCAATTTCGCCATCTTCAAAAATCCAGTCTAAAATATCCGACTCTACACCAATTGAGTCTTTTACTGTATCTCTGATTGTTAACAAAGTAGCATCATCAAAATAATCTGGAAATTCTTCGCGGATTTTATTAATGATGAAAATTCCGCCGTTAGCATGAATCTGTTCATCGATTGAAGTCCAGGCAATAATATTACTCACATTTTTCATGTAGCCTTTGAATCTCGTAAACGAAAGCAAAATCGCAAACTGACTAAAAAGCGAAACATTTTCGATAAGAATGCTGAACAAAATCAGCGAAACCATATATTTTTTATTGTCCTGCGAACGCGTATCTTTTAAAACATTTGAAAGATAATCGACACGTTTGCGAATTACAGGAACGTCCAGTAATTTTTCGAATTCATCGTTATAACCTAAAACCTCCAACAAACGAGAATACGCTTCAGAATGTCTGAATTCACATTCGGCAAAAGTAGTTCCCAGTCCATTAAATTCCGGTTTTGGGAAATGCTCATAAATGTTTCCCCAAAAGCTTTTTACTGCAACTTCAATCTGAGCAATTGCCAGCAGACTGTTTTTTATTGCCGTTTTTTCAGCTGGTGATAAATGTGAATGAAAATCCTGCGTATCTGCAGTAAAATCAACCTCAGTATGAACCCAGTACGCTTTATTAATGGCTTCAGTAAATTGCAGTACCTCCGGGTATTCAAAAGGCTTATAATTGATTCTTTTATCGAAAATAGACATAATATAAAATATTTAATGGTGACAAAACAAGGATACGAAATGCCGATTTGGGAGGTATTTTTACATCTCGTTACTTACAAATTTAAGCCAGACATTTTTGTTTTTCTTCCCGTTTGATGTTAAAAATAGAAGCAATTATCAACAGGAAAAAATGCAGTATTTAATTTGTTAAAAAAGTTTTTATCAACAGCTCTTTTTAAACTCATAATGCTCGAAAGACCAGTTATTTAAAAAGAATCTAAATAAAGTTGTCAACAGGTAAAAACGCATTTATTCTTCAATTAAAAAAAACAGTTATCAACAGCGAACTCTAGAAAGAGCAAAATTTCATCAAAAAAGCTGTTACAAAAAAAGGACTTTAGAGTCTCATTTAAAGGTTCTAAAAGTTTGAAGTTCAAAAATCGAATTGCCAAAATTAAACTAATTGTTTAATTTTAAACATTTTACATAATTTAAGAATTGTTTATACTTAATTTTATAAAAGTCAGGAAAGAAATGAAAATATGTTTTTTCTTTTAAACAATTCTCAAAATACATCACTACCAAATGACAACCGATATTATAGAATTGAATGACTTTATTGTTTTGATCGAACAATCAAACACCGCAAAAACTATCATTCAAAAATGCGAAATCGACGGCGATGCAGTTGGGTTTGCATTTTATGGATCTGGCAATGTCGAGCTCGAAATTAAGCACAACAACCAAACAAAATATCTCACAAACACGACTGGTTTGGCCATCTGTTTTTTTGGAAATCAGAAAGTCGAATTCTCACATAAAATTGAACCTGACAAACCGTTGCAATCCATCAGTATTTTTACCAAACCGAAACATCTAAATTCACTTCCTGAAGCCGAAAAAGAGATTTTTGAAAAACACCTTCCGGAATTATTAAATCCGAAGGAACATTTTGTAAAAGGACCTTCCTATTACATGACACTTGATATGCAATTGGCGGTTCAGAAAATCTTCAACACCACTTATTCCGGAAATGCGCGATTATTATTTTTAAGAAGTCAGGTCAACGAACTTTTGGCTCATTTTTTTGCTCTTTTAAGTACGGATGCCAAAATTGATTTTTCGGAAATTGATAAAAACAAACTCTTTAAAGCGAAAGAAATTGTTGCCACACATTATTCTAAACCGCCATCAATCACGCAATTATCGAAAATGGTGGGATTGAATAGCAATAAACTGAAAAAGAATTTCAAAGAACTTTTCGGGATTCCTGTTTTCAAATATGTTCAGGAAGAACGGCTTCATAAAGCATATGAATTACTCCGCGAAAGCGAAAAAACGGTTCAGGAAGCGGCTTGGGAAGTTGGTTATGAAAGTTTGAGTTCTTTTTCGAATGCCTTTCAGAAAAAATTCGGAATGCGACCGAATGAAGTGCGTATTCAATTCCTTTCAGACAAATCATAATTCTTTTGCGACAAATGATTCTTTTTTAATGTAATCAACTTTGTATCAGTAATCCTTTAAAGAATATTGATATGAACAAAAAGAAAATTTTAGTCTTGGGTTCCAACGGGAAAACGGGACGCAGAGTTATCGAAAGATTGAAAAATAATCCAAACGTTGAAATTCGTCTAGGTTCTCGAAATGAGAAAATTCCTTTCGATTGGGAAAAACCAGAAACCTGGGAAAATGTCCTGAAGGATATTGAGATTGTTTACGTAACATTTCAACCTGATTTAGCCATTCCTTCGGCAGTTGAATCGATTCAAAAATTTACCGAAACAGCGACAAAATCAGGTGTTCAAAAAATAGTTTTATTATCTGGAAGAGGCGAAAAAGAAGCGCAGCTTTGCGAGGAAATCGTAAAAGAAAATGCTAAAAACTGGACCATTGTGCGTGCAAGCTGGTTCAATCAAAACTTTAGCGAAAGCTTCTTTCTGGAACCTATTTTAGCCGGAATTGTCGCTTTGCCCAGAGCCGAAGCGCTTGAACCTTTTACCGATGCCGATGATATTGCTGATGTTGTTTTGGAATCACTTTTAGATGAAAATCATAATTCAAAAACCTACGAATTAACCGGTCCGAGATTATTGACTTTTAAAGAAGCCGTAAATACAATTGCTGAAGCGAGCGGTAGAAACATTACTTTTCAAGGTTTATCATTAGAAGAATACGCGCAGATGTTGCAAGAATATCAGGTTCCTGAAGATCATATTTGGCTTGTGAATTATCTTTTTGAAGAGGTTTTGGACGGAAGAAATTCGCATATCACTTCTGATATTGAAAAAGTTTTGGGCCGAAAAGCAAAAGATTTTTCCGCTTACGCGAAAGAAACAGCGCAAACCGGAATCTGGAATTCTTAAGACTTTACAGATGAATTATTTTAGAGCAATCTTGTCTGGTTTAATCGTCTGGATTTGCGTGAGTTTATCCTTTTATATTTTAGATCAAATTCCATTTATAAAGGAATTCTTCTGGCTCCAATCTTTAATCGCAATGTTCGGAATTATCTTTTTTGGAATTCTTGGCGCTAAGATTTATTATAAAAAAGTTTCAAAAACTAATGGTTTACTGCTTGGAATTGCAATGTCTATAACAGCTTTAGTTTTAGACATTCTTATCACAGTTCCTTTTGTCGAAATACCAAACGGGAGAAGTTACTACAGCTTTTTCAGCAGTCCGATTTTATGGATTTTGGCAACTATAAACGTACTATCAGTTTATTTTTATTGGAAGAAAAAACAAAACAGTTTACCTTAAAAACAAAAAGCTTGTCCGTTACTGAACAAGCTTTTGTTTATTTCTAAAAACCGAAATTAAAGATTAGCATCTTTAACTTTGGCTTTCGCCAATTGGCTTACTCTATAAATTAGCAATACACTCAGCAAAGTAACTCCTGAAACCACAAGTCCTAAAATATCATAGTGTTCTAAAGGTGAAGTTTTTGTTTGCTGATGCACAATAAATCCGGCACAAACAGCTCCAATTCCACCAGCGATTTGCTGCAATGATGACGTTATCGACATATAAGCACCACGATCCTGCATGTCAGGAATTGCAGTATTTAATGTTGTTGCCGGAATCATTCGGCTCATGATTCCCATAAATAAAATCATATTTAGGACAACAATCTGCCAAAGTGGAATTGGACTTAAATTAGTGTAAATCAAAATCATAATTACAGAGAGAATAGATCCAGCAGCAAATAATTTGAACTTGCTTATTTTGTCACTTAATTTCCCGATAAGCGGCATAATAATAAGTACAGAAAGACCTGTAAAGAAAAACACCATTGGCAATTCTTCCTGACTTATATGAATATTGTTAACTAAATAAGCGCTTCCAAAAGGCTGCAACATAAAACCTCCTACCGAAAGAAAAGCAATTGCCATAAACCCAATCTGGTATTGTTTGTTGCTTAATGTATGCCACAAATGCAAAAATGGGCTTTTGTCTGATTGCATTTCCAAGTGCTTTGTAATTGCCGGTAATTGCGTTAAAACTGCTGCCAGAATTAACAGCCCTAAAACCGCAATCATAATAAAGGTTGAATGCCAACCCCAATGATTAGCAAAAAATAATCCGGCAGGTATTCCAAGAATCTGACTCGATGCGTAGGCCATTTGGATAAATCCCATTACACGACCGCGTTGCTGAATCACAAATAAATCGGTTACAATAGCCAATGAAATAGAGCCAATTACACCTCCAAAAAGTCCTGTAAAAATACGCGCCATAAGCAGCATATGATAACTCGAAGAAAAAGCGCAAAAAACAGTTCCGATAATAAATCCGATGTAAAAGAAAATCAGTAATTTTTTTCTGTCGAATTTATCAGCAAAACCTGCAGCCAAAAGTCCAGAAATTCCAGCACTAAAAGCATACGCAGAAACGGCAAAACCAAAATCTGAAGTCGTCATGCTCAGCTTTTTCATTAAGATATCACCAAGCGGAGAAATTACGACGAAGTCTAATATTACGGTAAATTGCAAAAGCGCCAGTATGGCGATAATAATTTTTTGATGCGAAGTGAAAGCGGAGCTTTCTATGGTAGTTTTTTCCATTTTTATATTATAAGTTTTTACGATAATTCTTGGCATTCAAAGCCCAAATCGCTTATTATTTTGATAATTTCTTGTGGTTTCAATGTTTCCGAAACCACTCGAAGAACGCAATCAACATCTTCACAATCAACGCTCCACTGCGCGATATTTTGATGATTGTTAAGTGCGTAATGCGCTGGACAATTAGATTCGATTGCGCTAATGTTTGTTTTAAAAATATGTATTGTGTTTAAATCTGTTTCCATAATTTTTCATGGTTTTAAGCCTTTAACTGTTGCCTGAAAGGCTTCTTTCATAATTTTTTCTGTGAGTACAAAAGGTTTTCCTCCCATACTTTTGCGCTCAGCATGCATGTTGAGCAAGGTATAAAGAGGTCCATAAGCCACGCACCAAAATGCCTCAAAATTCATTGGGAGAAGTTCTTTATTTCGAAGGGCATTTTCTATAAAATCTTTCATAATGGTTCTGAAATCGGCAAACTCAGCAATCGAATCCAGTATGATTTCTCCGTGGGGAGAATGTCTGATGATTTCAAAAAATGCAACTTCTTTGGGGTATTTCATTGCAAAGCTGGCGCGGTTTTCCCATTGTCTCCACAAACCTTCTTCAAATGGCATATCGGGCGAAAAGTCTTTTATGGTGCTTTTAAAAAACTTCAGCGCCATTTCGCCCCCAATTTTCTGAATTAAATCATCTTTGTCAGCATAATAAATATAGAGCGTACCAACAGAAATCGAACAGGCTTTAGCCAATTTGTTCATGCTGAAACCTTGAAATCCTTCCTGTACAATCTGGTCAATCGCCATTTCGACAACCAATTTTTCTTTATCAGTATCTCTAACTCTCATATCTTTTTTTTGCAAATATAAAACAATAAATGAATGAACGCTTTTTTATTTATTTATTTTTTTGATGTTTTTTTGGAAAAAGAAGCAAGAGGCAAGATTTTGAAGAATTTTAGAATACTTGAAGTTTTAAACTTGATTAAATGAATTTCAACAAAATAAAATCCATAAAAAAAGTCCGCAAACAAAACGCTCACAGACTTTAAAACACACAGCAACTAATCACTTTCCCATTCACTCACAATTCACAATTCATAACTTAATAATAGATATTTAAAATAATACTGGTTTTAGAAGCGTCTATTATCTTTTCAAGTCTTTTAAAGAAAGCTTCATTCACCATCGGGCAGCCGTGGCTTCTGGAAATATAATAATCCTGCTCCTGTTCAGGAACCGCGGAATACGAATGCAAAACCACAGCTCTCTTAAAGGCATTGCTATTTGTTTGATCCAGGCCGGCTAATTTGTAAGCTTTTCCAAATATTCCGTTGTACGATTTCCGAATTGAGTAACGCCCTAAAGATGTCGCATTAGAATTGGGTTCGTTGCTGAATTTAAGATCTCCAGCAATTCCGGTTTCGGAACCGCAGCCATGAGCCACAAGTCCTTCATCTAAAATCTTATCATTTTCCAAATCATAAACGAAGAATCGGTTTTTGCCTGATTTGATTTTCATATCGATAAAAAAAGCAATTTTATTGTTATATGAATTGCTGGTTTTCATCATTTCCTTTACTTCAGAAAGCTTACTATTAAATCGTTCAACATCTGAAGTTGTCCAGTTTTCTTTTCCTGATAGTGCTTTTGGAACTCCAATAAATGATACAGTAAGGAATACTATTAAATTGAAAAATTTCATAAAAGTGGTATTTAAAATTTCACCAAACAGCTTTAAAAAAAACTGTTTTATTTTGGTGCAAATTTATCCCGACACATTACAAATAACGCTACCACAAAAGACTAAAAAACAACACATTAAGATTTAAAATAAATTTATATTTTTAAGAATCCAACAAAAAAAGCCTTTAAAATAAGGGATTTCGGGTTCCTTTTTGATTTTATCTCTTGTTTGTTTGAAGATCTACTTTCTTTGAATCACAAACAAAACTAACACATTGATTAAAAGAATTTTACAATAAGAATTTTAAGACTAATGCTTTTTTATATGGCTAATATTATATAACTTGCAGTAGCTTTAACAAATACCACACATTATGAAAAAATTTCTATTCTTTTTTTTAGCAGTTGTGATTAGTTTATCAGGCCAATCTGTTTTTTCGCAATCAGGTGAAGATGCACCGGCTTTGAATCTTCCTGGAGATAATCTGGATCTTTATGCCGTCTTGACGCTCTTTCAAAAGTCAAAAACTATTGAAGAATTCGAAACAGCATTAAATAAAAAAGAAACCGGAATTAATAATCTTGATCTTAATCTGGATAAAAAAGTAGATTTTATAAAAGTCACTACAACGAAAAAAGATAATTCTTTCACGTTTGTACTTCAAGATGCAGTTAGCAAAAGTGAAACTCAGGATGTTGCTGTTATTTTAGTGAATAAAGATAAAAATGGAAAAGTTAGCATTCAGTGCGTAGGAGATGAAGATCTTTATGGTAAAGATTATGTTATTGAACCAAAAAGTACTCCTGCAGTTACCGCAAATCCAGGCTATCAGGGTTCTAACCCAGTTACGGTAAATGTTCCTGCTACAACTGTAGTGGTAGAGTCGGCACCAATCGTTCAATATGTTTATTCACCAGCTTATGTGCCTTATTATCCTCCTTATTACTATGGATATTATCCTCCTTATTTTGCCGCATTTACAGTTCTTGCGGTAGGTATTTACCGTCATAATAACTGGTATCATGGTGGATATTATGGAGGACATTACAGTCGTAATACAGTAATTATTAATAACAACAACAGAAACAGCATTAATCATTACAATAATAATAGAAACAGATCCAATACGGTAGCTAACAACAATAGAAATGGACGCTACGGAAATGGTAATCGTGCGGGCAATACCGGAGTATCTAACCGAATGTCAAATGGTTCCGGAAATCGTGCATCTGCCGGAACGTCTGACAGAAAATTAAATGGTTCAGGAAATCGCGCTTCTACAGGAGTATCAGACAGATCTGCAAATCGTCCTTCAGCAGGAACTTCAGACAGAGGTTCATCATTTGATCGCCCTTCAACATCAAATCGCAGTTCTTCTAATTTTAATTCTGGCGGACGTACAAGATCAGGCGGAAGCAGTTTTAGTGGCGGAGGCGGTGGATTCCACGGCGGAGGCGGCGGTGGTTTTGGCGGCGGAGGTCGTAGACGATAAATAAAACGCTATTAAAATAAAAAGTGATTGAATAAAATTTTATTCAATCACTTTTTATTTATATCGGATTTTGTTTTACTCAGTAGCCTGCCCATCAGAAGCACTCATATCTCTGACACAAACATATTTACCATCTTTCTTTTCAAACAAGCTAATGTAATTCCCGGTAGAAAGCGTTGCATTTGTCGAATCAACCAAAGTATAAGCACCGGTTTCGACAACCTGATTTCCATCATTCGACACAAAAACTTCAGTTGTCTTAAATGAAATTTTGTTTGAACTTGCTACTGCATCGGCTTTTAAAAACTCTACAATTGCTGCTTTTCCAACTAATGGCGCGCGATTCTGATAAAAAGTTATCGCATTGTCATCATAATAGCCAATACTTTTTATTTCGCCAGAATTATAAACAGCAGCAAATTCATCTTCTTTGGCCTGAATTTCTTTTTTAACCTGCTCTTTATCGACCGCTATGGGCTCTTCTTTTTTTGTGTTGCAAGCAAACATTACAGTTAAGACACTCAACAACGCCAGTCCTTTTAACATCTTGTTTTTCATATATTTAAAGATTTAAAATACTTAATAAAAGTACTTATAAAATTTAGAAAATCAAATTTTACAGAAAAAAACTTTTCTTACACTTATACTATTTCACCATAAACTTAAAAACGCGTTCTACCTACTTTACGCAGTCTTTAGTAATCAAAAATAAAAATGCAAATAATAGACTCATTTTATTGTGCTTAATTCTAAACCAAGCCATTATCATATATTAGGGTAAAATTGACTATTTGTTAAAAAATTAGCATTATATTAGCACATACAAAAGCTATTTAACATTTCTAAATTATCAGGAAAACACAATATAAAAATGAACAAACATTACAACCTTTTACTAGCTGATGATGATGATGATGACTGTTCTTTTTTTAAGGAAGCACTTGATGAATTGTCATTGCCTGTATCTCTTGTAACTGTCAATGATGGTGTTCAGCTTATGGATCATCTAGTTGCAAAGGAATCAAATGACTTACCTGACATTCTTTTTCTTGATCTAAATATGCCTCGCAAAAATGGTCACGAATGTTTGAAAGAAATAAAAGAAAAAGAGGCACTAAAAGATCTTCCTATTGTTATTTTCTCTACCTCACTCGATATAGAAATTGTCGATTTGATGTACACAAAAGGTGCGACTTATTATATTCGAAAACCTGGTGAATTTTCTAAACTAAAATCAGTAATCAATAATGCTTTGATTACCACTCTCGAAAATAATCTAAAACAGCCTGCACGAGAGCAATTTGTTCTTATGCCCTAATTTTTAAGGAATGAGCCACAAGGAACATTATTTTCTAGCCGATGGCGGTGAGATGGGCGCTCTAATACGAGCCAAAAACTGGAGCACAACACCATTGGGCTCTCCTGATTTATGGCCTCAAAGTTTGCGTACAATGGTCTCCGTAGTGCTCAATAATCCTTTTGGAATGTACATTGCCTGGGGAAATGATTTTACCCAAATCTACAACGACGCTTTTCGTCCTATTTTAGGCTCATCAAAACATCCTGATGCGTTGGGTATAAGCTCACTCGAAACATTTTCAGAAATTTGGTCCACTATCGGGCCAATGTTTCAAGATGTAATGAACGGAAAAGCTGTCGGTTTTCCAGATCTTATGGTCGTTTTAAACCGAAACGGATATGATGAGGAATGTTATTTTGACTTTTCATACAGCCCAATTAAAAAAGAAGATGGCGAAGTTGGCGGTATTCTTGTAACTGTAATTGAAACGACCGAAAAAAATGAAAAACTTCTGGCACAATCCAAAGTAAAAGAAAGTGAACAGAAAATAAGACAATTAGTCGAAAATGCACCATTCCCAATTGGTGTGTATGTAGGAAAGGAAAAACGAATCGAACTCGCAAATCAGTCCATTATGGACGTTTGGGGAAAGGGAAATGATGTTGTTGGGAAATTATACACCGAGATTTTACCAGAACTTGAAAATCAAGCCATTTTTGAACAAATAAATACTGTTTTTGAAACTGGCGAGGCTTTTCACAATAAAAATGCCCGTGTAGATATTGTGATGAACGGCATACTGGAAAGCTTTTATTTCAATTATAGTTTTACACCAATTTATGATATAAATGGAAATATTTATGGTGTAATGAATACAGCCGCAGAAATTACGGACCTTCATCTTGCTACCAAAAAAATAGAAGAGGCCGACAAGCGTTTTCGTGATACTGTAAAACAAGCTCCTATAGGAATTACCATTTTACGCGGACCTGAATATATGGTCGAAATGGCCAATGAAGCTTATTTAAAAATTGTTGACCGCGAAGAAAACACTTTTGTAGGAAGGCCGTTGTTTGAATCGCTTCCGGAAGTTAGAGAAAGTGTAAATTCTCTTTTAAGCGATGTTTTGACAACCGGAGTTCCTTTTCATGGATATGAAGTTCCAATTCCGTTAAACCGCTACGGAAAACTTGATGTTTCTTATTTTGATTTTCTTTATAGTCCGTTGAAAGAGGAAAACGGAGAGATCACCGGAATCATCGTTACTGTCACTGAAGTAAGTGAAAAAGTAGAGGTTCGCAAAAAAATCGAGCTCAATGAAGAAAGGCTCAAAATTATTGTTGAAGCCAGTGAACTTGGAACTTGGGAATTAAACCTCAAAGAAAAACAAGTGCATTATTCACAGCGTTATCTCGAAATTGTAACCGGAAATAAAGAAGATGTAGATTTAAATCATGAACAAATTCTTTCTCATGTTCATCCTGATGATTTAGAAATAAGAAATCATGCCTATAATGAAGCATTAATTACCGGAATAATTAATTATGAATTGAGAGTAATCTGGGCTGATAAATCAGTGCATTGGGTTGAAGCCAAAGGAAAAGTTTTTTTTGATGCTGATAAAAATCCGGAAAAATTACTGGGAACAGTAAGAGATATAACTGATGAAAAACACCATCAACAAATATTGGAAGAAAGTGAAAAACGCTTTCGCTCCTTAACAGAAAGTATTCCCCAATTAATTTGGGAAACTGATGAGAAAGGAAATTCGTTGTTTGCCTCTGGAAAATGGTTTGAATATACCGGAATTTACCCCGAAGGAGATAAGGTCTGGAAAGAAATGATTCACCCTGACGATTACGAAGAAAACATAAAAATTTGGAGTCATAGTCTCAAAACAGGAGAGCTTTACCGCTGTGATGTCCGTCTTAGACGATTTGACGGCAATTACAGATGGCATACCGTTATTGGCGAACCTGTTTTTAACGAAGAAAATAAAATTATAAAATGGGTGGGTGCTTTTACTGATATTCATACAGAAAAAGCATTTACAAATGAGCTGGAACAACAGGTTAACGCTAGAACCAGAGAATTGATTCTGATGAATGAATCACTTCAAAAAAGTGAAGAACGTTATCATTTAATGGTTGAAGAGGTACAGGATTATGCTATTTTATACCTAAATCATGAAGGTATCGTTGAAAACTGGAATCAGGGTGCCGAAAAAATTAAAGGTTATAAAGCAGAAGAAATTATAGGAAAAAGTTTTTCTGAATTCTACACCGAATCGGATCGAAAAAACAATCTTCCTCAGACTTTATTAAATTTAGCGATTCAAAAAGGAAAAGCCAGTCATGAAGGATGGCGTGTTCGCAAAGACAAAACACTTTTTTGGGCAAATGTAACGATTACAGCGGTTCATAATAAAAAAAATCAGGTAATTGGTTTTTCAAAAATGACACATGATCTTACAGAAAAAAAAGCGGCTGATGACATGCTTAGGCAAAATGCTTTAGAATTGGAACAGAAAAATCAGGAACTTGAAAAAATGAATCAGGAGCTTCAGTCTTTTGCCTATATATCAAGTCATGATCTTCAGGAACCTTTGCGAAAAATCCAAACTTTTGCCACTCAGATTATGGAAAAAGAATCTGACAATTTATCGGATTATGGGAAGGATAAATTTCAAAGAATGCAAAATGCTGCGCAACGCATGCAAACACTAATCAACGATTTGCTTTCCTATTCGAAAACAAATGTTCAGGAAAGAATTTTTGAAAAAACAGATATTGGCAAAATTGTAAATGAAGTTAGAGAAGATTTAAAAGAAGAAATTGAACAAAAGAACGCAAAAATTGAAAGTTCTGAAAATTGCAAGGCCAATATTATTCCCTTTCAAATCAGACAACTTTTGTACAATTTAGTGAGCAATTCACTTAAATTTTCAAATCCCGAAAATCAGATTATTATTAAAATCAAAAGCGAAATTGCCAAAGGCTCCATTTTAAACAATGAAAAATTACTTCCTGAAAAGGATTATTGCCATATTAAAATTGAAGATAACGGTATTGGTTTTGAACAACAATACAGCTCGAAAATCTTTGAAGTTTTTCAGCGTTTGCACGGAAAACTCGAATATACCGGAACAGGAATTGGGCTCGCGATTGTAAAAAAAATTGTTGACAACCACAATGGCATCATAACTGCCAAAGGCGAATTGAATAAAGGAGCTACTTTTGATATTTATATTCCGATATAATTTTAAAATTTAAGAGACTATGAAAAGGCTATTATTTACACTATCACTGCTGTTTTTTACTTCAGTATTTTTCGCACAAAGCCAAGATCCTTCATCGAAGCGAATCGTTGGAAGTTGGTTTTCTAACACAAACCGAAATACAAAATGGATCTTTACTCAGGATGGAAAACTTTACAACTATGATAAAGATATAATGAAAGTGATGTATAAATACTCCATATCAAATAGTTGTCAGAACAATTCAAGCGATACTTCAGAATTTATAACTTTAAGAGACAGGGACGGAAATGAGTTTTGCTTTAAAATAAATGGAATAAATGAAAACAAAAATGGCATTTTGTCGCTTATCAATATGAGCAATATGCAGCCTCTCATTCTTGTAAATAATGTAAATTTAAAAATTGCACAATAGCATTAAAAGAGGTTTACTTATTTAAAAGAAAAATAGAATAAAGAAGCTGCTTTTGATTACTATTTAAAATATCAAAAGCAGCTTCAAAACTAATTTTACATCATACTTATTCTATTATTTCAACAGTTTCTATTTTTTCAACAGCAGGATTATCATCCAACCATGCTGTAAATAGTTTATAACCAATAGAAAATATAATAGGCCCAACAAAAAGACCGATAAATCCGGACATTATAAAACCGCCTATTACACCCAGAAAAATTACAATCATAGGTACCAATGCCCCTTTTCCTAAAAGAAGCGGCTTTAGCACATTATCCGAAAGCCCGCTGATAATAAAAAATACGGTCCAGAAAATAGCAGGACCAGAATCTCCAGCCGAGAATAAATAAATAATAACTCCAATATTGATTATGATTGGCCCAATTTGCAGAATGGAAAATATCAAACATATTAAAGTTAAAAGCCCTGCGTAGGGAACATCTGCCATATACAGCCCAAAAGCCTGAATAATAGTCTGAATTACAGCAACTCCTAAAATTCCTTTTACAACCTGATGAATCGTTGAAACGGTAATAACTTCAATTTCTTCGGCTTTGTTTCCTGCAATTTTTCTCAAAAATTTGACAACTAAATTTCTTGCATCAGTAGAAACCAATAAAATTCCGGCAATAATAACCGAAAGGATAAATTGAAGAAAAGCCATTCCCGAACTCAAAACACTTTCCATAACTTTTTTTGACAATTCTTTTATTTGAACCTCATATTTAACCATCCCATCTTGCAAATCAACAGAAAGCAGATGCAAAAAGTCATACAATGGTTTTCCTACTATTGGCCAGTCTCTGATACTTTCGCCAGGAGGCGGAACCTTTAATGTACCAGCATCAAAACTGCTTTTCAATTCGACAAAATTGTTAATCGCCGAGCCTAGAAAATACACTACGGGCACTATCATTAATCCGACAATTGTTACGGTTATTATTATGGAAGCCAATGATTTTCGCCCTTTTAGTTTCTTTTGCAGAAAATTAAAAAACGGATAAAAAATAACTGCCAGAATAATTGCCCAAAGTATTGGCATGAAAAAAGGCAAAAGCAACGTAAAACAAAATCCTACAATCAGGAAGATAAAAAATAGTTGCAAAATAGTTTCAAAGAGTTCTTTTCGCTTATTAAGATTAGAATTTTCCATTTTTACTTTTGTGTTAGATGTATAATTAGGGTTATTGGTTGTTGGTTGTTGGTTGTTGGTTGTTGGTTGTTGGTTTTACATTCTTTGCTCTTTATTCTTTATTCTTTATTCTTTATTCTTTTCTCAGAGCTTTTTTTCCCGTGAGAAGTTGGCATCAGAGACGAGTCTTCCTATCAGAACTACTGGATACAAAACTCCGGTGAGCACTTCGAGTTGAACCAGCGATCTTGCAATTGGATGCAGCGGAAGTATTTCTCCAAAACCTGTAGATGTAATTGTGATATAACTGAAATACAAAAAGTTAGCTTGTTCACTATTGATATCAAACAATATCTCAGGCATTTGAAAAGCCCCTTCTATATGATTATAAACAAACAAATAAATAATGCTCCAAAAATTAACCAACAGCATATAAACCACAATGGAACCCACAATGCGGTGCACATTTACGGGACCGGGTTCTAAAACTTTGGCTAAAACCAAAACAATTAAAAGCATTATTGAAATTAAAGACAGGCAAAAATCTATGAAAAACAAGAAGTTACTAGTATTGAAAAAGCTGATCCATTCAATGAGAATAAAAAGAAAAGGTACAATTGAAATCCGAATTGCTTGTTTTTTGTTTTTAGTCACAGAGATAATTCCGGCAAGCAAAAACAACATCCAAAAAATGTTCAAAACAACCATAAAGGAAGAATAACTCCCTAATAATGGAATCGCCAAAAAATGCATGATAAAAAGTAAAAGCAACATTCCGCTAAGACCACTTTCTCTGGTCCAGAGACGAAATAACAAACGATTCTTTTTAAGCTCCATAATTCTTTTCTCTTTTAAATTAAAAAACAACTTAAATTGGTATTGGCTCTACTTCTACCCTTCCTATTGGTCTACGCCAAAGTTTAAACAACAGAATAATAAAAATTGGAAGGAAACATATTGCCGACATTACCAGATAAATATCTTTATAAGCCAGAAGAATAGCAGCCTGCGAAGTTTGATTGTATAGGCTTTTTTCTGCGTTTTTTGTTGCCTCGGCTTCTGATTGTCCCAGATACAAAAATTTGTTTTTTGAATTATTCAATTGTTTTTGCGCTTCCTGATTCATCGGTGTAAACTGCTGACTAAGTCCTGTTTTATGATGTACATTCAGATTTGAAATGTAGGTTCCTAGAATTGCGCTTCCAAGCAAAGAGGCAATTACAGCTTGGGCAATAATTCCGCTCATCATGCGCGAACCACTAAGTTTTGGTGGTACGCCTTCTGAAATGTATAATAAGGAAAGCGGAAAAAGAAATCCAGTTCCCAATCCTTTGAAAATAAGTGGTAAAAAGAAATCAGAAGTATCAATTCCGGGATAAAATCTGAAAAACAGAATCATATGATACAATCCAAAACAACCAAAACCAAGAATAAAAATAGTAGCCAGATAAATACGTTTGTACAAAAGATAAGTTGATAACGGAATCGAAATACACAAACCTATAAGCAATGCTAAATGCGTTTGAGCTCCTGTAACCGAATCAAATCCCAGAATATTATCCATATATCCTTTGACTACGGTTCCTGTTCCGTTCATGACACCGATGTAAAACATTATAAAAGCTCCAATAACCACATTTTTATGACGATAAACAGCGGGATCTATTATGGCGTCTTCGGTAAAACGAACGTGAATCAGATAGACTCCCAAAATTATAAACAGAAAAGCGCAGGCTAATTGTATTTTAAAATCACTCAACCAATTTCTACTTTGTCCTTCGACACATAAAAAAAGAATAACTGCAAAAAACAAGATCATAATAATCCAGCCTCGCCAGTCAAATTGGAATTTACCTTTCATAGGCGCGACATCAGCTTTGTAAAAAAACCACGCCAAAAGTATACAGATTAGGAAATTGATATTGAGAAAATAAATTCCGAAAGTCCAATTATAAAAACTGGTAAAATGAGCACCTAAAAACTGATAAATATGCTGACTTCCTTTTTGAATAAACTGAAGAATTCCGTAAAGCAATGCCATATTAAAAACAGGATTATACTTTAGTAAAATAGGCACCATTGAAGCAAATATTCCGACAACCGATACAACGGCCAACAAAGCCCGAAAGAATGTAAACCATTCAATTGTAGTAACAAACAAAGTAGCTGTATTGAATAAAATCGATAAAAAACTGGCACTTAAAATAAGCGTTCGCATAGGAATTTGTTTACCAATTTTTAAACCTAAAGGCAAAAACGCCAACATTGCAAAAATGGGAATATAAAGTGCGTAGGTAAATGCCGTGGTCGATTCTCCAAAGTGCCCCAAAATTTGCGAATTATCATAAGACGTAACATTGATACCGTTGAAAAAAGGAATTGTTAGGATGTATAATCCTATCAGGGTAAACAAGCTTCCTTTTTTTCCTGCAATCATTTTTTACTTTTTTACGTCAACAGTTACATTCATTCCCGGTTTTACTTCCTCTAAATCTTTAGCGGAAGCTTCAAATTCTATTTTCACAGGAATTCTTTGAGTGATTTTTACAAAATTCCCTGTTGAATTATCAGGCTCAACCATCGAGAATTTAGCGCCCGTTGCAGGCGAGAAATCAACAACTTTTCCTTTAAATTCTTTTCCGTCCAAGGCGTCAATTGTTATAACAACTTGTTGTCCTTGTTTTATTCTTTCAATTTGAGTTTCCTTAAAATTGGCCGAAACCCATAATTTCTGATTTAAAACAATCGTTGCAACGACCTGATTCACATTAATCAATTCGCCAATCGACAGATTTCGTTCTCCCACAAATCCATCAACAGGTGCAATAATACTTGTATATGAAAACTGTAATTTCGCAGCCTCCAGATCGGCTTTTTTTCTTGCTACAGTTGCTCTGGCCGCTTCGAGATTTATTGAACTTTGTTTGGTTATAGAACTACTAGCCTCCAATTCTTTTTGTCCGGCTTTAAGATAAGCTTCATCAGAATGCATTTTCGAAACTACCTGATCGTACTGATTGCGCGTCACAGCCGAGTCGGCATACATATTTTTAAATCGCTGATAGTCTTTTTCTGCTTTCTGCAGATTTGCCAAATCACCCGCCAATTTTGCTTTGCTTGCCGCCTGATTTGAAATCGAAGTAATAATGGTTTGCTGCATCGAATGAAGATTTCCTTCGGCTATAGCCAAATCTGCTTCAGCTTGTTTTACTTTAATAACATATTCAGAATCATCAAGAATGACCAATGTATCCCCTTTTCGAACTTGCTGATGGGCTTCGAACCTAATTTCCTTAATATGACCCGTTGCTCTCGCAGAAACATTATTTATATAAGCTTCTATTTGCGCATTATTTGTGGATTCATGATTACTGAAATCAAAAAACAAACTTAAAATCCAAACTGCTCCGGCGATCAAAAAAGCAAAAGACAATATGGTCAAAATTGTATTTCTCTTTTTATCCGTTTTCTGAGTTTCTTTTGGCGTAGTTTCTTCGCTCATATTATTTTTATTTAGAGTTTGCCCATTGCATACTGCAAAGAATAATACTGAATAATTAAATCTAGATTGGCATTTACAAGCGATATTTTGGAATTATTTAGCTGTAATTCAGCATCTACCATATCACTGATAAGCGCAAAATCATTATCGTATCGGCTTTTTACTATTTTGTAATTGCTTAGCGAAAGCTCCACATCTTTTTGATAGGTGCTGATGTTTTTTTTGCTTTCTTCAAACTTTATAAAAGCCGATTTTACTTCTCTGTCAATCTGATCTTTTGTGGCTTCAAAAGCAATATTGCTTTTATCAATTTGAAATTTATCTGCATTGACACGATGTTTTAGATTATAAAAACTTGAAATATCCCAATTCAGAGAAAGTCCGGCCGCCCAAAAATTAACAATATTCAGATAACTCGGCCATTGCGCCGGATATTCAGAATTCAAAATAAGACTGGCATTTACAGTTGGCTTAAAACCGCTTCTGGTAAGACTCAAAGACGACTCGGATAATTTTATACTGATTTCCGATCTTTTGATTTCCATACGGTTTTCAAAAGCCTCTGAAAGACTTTCCTGCAGATTAATTTCTGCCATCGGAATCATGCTTTCGTTTACTTCGGGTTTTAATATGGTATTTGTTGGAAGCCCAATCAATATATCCAAATAATTGCTAACCAATTCGATATCATTTGTACTTCGAAATACCGAAACTTTAAAATTAGATTGCTGTAATTCTGTTCGAAGCAAATCACTTTTCAAGTTTTGTCCGTTCGCAACCCTCGATTTCAATTGACTTATTCGAAGATCTGTGTTTATAATATTTTGTTTGGTAACCTCAATTTGTCGGTACAGCTTTTCTAAATTAAAATAATATTCGGCGATTGCATTTTTCACTTCAGCTTCGGTCATTTTAACTGCCGTTTTCTGCATTTCCGAAATCAGTTTTTGCTGTTCAATTCGTTCGTTTACAGCACCACCTGTATAAACCGGCATCGATGAAACAATATTCGCAAACCCTTGATGATTGTAGTAATCTACCTCAATCCTGTTTTTATAAAATCCTTCGTACAATGCAGGATTACCAATATAATTGTAACCCGCATTGAAACCAATGCGTGGAACTTTTGCTATTTTGGCCTGTTCCAGATTTTCATTGGCTATAGCAACATCGGCATTTGCCAGTTTGATTCTTCTGTTGTTCTGAATTCCTAATGAAATTGCCTCATCCAATTTTATTGCACGAGTTTCTTTCACATTTTCATCTTGCGCAAAAACAGTAAAAGATGCCAGAAAGACTAAACCAAAAATTATAGTATGAAATTGCTTTTTCTTTGCTAAAAAATAATTCATTGGTTTTTTAATTATTTTTATTTGAAACAATGGGATAAGCGTAATCAATAATTTTCGCGCAAAGCGGGAATAAAAAGTATTAACAATAAAAATATCTTTATTTTAATTTCTTAAAAATTATAAAAAATTATGTTAAACTAATGTAATATAAATGTAGTGAATATTTCTTTACCTTAAATTAAATTATTAACATTGAACAAATTAGAAATAAGTATTAGCTTCTAAAAAGTTAAATCATCACTAAATTCAGGTGTTTGCTATTTTTTTGAAATGCTGTCAAAATCCTAAAAAGACACTACAAAAAAGAATAAAAATATTAAGATATTTTTTATAAATTTGAGTAATAATTAGTCAACATTATTTTAATACGCGTGCCTCCCCCAAATCATTTTTTAGAATTTGTTTTTTGTCAATTTTTCTCAGATTTAGTAACGTAAAACATAAAAAAATGAAAAACTTTACTCGCATTGTGCTTATTTTAGTAAGCGTTTTTTTTATTTCGCCTCCTTCGTACTCGACAGATTTAAAAAAAGCAATTATCTATTTAGATAAAAAAGTGCCTAATAATTATGGTGGGCCAACAATCGACAATGCAGCGTTGGTTGCATTTTTCAAAAAGTATTCTGATCTAAAACCTTATCAAAGCGACGTTACCACACTTTACAAAGACAAAGGCTTCAAGTCGATTTGGTATGATGGCGATGACGTAACGGAGTTTGCCTATCTCTTATACAATAAACTAAACGCTAGTTACGAACAAGGTGTTGAAATTAAAATTCCTTATAAAAAGAAAATCGACTTGATTTTTAACGAAGAAGGAACTGAAAAACTTTCACAAACCGACACCGAGTTTTTCCTAAGTTCTATGTACATTCTTTACGCAAAAAACGTTTTTGAAGGTATGAGTGCCGAAGGACAAAAGAAAATCGAATGGTATCTGCCAAAGAAAAAAATATCTTATGAGACTTTGCTGGATTCTATCTTTACAAATCCCGAATTATTAGACAACAATAAAAATGCTCTTTTCAGTCAGTATTATAAACTTCAGGATGCATTAAAGAAATATCTAGCTATTCAAAAAAGCGGTGGCTGGAAAACAATTGAAATGGATACTCCATTTCAGGATCTCCGACCTGATGCCAAATCAAAAACCATTGCGCAGGTTAGAGAACGTCTTTTTTTAATTGGTGATTTGGCTACAGATTCTAAAAGCGATTTCTACGATCAGGAATTGATGGATGGTGTAATGAAATACAAATTACGTCATGCGCAGACACCAAATTATATACTTGCAAAAGAGCATATCGATCAAATGAACGAACCTATTACAGACCGTATAAAAACGCTGATGCTGAATATGGAACGTTGCCGATGGATTCCTCCGCAATTAGAAAAACAAGATGAATATGTTATGGTTAACATTCCGTCGTTTATGCTTTATTATGTAAGAGACCAGAAATTTGATCTTGTGTCTAAAGTTTTCATTGGTTCACCACTTACTAAAACAACTATTTTTAGTGGACAGATTGACCGAATTGTTTTTAGTCCGTACTGGACAGTTCCGCAAAGTATTGTCGACAATGAGCTGAAACTTAAAATTGCCGAAGACAAAAACTATTTAGCCGACCATAATATGGAAATGAGCAAAGGAAGGGTAAGACAAAAACCCGGACCTGATAATTCGTTAGGACTGGTAAAATTTATGTTTCCGAATCCCAACGACATTTACATGCATGATTCACCTGCAAAATCACTTTTCGGGTTTGAAAAACGCATCTTTAGTCACGGTTGTATAAATGTTGAAAAAGCGAAAGAACTTGCAGTAGAAATGCTTAAAAGTTATCCGGAGTGGACAACTGAAAAAATTAATGACGCCATGAGCGGACAAAAAGAAACTCCATTCATGCTTCCTAAAAAAGTGCCTATATATATTGGCTATTTTACAGCCTGGGTAACCCGAGACGGAAACATCGATTTTTATCCTGATGTTTATCAAAGAGACACTCGCCTGAACAGTATTTTGTTTCCACAGGATACTGCTTATAAATCGGATCAGGAATAAGAACAATATTTAAAACCTCCAATTTTGGAGGTTTTTTTATTCTTTACATTTTATGCCTTTTCCATATACATATCTACCCAAAATATGATTTGTAACTGGTTTGAGTGAACTATGATTCTCCGGATGGCGACCGTGATTATTAAAAAATTCAACAATATTGTCTTTTTTGGAATACCAAATAATTGCTTCTCCATCAGGTTTAAAGCAATTTGTAGTATCGCAAACTATGATTTTTCTAAATTTTAAAAGATTTTCGTCTTTTGGAATCACATCATTTAAATTACCGGCAATTGGCTCATCACAATGAACTAATTCATAATGATCATTAGACCATTGCATGCATTCTTTTTCAGGTAATGCTAAAAACAGTATTATAATTAATAAAACTAATCCAGCAGTAATTAAAATATATTTGATTTTTTCTGACTTTGGTTTGTCAGCAATATCAAACATCGTCTGTTTTGATGCTTGCGGCTGATTTAAAATTATTTTCTTTGGTAAGGTTTCAGATTCTGTATCAACAAAATCTTCATTTGAAACCGTAAAAATCTCTTCTTCATTTTTTTCTAAAGATTCATTAATAATAACTTCTTTTTCGGGAACATTAATGTTTCTAAGTTCATTTATTAATTTCAAATCTTCTTCATCAATTTTTTTTCTAAACTTATTAAAAGGCCTTAATTGAAAATCAACAAGTATAGCAGCCAGATCCACAACTTCAATTTTATCTGGATCAGTTTCTCCTTTTAGAAAGGTTTCAATTGGCCTAAATTGATTTGTATTGCTTCTAAATTTATTTTTTGTATTTAAATCAAAAGGGAATCCCAGCAAAGTATTGAAAATTGCTTTGTCATCTGTAGAAACAGATTTTGTTTCAAATATTTCCCAACATAATTTATTGAGTTTTCCTCGCGTTGGAGCATTCAAATAAATATAATCTTCACCATTTTTCACTTCTTCGTACTGCTTTATAACAGCTTTTTTATATAAATCTTCAATAGTATTGTTATTCATATGCATCATGTTTTTTTGGGAATTTCAAGGAATTTCAAGGAATTCTAGGGATTAAAAAAACTAATTCGGAAATCCCGGAATTCCGTATCAATACAGCTCTAAACCCCATATAACTTTGCCTTAACAAAATCAGTTACTGTTTTAACTCGCGATTAGAACAAATGTACAAAACTGGTTCAATTTAAAAGTGCGGAAAACCGTAAGACGGAGTTTAGTCGGGAAGTCTAAATAAAAATCTTACTGTTCTACGCACTTCACTTCCCAACAAAAAATCAAAAACATTCCGCAGGGTGCGGTTTGTAAATCAGCAATCAAAATTTCGATTTCATTATCGAACTGGCTGATCTATGTCAAATTTTTAACAAAGAAGTAAGATGAAAAAAGTTTTTATATTAGCGTGTTTATTAGTTGCCAGTGGAACGTTTGTATCATGTACAAATGATGATGAAATATCAGACAACAAGTCTGCTGAATTAACAAAGAAAGTTAATCCTGTCAATCCATCATATGCGAGTGAGCCAGGTCCTGGCGATGATCCAATTAAAGTGCCACCACCACCAGTAAGATAAAATTATTTTTAGTATAAATTTAATTACTAATTTCGGGGAAAGTAAACTTTATGTTACGATCCCCGTTTTTATATTTTATTTTTTTTCTTTTTCTTCTTTCCTGTAAAGAAAAAACAACTTCGAACCTTACTCCAAACACTGTAAAAAAAGAAGCTAAACGTTTTCGGAATCAAGGAATTAAAAATCTTGAAACAAAAAACTTTAATAACGCCTTTTATAATTTCAATAAATCAAAAATAGCATTTGAAACTTTAAAAGATAGTATTAATGTAATTTATAATCTTATCCAAATGGCCTCGATCCAACAGATCAATGGCGATTATTATGGTAGTAAAGAAACGCTAACTGAAACGTTACCTTATATTACTAAAAAAGATGTTTACAGTGCTTCTGTCAATAATTTTTTTGGTATCGCAGATAAAGAACTTTCTATTTTCGACGACGCCATCTATTACTATAAAGCGGCAATTAAAGACTGCACCGATTCTCTATACGTACAATCACCGCTAAATAATATTGCAGCCGTTTATATTCAGCAGAAAAAGTACGATAAAGCTATCGAGATTTTAGAATCTATTTTAAACAAAGAAATCATAAACGATAGTTCACTTCAGGAAACTAAAGCCAGAGTGACAGACAATCTGGGTTATGCCTATTTTAAAAACGGAAGGAACGAAAAAGGACTTACGTTAATGATAGAAAGTCTTAATCTAAGAAATCAAATCGATGATGTCTACGGAACTATCGAAACATACCTACATTTAGCCGAATATTATTCAGAAACCGATGCTAAAAAATCGAATCAGTATGCAGAATTGGCTTATCAAAATGCCACAAAACTTAATAGTATTGATGAACGATTAGAAGCATTATCTTTTTTGATGACAAACACTACTGATAATCATAGAGCTTATGCACAAAAATATGTTTTTCTAAATGACAGCATAATTAAAGTTCGGAATAACTTCAAGAACAAATTTGCTAAAATTAAATATGATTCAAAAAAAGAGAAAGATGAAAATCAGAAACTTCGTCTAGAAAAAGCTGAAAATTTAGTAGCCATTAAAGAAGCTGAAAAAGATAAAATAATTCTATTTGCTACTTTAATTGCTGTCTTATTTTTGGGTGTTTATTTACGAAATCGATACAAACATAAAGCACGTCTTGTAGAAATTACTACTGCATACGATACCGAAACCCGAATTGCCAAAGATATCCACGACGGTTTAGCAAATGATGTTTTTCATGCCATTACATACACTCAAACACAACCTTTGACCATCGATAGTAACAAAGAAAACTTACTGCAAAAACTAGATGATATTTACTCCAGAGTTCGCGGAATTTCTCGTGAAAATAATGATATCGATACTGGCCCAAATTTTCCTAAGAATTTAAAAGAAATGTTTTCTACATATAATAGCAGTCAGACAAACGTTATTATAAATGGTGTTGAAAAAATAAATTGGGAATCGGTTGAAGATTTAAAAAAGATTGCCATTCAGAGAGTTTTGCACGAATTAATGGTCAATATGAAAAAACATAGTGAGGCTCCAGTAGTATCGATAAAGTTTAATACGAATTCAAATTCCCTGCTTATCGATTATAGCGACAACGGAAAAGGTTGCGAAAAATCAAAAATTATAAAAAATGGTTTGCAAAATATGGAAAACCGTATTTTGTCTAATAAAGGAACTATTACTTTTGAAACTGAACCCGATAAAGGTTTTAAAGTAAAAATAACAATGCCTAAATAAAAGCCTATGTTTAAAAAAGTAATTATAGCCGAGGATTTTGAAGAATTCAATTTAGCAGTCAAACAAACTTTGAGTGATTTCGATATTGTCAATTTTCAGCATGCAAAATATTGTGATGATGCTTTTCTAAAAATAAGAAAAGCTATTCAGGATAATGAGCCATACGATTTACTAATTAGCGATCTTTCATTTAAAAAAGACCATCGAGAAGTAAAAATCGGCAGTGGCGATGAGTTGATTCAAAAAGTTCGCGAACTACAGCCTGATATTAAAATCATTGCCTACTCTATTGAAGATAAAAATGCTCGCATAAAATCACTTTTTGAAGATTCTGAAATTAATGCCTTTGTGTTAAAAGGCCGAAACAGTATTGAAGAACTCAAAAAAGCACTTAACATAATTTCGGCTTCGGATCAAAAATTTATTTCGCCCGAAGTTGCTTCTGCGCTTCAGGAAAAAGGCAATTATGAGATTGACGATGTTGATATTAAAATTTTAAAATATTTATCTGATGGAACATCTCAAGACGAAATAATTGAGATTTTTAAAAGTTCAGATGTCAAACCAAATAGCAAAAGTGCTATGGAAAAAAGGTTATCTAAACTCAAAGACTTTTTCAAAGCAAATAATACGGTTCATTTGGTTTCGATTACAAAAGATATGGGGATTATTTAAATTCCTGTTATTCATTACTTAAAGCTCCTTCTTGGGGCTTTTTTTATTTCCTCAAATTAAATTTTCGGATTATGGATTTCCGTAAAATACTGGTTTTGATTGGTTTTACTTTTGAATTATTAATCATTTTAAAAGTAAAAACATGAAAAAATTAGTCGTTTTATTTAGTTTGTTTTTCCTTGTTTTAGGAGGAAATATTGAAGCTCAAAGAGGTCATTACAGCGGTGGCAAAGGGAGCTCACATAAAGGAGGAAAATACAAAAATGCAAGTACGCATAACCACTACAAAAAAAGAAAATAACATTACTCCAACTCCACTTGACATCAAAAAAGGGAAAAGTCAAGAGAAGTTTGTTATTTAAAAAACTTTAATTAACTAAACCTATAAAATTATGGGCTTTCGATTTCAAAAGAGAATAAAACTTGGAGGAGGACTTGGTTTGAATATCAGTAAATCTGGAATTTCTCCAAGTGTTAGAACAAAAATAGGCACATTTAACAAAAATGGCTATTCAACAAAAACAGGCATACCTGGAGTACGATATCAAAACAGTGGATGCCTTGTATTATTTGCCTTTACCGGTTTCGTCACATTCTTAATTTATCAACTAAAATAATAACCATGAATCACAAAAAAATTACAACACTTCTATTTTCACTTATAGCAATTATTGCATGTGCTATTTCTTGCTCAGATTCTGCAGAAACAAAATCAGATTGTCCAACAAAAACCTGTGGAGACTTTGCAAGTCAAGCACAAGCGCAAGCCACTTATAATAGTGACAAAAACTGTTATAAAAACCTAGATTCTGATGGTGATGGAAAAGCATGTGAATCATTAAAATAATTATACAACCATGATAACACTAGAACTAAAAAGTCATTTTTTAAGATTATATCAAATGGCAATGGCTGATGATCAATTTAATGTATTAGAACTTCAAATGCTATATCATTTTGCAGATGAAAGAGGAATTCCGAAAGAAGAGTTAGATAAACTTTTCTTAAATCCTATTAATGTAGAATTTATAATTCCAGAAGCATTAACTACAAAAATTGAATACTTATATGATCTGACGAAAATAATTTGGGCAGATGAAAAAGTAACTGACGACGAATTAAATATGCTTAAAAAGTATTGCAGAAAATTTGATTTCGTTGAAGAAAACATAAATGATCTATCTGATTACTTAATCAATTGTGTTCAGAAAAATATCAGCAAAGAAGAAATTATTAGTCAATTAAACACTTAAACTATGAAACCACTTTCACAATTATTTAGTTTAAAAAAATCTGAAGAAACGTCCACTAAGTCTTTTGATGAAAATGAAGAAGACAGAGAACAGATTAGGATTACTTATTATCAAAGCGGTTTTGCAGCTTCTGTAAAAGCTACAGGAAAACCAATTGTTCTAAAAGCATGTCTGCAAAATTTATACATGAGCTTTGAAGATCAATGCCGAAAACAAAAAATGGAACAAGACAGACTGAAACAGCCTTATCGCGAAGAACAGGAAAAAAACAGAACTGAACTTAAAAAATCTGAAGCTGCAATTGGTATTTATGAGAAAAAAGAACAAGACATCAATGACAACATCGACCAAATTAAAAACGAAATTATAGAGGTCAAACGAAATCCTGACAAATACGGAATTGAAGAAGGTAAAGGTTTAAAAGCACAATTTTATATTGGTTTAATTCTTCTATTACCAATTACGCTTTATGTCTTGGTTTTCTATATTTCGGCTTCATATTCCGCTTTTTTCAAAGAATTTTCAAATGATAGTTTAACTGCCGCAATTTTTGATGCCGATGCTTTTACAAATGCATTTAAAGCGAGTTGGCTCGAAGGAGTTTTGGTTGTTACAATTCCATTTGTTTTTATGGGTTTAGGTTACGTTATTCATATGGTTCAAAAAGGAAAGGGGATTAAAAACATTTTTAGGTTAGCTGCCCTTTTTGCGATAACATTCTTATTTGATTCACTTTTGGCTTATATAATTGAAAAGAAAATATACGAGTTTAACAAAACAACAGAATCTTCACCTTACAATTTAAACATCGCTCTTGGCGAACCTGAATTCTGGATGATCATATTTGCCGGTTTTGTAGTGTATATAATTTGGGGACTTGTATTTGACTTTGTTATGAAAGAATTTGAAAATATTGATAAAATACGGGCATTCATCAGAGGAAAAAAAGAGAATTTAATCAATCTTGAAAAATTAAAAACAGATTATATCAATAAAACAAATGACTTCAAACAGCAGATTGTTACTATAAATGGAAAAATTTCTGAACTACAATCAAAAATAGATGGCTTTGTTTTTCCAGTAAAAGAATATCTGCATTATCATCATCAATATAAAGAAGGCTGGTTTCAGGCAATTGGTACTGAATTGGCTTTACCATATAAAGAGAAAGAAGAACTTTTACAAAGTTGCGAACTTTACTCTGAAGAACATTTAAGTAAACTAAACTTAGTCGATCCAGATTTTCAACACTTAGTATATTCTAAAAACTAATACTATGAAAAAAACAATACTAAGAATCGCAATGCCTTTATTATTGGTTTTATTTTTTTCTTGCAAAGAAGATTCTAAGATTAAGGAAAAAGAAACAACCATTAAAAGTTCAGCATCAGAAAACTACAATATCAGTATTCTAATTGATTTGTCAGATAGAATAAGTCTCAAAAAAAATCCAAATTCAACTATGGAAATCTATCAGCGAGATTTAGGATACATCAAATCAGTTTCTGAAGCTTTTACACAGCATCTAAAATCAAAAAGAATGAGGCAGATTAACGATAAAATGCAATTGTTCTTTAATCCTGAACCAGAAAACCCTGAAATTAATTCTATTTCTAAAGAATTAAGAATCACAGTTGATAAAGATAATGCTTCAAGAGATCTACTTAATTCTATCAATACTACTTATTCTTCTAAAACATCAAAAATATATGAATCAGCGATTAAAGATGATAAATATATAGGTTCAGATATCTGGAACTTTTTCGACAGCAAAGTTCAGGATCAATGTATCGACAAAGATTTTAGAAATATCTTAATTATCCTGACGGACGGATATATGTTTTATGAAGGAACACAAATAAAAGAAGGAAATTTATCTAGCTATTTGACACCCCAACTAATTAAACAAAATGGCCTAAATACCAACGACTGGCAGAAAAAATTTGAAAAAGAAAATTTTGGGTTTACTAAAATTGATAATGATTTATCAAATCTTGAAGTTTTAGTTTTAGGAATAAATCCAAGTAAAAACAATCCATTTGAAGAAAAAGTTATAAAAGCGTACTGGACTAAATGGCTTTCTGAAATGAATATCAAACATTTTGAAATAAAAAATGCTGACCTGCCTTCAAACATGGATAAAATTATAAAGGATTTTATTCTAAAAAAAGAATAAAAAATTTAACCTACATTTTTAAAAGAGGAACTTTATTGTCCTCTTTTTTCTGTTTAAATTAATCTGTAAAATAATTCTTTAAAAAACTCTACTTCATTACGGATTTCCATAAAATACTGGTTTTGATTGGTTTTACTTTTACACTATAATTCAATTTAATATTAATCAAAACCAAAAAATTATGGAATACAAAGTAGTACCTTTTATAGCTTCAATTGATCCAAAAAAAAGGAACTTCAAATCACGTTGCGGAACAACTTGAAAGCTTAATAAAAAATTACAAAAATCATGATTGGGAATATGTACGCTTAGAAAGCGTTTCAACATTTGTTCATCCAGATAGTGGCTGTTTTGGACTTGGAGCCAAACCAGGTTATACAACAAATAACCAAATGGTAGTATTTCAGAAAAAATGAAATATTTTATCTTAATAATTATTCGCCTTTATTGGATTTTAATTCCTCAGTCTACTAGAAGAAAATGCATTTTTAAAAAATCCTGCTCCAATTATGTATTTGAAACAACTCAAAAAGAAGGATTTATAAAAGGATTAAAAGCATTTCAATTTCGATATAATAATTGTAGAAGTGGATTTCAAATTTTCAAAAATCCGATGAATAATAAAATTCAAATAATCCTTCCCTCTCAAATTATTGTTGAAAGGGAAGAAATTGCTGAAAGACTTATAAAAAATCACGTATAAATACTTATTTAAAAAAATATAATTGCAATTAAATTTAACGCCTATGGAAAGATATGCAAATCGCAGTAGACAATCTGGAGTTTCTGCTTATGAAATTGGAATAAACTACATTCTAGTAAAATTTTCTTCAGGAGATGTCTATCAATATAGTTATAGAAAAGCGGGACAATATCATGTCGATAACATGAAAAGACTAGCAACACAAGGTTCCGGTCTTAATAGTTACATCAATACAAATGTTAAGTTTAAATATGATTAAATTTTAACTCTAAACCAAATACCACAAAGCCTATGCAAAAAAACTACTTAATCCTATTTTTACTCTTTACGTTTTATTCCTGCAAAAAAACAGATGCTCCTCCTCCACAACAAATTAATACGTTTTACAAAGAAACTGTAACAGCAGATGACCGTAAAACAATTACACCTGAAGAAGCCAAA
The DNA here is from genome assembly GCF_003385895.1 of Flavobacterium cutihirudinis. Classification (GTDB taxonomy): domain Bacteria; phylum Bacteroidota; class Bacteroidia; order Flavobacteriales; family Flavobacteriaceae; genus Flavobacterium; species Flavobacterium cutihirudinis. The sequence continues at coordinate 636,367 of NZ_QRDQ01000009.1, forward strand.
ACCTATCATGTTGATAAAAAATATCAATACGAATACCGAACCGGAAATCCCGCGCATTACGAGTATAATTATGATGTAAAAGGAATAAATACAAAAGGCGATTCGGTTTTTGGGAACATCAATGTTCAGGATAAATACGGTGCCGGTATTTTAACTAGCAACACTTTGCCAGATATCGAAATCAAAACCGAATGGATTTCTTATGGGAAACTAAAAGCAACAGATGAAAAAGGAAATGAATATCAATTAATAGCAGAATAAACTACCCATAAAATGAAATATACTTTATTACTACTCTTCGTTTTTTTAACTTCATTTTCTCCACCCGAAACAAATGTATTTTTATGCGGCCCAACAGGAGCTAAAAAATACCATTACGATTCAAGTTGTCGCGGATTGAGTGCCTGTCGCCATGAAATCACAAAAGTAACACTGAAACAAGCACAAGGTTATGGCCTGACGCTTTGTGGATGGGAAGATTAAAAAAATAAGCATTTCATCGTTTTTAAAAGCGCTTCAACCTTATTTAATCATTTGATAATAATGACTTTACAATTTATTCACATTAGTTATCGTAATTTGAATAAAACAAAAAGTTATGAAAGTCTTTAATCTAAATTTTCTGGTATCATTCAAAGAATGGCTTTTTTTAAGAGCTATGCAATCTTCTTTCCTTCATTAAAAAAATCAATTAAAAATCAAGGAACATATAGTTGAATGAATAAAGTCGAAAACTCATTTCTAAACAAAAGTCAATTTGGAGAGGATTTCTTGTGGGGTGTTTCTACCGCCGCATTTCAAATTGAAGGTGCTCATGATGCAGACGGAAAAGGTTCTTCTATCTGGGATGTTTTTACCGCTCAAAAAGGGAAAATCAAAAACGGACATCATGCTGTAACCGCTTGTGATTTCTATAATTCGTATCAAAACGATATTGATTTAATCAAAGAATTAAATATCCCGAATTTTAGATTTTCAATCAGCTGGCCACGAATTATGCCTACGGGAACTCATCCTGTTAATCAGGCCGGAATTGATTACTACAATAAAATCATTGATTCATTATTGGCACAGGGAATTGAGCCTTGGGTCACACTTTACCATTGGGATTTACCTCATGCGCTCGAAGAAAAAGGCGGCTGGACAAATCGCGAATCGGTTGCCTGGTTTTCTGATTATGTAGAAATCTGCGCAAAACACTTTGGCGACCGCGTAAAAAACTGGATGGTCATTAATGAACCTTCTGTTTTTACCGGAGCCGGTTACTTTCTTGGCATTCATGCACCTGGAAAAAAAGGCATTACCAATTATATAAAAGCAATGCATCATGTAACTTTGGCAACTGTTTCAGGTGCAAAAAAGTTAAGAAATAGTATTTCTGACGCCAACATCGGAACTACATTTTCATGCACACATATCGAACCTTTTTCTCAAAATCAAAAAGATATCGAAGCCGCAAAACGTGTCGATACTTTACTAAACCGTACTTTTATCGAACCTCTTTTGGGACTTGGATATCCGCAGGAAGATTTGCCGGTTCTAAAAAAACTAAATAATTACATTCTTGAAGATGACAGAAATAATCTCGCTTTCGATTTCGATTTTATTGGTCTTCAATGTTATACGAGAGAAATTGTAAAATCGTCTCTATTAATTCCGTATATTGGTGCTGAATTAATAAGCGCCGAAAAAAGAAACGTAATCGCCACCGATATGGGCTGGGAAGTTTATCCTCCTGCTTTATATCACATTTTAAAACGCTTTAACAGCTACGAAGGCATCCGAAAAATAATAATTACCGAAAATGGTGCAGCATTTCCTGACACCATTACAAACGGAAAAGTGTATGATATAAAACGTACACACTTTATTCAGGATCATTTAGAGCAAATTCTAAAAGCAAAAGAAGACGGCTTGAATGTCGATGGCTATTTTGTCTGGAGTCTGACCGATAATTTCGAATGGGCCGAAGGTTACAATGCCAGATTTGGACTCATTCATGTTGACTTTGAAACCCAAAAAAGAACAATTAAGCAATCCGGTTTATGGTTTGGAGAATTCTTGTCGCCAAGTAAATAAGAAATTACAAAACCAGTATTTCGGAATTTTTATACACTTAAATATAAATTTATGGAAATCAACTGGTACATTTTCACAGGATTACTTACAGCTATTGTTTTATTGGTTACTTTTTTAATCAGACAAAACAAAAAAGACCGCATCAAAATCGAAGAAGAGCTTAATTATCTGAAAGAAATCGAAGAAGCAGAATTCAACAACGATCTTCATTTATAATAGTAATTAGGAGCTAATCCGGCTATCCGCTATATCTTTCCTTGCCTAAAGAAGGCAAGCAAAGGATGTCGCTCCTATCCGGGCTAGGGCAATTGTTTTCAAAAGAAGTTTATTTTATCCATTTAAGAGTTTTTGTTTGTCACCCTAAGCGAAGTCGAAGGGTGTACTAATCGGAACGGGGCTTCGACTTCGCTCAGCCTGACAATAAAACTACAATTAAAACAAAAAAACTTCCGAAATTTTACTTCCGGAAATCCTTTCTTCAAAAAACATTTTATAACCTTCCCGTTATAATGTTGCGTTTAAAACTGCAACGGCTTCTTTCCAATTGTTTACTCTTACATGATGCGTCTGATTTACATTATGAAATGCCTTAAACATTATTGGTTTACCCATACAGTAATCTAAATTTTTACAATGATCATCAATCAGATAATCTGTATTTATAATTCGCTTGCTGCCACATAAAACAATATTTTCCCATTTAATAAAAGGAAAATGTTCGCCAAGCCATGCTACCTTTTCGGCAAGTGAAACTGGAAACTCTGTCGCAGCTGAAACTATAAAAATTTCAAAATTTTCTTGTAGTGCAAGTAAACTTTCAACTGCATCGGGCATCACAGGCAAGGTTCTAAAAAAATTATCTTTATTTAAAATTCCACGTAATAGATCTCTGTTTCCAAAAGCAATTTCTTCGCTTAATCCCTGAATACTTTCTTTCGTCAAATTTGCTCCGTATGCATTATTGTAATGTTCAATTAATTGTGATTCGATATCGGCAAGTACACCATCCATATCTATTGCAATAGTTTTCTTCTTCATTGTATTTTTATTTTGCGGTAAAATTATGCAAAAGTTGCAACATATTGCAAATTTTATTTTATTTTTGCAATATAAAACCGCAAACACAATGAAAAAGGAAGAACGTCAACAAGCAATTTTAGAATATCTGGCAAAAGAACATCGTGTAACCTCAATAGAATTAAGTGAATATTTGAATGTTTCAGAAGATACTATCAGACGCGATTTAAAAGAACTTTCAGATCAGGGACTTTTAAAAGCTGTACGAGGCGGTGCAGTTGCACCATCTCCTATTCCTTTGCATTATCGAAAAAGAGAAAAACATGATATCGAAAACAAAAAAATTATTGCTCAAAAAGCTATTTCGTATCTAAAAGACGGGCAGGTTGTCTTTATAGATGGCGGAACAACTTCTTTGGCTTTAGTGGCCAGTTTTCCTTATGATTTAAAATTAACTGTTATTACAAACAGTTTTCCTGTTGCATCATTAGTTGAAGATTTACCCAATATTGATTTGATTTTTGCAGGCGGAAAAATGTGCAAAACCTCTTTTACAACCTCAAGTATTGAAACAATAGATTTTTTTAGAAATTTCAGGGCTGATATCTGTATTTTGGGAATCTGCAGTATTCATCATGAGCGAGGACTTACTGGTATTTTATACGACGATTCTCAAATTAAAAAGAATATGGTTCAGAACTCAAATTTTGTAATTGCATTGAGTTCCAGTGAGAAGATAGAAACTGCCGAATCTTATTTTGTTTGTCCCTTAAAAGACATTAATGTATTGGTTACCAACATTAGTTCAGATGATGAAATTCTAAAACCTTATAAAAATACTGGCCTGACTATTCTCTAGAAAATAAAAAAACCTCCCAGAATTTCACTTCTGAGAGGCATCTACTAATAACTAATTAAAATGGTATTCTACTTCCAACCTCCGCCTAGGTCTCTGTAAACATGAACCGCAGCGTTAAGTTGTTCTTTTTTAGTATCGATCAATTCTAAATTTGCTTCTAATGCGTCGCGTTGCGTCATTAAAACTTCAAAATAATCTACACGTGCCGATTTAAACAAATCATTCGATACATCAATTGATTTGTTTAATGCATCAACCTGTTGTGATTTTAAATCATAACCTTTTTGCAGATTATCAATCTTAGAAAGCTGATTAGATACTTCTAAATAAGCGTTTAAAATCGTTTTATCATAATTATATAATGCCTGAAGTTGTCTTGCATTTGCGCTTGCGAACTCAGCTTTAATTGCATTTCTGTTAATCAGCGGTGCTGCAAGATCTCCTGCTAATGAATATAAAAGAGATTCTGGCATTGTAAATAAATAAGAAGGTTTAAAAGCATTTACTCCTATCGCTGCTGTAATATCCAAAGAAGGATAAAATTCTGCACGAGCTACTTTTACATCTAATTTTGCCGCAACCAATTCTAATTCTGCCTGCTTAACATCAGGACGATTCATCAATAATTGAGATGGAATCCCGGCACTTACTGAACCTGGTAATAAAGTCAGGAATTTAGTATTTGTTCTTTTAATTTCCTGCGGATAACGTCCTAACAAGAAATTAATTTTATTCTCTGTTTCTTTAATCTGCTGTAAAATATCAAACTCCATGCTTTTTGAAGTCAAAACTTCAGCTTCAAACTTTTTAACACCAAGTTCAGTTGCTCTTGCAGCCTGCTTTTGAATTTTCACAATCTCCAAAGCATTACTTTGCAAAGTAATCGTTTGTTTTACAATATCAAGCTGACTGTCTAAAGCCAATAATTCATAATAAGAATCGGCTACTTCAGCAATAAGATTGGTAACTACAAAGTTTTTACCTTCAACAGTTGCTAAATATCTGCTTACAGCTGCTTTTTTAGAATTGCGTAGTTTTTTCCAGATATCCACTTCCCAGTTTGCGTAAGCAGAAATGGTAAAATCACCAAGCGGATCTGGCGTTTCAACGCCCGGTTTAATCTCAGTAGTGGCATCACCAGCACCTTGGCTGGTATACCTTCCTACTTTTTCTACTCCAGCTCCGGCACGAACACCAACTTGCGGCAATAAAAGCCCTTTACGAACTCGAACGTCATTCTTTGCGATTTCGATTTCCTGCAGCGTCATGTTTAACTCCTGATTGTTTTTCAGGGCCACATCAATCAAATCAACAAGGTTTTGATCCTTAAAGAACTCATTCCATTTTACAGTTGATGTATTGATTGTATCCTGAGTGGCAGCAGCACCAAATGATTGCGGAACCGGTGCACTGGCAGTTGCTGTCTCAGCAACAGGAGCTTTACAGCTCACTGCAGCAAGACATAATCCCAATACGGCACTATATTTATATACTTTTAATTTATACATGATTGTTGTCAATTTCTTCAGTTAATGGATTCTCTTCTTCATGTTTTACCAGTTTATGTTTCTCGGCAATTCGTCCAAAAATGTAATACAATCCCGGAATTAAGAATACCCCACAAATCGTTCCGATAAGCATACCTCCAGCTGCTGCGGTACCAATTGTTCTGTTACCAATTTTACCTGGACCAGTTGCAAAAGCAAGCGGAAGCAAACCAGCAATAAACGCAAATGAAGTCATCAAAATAGGACGGAACCTTGCTTTTGCTCCTTCCATAGCTGCTTCAAAAACTGTTTTTCCTGCTGCGTGTCTTTGAATCGCAAACTCTACAATCAATACGGCATTTTTACCTAATAAACCAATAAGCATTACCATGGCAACCTGAGCGTAAATATTGTTTTCTAATCCTGTAATTTTCAATAAAAGGAAAGCTCCAAAAATACCCGCTGGTAAAGAAAGAATTACTGATAATGGCAAAATAAAACTCTCATATTGCGCTGCTAAAACCAAGTAAACAAATCCTAAACAGATCAAGAATACCCAAATCGCCTGATTCCCCTGAGCAACCTCATCGGCAGAAATACCTGCCCAGTCAATGTCATATCCACGAGGCAATTTTTTAGCTGCAACTTCCTGAATTACTTTAATTGCTGTACCAGAACTATATCCTGGAGCAGCTCCTCCACTAATCTCAGTTGAGTTGTACATATTGTGTCTCGTGATTTCTGAAAGTCCGTAAACCTTTTCTAATTTCATAAAAGCAGAAAACGGAACCATTTCATCACGATTGTTTTTTACATACAGCTTTAAAATATCATCTGGCTGCGCACGATATTCTGGCGAAGCCTGAACGATTACTTTATAGTTGATTCCGTATTTAATGAAACTGATTTCATAGTTACTACCTACAAGAGTTGACAAAGTATTCATCGCGTTTTCGATAGAAACACCTTTTTGCTGTGCCAAATCGTTATCGACTTTCATCATATATTGAGGGAAACTCGCACTAAAGAAACTAAATACGTTCGATAATTCCGGACGTTTGTTTAATTCTTCAACGAATTCTTTGTTCACAGCTTCCATTTTTTTGAAGTCACCAGAACCGGTTTTATCCAATAAACGAAGCTCAAATCCTCCTGCTGCTCCATATCCTGGTACTGCAGGCGGTTGGAAAAACTCAATATTGGCACCCGGAATATCTTTTGATTTTTCTTCCAGTTCGGTCATAATTTCCTGAACTGACTGTTTACGGTCATTCCAATCTTCTAAGTTAACCAAACATGTTCCGGCGTTAGATCCTGTCCCTTCTGTCAAAATTTCGTAACCTGCTAACGAAGAAACTGATTTTACACCTTCTACACTTTCAGATATTTTCTGCAATTTCTCAGCAATATTATTTGTACGCTCTAAAGATGAACCTGGAGGTGTCTGGATAATAGCATAAAACATTCCCTGATCCTCATTCGGAATAAATCCTGAAGGTACTGTGCTACTAATAAACCAAGTTCCGATACAGAAACCAATTAAAGCTGCAAATGTAACAACGCGTCTGTCAACGATTTTTCCTAACACATTTTGGTATTTGCCCTGTGCCAAGTTGAACTTTTCGTTAAAAGCATCAATAAATCTATTTACTGGCGTTTTCTTTTTAGGAGTTCCATGGTTGTTTTTCAACATCATTGCACAAAGTGCCGGCGTTAAAGTCAAAGCCACAATACCAGAAAGAATAATTGCAGTTGCCATTGTAATCGAGAACTGTCTGTAGAAAACTCCAACCGGACCTGACATAAACGCCACCGGAATAAATACCGCGGCCATTAAGAATGTAATTGCCACAATTGCTCCAGCAATCTCGTGCATCGCTTTTTTAGTCGCTTTAAGCGGAGAAAGATGCTCTTCTTCCATCTTGGCGTGAACGGCCTCGATTACCACAATCGCATCATCGACGACGACTCCAATTGCTAATACCAAAGCAAACAACGTAATTAAGTTCAATGAAATATCAAAGAAAGTCATGAACACAAATGTTCCAACCAATGATACTGGTACCGCAATTGCAGGAATAATAGTCGAACGCCAGTCTCCTAAGAACAGGAATACTACTAAACCTACCAAGATAAATGCTTCAACAAGCGTGTGAATTACTTTTTCAATCGAAGCGTCAAGGAATTTAGAAACGTCATAAGAGATTTCGTAATCCATTCCTTTTGGAAATTTCTGTTTGATTTTTTCCAATTTCGCTTTTACATCTTCAATAACCTGATTTGCGTTACTTCCAAAAGACTGTTTTAATACAATCGCAGCAGAAGGTCTTCCATTCAAATTAGAATAAATATCATACATTGAACTTCCAAATTCAACATTGGCAATATCTTTCAAACGTAAAAGTTCGCCATTTGGATTTGAACGGACTACAATATTTCCGTATTGTTCTTTCGTTGTAAAACGTCCAGAATATTTTAATACGTACTCAAAAGCCTGAGAACGTTTTCCAGAACTTTCACCTGTTTTACCTGGCGAAGCTTCCAAACTCTGACTAGATAATGCTTCCATTACCTCATCAGCAGATATTTTGTAGGCTAACATACGATCTGGTTTTAACCAAATACGCATTGCATATTCACGTGTTCCTAAGATATCTCCAGATCCAATTCCATTTACCCTTTTTAATTCTGATAATACGTTGATATCTGCGTAGTTGTAAAGGAACTTCATGTCAGTATTTTTATCTGTACTGTAAAGATTCACGTACATCAACATACTCGGAACCTCACGCGTAATCTTAACACCTTCACGAACTACCAAAGGAGGAAGTTTATTAGTAACCGAAGCCACACGGTTTTGAACGTTAATTGCAGCTTGATTTGGATCTGTACCTAAATTAAATACAACCTGAATACTTGCTTCACCATCATTTCCGGCATCAGAAGTCATGTATTTCATTCCAGGAACACCATTTAAGGCTCTTTCCAACGGAATAACAACCGACTTGATCATCAATTCACCATTCGACCCAGGGTAATCCGCTGTAACGTTTACCATTGGAGGAGAAATAGAAGGGAACTGAGTAATTGGTAAATTCAATACCGACAATACCCCTAAAAAGACAATTATCAGCGATATTACTATCGACAGAACAGGTCTTTGAATAAATTTATTAAACATTTTTATTTTTTTTAATGATTAAAACCAATTGAAAGTTTAAAGTGTTTCAGGTTTCAGGTTTCAAGTTTCAAGTTTCAAGTTTCATCCGAACGTGAAACTTGAAATCTGAAACACTTTTAAACAAAATCTACTCTGCTTTTACGCGAAGATTGTTTATTACCTTTTGAGGAGCTTGGTACTCATATTTAATTTTGTCGTTCTCTTTTACTTTCTGAACACCTTCAAGCAAGATTTTATCATTTTCAGAAAGTCCGCTCTTAATAACATACAAATCAGGGATTTCACCAGTAATCATAATTTCTCTTGAAGTTACTTTGTTGTCTTTACCCACGATAAAAACATATTTTTTATCCTGAATTTCGTAAGTCGCTTTTTGCGGAATTACAATAGCATTTTTAAGCGGAACGTTCATTTGAACTTGTCCGGTTTCTCCGTTTCTAAGCAATTTTCCAGAATTTGGGAATCTTGCTCTGAAAGCGATATTTCCAGTTTCGTTGTTGAATTCACTTTCAATAACTTCTACATTTCCTTTTTCTTTGAAAATATCTCCGTTAGCTAAAACCAAATTCACTTTATTATCAGCACGATCTTTAATATTGGTTTCATAACTAATATATTCCGGCTCAGAAACATTGAAGTAAGCAAACATCTGACTGTTGTCTGAAAGACTTGTCAATAATTCGCCCTCATCTATTAAACTTCCAAGTTTTAACGGAATTCTGTCGATTGTACCATCAAATGGAGCTCTGATTTCTGTGAATGATAAATGTAATTTTGCCAATGCAACTTCAGCTTTTGCCGACTGTAGTTTAGCCTGAGCAACACTTAATTCGTTTTTAGAAACGATATTTTTATCTGCCAATAGTTTTGAATTTTGTAATTCAATTTCAGTTGATTTTTGTTCTGCCTGAGCTTTAAGTAACTCAGACTGATACATGTTTGGCATAATTTTAAACAAGATTTGTCCTTTTCTAACAAACTGTCCTTCGTCAACATAAATGTTTTGTAAAAACCCTTTTTCCTGGGCACGGATTTCAATATTTCGAACAGATTTAATCTGCGAAACATATTCTTTAGTAAATGAAGTGTCAATTTTTACCGGACTCGTTACAGTGAACGTTTCCACTTCTTCTTTTTCTTCTTTTTTAGTTGTACAACTAACAAGGCACACAAAGGCAATTAAGCCTGTGAACAAAATAATTCTTTTCATGATTTAGTTTGGAAATTAAGCGATTGGATGCTTGGAATACAGTGATTCCTCTAGATGGAAAAATGCATCAGATACCAGTAAGTTATAACCTCACTTTCATTAAAGAAGAAGTAGAAAAAATATACATCAACAAGATAGCAGGATTACACAACAGGTAACCGATGTATATTGTTAAATCAAATTCTTAATACGCGTTGCGTAATATAAATAGGATTTGAATGCGCGAAGAAAGGCGCATAAATTTTAAAACGATTTGATTCATTTGTTGCAGAAAGATCAGAAAGAGTCAAATACCAACTGTCAAGCAAGCTGTAATTGACTGCAACAAATTTTACGTTAAGTCCATTATTAACATCATCATTTCCAAGTAAATCATCTTCAAGATCAACATCGGCGTCTTCGATTATCGAAGTACCTGATTCCTGATGAGTAAATCTAACGTGGTGTTTTTTTTCAAGAGTATGATGTTGAGAAGCTCCAAAAGTATTTGCACTCAAATATTGGCCTCCGCCAAACAGAAGCAAATTCATGAATACTAAAAATACTATTAACTTTCTCATTTGGGTGCGAAAGTAAGCAAAGTATCGAAACAAAAAAATATTTTTTAATAAGCTTTAACATTTAATAAAAACGAAATCGTTTTCAATCTATTTTTAAGCACGATTATTATTAAAAAATTATTTTTTTGTACAGAAAAATCATGAAAAAACAACTTTGAATCAGAATCTTTCCATGATGAAGTATGCAATGAAGGTAAAATTACCAAAATCACAACTATTTGACTTTCTATCTTTTATTCAGCAAATCAGCATTTAATTATTATAGCCAAATTTCCATTATAGTAAATTCCTGTTCTTGTTTGACAAAATTTTGACCGGTATTTCTCAATTCAAATTTTTCGTAAAATGATTTTTTATTGCTTCGTGCATTACACCAAACTCGCTTTACTTTCTTTTGTCTTGCAAAATTTAAAATAAACTTCAGTAATACAGATGCGATGCCTTTTCCTTGATAGTCTTCTAATGTCGCTAACTTTCTAAACTGCATTTCATCATCATTAAAAAAACAAGAAACAATCGAAACCAGCTTTTCATCGTCAAAAGCACCAAAATGCAATCCAAAATCATCTTCTTTTAGCTGGACAAATTCCAAAGGTTGATCAGGCCACATTACTTCATGCCGAATTTGCCATGTTTGTGCAGGTTCAATTGCTTTTATTTTCATTTTAAAGAAATATTAAATCGTCAGTCAAATTTACATCATTTACTAATGTTATTTTCCCTTCGAAGAAAAACTCACCATAACACTCATTATCAAAAAGATAACTCAAAATAAACCAGAAAAATCATTCTATTTTAATTTTTAATAATTATTTTTATAGAACCAAAATAAATAGATTCCATTATGAAAAAATTTATCTTAGCATTGCTATTATGTATTACTACAAGTAGCTTTGCACAGTTCATTCAATTCGGACCACAATTTTCTACAAACATTACTTCCGTAATTACAGATGATTTTAATTCGAAAAGCGCAGGAACTGATTATGGTTTTGCCGGATTTGTAAGAGTTAATCTGGCGCTTTTTTATGCTCAGGGCGAATTTGGATATGCGCAATCGAAATTTAGCGTTTCGCAAACTGGGATTGGAGAAACCGAATACGAATTAGGCGGCACTGACGCCACTCTTATCGCCGGTTTGAAAATCGTTCCTTTAGGAAAACTGGGAAATGTTAGACTCTTTTTGGGGTATAACTGGAAAAACTATTCAGATATTCATGCCAATAATAGCCTAAATTATATTCCTATAGAACGCAATAACAGTAGTTTTCTTGGTGGTGTAGGTGTAGATTTGTGGCGTTTTACAATAGATTACAGATACCTTGCCGGTGTAACTGATATTGATGCATCAGGTGGAAATATAAAAACTGGCGTTTCTAATTTTTCTGTTGGATTTAAATTCTTGTAAAAAATATTCAAACCATAAAAAAGGGAATCAAATTGATTCCCTTTTTACTATTTCACTTTAACGAAAAATAATTCTTCATTGTTTGTGGTAATTTTTTCAACCTTACCATTTTCTTTTTTACCTACGCAAATGGTATGCATTTCAGTCCAATTTTCATTAAAACTACAATTCCAAATTTCACCATTTGCAAGAATAACTTGTGAGTAAAGACCATCCGATTCTACTTCACTATAAAAAACTAAATCCTCAGATTTAACTAGTTTCTTCTCATTCGTAACTTTATTTACTTCGTAATGCGAAATTTTAGTTTCACTAATTTCAAGCAACTCTTTGTGATTATCATCTTTATTATGTGTGCTAACTGCCCATAAAGGTTTGTCACCAAAAATTTCCCAAGTTCCCACTGCATGCTCCATCATAAGTTTTCGCAAATCACTTTTGATCGAACCCACAAGTTTCGCTGCATCTTTTCCAATTTGATTCTCTGGTTTTATGCGGGAAGCAATAGAGAATAAATCCAAAGCATTTTTTAAATCATCTTTTTTATAATATGACACTGCTAAATCATATTTCCTTTTTTGAAATGCTATTTTTGGATCATCTTGCGAAAAACTTTTTATTGAAGTAAACAAGATAATTAGAGTAATAATTTTTTTCATTAAGTTATGCTATTGTTATTTTTTTGTCAAACATAATAATTAAATGTTACGGAAATTTACGGTTTTCCACATTTTATTATGCCAGCCTAGCAAATAATAAAAAAAATCTTCGTTTTTATTGTCAATAACAAATTTAATCTTACAAAAAACTTATATTTTTATAATGCAAACGAATTCAAAATTTCCATTGCTTTGTCTATATCACTTTTATTTACAAAAATATGGTCATGATAAAATGCTGCAACAACGTTACAGCTGATTCCTTTTTCTGAAAGTGCTTTCGAAAATGCAGCTGTCAAACCAACAGCTTCAAGCGAAGAATGTACAGAAAGTGTTATCCATGACATTACAACTGAAAACTCTAATTTTAGCCGCTCTGCAATTTCTTTTTTAAGAATTAAAGTAATTGCTTCTTTTTCACGAAAAAACATTTCAATTTCCTTCAGATTCAAATTTTCTAAATCATCCACTTTACAAAAAACATACTCGCCCGGAATATGCTCCGGTTTCATGCTTTTTAATAATATTTGCAAATCCTTCTCTCCTGACATTTTAGTTTTATTGAAATTAATTATTTTAGAAGATGCTCCAATTTCCCTTTTGTTTCAGGAAAATTTTTGTCGAGACTTAATACCTTTTCATAATTGGTAATGGCACTTTTCTTGTCTCCGCTTGCTTTATAGAAATCTCCAAGAGAATCATATACGTTTGGACTTTGCGGATAATTGGCAACATTTAACTTAAATAAATAGCCTGCCAAATCCAGATCTTTTTTTCCAAGAGATTGATACGCATACACATTTACCGTGTTTTCCGGCACATGAACTTTATACCCCAAATGGCTTGAAACATTCTCAAAATGTTTTTCAATTTTGGTAAAAACGTCCTTATTAAAATTAATCTGCTCCGGAATTGAAAGCTTCAGTTGATTAAATTTAAAAATAAAACGTAATGCATCATAAGTCGCAATCAAAGGCACAGATCCATGATTATCATCTTTATAGTATGCATATCCATAATTAAGTTTGCTCTTTTTATCTTGTTTTAAAAAATCATTCAAATCTAAAATCGATCTTATATGCCTTGTAAAAACAGTTGTATCTTTTCGAACTTTTACAAGATCCATTGAATCATCCATTGTATTTGCCGCTCCTAAAAAGAGTGAAACATTTGCTAGATTTTTACTGGCAAGTTTCTTTACAGTTTCCGCATAATACTTTTGATGATCCCACCACATACTTGGGTCAATTGCAACATAAGAGTTAAATAAATTAGTATGATTTGTCAAAATATTAATTGTAGTTAATCCTCCAAACGAATGTCCAATTAATGTTCGATAAGGTGCTGTTGGATATTTGCTATCAATGTACGGAATCAATTCTTTCTCTAAAAACTCGGCAAACTTCTCTCCTCCGCCAGATTGCTCGCTTACGTTTTTAGAAACAAAAGGCAAATCAATCTCTGAATGTGTAGGCGTTAAATCCCGATTACGATTGGTATTTGGAATTCCAACAACAATCATTTCCGGGCAAAGCGTATTTCCGTTAATCTCGCTTAATTCTTCAATCATCCCAACTACGGAGTTAAAATGAGCGTCGCCATCTAACAAATAAACAACCGGATATTTTTGCTTTGCAAAACCGCCGTATTGTGCACTTTTAGGTAAATGCACCAAGATTTTTCTTTGCTCATTTAATACTTTTGAAGAAATGCTGTCAATTGTACCTATTTGAATTGTATTCTTGTTTTGGGCAAAACCAAAACCGGTCAACATCAGGAAAAAACCAAATAAAAATATTTTTTTTATAAAGACAGACTGCAGATTGTTGTTTATCATAGTTATAATTGGTTTGTTTAAAAGTTATTAGATAGTAAATATAAATAAAGAAAATTATTTATGATTCTATAAAAAAACCATCTTTCCGGGATCGAAAAGACGGTTTTATTAGTTTAATAGCAATTATTTAGACGGCCATGCATTATTTTTCGGAGTTGCATCCATAAAAATTCCTCCGTCAAGAGTAACTTTTTTAATCTCTTTTTTATTTTTAAAATCAATGGTTGCCAGTTTTTGATTGGCTTGCCAAACCGCTGGTGTCTGGTGAATTGTTTCTGTTGAATTATCTGCATAAACGACAATCAGATCAAACGGAATTGCGAAACCACCAACGTTTTCAATTGAAACACTATTTTTTGCAACGTTCTTAACTGCAACATCAATATAATTATTAGTAAAAAACCAGTTGTTGAAGAACCAATTCAGGTTTTTCCCTGTTGCCGTATTAAACGAATTAAAGTAATCCCAAGGAATTGGGTGTTTTCCATTCCAGTTCTCCATATAAGCATGTAATGCTTTTTTAAACAAATCATCACCAAGCATATCTTTTAAAGCAAGATAAGAAAGAGAAGCTTTTCCGTAAGAGTTATTTCCGTAACCAGCATCAGAAACCTGAGAAGACATAGAGATAATTGGCTGATCTTCCTCTGTAGATGGATCTTGAATGTAATGTTCTACTCTAAAACTTTTATAGAATTTATCTGCTTCCTCTTTACCATGTTCTGCGATTCCAATCAAGTATTCAAAAGTCGTAGCCCAACCTTCATCCATAAAAGCATAACGCGTTTCGTTGATTCCCATAAAGAAAGGAAAGTAAGTATGTGCTACCTCATGATCCTGAACTAATTGTGCAAATTTAGGATCTCCCATTTGTGAATCGTTGCACATCATAGGATATTCCATATCAGCAAATCCCTGAAAAGCAGTCATTTTAGAAAACGGATAAGGAATTCCCGGCCAGTTATTCGAAAACCAATCCAGTGCATACTGATTATTTTTTACCGAAGCTACAAAATCAGTTCCTTTTACATCATACGCTGCCTGAACGCTTGCACGGCGATTCGTTTTTTTGTCTACTAAAACACTGCTGGCATCCCATAAATAATGATCGCTTAATCCGAAACACACATCAGAGATATGTTTTGCTTCAAATTTCCAGACATTCCATTCATTTTGCTTGGTTACCAATCCGTTTTTCATTTCCTGTTCGTTGGCAATATGCATTACCTCATCGGTAACGTAAGATTTTTTTAAACGAGCTGCAAAATCAGGTTGCAACACTTCATCTGGATTCAATAAATCACCGGTTGCATAAACAACATAATTTTTAGGTGCTTTTACAGAATAGGTATAATCATTAAAATCATTGTAAAACTCCTGACGATCTGTGTGTGGTAATCTATCCCATCCGTTATAATCATCAAAAACAGAAACTCTTGGGTAACTATAAGCTACAAAAAATGTTGACTCATCAATTTGTCCTTCTCTTCCGCTTTCTTTAGATAAAGGATAATTCCAGTCAATATTTATTTCCGTTTTAGAATGAGGCAGAATAGCTTTTGTCAATTTTACATTTCCAACAGTTCCCCAGCCTTTTGCATCTTCTTTATAAATTTCTCCAGACACTTTTAAAGAAGTAATCGTTAAACCTTCACTTAAAAAATCAGGACTAACAACGCCACTTCTTGGAGCAGATGGCTTATGAAGATTATTTACAAATCTTATCTTAAGATTTCTTAACGTATCATTGCTATTATTTTCATAGACGATAGTTTCTGTTCCGCTTACTATTTTAGTTTTCGCATCGACAGTAATTTCCATGGTATATTTTCCATGATTTTGCCAATAGTTTTTCCCAGGTTTCCCGTCCATCGAACGCGTACCTTTTGCGTAAGCTTCTTTAATATTTCTTGGCATATAAAGTTCCTGCGCAAAACTGTTTTGGGCAAAAAACACGAACGCAAAAAGAAATAATTGAATTGATCTTTTTCTCATAAGTTGTTTTAATATTTTGATGATTTAATATCGTAATATACTATTAGTGGATTTTTTTAACTTAATGTTACATTAATCATCAAAATTAACTTTTCTAGAAAACTGAGCAACTTAGTAACTCAGAATCTTAGTATCTTAAAAATAAAAACCGCCAAATTCTAAAAGAAAAAGGCGGCATCTACAATTAATATATAACCTTGATACTACAAAATATAATCGGTATTAATGAAGTTTGATTCTTTGCTGTTAAGCAATTCCTGCAAAATTTCATTGTTATAAGCGATATCTTTTGAAGCGACAAACGTACGAATAGAAAAGGAACGCAAAGCATCCGGAATACTTAAAGTACCCACAGCAGAATCTTTACGACCCGTAAACGGAAACGCATCCGGACCTCTTTGGCAAGAACTGTTTAAGTTTACTCTGCAAACTAAGTTTACCAAAGCATCAATAAGCGGTGCCAAAGTTTTTATATCTTTTCCGAACAAACTCACTTGTTGTCCATAATTTGATTCGGCCATATCGTCTAACGGCTCTTGAATATCTTTAAAAGATATAACCGGAATTACAGGTCCAAATTGCTCTTCATGATACACACGCATTTTGCTGTTTACCGGATATAAAACTGCCGGAAAAATAAAATTATCTGTATGTTTTCCGCCTTTTTCGTTTAGGATTTTTGCACCTTTATGAACAGCGTCGTCAATTAATTCCTGAATATATTTTGGTTTATCCGTTTCCGGAAGCGGTGTTAAAGCCACTCCTTTTTCCCATGGATTTCCAAATTGCAAGGCATCTACTTTTTCAGAAAATCTTCTATTGAATTCTTCTGCAATAGATTCATGTACATATAAAACTTTTAAGGCCGTACAACGTTGTCCATTGAAAGATAATGTTCCTGTAATACATTCCTGAATTGCCAAATCTAAGTCGGCATCCGGAAGAATTATCGCCGGATTTTTGGCTTCCAAACCTAAAATCAAACGCAATCTGTTTTTGTTTGGATGTTGATCTTGTAAAGCAATCGCCGATTTACTGTTTCCAATTAATGCCAAAACATCAATTTTTCCAGATTTCATAATTGGAGACGCCACTTCTCGGCCACGACCGTAAACTATATTGATAACACCTTTTGGGAAACTGCTTCTAAAAGCTTCCAACAATGGCGAAATACATAAAACTCCATGTTTAGCCGGTTTAAAAATTACGGTATTACCCATAATTAAAGCCGGAATCAACAAAGAAAAAGTTTCATTTAATGGATAGTTATAAGGCCCAAGACAAAGTACAACACCAAGAGGTCCTCGACGAATCATTGCGTTTACTCCCTGTACTTTTTCAAAATGCGAACTGCGTCCGTTTAATTCCTTATAACTCGCAATAGTATCGTAAATATATTCGACAGTTCTGTCAAATTCTTTTTGAGAATCACCTAAAGATTTTCCAATTTCCCACATTAAATATTTGACCACTTCCTCACGGGTTTCTTTCATTTGTTTAACGAAATTTTCCATGCATTTTATGCGATCTGCTACTTTCATCGTAGGCCATAAACCTTGTCCTTTATCGTAAGCAGCATTGGCAGCTTCCACAACTTCAGCAGCTTCCTTTTCTCCCATAAACGGAATTGCTCCCAATAAAGTAGGTGTATATTTTTCAGTTGAAGAAATAGTAGAAAAAACAGGTGTAGTTTGCCCTGTCCAGTGTTTTAATTCTCCGTTTACAAGATAGGTTTCCTGGTTAATTAGGGTTTTAATTTCGAATTCTTCTGGTATTAAACTCATAATTTGGTTATTATTATTTGGTTTGTTAATAGCATTATAATGAAAAAAGAGGCTTTTCATGCCTCTTTTTACTTTTTATGGTTGTACGGTATCACCCTCCCAATCCAGTATACCACCAAGCAGATTGTAGGCATTTTCTATACCTAACTCGTTCATAATCTGACATGCTTTTGCGCTTCTGGCACCAGAACGACAATACACATAATAGTTTTTGTTTTTATCTAATTCTTCAATTTCATAAATAAAACCCTGACCTTTATTGATATCAATGTTTACAGCATTTTCAATATAGCCATCATTAAATTCGTCCTCAGTTCTTACGTCCAGTATAACTGCATTCTCGTCAGCAGCCAGCTGATTAACCCAATCCTCTTGTGATAAATTCATAATAAATGTGTTTTTGTAAAATTACGACGTTTCTACCTATGAAAAACGTACCAAATGCGATTTCGATTATTATTCTCAGAAAACGTTTTAGAGAAATTATTATAATCAGTGATTTACAAATTTACTTACTATTTTTAAAAATTCAGTCTGCAAAACCGATAGAAAATAGGATTTTTTCATTTGCATAAAGTCTTCTTAAATACTAATTTCTGATAATTAATACCATTTCAATCTATTATCTTTGTAAAAAAAATATAATTTTAATTCGATTTTGACAAAGTATTCGCCATGAATAGCATTAATTTCTATCCATTAAACGATGCAAATTCAAGGCAAAAAAATTCTATCTAATGCAAACTTCATTAAAAACCATCTTTCCAAATTTCTCCAGTGACCTTATTTCTACTATTGAAGAAAATGGAAGTTTACAGCATTTTGAATCGGGTACCATTTTAATGCGAACCGGCCAATATATCAAAAATACTGTTTTGATAACTAAAGGTAAAATCAAAATTTACCGTGAAGGCGAAGATGGTGGTGAGTTTTTAATGTATTATTTGCAACCCGGACAAGCTTGCGCCATTTCGATGATTTGCACTGCCAAAAGTGAAAAAAGTCAAATCATGGCAAAAGTTGTCGAAGATGTTACCGTTATGATGATTCCGTTGCAACTAATGGACAAATGGATGATGGAACATCGTTCCTGGTACGAATTTGTAATCGAAACCTATAGAAGCCGTTTTGAAGAAGTTCTCGAAGTTGTTGATAATATCGCGTTCCGTTCTATGGATGAACGTTTGGAGTTTTATTTGAAACGTCATTCTGATGCTTGTGGCTGTTCCGAAGTCAATCTTTCGCATCAGGAAATCGCAACCGAATTAAATACATCAAGAGAAGTTGTTTCACGATTACTCAAAAAAATGGAACAACGTGGTTTGGTAAAACTCAACCGAAACCAGATTGAATTATTAAAATAAATTGAACCATTAAGATAGTAAGAAATTTAAGCTTTACTTTCTAATTCTTAATGTTTTTAAAGAAAATTAAGCGCTGCAACTTAATTTTCTTAATATCTTAATGGTAAAACTATTTAAGTCTTCTGTGATAAATGTTACTGTAGATTTCTAATTTCCGAAGCAAATTTGCATCAAAATAAATGCAATGGAATATTTTGGCTATTTTGCTTCAATCATTATCGGAATTTCGCTGGGCTTAATCGGGGGCGGCGGTTCTATTTTGACCATTCCTATTTTGGTTTATTTGTTTAAAGTAAATCCGGAGCAAGCCACATCTTATTCTTTATTTATTGTTGGTTTGACTGCTTTATTTGGAAGTTACAGTCATTATAAAATGGGAAATCTCAAATTGAAATCGGCATTGTATTTTGCGATTCCTTCAGTGATTTCGATTTTGATTATTCGTGAAGTTATTTTTCCACAAATTGCTTCTACTCTATTTTCAATCGCTTCTTATTCGGTTTCAAAAGATTTTCTGATTATGATTGTCTTTTCCGTTTTGATGATAACCGCAGCAATTTCGATGATTCGAAAACCACAGCCCGAAATAAAAAATGCCGAAACAAATTACATTCAATTAAGTATAATTGGTTTTTTAGTCGGAATTGTGACTGGTTTTCTTGGTGCCGGCGGAGGTTTTTTGATCATTCCTGCACTTTTGTTTTTTGCCAAATTACCTATGAAACAAGCCGTTGGAACATCATTATTAATTATAACAATAAATTCTTCAATTGGCTTCGCAGGCGATTTATATATAGGAACTCCCATAAATTATCCTTTTTTATTAGGCGTTTCCGGAATGGCACTTCTCGGAATGTTTATCGGAAGTCAGCTTTCTAAAAAAATTGATGGGGCAAAATTAAAACCTCTTTTTGGTTGGTTTGTTCTCGTAATGGGATTTTATATTATTACGAAAGAAGTTTTATTTTAGAATTTATGGTTTCATGCAGATTTAGCAGATTTGCACATATTTTGAATATTTTGATTTAGTTTTACTTGTAGACAAAAACTAAAAAATCCGTTTATTTGGGGGAATAAACGGATTTGTTTTTTTTGGGCGTTACCTCCGGCCGGGCTATCCGCTATATCTTTTGTTCCAGGAAATATCATTGTTAATTAAGAACCAACATTTGTCACAAAAGGATGCCGCTTCTATCCCTAACGCAGACTTGGGTAAATTGAAGTTTTTTGTTCAACTATAATTGCAAAACTTCAAATTTTCCATTTTTAAACTCGAAAATTTTATCTGAAACAATATGATCTCCTGTTTCATTTATATTTTGTACAGAATCGTAAAGGCGATGTAAATTTTCAGAATCTTTACTTCCTGTAATTAACAACAAATCTCTCGACGGAATTCCGATAACAAAACTACCATCTACCAAAAAATTTTCATGATTCCATATATCAAGTAAAATTAAACTTGATTCATAATTTCCTCCAGCTGTCAACATAAAATATCCATTCTCTCCATGACGTTTCATTTCGAAATTATTTGAAAGATTTTCAATTGCTTTTTCTCTTAAATTATCAATTGAGAAATTAATTTCTTCTAAATCATCTTTAGAAATATAATGAATTGAATTCTCTCTATCTTCAACATAAAAAACAATTAATTCCTCGTTATAAAATTCATAAATATGACTTTTTTCAAAATCAGCATTTATATCTTCTAAACTTTTTATAAATCTTCTGTCCTTAATAACTGGTAAAATTCTTTCCGCATCTAGAAGTTCTTTTGGTAAAAACATTGAAGACAAACCATTCACATATTTTTCGATAATCCTTTTAATAATTTTTGGATCATTTATATATTCTGAATAAGCATTATTCAAAAAATGTTGATGTTCACCCTGATTAAATTCACTTTTAATCTCAAGTTCATTTATTGAAATAATTTTTAACCCTTTATTATTTTTCATTAATTGCTTAGCAAATTTTACCGCAAAATCTGCTTTCGAAAGAAGTCTTTTTCTAAAAAACATATATTTGATTTTTTCTCAATTGCCTCCAGTTTTAACTGGAGTTAAACAAATCTATATAAATAAAAGGCTTTAGCCAAACTTTCTGATTTTGGCTAAAGCCCAATTCAAATTCAAACAAAAAACCTCCAGTTAAAACTGGAGGCAATTCATTTTATACTGGCAAAAAAAATCAATTCGTGAAAATTAGTGCAATTCGTGGCTAAAAAATAAAAACTCAATGCTCTCCATACCCAACATCATCCATCTTCCCGCTAAAAACACGATACTGAATAATAAAATAAACTATCACCAAAAACAAGGCGACAAAAAACCAACTCAATCCGGCATTCAAACCATATTCTCCGGCCGCAGTATTATAAATAGTCAACGACGGATTTACATTATTAGTCGAAGGCAAAACATTCGGAAAAATGGAAACCGCTGTTGAAGCAAATCCACCCAATAAAAACAAAGTGGAAAAAATAAAACCATGACCGTCTTTTTTAAAGGAACGTACTTTGAATAATCCAGCAATTCCAACAAAAGTCATTAGAGGAAAAAACCAAAGAATCGGATTTTCAACGAAATTATGAAATGGTTTTGGCTCAATAAAATGCCAAATTCCAAGTGAAATAAAAACTAAAATAAGCAAAACAAAGTTCAGTTTAAAAACCACATTTTTAAGTTTTGGGTTTAACGATGAATTCGTTTTATAAATAATCCAATTAGCGCCGTGAATCGTCAACGCCACAACACTTACAATTCCTAAGAAAAGCGTAAACCAATCTATAATTCCCAATTCATTTGCCTGCGGACTAAAAGTTGGATTCCACAAAGGCAGAAAGAAAAAATGCGGTTCTTGCGTAGAAACACCATTTTTAACCATTCCGAGATTTACTCCACGAACAATATTCCCTAAAGCAATTCCGAAGAAAAGTGCCAAAAGCAAACTTGCAATTCCGAAAGCCTTATCCCAAATCGCTTCCCACATATGATTATGCACTTGTCCGCGCATTTCCAAACCAATTGCACGGAAAATCAAAAGCCAAAGAATCATAATCAAAGGCAAATAAAATCCGCTGAAAGAAGAAGCGTATAAAGTTGGAAAAGCAAAAAACAAAACACCTCCGGCTGCAATTAACCAAACTTCATTCGCATCCCAAAACGGACCAATGGAATTCGTGATTACTTTTTTATCCCTTTCAGTATCGGCAAAAAATAAATGAATAATTCCTGCACCAAAATCATAGCCGTCTAAAACCAGATAAACAGCCAAAATTCCCATTAAAACTACGTACCAAAAAAATTCCATACTTATATTTTTTCTGTTGAAAGTTCCACATGATGTGGTCCTTTATTGATAATTTTTCCAATCAAAAGCAAAAACAACATTCCGAGTAAAAGATACAATCCAATAAACCCAAGCAATGTAAACAGAGTGTTTCCGGATGAAACCGTTGGTGACGCGCCTGCAGCAGTTCGCATTAAATTATAAACGAGCCATGGCTGTCTTCCTAATTCGGCGGTGTACCAGCCAGTCGTATTGGCGATGTACGGGAACGGCATCATAAACATAAGCGACCACAAAATCCATTTTGTTTCGAACAATTTCCCTCTTATTAATTGAAAAAGTGACAATACCATTAAACCAATAAAAACAGTTCCAAGACCAACCATAATATGATAGGCATAATACAATCCTGAAATATTGGTTGGGTGAAGATCTTCTTCAAATTGATCCAAACCTTTAATTTCCTGATCCCAATTTCCGTAAGTCAGGAAACTCAGAATATTTGGAACCGCAATTTTGTTATCGAGCTTTTTATCTTTTACATCTGGCTGACCGATTAAAACAATTTCAGAACCTTTTTTCTCGGTGTGGAAAATCCCTTCCATCGCTGCAAAAGTCACAGGTTGATATTTCACGACATTTTTAGCCAGCAAATCTCCCGTTGGAACGGCAACAATTATACTTGAAATCAATCCGAAGATAACTCCGGTTTTTAAGAACAGTTTCCCAAAAGAAACATTTTTCTTGCTCAAAATATAGAAAGCACCAATTCCTGCAACTACGAAAGAACTTGTTACCAATGAAGCAGCTTGATTATGTAAATAAGAAGGCCAAAGCCAAGGATTTAAAAATAAAGCCTGAAAATTATTGAGGACAAATTTACCGTTTTCTATAATTTCATAACCAACAGGATTCTGCATCCACGAATGTGTAGCGATAATTAAAAAACCGCTGGCCCAGGAACCAATACAAATTAATAATCCGGTTACAAAATGCCATTTGTGGCCGAGGAGTTTTTCTCCAAATAAAAATATCCCCAAAAAAGAGGATTCTAAAAAGAAAGAAAACATTCCTTCCATTGCGAGAGTTTGGCCAATGATTCCGCCAGTTAATTCAGAAAATTTAGCCCAGTTTGTTCCGAATTGAAATTCCATCGGAATTCCGGTTACAACGCCCATTGCAAAATTCAGGGCGAAGATTTTCATCCAGAAATGCGTGGCGTGATTGTATTGTTCGTCTTTAGTTTTTAGATATTTCCATTTGAAGTAAACAATGATCAAAGAAAGACCCATTGTAAGTTGCGGAAAAAGATAGTGAAAGGTAATTGTGAAAGCGAATTGCATTCGGTCATAAAAAAGCATTTCTTCCATTGTAGTGGTATTTTGTTTTATGAAGTTCAACAAATTTACCCATTAAAACCCGAAATGTCACTCTTAAAAAAAAGTTTATGAGCCGATATTTGTGAAACTTTTCAACAATTTGAAAAGTAGAAATTACACTTGCACTTTACGAAGATTAAGTAAAGTTTGCCATTTCGACGAAGGAGAAATCTTCGCAAGTAACTCCGCAACGAGACTCCAATCTTTGTCGAGCTTCTCGCGAAGATTTCTCCTTCGTCGAAATGACAATATTGTGGTAACAATAGTATTTAAACATAGCCCGTGGTTTCAACCACGGGAACACAATGCGCATCACTATTCGTTTCCTGCGGTTGAAACCGCAGGCTATATTTGATTATGCGGTTGTATTTGATTATTTCTTCAAAATCCCTTTTTCAACACTTTCATTAATCAAACCCTCAGCAAAATTCCATAATGTTTTGGATCCTTCTTTTATAACGCTTTTTTTCTCATAAACCTTGTCATAACTTACATCAAATTCTTTCCAAGTTCCACCATTATTAGAAGTGTTTTGCAATAAAGGTTCTAATCTGTCCATTGATCTTGCAAATTTGGCTTCGTTGGTTTCTCCGGCTTCAAATTCTTCCCAAATGGCAATAAAATCTTCGGCTTGTTTCTGCGGAAGCAAACCAAAAATACGATTTGCTGCTAATCGTTCTTCATCAGTGTTATCGTGATTTTTTGCTGCATCATATAAAAAAACATCACCTGCATCAATTTCAACAATATCATGAATCAACACCATTTTTACGACTTTTAAAACATCAATTGGTTCGTTTGAATGCTCAGCTAAAACAATTGCCATTAAAGCCAAATGCCAACTGTGTTCGGCATCATTTTCGCATCGATCGCTGTTGAATAATTTCGTTTTTCGTTGAATGTATTTTACTTTATCAATCTCTTTTATAAAAGCAATTTGATCTAATAAATCTTTTGTATTCATAAGCATAATTTTTGTAGAGTTGCAAAATTACGCAGTTTTTTTCTCTCACCATATAAGTAATATAAGTTCATTTTAACAAAGCGCAAATTGCGTGACGCCTTAAATTTGCTTATATTACTTATATGGTAAAATTTCTTCTTTTTTACACAGAAATCAATTTTCTGTAACATTAGTCACCTATTTTACGAAAAAACAAACTTACCTTTGTGTTCCATATTTTAGATTTCCATATCATGAAAATTGAACAAATTTACACCGGATGCCTAGCGCAAGGTGCATACTATATCACTTCAAATGGCGAAGCGGCCATTATTGATCCGCTTAGAGAAATTCAGCCTTATCTTGATCGTTTAGAACGCGACGGAGTTAAGCTGAAATATATTTTTGAAACGCATTTCCACGCTGATTTCGTTTCGGGACACGTTGATTTAAGCAAAGAAACCGGAGCACCAATTGTTTACGGACCAAATGCTGCTTGCGAGTTTGACTGCATTTCTGCAAAAGACGGACAAGAATTCAAACTTGGAAAAGTTACCATAAAAGTATTACACACTCCAGGTCATACTATGGAAAGCACTACTTTTTTATTGATTGACGAAAACGGAAAAGATCATGCGATTTTCTCTGGAGATACGCTATTTATTGGTGATGTTGGACGTCCTGATTTAGCGCAGAAAGCTGCTGGAATGACACAAGATCAATTGGCCGGAATTTTATTTCATTCTCTTAGAGATAAAATCATGACTTTGGCTGATGATGTGATCGTATATCCTGCGCACGGTGCAGGAAGCGCTTGCGGAAAAAACATGAGCAAAGAAACAGTTTCGACTATCGGAAATCAAAAAGCGACAAATTATGCTTTGCGCGCCAATATGACCGAAGAAGAATTCATCAAAGAAGTTACGGACGGATTATTGCCTCCTCCAGCCTATTTCAGCATGAATGTTGCCATGAATAAACAAGGTTACGAAAGCTTTGAAACGGTTTTGCATAACGGAATGAAAGAAATTAAAGCAGAAGAATTTGAAGCTGTCGCTGAAGAAACCGGAGCTTTGATTCTGGACACAAGAAGTGCGGCAGATTTTAGCAAAGGATTTATTCCGCAGTCTATTAATATTGGAATCAACGGTGATTTTGCGCCGTGGGTTGGAACTTTAATTGCCGATGTAAAACAACCTATTATATTGGTTACAACAATTGGAATGGAAGAAGAAACCGTTACGCGTTTAAGCCGTGTAGGTTTTGACACGATTATCGGGCATCTTGAAGGTGGTTTTGAAGCTTGGCAAAAAGCGGGTTTTGAAATTGATACGGTTAACCGAATTTCTGCTGAACAATTTGCAAACGAAGTCAATATTCAAGAAGACAAAATAATTGACATTCGTAAAGAAACAGAATACGAAGCAGAACATATTGAAGAGGCTTACAGCAAACCTTTGGCTTATATTAATGATTGGGTAAAAGACATTAACCCGAATGAGCATTTTTATTTACATTGTGCTGGTGGTTATAGAAGTATGATTGCGGCTTCTATCCTTCAAGCAAGAGGCTTCAGAAACTTCTCTGAAGTAGAAGGAGGTTTTGGAGCGATTTCTAAAACTAATGTTCCAAAATCAGATTTTGTGTGCCAAAGCAAAGTCTTGAAAGCATAAATATAATTTTTACCATTAAGATATTAAGATAATTAAGTTGGAATGCTTAATTTTTCTTAACCTTCTTTGAAAAGTTTCATTAAGCTCAAAAACTTAATTATCTTAATATCTTAATGGTTAAAAACCAAAACACTTAATTTTAATTATGAGTATATTAGAAATTATTAAAGAACCATGGCCTTGGTATGTTGCGGGTCCGTTGATTGGATTAACTGTTCCAATTTTATTAATTATCGGAAATAAATCTTTTGGGATTAGTTCTTCGCTGCGTCATATTTGTGCGGCTTGTATTCCTGCAAATATTTCGTTTTTTAAATACGACTGGAAAAAAGAAAGCTGGAATTTATTTTTCGTTTTCGGAATATTCTTGGGCGGATTTATTGCCGCGCATTTTCTATCTAATCCAAATGCGGTAGTAATTACTCCGGAACTTTCGGAGAAATTAGCAACTTACGGAATCACAGATCATACAGGTTTAGTTCCTGCACAGCTTTTCTCATGGGAAAGTCTTCTAACACTTCGTGGATTTATTATGATTGTTGTTGGTGGATTCTTGGTTGGTTTCGGGACGCGTTATGCTGGCGGATGTACGAGCGGACATGCGATTATGGGATTATCAAATTTACAATGGCCTTCATTAGTAGCGACAATCTGTTTTATGATTGGCGGTTTTGTTATGGCACTTTTGATTTTGCCTTATATTCTTTCACTTTAAAATTTCAAAAATGAATCATTTAGAAAATAAAAATACAGACGGCGAAGGAATTAACGCAAGTCATAAAAAAGAAAATGGACTAGCAAATCTTAAATATTTAATCGTTGGCATCTTTTTCGGAATTGTATTCGTAAAAGCTGAAATTATCAGCTGGTTTCGTATTCAGGAAATGTTCAACTTAGAATCTTTCTTTATGTACGGCGTAATTGGAAGCGCAGTTGCAGTTGGTGTTATTTCTGTATTTCTGATAAAAAAATTCAATATCAAAACCCTTCAAGGCGAAAAAATCGAAATTCAACCAAAGACTTTCAACAAAGGGCAAATCTATGGTGGATTAATGTTCGGTTTTGGCTGGGCGATTACAGGCGCTTGTCCGGGTCCGCTTTTCGCTCAAATTGGAACTGGTGCAACTGTAATTGTTGTTACCTTATTAAGTGCAATTGCAGGAACCTGGTTTTATGGATTGATTAAAGACAAATTGCCTCATTAAAAAAATGAATTCACCGGAAAAATTATCATTACGAAAAGCAGATTTTTCAGAAATACCTCAAATTTGGGAAATCCTGCAAGATGCGATTGAACAAAGACGATTAGACGGAAGTACACAATGGCAAGATGGTTATCCGAATGAACTTTCAATTGAAAATGATATAAATAATGGATATGCATATGTGCTAACAGAAAACGAATCGATTTTGTGTTATGCTGCCATTATTTTTGACAAGGAACCCGCTTACGATGACATCGAAGGCAAATGGCTTACTAACGAAGATTATGTTGTGGTACATCGTGTTGCCGTTTCAAAATTGGCAAAAGGAAAAGGTATTGCTACCAAATTATTTGAAAGTATTGAAGGTTTAAGTGTCGAAAATAACGTGTACAGTATTAAGGTAGACACCAACTTTGATAATATTCCGATGTTGAAAATTCTTGACAGATTAAAATATACGTATTGTGGTGAAGTTTATTTTCGAGGTTCAGCGCGAAGAGCTTATGAGAAAAGATTAATTTAAATATCGAATTTCAAGATTACATTTAAACCCGACAAGTTTTCGCAACCTGTCGGGTTTCTTGTATCATGTGCTCGCGTGAGGGATAGAAGCTGGCTACCGAAGTAGCGCGGATAGCCCGACAGCAATTAAGAAAAGACCTCATGAGCGCAAAGTATGTTAAGGTCTTTTTTTAATTGATGGCACGCCCAACTCTTTATTTTAAATTTTAAGGACTCTCAATTCGTATTTTATATTATAGTTAAATATCAACAAATCAGATATTTAAAAACAAAAAAAGTCTTATTTTTATTCTGGTTTTATTGTGTTCAGAATTCAGCATATTTTGAATTAACAAAAAATTAACAACACATTTGTATATACAACTATTAAAAGTTATACATTTGTATATACAAATTATACACTTACGACTATGACAATTGAAGAGGTTATTAAGAGTACAGTTAAGATGGATAATGCGAAAAAAGTTATTCTGAATATCATGTACACACAAAATGTGATTCAGGATCATTTCAATGAAATAATGAAACCGTATGATTTATCTGGAGAACAATATAATGTGTTGCGCATATTAAGAGGACAAAAAGGAAATCCTGCAAATATGTGTGTGATACAAGAACGTATGTTAGCCAAAACGAGTAACACAACCCGATTAGTTGACAAATTATTACTGAAAGAATTCGTTACAAGAAATGTGTGTCCCGACAATCGACGAAAAATCGAAGTTTCGATTACACAAAAAGGATTAGATGTTTTAAAAGAATTAGACCCGAAAGTAGATGAGCACGAGCGCGCATTTGCTCAGAATATAAGCCCGGAAGAATTAGAATTATTAAACAAGTTATTAGAAAAATACCGAACCCAACAAAATTAATATTATGAGCACATTTTTAGATAGTCTGAACTGGAGATACGCAACAAAAAAATTTGATGCAACAAAAAAAATCTCTGATGCTGACTTAAATACATTAAAAGAAGCGGTTAGATTAGCTGCTTCATCTTACGGATTACAACCTTTTAAAGTAGTTATTGTAGAAAATCCTGAAATTAGAGAAAAATTAAAAGCTGCGGCTTGGGGTCAAACTCAAATTACAGATGCTTCTCAATTGTTTATTTTTGCAAATGATTTAAATGCAGGGCCAGAATCTGTTGATGCATACATCAAAAACATTAGTGAAACGAGAGGAGTTCCTACTGATGCTTTAGCTGGATTTAGCGACATGATGAAAGGTACGATTGCAAACTTATCGCAAGAAGCAAAAAATATCTGGACATCAAAACAAACTTATATTGCTTTAGGTACTTTATTGGCAGCTGCAGCTGAATTAAAAATCGATGCTACTCCAATGGAAGGTTTCAATGCAGCACAATTTAATGAAATCTTAGGTTTCGATAAATTAGGCTTAAACGCTTCAGTTATCGCAACTGTAGGTTACAGACATGATGAGGACGACGCTCAGCATTACAAAAAAGTTAGAAAATCTCAAGAAGAATTATTTATCACTCTATAATTATTATTAATCCAAAATCAATTTTAACAACATGAAAAATTTAAAAACAATTGCAATAGCATTATTCGTAGCAGCGGCTAGTATTTCAGTAAATGCTCAAACTAAAAAAATCGACGTAAAAGCATCTACTATCAAATGGGTAGGTAAAAAAGTAACTGGAGAGCACTCTGGAACTGTAAACTTTAAAGAAGGTGCTGTAGTTTTCAAAGGAAAAAAATTAACTGGTGGTTCTTTCACTGTTGATATGAATTCATTAACTGCAACTGACTTAACTGGAGAATACCAAGGGAAATTAAACGGTCACTTAAAAGCTGACGATTTCTTTGGAACTGACAAATTCCCAACTGCAAAATTAGTTTTCAAAACTATCGGAGCTAAAGCAACTGATGTTTACACAGTAACTGCTGATTTAACTATCAAAGGAATTACTAAACCTGTAACTTTTGACATCACTGTAGCTGGAAACACTGCAACTACTGCTTTTAAAGTTGACAGAACTAAATATGACATTAAATACAACTCTGGTAACTTCTTCGAAAACTTAGGAGACAAAACTATCAACGACGATTTCGAATTGACTGTAGCTTTAAAATTCTAATTTTCAGGCTTACTAATTCAAATATAAAAGAGACCCCAATAGTTATGCTATTGGGGTTTCTTATTTTTATTTCTTTTCAAAAAAATAACGTTCTTAATACTAAACTAACGCTTTGATAATAACTATAACCGGATTGATTAACATTCGTCATCTACTTTTGAGCCAACTAAAATCAAAAGCTAGAAATCAAAATTATAGTTATGAAAACAAAATTACGTATTGCGCTTTTTACTTTATTGAGCAGTTACTTTCTAAATGCTCAACAACAGCCAAAAGGAATTGTTGGCAACACGAACTGGATGACAAACTGGACCAATTTTAATCCGGCAAAAATAGAATACAACGAAGCAACCAATATAATTGCAGGAACCATTGATAAGGATACTAAATTGGTAAAACGCAACACTTATCAATTAGTTGGTGTGGTTTACGTTACCAATAATGCCACTTTAACTATAGAACCAGGAACTGTTATTCGCGGAGACGATAAAAGTTGCGGAACGCTTGTAGTTACAAATGGAGCCAAAATTATGGCCGAAGGTCTGGAAACTGATCCAATCGTTTTTACTTCAAACAAAGAAATTACAGAAAGACGTCCTGGAGACTGGGGCGGAATTATCATTCTTGGAAAAGCTCCAATTAATACAATTGGCGGTGTACACATATTACCTTTTGATTTGAAACCAATGTTAAATCATTATGGAGGACAAGATGCTGAAGATAATTCGGGAATTCTAAAATATGTTCGTATTGAATATGCAGGAAGAAAACTAAGTTCTTTAAAAGAGCTTAACGGACTTTCTTTGGCGGGAATTGGAAGAAAAACGGTTCTGAGCAATATCCAAATCAGTTTTTCTAACGATGATTCTTTCGAATGTTACGGTGGTGATTTGAATATGAATAACCTTGTCTCCTACAGAACTACAGATGATGATTTTGATTTTACACAAGGTGCGCAAATCAATATCAGCAATAGTATTGCAATTCGTCACCCTTTTTCTTCTGATATTTCGGGTTCAAGATGTTTTGAAGTTGATTCTTACGATAAAATCGGAAATACTGATATGACTAAAAAACTAACAAAAATTAATGCAAGCAATATCACTTTAGTTAATTTAGAAGAAAACAATCAAGGCTTGGTTAGAGAATCGATTTATGTTAGAGAAAATACTTTTTTTAATTTAGCAAATAGTATTGTTTCAGGATTTAGTCCGTTTGTTTTATTGGAAGGAAATATTGGAAATGGAGAAGCAAATCTTTCTAAAATGACTTTCAAAAATACAATTGTAAACAATTGCAATGGCGGAATAACAAGTGAATCTGCAGCGGCAAATACGACGATTCAAAACTATTATAATACTCCAAATGCTGGACTAGATTATACAAAAATCAAGAATACGGAGCTTTTTACTACTCCAAACATAAAAGGAAATCCAGATTTCAGATTAAATGTAAATAATACGCTGGCTATTGGAAACTAAGGCTTTGAAAGGCTATTAGATTTTAAAATTTAACAAATTTCGAAAATTTGAAAAGTTTTTTTTGAGTTTTTATGTATTCTAATTCAAATTACATTTATATCTTTGTCATAACAAAATAAGAGATGAAAACATTAATGAACAATACTTGGTGGTGGAAGAATTTACGTCAAACGTCGTGAACGAAGCTTCCTATGGTATTTTCAAAACTATAAATCTAAAAGGCTTGTCATCACGACAAGCCTTTTTTTTTGGTCAAAACTTTAGCATAAAAAATATTAAAAACTAAAAAACAACATACTTTGAAACCATTTATACTAAATACTCATTACAAACAAATTCTTGCAGACACGATCACGCCAGTAAGTATTTATTTTAAAATAAGAGATAAATTTCCAAATAGCTTATTATTGGAAAGTAGTGATTACCACGGAAATGACAATAGCTTCTCTTACATTTGCTGCAACCCGATTGCAACGATTAAAATCGAAAACGAAGTAATCTCAAAAACTTTTCCTGACGGAACATCAGAACAAAGTAAAATCGATGCATCGACCAATATTCCAGAAGTAATCCAGGAATTTTCAAGCCGATTCCAATCGGAGAAAAATGATTTCAAATTCATTAATAATGGATTATTCGGATACATTTCTTATGATGCTGTCCGCTATTTTGAAAAAGTTTCTATAGCTAAAAAAGATGATGCAACTTCAATTCCTGATGTTTTTTATGCAGTTTATCAAAACATTATTGCCATCAATCACTTTAAAAATGAAGCTTATATTTTCTGCCACAGCGTTGATGGAAGAAATAATATTTCAGAAATTGAGCAATTATTACAATCGAGAAATATTGCTTCTTATAAATTTACTAAAGAAGGCGAAGGTTTCTCAAACTTGACCGATGAAGAATTCAAACATAATGTGGCTCTAGCCAAAAAGCACTGCTTTCGTGGAGACGTTTTTCAATTGGTTTTATCACGCCGTTTTACACAAGGTTTTAAAGGTGACGAGTTCAACGTTTACAGAGCTTTGCGCAGTATAAATCCATCTCCTTATTTATTCTTTTTTGATTATGGAGATTTCAAAATTTTTGGGTCTTCGCCCGAAGCACAAATTATCGTAAAAAACAGAAAAGCCGAAATTCACCCAATCGCCGGAACTTTTAAAAGAACCGGAAATGATGAACGTGACGCACTTTTAGCGAAAGAACTTTCTGAAGATAAAAAAGAAAACAGCGAACACGTAATGCTTGTCGATTTAGCCAGAAATGATTTAAGCCGAAATGGTCACGACGTAAACGTTGAGAAATACAGAGAAGTTCAGTTTTTCTCGCACGTTATTCACTTGGTTTCTAAAGTTACGGGACATTTACATGAAAAAGCAACGACGATGCAAGTTGTTGCCGATACTTTCCCAGCCGGAACTTTAAGCGGAGCTCCAAAACACAGAGCGATGCAATTGATTGAAGATTATGAAAAAACAAATCGTAATTTCTACGGAGGCGCAATCGGCTTCATGGATTTTGAAGGAAACTTTAATCACGCGATTATGATTCGAACTTTCCTTTCTAAAAATCATCAATTGCATTGTCAGGCCGGCGCCGGTATTGTAGCAAGTTCTGACGAAGAAAGCGAAATGCAGGAAGTTTATAATAAATTGAGAGCGCTAAATACAGCACTTGAAATGGCAGAGAAAATATAAGTTTTTTTGTTTCAGGTTTGCTTCGCCCGTTCGGCTTTCAGCCTCGGGTCAAGTTATTGAAACGCACAGCAAACCTGAAACCTGAAACTTGAAACCTGAAACAATTAACAAACAAACCTTAAACTATCAAAAACTATGAAAAAAGCAGTATCAATTTTAATTTTAATCCTTACTATCACATCTTGTAATTCGGACAAAAAACCAAATCCAATTCAAGGAACCTGGCGTCTGATATCAGCTGAAACGACAGAGAAAGATTCCACTTTTTCGACTTTCAATCCAAAAACAAAAATGATTAAAATTATAAATGAAACACATTTCGCTTTTTTCAATCATGATTTAAACAATGGAAAAGATTCAACAAATGCTGTTTTCCATGGTGGAGGCGGAACATACACTTTAAAAGATAGTGTTTACACCGAAAACTTAGAATACTTCAACAACCGTCAATGGGAAAATGGCAAATTTGAATTTGTAGTAAAAATCAAAAACGACACTTTAACTCAAAAAGGAGTAGAAAAAGTTGAAAAATTAGGAATCGACCGCATTATTACTGAAAAGTACGTTCGAGAAAAATAAATAAAAAATAGTTGTCAGTCTCAGTCTCAGTTTTCAGTAACAGTTTGAAAACTTAGTGTCTTAGAATCTTAGCAACTTAGAACCTTAGAAAAAATGAAAAAAATATTAGTTATAGACAATTACGATAGTTTCACTTACAATTTAGTACACTATTTAGAAGATTTAAACTGTGAAGTAACGGTTTACAGAAACGACGAATTCGAAATTGACGAAATTGCTTCTTTTGAAAAAATCTTGCTTTCACCAGGGCCTGGAATTCCGGATGAAGCGGGTTTGCTAAAAGCAGTAATCCAGAAATATGCCCCAACAAAAAGCATTTTGGGAGTGTGTTTAGGACAACAGGCAATTGGAGAAGTTTTTGGAGGAACGCTTTCAAACCTTGATAAAGTATATCACGGTGTCGCTACAAATGTAAAAACAGTAGTTTCGGACGAGATTTTATTTGAAGGTTTAGGAAACGAATTTGAAGTTGGACGATACCATTCGTGGGTTGTCGATGCCAATTTACCGGAAGATTTAGAAGCAACTTCAGTAGATGAAAACGGACAAATTATGTCTTTAAGACATAAAAATTATGATGTAAGAGGCGTTCAGTTTCATCCGGAAAGTGTTTTGACTCCAAATGGGAAAAGGATTTTAGAGAATTGGATAAAGAGTTAATGAGGAGTGTTCAGTCACGGTTTACAGTCACAATAAAAAAAACTTAGAATCTCAGCATCTTAGAAACTTAGAACCTTAGCAACTTAGAACCTTAGCAACTTAAAAAATGATTACACTTTCAGAAACCCGGGAAATCAGCATTGAAGACATTTTGATTTTATATAAAGCAAATGAATGGAGTTCGGCCAGCAAACCGAATGAGTTGTATAATGGACTTTTAAACTCAGAAACATTAGTAACGGCTTGGGAAGGGAAAAAACTTGTCGGACTTGGCAATGCGATTTCTGATGGATTTCTGACGGTTTATTATCCTCATTTATTGGTGCTTCCGGAATATCAGGGAAAAGGAATCGGAAAATTGATTTTGGATAAAATGCAGGAGAAATACAAACATTTCCATATGCAAATGTTGACTGCCGACGGAAAATCAGTTGATTTTTATAAGAAAAATGGATTTGAACGCGCCGGAAAAACAGAACCGATGTGGATTTATCAAGGAAATGAACATTAAAAAGTAGTAATCAGTCTCAGTCTCAGTAAAAAAACTTAGGATCTCAGAATCTTAACAACTTAGAATCTCAAAAAAATGAAAACTATATTAAACAAATTAATCAACCATGAAGTGCTTTCAAAAGAAGAAGCAAAAAATGTATTGATTAATATTTCAAGCGGTCAATACAATCCGAGTCAGATTTCGGCATTTTTGACTGTATTTATGATGCGAAGCATTACGATTGAAGAACTTTCAGGATTTCGTGAAGCTTTATTAGATTTATGCATTCGTATCGATTTATCAGCCTATAACACCATCGATTTATGCGGAACGGGCGGTGATGGAAAAGACACTTTCAACATTTCGACTTTAGCCTCATTTGTTGCCGCCGGAGCGGGAATAAAAGTAGCGAAACATGGAAATTACGGTGTTTCATCGATTTCAGGATCGAGCAACGTAATGGAAAAAATGGGAATTAAATTCAGCAACGATCCTGATTTCTTAGAAAAATCTATCGATCAAGCTGGAATTTGTGTTTTGCACGCTCCATTATTTCACCCGGCAATGAAAAATGTTGGACCAATCAGAAAAGAATTAGCTGTAAAAACGTTCTTCAATATGCTTGGACCAATGGTAAATCCATCTTTCCCGCAAAATCAATTGGTTGGCGTTTTCAACTTAGAATTAGCGAGAATGTATGCTTATCTCTATCAAAATACGAATGTGAATTTTACGATTCTTCATTCACTTGATGGCTATGATGAAATTTCGTTAACAGGCCCAACAAAAATCATTACAAGCCATATGGAAGGAATGGTTAAACCGGAAGATTTTGGTGTTCGTCTTTTATCACAAACCGAAATCGAAGGCGGAACAACAATCGAAGAATCAGCCGAGATTTTTACCAATATCATTTCCGGAAAAGGAAACGAAGCCCAAAATAATGTCGTTTGTGCCAACGCTGCAATGGCAATTGCAACCGTTACAAAATGTTCTCCACAAGAAGGATTTGAATTAGCAAAAGAAAGTTTATTGTCCGGAAAAGGATTGAAAGCATTACAGAAATTACAAGAATTAAGTAAATAAAAACTAAACACAATTTCCACGAATTAGCACTAATAAATTTGCGTCTTTGTGACTTTGTGGCAAAACAACAACAATGAACATTCTAGATAAAATAATATTTGATAAACAACGAGAAGTCGTTCTTAAAAAATCCATCATTCCAATTTCGCAATTGGAGACTTCAGTATTTTTTGGAAAACAGACCATTTCCCTAAGTCAGAAATTAAGAGAAAGCAATTCCGGAATTATTGCAGAACACAAACGTAGATCTCCTTCAAAATCAATTATCAACAATAATTTTACAGTTGAAGAAGTGGTTAAAGGTTATGAAACTGCCGGTGCCTGCGGAATTTCGGTTTTAACGGACGGAAAATATTTTGGAGGTTCTCTAGACGATTTACTTTTAGCAAGAGCTTCAGTAAATATTCCGCTTTTGCGAAAAGAATTTATTGTAGACGAATATCAGATTTTGGAAGCAAAAGCTCACGGAGCCGATTTGATTTTGTTAATCGCTGCCGTTTTAACCCGCGAAGAAATTAAATCTTTATCTGAATTTGCAAAGAACTTAGGTTTAGAAGTTTTACTGGAAGTTCACAATCAGGAAGAATTAGAAAAATCAATTATGCCGAGTTTAGACATGATTGGCGTAAACAACAGAAACCTGAAAACTTTCGAAGTAAGTTTAGATTTCAGTAAACAACTGGCTTCTCAAATTCCAAACGATTTTGTAAAAGTTTCCGAAAGCGGTATTTCATCAATCGAAGCGATTCAAGAACTAAAACCTTACGGCTACAAAGGTTTCTTAATTGGAGAAAACTTCATGAAAACCGATAACGCTGGTGAGGCCGCAACAGAATTTATTAAAAGCTTACAATAGACACGAATTTCACAAATTAGCACGAATAAGAGTTAGAAAAAACTTTGTGTCTTCGAGCCTTCATAGCAAAAAAACACAACACTTTGCGAACTTTTTCGCATTCTAAACACATTCTAAAATAAAAAACTTAGCGCCCTTTGCGTTAAAAAACGACAACGAAATGAAACTCAAAATATGCGGCATGAAATATCCAGAAAACATACTCGAAGTAGGAGCGCTCCTACCCGATTATATGGGATTTATTTTCTGGGAGAAATCCGCGAGATATTGTGACGGAAATATTCCCGAACTTATTGAAACAATAAAAAAAGTTGGCGTTTTCGTCAATCAAAGTCAGGAAGAAATTCTTGAAAAAGTAAAAACATACAATTTACAAGCGGTTCAGTTACACGGAAATGAATCGGTCGAATTTTGTTCAGAATTAAAAAATCAGCTTCCCGGTAAAATTGAAATTATTAAAGTATTTTCGGCCGATGAAAGTTTTGATTTTAAAATCATTACACCTTTTGAAAGTGTCTGCGATTATTTTCTGTTTGACACCAAAGGAAAACTGCCAGGCGGAAACGGAACAACTTTCGACTGGAGCATATTAAAAAAATACAATTCGAAAAAACCGTTTTTTTTAAGCGGCGGAATCGGAATGAACGAATTAAGAGCCAT
The DNA here is from genome assembly GCF_003385895.1 of Flavobacterium cutihirudinis. Classification (GTDB taxonomy): domain Bacteria; phylum Bacteroidota; class Bacteroidia; order Flavobacteriales; family Flavobacteriaceae; genus Flavobacterium; species Flavobacterium cutihirudinis. The sequence continues at coordinate 674,445 of NZ_QRDQ01000009.1, forward strand.
CGAAGAAATTTCAAAAACCAATTTACCAATTTACGCTGTCGATGTAAACAGTAAATTTGAAATCGAACCAGGGCTGAAAAATAAAAATCTATTAAGCAACTTCAAACGAAAATTTGATGTTGCCAACTTTTAAACTTTAAAAAAATGAGTTTTAACGTCAACGAAAAAGGATATTACGGAGAATTTGGAGGAGCTTACATTCCTGAAATGTTATATCCAAATGTAGAAGAATTACGCCAAAAATACTTAAGTATAATGGACGAGCCTGATTTTAAAGCAGAGTTCAACCAATTACTAAAAGATTATGTCGGACGCCCAAGTCCGTTGTATTTTGCAAAACGTTTATCTGAAAAATACAACACCAAAATTTATCTAAAAAGAGAAGATTTAAACCATACAGGAGCACACAAAGTAAATAATACTATCGGACAGATTTTGCTTGCGAAACGTTTAGGTAAAAAAAGAATTATTGCCGAAACCGGAGCTGGTCAACATGGTGTCGCGACAGCAACAGTTTGTGCCTTAATGGGAATTGAATGTATTGTTTACATGGGCGAAATCGACATTGCACGTCAGGCGCCAAATGTCGCTCGTATGAAAATGTTGGGTGCTGAAGTTCGTCCCGCACTTTCAGGCTCAAAAACATTAAAAGACGCTACAAACGAAGCCATTCGCGATTGGATTAATAATCCGGTAGATACACATTATATTATCGGATCGGCAATTGGACCTCATCCTTATCCGGATATGGTAACGCGTTTTCAAAGCATTATTTCAGAGGAAATCAAATGGCAGTTAAAAGAAAAAGAAGGACGCGAAAATCCTGATTATGTAGTCGCATGTATTGGTGGCGGAAGTAACGCTGCCGGAACCTATTATCACTTTCTACATGAGCCAACAGTTGGAATTATTGCGGTTGAAGCTGCTGGAAAAGGTGTCGATAGTGGTCACAGCGCAGCCACAAGTAAATTAGGAAAAGTTGGTATTATTCACGGTTGTAAAACCCTTTTAATGCAGACTCCTGACGGGCAAATTACAGAACCTTATTCGATTTCGGCAGGATTGGATTATCCGGGAGTTGGACCATTGCACGCGCATTTAGCACAAACCGGACGTGGCGAATTTTTCTCTGTTACCGATGATGATGCGATGAACGCCGGACTTCAAATAACAAAATTAGAGGGAATTATTCCGGCCATCGAAAGCGCGCATGCATTTGCTGTTTTGGATCAAAAGAAATTCAAACCCACAGATGTTGTTGTAATCAGTCTTTCAGGTCGTGGCGATAAAGATTTAGACAATTATATTGATTACTTTAAATTGTAATAAAAATTGTAATTTGGACATTGGTTTTTATAATTGCTAACGCTAACAAATAACGAGAAAAATCATAAACATGGAACTATTATTCTCATACGGAACACTAAGATCGAAACAAATTCAGATGCAGATTTTTAACAAAGTTTTGAGTGGAACTCCAGATCAAATACTGGGTTACAAGCTAAAAAGTCTGCAAATAGAAGAAGAATTTGGAATGGCAGATTACGTTGTGGCAATACCAAGTGAAAATTTAACGGAAAATATACATGGTGTCGCTTTTGAAATTTCAAACACAGATTTATTAAAAGTCGATCAATTCGAATCTAACTCCTATAAAAGAGTTCAGGTAAAATTAAAATCCGGAAGAACAGCTTGGATTTATACGGAAAATAAATAATTAAAAAATGATTTTAGCGGCAGCACAAACCAAACCAAAACGTGGAAACATTGCTTCAAATTTATTAGACCATTATCAGCTTATTGAATTGGCTGCACAAAATGGGGCTCAATTAATTGTTTTTCCAGAGATGTCAATTACTGGTTATGAAAGAGAAAATGCTCTGGATCTGGCTTTCGCCGAAGATGATTACAGAATAGATCACCTGAAAGATTTAGCTACTGATAATACTATTACCATTGTTGCCGGTGCTCCAATTTTAATCGAAAATCAGCTATTTATTGGCGAATTTATTATTTCTCCAAACGATTCGGTTTCTATTTATACAAAACAATTTTTACATGAAGGCGAAGATCAATTTTTCCAATCTTCGTTTGATAATAATCCGATGCTTGAAATTGAAAATCAGAAAATTTCATTTGCAATTTGTGCTGATATCGATAATCCAAAGCATCCTGAAAATGCTAAAAAAAATGACGCAGATATTTATATTGCGAGTATTTTCTTTTCGCCAAACGGAATTCCGAACGCATACAGAGATTTACAGAGTTATGCTGAAAAACATAAAATGAATGTTTTAATGTCAAATTTCAGCGGAGAATCATGGGGTTCAGCATCAGCAGGACAAAGTGCTTTTTGGAATAATAAAGGAGAATTAATTGGACAAATGAATGACTCAGATTCAGGATTATTATTGGTCGAGAAACAAAATGATAATTGGACAACTAGAATTATAACCGTTTAATTTCCTGCAAGGTTTTCGAAACCTTGTAGGTATACATAAAAATTACTCAAAATAAAAACCTACAAGGTCTCGAAAACCTTGCAGGAATGAAAAAACGATATTAAAATGAACAGAATAACTCAAAAATTACAAGAAGATAAAAAGATACTTTCTATCTATTTTTCTGCAGGATATCCAAATTTGAATGATACGGTTCAGATTATTCAGGATTTAGAAAAAAACGGAGTCGATTTAATCGAAATAGGATTACCATTTAGTGATCCTTTGGCAGACGGACCAACGATCCAGGCGAGTTCTACACAGGCACTTCATAACGGAATGACAACTCAAATTCTTTTCGACCAGCTGAAGAACATCCGCGAAAGCGTAAAAATTCCGTTGATTATTATGGGATATTTTAATCCGATGTTGCAATATGGCGTTGAAGCTTTTTGTGCAAAATGTGCTGAAATTGGAATTGACGGTTTAATTATTCCAGATCTTCCGGTTGATGTTTATGCTGAGGAATACAAAACTATTTTTGAAAAATACGGATTAATAAACGTGTTTTTGATTACGCCTCAAACTTCAGATGAACGTATTCGTTTTATCGACAGCGTTTCAAACGGATTTATTTATATGGTAAGTTCTGCGAGTGTTACGGGGTCGCAATCTGGTTTTGGAAATACTCAGGAAACTTATTTCGAAAGAATTGGAAACATGAATTTGAAAAACCCTCAAATTGTTGGTTTCGGAATTTCAAATAAAGAAACTTTCAATCAGGCTACGAAATATGCTAAAGGCGCAATTATTGGAAGTGCTTTTATTAAACATTTGAGCGAAAGTGGAAGCGGAAAAATTGCTGAATTTGTTGGAGAGATTCGATAATTAAAATTCTAAAAAAATTAATGAAATGTTTTAAAACGTTGTTATTTTTAATAGCTCTCTTTTTAAATATGAGTTGTGATTTCAGTTGGAAAATTTCAGAACTTTTTGTTCAAAAAATTGAAAATTCTTCTAAAGTTATTTATAAATACGACGCTTGGGGAGGACGCGATTCACACAAATTTGGATATGTTATTCTAGATTCAATTGATGTATTTGATATTAATAATGCGGAATCATTACCTTTTCAATATTTTGAAACTATTCCGACAAAACAAAATATTTCTGGTGTTATCTGCGAAGAACTTGATGGCCAGATAACTCCTGAAAAAATCTTTATACCTTTAAAAATTAAGAATAGTGAAGAAAAGGGAATTAAAATTAAAGCTAAGATTTTTCAAAATGAAGGTTTTGTACTTAGAACTCAAGGTTACAAACAATATCAATTTGAAACATTTAAAGAATCTCGAGACAGTCTTTTCTTTTATAATTTAAATGATATTACAAGTATGGAACCTGAACATTTGGATATTTTGAAATTCAAAAAGACAAATATTTTCATCAGGACAAAAATCTCAAATATTGTTTCAGAAATATCAATTGAAGATTTAAAAGTATCGCAAAAAGATGAAATTATTTCTAATATACGATATGATCTAACTCCAAAAAACAAAACTAAAATTAGCTCATTTTCTAATATAGGAATTTTCAAAGAAGTAAAACTACCTAAAGATTAATTAAAATATTAAGCCTGAAAAAATAGAGTTTTCAGGCTTTTTTACTTTAAAGTATAAAGCATAATTTAACATAAATTATCGAAACCGATTTATGTTAATATTATGTTAAAATAAAATTAAACAAGCGTTTAAATTAAACAACTGTTTAATTTTGCATTCGATTAGAAACAATACCATGTCAAACATCGAATTGAACGATAAAAAAATTCAGATTCTTGAGGTTGCAGAAAAGCTATTTTCTGAGAAAGGATTTGAAGGGACTTCTATACGGGACATTTCAAAACATGCAAAAATTAACATTGCCATGGTTTCGTATTATTTTGGTTCGAAAGAAAGACTTTTAGAGTCTTTAATCATTTACAAAACTTCAGATTTAAAGCTTCAACTCGAAAATTTGTTGCACGAAAATATCGAACCTCTTGATAAAGTCAATAAATTAATCGAAATTTACATTAATAGAATTAGCTGTAACAAAGGCATTTTCAGAGTTTTACATTTTGAACTTACCTCAAAAAAGATTGAAAAAAGTCTAATTGCTTTTTCAGAATTAAAAAGGGAAAATTTAAAATCTGTTGAAACTATTATAAAACAAGGCCAAGATAAAGGTGTTTTTCGAAAAGATGTCATCATTCCGCTAATCACGCCAACAATAATTGGAACTTATTTTCATTTTCATATGAATAAATTTTTCTTCGAAGAATTACTAAATCTGAATACCGAAGAAATGTATAACAATTACATAAAAACCAGTCTCACAAGGCACATTCAACAAACTATAAAAGCGCTACTTGTTTATGAAAATTAGTCAATTAATGCTCTTTGGAGTTTTCTTTATAGGAATATCTTCATTAGAAGCACAAGAAAAAACAAGTTTAACCTTAGACGAAGCCGTAAAACTGGCTTGGGAAAAAAGTAGTGAATCTTCACTTGCCAATTCTAAGGTAAACTCAAAAAAATATGAATTGCAAACTGCAAAAGACAGTCAGTATCCTGATCTTAAATTGTCGTCACAATATCAATATTTTCCAACAGCAAACATTCACATGGAATCACAATCTAGTGATAATTCTTCTGATGGTTCTGCCGGAGCTGCTCCAAAAATGAATCAAGTTGTTTTTGCTCAAGCGGGAGTTACAATGCCACTTTTTTCTGGATTTAAAATTCAGAATAATGTTGACCTTCGTAATAATATGTACTTGGCAGAAAGTGCTAGTGCAGTAAAAACTAAAGAAGATGTTGCTTTACGTACGGTACAGTATTATACCAACTTATATAAAGCACAAAAAAGTCTTGAATTATTAGAGGAAAACAAAAAAAGTACACAACAACGTGTAACCGATTTTATTGAATTGGAGAAAAACGGAATCATTCCAAAAAATGACCTTTTAAAAGCGCAATTGCAACTTTCGAGAGTTCAATTATTGGTTGATGAAGCTAAAAATAATGTGAGTATTACAAATTATTATTTGGTAACCCTTCTTAAAATGGATCCAAATACTAAAATTGTTGTTAATGAAGCTGATTTAACGAAGTTTGAGCCTCGTGTTTTACAATCTGATACGCAAATTGCATTAGAAAACAGAAAAGATTTAGAGTCTGTTCGCTTACAAAGTAAAGCTAGCGAAAACAATATAAAGATTGCAAAAAGCAGCTACTATCCTTCAATTGTTCTTTTAGGTGGTTACGCTTTATTAGATGTTAAAAACTTTGTAAATGCTACCAATTTAACCAATGTTGGAGTTGGTCTTTCTTACGATTTGTCTGGTTTAATAAAAAACAGCAACAATGTTAAAGCGGCTGAAAGCAAATCTGAAGAAGTTAAACATTCTGAAGAAATTTTGACCGACCATATTAAAGTACAAGTTCAAAAAGCAGCTGAAGATTATGATTTAGCGATTAGTCAAGATGCAGTTTTTGAACAAGCTGTGGCTCAAGCATCTGAAAATTACCGTCTTGTAAAAGATAAGTACGATAACGGTTTATCAGATACAAATGATTTACTTGAAGCAGATGTAGATCAATTAAGTACACAAATTAACAAAGCATTATCAAAAGCCAATATCATTCAGAAGTATTATGAATTGCTTACGGCAACAGGACAAATTTCACAATCATTCAATCTTTCTAAAATATAATCGATAGCTCTCATGGAAAAGAAAAAGACAAATAAAAAATTCATCATCATACTAACCGTTTTGGTTTTAGTGGGAGGAACTTACGGAATATCAAAATACTTACACTCTCAGGCACACGAAGAAACGGATGATGCTCAAATCGAGAAAAAAATGAATCCTATTATTCCTAGAGTTTCAGGATACATTAGTAAAGTTTATGTGAAAGATAATGATTTTGTAAAAAAAGGAGATACTTTGTTTACAATCGACAAGAGAGATTATCAGTTGAAGATTGATGAAGCAAATGCAGCATTATTAGGAGCTGAAAGCCAATATGAAGCAGCAAAAGCAGATATTGGAAGTGCTAACGCAAGTATTTCTGTTTCTGATGCTCAAATGAGATCTGCAAGCGGTTCTATCGAAAGCGCTAAAATTAGATTGAGACAGCTTACAAACGATTACAACCGTTATAATAATTTGTATAAAACGCACACAATTACAAAACAACAATATGAGCAGGCTTTAACAGCAAAAGAAGAAGCTGAAAATCAAGTGCGTGTTTTGGAACAACAACAAAGAGCAAGTTCTTACCAAAAATCGGTTATCGAATCTAAATCTAAAGCTTCTGATAAACAAACTGAAGTGGCAGCAGCTAATATTAAAAGAGCTAAAACAATGTTGGACGTAGCGCATTTAAATCTTACTTATACTGTAGTAACTGCAGCGATCGACGGTCAGGTTTCTAAAGTTGATATTCAGCCAGGACAATTAGTTCAACCAGGACAATCTTTATTTTATATTATTAATAACAACGAAGCTTGGGTTGTAGCAAACTTCAAAGAAACACAATTAAACAAAATGGTTGTGGGACAAAAAGTAAGCTTAAAAGTTGATGCTTATCCAAACTATGAATTCAAAGGAATTGTAACTTCATTTTCGCCTGCTACAGGATCTCGTTTTTCATTATTACCTCCTGATAATGCAACAGGAAACTTCGTAAAAACAATTCAGAGATTACCTGTAAAAATTAGTTTAGATCCTTCAAACGATCCTGAAAAAGTAAAATTATTACGCCCAGGAATGAATGTAGATGTAGACGTACATTTGAAATAATATAAATGGCAACAGCAGTACAAGCAGACGACGATTTAGTAGAATACGGCTACAGACGTGTGATCATTACGATTACGGCAGTACTTTGTGCATTGCTGGAAATTGTAGATACTACGATTGTAAACGTAGCGCTGACAGATATGCGAGGAAGCCTTGGTGCAACCCTGACTGATGTGGCGTGGGTAATTACAGCATACGCAATTGCGAATGTTATTGTAATTCCGATGACGAGCTGGCTATCGCAGCAATTTGGACGACGTAATTATTTTGTGGCTTCGATCATAATTTTTACCGTCTGCTCCTTTTTGTGTGGTAATGCCACAAATATTTGGGAACTTGTAGCCTTCCGATTCGTACAAGGTATGGGTGGTGGAGCGCTACTTGTAACAGCCCAAACGATTATTACAGAAAGTTATCCTGTTGCAAAACGTGGAATGGCTCAAGCTATTTACGGAATGGGTGTAATTGTTGGTCCAACTCTTGGTCCGCCATTGGGAGGATATTTAGTAGATAATTATTCTTGGCCTTATATTTTCTATATCAATATTCCATTAGGGATTATTGCTACAATTTTGGCTTTAACTTTTGTTAGAAGTCCGAAATACGGAGAAAAATTAAAAGCCAATCAGGTAGACTGGTGGGGAATTATTTTGTTGAGTACTTTTATTGGATCTTTACAATTCGTATTGGAACACGGACAACAAGACGACTGGTTTAATGATTCTTTAATTGTTACACTAAGTGTTGTAACGGTTCTTGGATTGGTATTATTTATATGGAGAGAGCTTACTTATAAACATCCAATCGTAAACTTAAGCGTTCTAAAAGATGGAAATTTAAGAATCGGGACTGTAATGTGTTTCATTCTTGGTTTTGGTTTATATGGCTCAACATTAATTATCCCAATTTACACGCAATCTATTTTAGGATGGACAGCAACTGATGCAGGATTATTATTAATTCCGGGATCTATCACAACGGCTATTATGATGCCATTTGTTGGAAATATGATTCAGAAAGGTGTGCCACAAGGTTATATGGTTGGAGTAGGATTTTTAATTTTCTTCTTCTTTACCTTTATGATGTACAGCCGAATGACTCCAGATACTGGTGTAGAACATATGTACTGGCCATTAATCTTAAGAGGAATTGGTTTAGGATTACTATTTGTACCTATTACAACACTGTCGCTTTCTACTTTGAAAGGAAAACAAATTGGTGAAGGTGCTGCCTTTACCGGAATGATGAGACAGTTGGGTGGTTCTTTTGGTATTGCTATTATTACCACTTTTATAACACGTTTTAGCCAATCTCACAGAGTAGATCTAATCAATAATTTAGATCCAGCCAAATTTGAAGTGCAGCAACGTCTTGCAGGAATGCAACACGCTTTTATGGCAAAAGGTTATAGTGCAGATGTTGCTTTAAAGAAAGCCTATCAAGCTATCGACTATTCTATAATGAAGCAAAGTACTGTAATGGCTTATATGGATATCTTCCTTTATTTAGGAATTATGTTTTTATGTTGTATACCGATTATTCTCTTTATCAAAAAAGGGAAGAACAAAATTAGTGCAGCCGACGCAATGCATTAATAATAATAATTTTATAATACGCAGAAACGCCGAATTCTCAATTGAATTCGGCGTTTATTTTTTATAGTCGCAGTTCTCAGTCTCAGTTTTCAGTTTTCAGTTTATAAACTTTTGTGCTCTTTGCGGTTAAAGAACTTAGGAATTTAGAATCTTTTTATTTCATCTCTTCAGGGATTGAAATCCCTGCCTACAATATGTACCGAGCCTTCAGCTCTCTAATAGAAAACCTTAGAACCTTAGTTTCTTAGCGGCTTAGAATCTTTTAAAAAAACCTCTGAACCTTTGTCACTTTGCCCCTTTGTAACTTAAAAAAATCATCTTGTAAAAACCAAATGATTTCCTTTTGAAAGATTCGCATCAAACTGATATCCTTCGTAATTGAAACCTTTTAAATCATCAATCGTTTCAGCGTTGGTATCAATAATATAACGCACCATCATACCTCTCGCCTTTTTCGCAAAGAAACTGATCATTTTTAGTTTTCCGTCTTTATAATCTTTAAAGTCCGGAGTAATTACCGGCACTTTTAAAGCTTTTACATCAACAGCAGAAAAATATTCATTACTTGCCAAATTGACAAACAACTCGCCTTTTTTCAATTCCTTGTTTAATGCTTTTGTTACTGTTGGTTTCCAAAATTCATGAAGGTTTTTAGATTCTCCAACCGGCATTTTTGTCCCCATTTCTAAACGGTACGCCTGCATTAAATCTAAAGGTTTTAAAAGACCATAAAGTCCCGATAATATTCTTAATTTATCTTGTAAAACATCTAATTTCTCTAGCGGAATTGTATAAGCATCTAAACCTGTATAAACATCACCATCAAAAGTATAAACAGCTGGGCGTGCATTTTCTGGTGTAAAAGGAGTTTTCCATTCTTGATTTCTTTTCCAGTTTAAATCCGCAAGTTTATCTGAAATTGACATTAATTCAGATAATTCAGATGGCTTTTTCGTTTTTACTACTTTATGAACTACTCTTGCTTCTTTTAAAAATGAAGGTTCAGTATATTGAGATGTTGGTAATTCTTTTTCGAAATTTAATGACTTCGCTGGAGATATAACAATTTTCATGTGTACGTTTTTGTATGTTTCAAAAATACAAATTGAATTTCTAAAAAACAGATTATCGTAATTGATTTGTTTTATGATATTATAAATGATTTTTTTCGCCACGAATTACACTAATTTCCACTAATTATTTTTTACCTAGATTATAAAGTTTTTTTTGCCAAAGATTAAAAAGTTTCACACAGATTTTTTAATCCATTTAATCCTTTTAATCTGTGGCAGAATAAAAAATAAATTCGTGAAAATTCGCGAAATTCGTGGCAGCTCCTTCTCGATTCATAAAAATTGATGCTTCAAAATGTGAAATTGTTCAAAAAAGTGAGCTGTAGATTATAATAGGCATTTTCTATGTTGTAAATTTGCATGCATTTTATTTCTACTTAAATTTAAAATGCATTTTTATTCAAAAATTGAATTCGTGGCTATACAAACAAACTATAAAACTGCTCTACAAAACAAAATCTTCGATATCATTTCGAAAGCTTCTCAGGAATTAAACGTTGACTCTTATGTAATCGGCGGATTTGTTCGTGATTTAATCTTAAATCGAGGTTCTAAAAAAGACATTGATGTTGTTGCAGTTGGAAGCGGAATCGAATTAGCCCTTAAAGTTTCGGATTTACTTCCTAATAAACCAAAAGTTCAGGTTTTCAAAACTTACGGAACCGCAATGCTTCGTTTTGAAGATACTGATATAGAATTTGTTGGCGCACGAAAAGAATCTTATAATCGTGACAGCAGAAATCCTATTGTAGAAAACGGAACACTTCAGGACGATCAAAACCGTCGTGACTTTACTATAAATGCATTGGCTTTATCGTTAAACCAAAATAGTTTTGGAGATCTTTTAGATCCATTTGATGGTTTAACCGATTTAGAAAACAAAACGATCAAAACGCCTTTGGATCCTGATATTACGTATTCTGATGATCCTTTGCGTATGCTTCGTGCGATTCGATTTGCAACGCAATTGAATTTTGAAATCGAAGAAAATTCATTAAACGCGATTACAAAAAATGCGGATCGCATCAAAATTATTTCCGGAGAAAGAATCGTTGATGAATTGAATAAAATTCTTTCGACACCTAAACCGTCAACCGGATTTTTACTTTTATACAAAACCGGACTTTTAGATCTTATTTTGCCTGAATTAACTGCACTGAATCAGGTAGAGGAAATTGAAGGTCATACGCATAAAAACAATTTTTACCACACGCTTGAAGTTGTAGATAATATTTGTCCAAATACAGATGATGTATGGTTACGTTGGTCGGCATTACTTCATGATATTGGAAAAGCGCCAACAAAACGTTTCAACAAAAAACAAGGATGGACTTTTCACGGACATGAATTTCTTGGTGGAAAAATGGCCAAGAAAATCTTCGAACGTTTGCATATGCCATTAAATCACAAAATGAAATTTGTGCAAAAAATGGTTATTATGAGTTCGCGCCCAATTGTTTTGGCACAGGATCTTGTGACTGACAGCGCCGTTCGTCGATTGGTTTTTGATGCAGGCGAAGATGTAGAAAGTTTAATGACATTATGTGAAGCAGATATTACAACCAAAAATCCAGCGAAATTCAAAAAATATCACAAAAACTTTGAGCTTGTCCGCAAGAAAATTGTAGAAGTTGAAGAGCGTGATCATGTTCGTAATTTCCAACCGCCAATTTCTGGTGAAGAAATTATGGAAATGTTTGATTTAAAACCTTCACGCGAAATTGGAGTTTTGAAAGAAGCCGTAAAAGAAGCTATATTAGAAGGAGATATTCCAAATGAGTATCAGGCGGCTTATAATTTTGTGATTAAAAGAGCCGAAAAGTTAGGCTTGAAAAAAATAGAGAAATAAGTATTTTAATAAAATGAAAAAAGAGAATAAATCAGTAATCATTTGGTTACTATCAGGTTGTGTTTTATTGTTTTTAATGGTTGTCGTGGGCGGTATCACACGTTTGACCAATTCAGGTTTATCCATGACCGACTGGCATTTGGTAACCGATACTTTCCCGCCATTAACGGATGCAAAATGGCAAGCAGCTTTTGACGAATACAAGAAGTTTCCTGAATATCAAAAAATCAATATTCATAACGATTTTCAATTAGCCGATTATAAATTCATCTATTTCTGGGAATGGTTTCACCGTTTCATTGGTCGTATTATTGGTTTGGTTTTCTTTGTTCCTTTTGTTTACTTTTTAATCAAAAAGAAATTAGATACTGATACTATCAAAAAATGTGTTGTTCTTTTGGCAATGGGCGGTTTTCAAGGATTTCTTGGATGGTTCATGGTAAGAAGCGGATTAATTGATAATCCGGATGTTAGCCATTTCAGACTTTCATTACACTTAACTTTTGCGTTCATCACTTTTGCATACACACTTTGGGTAGCGCTGGATTTGATTTATCCTGAAAGAAATATCCATAAAATATTACCGCTTCGAAATATTGCGCGTTATGCTTTAGCAGCTTTATTAATTCAGATTATTTATGGTGGTTTTGTGGCTGGTTTAAACGCCGGATTAATTCACAATCACTGGCCTTTAATGAGTGACGGAGAATTTATTCACGAATCGGTTTTTATTGAGCAATCTTCTTTAATCAAAAATTTAATCGAAGGAAAAAGCGGTGTTCAGTTTGTGCACAGAACTTTTGCTTATGTTGTCGTTGCGATTATTCTTTTTCTTTTCTTTAAAAGCAAAAAATTCTCCCTTACACAAACACAATCAAACGGAATCAAAACTTTAGTTGCTTTTGTTTTCATTCAGTTTCTATTGGGCGTTTTTACTTTATTGTACAGTGTACCTTTGGCTTTAGGATTGATTCACCAAATTATGGCATTTTTCCTTTTAAGCGCAATGACGTATACTTTGCACCGATTGAGCAAATAATTAAAAAACTATAAGACATAAAAAAATCCTTCATTTCGAAGGATTTTTTGTTTTTAAATAATGCCTATTGATGTTTCCAATCTTTGTCTGACTGGATTGATCCCGAAGCTTCGGGACAGCCCTACAAAATGAATCGAGCCGTTGGCTCTTTATTTAGATTGTTTTGAAAATTGTAGTGAATAAAGTATTATATAAAACTGGGATCTATTAAAAATAGAATCAATTTTATCCCAGCCAAGCTTTAAAATCTTGCACTTTTTCGCGGCTTACAATTACCTCATCTTCTTTATAGGTTGGCAAAATCACTTTTAATCGTGAATTGGTATAAACCTGAATTTCTTTAATTGCTTTCAACGGAACAATAAATTTTCTGCTTACGCGAAAGAAATCCTTCTTGTCTAATTCCTGCTCTACAATTTCCAGAGTTGAATCAATCAAATAATCTCTGTTATCGTACGTATGAATATATGTTCCTTTATTTTCGCTAAAAAAACATTCGATTTCATCTGTTGTAATGACTTTTAAATGCTGACCAATTTTAACCGTAAATCTTTTTTTATAAGTCTTTTCAAAAGGATTTGACAACATTTGTCGAATCTGTTCAAAATCCAATTGCAGATTTGAAGTTTCGGTCGCTGCTTTAGGAATTCTCGATTTGTATTTTGAAACTGCAACTTCAAGATCCTCTTCATCAATTGGTTTTAGAAGGTAATCAATACTATTAAGTTTAAAAGCCTTTAAAGCATATTCGTCGTATGCTGTCGTAAAAATAATAGCACTTTTGATATCTATCATTTCAAAAATTTCAAACGACAAACCATCTGATAATTGAATATCCAAAAAAATCAAATCAGGATGTGGATTATTTCGAAACCACTGAACAGATTCCTCAACCGAATGAAGCATTGTTTCTACTGTTACATCAAGTTTTTCGAGTTTTCTTTGCAGCAATCGTGCCGCTGGTTTTTCGTCTTCTATAATTAATGTGATCATTTACTATATTGCAAAATTTGAAAAAATACTACTTCAAAGTTACTCCCATTTATTTTTATTTCCTGCCTCTTTGTCCATATATTTTTGGATTTTCTTCTGTTCCCAGTCTTCGCTGAAAAACCAATTAGAACCAAAAACCGATAATCCGTGTGCAATTAAACCTATTCCCCAAAAGAATGCCGTAGAATAAGTATGCCATTCATATAAACCGCTAAAATCAATTCCGTCCGGTAAACGATCTCGCGTTAAACTTGACACAATAATAATCACATTTACAATGATGTAAATCTTTAAATGTGAATAAAATCCTTTAATCTTTTTTACTTTTTTGTAAGCTGCATTATAACTTTCATCTGTACTGTATTCGCCTGAATGCTGTTTTGCATACTCTTCGTACATTGTTTGTCTTCTAAATCGTCCCATAATATTTTGATCTAATTATTGCCACTTATTTTTATTCTGTTTTTCTTTCTCCATAAATTCTTTGATTTTTCTTTCTTCCCAATCTTTTCCTAAAGTAGGAAATACTTCAAAAACCTTCAATCCGTGAAAAAGAACACCAACGCCCCACCACAATAATGGCCAGAAAAACCATAAATAATTTGGTGAAGTATACAAATTTATAAAAATCAAAATTGCGTTTACTAATACAAAAGCAACTAGATTTCCATAAAACCCTTTAATATTTTCGACTTTTTTTCTAGCCTGAAGATATTTTTCCTCTTCGTTTAAATTCATTTCCATGATTACTCCCATTTTTGTTTTTTATATTTTTTTTCAAGAATATCTCTCATTTTACGCTCTTCCCATTCTTCATCAAAAATCATAAAAGAAGCTACCAAATCTATCACTGACCCAATTATTACTGCTGTCCAAATAATTACTACTACCCAATTGAAATATTTAATCGGAAATACATTCAGAGGCAAATTTGTATATTCTTTTAAAAGAAAAAGAATCATCGCAATTAGATAAACAAACAAATGTTTGTAAAATGACTTTAGTTTTATGACTTTTTTAGTTGCAATCTCTTTAAGAGCAATTTGTTCCTGGTTGTTATTCAAATTTGTTTCCATGATTACTTTCGAGTCGTTGTTTGTTTTCTTTTTCTAAAATTTCCCTGATTTTTCGCTCTTCCCATTTTTTATTGAAGAATGGCGGCAAACTAAAAACTTTCAATCCATGTAAAATGATCGCTACTCCCCAACCCATCACAGACCATAAACACCATAAATATTCTGGAGAAGTCATAAAGTTCACAACAATCACAATCGGATTGGTTAAAACATAAACAGTTAAATGCTCATAAAACGCCTTAATTTCTTTAACCTTTTTTTGAGCGTCATAATAACGATCCGCTTCCGTAAAATCTTTTTCCAACATTATTTCCACGTTTTTTGTTTATTATCTTTTTCTAAAATCTCTCTAATTTTTCTTTCTTCCCAATCTGCGCTATAGCCAAAAACTTTAAAAGCATGCATGGCAACTCCAAATCCCCAGCCTAAAGCCGAAAACCAAAACCATTGAAATCCTGGCGAGAATTTAAGATTGATAAAAATTAAAAACGGGATTACGCAACAATACGAAATTACATTTCCATAGAAACCTTTCAGTTCTTCTACTCTTTTTTTAGCTCTGTAATATGCTTTTGCTTCATCGGTATATTCTGCACTCATTTCCATAACTGCGATTTGTTTTGTTAAAATTGGAATTCTGACCGTGAAATTTTTCTCATCTTGCTGCACATTCACTTTTCTGTCGGTTATAATTCCGTATCGATTTACAATATTTTGAAGTCCAACACCTTGTCTGTCCTGCAAAACCTCTTTTTTCTGAAGATCATTTTGTATCGCCAGATAATCTCCGTCAATAAATATTCTGATATGCAATGGTTTTTGTTCACTTACAACATTGTGTTTTACAGTATTCTCCAACAAAAGCTGCAACGAAAGCGGAACCACTTTGGCATCCGGATTTATGTTTTCTGTTGGCAATTCGTAAAACAAACTATTTTCGAAACGCATTTTCAACAGATTCATGTACGTTTTGGCAAATGATAATTCGTCTTCAACCGAAACCAATTCTTTGTCTTTTTGTTCTAAAACATATCTGTAAATTTTAGATAAAGAAGTTGTAAAACGCTGTGCATTATCTGGATTTTCTTCGATCAAAGAACTTAAAACATTCAAACTGTTGAATAGAAAATGCGGATCAATCTGGTTTTTTAAACTTTCGAATTTTGCATTCGCCGTTCCTGCAATAATCTTTTGTTGTGTAACCTCAAATTTTGATGCCTGTTTCCATTTCACCATAAAACTTCTCGCCTGCATGAAGGTCGAAACCGCCAAAGATAAAATGATATAAAAAAGATGTATCCAAAGCATTCTGGCACTAAAAAACACTTCTAATGTAACATCTTGCAGAACAACAAAAATGAAATAATTGATACCTAAAACTACTGGAACGGTATACAAAACAGTAACCAGAATTCCGTAGTAAACTCTAAAGTTTGTCTGCTCCAGCCAGTCCCATTTTTTATCGAGAAGGACATTGATAAAACCGTTTCCAAAACCCAATCCGAAAGAATAAAGACAACTTACAAAAAATGTAACAAGAACGTTTCTAACATTTAAATCATCTCCCAGAAAGGCTGAAAAAATAACTGCAAAGACCATAGAAATCTTGAAACAAATTATCGTTCCACTTCTCACATCGGCAAATACATTTCTATGGTCTTTCATATTATCGGGTTAAATACGTTTATTATTTACAAGTTTTTTGGATTTCCAACGCTCTTTCCAATCCCCATTTAGGAGAAAAAGGAGTTGCTGGTTTAAAAGTACCAAAAAGTTCAATAGATTTATCAACTTGCGCACATAAAGGTTTGGTATCAACTCCTGTCCATTTTGCGCCTCCTAATTGATAATCTGCTTCTCCAAAAACTGCTCTTGGATTGTTAGGATCCAGTGCTTTTGCTTTCGCGTAAGCTTCCATAACTTTACCTGAATATTTCATTCCGTTTGTCATCGGATCGGCTACTACATAACCTGTGTAAATTAAAGCCTGCATTACATACAGCTCTGAATTACTCTGATCTTTTATCATTTCAATATCTAATGCATCTTGCGCTTTTGTCAATAATAAATCGATTTTTGTTTTGTCTTTTTCAGTAAATACCGCCGTTGCATTAATCAAAGCAATATAATAATTTGGTAAATAACTATTTTTCTCTGCCGCTGCAATTCTCTCAAACATTGCCGAAGCTTCTGTATTTTTTCCTTCTTTCCAAAGCCCGAAAGCTTTTGTCATTCCTTGCTCAAATTGCGTTTGTCCAGATAATAAACTGCAAATAAATAATGTGATAACTGTAATAATTTTGGTCATGATTTCTATTTTTTTAAGGTTGTTTTTTTTTAAGATTCTAAGTTTCTAAGATTCTAAGCTGCTAAGTTTTTTTTGATGATTAAAACTCTTTTTTTAGGTTCAAAGGTTCAGGGTTGCAAAGGTTCAAAGTTTTTATTTTTCTTATTATTATTTATAAAACTTTGAACCTTTGTCACTTTGCTTCTTTGTTCCTTTTAATTTATACTTCAAAAGTATATCGGTTTTTACTCTTATAAAATTAAATGATACTGAGTTGTTGATTTTGGTTACTGAATTGTTTTTTTTTTAAAGGTGTAAAGGTTCAGAGATTCAAAGGGACAAAGGTTTCTTTATAGTCTTATAAATCTTTATCTCCAAAATCTTAGCATTTTTTTGAGGCGCAAAAAAAACTTTGTCCCTTTGAACCTTTGCCTCTTTGTCCCTTTTTTAAAGATTCTTCAACTGATTCTCATTTTTATTCTGGCTAATGGTCCAGAAGAAACCAACGAAAAAGAATCTGTCAGCGGTTGGTACTACGGCTTGTCTTTGATAAACACCGTTTGCATCTGGTAATTTTGCATAATCATATCCAAAAACATTTTGATTTCCCAAAACATTCGAAACTGAGAAATAAAGAATTTTTTGTGTTGTTAATAAATACGCCCAACTAAAACTTAAACTATTGTATGATTTTGTTTTTTCGCTCATAAACTGCGTCTTGTTCGGATCGTTGTACGGACGCCCTGTGCTGAAACTGTTTGTTAAACTAACCTGAGATTTCCAGTCTGTAATAAAATATTTTGCTACAACAGATAAGTTATGATTCGCTACAAAACTTGGAGTCGCCATGTTTGGAAAGTTTTTATATTGTCTTTCAGAATCAATATAAGAGTAAGAAATCCAGTATTCTAAATTTTTGTAAAGATTACTGTCTCTCCAAAATATATCCAATCCTTTTGCATAACCCGAACCGTTGTTATTGAAAACCGAATTGTACTGAATGTCTTTTGTATCGTATTGAACTAAATTATCATAATCTTTATAATATGCTTCAGCTCTAAAAGTCTGTCCTGGTTTTGTAAACTGATAATTTAGAATATAATGTTTGGCTTTTTCGCTTTCAAACTGATGATATTTCGAATATTTGATGTAATCTACAACAGGTGTTTGCGAAAAATCTCCGTAAGCAAATGAGAACTGACTGCTTTTTGAAACTTTGTAGGCAAGAGAAGCTCTCGGTGCAATATTGTTTTCGTCTAACAAACTATTATTTGAATATCTTAAACCTACTTTCATCGCCAGTTTTTTAGAGAATAAAATATCCCCTTCTGCGTAAGCTGCAAAAATGTTAGAATCGTAACCATTATCAACATTTATAGAAACATTATCTGCAAAATTTTCGTTGTATCTTGTAATAAAATAATCTGAACCGAAAGACAATTTAAAATAGTTGGAAACTTTTTTCGTTAACTTCAGTTTCAATTGTGCAGCATTTTCTTTGCTGTCGATATCACTAATATTATAAGTCACTTTATTTTTGCTGTAACCGTAGCTAATTCCTGATGTTAATTGCCATCCAGTTCCAATGGTTCCTTTATAAGAGGAATTCAAGTAAAAATTATTATTATTCAAATCAGTTCTGATCGGATTTTCGAAATTGATGTTTTTTTGATTTAAATCGAATTTTTCCGAATCAAAAGAAGCATATAACTTAAAGATTCCGTTTGTGAAGTTATATCGGTAAACCGTTTCACCTCCAAGCGACTGATACGGATTGTTCCAATCAACATTTTGAGGAATAACAGCCTGATAAGGTGCTAAATTCACATACATCATATTGACACTTAAAGAACTTTTATCCCATTTTTGAGTATTCCCTAAACTTAATCCAACAGTCATTAATCCGATATCTGTTTTATCATGATCGGCTTCATCTTGCGTATTTAAAAGTAAAACACTTGATAAAGCTTCTCCATATTCAGCAGAATAACCTCCTGTAGAAAAAGCGATTCCGCTAAACAAAAAAGGAGAAAATCGGCTTCTAGTTGGTAAATTATTTGTCGTTGCTCCGTAAGGTTGTGCCACTCTGATTCCGTCAACAAAAGTTTGTGTTTCGCTCGCCTCACCTCCACGCACAAACAAACGTCCGTCCTCGCCCACAGTTTGTGTTCCTGGTAAAGTTTGCAAAGCCGCTACAATATTTCCTGCAGAACCTGCTGTCGTTACAATATCTAATGGTTTTAAAACAGAAACTCTGGCTTTATCTCCGGATTCTAAAGTTCCGGCTGTAATAACCACCGCATCCAGTGTGTTTATATCTTCTCTTAATTTTACGGTTTGGTTTTTAAAATTAGCAACATCAATTTCCTGTTTGAAAGTTTCGAACATTAAAAAACTTATTACTAAAAATTTATTTCCCTTTTCGTTGGTTTCAAAAGAAAACTCTCCAGTTTCAGAACTCGTAGCTCCATCATAAGTTCCGTCAATATAAATGTTTGCGCCTACAACCGGTTTTCCTTTTTGATCTGTTACTTTTCCTGAAACAGTATTTTGAGCAAAAATAAATGCAGTAAAAAATAGAAAGCTTATTGTAAAAAATAATTTGGTTTTCATGTCATCTTTGGTTTTTGATGAAGCAAATGTATTTTAACATTTAAAGTTAAAAAATATATAATAACCCAATTGTAGAATTTCATGGATGAGTTGTAAATATCTAATTTGTATCTTAGCTAGGAATTCCAAAAAACCATTTAATTATGTCCGAAAATAAAAGAATTTCAAATTTATACCAATCCATTTATGATGGAAATCCATGGCTGGAAGTAACTCTGGCAGGCACTTTGAGAAATGTAACCGCTGCACAGGCCTACAAGAAAATCAATCCCAATTTAAATACGATTTGGGAGATTGTCAATCATCTGATCCAATGGAGAAGAAATATTTTAGAGCGTATGCAGGGCGAAACCATTATAACTCCAGATCATAATTATTTTGTTCCGGTTTTAGACCCGTCTGAAGCTGCATGGGAACAATCGCTTCAAAATCTGGCAAAATCGCAAGAAGCATGGAATAGCTTTTTTGAAGATTTCGAGGATGAAGAATTAGCAAAAATTTACGTTAATAACGGACATACTTATTATGAACATATTCACGGAATCATTCAGCATGATGTTTACCATTTAGGGCAAATTGTTATTTTGAAGAAATTGCTTTAATACAATTCTAACACTAAAAACATATTTAAGATGAAAAACTCACTTTTTATTTTAGCAATCTTGCTTTATGGTGCAACAGGTTTTTCTCAGGAAACCGAAGTTAAATATGATGAAGCTTTGGCAAAATCGCTTAACGCCGATGAATATGGAATGAAGAAATATGTGTTTTGCCTTTTAAAATCAGGAACTAATACAACCGCTTCAAAAGAAGAAACCAAAAAATTATTTGAAGGTCATATGGCTAATATTGGCAAATTAGCCAAAGAAGGGAAACTGGTTGTTGCCGGACCTTTTATGAAAAATGACCGAAACTATCGCGGCATCTATATTTTTAATGTCGAAACTATAGACGAAGCAAAAGCGCTTGTAGCTACAGATCCCGCAATAAAAGCCAATTTACTTGAAGCCGAATTAACGCCTTGGTATTGTACCGCTGCTTTGCAGGAGACTGTAAAAATACATGAGAAAATCGCCAAGACAAAAATGTAATACGTATATGAAAACAGAAAAAGAAAAAATGATTGCGGGTGAATATTATTTGCCAGGAGATCCCGTTTTAACAAAAGACCGTCGAAAAGCAAAAATTTTATTGCATACATTAAATGTAAAAGAATACCGATTGACCAAAAAAGCAAGAGAAATTCTAAAAGAATTGATTCCTAATTCTGGAAGCAATTTCTATATAGAACCTCCGTTTCATTGTGATTACGGTTACAACATAACTTGTGGCGACAATGTTTATTTTAACGTAAATTGTGTTGTTCTTGATAGTTGTCCTGTACAAATTGGTTCAAATGTTTTTTTTGCTCCAAATGTTCAAATCTATACGGCAACTCATCCACTTGATGCTGAATTGAGAAAATCGCTGGAAAATGCTGAACCAATTTCAATTGGCGACGACTGCTGGATTGGTGGAAATTCGGTTATTTGTCCTGGAGTTACAATAGGAAAAGGTTGCGTTATTGGCGCCGGATCTGTAGTGACAAAAGATATTCCAGACAATTCATTAGCCGTTGGAAATCCGGCAAAAGTTATTCGAAAATTAAATCAGGAACCTGAACAAAAAAAATAATGCTTACCCTTAATAAAATTCATCATATTGCCATTTTATGTTCTGATTACGAAAAATCTAAATATTTCTATACGCAGATTTTAGGTCTAACAATTATTAGAGAAATTTATCGCGAAGAACGCCAGTCATACAAATTGGATTTGGCTTTGAATGGTTCGTATGTTGTGGAATTATTTTCATTCCCAAATCCGCCGGAAAGACCTTCCAGACCGGAAGCTGTTGGTTTAAGACATTTAGCTTTTGAAGTAATCAATCTCGAAGAAACAATTACTTTTCTAAACACAAAAAATATAGAATCAGAACCGATCCGAATTGATGAAACGACTCAAAAGCGTTTTACTTTTATCGCCGATCCTGATTTATTGCCAATTGAGTTTTACGAACGATAATTTTTTGCCACAAAGGCACAAAGACACTAAGTTTTTTTTTCCCTTTTTTAATTAAACTTCGTGTCTTTGTGCCTTTGTGGCAACTTAATCTTCGTTGTATATGGAAAAACATACTGAAAGAAAATTCTTGTTTATATCAATTTTAACACACTAAATTGATAATTTCCTATAAAAAACCGAATTTGATTCCTAATTTTGTAATCCGCAGAAAAAAACTGCGACTTCAAACTCCCTTCTGATGAACAAAACGGCGCAAATCAAAAAAAATCATCAATTTATTAAATTCAGAAAATTAGTTATTGTTTCCCTCTTAATTGGCTTTCTTTCCGCCTTTCTAGGAATTTCTTTAAAAAGAATAACAGAATATTACGAGCATATTTTCTTTCATGAAGTATCTCTTCACCCAATATTTTATATAATTTTTCCTGTTTTCGGATTATCAGTCATTTATTTTCTAAGACAATATCTTTTTAAGAAAAAAGAAAACAAAGGAATCAAAGAAGTCTTTGAAAGTACAGCATCAAAATCTAAAAATCTTCCTTCATATAAAATTCCATCACACTTCATAAACGGATTATTGACTGTTATTTTTGGAGGTTCTACCGGAATTGAAGTTTCTACTGTCGTTGCGACAGCAACAATTGGTTCAGTTGCACACGAAAAAGAAAATGTTTTTCGCCAATATAAAACCGAACTAATCTGTGCGGGAGTTGCAGCCGGAGTTACAGCGCTTTTCAGCAGTCCAATTGCAGGGATTTTATTTGCTTTTGAAGTTATTTCCAGAAAAGTTACACGTGCCTTTATTATTTCAAACGTAATCGCGGTTTCTATCGCTTTTGGATTATTGACTATTCTGAAAGAAGAACCTTTATTTGCGGTTTCAATTGTAACCTGGCATTTAAGAGCGATTCCATATTTTATTCTTTTGGGAATTTTAGCTGGAATGAACTCGGTTTACTTAACAAAATGTGTGTTGTTTTTCAAATCACAATTCGGAAAAATTGACACTCATTATTATAAAATTCTGATTGGTTCAGTTGTATTAAGTGTTTCCTTATTTATTTTCCCGCAATTGTATGGTGAAGGTTATCATGCAATAAAAGGAATCTTCGGAAATGCTTCTCAAACACAATTGACTGTTACTTTAGCAACAACATTTATTGGAATATTGATCCTAAAACCAATTGTCACTTCAATAACACTTGCTTCAGGTGGCGACGGAGGAGTTTTTGCACCGAGTTTATTTATTGGAGCTTTTTTAGGATTACTATTGGCTTCAATATTAAACAGTTTTTTCCATGTAAATGTAATTCCGGTTAACTTTATGATTATCGGTATGGCCGCTGTTTTAAGTGCAAGTATTCACGCTCCTTTTACATCAATTTTTCTAGTTTGCGGATTAACAAATGATTATACTCTGTTTTTTCCAATTCTTGTCGTTTGCCTGATTTCAAAATACACAGCCAAAACAATTTATCCGTACACAGTATACAGTTACGCCCCAAGCTTGACGAAATAATTCTTTTTTTGCCATGAATTCATGAACTAGCAAGCATACAAAAATAAAAAGTTCATGAATTCATGGCTAATAATACCACAAATAGTACAACATTATGCCAACTCCAAAAATCAAAAGAAGCTATCGTAAAACACGTTATATTCTTTATAAAGAAACTTTAATTGATTATAAAGAACATTTCTGGTCGTTTATTGGATCATTTGTCGGAATTGGAGTTTTGGCTTACGTACAGTCGATGCATTTTTCAGGAAGCGATGCCGTTTATTTAATTGGTTCATTTGGAGCTTCGAGTGTTTTGGTTTATGGAATTATTCAGAGCCCGTTTTCTCAGCCTCGAAATCTAGTTGGCGGACATGTAATTTCCGCTCTTGTTGGGGTAACAGTTCATAAACTGGTTCCCGACATTATGTATATAGCTGCTCCATTAGCAGTTTCAATCGCCATAATCTTAATGCAGATTACTAAAACACTTCACCCTCCCGGAGGCGCAACGGCTTTAATTGCTGTTATCGGAACAGAAAAAGTTAAAGCATTAGGCTATATGTATGTTCTTTCTCCAGTTTTAAGCGGAGTCCTTTTTTTACTTTTAACAGCTTTGATTTTTAACAATATGACATCAAGCAGAAGTTATCCAAGTCATAGTACATATCACAAACATTATCATAAGATTAGAAAAAGACTGACTGGAAAATAATTCTAATCCCTATTCCTGCAAGGTTTTCAAAACCTTGTAGCAATAACTTGAATACAATTACAAACCTACAAGGTTTTGAAAACCTTGCAGGAGCGCCAGCTAAATAATCTACAGTAAATCAAAAAATCGAAAAAATCTTTTCAACAAATCGTAATTCAAAATTCGTATTTCGTTTTTTATATTTTACCTTTGACCTCTCAATAAAAACAAAGATTATGGTTTATAAATTTAGAGTAATTCTAGACGCCGAAGAAGATATTTTTAGAGACATTGCTATTCTTGAGGACGATACACTTGAGGATTTACACAATGCAATCTTCAACGCTTTTGGTTTTGACGGATCAGAAGTTGCTTCTTTCTACACTTGTGATGAAACTTGGAATCAGGAAGATGAAATTCCTCTTTTTGATACAGGAGATGTTCCTGGCGAAATCAGAACCATGAACGATTATCCGTTATCTAGTATTTTAGATAAAGAAAACACAAAAATTATCTACGTTTACGATTTCATCAGTATGTGGACTTTCTTAGTAGAACTGGCTGCTGTTGAAGATGAAGCTGTTGGTGCTACTTACCCGGAAACTTTATTCTCGCACGGCGAAATGCCAGACGAAGCTACCGAAAAAAACTTCGAAGCTGATGACATGCACAACGATATCTACGGAGAATTTGAAGACGACCTAGACGAAGACGATCTTGATATGTTCGAAGGCGACGATAGCTTCGAAGATTATGGATTTGAGGAGAATTGGAACTGACGTAAAAGTTACTAAGTGCAAAGATGCTAAGATTCTAAGTTTTCTTATATTTTGAAAGTTTTTTCTTATTTTTAAAAACTAATTTTAAAAATAAGAAATGAGTCATTTTAGAAAAATCTTGGTTTGGCAGAAATCAATTTCCTTAGTTACCAAAATTTACAAAACAACTAGATCTTTTCCAAAAGAAGAAACTTTTGGCCTGACTTCTCAAATACGTCGAAGTTCAGTTTCAATTTCAAGTAATATTGCCGAAGGATCTGGGAGAGAAAGCACTAAAGATTTTTTAAGATTTTTATACATTTCTCTTGGTTCTTTATTTGAAATGCAAACTCAACTTGAAATTGCAAAAAACATAATTTACATAAACGAAGAAGAATTTAACCTTTTATATGAGGATAGTCGAGAGATCGAGAGAATGTTAGCGTCATTAATTAAAAAATTAAAAGACACTATCTAAAAACTTAGTATCTTAGAAACTTAGAATCTCAGCAACTCAAAAAAATGATCAACCTATTCAACACCCACATCGAGACGCTTGCGATACATCGCGTAGGAAACAAAAGCCGTAACGAGGCTATTTTTTTATCAGAGCAGCCATTTAATCTAAATGATGAAATTGTTCCTTTGATAAAAGAATATTTCTTTAAGCCTTTTAGAGAAAAAGAGGAAAACTATTATCAGTTTGCGCACGAAGTGGACTTGGACTATAACGATATGTTCAAATATGCTACTGAGATTTTTACAAATCCTGCTAGTGTACAAGAGGTTTCTAAAAAGATCACGAAGCATTTATACGAGCAGTCAAATCATCCGCATATTAAAAACGGAGAGGTTTATGTAACGTATTTGACAAACTTAAGCATTGACAATAACGTAGTTGATGCAATCGGAATTTTTAAAAGCGAATTGCAAGCCGACTTTTTACAATTTGAAGAAAAAGACAGCAATCTTGAAATGATTTTGCAACAAGGAATCAACCTAAGCAAATTAGATAAAGGATGTTTGATTTTCAATTATAAAAAAGAAGAAGGATATAAAATTCTAACTGTAGACAGCAACCGTTATGACGCTCGTTACTGGTTGGAGCACTTTTTATCTGTAGATGCTTTTGAAGATGAAAATTTCATCACAAAAAAATATTTAAAGTTCTGTCAAAACTTCGCAAAAGATGTTGTTTTGCCAGCAGAAGACAAGAAAGAGGAAGTAATGTTTATGAACAGATCTGTGAATTATTTTGCTAAAAATGATCAGTTTGAAGAGCAAAATTTCTTGAATGAAGTACTAGACAATCCTGATTTAATTCCTGAATTTAAAAACTATAAAGTTGATAAAGGAGAAAAATACAGCATCGAAGATGTAACCTCATTCCCAATTGCCAACGCAGCAGTTTCTGACGCTAGAAAATCGATTAAAAATGTGATTAATTTAGATACTCACATTCAGATTAAAATGGATTTCATCAATCCTGAAAGTGCAGAAAAATTTGTTGAAAAAGGCTGGGATGAAGAAAAACAAATGTATTACTACTTAGTTTACTTCAACAAAGAAGAAAAAAGCTAAGAAGTTTTCATTTTCTATTACTTACTTAAAACAGAAAAAGGCAGTTACATTTTGTAATTGCCTTTTTTTATTACCATTATTCTGATGTTATAAAACCGAAAAAACCGCTTTTACAATATCGTCATAAACCTGTTTATTCCTTTCTCCGGCACGAGCCAAAACACGAATTCCCGAGTAATTATTAAAGATGAATCGAGCCAAAACTTTTGCGTCAAGCGTCTTTGAAATATGCCCAGCCTCCTGCCCTTTTTTAACGGCATTTGTAAAGACTTCTTCCATAGTTTGACTGTTGCTTTTTACAATTTTAGCAATTTCTTCGTCGTGCATAGCCAATTCTACAGACGAATTAACCATAAAACAGCCTTTTGTAATTCGGTCTTCTAAACTTTCGATCACAGCTTGTTTAAAAATTTCATGTAACGTTTCTTTTACATTATCAGATTTCTCCAAAAGTTCTTTTACAGTATCTTGAGCTTGTTGCTGATAACGCTGTAAAGATTTTGAAAATAGCTTTTGCTTATCGCCAAAAGTATCATACAAACTAGAGCGGCTCAAACCTAAATGTGTCACCAAATCCTGTGCAGAAGTTCCGTTATAACCTTTGTGCCAAAAGATTTCAATTGCTTTATCTAAAGCCTGATCTTCGTTAAATTCTTTTGTTCTAGCCATCGCTTCAAAATTAAATTCATTTCCAAAGATACTAAAAATACGGAACAATCGTTCCTGAATTAGTCAAAAAAATTATAATACTGTATTAACAGTAAGGCCACCATCAACAACAATTTCAGTTCCTGTAATGAATGAAGAATCATCTGAAGCAAGGAAACTAATTGTTTTTGCAACTTCAGCGGCTTGTCCAAAACGTTTCAATAAAATTTTGTTACCTAAAGCTGCGCCTAAACCTTCCACTTCTTCTTTTTCTAAACCAACTTTACCGTATAAAGGCGTTTCGATTGGACCAGGAGAAACTGCATTTACTCTGATTTTTCTTGGTGCTAATTCAGCAGCAAAGATTCTGTTTAAAGATAAAACGGCTGCTTTACTTGCTCCATAAACACTTGAACCTGGCATTCCTAATTGTGCATTTACCGAAGTATTAAAAATAATAGAACCACCATCATTTAAAATTGGCAACACTTTCTGAACTGTAAAATAAACACCTTTTACATTCACATTCATAATACTGTCGTAATGATCTTCTGAAGCTGAATCTACTGGAGCGAAAGCTGCAATTCCTGCATTCAAAAACAAAATATCTACTTTTCCGAATTTTGCTTTTACTTCTTCTACCAAACTATCAATTGATTTTAAATCAGATTGATCAGCAACGATTCCGGTAACATTCAATTCTGTTTCGGCTTTTGCCAAAGCTTCTTTGTTTCTTCCTGTTACAATTACTTTTACACCTTTTGCTACTAAATCAGCTGCAGCTGCATATCCAATTCCACTGTTTCCACCTGTTACGATTGCAACTTTGTTTTCTAAATTTTTCATTTTACTTTTTATTTAAGTTATTGATTATTCAATTATTATGGTACAAAGATATAATAACAGAACGATCGTTCCGTTATTTACATTGTTAATTTTTAGTTAAAAAAACAAAAACTCTCTTCGACCCCTTTATTTATAAAGAAATAAACTATCCCACCATAAACGAAACAAATTGCAAAATGTCGGTGATTCTTAATTTATGCTTAAATTTGTATTCCTAAAACTCAAACAGATGGATCGTCTTTTACCTTACGAAAGTCCTTTCGAAACCGTAATCTCATTTCATAAATTAATTGAATCATTTGAAGAAATTGCTTTATCTGATGTGGATTACCGATCTAACTATGCCAAAGCTATTTTAAAAGAAGTTGAAGCTTATCCGGAATTCAGAAACGGAATTCGTGACTATAACATTATAAAGAATAATGAAGCATTAATAAAAAATCTGGTTGCCGATCTATTTCCTACTGCACTGACGAACAACGAAATAAAGGCAATCACAATTCCTTTTCAAAACATATCTTTCAATTATACAGAGCGTTTCAAAAAGATTTTAAGAAACGCAGGTGACGAATTTTATATGGAAATTCGTGATTTTGATGAGCATCAATTCTATATCAATAATTGCTGTTTGATTCTGGCGTATTATTACAATCAGAATATTGATTTCAACAAACCGTTTTTCTATGATATTCCCGATGAAGAAGGTATAAAAAAACATTACCGAATTTTATACAACGCTGACTTCATGGAGATTACTCCAACAGCAGAAGCCATAGAATTGACTCAGGATGATATTGATCTCTTAATTGATAATTATAATGATCTTGAATTATGGAAATCAAAATTCCCTGAAAGAAGCTGGATTTTAAAAGGTTTCGGAATTGTTTCTTTATTTGATGCTACTACTGAAAGTGCTATTTCGAACCTGAAAAGTAATTTATTAAAACCTGATTCTACTCGTGTTGAATCCACTGAAATTATCGAGGATATTTTTAGATCTATCTTTAAGATTCCGAGTTTAAAAGTGGGCTTTATTATTTATAATCCTGAAGAAGAAAAATTCATCAGACCAATTAAGTTTGATAATCAGTTACAGAGTTTTCTTTTAAAAACAGATCAGGAAGTAGACTGCAAGAATGCTTTCTTTGGTTGTTCATTCGAAAATCTTTTAGACAAAAAAGAACCTTTTGTGATTTCGAACGTTGAGAAATTCATCGAAGAATCTTCAAATAAAAGACTTGGTGAACATTTACTAAAACAAGGCATTCAAAGTTGTGTGTTTGCACCGGTCATCAAAGACGAACAATTGTTGGGCGTTGTCGAATTAGTTTCTGAAAATCCCCGCGATTTGAATAGTGTCAACGCTACAAAACTCGAATTGATTTTACCGTATTTAACGGACACTATTGACCGCTATAATACGGATATGCAGCATCAAGTTGAAGCTATTATTCAACGTGAATATACTACGATTCACCCAAGTGTTTATTGGAAGTTTAGAAAAGAATCTCAGAACTATTTTCAAAATATCAATCATACAAAAGATTATATTTTTAAGGAAATTGTATTCAAAAATGTATATCCGCTATACGGGCAAATCGATATTAAAGGTTCTTCAGAACACCGAAATGAAACCGTAAAAACCGATTTAAAAAATCAGCTTACAATGCTTTTGGAAATTTTTGATAATCAAAAACCAAATTCAAATCTGGTTCTTCTGGAACAAAGAAAATTTGAACTGGAATCGCTTAGAAATGAATTAGATTTTCCGCTTAAAGCGGATACTGAACAGCATATTCAAAGATATATCGAAGAAGAAATTCATCCGATACTTAAAAAAAGTAAAGATTCTTTTCAGAGCGAAAAACTGGAAGAAGCTTATTTTGCAAGTCTTGATGAAAAGTCCGGTTTATTTTATCAGGAAAGAAAGAAGTTTGATAATGCAATGTCCATCATCAATAAAAAATTGGCTTCTGTTTTAGATAAAAAACAATTAGAAGCACAGCAAATTTATCCACATTATTACGAACGTTTTAAAACGGATGGTGTTGAACACAATTTATATATTGGTGCATCAATTTCGCCAACAAAGCCATTTGATATGATGTATTTGCATAATTTGAGATTATGGCAATTGCAGACTTTATGCGAAATGGAACTGGAACATCATGAACTTAAGGAATCACTTCCTTATGAGTTGGATGTAACCTCTTTAATTTTAGTTTTCAGTTCTCCACTTTCCATACGTTTCAGAATGGATGAAAAACGTTTTGACGTTGACGGAACCTATAATGCAAGATATGAAGTGGTCAAAAAACGAATTGACAAATCGAATATCAAAGGGACAAAAGAAAGAATTACCGAGAAAGAAAAAATTACGATTGTATATTCTCAAAACAGCGAAGAAGCAGAATATTTAAAATACATTAAATACCTTCAGCACAAAAAAGTTCTTGAACCGGCCATCGAACAATTTGAGGTTGAAGACCTTCAGGGAGTTTCGGGATTGAGAGCGATACGTGTAAAAGTAATCAACAATGCTGCAAATCCGGCAGCAAAAAAAATCACTTATCAAGATT
This sequence comes from Flavobacterium cutihirudinis, assembly GCF_003385895.1. Lineage (GTDB taxonomy): Bacteria > Bacteroidota > Bacteroidia > Flavobacteriales > Flavobacteriaceae > Flavobacterium > Flavobacterium cutihirudinis. Next base: position 704,927 of record NZ_QRDQ01000009.1, read on the forward strand.
TATTAGATGAGCTCAACTAAAATTAGTTGAGCTTTTTTTTAAACAGTTACTTCTTTAAAGGCAATAACAAAAGCGATTACCGTAATAATAATTCCGAACATGAAAAAGTTATAGGCAATTCGGAGTAAGTTATATTTTCGTTGTAAAACCAATCCCAAATAATACAAATCTTTGATCATCGTCGAATACAGATAATCTCTGTCTTTCATCATTTCGTTCATTGCCCAATCATAATCTTCTAAAGGCATTTTATAGAAATTTCCAAAAAACATTAAATTCACCTTTTTTGCTTCAACATCATCTCGTGTAAAAAATCCAGAAGTTACTTTTGGACGTGTAGATAGAATCGCAAAAATAATCGTGATCACGCTTGACATCAGCATAATAAAAGTAGGAACAACTAAATGCGCATTTTTCGGACTATCCAATTTCGGAATAATAGATGATAATGCTATCGAAATGATAATTGCATTTACAGACAACAAAATATTAGCTTTACTATCTGCGATACCGCTTAAACGTGTATGATTTCCGAGCGTTACGCGAAATAAAGTATCAATTCCGCGCTCAGGTTTTTCTGCTTTTTCCGCTTTTTCTCGCTTTTTATTCTCTTCTTCGATTGCAGCTGCAGCTTTCAATTCCTGTTTGTTTATTTTTTTCTGAATTAATAACAGGTTTTTTTCTTTTAAAGGTTGCCATTTTCTTAAAGCATAATCAGTATAGAAGCGATGTTTATTCAATAAAAAGTTTAAATTTTCCCTTGTCCATTCGGCATTAGAAAAACTTACTATTCCGGTATTTTTTAATTCTAAACGCAATAATTCGCAGGTTGTAGCATATTCTACCCCCATTAAATGCGCATAATCTGCATCTCTGATTATTTTTTCTAAATGTGTTTTAGGCTCATAATCTTTGGTCGTAGCCAAAATCAAACTCGAAACAAGCGCAATAAATTCTTCCGATTTTCCTTTTTTACGTAAAAAATCAGCGGCTATTTCTTTACTTTTTTCTTCATGATTTTCATATCCGTCAACATAACCAGTGTCGTGAAACCAGGCAGCAACTAAGAGCGCTTCCTTATCATCGCCTTCTACATCTTCTTTTTTACAAAGCTCTTTAACCGCAGTAACCACAGTAAAAGTATGATTAAAATTATGGTAAGAATATAAATTAGAAAGTTTATCTTTGAGTAAATTACTGACGAAATCTTCGGATTGTTCTACTAGATTCATAAAGAAAATTTTTATACCACTAAATTATGAAATTGTTTTTGGATAATCATTTTATTGCCAAGATTAAAAACTATTCTTTGGTAATAACCGCTATAGTTCTCCTATATTCCTGTGCGACGCGTAAAGCACAATACGGAAAAAATGTAAGTGCTAACGAAACAGAAAACGCAACTGATACCATAAAAATTGCGCATACTTTCTTTCTTGTCGGAGATGCCGGAAATGCTGATGAAGAACAAGCTCAACAAACGCTGGAGTTACTGCATAAAAAACTAAAAAATTCCGGTAAAAAATCTACCCTTTTATTTTTGGGAGACAACATTTACCCAAAAGGTTTTCCAGCTGATAAAAACGCTAAAGACAAGGGTTTAGCCGAAACAAAACTAACCAATCAATTAAAATTAGCGGAAGGTTTTAGAGGAAAAACAATATTTATTCCCGGAAATCACGATTGGTACAACGGCATCAAAGGCTTAGAGGCACAGGCCGATTTTGTGACAAAATATCTAAATGATAAAAAAGCATTTCTTCCGCGAAAGACATGTCCTATCGAAGATGTGAAAATTGACAGTACTACAACGTTAATTACTGTTGACAGCGAATGGTTTCTGGAAGACTGGAATAATCATCCGACGATAAATGACAATTGCGACATTAAAACCCGCGAAGATTTCTTTGATGAACTGGAAAGTGTCTTAAATAAAAATCAGGAAAAGACGGTTGTTTTGGCCATTCATCATCCATTATTGAGTAATGGAACGCACGGCGGGCAATTTTCTATGGAAAAGCAATTATTTCCGTTAGAGAAAAAAATTCCACTTCCTGTAATTGGTTCATTTATTAATTTGTTACGAAAAACTTCCGGCGCGAGCCCACAGGATCTTCAAAATAAACAGTATACAATTTATGCCAAAAGAATAAAAACACTTTTACAGAAGCAGAAAAATGTTATTGTCGTTTCAGGACATGATCATAACTTGCAGTACATCAGCAAAGAAAATATCCAACAGATTATCAGTGGTGCGGGATCAAAATCAGAAGCTGCTCGCGCTATCAGTGAAAATGATTTCTCCTATGGAGGAAATGGTTATGCAACATTGACTTTATTTAAAAGTGGTGATGCAAAAGTTTCTTATTTCGGAAATGAAAACAACAAAGAAAAACTTCTTTTTGAACGAGAAATCATAAAAGCCAAAGAAATCAATTGGGCTGCTGATATTCCGAATAATTTTCCACCGAAAATTACAACTTCGATCTATACAGAAGAAATGACCAATAAAAGTTTAGTTCATAAATTCTTATTCGGTCAACATTACAGAAAGTATTACAGCATGCCCGTTGAAGCCAAAGTTGCGACTGTAGACACTTTAATGGGCGGTCTGAAACCCATTCGTGAAGGCGGCGGACATCAATCTATTTCATTGAGAATGTCCGATCCAAAAGGCCGAGAATATATCATGCGCGCCATGAAAAAAAGTGCAACGGTATTTTTACAGTCAGTAGCTTTTAAAGATCAGTACATTGTAAATGATTTTGAAAAAACATATACAGAGAACTTTTTATTCGATTTTTATACTACTTCTCATCCTTATGCTTCTTTTGTGACCGGTAGTATGTCGGATCAAATTGGACTTGCACACACTAATCCAATTCTATATTATATTCCGAAACAAAAAGGATTAAAAGAATTTAATTCCGGTTTTGGCGATCAGCTGTATATGGTCGAAGAACGTCCGGCTGACAATCATCTTGATGCTAAGAATTTTGGAAATCCAACTGATATTATCAGTACCAATGATATGATGAAAAACCTTCATAAGGACGAAAAATATACGGTAGACGAAAAAGAATATATAAAAGCCCGTTTGTTTGATATATTGATTGGCGACTGGGACAGACACAGTGACCAATGGCGTTGGGGTGAATATAAAATAGGCGATAAAGTGGTTTACAAACCAATCCCGCGTGATCGTGATCAGGCTTTCGTGAAATATGATGGCGCTTTACTTTCTCTTCTAATGAATATTCCGGCACTTCGCCATATGCGAACTTTCAAAGGAGATAAAATCAATGTAAAATGGCTTGGAAGAGAACCTTACCCTATGGATTTGGCTTTTTTAAGAACGGCTGTTGAAAAAGACTGGACGGATCAGGCAAAGTACATTCAGGAAAATTTATCCGATGCTGATATCGACGCAGCTTTTAAAAATATGCCCAAAGAAGTTCAGGACGAAACTGTTGACGAAATCAAGCAAAAATTAAAAAGCAGAAAAAAAGACCTGCAGAAATATGCTTCGGAGTATTTTGATGTATTAAGTCGCACTGTTATGATTGCCGGAACTGATAAAAAAGACAAATTCGTTATAAATCACAATGCTAAAAAAAGCATCGAAATTCAGGTTTTAAGAATGAAGAAAGATGGTGACGAATTAGTTTACACTAAAACCGTAACGGATGAAAAAACGAAAAATCTATGGATTTATGGACTTGATGACAATGATGTTTTTGAAGTAAAAGGAAACCAAAAATCAAACATCAAAATTCGTTTGATTGGAGGTCAAAACAATGATACTTACAATATTGAAAATGGCAGAAAGGTTATCGTTTATGATTTCAAATCAAAAGAAAACACATACAATTTAGATAATAAAGCCAAAACACAGCTGACAGACGACTATGAAGTGAATTTGTATAATTATGAAAAACCTAAATACAATGTTATTTCCGGATTGCCAAATATTGGTTACAACCCGGATGACGGCGTAAAAATGGGCTTCAATCTAAATTACACAGTAAATAATTTCAAGCAAAATCCGTATACACAAAGACACATTCTAAACGGTTTCTATTATTTTGCAACCGGAGGTTTAGAATTCAATTATGCCGCGCATTTCCCTGGATTATTAGGAAAATGGGTTATTGATGTTGATGCACAATATACGACTCCAAATTTTGCAATGAACTATTTTGGATACGGAAATGAAACTGTAAATAATGATGACGAATTTGGAATGGATTATAACAGAGTCCGAATCCGAAAGTTCAATGTTGCGGGCGCAGTGAGACATGTTGGGCGTTTTGGAAGTGAATTCAGCATTCAGCCTATTCTTCAAAAAATGACTGTTGAAGAAACTGAAAACCGATATATCGATATTCCTGGAATCATAAATCCGAATGTATTTGATAGTCAGACATACGGTGGTATGAAAGTTAAATATTCGTTTAAAAACTCTGATTTTGTAGCAAAACCGACTTTAGGAATATATTTTATGCTTTCCGGAATGTGGACAACGAACTTAAGCGATACCAAACAAAATTTCCCAACACTTGAAAGTATTTTAGGCTTCACGCATAAAATTGATCACAATGGGAAATTAGTTTTAGCAACATTCTTAAAAGGAAAAGCGATTTTAAATAACAATTTTGATTTTTATCATGGTGCGGCTTTAGGCGGCGACACTGATTTACGCGGTTATAGAAATGAGCGCTTTTTAGGAAGTTCTTATTTCTCTCAAAGTAGTGATTTACGTTTTAGCATTGGTAAAATACATCGTACTGTTGCACCATTAACTTATGGAATTCTGGGCGGTTTCGACTACGGAAGAATTTGGCTTGACGGCGAAAACTCAAGAAAATGGCATCATGATTACGGCGGCGGATTATGGCTGAATGCAATTAATCTTCTAACAGCCAGAATTTCCTATTTCCAGTCACCTGATGAAAAAGGAAGAGTTATTTTTGGAGCAGCATATAGTTTTTAAAAAAAGATGCTAAGGTTCTAAGTTGCTAAGATTCTAAGTTTTTTAGCCACGAATTCCACTAATTTTCACGAAATATATTTTAAATAAAAATTAGTGGAATTTTTGGCTAACTTTTTAATCTTAGTAGCTTAGCATCTTAGTATCTCAGAAACTTAGAGTTTAAACTCATAAACATTCCCTCCTATTTTATCAGCTTTTTCATCGGCGATGAGTAAGGTGTTATTGTCTTTGAAAACTACGGCTTCTTTTTGTGAGAAGTGATTTAAGTTTATTTCGGTCTGTTTTCCTTTGTGGAATAAATCGCCTTTGAAATCTTTGAACAACACAATTTTGTCGTGACTTAACAAGGCTACTTTTTTTCCGTCCGGACTTATTGTCGCGCTTGTCAACACACAATGATTGTAATTATTACAAGTTTTAAACTCTCCAATTTTGACTGCTTTTTGAGTTCCTTTTGCATTTTTAATTTTATAAATGAAAGCCGTTCCGTCAAAACCTTTGCTTCTGTTTTTTGTGAAAAGATAAAAATATCCGCCTTGCTCAAAAAAGCCTTCAACATCATAAAATAGTTCTTTTTTCTTTGGAGGAAATTCTGTCTGTTCCGGATAGGAGAAAGAGATTTTATATTCGGCGGAAGCCAAATCTTTATTCAGCTGATTTTTTGCAACTTTATAAATGCATAAATCTTTGCGCTCATTATCATTGTTCCCAAAATCACCAACATAGATATTTCCGGATTTATCTTTTGTAATATCTTCCCAATCCACATTTGTTGCATTTGAAATTGTGATCGTTTTAGCTAATTTCCCTTTAGAATCAATTGCGTAAATGGCATTTTTATTTCCGCTGTCTTCCAAAGTATAAATCATATTTGTTTCAGGAAAATACGTTATTCCGGAAACTTCTTTTAATTTTTTTGGAAGCGAATAAAGCGTTTTAAAATTACTGTTTGTCTGTTGCTGACAAGCCAACAAAACAATAGAAACGGCTACTAAAAAAGATTTCTTCATAATATTGATTTTTTTAACCATATAAGTCATATAAGATAATTTAAGCAGTCTGACTATATGAACTTATATAACTTATATGGTGAAATTCTTTAAACTAAATTAGTGTTTTTAAAATTGCGTGTAATGAATTCAAACGCAGCGTGCATGACGTGTCCCATTGATCTGGCATTTTTAAACTTCATATCATTGGTATATCGGTACAACTCCATTTTTAACTGATCCAGATGCTCTTGTGTCGAAATAGTATCGTGGCACATTATATTCAATAATTTTTTAATTCTGGTTTCGGCAGAATGAATACGTTTTGCTAAAATTGCTCTTTCTTCATCTTTATACTGAATGATCGAACGCTCTTCCAATTTTTCTTTAATAAGCTTAATCATTGGATAATTTTCTTTGAAAAACTGCGGGCGATACACTTTAAAATTACCTTCGTAACATTGCTGATCAAAATCAATTGGACGGATTTTATAAACTACCTGATCAAAATCGTGAATTGGAACAATTACATAATTGTAGGCACGCATATCCCCCAAAAGCCGAATCATACAACGTTCATTAAACTTTACAAATTCTTTTGCGATTTGTGCTTTTTCAGTTTCTGTACATTTATCCAGTAAAGTATCCATAAAAACATCACCTGGAATTCCAATAATATGTTCCTCTATCAAAGTATCATTGTATACCAAAAAGTTGATTTTATCCGGCGAAAGAATATCTTCCAATTCTAATCCGTAAATTCTGGACGCATCGGCTTTTTTTATATAAAAATGAACGTAGTTGTCATTCAGAATATTTCGAACTTTAATCCTGAAAGGTTTTGAATTTCCGAAAGTACAGTAATCAATCGCATCAACATTCAAGTATTGAATAATTTCGTTGTTTCCATCAGAATGCAGCAACGAGTAAATTTTCTTCAGATTAAGGTCGATTTCATTTCTCTCGAATTCGCTATAATAAACACGAATCCATAAAGTATCCGTTTCATTTTTATCATAAACATTGATCGAACCTGAAAATCGCAATAAGTCATCGTAAAAAACAGAAACTTTCGAAATACGTTCGAATCTGTCCAAATAACTTAAAAGCGGTTGTGTTAAAGGGTATGACGGTTTTTTTAAAACCATTAAAGGCTCGCTCATTTTGAATATCTTTAATACAAATTTACATCAATAACGCGATAAAAATAAATTTAGCGTAACAATATAGAAGTTGAATCGTCTTACTAAAAACTAAAACCGAAAAAACTTGGAAACCATTCTTACCATCGAAAATCTCAGCAAGCGATACGGACGCATTCAGGCGCTCAAAAACGTATCTTTCAGTATACAAAAAGGTCATGTCTACGGCATTCTTGGCCCTAACGGAAGCGGAAAATCAACCACTTTAGGAATTGTTCTGAATGTTGTAAACGAAACAACAGGCAGTTACAAATGGTTTGATGGAAAAATGCAGACACATGAAGCCTTGAAAAAGGTAGGTGCAATTATAGAGCGACCTAATTTTTATCCTTATATGACGGCGGAAGAAAACCTGAAATTAGTCTGCAAAATTAAGAGTATTAATTATTCTAAAATTGAAGAAAAACTTGATTTGGTCGGTTTAACCGAAAGAAAAAACAGCAAATTCAGTACATTTTCTTTAGGAATGAAACAGCGTTTGGCAATTGCATCGGCATTGTTGAATGATCCTGAAATTTTGATTTTGGACGAACCTACAAATGGTTTAGATCCGCAGGGAATTCACCAGATTCGCGATATTATTAAAGAAATCGCTTCGCAAGGAACAACTATTTTATTGGCATCTCATTTATTAGATGAAGTCGAAAAAGTATGTTCACATGTAGTTGTTTTAAGAAAAGGCGAAATCTTATATTCAGGTTCTGTTGACGCAATGTCTGCAAATGAAGGATTTTTTGAAATTTCTGCGAATGATAATCTGGCTTTAAAATCAGTTTTGGATAATCATCCTGCAATTAGTCAAATAAAAGAAGAAGACGGAAAACTTTTAGTTTACTTAAAATCAGACTTATCCGCTTCAGAATTAAATCAATTTTTGTTCTCCAAAAATGTTGTTTTAAATCACTTAGTAAAACGTAAAAACAGTCTGGAAGCACAATTTTTAGAATTAACCAAAAACGCCAACATCCAAAAAAACTAAACAATGAACAGACTTATCTCTATAGAACTTCAAAAAATCTGGATGAATAAAGCCAGCCGAATTTTAACTTTAACCTATTTTATTCTACTTTCATTTATAGCCTTAATCGCTTCTATTAAGTTTGATATTGGTCCTTTTAAATTTCATTTAGCAGAAATGGGAATTTTTAATTTTCCGTTTATTTGGCACTTTAATACTTATGTTGCCGCTATTTTGAAATTATTTCTTGCTATTGTAATTGTTTCCATGATGGCAAACGAATACAGTTATGGCACTTTAAAACAAAACTTAATTGATGGTTTAAGTAAAAAAGAATTTATACTATCAAAATTTTTAACGGTTGTTTTATTTTCTGTTATTTCTACCATTTTTATTTTTGTGATGAGTTTAATATTAGGTTTGATTTTTTCTTCCTATACAGAACTCGATATTATTTTTAGTGATTTAGACTATCTTCTAGCTTTTTTTGTCAAATTAACTGGCTTCTTTTCATTCTGTCTATTTCTTGGAATTTTGGTAAAAAGATCAGCTTTTGCATTGGGTTTTCTTTTAGTTTGGAATATAATAGAAGGCATAATTAGAGGCTTTTTAGCATTTAAAGTTTTCCCAGATAGCAATATTGATGAAAAAATTACGCAATTCCTTCCTTTAGAATCCATGTCAAATTTAATTGTAAATCCTGGCCCTAGATTATCTGTAATAAAGAATATCGGATCGCAAATAGGAATTAATACAGACATCGATTATAGCGTAAGTTACTCTGCAATTCTTATCGTTTTAATTTGGACATTTTTATTTATTTATTTTTCTTACAAATTATTAAAAAATAGGGATTTATAGTATATTTGTGAGGCTATGACTCACTTTAAAGCTTTAATATTTGTTTTCATGCTTTGTTGTTTATCCTTTGAGATGAACGGCCAATATATTAGCATAGACGATGGAAGAACTGCACAGGATCTTATAAGCAACGTTTTAGTCAACAGCTCTTGTGCTTCTACATCAGGCGAAACTGGTAAAGGCGATAATTATAGGCTTCCACAGCAAAGTTTTGCGTATTTCAACAGAAATGGCAGTAGTTTTCCTTTTGAAGAAGGAATAGTTTTAGCTTCATCAACAGCACAAAGTGCAATTGGGCCATTTGTAAGTGATTTAGGAACAAGCGATAGTGTCGATTGGCTCGGCGACAATGACCTTAATCAAATTCTGGGAATCAATTCTGTAGATGCAACTGTCCTTGAGTTTGATTTTGTCCCTCTGACTGATTATTTAAGTTTCAATTATATTTTTGCTTCTAATGAATATCAGTATTCCTATCCTTGCGAATACTCCGATGGTTTTGCTTTTTTGATTAAAGAAGTTGGAAGTACTGATCCATATAAAAACCTTGCGGTAATTCCTGGTACTAATACACCTGTTTCATCTGTTAATGTAAGACCACAAATTGTACCGGGAACAGGACCAAATGGAAGTCCGTATCCGGGTTGTGCAGCATCAAATGAAACTTATTTTAACGGTCTAAATACAAACACAAGTCCAGTAAATTATGCTGGACAAACTACTGTAATGACAGCGCAATCTCCTGTTAAAAAAGGAGTTCCGTATCATGTAAAACTAGTAGTAGCCGATGCAAGTTATCGCTATCTGGATTCGGCTGTATTTTTACAAGCCGGAAGTTTTGCATCAAAAATAGATTTTGGTCCAAACAGAACTTCAGACAATAGTAATCCTTTATGTTTTGGCGAAACTTTTTTATTAGACCCAAAATTATCTCCAGCCTATTCTTATAAATGGTACAGAGATAATGTTGAAGTAGCAACAACACCAACTTATACTGTTACTCAACCAGGAAACTATAAAGTAGAAATTACGCTAACTCCATCTTCTTGTCTTTTAGCAGGTGAAATCAAAATTGATTATGCGCCTGAAATTTTATCAACCGACACTTCGCTTCTGCAATGTGATGATAATAGTGATGGCTTTTCTATTTTCGATTTAACGAAAGTAAATAGCATCGTTAAAAACAACGCTACCAATATTACAAATGCAGGTTTTTATGAGACATTGCAAAATGCGCAGGACAAAACTAGTCCAATTGCAGGGCCTGAAATGTATATTAACAAAACACCTAATCAAACTGTTTTTGCTCGTCTAGAAAATGAATTTGGATGTTTTAAAATAGCTGAAGTACTACTGCAAATTGCTCCAACATCAATTCCTGACCCAAGCCCGATAAATAAATGTGACGAAGATGATCAACAGGATGGAATTTACGAGTTTAATCTTGACTTGGATGTTACACCACAAGTACTTTTAGGTTTACCAAGCCAATTAAAAGCACATTACTATTTAACCGCAAATGATGCTTTAGCAGAAATAAATGTACTGCCAAATTTATACAAAAATGCTACTGCTTTTAATCAAACCATTTACGCAAGAGTTGTAAACGGTCCAGATTGTTATGATGTAGTAAAAGTTGACCTTGTTGTAAATACTTTTAACCCTCCTAATTTTGAAGACGAATCGAAATATTTATGTAAAAACGGTAGCTTAGAATTAATTGTTGCAACAGGTTTTGCTTCTTATAACTGGAGTAACGGAAGTACTAGTAATTCAACTACAGTAACTACCGCCGGCGATTACACTGTAACTGTTACGGATAGCAAGGGGTGTCCTAAAACCAAAAAATTCACTGTTATTCTTTCGGAACCGGCTACAATTACAGATGCTGTTGTAAATGATTTTTCAGGAAATGATAATTCTGTCCTGATAAAATATACAGGTGCAGGAAATTATGAATTTTCACTTGATGGAAAACACTTTCAAGATGATCCGCAATTTAATGGTATAGCCCCAGGCATTTATAATGCAGTCGCTCATGATAAAAATGAATGTGGTATGTCAAACATATTTCCTATATACGTATTGGACTATCCAAGATTTTTTACCCCAAATAACGATAGTCATAATGATTTTTGGATCATTGAGAATTCAGACAAACTTCCTGAATATAAAATTTATATTTTTGACCGTTATGGTAAATTACTGAAACAAATGAATCAGAGTAGTTCGGGATGGAGCGGACAATTTAATGGTCAGCAATTACCTGCAGACGATTATTGGTTCACTTTGACTTTTGAAAATGGAAAAAATGTCAAAGGTCATTTTAGTTTAATCAGATAATTTATAAAATTCCAATCTTAAAATAAAATTCCAAAAAGAAATGGAAAGCAATAAAAAAATCCCAAACTCCTAATGGAATTTGGGATTTTTATATTGAAAGTTAAAACTAATTAGATTTTATATCTTTTTCTATCAGTTTCACTTAAGTAAATCTTTCTTAAACGAAGAGATTTTGGAGTAACTTCAACATACTCATCTTTTTGGATGTACTCTAAAGCTTCTTCTAAAGAAAATTTGATAGCTGGAATAATTCTAGCTTTATCATCAGCTCCAGAAGAACGTACGTTAGAAAGTTTTTTCGTTTTAGTAACGTTAACAGTCATATCGTCGCTACGAGTATTTTCTCCAATAACCTGACCTTCATAGATATCCTCGTTAGGATCAACGAAGAATTTACCACGATCTTGTAATTTATCGATAGAGTAAGGAATTGCTTTTCCGTTTTCCATAGAGATTAACGAACCGTTGTTACGTCCAGGAATTTCTCCTTTGTATGGTTCGTACCCGATGAAACGGTGTGCCATGATAGCCTCACCAGCAGTAGCAGTAAGCAATTGATTTCTTAAACCAATAATTCCACGAGATGGAATGTTGAATTTAATAATCATACGCTCACCTTTACCTTCCATAGAAAGCATTTCTCCTTTACGGATAGTAACGAATTCAACCGCTCTACCTGAAAGGTTTTCTGGTAAGTCGATAGTTAATTCCTCAATTGGCTCACATTTAACACCATCAACTTCTTTGATGATAACTTGTGGCTGACCAATTTGAAGCTCATAACCTTCTCTTCTCATTGTTTCAATAAGAACAGATAAGTGAAGTACACCACGTCCAAAAACCATGAATTTATCAGCAGAATCAGTTTCTCCAACTTTCATTGCTAAGTTTTTCTCAAGCTCTTTTGTCAATCTTTCACGGATATGACGAGAAGTAACAAATTTACCTTCTTTACCAAAGAAAGGTGAATCGTTAATTGTGAACAACATAGACATTGTTGGCTCATCGATAGCAATAGTTTGTAAAGCTTCCGGATTTTCGAAATCTGCGATTGTATCACCAATTTCAAATCCTTCAATACCTACTACAGCACAAATATCTCCAGCAACAACTTCTTCTACTTTTCTACGGCCTAAACCTTCGAAAGTATGTAATTCTTTAATTCTTGATTTGATTACTTTACCATCTCTTTTTACCAAAGAAATTGGAGATCCTTCTTTCAAGATACCTCTTTCAAGACGACCAATAGCGATACGACCTGTAAAAGAAGAGAAATCTAAAGATGTAATCAACATTTGAGGAGTTCCTTCAGAAACTTTAGGAGCTGGAACATTAGCAATAACCATGTCTAATAATGGTTCAATATTTTCTGTTTGATTTTTCCAATCATCAGACATCCAGTTGTTTTTAGCAGAACCGTAAACAGTTGGGAAATCCAATTGTTCTTCAGTAGCACCTAATTCAAACATTAAGTCAAAAACTTTTTCGTGAACTTCTTCAGGAGTACAGTTTTCTTTATCAACTTTATTGATAACTACACATGGTTTTAAACCTAAATCAATAGCTTTTTGTAGTACGAAACGCGTTTGTGGCATTGGCCCTTCAAAAGCATCTACTAACAAACATACACCATCGGCCATGTTTAATACACGTTCAACTTCACCTCCAAAATCCGCGTGGCCTGGAGTGTCAATAATATTGATTTTTGTTCCTTTATATTGAACTGATACGTTTTTAGAAGTAATAGTAATACCTCTCTCGCGCTCTAAATCGTTATTATCAAGAATTAAATCACCTGTGTTTTCGTTTTCACGAAATAATTGACAGTGATACATAATTTTATCAACCAAAGTGGTTTTACCGTGATCGACGTGGGCAATAATTGCAATGTTTCTAATAGATTCCATCTGTGATTTTTAATGGGCGCAAAGGTACACTTTATTTTTTAATAAAAAACGTTTCTAACATAGTTTGCGTATATACAATCAATTAGTTAATACAAAACAACAAATTACACCCCTCAAAATGAACTTTACTTATTGTTGAGTTATAGTTAATTTAACTATATTTGGAGTAATGAAAAGTAAAACTCTCCAAATTACTCTAGTTTATATTCTAGTATCATTGTTTATGGCAATAGTCTGTCATAAAATACTTACCACTTATTTTTCGGATGTTAAATACTTCGATCTTTTTTTCCTCAAAGACATTTTTTTTATTTTAACTACTGCCGCATTTTTCATGTATATAGTTTCAAAAAATCAAGAAAGAAATGTTTCTATTTTTAAAAAATTAAAAGAAACCAATGAAGAAATTAAAGAGTCTAATGAGAAATATGATATAGTAGCAAAAGCAACGAGCGACACTATTTGGGACTGGAAAATTCAGGAAGACAATATAAATTGGAATAAAGGAATTGAAGGCATCTTTGGGTACAATCCAAACGATGTTGGAAAGACTTCTAAATGGTGGTTTGACAAAATTCACCCGGAAGACAGCATTAGAATGTCCATCAAATTATACTCTTTTATTGAGCAGAAAACGGAAAAATGGCAGGATCAATACCGTTTTAGATGTGCAGACGGAAGTTACAAATATGTTTTAGACAGAGGTTTTTTATTAAAAGACGAAAATGGTCGAGCTATCAGAATGATTGGGGCCATCCAGGATATCACTAAACAAAAAGAAGAAGAACAACGATTGAAATTATTAGAAACCGTAATTACACAATCGAAAGACTCCATTTTAATTACTGAAGCCAATTCAGTTGATCGAAAAATTCCAAAAATTGTCTATGTAAACCCAGCTTTCTCACAAATGTCAGGTTATTTATCCCATGAAATAATAGGAAAATCACCAAACATATTTAAAGGTCCAAAATCAGACTCAGAAGAATTAAAAAAATTATTGCGAGCAATCAAGAATGAGGAAGAATGCTTGATTGAAACCATCAGTTATACCAAGAAAAAAGAAGAATATTGGGTTCGATTTTCAATGATTCCGATTTTCAATAATGAAAATACAATTTCGCATTGGATTTCCATACAAAGAGACATTACCGAAGAAAAGAAACTAGAAACCGAAAAAGAGCATTTAATTCGAGAACTGACACAAAACAACAAAGACCTTAAACAGTTTTCCTACATTACCTCACATAACTTAAGAGCTCCTTTATCCAATTTAATTGGACTCTTAAATCTCATTGAAGACATTCCTGTTGAAAACCCTGAACTCGAAGAAATCCTTACTGGATTTACCAAATCGACACATCTATTAAATGAAACTATTAATGATTTAGTAAAAGTAATCATTATCAAAGACAATCCTTCGATGCAAAAAGAAGAGGTTTCTCTTAAAGAAGTCTTTGAAAATGTTTTCAGCCAATTATCTTTTCAAATTGAATTGCACAAACCAATCATTAAACTTAAGTTTGACAAAGTTCCATTATTAAACACAAACAAAGCTTATATCGAAAGCATATTACTAAATCTGCTTACAAACTCGATTAAATACAAGTCCGAAAACAGAAAATTAAAAATATCAATTACAGCAGAACAGGTTGGAAATAATGCGATACTAACCTTTAAAGATAATGGAATAGGGATTGATCTGGAAAGAAATCGCGATAAAGTCTTCGGTCTATACCAAAGATTTCACAATTATCCTGACAGCAAAGGATTAGGTTTATACCTTGTTAAATCGCAGGTTGAAACTATGGGAGGAACAATTAGCATTGAAAGCGAAGTCAACAAAGGAACTACATTTACAATAACATTTAAAAATTAACACACTATGCTTGAGCAGATTCTATGCATTGACGACGATCCAATTACGTTAATGCTTTGCAAAAAAGTAATTTCAAAATCAGAATTTTCCAATGAAATTATTACGGCTCAAAATGGCGAGGAAGCTCTGCATCATTTCAACACTTTAAAATACACCAACAACAAAAATAAAGTAAGCAAAAAACCAGAACTAATTTTTCTTGATTTAAACATGCCTGTCATGGGAGGCTGGGAATTTCTGGATCATTTCACTTCTTCTGCGTATTCCGAATTCAATTCAGCCAACGTCATTGTATTATCTTCTACAATTGACCCTGACGATCTCGCAAAAGCTAAAAAATACCCTATTATAATTGATTTTCTTTCTAAACCAATTACACTACCAATGCTTGAGTATCTTAAAAAGAAAATTGATTTATAATCGTTTTAGACCCCAAATACTAAAATCCAAATTCCAACTTTACAGAAAGTGGAATTTGGATTTTTTATTATTTACAAATCAAACCAGATTTTTAGGAATTTGAAATTTCTCATTTTAAGAATTCCCTCAATTTGGTTAAAACAAAAAAAGTCCTCAAAAGAGGACTTTTTTATATATCTTTTAAATTGTTTTAATTACAATTTAGCAACATGTTTAGTTAATTTAGACTTCAAGTTAGAAGCTTTATTATCATGAATGATGTTCTTTTTAGCTAATTTATCAATCATAGAAATTACAGTTGATAATTTTGCAGTAGCATCAGCTTTATCAGTAGCTATTCTTAATGCTTTAATAGCGTTACGAGTAGTTTTGTGCTGGTATCTGTTAAGAACTCTTCTTTTTTCGTTACTTCTGATTCTTTTTAATGCTGACTTATGATTTGCCATTTTCTTTTAATTTTAGATGTAATAATAATTATAAATACTAGTTAAAAAAGAAAAACCTCCCACAATTGCAAAACAATCACTTTGGTTTTAACTAATAAAATAAAAACCGAGACACCAATTCTTATTTTACAAAACTTATTTACAACTAATTTTGTAGTCTGTAAGGGAATCGAACCCCTGTTACCAGGACGAAAGCCTGGAGTCCTAACCCCTAGACGAACAGACCAATTTCTTCTAAGTTTTCTTCAATTTAAATAAAATTGAAATTGTAGTCCGTGGGGGAATCGAACCCCCCTTACCAGGATGAAAACCTGGCGTCCTAACCGATAGACGAACGGACCATTACATCAAGTTAAATAACTTAAAAATTGCAGAAAAAAAAGTAGTCCGTGGGGGAATCGAACCCCCCTTACCAGGATGAAAACCTGGCGTCCTAACCGATAGACGAACGGACCGTGTTTCTCTAATGCGGATGCAAAGATACATCTATTTTTTAGTTGCACAATAGTTGATGCAAAAAAAATATTTTTTTTTTAATACGCCTTAGCAAAAAGCACTCTTTTAGAAGACGGATTCCCAGTAAATACACAGGTTCCAGCTTCTTCTTTAGCATCCAAAGGAATACAACGAATGGTAGCTTTTGTCAAATCTTTTATTTTCTCTTCAGTTGCAGCGGTTCCATCCCAGTGTGCAGACAAGAATCCACCTTTACCTTCTAAAACTTCTTTAAACTCCTCAAAACTATTCACTTCCGTAATATGAGTATTTCTATAATTTAATGCACGGTCAAATAAATCCTTCTGAATCTGTTCTAAAAGATCATTTATGTACTCAACAATTTTTTCACTCGCAACAACCTCTTTTGTCAAATTATCACGTCTTGCTACCTCAAAAGTTCCGTTTTCTAAATCTTTTGGACCAACAGCAATTCTAACAGGAACTCCTTTTAATTCCCATTCAGCAAATTTGAATCCTGGTTTTTGAGTTGTTCTGTCATCGTATTTAACTGAAATTTTCAGCTTTCTCAATTTCGCTGTCAATTCATTCACTGCAGCAGTAATTTCTGCCAATTGCTCATCCGTTTTATGAATCGGAACAATAACAACCTGAATTGGTGCCAAATTTGGAGGCAGAACCAATCCCTGATCATCTGAATGCGTCATAATAAGCGCTCCCATCAAACGAGTAGAAACTCCCCATGATGTTCCCCAAACATGTTCTTGTTTTCCTTCTGCATTAGCAAACTTCACATCAAACGCTTTAGCAAAATTTTGACCTAAAAAGTGAGAAGTTCCTGCTTGCAACGCTTTTCCATCCTGCATCAAAGCTTCAATACAATACGTTTCATCTGCACCGGCAAAACGCTCAGTTTCGGTTTTAAAACCCTTCACTACCGGAATAGCCATAAAGTTCTCTGCAAACTCAGCATACACATTCATCATTTTTTCTGACTCCTCAATAGCTTCTGCTTTTGTTGCGTGAGCTGTATGCCCCTCCTGCCATAAAAATTCAGCTGTTCTTAAAAACAAACGCGTACGCATTTCCCAACGCACTACGTTCGCCCATTGATTAATAAGCAAAGGCAAATCTCTATAAGACTGTACCCATCCTTTATATGTAGACCAAATAATAGCTTCACTGGTTGGACGAACAATAAGTTCTTCCTCTAATTTTGCATTCGGATCAACCATTAATTTTCCGGGACGATCCTCATCATTCTTTAATCTGTAATGTGTTACAACAGCACATTCTTTTGCAAATCCTTCTGCATTTTTCTCTTCTGCTTCAAACATGCTCTTTGGCACGAATAACGGAAAGTAAGCATTCTGATGTCCTGTCTCTTTAAACATTCTGTCTAACTCCGCCTGCATTTTTTCCCAAATAGCATATCCGTAAGGTTTAATAACCATACATCCTCTAACTCCTGAGTTTTCGGCTAAATCTGCCTTAACAACCAGTTCGTTATACCATTTCGAATAATCTTCTGATCTTGTAGTGAGGTTCTTACTCATATTGAATAGTTTGGCACAAATTTTGTTTTAATAATTTTAACTAAATAGTTTGACAAAACTAACTATTTTTGTAATGTGCAACAATAAAAAACACCACAGATATGAAAACTTCTACATCTCTCCGCCAAAACTCACGTCATTTTTACGCAATTGGATTACTGAGTTTTCTACTAACGTCGTGTGGTTCTTACCAAAATTCATCTTATCACGACAACGATGGGGTTTATGGAGGCTCTGCCAGTACGTATACGCAACAAACTACAGCAGCAGGCACAAACAATCAATACAAAGACTATTTCAAATCACTTCAGGACGATAACCAGCCAACTGAAATTTTTACAGACGTTGACAATTATGGTAATTATTCAGAAAGCGACAGCACTCAGACTGCATCAACTGCCTATCCTGCATGGGGAAGCAGCAGCTCTGAAGTTTCTATAAACTATTATTCTGACCCAACATGGTCATTTGGATTCGGATTCGGATGGGGTTATCCTTATTACGGATGGGGATATCCATACTATGGATGGGGTTATCCAGGTTGGGGATACCCTGGATGGGGCTACCCAGGTTGGGGTTATCCAGGATGGGGATACCCTGGATATTACGGAAACTACTCCTATAACTACGGAAGAAGAGGTTCAGCTGCTTACTACGGCTCTAGAGGATATGCTACAAGAAGCTCTTCTTATGACGGAAGAAACTACAGCTCAAGAAACTATTCAGGAAGAACTTACTCCGGAAGAGACAACAGCTACACTACCAACAGAAGTTACACCAACAGACGTAGCACTGATTATTCAGATTACAGAAGAAGCGCTTCCGTAAACGGAAGAACTTACTCTAGCCCAACTTTCACTAACAGAAGAAGTACTACTCAGGGACAAGCAAGCAGTTATGATTACTCTAACAGAAGATCAAGCAGCAGTGCAACTACAAACAGAAGTTACAATAACACCAATAGTAACTCAACAAGATCATACTCTCCTAGCCCATCTCGTTCAATGAACAGTGGCGGAGGCAGCATGAGATCATCTGGCGGCGGAGGTGGCGGCGGAAGATCCTACGGAGGTGGCGGCGGTGGAAGAAGATAAACCTTTTTCTACAAATCGTTAATTATTAAAAACTTACCAAAATGAAAAAAATATTCTTCCTTTTTATAACAGGACTAACTGTTAGCGTCTCATTTTCTCAGGAAGTATCTGATGCTATGCGTTATGCACAAGACAACATTACGGGAACTGCCAGATTTAGAGCTATGAGTGGCGCATTTGGAGCACTTGGAGGCGACCTATCTTCTTTAACAGTAAACCCTGCGGGATCAGCTATATTCACAAATAATCAGGCGGGTATAACATTTAGCAATCAAAATATTAAAAACAATTCCAATTATTTTGGCACACAAACTTCAGATAAAGAAAATTCTTTTCTTTTAAATCAAGCAGGTGCTGTTTTTGTTTTTAACGACCATAACCCAAATAATAATTGGAAAAAAATTGCCATTGGAGCAACTTACGAAAACACAAACAACTTTAATAACGAGGTTTTTTCAGCAGGTATAAATCCACGAAATTCAATTGATGGATATTTTTTAGACTATGCAAATTACAGCAATGGAGGATCACCAGTTCCTCATGAATTGGTAAACTTAGCCAACAATGAAACACTAACTGACTTGTATCAATATTTAGGATCTACTTTACCCAACAGTCAATACCCTAATTTGTCCGGATTTTCAGCACAGCAAGCTTTACTAGGATACCAGGCTTACTTAATAAACATTGATGACCCAAACAACGCAAACAGTACATATTCCACAAATAATGCACCTGACGGCAAAAATTATTACCAAGAAAACGAAATTTACACAAGAGGCTACAACAGCAAGATAAGTTTCAATATTGCTACTTCCTACAAAGACCGATTTTACTTTGGAGCCAACTTAAATGCACATATAACTGATTACAGAAGGACATCAAGCTTTTACGAAGAGAATAAAAACCCATTACAAACTTATGAAACAGTATCTAACGTACGTTTTAACAACGAACTTTACACTTATGGAAATGGTTTTTCTTTTCAACTTGGAGCAATTGGCAAAGTTACTGAGAGTTTTAGACTTGGTATCGCATACGAATCTAATACATGGTATAACTTATATGACGAGCTTTCGCAAAGTTTATTCACGACAACTGAAACAAATAAAGAATCATTTAACAACAATGCAAATCCAAATGTCATAAATGTTTACGAATCTTATACTTTGCAAACACCAGATAAATTTACTTTCAGCGGCGCATATGTATTCGGAAAATCCGGTTTGATCAGTGTTGATTATTCTATTAAAAATTATGGAAACACAAAATACAAACCAACAAACAACCCAGGGTTCAAAGGATTAAATACTGACATGAGCAATCAATTAACATCTAACGGAGAATTACGAGTTGGTGCAGAATACAAAATTGAACGCTTAAGTCTTCGCGGAGGATATCGCTATGAAGGCAGTCCTTATAAAAACAAAACTACAATTGGAGATTTAAACAGCTATTCTGCCGGTTTAGGATATAGTTTTGGAGGAACTAAGATTGATTTAGCTTATTCTTATTTAGAAAGAAAATCAAATCAGGGATTTTTTGCAACCGGATTTACCGATGGAGCTAACATCCAATCAAAACTGAACAATGTGACCATGACATTATTATTTGAATTGTAATTAGAAATTAAATAGATGAATGAAGATTTCCGTTTGGTTTTACCTTACGGATTTTTTTTATAAGTAATTAACTATATAAAACACACGATAACCTATTTTTGTAAGTTTTTTTTGTATAAATTAGCTAAATAACTTTAAACTACAAAATTATGATGCTTATTAAAAATTACTTTATTTACTTTTTTTTTATTTTTTTATTTAACTACACGTTATATTCACAAGTTACAATTACAAGTAATAACTTAAAAGTTGACAACAATTTAGTTAGCAACAATACAATTGCATTTAATAGCAACCTTAGTGTAAATATATCTATTGACATAAAAATGGAAACAACAGATGGATCCACAAATACCACTTTCGGAAATTTGTTTTTATACTATAAGACAAATACTGATGATACTCCAACTCAAATAGCAATTCAATCTATAACATTTGTTAATAACTATCCAAAAACAAATTATATAAATAATACATTTTTCACCTCTATAAAGTTATTCAAAAATGACTTTTTAAGCAATGGAGGGACCCTTTACGCAGAATACAAAACAAATGACAAAAAAGTATACAAATCTCAAGTCATAAACATAACAGGAGGAGGACATACAACTATGCCACCTCCACCCAACAATCAAAGCAAACAAATTTTTAGCAACTTAATAGGAAATGATCAAATAATAGCTTCAGGAGAGATCCCAAAACCTTTTTCCTATTACACACCGTTTTATAGAAACTCAGACAATCTTCCTGGCCGACGTGGATCTGCCAGTTCTGGCAGTTCTAGCGCGAATATATATCTAACTATTTTTAAATGGCAAATAAAAACCAGAAGTACTAACTGGACCGATATTCCAGGAGCAACTTCTGCAGGATATTCTCCAAATAAAGCTATTTATGAAAACACTTCTTATCGTAGAATAGCTTTTTACGAAGGCGGACAATATGATTTTAGCAATAATATTTTCATAATTATTAATGATCAATCATTTCAAAACACAATTTGCTGCAACCAAATTATAACATCATCTAGTAGCGGAAAGGAGGAAATAGCAGGCAATACTCCGAACTTAAATAACTTCACTTATAGATGGCAATCATGTAGTGACCCTAGTAATATTATTCAAAATTGGGCAGAAATGCCTTTTGCAAACGATAAAAATTTCCCTCCTTCTTATATACAACCTTCTACTGGAAGAGGGAATGAAACTGAAGCATATCGGCGATTAATAAAACAAAATGGCAACGTGATAAGCATAAGCAACACGGTGAGCATTACATACTCAATACCCAATACCAGCACTGGCCCAACAAGAAATGATGGCACTACCCCCACTAGAACATCAAAATCCACTACAAACAACGATTTCAAAACTAATCCCTTTATATCAACTAACAACTTATCTGACACGACTATTATAAAAGAAAATTTAGATGCGCAAAATATCGAAAACAAAACAAACCAAGAATCTTTAAAAATAAACAACAACATTAGCTTGTATCCAAATCCAATTACAAATTACTTTAACATTGAAGGAGCCGTAAATATAAATGACATTGCAATTTATGATTTTTTTGGAAAAAAAATAAATATCGTTAAACAACAAAAATCCACCAATCTGATAGAAATCAACACAACTGATCTACAATCCGGAATCTTTATTTTAAAAATAGACAATACTACTTTTTCAAAAACATTGATAAAAAACTAAACGCAATTAATAAATTGAAATTTCCGTCAGGTTCTAACTGGCGGATTTTTTTTTAGCCCTGATGGAAACGGCATCCTTTTATGGTGGGGTTCACCATAAAAGATACAGTTGATAGCAGGATTCACTTCATAAAAAACACCTAAATGAATACGAAACGAGTGGTGTTTGAATAAAAAAGTGTAATTTTGCACTCCAATTTATAAAAGTATGAGAACCAAGTCTTTAAAAAAGAACAAAATTAACGTAATCACTCTTGGGTGTTCGAAAAATGTATATGATAGTGAAGTGCTTATGGGACAACTTCGTGCCAATGGTAAAGAAGTGACTCATGAGGCTACAAAAGATGAAGGAAACATTATCGTAATAAACACTTGTGGCTTTATTGATAACGCAAAAGCGGAATCAGTAAACATGATTTTGGAATATGCTGATAAAAAAGACAAAGGATTAGTTGATAAAGTTTTTGTAACAGGATGTTTGTCTGAACGTTACAGACCAGATTTAGAAAAAGAGATTCCGAATGTTGATCAATATTTTGGCACAACAGAATTACCTCAACTTTTAAAAGCTTTAGGAGCTGACTATAAACATGAATTATTAGGAGAAAGATTAACTACAACTCCTAAAAATTATGCCTATCTTAAAATTGCTGAAGGATGCGACAGACCTTGTAGTTTTTGTGCAATTCCGTTAATGCGAGGCTCTCACGTTTCGCAACCAATTGAAAAATTAGTTAAAGAAGCGCAAGGTTTAGCAAAAAACGGCGTTAAAGAATTAATACTAATTGCTCAGGATTTGACTTATTATGGTTTAGACCTATATAAAAAGAGAAATCTTGCTGAATTATTAGAAGCTTTAGCAGCAGTTGAAGGAATTGAATGGATTCGTTTGCACTATGCATATCCAACTGGTTTCCCGATGGATGTTTTAGAATTAATGAAACGTGAGCCTAAAATCTGTAATTATATTGATATTCCATTGCAGCATATTTCAGATTCTATCTTAAAATCAATGCGCAGAGGAACAACTCAGGCGAAAACGACTCAATTATTAAAAGATTTCCGTGCTGCTGTTCCAGGAATGGCAATCAGAACTACTTTAATTGTTGGATATCCTGGTGAAACACAAGAAGATTTTGAAATTTTGAAAGATTTTGTTCAGGAAATGAAATTTGACAGAATGGGATGTTTTGCTTATTCTCATGAAGAAAACACACATGCTTATTTGCTTGAAGATAATGTTCCAGATGATGTAAAACAAGCCAGAGCAAATGAAATAATGGAATTGCAATCGCAAATTTCATGGGATTTGAACCAAGAAAAAGTTGGACAAGTTTTTAGATGTATTATTGATAGAAAAGAAGGTGCGCATTTTGTAGGCAGAACTGAGTTTGACAGTCCTGATGTTGACAATGAAGTTTTGATTGATGCTTCTAAACATTATGTAAAAACCGGTGAATTTGTTAATATAAAAATAATAGAAGCAACAGAATTTGATTTATACGGAGAACCTGCTTAAATTTACATAAACAATTGTCAATTATTTAGATAACTCACTTTTATGAAACCTACACATACCTTATTTTTTCTAGTATTCACTTTATTCTGTTTCAGTTCTGCTTCAGCACAATATGGAGGCTATAATAATGGTTATGGTGGCGGTGGCTATGGAAGCGGTTACGGCAGAGGCGGCGGAATGGGTATGGACAGAAGTATGATGAGTGGCCCTCAAGGCAATACCAGCAAACCAAAAGAAATTCCAGCAGAAGAAACAGCAGCTAAAATTGTTGAACAAATGAAGCCAGAAGTAAATCTGGACGAATTACAAGCCATCGCAATTACAAATGTTTTGGCTGATAGCATGAAAGAACAAGGAGTGCTTTTAAAAAACGAAAGTAGTAGTCAGGATCAAAAATTGGAGCAATTGACCGCTTTAAGAGAAAGTACAACTAAAAAAATAACTGCTTTTCTAAATCCTGATCAGATAGAAAAGTATAATAATTTCATGGCCAACTTTAAAGAAATTAAAAAGCCAAAATCAAAAAAGAAAAAAGATTCTAAAGATAATAAAGAGACAAAAGGAGAAGAAAACACTATAAAACTTGAAGAATAAGCATTTCAACTTCATCTTTCAAATGTAAATGACCATGGCAAAAAAAATTCTCAGCTATTTGATTTTAGCAATTATTATTACTTCTTGCTCTACAAATCCGTATAAAACAACTGAAAAAGTATACGATCAGCAGCTTAAAAATTTAGAGAATCAAATTACAAGCAAAGAGCCACAAACTATACCCGGTATTAATCCTGTCGTTATCGACACTACATATGCACAACAACTAGGCATCGTAAAAGATACTTTATCTAAAACAGGATCTACTTTATTGGTAAATGGAATCAATACGGAATGGATTGGAACAGTAAATTTCAATTTAAGAAAACCAAGCTTTATCATCATTCACCATACTGCACAGGATTCACTTAAACAAACGATAAACACGTTTACCAAAACCAAAACACAGGTTAGCGCCCATTATGTTATTTCTGAAAACGGAAAAGTAGTTCAGATGCTTAATGACTATTTGAGAGCGTGGCATGCAGGAGCTTCGACTTGGGGAAAAAATACAGATATCAATTCCAGTTCAATAGGTATCGAGTTGGATAACAATGGTTTCAAACCTTTTACAGAAACGCAGATAAGCAGTCTGGTTGCACTTTTAACAAAGTTGAAAAAAGATTATAATATTCCAACTCAAAATATACTAGGTCATTCTGATATAGCTCCGGGAAGAAAACAAGATCCGAGCGCTTTATTTCCTTGGAAAACCTTAGCTGAAAAAGGTTTTGGAATCTGGCCAGATGAAGTTCTGGAAGAAGCTCCTTTCGATTTTAAAATTGAGCCTGCTTTAAGAATTATCGGATATAACACAAAAAATCTTTCAGCTGCGATAATGGCATTTAAACTGCATTATATTCAAACTGATACAACTCCGACGTTAGACAGAAAAACAATAGATACTATTTACTCAATTTACAAAAAGCAAATTCAGTAAAACATCCTTTAAGCAACAAAAAAAAGCGCATTTCTACAAAGTAAGAAATGCGCTTTTTTATTGTCGGGAAAACTTATTTTATAATCACACAAGGGCGAATCTAAAATTAAAATTTGCAATTAAATAGTAGACCAAATGCAGTGCACCTCTAGAGATAATTTTAGAACAAAACAAACTGCAATTCCAAATTTCACATCTGGAACAACTTGAAGCGTCACGAAAATATCTTTTATAATAACCAAGAGCAAATAATTTCCGGTTTAGGATTAGACGCACTGCAGTGCGCCTCTCCGGACAATTTCCAAAACAAAACAAAACAAAACAAAACAAAACAAAATACAATGTTACTTTTTTTATCTAGAGTAACATGAAACATCAAACTTAAAACTTCAAATTTCATAGAAATAAAAAAGCTGCCAAAACATTAATATGTTTCGACAGCTCCAAAAAAAAAAAAAAATATCAATCTTTATCTCTAAAAAGAGTATGTTGTAGCAATCAAGGCAAAGATAGATCCTCCAGTTGGTGCAGCATCTTTATCTAAAAAGATGTCTTCTGAAGCGGCATCGTATCTTAACTCCGGAATTATGGTTAGTTTTCCAACTTTGTAATTTAGAGAAACTGTATTTGCAAAAACGTTTGATCCTGTTAAATTCCCTAAACTTGCTGGCGCTGCATCTTTGGCATCAAAATATTCCATTCTGTAAGCCAGCAATAAAGATGGACTGAAAGAATAATTTGCATAACCTACTAATGAAAACCAATCTCCATCTAAAGCACTGTCTAAGTCATTTTTAGTTTTTGCGTAAGTAGCATTAAATCCTAAAGCAAATGAATCGCTTAATGTTTTTGACGCTACAAAATCAATCTGTGTTTTGTTATCTTCTGACGCCGGGTTACTACTTCCTGAAGTAAAATTCAGATAAGCACTTCCTGTATCTCCAATATATCCCACTTGACCGATATATGTTTTTTGACTTGAACCAGCATCCATTGCTGATTTAAAATCGGTTGGATTAGTTATACCAAACATAGCGGTAAACTTTCCTGATGTATATTGCGCTTTCACCCCTGTATTGAAAAATGGCCCATAAGAAAAAGCATAAGACATACTGTAGTTTTTATTGTCTACAGCATCCAATACTTCGTATCCGATATGGGTCCCAAAACTACCCGCTACTACTTTAAATTTATCAGTAATCTGGTAAGTAAAAAATAATTGTTTAATTAAAAATTTAGCATTTATATCTTTATCCGTTGTTTCATTATAGGAGAATTCGCCTGCTCTTTTCCCGAATCCTAAGTCTACGAAGACAGATGCTTTCCCGAAAGTATGACCTGCTTCAACCGAAGCCATTCCTAATTCAAATGAATCCTGAGAGTTGGTAAAGCTCGTTAATCCATTCATTTGTTTAGAAAAGTCATATTTATAATAAGCATCTGCTGACCCGCCCCAGGTTGTAGCTGGTGAAACTGGAGTTTCACTATCTTCTTGGGCAAAGGCAAAAGAACTCGTTAACATCGCGGCTAAAATGTGTAATACTTTTTTCATGTTTTACTTGGTTTTTGGTTATTAATTGATTCTGGTTAGTTAATCTTTATATATCTTAAAAAAATAGTAAATAGCACTTTTAAACCTATAATCCCCCTCTAAAACCTCCTCATTTTCTTTAGCGAATTTATTAACTTTTGCATGAGAAGAACAATCGAAAACCACTTTTTTGATGTTTTAAACGAAGAATTACGGATTACAAAAATTAAACTTCCAATAATCATTATTTGACATTTATTAGGTTTCGTTTTTGAAAAATCAACAAAGCAATTTTACCTCAAACATCTTAAAAAAAGACATTACAAGACAAAATACCACATAAAAATTCTAAAAATTCACCATAAAAACACATAAAATATTTTACACCCCTATAAAAATTAGGGGTGATTTAAAAAACAAATAAAAAACCCATAAAACAAAAACAAACCCATAAGCAACAAGAAAGAATTTTCTTCGCTCGCAAAATTCCTACAAAATAACACTACCATACAAAGTGTTTATAAACAAAAAAACCTGTTCAATAGAACAGGTTTCACACACAAAAAAAACAAACTTTTACTCTTTACTATTATACTTCTTTAAGAACTCACGAACCTTTAAACCAGATTCTTTTAAGTCTTCATCTTTCCATTTACCTTCAGACTTGGCTGTTTTCTTTAGAATAGAACAAGTTTCATCTTTATCAGAAACCGACCAGGTAATCCAGCTTAACTTATTGGCTTCCATCCAGTCAATATATTCTTGCCATGCTTTTACATTTAAAGGTCCGTCTCCTGAAGCTTCCATGCCAGCTGATTCAGATATAAAAACCGGCAGACCACTTTTTATAGCCGCATCTGTTCTATCTCGGAGTTCCTTGCCATGCGTTGCTGCATAAAAATGCATCGTATACATTATATTATTATATCCCACAATAGGCTCGGCAGCAGGCAAATCAATATCCTGATCCCAATGTGGGCATCCTACCAAAATAATATTATTAGGATCATTTTCTCTAATTACTCTGATAATTTCTTCAGAATAGGTTTTAACTTCCCACCACGATTCATAATCCGGTTCGTTAAATACCTCATATATTATATTAGGATACTTTCCGTACTTCTTTGAAATTTCGGCAAAAAAAGCTTTCGCTTCTTTCAAATTCACATTATGACTGTGCCAATCGATAATCACATAAATATCTGATTTTATAGCACCATCAACAACAGCCTCGATTTTTTCTTTTGAAAATTGCGGGTCTTTCAAATACGAATACTCCCCCAATTCTATTCCCATTGCAGCACGAACTACATTACAATTAAAATCCTTCTTTAACCAACTAACTGCTTTTTCATTATAAAATCTTGGCCACATACTGTGCCAGCCAAAACTCATTCCGCGTAAAACAACAGGATCATTATTCTTATCGACTAATTGTGTTCCCTGAACACTTAATTGACCGTGCTTTTTAACAAACTGAGCTCTAGAAACAGAAAAGACAAACAAGAAAGCAATAATAAAAAATATAGTTTTTGATTTCATAAATAAAATTTAAGGAGTTAATCTAAGGGTTATAACATCGTGGGAAGCAAGTTCTGAAACAAAACTCTTTTTTGTCGTTCCAATTTCTTTATTTTTCCACAGATCTTTAATTTTATAATCTGTTTTACTGAAATCGGCTTCAAAGCCAAAATCGGCATCTTTGATTTTATTCTTCTTAAAATCAAAATTAACCTTTTTAGAAACATCACTTCTGTTTAAAAAAGTAATTGCCCAATTTCCATCAGAAAGTGGTTTTACCCAAACTTCCAGTCCATCTTCTGCAGCGTATTTAAAACCCTGAATTCCTAATTTATCCTGATTGACAGCAATTAAATTTTTATTGGTTAAAATAGCCAGTGTCTCTTTTGACATTTTTCTATAATCGTTTCCGGAAAATAATGGAGAAGACAGCATGCACCACATTGCAAAATGCGCTTTGTCTTCAGTATCATTCATCTCATTTCCAACTTCCATCATATCAAAATCATTCCAATGATCTGGTCCGGAATATTTGCGGATATCTTTTCTCATTTCAGCAATTTTCATAAATCCCCATGACGACCAGTTTTCCGGATGTTTGAATTCGCAATCAAAACAAGGATAAATATCGCCGGAAATTCGCCAAAGATTCCCAACAGGCTTTCCCCATTCCCAAGGCTGATTATCGCCCCACTCGCAAAGACTAAATACAATTGGTCTGCCAGCAGTTTTAAGTGCATTACTCATTGTTGTATAAGCTTCAGGTGCTGTTATTCCTTTTGTATTACACCAATCATATTTTAAAAAATCAATTCCTAATTTAGCATAAAAACGAGCATCCTGATATTCATATCCACGTGTTCCCGGATATCCGGCACAAGTTTGAGTTCCTGCACAATTATACAATCCGAATTTCAAGCCTTTGCTATGCACATAATCAATTAATGCTTTCATGCCGTTTGGAAATTTTTTCGGATCAGGTACCAAGTCACCATTTGCGTCACGTTCGTGCGTCATCCATCCGTCATCCAATACAATATAATTATAACCTGCAGCTGCTAAACCCGAAGAAACCATAATATCTGCAGTTTCTTTTACCAGTTTTTCATCAATATTAGTTGCAAAAGTATTCCATGAATTCCAACCCATTGGAGGCGTCATGGCGAGACCTTCATATTTTCCACCGGTTTGATTATGTGTATTTCCCTGACCGAAAGAAAAACTCGAAATACCAAGAAGAAACCCTAAAATTATTTTTTTCATTTTTTTTTATTTATTTAAAAAAAGATATTCCCTAATTTCTCAACTAGGGAATATCTCCAACTAACTCACAACATATTTATCTTTTATAAAAACCCTAAGTCGTCTATATAAAGAACACTACCCGGAGTAATTGTTCCTCCTGAAAATTCCTGAATAAACACACTATCAAATTTTCCTTCAGGTAAAAGCTCAGGATGTAAAGCTGAAATAGGAATTGAAATATTATTCCATTGTCCTGCCACTAATGTAACCGTGGTACCTTTGCTAGAATCTGCAGTATCACTATTAATAGTAACCATAATTTTAGTGCTTTCAGTAGGGAAAATAGACATTTTAACAAATTGATAATCTGCAGCATTTAGAAGTAAATCAGAGTGCATGAAAAGTCCACTCCAAGCTTCTGCAACTTTCTTGATTGCATATGTTCCTCTACTAACCTTTTCGGTGCTTTGCCAAGTGATGTCTCCTCCCCAGCCCCAGCCCCAGCCTTTCAGAGAGTCTTCGTATAATAAATATTTAAGACCTATACCACTTGGAGCAGAAACTCCAAATTCAGTCTCTACAACAATAAGAGCATACGAATCAAAATCAGCCGGAACAGTTACTTTTAGTTCAGTTTTAGATTCTACTGTAAATGCAGCTTCAGTAGATCCGAATTTTACGGTTTTAACTTTTACAAAATTCTGACCTATAATTGTAAGTACATCTCCAGGAGAAGCCAATACTTGCGAAAGGCTTGTAATTACTGGAGCCGGCGGAGTTAACTCAATTACATTATCTAAAACATTAATAAAACCATTTGTTCCATAATAATCTAATCCTGATGCTGGTTTATCAGATCCGTTTACCTTCAAAACACCGTTGGTTACATTAATACCCAATAAATACAAATCAGGGTTTAATGCATTTGCCATAGTAGAATACTCTCCCGTTTCTAAATAATCTGCTTCGACACCTTCAAGCTTAGCAACTCTTTTTTTAACACCTTTAACAACATGACTTAAAACAAGTTGTTTCAAATATTCTACAGGAACCAAATTCACATCCGGATATCCAATATCATTAACATAGCCATTTGCAACCAAATACGCATCAAAAGTTGCGTCACTAGGAACAAAATAAGTATAATCATCCTGTGTATCTAATGTCGATTGAAGACCTGTTAATTCTATTGCTTTTACATACGTGCTTAAATTACTATTTGCTTTAAGCATTCCATATACTGTGTTGTAATTTTGTTGCGCTCCTCCAATATCCTGAATATCATTATCGCAAGAAGAAGCCGCAGCAATCAAAAAGACGCATACTGCAATATGCTTTACTTTATTATATATATTTTTCATAAATTCTCTTTTAGTTTTTAATTATGGATTATGATCAATAAACTCAACATAATGATCGAAATTTATTTTTTAAATCCGTCACAATTATTTTAATACCAATCCAATATCATCAAGTAAGATATTGTTTCCGCCAAAACCTCCAAATTCTTGCCATCCTACTTTACTCAACGTAGTTGGATTACCTAAATCACTAAATGGAATTTCTATATAAGTCCAAGTATCTGTTTTAAATTCTACTACTTTGAAATTATTATCAGCATCGCCATTAACGAAGAATTTTACTTTTCCTGCTTTCTCACCTTTAACAGAAAATCTTACTGCCTTGAATTTATCAGTATCTGTAAAATTCCAGAAAGCTATTGCAATATTCCAACCGTCCCACTCTCCAGATTTCCACTCGATACATTTAGATCCTTGACTTGCATCTTTAGCATACGCAAAGTCAAAACTATTTGTACCATCCCAGAATTCATTCCAGCCCCAGATATTTGTAAAGGCATCATCATAAATTGCACTACCAAACGCCTGACTCGCAACAGTTGTTCCTGAAACATTCGTTATTGATAAATATTTATATTTATAATCATCCGGAACTTTTACTTTTATTTCAGTCAAAGATGCCTCAATAGGCTCAACTACTGTAGTTCCAAAATTCACTACAGGACGTAAAAAATATTCTCCCGTAATGGTAATAATATCGCCAGCGTTAGGGTTAATCGGGAATCCTTTAATATTAGGACTTGGAGGTCTGATAGCTACTTTATAGCTCAAAGTACCAATATTAGTAACAATCTTCATTTCGTCCATTTCGTTGTAGTATGGTGTTTTTTCATCCACTAAAACAACAATAGCATTATCTGTTACGAATGTCGGATTGAAATAAGACTCTAATCCATTGAACGAAATAGATTTTAATGTAGCAAAACCAGAACCTCTGATGATATAGTAATTTCCTGCGTTTATAATATCTGTAGGAACATCCACCTCTCTATCGCCATCAACCAAAGGATCATCAACAACCGATTTACTAATTCCGGTAACTTCAAGCTTTCCAGAAGAATCTGACGAATCATTTGAGCAAGAAGTACTGAACAGCAAAATTGAAATTGAAGCCACTAAATACAACTTCAATAACATTCTATTTTTTATATTTTTCATAGTAATTTACTTTTAAAAAATTATTTAAAACTGTAAGCAACCGGAGCCTCTTTCAATTTTGGATTTTTTCTAACTTCGATGTCTGGTTTTGGATAAGTAAAATCAGCCGGTGTCGGTGTATAATGCATTACTCCTTGAGAATCAAAACCTCTGTCTTGCTGAGAAATAATACTGATCGCTTCCTGACGTGGAAGTCTTCCTAAATCGAACCAATATTCACCTTCGAAAGCAAATTCAACTCTACGCTCATGAAATAAAGCTGTTTTTGTTAAAGGCACATTTGTTCCTAAAACTCCAAGACCTGCTCTACGTCTTACTTTATTAAACGATTCTTTTGCTGCAGCATTAGTAGTTTCTTCAGCTCCGGCCATAGTTGCCTCAGCATGAATTAATAAAAGATCAGCATAACGCATAATATAATTACAGTTGTTCATACCTCCCCATTGATCTGCCGGCCCTGTTTCTCCAGTAGCCTGACCCACAACATATTTCTTAACCGCTGCACCAGTGTTAGCTAATACATCGCCATATTTATCTTTATCCAGCACAAAACCAACTTCTCCTTTAGCTTTCATATTAGGATAAGAATCGCCATAAACCATAAAAGATTCTTTTCTTCTTAAATCGCCAATTTCAAAAGCATCCTGAACATCATTACTCGGAACATAAGTAGCACCGTACGAAGCATTATCATTCAAAATATCCAAACCATATTGAATATTAGAGAAATTTCCTCCACCATAACTATTTATTTCACCAGACCACTGCCAAGAATAAATAGACTCTTCATTGTTATTTTTGCTTGTTAAAAACAAATCTGCAAAATTTGGCATCAAATCAAACTCTCCTGAATTAATCACTTTTTCTGCCATTGCTTTAGACTCAGCATATTTTTTCTCATATAAATACACTTTGGCCAAAAATGCTTCCGCAGAACCTTGAGTAACAAAAACATTCTCTCTACCTGGAGTTCTTGATCTGATTTTTGATTTTAGATTTGCAGCCGCAAATTTCAAATCGTTTTCAATGAATGTATAGATATCCTCAATTCTATTTGTATTTACCAACGGCTCTTTTGCCAAAGTAAAATTATCTTCAATAATAGGCACCGTTCCGTACAAACGAACTAAATAAAAGTAAGCTATCGCTCTAAAGAAATGCGCTTCAGCAACCGTGTTTTTAATTACAGCACGACTCACATCCTGAGTAGCATCTTTTTCGATATTGTTAATCAAATTATTTGATTGCGCTACAATTGCAAAACAAGCTCTCCATGGATCCAATAAAATTGGGCTGTCTGAAGTTAGTTTAAACTGAATCAGCTCTGGACCATCTGCATATGCCAAGCAATTTCCTGATGATAATTCCGCCAATGCGTAGAAATTTTTTGTGTAATAAGGAGCCCACATTGCACCATACATACCATAAGTAGTTCGTGTTACTTGCTCATCAGTATTATAAAACTCGGTACTGCTGTAACTATCTTCAGATGGGCGATCTAAGAAATCTTCGCTGCAGGAAGTAGTTGCCAAACCTAGTGTCGCAAACAAAACTAAGGTCTTTATATTGATATATTTTTTCATAAGAGTAGTAATTAAAATTCTAAATTCAATCCAAAAGTAAAACTGCGATTGGTCGGATAACGTCCTGAATCAATTCCGACTAATAATGGATCTTGATTGTATGCTCCAATCTCTGGATCATAACCTGTGTATTTAGTAAATGTGTAAAGGTTTTGAACACCTAAATAAAATCTTAATTTACTAATACTTGCTTTTGAAATTATGTCCGAAGGCATGTTATAACCTAAAGTTACTTGCTGAATTCTTAAATATGATCCATCTTCTACATAACGATCAGAGATTGCAATATTTGGATGTCCATCGCCACCATCAGGTCTTGGATATTTTGCATCAACATTTTCTGGTGTCCAGAAATCTGCTGCTTCCGCTAATTGATTCTCATACAGACGTTGGTTTTTAGTACCCGCACGTCTTGTTAAATTCATTACTTTATTACCATAAGAACCTTGTAAAAAGACTCCTAAATCAACATTTTTGTATTTAAAAGTATTATTGAAACCATAAGTGAATTTAGGTTGCGGATTACCTATAAAAGTCAAATCCTTATCATCAATTAAACCATCTTTATTTTGGTCAACATACTCAACATCTCCCAATTGACTTTTTACCGCTTTATTTCCTGTAAAAGGAATTGGCGCATTTGCCAATTGTTCATTCGTTCTGATAATACCAACTGCCTCGTATCCGTAAAATTGGCCAACTGGCTGACCAACTACTGTTTTGGTTACTGCCTTATTAGTATAATCATTAAGCATTACGTCTTTTGTTAAATCAAAATTATCTTGCAAGCTTAACAACTCATTTTTATTAGTAGAGAAAATTGCTTTTGAATTCCATGAAAAATCTTTCCCGAATTTATTATTATACTCTAAAGTCATCTCAAAACCTTGGTTTCTTAAGCTTCCTAAATTTACATTTGGCGCTCCTAAACCTCCTTGATAAGTATCGGTTCCTGTAACATAATAAGGCAATGGCAGAACAAATAAGAATCCTTCTGACTCTTTTCTGTACACATCGAATGTTGCCTGAAGTTTTGAATTGAAAAGTGTAAAATCTAAACCAAAGTTGGTCTGTTTAGAAGTTTCCCAAGTTAAACCAGGATTGGCAATATTATTAACCGTAAAGAAATTACCTAATGCCGATTTTATCGCACGAACTGTACTCAT
Source organism: Flavobacterium cutihirudinis (assembly GCF_003385895.1). Lineage (GTDB taxonomy): Bacteria > Bacteroidota > Bacteroidia > Flavobacteriales > Flavobacteriaceae > Flavobacterium > Flavobacterium cutihirudinis. The sequence goes on from NZ_QRDQ01000009.1 coordinate 739,979, forward strand.
ATAACCTGCACCACCAATATTTTGGTTTCCGGTTTCACCGTATCCAGCTCTAAATTTGATATTATCGATATATTCCTTGGTTCCTTCCATAAATTTTTCGTTTGAAAGTTTCCAATAACCTGAAACTGAAGGAAAGTAACCCCATTTTTCACCAGGTCCAAAATTAGAACTTCCATCCGCTCTGAATGTTGCCTGTAAACCGTAGCGATTATCATAATCATAGTTAAAAGATCCGAAGAAAGAATACAGCGCAGAACTTCCTTTGTATTCTGAAGCTGTAAGTGTATCAGGATCTCCCAAACTAATTGATTTAATATCATTACTCACTAAACCAGCAACAGATTGCGAACCTCCATTCCAGTGACTATCATTAGCCTCTTGACCAGCTAAAACATTAAAGTGGTGATTGTCTACATCAATCTTATACGTTAAAACATTTTTAATGTTAATTCCGTACCAATTGTTAGATCTTTCTACCAATTCATTGGTTTCTTTAACAGCGGCACCCCAAGTATAAGTAGGTTTAAAACCTTCAAAATTATCCATATTTGTCGATCCGCCTAAATCAAAACGATATTCAAGCCCTTTTGCTAATCTAAAACTAGCATAAAAATTTCCTAAGAAATTCTTTTTAATCAACTTGTTCGTATTCATCAAAGCCGAAGCTACAGGATTAATCCAAACACCTATTGACCCATCAGCTGGTGGTCCGGCATAATTTCCATTAGCATCTCTAACTGCAACATCAGGAGTAGACAAAATAGAAGTACTGATAATACCATTACTTGCTCCATTAATTGTAATATCCTCATTTGTTACACCTGCCGCGATAGAAACCCCAACAGTCAACCAATCTTTTATCTTGGTGTCTACGTTTGTTTTAAAGTTATATCTTTTAAAACCAGAACCAATAACAATTCCTTCCTGATTTACATAACCTCCTGAAATATAATAACTAGTACCTTCTTTTGCCCCTGAAAACGAAACCTGATGATTACTCATCACAGCTGTTTTATAAATTTCATCCTGCCAATTTGTTCCTTTACCAAGAACAGACGGAACAGCAAACTCATCTCTCGGAGCTACGCCATAAACAGCTGCCAAAGCATTTTGTTGTGTAGCATATTGACTTAAAGTCATGGTATCCAACAAATGAGTTACGTTTTGAACGGAGAAATAAGAATCATACGTAATTTTTCCTGTACCTTTTTTTCCTCTTTTTGTTGTAATAATTACAACTCCATTCGACGCTCTGGAACCATAGATTGCAGTTGCGGACGCATCTTTCAAAATATCTAAAGTTTCGATATCATTAGGATTTAAAAATGCAATTGGACTCGAAGTTACGTTTCCTGTATTTGCCCCCAAATAACCTGTAACAATTGAACCTCCTGTATTTGTACTTGTAGCGTCTCCAGAAATTGGAATACCATCTACAATATATAATGGTTCATTTGTTCCTGATATAGAAGTCGTTCCACGAATTTTAACCGACACACTACCTCCAGGTTGTCCTGAATTATTTGTAACTGAAACCCCGGCAGCACGCCCTTGCAGTAACTGATCTACTGATACTTGCGGAGAATCGGCAATGTCTTTGGAGGTAACCGTAGAAATAGCTCCCATTACATCCTTTTTCTTAACACTACGATATCCGACATTTACTAAAACTTCTCGTAAATCTTCGGCACTTAATTTTAAGACTACATTCGTGATTCCTCCATTTTTCACATTAATTGTCTGAGTAACGTAACCAATAAATGAAACAGAAATTGTAGAATTTGCAGGCGCTTCAATAGAATATTTTCCATCAAAATCTGTCGAAGCTGTCTTTTTTGTTCCCGTGATCAATATATTGGCACCAGGTATACCTAATCCCTTTTCATCAGATACTGTTCCGGAAACTTTTACCTGAGCCGTAATAAAATTACTAGTCAGCAACAAAAATAATATCAAAGGAGCAGCTCTGTGGTTAGCCTTCCAATGAATGAAATTAGTCATTAGTTTTTTCATAATAATGTTTGGTTAGTTTAAATTAGTTTATTGTCAATTCAAGTCTTTCAGTTAGGGATCCTTAGTAGTACTTAAATTATTTAACAAATCTATAACAGAGAGCATTATCAAATCGATAATATTATATCAATTAATGATAATATTTTTACCATACGGAGATAAAAAAACACATATGAAAATAAAACAATTAATTTTTTGAATTATTCGTAATGAGAATATTCAAAAACGGTGGTCAGCTTACATTAAAATTAACAAATTCAATAAAAAGCAAACGATTTCGTTAAAAATAATATTTATAGATGATAAAAAAGTATCACTACAAAATACGCTTTAACCCAGAAAATTCTTCTCTATATTGGCTTGGCGTACAATTTTTAGTAGCTTTAAAACTACGATTAAAATTGGCAATATTATTAAAACCCGATTTAAAAGCCACTTCAGAAACACTCATATCTTTCTCAACCAGCCAGCGTGCAGCATAACCAATTCGGATATCATTAATATAATTGACAAAAGTTTTTCCGGTTCGTTTTTTAATAAATCGGTTAAAAGAAATAATAGACATACTAGCTACGTTTGCCGCATCTTCTAAAGTAATTTTATCAGCAAAGTTTTTTTGAACATATTCATAAACCAATTTCATTTTATCATAATCATCAAACGTGTCATAATCTACTGTATAAGTAGAAAGCAAACGCTGATTTCTCGAATTGGCCAAATCATATAATAAAGAAGTAATTTCCAAAAAATAATCCATACCGTCTAATTTAGAAAGTCTTACAAGTCTTGGCGTTAATTCTTCGGCAGTTTTTTTTGAAAAAAGAATACCATGAATTGATCGATTAAACATATCCCGAATCGGATTCATGATACGTCTGGACAATAAAGACTCATGAAATAAATCATTATGAAACTGAATCGTTATTTCATGAATTTTTTTACTCGTACATTTATTTAATTCCCAACCGTGATATAAATTCGGACCAATTAAGACCAATTCCACATTATCGATTTCCTCAATATTATCCCCAACAACCCGCTTTACTCCTTTCCCATTTAAAATAAAATTAATCTCAAACTCAGGATGATAATGAACCGGAAAATCAAAACTGTCTTTAACACGATCAAAAACCAAAAAACTATCACCAGCTGCAAGCGGTGCAATTTCTCTGTAAAAATTTTTAGCTGTACTCATCTTTAAAACTATTTTCGGGAAAGAATAATTATTTTTTTTGACTGCAATAATATGATATATAATTGATAAAATAATATTAATTACAGTATAATCATCCAATTATCTTTGAAAAATAGAATTATCGTTTTTTCAAAAACTATATTAATAATAAACATTAATCATTTTTAATGTAAATTCTTTTTAGAGTTTTAATAATTTTAAGCTGAAAACAGTATATAATTTTCGACACGAAAATCAAAACACTAAACAACCAGCAAAATATCGCAGCTTTGCACGCAGCAAACTGAAAAACAACACATCAGCAATGAAAAAAAACATAATAACCCTTTTATTATCTGTATTTATAGGAAGTTCTTGCTCTGCCGGGAACAATAATCCTTATACTAATTTGTCACTTTCAGATAAAAAAGCAACACCCGAAACTGTTTCTCTTTACAAAAAACTGAATCAATTAACCCAAAAAGGATTTCTTTTTGGACATCAGGATGACCTTGCTTACGGCGTAAACTGGAAATACGAAAACGGAAGAAGCGATATAAAAGATGTTACAGGAGATTATCCCGCAGTTTACGGTTGGGATATTGCTGGTTTAGAAAAAGACAATCCCAATAATATAGATGGCGTTCCTTTTGATAAAATGAAAAAGTACATTCAGGAAGCTAATGAAAGAGGCGGAATTTCGACAATAAGCTGGCACTTTGATAATCCTGCAACCGGAAAAGATGCGTGGGATCATACGCCAAATTCATTAAAAACAATTTTACCAGGCGGCGAAAATCATCAAAAATTCACTTCATGGCTGGACAAAGCAGCAAACTTCTTTCTTTCCTTAAAAGATAAAAAAGGAAAACAAATTCCAGTTTTGTTCAGACCTTATCACGAACTTACCGGAGGTTGGTTTTGGTGGGGAAAAGGAAATTGTACTCCTGAAGAATTCAAAATGGCATGGAAATTCACTTTCGAATATTTACAAAAAAAAGGAGTTCATAATTTGATTTATGTCTACAATACAAGTAGTTTCAGCTCAAAAGAAGATTTTCTGGCAAATTATCCTGGCGATGATTTTGCAGATATTATAAGTTTCGATTCGTATCAAAATAATGATGATAAAGACGGTCAAAAGTTTGTTGCCGAAGTTCAGAAACAACTAAAAATTATTAACGAAATTGGTCTCCAAAAACACAAATTAATTGCGATTGCCGAAGCCGGTTACGAAGCAATTCCGGATCCAAAATGGTGGACAGGAACTCTAAACAAAGCAATTGGCGATTACAAAATATCTTATGTTTTATTATGGAGAAACCACGGCTGGCAGGAAAAAGAACAAAAAATGCATTATTATGCACCGTTTTCCGGGCAAGTCAGCGAAAAAGATTTTGTAGATTTCTATAATCTTGACAAAACACTGTTTGAAAAAGACATTCAAAAAGCCTTAAAATAATAACCAAATCTAAATTACAACCAAAAAAATACCACATGCACGACAAAATTAATTTAAAAGAAAAAATAGGTTACGGTCTGGGAGATGCAGCATCATCAATGTTCTGGAAAATTTTCAGTATGTATCTTCTCTTTTTCTATACCGATGTTTTCGGATTAGCCCCTGCTGTCGTAGGAACTATGTTTTTAATTACCAGAATCTGGGATTCGTGTTTTGATCCTATCGTGGGAATCATTGCAGACAGAACAAAAACAAAGTGGGGCAAATTCAGACCTTATTTATTATGGGGTGCCGTGCCTTTTGCTGTAATTGGAGTTTTGACTTTTTACACGCCGGATTTTGACGAAAAAGGAAAAATCATTTACGCATATGTGACTTATTCCTTAATGATGATGATATATTCGTTAATTAACGTACCATATGCTTCGCTTTTGGGCGTAATGTCTTCTGACAGAAAAGAAAGAACAACTTTGTCTTCTTATAGAATGGTTTTTGCTTTTGGAGGAAGCCTTTTGGCACTTTGGCTAATTGAACCGTTGGTAAATTACTTCGGCGGAAGCCTTAATTCTAAAACGGGCTGGTTGGCAACAATTGCTGTTTTTGGAGTAATCACAACGGCTTTTTTCTGGGGTTGTTTTTTCTTTACAAAAGAAAGAGTGAAACCAATTGAAAACGAAGAATCAAATCTAAAAGAAGATTTAAAAGATTTATGGAAAAACAAACCGTGGTGGATTTTATTGGGTGCCGGAATTGGAACTTTAGTTTTTAACTCTATCAGAGACGGCGCTGCGGTTTATTATTTTAAATATTACGTAAGCAGTAATGTGAACTTCGATTTTTCTCTTTTCGGAACTGATTTTCACATGGCACCAACTTCTATTTATTTAGTTTTAGGTCAAGCCGCAAACATCATCGGAGTTATTCTTGCAACACCAATTGCAAACAAAATTGGTAAGAAAAAAACTTTTTTTGGTGCAATGGCTATAGCTTCCATTTTGAGTTTAATCTTTTATTTCTTCGGAAAAGAAGATGTTTTCCTAATCATGACTTTCCAAATTCTAATAAGCATTTGTGCAGGCTGTATTTTCCCATTAATCTGGTCCATGTATGCTGACAGTGCCGATTATTCAGAATGGAAACAAGGACGTCGCGCAACAGGATTGGTTTTTTCAGCTTCTTCTATGTCACAAAAATTTGGATGGACAATTGGCGGAGCCGGAGCCGGATGGCTTTTGGGTTATTACGGATTTCAGGCCAATGTTGAGCAAACCGAAACAGCACAACACGGAATTCAATTAATGTTAAGCATACTTCCTGCAATAGCAGCAGCAATATCAGTCGCTTTTATTTTATTCTATCCTTTATCTGAAGAAAAACTGCAAACGATAGAACAAGATTTAAACGAAAAAAGGGATCAGAAAATTTAAAAAAACAAATTAAGTTACAGAAAAAATATATGACAACAATAACCTCTTCAGCTGTTTTTCACGATCGAAAAGCAGCATTAGAAAAAGAACATAAAACGCTAATCGAGAAAAAAAATGCGCCGGAGGAAAATGCAGGAAACGGAATTTATCAGCGTTATAAAAACCCTGTTGTTACTGCAGCTCATGTGCCATTAAACTGGCGTTTTGACTTGAATGAAAAAACAAATCCGTTTTTGCAGGAAAGAATTGGAATGAACGCTGCTTTTAACGCGGGCGCTATGAAATGGAACGGTAAATATCTTTTGGCTGTTCGCGTAGAAGGAATTGACAGAAAGTCTTTTTTCGCTATTGCGGAAAGTCCAAATGGTATCGATAATTTTAAGTTTTGGGAGAAACCATGCGTAATTCCACAAACCGAAGAACCTGATACAAACGTTTATGATATGCGTTTGATCAATCATGAAGATGGCTGGGTTTACGGTATTTTTTGTACCGAAAGAAAAGATCCAAAAGCGCCAAAAGGTGATACAAGTTCGGCTGTAGCCAATGCCGGAATCGTGCGTTCTAAGGATTTAATAAACTGGGAAAGACTTCCTGATTTAATTTCGAACACTGGCCAACAACGAAATGTTGTTTTGCATCCTGAATTTGTAAACGGAAAGTATGCTTTATACACACGTCCGCAAGATGGTTTTATTGATGTTGGTGCCGGCGGCGGAATTGGTTTAGGTTATGTTGAAGACATGAAAAATCCTGTTGTAAAAGAGGAGAAAATCATTTTCAGCAAACAGTATCATACCATTTACGAATTAAAAAATGGTCTTGGCCCTGCTCCTATCAAAACTGAAAAAGGTTGGTTGCACCTTGCGCATGGCGTTCGTAATACTGCCGCAGGTTTACGTTATACGTTATATATGTTCATGACCGATTTGAATGATATTACGAAAGTAACTCACGTTCCTGCCGGACATTTTATGGGACCTGAAGGAATTGAAAGAGTCGGCGATGTATCGAACGTATTATTTTCAAATGGTTGGATTGAAGACACTGACGGAACGGTTTACATTTACTACGCATCATCAGATACAAGAATGCATGTTGCGGTTTCATCTGTCGCAAAATTAATTGATTACGTGACGAATACACCTGAAGATACTTTTATTTCTGCGGGGTCAGTGAAAACCATCATTAGTCAAATTGAAAAAAATAACGCAATATAATTCATCGTGTCAGCAAAACTAAAGCAATTAAAATCTGAACTTTCAGCTGAACTTGATGCTATTTTAAAGTATTGGTCAAAACATACGCTCGATAATCAAAATGGAGGGTTTATTGGTCAAATTGATTTTAATGAGCAAATCATCGCTAATTCTGAAAAAGGTGCCGTTTTAAATGCCCGAATCTTATGGTCATTCTCTGCAAGTTATCAAATAACTAAAAATGAAGAACATAAAGAATTAGCTAAAAGAGCTTTTGAGTTTCTTTCAAAATATTTTTATGATACTGAATTTGGCGGTTTATTTTGGAGTATTAACATCGATAAAACTTCAAAAGATACCAAAAATCAAATTTACGCTTTAGCTTTTGCGATTTATGGATTATCTGAATATTATGCTATTTCTAAAGACGAAAAAGCTTTAGAAATAGCCTTCAATTTATATTTAAAAATTCAGGAAAATAGTTTTGATCCTGAAAACAAAGGCTATTTTGAAGCTTTTACACGCGATTGGCAGCCTATTGAAGATTTACGCTTAAGCGAAAAGGACGCCAACGAAAAAAAGACAATGAATACACATTTGCATATTGTCGAGGCTTATGCGAATTTGTTTAAAGTCTGGAAAGATAAAACGCTTCAAAAAGATATCATTGAATTACTGAAAACAATAAACGAGCATTTCATAAATACTGAAACAGGACATTTACGTTTGTTTTTTGATGAAAACTGGATCGAAAAACCGGATGTTATATCCTACGGACATGATATTGAAGCAGCCTGGTTATTGTTACAATGTGCTGAAATTTCAGAAGATAAAAATCTGATTGAAATCTATAAAAAACATGCCATTCAGATGGCCGAAGTAACTCAGGAAGGCCTTGATACAGATGGCGGTTTATGGTACGAATTAGATCCAAAAAACAATGAATTAATTGCCGAAAAGCATTGGTGGGTTCAGGCCGAAGCTATGATTGGTTTTTACAATGCTTATCAGTTAACAGGCGATGAAAAGTTTTTAGATCTCGTTTTAAACAACTGGAACTTTACCAAAAAACACATTCTGGACAAACAAAACGGAGAATGGTTCTGGGGAGTTTACAAGGATTATTCACTAATCGAAAAAGACAAAGCGGGTTTCTGGAAATGCCCGTATCATAACAGCCGCGCTTGTTTAGAACTTATTCAGCGAATTCCCGATTAAAACTTCCTTCTTCATCACTTATTATTGAATTAAAATATTGATTATGAAAACATTCTTCCTTTTTTGCTCGCTATTTCTAATTACAATAACAAATGCTCAAACCAATTTAGTCAAAAACGGTGGCTTTGAAAGTGATTTAATCAATTGGCGTGGAGAAGAAAATGCCAGTATTTCTCCTTATGATAAAAAAACAGGAAAAAACAGCGCCATGATCAACCAGTTTGTTGGTAACGAATGGAAAGCTTTGGACCAAACTTTTTCAGTGCCAAAAAAAACTTTTGCATTAGAAGTTAGTGTCTGGATAAAGTCAAATGCTATTGAAACCCAGAAAGAGGAATATAAGAACGGAGCTGTAATTGTTGAATTTACAAATTCAGCAGATAAACAAATTACTTCCGAAAGAATTGGTCAAGCGGTAGGTTCCACAAATTGGACACAATTTAAAAAGACCATAAAAATACCCGCTGAAGCAAAGAATGTAAGAATCATGCTAGCGTTGGCACAAACCAACGGAACCGTATTTTTTGATGATGTAAAAGCCATTGCACTTTCAGAAGAAGAGTATCTCAAACAAAATCCGACAACTGTAACTTCTGAAAATTAAGACATGAAAAAAATATTTCTAATACTGTTCACTATTTCTTTGGGGCAACTCTCATCGTGTACTAAACAAGACGATCCGACACCAACTCCCACGCCAACACCCGAAGATCCAGTTGTAAAACCACAAGTTGATCCATTAGTAGAAAATACAATTGGCTTTTTTCTGGACAACTGGACGGCTAAAAATTTTACTTCTCCAACAGATTTTACTCAAGCTACAATTCCAACAACTACAGCGTCAACTATTACTGTTGATTATGCCAAAGTAATCACGAAAATTCCAAGCGCTATTTATGGTAACAATGCCAATTTATGGTCCGGAAAAATGATTAACAATCCAACTCTTGTTACCGACATTAAAAATCTAAAGCCAAATATTATTAGATTTCCTGGCGGAAGTATTAGTGATATTTATTTCTGGAACACTGACAAAATTCCTTCAACAGCGCCATCGAAATTGGTAAAAGCTGATGGAACAACTGAAGATTCCGGTTTTTGGTTTGGTAAAAATGATGCGGACTGGACCATTTCTTTAGATAATTATTACCAGCTTTTGCAACAAACCAACAGTAAAGGAATTATTACCATAAACTACGGATATGCCCGATATGGAACTGGTGCAAATCCTGTTGAAGATGCTGCAAAATTAGCCGCAGACTGGGTAACGTATGATAATGGCAGAACACAATATTGGGAAATTGGCAACGAAGTTTTTGCAGATTGGGAAGCAAGTTACAGAATCAATACTGCAAACAATAAAGATGGTCAGCCAGAGCTTTTAAACGGACAATTGTATGCACAGCATTTTAAAATAATTGCCGAAGCCATGCGCAAAGCTGCGACTGCTGTCGGAAATTCAAATATAAAAATTGGCGCTATAATGGTTGAAACAACTCCCGCCAGTTATTTGCCGGATTGCCATAAAACATGGAATGATAAATTGCTGAAAAATATTGATGGAAAAGCAGATTATTATGTAATTCATAATTATTACACCAATTACAATACAAATGCTCCAGCTTCCGAAATTCTGGAAACTCCTAAAAAAGTAACAGCAGATATGATGAGCTTTTGCAAAAATGCTTTAACCACAACTGGCAACGAGATAAAACCATTTGCTTTAGACGAATGGAATATTTTTTCGACCGGAAGTAAACAACAAGTTTCTCATATAAACGGAATGCACGCCACATTACTTTTAGGTGAAGTTTTAAAAAATAAAATTGGTCTTGCTGCACGTTGGGATCTTGCAAACGCTTGGGCAAATGGTGATGATCACGGAACTTTCAGTAATGGAGACGAACCTAATATTCCAAAAGGCAATCCGCGTCCGGCTTTTTATCATATGTATTATTTTCAAAAATATATGGGAGACCGTTTAATTGACGCAACAAAAGATTCTAATGGAAATTATGAAGTTTATGCTTCTTCATTTTCTGACGGAAAAGTGGGCTTAACTTTTGTAAACAAAGCGACAACTTCAATCAATATCAAAATAAATCTGAAAAATTTCCTTACCGGAAAAAAAATGTACTGGTACACTTTGACTGGCGATATAGACAATGGTGAATTTTCCAGAAAAGTAATTATTAATGGAACCGGACCAACTTTAACCGCTGGCGGACCAAGTAATTATGCCACTTTAAAACCTTATGCAGCCGAAACAGCAAATGGTACAAATATTACATTACCGGCTCGTTCTTCAGTATTTGCTGTAATCGAAAAAAAATAAAATCACCATCTTTATATTATCATGAAAAATTCTATTACAAAATTAGTACTAACAGCAATTTGTGTAGTCAGCCTAAGTTGCGAAGCACAGAAACAACAGCCACGAATTACCATTAAAGGAACACAGTTTTATAAAGGCGATAAACCATATGCTTATATTGGAACTAATTATTGGTACGGAAGTTTACTGGCGTCAAAAAAAGTAGGCGATCGAAAAAGATTACTGAGAGAACTTGATTTCATGCAGAAAAATGGGATTGACAATCTTAGAATTTTAGTTGGTGGTGATGGTGGAAAATATGACTTCACTGTTCGTCCTGCATTGCAATACGAACAAGGAAAATACGATGAAGATTTATTAGATGGATTGGATTTCTTAATCAACGAAATGAGCAAACGTAAAATGTATGCCGTTTTATATTTAACCAATAACTGGGAATGGTCCGGCGGAATGTCGCAATATTTAGAATGGAATGGCAAAGGAGCGATTCCGGTTCCGAATATCCCACCAAATACATGGCCACAATTTATGTCGTATACGGAACAATTTCACGGTTGCGAGCCTTGTATGGAAGCTTTAAACAATCATGTGAAATTTATTCTTGGCAGAACAAATGCCTATTCTAAAAAGAAATATACTGAAGACAATACTATTATGGCTTGGCAGGTTGGAAATGAACCTAGACTTTTTACAGTCGAAAACGAAGCGAAATTCACGAAATGGCTGAATAATATTGTGGATTTGATTGACAGTTTAGACAAAAATCATTTGGTTTCGACAGGTTCTGAAGGAAAAAACAGCTCAAACGACAGCATGGAAATCTTCGAAAGAACACACCAAAATCCAAATATTGATTATTTGACGATGCACATCTGGCCAAAAAACTGGAACTGGTTTAAAGCCGATAATGCCGAAGCTACAATGCCAAAAACAATCGAAAATGCCGGGAAATATATTGACGATCATATTAAAGTGGCGAACAATTTAAAAAGACCAATTATTATTGAAGAGTTTGGACTTGCTAGAGAACATGAAAATTTAAATGCCGGAGCGCCTTCTGTTTATCGTGATCAATTTTATAATTATATTTTTGGAAGAGTTGCAGAAAGTCATAAAAATGGTGGACCGTTGCAAGCGGCCAATTTCTGGGGCTACGGTGGCGAAGGAAAAGCAGTAAATGAAACAGGAAAATGGAATCCCGGAGAACCTTTGACAACAGATCCTCCACAGGAACCACAAGGCTTAAATTCTGTTTTTAATGGCGACAAATCAACATTAGAAATTGTAAAAAAATACAATCTTAAACTGAAGAAATAAAAATAGAAATCATCCCTATTTTCCGTAGAGACGCACTGCAGTGCGTCTTATGCGTAAAGAATATCCCTCATAAAAATTGAATGTAGACGCACTGCAGTGCGTCTCTACGGAATATCAAAATCAAAATTTGATAAAAAAACAATATGAAAAATACATTTATTCTTTTTTGTTTCTTGCTCGTAAACTTTTCTTTTGCCCAAAAGAAGCAAGATTTTATTATTCTTTCTCCTAATGGAAAAATCGAAGTAAAAATTGCTGTAAATGATAAAATCTCTTGGTCTATTTCACATGAAAAAGATTTGATTTTGGCTCCGTCTGAAATGTCTTTGACTTTAGATCAAAATGAGATTTTAGGCAAAAATGCTGTTGTTTTAAATTCGAAAAAAGAAACGATAAATACTTCTTTTGAAACGCCTTTATACAAAAAGAAATCAGTTCAGAACAATTACAATCAATTGACTTTAAACTTCAAAAATGATTTCAGTATCGAATATCGTGTTTTTGATGATGGCGCAGCCTATCGATTTGTTACAAAAAAGAAAAAAGATATTACAATCAAGAGCGAAGAAGTAGTTTTAAATTTCGATAAAGATTATAACACTTTAATGCCATATGTTCGTGATTTAAGAAATCCGAAAGATCAATTTATTTCTTCTTTTGAATCTCATTATGAAAACAAAAAAATAAGTGAGTTTGCTAAAGATACTTTGGCTTTTCTTCCCTTCTTAATTGATTATAAAAACCATAAAAAAGCCATTTTTCTAGAAGCCAATCTTGAAGATTATCCGGGGTTATTTGTGACCAATAATCAAAACAAAACAGGTTTTGAATCTCGTTTTTCTAAATATCCAACTCAAGAAACCAACGGCGGATTCAATTACCTCAACAAATTAATTACAGAAAGAGCATATTATTTGGTTAAAACCAAAGGAACCAGAACTTTTCCGTGGCGAGCAATTGTTATTTCTGAAAATGATTCGGCTTTAGCCAATAATGATATGGTTCAGAAATTAGCTGATCCGTCAAAAATAAAAGACATTTCGTGGATAAAACCAGGAAAAGTAGCTTGGGATTGGTGGAACGACTGGAATATTTATAATGTCGATTTCAAAGCCGGAATTAATACACAGACTTATAAATATTATATTGATTTTGCTTCTAAAAATAAAGTCGAATATGTGGTTTTGGATGAAGGCTGGAGCGTTGAAACTGATATTATGAAACACAATCCAAATGTAGATTTGGAAGCTTTAATCGCTTACGCTAAAGAAAGAAACGTCGGTATTATTTTGTGGGCTTCGTGGATGGCAATACATGATAAAACAGAAGTCGTTTTTGACAATTATGCAAAATTGGGCGTAAAAGGTTTTAAAGTTGATTTTATAGATCGAGACGATGCCAAAATGGTGAATTCCGTTTATGACATTGCTCAAAAAGCAGCTAACCATAAATTGATTATTGATTTTCATGGTATGTACAAACCAACCGGAATTCAGAGAACTTTTCCTAATATTTTAAATTTTGAAGGTGTAAAAGGTTTAGAAAACAATAAATGGACGCCAAACGACGATGTTCCTCTTTACGACACAACAATTCCGTTTATCAGAATGATGGCAGGTCCAATGGATTATACGCCTGGAGCAATGCGAAATGCAACTAAAAGCGAATTCAAACCAAGTCATTCTACTCCAATGAGTCAGGGAACAAGATGTCATCAATTGGCATTGTACACCATTTTCGAAGCGCCTTTGCAAATGATGGCCGACAGTCCAACCGCTTTTATGGCAGCACAGGAAAGCACTGATTTTATTGCTAAAATTCCAACCGTTTTTGATGAAACGGTTGCTCTTGATAGTGAAGTAGGAAAGTTTGTTACAATTGCCAGAAAAAAAGCTAATACATGGTATTTAGGCGCAATAACAAATTGGGATTCCAGAGAGATTACAATTGATTTTTCGTTCCTTGAAAAAGGCAAAAAATTCCAAGCCGAAATTTTCTCAGACGGTCTTAACGCAGACAAAGCCGCAACAGATTATAAAAAAGAAATGATTACCGTTGATTCGACAACAAAATTGACATATCGTTTAGCAAATGGCGGCGGATTAGCGATGATTATAAAATAGATTTCTATTATAATTTAAACTAAACTGGACTGAAGTCCAGCTCTACAATATAATTTGTTCCTTCGGAACGCAAAAGAGCCTTTGGCTCGATTCATATTGTAGGGCTGGACTTCAGTCCAGTTTACATGTTGGTTTTATAGAAAACACAAAACCCGACAGGTTTTATCCCGAGGCTTCGGGACTGTCGGGTTTAATATTCATGATGGTAACGAGACGTAGACGCACTGCCGTGCGCCTCTACGATTATGCGCTTTCACAATTCACGATCCAAAATTATCAATTATTAATTAAGATAAAATCTTCTCAATCGCATTCAATTCGTCTTGCGAAAAATCAGTATTTTGAAGACAATCAATATTATTACACAATTGTTTTACAGAACTCGCGCCAATTAAAACCGATGTAATTCGTTTGTCTTTTTGCAGCCAAGCCAAAGCCATTTGAGCCAAAGACTGGTTTCTATTCTGAGCTATTTCATTCAGCTGAATTAATTTCTGAATGCGTTCCTGCGTCACTTCATCTTCTTTCAAATGACCGTTCGGATTATGCGCTCTAGAATTTTCTGGAATTCCGTTTAAATATTTATCCGTCAAAAGTCCTTGTGCCAAAGGCGAAAAAGCAATGCAGCCAACTCCTTTTTCTTCTAAAACATCTAAAAGTCCATTTTCGACCCAGCGTTCCAACATCGAATATTTAGCCTGATGAATCAAACAAGGTGTTCCCAATTGTTTCAAAACATCAACTGCAACTCTGGTTTGTTCTGCCGAATAATTGCTAATTCCAACATACAAAGCTTTTCCGCTTCTCACAGCGTGATCCAAAGCCATCATAGTTTCCTCAATTGGTGTTTCAGGATCTGGACGGTGCGAATAAAAGATATCGACATAATCGACTTTCATTCTCTTTAAACTCTGATCTAAACTTGACAATAAATATTTTCTAGAACCCCAGTCGCCATAAGGACCATCCCACATAGTGTAACCAGCCTTAGTCGAAATTATAATCTCATCGCGCAAATTTCCTTGAAAATTATGCCAAAGAATTTTACCAAAATTAGTTTCAGCAGAACCTGGAATCGGCCCGTAATTATTAGCTAAATCGTAATGAGTTATTCCTTTATCAAAAGCTTCTACCGCAATACTTTCAGCATTATCAAAATTATCTACTGATCCGAAGTTATGCCATAATCCTAAAGAAATTTCTGGAAGCAGCAAACCGCTTTTCCCACATCTGTTATATTTCATTGTTTTAATTTAAAAAGTTGGAGTTTTAATAGGTTTTAAAGGTAGAAAAAAATACTAAGTTTTGCCACGAAGGCACTAAGACACAAAGCTTTTTTTTAATAAGATTCAATAGCGTCCAGCTTTAACTGGATGAAAACATAAACGCAATCAAAAAAGGCTTTAGCCAAACTTGTAAGTTTGGCTAAAGCCTTTTTCTATTCAATCATATTCCTCCCAGCTAAAGCTAGGGGCTATTCAAAAAACTTTGTGTCTTAGTGCCTTCGTGGCAAAACCTTTTATTCTCTAATTTCAAAACCACTTTGCAAACCTTTATCAGAGCTTCCTCCAACCATGATTTTGAAAGTTCCTGGTTCAACTAAATACTTTCCTTCGTTGTCATAAAAACCAAGTTCTGCATCCGTTAAAGTAAAATTTATCGTTTTAGTTTCACCTTTTTTAAGATTAACTAACTCAAAGCCTTTCAATTCTTTTATCGGACGAACAATACTTGCAAATTCATCATGAATATATAGCTGAACCACTTCTTTTCCGTCATAATTTCCTGAGTTTGTAACCTCAACACTAACCTGAACTTTTTCTCCTTTTGCAAATGACGTTTTATTCACTTTCAGATTTTTATAATCGAATGTTGTATAGCTCAATCCAAAACCAAACGGAAACTGAGGCGTTTTTTCCACATCCATATAATGTGACCAGAAAACATTTTTATCACTGTCAATTGGTCTTCCTGTGCTGTATTTGTTATAATAAATTGGCACTTGACCCACATTTCTAGGAAACGACATTGGCAATTTCCCACTTGGGTTGTAGTCTCCGTAAAGAACCTGAGCAACTGCATTTCCGGTTTGAGTTCCTAATTGCCAAGCTTCAACAATAGCCGGAATATTTTCTGCAGCCCAAGGAATACTCAACGGACGACCATTATTTAAAACCAAAACTACATTTGGATTCACTTTATAAATTTCTTCTAATAATTCTTGTTGTAAACCTGGTAAATTCAAATCAGTTCTACTTCTCCCTTCACCGCTTTGGAAACCGTATTCTCCTAAAACCATTACGACAACATCAGCATTTTTCGCAACTGTTTTTGCTGCTTCAAATCCGCTTTTATCTGTTGTATTGAAAACCGTTTCTGTTAGAAAAGTGGCTTTTTGTTTTAATAAATCAACACCTTTTTCAAAAGTCAATTGGTTGTCTTTGTATTGCTGCATTCCTTCTAAAACAGAAACCGCAGTATCATCAGACGCTGCAATTCTCCAGCTTCCCAACGGACTGTTTTTATCATTTGCCAAAGCGCCAATCAAAGCGATTTTCTGTCCGGATTTCTTTAGCGGAAGCAAATTCTTTTCGTTCTTCAATAAAACTATAGATTTCTTCGCCATGTCCAAAACGCCATCGTTATTGGCTTTACTTCCAACAACTTCTTTTTCGCGTTTTTCATCACAATATCTGTAAGGATCATCAAATAAACCTAATTCAAATTTCACGCGTAAAATTCTACGGACAGCATCATCAACCAAAGCTTCTTTTACTTTTCCTGATTTTACTAGATCAACCAATTTTGCTACATACAAATACGATTCCATATCCATATCAGAACCTGCAATTACAGCTTTTGCCGTTGCATCGGCTTCGTCTTTTGCGTAACCGTGCGCAATCATTTCGCGAATCGAAGCATAATCCGAAATCACAAATCCGTCAAACTTCCATTTTCCTTTTAAGATATCTCTCTGCAGAAAAGCATTTCCAGTTGCCGGAACTCCATTCAGCGTGTTAAACGAATTCATAAACGTACGAACGCCGGCTTCAACCGTCGCTTCAAAAGGAGGTAAAACCAAATTGTACAATTTAGAATTACTGATATCTACAATATTATATTCCAATCCCGCCTCAACATAACCGTAAGCAGCAAAGTGTTTCGCACAAGCCGCAATCGTATTGACTTTAGCTAAATCAGCAACCGTTTCTCCTTGAAAACCTTTTACTCTGGCATAACCCACTTTACTTCCCAAATATGGATCTTCACCCGCACCTTCCATCACACGTCCCCAACGCGCATCGTTTGCAACGTCAACATTTGGTCCAAAAGTCCAATTAATCCCAGACGCCGAAGCTTCATCAGCCGCAATCGCCGCCGATTTTTTAATCGCTTCCAAATCCCAACTCGCTGCTTCTGCCAACGGAATCGGGCTTAACGTTTTATAACCATGAATTACGTCAAAACCTATGATTAACGGAATTCCCAAACGTGTTTCTTCAACAGCAATTTTCTGTACGGCACGAACTTCTTTTACACCGCGAACAGTTAGCATCGAACCCACTAATCCTTTTCTTAAATGTTCGTATTTTAATTCAGCCGTTCCGCCTTTTGGAGCTGGTCCCGTAACATCCCAAAAACCGTTGTACTGATTCATTTGTCCCACTTTTTCCTCCAACGTCATTAACGGCAAAAGCAAATCAATACGTTGTTCAACAGTTTTATTTTTATCCAGATACGGCTTTTTTTGTGCATTCATATTTCCAATCGTAAAAAGGGAAAAGACCCCAATAAATATTATTTTTTTATTTTTCATAGTGTGGTTTAGTTAGTTCTTTTTTAGATGCTATCCCGATAGCTATCGGGACTGAGACACTAAGATTCTAAGTTTTTTGGGCGTGTCCCTCCGGGTCGGGCTATCCGTTTCAAGTCCTCGCCTGTTCGTTCCTCACGGCTGTGGGCTTTCCACTTCTATCCCTCACGCGAACGGTTTTATAAGAGCTTTTTAGTTTCATTTTTTTTCAACACACCGTTTTGTCATTCCGAGAAACGAGGACACGAGAGATAGCGAACTGGCGAAGCAATCTCCACGAGTAGCTCGATAAAGATTGGCGATTTTGTTTGAGGAGTTACTTGCGGAAATTCCTCGTTCCTCGGAATGACAAAAAATACGCAAAAGTTCTAAAGTCTAAAATCTTTCTTCTTGACTCTTTCCTCTTTAAAATCCTAAAATCTCTACTCCGTTATAAAACAAGAAGCTGGTAAATTAGCCTTATTAAACAAATCAGATTGTGTCGTATTTCCCCAAGCAAACCTTACTTTTTCGGGTTTAGGAACTTTTTTACTCGTCAAAATCACCTGATTATTTTTTATAGAAGCTTCGGCAGGAAAGAAAGTGCCATCGACTCCAGCCAACTCAAATTGATTCGAATCTTTATTCGCAAAATACAATCCGTCAGCATGATCAAATGAGACAACTGCTTTGTTTTTTTCGATTTTAAAATTTTTATAAAGTGGGCCGTTTACCAAATTAGAGTTGACTTTATAAGTATCGGCTAAAGCCAAATTAGCCAAACGAATGCCTACTGACTTCTTATTCTTTGGATGAATATCGATAGTATCTGAAATATCAGAAGTCAAAACCATTCCGGTTTTTGATATTTCATTTAAAAGTTTTCGTTGTGAATTTCGAACTGTTACATTCGAGAAATTATTGTTTCCTGTTTTAAAAGGCGCAATCTGAACATAATAAAACGGAAAATCATCATGCCATTCTTTTCTCCAGGAAGTTATTAGGGCACCTAAAGTTTTATCATAAACCAACGAACCAACATTCGACTCGCCCTGATACCAAAGTGTTCCGGCAATTTTAAATCCAACAATTGGATAAATCATAGCGTTGTAGGCACGTCCGGGTTGTCTTGGTCCGTATTCTTGTTCGTTCAGTTTTTTAGCATTTTCTAGTAAAAGCGGATCATTGTTTACCACTTCTTCCGGCATCCAGATTTCAGCAGGCGTTCCGCCCCAATTCGACGAAATTAATCCAATTGGCACATTTTTTAATTCTTCACGCAGACGTTTGGCAAAGAAATAACCAATAGCACTGAAATATTTCATGGTTTCCGGTGTCGACTCAACCCAGTTTCCAAGTAAATTATTCTGCGGACTTGTAGCAGTTAATTTCGGAACGGTAAAAAAACGAATATTAGGATTCGTCGCGTTTTTCATTTCTTCTTCTCCATTATCAATTCCCCAACTTGCAGACATTTCCATATTAGATTGTCCGGTGCAAAGCCAAACTTCGCCAATCAAAATGTTTTTTAAAACTACTTCATTGTAGCCTTTTATAGTAATTGTAAAAGGCCCACCGGCTTCCGGGGTTTTAATCGTTAATTCCCATTTTGCCTGATTTGTGGCAACAGTTTTATATTCCTGATTGTTCCAGCTGGAAACCAGTTTGATTTCTTCTTTCGGATTTGCCCAACCCCAAATTTTAACTTCAGAATTGCGTTGCAAAACCATATTGTCACTAAAAATATTCGGAAGCGAAACGTTTGCCATCATAGAAGTGGAAATCAACAGAAAGAAAACAAACTTAAAAATATTATTTTTCATTTAGCAACTTTTTTAAAAATGGAGCATATTCATCAGCTAAAACCTTGTGATCAGCCACATCCGGATGTCCGGAACAGCCTTTTGGCGTCATTGATTTAAACTTGAAAATCAAAATTGGTTTGTGCGCTTTATCATCCGCGAAAGCGTTTTTAATTTTATTCAGACAATCTTCAAAAACAACTCCTCTTTCGCCTCCAACCATTGGACTATTTGTAATAACAATCTGCGCTTTCGGATTATGTTCGAAAAGCATTTTGATAAAATTGATGTAATTCGAAACATATTTTTCGGCATTAAAAGGGAGACGTTCTTTCTTGCCATCTCCACCTGAAAAATCGTTGGTTCCCAAAGCAATACTAATAACATCGGGCTGAAAAGCAAAATCATATTTGGGTTTAGAAGGATCTTTTGTTAAATACAAATTCTGATAAATATCCGGCATTATTGCCTCGTCTTTATTTTCATCATTCCAGTTGCGATACATTCCAATTCCAGAAACACAGCTCATTAAATAATCAGCACCAATTGCTCTTGAAAGTGTTGGTCCGTAGGCATAATATCCATTATGATGATCCATATATTCGCCTTTATCACACGGAACATCCGACGGATCGCTCGCTGCTCCACAAGTAATGGAATCACCAATAAATTCGATTTTCTTTTTCTTTTTAAAGGAAATTGTTGTCAGTTTTGCGGTTGTTCCGGCAAATAAAATGTTACCGCTTTGTGCCTCTGTATTTTTATAAATCTCTAAAAGATGTTCTTTTTTATTTGAAGTCACTTTTATAGGAAAGGATTGAGCGGCACCTTTTTCAATTCTGATCTTTCCGATATATTTTCCATCCAAAACTAACTGAACATAGTTATGATGTTCATAAGAATCAACACTTTGAAGGGAAATTGAACATTCGTTTCCAGTAAAATTAAATGAAACCGAAGAAGCCGTTCCGATTAAAATGACCTGATCATTTTGAAGTTTATCAATTCGGCCTTGATATAAAAAAGTTTTATTAGAATTTTGAGTTTGCGAATTTGAAACAATCGAAATCAGCAAAAACGAAATTAAAACAGTTATTTTTTTGAGAAACATAAGTTATTTGTTAAAATATAAATACGATTCACAAATATATTTGAAACACTTGATTCAAAAAGATACTAAAATGTCAAAACGTAATAAAAAAACACCACATAAACACATCAAACTTTAAATTCTAATTATAAAATCTTACAAATTCGCCCTTTCCCTTTGAATTCAGGAAAGAACGGTCTACTTTTATGAATTAATTATCGTCTGAAAATGAAATCATCCTCCTATATTTTTTTACTGTTTGTTCTTATATTTTCTTCTTTTATAGTTAAAGAAAAAGAAAAGACAACAAATGTTCATTTTGAAAAAACCAATAATCAAGCTGACCGGGATTCAATAGTTGCTTTCGCAAAAAAATATTTGGGCACACCTTATGTTTACGCAAGCAACGATCCCAAAAAAGGTTTTGATTGTTCAGGTTTTGTGAGTTATGTTTTTAAAAACTATGGTGTGACATTGCCAAGAAGTTCCGGAGAATATAAAAAAATCGGCATCAAACTAAATCCTGAACAGTTTAAAATTGGAGATATTCTTGTTTTCTACGGATATAAAAACAAGAATATAATTGGACATCTTGGAATTATTTGTGAAGCCAACGGAATGCAATCTAAATTCATTCATGCTTCGTCTGGTAAAGCACAATGCGTAACTATCACTTCTCTTGACACTGAACATTATGCAAACCGTTTTTATAAGTGTATTGATGTTTTGAGTAAATAGTTTCTTGCCACAAATTACACGAATTTCCACTAATTAGTTTTATCTGATTGAGAAAAAAAAATAGTGGAAATTCGTGTAATTTATGGCAAATCTTTTTTATTCTTCAGTCAATAATTTAAGTAGACTTTCGTCTCTCTGATAAATATCTTTGTAGAAATTCATTTGGCCTTTTCGGTCTACCCAAGCTGTGAAATAACCGATATAAACCGGAACTTTCTTTTTTAGCGTATACCAGCTTTCTTTTCCAGCATGCATCGCTTTATCGATTCTGGCAGGATTCCATTGTGGATCATCTTTCATTAAAATAATTGCCAATTCACGTGGTTTTGCTACACGTACACAACCGTGGCTAAATGCTCTGCTTTCACGTTCAAACAAACTTTTTGACGGCGTATCGTGCAGGTAAATATTACTTGAATTTGGGAATAGAAACTTCACCAAACCAAGCGAATTATTTTTCCCCGGAAGCTGTCTAACCGCTCCGTTATTCCATTCCAGATTTTTCTGAGCCAGATAATTTTTGTTTTTGGCCATTCCGGGTTTGATTTCCTTATTGATAATACTCGTAGGAACGTTCCAATAAGGGCTAAAAACAATATTATTCATCATTCCGCTGAAAATAACCGTTTTAGTCATTGCTCTTCCCACTACAACCGGCGAAATAAAAGCAATTTTCCCATCTTCAATCAAATACAATTTAAACTCCGGAATATTGACTTCGATGTATTTTTTTCCTTTTTCCAATTCAGGATCAATCCATCGACAGCGCTCCATATTTACGATAATTGTTTTTATTCGATCTGCAACCGGAACATTCATTTCGGCAATATGTTCTGGCAAGATTATATTTTTTGGCGTTAAGCCATGATGTAGTTCGTAATTTTTTACAGCATTGATCAAAACCGTATCACAAACAGCACTTTTGCTGTCTTCTTTTATATCATTTGTAACGAAAAGTCTTTCTCTAATTTGAGCAATAACTGCAGATGAATCTCCAAGTTTTAAGCTTTTATAATCTTCACCGGTTTCAATAGTTTTCCAGCCACCTTTTTTTTCTATATCACGATATTGTTTTAAAACATCGCGCAGTTTGTAATATTGACTGAACATTTTGCTTTTATGATCATCATTTATTGTCGACTTCTTAAAAATAGAATCAGTCAAAGCACGATAATTCAGTTTCTTTCTCGGCAACAGCCATTCGAGCGAAATAATAGTTTTTTCGTCAAAACCGGCATATACTTTTTCAGCATAATAGAAATACAGGTTTGAAATCATTAAATCTGTATTTTCTTTTGATAACTTATTCTCTGCGTTATTTTCAAAAACTGCATTCATTTCTTTGTAAGGAAAATTAGCTTTTAATCCTTCCTCATCAAGACCTTTGTATTTATTGAAAAGCGTATGAGCAAATTCATCAACACCTCTGTTATCCTGCCATAGCTGTGTCGATTTATTCTTTTTGTATAAAGCCTGAACTTCATCCTGAAATTTGGCCAATTTTGGATATGTGGTATAGAAATCCTTTATTTTCAAACTATCGATCGTAAGTCTGAGTTCCGGTATTTCGGCTTTTACTTTAGTCTGATTTTCTTCTTTTTTTTCTCCTTTTGAATTACATGAAATAACTGCAAAAAGACTAACGGCGGCGATAAACTGATACCAGATTTTCATAATAAATTTTTTAATAAAAATAGGAAAGTTTTGCTTAAAACAAATTATTTAGAAAACAAGTATTTGAAATTTAACGTAAAAAAAAACTCCAAATACATTACATATTTGGAGTTGCCACGATATAACCAACCTATTAAAACTCGTATTAAATAACCGTTCCTTTTAAAGTAAGCACTTTTGGAGTAGTTTCGGCACTTGTTGTAACTGTTACAGTTTTTGTAAAAGCACCTTTATTTGCTGCATTATAAGTTGCAGTAACTTTTGCAGATTTACCTGGCTGAATTGGCTCTTTTGTATAATCTGTTGCAGTACATCCACAAGAACCCTGAACATTTGTAATTACTACAGCCGTTTTTCCTGTATTTTTAAATTCATAAACGATTGCTTTTGGAGTTCCTTGCGGAATTTGACCAACATCAATAGTTTCAGCTTTCCAGACAATAGTCGAACCTGTTGCTGCAACTTTTGTTTCAGAAGTTAAAGATGCTACAGGCGCAATTGCTGAAAAAGACATTAAGCCTAATGCTAAAGCCAACATTGAAATTTTAATCATTTTCATAGATAAATATTTTAGTGGTTTATAGTTCTTAAATTTATTATTTCAAAAGTACTTCAGATTAGCAGTAGTGGCTGTTAACTGGTTTCAAATCTTTGTTAATGACTTGTTAATCGCTGTTTTTAAGCTTAAATTTCATTAATATTACATTTTTAAAAAGACATTTTTTCTTGAAAATCAATAAACTCAATAGTATTATCCTTCTTGGATTAATTGCCATTATAAGTATTTTGGTAGCACAGCTGCTTTGGACAAAGGAAGCTTTTACACTGGAACAAAAAAAACTGAGTCAGAAAGCGCACATCGCTTTGCTTGAAGTCGCCAGAAAACTATACGAAGGGAAAGATCGCGAACCATCGTGTCAAAATCCTGTTCGAAAAGTTTCGAACGATTATTATATTGTAAACATTGACAATGAATTTGAACCCGATATATTGGAGTTTTACCTGAAATCGGAATTCAAAAAAATGAATATTACCACCGATTTTGAATACGCGATGTACAATTGCCAAAGCGACGAAATGGTGTATGGAAATTATATTTCATTGTCGCAAAAAACAGAAGCAAAAACTACCGTTTCGTTTCCTAAACATAAAAATCTTGTTTATTATTTTGCGGTTCGTTTTCCTAATGAAACCACCTATTTATTCAGTTCAATGCGTTTTTGGTTTGTGCTTTCAACTGCTTTAATTTTAATTTTGCTGATTTATGTTTATTCGATTTTTAAACTTTTACAGCAAAAAAAATACTCTGAATTGCAACGCGATTTCATCAATAATATGACGCATGAATTCAAAACGCCTTTGTCTTCCATTTTAATTGCATCAAAATATTTGATCGAACAAAATCCGATTAAGGAAGATAAAAAACTGCATACTTACACGGATATTATTATCAATCAAAGTAATAAACTCAATAATCATATCGAAAAGATTTTGAATATTGCCAAGTCAGATTATGCACCTTTGGAATTAAAAAAAGAAACCGTTTTAATTGTACCGATTATTGAAGAAACGATTCAAAACATTCAATTAAAATATCCTGATGCAAACGTAAAAATTGAAACACTTTCTACTGAATACGAAATAGAAACTGATGTTTTTCATTTTCATAATTTGGTCTACAATTTACTTGATAACGCTGTAAAATACTGCACTGAAAAGCCGGAAATTGTAGTTAAAATCACTTTGGAAAACCAAAATTTAAAATTAGCTATTGTAGATAACGGAATCGGAATTCCTGCTAAAAACATTTCCTTTATCTTTGATAAATTTTATCGTGTAAAAAACGAAAAAAGCAACGAAGTAAACGGATTTGGCCTTGGTTTATACTATGTAAAAGAAATCTGCAGCCTTCAAAACTGGAAAATAAAAGCCGAAAACAATTCAGAAAAAGGCATAACTATAACACTGTCTATTCCTTATAAAAAATGAAACAGTTCAAGATACTCTATACAGAAGATGATGAAACTTTAGCTTTTTTAACCAAAGATAATTTGGAGCAAAACAATTATAATGTTGTGCATTGCAGTGACGGACAATTGGGTTTGCAAATCTTTAAAAGAGAAAAATTCGATATTTGCATTTTTGACATTATGATGCCAAAAATGGATGGTTTTGATTTAGCAGCTGCCATCCGTCAATTAAATACCGATATTCCGATTATTTTTCTTTCGGCAAAAACGCTAAAGGAAGATCGTATAAAAGGATTGCGCCTGGGTGCCGATGATTATTTGGTAAAACCCTTTAGCATTGAAGAATTGCTTTTAAAAATTGAGATTTTTTTAAAACGTTCTCAAAAAAATACTCCTTTGGAAAAACTGGTTTACGAAATTGGAAAATACCAGTTTGATACCAGCAATTTTGTTCTTTTTAATGAAAACGAAAAAATCAGCCTGACGCAGCGTGAAGCCGAATTGCTAAAACTTTTTCTGGACAATAAAAATCTGGTTTTAAAAAGAGAACAAATTTTAACCGCACTTTGGGGAACTGATGATTATTTTATGGGAAGAAGCCTTGATGTTTTTATTTCCCGTCTTCGGAAAATTCTAACAAGCGAAAAAGGAATTTCGATTGAAAATTTACACGGAATTGGTTTTAGATTTTCTGTAGAATAGTTTTTTATCTAATTTAAAGGAATTCTACTTTAATCGGATGAAAAACTATTCTGATAAAAATATAGAAAAATCTGTAAAAGGATTTTGAAAAATCTTTGTATTTTTAAGTTCTAATTTTCCCCGATATGAAATTACATCATTTACGTAACGCTACTTTAGTTATTGAAACGGAGCAACATGTGATTTTAGTTGACCCGATGTTAGGAAAAAGAAAAACGATTCCGCCTTTTACCATCTTTCGGTACAATCCGAAAAGAAATCCGCTGGTTTCTTTACCAAAAAACAGCAGGGAAATTTTAAGCAAAGTAACAATTTGTCTCATTACACACCTGCATCCTGATCATATTGACAAAGCTGGCGAAGTTTATTTAAGACGAAAAGGGATTCCGGTGGTATGCAGTTCAAAAGATGAAAAAGAACTAACTAAAAGGGGTTTAAATATCTCTCAAACTTTAAATTACTGGGAACCGCAACCATTCTTAGATGGAAGAATTATTGGGATTCCTGCACTTCATGGTTACGGTTTTATTGCAAAATTAATGGGAAATGTAATGGGTTTTTATATCGAACTTGCCAATGAAAAATCGGTTTATATAAGTTCTGATACTATTTTTACAGATGATGTACAAAAAGCCCTAATCGAACTTAAACCTGACATAGCAACTGTCGCCTGCGGAACCGCCAGATTAGATATTGGTCAGCCTTTATTGATGCGAATGAATGATATTTTGAAATTTACCGCATTGGCACCCGGCAATGTTTTTGCTAATCATCTTGAAGCTTTAAATCACTGCCCAACGAAAAGAGAAGATTTAAAAACGGCTTTGGCAGAAAATAATCTGCTATCAAAAACGGCCATTCCTGCTGATGGGACTTTTGTGGAGTATTAGTTTGATAACGACTTCTTATTATCAAATAATTTTAAATTGCAATTAGTATCTCAATTATAATATTAAATTTGGTTCCCAAATCAAACCAAAATAATGAGCGATTTTTTAAGAAAAATACAGTTAATCAAAGACATTACAATACAATTGCCGATTTCAAAAAAAGATTTTACTGAAAAATTCAGAAATAATGTTGATGAATCTGATTTTAGCTTTGTTCCTTTTGAAGTTTTTCAATCAAGTAGAAATGAATACAAAGGAAATATTGACGGCAGTGCATTTGAATTAAAAAAAAGAAGACGATTATTTGATACTAATTATTCATTTGCTAAAGTAACTGGAAGTTTAATTGAACGAAATGACAAGTTGATTATAGATGCTGAAATTTTAGGTTTCAGAAAAATAATGATTCTTTTTTTTGGATTTACAATTTTCTTCTATCTCATCGCCTTTACGGGAATGATGTTTGGCAATAATAATATTCCTTTTTTTGCCTTGACATTTCTACTTATACATATGTCACTTGTATTAGGTATTCCTTATTTTGTAATTAGAAGAAGTGTAAACAGAATGGCCTATGATTTAGAAAGAGATTTTCATTATTGGGCAACAAAAAATTAATACAATTTTTTACAGCACCAACAACCCAAACTCTCGCAACGTATTCACAGGCTTAGAATACCAAAACAGCTCAAAATCCTCTAACGAAGTTTCGAAATCGTTTTTAACTTCCTGGAAAGTATAATTTTTAGTGCCTGAAACCGAAATTTTATTCAGAATTGAAAGCAACCACTCACCTTCCTCTTTACTGGTCTGAATGGTGAAACTTTCTTTTTTATCATGAAAAGTCAAAGACATCATTTCCCAGCTTCTTCCTTTTTTTGATTTCGTAAAAATTTCAGCCGAAGGTTTTCCGCCAAGCCAAACCACTTTTGCGTTTGGTTTTGTATTGAAATCATTTTGCTCCTGAAGTGCGTCAAAAATAAAATCAGGATGAATTTTTGTTTTCGGAATTTTAAAATCGAACCAATCTTGCAATTCGTAATCAAAACAGATTCCGTGCATAAAATTGAAAAGCGATTTTTTTAATCCGAAGCTAAATTTATCGTGGTTGATTCCTGTTGAATCTGTGTAGTCAATATCATTATTAGCAAAAGTTCCTATAACTTCTGTTTTTTTAGTCACGCCAAATTTTTCCGGATACAATCCAACCGGACTATGCGCCGTCAATGCAAATTGATGCCAAAATCCAGATTGCAAAACTCCTGCCTCAAACAACTGACGAACCATTTCGAGACTGTCTATCGTTTCCTGAATCGTTTGTGTTGGATATCCGTACATTAAATACGCATGAACCATAATTCCGGCTTCGGTAAAATTTCGAGTTACTTTTGCTACTTGTTCAACCGTTACACCTTTGTCAATTAATTTCAAAAGTCGGTCTGAAGCCACTTCCAAACCTCCCGAAACAGCTATACATCCTGAAGCTTTCAATAAAAGACATAAATCTTTAGAAAAGCTTTTTTCAAAACGAATATTTGTCCACCAGGTTACAGCCAGTTTTCGTTTTAAGATTTCGAGTGCTACAGCGCGCATTAATGCAGGCGGTGCAGCTTCATCAACAAAATGGAATCCGTTTTGACCGGTTTTCTCAATCAATTCTTCCATTCGATCGCAAAGCAAACTTGCTGCAACAGGTTCGTATACTTTTATATAATCTAAAGAAATATCACAAAAAGTACATTTTCCCCAATAACAGCCGTGCGCCATTGTGAGTTTGTTCCAGCGTCCATCGCTCCACATTCTGTGCATTGGATTTACAATTTCGATTACCGAAATGTATTTATCCAAAGGCAAATCAGAATAATCCGGAGTTCCTACCTGAGCTTGTTTGTAATCGTGTTTTAAGGAATTATTTTTGTAAACAACCTCTCCATTTTCTAATAAAAATGTTCTTTTATAACGCTTCTCGTCCCTCGACTCCGCTCGGGATGAACAATTTTCAACAAGTTCTTCAATCGGAACTTCACCATCATCCAAAGTAATGAAATCGAAAAATTCAAAAACACGTTTATCCGAAAGTGAACGCAATTCGGTATTCGGAAAACCGCCGCCCATTGAAATCTTAATTTCAGGATGATTTTGTTTTACCCATTGTGCGCATCGAAACGCGCTATATAAATTCCCTGGAAAGGGAACAGAAATTAAAAATAAAGTAGGTTTTAGAGCTTCAATTTTAGCCTTTAAAAGCGAAATTAAAATTGAATCGATATAAGTTGGTTCTTGCTTTAAAGCGTCATACAATTCATCAAAAGAATTGGCACTTCGACCTAATCGTTCGGCATATCGGCTGAAGCCAAAGTTTTCATCAATACATTCCACAATAAAATCCGAAATATCTTCAAGATATAAAGTGGCCAAATGTTTTGCCTTATCCTGCGTTCCCATCGTTCCAAAAGCCCAATCAAGTTCTTCTAATTGTGCAAAACGTGACGCTTCCGGCAAAAAATCTTCCTGACAAATCTGCAAAGCCAAAGTTGGATTTTTTCCCTGTAAAAACTGAATTACAGAATCAATAGTTTTAATGTATTCATCCTGAAGAGCAAAAATTCTTTTTGAATTATCTGAGATTTCGTTTTCAACAATTTGAAACTTGAAACCTGAAACGTGAAACAAATCTGAAAGTCCCTTTTTCGAAAACAATTCCAGAATCACATCAATACCTAAATCAGCCTGAACGGATTCGATACTTTTGGTGTTCAGAAAACCTTTTATATACGCCGTCGCCGGATACGGAGTATTCAGTTGTGTAAAAGGCGGCGTAATGACAAAAAGTTTCGTTTTCAAAAGGGAATTATTTTTTTGCAAAAATACGGGTTATTGAGGACTTTTTGGGAAAAGATTTTATTTGTCGTTGTTTAGAATTTTCAATTTTGTTTTGTAGGATATTTAATTACATTTGTTGTAATCCAAATTAATATAATGAAACAAAAATTACTTTTAATTTTCTTCTTAATTGCATCTCAATTGTTTTCTCAAAACAAAAATCAATCCATTGGTTTTAAAGAAAATAAAGGTCAGATTGTAGATCAAAAAGGTAAACCAAATACTGCTGTAAAATATCTATTAAATACTAATGGATTGAATGTTCAATTAAAGAAAGACGGATTTTCGTACGATATTTATGAAGTAAAAAAAACACCAATAAAAAAGCCCAGAAATCCGAAAGAGTTATATTCTCACGCGCATAATAGTCATAAAGAAGAATTAAGAAAAGAAGAAACTGATTTTAATCTGGAATATACTTTTCATCGAATTGATATTGATTTCGTAAACTCAAGCTCAAAAGTAGAATTGGTTTCGGAACAAAAATCAACTGATTTCGATAATTATTACAATGTTCCAAACAAACCAGAAGGAATTACTGGAGTTTATCAATACAAACAAATTACGTACAAAAATATATATCCAAATATTGATGTTGTTTTTTCAATCCCAAACGATCCTCAAAAAACAGTCGAATATAATTTTGTAATTCATCCGAAAGGAAAAATTTCAGACATTCAATTAAAATTTAATGGTGCCGAAACAGATTTAGTTAATAATAAAATTCAAATGAATATTCGTTTCGGAAAAATGGAGGAAACATTACCTGCAAGTTGGATTGAAGATAAAACTGTAAAAAAAGAAGTTTCTGTCGGATATTATAAAATAAGAAACAATGTTTATGGTTTCACTTCGTCAGACAAAACAGAAGGAAAGACTGTTATTATTGATCCTGTTCCAATAAGGCTTTGGGGTACTTTTTTCGGAGACGAAACTAATATACACATTTCACTTGGCCCTTCTAGCATCAGTACTGATTCTTTCGGAAATGTTTATGTTACGGGAATCACAACGGCAAATAATTCATCTTATGCAACAACAGGTGCACACCAGACCTCAATTCCTTCTTCTGGTTATATTAGCACGAACGGTATAATTGAAAAATTTGATTCAAATGGAAACCGATTATGGGGCACATATTATGGAGGACTAGATTATAATACAATTACTGGAATAAAAACAGATCATCAAAACAATGTTTTGATAACAGGGTCAACTCAAGCTCAGACAAATATTAGTACAATTGGCTCTTACAAGCCAACTTTAACAGGGGAGACCGATGCTTTTGTTGCCAAATTTAATGCCTCTGGTGTGCGAATATGGGGAACATATTTTGGAGGTGAAGGTGGAGAGGTAGCAAATGCATTAGCTCTGGACGATAATGATAATATTTATATAACGGGAAGTACATCAAGTAAAACCAATATTAGCCTAAATAACAATTTTCAGACGCAATTAAATGAAGCGTCTAATAATATTGATGGTTTTTTAGCCAAATTAAATTCGGGAGGAAATTTAATTTGGAGTACATATGTTGGCGGTGAAGGCCAGGAAAACATAATAGCTATCGCTGTACGTAACAATACTATTGCAATCGGAGGTAATTCAAATAGTTTTACAAATATATCTACTCCAGGTGTTTTTCAAGAAGTCCATAATGAAATCACCCATCCTGATGGAATCGTTTACAAATTTTCTACCAGTGGGCAAAGAAAATGGTCAACCTATTACGGAGGTGAACAGGTTGACGAGATATACAGTATCGAAATTGATGACGAAGACAATATCTATATTGGGGGACAAACAGCCAGTGAAATTAACATAACAACTCCGGAAAGTTTTGATAGTTCAAATCGTTTTTTGTACAAAGGCTTTTTTGCAAAATTAAACAATAATGGACAAAGAGTATGGGGAACCTATTTAGGAGAAGCTTACGTATACTCTATTATTTTTAAAAATAATTCATTGTATTTAGGTGCAACCAACTTTGGTTTTTCATATTCTAAATTAACCAGTTCCTGTTCCTATAAATCGAACGAAGATTTTGAAGGATATATTGGGAAATTTTCTAAAGAAGCAGATTTTATCTGGGGAAGTTACGTAGGTGGAAGAAGTACGTTTAAAAGCACAAAAATAGCATTAGACAACAATAATAAGATATTTGTTAGTGGAATATCATCTGAAAATAATGGTATTGCCGATGCAAGTTCTTATCAATCTACTGTATTAGGATATTTTGATAATTATTTTTTAATGAAATTTGAAGAACCAGTTATACTTAATATCCCTAAGATTGAGAGCAACTCCCCAATCTGTATTGGTAAAACATTAGAACTAAGAGCATCTGGAGGAACAAATTATTTATGGACGGGTCCAAACGGCTTTACATCAACAAATCAAAATCCAACAATTCCTAACACGACACTAGCCAATAGCGGAGAATACAGTTGTTTAATTACAGGAACTGGCGGTTGCGATGATACTAAAAAAGTAAATGTTGTTATTGGCGATATTGAAAAACCTGTTCCTGACTTAGCAACTCTTCCTACCATAACTGGTGATTGCAATACTGTTATTAGTACAATTCCAACAGCAACAGATGTTTGTGCGGGAGTAATTAGAGGGACAACCACAAATCCTTTATCGTATAGTTTACCAGGAACATATACTATAGTATGGAATTACAATGATGGAAACGGTAATACATCGACACAAAATCAAACAGTTACTATTACCAGCCAACCATTAGCAACTGCAAATTCTCCACAAACATTTTGCTTCCAACTAAATGCGACTTTAAGTAATATTCAAATTACAGGTCAAAATATAAAATGGTACGATGCATTGACAAACGGTTCTTTCTTACCAAACAGTACGCTACTTGAAAATGGTAAAACTTATTATGCCTCCCAAACAATAAACGGTTGCGAAAGTGATAGAATTCCTGTAACAATTAATATTCAAAATACATTAGCGCCAAGAGGAAATACAAACCAACCGTTTTGCTCCGGACAAAACGCAACAATTGCTAATATTGAAATTACAGGAAATTCCATAAAATGGTATGATGCGATGACAAATGGCAATTTATTACCAGAAACAACAAGTCTGCAGGACGGCAAAACCTATTACGCCTCTCAAACTGAAAACACTTGTGAAAGTCCAAGATTTGGAATTACGGTTTCAATCGTTAACACACCTTCTGTACCTGCTTTAATCGGAAGTGCTGAATATTGCAAAAGTGAAAATGCAAAATTGGGTAATATCCAAATGACTGGACAAAACATAAAATGGTTTGACACCAGTTTTTCGGCTTCGGTTTTACCAAACACAACTTTGCTAGAAAACAACAGAACGTATTATGCTTCACAAACTATTGGTTGCGAAAGCGACAGAATTCCGGTTTTAGTAAAAGTTTACGATACTGCTTTACCAACTGGATTAAGCAGTAGACAATTTTGTATCGACGAAATCGCAACAATTGAAAACTTAAATATAACCGGAACAAACCTTAAATGGTACGATGCTGCGACAAACGGAAATATTTTATCTGAAACAACCTTATTACAAAATGATACTTATTATGTAACACAAACATCAGACAATTGCGAAAGCGGACGTTTTGCCATAACAGTTAAAATCCAAGATACTCCAATTCCAACTGCAGATTCTCCACAGAAATTCTGTATTCAGAAAAATGCAAAAATTAGTGATATTGAAATTTTAGGGCAGAGTATAAAGTGGTACGACTCTTCGTCATCTGTTAACAGTTTATCGGAGTCGACTTCTCTTGAGAATGGAACTACATATTACGCTTCGCAAAGCATAAGCGGCTGCGAAAGCGATAGAATTCCGGTAACAATAAACATATTAGGAGCAACAACCGGAGATTGTATCAATTTTGTAGATGAACTTCCGTTTCCGAAATTCTTCACGCCAAATAATGACAGTCATAATGATTATTGGACAATCGATTCGGCTTATCTCGCTCCAAATACCGGAATCAAAATTTTTGACCGATACGGAAAACTCATCAAAGAATTACCTCCAAATGCATCTTGGGACGGAACTTATATAGGAAATCAGGAACCAGCTTCCGATTATTGGTTTATTGTTACAAGACTAAATGGTCAGGAATTTAGAGGACATTTTACTTTAAAAAGATAATTATAAGTTTATAGTAAATTTCATAAAAAAAGGTTCGCAAAGATTTTTTCTCTGCGAACCTTATGTTTTATGGTGAAAATATGTTTAGAATTTATGTTCTTCTTTGCTAATAACAAAAAATGAAAATAGAGAAATAAGTGCTGCCGCTGTTAAATACAAACCTACATAACTAACGCTGTAAGTAGAAGCTAACCAAATTGCAATCATTGGGGCGAAAGCTGCTCCTAGAATCCCAGCCATATTAAAGGTTAATGACGCACCAGAATAACGAACATTTGTTGGAAATAACTCTGATAAAAATGTTCCTAAAGGACCATAAGTAAATCCCATTAAAGCCATTCCGATACAGGCAAAAGTTGTAACCAAAGCAATATTTCCTGTACTTAAAAAATAAGAAAAGAAAAATCCGAAAATAGCTATTGCGGCCGTAGCTAAAATAAGCATTTTACGGCGACCAATTTTATCTGCTACAACAGCTGAAACTGGAATAAAAAGTGCAAAAAATAGTACTGAAAACAATTGTATTAACAATCCGTCTCTTTTTACAATTCCTAAGTCAGAAGTTGCCCAGCTCAACGTAAATACAGTCATCAAATAAAAAACAAGAAAAGTTGTAATTGCAGCAAAAGTCCCGAAAATTAACTGGTTTTTATAGGATTTAACCAAAGTAATAAAAGGAACTTTTACTTCTTCTTGCTCTTTCTTAGAATTTTCAAACGAAGGTGTTTCTGTAATTTTTGTTCGGATATAAAAACCTACTACAACCAACAATGAACTGGCGATAAAAGGAATTCTCCATCCGTAATTCATAAAATCTTCATTACTCATAGAATCCGTCAACAATAAAAAAGTACCGCCCGAAAGCAATAATCCTATTGGTGCTCCTAATTGCGGAAACATTCCGTACCAGGCACGTTTGTTTGGTGGTGCATTTTCAATTGCCAGCAAAACAGCACCTCCCCACTCGCCTCCTAATCCAACACCTTGCCCGAATCGGCAAAGCATTAATAATAAAGGAGCCGCAACACCAATACTGGCATAACTTGGCAAAAATCCTATTGCGACTGTCGAAATTCCCATTGTAAGTAAGGCTGCAACCAAAGTAAATTTACGTCCAATTTTATCTCCATAATGTCCAAAAAAAGCAGAACCTAATGGGCGTGACAAAAAGGCAATCGAAAAAGTAGCTAGAGATTCCAGCGTTGCCATAGTAGAGTCGGCACTTGGAAAAAATAATTGTGGAAAAACCAATACTGCTGCATTGGCATAAATATAAAAATCAAAAAATTCAATTGTGGTACCAATAAGGCTTCCAAAAAGAACGTGCTTTAAAGAGTTCTTTTGATCGGGGTTAGTTTTCATGTAAAATAGATATAACTTTTTTTTGATTACAAAAATATAGTTTCATTATCAATAATTCATATTTAACCAAAATAGTTTTAGAACAATAATTACTTTTTAACAAATTTGATGTGTTTTACATTTTACAAAAACATAGTTTTATCAGAAATTAAAAACCTGATTTTATGAACTTTAATAAACGTTAACAAAAAATCAAATCATAAGCAATCGTTAAAAACATTTTTAACTCTATATTTTCATTAAATTTACAGCTATCAAAAATAAATCTAAAATTATGCCTACCGACTGTATCAGTTATCAAAACTCCGGATATTTCACTGCCTTGATACAAGATTATTTAGATCAAAAACCTGCACTACAATCTTTATATAACCATTTTCCAACATTGGAAAATTTCGAAAAACAAATTCAGGAAAAACAATCCAATTTTGATAATAGCAACCGAATTCCTTTGGTTGACACTTTAAAAAAGCAATATCAAAATATTGAAATTTCAGATTCAACCAAGCAAAATATCGAGCTTTTAGCTTTAGAAAACACCTTTACAGTTACTACCGGACATCAATTAAATTTGTTTAGCGGACCGCTGTATTTTTTATATAAAATCATTTCGACCATTAATTTAACCAAAGAATTAAAATCAAAATATCCGTCAAACAATTTTGTTCCAATTTATTGGATGGCAACGGAAGATCATGATTTTGAAGAAATTAATTATTTTAATTTTAAAGGAAAAAAATTCAGATGGAACAAAGAAAGTACAGGTCCCGTTGGCCGACTTTCAACTGAAGGTTTAACTGAGTTTTTCGAAATTTATTCTTTGGAATTAGGTTCAAACACAAATGCAAATACCTTAAAAAAACTATTTAACGAGGCTTATTTAAAACATGAAAAATTAGCTGATGCAACACGTTTTTTGGCCAACAGCTTATTTGCCAATTACGGTTTAGTTATTTTGGATGCTGACGATGCCGATTTAAAACGTGCTTTTGTTCCTTTTATAAAAGAAGAATTAGAAAATCAGGTTTCCTATAAAGAAGTTCAAAAAACAATTGAAACGTTAAAAGAATATACCATTCAGGTAAATCCGCGTGAGATCAATTTATTTTATATTGAAGATGATTTGCGCGAAAGAATTATTTTTGAGAATGATAAATACTTCGTTAACAATACCAAAATTTCGTTTTCTAAAGAAGAAATCTTTAAATTATTAGAAAGCAATCCGGAGAAATTTAGTCCAAATGTAATTATGCGTCCGCTTTATCAGGAAATAATCCTTCCTAATTTATGCTACATTGGCGGAGGCGGAGAAATAGCATATTGGCTTGAATTAAAATCTTCTTTCGAAGCTGTAAATATAACTTTCCCAATGCTTTTAGTTCGTAATTCTGTCCTTCTTTCGACAGAAAAACAAGCCAAAAAAGCTGATAATTTAGGTTTAACCTGGAAAGATTTATTCACTAAACAAGAAAATTTAGTAAATGAGATTACGCACAAAATTTCTCCTTTCCCAATTGATTTAACGCCACAAAAAGAAGTACTGAAAAAACAATTTGAATATCTTTACAATCTGGCCAATCAAACTGACAAATCATTTTCGGGAGCTGTAAAAGCACAGGAAGTAAAACAGACGAAAGGTTTAGAGAATTTAGAAAAGCGTTTATTAAAAGCGCAAAAGAGAAAACTAAGCGATCAATTGCAACGCGTAGTTGATTTACAATGCGAACTGTTCCCTAACAACAGCTTACAGGAACGTCAAAATAATTTTTCAGAATTTTATCTGGAAAAAGGAGAGCAATTAATTCCGCTTTTAATGCAAAAATTAAAACCATTAGAAATGAATTTTAACATTATAACAATTTAAAAGTTTGCTACAAATTACACGAATTTTCACGAATTCTTTTTTATTACGAAGAATATAAATTAGTGGAAATTCGTGTAATTCGTGGCAAAAAAAAATAAAATAGTAATTCTTGAGAACCAAATAACCACCAATCTTCTCAAAATTATTATTCTTTAAACCAAATAGCGATTTTTAAAAATATTAACTAACCAATTTACCCTAAACCAATGGTAAAAGAACGCTTAATTTCGCTAGATGTCTTTCGCGGACTCACTATTTTATTAATGACAATTGTAAATAATCCCGGAGACTGGGGACATGTTTATCCGCCATTATTACACGCCGAATGGAATGGCTGTACGCCAACCGATTTAGTTTTTCCTTTTTTTGTATTTATTATGGGAGTTGCAATTCCGCTTGCAATGCCGGACAAATTTTACGACGATACCACTTTCAACAAAATCCTGATTCGTTCCTTAAGAATGTTCTGTCTTGGAATTTTCTTTAACTTTTTCGGAAAAATTCAACTATTTGGCCTTGATGGAATTCCACTTTTAATAGGCCGTTTAGCCATAACTATTGCTGTTGGTTATGCTTTAATGGGAAGTTTCAGTTCGAAAGTCAAAAACATTCTAGCATTTTCAATACTATTCATCTATCTGTTTTTAGCCTATAGCGGAATCGAAGCGTATCAAGATGTCAGGCTTCCAGGCGTTTTGCAGCGAATCGCAATTGTTTATTTTGTGGTTTCTCTTTTATATTTAAAAACTACTCAGAAAACACAAATCATAACCGGACTTGTTCTCTTGTTTGGATATTGGGCAGCTATGACGCTGATTCCCGTTCCCGGATTTGGAGAAGCCAATCTTGATAAAGGAACAAATCTTGCTGCTTGGATCGACAGTATTTTACTAAAAGGACATATGTATCAAGGTACAGTTACCTGGGATCCGGAAGGAATTTTAAGCACAATTCCGTCAATCGTAAACGGAATCATAGGTCTATTTATTGGAAAAATTCTTTTACTAAATATCAGTAAAATTCAAAAAGCCCAAAAAATGGGAATGTTGGGAACTTCGCTATTATTTTTCGGTTTACTTTGGGATGTTGTTTTCCCAATAAACAAATCATTATGGACGAGCAGTTACGTTTTATACACAACCGGATTAGCCACAGTATTTTTGACAACCTTATACTTAGTAATCGATATTGCAGATTATAAAAAAGGTTTCAAACCGTTTTTAATTTGGGGAGTGAACCCAATGATTGTTTTCTTTAGCTCGCAAATTATTCCGCAAGCGCTAGTAATGATTCAATTTAAAAATCCACATAATCCCGAAACGCAAATCAATCTTTTAGATTTCTTGTATCGTTTCTGGATTGCACCTTTTTTCAGCAATCCTATGACTGCTTCCTTGGCAGGCGCATTAGTATATGTTTGTATCTGGACCTTTATTTTGTGGATTTTCTACAGAAATAAATTAATATTTAAAGTTTAAATTTTCACCATATAAGTAATTTAAGTTCATTTTAGAAGCATGGCGTAATTGCAATGGATATTCCGCATGTCGTTTATTAAATGAACTTATATCACTTATATGGTTAAAAAAAAGCCTTTCTTAGTCAAAACATCATTCTACTATGTTTAAATTATGAATTTATTAAAATCAATTCATAAAAAAAGTCTACTTTTGCACAAAATTTAAAAAGCACAATAAAATGGCAACAAATAGAACTTTTACAATGATTAAACCAGATGCTGTTGCAAACGGACACATCGGGAATATCTTAGCAATGATTACTAATGGAGGTTTCAAAATCGTTTCATTAAAATTAACTCAATTAACTGTAGCTGATGCTCAGGCATTTTATGCAGTTCACGCAGAAAGACCTTTCTACGGAGAATTAGTTGAATTCATGTCTCGCGGACCAATTGTTGCTGCTATTTTAGAAAAAGACAACGCAGTAGAAGATTTCAGAACTTTAATTGGAGCTACAAACCCAGCTGAAGCTGCTGAAGGAACTATTCGTAAAGCATACGCTACTTCTATTGGAGAAAATGCAGTTCACGGATCTGACAGCGACGAGAACGCTGCTATCGAAAGTGCATTCCACTTTGCAGGAAGAGAGCAGTTTTAATTTATGATTTTAGAGTTCAGCCCTGATAGCTATCGGGATAGATTACTGAACTATTCGTATAAAAACAAAAAAATCCATTTCACTTGAAATGGATTTTTTATTTTTATGCGAAAATGAATTATAGTTTTTCAGTAGTCTTTTTAACTATTTTTTCAATTCTGCCATCTAAATCTTTTAAAAGTTCATCTAATGCGCTTTCACACATTGGCAATACTTTATCAAAAGACAAAACAGGAATTCCGCCTACAATTGTTCCTGTTTTTTTAGAGGTTGCACCTTCACTAAAAGCAAATACTTTTTTTCCGGTTTTATCATACAAAGCAATTCTTGCATAAGCTTTCATCTTGATAGTACCAGTTCCTGCAACAGCGAATCCTTTTACTACAGCAAAGTGAATTTCAGTAAACAAAACACCATCAGCATTATCTTTAAACATAGTAGCTGTTGCCACTTCGTTTGCAGAACCATTTGCTCCTTCATAAATATATTTGTAACCAGGATAATTGATAATATATTTTCCTTTTTCACCTTCTCTGTCAAAATGAGGAACATAATCGATATATTCTTGTTTTTGCGTCACTTCACTTTCCGGAATTAAATCAAATGGGAATTTTTTTGAGTAATCATTAAAAAAAGCAGTGTGGTATTTTTCCAAAATTGGAAGTAAATTAAAATTCGGATCACTTCCTAAATCAGTTACTGCAGCTACAGCATTTAAACCAAGCTCAGAAAGATCAATTGTTTTGTCTGTGTAAAAAGAAACAACAGCAATTTTTTTCTTTTGTGAATAACTGTTTAAAGCAAATAATACGGTTAAAATAAGTAAAATTCTTTTCATTGTTTTTGTTAATTGTTTTTAGATTGTTAGTTAATTGAAATTGCATTTTAAGAAAAAATAGCGTTCAAATGTATCGCAAAAAAAAACACTTCCCAACAGAAGTGTTAATTATTTTTTAAAAATTATCTTATTAAAAAAACTATCGTAAAACAACGTCTTTTACTACATCACGACCCAATTCCTCATTAATCATCTTTACAATTTTAGATTTTCCGTGACTTAATTCTTCTCTTAAAACAGCTGATCCAAGTTCAACATAAAGCGTGCTTCCTTTCAAAACAACATTCTTAGTATATGTCTTTACACCATTACCCATTAAGTTTGCCCAGGCATCTTTAACATCAATCTGATCCATTCCCGGTTGCAGTTTATTCACCTGAATAATCTGTTGTAGCACCGCTCCAATTGTACTCTCGCTATTTAGTCTTTTTGCCATCGCTTAAAATATTAACTGGTGCTGCTTTTTTATAATGATATTCTTTATTCTGCTCATTTTTGACTACAAATTCCTTATCCGAAATTGAAATTAATTCCTCGCTCCATTTTGCATAATCTGTCTTATAATCCAAAAAAGTGCCTTTATCTGTATTTCGCACCAAAAAATTTTCAAAAGTATTTGTTGTTAAAAAAGTTCCGTCTAGCTGCGCCATAACTTTTGTCCTTGTTCCTTTTGTACCTTTTACGGTAAAGAAATCAAAATTCTCATTCATTCCATATGCTTTCTCTTCCCCTTTATCAAAAACTACTTTTTCAATTTCCCAATAACCATTGAGTTTTGCAATATCCTCCTGTTTTATTTCCTGCTTGCAACTTACAAACAAAAGCGATAAAACCAAAATCATAAAAGTGTTTTTCATATTGTATTTTATTACTGGTAAATGAGTTTTTTATCTAAACAAAGTTTCAGAATTAGGAGCTTATTCCTGCTATCCGCTGTATCTTTTATGGTGAACACCACCATAAAAGGATGCCGCTCCTATCAGGGCTAGGGCTCATGTTTTCACAAGAAATTTTCGTGAACTACAAAGGTAAACTTATAAACTTCAAAAGAAATATTTATAATCAATTTATTCCAGGAATTTTAAAAAATCAATTTAGAAAAACCTTCAGGCTTATTCTATCAACATTATACCTTTTTGAGACCAAAGCACAATTCTTATTTAAAGACATTTGCAAAAACACAACTACAACCAATTAATAATCAAAAAACATAAACGAAACGATATTCCGAAATTCTCGAATATAAAAACAAATGAAAAAACCTTATCTACTATTTTTTTTCGCATTTACTACACTTTTAAGCTGTATAGAATCAAAACAGAAAAAAAATCTTGTTTCTGAAATAACAAATGCCAGTAAACCCAAAACCATTAGCTTAATTAAACAAGAAGAAATAGATTCTATTTTGCCAAACAAAAGCAATACAAAAAATGAGAGCGACAGAAAATCTCCCATTACGATTGTAAAAAGCTCGCTATCCAAAAACCTATACTCAGATCATAAGGACATCAAAATAATTTTTAAAAATTCAGGAAAAAAGGCTATTAAAGCAATTAAGCTTGAATGGCAATGTTTAAATTCATTTAACGAACATGCCAACGGAAGAAATTTTTACGGAGAAGGAACATTTGAAGGAAAATCGACTTCTTTGCTTAAACCGGGACAAATCCAAATTAAAACCTGGGAAGATTTTTCTACAGATGCAAGTAAGATTACCAAAGTAAGAGCTAACTGTATTGTCTTCACCGACGGAACGAAGTGGGAAATACAATAAACGTTCTTCAAAAAATGATTATAATCAAAATGGGAACGGACTATTCATTTTATCAATAAACAGCCTGAAGTTTATATTAAATGCCAGCCTTTACTTTTTAAAAAGCTTTTGCAATCCTTGCAGAAACATTTTTCTTGATCGAGTGGGTTCCCTCCTTCAGCATCACGCATCAAACAGGTTTTTATTTTGCAATGTGGTAAACCTGCCGTATGACCGAGTTCATGCAATACAAGTTTATAAAACTGCTGATTTTTATTTTTAACAGACAATCTAAAATCAGAAACTACGCAGGCCGTTCCGGGATTATAACCTAATCCCATTACACCCCAATCGCTTATTCCGTTTTTAGTTGTGCTTATATCAGAATTCGATAATCCAACAATTACAGAATCCTTGCCAATATTATTTTTAAGACATTTAATTATACTATCAGCGCGATATCTATTTCTTGGTTTGTATTATGAACCCTCAGGAAAAGTAATATTTGATCTTAAGACTACTTTCGGATTTATAGTCTTAATTTGAACAAATACATTTTGCGATTGCTCTTCCTTAAAACTACCAAGAGGCTGAATCACAATTACTTTCTGAACTGCATTTTGACTTTTATCCATTCTCTCGCTTTTTCCTTGTTTACATGAAAATACAGTAAAAAGAAAAACAAGAAAAAAGCATTTCATATCAAAATCTGCTAATAAACTATTGCTTAGTGCGCAATCTTTTAAGAACTCCCATAAAGAAGAAGCCTATGCCCAGAACTAATAAAATATAATAAAAAGAAAGACTATTATCTCTCAAAACATTTGCCAAAACAAAACATATAACGCTCACAAAATAAAACGCAATAGCTGGAATA
The DNA here is from genome assembly GCF_003385895.1 of Flavobacterium cutihirudinis. Classification (GTDB taxonomy): domain Bacteria; phylum Bacteroidota; class Bacteroidia; order Flavobacteriales; family Flavobacteriaceae; genus Flavobacterium; species Flavobacterium cutihirudinis. The sequence continues at coordinate 782,768 of NZ_QRDQ01000009.1, forward strand.
TTTTTTAAAGATTCAAAACTCATCATAATTTATTTAAAGAAACTGTCAACGAATTCATATTTATTGAAAACCTGTAAATCTTCAATCCCTTCGCCAACTCCAATATATTTTACCGGAATTTTAAATTGGTCTGAAATACCAATTACAACACCACCTTTTGCTGTTCCATCCAATTTAGTTACCGCTAACGAAGTAACTTCTGTAGCTGCGGTAAACTGTTTTGCCTGCTCAAAAGCATTTTGACCTGTTGAACCATCTAAAACCAAAAGCACATCATGAGGAGCATCAGCAACAACTTTCTGCATTACACGTTTTACTTTCGTTAATTCGTTCATCAAATTAATTTTATTGTGCAAACGTCCAGCAGTATCAATAATAACAACGTCAGCATTTTGCGCCACAGCAGATTGTAAGGTATCAAAAGCTACCGAAGCTGGATCACTTCCCATATTTTGTCTTACAATTGGCACATCTACTCTATCCGCCCAAACTTGCAATTGATCAATAGCAGCAGCACGGAAAGTATCAGCAGCTCCTAAAACCACTTTATGACCCGCTTTCTTAAATTGATATGCTAATTTTCCAATCGTTGTAGTTTTTCCAACACCATTTACTCCAACAACCATTAAAACGTAGGGTTTTTTATCTTTTGGAACTTCGAATTCTGTCGCTTCGCCAGTATTGGTTTCAGATAACAATGCACCAATTTCATCTCTTAGAATCTGATTTAGTTCTTCAGTTCCTAAATATTTATCTTCGGCAACACGTTTTTCTATTCTTTCGATAATTTTCAAAGTTGTGTTTACACCAACATCAGAAGCTACAAGAACTTCTTCCAGATTATCCAAAACATCGTCATCGACTTTAGATTTTCCGGCTACGGCTTTACTTAACTTTGAAAAAAAAGTAGTTTTTGTTTTTTCAAGACCTTTGTCTAAAGTCTCTTTTTTTTCGCTAGAGAATAATTTTTTAAAAAAACTCATTTTTTTTGTAGATTATTTGATTATTAGATTTCTTGATTTTCAGATCAGAAATCTAAATCTTTAAAGAAAGTGCAATTGTTTCTCAAAAAAGAGTCAATTGTTGCGATTCTTTAAATTTATAGACAAATATAGGTAATAAAAAAGCTACTTCCGAATGAAAGTAGCTTTTCTATATATTGTAATGTTAATTATTTCTTTTTCAAGAATTCATCAACTTCTTCAGGAGCCATAATAGATTCTACGAATGTATATGCACCAGTTTTAGGAGATTTTACCATTTTGATGGCTTTTGATAATCTCTTAGAAGATGTTTGTAACGATGCTACGGTTTTCTTTGCCATGATTCAATGTTATTTGAAATTCAATAAATCTTCAAATGAAAAACCATTTGAGATTTTATCAAAATCTCTAATTATTACTTAATTTCTTTGTGAACTGTTACTCTTTTCAAGATTGGATTAAATTTTTTAATCTCTAATCTGTCTGGAGTATTTTTTTTGTTCTTAGTTGTAATATATCTAGAAGTTCCTGGAACACCAGAAGTCTTGTGCTCAGTACATTCTAAAATTACTTGGATTCTATTACCTTTCTTTGCCATCTTGCTATATATTTATTTAGGAAAAGATTATTTGATAAATCCTTCTGACTGTGCTTTTTTCAAAACAGCAGTGATTCCATTTTTATTAATTGTTTTTATCGTAGATGCTGCTACTCTAAGAGTAATCCATCTATCTTCTTCTGGAAGATAAAAACGCTTTTTAACTAAGTTTACAGAAAACTTTCTCTTAGTTTTGTTCATAGCGTGAGAAACGTTATTTCCTACCATCGCTCTTTTACCTGTAAGGTCACAAACTCTTGACATTATACTTATCTTTTATCGTTATTCAAAATCAGGGTGCAAAGAAAAGAAAAATAAACCATTGTAGCAAAAAATTATTGCACAATTTTTAAAATTTCTTTCTGTAATATTTCTAAACTCTTAATACTCGCTCTATCTATCACTTTTTCACGTGGTTGACCAAAGTTAAATTCTTCAACAATTACTTCACTTGGTGTTGCCAGAGCTATGTATACAGTACCTATTTCAGCTTCCGAGTCACCTTTTGACGGACCGGCGTTACCAGTTGTTGCAATTGCATAGTCGGTTTTAAGCATCTCTTTCACACTCAAAGCCATAGCCGACGCAACCTCAGCACTAACTACTGAAAATTGATCGATTAAATCCTGCGAAATACCCAAAACATTGACTTTAGCTTCTGTTGCATACGAAACAACACTGCCTTTAAAATATTTTGACGCACCTTGCACCGAAGACAAAAGCGATGCAATTCTTCCTCCGGTACAGCTTTCCGCCGTTGAAATGGTTTTATTTTGCTTTGTCAGAAACTTTGCAATTACCGTTTCGATTGTTTCATTTTCTTCGTAACCTACTATTATATCATGAATTATAGCGTCTAAAGACTGAACATTGTCTTCGATTGCTTTTTCCAATACTTCTTTATCAGTTCCTCTTGCTGTTAAGCGTAAACGCACTCTTCCGGGATTTGGCAAATACGCCAATTTGATAAATTCAGGCAAATTATTTTCCCAATGTTCGATACGTTCCGCAACTAAACTTTCGCCTTGACCGTACGTTAAAATGGTTTTATGAATAATATAGGGACGCTTATATTCGCGAACTATTTTCGGGATTATTTCTTCCTCCACCAAATATTTCATCTCATACGGAACTCCGGGAAGCGAAATAAATACAGTATCTTCTTTCTTCATCCACATTCCAGGCGCAGTGCCAACCTGATTGTGAAGAACCGTACAAGTCGAAGGAACTAAAGCTTGATCTTTATTCAATTGTGAAATTGGTCTTTTATAAAAGCCTTCAATCAATTGTGTAACGTGTGCCAGAACTTCCGGATTCACAACTAACTCATCATCAAAATATTCGCAGAATGTTTTTTTTGTAACATCATCCTTCGTTGGACCTAAACCACCTGTAACAATTACAACATCTACTTTATTTTGCAGTTTCGAAAAAGTATCTAAAATATGCTTTTTATCGTCGCTTATGGAGAGCATTTCTGCTACTTCAACGCCAATACGATCGAGCGATTTAGCAATAAATGCAGAATTTGTGTCTACGATTTGTCCAATTAAAATTTCATCTCCAATAGTAATAATTGCTGCTTTCATATCAGTGAAATATTTTTATCTCTTACATTAAGTAAGACTATAAGGTTTTAATAGAAAATTTAAATTTTGTTTTGGAGGATGATATTAACGGCTTAACAAATTACAAACCGTCCCAAAATTTAAAGAAGAAATTTGATCTATTCCAATATTTAGTTAACTAGAATAGATCAAATTATATATTTAAAGATCAAAGTCTTTTTTAATTTCTTTTATCGCATCTTTCACTTGTACCCTAATACTTTTGAAAGTTTCGATAATATCTTTTTTCTTGCCTTCTGCTTTCGTCCAGGCTTCTACCTGAAGAATTTCCTCAAATGCCACATTCAAACCCATTAAATCTAAAGTTGGTTTTATTTTATGCGCATAAGAGTAAGCATACTTATGATCTTTCTTCTTAATTCCTTCTTTGATTTGCTTTAAATCTTCAGGAACTTCAGTAACGAATAATTTCAGAATTTCGTTTACAAATTCAGGATCATTATCTGAAAGCGCATACACTTTCGAAAGGTTGTATTTTAAAGCCATTATTTTACTTGTATTCTGAATAATTTTTTATCTTCTAAAAAGCCTTCTAAAACATCATTTGGTTTTACGGGCGCAACACCTGCAGGCGTTCCTGTAAAAATAATATCACCAATTTTTAAAGTAAAAAATTGCGATACGTGAGCAATCAGTTCATCAATTTTCCAAAGCATCATTTCTGAATTTCCCTTTTGAACCGTTTCTGCATTATTTCGTAATTCAAAATTAAGATTTTCCATAGAAACAAAGTCCGTTTTTGGCAAAAAATCACCTATAACCGCCGAGCCATCAAATGCTTTGGCTTTTTCCCAAGGAAGTCCTTTTTCTTTTAATTTACTTTGCAGATCACGCGCTGTAAAATCAATTCCGACACTTATTTCATCATAATATTTATGAGCAAACTTCGGCTCAATATATTTTCCAACTTTATTAATCTTAACGATGATTTCAACTTCGTGATGAACATCTTCAGAAAACTCAGGAATTACAAAAGGATGCTGTTTCAATAAAACCGCAGAATCAGGTTTCATAAAAACCACCGGTTCTGTTGGACGCTCGTTTTTTAATTCCTCTATATGATTGGCATAATTCCTGCCGACACAGATAATCTTCATTCTTCTTAGTTTTCAGTCGCAGTTTTCAGTCGCAGTTTCAAAAAACACAGAATTAGGCCTCAGTAAAAAACTGAATACTGAGACTGCGACCGAAAACTTATTTCGTATTTAATTTTCTTAATTTAATTGCTGTCAAAACTTTTTTGGTATACAAAGGAAAATCAGCATTTTGAATCCAGCTAAAATAACCAGGCTCCGATTCTAAAACTTTCTCAACCTTCGCTCCTTTATGTTTTCCAAAAGTAAAAATTTCCTCGTTATCTTTATCAAAAGCAATCATTCCGGCAAAATCGGCGATTTTTTTACGAGTTGTAAATTCAGATAAAGACTTCATATCGTTTTCCAATTCTGGGTAACGATCCAATTGCGCTTTTAGGATTTCATAAGTTGCCATTGTATCAGCTTCCGCAGAGTGTGCGTTTTCAAGGCTTTTTCCGCAATAAAATTTCAATGCAGCACTTAAAGTACGCTCTTCCATTTTATGAAAAATCGTCTGAACATCTACAGAAACCTTATTCTTCATGTCAAAATCAACTCCTGCTCGTAGTAATTCTTCTGCCAAAAGTGGAATATCAAAGCGATCTGAATTAAATCCGCCTAAATCGCTGTCTTTAATCATATTGTAAACTTGCGGCGCCAATTCAGCAAAAGTTGGTTCATTAGCTACTTTTTCATCAGTAATACCATGTACAGTCGTAGTTTGTGGAGGAATCGGAATTGTCGGATTCACCAACCAGGTTTTACTTTCTTTATTTCCGTTTGGAAAAACTTTAAATATTGAAATTTCTACGATACGATCTTTACCGATATCAATTCCAGTTGTTTCAAGATCAAAAAAGCAAATTGGTTTGTTAAGTTTTAATTCCATTTTAATTTTTATAAGATTACAAATGTAATTTTTAAAGCCGAATTTCCGACCTCTATTTATATTTTTTTTGCCCACAAAGAAGCTATTTTTCAAATTTTAACTTCAATAAAGAACCAAAACAGCCGTTGCCAAAAAATTACCTTTCCTTTTTCTTACTAATAAAAAACCCGGAAAAATGAAATCATTTTCCGGGTCTTAAATTTATTTATAAATGGATTAGAAATCTCTATCTACATCAAAAGCTTCTAAATATTCTGCTACTCTTTTTACAAAACTTCCTCCTAAAGCTCCGTCTACAACTCTATGATCATAAGAGTGCGACAAGAACATTTTCTGACGAATTCCGATAAAATCACCTTCAGGAGTTTCGATAACCGCAGGAACTTTACGAATTGCTCCAAGAGCTAAAATTCCAACTTGCGGCTGATTGATAATTGGCGTTCCGAAAACACTTCCAAAAGTTCCAACATTCGTAACCGTATAAGTTCCGCCCTGCGTATCGTCTGGCTTTAGTTTTCCTGCTTTTGCACGGTTTCCTAAATCGTTAACCGCTTTTGCCATTCCAACAAGATTCAACTGATCTGCATTTTTAATTACAGGAACAATTAAATTTCCGTTTGGTAAAGCCGCTGCCATTCCTAAATTGATATTTTTCTTTTTGATGATATATTCACCATCAACAGAGATATTCATTCCAGGGAAATCTTTCAGCGCTTTTGCAACCGCTTCCATCATAATTGGCGTAAAAGTCAATTTCTCGCCTTCTCTTTTTTCGAAAGCTGTTTTAACTTTATCTCTCCATTTCACAATGTTTGTTACATCAACTTCAATAAAAGATTGTACGTGTGCTGAAGTCTGAACCGAAGCTACCATGTAACCTGAAATCAGCTTACGCATTCTGTCCATTTCAATAATTTCGTCACCGCCATTTACTGAAACCGGAACTGCCTGCTGACTTTTTTGAACTACTGGTTCTGCCACTTTAGGAGTTTCAACAGCTTTAGGAGCTTCAACTACTTTTGCTGTTACAGCACCAGATTTACGATCTTCAATATATTTTAAAATGTCTTCTTTGGTTACGCGACCATCTTTTCCTGAACCTGAAATACTTTCTAATTCAGCAACAGAAACACCTTCTTCTTTAGCAATATTTTTTACTAACGGAGAAAAGAATTTATCAGATCCTGAAAAATCCTGAGGTGCCGCTACAACTTCCTGAACAGCTTCAATTGTTTTTTCAATTTCAGCAGCCTCTACAGGAACCTCAACTTCTGCAGTTGTATTTGCAACTGGAGCATCACCTTCAGTTTCAATGATTGCAATCGTCTGCCCTACCTGAACTAAATCATCTTTGCCAAATAATTGTTCAATCAAAATCCCTGAAACTTCGCTTGGTACTTCACTGTCAACTTTATCAGTTGCAATTTCAAGTACTGCTTCATCAGCCTCAATTTTGTCTCCAACTTCTTTCAACCAGTTTGTAATAGTTGCTTCAGCTACGCTTTCTCCCATTTTAGGAAGCTTTAATTCAAATCTTGCCATATTGTTAATCTAAAAGGTGATTTTGATTTTCAGATTGCGAAATTACTGAAAAATTTAAATATAAATTACACTAAATATAATTTTTTACTCGATTTTTACAATTTGACCTCTGTCATTTCGCGAATTGCTTCCAATTATAAAATTGGTGTTTTTGGGGAAAATCTTAAAAGTAATGTTCTTATCTTTAAGAGTTTCTATGATTTTGATACATTTTTTGAATGAAACATACTGATTATCCAAAATAATCTCTGTCTTTTTACCCTTTAAAATCAGGCACGAATTTACCATTTTTTCTTTTTTGAATTCTAAAAAGCGGACTTTATTTTTTAGAATTAAAGGTAATTTTTCAGACAAAATCATATTTGAGGAATAAAAAATATAGCTTTCCGGCACTACTTTTATTTTCGTTTTTCCCTGAAACATTTTTACAAACGAGAAAAACCAAGTTCCCACTTGAATAAAAAAACTAAAGAAAAGCGATTTTTTAAAATGCTTTTGATAAAAGAAGTTCATTGCATCCTGAAAACGCTTCATATACAATTCGTCTTTTACAGTACTTTCTCCTTTATAATGCAAAACGGTAGTTTCATGAAAATAATAGTTCGATTTATTGAGTTGTAAAACACGATAAGACAAATCGATATCATCGGCATACATAAAGCAGTTTTCATCAAAACCTTTTAAATCCAGATATAATGTACGTTCCATAAACATAAAAGCGCCCACTAAAATTTCTACTTTTCCGGTTTGATTCGGATCTAAATTTTGTGCATAGTATCGATTAAAAATTCGTGATTTTGGAAAAACTTTATACAACCCAAAAATCTTTGTAAAGGCAACCCAAGGCGTCGGAATTCCGCGTTTACTTTCCGGAAGAAAATTTCCTGTTCCGTCAATTAATTTACAGCCGATAATTCCGAGATCTTTTTTTTCTTCGGCGAAAGCCAGAATTTTCACGAAAGTGTCTTCACCGACAACCGTATCAGGATTTAAAATGCAGATGTACTTTCCCTGTGCTTCTGACACTCCAATATTATTCCCTTTTGGAAAACCAAAATTTTCTTTATTTTGAATAAGTCTTACAGAAGGAAACTTCTCTTTCATCATCAAACAAGAATCGTCTGATGAATTGTTATCAATAACAATAATTTCGGCATCAAGCGCGGCAATGGCTTCCTGAACACTTAAAACGCATTGTTCCAGAAAGTATCTTACATTATAATTAAGAATGATTACCGATAATTGCATGAAAATTTTGGACTGATGATTTTTGGGGAAGTTAGAAATTTTCTGTTAATCCCAATCGTAATGACCAATCGTTTTTACTTATTCCGTAATCCAGCGCCAAATTACTATTGTTCTTTTTGTTCCATTTAATTCGGATTCCTGTTCCAACGGCGGGATGCCATTTATCAAATTGATATGTATCTAGCTTTGAAACCGATGAAATATTAGCAAAAAAAACGGCACCAAAAAAACCATTTCTGGTTATATCGGTTCGATATTCGGTTTCAAAATAAACCAATGCATTGCTTCGATATCTGTTTTTTGTAAAACCTCGTCCTGTTTTTCCGTCGCGGTCCCAGCCAATACTTGGCAAATCCAGATAATGTGGCTTTCCGCCAAAAGTCGACCAGTAAAATGCCCTCGATGCCCAAACGCGATGTTTCGTTTTACTGAAAGAATGATATTTTCTTGCATCAAAATACAAGGATTGCCATTTGTCTCCGTTTACACCACTTGTGTTAATTCTTAAATCGGCTTCAATATACATTCCTTGTTCCGGATTAACGATGTTTTTTCTGGAATCATACAGACCCTGAAAAGCAAAACCAAAAGAATTTTCATCTGAAAAATCGCCATCCATATATTTCACATAGTCGGTTTCTTCATCTATATACGATTCCTCAGAAATGTTAGTGTATTTATCATATAGAAAACCAATTCCCAGTCGATAATTGCCAACAACTTTTCGTGTAATAAATTGATAGAAACGCCATTGTTTATAATCTAAATTTGACATTTCTTTTTCTGTATTATGATCTCCTAATCCGTAAGTTAACTGCGGATAAATCAGATAGCGGTAATCACCAATGAAATTCCACTTATTGTCTTTCGTATAAATATAGGACTGAATGGGAAATACATATTGATTGCTAAAACTAAAATAAGGCGAAAAAGAAACCTGCGACATATTTGTTGTTTCATGATCTTCTCCAAGATAAAAAGTCGTCAAAAAAGAAATAACGAGTCCGTTTGAATTATTTGCCCCAACTGGAACTGGCAATAATGAAAATGCCAATTTTCTGTCTTTGCGCTCTCCTATTGTATCATTTTTTTTAAAGATTTTTTGAATGACGTCTAAAATATCCTGACTCTCCACAGCAGTGCTATCATTTTGTGAGTAACAAAATGGCGAAATAAAAATTATAAACAGGATAAATTTTATTTTTAAACTATTCATTAAAAAGACTTTAAGAATGTATTCTTACAAATTTAGAATTTTATCAAGACAATAACCTCTTTTTAAAAAGAATTACAGAATGAAAATTAAATCCTGAGAAAAAGTATCTTTGAAAGAAACCTATCAATATTAAAAAACATGAAAACAAGACTTTTTCTTTTACTTTTTGTTACTGTATCATTTTTGAATTTCGGCTACAGCCAAAAAAAATCAGCAGCTGCAAAAATTGATATTAATGGCGTTTGGGAAGATATTAATTCTGGTGTTCAAAATGCTGTTGCCATAATTTCAGAACAAAACGGAAAAATTATTTTCTCGCATTATTTAGAATGGAAAGGTCAAAAATTTGTAGAAAGTGGGACAGGAAAACGAACTGGAAATACAATTACATATAACGTAAATGTAACTTTACCAATTGATGGCTGGGCAACCGCAGGAACGCATACTTTGGTTTTATCTGAAGACGGAAATACGCTTGAGGGAACTTTTAAAGACAATAAAGATCGAAGTGGTCCGATTTCGTTTAAGAGAATTCGATAATTTTTGTTTCAGGTTTCTGATTTCAGGTTGTCTCTAAACGAATTATTTTAACGCAAAGTGCACGAAGGTTTTTCGCAAAGTACGCTAAGATTTTTACGTTGTAGCTAAATAATTAGCTGAAGTTCTCAAAGCTTTATTAAAAAAACTTTGAGAACTTTTAGTTTGTAAAACTCACTTAGAAAAAACCTTAGCGTACTTTGTGTTTATTTTTTTTAGCCACAGATTAAAAGATTAAACAGATTAAAACTTTGTGCACTTTGTGAAAAACCTTATTGCACTCTGCGTTAAAAAAACCGATTTGATCAAAACTATAAATGAAGTTGAATCTTAAACTTGTTGCAAATTTTCATAACCAATAACATAATGGTTGAGAAAACAAGTGACCAAATAATCCCGGGAACTCCTTCACGTAAATACTCCGGAATGATATGAATATTAAAAGCCTGATTAAAATAATATATAACGCCTGGTAAAATATAAATCAATAACGGATTTGCTGCGGCCGGCATAAAGAAATCACTCCATTTTGTTTGCTTTTTAAGTTCCATTAACCAATACAGAAAATAAAACAATACTGTACAAATTCCTGCTGAAAGCATCGTCCAAGATGGCGTTCCTTTTATTTTTGAAATTCCGTAATAAGGGCGAAGAAAAAATCCTACGGCAAAAAACAGAACGATAAAGCCAAGTACTGCCCAATTGATTTTTACCTCTTTTTTACGATCAAAGAATAGAAGCGAAATTACAATTCCGGCACTCACTAATGCTGCATGCGTTAAATGACCTGCAATAAAACTAAACCCAGGCAATTGGTGCAAAACATGTCCTTCGGTTAGGTTTATTGAATTGGCGATAACACAAAAAACTAGAAAAGCGATCATTGCCCATAGTTTGCCGTTGACCAACCAATAATATACCACTGTAAAAAAATAAGCCCAACCAATTAATCCAAGAATTCCCCACCATTTTGGCGTCATTCCTCTTTCGCCAGTGTCTTGAATGTATAAAAAGTAAAGCGCAACCAAAACTAAAATTGCTCCGTATTGAAGTATGTATTTTAACCAGACTGAGAAATCTTTTGGGTATTTATTCCAAATTGGAATTGGCATTGAATACGCTAGAAGTCCCCAAAAAGCAGGTGTAATCAGCATTTTTGATGCATCATATCCATATTCTGCGTTTACCATAAAAACTCCGATAATGACTAATGCCAACGCTCTTTTTAGAGTATGCGTCCATATCGTTTTTGGGCTATCTCCTTTTAACAATCTTGCATTAAAAGCAAAAGGAACCGACATTCCGACAATAAACAAAAACGAAGGAAAGACCAAATCTACAAAGGTCATTGCATCTGCGTCTGCAGGCATATGTTTCATCCATTGCGGAACATTTTTAACACTTGCAAGTTCATTTACAAATATCATTACAAAAATGGTAATTCCGCGCAAAGCATCAATAGAAATAATTCTTTGATTGTACAAATTCTCTTTTATTTTCATAAATAATTAAAGTATTAATAATCACAAATATAAAATAATAGTCGAGATAGCCATTTATTTCTAAAACAAATTAAAAGTCATTCCGTTCTTATAACAGATTTACATTCTATTCTTTACTTTTGCAGTTATGTTTTCCTTTTTAAAATCAAAACCGTACTTAAAGGATCTTTTAGGCGGAAATTATGTTGATATTCATTCCCATTTATTGCCGGGAATCGATGACGGAGCCAGAACTTTGTCTGACACACTGACGCTTGCAAAATCCTTTGAAGAAATAGGTATTTCTCAATTTATTACTACACCTCACATTAGCCATTATTTCTGGAATAATTCACCTGAAATTATTTCTTCAAAATATGAGGAAACCAAACTTTTCCTGAAAAACGAAAAAATCGAAATTCCCTTTAAAGCTGCTGCCGAATATTTAATGGATGATCGGTTTGAAAACAATTTACAAAACGAAAAGCTCCTAACTTTAAAAGACAATTACATATTGGTCGAAATGTCTTACATAAACGCTCCGATACAGTTGTATAAAATTATTTTTGATATACAATTGGCAGGATATATACCGGTTTTGGCGCATCCGGAAAGATATTCGTTTTATCATAAAAACTTCGATGAATATGATAAACTTAAAAAAGCAGGTTGCCGTTTTCAACTGAATTTACTTGCTTTAGTGGGCTATTACGGAAGCGAAATCAATAAAATTGCAAATCAATTGCTCAAAAAAGGAATGTATGATTTTACAGGAACTGATATTCATCATACTAAACATATAAAATCTTTTGACCAAAAAGTAAAATCAGATTCTATCTCAGATTTAAAAGAAGTTATAGCTAACAATCAGTTTTTTAGGTTCTAATTTTTTCTAAAATAAAATTTAGACTCAAAAAAAGAACTCAAAATTGTATCTTTCAATACAGAATTTAATTTTTATCAGAATGCGATTTTTTGTTTTCTTTTTCTTCTTTGTTTTAACTTCTGCCTATTCTCAAATATCAGGCTGCACAGATCCTGCAGCAATAAATTACGATGAACAAGCTACTTTAAATAATGGAAGTTGTCTTTATAAAGATTTAAAAATAAAACCTGAATATTCTATTAATATCAGTGATTCTATAAAGGAAACTTCCGGATTAGTATTTTTTAATGATTTATTCTGGACACATAATGATGATCATGACAAAACAATCTACGGATTAGATTCTTTAGGAAAAATTAAACGAAAAATCATTCTTAATCAAGCCATTAATCATGACTGGGAAGAAATTGCACAGGATAGTTCTTATTTATACATTGGCGATTTTGGAAATAATTATAGCGGAAACCGAACTGATTTAAACATTTTAAAAATTGATAAAAAATCATTTTTAAACGAAAATCCAATTATTGAGAAGATTTCCTTTCGCTACAGCGATCAAACCGACTTTACGCCACAAAAACCAAATAACACCAACTTTGACTGCGAGGCATTTATCACCTCAAAAGACAGTATTTATTTGTTTACAAAACAATGGAAATCGTCTAAAACAAGTATTTATGTTTTGCCAAATCAAGCAGGAAGTCAAATTGCTCAATTTAAAAGCACTTTTGACACAAAAGGATTAGTAACCGGCGCAACCTATCTGGAAGAAAAAAAGCTTGTTGTTCTTTGCGGATATTCAAAAATTGGAAAACCTTTTTTGTATCTGCTAAACAATTTTAAAGACCACGATTTTTTATCGGGAAATAAAAGAAAAGTTGATCTTAAACTTCCTTTCCATCAAGTTGAAGGAATTGCTACAAAAGATGGAATTCATTATTTTATAAGCAATGAATCATTAGTTCGAAAGCCTATTTTAAATATTCCCCAGCAAATTCATTATTTGGATTTGAGTCCGATTTTAGACGCGAATCTTCTGAAGGATTAGTATATTCTTTTGCTCCCATTATCAGAAGCCACAAACACGATCCTATTTCGCCCAATGTGGCAGGAAGTCGTACTATGGAAGATATTCCTAACTGAGAATAATTAGGATATAATGAATTCCCAAAGAAATTGATCAGATAACTGATACACCCCAACATAAGTAAAACTCCAAAAAACTTAGGAATAATTCCGGATTTATAAACCAAATAGCCATATGGAAAAAGCCAAAGTCCCCAGAAAACCTGAACAATAAGATTTCCGTAATCGTACTGATTGAGATAAAACATTACTTGCTGAAGAACTTCTTTCGTTGGCACGGAATCTTGTCCGTTAATTATAGAAATTACCGCAAATTTATTAAGCATATTAACAAAAGAAATCGGCACACTCACAACGGCCAAAACGACCATATACAAAGCATAAGTTTTATGAGCAGGTTTTAATAATTTGTATAAAACCAAAGGCAGAAACAGAAAGAAAGTATAACAAACCAATCCACTCACAATTCCAGTTCTAAAAAGGAATTCCGATTGTTTAATTGCATTAAAAGTTGCTGAAGGATTGTCCCAAACAATTAATTTTGAAGGAACATAGCCTAAACTAAAAATTCCGGTAAGTACAACGACCAAATATAGAAGTCCTGCAATTCTTCCGGTGTTTTTAAACGACATTGTAGATTTCTCGCTCATATTATATCATTTTAAAATTAAACAACCTTTGGCCATTTAACGGCAATCCAAACAATCACAGCGGTAAGAATACTTTCTACTATTGCCAGAAAAACATAAAAACTCCACCACGGTGCAATCGACGTGAAAGCAATCAACAACATTATAGCGGTATAAATAATCCCGAATAAAATATTAAGAAGTCTGCTGACTTTTGGTTTTGCGGCAACCGATATAAATATCATTAAAGATGGAATTACCATTAAAACCGAGGCACTAAATAATTTAATTGGAGAGTCCAATAAGGTTTGACCGCTTATAAAATCGGCTACTTTGTTTGGGACATACAGAGAGAAATAATCGCCATATATGTAGCAAAACATGACCGAAGTCCACAATGCAGAAAGTTTGATTTTGGTATTTATTTTAAAATCTTCTAAACTGGCGGGTTTTACATTTTGCACACTCATACTAAATGGTTTACTGGTTTTTAGTATGACGAAACAAGACTTAATTTGTTACAACTTTCAATAAAGCAATCCATAAAACAGCTTTTTCTGCCGGATTAACTATTATCCGTAAAGCCCCAGCGGGGCGAAATATTTATAGAATTAAAACAAGGCAAATAAAAAAGCTCCTGAGGAGCGACATATATTACGACTGTAGAAAATATATGTCGCTCCTCCGGAGCTTTATGTTTTAAACATTTATACTTAGCTATAAATATTCCGCTTCTCTGAAGCTTGCAAAAAATTATTCTATTACTATCTTACATCCTTATTTTTTAAAGTAATCGATCCTCCTTTGCTAAATTCCAATTCTATAAATTCGTCTGAAATTTGTTTAGCACTTGCGTTTTGATTTCCCTCTATTATCCAATTTTTAAAAGGCGCTTTTAATTTGGTTTTTCCGCCCTGCTCTGCTACAATCTTGATTTCTGAAATACTTCCATTTTTCTTTGAAGCACTTACCAAAAATGCACCTTGCGCTCTCAAAGTTGTAAAAGAAACGTCTTTCCAATTTGCCGGTATCGCAGGCATAATTTCTATAAAGCCAGCTTGACTTTGCAACAACATTTCTTGTAAACCTGCTGCAAAAGCGAAATTACCTTCCAATGTAAAAGGACGATATTGAAACTTTGAATAACCGGATTTGGTCTGATCTCCGTTAACATGAAAACTATTTTTAAGGCAAAAAGCTTTGGCAAAAATTTCTAAATCTTTAGCAGCACCTTCTCCATCTTTTGCCCTCGCTTTAAGATTTGCCATCCATGAATACGAATAACCACACCAATAATCCGGTCCGACCTTATCTACAAGTTTGATCGTATTTTTAATCACTGATTGTGATTTTTCTCCATCTTCCCATTCAATTAAACTCAGCGGATGTATGGCCATCAAATTAGAAAAATGTCTATGAGACTGGCTATATGGCATTGTTGGGGTAATCATCAATTCATTGTTTGCTGTAAGGGCATAATCCGGAAATTCATCTAAGATTTTTTTCCAATGACTTGCTTCCTGTTTTAATCCCAATTCAGTTGCCAATTCAGCTGCCGCTTTAAAAGTAAAAGTCATTAATGCCAAATCATAATTTGTATTCTGATTGAACCACGCACTAATATCATTATCATTTATTTCAGGGCTGGAACTAATTGGTAATTTTCTAAAGCCTTTCTCGTCCTTTACAGTAATCTGTTCCAAATGTTTTGCCACGTCTTTAATCCACGGGTATGCTTTTTGCTCCAAAAATTTACGATCCATGCTATAACGCCATTGCAAATAATAATGGTGGCCCAGCCACGCTGATACGGTTGGCGAAAAAGAATATTGAATCCATCCTCCCATTTCGGTTCCGTCAAGGGTTGTAACACCTGGAACTGCAAGACCATCATTTCCAAAATACATTTTGGTATATCGCTTATAATTAGCTTTATTTTTCTCAAGATCATCAATATAGCCCATCGCTTCCTCCAAATGATTTGCACTATAAGAAGGCCAATAACTTAGTTGCGTATTTAAATCATGATGATAATCGCCTTTCCATGGCGGTAGTCTTCCGTTATCTGCAGTCCAAACCGCTTGAAGGGAAATTGGCGGAGCGCCTCTTCGCGCAGCTGATCCAAATTTATATTGCTCCAAATACCATTGTTTTTCCAATAAAGCATCAGGTACCGAAATACTGGATTGGTCCCAGAATTTTGTCCACCACGAAATATGACTTTTTAAATCGGTATTATAACCACTTTCCAAAGTCTTTTTAGCAACACTCTCAGCAACAGGATTCACCTTTTTATCAGGAAACTGAGACGTAATACTCCAAACACCTTCAATAGTGGAATCGTTTATTTTCTTCCAGCTGACGCTAATGTTATACTTAAATCCTCCCCAACCTTCCTGCTCATAAGAAATAGTATTTCCTTTTTGGGTTATCTGGCCTTGCTTATAACCTAAGCGTGCTAAATCATCTCCACCTACCGGATCTCCGGAAACTTTTACTTCGCCCTGATATCTCGGTGTAATTAAATGAGGAATAAAATCTTTTTTTAAATTTTCAAAACGAAACCATCCAACCGGTTTAACAGCATGTACAAATGTTTTCAAAATAGTTCCGTTTTCCCATTTTACTTCGCATAAAGCATCTTTAAGTGTTAGTCTTACTGATGAAACTGGTCCCCAATTCTGAATATCAAATTCTAATGCGCCGCCCGGAATTTTACTTGGTGCCGGTTCATTGTCATAAGGTTCGTCAAAATATTTTTGTACAATGCCATAATCCTTCTTCTCCACTTGTCCTTCTACCCATTTGTAACTAAACTCTTTGCGGTGCAACCCTTTCATAGGGCGCATATCCCATAAATCAGCTCTGTCAAGTGACAAATGCAAATTATTTCCTTTTTGCCACACTAAGGCACCAACCATTCCATTTCCAAGCGGAATACCTTCATCCCAAGATGTTGCGAGCGAATTAAAATTGAGTTCCTGTTTAGAAACTACTTTTTCTTTGTCTTTAAATGACTGTGCATTTAAAGACAAAGAAGTTATAGAAGCAAAAATTAAAACCAGATGAAGTGCTTTCATTAATTTATATTTTAGGATTTTAGCTGTATTTTTCTATACTGTTTTTCAACATCATTTGAAATCCCAATATGATAAATCGAAGGAATTTCTTTAGAATGAAGAATGTTTAATCTCAGTTTTGATGCATTATAGACTTCCGGCAATTTTATTATTTTGCATGAACCTACCTCATCTCCCATATAAACTGTTTTCCATTTTCCATCAATCATCAACTCAATTGAAAACTGATCAATATGATATTGTTTTAAAGTTGAAAAACCATCTTCAAGATCAATGCTTTCCGGATGTTCAAAAATGGTAATTCTATTTAGTTTTTTGGCATTTACTAGATCCATTTCGATTGTAGCCGTCTTTTCTCCTGCAGTCCAATAAGTTTCCAAACTTAAATCATTAATTTTTGAAATATCGAACTTTTTGTCATTTGACGAATTTGTAGCCTTAACTGGCAAGTTGAAAGATAAATTAGTTGGCCCTGCCGGAAATTTTCCTCCGCCCCGAATACCTAATCTATCCGCCAATTCGAAAATCCTGTTCTTTTCATGTTCTCTAATTTGTCCGTGTTCATCTGGCGGAACATTCAAAATCATGATATTATTATTTGCTGTTGTCCAGTAAAACAACTCCTCCAATTCATCAAGATCTCTGGCTGGTAAATTTTCTTTTTTCTGAAACCAATTCCAACGGTTTGACAAACATAATGTATGTTCAAAAATTAAATAAGTCTGTCCATCAGGCTGACTAAATATTTTTGGATCATCCCATCTTGCTAAATTAGGATCTTTTGTTCTAAAATCGACTGGCCAAAAACGTACTTTGTCACCCGTTTTCTGATCTGAAGGTTGCTGAATTGTTCCCGGTTTTCCATCAACACTAATTGTATGATTTACTGTCACTAAACAGTTTGGTTGCAGTTTTTTAATGTGAGCATACACTTCTGGAATATGCCAGGCATCATCCTTTTTTGCCCATGCACCATCAAACCAGATTTCACATATATTTCCATAATTGGTCAATAATTCTGTTAGTTGATTTTTCATATAATCAACATAGGGCTGCGGGTCCTTTAAATCATGGCTTTTTTCATGTTGATCCCATAAGGAGTAATATAACCCTAATTCAATTCCGTATTTTTTACATGCTTTGGCAACCTCGGCAATAACATCTCTTTTTACTGGACTTGACGCAACATCATATTCAGTGTATTTGCTATCCCACAAGCAAAAACCATCGTGATGTTTCGTAACCAAAATGACATATTTAAAACCGGCTTCTTTTGCTGTTTTCACCCAGCTATCAGGATCTAACTGATCTGGATTATAAGACGAAACGGGCAATTTTCCGTCAGACCATTCTATTTGGTTAAACGTATTAATACCAAAATGGATAAACATTCCATAACCTCTTTCTACTTGTGTAAGCTGAAGTTTAGAAATTTGTTGAGCCGACAAACTGAGAAAGCATATACTCAGCAAGAAGCTAAACAGAAATTTTATTTTATTTGAGTTCATAAAAAAAATATTGAAATTGAATTATTTTGAATAAATTGTAATGTCTAAATTGGGTTTTAATTGATTTTCTAATTTTATATATCTGATTTCTTTTCCAGGAATGTATACACCGGCTAAAAATGAGCTAATACTTATTTCTCCAAGATTTTCTGAACTAGTTCCTTCATTTTCCCAGCTTTTCCCATCTTTTGAAACAGAAATAATTAATGTACCCGCATTTCCTGATATACTTAATCCTGTAACTTTTTTATCCGTATGTAAATCTATAATGGCATTTTTATCTTTCCAGTCTGTTTTCTTTAGCTTAACGACTTTAAATTTTTCGCCATAAGCAGGATCATCAAAAACAGATGTGGAAGTTTTAATTTCTTGTACTTCACTTACATTATTGATCATATTTAATACAATTACTGTAACTAATTTATCCGGGTTTTTAGGTTTGTTGAAAGTTATAAAGGAATCTTTTTCAGTATAAATCAGCTTTTCATTACTATTTAGAAAACTCGCTGATAATAGCTTATTTCCCGAAATCCTTGGCAAACTCAATTTTTCTTTATCCCAATTGTATACATAAATATAAATCTTCTTGTTCGAGTAAACTGAGCCATAATTTTTAGAAGGCATCCATGGACCGCCATTAGTTCCATAATAGGCTTCACCATTATTTTTTAGCCATTTTCCAACTGCTAATAAGGTGTCTTTTTGAGCACCATCAAACTCACCGTTCCAATGTGCGCCCCAGCTTAATAATACATTTCCGTTGCCTGAGGCTGCCGATAACATTTCCTGCAACAGCGATTTAACGGACCTGATTTTAGGCTCTGGAGAATAGGCCCAGCTTCCGTTTAAGGTCATCGCGCTTTCCCACGGCCTTTTTTGATACATTCCGATACGTTGTTCAGGCGTATCAAAATCACCGGGAATACTGGCTCTGTTATTAATTATAATACCTGGTTGCAAACGTCGAATCATGCGAGTAAGATTTTCAGAATCCCACATATCAGCGGTAAACATTCCGCCCCAATATACAGCATCAAACCAAAAAATATCAATTTTGCCATACTTCGTGCAGAGTTCCTCAATAGCTTTATACTGATAATCAATATATTTAGAATGGCTTGAACCCGGCGCAACTTTCTTACCCGGAAGTGCCTGATAATATGGAGGATCTGAAATTTGTTTAATTGTATTTGGATCAACAGGAGCATAATCCGGATGATACCAATCTCGCTGAGAATAATAAAACCCAAAAGGCATTTTTGCTTTATGACAAGCATCTGCAATTTCTTTAATATAATCCCTTCCGAAAGGCGTATTGGTAATCTTAAATTCCGAATATTTAGTATCCCACATATGAAAACCATCATGATGTTTTGCGATGACTACAATATATTTTTGTCCAGCCTCCTGAGCTATTTTCACCCATTCGTCTGCATTGAATTTTTCCAATTTAAACTTTTCAGGCCATTTCGTCCAAACACTTTCAGGATATTCTCCATGCCCCTGATCCGGTGCTTTTCTGGTATAAACAATAGGCCAGCTCAAGTCTTTACTTACATAAGACGAAAGTCCAAAATGAATAAACATTCCATATCTGGCATCTTTAAACCATTTCATTTCCTTCTCCGTAGCAAAATTACTTGAGTTCCACTGCTCGTCAGTAAATGGCTGATACAAATAAGACTCGCTTTTATTTAACAAAAACCTTTTATCGTTATCTAATACCGACCATTGAGCAAAAACATTGGCGCAGAGAAACAGCATAGAAAAGCAAAGAAGTCTATTAATTTTATTTGTATCGTTCATAAATGAAAATATTCAATCTTAATCTGAAAAATATTAAACCAGTCAAAAGTCACAAAATGCAGTACTTTAGAATCTTAATCGAACCTTCTGTATCCAAGTTCTGCTCCACCGCTTACGGGCATTATAGTTCCGGTAATAAATCGCGCTTTATCTGATATCAGAAACGCACATGCATCTGCAATCACATCTCCCTCAGGACAATATCCCAAAACATGAATATCATCCAGATACTTTTCTATTTTATGAGCGTCTTCCTGTAATTTTCCCCATTCCCTAAGCATTGGAGTCCAAACTCCTGCAGGTGAGACAGCATTTACTCTGATTTTATATTTAGCATAATCTAAAGCCATTGATTTGGTTAAAGCGTTTAAAGCTCCTTTTGTTGCTGAATAAGCAGCATGATTCGCCTGACCTATTTCGCCCACAATACTGCTTGTATTTAATATACAACCTTGTGTAAGTTTCAAAGATTCCAAACCATATTTTGTCGTATAAAACACACCTTTAAGATTTACATCAAAAAGTCTATTCCATTCTTCTTCACTAGTTTCATGCAATGGCAATGAAGGATTTGCGATACCGGCATTGTTATGAATTACATCAATTTTACCATATTTTTTCAAAGCATGCTGAATCCCTAATTTGACATCATTAGCATTTGATACATCTCCTAAAAAAGAGCTATGCTCTTCTCCCAGCACTTTTACAGATTCAGTCAGGGACCGCTCTTCGTTTGCCATAATAACTACTTTAGCCCCTGCTTCAGCGTATTTTTTGGCACACTCTAATCCAATGCCTGTTGATCCTCCCGTTAGAAATATAATTTTATTTGCTAATAGCTGCATATTTTTTAAATCTTTTAATTTGTATGAAATACTTCTTCCATATTAGTCCATATTTGCTTTTTTTCGGCCGCTTCCGGCAATGGTTTTTGTGTTGAATCGGTCAATTTCCACCATTGTTGTGTTGTACGATCTGCGGCCATTTTCTTCATATCCATGTCGTAATCCGATCCTGTATATTCGAAATAGCTGAACAGATAATACTCGTTTCCAATTTTCTTAAGATAGATGGAATAGTTCTGAATATTGCAGTCCTTAATTTTCTTTAAAACTGCCGGCCATACTTTTGCATGCAGTTTTTTATAATATTCGATTTTATCCTCTTTGATTCCTGTTACCATTCCAACGCGCTTCGTTACTTTAGTAGCTGCGTTTTTTTCAGAATTCAAAAGCGACGGACTGCCTTTTTTTTCTTCCTTGCAGGACAAAAAAATCAGTGATACCAGAAAAAGTATGATGAAGCTGTTTTTCATAAACTTTGTTTTTTGTATTAATAATTTTCATTTTATTTATCTAAAAATCCAAAACAAAACCCCCATCAAGAGTAATAGAACCACAGATAAGACTTTATAATTTCCTATACCTGACCAGCCACGACTTTGCAAAGGTTCCCAAATTGATTTCCAGTACAACTTCTCACTTTCTTCGGTATGTTGAACAGGATATATATAGGAGAAAATAATTTGCATAATCAGACACGCTACAAAAAGGTAAAAAGCCATCATCATGAATGGAATCTGAGCGATTGTGGTGTCAACAAATAACTTGTTTATTGCAAATACAATGGCTCCTAAAGCAGACCCAATCCAGAGCGTCAATTTTGCCGATTGTGCTGATGCTTTTTTCCAGAATATACCTAAAAGAAATACACAGGTAATTGGCGGAGCAATGTGCGCAATAATATCATTTAAACCATTAAAAATACTTTCGTATCTATTTAACAAAGGCAATAAAGCGAGAGAAAACACCAATGCAATTCCTGCTGTTATTTTACCAATTCGAACCAGTTCTTCGTCTTTTGTCTCCGGACGATAACGTTTGTAAATATCATAACCAACCATTGTTGAAATAGAGTTTAAAGCTCCTGAAATCTGACTCATTAATCCGGACAATAATGCTGCAACCAAAATCCCAACTAATCCTGTTGGCAAAAGTTGCGTTATCATTAGTGTATAAATTCCTTTACTGTTTACAATTTCTTTTCCAGCTTCGTCGATTGATTTTAAAGCGCTTATATCAAGCTTGCCAGATTGCGCTAATGTGTAAGCAAACAAACCCGGAATAATGAAGATAAAAACAGGCAATATTTTAATGAACCCACAAAATAAAGGACCGACTCTGGCGTGGTTTTCATCTTTTGCACCTAAAACGCGTTGCACAATAGTCTGATCAGCACACCAATACCATATTCCAAGTACAGGATATCCTAAAAGAACAGCATACCAAGGCATTCCGCTCGCATCGCCATGAGGACGCAACATGGATAATTTATCCATTTGGTTTGTTGAATGCAATACGTCAACCATTGGTTCCCATCCGCCCATTTTAAAATAAGCTGCAAAACTTATGATGGCTGCCCCAATTATCAGGACAACTGTCTGAATAGATTCTGTAACTACAACAGCTTTTAATCCTCCAACAATTGTATAAATTGCTGTAATAATAGAAATTACAATAACACTTGTGTACATATTGACACCAAATAATGTTTTTAAGACGATCCCGCCCGCCAACATTGAAAAAGCAATATGAATAATTATAGCCGATACAATTGAAACAATAACCAACCAGTCACGACTTGAACGATCATAGCGTTTCTCCAAAAAATCAGGTAATGTTGCTACTCCTGATTTTATATAAAAAGGAGAAAAAAACAAAGCCAGTAAAATCAAGGTAAAAGCCGCCATCCACTCGAAATTTCCGTTGAGAATACCCGAATCAAATCCGCTTTGCGCTAAACTTACCAAATGAACTGTGGAGATGTTTGTAGCAAACAATGCTAAACCAATCGCCGGCCATTTTAAAGTTTTTCCCGCAAGGAAATATTCACTTGCAGCATTATCTTTATTTTTCCTTTTGTGACGAATCCCATACCATAATCCGACTGCCAGAATACCCAGCACATAACAAATGCTGATAATGAGATCTGTAAATTGTATCATTGTTATCTATTTTTTTTAATTCTTTATTTATGCCGATTCTATCCTTTTAAATCACAACTGCTTCCCGGTTCCATAGGCGTTCTATATACACCGTTTTCAATTTTTACAGGATGTACAAAGTGTTTCTGAAGATGCGGAATATGTTCTAAAAACAAAGCTTCATGTCCCATTGAAATATGATTGAATAAAACCAAATGCTGATGCAGCTGCCCCATATCGCCTACATGTGGCACAACCGGAACACCATATTTTTTACATAATAAACTTACCGAAATAAATTCACTTACTCCGCCAACTCGCACAGCATCAACTTGCATAAAGCCCGCGCTTTTTGTTTGAAGGTAATTTTTAAAAATAACACGATTCGGCACATGCTCACCTAAAGCTAATTTGGTTGGCGCTATTGCTTCAGCCAAAACCTTATGCGCTAATACATCGTCTGGATGAGTTGGCTCTTCTATCCAATACGGGTTCATAGATAAAAATTGCGGACAAATTTCTAATGCTTGTGGCAATGTCCATTGTTGGTTGGCATCCAGCATTATTTTAGCAGAATCACCAGCGGCTTCTCTCACTATGTGCGAACGACGAATATCACGTTCAAACTCTTTTGAACCTACTTTAAGTTTCATCGCTGTAAATCCTTCAGCAATTGCTTTTCGAACATTTTCCTTTACCTGATCATCGCTATAATTAAACCAACCAATTGAAGTGTCATAACCCGGATATCCTTTATCGATGATTTTAGCACGTTCGTTTTTACCATTTACATTAGATTGCAACAACTCAATTGCTTGGTCTTTTGTCAACTCATCTTCCAGATAAGAAAGGTCTAAAGTGTTTACAATTTCCTCCGGTTTTAAATCAGTCAGTAATTTCCAAAGTGGCACTCCTCTTTTCTTTGCCCATAAATCATAACAAGCATTTGTTACCGAAGCTAGTGCCAGGTGTGTAATTCCTTTATGAGGCCCAAGCCAGCGAAACTGCTGCTCATTGGAAAGCGCATTAAAAACAGTTCCAAAATTGGACATCAACTCTTCAATATCCCTTCCCTTTAATTGTTCTGCGTAGAACTGCGCCGCTTTGCACACAAGATCATTTCCTTCTCCTAAAGTAAAAGCAAAACCAACACCTGTATGTCCGCTTTCGTCATGCAAATGTGTTACAGCGTAAGAATAGAGCGGATCTCTATGAATGGCATCGCTCCCTGCGCCTTTTTCTAAGGAAAATCGTTTATCTGATATTGAGGTTTTAAAAATCATTTTTTAGTTTAATTAATTATTTGATAACCGCTAATTCTTCTGCATTTTTATCAAGTTCCAAAACAATAACAGAACTTACTTTATTCGGTAAAACTGCCGGCAGATTAATTTCGATTTGTGAATTTTTGCTTTGGACAAATGAAACTTTATCACCATCCAAAAAGTAAGCTTTTTTTATTGCAGCATTTCCTAAAGCCGGAAGAACAAGCTTATCTGCAATTCTTTCAAAAACATGTAGATATACTATATTTCCCTTTCTTGTTGCTGCATATGCACTGTTAGGTTTATAAGGACCACCTTTAGTACCATAAATACTTGCACCATATTTATTTAACCAGTCTCCCATTTCTTTAAGACGTTCAGTTTGTCGGGCTTCTATGCGGCCGTCCATCATTGGACCGACATTAAAAAGTAAGTTCCCATTTCCTCCAGCGGTTTTTACAAGAGTCTGAATGCATTCTTTAAGGGATTTCATTTTATCATTTGGTTTCCAAGCCCATTGATTACAAATAGTAATACAACTTTCCCAAGGATCATTCATATTCAAATCACCAATTTTCTGTTCAGGCGTTAAATAATCACCCACTGAAGCTGAGGAGAATGAGTAATGATCTCCTTTTCCTAGTCTATTATTTACAATAACATCTTTATCAAGACTTTTTATGAATTTATAGACTTCTGCTCCATGTTCTAATTTCCATTGTTCTTCCCAGTTACCATCAAACCATAACATATAAGGTTTGTAGCGCGTAATTATTTCTTTTAATTCATTCTCCATCCTTGACACAAAGACTTTCATGCTTTCTGGTGTTTTCTTACTATAATCAGCGTCATGCCAGTCAGCGACTGTAAAATAGACACAAAATGCGATTCCGTATTTTTTACAAGCCTTTGCCAATTCATCTACTACATCTCTTTTAAAAGGAGAATTCATAATATTATAATTAGAGAAATCCGTTGGCCACAAACAAAAGCCATCATGATGTTTTGCTGTAATCGTAACATATTTCATTCCTGCATCTTTTGCCGTTTTTACCCAAGCTTCTGCATCAAATAGTACCGGATTAAATTCTTTATATAAATTATCGTATTCCTGTGTTGGAACTTCTTCTCCTCGGCTCCAGCCAATTTCTGTACCTCTCAATGTTACAGGTCCCCAGTGAATAAACATTCCAAAACGTTTGTCCATAAAACCATCCATAACCGCCTTGGATGTTTTAATATCGGAAGTTACCGCTTGTTGAGCATTGACAGTTACATTACAAAAAAGGGCGATAATTAATAACCCTGTAATCTTTTTTAAATATTTGGATGAAGCAGAAATATTGTTGCAAACACCTAATCGGTAGCTTTTAGTTCTAATAAAAAAATTGCGCATTATTACAAATTTAGGATTGATTATGAAGGCAAATTTATCTTTCCTTTTTTCCAAAATAAATAGTGCATTCAATTATTATAATGGACTATTTGACTGTTTTTGTTAAAATAATCAAGAACAACAATTATCAAACCGAATTTCTAATATAATGGAACTAAAACAGAGAAAAATTATTAATGAAATTCGCAATATATTTTTCAATTTACCATTCATAATTATAATAAAATCATAAAAATAAATCATACTTAAACATCATTAAACATAAAAACAACAATAAACACAATTGCGATACTGGTCAAGAAATTATTTTATTTAAATCGAAATGAAGGAATAAATCAAAACTTTAATTTGTGCGAAATGCTTTTTTATTTCATACAGAATACATTATATTTGAATTATAGATTTAAATCATGAAGAATTTCAAAATACGTGACGGATTTCAGGGAGAGAAATTAATTTCGCTGCCAGATACTGTCTGGAAAAAAGCTATAAAAGAAAACCCGGTACTAGCCAATTTGTACATTACTCATATTGGATATTTTCCGAAAGCAGCTTATCATTACAGAGCGCGAAAAAACGGATGTGCTGACAATATTCTCATTTATTGCGTTAGAGGTAAGGGATGGTATACTGTCAAAGGAACAAAGTTTGAAGTAGGCGTTAATGATTACTTTATAATTCCTGCCACAAAGGAAGCTACCTCATACGGCGCAGATGAGAAAGATCCCTGGACAATATATTGGATACATTTTAGCGGATCTGACATGAATACTTTCAACCGAAGTTTTAATATTGGCTTATATGATGGTCCACAGCAAATCACTCTTAATGAGAAAGGTTTAGAATTATGGGAAACCATGTATCGAAACCTCGAAATGGGATATGGAATTGAAAACCTCAACAAGACCAACCTATGTTTATATCACTTTGTTTCCACTTTTTTGTATCCTGACAAAAACCTCAACGAAAGAAGACAAGACGAAAAAGATTTAATTACCAATACGATTGCTTTTATGCGCGGGAAATTGGCTGACAAACTTACGCTGGAAGATTTAGCAAATATGAATAAATTATCAGCATCGCATTTCTCTACACTTTTTAGAAAAAGTACCGGCATGTCGCCTTTAGATTATTTTATTCACCTAAAATTACAACATGCCTGCTTATTATTATTAACCACTGAAATTAAGATTAAATACATCGCTGCAGATTTAGGATATCATGATCCTTACTATTTTTCGCGTCTGTTCAAGAAATACATGAAAATATCTCCAGTACAATATCGTTTTTCTGAGCTTTCGAAACATTTATAATCATAAAATTATTTTAGAAAATAAAAAAACCTCTAAATAAATATTCCCGAAATTAAAACAGTCTTAGTTGTGATTAATTCCCGTTAGCCCAATCAATTTTAAAAACATATGTTTCTGCGTTTTCACCGCCGCTTACATTTAAGCCCGCAGACGCATAAAAGTAAGCAGGTATACCATCTATCAAAAGTACCGCTGGACGCTCCAGTTTTCCACTTGAACTATATTCAAAATGTTTTTCATTTTGCAAGAGCTTTTTATGATCTTCCGGCGTTCCCCAGTAGTCAAGTATAGTACGCATTCCAACCTTTGCATCAGCGAGCTTAAAGTCTAAACCTGTTTTTGATTTCCACAATATGATATTTCCAAAAGTTCCTGAATTCGTACCATAATTATCCGTTGTCAACAAGAAGTACTCATTTTTAACTTTAAAAGCCATAGCGTCTTCGATATAATCAATATTATCTGTTATAGGATGATCCGAAAGAGTATAAGGCCCTTCAAGATTATCCGCTACAGCGTAACCATATTTGGCCGTTCTTTGAGTAGGCATTCCGGATTTAAAATAAATATAATACTTCTTCCCTATTTTCATAAATGCAGGATTATCAGTACCAATTACACCGCCGTATGTCCAATGTTTTGGATCTTTAGAATTTTCGACCATTAAACCATCATTTTTTCCTGCAAATCGCCATGGACCATTTATATCATCGGCAATCATCATTCCTGTATACATTAGCGCTTTATCTTTTTGCGTTTGAAATATATAAAGCAAAATATATTTCCCGTCTACATATTCAATTCGGGGATTATGCGGTGCCCACATTTTATCCGGATGTGGAAAATCAGAACTTTTTAAAACCGTACTTACATACTTAAAAGGACCTTCTGGTTTATCGGAAACAAAATGGGCTATTTCAGCATTTTTTCCCATCCATCCGTCCATTTGTTCTTTGGCCGGCCAACGGCTTCCAAAAATGTGAATCTTACCATCTTTTCCTTTAATTGGACTAACACACCAGTTATACCAATTTGGATCTGAAATTGCCGGACCAATTAATTTAGCCGTCTGAGCCATATGACTCAAAGGCATTTTTGTAGTTTTTTCTTTTGAAAGAACTTTTGTACTTTGAGAAGTTTGTGCTTTTAATGTTGAAATTGAGAAAATTGCAAGCAGCACAATTAGTGAAATATTTTTATTCATTACTTAATAGTTGATTTTATTAATTACTGAATATCAAGATTTTATTCAGCTTTTGCATTCTTGAAGTATTTACTATAAAATTCTTTATTTCCTTAAAAAGAAATAGATACAATTTCCAGCCTTATCATTAAACACAAAATTATATTTAAATCGACTTACCGTTTAATTCTATTTTATCATTATTTAGTTATTAATTGTCATTTTATGTTTTTCTGAACATTTAAAAAAAAAGCATTTAGTACTAAAATTAAAATTTACATTTATTTTAAAGTTTAATTACCAAGACACATCTTACATTTTTCAGTTATTAAAAAAACACTAAAACATCAATAATACCAATAAAAATAGATAATATTTAATACAAATTTACCATATAATCAATTTTACAAAACAATAATAGCTTGTTAATTTTGTAAGACAAATCTCAAATTTATTTTACATCCAAAATAATTGCTCTAAAAAAATAATCATATTATCCATCTTAATAATTAAATCCACTATTTATTTCAGGTAATGGATAAGATACATTTGCTTCATTAAGGATCTTAAATCTAGCAAAATGTCTGAATAAAAAAACCTGAATCGAGATTTGACTGCGCCTCTTTCTACGATGTATACATAAAAACAATTACATCAGCTTAATTTGACTAACAAGATGAACCCCCATTTCATCAGGCAATATTCTAAGGAAACTTCATTTGCCTACTTACAGACAAAAACGCTCTGAAAAACGCCCTCTACTTTACGAAGATATTCCCAGTACTTCGAAAGGTTAACCGTCTTTTTTTGATTTCAAAACTCGCTTTCCAGCGCATGCTTTTCAGCATTGCTAAGAAATTTTCTATTCCTTAAAAAAACAAACAAAAACGATTAAAAAAACTCAACTATTAACATTAACCAAACTTTAAACATTATGAGATTAACCAAAAACCGGCCTAGAGTTTTTTGGCCAAAAAATTTATTTGCACATTTTTCAAAATTTACCCCGATTGTCTTTTGCACAATTGCCTTACATGCTTCAGCATCAACAAATCCCACTACAGAAGCAACAACAAAAATCCATTCGTCTTTTGTTCAGAAAACAATAAAAGGAAAAGTAGTAGACGAACAAGGATTACCCGTTCCCGGCGCAAACATTATTGTAAAAGGCACCAAAATAAGTACACAAACCGACATGGATGGTAGCTTTAGTATTAGTGTTTCTGGCAATGCCTCCAAATTAATTGTTTCTTATATTGGCATGCAGGAACAAGAAGTTGCAATTACCGGCAATACACTTACAATAGTTTTAAAGCAAACAGGACAGAAACTGGAAGAAGTAGTTGTTGTGGGATATGGCAAACAAAAGAAAGTCAATCTTTCTGGCGCTGTAAGCACAGTAGATACAAAAATGATTACCAACAGAGCCGTTTCCAACCTAACCAATACTTTACAAGGAACTGTTCCCGGACTGACAGTAATCGCAAGACCTGGAGACGTAGGAGGAGATATTGGAACAATTAATTTGCGTGGAAAAGGAAACTTCGGATCATCTTCGCCTTTATTTATTATTGATGGTGTAATTGCAACTGCCGAATATTTTAACAGAATTAATTCTAATGATGTAGAAAGTATGTCGGTTTTAAAAGACGCATCTTCTTCTGCAATTTATGGATCTCGTGCTGCATACGGTGTTATCGTTGTAACCACTAAAAAAGGAAAAGAAGGCAAGGCGCAATTTAACTACAACAGTTATTTTGGAGTTCAGTCGGCTGTTATACTGCCAAATCGTGTCGATGCACTTCAATATGCTGAATTGTATAATGAAGCTAGACTTAATGCTGGTAAATCAGTATTTTACTCCCCGGACGAAATCAATAAAATCAAAAATAATTCAGATCCGGACCATTACGCCAATACAGATTGGTACAAGTTATTACTTCAAAAATCATCGCCAATATTTGAGCATGAAATTAATGTTTCCGGCGGAGGCGCAACGCGTTATTTTATAAGCGGATCCTTTTTTGAACAAAACTCACTTTTTGCCAATAAAAAAATCAACAGATATTCTTTCAGATCGAATACGGAGTCTAAAGTAAGTGACAAATTTACAATAGGAACTACCATTTCTTATAGCCATGATCGATTGGACAATGAAAATGGTGATCTGAATTTTACCTCTATAGACAGACTTGTACCATTGTCTGTAGCCACACAATCTGATGGTTCATACGGAGTTTTTACAGGAAAAGTGACACAGTCAGGTGGTTATTATTACAGATTACTAAAAGAAGGAGGAAGATCAGGATATACAAAAGATCGCTTTTTGGGTGCTTTGAGAGCCGTTTTTAGTCCAGTTAAAGGATTAGATATTACAGGTTCTGTTTCTTATAGTTTAGACAATGACTTTACAAATTCTTTTATCAATAGATTACCGGCTCTTGTAAATTTTGATACCAAAGCGGATGTTCCGGGAACAGCTGTAGTTCAAAATTCATATAATGAACAGTGGAGCAATTTAGGGAAATTCTTAACCGACCTTACAATCAGCTACGACAAGAAATTAGACAAGCATAATTTCAAAATTTTAGGAGGTCTTTCTTATGAAGATAACTCGGGGAGAAATATTTCAGTAACAAGAAAAGGATATGTTACTAATAATATTGAATCAATTAACGCCGGTTCATCAGACCCTATAAACACAAGTGCTTCCGGAGCTCCTGGACAAAATGCATTTCAGTCTTTTTTTGGTCGTGTAACGTATGCTTACAATAATAAATATTTATTCGAATCGAGTCTTAGATATGATGGTTCTTCGAAATTTCCGGTAGAAAACCGTTTTGGATTATTCCCTTCTTTTTCTGGAGCATGGCGTATTTCTCAGGAGGAATTTATGAAATCGACGGAGTGGATTTCAGAATTAAAACTGCGCGCTTCATGGGGTAAATTAGGAAGTGTGAGTAACGTAGGAAATTACGATTATTACAACACTTTAAACTCGGGAACACAAATTATTCTTGACGGAACAAAACAAGATGGAATTGTTCCGGGACAAATTTACAACCCTCTTTTAGGATGGGAAAAAGTAAATATGACAAACATTGGTTTGGATCTTGCTTTGTGGAACAACAAATTTAACCTACAAGTAGACGCTTATAACAAACTAACAGATGGTATCTTATTACCAAATCCTTACATCCCGGCTGAAGCAGGTTTGAGTACTATTCCTCCAATAAACTTAGGGCAAGTAACTAACAACGGTCTTGAACTTTCTGTTTCATACAACAACAAAGCAGGAGCATTAAAATATTCGGTAGGAGCAAATATGAGCCGTATCTGGAATAAGGTTTCAGACTTAGGCGATGTACAAGAAACTCCGCCTGACGGAAATTACATTAATAGAGTTGGTTCGCAAGTAGGTTCATTTTATATGTGGCAAGCAGAAGGACTTTTTGCTGATGCTAATGATGTTGCCAACCACGCGACGCAATCAACCAATACAAAACCGGGAGATATTAAATATAAAGATCAAAATGGTGACGGAAAAATTGACGGGGATGATCGTGTTATTTTAGGTAGTGAAATTCCTAAACTGACGTACGGATTCAATTCTACTTTGGAATATAAAAACTTCGACTTTGCTGTTATGTTGCAAGGCGTACAGGGAACAAAAGCTTATCTTGAAGCAGAAGCTGCTCAGGCTTTCTTTAATGGTGCCGGTGTAAAAACTTATGCATTAGACCGTTGGACAACAGAAAACCCAAATCCAAATGCAGCTTATCCGAGAATGTTGCTTTCAGCAGACAACACACAGAATCTTCAAAAATCATCTTTCTGGTTGTTTGATACTTCTTATTTGCGTGTTAAATCGATGTCATTGGGTTACAATTTACCAAGAACGGTATTAGAAAAAATTAAACTGCAAGGGTTTAGATTGTATTTAGCTGGAAACAACTTATTTACAATAAGAGGAGACAAACGCATGAAGGATTTTGACCCGGAAGTTGCTTCACAAAGAGCCTCTTATCCGCAATTGAAAACCTACTCTTTTGGTATAAACCTTTCTTTTTAATCTAACCAATTTGTCTTCTAAAAATTAAATCTGTCTGCATGGATTTTTTTTTTAAGACACATAAAAAACAGTACATACAAAATGAAAAATATAATTAACAAAATAGCACTATCATTTGCGGCAGCGACCATTTTTAGCTGTACTGCACCTCCGTTGGAGAGAGTGCCGCAAGATACAAATTCAAATAGTACATTCTGGACTTCAGAAAACGATGCCCGATTGGCATTAAATGGTTGTTACAGTTATCTGGCTTATGCCTATGGAAACTCCTACAATGACGGATCTGCGGATAATGCCTACTGTCAATATCCGTGGGAAAGTGACGCCACAACAATCAGTGAGGGAAACATTACTCCAGCATCATTAAGCGCAGGTAATTATTCGGGTAAATATCAAAGTATTCGAGGTTTTAATACCTATTTGGACAACATTGGGAAAATTTCAATGGATGAAAATCTTAAAAAACGTTTTATTGCCGAAGCAAAAGTTTTGCGTGCAATGACCTATTTTGACTTAATCCGTTTATACGGAGCTGTACCATTGCTTACAAGTGACTATACCAGTCCACAAGAAACCGCTGTAGTTCCAACACCAGAACCGGAGGTTGTAGATTTTATTATTAATGAGTTAGCAGCAGCCCAAGCCGATTTACCTCTTACTTACTCAGGAGGTCTAAGCAATGAAAAAGGAAGAATTACAAAAGGAGCTGCATGGGCACTAAAAGCAAGAGTAGAATTGGATTATAATAAATTTGCTGACGCCGCTGCAAGTGCAAAAAAAGTACAAGAATTAGGTGTTTATCATTTATTTAGAGGCGGCGATATTTCTAAAACCAAAGATGATTTTTCAAATTTCGTTGATTTTGCATCTACGGCAGAAAAACAAAAATTCAATCAGGGAGTTGCTAACTATGAACAATTATTCTGGGCTGCAAATGATGATAATTCAGAAGTAATTATAACTTCTCAAGCCATCAATAATTCATCCTATGAATGGGGAAATGGTTTAAATACTTTACTTCCTCCTAGTGATCTTGGAGGCTGGAGTTCAATAACACCTACAATTGAATTGGTAAATTCTTATTGGGATAAAACAGGACATTCTTTTAACGCGCCATCAGTTACAGAAAGAGCTTCAAATTATAATGGAGGAAATCCGAATGCTGCTTATTTTGCTGAATTTCACAACAGAGACACCCGTTTGTATGCAAGTATATTATTCCCTACCTCTCCTTGGGAGAATGCTTCACCAGGCTATCTTTATGATTGGGGTTCCTCTTACAGTTGGACTGGATACAATTTCAGAAAACTGGTAGATACTGCATATCTCTCTACAGAATGGGACGGCGCACAAGATTTTCCAATTTTACGTTATGCTGAGGTATTATTGATTTATGCCGAAGCAAAAAATGAAGTTAGCGGTCCGGATAGTTCTGTTTATGAAGCGATCAACGACATTAGAGATCGCTCAGGTATGCCGGCTGTGGATCAGACTGTTTATAATACAAAAGAAAAAATGCGTGAACTAATCCGAAATGAAAGACGTATTGAATTAGCGGGAGAAGGACAGCGTTATTTTGATATTCGCCGTTGGGGAATTGCCGATCAGGTAATGAAAACCGTTTACGACATTACAAATAACATCACGCAAGAACGCGGATGGCAAAATAAATTTGTAAAACTACCTTACCCTCAGGCAGCAGTAGACAAAAACCCTAATCTAGGTGCAGCCCAAACTGCAAAAGGATATTAAAACATAAATTTTAAAAGCATTATGGCTGCTGAAATTCTGAAACTAACCCTTCAACAGCAGCCATTTTAGTACCAGGCGTCGTTACATGTTATAAATAAAATTTAACATTGAAACAGACGGTCGTTTTGGTTTTTGTTTTTTGTTTAAAAGCACTGTCAAAACCTGACAGTGCTTTTTTTTATATCAAGACACAGTTAAAAAACATAGTCTACAAAAAAAGCTGCACAAACTCAGAATTGACATTTGCACAGCTTTTTATTAAAACTCCGTGAAAAGCGAACCTCTATTGTATTATAAAAATAGTATTAGGCAACCGCTACAATTACACTATTATTATTTGTTTTCCACAAAAATCAACTGATCAATCATCACATTGCTACCAGCAAGACTATTAGTACGGAGAATTAACTTACCATCATTTGTGTCTTCACGCATTACAAATAATTTGACCCATTTTCCTTTCTGATCCAATACACCGGTAACCGATTCTCTGCCTTCCAACAAGATTTTAGCTTCTCTATTTTCCTTATTCCAATCAGAAAAATGGACATACAAATCTCCTATTACACCTTGAGGTACATTTATTTCAATTTCAATTTCTTTTGCAAACCAAGCCGCTTTATCATCCCATCGCCAGATTGAAGGATTTTCATTGTTCTTAAAATTATATTGCATTTTTCGTTTAAGGACTGAAACATCCATTTCTTTTTTCCAAGGATATTCACCTGTTTCCTTTGGTACATTAATTCCTGCTTTTACATAAAGCAGTGCATTGGCAAATTCTTCCGGCACAGGAACTTTGCTTTGAGCTTCTTTTATTAGAGGAAATGTTGATTGTAAAAGTGACAATTCTACAGTACTAGTTGGATTGAAATCACTACTGCTAACATATTTCAACAAACTATAGCGAAGTTGTTTTGCCACAACATTTTTATTGTCTTCAATATCATATCCACAAACCAGCAAACGTCCTTTACCCACACGACATTCAAATAAAGAACCCAACTTTTCATTTATATGAAAATCGCTGATTGGCTGCGCAAAAGGCTCTATAGCCGCTGGCCAATTATCCAATTTAAAAGCCCTTCCTTTACTTATTGCTTCCCATTGCCAGTCTCCGTAGAAAGCTGAAGGAAAGTTTTTAAACGCTGGATGTTTTTCGTTTACACTCAAACCAAGAGTTGTATTTTCCTGTCCGGGAAAGAAAATATTAGACCAAAACAATGGTTCGAAAAATAATGGTCTAAAAGATTCCTGCTTACCTAATTTAGCTGCATACAAAACAACGGTCTCTCCTTTTTGCAAAGCTGCTATTGTTTTGTCATCAATCTTATTTGTCTCAAAAACTTTAGGAGACGTTTCATCAGGAAGACTTGACGGATAAATCCAAACTGTCCATTCATTATGATAAGAAGTTCCGGGAATATTAATTTTCAGTTTTGCTTCCGTAGCTTGTTGAATCGCATTTAGCGGCATATCAATTTCTTCAATAGTTTGAAGTTCTCCTCTTTTTATACTTGCTTTCTGTATTTCTCCTTTACCAATTGATTTTCCATCTGTCGCAATTAACTCCCATTCTACATCATTGATTAAATCTGCCGAACTATAATTCGCAATTTGAATTGTTGCTTTAAACCTTTCTTTGTTTTCCCATACAAATTTTTTAAATCTTGCCAACGGAACAATCACATTGCTATACTGTCTAAAATATTCAGGAGAAGTAGTTCCTTTATCATCATAAAAAGCATCAAGCCATCCAACCAATGCTTCACCTTGCCCTTGATAATCCTGCATACTTAGCATTTCAAAACCGGCACAAGACTTTGTTCTGTAAAAATTTTCAATTAAGGCTTTGTACAACTCTCTTTGTTGAGCACCACTTGCAGCGTGAAAATCTGCATCTTTATTCACAAGTCCATTTGACACCGCCGATTCCTTGCATTTTTCAAGATTACGCGCTTTCAAAACTCCTTTATATTTATCTATTTCACTCCATAAAGGATAAACTGGAAATTGTCCTACTTCATGAGCAATAATCGGAATAGTGCTTTTGGAGTAATTTTTTTCCAAATCATAATCAGTACTTGCCCCCTGAATTCCGTACGTTCCTCCTACTCCGGGAATATTATGAGTTACACTAAAATCATCTACAGGTGTAATTTTTCTTGCCGTTGAAACGGAATACAATCTTCTGCTATCTTTTTCTTTGAGCTTTTTTATCCATTGCTGCATCACATCAAAATTTGAATTCCCCAACTCATTTCCAATACAAAGCATCACAAAAGATGGATGATTACCATAAGCATCCAAAATACGCTGCAACTCTTCCTGAACAAACTTATCAGCTGAAGGATTTTTCCCCAAACCTTCCGGAAGTCCTTTTGTCAACATATCCGGTCGATCTTTTGGTGTGGATGTCATCCAGTAATCAATCCAAATAGTTTCGGCCTGAATATAAATCCCTAATTTATCAGCCGCTTCAAAAGCTGCTTCAGGCGGACACCACGAATGGAATCGCACATGATTTAGTCCATACGATTTATAAATTTTAAAAATTCGCTCCCATTCTTTGACATCACAAGATGGATATCCGGTAAGCGGAAAGTGTACGCAATCTAAATTCCCTCGCATAAATACAGGAGCCTTGTTGATTAAAATTTTTGAAGCTGATGTACTGACACTTCTAAATCCAAAGTCGGCACTTTGTTCTCCTCCATTTGCAACTTCAGCCGTAATTCTATAACGATTAGGTGTGAATTCATCCCATAATTTAATTGGAAAATTCATTTCCAATTTTTGCGTTTGTTCTTCGATATTCGAAAGTGTTTTTTTTGTCGTAACCACTTTTTCTCCGGTTTGTAAATCAGTTATGGAGTATACAATTTTACTTGCAACGGGATTTCGAAGCTTTAGTTTTACTTCCAATTCTTTTTTATCGGCATCCGGAAACAATTGCATATCATAAATCTGCATGTTTTCTTTTGCACGCAATTCTATTTTCCCAACAGCTCCATTCCATATACTTTGGGTATATTCTGTATAAACATGACCTTTATCTCCTATATTATAAATCAAATCATTATTTATTCTAATAGTAATGATATGTTTTCCGGGACTTAATTTTCCTAAACGATGCAAATGTGGCACCGCCAACGCATCTTCTTTGGTCAACAATTTTCCGTCGATCCAAACTTTCGATTCCCACATTACTCTTTCCAGAAAAAGTTCTATATCTTTTCCTTTCCATTTACTTGGCACATTTATTTCACGGCTATACCAGGCAGGTCCAACATATTTGTATTCGCGTGAAAGAATTCCATAATCAGGCCCGATTGTTTTTGTTCCTTTATGTCCTTCATCGGTTGTGCCGGGTAATTGAATTGTTTCCGAAAATTGCCCCATTGACCAATTTTCTTTTTCGCCATTGTCATTTGGATCTAATTTAAAGTTCCAGGAACCAGAAAGATTTAAGGTTTTATTCTGAGAAAAAATTTGATCTGCCGATAAGAAAAGAAGACAGACTGCAAGCATTAATTTAATTTTCATTTTTCTAAAATTTTAAATTGCCTGAGTGACAACTACTTTTTAAATATATTAATAAAACTAAAAAATAAAATTAATACAGTAGCTGATGCTATAAAATGGAAAAACTTACTAAATTGCTGGATAATTATCTGATTTAGACAAAAATGAAAGCAAAGAAAACATCAGTCCGGAAAAAGGAAGGTTTCAAGGGACAAAAGAGCATTGTCCTTCCTAATTTAGTGGTCGATCGTCTTTCTTCTAATCCAATCAATAGATTTTTATATGTTACCGACATTGGATTCTATCCTCAGGCATCAAATCATTATCGTCAAAGAAAACAAGGCTCATCAGAGAATATATTGATTTATTGTATTGGTGGAAAAGGATGGTGCAAAATTGAAAATCAACTTTACACAATCAAGCCTAATCAATTCCTGATAGTGCCAGTAGGACTTGCTCATACATATTCTGCTGATAAAGACGATCCATGGACTATTTATTGGATTCACTTCAAAGGAGAGGGCGGTTTACATTTAGCCACTAATTTGTATGAGAAGTTAATTGCTGGCGAAAACATGATTTATGCCAGCGAAGTACGAAATAATCTTTTTGAAGAATTATACAAAAACCTCCAACTTGGATATGGAAAATCTAACACAGGTTATGCCTCTATTCTATTATGGCAAATTTTAGGATCTTTTCTTTATGATGAACGCTTCGGCGCAAGCCTTATACAAGAACAATCTGATCCTATTGAAAAAGCGATAACCTACATCAGCGAAAATATTCAACGACGTTTAACTCTAGAAATGATAAGTGAACAAGCAAACTTATCCTTATCTCATTTCTCGATGTTGTTTAAAAACAAAACAGGTTATACACCAATAGAATATGTAAATCACCTTAAAATACAAACTGCTTGTCAAAATCTTCAATTTACAAACTTACGCATCAAAGAGATTGCGGAACTTTCCGGAATAGAAGATCCTTATTATTTTTCACGAGTTTTTAATTCACTAATGGGAGTTTCTCCAACACAATATCGACAGCAATTTTCACAAGCTGAAGCTGATTCTTCTTCTTTTTTATTCAAAAATAAATCGTGATTTTAAAGGTATTTCCAGCCCATTTCTAATCACTTTTGATGTAAAAATTAAAACGCTCCAGTCTTTCAGTAACAGAAAGAGATAGAAAGTCAGTTAACTATTAGAGATTCAAAGTAAAAGATAGCCTCACGCTATCTTTTTTTGTTACGTTCAAAAGGGTATCTTTGCCGCTTAAATAAAAAAACAGTCTTTATTATATAGAGACTAAATTAGAGACTTGTAGATTTAAACAAATTACAATTATCTGATTTTAAATAAAATAAAACAATGAACTACCTATCTGTAGAAAATATATCAAAGTCATTTGGCGAAAGAGTCCTTTTTGACAACATTTCTTTTGGAATCAACAAAGACCAAAAAATTGCTTTTATTGCCAAAAATGGTTCAGGAAAAACCACCATTATGAGTATTATTAATGGTTTGGATGAGCCAGATACAGGACAAGTTGTTTTGAGAAAAGGAATCAGAATGGCTTTTCTTTCTCAGGATAATAATCTACAAGATGAACTTACGATTGAAGAAAGTATTTTCGCTTCAGATAATGAAACACTTAAAATAATTGAGGCTTACGAAAAAGCATTAGAAAACCCAAATGACGAAGAAGCGTATCAAAAAGCTTTTGACGGAATGGATCAGCACAATGCTTGGGATTTTGAAACGCAATACAAACAAATTCTTTTTAAATTAAAACTGGAAGATTTTAAACTTAAAGTTAAAAATCTTTCCGGAGGACAAAAAAAGCGTCTTTCATTGGCGATCATTTTGATCAATCGTCCGGATTTATTGATTTTGGATGAGCCAACCAACCATTTGGATCTTGAAATGATCGAATGGCTTGAAAGTTATTTTGCCAAAGAAAATATTACCTTGTTTATGGTAACGCACGACCGTTTCTTTTTGGAACGTGTTTGCAACGAAATTATCGAATTAGACAACGGAAAATTATACCAATACAAAGGAAATTATTCTTATTATTTAGAGAAAAAAGAAGAGCGAATTACATCTGAGAACTCTAGTATTGACAAAGCCAAAAACTTATTTGTAAAAGAATTAGAATGGATGCGTCGCCAGCCAAAAGCGAGAACAACCAAATCTAAATCACGTCAGGATGACTTTTATGTAATTAAAGAAAAAGCACAAAGCCGACGTAA
The DNA here is from genome assembly GCF_003385895.1 of Flavobacterium cutihirudinis. Taxonomy (GTDB): domain Bacteria; phylum Bacteroidota; class Bacteroidia; order Flavobacteriales; family Flavobacteriaceae; genus Flavobacterium; species Flavobacterium cutihirudinis. The sequence goes on from NZ_QRDQ01000009.1 coordinate 822,707, forward strand.
GGAAAACAAGGTTGAGCTTGAAATCAACATGGAAAGAATGGGAAGCAAAATTATCGAGCTTCATAAACTTTCTAAAAAATTCAAAGACCGTGTTATTCTGGATAATTTCAGTTTTGATTTTCAACGTGGCGAAAGAATAGGGATTATTGGTAAAAACGGAACCGGTAAATCGACTTTCTTAAATCTTCTTACAGGAACAATTCCGCCAGACAGCGGACGCGTTGTGAAAGGTGACACCATCAAAATTGGATATTACACACAATCCGGAATTAATCCAAAACCGGGTCAGCGTGTTATTGATATTATTAAGGAATACGGAGAATATATTCCGCTTGCAAAAGGGAAAATCATTTCAGCTTCGCAATTATTGGAGCGATTCTTATTCGATGCGAAAAAACAATATGATTATGTTGAGAAATTAAGCGGTGGAGAATTAAAACGTTTGTATTTATGTACCGTTTTAATTCAGAATCCAAACTTTTTGATTCTCGATGAGCCAACAAACGATTTGGATATCGTGACATTAAATGTTTTAGAAAGTTTCCTTTTAGATTATCCGGGATGTTTATTGGTTGTTTCGCACGACCGTTATTTCATGGATAAAATTGTTGATCATTTATTTGTTTTCAGAGGACAAGGCGAAATCGAAAATTTCCCTGGAAACTATTCTGATTTCCGTGCTTACGAAGACAGTGCCGATGTTGCTCAAAAAGAAGAAAACAAAGCTGAAAAGAAAGATTGGAAACAAAACAATCCAACTGGAAATCTAAGTTTTAACGAGCAAAAAGAATATCAGAAAATCGAAAGAGAAATAAAAGATTTAGAAATCGAAAAGACTAAAATCGAACAATTATTCTCTGACGGAAAAGTAGCCGATGCTGATATTGAGAAAAAAGCAAACGAACTTCAAAATATCATCAATAAAATAGATCAGAAAGAAGAACGCTGGTTTGAGCTTTCGGCTAAGATTGAGGGATAGTTTTTAGTTTTCAGTCGCAGTCGCAGTATTCAGTTTTACAAAATTGAGAGAAAATTCTTAGTTTTGTAAAAAACTGAATTATGGATTTTAAAGAATTATTAGCTTATAAAAAATCATTTGAACTTGCGATGGAGATTTTTGAATTGTCAAAAACTTTTCCAAATGAAGAAAAGTTCTCATTAACCGATCAAATACGTCGATCTTCAAGAAGTGTTTCCGCTAACATTGCCGAATCGTACCGAAAAAGAAGATATACAAATCATTTTATAAGTAAATTAACTGATAGCGATGCTGAAAACTCAGAAACGTGTACATGGCTTGAATTTTCTCTGAAATGTCAATACATTAATAAAGAAACCTTTGACAAACTAAACAGTAAAAGTCTCGAAATCGGAAGATTGATAAACTATATGATCAACAATCCCAATAAATTTGGATGCGGATAAAATTAACGACTATCACAAAACTGAAAACTGGCACTGCGACTGGCACTGCGACTAAAAACTATTTTCCTATATTTGACGCATTAACAAAATACCACCATGAAACATTTTTTATCTGCACTACTTGTTCTTACAGTTTTTATTTCTTGCTCAAGTCCTGAACAAGAACCTGTTACTATTGACCCACCAAAAGATTACACTGTAGAAAACGAAAAAGAAATCACCGATTATATCGCCAAACACAATTTAACAGCTCAAAAAACAGCATCTGGTTTATATTATGTAATCAATGAACCCGGAACTGGTGATCAGCCAACTATGACATCGAATGTAACAGTTGCTTACAAAGGATATTATTCTAACGGAGCTGTCTTTAACGAAAGTACAGCTGCAGGCATAACTTTTAACTTGCAACAAGTAATTAGAGGCTGGACAGAAGGAATTCCGTTTTTTAAAACTGGAGGAAGCGGCATTCTTTTGATCCCTTCTCGTTTAGGATATGGAAGTTATGATGACAGAGGAATCCCTGGAGGTTCTGTACTTATTTTTGATATTAAATTGATTGCAGTAAAATAAGTCCTTAATTAACTTTCAATTTCAAGATGTTTTTTCAAATAAAATCCTATTTAAATTTCCTTTGGAAATCCAAAAACGAACATGCCGTTCATTCGCCATTCGTATTTAATTTACTAACGAAATGTTTTTACGATAAAAAAACAAAAACCGAATATCAGGTTCTTAAAAATTATAGGAAATCAATTTTAGAAAATAAGAGTTTTATTGATGTTACTGATTTTGGCGCAGGTTCTAAAGTTTTTAAATCCAATAACAGACAGGTTTCAAAAATTGTTCAAACCGCAGGAATCTCTTCTAAAAGAGCCGAATTATTATTTCGTGTAACAAATTATTTCCAACCTGAAAATGTTCTTGAAATTGGCACATCATTAGGTTTGGCTACATCTGCGCTTTCTTTGGGTAATCCAAAAGCAAAAGTTGTTACGATTGAAGGTTGCCCATTAACATCGAGTATCGCTCAAGAACATTTACAACACTTTGAGTGCGATAATGTAGAAAACGTAGTTTCAGAATTTGGATCTTTCTTAATTTCGGAAGAGCTGCAATCTTCTATCTTTGACCTGATTTATTTTGACGGAAATCATTCAAAAAAAGCAACATTAGACTATTTTGAAGTTTTACTTCCAACTATCAACAATAATTCCGTTTGGATTTTTGACGATATTCATTGGTCGGCTGATATGGAAGATGCCTGGGAAATCATCAAAAAGCATCCGAAAGTAAAAGTTACAATTGATACCTTTCAATGGGGATTTGTTTTCTTTAGATACGAACAACCAAAAGAGCATTTTATCATTCGCACATAAAAAAATGGCAACCATTTCTGATTGCCATTTTACTACTAATTCAAAAACGTAAAAATTTATTTTTTAGCTTCTTTGTTTTCTTCAGATTTAGCTCCCATTCTGTTTACAGTATACATTGGAGCAAATTTTATTTTCAAACCTGCAATTTTTCTGTTGTCTTCAGAAGTTAAACCTTCTTTTTCAACCGTATTTTTTCGACTGTCAAGTGCTTCATACAAAAGTTTAATCTCATCCCAGTCTTCTCTTGAATAACGATCTTTATTATTTTCTACAGTGTGCACAAATTGCTGATAAACACTATGAATATTTTGAGCATTTACCCAGCTGAAACTCATATCGTCTCCAATTTTCCCTTCACCAAATAAAGCATTACGCAATTGTTGTTTCGGACTCGGAGCTGGTGGGGCAAAAACGGCGGTCATTTCTTTTCTAAACTCTTCGTATTTTACTTTACTTGTATTTATTTTTTCGGTCGCAGCCGAATTATCTTTTATATCAGCCAAAGCCAATTCAGCTTCCTGAGCTTTTCTATCATATTCAGATTCTACTGTTTTCCAATTTTCTTTCAAATCGGCTGCAGCAACATTTTTAACAGAGTCGACGTAGGTTACATAAGAGTCTACTGTTCGTTGTGCCTTTTCTTGTTTTTCATCTTTACAAGAAGTAAAGCTCAGTGCAATTAATGCAATTCCTGATAATAATTGTATGTTTTTCATAATTACTGATTGTTTAATTAATACATTAACAAATGTACCCATAACACAATATCTAAAATTACATTATTACCATGTTTTTAATATTAATAATATAATAAATCTATAAAAAACAAAAAATAATGACAATTATACAAAACATATCAAAAAAGATATAACTATTTTAATAATAACATTACTTATTATTAATTACGATTGTCGGCTAAAAGATGTTTTTGTAACAAAAACCAATTATCGACTACTCATCGTTTATTGAAAAGTGTTTTGTACTTTTAAAACCAAAATTGTAACACGAAATGGCAAATCCATTAATTAAGATCACAGACATAAAACGAAATTTTGTATTAGGTAATGAAATTGTTTATGTTTTAAAAGGAATTAATTTAGAAATCAATAAAGGAGAATATGTCGCTTTGATGGGGCCTTCAGGTTCCGGAAAATCAACTTTAATGAACTTATTAGGCTGTTTGGATACGCCAACTTCCGGACGTTATGTTTTAAATGGAAAAGATGTCAGTCAAATGAAAGATGATGAACTCGCCGGAATTCGAAATACCGAAATTGGTTTCGTCTTTCAGACCTTTAATCTTTTACCCAGAACAACCGCTTTAGATAATGTGGCTTTACCAATGATTTATGCAGGTTATTCTAAATCTGAAAGAAATTCACGCGCAACAGAAGTTCTTAAACAAGTAAATCTTGCAGACAGAATGGATCACCAGCCCAATCAATTATCAGGAGGACAGCGCCAGCGTGTTGCCATCGCCCGCGCTTTGGTAAATAAACCTTCAATTATTTTGGCCGATGAACCAACAGGAAACTTAGACAGTAAAACTTCCGTAGAAATCATGAAGCTTTTTGGAGACATTCACGCGCAAGGAAACACTGTAATCTTAGTAACCCACGAAGAAGATATCGCAGCGTACGCGCACAGAGTTATTCGTTTAAGAGACGGATTAATTGAAAGCGACACCACGAAATAATTTTAGATTTAAAATAGTTTAACCGTTTATTTGGTTAATTATTTAATCGCTTCAAAAAAAAACTTAGCATCTCAGCACCTTAGAATCTTAAAAAAATGAAAGTATATACAAAAACCGGAGATAAAGGAACAACTGCTCTTTTTGGAGGCACGCGCGTTCCTAAAGATCATATTAGAATTGACAGTTACGGAACTGTCGATGAATTAAATTCTTATATCGGATTAATTCGCGATCAGAAAATGGATGCACATTATAAGACCATTTTAATAGAAATACAGGATCGTCTTTTTACTGTTGGTGCCATTTTGGCAACTCCACAGGAAAAAGAAGTCTTAAAAAATGGCAAACTTCGATTAGAAAATCTCGGCATAATTGATTCGGATATCGAATTATTAGAAAACGAAATAGATAAAATGGAGGAAAGCCTTCCGCCAATGACGCATTTTGTTTTACCGGGCGGCCATCCAACTGTGTCACATTGTCATATAGCACGTTGTATTTGCCGTCGCGCAGAGCGTTTGGCAGTACATTTAAGCCATAATGAACACGTTCCCGAAGTAGCAATCAAATACTTAAACCGACTTTCTGACTACCTTTTTGTCTTGGCACGGAAGTTGTCCTCAGACTTAAAAGCGGAAGAAGTAAAATGGATTCCGAGGAAGTAGAAAGTCGCAGTTTCTAGTTTTCAGTTTTTCAAGCTGAAAATTAGCACCAAAACTGGATACTAAATGAAGTAACTTAGTTGCAAATTTAAGTCACAAGACTGCAAACTGCCGCTGAAAACTGATTACTAACAAGGACGTTCTTAAATTTTATTAAAATAAATCAAAATTTACTTGTCTTTTTCAGTAAAAAATTTATTTTTGCACAAACTAAACAGATAACAGATGTATTGGACATTAGAATTAGCATCTTATTTAAGTGATGCGCCATGGCCTGCTAACAAAGATGAACTTATTGACTACGCTATTAGAGCTGGAGCTCCATTAGAAGTAGTAGAAAACCTTCAATCAATTGAAGATGAAGGCGAGATATATGAATCAATGGAAGAAATTTGGCCTGATTATCCAACAGACGAAGATTATCTTTGGAATGAGGATGAATATTAAAAAATAAACCAAAGGAAAAAGTCTCATCACAGAGACTTTTTTTTTGGTTCAAATACATATATATAATAAAGAAATACAAAATAAATCATGAGTTTCATAAACAGTATTATTAAAGTCTTTGTAGGTGATAAATCACAGAAAGATGTCAAAGCTTTACAACCTTATTTAAACAAAATTAAAACATTCGAAACCAGCCTAATGAGTTTGTCTAATGACGAATTAAGAGGTAGAACCGTATATTTTAAAGATAGAATAAAAGAAGCCAGAGCTGATAAAGATGCTAAAATTGCTTCGCTTAAAGCGGAAGTAGAAAACATCGAAGACATCGATAAAAGAGAAGACATTTACGATGCAATTGATGCTCTTGAAAAAGAAGCTTACGAAATCTCGGAAAAAACTTTATTGGAAATTCTTCCGGAAGCATTTTCTGTAGTAAAAGAAACGGCACGTCGTTTCAAAGAAAACTCTCATATTGAAGTTACAGCAACTCCAAAAGATCGCGAATTTTCAGCAACAAAACCATATATTACAATTGATGGTGAAAAATCAGTTTGGGCTAACAAATGGAATGCTGCAGGAAAAGACATCACTTGGGACATGATTCACTACGATGTTCAGTTGATTGGTGGTATGGTTTTGCACGAAGGTAAAGTTGCCGAAATGCAAACTGGTGAAGGAAAAACGTTAGTTGCTACTCTTCCACTTTACTTAAATGCTTTAACAGGAAACGGAGTTCACTTAGTAACAGTGAATGACTATCTTGCAAAACGTGATAGTACATGGAAAGCGCCTTTATTCGAATTCCACGGTTTAACTGTAGATTGTATCGATAATCACCAGCCAAGTACTGAGGCTAGAAAAAAAGCTTACGATGCAGATATCACGTACGGAACCAACAACGAATTTGGTTTTGACTACTTAAGAGACAACATGGCGCACTCGCCAAGTGATTTAGTTCAGAGAAAACACAATTATGCAATCGTCGATGAGGTCGATTCTGTATTAATTGATGATGCAAGAACACCGCTTATTATTTCAGGACCGGTTCCTCAGGGAGATCGTCATGAGTTTAATGAGTTGAAACCAAAAATCGAAAACTTAGTTGCACAACAACGTCAGTTAGCGAATGGTTTCTTAGCTGAAGCTAAAAAATTAATCAAAGAAGGAAATACTAAAGAAGGTGGATTCTTATTATTAAGAGCTTACAGAAGTTTACCTAAAAATAAAGCATTAATTAAATTTTTGAGTGAAGAAGGAATCAAACAATTGCTTCAAAAAACCGAAAATCAATATATGCAGGATAACAATCGCGAAATGCATAAAGTGGACGAAGCTTTGTATTTTGTGATTGAAGAGAAAAACAATCAGGTTGAATTAACAGATAATGGTATTCAATACCTTTCTGGAGATACTGATGCTGATTTCTTCGTTTTACCGGACATTGGAACAGAAATCGCAGCGATTGAAAAACAAAAATTAGACAAAGACGCTGAAGCAGAAGCCAAAGAAAGATTATTCCAGGATTTTGGTGTAAAAAGCGAGCGTATCCATACTCTAACACAACTTTTAAAAGCATATGCTTTATTCGAAAAAGATGTAGAATATGTGATCATGGACAACAAAATTTTGATTGTCGATGAGCAAACAGGTCGTATTATGGATGGACGTCGTTATTCTGACGGTTTACACCAGGCGATTGAAGCTAAAGAAAACGTAAAAATCGAAGCTGCTACACAAACTTTTGCTACAGTTACATTACAGAATTATTTCAGAATGTACAGCAAATTGGGTGGTATGACAGGTACAGCAGTTACAGAAGCTGGAGAGTTATGGCAGATTTATAAATTGGATGTTGTTGAAATTCCAACCAACCGTCCGATTGCAAGACAAGACAAAGAAGATTATATCTACAAAACTACACGTGAAAAATTCAACGCTGTAATCGAAGATGTTACGCAACTTTCGCAAGCAGGAAGACCAGTATTGATTGGAACAACTTCTGTAGAGATTTCAGAATTATTAAGCCGAATGTTGAAAATGAGAGGCGTTACACACAACGTCTTGAATGCTAAAATGCACAAACAAGAGGCACAAATCGTAGAAGAAGCTGGTAAAGCCGGAGTTGTAACTATTGCAACAAATATGGCTGGTCGTGGTACCGATATTAAATTATCTCCAGAAGTTAAAGCTGCCGGAGGTTTAGCAATCGTGGGTACAGAACGTCATGATTCTCGTCGTGTTGACAGACAGTTACGTGGTCGTGCAGGACGTCAGGGAGATCCGGGAAGTTCTCAGTTCTACGTTTCTCTTGAAGATAACTTAATGCGTTTATTCGGTTCTGAAAGAGTAGCAAAAGTTATGGACAGAATGGGATTACAGGAAGGTGAAGTTATTCAGCATTCTATGATGACTAAATCTATCGAACGTGCTCAGAAAAAAGTAGAAGAAAACAACTTTGGTGTTCGTAAACGTTTATTAGAATATGATGACGTTATGAATTCTCAACGTGAAGTAGTTTACAAACGTCGTCGTCACGCTTTGTTTGGTGAGCGTTTGAAACTTGATATCGCTAACATGCTTTATGATACTTGCGAATTAATTGTAAGCAACACTAAAGTGACTAACGACTTTAAAGGATTTGAATTTGATTTAATTCGTTATTTCGGAATCACATCTCCAATTTCTGAAGCTGATTTCAATAAATTAAATGATATTGAAGTTACAGGAAAAGTATACAAAGAAGCTCTGGCTTTCTACACTGAAAAAACAGAAAGAAGCGCAAGAGAAGCTTTCCCAATCATTAAAGGAGTTTTTGAAGAGCCAAACAATCATTTCGAAAGAATTGTAGTTCCATTTACTGACGGAATCAAAACTTTGAATGTAGTAACTGACTTGAAAAAAGCATACGAAAGTGAAGGTGCTCAGTTAATTGCTGATTTCGAGAAAAACATCACTCTTTCTATTGTTGATGAGGCTTGGAAAAAACATTTACGTAAAATGGACGAATTGAAACAATCTGTTCAATTGGCCGTTCACGAACAAAAAGATCCATTACTTATCTACAAATTAGAAGCTTTCAATTTGTTTAGAGGAATGTTAGACAACGTTAATAAAGAAGTTATTTCATTCTTGTTCAAAGGTGATTTACCAGCACAAAACGTTAGTTCTGAAATTCACGAAGCAAGAGAAGTTCGTCAAAAAGAAAACTTACAATTAAGTAAAGACGAAATTCCAAGCAGTGAAGAAATTAACCGCGAAGCTGGAGAAACACAACAACGTCAAGTTACTGAAACCATTGTTAGAGATATGCCAAAAATCAACCGTAATGATACTGTAACAGTTCAGGAAGTTGCAACTGGTAAAACTGAAGAAATGAAATTCAAAAAAGCAGAAACGCTTTTAGCTTCAGGAGCTTGGGTTCTAGTTAAATAATTTTTTTTTGTATTCAGTCGCAGTTTTCTGTTTTCAGACTAATACTTAAATTTCATATCAAACCCGACAGGTTTTAAAAACCTGTCGGGTTTTTCTATTTAAAAAGTTTCCACTTTCCACATCAACTGTAAACTGAGACTAAATTTTTTTTTTATGTTAAATGGCAAAAATGATTATAATTAAAAATAATATAATGTATTTTTGCAGTCGAAACAACGAATTGACTCTTGAAGAAGTTTTTTATCATATTACTTTCTAGTATGCTTTTAGTGCCATCTTTTGGCAACTTCTTTGTTTATGCTTCTTTCAAATTAAATCAGGCTGAAATTACAAAAACGATTTGCGTACAACGTAAACAAGTTTTCAATACCTGTAACGGTCGATGTGAACTTCAAAAAAGCTTGAAAAAATACGCTGATAACGAAAAGAAAATGCAAGACAACCTAAAAGAGAAATCAGAGATTGTCTACATTCAAAATACAATTACAGCTCCTTATCAATTAGTCGCTCCTATTCAGACTAAAGCTGTGATCTTTTCTGCTTTAGATAAAAAACCAATTTCGGTTTCTGAGGCTGCTTTTCGCCCACCATCCTTTTTTATATAATTTTTTAAATCTGTTTCAATTCGTTTGAAACACTATTTCGTTGTCCAAAAACAGCGAAAGAAGTGCATGCGCACCTCCTATTTTAAATTAATTATATAAAAATCTCAAAATGAAAAACATACTTTACAAAGCATTCGCTATTGCAGCATTATCTATATCTCTAATTTCCTGCTCAAATGATGACAGTGAAAACATCTCAGGAAACGGAAAAATCACATTGAAATTTGATAATGCCTTTGGAGCAAACGACCTTATTTTAAACACTCAGGGAAATACAACTTCAAACAATGAAGTATTAAAAATCAGTTTAGTAAAATACATTGTAAGCAATGTTGTTTTTACAAAAGCAGACGGTTCTACTTATGTGTATCCAAAAAGCAAAAGCTATTTCATTGCTGACGAAGCTACAGCTGCAGGGCAACAATTTCAACTTTCAGATATTCCTGCCGGAGATTATACAAAAGTAAAATTCGGAATTGGTGTTGATGAAGAACAATGGAAACTAGGCGCTGCCGGTCAAGGCGATTTCCTGGCACAAGCCGATGATGCAGGTATGATGTGGTCTTGGGCTGCAGGATACAAATTCTTCGCTCTTGAAGGTAATTTTACTTCTCCGACAGTAACCGCTGCAACGCCATTTATGATCCATACCGGAAAAACCGGAACCGATTACAATTACACTGAAGTAACATTAGATTTACCAACAAAAGCTTTAGTTCGCACAGATATTACTCCAGCGATTCACATTATTACCGATCTTTCTAAAGTTATCGACGGACCAAACAAAATCAAACTTTCAGACAACAACATGGGCGGAATGGGCGCGATGATAATGGGTGGCGCAAATTTGCCAATAATTACACAAAACATCAACACGATGTTTAGAGTTGATCACGTACATAACGACTAAATTTTATTTTAGAAGCACAAACAGCAGGATTTTCAGAAATGACGTCCCGTTATCCGCTGTATCTTTTGTGGCTCCCGAGGCTTCTGGACCGCCACAAAAGGATGCCGCTCCTACCGGGGCTAATCCAGAAATTTTGTGTTTCATAATACCAAAAAAATCATGTTGAATATAAAATATTTTCTTTGGCTGTTGCTTCCATTATTATGGAGTTGTTCAGATCAGGATGATGCATATGTCAATATTCCTTTAGAATTTAAAGTTCCATCAAACTTTCCTGAACTGGCTTATAATATTGCATTGAATCCGCCAACAGAAAAAGGATTTGAATTAGGAAAAAAATTGTTCTACGACGGACGTTTAGCTTCAGACGGAGTAGTTTCCTGTGGTTTTTGCCATATTCAGGCAAACGCTTTTACGCATCACGGACACACTGTAAGTCATGGCGTAAACGATGCTCAGGGAACTAGAAATACACCACCTATTCAGAATTTAGCGTACCAAAGTATATTTATGTACGATGGTGCTGCAGATCATTTGGACTTACAGCCAATTATTCCGCTAACCAGTATAATTGAAATGAATGGCGATTTGACAGCTATTTTAAAAATGATGAAAGGCGACAAAGAATATCAAAAATTGTTTGGTCAAGCTTTTGACGACGGAGCCATCACAACCGAAAACATGCTGAAAGCGCTTTCGCAGTTTATGGTCATGGTTGTTTCTTCAAATTCAAAATTTGACAAATACAGACGAAATGAACCAGGCGGAACTTTAACAACCGATGAACTGGCTGGATACGATTTATTTAAATCCAAATGCGCGTCTTGTCATGCTACAGATTTGCAAACGGATAATTCTTTTAGGAATAATGGTTTAGCAGTAAATCCGGCGGTAAATGATGTTGGACGTTACAAAGTGACAGAATTAGCTAGTGATTATTACAAATTCAAAGTACCGAGTTTACGAAATGTAGAAGTTTCCGGCCCTTATATGCACGACGGAAGATTTGGAACCTTGGAAGGCGTTTTGGATCATTATGCAAATGGAATTGAAGATTCAAAGACACTTGACCCGATTTTAAAACAAAACGGAAAATTTGGAATAACGCTTTCTGAAACTGATAAAAAACAAATAATTGCATTCCTGAAAACGTTGACAGACAATCAATATTTGACAGATAAACGCTTCTCGGAATTTTAAAATATTTTGCCACTCCCGATAGCTATCGGGATAAAAGGATTAGCACAGATTATAAAAAATCCTTAAAATCACCTTAATCTGTGGCAAAAAGCAATAAAACAAAGTTTATCTGTAGAGACGCACCGCAGTGCGTCTACGAGTTGTGGATAATCGTTGCGTAGAAGCACTGCAGTGCGCCTCTACAATAAAAAACACAAAATATCAGGATTAATAATCTTATAAAAACAGGTGCCATAGCCCCGATTGCAGTGGAAAACCTTTTTGAAAAAAGACCTGATTTTTCTTGAGTTTATGAAGCGATCAACGGAAGCTTTATAAACTTTTAGAAAAATGGGATTTTGAAAAAAGTTTGTAACGGAAAGCGAGATTAGCTCCTAAAAACAATTAAAATGAAAAAAATATTTGTACTTCTAACTTTTATAATTGGCTTTTCAGCTTTTAGTTTCACTGAAAAAGATAGCATTTCGGTCTTTACTTTTAAGCGCATCGAAATGATGGAAGATTTTGATTGCGATGCTTGCGGATGCTCGGCAAGCGGCGGAAGCATGGGATTTAGTTCGATGCTGAATAATAATTTTGTGGGCTTAAGATACTTCAAACAAAGTTATACAAGCCGTGACGGAATCTTTGCAAATTCTCCATGGATTGACGAAAACTTCAATACCATTCAGGCTTGGGCAAGAATTCCGGTTACAGAAAAAATTCAGATTTCTGCTTTGGTTCCGTATCATTTTCACGAAAGACAATTGACAGCTGGAACCCAAAGTATTGAAGGTTTAGGCGATATTACCGTTATGGGACTTTACACGATTTATGAAACCAAAAAAGACAGTACCGTTTTTACTCATAAAGTAAATATTGGTGGCGGTGTAAAAATTCCGACAGGACAATTTAAAGAAATCAACAATTTGGGAACTATAAATCAGAGTTTTCAATTGGGAACTGGAAGCTGGGATTTTCCTTTGGTTTCTGAATATGTTATCAAACACAAAAATCTAGGTTTGAATACGACACTAAACTATATTTTTAAAACCGAAAACAGTAAAAATTACCAATACGGCGACCAGTTTAATTATGCCGGAACTTTCTTTTATTTGTTTGATGCGAATAAGTTTCAGATTGTGCCACAAGCAGGAATTGCCGGAGAGGTTTACCAAACAAATATTCAGCACGGACTTGATGTGCCAAATACTGCAGGAGATATTTTATTTGGAAAATTTGGTATTGAAGCTGGAAAAGATAAATTTTCGATTGGCGTAAATGCAATGCTTCCGATTTCTCAAAATTTATCAAACGGAAATATGGAAGCGAATTACAGATGGAGTATTAACCTAAATTATACTTTGTAAAAAAAGATACTAAGTTGCTAAGCTACTGAGATTCTAAGTTTTTTTCTTAGCAACTTAGTAGCTTAGAAAACTTACCTTGGATTTTCTTCGTAATAGCGAGCTTCGATTCTCTTGATATCTTTAATCGAGTTTTTCGCCCATAAAAGACGTTTTTCTAAAATTTCGTCTTCTGAAAGTTGCCATTTTATATCGGATCTTCTCAATCTGTTGGTCAGATTCTGAATAATGATTGCGGCTGAAACCGAAATATTTAAACTCTCTGTAAAACCAACCATTGGTATTTTTAGAAAACCATCGGCATTGTCCATAATTTCTTGTGACAAACCTTCTTTCTCCGTTCCAAAAAACAACGCACTTGGTTTTGTAATATCAAATTCTTCCAACACCGAATCTTTTTCGTGCGGCGTTGTAGCGATGATTTGATATCCTTTATTTTTTAAGTCTGAAAGACATCCGGAAACCGAATCAAATCGATTGATGTCTACCCATTTTTGAGCTCCGAGTGCTATTTCTTTGTCAATTCTTTTTCCGAAACGTTGCTCGATTACATTTAATTCCTGAATTCCAAAAACTTCGCAGCTTCGCATTACCGCACTTGTATTGTGCATCTGGAAAACATCTTCTACAGCAACTGTAAAATGCTTTGTACGATTAGTGAGAACATTTAAAAATCGTTCTTTGCGATTATCTGTTAATATATTTTCAAGAAAAGCGAGGTAATCTAAATCAATCATTTTATTTATGTTTGGCGCAAAAATAATAATATTTGTCCTATCAGGCAAAGCCACTTTATATTCATAAAGGTTTCGTTGATAAAACAGGAATCAAATTAGCTTTGGGAAAAGCAAAAAAACTTCCTATCTTTCTTCAAAATGTGAATCATGTTGACGGTTAAAGTCTGAAAAAATCAAAACCGATAATAATTCGCATTTTAGAATTTATCCATTTACCTGAATAATACAATATTAGAAAAATGAAAAAGAAACTTGTAGTCTTAACTGGTGCCGGAATTAGTGCTGAAAGCGGAATTAAAACTTTCCGCGACAGCGATGGTTTATGGGAAGGTCATGACGTTATGGAAGTAGCTACTCCGGAAGGCTGGCATAAAAATCAGGAATTGGTTTTGGATTTTTACAACAAAAGACGCCAACAGTTAAAAGAAGTAAAACCAAATTTAGGGCACATCATTTTAGCCGAACTAGAAAAAGATTTCGACGTTTATATTATTACGCAAAATGTTGACGATTTGCATGAACGCGCTGGAAGCACAAACGTTTTGCATTTGCATGGTGAATTATTAAAAGTTCGAAGTGTCCGAAATAAAAACCTGATTTTAGATTGGACTGAAGATTTATATATGGGAGATTTTGATGTAAACGGACATCAATTACGACCACATATTGTTTGGTTTGGCGAAGAAGTTCCGGCATTAGAAGAAGCAATCGACATTACAGAAACAGCCGATTACTTTGCCGTAATTGGCACTTCATTGCAAGTTTATCCTGCAGCGGGACTGATTGCTTACACACCAAGTACAACTCCGGTTTTTTATATTGATCCGAAACCAATTTCGATTCCGAATCTTCGAAATAAAGTGGAAACGATTGCCAAATTTGCATCTGAAGGTGTTGCTGATCTACGAGAAAAATTAAAATCGATTTAAACACATAATTTATTGAACACAAATTTCACGAATTGACACAAATTTTTTGCATTATCTATCAAGTAGCCAAAAAAATCCGTGTCAATTCGTGAAATTTGTGTTATGATCTCTTTTTTCCCTTTTTAAATTTATTCAATTGACTTTCTGATTACTTTAAATCCGCAAATTCTGTTTATATTTGCACCTTTCGAAAAACAACATAACAATGACTACTTTAAACGAACTGAATGCTATATCACCAATTGACGGCAGATATAGAAATAAAACTCAAAATTTAGCACCTTTTTTCTCTGAAGAAGCTTTAATAAAATACCGTGTATTAGTTGAAGTGGAATATTTTATTGCTTTATGCGAAATTCCATTGCCACAATTACAAGGCATTGATTCGAACTTATTTGAAAGTTTACGAAATATCTACAAAAATTTCTCTACTGAAGACGCACTTTGGATTAAAGAAACAGAAAAAGTAACCAACCACGACGTAAAAGCGGTTGAATACTTTATTAAAGATGCTTTTGAAAAATTAGGTTTATCTCAATACAAAGAGTTCATTCACTTCGGATTAACATCTCAAGATATTAATAACACTGCGATTCCGCTTTCTACAAAAGACGCTTTTGAGCAGGTTTATATGCCTTCACTAATTTCTGTGATTTCTAAATTGAAAGAATTAAGTGTTGAATGGAAAGACATTCCAATGTTGGCACGTACGCACGGACAACCGGCTTCTCCTACTCGTTTAGGAAAAGAGATTTTGGTTTTTGTTGAGCGTTTAGAAGAGCAAATGCGTTTGTTATTTAACGTTCCTTTTGCAGCTAAATTTGGTGGTGCAACTGGAAATTTCAATGCGCATCATGTAGCTTATCCACAAATTGACTGGAAGCAATTCGGAACTAAATTTGTTGAAACTGGTTTAGGTTTACAACATTCATTTCCAACAACACAAATTGAGCATTACGATCATTTTGCTGCCTTTTTTGATGGTTTAAAAAGAATCAACAATATCATTATCGATTTAGATCGTGATATTTGGACGTATGTTTCAATGGATTATTTTAAACAAAAAATCAAAGCTGGAGAAATTGGATCTTCTGCAATGCCACATAAAGTAAACCCTATCGATTTTGAAAATTCTGAAGGAAACCTAGGAATTGCAAATGCTATTTTTGAGCATTTAGCTGCTAAATTGCCAATTTCAAGATTACAACGTGATTTAACTGACAGTACTGTTTTAAGAAATGTTGGTGTTCCGGTTGGACACACTATCATTGCTTTTGAAGCTACTTTAAAAGGTTTGAACAAATTACTTTTAAACGAAAGTAAATTTGCTGAAGATTTAGAGAAAAACTGGGCAGTTGTTGCTGAGGCTATTCAGACAATTTTGCGTCGTGAAGCCTATCCAAATCCTTATGAAGCTTTGAAAGGTTTGACAAGAACAAATGAAGCAATCGACAAAAATGCTATTCATAATTTTATTGCAACTTTAGAAGTTTCTGATGCTGTTAGAGCAGAATTAATGCAGATAACTCCAAGCAATTACACAGGTATTTAAAGAAAATCTAAAATATTTTCCCAAAAAAAGCTATCTTTATCGAGATAGCTTTTTTTTATTTAACCCGGAGTTATTAGCCCAGATTGAAATGAAAAGCCTTTTGTGAAAAAAGCCATATTTTTTTGCAATTACAGAGCGACCGGAGGAAGCTCCTGGAATTGCTTAAAAAATAGGCATTTTTGAACAAAAGCTTGAAATGGAAAGCTGGATCAGCTCCTGAAACTAAAATACCACTTCTATATGATTGCCTTAAACGCCGCTGCCGAAACTACCCACCACTTACAACCTTTAATCAGCGACTTGGGACTAATCCTGATGACCGCCGGAATTGCCGTGCTTATATTTAAAAAAATGAAGCAACCGTTGGTTTTGGGATATCTGATTGCAGGATTTTTGGCCGGAAACCACTTTGATTTTTTCCCTTCGATTACAGATATGAAAAGTGTCGAAGTATGGGCAGAAATTG
This sequence comes from Flavobacterium cutihirudinis, assembly GCF_003385895.1. Classification (GTDB taxonomy): domain Bacteria; phylum Bacteroidota; class Bacteroidia; order Flavobacteriales; family Flavobacteriaceae; genus Flavobacterium; species Flavobacterium cutihirudinis. Next base: position 839,493 of record NZ_QRDQ01000009.1, read on the forward strand.
GTGTTATCTTTTTACTGTTTAGTTTAGGGCTCGAGTTCAGTTTTAAAAAACTGATGAAAGTTGGAGGTACTTCCTCCATTACCGCCATAACCCAGATTATGTTCATGACCTTGATTGGTTATATGGTTGGCCAATGGATGGGATGGGGAAAAATGGATAGTATTTTTCTTGGTGCAACACTCTCTATTTCTTCGACAACTATTATTATTCGTGCGTTTGATGAGTTGGGAGTTAAAGGAAAAAAGTTCGTTGGAATAGTATTTGGCGCCTTAATTGTCGAAGATATTGTCGCTATTTTAATGCTTGTTTTACTTTCCACAATTGCGGTAAGCGATCAGGTTTCCGGGGCTGCTTTATTGCAATCAGTTCTAAAATTGGTTTTCTTTTTAATCATCTGGTTTTTAGGTGGAATCTTCATTATTCCGACGATTTTGAAAAAAGCAAAACATTTATTAAGTGACGAAATGCTGCTTATTATTTCGCTTGCATTATGTTTAATGATGGTTATGTTTGCTGCCAATGTTGGTTTTTCTCCTGCGTTAGGTGCTTTTATAATGGGTTCTATTATTGCTGAAACTACTCAGGCAGAAAAAATAGAACATTTAATTCAGCCTGTAAAAGATTTATTTGGAGCTGTTTTCTTTGTCTCAGTCGGAATGTTAATTAACCCTGTAACTTTAGTTGATTTTGCACTTCCGGTTTTGATTATCACTTTAGTAACTGTTTTCGGAAAAGCATTCAGTTCTGCATTTGGCGCTTTATTATCAGGTCAGCCTTTAAAACAATCTGTACAAACCGGAATGAGTTTAGCACAAATTGGGGAGTTTTCTTTTATCATAGCCACACTCGGAATGACATTGAAGGTTACCAGCGACTTTTTGTATCCTATAATAGTAGCCGTTTCGGCAGTTACTACATTTACTACTCCGTTTTTAATTAAATATTCAGAATCATTTGCATTGTTCTTAGAATCGAAAATGCCTAAAAAATGGGTTAAAAATATCAACCGCTACAGTGTGAACGCACAAGCCATTAAATCGGTAAGTACTTGGCAAATTGTATTACGTGCTTCGGTAACGCAAATTATTCTCCATACTATAATCATCACAGCGATTATTTTATTGTCTTCCAAATTTGTTGCGCCTTTAGTAGCTGATACAAGATTTGGGAACACACTTGCTGCATTAATTACATTGGTTGTAATTGCTCCGTTTTTATGGGCGCTCTCATTAAGAAGAGTGAAAGTTGAAGAAGTTGAAATTTTATGGGAAGAGCGAAAATACCGTGGAGCGTTACTAATGCTGATTTTAATCAGAATGAGTCTTGGTCTGTTTTTTGTCGGCTTTTTATTGAATATTTTCTTCTCGCCTTTAGTCGCTTTTGTTGCGCTGATAATTGCTATTGGAGCGTATCAAATTTTCCCTAAAAAATTAAACGAACAATATCATAAAATAGAAAATCACTTTCTGAAAAACCTCAACGATCGTGAAAATAAAAAAATCGACAGACGTTATGCGAATTTAATGCCTTGGGACGGTCACATGTCATTTTTTGAAATTAAAAAAGAATCTAATCTTGTTGGGCAAACTTTACAGGAACTTAAAATCCGTGAGCAATTAGGTATTAATATCGCTTACATTAAACGTGGCGAAGTTACAATTCCGATACCGACCAAAACGGAACGTTTATTTCCAGGCGATGAAATTTGCGTAATTGGAACCGATGCACAAATTGCAGAATTCACGAAATTCCTAACTCAAAATGAAATTGAACCACCTTCAAAAGTAGAAGAAACCGATATTGTTTTACGTCAACTTGAAGTCTCGCAAGATGAATTCATTAAAAAAACCATTGGACAGTTTAGAGCCAAAACAGACGGAATGGTAGTAGGAATCGAACGAAACGGAAACCGTATCTTAAATCCTGAATCGAGTTTAATATTAGAAAAAGATGACATTCTATGGGTTGTAGGAGATAAGAAAAGAATGACGGCTTTGTTGGCTAGATAAGTTTTTTTTAGGTTCAAAGTGACAGAGTTACAAAGGCTCAAAGGTTATGAATAAAAAAGCGCTAAGGTTTCAAAAATGAAAATCTTAGCGCTTTTTTTACAAATAAAATAATATCCTCTTAGGAAAATCTTTGCAACTTTGTAACTCTGTCACTTTGAACCTAAAAAAAACTATTTATTCGGCTGCGGTGTCAAACGCAAGTACGGTTTTATTGGAGTATGCCCTTTTGGGAATTTTGCAGGAATATCGCTGTCGGGAATAGCTGGAGCAATTACAACATCTTCTCCATCTTTCCAGTTTGCCGGAGTTGCAACACTATAATTTGCAGTTAATTGCAAACTGTCAATTACACGAAGTAATTCGTCAAAATTTCTTCCTGTTGAAGCCGGATATGTTAGCGTAAGTTTAATTTTTTTATCGGCACCAATTACAAAAACAGAACGCACGGTAAATTTATCACTTGCATTTGGATGAAGCATATCATATAAAGTCGCAACTTTTTTGTCTTCATCAGCAATAATCGGAAAATTAACTTCTGTATTTTGAGTTTCGTTAATATCTTTAATCCATTCTTTGTGAGACTCTAATCCATCTACACTCAAAGCAATAACCTTTGTATTTCTTTTATTGAATTCCGGAACATAATTCGCTACTGTTCCCAATTCAGTTGTACAAACCGGCGTGAAATCAGCTGGATGCGAAAACAAAACTCCCCATGAATCACCTAAATATTCGTGAAAATTGATTGGTCCTTGTGTGGTTTCTGCATGAAAATCCGGAGCTATATCGCCTAATCTTAATGTTGACATAATTTTACTTTTTTAGTTCATCTAAAATTAAGTAAAAAATGCATAGAGAAAACACCCAAACTCTTAAAAAAAGTTAAAATTCTACATTCTCTATCTAATTAGTATTTTAAATCAAATAAAACCGACTATAAAATACCAAATAGCAATGGTTATAAAGGAAATAGGAATTCCAAAACCAATCATCATGCTGCTTAATTTTGGCTTTAAGCCATACGTTGAAGCCAAAATTGCACCCGTAATCATGGGTGCCATAGCGATTTCTATAATTGTAATTTTTATAGCTTCGGAATGTTGATTGAAAACAAAAACATATAGAATAAAAATAACCAACGGCGTTACAATAAGTCGGAAGAAAAGCCCAAGTCGTAAAAATTTCCAATGTTTACTGTTTCGGTCAAAACTCAGTTGCAAGCCAACTGAAAATAAAGCCAATGGCGTAACAAGACTTCCCACTTTCAACAACACTGACTGAATGTTTAAATCTAAATTATAATCAAAAACATTCATTAGGCAAGCGGCCACAAATGTCAGGAAAGGCGGAAAGAAGAGTATCTTTTTTGAAATACTTTTAAAATCAGGATTTCCATTAGAATAAAATGCGGCAACAAAAACGCCCAAAGTCGAAACCACTACAAAAGTTCCCGGCTGATCTACTAATACGGCAGTTTCTAATCCTTTTTTGCCAAATAACGCTTCAATAATGGGATATCCAAGAAAAGAAGAATTACTTAATCCGGCTGTTAAAATCAGACAACCAATCAGTTTATTTGACCAACCTAATCGCCTTCCCAAGAAATGAAAAAATACAAAAGCCAGAAAAAAGCTAATCCAGCCTGCTCCTATTGGAAACAGTAATTCATTGCTCCATTTTATTTTCGGAATGTGATACAAAGTAATCGCAGGAAGGCATATATAAATAACAATTTTATTGATTGTTTTATAAATATGAGTTGGAAATCGCTTTACATTCTGCAAAAGCAAACCCAAAAACAAAAAGAAGAATATTATAATAAAGTTGTTCATATCAAGGCTTCATGACAAAAGTAGACATTTAAACAATGTTGAAAGAAATTAATTTTTAGTTAAAATTACTTTTTATGTTATAAAACTTACTACATTTGTAACATATTTTATTACAGTATGATTTCAGGTAAATTTGCCATAACGATTCACATTCTTACTTTACTGAATAAATTCCCAAATGATTATTTGTCATCGGAATTTATTGCGGGAAGTATTAACCTCAACCCTGTTTTGGTTCGAAAAGAAATCGCAAATTTAAAAGCACATCATATTGTAGAAAGTAAAGAAGGGAAAAATGGCGGAACAAAATTAGCGGTAGATTCGTCTAAACTGACCTTAAAAGAAATTTTCGAAATGACTTTTGAAACCATTGGTTTGGGTTATGCTAAAAATCAACCCAATCCGGATTGTCCTGTTGGGAAAAAAATCAATCAGAATCTGGATGCTTTATACGCCGAAATGAATCAGAAAGTCAGCGCACAATTAGAAGGAATTTCGTTGGAAGATTTTTCAAATCAATTCTAAAAGTATTTTTTTACCCGAAACTGTAACATTTTTTATTACTAAATAAATTTATATATTATGAAAATCGCACTTATTGGAGCAACAGGGTTTGTTGGCTCAGCAATTTTAAACGAATTAGCAGACAGAAAACACGAAATTACAGCAATAGCAAGAACTCCAAAAGATACTGCAAACGCAACTTGGGTTGCTGCTGATATTTTTAATGTTGATGCTTTGGCAGATATCTTAAAAGGACATGATGCAATTATCAATGCCTACAATCCGGGATGGACAAATCCTAATATCTATGACGACTTTTTAGCCGGTTCAAAAGCGATTCAGGAAGCTGCTAAAAAATCAGGAGTTAAGCGTTTTATCACTATTGGCGGGGCAGGAAGTTTGTTTGTCGCACCAGATTTACAAGCTGTGGATACTCCGGATTTTCCTAAAGAAATTTTCCCAGGAGCCAATGCAGCAAGACATTATTTGAATATCATTAAAGAAGAAAAAGATTTGGACTGGGCATTCTTCAGCCCTGCTTTTGAAATGCACGCAGGAACAAAAACAGGAAGAACCGGTAAATATCGCTTAGGTTTAGAGAATCCTGTTTTTAACGATGAACAAAGAAGTATTTTATCTGTTGAAGATTTAGCGGTTGTAATTGCTGATGAAATCGAAACTCCAAAACATCATCAAGTTAGATTTACAGCTGGATATTAAATTTTAAGTTATTAAGATCCTAAGTTGCTAAGATTCTAAGTTTTTTTGCCGCGAATTACACTAATTTACACTAATTTTTTTTAAAAACAAGCCTTGTATGTCATCCTGAGCGGAGTCGAAGGACACGCTAGGAGCTCGACAAATATTGTCGATTTTGATTGTGGAGTTTCTATCGCGCCCTTCGACTCCGCTCAGGGTGATAAAAATGCAGTAAAAAAATTCGTGTAAATTAATGTAATTTGTGGCAAACTTAACAACACAGTTTCAAAGGAATATTTGTCTTTTGAAACTGTTTTTGTTTTCTGTACTTTTACATTACTAAAAAAATGTTTTGTCAAGTTTAAAGAAAGAATCGAGCAGCCTAACTGAAAAAGCTGGAATTTCATCTCCTGAAATCACCAATGTTTCAGCTATAAATGACATTAGAAACAAACGCAGACAACAACCTGCTGCCAGCGAATTAATATCCGAAATTCTTTCGGGAAACAGAACTGCTTTAAGCCGGGCAATTACAATTATTGAAAGCACAAATCCTGCACATACTACAAAAGCTGAAGAAATTATAAAAGGTTGTTTACCTCATGCTAATAAATCAATTCGAATAGGAATTACTGGAGTTCCCGGAGTTGGCAAAAGTACTTTTATTGAAGCCTTTGGAACTTATCTTACTCAAACAGGAAAAAAAGTGGCCGTTTTGGCAGTTGATCCAAGCAGTTCAATTTCGCATGGAAGTATTTTAGGCGACAAAACCCGAATGGAGGAATTGGTCAAAGATGAAAATGCTTTTATTCGACCGAGTGCTTCCGGAGAAAATTTAGGCGGCGTGGCACGCAAAACAAGAGAAACCATTATTTTGTGCGAAGCTGCAGGTTTTGATACTATAATTATTGAAACCGTTGGTGTTGGACAAAGCGAAACCGCAGTTCACAGTATGGTTGATTTTTTTCTGTTATTAAAAATTTCCGGAGCAGGCGATGAACTCCAAGGCATTAAACGTGGTATTATGGAAATGGCGGACGCAATTGTAATCAACAAAGCCGATGGAGATAATATCAAAAAAGCAAATCAGGCTAAATTAGAGTTTAATAGAGCTTTACATTTATTTCCTCCCAAAAAATCAAACTGGCAACCAAAAGTAACGACATGTAGTGCCATTACAAAAGATGGAATTTCAGAAATCTGGAATACTATTTCTGAGTACTTTGAAATGACAAAAGAAACTGGATTCTTTCAGGAGAAAAGACACGAACAAAATCAGTTTTGGATGATGGAAACCATCAACGAACAACTGAAATCAAACTTCTACAATCAACCGGAAATTATTTCGCTTTTAGAACAAAATAAAAAAGCAGTGCAAAATGATGAAATTTCACCGTTCGCAGCTGCTTCTGAGTTATTAAAATTATATTTTAATAAAGGGACAAAATAACAAAGGTTCAAAGTGGCAAAGTTTTCTCTGCTTCTTTAAACCTTTGCTACTTTGTAACTCTGAACCTTTGTTACTGTTTTTTAGCTTTAAGTTTGTATTTACTCTCCTTATACAAATTTCCTGCTGTTATAACATGTGCTAAAGCATCTTTTGCTAAATCTTCGTTTAATTTTACAGGAATTAAAGTTGTGTCGTTTTTGATTTCGAATTGCAATGGTTTCAAGTTTGGCTGCATGATAACAACCTGATTCTCTACTCTAAAAGCATTGATATCATTAAACTGCATGATTGATCTTCCTTGTACTTTTGGATCTAATTTCGTTAGATTTCTTCCTACCATTGGTGTTTCAAAAGGAATTCCTAAATAACCCAATAATGTTGGCGGAATATCAATCTGACTTGCTAATCTATTGTAAACAGCACCTTTTGCAACTCCTGGACCCATGATAAAAGCCGGAATATGGAATTTATTTATTGGCACTAAATTTTTTCCGTACGTTCTTGTATTATGATCTGCGATTACAATGAAAATAGTGTTTTTGAAATATTCTTCTTTCTTAGCCATTTCAAAGAATTTTCCAATTGAGAAATCGGCGTATTTCATTGCATTGTTTACTGTTGCCGCTTTTTTATCGTAAGGTTTGATTCTTCCTGCAGGATATTCAAAAGGCTCATGATTTGAAGTCGAAAACATCAAAGAGAAAAACGGTTTGTTTCCTTTTGATTTGAAATAATTATTCGCTTTAGTAACCAAATCTTCATCTGAATAACCCCAGGTTCCTTTGAATGCATATTTATTTCCATCCGATTCAAAATCGGTTTGATCTACAATATCACTGAAACCATTTCCGTTGAAAAACGAAGCCATATTATCAAAATTGGCCATACCTCCATAAATGAAACTGGTATCATATCCTTTTTGTTTTAAAGCATCGGCAAGTGTAAAAAAGCCTTGTTGAGAGTTACCTAATTTCACCACACTTTCAGAAGGTGAAGGTAAAAATCCGGTAACAACTGCTTCAATACCGCGTACACTTCTGGTTCCGGTACAATACAAATTAGTAAATAAAGTTCCTTCTTTAGATAATTTATCAAATTCCGGAGTTAATGGTTTTCCACCCAAAATTCCAACATATTCAGCACCTAAACTTTCCTGAAGGAAAATCACCAAATTATACGGTTTTTGAATCACAGAATCCGGTTGTTGTACATGAAGAAACGGAATCTCAGCATCTGTAAAATCATTTGGTCCGGCAATCATGTATTTTTTTACGCGGGCAATAGCTTCGGCTTCATCCATTTTACCATACATTTTTGTGTTTCCTTCATTCTTAATCGAATAAGCAGCAAACGCAACTGTATAAAAAGAGTTCAACCCTAAAGTATTTGTAAGCTGATCTGTAGAAAAAACAGCATTACTCGCATTAATTGGTCGTTTTGAAACTAGACTTGAACGGGCTCCGAAAAACAATAAAAAAGCAACTAATGGAAAAATCATCAGTTTGAATTTATATTCTGTACTTGTCGTATGAAAATATTTTTTCCCTTTTTTGAAGGCAAAATAAATCACAACTCCAAGAATTAAAAAAGTCACGATAATCGAAGTCAGATAACTTTTTAAAAGCATTCCTACAACCTCTTTTGGATAAATAAGATAATCTAGGAAAATCTTATTTGGGCGCGTATCATATTGTTTTACAAAATCTGGTGAGGCCAATTCTACAAAGAGAATCAAAAACAGAAATAAGAAACTGTAAATAACCAAAAACGAATTGGTAAACTTCAGCCATTTATTTGGCAGAAAAGTAATTAAAACAGCCGGCAGAAAAGACAAATAACAAAGTAAAATCAAATCCATTCGAAGACCGATTGGAAAAATGTACCAGAAATTTGGTGTCTCTACAACTCTTTCTTTAAAAAGAAAAAACAAAAATAAACGGCTAAGCGTTGTAATCAGCAATCCGATTGCTATGAAATTGAAAATGGGTTTTAAAAAACTTAATTTTTTCATTGAATGATTTACATTAATTTTAGACTGAAACACATTGCAAATACGCACTGAAGTAGTTTTCTACTCTTCGTAACGGTTTATTTCTCTGTCGTAAAAATCATTTGCTTTTTCAATCAAGCCTTCCATTTCTGCATTTAATTCTGCTTCATCAAGATCTTCTGCTTCTTCCAGAAATTCAACTTCATCATCTTTCAAATTGATGATAAATCGAGGATAATCTAAGTGAATGATGAAAATATCATCTGGAAAATCGGTATTGTCTCCAAGTAAAAATTTAGGTAATTCCATTTTATATAAGTTTATTTTAGATTTATAAATTGTCTGCTAAACAGACGTATTTTTTGCCACAGATTTCACAGATTAAAAGGATTTTATTCAAAAGTTCAACACTTAAATCAGTGTTAATCTGTAAAATCTGTGGCCAATATAATTTGTGCTTCAAATTTAGCTATTTGAAACTGAATTTGTGATTAATCTCTTTGTTAAGTAATGAAACCGAATGTATAGAAAAATAGCCGCGGCTGTTAAGCCTGCCAAAAGTCCAATCCAAACGCCCTGCGCTTTTAATTCTGTATGCTCGCCTAGATAATAGGAAATCGGAAAACCAATAATCCAATAGGCAACAAATGTAATGTACATAGGAATTTTAACATCCTGCAATCCGCGTAAAGCGCCCAAAACCACAACCTGAATTCCGTCAGAAATTTGAAAAATTGCCGCAATTAAAAGGAGTTTTGATGCAATAGCGATTACTTCAGTATTATCCAAAACTTGTCCTCCGTTTTCCATATTCAAAAAGATATGAGGGAAAAAGTCATGAAAAGTAACAAATAGAATCGCAAAAACGGTTTCTATTATAATGGCAAGCAAAAAAATAGAACGGGCTACAACAACTAATTTTTTAAAATCGTTCAATCCGCGTTGATTACTAACTCGGATCATCGAAGTTACGCTTAAACCCATTGCAAACATAAAAGTTAGCGAAGAAAGACTAAGCGCTATTTGATTTGCCGCCTGACTCGTTTTACCAATATTACCACAAAGCCATATCGAAGCGGTAAACAATACAACTTCAAAAAGCATTTGCATAGCCGACGGAAAACCTAAGTTTATTATTTTTTTTAAGGTTGCACTTTTAATTTCGCTAAAACTAAAATCTTTAAAAAAATGTTTTAAATCATTTCGTCTTGACAACATAATATGCATGAACGTTACAAGAAAAATTCTTGAAATTACGGTACCTAAAGCAGCACCAATAATTCCCATTTTAGGAAAAATCCAAATACCATAAATCAATACGTAATTTATTCCTACGTGCAGCACATTTGCCATAATCATTGCGTACATCGAATATTTTGTAAGCGATTTTCCGTCGGCAAATTGTTTATATCCTTGATACATAACTAACGGAATCAGTGAAAAAGCGACCCAATCCAGATATGGTTTTGCCAGTACAATTACCTCTTTTGGCTGTTCTAATAATTCCATTAAAGGTTTTGCTAAAACAATTACTCCAAAAAGCATTAATCCGATAATAGCACACAAAAACAAGCCATGATGAAAAGCAGAGCGAATTTTGGGATCATTTTTCTCAGCATCACCTTCGGCAACGATTGGCGTAATGGCGGTTGAAAAACCAATTCCGAGCGACATCGCGATAAAAACCATACTATTTCCTAATGAAACAGCAGCCAATTCAGTACTTCCTAATTTACCAACCATTATATTATCAACAATACCTATTAAAGTATGGCCAACCATTCCTAAAATAATAGGATATGCCAGTCTGAAATTATATGAAAACTCTTTTGTGTACTGCTTTAAATTCACTTCGTCTTTATTTTAGTCGGCAAAGATAATCAGAAGCTTCGAATTCTGTCCTATCAATAAAAAGATATAGTCTTTTTAAGGCAAAATTAAGAAGAGCCTAATATTATGTAACGATTTTTAAAAATTATATAACAAGCTCCAAAGTCCTTGATTATACTTTTACATTATTAATAATTCAAAAATATATGCCATGAAAAAATTAAAGTTTATATGCCTTGCTGCATTCGCTTTTTTATACGCTAACACAACTTTTGCTCAAGACAAAGCAGCAACAAATTACGACCAAGGTTTTAGATTAGGTTTTGGTTTAAATGGAGGAATTCCGACCGATAATGATTACGAGTGGTCATTAGGAGGAGATGTTAGATTACAATACGATTTATCTAAAAGAACATCATTAACCTTAACCACAGGTTTCACCAACTTATTCATGGGAAGAGATGATCTTGGAAATAATGTAAAAGATCTTGGATTTATTCCGGCAAAAGCTGGTTTTAAAGCTTTTGTTTGGGAAGACCAATTTTATGTTTTAGGTGAAGTAGGTGCCGGTTTTGCAGTAACAAACGGTTATGATAAAACAACTTTTTTATGGGCTCCGGGAATAGGATACGCAAACAAATACATCGATTTGAGCGTACGTTACGAAGATTATCACGATTTCAAAACCAATCAGGTAGCATTGCGTGTTGCTTACGGTTTTGACTTATAAAAGAAAGGTTTAAATTTATTTTTTTGTTTTTGGTAACAAGCCCGACAGTTCTCATAATCTGTCGGGTTTTGTGTTTTAAAAAATCATCCGATTTTAAAAATTATCTAATTATCTAATTCATTTCTCCTCCAAAGCCTTTTTGTACATTTCGAAATTAGCTTTTATTTTATCGTCTAGTTCCGGTTCTTTAATATCAGTGTACTTTTGCATTTCTTCCCAAATAATTTTTGCCACTATATAGCGCGCCATTTCTTTATCATCGGCAGGAACAACATACCAAGGCGCATAATCAGTAGAAGTTTTACTGATTGCTTCTTCATAATATTTTTGATATTCATCCCAATGTTCACGTTCTTTCAAATCGCCCGGAGAAAATTTCCAATGGTGTTTTTCTTCTTCCAGACGACGCAGTAAACGTTCTCTTTGCTCGTCTTTGCTCAAATGAAGATAAAACTTCATTACAATGGTTCCGTTTTGCGAAATATGTTTTTCGAAATTATTGATCTGATCAATTCTTCTTTCCCAAAACTCATCTGTAATATCATCAACAGATTTAATGTCCGGTAAATTTTCAGATAAAATATATTCAGGATGCACACGCGTTACCAAAACATTCTCGTAATGTGTACGATTGAAAATGGCAAACTTTCCTTTTTCAGGCAATGCAATATAATGGCGCCATAAATAATCATGTTCTAATTCGCTTGAATTTGGCGTTTTAAAACTATGAACCACCACTCCACGCGGATTAAATTCTTTAAAAACTTCCCGAATCAAACTGTCTTTCCCCGAAGTATCCATTCCTTGTAGGCAAATTAAAACCGCGTATTTATTATGCGCATACATAACATCTTGCAAATCGCTCAATTTTGCCTGAACTTTATCTAGTTTTTCTTCTTTTTCGTCATCGTCGGCATCAATATTTAATAAAGTCGGAATCTTGCTTAGTTTTATTTTATCTGTAACTTTAAAATCTTTCGGGTTTATTGATTTCATATTTTTAAATTTTGTCTCATAAATATAGTAATTTTACGAAGCATATTCCTGCTATTCATTGCAATACTTTTTCAATAAATTGCTTTTTTCCAAAGCCATAACAAGAGCTTCCGCTGGTCGCTTTGTTCTGTCAGGTAAAATGCAATTTCTTTTCAAAGTATTTCCATTACTATCAGGGCTAGGCAGTTATTTTTAAAAGTACATATTAAAAAAATCAATGAATAACATCAGAATTCTAATTTTAATTTTCTTTTTTATTGCCTTATCTTCAAATTGCCAAACAAATAAAGATACTGATACAGACAAGCTGACATCTGATTTTATTAAAAATCTTCAGTCAAAGACAATTGATACTATTTGTATTTATAAAAATTATTGTGGTGGTTGCGCCATGAAAATTGATCCAGATAGTATTGAAATTTGCATTGACTCCCCTGTTTATGTTTTTTGGAAGCAAAATGGAAAAACTTTTATAACTAAAATTAATCATTGCTGGGAATATTTAGATACTGCAATTAAAGTCGAATTTTGGAAAATTTATTTTTCTAATCAAAACATCATACAAAAAGAAAAGTTTGAGGAGTTTGAATATTTTCCATATAAAAATATTAAGGAAGTAAAAAGCAGTTTATTAATTGATCATTCTGGAGTTCAAATTTTTAAAATAATTCTTAAAGACGCAATCATTGAAAAACATTTTAATTCCTTTCAGATGAAAAAGCAAAATGACTCTGGAATAATAAACATTAATTACAAACACAACAACAAGCTAAAAAGCAAATTAATTATGGATATTCTCGAAAAAGCTGTTTCAGAAGCAGAAAAAAACAATACATTCAAAAAGATAAAATCAAGATAAAAAAGATTTTAAAAACATCATTTCATGGAAAAATTCACATTAGAAATATTATTTCAAATCATCGGAATCGGTTCTGCATCAGGATTATTTTATAATAATGATGCACTTTATGTTATTGGTGACAACAGCGGATTCCTTTACGAATACAATATGCAGAATCAGCAATTGAATCAACATCCTTTAATTGATAATCCATCACAAAATATTCCGAAAAATCTAAAACCTGATTTTGAATCTATCACGCATCAAAATGATACGCTCTATGTTTTTGGTTCCGGTTCAACCGAAAACCGAAACAAAATGATTGAATTCGATCTTAAATCTAAATCTGTTTTAAAGAAAAATAATTTGGTTGACATTTACGGTTTAATGCAAAGTTTCGGCGAAATAAAACCGGAAGATTTCAATCTGGAAGGCGCAATTTTTGATGGCGAAAACTGGTTTCTATTCAATCGCGGAAACGGAATTTCAAACAAAAACACCATTTTTACCATTCATGCAAAAAGTCTAGAAGATGAATTTGCTCTGATTGCTGTTAATTATAAACTTCCAAAAATAAAAGGCGTTCGTTCCAGTTTTACCGATGCAGTTTTTGTCGAAGATAAAATCTATTTCCTTTCAACTGCCGAAGACACAAAATCAACTTACGATGATGGCGAGATTCTGGGAAGTTTCATTGGAAGAATAGATCTTAAAACCATGAAAATTGATTTTACTCAAAAAATAACTTCAACAAATAAATTCGAAGGTCTGACTTTCTACAAAAAAGAAAACAACAAAATTGAGTTTTTGCTTTGCGAAGATAATGACACAGAACTTTTAGAAACAAAGATTTATAAATTGACTTTGCCGGTTAAATAAAGCTAGACGATTACAATATGTCGTTTAAAATATAATCGTTTTAGACTATTTGCGATTACAATATAATTCGTTTACAATATTTGCAATTACAATATAATTCGTTCACAATATTTGCGATTACAATATAATCGTAGAGGCGCACGGCAGTGCGTCTACGCAAAGAATATCAAACACACTTTGCACAAAAAAATCATTACGGATTCCCTGACGTTAGACGCACTGCCGTGCGTCTCTACAATAAAAAAACGTTAAACAATCTACATTAAAACCAATCAACATTAAAACCAACCTCAAAAACCTACAACCCAAATAAATGCTCAACATTTCAAACTCAGCAAAAAAACCGACTTTAATTATTGGCATTATACTTTCAGTTGTTCTTCCCTTTCTGGCAATTTACTTTTCGGTATTAATCAAAAAGTTAGGCATTGACAATGAAACCCAATTCTATATTTCAAGATTTGCCATTTGGATTTCCCTTTTGCTATTATATTTATTTGCTTTAAAAATAGAGAAACAGCCCTTTTTACTTTGGGGAGAAACAGAATACTCCTTTCTGTCTTTCGCGAAAGCAGTATTTATAACATTCTTAAAATTATTTATAGCAGTTTTTTTGACAGGCCTTATAATAATGCTTTTTAAAATAACCGAAGAAAGCACCGTGTTGAATAAAGCTATGGCTCTTTTTAAAAAGAGTTACTTACTACTCTTTTTTACATGTGTAACCGCCGGAATTACCGAAGAATTAATTTTTAGAGGTTATTTATTACCAAGATTGGAATTGGCATTAAAAAACAAAAAAATGGCAATAGTTGTTTCCAGCGTTCTGTTTGGTTTTCTTCATTTCGGTTATGGAACTTTGCTGAATGTCATTGGCCCAATTGTAATCGGATTGGTATTTGCAATCCAATATGATCAATACAGAAACATCAAAATCCTGATTCTGTGTCATTTTTTATGGGATCTTATGCTTTTGTCGGCAAAAACAAGATAAAAAACAGACAATCATAAAAACCGCTAAAACAACACATTACAAGATAAATTAAACTATTTTTATCTTTTTTTCATCTTCGTCCCAACCTTTTTATCTTTTTAGTTCTCTTTATAGTTAAAGACCATAATTGTGATAAACGAAACTCAAATTTCTAACTGCAAAAAAATGAACCGGGATGCCCAGCGTCAGGTTTATGAGCATATGGCTCCAAAACTGTATCGCGTTTGCAAACGATACCTCAAGAAAGAAGAAGAAATTGAAGAAGCGCTGGCCGACGCTTTCTATACCATATTTACAAAATTAGATCAGCTAAAAGAAGAAAAGGCTTTTGAAGCCTGGGCCAGAAAAATAGCCGTAAATCATTGTTTGGCAACCATCAGGAAAAGCACAAATTTCAACATGTATCTTGATGATGTAAAAGTACTTTCTCAGCCTTTTACAGGTGAAATGAACGGATTAGAAGAAGAAGATTTACTCAATTTATTAAACCATATTCCGGATGGCTGTAAAACCGTTTTTAACCTTTTTGTTATAGAGGGTTACGGTCATAAAGAAATTGCAGCGATGCTCAATATTTCCGAAGGCACTTCTAAATCGCAATTGAATGTTGCGAAAACCAAGCTGAAGGAATTAGTAAATAAATTGTATTATCAAAAAGCAAAATAGTCATGGACAATCAAGATAAAATATTCAACAGATTTAAGGAAGCTGCAGACAATGCAGAAACCAAAGATTTTCCGGGAATGGAAAAAATCTGGTCGCGCGTTGAAGAAAAACTCGATAAAAAAGAAGATAAAAAAACCATCGCTTTGTGGAAAAAAATTGCAATTGCAGCTTCTCTTTTATTATTGATTTCTTTAGGCGCACAATTTTTAAAATCGGATAAAACAACTATTCAAAATCCGAAAGTTGTAATTAATGAAACTGAAAAAGATGCTACTTCAAATTCGGTTTCAGAAAGTAATAATGCTGTTGTTTCTGTCGATTCTCCCTTAGTTTCCAAAACTGAAGCTATAAAGATTTTAGAAAATCAGACCAAAAAGAAAGAACACGTTGCAATTCAGGAAACACTTGCTCCAAATACGGATTTTACGCCAGCTGCAGCAGAACCACAAATTGCAGCAGAAACAGTTATGCCAGTTCAAGCCGCGAGAGCAGAAGTTTTTGAAGAAGAAGATAATAGAACATCAAAAAAAACAGTAACCATGGATATGGGTTATTCAAGTAGTCCGCAACGAGAAGCTGCCAAAGTTGCTTTTGCAGATAAAAGTGCCCAGAAAGCCAAGAAAAATGTACCCTTAGTAGTCCTTAACGGAAATGCAATGGCGCACAGTGATGATGTAAAAAAAGACAAAATGATGCAGAATGAACTTCCAAATCTAAGTCCCGAAAATGTCGAATCACTTGTAATTCTGGATGAACCTTTATATATAATTGATGGCATATATTATTCTGAAAATGATTTATTTGGGAATAATCCAACGAGTCCTTACGCTCCTTTAGACAAACAAGACATAAAAACAATAACCATTTTACAAGATCTTGAAGCCACATCAAAATATGGCGAAAAAGGTAAAAAAGGAGTTGTAATAATTACCACAAAAACAGGAAAACCAACTCCTAAAAAGTAACTGCAATTCAATTAAAGCTTTGTCAAATATCTAGAGTTGACAAAGCAACACACGAACATTAATCTTAATTTTTACTATCATGAAAAGTCTAAAACTTATTTCATCAGCCATTGCTATGCTTATATGTTTCGTATCCATAGCACAAGAAAAAACAATTTCCGGAATCATTTCAGATGAAAACAAACAGCCAATTCCGGGTGCGAATGTTTTCAATGAAAGTACAAAGGCCACTGCCACAACCAATTTTGATGGCCGATACAGTATTCAGGCAAAAACAGGAGACATGCTTGTTTTTAACTACGTTGGATATAAAACCCAAAGACAAAAGGTTCAAAACTCAAACACAATTAATATTCAACTTTTTGCAGAAAGTCTAAGCTTAAATGAAGTTGTTGTAGTGGGTTACGGAACAAGAGACGCTGAATATGAAGATCGAAGTTATGCTCGTGCAGAAAGAAAAAAAGCAAAAATGACTACTTCTGTAGCCTTGCAAGGAAAGGTCGCCGGAGTTCAGATTCAGAATAATGTTGGATATGTTGCAAACCCAAGTCCAACTGTTTCCATACGCGGAATCGCTTCGGTTTCTGCAAAAAACGAACCAATGTATATTATTGACGGAGTTCCTGCAAAAGCCAGTCAAATGGCAAAAATTAATCCGAATGATATTGATAATGTTTCTGTTTTAAAAGACAAAGCTGCAACTTCAGTTTACGGAAATAAAGCTTCTAATGGCGTTGTTGTTATTTCGACTAAAAATGAAATTTACAAAAACCTTTCGGAAAAAGAACTGGATAAAAAATTAAATATCATTCCAACACCAACTGAACCAAATCAGGAAGATTATGACACTTTCGTGGAAAATGCTTTCGAAAGTCCAAAAACTGCACCGCTTTCTACGTTTTCAATTGATGTTGATAATGCTTCATATACGAATATCAGACGTTTTTTAAACAACGGACAGCAGGTTCCAAAAGATGCAGTGCGTGTAGAAGAAATGGTTAATTTTTTTAAATATACTTATCCGCAGCCAAAAGATGAAAATCCGTTTTCTATTAATACGGAAGTAAGTAATTCTCCTTGGAATTCAAACAATAAAATCCTGAAAATTGGTTTACAAGGAAAAAACATTCCGACTAACGATTTACCTGCTTCGAATCTTGTTTTTTTAATTGATGTTTCAGGTTCAATGAGCGATATGAACAAATTGCCTTTACTAAAACAATCCATGAAAATTTTGGTAAATGAATTACGAGCAAAAGACAAAGTTGCAATAGTGGTTTATGCGGGCGCTGCGGGAATGGTTTTGCCACCGACTTCTGGCGATGAGAAAAAGACAATTATTGACGCATTGGATAAATTAGAAGCCGGCGGAAGTACTGCAGGTGGCGCAGGAATTGAACTGGCTTATAAAATTGCAGCCGAAAACTTTATTAAAAGTGGAAACAACAGAGTAATTCTCGCAACTGATGGCGATTTTAACGTTGGAAATTCTTCAAATACTGATATGGAAAAATTAATTGAAGAAAAAAGAAAAACAGGCGTTTTCTTAACTTGTCTTGGTTACGGAATGGGAAATTACAAAGACAGTAAAATGGAAGTTCTTGCCGATAAAGGAAATGGAAATTATGCTTACATTGATAATATTCAGGAAGCAAATCGTTTTTTAGGAAAAGAATTTAAAGGCTCGATGTTCGCTATTGCGAAAGATGTAAAAATCCAGATTGAATTTAATCCGAAACAAGTTCAGGCGTATCGTTTGATTGGTTATGAAAACAGAAAACTTCGTCCGGAAGATTTCAAAAACGATGCAATTGATGCCGGCGAATTAGGAAGCAATTATACCGTTACGGCTTTGTATGAAATTATTCCAGCTGGTGTAAAAAGTGATTATTTAGCTGAACAGCCAGATCCTTTAAAATACACTAAAACAGAACCCGATGCGAACAATTACAGTAATGAACTGGCAACTATAAAATTCCGTTACAAAAAACCTGATGGCGAAAAAAGTATCGAAATGGTTCAGGTTATTGAGAACAAATCGGTTGTTTTGGAGAAAGCGAGTGATGATATGAAATTCAGTTCGGCTGTGGCTTGGTTTGGATTGAAATTGAGAGATTCAAAATTAATTGCTGACAAATCTTCGGATGAAATTGTAAAATTAGCGAAGCAAGGAAATTCAAACGATGGCGAAGGTTATAAAGCTGAATTTATTCGTCTTGTCGAAGGCGCGAAACAATACAATTAATAAAAATTATATTACATTTGGGCTTTATTCGAAAACTTATTTTATTCACGTATGAACCCAATTTTAAGCCAAAATCTATTTTTAGTTAAAGAACACGTCGGAATGTTTAAAGCCTCAAACAATTACGACATTTATAATCCGGAAAGCAATCAAATTATCATGAACTGTCGTGAAAACAATTTGGGATTTTTTACCAAAATACTGCGTTTCACAGATTACAAAAGAGCAACACCTTTTAATGTTGAAATCACATCAGCTACGGGTGAAAAATTAATAACTGTAAAACGAGGAATTGCAATATTTAGATCTACTGTTGAAGTTTTAGATGAAAAAGATCGTTTGATTGGAACTTTCAAACAAAAATTCTTTTCGATTGGAGGACGATTTGAAATTTTAGACAAAAACGAAAGGCCGGTTGCAACACTTCAGGGAAAATGGACAGGCTGGGATTTTAAATTCTCACATGAAAATAAACAATTGGCTCAGGTAAGTAAAAAATGGGCTGGAATAGGAAAAGAATTCTTTACAAGTGCTGATAATTATGTACTTCAAATTGAAGAAACTGTACCAAATGACAGTCCGTTAAGACAATTGATTTTGGGAGCTGTAATGTGTATTGACATGGTTCTGAAAGAATAACGAAAAGTTGTTAAACTTAGATTAAGAATACTTTATAAAGCATCATTTTAGTTTTCAAAACATTATTTTTGTAAGACTTAAAATGATGCTTTATGCATTTCTAAAAATACAATCATGACCGACTTAAAAAATAAAAATGCCTTTATTACCGGCGCCGGAAAAGGAATAGGAAAAGCCGTTGCAATTGCTTTGGCAAAAGAAGGTGTAAACCTGATTTTGGTTTCGAGAACGCAAAAAGATGTAGAACAATTGGCTGACGAAGCTTCAAATTTGGGCGTAAAAGCGATTGCCATAACCGCCGACGTTTCTGATATCGATTCTATAAATGCCGCGGCAGAAAAAGCTTTGGCCGAATTTAAACATATTGATATCTTAATCAACAATGCAGGAATTGCTTCTTTTGGAAAATTCTTAGAATTAGAACCAGAAGCATGGGAAAGAATTATTAAGGTAAATTTAATGGGAATCTATTATACAACCCGAGCGATTATCCCAAATATGATTGAAAGACAAACCGGAGACATTATCAATATTTCATCAACTGCCGGATTAAACGGAAATGCTTTGACAAGTGCCTACAGCGCTTCTAAGTTTGCTGTTTTAGGTTTAACCGATTCTTTGATGCAGGAAATGAGAAAACACAATATTCGTGTTACGGCGTTAACACCGAGTACAGTTGCAACTGATATGGCAAAAGAGCTGAATTTAACAGACGGAAATCCGGAAAAAGTAATGCAGTCTGAAGATATCGCAGATTTGATTATTGCACAACTTAAATTAAACCGAAGAGTGTTTATTAAAAACAGTAGTATTTGGTCAACTAACCCATAAAAAATAAATTACAATATTTAAATTCCAAATTCCAATCTCAAAGTAATTGGAATTTGGAATTTTATAAGATTGGAATTTTAAAAAAAATAGTATGGAACAATATTTAAGACAATTAGTCGAAATAGAGTTTGAAGATAAAAAACAGATTTTTACAGGATTTCTAATCGACTATTCTGATGAGTGGATTTTACTTCGAAATAATCCTGTTGATTTTGTTTTGGATGGCTTTGTTATTTTACGAAATAAAAATATTTTGGCCGTTAATCGAGATCATGATTTGGCTTTTACAGAAAAAGTGATCCGATTAAAAGGATCAAAAATCAATTCGGAAGATATTATTCCGATTCGAGATTTGGAATCCATTTTGAACTATATCAGTACTAAATACGGGATTTTTCAAATTGCTAAAAAATCCGCTAAATCCGCTTATTTAGGAAAATTGCTTTCGCTTACGAATGAAGAACTTCTGATCGACTTTCTTGATATCAGAGGACAATTTGGTGGAGAATTAAGCTTCAATCCTGAAAAAATCAGAGTTATAGAATTTGATACGGACTATATTAATTCGTTGAAGTTGGTTGTTCAGGATAGTGAATAATTCATTAAAAAACAGAAAAGCCTCTAAAAAGAGGCTTTTTTTTGTCATTCCGAGAAACGAGGAATCACACTAATAATTCCATATGCTATTATTGTCATTCTTTGTAGAGTCTCGAGTGTGATTCCTCGTTCCTCGGAATGACAAACTTTACGTTTAAACCTCTGCCAATTTATTCAAAAACTCCAAACGAACACTTCCATCCTCATCAATTTTAGTCAAATTGATTTCTTGTAAAGTATTAACCAATTCCGGATTCCAAGGTGTTTTTACTTTTACGTAATTTTCGGTAAAACCGTGAATATAACCTTCTTTGTTTTCGCCTTCAAAAAGAACGGTTCTATTTGTTCCTAATTGACTTTCATAAAAAGCACGACGTTTTTTAACAGATAAACCACGCAACATTTTGCTACGTTTTGCACGCACATTTGCCGGAACAACTCCATCCATATCTACAGCCTCAGTATTATCTCTTTCAGAATAAGTGAAAACGTGTAAATAAGAAATATCCATTTCATTCAAAAAATGATAGGTTTCTAAGAAATGTTCGTCAGTTTCTCCAGGGAAACCTACAATAACATCCACACCAATACAGGCGTGAGGCATTACTTCACGAATTTTGTTTACACGATCTGTATAAACTTCACGCAAATAACGGCGTTTCATTAATTTTAAAATATCATTGCTTCCGGATTGCAGCGGAATATGAAAATGCGGTACAAAAGTGCGGCTTTTTGAAACGAATTCGATTGTTTCGTTTTTCAATAAATTGGGTTCGATCGATGAAATTCTCAAACGCTCAATTCCTTCTACTTTATCTAAAGCCTGAACTAAATCCAGAAAAGTATGTTCGTGTTTTTTGTTCCCGAATTCTCCTTTTCCGTAATCACCAATATTAACTCCGGTCAAAACAATTTCTCTGATGTTTTGAGCCGAGATTTCTTTTGCGTTTTTTAACACATTTTCTAAAGCATCACTTCTCGAAATACCTCTTGCTAATGGAATTGTACAATACGTACACTTATAATCACAGCCGTCCTGAACTTTTAAAAATGCTCTTGTACGATCTCCGATGGAATAACTTCCTACGTAGAAATCAGCTTCAGCAATTTCGCAGGAGTGAACTTCACCCATATCGTTCTTGCTCAAATCATTAATATAGTCTGTGATTTTAAATTTTTCTGTCGCTCCTAAAACCAAATCAACACCATCTACGGCTGCTAATTCTTCGGGCTTTAATTGTGCATAACAACCAACAGCAGCAACAAAAGCTTTTTCATTCAGCTTCATTGCTTTTCGAACTACCTGCTTAAACTGCTTATCTGCATTTTCTGTAACAGAGCAAGTATTAATGACATAAATATCTGCTATTTCTTCAAAATCGACGCGATCAAAACCTTCGTCATTAAAATTTCTGGCTATTGTAGAAGTCTCTGAAAAATTCAGTTTACAACCCAGCGTATAAAAGGCAACTTTCTTTCTGTTTTCCATAATCTGTCTTAAACTAATGAAATCGTTGTCAAAAAATTTAAGGGTGCAAATTTACAAACAATATTTGTAAAAGAAAATCAATAAGCCACTTCGTTTCAACAATTTGACTTATTAGTGTAATTATTAAAAGCAAAAACAGGTCTAAAAATTATATTTATTTTAAAAACCATTTTCTAGTTTTAACTTTAAGCGATTTAATTCAATAAGAATAAAATGACAAAACATCGATTAAATACACATTTCATCGATTAAATACTGTTTTTTATCTTTTGAATTGAAATTTTCTTACATTTAATCTGCTTTTACTTTTTTTTGAAAATGCAAATTGGAAGGCAAAAATAAAAGATTGAAAAAATATTGATTTTTAGTAACAAAATAGTCGCAACAATTTTGAATTTCCCTCGTTATGTTGTTGCTTTGTTATAATAAAAGATGGGCAAGCCGAAACCCATAATTGTAGGCATAAATTTAAACTATAAACTCCAAATGAAATTATTTCTACCCGCAATCTGCCTCATGTTCTTAACCGTTTTCAGTTCGCAAGCACAAACAACGCCTGCTCCAAGCACTAATCCGTTTCCTTCGATCAGTACTTTGACCAATTGGGCAAGTTTAAACTCTCAGTCACAGTTTGATATTGCTATTAGAGCAGTCGGCTTTAAATTTGAAGTAAAAGAACCAGGAGCAGAATCTACTGCCTACACTTATATCCGTAAAGTAACCGTAAATGAAGTAAACTATACTGATAGAATTGTGTACAGAATTACCAATAATAATTCGGCAAGTATTATTTCTTTGGTAACCGCTTCTACTGATTTAGTAAGTCTTTACACTCCGCAATTGGCATCATTCAAAAACAACAACTGTAAAACTGAAATGTCTAAAGACAAAAACACAACTTGCAGCTGCTACGAAAGTGCAAATTTTGCAATCGATCTTTGCGATGAGCGTGTAAAATTAACAATGGGTGACGGAAATAAATATTTCGTTTCTGTAGCTAAAAAATAATATTTCGCAAATACTACTCTGAATTGTTTTCAAATCTTTACGGACTTTTTATGTATGTAAAGATTTGAAAGACACTTCTTAGTTTGAGTTTGGATTTTTTAGTTCATACCAAACTTCTAATTCTTCTTGATACTCAAAAGAATTTATATAATTAAATCCGAGTTTTTCTAAGATCTTTCTCGAATTTTCATTTCCTGCATCCGCGTAAGCGTAAACCGCATCAACTTTCATATCATTAAAAGCATGCGCTATGAAAGCTTTCCCTGCTTCTGTAGCATATCCTTTTCCCCAATGCTTTTCTATAAAACGATATCCTAACTCATAAAAGTTTTTGTGATTATTGATTTCGTCTGTGATATACTTTATTCCTGACCAACCAAGAAATTCATTGGTTTCTTTAAGAATTACCGCCCAGCGACCTGTTCCAAAATCCTTATATTGTTTTTGAACAAATTTGATATAATCGCTACTTTCTTCGATATGCTTAATAGGCTTGTTACCAACAAACAAATGCACATTCGGATTAGATTCCAATTCAAACAATCCTTCAGCATCACTTGCAAGAAATTCTCTTAAAATTAAGCGTTCGGTTTCAATTGGATTTTTCATTTTATACTTAGTTTAAAATATATTTTTGCACAACCTCAGCAACGCCGTCGTCATTATTTGATGCTACAATCAGATCGGCTCTGTCACGTAATTCAGGCGTTACATTATCTACCCAAACTCCCAAACCAGCATATTCAATCATAGTCAAATCGTTTCCTGCGTTACCAACAGCAATAATTTCTTCTTGAAGAATTCCTAATTTATCTGCCAAAAGTTTCAAACTAGCAGCTTTGTCGATACCTTGCTGAGCAGCTTCTAGAAAGAAAGGTTTCGACATTGAAACACTTAAATGTGGCATTTTAGCTTTCAGATCTTCTTCTAATTCCTTTAATTCTGAAGGTTCTTTCAACAGAATACATTTTACAGCCGGTCGATCGACATAATCTTTAAAACTAGAAACCATAAGATGAGGCATTCCTGTAATCTCTTTCTCGATTTCGATAAATTCAGAATCGGTTTCGCTTATAATTTCGTCGTCTAAATAAGTTATGATATGCGTATTCATTTTCACACTGTAATCGTACAAATCGTGAATTTGTTCAACAGTTAATTTCTGTTCAAATAAAACCAAATCGTCTTTTACACGACTTATAATCGCTCCGTTAAACGAAATCATATAAGAATCGTTGATATCTAATTCCAATTCTTTTGCATAAGCCGTCATTGCTGAAGTCGGACGGCCCGAAGCCAGAACTACATAAACACCTTTTGCCTGAGCTTCTAATAATACTTTTTTATTTAAATCTGAAATTCTATGATCGTCTGTCAACAAGGTATCATCCATGTCGAGCACTAACATTTTGTATTGCATTTTTTTTAGTTTTCAGTTCATTCTAATCGCAGTCACAGTTTTCAGTCGCAGTTTTGCATCGTAAACTGAAAACTGAGACTGAATACTTCTTAAAGGCTCATTCTAAAATCTTCGATAACCGGATTTGCTTTTGCAAAATCGGTTTCCTGAATAAAAACCTCAACTGCTAAATCTGTTCCGCCAAAACCTCCCAAACGAGCTGACTGGATATTATCTTTTTTTACTGTCTCTACTCCAGCTTCTTCTAATCTTTCCTGCAAAGCAATTGCTAAAACTTCGCTTCCTGAAAACACCTTCATTAATCCCATGAAATTATATTTTTATTATTTATTGTAATATCACTTTTAATTGTTCTTGAAAACGTTCATTTTCATTCATTCCAATATGTCCTTGCCCTTTTAAAAGATACAAATGACCTTTAGAATTTAAAATTTTATTTAGTCTAATCGAATTTTCAACTGGAATCAATTGATCTTCTAATCCATGAAAAATATAAATTGGCGCTTTAACTTTTGAAAGGTATTGATACGTTTCTAAATGAAACTTTTTCATAAAATCCGGAAAAAACCGAACTCTCGAACCTGACAATTCTGTAAAGCTATAATAAGGAGACTGCAGTATTAAAGCCTTTGGTTTATTCTCGGAAGCCAGTATAGTCGAAAACCCTGAACCGATCGAATAGCCGGCAATAATAATTTTATTTTGAGAATATCTTTTACATAACTCTTTATAAACAATGGAAATATCTTTATTTAATTGGTCTTCATTTTCAATTTCACCTTCACTCTTACCAAAACTTCTATAATCCAGAATAAAAATATCATAATCTAAAGAAGTATATGTTTTTGCTATACTTCCCCAATTTTCAAGCGTTCCTGCATTTCCATGTAAATAAAAAATGAGTCCTTTCGGTTTTACCGCCTTAAATAGCAATCCGTTTAAATTTACACCATCAAAAGATTTGATCTTTAATTCTTCAAATGGACTTTGATATTCAAACTTATGTTGTTTTGGAAGAGATGCACTTTGAAAAATCATCTCAACTTGATTAAAGTATACATAGGAAATGACAATTAAATAAATTATAACAAAAAACGCCAGTAGCGCAATTGTCAAAAATTTAAATGTTTTTATCATTTCCATAAATAGCGAAAAGCTTCTTATTCCTCTTCTTCTACGTCATCTTCCTCTTCATCCAATTCTTCCTCACCTTCTTCATCCATATCGAATAAATAAGGTTCCAAAAGCATTTTATCGGCTAAAATTTCGATACGTTCTGTCAAATTATCAGTAAAAATTAAACGCTGTGTTTTAGCAATACTATTTGAGATACGCATGATTTTGGTTTCATGGCGCAATTTTAGAATAGGATCTGCATCGTCAAGAATAAACATTCTCAAACGGTTTACATTATAACCAGCAGTAGAGAACATATCACTCAATTTTGTTGGTGTTCCAATCAAAACGTCAATTCCGGTCGATACATAGTTTTTATCGTAGTCCATGTCGCCTTTGTCGTGCACTCCATAAACTTCCAGATTGGTATATTTTCCGTACTTCTCAAAAAGCTCTTCCATTGCCAATACTTTTTCTTTGTCCTCGACAATGATTAAAGCACGCGGAGATTCTTCAGTTTTTCCTGCCAACTGCTGAATTACATTCAAAACAATTGTAGTTGTTTTTCCGCTTCCATTTGGAGAAACAACAATACAATCAGCACCACTTTTTATAGTCGAAAAAGTTTCCATCTGCAAAACATTTGCTTCTGTTAAACCATTTTCAATAAGTGCATCCTGTAATTTTTCGTTTATTTTTTTTAGTTTCATGTTTTTTATGCTTTAGGCTTTAAGCTTTAGGCTATAAGCTAAAATAGTATTATTTTTTAAAGCCTAAAGCTTAAAGCTTAAAGCCTATTGCGCGAAGTACCTATTTACTGGCGAACATTTTTACATCATTTTCAGAGATTTCACTTCCTCCTAAAATGATTAATCTTTCTACCACATTTCGAAGTTCGCGAATATTTCCTGTCCAATCGTATTCCTGTAATAATTTTATGGCTTGCGCCGAAAATACCTTAACTGCATTTCCTTGTTCTGAAGCAATTTTCTCTGCAAAATGCTTGATCAAAGCCGGAATATCATCGCGTCTTTCATTCAATGGCGGTACTTTAATTAAAATTACTGCCAAACGATGGTATAAATCCTCACGGAAACGACCTTCGGCAATTTCTGTTTTCAAATCTTTATTTGTTGCCGCAACTACACGAACATCAACTTTAATATCTTTATCGGCACCAACTCTGGTAATCATACTTTCCTGTAAAGCACGCAAAACTTTGGCTTGCGCCGAAAGGCTCATATCCCCAATTTCATCTAAGAAGATAGTTCCTTTATCAGCCGCTTCAAACTTTCCGGCACGATCTTTCACTGCCGATGTAAATGCACCTTTTACGTGTCCGAACAATTCACTTTCAATTAATTCACTCGGAATCGCAGCGCAATTTACTTCAATTAAAGGAAAATTAGCACGTTCGCTTTTTTCATGTAATTGATGCGCCACTAATTCTTTTCCGGTTCCGTTTGGTCCCGTAATCAAAACTCTGGCTTCGGTTTGAGCTACTTTATCAATCATTACTTTAATATGATTAATAGATTCACTGTCACCAATCATTTCGTAATTTTTGCTGACTTTTTTCTTTAAGATTTTATTCTCAACAACTAATTGTTTTTTGTCCAAAGCATTACGAACGGTATTCAATAAACGATTCAAATCTGGCGGTTTTGAAATATAATCGAAAGCCCCCAAACGCATCGTATGAATCGCGGTTTCCATATCGCCATGACCTGAAATCATCACCATCGGAATTTCTGGTTTTATCTTTTTTACAGCTTCTAAAACCTCAACACCATCCATTTTTGGCATTTTGATATCACACAAAACCAAATCGTAATCATTATTTTTTATTTTTTCAAGTCCCACAACGCCATCTTCCGCTTCATCAACCTGATACGAATCATTTTCTTCTGATAATATTTTTACCAAAACTCTTCTGATCGCTGCTTCGTCTTCGACAATTAGTATTTTACTCATTTTTTTCTAAGGTTCAAAGTTGCAAAGTTACAGAGGTACAAAGTTTAAAATCTTTGTCGCTATGTTACCTATTAACCTGCTATTAGTAATATCTCTTTTATGCTTCAATACAGTCTTAAAGTTGTTTTTCTAAGTTATAAAAAATTCAAATAAAAAAACTTTGAACCTTTATCCCTCTGTAACTTTGCAACTTAAAAAACTAGTACTTCAGCCACTTATACAATTCCTTCCAAGTTGGTTTTTTCCCGTACATTAAAATACCAATTCGGTAAATTTTTGCAGCGAACCAAACGACAAGGAAAAAGGTAGCAAACAATAATGATACCGAAATTGCGATTTGCCACCACGGCACACCAAATGGAATACGCATTAACATTACTATTGGTGAAGTAAGCGGAATCATTGAAAATGCAACCGCAACAGTTCCGTGTGGATCATTCACTACTGTAAAAAATCCGATGTATACACTTAAAATTAAAGGCATTAAAATTGGCAAAAGAAACTGCTGCGAATCGGTTTGATTATCGACTGCGGCACCAATTGCCGCGTAAAACGAACTGTACAGAAAATAACCCCCAATAAAATAAATTACAAAGCCAATAATAATGCTGGCAATTGGCAGATTCCATAATTCAACAATATACATTTGTGCCGAGCCTGAGAGTTCGTGTTGCGCTGATTGCATTAACTCTGGTGAAATTCGCGCAGTTGGCCCAACATTTACACCAAAAAATGCCGAAGCAGCAAACATTAATCCCAAACCAATAATTGCCCAAATTATAAATTGTAAAATTCCAGCCAGTGAAGTTCCAACAATTTTACCAATCATTAACTGAAATGGTTTTACCGATGAAATTATAATTTCAATAATTCGGTTTGTTTTTTCTTCGATTACGCTTCTCATTACCATATTTCCATAGATGATAATGAACATCATAATTAAATAACCAAAAGCACCGCCTATTGCGATTTTGATTTCATTTAAACCTTTTAAACTTTCTTCACCTGAAGCTTTAACCAAATGGATATTTACATTTGACTGTGCTTTCTGGATTGCCAAAGTATCCAGTTTTGCTTCTTCCAGATTTAGCTTCGTAATTTTATTTCCAATGATATCCTGCGTGTTTTCAATAAAAGAAATACTCGGACTATTATTCGAAATGAATTCAATTTTATTTTCTAAATCTTTTGAATTATTTGTCTTTGGAACAATAATTAATCCGCTGAAATTCTCTTTTGTAATACTGTCTTTTAAAGCTTTTACATCAATTTCAGATAAATTATAGTACTTAAATTCTGAACCTTTTTTATTTTCTTTCAGAAAGTCAGGAGCAAAAAGCCCTGTTTCATCGTGAATTGCAATTCGTTTTGTTTCAGCTTTCATTGAACTCAAATAACCAATAAAAACCGCAATCGCCACAAATAAAAGCGGACTCAAAAAAGTCATGACAACAAAAGATTTATTGCGGACTTTGGCAATAAATTCTCTTTTTATAATTAATGAAATAATACTCATTTTTAGATTAGTTAGATTTTTAGACTTCTTAGATTGTTAGATTTTTTTGATTCTCAGATTTGATCTAAAAATCTAAGATATCTAACAATCTAAAGATCTATCCTGTTACGGTTTGAATAAAAATATCGTTTATGCTTGGAATTTTTTCAACGAAATGTGTTACTTGTCCGCGTTGTGTAAGGACATTTAATAATTCATTTGGCGAAGCATTCCCAATTTGAATATTCAATTTCAAATCATCATTTAGTGATTTAAAACTCGCAGGCGAAACCGTGAATTTTTGCGTAATATCATACATCAAACCTTCAACATTGCTGGTCAAAATTCCAACTTCAAAACTATTGGTTCTAAATTGTCGTTTTACATCAACAACTTTTCCTTCAATCAATTTATTAGACTTATGAATTAAAGCAATATTTTCACAAAGTTCTTCTACACTTTCCATTCTGTGTGTCGAAAAAATGATAGTAGAACCTTGTTCTTTCAAGGCTAAAATTTCATCCTTAATCACATTTGCATTAACAGGATCAAATCCGGAAAATGGTTCATCTAAAATCAGCAATTTTGGCTTATGCAAAACACAAACCACAAACTGAATTTTTTGTGCCATTCCTTTAGAAAGTTCTTGGATTTTCTTGTTCCACCAACCTTGAATTCCTAAACGGCCAAACCAAAAATCCAATTGTTTTTTGGCTTCAGCTTTAGAAAGTCCTTTCATTTGAGCCAAATACAAACATTGCTCACCTACTTTCATGGAGCTGTACAAACCTCTTTCTTCAGGAAGATACCCAATAGTTTGCACGTGTTTAGGTTGTAGTTTTTCTCCATCCAGAATTACTTCACCGCTGTCTGGCATAGTAATTTGGTTTATGATTCGGATTAAGGAAGTTTTTCCAGCTCCATTGGGACCTAAAAGTCCATATATACTGCCTTTTGGCACATTTAATGAAACTTCGTTAAGCGCTACATAATCGCCATATTTCTTTACGACTTTATGTACTTCGAGTAAGTTGCTCATTTGTTTTTTAGGATTTTCTGCTTTGCTTTTACCATTCTGGCGCAAGCGACTGTAAAAGTAAATAATTCGAAGCTAATCTTCGCCGTATTACGTAAAAAACCCATTCTAAATTTATGTTAGAATGGGCTTTATACTTATTTAAACATTTCAAAAAAGTTCAATTTATGAAAACATATCTTTTACTTTCTCAAAAAATGATTTCTCTGATTTCTCCGGACTCGGAACAAAATGTTCGTCAGTTAGAGCATTTTCAAAGAATTGTTTTTGTTCTTTATTTAATGTTTTTGGAGTCCAAACGTTTACGTGAACCAGTAAATCACCGCTTCCGTAACCATTTAAACTTGGAATTCCTTTTCCTTTTAATCTTAAGATTTTTCCAGACTGAATTCCTTCTTCTAATTTAATACGCACTTTTCCGTTGATTGCCTCAATATCTTTTGAAGCACCCAAAACTGCTTCAGGGAAACTGATGTATAAATCGAAGTGAACATTTTCACCTTCACGTTTCAGGAATTCGTGTTCAACTTCTTCAATAGCAACAATTAAATCTCCAGGAATACTGTTTCCTGGCGCATCGTTACCTTTATTAGAAACTTTCAACTGCATTCCGTCAACAACTCCTGCAGG
The DNA here is from genome assembly GCF_003385895.1 of Flavobacterium cutihirudinis. Classification (GTDB taxonomy): domain Bacteria; phylum Bacteroidota; class Bacteroidia; order Flavobacteriales; family Flavobacteriaceae; genus Flavobacterium; species Flavobacterium cutihirudinis. The sequence goes on from NZ_QRDQ01000009.1 coordinate 870,358, forward strand.
AATTTTGATTGATACTGTTTCGTCTTCCTGAACCATTCCTTGTGCATCTGCCTCAGAAGGTTTTTTATCTAAAATTTGACCAGAACCACCACAGGTAGGACAAGTAGACGCAGATTGCATTCTTCCTAAAATGGTATTAGTTACACGCATAACCTGTCCCTGACCATTACAAGTCGAACAAGTTTTATACGTCACGCCTTTCGCCTGAACTTTACGTTTTACTTTTACTTTTTTCTCAACTCCATTTGCAATCTCCTCTAAAGTCAATTTCACTTTAATTCTAAGATTACTTCCTTTAGCACGACGTGGACCGCCTCCGCCTCCACCGAAACCGCCAAATCCACCACCAAAAATATCGCCAAACTGGCTGAAAATGTCATCCATATTCATACCACCGTGACCACCGCCAAATCCGCCAGAACCATCAAATGCCTGATGTCCGTACTGATCGTATTTCGCTTTTTTCTGTGGATCGCTTAAAACTTCATAAGCTTCTGCCGCAAGTTTAAAGTTTTCTTCTGCCTCTTTGTCGCCTGGATTTTTATCCGGGTGATATTTTAAAGCACTTTTTCGGTAAGCTTTTTTAATTTCAGCAGCATCAGCATTTTTTGAAATGCCTAGTATTTCGTAAAAATCTTTTTTCATAATCGAATCAAATTCCAAATCTTAAAAATTCCAAAATCCAAAAAAAATGAATTTGAAATTTTTATTTGCATTTTTTAGTTTCCAACAACAACTTTTGGGAAACGAATAATTTTGTCTCCTAATTTGTATCCTTTTTCAATAACATCAACAATTTTTCCTTTCAATTTGTCAGATGGTGCCGGAATTTGAGTAATTGCTTCAGCAATATCAGCATTAAAAGCATCACCAGCCTGAATTTCAACTTGCTCTAAACCTTTAGAAACTAAAGTGTTTTTAAGTTTTTCATGAATCAACTCAACACCTTTTTTAAGATTTTCGTCGTCAGATTTGTTGATTTCTACTGCAGCTCTGTCAAAATCATCTAAAACCGGAAGCATAGCCAATAAAACTTCTTGGTTTGCTGTTTTAAACAATTCAAGACGTTCTTTTGAAGTTCTTTTTTTGTAATTTTCAAATTCAGCAAATAATCTCAAAAACTTATCTTTTTCGTGAGCCAAGTCTTTTGCTAATTGCTCCTCAACACTTAATTCTTCAACAATTAACTGCTCTCCGTTGGCATTGTTCTCTAACGTTACATCGTCTAATTCCTGATCGAATTCTGTATTTTCCGTAGTCATATTACTTTTATTTTTAAAAATATTTTTAAACTTCATTTTTATTTCTTTCTGTTGGATTGCAAAAGTACTGCCAAATATCCTAAAATGTCAAATTGTCACTTTATTAATTATGAGCCTTTTAAAAAACAAAAATAGCCAATTAAAATTTAGTATAATTTTAAGACTATTACGTTATAGTTTATTCTATCTTTGATAGCGTAAAACAAAAAACATTACCACCAAAATTGAATTTAAGGGTTGGCTTCGGCCTCGTAAATAATTATTAATTCAAGTTTACCTTATATTAAAAAAAGCTTCGCCTTTACAGAGACGAAGCTTTTTTTTATGTTTTAATTTGATTTTGCACGGGCGGAGGGATTCGAACCCCCATCAACGGTTTTGGAGACCGCTATTCTACCCTTGAACTACGCCCGTAACTTAAGGTGGGCAAATTAAGAGTTTTTTTTCTTCTCCAGCAACTATTTCGTGCAGAGATTTTAAAAGAAATTCCTTTAAACATGCGCAATCCGAAGCAAAAACCTTTACTACAGACAGTTAACTCAACAAAGCATTTTTCAATCCGTCAAAATCTACAGTAGCCTGTTCGCCTGTCACTAAATTTTTCAATGCATACGAATTTGAAGCAATTTCCTGATCGCCGGCAATTACTGCAAACGGAATCAAACGTTTATCTGCATATTGAAACTGTTTCCCAACTTTTACATTATCAGGATACAATTCTACTTTTATATTTTCTTTTCTTAATTTCTGAATCGCTTTTGAAGCATACAAAGCTTCTTTATCTCCATAATTGATAAAGATCGCTTTTGAAGTCGCTGCCACAGTTTCAGGAAATAATTGTAATTCTTCTAAAACCAAATAAATTCTATCCAATCCAAAAGAGATTCCGACACCACTCATATTTTTCAAACCAAAAATACCCGTCAAATCGTCGTATCTTCCGCCACCGCCTATAGAACCCATTGCAACTGTTTTTGGCGCTCCAACTTCAAAAATAGCTCCGGTGTAGTAATTTAAACCGCGTGCCAAAGTAACATCCAAGTCTAAAATTGCTGTTGACAAACCCAAATCTGCAACATTGTCACATATAAATTTCAATTCTTCAACACCTTTCATTCCTTCTTCCGATTCAGCTAACAATTCTGAAAGCTGCTTAATTTTATCTGCGAAAGTTCCGCTGAAGCTAAAAAGTGGTTGCACTTTTACTAAAGCTTCTTCAGAAATTCCTTTTTCCACCATTTCTTTCTTTACGCCGTCTTCTCCAATTTTGTCTAATTTATCAAGCGCAACCGTAAAGTCAATTAATTTATCCGAAGCTCCGATAACTTCTGCAATTCCAGATAATATTTTTCTGTTATTGATTTTGATTGTAACACCTTCTAAACCTAAAGCTGTAAAAACTGTATCGTACAATTGAACCAATTCAACTTCCTGCCAAAGTGATTTTGAACCTACAACATCGGCATCACATTGAAAAAATTCTCTAAAACGACCTTTTTGCGGATTGTCAGCTCTCCAAACCGGCTGAATCTGATATCTTTTAAAAGGAAATTCAATTTCACTTTGGTGCTGTACAACATATCTCGCAAACGGAACTGTCAAATCGTAACGCAAAGCTTTTTCAGAAATTTTTCCTGTGAATTTGTTCAATTCGATTCTTTGCTCTAAACTAATTTTTTCAGCCGAATTAATTTGTAATTCTTCAATAGATTTCGGTAATTCAATTTTACTTTTATTGTAAAAAAAGTTTCCGGAATTCAGGATTTTAAAAATCAAGCGATCGCCTTCTTCTCCATATTTTCCCATCAAAGTATCTGAATTTTCAAACGAAGGCGTCTCGATTGGCTGAAAACCAAATTTTTCGAAATTAGCTTTTATGGTCTGAATAATATATTGACGTTTTGACACCTCGGCAGGTGAAAAATCTCTTGTTCCTTTTGGAATACTTGGTTTTGAAGCCATCTTGCTGTTTATTTTAGATTTCTGATTTTAGATTTTAGATTTCTTTGATTCCTAAAATCTAAAACATTTAAAATTAATTTATTTCTGATTTTTTTTGATTGTTGGCTTTTTAGACTTTCGACTTTAAAACTTTCCAACTTTCGACATAAGTTAAATCGCCTGCAAATATCTTACTTTTTAAAATAAATAATGCGAGTTCGAAAGCAAACTTGTAACAAAAAACGTATTTTCGTGACAAATTGGTCATGATGCTAAAATTATTTAAAGAAAATATCCGAATTGCTTTTGGTTCTATCAAAACACAAATTCTGCGAACCATTCTTACCGTTTTAATTATTGCTATCGGAATTACCGCACTCGTTGGAATTCTAACTGTTGTCACCGCTTTAGAAAATACCGTTTCTACCAATTTCGCGTCAATGGGCGCCAACACATTCAATATCAATCAATACGAAAATAACGTTAGAAATCGTGGCGGAAACGAGCGCGAAATCATCAATCCTATTATTTCTTATCCTGAAGCTGTTGCTTTCAAAAACAAATACAAATATCCTTTTACCGAGACTTCGCTTTCCTTTACAGCAACATCAAAAGCTGAAGTAAAATATTTAGATACCAAAACTGATCCTGAAATTACCATTGTAGGAGTTGACGAACATTTCATTTCAAATTCTGGCTTAGAAACGACTTCAGGCCGATCTTTCAATCAGTTTGACATTGATAACAATACCTATTCATGCGTTGTAGGTTCTGATTTTGAAAAAGGTTTATTAAAAGATGTAAACCCAATTGACAAAATCATTTCTATTCGTGGAGCCCGTTTTAAAATTATTGGCGTATTAAAAGAGAAAGGTTCCACTTTTGGAAACAGTCAGGATTTACGTGTTTTAATTCCAATTCAAGTGGCTCGTTCTTTATTTACAGCACCAAATATCAATTATACAATAAGTGTGATGGTTTCTAAAAAAGAAGTTTTAGACGAAGCAATTGACAACGCAACAAGTACAATGCGAAGAGTACGAAAATTGAGTCCAGTACGCGACAACAATTTTGGAATTGGCAGAAGTGACGATTTGATAAACAGAATTTTAGGAATCACAAAATATTTGGGCTGGGCTTCCTGGATCATAAGTATTATAACCATTCTTGGATCTTCAATTGCTTTAATGAATATCATGATCGTTTCCGTTACAGAACGTACACGCGAAATTGGTGTCCGTAAAGCTTTAGGCGCCACAAAAGTGACAATCTCCGTGCAGTTTTTTATCGAAACTTTATTAATTGGACAAATTGGAGGACTGGTTGGAATTGTTCTGGGAATACTTGTTGGTTTTGCATTTGCTTCAGCAATGAGTTTTGCATTTGTAATTCCGTGGATGGCTATTTTTGCTGCCTTTGCAACTAGTTTTGCCGTTGCTATTGTTTCCGGTTTATATCCGGCAATTAAAGCTTCAAAACTTGATCCGATTGAGGCTTTGCGATATGAATAATTTCTAACATCACCTCTCCTGCAAGGTTTCTAAAACCTTGTAGGTATTCTTTTTTTATAGTTGACAATTTTAAACCTACAAGGTTTTAGAAACCTTGCAGGAAATCATTCGATCGTTATCATAAATATCTTTTCGAAGTTCGATGTTTTTGAAATTCATTTTTTCCAACATTTCTTTCGTTTCTTTTCCAAGATACTGATTGATTTCAAAATACAACTGTCCGTTTTTCAAGAGATTCTTTTGGGCAAGTTCGGCAATTTTTCTATAAAAAATCAAAGCATCATTATCATCCACAAATAAAGCCAAATGCGGTTCAAAATCAAGAACATTCTTTTTGATTTCTGCCTTCTCTAAGTTTCGAACATAAGGCGGATTTGAAACAATTATATCATAATCTGATTTCAGCACTTCCAATTCCAATATATTCTTAAGCATAAAAGTAACATCGACGTTATTCTTTATGGCATTTATTTTAGCAACATCCAATGCTTTTTTAGAAACATCAATAGCATAAACTTTGGCATTTGGAAGATTTTTAGCCAATGAAATAGCGACACATCCGCTTCCGGTTCCAATATCCAGTATTTTGATTTCTTTAGAACTTCCTTTATTTTCATTAATAATCCACTCCACCAATTCTTCCGTTTCCGGTCTCGGGATTAAAACATTTTCGTTTACTTCAAAATCCAAACCATAAAAACTGGTTTTTCCGAGTAAATACTGAATTGGAACTTCTTTTTTAAGTTCAGCCAATAACGAATTCCAAACTATAAAATCCTTTTCAAAAAAGTTCAGTTCATGATTTAAAGCCAAATCAATCTGGCGCAATCTATGTTTATCTTCTAAAATTAAATAGAAAAAACTTTCCGCTTCATATGCATCATAAAAAGGCGATAATTCTTTTATAAACTGAGTGCGGTATTGTTTGATTTTCATTTTTTGATATCTGAGTAATTTTTCCAACAACGGCTGATTTCTTTCAAATAAGTATCGTAAAATCTATTTTGTTACACGATTTACAAAACTTTCAACATCCAAACCGGGCAAGAACTGTGCCCAGTATTTCCCAAAGGAGCATTTAAATATTCAAAACCTGATTTTTTATATAATTTTTGAGCATCATGCATAAATGGCATCGTCTCAATATAGCATTTTTCAAATCCAAAATTTCTTGCTTCGTTAAGACATTTTTCCATCATTTGACTTCCAATTCCCAAACCTCGAGTCTTTGGTAAAAAATACATTTTTTGCAATTCACAAATTTCCGGAGCACCGTTTTCTAATGGCGCAATACCACAACAACCTACAATTTCACCTTCATTTTCAACAACAAAATACACTGATTTTGGTTTATTATATTCCTCAAACATTAAATCAAGATACGGATCAGCATACGCTGTACCTACTTTAGGAATTTCCATTTCATCAAAAACAGAACGTATTAATTGAGCAACCGCCTTATTGTCTTCTTTTTTAATTGCTCTAATTATGCAATTTTTCATAACTCTTTTATTCATGTAATATCTACAAAAGTAAAAATACTTTTTCGATAGTTTCCCAACAATCCCGATAACTATTGAGACTAAAGTCAAAAATAACTATTTTTGCACCGTGAATACACATGAAAAATACATAAAACGTTGCATTGAACTTGCTCAAAACGGTTTTGGAACTACTTATCCAAATCCGATGGTAGGAAGCGTAATTGTTCATGACGGCAAAATCATTGGTGAAGGCTGGCATAAAAAAGCTGGCGAACCGCATGCAGAAGTAAATGCGGTACAATCTGTAAAAGATAAATCTCTCTTAAAAAAAGCCACTATTTATGTGAGTCTAGAACCTTGCAGCCACTTTGGAAAAACGCCTCCTTGCTGTGATTTAATTATTGCCAATCAAATCCCAAATGTAGTTGTCGGAACCGTTGATCCAAATGAAAAAGTAGCAGGAAGAGGAATTAAAAAATTAATTGAAAACGGCGCAAATGTTACTGTTGGCATTCTTGAAGATGAATGTAACGAACTCAACAAACGTTTTTTTACTTTTCATCAAAAAAAACGTCCTTACATTATATTAAAATGGGCCGAAAGTCAGGACGGATTTTTAGCGCCTGAAAAATCAATTAATCAGGAACGCAAGCCTGTTTGGATCACCAATCAATATTCCAGACAATTAGTTCATAAATGGCGAAGCGAAGAGCAGGCTATTTTAGTGGGAACACAAACCGTTGTTGACGATAATCCAAAATTGAATACAAGAGACTGGTCAGGAAATAATCCTGTGAGAGTGGTTTTAGATCAAAACAACCGAATTTCAAAAGACAGTTTTATCTTTGATGATAGCGTAAAAACCATTGTATTTTCTAAATCAGAAAATAGTAACGCTACAGAAAATACCATTTTTGAGAAAATTGATTTTAATAAAAATACAATTCCCCAGATTTTATATGTTTTATACCAACATCAAATTCAATCTATAATTATTGAAGGCGGAAGACAAACTTTACAATCTTTTGTAGATTCCGATTTATGGGATGAAGCAAGAATCTTTACAGGAACTAATGCTTTTGAAAATGGCGTAAAAGCACCGCTAATTCAGAAAAAAAATATTTTCAAAACGACAATTCAAAACGACGAATTACTTTATATCAGAAACAATGATTGATACGATAATTTTTGACTTTGGCGACATTTTTATCAACTTAGACAAACAAGGAACAATTTCTGGATTGAAAAAATTGGGCATGACCGAATGGACTCCTGAAATGGATCGTTTGAATTTATTATTTGAAACTGGCGATGTTTCCTATGATGATTTTATTGGCGGATTTCAGAAAGAATTACCAAATGCATCAATCGAAGAAATTCTGAAAGCGTGGAATGCCGTTTTGTCTGATTTTCCAACTTATAGATTAGAATTCCTAAAAGAGCTTTCTAAAAAATATCGTCTATTTCTTTTAAGCAATACCGACGCAATTCATATTGCAACATTTGAAAAAACAGTTGGTAAACCTTTTTATACGGATTTTTACAATTGCTTTGAAAAAGTTTATTTCTCTTTTGAAATGGGATTGAGAAAACCAGATCCAAAAATTTATCAAGTTTTACTTGACAAACACAATTTAATTCCGGAAAACACTTTATTTATTGATGATAAAACAGAAAACACAGACAGTGCCTCAACTTTAGGAATTAAAGTTTGGAACTTACAAGTTAGCAAGGAAGATGTTGTCAATTTATTTAATAAAGGAATTTTATAAAAATATTTTAGCCACTCCCGATAGCTATCGGGATACAAAGATTTAAAGGATTTCTTCCACAAATAGATAAAATCTGTGTAAATCAATATAATCTGTAAAAAACAATTTAGAACTTTAATTTTGAAATACAGCGATACTTATCAAACCATTGCATTCGAATCTGAAGAGATTCTTTTTAAAGAAAAAGGAAGCAAATTCTTTGGCTATGCTTTCCCTATCGATAGCGAGGATGAAGTAAAACCAATTATTGAAGACTTAAAAAAGCAGCACCCACATGCCGTTCACTTTTGTTACGCCTATCAACTAGGAACTGCACCGAAAATATCTTACCGAGCAAATGATGATGGCGAACCGAGTAATACCGCCGGCGCACCCATTTACGGACAAATACAGTCTTTTGGACTAACAAACATTCTTGTAGTCGTAGTTCGTATTTTTGGCGGAACAAAATTAGGTGTCGGAGGTTTGATTGCAGCTTACAGAACAACTGCACAAATGACACTTGAAGTTTGTGAAATTGTCGAAAAAACAATTGACGTTCATTTTTTAATCTCTTTCGATTATAAAAACATGAATAAAGTTATGCGTGTTATTAAAGAAAAGAAACTCGAAATTACCTCTCAGGAAATGGAAATTAATGAAAATTCCGGACTTCCAATTGGCAAAATAATCACAAAAACGCGCAAAAAAAATGCCGAATCAGTATTCGACATTTTTGATTTAATGTTTGAAATCGACATTAAAATTATATAAATTAAAATTAAAACACACCCGATTTTAACAATTATACCAGTGTTTTAAATAATTCCAAAATGTAATCTGGAGGTGCTGTCGGACGACCCGTTTTTAACGAAATAAATACTAAAATAAACACTGCCGTTGTTAATAACTCATTTGCCTCATTATAGATAGCGCAGTCAAATTCAATCTTAACAGATGACTGACTTTTGAAGGTTGTGTGAATTGTCAAAAGTTCATCATATCGTGCTGATTTTTTATAATTAATTTGCATCGAAACAATCGGAAGTCCAATTCCGCTTTCTTCCATGCTTGCATACGAAATCCCTTTATTTCTAAGCCATTCCACGCGTCCGATCTCAAAATACGGCACATAATTTCCGTGGTAAACAACCCCCATTTGATCCGTTTCTGAGTAACGAACACGCACTTGCGTTTGATGATTTTTCATTATTTAAATATTAAAAAAAATTAAATTCCTTAAGTTCACTTACAACATTTTTTTTATAAAATTAGACCCAAAATATTTTTTTTTACAGAAATTTGTTCACATATTTGTTATCCCGAAATACGGAAAAATTTTGCTCCTTTTTTATTAGGAGAATCTTTATCAATAATAAAAAACTTATCTGAATCTATGACTAAAACTGCTCAATCGGTATGGGAAAACTGTTTGTCCTTTATAAAAGACAATATTCAAGATCAAGCTTATAAAACTTGGTTCGAACCAATCAAATCAGTTGAGCTAACCGACAACGCATTATATATTCAGGTACCAAGTAAATTTTTCTACGAATGGCTCGAAGAGCATTACGTAAAATTATTGAAAGTTGCGCTTACCAAAGAACTAGGAAAAAACGCAAAGTTACTCTATAAAATTAAAATGGAAAACACTTATGGAAACAAACAGCCGTTTACCGAGCAGCTGCCAAGTTCCAATAGAGTGCCTATGAAACCACAAGAGGTTGATGCTCCGTTTAAAAACCTAAATCCTGAGCTTAAAAATCCTTTTGTAATTCCGGGAATCAGAAATTTAAAAATTGAATCTCAATTAAATCCTAACTACAGTTTTGATAATTTCCTTGAAGGAGACTCAAACCGTTTGGCGCGTTCTGCAGGTATGGCTGTAGCCAATAAACCTGGAGGAACTTCATTTAATCCGTTATTGATTTTTGGTGGAGTTGGTTTAGGAAAAACACACTTGGCGCATGCTATTGGTGTTGAAGTAAAAGACAAATATCCTGAAAAGACGGTTTTATATATTTCTGCCGAAATTTTTACACAACAATATATTGACTCTGTAAAAAAGAATAATCGTAATGATTTCATCCATTTTTATCAGTTAATCGATGTTTTAATTATTGATGACGTTCAGTTCTTATCTGGAAAATCTGGAACTCAGGACGTTTTCTTCCACATTTTCAATTACCTACACCAAAACGGAAAACAGGTAATTTTAACTTCGGACAAAGCTCCTGTTGATATGCAGGATATTGAACAGCGTTTATTATCTCGTTTTAAATGGGGACTTTCTGCTGAATTACATCAGCCAGATTACGAAACACGTATTTCAATCTTAAAAAACATTTTGTACCGCGATGGTGTTGAAATGCCGGAAGACATTTTGGAATATGTTGCCCGCAATATCAAAACGAATGTTCGTGAACTTGAAGGCGCAATTATTTCGTTAATCGCTCAGTCTTCTTTCAATAAAAAAGAAGTAACAATTGAATTAGCAAAAAGTGTTGTAGAGAAATTTGTTAAAAACGTAAAGAGAGAAATCTCAATCGATTATATTCAAAAAATTGTATCAGACTATTTCCAGTTAGACATTGAAACACTTCAGTCGAAAACTCGAAAGAGGCATGTTGTACAGGCGAGACAGCTGGCCATGTTTTTTGCAAAGAAATTCACAAAGGCTTCTTTAGCAAACATTGGTTCACAAATTGGAGATCGCGATCACGCTACCGTTTTACATGCTTGTAAAACTGTTGACAACTTAGTTTCTACAGACAAACAATTCAAGAAATTTGTCGAAGACATCAACAAAAAACTAACGCTATAAACGCGAATCATGCCAGTAAAAATCTTAATGGTTTGTTTGGGAAATATCTGCCGATCACCTTTAGCTGAAGGTATACTGGCTTCAAAATTACCAAAAGACAATTTTATAGTAGATTCGGCAGGAACCGGATCCTGGCATATCGGCCACGCACCTGACAAACGTTCTATTGCTGTTGCCAAAAAAAATGGTTTATGTATTGATGGTCAAAAAGGAAGACAATTCAAATCTTCAGACTTTGACGAATTCGATTACATTTATGTAATGGATAATTCTAATTACAGAGATGTTCTTCATCTTGCCAAAACTCCTGAACACAAAAACAAAGTCAATCTTATTCTGAACGAACTATTTCCGGATGAAAATGTTGACGTCCCAGATCCCTATTTCGGAGCCGTTAATGGATTTGACAATGTATATCAAATGCTTGACGAAGTTTCAGAAATAATAGCAAAAAAACTTATCGCAAAGCATTCATAATCTGTATTTCAGTTATTTATAAAATAATTGAAGTACATTTTCTTTTTTAATCTAAAAATATCACAAAATGAAACTTCTAGGAAAATTATATTTAATTCCAACTACAATGGGCGAAAGCGATCCGATGGATGTTTTACCTCAAACTGTAAGAAGAAGTATCGAACTTATAGATCATTATATTGTTGAAAACGACAAAACTGCCAGAAAATCGATAAAAGCAGTTTATCCAGAGAAAAAACAATCTGAGTTAGTTCTTTTCACTCTAAACAAACGTACCGAACCAAGCGAACATTTGGACTTTATTAAACCATTGTTAGAAGGAAAGAACATGGGTTTAATGAGTGAGGCTGGCTGCCCGGGCGTTGCAGATCCAGGCGCAGTAATTGTAAAACTGGCACATGAAAAAGGAATTCAGGTTGTTCCTTTGGTTGGGCCTTCTTCTATTTTATTAGCAATGATGGCTTCTGGAATGAATGGGCAAAGTTTTACTTTTAATGGGTATTTGCCAATTGATAAAGATGAGAAAAAATCGGCATTAAGACATTTTGAGAGATTATCGCAGGACAAAAACCAATCTCAGATTTTTATTGAAACACCTTATAGAAACAATAAATTAATCGAAGATCTTTTGCAAATTCTAAATCCTTCGACACATCTTTGTATTGCTACAGATATTACATTGCCAACAGAATTCATCAAAACAATGAAAGTTGCGGATTGGAAAAAATTAAAAATCGATATTGATAAACGTCCTACAATTTTTATTCTTCATAAAATGTAAACTAACTAAACCACCATTCATGAAAAAGTTTTTATTATTAATTTTAATTTGCTCCGCTCAGGCTATATTTTCTCAAACTTCCCAAAAAGGAAATTCGAAGGATAATAAAACAAACGTTTTATCTGAAGATAATAAGCAAAGTCCAGAAGATGAAAATCAAATCTACAATACGGCTGGTCTAGATGTAGCGCCCCAGTTTCCCGGTGGAATAGAAGCTTTGAATGGTTTTATAAAACAAAATTTCAAAAACCCGAAAGAAGGTTTAAAAGGAAGAATATATGCCACTTTCATTATTGAAAAAGACGGATCATTAAGCGATATAAAAATTTTAAGAGATCTTGGCCATGAAACTGGTGTAGAAGCTCTAAGAGTTTTGCAATTATCTCCAAAATGGAGTCCTGGAAAACAAAACAATAAAATAGTTCGTGTTCTCTACTCTATACCGATGACAATAAATTAATATTAAGTTTATTCAATTCGGCTCACAAGTTTTCAGTAAATCAAACAAAACAAAAGCATTTTAAAGCTAATTCCTCAAAAAAAAAGTTGTTTTTTTGAGGAATTGAAAGTTTATATTGACTAAATTTCACTCCTCACTAAAATACATAACTTCTTGTAAATTAACAATTTATAAAGATAACTTTAACTCTCATTCATTAGCAAAAGAATTACTTTTATTGCTTTTAAAAATTGTAATAAGCCTTAAACTTTAATGATTTAACTATCAAAAAACATCAATCAAAAAGGGGAAGAAAAAGGAAGCCTTCATATATATTTAAATCATTAAGATTAACCTAAACTATTAATTTTAAAAAATAAATATCATGAAAGCATTTATTATTTTTTTATCTTTTTTTAGTTTAACTACAAACTCTTTTTCTCAAGGTGAAAACAATAGTTTAAAAGAGGGCGAAATTAAAATGGCCGATCTACCAGCAGTTGTAATTAAAAGTGCCGGTAAAGATTTTTCTGTCTACTTACCTGACAGAAATCCTGATGAAAACGTTAGAGCGCTTCAAGAAAAATTCATTTCTTATGATTTAGGAAAAGATTACGAAGGTTATGACGAATTCTTGGTAGTGTTAGAATCTCCCAAAGGTTCTTTGTCTGCAACCTACAATGAAAATGGAAAATTAACCAGTGTAGTCGAAAATTATCAAGACATACAACTTCCTGCTAAAGTAATTTACTCGATTTATAAAGAATATCCGGGATGGACAATTGTAAAAGACAAATTTCTTTATAGTCAAAAAGAAGGTGATATTGAAAAAAAAGAATACAATCTGAAAATCAAAAAAGATAAAAACGTTCAGAGTCTGGTAGTTAAACCAACGGGAGAAATTATAAAGTAATTTTAAAAAAGAGCATTAAAAAACCAGAATATAATTGCCGGTTTTTTAATGCTTTTATAATATAATATGCTGCCAAATTTACTTTAAAACCATTACATTTATAATTACAATTTCTGTAACTATAATTATGAGCAAACTTCCCAATGTAACGACAAGCATTTTCACAGTAATGTCGAAAATGGCAGCCGAATATAATGCGATAAATCTTTCTCAGGGATTTCCTAATTTTCCTGTTGACGAAAGATTGACTGATATTGTTGCACGTTTGTCAAAGGAAAACGTTCATCAATATACACCAATGGCAGGTTATCCGCCACTGATGAACAAAATCGCGGAATTAACTCTAAATTCTTATAATAGAATTATTAATCCTGAAACTGAACTTTTAGTTACGGCAGGTGCTACACAAGGAATTTTCACAACTATTTTAGCTCTAGTAAAAGAAAATGATGAAGTAATTATTCTCGATCCGAGTTATGATTCTTATGAATCGCCAGTCTTACTTTGCAAAGCGAAACCTGTTCGCGTAGCTTTAAACGATGATTACACACCAAATTGGGACACGATCGAAAAAGCCTGCTCAGAGAGAAGCCGAATGATTATAATCAATAATCCGCATAATCCTACAGGAAAAATTTTGACTGAAAATGATTTTGTTCAGCTAAAAAATCTTCTTGAAAAATATCCTGATCTTTTAGTTTTATCTGATGAAGTTTACGAATACATCACTTTCGAAGAAAAACATATTTCGGCACATACTAAAGATTTTCTTTTAGATCGCTGTATTATGGTTTCTTCTTTCGGGAAATCATTTCATATTACAGGCTGGAAAATTGGCTACACAATTGCACCCGAATATTTAATGAAAGAAATCAAAAAAGTGCATCAGTTTTTGGTTTTCAGCGTAAACAGTATTTCTCAATTTGCAATTAGCGAATATTTAGATGTTGTCGATGTTAATTTGCTTGGAAAATTCTATCAGGAAAAAAGAGATTATTTTCAGAAACTGCTAAAAAATAGTCGTTTTGAACTAAAGCCATGTGAGGGAACTTATTTTCAGGTTGCTTCTTACGCCAATATTTCAGATGAAGATGATGTCACTTTCTGCAAAAATTTAATCATCAATCATGGTGTAGCGGCAATTCCAATTTCAACTTTTTACTCTGATCATAAAGACCAAAAATTAATACGTTTTTGCTTCGCTAAAGATAATTTCACTTTAGAATCAGCTGCAAAAAAACTGTGCGATATATAAAGTTTATCAAAATTTTATAACATTATTATGCGCGCATCCTATTTTTTTAATTAATATTGTAAAAAAAGAAAAGTATGAGTTATACAGATAAAATGTTGCGCGATGACGCCTTAAAAGGCAAAGTCATTGTAGTTACGGGCGGCGGAAGCGGTTTAGGAAAAGCAATGACAAAATATTTCTTAGAACTAGGCGCTCAGGTAGCGATTACTTCCAGAGATTTAGAAAAACTAAAAACTACTGCTTCGGAACTTGAAAATGAAACTGGCGGAAAATGCTTGCCTTTGCAATGTGATGTTCGTCATTATGAAGAAGTTGAAAACATGCTTCAGGAAACTTTAAAGGTTTTTGGAAAAGTAGATGTTCTTCTAAACAATGCAGCTGGAAATTTTATTTCTCCAACAGAACGTTTATCTGCAAATGCATTTGATACTGTTATCGATATCGTACTTAAAGGTTCTAAAAACTGTACACTTGCCTTTGGAAAACATTGGATTGACACCAAACAAACATCGGCAACGATTTTAAACATTGTAACTACTTATGCTTGGACAGGATCTGCTTATGTGGTGCCAAGTGCCACTGCAAAAGCGGGAGTTTTAGCCATGACAAGAAGTCTTGCTGTAGAATGGGCAAAATACGGAATTCGTTCTAACGCCATTGCTCCGGGGCCATTCCCAACAAAAGGTGCGTGGGATAGATTATTGCCAGGCGATCTTTCTGAAAAGTTTGATATGGCTAAAAAAGTGCCATTGAAACGCGTTGGAGATCATCAGGAATTGGCAAATTTAGCAGCTTATTTAGTTTCTGATTTCTCTGCTTATGTAAATGGTGATGTTATTACGATTGACGGAGGCGAATGGTTAAAAGGTGCAGGACAATTCAATTTATTAGAAGCAATTCCGGAAGAACTTTGGGATCAGCTTGAAATGATGATAAAAGCAAAAAAGAATAAATAATTTTACGTGCTTACTAAATTCAGAATATTTTATTAAAACTATACTGATTGCGCGAAATCCCGAAGGTTTACTTTCGGGATTTTTTATTTTTTCACCATATAAGTAATATAAGTTCAATCAAGCAGCGTTTTGTTTAAATATCTGCTTGCTTAAATTTACTTATATTACTTATATGGTTTAAATAAATTAATATGTTTAGCAATTCACTTAAATTATTAATTTTGTCAAACAAATAAAAAACAAAAATTTTATGCTCATTATTGGACTTGCAGGAGGAACAGGAAGTGGAAAAACAACAGTTGTACACCAAATCATGACAGAATTACCAGACACTGAAGTTGGTGTAATTTCTCAAGATTCGTACTATAAAGAGACAACCAATTTGTCATTTGACGAAAGAGCATTAATTAATTTTGATCATCCAAGATCTATTGATTTTGAATTATTGGTAAAACACTTAAAAGCTTTAAAAGCTGGAGAGACAATCGATCAGCCGGTTTATTCGTTCATTCAACACAACAGAACTGATGATACAGTGGCAACGCATCCAAGAAAAGTAATGATCGTTGAAGGTATTTTAATTTTGACAAATCCTGAATTACGTGAACTTTGCGACATTAAAATTTTCGTTCACGCTGATTCTGACGAAAGATTAGTTCGCCGTTTAAAAAGAGATATTTCAGAACGCGGAAGAGATATTAACGAGGTTTTAAACCGTTACCAAAATACCTTAAAACCTATGCATGAGCAATTTATCGAACCATCAAAGGCTTTTGCAGACATTATTATTCCAAATGACAAGTATAATACTGTAGCAATTGATGTAGTTCGCGCGGTAATTAATCAGAGAATTTCATAATTTTTATTGTAAATTTAAACCATAAAATTTAGGAGCTATTTCCCGCTATACGTTACAATCTTTTGTGCCTCCCGAAGCCTCGGGACCGGCACAAAAGGATTTTCACTTCTATCGGGGCTAAAAAGATCACTCATATTCAAAAGAAAAATTCGTTTAAAAATGAAATTCAAAAATCCATACAAAGACAAAAAATGGTTCAAATATTTGGGTAACAAATATGTTTGGGTTTTGCTGTTTTTTATTGTTTGGATGCTATTTTTAGATAATTACTCCTATTTTGATCATCGTTTTTTAGATGGACAAATCAATGAACTTCAAGACAATAAAAAATATTATCAGGATGAAATAAAAAAAGATCAAGAACAGATCAAACAACTTAAAAATCCTGAACAAATAGAAAAATATGCTCGCGAAAAGTACTTTATGAAAAAAGACAGCGAAGATATTTACATCATCCACTTTGAAGGAGACACTATTCAAGAAAAAGAATAATTCAGAAAAAACACCTAATGGCCACTAACCTATTCGAAGATTTTAATCCGATTTCATCCAAACAATGGAAACAAAAAATCCAATTTGAATTGGATGGAGCCGACTATAACCAAACTGTAATTTGGAATTCGCCAGAAGATATTCAGGTAAAACCTTTTTATCACGACGATGAATTTACCAAAAGTGCTTCTGTACAAACTCAGTCTTCAGAATTTAAAATCTGTCAAAATATTTTTGTTTTTGATATCGAAAAATCGATAAAAAAAGCGATTAATACTATTGAAAGAGGTGCTGAAAGTTTACGTTTTACTATCGAAAACGAAAATACTGACGTTCAAAAATTACTAGAAAATCTTCCTTTAGAAGAAAGAACGGTTTACTTTCATTTAAGTTTTCTCTCAATCGATTTCGTAAAACAATTGGACGCTATTTCCAAAGAAAAAAAAGCAATCTTTTACTGCAATTTAGATCCAATTGGACAATTAGCGCGTGATGGAAACTGGTTTACAACATCAGATAAAAACAATTTTGAAACACTTGAAAAGATTTCAAACCAAACCAATCTTCCTTTTTTAAGCGTAGATTTAGGTTTGTATCAAAATGCGGGAGCGAACATTACACAACAAATTGCCTATAGTTTAGCGCATGCTAATGAATATTTAAATCGTTTCCCAGCTTCATCAAAAACAATTGTTTTTCAAATATCAGTTGGAACAAATTACTTTTTTGAAATTGCAAAACTTCGTGCTTTGCGAATGCTTTTCAAATTGATTGCTTCCGAATATAATCCGGATTTAGATTGTCATTTTCTAGTTACACCAACCAAACGAAATAAAACCATTTACGATTATAATGTCAATATGCTTCGTACGACAACCGAATGCATGTCGGCTATTTTAGGTGGAGCCGATGCTGTGGCCAATTTGCCTTACGATGCTTTATATCATAAAGACAACGAATTTGGAGATAGAATTGCAAGAAATCAGCTTTTAGTTTTAAAACACGAAAGCTATTTCGATAAAGTCGATAATCCAGCCGATGGAAGTTATTATATCGAAAGTTTAACCATGCAATTGGCAGAAAAAAGCTTAAAATTATTCAAAGAAATTGAAGCTGAAGGAGGTTTCCTAAAACTTTTGAATGACGGAACGATTAAAAAGAAAATTCAGGAAAGCGCTACTAAAGAACAGGAATTATTCGATTCGAAAAAAGAAGTTTTATTAGGCACCAATAAATATCCTAACAAAGAAGACAGAATGAAACAGGATTTAGAATTGTTTCCTTTTGTAAAAATCAAACCTCGAAAAACGTTAATTACGCCAATTATAGAAAAAAGATTAGCCGAGAAACTCGAACAAGAAAGACTTGAGCTTGAGTAATCCTTTTTAAACGTAATTAACATTCACACCAAAGAAAGTGTCTCCATGATGAGAAAAGACCTTAAACATATCAATCTTGAAAGTCAATCCCGAAGCCTCGGGACGAAAGTCAAAAGTCAAAAGTCTGAAGACTTGACTAATAACTTCACGACGGCCGAAGGAATCGAACTCAAAAAAAACTATTCTGAAAAAGATATAGAAGATTTAGAGTTTTTAGATTTCGGAGCTGGTTTTGCGCCAAATTTACGCGGACCATACGCAACAATGTACGTTCGTCGTCCTTGGACAATTCGTCAATACGCCGGATTTTCGACTGCAGAAGAAAGTAATGCTTTTTATAGACGAAATCTTGCAGCAGGTCAAAAAGGGCTTTCCATTGCTTTTGATTTACCAACACATCGCGGTTACGACTCAGATCATGAAAGAGTTGTTGGCGACGTTGGAAAAGCAGGTGTTGCCATCGATTCGGTTGAAGATATGAAAGTATTGTTTGATCAGATTCCGCTTGATGAAATGTCGGTTTCTATGACCATGAACGGAGCTGTTTTACCAATTATGGCTTTTTATATTGTAGCTGCGGAAGAACAAGGTGTTGAGTTGAGCAAACTTTCAGGAACTATTCAAAATGATATTTTGAAGGAATTCATGGTGCGTAACACTTATATTTATCCACCAGCACCTTCGATGAAAATTATTGCCGATATTTTTGAATTTACGAGCAAAAAAATGCCAAAATTCAATTCTATTTCCATTTCCGGATATCACATGCAGGAAGCTGGTGCAACGGCCGATATTGAATTGGCCTATACTTTAGCCGATGGTTTAGAATATATTAGAACTGGTTTGTCTACAGGAATGACAATCGATGAATTTGCCCCACGCCTATCTTTCTTTTGGGCGATTGGAATGAATCATTTTATGGAAATTGCAAAAATGAGAGCCGGCCGAATGATTTGGGCAAAACTATTGCAGCAATTTAATCCGAAAAGCGATAAATCATTAGCATTAAGAACACATTGCCAAACCAGCGGATGGAGCTTAACAGAACAAGATCCATTTAATAATGTAGCCAGAACTTGTATTGAAGCTACTGCTGCTGCCTTTGGAGGAACACAATCGTTGCACACTAATGCTTTAGACGAAGCCATTGCCTTGCCAACAGATTTTTCAGCAAGAATTGCACGAAATACTCAGATTTATTTACAGGAAGAAACTAAAATTACAAAAACAGTCGATCCTTGGGGGGGCAGTTATTATGTTGAATCGCTGACAAATGAGATTTTAGAAAGTACTTGGAAATTAATTGAAGAAGTTGAAGAACTTGGCGGTATGACAAAAGCTATCGAAGCCGGAATTCCGAAACTTCGAATTGAAGAAGCTGCAGCGAGAAAACAAGCAAGAATTGACAGTGGACAAGATATTATTGTTGGTGTCAATAAATATAGATTAGAAAAAGAAGATCCGCTTCATATTTTGGACGTTGACAACCAAATGGTCCGTAAACAACAAATAGAACGCCTTGAAGATATTAAAGCAAAAAGAAATACTGAAAAAGTAAATCAATCACTGGAAAAATTAATTCATTGTGCTAAAACCGGACAAGGAAACTTACTAGAAATTGCGACCGAAGCTGCGCGCGAACGAGCAACTTTAGGTGAAATCAGCGATGCTCTGGAAAGTGTTTTTGGACGATTCAAAGCACAAATTAAATCCTTTAGCGGTGTGTATAGTGCAGCAATAAAAAATGACGAAAATTTTGAAAAAGCAAAACAATTAGCTGATGCTTTTGCAAAACAAGAGGGAAGACGTCCAAGAATCATGATTGCCAAAATGGGACAAGATGGTCACGATCGTGGTGCAAAAGTAGTAGCAACAGGTTATGCTGATGTTGGCTTTGATGTTGACATAGGCCCACTTTTTCAAACTCCAGCAGAAGCAGCGAAACAAGCCGTTGAAAATGATGTTCACATTCTTGGCGTTTCATCTTTAGCAGCTGGACATAAAACGCTAGTTCCGCAAGTTATTGAAGAGCTAAAAAAACATGGACGCGAAGATATAATGGTAATTGTAGGCGGTGTAATTCCGGCGCAGGACTATCAATATTTATTTGATGCCGGCGCAGTGGCAATTTTTGGTCCAGGAACAAAAATAAGTGAGGCCGCTATTCAAATTTTAGAAATATTAATTGACTAAAAAGCATAAAAAATCCCGAGTTAAAATCGGGATTTTTTTTTCTTCATTTAGATCTTATGTATTGTCGCATTGCTATCCGCTTCAATATAAGAGAGATCATAACCTCCAAAATCTTTCATATAGCTTTTTAATGACGTTCCGTATGCATCTCTAAAATGCCTTGCTCCTTTGTTTTTAAAGAAGCTTTTTACTGAACCCGCTCCACCAAGGTGCGCTGCCGCTAAAATTCCAGATTCGGTAATTTCAATACCATTAATCACTTTTCCTTCGTACTTTTCAATTTCATAACGCAAAATCCATTTGTTTTTGGATAATAATGCAATGAAAGCTTTTTCTTGTAGTGCAGGATCCTTTAAAAAGGCTTTGTTGTTTTTAATACCAATTGCTCTTAAAGCTTCAGAACCAAACTGGTATTTTCCCATGTAACCAAGTGAATTAACCAAGCGGTACTTTCCTTGAGATTCTTTGAAAGCAACAGCTTCTTTAAAACCTATTAAATGATTTCCTGTGTACGGGACGTTGGTGTTGGGATAATCATCTTTTTCTTGTGATGGAAAAATATATTCAGTTCCATCTGTTTTTTCACTTAAAAACCAAGGTTTGGTTTCGTGATTAGAGGGAATAAATCCCAAACTTAAAAATGTAATAATAACGACTAAACTCGCATAAAAATACCATTTCTTTATCATAAATTGTTTTTCTTCAAAACGCTGTCACCTTTTTGAAATTTCTACGATGCAAAGATAACAAACATAAAACAACTCAGTAAATCAGCACTTTACGAGTTTTTGATAATTTTAAAATCTTCCGAAATCCCTTTGTCTATGCACTTTTCGAGGGATTTTACTAAAATCAAAAAACTGGAAAACAGCACTAAAATAAAGATCTAAAAAATATCATTTTTATCAAATTTTTACGAAAATAGTTAAATTTGCAAGACAAAACTTATAATATTTCGCATTTTATTAGCACAATTTCAATCATCATTTTAAAAATTAGCATTAAATTACCAAGATAAAAGCCACAAAAATGTCAATTTTGAAGACTTTTGAAAATCAAAAACACTTTAAAAAGCCAAAAAAGCTTCTGATAAACGAATTGAAAAGTAAGAAAAAATCCCAAGATTAATTATTTTAATTTGCTCTATTTTCTCCATTTCTTAATCTTAGATCACAAAAAAACCGATGCAATTTACATCGGTTTTTTCATCATTTTTTAATGAATAATATTTATCTCGTTACCCCTTGACTTGCAATCCAGTCAGAATATTTTTTCGCATTTACATTATGTTCTGCTAAAGTAGACGCAAATTCATGATATCCGAAACGATCTACACTTGCACAGAAATAAATGTAATCGTTTTTCTCTGGATTTAAAACTGCTTCAAGAGCTGTAATATCTGGCATTGCTATTGGTCCTGGAGGAAGGCCAACATTTACATATGTATTATATGGTGATCTCATAACCAAATCGTTATAAAAAACCCTTTTTATAACCTGATCAAAATTATTATCTCTCAATTTCAAAGCATAAATCACTGTTGGATCTGCCTGAAGTGGCATTTCTAAACGCAAACGGTTTAAATAAACGCCAGCGATACGAGGTCTCTCGTCTTTCTTTACAGACTCCTTATGTACAATTGACGCCAAAATTGTTGCTTGAACTGGAGTAAGTCCTTGTTTTTTAGCTTTCGCTATTCTTTCATCAGTCCAAAATTTATGGTATTCTTTGATCATTTTGTCACGGAATTTCTCCGCTGAAGTATTCCAGTAAATCTCGTATGTATTTGGAATAAACATTGCAAAAACATTGTCTTCATTGAAACCATTTTGCGCCATGAAAGTCGAATCTTTAATCGCTTTTAATAAAGACAAACTATCGGCTTCAATTTCAGAACCAACTCTTCCTGCAAAATTCTCTAGACGCTCCTGATTATTAAAAGCTAATTTAACTGGAACATTTGAACGCATTGCACGAACTAAATCAATGTTGTTCATACCTTTTTTAAGAAGAAAACGTCCTGATTTTACATTTTCAGGATAGCTTCTTTTATTCGCAACCATTTCAAAATTATCAAAGTTTTTGACATATGGTTCTAATATTTTTTTTACATCTGTATAATTTGCACCCGTTGGAACATAAACGTATAGTTCTTCTTTCTCAAACTTGGTGTTCGAGCTGAAAATTTTATTAATTAAAATAAATCCGTAAATCATTAAAACTGAAATTACGGCTACAGCTACTATCGTGATAATTTTTTTTAAGCTCAAAGTTTAAATTTTAGATTTGTTTGTTAATTAATTGAAAAATTGCTTCGTCTTGATAGTGGTTATTC
This sequence comes from Flavobacterium cutihirudinis, assembly GCF_003385895.1. Classification (GTDB taxonomy): domain Bacteria; phylum Bacteroidota; class Bacteroidia; order Flavobacteriales; family Flavobacteriaceae; genus Flavobacterium; species Flavobacterium cutihirudinis. The sequence continues at coordinate 893,210 of NZ_QRDQ01000009.1, forward strand.
AGCAAAATCCAATCTTTTTTAATTCCGATTTTCTCAAAACCAAATTTAGTAAAAAGTGCTATACTAGCTACATTCCCTACATTAATATTTGCATAAAGCTGGTGCAGATTTAAATTATAAAAAGCGTATTTAATCAACAACTCTAATGCCTCAGAACCAATATTTTGATTTCTAAACTCTTTATTTTTAATTACAATTCCTATTCCCGCCCTATTATTTTTAGGATCAAATTCAAATAAATCAATTAATCCGATAGCCGGAAAATCTTCATCCTGACAAATCGCCAATCTTAATTGTTTTGCTTCGTAAATATCCTGTTGGGCATTTTCCAAATATTGTCTGATTAAATATCGGCTGTACGGCGTATTTGTATTACTGACTTCCCAAATGCTTTGATCATTTTCCATTTCATACACGAACTCTAAATCATTAGGTTCTAATGCACGCAGATAGATATTTTTGCCTTTGAGTGTGATCATGTACAATTTTAGATTATAGATTTTAGATTGTTTAATTTTGGAATTTGTCTTCGACTTCGCTCAGACTGACATCATTGATTATATTTCTATCGTTCCTTTAAAAACAAATTTTGCAGGTCCGGTTAAGAAGACATTTCGAAAATGATCTCCCAATTTTTCAAAAGAAACATTTAACTTTCCTCCTTCAACATTTAAATTAATTGAAGTTTTATCCGTTTGTCCAATTGCGTTCATTGCGATTGCAACTGCTGTTGCGCCTGTCCCACACGCTAGTGTTTCGTCTTCAACACCTCTTTCGTAAGTACGAAGTGAAAAAGTATCGTCATCAATTTTTTTAACAAAATTAATATTGCTTCCTTTTTCTCCATACAATGTTCCATAACGAATTGCTGCTCCGTTTTCCTTTACATTATATTGTTGCAAATTTTCAACAATCTGCACATGATGTGGAGAACCAGTATTTAAAAAAGTATGAGAATCATGTTTCTGAACTTCGTCAACATCAATCATCTGTAAAGAAATAATCGAATCCTGCCCTACCGAAGCATGATGTAAACCATCTGTCGCAATAAAAGTTGCTTTATCATTTATAACGCCCAATTGATTTGCAAAAGCAACCAAACAGCGCCCTCCATTTCCACACATTGAACTTTCATTTCCGTCCGAGTTGTAGTAAACCATTCTGAAATCCGTTTCCGAATCATTTTCCAGTAAAATAAGTCCGTCTGCTCCAATACCAAATCGTCTGTCGCATAATTGTTCTATCAGCTGAATGTCTTCTTTTGGAAAAAAATTTGAACGATTGTCAATCATCACAAAATCGTTCCCTGTACCTTGATATTTATAAAATTCTATTTGCATTTTTTAGTTGTTAGAAATACAAAAGTACAAACTATTAATTAATGAAATGTTAATCATTGTTAAAGAGCGTTAAACCATTTTTACAAATAATTTTTTGAAGTAATTTTACGTTAAATAAAACATGAAACTAAATTCTAATAACTTAATTACAACTCTAATATGAAAAGATTTTCAGCCTTATTTTTAGTGTCATTACTTAGTGGTGCTATTACTCTTGGTGCTTACAAGTTATTATTTGAAAGCAACAATTCTTTTTTTGGAAAAGGAAATTCTGTTGTAACTCTTGCCCCAAACTCATTTGGTAGAAATGTTGGTTTAGCAACTGAGGCAGTCGATTTTACTGAAGCCGCAGACAAAACGATCCATACTGTTGTGCACGTTAAAAACGTTTCACGAAGAACTGTTAGTAACCCAATGCTCGAATTTTTCTATGGTTATGGCGGACAACAGCAGCAAGAACAAGTAGGAACCGGATCTGGAGTAATTATTTCTGAAGACGGATACATAGTGACTAATAATCACGTAATTAAAGACGCTACAGAAATTGAAATTACTTTAAACAATAAAAAATCATACAAAGCAAAATTAATCGGTACCGATTCTAAAATGGATATCGCTCTTTTGAAAATTAATGCCGATGAAAAACTGCCTTACACCGCTTTTGCCAACTCCGATTCTGTAAAGGTCGGCGAATGGGTTTTAGCCGTTGGAAATCCATATAATTTGACTTCGACTGTTACAGCCGGAATCGTTTCGGCGAAAGCCAGAAATTTAGACCAAAGCGGAATTCAGTCTTTTATCCAGACAGATGCTGCAGTAAATCCGGGAAATAGCGGTGGAGCGTTAGTTAATGCAAGAGGAGAATTAATTGGAATTAACACTATGATCTCATCAATGACAGGTTCTTATGTTGGTTATTCTTTTGCAGTTCCATCTAATATCGCACGAAAAATTATTGAGGATATTATGGAATACGGAAATGTTCAAAGAGGTATTCTTGGTGTTGAAGGTGGCGAACTTAATAGTACAGCTTCTAAAGAACTAGGAATCACGGAAACTCAAGGATTCTATATTAATAGGGTTTCTAAAAATTCAGGTGCAGAAAAAGCTGGTTTAACTAAGGGAGATATTATTGTAAAATTAGACGAGCAAAATATTTCAACTTATGCTGATCTTTCAGGTTACATTAATACAAAAAGACCAAATGATGTTGTGAAAGTTACTTACATCAAAGACGGTAAAACAAAAACTGTTCCTGTAACTTTAAGCAAAAATGAATTTTACAGCGCCGAATTTAAAGGTATCGAATTAGAAAATATAGATGCTGCCGATAAAAAGAAGTTCAGAATAGATTATGGTGTTAAAATCAAAAATATTACAAATGAGAATTTAATGCAATATCAAAACGAACTTCAGGGTAATATCATTTTAAGTATTGATAATGTTAAAGCAATAAATGTTGAAACAGTTTCAAAACTTTTAAGCAAAAAAGACGAAGGACAAAGTATCCGAATTGAAATGATAAACCGAAACGGAGAGATTTTTAGAATTATAATTTAAGTCGCAGTATTTAGTCTCAGTTTTCAGTTTTAAAACTGCAAACCGAGACTGCTACTGAAAACTCAAAAAATGCCATCTTAAAAAATTTAAGGTGGCTTTTTTATTTTCAAAAATAAATGCTAAAATAGTTTACGAAATCGATTGAAATGGATACTTTTGCGCCAAATTTTAAAATAGTGAGCATTTTATTTTTTCAATTTAGTTAATTATGAGCAAAAAATCCTTGTACCAAAAAGAGGTATCATTACAAGTCGACCGAAGAAGAGCTGGTGTCGAATTAATCAAAGTTATAAGTGATTTATGGTATGACAAATCCATCGAAATGGTTTTATTTAAAAACCAATTATTGGATCAAAATGTCAGCGATATTATCAATCTGCATCAATACGCGGGTGAATTTGTTGGAAAACCAATTACCATTTTTGATTCGGTTGAAATCGCAAAAGTTGTTCTATCCTTAGATTTGCCTCCTGCAAAAATAGATTTAGGAAAATTAACTTACGAATATCGTTTAGAAGACGAAAAATATCCGGATGCAAGATACTTTGTGATGGATAAATTAAAGAATGCAAAATCTTCTAAAGAAGTTCAACCAAAAGATGTTGTTTTATATGGTTTTGGAAGAATTGGGCGTTTACTAGCAAGAGAACTAATGTCTAAAACCGGAAAAGGAAATCAATTGCGTTTGAGAGCAATCGTAACGCGTGATAAAAATGATGCATCAAGTTTAGAGAAACGAGCTTCTCTTTTGCGTTATGATTCAATTCACGGAGATTTTCAAGGATCAGTAATCGCTGATCCAAAGAATAATGCTTTAATTATCAACGGAACAACCGTTCATGTTATAACTGCAAATACACCAGAAGAAATAGATTACACACAATACGGAATCAATGATTCCTTAGTAATTGACAATACAGGAGCTTTTACAACTGAAGAAGCTTTAAAAAGACATTTAGTTTCAAAAGGTGTTAGTAAAGTATTATTAACAGCACCAGGAAAGGGAATTCCAAATATTGTTCATGGCGTAAACCATAATGATTTTAATCCAGACGAAATCAATATTTTTTCTGCCGCATCTTGCACTACAAATGCTATAACGCCAGTTTTAAAAGCAATTGAAGATACTATTGGTGTGGTAAAAGGACATTTAGAAACTATTCATGCCTACACAAACGACCAAAATCTGGTTGATAATATGCATAAAAAGTACCGCCGTGGAAGAGCTGCAGCTCTAAATATGGTTATTACTGAAACTGGCGCAGGAAGTGCTGTTGCTAAAGCGCTACCCTCTTTAGAAGGGAAATTAACTTCTAATGCTATTCGTGTTCCGGTTCCAAATGGTTCATTAGTAGTTCTCAATCTGGAAGTTAAAAAAGCTACATCAATTGCAGCGATTAATAAGATAATGAAAAAGTACGCGCTCGAAGGCGAACTTGTAGAACAAATAAAGTATTCTCTAAACAATGAATTAGTTTCTTCCGATATTGTAGGAACATCAGCACCTTCCATTTATGACAGTAATGCAACTATTGTCTCGAAAGATGGAAAAAATATTGTCTTATACATTTGGTACGATAATGAATATGGATACAGTCATCAGGTAATTCGTCTGGCAAAATACATTGCAAAAGTTAGACGTTTTACATACTATTAATATAATACCAAAACCAACTATTACTGAAAGCCGCCAATTTTTTGGTGGCTTTTCCTTTATATAGGAAGAACGGTAGTACTTTTTACTTCAGAAATTACAAAAACCGTATTAATCAACGAAACCTCAGGTAAAATAGACAATTTCTTCTGATGAAAATGATGATAACTTTCCATATCGGGAATAATTATCTTAAGCATATAATCAAAATTACCGGAAACATAATTGCACTCTACTACCTCAGGCAAATTCAAAATAGATTGATTAAATCCTTCAGATGTATCATAAGTCTGTTTTGTTAAAGTAACCTGGCAATAAACCGTAAGATTATTGCCTAGTTTTTTCTTATTCAAAATTGAAACATACTTCTCTATAACACCCTCTTTTTCAAGACGTTTCACTCTGTCATGAACAGGAGTTAAAGATAAATTTATTTTGTTTGCAATGTCTTTTAGCGTGTAATGTGCATTTTCTTGCAAAAGACGTAAGATTTTCTTGTCAATTTCATCTAAAACCATAACGAAAACGTTTTCTTTATTAAGTAAAATTTAGTCATTTTTTCTTTTTGGAGAATCCTATTTGTTCTTAAAAAGAAAAATTTTCTGTAAAAGTATAAAATAAAATAATATTTTCTTATTTAATACTCAATAATCAATAATTTATTCTCTATCAGTAGCTTTGTAAAACAAATTCAAGAAAAAACAAAAAAATATAACAAGATGATAATAGGTGTTCCAAAAGAAATTAAAAACAATGAAAATCGTGTAGCATTAACTCCAGCAGGAGTTTCTGAAATGAAAAAACACGGACATGTTGTTTATGTTCAAGCAACTGCAGGTTTAGGAAGTGGTTTTGCTGATGAAGAATATACTCAGGCTGGTGCGGTAGTTTTACCAACTATCGAAGACGTATATGCTATCGCAGAAATGATTATTAAAGTAAAAGAACCAATTGCTTCTGAATATCCTTTAATCAAAAAAGATCAATTACTTTTCACTTATTTCCACTTTGCTTCTTCAGAAGAATTAACTCATGCAATGCTTGAAAAAGGTGCAGTTTGTTTAGCTTATGAAACTGTTGAAAAAACGGATCGTAGTTTACCTTTATTAGTTCCAATGTCTGAAGTTGCAGGTCGTATGGCTATTCAGCAAGGAGCAAAATATCTTGAGAAACCATTAAAAGGAAGAGGAATTCTTTTAGGTGGTGTTCCAGGTGTACCACCGGCAAAAGTTTTAGTTTTAGGTGGAGGTATTGTTGGAACTCAGGCTGCTAAAATGGCTGCAGGTTTAGGAGCTCAGGTTACTATTATGGATTTAAGTTTGCCACGTTTACGTCAATTAGACGATATCATGCCTGCAAACGTAAATACAGAAATGTCTAATCATTATAATATTACAAGAGCAATTAAAGATGCTGATTTAGTTGTTGGTGCTGTTTTGATTCCAGGAGCAAAAGCACCTCACTTAATTACTCGTGACATGCTTAAATTAATGCGTCCAGGAGCAGTTGTTGTGGACGTTGCTGTTGATCAAGGTGGTTGTATTGAAACTTGTACACCAACAACTCATGAAAACCCAACTTTCATTATTGATGATATTGTTCACTATTGTGTGGCTAACATGCCGGGAGCTGTTCCTTACACTTCTACTTTAGCATTAACTAATGCAACTTTACCATATGCTGTACAATTAGCAAATAAAGGATGGGAAAAAGCATGTGCAGAAAACGAAGAATTGAAAAAAGGATTAAACGTAGCAAATGGAAAAATCCTTTACAAAGGAGTTGCAGAAGCTTGGAATCTTCCTTACAATGAAGAATTAGTGTTAGCAAACGCATAGTGCTAACATTATAATAAGTGCTTACTAAACACTATTCAAAAGGCTTTTCTTAATTGAAAAGCCTTTTTTTATTGCAAAATAAAAGCCAGTCAACTGACTGGCTTCTAAATTTATGCTTACTCTGAATTATTTTTTCGTATTCAAAACTTCCTTTTTATCATCTAAAACTTCCTGCATAACTTTTGCTTCGGTTCCATTAGGAAAAGTAACTTTGATTTTTTGTGCTACAGTTGGAGCAATTTCGGTAATAGCTTTTTTATCATAAGATTCTCCTTTTTTAATATGCCATCCAAAAAATATAGCCGGTACGTGAGTATCATAACTGTAAGGTGTTCCGTGCGATGTCCCAGTTGTTGAATATTCTATATTTCCTGGTTTATCTATCACAACCATATCACCATCCTGTGTTACATCATAACCTTTTGCAACAAAGTTTAAGTAATAATCATTACCTCCGTTAGCTAAAATTTCTTCTTCCGTATAAACCTTTTTAACCTGAGGTTGTGAAATTAAAAACTCTTTAAAAGCCTGTTTAACTTTCGTTAATTCAAGCCCTTTATCTTTAATAATTTGTTTATTGAAGAAAATATTAAAATTAGAATAATTCAATAACAAGTCAACTCCAAAGGTCTTAACTGAAAAATCCTGAAGGCTTTTACGTACATCTTTTGACGGATAATTGTCTACATTATACTTGCGATCTTTTAAATAAATTACATTTTCAGCACCAGCGTGATCTGCAGTTAAGAAAAGCAAATAATTTCCTTTACCAACAGTTTTATCTAAATATGCTAAAAAGTCAGCAATTGTCTGATCCAATCTTAAATAAGTATCTTGAAGCTCCATTGAACGTGGTCCTAATAAATGGCCTACATAATCAGTTGAAGAAAAACTAACAGTTAAAAAGTCAGTAATATTATCTTTACCTAACTCTTCTTTTTCAATTGCTTTTTTAGCAAATTCCGCTAACAAATCATTTCCAAACGGAGTCGATCTAATAACTCCCGCGTCATTTTTCTCATACATTTTCTTAAGGTCGTATGGGAAAACTGGTGCAGCACTTCCATATAATTTACCTTCATAAGGATTATTATCAGGAAGGCTTTCATTATAAACAGAAGCTGGCTTATATAAATCCCAACCTTTATCTATATATTTCAAATAGTTTTTTTCATTATTGAATTCCGTTACCCATTCCGGTAATTTTTCACCATAAAAAGTACTCGAAATAAAAGAACCTGTTTTGCTGTACCAAAAGGCCCAGTTCGCAAAATGACCCGCAGGTAAAATTGCGCCACGATCTTTAAGACTCATTCCAATAACTTTTCCCTGAAAGTTTGTTGCCATTCTCACTTCGTCAGTAATTGTAGTACTCTGAAGATTTTTTGGAGACATTGCACCTTCTTCAGCGGTTCCATCACCAACTGTTTTTACTCCTGCATCATCGGTACAATACATTTCTTTACCTAAAGTTCTGCTGAACCATTCATTACCAACTATTCCATGAGTTGCCGGTGTTGTACCAGTATAAATTGAAGCATGTCCCGGTGCGGTATAAGTAGGCATATAATTATAATGCATATTCTGAAAAGTGAATCCTTCATTCATTAATCTCTTAAAGCCATTTTGAGTAAAATCATCTGAAAAACGATATAAATATTCCATTTTCATTTGATCTACAACAATACCTACAACCAACTTAGGGCGCTGTTGAGCATTTAAATTTGCAATAACAAACAATGTCAACAATACAATAGTTTTTTTCATACTTAAATTATAATATTTAAAAACAAAAATAAGTATTCACATTCAAAAAGGCTAGCTCAGACTAATTTAAAACCTAAAATTGACTTTAATTTAACAGAATTACATCACTAGAGATATAGCGACCATATAACTTATTTTAAAACAGCAAGTACAAATGTTTTATGGCGTTTCCCTCCGGGCCGGGCTGTCCGCTGTATCTTTTGCGGGAGAAGTTTCAGTATAAAAGAGACCTTCACGTTCCCGCAAAAGGATGTCACTTCCATCCCTAACGCTGAATATGCGAAACCAGAAGCTTCAGTTTCCAGGAGATTTCTCCCAAACATTTGTAAAACGAAAAAATCCCCATCAAGTGAATGATGAGGATTCTCAAAAGAAAGGCGACGACATACTCTCCCACATAACTGCAGTACCATCTGCGCAGGCGGGCTTAACTTCTCTGTTCGGGATGGGAAGAGGTGAGCCCCGCCGCAATAACCACCTTAAGGTCGTTCGTTGCTTGGGCAACTTTTTAATTAATAATTGATAATTGACAATTAATAATTAAAACAATATCTTAACATACTGAGATAAAGAAAAAAGTTTTATTTACTATTTTAGAAAGTTCTCTCCCTCCGATTGCTCGGAGGGAAAAGGGTGTACATAAGCTTACGGATTATTAGTACTACTCGACTATGACATTACTGCCTTTACATCTATAGCCTATCAACGTGGTCATCTTC
>NZ_QRDQ01000010.1 GCF_003385895.1 Flavobacterium cutihirudinis
GAAGATGACCACGTTGATAGGCTATAGATGTAAAGGCAGTAATGTCATAGTCGAGTAGTACTAATAATCCGTAAGCTTATGTACACCCTTTTCCCGATCCGCCCAGGCGGATCGGGAGGAAACTTTCTAAAACTAAAACTTACTTTTCTTTATCTCAGTATGTTAAAATATTTGCAGCGAAGCTGCAGTTGACAGTTGAAGGCTGGTAGTTGATGGAAACACCAACAACCATAAACCAACAACCGCCAACAATGACCTTAAGGTGGTTATTGCGGCGGGGCTCACCTCTTCCCATCCCGAACAGAGTAGTTAAGCCCGCCTGCGCAGATGGTACTGCAGTTATGTGGGAGAGTATGTCGTCGCCTTTCTTTTGAGAATCCTCATCATTCAATTGATGGGGATTTTTTCGTTTTACAAATGTTTGGGAAAGCATATCTTCTTTCCTTGTTACGACCCGACGATGCAACTGTAGGCAATCTTTAGCTTGAAAACCGTTTGTGGCTGTTTTGAAAACTGAAAACGTGTATTATGAGAAGATTTTATTGCTTTTTTGAATTTCGTTGTTGTGATAGAATTCAGATGGTTTTGCATCACGGTTTTCGCTTCAAATGTATATGGGTGGGATAATTTAAAGTTAGTTGCCGATATTGCTTCTTTGCAAAAGTTTTTCCGGTGTTACAGCTTATCTTTGTTTATATTGAGCGGATGGGCTACCTGAACGTATTTTTCTTTTAATTTTAGAGGTAGGAGTCAAAAAATAAATAAATTGTTAGTCTTTTCTTTTGTGTTTTTCTCAAAAACCATCTTAGCTTTTTGAGGTAAATTTGTTGGTAATTCTACTTTGTCTTTCTCCAGTTTTTCTGAAGTCCTCTTTTTGATGTAATTTTTTTTATATTTGTTAGTAGTTCTGTTATTTCCTTCATTAAAACTTCGTTTATAACAGCTTTGCATTTAGTTTTGTATTTCTTTGGAACTTAAAGTGAATACCGGATTTTTCTGATTATTTTTCATTTAACCTAATTATTGAAAATTATATGCAGCAATTTCACAAAAGAAGAACAACACTTAGTATGGGTGTTACGGTGCCAAGTTTGGTTTTTATTATAGGAATTTGTGTGCTGTCGGCTATTTCTCCAGACTTTACTGAAGATCTTCTCAATGTCGTGAAAAATTTCATTTTTGTTAATCTGAACTGGGTATACGTTTGGTCAGTTACCATTTTTGTTTTGTTCTTGATTTATTTAATGGTAAGTAAATACGGAAATATCCGGCTTGGAAGGAATAATAGTAAACCAGATTATTCTTTTTTCTCGTGGATTTCAATGCTTTTTGCTGCAGGAATGGGAATAGGTTTGATGTATTTTAGCGTTGCGGAACCGATGCAGCATTATTCCAATGAAATTTTTGCTGAAAAAACTGTTGTTCAAAGAGCTCAGAATGCGCAACTTTATACCTTTTTTCATTGGGGAATTCATGCTTGGGCAATTTATGGAGTAGTGGGGCTTTCTTTAGCTTATTTTACGTATCGATACAGATTGCCGCTCTCGCTTAGGAGTTGCTTTTATCCTTTATTGAAAGATAAAATTAAAGGCAGGTGGGGAAATATAATTGATGTTTTTGCACTTTGCAGTACATTTTTTGGAATTACTACAACGCTTGGTTTTGGGGTAGTACAGATCAACTCAGGGTTACAGATATTGAATGTTGTGCCTGAAAGCAGTTTTGTTTATCAGGTTATGATTGTTGCTGTATTGGTTTCTTTGTCTATTTTTTCGGCGGTGAGTGGTTTGGATAAAGGAGTTAAAATTCTCAGCGGAATCAATATTATAAGTGTAATACTTTTGCTTCTTTTTGTATTGATTCTGGGTCCGACGGTTTATCTTATTGGTAGTTTTACCGAAGGAATTGGGACTTATATCAATAGTTTTTTTAGTCTTACTTTTAATACGCACATTTACGAAGAGAATACCCAGCCTTGGTTCTATAACTGGACCATTCTTTACTGGGCTTGGTGGATTTCGTGGTCGCCTTACGTTGGACTTTTTATTGCTAAAATTTCGAAGGGCAGAACTATTAGAGAGTTTGTTGGAGCTGTTTTGATATTGCCGACCTTGTTTAATTTTATCTGGATGTCTGTTTTTGGTGGAAGCGCCATTTGGTTTGATTTGCATACAGCCAACGGTGCACTGAGTGCGTTAGCGGGTAATCCTGATGCTTTGATGTTTAGTTTTTTGGAGTATCTTCCTCTGACAAGAGCGTTGAGTTTTATTGTAATTTCGATCATTATTATTTTCTTTGTAACTTCAGCAGACAGTGGAATTTTTGTAATGAATAGCATTGCAACCAAAAACGCTGAAAATTCTCCTAAATGGCAGACGATAAGCTGGGGAATTCTGTTGGCAGTGCTCGCATTGATGCTTCTTAATGCCGGTGGATTAGCAGCACTTCAGAGTATGACTTTGATTACTGCACTTCCATTTTCAATAATAATGTTGCTCTTTATAGTAAGTCTTATGAAAGCTCTTTCTATAGATAGAAAGTATTATGAAAAAGATTTTTCCCGTACTACGGTTCCTTGGTCGGGAGCGTCTTGGAAAGAGCGTCTAAAGCAAATTGTTTCTTTTCATGATAAATTATCTGTTGATGAATTTATCAATACCAGTATACATGAAGCATTTATAGAATTAGAATCCGAATTTGCAAAAAGTAATATCCAGGCCAAAATTAATTCCTATGAAAACCCTCTGAGGATAGAAATTGAAATAAAGCACAATATTGTAAACAATTTCCTTTACGGTGTTAAAAATGAATCGAGGATTATTTCCGATTATCTATTGACAGACGAAAATCTTCCGGAAGTAAATGATAATGTTACGTATTTTCCGAAATCTTATTTTGGTGATGACAGAGAGGGTTATGACGTTCAGTTATTTACGAAAATTGAACTTATTTCAGATGTTTTAAAGCATTATGAAAGATTTCTGGAGATTATTTCAGAAGAAAATAATGAAATGTTTATCAGTAGTGATTTGAATCATAAATACAAATAAATTATTATTTCGATAGGCGCTTAAATAATGGCAAATGTGAAGATAATTCCAATCTAAAAGTGTCGATATTTTGTCAATAAGATTTTGATTGGTTTTATAATAAAATAAAAAACGGACTTAAATAAAAAAACCTGTAAATCTAGATTTACAGGTTTTACTTTTTCCGTGGGGAGAGCAGGATTCGAACCTGCGAAGTTCACACAGCAGATTTACAGTCTGCCCTCGTTGGCCGCTTGAGTATCTCCCCGATCTCAGCTTTGTTGCGCTTTGTTGTTCTAAGCGGTTGCAAATATAGGAACGTTTTCTACATTTACAAACAAAAAAAGCACTTAATTTTAAGTTATTTTAAAGTTATTTTTTAATTCATTGGAATTGAATAAAATAAAAATAGCTACTGTGTGCTTTTTTTTGATAAATTTTTAAAAGTAGGATAATTCTTTTGATGGATCGTGTGGTTTTTGTGTTCAATTTTGGATTTAGAGAGCCGTTAACCTATACAATTGTTGAATTATAATGATGTTTTTGGAAGAAACAACATTCAGTTTTTATTGCACCAAAAGATTATAGGTTTGTTTTAAAAGTTTAAATGCTTAACTGGTTTTATATATCATGTCAATAATTATTCTTTTCACGATGTTTTAGTTCTTTTTAAGACGTGTTTTGTTCTGAATTATGATTTTGGTGTAAAGCAAAAAAAATCTCCACTAGGGAGATTTTTTTTTCATTCGGAATTCCGAAGCATTATTTAGCTAAAAGCTCTAATATTTTTGCTCTCAATTCAGGACCTCTTAAGTCTTGTGCAACTACTTTTCCTGATGCGTCAAGAATAAAAGTTGCCGGAATCGATTCTACATTGTATTGTTTAGCAATTGGTTCGTCCCAAAATTTTAAATTTGAAACATGCGTCCAAGTTAGACCATCTTTTGCGATAGCTTCTTTCCACGCGCCAGCTTCTTTATCTAAAGAAACTCCAATTATATTTAATCCTTTCGAATGTAATTCTTTGTAAATCGCAACCACATTAGGGTTTTCTTTTCTACAAGGACCACACCATGAAGCCCAAAAGTCTACAATAGTAACTTTACCTAAACTTTCTTTTAGAGAAACTACTTTTCCTTCTGGATTAGGAGCTGAAAAATCTGCTCTTCATTTAGCGCTGCCTACAGGAGGAGCTGATGCACCAACTGATGGCATTTTTGCCTGACCAATTCTAGTTTTCGCGTCTTTACCAGGAGTAGTGTTTTTTAAAGACTCATCTAAAGAGTTGTATAAACTTTCTACTTTTTTAGCATCTGCAGTAGGATCTTCAGACATTCCTTTTACGATTAAAGCAGAAATAAAAGATTTTGGATGAGTTTCTGCGTAAGTAATGTATTTCTTTTTAGAGTTTGCCTGAACTTCTGTTTGAAGTGCCATAAACTGTTTCATCAAACTGTTGATAGTTGCTGTATCTTGAGCTTGTTGAGCTTGTTGCATTTTTTGTGTATTCTTTTTCTGAAAATCTACTAAGCTTTTTTGAGCTTTTGTAAGTTCGTCATTGAATTTTACGTATTCGTCGTTATTGTAAGTACCGCTAATTTTTGATTTGTGGATACTATCTTTATCAATTGAAATAGCAATTTCTCCAGTTTCAAGGATAAAAGGAAGTGGTCCTTTTGCGTCCTGAACAATTAAAGTATGGAAAGATGGCTCAGTTACTTTTCCTTTAATTTCAAATTTTCCATTTTCAACTTTTACTGTATCAAGTGCAACTGTCATTTTAGTTGTTGGATCAGTTCCTTGAAGAATGATAGTTTTACCGTTTTCAATTCCTGTAGCAGTTCCTGTAATTAGGTATTCTCCGTCTTTAACTTTGCTGCAAGAAATAATCGCTGCAGTAGCGGTAAGTAAAAAAAATATTTTTTTCATTATAAATATTAATTAGTTAATTGATTTGTGCAACAAAAGTATCTAAAATTATAAAACATACAGAATTTTGGAACCTAAAATTTTGTTATAGTTTTTATTTAGCTAAAGTCCCTATTTTCAAGGTATTCGACTGTTTTAATCATGTAAAAACTATGAAAAGCATTTTTTATTTGATAAAAAACAATTAAATTCTCAATTAGTAAGCATAAAAAAAGCACTCTGTTGCCAGAATGCTTTTAATTATATTTGGGTGTAAAGTTTACTCTTGATTTGTCTTCTTTCTCCAAGTGAAAGAGTTCAAAATATGTCTTTTTGCAAATCTTCCCGGTGAATCAGCGTTTACCATTTTCACGTAAGTAGCTTTAGGAACACTAATGTATTCGTAAACACTTCCGTTAGAAAAATCAATAATCAAACGCCCTTCTACAAATTTGTAATCTGTAATGGTACAAGTTGAAATTGTTTCTGTGTATTCTGGTAAATTAAGTTTAATAGTATCAGGATGAATACTTACTAAAAAGTGGTAAGCTTCGATAATTGTTTTACTTTTCTCTTCTGCCTCTTTTAAACCAGCTTCATTTCCAACAAATTTATCAGGATGAGATTCTTTCATCGCATTACGATAGATTGTTTTTAAATCTTTTAACTCTGCAGTTTTCTCTACGTTTAGTAACTTACGGTATTCAACTATTTTTTTCATAAATAAAAGGTAACTACTTGTCTATTAGTTTGAAATCGATATTAATTAGTTCAAATCGACAAATTTTTTGCAAAGGTACACTTTTTTTTAACTTTTCTGTTTTGATAGAAAAAATATTCATGAAAGTTGGTTTATTAAATCGTTAACCGGATGGTTCTATGGTTTTTTAAAGCAAAGAACAAAAAGATTCTTTTATTCATTGAGAATATTAAGTTCTTAAAGCTTTGTCAATACAAAGCTTTAAGAACTTAATATTCTCAATGAATAATAGTCAGCAAAATTAACCTTAGCGTTCTTTGCGTTAAAAAAACATCCGTTTCAACAAAACCTGAAACCTAAAACTTGAAACTTGAAACAAATAAATTTATTCCGGCTTATGATTTGCCTTATCAAAGTTTCTTGATTTCTTAGGGTATTTATCGTAACTAATGTCGCTAGGGTTTTCAATAATAGATTTGATAGTGATCCAATCTCCTTCTTTAAAATTGGCCTGAACCATTTTATAATCTAAAAGATATACACCGCAGAAATAATTATTGTTTTCATCTTTTTCGATAATACCGGTAAAAACTCCTTTTTGCGGCATTTTTTCATTCGATCCTTTAGACATGGTTTTTTGTTTTAAAATTGAATTGCAAAGTTAATCAATTTAGTTTGTTTTAGGGAGTTCGTCACAATCTGAGTATATTTGCATATGCAGAAAAATTTTAAACCACATCCAAATTCTTTTAAAAACACGTTTTGTATTTTTCATGAAGTGCTTCCTGAAAAAATTGAAGGTTTAAAAAAACAATTCGAAAGTAAAGCTGGTAGTGCTTATTATTATACTGAGGAAGGGATGTATCGCGTTTCTAACCACTGGGGAAGATTAGCAAACAGTAAATGGCGCCTAATTGCCCGTGATCCGGAAACGGATTCAAAAACGAAGATTGGTTTTGCTAAATGGAGTGCCTTTTATCCAGATAATGCAGAAGAAAAGCTTTATTATATTGAAGCTGATTTTGATAAAAACCTTGCTAATTATCAGCATAAAAACAATCCGGAGTTTGATGGAAAAGCGGTTTTGAGAACGAGTTTTGAAACTGCAAAGCGTCTAAAACAAGTCAGAAATCTGCAACAATTGACTTCGTGGGCAAAATATTTTGATTATGATGATATCAATGATTTAAGAAAACAGATTATCACCGAATTGATTTTTACGGAGAAAAGTTTAGAAGAAATTAAAAGAGAAATATAATGGGACGCAATAACGAAAGGAATATCAAAAAGCACAATGATAAATTGCATAAAGCCCAGGCTAAGAAAAAACAAGCCGAAGTTTCGCGCAAAGAAAAGCTGAAAGAAATTGTGAAGAAATTCAACGAAAGTAAAAACGAAGAGTAATAAATATAGTTTCAAGTTTCAAGTTGAACGTTTCAAGTTGTTGGAACGAAAACTTGAAACTTGAAACTTGAAACCTGAAACAAAATAAACAATGAATAATAAATTTGAAACTTTAAAAGCAGACGTTCAGGAAATTATTGATTTGATTGCTGCAAAAAACGACAGAGAAGCAAATAATAAACTCCTTGAAGTTAGTGAAACATTAGACGAAATGATTGATTTTGCTGAAGAAGATGAAGAGGTGAGAGAAATTAGCCGATATCAGGTTTTATTGAATCAGCTTCATGTAAAAATTAACGGAGAAGAAGAAGTTGATGGCAACGCATAAATGTTACTGCGATACAGGATTAATGTTTGAAAATTGCTGTGGATTATATCTTCAGAAAAATGAAAAAGCTCCAACCGCTTTAGCTTTAATGCGTTCGAGATATTCAGCATATGCAACACATAATGCCGATTATCTTTTGGAAACGACTCATATTTCAGAACGAAAATATTATTCGAAAGCTGAAATTTTAAAATGGGCAACTACCAATAAATGGCAGAAACTGGAAATTCTCAGTTTTACTGAGAACACAGTAGAGTTCAAAGCGTACTTTTTAGATGCAAATCTAAAACCTCAGACACATTATGAATTTTCGACTTTTGAACTCGAAAATGGCGCATGGTATTATGTTGATGGAAAGTTTGAATAATTACAATATCTAACGCTGTTAGCTATTGATTTTGGTTGAATATTTTAACTAAAAATTAGTAAACGATTCGTTTTTCGTAATTCTAAAAAACCGTAATTTTAAAATTATGAAAAACGAATTTAAAAAAGGTTTTTATTTTAAGTCGTACGAAGCCCCATTTCAGTCTCCGTTTGAGAAACTATTTGGCATTTTCAAAGAGTTAATCACCCATACTTCGGGTGATTTTGATGAAGCAATCAGCTGGCTTCGGGAGTTAGACAAAGAATATAAATTGACCGACGAAAACTACACAATCGATGATTTTATCGAAGATTTAAAAAAGAAAGGTTACATAAAAGACGAAGTAAAAGAAGATGGTTCAAATGGTTTTGGAATAACAGCCAAGACAGAAAGAGCAATTCGTCAGCAAGCTTTAGACCAGATTTTTGGAAATCTGAAACGTTCCGGAAACGGAAATCACAAAACAAAACACGCCGGAAATGGCGATGAACATACAGGAGAATTTCGTGAATTTAATTTTGGAGATGGTTTAGAAAGAATTTCATTAACAGAAAGTCTTCGAAATGCTCAAATCAATAACGGAGTAGAAAGTTTCATGCTGACAGAAAATGATTTGGTTGTTGAAGAAACACAGTACAAAGCGCAAATGAGTACTGTTTTGATGATCGATATTAGTCACAGTATGATTTTGTATGGAGAAGACCGAATCACTCCGGCTAAAAAAGTGGCAATGGCTTTGGCGGAATTAATCACAACGCGTTATCCAAAAGATACACTTGATATTCTCGTTTTCGGAAATGACGCCTGGACGATTCCAATTAAAGATTTGCCTTATTTACAAGTAGGCCCTTACCATACTAATACGGTTGCGGGACTTCAGTTAGCAATGGATATTTTGAGAAGAAAACGGAATACCAACAAACAGATTTTCATGATTACCGACGGAAAGCCAAGCTGTGTTCGTGAGCGTGACGGTTCTTATTATATGAATAGCAATGGTCTTGATGAGTATATTGTTGATAAATGCTACACGCAAGCACAACAAGCAAGAAAACTACATATTCCGATTACGACTTTTATGATTGCAAATGATCCTTATTTGCAGCGGTTTGTGAATCATTTTACAGAAGCAAATCAAGGAAAAGCATTTTATACAGGATTAAAAGGTCTTGGTGAAATGATTTTTGAAGATTATGAAACGAATAGAAAAAAACGCGTGCGGTAGAAACGCAATTTATTGCGTCTAGCACTGGAATGACACAACGCTAATCATCTAAAAAAATAAAAAAATACAAATTCGATATTTCAATACAATGGAAATAACTACTATAAAAACATTAGGACAATTAAAAGCCGCAGGATATAAAAGCCTAAGTATAAAAGATGAATTACGAAATAATCTTCGTGAAAAAATAAAATCAGGAAAACCTGTTTTTGAAGGCGTTCACGGATTCGAAAACACCGTAATTCCCGAATTAGAACGTGCGATTCTTTCTCGTCATAACATCAATTTATTGGGACTTCGCGGACAGGCTAAAACACGTTTGGCGCGTAAAATGGTAGAATTGTTAGATGAATACATTCCGTATGTTTCCGGTTCAGAAATTAATGACGATCCGCTGAATCCCATTTCGCGTTTTGCTAAAGATTTAATTGATGAAAAAGGTGATGAAACGCCAATTTCGTGGCTGCACAGAAACGAGCGTTTCTTTGAAAAACTGGCAACTCCAGATGTTACCGTGGCCGATTTAATTGGTGATGTTGACCCTATAAAAGCAGCGAATTTAAAATTATCCTATGCTGATGATCGTGTAATTCATTTTGGAATGATTCCGAGAGCAAATCGTAGCATTTTTGTTATAAATGAATTACCAGATTTACAGGCCAGAATTCAGGTGGCACTTTTCAATATTTTGCAAGAGGGAGACATTCAAATCCGCGGATTTAAATTGAGAATGCCTCTTGATATGCAGTTTATTTTTACAGCAAACCCAGAAGATTATACAAATAGAGGAAGTATTGTAACGCCTCTTAAAGATAGAATTGGTTCGCAGATTTTGACGCATTATCCTGAAAATGTTGCTATTGCCAGAACTATTACAGAGCAGGAAGCAAAACTGGATGAAAACCAAAGTGATATTGTTTATGTGCCAGGTTTAGCGAGAGATATTTTAGAGCAAATTAGCTTTGAGGCTCGCGAAAGTGAATATATTGATAATAAAAGCGGTGTAAGTGCCAGAATGAGTATTACTGCTTTTGAAAATTTAATAAGTACGGCAGAACGCCGAGCATTAAAATCGGGAGTTGATAAAACCATTTTAAGACTTTCAGATTTTATGGGAATCATTCCGGCAATTACTGGTAAAGTGGAATTAGTTTATGAAGGCGAGCAGGAGGGAGCAGCGGTTGTAGCACAGTATTTAATTGGCTCAGCAATTAGAACTTTATTTCCAACCTATTTTCCTAAAATTGAAAAGCTTGAAAAACAAGGAGAAAAAACACCTTATTCTGATTTAATTGAATGGTTTTTTGCAGAAAGCGGTTTTGAACTATTAGACGATGCGTCTGATGCAGAATATAAAGCTATTCTGGATGAAATTGCACCTTTGGAAATACTATTGAAAAAATACCAACCACAATTGGATAAAAAAGATCAATACTTTGTGAAAGAGTTTATTTTATGGGCTTTAGTAGAATATAAAAAACTTAGCAAAGATCGTTTTGCAACCGGACACCAGTTCAAAGATATGTACGGAAGTTATATTAGTAAATTGTAGAGAACTATAAATTTATTAATTGATTGTGTACTCATTAAACCCGACAGGCTTTTTTAAAATCTGTCGGGTTTATTATTTAAAGAAGTGATGTTACCAATTTTAATTAGTCTACCTTGCTACGTTGGCTGTATTCGCAGCTTTCCCAAAAAAGAAATGGTAGATAGCTTCGAAGACTTGATAGCAAGTTATATAGAGAATAAAATTGGAATATCAGAACGTTTTATGAGTGATGCTTTAGCAGATAATCTCAAGCAAAATTTAATCAATTTAAATGCTGAAAGTCTTTTGCTGACAGCGGGAATAGGGAATTCGGAGAAGTTTGCTCTGGACGGAACCATTAGAAAGGACGTGATTTATTGGCTTGATAAAAAACATAATAATGTTTTCGAAAATGAGTTTTTTGACATAATCGATGCTTTTGTACTCTATTTAAACGAAAGTTGTTTTGCCGGAATTACGGGGTACGAATTTCATTATTCTTTGTATGAAAAAGGTGATTTTTATTTAAAACATCTCGATCAATTCAAAAATAATTCAAGCCGTAAATACTCTATGATTAGCTATCTAAATAGTAATTGGAAAGAAAGTGACGGCGGCGAATTAATGATTCATCAAAACAACAGTCAGGAGAAAATTTCGCCAATTCAGGGTAAAACGGTTTTCTTTAAAAGTAATGAATTGGTTCACGAAGTTTTAGTTACGCAAAATACCCGAATGAGTATTACCGGCTGGCTAAAGAGTGATTAAAAATTAGCCATTTTTAAATTAAGAGTGGCTATTTAAGATTTTTGACTATTTATATTGATATATCAATTATATTTGTATCAAATAAAATAGACATGAAAATTGAAAACCCAACTGGAACGGCTCTTTATTCTATAGAAAAGGCAATTAAAGAATATCGAAAACTGGCGCAAAAAAATATCGCTAAAGTGGTAAAAGATATTACAGTAGATCAATGTTTGGTGCTTATTATACTGGAACAAAATCAAAATATATCTCAAAACGAATTGGCAAATCTTGTTTTTAAAGACAATGCTTCCATCACCAGAATGATAGAATTAATGGTAAAAAATGATTATTTAACCCGAACAATACATTCTGAAGATAGAAGAAAGTTCAATCTTGTAGTAACTGAAAAGGGATTGAAAACTATTAAATTAATTGAACCTGTTGTTCAACATAATCGGGAAAAAGCTTTGCATGGATTATCATTAAATGAAATTGCATTATTGGACCAAACGCTTCATAAAATAATTCAAAACTGTAAAAAATAATTGATATGAAATCAAAGTTAATCCTAGTAATGTTGATGGTGTTTACTTTTGGTTATTCACAAAAAGAATTGAGCAGTAAACTTGAAAAGTATATGGATGCGCAGTTTGCGATTAATGATTTTAGTGGCGCTGTTTTTATTTGCAAGAACGACTCAATATTATTGAAAAAAGTCTATGGTTTTGCTGATTATGAATGGAAGGTTGAAAATATAATCGACTCAAAATTTAGTTTAGCCTCGGTTTCAAAGCAGTTTACGGCTGTTGCAATTTTGCAATTGGCGGAGAGTAAAAAGCTGTCCTTAGATGATTCTATAAATAAGTATTTTGCAGATTTTCCAAATGGAGAAAAAATAACCATAAAAATGTTGTTAAGTCATAATGCTGGTTTACAAATGGATTTTGATGAATTGTATTTGTCAAAAACAAATCTGGAAAAAGATTCGGTTTATCATTACATTATAAAAAAGCCTTTACTTTTTGAGCCTGGCGCAAGTACAGCTTACAGTAATATTGGTTACTATTTGTTAGCAAGAATTATAGAGAAAGTTTCGGAACAATCTTATGCGGCATATTTAAAACAGAATGTATTTGATCGTGCCAAAATGTACAATTCTGGTGTTTCGACAAATAATACAATAGTTAGCAAAATGACTAAAACGTATTATCTGAAAGATAACAAATTAGAAAAAAATCCATATATCAATTGGGATTTTAATATTGGTCATGACGGAGTTTATTCGACTATTGATGATTTGTACTTATGGAATAAAGCATTATTTGATAGTCAAATTCTTTTATCAGAAGAATCAAAGAAAAAGATGTTTACTTCTTACAACGATCAAAATTTTGGTTACGGAGTTTTGGTAAATCCGTTCTACAGTCAAAATCATCAATTAATTGCACACGATGGCGGTTTTTTTGGAGCAATGACTTCATTCAATAAATATACAAACGATAATATATTGATTACTGTTTTGTCTAATAATCAGTCAAAATCTTATTATATCGCATATGGACTTGCGGGAATTTGTTTTGGAAAAGAAGTTGAACTTCCATATAAACATATTCAAACAGCAATTGATACAAAAGTTTATAATGAATATGTAGGGGAGTATGAAAATATTAAAATTTTAAAGAAAGATAATAAACTGTATTATCTTGATTATGATATTGAGTTGTTGCCGGAGTCACAAACAAAATTTTTCCGCGCAGATAATAACAATACTACGATTGAATTCATTAAAAATAAAAAAGGAAAAGTTATACAGTTGGAACTAAAAAAGGCTGGAATAAAAGAAGTGAAAATTAAAAGTAAGAGCGTATAAATACTATTTTTGTAATTCAAAATTCAATTTTATGTTATTCCTTATTTTAAGTATTCTTTGCAGTGTTACCGTTGGCGTAATTTTTAAAATAACCCGAAAATATAACGCTGATCCTGTTCAGATTATTACTTTCAATTATGTAATGGCATTAATACTATGCTATTTTACTTTTAGTCCAGATATTACTGCAGTTCATTCCGACGCACCTTGGAATATTTATATAGCAGTTGGTGTTTTACTTCCAATTGTTTTTCTGTTTTTGTTTTCGTCTATAAAACATATGGGAATCGTAAAAACAGATGCGGCACAACGATTATCACTTTTTATTCCGATAATTGCAGCTTGGCTTATTTTTAAGGAAGAATTCAATTCGTATAAAGTTATTGGTCTAATAATAGGATTTATAGCGCTTTTATTCATTTTAAAAAAGCAGACAGGAAACGATCAAAACAAATGGATTTATCCGTTCGTTGTTTTTTTAGGTTTTGGAATTATTGATATACTTTTTAAGCAAATTGCGCTTTATACGGTTTTGCCCTATACAACTTCTTTATTTGTGGTTTTTGATATTGCACTGGCAGTTTCTTTAGTACTTGTGATTTATGATGTTGTCCAAAAGAAAACAAAACTTGACTTAAAAAACGTGTTATTTGGCGCTTTGGTCGGCATCTTTAACTTCGGAAATATATTATTTTATTTAAAAGCCCACAAAGCATTTTCTGAAAATCCATCAACCGTTTTTGCCGGAATGAACATTGGTGTTATTGTTTTAGGAAGTCTTGTTGGCTTACTTTTTTTCAAGGAAAAACTATCCAAAATTAACTTCATTGGAATCTTTTTAGCGCTTATAGCTATTGTTTTTATTGTTTTTTCACAATTAAACTAATTTTTTTTAATCTCTTAACGCCTTAGTTTACAGTTTGTTTTGTTAGAATTTAAAAAGTTTTTAAAATAAACTCTACTAATTCGATAGAATTTATAAAATATATTTATAAATTTGTCCTAACAATGAAAAACTATGTTCTAAATATCATCCCGTTTATGTGCAGCTTGACGATGTGCTGCATGTTTGACAATGCGATGAAATGGCGTTAATAGAGAAAGTACTTGTTAGTTATTTTTTTTTTTTAGCCTTTCATGCACCAATGAAAGGCTTTTTTTTGAGAACTCTTAATAATCTAAGATATGAGATCAAATAGAAATACAAATAGTATGATGCATTGCTGTCTGATGAAAATTCCGTGTTGTACGTGCAGTTACTGCCGATTTTATTTCACGAGTTTATAATAGGATTTCCCAAATCAGATAACTAAAAAATTAAAACTTAAAAAGATGAGTTCAGAAATTATAAAACAGAATCCGTTTCAATCGATGATTGATCGTTTTAATATAGCAGCCGATATTCTTAATTTAGATGAATCAATAAGGCTCAAACTACAGCGCCCTGAAAAACAAATTACGGTCAATTTTTCGATCACATTAGATAATGGAAAAGAACAGAATTTTGAAGGATACCGCGTAATTCACAATACGGCATTAGGTCCGTCAAAAGGAGGAATTAGATATGATACTGCGGTAAATCTAGATGAAGTTAAAGCGCTTGCTGCGTGGATGACCTGGAAATCAGCCGTTACCGGAATCCCTTTTGGAGGAGCAAAGGGTGGAATTATCTGCGACCCAAGAACACTTTCTAAAACCGAATTAGAAAGAATTACAAGAGCGTATACAAAAGCATTATCCGATATTTTTGGACCGGAAAAAGATGTTCCGGCTCCAGACATGGGAACAGGACCAGATG
Organism: Flavobacterium cutihirudinis; assembly: GCF_003385895.1. Lineage (GTDB taxonomy): Bacteria > Bacteroidota > Bacteroidia > Flavobacteriales > Flavobacteriaceae > Flavobacterium > Flavobacterium cutihirudinis. The sequence goes on from NZ_QRDQ01000010.1 coordinate 14,914, forward strand.
AAATGGGCTGGTTGATGGATGAGTTTTCAATTGTTCACGGCAAAACAATTCATGCCGTTGTAACCGGAAAACACTTGCATTCAGGCGGATCTTTAGGAAGGGTAGAAGCAACAGGAAGAGGCGTGAGCATTATTACGTTATTAGCACTTCAAAAATTAAAATTGCGACCAGCGAGATCAACTGTTGCGATTCAGGGTTTTGGAAATGTTGGAATGCATTCGGCTTTGTTTTTATTCGAAAAAGGGCTAAAAGTGGTTGCAGTAAGTGATGTTTCTGAAGCGTTTTATAATCCAGATGGAATTAATATTCCGGAGTTGATTTTATATTATAATCTGAATAACAAAAGCATAAAAGGTTATCCAAATTCGGTTGCAATTAAACACGAAGAATTGTTGCTTTTAGATGTTGATGTTTTGATTCCGGCTGCAAAAGAAGATGTAATTACACAGAAAAATGCGGCAGAAATTCGCGCTAAAATAATTGTAGAAGGTGCAAACGGACCTGTTTCATCTGATGCGGATAAAATTTTGCATGAAAACAATGTTTTAGTTGTTCCGGATATTTTGGCAAATGCGGGTGGAGTTACTGTTTCATATTTTGAATGGCTTCAGAATTCGCTTTTAGAATCATGGAGAATCCATCAAATCAATACGCGTCTTGAAGATATTTTGGAAAAAGGTTTTGAAACAGTTTTCAGAACGGCTTTAAAACACAATGTAACGCCTAGAATCGCAGCTTATATTCTCGCTTTGCAAAAGGTTGCCGAAACGCAATCTGTAAAAGAAGTAGCTATTGATGAGCCAAAATTTAAGCAAAATTAGAAATGAGTTTTAAAAAAATCATTTCTGAAAGTTGATATCATTTTGAAATATAAAAATGAATTGACTTTTAGAAATGTTTTGTATTTAGTTGTATAACGAATTGTATTTTAGTTTTTTAAGAATAAAAAGAAATTTAAAAAATGGAACACATTAATTTTCTTGCTTTTGCAATGCCTGCTTTTTTTCTGTTTTTGTTTTTGGAATATAAGCTGGTTCAACACAAAAAGAAACCGGAAATTTTTAACTACGAAAGCTCGGTTTCAAATATTAGCATTGGTATCGCAGAGCGTTTAATTAATTTATTTATTGCAGCAAGTTTTTATCAGCTGTATTATTTTATATATAATAATTACAGACTTTTTGATATTCCAAGTAATATATTTGTTTGGTTTGCACTTATTCTCGCAACCGATTTTGTATGGTATTGGTACCATAGATTAGGACATGAAGTCAATTTTTTCTGGGCCGCACATATTGTGCACCATCATAGTGAGGAATTTAATTTTACAGCAGCAGCCAGAATAACTACTTTTCAGGCTATAATTAGAACTGGGTTTTGGTGCATACTTCCTTTTATAGGTTTTCACCCAACAATGGTAATTACGATGTTGATTGTTCACGGTGCATATTCCTTTTTTACACATACGCAGGTAATTGGCCGAATAAAGTGGTTGGAATATGTTTTTGTAACGCCTTCTGTTCACGGTGTACATCACGCTTCTGACGAAAAATATCTGGATAAAAACTATGGCGATATGTTTACGTTTTGGGATCGCCTTTTTGGAACTTTCCAGGAAGAAGAAGAAAAACCGAAATACGGTTTAACGCATCCATTAAAAAGTTATAGTTTTCTTTGGCAGCACTTTCATTATTATTTCGAGATATATGAATTATGGAAACGTTCAAAAGGTTTTAAAGCAAGGTGGAAAGCCGTTTTTGGAAGCCCTGCGCATATGGATCAGGATATTCGACCAACATTAGAAAAGCGCTTTCTGCAGGATAAAAGCAATCCGCATCAACGTTTGAGGTTTCGAAATTATCTTTACATTCAACTCGGAATCTGCACTTTAATTTTGACAGCTTTTACTTATTATTTTGATTTACTGGATATGTATGACAAAATTTTTGTTTTGTCGCTCATTATAATAACCTTAATCAATTGTGGTGCTTTACTAGAACAACGAAAATGGATTTATTATCTCGAGTATGCCCGCATTTTTATGATAACAACTTTCTTTTTATACGAAGAAAATTTGATGATATTTTTCTTTGTTCCGCTTGCGATAATGATTTTTGCAGAGCAGTTGTTTTCACTTAGTAAATTATATCAAAATACGATTTTGCAGTTGGAAACCGTGGAATAATAGTAGAGCAAAGACAAAAGAAAAGCGACACTTTGGATGTCGCTTTTTTTTCCTGCAAGGTTTTCAAAACCTTGTAGGTATAATTTTGAATATAAACACCTACAAGGTTTTGAAAACCTTGCAGGAGTCCTATACTTAAATAGTTTTAATTGCCATAATCTTTTCTTCAAAAGTATCTTTAAAATCAGATTTGCTTTTAATTCTGGTTTTGTACGTATAGATGGTAGCTACAGAAAGTTCCAGGAATTCGGCCATTTGACTACTATCCTGAATTCCCAAGCGGTAGAGTGCAAAAATTCTTAATTCGGTATTTAAAAGTTCACCTTTCTTGACAATGCATTTATGATCATTCGGAAATAAATTATTGAAGTCCGTTACGAAAGTAGGGAACAGTTTAAGGAAAATCTCGTCAAATTGATGGAAGAGATTTTCGCGTTCTTCCTTCACATTATAGCGCTTTAAACTCGCTATTACTTCATCTGTTTTTTTAGTAATGATTTTATGAAGTGTACTTTTCTGAATATGATCTATTTTGTTGATGAACGCCGAAGTAGCCTTTATAAAATAAGTAATGTATTCTTCTTTAATTGCATTTGCCTCGCTCAAGCTAATATTCATTTCCTGAAGTTGTGCATAAGACGAAGCCATAATTTTTCGGGCCTTATTTTTTTCTTTTAATTGTTTGAAAATGATAATCGAAAACAAAATAATAATGAACGTAAGTATGGTAAGAAGAATAATAATTCGCTCGAGTTTGTCATTTTTCTCTTTTACATTGTTTAATTGTGCTTTCTCTATAATAGGTAAAATGGATGAAATTTCGATTTTTCGATGTCTTGCATTATAGAAAGTAGCATCATCCATTGCAATATTTATATATTCATTGGCTTTATCCAAATAACCCATTTTAAAGAGTTCTGTGGCTAGATTTCGCAATGCAACAGTTTCTTTGGTAGCGTTTTTTACATCGGCAATAGCCGCAAGCGCAAGATATTGAATGGCCTTTTTAGTATAACCTCTTTCCGAATAAATATAACCAAGACTTGAGGTTGCGATTCCATAATAGTCGGCTGGCAGTTTATAATTGTTGATCCAATAACTGAAGGCAAATTCTGCACCGCGCCAATCTTGTTGTTTTAATCTTTTTAAGCTTTCGGCTGCCCAATATTCATTTGTGTTGGTTCCAATTAATTCTAAAGCTTTTTTCAGAAAATGATTTCCTTGCTGCACATAATGAATGTTAAAACGCTGATCCTTATTGTAATCGGCTAAATCGTAATAGGCACGGGCTTTTATTGAGTAATATTCGAACTTGTTTTTTTGATCCAGTTTTTGATCATTAATGATATCTAAAGTATCAATTGCTTCTTTAAATAAACCTGATGAAAGCAATACAAAACCTTCCTTAATACGACTTTTGGACAGATAAGTTGGGTTTTTTAGATCAATAGCTTTGATTTTGGCTTCTTCCAGATAATAGTAAGCGGAGTCATATTTGAAGGATTTATATTCATCAAACAACGACATATAGGTATTATACAGCTGCTCATTATTCTGACTAACCGTAAATTTTGATACATTTTTTTTTAAAGCTTCTATTTTTCGATATTTCTGTTTCAAGTAAATATCTTTTCTAAGGAGGACTTTATCTAATTCCTCTAAAACAGGATTCGTCTCTTTCGCAGTAAGAGAAAAACCTGCAATGAAAAAACATAGAATGAATATTCTTCGCATGTTTGGTTTTGGTTTAGGGTAAAAAAATTGTTTTGGTTTATTTGAGTTAATTCGTTTTTTATTTCGGGTATGCTTGAAAATTGTTGCTTGAGATTGCTTAAGGCTGTTCGAATTTTTAAATGTTAAAATTGTTCAAACTTCGTTAAGTTGCTCAAAAATAAGACTTAAATGTTAAAAGTGGTTTAATAATTTGCAATTATACAATAAAAACCACTTATATATATGCATAGTAAAAAAAATATCCAGTTTAATTTACATATTGTCATATTTACCATTATTTATTGACTATTTTTCATCTAAACAACACCTTGATTTTTTGAATTTCATCAAAAGTTTAATTTATTTATAATCAATTGATTACACAACTACAACGTTGTATTTAATCTTGATTTTTCTCAGATATTTTTTTTAAGATTTATTTAACGTCTAGTTTCGTTCTGTCTTTAATGAGACAAAAAAACTAACAAACAAACCACAAATTTATGAAATGTAAAAGTATTTATTGGTTAGCTGTTGTTATGTGTCTAATGGCCCTTGGCTGTGATAATACCGACGACGGAAGCTATGTTGCTCCAATTACCCTTTATGAAAAACTAAATGGAAACTGGGGATTAACAAACTTGAAAATGGTTGATGAAGTTGCGAAAGCAAACAAGATCGAACCAAACGAAGAAAACTTGAGTACGTACTTCAATTACGAGGATTTTAAAATTAAATTCAACGTAGATGAAAAGAACCAACCATCAAGTTATGAGGTTACAGGAGATGTTCCTCCTTTATTTGCGCCAAAAGGCTACTGGGCTTTAAGTTCAGACTTCCAGCCTACTAATTTGGGCGAGACAAAAATCTATTTGTATAGTGATGCTCAAAAAACACAAAAAACAGATGAGCTAAAATTATCATCAGTTCCAGGAAGCAATGAGGAATTAGAATTTCAGCTAATTCATTCATCTGGTGGTTCTCCATTTGTGTCTTATGTGTTTAAATTAAATGCTCTTAACTAAAAGTATTATGAAAAAATTTATATATACAATTTTACTAGCCCTTTTATTGGCTCCAAATTTTATTCAGGCACAGGAAGCCGCTGGAGCTGTAGGCAGTATGTCATCTTATCCTGTAGTTTACAAATATGATGAACAGGTGACCTGGTATTTTGATTTAAATGCAACGACTTTTGCAGAGACAGAAGATCTGTATATCTGGATTTGGTCGCCATCTGAACCGGATGCGGGCAACTGGGAAAATTCGTCGGATTTTGCTAAACTTAAATATGAAGGAAATAAAATCTGGAGTTTCACTTTAACGCCAACTCTTTATTTTTCTAAAACTCCGGAAGAAATTGCTGCAAGTGCAGGATTTTGGTTTCGTTTGAAAAATAAAAACGGATCAAAACAAAGTGATGTTGCAAATATGCCTTACACTGATTTCTCTTCTTTTTATACTTCAGGAGAATTATTCAGACCTTATCCAACAAAACCTTTAATCGATAAACCATTGAGTATAGTATTCAATTCGAATCTTATTCCAGCATTTGCAGGTACTCCAAGTGTGCATATGCATGCAGGTTTAAATAACTGGGCTATTCAGCAAATGTATGAGGCTGCGAAACCAGAGATTGCGGCTAAAACAAAATTAAAAGATTTAGGAAACGGTTTTTATAAAATGGATCTTATCCCTAAAGAATACTTCAATGCACCGGACGATTTCATCATGGAAAACATGAATTTTTTAATGGTTGCAGAGAATTGGACCGCAAATTCTGGAGATCAAATTATTTATGCAGGAGAATTTATTCCGCCGCCACCGCCAAGTTTCAGTTTTTTTCCAACGGTTATCAGTCAAAAAGATTTCCTTGGAATGTCTAGAAAAAACAATGAAGCGGGGGTAAACAAACTTCTTTATACCATTACGGCAGGAAGCAAAATAATATCTGGCGAATTTTCAGGAGGAACAGCGGAGATAAAAGGATTTGTCAATTTAGTTTCAGAGCTAAATGGTGTTCAAGGTCTTACAGAGATTCATGTTTTGGTAAAAGACAACAAAGACAAAACAATCTCTGATACCAACATTCCTCTTAAAACTTTAGACAAATAATTCACTATCAAATTAAAACATCAATTCTAATGAATAGTAAAAATAAAAAAATAGTCCTGCATCAAATGTGGACTACTAAAACTGCAGTATTCATGATTTTCATGCTTTTTCTTTCGGCAGGAATGTTTGCTCAAGATAAAAAGCAGATCTCAGGTACTGTGTATGACAATACAGGCACTGTATTGCCGGGAGCATCGGTAATTGAGGTGGGAACAAAAAATGCGACCACAACAGATTTTGACGGGAAATTTACTTTGACGGTAGCCGTAGGAGGTTCTATTGAAGTTTCTTTTATTGGATCAGCAACTCAAAAAGTTCAAATCACTTCAGCATCAAAAAATATTGATGTTCGCATGCAAAATGATGGATATCAATTGGCTGAAGTACAGGTTGTAGCGGTTGGTTACGGAACTCAAAAGAAATCAGATTTAACAGGAGCAATTTCAACTGTAAAAGCTGATGATTTGGTAAAAGGAACAATTTCTTCTACAGAGCAAGTTTTACAAGGAAAAGTAGCAGGTTTAAATGTTATTCGTCCTTCTGGTGATCCAGCGGCGGGTTCTACTTTGAGACTTCGTGGAGGAACTTCGTTAACAGCAAGCAACAACCCTTTAATCGTAGTTGACGGAATTGCAGGTGTTGATATCAACATTGTGCAGCCTTCAGATATTAAAACGGTTGACGTTTTAAAAGATGCTTCAGCAACTGCAATTTACGGTTCTAGAGGAGCAAACGGAGTTATTATTATTACAACAAAATCAGGTACAAAAGGTGTTTCTGTTACGTATAGCGGCTTATCAAGTATTGGGTATGTAAACGATAATTTAGATCTTTTGTCAGCAAATCAATGGAGAAATTATGTTCGCCAAACGGGAAACAAAGATGCAATTGATTATGGTGCAAATACAGATTGGCAAAAAGCAATCGAGCAAACAGCAATTTCGCAATCACATACTTTGACAATCAATTCTGGTAAAGCGGACAGCGGTTTTAGAACTTCACTTTCATACTTAAACAATGAAGGAGTTATTAAAAATTCTGGTTTAGAAAGACTTAGCGGAAACATTAATGCATATCAATATCTTGGAGATAATAAAGATGTGAAATTTGATATGGGATTATTTGCTAATATCGATAAATGGCATCCAATTGATTACAGGATTTTTGAATATGCTTACAACCTGAATCCAACAATTCCGGTTTATACGCCAAGTGGAGAATTTTCATCTGTAGCGCTTAATCAGTACTTCAATCCAGTTGAACTTTTAACAAACAGAACGGTTGATAATGAAAGACACAGACTTTTAGGTTATTTTAAAACGGAAGTTAAATTTTTGAATGATTTCCTAGCTGTTGCTAATATTTCTTTAGAACATAATGCAGTTAAGGGAGGTACTTATAAACCAAGTTATGCAGTTCTGGAAGGAGCTACAGAAGGCGGTTATGCTCAAAGAACATATGCTGAATACACAAATGCGCAAGGCGAACTTTATGTGAATTACAATAAAGTAATCGACAAACATACTATCAGCGCCCTTGGAGGATATTCTTATTTAGAAAATATTTACGAAGGTTTTGGAGCGCAAAGAAGTGGTTTTGTAACAGATGCTTTTAGCTACAATAATTTAGGTGCAGGTTACAAATATCGTTTAGGTGATGTGTATTCGTATAAAGGAAAATCAAATTTGGTTTCATTTTATGCTCGTGCAAATTATTCATATGACGGAAAATATTTGCTGACTGCAACAGTAAGAAGAGACGGTTCTAGCCGTTTTGGAGAAAACAACAAATGGGGAACTTTCCCGTCAGCTTCTGTGGCTTGGAAAATTTCAAATGAAGGATTTATGGATTCGACAAAAGGCTGGCTTGATAATTTAAAATTGAGAGTTGGTTATGGTGTAACGGGTAATCAAGACGGAATTGGAGAGTACAAATCGCTTTCTATTTTAGGAGTTGGAAACGACAGTTATTACGATCCAGTTACAGGAACTTGGAGTTTGGCTTATTCGCCACAACAAAACCCAAACCCTGATTTGAAATGGGAATCTACTAAACAATTAAACATTGGTTTTGATTTTACGCTTTTCAACAGAATTTCTGGTTCATTTGAGTGGTATTCTAAAAACACAGAGGATTTATTATACACTTACGAAGTGCCGCAGCCACCTTATTTAGTTGGAACTATGTTGGCAAACGTTGGTGAAATGTCAAACAAAGGAGTTGAGCTTACTTTGAATGCTGATATCATCAAAGGAGAAAAATTCAATTGGAATGCTAATTTGACTCTTGGTCACAACGTTCAAAAAATTGAAAAACTTTCGAATCCAACCTATAAAACAGATGTTATTTACAGCGGTTCATTGCACGGTTTAGCAGGTATGTCTGGACAATATTCTCAAATTATTGCTGAGGGTTATCCTGTTGGAACTTTCTGGGGTTTCAAAAATGCAGGACTTGATTCAACTGGAAAAATTCAATATTACAACGCAGCAGGAACTATTGTTCCGGAAAGTGCTTTAGTTGATGCTGATAAAACAGATTTAGGAAATATTCAGCCAGATTTGACATTAGGTATCGGAATGAACTTTTCATACGGAAACTTCGATCTAGGATTCAGTGGTTACGGAATGTTTGGACAAAAAGCATTAAATGCAACAAACATGATGCTTAACGATCCAAACAGATTACCAGCTTATAATGTTCCGGATGATTTCTTAGGAAGCGGCATTACATCAGCTCCTAAATATTCTGATTACTGGATTGAAGATGCTTCTTTCTTTAGATTACAAACGCTTACAGTTGGGTATACTTTACCATTAAACTTGAAAGATTCTAAACTTAGACTTTATTTAATGGGAGAAAATCTTTTTGTAGTTACAAGTTATAAAGGGGTTGATCCGGAGATTGGTTTAAATGCACAAAATGGAGTAAATGGTGTTATTGATCAAACAGGTTTAGCATCTCCAGGAATTGACAGATATAACAACTATCCTAGACCAACAACAATTTCGGTTGGATTAAACTTTACGCTGAATAAATAAGCGATTAACTCAAAAATAAAACAAATGAAAATCAAAATAACAGCAGCAATATTGATGAGCATGCTTTTTACGATATCATGTACAGATTTAAGTGAAGATTTATATGATAAAGTAGAGGATGGAAATTTTGGAAATACTTCCAAAGAAGTTGATGCATTAGTTGGAGGAGCTTATTCTTCTTTAAGAGGATTTGCTGACGGAATATCAAACAATTATCCAACTTGTGAATATGTATTCTTTTTAAATGAAACCGTTTCTGATGAAGCGACTATTCCAACAAGAGGTTCAAACTGGTACGATGGAGGACAATATCAGGATGCGCAAACACATCACTGGAAAGCAGATAATCGTATGATTCTTTCGGCTTGGCGTTACAATTATACCGGAATTGCAAAGATCAATTCGATCATTTATCAAATCGATAAATCATCTTTGTCGGACACTTCAAAAGCACCAATTTATGCTGAATTAAAAGCGTTAAGAGCGTATTATTATTACAATCTTTTGGATTTATTTGGAAATGTGCCAATCGTAACTGATTTCGAAGACACATCACTTCCATCAAATTCTACAAGAAAACAAGTGTATGATTTTGTTGAAAAAGAACTTACAGACGCTATTCCACATTTAAATGCAAATGTGGTGTATTCTAAAATGACAAAAAATGTCGCTTACTCTTTATTGGCAAGGTTATATCTAAACTCTGAAGCTTTTATTGGTACAGCACGTTGGCAGGATTGTTTAGACATGTGTCAAAAAATTTCAGGTTATTCATTAGCGCCAGATTTCTTTGCAAATTTCGCTACTGAAAATCAAAAATCACCAGAAATTATTTTCGCAATTCCTTACGATTCAAAAGCAGGAACTGTTGGAAATTACATGAATTCAATGTCTTGTCATTACTTGCATAAATTAACCGTTTCTGCAACTGCAGATTATCCTTGGAGTGCAAACGGAATGTGTGCACAGCCTGGAGTTTACTCTGCTTTTGCTGACACAGATAAAAGAAAAAAATGTATGGTTGCCGGAGATCAGATCAATCTAGCTACAGGACAGGTTATTATTATGGATAACGGTGAAAAACTGACTTATACTGAGCATGTTAATAGTGTTACTGATGCTAAAGAAAATGAAGGTGTTCGTTTAGGCAAATACGAAATGAAAGAAGGAGAAACCTGGGAACGTGATCATGATTTAGTAGTAATTCGTTATGCTGAAATTTTAATGATGCAAGCAGAATGTTATGTTCGCCTTGGATCTCCAGATTTAGCAAAACCATTTTTACAACAAGTAACTTCACGCGCCGGTGCAGAACTGCCAGCAACAATTGATTTGCATTTTATAGATCAGGAGTTACTTCGTGAGTTTACTTTTGAAGGAAGAAGAAGAACAGACAATATTCGTTTTGGTACATTCTTCCTGCCATGGTGGGAAAAAGGTGATACGGAGAAATACAGAGCAATTTTCCCTATTCCAAGTACAGTTTTATCGACAAATGCAAATTTGAAACAGAATCCGGGATATCCTGTAAATTAGGTTTCTGAATGTCAGTCTTCCATGTTGGTTAGTCGTGGAAGGCTGACATATTTATAAAATGAGAATATCTGAATGGCTTCAATTTTAATGAAAATAAAAAAACAAACATCAATATGAAAAGATATATCACATTATTGTTTTTTGGGATAATGAATATTGTAGTCGTTTCTGGATGCAGTAGCGATGACAAAACTCCGGAAAAACCTGTAGAACCAGAAGTGCTTGTACCTGTTGCAATTGAAAAAACAAACAGTACTAAAATTTACGTTCATTATATGCCTTGGTTTGAAACCAATGAAAGCAGTGCCGATAAAAAATGGGGATACCATTGGACGATGGCAAACAAAAATCCAAACACTATAGGAGCAAATAACCGCAGGGAGATTGCATCTTATTATTACCCGCTTATTGGCCCTTATCATTCGGGAGATAAAAATGTGATCGAAAATCATTTGTTATTGATGAAATATTCAGGAATTGATGGCGTCTTGATCGATTGGTACGGCACGTACGATGTCAACGATTATAGAATGGTAAAAGAAAACACAGAACAGCTTATTGCTATGCTGGATAAAGTAGGTTTAGAATATGCAATTGTATATGAAGACAGAGTGACCAAAAATGTAGTAGATGCCGGAAAAGCTATTTCGGTAACAAGCGCTGCAAAAACAGATTTGGCTTACCTGCAAACCAATTGTTTTTCTGATGCCAATTATATCAAAGTAAACGGAAAACCGCTCCTTCTTAATTTTGGACCAATTGTATTGCAAACTCCAGCCGAATGGACTAGCGTTTTTAATACTTTAACCACAAAACCTGCTTTTTTAACGCTTTGGGATCAATCTGTAGAAGCTGGAGAAAATGCTTCCGGAGAATATGCCTGGGTATATAAAAACAGCACTTATCTGACTAATTTCTATACCAATACAAAGCCAAAACTTGCTGTAGCGATGGGAAGTGCTTATCCTGGTTTTAAAGATTTTTATGCCGAAGGAGGCGGAGGAGCAGCGATTGGATGGACCATTGATCATAACAATGGTGCAACACTCGATGAAACACTTACTCTGGCTAAAAATGCAAATCTGAGTTATCTACAGCTTATTACATGGAATGACTTTGGAGAAGGAACAATGTTTGAACCAACAGTAGAATTTGGATATAGTTTTATTGAAAAAGTAAAAACATTTGCCGGTGTAAAAAATACCGAAAGTGTTTTTCCGGAAATAAGCAAATTATACAATCTGAGAGTAGAAAAGAAAGGCGATGCCGCTGTTCAGAATAAACTGGATCAGGCTTTTAATTATTTTGTTTCTATGCAACCGGCAAAAGCAAAACAATTAATAAACGAAATAAAATAAGAGTTGTAATTAATACAATTAAATAATGAAAAACATAAAATATAGATACTGCCTGATTGCTTTTGCTTCGCTATTGCTTTGCGCCTGTAGTACTAAAAAAACATACAAAATCAGTTCTCCGGGAAAAAATACCGAATTGGTTTTTGATTTAACAGCTTCCGGACAGCCTCAATATAGTTTTACTTCGAATGGAAAATCGGTAATTGAGCCTTCTTTGTTGGGATTTGAATTTCAGGGAATCCAAAAAATGACAGAAGGTTTTGAAGTCGTTTCCACGGAAGAAAAAACGGCTGATGAAACCTGGGAACAACCTTGGGGTGAATTCAAAAAAGTCAGAGATCATCACAACGAACTGATTGTTCATTTGAAAGAATCAAAAGGCGATGAGCGTCTGGTTGATATTATTTTCAGGGTTTTTGATGATGGAGTTGGTTTTAGATATTTCTTTCCAAAACAGCCTCATTTAGGTAAAGTGAAAATTTCGAATGAGATTACACAGTTCACGTTTAAATCGGATAATGATGTTTGGTGGATTCCGGTGCACCGAGAAAACAGCTATTACGAAAGTACGTATCGCAAAACGGCAATTAGTAAAACAGATACAATTAATACTCCGGCAACTTTTGAAACAAAAGAGAAATTGTATGTTGCCATTCACGAAGCCAACCTAACCGATTTTGCCTCAATGACACTTTTAAAAACGACTGATAAACAGTACAAAAGTGACCTTGTGCCTTGGGCTGATGGTGTAAAAGTCTATGCTGAAACACCTTTTCAGACGCCATGGAGAACGATTGTAGTTGGAAAAACACCTGGTGAAGTGGCTACTTCAACGATTATGCTGAATCTAAATGATCCATCAAAAATTGAAGATCTTTCCTGGATTACACCTTCAAAATATATTGGAATTTGGTGGGGAATGCATTTAGAGAAATTCACTTGGGGCCAAGGACCAAAGCATGGCGCAACCACTAAAAACACAAAAGAGTACATAGATTTTGCTGCGAAAAACAATTTTGACGGTGTTCTGGTAGAAGGCTGGAACGAAGGTTGGGACGGCGACTGGACGGCTGACGGAACTGCCTTTAGTTTCGTAAAAGCATATCCTGATTTTAATTTGGAAGAAATCACGAAGTATGCTGCCATGAAAAATGTTCGTTTAATTGGTCATCATGAAACGGCTGGTGCTTCAAAACATTATGAAAGTCAGTTGGAAGATGCTTTTAGACTGTATCAAAAAATGGGTGTTAATTCTGTGAAAACTGGATATGTAAATAAATATCTGGATAAAAAAGAATGGCATGATAGTCAATATGGAGCGCGTCATTACAGAAAAGTAATCGAAACTGCTGCCAAATATCACATAATGATTGATAATCATGAACCAATGAAAGGAACGGGTATACAGCGTACTTATCCTAATTTTATGTCACAAGAGGGCGGAAGAGGGCAAGAGTACAACGCTTGGTCTGCAGATGGCGGAAATACTCCGGAGCATTTGACGACTTTACCGTTTACAAGAATGCTTTCTGGTCCGTTTGATTATACACCGGGGAATTTCAATTTTGATTATAAAACACCTTCGGGAGCGAAAGTTCAGACTACTTTGGCGAATCAGTTGGCGTTGTATGTTATTATTTTCAGTCCGCTTCAAATGGCTTCAGATTTGCCTGAAAATTATGTTGGCAAACCGGAATTTCAATTTATAAAAGATGTTCCGTGTACATGGTCTGATACTAAAGTTTTGGATTCAAAAATTGGAGAATACACAACAATTGTCCGTAAAGATTGGGATGAGAAAAACTGGTATTTGGGTTCTATTACCAATAGAGAAGCCAGAGATCTTAAAGTTCCATTATCTTTTCTGGATGCAGGAAAAGAATACGAGGCCGAAATTTATGCCGACGGAGAAGGAGCAAATTATAAGAATAATCCATATCCTGTAACAATATCAAAACAAAAAGTAAACAATAAATCGATAATAAATATCAAATTGGGTGCTGGAGGAGGAACAGCTATAAAATTTTCTCCAATTGAGAAATAAGTAAAAATTATTTTGAGTTAAGTTAAGTTTGAGTTGAATGAGCCCGATTTCTTTTTAAAGATTTCGGGCTTGTTTTTTGTTTAAAGTTTCAGGTTTAAAGTTTAATGTTTAACCGCAATCCCGATAGCTATCGGGAGCAAAGTTTTTTTGTCAAGATTACGCTCATAAACACAAAGTTCGCAAGGCTTTGTGTAAAAACTTTGCGAACTTTGCGTAATTCTTTGCGTGCTTTGTGGTTAAAAAAAACTTAGTCCCGAAGCCTCGGGATAGCATCTTAGTGTCTTAGCAACTTTATTTATGAAGCTGAATGTGTTTTCCAAAAGAATAAGTCAAAGCAATTGTTGGTCCATTGTAACCCCATTTAAAGAAGCCGTTTAGTCTTTCTTTTTGAGCATCTACTCTGATGTTTAAACCCGTATATCCAGCTGTTATACTGAAATTTTTATACAAATTATATAACACAGACAAGTTGTAACTCAAGATACGTCCGTCGATATCATTTACTTTTATGGCGAAGTAATTGAAGTTAGCATAAAGTCCCACTTTTTTTCCTAATACAAATTCTCCCCATATTCCAAGATCCGGAAGTGGCGCAGTTACGCCAAAGTCATCATTATAGGAAAGCTGTTGGGTTTGCCCTTCAAGACTTAAACCTACATCTACTAGCATAACGTGTGCACCTATTAAGGCACCAATTTCATACTTTGGTTTCGATACAAAAGCGTAACCGTAATATATTCTAATAATCTGATTGTCTAGAAATGCTGATACTCTTGCATCTACTGGATAAGTATGATCACCAAATTCGATCTCTTTTTGAAGGACTTTTGTTGAATTTCTATTCAAATAAAAATATTCGGTTCCAAGTCTTGATCTTCGTGAAATACGCCATTCAAAAGCAGCAGTAAATGATTCACTACTTTTATTAAATCCGAGATCTTTTTCAAAATCAATCATATTTCCAAAATCACCATTATTGCTTCCGACTTCAACTTGTGTGTTGTTTACGGGAAAAAATGCACCGGCGGTGAATTTGAATCGTCTTGCATGCCAGGGTAAATCCTCAGGATCGTAATTCTGAAGTTCTTCAGAATCATTTTGCAGGGCGGGTAAGGTTTCTTTTGGAATTTCTGCTACAGTTTGAGCCTGAACAGACAGCCAAGAGAAATAAACTATCATAAAACAAAACAAATTTTTCATCGGATTTAATTTTAAAGTTTTTGATATTTTTTTAACACTTAAAGTTAACAAAAAAAATCATTCATTTAAATTTTTGCCAATTATTATTTGCTCAATTTCTTTGATTATCAGTTTGATATGTTTTGTGGTGAATTTGAAGATCCTGAAATTTCTAATGAAAACGGAACTGCGTGAGTGATAGGAGCAGGCTGCCGAAGCAGCGCGGATAGCACGACAGCATCCCGATAAGAGGGCGTATAAGTGTGTAGTAATTTGCCCTCTTATTGGGATGGTGGCACGCCCAAATGATTTTAAATTCTAGATTTTAGATTTTGAAAACTGTTGCCTGAAGAACATGCGAAAAAATTCACAATTCACAATTCATAATTTACAATTAAAAATCAAACTCTATTATAATCTGCTTTCCAGTGTACGATTGCTTTTTTGATGGAATCTCCATTTAGATTGTTTTTTAGCGCATCTTCAATCAAGGGCAATAATTCATTGTCGGGCGCAAATCGCAACGCAAAAATTTGATCGTCTGTAAGTTTGTATTCAAATTCTTCGAGTCTTTTTCCGGTCAATGTAAAATAGCGGTAACGAAGTTCTAAGCGAATGATTCGGTTTTGTAAAGTCAATGCATAATGCTGGCGCAACATATAAGCTGTAAAAAACAGAAAAATGAAACATAGACTTATAAAAGTCCAAATGAGCGCATCCTCGGTTGTAAAGGCAAAATAAATGCTGGTTGCAAGCAATAAAGATAAAACCGGATAGAAAATAAAATGGTGGGGAATGTAAAACCGAATATGGTTGTAGTATGTTTGAATTTTCATATGGAGAAGTTTGCATAAAGTTAAAAAAAAAGAAAGCTACCCTAAATAATTAGAATAGCTTTTTTTCTCAAAAATAAACTAACATAACCAATGTTTCTTTTATAATGTAAACTTGCTCAAGTTTAATTAGTAATCTCATTTGCAAAAAGCCTTCTCTCATCATTACTCAGTGTTGTAATGGCTTTAATTTCTTGATGTAAAATTATAACAGAAGCACCGCTGTTGTGTTATATTTTTTCAATCAAATGTTATAGGATTCCAATATGAGTAGAAAACTTCGGAAAAATTGTAGTTACAAAGTTTTGATAATTTCCCATTCTTCAAGTTTGAACTGAAAGCTTTTACTGGCGTTTGCAGGACTTGTAGATGGTAGTGTTATCAGTTTATAAGATGGGTTTACGGTTACATATTTTTTAAAAAAAGCTGCCGCCTTTTGTCCGTTAAATAATATTGTTTTGATATTAGGATGTTGCAAAAGAAAGGTTTCAAAATCATTAGCGATTTCGTTTTTAATAGCGCTGTCTAAACTTCCAATTCTGTCGCAATATTCGAGTACGTCCCATAATGCTATTTTGTTTTTTAATAAAAGCTTTTTTCTGGTTTCATAATCGGTTGAAAAGGTTTCGTTGAAGATATTGAAAAGAAATTTCCAAAAGTTATTCTGATTGTGTCCATAATATTGATTGAGTTCTAAGGATTTTGTACCAGGCATTGTACCTAAAATCAATATGGTAGAATTGGATGCACTTATTGGGGCAAAAGAAACACTTTTCATTTTTTTTTGAATTAAGAATTTGTCTTTTTGAGTTAAAAATATCATTTATAAGTAATTATAAAACAAATGACGAAAATTATATAACATTTTTGGTCTGTGATTGAACGAACTTTGAAATCTCGCTTTTTCAGTGCTTTTCTACTTTTAATAACTGAAACAGAATTATAAAATTATCGAATTAAAATTTACATACCATGAAAATCGTTACTATACATTCAGAGAAAATTAAAAATATATTTGAGGAATTGAACACCAACTTCGACGGAAAAGTAAATTTTGATATCGACGAATATTCACTCGAAGTCAATACTAATTTTGCAAAAGGTTCTATTGTAGGCGCTTCTATAAACGACAATATTTCATATGTTCAGTTTGATATGACTTTTTCATCAGACCTGCGATTGGAAGTTAAAAACGGAAATACGTCACCAATATATTTTGCCTATTGTTCCAAAGGAAATCTGACGCACAGTTTCGGAACAGGAAACGAGAGAAAAGTAGAAAGGTATCAAACGGCAATTCTGACTTCAAAAATGAACAAGGATAATATATTGTTTTTTGAAAAGGATAAAAACACAAAATTTACAATCATAATTGTTGGGCAGGAAGCTGAAAAACAACAAACGAATTCATTGAGCCAAATGGTGCGAGAAACATTTCTTCAGGAAAGTATGGAAGAAGAATTTTTCTATGCCGGTTCGTACAATTTGAAGATTGCCGAGAAGATCGAACAACTAAATGCCATTACACAAACCGGAATCGTTAGAAGTTTACTCAAAGAAGGTATTTTGAGAATTATTCTTGCGATGGAAATTCAGCAACATACAGACGATTTGAACGCATTTTCGAAAGAAACAAACTGTCTGACCTTACGCGAAATGGAAGAAATAAAAGAGCTTTCGGAAGCTATAAAAGCAAATCCGGAAGAAGCTTTTACTATAAAATCGCTGAGTAAAAAATCAGGATTATCTCCAAATAAACTTCAGGAAGGTTTTAAAATGATTCACAATAGAACTGTAAATGATTACATCACACATATGCGTGTCTTAAAAGCAGAAATCTTAATCAGAACTTCCGATTTAAATATCTCAGAAATTGTGTACTGCATTGGTTTTACAAGCAGAAGTTACTTCTCTAAAATCTTCAAACAAAAGTTCAACTGCAGCCCAAAGGAATATAAATTTAATTTGAATCCGTTTGCGATAACAGCTTAAAGGAAGTTTCTAAGTTTCTAAGATTCTAAGATTCTGAGATTCTGAGACTCTTAGTTTTTTGTTTACAGAATCTTAAATTATTTCAAGAATGTCGTTAGCTACTAAAGCTTCAATATATAAGTTGACAAGGCCAGAAATAGTAAGACTAAGAAAATAAAACTTAGTATCTCAGAATCTTAGCAACTAAAAAAAATCTTTTGCAAAAAAGATTTTTTTTATACATTTGCATAACTGGTTATATAATTAATTATAATATGGAATTTTTTGATAAAGTAGGCAAAGCGGCTATAGGAAGTCGTTTGCGTTTAATGACGGCAATTATTACAGATGATGCTTCAAAAATTTATGAGCTTTATGGTGTAGATTTTGTGCCAAAGTGGTTTCCTGTATTTTATACGCTTACAGAGGACAGAGAACTGACTATTACGGAAATTGCTAATGAAATTGGACATTCACAGCCATCTGTAAGTAAGATTATTCAGGAAATGATTAGTGCAGGAATCATCAAAGAAAGTTTGAAAACAGAAGACAAGAGAAAGAATAATGTGGTTTTGACTGAGAAAGGACTTTCGCTTTCGCAGAAAATTAAGCAGCAATTGAAAGATATTGATGTAGCTGTCGATGGTTTAATTTCTGAATCCAAACATAATCTTTGGGCCGCGCTTGAAGAATGGGAATTTTTATTGGCACAAAAGTCAATGTTTAAAAGAGTGAGCGATCAGAAGAAAATCCGCGAAAGCCAAAATGTCAAAATTGTAGCCTTTGAACCGAAGTATAAAGAAGCTTTTAAAGCATTAAATGTAGAATGGATTTCTACTTATTTTGAAATGGAACCTGCCGATTATAAAGCGCTTGACAATCCGGAAGAGTATATTTTAAATAAAGGAGGAAAAATTCTCGTTGCCTTATATGACGATGAACCTGTAGGTGTTTGTGCCCTAATAAAAACAAATAACCCGGAATATGGTTTTGAAATGGCAAAAATGGCCGTTTCGCCAAAAGCACAAGGAAAAAACATTGGATGGTTATTGGGACAAGAAATCATTAAAACCGCAAAAGATCTCGGCGCAAAAAAGATATATCTGGAAAGCAACACGATCCTAAAACCGGCTATAAACTTATATTACAAAATGGGTTTTGAAAAAGTCTTTGGCTTAGAAACACCTTATAAACGATGTAATATTCAGATGGAGTTGGTTCTTTAAAAGGGACAAAGTTGCAAAGTTACAAAGTTACAAAGGGACAAAGGATTAAAAAACTTTGCAACTTTGTCCCTTTGTCCCTAAAAAAAAAACTCACCTTCCAAATCGATAATACTCTAAATCCAGATTGGGTTTATTGTTTATGGAATCGAGAATAGAATTCATTCCGATTGCGCTGAATGTGATTCCGTTTCCTCCGAAACCTAATACATAATGTTCATTTTTATTGGGATCGGGTTTTCCAAAATAAGGCAAACCATCTTTGGTTTCACCAAAAGTTCCCGCCCAGGAATAGTCCAGTTTGAAATTGAAATCGGGGAACCTTTTTTTAAACTGTTTTAAAAGAAAGATTTCTTTTTTGGGAATTAATTTGTCGCGTCTTTTTGGATCTGTAAATTCTTCGTCTCCACCGCCCATAATTATTCGGTTGTCGTCTGTTGTTCTAAAATAAAAGTAAGGAGATGAGGTATCCCAAAAAATAGCATTTTTAAAAGCAGCAGGCAAATTCGGAACACTTTCAGATGCGATGGCGTAAGTACTTTTAAGATCAACTACTTTTTCAGTCAGAGATTCGGTGCTTTCATAACCCGTACAATGAATTATATGATCAGCCGTAATAGTGAATTTGTTTTCAGTATGCGCTACGCATTTGTCTTTTGTATATTGAATAGAAGTAATGTTGGTTCGGTCGAAAATCTGTGCGCCTTTTTTTTGGCAGTATTGCAGTAAATCCTGGGCCAGTTTATACGGATCCATAACAGCTGCAGTTTTAGATTCTATTGCAGCAAGTGCGTTTAGTCCCAGTTTTTTTAAATCATATTTGGACAACCAATTGACATCAAAACCGTTTTCTTTTCGGCTTTTAAATTCATTTTTCAAATAGGGTAAATCTTTCTGAACAGCACTGTAATAGATACTTTTTTTAAATTCAAATCCGCAGTCACTTTTTATGTCATCTGAGATTTTCCTTAAATCGAATATTGCTTTTTTTCCGTTCATATAACTATCAACAGCGCATTCTTTGCCTCTTAGTTTAATAAGTTCATGAAGCGGAATATCAACTTCGTATTGCAATAAAGCAGTGCTTGCAGCCGTACTTCCGTTGCAGACATCCCGGCGGTCAACCAGAATTATTTTTCTTCCTTCATTAATTAACTTGTAGGCAATCAAAGCGCCGGTAATACCTGCACCAATAATTAAAATTGCGGCATTACAGTCTTCATCGATAGAAGGATAACTCGTATTCATCGGATTCTTTAAAGGCCAAAAAGGTTCTGTTGATCGTAGTTTCATTTTTTTGCGGTATTTCGGGCTGTTGAAGTCGGTTTTTTACTATTCTTTTTACTGCTTCTGTTTTTATCTTTTCGCTCATGTTGATCGTGCGCTTCGGCAATAGAATGTGACGTCCTGATCGATTCATCCTTTTTGGCTAGTTCACCCAGTCTTCGGTAATATTTCTGAATAATGACCATTTCTTCTTCTGTCAGATTTTCAATATCAACTAAACTATTACTGGAATATTCGCTTGACGCCACCAATTCATTCAGCTTAAGCTGAATAGCAAGTGAATCCTTGTTTTGTGCTTTCTGAATTAAGAAAACCATCAAAAAGGTAATAATCGTAGTACCGGTATTAATAACCAGTTGCCAGGTTTCTGAATAATCGAAAATTGGACCCGAAACCGCCCAAGCCACTACAATCAGAAAAGCGCCTATAAAAGCAGTGGTGCTTCCGGCTGCTTTTGAAACATTGGTAGCAAACTTTTCAAAAGCATTGCTGTTATTTTGTTTTTTTGTTTTCATCTGATTTTGATTTTTTTGCTTTGCTAACCTTTTCTTCTTTTATTACTTTATTGTTTTTTTCGTCGTAAACAGCATCGTCAATTTTTTGACCTGTTTTACTGAAAATTTTTATTTTAGGCGCTTCATGTGTTCCCGTAATTACGATTGGAAAACCAACTATCCCAAAAGGAGGAAGTCCAAGACGCATTCGCAAATCCAGAAGACCGTCAAAGCTGCTGGTACCTTTTATAGTTGGTTTGAAACTAGCAACTGAAAACGTAAAAGGTTCAATATGAATTAAGTTATTATCAATATTAGATTTGATCTCGATCCCTTTCAAATTAGGATCATCCAATCCTTTTTGTCCAGTTTGCGAACTGATTCCATCAAATAATTTCAAACCTTTTATTTTGACGTCGCGAAGATTTATGGTTCCTGCTCCTTCAAGAGATTCGTAAATTGGTCCCATATTTCCGTTTAGATCGCCTTTGATTTTATAATCAACAGAAATAATTCCCTGTGCTTTTTCAGCAACGGTTACCATATCATGAAACATCGGAATTTCTTTGTAAGCGCGTTGTACACTAAAGTCTTTTGCTGTGAAATGAGCATCAAATCGCGCTGCGGTTGGAGATTCGTCTTTGTATGCAGCGTCAATTCCTAAAATGCAGTCAATGATATTGAAAGTCGTATTTTCAAGGAAAAAGCCTCCTTTTGCAATACCCACTTTTCCTGAAAGTTTGTTTAAAACTAATCCGTTGTATTCTACTTTATCTGCATTTGCAGTCAAAGCAACATTTAGATTTTTAGGAACAATTACTACGCCGCTCATTTTCGGATGATCTTCTTTGGCGTATTCTACCTGAAGATTTCGGTCTTTATTTTCACCCTTTTCCAAAGCCATAAATTCATCAACATTAATCAGTTTCGATTTCATGTTGAAGTTTCCGCTCAGTGTTCCGTGCGATTCAAGAAAATAATTGATTGTATTTAAGAGATAACCGTTGATATCAAAATCTGATTTTCCATAAGTAGCATTGAACTTCTCAAACCACATTTTTTCATTTTGAAAACGGAAATTTCCTTGTTTTATAAAAAAGGCTTTCGGAAATAATTCGGAAGTTGCTTTAATGTTTTTAAGCAAAATTGTTCCGCGATTATCCAATTTGTCGTATTGCCCGTTTGTCGCATAACTTTGTTTTCCTTTCAGCGAAAGATCTGCTTTTGCATAACCCGTAACATCAACACCTTTTCTTGAAAATACCTGATAAATTCGGCCAACATTCAATTCTCCTTTGATTTTTGCATTATAAGCCAAATCATTAAAATCGGATAAAGTCGCATTGATGTACATAGGATTTCCTTCGAAAACAAAAGATGCCGGCGCAACAGCAACAATCAAATCCTGATAGGTTCCGGCTTTGTTAAGCACATTGGCGACAAAAGTAATATCGGTAATTGGGTTAGGATAGGAGTCAGTTTTTAACCAGCCATTTCGAAGCGAAATTCCGCCAATTGTTTTTGGAAACAGTTTTTTTGAAGTACTAAATAATCCTTTTGCCTGAATGTTGGTTTTTAATATTCCTTTTAGTTCAAGACTATTCAAACCCAAAGCGGCATCGACAACGGCGAGATCCAGAGCACCTTTTACACTAGCATCAATATTCATTTCGCTCAAACCTTTGCTGCGTAAATAAGCATTGAAATAATCTTTTTCGCCCACTTTAAATTGAAGCGTTCTTAGGTTTACCAATAATTTTTCGGGATCTAATGAAGGCAAAAGGGCATTTAAATCCATTTGAAAATCTTTTAAAGGAACGGGCGCGTTTTTGTAATTTACTGCACCATTGCCCACTTTCAAATTAAAAGCCAAATTGGGTTTTTGCTTTTTGGCAACATTATAATTTCCTTTAAAACTAAGCACTAAATCACTTCTTCCGGAAATTTCTGTTTTTTCGAGCCAGGTTAAATATTCGGGAGGCATGACAGATAATAAATCTTTGACTGTAGTATTTTCAGATGCCGCTTTGATATTGATTTTGTAACCGTCACGAAGAATGGTGAAAAGACCGGTAAATTTT
Organism: Flavobacterium cutihirudinis; assembly: GCF_003385895.1. Taxonomy (GTDB): domain Bacteria; phylum Bacteroidota; class Bacteroidia; order Flavobacteriales; family Flavobacteriaceae; genus Flavobacterium; species Flavobacterium cutihirudinis. Next base: position 37,974 of record NZ_QRDQ01000010.1, read on the forward strand.
AAAGGAAGTTTATTAATCTGCAGTTCGTTTTTTTGTAAAATAAAAGAAAGCGCATGCGTATTGATTCGTGTAATTAAGTCGGCACTCACTTTTTTTCTTCTTAAATAACCGGTGCGATCATAATAGAAATCCAGATTGTCAATTTTTGCATTTGTATTTAAATCAAAAATATCATCACTAAGATTTCCTTTTCCGACATAATTTAAACCGTTGGCGTCAATTAGAATTTTTGCCGAACGGTCATTGTACTTAACATGACAGTTTTTAAGGTCAATTCTTTCCAATCGGATTGCAGTTCCTTCTTCGGGCGCATTAGGATCATTTTTTTCGTTTTTTCGATCTTCCGGCGCGATATAAATGTTGTAATTGGCTTGTCCTTTTTCGTTTACCATTACATTTATCAACGCATCAGATACGTATAATTTATTGATTTTAACTTCATTGTCAAAAATCAATCTTTTGAGATTTATTCCAAAAGCAACCTGATCGGCTTTTAATAAAGTATCATTGCTGAAAGGTGCCGAACCAGTCATAGACAAATCATCTAATGAAACTGTCAGCGAAGGGAAATGTGTAAAAAAGGAAAGTTTAGATTTAGAAAAATCCAATTTGGTATCGAGTCTTTCATTGGCAATTTTTTTGACTTCCGAGGCAATTTTTCCGGGGAATAGTAATGGAAGCAAAAATAGTAATAGCAGTATTCCTGCTATTACTATTCCCGTCCATTTAAGGATTTTTAGGCTTATATTTTTAGACGATTTCATGGCATTTATTTTTATTTTGTTTTATCCGACTGCACTTTTTTCGCATCTTCTTCTTTAGCTTTTTCTTGCTTTTCTTTCTCTAATTTCTCTTGCTTCTCTTTTTCTAGTTTTTCTTGCTTCTCTTTCTCTTTTTCCTCTTTTTCTTTAGCTGCCTTTTCCTTCTTTTCTTCTTTTTTATCTTTTATTTCTTCCTGCTGTTTTTCTTTTTCTTTCTCTTTTTTCTTGAAATAACCTCTAAAAAGAAAATTGCTTTTGGCAGCTTCCATATTTTCGCTAAAACCTTTTGTACCGCTTTCAAGATTCGAAAGCGTATTCGAAACACTATTTGCCATTTTATCATCTCGTACCAATCTGGCCAGCGCGCCGTTTCCATTATTCATGCTTTGGCTAAAAACCGCAAGTTCCTCAGAAATCACGCCTACATTGTCAACACTTTTTTTAACGCTTTTCATGATATCATTCATTTCTATTCCGTTAATAGAAGCAATTGCGCCATTGTTTTCTATGACTTTTGTAGATTTTACTCCTGGAGTTATGGTTAGTACTTTGTCGCCCATAAGTCCGTCAGAACCAATTGCAGCGCGAGCGTCAGTTTTTATAAACTTTCGCACTTCATCTTTTATAACCATCGAAACCACAACCGACGAATCATTAATAAGTCTGATTTCTTCTACAGTTCCGATATTAATACCGGAGAAACGAACATTGTTCCCAACTTCTAAACCGCTAACAGTTTTAAATTGTGAGGTAATGTGAAAGGTTGATCCAAATAGATTTTTTTGTTTTCCAATAAAATAAATGGCCATTATAAAAAGTAACAAACCAATTGTTACAAACATTCCTAATTTCCAGGTATATCCAGATTGCTTCTCCATGATTTCTATATTTTGCTTTATTCAAAAAATGAGCGTACCCATTCGTCTTCGTCTTTTTCTAGTTCTTCGTATGTTCCTTCAGCATGAATGACGCCTTCTTTTAGCACCATAATGCGGTCGGCAGTCAATTTGGCGCAAGCCATATCATGTGTAATAATTATCGATGAGGTTTTTTGTTTGTGTTTAATATCCAGAATCAGTTCACTAATTTCTCTGGAAGTAATGGTATCTAATCCTGTGGTTGGCTCATCGTATAATATAATTTCAGGTTTTAAAATTAATGTTCTGGCTAAGCCGATTCGCTTTCTCATTCCGCCGGATAATTCCGCCGGCATTTTGTCTACGGCATCTTGCAATCCAACATTTTCCAGCGCTTCCATTACCTCATTTTCGATTTCTTCAGCACTTAAATCTCTTTTATGTGCTGCGAGCGTAAAAGCGAGATTTTCTCTAACCGACATCGAATCATACAAAGCGGCACTTTGGAATAAAAATCCAATGCGAACCCTCATTTTATTGAGTTCGTTTTTGTCCAGATTCAATACATTTTCACCAAATACTTTTATTTCGCCTTTGTCAGGTTCTATAAGTCCTACAATACATTTTATAGTAACTGATTTTCCAGAACCGGAACGTCCTAAAATCACTAAATCTTCGCCTTTATTTACAGTAAGGTTTACGCCTTTTAAAACTTTGTTGTCGCCGCCAAAAGTTTTATGCAGGTCCTTAATTTCAATAATTGGAGCTTGCTTTTTCTCTTTTGATTTAGTTTCGTCTGTATTTTCTTTTTCTTTAATCATCTTAAAAAAATAAATCGGTTATTTGAACGGCAACCATGTCAATAATGAATATGGTTAAGGAAGCAGTTACAACAGCTGAATTTGCTGCGCGGCCTACACTTTCTGTTCCATTGGCTGCGGTAAATCCTTTATAACAGCCTATCATTCCTATAAAAAATCCAAAAAAGAAAGTTTTGATTGTTGCCGGAATTACGTCCAAAAATTCAAGTGACTGAATAATCTGTGACAAATAGCGATAAAAATTGACATCACCATGAATATTGATTCCGACATAACCTCCAATAATACCAATTGCATCCGCAAAAAAGACCAAAATAGGCACCATCAATGTGCAGGCTAAAATTCGTGTAACAACCAAATAATTATAAGGATTAATGGCCGAAACTTCCATAGCGTCAATTTGTTCAGTCACTTTCATGGAACCGAGTTCGGCGCCAATTCCTGAAGAAATTTTTCCGGCACAGATCAACGCTGTAATTACCGGCGCAATTTCCCTAATCAGCGAAAGCGCTACCATTCCCGGAAGCCAGCTTTCTGCTCCAAATTCAACTAACGTTGGTCTTGATTGCAAAGTAAGAACCAGTCCCATTATAAAACCGGTGATAGCTACCAATGGAAAAGATTTGTATCCGATGTAATAACATTGTTTCAAAAACTCTTTTGTCTCATAAGGAGGGATAAAAACCTCCTTAAAAAACCGCTTTGCAAACAAGGTTGCATCTCCAATTTCTGCGAATGTATTTTTTAAGCTGAGAATCAAAATTTCTTATTTTTGGAGTTATTAAATACTCAAAATCAATTTTTTAACAGTTTGAATTGCTTTTTGAATTATAAGTGAAAGTTACCCTAATACTTGTTAAAATCTTTTACACAACTTTTTTGCATGATTATATAATTTACATTCAAAAACAATAAAAGATTAAAACATACGTTAGCGGTTTGCCAAAACAAAAAATCCCTTTCATTGAGAAAGGGATTTTAAGGGTTTAAAAGGATTTTGGTCAGCTTTTGCTTTTAAGAATTTATAGCTACGCCTGTTCGGGTTTTTATTAGCGGAATGACTTTGCATTGACCTAATTTGAAATTCTCCATTATCAATCGTGCAGTTAAATAACATATAGTCGATTCTGCACCCTGATTTAAATTGACATTTTCTTTTTCAAGTCCGTCATAACCACCACCACTTACAGGATTATACATGATTTGGTTCAGATGGTTTTTACCTAAAAACCAGTTAAAAGCGGCTTTCATTTTATTTTTGTATTCCGGAATATCAAATGCCGTGTAAAAAGCATTTAAAGTCTGAATGGTGTACGATACATCAATTGGTTGTTCTCCGTATTGTTCTGGTTCTGAATCTCGATGATGCCAGCCTTGATTTGAAATCACTTTGAATTCTTTGTTTGTAAACATTTTTGACATTAAAAACTCAAGTGAATCCATGGCCACTTTTTTATAAACTGGTTTATTGGTAACTAAATAAGCATAAAGCATCGATTCTGGTAAAATACCATTCGCATATGTCAGGTAATTTTCAAACCATTTCCAGTTTTCTGAAGCATGATCTTCGTAATTGCCCAACAATTTACTATTCAGTTTATTGATAATCGCCGCAACATATAAATTCGGAATCGCGCTATGATATAAATATAAACCTTTTGTAGCAAAACCAATAGAACGAGGAGATTGAATATTTTCTGCCCATTTCAAGGCGCTAAGCAAACATTTTTCTGCCTTTTTAGAAATGTTTTCAGGAAGTATATCCATATTAGAAATTACGGTACCTAATGCCCAAATGGCTCTTGCATTTGAATCTTCAAGATTTACTTCGGCATTTTGTTCGATGTGTTCACGATTTTCCTGATCAACATAATTGATAAAATTGCCTTTTGGTTTTTGACATCTTTCGATAAAATCGAGATAGATCAAAATGTACGGAAGATCATCTCTGTCGCGTGTTAATTTGTAATGCATACAAAATGCAATCAACGCACGTGCATTATCATCTAAAGTATATCCCGATTCAAGATCCGGAACAGAAATTTTGCTAAACTGGATAATTCCGAGTTCGGTAGTTAATTTTTTGATATGCAGCAATTGGATCTCCGGATAGCTATATTTAATCTCAGAAGAGGATTCAATTATTTTTTTATAAGTATTCATGTGTGTTATAGCAGCATTTTCCCAAGAGGAAGCTCTCATTTTTGTGAAAGCATTTATTCCCATTTCATTTCTTAAATTTTCATCGGAAATTAATTTTAAGGTCGATTTTGCAAACTGATCCACATTACCAATATCAGCAAGTATTCCGCAATCCTCAGTTAAAACTTCTCTTGTATGCGGAATTTTAGAAGCTACCATTGGACAGGCACAACTCATGGCATAAGCAAAAGTGCCGCTTACGGCCTGATTTGGATCCTTGGATGTAAACAGATAAATATCTGTGGCTTTCAGATAGTTTAAAAGCTCATCTGTATTGAGGTATTCATTTATAAAACGAACATTATTGTGTAAATTTAATTCTTCTACAAGCGCTTCAAGTTTGTTTCGGTATGCATCGACACCATCAATAATCAGGTTTGGATGTGTTCTGCCTATAATCTGATACAAAACATCCGGTTCTGTTTTGATAATTTCTGCTAATGCTTGTAGACCTGTTTCGATATTTTTTCCTTCACCTAAAAGACCAAATGTAGAAAGTACAATTTTGTTCTTGATACCAAATCTTGCTTTAGCCTGCTCTGGAGTTTCATAGATAACAATATGCGTTCCGTGAGATACCATTGTAATAGCTTCAGCCGGAATATTATAATCGTTAATTAGAATTTCTTTTGACTGATTTGTCATTACAAAAGCAGAATTGCTATAACTCATTAGAAGTTGCACGAATGATTTTAGTTCTTCGTTAGGATTTGGAATAACGCTATGAAAAGTAAAAGTTACCGGCTTTTTGATCTCATTTAAAAAGTTAAGTAAATAGTTTCCGTAAGGACCACCAAACAATCCAAATTCATGTTGAATATGAACTAGTTTTACATTTTCATCTTTATTGATTTGATGCGCAACTTTAGCATATTCTTCGCGGTTTTTTGTGTTCAAAACATAGGCTTGTTCCGAATTTGTTTTTGGTTTATCGACCAAATCACAAATTTCGCAGCTAATAGATTTGCCAAAAACATCAGTAATCCCTTTAATTGTGTCCTGAGTATAAGTTGCTATTCCGCATTGTGTTGGCGGGAAAGTAGAAAGAAAAACTATTTTTGATTTATTTGATATCGTCTTCATTGGGATTCTGTTTAAGTTCAGTTAATAAGTCGTTTAAGTTTACCGGGGCAGCCGCAAATTTTATTATCGGCGGTACCATAATATATATAGAGAAGGTCATCGAAAATAGCTGTTCCTGTTGAGGAAACAACATAATTTACGTAACCGGGTCGTTCGTAATATTCAGCTGGCGCAATTAGTGGTTTTGGTAGTCTTGTAATTGCTTTTACAGGATAATTAATATCCGTTTTGTGATCATATTTTGGTTTAATGATAATATGATCGGGTAGGTTCTTTAAATGCGCTTTCCAAAAAGCCTTTGTAAGTTCGGCTTTTTTTTCGAAAGAGACTATCTGAATTGAGGAAAATAATCTATGTAAAGCTATAAATTTTCCGTTAATTTTTTTCGGAAAAAAAACTACATTTTTATTCCAAACATATAAATTTTTCTTAATTGTTGCTGTCAGCGTATAATTTCTTTTTTTGGCAGCACGATAGTACATTCGAATATTATTTCCATCTTGATAAATAGCAGGATTTGCAACGAATAATTCTTCGAAATTTCTTCCAGTTTTCTCTAAAATTACGGCATGTTTTATAGCTGCTTCCATATCACTAATCATATTTAGGTTAAAATTAGTTTGATAATCAAGCGATAATTGCTCCAATCAATCAAAAAATTAACTCAAAAACTTTTAAGTGGGAATTCTGTAAGCTTAAAAACGGAATAATAAAAACCAGCACAAAGCTTTAATTTTCAATAGATTTTGAAAATTACTTTATCGGAAGGAATAATATTTTTTGGTTATAAAAGAAATTGGAAAACCAACACAAAGAATTAAAATGACGATGGAAATAAGGAAAGGAAAATCCAAATGATTTTCTGGAATTCCAGGAAAGAAAATAGGTAAGATTATTAAATTCATTATCAACCAAACAAAAATCCCATAAAAAAGACCTGAAAGGGCAGCATTTTTTTTAAGAAAAGGAAAATAGGGATAGATGACAAAATAAAACCACGCAAAGCTAAAGGCGATGAAATAATGCATACCTAATCCGAAGAATACCATTGAAAAATTTCCCGTATAAGCATCTTTTTTAAAAATAGCGCTTGCAATAGAGCGTAAAATTTTAGTGGGCGTTGTTTTATGAAGAATAAAAGCATAAACAGTAAATGCAGCAACAATATCCATCGTTCCCGCTACTAATCCTGATAAAAATACTGCACCGCCTTTTGATTTCATACGCTACTTTTTTGTTTAAGGGCAATTTTAAAAATATAAATTTACGATTTATTTAAGTATTTATGAATGTTATTTAGTTGATTTGTATGTCTTTGCGTATGAACAAGAGCAAAATTGATCCATTCGTAAATTGTAAATTTATCAAAACCGGGAACCTGAAAGTCCAAACAAGTTCGTGTTAAATCGTATTTTTCTGCCGATTCCAGTAATTCATTTTCGACCTGAAGTAATTTTGAAATCTGATTGTTTTTATTGTACTCTTTATTGTCAGGCAACAAAAATTCGGGAGCATTCATTTTAATATTGAAGTTCAAAAAGAGATCATCAATTTCCTTAACTTTTTCATCTGGTTTTCGTTTTGTTTCTTCAGTATTGCCTGAAAAAAGTTTAGGATAACCGGAACAAGCCATTATGATATGTTGTGCAGTTTGTCCGCCAGTCCAGCTTCCCTGAAAAGGAATCGTATTTAATTCAGCATCAGAAAAAGAAGAAATTATTTTATATAATTCTTCGAAAGTGTCAACAATATTTTTTCGAGTTTCAGCTTTCATAGTGTGTATTTAAAAGTTTATTCTTGCACCGAAGTAATCCACCAGACATTTCCAAAGGGATCTGTTACACCACAGGTTCTTCCATAATCCTGATCGCTTAAACCCATTAAAGAACTGGCTCCGTGTTCGATGGCTTTTTTATAGGTTTCATCGGCATTGGGTACATATACAAATAAATTTGCGGTTTGTTTTCCCCAATCGGTTATTTCATCCGTAATCATTATTGTGCTGCCGTTCAAAGTAATTTCGGCATGCATAATGCTTCCGTCATCGCGAATAGATTTCGTATTGGTTTCTGAAGCTCCAAAAACATTTTTTGTAAAATCTATAAATTTTGATGCGCCCTTTAAAATTAAATAAGGCATTATTGTTTGGTGTTCTGCAGGAATATTCATTTTGTAAGATTTTAATATTTAGTATTCTAAAATTACAATTTTAATTTTTAATATTCTGTTAATCAGTTGAATGACTTTTTAGGGTAACACTTCACAATGAAAGCCATACGAGTTTACGAGTTCAATTATACTGTTATTGCAGATGTGAGAAGAATGAATACGAAGAATCTTGTCGCAATCTTCAAGATCGAAGTTTATGGAACTGTTAGGAAAATGTTCAAGAAGTTTTTCTACAATCATTACTGATTGACCGACTTCCTGAACATTTGTTTTGAAAACTTCTATCATTTTTTTGTTTGTTTAGAGCGCGATGTTTTTGTAACGCTCAATTTTATGATAGTAGATATAAGAAATTGCCAAAATCAAGAAAATGATTAGTGGAAAAAAGCTCTGAAAACCAACGCCATCAACAACAAAATGACTAATTGAGGCAAATATAAAATCGAATCCAAATCCGGCGTAAGCCCATTCTTTTACATTTTTAGGAATTTGTGGAATAACCAAAATCAAAACTCCAAGAATTTTGAAAACAACAAGTGCATTTCCGAAATACTCCGGATAACCCAAATGCCTAATTCCTTCTTTGGCTAATTCTGTCTGCGAAGTCAAAGCCGGCATAACGCCTTCAAATAAGAAAATAATAATTGTGGTCGTCCAAAAAATAATTTTTGCTTTTTTCATGTGGTTTAATTTTAAATAGTTATTAGTTAATGTATTACAAATGTACAATTCTAGTTTTTGTAAGAAATACGTATTTACGACTATTTTAGGGGCATTTGAGACAAGATTTATTTTAATTGTGAATTGTGAATTGTGAATTTTGGTGCCTATTAAACGGTTTGTCATCCTGAGCGTCCCGAGGCTTCGGGAGAAGGACCGCATAGAAGTTCCGCAAAGATTGTCGATTTTAATTGCGTGGGCTTCTCCCGAAGCCTCGGGACGCTCAGCCTGACACAAAGTGAGAATAAAAAAGCTCTCGCAGATTACACAGATAAAAAAATCCTCTGAATCTGTGTAATCAGTGGCATAAAAAATCTGTTCAATCTGCAAAATCTGCGAGAGACTTAAAAAAACTTCGGGTCCTAGCGCCTTCGTGGCAAAAAACTAAAAAACGCCATGAAACCCAAAGGTCGCACAGCGTTTTCATCTCAAAAAATAAATAATTAACGGGTATTGGGTATTATTTCCAGCCTCCGCCTAGAGCGCGGTACAATTCAGTGTTAGCTGTAAGTTGTTGTCTTTTAATGTCTGCCAGTTCAAGTTCGCTTTGTAATAAATTCGCTTGCGCTGTTAAAACTTCAAGATATTCTGCCATACCGTTTTTGAATAACAAGTTGGCATTTTTGATTGCCTGCTGTAATGTTTTTACTTTTTCCTGAAGAAAAGTTTCCTGTTGTTGTAATTTCTCAGTAACCACTAAAGCATTTGCAACTTCGCTAACTGCAATCAAAACCGATTGTCTAAAATTTAAAACTGCTTTTTCTCTTTCAGCAACAGCAATATTGTATTGTGTTTTCAGTTTTTTATTGTTCAATAAAGGCTGTGTTAAACCGCCAGCAACCGTTCCAAACAATGAAGCTGGAATGTTGAACCAAGAACTTGTTTCAAAAGAATTCACGCCGCCTTGCGCTGTAATTCGAAGCGCAGGATATAAATCTGCTTTTGTAATTCCAACATTGGCATTGGCAATTTTCAACTCTAATTCGGCGCTTTTAACATCAGGTCTTCTGCTTACTAATGAAGACGGAATTCCGACACTAGCATTGTTTTTAATTTCAATGGCACTTAATGTTGTCGTTCTTTCTTTCGAACTCGGAAAAGAACCTGTCAAAACACTCAAAGCATTTTCCTGAATCGCAATATTTTGTTCTAATAACGGAATCAGTTGCGCTGAGTTTAATTTTTGTGCCTCAGATTGTTGAATCGCCAATGAAGTAGCCTGACCAGCATCATATTTTAATTTGATAATATTGGTTGTACTATCATTTAAGCGAAGATTTTGTCTGGCAATATCCAATTGAGCATCAAGCATTAAAAGGTTATAATAACCGCTTGAAACATTGGCTACAATATTAGTCTGCAAAGCTTTTTTTACTTCAGCCGACTGAAGATATTCTGCAAAAGCGCCTTTTTTCTGATTTTTGATTTTTCCCCAAATATCAGCTTCCCAAGAAAGTGTAGCGCCGGCAGAATAATCATCAATATGTTTTTGACCTAAAGCCTGATTCAGATTCATTCCTGTAAAACTATTGTCAGACGGATTGCTTGAACTTGCATTTACAAACAAGTTTACTTGCGGTACATTTCCCCATTTTGACTGAGTAAATCGGTATTGAGCGATTTCGATATTTTTTGTTGCAATCTGCAAATCGTTATTTCTCGCAATAGCGCTGTCGATCAGTTTTACTATATCTTTTTCAGTATAGTAGTTTTTCCATTCCAAATCGCCAATGCTTGCAGTATCACTCGAAACCGATGCATTCCTGAAATTCTCAGGAAGTGCATCTTTTGGAGTTTCAATATCCTTCGAAACTTTACAGGATATTAAAGTCGTGATCAGAATGGCGAAGGTCACGATTTTGGTTATATGATTTTTCATTTAGTCTTTTTATTAATTTTCTTTATCCGTTGGGTATAGTTTTTAAACACATAGAAACATAGTTTTTTGAGGATTTAAAAAAGGCGTTTCACTTATTTTAGATACACATAGTTTTGTATGTGTTGAAACTAGTTTCTTTTATTCTCTTTTTTCGAAATAAGAAATGTATGTCTCTATGTGTTAAAATATTTTTTTTTCCAAAGGGTTAAATTTCTGTACAAGTATCTTTTCTAGTTTCAAGATCTTTTGAGATTCTGTACGATATATATCCGATGCCAAATATGATGGCAACAAGAATGGTTGTGATATAGTTTTCCATTTGTTATTTTTCTTCGTTATGAATTACGGCAACTGGTTTTCCAGAAACCTTTTCTTGTAAATGTTGGAAGATGATGAATAAGACAGGGATGATGAACAAACCTAGAATTACTCCTGAAATCATACCTCCGGCGGCACCAATACTAATAGAGTGGTTACCTTGAGCTGATGGTCCTGTGGCACTCATCATTGGTATTAAACCTACGATAAAGGCTAGTGACGTCATGATAATTGGTCGTAAACGTAATTTGGCAGCATCGATTGAAGCTCGAATTAACGCTTGTCCCGATTTTCGTTTCTGGACGGCAAATTCGACGATCAGAATGGCATTTTTGGCGAGCAGACCAATTAACATTACCAATGCAACTTGTACATAAATGTTATTTTCAATTCCGGTCAAGCCGATTGCCACAAATACTCCAAAAATACCTGCAGGGATTGATAAGATTACCGCCAAAGGCAAAATGTAACTTTCGTACTGTGCAGCAAGTAGGAAATAAACGAATATCAAACACAGTAAGAATATAGTTGCCGATTGCCCTCCGGAAGAAATCTCCTCACGAGTTTGGCCCGAGAATTCAAACCCGTAACCTGCAGGTAATTGTTGTGCTGCTACTTCTTCAATTGCTTTAATGGCATCTCCGGAACTAAATCCTGGTTTCGGAATCGCATTAATAGAAATTGAGTTAAATAAATTATATCTAGAAGCGGTTTCAGAACCGTAAATACGAGTTAGTTTTACTAAAGTATTTATTGGCACCATTTCGCCTGTTTTGTTTTTTACAAAAACTCTATCAATTGCTGTTGGATCTGCTCTGTCTTCGATATCAGCCTGAACTACAACTCGGTAATATTTACCAAATCTGTTGAAATCAGATGCTTGCGCACTACCGAAATAAGCCTGCATGGTTTGTAAAATGTCTTTTACATTAACGCCCAATTGATTCGCTTTTTCGTCATTAACTTCCAATTGCAATTGTGGATAATCAGCTTTGAAAGAGGTAAAGGCAACTGCAATTTCTGGACGTTTCATTAATTCGCCGATAAAGTTTTGAGAAATTCCACTGAATTTATCCAGTTTTCCTCCAGTTTTATCTTGTAGAACCAAATCTAAAGCCTCAACGTTACTAAATCCAGGAACAGTTGGGAAACTGAACACGAAGAAACTTCCGCCAGAAATTGAACCTAGTTTTCCACGAACCTGGTTCATGATTTCGTCAATATTTTTAACATCACCACGTTCTTCGTTTGGTTTAAGCAATACGAATACAACTGCTGATGATGGACTCGTCGAATTTGTCAATAAGTTGAAACCTGAAATCGCTGTAACGAATCTTGAAGCATCTAAACCTCTTAAAGTATTTTCAGCTTCCGTCATTACTTTCTGAGTTCCGTCTAATGATGTTCCAGATGGCGTATTTACTGCAATCGCAATAAATCCTTGATCTTCTGTTGGAATAAACCCTGCAGGAGTTGTTTTAACCATTACAACAGTTGCTACAACAATTAATGCTAATCCGCCCATACTCAACCATTTTCTTCTGATTAAGAATTTAAGTCCGCCAACATAACGGTTTGTCAATGATTCAAAACTGCTGTTGAAAGCGGTAAAGAATTTCTCTTTAAATCCTTTTTTCTGATAAGGTGCATCATGATCATGAGCTCCGTGATTATCTTTTAAGAATAATGCTGCAAGCGCCGGACTCAATGTTAAGGCATTTACTGCCGAAATTACAATTGCAATCGCCATCGTAAAGGCAAACTGACGATAGAAAACTCCTGTTGAGCCTTCCATAAAACCAACCGGCAGGAATACAGCAGCCATTACCAGCGTAATCGAGATAATAGCACCCGTTATTTCGTGCATTGCTTCATGGGTTGCGATTTTTGGAGACAAACGTTTGTGCTCCATTTTCGCATGTACCGCTTCGACTACCACAATGGCATCATCGACCACAATACCAATCGCCAGAATTAATGCGAAAAGCGTTAAAAGGTTGATCGAAAATCCGAATAACTGCATGAAGAAGAACGTTCCTAAAATTGCTACAGGTACAGCAATAGCCGGGATTAATGTTGATCTAAAATCTTGCAAGAAGATAAATACCACAATAAATACCAGTATAAAAGCTTCTAATAATGTATGCTCAACTTGTTCGATAGATTGGTCTAGAGATACTTTTGTACTATAGAAAATATTGTGTTTTATGCCTTTTGGAAAATCTTTAGAAGCCTTTTCCATCATTTTGTTAATGGCAATCTGAATATCATTTGAGTTCGATCCAGCCAACTGAATTACCCCAATTACAATTCCTTTTTTACCATTTAAACGCGTTAAACTGTTATAAGAATAAGCACCAAGTTCAACTCTCGCTACATCTTTTAAGCGAAGTACTGAACCATCAGGATTAGAGCGAATGGCAATATTTTGATAATCTTCAGGTTTGGTTAATTTCCCTTTGTATTTAATAACGTATTCAAAAACTTCTTTGCTTCGCTCTCCAAATTTCCCTGGTGCCGCTTCCAAACTTTTGTCTTGAATCGCACCCATAACTTCGCTTGGCGTTACTTTATAAGTTGACATTTGTGTTGGATTTAACCAAACACGCATAGAGTAATCTTTTACACCACCAAAAATACTGGCAGAACCTACACCCGGAATACGTTTTAGTTCCGGAATAATATTAATCTGTGCATAGTTGGCAACAAACGTCTGATCGTATTTTGCTTCATCATCGGTGTACATACCAATTGCCATGATGAAACTGTTTTGTTGTTTCGCCGTAACAATACCTTGCTGTACAACCTCCGCAGGCAATTGACTTGTCGCTTGAGCAACTCTGTTTTGAACGTTTACAGCAGCTTGGTCGGCATCAGTTCCCAGTTTAAAGAAAACTGTAATAGCCAAAGTACCGTCGTTACTCGCTGTAGAACTCATGTACGTCATGTTTTCTACACCGTTTATAGATTCTTCGATAGAAGGTGCCACAGAACGTAAAACCGTTTCTGCGTTGGCTCCCGGATATACCGCCGTTACCAAAACCGATGGAGGCGCAATATCAGGAAACTGTTGTAAAGGCAGTTTAGTTAAACCCAATACCCCCAGAATTACCAATAAAATGGAAATTACGGTTGCCAGTACAGGTCTTTGTATAAATATTTTGAACATTGTCTTTTATAATTATTTTTGATTAGTTACTTCGGCAACTTTAGTTGATTTTTCAGGCTGAATCGCTTGTCCATCCTGAAGTTTGTCAATACCGCTTAACACGATTTGGTCACCCGTTTTTACACCTTCTTTAATTAAATAATTGGTACCGCTTTTACCTACAACTGTAATAGGCATTTTAGTCACTTTGTTATCTTTACCTACAGTGAAAACAAATACTTTATCTTGCATTTCAACTGTCGCAGCTTGTGGAACTAAAATCGCATCATCGTGATTTAATCCTAAACGGATTCTTCCTGTATTTCCAGAACGTAATGTTCCGTTTGCATTTGGAAAAGTTGCTCTAATCGTGATGGCTCCGGTAGTTTTATCAAACTGACCGTCAACCATATCGATTTTTCCAGTTTGAGGATAAGCATTGTTATCAGCTAAGATCAAAGTAACGGGAGGTAGTTTTTTGATTTTGTCTCCTAGAGAACTTCCAGCATATTGTGCTTTAAAGTTGATGAAATCCGTTTCTCCTAAAGAGAAATAAGCAAATACTTCGTGAACATCAGATAAAGTTGTAAGAGCTTCAACATCTGTCGCAGAAACTAAACTTCCTTGTTTTTTAGGCAGTCTTCCAATGTATCCGCTAACTGGAGCCGTAACATTAGTATATCCTAAATTAATTTTAGCAGAACCAACCATTGCTTTTGCTTGTTCGATATTGGCAGCAGCAATTTTTTGAGAAGCTTTAGCTGTTTTTAACTGATAATCAGAAACTACTTTGTTTTGTACTAGCGGCGTCAATTTATCAACCTCTAAATTTGCGTTGATCAAAGCTGCTTCTGCAGCGTGAAGACTTGCTAAAGCATTGTTTAACTGCTCACGGAACGGACGTTCGTTTATTTTAAATAAAGTTTGTCCTTTGCTTACATACGAACCTTCGTCAACATAAACTCTTTCTAGGTTTCCGCTAACTTGTGGGCGGATCTCAACATCAACAGTTCCTTGTATAGCGGCAGGATATTCAGCGTCAGTAGTTGTATTTGCACTTGTGATAGCCAAAACTGGTAAAACTGGTGGAGGTGGAGCAGTAGGCGCCTGATTTTTATCCGCACAGCTGCTTAATACTAGGGCCAGAATAAAACTGGTTATTATTACATTTTTCATTGTCATTGTGGTTTTAATTGGTTGAACATTTTCTCGGATTAATTCTTTGGGCATTCTGGCATTCTCGGGATTCATATTTAATTGAATTAAATTATCTAACGTTGTTAAGTATAAGTGTGCAAATCTCCATACGTAAGCCTTTTCAATTCTGTTTTAAACCAGTATTAAAATATTTAACAGTGTTAAGTAAAAGTCTAAAAAAAAGCTTTTATTACCTTTATTAAATTTTCTAACAGTGTTAAGCGAAAGTTATAAAAAAAAGGATTTTATGTTATCCTGTTTAAATCATTTTACACTGTTAAGTAAAATTGAAAATTTTTTTATTGTATAGATTTGATGATACCACCAATGGCATCTTTCAAAATTTGGGCATTTATTGTTTCTAAAATATCACTTTTGTTAATGATGTTGATGGCGATTAAACCATGAATAACAGAAAAGAAAGTAAAATACTTTTGTTTAATAATATCCTGACTCGGATTGCTGTCTTTCATTACTTCAGCAATTACCTGAGTGAATAATTTGTAAGGTCCCTCTTGAGCCGAACATCGCTGTGCGCAGCAGGTCATTTGAACACCAAACATTAACTGATACATTTCAGTATTAGTAAAAGCGAAGTCCCAATACGTCATCCACATGGCTTCTAATTGATCTTCGGGTTTCTCAAACTTGTCGATTGCAATCTGCAGTTCTTTAGTCAGTTTGATAAAACCTTTGCCGGTCAGTTCTTCTAATATGGCTTCCTTATTCGAGAAATATTCATAAATAATAGGAGCAGTATATTCAATTCTGTCGGCAATTTTACGCATACTCAAACCATTCCAGCCTTCTTCTTTTACGATATCATAAGCAGCGCCAAGGATGTTGTTCCTTGTCTCTTCTTTTTGTCTTAAAATTCGATCTTTGCTAGCCATTATATTCGAGTATTAAATCGTTTAACACTGTTAGGCAAATGTATGACGGTTTTTCTAATAATGAAATATTTTTATCATAATATTTTCTTATCGTATTATAGATTTATGCAGAAATCTCTGTTAAGGCTTTATTTTATTGATGTTTTTGTTTTCTGATTTTTTTAGAAGCAGAATTTTTTCGGTTTTTATCAACATTTGTCCCGCTCTTCACTATATCTTTTATGGTGATCCCGAAGCCTCGGGACCACCATAAAAGGATGCCGTTTCTCCCGATAGCTATCGGGAGGGGCTAGACGAGAAAGTATCTTTTTCATAATTTTCCTAAGCAACTCTAAATGAATTTATTTAACATATTAAATTTTAAATGGCGACTTTTTACGTGTAGAAAGTAATATTTTTACGAGACAAATTCAAAAACACTTAATCAATAAATTATGTCGCTACTAATTCTTATTGCAGGGATTCTCTTATTATTGATTCTGATTTCCGTTGTAAAACTCAATGCCTTTATTTCCCTAATTATTGCCGCTTTCTTTGTCGGCATTTTCAAGCAGATGTCTTTTCCGGATTTAATAAATTCGATACAAGAGGGAATAGGAAGTACGTTAGGTTCTTTAATTTTAATTATTGCCTTTGGCGTTATTTTAGGAAATTTACTTTCTGATAGTGGCGCTGCACAGCGAATCAGTTCTGTCATGATTCGGTCTTTTGGCATTCAGCATATTAAATGGGCAATGGTTATAACTGGATTCTCTGTCGGAATTTCGATGTTCTACAATGCAGGGTTTATAATTTTGATTCCAATGGTTTTTGCCGTGGCCAAAAGCACGAAACAGCCTATCATTTATTTAGGAATTGCCATGGCATCGGCACTTTCTATTACGCATGGTTTTTTGCCTCCACATCCGGGTCCAACAGCAATTGCAGTTATTTTTAAAGCCAATATCGGAAAAACACTTCTTTACGGACTTATAGTTGCGCTTCCTGCACTTTTCATGGCCGGAATCATCTTTCCTGAATTTATAAAAAAAATAAATGCTTTTCCCCCAAAAGGATTATTCGACAGCAAAACTTTCACAGAATCAGAAATGCCTTCTTTTGCAATTAGTATTATAACGGCATTAGTTCCAGTTTTTTTAATGGCAACAGCTACGTTCAGTGAATTACTTTTGCCCAAAGAAAGTGTGTTACGTGCCGTGTTGCTTTTTATTGGAAATCCGTTGACTTCAATGTTAATTGCGATACTTTTTGCTGTATTTACCTTAGGCATTTTACGCGGAAGAAAAATGCAGGATATCATGGACAAATCGGGTAGTGCTTTAAGTGCGGCTACAATGATCATTTTAATAATTGCTGCCGGCGGCGCTTTTAAACAAGTATTAATTGACAGCGGAATCGGAACAGATTTAAGTACTTTTTTCGAACAATCTTATCTTTCTCCTTTATTATTAGGCTGGCTGATTGCGACTATTATTCGCATTGCTTTAGGATCTGCGACAGTCGCCGGATTAACCGCAGCCGGAATTGTTCAGCCTTTAGTGATTGCATCTGGTGTGAGTCCGGAATTAATGGTTTTGTCTATCGGCGCAGGAAGTTTAATGTGCTCGCATGTAAACGATACCGGGTTTTGGATGTTTAAGGAATATTTTGGCATCAGCGTGTCAGACACTTTTAAAACCTGGACGATTATGGAAACCATTATAGGAGTAATGGGATTAATTGGTGTATTACTTTTAAATTTATGGATCAAATAAATAATATGGAAGCATTGTATATTGGCATTGACATAGGAACAACAGCCACAAAAGCCGTTTGTTTTGATAAAAAGGGAAATGTGATCCGACAAATTACTAAGTCGTACGAAATGTATCATCCCAAGCCGGAATGGAGCGTTCAAAAACCACACGAAATTTTACAAACCGTAAAGGAATGTATTAACGAGATTACAAACGGAATTCAGCCTCAATTTATCAGTTTTAGCTCAGCGATGCAAAGTGTTATTGCAATTGACGAAAATGGAAAACCACTGACAGATGCTATTTTATGGGCAGATAACAGAGCAACGGAAATTGCTGAAAAACTTAAAAATTCAGATCAAGGAAAACACTTTTATCAAAAAACCGGAATACCAATTCATCCTTTTTCTCCCTTCACAAAAATTGCCTGGTTTAAAGAGTTTGACACTGAACTATTTTCCAAAACGTATAAATTCATCAGTATAAAAGAATATGTCTGGCATCATTTGACCAATGAATATTACACAGACACCTCAATGGCATCCGGAACGGGATTGTTAAACATTCATACTTTAGATTGGGATAAGGAAGTTTTGGATTTCTTAAACATAAAGCCACATCAACTATCTAAAGTTTGCGAAGTCACACATCAATGTAAAGGAATCTCAGATGATTTTCTTTATGTAATGGGCGGTGGAGACGGTGCGCTGGCCAATCTAGGAACAGGCGCCATGAACAAAAATTGTATTGCTTTAACTATTGGCACAAGCGGAGCAGTTCGACTGCCCATTGACAAACCGTATCTTGACGACCAAATGCGCACGCAGTGTTATCATTTAATAGACAATCAATATCTTACTTTAGGCGCTGTCAATAACGGTGCGATAATTTTACAATGGCTGAAAGAAACTTTGCTGAAAACGTCCCTATCTTTAGAAGTTCTTATTGAAGAAGCTGCAAAAATCCCTGCGGGTTCTGATGGACTGCTTTTTGTACCGTATTTATTGGGAGAACGCGCGCCAATCTGGGATGCCTCGGCTCAAGGAACCCTTTTAGGAATGCAGATCACGCACACGCAAGCACACTTGGTACGAGCCACTTTAGAAGGAATTTTATTTGGATTGTTTCAAATAACAGAAATTTTAATTCCGAATCCTGAACATAGAAAAGAAACAAAAATTATGGCCAGCGGCGGATTTGGCAAAAGCGAACTGTGGCTTCAAATGGTTGCTGATATTTTTCAGATGCAGGTTGAAACCTCACAAACTATCGAAGGATCTTCCTGGGGCGCTGTTCTTATAGGTTTAAGATCACTAGGCGAGGAAATCACAGATGATAACAAAACCGGACAAACCTATTTTCCTAATACGGAAAATAAAAGTGTTTATGAATTGGCGTTCAACAAGTTTAAAAAAGTATATCCTTTACTGAAGGATTTTTAAGAGTAAATGTGAATTTGCATTACGAGTATTAAAAGATAAAAATTGATTATTCGTATTATGAAACTGGACTGAAGTCCAGCTCTACAAAATAGTTCGAGCCTTTGGCTCTTTTATCTTAAAGGATATTTTTCAGGATTTTGAGAAGTATGAAAAACAGCATTTAGAAATACTGTTTTTGATAATTCATCAACAATGAAAAATGCAACGTATGGAAATTTTTTAAAAGGAAGATAACGATAGTTATTATCGTGAAATTGATAAAAATTACTTGTCTGTAAGGCTTTATAAACTTTTTTATAATCATTAAGAAAGTCTAAGGCAACTTTCTTGCTCGCTTTTAATATGTAATATTCAATAGCTTCTTCAATGTTTTTTATGGCAACAGGAGAAACGATAATCTTATAATTCATATTTCTTTTTTAAATCAGTGTAAACAGATTCAGCATCAGTGTAAAGATTTTTATCTGAAGTAACCTGATCATTTAAAATTTGTTGTTGTTCTTCAGATAATTCGTAAGGTTTTACATTTGCTATCTCAAATTTGATCTTTAGTGCTTTCATAAAAGCTTTTACAGCTTCAATTTGAGAAGCATCTTCTGTATATGCTGTGATGTTAATTGCTTGCATGATTTTCATTTACTAAAGTGAATAAACAAAGTTAAGACAAAACTCTAATTTTCATGTTAATGTCAATAATTTATTTCAATTATCCTTTTTAAGATTTGCATTTTCTACAGTGTAAAAAATGAAAGGAATAAATGTTTTTCAAAGACTTCAAAAATTCCGAAGGAATGATTTATATTGTAGGGCTGGACTTCAGTCCAGTCTAAATTGAATTGTATCAACGTTGAAAATTTTATTTTAAAATTGCATCCTAAAATAAAGTCCAGCTCTACAATATGGGTTGAGCCTTTGGCTCTTTTGAAATGTTTGTTTAATTCAAAATAACCACTTCCTCCGGTACTATAAACAAAAGTGTACAGCCATTTTTAGAAAAAACAGAGTGAGTACTTTGAGGTGGCATATATAAATAATCACCTGTTTTTAATTCGTCTTTTGCAGAACGGACTTCACCTTCAAGGACAAAGATTTCTTCTCCTCCTGGATGAAGGTGATTTGGGTATGAAGCTCCGGCTTCAAACTTTAATAAAAAAGTCTTTGGTCTGTTGGTGGTTTCGTCGAAGCATAACACTTTATAGAAAATGCCGTCTGTATTTACGCCTTCTTCGATAAGAGGTTTCCAGTTTAATTCGCTTGTTTTTGTGATTTGTTTTTCCATTTCAATTGATTTTAAATTGTTTAATTTTTTGAAAGAAATTCATCTAAGCTCCATTTGTATGTTTCGACTGTTGCTAAAAGAAATGCGCCCATCGAAAACACAAAAACAGAATAATCCAACGGTTCTTTTACACCAAAAGAATACGTCATGGCGAGCGCAAACAAAAAGGTTAAAATGGATGCGCCAATAGATGCAAATTTGGTTTTGTAGCCAAAGAGAAGGAGGATAGCCAAAAGTGATTCAGTAACTGTAGTAGTAATTGCAATAGCTGGAATACAGCTTTTTGGAGCAAAAGAATTTACTTTTTCGGCGTAAGCCAGAAAATTTTCCCAGCCAGAAGATTGATTACCCCAAAATCCCAATCGGCTACAAACGGCTGATGTAAATCCTGTGGACAAAGCAATTCTCAAAAGAAAAACTGCATAATCTTGATAACTTTTCATATACTATTTTGTTAGTAATTAATTAGATACAAAGATCGGGCGGAGGTTCTCCTTAAAGAATAGAGAATCTTGGAAAAAGCATGTAATTATGCTTGAAGTCATAAAGCCTTTTGACTATAAACGTATTATTTGTCATTTCGACGAAGGAGAAATGACATAAAATGGGCAAATTTCAGTATTGTGGGAAAATCTTAAAAAATAATCGCTACAATTGAACCAATTTTTCCTTATAAGATTTAGGAGAAATATTAGTATGTTTTTTAAAGAAATTCGAAAAATAAAATGGATCATTAAAACCCAAAGCATAAGCCGTTTCTTTTACCGATAATTTCTCGTAAGTAAACAAACGTTTTGCCTCAGAAATAATCAATCCGAAGATGATATTTTGAGCTGTTTTATTGCAATGTAGTTTTGAAAGTTCGTTTAGTTTGGCTTCGGTAGTGCCAATTATATTAGCAATTTCAGCAACCGAAAGATTTTTGTCAAAATTACCCCGAATGGCTTCAAGAAAATGAAGAAACAAAGCGTCTGGTTTGTAGATTTCTTCGCCCAATTTTATTTTAGAACGATTGATTTCTATTAAAATCAATTGAATTCTGGAATGAATAGAGATGAGGTATTGATATGGTTTTTCAATAAGTTCTTGCTGAATAAGTTGTAGTGAATCAACAACCAATTTGTCGTCGTCAACTTGAATTACTTCGTTCATTGCAAAATGACAGAACAAACTATTATGAAAAATGAGTTCGATATCATTATCATTTTTGCAGAAAAAATCATAAGTAAATTCCAAAACAAATCCGGTTGCGTTGTTGCTGTTTTTTATAAAATGAATTTGCCCGGAAGTTATCGTTAAGACCGAATTTGTGGTAATCGTATATTCGTTTTCATCTACAGAAAGTATCATTTCGCCCGATGTACAAAATAGAAGCACATATTTTAATACACGTCTCGGAATTTGTAAATCTTCTGCTTGCTCAAATGTTTTTATATCAATCATTTTTTTGTAATTACAGCATTGTAAAACAAATATATAACTTAAATTCCTTCCTTAGACGAGTGTTTTACTGGCGTCTGTTGATATAATTTAAGTTTGTCTAATTTCCTATGTATTGACGTAAATTTCTCTTGATAAGTAGTAAGTATTTAGTTGTAAAATACTCCTTTTGGCGTATTTTTTAAGTATGATTTTAAAATTAGTTTTGTTTACTCATAATAATAGACTTGCAAGCATATTTGAGTGAATTAATTAAATGGACCATTATCTGTTTATAACTAACCATCCCGAGAACTCAGCTCTAAAATCTGAAAAATGAAAAAAAATCTACTTGTCAGCTTTATTGGAATATTGATATTGTTTTTAAGTTCCTGTTCTAACGACGGAGCTCCTGATGAAGATCCTACTGAAATAATACCTCCGAACGAAAATAACCTAACAGAAATCTTGGTGATTCCGAATGCAACTTTAGTGAAATCAGAAAATATTCCTCTGTCTTCAGCAATTTTAGAAGCACCATTAATAACCAATATAGATACCAATATTTCCTATTCTTCGGGAAGTAAAATTGTTTTAGCAGCCGATTTTTATTCTCCCTTAAAAGCAAATTTAAAAGGGGCTTATGTACAAGTAAAAGGCTCGAATAGTTATTATGATGTAAGCATTGATTCGGATATTAATAACGGATTAATTTCGCTGCCTATTGGTTTGCCTGCTGTAGTTGAAGTAGATAATTTGGTTTTGATTTTAAAATTTTATGACAAGAGTGGAAAAATCAGCGCTATTACTGAAGTTAATGTAACGATTACAAAACCAGAGAATTGCGGTAAAACAAAAGTGTCTGGCGGTCACGGAATAACAAGTACTATTTTCACATTGCCGGAAACAGCCGGTCAGGTAAAAATAAGCTACGAAACGTATACCGTAAAAGATAAAATAGATATTTTTCAGAATGGGATTTGGATAGGAGGTACAGGTTCTAATACGGAAAGAGCAACATTAAGAAGAGCCTTAAATTGTTCTGCCGCAACTGAAGCTTTGGGTTATGTAGGCGAAAAAGGAGAATTTCTTTTTACTTATGATCCAAGTTTAGGAAAGGAAATTGAAGTGGTTGTGTCGGGTTGTGAAATGGGTGGAACGAAATGGGAATATGAATTTTCTTGCCCCGGAGATTTTACTCCCGAAGTTAAATTGCCAATAATTACAACAACAGCAGCCGATTTAGTTACACATAATTCAGCTACAACTGGTGGTATTATAGATGTTAATGAAGGTTCAGTTATTACAGAGCGTGGTGTAGTTTGGGATGTCAACACAAATCCAACGACTAACTTGAGTACAAAATCAATTGAAGGTAATGGGAACGATACTTTTTCTAGTAGTTTAAGCAACCTGTTGCCTAATACTACTTATTATGTAAGAGCTTTTGCCGTGAATAGTGATGGCACTTTTTACGGAAATGAGATTTCATTTACTACAAGTAGTCCTCCAGTGGTAATAAATTTAAGTCTTGATGGTAAATGGTTAAACTCAGCCGGCGTTGGAATAATCATTGCCGGTAATAATGGAACTTTGTATTCTTTCAGCCCGAATTGGGAAATTGCGAAAAACAAAGGCTACGTAGATGTTGGAAGCGTAAAAATGAAAGAGATAGTAAAAGTAAACGACAGGAAATGGAATTGTAAAGACTTGTATTTAACCACAACAAACGGCCAAATTGATGGTGTAACCTGGTCTTTTGACGGCACAATCACAATGAGTGCTGATGGTAAATCAATCACAGCGACTTCTACGGGACCAGTTTCCGGAAATGTAGGGTCTCTTGTTTATAATCGGGTAGATTAATTTGATACCGAAATTTCTAAGTTATATGTGATATTAGTTGATATTTTGAATTGTAATTAAATTTTCTCGTAATTCCGGTAACCGCTGGGATTACGGGATTTTTTTTATACAAAAAAAAATGGATTTAGTCGTGTAGTTTGTTATTTCGATCCCGAGGCTTCGGGAGAGAAATCTTCGCAAGGAGCTCTGCAAAGATTGGCGATTCAGAGATATTTTAAGGAAAAGTCAGGAGACTTTATCTAGTTTAGAATTTTTAAGAACATCAAAAAAAAACGCAAAGTCGGGAGACTTTGCGGAGCGGGGTCCAATATATAATTTAAATCACGGATTACGTTCTTTCATGCATCATTCAGGTTCGGAACCCCATCGTTTAGGTTCAGAACTCCATTGTTTAGGTCCGGAGCCTCAAATTTGAGGTCCGGAACCCCAAATTTGAGGCTCATGACGTCAAATTTTACGTCAGCCAACGTATATTTTGAGGTTCCGGACCTCAAATTTGAGGCTCCGAACCGAAAAATTGGGGTAAACAACCTCAACGATGGATCTTTAGACGTCATTTATGTAGAAAATTGTTCTATTTGCTTGGTTTATTTGTTAGCGCGAGCATCCCGCTCGGGCAAGATGCAATTGGTATTTTGAATTTCTTGCGTTCACGAGCGAGACGCTCGCGCTAGCGGGGTTTTTTTACATTAAATATATTTTTTATGGCTTATCGCGATAAGGACATCGAATTGAATTCTATTCGTATTTATTGTAGATGAACTACTTTCAGTTTTACCTCCAACTTGGAAAATTTGAGAAACAGTTATTTTACCTCCAATATCATCTTTATTTCCTTCATTGGATTGAACACCAATATCAAAATGAATTTTTCTATAACCATTTTCTACACCTTCTGAAGTAGGAGACTTTTGTTTAATGTAGTTGTGCCCCTCTATAAGACCATCTGTAATTTGCTTTATTGACTCTGATATGAATTCTTTTAGTTCCATTTTATAAATTATATATAAAGGTTTGAATAATAGTTTATTTTACATTACAATATTCAATTTCGTTAATTTTATCGATAGGGAAAACTATTGTTTTATCGTTAATTGAATCTAAAATGAAAACGAATGAAGAAGTTTTTCCAATAAATCTCAAATTAGAAGTTTTTTGTGCATCTATTGTTTTGTTATTATCGATATGTAAAATAACACTTTCTCGTTGTATGATTTTTTTACAATGAAATCCAACAGAAAGAGGAATAAGTAAAACCACAAATGATAGAGATATCATTATTCCAATCAAGTTTTGTTCATTTTCAACCTTATTATATTTTTTGGAATCAAAAAACAAATTATAAATTGAGAATTCAATAAAACTTAGCATAAGAATAGACACAATGATTATAGCAATAAATACCCTTAATGTTTCATTGCTATACATAATATAAAATATTATACCTATTACAATTGTCATAGGTATAATTCTTCTCTTTAATGACGTTTTAAAAATAGTTTTATCCCAATAACTGTTGTCTTTTTCTTGAAACATTTTTTTAATTCCAAAGTACAAAATAAGTAGGTAAATTAATGAAGCAATTGTATACTTCGAATAGATTATAGTTAAGTCTTCAAAACCTAAATAAGTACTAATATCTATATCAAAATTAAGATAAAAGGAAAAAACTCCCATATAAGTTATTGCTATAGATAATGGAACAGCTAGAAATATTAAATGTTTTAAATTATTAATTAATGATTCAAATGATGTGTTTGTCATATTTCAAAATTCTAGTTTTTTTGTCAAATATATTTATTTTTATTATAATTGATTTTGACCATGTTTTATACTTTTATTGAAAAAATATAAGAGGTGTATATTAAATATTATAAAGAAAAAATATAAGAAAGCAAAAAAAGGACAGTCCCTCCAATTAAAGAAGAACTGCCCTTTTAAGCAAATTTTTAAATTTGCATTCCTAAGAATGCGTACAGTTTTTGGGTAATCTACTAAAAAGAAGACTAAAACGCAGGTTATTCGTTTATGACATCGCCTTCCTTAGTTTCTTCGCTGGCAATTTTCACCAGTTTATCGTTTGGAGTCAAATCCCCGAAAATTTCGATTTTATCTTCGATTTCTCTTCCTTTTTTAATGTCAACTCTTGTTGCTTTATGGTTTACTACTTTCACCACATATATTCCTTCTGCAGAACTTACTACTGCCGATTTTGGTACTACAAAAGTGCTGTCTTTCGCGTTAAGCGGTAATAAAACTTCGGCAACCATTCCGGGTAATAAATTTCCTTTGGTGTTGTGAACGTCCATTTCAACTCTTTCAGAACGAAGTTTCAAATCTAATGCACCAGACATTCTGGTAATTTTAGCTGTAAAAGTTTCCGGTAACGATTTTACATTAAAACTCATTTCGTCGCCTGGGTGTAAATATCCTGTGTACAATTCCGGAACAGAAACCGCCAAACGCAATTTACTTTGCTCCTGAATCGTTAATAAAGGCAAATCTGAGCCTTTTCCTGCCGGTCCAACAAATGTTCCTAAATTCACATTTCTTGCGGCTACAACACCATCAAACGGAGCACGAATTTCTAAGTAACCTCTCATAATGGAAATTTCTTTATGAGCTGCAATTGCTGCTTGGTATTGTGCGTAATCAGAATTCTTTTTTCCGCTTGCCATTTCTAAGTCATTTTTAGAAATGGTTCCTTCTACTTTACTCGTTTCGTACAAACGGTTGTAAGTGCTTTTGCTGGTAGCGTAAATCGCTTCCATAGATTTCAATCTTGATTCGGCTGCAGCCACTTGCGAACTAATTTCAGGCGCTTCTAAAACAATTAAAAGCTGTCCTTTTTTTACTTTCGAACCAATGTCAACTTTAAGAGTTTTTACGAAACTGCTCACTTTTGCATACAAATCAACTTGTTGAAAACCGGTTAATTCGGCTGGTAAACGCAATTCTGTTGTTAGTTTTTCCTTCGCTAAAAGGAAAGTTTCTACTTTAGGTTCAATTTCCTGTGTTACTGTTTCTTCTTTTTTAGAATTACAGCTGTTTAAGAAAAATAATGCTGAAAAAACCAGCGCGCTATATTTTATAATTTTAGTGTTCATTTTTTGGTTTTAAAGATGAGATATAATGGATACTTTCTTCGTCTTCAGGATCTAAAGAAACAGATTGTGTCGATGTTTTTTCTTGTGCCCAGGCAAATATCTGAGGCAGAATAAGCAATACGGCAAAAGTAGAAAATAATAATCCGCCAATAACCGCTCTTCCTAACGGAGAAACCTGATCGCCACCTTCGCCATGACCAATTGCCATTGGCAACATTCCGGCAATCATCGCCACCGAAGTCATGATAATCGGACGAAGACGCAATGCAGCAGCTTCACGCGCAGATTCTAAGGCATTTCCGTTTATTTTTCGAAGCTGTTCGGCATTCGTCACCAATAAAACGGCGTTGGCAATCGAAACCCCAACCGACATGATAATTCCCATATACGATTGTAAGTTTAGCGTCGAACCTGTAAGCGTAAGCATTAATAAAGCGCCTAAAACTACCGCAGGAACTGTCGTTAAAATGACTAACGAAACTTTGAACGACTGAAAATTAGCGGCCAACATTAAGAAGATTACAAAAATAGCAACCAATAATCCAGTTTGCAAACTGCTTAATGTCTCGGTCAATACAGTACTTAGTCCAATTGGCGTTATAAACAAACCACGTGGTAATTCGCCAAGAGAACTAATAGTTTTGCTCACATCTTTAGAAGCGGTCCCCAAATCGGTCTGGAAGATGTTTGCAGTAACAGTAATGTATGGCATGGCCCCTAAATTGTCGTTTTCACCACTTACAAAGCCGGGTGTAATTTTAGCAACGTCACTTAAAACAGGACGAAGCGAGTTTTTCAATACCGGAATTTCTCCAATATCGGTTTTACTTTTCATTTTGTTTAACGGAACCTGAACCTGAACAGAATACGATAATCCTGCTTTTTCGTCAACCCAGTTGTTTTTTTCGGTATAACGTGAAGATGAAGTTGAAGCCACAAGCGAACGTGAAATATCGTTCATATCAACTCCTAATTCGGCAGCACGGGTTCTGTCAATATCAATATTCATTGCCGGATAATGAATCGGCTGACCAATTTGAACGTCTCTGAAATACGAAATCGCTTTCAGTTTTTCTACAATTTGATTCGCAAACAATTCATTTCGTTTTTTGTCTTTTCCGGCCACTCGAATTTCGATTGGAGTAGGAGAGCCCTGACTTAAAACTTTGTCGGTCAACTCGATTGGTTCAAAAGAAATTTTGGTATTAGGAAGTGCTTTTTTAAGTCTAGCTCTAAAATCGTCTTTAAAATCATCCATGTCTTCATGATAGTCTTTCAAACTCACCTGAAAAACGGCTTCGTGTGAACCTGCCATGAAAAGATAAATTGGGTTGATGGAGAACAACGAAGGGTGCTGACCAACATATACAGATGAAATTCCGATGTGTTCTTTACCCACTTTTTTCTCTAATTCTTTTAGAACAATTCGCGCTTGTTCTTCGGTTCTTTCTAAACGTGTTCCGTCAACAGCACGCATTCTCAATTGAAACTGACTTGAATTGGTTCTCGGGAAAACGTCTTTTCCGATAAAATTAATTAAGATGATTGCCAAAACAGTTGCAGAAACAAGATATACGATAGTCGTTATTTTTTTGTGAACAAACAAACGGTCTAATGTTCGCATGAAACGAATCTTGAAGCGTTCGAAAGCACTAATTTTTCCGTTGTTATTGGTATCTACTCTTTCTACATAATCTTTTTTCTGTGTAATCAGATTTTGTTCCGATTCTGGTGTTAAACCGCTGTCATTAAATTCAGCTTCATCATCTGTAATTTCCGGTCCGTGTTCGTGTTTGGCGTGTCCTTTCATCATCCAGTTGGCCATTACAGGAACAAATGTCTGCGAAAGCAAGAATGAAATTACCATCGAAAATCCAATTGCTAAAGCCAATGGCAAGAACAAAGCACCGGGAATTCCGACCATTGTAAATGCTGGTGCAAAAACGGCTAGAATACAAAGTAAGATCAATAATTTAGGTAAAGCAATTTCCTGACAGGCATCCCAAATGGCGAGTGCCTTGGGTTTTCCCATGTCGAGATGTTGGTGAATATTTTCAATGGTTACCGTACTTTCATCCACCAAAATACCAATCGCCAAAGCCAATCCTGATAATGACATTAAGTTGATGGTTTGCCCGAATAATTTCAGGAAGAAAACTCCGGAAATAATCGAAATCGGAATAGTCATAATTACAATCAAAGCCGCACGACGGTCACCCAAGAATAATAAAACCATTAATCCTGTTAGAACCGCACCAATTATTCCTTCAGTAATCAAACTTTTAACCGAGTTGATTACATAAACCGACTGGTCAAATTCATACGTAATGTTTACATCTTCAGGAAGTGTACTCTGAATTTTAGGTAATTCCGATTTTAATTTCTGAACCACATCCCAAGTCGAAGCGTCTCCCGCTTTTGCGATACTAATATAAACCGAACGTTTTCCGTTTACCAAAGCATAACCCGCAGTAATATCGGCACCATCTTTTACTGATGCAACATCGCCTAATTTTAAGTTCTGAACACCGCCTTTGAATAACGGAATCTGCTCAAAATCCTTAATTTCTTTAATTGTATTGTTGGTTGGCGTAATATAGTTTTTATCGCCCATACGAACGTTTCCTGAAGGAGCCGTTTGGTTGTTCAAACGAATGGCTTCAACAATTTGATCCGGTGTCATATTGTGCGAACGCAATAAATCCGGATCTACGTTTACCTCAATAGTTCTTGGGCTTCCGCCAAAGGGAGCCGGAGATAATAAACCAGGAATCGAAGTAAAGGAAGCACGAACATAAACGTTGGCTAAATCCTGTAATTCGTTGTTTGAACGTATTTTACTGCTCAAAACCAATTGACCAATTGGAAGTGAAGAAGCATCAAAACGAATGATAAACGGAGGCTGTGTTCCCGGAGGAAAAGCCGCTTGAATTCTGTTTGAAAGCGCACTTAACTCGGCTGCAGCCTGAGCCATATTGGTTCCTTCATAATAGGTTAATTTCATAATCATTAACCCCTGAATATTTTTGGTTTCTACCGATTTGATACCGTTTGAGAAAGGTAAAACGTTTACGTAGTTTTTGGCAAAATAAGCCTCCATCTGATCTGGCGTATAACCTCCAAATGGGTGCGCAATATAAATAACCGGCAAATTCATTTTTGGCAGAATGTCTACCTTAATGTCTTTGATGGCACCAATTCCGAAGAAAAATAGACCCGCAACCAATACTAAAATGGAAATGGGTTTGCGGAGTGCAAAACGTATTAAATTCATTAGGATTTATAATTAAAATTCATTTATAAATAAGTCAAAATTTCCTGTTGCAGCGACTTTCAATAAGTACGATTGCCACACATTATTATTGACAATATCTCGATCGATTTCAGCGCGATTTAACGTAAACATAGTTTGAGTCAAATCGGTTAAATCGGTTAAACCATTTTTGTACAATGTCGATTTCTGGATGTAAGCTCTTTTTGCTGCATCAACCTGAATTGGCGCTTCGGCATAATTTTCCAAAGTAATTTTGATTTTATCTTCGGCAAAAGTTAGCTGCGATTTCAATTCTCTGTCAGCCTGATTGTACTCTTCCTGCAACGCCTGAGAAACAAATTTCTGAGCGCTTACTTGTTTGCTTGAGCGGAAAGGCGTGGTTAAATTCCACGTAATTCCAACACCAACCAAATAATTGCTGCGATCGGGATTTACACCATCCCAGTAATTTCTGCTAAAAGCATGTTGGTCTGTCGCATAACCATTCTCAAATCCAGAAGCTCTGGTTTGTAAAACCCCAAAAGCACTCATTGTTGGATAATAGAAACGTTTGTACAATTTAACCTGTTGGTTGCTGTAATCGATTTTGGTTTTATAGAATTGTAATAAAGGGTGAAGACTATCCGGTGCACTTTCTTTTGTTACCAATTCTTTTGGAATCTGAGTGACAAAAAGTGTATCTGTAACAAAATCTTGGGGCGCAACGCCCATTAAATCTACTAATTTATTGTTTTGTTCCTTAACGAAGTTTCTGGCTAAGTTTAAAGCTATTTTAGCTTTTGAAACTTCGGCTGTAGCCAATGTAGAATCCACTCCGGCCAATAATCCGTTTTTAACTCTCGCGACGGCTGTTTTTTTGAAAACTTCGGCACGATCCAGATTTTTCTGCTGCGAAATCAACAATCTTTGGCTTGCCAATAAATTCAAATAAGCAGCGGAAATTTTGATTTCCTGTTGGAATTTTTCCTGCTGTAAATCTTTTTCTTTGGCCTGAACATCAATTTTAGATAAATTGATTTTTTCCTGTGTTTTTCCGAAAGTGAAAAAATCCCAGTTCATGTTGACTAAATAAAGTGCGCCAAAAGCCGAATTCCAGTTTTGTTCTGGCAACGGAAGACCTGATGAAGCAACTCCTAAACCTCCAAATCCGTAAAGCGGTCCGTTTTGTCCGTTTACGGTTCCGTAATCCTGCTGTGCCGATAAATTTAAATTTGGCAAGTAATCACGGCGAGATTGTTTCAGCGTCTCTTTGGATGCATTGGTGTAATTGTTTTTTGCCCTAATTGAACCGTAGTTTTCAAGACCTGTTTTTATTGCTTCTTTTAAAGACAGGGTTTGAGCATAACCGATTGAGGCAAAAATCAAGAAAAATAATAAGGTAATTTTTTTGAAATACATAAACTCAAAGTGTGATATGAAATGTTTTTGATGAAACAAATTTATTTCTCTTACACTGATAAAAGTCATGTTAAGTGATGTACTGCACTAGTAAATGACCAATTGAATTGGTCATTTTTTGAAAAAAATAATTAAATATTTGTTCGTACTTTGTAAACTATTTCAAAATTAAGAATGAACAAAAGAATTGATAATATACTGGATAACAAATGGTGGCAGGAAGTTGCCGTTGTCCTTTTTTCCTTTACGATTTATACCTTAAAAAATGATTGGATGTTATTTAGTTCGTTCATTTCTATTTTAATGGGTATATTTTTCTATTGCATTTTATACATGCATGCGCAGTTTAACCGTTTTTTTCTGCTTCCGATTTTATTCAAATCCAATAAACCTTTCACTTATATTATTTTAACGCTCTTTGGGGTTTTTGTATTTTCTGTTGTTTTATATGAAATTACAATGCTCGATATGTTTGCAAAATGCCATTTGTATCAAAACTCACATCAAAGAAGTTATGCGTACCAATTGGCAAGTGTTTTAGGAACTTTGGTCTGTATTCTGAGTCCGATTATTGTATTTAAGTTTTATCGTATTCACAGAAAACAAACGGATGCGGCTTTATTGTTTAATCAAATGCAGTTGAACTCTTTGAAAGGACAATTAAATCCGCATTTTTTATTCAATACATTTAATACGCTTTACGGAATCAGTCTTCAATTTCCGGACAGAACACCCGATTTAATTATGAAAGTTTCGCAATTAATGCGTTATCAATTAGAAAGTAACAGTAAACAATGCGTGTCTTTAGAAGATGAATTGGAGTTTATAAACAGTTATGTTCAGCTTGAAAAAGAGCGTGTTGGATATCGTTGTGATATCACTTTTGAAAGTAATGTGGATAACGAAAATGCGTACAAAATTTCGCCAATGCTTTTAATTGCATTTATTGAAAATGCTTTTAAACACGGTACTTGTGCTATTGAAAAATGCTTTGTCAAAATAACAATTTCAGTTGAAAACGGAGTCCTGCATCTTCATGTTGCAAATTCAATTCCGAAGAAAAACGATGTTATTTCGACCAAAATCGGTTTGAAAAATACAATTGAACGTCTGAATTTAATTTATGGAAAAGACTATAAATTAGATGTAAAAGATGATAAACAAAATTATATTGTAGATTTGGAAATACAGCTTAAAAAGTTTGTAGGATGAGAGACACAAAGAGATGCATTATAATTGATGATGAACCCGCTGCACATTATGTTTTAGCCAATTACATCAAGCAAAATCCGCAGTTGGAATTGGTTTTTCAAGGTTATAATGGCATTGAAGCGATGAATTTTCTAAGAGAAAATACTGTCGACTTAATGTTTCTCGATATTAATATGCCTGAGATTTCAGGAATGGAATTACTTAAGATTTTACCAAATCCTCCCAAAACAATTTTGACAACTGCTTATTCAGAATTTGCTCTTGAAAGCTACGATTATGGTGTAATTGATTATTTGCTGAAGCCTATTTATTTTCCAAGGTTTTTAAAAGCGATCGACCGTTTCTTTTCAATGGATACAACTAAAGCCAAAGAAGAAGAAATTATAAATTCGGTAAGTGTAAAAGTGGACGGCTATTTTATCGATATTGAACTAGATCAACTTTTGTTTGCTCAGAGTTTTGGGAATTACGTAAAACTTCACACAGCAAAAAGAACGTATCTAGCTTCGATAACCACAACTGAACTGGAAAAATGCCTTCCCGAAAAAAACTTTATGAGAATACACAAGTCTTACATTGTTGCACTGGATAAAATCGAAGAGACGGAGAAAGATTTTGTGGTTATTAAACAAGAAAAACTTCCAATTGGTATTACCTATAAGAGAGAATTATCGGATCGACTTAAGAAGTAGTTATTAATTGTGAGTTATTATTTATGTTGAGATTGCGACTGAGAACTGAGAGAAAAAAATATAAAAACTAATTTGTTCTTCATTTAAAAGTAGTACTTTTAATACGTTATTTTAGGGAGTATTAATTTGTAAAATGATGAATTATGAAAAATGTTTTACCAGTTATTCTTTTTTTATGCAGTAGTTTTCTTTTTGCTCAGGAAGGAACAAACATGAAAAAAGTAGTAACACCTCCGGAAAAGGTACGATTTGCTTTTGAAAAAGAATACCCGGAAAAAACGGCAGTTTGGTCTGAGGAATATGTAGGTGATGATGATGACGAAGTTCGATATGAAGCAAAATTCAACACAGAAAAGAACGAGAAAGCATTGGCGGTTTATGATAACCTAGGCGTTTTGAAAGCATTTGAATTGCAAATTCCCTTAAAGCAGCTTCCGCTAAAAGCACAGACTTATTTGAAGCAAAATTATTCGCCAAAAGCGATTAAAGAAATAGCGATTGTTGTTGATGATAAAAGTAAAACTACTTATGAAGTTGGTGTCGCAAAAGATTCTAAATTTTATGATGTTGTATTTGACAAAAATGGCGGATTTGATGTCATAATAGAAAAAAATTAAAACAAGCTTACTTACTAATTCAACTATATTCGAAATGACAAACCCGATAAGTTTTTAAGGCTTATCGGGTTTTGTTTTTAGTTAATTTTTTTTGTTTCAAGTTTCAAGTTTCACGTTCAAACTTGAAACCTGAAACCTGAAACTTGAAACTTGAAACTTGAAACTTGAAATTTTTTACAACATCATTCCTCCAGAAACTTCTATTCTTTGTGCATTTATCCATTGTGCATCTTCGGTACATAAAAAGGCCACTACACCGCCAATATCATCAGGAAGACCAACTCTTCCTAAAGCCGTTACAGAAGCAATTTGCTGATTCATCTGCTCATTGTCGCGAACTACGCCACCGCCAAAATCAGTTTCGATAGCGCCGGGAGCCACTACATTAGCTCTAATTTTTCTAGCACCCAATTCTTTTGCCTGATATTTTGTCAAAGTTTCTATAGCGCCTTTCATTGAAGCATAAGCGGCGTAACCAGGAAAAGAAAATCTTGCTAAACCAGTAGAAATGTTTACAATTCCTCCGCCATCATTCATTACGTTTAATCCTTTTTGAGTTAAGAAAAATGGACCTTTGAATTGAATATTCGTCAACTGATCAAATTCGGCTTCAGTTGTTCCAATAAATGAATTGTGAATTCCGATTCCGGCATTGTTCACTAAAAAGTCAAATTTATCGGTTTTGAATGTGTTTTTTAAAACAGTTTTTACGTTTTCAAAAAAAGCATCAAAAGTTCCTGATTCTGCAACATTAAGCTGTAATGCAGCTGCTTTTTGACCTAAACTTTCAATTTCCGAAACCACAGCGTCTGCTTCTTCTTTTTTGCTGTTGTACGTGATAATTACATCAAGTCCTTTTTTAGCAATTGCAATTGCCATATTTTTTCCTAAACCTCTGCTACCGCCTGTAACTAGAGCTATTTTTGTATTTACTGCCATGTTATTAATTGTGAATTGTTAATTGTGAATGTTCAATTGTAAATGTTCAATTGTAAATTATGAGATGCGAATTCTTGTTTTTTTATAATTCACAATTCATAATTTACAATTAATAATTAATTGTGCATTGCATTAAAATGATTTCTCAAATCTTCTGCGCTTGCATTTAATCTGGTTTCGCTTGTACCGAAAGTTAGTTCTTGTTTTCCGTCTTTTAATTGTTCGAAAATCGATTCGATAAAACTGCTCACGCTTGGATGTGCGTCGTGAAGACCAATTCCGCCTAAATCAGTATTTAAGGCTGGTGGAATAATTTCGACTACTTCAATATTTTTAGCTTTTAATAAATGACGAAGCGAAAGTGTAAACGATCTAAAAAACGCTTTTGTAGCCGAATAAACCGGAACTTTTGCGAAAGGAGAAAAGGCTAACCCAGAAGTTACATTCATCACGGTTTTAAGAGCTGGTAACTGAATAAATAGTGAAGTTAAATGCAGTGGAGCTTCAATATTGGTGCTGATTTCAGTTTTCATACTTTCGTAAAAATCTGCATCAGTAACCGAAACCCATTTTTGAATTCCCGCATTATTGATCAAAACGTTTAAATCAGGATGATTCTCTTTTATCCATTCATAAAGTGCGATTCGTTCCTGTTCTATAGACAAGTCACAAACTTTTGTAATAACAGAAGGAAATTTTGCTTTTACTTCGTTTAAAACAGATTCTCTTCTACCGCAAATAATTACAGTATTGTTTTCCTGAATAAATCGTTCGGCAAGCCCAAGTCCGATACCGCTTGCACCGCCGGTAATTAAAATTTTGTTGTTTGATAAATTCATCTTTTCGTTCTTTTAATTTGATGAGACAAAGGTAGGAGCGAAGTAGAGTTGGGGAGTTGTAAATATCAAATAGATGTTTGCGAAATTCAAATCATGATGATTTAAATTCAATTTTTTTAAAGTTCCAAATTCCAAAACTTTGTGGAGCTTCTTGCGGAGATCCTTCGTTCCTCGGGATGACAAACTGTATGGTTACAGCTCGTAAAACCTGAAACTTGAAACTTGAAACAAAATTTAACTCCTGAAAGCAATCGGCGCAAAAGAAGTTTGTTTTTTAAAGAAATTAGAGAAATGCGCTAATTCTTCGAAACCAAGTGAGTAGGCTATTTCTGAGATATTCCAGTCGGTTTGTTTTAAAAGTATTTTGGCTTCGTTTGTTAATCGGTTTGTAATTAATTCGGTTGTGGTTTTTCCGGTGTTTTCCTTTAAGACCTTGTTTA
Organism: Flavobacterium cutihirudinis; assembly: GCF_003385895.1. Classification (GTDB taxonomy): domain Bacteria; phylum Bacteroidota; class Bacteroidia; order Flavobacteriales; family Flavobacteriaceae; genus Flavobacterium; species Flavobacterium cutihirudinis. The sequence continues at coordinate 74,282 of NZ_QRDQ01000010.1, forward strand.
AATGATTCACATGAACGGATAATCTTTCGGCAAAATCTTTGGCTGTTCTCAATTCCAATCTTTGATTTGGTGATTCTATTGGGAATTGTCTTTCTAATAATTCGGCAAATAAAGAAGAAACTCTCGCTGCCGAATTGTGTTTGGAATATAAAGCTGTAATAGGTTGTAATTTTTGACCAAAGTGAATTAACTCAGCCACATAATTTCGAATTAAATCGTATTTATAAATATAATCAGAATTAATTTCTTTTTGTATCTTTTTGAAAATCAAAGCAACTTCTTCAACTTCTTCATCAGAAAGCTGAAAAATTGGATAGCCATCTGAAGCAAAAATAGGAAGTTCGTCCAGATCAATTCCGCTTTTGCTTTTGGATAAAAATTCGCTCGTAAAAACACAAAATTGGCCACCTTGATTGGTGTCTTGCGGTAAATAGTTGTAAGGAATTTTTGGTGTAGCAAATAGTAATCCTTGTTTTTCGATTTCGATTACTTTATCGGCATATTCGGCTTTATTGTGGCCGCGTATCAAACTTATTTTATAATAAGCTCTTCTGTCGTAAGGCATTCCGGGTTTTCCTTTCATACGCTCCAGAAGTTCTTTGATGTCGAAAACATTAAAATGCCCGATTTCTTTCTGAATGTCATTTGGTAATAAGGAAGTAGGATCAACAGTTGAGCCTTCGGTAATATCTTGGTAAAATGAATCTAAGGATTTCATATCGTAATGAATTGCGAAATTCAAATATACGAAAAAAAGTTATTTGGTTTTTTGCCACGAAGGCACTAAGGCACAAAGTTTTTTATGTTGTTGTGGAATTTGATTTGTTTTGCACTCCAATCGTTGAAACCATTGACTGCGTTTTTTCGCATTTGAGGAATTACTTAAAAAACTTTGTGCCTTAGTGCCTTCGTGGCAGAACAATTAAAACAAACTTCCCTGAACAAGTTCAGGTTCTGGATTACTTCCAAAAGGAAAAGAATCAATTACAAAAAACTGTTTTACTTTGGGATCAAATTCTCTTAGAACAATTTCATTACATTCAAATTGAAGATCAATTGTAGTAAAAATTTCGGAAGCTATTTTAAGATTTTCTGGAGTTAATCGGCGTCCAATTGATAAGTGCGGAATATCACTTTTATGCTTTAAAGACTTGAATGTTTCATGAGTTTTTTTCATGATGGGCACGAGATTCTTCTTCGATTCTTCGGTTACGCCAATAAAAAAAGCACCAGCATTCGGGAAAGAATCAAAATGATTTAAAACAACTTGAAAGGGTGTAAAAGTATCCGAAATTTGAGAAAGTTTTTGTTTGATTGCATCAAGTTGCGACTCATCAATTTCAAATTCGCAAATCGTAATATGTGCTTCAGAATTACAGCTGTTGTACCATTTAATTTTAATCCTTAAACGATCTTTTAGTTCTTTAACAGGCTCAACGAGCGCTTTAGAATAGAATACAACTGAATATGTTTTTTTCATTATTTGAGACTTTAAACAACAAATTTAAAGTTTTCCCTTCAAATATAATCGATGCATAATTTCCGATTTTAATAAACCGCTTCCACCTCCAAAATGCTCAATTACTTCAACATCTGGCTGATTTTTTAAACAGAAAGAAGTGAATTCTTTTTCGACATGATCTTCGATTCCGGAGCTCAAAAGAACAATGTCAATTTTGTTGTTTTGAAAGTATTCCTGGGCTTCTTTTTCATTGTTAAATGAAACCGCATTCCAGTTTTCATCTGCATTTACAAGGCGCAATAAAATGGCTAAAATGGCTTCGTTTTTTCCGAGTAATAAGAATTCGAGAGTTTTCATAACGGCTCAATTTTTAAACAAATTTAAAAGTAAAAAACATCTTCCGACTTAATCTAGAATAAGAAATGATTAAGAACTGCGATTTTTGGCTTGTTTACTGTTTTTTTTAATTTTTTTGTACAACTATTGAAGTTTTAACTAATCTGTTAATCAATTAATTATGGGTAAATGTAGGTTTTAGTGTTTTAAATTAATGCTAAGATTTTGTTAGAATGAGGAAAACCGTAATGTTTTGTGCAATGTGCATTTTAAATTTGCATCGCAGAAGTTAAGAATTGGGATGTTTTTGCCTTTTTAAATATTTCAAGACTTCTGTAACTACTGTTTTTGGAGAAACTAGTAAGTTGATGAAAATTTGACTAATTCATTTGATCGTGGGTACATTGTATAAATTTGCAAGAATACAATAAAGTCTAATTTTTATAGGGTTTTTAGATTGGGTTGGATAAACCCGGTTTAAAAACCCTTTTTTATTTAAGAATCAATAATTATGACTTTTTAGCCATTCTTCACAGTCTTTTGTCCAGTTTTTACTGGTTTTTTCTACTCCTAAACCAAAACCGTGACCACCTGTTTCATATAAATGCAACTCACAATTCACTGCATTTTTTTTCAATGCTAAATAATAATTAATGCTGTTTTCCGGAATTACAGCAGTATCATCTGTTGCATGAACCAGGAAAGTTGGAGGTGTTTGAGCAGTTACTTTTTGTTCGTTAGAAAAGGAATCGATCAATTGTTGCGAAGGATTGTTTCCGAGTAAATTAGTCTGCGATCCTTTATGCGTTACTTCGTTCTGCATGGAAATAACAGGATAAATTAAAAGAGAGAAATCTGGTCGAGCACTTACGGTTGAAGTAGTTGCGTATATTTTGTCATTATAATGTGTTGCTAAAGTGGAGGCCAAATGTCCACCGGCAGAAAATCCAATGGTTCCTATTTTGTTTGGATCAATATTCCATTTTGCTGCATTTTCTCTCACATATCGCATAGCTTCTTGCGCATCCTGAAGTGGTCCTATGTTTTTGTTTTTCATTATCTGATCACTTGGTAATCTGTATTTTAGGACAAAAGCAGGAATTCCGAGAGTATTTAGCCACTTTGCAACTTTTGTGCCTTCTTTCTCAATTGCCAGATGTGAATAACCGCCGCCAGGGAAAATTATAACTGCTGTTTGGTTTGGCTTCTGTGTGTCAGGAAGAAAAACGCTTAAAGTTGGAATAGTGACCAAACTTGTGCTTTGAACCGCTCCATTTTCTATGATTTCTTTCTCTTTATAATCGGTCGAATGTATTTCGTCCGGTATTTTATTCCACAATGGTATAATTTGATTTTGGGCGGTTAGTGAGTTGATCATTCCGAAGGCGAGAATTAGAAGTATTTTATTTGAATTTTTCAATTGTAAAATGATTTAGTTACAAATTTAATTTAAAAACAGTATTAGAATGTAATTTGAAAAGACCAATTACATTGATTTTTCAAAGCTATTTTGATACCAAATATTGATGAATATATCGTTTATTAGTTTTAACAAATATATTGTTTAATATGTAATTTTGATTGCAAATTTTTATATGATGTGTTTATTTGGATGAATAAAATAATTTTATATATAATTTTTTTGGTTTATTAAGATTAAAAACTATATTTGTGCAATCGATTACATTTTGTTGTTTTTAAAGTTTTAAAATTTGGCAGTAAAATTTTTAGAATTAAGAAGAGTCAGAATAGTTAAATAAAAAAAAGAATATCCTAAACCATGAATCAATCAGAAGCCGTTAGCGTAAATCAAGCCTTAAAAACGCAAGGAAAGTATCGTTGGAGTATATGCGCATTACTTTTTTTTGCTACCACAATTAATTATCTCGATCGTCAGGTTCTTTCTTTGACCTGGAGTGATTTTATTGCGCCGGAATTCCACTGGACAAATAATGATTATGGAAATATCACCGCTTTATTTTCTATTTTTTATGCAGTTTCATTACTGTTTGCAGGAAGATTTGTCGATTGGTTAGATACTAAGAAAGGATTTCTGTGGGCAATTGGAATTTGGTCTTTTGGTGCTTGCTTACATGCTTTTTGCGGAATTGCAACTTCCGGAATTATTACAGGGCAATGGTTTGTAGGATTTCTTGGTTCAAGAGAAATTATAGGTACAATAAGCAATACAGCTTTGGTAATTAATGTAAGTGTTGCGTTGTTTATTTTTGCCCGTTTTGTTTTGGCGGTTGGAGAAGCCGGAAACTTTCCTGCAGCAATTAAAACAACTGCAGAATATTTTCCTAAAAAAGACAGGGCTTTTGCAACCAGTATTTTTAATGCGGGAGCAACTGTTGGCGCTTTAGCAGCACCAATTACAATACCTTTTATCGCAAAATCATTTGGCTGGGAAATGTCATTTATTATCATTGGAGCTTTGGGGTTTATATGGATGGGGTTTTGGATGTTCATGTATGATAAACCCGAAAAACATTCGAAAGTAACAGGTGAGGAATTAGCATATATTCAGCAAGATGATATAGCGGACAGGAAATTAGTTGGTTTTGTTCCGGAAACGACTTCGAAAGTTTCATTAATGGATTGCTTTAAATACAAACAAACGTGGGCTTTTGCATTTGGTAAATTTATGACAGATGGTGTTTGGTGGTTTTTCTTATTCTGGACTCCGGCATACCTTAGTTCTGTCTATGGAATGGATTCTACAGAAGCTGCATTACCATTATTTGTACTTTATATGATTACATTATTGTCAATTATCGGCGGCTGGCTTCCAACTTATTTTGTAGAAAAGAAAGGAATGAATCCGTATGAAGGAAGAATGAGAGCGATGTTGATTTTTGCTTTTTTTCCGCTGTTGGCCATGATTGCACAGCCATTAGGGTATATTAGTTATTGGGTTCCGGTAATTATTATCGGAATTGCAGGAGCGGCACACCAATCCTGGTCGGCAAATATTTTTACTACAGTTGGAGATATGTTTCCTAAAAAAGCAATTGCAACCATTACGGGAATTGGTGGTTTGGCTGGTGGAGTAGGATCAACTTTGATTAATAAAGGTTCCGGACTTTTATTTGATTACAGTAAAGAGACAAATATGGTTTTTATGGGATTTAAAGGAATTGAGGCGGGATATTTCATCATATTTTCGATTTGTGCAGTCTGTTATTTGACTGGCTGGATTGTAATGAAAACGCTTGTTCCAAAATACTGCCCAATTACAGATTTGTAAGAAGATTGAATAAGTTACTGAATATCCTCATAATCTGGAGTGTATAGCTATTCATAAAAGGTAATGTCTATATAAATCTTTATCTTTAAAATGAAATATTTTATTTTTGATTATGCTTTTTAAATATAAAAATATAATTTTGTGCAATCGATTACATTAAATTAAAAATTATGACAAAATATAGTTCAAGATACGCATCAAGTCCCGAAGCTGTAAAAAAATATGATACACAACAATTGAGAGAAGAATTCTTAATTGATGATTTAATGCAGGAAGATGAAGTAGTATTGGTTTATTCGCACTACGACAGATACATTGCCGGATCTGCAGTTCCTGTAAAAGGTGATTTGGCTTTGGAAACAATTGATCCGCTAAAAGCGCCTTATTTTTTAGAAAGAAGAGAATTAGGTATTATCAATGTTGGAGGAAGTGGTTCTGTTGTGGTTGAAGGAACTATTTATGAGTTAGGTTTTAAAGATGCATTGTACATCGGTAGCGGTAATAAAGAGGTGATTTTCAAAAGTACCGATGCTAATAATCCGGCTAAATTTTACATTAATTCGGCGCCAGCCCATACCAGTTACCCAACGGTAAAAGTAAGCTTGGCAGAAGCAAACAAATTAAACTTAGGTTCAGTAGAAACTGCAAATCACCGTACCGTAAATCAGATGATTATTGGAAGCGTGGTAACAACTTGCCAATTGCAAATGGGAATGACAGAATTAAACCCAGGAAGTGTTTGGAATACAATGCCAGCGCACGTACACGATCGCAGAATGGAAGTGTATTTCTATTTGGATATTCCGGAAAATCAGGCAGTTTGTCATTTTATGGGACAGCCACAAGAAACAAGACATATCTGGATGAACAATCATCAGGCAGTTATTTCTCCACCTTGGTCAATTCACTCTGGCGCAGGAACTAGTAATTATACTTTTATCTGGGGAATGGCAGGTGAGAATTTAGATTATGGAGATATGGATGTTTGTAAAATCACTGATTTAAGATAAGAATTATGACAGACTTATTTGATATAACTGGAAAAGTTGCTTTAATAACAGGAAGTACGCATGGACTTGGATTGGCGATGGCTAAAGGATTAGGACAGGCGGGAGCGACAATTGTGGTGAACGGAAATTCTTCTCAAGAAAAAATCGACAACGCTGTTAATGAATTAAAAAGCGAAGGAATAAATGTTGTTGGGTATAAATTTAATGTAACCGAAGAAAAAGAAGTTGCAGAAGCAGTTCAAAAAATTGAAAAGGAAGTTGGTCCAATCGCTATATTAATCAACAACGCAGGAATCATTAAAAGAATTCCGCTTCTAGAAATGGAAGTTGCTGATTTTAGAGAAGTAATCGATATTGATTTAGTAAGTCCGTTTATTGTTTCGAAACATGTTGCAAAAGGCATGATCGCCAGAAGACAAGGAAAAATCATCAATATTTGCTCCATGATGAGTGAATTAGGAAGAAATACGGTTTCTGCTTACGCTGCTGCAAAAGGAGGTTTGAAAATGCTGACTAAAAATATGGCAACGGAATGGGCAAAATACAATGTTCAAATCAACGGAATTGGACCTGGATATTTTGCTACTGAACAAACAAAACCTATCAGAGTTGATGGACATCCGTTTAATGATTTTATTATCAGCAGAACTCCGGCCGCAAAATGGGGTGATCCAAGTGATTTAGCTGGAGCGGCGATATTTTTGTCTTCAAAAGCCAGTGATTTTGTAAACGGTCACATTTTATATGTTGATGGTGGTATTTTGGCAACAATCGGGAAACCATCGAACGAAGAATAATTCTCAATTTTTATTTAAAAAGGCATGAGCGCGAATACATTCATAAACGATAATTTTTTATTAGAAAATAAATTTGCTGAAGAATTATATCATAATTATTCTAAAAACCAGCCAATAATTGATTACCATAATCACTTAATTCCACAGTTAATTGCTGAGGATAAAATCTTTGATAATATAACTCAAGTTTGGATAAATGGTGATCATTACAAATGGCGCGCCATGCGTACATTAGGAATCAACGAGCAGTTTGTAACCGGAAAAGCTTCTGATAAAGATAAGTTCTTAAACTGGGGGAAAACGGTTCCGTACACCATGCGTAATCCTTTGTATCACTGGACGCATTTAGAATTGGCTCGCTATTTTGATATTTATGATCTTTTGAATGAAAAATCGGCTGAGAAAATTTATATCGAAACTTCTGAAAAAATAAATTCTCCAGCCTACAGCACGCAAAATCTTCTTAAAAAAGTAAATGCTGAATTGGTTTGTACAACTGAAGATCCAATTGACAGTTTAGAGTTTCATAAAAAGCTGACTCAGAATCCAATTGGAACAAAAATGAGTACAGCTTTTAGACCTGATAAAGCGATTTTAATTTCGAATGAAGGATATAATGCATATGTTGACACTTTAGGTGAAGTGTCTGGTATTGCAATTGAAACTTATACTGATTTACGCACAGCACTGAGAAAAAGAATTGAATTCTTTAATGCAAATGGTTGCAAATTAAGTGATCACGGACTTGATCAAATTTATTTTGAAAATTTCACTGAAAATGAAATCAGTACTATTTTCAAAAAGAAAAGAGAAAACAGAATATTAACTTCAGAAGAAGTACTGAAATTCCAAAGTGCTATTTTATTGTTTTTGTCTGAAATGTATCATGAATTTGGATGGGTGCAGCAGTTTCACTTAGGTGCTTTAAGAAACAATAATACGCGTATGCATAGGATTTTAGGTCCAGATACTGGTTGGGATTCTATTGGGGATTATCCGCAGGCGCAAAAATTATCAAGCTTTTTAAATGCTTTAGACAGTAAAGATAAATTGACAAAAACGATTATCTACAATCTAAACCCTGCTGATAATGAAGTAATGGCAACTATGATTGGGAACTTCAATGACGGAAGTGTTCGTGGAAAAGTACAATTTGGTTCAGGATGGTGGTTTTTAGATCAGAAAGACGGAATGACTAAACAGTTAAATGCGCTTTCAAACATGGGATTGATTAGCTGTTTTGTTGGAATGCTAACAGATTCCAGAAGTTTTTTATCATTCCCAAGACACGAATATTTCAGACGTATTTTATGTAATCTTCTTGGAGATGAAATCAAACGAGGAGAACTTCCTAATGATATGGAATGGATTGGAAAATTAGTTTCTGATATTTCATATAACAACGCTAAAGAATATTTCAAATTTTAATTTTTTTAACCATTAAGGCATTAAGAAAATTAAGTTTTTGGTTTAATAAATAGTTACTTAAATAATAAAGATGATTAAGCGAGTGCGCTTAATAAACTTAACCTTTAATCGCTAAGAGAACATAAAGTAAAGCTTAATTTTCTTAATGCCTTAATGGTAAAATTTAAAAAAGATAGTATGAGTAGAGTAGTTGCATTTGGAGAAATTATGTTGCGTTTATCGACGGAAAGACATTTACGTTTTTCGCAATCGACAGCATTTAGTGCTACTTATGGAGGCGGAGAATTTAATGTATCTGTTTCTTTAGCAAATTATGGTATTAATGCAGAGTTTGTTACAAGATTACCGGAAAATGAGATTGGTTTTTCTGCATTACAAGAAATCCGAAAAATGAACGTGGACTCTAAAAATATCATTTTTGGAGGAGAACGTTTAGGGATTTATTTTCTTGAAACAGGTGCAGGAATGCGTGGAAGCAATGTAGTTTATGACCGTGCACAAAGTTCGATGGCAACTATTCAAAAAGGAAATATTGATTGGGATATAGTCCTAGAAGGTGCGGAATGGTTTCATTGGAGCGGAATAACGTCAGCGATTTCTGAAAGTGCTGCCGAAGCTTGTTTAGAAGCGATTAAAGTTGCTCACAAAAAAGGAATAACAATTTCCTGCGATTTAAATTACAGATCAAAATTGTGGCAATATGGCAAAACACCAAGCGAGGTAATGCCAGAGATGTTGAAATACAGCAATGTTATTTTAGGAGATATTGATACAGCGTATTTTATGTTGGGAATTCCAAAAGTAAATCCTAATTATCAGGACGAAAAAACACTTCCGGCCCAATATGATAAATTGTTTGAATTGATTCCAAACCTTAAAGTGGTTGCAACGACACTGCGTTATTCTGTTAGTGCTTCTCATCAAAGAATTGGAGGAATTTTATATGATGGAAAAGTAATTTACAGTGCTGATGTTAAGGAAGTAACGCCTGTAGTTGACCGTGTAGGAAGCGGAGATGCTTTTATGGGCGGATTAATTTATGGCTTGTTGCAATATCAAAATAACAATCAAAGAACTTTGGATTTTGCCGTTGCAGCTTGTTGCTTAAAACATACAATTGCAGGCGATTATAACTTGGCAACATTAAAAGAAGTTGAAAATAGGATTGATGGCGATGGTTCGGCATTAGTATCAAGATAAAAATAAGAATGGCAAAATATTCAAGAATTGAAGTGGTTCAGATGATGAAAGAAAACGGTATGGTTCCGTTGTTTTTTCATTCTGATATAGAATTAAGCAAAAAGGTCTTAAAGGCTTGTTATGATGGAGGTTCGCGTTTAATGGAGTTTACAAGCAGAGGTGATTTTGCGCATGAAGTTTTTGGTGAACTAAACAAATATGCTTTGGCTGAATTGCCTGGAATGATGTTAGGAGTTGGTTCAATAACTGATGCAGCTTCGGCTTCACTTTATATGAGTTTAGGTGCAAATTTTATTGTAACTCCGGTTTTTAGAGAAGATATTGCAATTGCTTGTAATCGTCGTAAAGTATTGTGGTCACCAGGTTGCGGAACGCTTACTGAAATTGCAAGAGCAGAAGAATTGGGTTGTGAAATTGTAAAATTATTTCCAGCTGATATTTACGGTCCAGAATTCATCAAAGCGATAAAAGGACCATGTCCGTGGACGAATATTATGCCTACAGGCGGTGTTTACCCAACGGTTGAAAGCCTTAGTTCCTGGTTAAATGCCGGAGCAACTTGTGTTGGTTTAGGATCACAATTAATTTCAAAAGATATACTAGATAAACAAGATTTTGATGGTTTACAAACTAAGGTAAGCCAGGTTTTGGAGATCATTAAAAATATAAAAAATAAATAGGGAATAACCATACCAATTCCTTATTTGGCATGCGGTTTTTTTAGAGTTTTTAGATGTTGTAATTGAACATTACGCTTGCAAAATAAATCTTGTCACTCCTCACAGCAGGTTTTGTTTTACGCTTTTAAGTGTAATGTTTCTTTTGCAATATAAAGCCGGGAAAAATTGAATAAGGTATTTAAATGGGGTTATTTATAACACTTTAAAGAATTTCTAATGGAAAAAATAAACAGATCAAATACGGAGTTTTCGCAAAGGCTTCCGATAAAAATAGTGCAGTTCGGAGAAGGAAATTTTTTGAGAGCTTTTGTAGAATATGCATTTCAGGAATTAAATAAAAAAGCGGATTTCAACGCTGGAATTGCTGTTGTGCAACCTATTGACAGAGGATTGGTGAACATGATCAATGATCAGGATGGTTTGTATACTTTATTTATGAAAGGCGTTAAAAAAGGTGCGGAAATTCAGGAAAAAGAGTTGATTACCAATATCGTAAAAGCGGTAGATCCGTACGCTTCTTTTCAGGAATTTTTGGCTTTAGCCAAAGAAGAAGAATTAGAATTTATTATTTCTAATACAACAGAAGCCGGAATTGAATACATCGAGTCCGATAAACCTTCAATGCAACCTCCAGTTTCGTTTCCCGCAAAATTAACTGTGCTTTTGCATGAGAGATTTAAGTATTTTAATGGCGATAAATCAAAAGCTTTGACAATTATTCCTTGTGAATTAATTAATTATAACTCAGATGCTTTAAAGGAAATTGTTTTGAAATATTGTGATGATTGGAATTTGGAAGCAGCATTTAAATCATGGTTAACAGAGGATTGCTCTTTTCATAATACTTTGGTAGACAGAATTGTTCCGGGTTATCCAAAAGACCAAATCGAAGAATACAATAGTCAGCTTCCTTACAAAGACGACTTGATTGTAAGTGCTGAAAGTTTCTTTTTATGGGTAATTGAAGGTGATGATAAATTAAAAGCGAAACTTCCGTTTGAAAAGACTGATTTAGATGTGAAAATTGTTGCTGATATGCAACCGTACCGTACGCGTAAAGTTAGAATTCTGAATGGTGCACACACCGCAATGGTTCCATTTTCATTGCTTTATGGAAACGAAACGGTAAAAGAAACAGTTGATAATACATTTACGGGAGAATTTGTAAATAAAGCAGTTTTTGACGAAATCAATGAAACTTTAAATATGGATAAAGCAGAACTGGCTAGTTTTTCTGAAGAAATATTAGACCGTTTCAGAAACCCGTTTATCAAGCATTTATTGTCTTCAATTGCATTGAACTCAATTTCTAAATTCAAAGTTCGTGTGTTACCGAGTTTGACTGGTTATGTTGATGTTCATCATAAATTGCCGGCTCATTTAACTTTTGCTTTCGCAGCTTTAATTCGCTTTTATAAAGGTACTTGGAAAGGTGAAAGTTTGCCAGTTAATGACAGTGAAGAGATTGTTTCTTTTTTTAAAGAGCTTTGGACATCAGATGATTATACTGAAATAGCGAGATTGACTTTGCAGAATAAAAGTTTCTGGGATGAAGATTTGACTGAAATTCCTTCTCTTACAGAATCAATTGCAAAAGCTTTAGAAGAAATTGATGCAAATGGCGTGGAGCAAGGCTTCATCAATTTTCAAAAACAATTAAATTAAGAATTACATACAATAGTTATGGCAACGCAAAAAAAACTAATAAAAGTCAATCCAGCAGATAACGTAATTGTCGCTTTAACCGATTTGATACAAAACGAACAAATTATGTTTGAAGGAACCACTGTCTCACCAACAACTGATGTTAAAGCAAAACATAAAATCGCAGAGAAAGATTTTTCAATTGGTAATGATATTATAATGTATGGTGTTTTGGTTGGAAAAGCTGCTAAACCTATAAAAAAAGGAGAAGTAATTACCACCGAAAATGTAAAACATCAAAGTGAAAAAGTTTTTGGTAAAACCGGAAATTTAGGTTGGACTCCACCAAATGTAGATCGTTGGAAAGACAAAACTTTCAACGGATACTACCGTACTGATGGACAAGTTGGAACCAAAAACGTTTGGTTGTTTTTTCCATTGGTTTTTTGCGAAAACAAAAATATCGAAAAACTGAAAGATATTTTTGAAAACGAATTAATGCCCAAAAAAGAAGTTTCGTATAAAAATTTGTTGCGTTCTTTAATTGAAGAAAAAAGTGTAGAAGAAGTTTCGGATAAAAATTTAAATAAAAATCTTTTAGATAATGTCGAAGTAAAATTTATCAATCATCAAGGTGGTTGTGGAGGGATTCGACAAGATTCAGAATTGTTGGCAAAACTGCTTGCAGGATATGTGAACAACCCAAATGTTGCAGGTGCAACTGTTTTAAGTTTAGGCTGCCAAAATTTGCAAGTTGATATTTTTAAAAAGGCATTGAAAGAAATGAGTCCGAATAGTGATAAAGAAATTTTGATCTATGAGCAACAACAAATTGGAACTACTGATCAAATGTTTCAAATGGTGATTAAAGATTCTTATGAAGCCATTAAAAGAGCCAACAAAATTGAACGCAAACCTGCTCCTCTTTCAAAGCTGAGTATTGGTTTAGAATGTGGAGGGTCTGACGGATTTTCAGGAATTTCCGCTAATCCGGCATTAGGAGTTGTTTCGGATATTTTTGCAGCTTTGGGAGGGAAAACAATTTTGGCAGAGTTTCCAGAATTATGTGGCGTTGAGCAAGAATTGATGAATAGATGTGTGGACGAAGAAAAAGCAGATAAGTTTTTAACTTTAATGAAAGCTTTTGAAAAATCAGTTGTAGATGCAGGTTCAGGGTTTGATATGAATCCATCTCCGGGAAACATCAAAGACGGATTAATTACAGATGCAATGAAATCTGCTGGCGCAGCTAAAAAAGGTGGAACTTCACCTGTTGTAGATGTTTTAGATTACGGAGAATATATTTCAAAACCAGGATTAAATCTTTTAAATACGCCAGGAAATGACGCAGAATGTACCACAGGATTGGTTGGATCGGGCGCAACAGTTGTTTTATTTACCACAGGTTTAGGAAATCCGATGGGAAATCCGATTGCACCCGTTGTAAAAATTTCTTCGAACACGGCATTAATTAATAGAATGTCTGATATTATCGATGTAAATGCCGGAACGGTGATTACTGGTGAAAAAACCATTACCGAGGTTGGAGCAGAAATAGTAGATTACATTATAGAATTGGCGAGCGGAAACGTGGAAACAAAAGCAGACCAGTTGAAACAAGATGTATTTATTCCTTGGAAAAGAGGAGTTTCTTTATAGTTTTTTAGGCTCAAAGTTACAGAGATAAAAAGTGACAAAGTTTTATATGTAGAGACGCACAACTGTGCGTCTTTTTTTTACCATATAAGTTATATAAGTTCATTTTAGATATACTTTACAATAAAAAAGGCAGCTCTTTATGAGTTGCCTTTTTTGCTGATTTTTTTAAACAAACTTTAATTTGCTTACATAACTTATATGGTGAAAAAAAAGTTTAAATGTTTGTTCTCGAAGATGATTTTCGGACGTGCAATTCTGGAGCAAGAACTACCTTTTTTTCGATTTTAATGGTGTCAGTTTTGTCTACTTGTTCTAAGAAAACCTTTGCAGACATTTTGCCCATTTCAAGAGAAGACTGATCTACGGAAGTAATAGATAACTCCATGAATTTTGTGAAAGGTTCATTACTGAAACCAGCTACGCAAAAATCTTTTGGGATATTAATATTTCTCTCTTTTAGTTCCTGAATGGCGCCCAGAGCGGCAAAATCACTTGAAGAAAAAATCGCATCCGGCGGAGTTTCCAGTTCCAGTAATTTACTAACAGCTTCTTTACCGGCATCTACGTTACTTTTGGTATTGATAACATATTCTTCTTTGAAAGTTATTCCGTGATCGAGTAAAGCTTGTTTGTATCCTAAGAACCTGTTTTTGAAAATATCAAAAGACTGGTCACCAGAAAAATGTGCAATTGCTTTGCATCCTTCATTAATTAAATGTTGGGTAGCAATATAACCACCTTTGAAGTCATTAATCGTAACAGAGCTTACACCATCGATATGTTTGCTTCGGTCAAAAAATATTAACGGTACATTTTTTTCAAGTACATATTGAAAAGCAGCATCATTTTCGGTAGTAACATCAGTAACCGACATTATGATTCCGTCAACCTGAGCGTCTATTAATGTGTATAGATTTTCATTTTCTCGTTTAGCACTTTCGTGTGTTTGGCAAATGATAACCTGATAACCGTGTGGTTGTAATTCTTCTTCAATACCTCTAATAACAGAAGCGAAAAAATTACTGTCAATGCGCGGTACAATAACACCAATATTGTTGCTTCGTCCGCTTTTTAATGCCAGCGCTAATTTATTTTGCTTATAATTCATCGATGCAGCAGTCTTAATAACCAGGTCGCGGGTACTCTCTTTTATTTTCGGATTGTTATTTAACGCTCTGGAAACAGTGGCAGCAGTGATATTCAGTTTTTTAGCAATATCATAAATGGTTATTTTTTCGCTCATTCGAAAAGGTTTTCAGATTAATTATAGACAAAAATACATTTTTTTTACTGAATTCAATATTTTTTGTTATCGATTACCATAATTAGTAACTACAGCGTTTTCGGTTCTACAATATTAAAAAATTATGCGTTTTTTTACATTAACTATAAAAATAATTGTGAATAAAAATTAAATGCATAATTATTTTCTTAATTAATTTGGTTAGTAAAAACAAATTTTATACTTTCGTGTAATCGATTACAAAGTGTTTGACATTTTATCTATTTGAATTTAAAAAATGCCTTTAAATGATTACACGTAAGTACTTAACGCTAAAAGCAATTTCATTTTTAATTCTATTTTGCTTCATGTTTTTATCATGTGCAAAACAAGTTTCTGCTACTTCGGAGGCTAATCCTTGGCAGAAAATGGATTTAATAATAAAAAGTATTCCTGAAACTCATTTTAAAGATGCTGTATATAATGTAAAAGATTTTGGAGCTGTTGCTGATGGAAAAACATCGAATACAGCAGCTTTCGTAAAAGCAATCAAGAAATGTGCTGAAGAAGGAGGTGGAAAAGTTTTAGTACCAAATGGAAAATATCTGACAGGTCCAATTCATTTAGAGAGTAATGTTAATTTGCATTTAGAAGATCAGGCCGAAATTCTTTTCAGCACTGATTCTAAAGAATATTTTTTAGTTCATACTTCTTTTGAAGGAACAGAATTAATGAATCACTCTCCGTTGATTTATGTAAAAGGAAAAACTAATGTTGCTATAACTGGAAAAGGAATTTTAAATGGTCAGGCCAATAATTCAAATTGGTGGCCATGGTGCGGGCATAAAGGGTATGGTTGGGAAAAAGGTCAGCCTTCGCAACATGATAAACTTAATCGTGATAATCTAGTCGAAATGGCTGAAAAAGATGTTCCGGTTGAGGAGAGAGTTTTTGGAGAAGGACATTATTTGCGCCCAAATTTTATTGAATTTTTTGAATGTAATACTGTTTTAGTAAAAGATATAAAAATTATAAATGCGCCGTTTTGGATTTTGCATCCAATAAAATCTACCAATGTCATCATTGACGGTGTAACTGTAAAAAGCCACGGTCCTAATAATGATGGTTGTGATCCTGAATATTCTCAAAATGTAATAATTCGAAACTGCACTTTCGATACGGGCGATGATTGTATCGCTATTAAATCGGGTAGAGATGCCGATGGACGCCGCGTTGGTATTCCGAGTAAGAATATTATTGTCCAAAATTGTAAAATGGTTGACGGTCATGGCGGAGTGGTGATGGGAAGTGAAATTAGTGCGGGAGTAAATAATGTTTTTGTTGAAAATTGCGTAATGGACAGTCCTGAACTTGATCGTGCGATCAGAATTAAAACAAACTCAAAAAGAGGCGGAACTACAGAAGATATATTCGTTCGAAATCTTCAGGTTGGAACCGTTAAGGAATGTGTTTTAAGAGTGACAATGTTTTATGATTTGTACGGCAGTCAAACTGGCAATTTTATGCCTTCAATCCGAAATATTCATCTTGAAAATATTAAGGTGAAAAATGGTGGAAAATTTGGAATTCTGGCCGATGGGTACAAAGAATCTCCAATCGAGAACATAACATTTAAAGATGTGGAAATAACAAAAGTAGATTCGGTCTACTCTCTTAAAAACGTAAAAAATGTCAATTTTATAAATACTTATATCAATGGAAAGAAAATAGAATCGATTAAAAACTAAAACTAATTAATTATCAATTAACCAAACCAATACCAAATTATGAACATTAAAAAAATATCAAAGAAAAAGATAAAATACAATCTTGTGTTTTTGTTTTTCCTGAATTTCCTTTGGGTAAATACTATTAGTGCCCAGTCTACTGTTATTGAAGGGAAAATTACTGATGCTGCAGGACTGTCATTGCCTGGAGTAAATATTCAGGAAAAAGGAACGAAAAATGGTACTTCTACAGATTTTGAAGGGAGTTTTAAAATGAATGTTACCAATGCTAAAGCCACTTTAGTTATTACCTATTTAGGATTTCAGACTCAGGAAGTAAGCATTGCAGGGAAATCTAAAGTAAACGTTAGTCTTTCAGAGCAATCAAATGCGCTTACAGAAGTTGTGGTGGTTGGATATGGATCTGTAAAGAAAACAGATTTGACCGGTGCGGTAAGTACAATTAATGCTGCTACGATAACGGAAAGAAATACAATAAGCCCTTTAGAAGCGATTCAGGGTAGTACTCCCGGAGTTCAAATCACCTCAAGTACAGGACGTTCAGGTGATGGTTATAATGTAGTAATCAGAGGTAACAACTCATTAATTGCAGGATCAACACCGTTGTATATTGTGGATGGAGTTCCTACTGACGGAATCGACTTTTTAAATCCGCAGGATATTGCAAGAATGGACGTTTTGAAAGACGCTTCTTCGGCAGCAATTTATGGTTCTAGAGGTGCAAGTGGTGTAATCATCGTTACAACAAAAAGTGGATTAAGCGCTAAATCAGGAATTAGCGTAACTTTTGATACTTCTTACGGAACAAAAACCGCTGCTAGATTACCAAAAATGATGAGCGGTGAAGAATGGTGGAAATTTCATCAGGTAGCTTACATGAACGCTACTCCATTAACGCAAACACCAGCGCAATTGGCGGCGTTGGCAGGAAATCAAAGTCCGTTATTGGTTTCGAGAGCAAATAACGGTTATGATTTTGACTGGTATGATGCAGTACTTAAAACAGGAATGACGCAAAACAATTACTTAAATGTTTCAGGCCGTTCAGATTCGGGCTTGAGTTATAATTTAGGTTTTGGTATTCAAAGCGATAAAGGTCTTATTGAAAACGACTCAACAGATAAGTATTCTTTTAAATTAGGGTTGAATCATAAAATAAATGATAAATTTTCAACAGGAGCAAACATTACAATTGCTAGAATTGAATCAGAATTAGGTAGTGATTTAGCTATGCAGGACGCTTTTAGATTAAGCCCTTTAATGTCTCCTTGGGCTGTAGATGCTGATGGAAATGAAAAAGTAGGTGAGTTGTTTTTCTTACCTGGTAAACTAACTTATCCTGACGGTTCATGGGCAATTAATAAAACGAGTACGGTTAATCCTTTAGTAGAAATTGCTAATTCTTCACAAACTGAAAATACTTGGCAAACTGTTGGAAATGTTTATTTTCAATACCAACCTATAAAATGGCTTTCCTTCAAAACCACTTTTGCAGCCGGAATTTCAGATATTGAAAATGGTAAAGCATATGGTGCACAATCTAATGCAGGTGTTACCTTGAATAACAAGAATTCATCTTCTATAGAAAACCTGAATAATTTTAATTACACTTGGGACAATCAAATTGATTTGAAACATACTTTTAATGAGGTGCACGATTTTAGCGCATTGTTATTACAAAGTTTGTATTCAAACGTAGATAAAAGTTCTTATTTGTATTCAAACACACAACCTTTTGATACAGATATCAACAATATCGGATCAGGAGTTCAGTCCAGTTATGTGGTGAAATCTGCTTATGCAAAAAATACTTTAAGTTCATATGCAGTACGTTTAAACTATACATTTAAAGATAAATATTTAGTAACGGCGTCTACAAGATGGGATGGTTCATCTGTTTTAGCAGAAGGAGCAAAATGGGAAAGTTTTCCATCATTAGCTTTAGGATGGAAAATCAGCAAAGAATCATTTTTAGCAAATAACAATACCGTTTCAGATTTAAAATTAAGAGCAAGTATCGGTTATACCGGAAATGACAATGTACAGCCTTATACTTCTCAGGCACTTTTAAATCAGCAGACTTTTTATGCAAATGGTCCGGTTGTGGTTCCGGGATGGCAGTCTCAAAATTTAGCCAACCAAAGAATTAGCTGG
Source organism: Flavobacterium cutihirudinis (assembly GCF_003385895.1). Lineage (GTDB taxonomy): Bacteria > Bacteroidota > Bacteroidia > Flavobacteriales > Flavobacteriaceae > Flavobacterium > Flavobacterium cutihirudinis. The sequence goes on from NZ_QRDQ01000010.1 coordinate 92,872, forward strand.
GAAAAAACAAGAGAGTTTAACTTAGGTCTTGATTTTGGTTTCTTAAAAAACAGAATTACAGGTAGTGTTGATGTATATGACAGATTATCTGATGATTTGATTTATAAACAAGAATTACCACCAGAAACAGGTTGGAAAAATACTTTCTCAAACGTAGGATCGGTTAGTAACAAAGGTATAGAAGCTTTATTGACAACTAAAAACATTAAGACACAGTTCGTTACTTGGGAAACTACTTTTACTTTCACTAAAAACGTAAATAAATTAGAATCTATTTACAATCAGGATAAAGTAAGTGATATTGGTAACAAATTAATTCTTGGTTCTCCGCTAAGCCCTAGTAACTTTAATTTTTACAATTATGTGTATGACGGTGTTTGGTTAGAAAGTGAAGCAGCATTGGCAGCAACTTACGATCAGAAACCAGGTCAGGCAAGACCAAAAGATTTGAATGGAGACGGGAAATTTAATCAGGATGACAGAACTGTAATTGGTAATCCAAATCCGGAATGGCAGGGAAGTTTATATTCAAGATTAAATGTTGGACAGTTTGATTTCAACTTTTCAGTACTTACAAGTCAGGGACAAACAGTTTTAAGTTCTTTTCATCAAAACTTCACTGATGTGAGTGATAGAGGGCGTCAGAAATTGGCAATGGATTATTTCATTCCAACAAACGGAACAGGTATTGAAGCAAATGCAAATAGTACAAACCCAAGACCAGGACCTGTAGCTACAGGTGCAGGAGCGTATTGGACATCTGGTTTTGCTTATTACAGAGATGTTTCTTTCACTAAAATCAAAAATATATCTTTAGGATATACATTAACGCCAGAGCTGCTTAAAAAATTAAAAATCAGCAATTTTAGAATTTATGTAAACGTTCTAGACCCATTTGTATTTACAAAATTTGATGGATATGATCCAGAATGGGCAGGTGCGGCTTTTGGAGTAAACCGTCCGGCATCTGTTACTACACAATTGGGATTAAGTGTTAAATTTTAATAAAGAAACAATGAAAAAAATAATATTGATTTTAGGAATAATCATTACAACATTTAGTTCATGTAGTGATTTTATTGAAGAAGAAAGTTTATCAAATGTTCCGGCTGATGCAACATACAAAACGACATCCGGATTTCAGCTTTTGGTAAATACAAATTACGCATGGCTTAAAGGAATTTATGGAGGAGATCCATGGTTGTTTGAAGCAGGAACAGATATGTATGCAGAAGGAAGAACTCCGGAACCGGCAGGTTTGAGTCAATATACATTGTTAATACCTTCCTCAACGGGAGTAGAACAATTATATAATTCTTGCTATCAGGCTATTCAGGCAGTAAACAAAACTGTTTATTACTCAACAATAACAGAGCAAAATGCAAATGTACCGGTGTTGGTAGGTGAAGCTAAATTTATAAGAGCTCAGGCTTACTTCTTATTGGTTCAGACGTATGGAGGGGTTCCTATTGTATTAGATAATATCACGTCTCCGGTTTTATGGTTTGAAAGAAATACTGCAGAGGAAGTTTATACGCAGATTATTTCTGATTTGGAGGCTTCTCTTGCAAGTGTTGGGACTTCGGCTTATGGCACATCAGGAAGAGTGAATAAAAGAGCTGTAAATGATTTATTGGCTAAAGTATATTTAACTAGAGGTTACGAAACTTTTGGAACAGCGACCGATTTTACAAAAGCGGCTTCTTATGCAGATGCAGCAATTGGCGGACAAGCTTTAAATTTAGCTTACGATCAATTGTTTAAACCAGGAAACGATTTAAATGCTGAAACTATTTTTTCTGTTCAGTATGATAAAAATTCGACAAGTACAGACCCACAAAAATTAGGAAATAATCAGTTCTATTATTTTAGTTCTTATTTGGGGGGAAGTGAAACTAAAGGTGGAGCACCTTTAAGAAGTTATAACTTACTTCCAACGGGATATGCTTTGGGATTATATGAAAAAGGTGATAAAAGATGGTCGGCTACATTTATGAATGAAGTTTATGAAAACTACTATGACTTTTTTAGAGTTGCCGATAAAACAAACTTGAAAGTAAAGCATTTTTACGAGCCAAAATGGTTTACAGCGGCTGATAAGGAAAATTATCTTGCTACTGCAAAATTAGCAACCGGATTTGTATATCATCCTTGGGGAGAATATGAAGCTGCGTATACTTTGATAAAAAACATCGATTATCAAACTATTCCGGTTAAGAAATTTGATGATCCGGAATTAACGACTCCTTCTAGTACAGGCCCTGTAAGTACTCGTGATATTATTGTTGCAAGACTTGGAGAAACTTATTTAGTAGCTGCTGAAGCGTATTTGAAAGCAGGTAATCCAGCAACAGGATTAGACCGTTTAAATGAAGTAAGAAGAAGAGCAGGTGTGGCAAATGCTACTGCGGCAGAATTTAATATTGAATACATTTTAGATGAAAGAGCAAGAGAATTAGTTGGTGAATACAAACGTTGGTTTGATTTGAAACGTACAGGAACTTTAGTTGCTAGAGCTTCTGCTCATAATTACAGAATTAAAGCAGCTAATTTCGTTGGAGTTGGAGGTGCTCTTAAAATTTTAAGACCAATACCACAAAGCGCTTTAGATTTAAATCAAAATAAAGATTTTCCTCAAAATCCTGGTTATTAGTAATTTTTATAGTTTTTGAGCAATTGTTTTTTGAACTAGTTAAAAAGGAGTTTGATGCCTGTCAAACTCCTTTCTTAACTAAAAACGCAAAGCGAGTTATGAAGAAGATAATGTTGTTTTTGTTTCTGTTTTCAAATGCGATAAATGCTCAAAGCAATTTTAAGGTTGATACATCTTACACCATAAAAAGTACTTATAATAAACTTTTAAAAAAATATCCTTTTATTACAATTGTAAAAGAGAAAAAATATCAGAATATTGATCAACTCAATGACATTGAATACGATCTAAAGAAAGAGAGAGCATTACATTTAGATGCTTATGTTTATAAAAAGAATAAAACAAACTCTGCAGTTATATTGATTCATGGTGGCGGATGGAAATCCGGAAACAAAAATCAAATGCGGATTTTGGCACAGGAAATTGCCTCAAAAGGGTATTCATGTTTTACAATCGAATATCGATTAGCGTTAGAAGCAAAATATCCCGAAGGAATTTACGATGTAAAGAATTCGATTAAATTTATAAAAGACAATGCTGGAAAATTTCATGTAGATCCAAATAAAATTGCCATTTTAGGATGCTCCTCTGGAGGTCAGATGGCAGCTTTAATTGGTACAACAAATGAAAATCCGGCTTTTGAAGATGCTGTTTTTAAAAGCAAATCATCTTCAAAAGTAAATACAATTATTGATGTCGATGGAATTCTGGCTTTTAAACATGTAGAGTCGGCAGAAGGTGAAGCGGCTTCATTTTGGCTAAAAGGGAGTTATGAAGAAAATCCGGAGAATTGGAATAATGCTTCGGCATTAAATCATACAGATAAAAATACACCGCCGATACTTTTTATAAACAGCAGTTTTGAAAGGTTTCATGCAGGAAGAGATGATATGATCTCGATTTTGAATGAAAACAATATTTATAATGAAGTAAAAATAATCAAGGATTCACCTCATTCATTTTGGTTTTTTCAACCATGGTTTGATGAAATGACAGTTTATATAGTACAATTTCTAGATAAAATTTTTAAATAATAAGCATACGAATGAAAGCAATAACAAAAATAACCGCCTTCTTTTTAATGACTTTGGCAACTGCAAATGCTCAAAAAGTAGATTTAAAAACAGCAAAAACCTATGCCGAAATATCCGTAAAAACAGATGGAAAATGGGAAGGACGAAAATATATTGGCGGAACAGTTTTTAAAAATGTAGACCGATTAAAATTGGCTCCGGAACATACGGATCATTCTTTTGATATTCGTTATGAAGGACCAGGTTGGGAAAATAACCGAATTGGATACCGTTTGTATTTAGATTGGAGAAATGCAATTGATATTTTCGGAAAGAAAACACCTGAGATTATATTGCCAAAAGTTGGACAGGATAATTTCGATTCGTATCATGAAATGAGCGATTGGGGAGCTGATATTTTAAAGGCAGGAAAAGGAATCGGAATAGGTTCTATTGATCGTTTTCTGAATAATGAAAAACTACATTTTAGAGAAGTAGATTCGACAATTGCAACTGTTGCCAATAATGAAAAAGAATCGACTGTAAAAGTAAATTATTACGGCTGGAAAACAGCTTCGGATAAAATTGATTTTACTTCGGTTTTAACAATTAAACCAAATGACCTTTACACAAAACATACGTTTCAGGCTTCAAAAGAAATTAAAGGAGTCTGTACAGGAATTGTAAAGCAAAAGAATACGGAGTTGCTTAAAAAAGAAAGTAAAAATAAAAAATGGGCTTATCTGGCCACTTATGGTGAGCAGTCGTTGGTTCCTGATAAATTAGGAATGGCACTATTTTATGAAGTTAATACAGTTGAAAATATTGCAGATACAGATTTAGATTATTTATTGGTGTTTAAACCAGCTACAAAAGCAACGTCATTTTATCTTTTAGGAGCTTGGGAACAAGAGGTAAACGGAATTAAATCTCAGGCAGATTTTGTAAAGTATCTCAATGAAAAACTTGAAATTTTAAATAAAAAAGGTAAAATTTAAAAAGATTTTAAAATGAAAAACAATAGAAAACTTTCATCTTTTACATTGGCATTGATGGCTTTTATGTTTTTTGCAAACTCGAGGGCAATTTCACAAGAAACATCTGCGAAAGAGATAGTCATTTCAAAAGATTTAAAATGGTCTGATAAAATGGCTTTGACACTGATGAAACGCCATCCGGAAGCCTATATGATTGATGATTCTAAAACTCCAAAATGGGATTATGTTCATGGTTTGGTTTTGCATGGTTTTGAGGAATTATATAAGCAAAATCCAGATCCAAGATATCAAACATATGTAAAAGGATATGTTGATGCCTTAGTTCAGAATGATGGCACGATAAAAACATACGAACTGGACAAGTATAACATTGATATGATTGTTGCCGGACGTTTGCTTTTTAATATTTATGATACTACAAAAGAAGAAAAATATCTAAAAGCAATGCAGCTTTTGCGCAAACAATTGGCAGAACAACCAAGAACTCAAAGCGGCGGATTCTGGCATAAAAATATTTACCCAAATCAAATGTGGCTGGACGGCTTATATATGGGCGAGCCATTTTACGCGCAATATACTGTTACTTTCGAAAACGGAAAAGCTTTGGACGATGTAGCAAAACAGTTTGAAGAGATTCAGTTACACGCCACAGATCCAAAAACGGGTTTGTTATATCATGGATGGGATGAAAGTAAAAAGATGCCGTGGGCAAATAAAGAAACTGGAAATTCTCCAAATTTTTGGTCAAGAGCGTTGGGTTGGTATGCAATGGCACTTGTTGATGCCTTGGATTATTTTCCTAAAAATCATCCAAAACAAAAAGAATTAGTAAAATATCTGAATAATGTTTCGGCTAGCTTAGAAAAGTTTCAGGATAAATCAGGTTTATGGTATCAGGTTACTGACAAAGGCGGAAAAGAAGGAAATTATTTAGAAGCTTCAGGATCATCAATGTTTGCCTATGCTTTTGCAAAAGGAGCAAACAAAGGTTATTTGCCAGCAAAATACAAAAAACTGGCTAATAAAGCATTTGACGGATTAACGACAAAATTATTAAAAGTTGATGCTGATGGCGGTATTACTTTAATTCAGGCTTGTCAGGTTGCAGGATTAGGAGGAACTCCATACAGAGATGGTTCTTACGAATACTATGTAAATGAGAGAAGAAAAGACAATGATCCAAAAGCAACAGGGCCATTTATTTTGGCAGCTTTAGAATTAAACAGATAAAAAATAATTGACAATTATAAATTATAATGCTAGCAAACCCGACAGATTTTAAAAACCTGTCGGGTTTAATTTGAAAAGTTAACTTTTTTTAAAATGAAAAAAATAAAATTCTTCTTTCTTGCATTGTCGATGTTTTCTGTACAGCATAACTTTTCGCAAGTTTGGGTACCGGACAACAGAGACGGAACTTATACAAATCCAATCATTCATGCTGATTATTCAGATCCGGATGTTGTAAGGGCAGGAGATGATTTTTATATGACGGCATCTTCTTTTAATTGCATTCCAGGATTACCGATTTTGCATTCAAAAGATTTGGTAAACTGGAAAATAATAGGCCATGCACTAAGCAAACAAATTCCAACAGAAACATTTGATAAAGTACAACACGGAAATGGAGTTTGGGCACCGAGCATAACTTTTCACAAGAACGAATTTTATATTTACTATCCAGATCCGGATTTTGGTATTTACATGATAAAAGCCCAAAAAGCCGAAGGTCCTTGGTCCGAACCAATTTTGGTTAAAGCAGGCAGTGGGTTCATCGACCCTAGTCCGTTATGGGATGATGATGGAAAGGTTTATTTGGTTCACGCTTTTGCAGGAAGCCGTGCCAAAATAAAAAGTGTATTAGTCGTTTGCAGCATGAATCCCGAAGGTACTGCTACAAACAATGATGAAGTAATGGTTATTGATGGTCATGATGGAGAAGGAACTATTGAAGGTCCAAAGTTTTATAAGAGAAATAATTATTACTATATTTTTGCTCCTGCAGGTGGAGTTTCTACAGGCTGGCAAACGGTTTTGAGATCAAAAAATGTTTTTGGTCCTTACGAAAAGAGGAAAGTATTGGAGCAAGGAAAAACAGCGATAAACGGTCCTCATCAGGGCGCTTGGGTGCAAACGCAAACGGGTGAAGATTGGTTTATACATTTTCAGGACAAAGGCGCTTATGGTCGAATTGTGCATTTACAACCCATGAAATGGGAAAATGACTGGCCCGTTATGGGACAGGATTTCGATAAAAATGGAATAGGCGAACCGGTAACTACTTTCAAGAAACCGAATGTTGGCAAGAAATATCCAATCGAAACGCCGGCAGAATCAGATGAGTTTAATTTGCCAAAGCTTGGATTACAATGGCAATGGCAGGCAAACGCTCAGCATAATTGGGGGTTTCCAACAAGTTTAGGGTATTTTAATTTGTATTGTCTCCCGACAATTAAAGACAGCGAGAAAATCTTTGAAGTTCCAAATCTAATGCTTCAAAAGTTCCCGGCAGAAGAATTTACTGCAACTGCAAAAATGACTTTCAACACCCGATTAAATGGCGAAACAACCGGTTTAATCATCATGGGTTTAGATTACAGTTATCTCAATCTTAAAAATGATAATGGCAAATTATACTTAAATCAGAAAACGGGAACTTTCGATAAAAAAGAGGAAGAGAATGAAACTAATCCGATTTTGATTTCTAATAATACAATTTATTTAAGAGTTAAAGTTAAAAAAGGAGGCGTTTGTATTTTTTCTTATAGTTTAGATGATAAAAATTATCAGACAATTGGAAATGATTTTACAGCAAAAGAAGGAAAATGGATTGGAGCCAAAGTTGGCCTTTTCGCTTTAAGCGAAAAAATTACAAATGATTCTGGCAATGTTGCTGTCGATTGGTTTAGAATTACAAAATAAAAAGTAGCTTTTTAAAAAAAACATTCTCTTTTTTTTAAAAAGAACCTCTATAGTTTGGTTTTAAGAGATTGTTTTTAAAAATTAATACCTGAATATACTTACATTAAAGTTTGAAGTTAAAAATCATATTAAAATGTTTTTTCTTACAGGACACTGAAGTTTAACTGATTTTTTTAGCTAAAAAGAGTATTTTATAATTTTGAAAAGGAAAAAGAATTACAAACAATTATTGTAAAAATAAAATGGTTCAATTAAAAAAAATAATACTGTTTTTTATTGTTGCTTTTAGTTTTGTAGCAAAATCACAAAATAATTATAAGGGCGGGCCAAATATATTAATTACCGTAGCGCAGGACGGTTCTGGAGATTTTACTAAAATTCAAGATGCCATATATGCTTCACCAGCTTTTCCATACGAAAAAGTTACTATTTTAATTAAAAATGGTATTTATAATGAAAAAGTAAGAATACCTGAATGGAATACAAAGATTGTTTTAAAAGGGGAAAGCAAAGAAAAAACCATCATTACTTTCGATGATAACTTTTCGAAAATCAATTTAGGTAGAAATAGTACTTTTTATACTTCAACAGTTTTAGTAGAAGGAGATGATTTTTCTGCATCAAATCTTACGATCACAAATACATCAGGAGATAATGGACAAGGTATTGCGCTCTCAGTTGTGGCGAATCGTGCTAAAGTTTCAAATTGCAATTTATTAGGAAATCAAGATACGTTGTATCTCTCCGGAAAAGAGGCCAAACAATATTTTGTAAATTGTTATATTGAAGGTACAACCGATTTTATTTTTGGAAGTGCAACTACCTTTTTTGAGAACTGTGAAATTCATAGTATAAAAAACTCTTACATCACGGCGGCTTCAACACCTGAGGAAACTCCTTTTGGTTTTGTATTTAAAAACTGCAAATTGACAGCAGAAGCTTCTGCAGATGCGGTTTTTTTAGGAAGACCTTGGCGTATTTATGCTAAAACGGTTTTCTTAAATTGCGAATTAGGAAAACAAATCAGACCAGAAGGTTGGGAAAATTGGTCGAAACCTGAAGCTGAAAAAAAAGCTTTTTATGCTGAATATAATTGTACTGGTGAAGGATTTCAACCTACGAAAAGAGTTTCATGGTCGCATCAGTTAAATAAGAAACAAGTTGAAAAATATACATTGGAAAATATTTTGAAAGACGATTTATTAGATTGGTATTTAAAATAAAATCTGATTAAAAATGTAATTATGATGAATTTGAGATACTTTTTATTTTTATTGATTTCTACGTTTTCTTTTGCTCAAAATGGTGAATTTCCATCTGCAAAAGTAGATTCAATTGTTAAGAGAATTCAGTTGCCTGTTATTCCTGCTTATCAGGTAAACGTTGCAAAACTTGGCGCAAAAGGAGATTCAATTTCAGACAGCAAGCCTGCTTTTGATAAAGCGATGGCTTTATGTAAAAAGAATAACGGCGGAACCCTTATCGTACCAAAAGGTATTTATAAACTAAACGGTCCAATTCATTTTGTAAGTAATGTAAATCTTAAGTTAGAAAAAGGGGCAAAAATAAAATTCAGTGATAAACCGGAAGACTATTTGCCAATGGTTTTAACAAGTTGGGAAGGCACTATGTTGTACAATTACAGTCCGCTAATTTATGCGTACGAATGTTCAAATATTGCTATAACGGGAGAAGGAATTATTGATGGAGAAGGAGGGAAAATCTGGAAAAGTTTTAAAGAAAAAGAAGGTAAAGGGAAAGATCTAAGCCGTGAAATGAATCATAATAATATTCCTTTAAAAGATAGAAAATTTGGAGATAGCTATTTCTTGCGTCCACAAATGATTCAGTTTTTTAATTGCAAGAATATTTTAGTTGAAAATATCAGGATTGAAAATTCGCCGTTTTGGTGTCTTCATTTATTAAAGTCGGAAAGTATTACAATAAGAGGGATAAGTTATAAATCCTTAAATCATAATAATGACGGCATTGATCCGGAGTATTCGAAAAACGTTTTAATTGAAAATGTGAATTTTAATAATGGTGATGATAATGTAGCTATTAAAGCGGGAAGAGATCATGAAGGAAGAACCAATAATGCAACGCCAAGCGAAAATATAGTTATAAGAAACTGTAACTTTAAAGGGCTTCACGGGGTAGTTATTGGAAGTGAAATGTCTGCTGGAGTTCAAAATGTCTTTGTAGAAAATTGTAAAACTATCGGATATTTAAAAAGAGGAATTTATTTGAAAACCAATGCTGATAGAGGAGGTTATATTAAGAATGTTTTTATTCGAAACATTCAATTAGATGAAGTAGAAGATTGTCTTTATATAACTGCTAATTACCATGGAGAAGGAAAAGGCTTTCAATCAGAAATTTCAAATATTCATTTTTCTAATATTTCCTGTAATAAAGCGACAGCATCAGGAATTGTAATCCAGGGATTTCCTGATAAAAAAATCCGAAATATCAGTTTGAACACCATTGAGATTAAGGAAGCAAAAAACGCGATTTCAAATGAAAATGCCGAAAATGTTTTGATGACAGATGTTTTTATTGGCAAGAGAGCGACGGTGCCTTCGGCTGTTTCTAAACATTAGGCTTTTGATATTCAAAGGCGCAAAGTTTTACCCGTTGTGACTGTAGAGACGCACGGCAGTGCGTCTACACAAAGAGAATCCAGAAAACTATTTCCAAAAGGAATAACTATACTGCTAAAAATAATAATCGAAATGAAAAAATACATCTTCTTGGCATTGCTCATGACCACTTTGTGTTTTGCACAAAAAACTACAGTGTATTGTATTGGAGATTCCACAATGGCTAATAAAAAGGATCCAGAGCATAATCCGGAACATGGCTGGGCTCAGGTATTGCAGCCTTTTTTTACTGATAACATTATTGTGGTAAATAAGGCGGTAAATGGACGAAGTACAAAAAGTTTTATTAATGAAAAACGATGGGATTCTGTTTATAATAAATTAAAAAAAGGGGATTACGTATTTATCGAATTTGGACATAATGACGAAAAAATCGAAGATTCAACTCGTTACACGAACCCGCATACTGTATATAGGTATAATTTAATTCGTTTTGTAAAAGAAACCCGAACGAAGGGAGCGACTCCAATCTTATTGACCTCAATTGCAAGACGCAATTTTAATGACAAAGGCGTTCTGGTTCCGACCCATGGAGATTATCCTTTAGAAACAAGATTGGTAGCGCAGGAATTTAAAGTACCTTTTATTGATTTAGAATATTATACTGAACTATTAGAACAATCATATGGTCCAGACAAATCAAAAGAACTTCATTTGCATTTTAAAACAGGAGAGAATCCTTATTATAGTAGTGACAAAGCTGATGATACACATCTTTCACTATTGGGGGCTAAAACAATTGCGCAAATTGTAGTGAACCAAATTAAAATATTAGAAAATAAATCTTTAGAAAAGCTCAAAAAAGGAATTAAGTAAAAAAAGTTTTTTTGTAATACTACTTAAATATAATATCGCTATTTTACTCTGTACTACATAGTAGAATAATTAAAAAAGAGAAAGCATATTGCTTTCTCTTTTTTTGTATCCATATTTTTAAAATTAGATGCTTTAAACCTTTTTTTCAGATTGTTAACTTCAATACGTAACGATTCTCCCTTAAAAATTAACACCCATTTTCATATATACCTTAATCTATAAGTTTAAAAACTTTTACGGACAATAATAGATTGATTTCCGGAAGAACTTTGCACTTTCAAATTTAGATGTTGAATTGTAAATACTTAAGAATAAATAAATATATAATAATTAAGATTTTATGAAAAATAGATTACTCCCTTTGGTTTTCGTTTTAGGATGTTATTCGGCTTATTCGCAAGTCGGTGTAGGAACATTAAATCCGCACGAAGCATCAAAGTTACAAGTTTTTGAGGGAAAACATAATAAAGGTATTTTAATACCTAGTGTAGCTTTGACTGGTACTAGTGATGCAACAACAGTTAAAAATTTAGATGCTGACGCAAATAGTTTATTAGTTTATAATACAGCAAATGTATCTGATGTAACTGAAGGTTACTACTATTGGACAGCAGTAGATAGAAAATGGAATAGAATTATAAATGCAAATGATCTGTCAGTGGCTATTGCGAATGTTGGGGGCAATGGAATTGCAGGTGCTACAGGCGCACCAGGTACACCAGGTGCAATTACTACACTTGATGCAATTATAAAAGATCCAAACGGTGATATATACGCATACGTTGGAACAAAAACAACAGCTGCAGAACGTTCTACTGAATGGGAACAAAAATCTCCAAACTGGGTGAAGATCAATGGCCTTAACGGTACAAATGGAATTGCAGGAGCTACAGGCGAACCGGGGGCACCAGGTGCAATTACTACACTGGATGCAATTATAAAAGATCCGAACGGTGATATATACGCATACGTTGGAACAAAAACAACAACTGCAGAACGTTCTACTGAATGGGAACAAAAATCTCCAAACTGGGTCAAGATCAATGGGGTTGACGGCACAAATGGAATTGCAGGCGCTACAGGCGTACCAGGTACACCAGGTGCAATTACTACACTTGATGCAATTATAAAAGATCCAAATGGTGATATATACGCATACGTTGGAACAAAAACAACAGCTGCAGAACGTTCTACTGAATGGGAACAAAAATCTCCAAACTGGGTGAAGATCAATGGCCTTAACGGCACAAATGGAATTGCAGGTGCTACAGGCGCACCAGGTACACCAGGTGCAATTACTACACTTGATGCAATTATAAAAGATCCAAACGGTGATATATATGCATACGTTGGAACAAAAACAACAGCTGCAGAACGTTCTACTGAATGGGAACAAAAATCTCCAAACTGGGTCAAGATCAATGGTGTTGACGGCACAAATGGAATTGCAGGTGCTACAGGCGCACCAGGTACACCAGGTGCAATTACTACACTTGATGCAATTATAAAAGATCCAAACGGTGATATATACGCATATGTTGGAACAAAAACAACAGCTGCAGAACGTTCTACTGAATGGGAACAAAAATCTCCAAACTGGGTTAAGATCAATGGCCTTAACGGTACAAATGGAATTGCAGGTGCTACAGGCGCACCAGGTGCACCAGGTGCAATTACTACACTTGATGCAATTATAAAAGATCCAAACGGTGATATATATGCATATGTTGGAACAAAAACAACAGCTGCAGAACGTTCTACTGAATGGGAACAAAAATCTCCAAACTGGGTGAAGATCAATGGCCTTAACGGTACAAATGGAATTGCAGGAGCTACAGGCGCACCGGGGGCACCAGGTGCAATTACTACACTTGATGCAATTATAAAAGATCCAAACGGTGATATATACGCATATGTTGGAACAAAAACAACAGCTGCAGAACGTTCTACTGAATGGGAACAAAAATCTCCAAACTGGGTTAAGATTAATAATGATGCAAATGGTAAAGGAAGTTTAACTTCTGAAGATGGTCTTATTACAATTGGTGGTGCAGCTGCAGGTACGGACGTACTGTATGCAGATGCTGCTCTTAAAATAAACGGAGGTCTTAAAGGTCAGGTTTTAACAACAACTGATGCTGCTGGTAAAGTAGAATGGCAGAATCCAGTAAGTAATAAGTTAAGTCTTAAGAAAATTTCTTCAAATGATACATTAGATGTTAATACTGATAATGTGATAATTATTGATGCAAGTACTGTTACTGGTAATTTAACATTTACATTGCCTACGGTTACTGATGAGTCATTTGTTGGAAAAGTGTTTACTATTAAGAGAATAGATAATAATGATGATGCTTTTGTAAAAGCAGTTGTTACTTCAGGAACAATTGATGAAGCAGATAATAGAATGACTATTGGTCAGTCAAATTCATATCAGATTATTTTAGAATCTGTTTCTCCATTAAAATGGCAGACATTATCTAAATTCTAGAATATTCTTAACAATAAAAAAGGGAGAGGCGCATGTTTCTCCCTTTTTTTATCAAGAATGATCATTTCTCTTTCCTAAAGAATTATAAGTAAGAAGCAAACCTTAAGTGTTTTGGGTATGTCTTAATTTATAAGTTTAAAAACTTTTAAAGGTAAATGAGAAGATATAATAAAAAGACCTTTGCGTCTCAAATTAAAAGTGTTTGATGATATAAAGTTACACTAGAGAGTATTAATAAAATTCAATAACAATGAAATTTAAAAAGAAAATGGTATTGACGTTTGCTGCAGTGGGGCTGAGTGCCTTCACTTATGCGCAAACGGGAATTGGAACTGTAAATCCTGATAATTCTGCTCAATTGGATATCACTTCGAATAGAAGAGGTCTTCTAATACCAAGAATTGCATTAGTAAAAACAACCGAGCAGACTCCTATTACTGCTCCTGCAGCAAGTTTATTGGTATATAATACAGCGAATAGTAATGATGTTACCCCAGGGTTTTACTATTGGGATGGGAAATGGGTAAGGATTGCCAAAAGCGAAGATTTTAATATTGATAATCTTACTCCAGAACAAATAACAAAGATAAGAGGGCCACAAGGAGTTCCGGGACCACAGGGAGATCAAGGACCAACAGGGCCAATAGGTACAGTGATAATAAAGGGATTTTTCTAAAAATGTTTAAAAGAAGATTCAAAGATGAATTTGATTTTTCAGAAAGCTCTTTTATACTTTCAGATGAAAATAAATCAAAATATTTCGATCGTTCAATATTTGTTGTTTATGATAAATTTGAAATGATTGAATATTTAAAATTAGATAAGAAAGGAAATAATGTTTTAGTTTGCTTATTTAATAAACAACTTTATGGAGGTTTGTCTTTTTTAGAAGAAGTTAATAGTTTAATCTTACTGGATGATTCAAAAACGAGAGTTGAGATTGTTAAAGAATTAAAAATGCATCTTTCAGGAAAATCAGAATGTAAATTGCAGAATATTGAAAAAGTGGGTTTTACTGCACCGATTCTTCAAATGCAGTCTCATAATTTTTATAAGGCATTATTTTTTTTAATGTAACGCTATAATAGTATTAGATTTTAAAAAAAACATAACAAGGATATTGAGAAATCTATATCCTTTTTTTTATGGTTTTTTGTAACGAATTATACTGTCTTCCAAACGCCTTACGAGCACTCCTGAGTTTTTTTAAAGCACCATTTTGTTAACTTATACAATAAATTTTTTAAGTTGTTTTTTTGATTACTATTACTTGCTTCAGTTTTTAGATATTCCGTTTTTAGACAAATTTTAATTGATTAGAAATTGAACTTTTAAAGCATTTGGAGTTTTTGATTCTCATGAAAATAAAATCGAAGTGAAAATTATTAAAAAGTAAAAGTTAAACTGCATTGAAAATTATAGATAAATAGCGCTAAATACCTTTGATTGCATCGTTGATTTTATCTTTATCATAAGGTAATATTGTGAAATACCTTATAAATAAGGTATTTTGTGACACATATTTATAAATTAAATTAAAAGTAAATTTAAAAAAAGAGGTAATATTGATTTTGTAATCCATTGATTATGAATAGTCAATGTTGAATGATGTTTTTATATTAACTGAGTAGCCTTAAACTGTTACAATTTTAACACTAAATGTGCGTTATCTTTCTGGCAAACATTTATTTTTGCCACTTAATTTAACAAGTATAAGCATGAAAGATCTATTAGTAAAAATCAACGCCGAAATTGACACATTTAGAGCAGAAGCTGAGTCTTTAACTGAAAAAGGAATCAAAGCTGCTGGACCAAGAGCTAGAAAAGCTACTTTAGAAATTGAAAAACTTTTAAAAGAATTCAGAAAAGTTTCTATCGAAGAATCAAAAAAATAATACACTTCGTATTTCAAAAATTAAAACCTTGTTTAAGTATTTTAAACGAGGTTTTTTTTTACTTAAAAGTCGAAAATTTGACGAGACAATATTCTAAATTTTTAATCTGCATTTTTGCTTCATAAATAACTAATGATAACTCATAATTATCATTTAAAATTATCATTTAAAATTATCAATAATTAAAATAGTAGGTTGATAACTGAGATAAAGAAATAATGATAATTGAATCTCTAGTTTTGAGTTTGTATGTTATTAGAGGGCAAGGTAAATTTCTTTAGAATTAGTTTTTATAATAATAATTATAAGTATTTCAATGCTAAAACATTACAAATTTGCTTTATAAATTGTGAATATCTATTTCATATTTTAAGACATTTTTTCATTGTAAAATCTATCTTTGGCATCCTTAAAAATTAAAAAATATGAGCGCAATTTGGTACGAATGCAAAGTAAAATATAGAAAAACGGACGAAACTGGAGGACAGAAAGTTCTAACAGAACCTTATTTGGTAGATGCAATATCTTATACGGAAGCAGAAAAGAGAATCAATGAGGAAATGGCGGCTTATATTAGTGAAGAATTCAAAATAACCAATATAAAAGTAGCTAATTATGCTGAGATTCATCCATTTGAGAATGCTGATCGTTGGTTTAAATCGAAGGTATCTTTGATTGCTTATGATGAAGAAAGTGGAAAAGAAAGAAAATCAAATATGTATATGCTTGTTCAGGCAAATGATGTAAGAGAAGCTTTTGATAATACGATTCATGTTATGAAAAATACAATGGGGGAATATTCAATTCCTGCTATTTCAGAATCACCAATTATGGATGTTTTTCCATATTTTAGTGGAGAAGAAGGAGAAACAGGGATGCTTGAAAGATTTAATGCGCTTAAAGCTTCTAGACCAGTAGCAACCGAAGTAGAGGATACAATGGAGTTTGATGCCGCATATTTAGAAGAAAGCCTATAAAAACACTTTGATTTTCAAACTATATTAGTTTATAATAAAAAAAGCAAAATAGATTCTATTTTGCTTTTTTTATTATTAGCATTTTAATAAAGCATTTGTGCCAATGGTGATGCGACAGACGCTGATTTTGGCAATAAAGCAGTTAGCGCTGTAAATTGTGTGGGACTTATATTCTTTTTCATTTTAGCAATAAAAGATTCTCTATTGCCTGTCATTTTTGAAGTGTAACCAGATTTATCAGTTGCCATTGTTGGCAAAATATTTTTCTTTTTGTTTAGAGTTTCATTAACCAATGAATTTACTATAGGTTTTTGTGCATCGGTTAATTTCAGCTTAGGATTCAGTAATCCCATAACCTGATTAGAAATACTGGCAACATCAAACGAGGGTACAGCAACCTTGGATGCCTTACTGGCTGCTTTTGTAATATCTCCTACACCTTGTGCACTTGCAAGAGAAATGGTTCCTAATAAAACCATTACAATCAATAGTCTTTTTTTCATAGTCTTTTTTTTTTAAGTTGTTGCAATGTATTAAAGGTAAAAAAAATATTGATTCAATAAATATGGATTTTGTGTAAGTAATTAATAACGTGTTGTTTATGTTTTTTTTTTGAAACTAGTACTGCGATTAAGAAATTAAAATAAATTCTATCTTAGCTACAAAATCACAATTTAATTCAAGAAACATTAACAGGCAAAAAGAAACTTAAGTAACCCAAAATCTTCATGAACAAAAAAACATTTATTTTAATAGCGTTCGTTTTCCTAAAATTTATTTTGCAATGTGTTCTGATAGATTCGGAGTATGATTTGCAGCGTGACGAGTATTTGCATCTCGATCAGGCACATCATTTGGCTTGGGGATATTTATCAGTTCCGCCCGTAACATCATGGTTTTCGTACCTTATTTATTTGTTAGGGAATTCCGTTTTCTGGGTGAAATTTTTCCCAGCTCTTTTTGGTGCAATAACTTTGATTATTGTATGGAAGACTATCGAAGTTCTAAAAGGAAATTTGTATGCTTTGATTTTAGGAGCAATCTGTATTATCTTCTCATCACTTTTAAGAATCAATATGTTGTACCAGCCAAACTCGTTAGATGTTTTATGTTGGACAGCATTTTATTATGTTGTAGTTCAATATATAACTACCGAAAAACCGAAGTGGCTCTACATAGGGGCGGCTGTGTTTGCATTTGGATTTTTAAACAAATACAATATTCTTTTTTTGTTGATAGGTCTTTTACCAGCACTTGTATTGTCTCAACAGAGAAGATTATTTGCAGAGAAAAAGCTGTATTTAGCCTTAATTTTTGGGTTGTTATTGATTTTACCAAATATACTTTGGCAGTACAATAATAATTTTCCGATTGTGCATCACATGAAAGAATTGGCTGAAACACAATTGGTCAATGTTGATCGTATTGGTTTTTTAAAGGAGCAATTGCTATTTTTTATTGGTGCTTTTTTTGTTATTCTGGCGTCTTTTTATGCTTTACTTTTTTATAAACCTTTTGCTAAATACAAATTTTTTTTTGCATCTTTTGTTTTTACACTTTTAGTATTTATTTATTTTAAGGCCAAAGCGTATTATGCGATTGGTTTGTACCCAATTTATATTGCTTTCGGCGCTACTTTTTTAGATAAAATTTTAGAAACAGGCGCAAGACGTTATTTGAAACCGATTTTTATTCTAATTCCATTATTGTTTTTTATACCGATGTATAATTTGGCTTTTCCAAATAAGAGTCCTGAATATATTTATAAACATCCGGAAAAATATAAAAAATTCGGAATGTTACGTTGGGAAGATGGGAAAGATCATGCACTGCCTCAGGATTTTGCGGATATGCTTGGATGGCAGGAACTTGCAAGAAAAACAGATTCGCTTTATACATTGTTTCCTAAATCAGAAAATACTTTGGTACTTTGTGATAATTATGGTCAGGCGGGAGCTATAAATTATTATACAAGAAAAGGAATAAAAGCAGTTTCTTTTAATGCCGATTATGTGAATTGGTTCAACCTCAATATTCATTACAAGAATCTAATAAGAATTAAAGAATATGAAGAGGAAAGCAATGAATTTGCTGAAACAAGTCCGTTTTTTCAATCGGCTTTTATTGGTGGACAGATAACAAACAAATATGCCCGGGAATATAGAACAACAATTTTTGTTTTTACAAACGCTAAAATCGATATTAATAAACGTTTAGAACAAGAAATAAAAGAAGAAACAAATTACAATGAAGAGTAATGACAGATTTTAGCAACATAATGTATTTAAAATCCGGAAATCCTAAGCAAATTCTCGCTTATAAAGATCTAAAAGAAAACAAAATTATGGAGCTTCTTTCGGAGTTTGATCCTTTACTTGTTGGTACAATTCCGATTAATATTGATATTGTGAATAGTGATCTTGATATTATTTGTTTTTGGAGCGATAAAACTCAATTTATTTCTGAAATTCAAAAATCTTTTGGAAATAAAAAAGATTTCAAAATTTGGGAAAATATTATAAATCAGCAAGAAACTGTTATTGCAAGTTTTTTGACTTCTGCTTTCGAAATTGAAATCTTCGGACAAAATGTACCAACAAAAGAGCAGAATGGCTATAAACATATGATAATCGAACATCAGATTTTGGAAGAAAATGGAGATGACTTCCGCAGGGAAATTATAAAATTAAAAAAAGATGGTCTTAAAACAGAGCCCGCTTTTGCTCAATTATTAGGTTTGAAAGGTAATCCATACTTAGAACTATTGAATTATAAGTTCTAATTTTAGAAATATAAAACGTAGTTAGCTTTATTTTAAAGAGTTACTGATGAAAAGCAGTTTTATAAAAAATATTTCACTAATTTCTTTGGAAAACTGTATTTACTGTGTATCTTTGCACCCGAAACATCGCGGGATAGAGCAGTAGGCAGCTCGTCGGGCTCATAACCCGAAGGTCACAGGTTCGAGTCCTGTTCCCGCTACTAAGACAAAAGCTTCAGAGAAATCTGGAGCTTTTTTGTTTTTTAGTCATTTAGATTTTAGTGCAGCTGCGCAAATGTCTCTGACTTTGCGCCATTTTTTAAATCCAATTAAAAAAACGAAAACATCTATAAAGTCTCTGACTTTAAACTAGGCCTTATCTTAATATCTCTATTCTATATTGCTAATAATTTCGTTTTTTATAAATTTAATTATTTTACCTACTTAAAAATTATTCTAAAACGAAACAGACAAAAGTCGGGAGACTTTTAAAACGTTTACAATTTCTAACACATAAAAAAAATGCGCAAAGTCGGAGACATTTGCGCAGCTTTTCATAAGGAACTCTTCGGAGATCGGGGCTATTGTTGTCTACATACCAGGGCGATAGGGCGGTTAACGGTAATTGATTACTGGCCTAGTGTTCTGTAATTTTCAATTTTTTTAATACCATGCTTTTTCGAGTATTCAAATCTTGTTCAATTTCTTCAGTGAGGTTTTTAGTATTCGATAAAATGCAAAGTTGATTCAGATTCTTGGTTTTACCAATTTGTATATTTTTTTCAAGAACATCTTTAGAACTCATATATCTATCAAAATATGGCAATATAATCTCTACTATTTTTTGACCTAAATATTCCGAGAAAAGATTAAATTCCTGTGTAATTTGATAAAAATTCTTTAATTCAGGTTTCAAGTGTTGAATGTAGGAACTAGAAATTGGCTCAAAATTTTCCACCAGAATATCAGTATCATAAATCGAAACAATAGCAAATTCTGTTTGCATTGAATTTGAAGAACCACTCCACGAACCACGGGAATCTAAATGAATAATATGTATAATATCATTTGATTTTCGAATCAATTTTCGTCCTAGCTTTTTAAATCCAAAAGGAGCCAATTTTTCAGCAATTATGTTTTCAATTGACTTTTTAGCATTGCTCAACTCTGTTTTGTCGATAGGTTTATAGAATTTTAAATCTTGCCAGGCCATCTTTTTGGATATAATTTTATGGCTTGCAGCTAACTTTCTGATGCTACAAACGGGTTGGGACTAAATTAACGTTATTTTTCAGATTCACAAAATTCTCTCAAGTACAAAACTATATTTAAATTAAACCTAATGCCCAAATCACTTGTAACGGATTTTAGACGATATTTTTTATGGTTCGACAACAATTTCTCTACAGATTCCGATCGGGTTCGGGGCCTGTTCCCGCTACATGTAAAAAAGCTTCAGAGAAATCTGAAGCTTTTTTTTTAAATTCTCATTGCAAACTCAGATTGCAAATCTGCGCTATCATTGTCTACATATTACAGCTATCGAGAATTCTTTTCCAAATCATAGACTAGTAAGCAATATGTTGTTAATGATTTGCAATCTTTTTTGGTTACTTTTGAAAATGTATACCAAAACAATTCATATATGAAGTTTTGTTAAGTTTTGTGTTTAGTTACTATCACAGTAAAACAATGTAAACCTAAAAAAAGGTTTCAAAATTTATCGAATATAAACTGAGGATTTTCTCCTAACAATTGATTCATAGTGATTCTATGCGACAAGTAATATAAAAAATGATACAATCTAACCAACTGCTTTTCTTTTTTAGTGCTTTAGGGGCTTTTAATGGTTTCTTGCTTTCCTTGTATTTTGCCATAAATGCTAAAAATAAAAAATTTACAAACTATTTTTTATCCCTATTACTTTTAGTTTTAAGTATTAGAATTGTCAAATCGGTTTTTTTCTATTTTAATCCGCACTTATCCAATATCTTTATTCAGATTGGACTTTCTGCCTGTGTTCTAATTGGTCCTTTTCTTTTTTTATATCTCAAATCAGTGATGGAAAACGAAAAACCAAATTGGAAAATACATGTAATCCCTTATTTGACTGCTATAACCATTATTGGATTTTTTTATCCTTACGTTGAACATCACGAAGTTTGGAGTAGATGGATTGTAAATGCAATATACTTTCAGTGGTTCATCTATATTGCTTTATCATTAAAATACCTCTGGCCAGTTATTCTCAAGCTCAAAAAGAAAGAGAGTTTACAGAAATTAGATTTTTGGTTTTTAAGCATTTATTTAGGTGTTGCATTTATCTGGTTAGCCTACAATTTTGCATTATATACATCTTATATAATTGGAGCGTTGTCATTTACATTTATTCTTTATCTGATTGTTTTGCTTTTAATTTTCAGAAAAAGTAGTGACTCTACTTTTTTTCATGAAAAGAAGAAATATCAAAACAAGGAAATTGACAAAAAGATGCTGGATGAAATAGGCCAAAAATTATCAATTTTAATTGAAAAGGAAGCGTTTCTCAATTCAAATTTCACGCTTGAAGAAGCAGCAAATGAACTAAAAATAACAAAGCATTTATTATCTCAGTATGTAAATGAAATTTTAGGAAAATCTTTCTCAAATCTCATTAAAGAATATCGAATTGAAAAAGCAAAACAATTATTAGAAACGGAGAAAAACTATACAATAGAAAGTTTAGGCTATGATTGTGGTTTTAATTCAAAATCCTCCTTCTTTACTGCGTTTAAAAAAATTACAGGACTAACTCCTGCAGAATATCAAAAATCCTCCTTAAAATAGGTTCAATATTATAGAATTGAACTTCTATCTTATAAATTAAAACCTCGAAACAATCTGCATTCGGGATATTTGCGCTTATTATCAATAATCTTAAAAATGACAAAAGCGCCGAAAGTTATAATACAAAACATTTTCATCTTCCTTCTTCTCACAACTTCAAAAACTATTTTGCATCATGAAGCTAAATTGCAACTGGTGCATTGTCGATAAAATTTCAACTAAAATCGTTAAATCAAAATAAAATATCACATCGATGAAGTATCTATTTTTCTTAGCCACATTCATACATCTGTTTCCATTAACTAATATATCTGCTCAAAATTTAAAGAACAACGAAATTGATAAGTACATAAAAGAGGTTCAGCAACAATATAATATTCCAGGATTAGCCCTAGCGGTTATAAAAGATGGCAAATTAATTCACAAGATGAACTACGGACTTGCGAATATCGAAATGGGAGTTCCTGTAACAGATAAAACTTTATTTCCATTGTTTTCAACTACTAAAGTAATGTCGGTTATTGCCGTTTATCAATTAATTCAAGAAAATAAGATAGCTCTGGAAAGTCCTATTTCTTATTTTTTAGATGACTTGCCGATTACTTGGAAAAACGTGCAAGTAAAAAATCTAATAACACATTCGTCAGGCTTGCCCGATATTGTAAATTATACAACTGAAAATGAAGAAAATGCAAAACAAAAGGTTTACAATGACAGCATAAAATTTTCACCAGGAAACCAATTTGATTATAATCAAACTAATTATTGGTTGCTTAACAGAATTTTTCAAAAAGTTGTTCATAAAACACTGAGTCAGTTTATTATTGATACTCAATTCCAATCGGTAGTACGATCAGTTGTCTTTGAAGGAAATAATCTAAAAGTAGTTGAAAATTTAAGTTACGGATATGTGAATACGGATGGTTCAGCTGAGTTTCTCAAAAGAAACTGGAATTTTCCTGAGTATGAATATGGAGCTGCTGCACTTAATATGACATTAGATGCTTTCATTGAATGGAATACAAACTTTGACAATGGCTTTTTTATATCTGATAAAATGAAAAAACAATTATTGGCTCCATTTAATTATGAAATCAAAAGAGATTTTACCTATGGATTGGATTTGATAAAACAGAATAATGATGTTTCTTATGGTTTTTCAGGAGGACTCTCAACAGCCTTTAGAAAATTTCCTGATAAAGGACTAACCGTAATTCTTTTGGCAAACGGAATGTTTATCCCTACGGATAAGCGACACGGAATAAATGAGGTCGTAAATACGATTGCCTCCATCGCAGAAAAAAAGTAAAGACTTAATACAATCTCAAACCCGCTGTAGTACTAAACGTTATGTACTATTCAACCACTTAATCAGAAAATCAAACTATAAATTACAACAATGAAATATTTAACTATTATTTTATTTTTCACATTATTTGCATGTAAAAGTGTTCATCAAACCAATAAACAAAGTGTTGAAAATGCGATTACAAATAACGCTGTCCAGTTATTAGAGGACAAAAGATTTCATTCTGTTTCTGTTGCAGTTTACAAAGATGGAGAAGCCACAATAAAACATTTTGGTGAATTAACTATCGGAAAAGGAAACAAACCAAACGATTCTACACTTTATGAATTGGCTTCTGTAACTAAAACTTTTACAGGTTATATAGCCGCTAAAGCCGTACTTGATAAAAAGATAAGTTTAGATGATGATATCAGAATCTATCTTGATGAACCTTATCCTAATTTTGAATTTAAAGGTGAACCTATAAGAATCAAACACCTGATCACACATACAAGTGGATTTCCAAATTTCCCTATTAAAAGCGAAAATAAAAAGGCTTTTTTTGAAGGATTAAAACTAATCAAAATTGAAACGAAACCTGGAGAAACATACTTCTATTCAAACACTGCTCCAGAGTTGACAGCGTATATTCTTGAAAAAGTGTATCAAAAACCTTATGAGGAATTGGTAAATGAATTTATTTTGAAGCCAAATAAAATGAACCAAACGAAGTTTACACTAAATGAAAATGATAAAACAAGATTGGTAAAAGGTTATAACGATAAAAACGAGTTAATGCCTAATTTCAATCGAACTTTGTGGGGCGGAATTTCTGGATTACATTCTACGACTACGGATTTAGTGAAATACATGAAATTGCAACTAGAAAAGTCAAATCCTGTTGTAAACGAATCGCATAAAAAATTATACAAAGAAGGTTCTGATTTTTGGGAAGGCTACCATTGGTACATTTTAGAAAATGATGATAAATTAATTTATAGACATCACGGAGGTATTTACGGAATGCAAAATTGGTTTGTAATTTATCCTAAACAAAATATAGGGATATCCATATTGACAAATACCAGCTTTAGTGAAACAGGAGAAATTTTAGAAAAAGTAGTTGATAAATTGTTTGATGACATCAATAAATAAATATAAGATAAAAATAATCGATACAAAACAACAGCTTGAATTTGAATCAAGTCAATTATATTAGTTTTCTACATCATTAATTTTTAGATGCCAATTAAAAAATCGCATAATAATCCTTAATAAAGAGATTTGATATTTGAATACTTCCCCCGATGAAAACAAAAACTTCAGAGAAATCTGAAGCTTTTGTTTGGATTACTTTGAAGAATCCATTCGTTGATTAACTGTTGGCAACAGTTTCTATTCCGCTTTAAAAGTGTCATTGTCCTTATCTTCAGTCCAGTTATATTCTATTTCAAATGCAATTTTTCTTGCAAATTCAATTCCGTGTCGGTTACTTATGAAGCCCAAAGCCATATCTATTCCAGCACTTACACCCGATGATGTATAATATTTGTCGTCAATTGTCCAGCGCGCGCTTTTGTTCCAATTTACATTTATCCCATTTGAAATTACCCAATTAAATGCTCGTTTATTTGAAGTTGCTGTTTTATTATCTAAAAGTCCAGTCCTTGCGAGTAATGCACTTCCGGTGCAAACTGTCAATACAAATTTGCTGAATGTTGCTATTTCTTTTATTTTGTCAATGAGTAATTTATTTTCAACTTCTTTTCTTGTACCCAAGCCACCAGGAATTAAAAATATTTCCAAGTCCTTGTTGATGTCTTCCAATTTCGCAGACAAGACAGAAACTCCATGTTTATTTTTTATTTGCCCACCATCTAGTGAATAAAACGCAACACTATATATATCTACAAGTCGTCCAAAAACTTCTACAGGCCCATAAACGTCTAAGGTTTCAAAGTCGTCAAATAGTAATACTGCTATGTTCATAGTTCTCATGTCTATTAAAATTATCGTTAACGTTCTGGTAGTAAAATGGGATTAGGATTAAGTGTAAATATGTAAACTTTTTTCATGACGAGACAATGGCTTTTTTTACTTGAATTCTTAATCAGGCTTTATTAAATTATCTTTTACTTTAGCATAAATATCAAGACTTATAAACTTGCCATTTTTAATTTCGCAGTCTTTCATAGTTCCTTCGTATTGAAAATCAAGTTTAACCATTACGTTTTTACAATTCTTATTTTCCGACTCTACAAATCCTTCAATTCTGTTAAGGTCTAAATTGCCAAACCCATAACTGCAAAGCAACGGAATTGCTTCTTTCATAATTCCATGCCCCCAAAAACCTGGAATTAACCAAAAACCGATTTCTGCTTTTTTATGTTCTTTACTTAAATTGTTTAACCCGGCAGCTCCGTAGAATATTTTATTATCAGCAGAGCAAATGGCAAACCAAATTCCGGTATCGTTTTTTTCAAGATCAGCAAAAAAAATCATTTGTTCTTTAGTTGCTTCCAATGTTTGAAAACTCACTCCATAATATTTAATAACTTCTGGATCTGAAAGTCCTTTGAAAACATTTTCAAGATCATGATCTGCGAATTGTCGCAGTAAAAGTCTTTCGGTTTTTATAGTCGGAAATTCTTTCTTCATGATTTTATGTTTGTTTCTAATCATTAGTTTTTGTCGTCAAGAACTGACCGCTAACTTTTTTATATGATATAAAACCGCAAAAAAGCCATACAAATTTGGATCGATGTACAGTCATTGACATAAATCGATTCTTTCAACACGCACTTTTTTAGTATCATTGTCACTTGTACAGCTTTCCTTTAATTTATTTAGTTCGTAAGATATGCTTTTATCAAAATTAATTCTTTTATGAATCTGGTTTTGGGCCTTTTGAAATTATAAGCCTCACTAATCCCGGAAACCAATTTTGCAACCACACAATTACTTTACCGTGTGCGGTGAATACGTAATTTCTCTTTCGTTTTAGAATAGCTCTAATCATCACTTTTGCCGCTTTATCAGTAGGCCACATTAAATTCGACGGACGCGGATCGGGTTGTTCAGGATGCCAAACGCCGTCATTATCAATTCTAGCAATTTCCGAGACCACAAATCCGGGATGCAACGTCGTACAACTGACACCAGTTCCCATTAATTCAACCTGTAAAGTTTGACCAATTGAGTGTACAGCAGCTTTTGATGCGCCATAAGCGCCTATATTAGGATTAGGAAGATATGCGGCTACACTTCCTACTAAACCAATTCGGCCATTATTTTTCTTTAAATGTGGCAACGCATATTTTACCGTTAAAGCTAAGCCTGTAACATTGCCTTGTAATTGTTTATTCCAATCTTTGGCGGTTAGTTTTTCCACGCTTCCAAAAATGCCAAAACCGACATTCGCAATTACTATGTCTATGCGTCCCCAGGTTTTAATGATTTGTTGAACAGCATTTTCAATATCGGTTTCCTCCATTATATCACATGGTATTACCAATGCTTCCTTACCCAAGCTCTTTATTTCTTCTGCTACTTTATCCAATAATTCTTTACGTCTGGAAGAAAGAACAACTTTATATCCTAATCCGGCACACTCAAAAGCCATTGCTTTGCCAATGCCAGATGAAGCGCCGGTAATCCAAACTACGTTTTCTTGTGTATTTGTCATATTAAGGGTTTTTTAGTTAGAAGAGTTGCTTTTCAAGCTGGCGCAAAACTTATTTTGATATATTACAAACCACACAAATCTAGCGAATTAGGTAATATATTTTGATGAGTGTTTCATTTTTTATTACACATCATGTTGATGCGAATGGGATTATACGATATAATCTTCAAAATTTTAATACCTCCCGACTAGTACGAAAAAAGCTCCAGAGTAATCTGAAGCTTTTTCTGTTTTTTTTGGGATGAAGCATTATTCGTTTAAGTCTGACGTTCGTGCTTGGGGAATCACAGCGCTAATTTATTTTAATACACTATTGACTTCAACAATTTCAAAATCGTCATTATTTTGTAGCAAATGTTTTAATATAGGTATATGTCCTTGACCAAAGATCAGTACGACATATTTATCCGAAGGTCCGACTTGATTTATAATATTTGAATAAATAGCAAGATTTCTTAAATACCATTCTGATACATATTCTGCTCCAGCAAAATTTTTACCGGCTCCAATTTGTGTTAAATATTTCAGATAAATTGATAAATTTCTTTTTAATTCCTCAGGCTTATTTATGTATTTTAAAACTTCGGTAATCGTACCTTTTTTCAATTTAGTATCATAATCATTTATCAGTGCATTGGCATGAACTCCTAAATCTTTTAGCAAATAAAGTTGATCATTTCCTTTTGCGGTTGCAGCCATTAAACTATCGTGCATTGCATAAAATTTATCTACGCAATTTATTTGATTTAATTTTAATTTTTTACCCAGTCTAAAACCAATTTGTTCTCTTTCGGAAACGGTGAGTTTGTAATTACCTGATAAATATAAACGATACAAACTATCGATAGATCTTTGATTATCAGATGGTTTTTCAATCATCACTTTAGTTGCTTTTGTTTGAGATAAAACATTCGTTAAATCTTCTAATTCACTTTGACGTTTGGCATTTAGAAAATCGTCTGCTTTTAGTTCAAAAGTATCTGTATGCGGGTTTTCAAAATGGATTGTCCCGATTAATAAGATTTTAATTTTTGGTTTAGATTCTTGTCCAAAAGTTATTGTCGTAATTAAAAGCGCAATTAAAAATGTAGAAATTGTTTTAATGAAATTCATTTTTCTTTTTTTATTTTTCTTCTTTCTCAATCTCTTTTATAATTTCTCTTGCTTGTTTAATAGCTTCTTCATAAGGCTTTTGACCAGATTTGGTAAAATTATCAATACCTGATAAAATAATCTTTACCTTCTTTCTTAGTATCGTAATATTTATATCTTCATCTTCTTTTCCCGAAATTAATAAATCTACATATCTTGAAGTTAGTTTTTCGTATGACTCTTCGATAAGTGTTATTTGTGGGATAGCTTGTTGATAATAGCTCAAAACCCTATTTCTCAAATTTTGATTTTCTATAGTATTTATTTTTCCGCTAGATTTAAAACCTTCATATCGGCCATTATTTATTACTGTATTAATGAAATTTGTACCTGAATTAATTTGTTTATGGTTCGCCTTAATACTATCTATTTTTTGAGGTGTAAGTTGTAAAACAAATGATATTTGTTGTTGCGTTTCATTTAAAGTTTTTCTCGTGTTTTCCAGATTTTTAATATCATTTTGTAAATCTTCTTTCAATCCTGTTAAAAATATTTGTGCATCTTTATGCTGATGTCTTTCTTCGCTCCAAGAGTGAAGCCAGATTGAAAGTGTAACTGCAAATACAATAATTAAAATTTCAGTCAGTATTTCTTTTACTTTTTCTTTGAAAGAATGATTTTTATTGCTCATTTCTGAATGTATTTTTTTGGTGTGTTTTATTATTTCGTCTTGCATATTTAGTTTTGTAATTTTTAGATCTCAATTAGTTATTTCTATATTCGGAAAATGACACGCAACTTGTATATTTATGATAAATATCTCACAATATTTGTCGCCAAATATATAATATTTCCATTACAAATCATCGCAAGACTTTATTTTGCTGGATGTTTTTGATATTTAATGTGAATATGGCTTTATAAATAAAATGATGAGAAAAATTTGATCTGTTTTTCTAGAATTATTGAATTTGGTTGAATTTTTATAATATGTTTTTTGATAAAAAAAAGCCTCAGAGGAATCTGAAGCTTTTTGTTTATTTAGGATATGAAAAAAAATAATTGACCTAGGTTTTGGGTGAGAAATCAGGAGACATTCTCACAGCGTTTCATGAGGATTTTTTCTTTATTGTAATGAAATTTCTTCTAATTTATCCAATGCTTTAGGATAAGTGTTTTTAAAGTAATCCAAATATTCATCAATAGTATCCATTTCCACGGTTACAGTTGTACTACCGTTATTTTCCTGAAAAGTGTAATTTTCGTGTCCGCCTGCCCATTTTTCGACCTGTTCACCAGTAGTAACTTCTGTATCTCCGTCCAGAAATCCATAATGACGAATCGAAATAAAACTAGCCGGTTGGTGTTCTGCAATTTCCGAAACCATTCCGCCTTTTTTACCATTTTCATCTACGCCTACAAAAAGGATTTTACTTCCTTTATCCCAACTTCCTTCGTAAGTAGAAGTAGGGTTAAAAGTTGCTGTCCAATATTCATAAGTGGCTTTGTTTTTTAAGCCTAGCATCGTTTCATATACCTTTTGAGCCGATGCTTTAATTTCTTTTTTAAATTGTAATTTTTGCATTGCTTTCTTTATTTAAAGTTTTAAATCAGTTTTTCACCTCTAAATATTTAATAACTTAAATTCTTTATTTTCTTAAAACACATTCTTTTATCGACTTTTTATCGATTTTGAGTTTATCTTCAAATTTACTATAAAACATTGTAGATAAGTGTTTTATGGTTCTAAAATATTTAAAAATTTAATTGTTCAAATTTCTAACAACAGAAAAAAATGTGTGATTTAAAAGACTGAAAGAGAATACTATTCATAGCTCCTATATAAATTTGTCTCTTAATTTCATAAATGGCTTTTCTATTGTCAAGTGAAGAAGATATGCTCCAAGAACGCAAGTAATCATACAAATTAGAAGCATTATATTGTGCTCTATTTCAAAATCTTTTAATAGTTGGTGCGTTGTATGAATTATTCCTTTATGTGTCAAATAAAGTGAAAAAGATAGATTGGCTATAAATGTTGTAATTTTTGAATTCGTTTGGTATAAAAAACTTGTAGGGCTAATTGAACCAAGAACCAGGATTCCAAAACCAAAAGCAATTAACGGAAAACCAAAAACGGACACCTTAAAAGTCAATAAGTCTTCACATAAAAAATAAGCAACTGTCAAAATAACTAAACTTAATGCGATAAAATGATTGCCATATTTCGAAAGTTTGAACCATAAATTTGGTAAGAACTGATAAATTGCTGCAATCGAAACACCAACTAAAAGTCCGTCTAAGCGATTGTAGGTTGGGTAATAAATAAATTTATACCAGTACATCCAGCTATTTTCGTTATTAATTTTTGGCAGATATAAGTAATTAAAATTATAGAATCTAATCGCAAAACCAAATAAAAACAAGCCTATTAGTAGCCAAAATGATTTGGAGAACAGTTTTGAAGTTTGAAGGAAGATTAGAATAATGGGCAAGAAAAAATAGAAATGCTCTTCTACACATAACGACCAGCCATGCGAAAATGTTCCGTAATCTTTTAAATTAAGATTAAAGTTTTGAGTAAAAGTTAGAAATTTCCAAAGGGCAGGCAGAGCTTCTTTTTCTCTGAAATAAGGGATGCAGAAATAAATAGCAACGGTTGCCAGATAGGCAGGAATAATCCTGAAAAATCGTTTAATGAAAAAAACTTTAAACGAAATTAATTGCCCTTTTTTAATCTGTAGAAATAGTTGTGAGGAAATTAAAAATCCACTTAGTACAAAAAACAAATCAACTCCTGTCCAACCAAATGAAGCTACACCAGGAAGCCATTCAGGTTCTCCGTTACTTATGATATAATAATGAAAAAAGAAAACCAAAATAATTGCAAAAGCTCGTAAATGATCTAATCCGTATAGCTTTTCATGAGTTTTAATCTCCAATTTTTCTTTCATTATATACTTCTAATTTTAAGTTTGATTTTTCGCTGAATTTCAAACAAACATAACACTTAAGTTTTCAAAATACACGAAAAAGAAAAGCGAATTTTAAAGTTTTTTGGTTAGTTTTATTTCCTTAAAACAATTGTAGTTTCGCAAGCATAGCAAAAAACGTTTTAAATCTTATTCGGAATTAAAATATTATTACTTGCTTAATATTTATTGATATTAAGTCATTAATAATGTCTAATTAAAACAAACTATGAATTTAATAAAATTGATTAAGTATTTCAGATCTGGAGGAACGTTTGAAAACTTTTGTTTGTCTCAATCTATAAATATGGACTCGGAAGTTGTGGAAATATATATGACAAAACCTTTTGGTATAAATAATGAATTAGGATTCTTTGAAATAGAAAAAACAGAAGCTAAAATAGAATATTATTTTAATGGGAAAATGTATTTCAACCTTTTTGACTTTTTTTATTTTCTTGATGCTATTGAAGAGGCAAATATTGGTATTTCTTTAACGGATGAAAAACTAGCTCAGGTACTTTTCGACTATGCCATTAACGATGCGTAAAAAGTCCAGTTCTTAAATTGCCTTCACATATTGTAAATTTACCAATCTGGTGAAACTGGTTTTATTTCGTTTACTTTTATTTTAGTAAATATTGTTTCAGTTTCATTCTTTTTCCTAATTTCTTTTAATTCAACACCTTCGATTTTAAATTTTCTAATAGAACTCTTGCCTGCTTTGCTAAATGATGTATTAGGGATTTCTAATAGTAAAACATCATTTACTACATTATAATAACCTACGATGAACGCTTTTTGAATATTATTGACATCAACTTTATTCGTTTTACTAATAAAGACGGCAAATTGGCCTGACTTAAAAAATCTCAAATAAGTATATCTTTTTAATGCTATCGTTTCATCTTCGTAAAAATTAAAATAGATTGAATCTGCTTCAATTTTGCTAGACATTTCGTTGGTAAAAGACTTTTTAAACTTCATTTTTTTCAAATGCATTCTCCCGTTCTCATTTTCATCAATATACTTTGTATAATGTTGCGTTAATCGACAAGAACTTGCAAATAATAAAAGTATAAGTACTGAAATACTTCTCATAATTTTTAATAACAATAGAATAAATTAGATAAAACGTTTGATTGGCTTTTAGTGTTAGGATAAAGATTTCTGAAGTCTCTGAATTTACATGAAGATTTAATTGAATGGGTTTTAATTTTTATAAAGGTAAATAATATTTCAAGTAAATATTTTGTGATATCTTAAATGAAAAAAGAAGTTTGACTTTTTGCACGATTCTATGAATTCTAATCTGTTGTTTTTATCTTTCTTTAGGTTGTAACCTTTTTTATTTCAGTTGTTTAAACTTTTTGGTTAAATTTACTCATACAGAATTTCTCTGTAAAGAAATATCCGAATAACCAAATAAATATACAAATGAGACATTTTCTTGTGTTACTCTTTTTTGCAGGTTGTATTACTTTTTCTTCAGGACAAACAAAAACAGATTCTGTACCCAAAAAAGAAAAGAAAATAGAATTAAGGGTAATGCCTTATTTGAGTTATAATCGGAATCTTGAATTTATGTTTGGCGACATTCCGATGATGATGTATAAAGTGAAAGAAAGCGATACGATTTCTCCAAAATCATTATCAGGACTTTCAGCGATTTATACTACTAATAAATCGTATGTATTAGCATTTTTCAACAGATGGTATTTTGATGAAGATAAATGGCGTGCTAAATTTTTCTTTTTTAATGGAAATCAGAATTCACAGTTTTTTGTTGACGATATTGATCAGCCTGATTTTTATGATTATGGCACTAAAGTTACTATTTTTAGTGTAGGAGGTCAGCGCAAAATAGTTGGAAAATTCTATGGCGGTCTTTCTTATACCTATTCGCATTACAACACGGTTTATGAAGATGATATTTCGCCATCTTCAATCTCGCATTCCAATGCGTTGGTTGTTAATTTGTTGTACGATACCAGAGATGCTGTTTATTATCCAACAAAGGGTTATAAAATTAAATTGGACTGGTCGACGTATCCCGAATTCCTGGATAATGAATTAGCTTCTAATCGTATCTCTTTTCAGGGAAATAAATATTTCCCCACGCGTAAAGGAAAAGATGTAATTGCTGCCCGAATTTTTGGGAAATTCGGATTAGGAGATGTCGCTTTTGAGCAACAAAGTACAATTGGTGGTGTTGATATTCGTGGTTATTCTGAAGGTAAATATCGAGGTGCCGGCTTGATGGATATTCAGGGAGAATACCGTTATAATTTTGGTAAAATGGGCTTGGTTGGCTTTGCAGGTGTGGCAACTATTTATGGTTCTGATACACCTAGTTTTGACTGGAAATTATATCCGGGTGCAGGAGTAGGTTATCGCTATAATCCTTTTAAAAAATCAAAATTTAATGTGGGCTTAGACGGAGCAGTTGGTAAAGGTGACTGGGGAGTTTATTTTAGAATTGGTGAAGCTTTCTAAAAGTCAAGAATTGTTCATTCTCAACTTTTAGAATAAATCACTAGTTGTTATTTTTGCTCGTTAAATAATACCTTGAAGAATACAATTTTTTACAAGTTCTGCTGTATTCTTAGAATTAGATTTGGTTAGAATATTATTGCGGTGTTTTTTTACTGTCAACGGGCTGATGAAAAGTTTCTCAGCAATTTCAGTATTGTTTAATCCGTTACCAATCAGTTTGATAATGTCAATTTCTCTTTTAGAAAATTCACTTGATTCAGAATTGTTTTCATCCAAACTTAAATTCATAAAAGAAGGCTCGCCGTTTAAGCCAATCAGCGAAATTTTATACGTATTGAAACTACTCAAATGATCAATTCGGGTATGAATGTTTAACGATTTTCCGTATCCGCCATTATCGTCCATTGTCAGCATCAAAGCCTGATGATTAAACAATGCATATTCACCATTTTTCATTCGGCATCTGTGGCTGTAACTTATTTTGTAGCTCAATAATTTTTCGCGTCCGATATTCTCATAAAAGAATTTTGTGAGGAATGCTTCTGCTTTTACAACAAAGTTAATATCGTCAGGATGAATTGCACCCAAAACATCATTAAAAGTTATGGTTTCGGGATCAAAATCATGTAATTGGAACAGTGATGGACTGATATGCGAAAGTGACATATCAAAAAAATCAATTATATAAAATGAAAATGGGCCTGTACTGATAATTGAATTGGTAAGATCATCAAAAGATATCTGATGTTGGTTGGTGCTTTTAACAGTACGATTGGTTTCCCAGACATCATGAAGGTTTTGTATTTCAGTCAGCATAAAATAAAATCATTAAACATTTGTTAAGGCAAATAAACATAAAAAATATTTAAAAATGGAATTGTAAAATTAATAAAATGAGGTTTTTGATGGTTTGTTGGCAAAGTGTTGACAGAATTCAATTTTAATTTATGGATCATTTGTTAAGTTATAATAAGATGTTTTTGACCAGTAAATCTGAAAATTGTTTAATCTTAAGTAAATTTAAAATCTGTTTTTCTTGGTTTGGATGAAAGAAAAAAAGATAAAAATGAAAAGAGGCATTTTTAAAAATCGATTGAAACAATATTTATAAGCAAAGCTTTATTAAAAAAAATGCCACGGGATAAAATCCTATACAACGCCTATGAAATATGATTTTTGTTCGATGTTTTTAGTGAAATATCTGTAAAATAAGCTTATAATTGTACTTTGTACACAAAGCCAAAAACACATTTTATTTTGAAGAATATTGTTCTGTATTGTATATTTCTTTTTGGATTTTCTTCTTTAGTTTTTTCGCAGGATAATCCGGTGAAATTTTTAGATATTTCTGATGGTTTGTCCAATAACTCTGTAACAACAATTTTTCAGGACAGCGAAGGTTATTTATGGTTTGGTACGTATGACGGATTAAATCGTTATGATGGTTATAGCTTTAAGGTTTTTAGAAACCGGATCAATGATAAAAAGTCGCTTTCTTTTAATACCATTTATAATATCGAAGGTGATTCCAAAAAAAATATTTGGATTGGTGGATCAAACGGAATCAGTATTTACAATAAAAGTAAAGCAATTTTTCATTCTGTTGAATGCCTTCTTCCAAACCAAAAAACGGCTAAAGTATTAACAGATGTTATACACCAGACAAATGCAGTTTCTGATAATCTTGTTTTAGTTGCGTCACAGAATTTAGGTCTGATTGCTTTTGAGAATAATTCTTTTGTTGGGAATCATGTTCCGTTGCAATTCCCATCCCGAAATATCAAAATGGACAATTATGATGCTATTGCCATCATGAATGATAGAAAAAAGAATCATAGTTGGGTTTTTGTCCGTAATGTTGGTATATGCAGTTACAGTTACAAATCCAAAACTTTGAAAGTTGCTTTTCCGCTGTCTATTGAAGTAAAAGCAATGAAACTCGGTGAAGACGAAAAACTTTGGCTGGGTACAGATGAAGGTGTTTTTTTATTTGATCCCAATTCGGGTTCTCTTTCAGAAAATTATTTTGCCAATAAATGCAGTGTGACTGATATTTTGGTTGATGAGAAAAATGAAGTCTGGATTACAACAGATGGCTGTGGTGTTTTTAAAATTTCGGGAGGGTCTAAGAAAGCAGTTTCATACAATACATTGACCACCAATCAACTTGTAAAAAGTAATTCGGTTTGGAGTTTATACGAGGATAAATCGGGAAATAAATGGTTTGGTACTTTGCGCGGCGGAATAAGTATGCTTAGCGACACACCAAAATATTTTAAGAGTATAAAATACAATTCAGGCGATCCGGCTGAGAACTTTATCTTGTCTTTCTGCGAAGATGAGAAAAAGAATATTTGGGTTGGAACAGACGGAGCTGGATTGAAATATTGGAACCGAAAACAAAATACGTATACCGCCTACAGTAATAAACTTTCAAGTCCTTTTATAACGGGAATTGCTCGGGATAATAGTAACGAAATATGGCTTTCTACCTGGGCAGGCGGAATCAATCGAATTAATCCGTCCAACAATACTGTAAAGCATTATTCTTGCTTTAATTCTTATACAAAACAAATTGAAAAAAATGTTTGGTTTGTTTATAAAGATTCGAAAGGTAATATCTGGGCAGGTGCGACCAATGAAGGTGCTTTGTATCGTTTTGACAGAGTAAAAGACAGTTTTGTTCTTTATGATAAAAGTATAACAAACTTGCAATGTCTTGTCGAAACCAGCGACGGAAAATTATGGGGCGGAAATTATTCAAGTCTGATCTCGATAGATCAAAAGAACGGGAAGATTAATAAAATAGTTATCGGAAACCAAATACGATACATCCACGAAGACAAAGACAAAAATTTGTGGGTAGGAACTCAGGAAGGCGGTTTGTTATTGTTTGACCGAAAAACAAGTAAGTTCAAAAGATTTACGACAGACGATGGACTTCCGTCAAATACTATTTTAAGATTACTGGAAGACAAAGAAGGAAATCTTTGGATGAGTACCTATAACGGCGTTTGCCGATTTGATAAAAGAAGAAAAACGTTTCGAAATTTCTCTGTAAACGATGGTTTACAAAGCAATCAATTTAGTTTTAATGCGGGATTAAAATTGTCGACCGGTGAATTTCTTTTTGGAGGGATTAACGGATTTAATATCTTTTTTCCGGAGCAAATAAAAGGCTTCAATCAGGCGACAAATGTGTTATTGTCTGATTTTTATGTAAACAACCAGCCCATTGAAGAAAGCAAAGCTGAAGTTTTTTCAGAAGAAAATAAGATTAAAGAGGTAAGTCTTGCTTATGATCAGACCACTTTATCATTTGAGTTTGTTGCGCTCGATTACAACAACGCTGATAAAATCAATTATGCATATTTCTTAGAAGGTTGGGACGAACAATGGAATAATGTGGGTCAGGCCCGAAAAGCCAATTATTCAAGATTACCGGAAGGAAAATATACTTTTAAGGTTAAAACAACCAACTTTAAAGGAGGCTGGAATAAAGAAGTCAGTTTGGTAACCATTCATGTTTTACCGCCATGGTATAGAACATGGTGGGCGTATACATTGTATTTGTTGGGTATTTCGGGGCTTTTATATGGTTATTTAGAATATAGCAAAAATAGAGAAAAGCTAAAATACAAAGTAAAAATTGCAGTGTTGGAAAGCAAAAAAGAGAAAGAAATTGCCGAAAAGCAATCCTCGATGTTTACTTATATTTCACATGAATTTAGAACGCCGCTTTCTTTGATTATTAATCCTTTGAAGAAAGCTGTTCAGAAAGAGAAAAGCGAAAACGGATCTTCTGGAAGTGATTTGGCTATTGCGCACCGAAATGCCCGAAGATTGTTGAGTCTTATCGATCAGCTTTTACTTTTCAGAAAAGCCGAAAATGATGCAGATGCATTGCGTTTGTCTCCTATAAAAGTCAATGATTTATGCAATGAAGTCTACCTGTGTTTTGTAAATCAGGCAAAAGACAAAAATATCAGGTACAATTTTGATAGTCCAAATAATGAAATTATTATAATTGGAGATTACGAAAAAATCGAGATTTCATTATTTAATTTGATTTCAAATGCTTTCAAATATACGCCCGCTGGAGGAGAAATCAATCTTAAACTAACCGAAACTGCCGCTGAAGTGGCAATGGAAATTTCAGACAGTGGTGAAGGAATTGACAAAGGCGATATTG
Organism: Flavobacterium cutihirudinis; assembly: GCF_003385895.1. Lineage (GTDB taxonomy): Bacteria > Bacteroidota > Bacteroidia > Flavobacteriales > Flavobacteriaceae > Flavobacterium > Flavobacterium cutihirudinis. The sequence goes on from NZ_QRDQ01000010.1 coordinate 130,612, forward strand.
ATGTAATTTTTGAAAAATTCAAACAGATAAATTCCAAAGTTTCAATAGGAACCGGTTTCGGAATTGGACTGTTTATCGTGAAATATTTTGTCGATAAACACAAAGGAAAAGTTAGTTGCAGCAGTGAAGTTGGAAAAGGAAGTACTTTTAAATTAACGTTCCTGAAAGGCGACAGCCATTTTGAAAATGCTGAAATTACAAATGATGCACCACGCAGAAGTCAGTTGTTCGATGAATTAATAATTGATGATTCGGAAGAAACTACTTCAAAGGTAAATAATATAGTTTCAGAAAGTGATTTCCAGAAAGTAATGCTTACCGACAAACGAACGGTTTTGATTATTGATGATAATGATGATATCAGAAACTATCTGATTAAGTTATTTTCGGATAATTATATTGTTTACAGTGCAGATAATGGAGAAGAAGGTTTGAAACAAACCAAAAAACACATGCCGGATCTTGTTATTAGCGACATTACTATGGAAGTAATGGATGGCTTGGAATTGTGCCGAAAAATTAAAGAAAATGATGGTTTGTCTCATATTCCGGTGATTCTTTTAACAGCTTCAAAAAATCCAGAAACACATTTGCAAGGAATTAATGATGGCGCGGATGACTATATTACCAAACCATTTGATGACGATATTTTGGTAGCAAGAGTAGAATCTTTACTGAAAAACCGAAGCAATCTGAGAACGTATTTTCTGGATAGTATTACACTTAAGGAAAACACCCAAAAAGTGCCGATTGAATATCAGGAAATCCTGAAGAAGTGTATTGATATTGTGGAGCGAAATATTCATAAAAAAGATTTCACAATCAAAACATTTGCTCAGGAAATGGGAATGAGCCACAGAACGCTTTATACCAAAATCAAAATCATTTCAGGACAAACTTTAAATGCTTTTATTCGTTCGCTGCGAATTCGAAGAGCTGCCATGTTAATGCTTACGGAAGATATGAATATTGCGCAGGCAAGTGCTGAGGTTGGTTTTGAAGACCCAAAATACTTCAGACAGCAATTTGTAAAACTCTTTGGAATGACGCCATCAGAATACATTAAAAAGTATAAAAGTTCCTTTAATTCTGATTTGAATATTATCAGTTAAACCATTGGTCAAGATTGTTTTTAACACATAGAAACATAGTTTTTTGAAGATTATAAAAGGCGTTTCACTAATTTAAATGCACATAGTTTAGCTATGTGTGGAAACTTGTTTCTTCTAATCTCTTTTTTTCGACACCAAAACCTATGTTTCTATGTGTTGAAAATAATTAATCCAAGTCATTCGGTTAAAAGCGTCAATGCTTTCTGATTTTACTATGAAGATTGTGCCTGAGTTTTGTATCTTAAACGATATTCTCTTGGTGATATTTCCATAACAACCCGAAAAGATTTCGAAAAATGAAACGGATCATAATAGCCCAAATGATAAGCGATCTCTTTTATTTTCATCGTACTGAATTGCAAAAGAGAACAAGATTTCTGGATTTTTAACTGATTGTAATAATCCATAGGAGTAGAGGAAGTTTTTTCTAAAAACAAAGTTCCAAAATACGAACTAGAATAACCTACATGTTGTGCAATCTCATGCAGCGTAATCTTAGTGGTAAGATTATTTTTCATGTATATAATGCTCATTGGTATAATGTCTAAAACCTCCGCATCTGCTGTTTTTATTTTTAAAAACTGATCGGTGTACTTTATACTGGCCAAAAAATGCTGCAGGCAAATGCTTGAATACTCTAGATTGTCAGGCGAAAAACCCATTTCTAAATTTTGGTAAATTTCTTCGAATAAGTTCAATCGGTCTGAGGATCTTGTATCACTTAAATTGATAATTTTTCCTGAAATAGAAGAATGCAGGGAAGTATTTAATCCTTTAAAATGGAGCCAGTAAATACTCCAGGGTTTCGAAATTTCGGCTTCGTAACTGTGCGCTTTGTGAGCAGGAATAATAAAAGCCTGATCTTTTGTAAGCGAAAATTGTTCGTTTTCAAAGGTTATAGATCCTTTTCCGTTTTCGCAATATATAAGGATATTTTCAAGCGCTCCTTTGGATCTTTTTCTGAAATGGTATTTTGCATTGGGGTAATAACCAATATGTGTAACGAAAAGATTTTTTGTCAATTCATTTTCAGATTGAAAACTACGTATGCTATAAGGAACAACAATGGCTCTTTCGCCTTTAAATCCATCTGCTATCTGATCCATAAAGAGTGTTGTTTTATAATTTTATAAAATCAAATCTAAGGAAAAATATTTTAATTCCGAATTTAGCTAAAGCGTGAAAATTTACATATAATGATATAATTAGTATAAAAAGACGATCTTATTAAGTGGGTTTTAGTTCTTGGTAAGATATTTTTTATGTTCTTCTATTGTTTTATTGGTGCTTTTTAACAGAAATAAAATAATTAGTGTAAAAAACAGATGAAACTTTTTTGAGTTTAATAATGTTTTGTTTTAAATCGTTGTTTTTTACATGTTTTATATAAATATTACATTTTGACAGCAAGACGAACTAGCGATATTTGTAAAAGATAAATTAATTAAAAAATAAATATATGAGTAAGTTTAATTCTTCGTATCTGCTTTTCATAGCGTTAGTTTCAGCAATGGGCGGTTTGCTTTTTGGATATGACTGGGTAGTTATTGGAGGTGCGAAGCCTTTCTATGAAGTTTTCTTTAATATTACAAATTCCCCATCGATGCAAGGCTGGGTTATGGGAAGCGCAATTTTAGGTTGTTTGTTGGGCGTAATGATCTCAGGAAGTCTGTCTGACAAATACGGAAGAAAACCTTTAATGATTGTCGCATCCATTTTTTTCACGCTGGCTGCAGTAGGAACCGGAGTGGTAGACACAATTGAATGGTTTATTGTCTGGCGCGTCGTGGGCGGAATTGGAATCGGAATTGCTTCTAATCTTTCTCCTATGTATATTGCCGAAATCGCTCCAAGCGAATCCAGAGGGAAATTTGTTTCCATAAATCAGCTTACAGTTGTAATTGGAATATTGGCGGCACAAATTGTAAATTGGTTAATTGCTGATCCAATTATAGAAGGACAGGATATACTGAATTCCTGGAACGGACAATGGGGCTGGCGTTATATGTTTTGGGCTGGTGCAATTCCATCAGTTGCTTTTTTTGTTTTAATATTAATTATACCTGAAAGTCCAAGATGGCTCGCAAGTCAATACAAATATGCAAAAGCCGAATCTATTTTTACTAAAATTGGCGGACAAGCTTTTGCTTCTGAACAAATTGAACAATTAAAATTAAGAGCTACTGATGTCGAAGAAAAAGCGAATTATAAAATGCTTTTTGAAGGCAAAATGCCAAAGATTCTATTGTTAGGAATTGTAATTGCGGTTTTCCAGCAATGGTGTGGCATCAATGTGATTTTCAATTATGCACAGGAAGTATTTTCGGCTGCAGGTTATGGCGTTTCAGATATCTTATTTAATATCGTTATTACAGGTTTAACCAATGTAATTTTCACCTTTGTCGGGATGTATTTTGTAGACCGTTGGGGGCGCAGAACATTAATGCTTATTGGTTCAATCGGATTATTCTTCATCTACGCATTATTAGGCGCTTGCTATTATTTCGAAATAACAGGAATTGCAGTTTTAGGACTTGTTATTGCAGCAATTTCATGTTATGCAATGACATTGGCACCAATTACCTGGGTCGTTTTATCTGAAATTTTCCCAACCAAAATTCGCGCAATGGCGATGGCGGTTTCAACCTTCGCGCTCTGGACAGCTTGTTTCGTGCTTACTTACACATTTCCAATTTTAAACAGCAGTCTTGGTTCTTACGGAACATTCTGGCTTTACGGAATTATCTGCTTAGCGGGATACTTCTTCCTTCGTGTTTCTTTGCCGGAAACCAAAGGGAAATCTTTAGAGGAAATCGAAAATGAATTGACAAAATAATAGCATATTTTAAGATGAAAAATACAACTACAGATGGTTTGTATTCAAGCCAATCAATAAACGAAATAGGTCAGGATGAAAAAATCACAGCTTATTTAATTCAGTCTACTGTTAACGAAGATGGCGTTGTACGCGTTTGGGAAGAAGATATTTTATTGCCAACATACCAAATTGGCGAAGAAGAAAAGAATCCTATTTTTCTTGAAAAACGTGTTTATCAGGGAAGTTCAGGAGCCGTTTATCCTTATCCTGTTGTAGAGAAACTATCAGACGAAAAAATAGATAAGTCATACAACGCTGTATTTTTAGAAAATAAATACATCAAAATTATGATTCTTCCAGAATTGGGAGGCCGCGTTCATATGGCATATGACAAAGTAAAACAGCGTCATTTTGTATATTATAATCAGGTTATAAAACCGGCTCTTGTTGGACTTACAGGACCGTGGATTTCTGGTGGAATTGAGTTCAACTGGCCGCAGCACCACCGTCCGAGTACATTTTTGCCAACAGATTATAGTATTGAAGAAAATGAAGACGGCAGTAAAACCATTTGGTGTAATGAAGTAGAACGAATGTTTAGAACAAAAGGAATGCAGGGATTTACGCTGCATCCTGATAAAGCTTATATCGAGATTAAAGTAAAAATCTACAATCGTACTGCTTTTCCGCAAACGTTCCTTTGGTGGGCAAATCCGGCGGTTGTGGTAAATGACGGTTATAAATCGGTTTTTCCTCCAGATGTGAATGCCGTATTTGATCACGGAAAAAGAGATGTTTCTAAATTTCCAATCGCAACCGGCGAATATTACAAACAGGATTATTCGGCTGGAGTAGACATTTCAAAATATAAAAATATTCCTGTTCCAACGTCTTATATGGCGGTTCAGTCCAAATATAATTTTGTTGGCGGTTACGAAGATGATGTGCAGGCAGGATTGCTGCATGTGGCCAATCATCATGTTTCTCCGGGTAAAAAACAATGGACTTGGGGTAATGGCGATTTCGGTCTTGCGTGGGACAGAAACCTAACGGATAAAGATGGTCCGTATATTGAATTAATGACGGGAGTTTTTACAGATAATCAGCCTGATTTTTCTTGGCTTCAAGCCTATGAAGAAAAATCGTGGACACAATATTTTATGCCATATGCGGAAGTTGGATATGTTAAAAATGCCACTAAAGATGCCATTATAAATATTGAAGTAGAAGGAAGCGAAGCCGACTTAATCTTGTATACAACGGGACTTTACGAAAATTTAAAAGTTGAATTAAAAGACAATCAGGGTAATGTTTTGTTTGAGGATAAAATCATGATTTCTCCTGTAAATCCGTATAAAAAAAGAGTTTCGATTGGAGAAATTGCTGCTGAGAATTTAATATTTACAGTTTATACTTCTAACGGAAAAATTCTGGTGGATTATCAACAAGAAAAAGCAGAAATAAAACCGGTTCCGGATCCTGCAAAAGCGGCATTAGATCCAAAAGATATTGCTTCAATGGAGCAATTGTATTTAACAGGATTGCATTTGGAACAGTACAGACATGCGACTTACAATCCGTTGGATTATTATTTTGAAGCTTTAAAGAGAGAGCCGAAAGACGTAAGATGTAACAATGCTGTTGGCTTGTTAATGCTGAGAAGAGGGCAGTTCGAAAAGGCAGAAAGCTATTTCAGAACCGCAGTTGAGGTTTTAACAGAAAGAAATCCAAACCCGATTGACGGAGAACCTTTATACAATCTTGGTTATTGTTTAAAATTACAAGGAAAATATGATGATGCCTATAATTCGCTTTTCAAATCGACTTGGAATGCGGCTTGGCAAGATGCGGGATTTTATGCATTGGCACAAATTGACAGTATAAAAGGCGAATGGTCAGAAGCTTTGGAAAGAGTAGAATCATCTCTTATTCGCAATTGGCACAATCATAAAGCACGTCAATTGAAGGCTTCTATTTTGAGAAAGTTAAATAGAAACCAAGAAGCTTTATCGTGGATTGAAGAATCGTTAAAAATTGACCGTTTCAATATGGGATGTCGTTTTGAAAAGTATTTAATTACCAAAGACAAAACGGTTCTTGACGAAATGAATACTATTATGCGTCAGTGGTCGCACGGATACATAGAATATGCGCTTGACTTTGCAGGTGCAGGTTTATATGAAGAGGCATCGCAATTGTTGCAGGAATCGATTAATGATTCTGAAGCAGTTTATCCAATGGTATATTATGCTTTGGGGTATTTTGATTCCATGAATGGGAATGCAGAAAAAGCATTAGAATGGTATAAAAAAGCGGCTGCAGAATCGCCAGAAAAGTGTTTCCCAAATCGTATCGAAGAAGTAAATATATTGCAGGATGCCATTATTGTAAATCCGCAAGATGCAAAAGCGCCTTATTACTTAGGTAATTTCTGGTACGCATTCCGTCAGTATGATGAGGCTGTTAAATGTTGGGAATTGTCCTATAGTATAGATGATAAATTCCCTACTTTATTGCGAAACCTTGCTCTTGCTTATTTCAATAAAACAAATAACAAGACCAAAGCTCAAGAAGTACTTGAAAAAGCTTTTACTTTAGATACTACAGATTCAAGGATTTTTATGGAACTGGATCAGCTTTATAAAAAAATAGGAAAATCTGCTGAAGAACGTTTAGAGGTTTTAAATCAATATCCAAATTTAGTAGAAGAACGCGACGATTTATGTATTGAGCGTATTACACTTTACAATCAGTTAGGAAAATACGATGTTGCGAAAGAATTGATTGCCAAGCGAAAATTCCATCCTTGGGAAGGCGGAGAAGGAAAAGTAACTGGACAATATACGTTATGCAGAGTAGAATTGGCAAAAATTGCAATAGCAGAAAACAGATTTACTGATGCCCTACAATTGCTAAAAGAAACTGAAGTTTATCCGTATGACTTAGGGGAAGGAAAGCTAAAAAATGCTGAAGAAAACGAGGTTTTTTATTATAAAGGTTTAGCCTATAAAGGATTAGGCGATCAGGAAAATGCAACAGCAAACTTTGTCGAAGCAACACTTGGATCATCAGAACCGGTTCAGGCCTTTTTCTATAATGATCAGCAGCCGGACAAGATTTTTTATCAAGGATTGGCTTGGCGCGAATTGGGCGATGAAGATAAGGCCCGCAGCCGTTTCAATAAATTACTGGCCCATGGAGAGAAATATTTGTTCGAAAAATCAAGAATAGATTATTTTGCAGTTTCATTACCGGATCTTGCTATTTGGGATGATGATTTGAATGTTAGAAATCAGGTACATTGTTTTTATGTAATGGCGCTCGGCCATAGCGGACTAGGTAATGAAGCTGAAGCTGAGAAATATTATCAGAAAGTAAAGCAGTTGGATATTAATAAACAAACCTTTCGCAAATAAAGAGTTTAACTCGTTGGAAGTAATGTTTTTAGCATTAGTATAGGATTGATTGTTAATTACAGCCAGCGGGTTATTTTCTTTTTATTAGGCTAAAGAAATATTTAATTATAAAAATTAAAAAATGCAAATCAAACATATCGTACTATCCGTTTTGTTTTTGTTTTTCTTCTCTTCATGGGATTCTCGTGAAAAACTGGTAATGAATATTGCCGGAGAATGGACAGTACAGCTAGACAGTACAGACATCGGACTGAAAAATGGCTGGCAGAACAGTAGTTTTAAGCAATTGATGAAATTGCCAGGAACTACAGATGACGCTGGACTTGGAGTTCCTAATAAACTAAAACCCGGTTTAGAGAAACCTCAAATGAGTCATCTTACCCGTAAAAACAGTTATCTGGGTGCTGCCTGGTATACCCGTGAAATCACGATACCAAAAAACTGGAAAGGAAAAGAATTTATTCTAAAACTGGAGCGCGTAATCTGGAAAACAAATGTATGGATTGACGGAAAAGAACTTTCTTTTGAGCAAAATAGTGTTGTTGCACCGCATTATTTTGATCTCACACAATATCTTACACCAGGAAAAACACATCGTTTAACTATTCGTGTTGATAATCGTAAACAGTTTGAGATTAGTGATGATAATATGGCGCACTCTTATACCAATCACACGCAGATTATCTGGAACGGTATTATCGGAAAAATGGAAATCGAAGCTTCTGATGCTGTCAGAATTACAAATCTTCAGATAAAACCGGATATCAGCTCGGGAAGTGCAAAAGTTAGTTTGACATTTAATAATAAAACGAATAAATCGGCGAAAGGAATTTTAAGTATTTCGGCGGTAAACAAAAAAAGCAAAATTTCGGTAGAAACACTTCAAAAGGAAATTCAGATAAAAGCTGGAGAATCGGTAGTTGAAGTCGATTATAATATGGGAAAAGACGTAAAACTGTGGAGCGAATTTTCACCTGAATTATATGAGCTAAAAGCCGAATTGAAAGCCGGAAAAAAAGAATCAAATGCAGCTGTAGATTTTGGAATGCGAAGTTTTTCAAGAAAAGGTTCGGTTTTAACTATAAATAATCAGCCGGTTTTTTTAAGAGGAACTTTAGAATGTAATATTTTTCCACTCACAGGACATCCGCCAATGGATAAAGAAGGTTGGAGAAAAGTATTTGGAACAGCAAAAGATTGGGGATTAAATCATTTGCGTTTTCATTCCTGGTGTCCGCCTCAGGCTGCGTTTGAAGTTGCTGATGAAATGGGTTTTTATCTTCAGGTTGAGCTTCCGGTTTGGGCGCTTGAAATAGGAAAAGATCAAAAAACAACCGATTTTTTATATGCTGAAGCACAGCGTATGATTAATGAATACGGAAATCATCCATCATTTTGCATGTGGTCGATGGGGAATGAACTTCAAGGCGATATGACTGTTTTGACAAAATTAATGAACAGTTTAAAAGCCAAAGACGACAGACATCTTTACACCACAACATCTTTTACTTTTGAAAAAGGACATGGAGATTGGCCAGAACCGAAAGATGATTTCTTTATAACGCAATGGACTAAAAAGGGATGGGTACGTGGTCAAGGCGTCTTTAATAGTGAATCGCCAACTTTTAATAAAGATTATGTGACTTCTGTTGAAGGTATGACAGTGCCTGTGGTAACGCACGAAATCGGGCAATATGCGGTTTATCCTAAACTGGATGAAATTTCTAAATATACCGGAGTTTTAGAACCTATTAATTTTAAATCGGTTAAGGAAGATTTGGAACGCAAAGGATTAATCAATAAAGCGGCTGATTATACAAATGCTTCAGGAAAACTGGCTGTAATTCTTTATAAAGAAGAAATAGAAAGAGCATTAAAAACGGCGGGAATCAGTGGCTTTCAGTTATTGGATTTACATGATTTTCCGGGACAAGGGACTGCTTTAGTTGGTTTATTGGATGCTTTCTGGGATAGCAAAGGCTTAATTTCGGCTGAGGAATTCAGAGAATTTTCTGCACCTGTCGTGCCGTTGCTTCGTTTTGCAAAAGCTACTTATACAAATAATGAAACTTTTACGGCTTCTTTGGATGTTACCAATTATTCAGCTGCTGCTTTAAAAGATCAGGAAATTGTGTGGAGTATAAATGATGGAAACGCGGTGTTGGATTCAGGAAGTACAAAAGCAGGAATTTCAGTTGGATACAATCATAAAGTTTTAGATTTAAACGAAAGTCTTCAGAAGATCACAAAAGCGACTAAACTGACTATTAAAGTAAGTCTGAAAGGAACCAATTATAAAAATCAATGGAATATTTGGGTTTATCCACAAAAGCAAACCATTGATTACGGACAAGTGGTTTATACACGAAGTTTGGAGGAAGCGTATAAGTTACTTAATGCCGGAAAGAAAGTACTATTAAACCCGGATTGGAAAAAGATTAAAGGCATCGAAGGAAAATTTGTTCCTGTATTTTGGAGTCCGGTTCATTTTCCTAAACAAGCGGGAACAATGGGCGTACTTTGCAATCCGTCGCACAAAGCGTTGGCTGATTTTCCTACTGATATGAATACCGACTGGCAATGGTGGGATTTGAATGTAAATTCAACAACACTTATTACAGATAAAATCGAAGGAGGAAATCCGATTGTAGAAATGGTAGATAATTTTGCAAATAACCGTAAACTGGCTTCACTTTATGAAGGAAGCGTTAAATCCGGAAAATTGGTCATTGCTTCTTTCGATCTAACAACAGATTTGGAGAAACGCCCAGTCGCAAAACAAATGCTGATTTCGGTTTTGAAATACATGAACAGTTCATCATTTAATCCGGAAGCGATTAAGAATCCGGACGTTCTAAAATCAATATTGGCAGATCAAAAAGAAAAAGGTAAAGAAGACGCTAAAAGTATTTACTAAAGAAAGCTCTTAACTCCCATAAGCAAAAAACAAACCTCTTTGCAGTAATTTTATTGTAAGCAGGTTTGTTTTTTGCTTATGGGAGTTTTATTATTATTAATAAACAAAACATTAAAACGATGAAAGTATTTAAAACAACTACTATAACTCTATTTTTATTCGTTAGCTTATTTTTTATATCCTGTGTATCAAAAAAGAATTTGAATTCGAATTTACCACAAATAAAAATTGACCTGAATCAAGAGCTTCAAACGATGGATGGTTTTGGAGCGTCAGATGCGTGGAGATGTCAGATGGTTGGGAAAAACTGGCCCTTGGAAAAAAGGAATGCTATTGCGGATTTACTTTTTAGTCAGGAAATAGACAAACAAGGAAATCCGAAAGGAATTGGATTATCGATATGGAGATTTTATTTGGGAGCAGGAAGTACAGAACAGGGAAGTAATAGCGGAATTACTGATGAATGGAGAAGAAGCGAATGTTTCCAAAATCCTGACGGTTCTTATGATTGGAATAAACAAGAAGGCCAACGATGGTTTTTGCAGGCAGCAAAAAACCGTGGTGTCGAAAAATTTCTGGCTTTCACCATCAGTCCGCCTGTTCAAATGACAATAAACGGAAAAGCTTTTTCTCCACAGAAACAAAACATGAATATCAAAACAAGAATGCTGCCCAATTATGCGGATTTTTTGGTTGAAACAATTGATAATCTACAACGCAAAGAAGGAATCACTTTTGATTATCTAAGCCCTATAAATGAACCACAATGGGATTGGATGGCTGGAAATAACGGGCAGGCAAGTCAGGAAGGAACTCCGGCAACCAATCAAGAAATATATGATTTTACGAAGCTTTTGTCAGATAGATTAAATTCAAAATCCTTAAAAACAGAAATTGTTTTGGGTGAAGCCGCAATAATCAATTATTTGTATGAAAATGTAAATGATGAAAATAGGGATGATCAGATTAATGCATTTTGGGGTTTGACTGGAACAAATATATCAAAGCTTTCGAACGTGAAAAATGTAATCACCGGACACAGTTATTTTTCGGTCTGGCCGATAAAAGATCAGATTGCTTATCGCGAAAAGTTGAATTCTCGTGTAAAACAAGTTCAGAATTTAAAATATTGGCAAACCGAATACAGTATTCTTGAACAACCAGGAGAAACGGAAATTCCCGGAGGTTCAGGCCATCAGAGAGATCTCGGAATGAAAACTGCTCTTTTTGTAGCGCGTCTTATGCATAATGATATTGCTGTTGCAAATGCTTCATCGTGGCAATGGTGGACGGCTTTGACTAGAGCCGACTTTAAAGACGGTTTAATTTATCTGGATGATGGTACAAATAATGGAAGTATGATTGATGGTTATTGTAAAAATGACGGCTTTTTTCATGATTCAAAACTATTATGGGCTTTCGGAAATTATTCAAGATTTGTGCGTCCCGGAATGATTCGTGTCAAAGTTTCAAATCAAAATGAAAAAACAGAATCTGAGAAAATAATGATTACGGCTTATAAAGACACCATCAAAAAAAGAATTGTGATTGTAGTTATTAATACCGATGATTCACCTCGGACTTATAAATTGAACTTGAGTAGCCCTTTAGATAAAAAAGCATTATCACCCTATGTTACCTCCGAAAATTCGAATTTAAAAAGAGGTGAGATTTTAAAAAATAATAAAGTTGAAATACCTGCAAAATCAGTCAGTACTTTCATAGGGAATTATAAATAAAAGGGCAATAATTGGTAAAAGTTTAAGCTAAGGTTAAATGTAATTTTGAAGATTTAATGTTTTTTAGCCTTAAAAACTAAAATCATTAGAGAATTTCAAACGTTTTAGCTGAAAAACTGGTATTTTTTAATTATTGATGATTGTGTAAAAAAATCCATATATTTTTTCATACTCTCTAAAATTTATCTATAAATAATACTTAATTGCGATTTTGACCTCCTTTTTTTTCCATTTTACCCCTCCTTCGAAGTGTGTAATAAACATTTCTTTGCAGATATAGTAATTGGTTAAGTTGGTTACTGTATATTAATTAGTGTTTATTTTTTTGGTAAGTTTTTGATCAGTTTAAAGAATTGAGCCTTCTTTAAACTTTATGATTGTAAGAGTTGGTTTTACCTAATAACTTATCGAGCCCGCGGAAAAAACCGCGGGCTAAAAAAATAAAACATTATATAAGAGTTGCAATGCAACTGTTGAAATAGAAAAAACAAAAAAAGAATATTAATCAAACTTTACTAACATGACAAAAACCAAACCACCGATTTTTTATTGTCCGATTCTCCGGAAGGAAAAGAGACAATTGAGATCTTTTTTCAAAGCGAGTTTTACTCCTTTATTTCAAAAAACAATTTCAGAATAAAACAATCTAACTAACCTAACCTTAAAAATTGAGAGATGAAAAAAAATATATTTTTATTTTTTCTTGCCCTTTTTGCGATCCTTTTCACGGGATGTCAAAATAATGAATCTGGTTTCGCTCCTTCAGATGATCCTACTGTAGTAGTATCAACAAAAGAGATTTATGGAGCACCAAGCCGAAAATTTGAAATCAAAGCTGCATTGGCAGATGATTTAGGATTAAAAAGTGTTGAAATCCAGATTCCGGAATTATCACTTGATAAAGTAATCACTTTTGCAACAGATCCTTTATTAAAAACATACGATCTGAGTTACTTTTTTGAAATTCCTGCAGACAGAGGAACTTCTGAAGCTTTCAAAATAAAACTTGTAATTACAGACGTTTCAGGAAATGTCGTAAATGAAGAAATCAATCTACGCTTAGACGGAGAATTTGCTGCACCTTCTATTACTATGGTTACACCAAAAGAAGGATCCGTAATATTATTGTCTACAAGTAACGAAATGCCTGTAAACTTTGTCGTGAATGATGATTCAGGTATCGACTATGTGCAAGTACAATGTGCTGCATTAGGAATCGATGAAACAGTTCAATTGACGGGTTCGCCACAATCGTATACTTTCAATAAAACATATACATTACCAGTAACTGCTGCTGATTATGTTTTAACGATTACAGCTAAAGATAAATTTGCTATTCCTAATACAGGTTCTTTAAATATAAATATTGTTGCAACAAACGAATATCCTGCAATCTATTTATGTGATCAGCCAAAAGGTACCAACCTTACTACTGATGCAGTGGGTGTTCCAATGTATTTCCATGAGAAAGACGGACAGGATTTTGAATTCAAATATTATGCTGATCAGGATAATAAAGAGATTTTCTTCTTAGGTCAGGAATCCGATTTTGCACCACACTGTTTTGGATTAAATCCAGCAGGAGGATTGGTAGACGATGTAAATTCAACTGCTATTATTTTGCCTACAAAAGGATATTACAAAATAAAAGTAAATCCAAATACTTTGAAATATACTGTTGAAAAATACACGCCTTCAAGCAAAGTTTGGGCTGATATTGCTAACGGTTTATGGCATGATGACGAAGCCTTAAGAAGACCTTTCGTGAGTGTATGCGGTGGTGGAATTAAAGATGCAAACTGGGATACATGGAATGCATGGGTGATGACAAGTTTACATTTAGCAAACAATTCTGCAAATCCTTATCAATTGGTTGGAGAATATACTTTGACAGGAACAATGGAAGCGACTTTTACAGGTCAGTGGTGGAGCCCATCTTGGAGATTGATCAAAAATGGTATCTGTACAATGTCACCGGGAGAAAATGGAAACGCTAAATATCCAGCTGCTCCGGGAGTTTATAAAGTAGTTCTTGATACCGAATTAGAAAGAATTTTTATTACAAAAAAATAAGTTGTTATGACTTTGTTGTAACATTTAATTAATAAAACAGCTTAATATGAAATTTAAATATATATGGTTTTTTATAGTCCTAATGTGCACTGCCGCATCCTTTGGACAAATAAAAGTAACAGGTACTGTTAAGGATAAGGCTGCCGTGCCGATTCCGGGTGTTAATATTATTGTGAAAGGAACTTCAGCAACTGCGGCAACTGATTTTGATGGAAACTTCGTAATTAATGTTCCAAACAAAAATGCTCAGCTTGAGTTTTCATTTGTTGGCTTTACTAATAAAACGGTTCCGGTTGGAGACAAAACAACTTTTGATGTTGTTTTGGAAGAATCAAGCCAGGCCTTAGATGAGATTGTAGTTGTTGGTTATGCTGCTGTTAAAAAGAGCGATGTAACGAGTTCTATTTCTTCTGTAAAAGGAAAAGAACTTCAGACAATGACGGTTGGTAACGTAACAGAATCACTTCAGGGTAAAGTGTCCGGAGTTCAGGTAACTGGTGTTGGTGGTCCCGGAGCGCAGCCAAGAGTATTGATTCGTGGTATTTCTACAGTGAACTTAAGCACAGATCCATTGTACGTTGTTGATGGTATCCCAATGGGAACAAGCATTAACTTCTTGAGCAATAACGAAATTGAATCGATGGAGGTTTTGAAAGATGCTTCTGCAAGTGCTATTTACGGTTCTCGTGCATCGAATGGTGTTATCCTTATTACTACTAAAAAAGGAAAAGTTGGTAAAACCAGATTCAATTTTGACATAAGTTCTGGTATGCAAATCATGAACAATCCTTATAATATGGCTGATGCCGAAGGATATGCTACTATTATGAATACAGCAAACAATAATTCTGGATATGCAGATTATTTGCCAAACCCTTCTCAATACAGAGGAAAAACTACAGATTGGTGGAAAGCAGGAATTAGAGGTGGTGCACCGGTTACAAACGCTTCTTTAGGAGTATCTGGAGGTTCTGAGAAACATACTTATGCAATTAGTTTGAACTATTATAATGCAGAATCAATTTATGAAGTAGGCGGATGGGAAAGAGTTACAATGAGAATTGCTAACGATTTTAAATTCTCTGACAAATTCTCCGCAGGAGTTACTTTAAATCCTCGTTACGAATCGTATGGTGGTCCGGGTAACTGGGCAGATTTTGATAAAATCGACCCAATTACACCAATCTACAAACCTGCTGATCAATTAACAGGTTTAGAAAATGAATACAGTATTTATGCGCGTTCTCCTTCATATGTTTGGAATCCGGTTGCAGCTGTAAAACGATATGATGATTTTACAGATCAGTACAATTTAAATACAAACGGTTATTTGCAATACGAACCAATCAAAGGTTTGGTAATTCGTACACAGGCTTCTATCGAGGTTGGTGATAAAGTAAGAAATAAATTCAGCCCAGATTTCATCATTGATGCTGCGCACGAAAAAGCAGAAATTAACAGTGTTGAAAAATGGAATACTACAAATGTTGACTGGACTTGGCAGAATACAATTACGTACTCTAAAACATTTGCAGAAAAACATAATGCGTCTTTAATGGTGGGTAACACTATGGAAGAATACAACGGAAATGATCTTTGGGGTTACGGAGAAGGGGTGCCAAACAATTCAGATGTAATGAGAGAGGTTAAAGCGGCAACTAAAAACCGTAATAGTAGTGGTAACAGCTGGTCTAGCTCTTTGATGTCTTATATTTCTCGTTTCTCTTATAATTATGATGGGAAATATTACTTCACAGGAACGTTTAGACGTGATGGTTCTTCTAAATTCATGACAAACAACAAATGGGCTAATTTCCCTTCGGCATCTGTTTCGTGGAGAATTTTGAATGAAGGTTTTATGGAATCTACAAAAGATGTTTTAAGTGATCTTAGATTCAGAGCAGGTTGGGGTAAAGTAGGTAACCAAGGTTTGCCAACAGCGGTTTATCAGTCTAATATCGGACAAGGATTTTATCCAATTGGAGATGTAATTACAGATACGGCTTTCCCATCTTCTATGGCAAATAAAGATATCAAATGGGAAACAGTTGAGGATATCTCTTTTGGACTTGATTTCGGATTATGGAAAAACAAACTTTCAGGATCTTTAGAATACTACCAAAAGAAAACTGAAGATATGTTGTTCTTAAAGCAATTCCCAACATACAGCGGATTCCCTAATTATTCTACAATCTGGACAAATGTTGGTTCTATGCAGTCAAGTGGTATCGATCTTTTGGTTTCTTATAAAGATAAAAAAGGTGATTTCTCTTATGGTGTTGATGTAACTTTTACAACAGTAAATGTTGAAATGCTTTCGCTTTCTTCTGCTGATGAAAAATTATATGGGGCAGGAAACAGAACACTTACTGTAAAAGGTGAAGAGCCAGGATATTTTTATGGATATGTTGCTGACGGTTTATTCCAAAATCAAACAGAATTAAATTCACATACAGATGAGCACGGAACAAAACTACAGCCTTATGCAAAAGTAGGTGATGTTCGTTTTAAAGATGTAAATGGTGACGGAAAATTAGATGACAAGGACAGAACTAAAATTGGTACTCCTTGGGCAGATTACAATATTGGTTTAAACTTCAATTTTGCTTACAAGAATTTTGATTTAGTAGCTAATTTCTATTCAAGTATTGGAAATGATATTGTAAACCAAAATATTTCAGATTTATATAATGGTGCAAGTTTGACAAACAAAGTAAGTGGTTTAGAAAACATGGCTTGGCATGGTGAAGGAACTTCTAATACTATTCCTCGTTTGTCTAAAGATGACAACAACGAAAACTTTACAAAATTCTCTTCTTTATATGTTGAAGACGGTTCTTTTGTACGTATGAAAAACTTACAAGTAGGTTATTCATTCTATAATAAATTCGGTTTAGATAAATTAAGAGTTTCATTATCTGGACAAAATTTATGGACTTGGACCAATTACACAGGAGTTGATCCTGAAGTTGGAGGAGGAGATCCTAATCAAGGAGACAGTGTTAAAGGATCAGGTTTTGGAGGATGGAATTATCCTGTACAGCCAACAATCTTGATGGGGCTTAATGTAGCATTTTAATAAAAAAGAACATGAAAAAAATAATAGTATCAATAATAACTTTTTCTCTATTAGCAGTTTCTTGCAGCGATTTTATTGAAAAAGACGAAAGAGGAACGCAGACTTTAGAAAACTATTTTCAAACGGCACAAGAAAGCGAAAACTATGTAAACGAGTTAACCCGCAGATTGTTGATTACCAACGACTGGTATACGATATTGGCACCTCGTTTAACTAATGAGACTGCTACTGATGATGCCTGGATGGGTAATACAGGACAAGATCCTGCAGCTTTTAGACCTTGTGCGCAGTACATCGTATCTTCAGACAATATGGGTTCTATGAACAGTATTTATACAGCACATTATTATACGATTCAGTCGGCTAATATTGGTTTGGAAAAAATGGCTGGATCGCCGCTTTCTGATTCTCAGAAAGACCAATATATGGGGGAATCATTATTTGTTCGTGCGTATTGTTATTACGAGTTGGTTAACCTTTTTGGAGCTGTTCCTTTGTACACAAATGTACTTGGTACTGCCGATTTGAAATTGGAGCGCAGCCCGGTTGCTGACGTGTACAAGCAAATTGAAACTGACCTTAAAGATTCGGCTGCTAAATTGGAAAATATTCCGGTGAACAGACAAGGTAGAGTTAACAAATGGGCGGCTTATGCCTTATTGGCACGTGTATCTTTGTTTCAGGAAAAATGGGCTGAAGCTAAACTTTATTCTAACAAAGTAATTACAGAAGGTCCTTATGCACTTGAAACTGATTTCTTGAAAATCTGGGACGTAAACAACCATAATGGTGTAGAATCTATTCTTGAAGCACAATCTTCTACAGTTCAGGATAAAAGTTTAGGATCTATGTTGCCTACTTTCTCTGGAGCTAGAGGTGAAGACAAGAAAAACTTTCCAAGTAATGATGCTGCAGATGTTATTGACGGTTGGGGATGGTGTATGCCAACTAGTGATTTAGAGAATGCATATCTTTCTGAAAATGACGTAATCCGTCGTAGAAGTACAATTACGAAATGGGGTGAAGCGGCTTATGGTGATGAGGTTTTAAATCCAACACATAAATTCAGTTTAAATGATAATAAATCTGGACGTATTTGTCGTAAATATTATATTCCAATTGCAACGCGTCGTGCTTTAGACAAAAAAGACGGACACTTGCCATTAAATGTGCCATTGATTCGTTTGGCTGAAATGTATCTTACAAGAGCAGAGGCTAGTTACCATGTTGGAGGTGATGCGTTGGGAGATATTAATATCATCAGAGCACGTGTAAAATTAGATCCTAAAACAGGTTTATCAGGACCAACTTTATTGAAACAAATTTACAAAGAGCGTCGTTTAGAATTGGCTTTCGAAGGATTGCGTTTGTATGATATTCGTCGTGAAAAAGATCCAACTACAGGAAGACCGGTTATCGAATCTTTATTGGGACCAAACGGAACTTTTGTTCAGTACAACCTGAATTCTACAGATCCGTATGAAACTACAAACCTGAGAGAAGCACAAGATAAAGGAATCAACTTTAATCCTGCAAAACACTTATTATGGCCAATTCCACAATTAGAAATTGACTTAAGTGGTGGTTTGATTACACAAAATCCTAATTATTAAGATGAAGTTTTCTAATCATAATAAAGTAAGTCTGCTGTTTGCAGGCTTACTTTTCGCAAGCACCATTTTTGTAAGCTGCGATGCTGAAAAATCTGAAAATTCTGGTTCAGAAAGTAATATTGCTGAGTTGAATGTCAATTTGGATATGAACCTTCAGACAATGGAAAGTTTTGGAGCTTCTGATGCCTGGCAATGTAATTTTATTGGAAAAAATTGGCCAGCTGATAAAAGAAACAAATTGGCTGATTTATTGTTCAGTAAAGAATTTGATGCTGACGGAAACCCAAAAGGAATCGGATTATCGTTATGGCGATTTAATATTGGAGCCGGAAGTGCTGAACAAGGAGATGCAAGTGATATTACAGATGAATGGAGACGTTCAGAGTGTTTTACTACAGACGGTGTAAGCTACAACATGAACAAACAAGCGGGTCAGGTTTGGTTTATGAAAGCGGCAAGAGAACGTGGCGTCGAAAAATTATTGGCTTTCGCCAACAGCGCACCGGTATATTTGACACAAAACGGAAAAGCACACGCAAGCATTAAAGAATTTTACAATCTGAAAGAAGGAAAAATGCCGGAACTGGCAGATTTCTGGGCTACTTCATTAGATAAATTAAAAACAGAACACGGATTAACAATCGATTATGTAAGTCCGTTCAACGAACCGCAATACGAGTGGGACGGTTCTGGACAGGAAGGTTCTCCTGCAACGAATGCGAATATTTACAGTTTTGTAAATGTTCTATCTCCAAAATTAGAATCAAAAGGGCTTGCAGCTCAGATTGTAGTAGGAGAGGGCGGAGCTTATGAACCTTTGTATAAAACAGTTGTGGGTAAAGAAAGCAGATCCAATCAAATCGATTATTTCTTTGCCACAAATTCTGCTAAAAAAATTACAGGTTTAAGCAATGTAAAGAAAACAATTTCAGGACACAGTTACTGGCAGGCTTGGCCACTTAGCGAAATGATTTCGTCAAGACAAGCAGCAGCTTCGAGAATCCAATCAGTTGGAGGAGTTAGTTTATGGTCTTCAGAATATTGTGTTTTAGAAAGTCCGGGTACTGCTGAACTTCCGGGAGGTGCTGGAGCAGGAAGAGATTTAGGAATGTCATTGGCACTTTGGACAGCGCGTATCATCAACACCGATATTGCAATTGGAGGTGTTACTTCATGGCAATGGTGGACAGCAATTAGCCGTGGTGATTACAAAGATGGTTTGATTCACGTAGATGATGGTGCAAGCAACGGAGCAGGAAATGCTGATTATTGCAAAAATGACGGATACATAAGAGATTCGAAAACATTATGGGCTTTAGGAAACTATTCACTTTTCGTAAAACCGGGAATGGTTCGAGTTCAGATTCCAACAATCGACAATGCAACTGCAGTTAATGATGTAATGGTTACGGCTTACAAAGATGCAGCGACTAAAAAGCTTGTTATCGTTGCGGTAAATATTAGCAAATCGGCGAAAGCCTATAAATTGAATCTTGCAGGTGGAGCTTTAGCAGATAATAAATTCACGCCTTATACAACTTCAGAAACATCAAATCTGAAAAAAGGAGCTGCTGTAGATGCTGCCAATTTGCAAATTCCTGCAAAGTCTGTTGTGACTTTTGTTGGAACATATAATTAAGGTTCATAGGGACAAAGTTACAAAGAGACAAAGGTTTTACCACAATCTTGTCATCTCAAGGAACGAGAGATCACACACGAAACTCGACAAAGATTGGAGATTTACTTTGTGGAATTTCGAGTGTGATTCCTCCTCTGTCGGAATGACAAAAGTTTGAGGATAATTGAATTAAAAAGAATTAAATGAAAAAAGTATATATCTCACTTTTTCTGGTAATGAGTTCGCTGTCATTTGCACAGCGAACGGCCATTATCAGTACAGATAACGTAGTACAAACCATGGATGGTTTTGGAGGTTCTGATGCATGGAGAACTCAATTTGTTGGGAAAAATTGGCCGGAGCAAAAGAAGAATGCGATTGCCGATTTACTTTTTAGCAAAGAAATTGATGCGCAGGGAAATCCAAAAGGAATTGGGCTTTCGATCTGGAGATTCAATTTGGGAGCTGGAAGTACGGAACAAGGCGAAAACAGTAAGGTTTCTGATGAATGGAGAAGAAGCGAATGTTTCCTGAATGCTGACGGAACTTACGATTTCTCAAAACAAGAAGGACAAAGATGGTTTTTGCAAGCCGCAAAAAAACGTGGAGTAGAGAAATTTTTAATCTTTACCAATAGTCCGCCGGTTTTTATGACAAACAACGGATTATCTTTTTCTTCTCAAAAGAATAAACTGAATCTAAAAGATGGTGCAATTCCAAAATTTGCCGATTTCTTAGTTCAAAGTATTCAAGGATTGGAGAAAAAAGAAGGGATAAAATTCGACTATGTAAGTCCGCTGAACGAACCGCAATGGGAATGGATGCCAAAACATGGCGATACCAATAGTCAGGAAGGAACTCCGGCAACCAATCAGGAAATTTTTGAAGTAACAAAAGCCCTTTCAGAAAAACTGAAAGCAAACAAAATGAGTACGGAAATTGTAATTGCAGAAGCCGCTCAGATTGATTATTTATATGAAAATGTAAATGCCGAAAATCGTGATAATCAAATTGATTATTTCTTCGGAAAAACAAAAACAAACATTTCGAAACTTCCAAATGTAAAAAACGTGATTCTTGGACATAGTTATTTTACAACCTGGCCAATTGAAAGACAGGTTTTGAGCAGAAAACTTATTGCTGCAGAAATCAAAAAGAATCCGGGTTTAAAATATTGGCAGTCTGAATATTGCATTTTAGAAAATCCGGGAGAAAATGAAATTCCGGGTGGTTCTGGTGGTGGAAGAGATTTAGGAATGCAGACTGCTTTGTTTGTTGCGCGCCTGATTCATAATGATATTGCTGTTGCAAATGCCGCTTCATGGCAATGGTGGACTTCTATTACTCGTGTTGATTATAAAGACGGTTTAATCTATTTGGATGACGGAAAAAGCAACGGCGGAACAGAGCCAAATTATGTTAGAAATGACGGCGAATTTCACGATTCAAAATTACTTTGGGCTTTAGGAAATTATTCGCTTTTTGTACGTCCGGGAATGCTGAGAGTTGACGTTCCAAATCAAAATGAATTGGATGCTGCTAATGATGTAATGCTTACAGCTTACAAAGATGTTCAGAACAAAAAACTGATTGTAGTTGCAGTAAACTGTGGAAAATCAGCTCAAAAATACAAGTTCAATTTATCAAAAGGAACTTTAAAAAATAATGAATTCACACCTTACATAACTTCTGAAACTTCGAATTTAAAAAGAAGCAATGTTCAGAAAATTGATGATCTGGAAATTCCGGCAAGGTCAGTTGTGACGTTTGTAGGAGAGATGCTTTAGTGTTCAGTCTCAGTTTTCAGTCTCAGTTTTCAGTCTCAGTCTCAGTCTCAGTGGACAGTTAATCAGACTGAAAACTGAGACTAAAAACCGCGACTGAGACTGAAAACTGAGACTGAGACTGAGACTGAGAACTGCGACTAAAAACCGCGACTAAAAAAACTTGAAATAAAAAATTAACTAAAAATAAAAATATAGTGTTATCTAAAAAGACCTTACTCCCTGTTTTACTCTTTTCATGTTTGTCTGCAAGCAGTCAGATATCGTTTGGAGATTCGAAGAAAATTAATGACAACTGGAAGTTCAATCTTCAGGAAACTCCAGATGCAAAAAACACAAGTTTTGACGACAGTAAATGGCAATTGGTAAATGTGCCGCATGACTGGAGTGTAAAAGGACAATTGAGTCCAACATTGGCAAGTTGTACGGGTTATTTACCGGGCGGAATTGCATGGTACAGAAAATCAATAAATGTTCCGCAAAGCAAATCAGGAGAAAAAGTGTATTTGTATTTTGAAGGCGTTTACAACAGAAGCGAAGTTTTTATCAACGGACATTCATTAGGAAAACGTCCAAACGGATATATTTCTTTTGCTTATGATGCTACAGAATTTATAAAATACGGTGGAGAAAACACGATTTCTGTACGAGTTGATCACAGCCAAAGTGCCGATTCAAGATGGTACACCGGTTCGGGAATTTATAGAAATGCATGGATCGTTTATGCAAATCCGGTTCATATTGCACAATGGGGCGTTTATGCGTATCCGGAAGTGAAAAAAGGAGCGGGAACCTTAAATGTTGAAGTAGATGTTGAAAATGGTTCGGCTGCAAAATCATCGGTTACGGTAATTAATGAACTACTTTCTAAAGATGGAAAATCGGTTGCTAAATCTTCTTCTAAAGTAGATGTTGCTGCGAAGCAAACTGGAAAAGTTTCCGTTAAACTGAATGTTAAAAATCCGCAATTGTGGGATTTAGACAATCCAAATTTATATCAGCTTAAAACAACCGTTTTAAAAGACGGAAAAGAGATTGATAAAACGGTTACTCAAACTGGTTTCAGAAACTTCACATTCGATCCAAACAATGGTTTTGCCCTTAACGGAAAATGGATGAAAATGAAAGGAGTTTGTTTGCACCATGATGCAGGAGTTTTAGGATCTGCGGTTCCAAGAGAAGTTTGGAAAACAAGATTGAAAACATTGAAAGAAATCGGTGTAAATGCGATCCGTACAAGTCATAATCCACAAGCTCCTGATTTCTATGAACTTTGTGACGAATTAGGATTATTAGTTTTAAACGAAGCATACGACGAATGGGAATTCCCAAAACGTAAATGGATGACAGGATGGAACGTAGGTATTCCTGAATTCCAAGGTTCATATGATATTTTTGCTGATTGGGCAGAAAAAGATTTAGAAGATTTTGTACGTCGTGATAGAAACCATCTTTCCGTATTTGGATGGAGTATTGGTAACGAAGTAGATTATCCAAATGATCCGTATTCGCATCCGGTTTTAGACAATGGAAAAGACGGTTTTGGACAAGCTGCTTATGGCGGATACAAAAAAGATGCACCAGATGCAATGCGTCTAGGAGCAATTGCAAAACGTTTGGTTGCTGCCGTTAAAAAATACGACAAATCTCGTCCAACGACAGCTGGTTTAGCTGGTGTTGCAATGTCGAATGAAACCGAATATCCAGGTGCTTTAGACATAACGGGATACAATTACACGGAAAGCAAATACAAATCTGATCATGAGAAATATCCAAAAAGAGTAATTTACGGAAGTGAGAATGTTCACGATATGGAACCTTGGTTGGCTGTAAAAAACAACAAATATATTTTTGGTCAATTTTTATGGACAGGTATCGATTATCTTGGAGAATCTGGAAGTTGGCCTTCAAGAGGATTTTACTCAGGGTTAGTAGATTTTGCTGGCGTAATCAAACCTCGTGGTTATTTCCGTCAGTCTTTATGGTCAGATAAACCAATGGCTTATTTAGGAACTTATCCATTGAAAAATGATAAAGATATTTCTAAAGATGCATGGGCAATCTGGAATTACGAAGCGGGACAAAAAATCCGTGTAGTTTGTTATACCAATGCTGCAAAAGCGCGTTTGGAATTAAACGGAAAAGTTGTTGGCGAAACTAAATTATATGACGAAAAAACCGGAATTATCTATTGGGATATTCCTTTTGCTTCAGGAAAACTGGAAGCAGTTGGTTTAGATAAAAACGATAAAGAAGTGAGCCGTTATGCAATCAATTCTACACAACAACCTGTTGAATTGACAATTGCTGAAAAAGACATTACAATCAGCAAAGACAAAGGCGTGGCTAAAATTATGGTTCAGGTTAAAGATCAAAATGGTCTTCCGGTAATGCTTTCAGACAATGAAGTTACTTGTACCATCACAGGTCCGGGAGTTTTATTAGGTCTTGAAGCAGGAAACAACAGCGACATGACAGATTATACAGATAATGTGCAAAGAGTATTCCACGGACATATTGCAGCTTATATTCAGGCAACTGGAGAAGCGCAACCAATTAAAGTTACTTTTACAAGTCAATGGTTGAAACCTGTTGAAATTACGATTAACGTAAAATAATTTAAGATTTTTCAAACCCGACAGGTTTTTAAAACCTGTCGGATTTAATTTAGAATGTGAAACGATTGGTTTTCGTAAAGCATTAAATTAATCTTAAGTCCCGGAGGGACGATATATTTATAGATAATCGAATCTCAACGTATAAAACCCCATCGGGGTGATATTTTAAAGGGGGCAACAAAACTATTTATGTCGCTCCGCTGGAGCTTAGTTTACCTCACTAATATTACAGCTATAAATATTACACACCTATGGAGCTTTATTAGGAAAATGAAGTTGTTTCTTTAAAATAAAAAATTAATTAGTTTTTTTAATGCCGGTTAACCTGTCTGTATTTTTGGTTTACAGGCAGGTTAATCGCATTTTACAAGTAAAGTTTATTATATTTGAAGTGTAATTTTTACATTTATTAACATCTAACCATATTATAATGAAAATTAAGAATAAAATTACTCTGGTTATTGGAGTTGTTTTGGTATCAATTTCTTCCAATGCACAAAACAAAATATTTCAGAAAGAAGAATTCAAAAAATGGGCTCAAACGCCTCCAATGGGTTGGAACAGCTGGGATTGTTACGGACCAACAGTAGAAGAACATGAAGTAAAAGCCAATGCCGATTATATGGCAAAAGAGCTTAAAAAATATGGTTGGGAATATATTATTGTTGATATCAGATGGTTTGTTGAAAATGATAAAGCAGGCGGTTACAATCAGACAGATCCTCGTTATGTAATGGATCAGTACGGAAGATATTTGCCAGCGGTAAACAGATTTCCTTCTGCAAAAGACGGACAAGGTTTTAAACCCTTAGCCGATTATGTACACAAAAAAGGATTGAAATTCGGAATCCATATCATGCGTGGAATTCCTAAAAAAGCGGTTGAAGATAAATTACCAATTAAAGGCGCAAATGGTGTTACCGCAGATCAAATTTATACAACAGCTTTGCAATGCGAATGGTTAAGAGATAACTATACTGTTTTGGCAGACAAACCTGGTGCGCAGGAATATTATGATTCTATTTTTGAATTGTACGCACAATGGGGAGTTGATTTTATTAAAATTGACGATTTGTCAAGACCATATCACGAAGCGGAAATCAACTTAATCAGAAACGCAATCGACAAATGCGGACGCAAAATTGTTCTAAGTACTTCTCCGGGTGAAACTCCAATCGAAGCGGCGGCACACGTTGCTTCACATGCTAATATGTGGAGAATGGTAGATGACGTTTGGGATACATGGCCGCACATAACACATTTGATGGATGTGGCTCAAAAATGGTATCCGCATATTGCACCGGGAACATGGCCAGATTGTGATATGATTCCGTTAGGACGTATTTCTATCAGAGGAGAACGTGGCGAAGACAGAATGACGCGTTTGACAAAAGATGAACAATATACCTTAATTACGTTCTTTAATATTTTCAAATCGCCATTGTTTTTTGGTGGAGATTTGCCAAGTAATGACGCTTTTACGTTGTCTTTATTAACAAATAAAGAAGTAGTTAAAATGCATAACGAAAGCACAAATGTAAAACAGCTTTTCCAGAAAGACGGAAAAATTGCAGTGACTTCAAAAAATGCGAAAGACGGAAGTATTTATTTAGCTTTGTTTAACATCTCAGACAAAGCGACAGAAACTATTTCAGTTAATCTTTCAGATCTTGGAATTTCAGGTTCAGCAGAAGCTCTAAATATGTGGACAGGGGTAAAATCTAAGGTTTCTGGAACAACAATTTCTGCAGAATTAAAACCGCACAGTTCGATTCTGTATCAATTAAAAAGCAAAAAATAATGAAGAAAATACAATTTACGCTTGCACTATTTTTAGCAGTTTTTAATTTACTGCAAGCTCAAAATAATAATACAAAAGGGATTCCGCCAGTTATTGCTGACAAAGATTTAACGGCTTATTTGTTTGTTTACTTCACGGGAAATTCTGTCGAAGAAGAAGCAGTTCGTTATGCCGTGAGTGCAGACGGTTATCATTATTATCACTTAAATAATAACAAGCCTGTAATTGACAGCAAGGCAATCAGTTCTACGGGTGGTGTTCGTGATCCGCATATTTTGCGCGGAGAAGATGGCAAAACTTTTTATATGGTTTTGACGGATATGACTTCTTCAAAAGGATGGGACAGCAATCGTGCCATGATTTTGCTTAAAAGCACCGATTTGGTAAATTGGAAAAGTAGCGTCGTGAATATCCAAACGACTTTTCCCGGAAATGAAAATCTAAAACGTGTTTGGGCACCACAAACTATTTATGATGCAAAAGCCGGTAAATATTTAGTTTACTTTAGTCTGCAATATGCCGGTGGGCCTGATAAAATTTACTACGCTTACGCGAATAAGGATTTCACAGCTCTGGAAAGTGCGCCAAAATTATTGTTTGTTCCAAAGTCGGAGCGCGCTTGCATTGACGGCGATATTATCGAAAAAGATGGTGTTTATCATCTTTTCTACAAAACTGAAACTGAAAAAGCCGGAATAAAAGTAGCCACGACAACCGATTTAACTTCTGGAAAATGGACAGAAAACGATAATTATCTGCAACAAACTAAAGATGGCGTTGAAGGTTCAAGTGTTTTCAAACTCAACAATTCTGACGAATATATTTTGATGTATGATGTCTACACAAAAGGAAGATATGAGTTTACCAAAACAAAAGATTTAGAAAATTTCACGGTTATCAATAATGATATTTCAATGGATTTTAATCCGCGTCACGGAACTATTTTGCCTATTACGCGCTCTGAATTAAAAAGAATTACGGCAAAATGGGGAACGCCGGAAAAATTTCCGAAAGTAAATAACAATCCGGTTTTAGAAGGTTATTACGCAGATCCTGAAATTTTATATTCAAACAAAACCAAAAAATATTACATCTATCCAACAAGCGATGGTTTTGATGGTTGGTCGGGCTATTATTTCAAAACATTTTCATCTGATAATCTGGTAGACTGGAAAGACGAAGGAATTATTCTCGATCTTAAAAAAGATGTGACTTGGGCAAACAGAAATGCCTGGGCGCCATGTATTGTGGAGAAAAAGATAAAAGGAAAGTATAAATATTTCTATTATTTCACAGCGGCACAGAAAGTGGGTGTCGCCGTTTCTGACAATCCAACCGGACCTTTTAAAGACAGCGGAAAAGCAATCGTAAGCACAAGACCTGAAGGAATTAAAGACGGTCAGGAAATCGATCCGGACGTTTTTACAGACCCAAAAACAGGAAAAAGTTATTTGTACTGGGGAAATATGTATATGGCTGTAGCCGAATTAAATCCGGATATGGTTTCGTTAAAACCGGGAAGTACAAAGGTTATTGCAGTAAATGACAGTTACCGAGAGGGAACGTATGTAATTTACAGAAACGGAAAATATTACTTTTTCTGGAGCGAAGATGATACAAGAAGTCCAAATTACAAAGTGAGATACGGAATCTCAAATTCGCCAAGCGGACCGGTAGAAATCCCTGAAAACAATATCGTAATTCAAGGACTTCCAAATCTCGGAATTCACGCAACGGGACATAATTCGGTTTTGCAAATTCCAAATAAAGATGAATGGTACATTACATATCACAGATTCTCTTATCCGACAGGAATAAAGATGGGCGATGCAGGAGGTTTTCACCGTGAAGTTTGTATGGATAAATTAGAATTTAATGCAGATGGAACAATCAAACAGGTAACGCCTACGCATACTGGAATTGATGCGATAAAAAAATAAATTTTCAGCGTTTAATTTTTGGTCATAAAAAAAGGCTGTTTCTAATTATTTTAGAAACAGCCTTTTTTAGTATAAATAATAAGCCTTAAGCTGTCTGATCATCAGTTTCAGCATCTGGAGCGTTTTTCTTCACAGATTCGATTCCGTTTTCTCTAGCCGCAACACTTTCGTACATTTCGCTAGTACCAATAATTTGTCCGTTGCTGGCTTTTAGATTGAAATATGGTTTTCCATTGCTGGATTCTTTTCTGTCAAAACGGCCATCATCTTGCGAATTTGTTTTCACAGATTCGATTCCGTTAGTAGCGGCAGCTTTAGTAGTATAACCTTCACTTGCTAAAATAGTCTGGCCATTTCCAGCTTTTAAATTGAATTGAAATTCTCCGTTTGTTCTTTTAGTAATTACAAATTTTCCCATTTATCTTTTAATTAAGGTTAGGTAATATTTTTTTGCTAATTATAAAAATACAAAACTTAGTAATACAAATCATACGTCAATTTGAAAAAATGATTATCTAAACAATAAATTATATTAAGGTTTTGATAATTGAATGAAGTCGCTTGAAAAAGAGAATTAAATACCTAAACGAAAATCAGAAACGCTTTTTTCTTCTAGGCTAATTTCTTCAAAAGTACTTTGTGTCCCTTTATCTACGGGACATTGTGTGCTAATTCCAACCCAAATTTCTTTCGGATAATTGTTTTTGTATAAACGCACCATTTGCCAGTTTTTCTTATCAAGAGAATAATAGCTTGCTACCGTTTTTGTGTCCGAAGAAATTTTCATGTAAACAGAAGGTTCTTTTACGATATCATGATTATTGTCGTCAGAAGTTCCCATTGTTCGAACCGTTACAACACGGTGATTGCCACGTTCATCCTGTTCAAAACAAAATTTTTGATAGAAACTGTCATTCGAATAAATATAAAGCACGCCGGCATTGTACAAACCTTTTTCAGTAAATTCAGGAGTAACTTTAGAAACTATCGTAAAAGGCTTGGTATTATCGACTTTAGACAAAAGCATTGGAGCGGTAGTATTTGATAATTTTCCGTCAGGATCAGAAAAATAATCTGATTTTTCGCCCGCTTTAAAAATGATTTTTTCTCCAGTTTCTGTTTTAATTAATGTGTCGGCGCCATTTATAGCTTTTGTAAAATGTATAGACGATAATTTAATGTCGCAAGGAGAGCCATTCACAAAAGCCGAATCTACTTTTGTTTCCGATTTTTCTGTTATTGCTGATGTTTCTTTTTTGTCGTTACAGCTTGATAAAAACACAAGGCTAGAAATAAGGAAGGCATTATAAAAATTTGTTTTCATAAATTGTTTTTTGGGATAGAAAGTAATATTTTTAGTTTTTCCAAAAATAGAGCAGCTTTTCAGAAAGCACAATACGTAAAATTAACCATTTACAATCTTTAAATGCCACAAAATCCTTCAATTGAAGATCAATTAGCCACTACTTTTCTCGAACAAAAATTTGCCAGCGGGGAATCTAACGACATCGAAATGTACAAACAGTTTGTAGCCAATTATGTTAAGATTGAACAATGTGTTGCTGTCTTATCCGATTATCAGGCAGATTGTAGTTATATCTATGCCGGAAGTTTTGGTTCGGTTTTCGGACTTCCAAACGAAAATTCAGTTATTGATTCGGCTTTTGAAGAATGCATTTTCACGAAGATTCATTCCGATGATTTGATCGAACGTCATATTTTGGAGCTTAATTTTTATCAGTTTTTAAAAGGACTTCCACAAGAAGAATATAGTAATTACAGTACTTCGAGCCGAATAAGAATGAAGCAAACGATAGAAAACTGCAGTTATATTCATCACCGCACAATTTATCTGAAAACATTCAGCAACGGAAGTATTTCGCTCGCATTATGTTTGTACGCGCCGGCAACAGATTTACAACCCAGAACCGGAATTGACGGAAAAATTATAAATATCCAGACAGGTCAGTTAATTGAATCCGAAAAATATCAAAACAATATTCATTCAATTCTTTCAAAAAGAGAAGTTGAGGTTTTGATGAGTGTTGCAAAAGGAAATAAAAGTGAACAGATTGCTGCAGAAATGAATATTTCTGTGTACACCGTTCGTCGTCACAGACAAAATATTATCGAAAAACTAAAGGTCACCAATACAGCTGAGGCTATTCAGACCGCTTTTGTTACGGGAATTATTACACTTTAAGAAAATATAACAGCATAAGTTTGTTTTATTTTTTAATTTTAAAAGAAATAAGATCATCAATAGTAATTTTGATTGATGAAAATTAATCTATGAAAGAAATCAACGATATATTAAAAGCATATTCTGAAGCTGTTGTTTTAGGAAAAAAATGTGCTTTGGCCACAGTTGTAAAAGTAGAAGGTTCGTCATACAGGCAAGCCGGAGCGCGAATGCTGGTTACAGAAGATGGTTTTTTGACCGGTGCCATAAGTGGTGGCTGTCTGGAAGGTGACGCATTGCGAAAAGCGCTACTTTCTATAAATCAAAAGCAAAATAAGCTTGTGACCTACAATACGAGCAATGAAAATGATGCTGAAGTAGGCCTGCAATTGGGCTGCAACGGAATTGTTCATATTCTTTTCGAATACATTGATGAGGAAGTTTCAAACAATCCACTAGAGCTTTTAAGACAATTAGAATTGGAGCGAAAAGAAGCTGTAATTGTTACTATTTTTTCATTAAATAGAGGAGCTTCACAAATAGGTACGGCACTTTTTTTTAGAAAAGATAGTCCTGTTTTACATCATAATAACGATGCATTAAATTTGATTTCTGAAGTCAGAACGGTGTTGAAGAATAAAACTACAATCGTAAAAAAACTTCAGGAAGAAAGCCACGATGAAGCGTTGATCGAATATATTAAACCACCAATTTCGCTTGTTATTGCCGGCGCTGGCAACGATGTTCAGCCTTTGGTAAAAATGGCCGCAATTTTAGGCTGGAAAATTACGATTGCTGACGGTCGTGCAACTCATGCAACTAAAAAACGTTTTTCTAAAGCGCATCATGTTTTGGTGGCAAAACCAGAAGAATTGTTAGAAAGTGTTAGTATTGGTGATCAGACGTATTTTCTTTTGATGACGCACAATTATAAATATGATTTGACGGTTTTAAAATCTTTATTAGAAACGGATTGTCGTTATATCGGAATTTTGGGCCCAAAGTCAAAGCTTAACCGAATGCTGGATGAACTTCTAATGGAAGGAATCACATTAAATGAAGAACAGTCAGACAGAATTCATAGCCCTATTGGATTGGATATTGGTGCAGAAACAGCGGAAGAAATTGCTCTGTCGATCATTTCCGAAATTAAAGCTTTTGCCTCAAAGAGAGAGGGAACTTCCTTGAAATATAAAGCAGGAAAAATTCACAATGAGATTCATTATGGAGCAGAAATCTCAAAATAGAACAGGTATTGTTATTCTTGCAGCAGGAAATTCTTCCCGATTGGGAAGACCAAAACAGCTTTTAAAATTCAAAGAATCTACACTTTTAAAAAATACAGTTTTAGAAGCTTTAAAAGTCCCTAATTCATTTGTTATTGTTGTAACTGGTTCAAATTCTAATGCAATTGAAAAAGAACTTGAATTACCTGAAATAAATTTCTCTTTCAATCCTGAATGGGAAAGCGGAATGTCATCTTCAATTGTAAAAGGATTAGGTGAATTATTGCACATAAATGCTGATTGTGAACAATGCATTTTTGCAGTTTGTGATCAGCCTTTTGTTACCAGTTTAGTTTTTGAGAATTTAATAAACGAATATTATAAGACTGAAAAAGGTATAGCTGCTTCTGCTTATTCCGAAACTCTTGGAGCTCCGGTTTTGTTTCATAAAAAATACTTTAGAGAACTCTTGGAATTAGAAGGTAAGGAAGGAGCAAAAAAACTAATAAAAAAGTACGCTGATGATGTTGTGGAAGTTCCTTTTGAGAAAGGAAATATTGATATTGATACCGAAGAAGATTATAAGGAGCTTTTCAGATAAAGATTCAAAGTTGCAGGGTTAGAAAGGAAAGGAGGTTTCGTTTGTCATTTCGACTGAAAGGAGAAATCACACAAGAAATTCAATATTCTAAATCGTCAATTTTTGCCGAATCCCGCGTGAGATTTCTCGTGCCTCGAAATGACAAACTGAGCCTTACAATAGATGAAAATCTGCTAATCTGCAAAATCAGCGAGAAACAAAAAACTTTGCTCCCGAAGCCTCGGGACTGCGACTTTGCGCGATTAAAAGTTAATTCTTTAATTTTTCAGCGAGACTCAAAACCCGCTCAATAGCAATATCAATTTCTTCGGAAGTAGTAAATCTGCCCAAACTAAAACGAATCGAACTCAAAGCATCTTCATCAGACAAGCCCATTGCTTTTAAAACATGCGAAGGTTCAGAAGTAACAGCCGAACAAGAGGCTCCGTTTGAAACCGAAATATTTCCCAAAGCCAAAATTAATTGTTCTGAATTTACGCCCGGAAAGCAAATATTAGAAGTATTATAAATTCGGTTTTGAATATTTCCATTTATAAAAAAACCTTCAAATTGTAATAATCCAGTTTCCAGTTTGTTACGTAATTTTTTTATTTTTATTTCATCTTCTTTTAATTGATTTACAGCTATTTCTGAAGCTTTACCTAAACCAATAATTGCAGGGATATTTAATGTTCCGCTACGAAGTTTTTGTTGTTGACCGCCGCCTGTAATTTGCGGAAGCAGTTTTATTTTGGCTTGAGCCGAAACATACAAAGCACCAACACCTTTAGGGCCATAAAATTTGTGTGCAGACAATGTCAGAAGATCAATTCCCATAGTTTTAACATCAACCGGAATCTTTCCAACAGCTTGCGTTGCATCACATAAAAACAGCACATTTTTAGCTTTAAGTATCTTAGAAATTTCCATGACATTCTGAATGACACCTGTTTCGTTATTTGATAACATCATTATGAATACCAGTGTTTTATGTGTGATAACTTCATTTAAAAGATTAATATTTAAAATACCATCTGGTCTGGTTGGTAAATAGGTTACTTCAAAGCCGGAAGTTTCCATAAAACGGCAAGTTTCAAGAACCGCTTTGTGTTCTGTTGCTACAGTAACAATTTCTTTTCGTTCCTGATTTGCCAAACCCCTTATAGCTAAATTAATTGCTTCTGTCGCTCCGGACGTAAAGATGATTTCTTCTGCATTTGCGTTTATAAGATTTGCAGTTTGCCAGGCTGCATTTTCCACAGCTTCATTGATGGTAAGGCCAGCAATATGCGTGCTGGTTGAATTCGCATATAAATCGGTAAAATAGGACAGCATAGTTTCCAATACGCGTTCATCAACACGAGTTGTGGCATTATTATCCAGATAAATATGTTGCTGATTTTGCATAGTAAAAACTTAATCTCGTAAAAATACAATTTTAGAGGTAAAAAAATGAATTTGCTTTTTGTGTGTTTTATAGCGCAAAGGACGCGAAGTTTTTTTTGAAATTTAGTTTTTAGATAATTGCAAAGTTCACAAAGTTGAAATTGATAAAGCTTTGTGGTCTTTGTGTTTATTTACAGTAAGTTAGGCTAATAACCTTTGCGCTCTTTGTGGTTGAAAAAAAAGAAACTGTAATTATTCTAAATAAGAGTAATGTTTGAATTTTATAATTTTTTCCGAATTAAGATTGTTAAATTTGTTAGAATGACGAAAGTGATTTTGCTAATTTAACAAATAGACTAAATGGCATCGAAAAAAACAAATGAGAACGAAGTTACTCCGGAAAACTCAAATTCCCGCCGTGACTTTATAAAAAAATCAGGACTATTTACCGCCTTGGCTTTAACACCGTCTACATTAGTTGTGGCTTCGGAGAATAAGTGGGACGAAAAAATCGCTGAATATTTAGAAACTGTGCCACTTTCTATTGAAGTTAATGGTAAAAAACACAATCTGAATATCGAGCCAAGAACAACTTTACTCGATTTACTTCGTGAACAACTGCAGCTTACCGGAACCAAGAAAGGCTGTGATCACGGACAATGTGGTGCTTGTACAGTTCATGTAAACGGAACCCGAATTTTGTCGTGTTTGTCTTTGGCAACCATGCAACAAAATGCGCAGGTGACTACAATAGAAGGACTTTCAAAAGGAAAAAAACTACATCCGATGCAGGAAGCTTTTATCAAAAATGATGGTTTTCAATGTGGATATTGTACTCCCGGACAAATCATGTCGGGAATCGCGTGCATCAAAGAAGGTCACGCTAACAGCAGAGAGGAAATCAAAGAATATATGAGTGGGAACATTTGCAGATGTGGAGCGTATCATAATATTGTTGATGCAATTACCGAAGTAAAGGAAGGAGGAAAGGAGCTATGAAAAATTTTCAAATAATAAAAGCATTATCTTCTTCTTCGGCGGTAGCCTCGATAACCAAAGATACTTCTGTGATGTTTATTGCTGGTGGGACTAATCTGGTGGATTTAATGAAAAAGAATGTCGTTGCCCCTGATAAACTGATTGACATTAATGCATTAGACTTAAAAAAAATAGAATTTTTAAACGGAAAAGTTTCCATTGGCGCTTTGGCGAAAAACAGTCAGGTGGCCGAAGATCAATCTATAAAAGAGAAACTTCCATTGTTGGCTTTAGCTTTAGCAGCCGGTGCATCACAACAAATTAGGCATATGGCAACCGTTGGAGGAAATATGTTGCAACGTACACGTTGTCCGTATTTTTATAATACAGATATGCCATGCAATAAAAGAGTTCCAAAAAGTGGCTGCGGAGCAATTGGCGGAACGAATAGAATGGCTGCCGTTTTTGGAACTTCAGACAGCTGTATTGCAGTTCATCCGAGTGATATGTGTGTGGCGTTGGCAGCGCTCGACGCAACAGTTTTAGTGGAAGGACCAAAAGGAAAACGTCAAATTAATTTTACTGATTTTCATCGTCTTCCGGGAAATACTCCTGAAAAAGATAATACACTCGAAATTAGAGAATTGATTACTTCAATCGAAATTCCAGATAATAATTTTACCAAAAATGTTCATTATTTAAAAGTTCGTGATCGAAGCAGTTATGCCTTTGCATTAGTTTCTGTTGCGGTGGCTTTAGAGTTGAAAAACAATGTAATAAGCAACGCCAAACTAGCAATGGGCGGTGTAGCGCATAAACCATGGAGATTAACTGAAACAGAAGATTTCCTTAAAGGGAAAACAGCTTCAGAAGATATTTTTAAACAAGCAGGAAAGTTAGGAATGAAAGGCGCAAGAGGTTATGGCGACAATGATTTTAAACTGACACTTGGAGCGAATGCAATAACAGAAGCACTTACAATAGCAGCATCAAAATAATTAGATTATGAGCAAGACAAGTAATATAAATAGAGTTGACGGATTTGCTAAAGTAACGGGTTCTGCAACGTATTCGGCTGAATATAAAACGCCTGGAGTAGTGTATGCCTGTTTGGTTGGAAGTACAATTGCAAAAGGAAGAATTAAAACCATAGATACAAAAAAGGCAGAATGGGCGCCGGGAGTTTTGGCGGTAATTACGCATTTAAATGTAGACAAGCCTTCAGGTTACGAGAAAGCAAAGGACAAACATAATTTTGGTCAGCCGCTTCAGATTTTTAAAGATGATTCGGTGCTTTATTATGATCAGCCAATTGCACTTGTAATCGCAGATACTTTTGAGCGTATGCGCTATGCAGCAAGTTTAATCAAGGCAGATTATCTGAAAGAAGAACATGCTACAGAACTTAAAAAAGCTGCCGATAAAGAGAAAAAAGTAGAAACGGATAAAGGAAATGATTATCATCGTGGAGAACATGACGGATATAAAAATGCAGAAGTCATTCTTGAAACCGAATATACAATTCCGACAGAGGTCCATAATCCAATGGAATTGGCGAATATAATTGCAAAATGGGAAGGAAATAAACCTGTTTTGTATACCAAAAGCCAAGGTGTTGAAGGGACGAGAAGAAGTATTGCCGGAGTTTTTGGAGTTCCTGTAGAAGATGTTGAAGTACATTCGGAATATATTGGAGGCGCATTCGGAATGGGATTGCACACTTGGCCGTATGAAATTGCAGCTTTAATCGGCTCCAAAAAACTAAATCGTCCGGTAAAATTAGTTTTGCATCGTGAACAAATGTTTACTAATGTTGGTTTCAGACCATATACAATTCAAAAAATGGGCTTAGGTGCCACTAAAGACGGAAAATTAACCGGCTTGACGCACGAAGCTGTTGCTATGACTTCGAGTTATGAAGATTTCATGGAAGGAACCGTAAACATGTCACGATTTATTTATGATTGTGCGAATGTTTCGACACGTTACAGAATCGTGCCGTTGGATACTTGTACGCCAATCTGGATGAGAGGCCCGGGTGAAGCAACAGGTTCTTTCGCTTTAGAATCGGCAATGGATGAATTGGCTTATAAATTGAATTTAGATCCGATTGAATTCCGCAAGCGTAATTACGCCGAAAAAGATCTGGAACAAAATAAACCATGGAGCAGTAAATTTCTTTTGGAATGTTACGAAGCGGGAATGGAAAAAATTGGATGGAAAAACCGTAAAAATGAACCGGGTTCCGTTAAAGAAGGAAATTGGTTGGTTGGTTACGGAATGGGAACAGGAACTTTTGGCTGTTATAGAAGTCCAACTTCTGTTAAAGCAAAATTCCTTGCCGATGGAAATTTGGTTCTTCAATGCAGTGTCAATGATATGGGGCCCGGAACAGCAACAATGATGACGGCAATTGGTGCTGAAATTACTGGTTTTGCTCCTGAAAATGTCATTATCGAAATGGGGAAAAGCGGATTGCCAAAAGGACCAACACAAGGAGGATCGGCAACGACTTCGTCTGTAGGTTCTGCAGTGCATGATGCCTGTAATTTGTTGGTAAGTAAAGTGATGACATTGGCAAGTCAAAATGCTGCTTTTAAAGGAATACCAATTACCGATTTGACTTTTGAAAATGGATTGATTTCTTCTAAAAAAGACAACTCAAAATCTATTTCGCTTGCATCACTTATTAATAGTAACAAACCGGAAGATTTTGAAGTGGAGAATTTATCCAAAGCGGCAGAAGAAGCAAAGAAATATTCAATCTATTCTTTTTCTGTTCATTTTGTAAAAGTATTGGTGAATCCAAATTTGGGAAAAATCAGGCTGGCACATGTGGTTTCCTGCGCGGATATTGGAACTGTTATCAATCAGAAAACTTCTGCCGGACAAATGTTTGGCGGCGCGGTTGGGGGAATTGGAATGGGATTAATGGAAGCTTTGGAAATTGATCATCGTTTTGGCCGTCCAATAAATAACAATTTTGCAGATTATCATGTTCCCGTAAATGCTGATATTGAAAAACAGGAAGTGTTTTTTGTCAATAAAAAAGATCCAATTA
This sequence comes from Flavobacterium cutihirudinis, assembly GCF_003385895.1. Taxonomy (GTDB): domain Bacteria; phylum Bacteroidota; class Bacteroidia; order Flavobacteriales; family Flavobacteriaceae; genus Flavobacterium; species Flavobacterium cutihirudinis. The sequence goes on from NZ_QRDQ01000010.1 coordinate 168,553, forward strand.
GCAATCCGATGGGAACAAAAGGTTTGGGAGAAACCGCTTTGGTAGGAATGGCGCCTGCAATTGCAAATGCTGTTTTTAATGCAACTGGAAAACGTGTTAGAGATTTACCAATTACATTGGATAAAATTATAGAAACGGTTAAGGTTTAGAAACAAAAAAAAGAGACATTGAAAAATGTCTCTTTTTTTATATCGAAAAAACGATTAATTATTTAACCGTAATAGGTAATTCAACCGTTGTTTTATCCCATCCGATAACTAAATTAGCTACATTACCCTGCGTTGTGAATGCAATAGATAACGCTTCAATTACTTCGTTTACAGATTTCACAGGAACAGAAACTCTTACAACATCTTTGCTTTCGTCATAAGCATAACCACCCCATAAATCCAATTCTTTATTGATAATGATTGTCCATTTATCTTTTTCAGGAATAGCGAATAAACTGTAGTATCCAGCTGCTACTTTTTTACCACCGATTGTTACATCTTTGTAAAATTTGATTTCAGTATTTTCGTTCGCACCAACTCTCCAGATTTCTCCAAATTTCACAACATCACCAAAAATAGTTCTTCCTTTTACAGAAGGTCTTGCGTAAGTAACTTTGACAATCGGATTTGGATTGTCCGTTTTTTTGAATTTAACCGCTTTGTTTGGGAAATACGAAATGTCAACCGGACTTGCATCAAGCGGAGCAAATTTTACCACATCTTGCGCCTGAATTGTAAAAGCAGCAAACAATGTAACTGCCAATAAATAAACTTTTTTCATAAGATTACAATTTTTAGAATAACTACAAAGTAAGTTAATAATGAAGAAAAATCATATCATTACAGTTTGTTTTTTGTTAATGAATTGATAATAATCTAAAGAAATGTTGCGCTTTACTTTTTTGTTTTGCGAAGGCTTAAATGATAAGGGCAGAGCTGAAGAAATAAATTTTAGATTTTATAGTTATTGGGATTTTTTTTAGAATATTGATCTTTTAATTCCCAGTTCAAGACCTCGTAATTCTGCTAAACCTCTTAATCTTCCAATTGCGGAATAACCGGGGTTTGTTTTTTTATTTAAATCATCCAACATCTGATGACCATGATCGGGACGCATTGGCAAAATAGTATTGTTTCTTTTTTCAACTTCCAGAATTGCTTTGATAACTTCGTACATGTCAACATCACCTTCTAAATGATTTGCTTCGTAAAAACTTCCCTCTTTGTCTCGTTGGGTACTTCTTAGGTGAACGAAATTCATTTTGTCGCCGTGACGTTTTATTATTCCCAGCAAATCATTGTCAGCGCGTACGCCAAAAGAACCGGTACACATCGTAAATCCATTTGATTTTGAATCTACTGAATTCAGTAATTCTATTAAATCTTCTTCTGTGCTCACTACTCTCGGTAAGCCTAAAATTGGATAAGGCGGATCGTCAGGATGAATTGCCATTAAAACGCCTTGCTCTTCTGCAACTGGTATAATCTGCTGCAAGAAAAAATAGAGATTATTTTTTAGTGTTTGTTTGTCAATATGCTGATACTCATTTAATGTGACTAAAAAATCCTCAACAGTATAGGTTTCTTCAGCACCGGGAAGTCCGGCAAGAATGTTTTTTTGCAATATTATTTTTTCCTCGTCGTTCATTGCTTCAAAATAGCTTTTTGCTTTTTGAATCTGTGTTTCTGAGTATTCTTTTTCTGCACCGGGTCTTTTCAGAATATACAATTCAAAAGCAGCAAAAGCATTTATATCAAAACGCAACGCCTTAGATCCGTCTGCAACAGTAAAGGATAAATCGGTTCGGGACCAATCTAAAACAGGCATGAAATTATAGCAGATACATTTAATTCCGCATAAAGCTAAATTCCGAATGCTTTCCTTATAGTTTTCAATGTATTGAAGATAATTTCCGGTACGTTTTTTAATATCTTCATGAACCGGAATACTTTCAACAACAGACCATCTCAAACCTGAAAAACCATTTATTGGATTGCCATTAAGATGTTCAATTTCGATTTCGCGTTTTTGAATCTCTTCAATAGTCCAAACTTTTCCGTTTGGAATATGATGCAAAGCTGTTACAACTCCTGTAGCTCCGCTTTGTTTTATATCAGCTAAGGAAACAGGGTCAGCAGGACCGAACCATCTTAATGTTTGTTCCATATTTTGTTTTTATTTTTTGGAGTACGTTTTTAAAACCTCACAGATTTTTTTCAGAATTAAATACTGGTCGCGGCAAAACCTCCGTCAATATTTAAAGTGGTGCCTGTAACAAATTTTGACATATCACTGCACAAGAATAAAAGTGCGCCGTCAATATCTTCGGGAGTTCCAAATCTTCCCATTGGTGTATGTTCGATGATTTTTTCACCTCTGGGCGTTAGTTTTCCTTCAGGAGTTACTAACAAAGCACGGTTTTGTTCTCCGATGAAGAATCCAGGTGAAATAGCATTTACACGAATACCTTCGCCATATTTTTGCGCTAATTCAACTGCCATCCATTTTGTGAAATTATCAATTGCCGCTTTAGATGCCGAATAGCCAACCACTCTTGTAAGTGGACGCTGTGCTGCTGCAGATGAAATATTAATGATAATTCCTTGTTTCTGTTTTGCAAAAAGTTCAGAAAAAACCTGAGAAGGCAGCATAGTTCCGATAATATTGAGATCAACAACTTTTTGAAGATCGTCCGTTTTCATATCGTAAATTGCCTGTTCCGGGCCAATTGTTGCACCTGGCATATTGCCGCCAGCTGCATTAATCAAAATATCAAGTCGGCCGAATTTTTCAACAATAAAGTCTTTTGCTTTTTGTAAATCATCTTTATCCAGTACATTCGCCTGAATTGCAAAAGCCTGACCGCCATTTTTCGTTAGTATACTTGCAGCATTTTCTGCTTTATCAATAGATTGAGAAACAATGCCTACAATAACGCCTTGTTCTGCCAAAACGTTTGCAAAGTTGCTGCCCAACACTCCGGCACCACCTGTTATTAAAGCTATTTTGCCTTTCAGATTGAATATTGAATTCATAGATATGGTTTATGAAATATTGGTTTTTACTGTTTCGATCAAGTCTAATACTCTTTTGGTCTCCTTTTCAATGGTGTCGTATGCTTCATAATCCATTAGTTTTTTGCTGATCAGTTTACTTCCCATTCCAACAGCGGAAACACCGGCATTAAACCAACCCGAAATACTTTCGATGGTGGTGTCTACTCCGCCAGTCGGCATAAAAATTAAGGACGGAAAAATGTCTTTGATCGCAGTCATAAAATCTGGTCCCAGAATATTACCGGGAAACAATTTTATGAATTTAACGCCTGCATTTTCTGCTGCTATAATTTCAGTTGGAGTCATGCAACCCGGAGCATACAGAAGATTTTTAGCAATTAAAAAATGAGCAACTTCAGGAACAAAACCGGGACTTATAAAAAAATCTGCTCCAGCATTGTAATAGGTTTCAGCCTGAGCTACATTTTTAATTGTACCAATTCCTAACAACATATCCGGCATTTCGGTATTTCTTATTTCTATTAATTTTTTGAAATTTGAAACAGCTTCCGGACCTCTGTTTGTGTACTCAATGGCTCTTATGCCCACTTTGTACAATGCTTTCAAAACAGAAATGCTTTTATTTTCATCTGCATTAAAATAGAGTGGAAGCATTCCTTGTTTTAGAATCACCTCTATAGTGTTTTGAATGGTACTCATAGTTTATATTTTAACTTTGATTACAATTTTTTTGATTGGACCTTCGCCAATCATGGCAGCATGAACATCTTCGGGAAACAAAATCGCAAATTGTTTTTCTTTCAATTCAAAAAACATATCAGGTTTGTCATGAAAAAAGCGAACATCTCTCTCGTCACTGTAGTCGCCATTTGGTTGCACACATTTTTCTCTTGGTTTCCAGGCATAAGTTTCCGGACCAATTATCGAAATCTGAATATCAATATTTTTATCGTGGCACTCAAAACCTTTTATGCTTTCTTCTCTCGAAGCGCCTTGTCCTTCAATTACAATCAGTTTCAAGCCTTCGCCAATTTCAAAACTTCCTTCTTCGAGATTGGCAATATCATTCTGATTAACATAATCGAATGCTTTTTTAAAATTAGGATGTAAATCAAAATACTTTGTTGCATTATGTAGAGAATCTATTATCATTTTTTTTTTGTTAAGGTTTATGTATGTAAACGGTGTATCACAAAAGTATTAAAAGAGAATTAGTTTTTCTCGAGAATAAACCTTTCATCTTCTATTTAAACTCATCAGACTTTAATATTCAATATTTTTCTTTAAAAGTTAACATTTTTAATGTAAAAAGTATTTTTTTATATCATACAATTAACTACTTTAGCAGACCAGAACGGAACAGAACGGCATGCTAAAAGAAGAAGAAAAATTTGAGTTTATAATCAATCACGATAGTGATATTCCAAAATACCAGCAATTGGTTAACGGAATAACAAATGCGATTGCTGAAAACATATTGCAAAAAGGAGATTTGCTTCCGTCAGTTAATGCGATCTGCAAAACAAATCAGCTTTCAAGAGATACGGTTTTTAAGGCATATTCTATTTTAAAAGATCAAAAAACAATTGAGTCGGTACCCAATAAAGGATATTATGTTTCGGGAGAAACCAGAAAAGTACTTTTAGTTTTAGATACTTTCAAAGCGTACAAAGAAGTTTTGTATCATTCGTTTGTAAACAATCTGCCGGATAATGTAATTACAGACCTTCAGTTTCATCATTATAATATTGACGTTTTCAAAACGATTATCAATAATAGCATCGGAAAGTACTATAAATATGTAGTAATGAATTTTGATGATGAAGAAGTTGCTCCGGTTTTATCGGCAATTTCAAAAGATAAATTATTATTAATCGATTGGAATATTAAAGCAGATAAAACGAATAATTATGTATTTCAGGATTTTGGAGGAGCATTTTATGATGCATTAACTCAGGCGACTGACTTATTTAGAAAATATAAAAAGCTACAGTTTGTTTATCCTGATTTCACTAATCATCCAAAAGAAACAGTTGACTTTTTTGAGAAATTTTGCAAGGATTTTGAGTTTCCGTATGAAATTATAACCGATGCGAAAAAGTTTATAATTGAAAAAGATGTCGCCTACATAAGTGTTAGCGACCGAATTTTGGGATATTTCTTAGAACAATGCAAAGCGAAAGATTATGAGCCAGGAAAGGATGTTGGTTTTCTTTCTTATAACGAAACCCCAATGAAGAAATTTATTTATAAAGGTATTTCAGTTGTTTCGACTGATTTTGAAGAATTAGGAACCAAAGCGGCGGCATTCATTACGCATGATGAAGACACTCAGTGTTATGTGCCAACAAATTTAATAGTTAGAGAATCATTATAAGTTATGTATTATATAGGATATGATATTGGAAGTTCTTCTGTCAAGGTAGCCTTGGTAGAAGCAGAAACAGGTAAAAAAGTGATCGTTTTGAATGAACCTCAAAACGAAATGGAAATCTTGTCGCTTCAGCCGGACTGGGCAGAACAGGATCCTGAAATTTGGTGGCAACACATTTGTACAGCAACCAAAAGAGCGATTCGCGAAGCTAATATCGATGCGTCGAAAATTCAGGGAATTGGTATTTCCTATCAAATGCACGGACTTGTGGTCGTGGATAATCATGGAAATGCACTTCGTAATTCTATTATTTGGTGCGACAGTCGTGCAGTTGAAATTGGTAATAAGGCTTTCGCCGAAATTGGAGAAGAAAAATGCATGTCGCATTTATTGAATTCACCTGGAAATTTCACGGCTTCGAAACTAAAATGGGTAAAGGAAAACGAACCAGAAGTTTACAATAAAATCGCCAAATATATGCTTCCTGGAGATTACATCGCTTTGAAATTAACAGGCGAAGTAACGACGACCAAAAATGGTTTGTCTGAAGGAATGCTTTGGGATTACAAAGAAAATAATGTAGCCAACTGGCTTTTGGATTATTACGGAATTGATCAGTCATTAACGCCAAAAATTGTAGAGAATTTTACGAATCAGGGAGTTGTTACTGAAAAAGCTTCTATAGAATCAGGTCTTCCAACAGGAATTCCGATTGTTTACAGAGCGGGAGATCAGCCAAATAATGCCTTGTCATTAAATGTTCTGAATCCGGGAGAAGTAGCTGCAACGGGCGGAACTTCTGGGGTATTTTACGCTGTCAGCGAAATATCTTCTGGAAAAAGCACAAGAGTAAACAATTTCGTTCACGTAAACTACGAATTGGAAACACCAAGAGTAGGTAAACTTTTAAATATTAACGGAGCAGGAATTCAGTACAGATGGCTTCGTAATAATACAGGTAATGAAAGTTATGAAGCAATGAATGAAAAAGCTTCAAATATCGAAATTGGATCAGAAGGTGTTGTGGTAATTCCGTTTGGAAATGGCGCTGAACGTATGTTCAACAATAAAACAATCGGAACACATTTTTTAAATCTGAATTTAAACATCCATAATAATGCGCATTTGTTTAGAGCTTCTTTAGAAGGAATTGCTTTTTCTTTTGTGTACGGAATGGAATGCCTGAAAGACGATAATGCAACAATTAATGTTATTAGAGCCGGAAATGACAATCTTTTCCGTTCTGAAATTTTCTCCAATACGATTGCGACTTTAATTGGTCACGAAATCGAAATTTACAACACTACAGGAGCAGTTGGCGCAGCAAGAGCAGTTGGTTTAAAAGATGGTGATTACGAGAAATTCGGATCAGGAATTACAAAGAATGATCATGTAATGACATTTTCGCCGCTGGAAAACAAAGCGCCTTATGAGAAGGCATATAAAAAATGGAAACAAGAATTAGAACTAATATTAACACATAAATAAGAAATCAAATGATAGTTTTAGGAGATAAAGAATACTACAAAGGTATTGGCCAAATTAAGTTTGAAGGAAAAGAATCTGATAATCCGTTGGCATTTAAATATTATAATCCAGACCAAATCGTAGCTGGAAAAACAATGCGTGAGCACTTTAAATTTGCCATCGCTTACTGGCATACTTTCTGTGGACAAGGTAGCGATCCATTCGGACCAGGAACACAGCAATTTGCTTGGGATCAGTCTTCAGATCCGTATCAGGCTGCAAAAGATAAAGCAGATGCAGCTTTTGAATTTATCAGCAAAATGGGATTCGATTATTTCTGTTTCCACGATTACGATTTGATTGCTGAAGGTGCAACTTTCGCAGAATCAGAAAAACGTTTGGCATTCATTACAGAATACTTAAAACAGAAAAAAGCAGAATCTGGAATTAAATTACTTTGGGGAACTTCAAACTGTTTCTCAAACCCAAGATTCATGAACGGAGCAGCGACAAATCCAGATTTTAATGTAGTAGCAAGAGCCGGTGGACAAGTAAAATTAGCTTTGGATGCAACAATCGCTTTAGGTGGAGAAAACTACGTATTCTGGGGTGGTAGAGAAGGTTATATGTCTTTACTAAACACAGATATGGGAAGAGAATTAGACCACATGGCACAATTCTTAGCAATGTCTAGAGACTATGCAAGAGCACAAGGTTTTAAAGGAACTTTCTTCATCGAGCCAAAACCAATGGAACCATCAAAACACCAATACGATTTTGACTCGGCTACAGCAATTGGATTCTTAAAAAATTATGGTTTAGACAAAGATTTCAAAATTAATATCGAGGTAAACCACGCTACTTTAGCACAACACACTTTCCAACATGAATTGGAAGTTGCTGCAAAAGCTGGAATGTTAGGAAGTATCGATGCTAACCGTGGTGATTACCAAAACGGATGGGATACAGACCAATTTCCAAATAATATCCAAGAAACTACTGAAGCAATGTTGGTTTTCTTAAAAGCTGGCGGATTGCAAGGTGGTGGAGTTAACTTTGATGCAAAAATTAGAAGAAACTCTACAGATTTAGAAGATGTTTTCTTGGCACACATTGGTGGAGCTGATACTTTTGCAAGAGCTTTATTGACTGCAGATAAAATCATTACATCTTCTCCTTACGAAAAATTAAGAACAGAAAGATACAGTTCATTCGATTCTGGAAAAGGAAAAGAGTTTGCTGAAGGAAAATTAAATCTTAAAGATCTTTATACGATCGCTCACGAAAATGGAGAATTAAATCTTCAAAGCGGTAAACAAGAATTGTTTGAAAATATCATCAACCAATATATTTAATTGGTTATAAATATTAAAATTAAAAAATCAGGTTGGAGTAATTCAGCCTGATTTTTTTTGCTTTAAAATGATTTTTTAGTTTTTTTATGCTTTGTGTGCAATTTTTCCAACACATAGTCCCGATGCATCGGGATTGGATATTTATAAAAGGCGTTTCACTAATTTAAATGCACATAGTTTATCTATGTGTTGAAACTTGTTTCTTTTAAATTCTTTTTTCCACACAAAAAAATTATGTTTCTACGTGTTAGATTTTTTCAACGCGTGTTTTTACCTTTCGGGAAGTGTTTTATTTTTTGTAAATTTCATTTTTGTCATTTTAGACATTTTCAAATTATAACTTTATAAAAATCAATAAAATGATAAAGTGCATTATTTTCGATTGTGATGGTGTTTTGGTTGATACCGAAAAAATAGGAAACGAAATTCTGCTTTCGATGGCAGCCGAACACGGTTTCGAAATGAAAATTGAAGACGCTTATCGTAATTTTAATGGACGCAATTTAAAAGAATGTTTTCGTCATATAGAAGAAGCTATTGCTAAAAAACTCCCTGAATCTTTTGAAAATGAATACCGAGAAAAAAGTTTTAATGCTTTTAAAACTCAGGTTCAGCCAATGGAAGGCGTAATTGATTTTATTGATAATTTGGAAATTCCGTATTGTGTGGCATCCAGCGGTCCTGTGGATAAAATAAGGCTGAATCTGGAAACAGCCGGTTTATTGGATAAATTTGAAAATAAGATCTTTAGTTCCTACCAAATTAAAAGTTGGAAACCTGATCCCGGAATTTTTTTGCATGCCGCCAAGGAAATGGGTTTTAGCGTACAAGATTGCATCGTAGTTGAAGACAGTAAAGCCGGAGTAATTGCCGGAAAATCGGGTGGATTTACGGTTTATGGTCTAGCCAATGAAAATAACAAAACAGATTTGCTTGAAGAAGGCGCCATAGTTTTTGAAAATTTTGAGCAGCTCCGTCAGCTTACGTGTTTATGATTTTTTCTATATGAAAGAAAAGAGATTAATTTCTTTATGAATTAAAAGAGTTGAAAAATTTTCTTTTTCCGAACAACAAAAACAAAACGCTTTTTACTTTTTCTTCAAGCGAAGAACGTAAAAGAGAAAAGGCTTTTGTAATTTGAGCTTCAACAGTTTTGATGGAAACATCCAAATGTTCCGCAATTTCAATATTGGTTAAACCTTCTTTTTTGCTAAGTATAAAAACCTCTTTGCATTTAGGAGGCAAGTTCTGGATTTCTTTATTAACAGCATTTATAACCCTTTGAAAAGATTCAGGATCTTCTTCCTGAATAATGCCATTCAACGCCTCATAATACGATTTTTCTAAAGAAAACAAGGATTGATTTTTTCGATATAAATCGATAAATTCATTGTAAACCAACTTATAAAGAAAACTTTTTATAGCGTGATCCGATTTTAATCGCGTGCGCTGTTCCCAAACTTTGATGAAGACGTTTTGAACGATATCTTCAGCACTGTAAATGTTCTTAACCAAACTGTTGGCATATACGCAAAGTCTATGATGATAAGTATCTATCAAATAGGTATAAGCGCTTTCATCACCGTTTCGCAGCGATTCAATTAAGGTATCATTATTACTGTAAACATCAGTTTTCATAAAAACAAATATATAAATTTCTAAATTTTATGGTTTAAAAGCGGGTCGTTTTTCTTAAAAAAGTGCTTTTTTCTTGTTTTCTATTTGAAATTTAGTACAAATAAATTGGGTAGAAAGCTGCAAATATAAAATAAATACTTGATAAATTCCATCAAATTAGTATAGTTTTATTGAAAGAAAAGACTTGTAAAAAAGATAAAAATCATCAAAATGAAAAAAACTTTATCAAATTGTTAGGGTTTTGTTTTTTAGCTTCGTAATAATATTAAAAAAGAGTAAAATGACAATCAAAAAGTCAGAACGTTTAATCGTCAAATTTATAACCAATCAGGCCAGTCAGGAAGAAATTGAATTGCTGACCGAATGGTTGAAGGAAGAAGAGAATCAAAAAGTGTTTAAGGATTTTATAAAAACCAATTACGCAATAGATTCTGCCCTGAATACTTTTGATTCTACTGAAGTAAGAAAACAACTTTCAGAACGAATTCAAAAGGAAAATAATGTGTTTTATAAAAGAAGATTTTCTTCTTATTATAAATATGCCGCAATATTGGTTGTTGCTATTGGCGCTATGTATTTTTACAAAACTTGGAATTCAAATCAAGCGGCGTCCAACGTTATTGTGCCAAGAGTAGATGAAATTGTTTTAGATCTTGGAAATGGTGGTACAGAAATAATCGATCCTACTGACGCAAAGAATGTAACCGATAAAGACGGAAACATCATTGGAAAACAGGAAAAAAACAGATTGGTTTACAACAAAACACTTGCCAATGGAAAATTGGTTTACAATACATTAAAAATTCCATACGGAAGAAAATTTGAAGTGCAATTGTCAGATGGTACTATTGTTCACCTGAACGCAGGAACGTCGTTGCGCTATCCGGTTCAGTTTGTGAAAAACCAAAATAGACAGGTTTTTTTAACCGGAGAAGCTTTTTTTGAGGTGAGTAAAGATAAAAAACATCCGTTTACAGTAAATACACAGGAAGTTAATGTTGAAGTTTTAGGAACTAAGTTTAACGTAGATACGTATACAGATAATATAAGCAGTGATATTGTTTTGGTTGAAGGTAAAGTTTCGCTTTATAAAGAGAAAAAAACAAATCAGAATCAGGTTTTCCTGACTCCGGGGTTAAAAGGTTCGACACTGAAAGGACAGAACACGATAACAACAGAACAGGTAAATACAGATTATTATACGGCTTGGGTAACAGGAAGTCTAGTGTTTAAAAATGCTTCTTTTGATAATATCATTAAAAAACTGGAACGTCAGTACAATGTGACATTCATCAACAAAAACAAAACATTAGGAAAAGAGATTTTTAATGCCCGTTTTGATAATGAACCTATTGAAGTAGTACTGAAATATTTCAGCGACAGCTACGCAATTGATTATCAGATTGACAAAGATAGAATTACGATAAAGTAAATTAACAATTTATAATTCACAATTAAAAAAGCGCCTATGTAAAAAACTCAAAAATGAAAGGATCGCTATTTATATAAAAAAACCGGAAAATGCGCCAACATTTCCCGGTAGAGTAAATGCGATCAGTTAATTAACCAACCAACATTAAAAAACATTTTAAAAGTATGAAAAAACTCTTGAACAGAATCAGGTTTGATAAGCCTTTTTTGAAATTTGATTTGAAAATGAAACTGACCACATTATTTTTACTTACTGCCTTAACTATAATGCACGGCGGAACGTCGTATTCTCAAAAATCTAAAATTTCTTTTAATGTCACTAATATGACTGTTGCAAAAGTTATTGAAAGATTAGAATACACTACAGATTATCGTTTTGTCTACAATGTACGATCTGTTGATCTTTCCAGAACGATTGATGTGAATGCAAATGATGCTTCTATCGATGTTATCTTAAATAAAATTTTCAGCAACTCGAGTACAGATTTTAAGGTATCAGGAAAACATATTATCCTGACACCAAGAAAAGAAGCACCGGAAACTCCGGTTGTAACTAAAAAAGTAGAACAGGATTTTATCGTAAAAGGTAGAGTAACCGATGAAAAAGGTATGCCTTTAGTAGGCGCAGCTGTAGCCGATAATGGATCTGGAAGAGGTGTAAATACCGACTTTAATGGTGAATATCAAATCATTGCAGTGAACAGCCAGACTACTTTAGCTTTTTCTTATTTAGGATATATAAGACAAGAGATTAAAGTGGAAGGGAAAAGTGTAATCAATGTTGTCTTGAAGGAAGATACACTAGAATTGGGCGAGATTGTTTTAACGACAGGTTACCAGAATATTTCGGCTGATAAAGCAACGGGATCTTTTTCAAACTTAAAAGCAAAAGATTTCCAAGAGCAACGATTAAGCAGTTTGGATAAGATATTAGAAGGAAGAATTGTAGGTTATCAAGACGGAAAAATTCGTGGAACGACTTCTATGAATGGTTTAACGACTCCACTTTATGTTATCGACGGTTTCCCAATTGAAAACACAAAATTCAATCAGTATTTTGGTTTAGAAGAAAATCTTCCAAACTTAAACTTAGAAGATATTGAGACTATTACGGTTCTTAAAGACGCAGCAGCATCGTCTATTTATGGTGCGCGTGCAGCAAACGGAGTAGTTGTAATTACAACTAAAAAAGCGAAGTCAGGACAAACTAATATTTCATTTTCGAGCAATTTAACAGTTACTCCATATAGAAATTATACTGGAAATCTAACAGATGCAGGTGATATTATTGATTTAGAAAGAGGATGGGCAAATGCAAATCCTAATTTAAAGGATGCTGGTGCAAGTGCTTATGCACAATCATTACTAGACAATGCAGCATTTAAAAGTCAGGGTATGCAGACTATTTTAAATGGTTATGCCGGAAATACTTCCATGGCAGAAATGAATAGCCGTCTTGATAGACTTGGGTCGCAAGGATACAGATATTATAATGATGTAGCAAAATATGCGAAACGTGATCAATATTTTATTCAGCACAACGTAAGTTTAGGAAAAGCAACAGAATCAAATACTTTCAACGCCTCGCTGACTTACAAAGGAAATAAGTTTGAAGATAAATATTCAGATAATCAATCTCTTGGATTGAATTTGAAGAATTCAACAGATATTACAAGCTGGTTGTCTTTAGATTTGGGAACTTATGTGAATTACGGAAAAAGTAATACACAAACTTACAATGCAGTGACTCAGCAAGACTTTAAGTATCAAATGTATAATCAGTTGATTAATGACGATGGTACTAATTTCACTTCTACTGCTGCATCTCGATACGACAATTTTACGCTTCAGTCCATGAAAGATTATGGTCTTTACAGCATGGATATAACACCAATGGATGAGTTTGGAAGAAATGTTGTTGAAACAAAAAGCATCCTGAACAGAACTTTTGCAAAATTTAATGTAAAATTCAGTAAGGCGCTAACTTATAATGCAATGTTCCAGTATGAATATACTGCAGATCGTAGTAGTTTATTAAGCGATAAAGAATCATATTATGTTCGTAGTTTAGTAAACGGTATGGTAACTATTTCTCCTGAAAATACTGCGGTTTATAATTTGCCTTACGGAGATGTTTTAAAAGAGACCAATCAATTTACTAATGCTTACAATTTCCGTCAGCAGTTAAATTTTGATGAGACTTTTAACAATGTACATGATGTAACGGCAATTGCTGGTATGGAAATTCGTCATTCGAAAGTAGAATACGGCGATAACACTCGTTACGGTTGGGATGATCAAACTTTATCATATACGCCAGTAAATCAGGCTGATTTGCTAAAAGTTTACGGATCTATTTTTGGAGGTTCTATGAATCTAAATAATTTCTCTGCAAATCGTGAATTGGTGAACCGTTATGTTTCTTTTTATGCAACTGGTGGTTATACTTATGATAAAAGATATTCATTAACTGGAAGTTTACGTTGGGATCGCTCTAATCTTTGGGGTACAGACAATAAATACCAGAATAAACCAACTTGGTCTACAGGAGCAGCTTGGAATATTGATAAAGAATCATTTTTTAGTGCAGACTGGGTTAATTCACTTAAAATTCGTGCGTCATATGGTATTGGAGGAAATGTTGCCAAAGATTCTGCACCTTATTTAACAGCGAGTTATTATGCCAATCCAAATGTTGGTGGAAATCAGGGATATGTTAATTCAAGACCAAATCCGGAATTATCGTGGGAAAAAACAACGACAACTAATATAGGTTTGGATTTTTCATTCTTTAACAACAGATTAGGCGGAACTTTTGATGTTTACAATAAAAAAGGTCAAGATTTATTAGCAAACAGTAACGGAATTCCAACAGAAGGCTGGGGTTATTCTACTTACAGACTGAATAATGGAGAAATGACCAATAAAGGTTTTGAAGCAAGTTTAAACGGAACAATCGTAAAAACGCCTTCATTTTCTTGGAATGCAGCAGTTTTATATGCTTATAACCAAAATAAAGTCGAATATGTAAATGTTGAAGCTCCGGTATATTTTCTACAGTTAGATTATCCAGATGCTTATCCTAGAGTGGGTAACAATTACAATACTATATATGGTTACAAATGGGCAGGTTTAAGTGATAAAGGTTTACCACAGGTTTATAATGCAGCGGGTGAAAAAGTTATCTACAATCCGGCTGACTTAGATGCAATTAATGATTATGGTTCGACTGTACCAACACATAGCGGCTCATTTCATACATCGGTAAACTATAAAAATTTCTCACTTTCGGCACTTTTCATTTATGAGTTAGGACATAAAATCAGAAATACATTTTTACCAATGTTACAGAATAATTATTCGCCAGCAGTAGGTAGTTATGTAACTGATATCACTACTGTAAATAAAGATATTGTAAACCGTTGGCAAAAACCGGGTGATGAAGCATTTACAAATATTCCTCGCGCTGTATACGAATACGAAGCCGATTATACTTCAGATTCTTATGATATTTACCGTTACGCAGATATCAATATTCTTGATGCCTCAAACATTAGATTAAGCAATGTTTCGTTTGCTTATCAAATGCCAAAAGAAGTTGTAAAAAGAGTGAAATTGCAAGATGTTCGCTTTAATCTGAATGCTGAAAATGTTTTTACTGTAGCCAAAAGCAGAGATGCTAAATATCTTTTAAATGGCTTTCAATCTCCAAGTTTAGTTTTTGGTGTAAACATTAATTTCTAATTTAAAAAGACATCAATATGAAAAATATATATATAAAGACACTGTGCGTATTAACATTAGGATTGACTTTTGCATCGTGCAACGATTACTTGGATGATGCGCCAAAAGGATCTAAAATTCCAACAACATTGGCAGACTATGAAGCTTTTATTCGTGATGAATATACTAACCAAAGTGTAGATATTGCACAAGCTTCAACGTTGATTAACGATAAGTTTATCGATATTGCTACTCTGGCAGCTCAGCGTTTAACAAAAGCCAATTATATGTGGGATGAAACTGCTGATCGTATCCAATTAAATCAGGCAGATGAACGTACTTATTATGGACAATATGCAGGTATTTCAACCTTTAATTTGATTATTGCAAATGCTTTGACAACGACAGAAGCTACCGAAGAACAAAAAAGAGTGATTTGGGCAGAAGCAAAAATTTTGCGTGCCATGTCGTATTATAATTTGGCTAATTTTTATGCAGATACGTACGTAGCATCTACAGCTTCAACAAAATTATCAGTGCCTTTGATTACAAGTGCAGATATTAATGCACCAAGCAAACAGGTAACGATTCAGGAAATGTATGATTTTATTTTGACTGATGTAAAAGACGCTTTGCCTTATTTACCAAAAGTTTCTCAAACGCCGTTACATCCTAATTTAGGCGCTGGTTATGCTTTTTATTCTCGCGTTTATTTGCAAATGAATAATTATACAGAAGCGTTGAAGTATGCTGATTTGGCTTTAGCCGAAAACAATAAACTATACGATTGGGTTGCATATTACAATAACAACAAAGCTGTCATCGACATTCCTAATTCTTATACAAATACGCCATCTCCAATGGGATATGATTATGTTGAGAATTACACATTCCGTCATGGTGAAAGAACTTATTTATCTACAGAATATAGTATTCCGGTAGAGCGCGCGCAACGTTTTGAAACGGGTGATGTTCGTTTTAAATCACGTTGGAAAATCAGAACAGTTGGAGCAGAAACGTATTACAGAAGAACATTGTCAGGAATGTTTAATTATGGAGGAATCACAACAGTTGAAGTGTATTTGATTAAAGCAGAATGTCTTGCCAGAGCTGGTCAAATAAGCGAAGCATTAGATTTATTGAATGCAGTGCGTAAAACACGTATTCTTCCGGCTTCATATCAGGATATTGCGACTGCAGATAAAACAACTGCTCTGAATGCTATTTTTAAAACGAAATACAATGAGCTTATCTTGACGCTAATTCCGTTTACAGATGCACGTCGTTTAAATGCTGAAGGTGTTTATAAATTCAGTTTATCTAAAACGGCTGATGGAACAAACTACAATTTATCATCAGAATCTCATTTATGGACAATGACATTCCCTCAGGGAGCGACAAAAAATCCAGGAAACGGAACGATAACGCAAAACGTAGCAAAATAATAACCTAAAAAACTTCCTGATTAGGAATCTCCGAAAGGGAAGTTTAATCTAAAAACATCAATTAAAAAATGAACACAATTAAATATAAAATTTTAGGATTGTGCACTTGTTTGTTTCTGGTTTCTACCAACATTCAGGCACAAAAGAAAAAAACAGCAGTTGCTCCGGCTTCCTATACAATTGAAGGAAATATAACTGGTTTGGCTGATGCTACAACGGTTCAATTGGTTCCGGGCGCTACACATTCTTCTGAATTACCGGTTGCGGAAACAACCCTAAAAGACGGAAAATTTACTTTCACAGGAAAATTAAAAGAACCTCGTTTTTTCTATGTAATGTTTGGAAAAAGCAAAGGAAATATTCCAGTAATGGTTGAAAATACTAAAATAAAAATTACAGCATCTGGAAGTGTTTCTAAAGAAGAAGGAGAATGGATTTCTTTTAAGGATATAGTGGTTTCAGGTTCTAAATCGCATGATTATTACAAAAAAGAAACTGCTTTTAGAGATGAACTTGATAAAGATTATGAGGCATATCATACAAAAGATTCAGATGAGTTAAGCAAATTAATTGGTGCTGCAAATCGTGATAAAAACACAAAAGTGTCAGATTCACTTCAAAAGCTTGCAGTTTGGAAAAAATTTGAAGCTGATGAAAAAGCATTTTTTACGAAAGTAGAAAAATCATCAAAAGATCTGATTGCAAAGCATAAAGCAACTTGGTGGGGACCATTTTTTATGATGATTTCATACAGCTATTTTACTCCAGAACAAAAGCCAATTTATGAGCAATTCTCTGAAACTGCGAAGAAAAGTTACTACGGACAAGTTGTAGATAAAGACTTAAACCCGAAATCATTAATAGGGACAAGTGTAGCTAATTTTGGTTTGAAAGATAAAAACGGAAAAGCCTATAATGTAAAAGACATCGTAGCAGGTAAAAAATATATTTTGGTTGATTTTTGGGCTTCTTGGTGCGGTCCATGCCGAAAAGAAATTCCAAACCTAAAAACGGCTTACGCAGAATATGGAGCTAAAGGATTCGAAATCTTAAGCATTTCAATTGATAAAGATGAGAAAGCATGGCAAAAAGCATTAGCGCAAGAAAACATGCAATGGCACAATCTTTTGGATGATGATAAAGTGAGCAAATCGTTTAATGTAAAAACAATTCCGGCAACTTATTTAGTGGATAGTAAAGGTGTAATTATCGGCGACAATTTAAGAGGTGCGGAATTGGAAGCTAAACTTAAAGAACTTTTGAAATCATAGATTTTAGTCTCAGTTTTCAGTCTCAGTTTTCAGTCTCAGTTTTCAGTCTCAGTCTCAGTCTCAGTCTCAGTCTCAGTTTGCATAGTTACTGTAGTTAGAAGCTGAAAACTGCGACTGCGACTGAAAGCTACAAAAGACTGAAAACTAAAAAAAAACCATCGTAATTAAATAATAAAAAAAATATCACATGAAAAGTACCATTTTAAAATCAGGTTTGCTTGCCTTAGCGCTTGCGGCCACAGTTACTTCTTGCTCAAAGAAAGAAGGATATACAATCAACGGAAATATTGCCGGATTAGACAAAGGAACCGTTTATCTGGAATATGCAGATGAAAAAGGAGATAAAAAAATCATTGATTCTGCTGAAGTAAAAGATGGTGTTTTTACTTTCAACGGTAAAGTTGCAGAGCCTTTATTTCATACGATTAAAATTAAAGGACAAGAATACGGAGCGTATTTTCTTTTAGATAATGAAGAAATCAAATTAGATGCTAAAAAAGATTCTGTTTTTAATGGAAAAATTACAGGAGCAACTCAAAATGCTTTTTACAAATCGTATTATGAAAATGAGTTCAAGAAAATACAAGGTGTTGCAGGTCCGGTTTATAAATTATCTGATTCTTTAACGAAAGGTGGAAAAGTAGAATTAACTGCTGATCAAAAAGCAATGATGGATAAAAAATGGAAAGATCTTGGCGCATTTGCGGATGATTTGACAGATAAATTTATCAGAAAAAACAAAGACAATTTAGGTGGTGCATTGGTTATCGAAGACCGAATTGTTTCGTACGGAACTCCTGAAAAAGTAAAAGAATATTACGCAATATTATCTCCGGAAATCCAAAAAACATTCTACGGAAAAAGATTAAAAGCTACAATCGATCTTAATGATAAAACAGCAATTGGAGCGCCTGCGTTGGAGTTTTCTCAAACGGATGTAAATGGAAAAACAGTAAAATTATCAGATTACAAAGGAAAATATGTTTTGGTTGACTTCTGGGCAAGTTGGTGCGGACCTTGTCGTAAAGAAAACCCAAATGTTGTTGTGGCTTACAAAACATATCATGATAAAGGATTTGAGGTTTTGGGCGTTTCTTTAGATGACAAGAAAAATCTTTGGGAAAAAGCAATCGAAAAAGATGGCTTAACATGGACTCACGTTTCAGACTTAAAAGGATGGAAAAATGAAGCTGCCGTTTTATACGGAGTAAAAATGGTTCCAACAAACTACTTAATTGGACCTGATGGAAAGATTGTTGCTAAAAACTTAAGAGAAGCAGAATTACAATCTAAACTGAAAGAAATCTTCAGCAAATCATAAATCAGTATTTAGTCTCAGTTTTCAGTCTCACTGAAAACTGAAAACTGAGACTGAAAACTAACAAAAAATCACACACAAATGAAAAAATACATCTTTCTGGGCTATTGCTCACTAGCTTTCTGCACCCTAATTTCAGCGCAGAATAATTCGGTTAACTTTAAGAAAATAAAAGAGTTAGGTGGAATTGAAGAATATTTATACCAGCCAAACGGAATGAATATTTTGCTTTTGCAGGACAATGCTTCACCGGTTGCAACCGTGCAAATTGTATATCGCGTAGGTTCTAAACATGAAGTTTTAGGAAATACTGGATCAACGCACTTATTAGAACATTTAATGTTTAAAGGAACGCCAAGTTTCAATAAGAAAAACGGAAATACGATTACAGATGTTTTGCAGAATACGGGTGCACAATTGAATGCGACAACCTGGTACGATCGTACCAATTATTTTGAAACGCTTCCTAGCGACAAAATCGAATTGGCGATTCAAATCGAAGCCGACAGAATGCGTAATTCTTTATTATTAAAAGAAGATAAAGAGGCGGAGATGACTGTTGTACGTAATGAATTTGAGCGCGGCGAAAATGATCCAAACAGTTTATTGGATAAAGAAATCTGGGCAGCGGCTTATATTGCGCATCCTTATCATCATTCAACAATTGGCTGGAAATCGGATATTGAGAAAGCGCCAATTGAAGTTTTGCGTAATTTTTACAATACCTATTATTGGCCGGATAACGCGACTTTGACCATTATTGGTGATTTCAGAAAAGAGAACGTTTTTGGATTAATCGAAAAGTATTTCGGGAAAATTACAAAAGCGCCAAACGTAATGCCACAACCTTATACAGAAGAGCCAGAACAATATGGTGCTCGCAAAATTGTAGTAAGAAAGCCAGGAGAATTGGGCGTTATTAATAAGGCATATAAAATTCCGGGTGCCTTGCACGAAGATCTTCCGGCATTGAACATTTTGGGTGAAATTATCGGAGCGGGTCCATCTGCGATTTTGAACAAAACATTTGTTGACAGCCGTATGGGAATTTACGCTTATGCAAGTGCAACAAACTTTAAAGAAGTTGGTCTTTTCACAATTGGAGTTGGTTTTCCAATGACATCAAAACACGAAGATATTGATGCAAAAATTAGTGAAGTGGTTGCTAAAATTCAAAAAGAAGGTGTAACGCAGGACGAAGTAAATCGTGTTGTAGCAAAAGTTAGCGCTCAGACTATTTTGGCTCGCGACGGATCTGGTGTTATTGCATCTGAATTGAATGAAGCTATTGCATCTGGAGACTGGACGGATTTTGTTACCGGTATTGACCGATTGAAGAAAGTAACGCCAGCCGATGTTTTAAGAGTTGCACAAAAATATTTGATTGAAGACCAAAGTACAACAGGATATTTTATTCCGAAGCAATCGGGTTCTCAGGAGCAAGATACAGCTCAGGCTAATCATTTTATTCCAGAAAATGGACCGTTTTATTACAGACATCCTGAAGATGAACATGGACATGATAAATCTTCTTCAGAAATTTCATTTTCAGAATTGAAAAATGCTTCAGAAGTTTCTTTGGAAGAAAATGCAATAGAAAAATCAGGTTCTGCTTATAAAAGAGAAAAAATCGCTGGAATTGATGTGGTTTCTGTAAAAACTTCTGCTAAAGATTTTGTGACCGTTGCCGCAAGTATTTCTTTAGGAAACTACGCAAGCGAAAGTAAAAACACTATGATTCCGGCATTAACAGCATCTATGTTATCAAAAGGAACGACGTTAAATGATAAGTTTAAGTTTTCTGAAAAGCTTCAGAAATTAGGAGTAAATCTTAGCGTAAATGCATCTCCTTTCAAAGTAAATATCGGATTTAAATGTCTGAAAAAAGATTTGGATCAGGTGGTGACTTTATTGGCTGAAGAACTTAGAAATCCTTTGTTTGATGCAAAAGAATTTGAAAATTTAAAACAACAGTTTATTGGAAACACACAGCAAAATTTGAACGATCCGGGCGAAAGAGGCGATATTGCTTTAGCGCAGGCGATTTATCCAAAAACAAATCCAAATTATAGTTTAAGTGTTGAGGCTGACATTCAAAATATTAAAAATGCAACGCTTGATGAAGTGAAGGCATTTCATAAAAAATATTTCGGTCCGGCATCTATGCGATTGGTAATTGTTGGAGATACTGATGGTGCAAACTTAGGAACTTCATTAAAGAAATCATTCAAAAATTGGAATGGCGGTGTTGTCGAAAATCTAAAATTTGATGAAGCTGCAAAAGTAGCTGCAAAAACAGAAGTTGTGACCATTGCTGAAAAACCAAGTGCAGAATTATATGTAGGGCAATATACAGGTCTAAAAAGAACCGATGCCGATTACATTCCGTTTTATATTGGTAATTATACTTTAGGTGCTGGTTTTGCTGGACGTTTGATGCAAACGGTTCGTGACGAAGATGGTTTGACGTATAATATTTCTTCGGGCTTAGGCGGAAATATTCAAACTGGTGGTTATTGGTTTGTAAATGCTTCTTTTAACCCGGAATTGTTTCAAAAAGGTCTTGATGCGACAATGGTTCAGGTTGATAAATGGGTAAAAAATGGAATCACTGCTACCGAATTAGAAAACAAGAAAACCAACTTGATTGGAAGTTTTAAAGTAGGAATGTCAACGACAAACGGAATGGCAAGAACTATTTTAGGCTTTATAGAAAGAGGTTTAGAGCCAAATTATATCGAACAATATCCAAACGATATTCAGAAAGCAACGTTGCAACAAGTAAACGATGCAATCAAGAAATACATTCAATTGGATAAAATGATCATCATCAAAGCAGGTTCTCTGGATAAAAACGGAAATCCTTTGAAGTAGTTTTCAGTCGCAGTTTACAGTCACAGTCACAGTCTCAGTTTACAGTCACAGTCACAGTTTACAATTTCGTTGCAACCTGAATACTGCGACCGACAACTGCGACTGAACACTGCGACTAAAAAAACACTAACAATAATCGTCTTTCATCATTTTTATTTTAGAATTGAATTAGTTAATTATTTCTTTGAAAGGCTATAAAGAGCTGTTTGCCGACAGCTCTTTTTTATAAAATATCAAATCAAAAAAATGAAAAATACTGTCATAATATTCCTTTTAATGCTTTCCGGAAGCATATTTGGACAAATGTATAATCCGGTAAAATGGACTACTTCTGTAGAGAAAATTTCAGATAAAGAATATGTTTTAAAAGCGCAGGCTGTGATTCAGTCTGGCTGGCACTTGTACGGACAATATATAGAAGAAGGCGGCCCGTCGAGAACAGCTTTTACCTTTAAAAATGCAAAGAAAAACTTCGAATTAATCGGAAAAACAACCGAAGAAAAAGGGAATGAAGTTGTGGATAAAATCTTCGATATGAAGATTAAATATTTTGAAGATAAAGCACTTTTTACACAAAAAATAAAATTCACTTCTGATGTTATTTCGAACATCGACGGTGAAGTAGAATTTATGGTTTGTGACGACAGTAATTGTTTGCCGCCATCTTCTGAAGAATTGACTTTTAAGATACCGAATGCTCCTAAATTGGCTTCCGCCGAAGAAACAGTCGCCGTTAAAGATTCTGCAATTTCAGAAGAAAATGTAGTTGTAAAACAAGAACAAACAGCGTCAAATGCAACAGTCGCTTCTCCAAAGAAAAATGAATCAAGAGGATTGTTGAGCATATTTATCATTGCTTTTTTATCAGGTTTTGCGGCTTTATTGACTCCTTGCGTTTTTCCTATGATTCCAATGACGGTAAGTTATTTTACCAAACAAAGTAAAACCAAAGCAGCGGGAATTAGAAACGCAATGATTTACGGTTTCTCAATTGTGATTATTTATGTTTTATTGGGCTCCATTGTAACGGCAGTTTTTGGTGCCGATTCTTTGAATGCGCTTTCTACAAATGTTTGGTTCAACCTGATATTCTTTGTTTTATTAGTGGTTTTTGCTTGTTCCTTTTTGGGAGCTTTCGAAATTATGTTACCAAATGCGCTGGCGAATAAAGTAGATTCACAAGCCGATAGAGGCGGATTAATCGGGATTTTCTTCATGGCTTTGGCTTTGGCAATTGTTTCCTTTTCTTGTACAGGACCAATTGTAGGAACTTTATTGGTTGAAGCGGCATCAAAAGGAGGAATTGCACCAATCGTAGGAATGCTGGGCTTCTCGACAGCTATTGCGCTTCCGTTTTCATTATTTGCCGCTTTTCCGGGTTGGTTGAATGCTTTACCAAAATCGGGTGGATGGCTGAATACGGTAAAAGTGGTTTTAGGCTTTTTGGAATTGGCTTTAGCCTTCAAATTTTTATCTAATGCCGATTTAGTTTTACAATTGCATTGGTTGGAAAGAGAAGTTTTCCTTGCGATCTGGATTGCAGTTTTCGGAGCTTTGGCGTTTTATTTATTTGGGAAAATTACCTTGCCGCATGATTCTCCATTAAATCATATTTCGGTTGGAAGATTGAGTTTTGGACTTTTGGTTTTAACTTTTACAATTTATTTAATTCCCGGGCTTTGGGGCGCGCCTTTGAAATTAATCAGCGGATTTCCTCCTCCAATGCAATACAGCGAATCACCAAACGGACTTGGAGTTTCGAGCAATGCTGAAGCAAAAATTACAGGCTCACTCCCTGAAGGTGCAGAACACGGACCTCAAAATATCATCACTTTTCATGATTATACTAAAGGAATGGAATATGCAAAGAAAGTAGGAAAACCAGTTTTATTGGATTTTACCGGATACGCCTGTGTAAACTGCAGAAAAATGGAAGAACTGGTTTGGTCTGATTCGAAAGTTTTGGGGGTTTTGAACAATGATGTTGTTTTGATTTCATTGTATGTGGATGATAAAAAAGAGTTGCCTGAAAACGAACAATACGTTTCTGAAACAACCGGAAAAAAAATCAAAACAATTGGGAACAAATGGAGCGATTTACAGATTAAAACATACAAAGCAAACGCACAGCCTTTTTATGTAATTGTAGATCACAACAGCACAAATTTAGCTGAGCCTTCTGCATACAATCCGGATATTCAAGAATATTACAATTGGCTGCAAAGCGGAATTCAAAAATTCAAAAAATAAACAAGCTTTTAAATGATAAAAGAAATGGATGCTATTTTGAAAACAGATTCTGGTAAACTGGAACAGCATTTTTCTGAATTCAGAGAAAACACAATTGGTGTTAATCATAGTTTTGAATCAATTTACGGAACTCAAAATTTACTATACGCTGACTGGATTGCAAGCGGAAGATTGTATTTTCCTATTGAGGATATCATGCTTCGTAAAATCGGGCCAATGATTGCCAATACACATTCTTTTTCCAGTCAAACCGGAAAAGCATCGACATACGCGTATCAACATGCAAGGCAATTAATAAAAGAGCATGTAAATGCATCAGATTCGGATTGTCTTGTAGCAACAGGAACCGGAATGACAGCGGCTTTAAACAAACTTCAACGCATTATGGGTTTGCGTTCGGTAGATAATATTCTCAATGTAAAATTGCATTATGATGACGAACGTCCGGTTGTTTTTATTACGCATATGGAGCATCATTCCAATCAGGTTCCGTGGTACGAAACAATTGCTGATGTGGTGGTTTTGCCTTGCGGAGAAAACAATTTGGTTGACCCGAAAATACTTTCGGAAGAACTTAAGAAATATGCCAACAGAAGATTAAAAATAGGCTCATTTACAGCTTGTTCAAACGTAACGGGAATTATCACGCCTTATCATGAAATGGCCAAAATCATGCATCAGCACGGCGGTTACTGTTTTGTTGATTTTGCGGCTTCGGCACCTTATGTCAAAATCGATATGCATCCTGAAAATCCTGAAGAACAATTGGACGCGATTTTCTTTTCTCCGCATAAATTTCTTGGAGGCCCTGGGACTTGCGGTATTTTGGTTTTTAATGAAAAATTGTATCAGTCCAGTTTTCCGGATAATCCCGGTGGAGGAAATGTAAAATGTACGAATCCTTGGGGAAAATACCATTACAGCGACGCGATTGAGGTAATGGAAGACGGAGGAACACCAGGATTTCTTCAAGTTATACGAACTGCTTTATGTCTGGAACTGAAAGATAAAATGGGAGTTGAAAACATAAAAAAGAGAGAAAAAGAACTCTTGGCGCTTTGTTTTTCGGAATTTCAAAAAATTGAAGGTTTGACGATTTTAGGAGATTTGGAATCAGAAAGAATTGGCTGTGTTTCATTCACCATAGAAAACATTCATTACAATTTGATTGTAAGATTATTGAATGACCGTTTCGGAATTCAGGTTCGTGGCGGCTGGTCGTGTGCCAGTACGTATGCTCATTTTCTGCTGAATATTGATGAAGAAAAATCAACCGCAATAGCAAACGGAATCCTTCAGCAAAATTTAACTGAAAAGCCTGGTTGGGTCAGACTTTCCATTCATCCAACAATGACAAATGAGGAACTTTTATTGGTTTGCAATAGCATTAAATTAATTGTTTCAAATATTGAGGAGTGGCAGAAATTGTATCAATATAACGCCGTTACTAATGAATTTGATAATCTTATTATAAAAGAAACCATTCAAGAAGATGTTCAAAGTTGGTTTAGTTTATAAAAAAGCGAAAAATGACCTGAATTGAATTTGTTCAAATCAGGTCTTTTCATTAAAAAATGCGGTTATGATTATCATTCGATAACAATAAGCTAAAGAAAACTACTTTTTTAATTGATAACATTGCTGCTTCAAATTAGACGTTAGTCGAATTGTTGTTTTGCTTTAAAAACAAATGATTTGTAAAACGGTCAAATGCTATTTAGCATAATTTACTTCGTCTAATTTTGCCTGAAACAACGATTTTATATCAGTTTTGAATACCAAAACCATAAAAGAAGCGTTATTTTCTAAGGTAGTATAAAAAACAACCCATTTTTAGCAAAGGCGGCATGTATAAGCCAAACATGAAAATCGAACAGCCAGTAGCCATAACAGCCGATATTGCTAAAATGGGTTATCTATATAGAAGTCTGCTTTTCGAAGCAGACTTTTTTTTTTGTAATGATTTTAAAGAATTGGATTAAAGAAACTTTGTTCGTACAAATCCCAGACACTTCCGCTGCTTACGGCTTCTTTCATTTGCGCCATGATGATATTGTCGCCATCGCATCTTAAATTAATCATTCCGTATTTTACTCTCGTACTTCCTTCCGCTGTCGATCTTGCCAGTTCTGTTGAAAAAACTAAAGGCCTTTCTGATTTTGTATATTTTCCGGCGCAGCCAATGGCATCTGCACGCGGGTGAGAATACGTTTCGTTATCTCCCGAAGAAATTACAGTCGCATACGGATTTACTTTGTTCATGAAAGCTGTGGTAAACTCTGAAGCGCCATGATGACACGATTTGGCAACATCGACTTCAAAAGGATTGTTGGTATTGTAATGCTCCAACAAATGTTCTTCTGCAGGAATATTCAAATCGCCTCCAAATAAAAAAGAACGGTTTCCATAAGAAATTTTCAATACAATACTATGTCCGTTGATGGTATGCGCTTCATCATCAAAATATTTATAAGCCGGTTTATTATTTATCTGAGACGTTACAGGACCTAAAACATCAATTTTAAAGTCTTTTCCGTTTATGGTTTTTGAATTTATTGTACTTGTATGATCAAGACGTTTAAAGTTTTCGAGACGTCCCTGACTGGTTGCGGTGTTGACTGCATTTAGAAATTTTTCCTGTAAATCGAGCATGCCGCCTTTTGCTTGTAAAGCATTGAATTCGGCTAAAGTATTAAAGGAGGTTTCAAGATAATATTCCGAGTTAATTTTTGTCTTTTTGCCCAGTTCTGTATTGTATTCTGTTTTCGGAAAATTGACTTTTTCATTATTGAATTTGGCAATTCCATTATGAAAAATGGTTCCAATAGTATAATGGTCATCGTTTATAATATCAATTAAACCCTGATAATGGTCTTTATCAAAATGGCTGATAAAAATGTAATCCAAATGTACTTTTTGATTTTTATCGAAATAGTATTTGTATTGCCATTTGCTTAAATAACGACTTAAATTGTCATTTGGGCCTCCATCAATAATTATTTTTAGGCCGTTTTCATCATTTCCTGCTTCAATCAAAGCACCATCGCCTTGACCAACATCCACATAAAAGCATTTTAGCGAAGGCGAAAGACCAATATTTGATTTGTCGATCCAGCTTTCTTTTCCAAAAGCGAAAATTTTTTGCCAGTTATTGATTACTTCTGGCAGAATTTTGACAAAAGAGCCCATCAGAAGTGTATTATTTTTCCCTTTTGGTTTTCCATTTGTTCCGATAGCTTTATAGACATCAGCGTAAAGGCTAGTAACTACTTGATATGTTTCGGCCATAATTGCAGTGATTTACGTTAATAAAATCATTTTTTTTGGAGCGGAAAAAGAAAATATTCCAAGTTCATTTTTAAGGCAAACAAATGAAATTTAAATATGAAACCTCAATTTTGAGTGTTTTTTTGGTTTCAAATTGTAATTTGAAACCAAATAGTCCTACAAATTTATCTATAATAATTTGCATTTTGAATAATTTTGATGCAAAGAAGAATTTCTTCTATTCGTTTATAAGCGAAATAGTTAGATGAAAAAATGCGGTATTTACTGCAAAAGAACATTTATCGTAATAAATGGGGTTGAAATTCTTTTTTACTCGTCCAAACTTTTAAAAAAATTAAACCAATTAAAAAAACCAGAATTATGAAAAAGTATCATTTAGTAGTTGCCGTTTTTTTCTTCACACTGACGATGTCAGCACAAAGTGCTCAGTCATTTTTGCTTAATGTGTATGGAGGTTACACTTTTGCAGACAAAGTAGATTTCGATTCTTCATATGCACGTGTAGAAGATGGTTTTGAATGGGGTGCAGGTTTGGAATATTTTATAATGGATAACGCTTCCATAGAATTAAAATACAACAGACTGGATACACATATGCCTTTATATACAAAAGTTCCAGTAGGTGGCACTGGAGGTATTCCTTCTTATCCTGCGGGTGCTCAGCTTAATGCTGGAAATGATAAAGGCGCTATGAATTACATATTAGCAGATTACACCTATTATTTTGGATCAAGTTCTCAAAAAGCACTTCCATTCTTGGGAGCTGGTGCAGGGGTTGCGATTCTTGAATCACCACAGAGCGGTAACGGAACTTACTTTGCATGGGAAATCAAAGCGGGTGTGAAAGTAAAAACCAATTCACCATTATCTATTAATCTTCAAGCGTATTTACAATCAATGTCAGCTGCTGTTGGATATGATTACTATTGGGATTACTATTGGGGACCAATTGCTGTAACTGATTATGCATCAACATTCCAGTTTGGACTTGGCGCTGTTTTAAGCTACGACTTTAGTAAATAGTTTTAGAGATATCCCCAACAAAAAATTGTAATATGAAAAAAATAATTTTATTGTTTATTCTACTGCTTTCATTGCCTTCATTGGCGCAATCAAGCCTTAAAGATGAAGTAGCCATTATTCAGTCGATTTACGGAAAATCAAAAACCGATTTGGTTAAACAATACATGAATTTGAATGAGGCGCAGACTGCTGCATTTCAGAAAATTTATGATGAATATGAAGTGAGTCGAAAAGAAATTGGACAAAGAAAAGTTCAGCTTTTAAATGATTACGCAGAGAATTATGCAACACTTGATGATGCCAAAGCAGCAGAACTTACTGAAGCTAATTTGAAAACCAATGCTGATGCTGAAAAGCTATTGTCTAAAACATACAGCAAAGTAAAAAAAGCAATAGGCGGACGAAATGCAGCAAAATTTGTGCAATTGGAGCAATATCTTCAGGTTGCAATTCGAAGCGGCATTCAGGACTCAATTCCGTTTATTGACGAAATTGATAAGTCAAAGCTTAGTAAATAAAGAAAAATAAATAATGACAAGATGATGTATTTTCTTTTTGTCAGGAATAATTTTCCAAAACTGATTTAATAGTCAGTTTTGGAATTTATTATTTTAAACATAGTTATTTTATAAAACTCCAATGCGATGATATAAGATTTGAATACGAATCTGTAGGTACTTTTGATTGGATTACGTATTCAAATATCAAAGTTAGAAACGATGATAACCTTAGTAAATAACAATTCAAAATAAATAATATCATGATACATCAAATTGATACAACAGATAATATAGTAGCCTTTAGAGCATTGGCCGAAGTAACAAAAGAAGACTTTCTAACGGTAGTGACACCTGCGGTTGAGCACTTGGTAAAACAAACGCATGAAATCAATTTTTTATTGGTTTTGGACACCGATATCGAAAATTTTACCGCCGGCGCCTGGCTCGAAGATGCATTACTTGGATTAAAACATCTTGGAAAATGGAACAGAGCAGCAATCATTACAGATTCAGAAGATATTATTTCTTTTACAAATGGCTTTAGCTTTATAGTTCCGGGAGAGTTTAAAGGCTTTAAAAAAGAATCATTTAATAAAGCTTTAAATTGGGTAGAAGGAAATATAAATCTGGCTTAAATTTTAGGTTTATAATTTCAATTCAGGCAAAATAAAATACAGCTCAAAAATAGCCACGAATTCACGAATTCTTTTTCTCTAAAACAGATTAGTTCATGAGTCCGTGGTTTTTTTATGGCTTGTATTTAAATTTTGTTCTCTCTTTCTTCTTTCTTCTTTCTTTTTTCTTTTTTCTTTTTTCATTTTTCATCTTTCAATATTCTAAAAAAAACTAAAGCCACAAATTCACGAATAATAATCTGCTTTGTGCAGAGGAAATTCGGGAATTTGTGGCTTTTTAAATTTTACTATTTAAGCAGAAATGCGAAATGATTTTTAGTGGTTGTATTCGATGCCACTACTGTCATTACTTTCTTTTTTTGCTTTATACGATTTTGCTATTTGTTTGTAACATGCTGTAGTCAATAATGGAACTGCAAGACTCCCAACAATTGCAGCACTTGTGGTGTGACCGGTTTTCTTTAAAACTGCACCCGCAAGTAATGAGCCCAATCCGGCGCATACTAAGTGTTTTACAGAAATATTAGATAAAGTATTAGTTTCCGGTTTAATGCCATGTAAAAGAGGGTCTATGAATTTCAAATCTTCCATAATTATAAAAATTTTAATTAAACGTATTTGTATTTAGGACAGCTTCTCGCTATCGGTTTGATTTTCTATTTTTTCTATTTCTACTTTTTCTTTTTTTATGGCCTGACGAAGCAGTGCAAAAAGGCTCATGTAAACATTTGCGATAAATACCAGCGAAAATCCCGCCAAAAAATAGCCTCTCCAATCATTTAACAAAAGTTTATAATCGGTGACCAGTAAAGCGGCAATTGTGACATAATGACTAAAACAGTATTCACATGTAAAAAGATAAAAAGCTTTTCGTGACCAAATATGTCTGTCATTTTGTGAATGTTTTACACACCATTCGCGTGGCTCTTTAAAGATTTCTTCATGCGTTACGGTCCAGCTTATGCAGGCTATTGGTATTGCCAGTAATAGTAGCCAAATAATCTGAGTTCCTATTTCCATAATAAAGTTAGAAATAATTTTTTATTCTCTTGGATGATTTTCAGGATAATGTTCAGCGTCAAAATCGCTCAATTCTTCATCATTATCAAGATCTCCATCTTTTTCCAGGTCGTTTTCATAATCCAAATCGTCGGGATTGTTATTTGTATTAAGATCGTCTTTATAACCATCATTGGTAATACCGGTATCTTCATTTACAATTCTTTCTCTATCTGGAATATTTTCTGCTCTTAAAAACTCATTTTTAGTGCTATCAAGAGATGGATGTTCGTCATCTTCAATAAATTCTTCCTGAAATTGATATTGATCATCATCAGGAGCGTAATTTGGGTTGGTAGCAGCAGGAGTTTGTTGGTCTATAAAATCAGGGTCGTGAATACCATAATCTTTGTCGTGTCTATTTTCCATGGCTATTATATTTTAAAAAATTAATTACTATTTGCTTTTTGCTTTAAGCTTGTTTTACAAAGCTACATTCAAACCTCTTTTTTTATCTTATAGAAATGCCATTGAGAGTTCTATAATTAACAGTAAATCAGAATGTAATATTTGTTTTGAATTGTATAAAAACGAAAGACAGAGTTGCATGTAATTTTGAGTAATTATCATAAAAAGAGAGATTATGGCATCAGATAAAGTTACAGCCTGCTGTCAGGCTTTAATCGAAAAAAACTTAACAGTGACATTTGTAGAGAGCGCATCCGCAGGAAAAATGTGTTATGAGTTTTCTACTGTTCTAAATTCGGGATGGGTTTTAATAGGAGGAATGGTTTGCTATCATGTCTCGATGAAAGAAGATTTATTGCAAATTCCGTGGGGAACTATAGAAAAATACAGTGCAGAATCTGCGCCAGTAACGGAACTTATGGCGCAAAATTTCCATCGCTATATGCAATCTGATATTTGCGTGGCTTTAACAGGACTTACGACGCCGGGCGGAAGTGAAAGTTCTTCAAAACCTGTGGGAACTATTTTTGTACATATTGTTTTTCCTGAGAAGAAGCAAGTCGCAAAACGTTATGAATTTAATGGCAATGCAGAAAGTATCGTCGATCAGGCCATTGATGCGGTGGCAGCTTTAATTTTGAAAGAGATTTAACGACGAACAAAGTCATTTTTCCTTTTCATAATAAAGTAGAAAATAGACCATAATTAAATTCAGAAAAAGCGATATACTATTGGTGATAATAATCGGAAAATCCTTTTTCAACACTCCATAGACAATCCACACAAAAATTCCGAAAGTGAGAATGCTAAATGTTCGAAGCGAAATTTCTCTTACTTTTTTAGTTTTCCAAACTTTAAGAATCTGAGGAATTACGGAAATTGTAACACAAGTTCCAGCCAATAACCCTATAATTTCTGTAAAATCCATGTTACTTTTTTAATTTTATTATCCTCCAACAAGTTCACCACCGTTAATATGAATAAACTGTCCTGTAATATAGCTACTGTCTTCGCAAGCTAGAAAAACATACGCAGGAGCAACTTCAGATGGTTGTCCGGCTCTTCCTATAGGATTGTCTTTTCCAAAATCTTTCAGTTTATCAAAACTCGCTACAATCAAAGGCGTCCAGATTGGACCTGGGGCGACACCGTTTACTCGTATTTTTCTTTTAGCCAGCATAGTCGAAAGCGATCGGGTAAAGCTTACTATTGCGCCTTTAGTACTAGAATAATCAACCAGATGTTCGCTGCCGCGGTAAGCAGTTACAGAACTAGTGTTTATAATACTGTCACCTTCTTTTAGATACGGAAGCGCTGCTTTGGTTACATAAAAAAAAGGATAGATATTGGTTTCGAATGTTTTATGAAGTTGTGCTGAAGTTATTTTTTCCAGTTCATTTTGCGGAAATTGTATGGCTGCATTATTCACCAGCACATTTATAGTTCTAAAAAGTGAAATACATTCCTTAACGGCTTTTTTGCAGA
The DNA here is from genome assembly GCF_003385895.1 of Flavobacterium cutihirudinis. Taxonomy (GTDB): domain Bacteria; phylum Bacteroidota; class Bacteroidia; order Flavobacteriales; family Flavobacteriaceae; genus Flavobacterium; species Flavobacterium cutihirudinis. The sequence continues at coordinate 201,105 of NZ_QRDQ01000010.1, forward strand.
ATTTTTCATCAGTTAAATCACCGCTAATAATGAGACATTGTTGTCCTTCTTTTTCAATTAGTTCTTTTGTTTTAAGCGCATCTTTATTTTCTTTAAGATAGACAATGGCAATATTAGCGCCTTCGCGTGCAAAATGTACGGCAGCACTTCGGCCAATACCACTGTCTCCGCCTGTTATAAAAGCTGTTTTTCCTAAAAGTTTTCCGCTGCCTGTATAGTTTTCTCTAATGATTTCCGGTTCCGGATTCATCTTATACTCATTACCCGGAAGTTCTTGTTTTTGCTCTGGAAATGTGATTACTTTTTTCATAATAATGCTATTTAAAGATTCTAAGTTCAGCAATATTAGAATTACATATTAACCGAAATAAATCAAAAAGTATCGCAAAAAATTAAAGCAGAAAATTAAATCCAAACATGGGAATTATGTAACGAATCTATTTTTGAGTAAAAGAGTATTAAAAAAATTTTTATCTAAATTTGAGGGTTTGCCCATAATAGTAAAAAGTAGGATCAGATGCTTTTTATTTGAGGTATAAAGATAAAACATGATTTCAAAAACCTTAATTCATCCCGTTTTACCCCTAACTAAGACATGGTATTAATTGTAGACGATATAAAGGCAAATATTATTGCCTTAAAGAAAACATTGGAACTGCATAATATCGATGTCGATACTGCCGAATCTGGTGAAGAAGCCCTCCGAAAAATACTAAAGACAAATTATTGTCTTATAATAATGGATGTTCAGATGCCGGGACTCGATGGCTTTGAAGTTGTAAAAATCCTTTCGGGAAATAAACGTACTAAGGACATTCCTGTCATTTTCCTTTCTGCTTTAAATATTGAAAAGAAATATATTTTTAAAGGCTACGAAAGTGGAGCTGTAGAATATATTACAAAACCTGTAGATACGGACTTGCTGATGTTAAAAGTGAAAACTTTTATCAAGATTTACGAACAGCAAAATGAATTAAAAGGTATTAAAGATTTGCTTTCGAAAGAAATTAAAATCAGAAAAGAAGCTCAGGACAATCTCGAGATCAAAATTGCAGAAAGAACGAAAGAACTGGTTGCAAAAAATGAAGAACTTGAGATGAAAAACCACGAACTGCAACAGTTTGCCTGGGTAGTTTCGCATGATTTGAATGAGCCAATCCGAAAAATTCAAATCTTTATAAAAATCATTAAAGAACTCTACTTGAAAGCCGATGATAAAGCGATAGACTATGTAGACCGAACTATCAAATCTGCTGAGCGTATGCAAACTTTGATTACGGATCTTTTGGCATATTCTCGTTTGTCGGCGCAGGTAAAACCGGAAGTAACGGATTTAAATATCGTTTTACAAGAAGTCCTTTCGGATTTTGATTATTTGATTGACCGAAAAAACGCAACGGTCAAAACTTCAGAACTTCCTACAATTGACAGTATTCCGAGTCAGTTGCGACAGGTTTTTCAAAATCTTATTGGGAATGCCATTAAATTCTCGGGACAAAACGGAGCACCAATAATCGAGATTTCATCAGAATTAATTTCCGAGAAATCTTTTGACAGTCCCGCTTCCCCGGAAGGGAAATTCTGCCGAATTATAGTAAAAGACAACGGAATTGGTTTTGACGAGATTTATCTGGACAGGATCTTTATTATTTTCCAAAGTCTAAACGATCGTCAGACCTACGAAGGAACCGGAATTGGACTTGCTATCGCAAAAAAAATCATAGAAAAACACAACGGATTAATTACTGCTAAAAGTGAAGTAGGAAAAGGCGCAAGCTTTATCATAGTTCTTCCTTTAAAATACCAATAACATTAGCCAATTATCATATATGAAGAATAACTTTAAAAAAAATCTGCTAATCAGTTCATTAGTGTCCTTGTTGGTGCTTACGATTAGTTCAGTCGCTTCGTTTATAAGCATCAAAAGTCTGTTAAACAGTAATTTTTGGGTGAATCATACGCAAGAAGTGATTTATAATTTAAATGAAGGTTCGGCAATTATTACAGAAGCGCAAACCAGTATGCGTGGTTACCTTATTACTGGCGACGAGCAATTTGCTGAGCGCTATAATGAGTATGAAGCCAGATCAAATTCGTATTTTGAAAAACTGGAAGTATTGACCAATGACAATCCTTTACAGCAAAAGCAATTAGCAGAACTGAAAGTTAAAAGGGCTAATTTCTTTAAATACCTAAACAATCAGGTTGTCAAGAAACGTCTTGGTAAAAACACGGTGACTTTTGATTTGAATGAAGGAAGAAAGATGATGAACGAACTTCGTGCTATGATCAGAAAAATTGAGAGTATCGAACGAAAATTGCTGGAAGAACGAAGTGCCAATTCAGAGCGATATGGTACGTATAGTTTGGTTTTGATTGTGGTTGCCTTTTTTATTGCCTTTTTAATTTCGATTGTATTCTTAATCCGAATTCTGAAAGACTATAACGAACGTGTTTTTTTACAAAATGAATTAGAGAAAAAAGATATTGAAACCGCGCAGAGAATTGAGGCTATCAGTACCATTGCAACTAATATTTCAAAAGGGAATTATGATATTCGTGTAGACGATACAAAAGCAGATGCGCTTGGTAGTGTTGGTGAATCTCTTAATACAATGGGAGTTAACCTAAAACACTCGTTTGATTTATTGTCACAAAAGGAATGGCTTCAAAGCGGTATTGCAGAACTCAATAATACCATGTTAGGCGATAAAACATTGGAGAAATTATCAAAAGATATTATAGAATTTTTGTGCAATTATACCAACAGTAGCGCAGGAGTATTATATGTGATCGATGGAAATGAGCTTCTTGCTGCTGGTGGTTATAGTTATATACCGAGCAAAACGAGAGAACGCATTCAAAAAGGAGAGGGGCTTATTGGGCAGGCGATTGCGTCTAAAAAGGTTTTAGAATTAAAAACGCTGACTCCGGACAATATTCAGATCAATTATGCTTTAGGTCAGGTTAAACCAACGCATATTGTGGCTGTGCCTTTATTTGATAATAAAATTGAAGGTGCACTTGAAGTAGCAAGTATCTATGGTTATTCAGAACTTCATTTGGAATTTTTCAGCGTAATTGCCAACAACATTGGTATTGCACTTCGATCTACTCAGAACAGAAGACGTGTGATGGAATTACTCGAAGAAACGAAAGCACAATCTGAGGAACTTCAGCAACAACATACCGAACTGGAAGCAATTAATGCTGAATTGGAAGCGCAGACAGAGAAACTTCAGGCTTCTGAAGAAGAACTTCGCGTACAACAGGAAGAATTGGAACAAACCAATGAAGAATTGTCTGAAAGAAGTGTTTTATTGGAAGAAAAAAACAACGAAATCCAGAAAAAATCAGAAGCTTTGGAGCTTACAACGCGCTATAAATCGGAGTTTTTGGCGAATATGTCGCATGAGCTTAGAACGCCTTTAAATTCAATTTTGCTTTTAAGCCGATTATTATCTGAGAATAATAATCAAAGCATGAACACTGAAGAAATTGAGTTTGCAAAAGTAATTCAGAGTTCAGGAAACAGTTTATTAGGTCTTATTGATGAAATTCTTGATTTATCTAAAATTGAAGCCGGAAAAATGGAGCTGGAATTTCTTGATGTTTCGACTAAAGAAATTACAGATACACTTTGGAATTTGTTTAATCTGGTTGCTAAAGAAAAAGGAATTGAATTTGAAATTATCGCAAGAGAAGCGCCAATTGTCATCAAAACAGATAAAATGCGTTTGGAACAAATTCTGAAAAACCTGATTTCAAATGCAATTAAATTTACTGAAAAAGGAAAAGTAAGCCTTGAAATAAAAATTAGCACAGACGACGAAAAAATTATTTGCTTTATTGTAAAAGATACCGGAATCGGGATTCCGTTAGAGAAACAACCGCTTGTTTTCGAAGCTTTTCAGCAAGCCGATGGATCTACAAAACGTAAATACGGCGGAACAGGTCTGGGATTATCAATTAGCAGGGAATTGGCAAAATTATTAAAAGGAGAAATAATTCTTCATAGTAAAGTTAATGAAGGAAGTTCGTTCACTTTATGTCTTCCTGTATTTGGTGCAGCGTATAATAAAATAAATGTGGAAAAAATACCTCCAATGGATTTCACAGAATTGGAACCAGAAGTGGAGCCAGTTGTCGCAAAAAAATATATAAGTCCCGTAATTCCTGACGAAATAGACGACGACCGAAACTCAATTAAAGTTGGCGATAAAGTAATTTTGATTGTTGAAGATGATGTCAATTTTGCTAAATCACTTTTGACTTTTACACGTCAAAAAGGATATAAAGGTGTTGTTGCAGTTCGCGGCGATTATGCCTTGAATTTTACAGTGCTTTATAAGCCAGTTGGTATTTTGCTGGATATTGAACTTCCGGTGAAAAGCGGTTGGGAAGTTTTGGAAGAATTAAAAAATCACTCCGAAACGAAGCATATTCCGGTTCATATCATGTCTTCACACAAATTAAAACAAGAAAGTTTGCTAAAAGGTGCTGTTGATTTCTTAGATAAACCGGTAGCTTTTGAGAAAATTCCTGACGTGTTTTTACGAATCGAACATATTATTAATAAAGAAGCGCAAAAGGTTTTAATTATTGAAGATAATCCGAAACATGCCAAAGCTTTAGCTTATTTCCTAGAAACGTATAATATTAATTCAGAAATTAAGAGTGAAGTGTCTGAAGGACTTCAGGCTTTAAACAAAACCGAAGTTGATTGTGTAATTCTGGATATGGGAATTCCGGATAAACAAGCCTACCAAATTTTGGATGGTGTGAAGAAAAATCCTGGATTGGAGAATTTGCCAGTAATTGTTTTTACTGGAAAAAGTTTGTCGCTTAAGGAAGAAGTAAAAATTAAAAAATATGCTGATTCGATTATTGTAAAAACGGCTCATTCGTACCAAAGAATGTTAGATGAGGTTTCGTTGTTTCTACATTTGGTTGAAGATAAAAAAGAAGGAAAAGATAAAAAAGAAGGGTATAAAAAACTAAATTTACTCAACAACATTCTACACGATAAAAAAGTGCTGATTGTTGATGATGATGTCCGAAATATTTATTCGCTTACAAAAGCTTTAGAAGTTTTTAAAATGAATATTATTACGGCTTTTGACGGAAATGAAGCAATCAAAATTCTGAATGAAAATCCAGACACTGATGTAGTTTTATTAGATATGATGATGCCAAATATGGATGGTTATGAAACAGCTGAGAAAATAAGATCGAATCCGAAATATTTAAATCTGCCTTTGATTGCCGTTACAGCAAAAGCCATGACAGGAGACAGAGAAAAATGTATAAAAGCCGGAGCGTCAGATTATATCACAAAACCGGTAGATGTTGATCAGTTGTTGTCGTTATTGCGTGTTTGGCTTTACGATAAAGTTTAAAAATAAAATGATTTCACGAAAGACCTAACAGTTTTTTTTAATCTGTTAGGTTTCATAAAATAATAATAAATGAGTAAAAAACGACTTTTAATTGTAGATGACGATTCCCGGAATATTTTTGCATTAACGCATACATTACGTGTCAAATCTTATGATTGTCTGTCTTGCACAAGTGCAGAAGAAGCATTAAAACTATTACAATCAGATGAAAAGATTGATGCAGTTTTGTTGGATATGATGATGCCGGAAATGGATGGTTACGATGCAATTCCGCTAATAAAAGCGATTCCGTCAAGAGAATCAACTTTTGTTATTGCGGTAACTGCTCAAGCCATGACTGGCGATAAAGAAAAATGTTTAGAGGCTGGGGCAGATGATTATATTTCAAAACCGGTAGATGTTGATAAATTACTGCTTATTCTAAATAGAATTTGAGTAAAATTTGAATGTTATTATGATTGAGGATATTGAGTTAGAGACGCTTATCAACGAAGTTTACGAATATTATGGTTTTGATTTTGGAAGTTACTCGAAAGCTTCGCTTAAAAGGCGTGTAAATAGAGTTTTTCAATTAGATGGCTTTACGCATTTTCATGAGTTTCTTTCAAAAGTTCGGTCTGATCCGGAATATTACAAAAGAATGGTTGACGAAATTACAGTTAATGTAACAGAAATGTTTCGTGATCCGGCATTCTATAGTGTTTTGAGAAAGCAAATTTTACCCCTTTTAGGAACAAAACCTTTTATCAGGTTATGGCACGCGGGTTGTTCAACCGGCGAAGAAGTATATTCTATGGCCATAATGCTGAAAGAAGCTGGTTTGCTTCATAAATCGTTAATTTATGCAACCGATATTAATGCTACGGTTTTAGAAACGGCCAAAAAAGGAATTTTTCCATTGAGAATGATGAAAGAATATTCGCAAAACTATCGTGATGCCGGCGGTCAGGAAGATTTTTCTAGCTATTATACTGCAAATTACGGTATTGCAAAGTTCAATGGTGATTTGGCAGAAAAAATGGTTTTCTCACAGCACAATTTGGTTTCAGATACTTCTTTTAATGAGTTTGATATGATTTTGTGCCGTAATGTTTTAATCTATTTTGACGCAGATCTTCAAAAAAGGGTTATTAATTTATTTGATGAAAGTTTAGCTGTTCTTGGTTTTTTAGCTTTAGGAACAAAAGAAACCATAAAATATTCTATTGCTCCTAACAAATACAAACAATTGGATAAAGATAAAATATGGAGGAAATTAAAATAATGTCGAATTGCAAAGTAGTTATTATTGGAGGATCTGCGGGTAGTTTGAATGCTTTAATGCAGATTTTGCCTGAGCTGATCAAACTTAATGATTTTGCATTGGTAATTGTTCTTCATAGAAAAAGTACAGACGATCAGACTTTAGAGGATTTAATCACATTAAAGTCAAATATAAAAGTAAAAGCTATTGAAGATAAATTGCCTCTTTTACCGGGTTTTATTTATATCGCACCTTCTAATTATCATTTATTATTTGAAAAAGAAGAAATTCTTGCTTTAGATACTTCCGAAAAAATAAACTACAGTCGTCCAAGTATTGATGTTTCTTTTGAATCAGCTGCAGAGGTTTATGGTTCGTCTCTGATCGGGATTTTATTATCAGGTTCCAATACAGATGGGACAGAAGGTCTAAAAGCAATTAAAGCAGCAGGTGGAACAATTGCGGTTCAAAATCCACTTTCGGCTGAAATGCCTTTTATGCCAAACAATGCGATTTTGTATAGTGACCCCGATTTGATTTTAAATATTCAGGAAATCCTTCATTTTATTGCATCAGTAAATACAAAATAGTCTAAAATCGAGGTTCAGTGTATTTTGCTTTTTTATTGAGTGAAAACTAGTAGACTTTTTGAGTTTTCCTGCAAGGTTTCCAAAACCTTGTAGGTTGGATGTAAATTTTAAAGTTATAAATTTTAGAATTTCGTTCGTTTTTTTATCCCGCTAGGGATTAAATATCGGTAGAAATTAATTTTATCTAATGCGCATTTGTCCCGTAGGGACTATACATTTTATATAATTCTTAATAAAAATAGCATTAGAGATATAGTCCCTACGGGACAAAATTTAACTGAGATATTTTTTCTACCGATATTTAATCCCTAGCGGGATAAAAAAGAGCCCAAATGAATTTTTGCAGATTTAATTAAATTTGGCAGCCCAACTTATAGTGCCATTTCTATGAATGCAAATACCTACAAGGTTTTGAAAACCTTGCAGGAATTTAAACCTCCAATTTTTTTTAAAATTATTCCTAAACGGACAATTTAATTTTTTGGCTGAGGTTTTTCGTCTTCAGGAAGAATAATTTTATTCAGTTCCGCTTCTTTTTCGGCTTTTTTTCTCGCCGCTTTTCCTTTTCCAATAGGAATTCCTGCAGTAATATACCAGGATCTGTTGAATTGATTATTTGGTCCGTCGCCTTTCATTACGGTTACCAGACCGTAATAATACTGAACGGTAAAATTAAGACCGTTACCAACATTTAGATGATAGCCAAGTCCGGCTGCAAGTCCTGCATCAATAACATGAATTTGATCGCGAATATTTCTTTTATAGAGAACATCGTCTTTTTCATATTCAGTTTTGAATTCATCAAAAGCTTTTGCTAACAAGCCAAACTGTGGTCCGGCTTTTACATAGATATTGTTTTTGAATTGATATTTTATCAAAATAGGAACATTAAAATAGCGTATTTCACGGTTTACACTTCCGCCGGCAAAAGTATTGTCTAAATTGGTATCGCCTGTGGGATAAACCGGAATTCCCTGCGCACCCATAGGAGATTTTACAATAACGCCGGTATTAATCATCCAGGCTGGATTTTTCTTTGATCTAAAATCGAAGTAAAATCCAAGATTAAAACCAGGATTTGTTCCCGAAGATTCCATATTTGAAATGGTAGAAAAATTTGCCCCACCTTCTAAACCAAATTCCAAAAACTCCGAATTAAGTTTATCTCCAAAAATTAAGGAAATTAAAACTTGTGATTGGGCTGAACTGATACAAAAGATGGTAAAAACGATTAATAAAATCTTTTTCATATAATGGATGAATTACAGTCCAAAACGGTATTGAAGACTACCCAGAACTTGTGTACGGCTTCCTAAGAAACCACATTCTGCACGAAACATAAAGTGTCTGTTAAATTGATATTGAGACCCAATAATAAAGTTCCACATATCTTTTGGTCTTTTTTGAAGCGAATACTGTACAGATGAATCACTAGCAGTGCTTAAAGCTCCGTCCAGAGTTGCCAGAAAAGTTCCTGCTCTGTCTAAGGCTCTGTTTGCTGTGTTGTGTTTGGCTACATTAACCGGATTTTTTTGTTCTGCCGGTGTAAGGCCATCCCACCAATTATCTACTTTTGTTTGATTTTCGGATACTTTTTGAAGACCACTGTCTACTTTAGCCTGAGCGCCGCTTAGATCAATAAAATCAGACAAAGGCAAATCTCCGTTTGTGTCTCCGGAAATATGAACTCTAAAAGCTCCAACCCACACGGCGATATTGGTGTCAGGTTTGTTGAATTTAAAAGTTTTACCTAATCTTGGTCCAAAAATATAAGAAAAAGCAGGTTTATCTAACGAACTGATATCGGTCCAGGCCATATTCATATCCAGCGCAAACCAACCTCCTCCAATACCAATTGTTGGCGTCATACCGATACCGAAAGTTGTGGCATCAAAATTTGCTTTGGTACTGAAACTCGCAATTTCGGACCAATTGTTATCTGAATCCGGAACCCAAATCCCTGCATTGATTTTAGTTGCTGTATTTGCTTTTCCGAAAATTCCATAAATATTTAAAAAGGGAAGCAACCAAACATCTGGTCTAATAGTAAGTGCACCGGCTTCTACAGTTGATTTATTAAATCGTACGATTTCATCTAAGTTATATTGAGGGCCGTGATTAAAACCAATATTCAAATCATTGATAACAATCTCAGATTCCTGCCAAAAGTAATTAACTGAAACTCCGGCAGAATAGGGAAGTTTATATCCTTTTTGAGCTACTTTTTCTCCCCAAATTGGAAGAGCATAGGGGTACTTTTCTACTTTAAGACTATCTTTTAACTCGGCATTTTTTTTCCCTACAATTTTGTCGGTATAGACCTGCCCAAAAATTTGCATGCTAAATAATAATAAAAAGGCTGATATTAGTGTGTTACATTTCATTGATTAGACTGTTTTAATGTTAATTAATTGAACTGCGAAAAAAAATATGTACTAATGCTATTTTGAAAATCTTTTTATTGTTATGCTATATAAATTGTATTATAGTTGGATATTAAGGCTTAATAATGTGTTAATTAGTGTTAAAGTTAACGAAATTTTCTTACCACATACAATATTTTTTAAGAAAGTGTAAAATCAATTCGAAATACAATTCTGGCTGTTAAAAAGTTGATTGTATTTTATCTCGTTATCGATTCGTTTAAACTTTTTGTAACTACTAGATTAGTAGTTAGTTATGTTTGCTTTTGGTTATTAAATGCCAAAGTTTTTTAAACAGAAATGATAAAAATGTATTGATATAAAGGCTTTTATGTATTTAAATTATTTTGGGATAAAAACAATTGCCACAAAATCCGTAAATTTAGAACATTAATATTGCAGGTTTCTAAACTTGGAAAACCAGACCTGCTAAGCAAAATTATAAAAGTTTAAAATTTTCAATGATACATCAAGATATAGAAGTAAAAAGCACAAAAAATAAAGCAAAATCGCCAAGCTGCTGTTGTCATGACGAACCTGTTCATGCAGATCATAGTAGTCACGATCACGATGGTCACGATCATGAACATGAAGTAGAAGGAAACTTATTCAAACTGTTTCTGCCCTCAATTATATCATTCATTTTATTGCTTATTGGAATTGGTTTTGATAATTATTTTCCGCAATATTGGTTTGTTGGATATGTTAGAATTGCCTGGTACGTAATTGCATATTTTCCTGTAGGATATCCGGTTCTAAAAGAGGCTTACGAAAGTATAATGAAAGGAGATGTCTTCTCCGAGTTTTTCCTGATGTGTGTTGCAACGATTGGTGCATTTGCAATTGGAGAATATCCTGAAGGCGTTGCCGTTATGTTGTTTTATACAATTGGAGAAACTTTTCAGGGAATGGCCGTAAGCAAAGCTAAATCCAGTATTAAAAGTTTATTGGATCAGCGCCCGGACGAGGTTACTATTTTAGAGAATAATGTTCCTGTCAAAGTCAAAGCAAAAGACGTTCAGATAGGTGCAATTATTCAGCTTAAAGCTGGAGAAAAATTAGGCTTAGATGGTGAATTGTTATCAGATGCGGCTTCGCTAAATACAGCGGCTCTAACCGGAGAAAGCAAACCGGATACCAAAAAGAAAGGTGATACTGTTTTGGCTGGAATGATTAACGGAAGTACAATTATAGAAGTAAAAGTTACTACGGCTTACAGTGATAGTAAATTGTCAAAAATTCTGGAATTGGTTCAAAATGCTACTGCAAAAAAAGCTCCTGCGGAATTGTTTATTCGAAAATTTGCTAAAATTTATACGCCAATTGTAGTTTATTTGGCGATTGCCATTTGTTTGATTCCGTTTTTTTTCGTCGATAATTATTTTTTTAAAGACTGGCTGTACAGATCTTTGGTTTTTCTTGTAATTTCCTGTCCTTGTGCTTTAGTCATTAGTATTCCGCTTGGCTATTTTGGCGGAATTGGAGCTGCAAGTAAAAACGGAATTCTCTTTAAAGGAAGCAATTTTTTGGATAGTATTTCGACTATTCAGAATGTAGTGGTGGATAAAACGGGAACAATGACAGAAGGTGTTTTTAAAGTTCAGGATGTTATTATAAAACCGGAATTTGATAAAGCCGAAATATTAAAACTAATTAATGTATTAGAAAGCCGAAGCACACACCCTGTCGCCACCGCAATTCACGATTACGTCGGACAAATTGATTCTTCAGTTGAATTGAAAGACATCGAGGAAATTTCCGGACATGGATTAAAAGCTTCTTTCAACGCAAAACAATTGCATGTAGGGAATTTTAAACTTCTCGATAAATTTAATATTTCTTATGATATTGATCCGTCCTCTATAGTTTACACCACAATTGCGATTGCTTACGACAATAAATTTGCAGGCTATTTAACTATTGCTGATGAAATTAAAGAAGATGCAAAAGAGACCGTTTCAAAACTAAAATCGTTAGGAGTTAAACTAACAATGCTGAGCGGTGATAAAACAAACGTTGTTCAGTTTGTTGCGGACAAACTTGGTATTTCAAAAGCTTTTGGCGATTTGCTTCCTGAAGATAAAGTCAATAAAGTAAACGAAATTAAAGCCAAAAACGAAACAATTGCTTTCGTGGGCGATGGTGTGAATGATGCTCCTGTAATTGCGCTGAGTACGGTTGGAATCGCAATGGGAGGTTTAGGAAGTGATGCCGCCATCGAAACTGCAGATGTTGTTATTCAGGACGACAAACCAAGCAAAATTGCCATGGCAATCAATATCGGAAAACAAACTAAAAAGATTGTCTGGCAGAATATTACGTTGGCATTTGTGGTAAAAGCTTTTGTGTTAATTCTCGGTGCCGGTGGACTCGCTACAATGTGGGAAGCGGTTTTTGCTGATGTCGGGGTTGCTTTATTAGCGATTTTGAATGCGGTTAGAATTCAGAAGATGAAGTTTTAGTAAAAAAAAAGTCCTAATTCATGTTGTTGAATTAGGACTTTTTTTTTAGTATTAATAGATTTTAAGATTTTTATCGTTCAATTTGAGGTTTAGGTAATTTTGCAATTACTTCATCTATTGAAAATGTTGCTGGTGCCTGACGAGGCGGAAATTTTCTGTAGGTTTCTAAATAGTTTGCTACTTTAGATACAGCTGGTAAAATCAAAAATGCACGATCCATCATCCATTTCTCGTATCCTATCGAACCATCAACTGCATATTCATAAGGATCTGCTAATAGATCAATTATAAAAGGTCCTCTTAGTTTGACCATTGGATTACGCCATATTTCCATTCCTTTAGCATATTGAGCAGAAAAAGTATATTTAAAACGATCGTCACGATATGCAACAAGATTACCATCATCATCAAAATAAATAAAATCATGTCGAACACTTCCGCTTTCTCCTTTTAGATAAGGTACCTGATTGTAACCATCTAAATGGACTTTAAAATTATTGTTTCCTTCCTGAACTCCATTTTGGGCATTTTGAGCTATATTTTGATCTCCTCCGGCAGCCGCTACTAGAGTAGGCAACCAATCTTCTGCAGAAAATAATCCAGTTAAATTACTTCCAGGTTTAATTACACCAGGCCAACGTATAACAGCCGGTGCGCGATAAGCACCTTCCCAGTTCGTGTCTTTTTCAGAACGAAATGGAGACGAACCTCCATCAGGCCATTGATTTTTCATTGCACCGTTATCCGTTGTCCAGATTACAATTGTGTTATCAGCAATTTTAAGATCATCTAAGAGTTTTAAAAGTTCCCCAACCATTGCATCATGTTCAACCATTCCATCTGCTTGAGTTCCAAGACCTGTTTTCCCTAGTGAGGAAGGTTTTAAATGTGTAAAAACATGCATTCTAGTACTGTTAAACCACGTAAAGGAAGGTTTGCCAGCTTTGGCTGATTTTGTGATAAAATCTTTAGCAGCGGCTAAAAATTCTTCATCTACCGTTTCCATTCTTTTCTTCGTAAGTGGTCCTGTATCTTCAATTTTTCCTCCTGCAGTTGATCTTAATACGCCACGAGGACCAAATGCTTTTTTAAATTCTTCTCCTTTTGGATAATCTGCATTTTCTGGTTCTTCTTCAGCATTTAGATGATACAAGTTTCCAAAGAATTCATCGAATCCATGAGCAGTTGGTAAATATTTGTCTTGATCACCAAGATGATTTTTACCAAATTGACCACATGCATAACCTAATGGTTTAAGAAATTCTGCTATTGTTGGATCTTCTTTTTGTAATCCTACTGGGGATCCTGGCAATCCTACTTTTGTTAGTCCAGTTCGATAAGGTGATTGTCCCGTAATAAAAGCAGCCCGTCCCGCAGTACAACTTTGCTGGGCATAATATTGTATAAAAACAGCTCCTTCGTTACCAATTTTATCGATATTGGGAGTTGTGAATCCCATTAGACCACGACTATAAAGACTTACATTCGAAACCCCAACATCGTCACCAAAAATGACCAATATATTAGGTTTTGATTTGTTTTTTTGTGCGTTAGTAATTGTTGTAAATCCTATAAATAATAGCAAAAACAAGAATACTTTAATTTTTTTTTGATTCTGATTTAATTTTTTAAGCATGCTCATGAGATTTTTTTTAAGGTTATAAAATCAGTTTGTAATGAAGTATAAAAAAAAGTTAGGAAAATTATGATATAAAGCTATGCGTTTAAATGTTTGAATTTGACCTTTTTATGTTGCATTTTGTAATATGGAACATAAAAAGGTCAAATTCAAATAAAGTGCGCCAAATAGTATCTAACTTTTTTGAGGCACTTTATAATGAAGCTGTCTTTAAATTTTTATAGTATACTTGATGTTTGCTGCTTCAAATCAGCAACAACTTTTTCTATTTTGCCTTAAAAAGGAAATGATGGATCATATGCTCTCTTTATTGTTTTGAAAAAAAATATTTAGTAAATGATTTTTTATAAAATATAGAGATAAAAAAACTGCTTCATTGAATTAAAAAGGTTCAGAAATTTGTGACCAAAGGAATCTATAAATATGGATATGTAAAAAATGTAATTTCGATTTTTGAAATCATTTACATAAAAAAACTCCCATTTGGGAGTTTATAAATTAATTTAGAATAAAACTTGCTTTCTGAGATAATTCTTTTGCTAATTCCGGGGTTTCACTATCAGTAATTCTGTACGGAATAAGTTTTCTTTTCTCTATAATTTTTTCCTTCGAGTAAACCAGTTTAAAATATTTTGAGGGTATATTGATGTTTTTTTCGTTTGGAGATACCTCTTCATAATAATATTGTGATTTTTTCAAAGAAGGATATTTCTCTAAAAGATAATCGTTTAGAGTAAAGTTCGTTTTTATTTTATGTAAATCTTCATGATGTATTCCGGCTACCTCTAATTTGTTAATGTTAAGTTTTAGACTTCGATACGTTTCTCTCGTAAACGAAGAATCAGAAGTTTTTGGTTGTTTTTTTTCTAAAAGTTTACGCACAGGAGAAAGTCGGACATAATCGCCGTTTATTTCAATTACTTTAAAAATTAAATAATTATAGTTTCCGCTTTGCGTGCTGCTTGATACATCTTGTTTACTAAAAACAAAACTGCCCATTTGCAGTCTATGTTCAGGAGTATGCATCGCTTTTTGCCACATATAAGGCTTGTAGACGATTTCTCTTAAGGCATAAATAACAAAAAGCATTAAAATGCTTACAAAAAGTACTTTTTTAATTAATTTTATTTTAGGCGAATGCATTTTATTGAGATTCTTTTAAAAATTTCGCTAAAAATAGTAAAATGAGTTTTTATTTTAACATCACATACGTTAAGTTTTTGTATTAATTTTTAAATCTAAAAAAACGCTTAAAGGCTTTGTTTTGCAAGCATTTTTTTAAAATCGTAATCCTAATAATGATTAGGATTACGATTAGATTAAATATTTTTCAGAAAATTCTTCCATCCAAAAACAATTAATAAAAGATTGAAAAGTACTAAAGGCAAAAATGCTTTTAAAAAACTACTTTCGGTTGAATCGTTAAAAGTTTCGACTTTAAATTTCGCCCAGTTTTCTTTTTCTACAGGCTCATTATTGAAAATTTTAGGGTAAAAATGTAAACGCAGTTTTTCATGAAAATGATTTGTTTCTTTTAGAAATAAAAGCTGGTTTTGCAAATCTGATTTAGCAATTTCGTTCAGCTGAATTTGTGTATGAAGTGTCGGGATAAATTGAGCAATTAGTTCACTTGCATGGTTTCTTTGTTCCAGTTTTTTCTCCAGTTCTTTAGATTGTACCGCCGATTCGTCGTCGCCCATTTGCTGCATCGCATAATACCAAAGCCAGCTGAATTCTTTATCAGGCAAAGGATAATTTTTAAATTGCGGATAATGTTGATAGAATTTTTCCAGCGTTTCCTGTTTATCGATATCCCATTTTTCGTGATAGGCGTTTCGCTGCTTAAGCGTTAATTCTAAAGCTTCGGGAACTTTATATTTATTGATAATATAGGTGTTTACAACAGCTGGAAGAATGATAATCAAAAACAACCAAATTGTCAATAAAATAACAGCATTGAAGTTGGAGTTTTTCTGCAATGAAACAATAAAAAAGCAAACCGCAAACCAAAACAAAATGTATAGAACGGCAATTCCGTAAAAAGCTATAAATGATTTATCAACCGGAATCTGAAGAAATAAAACTGCAATTAGAAGTACAAATGTCAATAGCACGATTAAACATAGAATTCGGATATAAAACAATTTCAGAATGTATAAAAAAGTATTTGAACTTTGTGTAGCCACAATTTTCCATGTTCCGGATTCTTTTTCTTCGGAAATAATATTATAAGAAAAAGCAATAATCAAAAGAGGGAAGAGGTACAAAAGCACAAAACTAAAATCGATGTTTCCGGCCAGAAGATTGCTCGGATTATTAAGTTCCGAATCGTATTTCTGCCCTTCCAAACCACGAATAGTAACACTCTGAATGGACGGATTAACATCGCGTTGCCCAATTGCCAAACTGTTTATAGGGAAGGTTTCATTGACCAAAGAAAACTTGACATAATATAAAAGAAGACCAATTTCATCTTTATGAAAAGCGGCATTTCTGGCAATATGTTCTTTTTGATATTTAGCCGTTTCTGCAATATTATTTTCCTGTTTTTCCTGAAACTGATGCCCAATCAAAAGACTTATAAAACCAATAATCAGTAAAAAAAGCAAGCCAATTTTGGTTCCTTTCGAACGTATAAAATTTTTAAATAAGAGTTGTAACATAATTAAATTGCTTTAAGATTTTTAGCAGCAAAACGAATAAGAACAAATAGAAAAATGATCCAGATTATAATTGAAATAATCGAGAGAATTTCTGTTTTTAACACGTTTGCAATTCCTTTTGGTTCATAATGAAATTCTTCCACATCGGCCCAGTGTTCTTTACCAATTGTAAGCGGTTTTTCATTTGGTCCCGGTTTTTTATTGCTGATGTATTTAATTTGCAAAGCATTCATTTTCTGCGCCATATTGTAGCGGTAAACTTCGGCTTGTTTCTGAAAATCGATGTACGAATCATAATCGGTGTTGGATAATCCCATCGATAAATTTTTCACGGCGATATACGGATTCAGAAAAGAAACTGCTTTTGAAAAACTATTTTGTTTGGCATAAATTTTCAGCAGTTCTTCCAAATGATCGTTGTAAATTTTAGAACTGATTCTTTCGCCTTCGGTCATAATAAATCCGGAATAATTAAAAGGTAGTTTTTGTACCGAATCGACTTTGTAGGTTCTTAACAACGAATCTTTTATTGCTTTATAATGTACATCATTTGGGTTATGGCTGTCGCCTTGTTTCAAAATATCTTGCTCAATTGCACTGTTAAACGCGACTTTCGATGGAGCTTCATATAAATAAGCACCAATTGCCTGAGTCGTTCTTGGCAAAATAATAGTTAGAATCAACCAGATTCCGATTAAGGAAACCAACGCTTTTTTTGAAGTTTTGCTTGACGCCGAAACCAAAACGGCAATCACACAAAAGAACATCAGATAAATAAAATGAAAGAGAATAAACAAGATCATTTTAAAAGTTTCATCGGCAGAAATGCTAAAATTCTGAAGCAAAAGCCAAACAAAAACCAAGACAATTATCGTTGGAATAAAAAGCAGCATAATAACGCTTGCGATGCCTAATATTTTTCCAAATAAAAGTTGTTTCCAACTGATTCCCTGACTTAAAAGAAGTTTTAAGGTTCCGTTTTCTCTTTCGAAAGCAACAGCATTAAAGCCTAAGAAAAAGATTAGCAGCGGCAATAAGATCTGCAAAACCATAGCAATGCTGATTTCTCCAAATCGAAGCATGCTGTTTGAAAATCCTGCTTCAGAGAAATTGGCTGTATTTTGTTTATGTGCTTCAAGGAAAATGGCATTCCCGAAAAAAGGTTCCATTCCAAATTCAAAAACACTTAATGAAGTACTTTTTCTAAAAGCAAAATTTCCGTAATGCGCCATTCTGTGCGGATTTTTATCCGGGTTTTTCAACCAGTCTTCGCGCGATTCGTGTTGGTATTTTTCGCTGGTTTCGTTTTGGCTGTTATAATTGTCCCAGCCTGAAAATGCCGCGTACAAAAGCAGCGCACCGATAAAAAGAGTTATAATATATACAGCCGAATTTTTAAAAACAGAATTTTTAAAATGTTTGGCGATAAGGATTTCTGTATGTAATATTTTCATATTAATTAAAATTTATTTGTTGAGTGTAATTATTTAAACACATAGAGACATAGTTTTTGTTAGAATTTAATAAGGCGTTTCACTTGCATAAATTCACATAGCTATGTGTTAGAAACTAGTTTCTTTTAATTTCTTTTTGAATAAAAAAATCTATGTCTTTATGTGTTTAAATGTTTTTCACTTCAACGTATTAAAATTTATAAGTTACGGTAAGACTTGCATTTCTTGGACTTCCCGGAAATAATCGCAAATAATTCTGAGCACCCAACCAATACGTTTTATTTAATAAATTGTTTGCATTTACCGCAATCTGAACGTTGCTTTTGCTTGGTTTGTAGAATAAAGCAGCATCAAAAATGGTAAAGTCAGGAAGTGTGAAATCTCTTGTAAACCACGGAATTTTACTGCTTTGGTATTGAACTCCAAAACCAATTCCGAGATTCTCCAAAGCCGAATCTGAAGCAAAGTTGTATCGTGTCCATAAATTGGCGCTGTTTTTTGGCGTGTTTTGCTTTGGGGCACCAATCAATGCGGGATTGCTATCCTCCATGATTTTTGCATCGATGTAACTGTACGAAGCATTAATTTGCCAGTCCCGCGTAATATAACCGGCTAAATCGCATTCGAAACCACGGCTTCTTTCTGCGCCTCTGGTTACCAGTAAATCCGGATTTACAGGATCATTGGCATTCATTAAAATATTGCGCTGATTAATTTCGTAAACCGCAGCATTAAAAGTCACAGTATTGTTTAAGAAAGAGGTTTTAATACCGATTTCTTTCAAATCACTTTCCAGCGGTTCAAACAAACTTCCACCTGGCAAAGATCCTGTTTGAGGCATTAAAGTCACCGTATTCGATTGTGGCTGATAACCTTCAAGATAAGTGGTGTAGACATTTATATCATTGTTAACGGCATATGTAATTCCGATTCTAGGCAACAACGCCGATTTTTTAACCGTTAATTCATTGTTGGTTTCGTAATTCGTAATATCCGTAAACCATTCGTTTCTTAATCCCAATAAAAAAGTGAATTTTTCCCATTGAATCTGATCCTGAATATAAATGGCATTTGTAGTCGTTAAAGCAGACGGAAGCGCTGTTCGAATATTTAAAGTATAATCTTCCGGACTTGTGATAATATATTTTGGATTACTCAGATTGAAATATTCTACATTTGGTTTTGGCATTACAACGCCGTCAATTGTTACAGTTTGGTAGTTTGAGGCGTTCGCAGGTACAAAAGAACTTGCGACTGTTCCGTCCTTCAATAAATAACCTCTGGCAGCATTTTGTCCGCCGCCTTTGTTCTTATTCCAACTGCTTAAATCGTAACCTGTCAGTAATTTATGCTTGATTTTTCCGGTTTTAAAATCAAAATTGAAATACGCGCTCAGATTATCAATATCCCAATTTTGCTGACGTTGTACAAACTGCATCATCGCAAGATTTGTAACAGGCTGATTGTTCATATCAACTCCAAAAGCGTTTGTGGTTCTGTGTTCCTGAAGATCTTCTGTCCAGGTTTGCTTCATGTAAGTGGCATTAAAACCAATTTTCGAATTGAATTTATGAGCAAAATTGGTTGTCAAAATCATTTCTTTAGATTTAAAAAAATCACTCGGAGCACCCAGATTTAAGCTTATCGGTGTTTTATTTAAACTTGTTTTTCCGGTAACGGCACCAAAAATGGGCTGTCCTCTGTCGAGCGTTCCTGTCATATTACTCAGAATCAATTCTGTATTGATTGCAGTTTTTTCATTCGGAATATAACTGAAAGAAGGAGAGATCAAGAACGATTTGTTATTCACCAAATCACGAAACGATTGTGCTTGTTGATAAGCACCATTGACACGATATAAAAGTGTTTTCGATTCGTTTAACGAGCCTGTAAAATCCAAAGTTCCGCGTAAAGTACTGAAACTCCCAACGCTCATACTGATTTCCTTTCGGTCAATTGCCAAAGGTTTTTTGGTCACCATATTGATGCTTCCGCCGGGGTCAACTGAAGAAAATGTAGCACTCGAAGATCCTTTTATTACTTCAACACGTTCAATATTACTCGTTAAAGGTTGCAGAAAATAATATTGACGTGTTCGCATGCCGTTAATGATCTGACCTTCTTCATTTTGGCTGATACCACGAATCGTGTACTGATTGTAATAACTGGCAGGAATTACACCACTTGCCATTTTTACAGCATCCGCCAAATAAAATGCGGCTTTATCAGCAATTAATTCTTTGGTTACAGTCGAAATAGATTGCGGAATATCTTTGTTTAATGCTGCCGTTTTTGTAGCAGAAAAGGAGTAATCACTATTGTATTTTTTGCTTGAACGGCCTACAATCTCAACAGTTTGCAATTCATTCTTCATCATTTTAATCGAATCCTGAGTAATACTGTCTCTGGTTTTTTTATTCACTGTTTGTGAATGCAAGGAAAACACAGTTATTATTAGAAATATAAAAGAAAATAAATTTTTCATTTTGTTATAATGGATGGAAAATGCGATTTCCTTTAAACAGTTTGTAAATACAGATTCTCCAATTCGTTGGCAGAAATTTTATCAGCTTCGATTACCGTAACTAAATTTCCCTGTTTCATGATTCCAATGTGTGAAGCGACTTCCCGTGCACGGAAAATATCATGCGTTGCCATTAGAATTGCAGTTCCTTCTGCTGAAAGTTCTTTTAGAATCTGTGAAAATTCATTAGATGCTTTTGGATCTAAACCGCTTGTTGGTTCGTCTAATAAGAGCACTTTTGCTTTTTTCGCAATCGCAATTGCAATTCCTACTTTTTGACGCATCCCTTTTGAATATCCGCCTAGATTTTGATTGTGTGCAGAGGTCTGAAGTCCCGCTTTATTTAAAAAATAAGTCAGTTCGCCTTTTGAATATTTAAAACCGGCTAATGAAGAGAAGAATTTAAGATTTTCCAAACCCGTTAAATTTGGGTATAACATTACCGTTTCAGGAATATAAGCAACGTGTTTTTTAGTTTCTTGATTATTTTCAATTACAGAAATTCCATTGATTTCTAATTCTCCCGATGTGGGTTCATTAAAACCTAGAAACAAGTTGATTGTAGTGGTTTTACCAGCTCCGTTTTGACCTAAAAGAGCAAAGATTTCTCCTTCTTTAATGGTTAAATTTAAGGCATTTAAAGCGGTATAATCCCCGTATTTCTTGGTTAGTTTTTTTGCTGAAAGCATAGTTTTATTATTTTGAATATTGTGATTTTTGAAAAATAGACATATCAAAATCAGCCCTTTACGTTCATGTAAAAGCTTGATTTTTAATTTGAAAGCGGAATGGATTTACTACAAAGTATAGAGAGCATGATTTAATCTACTTCATTGTAGAAGCAAATCAATCAAAACATAATAATAGACGGCTTTTTATCAATTTTTGAAAAAGATAAATTGCATTAATAGTCTAAAAAATGAAATGTAGTAAATTTAAAGAAAGATGGGTGGTGCGCGAAGTGCAAAAAGGCTTCCTTTAAAAAATGTTGAAACGTTCTTTGAGTAAAAGAAATGATAGGATGTTTCAACGTTTACTTTATAAAAAGAAAATTCCTGAGAAAAGTTCGGAATATAAGTGCTGAAAGCGAAATGACAAATGTGACAAGTATTGTCTACAGCGTGGCTGTGCGTAATTTCTTTTTGACCTTCGGTATATTTGTGAACACAATGTTTTTCAGAAAACTGTTTGATCACGTGCTCGTACGAGTGAACGGTCTGAAACAGCATGGCGAACAATACTGTAAAAGACATCAAGAAATTTACAACAATAACTTTCTTTTTCATTCGGTGGTATTTCTGGAGATTATTTAAATTATTAAAAATGAAATAAATAAACGCAACAGTGTTGCAAATATAACTATCTTATTTTGAAAAGCCTTAGAATAATGCTCTTTTTATAAAGAAACACAAAACTAAAGATTGCTGTACAATAATTGCAACGTATGAAAATCGGTTGATCCGTCGAAGTATTTATGAAGGGCTTTTTGGAAAACAGGTTCTGTATTCTGAATACTGGCGAACAATGTCAGACAGGATTGAAGCCTTTCATCATCCGGATTACCGAATATTTCCGCTGCTGTCTTTTCTTCAGTTTTGATTAATTCCGATGTAATTTCAATGAGATGTTTGCCTAAAATGGGATGTTCCAAAAAGGCAATTGCTTCATCAGCATTTTTAATTTCATAGAATTTTGAAGTATCGCAGGATCCGTATCCTTTTATTTGCGGAAAAACAAACCACATCCAGGGTGACTCTTTTTTACCTTTTTTAATTTCAGCCAGCGTTGATAGGTACAGTTTATTTTGTGCGTCTAAAAAACGCATTAATTCATTTGTGTTGTAGGCCATTATTTACTGATTTTGTTTGGGACAATTCAGGTCGTAAATCTACTGAAAATATGTTTAGTTGTACATTTCCATAATTTTTTTTCATTACTTTTTTCCAAAATAAAACGAAAGAAAAGTGTTTGGTTTTCGTCTGGAATGTAAAAAGCATTAGCACTATTATTCTTGTTAAGAGGTTGATTAATTGTTATATAAGTCAATGTTTACTAGTATTCGTGTGATATTTTTTCTATTTTAGCAAAAGACGGTCATTAACAACAATGATTAATGATTACTTTTTTAGACGGCATTTAACTTTATTTTAAATGCCATTTTCTTCTAACGGGCATTTCGCTCAAAAAACAATAACATATGAAAATAGGATTAATCGGATTCGGAAAAACTGGAAAGTCAGTAGCTTCAATACTATTAGAAAACAAGAAATTCAGCCTTGAGTGGGTTTTAAGACAAAGTAGCGTTTTAGAACATCGTTCTGTACCGGAATTTTTTGGTGTTGAGTCAGAAGAACCCGGATTAATTTATTCAAGTTCAAAAACTTCCATAGAAGATTTATTAGAAAATCATCCTGTAGACGCTATTATTGATTTCTCATCGCATCAGGGAATTTACACGTATGGTGAAACGGCTGCCAAGAAGAACGTAAAAATCATTTCAGCCATTTCACATTATAAGGAAAAAGAACTGCAATTTTTGAAAAAGCTGTCCAGTAAAACAACTGTATTTTGGTCACCAAATATTACTTTAGGAGTTAATTATCTTCTTTTTGCTGCCAAGTTTTTGAAGAAGATTGCGCCTTGGGTCGATATCGAAATTAACGAAGAACATTTTAAAGCGAAAGAAGGAACTTCCGGAACAGCAGTAAAAATTGCTGAAGCTTTGGAGGTTGAAAAAGAAAGTATAAATTCGGTAAGAGCAGGAGGAATCGTAGGAAAACATGAAGTGATTTTTGGTTTCCCGTATCAGACTGTGCGACTGATTCATGAATCTATTTCGAGAGAAGCTTTTGGAAACGGGGTTATTTTCGTTGCCGAAAATTTAAAAGATAAAGAAAAAGGGCTTTATAATTTTGAAGATATTCTGACGCCTTATTTTGCGATTTGATTTTGCAATTTGATTTTGCCACAAAGGCGCAAATACGCTAAGGTTTTTTTTCATTTTTGTCATTTCGACGAAGGAGAAATCGCACTAGTAATTCCGAAACGATGATTAGTAATCTCTGTCGATTCGCGAGTGCGATTTCTCCTTTCAGTCGAAATGACAATACTTAAAGTTTATTTCCTAAAGGCTAAAGCTTTCATATACTCTAGATTCATTTTTGCAATCGAAAGAACAGAAATTCCTTGCGGACATTCGATTTCGCAGGCTCTGGTATCGGAGCAATTTCCAAAACCGGCTTCATCCATTTGCTGAACCATTGTTAAAACTCTTTTAGAAGCTTCAATTTGACCTTGTGGTAACAAAGCAAGATGAGTAATTTTTGCACCGGTAAATAGGGCAGCGCTGGCATTTTTGCACGATGCAACACAGGCACCGCAGCCAATGCAGGCCGCAGCATCAAAAGCAGCTTCGGCTGTTTCATACGAAATCGGAATAGAGTTTGCTTCGGGAGCCTGACCTGTTGCAGCACCAATAAATCCGCCTGCAGTAATAATAGAATCGAAAGCTTTTCGATCAATTTTCAGATCGCGTAATACGGGAAATGCTTTCGCTCGAAAAGGCTCGATATAAATAGTATCACCATCTTTAAAACTTCTCATATGAAGCTGACAGGTTGTGGTGTTTTTTAATGGGCCATGTGCTCTTCCGTCAATCATAATGCCGCATTGTCCGCAAATTCCTTCCCGACAATCGTGATCAAATTCGATAACCCTTTCTTTTTTCTGAATAAGAGATTCATTCAAAAGATCCAGCATTTCGAGAAATGACATATGTTCTGAAACGTTGTCTATTTCATAATTTACCATTTCACCTTTTGAAGAAGTATCAAATTGACGCCATATTTTAAGATAAAGTTTCATAATAATTGTGAATTGTGAATTTTGAGTTATGATTTTTGAGTTAATAGTTGTGGATTATGAGTTGTGGGTTATCAATTATCAATTCATAATTCATAATTCACAATTTATTTATAGCTTCTTACGGCAAGTTCAACGGCTTCAAAGACAAGTGGCTCTTTGTGGAGTTCGGGAGGTTGTTGTTGTCCTTTCCATTCCCAGGCCGAAACGTAGCAAAACTCAGTATCATTTCGAACCGCTTCGCCATCGGCAGTTTGATATTCTTCTCTAAAATGTGCTCCACAGGATTCTTCTCGCTGCAGCGCATCATGACACATTAATTCGGCTAATTCTAAATAATCGGCAATTCGCCCGGCTTTTTCTAATTCGCTGTTGAGCGTGTCATCGCCTGTTATTAATAAATCTTTTTCGAAGGATTCTTTTAGTGATGCAATGCCTTCAAGTGCTTCTTCCAGATTTTTTCTGTTTCTGGAAAGGCCGCATTTTTCGTAAAGAAGCCTTCCAATTTTTTTATGGAAATAATCCGCGCTAAGCGTTCCTTTAGTATTTAAGAATTTGTCCAGTTGATTTCGAACCGATTTTTCGGCTTCTTCAAAAGCAGGATCGGAAGTATCTATTTTCGGTCCGTTTAATTCTCCGGAAAGATAATTCGGAATCGTATAAGGTGCGATAAAATAGCCATCAACACAAGCTTGAAGTAATGAATTTGCGCCAAGGCGGTTTGCGCCATGATCAGCAAAGTTGGCTTCTCCTAAAGCAAATAAACCGGGAATTGTGGTCATTAATTCATAATCTACCCAAAGTCCGCCCATGGTAAAATGAGCCGAAGGAGAAATAAGCATTGGTTCTTTATAAGCATTGATTCCGGTGATTTTTTCATACATCGCAAAAAGATTGCTGTATTTTGCTTCAATTTTATCTTTTCCCTGCGCTTTTATGGCATCGGAGAAATCCAGATAAATGGCATTTTTCATTGGTCCGACACCGTGACCGGCATCAATTCGTTCTTTAGCTGCTCTTGATGATATATCACGAGGAGCAAGATTTCCGAAAGAAGGGTAGCGGCGTTCTAAATAATAATCACGTTCTTCTTCAGGAATGTTGTTTGCATTTCGGTCATCGGCGGCTTTTTTGGGAACCCAAATTCGGCCATCATTTCGAAGCGATTCCGACATTAAAGTCAGTTTTGACTGATTCTCGCCATGCTGAGGCAAAGAAGTAGGATGAAACTGAATCCAGCTTACACCCGACATAAAAGCGCCTTTTTTGTGCGCTCGCCAAATGGCCGAACTATTGCAACCCATTGCCAACGTAGATAAGTAGTAGACTTTTCCGTAACCGCCTGTAGCCAGAACAACGGCATCGGCAGCGTGACGCTCCAGATTTCCTGTTTCTAGATTTCGAGCAATAATACCTTTTGCTTTTCCATTGATTACAACTAATTCAAGCATTTCGTGGCGGGTGTACAAATCTACTTTTCCAAGAGAAACCTGTCGCAACAAACCTTGATAGGCTCCAAGCAAAAGTTGTTGCCCCGTTTGTCCGCGTGCATAAAATGTTCTTGAAACCTGAACACCGCCAAAAGATCTGTTGTTTAAATAACCCGCATATTCTCTAGCGAATGGCACGCCTTGTGCCACAGCATGATCAATCAATACTGCTGAACATTCGGCCAAACGGTATACATTCGCTTCGCGGGAACGAAAGTCGCCGCCTTTTATCGTATCATAAAACATTCGGTAAGTACTGTCACCGTCATTTTTGTAATTTTTTGCAGCATTTACACCACCTTGCGCAGCCACAGAATGTGCTCTTCGGGCAGAATCCTGAAAACAAAATGATTTGATATTATAGCCTTGTTCAGCCAAAGAAGCCGCGCAGGAAGCTCCCGCAAGTCCTGTACCTACGACGATAATGTTTAGTTTTTTTCTGTTTGCTGGATTTACAAGTTTGGCTTTTGCTTTATAATTGCTCCATTTTTCGGCAAGAGGTCCTTCGGGTATTTTTGATTCCATCATTTTCAACGGTTTAAAATGAAATGAGACAAAATTTTAAAAAGAAAACTAAATTGTAAGCTTACTCTAAATATAGCATAAAATATTGATTTAAATATTTGCAAGTGAATATTTTATCGTGATTTTATTTCTTTGATTTGGAAAACAATTCGGCTTAGCGGATAACGAGATGTATTACTTTTCAATAATCATTGTAACGCCTTGTCCGCCGGCAGCGCAAATGGATATAAAACCTTTTCCTGAACCTTTTTCATTTAAAAGTTTAGCCATGACACCAATAATTCGGCCACCAGTCGCAGCAAATGGATGAGCTGCCGCAAGACTGCTTCCTTTTACGTTTAACTTTTCTCGGTCTATGGCGCCAAGGGTTTTCTTTAATCCAATTTCTTTGCTGAGTTCCGGGCTTTCCCAAATTTTTAAAGTAGCCAGAGTCTGAGCTGCAAAGGCTTCGTGAATTTCATAATAATCAAAATCCTGAAGATTTAATCCTGCTTTTTCCAACATTCTCGAAGCAGCAAACAGAGGAGCCAATAATAAATTCTGCTGTTTTTTGACATATTCAATTGCCGCAATTTCAGCAAAAGTGATATAAGCTAAAATTGGAAGACCTTGTTCTTTTGCCCATTCTTCGCTGGCTAAAAGTATACAGGAAGCGCCATCTGTCAGCGGAGTAGAATTTCCTGCTGTCAACGTTCCGTTTACTTTATCAAATGCGGGTTTTAGCTTGGCTAATTTTTCAATGGTACTGTCTTTTCTTAAATTATTATCTTTTTCAAGTCCGTTGAAAGGGGTAATCATATCATCAAAAAAACCTTCGTCATAGGCTTTTGCCATATTCAAATGACTTCGCAATGCAAACTGATCCTGATCTTCGCGGGATATTTTATAATACTTTGCCGTAATTTCAGTGTGTCCGCCCATCGAAAGTCCGGTTTGAGATTCTTCATTTCGAGGAACCAAAGGTGATAAATCTTTTGGACGAATTTTCAGGAATGTTTTTATTTTGCCTCCTAATGATTTTGCTTGTCGAGCTTCCAATAAAAGCTTTCTAAGATTTTCGCTAACTGCCATCGGAATATCACTGATGGAATCTACTCCGCCGGCTATTCCAGAATCAATTTGCCCTAGTGCAATTTTATTGGCAATATAAACGGCACTTTCAATTCCGGTGTCGCAAGCCTGTTGCAAATCACAGGCTGGAGTTGCTGGATCGAGATTGGTTTTCATTACACATTCTCTCATTAAATTACTGTCATAAGTATGTTTGATTACAGCACCGCCAGCGACTTCGCCCAATAATTTTCCATTTAAATGGTATTTATCTATAAGTCCGTCTAAGGCTGCAATCATCATTTGCTGATTTCCTACATTGGAATAGGCCGTATTTGCTCTTGCGAAAGGAATTCGATTATAGCCAACAATTGCAACTTTACGGATAGAAGTATTTTGATTCATATTTTTTTGTTTCTGGTAGTTTTTCAACTTTAAAGATAAGTAGAGTTTATTGTTTTTTTATAAAAAAGAGAAGAAAGAAAGTTAAATCTTATAAGATGTATGAGATTAATATCTTCATTGTCTTGGTAATAGTCTGATTTAGGGTGTCTTTTTTATTTTTATTTAGAATCGTTAAAAATAATTTGGATTAAAAGATATTAGGAATTACTTTTGCCAAATAAAACTTAAAATAATCTTAAAATGAAATTAAAACTCATTAAAAGAATTTCCTTTCTAATGTTGTTGTTGACTTCGCTAAACATGGTAAGTCAGAATAATGGGAAAGTAACCGGAAAAATATCTTTGAGCGGAAATGTACCTGCAGAAGGTATTTCGGTTGCTCTTAAAGGCACAAAATACAGTGCTGTAACAAATGAAAATGGACAGTACGAAATCAGGAATGTTAAACCTGGTTCTTATACTATCAGTATTCATTCAGTAGGTATTCACTCAACTGAAGATGCCATTGCCGTAACTGCGGGAAAAACTACAACTAAAAATTTCGCACTTTCTGAAAGTCAGGAAGATCTTGATGAAGTTGTTATTACAAAAAATAAATACAAACAAGACAAGCCATCATTGTCATTACGTTTGCAGACTCCAGTTTTAGAGATTCCTCAAAATATTCAGATTGTAAGTGGTCAAACTTTAAAAGATCAGCAAATTACAAGTATGAGCGACGGAGTAATTCGTAACGTGAGTGGTGCTGTTCGTTTGGAACACTGGGGAGATTTATATACCAATATTACAATGCGTGGTTCTCAAATACAGGCTTTTAGAAATGGATTTAATGTGGTTTCTTCTTTCTGGGGACCATTAACAGAGGATATGAGTTTTGTAGATCACATTGAATTTGTAAAAGGACCGGCAGGTTTCATGCTTTCGAGCGGTGATCCAAGCGGGCTTTATAATGTGGTAACTAAAAAGCCAACTGGAATTACAAAAGGTGAAGTTTCGGTACTTGGTGGAAGTTATGATTTCTATAGAGTAAGTCTTGATCTTGATGGGAAATTAGATAAAAAAGGAAAATTACTTTATAGATTTAACGGAGCTGCACAGAAAAAAGGATCTCACCGTCCGTTTGAGCATAACGACCGTTATGTAATCGCTCCGGTAATTTCATACCAAATTGACGATAAAACAAAAATTACTGCCGAATACAATTTTCAGTATGCAAATTTGACTGAAGTTGGTTCTTATTATGTTTTTGGTCCTACGTCTGATGGTTATGCAACTTTGCCTGTTGATTTTACGATGACACAACCGGGAATTCCAGATACCAATATTCAGGATCATAGCGGATATTTACAGTTTGAACACAAGTTTGATGACAATTGGAAACTTACAGCTCAGACTTCTTATTTTAAATATATCCAACAAGGTTACAGTTCTTGGCCAAGTTTAGTAGGACCTGATATTAATAACGTACTTCAAAAAGGTGAAATTATCAGAAATGTTGGAATTTGGGATGCAGAAAGCAATATGTATTTGGGACAAATATTTGTAAACGGTAAATTCAATACAGGATCTGTTAGTCATAAAATATTAAGCGGAGTAGATTTAGGAAGTAAAGATTATATGGCCGATTGGGGACAATCTCATGATCTTGATACAGCTGCTAATCCATTCAATGTTTATAATCCAAATTACGGAATACCATCAAATGGTTTACCTGCTTTTGACCACGATACACCATTAAGCCAAAGAGCAGGTGGACTTTACGGCTCAGAATATGCGGCTGGTTATTTTCAGGATGAACTTGGTTTTTTCCAAAACAGATTAAGAGTAACTCTTGCTGCAAGATATACATGGATCAGCCAGACTAGCAGTTATGAACCAACAAAATCAGACAGCCATATTACACCACGTTTTGGAGTAAGTTATTCAATAACAGATAGTTTTGCAGTATATGGTTTGTATGATCAGGCTTTTTTACCACAAATTGGCAATGTTGCACCAGGACAGGAAATTAAACCTTTGACTGGAAATAATATTGAGTTTGGTCTTAAAAAAGACTGGTTTGACGGTTCTTGGAATACATCTTTATCAGTGTACAATATTTTAAAGAAAAACGAGCTGACTACAGATCCTAACAGTCCTGATCCAAACAAGCCAGTAAGTGTTGTTTTAGGGGAAAAAAGAGCTCAGGGAGTTGAATTTGATGTGAGAGGAAAAATCATTGACGGTTTAAATCTTATTGCAAAT
Organism: Flavobacterium cutihirudinis; assembly: GCF_003385895.1. Taxonomy (GTDB): domain Bacteria; phylum Bacteroidota; class Bacteroidia; order Flavobacteriales; family Flavobacteriaceae; genus Flavobacterium; species Flavobacterium cutihirudinis. The sequence goes on from NZ_QRDQ01000010.1 coordinate 231,077, forward strand.
TACGCCTTTACTGAGTCAATAGTATCAAAATCTAATGTTACAGGAATTGATAAAGGGGATATAGTTCCCGGATATGCTAAACATACAGCAAACGCATGGTTAAATTATACACTTCAAAGTGGTAAATTAAAAGGATTTGGAGCTTCTATTGGTGGTACTTTCCTTGACGGACGTCAAACGGATACATGGAGCGAGGGAAAACAAAAACTGCCAAGCTACTTTAAACTTGACGGAGGTTTATCTTATGAAACTGGTAAAGTGAAAGTTACTGCTAACGTATTTAATATTTTGAATAAATACCTTTATAGCGGTTCTTACTACCAATGGTTAGATGCTTATTACTGGCAAACTGAAGCGCCAACTAATGTTAGAGTTGGTGTAACTTATAAATTTTAATTATACGCCTTTTTAAGAAGAATTGTTATAAATGAGAAAGCATCCGTTAATTTTTAGCGGATGCTTTTTTTTTTTGCGATTCTAAGATACTAAGCTTCTGAGCTTCTAAGTCTTTGTTTTCAATTTAAAAACTATCCTTTTTTGATTAAAGGAATCAATTTTGTTCCGATTAACTCTATTGCGTTCATTAATTGCTGATGTGTTAAACCTGCATTATCCATTTGAAAAGTAAAACGGTCAACGCCTCCAAGTGCTTCGCTGTGTCTTAAGATTTTCTCGGCAGCACGTTCGGGACTTCCAACAATTAAAACGCCTAAATCATCTATAAGGCCGTCAAATTTTCCTTTGGTTACTGGAGGCCAGCCGCGTTCGTATCCTAATTTTGTCCATAACTCAGCATAACCTGGGTAATAATCTTCGATTGCTTTTTCAGTTGTAGTCCCTATATAACCTGGTGAATGTAATCCTACTTTCAATTCTTCTGGTTTGAAACCTGCCGATTTTCCGGCTTCACGGTATAAATCAATCAAAGGGCGAAAACGATGTGTTTGCCCGCCAATTATCGCTACCATCAAAGGCAATCCTAAACTTCCTGCTCTAATAAAAGATTCCGGAGTTCCTCCAACGCCAAGCCAAACGGGTAATTTTTCCTGCAATGCTCTTGGATAAACTGGAAGATTGTTTAATGCCGGACGAAATTTCCCTGACCAGGTTACGAATTCATTATCGCGAATCTGAAGCAGTAAGTTTAATTTCTCTTTAAAAAGCGCATCATAATCATTTAAATCATAACCGAAAAGCGGATATGCTTCAATTGAAGATCCACGGCCTACAACAATTTCTGCTCTTCCTTTCGAAATTAAATCCAATGTGGCAAAACTTTGATAAACTCTCACAGGATCCGCAGCGCTTAAAACGGAAACGGCACTCGATAAACGGATGTTTTTTGTTCGTGCCGCTGCAGCGCTTAATATTACAGCTGTAGCTGAATCTAAAAATTCTTTTTTGTGATGTTCTCCAATTCCAAAAACATCCAAACCAACCTGATCTGCGAACTCAATTCTTTGAAGTAGTTGTTCCATTGCATCAACACTGCTTAAAGTATTGTTGTCGCCGTACATTGCCGAAGCAAAACTGTCTATACCTATTTCCATTTTTTTTAGTTTTTGCCACGAAGGCGCAAAGTCACAAAGTTTTTTTTATTTTAAGCTTTTTTGAAAAGCCTACAGCCTACAGCTTAAAGCTTATAGCATTTATTAATGCGAGAATCCAAACGAAATACTGGTTATTATAATTAGAATAACAATCAGCGTGATCGTAACATATAAATAATCTTTTTCTAGAAGGAAAGAAAAAAGCGAAAGCAAAACCCTGAATACCGGAGTTAGAAATAATAATATGATTCCGAAGAAAATTAAGTATTCTCCGCTCCCTTGAATTACGCCTTTGTAAACTGTTCCAATTACTTCAAAAATATTTAAATCATTTTCCTTAAAAACAGAATAATCTTCGATGTCGTTTCCGTGGTGCATTAAATAAACGATTCCGCCAATAAAAGCTACTGAAAGTGAAATCCAGACGCCGTATCGCAATAAATTTCCAACAATGGTCTGAAAATCTTTTTCTCCAAATTTTTCGTGCTGCATAACTTTAGATTTTTCCATTAATTCCGTTATAAATCATATTAATGGCAAGCACAAAAATGAGGCAGGCAAAAAATATTCTTAATTTCTTTGGATTTGTTCGTACTAAAACTTTGGCCCCAGCCATAGCTCCAAATAATACACCAATTACAACCGGCATACAGATTCCGGGCTCGATATATCCTTTTTGAATATAAATTACAGAACTTGCCATCGCGGTTACACCCATCATAAAATTACTGGTTGTGGTTGAAACTTTAAACGGAATTCGCATAATATTATCCATAGCAATTACTTTAAATGCTCCGGAACCAATGCCGAGTAAACCTGACATCATTCCGGCAATTCCCATCATACTGAAACCGCCAATGACATTTTTGGTTCCATAGCTTACAACCTGTCCATCGTGCGTTGGGTAAGTTCCTTGTAATCTTAGTTTCTTCGCTAGCGGACTCGATTCTAAAACGATATGTTCTTCTTTTTTACGAAGTGAATTTATAGCCGAAAAAATCAATGTGAGTCCAAATAAAACGGCGATGAATGAAGTAGGAGCTATAGTAGAAAGTAAAGCACCGCAAACGGCTCCAATTGTAGTTGCAATTTCAAGAAAAATGCCGAGGCGCATATTGGTAATTCCTTCTTTTACGTAAGCGGCCGCAGAGCCAGAAGAAGTTGCAATTACAGAAACTAATGCCGCGCCAATTGCATAATGAATATCAACACCAAGTATAATAGTTAAAAGCGGGATAATTATGATACCACCGCCCAATCCTGATAGTGAACCAATAAAACCGGCCAAAAAAGCACCAAGAATCATGATCAGGGTAAATGTAAGTACTGTCATTAAGAATGAATTTTGTTTCCTGCTAATTTACGAATACAATTTCGCTGACGAAAAGATTACGACCTTAATTAAACCTTAAAAATGCGAAAACGTTTTTGTAGCAAGAGTGTTTTGAAGCTACAATATAATTTGTACCATTAAACTTTTATTAACAACAAGAAAAATACTTATGATTTATATTTGTAAGGATGAAAAACAATTTAAATCATTTAATGGATGAAGAAAATTCAGACTTTACTAGTTTATTCTTTTTTATTATTTGCTTTTGCATCAACGGCCTATAGTCAAAACGTAAAATTACTGACTGTCGATCAGCTTTACGAGAGAGTAAATAAAGGAAAAGACAGTACTTATGTGGTTAATTTTTGGGCAACCTGGTGCGGACCTTGTGTTAAAGAACTTCCTCATTTTGAAAAACTTCAAAGTGAATATAAAACAGAAAAACTGGCAGTATTATTAGTAAGTGTCGATTTTAAATCCAAACTGAATTCGGCCGTAATTCCATTCGTTAAGCGAAAAAAAATGAAAAATGAAGTATTTCTGCTAAACGAAAGTAGTCCACAGGAATACATCGATCGCATTGATCCATCTTGGTCGGGAAGTATTCCGGCAACGATTTTTATTAAAGGAGACAAACGTAAATTTATTGAAACAGAACTTACATACGATCAACTATTAACGGAATATAAAAAGCTATAAATTATGAAAAATATAATCACTTTATTAGTATTAGTATTTACGGCATGGCTGTCGCAAGCACAGACAGCGACTTTGAAAGAAGGTGATATTGCGCCGGACTTCAAACTTAAAAATGTTGACAATAAAGAAGTTTCTTTTGCAAGTTATCCCAACGCAAAAGGTTTTATAGTAGTTTTTACCTGTAATAAATGCCCTTATGCAGTGGCGTACGAACAGAGAATTATCGATTTAGATAAAAAGTTCAGACCTCAGGGATATCCGGTAATTGCTATTAATCCAAATGATCCTGAAGCTTCAAAAGCAGATTCGTTCAATAAAATGCAGGATTTGGCTGTAGCCAAAAAATACCCTTTTCCATATTTATTTGATGCTGGACAAGTGGTTACAGATCAATATGGAGCGAAACATACACCACATATTTTTATTGTTTCAAAATCCAACAAAGGAAATATCGTAGAATATGTTGGCGCAATTGATAATGATCCGGAAGGAACAAAAGCTGAAAAAACAAAATATGCGGAAGATGCTATTGTAGCGCTTCAAAACAACAAAAAACCGGCAATAACCCAAACAAAAGAAATTGGCTGCACGGTAAAAAGAAAAGCGAAAGCTTAATACCTGAATTTAATTTGTTAAAAAACGCCTCACGTAAATGAGGCGTTTTTTTATATACTTGTTTCGATAAGTTGTTGTTGTTCTTTGAATTCCAATTCCGAAATGATTTGCCTTTTCATCGTGGTATGAACATAATCTTTTGCTTCGGCATATGAAATATTGTATTTATATGGAATATCTTGTAAATGATCCGGAAAGTCAGAAAGTATTTTTTGATAGTAACCTTCAAGCTGTTTTGCATCAGGCATTTCAAATTTTAAGCGAATTTGAAATCTTCTTAATAAAGCGGTGTCGATACTATTGTAATAATTTGTAGCGCAAATCAATAAACTATCAGCAGGAAAATAATCAATCAGCTGGATGATCGTATTTACCAGACGCTTCATTTCTGCAACATCTTTGTCTTCGCTGTCACGGCTTTTTCCAATCTGATCAAATTCATCCAAAAAAAGAACTGCGTTTTCGAGAATTGCCTTATCAAATATTGCTTTTACATTTTTTGAAGTTTCACCAATTTTAGCATTAATTAAGGTGCTAAGATTAACAATAACAATTTTTTTATTTAAAGCTGTTGCAATGGCTTTTGCTGTACTTGTTTTTCCGCAACCAGAATGACCATGAAGCAGTATTTTGTTATCGACTTTGAGGTTGTATTTTTTTAGTTCTTCAAAGTATTTGTGTTCCTTTATTATCTGAGTAAGAGCTGCTTTATTCTCTTCGCTGAAAAGCAAATCATTCAGCATTATTTTTTCAGTATCAGCTACAACAAGTTCGTACAGATTCATGATCAATTTTATTTTGTGCAAAATTAGGTTTTATTCTGTAATATTCTCATTCCAGATTTCTTTTCCCAAAAAACGGTTTCCAAAAATAGAAGTTCCAATTCGTACCAAATTTGAACCTTCGGCAATAGCCAGTTCCAAATCTTGTGACATTCCCATAGAAAGCTTTAAATCAGTACAGTTTGCAAGATTGGTATCTAGTATTTCATCGCGGATTTGGCGAAGTAATTGCAACGAAGGTCTCATTTTTTCTTTATCAACATCCAATAATCCAATCGTCATAAGTCCCTTTAAATTTAAAGTTTCAAACTGTTTGATTTCTTTAATAAAAGTCAGCACTTGAGAAGGTGGCAAACCAAATTTACTTTCTTCAAAAGAAGTATTTACCTGAACAAAAACATCGAGACTTCTTCCTTTTTTTTGCAATTGTTTGTCCAGTTCTTCTGCTAAACTAAGACGGTCCAAAGATTGAATACAAGTAACATATTTCAATACATCTTTAACTTTATTCGTTTGAAGATGCCCGATAAAATGCCTTTCAGTATTGAGATTTTTCAAAACCGAATCTTTATCGCGAAGTTCCTGCATTTTGTTCTCACCAATTAATTTCTCGCCGGTTTCAATTGCTATACGAATATTTTCGGCGGAGACAGTTTTGGTCGCCAGCAATAATTGAACCTCTGAAGGATTTCTTCCAGTTTTTTTGCAGGCTTCCTCAATGCGATTGTGTACTTGTTTTAAATTAAAAATTATTTGCTCTTTCATACTACAAAGTTAGTACGATCAAGATGGAGTCGTAAGATCCAGTTTTGAGTAATTCGATTGGTCCAGATTAGCATCAAAAGCAGACCAGATTATTGTTATAAATGAAAAAACTGGATTACTTGAAAAAGATATAAGCTTGGTAATTTTGATCCGACAATTAAGTCAGGGACTTTATTAAAATAAAATTACTTTAAAAAAGAATATAAAATGAAAGTAGCAGTGTGGGATACTTATGTAACCCGAAAAGATGGAAAAATTATGCATTTTGATATTTTGGTTGATGAAAACACAGTAGACAAAGACCGGATTTTTGAATATGGGAAAATTTATCTTGAATCGGTTTCTCAGGAAGGGCAATCTTTGACAGCAAAAGAATGCAGATTTTGCCATATTGACAAAGCGCCAATAGAAATCGAAAATCAGATTAAGGAAAACGGATTTTCAATTATCGAGATGGAAAATTGTAATTAAACAATTAGTATCGAAAAACGGACTGGAAATTTAGGTTTTCAGTCTACTTTTATAAATATTTGGAAAGTGCAATAATTCCTTCTTCCATTTGCTTTTCGGTTAAAGAAGCATAGCCCAAACGTAACCCAGAAATCGGATTTCCAAAGCTGAATTTTATAGGATTCATTAATTGAATTCCTTTTTCATTTAAGACGATACAAACCTTTTGCAAGTCGATTTCTGATGTTGGAACAATCCAAAAAGCCAAACCGCCTTCGGGTTTTTTGAAGGTTATTTTATCTTTGAGATGTTTAGTACAAAGACTTTCAAAATAATCTCTTTTGGCTTTATAAATAAGGCTGGTTTTCTTTAAATGCCTTTTGATTTTGCCTTCATTAATCAAATTTAAAACAGCTTCTTCCATAATATTGTCGCCTTGTACGTCGATTATTTTTCGATGCTTACCAATTTTCTCTACATTTTCAATAGAACTTGCCAGATAACCAATGCGTAAAGCAGGCGCAACAATTTTACTTAAAGTACCAATGTAAATGTAATTTTTAAGGTTTCCGTAGCTTGAAAGCGGAAGAATAGGACGTTGACCAAAATGAAACTCATTGTCATAATCGTCTTCAATAATAGTAAAACCATATTGATTGGAAAGTGCAATCAGTTTTAGTCTTTTCTTCAGACTCATCGTTACGGTCGTAGGGAATTGGTGATGTGGTGTAACATAAATCGCTTTTATGTTCTTGTATTTTTTTAGATAAGATTCCACTTCTTTGAGATTCAAACCATCCCATTCTACATTTACCGGAAGTAGTTTAGCGCCAGCATTTTCAAAAGTTTCCCAAGCTGGTTTATAACCCGGATTTTCGATCATAACAAAATCATCTTTCGAAAGTAAGCAATGCGCTGCGAGATACATCGCCATCTGACTTCCTCTGGTAATACAGATTTGTTCCGGAGCGACATTCATTCCTCTTTTAAAATTCAGCATTTGCACAATCGCTTTTCTAAATTCGATATCTCCCAATTCGGTGCTATAGCCCATAATTTGCCTGCGGGATTTTCTATTGAAAATTTCTCTGTACGCGCGTGCAAGATCCTTCATTGGTGCAAGGCTGCTGTCGGGAAGTCCATCATCAAAAACGAGATGGGGTTTTATTTCGTTTACTGTTTTTTGCTGATGAAGAAGCGTTTTGTCTTGAGAAAGTAAACCGGAAGACAAATCAGAGACAAAAGTTCCCTTTCTGTCAATCGAGGATAACCAGCCTTCAGCAATTAAAACATCTAAAGCTTCAACGACGGTATTTCGGCTGACCTGGAATAATTCGGCTAGTTGTCGGCTTCCGGGCAAAGCATTTCCGGTGGTTAATTTTCCGGTTTTAATCGCATGAATTATAGCGTCGGCAATTTGTAGATAAAGTGCTTTGCTGCAATTTTTGTCTAATTGAATTTCGAATTGCCAAGGTCGTAACATCTGGTATGGTTGATTGGTTCAAAACTGTAATATCAAGCATACCAAAATTACATAATATCTTTTAGATTATAAACTTTTCAGTTTTTTCATAAAGACAGGAAAAACTTCATTCAATTCATCAAATAAAGGATTTTTGCGGTGTTTCAGTTTTATTTCGCTGAATAATTTTAAACCTAATGCAAACTGAGTCGCTTCTTCAGGAGTATCAAATAAATTTTTGTCTTTTATTCGGTCAATGATTCCGAAAATTTCATCGTGATTGTCAAATTGGATTCCGAGTTCTTTTGCAGGTTCTGTTTCTCCGTTTGCGTATTCTTTTAAGCTAAGCGTTAAATAATATTTGTTTGATCTTTTTGTCATGATGGTAATGCTATTTTTATTTTAACCATTTGTCAACTATGGTTTTAAATGCTTCTTTGTATTGTTCTCCAACAGTAATTTCTGTTTTTCCAATAAAGACAGAGTTTTTACTGATGGCATTTATTTTGTCCAGACAGACAATAAAGGAACGATGAATTCTCATGAATTTTGCAGAAGGTAATTTTTCTTCCAGCGCTTTTAAAGAGATTAACGAAAGAACTGTTTTTTGGGAATCATCAAGATGTACTTTTACGTAATCTTTCAAACTTTCGATGTATAAAATATCTTTTAGAGAAATTCGGACCCATTGATATTCTACTTTCAGAAAAATAAACTCATCATCAGCAGTTATAGATTGCGATTGATTTGAAGCTTCCGTTGTTTGCAGAAGCACTTTATTGGCGGCTCGAAGAAATTCTTCATAGCTAAAAGGCTTTAAAAGATAATCTACAGCATTTACTTTATAGCCTTCAATTGCATAATGATTATATGCAGTTGTAAAAATGATTTTTGGTAAAGTTCCCGGCTGCTCTTGCAAAAGTCTCGCCAGTTCCATTCCGGTAAGGTTGGGCATATTGATATCCAGAAAAACTACATCCGGCTGTTTTTCTCTGATTAGTTCCATCGCTTCGACTGCATTATCGCAGCTGGCAGTTAATTCAAGAAATGGCGTTTGATCTATGAAGGTTTGCACTAGCTTTAATGCCAGTGGCTCATCGTCGACTGCTATACATTTTAAAAGACTCATTATTCTAAAGTTATTTGCAGTTTTACGTTATACATTCCGTTTGGAGCGATTCCTGCTTTAAGCGAATGTTTATTTGGATAAATTAAGTGAAGTCGGCGTTTTGTATTGGTTAAACCAATTCCGCCTTCATCTGTTTTCGAAGATTTTTCGAAGTAAGTATTTTCTACTTCAAATTCCAAGCTGCTTCCATTCTGCGTAAGCGTAATATGAATTTCGCTTTTATCAGTAGCATGAATACCGTGTTTAAATGCATTTTCTACTAAAGGTAGCAATAACATAGGAACAATTGGGTAATCATGAATTTTTTCGGGAATATTTGTGGTAATAGTCAATTTGCTATTAGCGCGAAGCTTCATTAGAGCAATAAAATCTCTCATAAATTCTGCTTCTTTATGTAAAGTTGTAGTTTCTTCTGTGCTATATAATAGATAGCGCATCATTCTGCTCAGGGTATGAAGTGCATTTCTCGAATCTTCGATATCAGTATAAGTTAGTGAGTAAATACTATTTAATGAATTGAAGAAAAAATGCGGATTAATTTGTGCTTTCAGCATTGCCAATTCGGCCATGGTTTTGTCCTGTTCCAGCTTTTGTTTGTGTTGCGCCGCTTTTTGCCAGTATTGCAACATAGCCCAGCTTGTGCTAATTCCTAAAACCAACAAGGTAAGCGTTAAAACATAATTATCAAAATATGGGTTTTTATACTTTCTGAATCCTAAAACTAAGCTTATTTTATTATGAAGATCGGTTTCTGAAGTGTATAAAAAGGCAATGAACTGCATAACAAAAATGGCAAGAAATGCCCAAAGCAAAAAAGGAGATGTATTGTCCTTAATAATGGTTTTTGGAACTACAATTTTGGCATTTGTATAAAAAATAATAATTAATAAACATAAGAGTATTGTTTGCCAAAGCCAAAAAACGCCTGGAAGTATCACATTCCAAGTTAAAGGAATGTAAAACAGCATAATAAAACCCAATAATAACCAGCCAAGAATATGAATTCCGGTAAATAAATAAGGTCTGTAGATGTTTGAAGCCATTCTGAATTGTTATTTTTTTAGACAATATTACATTTTATTTGAATACGATATAAAAGCAATCTGCCAAAATCCCATTACAGCCATTAAAAACCATTTTACAACCGACGGGCTCAAAAATTAAACACTTGTTTAATTCCAGAAAAAATCCGTCGGGTGTCAGGCTATCTCTATCGATTGTCTTTCGCTGTTCGTCTATTTGAAAATTTTTGCATGCTCTATTTTAGTTCTTTTGCTTATTAATAAATAGATAATTACACATTTTTGACAATGAATAAGCAATCGTTTTTAAGCATTTTTGCAGCGTCACTTATTATCGTATCGTGCGGTAATAAAAATGATAAATCGGCTCAAGCCGGAGGTGCGCCACAGGTAAAAGAATATCGAACACTGACATTACAGCCGGAATCAGCAACATTATACAGCGATTATCCTGCAAGTATTCAGGGACAACAAAATATTGAAATCCGTCCGAGAGTTGAAGGTTACATCGATAAAATCTTTGTCGATGAAGGCGCTGTGGTAAAAGCAGGACAGCCATTGTTTAAAATAAGCGCTCCTGAATATGAGCAACAAGTTCGTACGGCATCTGCAAGTATTAAAAGTGCTCAGGCCGAAGTAAGTGCAGCAAAATTAGCGGTAAACAAAGTAAAACCATTAGTTGAAAAAGGAATTATCAGCAAGTACGATTTAGAGTCGGCTCAATATACTTATGAGTCTGCTATGGCGAGTTTGGCTCAGGCCAATGCAAGTCTGGTTAATGCGAAAACCAATTTAGGATATACGACTGTAACAAGTCCGGTTGACGGCGTTGTAGGTTCTATTCCGTTTCGTTTGGGAAGTTTGGTAAGTTCCAATACGGCCGATGCTTTAACAACAGTTTCAAGCATTGGAAATGTATACGCTTACTTTGCGATAAATGAGAAAAAGCTTTTGGATTTCACGCAGAGTTCTTCTCCGGGTTCTACATTGGCACAAAAAATCCAACATATGCCAGCAGTTTCTCTATTGCTTTCTGATGGTTCTCCTTACGCAGAAAAAGGAAGAGTGGAAACTGTAAACGGATTAATCAATACGGAAACAGGTTCGGTTACTTTCAGAGCGCGTTTTGCAAATCCAAAAAGCATTATTAGAAGCGGAAGCAGTACAACAGTAAGAATTCCAAATGAAGTTACCAATGCTTTGATTATTCCGCAAAGTGCGACTTATGAACTTCAGGATAAAATGTTTGCTGTTGTTGTTGGGAAAGACGGGAAAACAAAAAGTACCAATATCTCAATTTTGGACAACAACGCCGGAAATTATTATGTCGTAACTCAAGGTTTAAATGCAGGCGATCAAATTGTTCTTGAAGGAGTGGCAACGCTGAAAGACGGAACAGAAATTAAGGCTCAAAACCAAAGTGCCGATAAAGTTTACGCAGACTTAAAATAAAAAACACATGTTTAAAAAATTTATACAACGACCTGTACTTTCGACAGTAATATCGGTTATTATTGTCATTTTAGGTGTTTTAGGATTAATTGAGTTGCCCATATCTCAATATCCTGATATCGCGCCACCAACAGTAAATGTTTCAGCGAGTTATACCGGAGCCAATGCCGATGTGGTTTTAAAAAGTATTGTAATTCCGCTTGAAGAGCAGATTAACGGGGTAGAGAACATGACGTACATGACTTCTTCTGCTACGAATGACGGAAATGCTTCTATCAAAATTTTCTTTAAAGTTGGAACTAATCCTGATTTAGCAGCGGTAAACGTTCAGAACAGGGTTTCTAGAGCAACAAGTTTATTGCCGGTAGAGGTGACTCAGGCTGGGGTTACGGTAACAAAAAGCCAGAGTAGTAACTTATTGATTTTTTCTTTATATAGTGATGATAAAGCTTACGATCAGACATTTCTTCAAAATTATGCGAAGATCAATCTTGTACCACAAATTCAGCGTGTAGTTGGAGTAGGTGATGTTACCGTTTTTGGGGCAAAAGATTATTCGATGAGAATTTGGCTGAAGCCCGATGTAATGCAACAATATAAGCTGATTCCGAGTGATATTTCGGCAGCATTGGCAGAACAAAATATTGAAGCTGCACCGGGAAAATTTGGTGAAAACGGAGATCAGGCTTTTCAATACGTAATTAAATACAAAGGCCGTTTAACGAGCGCCAAAGAATTTGAAGAGATTGTTATAAAATCGGTTGGAAACGGGCAAATGCTTCGCCTTAAAGATATTGCTAAAGTAGAACTAGGCTCTTTAAGTTACGCATCAACAATTAAAACAAACGGTGTTGAATCTGCAGCGATGGCAATTAGTCAGACGCCAGGTTCGAATGCGCGTGACGTAATTATCAATTCTAAAAAATTAATTGAAGAGGCAGCAAAGAGTTTTCCAAAAGGGATGAAATATACCATCATGGTAGATGTCAACGAAAATCTGGATGCTTCTATTGAGAAAGTAATTCATACTTTGATCGAAGCTTTTATATTGGTTTTTATTGTAGTATTTATTTTCCTTCAGGATTTTAGATCGACTTTAATTCCGGCGATTGCGGTTCCGGTTGCGATTGTGGGAACGTTTTTCTTCCTGAATTTATTCGGATTTACGATCAACTTATTAACGCTTTTTGCGATGGTTCTTGCCATTGGTATTGTCGTCGATGATGCGATTGTAGTCGTCGAGGCGGTACACGCCAAACTCGATGACGGATATAAATCGGCTAAAAAAGCGACGATTCACGCGATGGACGAAATTTCCGGAGCGATTATTTCGATTACATTAGTAATGGCGGCGGTATTCATTCCCGTAACTTTTATTAATGGATCAACAGGGGTTTTCTATAAGCAATTTGGTATTACACTGGCTGTAGCGATTATTCTTTCGGCTGTAAATGCCTTGACGCTGAGCCCGGCGTTGTGTGCGCTTTTACTAAAACCACATGCAGACGATCATAAACATAAAAGTTATTTGCAGCGTTTTTATACTTCATTTAACGTTGCTTTTGATAATGTAACCGAAAGATATAAACGTTCAGTAAGTTTCCTTTCTGTAAAAAAATGGATTGCTTTGGCATCGATTGTAGTGGCGGGGATAGCTTTGGTTTATATGATGAAAACCACGCCATCAGCTTTCGTTCCTTCAGAAGATCAGGGAACTGTTTTTGCTAATATTAGTTTGCCGCCATCGGCTTCTATGGAGCGTTCTGATATTATAGCGAAGCGAGTTGACAGCATTGCAAAAACGATTCCGGGAGTTAAAAATACACTTCGAATTGTTGGACAAAACTTTACCGCTGGAGCAGGAAGTGCCTACAGTATGGTTATTGTAAAATTGAAACCATGGGACGAACGTGATTTAAGTGTTGATGATGTAATCGGTCAACTTTTTGCTAAAACAAGCGGTATTCGTGAAGCAAATATATTTTTCATTTCACCGCCAACTATTCAAGGGTTTGGGCAAAGTGGTGGATTTGAATTCCAATTGCAGGACAAAGGAGGACACACAACTGCTGAATTCTATAAAGTAAATAACGAATTCCTTGCAAAACTTGCCGAACGTCCGGAAATACAATATGCGACAACGCCGTTTAATCCTGGTTTCCCGCAATATATGATGGATATTAATTTGGCTAAAGCCAAAGATGCAGGCGTTTCGGTAAACACAATTCTGTCGACTATGCAAGGATATTATGGTGGATTGTATGCTTCGAATTTCAATAAATTCGGAAAACAATACCGTGTTATGATTCAGGCTTCTCCAGAGTTTAGAACAAATAAAGAAGGTTTAAATAAAATTTTCGTTCGTAACAACGCGGGAACAATGGCACCTATTACAGAGTTTGTTAATATGACTAGAGTTTTTGGACCAGAGTCGATTTCAAGATTTAACTTGTTTACGTCTATTTCGATTACTGGAGCGCCAAAACCGGGATACAGTTCAGGAGATGCTATTAAAGCGATTCAGGAAGTTGCTGCAGAAAATCTTCCGGCAGGTTATGGATATGAATTTTCAGGTTTAACTCGTGAGGAATTGGCTTCAGGAAGTGAAACTATTTTCATCTTTATTCTATGTCTGGTTTTCGTTTATTTCTTGTTGAGTGCGCAATATGAAAGTTATATTCTTCCATTTGCCGTTTTATTTTCAATTCCGTTTGGATTGGCGGGCGCTTATTTGTTCTCGATTATTTTCAAACTGAACAGTAATATTTACTTGCAGATTTCCTTAATCATGCTTATCGGACTTCTCGCGAAGAATGGTATTTTGATTGTCGAATTTGCTTTGGACAGAAGACGAAAAGGACTTCCGATAGTTCAAGCTGCGATTGAAGGAGCTGTTGCGCGTTTGCGACCAATTTTGATGACGTCTTTTGCCTTTATCCTCGGACTTGTTCCGTTAATGTTTGCAACTGGAGCCGGAGCGGTAGGAAATAAATCAATTGGTACCGGAGCTGTTGGAGGAATGTTGATTGGAACCATTTTAGGAGTTTTTGTAATTCCGGTTCTGTTTATTATTTTTCAGACTTTACAGGAAAAAGTAAGCGGTCCGGCTAAGGAAAGTTATGATGACGAAGATGATGAAGAAGACGAAATTCATTTATTAGAAGCGCATAAAGAATAAAATTTAATTCAAAAGAAATGACAAATAGTTCACATAAATATATTTTGATGGTAATGACGGCCGCACTTTTAAGTGCGTGCTCCGTTACCAAAAAGTACGAACGCCCCACAACATTATCGACTGATAAATTGTACCGTGATCAGGCTTCCGCCGATTCGACTACGATTGCTGATATGCCGTGGCAAAGTGTTTTTAAAGATGAAAAACTGAATGCACTAATTCAAAAAGGTTTGGATCAAAATCTGAATTTAAAAAATGCGATAGAAAATATTGTTCAGGCTAATGCTTCGTTGCGCCAAAGCAAACTAGCGTATTATCCAACATTGCAGTTAGACGCCAATGCAACGCATAATAAACAATCTGAGGCCGGACTTAATTTTCCGGCAGGAATTAATATCAATACGTTAACCACAACGTATAAATTAGGTTTAAGTACTTCTTGGGAAGCTGATATCTGGGGAAAATTAAGCAGTAAAAAAAGAGCTGCACTTGCAACCTATTTAGCATCAGACGCTGCAAAACAAGCAGTTCAGACACAATTGATTTCTGATATTGCCAATAATTATTTCCGATTATTAGCTTACGACAAACAATTAGCGATAACTCAGGAAACTTTGGAAAGTCGTATTAAAAATGTTCAGACGATTAAAGATTTAAAAGAAGGAGCAATTGTTACTGGTGCCGCTGTTGTACAAAGTGAAGCCAATCAGCACGCAGCTGAAGTTTTGATTCCGGATTTAAAACAAAGTATTCGTGAAACAGAAAATGCTATAAATATTTTGTTAGGACAAGCGCCGGGACCAATTGACAGAAGTGAATTAGGATCACAGATTGTTCCTGAAAACCTGGCAATAGGACTTCCGTCACAATTGTTGCAGAATCGTCCGGATGTGCGTCAGGCCGAGTTTAATTTCAGAAATGCCTTTGAAATGACAAACATGGCTAAAACTTATTTTTATCCGAGTTTAACGCTTACTGCAAGCACTGGTTTTTCGAATTTAGAATTAAAAGATTTCTTCGCGAATTCGGTTTTTTATTCGATCATTGGAGGATTAACTCAGCCGATTTTTAATCAGGGACTGAACAAAATGAGATTAACAACAGCGCAGTCTCAGCAAGTTCAAGCGTATAATAATTTTCAACAAAGTCTTTTAACAGCTGGTCAGGAAGTTTCAAACGCTTTGTATACTTACGAAATGGCTGTAGAAAAAGAAGATTCAAGAACAAAACAAATTGAAGCTCTGATAAAAGCAGTTGATTATACCAAACAACTTTTGGAATACAGTTCGGCTACAAACTATACAGATGTATTAACATCAGAACAAAATCTTTTAGCAGCTCAGTTGAGCGGTGTGAACGACAATTTGCAAAAATTGCAAGCCGTTGTCGATTTGTATCGTGCTCTTGGCGGAGGCTGGAAGTAAGATAGTATAAAGAAAACGCTGATCTGTCTATAGAATTTAAGTGTTGGTATATAAAATAATTAGGTTGCTTAAAAAGGATTTATTTTTGAGTTTCATTATAAATATAAAAGCTCCAAATTCAGTCAGTTAAAAACCACGATCAATGACGAATGTCATTAATTATTAGACATGACGAAGAAAAACGCCTCAAATTTTTGAGGCGTTTTTTGATTTAAAATGAAACCTTTTTGGTGAAATTATTTAAACAGATAGAAATATAGGAATAAGAAATTGTTTTAAGTCGTTTCACTAGCATAAATTCACATAGCTATGTGTTAGAAACTAGTTTCTTTCTACAATCTATCCGACAAAAAAATCTATGCTTCTATGTGTTAAAAGATATACACGCAACAAACTAAAAAATCATTTTTAATCCTTTAAATCGGTGGCAAAAAAACTTAGATAAAAACAAACAATCCGCTTCAGAAATTCCGAAGCGGATTGTTACCATAAAAAAAAACTCAAGTAAATGATTCTTTGATGGGTTTATTAGAATACTCCAATGTAATGGTTTCCAGCTTTGTTAACCAATTTAGCACCTTTAGTTACAGCACCAGTAGGAATATCAATAATATAAATGTTTCCGTCTTTTCCAACAGGAGTAACAGCGATATAAAAATCATTTCCGTCAACTACAAAACCTTGGTATTGACCAAAATTAAGATCAGTATCATAAGCAATACCATCTACCAATTTTGCTGTTTTAGCATTAAGATCAATTCTTGCAACATAACCTTGTTCAGAACCTTCATGGCTGTAAACTGCATACGCGATTCCGTTTCCAACATATCTCCAAGCATCAATATATGTTCCTTTAACTCCAAGAGCAGTATCTAAACTGAATACATAAGAATTGTCATATTCATTGTTTTGATCAATTTTCAGGATATAAGAACCATTTTTAGTATCTCTTTGAGTAGCTTGGTAGATATTTCCATCAGTAGCAACAAAACTATTAAAACTACGGTATCCGCTTGTGTCACCAAAACCAACAGTAGAAGTAATTATTTTTGGATTTTGAAGTGAAGGATAATCAACCACAAGCGATTTTGAACCTAAACGGTCAAACGAAGCTTGGTTTTTTCCTGTTGCAGGATCCGTTTTACGCATCCATGTTCCAATGATTAATTTATTTCCTGCTTTGTTTACTGTTGGCGCGTCCAAACGGAAAATATGATGACCTAAAGCTTCTTCCTCTGCAGACAAAGGAATTTGGTATTGTCTGTAGTCAGAAATTTCAATTTTTTGCAAGTCAAGGCTTAATACTGTTGCAGAACCTCTTGTATGTTTGTACGTTCCATCTTCATTTGTAACCACTACCGGAGTGGCAACATTTACGGCTACACCTGTTTTATCGCCATCAAAAAGTTTGGTCCATCTTGGAGTAGGACCTGCATATTGAGCAATACTTACTGTAGTTCCTGACTGTACAAAATTTTTGGCACCATTAACTTTGTAGGTCATGAATTCACCTCCGTTGGTACCATAAGAAATATTAAAAAGTGTACTTCCATCTACAGATGATTGTAAACGGGCCGTTCTTGTAGATTGTACCGGTTCTCCGTTTTCGTAAACATTAATCGAAAAGTTCGGATTTTTAGCATCTTCTTTACTAACTGCGTAAACTCTTGTTCCTCCATTTCCGTCTCCTGGTTCGTCTTGCATTACCGCTCCCGCTACGGTAATCCAACGGCCATCTGTTACCGGATTTACCGGATCTGTATTTTTTTCGTCGTCACTGCTGCAGCTTGTTGTTAATGCAAATGAGGACAAAACCAATCCACATGCAAGCAATTTGAATGTACTTTTTTTCATTATTATCTGTATTAAAAATTATTAATTAGTTACTAAAATTTGTTGAGTATGTAATTTAGCTTTACATAAAAAGCTCTTCCGGGTTTTTGCACCGCGAAGTTGTCGTAAACCTGCTGATTCGTTAGGTTTTTGCCATCCAGACTTACAATAAATTGTTTTTTAGGAAAAGTGTAGCTAAGACCTAAATCATGTGTCAATTGAGTTGGTGTCTGGTCAATTGGCATTTCAAACCATGTGGTATAAAAAGAACCTACATAACCTAAATTGTAATACAGATTCAATTCTGAATTTTGCTGTACTATATTTTTAAAATTGTATTGTGCGCTTCCGTTTAATGTGAAATAAGGTTCATTTGGAAGTTGTTTGTTGTAATTTTCCAAAATCATTCCGTTTTTATCATATTTAGTTTTATAAAGCGAATTGAATTTTGACATATTCATCGTTATGAACAATCGATTATTATTAGAATATTCTAAAGAAGCTTCATATCCTAAAGATTGCGCTTTACCCAAATTGACAGAAGGCGTTGCCTGCAAAGCTTCGTTTACACGAATACTAAATTGACGAATGATTTTATCCGTTGAGTTTCTCCAAAATCCGGAACCGTTAAAGGTGAATTTATGATGGTTTATTTGATAAGGACCAAAACGTAATCCTACGTTCAGATTATTACTTTGCTCCGGTTTTAAAGAGCTATTGCTGGTAAGATTTTCGCCGGGATTCCCAAATATTTCATTTTCAGACGGAAGTCTTATCGCTTTTTCAGCAGAAAGAGTGAACATTAATTTTGGAAGAATAAAATAGGAGGTCGCAAGACCGTAACCAAAATAGGTAATATTGTTGTTTTCTAATTGTTCTGTGATACTGCTTTGCCCGTTTAAGGTAGTTATTATCGGGGTTCTTTGTTCCGTTTTTTGATTGTATCTTTTTCCGAATAAGTTTGTTTTTAAGCGTGAATTAAAAGCATCGAGTTCGTAGGCCAATGAAAGTACACTTTTTTGCAGATCGCGTTTTTCCTGAAAATCTCTTTCCAATTTAGATTTCATTTCATCGTAATCGTTTCTTTTAAAAGAATAGAGCATACTGCTAAATACAAAGCGATGATTTTTATTTAAAGTATAGGTCAAACCTCCTCTTGTACTAAAGATTTTGTTGTCAATATGTAAAATCGTTGGCGCTCCCTGCTGTGCGCCATCGCGCGTCAAAAAGGGTTCACCGCGTAATCCAAGGGCTTTTTCTCCAAACCAGTTGTAATTCCATTTTACAGTATCATTTAAAACTTCTCCTCTTTGGCTGAAAACAGAATTGACACTAAATTCAAGGTTTTTAACTAAGAAATCCTTTTTAGAATAATTCAGACTAATTACTTTGGCATCAGATTCTGTAAACCTTCCTTTGTAAGGTATTGACATAGATTGTCCGTGCTGAATCTCATTGTAATCATCAGATGCATTAAATCCAATTAAAAAAGTATCCGCCCAATTGACATTTGTAAAACCAGCTTCAATACGGCCTCCGATAGATCGGTAAGCGTCATTAAAACGTTTTGCTTTAATAGGATCTTTTTGTCCGTTTGGCAGAACATTATAAGCAAATTTCCCCCAGATTTCGTAATCATTATCCGAGTAATTATAAAACCCCGAACCTTTCAGTGTAAAACCTGAAGCATCTCGGTAAGTAGTATTAAAGTTGGATTGAATCGTATTAAACGAACCATATGATACAGAAGCATTCAACGTGTTTTTTGCTCCTTTTTTTAAGATTACATTGATAGCGCCACCAAGTGCATCATCCGCCAAATGCGCCGGAATTACACCTTTGTAAACCTCAATACGTTCGATAAGAGCAGGAGGAATACTATTTAAATTGAAAGACGATCCATAAGTAGAAATCGGAATTCCGTCGATAAAAATTCGGATCGCATTTCCTGACATACCATTCAGGTTGTAATTTACGCTTGAACCTAATCCACCGTTTTGTCGAATTCGTACGCCCACAGATTGTGCAAGCAATTCGTTGGTTTGCATGTTTCTTTTGGCAGCTTCTTGCGTGTCGATAACATTGACCGAAAATCCACTTTCTTTAATTTCTTTCTTAACGGATTTTTTCTGGATTACGACCTCGTTTAAGGCTTTTGCATCTTCTTTTTCAACTGAAATATCAAGTTGAGTAGAAGTTTTGCTGACCGTAACGTTAACTGATTTTGGTTTGGCTTCCATAGACGAAATCTTAAGCTGATAACTGCCGTAGACTAAACCTTTTATTTCAAATTGTCCTTCATTATCCGTAACGGCAGACTTTTGGGTTCCAGAAACCAAAATGGAAGCACCAAAAGCTTTTGTGCCGTTCTCGAATGTTATTTTTCCTTTAATATTTCCTGATTGTGACCAGACTGAAGTAGTAATAAAAAAAGCCAGAAGTATTATAATTCTCATTGTATGACTGCGTGTAATTGTAGTCACAAAACTATGTTATAATTTATATTTAATCTAAATAAAGTAATTAGAAGATTATTAGATTTACATTAGAAATTTTAATGTTGGAAAAGATTATTCGCACTATTTGTCATTTCGACGAAGGAGAAATCTCCACAAGTAACTCCGCAAAGAAAGTCTAATCTTTGTCGAGCTTCTTGTGGAGATTTCTCCTTCGTCGAAATGACATACAATACTTAAAAAATATGATTTTTGTGAAGCAAGTATAAACGTAAAGAGTAAAGGCCTATAGCTTAAAGCCTAAAGCCTAAAGCTTTTAAAACTTAGCCTTAAAATGCTTCACATTAAAGTTTTTAGACTTAATCACCTTTCCTTTATCGGTAATCATCAAACAAGAATAAGCTGGATATTTTTGAAGTAAAACCAAGCCGTCTTTCTGGCCTAAAACCATCAAAGAAGTGCTTAGTCCATTTGCGGTTTCAGCATCTGGACCGAAAACTGTTACACTGCATAAACCGGTTACAGGATAACCAGTTGCAGGATTTATAATATGGGAATAACGTTTACCGTCAAAAACGACAAATTTCTCATAACTGCCGGAAGTGGTAACGGCTTGTTGTTCCAACGGGACAACTGCCAAAAGTTTTTCAGGATTAAATGGATTTGTAATTCCTATTTTCCAAGGCGTTCCGTTGGGTTGTTTTCCCCAGGTACTCATGTCTCCGGAACCGTTGATAATTCCGGCTTTTACATCTTTTGCAATCATCATCGCACGGCATTTATCTGTAGCATAACCTTCGCCTAAAGCGCCAAAACCAATCTTCATTCCGGGAAGTTTCAGAAAAATTGTCGACTGAATACTATCCAGAATAATGTTTTTATATCCCACTTTTGCCACCGATTTTTTTATGGCTTCCGCCGAAGGTATTTCTGTCATTGAACCATCAAATTTCCAGATTCTGTCCATTGCCGCAAAACTGACATCAAAACCACCATTGGTTATTTCAGATAATTTAATGGCTCTTTGTGTCAGTTCATAAACTTCACGATCTACTTTTATCGGTTTAATTCCGGCATTTTGATTTACCTGAGATACTTGCGAATCGGGTTTCCAGTCGGATATTAGGTTTTCAATTCTGCTAATTTCCGCAATTACAATATTGATATTTTGTTCCGCGGAAAGCGAATCTTTATCGACAATACTAATATCGAAACGGCCGCCCATAAGTAAAGTAGTTCTTTTTCGCAATACCTGAGAATGTGATGAAAAACAACAGATAATTGCAAAAAAGAATAAAATTTTAGGACAGCAGTGTTTCATTTCTATTGTGTTTTTAACCTGTTGGTTGTAATTCGTATTTTTTTATTCAACACATAGAAACATAGATTTTATATGCAAAAAAGAAGACTAAAAGAAACTAGTTTCTAACACATAGCCAGCTATGTTTGTTTTAAAAAAGTGAAACGCCTTTTTTTTAGAGTTCTTAATCTATGTTTCTATGTGTTAAAATAATTGTACCCAACGGGTTTTTTTAATAACAATCAGTCAAAAGCTGATTATTTGTTTTGTATTCTGAAAGATTTTTAGCTCCGTTTGTCAAACATAATTCACTCAAAATTGTTTCCACATCGGTTTGCATAGCAAGAGAGCCACAAATCATTATAACGCCGCCTTCTTTAAGTAAATCAATAAAAAATGGAGCATCTCTTTTTATTAAATCCATAACATAAATATGCTCGGCTTCACGCGATAAAGCAACATGAAAATTTGTTAGATGTTCTTTTTGCATCATGATTTCTGCAAACTTTTTGTAAGCTGAAAGTGTTGGCGTTTCCATTCGGAATCCGCTGTATAAATGCAATTCTTTTTTTGTTTTATTTTGTTCGATCATTCCCAGAAATGGGGCAATTCCGGTTCCGTTCGAAATAAAAACCACTTTCGAAGCTTTTTTTGGAAGATGGAAAGCCGGATTTTTAAGAATTCGCGCTTTAATCACATTTCCGGGTTCCAGATTATTTAAAAATCCTGAACCTAATCCGTTAGGATGCAATTTGACAACCAGTTGTATATTTCCGGTATGATTTCCAATAGAGTAGAGGCGTTCTCGAGAATCATCAGCAGGATAAATCGCCAATAAATCGCCCGAACTAAATTTTGTTCTTGCCGAAGCGCGTAAGGTCAGAATAAAAGTATGTTCGGTTTCAGAAATTGGTGTTTTGTCCAAAACCATTAATTTCTGCAAACCTTTCGGAACATGATTGTAAACGGACGGAGTTGTTGATAATGAAATTCCGGTTTTATCGCTCCACAATTTGACCCAATTCACAAACTCAACCGCCGATTTGTCGTTTACAGTTTGTAATTCCAACAATCGTTCTGTCCAGTTTTGATTCTCTAGAAGTTTGTCAATTTCAATTGCGAATCCGCAAAAATCAGGATACGCTTTCGACCCAAAACCAATAACCGAAAACTGAATTTTTTGTTCCTGATTTTGCTTCTTTAATAACGATACAAATTTATTAGCATTTGAAGGCGCGTCTCCTAAACCGTGAGTCGAAGAAAATACCAGAATATGTTCTGCTTTCGGGTAAACCGAATAACGATTCAATTCGGTTAAAAAAGCTTTATGACCGTGATCAATTAACTGTTTCTGAATGGCATTTGCAAATCGAAAAGAACTTCCGTTTTCTGATCCTGCCAATAATATAAAAGTACTTTCGTGCGCTTTAAACTTGTTTTTTATTCGGCTTGACCTTCTTTTTAAAGTAATTGCAAAACCCGAATAAATGAAGAAAAGAATATTAAGACAGGCAATTGCGAGAATGATAGCCCAGATTCCGTTAATTCTTCCTGTGTGAAGATCAAGACTAAAAGCAGCCAATTGTTTGGTCATCGGCGAAAGCTTCTCTGAAATAACTGCTCCAGTAATCTGATTAACTTCAATTTCACGGTTTTTTAATTCCATGATATAATACTCCTCAGGGTCATCTGTAAATGGGAATTCGATTTTCTTTACATCTGATAATAAAGTTGTTTTAAAAACAGAAGTTGTTTTGGCTTTCGCCGAAATTTCAGTCTTTGCAGGTTTCTCTTTTTCTTCTCCCATAAAAAAGTGGAACCTTTCGAGAGATAAATACGTTCCTGTAAGCGCAATAATCAGAATTGGTATTAAAGCCAAACGGCCAAAAACAACATGATAATATTGTGCAAAATATTCTTTGATAACTTTAGAAAAGAAATTTCGGATTCCTCTTTGTCTGCTCAAAACCATCATAAAACCCGAAATCGCTATGAGCAACAATAAAAATGAAATTACACCAACAAAAAAACGCCCCGTTTCATGAAGAAATAAGGAGCGGTGAAGACTGGTTACCCAGTTTATAAATTCGCTTTTTTTGGCAGGCGTTCCAAGTGCTTTTCCTGTTCTGGCGTCGATGTAGGCGTTAATATCGTTTCCGTCTTCATCAATAGCCTGCAGCGTTACAAACTGATTGTAATCGACACTTAATTCTGTAATTTCGGCGTATTTCTTTTTTAAAACAGGAAGCGTCTGTTCTAAAGTCAGAGTATCAAAATTTTCAGTTTTATAAGGCAAGGTTTTTTCCTGAGCTGCATCTACTGCAAGTATAATTCCGGTTACGGATGCCAGCAGTAAAAACAAAGAAGAAAACAAAGCCAGAGCCAAGTGTGTGTAACGCCAAAAAGAAAGAGTCATTGAATGTATGCTAAAAGGTAATCGAATATATTGTGGATTGTAAGATATTAAATTTTGTTCAATCTTACATATCTGATATAGCCTTTTCCTTCAGTTTTATCAGCAAGACCAGCAGTTGTTAACGGAATTTCAAGATCGCTTACATAATATTTCTGATCTTCAACAGCCGATTCAAATCGTAATTTGTATCCTTTATTAATTTTAGAATCGTCAATTTCTATTGTAGTAATACTACGATCTCCTCCTGTAACAGATGCTCCCGTTTTTGCACTAATATCAGCAGGTTTTGCAGTTTGAAATTTATTCCATTCTTTCAGTGATTTGTACCATTTTTTGTCATCACCCATTACATAAAGTGTTTTTTCGTACTCACCATTTGGGTTAATAAGTGAAACTACGATGTAAGCACCTTCTCCCATATAATTTGCCATTTGGAGCATGCATTTGTATTTGCTTGCCTGTGCATTAGCTTGAAAAGAGATTAGGCAGATAAGGGTAGCAGTAAGTGCAATTTTGAATATTGATTTCATTTTAATTGTGAATTGTAAATTATGAATTGAAAAAAGTGAAAAGCGGAATTTAAAGTGCGTGCTAATTGTTTTTAACTTTTGACTTTTGACTTTCCACTTTTGACTAAAAAATTATTTTAAAAATTCTATCGAAATGTTCTGTTTTGTTAAAGACTCATTTTCTTTTGCTAAAGCATAAGCACTTTCGTCAAATTCTGTTGTGATTTCTTTTTTTGCACCAATTGAAAGTAAATATTTCAAAATAGTATCATCTTTTGCAACCATCGCAGCTTTGTGTAAAGCCGTAATTCCGTCTTTGTTTTTTGTATTAACGTCGATGTTCAAAGAGGCTAACTTTTTCACAAGAGAAAGATCATTTTTAGCAGCAGCAAAGTGATACAAAGTACTTCCGTCTTTTTGCGGAGCAGCAAGATTAAGTCCTTTATCCTGAAGTAATTTTACTTTAGCTTCAAAAGTATCCTGTTTTGATTCTGGTCTGTATAATTGAACTAAATATACACCTAAATTATTTCCGTCTTTATCAATAACTTTTACATCAGCGCCTCTTCCTAAAAGAAGTAAAACAGCTTCAGTAGTTCCAGATTTAACCGCCATTGTCAAGGCAGATTCTCCTTTTTTATTCTGTAAATTGATGTTTTTAGCTTTTGGTAATAATAGCTCTAAAGCGCCATTTTCTCTGGCTCCGGCCGCAATCATGTACGGCGTGTTTCCGTCGTTATTTACTTTATTTACATCAATACCTTTAGAAAGGAAATAGTTGATGATTTCTTTCTGATTTGGTTTTCCAGCTAATAAATGAAGAACGTTTTCACCTGATTTTCCTGTAACGGTTGGTTTTAACTTTAAATCTTCAACAAGAAATTTATAAGCTTCTAATGAAGTTGATTCTCTACGGCTTCCCTGAGTTGCAATAAGAAGCGCATTATCAGTATATTCTACTTTTCTTTCTAATAATTTTTTCAAAAGAGCAATATCTCCTGTTCTTGCTGCATAATTGAAAGCGGTATTTCCGTTGTTATCAACATCTTTTAAAGACAAGCCTTTTGTAGTTAAAAAGTCGGCAAGTTTAAGTTCTTTATCAGAAGGAATACCTAAAAGCAATAGGTTTTCTCCGTCTTTGTATTTTTTCTTAGGATCAATTCCGGCTTTAAAAAAAGCTTCATAAAGCGCCGGATCCGATTGTCCGTTACTTGCAGCAAAAACCAACGGAGTTGTACCGTGACTGTCTTCAAGATTTATATCAGAACCTTTTGCAATTAAATATTCAACCAACTCTACATTACCTCTGTAAGCCGCCCAGTGTAGATAAATACGATTATCGTGCGTCATCTTGGTTACCGGATTTCCTGGCTGATCCAATAAAAATTTGATTGTTGCTAATGGTGCATCATTGTTAATGGCCAAAGTGGTAACATCAAAAGCATTGACATTTGCTTCTGCAGGATTATTTCCTTTACTTATTTCGTCTTTAATGGTATTGACTTCCGGTTTTGTCTTCCAAAGAGAAGCTTCTAATAAAGTGTTTTTTTGTTGAGCACTAACAAAGAATGTGGCAGCCAGTGCAAATGAAAGAAAGATATTCTTTTTCATATTTTGGTATTTGCTGTTTTTGAATAAGTTGTAATTCTTTTTTATTTATTGATAATCGATTTCTTAAAGCAATCTATTTAGAATAAATAAAAATAACGCAAATGTAAAAATTAATATGAGTTAATCAATGTTTTTACGGAAGAAACTTTCAATCTTAAGCATATTTTAATGTTCTTTTAATGTTGCCATTTCAATAAAAAAAATGTAGAAAAGCTTAAAATTTCAGATGTTGAAAAAGAGATTCATCAATTAGAACTGTTTGCAAATGTTTTTTCCAGATATAGTATTGAATATTTTTTTACGGGCTAAAAAATCAACTTCAACTTTTTTAGTGAATTTTTAATTTCGTTCTCATTAAATATTAATTTAGTAGCCATATCACGATGTTACCAAAACCAAATAATTCAAAACCAATCTGAAAAATGGAAAATATTACTGTAATTATTATGTTGCTATTTGGAGTTGCTTTTTTGAGCTTAATTAGTAAACGTTATAATTTTCCGGTTCCTATTATATTGGTACTTTGCGGTGTTATTATTAGTGTAGTTCCCGGACTTCCTGTGGTTGCTTTAAATCCGGAAGTGGTCTTTGTTATTTTTTTGCCGCCACTTTTATATCATGCGGCATGGTACACAAGCTGGTCTGAATTTAAGCACACCATTCGGCCAATTACGCTTGCAGCTGTTGGTTTGGTTTTGTTTACCACGATTTCTGTTGCAATTGCAGCGCATTGGCTAATTGAAGATATTTCGTGGCCATTGGCGTTTTTGCTTGGAGCAATTGTTTCTCCGCCAGATGCGGTTTCTGCAACATCTATTACAAAAGGTCTTGGATTGCATCCGCGTCTTATTGCTATTCTTGAAGGCGAAAGTTTACTTAATGATGCCAGCGGACTTGTCGCTTACAAATATGCATTGACAGCTATACTTGCAGGGAATTTTGTTTTGTGGCAAGCCGGACTGAACTTTTTTATTATGTCTACACTGGGTGTCGCTGTGGGATTGACCGTTGGTTATGTAATGAGTATTATTCATAAAAAGTTTGTTTGTGATGATGTTATCGAAGCAACGCTAACACTTTTAACGCCTTTTGCATCTTATTTAATTGCAGAGCATTTTGAATGTTCGGGAGTTCTTGCGGTTGTCACTACAGGACTTTATCTTTCGGCACGTTCCGGAACAATTTTTACACATGAAAGCCGCATTATGACCGGAACAATTTGGAATATTCTAACGAGTATTTTAAATGGTCTTATTTTTATATTGATCGGTTTACAGCTTCGTGATATCATTTCAGGAATCAGCAATTATTCAGGAACATCACTATTTATTTGGGGTGCTGCAATAAGTGTGGTGGTGATTTTAGTGCGCTTTTTATGGATTATTCCGGCAACATTGGTACCGAGATTTTTAAGTAAACGCATTCGCGAAAAAGAAGAATTTGATTATCGAAACATGATCATCTTTGGCTGGTCTGGTATGCGTGGCGTGGTTTCTATGGCGGCGGCATTGGCTTTGCCTTTAATGATTGATGAAAAACATGCTTTTCCGTTGCGAAACCTGATTATCTACTTAGTTTTCTGTGTGATACTTTCTACTTTAGTTATTCAGGGATTAACACTTCCGTGGCTTATCAGAAAATTAAAACTGCAACCTTATTCTATTTTAGCGGAAGAATATCACATCAGAAATACTATTGTTTCTGAGACAATTGCTCATATCGAAGATAATTTTTCGCTTCTTAATGATGATTTGCTTCATAACATTAAAAGTAAATATGAAGTAAAGTATAATCGTTTGCAGAAAACGGAACTTCCTGCCAATTTTTTTGGAAAAGGGAATATTATGGGCGGAGAAATCTTCAATGATTTTACGAAAGTGCAAATCGATTTATTGAATGTCGAAAGAGCAAAACTCGAACTCATGCACAAACAAGGAGAAGTAAACGAAGAAATTTTCCGTAAAATCGAAAAAGAATTGGATCTCGAAGAAACCCGCCTTTGGATGGAAATGTATGAGGAGTAGGTTTTTTTTAGTTACAAAGTTACAAAGTTGCAAAGGGACAAAGGTTTTTTGATAAACCTTTGTCTTTTTTTATTGTAGAAATAGTTTTAAGATGAAAAACCGTTTTCTTTATCTATAAAAGCCCATTCGGCCATCGCTTGAATAACTGGCATTAAACCAATTCCTGCGGAACTTAAACTATAGGTTACAAAAGGAGGAACAACTGGTTTTGCTTCTCTTATTATAAGATTATCAGCTTCAAGTTGTTTCAGATGCTGAATAAGCATTTTCTCGCTTACAGCCGGAATAGCTCTTTTTAATTCGCTATAGCGCAAACTTCCGTTAGAAAGATGATATAGAATAATCGGTTTCCAATAGCCTCCAATTTTTTCCATTACATACGTTACCGGGCATTTTTCTAATGCATATTGCTTATTTTCCTGAATTGTCGAAGATTCTTTGATTGCTGTCATTATGCATACTTTAGGGTAAGTACTTGTGTAAAAGTAAGTACAAATATACCTTTGTTTCAGTTAATAAAAAAATAGAATTATGAAAATTGCAATATCAGGTTCTTTAGGGAACATAGGAAAGCCATTAGTTAAAAAACTTACTGCATCAGGACATCAGGTAACGGTTATAAGTAGTACTTCAGATCGATCTTCAGAAATTGAGCAATTGGGGGCAAAACCTGCAATTGGATCTGTTAATGATGCAGCTTTTTTAAAAACTGCATTTGATGGAGCAGATGCAGTTTTTGCTATGACACCGCCAAATATGGGAGGAAGCAATATTATTTCGAATACAGTTGCGGCTGGTCATGCTTTCGCGAAAGCGGTAAAGGATGCTGAAATTAAGCGTGTAGTAATGTTAAGCAGTATTGGTGCCGATTTGCCAAAGGGAACCGGTCCAATTGCTGGACTTCATGAAATCGAAAAAATATACGAAACATTAGAAAATACAGCGGTAACTTTTCTGCGTGCTGGATTTTTCTACACAAATTTCTATAATGATGTTCCAATGATTAACGGAGCCGGAATTATGGGTGCAAATTATCCTGCATCAACTTTGATTCCTTATGTTCATCCTGAAGATATTGCAAGTGCCGTGGCTGAAGAATTGCAAAAAACTGCTTCTGGAAAAAATGTTCGTTATATTGTTAGTGATGTTCGTACGCCAGGTGATGCCGCTAAAATTTTTGGTGCTGAAATCGGTAAACCAGAATTGCCATGGATTGAATTTACAGATGAGCAATCTTTAAATGGTATGATTCAGGCTGGATTACCTGAAGAAATAGCAGGTTTATATACCGAAATGGGAGCAGGTTTGAGAAGTGGAGCAATTGCAGAAGATTTTCTGAAAAATAAAACTGCAGTTGACGGAAAAATAAAATTAGAGGATTTTGCAAAAGAATTTGCTTCGAGATTCTAAAATTTTAGTCTAAAAATAAAAAAGAGTTCATCAAGAAATGAGCTCTTTTTTTATGAATTGATTTTATCGTTCTATTATAATTGAAGTGCCCTTATGTTTTCCTTAATGATATTTTTATCTGAAGTTGTTTTGGCTAAGCCAAGAGCAATTTCGAAATGATGAAGGGCTTTTTTATTATCGATGCCGTTGTATAAATTGCCAAGCAAAGAATAATAAAAATGATTATCTGTTAATTGGAGTTTTTCTGCTTCTACAATTGCTTCTTTTTTGCCGACGGCTTTAGAAAGGGCGTAGGTTCTGTTTAGCGCGACAATTGGAGAATATTCCAGAATAATTAAGTTGTTGTACAATTCGAGAATGTTTTTCCATTTTTCTGGAGAATCTTTTTTCTGTGTATGCCAATAAGCAATTCCAGCTTCCAGATGATATTTTGAAAGTGTATTCCCTTGTGAAGATTTACTAAGAAAATAAGTGCCACGATCGATTAATTCCTGATTCCAGAGTGATTCATCCTGATCTTCGTATAAAATAATTTCGCCGTTTGTTGAAGTTCGCGCTTCAAATCTTGACGAATGAAAACACATTAATGCGAGTAAAGCATTAGAAGCGGGCAAGTTTGTTGATTCATTCTGAATCAGCAAATAAGTTAAGCGCATTGCTTCGGCGCAAAGATCTTTTCGTAAAGTTGTATTTTGCGTCGTCGAATAATATCCTTCAGAATAAAGGAGATAAATGGTTTTTAAAACCGTATTGATTCGGTCTTTTATTTGGGAAGCATTCGGATTTTGAATCGGAATGTTTTCTTCTTTGAGCTTTTCTTTTGCGCGATTGATTCTCTTATAAATAACTTCTTTATTGGACAGAAAAGCATCCGCAATTTCACTTATTCCAAAACCACATAATAAATTGAGCGCTAATGCAATTTGCGCTTCATCAGAATTACAAGGATTACAAACCGTAAACAGCATGGCCAACTGACTATCGGCAATATTTTCTTCTGATAAATCAATTTCGATTTCGGGACTATTTACAGATGAGTTGTATTTTATTTCAGTGACAATTTTCTTTTCAAAAATATCATTTCGCTTAAAATGGTTTTTGGTTTTATTTTTAGCAACGGTGTAAAGCCAGGCTGTCGGATTATCAGGAATTCCCTTCATCGCCCAAGTTTCAGAAGCAGCAAGGAAAGTGTCGCTTACAATGTCCTCAGCAATCTCAATATGATGAATACCAAACAAACTGCAAAGCACCGAAACAATTTTCTGATACTCTTTTCTAAATAAATAAGGGATAAGTTCTTGCTCCATAAATGATTAATTGTAAATGGTGAATTGTGAATTGTGAATTGAAAATGACGTATTATGCATTAAAAGACAAAGTGATAATTCACAATTCATAATTCACCATTATTTTAAACCGCCATTCTAATTTCTACGTTTCCGCCCATATTCAAAACGGGGCAATCTTGTGCAATAGCGGCAGCTTCATCATAATCTTTCGCTTTGATGATAATTAATCCGCCAATAGATTCTTTGATTTCTACGAAAGGGCCATCTGTAATTCCTTTATTAGAATTTACCAGTTTTCCTTTTCCGTCCCAGCGTTGTAAAGGTCTGGCTAATTTATCCTGAGCAGCAAGACTTCCAAACCAGTTTTGCCATTGCTGTAAATGCTGCTGAAGTTCCTCAGGCGATGGTTGAGCTTCTTTTGTCGCAAAATCTCTTCTGAAAATTAATATGAATTCATTCATTTTATTTCGTTTTAAATGATTTAATAAGAATTGGCAGTTTTAATTCAACTATAAAAATACACTTTTACGAATCAAAACTGCCTTTTTTGTTTATCCAAATTGACCTACTCTGTAAGTTCCCGGAGTATTAGCGAAAGCGATGTTAATGCGATTCCAAGTATTAATTGTAGCAATGGCAAGTGTAAGATCGATTAATTCTTCTTCAGAAAACTCCGCTCTTGCAATTTCGTAAATTTCATCAGGAACATCACAGGCATTTACTGCTTCCGCGTAAGCAAGAGCAACTCTTTCTCGTTTTGTGTAATAAGGTGTTTCTCTCCAGGCGCTTAATCCAAATAAACGTTGTGTAGTTTCTCCGTGCGCAATTGCTTCTTTTGAATGCATGTCTAAACAATATGCACAGCTATTGATTTGTGAT
This sequence comes from Flavobacterium cutihirudinis, assembly GCF_003385895.1. Classification (GTDB taxonomy): domain Bacteria; phylum Bacteroidota; class Bacteroidia; order Flavobacteriales; family Flavobacteriaceae; genus Flavobacterium; species Flavobacterium cutihirudinis. The sequence continues at coordinate 262,665 of NZ_QRDQ01000010.1, forward strand.
ATTCTAAATTCTACCAATTCCAAAAGAGATCTGTCAAGTTCTGATTTTTTAAGATAACTTGTAATTCCAAATAAAGTTGAGATTGCTTTTTGACCTTTTTCAAATACATTAATTCTAGTTTCCATTTTGTATAATTTTAATTGTTTATACTCTAATGACAACTGAACTTTCGGAATTGGACATTTTTTTGAAAAAAAAGATAAAAAAAATTAAATCCCTTGTAATTTCTGGCTTATTTGAAGATGTTCCAGCTTTTTTCCGACCAAAGTTTTTTCTCCAACGGGTTTAAAACCGAGATTTAAATAGAGTTTTTTTGCACTCGGATTATCTTCTTCGACTAATAATCCAAGCGTTTCGTTGTTTTTGTTTACATATTCATCAATCAGAAATCGAAGTATTTTTGATCCGATTCCTTTTCCCTGAAATTTTGGATTTACACCTAAAGAATCAATATAGAATTCTCCAGGTTTTGTTTCGAATTCGGGATCAAATTCGGGATTGAAATGTGTTCTGACATAATTAATTATCGGAGTTCTTAACGCTTCTAAGTCAGAACCATTATAAATATTTACAGCACCGATAATTTCGTTTTCTTCTTCCGCAACAAAACAATTCTCATACGAATATTGATTGTTTTCTTTTCCGATGAAATGCTCCAGGAAATCTTTCGCGGAAGCGTAATCTTCCTTTTTAATAAACTTGTAAATGATATCTTCCATTGCCAGCAATAAAATAGGAGCAATTTCTTTTGAGTCGGATATTTTGGCTTTTCGGATAATCATTTTAAGAATTTTAAGTTTAGCAAATTTACTTAGAAATTGTTTAATGCAGATTTTCTTTAATACTTAGAAGCATAAATTTCTGTGTTTATTTTTCTCTCGCAGATTTGGCAGATTTGGCAGAATATTTAAAATCTGTGTGGATCTGTATGAGAATAAAAGAAAATCTGCCCAATCGGCTAAATCTGCGGGAGAAAAATAAACACATAGAAACATAGTTTTTCTTTGCATAGAAAGGCGTTTCACTTTACATCAATGCACATAGCTATGTGTGAAAACTAGTTTTTTCTTTATTCTTTTTTTAGAATATAAAATCTATGTTTCTATGTGTTAGAAAAAAATCAGCATGAAATTTAAAACCGCTGAATTTGTACAATTATAAACTCAATTTATACCACTTTTAAGATTTCAATGCAACTTATCTTTGTAAGACAATTTTAATTTAAAAATTAAAAAGAAATGAAAGCAATAGGATTTAAAACATCATTACCCATAGAAGAAAAAGAAAGTTTTATAGAATTCGAAACTGTAAAACCTGTGGCGTCCGGTCACGATTTATTAGTAAAAATCGATGCGATTTCTGTAAATCCAGTCGATTTTAAAGTGCGACAAAGCGCTGCAAAAGATACCGTTTTAGAAACTCCAAAAATAATCGGTTGGGATGCAGTTGGAATTGTTCAGGCTGTTGGAGAAAAAGTAAGTTTGTTTGAAGTAGGCGATCCGGTTTATTATGCCGGAGATATTACAAAACAAGGAAGCAATGCTGAATATCAGGTTATTGACGAAAGAATTGTTGGAAGAAAACCAAAATCATTAAGCATTGAAGAAGCAGCCGTAATTCCGTTAACCGCTTTAACGGCTTGGGAAATCTTGTTTGACCGAATCAGAATCAACGCTGAAAAAGACAAAGGAAAATCAATTTTAATTATTGGCGGTGCCGGCGGAGTTGGATCGATTGCGATTCAACTAGCAAAGAAAATTGCAGGATTAACGGTAATTGCAACGGCTTCACGTCCGGAAACAATCGAATGGTGCAAACAACAAGGAGCTGATTTTGTAGTAGATCATAAAAATTTAATTGCAGCTGTAAAAGATGCCGGTTTTGAAACGGTAGATTTTATTCTGGATTTTGTGGATACGAATGCTTATTGGGATACGATGGTGGAACTGATTAAACCGCAAGGTCATATCGCTTCGATTACAGGAAGCAGTGAGCCTGTTTTGCTAAACAAACTAAAAAGCAAAAGTGTTTCTTTTTCTTGGGAATTGATGTATACGCGTTCGATGTACCAGACAGAAGATATGATTGAACAACATCATATTTTAAATAAGGTTGCCGATTTACTTGACGAAGGCGTTTTGAAAACAACTTTAAATGTAACTTTAAATGGTCTCACAGCTGATAATCTGAAAAAAGCACATGAACTTTTGGAATCAGGAAAAACAATTGGAAAGATTGCGATAAAATATTAATACAGATTGAAAATGTGTTATTTGAAATTATTCTAAATAATAATATTTGTAGTTTAACAAAATGTTGTATTTTAGTTTCCTTACAAAATCGAGTTTGTATTTAAATTTTAAAACCAAAACAAAATTGTTATGATTTCAAAAAACACAGATCTTGGGTTATTAGTATTGCGTATCAGCATTGGCGGATTAATGCTTTTTCATGGTGTAGCAAAAATTCTGCACGGAATTTCTTTTCTTGAAGAGAATATGGGAGCAGTTGCATATGCTGTTTATATTGGAGAAGTTCTAGCTCCGTTGGCTATTTTAATAGGATGGCGTACCAGAATTGCTTCGGTTATTTTTGCTATTAATTGTATTGTGGCAGTTGCAGTAGCTCATTCACAGGAATTGTTTTCAATCAGCGACCATGGAGGTTACGCTTTAGAATTATTAGCACTATATCTTTTGGGTTCCGTTGCTTTGTTTTTTACAGGAGCCGGAAAACTTGCACTTTCGAACACTAATAAATGGGATTAATTCCATAAAAGATTTATAGTAAAAAGCTCCAAATTTCTGATTTGGGGCTTTTTTTTTGGTTCTTGGGTTATTATCTTATTTTTGCGGCACTTTATAAAATCTATTGCCTTCTTTAAAATGAAATATTTATTTGCCCTTGTTCTTTTTGTTCTTTCGATTACCAGTAATGCACAATCTCTTAATGGCGTTGTTAATTCTAACGGAAAACCTCTGTCAGAAGTCTTAATTCGTGATTTTACCTCAAAAAGCCATGCGCACACAGACGCAAAAGGAAAATTTGTATTAGAAAATGTCCAGTTAAACGATAGTCTTGAAATCTCGAAACAAGGTTTTATTACTCAAAAAATAAAAATCACTTCTTTGGATTTTCTTTCTATTTCAATAAATGAAAAGCCATTTTTGCTTGAAGAAGTTACGATTTCAAACAATTTAAGATACTTAAATACGATTTCTAAAATTGATTTGGAAATTCAGCCCATTTCTAATTCTCAGGATTTGTTGCGTAAAGTTCCCGGGCTTTTTATTGGCCAACATGCGGGTGGAGGAAAAGCAGAGCAGATTTTCCTGAGAGGTTTCGATTGCGATCACGGTACAGATATTAATATTTCGGTTGATGGTATGCCGGTAAATATGGTTTCGCACGCGCACGGACAAGGATACGCAGATCTTCACTTTGTAATTCCCGAAACCGTAGACAGAATAGATTTTGATAAAGGTTCTTATTTTGCTGATAAAGGCGATTTTACAACTGCAGGATATGTTGGTTTTAATACGAAGAATGCGTTAGAACACAGTTCACTTTCTTTTGAGGGCGGTCAGTTTGATACTTTTAGAACTGTTGCATTATTTAATCTATTGAATAAAGAAAATCAGTCGGCTTATTTTGCTGGAGAATACATGATGACAGATGGTTATTTTGATGCTCCGCAAAACTTTAACCGAATCAATTTGTTTGGGAAATATTCGGCAAAACTGAACAATGGCGACCGAATTGCGTTGTTTGTTTCTCATTTTAAAAGCCAATGGGATGCCAGCGGACAAATTCCGGATCGTGCAGTAAACGATGGAACCATTTCGCATTACGGTGCAATAGATTCAAACGAAGGAGGAAACACTGGAAGAACCAATTTCAACTTGCAATATGATGCTAAAATTGATGAAAATTCGCAGATAAAAAATACAGCTTATTTAAGTAAATATGATTTTGAATTGTATTCTAATTTTACTTTTTTTCTGAATGATCCTGTAAACGGCGATCAGATTAAACAGAAAGAAAACAGAACAATTGTAGGTTTTCAATCGGAATATGATGAAAAATTAAATGAAAACTGGCGTTTTAAACTCGGTGCCGGATTAAGAAATGATAATAATAAAGATGTTGAGCTTTCGCACACATTAAATAGAAAATCGGTTTTAGAATATTTAAGTTTAGGAAATGTAAATCAGACCAATCTTTTCTCCTTTACAAGTTTTGACTTTACTTCTGGAAAATGGTTGATTAATGCGGGTTTACGTTTGGATTATTTTAAATTTGGATATGAAGATCAATTGGCTTCAACCTATACCAATCAAACGCAGACAAAAGCGATTTTGAGTCCGAAACTGAATTTTTCTTATACTCAGAATACTGAATTACAATATTTCTTAAAATTAGGAAAAGGCTTCCATAGCAATGATACACGTGTAGTAGTAGCGCAAAAAGGGCAGGAGATTCTTCCGGAAACGTATGGTGCCGATTTAGGTTTAAACTGGAAACCTTTTCCAAGAATGATTGTAAACTCAGCCATTTGGTATTTATACCTTGCACAGGAATTTGTTTATGTAGGAGATGAAGCCGTTGTAGAGCCAAGCGGAAAAACAGAAAGAAAAGGTTTTGATTTTGGTTTCAGATATCAATTGACAAATTGGTTATTCTGGAATACTGATTATACGTATACACACGCACGTTCTCTTGATGAACCTAAAGGAAATGATTATTTACCATTGGCGCCTGTTCATACTTTAATGAACGGATTTTCAGTAAAAGATTTAAAAGGATTTTCAGGAAGTTTGAGAACCCGTTTCTTAGGTGATCGTCCTGCAAATGAAGACAATTCTGTTGTTGCAAAAGGATATTGTATAACGGATTTCTCGGTAAACTATCAGATCAAAAAAGTTTCAGTTGGAGTAAATATTGATAATATTTTCAATACAAAATGGAAAGAAACACAATTCCTAACAGAATCAAGATTAGCAAATGAAACTGATCCTGTTGAAGAAATTCATTTTACGGCAGGAACGCCTTTTAATGCCCGATTGATTTTGAAATATAGCTGGTAGAAACTTAAAAATTAAAGCAAAAAAAGCGAGACTTTCTGTAAAGAATTGGTCTCGCTTTTTCAATTAAAATCAGAAATCAAATTACCCGTGAGCTGCGACAGAAACGTCTGCCCATTCTTCCCAGGTTGCAAGTTTTTGTTCGTAGGTTTGTTTAGCAAATGGTAAGGCTACTTTTCCTAAAAATAAACGTAAAGGAGGGTTTTCGGCTTCGACTAATTTTAAGATGGCCGGAACGGTAGCACTAGTTTTTCCGAAAGTTTCAGGATCATGTCCTTCTGCGATTGCTTTTTTGATTCCGTCATAGGCATCGATGCTTTCGCTGATAATTCCGTTGCCCCAAATATCGGTCACGTAGCCGTTTGGCTCGACTAAAGTAACGTTGATTCCGAATTGTTTCACTTCTGAAGCCAGCGTTTCAGTAAGACCTTCAACAGCAAATTTAGAAGCATTATACAAACCAATTATCGGTAAAGTAGCGATTCCTAAAATAGACGAAACCTGAATAATATGACCATTTTGTTGTTTTCTCATAATTGGCAATACCGCTTGCGTTAACCAAAGCGTACCAAAAAAATTGGTTTCGAATTGATCTCTCGCTTCCTGTTCTGTAGCTTCTTCTACAGCTCCGTTTAAAGCATAACCTGCATTATTGATCAGGATATCTATAGTCCCAAAATGCTTTTGTACTTTTTCTACCACTGCAAACGACTCTGAACGGTTGTTTACATCTAGTTTAAGAGGAAGAATAGCGTCTCCATATTGTGCTTTTAAGTCGGCTAGAGTGTCGATATTTCTTGCTGTTGCGGCAACCTTATAACCTTTTTCTAAAAATGCTTCTGTCCAGGCTTTTCCAAAACCTTTTGATGCTCCTGTAATTAAAACTGTTTTTGACATGATGTGTGTTTTTAAATATTAATGTGTTTTTAATGGATATAATTTAATGACCGAACGGTCATTTTTTAAATAAAAAAAATTAGAGACTATTTTCCTCTATTAAAATTTTAAGGGTTTTTGAGATACTTTTCATATTATCGTTAATTCCGGACATTCGCGACATTAAATGGCCACCTTCCAACATGGCAAACATTGCGGTCGCAAATTCGGAAGCATTCCAGGATGGCTTGAATTCGCCATTTGCAATTCCTTTCGTAATTAAACTTTCCAGAAGTCGTTGCGCCGATTTAATAGCATGGTTTACTTTTTCTTTTATAATCGGATTGGTGTCATCTGCTTCTGTACCAAAGTTCAATAACGGGCAACCACCAATAACGGGCGGGTTTAAAGGATTGCTGAAAAAATCGATATAAGTAATTAATTGTTCTTTTGCTGTTTTGCTTTTGCTCATAGCTTCCTGAAGTTTGCTATTCAGTATTTTCATATTATGATCAACCGCTGCACAGGCAAGAACATCTTTATTCTCAAAATGAACATACATGCTTCCTTTTGATAATTTGGTAGCTTCCATAATGTCGCTCATAGCGGTTGCTGCAATCCCTTTTGTATTAAAAATAGGAGCCGCTTTTTCTATGATAAATTGTCTGGTTTCTTCGCCTTTTGACATGATAGCTTTTAATTAACGGTACAAATATATGACCGATTGGTCATAAAAACAAATATTTCTTCCTTTTTTTTGAAGTATGGAATTGTATTTTGCTGTAAAAGAAGTATTTGTTAAGAATGTTTTTCGTTTTTTAGATCAATTATTTTAGTTGCTTTATGAGAGTCTATCAGGGTTAGTAACGCATAATTAACATTAAATATTTTTATTTATGTATTTAACTACGTAGTTTTGTGTAATAAAATTTTAATACTATGAAACCTGTAATTCTTCCAGTAGAAAATAAATATGAAAATGTGATTGCTGATTTGATCATCAATATTCAGCAGAAGGAATTTGGTGTCCCAATTACTTTAGAAGACCAACCGGATTTGTTTGACATACAAAACTTTTATCATGCCAAAGGTGGGGGATTTTGGGGTGCTTTTATTAATGATGAATTAGTAGGTACAATTGCTTTGGTGAAGTTTGACCAAAATGACGCAGCGATTAGAAAGATGTTTGTAAAGAAAGAATTCCGCGGAAAAGAATTTTCGATTGCTCAGAAACTATTAGAGACTTTAATTGCGTATTGCAATGCAAATGAAATCAATGATTTATATTTGGGAACAGTATCGATATTAAAAGCTGCTTTGCGTTTTTATGAAAAGAATGGTTTTGTTTATATCGAAAAAGAAAATCTTCCGAAAGCTTTTCCGTTAATGAGTCCGGATAATACTTTTTGCCATTTAAACCTTAAATAATCAACAAATGAATATTATAGACGAATCAGGAATTCTTGCTATTTCGACACGATTGCAGCGCCTCAGCGAGCAATTGCGCAAAGATGGCGCATTGGTATACAAATCGTACGGAATTGATTTTGAACCCAAATGGTTTCCGGTTATTTATACGTTGCATTATAGAGATACTTTGAGCGTGGTAGAAATTGCCAATGAAATAGGATATACACATCCTTCGACAATAAGTTTACTTAAAGAGTTGGAAAAACAAAAGTTGATTCGTTCCAAAAAAGATAAAATCGACGAACGCAAAAGGTTGATTCAGTTAACTGCAAAAGGGCAAGAACTAATTACGCAAATGAAACCAGTTTGGGAAGTGATGAAAAGCGCACTTACTGAAATTACGGACAATCAGAACAATTTGCTTAAAGCAATTGAAGAAGCCGAAAATAAAATAATGCATCAGAGTTTTTTACAAAGAGCATTACAGCTGCAAAGTGAGGGAGAGTGATTAGTGGTCAGTGATCAGTGAACAGTGAAAGTAAACGTCAATTTAGTATCTATTTTTTTACTGCTTACTAATCACTGTTCACTGATCACTAATCTACAACTATTTAGTTACTTTTTTGAATCGCATTGTTGGGATGTTATTCGTAATTAAATTAAGCTTTCCATCTTTATCAATCGAGTAGGAGTCTACTTTTTTGATTGTTGATGTAAAAACTTGTTCGCCACCGCCTTCACAATACATTAAAGTTGCTGGGCCTTGTTCTCCAAAAGTCAATGATTTTCCTTTTAATGTAAAAGGAGCAGTGTAACCATTACAGCCTGCATTTCCAAAAACCTGACCGGTACTCTGGTCAAATTTGATATACGGTTTTTTGTCGGGAAATAAGCCGTCAAAAGCAATACGTGGCCCTGTGATATATTCCAGTTCCCAGGAAGTATTGTACAAATCGGCAGTTTTTGTAGTGTCTTTCATCGTGTTACAGGAATTAAATGACAGTGCCAAAACAGAAACGAATAACAGCATAAAATTTTTCATAAAGTAAGATTTTAGAACATAAATTTAAAGATTTTTAATCGATTTTAACCTATAATTTCTATTAAATTCAGGGTTTTTCATTATCAAATTTGTATTAAATTGAAAAAAATCTTTTGGAGTTATGTTAAGAAATACCAGTAATGAGATTAAAAATGATTGCGTAAAGAATGTATTCGATTTCTTAACTTTACAATAATAGTTAAATCGAGTTTTAAAATTATAAATGATGTGGTACAATACAAAAGCAACCGAAATACTCGGAATCAAATATCCAATCCTACAAGGGCCTTTTGGTGGTAATTTGTCAACGGTAGAATTAACAGCAACGGTTTCGAATGCCGGCGGATTAGGCGGTTACGGTGCTTATACAAATAGTCCGCAAGAAATTTTTGAAATTGACAAAAAGATAAAAGCTGCAACCGATAAGCCTTATAATATTAATCTTTGGGTTTCCGATCATGATATTCCGAATTCTGGTTTAACCGATGCGCAATTTGATAAAGCGTTGGCTTTATTTAAGCCTTATTACGATGAAGTTGGCATTCCGTTACCGGAAAAACCGACACCTTTTCAATCCAGATTTGAGAATCAGTTAGAAGTTATTTTAGCGGTTCGCCCAAAAGTTTTCAGTTTTATGTTTGGTGTTCCATCCGCTGCTATTTTGGAACAATGTCGAAAACTGGGAATTGTAACCGTTGGAGCTGCAACAACTTTGGATGAAGCCATTTTTTTAGATAATAGTGGAGTAGATATGATTATTGCTTCGGGTTTTGAAGCTGGCGGACATCGACCTTCTTTTTTAGAATCATCAGAATCATCTTTAACCGGAACCTTTGTATTGTTGCAATTGATGTGGGAAAAAATCAAAACGCCAATTATTGCCGCAGGAGGCATTGCAGATGGAAGAGGCGTTGCTGCGGCTTTGACTTTAGGTGCCAGTGCTGCACAAATAGGAACTGCTTTTCTGGCTTGCGCCGAATCAAATGCTTTACCTATTCACAGAGAAATGTTGTTTTCTGATGCGGCAAAATATACCACTTTATCTCGCGCTTTTACCGGTAGATTAGGGCGTGGTTTAACGAGCCGTCTTGCAAAAGAAATTAGAGGAAGTGAAAACGATATTTTGCCATTTCCATTGCAAACTACCTTTATTGCTCCATTAAGAAAGGCAGCGATTGAACAACAGAAATGGGATATGATTTTATTCTGGGGAGGACAAATTTCGCCCATTTTAAAGCATACCAAAGCAAAAGAATTAATGAATTCGCTGATCGAGGAAACTACAGTTTATTTTGAGAATTTAAAGAGCTGATTTCATAACGTAGCATAAAAAAGCCGCTTCAGGATTGTGAAGCGGCTTTTTTATGCTTGTTTTATTTTGCTATGCTAATTTATGCTGTTTTAAAATTATAAAACATTTAATGGCGCTACAAAACCGAAGGCCAAAAGTCCTGTTGTATAATCTTTTACACCAAAGGCAGATTCTGCATAATTGGTGTAATTGTATTTTCTGGCAGTATAAGCCAAATAGAATCTTAAATTAATATCTTTAAAAGGAATGTACTGAACGGTCGGAATCAGGCCGTAGCTGGTTGATAATTTTGAAGGAGCATTTCCGTCAGGATTATCGTTCCAGGAATGATTACTGTTCATTACCGTTAAAAGTAGATTTACTTTTGGTGTAACCATGTATTCCGCTCTGATCCAGTTTTCGAGATAAACTACTTTTTGAGCGGCATAAGGATATTGGCTGCTCACAATACTTGATACAATTCCTAAACGATCCAGACCTTCATTGCGGTATTGGAAATCGTAATAAATAACGAATTTATTACTTGGTACAAATTTATTTCCCAAAGCAATATAGTTCATGTGGGCTCCTTCGGCTTCGTTGAAAAAGCTATAACTGTAAGTAGTTTCAAATTTTCCACCGAAAAATTTCCCTCTCCAGTTTACTACTGCCGCCAATGGATATTCGGAAGGATTGATATCCGGTGGTGCTGATGTGCCATACTGTTCCTGATAGGTTTTTGTACGCGAATTCAAAACCTGAAGTGAAAAGGAATGATTTCCATTTTCTAAGGTATGTGATATTCCGGCACCCACTAAGAAGTTGTCAGCATATTCAATTACATCATTATAGGTTAAGATGTCAATTGGGTTGAAGTCAAATTCGTAACCACCCCAGTCGGCACATAATTTTCCGACAGTGAAATTGGTTCTAGGCGATAAATCTACTCTGATAAATGCTAAATCTACCGCACGGCTGATATTATCAAGATTTCCGGGAACCGGTTCTCTGGTATATCTGTTACGGAATCTGAAATATACTTTATCGTGAATTTTTCCTTTGATCTCAAATCGAAGCTGATCCACATTAAAATGGGATATGTCATGATTTCCATCTGTAAAATAGCTGTTGTAAGCCATTCTGGAATTGAAGATAACATCAATATTTTTCAGTAATGATTGTTTGGAAACAGGGATTATGGGAGTAATCGAATCGGATTGTATGGCGTTTCCTTCATCTGTCTGTTTATGCATTTGATCGCCTTGTCCCATTACAATAAACGGGACTAAGGCAAATATTATTGGTAAAAGATATTTTTTCATAATTAAGATTTTTAAGTTTTATAATACAAAAGAACCTATCAAAAATCCTACGGCAATAGCGACACTTATGGTGACGACACCCGGAACGAGAAAACTATGATTGATAACAAATTTTCCTATTTTGGTGCTTCCCGTTCTGTCAAAATTTATTGCTGCCAATAATGTTGGATAACCCGGTAAAACAAAATCACTGTTTACAGCCGGAAAAATGGCGATTAAAGCTGATGGCGGCAATCCTAATGCGATTCCTAAAGGCATCATTGTTTTGGTTGTGGCGGCCTGACTAAACATAAGGGCGCCCATTATGAAGACTGCTATAGCAAAGGTCCAAGGATGTTCAGATACAATTCCGCCAAGCGCTTTTTGCATGGTGTCATTGTTTGCATGCATGAAGGTTGAGCTCATCCAAACTACTCCAAATACAGATACTACTGCCGATGCCATAGAAGTAAAAAGACTAGCTTTTGTAACCTCAGTTGTACTTGTTTTAGTAATTAGCATCATGGCAGCAGCGGCACTTAGTGTAACAACACTAATTACGGTCACCATAGTTAATGAGCCGTCTGCATTTACGGCCAATGTTTTTTCTCCAGGTGAAAAATGAGGAACTAAAGCTGGAAATGCACCCGCAATTACAATAAGAATGATAGCGCAGCCAAAAATTAAAACTGAGGTTTTTGCACCTGGTTTTAATTGCGCTTGCGTTCCTTCACTACTTGTATTCATGGTTTGTGCGAATTCCGGATCTTGCATTTTTTCAATAAAGATAGGATCATCATTTAGTTCTTTTCCTTTTTTGAAAACAGAGAAACAGCCAATCAGTATTCCGATAATGCTGGCAGGAATACAAATAGACATAATATTGACCAAAGCTCCGGGATAGGCTAGAATTACAACCAGAGCTGCTGTTGCGGCACTCATTGGACTTCCAGTTAAGGCAATATGAGAAGCAATAACAGAAATACTTAATGGTCGTTCAGGCCTAATTCTTTTCTTGGCAGAAACTTCAGAAATAATAGGAAGCAACGAATAAACAATATGCGCAGTTCCCGCAAATAAGCACAAAAAGTAAACTGTAAATGGAGCTATGAAAGTAATGTTCGAAGGATTACTCCGAATGATCTTTTCGGCCAGTTGAACCAGATAATCGAGCCCACCGGAAGCTTGCAATGTTGCAGCAGTGGTTACAATGGCCATAATAATCAACATTACATCAAGTGGAGGATCTGTTGGTTTTAAATTGAAAACAAAAATGAAAATCAATAATCCAACCATTCCCATTACTCCCAGACCAATTCCTTTCATCTGTGATCCAATAAGAATCATCCCGATAAGAATTATAAATTCAATCCAAATCATACTTTAAATTTTTAGATTATTACTATTTAATTCGGCATTAAAGAAAACAGGTTGAGAGGTTTTCTTTTTGTAATTCAATTAATAATCAAAGAAATTTTGTTGGATTTTTGCTCTGTCGTTTGTTTCTGTTAAAGACAACATTAACAGCACTCTGGCTTTTTGCGGATTTAAATCGTCAGCTACAACAAAACCAAGTTCAGCATCTTTTACTTCATTATCTAAGGTAACTCTTCCGGATCCTGCTCTTGCAGAACGGCAAACGATAATCCCTTTTTTAGCAGCTTCAGCAAGTGCTTTTCCTACGGGAGCGCCAAAGTTTCCGTTACCCATTCCGGCATAAACGATTCCTTTTGGTCCTGAATTGGTTATACAATATACACTATTGGCATTTGCATCAGCATATCCGTAAACAATTTCAACCTGAGGAAGTGAATTCAATTTTGTAACATCAAATTTTTTGGCTGGATTTCGTAAAGACTGATAGTAATATTTTACTTTTCCATCATAAATCAAACCAATCGGACCGTAATTTCGGGATTGGAAAGTTTCTATATTAGTAGTACTCGTTTTGGTAACATCTCTTGCATCAAAAATCTTTTCGTCCATAGCAACGATTACGCCTCTTGTTTTGCTGCTTTCGTCTGCTGCAACAACTACTGCGTCCAAAAGATTTCGGTTACCATCCTGACTCATCGCAGTTGACGGACGCATTGCGCCCACAAGAACTACTGGTTTGTCATACTGTACTGTTAAATCTAAGAAATACGCGGTTTCTTCCTGAGTGTCTGTTCCGTGCGTTACTACAACGGCATCAGCTTCATTGTTTTTGAAGATTTCGTTAATTCTTTTAGTCAATTTTAACCAAGTCACAATATTCATGTCCTGGCTTCCAATTGAAGCAATTTGTTCACCGGTGATTTTACCGTAATTATGAATCTGGGGAACGGCATTCAATAAATCATCGATAGGTACTTTACCTGCAGTATAAGCTGCTTTTGTAGAAGAATCTCCTGAACCGGCAATAGTTCCTCCGGTGGCAAGAATAATGATTCTTTTTTGTGTTGAAGCAGTTTGAGCATAAGAGGTAAAAGTCAAAATAGATAAAACGATTAAAATTATTTTTTTCATGGTTATATTTTTTTGATTAAACAATCTTGGTTTATTCGTGAGTCTGATTTTATGAAATCTAAGAGCTTATAAATTTTGGATTGATTAAGTTTTCCAATGAATAGATTTCATCCCATTTTTCCTGTGTAATCAGTTTACGCTCAACCACAGCAATCTGGTGTACACTTTTTCCTGTTTTTAAAGCTTCGCCTGCTATACTGGCACTTTCTTCGTATCCGAGAATTGGATTTAATTGTGTCACAATTCCGATACTGTTCATTACCATATTGTAGCAGTGTGTTTCATTTGCAGTAATTCCGTTAACGCATTTATCAATTAACACCTGAATGGCATTTGACAAATAATCTAAAGAAGTAAACATTGCAAAAGCAATTACAGGTTCCATAACATTAAGTTGCAATTGTCCTGCTTCTGCTGCTAATGTTAAAGTTAAATCCTGTCCAATTACATAGAAACAAGTCTGATTAACAACTTCCGGAATAACAGGATTTACTTTTCCAGGCATGATAGATGAACCAGGCTGACGCGCAGGCAGATTAATTTCGTTTAAACCAGTTCTTGGTCCAGAACTTAGTAAGCGTAAATCATTGCAAATTTTAGAGATTTTTACAGCTGTTCTTTTCATGGTTCCCATAATCTGAACGTAAGCACCGGTATCGACAGTAGCTTCAATTAAATCTGGAGCAAGAGTTAGCGGAATTCCAACTTCTTTCGCCAGATAATTAACGCATAATTCCGGATAACCTTCTGGTGCATTTACTTTTGTACCAATGGCTGTTGCTCCCATATTAATTTCCAGAAGAAGACTTTGAGCATCTTTTAATCGTCGCACATCTTCACCAATTGTTGTGGCATAAGAGTGAAACTCCTGTCCTAAAGTCATCGGTACGGCATCTTGTAATTGCGTTCTTCCCATTTTCAGAACTCTTTTGAATTCTTCACCTTTTGCGGCAAAAGCTCTTTCAAGATTTTCAACCGTTTTGATGAAACTATCCATTTTTAGATAAAGAGCAATTCTGAATGCAGAAGGATAAGCATCATTTGTCGACTGTGAACAGTTCACATGATTATTGGGATGCAGGAAATTGTATTCTCCTTTTTTATGACCTAAATACTCCAGACCAATGTTGGCAATTACTTCATTGGCATTCATATTTACAGAAGTTCCGGCGCCACCCTGAATTAGATCACTCACAAATTCCTGATTAAATTTGCCTGCAATAACCTGATCACTTCCATAACAAATGGCTTCGGCAATTTTTGGATCCAATGCACCACAGTCTCTGTTTGCCATTGCAGCGCCTTTTTTTACATACCCTAAAGCTTTAATAAATAAAGGTTCTTTTGAAATTGGAATTCCCGTTATATTGAAGTTTTCAACCGCCCTAAAAGTCTGGATTCCGTAGTATAAGTGATTCGGGATATCCAATTCACCTAAAAAATCGTGTTCTTTTCTTGTCTGTGTCATAATGTATTGAAATTTAATTAATTAATTTATTATCGAATTGCAAAAATTTTCAATTTGTTAAAACATAAATCAGTAAGAATCAAGTCATGATTCCAACAATAATGGGACCCCAGGCGGTAAGGAGAATATTGCCCAGAGCATATGGAATGGTATAGCCTAAAACAGGGAATTTACTGGCTGAGGCATCCTGAATGGCTTTTAATCCTATTGTTGAGGTTCCGGCGCCTGTTTGTGCACCAAGAAGAATAATAGGATTTATTTTAAGAATATAACGGCCAAAATACAGCCCGATGATATGCGGAATAATCGCTACGGCAAGACCGGCAAATATGATACTGATTCCCGTTTCGCGAAGTGCAGAAATAAAACTTGGTCCCGCGGCCAAACCTATAAGTCCTATAAAAGTGGCGAGGCCAACATTATCAAATATCCACAAAGCAGGCTCCGGAATACTGCCAAAAAATGGAGTTCTGGAATGTAGCCATCCAAATATAAGACCCATGACCAAAGCGCCTCCGCTGGTTGTTAAAGTTATAGAAATACCAAAAACAGTAACAGAAAGTAGTCCTAATAGACCTCCCAAAACGATACCCAATCCAACAAATATAATGTCTGTTTCAGGGCTTAAACGGTCCAAATAACCAATTTCTTTTGCGGCTGCTTCGATATTTGTCTTTTTACCGGAGATTTTAAGAATATCTCCTTTATTTAAAACGGTTGATGGATCCAACGGAATTTCATGATATTCACGCATAATCTGATCAATCATTAAACCATTGAAAAAAGTACAATTACGCAATTCTTCGACTGTTTTTCCGGCTATATTTTTATTGGTTATCGTAATATCCATATTGGCCAGAGGGAAATTCAACAACTCTTCGTCCAGAACTTCAGGACCTATAGAAGGCATGCTGTCCAGAATTATTCCGTGTTGCGCCATAACAACCAAAACATCGTTTTCTCGTATAATGGTATCCGGTTTAGGATCGATTAGTTTTTTCTTATGACGAAGACGTTGTACAATTATTCTAAGACCCGGTTTTGATTTTTCAAATTCACTGATAGTTAATCCAATGCATTTTTCATTAGTTACTTGGTAAGCTCTTATAATCCAACGTCTGTAAGCACTGCTGGTTCCGGGTTCGTATTCAACTTCTCCATTTATTGTTTTACCTAATTTGGCACTTTCTTTAGCTAAATCAATTCCAAGTAATTTTGGAGCTATTGCTGTAAGAAAAAATACAAACGATGTTGCTCCTGTTAAATAGGTTACTGCGTAAGCGACAGGAATATTATTGATGAGTCTTGTTTTTTCAAGATCCGGAAGGTCAAGATGACTTATGGCATCTGAAGCGGTCCCAATTACGGTTGATTCTGAAAATGCTCCTGCCAAAAGACCAGCAGCGGTGCCAACATCGTATCCTAACATTGTTGAAACTGCATAAGCTACCAATAGACAAGAGGTACATATAACAACGGTCAGCATCAATTGTGGTAAAGCATTTTTTTTCAGCCCCTGAAAGAACTGTGGACCAACTTTATATCCCGTTGAAAAAAGGAAAAAATCAAAAAATATGGTTTTAACGAGAGGGTCGACTTCGATACCAATTTGGCCAATTAAGACTCCTGCAAATAACGTTCCTAAGACGACACCAATTTTGAATGAGCCAATCTTAATATGTCCAAATAAAAATCCTAATGCTAAGGATAAGAAAATAGCTAATTCAGGATTCTCTCGAAGTATAGTTGTAACCATATTGCTAAATTTTATTTAAGAAACAATATTTGCTAAAAATCAACTGCTTAGAAAAAAAAAACAAAATTTAGATTTGGGGGATTTTTTTTCTAAATTTTGATTAAAGGTAATAATTTTTTTAATAATTTTATTAAAACATAAAAATAAATACCTGTATTTCAGTTGTTTATTAATTTAGGTTTGAAGTGATCGTTTTTTGTCCCATCCAATGTTATTTTTCCGTTTTTATTGTATTAAATTTTTATTAAGCGGAATGTTGATTTTTTAGTTCAGAAAAACTTTGATTAAATAAGATCTTAAATACTTAGAACATGGAAAAAGATTACGCAAAGGGTTATTATTTACTCTATGATCCTAATAATAATAAAGGAACAGCTTTCAGCCATTCTGAAAGAGAAGAAGCAGGTTTAGAAGGATTACTGCCTGAAACTATAGAAAGTCTTGAAACACAAATTCTTAGAGTGGACAGGCAATTGGAACATTTTGACAAGCCAATAAATAAATACATGTATTTAATGAATTTGCTGGACAACAATGTGACATTGTTTTTTAAAACAATCATGAGCAAACCATCAAAATATTTGCCTTTGGTATACACACCAACAGTAGGTGAGGCCTGTCAGAAATTTGGATTGCTTGCAACACGACCTCGGGCAATTTTTATTTCGATAAATCAAAAAGACAGAATTAAAGAGATTTTAAATAACTGGTGCCACCCGGATGTTCATTTTGCAGTTGTTACTGACGGTGAGCGTATTCTAGGACTTGGTGATCTTGGTATTGCGGGAATTGGAATTCCTATGGGAAAACTGATTTTATACACAAGTTGTGCCGGAGTGCCGCCTGAACATACATTACCTATAGTCTTGGATGTGGGTACAAATAACGAAGAATTCTTAAACGATCCTCTTTATCCCGGATTACGACAAAAAAGAGCGACAGGAAAAATATATGACGATTTTATTGAAGCTTTTGTAGTGGCTATAAATGAATGTTATCCAAAAATATGTATTCAGTGGGAAGATTTTGGAGGTGTAAACGCAATTAGGATTCTCAACAAATACCGTTATAAAATTAGTACTTTCAATGATGATATTCAGGGAACTGCAGCAATTGCGACAGCAGGTTTTATAGCAATAAGCAAATTGCTCAAAAAATCATTCAAGGAACAGCGTTTTCTTTTTTTAGGTGCTGGTGCAGCTGCTTCGGGAATTGCAAATATGCTGTTGCAGAAATTTCGAAAAGAAGGTTTGAGCGAAGAAGAAGCAGTAAAACAAATCTGGATGTTTGATATTAATGGTCTGATTGTAAAATCGAGAACAGATATTGCGGATCATCAAAAGCCTTTTGCGCATGAAATTGAAGGAACTGATGATTTTGCTGACGCCGTTCTTAAAATAAGACCAACCGCTATTATTGGCGTTAGTACAATTGGTGGTGCATTCAATCAGCGTGTAATAGAAAACATGAGTTTGGTGAATGAACGTCCTGTCATTTTTCCATATTCAAATCCAACTTCACATTCCGAATGTACGGCCGAAGAAGCATATAAATGGAGTAAAGGCAAAGCTATTTTTGCCAGCGGTAGCCCATTTGCGCCGGTAACTTACGATGGAAAAGTGTTTAAACCCGGTCAGGGAAACAATGTCTTTATCTTTCCAGCAATGGGATTGGCTATTTTTGCAACAGCTGCCAAAAGAGTGACGGATGAAATGCTTTTAATAGCAGCGGAATCAGTAGCAGATCATATTTCTGATGAAGATTTTGAAAACGGACTCATTTACCCGCATGTCGACGATATTCTTGCAGTATCAATTAATGTTGCAGAAAAGATTGCCGAAGAGATTTTTAACAGCGGTCAAGCTGGCGTTGAAAGACCCGACGATATTCGCAGTTTTATATTAAGTAAAATGTATACTCCCGTTTACAGATAATAAACGTTATTCATCTCCTGAATTTTCTGTAGTTGAAGGCGCTTTTTTTCGAATGCTGGTGTTCAGATAAAAGAACCATCGAATCGTATGGTTCATGTCATACTGATAGCCGGAATATTTTTGTTGGTACACATTCATATAACCAAAATCAAAACTCCATTTGGGATTGAAGGTATGTCTGATTCCGATAAAAAATCTATTTTGGTCGAAAGTATTATAAACTGCTTCTTTTCCAAAATTTAAAAGAATTTCATCAGAAAGTACCATCGACGGAAGTTTTGGATTATTAAAAATGCGAAAGGTAAAACTGCTGAGGTAACGAAACCTATTGGTAAAACGTACTTGTCCGCTTTCCTGATCGTTTACAATTTTTTCCTGCCAGCGTTGTTCACTTCGAAGTCGTTGCAAGATAGAAACATTTCCAAACTTCACATTCAGTTGTGCTTGTTGATACAGTCTGTTTTCATCTGCAAAAGTACTCCAGTCGGGATTTGTCGGCGCAAGCCACATATGTGCATATCCAAGATTAAGTGAAACATTTGAATTCGGAATATAACTAATTCCGCCTCTGATAAAATAGAAACTGTCATCGGCAACAAAATCATTTCTTCTTATATGAAAATCGCCTACAATGCCCCAATGATCTGCAAATTTGGTAACTGTATTTATAGATACCCAGGTTTGAACTTGATGGTTGATTTCTTTTTCTTGCGGAGTCTGCGCAGTCAGGAATAAAGGAAAAAAAGCAATCAGCAATGGAGTAAAAACGTTCTTCATAATTAAATTATTAGAAATTAGTTTTAATGCTATAGTGAATTTCTTTTCAATCAGTAAAACGGTGATATGTAGTAAGATATGTTGTAAAGATACTATTAATGGCGGAATATTTGTACATAAAACTTGAGCTAATTTTATCGAATTGCAAAGCGTAAGTGTTCCGTTTTTAAAGATATAAAAGGAACAACGCTTCGGAACTATGTTGTAATGTAAGCCTTGGTTAAAAGAAAAATTATTAGAGTAACATAATAGAGAAGAGTAGCAACGATTGCAAAAATCATATGTGCAAAGAATAATTGGGCAAAATAACCTGTAAAGTTTATTGAAGGCTGATAATGGGTCAGTTTAAAAATGATCATCCAGCTGATGATTCCAATTACACCACTTATAACCCCCAATAGTAGTCCGCTAAATATTGAAACCGGCAATATGTCTTTTGCCCAAATAATATGATAGGCAAACACAAAGAAAAAACCAACAATATAATGAAACAGCCATCCCATGTTTTTTTTGGATTGAATGGAAATATTAAAATGAAGTTCGGATAAAACGGAGCTTAATAAAACGGGTTCTTTGTATAATTCTCTGAAATTTCTCGACATTACATAACTAAACCATGTCATTGCGGATGTCGCTCCAAATGAAATTAGAATTAGCTGCAGTAGGACAAATATATCCATGAGATTATTTCTTTATAGAATAGTAAAGTTAAAATCAATATCTCGATTTTGATTATAAGATTGTAGTTTGTAATTGTATAATTATCAGTATGATTATACAGTATTGCTTTTTAATAAAATTATTTGTGCGAGTTGATAAATAAGAAAAACTAAATGCTATTTTTGTTACAAACCTAATTTACTATGTGCAAGAAAATTTTAATAGTTGATGATCATTTGGTAGTACGAAATGGAGTCGCAATGGTTTTGGAAAAACAAATCGAAGACGTACAGATTTCAAATGCCGAAAATTTTTTCGAAGCTATAGATCTTTTAAAAGACACTCTTTTTGATCTTGTTATTTTGGATATCAATATTCCGGGTGGAAAATATACTGAAATGATTGGCGAGCTCAGAGCAATTCAGCCTCTTGTTAGAATACTGGTTTTTTCAGCGCATGAAGAAGAACAACATGCGTTAAAATTTATTTCGGCGGGTGCAAACGGTTATCTGAATAAATTATGTAGTGAAGAAAAAATGATATTTGCCATAAAATCAATTTTCGAATCTTCAACTTATATTTCACAGGAATTAGTCAGCAAATTATTAGATATTAAAGGCACGCAAAAAGTTATCAATCCAAAAGAAGTTTTGTCTAAAAGAGAACTTCAGATTGCCGAACTTTTAATTGAAGGAAATGGTAATCTAGAAATTTCAAACAAACTCAATATACACATGTCTACGGTTAGTACATATAAAGCGCGAGTTTTTGAAAAACTTAAAATTCACAATCTGGTAGAACTTATCAAGCTTTACAAATCATTTGACTACTAGTTGTATTCGACCATTATTTCGATCGTTGTTCCTTCATTAATTTTACTGGTAAAGTTAATATTACCTTTAATAATCAGCAGAAGTTCGATAATCATATGCAGACCAAGATGATAGTTTTTGACAATAGGATTTTGGTAAAAATCAAGATAATAATCAATAAGTTCTTTACTCATACCTTTTCCGTTATCTACTATAATCAGATTTAGCATATTGTTTTGTGTGGCTGATAATAATTCTATTTTTCCATTTTTTGTGTTTTTTATAGCATTATCAAGCAAATTATGAATGATAATAGAAAGCGCTTTATTATTGGTTCTAATGTAAAGATCCTGTGTAATACTATTTACAATTTCGATATTTTCTGCCTCCGCAATTTTCTGGAAAATTTGAATTTTTTCATTCACAAGTTCATACAGCGAATAACCATGTTCTTCCAACTTTTTGCCTTCCATAAAGATAGAAGAGTACTTAATAAGATTTTCTACATATTCATAAAGCTGAATAGTTGACATTTGTATGGTTTCAACTTGCTTTTTTAGTTTGCTGTCATCTTGAACGTTTTCATTTTCAACAAGATGATTTATAGAATTCATCAAAAATTTCAATGGACTTTTAATATCATGACTGATACTTTTTACAAGGGTTTCCTGTTGTTTTGCTTCTTGTTTTAGATTATTTCGGGTTGTTTTTAGTTTGCGAACGGTTGAAGCCAGTTTCTTAGTTTTTTTAGCAATAATTTCCTGAAGTATTTTATTGTTTCGTTTAATATAGTAGGATCTGACGAACCAAACTATGAACAGAAATGCAAGAGAAAAAACAATGCATAAAAAAGCAAACCATCTGGTTTGAGAGAAATTGGCAGGAACGATTATAGTAATATTTTTATAAGCGTAAGAAGCATTAAAACCACTCAGACTTCTTATTGTCAATGTATATTCTCCGGGTGGCAGCGTGGTGAAGGATATTGATTTTTCATTCTTTATTTTTTCCCACTTGCTATCTTTTGTATTGTTTAGTTTTGCTTCAAAGTTCAGATTTTCCTGATTTCCGTAATACGGATATGAAATAAAAAAACTAACCCTCTGGAAGTTGTTATTCAATACAATAGTATCTTTTGGCTGAATGTTTTTCTGATCTACAATAACCTTATCAATAAAAAGCTTTTTCCCCGGTAACAGAGGCGTTAATTTATAAGGATTAAAGAAAACAAATCCATTCATTGACGGAAAAACAATTTCATTGTTTTTAAGGGAATTACCGCAAGGCTGACAACCACCGTTGAATTCATTGGTTAAAATACCATCCAGTTTATTATACAGATGATAGTAGATAGAGTTATTTTTGTTTTTAATGTAGTTTAACAACGCTTTTCTCGATACCTGAAAAAGACCTTTGTTCGTTGGAATCCAGAAAAAACCATTTTTGTCTTCTATTATACAATGCGCAGAATCGAGATAATTGTTTTCGTCTTTTGGAAAAGATTGCAATGCATTTTTATCATACAGAAAAAAACCTTTCTGATATGTGGTTAACCATATCTTCTTTTCACTGTCAATAAAAATGCTTCTGATAAAAATACTTTCTGAATTTTTTACATAAACCAATTTTTCTGAATTGATTTTATATTTCAAAAGGCCTTTTTGCGTACCTAAATAAAGTGTATTTGAGTCGTACTGCGCAATGTAGTTAATGTTGGTTTCTGTAATTGCTACCGGAACAACTCTTCCGTTTTTTATATAAAACAATTTTGCTTTATGAAATTCGTCATATCCAAGACTTACCCATATTACATTGTTGGAATCCTTGAATATGGTTTTTACATTTTGTCCAAAAGGATAGGAGATATATTTTTTGTAATTGTATTGCTTTAGATAACAGCGCAAATGTAGTTGTCTGCCCACCCATAAGTTTTGTTCATTATCTTTGGCGATGGTAATTCTTTCATCCAAATAACCGGTTTTCCCAAATTGCAGGCTATCGACAAGCTTATTATTACTGAAGATTTTTCCTTTTGAGGTTACAATTGTACTGTCATTTAAAGGAACTGCGGCATAATAAACCTCAGATTTCTCTGTTTCCCTTTTTACAGTTGAAAACGATGGAAAAGAAATGATACATAATCCATTTGTATAACTGCCTAAATAAAGCTTATTATTTTTATGATCATAATACAGCGAAATAATATTGCTTTTTTCAAAATCAGCGAATTCGACAATTAGTTTAGCCGATAATTTTTTGCCATCGTTATCTATAGAATAAATCTTGTTTTTTATAGAAAGAAAAATCTGTGCTGTTGTAATGTTCCAGAAAATTTTACGCTTGAACGTAAATAGTGCAGGATCTAGTTGTCCCGAAGATTTTCCAGTTGCTGAGAAACAATCATACGATCCATTTTCGTTGAGGTAAAAAAGCTCGTTTTTCTTAACAAAAAAATTAAATATATTATTGTTCTTAAACGGAATCTTATAAATGCTTTTCATTTTAGAATCGGTGAGTTCTACCTTTTCTGTATCGATGAAAAAGATATTGCCATTTGAAAGCTTTATATAATAAGGTTCGTGCGGATTTAAGGTTTTATTGGAAGGAAGCCCATCATGAAAGAAAAAATGTTTTCCGTTTTTGGTAATGCTTAAAGGATGCATTTTTTTCTTTACTATTTTTATTTTTCCTCCTCTAATTAAGATTACTTCTTTTCTACTTTCGTTAAAACAGTATAGACTGTCTTTTTGAATGCTTCCAAAAATGTCAAAAAAACGACTGTATTCTAAATTAGTCGTAGAAGTGTTAAAAACACGAAAAGTGTTACCGTCATAACGAACCAGACCATTTTCTGTTGTTAACCATATAAAATTATGTTTATCTCCAATTATCGCATTAACACTACTTTGTGGTAGTTCATTATTGTCGGCAGTATACCACCTGTGCATATATTTTTGCTGACAGATTGTTTTAGTTGTCGTCAATAGCAACAAGAGAGCAATCCAGTAATAACGATAATATGATAATGACATCATGTGGAAATCGGTATAAATTATATCATAACAAACATAGCAAACATAATTTACAATTTTTGATTTGTAGTTTTAAATCTACAAAAATGTAGGTTTATTGGTACGTAGGTATGTGTATTTGGGTATCGAAATACTTCTATATTTGTTTGTATAGTAATCTTAAATTTTTTAGTGTCAAAATAACACTAATATTTAGTAAAACAGAAGAACTAATGAAAATAGGAATCGTTGGAGCGTCCAGTATTACGATGGACTTTGCTAGTAGAGCAGCTCAATCAGGACACGAAGTATTGATTAGTCATTCTAATAACAATACTTTAAAAGAATGTGTGCAAAGAATGGGCACCAAAGTTAAATTAGTTACTAAAGAGAAAGCTGTAAAAGCGGGAATTATCATATTATTTGTTCCCCGGGAAGAATTGAAGACTTTTTTGAGTGATCTTCCTGATATGACAGACAAAATAATAATTCATACTAATAATCCTGTTTTTAGTATGGAATGTCTTTCAAATGTTATAAAATCATCCAGTGAAATCATCGCAGATCTTTTACCGGATGCCCATGTTATAAAATTACTGAATATTGTTGAACCAAATATATTGTTGTCCAGCAAGGAAAAACATTCAGGTAATGAAATATATTTCACAGGAAACTGTACAGAAGCCAAAAGAAAGGTGAAAGCCTTCTTTAAAACTTTGAACTTGTCAGGAATTGATTTTGAAGAGGCCTATTTGTTTAACAAAGTGGGCTAACGTAGATAATTAGTTAGGAATTAGTAAAAAGAATTGAAGAGAAAAGCTAAACTAAAATTGGGGAATTTGGTTTAGGTTTACATGGTTGGTTTGTTGAAATGAGTTGAGTAAAAACGATTGAAGATCTGATTGTCTTCAATCGTTTTGTTTTTATATAAAATGGCTCTCGAATAGTCACAATCGACAATCAATAGTTGTGTAGATAAAATAAAAGTTTAATTTTACCTTTTAATATCCTTGCCGCTTGTCACAACAAAATAATCCTTCCTAATTATTTTGACAGGTTGTAGGTTCACAAGGGTATTTTTTGAAACTCATTTTCATTTACATAAACTTATAATTTCATGTATCAATTTGTAAAGTATATTTTGCTGTTTTTGGCAGCATCATTAAGTCTGGTTTCCTGTAAGCAAAAACAGGGAGACAAAATTAAAGTTGGTTTCTCGCAGGCGATGACAACCGATGATTGGCGCAAACAAATGAACAGCTCCATAAAAATTGAAGCTTCTTTGCGACCTGAAGTTGATTTGACAATAAAAGATGCCAATAATAATGTTTCGAAACAAATCGAAGATATTGAGCGTTTTATTTCTAATAAAGTTGATGTTATTATTGTATCGCCAATTCAGTCCAAACCTTTAACGGCTGTTGTAGAAAAATCCATAAAAGCGGGAATTCCTGTTCTTGTTGTGGATCGAAAAATTGAAGGAGAAAGTTATACGGCTTATTTGGGAGCAGATAATATCGAAATTGGCCGAATTGCCGGTCGCTACATTATCTCTCACAGCAAGGGCTCTGGCAATATTATAGAAATTACCGGTGCCAGCGGCTCATCTCCGGCTTATGAAAGAACACTTGGTTTTAATCAGATTATTAACGAGAATAAGCGTTTTAAGATTGTAAATACCATTCAGGGTGATTGGGAAAAGGAATCGGTTAAAGCGCCTTTGAAGGCGATTCTTCAACAAAATCCGAATGTTGAATATATCTTCGCTCATAATGACAGAATGGCTTTAAGCGCTTGGGAAACTGCTAAAACCCTCGGACTTGAAAAGAAAATAAAGTTTATTGGCGTTGATGCTTTAAACTCAGTAAATGGCGGAATTGAATTGGTAAAAAGCGGTGTGCTTGATGGAACTATTTTATATCCAACCGGAGGAAACGAAGCGCTTAAACTGGCTCTAAAAATGTACAATAAAGAATCCATTTCCAGAAACAATATTCTGAACACGATTGTTATCGATAAAAACAATGCTGAAATTATCGAAAACCAAATGGATAAAGTCGATCAGCAACAGTTGGTCATCGAATCGCAGCAAGGCGCTATCAAAGTTCAGGAAAGAGAATATGCTTCGCAGAATAATTTGGTACGACTGCTTAGCTTTTTTCTTGTAATTATTTTGAGCTTAACGATTTACAGTATTTATTCTACCATTTCGATTTCAAAAAAGAAAAAGCAATTAGAAAGAATCAATCAAACGGTAATTGACCAAAACAATGAAATTCAGGAAATGGCACAAATTGCAGCTAAAAGCAATGAAGCAAAGCTGAATTTCTTCACTGGACTTTCACATGAATTTAAAACGCCAATTACTCTAATAATGAGTTATGTGGAATCGTTAATCGAAAATGAAAAAATTAAAGGCACCGCATTGATTGACGAAGTGAAATTGATTCATAAAAACTCAAACAGATTATTGCGATTAATCAATCAATTATTGGATTTTAGAAAAATTGAAGAGCAAAAATTTACGCTGAGAGCTTCGAATACAAAGATTTATGATTTTACAAATGAAGTCATGGCTAATTTTAAAGGCGAAGCTGCCCGAAGAAATATTGATTTTCAATTAGTCTGTAAAAACAAAAATCTGGAACTGTTTATTGACCGCGGTTTAATGGATAAAGTGTATTTCAACTTATTGTCGAATGCTTTTAAATTCACTCCGGATAATGGAAAAATTAGCATTTCAATTATCGAAAATCAGGATAATACCGTAAAGATTCATTTTAAAGATTCCGGAATTGGAATTCCTGATGATGAGCTTTCAAATGTTTTTGATCCATTTTTCAGGGCTTCAAATAATAATAAAAACAGTTCAGGAATTGGTTTGCATTTGTCTAAAGAGTTTGTGCTTTTGCATCAGGGAACTATCGAGCTAAAATCAAAGCAAGGCAGCGAATTTGTGATTACTTTATTAAAAGGAAACAGTCATTTACAACCTGGTGAAATTATTCAGAAAGTCGAAAGCCTAACCAGTATTCCGAATTTAATTACCGATAATTTAAACATAGAACCCGATTTAAAAGAATCAAATACGATTTCTGATAATGAAAAACATTCGCTGCTCATTATAGAAGACAATGTAGATTTAGTAAACTTTTTAAAAGCAAAACTGTCGAATGAATATGTAGTTTACAATTCTGACGGAAGCGATGCGATCGAAAAAGCATTGGAAATTATTCCGGATATTATTATCTGCGATATTAATTTGGTAGACAAAGATGGTTACGAAATCAGCAAAGAACTAAAGAAAGACCTTCGTTCTTCGCATATTCCAATTATAATTTTAACGGCGCAAAGTAATAAAGAATCAGTTTTAAAAGGCTTGCAGAGTGGAGTAGATCAATATTTGACAAAACCTTTTAGTCTTTCAATTCTAAAACAATCCTTATCGAGTTTGCTTTTCAACAGAGAAAAGCTACGCTATTATTACACCAATAATATTTACAGAGTTGAACCTGAATCTAAGTTTGGAAATCAGGAACAGTCCTTTATTACCAAAATGAATGACATTATTAAAAAGAATGTCGAGGATCCAAAGTTTTCAGTTGAAGATTTGGCGGATAAATTGGGCGTTTCGAGAGTTCAGCTGTATAGAAAAGTGAAAGCAATTATCGGAATTAATATTAGCGATCATATTAATAATGTCAAATTAGAGAAAGCAGCAGAGCTTTTGAAGTCAAATGAAATGAATATTTCTGAAATTGCGTACTCATTAGGTTTCTCTTCTCCAAACTATTTTTCTACAGCTTTTAAGAATAAATTTGGAATTTCTCCTAAAGAATATAAAACGTCCAGCTAATTTGTCTTTGAAATTGTTTCTTTTAAAGTATCAATTTTGAAGGTTATGTAACAAAATCGAAACTACAAGGTTTTCGTAAAAGTTTTTTAATTTACGTAAAACCTTGTAAATAAAGGTTTTCGGTTTAAAATGCTAAACTATCAATATTTATAGAAATAAATTGTAACATCATTAAAAATAAGTTGTTTTTTTTGCAGATATCTTAGCAACAAGTTTTTAATACATGTACAATGAATAAGATATTGATTTGGTCTGTTACTGCTGCACTGGCAGGTTTTCTTTTCGGTTTTGATACCGTAGTTATTTCTGGAGCTGATAAACAATTACAGCTTCTGTGGCACTCGTCAGATGCCTTTCATGGTTCAGTTGTTATGGCAATGGCATTATGGGGAACTGTAGTTGGTGCAATCTTTGGAGGAATCCCAACAAATAAAATAGGGCGTAAAAAAACATTATTCTGGATTGGGATTTTATATTTCGCTTCAGCAATTGGTGCCGCTTTCGCTAATGATCCGTTTGTTTTTGCTGCCTTCAGATTTATTGGAGGTTTAGGAGTTGGCGCTTCGACAATTGCTGCTCCGGCTTATGTTTCAGAAATTGCTCCGGCAGACAAACGCGGAAGATTGGTTGCTTTGTATCAGTTTAATATTGTACTAGGAATTTTAATTGCTTTTATATCTAATTACTTTTTAAAAGATATTGGCGAAAACGCTTGGAGATGGATGATTGGCGTTCAGGCAATTCCTTCTCTAATTTATATTCTTTTTATTTTGTCAATTCCGGAAAGTCCGAGATGGCTTTTGTCTAAAAATCGTGACGAAGAAGCTCGTAAAGTTTTATATACCATTGATCCGTCTGCAAATATTGCCGACTTAATAGATGATTCCCGTGAAAACGGTGTTACCAAACACGAAAATATTTTCATGAAGAAATACCGTTTTCCTTTAATTCTGGCTTTCTTAATTGCCTTTTTCAATCAGTTTTCGGGAATTAATGCATTTCTTTATTATGCGCCACGAATTTTTGAAGAAGCCGGTTTAGGACAAAATACAGCGTTGTTAAGCAGTATCGGAATTGGAGTTACAAATCTTATTTTCACCTTAATTGGTGTAGCATTAATTGACAAATTAGGAAGAAAGTTGTTAATGTACATTGGTTCTGTTGGATATATTATTTCACTCGGACTAGTATCGGCTTCTTTCTATTATAATTGGGGAGGTTTGTCGGTTCCTATTTTCCTTTTCCTTTTTATTGCTTCACATGCAATTGGTCAGGGCGCGGTCATTTGGGTTTTTATTTCGGAAATATTCCCAAATCATATTCGTGCATCAGGACAAGCATTTGGAAGCTCAGTACATTGGGTTCTAGCAGCAATTATTCCCTCTTTAATTCCAATGTTATTTTCAGAAATCGGACCCGAAGTAGTATTCCTTATTTTTACATTGATGATGGTACTGCAACTGTTGTTTGTAATTTTTCTGATGCCGGAAACAAAAGGAATCTCTTTAGAAGCTTTAAGCGAAACACTAACTAAAAAAAATAACCACAAAAATGAAATCAAAGAAACATCTGCCGTTAGCTCTTTATAGTGCTGCCTTACTGTCGATAGTAGGATTAAAACCGTCTTCTGCAACTGCACAAACTGCTGCCGTAACTGTATCGAACACAGCGGAAGAACAAATGTATCGACCAAATTTTCATTTTACGCCAAAAAAAGGCTGGATGAATGATCCTAACGGAATGTTCTTCGCCAATGGATATTATCATTTATTCTACCAGCATTATCCTGATGGAAATACGTGGGGACCAATGCATTGGGGGCATGCGATTTCTAAAGATTTAATTAAATGGGAAGAGCAGCCAATTGCGCTTTATCCGGATAAAGACAAATATATATTTTCCGGAAGTGCCGTTGTCGACACACACAACACATCTGGATTAGGAACAGGAAAAACAGCACCAATTGTTGCTATTTACACTTTGCATGATATGGCAAAGGAGAAAGCTGGCAAAATTGATGTGGAGCAGCAGGATATTGCTTTTTCTAATGATAATGGTTTTACATGGCAGAAATTTGAGGAAGGAAATCCTGTCGTGAAAAATCCTGGAATTAGAGATTTCCGCGATCCAAAAGTATCTTGGGATGAAACGCACAAGCAATGGATTATGGCTTTGGCAGCTCAGGATCGAATTCATTTTTACAAATCATCGAATCTAAAAAACTGGGAATTTGCATCTGAATTTGGAAAAAATATTGGTGCTCACGGCGGTGTTTGGGAATGTCCTGATTTTTTCGAAATAAAAGTTGAAGGTACCAAAGAAAAAAAATGGATTTTAATCGTAAATCTTAATCCAGGCGGGCCAAACGGAGGTTCAGGAGTTCAATATTTTGTTGGAGATTTTGACGGAAAAACATTTACAATGGATACCAGTTTTGCTGAAAGAGTAAAAAATGAAAAAGCGGTTTGGGCAGATTATGGAAAAGATAATTATGCCGGAGTAACGTGGAATAATGTTCCAACTTCAGACGGAAGACGCTTATTTATCGGATGGATGTCAAACTGGGAATATGCACAGCAAGTTCCGACAACGACATGGAGAAGTAGTACGACGATTCCGCGTGAATTGAAATTGGTAAAAAAAGGAAACTATTATAATTTGGTTAGCACACCGGTGAAAGAAATCAATAATTATGTTGCTAAAACCATTAAAGCAAAAAGTTTAAACGGTAAAGAAATTAATTTAATTGAAAGCGGAAAAGCAGATTTAACGCAGGCAGTTGTTAGCTTAGACTTAAAAAACTTAAAACAGGAAGATTACACTTTTACACTTTCAAATACAAATGGAGAATCTTTAAATTTCGGTTTAAACAACAAAGAAAATTATTTATTTGTTGATCGTTCTAAAGCAGGTAAAATTGATTTCTCAGATAAGTTTGCATTACCTGTGAGCAAAGCATTTTTGGAAGGAAGCCAGAAAAGTGCCGCTTTTAAAATTATTCTGGATAAAACTTCAATTGAAATATTCTACAATAATGGCGAGAAAGTAATGACGGAAATCTTTTTTCTAAACAAAACATTTACTTCACTTTCGATCGCTTCAAAAGAGAAAATTGAGGTAAATAATTTAATAATTCAGGAATTAAATGTCTCAAAAAGCCATTAGGAAAAAATAGCAGAATTATTTTTTCTTCTTAAAAAAATCACAGCTAAAGCTTGTAAATACTCGAAAGATTTTCCTTTCTGACCTTTTATGCTTTGTTCTGAAAATTATCGCTTGCTTAAAATCGCAATCGAAATACTAACTACGTAATTAACCAATTAAATATAACCAAAACCATTAATTTATGAAAAGTAAGATTATTTATTTTCTATTTTTCTTCTTTCCGATGCTGATGATGACGGCGCAGGAAAACGGAATAAAAGGAACGGTAATTTCGTCTGATGACGGAATGCCGCTTCCTGGAGCGACAGTAATTATTTCAGGAACAAATACAAGTTCAGTCACCGATTTTGATGGGAATTTTTCCTTCCCAAATGTTGCTCAAGATGCTGTACTTGTAGTTTCTTTTATAGGATATGCCCCGCAATCGATTTCTGTTAAAGGGCAAAAATCAATCAATGTAACGCTAAAAGTTGACAACAATCAATTGAATGAAGTTGTTGTAACGGGATATTCGAAACAAAAGAAAACGGATATTACAGGAGCCGTTGCCGTTGTGAACATGAAAGATGTTATGAAACAACCGGAACCAAACCCAATCAAAGCTTTGCAGGGAAGAATTGCCGGAGTAAAAGTAACTTCAGACGGTTCGCCAAGCGGAGGAAATACAAAAGTGGTGATTCGTGGTGTTGGAACTTTGAACAACACGGATCCGCTTTACGTTATTGACGGAATGCCGACAAAATCTGGGATGCATGAATTAAATCCGAATGATATCGAAACTATTCAGGTTTTGAAAGATGCTTCTTCAGCAAGTATTTATGGTTCCAGAGCCTCAAACGGTGTGATTATCATTACAACCAAAAAAGGAAAAGAAGGCAAAATGAGAATCAATTTCAGTACCTATGCTTCCTTTTCTGATTATTCAAGAAAGTTAAATGTACTAAATGCGAACCAGTTTGGACAGGCACTTTGGCAGGCGAATATTAACGACGGTTTAAATCCGAATAATAACAATTTACGCTATCAGTTTGATTGGTCGGTAAATAATAATAAACCGCAATTGAACAAAGTTTTGGTTCCGGAATATTTAGATGCAGAACAAATCATAAAAGCATCAAATACAGATTGGTACGATGCAATTTCTCAAACCGGAGTTGCCAATTCTTATGATTTATCAGTTTCGAATGCTTCTGATAAAGGAAATTATGTTTTTTCGCTAGGATATTATGGAAATGAAGGCGTTGTAAAAACAACAGATTTCGAAAGAATTTCTGCCCGAATGAACAGTTCTTATAAATACTTTGATGGCAAATTAGTTATCGGGGAAAACTTCAGTTTAAATCGTACAAACGAAGTAACAGATCCTGGCGTTTTAGATCCTGCATTGAGAGCTTTACCAATTATTCCGGTGCATACTGTAGACGGAATTGGTTGGGGAGGTCCGGTTGGAGGTATGAACGACAGACAAAATCCGGTTCGTCTTTTAGAATATAATAAAGATAACAAATACGATTATTTGCGCCTTTTTGGTAACGCTTACGCGGATTTGGAAATTATTAAAAATCTGCATATCAAAACCAGTTTCGGAATGGATTATGGTTTTTACAAAAAACGTACGTTACAAAGAAGCTACAAATCAGGTTATCTTCAAAATGATCAAACGTCTGTTACAATCGACCAATCGATCAGCGATAAATGGACTTGGACAAATACAGCAATTTATAGCTTAAACTTTGGGAAAAGCAATCTGAATTTGATGGCGGGAACGGAAATGTATAAAGATACTTATGATACAAACACGTTGCGTAAAAATGACTTTTTGATCGAAACGCCGGATTATATGTATCCGGATGCAGGAACGGGAGAATCTTTTACAAGCGGAACTTCGACTGTATATTCTTTGCTTTCTTATTTTGGAAAAGCAGATTACGAGTTTGATAATCGTTATTTGGTTTCGGCTACAATTCGTCGTGATGGTTCTTCTCGTTTTGGAAAAAACAATCAATTCGGAACATTTCCGGCAGTTTCAGCGGGATGGAGAATCAGCAATGAAAACTTCATTAAAAATAGTGCTCCTGTTTTTTCAGACTTGAAATTAAGAGCAGGCTGGGGACAAACCGGTAATCAGGAAATCAGCAATACGGCAGTTTACTCGCTTTATCTGGCAAGTTACGCAGGCGGAAGTCCAACTTGGGCAACGTCCTACGGAACCGCTTACGATATTGCAGGAAACGGAAACGGATTGCTTCCGTCTGGTTTTATCGCAACGCAATCAGGAAATGATGATTTGAAATGGGAAACTACTACACAGACCAACATTGGTTTGGACTTTGGTTTATTCAAACAAAAATTAAGCGGATCGATAGATTATTATATCAAAAAAACAGATGATATTTTGGTTTTACCGCCTTATTTAGGAGTTATTGGAGAAGGTGGAAACCGTTGGGTAAACGGAGCTTCTATGGAAAATAAAGGCTGGGAGTTTTCTTTAGGTTATCACGATGAAACTTCATTTGGATTGAAATATGATATTTCCGGAAACATTTCGGCAAACAAAAATAAGATTACACAATTGCCGGATGAAGTAAAAAACAATTACGGGGGCGATGGACTTGATGATAATATTTTAGGACGACCAATAAATTCGATGTACGGATATGTAACTGATGGATTATTTACAAGTCAGGATCAGGTAGACAACTCTGCAATTCAGGAAGGAAAAGGTCTTGGTAGAATTCGTTACAAAGACTTAAATGGTGACGGAACAATTACAGATAAAGACCGCACGTGGATAGGAAATCCAAATCCGGGATTGTTGTACGGAATCAATTTAAACTTGTCTTATAAAAACTTTGATTTTACCACTTTTTGGGAAGGTGCAACAGATGTTGATGTGATTAACAACACAAAATACCAAACTGATTTCTGGAGTGTTGATGATGTTGGGTCAAATAAAGGAACACGTTTGTTGAATGCCTGGTCTTTGGATAATCCAAATTCAACTATTCCGGCTTTGACAACAGTTGACAGAAATGCGGAATCAAGATTCTCAACTTATTATGTAGAAAACGGAAGTTATCTTAAACTTAGAGTTTTACAGTTTGGCTACAGTCTGCCAAAAGATTTGCTGAAAAAATTAAGTATAGAAAGTTTTAGGTTTTATATCAGCGGTCAAAATTTATTGATTATCGATGCGAAAAGCTTCACAGGAGTTGATCCGGAAAATGCAGGTTTTGGATATCCTCAGCCGACAACGTTTACTGCTGGTCTTAATTTTACTTTATAATAAAAGATTAAAAAAATGAAAAAAATACTATATATAGCAGGATTTGCAGTGATGGGTTTCTTCGCTTCCTGTTCCGATTTTTTAGAAAATGATCCGCGTGGTGTGTTGTCAGAAGAAGATATTGTTACACCGCAGTCGGTTGAAGGATTTATGAATGCAGCTTATGCACAGTTAGGAAATGATCACTACGATTCTCCGTACAGTTTATGGCCGTTTGGGAATGTTCGTTCTGATGATGCTTACAAAGGCGGAAGCGGTACAAATGATATTCAGGATTTTCACTTTTTTGAAGTTTCAAATAATATCCGTCCGGATTTTGGAGAATTGGATAGTTTCTGGTACATCAGCTATGTTGGTGTTTCAAGAGCCAATAAAGCATTGAAAGCTTTAGAACAAATCTCAGAAGCAGATTATCCGTTGAAGAAAACACGAATGGCAGAAATGCGTTTTTTAAGAGGGCATTTTTACTTTATGCTGAAAATCATGTTCAGAAATGTGCCTTATATTACCGAAGATGTTCCGGTTGAAGATTATAAAACGATTTCAAACAAAGCACTTTCAAACGAAGAACTTTGGACTAAAATTGCAGAAGATTTTCAGGCTGCAGCCGAAAATTTACCAGACGCACAGCCAGAAGTAGGACGTGCTAATAAAAAAGCGGCTTATGCTTATTTGGCAAAAACAAGATTGTATCAGGCGTACACTCAGGATGAAACATTCAAAGTTACAGGAATTAGTCAACAGCACTTACAGGAAGTAATTGCAGCAACAGATAAAGTAATTGGAAAAGCTTCTTTAGAACCTGACTTTGCCAACAATTTCTTGCCTGGAACTTACGAAAATGGACCGGAAGCTATTTTCTCGATTCAGTTTTCTGATAACGACGGAACGCTTTACGGAAGATTGAATTTCTCAGATGTTCTTTCTACGCCACAAGGTTTAGGTTGTTGTGATTTTCATAAACCAAGTCAAAATTTAGTGAATGCTTTTAAAACCGGAGCAAATGGTTTGCCTGAGTTTGATACGTACAACAATGAAGATTTTGATTATAAAAATATTGATGCCAATACAGTTGATCCAAGATTGTATCATACCGTTGCAATGCCAGGCTTGCCTTATAAATATGACCCAGAATTTCTATATGTTGAAGCTTGGGTACGATCTCCGGGAACGTATGGTTATTTTGCTTCTTTAAAAGAAAACGTTGCCCCAAATTGCAGCTGTGTTGTAAATATTGATCCGTTTTACGGAAATTCAAAAAACAGAATTCAGATTCGTTATGCCGATGTGATTTTGATGCGTGCCGAAGCTTTGATTGAATTAGGAAGACAATCTGAAGCTTTGCCGTTAATCAATGAAATTAGAGAAAGAGCGGCGCAAAGTACAGGAAGATTGCCTTATGTGAGTAACTTCAAAATCAATACTTATGTGGACGGAAGCAATTGCAACTGGACACAGGATTTTGCCCGTAAAGCGTTGCGTTGGGAACGTCGTTTAGAATTGGCAATGGAAGGAAGCCGATTCTTCGATCTTGTTCGTTGGGGAATTACAGATCAGGTTATGAATGATTTTTATGCAAAAGAAAAAACAAAACGTACCTATTATCAGGATGCTTTTTTTGATGCGCATAAAGAGGAGTATTGTCCAATTCCGTTGAAGCAAATTAATTTCAGTCAGGGATTGTACAAACAGAATCCAGGTTATTAATCTTTAAAAATCAGCAATATGAAAAAAGCTTTAAATAAATATTGGACCAAAGTGTCTATAGTATTGGCAATGATTTTTATGATTACTGCCTGTGAAAATAGTTTTGAAACTGGTGGATTTGATGTGAGTTCGCCTTCAAATGTACTTTCATTCAAATTAAACGGAGTTTCAGGAAGCATTGATCAGACAACAGGAAAAATTACTGTTGTAATGCCTTATGGATCTGACATAACTGCTATAAAACCGGAAGTTGTTTTTGTTGATGGCGCAACATCAAATCCGGAATTAAATTCGGCTATGAATTTTACAAATCCGGTAAAATTCAGAGTGGTTAACGGTAATTTATATAAAGATTATACCGTAACAACAACTGTTTTGAGTCCGATTAAGAGTTTTACAATTAATGGCGTTGCCGCAACGGTAAACGACATTAGCAAAACCATTAATATGACGCTTCCTGAAAATACGGATTTGACAGCGCTTAAACCTGTAATTGAAGTTACAACGGGTGTTACAATTTCACCAGCTTCAGGAGCAACAGTTGATTTTACAAATGCAGTTACTTTTGTAATAACATCAAATGGAAAAAGCGTTAATTATACAGCAAATGTTGGAGTTCCGGTTACGGGATTAACTGTTGCATTTTTAGGAACTGCCGCTACAAGATCAGGAATTACAAATATGGATGAAGTTACGGCTTCAAACTGGTTGTTTGATAACTTCCCGGGCGCTAAATACATTTCTTTCGAAAGTATACAAAATGGTGCCGATTTACGTGATATCGACGTCATTTGGTGGCATTTTGATTCGGCTGCAAATTTACCTTCTGTGGCTTACAATCCTGCGGTTACCAATGCATTGAAAAATTTCAGAACAAATGGAGGAAACTTGCTTTTGACTTCTTTTGCTTCGCAATATGTTGATGCTTTAGGAATTGTTCCGTCAGGAAAAGGACCAAATAATGTTTTTGGTGATTTCCCTCCAAACGGATTTGTAGACGGAAATTCATGGGGAATGTCATTCGTTGGTCACGAAGGTCATCCAATTTTCCAAGGCTTAACCACTTTTGAAGCAGGAAAAGCCAATTTATTACAAAGCGGAACTTTCAGATTAAATCATACAGCTTGGTGGTTTTTACCGGAATGGGGAGGTTACAATAATGGAGAAGGCTGGAGAAACCAAACAGGAGGAACCAATCTGGCAAGTGAAGCCTGGGATAATGAACTTAACGGAAGAGTAACCATTGCAGAATTTCCAAATACAAGTACAAATAAAAATGTAATTGTTATTTCTATGGGAGCTTACGATTGGTACAATGAAGCCAATAGCAGCGGAGTGCCAAGTCAGGCAAACGAGTTTATTACAAATATCAAACTGCTGACACAAAACAGTATCAATTATCTAGCGGCAAAATAAATCACCTTGAATTTAATTAAAATGAAATATAGAAATATAATCACAATCGCTTCGGTTTTCTTTTCGCTGATTTCTTGTAGTCAGGATGAAACGTATATTGGAGGTTCGATTTCGGGAGGGAATTCTGAAATAACAAGTGTTTTTCCTGTTCCGCCGGCGCAATGGATGGGCACAAATGATCCCTATTACAGTGCGGGTTATACGGGAGATATTATGCCTTTTTTCGATAACGGAAAATTCCATATCTACTTTCTGCATGATGCGCAGAATAAACCTGCCGGAAAAGGATTTCATGATATTCATGAATACCAGAGTACAGATTTGGCACATTTTACTTATGAAGGTCAAACTATTCCGTATGGTGCAACCTTAGAACCTGATTTTGCTATTGGCACAGGATCAGTTGTCAAAGTGGGTAATCTTTATTACTTTTATTATACAGGGCACAATGAAAATCCTGCTTTTGTTCAGTCGAATGCGAGAGAAAGTGTTTTATGCGCAACCAGCAGCGATTTGAAAAAATGGACTAAAGTTCCGTCTTTTAAGATTACAGCTCCGGCGGGATATTACAATTATGATTTCAGAGATCCGCATGTGTTTTATAATGATGAATTGAAAAAATATTCAATGTTAGTAAGCACACAGACAGAACCTGGAAGAAAAGCCGTTTTGTTGCATTTTACAAGTGCAGATCCTGCATCAGGAAAATGGGATGTTGAAGTTCCAATTTATACAACGACGTCTGAGGATAATTATCTGATGATGGAATGTGCGGATATTTTTAAAATGGGAAGCAATTGGTATTTAATTTTTTCTGAGAATTGGAGTGGTAATAAAGGAACACATTACAGAATTTCATCGTCTATAAACGGTCCTTGGACAAAACCGGAAAATGACAGAATTGACGGAGAATACTTTTACGCAGGAAAAACAGCTTCTGACGGAAACAAAAGATATGTTTTTGGATGGAATGCCAGAAAAACGCCTGAGAATGATTTAGGAAATAAAGATTGGGCTGGGAATATGGTTATTCATGAATTGATTCAGAATTCAGATGGTACTTTAGGAACGCAATCACCGAAATCGGTTAAGGATTTATTTTCGAAAAAGAATGCTACTGCAGAAGTAGATGCCATTTCATCTAATGCAACAGCCAATAACGGAACCTATTCTTTATCCGGAGAAACAGAAAAAGCAATGGTTACTTTTAAAAGCGTTGGAAAGAAAGTCAAAATAAAAGCCGAAGTCACTTTAGCGAAAGCATCAGGAACAACCGGATTTGTTTTTCATACCAATGATACAGGAAGTTATTATAAAGTGGTTTTGGATATTGCTAATGGTAAAATAAGCGGTTATAATTCGGCTTCACAGGAAGTAACACGTTTGCCATTTGCACTTCAGACGAATGTAAAATATGATGTTGAAATAATTGCTGAAGGAAGTGTTGTCGTAGTTTACATTAACGGAAAAGTAGCGCTCACCAACCGCATTTACGGAAGAGACAAAAATAAATGGGGTTTAATTGCTGAAGGACAAACGAGCACAATCTCAAATCTTCAGATAACGCAACCTGAATAAAAACTAATAATAAAATATTTTAGAATGAATAACGGAAAAAACCTTAAGGCGGTGGCATACGGAGAGGTACTTTGGGATGTTTTTGCCAATGAAAAAAAGATTGGTGGAGCACCATTGAATGTTGCCTTGCGCATGAAAACGCTGGGTTGCGAAGTGGCCATGATTAGCTGTGTAGGAAATGATGAAGACGGAAAAGCAATAAAAAATCAAGTGAAACAACTGGGACTTGAAACGGATACAATCGTAATTTCAGAAGATTTCCCGACTGGTTTGGTTAACGTGACCTTAAATGAGCGCGGATCGGCAACTTATGAAATCAGTTATCCGTCTGCCTGGGATAAAATTGAATTGAATGATTTAGCAAAAGCAACAGTAAAAACTGCTGATGTATTGATCTATGGAAGTTTGGTTTGTCGTGACAATGTTTCAAGAAATGCTTTAGAAGAATTGCTTCAATATGATGTTTATAAGGTATTTGATGTAAATTTAAGAAAACCACATTATACGTATGAAATCCTGAACCAGCTTATGCAATCGGCTGATTTTATAAAGTTTAACGATGAAGAATTGCTTGAAATTGCAAAAGCGATGAATTCTCCTTTTGAAAGCCTGGAAGAAAATATGGCTTTCATTGAAGAAAAAACAAAAGCTACTGCAATGTGTGTAACAAAAGGTAAACACGGTGCTTTATTATTGTGGGAAGGAAAAATCTACGAAAACGGCGGTTATCCAATTGAAGTTGCAGATACCGTTGGCGCCGGAGACTCATTTCTTGCCGCTTTGATCACTTCATTATTAACCGGAAAAGAACCTCAGAATTCAATTGATTTTGCCTGTGCAGTAGGCGCTCTTGTTGCTGAAGCGCCTGGTGCGAATCCGGAAGTTCCAAATTCTAAAATTGAAAATTTAATGGCTAGAGTTAGAGTTTAATTTTTGTCTTAATAGTTAGTTGCCCTTAAGAAGTATTAATTTCTTAAGGGCTCTTTTTATATTCATTTTTTATTTAATCAACTTTTTTAATCAAATGATTAAAAAAGTTGATTAATGAATTGAATTAATTTTTATATTTGCCTATAAATTATTCAAAATGAAGGTGTCAGAGTCAAAAAAGAAGGATGCTTCTACAGAAGAAAAGATAAAAACTGCAGCAAAAACGGTGTTTTATAAAAAGGGTTTTACAGCAACCAGAACCAGAGATATTGCAGAAGAAGCGGGTTTGAATCTTGCGTTGCTCAATTACTACTTTAGAAGTAAAGCGAAACTGTTCGAAATTATAATGACAGAAACTTTCGTAGGTTTTATTGATAGTATTAAAGTAATTCTGAATGATGAAAAAACATCATTAGAACAAAAAGTTGAAATTATAGCAGAACGATATATCGATTTTATCATTAAAGAACCTGAAATTCCAGTTTTCATTCTGACCGAAATTCGAAATAATCCGGAAGGTCTTTTAAAAAGGCTGCCAATAAGAGAAATTATAAATGAATCGGTTTTTATTAAGCAGTTTTTGACTGCGGTAGAAAAAAAGGAAATTACAGAATCCAATCCGTTACATTTTTTAATGAATATTTTGGGATTGGTTGTCTTTCCGTTTATCGCCAAACCAATTATTATGGGAAGTAGAAATCTAGAAACGGAAGCTTTTAATGATTTGATGCGGGAACGTAAAAAGAAAATTCCAATTTGGATTAAGGCGATGTTTACTGTTGCTTAAGTTGTGTTTTAATGAAGTCGAAAGTAATTTTATAGAACAAATGAAAAATTCATACTTGCTAAAATGTATCTGTTTGCTGGGAATGATTACTACCGTAAAAGCCCAAACTTTGACAGTAGAACAAAGTTATCAGTTGGCTGTTGAAAATTATCCTTTAATAAAACAATATGAATTAATTGAAAAAACAAAAGAGTATACTTTGAGTAATGCTAACAAAGCGTATTTGCCTCAGTTAAGTGTTACAGCAATTGAAGGATATGTTTTTGGAGATTTTCCAAGTATGGGAGCTGGCGATGAAAGTAAATTCAAATTTATTGGATTGGCTCAGATAAATCAAACCATATGGGATGGTGGCGCGACGAAAACACAGAAAAAGATTATTGAAGCTTCTTCTAATCTTGATAAAGCTTCTGTGGAAGTCTCTCTTTATGATTTGCGTTCGCGGGTAAATCAGCTTTATTTCGGTATACTTTTAATAGATGAGCAGTTAAAGCAATTGGAAATACAAAATACAATTCTCGCTAATAATATTGATAAAGTAAAAAAACTTCACGAAAACGGACTTACGTATAAAACGGATGTTGATGAAATGAAAGTCGAACAGTTGAATCTCAATAGACAGAAAAAAGATTTTCAATATACACGAAACGGTTATCAAACCATGCTTTCTTATTTGATAGGAAAGAATATCAATCAGGCCAAACTAGAAAAGCCTTTAAATAAAATAGCTCAGGATACTGTCATAAATCGTCCGGAAATAACCCGCTTTACAAACCAACGTAATCTTATAACAGCGCAGTCTGATATGCAAAAAGTAAGTCTAATGCCTAAAGTTGGATTGCTTGGCGCAGGTGTTGTATTAGCTCCGGGAATAAATTTGGGGCCGAACAAAATTTCTACTGTTGGAGTTGCTGGTTTAAGCGTTGGATGGGATATTAAAGGTTTGTATAAAAATTCAAATGAAAAAGAATTAACCAAACAGCAATTAAATCAGGTAAACGTTCAGGAAGAAACCTTTTTATTCAATACACGATTTCAAATGAATCAGAAAACGGCGGATATTGAAAGGCAAACTGCTATTCTGAAAGATGATGAAGATATTGTAAAACTCCGTCAGACTATCCGTGAAGGTTATCAGTTAAAATACGACACTGGCGCCGGTCCGTTAATAGATTTACTAAATGCCACTCAAAAAGAAGCAAATGCACGTTCGGACAAGGCATTACACGAAATTCAACTTTTAATGAGCACATACGAGTATCAAACAATTAAAGGAAATTAATCTATAAATTATGAAAAAGATAAAGCTTTTGTATTTTTTAATACCTGTTATCTCTTTATTATCCTGTAATAAAAATGAAAATGAATTTGATGCATCTGGATCTTTTGAAGCAGTAGAAACGATTCTTTCTGCTGAAACAAATGGTCAGATTTTAAAGCTAAATGTTGAAGAAGGACAACAATTAGAAGCCGGACAGAACGTAGGTTATATTGATAGTACACAACTACATATTAGTAAAATGCAATTGTCACAAAACAAAAGAGCAATTTTGAGCGGAAGACCGCAAGAAAATATTCAAACGGAAAGTCTAAGAAAACAACTTGCAAATGCGCTTTTAGATCGTAACAGAACAGATAAGCTGGTAAAAGGCGGTGTGGCTTCTCAAAAAATGCTTGATGATGCTAATGCAAAAGTGGCAACATTGCAGGCGCAAATCAGTGCGCAGAAAAGTTCTCTTGAAATTACAAATGAAAACCTCACTGAACAAGGAAATACAGTTGGAGTTCAGTTAAAAGGAATTGATGACCAATTAAGCAAAAGCAAAATTGTAAATCCTATTAAAGGAACGGTGTTAGCAAAATATGCTGAGCAATATGAAATGGCTGTAATAGGTAAACCGCTTTACAAAATTGCCAATCTGGAAACGCTTGATCTCAGAGCTTATATTACAGGAACGCAATTACCACAAATTAAAATTGGGCAACAAGTAAAAGTGAGAATTGATCAGGGAAATAAAAAGTACAAAGAATATCATGGAACGATTAACTGGATTTCAAATAAATCAGAGTTTTCGCCAAAGACAATTCCAACGAAAGATGAAAGAGCCAATTTAGTTTACGCTATAAAAGTGAGAGTAAAAAATGATGGCTTCCTAAAAATTGGCATGTACGGAGAAGTTCTTTGGTCCAAGTAAAAAAATTAAACCATATAAGTCATATAAGTTAATATAAAGGATTATGGAGCCAAACTTTTGCGCCAATCCAACTAAAATGATCTTATATAACTTATATGGTTTTAAAAAAAATATTTAATATGCCTGCAGTTAAGTTAAGAAATATTACCAAAAAATACGGTGATTTTGTTGCCGTTGATGATGTCTCTTTTGATGTTCGGAAAGGCGAGCTTTTTGGTCTCATTGGTCCGGATGGTGCGGGAAAAACTTCAATTTTTCGCATCTTAACAACCTTATTGCTTGCCGAAGGTGGCACAGCAACCGTAGAAGGTCATGATGTTGTAAAAGAGTTTCAGCAAATTCGGAATAAAGTTGGGTATATGCCGGGTAAATTTTCTCTTTACCAGGATTTAACGGTTAAGGAAAATCTTAATTTTTTTGCTACAATTTTTGGAACTACGATTGACGAAAACTATGATTTGATCAAGGATATTTACGATCAGATAAAACCTTTTAATGACCGACGAGCAGGAAAACTTTCCGGTGGAATGAAACAAAAATTGGCTTTATGTTGTGCACTCATTCATAAACCGGAGATACTTTTTTTAGATGAACCTACAACAGGTGTAGATGTGGTTTCCCGCAGTGAATTTTGGCAAATGCTAGCCAAACTGAAAGAACAAAATATTACAATTGTCGTTTCGACGCCTTATATGGATGAAGCAAAATTATGTGATCGTATTGCGCTGATGCAAAACGGGAAAATTATGAGTGTTGATGAACCAAAAAATATTATAAGCAGTTTTCCCAAACCATTATTTGCGGCTAAAGCCAAGAATATTTATAAACTATTAAAAGATTTTAGAACAGATAAGGAAATAGAAAGTTGCGATGCTTTTGGAGAATTTATTCACGTAACGCTCGTATCTGATGAAAAAGAAGAAAGTAAGGTCGTGGCTATTGCTCAAAAATACCAGACGGAAGATTTAGAAATAAAAAGAATCGAACCAACAATTGAAGACAGTTTTATCAGACTTATGCGTGAACAGAAATCAAAAGAAGTTTCAAATGGAAAATAAAGCCATAGTTTGTAAAGATCTCACAAAGCAGTTTGGTGATTTCAAAGCGGTTGATAAAATAAGCTTTGAAGTCAGCGAAGGTGAAATATTTGGTTTTTTGGGTGCGAACGGAGCAGGGAAAACCACTGCAATGCGAATCTTATGCGGGCTTTCTTATCCTACATCCGGCGAGGCTAAGGTTGCTGGTTTTGATGTATATAAAGAACAGGAAAAAATCAAGAAGAATATTGGTTATATGAGTCAGAAGTTTTCATTATATGATAATTTGACTATTCTTGAAAATATTGAGTTTTATGGCGGTGTTTATGGCGTTTCGCGTCCTGAAATAAAAGAAAGAAGCGCTGAATTGGTAAAAACGCTCGGATTAGAAAAAGAAGCTAAAAAATTAGTGGGCGGATTACCATTGGGATGGAAACAAAAACTGGCTTTTTCAGTTGCGGTATTTCATCGGCCTAAAATTGTTTTTCTGGATGAACCAACAGGAGGCGTAGATCCTATAACCCGAAGACAGTTTTGGGATATGATTTATGAGGCTTCCGCCAATGGAATAACGGTATTTGTAACGACGCATTATATGGATGAAGCCGAATACTGTAACCGAATC
The DNA here is from genome assembly GCF_003385895.1 of Flavobacterium cutihirudinis. Taxonomy (GTDB): domain Bacteria; phylum Bacteroidota; class Bacteroidia; order Flavobacteriales; family Flavobacteriaceae; genus Flavobacterium; species Flavobacterium cutihirudinis. The sequence goes on from NZ_QRDQ01000010.1 coordinate 307,177, forward strand.
AGTATTATGGTCGACGGAAGAGTCGAAGCCATAGATTCACCGACAGCTTTAAAAGAACGTTTTAATGTGGCTTCTATGGATGAAGTTTTTTATGAACTGGCACGAAATGCCAAAAGAACGTCTGACTAATATGAAAAAATTACTCGCTTTCATTCGGAAAGAATTTTATCATGTATTTAGAGATAAAAGAACGCTGCTGATTCTCTTTGGACTTCCTGTTGTGCAAATTATCCTCTTTGGATTTGCACTTAGCAATGAAGTCAAAAATATTGGTATTGCCATTCAGGATAATTCTCGCGATATTCACACGGAAAACATTATCAGAAAAATACAATCCAGTTCTTATTTTAAGGTTGAAGCTCCAATTTTAAATTATAAAGATATTGAGAATCGGTTTAAGGATGGAAGTATAAAATGCGCTGTTATTTTCCCATCAAATTTCAGTTCCGATTTACAACGTTCAGGTGGAGCTAAAACTCAGTTAATTGCAGATGCTTCTGATCCGAACACGGCAACAATTGTAACCAATTATTTAACTTCGATTGTTTATGATTATCAGCAACAGCTAAATCCAACAACTCAATTAAATTATCAGATTGTCACAGAAATAAGACAGCTATATAATGAAGAGCAAAATGGTTCGCTTAATTTTATTCCGGGGGTAATTGCGCTCATTTTTATGATTGTCAGTACGGCATTAACCTCTGTTTCTGTGGTTAGGGAAAAAGAATTGGGTACAATGGAAATTTTGCTTGTATCGCCTTTTAAGCCTATAATGGTTTTGATCGCAAAAGCAATTCCGTATCTGGTACTTTCGTTAATCAACTTTATACTTATTTTATTTCTCTCGGTTTATCTTCTTCATGTAGAAATAAAAGGCAGTTTTCTGTTGCTTTTTGCCGAAAGTATATTGTTTATTATTACTTGTCTTTCTTTGGGATTATTAATCTCAAATGTTACCGATTCCCAGCAAACTGCAATGCTGATTTCTATGATGGGAATGATGCTGCCTACATTGATACTCACAGGGTTTATGTTTCCGCTGGAAAATATGCCCTGGATATTTCGCATGGTTTCTCATATTCTTCCTTCCCGTTATTATTACACTATTGTGAAAGCAGTAATGCTGAAAGGTCTTGGGTTTGAATTTGTATGGAAAGAAACTTTAATTCTTGCCGGAATGGCGATATTTCTTTTAGCGATAGCGCTGAAAAAATTTAAAATCAGATTATCATGAAAGTACTGCGTTTTATATTACAGAAAGAATTCCGTCAGATATTCCGGGACAAGACCATTCTCGCAATGATGTTTGCAATGCCAATTATACAACTCATTATTCTACCATTAGCCGCAAATTTTGAAGTAAAAAATGTAAATGTCGTTTACGTCGATCATGATCACAGTTCGTATTCTCAAAAACTAATTAATAAAATTGGTTCATCGGGATATTTTCAAATTGTCGCGACACCTTCTTCTTATTTGAAAGGCTTGGAATTTATCGAAAAAGGAGAAGCCGATTTGATTTTAGAAATTCCGTCAGGTTTTGAACGAAATTTAGTTCGTGAAGGAAGTCAGAAAGTAAATATTGCCGCAGATGCCATAAACGGAACAAAATCAAATATTGGATATGCCTATCTAAATGTAGTATTGGCAGATTTTAATCGTGATCTTGACATTCAGTTTAAATTGCCAAAACAAGCACCGACATTATCTTCATCTTTAATTACGATATCAAGTACGAATTGGTACAATCCCAGAGCTGAGTACAAATATTATATGGTTCCTGGTATTTTGGTTTTATTGCTAACGTTAATTGGAGGCTTTATCACCGCACTAAATATTGTTAGAGAAAAAGAAATAGGAACCATCGAACAGATTAATGTTACGCCAATTCAGAAATGGCAATTTATTCTGGGTAAACTTATTCCTTTCTGGATTGTCGGAATGATTGTCTTTACAGTGGGACTTACTGTTATGTACCTTGTTTATGGAATATTCCCTAAAGGTAGTCTTGCCGTACTTTATCTTTTTGCAGCCATTTATCTTATCGCTTTATTAGGAATGGGGCTATTGATTTCCACTTTTGCCGACACGCAATTGCAGGCTATGTTTATTGCCTTTTTCTTTATGATGATTTTTATGTTAATGAGCGGTTTTTTTACCAGTACAGATAGTATGCCGGATTGGGCAAGAGCTATTTCTGAGTTTACGCCCGTAACGCACTTTATAAAAGTAGTTCGCTTGATCGTTTTAAAAGGCAGCGGAATGAAAGAAGTAGGCAAAGAATTACTATATCTTATCATTTTTGCAATTGTACTGAACGCACTGGCTATTTATAATTATAGAAAAACAAGTTAGTATTTGATTTTTGATTATAAGTTTAAATCCGCTTAAGCGAAAGATTTTTACAAATTAAGTTTTCGATATTGCAACGGAGAAAGCTGCTTTAATTCCTTGAATTTCCGATTAAAGTTCGAGATGTTGTTAAAACCACATGATTCCGCAATTTCCAGAACAGAAAGTTCGCCATTGCTTGATAGTAACTTGGCCGCGCGCTCAATCCGGACTTCAATAAGAAACTGAAAAAAGGATTTATTCGTACGGACTTTAAAATATCGGCAAAAAGCATTTTTAGTCATGCTGGCAATCGAGGCAATTTCTTCAAGCGTAATATTTTGATGATAATTGGTCATCACATAATCGAAAACAATTTGCATCTTTTTTCCCTCGTTATCAGTAATTTTTTTTTGATATAAATAATTAGACAGAGGAGTACTTTCAGCTGTTGACAGCCATTTCATAATATCAAGAAATAAAATAAACCGGGAGTAACTGTCCGCATTTTTTAATTTCTTAAAATATTTGACCATTTTTTTTGGGGCATTTCGAACAACGAAACCATTTTTACTGCTTTCTAAAATGGGATGAATGTTTCTGAATGTCGGCAATTCAAAAAAATCTTTTCCAAAAGAATTAAAAGTGAAAAATAGGGTACGCATTATAGAGATTTCATTTTCCTGAACATCACTTCTAAAAACGTGCGGCAAATTACTTCCAATTACTAAAATATCGCCTTCATGATATTGCGAAATAGTATCGCCTGCAAAAACGGCTCCTTCACCTTTTTCGATGTAACTAATTTGAATTTCTTCATGCTGATGCAATTTATCATAAAAAGATACTTCTATATCTTCTTGATAGATAAGAGGTTCTTCTCCGGATTTCGGAATTTTGAACGGAAAAACTTTCATGGTTGGTTGGTTAGATGAATCAAATATATTGTATTTCTCTATTAAAATGATGTTATAATTGCCTGTTTTTTTTAAGTTGAGTATATACAGGGTAATATAGTATCACTTTGAGGTAATTTTTATAAGGATTGCTTTCGGTTTTCTGGATAATTTTGGACCATAAATTAAAATATAAATTATGAGTATTCAATGGAATGGCGTTATGCCGGCAGTAACTACAAAATTTACTTCAGATGATAAATTAGACTTCAATATGTTTGAAGTGAACATGAAAGCGCAATTAGACGCAGGTGTTTCAGGAATAATTTTAGGCGGAACTTTAGGCGAAGCCAGCACACTTTTGGAGGAAGAAAAAAGAGAATTAGTAAAACACACTGTATCGCTTACAGATGGAAAAGTTCCGGTAATTATGAATATTGCGGAGCAAACTACAAAAGGTGCCATTTTAGCAGCAAATAAAGCAGAACAAGACGGAGCAAAAGGTTTAATGATGCTTCCTCCAATGCGTTACAAAGCATCAGATCATGAAACAGTTGCTTATTATAGCGATGTAGCCAGAAATACTTCGCTTCCTATCATGGTTTATAACAATCCTGTCGATTATAAAATTGAAGTGACTTTAGATATGTTTGAAGAATTATTAAAGTTTGATAATATTCAGGCGGTAAAAGAATCGACGAGAGATATTTCAAATGTTACAAGAATGATCAACCGTTTTGGCGATCGTTTAAAAATATTATCTGGAGTTGACACTTTGGCTCTTGAAAGTTTATTGATGGGTTCTGACGGATGGGTTTCTGGTTTAGTTTGTGCTTTTCCGGCTGAAACGGTTGCCATTTACAAATTAGCGAAAGCAGGAAGAATTGACGAAGCTTTAAAAATTTACAGATGGTTCTTGCCTTTATTGGAGTTGGATATTAATTCGCTTTTGGTTCAGAATATTAAATTGGCTGAGGTTGCGACAGGAATAGGAACGGAGAATGTTCGTGCGCCAAGATTACCACTTCATGGAACAGAAAGAGAAAGAGTGCTTGCTATTATTGAAGAAGGATTGCGAACAAGACCAACATTGCCAAATTTAAGTGCAAATTAAAAACAATTTTTATCGGACTATAATTGATTTCCCAAAGGAATATTTAACGATTAGAAAAGATAAAAAATGTAAATTTGACCTGCGCTACAAGTTTTTTCTATTTTGAATTAAAACTACTACTGTAGCAATTAATAGGTTTCAAATATAAAATATGAGATACGATTCGATTCCGGTTTCTTTATTCGAAAACAACCGAAAAAGATTTGCCGAAAAAATGCAAAAGAATAGTCTGGCTATTCTTACTTCTAATGATGTAATGCCCAACAATGCAGACGATGTTATGGGTTTTGCGCAAAATAATGATTTGTTTTATTTGTCAGGTATAGATCAGGATGAAACGATTCTTGTTCTATTTCCTGATGCTTTTAAAGAAGAAAACCGGGCGATTCTTTTCGTAAAAGAAAGCAATGAACATACTGTAATTTGGGATGGGAATTTTTTAACAAAAGAAGAAGTTACAGCGATCTCCGGAATCAAAAACGTAAAATGGATTCATGAATTTGAAAAGGCTTTACAACTTTTTGCTTTTGAAGCTGATACTTTTTATTTGGGACATAATGAGCATATCAAAAGAGTTACTTCCGAAATAGAAACCAGACAAGATCGTATGATTAAATGGTGCAAAGAAAAATATCCTTTGCATCAGTATGGACGTGTGGCTAAGATTACGCGCGAATTGCGTCCTGTTAAATCTTCAGAAGAGATTGATTTAATCAAAAAAGCGACTGCAATTAGTGTAGAAGGTTTTCACGGAATGCTAAAATCGATTCAGCCAAACATTAAGGAATATGAATTAGAAGCGGAACTGGCTTATGCGACGATTAAAAATGGAGGAACAAGACCAGCATTTAAACCAATTGTAGCTTCGGGCAAAAACGCTTGTTCGCTTCATTACAACAGTAACGATGGCGTTTGCCGTGCTGATGAAATGGTCTTAATTGATTTTGGAGTTTGTTATGCCAATTACAATTCAGATACGACTCGCTGTATTCCGGTAAACGGAACTTTCAGTCCGAGACAAAAAGAGGTTTATGAATCGGTTTTGCATTGTTTGAAAGAAGGTTCGAAATTGTTGAAGCCAGGTGTTTTGTCTAAAGATTACGAACTTCAAATGGCAAAACTAATCGAAGCTGAATTGGTTAAATTGGGATTGATTACTGTTGAAGAAATTGCAGCTCAGAATCCTGATAATCCTGCTTACAAAAAGTATTTTATGCACGGTACAGCGCATCATCTTGGTTTGGATGTTCATGATGTAGGATTATATTCAAGACCTTTTGAAAAAGGAATGGTTTTAACCTGCGAACCTGGAATTTATATTAGAGAAGAAGGAATTGGCTGTCGTCTCGAAAATGATTATCTCCTGACGGAAGACGGAAATATTAATTTAAGTGAAGCATTGCCAATCGAAATTGAAGAAATTGAAACCTTAATCAGAAATAAAAAACACTAAAATGAAAAAGTATTTATTCCTTGTACTCTTTATATGTACATCCGTTTTTGCTCAGAAGGATATTGATATCAATAACCTGAATTGGTTACCAAATTCACATTCTTTTTGGGTAAACGAAGGCAACAACGTTGTGGTTTATGATGTTGACAAGTTAGATAAACAATCGACAATTTTGACCGCTGCGCAATTAAAAGCTTCAGGATTTGCAGGAGAAATCGAAAACCTGGTATGGAATGAAACGAAGACGAAAATCTTAGTTTACACCAATTCAAAGAAAGTTTGGAGAGATAACACAAAAGGAGATTATTGGTTTTTTGATTTAGCAACAGGAAAAGGAAAACAATTAGGTAAAAATCTTGATGCATCATCGTTAATGTTTGCAAAATTTTCAAGTGATAACGAAAATGTAGCTTACGTTTCCAATCACAATATTTATGTGGAAAATTTGAATTCTGGAAAGATAACGCCATTGACGACAGACGGAACAGATAAAATCATCAACGGAACATTTGACTGGGTTTATGAAGAAGAATTAGCAGCAAGAGATGGTTTCAGATGGAGTCCTGACGGAAAAAGTATTGCGTACTGGCGTGTAGATGCAACTTCTACTAAATTCCATTTTATGATCAACAACACAGATTCATTGTATCCTGTTGTTGTTCCGGTTGAATATCCAAAAGCGGGAGAAAGACCATCTTCAGTAAAAATCGGAGTTATTGATGTGGCTTCTTTGCAAACCAAATGGCTAAATATCCCAGGAGAACCGGATAATAATTACTTGGTTCGAATGAAATGGTTGAGTAATGAATCTGTAATGGTTATTCAGTTGAACCGAAATCAAAATCAGGTTACGATGTACAATTGTAATCCAAAAACAGGCGATGCAAAAGTAATTTACAAGGAAGAATCAACTTCATGGATTGATGTTTTTGATATTTCGGCGGGCGAATATGATACTTTTCCGTGCCAGTTTGTAGATAACGGAAAAGCATTTTTGTGGAGTTCTGATGCTGATGGATGGATGCATATTTACAAAATTGGATTGGACGGAAAATCAAAAGAATTAGTTACAACTTCTAAATTTGATGCGTATTATAAAGCATACAATGAGAAAACAAAAACAATTTATTTTGAAGCTAGTCCAACAGATGCTACGCAGCGCTATTTGTATGAAACGAATTTAAGTTCTAAAAAAACAAAAAGAGTTACTCCAGATGTTTTTGACGGAACAAATAAATACACATTTTCGACAGATGCTGCTTATGCTCAACATACAAATTCAAACATCAACCGCGATTATAATATGCGTTTGATTGCATTATCCGGACATCAAAAAATATATCCAAAAGAAGCAGACGTTTTTGCAGCTCCAAAACGAGATTATTCTTTAGAAAAGTTTAAGGTTAAAACCGTTGACGGAATTGAAATTGATGGAATAATGGCAAAACCGTTGGATTTTGATCCTTCAAAAAAATATCCTGTTTTCTTTTATGTTTATGGAGAACCAATGGCTTCAGTTGCAAATGATACGCCTTATTTTTATCCGCTTATAGCGAAATTAGTTCCGAAAGGTTATATCGCAATTGCAATGGATAACAGAGGAACCCCAGTAATGAAAGGAACTGCATGGAGAAAATCGATTTATAAAAACATTGGAATTATAAATACTCACGACCAGGCAATGGCGGCGAAAGAAGTTCTAAAATGGAATTTCATCGATACAGATCGAGTAGCTATTCACGGTTGGAGCGGTGGAGGAGCAGTAACTTTAAACTTAATGTTTCAATATCCTGATATTTATAAAACAGGAATTGCAATCGCGGCAGTTACAGATCAGCATTTTTATGATAACATTTATACAGAACGTTATATGGGATTGCCATCTGAAAATGAAGCGACTTATATAAAAGCTTCTCCTGTAACGCATGCTAAAAATCTAAAAGGAAATTTATTATATATTCACGGTACAGGCGATGATAACGTTCATTACAAAAATGCCGAAGTATTAATTAATGAGTTAATCAAATATGACAAAATGTTTGATTTAATGATTTACCCAAACCGTTCACACAGTATTTACGAAGGCGAAGGAACGAGAAAGCATTTGTTGGATATTTTTACAAGATACATTGAAAAAAACAGTCCTCCGGGAGCGAAATAAAATCGGCTTAAAAAAGTAAAAAGGAGAGTTTCATTTAGTTGAAACTCTCCTTTTTTATTAGAATACTATTTAAAGAAATTATTTCCCGGCTGCGTTTTGATCGACAAGGAATAGCAATTCTCCTGAAACAGGTTTAATCAACTGCATTGGGTATTTCGTCGGGTTAAATTCTCCTTTTAAAACTTCATGTAATGCAGGAGCTTTCTTTTCTCCAAAAGCCACCACAACGATTTTCTCTGCTTTGTTGATTAGCGGCGCAGTAAGTGTAATGCGGTACATTTCCTGAGGTTTCAAATAATAGGCATCTACCCATTTTGTTTCTTCTTTCAATACTTCTTCACCCGGAAATAGGGAAGCAGTATGACCATCATCTCCCATTCCTAACAGAATAAGATCAAATTTTCCTTCGCTACCTAAAATGTTTTTAATCGAATTTTCGTAAGTAACCGCGTATTCTTCTGGTTTAACACCATCGCTGTACATTTCAAAAATATTTTCTTTCGGAATTGGAACATGACTTAGTAAAGTATCAAAAGACATTTTAGCATTGCTACGTTCGTCGTCAAGCGGAACCCAGCGTTCGTCTCCCCAGAAAATAAAAACTTTACTCCAATCGACTTTATTTTTGTAATCTGCTGAAGCTAAAAGTTTGTAAATACCAGCAGGTGAAGAACCTCCGGTAAGCACAGCGGTAAACTGTCCTTTTTCGCTTATTGCTTTTTGCGAAGCAGCAACAAAAAGGTCCGCTGCTTCTTTATTAATGTCTTCTATTGAATTGTATATCTGTATCATTTAGTGCTAATTTTTTCAATTTCCTGAGTGTTCGAAACCCATTTATGTCCTTGACGTGCAAGTAATTCATCGGCTTCTTCCGGTCCCCAGCTTCCTGCTTTATAATTTGGAAAATTAGTTGGAGGTGTATTCTTCCATACTTGCTGAATGGTTTCAATTGCATCCCAAGCTTCTTCAACCTGATCCCAACGCATGAACAATGTTGGATCTCCGGCTAATGCATCTCCAATAAGGGTTTCATATGCTTCAGGCGACATAGTAGAGCAGCTGAAATAATCAAAAACCATTTCTGCAGGACGTAAAGAAAGTGACAATCCCGGTTTTTTGGTCATGAATTGCAACTTAATATCCATTGCTGGCTGAATGTTTATGATAAGTCGGTTTGGAGTCATTCCTTCTTTTCCATAAGAAAATGAAGAATGAGGAACTGGTTTAAATTGAATAATAATTGAAGATTGTTTTTCTTCCATTCTTTTACCTGTTCTTAGATAAAACGGAATTCCTTGCCATCTCCAGTTGTCCAGATAGATTTTCATTGCTACATAGGTTTCCGTATTAGAGTCCGGTGCAATTCCTTTGTCTTGACGGTATCCCGGTACCGGATTTCCTTTTATAAAACCTGCATCATATTGACCTCTCACAATGTAATGATCTACTTCGTCCGGTTTTATGCGTCGGATCGATTTAAGAACATCAGCTTTTCTATTTCGGATATCATCTGCTCTTAATGATGCTGGTGCTTCCATGGCAGTCATGCATAAAATCTGTAGCAAGTGATTTTGAATCATATCTTTTAATGCACCAACACCTTCGTAGAATCCGCCTCGTTCTTCAACGCCAACTTCTTCTGCTACTGTAATTTGCACAAAATCAATGAAGTTTCTACTCCATAAAGGCTCGAACATCGAATTTCCAAAACGGAAAGCAAGAATGTTTTGAACGGTTTCCTTTCCTAAATAATGGTCAATACGGTAAATTTGTTCTTCCTTGAAAGTTTGCGATAACATTTCGTTAAGCGCAATTGCCGAAGTTTTATCATATCCAAACGGTTTTTCGATGATAATACGATCTTGCTTTTCATTGGCAGCAAGACCTATTTTCTTCATATAAGCCGAAATGGTTGTAATAAAAGAAGGTGTTATAGAAAGGTAGAATAAACGATTTGCACGTTCACCAAAACCTGCATCAATGTCTTTTAATTTGGAATCTAATTGATAATACGATTCTTCTTTGTCAATATCATGTCTCAGGTAAGAGATATGCGAAATAAACTCCTGAGTTCGCTCGTCACAATTGGCTGTTCTTCGAGAAAAAGTATTTAAATTTTCGACAACATAACTGCGAAATTCGTCATCACTTTTTTCTGCTCTTCCCAGTGCAATAATCTTAAATTTTTCATCTAGACGACCGTCCAGAAAAAGATTTTGAAATGCCGGAAAAAGTTTTCTTTTAGCTAAGTCACCGGTTGCCCCAAAAATAACAATGATTGTTGGACTTATATTTTTGAATTTACTCATTTTCGTTTCGCTTAAAGTTTCTTATTCATTCCATTGTGTGTGAAAAACGCCTGAAACATCAATACGTTCGTAAGTATGTGCTCCAAAATAATCACGTTGTGCCTGAATTAAGTTTGTTGGAAGGTTTTCAGAACGGTAAGCATCAAAATAAGCTAACGAATTCATCAAACCTGCCGCAGGAATTCCTTGTTGTACGGCCAATTGAATAGTTTCTCTAAGTCCTGATTGGTTTTGTGTAAGTTTAGCAGCAATTTCAGAATCTAAAAGAATATTTGGCAAACCTGGATTTGCAGCAAATGCCTTTCTGAAATCTTCAAGGGCTTCAGCGCGAATAATACATCCACCACGCCAAATTTTGGCAACAGTTTCTAAATTCAAACCGTAGTTGTATTCTGCAGAAGCGGTTTTAAGCTGTGCTAAACCTTGTGCGTAAGTAATTATGATAGAAGAATATAAAGCCGATTTTAATGATGTAATAGCTTCTGTTGCATTTACATCACTTGGTTGGTTGTTCCATGTTAATTTAGCAGCAGCTTCAATTCTTTCCGGTTTTGTTTTAGACATGTCGCGCATTACTACAGCGGCATCAATAGTTGGAACAGGAACTTGAAGGTCCATCGCATTTTGAGAAGTCCATTTTCCGGTACCTTTAGATTTTGCCCAATCCGATATTTTATTGATTAATCGGCTTCCGTCTTCGTCTCTTTGTTTTAGGATTTTTCCGGTAATTTCAATAAGATAAGATTTAAGCTCTGTTTCATTCCATTCTTCAAAAGTTTTCTGAATAGTATCTTCATCCAAATTATAACCTCTTTTCATTAGGTCATAAATTTCAGAAATAAGTTGCATGATTCCGTATTCAATTCCGTTATGAACCATTTTAACATAATTTCCTGCAGAACCATTTCCTAGATATTCTACACAAGGTTCTCCGTCAACTTTTGCTGCAATAGCTTCAAAAATAGGACGCAGTCTTTCATAGGCTTTCTGATCTCCTCCAGGCATCATTGCAGGACCAAATCGGGCACCTTTTTCTCCACCTGAAATTCCCATTCCGAAAAAGTGAATTCCTTTAGCAGATAATTCAAGAAATCTACGGTCTGTATCGGTAAAATAAGTATTTCCGCCGTCGATAATAATATCGCCTTTATCCAAGTGAGGAAGTAAACTTGCAATAGCGCTGTCAACAGGTTTTCCTGCAGGTACAAGCAGCATAATTGCTCTTGGTTGTTGTATAAGTTCTACAAAGTGTTTAACGTCGGTTGTTGCTTCGATTGTATGATCAGGATCAGCTTCATGTTGTAGAGAGTTGACTTTTTCTGTATCTAAATCTAAACCTGCTGCAGCAAATTTATGGCTGGCAATATTTAAAAGAAGATTGCGTCCCATAACGCCGAGTCCAACGACGCCAAAATCAAATTTGTTCATAATTTTTAAATTAACTAAATTATTAGTGTGTTGTTTTTTGAAATTTTTTGGATGTAATTGAAAAAATATTTTTTCTAAAACGCTGAAACATCCAATGTTTGCTAAAATCTTATTGTAAAAGATCTGGTGCGCTAAGTTAGACAAAAAGGTTGAAATATTATAGGATTTGAACTGGTCTTTAATCCTCAAAATATCGTTTTACAGGAAACAGGGATTAATTTATATTTTTGATTATTTGCCTAAATTTAAAATCATTTTTTGATAATTTAAATGTTAAAATCCTGTAAACTAAAAATAGAGGAAAGCAATAATTGCTTTCCTCTATTTCTTAATAATTCAGTAAAAAATATAAATTGATTATTGGGCAGCTTTTATAAGTGTCCAAAGCGAACCGTTTTTGGTTGTGATTTTTCGCAATGAACCGTTGTCTGCAAGTTGATTTAAAATTCTTTCACTTTCTTTTCTTGGATTTCCGGTTAATTCAGCAAATTCTTTCGCCGTTAATGAATTGTATTTTGAAAATACTGTTTCCCAATTCTTGTTGTATTCTGCTTTTTGCGCTGTCGGATCTAATTTTAAAAGCGCAGTTTCATAAAAAGCATAAGGTTTTGAACCGTAGATGATTTCTTTTTCTCCATTATTGTTTGAAAAAAAGATAGTTGGAAAACCTCTTACACCAAGTTCTTTTGCCAATTTTAAATCCTGTTCGAATAATATTTGCGCTTTTCCTTCATAATCTGTTTTTAACTGATTTACATTAAGCCCGGTTTTTTCAGCGGCAGCTGCAATATTTTCCCATTTTGTAATGTTTAATTTCCTCATGAAAACCATTTCCTTAAGTTCTCTCAGAAATAATAATGCTTTTTTATGATTCTGAATTTCAGCAGCCTTAAAAGCAATAGAAGGCGGATAAGAAGAATGCAACGGATCTTCAATCCAGATATCGCCGTCAATAGGCATATCATAATATAAACTGGCTTCGTCCCAATGATGCGCTACATCTGAAGGTTTGCTGATTCCGCCGCTATTATAACTCCAGTCTGGCAGGAGGCCGCCCATGCGATATTCAATTTCATAATTTGTTCCGTATTCCAATTTTAGTTTACGTAATTGCGGTTCAATTCCCCAACAAGAAGAACAAATAGGATCGGTGAAGTAGATTATTTTTATTGATTTATCTGCTGTGTTTTCGATGCTTTTATCAGTTGGTGAATTGTCCGGAAGTCCACAAAATCCTGCTTCTGGATCGCATAATAAAGGATTAATGTTTGTTGTTTCTTTTGTCATTTTTGATGTTTTTTGAATATTGCTTGTTTGTCCTGTACAATTGGAATTGAGAATAAACAGAAGCGCTATTGTTGTTATTTTGGTTTGAATCATTTGCACTAAATTATAGTGCAAAATTAAAGTGCATTAAGTTTAAAGTAGCTATGGGTTTCCTTTTAGAAACTACTTTCCTTTTGGAAACTATTAGCATTATTAATAGTTTTACGTGATAATTTTTTGAAGATGAAAAAAGAGCCAACACTCAACAACACGTTAATTTGCAAAGGAAGAATACTCGCAATCAAAGACACAATGGAGATTTTATCCGGAAAATGGAAGTTTCATATTCTTGGAACTTTGATGCAAGGTGATAAATTACGTTTCATGGATTTATTGCGCGAAGTGGATGGAATTGGAGCCAAAATGCTTTCGAAAGAATTGCAGGATATGGAAATGAATCATCTTATAAAACGTACCGTTCTCAATACAAAACCGGTTACAGTTGAATATGAAATGACGGAGTACGGAAAGACTTTAGCACCAATAATTGACGAAATCGCCAAATGGGGAATTGGTTACAGAGCTTCACTTTTTAGTAAAACAGATTGATTTTTTTTCTTCTGAATAATAAGCAAATCACGATAAAACAGTAAAAAGTTAAATTACTTTTTGATAAATGTAATAAAAACACTTATTTAGCGTATAAAGAAATTTTATACTCTTCAGATGAAAATATTTAAGACGTTATGTTGTGTTTTTTGTTGTTTTATAAGTTTGAATGCGACTTATTCGCAACGTGCTAAAATTATTGAAAAAGAAAAGTTTGATTATGATTGGACTTTTTATTTCGGAGACAATAAAAATGCTTCAGACGTAAATTTTGATGATTCTGGTTGGCGTAAACTAGATCTTCCGCACGATTGGAGTATAGAAGGGCGTGTAGATGCAAAAAATCCGATGGGTAATGATGGAGGTTATTTTCCGTCAGGAATTGCCTGGTATCGAAAAACGTTTGAATTGCCTTCGAATTATAACGGTGAAAAGCTTTCCTTGTATTTTGAAGGCGTTTATATGAATGCTGAAGTTTTTATAAACGGAGTTTCATTGGGTATTCGTCCTTACGGATATTCGTCTTTTTATTATGATATCACACCACATATTAAGATTGGACAAAAGAATGTTGTAGCCGTAAAAGTTGATAATTCACAACAAAAAAACTGCCGTTGGTACAGCGGTTCCGGAATTTACAGACATGTTTGGCTTTTAACCACAGAACCTGTTCATATCAATCCGTGGGGAATTGCAATTACTACTCCTGAAGCGGATAAAAATAATGCAACGGTGAAAATTGCAACCGTTTTAAAAAATGAGACTTCTTCAGATCATACGCTTACGCTGAGAACTAAAATTCTGGATAAAGGAAAATTGACCGCTACTCAAGATGAAAAAATAACACTTTCCGCAAACAGCGAAAAGGAAATTGTTCAGACGATCAAAGTAAATAATCCTAAATTATGGTCGCCAGAATCTCCTAATCTTTATAAAGCTTCGGTAACAGTTTTAATAGATAAGAATGAAGTTGACCAACAAACCATAAATTTCGGTATTCGCACAATTGCATACAACGCAACCGAAGGCTTTTTGTTAAATGGAAAAGAAGTTAAAATAAATGGAGGCTGCGTGCATCACGATAATGGTTCATTAGGCGCTGCCGCTTATGATCGTGCCGAATACAGAAAAGCAGAATTATTGAAAGCGGCTGGTTTTAATGCTGTTCGTACGGCACATAATCCTCCGTCTGAAGCTTTTTTGGATGCCTGTGATAAAATAGGTTTACTTGTTATGGATGAAGCTTTTGATGGCTGGAGAGAAAGCAAAAACAAATATGATTATGCGATGTATTTCGATGATTGGTGGCAGAAAGATTTAAGTGCTTTAGTGTTTCGTGATCGCAATCATCCGTCTATAGTTTTTTGGAGCATCGGAAATGAAATTATCGAAAGAAAGAAACCTGAAGCAATAGAAACCGCTACAAAATTGGCAGGATTAGTTAGAAAACTTGATCCGAGTCGTCCGGTAACTTCCGCAATGACAACCTGGGATAAAGATTGGGAAATGTTCGATCCTTTGTTTGCGGTACATGATATTGGTGGTTATAATTATCAGATGCATCATGCTGTAGCTGATCATAAAAGAGTGCCTTCGCGTGTTATTGTGCAAACCGAATCGTATCCGCGTGATGCTTTCAGTAATTTGAAAGCAGTAAACGATAATAAATATATTATTGGAGATTTTGTCTGGACCGCAATGGATTATCTTGGCGAATCAGGCATTGGTCGTCATTATTATAAAGGAGAAACGGAAGGCGAACATTACGAAAGAGATATTTTTCCGTGGCATGGCGCTTATTGCGGCGATATTGATTTAACGGGCTGGAGAAAACCGATTTCTCATTACAGAGATTTGTTATATAATGAAGATAAAAAACTGTACATGGCGGTGAAAGAACCAAATGGTTATTATGGGGAAATCAAGGAAACCTTATGGTCTGTTTGGCCGACATGGGAAAGTTGGAACTGGCCGGGCCACGAAGGAAAAAATATAGAAGTTGAAGTGTATTCCAGATATTCTTCAGTAAGATTGTATGTAAATGGAAAATTATGGAAAGAACTGCCAACGACGGTTAATGAGCAATTTAAAGCAACATTTGAGATTCCCTACACAGCGGGAGAAATAAAAGCTGTTGGTGTTCAGAATGGAAAAGAATTAGAAACTAAATCGTTGAAAACAGCCGGAAAACCTGCAAAAATTGAATTGAATGCAGACCGAAAAAACCTTGCTGCAAATGGACAGGATTTGTCTTATGTTGAAATTCTCATTAAGGATGAAAATGGAAATATTGATCCAAACGCTGCAAATGAATTGGAATTTAAAATTGAAGGAGCGGGCGTAATTGCGGCAGTTGACAATGGAAATTTACAAGATCAGGATTCTTATATTGGCACAAAAAGAAAAGCATGGAAAGGACGTGCAATGGTTATTGTTAAAAGTACTCGCAAGAAAGGCAAAATAAAATTAATTGTAACTAGTGCAGGTTTAGAAAAAGCTGCAGTAGAAATTTTATCAAAATAAGGAATTCCAGAATGTTATATTTGTCTTTTAAATTTTAAAACATGAATTCAAAGTTTACTTTTTTCTACGCACTAATTTTTGGATGTTTTATTTCCTGTACAAGCTTAAAACAAAATCCACAAGCGGATAATATTGAGCATTCTTTTATTACAGATGTTCCTGTAACGCCAAGTTGCCACGCTGCGACTTTGGTTGAAACCAAACCAAACGAAATTTTAGCGGCATGGTTTGGCGGTAAACATGAGGGAGCAAAAGATGTAAGTATTTATACGTCTTTCTATAAAGACAAAAAATGGTCTGCGCCACAAAGTATAATTAAACCATTAATAAAAGAGAAAGATACTTTGCCTTGTTGGAATCCGGTTTTATTTAAAAGTAAAAGCGAAAAACTATATTTATTTTACAAAGTCGGAAAAAATCCTAGAGAATGGTTTGGAGCAATGATTTCTTCAAATGATGACGGAAAAACATGGAGTACTCCTGAATATTTGCCGGACGGAATTCTTGGTCCAATAAAAAACAAACCAATTGAAATGACAGCCGGAATTATTTTATGCGGAAGCAGCACCGAAAGTGTAAAAGATAATTTATGGCGCAGTCACGTAGAAACCTTTGAAGAAGCTACCGGAAAATGGACAAAAATAGCGATTGAAGATCCTAAAAATTTTGATATTATTCAGCCAACTTTTCTCGTGCATTCTAAAAATGAGGTTCAGATGCTTTTTAGAAGTAGACATAACAAACTTATTTCAAGCTGGTCTGAAGATAAAGGGAAAAACTGGGCGAAAACGGATAGTATAAATGTTGTGAATTCAAATTCAGGAATTGATGCTTTGACTGTCTCAAATAAGTCTTTTTTATTGGTTAATAATCCTTTAAAAATGGGTAAGGATTGGTTTAACGGAAGAAATGTTCTATATGTGGAATATTCTAAAGATGGAGTAAATTGGAAAAAACTTTTTGACTTAGAGAACCAACCTGAAGGTGAGTTTAGTTATCCTGCTATTATTCAGACTTCAGATAAAAAAGTGCATATTCTTTATACTTATAATCGAAAGCTTATCAAACATACTGTATTTGATTTGAAGAAATAAAATCCTTTGCGTAAATAGAGTAGAGGCTGAACGAAGTTTTGGTGTGTCATTTTTTTTATAGGAAAATTTCATTATTTTCACTCAAAAAAAAATCTAAAGCCAACTTTTTATGAAATTAAAGCCATTACTATTAACACTTTTTCTTTTTGCTTTTACTGTATCATTCGCTCAAAAAGAAGGAAGCAACAAAAAAATAATAAAATTTCTGACTTTCAATATCTATCATGGAGAAACGATGAAAGGCGATTTTAATCTGGATGTAATTGCCAAAGTAATCAATGATGCAAATCCCGATTTTGTAGCGCTTCAGGAAGTAGATTTTAAAACAAATCGTGCCAAAAAATATGATTTGGTAACCGAATTAGGAATCAGAACAAAAATGTGTCCTCTTTTTGCCAAAGCGATGGATTTTGACGGAGGTGAATATGGAGAAGGTATTTTGTCTAAACATTCAATAGTTTCTTCCAGAAATGTCAATTTGCCTTATACGAAAGGAAATGAGCCTAAAAATGCGGTAGAAATTGTTGCTGCAATTCCGTCAGGAGATACGATTGCTTTTGTTGGTACTCATTTGGATTATAAAGAAATTGAAACCGACAGAATTAATCAGGTAAAAAAGATAAATGAAGTTTTTCTGAAAAATAAGTATCCAACAATACTTGCAGGAGATTTGAATGCGGAACCAAATAGTAATACGATGAAGATCCTGGAAGAAAAATGGGGCGCATCTTATGATAAAAAGAATCCACAATTTACTTTTCCTTCAAAGAAACCTGAAAAAACAATTGATTATGTATTGTTTTCCCCAAAAGGAAAATGGAAAGTGGTGAGTAGTGAAGTTATTCAAAACTCGGTGGCTTCAGACCATTGTGCACTTTTGGTTACTCTGGAACTTTTGGATTAATTGATAATTGATAATTGATAATTGATAATTGATAATTGATAATTGATAATTGATAATTGATAATTGATAATTGATAATTGATAATTGATAATTGATAATTGATAATTGATAATTGATAATTTGAATGTTAAACTCTAATAGAAAATGCGCAAAATGAGATTGTATTTTGCGCTTTTTTATTGTTTTTAAATTTAGAAAACAGAAGTTTATTTTAGTTTAAAACTTCAGTAGTTTCCATTCTTAAGCAATGTTCTGTTCCTAAATACAAGGGATTTCCATGTTTTTCAGACCAAAAACCATCTAGAACATCTTTAGTAATAAAACGGTAAACTGCAACGCCTTTATACGTTTTATTGTTTTCGCCTTTATAATTTAAATTAATTACCAAAATATTGTCTTTAAAGAAACCATAGCCTTTCTGCAACTGATTATTATTGATCAGCCAGTTTGCAACAATGCGGTTGTTTTCATCTAAAGTTAAAGTCAAAATACCCTTGTAAGCGATTTCCGGATTTTCTTCCTGATTCGTTCCTGTTATTGAATATTTTCCAATTAAATCTTGTATTGTCATTCGTTTTGTAATGCCGTTTTTCAAATGTTGAAATGCAAATATAGCATTGATTTATTGAAAATTTTACTGCGGAATATAAATATGAAATGTCGCTCCTTTCATGGGTTGCGCTGTCGCGGAAATGATTCCGTTATGATTGTCTACTATTTTCTTGACAATTGCAAGACCAATTCCGGTTCCATCGTAAACGTCTCTGCTGTGAAGTCGCTGAAAAACACCAAATATTTTTTCACTGTGTTCCGGTTCAAAACCAATTCCGTTATCTTCAAAAGTGATATGACAATACGTTTCTAGCGGAATTAATTTATCATTATGTAAATCTTTACCAGTTCCGATGCGGCTTTTTATTTTTATTTGAAGTGGCACTTCTTTTTGTGAAAATTTTAGTGAATTATTGATTAAATTCTCCAAAAGCTGAATAAACAAAAACGGAATAATATTGACTTTTCCATGCATATCAGTGCTGATTACGGCATTTTTTTCTTTAATATTTTCCCGAAGCGCTTCTTTTACATTATCAATAATCGTATCAAGATCGGTGTTTTCATAAATCCGGTCGATAATATTCGTTCTTGAAAAAGCCAAAAGGTCATTGATTAATTCACGCATTCGATTTGTTGCGTACAAAATGCGATCAAATTTCAATCTTCCGTCAGGACTTAAATTCTCATATTCTTTGGAGAGAATGATGTTAGAAAAAGTCTGAATTTTTCGCAACGGCTCCTGAAGATCGTGACTGGAAATGTGTGTAAAAGCATCGAGTTCAGTGTTTTTTCGTTTTAGTTCGTTTGCATATTTTTCGATTGCCAGATATTGCGCAGCCAAATCTTCATTAGCTTTTGTGATTTTTGCGTTAAGCGCATTTGTTTCTTCTTCTTTAAGCTGTAGTTCCCTGGTCTTTTTATAGAGATCGGTGAAAACCATCACTTTTGCTTTGAGTATTTCTGAAGACAAGGGCTTAATCATATAATCGACCGCGCCAGATTGATATCCTTTAAAAATATAATCGGATGTATTCATATTGGCGGTGAGGAAAATAATAGGCACGTGTTTGAGTTTTTCGCTTTGGCGAATGAGTTCTGCGGTTTCAAATCCGTCCATGAGCGGCATTTGTACATCCATGAGAATAATCGCGAAATCTTGACTTTTCAGAAGAATTCGCAAAGCATCTTTTCCCGAAGTCGCTTCGACAAACTGATAGCCCAAATTGGCTAATATGACTTGTAGGGAAAGTAAATTTTCCTTTTTGTCATCGACTAATAATATTTTAACTGGAGCTTTTTCCATCATTTTTTTATTTAAAATATTATTTGAGCCAAACTCGCATTAATGAAGATAATTGATCGACATTGACTGGTTTGGTAATATAATCAGACGCTCCGGATTCGATGCATCTTTGTCTGTCTCCTTTCATGGCTTTTGCGGTAACGGCAATAATCGTCAGATCTTTATGTTTTACATTTTGTCTGATAATTTTCATTGTTTCATAACCATCCAGTTCCGGCATCATGATATCCATTAGAACAATATCCATTTTATTATCCTGATTTAAAATTTCTATCGCTTCATGTCCGCTTTCAGCACTAATTACATCAAGACCAAAGCGTTCTAGAGCAGTTGTCAGCGCGAATAAATTTCGAACATCGTCATCTACAAGAAGTACTTTTTTATTGATGAGCACATCTTCTTTTAAATAATAAGTTTCAATTCGTTCTTTCATGTCTTCCGGCATGTCTTTGTGCACGCGATGCAGGAATAGGGCAGTCTGATCGACTAATTCATCAATTGACACGGCACTTTTTGTTATAATGCTATGCGCAAATCGGCTCAGTTTACTTCTTTGTTTTTTGTTGACGTCACCGGAAGAATGAATAATAATAGCGGTTTCCTGACCGTTGATATTATTTTCAAGATCACTGATTAAATCCAACCCATCAGCATCCGGAAGAACCAAATCCAGAATGATGCAATCAAAAGATTTTTCTTTGATAAGTTCAACTGCGTCTTTTGCTGTGAGGGCTGTAGATATTGAAATGTCATCACCGTCAACAGCTTCGACAATTCGTTTTAATTCAGACGGATTGTCATCAACTACAAGAAGATTTTTTTCTTTTTTGTTTTTGAAGTCATGAATATCATTAAAAAGAGCCGTCAGTAAATCATTTTTAACCGGTTTAACCAAGAAGCTTCTGGCTCCGCGTTTCAATCCTTTATTTCGTTCATCTTCGCCTGAAATAATATAAACAGGAATATGTCGAAGTGTAAAGTCGGTTTTTAAACGGTCGAGAATTTTCCATCCGCTCGTATCCGGCATATTCAAATCCATTGTAATAGCGTGAGGCTGAAATTGATTAATATAATCGATCACATCGTTTCCTCTGGTTGTTACAACGGCTTTAATATCATGCTGATGCGCACGCTCAAGCAAGATTTTAGCAAAAGTAATGTTGTCTTCGGCAATTAGCAGAATTTTATCATTAGGCCTAATATTGTTGCGGTCGTCACCAACCTCATCAACAAAATACAAATCAATGTCCGATGTATTAAAACTTGCTGACGGAAGTGATTTTAAACGGCTTTTTCCGGCATGAATTACATTGGTTTCTTCATTGACATTCATGTCTTCGATTTCGAGATTATGAACAAATTTTAAAGGAAGAAATAATGTGAATTTACTTCCGATATTGGTATCACTTTCGAGTTCAATACTTCCGCCTAATAAATCAGAAAGTCCGCGGCTGATGGATAAACCTAAACCAGTCCCTCCGTATTTGCGGCTTGTAGATCCTTCGGCTTGCTGGAAAGCTTCAAAAATGATGTTTTGTTTTTCTTTCGAAATTCCGATTCCTGTATCTGAGATTTCAAAAGCTACAACAGCTTCTGCATTTTCTAAATTCGTATTTTTTGTCTTCCAATTATTATCTGCTTTGTAAATGTTTAATCTTACCTGACCTTTCTCGGTAAACTTAAAGGAATTGGATAATAAGTTTTTAAGAATTTGGTTTAATCGCTGTGAATCGGTTTCCATTAATTCCGGAAGATTATCATCCATCATAATTTCAAAATCAAGATGTTTGGCTTCTGAAATAGGGTTGAAGGTAGAGGCAACAAATCGGCTGATTTCTTCAAAACTAATCGGATTATAATCAACAGAAATATAACCGGATTCAATTTTAGAAAGATCCAGAATATCGTTGATTAACTGAATAAGGTCATCGCCACAAGAGTTGATTGTTTTGGCAAACTGAATTTGTTTCTCTGATAAATTTCCGTCGCGATTGGCAATTAATTCATTGGCTAAAATCTGCAAACTATTCAGCGGCGTTCTCAATTCATGCGACATATTCGCCAAGAATTCCGATTTGTATTTTGAAGTCAAAGTAAGCTGATCGGCTTTTTCCTCCAAGGCTTTTCGAGCCACCTCAACTTCTTGGTTTTTGAGTTCTACTTCTTCTTTTTGGTTGGCCAATAAAATTGCTTTTTCTTCGAGTTCTTCGTTGGTGTTTTTCAATACTTCCTGTTGACTTTTTAGCTCGTTTGCCAACGATTGTGACTGAACCAAAAGTTCTTCAGTTCTTGAGTTAGACTCAATTGTGTTTAATACAATTCCGATACTTTCTGTCAATCCTTCAAGGAAATCTAAATGCGTCTGGCTAAAGGTATCAAGTGAAGCCAATTCAATAACAGCTTTAAGTCGGCCTTCAAATAAAACCGGAAGAATAATAACGTCTTTTGGCTTCGCATCTCCAAGTCCGGAATTGATTCGGATATAATCTTTTGGAACATTGCTTAAAATGATTCTTTCCTTTTCAATCGCCACCTGACCGATAAGTCCTTCGCCCATTGCATATTGCGTAATAGAATCCTTTCTTTTAATATAAGCATATGAGGCGATTAGATTCAGTTTGGAATCCATAAAATCTTCATCTTCTTCCAAAATATAGAAAAGTCCGTGCTGTGCGGTAACAACTGCAGCAAGTTCTGAAAGGATTTTTTTGGTAACCGCATTCAGCTCTTTTTGTCCCTGAAGCATCTGAGTGAATTTAGCCAAATTCGATTTCAACCAATCCTGTTCCTGATTACGTAAAGTGGTTGCTTTAAGATTAGAAATCATTTGATTAATAGTATCTTTAAGCGCCTCAACTTCACCTTTTGCTTCAACACCAATTGTTCGCGTTAAATCCCCTTGTGTAACTGCAGATGCTACTTCAGAAATAGCACGAACCTGAGTCGTAAGATTCGCAGCTAACTGATTTACGTTTTCTGTTAAGTTCTTCCAGGTTCCCGAAGCACCCGGAACGTTAGCTTGTCCACCGAGTTTTCCTTCGGCACCAACCTCACGTGCTACCGTTGTTACCTGATCGGAAAAGGTAGCAAGTGTGTCGATCATTTCGTTAATAGTGTCAGTTAATTGGGCTACTTCACCTTTAGCATCGATTGAAAGTTTTTGTTTCAGATTTCCCTTGGCTACAGAGGTTACGACCTTTGCAATTCCACGAACCTGACCCGTTAAATTCGACGCCATTACGTTAACCGAATCCGTTAAATCTTTCCAGGTTCCGGCAACACCTTTTACTTCAGATTGTCCTCCTAGTTTTCCTTCGGTTCCAACCTCACGCGCCACACGGGTAACTTCCGAAGAAAAAGAATTTAACTGTTCCACCATTGTGTTGAACGTGTTTTTCAAATCTAGAATTTCACCTTTTACGTCAACGGTAATTTGTTTTGAAAGGTCACCATTTGCTACGGCTTTGGTTACATCAGCAATGTTACGTACTTGTCCGGTTAAGTTTGATGCCATTTGGTTCACCGAATCCGTTAAATCTTTCCAAGTTCCTGCAACACCGGGAACAAACGCTTGTCCGCCCAGTTTTCCGTCAGTACCAACCTCACGCGCCACACGAGTTACCTCGGAAGCAAAAGCACGAAGCTGATCCACCATTGTATTTACAGTTTCTTTCAATTGCAGAATCTCTCCACGTACGTCAGCGGTAATTTTTTTGGACATATCTCCGTTGGCAACGGCAATAGTTACTTCGGCAATATTACGAACCTGAGTGGTTAAGTTACCCGCCATTTGATTCACCGAATCGGTCAAATCTTTCCACGTTCCGGCAACTCCGGGTACATTCGCCTGTCCGCCCAGTTTTCCCTCAGTACCCACTTCACGCGCCACACGAGTAACCTCAGAGGCAAATTCACGAAGCTGATCTACCATTGTATTAAGGGTTTCTTTCAATTGCAGAATTTCACCGGCTACGTCAACTGTAATTTTTCTGGACATATCTCCATTGGCCACGGCAATCGCTACATCGGCAATATTACGAACCTGAGCGGTAAGATTTCCAGCCATCTGATTAACAGAATCGGTTAAATCTTTCCAAGTTCCAGCGACACCGGGAACGTTTGCCTGACCTCCTAATTTTCCTTCGGTTCCTACTTCTCGTGAAACCCTTGTTACCTCCGAAGCAAAGCCTCGAAGCTGATCCACCATCGTATTGATCGTATTTTTTAATTCTAAAATTTCTCCTTTTACATCAACTGTAATTTGAAGCGATAAATCGCCTTTTGCTACGGCAGTCGTTACTTCGGCAATATTACGCACCTGTCCGGTTAAGTTGGATGCCATTTGGTTCACCGAATCCGTTAAATCTTTCCAAGTTCCGCCGACACCTTCAACCTGTGCTTGTCCGCCCAGTTTTCCTTCGGTACCAACCTCACGTGCCACACGAGTTACCTCTGATGCAAATGAGTTCAGCTGACCAACCATCGTATTAATGGTATTTTTTAATTCTAAGATTTCTCCTTTGGTATCAACCGTAATCTGACGGGATAAATCGCCTTTTGCTACGGCTGTTGTTACCTCAGCAATATTACGTACTTGTCCGGTTAAGTTCGATGCCATTTGGTTCACGGAATCGGTCAAATCTTTCCACGTTCCGCCGACGCCTTTTACTTTGGCTTGACCGCCGAGTTTTCCTTCGGTTCCAACCTCAAGTGCCACACGCGTTACTTCGGAAGAAAAGGAGTTCAGCTGATCCACCATCGTATTGATGGTTTTCTTCAGCTCCAGAATTTCTCCTTCGGCTACAGCCGTAATTTTTTTAGATAAATCTCCATTTGCTACGGCTGTGGTTACCTCGGCAATATTTCGAACCTGACCGGTAAGATTTGATGCCATTTGGTTCACCGAATCGGTCAAATCTTTCCATGTTCCACCAACACCTTTTACTTTGGCCTGACCGCCGAGTTTCCCTTCGGAACCAACCTCACGCGCCACACGAGTTACTTCGGCACCAAAAGAGTTCAGCTGATCCACCATGGTATTGATGGTATTTTTTAATTCAAGAATTTCGCCTTCTACGTTTACGGTAATTTTTTTAGATAAATCGCCTTTTGCTACAGCTGTCGTAACCTCGGCAATATTACGAACCTGACCCGTTAAGTTTGATGCCATTTGGTTCACCGAATCCGTCAAATCTTTCCAAACTCCACCGACACCTCTTACTTTTGCCTGACCTCCCAGTTTCCCTTCAGAACCAACTTCACGCGCTACACGAGTTACCTCAGAAGAAAAGGAATTCAGCTGATCTACCATCGTATTGATGGTATCTTTCAGTTCCAGAATTTCTCCTTTTACGTCAACCGTAATTTTTTTCGAAAGATCTCCTTTTGCTACAGCTGTGGTTACATCGGCTATATTTCTAACTTGTCCGGTAAGATTCGATGCCATTTGGTTAACGGAATCCGTTAAATCTTTCCATGTTCCTCCAACACCTTTTACTTGCGCCTGACCGCCCAGTTTTCCTTCGGTTCCTACCTCACGCGCCACACGAGTTACCTCAGAAGAAAACGAGTTCAGCTGATCCACCATGGTATTGATGGTGTTTTTTAATTCCTGTATTTCACCTTTTACGTCAACCGTAATTTTTTTCGATAAATCGCCTTTAGCTACAGCCGTGGTTACATCGGCAATATTACGTACTTGCCCGGTTAGGTTGGAAGCCATTTTATTAACCGAATCCGTTAAATCTTTCCAAACTCCACCAACACCACGAACTTTTGCCTGACCTCCCAATTTTCCTTCAGTACCAACTTCACGCGCCACACGCGTCACTTCCATAGAAAAAAGATTCAGCTGCTTTACCATGGCGTTTACCTCTTTTGCAATTCTAAGAAACTCTCCCTGAAGCGGATTTCCTTCAATAGATAAAGGCATTTCCTGAGATAAATTTCCTTTTGCAACAGACGTGATTACGTGCGCAATTTCAATTGTTGGGTGAACCAGATCTGAAATTAAGGTGTTTACCGAATCAACACAGGAACTCCAAGAACCACGAGCACCGTCAAGAGCTACACGATTAGTAAGTTTTCCTTGTTTACCAATGCTTTTTCCCACCTTTTGAAATTCAAAAACCATCCTTTCGTTTAGGTCAATAATTTCATTCAGCGTGTCGCAGATCGCACGTTTTGTACCATCCTGATTCGTTGGGAAACGCTGAGAAAAATTACCGTTCTTTACTTTCAACAGAATTTTTAGGAATTCGGCATCACTTAGGATAGATTCCTCAGTCTTGGTTTTCTTGCTTTTGCGTTCCGCTATTTTTTCATCTGTAATAACTGGAAAAGCAATTACGGCTTCTTTTTTTGGGACTTTATCGAGTGGTTTATTTCTTTTCATAATTGGTGAATCTTTTGCTGAAGGATTGTTTTTGGTGAATGGTGAATTGTGAGTTGTGAATTGCGATTGAGTTTTTTGCTTTTTACTTTTCACTGATAACTAATAATTCACAATTCATAATTTACAATTGACAATTATTAAACGTTTTCATTTAATAGAATTTTTCGAAGATGAAACTGAACAAAAGCATCCATTGAATCTGGGCGTTTGGTATTGTCTGTATAATTGAGTGGCTTAATAATATATCCTGAAATACCCAGTTCTTCGGCTGTATTTCTGTCATTGCTTTCAGAAGATGTGGTCATTATAAAAACTTTTAAATCTTTTAGATTTTCTTCTGCTCGTATAATTTTCAGAAATTCTATACCATTCATTCTTGGCATATTGATATCAAGAAGAATCACGTCCGGAACAAGCGGAATCTCAGCATCACGAAGCATTTTTAGTGCTTCCAGACCATTGTAAGCTTGATGCAAAACATATTTGATTTCCAGTTTTTTTAATGAACGCTCTACTGAAATAATATCGAGTTCATCATCTTCAATTAATAATATATTGGGTTTTTTCATATTGTTTTTGTATTTCTCCATGTGAAAGTAAATTTTGTTCCTTCACCTGGCTTTGATTCGACATTTATAGTTTCGCCCTGATCGTCAATAATTTTTTTGACAATTGCCAGTCCGATTCCTGTACTTTCCATTTCATTTTTTTCTCTCAGTGTCTGAAAGATTTCAAATATTTTCTGATGATATTCCGGATCTATACCAATACCATTGTCTTTCACAGAAAACTCATAAATTCCATGCACTTTTTGGCATTTTATTTCCAGAGTTGGCCTATTTGATTTTGCGTATTTGACAGCATTGCTAATCAAGTTCGAAAAAACTTGTTCAAGTTTTAAGCGCTCGGTAAAAACTTCCGGAAGATCAATTATTTGCAGTTTAAAATTTCGCGGCACTATAGATTGTACAATTTCGTCGACTAAGGCGTTGGTGTCTACAAATTCTGGCGAAGTTTTCTGGTTGATGCTGGCATATTCAAGAAGTCCGTTTATTAAGGCTTCCATTCGCTGCGTGCGCTTCGGAATAATGTTCAGATAATTTTTTAAAGCGGGAGATAGTTCATTAGATAAATCTTCTTCAATCCAAGTAATTACATTATAAATGCCACGCAAAGGAGCTTTTAAGTCGTGAGAAACCACATAAGCAAATTTGTTTAGTTCTTCATTTTTGTTTTCCAGTTCCTGAATATTTTGCTCAAGTTTTCGGGACATGATATTCAGAGAAGAAGCCAGAGCGCTCAGTTCGTCATTTTTAGAATCTTTGACAATCGTAAATCGTCCTTTTGAAATAGTATCGGCAACACGAACCATCGAATTGATTCGCTGCGTAATCATCATTACAATATAACCGGTACTACAGATTCCGACAAAAATCGTAAGGGACAAAAACACTAACGAATAGGTTCTCGCGCGGCTTAAAGAATGTAACAGCATTTCGCTATGATGTGCCCGTGTTTTATACTCTATTTTTTCAAATCGTTTAAATTTTTGAGTAATAGAATCATTGATGTTTTTACCAATGTGCTTTTTGAGTTTATTGTCCAAAAGATATTGATAGGTTGTAGGATTTTCTCTTCTGGCGCGAATTAATTCTGAAGTATACGAAAGCCATTCTCCATGCAAAATACTAATCGAATCCAGAATAGAGGATTGTACCGTATTACTGTCAATCAAAGTATGTTGTTCTGCAAACAGGCTTGGGACATTTGCAATCCCACTGTAATAAGGGAAAAGATAAGTAGAATCGTTAGTTAATAAATAGCCTCTTACCGCACTTTGCATTTGAAGAATTGCCCTGTGCGTTTTGTTTGAGTTCCGGATAACGGCTTCTGATTTTGATAAGAATTGTGAATTTTGGTTGACCTTAAGTGACAGCCTGTAATTGGTATACGAATCTGCAGCAGAAAGCAAAATTATAAGCGTAAAGGCTAAAATTATTTGTGTTGATAATTTCATTGTCTTTCTGTTAAGAATACCACGTTAAAAAATAAAAATTGAAGGAATGCAATACGAATTAAGATTTTCTATAAAGTAAAATGGCTTATGATCTTTTTTAGTTCATTGAAATCACTTGGTTTTGAAATAAACTTCTCAGCGCCATAATTTTTGGCTTTCAGTTTTGTCTCTTCAAATTGTGAAGTCGAAAAAATTACAACAGGCACATTTTGAAGGATTTTCTGGGTTTTAATTTCCGTCAAAAAATCAAAACCAGTCATCACTGGCATATTGAGATCAAGAAATATAATATCCGGATTTAGCTCTTGGCGTATTAATTTATCCAATGCTTCAACGGCACTGTGCATCGCTGTATAATCAGCATCTGATACGGCCTGCAAAGCCTCCATGAAAAATTCGCAATCATCAATGTCGTCATCAATCTGCAATATATTTTTATAAATCATTTTTATTTTAAGTTAAGTTTAAAAGATAGCAATCCTGTTAAGCCGTTTTTTGTGCGGAATAATTCGTGTTCTTTAAGTAAAAATGGGGAAGTTTTTAATCAATTGAAACGCTTAAAATACCTGTTTGATAAAGAGAAACTTCATCATCGCATTAGGTTGCACAACTGTAATTTAGGTTTGAAATTAAAAAGAGCAGAAATAAGTAACCGAAAGTAAAATTGTATCATAGATTTTATTATTTGTTTGGTTTATTGGTCTATGAAATTAGAAATAAGATTTTTCTTCTACTTACATTATTTTTTAATTGTTTTATATAATTAACATATTTTCTGCAAGAGAAAACAAAAAACGTTGTTTGTAAACATTGAAATTATATAAATAAATAATGTAATTATGTAAGTTCAAGTTTCTTAAAATCAGGATATTTAAGAGATTTTTTTAGAATTTAAATTTAAAAGTAGTGATTATGAATGCGATGAATCCGATAGTACTTGTGGAGGAAAATCAAGAAAACCGCCGACTATTTAAGCAAGTTTTTCTTGATCTGAAAGTTAAAAACCGAATTCTTTTCTATAGTACTTTTTTAGAAGCAAAACGTCAATTAATGGCACAGGAGATTATGCCTTTTTTGGTTTTTTCTAATGTATTGCATATCGGAGAAAGTAATAATGATTCTCATTACAAAGATATCGGTGTGCAAATGAAATGCCCTTGTTTATTTTTTTCAATATTGTTTACACAATCCTTTGTAATTGATCCTTTTGCTTTTCCTCCAAAAAGTTATTTTATAACACCTTGCAATACAGAACGTTTTAAGAATGTAATCAATTCTATTATACAATACTGGTCTGAACGAAAATCAAAAGAAATTTACAAAGTACAGTCGGAAAGGAGAATTAGATCTGCGTCTACATCTACAAAGCCTTCCAGTTCTTAAGTTAAATATTTATAGTTTTCCTTTACAAAGATTAACATAAAAGTTTCGGATAACTTTGAGAAAGAATAAAAGCTTTCGGAGTTATTTCTAATTATCGAAAATAATAGATGTGAAATAGAAAAAAGCGCTTTAATAGCGCTTTCCTATTTTAAATTTTACAAATCATTGTAATAATTGAGGCATATCTTTCGATAATTTCCGGATACGTGAGATCGTATTTATTAATGGGTATAAAACCGGATTTTTCATAAACAAATCGCGCTGGACTGCTTTCCATTACTTTTAGCCAAAGTATTGATTTATTTTTTTCTTTAGAGAAAGAAAGGATATAATTCATTATCGTTTTTCCAATTCCTTTGCCTGTATATTTTTTTAGAAGATAAAGCTTATCCAGTTCCATACATTCGTCGGCCGAATAGGATTCTATTGGACTTTTTTTTAGTTTAAAATAACCAATTGCATTTTTGCCTTCATAGATTAGAAAGTAATAAATATCTAAGGCAGAAAGTTCGCTTTTAAAAATTTCTTTTTTATAAAAAGTGTTTAAATACGAAGTTCCACCATCTTTCCAGAGATATTGATAGGTATCGTTATACGATTCTAATGCGATTTCGTGCAGTAAATCAAGGTCATTTTCTTCGCATTTTTTAAAAGTAATCAAAAGTCGTTTTTTTAAGATTGTTGAATGTTTTGAAGGTTAAAGAACAGCAGAAACAAGAGTTTTATTTGAGAGATTCAATAATTTTTTCACGATGATTTAATCCCCAATTAACTAAGGTTTCAGTAACAGGCAAAACCGATTTTCCGTATTCTGTAATTGCGTAAGCTACTTTTACAGGTTTTGTATCTTGCTCCGTTCTACTGATTAGTAAATTGATTTCTAATTCTTTGAGTTCTTTGCTGAGCATTTTGGCCGAAATACCATTTATTTCGCGTTGCATTTTTTTAAAATGAATAACCTGATGTGTTCTGTTTGTTAAGAATCGCAAAATCATTAGTTTCCATTTACCGCCCAAAACCTCAAGACTGTCTCGCATTGCCATAAGTTCTTCAGAACAATTGGCTTCGCGAAGTATACCGTTATCATTGATTTTTGCCATAATAGTTTCTCTTTGGTAACCGGTTACCTGCAGTTAACCCATAACAAAAATAAAGTATTGCCGCCATACTTTTGTATAATAAAACGATAAAAATGAAAGCAATTATATTAAAGGAAAATAATCAATTTAGTTTAGAAACCGTTGCAATTCCGATACCCGAATCAAATCAGATTCAGGTAAAAATTGTGGCGTCAGGTTTTAATCCGATTGATTATCAGATGATCGAAAACAGTTCAGAAAGAAAGCTTTTGCATTCCCGAATTCTTGGCCGTGAGTTCTCCGGAATTGTAACAGCAATTGGTGAAGAGGTACTTGATTTCAAAATTGGCGATGCGGTATTTTGTGGTTCAGGAAGTATGGGGTCAAAAGGTACTTATGCTGAATATATTTGTGTTCCGGCAGCTATTGCGGTTAAAAAGCCGGAAAGTATATCTTTTGAAGAAGCTGCAGCAATTCCATCAGCCGGACTAACGGCTTTGCAATCTTTCAAACGAATGAATGCCGACGTAACTAATTCGATATTAATTACCGGCGGTGCGGGAGGTGTTGGAAACATGGTAATTAAACTACTTGTTGCGGGTGGTTTTACAAATTTTTTGGTCACAGCCGGAAATGAAAATAGTATTACTTCACTATTAAATATTGGAGTTAAACCGGAACAAATTATCAATTACAAAATCAAAAATATTTACGAAGAAGCACTTGCATTAAATCAAAACAAGAAATTTGATATAGTGGTAGATTTGGTTGGAAACAGCATCGCTGAGATTGCGGCTAAACTCTTGAAAATAAACGGTATTTATGTAGATGTAACCAATTTTTCTACTCCGGAATCCCGCGGAATTCTTTTTTCAAACGGAGCAACAATTCTCAATATTTCCAATTATGCTTTCGGTTTGGAAAAGCAATATGATTATTATAAAAATGGTTTAACCAAATTAAGAGAATTAATAGATAACCGAAAAATTAATCCTCCTGCAATTTCTATTATAGGAAAACTGAAAACAGAAACTGTAGAAAAAGCGCTTGCAATTCTACGCGAGAATAAAACGCAAGGAAAAAAACTAATCATGCAGATACAATAACTATGAGGACAATACCCAGAAGAGTAGTAATAGGTTTACGAGACGGAAAATCAATTATAGAAGAAGATGCCATTGTAACAAATGTTTCAGAGCATTTTCCCGGATTGATCATTTCAGATATTTGGTCAACAGACAGCTCTCCAGCGAGATTTGAGGAGAAAGTGATTGAAAATACTGCTTTTCCGAATACACCAAAAAACGGAAGTTATTTTCGTTACGTACAAATTCCGCCCGATAAAGATCTAGGAATTGAAGTTCCAAAAGGTCAGCCGCATCCGCTGATGCATCAAACTGATACTTTGGATTATATCATAATTCTGTCGGGCGAAATTTATTTAATTGTTGATACAGAAGAAACACTTTTGCAAGCAGGAGATATTGTAATTCAGCGCGGAACAAATCATGCATGGAGTAACCGCTCCGATTTTCCTTGTATTCAGTTGGCAGTTTTGCTTGATGCAAATAAGGATTAACCCGAAAGTGAAGTTTATTTTATTCATCAAAAAAAAAAAGCTGTCCCGAAATTAGGACAGCTTTAAACTAGTTGTGTTGAAATTTAGTAATTAATTTATTTTAACCAAATGAGCTTCAATTGCTGCTCTTTGAGGTTCATATTGAGCAGGAAGTTTTAGGTTTTTACCTAATTCTTCAAGACTTTCATCTACTGTGAATCCAGGATTATCGGTAGCGATTTCAAACAAAACACCGCCTGGTTCTCTGAAATAAAGAGAATGGAAATAATTTCTGTCAATCTGAGGTGTAATAGACAATCCGTATTCTTCGATTTTTTCACGGAAGTGCATTAAAATTTCATCATTTTTTACACGGAAAGCTACGTGATGAACGGTTCCGTTTGCACCTAAACCTTTTTTCTCTTCTGGTAATTCTACCAAGTCAACAATCGCTGCATTTTCTACAGCGTCAGTTGCATAACGGAAACGGTTTACATCCTGATCGATTAATTTATAACCAAATATTTCGGTTAATACGGCAGCCGTAGGTTTAATGTCGTTTAAAGTCAAAGTAATGTTATGAAAACCTTTTGTTGCAACATCGGCTTTTACTTCATCGGTTTCCCAAGCTTTTCTGTTATCATCAGTTTTAGATTCGATTAGCTCTAATTTTAAACCGTCCGGATCTAAGAAAGTCAAGTATTTTTCGCCGAATTTTTCAGCTGGTTTGTTATAAATGACATTGTATTGCTCAAAACGTTTTTGCCAGAAATCTAAACTTCCTTTTGGAACAGAATACCCAATTTCAGTTGCCATTCCGGAACCTTTTCTTCCTTGTTGAATTCCTTCTCCCCAAGGGAAAAATGTCAAGATTGTTCCCGCACTTCCAACTTCGTCACCAAAGTAAAAATGGTACGTTCCAGGATCGTCAAAATTCACTGTTTTTTTGATGAATCTTAATCCTAATATGTTTGAGTAAAAATTAAAGTTACGTTTAGCGTCTCCTGCAATTGCAGTAATATGGTGTAAGCCTAAAATTTTATTTTCCATGGTATTTTTATATTAAATTGTTATTTGATTTTCTTATACAAATTTACGTCCGTTATGGCTGCGCATCGATTAACCTAGATTAAGAAATAAAAAATGGCATTTATACGAACTGTTGTTTTATAATCAAATAATATTCCATTAGATGTAATTCTTTGTTTTTGAAGGGTTTATGTATAAAAGTAGCTTTTAGATTATACGATATATCGTGATTTTATGAATTTTAAAAAGCATATTTAGAAAATCAATAGTAATTTAATAATGGCTATTTCTTAAATTTACGCTATTACACGTAAAAAAATACTACCAGAAATACCTTTATGGAAAAACCGACAGATAAAACTACAATCCTCATGAAGCGATTGCAGGAACGTGAACAAGAACAAATGTTGATTTTATCTATAAGTTCGGCGCTTTCTCAGGCTTTAAATAAAGAAGAATTTAATGCTGTTGTAAATGGTATACTAAAAGATAACTTTCTGTTTGATGATTTTGTTTTGGCTTCTGCCAATGAAAACGAAACGGAATACCAAATTTTCTATCAATCTTCAGATAAAAATACAGAGTCAAAAAATTATGTTTTGAATGATGGATTTTTTAATCGCTGCATGGATGCTGCAGATACGGTTATTTTTGATTTAACCGAAGATCAAAAGAATCCCGATTATATTAAAAGTGTATTTAAAAAAGGTTTCAAAAATGCATTCGGAATTTGTCTTCCTTATACTAGCGGAAATAGAAATGTGCTTTTTCTTTTCTTTAAAAATCCGAAAACTTTTACCAGAGAATCAAATCGTATTTTAAGAGGAATTGCAACGCAGCTTTCTATTACAGTTAGAAATAGTAAACTGACTCAGGAATATGAAAATAATGTTGCCGAGCTGAAAAAACTGAAAAACAATTCTTCTAATAATAGTTTGCAAATAGTTGAAACAAAAAAAGAAGGTTTTCAAGGGATTATTGGGAACAGCGATGCCATGAAAGTTGTTTACGAATTAATCTCTCAAGTTGCATTTTCAAATTCTACTGTATTGATTCTTGGAGAAACAGGAACAGGAAAAGAACTCGTAGCAAGTGCGATTCATGATTTATCTCCAGTTTCTGGTAATAAAATGGTGAAAGTAAATTGCGCTTCAATTCCGGAGCATTTGATAGAAAGTGAATTATTCGGACATGAAAAAGGTGCTTTTACAGGCGCGACCGATCAAAGAATTGGGAAATTTGAACAAGCAGAAAACAGTACTATTTTTTTGGATGAAATAGGAGAGCTTCCTTTAGAATTACAAGGGAAATTGCTTCGTGTTTTACAAGAAAAAGAAATAGAACGCGTGGGCGGAAATAAAACCATTAAAATAAATGCAAGAGTAATTGCAGCAACCAATAAATCACTTCAAAAAGAAGTTACTGAAAACCGATTTAGAAGCGATTTGTATTATCGTTTAAATGTTTATCCAATTACAATTCCTGCTTTGCGTGACCGCAAAAATGACATTGAAATTCTGGGGAATTTTTTCTTAGAAAAACATTCAGAAAGAATAGGGAAGAAGATAAATGGATTTTCTAAAAAAGTGCTCAAAAGCATGATAGCAAATGCATGGCCGGGAAATGTGAGAGAACTTGAAAATATGGTTGAAAGAAGTGTTTTGTTTGCCAAAGAGGACATGATTAAGGAAATGACTTTTCCGGAGATTTTTATTGGAAAATCCGAAACTTCTAAAACAGAGTTTCATACCAAAACCTTGCAGGAAGTAGAGAAGGAGTATATTCTTAAAATTATAAAAAAATGCAACGGACGAATTTCAGGCCCGCAAGGAGCAGCTGTTTTGTTGGGTTTGCCGTCTACAACTTTAGGTTCGAGAATACAGAAATTGGGAATTAAGAAGGAACATTTCCTAGACTAATCTTCATTCTTATTCATATTGATTTTGCCTGAAGAAAGAGCCCAATAAATCAACAAAAGCATGCAAATTGTCAAAGCAACAGCTGGAAACTGAAAAGAAATCCCAAATGCAATTAAATAGGTTGGAAATCCATATAAATAATTGTTTGTGATTTTTTTGATTGCCGAATCGGTAATTCCAGGACGAAGTAATTTCTTGTTGTGACTGGCGATAAACCATAATAAATTGTATGAAATATTAATCAATACAAAAATTCCGGTATAAATCGCAACTGCAATACTTGAAGCTTCGCTATTAAAAAAACGTGCTAATAAAGCTGTTGGATAAGAAACCGCCGTAACAAGAAATAAGATCAATCCGTTTGAAAACATGATAGCGGTATTTCTACTGTAAATCTGTTTGAAAATCTTGTGATGATTGACCCACATGATAAAAATACTGAAAAAAGAAAGTGTAAAAGCCAGATACGTTGTCCATTCGCTTTTTAAAAACACTAATAGTTCTGCGCCGTTTTTTACCATATTTATTTCCGGAGCGCGCAAATCCAAAACCAAAAGCGTAATGGCAATGGCAAAAACGGCATCGCTGAAATTCTCTATTCTTACGGTTTCTTTTTCCATTTTATACGATTTTGTAACCTATTATTTAAACACATAGAAACATAGTTTTGATTGCGCGTAGAGGCGTTTCACTTGCATAAATGCACATAGTAACTATGTGTTAGATACTAGTTTCTTTTTAATTTCTTTTTAAAGAGGGAAAAAATCTATGTTTCTATGTGTTTAAAAATTATAATTTTATGAATATCGATTTTCTGAGTTTGGGCTCAATATTCTTTGTTTTATGGCCTTTTCCGGTAGTGTCTTCTACTAGTAAAATCGAACCCGTATTGAATGTCCTTTTTTCTCCCAAAGAAGTTTCTATTTCTACGCCGCCTTCCAGTAAAACAATATATTGACGGTCGGGTGCGTTGTGAAAATCATAATCATAAGAAGGATTAACTTCTCTAAAAACGATCGATTTTACAGGTTCATCATCAGATAAAAATCCGATATCGCCGTTGTTTTTTAATGGAACTTCAAAGTCTTCAAAATGACTTTCACCATTTTCATCGCTGTAAACCCGCGTTATCGTAATCATTATTTTTTATTAAAAACCAATGCATTTGCGCAATCTACTTCGTCCTGACTAATGGTATGTCCCATGTTTGGATAGATTTTTTTGGTAACATCAGCGCCCATTTTTGTCATTAGCGCTTCCGTGTCATTTACTCTTTCTACAGGAACGTGAAAATCAGGATCACTTGTTCCGATAAAAACCGGAGTATTTTCGAAATTTCCTGAATAATGGTTTTCATAAATTTTGTCGCCAATTAATCCGCCAGTGAAAGCAACAACACCACCGTATTTTGCAGCATTTCTTGTAGTGAATTCCAAAGCAAGACAAGCGCCCTGAGAAAAACCTAAGAAATAAATATTTTCCTTTTCGATTCCGTTTTGCTGAATGGCAACTACAACCTGATGAATAGCTTCCAGCGACTTTGAGAATGAAGGTTCATTTTCGTTAAGCGGTGCTAAAAACGAATACGGATACCAGGTTCTGTTTTCTGCCTGTGGAGCGACCAATGCAAAATCTTGCACTTTAAGATGTTTGGCTATCGAAAGAATATCATGAGCGCCGGCACCACGACCGTGAAGCATGATCAAAGCTTTTTTGGCTTCATTTAAAGGAATGCCGTCGGTTAATATTTCTGTATTCATAATGTTTTTTTTTGAATGTCTAAAGTTGTTTTCTCCCGCAGATTTTGGAGATTTTTAACTGTAGAAAACTGAATTGTTTTTATGAGAGACAAATGAAATTACGCAATCTTGTCATTTCGACGGAGGAGAAATCACACGAGAAACTCCGCATGCAAAATCTCCAATCTGTGTCGAGTTTCTAGTGTGATTTCTCGTTACTCGAAATGACAAACTTTGGCGATATACCTTATCAATTACTTTTTCCAAATATCCTCATACTCATCCGGATGTCTTTTGAATTGTGCATGAACGTAAGGACAAAGCGGTATAACTTTCAAATTATTAGCACGTACATACGACACCATTTCTTCCAAAAGTTTCTTGGCATAACCTTTTCCTTCAGCTTCTGGCTCAACTCCTGTATGGTAAACGGTTAGTAAATCATCTTTTATGCTTACGGTCATTTCTCCTAATTTTTTATCTTCCACATAAAGATTGAATGCGCCGTGTTTTTTCTCGTCTAATTCTAATTTTATTGTTTCCATATTTATTTTTTTATGTCTTGGTTTAGAACTACAAAGTTCGTTAAACTAATAGTCAAGTCTACTTAATGTAGATTAATTATAATCCTGTTTTATACCTAATTTTTTCATTTTTGAATACAAAGTCTGCGGCTGCATTTTTAGCATTTCTGCTGCACCACCGGGACCTGAAACTTTTCCGTTGCAGCGTTGGAGTGCATTCATAATATGATCTTTTTCCATTTCTTCCATCGACTTCATTTCTCCAGTGGGAACAACTTCAAAAGGAACAGAAGTATCCGAAGCAAGATCAAATTTTTCTATTTCGGTTGATTTGGCAAGTAGCACATTTCTTTCAATTAAATGTTCAAGTTCGCGAATATTTCCCGGCCAATCGTAATTTTTTAACTGCTCTAAAGCGCTTGGACTTATATTGCTAACATTTCTTCGTGAACTTGCAGCATATTTTTTCAGAAAATGATTGGCCAATGCTTCAATATCTTCTTTTCGTTCTTTTAAAGTTGGTAATTGAATCGGAAATACATTTAAACGATAATACAAATCGAGTCTAAAACGTCCTTCTGCAACTTCTTTTTCTAGAGATCTATTTGTTGCGGCTACAATACGAACATTGATTTTGATGGTTTTATTGCCACCAAGTCTCTGAATTTCTTTCTCTTGCAAAACGCGTAATAATTTTACCTGAGAATCTAAAGGTAATTCACCAATTTCATCCAGAAAAATAGTTCCATTGTTTGCCTGTTCAAATTTCCCGATTCGTAAAGAATTAGCTCCCGTAAAAGCGCCTTTTTCATGTCCAAAAAGTTCTGATTCGATTAAAGATTGCGGTAATGCTGCACAATTCACAATCACAATCGGATTTGATTTATGTTGTGACAAATCGTGTATGGCATGCGCAACTCTTTCTTTTCCGGTTCCGCTTTCGCCTAAAATTAGAACAGAAGTTTCAGCCGGAGCAACGATTTTTATTTTTTCAATAACTTCATTCAAAAGTGGGCTATTGCCAACAATTCCTTCAATTTCGTGAATTTCATTATCAATTTTTGTTTGTTCTAAACTTCCCTTTTCTTCATTAAATCTATATTTAGCAATGTCGAGCATCACGATAAGATCTCTTTCTCTAAAAGGTTTCACCATAAATCCGTACGGTTGTGTTGCTTTTACAGCTTCGAGCGTACTTTGGTTGGTGTTTGCAGAAATATACAAAAAGGGCAAATTCATTTCGCGCAATTCCCATGCGAGGTCAATTCCGGTAAGATCGCCTTTTAGCATAATATCCAGTAAAACCCAATCAGGCTTTTTTTCTTCAATTAATTTTCTGGCCTGAACCACAGAAGAAGCAATACCAACAATTTGGTAGCCTGCTTTTTGCAACATGATTTTTAAATCGTTTGCTACAATAAATTCATCTTCAACGATTAAAATTTTCTCCTTCATTGTATCATTGATGAAATTTCAGAATCTTCAACAACAGTTTCAAATTCAGTATTTCGGTTAAATGTAATTTTGATTTTCAGTCCGTTGTCATTTTTCATTTCAAAAACGCCATCAATTTGATCGCTTAAACCGGTCATTAAATTCATACCAAGAGAATCTCTTTCGGCATGGTTAAAATTTTCAGGCAAACCAACTCCATTATCGGCAATAATCAATTGACAATTGTTTTTTTCGATATTTTTAAAAGAAATTAAAATTTCTCCTTTTCTGTCGTTAGGGAATGCATATTTAATCGCATTACTAATCGCTTCATTTATAATTAATCCCATTGGAACTGCCTGTGCAACATCAAGACAAATGCTTTCAATTTCTAAAACAAAATTGATTTTGCCTTTTGTGTCGTAACATTCTTTCATGTAATTGATTAGTTCATAAATATACCATGACATATCGATATTCGAAAGATTATCAGACTGATACAGTTTTTGATGAATCAAAGACATTGCATACATTCTATGCTGACTGTTTTGGATGGCCAATAATGCATCTTCATTATCCAAATAAGCCGATTGTGTATTTAATAAACTAATAACGATTTGAAGATTATTTTTTACGCGATGATGAATTTCTTTTAAAAGCCATTCTTTTTCAATCAACATTTTTTTATTCAGCTCGTTTTGTTCATTAATCTGCTGACGTTTTATTTCGAGTTCTTCGTTCTTTTTCTTTTTAATTCTAAAACTATTGTATAAAAGTCCCAGAATAAGAATTAAAACCAAAACACTTCCAATAAAGACATATTTTACAACATTATCTTTCTGAATTTGTATTTGTTGTACTTTGGCTTGTTGCGTTAGTAATTCAATATTTCGGTCTTTTTTATCCGTGTCAAATTCAATTTGAAGATTGTTAATTTGTCTGTTCGTTTCTCCTTTATAAATAGTATCTAAGATGTTTTTATAGAGTTGATAATGTTTTATGGCATCGAGATATTTTCCCCTTGAAGAATCTGCTTTAAACCAGATAAGATAATTGTCAGACAACATTATTGTGTTTTTCGACGCTGTCGCGAGCGAATCTAAGCGATGAAGTATCGGATATAAATCGGTATAGTTTTTTAACTGATAATGATACCGGGCAAAACTTCTCAGAATTGGCATTCCGTTTTCGGCACTTTTCTCGGCATATTTACCATAATAGGCGACCAATTTATTATAGTATACCGTGGCTTTTTCATTATCATTTAGCACTCTGTAAATACCAAGAAAAAGGTAATTTTCTTTTATTTGTCTCTGCTCATCATTAGAAGGATAACTTGCCTGCATTTCTTTTAAAAGTTTGAGTGCATCGTTTCCTTTTTTTTGCAAAATAAATGTAGAACAAAGATTATCGCCAATCACTCTGACATAATCTGCACTTTTATGCTTTTTTGCTATTTCCAGACCTTTATAAAAATATTCAGCTGCATTATTTTTTTTCTGAAGATTAAGATACGCCATTCCAACATGATTGTAAATTGCACTAAGCTGTAGTGAACTATCACGTACAGCTAAGGCAGTTTTTTCAGCTAAAAGGGCATATTTCAAAGCCTCTGCAAAGTTCCCTGTATGGGTATAACCGTCAGAAAGCAGATTATAGACACCTTGTAAATGAGGAAATTTTATCGATTGATATAAGAGAAGCGATTCTTTTAAAAGCACCATACCTTTTTCCTCATTTTCATTCATAAGGTATAATTCACCGGTTTCTTTTAAAACACCTGCCTGTTTAGCTTTTGCGCCTAATTTTATAAATAGCGGAATCGCCATTTCCTTGTATTTAATTCTCTCATCCAGAGATTCTCCATACATAGAAAGTTCTAAGTAAGCGTTCGCTTGAAGTTCCGTTAAATTGTTTTTTTTAGAATAAACGAGGGCTTCTTTTGCCTTTTTTAAACCATTTTTAGGATCTCCTTTTTCTCTATTAATCTGAGCGTTAAGCAGAATTGATTTTCCAATTCCGGTTTTATAATGTAAACTAGTACCCAATTGTCTTGCCTGCCCGTTTATAACATCCGCCTCATCCAAATCGGCTTTATATTCGTGATCTTTGTTGAGATAATAGGCACTTAAAAGCAATAGCAAATCGACCTTTTGTGAAGTGTCTCCAGCTTTAGCAATTTTGCTTTTTAATACATTTGGATCTTCTTTGGATTGCGCCGGAACGCTATAATTTACTAGTATAAAAAAGGTTACTGTAAATAAGGCGCGTACGTGGTTTTTGACAGAAATAATAGGGATGAAATTCATTTTTTAAAGATACTATATTATCAGAAATCTGCAATCCAAAATCCGTGTTTGTCTAGCTTTTTCGATGGTATAAATAGCAAATTATCATCGCTATTCCCGGCAGAATTAAAGTTCCTAATCCGAAAAACTTTCCTGCTACTGCTCCCAGAAAACAACCCACAAGAAACCCAATTATAGTAACTAATTGTTTCTTAAAACTTAAAAGAACTTCTACGTCTTTAAGTCCGTTTTTTAATAAGTTTCCTAAATCAAGAGAAGCTTGTGTTACATTTCCTGTCATCATGGTTGTTGGTCCATGTGTTTCTTTGGCGTAAAGCTTTCCAAAAGCATTCTGAAGTCCCATTGCAAATACGGTTGTCATGGCTACGGCATACATCGTCCATTCCGAAAAAATCTCCAAATAACCGAAAGCATAAGAAGCAATTCCGCTTAAAAACAATATTATACCTTCCCAAAATAGAATCGTATAACGATTAGTTGCTTTTAATGCAATTCTTCCTCCAGTAATTACAGCGATTATAAAAATGGGAAAAGTGAGCAGTTTTATCCACGCATGTATGTCTGAACCTTTGATGATTTGATAAGCAAAGACAATAAAGTTGCCCGTAACATGTGCTGAAAAAATCGAATCGGCAGCGACAAATGTTACGGTATCGCAATACCCTGCTATTATGGTGAGCAGCAGGGTTACGTACCAAATGTTTTTTTGTTGTATTTCCATATTTTTTTATTTCAAATGAGCGCGAAGCATCCAGGCCATTTTTTCATGAGTTTCTACTAATCCTGTGATAAAATCACTTGTTCCCGCGTCTTGTAGTTCGTTTGCGATAAGATTGATGTTTTCACGTAGATAAATAATAATACTTTCGTGATCTAAAAGTAATTCTTTAATGAAACCATTGGCGTCATTTTTCTCTTGTAATTCTTCTGTAAGATGCGTCAAAGCCAAAAAGTCTTTTAATGTTGCAGGAGTATAATGCCCTAAAGATCGGATTCTTTCTGCAACAGTATCAACGATTTCATCAATAGCATCGTATTGTTGTTCGAAGAAAAGGTGTTTGTTATAGAAATCCGGACCTTCAACATTCCAGTGTGCTCTTTTGGTTTTGGTATAAAGTACAAATTCGTCTGCAAGAACTTTAATTAGGATCTCTACAACTTTTGAGATGTTTTCTTGTTTAATTCCGATGTTTGTTTTCATTTTTAAAGAAGGTTTAATAAATAATAATCAAGCGAATATGTTCCGGCACCGAGTGCGAGAAGTAATAATAATGATAGTGTGTACATGTAAGGAACGTCACGTACTTCGAGCGAATCGTTTCTGTGAACCACAAAATAACCTACGGCTGTGACACCAATTGTTGGAAGAACGGCAAGGCGAGTTCCGAGTCCTAAAATGATAAAAAACGGAATGACAGTATCTGAAAATGTAGCGACCAGTCCGTTTAATTTTTCAGGTAAATGAAGCGGATTTGGAACGTGTTCTTTTTGTCCGTTTTCAACTCTGAATTTCTTCATTCCGTGTACTCTAAATAACTCAACTGCAAGTAAAACTCTAAATACTAAAAGCGCTGCATTGTTGAAGGAATTTCCTAAATCGGAATACAGGATTTGTTTTATAATTTCAGCCATTTCTTTAAAATTTAAAAGGCAAAACAAGAGCAACCCAAAGCGCCCCAGAATGCGTTATAATTATTGACAGGAACATTGCTCATTCGGGCAACATCGTGATTGTGTAAATGAACATCGCAACTTCCGCTGCAACTGTGAATCTGCGAAGTCAGTTTTGGTTTCGCATCTGCTTTCGCATTTTTTTCAATCGCACTCTGCAAACTGCTTCTCACCGGATATCCGTTGTAAATATTCGTTGGCGACCAATCTGGTAAAATCGGAATATGTGGCGGAGAAAAAGACGAAAAATCGCCATTTGCATAAACAATTTTTCCATCAACAATGGTTAAATCCGATTCGATTTTTTTAATGTCTTCATCATCAATGCTGAAATAATCTCGGTCTAGAACTACTAAATCGGCAAACATTCCCACTTTAATATCACCTTTTTTAGTTTGTTCCTGCGAAAACCAGGCGCTTCCTCGAGTGTATAATTCTAAAGCAGTTTGTCGGTTCAGTCTGGTTTCATTGTACAATTGTAAACCACCAACTGTTTTCCCAACCGTCATCCAATACATTGAAACCCAAGGATTGTAACTGCTTACACGAGTAGCGTCTGAACCCGCACCAACAGGAACTTCCATTTCTAACATTTT
The DNA here is from genome assembly GCF_003385895.1 of Flavobacterium cutihirudinis. Lineage (GTDB taxonomy): Bacteria > Bacteroidota > Bacteroidia > Flavobacteriales > Flavobacteriaceae > Flavobacterium > Flavobacterium cutihirudinis. The sequence goes on from NZ_QRDQ01000010.1 coordinate 350,778, forward strand.
TTTGATTGGCGGTGTATTTTCAGCAGCTTTTGCTCCGTATCGGTCGGTGAAATATTCTCCCTGATAGGCCATTCTGCTTTGTACGGCGATTCCGCCGCCCAGAGCTTTCACACGTTCGATATTTCTTTCGTCAATCGTTTCGGCGTGGTCAAATATCCACGGAAGCCCATTAAAAGGAACATCCTGATTGATCTTTTCAAAAACATTCAAAAATCGGGTAATACTTTCGTTGTAAGTCGCATGAAGTCTAAACGGCCAACGGTTTTCTACCAAAAGACGAACTACTTTTTCCAGTTCTGCTTCCATGTTTTCTGGAAGATCTGGTCTTGGCTGTAGGAAATCTTCAAAATCGGCAGCAGAGAAAACCAGCATTTCACCAGCTCCGTTATGACGGTACATGTCATTTCCCTGATATAATTTTACAGTATCTATCCAATCTGAGAAATCTTCAAATTCGTGTTTTGGTTTTTGAGTGAAAAGGTTATAAGCGATTCTTACCGTTAATTGTTTCTTTTCGTTTAGTTCATTAACCACTTTGTAATCGTCAGGAAAGTTCTGAAATCCGCCGCCGGCATCAATCACACTTGTGATTCCGAAACGGTTCAGTTCTTTCATAAAATGACGCGTCGAATTGATTTGATGTTCATAAGAAAGCGTTGGACCTTTTGCCAAAGTCGAATATAAAATCATCGCATTTGGAGTCGCAATAATAAGTCCAGTTGGTTCACCGTTTGAATCGCGTTCAATTTGACCACCCGGAGGAGCAGGCGTATTTTTGTTGTAACCAACAGCTCTTAGTGCCGCTCTGTTCATAATTGCCCTATCGTACAAATGCAAAATAAAAACAGGAGTGTCGGGTGCAATCGCATTGATTTCTTCTAAAGTTGGCATTCTGCGTTCAGCAAACTGAAATTCAGACCAGCCGCCAACAACACGAACCCATTGCGGATTTGGCGTACGATCAACCTGTTCTTTCAACATTCGGAGTGCGTCTGCCAAAGAAGGAACACCATCCCAACGCAATTCCAAATTATAATTTAAACCACCACGAATCAGGTGAATGTGAGAATCGTTGATTCCGGGAACGACTCTTTTGTTCTGAAGGTCAATTATTTTAGTTTCTTCAGAAGAAAAACTCATAATATCGTTGTCATTTCCAACCGCAATAAATTTTCCGTCTTTAATGGCAACAGCCGTAACATTTGGCGTTTCAGCGTTGAAACTATGAATTTTTCCGTTGAATAAAATTAGATCTGCTTTCATAATTCGGTTATTTAGAGTTCAATTTTGCGATGGCGTCTTTAATTCCTTCTCCAGCAACATTATAAAATGCTGGTCCGGCAAGAAGCGTAACTTTCGTTAAAGGCTTATAATCGGCTAGCTTTTTTTCCTTTAAATAGATTTGCGTTCTATAGGCTTCAAAAGAACCTAAAACAACATTAGTAGCAACCAAAGCCGTTGGAGAATCGATTCCCGCATCTTTAATATCACTTGCAAAAGAATAGTTAGAAACGCCTAAACGTAATGCTTCGCGCATTGCGGTACTTCCAACAGAAATCATTAATTCGGTTGTGAATGTATTGCGATCTCCCAATCCGATTAATAATAATTGTTTGGATGCTAAAGTTCCTTTTGGAGGTGTAATTAATAAGGTTTCAAGTGAATGACCAGTAAACTTTCCGCTTTTGCGTAATTCGGTTATGATGCCTTTTAGTGCGTCGTCTAAATGTACCATTCCGTTTAAGTTGGCAGGAAGGGCAGGAGGGTTGAAGATGTCGCCTTCCGTATATTCGAAAACACAGGCAACCTGAAGATCAGCTTCTGCAGCAGATGGTCCTTGAACCAATCCGTTTACGGCAACTCCGTCTACTTTTCCCCAAGTTGCTGTCGAACCAATTGAAGCGGTTTGTGCAAAGGAATTTAATGTTATGAGTATGATAATCAGATAGGAATATCTGTTTAAGAGAAAAATTGTTGTGTTTTTCATGTTTATAAGTTTAACGTTAATGGTAATTGCGGAAAATATTTAAACACATAGAAACATAGATTTTCTTTACTTTGAAGTAAAAAAAGTTTATAAGAAAGAAACTAGTTTCTAACACATAGACTATGTGCATTAATGTTAGTGAAACGCCTTTTTACACGCCCCAAAAGCTATGTTTCTATGTGTTTAATAATTATGCTCAATATTTAGTTTTAAAATTTGAATGTTAATCGGGCATTAAAAAAAACACCGTCTTTTGAATTCGGAATAATATCATTGATAAAAGCACCCGTTTTGAAGTACTGAATACCGCTGACAACCGAAATATATTTGTTTATACCGTATGTAAAATTGGCTAGATAAGCTGTTCCAATATATTTTTCGTCAGAATCGCTTCCGCGGAGGTTTAATATACCGCTGGGTCTGTAAACACCGTCCTGAGTTGAATATCTCCAGTTCAAAACCACATCGACCTGCATCTTTAATTGTGGCAATAAATCCATAGTTGCATAAGGATGAATGTCGATAAGGTTTACCGGACCAACCTGCGGACTGAAACCAAAATATCCTCCTTTAGGATACAGCGGATTAAAGGTTTGCAGATCTCCATTTCCTTGGTTTCTGTCTCCAGAGATATAATCATTTCGAAGATTTATCGTTGGTTTGAATTTTATATTTTCGAACATATACCCAATATCGATGGAACCTGTCCAGGCATTAATTTTTCCTGAACCAAAAGTTCCGAATTGATAGGCTGCTTCCAGATTATAAATAAAACCACCTCCGTATTTCCATAATCGGCTTCCAATGGTATGTCTTCTCTCGTGGGCGATTCCTTCTTCAAAAAGAGATAAATCTCTTCGGAAACCCAGATAATAAAGGTCAATATTTCCTGCTTTCGGAATTATTATTTTAGAATAAGCTCCCCAAAGATTCAGCTGTTTAGACATTTTATTGTCAAAAACACCAGTGTAAATCGTATCTGCCATCATCGCAAAGGCATCAACAGCTAGTCTTGCAGAAGAATACATTAGTTTTCCTCCTGTAAAATACAATCTCGCATTTGGACCTTCTCGTACTGAAATCAGTCTTCCGGAACCATAATCCAATTCTTGTCTTCCGGCACGAATGGTTACTTTTTTATCATTTTGTTTCCAGACATCCACATCCAAAAACAAATTCTGAACATTCAGCTGATCTTCGTCAATGCCACGGGCTCCATTTGTACGGCCGTCTTCTAAGGCACTTCGTAATTGTGCAAAAAGTCTAACGCTTTTTCCTAAATGAATATCGGCATGAAGATCATAGCGCTGCAACAGGAAATTATTATGACCAATATTAAATCTTCCCCAGTCTTCATTGTTGAAATCAACATATTCATATCGTGCTTCGCCTCCCAAAGACAGATAAAAATTCTTTTCTTTATTTAAAGGAACAAATTTTAAATTCTGATAAAAGTTTCGGGAAGAATCTTTTAGGAATTCGTAATTTTCGTCATAACGCAAAAGTTTGAAATTTTGGGCCAATGCCATATTTCCTGTTAAGAGAATAAGAACAAGTAACTTGACGTTTTTTGATATGGATTTTGATGATTCCAACATAATGAAGAATAAGGGGTTTGGAAATAAATGAATGAATTTGTGGAATTAGTGTTTCAGCATGTTGTGCGCATAGTGAATACCCAAACCATAAGAACCTCCATATTTTTTCATCAAAGTCGTTACCGGACCATACGTTTCTTCGCGTGCCCAGTCTCTTTGAAGTTCTAATAAATATTGGATGGATGTTATAGGCTGTACGCCAACCTGAATCATTCGCTGAACTGCACGTTCGTGTGCTTCGTCGCTTACATCTCCACAAGCATCTGTAATTACGTAAACTTCATAACCTTCTTCGATTGCAGATAATGCCGGTCCAACGATGCAAACGCCTGTCCATAATCCGGCAAGAACTAATTTTTTCTTGTTTTTTGCTACGATAGCTTTATACGCATTTTCGTCTTCCCAGGTATTCATTGTCGTTCTGTCAATATATCCTGAAGTTGCAATTGGGTAAAATTCTTCAAGCTCAGGAAAAACAGGTCCTGAAAAGCTTTCTTCGGCAACTGTTGTTACAATGGTATCAACATTGAAAATTTTTGATGCACCGGCTACGATAGCCACATTTGTACGTAATTCGTGCACAGGAAGATTGCTTGTCGCAAAAGCCATTTGGCCTTCAAAATCGATTAATACTAAAGCATGATTAGTTGGTGATAATAAGTTAACTGATGGTTTCATAGGTATTTATTTTTAAGATTTATAATTAGTTAAGCCAATAAAATGCCACTACCTTATTTATTTGATAAATAGGTTTTTAGAAATAAAAGCATGATTTGAATCTTACGATATATCGTAAAATTATGAAGCGACTATAATTTAATGGGTTGAAAGTTTTTTGATCATTTCCGTAGAAATGGAATCGGCGTAGATGCCAAAAGCGCTGGTGAGAACACCTTTTATTTTATAGATTTCAGATATTATTCCGTAAACAATATCTTCATCTCCGGGATCTGTATCGCCTTCAAAACGAAATAAATATTCGATTTTGAATTCTTCCGGCGACATGCTTTGTTTGTTGTTATTGTAACGAATACAATTTGAATCCAGATTAAAGTTTTCTGTAAAACCTTGTGTATTCAGCCATTGCAAAGCTTCAGTAACGGTGTCGAAAGAGGGTTGTTGAAAAAAACTCATAATTTGAAAAGATTAAACTGTCTGTAAAAACGTCTCTTTGCAGACAGTTTTGATTGATTTATTTTATAAAAGCCAAAATATCATTGTTGATCGTTTCTGCCTCTGTAGTAGGCATTCCGTGAGGAAATCCAGGATAAGAAATTAATTTTCCGTTTTTCAGTAATGCTGCTGATTTAGGCGCTTGATGATAAGGAACGATTTGGTCGTCTTCTCCGTGCAATACAAGAACCGGAATATCTAAACTTTTAAGATCTTCTCTAAAATCGGTTTCAGAGAACGCTTTGATTCCATCGTGATGTGCCAAAACAGAACCCATCATTCCTTGACGCCACCAATTTTGCTTAATTCCTTCCTGAACGGTTTGTCCTTCGCGGTTCCATCCATAAAAAGGAATTGGAAAATCATAAAAATATTGTGATCTGGTGAAAGCTGTTCCTTTTCTGATTTCGTCAAAAACGGACAAAGGCACTCCTTCAGGATTTGATTCGCTTTGAACCATAATTGGAGGTACAGCGCTAATGATTACAGCTTTTGAGATACGTCCTTTTCCGTATTTTGCAGCATAACGAATTACTTCACCACCACCCGTTGAGTGACCAACATGAATAGCATCTTTTAGATCTAAAGCCTCAACCAATTGCGCAATGTCAGATGCGTAAGTTTCCATGTTGTTGCCTTCAGAAGTTTGGCTGGATCTACCGTGTCCGCGACGATCATGCGCAATAACTCTGTAACCTTTCTGAAGAAAAAACATCATTTGTGCATCCCAATCATCACTAGATAATGGCCAGCCGTGATGAAAAACAATTGGTTGTCCCGTTCCCCAGTCTTTATAAAAAATTTCTGCTCCGTCTTTTACTGTAAATGTGCTCATGATTTTTGATTTTAAGATTAATAGTGTTTTATATTTTAACTTAAATTGATATTATGATTTAAAATTTAAACTTTTTGAATGTTTTATATTTTACTTTGTTATTAGTATGATACAAATGTATTAGAGAATGAAATCTGTATCGATTAATCTAGATTAAGAAGTAAAAAACAGACTTAACATTTTAAATTCATATTTTGATGCCAAACAATAGCCAATTAACGTGCCTTTAGATTTAAACCCTTTATTTTAAAGGGAATCCATGATTTGAGGTATTTTTTGTTTTACGATATTTCGTAATTTTATGAAGTCGAATTATTGATAATGATACTTTTTATAAATCTTCGTACCATTTTAGAATATAATCGGCTACACTTTCCCAGCCAGGTTCGCCACAAATAAAATGACTTTTGCCACTGAATATCTTGATGTCTACACGACCGGCATTATCTCTATATTTTCGGGCAATGGTTTGGGTGAGGGAAGGAGGAAAGATGTGATCGCTGCCACCGCCAACAAAAAGAATGGGTTCATGCGGCTTTTTGAAATTGATATTAGAAAAAGAATTTAGCACCAATTCGCGGCTGACTTTGTAACTTTCAGGAACTGCAAATTTTTCAAAAGCTTTTTGTCTTTCAGCCTCAGGCAAAGTATTAAAAAAGGCGTAATCGTACCAATCGCGGCTTCCCATAAAATATTTATTAGAAGAAAAGAATCCGAAAGCCGGAATAACCGTTTTTAAGGTTTGAAAAGGTGGAAAAACATTTTTTGGAGGAGCACCATCAATACTTACAGCGGCTGATACTTTGCCCAATTCTGCTAACTTCAAAGCCGCCATACCAGCCATAGAATGTCCAATAACTAATGGTTTTTCTGGCAATGAATCTATCAATTGGCTGATATTGTTAACAACATCAATAAATCCAGTTTTTGTTAGTTGCGGATGCACTTTTGCTCGTAGTTCAGTGGGATTTCCGTCGTGTCCGGGATTTGCGGGTGTATAAACCGTATAACCCTTATTTTCATAGTACTTTTTCCATTCTGCCCAGGTTTTGTCGTTTACAAAATTTCCGTGAATAAGTACAATAGTTTTTGATTTTGACATGATTATTTGATTAAAGTTAAAATTTCTTTGAAAATTTCTCGTTTGGAGTCTTTTACAAGTTCATAAAGACACATTTCGACATTGGTTAATCCGGCTCCTTTATTTTGTAGCTTTTCTAAAGCCAGTTCAACGCTGTCTTTGGATCTTGAAGAAACACAATCTGCAACAACTTCGATTTCGAAATTATGAGACAATAAACCTAGAACCGTTTGGTACACACAAATATGAGCTTCAATACCACAGATTAGCCATTGTTTTCTGTTGCTTTCTAAAATGGCTTTTTTAAAAGCTTCATTTTCGAAAGCATTGAAAGTATATTTTTCCACCGGCTTTTGTGGACTTAACAATTTTCCGATTTCAGGTATCGTCGAACCTAAACCTTTTGGATTTTGTTCTGCATAAATTATCGGAATTGACAGCATTTGACAGCCACGAATAAGTTTCTCAAGATTTGAAACTAATTTTTCGCTTTCGTTTACAATTCGCGCCAGTTTGCCCTGAACGTCTATTATAATTAATCCTGTGGTTTCTTGTGTAAGCATAAGTTTTGGCTGTTTATTACTAAATTCTTAAACAATCTATTTGCTTCTTATCATCAGATTCCTGTGAAGGATGCTTTTTTTTCTTTTATAAAAAATGAAAGCATTTCTCTTAGTTTGTGTATTTAATTGGTTGAAAATTAAATAGTTATTAAAGTTAAGAAATCTTCTATAGTGTTTTCAAAATGAACAGATTATATTTTTTCATCTTTTAAATTAGAGATAAAATCATCGGTTGTTAAGAGACTGTGGCCGTAATTTGGAAAATTAGTTTCTACAGTCGCTTTGATTTCATCCCAATTGAAAGCTCCAATTCCGTCTTTTATTAAAGTCACATGATAACCTAGTTCGACTCCATATCTTGCTGTAGAATCAATACAGGTATTGGCGCGCATTCCGGCCAGAACGATATGTGTTATGCCATGTTCTTTCAGCAGAAAGTCAAGATCAGTATTCGCAAATCCGCTGGCTGTCCAATGATTTTGTGCTATTAAATCTCCTTCCTCTGGTTGAAGATCGGGATGGAATTCGCCGCCCCAACTGTCTTTTTCGAAAAGAGATAATTTCAAGCTTCCCAAATGCGATGGCGATAAAAATTTCCAGTTCAGATAATCTCCTTTTTGCGTCTTTCTGTGTGGCGCATAAATAATCTGGATATTGTTTTTACGGCATTCAGCGACCAGCTTTATTAAATTGGGAACAACATTATTTTCTATAACAGTTTGTTTTACTGTTTCCCAGAGTTTTCCTCCTTCTGAAAGAAAATCATTAAAAGGATCAATTAAAATTAAAGCTGTTTTACTAGTTAAATCAGTTTCCATAAGATTTCAGATTTTAGCATTAATTAATTTCAGTAATTTTTTGAATGAAGAATTTCTGTAACGAGTTAAATTTTATTTTACAGAATACGGTAACGAAAGATTACCGCTCACGACAGTATAAACTTTATAAACACCAAGCATTGGTTTTGTTCCTTCGCCTTCATGCGAACCTCCGGCGCCAGTGCTGACTTCCATATAACAGCTTACGGCATCGAACTTAAAATCGGTTTTATTGTTGATTCTGAAATTAGGTACAATTACTTTTATGGAATTTCCTTTTGCCACGATGTTGAAACCCGGGCTGTCCATATACATTGCCATGCCTGGATTTGTTGGAGGTAAAACTACTTTTGGATCTCCTTTTGTAAATTCTTTTACGGAAAGTCCGCCGCCAACACGTTTGTCTTCCACTAATAAAACCCAGTGCGCGTGCCAGATTAGGCCATCATTAAGGTAATTTCCGTCGAGATTTTCATCCCAAAGCGGTGTGTCTTCAAAATCTGGATGTGAGGTGAGGGCAAGTGCTACAATTCCTTCGGCTTGACCGAAACCAATATCAGAAGATTTTAAAGTAGTAGGGAAAACATACGCTAAAACCGGAGCGCCATTTAATTGCCCAACGGGTTTAGGCATTGTTTTTCCTGCAGTTCCTTCGACTTTTATATCCCAAACCGTCAAACCTAAATCTGCTTTATGGGTTATGGTAGCCGATTTGATTTTGAAATCATTGTTGTTGTAAGTGCCACATTTATCACAGGCTTTTGCGGCACTATAATTTAAAAATAGAATAACTAATAGTAGTATTGATTTTTTCATGATAAATGGTTTAAAGAGTTCATTTTCTTGAGAAACCAATTTACATGCCACGTCAATAAACTTATTGTTTACTAGGTCTTTAGCGTTATTTTCTTAGATCAAAGTGCTATATTTCGCTAAAGCGATTTAGATTAGTGAAATTTCGCTATAAAGAATTTTAGTGTTTTCTTTTCAAATTATCGTCTGTTTTCAATGATTGGAAATTCTTTTGAAAACTCAATTTTAAAGATTGTTCCGTTGTTATTTTCCATAGAAAAATTAGCATCCAAATCGTCGCTTAAACCTTTTATAAGACTTAGCCCAAACGAATTGATTTTTTGTGCACTAATATCAGTATCAAAACCAATTCCGTTGTCTGCGATGGTCAATAAAATTTTGTTTTCTTTAGTGGTTTCCAGTGTAATGTAAATCATTCCTGTACGATCTTCAGGGAAAGCATATTTTATTGAATTGGTAATCGCCTCGTTTAGAATAAGTCCAAGCGGAACGGCCTGCGCAACATCTAATTCTAACGGATCAATTTTTAATTCAAAACGAATTCGTTGCCCAAGAGAAAAAGATTCACGTAAATATTCTACCAATTCTCTGATGTAATTTGGCATATTGATCGTCGAGATATTTTCGGAATTGTATAATTTCTGATGAATTAATGACATCGAATGAATACGATGCTGACTGTTTTTGATTGCTGATAATGCCATATCATTTTCCAGATAAGCGGATTGTGAATTTAACAGACTTATTACAGTTTGTAGATTGTTTTTTACACGATGATGAATCTCTTTCAGAAGCCATTCTTTTTCATCGAGCAAATGCCTCAAATTGATGTTTTTCTGATTGATTTCTTTTTCTTTCAGTTCTAATTCGGCGTTAGTTCTTTGTTTCAAACGGTATCGATTATACAATAAAGCAATAAAAAGCACCAATAAAACCAAACTCCAGATTGAAAGCGTATTTATTAATTTTGATTTTTTTAATGCCGTTTCCTGTAAATCAGTTTCTTTGTCTAATAATTTGATTTTCTGTTCTTTGTTTTCAGTTTCATACTGAATTCTAAGTTCTTCAATTTGTTTGTTTTTGGCATAATCCAAAAGAGAATCACTCATTATTTTGTATAATTTATGATGCGCCAAAGCCGATTTAAAATCACCTTTTAAGGAATCTAATTTGACAAAAGACAGCTGTAACGCTTCTGAATTGTATGTTTTGTTATATTTTTTTGAAACAGTCTCAATTTTATCAATGTACAATTTTGTTTTTTGCAGGTTTTTTCGGTTTCCATAAAATAAAGCAATAGCCGAATACGTATTGCAAACATCTCTGTGGGTCTGTGGCGAGTCTAAAGCATCAGCAGCTTCTCCGGCTTTTATGAAATACTTTTCGGCGGTGCCATAATTTTTAATTCTCCAATAACAATTGGCATAACCGTAATTCATGAGCATATTGTCAAACTTATTTGGTGGCGCGTATTTACTTGTTATAGAATTCATGTATTCGATTGCCTCTTTATTTTTTCCTTTCTCTGACAAAGATGCTGTCGCTGTTATAAAACTCTTGTACCAACTTCCGCTGCTATAAATACTTTGTCCGTATTTAATGCTTTTTTCGGACATTTTTATTGCTTCATCAGTATGTCCCATTTGTAAATAAACGATTCCCAGTCGCATATAGAAAATATCGGCAAAGGTGTAGTCGTTTGTTTTCTCCATAGTTTCAACACTTTTCAGCGCATAATAAAGTGCATTTTTGATATTGAATTGTACGCCTTCGATATAAGAGATTGTAGTTTCGCTAAATTGTTGCTGTCTAAAGCCAATTTTTCGCATAGCGGCAATATTCTGATAAAGTATTTTCTTCGCGTCATTTATTTTTCCGTGCCAGAAATAAATCGTGCAAAGCTTCGATTTTACCTGAAGTACTTTTTCTTCTTGTCCCAGAGTTGTATATAAGGCTTCTGCTTCTTTTAGAATTTTTTCTTTTTCAGGATCGAGGTCATATTGATAGCTTGCCTGATTGTACAAAGCATCTGCGATTGCAGTTTTATCATTTGTTTTTCGGCATTCAGTTACAACTTGCAAAAAACATTTTTTGCTTTCCGGATAATTATTTATCTGAAAATAATATTTGCCAAGAAGCATTAAACTCTCATGTTGCCATTTTTGGATTTTTAGCTCATTGCTGATTTTTACTGCCTCGGATATGTAAATGTTGGCATTGGTTATATCTTCGGGTTTTGTAAAAGGTTGAAACAAATAATGAATTCCTAGTTGCAACGCTAATTTTATTTTCTCTACTTCTTTTGATTTAACGTAAAGCTGTTTTGCGGCGGTGATATTTCCGTTTTCGATTAATTTGCTTCCAATTAAAAAACTTCCATCATTAAAACCCTCGTCATAAGCTAAAGCCAACGGCAATTTATACGCTTTACAGGTAAGTACTACAGAACTATCAGCATCTATAGATCCCTGATTTGAATTGTATAAATAAGAAGAGCAAGTATGAATTAATAGTCGCTTCTTTTTTAAATCATAATTTACTGTTGCAGGATGGTTTTGTGCCTGAGAATTAATTGTAATAAAAAACAGCAGACAAAACGAGTAAAGTAGCTTCATGGTTTATTAGAATTAAATTTTAGTAAGTTTTAGATTAACAAATATAATTAGAAATGACATTCTGTTTTTGAAAAAATAAACGAAAATTAATATTAAATGTGATTTTTCTTTACCTAAATTTGACAAATGGTTATTTTAACTATTAGAATTTAACTATTTTTGTGTCAATGAATTACGTGCAATATTAGGTAAAATTTATTCACTTATGAAAAAGTCTTCCGATAACGGATATGAAGCTGTTTCTTCAGGATTGAAAAAACGAATTTTAATTGTAGAAGATCAATTTATTGAGGCGCATGATTTGCAGTTAATCCTCGAAAAAGCAAATTATGAAGTTACAGGAATTGCACGTTCGGTTGACTTGGCTTTGGAGCAAATTGAGATAGAAAAACCGGATTTAGTTTTTTTGGATATCATGCTGAAAGGCAGTAGAAACGGAATTGAACTGGCTCAAATTCTTCAAGAAAAATATATTGGCTTTATATTTATTTCGGCTAATTCTAGCAAAAGTGTTTTAGATCAGGCAAAAACGACACATCCGTACGGATTTATTGTAAAACCATTTCGGGATCAGGATGTACTTACAACACTTGAAATTGCCTTTTATCGTCAGCAATATAGCTTGGAATCGCAATTAATTCAGCAATATCAGCTTCAAAAAGGTGTTGCAGAAATTATAAATTCTGATTTAGAAAAAGAAGATGCCTTATTGGCTTTCGCAAAAGTGATTCAGACTTTTATTCCGTTTGACTATCTGGAAACGGGATTTGTGACCACAACGCATTACGATAATTTCGGGATTATTAGAAAAAATATAGATTTATACCAAATCATTAATCCGCAAAAGCTTTCGCAGATTTCGGCTGTTTCAGAAAAGGAATTAAATGAAATTTACAGAAAGTCAAAACTAGATAAAGAACCTATTATTTATAGTGAAGAATCGTTAATAAATAATCTACAGGCGGCACCAATAAAAGCTTTGATCACACATAACTTCAGGATAAAATCGTATTTGGTTTTTCCGGTTTCGGTCGCAACGATTCAAAGCTATCATTTCACTTTCTATAGCCGAAACCTCAATATTTATTCACAGGAAAATTTAAAGCTTTTAAATGCTCTTGAACCAGTTTTTTCTCAGTTTATAAATAAAATTTATTCCAAAGAAAAGTATAGTTTACCCATTTCAAAAACAGAAAATAAAAGTACAAACCCGACCAATACCGCAGAAGGTTTTGAAGGAATTATTGGCAATAGCTCGCAAATGATTTCCGTTTTTAATTATATCCGAAAAGTGGCGCCATCTGATACTTCTGTTTTAGTTTTAGGCGAAAGCGGCACCGGAAAAGAGAAAATTGCACAAAGTATTCATGCATTATCTCCAAGAAAAGACAAACCATTAGTAATAATAAACTGCGGAACTATTCCTGAAAACCTTGCAGAATCCCTGCTTTTTGGGCATGAAAAAGGTGCTTTTACAGGCGCTTTAGACAGAAGAATTGGAAAGTTTGAACTGGCGGATGGTGGTACAGTTTTTTTAGATGAAATAGGAGAGATGTCGCTGGAACTTCAGGTAAAATTACTTCGGGTTTTACAGGAAAGAGAAATCGAACGAGTAGGAGGAACTTCTTCTATGAAAATTGATGTGAGAATTATTGCGGCAACCAATAAAAATCTTGAAGAAGAAGTGGCTGCCGGAAGATTTAGAATGGATTTGTATTATCGATTGCATGTTTTTCCGATAGTTGTTCCGTCATTAAAAAAACGAAAAGAGGACATTCCGGATTTGGCCAATCATTTTATAAAACTCTACAGCGAAAGAATGGGAAGAAAAGCACCAGTTCTTTCTGATTTTGCTCTTCAGCAGATTCAGGATTACAATTGGCCCGGAAATATCAGAGAACTTGAACATGTGATACAGCGTACCATTTTGCTGACGGATGGCAATGTTATTAAGGAAATTGGGCTTTCTGTTTCCTCCAAAATACATCCGGAGCAGGTTTCTGAGCCATTTTCTATTAAAACCATTTTAGAAAATGAAAGAGATTATATTCTTTATATTCTTAAGAAATGCAACGGAAAAATTTCAGGTGTTGGTGGTGCAGCCGAAATTTTAGACATTCATCCTTCGACTTTAAATTCCAAGATAAAAAAGCTGGAAATAAAAAGAGAAATCAGTTAAGTGATTTTTGCCAGCCAGTTTGCGATATATTCTGCAATACTTTTCCAGTTTTCCTGTTTTGAAATGAGATGATTTGAATTTTGAAATTCTTTGTACGACGTAATAGAATGAAGATTTTTATATTTTTTGAAATTTAAGTATTGAAGCGAAGCAGGGATAAAAGCATCGGAAGAACCAGCTACAAATAAAATAGGATTGTGTTTTTTTTGGAAATCTATTTCACCTGATTTAGAAAATAGATCTCGTATAATCAATTTAGACTCTGGAATTCGAAGCTTTTCATAAGTATCTTTTTGATCCTCGAAAGGCATTTGAGAAGTAAATTTACTTTGCCATTCTTTAAAAGACATTAGATAGGATTTATTTGCGGGTGTAAAAAGACCATAAGCGTTCCAAATAGCTTTAAAAAAAGAAATATTGAAGCGAATTAAATTCCCCGGGGGAAATGAATTTACACAGATTACGGCTGAACCTAGTTCTTTCTGAAGGAGCAATTGCGCAACAAGACCTCCGTAAGAATGTCCAATTAAAATTGGATTTTCAGGGAGTTTTTCGATAATTTCTGTATAATAATCCAAAAGATCGTTTAAATGTATTGAAGCTATTTTTGAGTTTGGATGTGTTTGTCTCAAAATTGTTGCCGATTCATTTTTGTATAACCAAGGCGGCGCGACGGTTTTGTATCCTTTATTTTCAAAAAAAATAATCCATTCTTCCCAGTAAGAATGACTTATAAATGCGCCTGTAATAAACATAATCGTTTTTTTATTAGATAAATACATAGCACCTTGTTTAGATTATTTTCAGAAAAGCGTAACCGAGTTGTTTAGATATCATTTTTAAAACAAAAGGAATGCCCTTTTTGTAAAGTATTGATTATGATAGTATTCTATAAAAAGCCGATTTTAGAATTATTATATATCGTTAAAAAGAAGTTTTGATTATTGAAATATCATAATTTCAAGATGCGAGCATGATCTTAAAAGCTTTATTTATAGCGTTTTATGTTTTGGTTTAATCTTTGCCTGCCTCAGTTTCAAGTAACTATTGATTCTAATCTTTAAATTATAATTATGAAAAAAATCTATGATGCAGAAACACGATTTGCCGATCTAGGTGATCGTAAAATTGCTTATCGTTCTTATGGAAAGGGAAAGGCAATAATTTTTGTGAATCGTTTTAGAGGAATTCTCGATACTTGGGATCCTTTGTTTGTAGCAATGTTGGCTGAAAAGTTTAATGTTATTGTGTTTGATTATTCCGGAATTGGTTCTTCTACAGGAAGTTTGGCTCCTGATGTTACGATAGTGGCGAAAGATGTGAAAGATCTTGCAGATTTTTTGAAGTTAGATTCTGTTGTAGTTTTAGGCTGGTCTTATGGAGGTTTGGTAGCGCAGGCTGCGACATTGTTGTATCCTAACCTTGTGACACATGCGGTTTTAGTTGGTACAAATCCGCCAGGGCAAAATGAGATTCCAATTGAGCAGGCATTTTTTGATGCAGCGTTAAAAACATTAAATGATTTTGAGGACGAAATTGTGTTGTTCTTCGAACCAAAATCTGAGTCGAGCCGTTTTGCAGCAAAAGCCTCGCACGACAGAATTCACAAAAAAATCGAAATAGCGAAGATCCCTTCAACAATGGATGTTTTTCAATTGTATTTTGGTGGTGGCGATGGATTTAGAGAAGATATTTTAAATTTTAGAGAACAAATTAAAAAGACCAAAACTCCAATTTTGATTATTATGGGAGATCACGATATTAGTTTTGCTGTAGATAACTGGTATCCGTTTATTAATCAAATGGCAAATGCTCAAATGATCGTTTATTCTGGAACCGGGCATGCGCCGCAGCATCAATTTCCGGAACTTACTTCAAAATACATATCCAATTTTATAAAATACGCATAATCAAATCTGACCTCAGTAGTAAGAGGAAGTTTTTTGCGTCTAAAGGAATAGTTTCAGCACCTATTCCTTTTTTTTTGAAAAATTTTAAAAGTGATCATTTTCAATAATAATTATTCAGTGATATTTCGCTAAAAAAGAAGTTTTAACGAAATATCATTGTAAAAGAGCAGCTAAAATCATAAATCGATTGTACTGTTTATTTTAGGTAAGAAAAGTTCAAGTCCGGCACTTTTGAAATCATTCATCGCTTTTTGATGATCCATAACAATGAAGCCGAATGTATCATAATGAACACCTAAAATTTTAGTGACACCAACTAGTTTTGAAGCTTCAATTGCTTCTTCAATTCCCATGGTAAGTCCGTCGCCAATTGGGAAAACGGCAAAATCAAGTTTTGTGAATTTAGGAATAAGCTGCATGTCAAGAGTTAATGCAGTATCGCCGCTGTAATAGAAATTTCCATCAGAAGTAGTTAATACAAAACCGCAGGCAATTCCGCCATAAGTTCCGTCAATAAAACTGCTTGGATGTTGCGCTACAACGCATTTTACCGTTCCAAAATCAAAATTAAATTTTCCTCCCGGATTGATTGGATGCGCGTTTTCTATTCCGTTTTTTAATAACCAGTTATAGATTTCGAAATTGCCTAAAACTTTTGCTCCGGTATTTTTTGCAATTCGCTCAACATCGAGAATATGATCGTAATGCGCGTGAGAAATAAAGATATAATCTGCTTTTATTGCATCGACATCAACCTCTTTGGCTAATTCGTTTGGCGTAATAAAAGGATCAAAAAGAATGTGTTTTCCATTGGCGTAGACCGAAAAACAGGAATGTCCGTAATAAGTAACTTTCATGATATTTAGGTTTAGTGATTTATAATTCAATAGTATTTTTCAAGAAATATGCCATGAAGAGACACTCTATAATATGTTGGTTTGCAAAGAGTTTTAAAAAGAAAAGGAATGAGCATTACACTCATTCCTTTTAATTCAATTTAATTGATAAAAATTATTTAAGTATTTCTTTTATAATTTGATTCTGTTGCATTTTTGAAATTTTCACAGGTTGATACATATCAGATTTATTACACCAATTTTGTTCAAATGCAAAATAATCAGGATCTGGAATAGAGGCGTCGCCTTTTAATTCGGCAAGTGATTTGGTTACAAATAATTCCCATCTTGGTAAATAAAAACTACTCATTAAGCCGCTCCATTCTTTGTTTGCATATTCATGAAGATCGGTGTCAGGATTATTAGGTCCCCAAAACGTAATCTGCATTTTTGCATTCTTTAAGGCAAGTTCTTTTTCGCTTGGAGTTTTGCCGAAATCACGAGCTTGTTTCAGCCATGAATAAAGTTGAAAATGTTCATTAGAACTCAATAAAGAATCCTGCATTTTAATCATCGATAAAAACAATGACGATTGTTTTGAGAACTGTTCTATATTTTTTTGTTCAAAAGCTGTTACCATATCTTTATAGACATTTTCGCCCATATTGGACAAAACCTGACGCATAAAATCTACCTTATCAATTTGGTACGTATTGCTATCGTTCATTTCATCTGAAGCAGCTATAAAAAGTTTTACACCTTCTTTAAATTTTTCCGTATCGTAATTTCTCTCTCTTGTTCCCCACGAAGAAACGCTGCCTACTTTTAAGGAAGGTCTCGCACAAAAAACAGATTCAGATGGACCTTCTTGTGATTTTTCAAAACTGGAGTAAATGGTCTGTAAAAAAATCTCCCAGGCCTGATATATTTTTTCGTTTGATTTTCCGTATCGTGCATCAACAAACGATTTTATCCAATCTTTGGTTTGCACTTTTTCCTGATGCCACGCAAGATCCAAAACCAAATCATAAACTGCCGGATTGTTGTGTATCCCTTCTGGCATAATACCCACGCCTTTCATTACAGATGCATATTCGCTATTATTTGCGCGGTATACTTCGTCGGCAAAACGTTGGAGCTTTCCGTACATTCCGCTTTTTTCTCCAAAATTGGTTACCGTACACCAGATAAATGGTGTGTTCTCATATCCTTTTCGGGTAAACCAATTATTTGTGTTTTCACCAAATAATTCTTGTACCAATACTTTAGACTTGTCTAGTTTTGATAAAATTTGTGTAGAAGGATTATTTTGCCATCCCATCAAAACCCATGTACTTTCAGGGAAATGTTTTTGCATTTCGGTTTGCACCAATTTTCCATAATCTGCGACATTGATATTTTCTGATTTTCCACCTTCGTGAAAAGGATCTCCGGAGAAATAATGCAAATCGTTGCCGTACAACTTGATCATTTCATTATAATAAATGTCAGCTATTTTTTTAAAGTTATCATCAGGTTTAAGAAATGCCGGACGCTGAAAACCGCCAGCCCATTTTCCTTGTTCTATTACATCTATTCCTTTATCTTTTAGATTAGAAGGCACCATTCCGTAAAAACCCTGCATTACTGGTTGCATGCCAAAGGTTCTCATTCTTGCCAGTATCTTTTTTTGCAAATTTGTTTGTTGATCAATAATTCCCTGAGTGACCGGACCGCCCCAACCTTCTAAATTACCCATGAGCCACCAGGCCGAAAACGCCGGACCAGCAATAAATTGCAGAATTTCTTTTTCGCTATATCCTAATTTTCGCAATGTATTTTGCCAAACCGCTTCAGCTCCAATAGGCGCCAGAACTAAGTTTACACCATTCAAAGCCATCCAATCCAGTTCATGTTCCCAATCTTTCCAGCCATAAAAACTCATTGTATAATTGATGGTGCAGTAATTAAGAGCAAATCGGATATCTGCATTCGATGTAATTTTTACAGGTTCATTAATTACAGGAAATTGATTAACAGCAGAAAGATTATCGCCCATGTGCGACATCGAACGATGACAATAATTTTTAAGATAATAACCAAGTCCTTTGGCGGCAGCACTGGCACTAGATGCCGATATAACGAGGTTTTTGTTTTTTGTTTGAAGTATAAATAGATCCTTTCCGTTTTCTTTTGGGATGGATAAAAATGATGTTCTTTCAGACAACCACGGTACGCGTCTTTGCGCTAACTCTTTTACAGGTTGATAGACAGATTGGGCATTTACGGTTAGTTGAAATAATAAGAAAAGGGTAAGAAAGCTTATTTTCGTTGGTTTCATTTTTGCTAATTCGTTTTGTGGCTTAGTTAATTTTTATTTTATAAAGATATAATTATTCTCAGCAAAAAATGTTTCACTGAAATTTTGCTTTACTATTTTGAGTAAAAAATAATTCTACTAAAATTTCATAATCTATAGAAATAACTATAAGCAAACCAATCTCAGCTCTCAATTACCTCTGAATAAAAAATTGATTTATGTGCTTACAGTTTGTACTTTTGCGCCTATGAATGATAATTTTACAAACGAATATTTTGGAATAGGAATACAAAATGGTAAAACACCAGAAAATTTGGGTGTTTTATGGCGTTCTGCCCAAAATTTAGGTGCTACTTTTATATTTACTATTGGAAATCGCTATGCCAAACAAGCTTGTGACACTCACGATGCTGTAAAAGCAATTCCTTACTTTCATTATGAAACTTTTGAAGCTTTTTATGAAAATTTGCCAAAGGGAGCAAGGTTAGTAGGTGTTGAATTATCTGATAAAGCTGCAGATTTAGAAACTTTTGAGCATCCAAGACGCTGCGTGTATTTATTAGGCGCAGAGGATCATGGTTTATCTAAATATGCAATGGATAAATGCCATCATTTAGTAAAATTCAAATCGGAGAAAAGTTTAAACGTGGCTGTTGCGGGAACGATTATTATGTATGATCGAAATTTAGCTAAACCACGTTCTTGATACTATAGAAAAGAGCAGAAGTAAAGTTTAGTATTTTTCAAAATAAAGATAATTTGTGCTATTGCTTACGTCACGTAATCTGATTTGCGAGTTGTTAAACTCAAACAACTTCCAATTGTTATTTAACTTACTAAGTAAAGCGGAGTTAAAATTCAATTTTAATTCTTTAGAGCCGCTTTGTGTTGTAGTTTCCCATTGACCTGTTTCTGAAACTCCTCCTTTTGTAGCAACTATAGATTTATCGCTTTTAAAGACAAATGAATAGCCGCTGTAAGAACTTGTTTTATCTGAATCGGCAAAGTAATAAGGAATTTCCCAGGTTCCTTTTGTTATTGTTGCTGTAAAATCCAATGTTACAATATTGTTTTCCGGACAATAATCAATTGCATATTTTATGGCATTTTCGAACTCTAGATTATTCGTAATTGATTTTATTTGACCGTTGTAATCTGCAATCGAAATTGGATATTGTAACGAAATATACTGACTATTGTTTAAGTTTTTTATAAAAGTAAAAAAGGCCTGATCGCTTATAATCGATTGAGAACTTGCAATTTGATTGCCGCTATTATAAATATTAATTGTGATTGGATAATTGATATTTAGTCCGTTGATTTTGGATAAAAGATCCGGATATTTATTCCAATAATCGATTAAGGAATCAAAATCGGCTTCATTCGGAATTAGTTTTTCGATGTAATTGTAGTAAACCATCGTTACAGGAAAATCTATTTTTACAATATCATCATCAGTAGAACTTGCGTTGATATTATCTAAAACTTTTTGATAATCGGCAGTTGTATTCAATGCAATTTTGGCACTATTAACAGTAACCGTATACGGAAGTTTTATAGTGCAATAAGTAGAACCGTCGATTATATTGTCCTGCACCGTTGGAACCATTGCAACCCTTTGCAAGTAAGTTGTAAGCGGAGAAGCATTTGTGACTGTTCCTTGTGTGTTATTATTATCCTGCTCATCAATTTCATTTTGACAAGAGAATAAAAACAAGATAATCACTATCGATAAATATTTTTTTAAAGGGAACATATTTATATTTTTACAAATGTAATAAAATTTAAGAAGCTGTTTTTTAATAAATTCGCTATCAAGAATTTCAATTTTAATTTTTTATATTTAAAATTAATATAAGAAATTCCATTTCATATTGGTATATAACAATCAGCTTTGTGTTTACCCTACTTAAACTAAAAACAAATACTTTTACATTGTAAAATCCAAAAAACGAAATGTCAGTTAAAAACGAATCAAATACTTGCGACGAAATAATTTTTTCGTCTTTCTTCAAAAGTCAGATAAAAGCACTTCGGAATTTTCTTTTTTACAAATTTGGCAATATAGATCAGGCAGAAGATTTGGCGCAGGAAGCATTTGTAAAGCTTTGGCAAAATTGTTCTTCGGTACCTTTGGAAAAAGCAAAATCATATATTTATACTATCGCAAACAATAGTAGTTTAAACGAAATAGCACATAAAAAAGTTGTTTTGAGATATGAAAAAAACTTTTCGGGTTTAGATAAAACAAATGAAAATCCGGAATATATTCTGGAAGAAAAACAGTTTCAGGACAAACTTTTGAAAGCCATTGAAAACTTAAACGAAAAGCAGCGTGTTGCTTTTTTGATGCACCGAATTGATAAAAAAAAATATAGCGAAATAGCCTTGGAATTGAATATAAGCGTAAAAGCGGTCGAAAAACGTATTCATTTGGCGTTACTTAGCTTACGCAAAGAAATTGACTTATAAAAGTAGGGTAAAATTAGTTTTAATTGTTTTAATGTAATAATAGCAGTACAATGAAAAAGGATCAATTATTAGCCAAATGGCTTAACAATGATTTGTCAGAAGATGAATTAGCCGAGTTTAAAGCAAGCCCCGATTTTGAAAAATACCAAAAAATAAAAAACTATACGGATCATTTAGAAGTAGGCGATCTGGATGAAAATACTATGCTTTCTAACGTTCTAAAACAGAAAAAAGCGACTCCAAAAGTGGTTCCGTTATATAAAACATGGATGTTTAGAGCTGTAGCGGTCTTTGTTTTAGCTCTTGGAGTTATGTTTGTTTTGAAATTTTTTATACCTGAAACACAAACGGCGAATTTTGGAGAGAAAACCAGTTTTTCATTACCGGATAATTCAGAAGTTGTCCTAAACTCGGGCTCAGAAATAAACTATAAAAAATGGAATTGGGACAATCACAGACATCTCGAACTAAAAGGTGAAGCTTATTTTAGAGTAGCGAAAGGCCGAAAATTTGAAGTACAAACCAGTCTGGGGAAAGTAACGGTTTTAGGAACCCAGTTTGATGTTAAAGCAAGAAAAAACAGGTTTGATGTTGTGTGTTACGAAGGGCGTGTAAAAGTAAATTATGCCAATACTCAAATTTTATTAACGCACGGACAAAGTGTTAGTTTCGAAAACGGTAAGCAAGCTAACATAAACGTAACGTCTTTAAAACCGGAATGGATTGACGATCAAATATGTTTTTATAAAGAAGATATCAGAAGCATTTTAGACGAAGTTGAGAGACAATATAATATTTCAATTGAATTAAATTCAAAAGATACAACCTCCTTGTTTACAGGAAAATTACCCGCTAAAGACTTAAATGTTGCTTTGCAGATTATTAGCACAACTTATCATTTGAAGGCGAATAAAGTTTCAAAAAATAAAATAATTTTTGACGGAAAGTAAATGTTGCTCCCCAAACAATTTCATTTTTTGTTTTTCCTGTTTTTCCTTGCCCTAAGTGCTTTTGCTCAGGACAAAGGCGAAGCTGTGCCACTGAAAAACATAATGATGGAAATGGAGCAGCAACATCATGTAAATTTTAATTATACAGAAAATAATGTTGAAGACGTTCAATTAATACCACCCAAAAAGTCACTTTCCTTAGAGCAAAAACTAGAATATCTTTCAAAGAAAACAAATTTGTCTTTTGAAAATATTGATAATAAATTCATCAATATTTATAAAAAAGAGAAAGATTCACTGATCGTTTGCGGATACGTTTTTTCTAATTCAGACAACAAACCAATTGGGAATGCCAATATTAGTTTGCCCAATAAAACACTGGCTTCAACTAACTCAAACGGTTATTTTGAGTTTAAAAAAGAAAACGAAACAAGCATCCTGATTAGTCACGTCGGATTTATAAGCAAACGAATTGCGCTACCCAATTCCGACTCTAAAAATTGTCTTCAAATACAATTAGAACCTGAAATTACAGCACTTGCAGAAATTAAAACCAACGCTATTTTGGCTTCCGGAATTTCTAAAAACAAGGATGGTTCATTTGAAATTAAACCTAAGAAATTCGGTATTTTACCTGGGCTTATTGAGCCTGATGCATTGCAAACCATGCAGCAAATTCCCGGCGTAAACAGTATTGATGAAAGTGTTTCAAGCATTAATGTTCGTGGCGGTACGCACGACCAGAATTTATTTTTGTGGAATGGAATACGAATGTACCAAACGGGACATTTTTTTGGTTTAATATCGGTTTTTAATCCCAATTTGGCGCATACCATTTCGATTTATAAAAACGGAAGTTCTGCATTTTTTGGGGAAAGTGTTTCCAGTGTAGTCGCTATTTCGTCGACTCCGGAAACGGCAGAAAAGAATTCATTTAGCGCAGGAATCAATATGATTAATGCTGATGTTTATGGGAAGTATAATCTTTCGAAAAAAAGTTATATCGAAATTTCAGCACGAAAATCGATTACTGATTTTGTAGAAACACCTACTTACAAAGAATATTTCGACAAAATTTTTCAGAACACTACAATTAAAGATTTTTTGCAAAACCAAAATGTTGATTATGAAAGTGACAAAAAATTTGGTTTCTACGACGCAACATTAAAATATGGTCAAAAAATAGGAAGTAAAGACCAAATAATCCTCGATTTAATTACCATCAAAGACAATCTGGAAGTATTTCAAAGTGCGATGGGTAACAACATATATAAATCGGAAGATAATGTTTTACGTCAACAGAATTACGGTGGAAATTTGTCTTGGAAGAGAAATTGGAATAGTTTCAATACTACGAAAATCAATGTTTATACTTCAGCGTATGAACTTTTAGCCAAGCAAAAAACGACCAATGAAAATCAAATCGTGATTCAGGAAAACACAGTTAATAATAATGGAATTAACTTAGAGAATAATCATATCATCAGTTCCAGATTTAGTTTTAATGACGGATATCAGTTTAATGAAACAGGTATTACGAACTTAGAGGATGTAACGAATCCAGATTTTTATCGAAAAGTTAAAGATGTGTTGAGAACTCATGCCTTAATTTTGGAAGGAAAATATAACGATACACTTTCCCGAATATATTTTAAGGCTGGTACGCGTATTAATTATATTGAAAAGTTTAAAAAATATATTGTTGAACCACGAGTTCAGTTTAGTTATGGTCTTAGCAAAAGTTTAATTTTAGAATTGTTGGGCGAGTTAAAAAGTCAAAACTCGCAACAAATCATCGATTTGCAAAAAGATTATTTTGGTATTGAAAAAAGACGCTGGATTATCTCCAATAATACCACCATTCCGATTCAGAAAAGTAAGCAGCTATCTTTAAATTTATTCTACAAAAAAAATGACTGGTTATTAGATATTGAGAATTTTTACAAGAAAGTAGAAGGAATTACAACCTCTAGTCAAGGTTTTCAGAATCAGTTAGAGTTTGTGAAAACCACTGGTGACTATGAAGTTTGGGGAACAGAAATTCTGGTTCAGAAGAAAATGAATCATTTTCTGACTTGGTTAAGCTATACTTATAATCATAACAATTATAATTTTTCCAATTACCAATATCCAATTTTCCCGAACAACTTTGAGCTAATGCATACAGTTTCGTGGGCCGGAATTTTTGAGAAAAATAATTTCAAAATTGCTTTGGGAACAAAATTATCTTCGGGCAGACCAAAAACTTCTCCTAAAAGCTCTCTTATAGACGTTTCAAATCCAACACTGATTTATAATACTCCGAATAATACCAATTTAGATTTTTTTTCGCAGGTTAATTTCTCGTCTACTTATAAGTGGGACACTGAAAAAGGAATTCAGTATAAAGTAGGAGTGTCCATTTTGAATGTCTTAAACAGGAAAAATGAAATCAGCGAATATTATAGAATTAGTTCTCTCACCAATTCTATAGAAGAAGTTGAAACATTTGCATTGCAAAGAACTCCAAACATGAGTTTTAGGGTTTCATTCTAAGACTATTTAGGCAAGGTTGTAAAAAGTCTTTTTCTCTCTTTTTTATTTTTTTTTATAAAATAATAATTCTTTGGTAGGGTAATCTACTTCAAGGCTGTTTTACTATGGAATCCTATTAAAAGAAAAAAAATGATTCCTTTAAAACACCATCAGAGCTATTTTTTCTATGACAGCTCATAATACAAATTATGATCAAGCAAAGACTTTACATATTCTGTAAAGCATAGAATTCTTTCTTATCAATATCAATCTAAAAAATAAACCATGAAATTAAAACTAAGTAAGTTCGTTTTGGTTGCTATTGTAGCAACAACATTTTTCGTAAGCTGTAGCAGTGATAATAGTGACAATCCAAATCCAGTTCCTCCAACCCAGGAAACAAAAATGGAAGTTAATCTTTCTAACAGCGCAACATTAGGTTCTTATCTTTCAGATAAAGACGGAAGGTCTTTATATTTTTTCGCAACAGACGCCAACGGACAATCTTCTTGTACAGGAGGATGTGAAGCTGCATGGCCACCTTTTTTTGTAGATAATTTAACAGCAGATAAATTAGGCGCTGGATTGTCATTTTCAGATTTTGCTACCATAACTACTTCATCCAGCAAAAAACAATTAACCTACAAAGGCTGGCCCTTATATTACTACTCGCCGGTTACCAGTGGCGATGGGTATGGAGGTGTAAACACACCTGAACCTGCAGGTAAAACTACAGGAGATGGCGTTAATGGCACTTGGTTTATTGCTAAACCGGATTATTCTATCATGATCGTAAGTAGTCAGTTAGTAGGACATGATGGTAAAAACTACAAATCTGATTATACGGTAGGCGATGGCGCAACGACTTATTTTACCGATGCTAAAGGTCTAACATTGTATACTTTCAAAAATGATAATTTCAATAAAAACAATTTTACAAGTGCAGATTTTTCAAACAATGGTGTTTGGCCAATCTATGAGACAGATAAAATTGTAGTTCCTTCTATTCTTGACAAATCAAAATTTAGTGTCATTACAGTATTTGGTAAATCTCAATTGACTTACAATGGCTGGCCTTTGTATTATTTTGGACAAGATGCAGGCGTTAGAGGTGCAAATAAGGGTATTAGTTTTCCTAGTCCGGGAGTATGGCCAGTACCAGTAAAAGATATTCCACTTGCAATGTAAACGGCTACCATTTTACAGTAATTAAAGTAGTCCGAAATTGATAAATCCTGATAGTAAAAAGTACAAAAAATGAATAAAAAAATCATACTTATTATTTTAATAATCGTCGTAGCAATTGGCGTGATAGCATTTGGTTCTTACAATTATATAATGCATGGAGGAGCCAGAAATTTAACCACCGAAAAAACAAATTTCACGGTTAGTTCGGCTTTTATTACATCAGAATTTTTGGGAGATATAGAGGCGGCAAATAAAAAATATCTTGAAAAAGCAGTCGCAATTAAAGGTAAAATAACCGCTTTGAAAGGGAAAGAAGTAATTCTCGACGGTACTGTTATCTGTAGTTTTAATAATCAGGATTTATCAATTAAAAAAGACCAAATAGTAACTGTAAAAGGCAGAGTTGTAGGTTATGATGATTTAATGGGTGAATTAAAATTAGACCAATGTTTTATAATCAAAAATTAATTAAATGAACGTAAAATTATTTTTATCCTTAGCATTTTTTCTTTCGGTTATTGGTCATTTAGCAGCACAGGATGATTTGTTAAAGGAATTGGACACTGTAAAATCTAAAGAAAAACAAATAGAAACTTTAGGTTTCAAAGGGCTCCAGATTTGCAACATGCAATCGACAAAACTAACTGCCAAAGGCGAATGGTATATATTAATATCGCATCGCTTTGGTGATTTGACCCAGGGTTTTGATAACTTTTTTGGATTAGATGATGCTTACACCAAATTAGGAGCCATTTACGGATTGACAGATTGGTTGTCACTAGGAGCATCGAGACAAACAAACAATAAGATTTATGAATTAACCGCAAAGTACAGGCTTAAAAATCAGGAAGAAAACGGTTTTCCGGTATCTATTGTTGGCTATAATACGATGGATGTTAATACCAATTTAAGTACAGATCAATATCCTTATTTAAAATTTAATAATCGATTGGCTTTTACCACACAATTACTGGTTTCAAGAAAATTTTCAGATGCGATTACCCTCGAAATAGCTCCAATTTATATTCACAAAAATCTGTATGATGAAACCACTGAAAGAAAAGATCAGTTTGTGGTGGGACTTGGCGGAAGATATAAATTCACAAAAAGGTTAAGTATGAATCTCGAATATGCGCCACGAATTGATGCACCGGAAAATGAGGTGTATCATAATTTGCTTACGGTAGGATTGGATATTGACACCGGCGGACATATTTTTCAGATGGTTTTCTCAAACTGTCAGACTATGAATGACGTGTATGTATTCTCTAATGCGACTGGGAAATGGAATGGAGGAGGTATTTATTTTGGATTTAATTTATATAGAGTCTTTTAAAATTAATAAAATATTTCGATGAAAAAAATAAGAATATTTTTAATAGCACTATGCAGCATATTCATAGTTTCTTGTGAATCTAACACCTATAGTGAAATAGGAAGACCAGCCGGAAATCCAACTTATGAGGCCAATATAGAACATATTATAGAACATAATTGCCTGAGTTGCCATTACGGAGCAATTCAATATCCTAATCTGGAAACGTATGAAGGAGTAAAAAATGCCTGTCTTAATGCCAATTTGGTTTGTAGGATTGAATCTGAAGATTGTGGCATTAGAATGCCGCAGGGAGGAAGCCTTCCTCAAACAGATATTGATTTAATAAAACTTTGGGTAGCAAACGGATTTGTAGAAGAATAAGCGAAACTTATGAAAAGACTAACATTTTTAATAGTATTTATTTTTTTGGGAAATATGCTATTTGCCCAAAAAATGATGACGCGAACAGGACAAATAAAATTTGAAGCTTCGGTGCCTTCATTTGATCCTGTTGCGGCTGTAAATAATTCGGTTTCTGCAATTTTGGATGAGTCGAATGGCGAAATTGCTGTTTTGGCTCTGGTAAAAGCTTTCAAATTTAAAATTCCTTTGATGGAGGAACATTTTAATGAAAATTATATGGAATCTTCGCAATATCCAAAGGCAACTTTTAAAGGAAGAATAACAAATTTTGATGCTTCAAAATTAAGCAGTTCTCAAAAATATGATTTAGAAGGAGATTTGACTATACATGGTGTAACCAAAAAAATTAAAACCAAAATTAGTCTCATATCAAAGGAAGGAAAAGTATACGTCTCAAATAATCTAATAGTTAAGGCTCAAGATTTTAATATCAAAATACCAAGCGTTGTAAAAAGTAAAGTAGCAGAAGATGTTTCTATTAATCTGGATTTGATCCTTGATGAAAAATAGCATAACTATATAATCAATAGTTTTTTTAATCTTTTTATTAATCTAAAAAATATACAAATTATGAAATCACTATTAAATTTCTCAGTAATCGTATGTTTGTTTTTTATTGGAGTTTCGTGCTCCAGTAATAACGACGACAACCCAACGCCACCCAAGCCTGTTATTGTTACCTTTAATGCGACTTTAAGTGGCGCAAGTGAAGTACCTGCAAATGCTTCAACCGCAACAGGAACTGCAACATTGAGTTATAACAAAACCACAAAAATTTTCACGCTCAATGTGAATTATTCCGGATTAACACCAACTATGGGACATATACACAAAGGTGCCGCTGGTACTAATGGAGCTATAATATTTCCGTTTACCGATATAGCATCGCCTATTAGTTACACAAGTCCTGTACTGACTGCAGCACAAGAAACGGATCTTTTGGCAAATAATTATTATGTAAACTTACACACCGAGGCTTTTACAGCGGGAGAAATAAGAGGACAACTTATTACTGAAAACCCTGGCGGAAGCGATGGCGGCGGTGGAGGCGGCGGTGGAGGCGGCTACTAAAACCGGCTCTTTATCTTTAGAGAAAAAAAGCTTTTCTAACTAATTAGAAAAGCTTTTTTTAATTTATAATATATAAAATTTGTTTTCAATATTTTCTAAAAGCAGTTTTAGAAATTACATTTAAATTAATTGCTTAGTAACATAATCGCAGCTTGTTTTAATTGATTCTGCTGGATTTGGCGAATAATTAGTTTCTTGTTCGACAAAAAAATGTTTCATACCAGATAATTTAGCTTGTGCAAAAATGGTTTTAAAGTCGATGCTTCCGTCGCCAATTTCGGTATTCCACTCAGCTTTAGATTTATCCATATCTTTTACATGCCACATTGTAAATCGGCCGGGATTAGCCTTAAACAATGCTAACGGATCATTTCCAGAACGAACTGCCCAGTATAGATCCAATTCAAAATCGACTAATTTTTTATCAGTTTCTTGTAATAGAATATCATATCCTGTTTTATCTCCAAACTTTTTAAATTCAAAATCATGATTATGATAAGCCAATTTCAAACCTGATTGTTTGCATAAAACGGCTGCTTCATTTATTTTTTGAGCAACTCGTTTAAAACCATCTAAATCATGTCTTAAATTTTCATCTAAATAAGGAACAGTAATATACTCGCTTTCAAGTTGTTTAGCACATTCAATACAAGCTTTAAGAAAATCAGCATTGTTGTCTTTTATAAAAGAATTAAAATCATAATGTCCGCTTGGCGCTTTTAGTCCATTATCGTTCATTATTTTTTTGAAATCTTTTGAAGAAGTGCCAAAAAAGCCATCTTTGCCTGAATATCCATAAGTTTCCACTTCTTTATATCCTGACTTAGCCACATGCTCTAAAACTCCTTTTACGTTTTTAGAAAAATCATCTCTCAACGTATACAATTGAAGTCCGATATTTTTTGGCTTAGCCGAAAATGCAAGTGAAGGAGCAATTGCTACTGCACCTAAAGCCAAACCGCTAGTAATTAAGAAATCTCTTCTCTTTATCATAGTTTTTAGTTTTTTTTAAATATCACAAATCTCAATTGCTTTTTTTAAAGAAGCTATTTTGTTTTTTTGTTTCGGAATAAATTCTTGTCCAACGAAACCTGTAAAACCAGTATCGGCAATAGCTTTCATTATCGCGATATAATTGAGTTCTTGTGTTTCATCAATTTCATTACGTCCCGGAACTCCGCCAGTATGATAGTGTGTAATGTATTTATGATTTTCGCGGATTGTTCTGATTACATCGCCTTCATCAATTTGCATATGGTAAATATCATAGAGCAGTTTAAAATTTTCCGAATTGATTCGTTTTGCTAATTCTACACCCCAAGAGGTTTTGTCACATTGATAATCTTTGTGATCAATTTTACTGTTCAGCAATTCCATAACCAACGTTATTTTATGTTTCTCGGCTAACGGAATTAATTTTTGAAGACCAATTACACAATTATTCCAGCCTTCTTCATCGGTTTTTCCTCTTCTGTTTCCACTAAAGCAAATCAGATTTTTGTAGCCTGCTTTCGCAACTAGCGGAATCATTTCTATATAATTTTTGATCAGTTGTTCATGAAATTTCAGATCATTGAAACCATCCACAAGGTTTAATTCGGCACCATTACACATGGTCGAAACAAGATTGTATTTCTGTAGTATTGGCCATTCTTTGGGCCCAACCAGATCAATTCCGGTAATTCCAATTTTTGTAGCTTCCTGGCAAAGTGTTTCGATATCAAAATCACTAAAGCACCAACGAGCTACAGAATGATTAATTTTTCCTTTCAAAATAGTTGTATTTAATTGAAGTTCTTCCTGAGGATTGCCCAAAGCTAATAAATCGTGTGGGATTGCAAAAGCCACAGTTCCGGCAAGGATACCTTTTATCGCAGTTCTTCTATCAAAATTTGCACTCATTACTTTTGTTTTTTTAATGCTTAAATTTCATTTGCCAGTTTGTTTTTATCTTGAAACAGAAGAGCAAAAATCAGGAATACAGCGAAGGCGATTCCGGCTG
Source organism: Flavobacterium cutihirudinis (assembly GCF_003385895.1). Lineage (GTDB taxonomy): Bacteria > Bacteroidota > Bacteroidia > Flavobacteriales > Flavobacteriaceae > Flavobacterium > Flavobacterium cutihirudinis. Next base: position 381,423 of record NZ_QRDQ01000010.1, read on the forward strand.
GGATAATCCAAACGATCAACCAGTTGATTGCTCCTTCGACAGTTTTGTAATTATCCGTAATCCAACCTGCAACTGCAAAGCCAATCAACATTCCGATACCATAAGTTGCTAATGTTATCAAACCCTGAGCGGCACTTTTATATTTTTCTCCAGCTTTTGAATTGGTATAAATTTGTCCTGAAACAAAGAAAAAATCATAGCATATTCCGTGCAAAGCAATTCCGGTAATGAGCATGAAACTTAAATCGCCACCATTTCCGTAGGCAAACAAAACATATCGAATTGCCCAAGCAAGCATTCCGACCAAAATGGTTTTCTTAAATCCAAAACGGGCAAAAAAGACAGGAATAAATAATAAAAATACAGCTTCAGAGATTTGCCCAATTGCCATTTTTCCTGTCGGATTTTCGACTCCGGCATTAGTTAGGAAAGGGTGTGCATTTTGATAATAAAAAGCCAACGGAATACAAATCAAAATTGAGGAAATAAAAAAGATGAGGAAATTTTTATCTTTTAAAAGCTTTAACGCATCAAGACCAATAATGTCAGCAATTTTAACTTTTTCGGTACTAACTTTTGGAGGTGTTTTTGGCAATGTAAAACTCAATAATCCTAAAATCAAAGCCGCAATTCCAGCCAAAAGAAAAGTGTTTTTAAGTAATCCGTTAGAAACAGCTTCTGCAGAATCCCAGTGAAATAAAAAGCTGATTACTAAACCGGCTAAAATCCAACCTATTGTTCCCCAAACTCGAATGTTGGCAAACTCTTTTTCGGGATCTTTCATTTGGTTAAAAGCTACGGAGTTTACTAAAGCCAATGTTGGCATATACAATACCATATAACTCAATACATAGATATAAAACAATCCGATATCTGTCGACTGATACATTTGATACATTAAAAAGGCTCCAGCCAAATGTAAAAAGCCTAGAATTTTCTCTGCATTAAAATAGCGATCTGCAATTAAACCAATGATAAAAGGCGCTATAATAGCTCCCCAGGATTGTGTAGAAAAAACAGCTGCAGTTTCAGATCCTGAAGCTTTTAAATTGTTTCCCAGAAAAGTACCAAGGGTAACAAACCATGCGCCCCAGATAAAGAATTCCAGAAACATCATGACAGATAATTTAATGCGGATTGTTGTATTCATAAAATATGGTTGGTTTTTTGGTTATAGTGTTTTGGAGCAATTATTTACAGCCTGTAGTAGTTTCCATAGTATTCCATTCTTTAATAGAAATATTACGGTACCATACATTATTGCCGTGATCTTGTAATGCAATATGACCTTTTTTGAAAGTTCCAAAACCTGGCCAGCCAGCAAATTTACTTCCGGCAACTAACGCTTTAAAGTTATCATCCCAAAGTACTGTTTCAACTATGATAACGCCGTTTAATACTAAAGTCAGTTTTCCGTTTTTGCAAACAACTTCAGCAGTATTCCATTCGCCAACAGGCTTAACTGGCTCCGATTTACTTTGAATTAAATCATACAAATCTCCTGCGCGGTGTTTTGTGATTTTTCCGTCAGAGTGACCATCATTGTCTAAAACTTGCATTTCGAGACCCGTTTCGTAAGTGTTTTTATATTTTGTTGGATTATCATTAACATAAAAAATGATACCGCTATTTGCATTTGGAGCAACTTTCCAATCTAATTTTAGGTGAAAGTTTTCATATTCTGCATCGGTTACTAAATCACCTCCCTGACCATTTTTTGCTGCTTCAGGATCAAAATGAAGAACGCCGTCTTCGACTTTCCAGCCTGCACTGGCAGTAGTTTTTCCGTAAGTATGCCAGCCTGCTGTGGTTTTTCCGTCAAAAATTGGTTTAAAACCTTTTTGAGCATGAGCGGTTTGTAAAAATGCGAATAATACTGCGGTTGTAATAATTTTTATCATGATTCTTAATATTTAAAATTTAAAAGCTTAGGTTTTTCCAGCCTTCTCTATAATTACGTTTTACAAATTGATTTACATCGTCTACATTGGTTACTTTCTTGGCATCATTATCCCAAAGTAATTTAACGGAACGCCCAGGATATACATCTTCACCTAATACTTCCTTATGTAAATCATAACCTCTAACAGCCAGATTTGCCATTAGCAATGCTTCGGTTAGAGGACCGGCGATTTCAAAAGGAGAACTAAGTTCTTTTTTTCCATAACCCGCAATACAGCCTTCAACCCATTGTTTATAATGTCCGTTGGCGCCATCTTTTACTCGAGGGTATTTTTCGGCTATTTTTAGATTTTCATTTCGAGATAAAGGCAATAATCTTGGATTTTCACTATAAGTGTCACAAATCATTTTTCCTTTTGTTCCAATGAATAAAGTACCGTTTCCGCCATCGCCAAAAATCTCATTGGCTCCTAATTCTTCTGGACGTTCAGGCTGAATACCGCCATCCATCCAATGGACTTTGACATCGCCTTTGGTTTTATTTGTTTTTGGAAAAGTTAATGTTACATGACTTGACGGCGGACAACTATCTGGGAAATAACCTCTTCTAAACTCATCAACATAGACAGAGCCAACGCTACACTGCACATCTTTGGCATATTTTAGATTTAAGACCGAAAACGGAGCTTCCATTAAATGGCAACCCATATCTCCAAGTGCTCCAGTTCCGTAATCCCACCAACCGCGCCAGTTGAATGGCACTAATTTGTCAGCATAGTTTTTGTTGGGAGCAGTACCAAGCCATAAATCCCAATCGAGTTCTTTTGGTATTTCTGTTTTTGCTGTCGACCATGGAATTCCCTGAGGCCATACAGGTCTGTCAGTCCAGGCATAAACAGTATGAACATCACCAATTAAATCAGCTTCATACCATTCTTTTAAAATTCGGGTACCATCATTAGATGATCCCTGATTTCCCATCTGCGTAACAACTTTATATCTTGCCGCTGCCTGCGTCATCATATGCGCTTCGTAAATATCGTGTGCCATTGGTTTTTGCACATACACGTGTTTTCCTAACTGCATCGCCGAAAAGGCTTGAATAGCATGATTATGATCTGGTGTAGAAACAGAAACAGCATCAAAATTTTTATGTTCTTTGTCCAGCATTTCGCGCCAGTCTTTGTAGAATTTTGCTTTAGGATACGCTTTTACACTGTCAGCAGCTCTTCTGGTATCAACATCACACAAATAAGCAATATTTGCTAGTCCGCTTCTGTTAAAATTAGAAAGGTCAGATTGTCCTTTTCCACCAACACCAATACCGGCAATTAATAATTTGTCACTTGGCGCTACAAATCCTCTTCCCATAACATGTCTGGGAATAATCATAAAAGCGGCAGTAGCTAATACTCCTTTTTTTAGGAAATCCCTGCGATCATTCGATTCAGGTTCTTTACTTTTATTGAAGTCTTGATCCATATAGAGTATATTTTATTTATTGAGTGAGAGAATGTATTTTGCAATTTTTTTCGCGTCATCTTTTTTTAATGCCGCATGAGGTAACATAGGAACGGCGCCCCAAACTCCAGAACCTCCTTTAATAATTTTATCCGATAAGTAATTGATGTTTTTCTCGTTGTGCGGATATTTTTTGGCAATATCCAAATAGGAAGGGCCCGCAACTTTTTTTTCTATTTTGTGGCAGGTAGCACAATCTAATTTTTTTAATATTGCCTCGGCTTCGGCGTGTTGAGTGTCTTGAATGTCAGTGTAGACATTTGGAATTGCTTGATAATTCGAAAAAGAGGTTGATCCATTCAGAGTTATTATCGCAATAAATAAAAATAATTTCATCTTATACTATTTAATAATTTAAAGTCCTAAATTTTTTCTATTAAGCTGCGTGTTCGTTTCTACAGCAGCAAAATCATCAAAGGCTTTATCAGTTACTTTGATAATATGTTTTTTTATAAATTCGGCTCCCTCGCGAGCACCATCTTCCTGGTTTTTCAGACAGCATTCCCATTCCATTACTGCCCAGCCTTTATAATCGTATTGCGCTAATTTGCTAAAGATGGTTTTAAAATCAATTTGACCATCTCCCGGAGAACGATAACGACCTGCACGATTTATCCAATTTTGGTATCCTCCAAAAGTACCTTGCTTTCCTGTTGGATTAAACTCAGCATCTTTTACGTGGAAAGCTTTGATTCGTTCGTGATAAAAATCGATATATTGAATATAATCCAATTGCTGTAAAACGAAATGTGAAGGATCATAAAGTAAGCAGGCTCGCTCATGATTGTTTACCGCTTTGAGAAACATTTCGTAAGTTTCGCCATCAAACAAATCTTCTCCAGGGTGAATTTCATAACAAACATCCACACCATTTTTATCAAATTCGTTAAGGATTGGCAGCCAACGATTAGCCAGTTCTTTGAAACCTTCTTCAATTAAACCCGGCGGTCTTTGTGGCCAAGGATGAAAATATTGCCAAAGTAACGATCCGCTAAATGTAGCGTGGGCATTAAGACCTAGATTCTGGGAAGCTTTTGCCGCATAATGTAATTGTTGAACCGCCCATTCTTGCCTTGCTTTTGGATTTCCTCGCAAGTTTTTTGGAGCAAATCCATCAAAAAAATCATCATAAGCAGGATGAACAGCAACTAACTGACCTTGCAAATGAGTAGAAAGTTCTGATATTTTTAATCCGTAAGAAGCAACAATTCCCGTAAGTTCATCAGCATAAGTTTTGCTTTCTGCGGCTTTTTGCAAATCGATAAAGCGAGTGTCTAAAGTTGGGATTTGTATTCCTTTAAAACCGAGATCGGCAGCCCATTGACAAATTCCTTCCAAAGAATTAAATGGAGCTTCGTCAGAAATAAACTGAGCTAAAAAGACTGCTGGTCCTTGTATTGTGGTCATACTTTTTTAATTTAAATTTTGAATTCCGTCCATTTTTGAGTTGATTTTCCGGAAGCGATTACATTTTCTATAAAAGCCATTCCTCTAACACCTTCTTCCACACTTGGAAAATCAAGCATAAATGCTGTTGGTTCTTTGTTTTCTAGTTTTGATTGTAGAGTAAGCGCAAAATTCTTGTATAAATTTCCAAAGGCTTCCAGATAACCTTCCGGATGTCCGCTTGGAATTCGTGTATTAAAAGCTGCTTCAGGCGATAAATAGCCGTTTCCGGTGCGATATAATTGAGCAGGGGAGTCCAGCCATTTTACAGTTAAGGTATTAGGCTCCATTTGATGCCATTCTAAACCGCCTTTTTCTCCATAGACTTTTATTTTTAGGCTATTCTCTTCGCCAGCAGCAATTTGGCTGGCTACTAAAATTCCGTTAGCGCCATTGTCGAATTTAAGCAAGACATTTCCGTCGTCATCTAATCTTCTGTTTGGGACGACAGTATTAATATCAGCACAAATTTGAGTGATTTTTAATCCTGAAATGTATTCAGCCAAATGAGCGGCATGAGTTCCAATATCACCCATACAACCACTAATACCACTTTTGGTAGGATCAGTTCTCCAAGCGGCTTGTTTGTTTCCATTGTTTTCAAAATCGCTACTCAGCCAGCCTTGAGGATATTCGACCATTATTTTCCGAATCTTTCCCAAATGATTTTCAGCTACCAGACTTCTGGCTTGTTTAACCATTGGATAACCGGCGTAGGTATGTGTCAGACAAAGATAAAGTCCGGTTTCTTTTACTTTTTGTGCTAATAGTTTTGCTTCGTGTAAGCTCAAAGTCATTGGCTTGTCTAAAACAACGTGGAAGCCATTTTCTAATGCTAAAATTGCAGGAGCAAAGTGCGCATGATTTGGAGTTACTATCGAAACGAAATCCATTCGATCTTCAGGAGCCAGTTTTGCTTCTGTTTCTATCATTTGAGTATAAGATTCATAACATTTATCTTCAGATAAACCTAATTCTTTACCCGATTCAAGAGATACGTCAGGATTGGAACTAAAAGCTCCACAATGCAATTCGATTAATCCGTCCATGTTGGCAGCTATTCGGTGAACTGCTCCAATAAAAGCATTTTTACCACCACCAATCATTCCCATTTTTAATTTTCTCATAACTGAATGTCCTGAATCTAAATGTTTTTCTTCTTCAATTCTTTAACAGCATAATCGCAAGCTCTGGCCGTTAAAGCCATATAAGTTAAAGAAGGATTCTGGCAAGCACTTGAAGGCATGCAAGATCCATCAGTAACAAATACATTGCTTACTTCATGCATTTGATTCCATTTATTCAATACAGATTCTTTTGGATCATTCCCCATACGGGCAGTTCCCATTTCATGGATTGTCATTCCAGGATAACAACCATTATCGTAAGCTTTTACATTTTTAACACCAGCTGCTTCAAGCATTTCTACGGCGTCATACATCATATCTTCACGCATTTTAGCTTCATTCTCTTTATATTCACAATCTATAGCTAATACGGGTTGTCCCCATTTGTCTTTTTTAGAATGATCGATATACACTTTGTTTTCGTAATAAGGAAGCATTTCTCCAAAGGCTCCTAATCCCATAGTCCACGAATCCGCTGGTTTTGATAAAAGATCTTTGAAATCTCCACCAAAATCCAGTTCGGCCACTTCTTTATGCCAGTGACCTCTACTTGCCGCACCCTGATATCCGAAGCCACGTAAATAGTCTCTCTTATCATCTTTAAAGTTTTGATATCTTGGGATGTAGATACCATTTGGTCTTCGACCGTAAGTATATTTATCTTCAAAACCTTCAACAGTTCCCTCAGCGCCACATCTAAAATGATGATCCATTAAATTATGGCCTAAATGTCCACTACCATTGCCCAATCCATTAGGATGCGCTTCAGAAGTTGAATTCAATAAAACAAATGTTGAACCCAATGTGGAGCCATTTACAAAAACAATTTTGGCATAAAATTCCATTGTTTCATTAGTCTGAGAATCGATTACCATTACACCTTTGGCTTTTTTGGTTTCCTTATCATAAATAATATGATTTACAATTGAATAAGGACGAACAGTCAGTTTTTTGGTAGCCATTGCAGCCGGTAACGTAGAAGATTGTGTACTGAAATAAGCACCAAAAGGACAGCCTCTGCTGCATAAATTTCTGTACTGGCAATTTCCTCTGCCTAAATGTGGCACAGTAAGATTTGCAGAACGACCAATAGTCAAAATTCTCGATTTATTATAGTGTTTTTCAATACGTTCTTTTACCGATTTTTCAACACAATTCATATCCATAGGAGGCAAAAATTGACCGTCAGGTAATAAAGGCCAATTTTCATTTTGACCGCTTATTCCGGCAAATTTTTCTACATAATCATACCATGGAGCAATATCTTTATATCGGATTGGCCAATCATTACCATGACCATCTTTCAGGTTATCTTCGAAATTGTGATCACTGAAACGATAGCTTTGACGTCCCCACATTAATGATTTTCCACCAACGTGAAATCCTCTGTACCAGTCAAAACGTTTGTCTTCAGTGTATGGACATTCTAAATCGTTTACCCACCAGCTTTCGTTAGCTTGACTGTATGGATAATCTCTTGTTTGTACAGGATGCGTTCTTTTTTGTTCTTCAGTCAATTTTCCGCAATAAGCTATTTCCCAAGGAGCTTTCATTGCCGATTCGTAATCTTTAACGTGCTCGATGTTTTGTCCACGTTCCAGCATTAAGACTTTTAAACCTTTTTGTGTAAGTTCTTTAGCAGCCCATCCACCACTTATTCCAGAACCTATGACAATTGCGTCATAAGTATTTTGTTTCTTTAAATCAGTATTTATATTCACGGATGTAATTTTAGTATTAATATTTATAATTGCTTTGTCTTTTATGTTGCCCAGGCTTTTTGCCCAGTAACGTAGTCGACATTTCCATCATATTTGCCAGGTATTGGCAAATACTCTCTTGCGACTGTACAGCCTATTTCTGAAGAAAAATAACCTAATAGTGTTAAGTCTCTGGCAATCAAAAAGAATGAAGGTTCTTTATTGTTATCGATAGATTCTTGTCTAAGATCAGTTACCAGCATTTTTTTCTCTTCACTAGTAAGATTTAAGAATTCTTTATTGAATTTAGTTTTGCTTTTTGCCAGCATATTATCAAATCCATTTTTAAAAATTTTTTGCAAATCGGGAGGATAACATTCTTTTATAACCAAAGGAATAAATGCACCTACACCAGCGTCTTTAGCTCCGGGTGATGCTGCGGTTGTTGGTAAGATTATTTCTGAAAATTCAGATAATATTTCTTCATCTGTACTTGAAAAAGAATAACTGTTGTTTATTGGGTCAAATACAGTAAAACTTTCAAATATAACGCCCATTGTTGAGGCAGAAAGTGCTCCACCCAACAAATAAGCAAACTTTTTCAGTGCTTCTCTTCTTTCCATTTATAATATATTAAAAATACTGTTTATTTACTGTGAAAAATACATTTATCAATCACTTACAATAATAGTAAAAAAACTATTGTATTGTCATTTTTAATATTAAATACATGATAGAAATCTATAATTATCATTTAATAAATCGTTTTAGTAAATATTTTTAAATTTGAGCGTCGTCTTTTATTAATTAGTAAGAAAAAATGCAATATTTTAAGAGTTGTTTTTTTAAATCATTTAATAAAACATTGTTATTTAATCTTGATTATGGCAAAAGATTAGTAAAATTTTATTCTATTTTGATTTAATGGGGATAATGCACGTTTCTTTCACCCCGAATTCCATAGCTATTAATTTTATTGTTTTTTTAGTATTTGTAATTATTGCTGAAAACTCAAAATTTGAACTAGAGTGATATTATTTAGATGCAGATACCTTCCTTTTAATAATTTTCGAAATGTCTGAAAATGTAATTTTTGTGTCCGATTCTTACTTCTTTAAGATTCTGATATAGTGACATTTGTACTTTATTAGACAGTTTGGAAATTATATGTTTTTAGTATGAAAATTTTTAGAAGAAGTTATTTGTTTGTGATTCTTGGTCTTTTATTTTGTTGTTGCGATTCGGAAGATGCTAATCATGAAGATGCCAATTATAAAGAAGAAATAAGTCATGAGTTTGTGTATAATAATGATGAAATACAGACAATGAAAGTAATTAACGATTACCGAATCAGTATTGGTCTTAAGCCATTAAATAAAATTGATCATGTTTCAGAAAAGGCTAGTGAACATAATAATGATATGATTCTTAAAGATAATGTAGGTCATGAGGACTTTGTAAATCGTTCAGAATCTATTATTAAAGTTTTAGGAGCAAAGAATGTTGCAGAAAACATTGCTTATAATTATCGAAGTGCAGAAGGCGCTTTGAATTCATGGTTACAGAGTCCTTCTCATAGAGCGATTATAGAGGGTGATTTTACCGATTTTGGAATTTCGGTTATGGAAAACCCTGCTAATGGGAAAAAATATTATACAAACATTTTTGTTAAGTTTTAAAATGTAAACCGTCTGGTAAAGTATTATTATATAGAGTTTCAATGCTTTTTGTCTGAAGATTTTTTCAATAAAAAGTGACCGAATATATTTACCCTTAAAATTGGTTTATTTAACTCAAGAAATAAATTCTTTAAAAAAAAAGACAGGATTAGTTATTTACTAAATTAATTGTATTTATTAGTGTTTCAGAGCTTAAAAGCAATTTTGTAAATCTAAGTGTGACAAAAGATACAGAGATGATACTGAAGAAAATTTATTTTCGCTTTTTTTAAATCGTGCTTTTTGATTTAAAATAACATCAGGGAATAATTTTCATCAATAAAACAATGATTGCAAGAATCTTTGTATTGATTGAAATATCAATTACAGACTTATTGCAATTTAAACTATCATCATATGTCAGATACAATAGAAAAAATTAAATGTCTTATTATAGGTTCGGGACCGGCGGGTTATACAGCATCAATCTATGCTGCCAGAGCAAATATGAATCCGGTTTTATATCAGGGAATGCAGCCCGGAGGTCAATTGACTACCACAAATGAAGTAGAGAATTTTCCGGGTTATGTTGATGGTGTTACAGGTCCCGAAATGATGATCCAGTTACAGGAACAAGCAAAACGTTTTGGTGCGGATATCCGTGACGGCTGGGCTACAAAAGTTGATTTTTCAGGAGATATTCATAAAGTTTGGATTAATGATACTATCGAATTGCATTGTGAAACTGTTATTATTTCGACAGGAGCATCTGCAAAATATTTAGGATTGCCATCAGAACAACATTATTTAAATATGGGAGGAGGAGTTTCTGCCTGCGCTGTTTGTGACGGATTTTTCTACAGAAATCAGGAAGTTGTAATTGTTGGAGCAGGTGACTCTGCTTGTGAAGAAGCGCATTATCTTTCTAAACTTTGTAAAAAAGTAACAATGTTGGTAAGAAGCGAAAAATTCAGAGCTTCTAAAATTATGGAAGAACGTGTTCGCAAAACTGAAAACATTGAGATTTTAATGAATCACGATACTATTGAAGTTTTAGGTGATAATAACGTTGTTCATGCTATTAAAGCCTTAAACAAAACTACCGGAGAAGTAATCGAAATTCCTGCAACTGGTTTCTTCGTTGCAATTGGTCACAAACCAAATACAGACATCTTCAAAGATTATATCACGCTTGATGAAACAGGATATATTGTAAATACCCCTGGAACATCTAAAACAAATGTTGATGGTGTTTTTGTTGCAGGAGATGCTGCAGATCATGTCTATCGTCAGGCAATTACTGCAGCAGGAACGGGTTGTATGGCAGCTTTGGATGCAGAACATTATCTGGCGTCAAAAGACTAGATTAAAATTTAAGAACAAGTGTTTATAGTTGTAGAGCGTTTTAAAGAAAAAGCAGCAAATTAAGTGTTATAACGTATTAGGATATTCTAGTTTAGAATTATGAAACTGCATCGCCTGTTCTTCTAATTCTTTCAATTCTTTTTCAAAACCTTCACTGGATTTGATAAGAGAAATTGTAGCACTCTTTACAAACTCAACAAGTTCGAATTTTTGAAAAGCCAGAGTTAGACAATCTATTTCGTTTTCCTGACCGGTGAACTCAATGAAAGTGTATTTTTTTTCAACGGATACAAATTTGGCGCTATACTTTTTTAGTAAGACATCAAAATTTTCAGCTGTCATCAGAACCTTTGTTGGGACTTTATATAAGACAGTTTGTACAATGACTATTTCCTCATTACTGTTACAATAACATTTAAAGACATCAATAATTTTTTCTATTTGAAGAGTAAGGTTTTTTACTATTTCTGAAGTTTCATTCACAACAATAGTAAAGCGGAACATTCTGGCAATTTCGCATGAAGAAATATTCAGGCTTTTCAAACTGATTTTTTTCCTTGAAAACATGATGGCTATTTTATTCATTAAGCCTATTTGATCTTCGGTGTAAACTGTTAACGTATATTCTTCTTTCATTATGGTTTTATTGTTAAGCGATTAAAATTTTAGATAAAAAAAAACCTTCCTCGTTTTGACTGAGAAAGGTTTGTATTAGACAATATAATCCTGACTCGTCATATGAGACAAATGATAATAATTGCGATAATGATACTAACTACTAAATTTTTCATGTTTGTTTAAATAAAAAAACCTCCCGTTTCAGGGAGGTTTTAAAAAAATGGTATCGTAATACTTTTATATAAAATTCCCTCTACTACTATCGAATGATAATAATATTAATAATAGAGGTATTGATTTGTTTTTTCATTGTTAATGTAAAGTGCAAATATATCATTTTTTAGAATAGATAATGTGTTTTTTTTTATATGTGAATATGATTGTAATTTTTGAGCTCTTCATTGTAATTTAAAAATGAAATAAAAGCTGAAAGCAAAAAACACATAATTTAAAAAAGCAATTTGTAAGTGATATCCGTATGTAAGTGTTTGAAATGTAAAAGAATAATATTTACGGAACTGTGACAAAAAACACAAAGACTCTAAATCTGATAATTTACTTTCGCACTTTAATAACTAGAAAATATTGAAATTATAAATTATTTGATTTTAAAATTATAGACACTAATCTGTTACTGATTAGAAATTTTAAGAAATAAAAAACCATAACAAAAAGTAAATGAACTCAGAAAATATAGATACAACAGTTAATTCAGGATTCTCCGAAAGAATAGAGAACTTGGAATCTTATTTCAGCGCATTTCGTGAAGGAATTGTCGGAACAGAACAAAGTTTTGAATCACCTTACGGGATTCAGAAAATTATTTATGCTGATTGGACTGCCAGCGGAAGATTGTACAGACCAATTGAAGAAAAATTGCTCAATGAAGTTGGACCGTATGTGGCAAATACCCACACAGAAACCGCTGTTACTGGCTCTGTCATGACTCATGCTTATCATGATGCGCGACAAATTATAAAAGACCACGTTAATGCATCGGTAGATGATATATTGATTACGGAAGGAACAGGAATGACTGGAGCGATTAATAAATTCCAACGTATTTTAGGCCTGAAAGTCAATGAAAACTTAAGAAAGCATACGAATGTTCCTGAGGATTTGAGACCGATTATTTTTGTTTCGCATATGGAGCATCATTCCAATCAGACATCATGGCTTGAAACTATTGCAAGAGTAGAGGTTATTCCTGCTGATTTAGATGGTTTGCCTTCTTTGACAGGTCTTGAGGATTTGCTTAAGAATTATAAAGAGACACCTATAAAAATTGCCGCGATAACGGGCTGTTCTAATGTAACAGGAATACGAACCAATTATCATGCAATTGCAGGAATAATGCACAAACATGGCGGGCTTTGTTTTGTAGATTTTGCCTGTTCAGCGCCTTACACAGATATCGATATGCATCCGGAAAAAGAAGAAGAGTATTTAGATGCCATTACTTTTTCACCTCATAAATTCCTTGGAGGTCCGGGTTCTTGCGGTGTATTAATTTTCAATAAAAAACTGTATAAAAATCTAGTTCCTGATAATCCTGGAGGAGGTACTGTATCGTATACCAATCCGTGGGGAGACCGCGATTATATCGATGATATAGAAACCAGAGAAGATGGCGGTACACCAGGGTTTCTTCAGACTATTAGAACAGCTATGGCCATTAGACTGAAAGAACAGATGGGAACGGAGAATATTTTGAGAAGAGAGCACGAACTTAATTCAATTATTTTTGAAAGACTTTCCAAAATAGAAAATCTACAGATACTTGCACCAAAAAACACAGATCGTCTTGGGCTATTTTCTTTTTATATTGAAGATCTGCATTATAATTTGATTGTTAGGTTGCTAAATGACCGTTTCGGTATTCAAACTAGAGGAGGTTGTTCCTGCGCAGGTACATACGGACATTATTTATTAAATGTAGATGTGTCATTGTCAAAATCAATCGAGCAGAAGATATTAGGCGGATGTTTGGCTGAGCGTCCAGGCTGGATCAGAATGTCAATTCATCCTACAATGACTAATAAAGAGATTGAATATATATGCGATGCTATTGCGCTTGTTGCACAAAATGCTGAGCACTGGCAGACTGCTTATCGTTATGATAATAAAAAGAACGACTTTATTCATTTGGCAGGTGAATCAGTTGAAAAAGATATTATTAAAAATTGGTTCACTGCTTAAAGCTATTTAATTAGTATTATAAATAAGAATTATTAATTTTGGAAAAGATACATATTGAATGAGTTGCGGATAATGCTTTGTTTATAGTAATAAAATTTATCGGAAAGTGAGCCTGATATAATTTTTTGCTTATTAAGAATAAAGCGTTTAGAAGCTACATTGCATTCAGTACTATAAAATTTGTTTAATATTTTATTTAAATTATTACGATGAGAATAATTTCTAAAATGCCAGTTGCAAATAGAGGAGAGATTGCACCGGAAGGATTCCGTACCGAAACGGAATTTGTAAAAAAAACTGCAGTAGTCAAAGAGCTATTGGTGCCGCGAATTTTATCAATGATTTTACACTTTGTAAGAGAACTGGTATTTCTATGGAAGTATCGGAACTTTTGAAAAAACGAAATTATAGTTGGTGCATTTCTTAATAAGAAAACGCATTGAAAAAAATATGAAGCAATTCATATTTTTTTTAACTCATTCAACTATATCGATTTCGTAAATCTTAAATCATTTTAAAACCAACACACTAAATAACTTAAACAATGACTGAGTTAAAAAAAACAGTATACACTTTTGGGAGTAAAAAAGCCCAAGGGAATGCCCAAATGAAAGATCTTCTTGGGGGCAAAGGAGCAAACTTATGTGAGATGAATCTTTTGGGAATGCCAGTTCCTCCGGGATTTACAATAAGTACCGAAATGTGCGCACTCTATTCTGCCGGTAGGCGTTCAGTAGTTCTAAGCAGAATCAAAGATGAAGTACAAAGTGCTATCACAGAAATGGAAAGCCAGATGGGAAACTTATTTGGCAGTAATACAGAACCACTTCTAGTTTCTGTCCGTTCTGGTTCAAGAGCTTCTATGCCCGGAATGATGGACACAATACTAAATTTAGGATTGAACGATCAATCAGCAGAAGGATTGGCAAACAAAACAGAAAATCCTCGTTTTGTTTGGGATTCGTATCGCAGATTTATTCAAATGTACAGCGAGGTCGTTTTGCACATCAAGCCTTTAAACAGAGAAGATAAAAATCCGTTTGAAGAAATTATTGAGGAACTAAAAAAAGTAAAAAACGTAAAACTGGATAATGAATTCACAGCCGAAGATTTAAAAGAAATGGTTTACCTTTTTAAATCAATGGTAAAAAAGTTTTCAGGAGCAGATTTTCCATCAGATCCCTGGGAGCAGTTGGGGGGAGCGATTACAGCAGTTTTTGACAGCTGGATGAATGAAAGAGCTGTTTATTATCGTCAGTTAAATAATATTCCAGAAGATTGGGGAACAGCTGTAAATGTTCAGGCAATGGTATTTGGTAATATGGGAATAAATTCCGCAACAGGAGTTGCTTTTACTCGCGATGCCAGTACGGGTGAGAATATTTTCAATGGGGAATACTTGATCAATGCGCAGGGTGAAGATGTGGTGGCCGGTATCCGTACGCCTCAGCAAATTTCTTTGGAAGGTTCAAGAAGATGGGCTGCATCAGCTGGAATTTCAGAGAAGGAGCGCTTAGAAAAATTTCCTTCATTGGAAGAAACCATGCCTAAAATTTTTAAAGAACTTCAAGATATTGGAATAAGACTCGAAAATCATTACAAGGATATGCAGGATATTGAATTTACCATTCAGGAAGGTCAGTTATGGATGCTGCAGACCAGAAATGGAAAGCGTACCGGCGCGGCGATGGTAAAAATGGCAGTAGATATGTATGAAGAAGGAATTTTGACCGAGAAAGAAGCTTTGTTAAGAGTACAGCCAGAGCGACTAGACGAATTATTACACCCTGTTTTTGAAAAAAATAATCTGAACAAAGCAGTTGTTTTAGGACAAGGACTTCCGGCTTCACCCGGGGCAGCTTCAGGTCAGATTGTGTTTTTTGCCGAAGATGCTGTTAAATGGGAAGAAGAAGGAAAGACAGTTATTTTGGTCAGATTAGAAACCTCTCCGGAAGATTTAAAAGGAATGGTAGCCGCACAAGGTATTCTTACCGCTCGAGGCGGAATGACTTCTCATGCCGCTGTTGTAGCTAGAGGGATGGGGAAATGTTGCGTATCAGGAGCAGAAAACTTTAGGATTAATTATAAGACACGTAGTCTGAAATGTGATAATGTTGAACTTCAGGAAGGAGACTGGATTTCTCTTGACGGTTCTACCGGGAAAATTTATAAGGGACAAATTGCAACGACGGCAGCAACATTAAGCGGTGATTTTGATACATTGATGAATATGACTGATAACCATGCAAAAATGAAAGTCCGCACCAATGCAGATACGCCTCAGGATGCAGAAGCAGCAAGACGTTTTGGAGCACAGGGAATTGGGTTGTGCCGCACGGAGCATATGTTTTTCGAAGGAGATAAAATAAAAGCTGTACGAGAGATGATTTTGGCAGAAGATAAAGCTGGACGCAATGCGGCACTTGCTAAATTGCTTCCGATGCAGCGTCAGGATTTAGAAGGAATTCTTTGGGCTATGGAAGGCTTACCTGTTACTATTCGTTTATTAGATCCTCCGTTGCATGAATTCGTTCCTCATGAAGAAGCAAGCCAGAAAGAAATGGCAGAAGAAATGGGTATTTCACTTGCAAAGCTGCAGGAAAAAATAAGAACGATGCATGAGTCTAACCCAATGTTGGGCCACAGAGGATGCCGCTTAGGAAATACTTATCCTGAAATTTCAGAAATGCAGACAAGGGCAATTTTAGAAGCAGCTTTAAATCTAAAAAAAGCAGCTATTAAAACTTTCCCGGAAATCATGATTCCTTTAACGGGAACTCCTGCCGAAATGGAAATGCAGAAAGAGATCGTAAATCAAACCGCAGAGAAGGTTTTTCGTGAATATGGTGTGCGTATCGATTATAAAGTGGGAACGATGATAGAGGTTCCCCGTGCAGCTTTAGTTGCCGATAAAATTGCTCATAGTGCTGAATTTTTCTCTTTCGGGACAAATGATCTTACACAGATGACTTTTGGTTATTCAAGAGATGATGCTGGGAAATTCCTTCCGTTCTATCTGGAAAACGGTATTTTAGAAAATGATCCTTTTCAGGTGCTAGATCGAAAAGGAGTAGGGCAACTTATGAAAATGGCTGCTGCCAAAGGTTTATCTGAAAGACCTGATCTAAAATTAGGAATTTGTGGTGAGCATGGGGGAGATCCATCTTCTATAGAATTCTGTCATAGTATTGGTATGGATTATGTCAGCTGTTCTCCGTTTCGAGTTCCAATTGCTCGTCTTGCGGCAGCTCAGGCGGCAATTAAAGACGGTGAGTTAAATGAATTAAAATCGGTTAATAGTGAGGTTGAGATGTCTCTGCTATGATCCAATTATTCTTACCTGTCTTAAGCAGATTATCTTTAGTTAATATTAATTAAAAATCAGATGCAGGAAATGCTGAAACAACATATAAATAAGATAGTACAAATATCACATGAGGAGTTTGCAGAGATAGAATCCTATTTTTACAAAGAATTTTACAAGAAAGGGAAATATTTGGTAGAAGCTGGAGAATTAGCTAATTCTGAATTTTACATAACCGAAGGATTAACAGCCTCGTCTTTTCTAAATGAATTTGGAAAAAAAAGTATTCTACATTTCGCTGCAGAAGATGAATGGATATCAGATACGGAGTCTTTTAATACTGGTGTTAAAACGAGAATTAGCATAAAATGTCTTGAAGATACTGAAGTTTACCGAATATCATATCAAGATAAAGAAAAGCTCTGTGCAGTTTCAAAAAAAATGGAATACTTTTTTAGGAAGAAAAGCAATGATACCTGTATTATGCTTCAAAATAGAATCATGATTTTTATGTATACAAATTCAAAAGACAGATATGATAAATTCAGGGCATTATACCCTTCGATTTTTTTAAGAGTACCCAAGTTGTTTCAGGCCTCTTTTTTAGGAATTACTGAAAGAACGTTGAGTGAAATTTGATTTGTTTTAAATCCGTGAGTAAAGTTACTCACGGATTTTTTTATTTATGAGTTATATTGGTTTTTTATGTTTTCAAATAAGGCTTGCTAAACAACACTTTGAACAAATAAAAGATTTGTAAGTTTTGATAATAAGTTTATTGTATTTTCTGATGCAGAAAGTAGCAGTCCATATTTTAATATCAGAAATATATTTTGATAGCTAGTTATAAAGAGTAGGCTTGTAGTGTTCTTTTCGCCCATTTTCCCCAGTCTTTCAAAGCATCCAAAAGTATTTTGTTCAGTCCTTTGTTGTCAGTAGGTTTGCCTTTAATTGGTGGAGCTAAATCTTTGTCAGTAACTTGAATTTCAGTAACTTTTGTGGCAAACCATGTCATGTTTTCATGTGGCATTGCCAAGCCTAAAATTGTTCCTGGTAAGCCTGTAAAAGATTCAGGACCACCTGAGAATGGAATTTGAATGGTGTAATAGGCAACAACATAAACAGAATCGAGAACTATAGCATTTGCTCTGCGACATTCATAACCCGCAATTTCTCTGGTTTCATCGGTAATTTTCCAGTCAATTTTTCGTAAACTATCTTTAACTAAGTATAAATCATCGTAAACGTTTTTTTGGGTAATACTGGTTTGGGTATCTAGATCTGTGGCGATAACATTTTTTAAATTAGCCATTACATCATCTGCAATCCAATTGTTGCTTGCTGATTGATTTGTCTCATCCCATTTGTATAAACTCTTGTTTTTTGAAAAACTGAGAATGCTTTTTGTGGTTTTAAATTGTGGATTGTTTTTTTTATAACCATCAAAAGCGGCTTGATAATAACTATCCGTTTCTCCTTTTATTTTTTTTGTAATTAAAGCATACATATTCGATTTTTTCTCAAATTCGATTACGCCATTTTGTACAAAGTGGTCATTTTGTGCAAAAGTATTGCTGCTTGTCAATATAATTATTAAAATTAAGATGCGATTTATTATTGTTTTCATGGTTTTAGTTTTGTTTAATTTCTCCTCCGCCCATTTTGCTGAAATCCCAGCTTACAGAGAACATAAAATATCTTTGGATAGTCGTATAAGTACTTTGGTAGATATTTCCATTGAATGCAGAACGGTTAAATCCTACATTTTGGTTCAAAAGATCTCTTCCCGTTATAGAAACTCTTAAATCATTTGATTTTAAGAATTTTTTAGTGATAGCTGCATTCCAAATAAAACGCTCAAAACTTTCTTGAATCACTTGTGTTTTTCCATTATATTGATAATTGCCATCTGTGCTAATTTCTAGTTTGAAAGGTAAATCTATACTGGCCCAGAAATTTCCATTAAAACCCCAACCATTACTATCACTGTTTTCGTTGATGCTTGCATCAGCAACGTTGTAAGTAGGTCCGAAGTTGACATTAAAGTTGTATTTTTTTTCTTTATACTTTGATAAACTAAAATCAAAGGAATAACTTGAATTTTTAGTTTGATTCAGCTTTGTATTGATGTAATTATAGTTTACATTTTTGTTGGCACTTAAACCAATTCCTGCGTTCATGTCTATGGCTTTGATTGTTTTGCCAAAATTACTATTCAAATAATAACTTGTTGAAGCTTTGTTTTCCAGGTTTACAAATTGTGATATACTTTCTCCTCTATCATTTGTAAGCACATTACTGATTATTGGATTTAGCGTAAAATTATACGATCCACCAACCGAAAAATACTGATTGCTAAGTACTTTATATGAATAATAATTTCCTCTAAATGTATTTCTAAAAGAAGGATCTAGATTTGGATTACCCACAATCGTGTTTAATTGGTTTTGATTATCTCGTATCGGCTGTATTTGTTCTAATGTTGGTTGATCGGTGTTTCCGTTATACGATAAACGCAATGATTGTCTTTGTTTAAAATTATATTGATAATTTATCTGAGGCATGTAGTTGACAAATTTTCGTTTAAAAGAACTATCTGTATAAACATCATATTGTTTAAAGTGTACGCCACTAAATTTAGAACCAAAAGAAAGAACAGTTTTGTTTTTTTTGTAATTAAAAATTGCTCCAACTTGATTTATCGTTTGGTCTAATTCATAATTATTACTGAAGATGGAATCCAAAACATTATAATCGCCATTTGCAGATTGATTAAAAGATTTACGATCAGCTTTTCCGTTACTAATGTTGAATCCATAATTAAGAATTAAAGATAGACTTTTGGATAACGGTTCTGTATAGATCAAATTCGATTTAAAAGCTGTATTGCTAATATTGTCGACTTTGTTTTGATCGACTACTTTGGTACTATCCGGACTAATTACAGATGTTGTAAAAAACTCAGCTTTAGAATTTAAATAACCATCACTTTTACTATCTGAACTTGATTGATTTAAATTAAGAGATAATGTTCGGCCTGTTTTTTTAAGTCTTTTGGTTAATAAAGTATTTATATTAAATACTTTATCATCAACATCGTTTGTAGTGGTCTGTTTCAAGTTATTCAATTGGTTACCTTGTTCGTCGGTACCTTTTTGCATTTCTGCTTCATTTGAATTACTCTTTTTAAATAATCCATCTACATTTAATTTTAAAGTTAAAGTAGTATCAATTTTAATTTCATAAGCTAGATCAAGTTTGTTTTTAGTCATATTTTTCTCAAAACTCTTGTCTGAAGTATTGTAAATACTGCTTGAACTTAAATTTTGCTGGCTAATATCATTGCGATTTCCTGAAAGTTTGATATCGCCAATTTTATAATTTACATTGATAGATTCTTTATCGTTGTTCCATTTATTATCAAAATGTATTCCGCCAGTTTGAACTACTGGAATCCCTTCACCATTAAATTGTCCGTCCCAACTATCTAATTCATCATTACCATTGTTTGAAAAATAAATACCGCCGTCATCAGTTACTTGATAACCGCTTTGGCCATATTTATCTTTATCTCCCCATCCTAATCCTACTTGTCCGGTGTTGCCTAGAATGCCATAAGCTGCTAGTTTTTTCTTATCCCAAAACTTATTAAACATGGCTTGACCTTTGTAAAAATTATTTGTTCCTCCTCCGAGTTCTACTTTCCCGAAATGACCATTTTTTTTGTCTTCTTTAAGTTTAACATTTAGAGTTTTGGTTTTCTGACCATCATCAATTCCTGTAAAAGCGGCTTGATCACTTTTTTTGTCGTACAATTGTACCTTATCAACCATGTCTGCACGTAGGTTTTTTGTAACTAAAGTAGGATCATCACCAAAAAATTCTTCACCATCAACCAAAACTTTAGTTACAGTTTCGCCTTGAGCAGTAATTTTTCCATCCTTATCGATTTGTATTCCAGGGAATTGTTTTATCAGATCTTCCACTTTTGCATTAGGTTCTATTTTAAATGCTTTTGGATCAAATTCCAACGTATCTCCTTTGATTTTCATGGCAGCTCTATTGCCTTTGATAATTATTTCGGATAGTATTTTTCCTCTATCTTCTAAATTAATTTTACCATAATCCTTGATTAACTTTGTGGAATCGACAGAAAATTGATCTACAAAATCAGCATATTTAGGATAAGAAACCAGTAAAATAAATTTACCGGCTTTAACATTATTCAACTCAAAATACCCATTTTCTTTGGTTCGGGTAAATTTTACTAAAATAGAATCTTTTGCTCTTAACAATGAGACTGATGCTTTCGTTAAAGTAGAATGGTTTATGGTGTCTGTTATATATCCTTTAACTGTGCCTGATGTTTGTGCCTTTAAAGTAGTTGATAAAAAAAGAAAGCAACATAATAATAGTATTGTTTGTCTCATTAATTGGTTATGGTTTTTTGAAAAGAGGCATAATAATTCTATTCTATTTTTGAGAAATAGAAATAAAAATGCATTTGTTGTGTGATTTGTTTTGGTTATGAAGTTAGAAGATTGTAGGTTCTACAATAGAAATTGAAATAGCACTTTTTTATAAAGGTTTGCTGAAGAATAGTGATTTGATTTTATGAAATTCATATTTTTTTTGTGAGGTTTTGGTTGATAGCAGTGTTACTTTTAACGATTTTAATTATTAATTATTAGAATAATAGTTAAATGCGAATATGGTTCAAATCTAAGTAAAAATACTACAATGTAAGAAAGGACTTTACTTTTTTTTAACATATTTAATGTTAACATCTTGTTTTTTAGACAATATTGTTTGAACTCCAGTATGTACTTCTGCTTTGGTTTTTAGATTTCTTTTTATAGTCAAAGGTTTTGTTCTTCTGTGTCCATTTTTAGTTAGGAACTCTAGTATCTCTATATGCCATTGCCATAATTTGGCTAAGAAAATTATTCTTGCTCGTAAGTTTTTTGGAGGTAGAAAGGAGGTGCAGATTTAATCAAAATAGTATCTGTCAACCAAAAGTAAAGGTGAATAAAAAACGAGTTAAAATATTAATTTTTTAATATTTTAACTCGTTTTTTTGTTTGATGTTATTTTGTTGCTCTATTTGCCGATGCAGAAATTAGCAAAAATATTCCCAAGTAATTCATCATTTGAAACCTGACCAGTGATCAACCCGAATTGATATAAAGCTTCCTTAATATCAAGTGCAATTAAGTCACTTGAAAGATTGGTTTCAAGACCAAATTTTACTTTTTGTATTTCATCTAAAGCTTTAAGTAAAGAATCATAATGCCTTGTATTTGTTACAATAGTTTCATTGTTTCTTAAAGCCCCGGTGTTGACAAATGATAGTAATTCATTCTTTAAATCTTCTACGCCAAGTTTTTCTTTTGCAGAAATTAATAGCAGTTTTGCGTTAAGATTTTCAAGCTTAGATGTGATGTTTGAAACTTCATCAGCCGACAATATATCTTTCTTGTTTACTACAATTAATAAAGGTTTTAGCGGATATTTGTTTTTGATTTGTTCAATCTCAGATACAAATTCAGTACTTGAAACCTGAAATTTTAAACCATCAAACAAATAAATCACAACCTGAGCCTGATCTATTTTTTCAAAAGTCTTTTTTATTCCAATACTTTCTACAACGTCTTTTGTTTCGCGAATTCCAGCTGTATCAATAAATCGGAAACCAATTCCGCCAATTACCAATTCATCTTCAATTGTATCACGAGTTGTACCTGCAATATCCGAAACGATCGCTCTTTCTTCGTTTAATAAAGCATTCAATAAAGTTGATTTTCCAACGTTTGGTTCTCCAACAATAGCGACCGGAATTCCATTTTTAATTACATTTCCAACTGCAAATGAATCAATCAAACGCTTTAAAACAAATTCAATTCGGTTTAATAATTCATAAAATTGAGTTCGGTCTGCAAATTCTACGTCTTCTTCAGCAAAATCAAGTTCTAATTCAATCAATGACGCGAAATTTAGAAGCTCTTCACGCAATTTGGCTATTTCGTTGCTAAAACCACCACGCATTTGCTGCATGGCAATTTGATGTGATGCTTCGTTGTCAGATGATATTAAATCGGCAACAGCTTCCGCTTGTGATAAATCCAGTTTTCCGTTAAGGAAAGCGCGTAGCGTAAATTCTCCAGCATCGGCCATTCGGCATCCTTTTCGTAATAATAACTGAATAATTTGCTGCTGGATATAAGTAGAACCGTGGCACGAAATTTCGATCGTATCTTCGCCTGTATAAGAATTTGGTCCTTTAAAAACCGAAACTAAAACTTCATCAAGCGTTTTTCCATTATCAGTAATATGGCCTAAATGCAGTGTATGCGTTTTTTGTTTAGTTAAATCTTTGTTTTTAATTGATTTAAAAACAGAGTTTCCAATTGATATTGCTTCAGCGCCAGAAATACGAATTACCGCAATAGCTCCCGCTCCAGAAGGCGTTGCCAGTGCTACTATAGAATCTTGATTTATCATGGCGCAAAGGTATGAAAAAAGCATAAATGTTTCGAAAAGCTCATCATGAGTAAATTGATAAAGTTTTTTTGAAGCAGAGTTGATTAAGGAAATATTTAAGTGTTAAATTCCTGATAATTGTCAGGTCTTTTTATTTTTAGAATGATTAAATTTGAGTAAGAAACTTAAATAATCTGAAATAAAATGAAAAAAATATTATTCCCAACAGATTTTTCCGAAGCTGCAACGAATGCATTTGTGCATGCTTTAGAATTTGCTAAAATTGTCAAAGCCGAATTAATTTTGCTTCATACATTTGAGATTCCGGTTTACGACAGCCAGTTTTTTCCTGAGAATTATGCGTCGATTTACAGTTCTATCGAGCTTGCTAAGTTTGAGATGTTCAAAGATGAAATTCCGAAACTTCGTGCAATTGCTTCCGAAAGGAAATTGGATGATATCGTAATTAAACACCGTTTAATGGATGGTGATTTAATTTACAATTTAAAAAATGCAGTAGAAGAGGATCAGGTCGATTTTGTTATTATGGGTACGACGGGTGCTTCTGACTGGACAAAATTCTTTACAGGATCGAATACAAATTCAGTTATTTCTGAAGTTAAAGTTCCTGTTTTATGTGTTCCTGTCGATGCTAAGTATAAGAAAGTCAAAACGATTGGTTTTACAACACGCTATAGAGAAAAAGATAAAGAAGTGCTTCGCCGAATTTTAAAAATTGCTAAAAAGACTGAAGCGAAAGTAAAAAGCTTATATGTGAAAACTTCAAATTCTGATGTTTCTGATGCTGTTATTAAAGAATGGGAAACAGAATTTGCTAATGAAAATGTGGATTTTCTGATTTTGCCAAGTGATGAAGTGAAAGAAACAATTCTAGACTTTATACTTTATAAAGATATTGATATTCTAACAACAATAACACACAAAAGATCCTTCTTTGAATCTATTTTTGATTCGAGTTTTAGTAAAAAAATTACCAAAGAGGTTTCTGTGCCTGTTTTAGTAATGCATGAAAACTAAATTAAGTTTTTTAATACTGAATTTGTGTTTCAAGACTTATATTTGTAGTTCATCAAATTAATAAAATGGAAATTTATATAAGTAAGGTTGCACATTATTCAGATGTTTTCAATAAAATCAGCAAAAGATATAATAGTATAAGTATTCTAAGGTTACTGAGTGTGTTTTTTTGTTTGGCTATGCTGTTTTACTACATCAAAACCTCTGAAACACTTTTTATTGCTTTAGCTTTTCTATCTTTTGCTGGTTTTTTATTTTTGATGAGAATCCATTCCCGATTGTCTTTCAAAAGAGATTTAACAAAAGCAATACTAAAAATCAACCAAAATGAAATTTCTTTCCTAAAAAAAGAAAAACTTCCTTTCGAAAATGGTATTGAGTTCAACGATTTTCATCATCCTTATGCTTATGATCTTGATATTTTTGGAGAACATTCTTTATTTCAAAATCTGAATAGAACGGAGACTTTTATTGGAAAGAAAACCTTAGCAACAAAATTACTAGGAATAGTTTCAAATGAAGAAATCCTTGCTAATCAGAAAGCAATTCATGAATTGGCGAAAAAAATTGATTGGCGTCAGGATTTTCAATCGCTTGCCGCCATTAGCAACGACTCAAAAGCTTCTTATGATGCATTAATGTATTGGAATTCATTTAAAAATAATACTTTACCTAAAGTATTGGTTTTATTGTCGTTTGCTTTTCCAGTATTATTTTTTGGCTTTTTAGCAGCTTATATTTTTACTTCAAAAACGATTATACTGTCATATGTGACTTATGTTTTTATTGGTAATTTAATGATTTTAGGAAGTGCAACTAAGCGAATTAAGTCTGAAATTGCCCAGGCAGATTATATTGATAAAATCATTAAGCAATACAGTCTTTTGGTAGAGAAGATTGAAACTGAAAAATTTGAGTCAGAAAAATTAATCAGCTTGCAACATCAATTAAAGTTTAAGAATGCGGATGCCAGTGCGCATTTAAAGCAATTATCAGAGTTGTTTTCAAGAATGGATACCATTAGTAATTTTGTTACCGCACTTGTATTCAACGGAACTTTTTTATTTAATCTTCATGTTTTAAAAGCGCTTTTGAAATGGAAAGAAAATTATGCCGAAGAACTTGAAAAATGGATTAAGATTATTGGAGAGTTTGAAGCCTTAAATAGTCTGGCTAATATATCATTTAATAATCCTGATTTTGTTTTTCCTCAAATTAATTCTGAGCATAAAATTGACTTTAAAGATTTAAGTCATCCGTTGTTGAATGCAAACGGTAGAGTAGGGAATGATGTCGATTTTTCTCCGCAATCTTTTATTATTTTAACGGGTTCCAATATGTCTGGAAAAAGTACTTTTTTAAGAAGTTTAGGTGTCAATATGGTATTAGGTGGAATGGGCTCAGTTGTTTGTGCTTCAAAAGCTAATATTCATCCACTTCCAGTATTGGTTTCAATGCGATTGTCTGATTCTTTAGCGGACAGCGAATCTTACTTTTTTGCCGAAATCAAACGTTTAAAACAAATTATGGATGCATTAGAAGAAAGCTCGGCATTTGTTTTATTGGATGAAATTTTAAGAGGAACCAATTCAGATGATAAACGAAACGGAACTATTGAAGTCGTAAAAAAGGTTATTGCCAAAAGGGCTATCGGAGCAATTGCAACGCATGATATTGAAGTCTGTCTGACAACAAATGAATTTCCTGAAATATTGACGAATCAATGTTTTGAAGTCGAAATTAAGAACAACGAACTCCATTTTGATTATAAACTTAGAAGCGGAATTTGTAAAAATAAAAGTGCCACTTTCCTCATGCAGAAAATGGGAGTTATTTAAAAACAAAAAAGCCAGAAGAAATTAATTCCTCCGGCTTTTTTAGTTAAACAATATTCCCGTTATGTATAAGCATTTTTACCGGTGACATTCTGGAAACGGCTTCTGCAGAGCAGCTGGCTTTTAAGAAAACCAAATCGGCTTTATCTCCAGTTTTCGGCCATTGCTGAACCCCTTTATCATCCAACGGAATTGGTCCTGCTGTTGCTAGTTTTAACATTCTTGACAATCCAAATTCTGTTGCTTGTCCGTATAATTGTGCAGCAAGATTTGCTTTTTGCAAAACACTTCCTGTTCCAAACGTATTCCAGTGATCAACAATGCTGTCGTTTCCTGTCATTACATTTACGCCGTATTTCATTAAAGTTGGAATCGGCATGATTAAACCTCCAAATGGAACCGTAGAAACAATTCCAACTTGAGCAGCGCTTAGTTTCTCAGCCATTTCCTGCTCTTTGTTTTTTTCTAATTTGGCAAGAGCAAAACAATGACTTAAAAACGTTTTTCCTTTTAAACTTGGGTTTTCGTTGACTTTGGCAATTAGATATTCGATCGTTTTTACTCCAGAATCTCCTGATTCATGCAAATGAATATCGATTCCTTTATTATTGTCTAATGCTAATTGTACCGTAAAATCTATCGTTTTTTCAATCGCTCCGTCAATGCTGAATGGATCAAGTCCGCCAATAAAATCAATATCCATTTTGGCTGCTTCTTTTAGATACGGAACCGAGTCGGTATAATAAACTCCATGTTGTGGAAATGCCACTAATTCAGCACCAAAAGTATTTTTTTTATTTTCTAAAGCTTTTTGAAGATTCTTTAATGACTGCAGTTTTGAAGTTGGTTCAATGTTTACATGACTGCGTGCAAATGAAGTTCCATGAGATTGTAATAATTCGATTAATTTTTCGGCCTTTTGCGTAGAGTTTTTGAGCATGTCCGGTAATATTTGCTGCTCAAGTGCAATCATTCCTTTAACGCCTCCGTTTCTTCTTTTTATAGCCTGCCAGTCGTCGTAAAAAGTTTTATCCAAATGAATGTGCATATCTCTAAATGCCGGAAGCATCAACAAACCTTTTGCATCAATGGCTTGAGCGTTTGGTTTGTTTGCTGAAACCGATTTTATTTTTCCGTCACTTATTTCGATGCAGAATAGTTCTGTTTTAGTATGAATAACTTCGTCTCCTTCATAATCAAAACCAGTTTCCAGTCTAACATTTTTTATGGTAAAAGTTTTACTAGTTGCTATTTCGGTATTTATTTCTGTTTCAATAATTGGTGAAGCGGCTGCGCTATTAATAAAGCTAGAACCTACAGCAAGTCCGGCAACTCCAAAAACCGAATTCCTTAAAAAATCTTTACGACTGATATTTGAATTTTTCATACAAAGTAATTTTGATTTACAAAAATATGCTTCGCAACAATATTAACCGTGAATAATTTATCTCAAGTCTTGAAGAATTTATAACTGATCGCGAAAATTTGTGGGAGTAATTCCGGTTTGAGTTTTGAAGAAATTCGAAAAATAGGCATGATCAATAAAGCCTAACTCAAAAGCAATTTCTTTAATAGAAAGGTTTGTGGCTTTTAGATAACGCTTAGATTCCAGAATAATTCGTTGCTGGATTAATTGTGTGGCAGAAATTTTCAAATGTTTTTTACAGAGGATATTCAGATAATTGGCTGAAACATGAAGCTTTGAAGCATAAAAAGAAACTAGTTTTTGCTCTTTCGAAAAAACATCAATAAGTTCCTGAAATTTTGCAATACGAGGTTCTGATTGATAAATATCCCGATCTGTAAAGATTTTGGCAGCTTCTTTACTTATGATTGTAGCAATAACAGAAGTGCGTGAATATATGAGTTCCTGAAGACTGTTTTCGCTTTGCAATTCATTTTTGATTGCATCAAATTCATAATGCAAAAGCTTATAAGATTCATGACTGAGATCTATAACGGGATGATTGTGGTATTGAACAAATGAAAATCGGAAACTGGAAGAAAAACTTTCGAAAAAATCCCTTCCTATCATTAATTGATAACCTGTGGTTTCTGGTTCAATTTTCCATTTGTGTACTTGCCCTGGAAAAAGCAAATGAATTTGATGATTGCTGATTGGATAATCTACAAAATCGATATTATGAACTCCTTTTGCATGCTCGAAAAGCACGATAATAAAAAAATCGTGCTGATGCGGTTTGTCAATGTGACGTTCTCCGTGCAGCTCATTAAATATGAGCTGATCGTTTTGTCTGTTTTGATCGTTCTGAAATTCCTGAAGTCCAAGAAGCGGAATGTTTTGTTCTTTTTTTGCTGGCATTGGACTTGTTTGGTTTCTTTTTAAAGTAAGAACAGGAATTATTTCAATACTTCATTAATAGTGTTTACAAAAGCTTCTACAGGCTGAGCTCCTGATACGGCATATTTTCTGTCAAAAACAAAAAAGGGAACGCCTTGAACGCCAATTTGCTGTGCTTCAGAAATATCGTGTTCAACTTCTTTTAAATATAAGTTCTCGCTTTCTAAAACTTCCAAAACGTTGTCTCTTGATAATCCGGCTTTTTCTGCCAGTTCAATTAAAGTTGGACCATCATTTAAATCACGGCCTTCTGTAAAATACGCTTTAAAAAAGATTTCTTCCATTGCATCGCCTAAGTTTTGGCTTTTTGCAAGTTGAATGATTCTGTGCGCAGTTAAAGAATTTGAAATAACAGCTTTGTCAAAATTATAATCTAAACCAACACTTTTGGCGCGTTCTGTTACGTCTTTGTGCATTTCTTTAGATTGTTCAACAGACATGCCTTTTCGTTCCGCTAAATACGTATAAACGTCTTTTTCTGGTTGTGGGGTAATTGTTGGATCAAGTTGAAAACTTTTCCATTCTATTTCAAACTGATCATTTGGAAATTTAGCTAAAGCCGATTCCAATTGTCTTTTTCCGATATAACAAAACGGACACATGATGTCCGACCAAATTTCTATTTTCATATTACAAAGTTAAAGAAAAATTTAGGTTTGTATTTGGGCGCGTAATTTTTAACACAGAGTACGCTAAGATTTTTTATATAATGTAGTTCTAAATCACAAAGTTCACAAAGTTTTGTGTAGACATAGCTTTGTGAACTTTGTGTATTGTAAATGCAATCTACATATAAAATCTTAGCGTACTCTGTGTTAAAAATTACACACATAGTTTCCCAAATAAAAAACCGCAAATCTTAAAAAAAGAATTGCGGTTTCTAGGTATAAAAAATGGTTGGTTAATAGCGATATTTTTTTTTTACAATGATATGTCTTTAATTCGAAACTAAAAAAAATCCCTGTAACAAAAAGAAGTTTTGATGTTAACTATTTAACATAACAGGCATTACTAACATTGTAACGGTTTCTCCTTCTTCAAGACCATCAACCGGAGTCAAAATTCCGGCTCTGTTAGGTAATGACATTTCCAACATAATCATGTCAGATTGCAAATTAGTAAGCATTTCAGTTAAAAAACGTGAATTAAAACCAATTTGTAGATCATCTCCTTGATAATCGCAAGTTAGTCTTTCTTCGGCTTTATTGGAGTAATCGATATCTTCGGCAGAAACATTTAATTCAGCTCCAGCAATTTTTAAACGAATTTGGTGTGTGGTTTTGTTTGAGAAAATCGCAACACGTTTAACTGAACTTAAAAATAAAGAACGGTCAATCATTAATTTGTTTGGATTTTCTTTTGGAATTACCGCTTCGTAATTTGGGTATTTTCCATCAATTAAACGACACATTAAAATATAATTGTCAAATGAGAACGTTGCATTTGAATCATTGTATTCGATTTTTACTTCAGCATCAGAACTTCCTAAAATACTTTTTAAGATATTTAAAGGTTTCTTTGGCATAATAAAGTCAGCAACCTGAGATGCTTTTACATCTGTACGTGCATATTTAACTAATTTGTGAGCATCTGTAGCAACAAAAGTTAAACCTTCTGGTGAAAATTGGAAGAAAACTCCCGACATTACCGGACGTAAATCATCGTTTCCGGCAGCGAAAATAGTTTTGCTCACAGCAGTTGCTAAAACATCAGCAGGAACAAGAGTTACAGACGGATCCTCAAGATTTACAGATTTCGGAAATTCTTCACCTGCAGCATATGCTAAAGCATATTTTCCTGAGTTAGAACTAATCTCAACCGTATTATTGTCTTCAACTGTAAAAGTTAAAGGTTGTTCCGGAAACGTTTTTAAAATTTCAAGCAAAAGTTTTGCAGGTACAGCAACACTTCCTTTACTTGTAGAATCGATTGATAATGTAGCCGACATAGTGGTTTCAAGATCTGAAGCCGAAACAGTCAACTCATTATTATCTAGTTCAAATAAAAAGTTATCTAAAATAGGTAGCGTATTGTTGCTGTTAATGACACTGCCTAAAACTTGTAATTGTTTTAATAAGTACGAACTCGATACTATAAATTTCATCTCTTTTGTTTTATTTTTTTGGTGTATTCCTTAACAATTCCCGCTAAAGATACGGATTACAAATATATCGTAAACTATCTTAGTTTTGCAATTTTTTTATTAACATCTATTTGCTGTATTTTCTTTTTCTGATGAAGGTAAAAGCCAGTCCAAAAAGTGCTAAAATTAGAATTGGAAGTCCGATAGTTATGAATTGTACTGTTGTATAATTTTCATAAACCTTTTCTTTGTCCAATAATGGCAATTCGACATCTTTACTTCTAATGTTAATAAGTCCGGTATCATCTAAAAGATAATTGACGCAATTCATCATAAAATCTTTGTTGTCATAAAGGTTTCCTGTTCTTTGATCGTATCCCAATTCAACCGGCATCATGTTTTTGTCCAATTGATTTCTGGCGATATCGCCATCAGAAATAACAATCATTTTTGCAGGCTTTCCTTTTGTGCTAAACGAATTGTCTTTAAAAGGTAAAACTCGATTTTCGAAAACCGAATGGAAGTTTCCTTCTAATAAAACAGCTAGTGGCAAATTGCCTTTGTTTGCATATTCTTCTGGAGAAGTCTTTTCGGTTACTATATTCAGATTTATTTCGGTAGGCGTGCCAATTTGTTTTGAATATTGAGAAGATTGTAATAAAACTGTTTTTTTGATTCCGTTTTTTAAAGTATCAATCGGGCTGGCGAAATCAAATTTAATTCCCCCCAGATTTTTTACTATTGGATGTTGATTTGAAGGAATAACAATAGGAGCAAATTTCCAGATAAAATCCTGATATTGCGTGGCACTTCCTTGTTCTCCGGTTGCCAGTTTTATTGGAGCACCTTGTTCGTCTTTTATAAGATCAGGATTAATTCTGAAACCGTATTTGAAAAACATATCATTCAGGTTCAAATCTCTTGGATAAGCCAAAGTTGCGCCCGCCTGATTGTACAAACTATCCATATCAGAAGCAACCTGATCCACCATCCAGATTGTTTTTCCGCCATTTATAATAAACTGATCGAGAACTTGTTTTTCTTCATCAGAAAATTTCTCTGTTGGTTTTGATATAATAGCTAAATCGTATTTTTTTAAAGCATTCAAAGTTCCGTTTGGATCTTTGGTTACAGAGTCTAAAGTAAAAGGCCCGATGTAATAACTTTCTTTTATTTGACGCAATAATTTTCCGATATGTATTTCAGACAATTCGCCATTTCCTTTTATGATAGCGACTTTTTTCTGTCTTTCTTTGGTAATTTTATTTATCGCATCTGCAATCGAATATTCTAAATGCTGAATAGAACCGGTTACTTTTTTTGTAGTCGAAGCTCCCATTATGTTTTTCAATAGAGGAATATTAACTTCTTTACTGTTATAAACTGCAACTGCCCAAGGAAAAACCATTGCCTGAGATTGTTTTCCTTTGTCATCAACAGTAATATTTACAGGCGTAAGACCTTTTTGATAAAGTGATTTTACAATTTCCATGCTTTCGTCCTCGTTCTCCATCGGATTTACGAATTCAAAAACAATATTGCTATTATAAGCCTGAAATTCTTCAAGTAATTGTTTGGTTTCCTGTTGTAAACGTCTAAAATCTGCAGGAAGTTCTCCTTGCATATAAATTTTAATCGACAACGGATTTTTAACCTGTTTTACAATATTTAGTGAAGTTTGAGATAAAGTATAACGTTTGTCTTTCGTTAAATCAAAACGATGGAAAAATAGAGTTCCGAGTACATTTAAAACAATTAAAACAAAAATTGTAATGCCTAATGTTTTTAAATTTAATTTATTAGATACTTTCATTACGCTTTAAAAGATTTTAATTGGTAAACGGTAATTGACAGGAATAATATGGTAATGCTTAGGAAATAAATTATATCGCGAGTGTCAATGACGCCACGACTCATACTTTTAAAGTGATCCTGCATTCCAAAAGCCGAAATAATAGTAGACTGACCCGGAAGCAATGAAGCAATACCTTCAAAACCAAAATAAAATATAAAGCAAAGAAATACTGCAATTATAAAGGCAACGATTTGATTTTCTGATAAAGTAGAAGTGAAAACACCAATTGCAGAATAAGATGCAATCAAAAATAACAATCCAAAATAAGAACCAATCGTACTTCCCATATCGATATTTCCTTCAGGTAAGCCTAAACTTGAAATCACTTTTACATAAATAAATGTTGGAATAATTGCCAAAATAATAAGCAAAAACGACCCGAAAAATTTTCCGTTTACAATTTCCCAAGCTGACAATGGTTTAGTCAGTAGCAACTCAAGTGTTCCTTGTTTTCTCTCGTCAGAGAAACTTCTCATGGTAACGGCTGGGATTAAGAAAATTAAAATCCACGGTGCCAAAGTGAAAAACGGAGTCAAATCAGCATAACCTGTGTTTAGTATATTGTAATCTCCTTCAAATACCCATAAAAATAGTCCGTTGCTGATTAAGAAAATCGCAATGACCAAATAGCCAATAGGAGAGCCAAAAAAGGATTTTATTTCTCTTAAAATGATTGATTTCATGTATAACGTTTATTCGTTTATTTGTTTAATGTGTAATTATTTTTTTTGGTTTCACGTTTCATGTTTCAAGTTGACTTACTTTGCGAACTTTGCGTTTTGTAAAACCTTTTTTAAATATACTCTTTGTGTTCTTTGCGTTAAAATTTTACCTTCTAGAAGTTACTAGAACCCTGAAAGTTTAAACTAAAGAAACAACTTTATCTACACTCCAGGCTTCTGGTTTTGCATTGAATAGTTTCTTTGTAAAACTCCAAACAGTGTCAAAAAGTTCAGATTGTCTGTAATTTTCTAAATCTTCTTCGGTTTCCCAATAACTATAGGTAAAGAAAATACATTTGTCATTTTTATCCTGATACAATTCTAAAAAACGATTTCCTTCGGCATTTCGTATTTTATGTTTTATGGATTCAAAATTCTCTAGAAAATCAGGAATTTTTTCTTCGTGAAAACTCATTTTTACTATTCTTACGAACATATATTCAATTTTAGATTTCTGAAATTAGATTTTAGATTTGTTGCAGTCTAAAAGCATTTCAGGTGCGCAAAAATACCAAAATTGATTGTTCTTTTTGTGAAAATTTAGAATAGTTTTTAGACAATATTGTCATTTCGACGAAGGAGAAATCTTCGCAAGAAACTCCGCATGAAAAGTAGTCAATCTTTGTAGAGTTACTCGTGGAGATTTCTCCTTCGTAGAAATGACAAAAAAGGCGAAATAAATTCAGTGTAAATCTGCACAATCAGCTAAATCTACAAGCGATTATTATGAAAACTTAATTGTAATAACATCACGATAATTCAATCCCAACAAACTATTTGCAGAGCCAACTTTTGAAGGATTGCTTCTAAAAATTGCAATTTCAAGAAAACCGGCTTCATTGAAAATAGCTAGTTTTTCTCCTTCATAGGTTTTAATCGGATATTTATCTGAAGTTGCAATAGCCGAATAATTAGGAAGTATTGTTTTAATACTTTTTGGTTTCATCACGATTTCGTAAGGACGGCCTCGGGAAATTTCCAAAAACTGTTTTTTAGAAATATTAGTCACAACGTTTCCGAAATGATCGATGTAAATAACATAGCCTTTTAATGAATTTCCGTCTGCACCAACAACAGCCTGAAGTTCTGTAACCTCTTTAACGGCCGAAATTTCTTTGCCAATTACATTCAGTAATCCGCCTTTAGCTAAATGTGAAGCCACTTGAATAAAAATATCCAAATCGGTAGATTCTATCGGGAAACGATCGTGAATATTGATTGCCACAATTTTTTGCGGAACAATTTTCTGCGTAAGCATACTTAATATTCCGTTATCGGCACAAATAAAGTAATGATCATTCCATTGCATGGCAATATGCTGGTTCTCTTTATTGCGTTCAATATCAACACCAATAAGGTGTACAGTTCCTTTTGGAAAACTCAAGTAGGAGGCGCCAATTACATAGCTAGCTTCGGCAGTATTAAAAGGATCAATGTCATGAGAAATGTCAACGATCTGAGCCTTTGGATTTTCAGAAAGTAATTTACCCTTCAGCGAACCAACAAAGTGGTCTTTTAAGCCGTAATCAGTAGTGAGGGTAATTATTGACATCATTTTGTTTATAACTATTGATAGTATTTAAATCTAATTTTCATTAAATTTGAGAAATGCAAATCTAATAATACTAAATACAAATTGAAAGAAAGAAAAGACAAATTATTATTAGAATAGTCTTAGTATTCAGTTTCAGTTTTCAGTCCGTAAAAAGAATTGAATTTTGAAAGATAGTAAATAATCAGTATTTAGTTTGGAAAGTTTCTTAAGAGATTTTTAAACTGAGACTGCTACTGAAAACTTTAAACTAAAAAATACCCGACAGCCATAGATTTACAAAACAAATTTATTTTTAATTTAAATTTATCTCATTTGAACGAAAGAATTATCGAGCTAATAGACATCGCTCCAAAAGACTTTTGGGGCGCGCAGGATTCTCATCTTGAAATTATTAAAAAGTACTACCCAAAGCTTAAAATCGTAGCGCGAGGGACCACTTTGAAAGCCTTTGGCGAAAAAGAAGTTTTAGATGAATTCGAAAAGAGATTTCAGAGGCTTATGCTTCATTTTACCAGATACAACAACATTGATGACAATGTAATTGAACGTGTAATAATGAGTGATGGTCAGGAAGAGAAAAAAGCTTATGATCATGACAAAATTTTAGTTCACGGAGTTGGCGGTAAAATAATTAAAGCCATGACGCCTAACCAGCAGTTACTGGTAGACACGATCAAAAAAAATGATATGGTGTTTGCAATTGGACCTGCCGGAACCGGAAAAACGTATACGGGTGTTGCAATGGCTGTTAAAGCGCTAAAAGACAAAGAAGTAAAAAGGATTATTTTAACGCGACCGGCGGTAGAAGCAGGGGAGAACCTTGGATTTTTACCCGGCGATATGAAAGAAAAACTGGATCCTTACATGCAGCCGCTTTATGACGCTTTGCGCGATATGCTTCCTAACGAAAAACTCGAAGATTACATCTTAAAAGGAATTATTCAGATTGCGCCTTTGGCTTTTATGCGCGGACGTACTCTAGATAATGCTTTTGTAATTTTGGAT
Organism: Flavobacterium cutihirudinis; assembly: GCF_003385895.1. Lineage (GTDB taxonomy): Bacteria > Bacteroidota > Bacteroidia > Flavobacteriales > Flavobacteriaceae > Flavobacterium > Flavobacterium cutihirudinis. The sequence goes on from NZ_QRDQ01000010.1 coordinate 417,198, forward strand.
GAAGCGCAAAATACCACGCACTCACAAATGAAGATGTTCTTGACCCGTATGGGAAAAAACGCCAAATTTATGATTACAGGTGATCCTGGTCAGGTCGATTTGCCACGAAGAACTATTTCTGGTCTTAAAGAAGCGATTTTGGTTCTGAAAGACATTGAAGGAATCGGAATTATTTATCTTGATGATAAAGATATCGTTCGCCACAGATTAGTGAAAAAGGTAATCGACGCTTACAAGCAAATAGAAAACCACGACTAAAGTTTAATTTTAGTGAAATGTTAAATGTAAATCGTGAAATGTGTTTTAACATTTATTAATATTCGTTTTGTGTCTTTCTTTTTGAAAGGTGCAAAACGAATATTTTTTTTAATAATTTTTTATGAAGGATATAATTGATAATTTCGAAGTTAATGATAGAGGAAGTTTTGCGAAATTTATCGAATTATTACATGAAGATCTTTTAGGTAATCCTGATAATTGGGAAAATAAAACTTTGCACGACTTCTTGGAAAGTTTAGCGAGCTATGCGGAAGATATTCAAGGTTATTATGATAATACAAAACAGAATGTTGACGCGGACAAACCTGACTGGAAGACTTTTTCTGATATTTTTAAAGGAGCAAGAATTTACGAATAATTTGAAAAATGAAACAACTAGACGATTTCTACTTAAATCAAGAAGAACCTATAAAAGGGACATTTCTTGCATTAAAAGAAATCATTTTAAAACAAGACAAAGACATTACGCACGTTCTAAAATACGGAATGCCATTTTTTTGTTATAAAGGAAAAATGTTCTGTTATTTATGGATTCATAAAAAATACAAAAAGCCTTATTTGAGTATAGTTGAAGGAAAATACTTTGATGAACCTTTTATGCTTCAGGAAGCACGTTCAAGAATGAAAATAATGCTGTTGGATCCAAATCAGGATTTGCCTTTAGAACAAATTGAATCTGTTTTAATAAAAGCGTTGAATTTATATAAATCGGGAATTATAAAGCTTTAAATTGTTTAATAAGTATTATTTAACGAAATAGTTAAATAAATAATAAACTTGCCTTATATCTGGCCTTAAAACCTTCTAAACTTTGGTCTTCCCATCTTAAAGCCTTAAATTTGCAAAACAAAATAGTTGACAATTAATATGACAAAACTTAAAAATATAAAAGTTGTAGTAAGTGATCTTGACGGAACTTTACTCAACCCTCAGCATAGAATTTCAGAATACACAAAATCCATTTTTCAGGAACTTCACAATCAAAATTATCTTATCGTTGTAGCTACAGGTCGTCATCATCTTGATGCAATGGCTATTATTGATACGCTTGAAGTTCCGGTATATTTAGTGAGTTCAAACGGAGCGAGAATTCATTCGCCAAATAAAGAAGAACTTTTTGCATTTAATCTGGACAGTGAAGTAGTTAAAGCGGCTTTGAATGTTGAAATCGATCCGGAGATTACGGTGGTTTTATTCAAAGAAAATGTTTGGCAAACCAACAAAGTAAATGAAAAACTGAATGCTTTTCAGGCGGATCTAAAATACCGTCCTGAGCTGGTTGATTATAATAATCTGGAAGATTTTGGCGCAATAAAAATCTTCTTTTCATGCGAAAATCATGAGAAATTAGTAAAATTAAAAGATGCAGTTTTGGCCAATTCTTCAGAACATTTGCATCATGCATTTAGCTTGCCAACTTGTTTGGAGTTTATGGATAAATCTGTGGATAAAGCAGTTGCTATAGAACAGGTTTTGGAAAAAGAAGGTTTTACATTAGCGGAAGCGGTTTCATTTGGAGACGGATTCAATGATGTCCAAATGTTGTCTTCTTCAGGAAAAGGTTTGATAATGGGGAATGCTCCAGCAATTTTGAAAGAAACATTACCAAATTTAGAGGTTATAAAAACAAATGCCGAAGATGGTGTTGCGAGATATATTGCATCAAAAATTCTTGATAAAGAATTTGCAGTAAGTTAATTGCAAAAATGTTTTTGTAGTTATTTTATTGCTAACTAATAAATTATATTTATTTTTATAAGAGCTAGTTCTTTGTGAATCAGCTCTTTTTTTTTTAATCTTAATTTATTTTAACGATGAAAGAATTCTTTGCTAAAGTTGAGAGAAATTGTATTTCCGGAGCATTGTTGTTACTGCCACTTCTTGTTTTTTTTGTCTTACTTGAAAAAGTCTGGAAGTTTTTTCAGAATTATGGTGAAAAATTCGCACACTTCCTCCGTCTGGATCTTGTGTTGGGAAAATACGCTACAGATATTGTAGGAGGTATAATTTTAGTACTTCTAATGTATTTTAGTGGGTATTTAATGCGTTTGTCATTATTAAAAAGATTTACAAAATGGGTCGACGATAAGTTGATGATATTTTTGCCAGGTTACGAAAAGAATAAAAAAGAAGCTGAAGAAAAATTAAATGGTAGAAAGAAAAAACCAAGTACTGATTTACCTATATTATTAAAAAATGGCGATTACTGGCAACCTGCGCATTTGATCGAAGAAGATCAAAATGGAAATGCAGTTGTTTTTGTACCCAATGCGCCGGCTAAAGATCACGGACAAATTTTAATTGTAAAAACCAGCGACTTTAAAAAACTTCCGAATACAACACTTGGGAATCTTGATAATTCAATAAAGTCTTTTGGAAAAGGAATTTTGGGTTTTAAATAAGGTTTTCATTCAATTATATCTACAATCCTCAAACTAAATATTTGAGGATTTTTTTTTGTAATCATTTGAAAATTAATAGTGTGTGGTTGGTTAAGTAAAAACAATTTTTTTAATAGCGCTCAAAGTGTATTTTTGTTTTCTTAAATATAACTGCCATGATAAAAAAATGTTTTATTCTAACCTTTTTACTGCTTTCCATAACTGGAAATTCTCAGCAATTAAAATTAGAAGAAATAATGAAAGGGGAATCTTTCATTGGAAATCAACCTACAAACGGACGATGGTCTTTAGATGGGAAAAAGGTTTATTTTGAATGGAATCCAAAAGATGAATTAGGAACAAGTACGTATTATTGGCAAAAAGGAATGACTAAGCCAGAAATCGTTCAGCCAAAAGAAGCTGTTTTTTCTCAAATGGATTTCAAAAGCAAACCCGGTTCTGATATTGTTTATTATATCTATGAGGGAAGTTTGTATTCGTGCTCAATTCAGTCAAAAATTAGTAAAAAGCTTCTTCAGCAATCGACACCAATATCAAATCTGCAATTAGGATCTGAAGCTGGAGTGTTGTTTTTTTCTCAAAATGATAATATTTTCAAATACAATACGAAAGAGGGAACTGTTTTGCAGATTACCAATTTCAGTAAAGGAATTAAAAATGAAACAAAACCAGAAAAGGAAACTTTTTTGAACACACAGCAAAAAGAATTATTTCAGTTCATTAGAGACAAAGAAGCTAAAAAACAATGGAATCTCGCTAAATCTAAAGCTGTAAAATCTGATTTTGCTAAAGAATATTTTTATGGAAAAGACAATTTTACGAGTCTTAAAGTAAATCCAAACGGAAATTTTGCCACTTTCAGTTTGATTGAAGATATAGAAGTGAAGCAAGAAAAAATGGAAGTTTTTATTACTGCTGATGGTTATAACCAAAGTCCGGAAACGAAAGAAAAAGTTTCGGTAAATAATTTTGTAAAAACGAAATTCGGAATTTATTCTGTTGCAAAAGACACTGTTTATTATGTGAATTTTTCGACTTTAAGTCATATTCAGGACACACCAAAATATTTTCAGGAATATGAAAATCTAAAAAACAAGCCTAAAGAGGATAAACTGATTGTAGCTCAAGCTCCTGTTTATAATGAAAACGGATCATTGGCTATTGTCGAAATTAGAAGTCAGGATAATAAAGACAGATGGCTTGTAAATTTAAATCTGGAAAAAGGGACTTTTGAAGAAATTGAATATCAGCATGATGAAGCGTGGATTGGTGGTCCCGGAATTCCATCGTATTCTTTTGAATCAGGAAATTTAGGTTTTTTAGCTGATAATGAAACCATTTACTTTCAATCTGAAGCTACAGGATATTCTCATTTATATACTTATAATGTAAAAACGAAGAAAAAAACGCAACTAACAAAAGGAAATTGGGAAGTTCGTGAGGTTTCTTTATCGAAAGATAAAAAAGTGTTTTATTTGACAACAAATACAACGCATCCCGGAAATAGAAATTTCTACAAATTAGCTGTTGCCGATGGTGTTATGCAACCAATTTTAACTAAAGATGGTGCACATGAAGTTGTGCTTTCGCCTGACGAAAAATCACTTTTAGTTCGTTATTCGTACAAAAATATCCCTTGGGATTTTTATGTTGCCGAAAATAAAAAGAATACAACTTTACAGCAGATTTCATCTTCGGTTACTGAAGGTTTCAAAAAATATCAATGGAGAACGCCTGAAGTGATTACGTTTAATGCACAGGATGGAACTCCGGTAAATGCGAGAATTTATACGCCAAGCGCAGAAACAAAAAATAAAGCAGCAATTATTTTTGTTCACGGTGCTGGCTACCTTCAAAATGCACATAATTTCTGGAGCAATTATTATAGAGAATATATGTTTCATAATATGCTGACTGATTTGGGATACACGGTTTTAGATATTGATTATAGGGGAAGTGATGGTTATGGGCGTGATTTTAGAACTGGAATTTATCGTTTTATGGGCGGAAAAGATTTATCTGATCATTTAGACGGGAAAAAGTTATTAATTGAAAAATACGGAATTGATGCTGATAGAGTAGGTATTTATGGAGGTTCGTACGGAGGTTTCATTACTTTAATGGGAATGTTGACAGCTCCTGGCGAGTTTGCTTCGGGCGCTGCATTACGTTCCGTTACAGACTGGGCACATTATAATCACGGTTATACCGGAAATATTTTGAATTTCCCAGAGACAGATCCACAAGCGTATAAAAAAAGTTCACCAATTTATTTCGCAGATAATTTAAAAGGAAATTTAGTAATGCTTCACGGAATGGTTGACGATAATGTTGAATATAAAGATGTTGTGCGTTTGTCTCAGCGTTTTATTGAATTGGAGAAAAAGAATTGGAGTTTGGCTTCTTTCCCGGTTGAATCACACGGTTTTAAAGAAACCTATTCCTGGATCGATGAATACAGCCGAATTTTGAATTTATTTAATTCGACGCTTCTAAAGAAATAGTGTTCAGTTTTCAGTCTCAGTTTTCAGTCTCGATTTTCAGTCACAGTTTAAGACTGGTAACTGAGACTGAAAACTGAGACTAAAAAAAGAATCTGAATAGATTCTTTTTTTACTTTAATTAGTTTTAAATTTGCATTCATAAAAATACAACACAACTATAGATAATGAGTAACACCATCACAACCACAAATTTTAATTTCCCGGGTCAAAAATCAGTTTACCGTGGAAAAGTAAGAGAAGTTTATAACATTAATGACGATCTTTTAGTAATGGTTGCAACCGACAGACTTTCGGCTTTTGATGTGGTATTGCCTAAAGGTATTCCATATAAAGGACAGATTCTGAATCAAATTGCAACAAAATTTATGGAGTTGACTGAAGATATTGTGCCAAACTGGCTAATTGCTACTCCAGATCCAAACGTTGCTGTTGGACATTTGTGCGAACCTTTCAAAGTAGAAATGGTTATTCGTGGTTATGTTTCTGGCCACGCGGCACGTGAATATGCTGCAGGAAGAAGACAAATCTGCGGAGTTACAATGGCTGAGGGTTTAAAAGAAAATGATAAATTTCCTGAACCAATTATTACACCAACTACAAAAGCAGATAATGGTTCTCATGACGAAGATATTTCTCGTGAAGACATTTTGTCAAAAGGAATTGTTTCTGAAGAAGATTATTTAGTTTTAGAAAAGTATACTCGTGCTTTATTCCAAAGAGGAACTGAAATTGCTGCTTCACGCGGATTAATTTTAGTTGATACAAAGTACGAATTCGGAAAAACAAAAGACGGTGTTATTGTTTTAATTGATGAAATTCATACTCCGGATTCTTCTCGTTATTTTTATGCTGATGGATATGCAGAAAGACAAGAAAAAGGAGAGGAGCAAAAACAATTATCAAAAGAATTCGTTCGTCGCTGGTTGATTGAAAATGGTTTTCAAGGTCAGGAAGGGCAACAAATTCCGGAAATGACAGATACTTACATCGAATCAGTTTCTGAAAGATATATTGAATTATACGAAAACATTCTAGGAGAAAAATTTGTTAAAGCTGATATTGATAATATTGACAAGCGTATTGATAAAAATGTATTAGATTATCTAGCATCTAGATAGTCTTTCATGGTTTAAAGAACTCTTTAAACTATGAAATTTATAACACAAAAATGCCTTACTATTCAGTAGGGCATTTTGTTTTTGTACAAATTGATAATAGACAAAAAGCTAAAACGAATTATTTTGTTTGAACTTGGTTTGAATGATGTTTATTAAATAGATAGAAAAATATCGAGATTCTTTAATTTGTCTGGTCTTGTTTGAAAGTTCTGTTTTTAGTTTTTTAGAACGAAGAAAATATTTATTAAATTTTTGACGAAAGCATAATTATAATTCTGAGCAATAGTATATATTTGGGTACTATTAATCTTAACCTAAAATTTTAAGTATGAAAAAAACTTTACTTCTTTTGTTATTTGCTTTTAATCTATTCAGTTGCTCGAGCGATGAAAACGAGCCAGTTGCAACGGAAGCTACTTTGCGTATAAATGCAAAAACGGTTTCAAATACAAATCTTACAGGAAAACCTATAAAAAGAAACACTTTGCCAGTAAGTTTGCAAAATATCTATGTGTATACGCAAGCAACAGGTCTTACTGAAATCGAGAATCAGTTTGAAATTGTATCAGACGAAACTCTTGGAGCTAGCGATAATATTATCTTAAGAGGAATTTCTTTAGGAGAAACAAGTCTTAGAGCAGTTGCAAGAACTTACAGTCCATCTGAAGATTTAGTTCCTTACATAGATAATAAATTTATAAGAGACAAAACATCTGCAAATTTGGTATATAATGAGTTAAGCAATTATGCACCATTTATTAAATATGTTTCGAAGCCAATTGATCCTGTTACTATAGTCGCAGGAGATAATGCTCCTGTAACGTTTGAATTAGTTCCAACTATTGGTAGAGCAATTTTTATTTTTCAATTATCAGAAGAATTAAAAACTTTAAATTACAGTTGTACATTTACTGTTCGTAGCCGTGGAGCAAGTACGAATCTTGCTTTCCCAGTTTTTGATACCTATACTATCAGTGGTGATCAAGTTACCGGAACAATTGTAGAAGGACCTGGAGTAGGCGATATATTTAATAAACCAACAATTGTCTATGAGATATTTGATGCGTCAAATGTGTCAAAATTTAAAGGAGCAGTTTCTATTGATGTTGTAAAAGGAGCTAGTACGGATAAAATTTTTACTATTACTTCTGATAATATCCCAGTTGAAAATACTACACAGACAACTTTTAAAATTGATGATATAATTACTGGCGCATTGACTAATGGTGGAAATTTGTAATGGTATTATTTAATGATAATCTTGTATTATAACTAAAATGTCATTTTTTTTGACTTTTAGTTTTACAGAACTAACTTAAAATGTAAAAAGAGCCTAACTTAAAAGAGTCAGGCTCTTTTTTTAAGGAACTTAATTTTCCATTTTTTCTTTTAGATTGTCTAAGCCTTTTTGTAAATCATTTCCAAGCATGGAATCCAAATTCATCATTGGCAGCATAATATTCATGGGGTACGGAATAATACCATTTATAGCCCATTTTACTTTAGTTTGATTTTGAGCAATTTTTTCCGTCGACATAAAACCTTCAGCAGTGTCTTGCATTGGTTCTTTAAAGCGTAACGCGAAATCAATTCTTTTTCCTTCGGTAATTTTGGTAATTTCCTGCTCGCCAACACCTACTTCTTTTACTTTGCTTTCCCAAGAAGCGACTGAACCTACTGTACCATCTGTGCCTTTGTAATTTGTTTTCATTTTGGGATCAATACTTGCCCAGTAACTAAATTCGTTTTGGTTCTTCAGAAATTTTACATAATTGAAAACTGTATCAACAGGTTTGTTGATTGTTACTTCTCTTTGAACAGCATATTCTTTTGGCATAAAATAGGCAGAAATAAGTACCAGAGAAATGCCTAGAATAAGAATGATTAAAACTATTTTAAGAATTCGCATATTATTTTGGTTTTAAAGTTAGCCTTAAAAAAATTTGTAATTGTGAATTATCTACCACCTTTTTAGATAAATCTTTGTTTTTGAGTATAGTAAAGATAAAAAAGTTCATCTTAGATTGTATACGGTTAGAATGCTTAATTATTATTTTTTAAGATTTTTTTTATTTTTTGTGTAACATTTTACTTCTGTTAGCGTCTATTATAGAAACAAAGATTTTACATTCGGTTTCGTTCTTTATCCAAGTATTAAATGAATGTTAAGAATTAGTTAAAACATAGTACTTTGTAATGCATAATACATGAATATAGATTATCTTTGTTTAGAAATTAAAAATCATCAATCAATTTAACAATCAATCAACATGAAAAATTCAGTAATTATTTTAGGAGTAGCTTTAGTAGCTTTTGCCAATGTATCAATGGCAGCAAATCACACAACAACAGTTAAAGAGAATCCAATTGTTGTTACAAATTATGATGCAACGCCACTTAATGTTGCAGTTTTAAAAGGTGACATTGAAGTAGTAAAGAAATTTATCGAATACGGCGCAAATGTTAACGAAAAGTCTGATGATATGTCTCCTTTAATGACGGCAGCCCGTTACAACAAAGTAGAAATTCTAAAGCTTTTATTGGCGAATGGCGCACGTCCATTAGATAAAAATGAGAAAGGATATACAGCATTAAAATATGCAGAACTTTCAAATGCAACTGAGGCAATTGCAATTTTAAAAGATTTAAAATAAAACCTAGATTAAAAATTTAGTTTGAGTTAGTATAAAGAAAACGACCTTCATTGAGCAGTAGGTCGTTTTCTTTTTTTTTTGCAATTATATGAAAGTCAATTCCTGTATTTTTCTATCCTGAATTTTTGATAATAATATAAGTGCTGTAATAGCTCCAATGGTAGCAAACAGCATATCAGATTGTGTATCCCAAATATATCCTTGTGTCCCAAGAAATGAATCTCCACCTTCGCCAGTTGCTAACGAAACAAACCATTCTATAAATTCGTAAGTAGCACTAATTGCGAGGCAAATGCTGACAATTATAAAATTGAAAAAACTTTTATTGCTGATTACTTCTTTCCGAATGAACAATTCTCTAATAATCATCGCGGGAACAAAACCTTGTGCAAAGTGCCCAACTTTATCGTAGTTGTTTCTGCTTTGATGGAAAACTTCTTTGATGTAATCAAAAAAAGGAACTTCAGCATAAGTATAATGTCCACCAATAAATAAAATTATACAGTGTAGCAGAATTAAAGTATAGGTAAAATTTGTAAATCGGAATTTTTTAAATGTAAATGCTAAAATTAGAAAACCTATAATGGCAGGAATGATCTCGAGAAAACACGTAAAACCTTCTTTAGCATTTATAACTGAAGCAAATAAGGAGATGAAAAACAAGCTAATCAAAAAGTAAATATACTTCATAAAATAGATTTTTTAGATATAGGCAAGATATTAAACAAAAACGTAACGAAATCAAAAAAGCATCATTAAAAATAATGATGCTTTTTCTTTAACCAAATTAATTTAACCAATTATCAAATTTCTTTATTCTAAAGGCACATTCTTTTTTCGGTTGAAAACCCAGAATATGATTGGAAATATAAGCAACGTCAGTATAGTTGCAGTTATTAAACCACCAATAATAACAATTGCAAGCGGCTTTTGTGATTCGGAACCAATTCCGGTTGAAATTGCCGCGGGCATTAAACCAATCGAAGCCATTAAAGCAGTCATAACTACGGCTCTTGTTCGGGCTTTTACACCTTTAAATATCGATTCTTCGAGTGTAAATTTCGCTTTAATATTATGATGAAACTCTGATATTAGAATCACACCATTTTGAATACATATTCCAAGTAATGCTATAAAACCAACACCTGCCGAGATTCCAAAATTCATTCCTGTGATATGCAAAGCCATAATTCCTCCAATAATTGCAAAAGGAACGTTTGCCAAAACAAGCAACGAATCTTTTATGTTGCCAAACAAAATAAAAAGAAGAACAAATATTCCAAGTAAACTTATTGGAACTACCTGTGCCAAACGAGCACTTGCACGAACCTGATTTTCAAATTCTCCCGTCCATCCGGTTGTATATCCGGTAGGCATTTTTATTTCGGCCACTTTAGACTGAGCTTCTGCAATAGTACTTCCTAAATCTCTGTCACGCACTGAGAATTTAACTCCGATAAAACGTTTTGTATTATCTCTGTAAATAAACGCTGGACCTGTTACGGTTTTTATATCGCAAATTTCTTTTAACGGAATTTTTGCTCCGCTGCTTGTTGGAACTTTAAGTTCCGCTAGATCTTCTTCATCTTTTCGGTATTCTTTAGAAAATCGGACTCTGACATCAAATTTCTTTTCATCTTCATACTTTTGTGTGGCAGTTTTTCCTCCAAAAGCCAGCTCTAAAACAGCTTGCGCATCACTTAAAGTTACACCGTAAGCTGCCATTTTTTCTCTGTCCAAAATAACGCTGATTTCGGGTTGACCTACGTTTCTAAGAATTCCAACGTCTTTGATACCGGGAATGTTTTTAATTTTTGCTAAAACATCATTAGAAAGTTCATCCAGTTTATCTAAATCATCACCATAAATTTTTACTGCATTTGAAGCTTTAAAACCAGCTACAGACTCAGCAACGTTATCAATTACGGGTTGTGAATAATTATAAGTAATTCCCTGATGTACTTTCAACTTGTTGTCCATTTCATTAATTAAATCATCCATAGAAATTTTTCTTTTCCATTCTGATTTAGGTTTCAAATCAACCTGAAGTTGGATAAAACCAAATCCGTTGGGATCTGTTCCGTCATTGCTTCGGCCGGTTTGCGATAGTACATTTTTTACTTCAGGAAAACTTTCCAGATCTTTACGAATTATGGCTGCAGTTTGTACACTTTCAGGAAGTGAAGTACTCATTGGCAATTCGGCCGTTACCCATAATGCTCCTTCATTTAACTGAGGTAGAAATTCGGTTCCTAAAAAAGAAGCAGAGAAAAATACAGCAACGATAATCCCAACTGATGCAGTTAGAGTTTTTACCTTGTGTTTAAAAGTCCATGCAAAACCTTTTTCTACCATTCGATCCCAGAAATTAACAAATGGATTGTGTTTTTCTTTTACATTTTTATTTAATAAAATGTGTGATAAAACAGGCACCAAAGTCAAAGTGAAAAGTAAAGCTCCCATTAATGCAAAGCCTAAAGTGTAGGCTAGGGGAGAAAACATTTTTCCTTCAACTTTCTGGAAAGAGAATATTGGCAATAAGGCAGTAATAATAATCAATTTTGAAAAGAAAATAGCTTTACCCATTTCTGTTCCGGTTTTCTTAATAATACTTCCTTTTGCAATTTTATTGTAGGCCGTCATTCCTAGCTGATGGGCTCGATGATCGAGTACAACAAATAATCCTTCAACCATAACAACGGCTCCGTCAATAATAATTCCAAAATCGACTGCTCCTAAACTTAGTAGATTGGCACTCATGCCCATCATTTTCAGACACAAAAAGGCAAATAATAAAGAAAGCGGAATGACAATCGAAACCGTAAATGTGGTTCTCCAGTCGGCCATAAATAAGAAAACGACGCAGGTAACCAGAATAATTCCTTCAAATAAATTATGCATTACGGTTTCCGTCGTGAAATTCATTAGATTATCACGATCGTAAAAGGTTTCAATTTTAATGTCCTTTGGAAGTACATTCTCGTTAAGATCTTTTATCTTATCTTTAATCAAGGCCAAAGTTTCTTGTGCATTTTCGCCTTTTCGCATTACAACAATTCCTTCAACAGCATCATCATTTTTTCCAATTCCGGTTTGTCCAACGCGCGGCATTGAACTTTCGTAAACGGATGCAACATTTTTGACCAAGATTGGATTTCCTCCGGCATCATCAACAATAATGTTTTCGATATCTGGAATCGATTTTAGAAGACCAACACCACGTACAACAAAAGCTTGTCCGTTTTTTTCAATAATATCACCACCAACATTTAAATTTCCGGCATTAACAGCATTATAAACCTGTAAAGGTGTAATGTTGTATTTTGCGAGTTTTATAGGATCAACACCAACTTCGTAAGTTTTAGTCTGACCTCCAAAAACATTTAAATCAGCTACACCAGGAACGGCACGCAATTGTTTGTCGATAACCCAGTTTTGGTAAGTCAATAATTCTCTACTGTCTCTGCTGTCACTTTTTACGATATATCTGAAGATTTCCCCAGTTGGTCCATAAGGCGGTTGTACATCTGGCTCAACATCGTCCGGAAGAGAAACATTTTTCAGTAAATTATTTACTTGTAAGCGGGCAAAAGTATCATCGACACCATCATCAAAAATGATTTTGATTACTGATAATCCAAACATGGTAATACTACGAACACTGGTCTTTTTTTGAACAGAATTCATGGAGATTTCTATTGGCGACGTTACGAAACGTTCTACTTCTTCAGCACTTTTACCATTCCATTGTGTGATAATAATGATTTGTGTATTGGTTACATCCGGAAAGGCGTCAATAGGCATGTTTTTAAAGGAAATAAATCCCGCAACAGCCAATATACCAACCCAGAAAAAGGTAAATGCTTTATTCTTAAGCGAAAAAGCAATAATATTTCTTATGAATTTGTTCATGTCTTAATCGTTTAAAGCGCGATAAATAAATAACTGATTGTTGGTAATTACCTTTTCATTTTCTTTTAGACCACTTGAAATATAAGTTGTTTTACCAACGACTCTATATACTTCGACCTGTCTGGTTTCTATATTATGACGATCTTTAAAGATCATTACGAAGTTTTTACTTTTATCGAAAACAATAGCATTACTAGGAATCGCAATCATTGATTTGTCTTCGTTAATAGATAATTTAATGTTGGCATTCATATCCGGTTTTAATAAATATCCAGGGTTTTGCAGTTTGATTCTGGCTTGCATTGCTTTGGTTTCAGGATCAATTACGTTAAAGATTTTATCTACTTTTCCGTTAAAAACTTTATCTGGATAACTTAATGTTGTAACATCAGCGTCAATACCAAGCTTTACTTTATTGATGTCAATTTCATTGATATTTGCCATTGCCCAAACTTCGCTAATTTCTGCAATGTCAAATATGTTTTCAGAACGATCAGATCGAAGCAACATATCCTGATTAATACTTTTCTGAATGATAAAACCACTAATTGGTGCGGTTACTTCATAAATAGAACCGGCTTTAATATTGTAGATTTTATAGGTTTCCTGAATTTTACTTAATTGCGATTGCGCTTTCGTAACTTCAGATTTAGCCTGTAGCACATCACTTTCTGAATTTAGTTTGCCGTCAAATAATTCCTGTGCAACTTTTAAATTGTTTTTGGCAACAAGTAAATCACTTTTTGCATCCAGTGATTGTTTTTCAAAATCTGCAATATCAGTACTTTTTATGGTTGCAAGGACTTGTCCTTTTTTTACATAATCTCCAAGTTCAACATTTACTTTGATAACATTTCCGCCTACAAGAGGATATACGTCAATCATTTTGTTGTTATCGGCTGTAATTTTTCCGTAAAAACTAAGTTCATTTTTCACACGTTGTGTTTGAGCTGTTGCCGTTGTAGTGGTTTTGAGCATATTATCGCTCAAGGCAAAAGATGTATTAGTTTGCGGATTTTCGACTTCTTTTTTGCAGCTTGTAATAGAAAGACTTACAATTGCAATACCTATGATTAGTTTATGTTTCATTATTATTTAGTTTTAAAATAAGTCTTTGTTGATTGTACTGTTTAATTCCTCTCCTGAGAGCACAACTTTTTTCTTTAATTCATTTAGCTGAATTGAAGCTTGATTATAGCTTTCCATAAAATCAGTAAATTCTAGTAAACTTATATTGCGTTTTTGAAAATTGGTTAGAATTCCATTGTAGACTGCTTCAAAATCTGAATTTACCGTTGGTTTTATTACAGCGTAGTTTTTTCGGGATTCATCCCATTTGGTCCAAGCCGAAGTGATGTCAGTTTGCAACTGTAGTTCAAAATTTTGTTTATCTACTTTTGACTGTTCTAAAATAGTTTGAGCATATTTAATGTTTCCCTTATTCTTGTTCCAAAGGGGTAGTGGAATACCAAGTGTTAAATTGGCTTCTTTATTAAAAGCACCACTTCGTTGATCGTAATTTGCACCAACAGTAATGTCGGGTACAGAAAGTGATTTTTGCCATTTGACATTTAAAGTATTGGCATCTATTTCTTTTTGCTTTGCTAAGTAATCAGGGCGGTTAGTTATAGCGTCATTTTCAAATGATTTTAAATCAAAATCAATAGTTTTTAAATATTTATTGAACTCCGTATCAGAAACTTTTGGAACTATAGTTTCATTTTCATTTAGTAATAATTTTAAATTTGCCTGTTCCTCAATATTGTCATTTACAACTTCCATACGTTCATTTTTAAAATTCAAATACAACGATTGTAGGCGCACAAGATCTCTTAAAGGAATATTCCCTTTCTGTACCTGAACAGAATAGGAATTAATTAAATCTTCAATATGAGTCAATTGATTGTCTGTAGTTTCCAGACTTTTTGTATTATAATAAACAGTATAAAAACTTTTGCGCAATTGCAGTTTTAAAGTCCTCAGTAAATCATTAAATTGTAACTCTGCTACCTGTTCGTTGGTTTGTGCTAGTTTTACTTCATTGCGCTTTTTTCCGCCTAAGTAAATTAACTGTTCAATACCAAACGCTTTCTGGCCTTCTTTTCCGATATCAAAATAACGATTGGCTTCTGGGTTATAAGCATTTAATTCGGCACTAAGTGTTGGGTTATCCCAAATTCTGGCTTGAATTGTTAGTGCTTTTGATGCATCAATGTTATATTGTGATGCCAACAAAAAAAGATTTTTTTTAAGGAACTGGCTTTCACAGTCTTGAAGTGTAACTGTTTTTTGAGCCAATACTGCCTGAGTGAGGGAGAAAAGCAGTAATAATGCAAATAGTTTTTTCATTGTATCAATTTTAAGTTGTACAAATATGCTATCAGGAGACTTTAAGACACCTTAAAATCTACCTTAAAAATAGCTTAAAATTATTTACGAATGAAAAACTAGTTGAAATAAATTCGTGTTAATATCTGTAACACTGTAAGTTATAGTCGCATTGTGAAGTGTAAGGATTCGCTGTACGATACGTAAGCCTAACCCAAAACCTGAAGTTCCGTGGGCATTTTTACCACGCATAAAAGGTTGAAAAAGATTTCTTTGTTCGTTTTCGCTTAAAGTTTTTCCTGTGTTGGATACTGAAACAACAAGCTGATTATCATGTATACCGATTTTTACTTTTGCTTGTTTATTGTCTGAGTAAACACAGGCATTTTTTAAGACATTGCCTAAAGCAATTTCCAAAAGATTCTTGTTTCCTCTAATTTCCAAAGCAGAATCAAGATTTTCATTTTCTTCCATTTCGAAAAGAATTACAAAATCAGGAAAACTTTTATTCAAGTTTTCAATAGCTGAGAACAGAATTTCATCTATTCGTTGCATTTCGTTTTTTTCAAGACTTCTGTTGTCAATCTTTGAAAGAATAAGTAGAGAAGTGATTAATTCGGTTAATTGATTTACGTCGGATAAAATAGTTTTTAAAAATGATTTTCCTTTGTCAGATGTTGTTGTATCAGAGATAACGTTCTCAATTTGTGAAGTAATTCTGGATAGAGGTGTTCTTAATTCATGAGATGCATGCGCTGTAAATTCTTTTTGTTTTTGATAAGAAATTTCAATCCGGTCCATCATAAAATTAAACTCATTGGCAATCAGGTCAATCTCATTCTTGTTGCTTTTTGATTGAATTCTTGTGTCAAGATTATTTTCGTTTATGTTTTTTATTTTTTGATGAAAAATACTTAATGGACTCATGGCTTTTTTTACCATGAAAGAAGTTAGAATCCAACATATACAAGTGAAAAAAATGTAAGATATAATTAAGGTGTATCTTAAAAAAAGTAGTTTTCGTTTTCCATAATCATCCGTTGCAGAAATTAAGGCATAAAAATCTTTATCTTTTGTATCATAGAAAACGCCATAAACTTCATAATCGCCTTGTTGTTTAAAAAAGGTTTTATGTTTTTTGAGGTATTTTAGATCTTCTATCGACCAGTTTATTTTTGCATCATCAATACTGCTGTAAATCAGCTTATAATGAGAATCAAAAACCAAAGTTTTTTCATCGTATAACTTATTGATAGAATTTTGATCAATCATTTTTAAAAGCTGATCATCAACTTCTTTAACATTTACAAGAAGTTTAATGTTCGAAAGTGCCTTTATTTCCAGTCGGTCTCTAAATTCTTCTTTTCTGAAATTAGAATACAAAACAAATATCACGGTTGAAGCCAATCCAAAAAGGATTGTAAACAACAAACTTACTAAAAGTGATATTCTGTTTTTTAATGTCATTCCTGATTACTTAAGTAATAACCATATCCAACTTTAGTTCTGATAAGTTTGGTTTCATGGTCTTTATCAATTTTCTTTCGAAGAAAATTTATGTATACTTCAATTGTGTTCTGATTTGTTTCTATATGATAATCCCAGAGCTTTTCGGCGATAAATTGTTTAGACAATACTTTTCCTTTAGCTTGCGCCAAAATCAAAATTAGCTTAAACTCTTTTGGGGTTAATTTTATTTCTTCTCCCGAACGAAAGACCTTCATTTCTTCTTCAAAAATTTCTAAATCTTCTATTTGAATATTTTTCTCAATTTGCTGGGGAATTTCTTTTCGTCTCAATAAAGATGAAATACGGGCATATAATTCCTCGAAATGAAAAGGTTTTACCAGATAATCATCAGCTCCATTGTCAAACGAGGCTAGTTTATCTTCAATATCACTAAATGCAGTGAGCATTATTATGGGAGTTTTTTTATCGATGTCTCTAATTTCCTTGCACACTTCAATTCCGTTTTTCCCGGGAACATTAATATCGAGTATAATTAAATCATAATCGTAAGGAAAATATTTCTTTAGCAGTAATGTGCCATCATAAAAAGGAATACACTCGAATTCTTTATTGGTAAAGAAAGTAGAGATTTCTTTTGATAAAGTAAAATCATCCTCGAGTAATAGAATCTTCATATATTGTTTTTTAACATATTAGGCTACTATAAGATAATAGCCTAATAGTATAATATTATTTATTTAAAATAAGAAAAAGTTTCATTGTTTTCAATTTTCAGCAATGATTCATATATAAGCTGAATAACATTTTCGACATCTTCCTTATGAACCATTTCAACGGTAGTATGCATATAACGTAAAGGCAATGAAATCAATGCCGATGCTACGCCACCATTACTGTAAGCAAAAGCATCTGTATCTGTACCAGTGGCACTAGATGTTGCATTACGTTGAAACGGAATATTATTTGCCTCCGCTGTATCAACAATCAAATCGCGCAATTTGTTCTGAACTGCAGGCGAATAGGCAATTACGGGACCTTTACCCATTTTTAGATCACCTTCAATTTTTTTGTCAATCATTGGTGTATTAGTATCATGACAGACATCGGTAATAATTGCGACATTTGGTTTTATAGTATGTGCAATCATTTCGGCACCACGTAACCCAATTTCTTCCTGAACCGAATTTACAATATATAAACCAAACGGAAGTGTCTTTTTGTTTTCATGTAACAAACGCGCTACTTCAGCAATCATAAAACCTCCCATTCTGTTGTCAATAGCGCGGCAAACAAATTTGTTTTCGTTCAAAATCATAAATTCATCCGGATACGTAATAACACAACCCACATGAACGCCCATCGCTTCAACTTGTTCCTTAGTTTCGCAACCCAGATCAATAAATATATTACTCAATTTTGGAGTTTCTTCTTTATCTCTCAAACGGGTATGAATTGCCGGCCAGCCAAAAACACCTTTTACAATTCCTTTTTTAGTATGAATATCGACTCTTTTTGAAGGCGCAATCTGATGATCAGAACCTCCGTTTCTAATAACATATAATAATCCGTCATCAGTAATATAATTTACATACCATGAAATTTCATCAGCATGTCCTTCAATCACAACTTTAAAAGGAGCTTCTGGATTAATGACTCCAACTGCTGTCCCATAAGTATCCGTAATAAAAGTATCAACATAAGGTTTTAAATATTGCATCCAAAGTTTTTGACCTTCACTTTCATATCCGGTAGGCGAGGCGTTATTTAGGTAGCTTTCAAGGAAGGCAATTGACGTATCTTTTAAGATAGAATTTGAACTCATAAAAATATTTTTTTGCTAAATTAAAAATTTGGTATTAGAGTTGTGTATAAATATATAATTTTACATTTAAATTATGACTCGATGAGATTTACCTACATTCTTTTATTTTTTATTTTGATATCTTTTTCAGGCCAGGCTCAGGTTACGCCAAAAGAAAATCAGCAAATGGGTTATGTACTAACAGAAAAAGATTCCATTTTGGGTGATACGATTGAATTACCTGAGATCATCATTACAAAAGAAAAACTCGATCCCGAAGCCCAAAAGCAATTTTTGATTCTTCAAAACAGGGTTTATAAGGTATATCCGTATGCGAAATTAGCAGCTGACCGTTTAACAGCATTAAATAAAGGAATGGCACGTTTGAAAACAAATCGTGAAAAGAAGAAATATTTTAAAATTGTAGAAGATTATCTTAATAATGAATTTGAAGCCAGACTTAAAAAACTTTCGCGTAAACAAGGCCAAATTCTCGTAAAGCTTGTTCATAGACAAACTGGAATCACGACATATGAATTAATACGAACTTTAAAAAGTGGTTTCAAAGCCTTTGTTTCCAATACGACTGCCAATTTATTCGATATTAGTCTAAAGAAAGAGTATAGTCCATATGAAGTCAATGAAGACTATTTAATAGAAACAATTCTTCAAAGAGCTTTCGAATCCGGTCGATTGGTCAATCAAAAAGCCGCAAACCCCGTAAATTATAATGATCTTATGAATCATTGGGAAGCAAAAGCAAAAGAATCCAAAGAAAAATAGTGACATATATTATAGTATACCAACCCGACAGGTTTTCAAAACCTGTCGGGTTGGTTTTTTATGTGTACATATATAATATGTGATAGAACCAATTTGTATCCCAGTTTTCCGTAGAGGCGCACTGCAGTGCGCCTCCTCGCAACGCAGATGTTTAAGAGGATTGAATTCACTATTATATATATGTGCAAGATGTCAGGCTGAGCGCCCTTATCCTTAGGGTTCAAGAAGGAAGAAGCTTCTTTGATATGAATTTGGAATTTCAGGATTAAGAATTTGTTTTTTGTTTAGGAGCTTAATCCCGCTATCCGCTTCAATCTTTTGTGCCGAACCCCGGCACAAAAGGATTTCCACTACTATCGGGGCTAGGGTATAGGATTTCAGGAGAAAATTAAGGAAGCAGTAGGGGATTCCAGAAGAAACCACACACACTCAAAAAGAAAAACTTTGCGCCTTGTCGTCTTTGCGTGACTAAAAAGCAAAGAAGAAAATCAAGCTTTGCGTCTTGGTGCCTTTGTGGCAAAACCGGACAAAACATTGCAAAACCGTCCAAGGAAGAGAAAACAGGTCAAAGACGAAAAAAATTTTTGATCATAAAAAACGCAAAACCAGCGAGTTATAAAAAAGATTGAAATTATATAAAAAAAAAGCTTGTAAATGCGAATAAAGGTCCTACTTTTGCACCCGCAACAACGAGAGACGTTCACTGAAATACTGACAAGCTAGGCGATTGAAACAGAAAAAAAATTCTGAAAAAAAGATTGCGAAAAGCTTGTGGAATTCGAAAGAAGCTTTTACATTTGCACCCCGCAAAACACGGAAAGTTCATTGAGAGATTGGTAGATATGATGAAGGAAAAAGGAAAAGAAATTTTCTAAAAAAAAAACTTCAAAAAACATTTGCCGTTTTGAAATAAGTTTTCTACTTTTGCACCCGCTTTGAGAAACAAGCGAGATGATAAAAAAGAATACACGTTCGTAGACATATTGAATTGACAGCCGTCTTGTCCAAAAGACAAGACAAATAGAATAAGAGTAATAGGATCGCAAGATTCGGAAAGAACCACTAGATAAGGCATCGAATATATAATATAAAAATATACGATGAAGAGTTTGATCCTGGCTCAGGATGAACGCTAGCGGCAGGCTTAACACATGCAAGTCGAGGGGTATAGCAC
>NZ_QRDQ01000011.1 GCF_003385895.1 Flavobacterium cutihirudinis
CCGAGTGTTGCAGCCTCAGGACTTATCAGCGGAATGGCCCTTGGCACCCCATATACGGTAACGGCAGGAAATACGGATTGTACTTCTGCATCTTCGGCATCGTTCAGCAATGCGGCGAAGTTGGCAACCCCTGCGGTTCCGACAATCGCTTCAACAGCGCCTACATGTTCGGCTGACGGTTTCTCAACAATATCGAACTATGTTTCAGGATTGACCTATACATTTGATCCGACAGGACCAAGCGTGGATACTTCAGGACTTATCAGCGGAATGGCCCTTGGCACCCCATATACGGTGACGGCAGGAAATACGGATTGTACTTCGGTTGCTTCAGCTTCATTCAGCAATGCAGCGAAGTTGGCAACTCCTGCGGTTCCGACAATCGCTGCAGTAAATCAATTAACATGTAGTGTCAATACGGGAAGTTTCACAATATCAAATTTTAATAATTCATATACTTACAATATTACGCCTGCGGGTGCTACTATTGATGCATTAACTGGAATTGTGACTGCGCCAGTCGGAACTTATAATGTAACAGCAACTTTAAATAATTGTACATCTGGCATTTTGACTGTTGTTATTGATTCTAAGATCTGTGCTAATGCAGATGATTTCGGAACCAAAATTTCGGGAGCAACGCCATTAAGCTTAGGAGATGTAACTTCAAATGACAAACTGAACGGACTGGCAGTTACAACCTCAAACACGAATGTAACGCCAAAAACAACAGGTCCATTGAGTGTTGATGGAGATGGAATTTTGACTTTGGCGGCTAATACTGCTTCTGGAACATATTCTATTATCTATCAAATTTGCGAAGAAGGTTCAGCTTCAGTAAACTGTGATACAGCTACCGCAACGGTTAAAGTTGCCAATGTTTTGGTTGCCAAAAATGATGATTTCGGCACACAGCCAACAGGCTCAACAGCGGTAGTAATCGGGGATGTAACTTCGAACGACGAGCTGAACGGATCGCCGGTAACGACAACCAATACTAATGTGACCCCAAAAACAACAGGACCATTGAGTGTTGATGCAGATGGAAAAATCACCCTTGCGGGCAATACGCCTGGCGGAACCTACAGCATCACATATGAAATCTGTGAAGACGCAGCAAATCCAGCGAACTGCCAAACAGCTAAAGCAACAGTAAAAGTTGCCAATGTTTTGGTTGCCAAAAATGATGATTTCGGCACACAGCCAACAGGATCAACAGCGGTTGTTATCGGAGATGTAACTTCGAACGACGAGCTGAACGGATCGCCGGTAACGACAGCCAACACCAATGTGACTCCAAAAACAACAGGACCATTGAGTGTTGATGCAGATGGAAAAATCACCCTTGCGGGGAATACACCTGGAGGAACTTACAGTATTACGTATGATATCTGTGAAGATGCAGCTAACCCAGCAAACTGCAAAACAGCTACCGCAACGGTTAAAGTTGCCAATGTTTTGGTTGCCAAAGCAGATGACTTCGGCACACAGCCAACAGGATCAACAGCGGTTGTAATCGGGGATGTAACTTCGAACGACGAGCTGAACGGATCGCCAGTAACGACAGCCAACACCAATGTGACCCCAAAAACAACAGGACCATTGAGTGTTGATGCAGACGGAAAAATCACCCTTGCAGGGAATACACCAAGTGGAACCTACAGCATCACATATGAAATCTGTGAGGATGCAGCAAATCCTGCAAACTGCCAAACAGCAACATCAACGGTTAAGGTTGCCAATGTTTTGGTTGCCAAAGCAGATGATTTCGGCACACAGCCAACAGGATCAACAGCGGTAGTAATCGGGGATGTAACTTCGAACGACGAACTGAACGGATTGCCGGTAACGACAACCAATACCAATGTGACCCCAAAAACAACAGGACCACTAAGTGTTGATGCAGATGGAAAAATCACCCTTGCGGGTAATACGCCTGGAGGAACGTACAGCATCACATATGAAATCTGTGAGGATGCAGCTAACCCAGCAAACTGCCAAACAGCAACATCAACGGTTAAGGTTGCCAATGTTTTGGTTGCCAACGCAGATGATTTCGGCACACAGCCAACAGGCTCAACAGCGGTTGTTATCGGAGATGTAACTTCGAACGACGAGCTGAACGGATCGCCGGTAACGACAACCAATACTAATGTGACCCCAAAAACAACAGGACCATTGAGTGTTGATGCAGATGGAAAAATCACCCTTGCGGGCAATACGCCTGGCGGAACCTACAGCATCACATACGAAATCTGTGAGGATGCAGCTAGTCCTGCAAACTGCCAAACAGCAACGGCTACAGTTAAAGTTGCCAATGTTTTGGTTGCCAACGCAGATGATTTCGGCACACAGCCAACAGGATCAACAGCGGTAGTAATCGGGGATGTTACTTCGAACGACGAGCTGAACGGATCGCCGGTAACGACAACAAACACCAATGTGACCCCAAAAACAACAGGACCAATAAGTGTTGATGCAGACGGAAAAATCACCCTTGCAGGGAATACACCTGGCGGAACCTACAGCATCACATATGAAATCTGTGAAGACGCAGCTAGTCCAGCGAACTGCCAAACAGCTACAGCAACGGTAAAAGTTGCCAATGTTTTAGTGGCTAAAGCAGATGATTTCGGCACACAGCCAACAGGCTCAACAGCGGTTGTAATCGGAGATGTTACTTCGAACGACGAGCTGAACGGATCGCCGGTAACGCCAGCAAACACCAATGTGACTCCAAAAACAACAGGACCACTAAGTGTTGACGCAGACGGAAAAATCACCCTTGCGGGCAATACGCCTGGCGGAACCTACAGCATCACATATGAAATCTGTGAGGATGCAGCTAGTCCTGCAAACTGCCAAACAGCAACATCAACGGTTAAGGTTGCCAATGTTTTGGTTGCCAACGCAGATGATTTCGGCACACAGCCAACAGGATCAACAGCAGTAGTAATCGGGGATGTTACTTCGAACGACGAGCTGAACGGATCTCAGGTAACGACAGCCAACACCAATGTGACTCCAAAAACAACAGGACCACTAAGTGTTGATGCAGATGGAAAAATCACCCTTGCGGGCAATACACCTGGCGGAACTTACAGCATCACATACGAAATCTGTGAGGATGCAGCTAGTCCTGCAAACTGCCAAACAGCAACGGCTACAGTTAAAGTTGCCAATGTTTTGGTTGCCAATGATGATACAACTTATAGTGTTCAGGTACCGGATTCTTCGGTTGCAATTACTGTAGGAAACGTTACAGCAAATGATACATTAAATAATGTTGCAGTTACAGGAACCAATACGGATGTAACACCAATTACAACGGGACCTTTGAGTATTGATGCAAATGGAGTTCTAACACTAGCACCAAACACAGTTTCTGGTATTTATAAAATCACATACCAGTTATGCGAAGCGGGAGTTACTCCAACAAACTGTGATACAGCAGAAGCAATTGTTGAAGTTAAGCGACCAATAGTTGCTTTAGTAGATACAATACTTCCGGTAAATGGTAATACTGGAGGAACAACGATATCATTGACAACAAATGATACATTAAATGGAAATCCAGTAAAAATTGGAACTAATCCTGGAGAAGTTTCTATAAATATTATAGGCACTTTACCAACAGGAATAACTCTGAATGCTGATGGAACAATAACAGTAAGCCCTGGAACACCAAAAGGAGATTATAATGTAGAATATACGATTTGCGAAATAGGAAGTAATCCATTGAATTGCGACTCGGTTATTACAGTAATAAAAGTGACTGAAGGTGACCTTGTGGCTAATGAAGATATTGTTACTTCTGCTGTTGGAATAAATATTCCACAGAATGTAATTAATGTTTTCACAAATGACACTAAAAATGGACTTCCGCTGAATCCATCAGATGTAAAACTCGATGTTTTGAAAGAAGATCCTACAGGACATTTAACATTGAATCCTGATGGAAGTGTAACTCTTGCACCTAATACACCGGCAGGAGATTACGAATTAACATACACTATTTGTGAGATATTAAATCAATCAAACTGTAAATCGAATATTGTAAAAGTTACTGTAACAGCGCCAAAAATGACTGTGACAGCAAATAGTTACTGCTCGAACAATGTTCCGTATGTATCTTACAACGTAACAGCTGATAACTTTACACCGAACAACTTGTTAACTGTAAGATGGATCGATAGTGCAAACAATGTTGTAGCAACTCAAACGGATTTACCATTAAGCGGAGATCTTTTATGGCCAGGGGCTATCGTAGATAGTAATGGAGTTGGAGTTGATTGGCCAGGTTGGTTACTTGTAAATAATCAGTGGATTGAAGGTGCTGATGGATTTGAAAATACAAGAACTGGTGTTACGGTAGAATTCTCATTAAACCCAACGGTAAATTATGCAGTAAGCTATCCACCAGCAACTCCGCAGTGTAACGCAAGACCAACATTTGTTATTGAAGCAAATGATGATAGCGCAGGACCAATCGATGCGAAAAAGAATACGAGTACTTCATTGAATATCTTTAATAATGATAAATACAATGGAACAGCTATAATTCCTGCAAACATTGTTTTAAGTACAATTGTTTCTAATCCTAATTTGATCTTAAATGCGGATGGATCTGTTGACGTGAAAACGGGAACTCCATCGGGAGAATATAAGTTAACGTATCAAATTTGTGATGGTCCTGGTTCTTCAAACTGCAGTCAGGCAGTTGTAACAATTACTGTGGTAAATTCAGTTGATCCTGAACCACCAGTACCTACACCACTAATAGCCAAGGACGATGAAGAGATTTCTGTTGATGGTATTAATGGAATGATTGAGTTTATCAATGTTTTAGATAATGATTCGCTAGGTGGACTTCCTATTAACCCGGATGATATTATAATTAAAAATATCCCGCAAAGTCCATATTTCGAATTTAATTCAAACGGAACAGTGAATGTAAAACCAAATACACCTGGCGCAAGTTATACTTTGGTTTATCAGATTTGTCAAAAATCAAATCCGGACAATTGTACAACTGCGATATTAAAAGTATTTGTTGAAGTTCCGGCTATTGCAATTGTCAAAACAGCTGTCTTCAATGATGAAAACAAGAATAGAGCTGCAAATGCAGGTGAAACAATTACATACAGTTTTACAGTTACAAATACCGGAAATGTACCTTTAAAAGGAGTAACAATTAGTGATCCTTTACCAGGAGTTGTAGTTTCTGGAGCACCTATCGATTTAGAAGTAAATGAATCGAACAGTAGTAATTTTGTTGCTCATTATACGATTAAGCAAAGCGATATAAATCTTGGTCTGGTAACAAATCAGGCAAGTGTAAAAGGTAGCAGTGCTAGAGGAGTAGACGTAGAAGATATGTCCGATGATTCAGGGGTAGATGGTGATAAACCAACTGTAATAGAATTAAAAGGTTGCGAGATTAAAGTGTTTAATGCTTTCTCTCCAAACGGAGATGCAAAAAATGCAAGATTCTATATTCAGGGAATTGAATGTTACCCAAATAATACGGTCGAAATTTATAATCGTTGGGGTGTTCTTGTTTTTGATACTGAAGGTTACAACAACGAAGACAGAGTTTTTGTTGGAAGATCTGAAGGACGTGTTACTGTAAAACAAACAGACGGACTTCCAGTGGGAACTTATTTCTATATCCTAAAATATAAAGACAGCGATTCAAATCAGCATGAATCTTCAGGTTACTTATATCTTAATAAATAAAATGACAACGGTTTAGCTTCGGCTAGACCGTTTTTAAAGCTTAATAAATGAAAAAATTAACTTTAGTTTTGATGTTTTTTTCAATTGTATGTTCAGCGCAGCAGGATGCTCAATATACACAATACATGTATAATACAATTGCGATAAACCCTGCATATGCTGGTTCTCGTGGAGTATTAAGTGTGTTTGGTTTGTATCGTACACAGTGGATAGGTCTTGACGGTGCGCCAAAAACGAGTACTTTTTCGGTAAATACACCTTTAAACGATAGTAATCTGGGATTAGGGGTTTCATTGGTAAATGATAAAATCGGACCAACAAATGAGAATACATTGTCTGCAGATTTGTCTTATAGCATACAAACTTCAGCTTCAGCTAAACTTTCTTTTGGTATCAAGGCTACAGGAAATCTTTTTAATGTTGATGTTTCAAAATTAAGTTTTGAAGATCAGGAAGATCCGCAGTTTCAGGATTTAAGTAACAAGTTTACACCCAATATTGGCGCGGGAGTTTATTGGCATTCAGACAAAGCCTATTTAGGTTTCTCTATTCCAAATTTTATCGAAACAAATCGTTATGATGATAATGATACTGCTATTTTTAAAGATAAGATAAACTACTATTTAATGGCGGGTTACGTCTTTAATCTTGATAAATTAGAATATATAAAATTCAAACCGGCCTTATTGACTAAAATGGTTCAGGGAGCACCATTGCAGGTAGATGTATCCGGAAACTTTATGTTTTATGATAAACTTACTCTTGGTCTGGCTTATCGCTGGAGCGCTTCTGTGAGTGCAATGGCAGGTTTTCAGATTTCAGAAGGATTATATGTAGGTTATGGATATGATCACGAAACAACTCAATTAAGAAGATATAATTCAGGATCTCATGAAGTTTTTCTTCGCTTCGAGTTTTTTAACAATTATAACAAAATGATATCCCCAAGATTCTTCTAATTAAATGCCATCATGACAATTAAAAAATTAAGTTTTACTGTTTTATTATTTTTCTTCATTTTTAAAATAACCGCCCAAACAAAACAGATAAATCAAGCCCATAAAAAGTACGAAGATTATGCTTACGCAGATGCTATTATAGCCTACAAAAGCGTAATTAAAAAAGACACCATAAATGAAGAGATCATCCAGCGACTTGGTAATTCCTATTATTTTACGGGTGATTTAAGAAACGCTCTAAAACAATACGATCATCTTTTTGCAATAAATAAAAACCAGGAATCTGAATATTTATACAGATATGCTCAATGTTTAAAATCCTTAGGAAATTATAACAAAGCCGATCAGGTTTTAGATATATTTAATAAAAAGGAAACTTCACAAAACAGAGCTGCTTTAATTAGAAAAGAGAAAAATTATTTATCGGATATAAAATATAATTCCGGACGATTTGAAATCGCAGATGCCGGAGTCAATTCTGCTTTTTCAGATTATGGCGGTACCGTTTACGACAATAAACTTGTTTTTACTTCAGCAAGAGATACGGGAGGGATTTATAAATCACATTTTAAGTGGACCAATAAATCATTTTCTAAATTGTATACTGCAGAATTAATGCCTGACGGAAGTATTGGAAAATTAAGACTTTTTCGTAAAAATGATAATGCAAAATTCAATGAGTCCAGTCCAATTTTTACGAAAGATGGACGTACGATGTACTTTACCAGAAACAATTTTACAGATGGAAAAAGAGGTGAAAATGATAAAAAAGTAACACTTCTTAAATTATACAAGGCAGAATTAATTAATGGAGAATGGGAAAACATAAAAGAATTACCATTTAATAGTAATCAATACAGTACAGCACATCCTGCATTGAGTGTTGATGAGAAAACATTATATTTCGCATCAGATATGCCAGGTTCTTACGGGCAATCGGATTTATATAAAGTCACTATAAATACAGACGGAAGTTTTGGAACTCCGGAAAATTTAGGCTTGGATATTAATACAGAAGGCAAGGAAACATTTCCATTTGTTTCAGGAGATAACGAAATGTACTTTTCATCTGACGGACGCCCGGGATTGGGAGGTCTGGACGTATATGTGGCAAAAATAAATGAAAAAGGAGGGTTTGATGAAATTCAAAACGTCGGATACCCAATCAATAGTAAACATGATGATTTTGCCTTTACAATTGATAGCAGAAACAGAAATGGTTTTTTCTCTTCAGATCGTGAAAATGCACATGGTTTAGATGATATTTATCGATTTACTGAAACCAAAAAATTAATATGTGAGCAGGATCTAAAAGGTACAGTCAATGATTCAGAATCAAATGAAATCATAGCAAACGCTTCTTTAATTTTACTTGATGAAGACTTCAATACAATCCAGGATATAGTTTCAGATGAAAAAGGAAGTTTTTTGTTTCCGAAAGTTATTTGCGGTAAAAAATATTCGATCAGAATTTCAAAAACCGATTACAATAAAAAAGACGTTGCTGTAGTCATAAAAAGAGAGTCTGGAGATACAGCTTTAACAATTTTGTTGCAAAAGATTTTTAAGCCAATGGAAACCAAATCGGTTGCCGTGACTAAAGCAGCAGTAGTAAAACCAGTAAAAGTAGGAGCGATAAAAGTTGGAACAGATTTAGCCAAACTATTAAATATTCCGATGAACTTTTTTGATTTGGGTAAAGCCACAATCAAAAAAACATCAGAGCCGGATTTACAAAAGTTGGTAGATGCCTTAAATCAGTATCCAACATTAAAGCTGGATATTCGATCACATACTGATAGTCGTTCATCAGCGGAAAGCAATCAGATTTTATCTGATAAAAGAGCACAGTCTACAAAAGAATGGCTTGTTAGCAAAGGTATTGCCGAAAGTAGATTGACAGCCAAAGGATACGGAGAAACTAAATTGGTCAATAAATGTGCAGATGGCGTAAAATGTACAGAGAAAGAACATCAGCAAAATAGACGAAGTGAGTTTATAATTGTAAGTATGTAAAAATAAACTCAAAAATAATAGAAACCCTTTTCAAGTAATTTGAAAAGGGTTTTGTTTTTTAGAAAGTTAAAAAATCTGTTTTTTCATAAAAAAGCGTTTCAAAAGTTTTCTTTCCTTAGAGGATAGTTTTAAAAATTTAAAATTTAGTGTATTTTGTTTAAAATGAGGTATTTGTGATTTTAAAAAAGAAGATTTACTGTAAATTGTGTCTATTTTTTTTTAACTTTATAAATCTAAAATTTTTCGGATATGACTGTAAATCAAATACTAAATGCAAAAGGAAAAAATGTTTATTCCGTACTTTCGACTACAACAGTATATGAAGCGTTGAAGGTAATGGGAGAAAAAAATATTGGGGCAATTCTAATTATTGATGGAACCGATTTAAAAGGAATATTATCTGAGAGAGATTATGCTCGAAAAATTGTTTTAAAAGATAAATCGTCAAAAGAAACTTTTGTACATGAAATTATGGAAAGCAATGTTTTTTCTATAAACCTTTCAAATAATATAGAAGATTGCATGGAGCTGATGAGCACGAAAAGAATTCGACATTTGCCTGTTTTAGAAGATGGCATTGTAGTCGGGATTATTTCAATCAGCGACGTGGTAAAAGCAATTATTGAAATACAAAAAGATACTATAAATCATTTGAATTCTTATATTTCACAATAGTAGAAATGTATTAAAGACAGCAACAAAATAGTCCCAATTATTGAGGACTATTTTTTTTTAGGTCTGTCAAACCGTTATTTTAACAAAAGAAAGCAGTAAAAACGTCCCATTTTAAAGTAAGACTTATATCTTTGTAAGCTAGAATAAAAGCTAAAAAAATGAACAAAGAGAGTAAAAAAAGAGAAGCATTGCTATACCACGCAGAGCCAACTCCAGGAAAAATTCAGGTAGTTCCAACAAAAAAATATGCAACCCAAAGAGACTTGTCACTGGCTTATTCGCCGGGCGTTGCTGAGCCTTGTTTAGCAATTGCAGAAAACGTTGAAGACGTTTATAAATATACAGCAAAAGGAAATTTAGTAGCCGTAATTTCAAACGGTACAGCTGTTTTAGGACTTGGAGATATTGGTCCCGAAGCAGGTAAACCTGTAATGGAAGGAAAAGGGTTATTATTTAAAATATTCTCTGACATTGACGTTTTTGATATTGAAGTTGATACAAAAAACGTAGAAGAGTTTATTCAAACGGTTAAAAACATTGCTCCAACTTTTGGAGGTATTAACCTTGAAGATATCAAAGCACCTGAATCTTTCGAAATAGAAAGAAGACTGGTTGAAGAGTTAGATATTCCGGTAATGCACGACGATCAGCACGGAACAGCAATTATTTCTTCGGCAGCTTTAATTAATGCACTTGAATTGGCAGGAAAAAAAGCTGAAGATGTAAAAATGGTCGTTTCGGGAGCAGGATCTGCTGCAATCGCTTGTACTGATTTATATGTTTCATTAGGTGTAAAAGTTGAAAACATTTTAATGTATAACAGTAAAGGACTTTTAACAAAAGACAATCCTTCACTTTCAGAATTACAGTTAAAATATGCTATCAACGGAGCTCAGATTCCTTTAGCAGATGCGGTAAAAGGTGCTGACGTTTTCATCGGACTATCTTCAGGAGATATTTTGACACCTGAAATGTTATTGACAATGAAAGACAGCCCGATTGTTTTTGCAATGGCAAATCCAAATCCGGAGATCGATTACAATTTAGCTGTAGAAACAAGAAAAGATGTTATAATGGCTACAGGACGTTCAGATTTTCCTAATCAGGTAAATAACGTTCTTGGTTTTCCATATATTTTTAGAGGAGCACTTGATGTAAGAGCTACAAAGATTAATGAGGCGATGAAAATGGCAGCTGTTAAGGCTTTAGCTATTTTAGCAAAAGAACCGGTTCCAGAGCAAGTAAACGTTGCTTACGGAGCAATGAAATTAGGATTTGGTCAGGAATATATCATTCCAAAACCATTTGACCCTCGTTTGATTACAGTGGTAGCACCGGCAGTTGCAAAAGCAGCTATGGATTCTGGAGTTGCAAAAAATCCTATTACAGACTGGGCAGCTTACGAAGAAAAGCTTCTTGACCGTATGGGCAACGATAATAAAATGGTACGTTTAATTACAAACCGTGCGAAACTGGATCCAAAACGCGTTGTTTTTGCTGAAGCAGATCATTTGAACGTTTTAAAAGCAGCACAAATCGTTCACGAAGACGGTATTGGAGTGCCAATTTTATTAGGAAATAGAGAGATCATTTTAGAATTGAAAGCAGAATTAGGCTTTGATGCTGAACTTGAAATCATCGATCCTAAAATGAAAGAGGAAGAAGAAAGAAGAAACCGATTTGCAAATTCTTATTGGGAATCAAGAGAGCGTAGAGGTGTTTCATTACTTGATGCTCAGAAATTTATGCGCGAAAGAAATTATTTCGCAGCTATGATGGTGAATGAAGGTGAAGCAGATGCTGTTGTTACAGGACATTCAAGAAGCTATCCAAGTGTGGTAAAACCAATGTTACAGATAGTGGAAAAAGCACCAGGAGCGTCACTTGTTGCAACTGCAAACATGATGCTTACTACACGTGGTCCAATGTTTTTGTCTGATACAGCAATTAATATTAATCCGTCTGCTCAAGATTTAGTTAATATTGCATTGATGACAGCTAAAACAGCTAAAATGTTTGGTATTGAGCCAGTTATTGCAATGGTTTCGTATTCAAACTTTGGATCATCGACACATCAAAATGCATCAAAAGTAAGAGAAGCAGTTGCTTATCTACATAAAAATCATCCTGAATTAATTGTGGATGGAGAAATTCAGGCAGATTTCGCATTAAATTCAGAAATGCTTAAAGAAAAATTCCCTTTCTCTAAATTAGCAGGTAAAAAGGTAAATACACTGGTTTTCCCTAACTTAGAGTCTGCAAACATAACTTATAAGTTATTGAAGGAATTGAATAAAGCTGGTTCAATTGGTCCAATTATGATGGGACTTAACAAACCTGTACATATTTTCCAGTTAGGAGCAAGTGTAGAAGAGATGGTCAACATGGCTGCAATTGCAGTTATTGATGCTCAGGAAAAAGAAATTAAGAAAAATAAATTAGTCCAATAGCCCTTATAGTAAACAGAAAT
The DNA here is from genome assembly GCF_003385895.1 of Flavobacterium cutihirudinis. Classification (GTDB taxonomy): domain Bacteria; phylum Bacteroidota; class Bacteroidia; order Flavobacteriales; family Flavobacteriaceae; genus Flavobacterium; species Flavobacterium cutihirudinis. The sequence continues at coordinate 11,860 of NZ_QRDQ01000011.1, forward strand.
CAAAATTTTCTTATTTTTACTTATATTTGGTACTATAAATTATATTTATGATAGCACATTTGCAAGGGAAATTGGTAGAAAAAAATCCCACAGAAGTTGTAATTGATTGTGGCGGAGTGGGTTATCATGTAAATATTTCTTTGCATACCTTTTCGTTGATTCCTAATGCTGATTTTATAAAATTGTATACGCATCTTCAAATTAAAGAAGATGCGCATACTTTATTTGGTTTTGCTGAAAAATCAGAACGCGAAATATTCAGAATGTTATTGTCTGTTTCTGGTATAGGCGCCAATATTGCAAGAACAATGTTGTCTTCAATTGAGCCAAAGCAAATTATAAACGCTATTGCGTCTGGAGATGTAGGAGTTATTCAGTCAATTAAAGGAATTGGAAGTAAAACAGCGCAACGAGTTATACTTGATTTGAAGGAAAAAGTGTTAAAGTTGTACGATTTGGATGAAGTTTCAGTTGTTCAAAACAATACAAATAGAGATGAAGCGTTATCTGCTTTGGAAGTTTTAGGATTTGTTCGTAAAGCTTCAGAAAAAGTAGTAGAAAAGATCGTAAAAGAAGATCCCGAAGCTACTGCAGAAACAATCATAAAAAAAGCATTAAAAAGCTTGTAAAACCAAACTAAAATAAACCAATTGTATGCGTAAAATTTGTATTTTTTTACTGGTTTTATTTTGCGGTAATGTTTTGCATTCGCAAGTAAATCCGGCAATTCAAGATACAACTAAAACTCAGTTTTCTACAGGAAAAGTGGAGTTGGAAGATCCTCCAAGCATACTATCGGCTTACAAATATGACCCTATTACAGATCGTTATATTTACACCAATTCTGTTGATGGGCTCTCCATTAATTATCCAATTATTTTAACGCCAAAAGAATATGAAGACTTGGTTCTGAAAGAATCAAGAAGAGATTATTTTAGAAAGAAAGCAGATGCCATAGACGGCAGAAAAGCAGGCAGTGAAGCTGCAAAAAAGAATTTACTTCCCCGATATTATATCAATTCCAGTTTTTTCGAAAGTATTTTTGGAAGTAATACAATCGACGTAAAACCAACAGGTTCTGTTGAAATGGACCTTGGTTTAAGGTATACTAAACAAGACAATCCTTCTTTTTCGCCCCGAAACAGATCAAGTCTGACTTTTGATTTTGATCAGCGAATCAGTATGAGTTTAATGGGGAAAGTCGGTACCCGATTAGAGGTGAATGCTAATTATGATACGCAGTCTACATTCGCTTTCCAGAACTTATTCAAATTAGCTTACACACCTTCAGAGGACGATATTATTCAGAAAGTTGAAGTAGGTAATGTTAGTATGCCTTTAAATAGTACTTTGATTCGTGGAGCACAAAGTTTGTTTGGGGTAAAAACGCAATTGCAATTTGGAAAGACTACTGTGACGGGTGTTTTTTCTGAACAAAAATCACAAACGAAGCAAGTTGTAGCCGAAGGAGGTGGTACAGTTCAGAACTTCGATTTGTATGCGTTAGATTACGATAATGACCGACACTTTTTCTTATCCCAATATTTTAGAGACAAATACGATGGTTCCCTTGAAGGTTATCCCGTAATTAAAAGTCGTGTACAAGTAACCAGAGTAGAGGTTTGGGTTACCAATAAGCAGAATAGAGTTAGTACAACCAGTAATAATCTCCGAAATGTAGTAGCACTTCAGGATTTAGGTGAAGGGCAACTTAGCGGTGTTCCCGATAATGAAGTTGTAGTTATTAGTTCGACGACAAATTTTTTTAAAAAAGCTATTGACTCACCGTCAGATAATGAGAACAATGCTTATGATCCGGTTGCAATTGGCAAGGCAGGATCGTTTTTAAATTCGAATATTAGAGAGATTGTAACAGCAAAATCTGGATTTAATAATACAAATGTTAGTGAAGGAACGGATTATTCGATTTTAGAAAATGCCAGAAAATTAACAGCAAACGAATTTACATTTAATCCGCAGTTAGGATATATCTCTTTGCAACAACGTTTAGCAAATGACGAAATTTTGGCTGTTGCATATGAATATACTGAAGGAGGTAAAATTTATCAGGTCGGTGAATTTGGAAGTGATGGACTAGATGCTACAATCGTTACAGGAAATAATAGCTCTAATCAGGCCATTATTTCTCAAAGTTTGATTTTGAAAATGTTGAAAAGCAATTTGACAAATGTCAAAAATCCGGTTTGGAACCTGATGATGAAGAACATTTATCAAATTCCTCAGGCTTATCAAATCAAACAGGACGATTTCAGAATGAATATTCTTTATACAGATCCTTCTCCTATAAATTATATTACACCGGTTTTGGGAAGTACTTTTCCAGCAAATCCTTTGCCGGAAAACAAAGTAGATCAGACTCCATTATTAAACGTGTTTAATCTGGATCGTTTGAACTATAATAATGATCCTCAAACAGGAGGAGATGGTTTCTTCGATTATCTTCCGGGAATTACTGTTGATGTGTCAAACGGACGTATCATCTTTACAACTAAAGAGCCTTTTGGAGAACTTATATTCAGAAAGTTGAAGAATACCAATTCTACTGAGAATTATAATGATCCAACCACTTACAACGCGAATCAGCAGAAGTATGTATTTAGAAATATGTATCGAAATACACAAGCTTTTGCTTTACAGGACAGTGATAAGAATAAATTTTTACTGAGAGGAAAATACAAATCATCAGGAAGCAGTGGTATCCCAATTGGAGCTTTCAATGTACCACAAGGATCTGTTGTTGTAATGGCGGCAGGAAGAAGATTAGTTGAGGGAATTGATTATAGCGTCGATTATCAATTAGGAAGGGTGCAAATTTTAGATCCTTCACTTCAGGCTTCAAATACACCTATTGAAGTTTCTTTAGAAAACAATTCAATTTTTGGACAACAAACCAGAAGATTTATTGGTTTTAATGTAGAGCATAAAATTTCGGATAAGTTTGTCGTTGGTGGTACTTATTTAAAAATGAGTGAAAAGCCTTTTACTCAAAAGTCCAGCTACGGGCAGGAATCTGTAAATAATACCATTTTCGGTTTTAATGGGAATTATGCGACGGAGGTGCCATTCTTCACTAGATTGGTAAACAAATTGCCAAACATAGATACTGATGTACCGTCTAATCTTTCTGTTCGTGGTGAAATTGCATTCCTGAAACCGGACGCACCAAAAGCAAGTGATTTTGAAGGAGAGGCAACTATTTATATAGATGATTTCGAAGGTACTCAAACAACAATTGATATGCGATCAGCATATGCATGGAGTTTATCTTCAACTCCATTTATAACGGCAGATGGAGATCCTACTTTTAATGCAAATTATGATGATTTACGATATGGTTATAAAAGAGCAAAATTGGCTTGGTATACTATTGATCCGATTTTTTACTCCTCAAAACCTTCGGGAATTTCAAATGATGATTTGTCATTAAATACAACAAGAAGGATTTATAGTAGAGAATTATATCCTAATACAGATATTGCGCAAGGACAAATTCAGGTGGTTAATACACTTGATTTAACTTATTTTCCATCAGACAGAGGGCCGTATAATAATAACCCAGGTTTTAATTCGTCAGCACCATCTGGTAATTTCGGTGGAATTATGCGTGCTTTAAATTCAACGAATTTCGAACAGGGAAATGTAGAATATATTCAATTTTGGGTACTTGATCCTTATGTAGGAAATGCTGAAGCGTCTGCGAGTAACGTGGGGAAAATCTATTTCAACTTAGGAGAAATCTCTGAAGATGTTTTAAAGGACGGAAGAAAACAATATGAAAACGGATTAGGGCCTGATCAGGTAATGGTTAACCCGAGGCCAATTTGGGGAGATGTACCGGCGTCACAATCTTTAATATATGCTTTTGATACCAATCCGGATAATCGTAAAAACCAAGATGTTGGTTTAGATGGTTTGCCAGATGCTAAAGAAGGCTCGGTTTATAACAATTATGCAGGTGAAGAAGATCCTGCAGCGGATAATTATAAATATTTTTTAAATGTTGAAGGAGGAGTTTTAGATCGTTATAAAAGATATAATGGCACAGAAAACAACTCGGCAGTAAGTGTTGATGATCCAAACAGGGGTTCTACTACTTTACCTGATGTTGAAGATATCAACCGTGATAATACCATGAGCACAATCAATGCTTATTATGAATATAGTATTGATATTAAGCCAAACATGAAGGTAGGTGAAAATTTTGTTACTGACATACGTGAGCCTGAAGATCTAGGTGATATTGAATTACCAAATGGCGGTACTACAAAAGCAAGATGGATTCAGTTTAAGATTCCGGTTTCACAGCCTAAAAATACAATCGGAAATATTACAGATTTTAGATCTATTCGTTTTATGCGAATGTTTATGACTGGTTTTAATGATCAGATGACGGTTCGTTTTGGAGCTTTAGATTTAGTTCGTGGAGAGTGGAGAAGATATGATGGTAGTTTGGACGCGAGATATCCTGATCCGAAAAAAGACGGTGTAGAGTTTGATGTAGCCGCTGTTAATATTCAGGAAAATAGTACAAAATGTCCTGTAAATTATGTGATGCCTCCGGGAGTTCAAAGAGAACAATTATATAATAATAATACTATAATCAATCAAAATGAGCAGTCATTGGCTGTTCGAATTGGCGGTGTTGGTTTGCAATATCAGAATGCAAGAGCAGTTTTTAAAAATGTAAGCGTGGATATGCGTCAGTACAAAAAACTGAAAATGTTTTTACACGCCGAATCTTTGCCGGATGAAGCTCGTTTAGAAGATGATGAAATGGTTGGTTTTATACGTTTTGGTAATGATTTTACACAAAACTATTATCAAGTCGAAATCCCATTAAAAGTAACAGTAGCTGGCGGACCATGTAATATCAGTGCAGATCAGGTTTGGAAAGATGAGAATAATATTGATTTGGCTCTAGAATTACTGACTCGAATGAAAATTAAGGGAATGCCTTTAGATATTAACTCGCCTAAAAGAGATGTCAACGGAGTGTATTATCCTGATGATGATCCTGATTTGATATCAAGCGGAGGTGACGGTGATAGTAAATTAAGATTGGGTATTAAAGGTAACCCGAATTTTGGTTTGGTTCGAAATTTAATGGTCGGTGTAAAAAGCCGGGCCGATCATAAGGATATCAAAGGTGAAGTTTGGTTCAATGAGCTTCGTATGTCTGATATGGACAACAAAGGCGGGATGGCGGCATTATTGAATGTTGATACCAACATGGCCGATTTTGCAACTGTTTCTGCAACGGGAAGAAAAAGTACAATTGGATTTGGTTCTTTGGAGCAAGGCGCCAATGAAAGAGATCGTGAAGATATTCAGCAATATAATATTGTCACTAATTTGAATTTAGGTAAGCTATTGCCGCCTAAATGGGGAATCAATTTGCCTTTTAATTATGCTATTGGTGAAGAAGTTATTACACCGGAATATGATCCCTTTAATCAGGATATAAAATTAGATCAGTTATTAAGAGAAACAACTGATCCTAATGAGAAGGAGAACATCAGAACGCGTGCAATTGATTATACAAAAAGAAAAAGTATCAACTTTATCGGAGTTAGAAAAGATAGGGCTCCTGAACAAAAACCACATGTTTATGATGTAGAAAACTTCACTCTTTCACAATCATTCAATCAGGTTGATCGCCATGATTATGAAGTGGCAGATTATAAAGACGAACAGTCGAATACAGCAGTGAATTATGCGTATACTTTTCAACCGAAGGAAGTGGTGCCTTTCAAGCAAACTAAATTCATGAAGAAAAGTGAGTATTGGAAAATGTTAAGTGATATTAACTTTAATTACTTGCCTTCTAATATTACATTTAATACTAATATCTTAAGACAGAGCAATCGTCAGCAATATAGGCTTGTTGAGGTTGAAGGACTTGGGCTGGATCCCCTTTATAGACGAAATTTTGCGTTTAATTATCAGTATGGTTTTGGATATAATTTGACTAAATCAGTAAAAATAAATTACACTGCCGCATCAAATAATATAGTTAAAAACTATATGAATGATGATAATACACCTAAGCAGGATTTTAATATTTGGGACGATTACTGGGATATGGGAACTCCAAATCAACATGTTCAGAAGTTGGAATTAAATTGGGATATTCCTATCAATAAAATACCACTTTTAGGTTTTGTAAAGGCGACATATTCATACATAGCAGATTACAGCTGGCTTCGTGCTTCTACTGCTAATTCGCAATATGTTGAGAATGGTATTGAATATAATTTAGGTAACACAATTCAAAATGCCAATTCAAATGTAGTTACGGCAACATTAAATATGAATATGCTTTATAAATATTTAGGGTTGACGCCAGGTGCAAAAAATGCAGGAAAACCTAAAGTGACAGCACCGCCTAAGCCAGGTGAAAAAGTTGTTAATACAGCTCGACCTGTTGTAAATAGTAGTCCATTCTATGACGGAATGATTGGCATCTTAACAAGTGTGAAAGATATTAAGGTTAATTATACTAAAAATAACGGAACGGTTTTACCGGGTTATACACCTGGAGTAGGTTTCTTGGGGACATCTAAACCTACTTTAGGTTTCGTTTTTGGAAGTCAGGACGATGTGCGATATGAAGCAGCAAAGAATGGCTGGTTGACTAATTATCCTGATTTCAATCAAAATTTTACCCAAGTAACAAACGACATCTTAAAAATTACGGCCGCTATCGATTTACTTCCAGATTTGAAGATCGATTTAGCGATGGATCGTGCCTATTCTGAAAATTCATCAGAACAATATAGTGTTGATTTTACGAAAGTAGAACCCTATCAGGCTTTATCACCGTATACATATGGAATGTTTTCTATTTCAACGGTTTTAATAAAAACATCGTTTTCAACCAGCACGGCTACAGAATCGCCTGCTTTTGATGATTTCAGAAATAATCGTTTAATCATAGCAAATCGACTGGCTGAAGATCATTATGGCGCCGGAGCTGTTATTCCTAGATATGATGCATCAACACTTCCTGCAGAAGATCCTTCTGCACCTTTGGATGATTTAGCAAACCCTAATAATACGCAAAGAAATCAAATAAAGTCAAATGATGGTTATCCTATAGGTTACAGCAAAAGTAATCAGGCAGTTTTATTGCCGGCGTTTATGTCTGCATATACAGGAAGCAATGCTTCTAGTAGTTCAACTGATATTTTTAGAAGTTTTCCTATTCCAAACTGGACAGTGAAGTACAACGGGTTAATGCGATACAAATATTTCAAAGACAGATTCAGACGTTTTTCGTTACAGCACAATTATAGAGCTTCGTATACTATAAATCAATTCCGCTCTAATTTTGATTATAATGAAAACCCTGGCGGACAAGACGTGAATACAAATTTCTATAATAAGACAATCATGTCGAATGTCAATTTGGTAGAACAATTCAGCCCTTTGGTTCGTGTGGATTTTGAGTTGAAAAGTTCATTGCGTTTGCTTACGGAAATCAAAAAAGACCGCGCTTTGTCAATGAGTTTTGATAATAATTTATTGACGGAAGTTAAAGGTATCGAATACGTGGTTGGTTTAGGATATCGTTTTAAAGATGTAATATTCTCATCGAGATTGGCAGATAGTCCAACCGGAATTATAAAAAGCGACATAAATATTAAAGCTGATTTTTCATATAGAAATAATGAAACTTTGGTACGTTATTTAGATTATGATAACAATCAATTAGCTGCAGGTCAGAATATATGGACATTGAAGCTTACGGCAGATTATGCATTTAGTAAAAACCTGACTGCAATATTCTATTATGATCATTCGTTTTCTAAGGCGGTAATATCAACATCGTTTCCTCTGACTAATATTAGATCTGGATTCACACTTCGATATAATTTTGGAAATTAAATTTGAATTTGTAAACCAAATTTTATTAGAAGATTATTACATTTGCCATTAAATTATTAAATTATCAATTTCAAACACACAATTATGAGCATACCAGCAAATTTAAAGTACACAAAAGATCATGAATGGGTTAGCATCGAAGGAGACGTTGCAACTGTTGGAATTACACATTTCGCACAAAAAGAATTAGGTGATATTGTGTATGTTGAGGTAGAAACTTTAGATCAGACACTTGATAAAGATGAAGTTTTTGGAACTGTTGAGGCTGTAAAAACAGTATCAGATTTATTTTTGCCATTAACTGGAGAAATTATTGCTTTCAATGACAGTTTGGAAAGTGCACCTGAAACTGTAAACTCTGATCCTTACGGAGCAGGTTGGATGATTAAAATAAAAATTGCTGATGCATCAGAAATCGATTCTTTATTATCTGACGAAGCATACAAAAATCTTATAGGTGCCTAAACAACTGCTATTACTTTGGGCGATTATATGCTCAGGCATTATTTCCTATTTTTGTCTTACAGATTCAGGGAATATTCCTCAGGTAAATTTTCCAAGTATAGATAAGATTGTACACTTTTGTTTTCATTTTGGATTTACAATTTCATGGATTCTGTTTTTCAAAAAAGAACTTAAAGGAAAAACGGCAGATGATTTTAAAGCATATTTAATTTCATTTATATTTTCTGTTTTTTTTGGAATAACAATAGAAATTCTGCAAGGCATATTTACTAAGACACGAGCTTCGGATGTGTCAGATGTTTTAGCAAATGCACTTGGAGCGACCGTTGCAATTTTTGCAGCGATAGCCATGAGGAAACAAATCGATAAAATATAAGAATATAATTACCCACTTCGGTGGGTTTTTTATTGCTCAGAAATCAAGTTTTAAAAGAATGTTTTTTTCTGAATTTAAAATGTATTTTTGTCCTGATTTTAAACATTTTTAAAATTATGAATGTAAAGCAATATCTCGATTCTACTTATCTAAAGACGGCTTCGCAAGCGGGAATTTCCGAAGCGGATAATCGTAATATTGTTATTGCAGCAATTGACGAAGCTATTGCAGAAGGTTTTAAGCTTGTTATGATTAGACCTGAATATGTTGCAATGGCTAAGGAGATGATTTTGCAGGCTCAGTCGCAACTGCTTGTTGGAACTGTGATCGATTTTCCGGAAGGGAAATCAGACTTGGAAGAGAAAATTAAAGAGGCCAACGAGGCAATAAAAAATGGGGCAGACGATCTGGATTTTGTTTGTAATTATAATGCTTTTAAAAATGGAGATCTCGCACTCTTAAAAAAAGAAATTTTAATTTGTACAGAAATAGGATTAGCGCATAATAAAACAGTAAAATGGATTATTGAAGTGGCTGCCTTGAGCGATAAAGAAATTATTCAGCTGTCGGCATTGATAAAAAATGTCGTTATATCAAATTTTAAAGAAGAGGATTATGCGAACGTTTTTGTAAAATCATCAACAGGTTTTTTTAAGACTGAAAATGATTTGCCAAATGGCGCCACAATTCCGTCAATAATTATAATGTTAGAAAATGCATCTCCTTTGCCTGTTAAGGCTGCGGGCGGAGTTCGTTCGTATGAGGATGCAATAGAAATGATTCGTTTAGGGGTGAAACGAATTGGAACTTCGGCTGCAAAAGCGATTGCAAATGGAGAAAATACCGCAAATCAATATTAAATGAAAAGCAGAACTTACGTAATAAATAAAAGGGTTTTATCTTTTGTTTTTATTTTAATCTCATTAACTGTCTTCGCGCAGGAAAACAATACATCTTCTGTTAAGTCTGGATTTACCAGCGAGAAATTTCCGGTTTTTCCAAATTGTGAAAACCTGGATGGTAAAAAATTAGAAAATTGTTTTTATAAAGAGGTTCAGGATTTTGTTTTTCAAAATTTTCAAATTCCTACAAACCAAACTAACTACAAAGGTCAGGTGAAAGTGCTTTTTGAAGTAGATGCTGAAGGTGTTTTCAAAGTGATATATGTAAATGCTGCAAACGATGAATTGTCTACTGAAGCAAAACGTGTTTTTGGTAAATTTCCTAAAATAGTTCCATCAACTTATAACGGTAAACCAACATATTCAAAATACACAATTTCTATTGATATTCCTTTAAAAAGTTCGGAGCAGCTTGCAGCAGAAGCTTTAGCGGCAGCTGAAATTTTGAAAGAAGTTGAAAAACCAATGACAGAACTGGATAGTATTGTTTATAAAAAATACCATAATCCTGAGTTCGAAAGTCATTTAAATATTCCTTTTTCACATAGTTATTACGCTCAGTTTGATGGCGCAATGAATCAGGTCGGAAGTAATAATCACACAGCTTCAAAACCTTTTACTTATGCTGAGGTTTCAAAATATTATAATCTAAAAGCGGTTAATGAATCGCTTCAGAAAAATGTTTCAACCTGGTTGGGTAGAAAGTTGTGGAATGAAAATTTGGTTCAAATACAAGGCGAAGATTATTGGCTTGCTTTAAATCCGATATTGGATTTGCAGCTAGGTAAAGCCTCAGATCTTGATGGAACTTATACTTTCGTGAATACGCGTGCTTTGAATTTTAGAGGTGGTTTAGGAAAACAAATTAATTTTACTACTACAGTTTTTGAAAGTCAGGGTAGATTTGCTGGTTATTATAATGATTTCGCCGAAACGTTGAAGCCTTCGGGAGGGAATCCGGCAATTATTCCTGGAATTGGAATTGCGAAAGGATTTAAATCAGATGCGTACGATTTTCCGATGGCAGAAGCAAACATAACTTTTACGCCAAGCAAATTTTTTGATTTTCAGTTGGGCTATGGAAGGAATTTTATAGGAGATGGATATCGTTCCTTACTTGAAAGTGATGGAGCCAGCCCATATCCTTATTTTAAAATCAATACGACTTTTTGGAAAATTAAATATACAAATACCTATATGTGGCTGAAAGATGTGCGTCCTGAAGTTACTGCAGAGCGTACATATGCGACAAAATTCATGGCTAATCATTATTTGAGTTGGAATGTTTCGAATAGATTAAATTTAGGTTTCTTTGAATCGGTTGTCTGGACAGACTCAAACAATAGAGGATTTGATGCGAATTTTGTGAACCCTATTATATTTTATCGTGCCGTAGAATTTGGATCTTCTTCAAAAAGTGGAAATGCTTTGCTCGGTTTTACAGGAAAATATAAATGGAATAATAGTGTGAATTTATACACTCAATTTTTAATTGATGAATTTTCAATTTCGGATGTACAAGCTGGAGAAAAAAGCTGGAAGAATAAATTTGGTTTTCAAATGGGAGCGAAATATTTCAATGCTTTTGATGTGAAAAACCTTTTGCTGCAATTAGAATACAATCAAGTTCGTCCATATGTTTATGCACATAGTGAGGTAATTACAAATTATGGACATAATAATCAGAGTGTAGGGCATCAATGGGGAGGAAATTTTAAAGAGATAATTTTAATTGCCCGTTATCATAAAGGCCGTCTTTTTGCAGATGCTAAACTGACAACAGGAACAAGAGGGCTTGATTTTAATACAACTGAAGATGGTTTTAATTATGGAGGTGATATATATAAGGATTATGACTTAAAACGTCCTTATGATAAAAATGTCAGGATTGGACAAGGAAATAAAACCAGTGTTTTTATAACAGATATTCAGGGGGGCTATTTGATCAATCCAATCACAAATTTGAAGTTGTTTGGAAGTTTTATTTACAGAAATTTCGACCCGAATCAAAATACCGAGGCTACTTTTAAGCAAAGTACTTCTTGGTTTTCGATTGGATTGCGTTCGGATATTTTTAATTGGTATTTCGATTACTAGGATTTTTAATAAGATTTTTCGAAATATTGTGTTAAAGATTTGCAAGTCCTTATTTTGTAAAGGTTTTATTGAAAAAAATCTATTTTTATAGTCCTAAATTCTACAATCTAATTTGTACATTTGCAGCACTCAAAAAAAATACACAAACAATAACGGTTTGAACGCTACAAAAAATACAATTTCACCCAAATCAATATTTCTCGATTTTAAAGAGATCACTAAGGCAGGTTTAGCAATTAGTGTGTTGTTTTCTTCAATTGCGGGTTACTTATTAGGTGTAAATGATGAACATCCTTTCAAATGGAGTGTTTTGTTGGTTTTGTCTATTGGAGGTTATTGCATGGTTGGGGCTTCAAATGCATTTAATCAGGTAATAGAAAAAGATATTGATTCTTTAATGGATCGAACTAAGAATCGCCCCGTTCCATCGGGACGTATGTCTCCAAAAACAGCTTTAATAGTTGCAAGTTTACTGACTATTCTGGGAATTAGTTTGCTTTATACAATTAATCCCAAGTCGGCAATGTTTGCTGCGATTTCAATTTTTTTATATACAAGTATTTATACACCACTTAAAACAGTAACTTCTTTATCTGTTTTTGTAGGTGCTTTTCCTGGTGCAATCCCATTTATGTTGGGTTGGGTTGCCGCTACGGGAGAGTTCGGTATAGAAGCAGGAACATTGTTTCTGATTCAGTTTTTCTGGCAATTTCCTCATTTCTGGGCAATCGGCTGGTTTTTGTATGAGGATTATGAAAAGGCTGGAATCTTTATGCTTCCAACAGGAAAAAAAGATAAAGGAACAGCTTTGCAGATTATTTTATATACGGTCTGGCTTATTGTTGCGTCATTATTGCCGGCTTTAGGATATACAGGCCAACTGTTTATCTCGCCTATTGCTGCCGTTTTGGTGTTTTTATTGGGACTGTGGATGTTGTTTTATGCGGTGAAACTGTATCAGCTTCGAACTGCTAAATCAGCTAGAACCTTAATGTTGGTAAGTGTTTCGTATATATCACTGCTGCAAATTGTATTTATAGTAGATAAATTTTTAAGATAGTTATGGAAATGACAATAACAAGTGATGAACAAGTAAGAAAATCAAAATCGGCTAAGTTGATTTTGTTATTCGCAATGGTGAGTATGACCATGATGTTTGCCGGATTAACAAGCGCGTTTGTAGTTAGTAAATCAAGAGCCGACTGGTTGAGTAATTTTCAAATACCAATTGCATTTTTTTACAGTACTGCAGTTATTATAGGATGCAGTGTTGCGTTTTATTTGGCAAAAAAAGCAATTGAAAAAGGAAATAGAAGCGCAACGACATCTTTTCTTTTGGTTACATTAGGGCTTGGAATCCTGTTTGTAATTTTGCAGTTTGTAGGTTTTGGTCAGATTATAGATAGCGGTTATTATATGACCGGACAAGGTAGTTCAATTACTACAACTTTTCTTTATGTAATCGCACTTATGCACTTATTGCACGTGGCTGGCGGGCTAATTTCACTTTTAATTGTAATTTATAATCATTTTAAACAAAAATACAATCCGACTCAAACTCTTGGTATAGAACTAGGTGCGATGTATTGGCACTTTTTGGATTTATTATGGGTATTATTATTTTTATTTTTATATTTCTTTAAATAAGAAAAAAACGTAAATTTGGGAACTTTTTAACGAATATCTTTTATGGGAGCGACAGTTACTACTGCAAACAACGACGAAAAAACTTGGGGAGGCGGCGATGATATCCAGCCATTAGGAGCAAGTTATGGTAAAATGATGATGTGGTTTTTTATCGTATCAGATGCCTTGACATTCTCTGGATTTCTAGGAGCCTATGGTTTTTCTAGATTTAAATTTATTGAAACATGGCCATTGGCTGACGAAGTGTTTACTCACTTCCCTTTTATGCATGGTGTTGCGGCTCCAATGTATTATGTAGCCTTAATGACTTTTATTTTGATTTTCTCATCTGTAACTATGGTTTTGGCTGTTGATGCGGGTCATCAATTAAAAAAGACTAAAGTTGCAATTTATATGTTTTTAACTATTATTGGAGGTTTGATTTTCGTTGGTTCTCAGGCTTGGGAATGGAAAAACTTCATTAAAGGAGAATATGGTGCAATTGAAACTAAAGGTGGAAGCTTATTGCAGTTTGTTGATAAAGATGGTAAAAGAGTTGCTCTTGCTGAGTTCGCTGTAAAGTTACCAGGACAAAGAGAAGCTTTAACAAGAAGCCATTCAACTTGGTTTATGCAGGATGCTGAAACGCAGCCAACATATACAGTTGCTGAAATTCAGGCAGGTTTTGAAGCTCGTCCGGATTTATTGATCAGAACGGAGCATCTTACTAAAGAAAAAAAGAAAACAATTTTGTCAAGAGAAGAGTCTGCGGCTCGTCTTGCTGATGCAAAATATGTAGTAGAAGGTGCAAACCTTATTAGAAACGAGTACGGTAACAAATTGTTTGCTGATTTCTTTTTCTTCATTACAGGATTCCACGGATTCCACGTATTTTCTGGAGTTATCATTAATATCATTATCTTCTTTAATGTATTATTAGGAACTTACGAAAAAAGAAGAAGCTACGAAATGGTAGAGAAAGTTGGTTTATACTGGCACTTTGTAGATTTAGTTTGGGTATTTGTATTTACAGTTTTCTACTTAGTTTAATTTTAGATTTTAATTATTATGTCACACGAGCACGTATCAAATACAAAAAGAATCTGGTTTGTTTTTGCATTATTGTCTGTAGTAACTACAGTAGAGGTTATTCTTGGTATCTACAAACCGGGAGTATTAGAATTTAATCATTTTGTAGGTTTGAACTTGTTGAACTGGATTTTCTATATCCTTACAATTTTCAAAGCTTATTATATAGTATGGGCATTCATGCACATGGAAGGTGAAAAAAGCAGTCTAAGATGGTCTGTTGTATCACCAGTTATTTTCCTGGTATTATATTTATTGTTCATCCTGTTAACAGAAGGACATTATATTTATGGGGTTTTTAAAGATTCTACTATTAAATGGAATTTTTAACATGATATTAATTCGAAAAGAAGCTCCGATTAACGGAGCTTTTTTTATTTTTGTACCTCAAAACTTCCGTTAATACAATGAAAAAAAATATAGTTCTTTTTGTGCTTTTTGTTTTGCCAATTGTTGCTTATTTATTTTTTGCTTCTGGTGTAAATAGTTTTACAAAACTTCCTACGATAACTCCTAAAATTGCTGACTTTGGCAATTGGAAATCTTTAGACGGTAAGAAAGTCTCTTTAGATAAGAAGATTACGGTTCTGGGTTTTTCTGGTTCTGATATTTTGGAACATAGAGGTAACTTTTTTAATTTAAATGAGAAAATTTACAAGCGCTACAACGGATTTGAAGATCTGCAGTTTGTGGTTGTTTGTCCTTTAGGAACTGAACCTGAAGCGCAGAAACTTGTTGACGCACTTAAGCCTTTTACAGATGTTGCGGGATGGAATTTTGTTTTTGCTTCACCAGATGAAATTCAGCAATTTTATAATCAACTTCATTTAAAAGGGAAATTGGATTCAAAACTTGGGACATCAAATGTTTATATTGTTGACAAAGAAAGAAATCTTAGAGGTAGAAAAGATAAAGAAGAGTATAAGGAAGGTTACGATACTTTTCATCCATCTGAATTAAGTAATGAAATGCTTGATGATTTTAAGATTATTTTGTACGAATACAGAGCTGCTTTGAAAAAGAATCATAATGCCACTAAACAACTTTAAAATTACTTATAATGTTCAAAAATAAATCTTACATCGGTATTTCGTTTATTGTTTTGATTTTCGGAATATATGCAGTGCCAAAAATTGTAAACAGAATAAAAAATGATGAAGTTGTAAAAGGAAATCGCTTAGACAATGTAGGTCTGAAATCTTCAAAAGATACGAAATTATTGACTATTGGCCCAGCTCCTAAATTTGAATTGACCAATCAGGATAATAAGAAAGTGTCAAATGAGAGCTATAAAGGAAAAGTTTATGTGTTAGAATTTTTCTTTACTACCTGTCCTTCAATTTGCCCAAAAATGAATTTGAGCATGTTGGAAATTGAGAAAACTTTTTTTGGAAATCCTAATTTCGGAATTGTTTCTATTACAATAGATCCTGCACACGATACTGCTCAGGTTTTAAAGGATCATGCGAAATTGTTAGGTGTAAAATCTTCAAACTGGAATTTCTTAACTGGGGACAAAGCAACTATTATGGATTTGTCTAACAAAGGCTTTAATCTGTATGCAGGTGAAAATGAAAAAGTGAGCGGTGGTTTTGAACATTCCGGGCTTTTTGCTTTAGTAGATAAAGATGGCAATATTCGTTGCAGAAAAGATGATTATGGAAATCCGATTCTTTACTATGATGGTTTGGATAAAAAAGGAGTTAGAGATATTCAGCAAGACATAAAAATATTATTAGAAGAATAAAAATGGAAGATAATTCTTTAGAAAAAAAATTCAGCAAATTTATTGTTGCTGTCTCAATTGTAATTCCGGTTGTAGTGGCGATTTTATTTGGCGTAAAGTTGAAAGATTTTGGTTTTAATGTTGAACCGCTTTCATTTTTACCTCCAATTTATGCGACAACTAATGGTGTTACAGCTATTGTTTTGGTTTGGGCTGTAATAGCTGTTAAAAACGGAAAGCTTAAATTACATGAACGTTTAATGACTTTTGCGATTGCGTTATCGGTTGCGTTTTTGGTTATGTACGTTGCGTATCATATGACTTCAGATTCGACTAAATTTGGCGGTGAAGGAATTATACGTTATGTGTATTTTTTTATTTTAGTAACTCATATTTTATTGTCTATTGCAATTATTCCTTTAGTGTTGATTACTTATGTAAGAGCACTTGCAAAAAGATTTGACAGACACAAAAAAATAGCTAAAATTACTTTTCCACTTTGGTTGTATGTTGCGGTTACGGGTGTTATAGTTTATTTAATGATTTCTCCTTACTATGTACACTAAAAATAAAATACTAAAATTTCAAAACCCAAATTCCAATTTTCAAAAACTGTTTTTTGGAATTTGTATTTTTCTGATTGGAGTTTCTTCAAATGCTCAATGTGCGATGTGTCGCGCAGCGCTTGCAGGTGATTCGAATGTAAAGAAAGCTGAAGCGGTAAATGATGGAATCGTTTATCTAATGGTAATTCCGTATTTGCTTGTCGCGATAATAGGTTATCTGATTTATAGGATGTACCGATCTAAAAAGAAAAATGCAGTATAAATTTATATTGCATTTTTTTTATTTTTTTATTTCAATCCATCAACAGAAACATTTACTGTTCCGTTTATTTTGATGAAAGCTATAATCGCCTGATTGGTCAGTTGAATTTTATCAAACTGAATATCTTCCATTTTTCCGTTTACAAATACACCTGGCATTGGGGAGTAGTTTTTTAGATAAGATGCCATATTCTTTTTGCCTTCTTCTAAATTGGGTTGAATAGAATAACGACAGCTTTCTTCCATTTTTCTTAGGATATAACCTTGTCCCAACCAACTTGCAGTTCGCATTACTTTACTTTTGGTGTCTAAAACATAATCAAGTTTGTCAAAGAAAATCTCTTTGGTTTGAGGATTGTATTGCGGAAATCCATTTAAGTATAATGTTCCGTTTATAGAGCCTAAAACATCAAGAGCGATTACCATTTTGCCGTCTTTATGCCAAATAGAGACATTTTTTACTGTTACTTTTTTACTTCCTGAGCCAAATTCCTGACCGGCAAAATTCTTAGTCATAATTTTTGAAGCATCAACATAACTTGAAATTGCGGCGATATTTGCTGAAATTTGATTCGGAATTTTTGTCACAGGTTTTAATGTGATTTTACTTGCATTAAATTTAGATTCCGGTTGTTTTCCGATAATGGTTTCCATATTGCACTTCATTCCCATATCAAGTAAAAAAGAATCGTTTTTTAATTTTGCATTGGTTGAATAAATTTCAACCGGAACTATTCTCAGCCAGCTTTCATAGGTATCACTCATCTGAAATGGTGTACAGATTTTTTCAAGTGCTGACATGACATTCGGCTTGAAATCCATTGACTTTTCAATTGCTTCGTCTATTTTCTTTTCAATTTTAGATTTGAAAATAGAAATTGCCGGATTAATTAAATAGGTAATAGGCATGTTTTTTCCGAATACGGTCATCGTTGGGCTTTCGCTCCAATCCAATGATTTGAATTCTGTTTTGGTACTCAATTTCCAGTTTGTTAAAGCAATGTCGCTGGATAATGTGATAATTCCGTTAAGGTTGAATTCACGAACGTCGTACAGTTCGATGCCCAGTTTCTTGGTCCCGATGCGATATTTAATAGCAGCTTTTAAAGGTAAAATTGTTTTTATCTTTTTATCCGGATTTGATGGATCATTCTGGATTTTTATAGGAGCTTGTTTCCAGATTTTTATTTCGATATCATCATCTTCAATAGTATTGTCTTCGTAGATCAATCCATTTAAGATTGTATTGGTTTGATTTTCAATATCGTTTAACTTTACCGTAATGGGCAAATTTATAAAAGATGGATTTGCATCATACATCAATGGACTTGCGTCGTCCGGTTCAGGTTTTAAAGTTTCCAGTTTTTGAGATGTAGAACAGCTGACAAGTACTGTAAACATTGAAAGTAAAGAGAGCGTAGAAAAAAATTTCATTAGCAATGATTTTTTTAGATATTGCAAAATTAAAAAAACAATTAAATTATCTTAAAAAAGTGTAACAATTGATACTATTAACCGTCTTATTTAGATATTAGAACGAAATTATTAACGTTTTGTTATCATAATTTACTTATAAAAAGAAGTATTATTGTTTAAAAATTTAACATTACCATGATTGAAATCAAAGATTTGCATAAATCCTATAAAATGGGAAGTTCAGAATTGCATGTGTTAAAAGGTATTAATTTTAACATTGAAGAAGGAGAATTGGTGGCTATTATGGGATCTTCAGGATCTGGTAAATCTACGCTGCTTAATATCCTTGGAATTTTGGACGAGGCTGATTCTGGTAGTTATACATTAGATAAAACACCAATTAAAAAACTTAATGAAACTCTTGCTTCAAAATACAGAAATAAGTTTTTAGGTTTTGTTTTTCAATCATTTAATTTAATTAACTATAAAAGTGCGCTTGATAATGTCGCGATGCCGCTTTATTATCAAGGTATAAAAAGAAAAGAGCGCTACGAAATTGCAATGAAATATTTGGAAAAAGTTGGATTGGGGTCACACTCACATCATTTACCAAATGAACTTTCCGGAGGTCAAAAACAACGTGTTGCAATCGCGAGAGCATTAGCTTCAAATCCAAAAGTTTTGTTGGCCGATGAGCCAACAGGTGCATTGGATACCAAAACTTCATATGAAGTAATGGAACTTATTCAAGGTATTAACGATGAAGGAAAAACCATTTTGATCGTTACGCATGAACCTGATATTGCCGCAATGTGCAAAAGAAATGTTGTCCTGAAAGATGGATTAATTATCGATGATAAAAAGGTAGAACAAGTTAGAGCTTCATCTTATGTTTAATATTGAGCGTTGGCAGGAAATATTTGAGGCCATCTCCAAAAACCGTTTGCGAACATTCCTAACAGGAATTTCGGTAGCATCAGGGATTTTTATTCTGGTGATTTTACTCGGTGCTGGAAAAGGACTTCAAAATGGTATCGAAAAGCAATTCGAGCGTGATGCAGCCGGAATTATTGAGGTATGGACCGGTACAACCACAAAGGAATATAAAGGATTGAACCCAGGAAGACAGGTTCAGTTTCGAAATAGTGACTATAATCAATCTGTTCAAAAATTTGAAGATAAATTAGAATTAAGAGCTTCAACACAGAATTATTGGGGAGCACAATTTGTCTATGGTAAAGAAAATGGGAATTACCAATACAGAGGTGTTAATCCTGATTATGGTGGAATTGAAAATCTGGTAATCGTTCAGGGCCGATATGTTAATAGCAAAGATTTAGAGAATAATGAAAAAGTTGCTGTTATTGGTATGAAGATTAAAACGGATTTGTTTAAAGATCAGGATGCTCTTGGAAAAGAAATACAAATCAATAATATCAATTTTAAAGTAGTTGGTATTTTTACAGATCCGGGAGGGGAAAGAGAAGAGGCAAGAGCCTATTTGCCTTTGACTACGGTGCAAAGAGCTTTTGGAGCCGGGGATAAAATCAGTAACATGTTTTTTACACTGAAAAAGACAAATGATTATGATGAAGCCTTGGCGCAGTCTGAAAAATTTACTCAGGATTTAAAGAATTTACTGAAAAGTAAAAATATGGTTGCTCCTGAAGATGACAGCGGAATTGGAGCTTATAACTCGGTTAAAGATGCTAAACAGTTTTATGATCTGAATTTATATATAAGACTGTTCTTCTGGTGGGTTGGTATTTGTACGATTATTGCCGGAGTCGTTGGAGTTAGTAATATCATGCTAATTATAGTTAAAGAACGAACAAAAGAAATTGGGATTCGAAAAGCATTGGGAGCATCGCCTTTTTCGATTATTACAATGATTCTCCATGAGTCTATTTTTATTACAACTATTGCTGGTTTTGTTGGGTTGTTGGCAAGTCTTTTATTATTAGAGTTTGTTGGTCCGCTGGTTCAGAGCGAGTATTTTAGAAATCCCGAAGTAGATTTTTCGGTAGCATTAACAACACTTGTTTTACTTGTGTTTGCCGGAGCAATGGCAGGATTTTTTCCAGCTTACAGAGCGGCCAAAATTAAACCTATTGTAGCACTTAGAGACGAATAATTATGTTTAAGAAAGATAATTGGGAAGAAATTTTACAAGCCTTAACGGCAAATCCTTTTAGGACTATTCTGACCGCTTTTGGTGTTTTCTGGGGAATATTTATCCTGGTGATTTTGCTTGCAGCAGGAAACGGACTTGAAAACGGTATTAAAAAAGGATTTGACGGAATTGCTACCAATACGATGTTTATGTGGAGTCAGACAACATCGAAAGCCTATAAAGGATTGCCAAAAACGCGCCGCTATGATTTCAGAAATAGTGATGTTGCTGCTTTAAAGGCTGCTTTGCCTGATTTATTATATGTTTCACCAAGAAATCAGCTCGGAGATTTCAATGGTACAAACAATGTTGTCAGAGGAACAAAAACTTCAGCTTTTACCATTTATGGAGATTATCCGGAGTTGATTAAACAACAACCTATGGACATCATTAAAGGGCGTTTTGTTAACCAACAGGATATTACAGAAAAAAGAAAAGTTTGTGTAATTGGTAAAGGTGTTATCAGC
The DNA here is from genome assembly GCF_003385895.1 of Flavobacterium cutihirudinis. GTDB lineage: Bacteria > Bacteroidota > Bacteroidia > Flavobacteriales > Flavobacteriaceae > Flavobacterium > Flavobacterium cutihirudinis. Next base: position 32,932 of record NZ_QRDQ01000011.1, read on the forward strand.
GAACTTTACGGAAAAGAGGAAGAAGCTGTAGGAACTTATATTAAAATAAATAGCATAAACTTTATGGTTGTTGGGGTTTATAAATCAAAACAACAAGGAGGAAATGCAGAGCAGGAGCAAAAGAATATCTTTATTCCGTTTACGACTTTTCAGCAAGCATTCAATTATGGAGATAAAGTTGGCTGGATGGCACTTACCGCAAAGGATGAAACATCAATAACCGATTTAAAACCAAAAATTCTGGAAATAATCAAAGCTTTGCATTCGATAAATCCAACAGATGATAGAGCGGTAGGTAATTTTGATTTGTATGAACAATTCAATAAAGTTCAAAGTTTGTTTAATATCTTGAAAATCATCGCTTATTTTGTAGGGACGTTGGTTTTGATTTCGGGGGTAATCGGGATTTCAAATATTATGCTTATTGTAGTTAAAGAACGTACAAAAGAAATCGGAATTCGCAGAGCATTAGGTGCTACACCAAGTGCAATACGAGGCCAAATTTTATCTGAATCCATATTTTTAACAATCATTTCGGGAATGTTAGGAATTGCAGTTGCTACGGGTATCATCGCCATTTTGAATATGGCATTAGATTCGATGCCGCCGGACAGCAATACAATGTTTGCAAATCCAAGCGTCGATTTAGGAGTTGTATTTGTGGCTTTATTAATATTAGTAGGATCTGGTTTGCTTGCAGGGTTCATACCGGCACAGACCGCAATAAATGTAAAGCCTGTTGATGCTTTGCGAACAGAATAAATTATCAATCAAAAAATATAATCGTATTAAACCAAAAACAAAATGAAAAAAGGAGTAACCGTAACCATTTTAATCTTTATTGCTATAGTTTTCTTTGGAGCACTTTACTATTTGTATGCTAAGAATCAAGAGTCGCCGATTGTTTTTCAAACCGAGAAAGCTGAGATTAAAACGATCGTAAAAAACACTATTGCAACGGGTAATATTCAGCCTGATGAAGAGGTACTAATCAAACCGAACATCTCAGGAATTATCGAAGAAGTATATATCAAAGCCGGCGAGAAAATTAAAGCGGGAGATATGATCGCTAAAATTAGAGTTGTTGCCAACGTTTCTAATGTTAGTAGTACTCAAAATCAGGTTCAAACAGCAAAAATTGCTTTAGATAACCAAGAGAAAATTTATCAGAGACAAAAAACATTATTTGATAAAGATGTAATTTCTGCAAATGATTTTGATGCTGCCCAAGTAGCTTACAAACAGGCAAAACAGAATTATTTGGCAGCCAAACAAAGTTTGGATATTGTAAAAACAGGAACAACTACTTCACTAGGGAATTATGCAAATACTTTAATACGTTCTACGGTAAACGGAATGGTGTTGGCAGTGCCTGTGAAAGTTGGTAATCAGGTTATTGAAAGTAATAATTTTAACGAAGGAACTACTATTGCCAGCGTTGCAGATGTTGGAAGAATGATTTTTATTGGAAAAATTGATGAATCTGAAGTAGGTAAAATCAAGGAAAAAATGCCTATTGAGATTACTGTTGGAGCAATAGAAAATAAAAAATTTGATGCTTCATTAACAGATATTGCACCAAAAGGAGTTACAGAAAATGGTGCAATTCAGTTTGAGATAAAAGCTTCTTTGGAAAACAGAGACGCAACTTTTATTAGAGCGGGCTTAAGTGCAAATGCCTCAATTATTTTGGAGAAAGCCGATAAAGTTTTGGCTATTAAGGAATCGTTGGTTCAATTTGACAAAAAAACTCAAAAACCATATGTTGAAGTAGAAACTTCTCCTCAAAAATTTCAAAGAAGAGATCTTGTGTTAGGAGTTAGTGACGGAATCTATGTTCAGGTTAAAAGCGGTATCAAAGATTCAGATAAAATTAAAATCTGGAATCAAGGTTTGATAAACGAAGGAGACAAGGAAAAAAAATAATTTGATTATTTAAAGGAGTTTTTGGGTTTTTAAAAATGTTAAATTTGCACAGTCTTTTTCTGTGCCTTCATTCAAAATATATGAAAATAAATAAATATAATAGTCTTGTTTTTGCCATGCTTTTTGGATTTGCATTATCTGGGCAGGCGCAGACAAAACAATGGACATTAGAAGAATGTGTGAGATATGCACTTGATCATAATATTACCATAAAACTATCAGAGTTAGACGTAAATAATGCTGAGATTGATAAAAAAGGAGCATTAGGTAATTTTCTTCCTTCAGTAAATGGAAATGCTTCACATTCCTGGAATATTGGTTTGAACCAGGATGTTACAACGGGTATTTTGCGTAACTCAACTACACAATATTCATCAGTTGGTATAGGTGCGGGAGTTGATATTTATAAAGGTCTTCAAAATCAAAATGCGTATAGAAAAGCAAAGCTGTCTATCATTGCATCTGAATACCAATTGTTGAAAATGCAGGAAGATATCTCATTGAATGTTGCGAATGCTTTTCTTCAGATTTTGGGTTACAAAGAAGATTTGAAAGTAAAAATAGAACAATTGGCTATTGACGAAAAACGTTTAAAACGTTCTGAAGAAATGGTTAATGCTGGTACAATTCCGCGTGGCGATTTATTCGATTTAAAAGCTACTATTGCTACGGATAAGCAAAATATTACGGTTTCAGAGAATAATTTACTGATCTCTAAATTGAGTTTAGCTCAACTTTTACAATTAAAAGAATTTGCCGATTTTGATGTAATTGATGACACAAATGCAAAAGATGAGAACAATATCATGGCTCAAAGTCCAATTGATATTTACAATAAGGCAAAAGAAACGAGAACTGAATTGAAATTGGCACAAGCCAATCTTGAAATTGCAGAAAAAAATGTTGCTATTGCCAAAGGAGCCTATCAGCCAACTTTGAGTGCATTCTATAATTTTAATACAAGAGCAAGTTATTCAGATGTTATTACAGGTTCAACTCCAAATACTGCAAATCCAACATCTCAGATTGGTTTTGTAGAAGGAACGAATCAGGCAGTATTAACTAATAATTTTGTTCCTGTTTTAGGAGGTGCACCGCCAATTTTGGATCAGTTTAATGATAATAAAGGGCAATCTTTTGGGTTACAATTAAACGTTCCGATTTTTAACGGGTTCTCAGCAAGAAATAATGTAGAGCGTAATAAAGTAAGTTTAGAAAAATCTAAAATAGATTTAGAACAAAAAAGTTTAGATTTGCAACGTAACGTTTATACAGCTTTTACAAATGCGAAAGGTGCACTAAATACATTCGAATCTGCAACAGTAACTTTAGAAGCAAGACAGCAGGCTTACAATTATGCAAAAGAAAAGTATGATGTTGGCTTAATGAATTCTTTCGATTTTTCGCAGGCACAAACATTATTGACGAATGCACAAACTGAAGTTATTAGAACAAAATATGATTATATATTCAAAATAAAAATACTTGAATTCTATTTCGGAATTCCAATTGTTCCAATTCCTGCAAAATAATTTACTATGTCAAAAAAAACAATTTATTTCTTAGTTGGTGGTGCAATTATAATTATTGCCGCTTTAATAGGTTTGTCGAAATCAGGAGTTATAGGAAATAAAGATGAAGGAAAAGAAGTAGAGATTTCAAAAGTTACTGCTTCAACTATTGTCGAAACCGTTTCGGCAACTGGAAAAATTCAGCCTGAAATTGAAGTTAAAATTGCTTCAATGGTTTCCGGTGAAATTATTGCATTAAATGTAAAAGAAGGTCAGGTGGTTAAAAAAGGTGATTTATTAGTGAAAATAAATCCGGATTTATATACCTCAGGTTTAGAGCGTTCTGTGGCAAATTTAGCAGGAACTAAAGCGGGTCTGACACAATCTGATGCAAGTTTTAAGGAAGCAAAAGCTAATTACGATCGTAATAAAACATTGTATGACAAAGGTGTAATCTCAAAATCAGATTGGGACAAAGCTGTTTCTAGTTATGAAGTGGCCAAAGCGACAAAACAAAGTTCATATTATAATGTTCAAAGTGCGACAGCTTCAGTTACCGAAGCTAGAGATAACTTAGGGCGAACTACTATTTATTCTCCTGCAGACGGTACAATTTCTGTATTAAATGTGGAGTTGGGAGAACGTGTTTTAGGAACGCAGCAAATGGCAGGGACAGAACTTTTGAGAGTTGCCAACCTTAACAATATGGAAGTTGAAGTTGATGTTAATGAAAATGATATTGTAAAAATTAAAATTGGCGACGAAGCAAATGTTGAAGTTGATGCCTATCTCAAAAAGAAATTCAGAGGCGTTGTAACCAGTATTTCAAATTCTGCAAGTACAACATTAACCTCGGATCAGGTTACGAATTTTAAAGTAAAAGTTCGAATTCTGAAAGATTCTTATAAAGAGTTGTTGGAGGGAAAACCGGCGGCATATTCGCCTTTCAGACCCGGAATGACAGCAACGGTTGATATTATCACAACAACCAAAACAAATGTATTGGGAGTGCCAATTAGTTCTGTTGTTGTAAAATCTGACACTACAGCCGTAAAAGAGTTTAAAGTTGATGATCCTAACGAAGATAAAAAAGCAGCCCCGAAAAGTGATAAAAAATTCGAATGTGTTTTTGTGAAAGTTGGCGATAAAGCCAAAATTAGAATCATTAAAACCGGAATTCAGGATGATACTAATATTGAGGTAATGTCTGGTTTGAAAGCAGGCGATGTAGTAATTACTGGACCTTATACAACGGTTTCAAAAGAATTAAATTCGGGTGATAAAGTGAAGCTTAAAAAAGCAGAAGCGCCTAAAAAATAAATATTAATAATATTAAAATTAAATACCTTGTCTTTTATTCTCAATATCGAAACAGCGACGAAAAATTGTTCAGTATCAATAGCAAAAAATGGAGAAACTATTTTATGCAAAGAAATTGCTGAAGAAGGATATTCGCATGCTGAAAAACTTCATGTTTTTATAGAAGAAGCAATTGCAGAATCCGGTGTTTCTGTTCAGGATTTAGATGCAATAGCAGTAAGTCAGGGACCAGGTTCTTATACAGGCTTGAGAATTGGAGTTTCTGCAGCTAAAGGCTTATGTTTTGCATTAAATATTCCTTTGATCGCAGTTGATACGTTAAAAACTTTAGCATCACAGGCAAAGGTTTCTGATGGAAAAATTATCCCGATGCTTGATGCAAGAAGAATGGAAGTGTATAGCGAAATTTTTAATGCTGATTTAGAAGTTGAAAGAGCTATTCAGGCAGAAATTATTACTGAAGATTCTTTTAAAGATTTTAGCGAAAAACTTTATTTTGTTGGCGATTGTGCCGAAAAGTGCAAGCCGGTTTTAACAAAGTCAAATTTTGTGTTTTTAGAAGAAATAAAATATCCATCGGCAAAAGATATGAGTAAAATCAGTTATGATAAGTATCAAAAAAGCGACACCGTAGATGTCGCTTATTTTGAACCTTATTATTTGAAAGATTTTATGATGACCTTGCCATCAAAAAAATAAAATCATCTTATTTTTGAAGTGTAAACGGCTGAACAGAAATTCCTGCTTCGTCTAATGCTGTTTTGCAGTTCTCTAAAGTTTCAGAAAAAACGGCTCCGTAATTCGCGTTTTTTGCCCACGGACGCACTGCAAAATCTACAGAACTTGCTGATAAATTCTTTACAAAAACCTCAGGTGCAGGATTTTTAAGCACTTTTGGGTTTTTATTTAAAACATCCAAAAGTACGTCTTTCGCTTTTTTGATGTCAGAATCATAAGAGACCGAAAAGGTTAAATCTGCTCTTCTTTCTCCCTGCATTGAATAATTAATAATTGTTCCGTTTGACAAAGCACCATTTGGAACAAAAACGGTCTGATTATTTCCGGTAAGCATTTTGGTAACAAAAATCTGAATTTCTAAAACAGTAGCAATAACACCTTGTGCTTCAATAGTATCTCCAACTTTAAATGGTTTGAAAACAATAATCAGCATTCCGCCTGCAAAATTCGATAGCGAACCTTGTAATGACAAACCAATTGCAAGTCCCATCGCTCCTAAAATCGTGACAAATGAGGTAGTCGGAATTCCGAGGTTTGAAATAAAGGTTACAAACAATAAAATTCGGAGCGCCCATAATAAAATATCGGCAAGAAATTTAGTCAGTGTTGGATCTAAATTTCGTTTTACCATTATTCTTCTGATTGATCTGTTTATTAATCTGATGGCATATAAACCAACAAATAAAACAAGAAATGCTGAGATTAATTTTGGAGAATAACCAATTAATATATCAATGAATTTAGTTGCATAAGTGCTTAACTGTTCTGGGCTCATATTTGTGTTTTAAGGATAAAAAAACCTTCTCTGATGAGAAGGTGAATAACTTTTGCAAATATAAAAATATTTACTTTTATAAGAAAAGAATGTCGTTTATTCCTTGTGTGCTACATCATCAGCTGCTTCAATAGCTGGTTCACTCTCATCAACAACAGTTTCAGTTACAATTTTTTTGGTATCATCAACAGTATTAGAAGTTTTTTCTTTTATAGTTTCGATAACATCACTTATTGCGTCAGAAGCTTTTTCGGCATATTCGCTTACAACTTCCTGAGCCTGATGCGCATATTCAGTTGCAGTTTCAATTATTGGTTCTGAAGCAACTTTTGCTTTAGCGATGGTCTCTTCTGCAAAAGTTTCTGCCTGCTCAATATAAGGAGCTGCTGCTTCTTTAGCTTGTTCAAAAGTGGTTTCGGCATTGTTTGCCAATTCAGTTACCGATTCTTTGGTTGAACCGAATAGATTTTTAAAAAAAGATGATAATCCCATAGTTTTATTTTGATTGGTTTAGCTTACAATATTAAACTATTTTAGATAATTACAATGTTTTTTAAGGAATAATTTACTGAAAATAAGCGCGATAGATATTGTATAAAAAAAAGTCCGCAATTTGCGGACTTTTTTTTGATTGTATATTTTAATATTAAGCATTCAAAGCTTCAACCGTAATTGCTTCATCATTCAGCATACTTTTAAGCATGTTTTCGATACCGCTTTTTAAAGTAAAAGTCGATGACGGACAACCGCTGCAAGCACCTTGTAAAATTACTTTTACTGTTTTGTTGTCTTCATTATAAGAATCAAAAGCAATATTTCCACCATCGGCAGCAACTGCAGGTTTTACATATTCTTCCAGGATATTGATGATTTGCTGAGAAGTAACATCTAGTTTATCAAATGCCTCATCTTTGGCAACATCGTTTTTAGCTTTTGTTTCAATTAAACTTTCGTCTAAAACAGTTCCTCCGTTTTCGATAAATTGTTTAATGAAAGTTCTTAATTCAAGAGTGATTTCGTCCCAGTTATTGATTTCATATTTTGTTACCGAAATATAATTTTCATCAATAAAAATTTCTTTCACGTAAGGGAATTTAAATAATTCCTGAGCAAGTGGAGAAGATGCAGTCTGGTCTATGTTTTTGTATTCTACAGCATTTCGGGTCAACATTCTGCTAACTACAAATTTTAAAGCTGAAGGATTTGGCGTTGTTTCTCCGTAAACCGTAATTGGTTGTTTTTTAGGCTGGTTTTCATCAATTTTAATGATAACTCCGCCTTTGTCAACAAAAGCAGCAATTTGCTCGGAAACCGCATCTTTTACATCGTGCCAGTCAACAATGCTGTATCTTTCGATTGCAATAAAATTTCCGGAAATATAAACCGTTTTTACAAATGGAAGGTAAAACAATTGTTGTGCTAAAGGTGAAGATTGTGCCTCATCAATATTTTTAAATTCAAAGTTTTGATTCTGTGTAATAAAATCTTCGAATTCAAATTTTAATATAGTGGGATTTTGCGTTTCTCTTATAGTGATTTTTGTCATGGTATGTAATTTTTTGCAAATTTACTAAAGTTATTTTCTACTAATACCTATATTTGATTTTTTAATAAAATAATTAAGACTCTTTTCAAATAAATCGTACGAAATTAGAAGAGTCAAAAATATATTTAAACAATTTTGTTTATATGGGATTTAGAATCAGGATTTTAATTGTTTTTTGTTTAGCGTCAATTTACACTTATTCACAGGAAGGAATTCCTGTTTATTCTGATTATTTGTCAGATAATTATTATTTGATTCATCCTTCTATGGCTGGTGCGGCAAATTGTGCAAAAATTAGGCTGACTGCCAGAAAGCAATGGTTCGGACAGGAAGATGCGCCTTCACTTCAGACACTTAGTTTCAATGGAAGAGTGGGAGAGCGTTCTGGTGCCGGAATTATATTATTTAATGATAAAAATGGTTATCATTCGCAAAAAGGATTAAAGCTTACTTATGCACATCATATTATGTTTTCAAGAGATGAAATTGATTTGAATCAGCTTTCATTTGGTATTAGCGGAGGCGTAATTCAGAATCAGTTGGACGAGACAAAATTTGGTCCGACCAATAATGACCCTTTAATTTTTGGAGGAGTTCAAAATGACACTTATTTCAATCTTGATGTTGGTGCTTCTTATAATTATCTGGACTTCTATGCGCACGCTACAGTTCAGGGATTAATTGAAACAAGAAGAGATTTATATTCCGATTATGAAAGTGATAATCTGAGAAAATTTTTACTGAGTGCTGGTTATGTTTTTGGAAAAAGAGAAAGTTTCACCTGGGAACCTTCTATTTTGTTTCAGATTTTTGATCAGACTAAAGAAAAATCAATCGATTTGAATATGAAAGGCTACAAAAACATGGACTTTGGAAGTTTGTGGGCAGCACTTTCTTATAGAAGAAGTTTTGATGGAGCACAATACATTACGTCAAGCGGAGTTCAATCTCAAAAATTGCAATACTTTACTCCGATTGTTGGAATAAACTTTAATAATTTCATGTTTGCTTATACTTACACTCAAGTAACTGGAGATGTGAAATTTGATACAGGTGGTTATCATCAAATTACTTTGGGAGTTAACCTATTTTGTAAAAAGGAGCGTTACGATTGTAATTGTCCTGCTATTAATTAAAATGATATGTTGATTAAATCTGTAAACGGAAAATCTCCTTCGATCCCAGAGGATTGTTATGTTGCTGAAAACGCCACAATTGTGGGTGATGTTTCTTTTGGAGAATTGTGCAGCGTTTGGTTTAATGCTGTAATTCGCGGTGATGTACATTTTATTAAAATTGGAAATAAAGTGAATATTCAGGATGGAGCTATTATTCATTGCACCTACCAAAAACATCCAACAATTATTGGAAATAATGTTTCAATTGGCCACAATGCAATTGTGCACGGCTGTACGGTTCATGATAATGTTTTAATAGGAATGGGTGCAATCGTTATGGATAACTGCGTAATAGAAAGCAATTCAATTATTGCTGCAGGAGCAGTTATAACACAAAATACGGTAGTTGAATCTGGAAGTATTTATGCGGGCGTACCAGCAAAAAAAGTGAAAGATATTGATCAATCAGACTTTGCGGGAGAAATAGAACGTATTTCAAACAATTATGTAATGTATTCTGGCTGGTTTAAAGAATAGTTTTAATAAATTTCAAATAAAAAATTCCAAATTCCAATGATGTAGATTCAATTGGAATTTGGAATTTTTTATTTGGAATTTTAATTTATAGGTTGATCTTTTCAAAAAATGCTGCCTTGTAGCTTTCGCTAATTGGAATTCGTTTATCGCTAATTAAAACCTTATTTTTTTGTATCGATTTTACGTGTTTAATATTGATAATGTAAGATCTGTGAATTCTCGAAAACCCTTTGCTTGAAAGTAAATTTTCTAATTTAATCAGGCTAATTAATGTCAATGTAAATTTATTATCGGTCGTATAAATTTTGACATAATCTTTAAGGCCTTCAATGAATAGAATATCAGAAAAATTCATTTTTATGTTTTCATATTCAGCTCTCACAAACATAAAATCTTGTTCTATTTCTGGAGCCGTCGTGTTTTCAGAAACAGACTGAATTGCTGTTGCCGGATTTAAAACCTGTTGCGCTCTTACAACCGATTTTAAAAAACGATGGAACGGAATAGGTTTGACCAAATAATCTACCGCGCCAAGATTAAAACCTTCAACTGCATAATCAGAATATGCTGTTGTAAAAATAACCAAAGGCTTTTTTTCGATAGTATTTAAGAAATCAATTCCCGAGAAATGCGGCATTTGAATGTCCAAAAAAATTAAATCAACATTGTTTTGATTGATAAACGAAACAGCATCGATGGCATTATTGAACGTATTGATTAATTCAAGCGAATCTACTTTTTTTACAAAATCTTCTAATAATTCGACCGCTAAAGGCTCATCGTCTATAATGACACATTTCATCTGTTGTGAATTAGATATTTAAAATTTGTTTGGTGCTCAAAAGTAGTTTGAAATCAATCAATTAAGTTCTAAAGTTTTCATAAAATAAGCTTTTATTTTATAATTATCTCTTAACGTTTTATCAAAACTAAATCAATTTACGGCGGTTTGAATCTGATCTAAACTCAAGTTTAAATGAACTCGGTAATATTTACTATCCTGAGTAATAGTTAGCCGATGTGCATTTGGATAAAGCAAATCAAGTCGGTTTTGAATGTTTACCAAACCGATTCCCGAGTTTTCTGGATCTTTCACGTAATTTTCGATCGTGTTCTCAATCCAGAAATCGAGACTGTTTTCAAGAATGAAAATTTTGATTTTTACATGCGCTGCGCCTTTATAATCAGTGCCATATTTAAACGCATTTTCGACAAAAGAAATCAAAAGTAAAGGTTCTATAAACTTGTTTTTAGTATCGCCGTGAACATTGATAACAATGTCTTCGATATTGTTTAATCGAAGTTTTTGAAGTTCAATGTAATTCTGGATATAATTGATTTCTTTTTCTAAAGCCACCGTTTTGTTATCTGTCTCATACAGCATGTACCGCATAAGTTCAGATAAGGTTACGATGGCATCAGGGACCAAATCAGATTTCTTGTGTGCCAGTGAATAAATACTGTTTAAGGAATTGAATAAAAAATGCGGATTTGTTTGTTTACGCAAATAAATCAATTCAGTATTTGTTCTATGAGTTTCGGCAATTAGTTTGTTTTGTTGGTTGTTATAAAACTCAGACAATGTTCTAATAATTGCACTAATTGTAATAATTAAAATGTAAAAAAATGACGGAGCAATTTTAAAAAAAAGTGGCTGACGAATTTCTCTCCTAAAATGAGGCAACTGTCCGTTGAACTTCGGATAATGCGGAAATTTGTTTAAAGGAGGCATGTTTTCGGGTCTTAAATGTCTGAATTCAGGAATAAAATAATGAAGCCTGATAATCATAAAAAGAGCAATAAGTGTGAAAACGAAAATAAAGTAAAGCCAGTATTTTTTTTCTAAAAGTAAAGCAGGAACCAAATAAAAATAGTTCAGATAAAACAAAACAATTCCGGTTATCCATTGCGCATAAAAATCATCGTTTATTCTGAAAGGGCTTTCGTAAAATTGAATCAGGGAAGTTAATATGAAGAAAATCCATATAATGCCATGAAATAAAATCTTATTTGAACTTGTATTTTTAATGGTATCGAGCTTCATTTAGAATTTTATTTTTAATAAAATTAAATCATTTTTTGTTACCGTGGGCGAAGAATGTTCGTTAAGCTTCTGAATAACGAGATTACCAACTTTTAATGCATCTTCTTTACTTTCAAAGCTTTTGTTGTCTGTGATAACAGGTATTACAGACTGTTTTATTAAAATTTTGTCTTTGTATGCAATCGTATAACCCCAACCGGATGTAGTACGGAAAGAGTCCATTTGCAAAGTTTCTTTTTTTGTGCATCCAATAAATAGAGAAACAAGTACAAAAAACAATAAATTCTTCTGGATTTTACTCCAGAAGAATTTGCTATTATTAATTATCATCATCACTTTGTTCATCTAATGGTTTGAATTCCCAGGCATCATCAAAGTAACTTGAACCTATACGTCCTAACATATAAAAACCACGATTATTAATTGAAAAACCTACAGCATCAGTTCTTGTTGCGCCTTCCATTGCTGTTCTTTCTGTCCAAAGATCAGTAGAAGGATTATATTCCCAAACGGTTTTTGTGCTTTCTCCTCCAACAACATAACCCAATCCGTTCATGCTGAAACTTGATGCATTTGCACGAACAATTGCATAATCGTCGTTGTATGAGTAGTCATCGTCTGTGTCTTTGTCAATATCACGTTTTCTAGTCCAGACATCAGTTGCAGGATCAAATTCCCAGAAGTCTTCCTGATAAACGGCATTGTTTATTCCGGTTCCAAAATAGGCTTTGTCACCAATTACAAAAACAGTCGCATTACGTCTTTTATTTCCGCTGAAGCCGTTTACTTGCGTCCAGGTATTGGTCTGGTCGTTGTATTGATAAAAATCTTTTAGATAATTTCCATCATAACCAGTTCCAAAATAAGCCTTTCCACCAACCTGAAATCCTACAGCGGCATAACGCGCTGTTCCTGCAAAATCTGTTTTTTGGGTCCAGCTGTTGGCAACAGGATCGTATTGATAAAAATCTTTTAATCGATTCGTTCCGTCATAACCAAGACCAACGTAACCTTTATCATTAAGTGTAAAGCTCGAAGCAGAACTTCTTCCAACTCCGGTAAAATCTGCTTTTTGTTCCCAGTAATCACCTGTAGAATTATAGGCCCATAAATCTTTTAAATATTCGTCACCGGTATAACCCGCTACGACATAAGCATTATCACCAATTACAAAACTAGTTGCGCTGGATCTTGCAGGTCCGTCAAAAGCCGATTTTTTAACCCAGTTTCCAATTAAATCATCATCGTCATCATCGTTACTGCAGCTTACAAAAAAGAGTGCCGAAAATAGTGTTGCGAATAATATTCCCTTTTTTAAATTATTCATAGTGTATTAAATTTATTTATTGTTTGTATTTGATGCCTACTCCAAGAATGTATCCGTTGCTTATATTGAAATCATGTATTTTATGATTTTCAGAATCTAGTAATTCGTATTTTTTATAAAAGTCATAACCCCCCTTAAAATTGATGAACCAGTTTGTGTCTATATTTCTTTCATATTCTAAAGTTGAAGTCATCTGAGATAAACTTGCCTTAGCTGAATTATCTAAATTGTTTTTTTGATCCAGATTGTAAAAATTACCATTGAAATTATTATTGATGCTGAATTTGTTACGAATATTATTTGAGTAGGAAAGCTTAGAGTCAGGGAAACCTAACAAGAGGTCGCTTTCAGTACTGATTTTATAGTTTAGGGCAAAAACGGGCATAAATTTAGGAGAACCAAAAACAGTTGTTCTTGCAGCTCCAATCGTGATATTTGTCTTGGAGTTTATTTGTTGAATGAGTTCAAGACTTCCTAAAATTGTAAAATCGGAGAAATCCAGATTTTGCTGATAATTTACTGTCGGTGTTACAGTATAATTCAGTTTTGTTGTGCTTGAAATCTGTTGCAGAAATTCCATCTTGTTTTTAAATTGATTAAAGCTTTCCAGATTATCATAAGCTAAAAAACGGCCTACTTCATAATTTACTTTCAGGTTAGAATACTCAAATGTGTTTTTAAACTGATTTTTTGTGTTTAAACTTTTGCTGTACGATACGACGGCCGAAGTTTTATTAAAATCAATTTGATCTGTTGGTTCTGCTTTTGCATTTATTTCGGCTGAAATTGTTTCCTGAGCTTTCACATTAAAAAAAGAAACAGTAAAAACAGAACATATTATAATCTTTATTTTCATTACATATTTATAGGCTCAAAAGTAGGTTTACGACGTTTTAAAAAAAAAGAATATATATGTATGCGCCTTTTTGATAGACTAAATCGTCTTTTTATCGGCTGAATTAGAGATTTGTTTCAATTGATCTGTTATAGATGTTTTATAGCTCTTTGTAGGGTAAAAATGCGTGGTTGTATATGTTATAGTGTAGTGCAGAAGTCCTCATTTTATATTTGCCCAAAAAATGAATTATGAGCAAGTTTTTATTGATGTTCTTTTTCGCTGTCACGATGCTGTCGTGCGGTACGGATACAGATGCTGGTGAGTTTGTTGTTGGATCAGATTATCTGGCGGTAAACAATAAAGTGATATTAATTGATACGGTTACAGTCGATATGTCTACTATAAATTTTGACTCCTTAGTAACTTCGAGTCAAAGCCGAATTCTGGTAGGAAATTACGATGACCCAATCTTCGGAAAGGTGAAGTCGAATAGTTATTTTCATCTTGCGGGATCCTATACTTTAGCATCAAGCGGATCTGATACAGAATACACAAATTTTGTTTTTGACTCCATTTCAATGATTTTAAAATATGACAATTACTATTATGGTGACACAACGAAGGTGCAGACATTCGATATTCATAGACTTACTCAAAAAGTAAAACCAAATACAGACGATGATAGTTTTTATAATAATTCGGCTTTAGCTTATAGTAGCGAAAGTCTCGGAACTATTTCATATAAACCCAGACCGATAGAAAAGGATTCCATCAATATTAAAATGGACAAAACTTTTGGGAATGAACTTTTTCAAAAGATAAAAAAGAGAGAAATTACAAGCTTTGATAGTTTTACAGAATATCTAAAAGGACTTGTTTTAGTGCCATCAAGCTCTAATTCGTCGAGTATGATTGGGTTTAATGCAACAACAAGTAAAGTAAGATTGTACTATTCAAAATATCAGGCCGATACTGAAGACGAGGCGTATCACCTTGATTTTACAATTGCAGATGTTTCGAAGCAGTTCAATTCTATATCGCTTGACAAAACAGGAACGCTTATTCAAAACTTACCGGTTTCCAGTAAAACACTTTCTAGTTCACTTACGAATCAACAAGGATTTATTCAGTCGGGAACAGGTGTGGCTTGCCGAATTGATTTTCCAAACATTAAACAGCTAAAATACATTGCAGACAACGGTGCAATAGTTAGTGCCGAATTACTTGTGAAACCTGTTAATAATACCTATTCACAACAATTCGTACTTGGTGATTCCTTAAAGGTATATGTGGGTGATAACTTAAACAGGATTAGTGGTTCATTAGTTAATTCTGCTGGCTCGGCAGTTTATGGAATCTTAAATAAAAAGAGTGATGAGTTCAATGAAAATATCGCCTATACTATACCTGTTGGTAGTTTTTTGCAGAAGGAAATGCTAAAGAAAAGCGATTCACGGTCTAATCTTATCTTAACGCTGCCTGGGATTTCAAAAACAGTAAACCGACTTGTTTTGGGCGATCAGAAGCATCCAAATAATAAGATTCAATTGAAAATTTATTACATCTCCTATTAATGAAAAAGAATATAATTTATTTGAGTTGCTTCATTTTATTGTCGCTGACTTCATTTGCCCAAAGTATTTCCAGTTCTCCCTATTCACTTTACGGTGTAGGAAGTCTGTATGATTCAGAATTTGGTGTTCTACCTTCGATTGGATCATCGGGTTTGGCTTTGCCTTCCAGTACTTTTATCAATAATCTTAATCCAGCATCGCTTGGATTTATTCCTTTAAATCATTTTATGTTTGATGTAGGAGGGAAGGCGATTGCGACCACTTATCAAAGTAGTTCGAGAAGTGAAAACCGAAATAATTTTCAGTTTTCGCATATTGCTTTTGCATTTCCAGTTACTAAAAATTCTGGTTTCAGTGCCTCATTACGACCTTATTCGAGTGCAACGTTTAAAATTTCTAATCTTAAGTTGCCAATATCTGATAGCCAGGAATATTATTATTTGACAGCAGAAGGTTCAGGTGGATTAAACAATTTTGATTTTTCATACGGATATCGATTTGGAAAGAAATTTTCAGCAGGTGTTTCTGCATCTTTATTGTTCGGTAATACAACCGATCAGAGAAGTTACCTAATAACGAGTACCATAACAGGTATTACGAAACGGACAGATTATAATGGTTTTAGAGGAACACTTGGTGTACAATACAAAATAGATTCAACTTTTACGATTGCTTCTACAATAAAATTGCCGACACAAATAAAGGCATCAAAAGTGCAATCTGTACAAATGGTTGCAAATGAAGTGGTAACAAATGTTGAAACGAATGTTGCTTCAGATATTGACGATTACTATTTGCCTTCTGAAATAGGATTCGGAATAAGTAAACGTTTTAAAAATAATCTGAATATGACATTGGATTATGAAAAAAGCTTTTGGGATGACACCAACCAGTCGGAGTTATACGGAGATTTTGTAAATCGTGACAGATTTGCATTGGGCTTCACTTATAGTGCGACGAAAAATATTCGAAAATATTGGGATAGGGTACAATATGCAATGGGAGCAAATTTTGACAATGGCTATCTCGAAATCGACGGAAAAAGAATCAATAATGCTGCAATCTCAATTGGACTTTCGTTGCCTATTGAAAATACTTTCTCAACTTTGAACATTTCCTATTCGTACGGACAAAAAGGAAGAATTTCGGATAATCTTATAAAAGAGAATTATCATAAATTATCACTCAATCTTTCTTTAGATGGAATTTGGTTCGTCAAGCGAAAGATTGAATAGTACTTTAGAAATCCTTTTGGATGACATCATATTTATGATCTAATATCGATTTCAAAACTGTCGGATTTGAATTGACATAAAATTCAGGTATGCTATTTTTAGCATCTGAAAAACCAACCTTTTCGCGAAGAATATTTTGCGTCTGACGGGCCACTGCTTCTCCAGAGTCTATAATCTGAATGTGGTCCGGCAGAATTTTTTTTATTTGAGGAATCAAATAAGGGTAATGACTACAGCCCAAAACAAGATAATCAATATTGGCATCAATCATTGGTTTTAAATAAGATTCCAACAATTGTGTCATTTCTGGCGAGTTAAGATTTCCATCTTCTATAAGCTGTACTAAACCATATCCAACTTGTTCAATTATAGTTGTGTTCTGAAACATCTCGGCAGTTTTATTAAAAAGTTCACTATTTAGAGTTCCTTTTGTTGCCAAAATACCTATAACCTGCGTTTTCGAATTGTTCGCAGCTGGCTTAATTGCAGGTTCAATACCAATAAACGGAATGTCATAATCTGCACGAAGTTCTCTAATTGCGTTTGTTGTTGCTGTGTTGCATGCCACAACAATCGTTTTGCAATTCATTTCAAGTAAAAAATCTACATTCTTTTTACTTAAGGCAACAATTTCCTCTTTGCTTTTTTGACCGTACGGCGCATTTTTGCTATCGGCCAGGTAAATTGTTTTTTCGTTTGGAAGTAAATCATGAATGGCTTTCCAGATGGATGTTCCTCCAATTCCAGAATCGAAAACGCCTATAGGATTATTGTTTGTCATATAACAAAGTTACATACTTTTTGTTTTTTCTACAATTTACATTTACAATAAAATGCCATTTTATTGTAAATAAATTACTATATTTACCTATAACCCAAAAAATTATAACCTATGAAAATTATTAAAAATTTAGTTGGCGAAAGATTATCTAAGGATGAACTTAAGCAAGTTAAAGGTGGTACCGCACCTCATTGTAATACTGGTAAAATTTGTTATCGTGGAGAAAATGATAAAGGCGAACTACTTTGGGATTGTGTGCCATTAACAACAGAATGCAAAGATTTTCCATAAAAAAGAGGAGTGTTTACACTCCTTTTTTTATACAATGAATTCTATTGACAATATGGTTTTAAAAAAAAAACGGCTCAACTTTTAAAGTCTGAGCCGTTTTTTTTAACAGGAATCTTTTTTTAGAATCCTAAATCTTTTTTTACATCAGCAGTAATGTTTGGACCATCAGCTAAGATAAGAGAAGAACCATCTAATACATATTGGAAACCTTTAGCTTTTCCAACTTTTTGAATAGAAGCTTTTACTTTTTCCATTAATGGTTTTACGATATCGCTTTCTTTTTGTTGTAATTCTTTTTGAGCATTGTCTCTGTAATCAACAATTCTTTTTTGCATGTCCTGAACTTCTTTAGAACGATCTGTGTTTACAGCTTCAGTAACTGTAGTAGATTCAGTTTCGTACTTTTTGATTTTTGTTTGATATTCATCAACCATTTTTTTGTATTCAGCATCGTATGTTCCACTTAGTTTTTGTAGTTGATTTTGAGCATCTAACATAGCAGGCATTTTCGACATAATCTCGCTAACATCAACATGGGCAACCTTCGCCTGTGCATTCATTGTGTTACTTGCTCCTAGGATTAATAAGGCAGCAATTAGTAAAGTTTTGATTTGTTTCATCATTTTTAAAATATTAATTAATTATTGGTCGTATTTGTTTTTTGTGTTTCGGCTTCTTTTGCTTTTTTAGCCGCTTCTCGTTCTTCGAGTATCTTTTTTCTTCTTTCTTCTAATTCTTTTTTACGAGCTTCATACAGTTTTTGTCTTTCAGCTGCTTTGTCAACAACAGGTTCAGTTGTTGCAGGAGCGGTTTCAGTTCCTGTAGTAGGATTTGCTGTTGCTGGTTTTGCTGTCGCTGATGCTGGATCCGTTTTTGCAGCTTCACCTGTTTTTGCAGTTTCAGAAACCGTGCCATTTTTTTTAGCTTCCCTTTCAGCTTGTATTGCTTTTCGTCTGTCGTCGTATTCTTTTTTCTTTGCTTCCTGCTCTAATCTTCTATCTTCAATCAGTTTTTCGCGGGCTGCTTTTTTCTCGTCTAATGCTTTCTGACGATCAGCCATTGCAGGATTCTCATCTATTTCATTTTCCTTGCTCTCTTTAACTTCCTGCTCTTTTAATTGCTTTTTAGTTAATTGTTCTCTTTTGTCTGTTCTGTTTAAAACACGAAGAACCTGATCACTGATGTCAAACTTTTTATTACTAAAAAGCATTGTTAGATCTGATGATTTATCAAAAACAAAATCATAATTTTTCGCTTCAGCTATATCTTGAACTGCCGTGAAAACCTGATCTTGAATTGGTTTTGCTAAAGCTGCTTTTTGTCTTATTAAATTCCCGTCGGCGCCAAATTGTTTTTGCTGATAGTCTAACATTTCTTCTTCAAGAAATTTGATTTCAGTTTCCCTTTCGTCTATGAGTTCTTTTGTTAATAAGGCTTTTTCAGCTTTAAGACCCTCTTTTAATTTATTTATATCTAACTTTTTAGTCTCTATTTCCTGTTTCCATTTCTGAGCTTTGAGCTCTAATTGGGCTTTGGCTTCTTTATAATCAGAAACGTTTTCCAATATGTATTCCATGTCAATGTAGCCTATTCTTGTCGTTCTTGTCTGAGCCTGACTTGTATGTGCTACAATCAAGGCTAAAAATATAAATAAATATTGTTTTCTCATAACATAACTTTATTTGATGATTTTTAACCAAACGTTATTTTTCTAAAATTGTTGCCCAATGATAAAGTGGGTTTCCCAACCATTCGGCTTATTAGACGGCATACCAGGGGCAGCATCAAATCCATATCCGAAATCAATACCTAATAAACCAAATGCAGGCATGAATACTCTTAAACCTACACCGGCAGAACGATATAAATCAAACGGATTATAGTCCTTAAATGTTGGGTATGATGACCCTGCCTCTAAGAATGTTAATGCAAAAATAGATGCCGATGATTTCAAAGTAATTGGATAACGTAATTCCATAGAGAACTTGTTATAAATTGTAGCTCCAATTGGATCTCCAACACTGTTTACCGGCGTCAAGCTGTTATTTTTGTATCCTCTTAATGCAATAGTTTCTCTACCATCCATTGAGTACTGTGCCATTCCATCTCCTCCTAAGTAGAAACGCTCAAACGGTACAACACCTCTTGCCTGATTGTATGCTCCTAAGAAACCAAATTCAGTTAATGTTCTTAATACCAGTTTACCGTAAACTTTAGTATACCAGTCTGCTTTGAATTTAATTTTATAATATTCTAACCAATTGTATTTCTTTTGATCTACTAAAGCCGGATCTGCAGCAGCTTCCTGATAAGTTGCTACTTTATTGTTGTTTGCATCAAGATAATCACCTTGTTTAATCATCTGTCCGTTTGCATCCGGCGCAGTTGCATCTGCAGCAGCTCTTAATTTATATTCTTCCTGATTACCCAAATCCGCATAATCAATACCATTGAATAATGAATATGGAGGTGTTACTTTTGCGGTAAGACTAAATTCCGAACCATATGTTGGGAATATTGGGTTAATACCTTTATTACTTCTCGATATTCCAATAGTGTAAGCTAAGTTTCTAGATGCTCCATTACCAAATGTAAATAAACCAGTGTTATAATTGTTCAAATCATAATGTTGGTAACTTACAGATTGTGATAATACAAAGAAGTCATCCGGAACTGTCAACCTTTTTGCGAGACCAACTTGTACTGTAAAAATATTAAAACTTTTGCTTTTGTCTACATCTCTTGTAATATAATTGTTTAAGAATTGTGTACTGTAAGAGATAGAAGAGCTAAATTGTACTGGTTTTTTTCCTCCAAACCATGGTTCTGAAAAGGATAAACTGTACGTTTGGAAATAAGTACTTCCTTGTAAACGAAGTGCTACTTTTTGTCCATCTCCCATAGGAAGAGGCTTATAAGCATCTTTGTCGAACATTTTTCTCGCAGAGAAGTTGTTAAACGAAAGTCCTAAGGTTCCAATGAAACCTCCACCACCGTAACCTCCCTGAAGTTCAATCTGGCTCGATCCTTTTTCAACAACCTGATATTCGATATCAACTGTTCCTGCCGCTGCATCAACATTTCTAAATTCAGGTTTGATTGCTTCAGGATCAAAGAATCCTAATTGTCCAATCTCACGAATTGTTCTTACCAATTCATCTTTACTGTATTTGTTTCCTGGTTTCGTTCTTAACTCACGGTAAATTACGTGGTCATTTGTTTTGTCATTACCAGTAACATAAATTTTATTGAAATATGCAATCGGACCTTCTGTAACTCTAATTTCAAAATCAATTGTATCGTTTACTGTTTTAACCTCTACGGCGTTAATATTAGAGAATAAATAACCGTTATTTTGGTAAAGGTTTGTGATATCTTCACCATCTGGTTTAGATTTATCAGCGATACGTTTTTCAAGTAAAACACCGTTATAAGTTTCTCCTTTTTTAATTCCTAAATAGCGGTTTAATGTCTGGTCTGAGTAAACAGTGTTACCTAAGAATTTAATGTTTCCGAAGTAATATTTGTTTCCTTCTTCAAGATTAATTTTGATGGCAAGCATATTTTTATCCTTGTTGTAAGTAACAGAATCAGAAATAATACGAGCATCACGATATCCTTTTTCTTTATAAGCAGCAATAACTTTTTCTAAGTCAGTCTTGTATTTTTCAGGGATAAATTTAGAGGCTTTTAAAACACGAAGGACATTTTTTTGCTTAGTGTCTTTCATGGCACCTCTTAATTGGGTGTCAGTAAGTTGCTTGTTTCCAGTAAAATCAATACTGCTGATTTTTACTTTATCTCCTTTGTCAATACGAACAAGCATATTTACCTGATTTCCGGCTAGCGTATCAGGAGTATTGGTTATTGTAACTTTAGTATTATAATAACCTTCTTTTTTGTATTTGTTTTCGATGTAATTTTTTGTGGTAGTTATTAAGTTTTCATTGACAATTTTGTTTTTTGTCAAGTTATTATCCTTAATAAGTCCTTCGACTTTACTTTTCTTAACACCAACAATTTTAACTTCGTTTAGTTTAGGAAGTTCTACGATGTTTAAATCCAGATAAATACTATCATTTTCTACCTTATTAATATAGAAAGCGATTTCATCAAATAAACCAAGTTTACCTAATTTTTTAATAGCGCCACTAATTTCTTCACCTGGTACAGTTATTTCCTGACCTTTTTGAAGACCAGAAAATGTAACAACAGTTTGTTCATTGAAGCTTATTTTACCAACAACCGAAACTTTAGCAAGGATATATTTTTTTCCCTGATCAAAAGGTACTCTATCTTGTGCTTTAATTTGTGAAAAACTACCCAAAAGTAGTAGGGTAAGGACTATTTGTACTCTTTTTTGTAACACTAAAAAATTATTTAATTTGTTCACTGGTTTTTCCAAATCTACGTTCTCTTTTTTGATAACTAATGATAGCCTCATATAAATCTTGATCTTTAAAGTCTGGCCATAAGACATTCGTAAAATACAATTCTGCATAGGCGATCTGCCATAGCAAAAAGTTACTTATTCTATGTTCTCCACTTGTTCGTATTAATAAATCTACGTCAGGTAAATTTTGCGTGTAAAGATGCTCATTTATAATTGAATCGTCAATAGTGTCTATTGAAATTATATTATTTTTAACTTTATCACTGATGATTCTCACAGCATTTACCAATTCTTCTCGTGATCCGTAACTTAAAGCCAGTGTTAGTGTAAGACGAGTATTGTTTTTTGTTTTTTCAATAACGTCTAAAAGCTCTTTTTGGGCTGTTTTTGGTAATTTATCAAGATTTCCAATTGCATTAAGTCTGATATTATTTTCCTGCAGTGTAACCAGTTCTTTTTTTAATGAATTGATTAATATTTTCATTAATGCTTCAACTTCAAGTTTTGGACGATTCCAGTTTTCTGTAGAGAATGCATAAAGTGTTAAATATTCAATGCCAAGTTTGGCGCAGGTTGTAATTGTTTTTTTTACTGATTTTGTTCCGTTTTCATGACCAAAAGCACGTAAAAAACCCTGTTGTTTTGCCCAACGTCCATTTCCGTCCATAATAATGGCCAGATGTTTAGGTAAATTTGTGTGGTCTATATTGTCTAGTAAATTCATTTTATTATTCTGCGCAATAGCAAGGTTTTTGTCCAAAGGTATAAGTTAAAGTCACACCTGTAAACACATACCAGTCATTATTATTTAAGTTTCCGAATTTTATAATATTTGTATTGCTGGTGTCTGGATTACTCCCGTCGATATTGTCTGTAAAAGTATATCGTGCACCAACTTCTGCTCCAATTACAAAATGAGGAGTTACATTCGACTTTATCCCCAATGTCATCGGGATCGCGAATGTACTTGAGTTTGCTCCATCGATTGCATTTTTTGGATCTTGTTTATCTCGATACAAACCATCATAAAGAAAAAAACTTAAGCCTGTATATATATAAGGTGTAATTTTTGTATGATAATCGTGAAGGTTGAAATCGAAAAAATTAAATTCTAAACCAGCAGAGAGTTCCTTTACATTGTTTTCGAATCTGTATTGTCTTTTATTTCTTCCTGTTTCGTCTGAATCAATATCATTTCCCGCAATTGTTGATTGTGTATAAGAGAAACGGTAAGCGTGGCGTGGGCTCTTGTTCCATTTATATAATACTCCAAAAGCAGGTTTGTTTGGATTAATATATGTTGTACTTCCGACATCACCAATAAAGTTACTTCCACCAAGAAAAACACCAATCTCATTGATTTGAGCATTTAGTGTAATAAAGGGGAAAAAACATAACAATAAATTAAAAATTTTCTTCATTTAATTCAGAATTGCGTGCAAATATAATAATTATCATTTCGAATCAACGTTGCTTTAGTTAAATGTGCTTTTTTTTCAATTTACATTATGATTTTGAGACATTTAATGAAGATTCGGTACATGCAGAACGAGAAAAAGTACTGATATCGTATAGTTGGTCGTCAGAAAAAGGCTTAATTTCTTTTGTCTTCGCCCCAAAGTAATTTGTTTCTTAGAGTTTTAAGAAAGGTTTCTCCAGGAATCTCAACCATTTTTATTTTATAATCTGTTTTTTTTATTTTCAGAATAGATTCATTTTTTACGGATGAAATCCTGGAATCTAAAGAAACTAAATATTGGTCTTCTCTGCCAGAAACACGTAATGTAATTTCGGTATCGTCAGGAATAACCAATGGTCGTGTAGTTAAATTATGTGGTGCGATAGGGGTAATAACCAAACTTTTTACATCAGGCGTTAGTAGCGGGCCACCGCAACTTAAAGAATATCCTGTAGATCCTGTAGGTGTAGAGATGATTAAGCCATCTGCCCAATAAGAATTAAGGTATTCATTGTTCAGATAAGTTTCAACAGTAATCATCGACGTAGTGTCTTTTCTACTAACCGTTACTTCATTCATTGCAAAATTGAGTTCGGCTATAGCTTCATTTCTCGGTTCGCAATGTAAGCCTAATAAAGTTCTTTCTGAAGTTGTGTAATTTTGGTCGATTACATATTGTAAAAGACTGTCAATGTTCTCTTTTTGAACCTTAGCTAAAAATCCTAAACGGCCAGCGTTAATACCTAAAAGTGGAACTCCTGAATTACGGACTAAAGTAGCTGCTCTTAACATTGTTCCGTCTCCTCCAATACTGATTAGCATTTCAAAACTATTGTCTAAAATGGTGTTGGAAGAAAATGTTTTATAGTCTTTTTTGACAAGTTGCTTTTCATAAAGCATTTGAAGAAAGTTTTCTTCTATAACCATTTCAACTTTGTTGGAAGTAAAAAATTGGAAAATGTCTTTTATAATAGGCTCAGTACTATTTTGGTAATATTGTCCGTAAATGGCTATTTTCATTATTTTTAAATTAGATAATTTGTCAATGTGTCAATTAGATAATTTGCAAATGTGAAAATTGTCTAATTAACTAATTTTCTCATTGGCACATTTATAATTTATATATTAAGGTATTTGTCCAAATAATCAGAACGTTCCTTAAGACTATTAATGTAAGCGTCTTCCTGATGCTCAGAGATGATTTCGTAATTGTATCGTCTAAAAGTCTGGATAATTTCGTTCATTGGCCCAACGCTAATTTTAACCGTTATCTGAACATTTTCCAAATCGGTTTCAGAGATAAAACAACCTAATATTTTTCCGTTATTACTTTCTACAATCTGAGTAACCTGACCCATCGAATAGTCTAAAAGCCCTTTTTGAACGATGATAATGCCACCTTGTTCTTTTAAAAAAGGTGTTTCCTGAAAGAATTTCATGATGTCTTCCATTTCATAATATCCTATATAGGTATTATTTTCATCCAGGACCGGAATGGTATTAGTGTGGTTTTTGGCAAAAACTTCCAAAACGTCCAGCCAAATCATTGATTTTCTGGCAAAAAAACGCTCTAAAGTATATTTGTAATCTATCGTTTTTTTGTCTGAATCAAAAGTTTCAATATCATCGGCAGAGATACTGCCAATAAAGATACCATCTTCTATAACTGGGAAATGCGAAAAATCAACATCAGCAAAAAAGTCCTGAACAGACGCTATCGTTTCCTGACTATCAATCGCTTTGAAATCATTGGTGATATAGTTTGTAATTTCTGTCATAAATCAATTGAAGATATTTCCTTGCAAAATAATCAAAAAATACCAAAAACTACGACGTTTTACTTTGTATTTTTGTCTTTACAAATATAGTGTTACTAGAATTAATTATTAGTTATATGACAAAGTTAAGTGTAAATATCAATAAAATTGCAACCTTAAGAAATGCTCGTGGAGGGAATGTGCCAGATTTATTAAAAGTTGCGGCAGATATTCAGAAATTTGGTGGGCAGGGAATCACCATACATCCTCGTCCGGACGAACGTCACATTCGTTATCAGGATGCTCGCGATCTAAAAGCAATTGTTACTACAGAATATAATATTGAAGGAAACCCGCAGCATAATTTTATTGATTTGGTTTTAGAATGTAAGCCGGATCAGGTTACATTAGTTCCGGATGCAATTGGTGCAATTACTTCATCGGCAGGTTGGGATACCATAAAAAATCAAGAATATTTGACTGAAGTTATTCAGGAATTTCAGAGAAACGGAATCAGGACTTCGATTTTTGTTGATCCGGTTTTGGAAATTATTGAAGGAGCAAAAAAAACAGGAACAGACCGAATTGAATTGTATACCGAAGCTTTTGCGCATCAATATGATTTAGGAAATAAAAACGGAATTGAGCCTTACACGAAAGCTGCAGAATTAGCAAACGAATTAGGTTTAGGAATTAATGCCGGACATGATTTGAGTTTGGATAATATTCAGTTTTTTAAACAAAATATTCCGGGATTATTAGAAGTTTCAATTGGTCACGCTTTAATTTCTGAGGCGCTTTATCTTGGTTTGGATAATGTTGTTAATATGTATTTGAATAAATTGAAATAAGATTAAAAATTAAACAATTATAACCTGAGATAATTGGGTTATAATTGTGTATTTTCGCACTTTTCTTATTAAAAATCAAAGTGCCGAAATCTATAATTCTACTGTTTTTACTCTGTTTTTCTACCGTATTTTCGCAATCTAAAGCAATAATACAAGGGACTTTAAAATCTTCTGAAAATGAAAATCTGATTGGTTCAGGTGTTTCTATTCAATCCAAAAATCAAATTTTTTATGTTATTTCAGATTCGGCAGGAAATTTTTCTTTAAAACTGGATTTAGGAAAAACACATATTAAAGTTAAGCAATTAGGATATCTAGAAAAGCAATTTGACTTTGAACTTAAAAAAGATACGATACTTTCAGTAGTTTTAGAAAAGGATGTTTCCGTTTTAAATGAAGTTGTTGTTGCAAACACAAAAAAAAGTGCCATAACCAATCTTTCCGGTGGTAAACTGTCTTTTAATTTAAAAGAGTTGTCAGGTGTTCCAACAGTTTTAGGAACTACAGATATAATTAAGCTTTTGCAATTGACCCCCGGTGTACAAAATTCAGGAGATGCAAATGGTTATTTATACGTTCGTGGAGGAGATCCTGGACATAATGCTATTTTGTACAATGGAACTCCTGTTTATGGAATGTCACATTTGCTCGGGATTTTTCCTTTTTATAATACGGATCATATTAAAGACGTAGAATTTGATAAATCAAGTTCGAATGCGAAATATGGCGGGCGTTTAAGTTCGACTACACTTTTAAATTCCAATAAAAAAACACCTTCCGAATTTGAAGTTCAGGGAAATCTTGGAATTCTGGCTTCGCAATTGACATTCGCAGTTCCGTTAACGGCTAAAACAGGATTTTATATTTCCGGTAGAAAAACCTATATCGATGAAATTGTTGGGCCAATAGTGAAATCTGGTTCGAAAAGCAATGATGTTCAGGATATGAAATATGGTTTTTCTGATGGAAATTTTACTTTCTTATCGCAACTTTCAAAAAAGAATCTTTTGGCTATTGATGCTTTTTTAACTGGTGATGAGTTGAAAATTAAAGACGGGAATCTTGCTTTGAAAAGCAGTTTAAAGTGGAGCAATTTTACAATATCACCTTCCTTAACGACAGTTATTTCTCCAAAAGTAACGATGTCAAATTCGGTTTATTTTAGTCAATATTCAAATAATCTGAATATGGAACAAGCAACAATTCAATTCGATGTTTCGTCCTCTGTTAAAGATTTTGGCTTTACAAACGCATTTCGATATTCAGTCAAAAATATTCCTTTTGAAACTGGGCTGCAATATGTTTACCATGATTTGCAACCTCAAAAAGTAAATGTTGAAAATTTTACAACAGTAAATGATATTTTTCGAGATAATATTACTGCCAATGAAGCTGCAGTTTTTACTACGGCAAAACCAAAATTATTTGAAAATCTTACTGCCGAATTAGGTATTAGAATCAATTACTATACTTCTGGATCTAGTGATTCTTATTTGCATTTTCAACCTAGAGTTTTGTTGAACTATTATCCAACTGAGAAATATTCTTTTTATGCTTCCTATAACAAGCAGTACCAGTATTTGAGTTTGATTACGACTTCTAGTGTCGGAATTCCGACAGATTTTTGGATTGCCAGTTATGACGGAATAAAACCGCAATCTTCAAATGAATTTTCTATTGGTTCTAACCAGAATTTATCTAGAAATTTTTCATCTTCTTTTGGAGGTTTTTATCGTTCGATGAAAAATCTGCTTGAATATCCTTATGGGATAACTCAATTTAATGAAATTACAACTTTCAAAAATGATTTATATGTAGGCAAAGGAAAGGCATATGGATTAGAAATGATGCTGAAGAAAAGTAACGGGAAATTTAGCGGCTGGCTGAGTTATACATTAAGTTGGTCAGATCGAAATTTTGATGAATTAAATAATGGAGAAACCTATTTTGCAAAATATGACAGACGCCATAATCTTTCAGTTGTTGGAATGTATGATTTAAATTCGAAGTGGAATTTTGGCGTTACACAGGTTTTTAGTTCGGGTAATCGTTTTACAATGCCAACTTCCTGGTATTTTATAAATAATAATCCGGTGAAAGAGTATTCGGGATATAATAATGCACAAATGCCAAATTATATTAGAACAGACATTTCTGCGAATTACTTTTTTGTGAAAAATGCAAAGAAAGAAAGCGCATTAAATTTTTCAATTTACAATACATTTAATATAGCCAATCCAATTTATGTGGTTCTGAATGTTCAGGTTAACGATGATAAAAATAGTGTGATTGTAAAACAGGAGAAAAAGGTTTTATATCGAATTCTTCCTTCAATCAGTTGGAGATTTAAATTTTAAGACATGAGAATATATATATTACTTTTTTTAGCAGTACTAATGACAAGTTGTTCAAATGATGATTTTAGCGAACAAAAAAGTATTGAATCTAAAATAGTTGTTGAAGGTTGGATCGAAGAAGGCGATTTTGCTAATGTTTTATTGTCCAGCAGTATTCCGGTTGCAGATGTTATTGATTCGACAAATGTTTTAAATCATGTGATCAGATCTGCAAAAATCACAATTTCTGATGGGGAAACTTCAGAAGTTTTAAAAGTGAAAAGTGATAAAAACAGAGTTCCACCGTTCGTTTATTTTGGGAATACTTTAAAAGGTGTTGCCGGAAAAGAATATTCTCTAAAAATCGAATATTTAAATCGAGTAGTTGAAGCCGTAACGACAATTCCAAAATCAGTACCGCTTAAAAGTGCCGAGTATATAAAGAAGAACCCGACAGATACTACAGGTTATGTTTTTGTAAAATTTGATGATCCTGTTAATGAGAAAAACTATTACCAGATTGCAACAAAAATTGATGGAGAAGAACCCATTTTTGTTCCTTCGTTTTATGGCAATCTAGATGATAAAAATTTTGAAACACCTTCAATTGCTGTACAGATTAACAGAGGTGTAATTTTGTTTCCTAAAACTAAATTCACGCCTTATTTTGCCGATGGTGATTTGATTTTTGTGAAATTAAGAACACAAACAAAAGAAGCGTTGGATTTCTGGAACAGCTGGCAAAATGAAATTGTAAACAGCAGAAATCCAATATATCCTGCAAACACAAGTCTGAAATCGAATATTAAAGGTGGAATTGGAATTTGGGCTGGCTACGGTAAAAGTATGCTAATTGTAAAAACGCCACCAAAAAAATAAAGCCGATTTGAATTGTTTCAAATCGGCTCTAAAATATATTTTTAAAAACTATTCTTTGTTGAAAGCTTTTAAGAAATCTTCAAATTTAGTTTTAAGATTCTCAAAACCTGTTGAGAAGTAAGCTCCCATTTCTACTTCAGTACTGTCATTGAATTTTAAATAACTTGTGCTGTAGTAATAATCAACTGTTGAGCCGTCGTTTTCTTCTTTATCTGCATGCTGAACAACATCTGCAATTTTAGTTCCGTCTTTTTTAGAAACTAGAATTAATTTCATGTTTTTATTGAAGCTGTTCGCTTCACCTTCTGCAGTTTTTTTGTAATAATTGCTTAAGTCAGCGTCGAATGTTGGTGACTCATAGTTCGTAGGACGAACTACAGATTTTTCTAATGCAGCTTCATCTGCAGCAGCAGCAGCTAAATCCATCTCAGCAATAATAACAAAATTGTCCATAATTTGGATTAATCCATTTGCTTTACCTCTGTATTGAACAAGTTCATCGTTGTCGATCAAAGCGTCGATTTGTGCTGTGCTTCCTGCATTAAATGAAATTAAGTTTTTACCATTATAAGTAAAAGATGCTTTTGAAGTGTTAGCAGTAGCTTTTGATCCGCTCATTTCCCAGCTGTAACCATCGTTTACTGTCATTTTGTAAGCAAACTCATTTGGAACTTCTTTTCCATTAGAATATTTTGCTGTTTGAGTAAATGTAGCAGATGAAGTACCATCAATAGTTAAAACTGCATCTGATGAATTAGGAAGGAAGAACCAGTCGTTTATTTCAGTAGCTCCGTTACCGCTATAGATATAGCTATCATTGTATTTTACTTTAATATCAGAAGAAACGCTTTTAGCAGAAAAAGTTGCATTATTTGCCGTTTGAGTTTCTTTAGCAGGGAAAACAAATTTTAATTCTGTTTCTGAAGCTGTTTTAACCCATTTTTTATCACCATTGTTCCAAGTGTAAATTCCGTAAACGCCAGATACATTTAAAATGTCTTCTACTTCGTTATCGTTTTTGCCATCAAAAATGTCAATAGAACTTAGGTCTAATAATCTGTTTAAGTTTTCGATTGCTTCGATAGCATTTGAGCTTTTAGATTTGTCTAATTGAACTAACATTTCATTAGCATCAATCTCTAATTTTGCTTTTTGTTCAGTAGGAGCTAGTTTTGAGTAAGGTTGTTTTGCTAGGTTAGCAATTTGTTCTTCAAGCGTTAACTCTGTGTCTGGTTTAGTTTCGTCAGGGTTGTTGTCGTCACTTGAACAAGAAATCATAAGTTGAGATGCAACTAATGATAATAAAACGAATTTTTTAATCATGGTTTAAGTTTTTATTAAATGAATAAAATCAAGATTTTTCTTACTTAATTTCGGAATGCAAGATACATCTTCGCGTTGAAATAACATTACGGAAAACCGTAAAATTGTAATTATTTTTCTGTTAAATGAAAAACCAAAAATAATTCCAGAGAATATATTCTGTCACAGATTAATAGATAAGTTTTTTACCTTTGTAATCAGATTTTAAAAACCAAAACATAAATGTTATACTCAAAAATAGAAGGCGAAGGAAAACCTTTCGTGATTATGCATGGATTTCTGGGAATGTCAGACAACTGGAAAACACTCGCCGGACAATATGTGGAAGCAGGATTTCAGGTTCATCTTTTAGATTTAAGAAATCATGGACGTAGTTTTCATTCCGATGAATGGAGTTATGAAGCGATGGTTCAGGATGTTTTCGAATATTGTCAGGCAAATAATTTAGAAAGAATTGATCTTCTTGGTCATTCGATGGGCGGAAAAGTAGCAATGCTTTTTGCTACGACTTATCCGGAAATAGTAGATAAATTAATCGTAGCAGATATTGGCCCAAAATTCTACAAGCAACATCATCAGGATATTCTAGCCGGATTAAACGCTGTTGATTTCTCAGTAAAACCAAGTCGAAATGATGTTGAAGAAATCGTTTCTCAATATGTTTCCGATTTTGGGACGCGTCAATTTTTGTTGAAGAATTTATATTGGAAGGAACCAGGACAATTAGCTTTTAGATTTAATCTGGAAGTTTTTAATAATAATCTCGATGCTATTGGAAAACCTCTGGCTGAAGGTTTAGTTTTTGATAAACCAACTTTATTTATTCGCGGAGGAAATTCAGGTTATATTCAGGATTCTGAAATTGATTCGATTCGGGAACATTTTCCAAACCTAAAATTAGAGACAATTCCAAATGCCGGACATTGGCTTCACGCCGAAAATCCTAAAATGTTTTTTGAAATAACAACAGGCTTTTTGAAAGAGTAGTTCTTTTTTTGATAAAAATTTTATTACTTTTAAATAAATTTTAAACCTGAAAAACTATGAAATTATTACTTAGACTCCTCGTTACTGCTGCCTTGGTTTTGTTATTGTCTAATCTTTTAACCGGGGTTCACGTTGCTAGTTTTGGTACTGCCGTAATTGTTGCAGTGGTTTTAGGATTACTGAATCTTTTTATAAAACCAATTTTGGTACTGTTGACTTTGCCGGTAACGTTCGTTACGTTAGGCTTGTTTTTATTGGTTATAAATGCCGTAATAATTTTGCTGTGTACAAATATTGTGGGCGGATTTGCAGTCGACTCGTTCTGGACGGCATTAATATTCAGTGTTATTTTGTCAATTCTGCAATCTATCACGTATAAGATACTTGGAGACGATAAATAAAACAAATTGAGCAGATTAAAACTGCTTCAAATACAATAGATTAAAAACTTGGTTGGGTTGCAAAAATTTTATAATTTTGCAACCCAATTTTATTATGTAAATTAAAGAAGAAGATGGATATTAAAAGAGTAGCAACAGACGCTGTGAACGAAACAATCGTATTAAACGTTGTTCACATGGATTATAAAGGTCAGGTAGCAAAAAGAATAAACGAAAAAATGCCATTGGCAACTGTAAAAGGTTTTAGAAAAGGACAAGTTCCTAAAGACCTTGTTGAAAAACAATACGGAAAAGCAATTAAGCAAGAAGAAGTTAAGAAAGTAGTTGATTTGGCTTTGGAGCGTTTTGTTCAATCTGAAAGATTAAATCTTTTAGGAACTCCTCTTGCTAAAGAAAACGAAAACTTTGATTGGGATGCTGAAGAACTAACTTTCGAATACGAAATTGGTTTAGTGCCAAACTTCGAAATTGATCTTGAAGCTAAAAACAATATCGTAAAATATATCGTTACTGCTGATGATAAATTAATCGACGGACAAGTTGAGCGTATCCAAAAACAATTTGGAAAAGCAATTCCTCAGGATAAAGTTGAAGCTGATTCAGATTTAACTGGAACTTTCACAAACGAAGAAAAAGGAATCAACAATACAACTACAATTTCTGTATCTACTTTCAACAAAAAAGCGGGTGATAAATTCATCGGTAAAAAAGTTGGAGATGTTGTTGCAGTAAGCACAAAAGGTTTATTCGAAGACGATCACCAATTAATGGACTACTTAAAAGTAGCTCATGATGATGTTCACGGTTTAGATATCGAAGTAAACTTTACTATCGAAGCAATCAACGGTGCTGAATTGGCTGAATTGAACCAAGAGTTATTTGATAAACTTTTTGGTGAAGGAAAAGTAGCTTCTTTAGATGAATTAAAAGCTAAAATTAAAGAAGATGCAGAGTCTCAGTTTGCACAACAAGCTGACCAAAAATTATTATTAGATGTTCAGGATTTCTTGATTGAAAATACAAAATTTGATTTGCCAGCTGAATTCCTTAAAAAATGGTTGCAAACTGTTGGAGAGAAAAAACTTTCTGCAGAAGAAGCTGAAGTTGAATACGCAAGATCTGAAAAAGGTTTACGTTTCCAATTAATCGAAGGAAAAGCATTAGCGCAAAGCAATATCCAAATTACATTTGATGATTTGAAAGAGTTTACTTCAGGTGCTATCAGACAACAAATGGCTCAATTTGGACAAACTAATCCAACTGACGAAGAAGTTCAAGGAATCGTGGCTAGAGTTTTATCTAACCAAGAAGAAGTGAAAAGACTTTCTGAGCAAGTTGTAGCAGCTAAATTGTTAGATATCTTCAAAGAAAAAGCAAACCCAACAACTAAAGAGGTTACTTACGAAGAATTTATTGCTGCTTCTTACGGAGAATAAATTTTAGTCTGAAAGTCAAAAATTGTAAGGTCAAAAGTTAAGAAGCAGACTTCATTAACTTGATTTTAAAAATTAAGATTTTATTACAGAAGCTGAAAGATAAAAATAATTATATTTGAACGTCAATGGAAGTTTTTCTTCTATTGACGTTCTTTTTTTGTTTCAGGTTTCAAGTTGGTAAATGTTTCTTAGCAAAAAAACTTAGAAGCTTAGTACCTTAGAATCTTAGCATCTTAAAAAAGAAGACAAATTGACATCCTTTGCAAAAGGGTATGACCTTTGTGTAGAATAAAAAATATATACACCAAATAAACGTAAAACAGATACATATGAACTACGGTAAAGAATTCAAAAAATTTGCTACAAAGCACCAAGGAGTAAACGCAATGTATTATGATAAAATCATAGCAGCGATGAACCCAACAAACATGACTCCATATATTATTGAAGAACGTCAGTTGAATATTTCTCAATTAGACGTTTTTTCAAGATTAATGATGGACAGAATTATCTTTTTAGGAACAGGTATCGACGATCAAATCGCTAATATTGTTCAGGCGCAGTTATTATTTTTAGAAAGCGCTGATGCATCAAAAGATATTCAAATTTACTTAAACTCTCCAGGAGGAAGTGTTTATGCAGGTTTAGGAATTTATGACACTATGCAGTACATCAAACCAGATGTTGCAACAATTTGTACAGGAATGGCAGCTTCTATGGGAGCAGTTTTATTGTGTGCAGGAGCAGCAGGAAAACGTTCAGCCTTACCACATTCAAGAGTAATGATTCACCAGCCATCAGGAGGAGCACAAGGCGTTGCTACAGATATGGAAATCAACTTACGTGAAATGTTGAAATTAAAAGATGAATTATATCATATCATTTCACAACATTCAGGTCAGTCTTTTGAAAGAGTTCACAAAGACAGTGAGCGTGACTACTGGATGATTGCTGATGAAGCAAAAGAATACGGAATGATTGATGAAGTATTAAGAAGAGGATAAAAATTAGTTTCAGATTTAAAGTTTCAAGTTGCTTTGGCGAACCTGAAACTTTAAACTTTAGACTTTAAACAAAAAAATATTAAGCTGTAAGGAGTTAAGTTTTAAAGTTTTAATTGAAAAGCTTAGAAACTTAGTATCTTTGCAGCTTAGTAACTTAAATAAAGAATGGCAAAAGTAGTATTAGAATGTTCGTTTTGTGGAAGAAAAAAGCCAGAAACTAATTTATTAATTGCCGGTATTAATGCACATATTTGTGATAAGTGTATTGAACAGGCGCACGGAATTGTATTAGAAGAACTAAAATCCAGCGGAAGTGCAAAACTTGTTGGCGATTTAATTTTAAAGAAACCAAAAGAAATCAGAGCTTTTCTGGATCAATATGTTATTGGTCAGGACCAGACTAAAAAAGTAATGTCGGTTGCGGTTTACAATCACTACAAGCGTTTAATGCAACAGCAATTAGACGACGAAGTTGAGATTGAAAAAAGTAACATCATTATGGTTGGTCAAACCGGAACAGGGAAGACATTGGTAGCAAAAACTATCGCAAAAATGTTAGATGTTCCTTTAGCTATCGTTGATGCAACTGTTCTTACAGAAGCGGGTTACGTAGGAGAAGATGTTGAAAGTATCTTGACACGTCTTTTACAAGCAGCAGATTATGATGTTGCAAAAGCAGAAAGAGGAATCGTATTTATTGATGAAATTGATAAAATTGCCCGTAAGAGCGATAATCCATCAATAACGCGTGACGTTTCTGGCGAAGGTGTGCAACAGGCTTTATTGAAATTACTAGAAGGAACTGTTGTAAACGTACCACCAAAAGGAGGGCGTAAGCATCCGGATCAGAAATTTGTTGAGGTAAATACTCAAAATATCTTGTTTATTGCAGGAGGCGCTTTTGATGGAGTAGAACGTATTATTTCTAAACGTTTAAACCGTCAGGCGGTTGGTTATTCGACTTCTAAAAATGTAGATAATATTGATAAAGACAATTTGCTTCAATATATTATTCCAAAGGATATTAAAGATTTTGGTTTAATTCCTGAAATTATAGGTCGTTTACCGGTATTGACTCACATGGATCCTTTAGACAGAGAGACTTTGCGTGCAATTTTGACTCAGCCTAAAAATGCATTGGTAAAACAATATCAGAAATTATTCCTGATGGATGAAGTGGAATTCAGTATTACTGATGAAGCTTTAGATTTTATTGTTGATAAAGCTTTAGAATACAAATTAGGAGCACGTGGATTACGTTCGCTTTGTGAAGCTATCTTAACAGATGCAATGTACGAATTGCCAAGTTCAGACGATAAAGTTTTATCTATCGATAAAGATTACGCAGAACATACTTTAAGTAAAAATTTATTGAAGCGTATGGAAATTGCTTCGTAAATCTTAAAAGATATTTTTTTCAAAACCTGTTCATTTAGTTGAGCAGGTTTTTTTGTTTTCGAAATTATGAAAATGAAATTTCTCGTTTAGCCCTGATCGAAACGGCATCCTTTTGTTGCGGGGTTCGCAACAAAAGATATAGTGAAGAGCAGGACCAAACTTTCTTGTAAAAACTAATGTTGTGCTCAAAATTAATAATATGCTGAGTTACTTATTTGAAAGAATTTTTTATTGAGAACGATGTAAGTATTTGCTTATATTTGCTAAAATTAAATTGATATTGTGGATAAACTTATTGATAATTTCGAGGTGGGCTTATTTATCTGGCAGATAGTACTTCTTATTATTTTTGCTTATATGGTATATCTGCTTTATCTAATTACTAGATTTTTAAGAAGAGAGCTTAGAAAATAAAATTCGGAATTTCTGTAAAGCAGGTTTAGTTTTAATTAAAATCTTATTGCACTCTAAATTTCTCTCTATACTCAATAGGCTTCATTCCAACCATTTTATAAAATACTTTTCGGAATGCCTTTGGATCATTATAACCGGTTTTTTCGATAATTTCTGAAATCGAAAGCTGTGTTTGTTCTAAGTACTTTTTAGAGCTTTCGACTCTTATATTTTGCAGATATTCAATTGGCGGAATTCCGGTTACTTGTTTAAATCGGCGTGTCATATTTCTGGCACTTGTCGGGATATCTTTTGTAATTTCTTCCAGTTTTTCAATAGTTTGATATTGACTTTCGATTTTTTGCTGAAGCATGGCCACCAAAGTGTCATTGTGTAGATGGTTAGGTCTGAAAGTACTGAAATAACTTTGTTTGTAGCGATTCAAATCGATTGAGAAGATTTTTGCAATTTGAACTGCAATTTCGTTTCCGCAATATTTTTGAACCAAAAGAATGAGCAAATGAAAAGATGAGGTAGAACCGCCGCTAGTGTAAAGGCTTCCGTCTGCAGTTAAAGTTTCATCGGGTTTAAGATTTACAAGCGGAAATGCTTTCGTAAAGGCGCTGCAAGCGTCAACGTGTGTTGTGGCTAATTTGTCGTTCAATAATCCTGATGCCGCAAACAAGAAGGCACCGGTGCAAAAACTGGCAAGTTCGGCTCCGGACTGATGTTGTTTTTTTAGCCATGGAATAAAATCTCTATTTTTTGCAATCATTTCTCCCATATTGTCTGTGGTGAAAGCCGGAATCAGAATCAGTTCGAGCCGAATATCTGAAGTTTCGATTGGGTGAACATCATAGCCAAATACTTGTTCTGAAGTAATTTGTCCGGCCAATTGAAAAATCATGATTTCAAAAGGCTTTTCTCCACTGCTTAGTTTATTGGCTGTTTCAAAAACTTCTAAAATTGCTGCAATGCTTAATAATTTATAGTCATGCGGTACGATTAAACCTGTTTTCTTGCTCATGATTTGTGTTATTTGAAAGATTAGCAATCTAACAAAAGTAAGTAAAATGTCTCAAATGACCCTAAAATTGACTTTTATTAGCATTTTTAAGTAATCTTAAAAAATTACATTTGTTTTAATTAATTCGTAATTTTATCAAGATGAAAACAAAAATCTTCTTAAATCTTCCTGTAAAAGATTTAAATAAGGCGGTAGCTTTTTATAATGAACTTGGTTTTTCGACCAATCCAAAATTCACAAATGAAAAAGGAGCCTGTATAGTTATTGACGAAAATATATTTGTGATGCTTTTGGTAGAAGAGTTTTATCAAACCTTTACCAACAAACAAATTTGTGATGCTGCTACAACTAGCGAAGTTCTGATTTCAATTTCTTTGGATTCTCGTGAACAAGTAGATAAAATGATAGAAAAAGCTATTAAAGCTGGCGGAGTAGATTATATTCCGGCAAAAGATTATGGATGGATGTATCAAAGAACTTTTCTGGATGTTGACAATCATCATTGGGAAATTTTCTATATGGATGAAAGTCAGATTCCAGAGAGTATGTAATATTTAAAAAAAAACGATTAACTAGCTATAAAATGATAACAGTACAAACAACAGTTAAGAACACGATAGACAAAGTGTGGGAATTTTGGAATAAACCAGAGCATATTACAAAATGGGCATTTGCATCTCCAGAATGGCATGCGCCTCGTGCTGAAAATGATTTAAAAGAAGGTGGAAAATTCTCTACAACTATGGCAGCTAAAGATGGTAGTATGAGCTTTGATTTCGGGGGAGAATATACTTTGGTAAAACAAAATGAAGCAATAAATTATACAATGGGAGATGGAAGAAAAACTGAAATTATCTTTAAAGAAAGTCCTGAAGGAGTTGAAATAATCGAAAGTTTTGACCCAGAATCTCAAAATCCTGTAGAAATGCAACAAGCAGGATGGCAGGCAATTTTGGATAATTTTAAAAATTACGCCGAGAATAATTAGTTCTTTTCTCAAGTTCAAAGACTCAAAGTCGCAGAGGTTCAAAGGTTCAGTATATCGTCAATCTGTGCTTGCATTACTTATATAACTTATATGGTTTAAAAAATAAATTGTTTAACAAAAAAAATCAAAAAATGACAAAACAAATATGGTTGAATTTGCCTGTTAAGAATATTGCGAAAGCGAAAGACTTTTTCTGGAAAATAGGTTTTTCTTTTAATGAGCAGCACGATACGCCAAGTTCTACTTGTATGGTGATTGGTGAAAGTCATTTTGTAGTAATGCTTTTTGAAGAATCACTTTTTTCTACTTTTTCGCAAAATAGTATTACTGATACCGGTTCCAGTTCTGAGGTTTTGATGTCAATTGACGCCGAAAGCAAAGAGGAAGTTGATGAATTAGCAAAAAAAGTGACAGAAGCAGGTGGAACTGTTTTTGCAGCTCCAGCTGAAAGTCAAGGATGGATGTACGGCTTTGGGTTTGCTGATTTAGATGGTCATCGCTGGAATGTTTTGTTCATGGATTTTAGTAAATTATCGTAATAATGGAAAAATTAGTTTTTAATATTGACATAAAGGCTTCTAAAGAAGAGATTTGGAAAGTATTGTGGGATGACGAAACGTACAGAAAGTGGACAAGCTCTTTTTGTGGTGAAAGTTACGTTCAAACGAGTTGGAACGAAGGTGATAAAATTTATTTTTTAGGTGAAGGCGGCGAGGGGATGAATAGTATAATTGAAACTAAAATTCCTAACGAATACATGGCGTTTAAACATATGGGAGAAATTAAAGATTTTAAAGAAGTGCCACCAAATGAAGAAACGTTGAAATGGGTTGGAGCAATGGAAACCTACAAATTGATTCAAAAAGGCGATTTGGTCGATCTTCATGTAGAAGTAGATGTAATCGATAAACATATCGACTTTTTTAAAGAAGCTTTTCCAAAAGGAATGGAAACGATTAAAGAATTGTCTGAGAATTAACTTCTCAATACACTAAAAAAAAAACAACAAACATTAAAACAAAAGAAATCATGACATCAGTAAATCCGTATTTAATTTTTAATGGAAATTGCGAAGAAGCATTTCTATTTTACAAATCAGTTTTTGGAGGTGAATTTCCTTATATAGGAAAATTTAAAGATATGCCGGCAGAAGACGGCTGCGAGCAAATTTCAGAAAAAGATGCCAACCGTGTAATGCATGTTTCATTGCCAATTGGTGATACAATCTTAATGGGAAGCGACAGTAACGAACAATCGGGAGATGTGACTTTTGGTGGGAACTTTTCAATTTCAATAAATGTAGAAAGTGCAGCCGAAGCGGATAGAATTTTCAACGGACTTTCAGCTGGCGGAACAGTTTATATGGCAATGAACAAAACATTTTGGGGCGCTTATTTCGGAATGTTCAAAGATAAATTTGAAGTTAGCTGGATGGTAAATTTTGATGAAAACAAACCGGCTTAAAAAATAAATTTTAACACATAGAAACATAGATTATTGCTTCTAAAGAAGAGATTAAAAGAAACAAGTTTCCACACATAGATAAACTATGTGCATTTAAATTAGTGAAACGCCTTTTGTAAATCTTAAAAAAACTATGTCTCTATGTGTTAAAAATAATTGCAGCAACAGGATAAAGTTATGTTATTCTTATAGCAAAGCATAATTGTTAAATTACTTGAAAAAGCACATGATTATGTGCTTTTTCTTTTCAAAAAAACAATGATTATTCTTTTTTATCATCGATAGATTGCCGATTTTTGTCGCTTCAAAAACAATAGAGAAAAAATGGCAATAGAGGATAAAGAAATTATTTTATTAAAAGTTTCAGGACATGATAAAATAGGGGTTACAGCTGGATTAACTGCTGTATTGGCGACTTATGATGCTAACATTTTAGATATTGGTCAGGCCGATATTCATGATACACTTTCTTTAGGAATTTTGTTCGAAATTGCCGCAGGTTCGTCATCGGCACCAGTTTTAAAAGACTTGTTGTTCAAGGCTTACGAATTGGAAATTAAGGTAAAATTTATTCCAATTTCTATCGAAGACTACGAAACATGGGTAAAATCGCAATCAAAACAACGCTACATAATTAATATTTTAGGTGAAAAACTAGCTGCTTCACAATTGGCTGCCGTGACTAAAATTATGTCAGACCAAAACCTGAATATTGATTCTATTATACGATTAACAGGAAGAACTTCAATTGTTGAAAAAGAAGAATATCCGCGTTCTTGTATCCAGTTATCTGTGACAGGCGAAATTGTAAATAAAATTGTCATGACGGCAAGTTTTATGGAAATTTCAAGAACGTTAAACGTTGATATTTCATTCCAGGAAGATAATATTTACAGAAGAAACCGCCGTTTGGTTTGCTTCGATATGGATTCTACTTTGATCCAAACCGAAGTTATCGACGAATTGGCAGAGCTTAATGGAGTAGGCGATCAGGTAAGAGCGATCACAGAATCGGCAATGAACGGTGAAATTGATTTCAACGAAAGTTTCAAACAACGAATGGCTTTATTAGAAGGTTTGAGCGAAGAAGTTTTACAAAATGTTGCCATAAATTTACCAATTACCCAAGGCGCGCATCGTTTGATGAAAGCGCTTAAGTATTACGGATATAAAACGGCAATTCTATCTGGAGGTTTCACTTATTTTGGAGATTATCTGCAAAAAGAATTAGGAATCGACTACGTTCACGCCAATCAACTTGAAATAAAAGACGGTAAATTAACCGGTAAATATTTAGGTGATATTATAAACGGAGAAAAGAAAGCCGAATTACTAAAAACAATCGCCGAAAAAGAGGGAATTCACATCAATCAAACCATCGCAGTTGGAGACGGAGCAAACGATTTGCCAATGCTAAATTTGGCTGGACTCGGAATCGCTTTCCACGCCAAACCAAAAGTAAAAGAAAGTGCTTCAACGTCAATTTCTAGTTTAGGTCTTGATGGAGTTTTGTATCTTTTAGGATATCACGATCGATATATTGATATGATGTAATTATCAATTTGATACGTCATTTTTGTCATTTCGACGAAGGAGAAATCTTCGCAAGTAACTCGACAAGATTAGTGATTTTGATTACGGAGTTTCTAACGAAGATTTCTCCTTCGTCGAAATGACATGCTGAACTTAATAAAAATAAAAATCTTAGCTTTTTCAATAAAGGCTAAGGTTTTTTTATGGATAAAAAAGGATAAGCAAAGATTCAAATTTTTGATCAGATTTTTTTATATAAAGGAACAGGATATTCTTCTAAGAATGTCCAATCAGAATGATTTTGAGAATCTAGTTCCAATTTATTCTTTGAATATTTGTTTTTTAAATCATTGAAAAGACTGGAAATAGATTCTGAATTCTCTCCAAAAAACCAATAATTTCTTGCTCCGCCA
The DNA here is from genome assembly GCF_003385895.1 of Flavobacterium cutihirudinis. Taxonomy (GTDB): domain Bacteria; phylum Bacteroidota; class Bacteroidia; order Flavobacteriales; family Flavobacteriaceae; genus Flavobacterium; species Flavobacterium cutihirudinis. The sequence goes on from NZ_QRDQ01000011.1 coordinate 74,535, forward strand.
TAAGTCTCGACTAGAAAAATAATTCCATTATTTTTTTCTTGAAAAATGTTTACTACCTCGTTGTCAAAATCTATTAGTGATTTGTTATATTCAGAAGTTGGTAATCCATTGTCTTTAACATTATCGAATTCATGTGTTATACAGATTAATTCAGGATATTTTGTTTTGTATTCGTAAATGTTTTTATAATTAGGTTTTCTTAAATAGAGAGGAAGCCCTTCGTATTCAGTTTGTAGTGTTGACCATTCCATTTTTTTCTATAAACATTAAATTATCTTACATCTCCTTCAACTGCTCCAAATAATCCCTCTGATTAGAAAGTCTCGGAATCTTATGTTGGCCACCAAGTTTATCTCTTTCTTTCAACCAATCATAAAACAAGTTCTCACGAGCAACATTAATCACCAAAGGATTTAACGTCATATTGTTGTAGCGTTTTGCTTCATAATCAGAATTTAAAGTCTGTAAAGTTTCATCCAGAACTTTTTGGAAAAGACCAACATCAGCCGGGTGTTTTTTAAATTCGATCATCCATTCGTGTGCACCTTTTTCTTTGTCTTGCATAAAAATAGGAGCAACGGTATAATCAATAACTTCAGTTTGAGTTACCTGACACGCTTTGGCAATAGCCTGATCGGTATTTTCTACCATTAATTCTTCACCAAAGACATTAATATGATGTTTGGTTCTTCCTGTAACTCTAATTCGATAAGGATTTAAAGAAGTAAAGCGAACGGTGTCGCCAATTAAATAACGCCACAAACCGGAATTTGTCGTAATTACGATTGCGTAGTTTTTATTCAGTTCAACATCGGCAAGGCGAATTACTTTTTGGTCTGGAGTTCCAAAAGTGTCCATCGGAATAAATTCATAGAAAATTCCGTAATCCAGCATCAATAATAAATCACTTGAATTATTTAAATCCTGAATAGCGAAAAAGCCTTCCGAAGCATTGTAGATTTCGTAATATTTAAAATCCTTGCTTGGTAAAATTTTCTTGTACTGTTCTTTATAAGGAGAAAAACTTACGCCTCCATGAAAATAAACTTCAAGGTTTGGCCAGAGTTCAAGCAAATTTCCTTTTCCTGTATTTTCTAAAACTTTATTCATTAAAACCAACATCCAGGAAGGAACACCTGCAAAACTGGTCACGTTTTCATTTTTTGTTTCGTTGATAATGGCCGCGATTTTTGTTTCCCATTCGGTCATTAACGAAGTTTTACTGCTTGGCGTGCTGCTGAATTCGGCCCAAATTGGCATGTTTTCAATCAGAATTGCCGATAAATCTCCAAAGAACGTATTGTTGTTTTCATAAATCTGAGAACTTCCACCTAAGCGAAGACTTTTTCCCAAAAATAATTCAGAGTCTTCATTATTATTTAAATAAAGACAAAGCAAATCCTTGCTTCCTTTATAATGACAATCTTCCAGTGCTTCGTTGCTTACCGGAATAAATTTGCTTTTAGCATTTGTAGTACCGCTCGATTTAGCGAACCATTTTATAGGCGTTTCCCAAAAAACATTTTGTTCGCCTAAACGTGTACGTTCAATCAACGGCTGTAATTCTTCATAAGTCGAAATTGGGACTCTTTCTTTAAAAGTCTGATAGGAATTTATCGAGGCAAAATCATACTGTTTTCCAATAACCGTATTTTCTGAAGCTGTCAATAAATTATGCAACAGCTCTTCCTGAACTTCATTCGGATATTTTAGAAAGAGTTCGATTTGATGTATCCTCTGTTTTAGGACCCATGATGCGAAAGAATTGATTATGGATAAGGGCATGAATGATTTTTGATTTTAGATGTTAGTTTTTGTGCGTAAACGCAAAAACAGGAAACTTAAAATTTGAATATCAACAGACAAATATTAACTTTGTCGTTGTATCAAAAATAGTGTTTTTTTGTAAAAAACAATTCTATTTGTAGTAAAGATTCCATTTCAAAATTGGAATTTTAACACTAAAAGCGCTAATTCTTCGGGTTTCCTGAAATCTCTAATCAACAAATAAAAAAATAAAATTCTAATGACTTATCAAGGCGTACTTACAAAAATGCAGACAGAAATAGGAAATCCAATTCAGTATTATTTGGTTTTCGAAGATAGCTTTTTGAGTATGAATCAGTTATTGGATAAAGAGATTGAAATAAACTTTTCAGGCTATCAATGCTTAAATTGTAACAAGAAGAAAAAAATATACAGACAAGGTTTTTGCTACGATTGTTTTTACTCCAGTGCAGCAGTTGGTGATTGGATCATGAGACCGGAATTAAGTACAGCGCATCTCGGAATTGCCGATCGCGATTTAGAATACGAATCAAAAGTACAATTGCAACCTCATATTGTATACTTGGCTTTTTCGACCGAAGTAAAAGTAGGCGTAACCAGAAAAACGCAAGTGCCAACAAGATGGATCGATCAGGGTGCAACGCAGGCAATTGCGATAGTTGAGGTGCCAAATCGTTATTTGGCCGGAATAACTGAGGTTGCCTTGAAAGATCATTATACAGATAAAACGAACTGGAGAAAAATGCTTCAAGATACTTCCGAATCTTGTGATTTAATTTTGGAGAAAGCGAAAGTAGAAAGCTTAATTCCTGCTGAAGTGAAAGACTATTTTTATAGCCAGAAAAATGATGTCTACGAATTAAATTATCCGATATTAAGTTATCCTCAAAAAATTAGTAGTTTAAACTTAGAAAAGACACCATCTTTTAATGGAAAGCTGGTTGGAATAAAAGGACAATACCTTTTATTTGAAAACGGAACTGTATTTAATGTTCGTGGTTCTGAAGGTTATGTTGTTACTATAAACGTCTAGGTTTATCAGGGAATCGTCGATATTTTTCGTCTAACTATCTATTAGTTTGTTGGTTACATAATAATTTATTGTAATTTTATATCACCTCCAAAAGCAAAAACATGTAAATATTGATACATTTGGTTACAATTTTGTAACAAATGCTTATTGGAAGAATTTATTTTTAGAAAATAAAAGAGGTTAGCTTTGAAAGCTTTCCTTAATTGATTTTTCAAATTTAATTAAGATTTAAATTCATAAATTATTCCATAAATGAGTGTTGTACGCAAAATAAATAATTACAGACGCAATATTATGCGTAGTCTGACTAAGAATGTTGGAAAACCAACGATGCAGGATGATTTTATTTTAGTTGATAAAAGCGAAATAAAAAAAGTTCTGATCTGCAGACCAAATGGAAGGTTAGGAAATCTTTTGTTGATTACACCACTTGTGCAGGAAGTGGCTGAAATGTTTCCAAACTGTAAAATTGATTTATTTGTAAAAGGAACTCTGGCTCCAATTATTTTTGAAAATTACGATGTAATTGATAAGACAATTCATTTACCTAAAAAGCCTTTTAAAAGTCTAGTTGAATATTCAAAGGTTTGGATTTCGCTAAAGAAAACACCTTACGATTTAGCGATTAATGTTGACCAAAACTCATCTTCCGGCCGATTGGCAGTTCAGTTTTCAAATGCGAAATACAAATTTTTTGGAGATTCCGGCGAGGAAGACATAGAGCGAAAAAGCGATTTTGAACACATTGCAAAGTATCCAGTTTATAATTTCCGAAATTATTTGTCAAAACTTAGACTACCAACCAACAGCAATAAAATAATTGCTCCTTTAGATCTTAAATTAACTTCTTCTGAAATTGCCGATGGCAGAAAAAAATTAAGCGAGATTACGAAAAACGACAAAAAAACAATTTGCATTTTTACCTACGCAACTGGACCAAAATGTCTGTCAGAAGAGTGGTGGGAAAAGTTTTATTCGCAACTTGTTACAGAATATAAAAATTATAATATTATTGAAATTTTACCTGTAGAAAACGTATCACAAATTGGATTTAAAGCTCCAACATTCTATAGTAAGGATATTCGCGAAATAGGATCGGTTATTGCAAATGCTGATTTGTTTATTGGTGCCGACAGCGGAATTATGCATTTATCGAGCGCTGTACACACACCAACAATTGGATTGTTTTCGGTTTCTAATATGAAAAAATACGAGCCTTATGACAATTGCAGTACTGCAATAGATGTTAATTTATGTACGAAGAAAGAATACATAAAAACGATAAATTCGATTTTGAATAATGGCAGATTAGATATTTACTCAAGAGCAATATAAAATATATAAACATAAAAAAAGAGAGGCATTCAATTCGAATGCCTCTCTTTTTTAGTTTAGTTTTTCTTCTTAAACAATCCGTTCAGTAAATCACTAGCTTTTTTGGTGACTTCCTGAGTTTTTTGTTCTTTTTCTGTTTTTGCAGCTTGCGTAGTATCTTTTGCTTTTGTGTTCTTGTTGATTAAATCGGTTAATGCAGCGGTACCTTTTTGTGTTAGCTTATCTTTCTGTTGATTAGCAACTTGAGAAGCAAGAGCGGTAACAGCAGTTTTCATATCGGTACTAATTTTTGGATTAGAGAAGTTACCGGTTATCATAGCATTAATCGGAATGTTTTGCAGTTTCGCAGCATCAGCAGGCGACATTTTTGCGATAAAAGCATTTGCTTCACTTCCTAAATATTTAGCTGGAACATCAAATTTTAAATTGTAGTTCATAGTCTGGTCAAAACCATGAGTTCCACCAACAGTTACTTTTATGTCTTGATATTTGATATCGAAAGGTTTTACATTCACTTTTCCGTTCTCAAAAGTAAGTGCCGCTTTAATGTCGTTCAAATTCACTTTATTCATATCGATAAACTTAATATTTGAACCAAGAGCATTAAGCAAAGTAGAATTTTTGGCATTTACCGTTGTCGAAAGTAATTGTCCTAGCAAATCTCCAGAAATTGATGCTAAATCAGGAGTTAGTTCTTTAGAGTCTAAGTTACCATTCAGTTTTATAGTCGAATTTAATTTTCCGTTGATGATTCCCGCAATTGGAGCAATTTTTTTCATCATGTCCAATTGTGTGAAAGTTTGCGCGATATCAACCTGATTGAAACCTAAATTCATATCAAAAGTTGGAACTTTTTCTTTTGTAGAAACCGCTCCCGTCAAACCAATTGTTCCTCCAAAGATGGATGTTTTAAAGTTTTCTAAAAGTGCCTTTTCGTCTTTTATAATCAGTTTTCCAGAAACATCTTTTAGTTTTAAATTATCATATAAAACGGTTGTAGCTTTTGCATTTAATGTACAGTTCAGGAAAGCTGGAATTTTCATGGCTTCAGCTGGTTTTGCAGCTGTTTTTGTTTCTTCTTTTGCAGGTTCTCCAGCTGTCATAAAATCATCAACAGCCAATTGATTTGAACTCATGTTGAAATTCCCTCTTAATTCCTGTTTTTTGAACATAAATCCATAGAAATTTTCAAGAACACCATTGATTGCTAAATCACTTTTTCCTGTTGTGGCATTAAACTGTTTTAAGTTGATTTTACTCGGATTAAATTCAACCAATGCCGTGCTGATATTCATTGATTTGTTGTTTTCGTCAGTATATTTAAATCCTGACAAACTCATTGTTCCGGCATTTTTAATGTTTTGATATTGGCTTTTTTCTACAGATGCCATATCAAAATTTGTAGTAACATCTGCTTTTAGGATACCTGCCAAAGGTTTATCCATTTTGATCGGATACGCTTTTGAAAGATTAGCCAAATTGATAGTTCCTTTCAAAGCTGCATCAATAATTGGATTAATGGTAATGTTTTTAATATTTGCTTTAGCGTTAAAAACATCCTGATCAATTCTGAAAGAAAGCTTATCTAAATTAACGTACGTATCATTTAGAATTCCTGTTTCGTTAATAATTTTGGTATCGATTACAATGTTTTGAACTGATTTTGGTAAGTTAGGATATTGGAAAGAAGCATTGTTCGATGCAATTTCGATATTGAATTTAGGAACAGTTGTATCTGTTAATTCTCCTTTTGCAAAACCTGCAACAGTAAAATCCCCCGTTGTTTTTACGCCATCTAAACCTGACGCATAAGCAGAAGGAATCAATCCTAAGAAGTTGGTGAATGATGAAGTTGGAGTTTTAAACTTTAAATCATAAATCTGTGCTTTATCCGTCATTTGGATAAATCCGTCAAATTCTAAAGGCAATTGATTTATTAAAGCTTTATTTTCCTTAAAAGTATATTTACTTTTATCAAGATCGATTCCCAAAATAGCATCCAAAGTCAATTTTACATTTTTCATGTAATTGATTTTGTCCATATCCAAAGATACTTTTGCAGTAGATTTTGTAGTTAAATCTAATTTTGAATTGGTGAAATCTCCCGTTCCTTCGTGGTTTAGACTGTCAATAACCATTTTAATTTTAGATCCCTGATCAATATATCTAAAAGTAAAGTTCTCGATTTTGTAGTTCTGTATCTTTAGCGAAAGCGGTTTGCTTTTATCATCGCTTGGTGTTTCTTTTTTATCTTTTAAAGCAATATCAAAGTTTCCAACACCATCTTTATTGAAGATAATGTTAATTAATCCATTTTGAGAACTGATTCCTTGGATGCTTAACGGTTCATCTTTTCCTTTGAAAAGTTCCTTGATACTCATTTTTAAATTCAGCTCACCTAGTGAAACTAAGGTATCACCTTCAAATGGGGCTTTGTTGATGATTACCAATTTTTCTATCCCAACTGCTGCATTTGGAAAATTTCTGAAAAGGCTTAAATCTGCATCAGCAAAACTTACTTTCGCATCAACACTTTCGTTGATTGCAGCAGCGATTTTAGCTTTGATTTGGTCTTTAAAGAAATACGGAATGGCAAATAGTGCGGCTACGAAAACCACAAGAACAATGGCGGTTATTTTTAAAACTTTCTTTAACATATTTATAGATTTGAGGGTTTACAAAAAAAATAGACTGCTGCAAAAATAGTTTTTTTTACTTCAGTTTGCAGATAAAGTTTTCTTAATAAGTAAGAAATGTATTAGTTTTTTGTGTAAAAAAAATCCGTCTGAAATACTATCAAACGGATTTATTATCTTTTATATTGCATTTATTTTTTAATGAATGCAACTATCTTATTGATCATTGTTTCTGAAATGGGAAGGCTTTCATTATTATAACTTTGAAAATTTGCCTGTTTATCTCCTTCAATGATTTTCATAATATGATTCATTTTATCGATGATTTCTAAAGTTGCATTTTTGTTTGCTTTTGCTAAATTCTCAGCATCTGCAACTGTAACCTGTAAATCATTATTTCCCTGAACAATCAAAATTGGGACTGTCAATTTTTTAATTTCGGTTTGTGGATTGTATTTAAACCACGAAATTAAATAAGGCTGAATACTTGCTCTGAAAAGCGAATTAAGCAACGGATCAACCTTATTGACTTTATTACCACTTTTTAAACTGTCGATAATTGGAAAAGTCATTTCTTCGACTTGCTTATTTCCTTTGGATGAAATTTGTGATTTTAATAATTGGTCTGCAGATTCTCCTGCGCCGGCAATTGAAATGAACTTATTTGCTTTTGCTCCGGCAATCATTCCAATTAATGCTCCTTCGCTATGACCAATAACCGTCAATTGTGTAAAGCGTTTGTCTTGTTTTATGAAGTTAATCCAGCTTTTGACATCTTCGATGTAATTTTCAAAAACCAAACTCGATTCTTCAACAGCAGCGGCTTTGCTTTCGCCAATTCCTCTTTTGTCAAAACGTAGTGATGCAATACCATTTTTTGCTAAAGCTTCTGCCAGCATTTTCATGGAATTGTTTTTCATCATCGGGTTGTTTCCGTTTCTGTCCGTTGGACCTGAGCCCGAAATTAACAAGGCAACCGGGCATTTTTTTGTATTATCAGGAACGGTGAGCGTGCCAAAAAGCTGTACAGTATTTATTTTTAAAGTAACGTTGGTTTCTTTAAAAGTATCCGGTGCATTTTGAGCTTTTAAAAAGGAAAAGAATAGAAGACTCAAATAAATAATTGCATTTCTCATTTCTAAATGACTATTTAATGTTTAGTCCAAAAGGCATCATTGCCTGAACACCTTGTTGTTTCTGAAATCTTTTTACCTGCTCAATTAGCATATAGTTTTCTTCGCCAATTTCTTCTTTTATAAAAGCTTCTTTAGATTGTGCAAAAGGCATTTTTGATAAAAGATCACCAAAAGTTTTCTCATATTCTGGATAATTTTGTGTGCGGTAGTCTTTTATTTTTGCAATTTTAGCAGCTTCAGCGATAGCGTCGTTAAGACCTCCGATTTCATCTACAAGTCCAATTTTTATTGCCTCAGAACCTGACCAAACTCTTCCTTGCGCAATTGCATCAACTTGCGCAAATGTCATTTTTCTTCCTTGCGCGACATGTGTTACAAAAGTGTTGTAAATATGTTCAACGCCTTCTAAAGTAAAAGCTTTGAATTTTTCATCGACTGGAACAAACGGACTATAATTCGCAGAGTTATCGTGTGTTTTTACCTGTTCTGTATTAATTCCTAATTTATTTGCCAAAGGACTAAAGTTTGGTAATATTCCGAAAACACCGATAGAACCTGTAATCGTATTCTTTTCAGCAAAAATTTTATTCGCGTTGCAAGCAATATAATAACCGCCTGAAGCAGCGTAATTACCCATAGAAACAATTACCGGTTTTACTTTTTTCGTTACTTCAATTTCTCTCCAGATTAAATCAGAAGTTAAAGCGCTTCCGCCCGGACTGTCAATTCTTAGTACAATTGCCTTTACATCTTCATCCTTTCTAGCTTCCTGAAGTGAACGTCTTATAGAACCTTCGCCAATAACGGTAACATCTCCTTCGCCACTTTCAATTTCGCCTTGAGCATAAATAACTGCAATTTCATTATCTGCAGTATTGGTCAGGGCAGTAGTGATATTATTTTGAGTATAATCTAAAATCGAAATTTTATTGTAGTCATCATCACCGGTTACTTTCAGTGCTTTTTTAATAGCATTGTGGTAAACATCTTCGTAAGCTACAATATCAACTAAGCCATTGTTTTTTGCCATTTCGGGAGTTCTGGCCAATAAACCATTCGCAATTTCATTTAATTTAGGAAGCGGAATATTTCGGCTTTTTGAAATATCAGTCGAAACTGTTGTCCAGATGGAGTTCAGTAAAGCTGTAATTTGTTCTCTGTTGGCATCGCTCATTTTATTTTCTAAAAATGGCTCAACAGCACTTTTGTATTTTCCGTGTCGAATCACTTCCATATGAAGTCCCGACTTATCTTGAAAATCTTTGAAAAACATTACTTCAGATGAAAGCCCTTTAAAATCAAGATCTCCGGCTGGATTCAAATAAATCGTATTGGCAACAGAATTAAGATAATATTCTTTTTGGGAATAAGTATTGGCGTAGGCCCAAACAAATTTCCCTGATTTTTTGAAGCTTTCAAGAGCATTTCGGACGTCTTTATATTGTGCCAGTCCAAGCGAAGATTCATCGTTTAAGATTGAAATTCCTTTAATATTATCATCCGTTTTAGCTGCTTCGATTGCATTGATAACATCGCTAAGACCTACTCCTTTTTGTTCAGAAAAAACAGTAACCCAAGGATCTTTATATTTTCCGGCATAATCATTTTTGATTTCTTTTAAGTTCAGTTCAATAACCGAATCTTTTTTGACAGAAACCGTATCATCGCCTCCAAAAATGGCTCCAAGTAGGATTATTCCAAAAAAAGACAGCATAATAAATACAAAAATACCAATTACTGTGGCGATTACATTTCCTAAAAATTTCATATAATTTTTTTTTTAATAAGTAGCAGTGACAGCTAATATGTTACACTTTTTAACACTTAATTTTAGAATTGAATCTTCGTGTCGTTTCACAAATATATTGGTTAATTCTAAAATAGTTTTAGTTAATTTGCATTAATTATGAAGTCACAGCATCAAGTCGTTTTATCTATAGGAAGCAATCAGGGAAACAGATTGGAAAATATCGAAAGTTGTATTGCTTTAATACATCAAGAGGTAGGGACCGTAATCAGGGTTTCCAGACTATATGAAACTCCCGCCTGGGGATTTGAAAGTGATGCTTTTTATAATTGTGCCTTGCTTTTGCACAGTACTTCATCAGCACAAAAAATACTGAATCAGGTTTTAAAAGTAGAAAAACAGTTAGGAAGAATAAGGTCGAACGCAGAAGGTTATCAATCCCGAATTATTGACGTTGATGTGATTGCTTTTGATGAAGAAATTATTGATTCGGAAAAACTTCAGGTTCCGCATCCATTAATGCAAAACAGAAAATTTGTTTTATTGCCATTCGAAGATTTAAAGCTAAATTGGAAACATCCTGTTCTTCAGAAATCTATTTCAGAATTAATCGCAGTTTCTCCAGACGATAGTGTTTGTACAGTTGTTCAGAAGTTGAAAAGTCCTTTGCAGGAGATTCCGCTTGAAAGATTCAATTATATAGCTTTTGAAGGAAATATAGGAGCTGGAAAAACGACTTTAGTTCATAAAATTGCACAAGATTTTAATGCTAAAACAGTTTTGGAAGGATTTGCGGATAATCCGTTTTTGCCTAAATTTTATAAAGATCAAAGCCGTTATGCATTTCCTCTCGAAATGTCTTTTTTGGCAGATCGTTACCAGCAATTAGCAGATGATTTAAAACAATTTGATTTGTTTAAGGACTTTATTGTAGCGGATTATCATATTTTTAAATCATTGATTTTTTCCAAAATAACATTGGGAGAAGATGAATATCGTTTATATCGAAATTTGTTCGATATTATTTATAAAGAAATGCCAAAGCCTGATTTGTATATTTATTTATATCAAAATACAGAAAGATTACTTCAAAACATCAAGAAACGTGGACGTAGTTACGAGCAAAATATAGAAGCCAGTTATTTGGATAAAATCAATACAGGTTATTTGGATTATATTAAATCACAAACCGATTTGAATGTTTTGATTATAGATGTTTCTGATCGTGATTTTGTAAAAAGACACGAAGATTATCTGTTTATATTGAATGAAATTCAGAAGAAATTGAATTAGATAATTAGAAAATGAGTCAATTAGATAATTGAGCTCATTTTTATGAATGTTCTAATTTTCTAATTGCCACATTACCTCATTAATTTATCTTTTCAATGTAAAGTGACCTCTTAAAACAGGTTGCGTGTCATCAACTTTTAAGGCGTACCAATAATCTGAAGCGGGTAGCGGAGATTTATTGAAAGTACCATCCCAACTCATTTTTGAAGCGCTTAACTGGGCTACTAATTTTCCGTATCGGTCAAAAATAGTTACTTCAGCTTGCGGATAATTTTCCATTCCGCTTACTTCCCAAACATCATTAAAAGTATCATTATTTGGAGTAAAAAATGCAGGGAAAACCAGAACTACAAAGTTAAATTGTGCTAATGTATCGCAACCGTCTTTATCTTTTACTGTTGCCGTATGTAATCCGGCAGGCACATTATAAAATATATTTGAATTTTGAAAATCTTCCCCATTATCATCAACAGAATATTCAAAATAATCCTGTTCATTTTTGAGATAAATAATTACTCTGGTTCCTTCAACATTTATGCGGTCAATTTGTGGAATTTCATGTTCTTCGACTTTAATCGTTTTTACACTTGAACAGAAATTTTCTAATGGATTTGATACTTTAACCGTATAGGTCCCGCCTACAGTTACGTCGATCGTTTGTGTTTTTTGGCCATTTGACCATTCATAATCCATTCCGGAAATTCCTGCGTCTAAAGTAAGAGTCTGAAATTTACACAAGGTTAACTTTTCATCGACAACAGCCGGAGGAGTATAAATTATGATTTCGACAGGAGTTCGTTGCGTATTAGGACACTCTCCATTTGAAGCTTCTGCATAATATGTAGTATTTGTAGAAATTATTGGAGTTGTAAAAGTCGATCCTTCAAAAACGCTTTGATTGCTTGTAGCAGTCGTGTACCATTTTATAATACCAATATTTGAAGTTGCTTTGATGGTTACAGCGCCTGGTCCACAATTTGTGTATTGAGCCTTTTCGGCAACTGGCGTTGTTGGAGTTTGATTTACAGTTGCAGTAACTGGCTTTCGATTTGATTCACATCCTGCGTCAACATAATAAGTTGTTGTGGCGGTTAATGGCAGTGGTGTTGTAAAAGTATTTCCGCTAGCTAATAAATTTCCGCCAACGGCTGCGTCATACCAACCAATGTTTGTTCCGCTTGTTGTGGTTGCATTAAAAGTGAAAATTCCAGAATCGCAAACAGGATTAGGGTTTGCAGATGGTGTTGCAACAGGAATTGTAATTTTTGTACTGGCAGCAATTTGTAAAGGAGCTTCGCCAGGCATTCCGCCATATTCAACAATGTATCCTTTTGGCTGATAATCTCCAGATGTTGCTCCTGTATTTGATAAATCATTCCATGATCCTTTAATTCCAACATTTGTGGTAATATGAGCATAATCCTCATCTCCTTGATTATTTGGTTCGCCGGTATTCCAAAAAGTATAACTCATAACAGTTCCTGCTTCTGGTCCTGTTACCCATTTCCAGACGCCTTCTGTCTCGGCATCGCTTCCTCCAATCCAGCCCGCACCTGTAGCTTGTTTTCCAGATAAGACAGCTTCTTCAGCTGTTAAAAGGGTAGCTAAATATCCTTGTAAACCATAATATGAACTGTTTTCAGCAGCCACTTTTGCATCAGACCAAGTTATTCCAATGCTTGGTTGGAATAAGTAAAAATGACCTGTTGAGGGCAAATAGTTTGCTTGTCCTATCGTAATAGAAAATGTCCTTGATCCGGAAGCTGCTCCAGACAAATTACTAAAAACAACATCTTTAACGGCCGAAATTAAATCAGTATAAGGAACTTTGGCACCTGCTGTTGGGCTTGTTAAAGTCAATTTTCCTGTTGGAGGCTCCCATTTTGCAACAATACCGGGATGTAAAGACATGTTTAATAATTCCAAATTATCGAACCCATTTGAATATCCGGATGATATTTGAATGTATAGTGCTTCAGTTCCTGTTTCGGCTATATCATGCTCGATATTAAAAGTTTCTACAATTTTTATAGATCCACTACAATATATTTGGTCTCCTGTAGCTGTTACTTTTGGAGCGGCAGTTGCCGGAGCTGCAGTGCAGTCGTTTGAGTATGTTACTGAGAGGTCTTTTGCCGTGGGCCAATTGTTATTAGAAAATATTTCGTTATCTACAGTTATACAACTAAGACTTGAATTGGATTTAAAGTCTATACCAAAAAGTTTTGAATTATTACCATTTTTTAAATTCAAAGAAGTGAGTTGGTTTTTACCGCAGAAAAAATTGGATAGATTAGGATTTTTAGTAGCATCTAAAGTAGTTATGCTGTTGTTTTCACAGCTTAATACTATAAGATTTGAATTTTTAGAAATATCTAATGAAGATAAATGGTTGCCTGGAAGCATAAGATTTTCAAGGACAATATTTTTAGAAATATCAATATTTGATAAATTATTGTTACCAGAGCCTAGGTTTTTTAGTAAAATATTTTTTGAAACATCCAGATTTGTTAATTGATTATTGTCTATAGAAAGATTTTCAAGGGCAATATTTTTAGAAATATCAATTGTTGTTAGTTGATTAGAAACACAACCCAGATTAATCAATTTTGTGTTTTGCGAAACATCTAATGTGCTTAATTTATTTTCGGGACATAGTAAGCTGGTAAGAAAAATATTTGTGCTAACATCTAAATTGGTTAATTGATTATTTCCGCAAGTTAGATCTACTAATTTGGGCGCTTTAGAAACATCTAGATTTAATATTGGATTATTGCTACAGCTTAAATTTTGTATTTTGCTGTTGTTAGAAATATCTAATGATGATAATTGATTATTGTAACAAGTAATATTTGATAAATTTAAGCTTTTGGAAATGTCTAAACTTGTTAATTTGTTGTCGTTACAATAGAAAGTGGTTAAAGATGTGTTTTTTGAAATATCGACACTAGTAAAAATATTATTATCTAAATATAAAGTAAGTAAATTAATGTTTTTTGAAAGATCAAGACTGGATAATTTATTATAACTGCAAACTAAAGTTTGTAAAGATGTATTCTTAGAGAGGTCTAGATTGGAAATATTGTTTGTTATAGTAGGATTCGTGTCGAATCGACCAAGGTTTAACATTTCTAATTTTACGAAAGCTTCAATTCCTGTTAAATCTGAGATCTCTTTAGCCCGTAAATCTAATGATTTTACATTACTTGCATTTGCTGTTAAAACTCTACCGTCAATAGCGCCGCTGTCAATATTTAAATCAATTAAAGCCTGCTCGAAGTTTCGATCAGGAATTGAAGTATAAGTTTGAGCAAATCCAAAATAATTGGACAGCAAAAGAAAGAGTAAAAAAGAAATTTTCAGGGAACCATTATTTTTCATTTCATAAAAGTATCAATTTTATGATAATAAAAAAATATATTTCAATTTCTAACATTTATGGCTAAAAAGTGCTGTTAAATAACATTTTAGCTTTGGTGTATTTTTTTAAGAAGTGGCCGGCCATTTCAATTTCTTAAACAAATCCCAAACAACAATTCCTGCACTGACAGCGATGTTAAGTGAGTGTTTTGTTCCTAATTGCGGAATTTCAATACAACCATCGCAAATTGCAACAGCTTCTTGCGCCACACCAAAAACTTCATTTCCAAAAACCAATGCATATTTCTGATTGTTTTCTACCTTAAAATCCTGAAGAAAAACAGCACTTTCTACTTGTTCAATCGCAAGTGTTTTGATGTTGTCTTTTTTAAGTTTTTCGATTACTTCCAATACATTTTCATGATGTTCCCAAGCAACAGTTTCAGTGGCTCCGAGTGCTGTTTTGTGAATTTCCTTATTTGGAGGTGTAGCTGTAATGCCACAAAGTATTATTTTTTCGATTAAAAAAGCATCAGCAGTCCTGAAAACAGAACCTATATTATGCAAACTACGAATATCATCCAATACTAATATTAAAGGAGTCTTGTCAGATTTTTTAAAGTCTTCAATAGATTTGCGATCAAGTTCGCTGTTTTCAAGTTTTCTCATTTGTGTTGCATTGAGGTAATAAAAAAAGCTTCCAAAGATAAGGAAGCTTTTTCGAATATTTAATGTTTTTTCAGATTAGCTTTTTACTGGATCTGGTAAAACAGTACCTTTAATAGTAAGTACTTTTGTTGGCTGTCCTTCAGCATTAGAAGTAACAGTTACGGTTTTTGTAAATGCACCAACTCTGTCAGTAGCATATTTTACACCAATAATACCTTTAGCACCTGGAGCGATTGGCTCTTTTGGTGTTGTTGGTACAGTACAACCACAAGATCCCTGAGTGTTTGTAATGATTAACGGTTTAGTTCCGTTGTTTACAAAAACGAATTCTCTTTTACCATCAGCATTATGAGCGATAGTTCCGTAATCGATAGTTTCAGTTTCAAAAGCCATTCCAGCTCCTTCTACTTTAGCAACTTTTGCTGCTTTAGTTTTTGTACTTTGTGCTTGAGAAGCTGTAATACCAGCTACAGCTAACATAGCGAATAAAATTATTTTCTTCATTTTAAGGTCTTTTTAATGATAAACAAAGCTATGTAAAAAACTTAAATGTCCGCTTAAAAATTTCTTAAAATATTTTAATTTTTCAAGCCTTCGATATTCCTTCAAAATATTATAAATTCGCTGTCATTAATTTTCATTTAAAAATACAATAAATTGGCAGCAAAAGATAAAGTAGTAAAGGAAACTCCCTTAATGAAACAGTACAACGAGATCAAGAGAAAATATCCTGATGCCTGTTTGCTTTTCAGAGTTGGGGATTTCTATGAAACCTTTGGGGAAGATGCCATAAGAGCTTCTAAAATCCTTGGAATAACATTGACAAAAAGAGGCGCGGGCTCTGATACCGAAACGGCGTTGGCTGGTTTTCCGCATCACTCTGTTAATACTTATTTGCCAAAATTGGTTAAAGCCGGACTTCGTGTAGCGATTTGTGATCAGCTTGAAGATCCGAAAATGACAAAAACTATTGTAAAACGTGGTGTTACTGAGTTGGTAACTCCAGGTGTTTCTTTAAATGATGAGGTTTTACAATCTAAATCAAATAACTTTTTAGCTTCGGTGTATTTTGCAAACAAAAATATTGGAGTTTCTTTTTTAGATGTTTCGACAGGAGAGTTTTTAACAGCTCAGGGAAATGCTGAATATATTGATAAGCTCTTGCAGAATTTTAGTCCGAGTGAGGTTCTTGTTCCTAAGAATAATAAAGGTGATTTTAAAACTGCTTTTGGTGAAGATTTTCATAGTTTCTATTTGGAAGATTGGATTTACAAAGAAGATTATGCCTTAGAAACGCTTACAAAACATTTTCAAACTGTTTCTTTAAAAGGATTTGGTGTTGAGGAACTGAAAGAAGGAATTATTGCTTCTGGAGCGATTCTGTATTATTTGTCAGAAACACAACACAATCGCGTACAACATATCACAGCAATTCAGCGTATAGCAGAAGATGCTTATGTTTGGATGGATCGTTTTACAATTAGAAATCTGGAATTGTACCATAGTTATAATCCAAATGCTGTTACACTTTTAGATGTTATTGATAGAACGCTTTCGCCAATGGGAGGGCGTTTGTTAAAGCGTTGGTTGGCACTTCCTTTAAAAGATAGTAATAAAATAAAAGGACGTCACGATGTG
This sequence comes from Flavobacterium cutihirudinis, assembly GCF_003385895.1. Taxonomy (GTDB): domain Bacteria; phylum Bacteroidota; class Bacteroidia; order Flavobacteriales; family Flavobacteriaceae; genus Flavobacterium; species Flavobacterium cutihirudinis. Next base: position 91,170 of record NZ_QRDQ01000011.1, read on the forward strand.
GTGTCTTATCTGAAATCTAATGCTGAAGTACTTCAGAATATTCAATATCAAATCAAGCAAATTTCAGATTTAGAACGTTTGATTTCGAAAATCGCGACAGGGAAAGTTTCGCCTCGCGAGATTGTTTATTTAAAAGAGTCTTTGGATGCAATTATTCCGATAAAAACATTGGCTTTGCAAAGTCCGCAGGAAGCTGTTAAAGTTATAGGTGATAGTTTACATGCTTGTGATTTACTAAGAGAAAAAATTAAAATCACTCTAAATCAGGATGCGCCTGTTGCGATTTCGAAAGGAAATGCAATTGCAAAAGGTATTAGTGAAGAGTTGGACGAATTACGCGCGATTTCTACTTCTGGAAAAGAATATTTAGAGGCTATCGAAAGCAGAGAGTCCGAGCGAACCGGAATTTCTTCTTTAAAGATTTCGTTCAATAATGTTTTTGGTTATTATATAGAAGTAAGAAACACGCATAAGGATAAAGTTCCTGCAGAATGGATTCGTAAACAAACGCTCGTAAATGCTGAGCGTTATATTACTGAAGAATTGAAGGAGTACGAAACTAAAATTTTAGGAGCAGAAGAACGTATTTATAAAATCGAAACCGATCTTTTTGAGCAATTGGTTGCCTGGATTGCAACTTACATTAAACCGGTTCAGATGAATGCTAATCTGGTAGCGCAATTAGATTGTTTGTGTTCGTTTACGCAATTAGCAATTGAGAATAAATATGTTTGTCCTGAAATTGATGAAACATTTGAATTGGATATCAAAAACGGAAGACATCCTGTTATCGAAAAACAATTACCGGTTGGAACTCCTTATATTGCAAATGATGTTTTCCTTGATAGGGAAACTCAACAAATTATTATGATTACAGGTCCTAATATGTCTGGTAAGTCGGCAATTTTAAGACAAACTGCTTTAATAGTTCTTTTGGCTCAAATGGGAAGCTTTGTTCCGGCTGATAGTGTTAGAATGGGAATTGTAGACAAGATTTTTACAAGAGTAGGAGCTTCGGATAATATTTCGATGGGAGAATCTACTTTTATGGTTGAAATGAATGAAACGGCTTCTATTTTGAATAATATTTCAGATAGAAGTTTGGTTTTGCTGGATGAAATTGGTAGAGGAACCAGTACGTATGATGGTATTTCGATTGCGTGGGCAATTGCTGAATTCCTGCATGAACACCCGGGAAGAGCGAAAACACTTTTTGCTACCCACTATCATGAATTAAATGAAATGACAGAATCTTTGCTAAGAATTCAGAATTTTAATGTAGCGGTCAAAGAACTTAAAGATACTGTTTTGTTTGTTAGAAAATTGGTAAAAGGAGGAAGTGCGCATAGTTTTGGAATTCATGTTGCAAAAATGGCCGGAATGCCTCAGCTTGTAATTTCTAAAGCGCAAAAACTTTTGAAAAAACTGGAAAAGAATCATTCAAGTGACGCTTTAAACGGAATAAAATCGGCTAATGACGAAATGCAAATGAGTTTCTTTAACTTGGATGATCCTTTATTGGAAGAAATAAAAGAAGAAATTCTAACGCTGGATATAAATGCGATTACTCCGGTTGAAGCATTGATGAAATTGAATGAGATCAAAAGAATGTTGGTGAAGAAATAAATTTTTAGATTTTTAAAAGTTTAAAGTTTAGGTTATCAGAATGTTATAAAATAAGTAGATTTTTTTTCTAAAAATGCTTGTATAATTGAATAAATGTCCTAAATTTGCACTCGCAATACGGAACAAATCAGGTGTTGCGGTTCTTAAAAAGATCTGAAATGCGAAAATAGCTCAGTTGGTAGAGCGCGACCTTGCCAAGGTCGAGGTCGCGGGTTCGAGCCCCGTTTTTCGCTCAAAACCATATAATGCTCGGATGGTGAAATTGGTAGACACGCTGGACTTAAAATCCAGTGAACAGCAATGTTCGTGCGGGTTCAAGTCCCGCTCTGAGTACTAAAGCCTCTTCTTTTGAAGAGGCTTTTTTTATGGCATAAACTCAATAATAAAATCAATTTGTGAGGTAAATTGATTTTAAAGAATCTAAGAATCTAAGAGCCTAAGGCTAAAATCAACAATCTAAAATCAGAATATGGGTGCTTTCGTTATTAGTAGGCGATTTAATGATGAGTATAAATTTACGTTCACTTCGAGAAAAGGGAAGGTGATTTTTACGAGTTTGAGTTATGAACTTCGATTTGAATGTGAAGAGGATATTCAAAGGTTTAAGGTGAATATAGATCTTTCTAAGTTTTTAAAGTTTAAAGGATCGGGAGGGAAGTATTTCTTTAAATTGATGTTGGGTGATGTTCATTTTGCAACAAGTCGAAAATACACAACAGAATTGCTTTTGCAGAAAGGAATTAAAGAAATTGTGACATATGCATCCAAATCGGAGATTTTGGATTTCTCTTCAAATGAGGCGATTTTTGAAGATGAAGAAGTTGTTGAGGATGAAATAGAAATGGAGTAAATGAAATTCCAAATATTTTAAAATTTCAAATTCCAATAAAGAATCTACTCTAGAGAATAATATAAAAGTCTTTCAATAATGTAAAATTCCAAATTCCATTAATGCACAACGTGTTTTTGGGATTTGGAATTTTATTTTATTGGAATTTGCTGAATTTTAAGCATAAAAAAACCATCACGATGGATGGTTTTAAAATCTTTAGAATTTAGGTTCTAATTATTTTTTTACTTCTTTAGCAGCTTCTTCTACTTTAGCAGCAGCAGAATCAACTTTTGCAGCAGCAGAGTCAACAGTTGTAGCAGCAGAATCAACTACAGCAGCAGCAGAATCAACAGCAACAGCAGTAGAATCTACAGCAGTTTCAGCTGCAGCGTCAGCTTTTTTACAAGATACAACAGTTAAAACAGCAACAACAGCTAAACTTAAAAATACTTTTTTCATCTTACTTTATTATAAAAGGTTAATTATTAATTCGTGGCAAAGATATAAATTTTTTAATATGTAAAATATTTTTTCACTTTTTTTTTAAAATATTTTCCTCGCTCACGATTATCTTATTTATCAAATAATATGCCAAATTAGTAAAAATAAATTATATTATTGTATTTAAGGTCTAAATTATTTTTTACTGATGATTCTATTGTTGTTTTGGCTCTTTTAATCTTGTTTCTTGTGGTTTATTTTGTTTTTTATGGAATATGCTGAGTAGTCAAATACGAAGAAAAAGCACTTTTATGAACGTATTTATCTCCAAAAAGTTTTGACAAATTAGAAAATTGCTATAAAAGAGGTTTGTAGACCACTTTTATAATGGTTTCTGTAGCACCTTTATTGTCCTGAATAAAGGCTTTACAAATTTCGCTTTTTTCATTATAGAAAGAATTGTTTGATAAAAGTAAGTCTAAAGCCTCTTTTAGTTGATCGTAATTAGAGATAACGGAACATCCTTTTAATTTTACAAGCGAAACCGCTTCTGCAAAATTAGAGTAATTTGGTCCTATTAGAATAGGCATTCCGAAAGTAGCGGGTTCCAGAATATTGTGTATTCCAGGGTTTCCAAATCCTCCGCCTACATAAGCAATAGTTCCGTAGCTGTAAATTTTGGTTAATAAACCAACGGTATCTACTATGAGAACATCATAATTGGACAAGTCTTTATTTGTTTTCTCAGAAAATAAAACTGTCGATTTTGTGATTTGTGATTGAAGTTCTAAAATCTGATTCGGCTTGATATTATGCGGTGCAATTATGAATTTTAAGTTTTCTGGTGCCTGATTAATATATTCCGCGAGGATAGCTTCGTCTTTTGGCCATGAACTTCCAATGACTATAACTGGTTTGTTGTTTTTAAAGTTTTCTACAAAATCCAATGAATTATCACGTTCTAAAATAGAATTCACACGATCAAATCTTGTGTCGCCGGAAACTACTACATTGTTAAATCCGAGGCTTTCTACTTTTTGTTTAGATTTTTCGTTTTGGACAAAGAAGTAAGTAAAGGCTTTTAGAGCTTTTCTGTAGAATCCGCCATACCATTTAAAAAACATTTGATTGTCTCTGAAAATTCCGGAAATTAAATAAGTAGGGACTTTATTTGTTTCTAATTCCTTTAAATAATTTAACCAAAATTCATATTTGATAAAGAATGCAAGTTCGGGATGAACTAATTTGATGAATTTTTTCGCATTCGATTTTGTGTCTAACGGTAGGTAAATAGTGATGTCTGCAACTGTGTTATTTTTACGCACTTCGTATCCAGATGGCGAAAAAAAGGTTACAATGATCTTGTGTGATGGATACTTTTCTTTGATTTTTTCTATAACTGGAAGACCTTGCTCGTATTCACCAAGTGAGGCCGAGTGAAACCAAATTGTTTTATCTTCTGGTTGTATTTTTTCTTCTAAAATTGAAAACACGTTTTTTCGGCCTTCAACAAAAAGCTTAATTTTCGGACTAAATAGCGCAACAATTTTCAGAAAAAACCCTGCAATAGAAATAACTAAATTGTATAGAAAAAGCATCTGTTTGTTTTTGTGGCTAAATTACATTTCTTTCGATTATTTTCATTGGTTTGAAGCTATTAATAACTATTTTTGTTGCTCCTTTTAAAGATTATGTTTAAAAATCAGGTCTTTATTTTAAATGTTATTCAAAATGAAAAAAATTCAAATGGTTGACTTAAAGAGTCAATATGAAAAAATAAAATCTACAGTTGACGCTTCAATTCAGGAAGTTTTAGATACAAATACTTACATAAATGGACCATTGGTTCATCAGTTTCAGAAAAACCTTGAAGATTATTTAGGCGCTAAACACGTAATTCCTTGTGCAAACGGAACAGATGCTTTGCAGATTGCCATGATGGGATTGGGGCTTCAGCCTGGTGACGAAGTTATTACTGCCGATTTTACTTTTGCAGCAACCGTTGAGGTTATTGCTTTGTTGCAATTAACGCCGGTTTTGGTTGATGTTGATATGGTAAATATGAACATTGATATTGAAGCAATTAAAAAAGCAATCACTCCAAAAACAAAAGCAATTGTTCCGGTACATTTATTTGGACGCGCTGCAAGTATGGATGCGATTATGGAAATTGCTGCCGAACATAATTTATATGTAATTGAAGATAATGCTCAGGCAATTGGAGCTGATTATATTTCTAAATCGGGTACAAAAACTAAGGTTGGAGTAATTGGTCATGTTGCGGCAACTTCATTTTTCCCATCTAAAAACTTAGGTTGTTATGGAGACGGTGGTGCGATTTTTACAAATGATGATAAATTAGCACACATTATCCGCGGAATCGTAAATCACGGAATGTATGAGCGTTACCATCATGATGTTGTTGGTGTAAATTCACGTTTAGACAGTATTCAGGCTGGTGTTTTAAATGCAAAACTACCTTTATTAGATGAATATAATAAAGCGCGTCGTTTGGCAGCAACAAAATATAATAGCGCTTTCGCTGGAAATGCACACATTATTACACCAGATTTTGATGCAAACGAAAATGATCACGTTTTTCATCAATATGTTTTGAGAATTATTGATGCTGATAGAAATGCTTTAATGCAGCACTTATTGGATAAAGGAATTCCATGTGCAATTTATTATCCAATTCCATTGCATTCTCAAAAAGCATATTTAGATCCTCGTTATAAAGAAGAGCAGTTTCCGGTTACGAATCAATTAGTTCAGGAAGTCATTGCTTTGCCAATGCACACAGAACTTGATGATGAGCAGATTAAATTTATTACCGATTCTGTTTTAGAATTTTTAAATAAGTAAAATAAATTAAACCAAATAAACAACAGCACAAAACAACCCAAAAAATGAAAGTATTAGTAACAGGAGGATTAGGATTTATTGGTTCCCACACCGTAGTTGAATTGCAAAATGAAGGCTTCGAAGTTGTGATAATTGATAATCTTTCAAACTCTTCAGAAGATGTTTTAAAAGGAATTACAGCCATAACAGGAAAAACACCTTTATTCGAAAAATTAGATTTAAGAGAAAAAGCAGCAGTTAGCGATTTCTTTAAAAAACATAATGATGTTACAGGAGTAATTCATTTTGCGGCATCAAAAGCTGTAGGAGAAAGTGTTGAGCAGCCTTTATTGTATTATGAAAACAATATTAGCAGTTTAGTATATCTTTTGCAGGAATTGCAACAAAAACCAGAAGCAAGTTTTATTTTTAGTTCATCTTGTACGGTTTACGGTCAAGCCGAAAAAATGCCAATTACAGAAGATGCTCCAATACAAACTGCGATGTCTCCTTATGGAAACACGAAGCAAATAGGAGAAGAGATTATTACAGATACTGCTAAAGTAACCAGTATTAATGCTATTTTATTACGTTATTTTAATCCGGTTGGGGCACATGCTTCAAATGAAATTGGAGAATTGCCATTAGGAGTTCCGCAAAACTTGGTTCCTTTTATTACACAAACAGGAGTAGGTTTACGTAAGGAATTGTCTGTATTCGGAAACGATTATCCAACACCAGACGGAACAGCAGTTCGTGATTATATTCACGTCGTAGATTTAGCAAAAGCACACGTTATTGCATTGCAACGTTTATTCAACAAAAAGAATTTAGCGAAAGTTGAAACTTTCAACTTAGGAACTGGAAAAGGAAGTTCAGTTCTTGAAGTGATTAATAGTTTTGAAAAAGTAAGTGATAAAAAACTACCATATGTGATTAAGCCACGTCGTGAAGGTGATATTACTGAAGCTTACGCTAATACAGATAAAGCAAATAATGTTTTAGGCTGGAAAGCTGAATTAAGTCTTGACGAAGCAATGGCGAGTGCATGGAAATGGGAACAAAAAGTGAGGAGTAAATAATTCTTCATATTTAAAATTATAAGATTTTAAAATCCCAAATTATAGTTATATAGTTTGGGATTTTTTTTTAGATGATTATCATGAAACAAAATTTAGATTATAAATTGATTTTTGCTCTGGCGGCTGTTGGAATTATCTGGGGTACAACATTTTTAGGAATCAGAGTTGCAGTCGAAACGATTCCGCCCTGGTTTGTAACTTCGATTCGTCAAGGTTTGGCGGGATTGATTATGATGACTATTTTGTTGTTCAAAAAAGAATTAAAATGGATTGGTTGGGGGAATTTTAAGCAACAGCTTATTCCTTCAGTTTTAATGATTGTAATTGCGAATGGTTTTACCACAATTGCAGAGAAAACATTGCCAAGCGGATTGGCATCTGTGATAAGTGCTTTATCTCCGATATTAATATTTCTTGGAAGCATTTTATTCGGATTACAAAAAATGAGTTTAAAGGGATTTGTCGGGGTGTTAATTGGGTTTTCTGGAGTCGTTTTTATATTCAAAGACGGACTAGGATCATTTTTAGATGCTGATTACAGAACTGGAATGATGTTCATGGGGTTTGCAATTTTAGCTTGGGCAGCGGGAACAATTTACACTAAAACACATGCTGTAAAATCGAATAATATTGTACTTAACTTGTTTTATCAATTTACTATGGCTTCTTGTATTCAGCTGGTTTTAGCATCTATTTTTTCGCCAAATCCAGACTTGAGTTCATGGAGTTCAAGAAGTATTTTTGCGGCTTTGTATTTGTCGCTTTTTGGATCTGTGATTGCTTTTTTCTGTTATAGTTATGCTTTGAAACATGTTACAGCAGTTCAAGTTTCTATTTTAGCTTATATAAACACGATAATTGCAGTTTTTCTGGGTTGGTTGCTTTTGGATGAAGTTATTACAATTGATTTTATTATTGCAACGGCGTTAATTATTCTTGGGGTTTTTATTGTGAATTACAAGAAGAAGGAAAAGAAAGTTGTATAAATTTCGCTTCAATTTATTTTGTAAATTTGTAAGAATTAAAAATGTAGGAATAATGGATTCGGATAAAGAAAATAAAAAAAACAAGGTTGAAGAGCCAAGAGTTGAATATGAAATTCAAAAACCTAAATTTAAAGGTATAGACCCTGAAACTTTTGATTTTGATGCCGAGTTTGCAAAAGGGTTAACGCCAGAGGAATTTAAAGCTGAAATGTCTAAAAGAATAAAAGCTTATCCTTGGAAGAAATAATTTTTAAAGAAGCAGTTCTTGAATATTTTGACGATTTAGTTTTTACGCTTTTTGAAGATGAATATTTTGGCTTTCCTGATTCTGCTCAAAATTATGTTAATAAAATAGTTGATTTTATAATTTCGAGTATTTCAAGTTTTCCAAATAAGAAAACTCCAGACTCTCTTCGGTATTTAGGAGCTAATTATATTTTTTACAGAACTAATTTAAGAACAACTTGGTATGTGTTTTTTGAAAAAAGTAATCAAAATTACGTGGTTACTGGAATCTTAAATAATTACAACGAAGAAGCAAAAGAGCTATAAAAATAAAATCCTCATAAACTGATTAAAGTCTATGAGGATTTTTTTATGTGATTTAGATACGAAAGACGCACTGCAGTGCGCCTCTACGATTAAGCATTCGCAGTAACCGCTTCTTTATCAATTTTATTAATCAAACCAGCTAACACTTTTCCTGGACCAACTTCAGTAAACAAAGTAGCGCCATCAGCGATCATTTGTTGTACAGATTGTGTCCATTTTACCGGAGCAGTCAATTGGATGATTAAGTTCTTTTTAATTTCATTTGCATCAGAAACCGCATTTGCAGTTACGTTTTGGTAAACTGGGCAAATAGGAGTTGAGAAAGTTGTAGCTTCAATTGCCGCAGCCAATTCTTCTCTTGCTGGCTCCATCATTGGCGAGTGAAATGCTCCTCCAACAGGCAAAATTAAAGCACGTTTTGCTCCCGCAGCTTTCATTGCTTCACAAGCTTTTTCAACTGCAGTAGTTTCTCCTGAAATAACTAATTGTCCTGGGCAGTTATAATTTGCAGCAACCACAACACCATCGATAGAAGCGCAAACTTCTTCGACAATATTATCGGCTAAACCTAAAACTGCAGCCATTGTTGACGGTGTGATTTCGCAAGCTTTTTGCATTGCCAAAGCACGTTGAGAAACTAATTTCAAACCATCTTCAAAAGATAAAGTTCCGTTAGCAACCAAAGCTGAAAATTCTCCTAAAGAATGTCCCGCAACCATTTCTGGTTTAAAATCTTCGCCTAAAGTTTTAGCTAAAATAACTGAGTGTAAAAACACTGCAGGCTGCGTAACTTTAGTTTCTTTTAGTTCTTCGGCAGTACCTTCAAACATAATATCTGTAATTCTAAAACCTAAAATTTCGTTAGCTTTTTCGAATAATTCTTTGGCTAAAGCCGAATTTTCATATAAATCTTTGCCCATTCCTGTGAACTGCGCACCTTGACCTGGAAATACGTATGCTTTCATTTGTCTAATTTGTTTTTTTATTTTTTTGGAATTGAAAATTAGTTTCAATTGAAAGGCAAAAATAACACTTTTTTATTTCGTATAATCCTTAAACATGTAAATCCATGCTAACCTTGAAAATCTTAGATTAAAAGGAGTTAGTAAAGTAATCACAACAGCAATAATTGGAATGATTCTTAAATCGAAATTTTTCTCAAAGAAAAACTGTGCAATACAATATGTTGCAATTCCTTGAGCGACTGTTAATCCGTAGTTTACGTACATGGCGCCAAAAAAGTAACCAGGTTCTTTTTGGAATTTATAATTACAGTTACTGCAGTATTCGTTCATTTTTGGAAGACCGAAAGTCAAAAAAATACTTTTATCTGTAAATACTTTTCCTTTGTGACAAATCGGACATTCGTTGCTTAAAATATGAGTTAGTGCATTTGACATGACTTTGTTGTTTTTTATTTGTACAAAGGTAAATCGGAGTAGGATAAAAGTCTTTTTAGTATCTTCGCTACTTATAGCATAATAAAGACATTTTTTGCTAAATTTTTAAAATTTAAATTCCTAATTCCAAATCGAAGTTCTGTAGTCAGAAAACAATAAATAGTAATTGTGTATGAAAAAGTATCCTGTTTATAGTGTTCAGAATTTTAGCTGTAACGATATTCATCGCGATTTTTATGTGAATACCTTTAAAGAGCATCTAAAAAGTCACAGTTTTGTCGAAGAGCCGCATCGTCATGATTCCTATTTGATGGTGTTTTTTACGAAAGGATCAGGAAAACACGAAGTAGATTTTGATCAATTCGAAATAAAAAGAGGAAGTTTGTTTGTGCTTCAGCCTGGACAAATGCATCACTGGAGTTTATCTGAAGACATAGAAGGTTTTGTGATTATCTTTTCGCAGGAATTGTATAATTTATATTTCGGACAAAAAAACATCAACGAGTATAATTTTTACCATTCGATTCATAACCGTCCGGAAATGGTTTTTGAAGAAAAAGAAATTCCAAAAATCCAGCCTTATTTTGATCTATTAATTCAGGAAAACAATCAAAATAATAAATATCAGCTTGATAAAATGTTGAATTTATTAGATTCAATTCACATCGAAATTGCCCGTAAATACAGTGAAACTTATTCGCATCAAACGCATTCGTACAATATTAAAATCAATAAATTCGAATCGCTTTTAGAAGAATATTTCAGAACAGAAAAATTGCCATCTTTCTACGCAGAAAAACTAAATATTACTTTAAAACATCTAAACAGAATCTGCAATGAAATTCTGCAAAAAACTGCCACAGAAGTAATCACGGATCGAGTGATTCTGGAAATAAAAAGAATGCTAATCGATAAACAATTAGCCGTAAACGAAGTAGCATTCAAAGTAGGCTACGAAGATTACTCATACTTCTCCAGATTCTTCAAAAAGCAAACAGGAATATCACCAACAGAATTTAGAAATACAGTGCGCTGATTTATTTTAGCCACGAATTACACTAATTCCCACGAATTATTATTTTAGTTTCTGCCACAGATTAAAAGGATTTTCACAGATTATTTATTTTCACAATACAGAAAAAAATCTTTTTTAATCTTTTTAATCTGTGGCAGAAAAAAATATTTCCAGTTTTGAAAGAAAAAAAATTCGTGGAAATTAATGTAATTCGTGGCAAACCCCAAAAAAAGCCTGCACTTCCTAAAAAAGTGCAGGCTTTTTAACCAATCAAATTAAAGTCTATTATAAAGTATTAAGCTTGTTTTACGAATTGTAATTCAATGTTTAATTTTACTTCTTCTCCAACTAAAACACCTCCAGTTTCAAGAGCTGAGTTCCAGTTTAAACCCCAGTCTTTACGATTAATTTTTCCTTCAATGCTTAAACCTATTTTTGTATTTCCCCAAGGATCAGTTAGGATTCCGCTATATTCTACTGGGAATTTTACTTCTTTTGAAATTCCTTTAATTGTTAAATCTCCAGTTAATTGATAATCTCCAGCATCAACTTTTTTGAAAGATGAAGCTTTGAAAGTCAATTTTGGGTTATTTTCAACGTCAAAGAAATCAGCGCTTCTTAAATGTCCGTCTCTGTCTGCATTTGCAGTGTCGATTGAAGCGATATCACCAGAAAACTGGATATCTGCATTTTCGAAGTCATCTCCTTCTGTAGTAATTGTAGCATCATAAGTTCCAAATTTACCTGAAACATTTGTAAACATCATGTGTTTAACTTTAAAACCAATTTCTGAATGTGTTGGGTCAATTGACCATTTTGTAGTTGCCATAATTTTATTTTTTAAATAATTAATTTATTTGTTTCATTTTGATAGGACAAAGTTACGGTGGTAGTAAGCGTAACGCACTTAACCTAGATTAAGAAATAAAAAATGGGATTTTTTTTGCCACAGATTGCACAGATTAGAAGGATTAAAAAAAATATTGCCACGAATTACACGAATTACCACGAAAATAATTGAATCAAAATTTGTGGAAATTTGTGTAATTCGTGGCGAATAAAAATCACTTTAATTTGTGCAATCTGTGGCAAAAAAACTAATGCGTAAAGCTTAGTTTTTCTTATTCATATAAAAACTCAACGCGCCCGAAGGGCATTTATGAATCGTCTCAATAATTTTATCAGTAGTCGAAGCTTCAGGCAAAATCCATGGTTTTTCTTTTGGATGAAAAACGTCAGGATTATTTTTTACACAATTGGCCGAATGAATGCATTTCCCGGATTGCCAAACAATCGTTACTTCGCCGTTAGTGTATTCTTTAGTTAGATTATTTGGATTCATGATTGAAAATTTTAAATAGTTAGTTTTAAATAAATTAAGACCAATTTTCATCTAATAAAATTACGGTTTCTTTTTGAGTTTTGATAAAATTTAAACAAAAAAAGAAACGATAATAAGTTGAAAATCAACTTAAATATCGTTTCTAAAAAAAATATTAATTGTAATCTTCGAATTAATAGTTCATAGGAATATCCATCAATAAAAATTCAGCATCTGAATTAGCTTTAATCGTTAAAGTGTCAGTTCCTGAAATTCCAACCGCATCACGAGTGCTTAGTTCCTGACCGTTGATGGTAACATTTCCCTTCAAAACAAAAGCATAAACTCCGTTTCCTTCTTTTTTAATTTTATATTCAGTTGCGATTCCGGCATCAAAATTTCCCATATTGAACCAAGCATCTTGGTGAATCCAAACGCCTTCATCATCAGCATTCGGAGATAAAATTTGAGATAATTTATTATGTCTGTCTGCAACATCTAAAGTAATTTGTTGGTAACGTGGCGTAACATTTCTTTTGTTTGGAAACAACCAGATTTGCAACAATTTAGTCTGTTGATCTGCATTTGGATTAAACTCACTATGCTGAACTCCAGTTCCGGCACTCATCACCTGAATATCACCATTTTTGATGATTTCAGTATTTCCCATGCTATCTTTATGAGCCAAATCACCTTCTAACGGAATTGTAATAATTTCCATATTATCGTGTGGATGCGTTCCAAAGCCCATTCCGCCTGCAATTGTATCGTCGTTTAAAACACGAAGTGCCCCAAACTGAATTCTATCCGGATTATACCAGCTCGCAAAACTAAAGCTATGATAAGCGTTCAACCATCCGTGATTTGCATTTCCTCTTGTGTCTGCTTTGTGCAATACTATATTTTCCATGATTTTGTGTGTTTTAATTTTTATAGTACAAAGATACGGTCGATCTAGAGGAAAAGCACTTAATGTAGATTAAGAAAAGGTTCTTTTGAGGTGCAAAGGTTCAGAGTTGCAAAGGTTCAGAGTTGCAAAGGTTCAAAGGTTTTTTTTGAGTTTTTACGATTCAGCAAAATTATCTAGTTATCATATTCCCAAATTATCTAATTATTTTTTTGAAGCAGAAATTTTCGTTTTCAACGGACGTGACGTCCCGCTATCCGTTTCAATCTTTTGTGGTGAACGCCACCACAAAAGGATTTCCACTTCTATCGGGGCTATACTAGAAAATTCATTTTCATAAGTCGTTATATGTATAGCTTAAAAAGAAAGTAACCGCACAGTTTGTCATCTCGACGAAGGAGAGATCACACAAGTGGCTCGGCAAAGATTGGCGATTGTAGGATCGGAGTTTCTAGTGTGATCTCTCCTTCGTCGAGATGACAAGACTGCGAGAAGGTACGGGTAAAGTAACCACGCAGTTTTGTCATTCCGAGAAACGAGGAATCTCCGTAAGTAGCTCCGCACAGCATGTCTTCAATCTTTGTCGAGCTTCTCGCGGAGATTCCTCGTTCCTCGGAATGACAAATAACACGTAATAAAAAGGCAGGGATTAATTATTAATTTTAATTAATTTTCCTTTTCCTGAAGAAATATCAAGATAATTCCCACCACCACTTTTGTCATGGATATAAAATTGAATAGTGTCTTTTTTGATTTGATCTTTTCGAATACTGATAATTAAATCTCTATTAATGAAATTCTCTAACAGTATTACATTTCCATATGAGATTTTTCCTTTTGGCATGTATTTGTTGTCAAAAATAAAAACACTATCCTTAAAAGTAATTTTGTTTTTTTGGGCGTATAAGCCGTAGTCTTCTAATAAATAATTGTAACGACCAGTAAGTTTGTCCGTTTTCTGAATTAAGTTAATCGAAACTAAAGTGATTAGCAAAGCAAGATATTTCATTATATTCTAACTATATTGATTTATAAACTGCTGAACAACGGCATCCGTATTTTCATGGCGTTTCTCTTTCTCCAAAACAGTCGGTGGAGCACTTCTTTCCAGACAATCTTTTACAGCGCAGGTCTCACAAGTTACACCAACAATCCGTTTTACTAAAGGTTTTCCATCAATGAATTTGAATTTCTTTTTCATTGTCGGATTAATTAAAATTCCAACAGAAATACTGCGGATATAATTCTCCGCAAAAGGATCTTTTGTAGCCGATGAAAAAACTAAATATTCGTTTCCGCTATTTGCATAACTTGAAATTTGAGCATCAAAAAAATGAGATTTATTTTGTTTGATGGCTTCGTCAATTGTTTTTACGGAAACCCATCTTCTGCAATAATGCTCATTGGTTTCGTTAGCATGTGGTTCTTGCTGATGCGTAATGTGTAATTCTTTATTTATCTGATAAAAATCAGAACCAATTTTATGCGATAATCTTAAGAAAAAAAGATTCTTCAACTGAAAATCTTTCGGTAATAAATTGGTTAATCGCTGATAAAAAGATTCAGGTGAAACTTCAAAACTTTCAATTAATTGAACAAATTCTTCCGGCTTTGGATTTTCATTTTCCAAGAAAGAATTGATTTTATCTACAACCAATTTTCTCGGCAATAATAAAGCGCCGGCAAAATAAGAAGCGTAAAAATTATTCAAAACCTGATCAAAATTTTCAAACTTAATCCAGCTAAAAGTCAATAATCGGTCTGATATTTTCAAATAATTATAAGCAATTTCTTTGGCTAAAATAAAAGCTTTCTGCGGAGCGTCAAGTTCTGTAGAGAGTAATAAAGTTTTGCTTTTTGGAACATAAATCGAACGCAAATCGTCCAAAGCTTCTTGGTCTGCAAATGCAATTTCTTTGATATTGTATTCGTATTCTTCTTTTAAAATCGCTTCCAATTCTTCTACAGTAATTTTAGAATCTAAATTGATTTGAAACGACTTCGAAAACGAAATTACCTTTTCTTCTAAATCTTCAAAGTAATTGCTGTGTGCTTCCTGATAGGAACGTAAAGCAGCCAAAAAGAAACTTTCACGGCTTAAATTGTAATGCTGTGCAATCTCGATAATCGTACTGATAAACGCGTTGACTTTTGCCGGAGCATTTGCAATAATATCAATTAAATCGGCTTCTTGAATTCCGAAAAGCTCGAGCGGAATCTCTTTTAAAATTCCGGATTTCAATATTTCGCCAATCGGAGCGAGATTGTTATCGAGTTTTAGAGATACCATTTGGTCGTAAGTCACGTCCAAATGTTCGCAGAGCAATAAAATTTTATCTGTTTTTGGATATTTTTTTCCCTTTTCAATCTCGTTTAAGTACGATTTTGAAAGATTTGTCAATTTGGCCAGGCCAAAAAGTGACAGATTTTTTTGCGTTCTGACTTGCTTCAATTTTAGTCCGAAGATCAGCTTTATATAGTCTTTTTCGATATCCATGAACCAAATATAGTTAATCTAAAAACAATCGCCAAAAAAATATTTTTGATATTTAGCGAACGTTCGCTTGTTTTGTAAAAAACTTTTTTCTAATATTGTCATGTAGAAATTATTAAAAATCAAAGTGTTACGATTTTGATATTCTGAAATGAATAAACAATAATCTAATAATGAGATTTTTTTTATAATAAAAAAATAAAACCACAGCTATGAAAAACCAATTAGAAATTACCGAAACGGCAATGGAATTTTTAGCCGAAAAGAAGCTTCGTTATCCAAAAATTTGGACAGAAGAAGCGATTGCTTTTATAACCGAATTGCATAGAAAATTCGAATCACAACGAAAACTATTGCTTTTGCAACGCGAACAAAAACAAGTCACTTTTGATCAGGGAATCATGCCGGTTTTTATTCCGGAAACCAAAAGTGTTAGAGAAGGCAATTGGAAAGCTGGAGAAATTCCGAAAGATTTATTAGATCGAAGAGTTGAGATTACTGGGCCAGTTGATCGCAAAATGATCATCAATGCTTTGAATTCGGGAGCGAAAACATTTATGGCCGATTTTGAAGACAGTACTTCACCAACCTGGCAAAACCTTATGGACGGACAAGTAAATCTAATCGATGCAGTTAATAAAACAATTACCTATACCGATTTGGTAAAACAAAAATCCTATCATTTAAATGAAAAGATTGCAACGCTAATTGTACGTCCGAGAGGTCTGCATTTGCCGGAAAAACATCTTTTGATTGAAGGAAATGAAGTTTCGGGTTCTTTGGTAGATTTTGGTTTGTATGTTTTTCATAATCATAAACGACTTTTAGAAAACAATTCAGGACCGTATTTCTACATTCCGAAATTAGAACATTATCTGGAAGCACGCTGGTGGAATAATGTAATTGATTTTACCGAGGATTATTTGAAATTAAAACGCGGAACGATAAAAGTGACAGTTTTGATTGAAACGATTACGGCAAGTTTTCAGCTCGATGAAATCATTTACGAATTGAAAGAACATATCGTAGGCTTGAACTGCGGACGTTGGGATTATATTTTCTCATACATCAAAAAGTTCAGAAAAAATCCAAAATTCATCGTTCCAGATCGCGATCAGGTAAATATGACTTCGCCTTTTATGAATGCCTATTCGAATTTGGTTATTCAAAGATGTCATAAAAGAGGAATTCATGCAATTGGCGGAATGGCTGCTCAAATTCCGATTAGAAATAATGAAGAAGCTAATGCTGTCGCTTTCGCAAAAGTAAAAACAGATAAGGAGCGTGAAGTTCGAAATGGTCACGACGGAACTTGGGTTGCGCATCCTGATTTGGTTTCCCTAGCAAAAGAAATTTTTGACAAAGGAATGCCAACTCCAAATCAGATTCAGATTAAAAGAGAACATCGAAAAATCACAGAAGCTGATTTAATTGAACCACCAATTGGAATCATCACTGAAAACGGCGTTCGAAAAAATATCAATGTTGGAGTTCTATATCTAGCTTCATGGCTGAATGGACAAGGCGCTGCCGCATTGCATAATTTAATGGAAGACGCCGCAACCGCCGAAATTTCAAGATCGCAATTGTGGCAATGGCTTCAGAATAAAGTGCTTTTGGATAATGGACGAAAATTAGATTTGGCTTATTATCATGAATTGGCTTTAGATGAATTCAGAAAAATAAAAGAGGAATTAGGCGAAGAAAATCACGAAAAACAACAATTTCCATTGGCTGAAAAAGTGCTGGAAAGATTAGTAGTAAATACTGAGTTTGTTGATTTCTTGACGATTCCGTGTTACAAATATTTATAAAAAAATCCGCTAAATCCGCTAAATCCGCAAGATCTGCGAGAGAATAAATTTTTCACGCAGATTTAGCAGATCAGGCAGATAGAATGAGAATGAAAAGATTTACGCAGATCTTCTTAAAACTATTTAAGTCCGGTTAAAACTGATAACTGAGACTGAAAACTATAAACTTTACTAACCACTTTAACTATACTATTTATGAAAACAACAGAAGACAGAATTCAGGAATTGATTAACGATTGGATCACGAACCCGAGATGGAAAGGTGTTGAACGTCCTTACACTGCGAGTGAAGTAGTTACGCTTCAGGGTTCGTATCATATTGAGCATTCTATTGCTAAAATGGGAGCGCAAAAATTATGGAGAAAGTTAAAAAGTCAGGATTTTGTAGCTGGTTTGGGCGCGTTGACTGGAAATCAGGCGATTCAGGAAGTCGATGCGGGTTTAGAAGCGATTTATTTAAGCGGATGGCAGGTTGCTGCAGATGCAAATCTTGCAGGCGAAATGTACCCTGATCAATCACTTTATCCGGTAAACAGCGTTCCGATGGTGGTTAAAAAAATTAATAATGCATTGTTGCGTGCTGATCAAATTCAGACGGTAAACAATATTGAAGATAAAAAAGATTATTTAGTTCCGATTGTGGCCGATGCCGAAGCAGGTTTTGGGGGAAACCTGAATGCTTTCGAATTAATGAAGTCGATGATTGAAGCTGGAGCTTCTGGAGTTCATTTTGAAGATCAATTAAGTTCTGCTAAAAAGTGCGGGCACTTGGGCGGAAAAGTATTAGTTCCAACTCAAGAAGCGATTAATAAATTAATTGCAGCGCGTTTGGCTTCAGATGTAATGGGAGTTTCAACTTTAATTGTTGCAAGAACAGATGCTGATGCGGCTAATTTATTAACCAGCGATGCAGATCCAAGAGATAGGAAGTTTTTGACAGGAGAAAAAACTGCCGAAGGTTTTTTCTACGTAAAAAACGGAATAGATCAGGGAATTGCAAGAGGTTTGAGTTATGCCCCATATGCCGATTTAATTTGGATGGAAACCAGTAATCCTGATTTAGATTATGCAAGAAAGTTTGCAAAAGCAATGAAAAAAGAATTTCCGGATAAGATGCTGGCTTACAATTGTTCTCCATCATTCAATTGGGCTGCAAAATTAACAGTTCCCGAAATGGAAACGTTCAGAGAAGATTTGGCTGCAATGGGATATAGTTTCCAATTCATCACTTTAGCTGGATTCCATGCTTTGAACACCAGTATGTTTGAATTGTCAAGAGCGTATAAAGAACGCGGAATGGCAGGATATTCTGAATTACAGGAACGCGAATTTGCTTTACAGAAAAACGGATTTAGAGCGGTAAAACATCAGGCTTTTGTAGGGACTTCTTATTTTGATGCTGTTCAAAATACGGTAATGTTAGGAAAATCAGCAATAACAGCGATGGAACATTCTACAGAGGTTGAGCAATTTTAATTCAAGAGAAAAGCCAGTTCAATGAACTGGCTTTTTTATAGCAACAGATTTCACAGATTAAAGGGATTTTTTTTCGCCACGAATTACACAAATTTTCACGAATTTCATTTCAATTTAATTTGTGAAAATTTGTGTAATTCCTGGCAACATTTTTTTAATCCTTTTAATCTGTGAAATCTGTGGCTAAACCTTTTATTTCTTCAAAAGGCGAGCTTTCATTTTACTGAAAAATTCGGGTGTAACTCCAATGAAAGAGGCGATTTGTTTTTGAGGAACTTTGTGAACCAATGTTCCGTACTTCTTGGTGAATTTTTCGAATCTTTCTTCGGCAGGTAAACTTAAGTTGTCCATTAATCTTTGTTGATTGGCGACTAATGAATTCTCAATTAAAATTCTGAAAAAGCGTTCTAGTTTTGGAATTTCAAGATACAATTGTTCCTGATTTTCTTTGGATAAAGAAACAACTTCGGCTTCTTCTAAAACTTCAATAAACAGCTGTCCTGGTTTTTCCGAAAAATAACTGTACATATCACTTATCCACCAGCCTTCGCAGGCAAAAGATAAAACATGCTCAACAATATTATCGTTGATATTGAAGCTTCTTAAAATTCCTGAATTTACAAAATACGAATGTTTACAGATTTCGCCGGCGTTTAACAAAAGTGTTTTGGCTTTGTAAGTGTGCGTTTCTAATTTGGATAAAAAAAGCGCTTGTTCATCTGGCGTAAGAGAAACATGTTTAGCAATATTTTCGAGAATTAATGCCATTATTTTTTCTCGTCGATTAAGGTAAATGAAGTTGCTTTGAATCTGTTTCCTTTAATTTCTCCTGTAACTAAAGCTTTACTGATTGCATTACAAAAACCTTTTTCGGCATGTGCATCACCATGATCGTGAATAGTGGTTCCGTCAACGAAATACGATTTTCCGTCAATACGAACTGCTAAATCGCAGCTTTTGCCTTTCATTCCGAATTGACATTCTCCGCATGAAGCTTCAACAATTGTTGGTTTATCAAATTTCTTTTTGTCTTGTGCTTGTGTTGAAATTCCAATAAATAGGAAAATCATGAATATAAGTTTTTTCATTTTCTAAGAGTTTACAATTATTAATTTCGCCGTTTCCTTGGCGCGTTCTGTTACTTCATTGATTGGAGTTGAAAGTACATCATGGCTCAAAACAACTCCCATTCTTCGGTAAGGTCTTGAAGTTGGTTTGCCAAAAATCCTGAAATCTGTTTTTGGTAAAGCCGCTACTTTTTCGATTCCGGTAAAAGTTGGATTTGTAGAATCTTCTGAAGCTAAAATTACGGCACTTGCTCCGGCTTTTTCCAAAGTAATTTCAAAAATTGGAAGACTTAGAATTGCTCTTAAGTGCAATTCAAATTCGTTGAAATTCTGCGTTCCCGCTAAAGTTACCATTCCCGTATCGTGAGGACGCGGAGAAAGTTCAGAGAAATAAACGCCTTCTTTTGTTAGGAAAAATTCAACACCAAAAAGTCCGGCACCGCCAAGCGCTTCGGTAATTTTTTCGGCCATGTCCTGAGCTTCGTACAAATCTTTTTCTGAAACTAAAGCAGGCTGCCAGCTTTCCTGATAATCGCCACGTTCTTGTCGGTGACCGATTGGTGCACAAAACAAAGTTGGATTATTATTTTGAGTAATTGTTAAAAGTGTGATTTCCGAATCAAAATTGACAAAAGCTTCTACAATAACTTCGATAACATCGCCACGCGAACCTGCAACAGCATATTGCCATGCTTTTTCGATATCGCTTTCTGTTTTGATAGTCGATTGCCCTTTTCCAGACGAAGACATTAAAGGTTTTACCACACACGGAATTCCAACTTCCTGAACGGCTTTTTGCAGTTCTTCTGCTGAAGTAGCGTATTGATATTTTGCTGTTCTTAGTCCAAGTTCTTTTGCCGCTAAATCACGAATGGCTTTACGGTTCATGGTAAAGTTTGCCGCTTTCGCTGAAGGAACAACCGTGATTCCTTGTTTTTCGTAATCGTAAAAACGTTCGGTGCGAATGGCTTCTATTTCTGGAACAATAAAATCGGGTTTATGTTTGGCTACAATTCGGTCAAGTGACTCGCCGTCGAGCATATTGATGACTTCAAAACCATGTGCAACTTGCATTGCTGGTGCATTTTCGTAACTATCAACTGCGATTATAGTTTGTCCGATTCGTTGTGCGGCAATGACAAATTCTTTGCCTAATTCGCCTGAACCTAGGAGTAATATTTTCATTTTGGAGTGTTGTAATGTTTGAGTAGTAAAAGTACAGAAAAATGTTTTTAACCGCAAAGTTCTATTCGTTTGTGTTAATATAGAGGCGCACTGCAGTGCGTCTACACAATCTATGTCTAAACGCAAAGAGCGCAAAGAATTATGCAAAGTTTTTGTTTTTAAGTTAAAAAAGGGCACAGAGAATTCCTCACGCAGATTTTGGAGATTCAGCAGATTTAATTTCGCACTTGATTTTAGTTTTAAGACAAAGTAACCATACAGTTTGTCATTTCGAGGAACGAGAAATCACACTAGAAGCTCGACAAAGATTGACGCTTTACTTTGTGGAATCCCGTGTGCGATTTCTCGTTCCTTGAAATGACAAGATTGTGTGTATGTGAATACTGGAAAAACGAAAACGCTCTTATGAAACCGTTTGCGTGAGGGATAGAAGTGGAAAGCCCACAGTCGTGAGGAACGAACAGGCGAGGACTTGTAACGGATAGCCCGACCCGGAGGGACACGCCCAAAATAAAAAACCGATACTTCTTTTAAAAAGTATCGGTTTGTATATTAATGAAAATGATCTTCTTCAATCTCAAATTCGGCATCTTTTTCCCAGATTTCCATTTCACAGGGTTTGCAGTTGAATTTTAGTTTGTATTCCAATTCTCCCTGTTTTAAAACTAATGGTTCTTTTACTTTAACACCAACTATATCTTTTTGGTGAATCGGACATTTTTTTAATTCGTATTTGATGCAATATTTCGTTGTCATTACACGAGATTTTCCTGGATCCCATTGTAATTCGAATGCTTTTTCGATTTCAGTTACACCATGGCGTTCGTAGAATTTACGAGCCGTTTTATTCGAAACGTTGTACATGAAATCTAACTTAGTTTCAGGATACGGATGTGACGTTTTTACCAATTGGTGCTCCTCACGAACGTAATTTGCCAAACGAATTTCTGATAATTGTTCGTAAACCGTTCTTCTCATTTCATTAATTTTTGAAATAGGAAGGAACCAGTTTTGAGAAAACATAATGTTGATTTCGTCAGCGCTGTAAGGTGTAAAACCTGTTTTTGCCAATTGAACTTTAATGTTTTCTTCGATTGATTCGCCAGTTTTAGTCTGCTCTTTTGAATGTTCTAAAATAACTGTACTTACGTTTCCGTCTTCGTCGGTTGCGATTAATTCAAAACCGTTTTCATTTTCTGTAAGCAATAAAGTCGTTCCGATTTTACGAATTGCACTGTCTTCTCTTTCTACAATTTTGATGAAAGCGATATCGTTATTACGGTAAATGAAAGTTCCGTCTTTAATTTCTTTTAAAACGTTTGGATATACTTTTCCGTTTTCGGCTTTGTTTACGTAGATTCCGTCAGCTTCATTATTTTCATTGATGAAGCAAAGTCCATCTCCGTTGTTTAATAACTCGCCGTTTTCGATTTCGTAAGCGTTTCCAACAGTTCTGATTAATTTTCCGATATATTGACCTTTTGATTTTGGACTTTCCCAAGAACCAATCGAGCTGTGTCTTTCGTTTACGAAATAATCGGTATAACCACGATTGAAAGTTCTGCTTAAAGTAGAATCGAAAGTATACGTACATTTTCCAGAAGAAGCTTTTGTGTATTTATCGCTTCCTTCTAAATAACTGTCTAATTTTTGACGTAAATAAGATACGTTGTTTTTAACGTAAGCTACATCTTTTAATCTTCCTTCGATTTTGAAAGAAACAATTCCAGCTTCGATCAAATTCGGAATCTGATCTGAAACATCTAAATCTTTAATCGAAAGCAAGTGACTGTTTCGGATTAAAGTATCTCCGTTTCCGTCAATTAAGTTATAAGGTAAACGACAGTTTTGAGCACAAGAACCACGGTTGGCGCTACGTTCTCCGTTTGCTACACTCATATAACAGTTTCCACTGAAAGAAACACATAAAGCTCCGGTTACGAAAAATTCTAATTCAACATCAGCTTCGTCGTATATTGTTTTAATTTGATGAAGGTTTAATTCACGTGCTAAAACTACACGTTTGATTCCGGCATCTTTTAGGAATTTGATTTTATCTGCATCACGATTGTTGGCTTGTGTGCTGGCGTGAAGAACGATAGGAGGCAAGTCCATTTCCATAATCGCCATATCTTGAATGATCAAGGCATCAACACCAATGTCATATAACTCCCAGATCATAGCGCGACAAGTTTCTAACTCGTTGTCGTACAAAATGGTATTCATAACCACAAAAACCTGTGCGTTAAATAAGTGCGCGTATTTTACAAGTTCGGCAACATCTTCAATAGAGTTGTTTGCATTAGAACGTGCTCCAAATTGTGGTGCACCAATATATACTGCATCGGCACCACTGTTTATGGCAGCGATTCCTCCAATTAAATCTCTAGCAGGAGCTAATATTTCGATTTTCTTCTTCATTTCTAAAACTTTAGACTTTTGTGGTATTCCCGAAAAAAAGTGTGCAAAGGTCTAATAAATTATTCGAGTTTGCTAGTGATGAAGCGATTTTTTTGAATTTGTTAACTTAATATGGAATGATGATAAATGGATTTTTTATAAAAACTGTTTCAAGAGATTAATCTAAAGGAAAAGTATATCCAAGAGCAAATACTCCCGTAGATTGTTTTGCAGCGGGATGAAAGTATCCAGAAATGCCGATTTCAAAATTATGATGTCTTCCCACTGCTAGTCCAACACTAAATGGGATATGCATTAAAATAGTGCTTTTATTAAAATTAACGTTTGGTGTAAAGGTTTCGAATTTACCAATCGAAGTTCCAATACCACCTTCAATAAATGGAGCAACCCAAGGTATTGGCGCACAAATGCGAACTTTTCCTCCCATTAAAAAGGCGTTAGTAGTTACTTTATATTGAGGTTGATTTTGCACATTTTGATCTTTATCAACAGATTCAAAAATGGCGCCAGCGTAAGGTCTTATGCTAAACCATGATTTTAATCCAATAATGTATTCGCCTTGAAGATACAGACCACCACCCATAACATCTACTTCGTCTTGAGTGCCATAATCTTCTATATAATAAGATCCGCTTGATGCAAAACCTATTGATGCTTTGATGAATTTGCCTTCAGTTTGGGCTTTTGCAAGGTTTGGAAACAAAAATAAAAGAACGATAGAAATAAAAAAACTGCGTAAAGTTAATGACATAAAAAGTAAGTTTTGGTTTAGAAATTGGTTGCGACGAAAGTAAGATTTTTTTTGGTTTTTCCAAAAAGCAAAAAAACTACCTGATTATTTAAACCAGGTAGTTTTTCTTAAAATAAAAAGCTTCAATGATATTAATTCGCTCTCATTTTAATTTGTGATAAAGTGTTTTGAATACTGTTTAATTGTTTTGAAACAATGTAAACCTGACTGTGCTCAAGATGATTTTCTTCAAGTGCCATTTTGTATTTCTCAACTGCGGCTTCTTCACCAGTAATGCAGGCGTTGATGATTGCTTTAGTGTCACCGCCGGTGAATGATGATTTAATATCAATCCAAGTTCTATGTAAAGCGCCTAATGGACCTCCGCCTGAAGTGTCTGTTGATTTACCAAGTTTGTTGATTTCGTCTTGTAGTTCTACAATAAATAAAGCTCTTTCGCGTGCGTAATCAAGGAAATCGGCTTTCATAGCTAGATTTTCTACATGTTCTGCGGCGTTTGTATATCCTAGTTTTCCGTCTTCAAGAATTGAAATTAATCCGTTCAATGTTTTTACGGTTTCGTCTGTGTTTACATCTGTATGTGTCATGATGAATAGTTTTTTAATTAATACATTACAAAGTTGACGATTTATAAAACGTTATGTTTTACAGGATTACAGCTGAGGTTTTACAATATTGTGGAATGGGAATTTTGAAAGTGTTGATTTGAGTTTCACACACATCTAGTAGATTTAAGCAGATTTTTTTCTCTTGAAAATGAATTTTCTCGTTTACCATTTGCGTGAGGGATTGAGGCGGTATCCTTTTATGGAGCGGAGCGGAATAAAAGATATAGCCGAAAGCCCGACCCGGAGGGACACGCCCAAACTAACTTCATAAAAAAACAGCTTAAAGTATAAAAGTGATGAAACTTTTGAACCTTAAGCCGTTTTAATAAAACTTAGAATATTTTTATGCAGTCAAAGCTTCTTTGATTCTGCGTAATGCTTCTTTTAAAATATCGTTGCTTGTAGCGTAAGAGAAACGAATACAGTTTGGATTTCCGAAAGCGTCTCCTGTTACTGTTGCAACATTAGCTTCAGCTAAAAGATACATTGAAACGTCGTTTGCATCTTTAATTTCGTGTCCTTTTAATGTTTTTCCGAAGAAAGAAGAAACGTCTGGGAATACATAAAATGCACCTTCTGGAACGTTGATTTTTACTCCTGGAATTTCTTTTAATAATCCAACAACTAAATCTCTACGTCCGTGGAAAGCCTGAACCATGTGGTTTAATACACTTGGATCAGCATCTACAGCTGTAATCGTAGCGCGTTGCGCTACAGAATTTGCTCCAGATGTTACTTGTCCTTGAATTTTTGTACACGCTTTTGCGATAAATTCCGGAGCTCCAATGTATCCAATTCTGTATCCTGTCATTGCAAATGCTTTTGCAACTCCGTTTACAGTGATTGTTCTTTCTAACATTCCTGGGATTGAACCAATACTGCAGAAAGTTCCTGAGAAATTGATGTGTTCATAAATTTCGTCAGCAACTACATAAATATTTGGGTGTTTTTCTAACACTTTTGCAAGTGCTGTTAATTCTTCTCTACTGTAAACAGACCCAGATGGGTTACATGGAGAAGAAAACCACATCATTTTTGTTTTTGGAGTGATTGCAGCTTCTAATTGCTCTGGAGTGATTTTGAAATCTGTTTCCACAGAAGTTGGAACTTCAACAGGAACTCCGCCAGAAAGTTTTACGATTTCGAAGTAAGAAACCCAGTATGGAGCTGGTAAAATTACTTCGTCACCATCGTTTAACATTACTTGTGCAATGTTGTATAAAGATTGCTTTGCTCCAGTAGAAACTACAATTTGAGATGGTTTGTACTCTAAATCATTGTCTCTTTTAAATTTTCTGCAGATTGCTTCTCTCAGTTCAAGATAACCTTCTACTGGAGAATAAGTGCTATAATTTTCGTTTACTGCTTTTATTACTGCTTCTTTAATGAAGTCTGGTGTATTGAAATCAGGCTCACCTAAACTTAAACTGATAATGTCTTTTCCTTGTGCTTTTAATTCTCTTGCCAAAGCGGCCATTGCTAATGTTTGCGAAGTTGCAAGGTTGTTGATTCTGTCCGAAAGAATATGGTTCATTATAAAATTTTTGAATGTCCTTAATTTTCTACGCTTATTAAGGAGGGTTAATTATTAATAGATTTTTTTTTAAACTGATAATTCAGGTTTCATTCCTAAGTCACGTAAATGCTTGAAGTGTGCAACTATTGCACTTCTCATTGTTTTATATTCGTAATATGGCAAGTTACATTCTTTTGCAGTTTCCTTTACGATTTTTGCAATTTTACCATAATGAATGTGACTAATATTTGGAAAAATGTGATGTTCGATTTGGTGGTTTAATCCGCCTGTATACCAATTTACAATTGCATTTTTTGGTGCAAAGTTAGTTGTAGTATACAATTGGTGAACGGCCCAAGTATTATCCATTTCGCCTAATTCATTTGGTTGCGGATTAGTAGTATGATCAACCACGTGTGCTAATTGAAATACTATACTTAAGATTAAACCTGTTGTATAATGCATGACGAAAAATCCAAGAAGAACTTTCCACCATGTAATCCCAATAACGATTGGTAAAACAATCCAGATTGATGCATAGATAATTTTTGTGATAATAAGAGTTGTCCAAAGAATTTTAGGACTTTTTGGTTCGCCGTATGATAATTTTCTTTTCAAATAATTACGCATTTGCTTAAAATCGGTTGTGATTGCCCAATTGAAAGTCAGTAATCCGTATAAGAAAACAGAATAATAATGCTGAAAACGATGAAAGCTATGCCATTCTGCATGTTCTGTAAAACGGATAATTCTTCCTGCGTCAAGATCTTCATCATGTCCAGGAATATTGGTATACGTATGGTGCAATACATTGTGCTGTACTTGCCAGTTATAAACATTTCCGGCCAAAACATAAATTGTTCCGCCCATTAATTTATTGATCCAGCTTTTGTTCGAGTAAGAACCGTGGTTTCCATCGTGCATTACATTCATTCCAACGCCGGCCATTCCAATTCCCATTACGATTGATAACAGTAACATTACCCAAAAAGGCATATTAAGCGTAAGGATCAAAAAATAAGGTGTTAAAAATACTGCGAAAAGAATAACGGCTTTTAAATGCAGTTTCCAGTTCCCAGTTTTCTGGATATTATTTTCTTTGAAATAATTGTTTACCCGAGAGTTAAGTGTTCTGAAAAACTTCAGATTGTCTTGCCTTGCAAATGTAGGAGCAGTGTTATTCATAATTATTTTAAATAGGTTTCAAAGGTAATTATTATAAATTTTCAATTTGCAAAATTGAGTTAAATATTTCAATCGTAAAGTAGTACTTTTGTTAAAAATTTAGAGCAATGGATGAGATATTGAAATATTTTCCTGATTTGACCGAAGTTCAAATTGAACAATTTCAAAAATTAGACTTTTTATACCACGATTGGAATGAAAAAATCAATGTTATTTCGAGAAAAGACATTGATTCATTATATACTAAACACATTTTGCATTCTTTGGGAATTGCCAAAGTGATGAAGTTTGAACCTGGAACAACCGTTTTGGATGTTGGTACAGGCGGAGGTTTTCCGGGAATCCCGTTAGCGATTCTTTTTCCTGAAACTCGTTTTTATTTGATTGACGTGATTGCCAAGAAAATAAAAGTGGTGCAAGGTGTTGCCGATGCTTTAGAATTAAAAAATGTTAAAGCGGAACAAAAACGTGCCGAATTGGTCAAAGCAGACTTTGATTTTATTGTGAGCCGTGCAGTAACAAATATGCCTGATTTTGTTTCCTGGGTTAAAGATAAAATTAAGAAACAGCACAAACACACTTTGAAAAACGGAATTCTTTACCTAAAAGGCGGAGATTTGGCAGAGGAATTAAAAGATTTTCCAAGTGCAACTTTATATAATCTTTCGGATTATTTTGAAGATGAATTTTTTGAAACCAAAAAAGTAGTTCATCTTCCATTAAAATTTAAAGTTTAAAAAGAAGCCCGGTTAGAATTAATAAAATTCTGCCGGGTTCTTTTTTGAATTAAAAATTAAGATGCTTTTTTTGATAAATGCAAAAACGGATTTGCTTTATGATTTAAATTATTGATGAAATTACTCAATGCTATTTCGCAGGCCGCTGGCGTGTAATGAAATTTTGAATCAAAGAAAAATTCGCGGCAAATTACGGTTTCATTGGATGAATTATAGACATCTTCGTCACTTTGATCTGCATCTTTGTAGTTGTACGCACACGGATATGAGTTTAGCAAAGCTGCAATAGTATCATTAAACCATTTATCGAAAAACTTTTTCTTTGGAGTGATGTAACGTGCTAAAAGCACTAATCCAATAAGTTCACTTTGAAGAAAGTAAGAGCCTTTTCTATATCTTACATCGACCATTCGCACATTCATAAGCGCAACCCATAAAGGTCCGTTTACCGAACCAGAATCTGAAATGTTCAAATCGGTATCAAAAATTAAGGGATCTGTTTCATGCAAATCATGTATAGAACACCAAAGTGCTTCTATGCGTTTTTGAATATCATTTGTTGTTGTTGAATATCCGGTAAAACGCCATGAAACCCATTCTAATAAAGCTGCTGTTAATCCCATACAGGCTTTATGTCCAATTTGCAATAGTACATTTTCTAATTCTTCATTTCCTTCTAATGGATCTAAAAATAACTCCATTTTTTTATTATTCCATTTAAAATCGATTGGATGTCCAACACTTTTCGATTTCAGAATTATTTCTGGTACGTTGTTTAAGTTTCTCATATTTTGCTGATTATTTTGTATTAGAATGTTTTCAGGCAAATTTATTGGGAGATCATTTTTTTAGGTGGAATAAGAGGTTTAAAAAATGATAGAATAAGCTTTTTTAATTTTTTAACTAGTTGGCTTTTAGTTAAATAAGAAAATTATTACAAATTTTGCATTTGAAATATTATAGAAAATACAATTATTGCGGAATGTTTGAATTAATTTTTATTTATTAAGTAGTTGTTTTTGAGTTGTTTATTTGGCTTAGTGGTGTTGTTTCTAGCTGTATATTCTAATCTTTACCCTCAAGAAGTATTTTTCTATAATCTCTAAGCAGTAAAAACAAAAAGCCGAATCTGTTAAAAGATTCGGCTTTTTTATAGGAATAGGTCACAAAACTTGAAACCTGAAATTTGAAACAAAATATTAACCTAAGAAAGGATATCTGTAATCTTCTGGAGTTACAAAAGTTTCTTTGATAGTTCTTGGAGAAGCCCAACGCAATAAGTTCAATGCAGAACCTGCCTTATCGTTAGTTCCTGAAGCTCTTGCTCCACCAAATGGCTGCATTCCAACAACTGCTCCGGTTGGTTTGTCATTGATGTAGAAGTTACCAGCAGCATTTTGCAATTTCGTAGTAGCTACTTCAATAGCATAACGATCTTGGCTGAAAACTGCTCCGGTCAAAGCATACTCAGAAGTAGTATCAACTAATTCTAAAGTCTCTTCCCATTTAGCATCTTCGTAAACGTAGATTGTGATAACTGGTCCAAACAACTCAGTTTCCATTGTAGTGTATTTTGGGTTTGTAGTTACAATAACCGTTGGCTCAATAAAGTATCCAACAGATTTATCGTAGTTACCACCAACAATAATTTCAGCATCAGCATCTTTTTTAGCTTGATCAATATAACTAGCTAATTTATCAAAAGAACCTTCATGGATAACAGCAGTAATAAAGTTTCCGAAATCTTCCGGAGAACCCATTTTCATAGATTTTACATCAGCAATTAACTGTTCTTTTACAGCTGGCCATAAACTTTGTGGAATATAAGCTCTAGATGCAGCAGAACATTTTTGTCCTTGGAATTCAAAAGCTCCACGAGTAATACCTGTAACTACTTGTTTTACGTTTGCGCTCGGGTGTGCAATGATAAAATCTTTACCACCTGTTTCTCCAACGATTCTTGGATATGTTTTGTAATTGTGAATGTTTGCACCAATTTTAGCCCATATATCTTTAAATACATGAGTTGAACCTGTAAAGTGAACACCAGCAAAATCACGGCTAGCTAAAATAGTATCTGTAATCATTAAAGCATCTCCAAAAACTACGTTGATAACTCCGTCAGGAACTCCAGCTTCTTTGAAAACATCAAGAATAATTTTTGTAGAAAATACTTGACTATCGCTTGGTTTCCAAACTACAACGTTACCCATCATAGCAGCACTCGCAGGCAAGTTTGCAGCAATAGCAGTAAAGTTAAAAGGAGTAATAGCGTAAACAAAACCTTCAAGAGGTCTGTATTCTAAACGGTTCCAAACAGTAGAATCTGATTTTGGCTGATCGTTGTAGATTTGAGTCATAAACTCAACATTGTAACGTAAAAAGTCAATTAATTCACAAGAAGCATCAATTTCTGCCTGGTGAATATTTTTAGATTGACCAATCATAGTTGCAGCATTAATGCGTGCTCTGTACGGACCAGCGATTAATTCAGCAGCTTTTAAGAAAATAGCAGCACGTTGTTCCCATGCCATATTTGCCCACGCTTTTCTTGATTCAAGAGCATTTGCAATTGCTTTTTCAATATGTTGTTTTTCAGCTAAATGATATTTTCCAACAACGTGTTTGTGATCATGAGGAGCTGTAATGTTTCTTGTGTTTCCAGTTCTGATTTCTTCACTTCCAATGTGTAAAGGAACATCAATTTGAGAGTTCCACATTGTAGTGTAAGCTGCCTGAACAGCTGCTTTTTCTGGTGAATTTGGTGCGTAACCTTTTACAGGCTCGTTTACCGCTTTTGGTACATGAAAGAATCCTTTTAGCATGTTATTTAAAATTAGATAATTAGACAATTTATCGTGTTAGAAAATTTGATTTGTTACGAATAATCTAACGCTGCACAAAAGTACAAAGGATAAATTAAAAAATTTACAATTTTATGATTAAGATAACGATAAAAACGATAGTTGTAAGCTATGTCTTAATTTAATGCAAAAGGAGCACACATTCTAAAAGTAGGAACAATTACTTTGAATGTCTTAGTTGTAGTGAAATTAATCATATTAAAATGACCTTTCATAGCACCATAAGGAGATGATAGTAAACAGCCAGAGCTGTAAGTATGGTTTTCGCCTGGTTTTAAAACGGGTTTTTTGCCAATAACGCCTTCACCGTCTACAATGTCAAGATCATTTAGAGAATCAAAAATCTCCCAGTGACGTGAAGTTAATTGTACTGAATCTTTGCTATGATTTTCGATTGTAACTACATAACTAAAAGCAAAGTGAATCTTATAGTTTTTGAAGTAAGTGCCTTCAAAACTAGTTAAAACGGATATTTTTATGCCTCTTGTAATCTGAGAAACCATACTAAAGTAGTATATATGTGAGCGTTATAGTTGCAAATCTACGAAAAAAAATGATTGAAGTGAAAACCTTAACAATGTTTTAATTTACGATGTTTATTGAGTTTCCGTTTCCTTTTCCGATCACTCTTTGATAACGATCAGAACTTTCTTTGTAATAAACTAAAATGGTGTATTCATTTTCAGTTTGATAAAAATTTCCATCCACTGCATTTTCATAATCAATAACTCCTTTTTTATCCACAGTTCTGTATTGAAAATTGGTAAAACCCTGTTTGATCATTATAGCTTTTTCGAAGACGCCTTTGTCCGAGTTGTAATCCATTTTATATTCTGGCGAAAGACTGTAATTATTGAACATTCCGGCAATGTAAATATCTTTGTTTAATTGAAATGCTGGAGCCGAAAGGCTAAAATAAACCCAGGCATAATCCGCTTCAATATTTTGATTGAAACCATTAATGTTTTTTACCACAAAGTTTCCATTTACATCTTCATAAAGTGTATAAATTTGGTTGCCTCTTGCGTGATTGGTGTACAAATAAGAGCTATAAACATCATTGTTTGTACCAATTTTTGCAACATTATTACTTGCCGCGCGAATATCTTTATTTTCAAAATATAAAAATTCATTCCCGCCCCAAAACTGGGTTTCTTTATCGTATTTATATACCATTTGATTTCCAATTGTATATTGTGGCGGAACATTTTTAATACTGGTTTTAAAATCTCCATTTTGCAATAAAAGCACTTTTATACTTTGCAAAGGCGTTTGAAAAACAATATCATTTGATAATATTGTAAATTCAAGATTTTGCTTAAAATCAATATTGCTGAGGTTTCTTGTTCGTTTTACCAAACAGGCAACGGTTGAATGATTTTCATATAAAACAAATTTTCTGGAGAAAACCACTTCTCGGTCCTCATTGAGAATTTTTAGAATATAATTTCCTGAGATTCGAAGCTGAGTGGTAAATTGATTCGGAAAAGTTAATCTATAATGCGAGTAACCCTGAAGCGTATTGAATGAATTTGAATAATCGGTGATTCGTTGATTGTCAAAACCTCGAAGGTAATCTGTTTTCGGAATATCAGTAGGAATCCAGTTGTAATCACAATGTATTACTTCAAAATAGTAATTGGCTTCATTGCCAAATAAATCATCAAATTGGAATGAAAATACCGATCCTAATTCAAAGATTGGAACAACATTATTGTCGTTTTGAACAAATGAAACCGTTTTGATATTATATGGAGGATCTATTTCGTTTTGTACTTGGGCTTTCGCCGAAGTAAAAAGAAGAAACAGAAAAAGACTTTGAAATAAAAATTTTGGCATTTGATACATTGTAAGATTTGTAAATATAGCAATTTTATAGAACGAAAAATAAGCTCATCTATTGGATTTAAGGATTAAACGCCTAAAATATATTCCAGATTGCCTTGAATTTCATCATTGATATAACTTTCTTCTAAAAGCGAATCCGATAACAATTTTTTATTTTCCTGTAGTTTGATGATTTTTTCCTCAACTGTATTTTTCGAAATAAAACGAATCACGTTTACTTTATTCATTTGTCCAATTCGGTGCGCTCGTCCAACGCCTTGTTTTTCTGCAAAAGGATTCCACCAAGGATCTAAGAATAAAACATAAGAAGCTTTGGTAATATTTAAACCAACGCCGCCCGCTTTCAATGAAATGAAAAACAACAACGGATTTTCTTTCTCCTGAAAACGCTTTACTTCTTGTTCTCTTTTACTGGCCGGGGTTTCTCCGGTAATTTCGCAAAACTCGATTTTATTTTCTTTACACCAATCGGTATAGAAATTTAAATTGGTAACAAACGAACTGAAAATAATGACTTTCTGTTTTCCTTTCACTAAACTTTCCAGATAATTGGTAACCGCAATGTATTTTCCCGAATCAATTTCTGAATCTGCATCGACCATTTTTGGGTGATTACTCAATTGTCGCAACTTCATCAAAGTATTGATAATACTGATTTTATCCGGACTAGATCCATCGGTTTTGAGTAAGAAATTACGAGCTTTAGATTTTTCTTTCTCGTATAGTTTTTCCTGTTCAGGATCCATGTCACAGTAGTAGATTTGCTCTGTCAATTCAGGTAAATCTTTTAAAACCTGTTCTTTGGTTCGTCTTAAAATATAAGGCTGAATAAGGTTTTTTAATTCATTTAAAACCTCTTCATTTTGTTTTTTCTCAATCGGATTTTTGAAATTCTCCACAAAGAAATTATAGCTTCCCAAAATATCAGGATTTATAAACTGCATTTGTGACCATAAATCGTCAAGCGAATTTTCGATTGGCGTACCACTAAGTGCGATTTTATGTCCCGTGCTAATTTTATTGATGGCTTTAAAAATCTTGGAGTTTTTGTTTTTGATGTATTGACTTTCGTCCAAAATCAAATAACGGAAATCGTATTTTTCTAAAATGGAAATATCACGATGAACGATACTGTAACTCGTAAAAATCAAATCGGTCGAATCTAATCTTACTGCTAATTGTTTTCTGTCATTACCTACATATTGCATTCTTGAAAAATGTGGCGTGAATTTTCCAGCTTCGTTAAACCAGTTGAAAACCAGTGAAGAAGGTAAGACGATTAAGGCTTTAAGCGGTTCTCTTTCTACTGTCGTTTCGTTTGCAAACAAATCAAAATTGGTAGTTTTGGTTGTGAAACCTAATTGCTCTTGTACCGCAAGTAAAACGGCTAAAGTCTGCAAGGTTTTTCCAAGTCCCATATCATCGGCAAGACAAGCACCAAGATTCGAATTGAAATGTCCTAAAAGCCATTTTACACCATCAATCTGATACGGTCTTAAAGTTGCTTTTAGTAATTCTGATGCTGTAAATTCGGCTTTATGAATTTGATCCAGATCATTATCAATTTCTGAAATTCCGTCTAAAGCGGTGAAATTGCTTTTGCGCAAAAGCAACGCTCCGTTTTCTGTTTTAGCCAATTTTGCCAAAGAACCATATTTGCTAAACCATTCGAGCGGAATCAAAAAGTAATTTCCGTCAGGCAACATAAAAAGCCTTTCCTTGCTTTTTATATTGGGGATGATGTCGGTGAAATTAATTTTATAATTTCCAATTGTAATAACTATTTTAATATCAAACCAATCTGCTTTCGTTTCTTTTGCAATTGAAATCGTATTGCTTTCTGTGATGATTTCTTTACTTTCAAGTTTTAGGTTTTGAATGGAAAAACCTAAATTTTCCAGTTTTTCTTTATTGTCAATAATCAATTGAATATTGATATAAGGATCTGAATTTTCAGCATCATTGTTTAATCCAAATAATTCATTTTTGATTTTTTCGAAACTAATTTCGATTAATCGATCTGTATATAATTTTTCAGCAGCGCTTCTTTTAAATTGAATGATTTTCGGTTCGTTAACGACACTAAAATCAACATAAGAATGTGTTTTTTTAGCTTTACTGGCATCAAAAACATATCCATTATAATCAAAATTTAGATTGAGATAATAGCAGTTTTTAAAGAAATCAAAAACAGGCTGAATTGTACAGGAAACTATTTGATCACGAAGCTCCATTTCGAAACCAGTGGCTTCAATATCAATTTTTTTAGCTATTTCGGGAATAAAATTTTTAAAATAATCATCGACTAACTTTGAAGGAATTTCAATGGATTCCTTTTTTAAAAATGGAGTCAGTTTTTTAGCATTAAGTTCTTTTAATCGACCTAATTTTTTGTCGATTATCAACCAGCCCGGTTCATCCAGAAGAATGTCGACATTCTTATTCATTGGTTGAAAAGCAATATTGTTTTCTTTTAAAGAAAGGGTATAAGTAATTCCTTCAGCATGTTTGTCAAACTGAATTTGAGGTTCAAAATCAAGCGGATCGATACTCACTCTTGAACGATAAAAATCCTTTTCAGGTCCCAAATTGATCGACAAGGGAAATTGTTCCTTTGCAATTAAATCGTAAAAAGGAGTTAGATTAATTTTTAAATGTTGGCGAATGGCGAATTCAATTTTAGAATCTTTCTGTAGATCGGCAATTGTTTTGGCTGATTTAATTTTTGCACCGAATTTTTTGAATATAAATTCAGGTTTTAAAGCATCGCAAATGGTGAGTATTTTTTTTGAATTGACGTCTAAATTTTCAAAATCTATTCCGAAACTTTCAAGAACGTTTTTTGTTGCTTTTTTGTCCAGATATTTGATTTCGCTTGTATTTTCAACAATATATGCGGTTGGGATATAGGCATTCAGATTTTTTTCAAAACTGATGTCAAAACAGAACTGAAATGATTTTGTAGGCTGCAAAATTTAAGAATTTGGTTAGGCTTGTAATTTGAAATTGGGCTAAAAAAATAAAGAGTTTTCAAAATATTAATAATTTGAAAACTCTTTAAATGAACTTATATCACTTATATGGTGAGAAAAAAATTAGTTTTCAGGTTTAAAGCAAAGCGGAATAATTTCTCCTTTTGCTAAACAATATTTTTCAACTAATTCTGGTGCAATTTTATTGGTATAATCTTCTTCGATTACAATAAAGCCGATGCTTCTTAATTTATCGAAATAATCGCGTCCGTAGATACGAACGTGGTCGTATTGTCCGAAAATTTTAGCACGTTCTTTTTGATCTGTAATAGAATCATCTGCAAAAGTAACTTCACGATTTAAATCTTGCGGAATTTGAAGAATTGCCATTCCGCCCGGTTTTAAAACTCTGAATAATTCCTGCATAGCTTTTGTATCATCCGGAATATGCTCTAAAACGTGATTGCATAAAAGTACGTCGTATTCGTTGTCTTTGAAAGGAAGATTACAAATATCTGCTTTTACATCAGCCAAAGGCGAAAATAAATCGGTTGTTGTGTAATCTAAATTTTTCTGCTTGCGGAAAAGTTTGTAAAAAGCTTGTTCCGGCGCAAAGTGTAAAACCTTTTTTGGAGCTGTAAAAAAATCAGTTTGATCGTTTAAATACAACCAAAGTAAACGGTGTCTTTCTAAAGAAAGTGTACTTGGAGAAAGCACATTATTACGTTGTTTTCCGTATCCGTAAGGCAAGAATGATTTAAAACTTCTTCCGTCGATAGGATCAGTAAATTTATCTCCTCTTAAAGAGAAAGCTAAAATTGGACGCGCCACATAACTCAAACGAATTAATAATGGGCGCGGGATTGTATTAAGTACTAATTTAAATAGTTTTTTCACAGTTAAATAATTTGAACACGAATTTCACAAATTTACACGGATTAACGTTATGCTGAAATTTCACGAACTTTTGATTTGGGTTAAAGTATTATTCTTTTGTATTTAAGGCTGTCTTCTCCAAAGTTGACTAATAAACCAAGTTTATTTTTTGAGGCAGCTAAATAATTTAATGTCTGCTTAATTTCACTTGTTGTTAGTATTGCAATTGCTTTGAGTTCTAAGATGATTTCATCGAAAACAACAAAATCTGCAAAATAGTAACTCGGTAAAACAATTTCTTTGTAAACGATATTATATCTTAATTCTCGATTATAAGGAATTTCGTTTCGTTGAAATTCATATTCTAATGCATCGCCATAAACTTTTTCACTATGTCCTTTTCCTAATATTTTATGGACTTCCATACAAATCCCAATAATTTTATAGGATTCTTCTCTTAAATACAATTCACTCATTATTTTTATTTCGTTTTAGTGTAATTTATGCCATAACACTAATCCGTGATAATTCGTGAAATTAGTGTTATAAAATTAGTGGTACTTGTCTGAATTCATCTTCTTCATTGCTTTCGATTCCTAGAGCTTTGTAGATGTATTGGAAAGTTGATAATAATTCTGGTTTTCCATCAATTAAAGCCACATCGTGTTCGAAATGCGCACTAGGTTTTCCGTCAGCAGTTAAAATTGTCCAGCCGTCTTTTAGTTGTTTGATGTTTCTTGTTCCCATGTTAATCATCGGTTCAATAGCTACAACCATTCCTTCAACGAAAAGTTTTCCGCGTCCGCGTTTTCCGTAGTTTGGCATTTCTGGTTCTTCGTGCATTTTTTGTCCAACACCGTGTCCAACTAATTCACGAACAACTCCGTAACCGTGAGCTTCAGTATATTTTTGAATCGCATTTCCAACATCTTCCACGCGATTTCCAGCTTTAAATTCTCTGATTCCAACGTACAATGATTCTTTAGTAACTCTCAAAAGTTTTTTCACTTCCGGAGCAACTTCGCCAATTTCAAAACTGTAAGCGTGATCACCGTGATATCCATTTTTGAAAGCACCGCAATCTACCGAAATAACATCACCACTTTTTAAAGGCGTATTATTCGGAATTCCGTGTACAACCTGAGCATTTGGACTCATACAAAGTGAATTCGGGAAATCATACAATCCTAAAAAGCTTGGAACTGCGCCATGATCACGGATGAATTCCTCGGCTAATTTGTCAAGATATAATGTTGTAACTCCTTCTTTAATTTCAGAAGCAATCATTCCTAATGTTTTAGATACGATCAAAGCACTTTCGCGCATTAACTCGATTTCCTCTCTAGTTTTTTGGATAATCATATTTTTCAGATTTTCAGTCCGCAAAAGTACAATTTTATATTATTTTTTTAGCCACGAATTTCACGAATTATCACTAATTGAATTCTGTGAATAATTCCATTAAATTGTAATTCGTGATAATTCGTGAAATTCGTGGCAAACTTTTTTAATTTAATATCTCAGAAAAAAGCCATAAATTAGTAGTAAAATGTCATTATCATGGAAATTTCTACAGATCAGGATATAGCTAAATTGAAAGCTTTGAAGAAAATGAAAGCGAGTGCTTTATCACTTTTGGGTTTTGCGGTGCTTCTTTTTATAATTGCGATTTATTTTAAAATTCCGATGCTGCAGGCTTTCAGTGAAGCAGCAATGGTGGGTGGAATTGCTGATTGGTTTGCGGTTGTAGCTTTGTTTCGTCATCCGCTTGGAATTCCAATTTGGCACACTGCTATTATTCCGACCAAGAAAAATGAGATTGGAGAAAATTTGGGGAATTTTGTTTCCGAGGAATTTCTAGATAAGGAAAAATTAGAGATTAAATTAGATGAGTTGAACTTTGCCACAAAAGCTTCAGATTGGCTTTCAGAAGAAGAAAACGCCAATAAAATTGCAAATGTTGTTTCAGTAAATATTATTCCCGGAATTTTAAAAGCAATTAAAGATGAAGATATAAAGCGATTTATTCAGGTTCAGTTTAAGGAAAAACTCGAAGGAATAAATTTTGGAGATTGGGTTGCGTTGGCTTTAGAACCTTTGCAGAAAGGGAATATGAAAGATCAATTATTGACGAATCTTTTGGAAGTTATGAGTTCAGAATTGACAAATAATAAAGATTTGATTCGGAAAAAGGTTAAAGCTTCAACGCCACTTTTGAGTTTTGGCTTGGCCGATAAAAGTATTACTGAAGGTGTTTTTAATGGTTTGCAAGACTTTCTTAATGAAGCCAAAAATCCAGGCAGTGCCGTAAGAGTTAAAATAGATGAGTATGTTTATGATTTTCTGGAAAAAATAAAAAACTCCGAAGAAATGCGAGTTAAAATCAATAACATGATTTTAAGTTTTGTGGGAAGAAAAGAAGTTCAGGATTATATCAATGGAATTTGGGATGAAATAAAACTTTCTATTACAAACGATTTAGAAAAAGGAGATGATTCATCAATTAAAAACAGTATCTCGAGTTTAATTCAAACTTTCGGAAACGGAATTAAAGAAGACTCTGTTATGATTGACAAAATCAATAATTTCATTAAAAATGATATGCTTTCGGTTCTTTTAAACAATAAAAAAGTAATTGGAGATTTGATTTCTTCAACCGTAAAAAGTTGGGATGGGAAAGAGGTTTCTGAAAAATTAGAATTAGAAATAGGTAAGGATCTTCAATACATCAGAATCAACGGAACTTTGGTTGGTGGAATTATTGGCCTTGTGATTTATGGAGTTGAACAGCTATATCATTACTTTATAATTTAAGATTCCTTAGAATTGCACACAGTTTTGTCATTTCGACTGAAAGGAGAAATCACACTAGAAATTACGCAAAGTATATCCGCCAATCTTTGTCGAGCTACTTTTGTGATTTCTCCTTTCAGTCGAAATGACAAAAAACAAAAAAGAGGCTAATTTTTAAATTAGCCTCTTTTTATGTGTAAGAAAATGGTTTTCTATAATAACGAATGACAAGTCATTGCATTTGGCTGCTGCACACCCATCAATTCTAAAATCGTTGGAGCGATATCACCTAAAACACCATTTTGAATATTTTTCAATTCTTTGTCCACTAAAATAATCGGCACTGGGTTTGTTGTGTGTGCTGTATTTGGGCTTCCGTCAGGATTGATCATTGTTTCGCAGTTTCCGTGATCTGCAATTACAATTGTTGTGTAATCATTGGCAAGAGCAGCATCAATTACTTTTTTCGCGCAGGCATCAACCGCTTCACAAGCTTTAATCGCTGCTTCCATAATTCCGGTGTGACCAACCATGTCTCCGTTTGCGAAATTTAAACAAACGAAATCAACTTCGCCTTTATTCAATTCTGGAACAAGGGCGTCCGCAAGTTCGTAAGCGCTCATTTCTGGCTGCAAATCATACGTTGCTACTTTTGGAGAATTTCTTAGAATTCTTGACTCACCTTCAAAAGGAGTTTCTCTACCACCAGAGAAGAAAAATGTCACGTGCGGATATTTCTCAGTTTCAGCAATTCTGATTTGTTTTTTGCCTGCTTTTTCTAAAACCTCACCAAGAGTTTCGGTAATATTATCTTTATTGTAAACCACTTTTACGTTTTGGTACGTTTCGTCGTAGTTTGTCAATGTTACATAATATAAGTTTAGTTTGTGCATATTTTGCTCATGGAAATCCTGTTGCGAAAGCGCCTCAGTAAGTTCACGGCCTCTGTCTGTTCTAAAGTTAAAGAAGATAACAACATCGCCTTCAACAATAGTTGCAAGCGGTTTCGCATTTTCATCAACAATAACAACAGGCTCGATAAATTCGTCTGTAACGTCTTTTTCATAACTAGCAAGAACACTTGCAACAGCATTTGTTGATGGTGTTCCAACTCCGTTTACAACTAAATCGTAAGCCAGTTTTACACGTTCCCAACGTTTGTCACGATCCATTGCATAATAACGACCAACAATAGAAGCTATTTTTACGGGAGTATCTTTAATGTAATCCTCTAAATCGTGAATGTATTTTGCTCCTGATTTTGGGTCAACGTCACGTCCGTCTGTAAAAGCATGAACATAAACCTGATCTAAACCATATTCTTGAGAAGCATCGATTAATCCACGCAAGTGTGAAGTATGAGAATGCACACCTCCATCAGAAACTAATCCTAAAAAGTGTACTTTTTTATTGTTTTCTTTTGCGTAAGTAAAGGCGTCAATTAAAACTTGTTCTTTGGCTAAGGTTTTATGCGCTACAGCTAAATTAATTTTTGCCAAATCCTGATATACAATTCTTCCGGCACCAAGATTCATGTGACCAACTTCGCTATTTCCCATTTGTCCTTCAGGCAAACCAACGTTTAATCCGTCAGTTCTCAATTGTGCGCTTGGGTAATTTTTGTAAAGACTGTTTATAAAAGGAACATTTGCATTGTCTATTGCAGATACTTTAGGGTCAGGAGATTTTCCCCAACCGTCTAAAATCATAAGGATAACTTTTTTGTTCATTACTTTTTGTTTTCTACAAAGATAAGTCATTTCTAAAATAGGCAAGAAAAGCAATGTTACATTTATGTTTAATAAAATGAAGCGTATTAAAAAATAATAATTTAATTATAGAAGTCTTTATTTTTTAAA
Organism: Flavobacterium cutihirudinis; assembly: GCF_003385895.1. Lineage (GTDB taxonomy): Bacteria > Bacteroidota > Bacteroidia > Flavobacteriales > Flavobacteriaceae > Flavobacterium > Flavobacterium cutihirudinis. The sequence continues at coordinate 132,642 of NZ_QRDQ01000011.1, forward strand.
ATTAATTCACGCTAAGCTCTTTTTCTGAACTTATTTTTGACAGCATTGTAGTCAATAAAGTATTTGACACTGATAGAAAAAACGTGTTTTAGTGCATCGTTGTTGAGTAATGCTTTTACGTTGTCTTTAAATTGTTTGTCAATAATACGCTCAAAATTATCAGCATTATTTCGATATAATATTGATACCTGACTTCCGGGAGCAAACCACCATGAATATGATAAATCGGCATTCCAGGAATAGAAACTTGAATTTTTGTTGTCTGTGTATTCCGGATATGGCGTTAGTGTTCCGTTTTGTTCCAGTTGCAAAATGTCTTTATTTTCGGCGTAAGACCAATATTGACGTACGGATAAATTTAAGGTCATTGTGCTGTTTAAAGCATATTTTCCGCCCAAAGTATTGGAGTAGGTAATTACGTTTCGGTTTGCAAAAACAATATTGTCCGGAGTACTTTCATTATTATCTCCGTCTACATTGTCAATATAACCTTTGTTGTTGTTTTTTCTAAAAAAAGTAAAATAATAGGTTAGCAAAAACTTATCACTAAAGCGATATCTTGGACCAACTTCAACTGCGTAAGACATTCTGCCGGGTTCATCTAAAATCGCAATGGACGGATTTAAATCTATAGCAAATTTCTTATTGTAATTGGTTGATATACTTGCCCATGATTCGAATTTTCTCGGAATAATGACATAACGATTGTCTGCTCTTGGCTCATAATAATCATTAATTTCTACAGGATAGAAGGTTATTCCCATGCCAAAATAATTATTTTTTACTGTGGTCAGATTTATATTTGCATTGAAACTGTTATCCTGTACTTTTCCTGATTCTTTATTGAATTCGGCATACATATTATAATTAACCCTTAAAGTATTGAAGAGCTTCGTTGGGTTTAGGATTCTATAATTGGCATTTCCATAAAAATTATAATAATTAGTATAAAAATTGATTCCAAGATCATTAGGATCGTAGTCTTTTGTTACAAAATCAGAACCAATACTGTAACGGTATTTTCCACTGGTTTCGGCAAAACCGATGGTTGTAAAAAGGCCATTTTTATCTTCTTCGCTATTGATATGACTGTATTTTGCATTTCCAAATAAGCTATAAGTATTTGCTTTTGTGTTTAAATCCCAGGCTAAACCGGTTACGTTAGCATCTCTGTAATTGCCATTTCTGGTAACATTTGTATTAATAAAGGTAACCGACGAATTTTTGCGAAAGCGCTGATCTAAAACCAATACGTTATAATTGGTTAAAGGTTCAACAACCACACGACGGGTTTCGTTTGAAATGGTATCCTTAATTGTGGCAAAGGTTTTCTCTGTAACGGCATTTAAAACGCCAATTCCGAGTCCGTTTTTGGTTCTTCCTGATATTTTTAATGCATTAATAAGACTTACATTTTGTACATTTTCAATGATTTCTTCATTGTCATTTAAATCAGGATCTATAGACGGACTTCCTCCAATTCGTCTTGAATAAAACATTTTTCCTTTGTTGAACAAATCGGTTCCTTCTGTAAAAAACGCTCTATTTTCATTAAACTGCTGTTCAAACGGACTAAGATTTAAAATTTGATCATCATATTTCGTTTGACCAAAATCCGGAATCAAGATGGCATCTAGCGTAAAAGCGTCATTAATTCCGTACTTTATATCCATTCCGCCTTTCATTGTGCCATATGTTTTTTGACCGTCGGCAGCATTTAAGTAATAAGAAGCGTATGGTAAAAAGAACAAACGGGTAGGAGGTTTTATGTTTTCAATTCCGGCCAATTCACCGTTTTGCTGCGTGAATGTTCCAATCTTGGTATCGATTAAAGTCCAAGTGTATTTTTTTCGCTCTCGTTTCACTTCACGGAAAAAATTGATTCCCCAAGTTTGTTTGTTTTCTGAAGAAAATCGCAAAGCAGCATAAGGAAGTTTGATTTCGACAACCCAGCCTTTGTCTATAATTTTTGCTTTACTTAGCCAGACTGCATCCCAAGAGTAATCCTCTCCAACGGCATCTGTCATAATGCAATCTCCCTGAACATCAGCGGCGGAAACAAAAAACTCAAAATTTTGCTGTCCATCATTAAAACCATTTACAAAAACACCAAAAATATCAGCAGTCCCAAAATTGTCCCGTTGCGATATTTCCTTTAAAATTTTGTTTGGTTCATCATCATACATCATTGCGCCTATATAAATAGCGTCATTATTATAAAGTACTTTTATTTCTGTTTTTTTGTTTTCAGTAATCGGTTTTCCGTTATCTGGTTCAAACATGACAAAATTAGTCGCAATCGGTGCGTTGTTCCAAGCTGCCTCATCCAGATTCCCATCAATAGTGATGGGCTCGGCAGTAGACTGTGCTTGCAGTATTTTTTTCTGACTAAAACTCCAAAAAGAGCTGAGAAGAATACTTAAGAAAACTAATTTTTTCATTGAAATTTTTAAAAATGAATAAGCTCAAAGATTAACTAATAAAAATAATAGACAGTCATTTATTATAAATGTTACACTTTTAAAAGCCAAAATTATATTTTCATTAAGAATATTTGCTAAAACGTTTAGATTTTTATCATAAGTAAATATCTTACAAAATAATCATTATTTCTGTCAAAATGCAGTTTTTTTACTATTATTCTGTTAAAATTTAGGCAAAAAAGCACTCATTCAGTGTGTTGAGTTTCAAACGCTACATAATTTTTATATTTTTGCCCTACCCAAATTTTATTATTAACCTAAAGAAATTCAATGATTTACAAAATTTATCCCCTGTTTGTGTTTTTGCTGTTGTCTTTTGGTAAAGATTCGAAAAGCACACCTAATGTTAAAAGTGAAACAACTAAAACTATTGCTAAAGTTGAGAAACTTACAGTTGAAGCTAAAATTGAAAGTGTTTACAGCGCTTTAAATCCAAACAATTATCAGCTTCCTGAACTTAAAACTTTTTCTGAAGCTTTAAAAGGGTTTTATATTTTAAAAGAAAAAGGAATTATCCATAAAGACATTTTAACGCTGATTGATTTTAGCTTGTCATCGAACTCTAAACGTTTGTGGGTTATTGATTTAGCAACAAATACTATTTTGTTTCAGTCGTTAGTTGCTCATGGAAGAAACACGGGAGAAGAATTTGCTTCGTCGTTTTCAAATAATAATTCATCTTTTAAAAGCAGTCTTGGTTTTTATACCACTGGCGAAATTTATCAAGGAAAACATGGACCTTCTTTGCGTCTTGACGGTTTAGAAAGAGGTTTTAATGACAATGCCCGCGAAAGAGGAGTAGTGATGCACGCAGCAGATTATGTGTCTGAATCTTTTATAAGAAATAATAAGAGATTAGGAAGAAGTCAAGGCTGCCCTGCAATCCCTTTTGAATTAAGAGATAAAATAATTGAAGCAATAAAAGGCAAATCGTGTTTGTATATCTATCATCCGTCAAGAGATTTTGCGATGGAAGAAAAGCTAATTTCTTAATTTAGCATACAAATCCGAATCCAGATTATAAATATCAGCTCTGAAAATGAGCTGATTTTTTTTGCTCCATGCGGTCCAATACCACTGATACAAAGCATATTTTTTTGTGATTCTAATACTTGTCGTTTTTTTTGATGCAATAATAGTGTCAATTTTTTCTCTTGAGAAGTTTATGGAATCAGCAAGAATATGCTCTGCCAATTCCAACGGATTTTCAACACGGACACAGCCTGAACTAAGCGAGCGGTTGTTTCTCCCAAAGTAATTGCGATGATTGGTATCATGCAGATAAACACTGTGGTGATTTGGAAATAAAATTTTCATTACGCCAAGTGAATTGTTTTGTCCAGGACTTTGTATGTAGCGGTATCTATTTGGTTTGTTTTCGTTCCATTTATTTGGTTCAACAACATTTCCTGAAGTATCATAAATAGTTATATTTTTATTTGCCAGGTAATTTCGATTTAGCTTCATTGCCGGCACGACATCTTCCTTTAGAATAGTTGGAGGAACGGTCCATGTCGGATTAAAAACAACGGTTTTAAGTGTTGAGGTTATAATAGGTGTTTTTCTTTTGTTTGTTCCAACGACAATATTTCGTGTAAGTGTAGTGTCTTGTTCTTCAACTACATTTAAGCAGTAATCCGGAATATTTATAATGAAATAATTTTCTGCAAAATCAGATGCAAACCATCTCCAGCGTTCCAAATTAGCTATGATTTGTTGCTTTCTTTTTTCTTTAGAGTAATTAAGAGCACTGATTGTCCCTTGACCAATAACTCCGTCAGCAGCTAAACCGTGTCGTTCCTGGAATTTCTTGATTGACTCAAATGTTTTTCTGTTGTAAATTGTAGTTAAACTGTCTTTTCCAGTCATGTCTCCCCAAAACAATAGTCTTTTTTTGATGTTGATTAGCGCAGCATTGCTCTCGTTTAAACTTATTTTTTTTGTCAAAGAATCAGTAGTTATTTTTTCGATATTGTCATCAGGAAAAGTATTAATGATTTCCAGTGCTTTGAGTAACTCTTTATAGGTTTCAGATTTTGGCTGAATATTGTCAACAATACTATCTAGTTTGTTTTTGTTGAAGCCTTTTATAAGAACATTATTTACGTCAAATGTTTTTTCGTCTAAATCCCAGTCCGTGTATATTTTTTTGGGATCTAATTTTCCTTTATAAAGATGGTTTAAGTATTTTTCAAAATTATATGTAAGCAGAATATCATAGGTTGCCAAATCAATATCAGTAAGCGAATTGATTTTGCTTTCAAATTTTTTCAGTTGTGAAATTTTATAATCAGTTGGATCTAAGCCAAGTTCTTCTGATTTTTCTAATTGAGACAAAACAAATGTTCTCTTTTTTAGATTTCCCCAAACAGTTTTATTTTCTGATGCTGCATAAAACTGTTTCAGGGTTTCGCTCTTAAAAGTGTTTATTGTTGCGGTGTCAATCTGAACTTTTCTCTCGTCAGAAAGAATAATTAAAGGAGCCTTTTTTTTGACAATAGGAATTATTTTGGGTGTGTCTTTTTTACAACCAATGAATAAACAAATTGCCAATAAAAAGTAGAGCTTCCTCATTTTATAATTTTTTAAACATCAAATAATGTTCGCCTACGTCTTTAATCTCAAATGCTTCTCCCAGAGTTTGGTAATTCATTTTTTTATAAAATCCAACGGCAGCTGTTCTGGCATTAAACCATATTAAATCGACATTATTATCTTTGCAATAATTTTCACATTCTTGAACCAAAGCTTCTCCAAATCCTTTTTTCTGATGCGTTTCTAAAACAGCCATTCCGCGAATTTGAGCCTGATTTTTTTCGGCAAATATAGAGTTCGTTTGCGAAAATAATGAAATAATTCCTGTTAAATTTTCATTATCGTAAAGACCAAAATGATGAGTTGTCTCTAAATCGTCTCCCTCAAAGATACAACTTTCGATAGGTTTTCCTTTTCTTAATACAGGTTGACGGACAATATAAGTTTCTTGCGATGCGATTTCTTTAATAGTAGTCATGATTTTTGAAAAATAATTGACTTTATAACTTTTTAATTTTAAATGTGTTATAAAATATTGTTGATTTTTATTGATTTTTTTTGCCAAAAAGCTTGTTTTGAACTTAACTTTCTTTTTATATTTGCACCACCAATGCGAAAGTAGCTCAGTTGGTAGAGCTCCAGCCTTCCAAGCTGGTTGTCGCGAGTTCGAGCCTCGTCTTTCGCTCTAAAAATAAATAATTTTTAGATTTTTATTTTTTTAGAAATTAAAATTGTTTATATTTGCACCCTGTTAATGCGAAAGTAGCTCAGTTGGTAGAGCTCCAGCCTTCCAAGCTGGTTGTCGCGAGTTCGAGCCTCGTCTTTCGCTCTTCAAAAGCCTCAAACATTGTTTGAGGCTTTTTTGTTTCTTTTCTAAACCATATAAGTTATATAAGTAAATTAAGTTTTTAGCTAAAGCTTTAATTAAATGAACTTATATAACTTCTATGGTTTTAAAATTTTAGTTCAGGTTGCTTAAATCACTTTCGGTTTCCAATTCTATCGGCGTTTCGTTTTGTTTAAATAAACGAGCTGTCAGATTTCCTTTTAAAGTGATTTTATCACCTTTTACTTCCAGCCAGCTTCCTTCTCTTAAACCTAAAACAGGAACCGAATTGAAAGCATGAAATTCTTTAATTCGTGTTTCTCGAGTTTCTCCCATATGTTTTGTTTGTAAGTCCGGATCTAAATAATGTGGATTTAAATTAAACGGAATTAATCCTAATGTTTGAAAACTTGGCGGATAAATAATAGGCATATCATTTGTCGTCTGCATAGAAAGACCGCAAATATTACTTCCGGCACTTGTCCCTAAATAAGGTGTACCATTTTTTACAGTTTCGGCAAGAAGCTGCATAATGTTTTGTTTGTATAATTGAGTTACAAGTAAAAACGTATTTCCTCCGCCTGTAAAAATGGCTTCCGCATTTTTAATAGCGTCCTGCGCATTTTCAAATTCGTGAATTCCTTTTACAGAAATGTTGATGGTAGCAAAAGCCTCTGAAACTTTTTGAGTATAGTCGTCATGCGAAATACCGCTCGGGCGCGCATATGGTATAAACAAAAGTTCTTTGCAATTTTTAAAATGCGATTGTAATGCAGGTAATAAATATTCTAAATAACTGCTTTCGTGGAGTGTAGAGGTACTGGCGATAATAACACTTTTCATAATTTCTTTAAGTCAGATTGATGGTGTTAAAGGTATTAAAAACTCCGTTTTTGACTGTATTAATCAAATTTTAATTAACATATTTTTACCAAGTCCTTAATACTAATTTTGGAACACATTAAGATATTTTTACCGTTTTAAGGATAATTTTAATTTTTTGTCATTTTGATTACTAAAATTGCTTGTTGTTTGCTTGTTGTATTAGGGCAAAGCGTGAAATCTCAAACTAAGGAACGAACTGTTATAAATGGAAAAATCAGTTCTGTTAATTCTGATTTGGAAGGAGTTTATGTGATAAATGCCGAGACTGAAGCTATTACGTCGACAGATGTTTCCGGTGGTTTTTCGATTTTGGCTGCGCCTGGAGACGTGCTTGTTTTTTCGTCTATACAATTCAAAGAAACACGGGTTTTGTTGAAGTGTGAGGATTTTACGGATCTTGCTTTTACGGTCAAGTTAAGTATGGTAATGAATCAGTTACAAGAAGTTATCGTTAAAAGATATGATAATATAAATGCAGAAGCTTTAGGAATTGTTCCGTACGGACAAAAAACATATACGCAAGCCGAACGTAAATTACGGACTGCTACTGCTTTAAATCCTGAAGGAACCTCGCCAACTGACGGGAGACTTGAGGCTGGAGGATCAGTATCTGCAGATCCTTTATTTAATTTTATATCTGGACGTACTGCAATGTTGAAAAAGGAATTGGCAGTCGAGAAAAAAGAAGCGTTTATGAAGCTTTTAGAAAAAATGTTTACTCTGGAGCACTTTGTTGATCGCTTAAAAATTCCACTTGAATATGTGAAGGGATTTGAGTATTATGCAGTCGAAAATGATAGATTTACTGTTATTTTGGGTTCGAAAAACAAGACTTCTACGGAATTTTTATTGGCGGAATTAGCGACTAAATATAAAGAGATGATTGCAAGTGAAATCAAATAGTACTTTTAATATAATTCTTTTTTTGGTTCTAACTGAGTTCGGTTATGGGCAAGATGTGGATAGAAAAGAAATCTTAGGCGAGATTTTTGAAGGTTCTATTTCTATTGAAGGCGTAAATATTATTAATACTACTTCTCAAATTGCTAAAGTTTCAGATGTAAACGGTGTGTTTTCTATTCCTGCCAAAAAAGGTGATGTTTTAGTTTTTTCTGCGGTTAGTCTCGATTCGATTAAGCGTGAAATTACAGCGGAAGATTTGAAAGTAGGGAAGCTATTTATTAAAATGGTAGCGAATAAAATTGAGTTGAAAGAAGTAGTTATAAATACACAAATTACAGCCGAAAACCTCGGAATTGTACCTCATGGCCAGAAAACATATACACCGGCGGAAAGAAAACTTAAAACAGCAGGTGATTTTAAACCGGTTATGTTGTTGGGTTTGTTGGGAGGATCAATGCCGGTAGATCCTTTAATTAATAAAATTAGCGGAAGAACAAAGCAATTAAAAGAGCTGGTTGCACTTGAAAGAAAAGAGTTAAATATAGAACAATTAGGTAATTTATTTGAAGATGCCTACTTTATTGATTATTTGAAAATACCTTCGGAATATGTTTCTGGTTTTAAATTCTATTTTGTCGAAACTCAGGATATAACAGTTCTTTTGACAGAGAAAAATAAATCAAAATTAACGCCTTTGCTGGCGGAATCAGCTTTAAAATACAATGAAATAATTTCAGGTGAAACTAAATAAGATATTACATATAATCCTTTTTTTGTTTTTTGCGCAGTTTGTCTCTGGGCAAAATTTGACAAGGAAAGAAATTTTAGGACAGATTTTTGAAAAATCAACTTCGGTTAATGGTGTTAGTATTGTTAATAATACTACGCAATTAACAACTATTTCAGATGAAAACGGTATGTTTTCTATTGTAGTAAGAGAAGGTGATGTTTTGGTTTTTTCGGCAGTAAATTTGGAGCCGCTCAAGCATAGGGTTACTATGGAGGATTTCGAAAGTGGAAAACTTCAGGTGAAAATGTCGGCCAAAGAAATCGAGCTAAAAGAAGTTGTTGTAAATGAAAATGCAAATATTACAACTGAAAATCTAGGTATTGTGCCTTACGGGCAAAAGACATATACGCCAGCCGAAAGAAAATTATTTACGGCTTCTTCGGGTCCTGTAGATAAATTGGTTAACGCGATTACAGGTCGGACGGCAATGCTGAAAAAGGAAGTGAATGTTGAGAAAAAAGAGATGCTTTTTAAGAAAATAGAGTATCTTTTTGATGAGAATTATTATACGGAACGATTAAAAATTCCGGTAGATGATATTAAAGGATTTCAATTATTTTGTGTGGATGATGCCCAATTTGCCGTATCTTTGAATACAAAGAACAAAACAATGAGTATGTTTTTAATCACAGATTTAGCCAGAAAGTATTTAATTATTCTCGAAAATGAAAAATAAACTAGGAGTATTCGTTGTTTGCTTGTTTTGTCAAATTGCATTAGGACAAAATGGTACAAGGAGATCACTGCACGGACAAGTGGTCAATTCATCACTTGCAATTGAAAGTGGTTATGTTATGAATATTAATGCAAAAAGCAGAACTTTTATTGGGGCTGGTGGTCTATTTGATATTTTGGCACAACCAAAAGATACTTTGCTTTTTACAGGAATGGCATTTCAATCAAAAAAAATAGTCTTGACTGAGAAAGATTGTAATGAAATTCTTCTTGTAGTGCCATTAGATTTGGTAAATAATCAATTGAAAGAGGTTGTTGTTCAGAAGGAATTAAAAGTAAAATCTCTTGGAGTTGGATCTCAGGCAATAGTTGATATGCAGTTTGAAGACGATCAGCAATCTACCGCAAAAAACATTGCAATGTATTCGGATCAGACCATCAAATACGGAACTGATTTTGTCCGAATCTTTAAAGATGTAAAGAAACTTTTGAAGAAAAAAGAAGACGTGAAAGAAGAGGAAATCTCAGATATTGCTTTTGTAGCTTATAGTAAGAGTAATTTTAAGCCGGATTTTTTTACTAAAACCTTGGGTTTAAAAGAAGATGAAATAGATTTGTTTTTGATGTATTGTTCAAACGATCCTGAATCGAAAAGGCACTTAAATCCAGATCAAAAATTTGAGCTTATCGATTTTTTAATCAATAAAAATAAAGAGTTCCAAAAAGCGAATGTTGTTGAAAAATGAAAAATAGATTAATTTACCCCTTCTTAGGGGTATTATTTTTGTTGTTATCGGCTTTTACCTTTCATAAATTTTATGTGGGAGTTTTTCAGGTCAATTATGCAGCAGAGAAAAAAATGATTCAGATTACTTCCCGTATATTTATCGATGATCTGAATAGTGGTTTAGAAAAGAAATTCCACAAAAAAACTTTTGTAGGCACTGACAAGGAGACTCCTGAAGATGTCGAGTTGTTAAAGAAATATCTTGCTGAAAATTTTGCAATCAAAGTAAATGGCCAATCAAAAACAATTACATTTTTGTCTAAAGAAGTAGAATCAAATGATGTTTTGGTTTGTTATTCCCGAATAAAAGACGTTGAGAAATTTAAAACACTAGAGATTTTAAATTCAATTTTAACTGACTGGAATTCAGAGCAGCAAAATATTACACATATTTCAGCATTCAATACTAAAAAGAGTGTGCTTTTTACGGAATCTTCAAGGAAAGAATTGTTAAAGTATTAATGAATTGGTAAAATTATTAATTTAATTGCTACTTTCACAGCCTGACAAAATTACCATCAAATTTTTATGAAAAAACTTTCATTATTATTACTTTTTCCTGCAATGCTAATGGCTCAGGAGAAAACATCCACTACCGTTGCCCCAAAACAACAAGGAAAGTATGATACCAACAAATTCAGTCAAATGTATGATTTGCTGGCGACTCCAAACATGTTTAGAACAGCATCAGGAGCACCGGGACCTGCTTACTATCAACAACAGGCAGATTATAAAATTGACATTGAATTAGATGATAAGAATTCAAAAATAACCGGTTCTGAGGTTATTACCTATTCAAACAATTCACCGGATAGCTTAGAATACTTATGGATTCAGTTGGACCAAAATCAGGCGCGCGCCAATACGCAAAGTACTTTAGCGGAAAGCGAAAAAATCAATCAGGTTTTACCTTTGGATGGTTTTTCAAGCAAGTATTTGAAAAAGGATTTGGAGCGTGGTTTCAATATTGAGCAGGTTAAAGATGCTAAAGGAAATCCAATGTCGTATACTATCAATGAAACGATGATGCGTATTAATTTAGCAACTCCTTTAAAGCCTGGCGAAAAAATTTCTTTGGCTATTAAATGGTGGTACAACATCAATAATTATAGAAAAGAAGGCGGTCGTTCGGGTTATGAATTATTCGAAAAAGATGGAAATAAATTATATGTAATTGCTCAATTCTATCCTAGAATGGCGGTTTACAATGATGTTGAAGGCTGGCAAAATATGCAGTTCTGGGGAAGCGGTGAGTTTGCTCTTCCTTTCGGAAATTTCGACGTAAATATTACAGTTCCTGCTGATCACGTAATTGATGCAACAGGTGAATTGATGAACAGAAGTGAAGTTTTTACAGCAGAACAGGTTAAGCGTTACGAACAGGCTCAAAAATCTTTTGACAAACCAGTTGTAATTGTAACTCAGGCTGAAGCCGAAGCTGCTGAAAAGGGGTTTTCTGAAAAGAAAAAAACGTGGAAATTCAGTGCAAAAAATGTACGTGATTTCGGTATCGCTTCTTCAAGAAAATTTATTTATGATGCAATGGCTGTAAAATTAGGAGGTAAAGTTGTTATGGCTGAATCTGTTTATCCTAAAGAAGCAAATCCGCTTTGGGGAGAAACTTCTACAATAACTGTTGCACATACATTAAAAAGCTATTCATCTCATACTTTTGATTATCCTTATCCAAAAGCAGTTTCTGTTTCGGCTGAAGATCAAGGTATGGAATATCCAATGATTTGCTGGAATTTTGGTCGTCCTGACGAAAATGGAGTAACCAGTAAAGAAGTTAAAAACGGAATGATTGGTGTAATTATACACGAAGTGGGACATACATTCTTCCCGATGATTGTAAACTCTGATGAACGTCAATGGACTTGGATGGATGAAGGTTTAAATTCATTTTTAGAATATTTGGCTGAACAAGAATTAGATCCAAATTTCCCGTCAAGACGCGGACCTGCAAAAAATATTGTGCCTTATATGAGTGGTGACCAAAAGTTCTTGGAACCAATTATGTCAAACTCTGAAACGATTCACCAATTTGGTAACAACGCTTACGGAAAGCCAGCTACAGGACTTAATATTTTAAGAGAAGTAGTTATGGGAAGAGAGTTGTTTGATTATGCATTTAAAACTTACGCAAACAGATGGAAATTCAAGCATCCAACTCCTGAAGATTTCTTTAGAACGATGGAAGATGCTTCTGCAGTAGATTTAGATTGGTTTTTCAGAGGTTGGTTTTATTCAACAGATTTCGTAGATATCGGAATAAAAGAAGTGAAACAATATTATGTTTCTGAAACCCCAACAACTGATATAAAAGATGTAAAAGTTAGAAAAGGACGTTTTGGTTTCGACAAAGGGCCATTTGTGTATTTGGTAGCTGGTGATAACGCAGAAGTTAGCCAATCAAGCAAAAAAGCGTTAAAAGTTGATGACGTAAAAACTTTAGCGGATTACGTAGAACAAACTTTTACTAGTGAAGAAAAAGCAAGTTTAAAATCTCCTAAATATTTCTATGAAGTTGAATTTAACAAGCCAGGCGGAATGATTATGCCAATTTTGGTTGAGATCACTTACGAAGACGGATCAAAAGATAATTATCAATATCCGGCGCAAATATGGAGAAAAAGTAATGATACTGCCAAAAAGGTTTATGCAACGACAAAAGCAATCAAAAGCATTCAGATCGATCCTAATTTGATGACTGCTGACATTGATGTAACAAATAATTCTTGGCCAAAAGTTGAACAAAAGTCAAAATTTGATTAAGGATAAAACTTAAAAGACCCTGAAAAGGGTCTTTTTTTTAAGTAAATTTTAAAACTGTAAGCATCAAAATTTAATATCTTTGCTGCACACAAAAATAAAAGATATGTTCGGTATAGGAGGAGGAGAATTAGTTTTCATACTGTTTATAGTACTAATGCTTTTTGGTTCAGATAAAGTGCCGGAAATCGCTCGTACAATGGGAAAGGCTATGGCGCAATTAAAAAATGCAACCAATGATATTAAAAGTGAAATTCAAAAAGGAGCTGAGGCAAATGGTCTTGATGCGAAATCTTTGACTGATATAACTGGTAATATCAATGCGCAGATTAATGATGCAAAATCAAACCTTTTAGGCGATTCGACTAATTTATTGGGAGATACAGCCACAGAAATTGATAAAGTAAAAGAAGATATAGATTCAATCTCAGGACCAGTAAAACGTCAAATGTAATATGCTTGAAAAAATACAAGAATTAGATACAGATCTATTAGTGTATCTAAATGGTTTAGGTTCTGAAACATATGACAAACTTTGGCTAATTATTACCAATCAGCTTTATTGGACACCTTTTTTCCTTTTATTGTTTTTTCTTATTTATAAAAAAATAGGAGGAAAACAAACCTTGTATTTATTACTTTTTATAGCAGTTCTGATTGCTTTTACAGATCAGACCTGTAATTTATTCAAACACACTTTTCAGCGCTTACGCCCTTGTAATAATCCAGATCTAGCTTCGATTATTCGTATCGTTCAGGTTAGAAAATCATTCAGTTTTTTCTCCGGACATGCTGCTAATACAATGGCTGTTGCGACTTTTTTATTTTTGGTGCTAAAACGTCACTTCAAGTATTTCGGATTCTTGTTTTTATGGCCTTTAATTTTTGCTTATAGCCGAATTTATTTAGGATTACATTATCCTGGCGATATTCTTGCTGGATATTTCTTTGGAGCTCTTTTCGGGTCTTTGATTTATTTGGTTTACAGAAAACTAAAGCCACAATATTTTCCGGGATAGTTTTTTTCTTAAGATTCTAAGTTGCTAAGAGACTAAGATTCTAAGTTTTTTTTATAGAAAAATTGAAACATAAACTTTAATTAAGAATTGTTTTCTCACTCCATTCTAATCCGTTTGGAAGTTGTTGTTTACTGAATTCAATATGAATAACTCTTCTTCTTTCGTTGTTGGTGGTTTTGTTTGAAGCATGAAATAATAAAGGTTTCATAATCATTATACCGCCTTTTTCGATTTCGCAAATAGTTTCTACTTCATTTTCGAAATCCAAATTTTCGATCCTCAAAATTCCTTTTGAATGAGAGTTATTGATAACTTTTAGAGCACCATTGTCTTTTGTAGTTTTGTCTATATGGATTCTGATAGTAAAATTGTTTTCTAAAATTTCTTTTGGAGGTTGAACAGCATATTGATTTTGTTTTACAGTCCAATTTTCAAAATTCTCAATATCGATTTTCTTGTCAACAGAAATCGTCAAATCCTGATGATAAGCCACAAACCAGTTTGATTTTTCAGGTTTATCAAAATAAATTGATTTGGTTATAAAAAATCCTTTTCCAAAATTAGAATCAATAATTTGCTTTAAATTTTCATTAAAAATAAAGTTTAAAGTTTCTGGTATTTCTTTATGAAATTGTCTGATAGCAAATAAATCCTGAGATTTTCTAAAAGTAGAGTTCTCAGAATTATTTTCGGTTTTATTTTCAATTAATGAAATCAATTTTTCGATTTCATTTTCAGTATAAAAATTGTTGATAATTGCAAAACCTTCAGAATTTATTTTGGTACTGTAATTCATGATTAAAATGCTTGTTTAATAGCCTCCAGCTTTAGCTAGCGGCTATTGATTTTTACTAATTTTACAATACTCTTGAAACCGTCAACCCATCACGAATAGGCAATAAAACAGTTTCAACACGAGGATCGTCTTTTAAAAGCTGATTATATTCTAAAAGCACTTTTGTACTGACATCGTTTGGATGAACTGGTTCTAAAATTTTTCCGCTCCACAAAACATTATCAGATAAAATAATTCCGCCTTTGTTCATCTTCGGAACAATCATTTCCCAGTAGTTTAGATAGTTTTCTTTATCAGCATCAATAAAAACCAAATCAAATTTCACATCCAAATTCGGAATAATATCCACAGCTTCACCCAAATGCTGAAAAATCTGATTTCCCCAAGGCGAGGCATCAAAATATTTTCTTTGAAAATCAATCAATTCTTCTTTAATGTCAATAGTGTGTAATTGACCCGTTTCCTGCATTCCTTCACATAAACATAAAGCAGCATAACCAGTATAAGTTCCTATTTCGAGAATATTTACCGGACGAATTAATTTAGACAGCATACTTAAAACACGGCCTTGAAAATGACCGCTCAACATTCTCGGTAAAAGAATTTTTTGATAGGTTTCTTTATTGAGTTTTGCTAATAAAGCTGGTTCGTTTTCAGAATGTTGTTCGATGTAATCTTCAAGTTCTTGTGAAATAAAATGCATTTGCAGAGTCTTATAAATTTGAAGCAAAAATACAAAAATATAAGCTCAATTTTTGGAGCATAAAAAAACCATTCGTTTTAAGCGAATGGTTTATAAATTGGATTTTGTAAATGAAATTATTTTTTCAAAGCTTCATTTACTTCTTTTGCTGTTTTTACAGTGCCATCTTTAGCTGCTTTAGCTGCGTTTTCTACTTTTTCAGCTCCTTTTTTGGTAGCGTCTTTTACGTCAGTAGCTGTTTTTTTAGCGGCAGCTTCAACATCATCTGCTGCTTTTTTAGTTGCATCTTTTACATCTTGTGCTGCTTTTTCTGTTTTACTTACAGCAGTGTCTTTAACCTCTTCCATATCTGTGGTAAGGGAATCAACTTTGTTTCCAAGGGTTAATTCTTCATCAGCAGGTTTAGTTTCTTTTTTATCGCATGATTGTACTGCGAATGCTAATAAAGCGATAACTGCTAAGCTTAAAATTTGTTTTTTCATAATGAATTGTCTTTTTAGGTTTATTAAAAAAATAAAGGTTTTATCGTTGAACAATAAAAATACAAATTTTAAAATTATTGCGCGCTTTGTAAGATTATTTTTCTTTTGAGAGCAAGACAATTCTCGTGCCAAATTTTTCTTTTCTGAACTGATTTGGAAAATATTTTTTGAAATAAATACGCTTCTATTTAATTACTAAATTACTATCACTTTTTGCAAAATCGACTAAAGTTATATTGAAAAGTACAGTTAGTTCTTTGCCTGCTTTAACAACCCCAAGAGCCGCGGAAGGTGGTGTCATTTCAAAATCTGAAAAAGTCATTCGGTTAGAACCCTGAAGTACAAAAGTACTGTTGTCGTATGTTGCTACTCTCACCTGAGTTTTGTACTCTTTGCTTACGCCGGCGATGGTGTAAGTCCCGGTTAGCACCCAAGTTGTTTCGTTTACTTTATCAGCGGATTTTAGAACGTATCTGATGTTTTTGTGTGATTTGGTTTCCAAAGTTTCATAGGCAACATCATCCATACTGGTTTTGCTGCTTTTAATACTTTCTGCAGGTAATGTTATTGATAAGTTTTTAATATCAGTCAGTTTTGAATCTGTAATGGTTAAAAAAGCACTTCCGGTTCCTTCTGAAGATTTCATAACCCAATCGTGTATATTAGATGTTCCTGCAACTTCAAAATTTGATTTTGCTAAACTGAATCTTTTTTGTGCGTTTACTTGTAGTGAAAATGTAATTACTGCGGCTAATAAAATTAATTTGATAGGTCTCATTTGTTTGTGGTATTTGGTTAAACCTGGATAGCTTTTAATTTCAGTATTCAAAAACTATCTTTTTCTTGAGTCAAATGTATTGTGAACAAATTGTATAGGAGCTGATAAAAATCATGGTTAAGATTTTATTAAAAACCTATACTAAGAGATGCAACATTTGTCTCCTGGTATAGGTTTTTTGAAAGGAATATAGTATTTGTGTTTTTTAATTTTTGTAAAGACTGAAATTTATTATGATATCATCTTTTACTTTTATTAATCCAGCCATTTTTACTGGCGGTTCTAATTCAATATCCGAAAACTTTAAACTAAGTGTGCCTTGGATTTTATCGTCTGTATTGTATAAAATAAAGTCTTTGTATTTTAATGTTTTATCGGTAATGTAAAAGTTTAATCTGCATTTAAAGTTTTTTCCGCATGGTTTTACATCAGAGATTGTAACAGTGCTGTTTGGAAATTGCTTTACTTTTACGGTTCCTTGCAGATCTTTAGTCATTATTTTATTACCACAATCAAAGTTTGACATTTTTATTTCGGTATTGAAAGCATTCTTTTTAAATGAATTTATGTAGACAGTATCCTTAATAGAAAAAGTGTTTGAGCAATTGTATTTGCCAACAGTTGATACTCCTGTAATTTCTATTTTTATTTTGTTTATTACTACGGTTGTATCTTCTGAAAAAAAAGTGGGTTTAGCACTTCCTAAGAAAAAGAAAACTGCTAAACCCGTAATTAAAATAAAAAATCTAGTTTTCATTTTTTTTATATTAGAATGCAATTACTGCTTCGAATACTAAACCATTAAATTTACCACCATAAAAGTTGTTTGGATTTCCAGTAGCAGGATCCCCTACAAATTGTGAATAATCTTTATAGGTTTGGTTAACGTAGTTTAATTTAGCTAAAATGTTTTTAGTCATAAACCAACCAGCACTTGCTTCAAATTTATCTACGGTAACCTTTTTAGCATCCGCATTAGATAATTTTCCAGATACAGTATTGTATTTTCCTCCAAGATAGAATTGTTCTGTTTTTCCAAATCTGTAAATAAGCTCTGAAGCATATTGATTAGCAGTACGTTTATCATCAGTACCAGCTTTATCTCCCCCTGAAGCTAATTCGATTGTACCGAAGAATTCAAGTCCTTTATATTTTACAAAAGGGTTAATCATGTATGTAGTAGCCCAATTTTTGAAATTAGGGTTGAACGTTGCCTCTGGAGTAGATGTTTTGCTAAAACTAGTAGGTACATCAACAGTATTTGTAGTAACATTACCATTAGCATCGGTCTTAGTAATAGTATTTTTATAAGTGTTATTGTTTAATATACCCCAATAACCAAATCCTGATCTATTAGCAGAATATATGTTTGCATTACCAAGATTTGCATTATGATAATAAGAACCTGTTAATCTTACTCTTAAATCTTTATCAAGCTGTTTGTCATAACCAAGTTTAGCTAATATTGAAGGACTATGTGTTGTATTTGCGTTTGGACCATTAGGATAAAAAACTTCTTCATTACTTTGATTTAAATTACCGTTTGTAACACCTAACATGCTTACTAATCCACTTCGGTTGTAGTAAACTTCCATACCCATTTCTGTAGTGAAAGAATACATAATATTGTTTCCAACAAATGCATTTTTGATTGTGTTACCATTATCAGAACCTCTAAAGTGAGCGTCACCAAAATTGTTCTCCATTTGCCCAATTTTAATCGTAGCATATTTCATTACGTCAGCCAAGAAGTCTTTTTTGATGAAGTCTAACTTGTCAATTTGTAAGTATCCACCTTTTACATAAGAATCATTGTGGTGTCTTGAAGCTAAGTAAACATCTAAATTCACTCTTACACCATCAAATAATTGAGCACCAATATACATATCAGCAGCAGGAAGAGTAAAGTTGTTTTCGGTATTCATTAAACGATATCCAGTAATTGATCTGGTAGTAGTACCGGTAGCTGTAGTTGTTGTCGTAGTAGAATTGGCAGGTTGATCGTTGAATGAATTTGTTGCTTGGAAATCCATGTTGAAAGCACCACCAAGATCAATACTAAGACCTTTAAATTCTCTAGTGTCTTTTTGTACATCGAAAACGTTGATACCGTCTTTTCCTCTAGAGATTTGGTTTTGCATGTTTCCAAAACTAACCTGTGCGTTCATAGCAAATGTACTTGCTAGTGTAATAAATAGAGCATAAATCTTCTTCATGGCGTTTATAAATTAAAGTTTAAATTAAATTTTACAGTTAAATCTTGTCCGGTTTTAATAGTTCCAAGCATTGCAGTTGGAGCTTTCATTCCAAATTCAGCAAAAGTGATTTTGTTTGACCCCTGAAGATTTAATCCTTCTTTTGTAACAGTTGTTTTTGCGGTGGTTTTATAGACTTTGCTGACTCCGGCTATAGTGTACGTTCCGGTTAGCTCCCAAGTCGTTTCGTTTACTTTTTCGGCAGATTTTAAAACATATTTGATGTTTTTGTTTTTATCTGTTTTTAAAGCTTCGTACGCAACTTTATCCATACTTTTTTTCTCGCTTTTAATGCTTTCAGCCAAAAGAGTAACAGACAAAGATTCAATATCAGTAAGTTTGGAATTGGCAATAGTTAAATTTGCAGATCCGGTTCCAGATGCTGATTTCATTTCCCAATCATGAAGTGTTGAAGTCCCCGCTACTGAAAAAGCAGATTTAGAATCTAAAGTGTATGATTTTTGCGCTGTAGCAAATGATGTAATTCCGAAAATGGTAATTACAGTTGCTATAAATTTGATTTTATTTATCTTCATTTTTATAAGATTTACAGTATTAAAAATAAGTTAATAACAGGCCGATTTAAATTTAGTACTAATGTTTGTTTTTTAACTTGAATCAAAGATCTCCTTATAAATCGGGCTTGTTCATGATAAAAATCATTGTTAAAATTTTATTAAATTGATATTTAGTAACTACAACGTTTTCATTTTTTGGAAAGCAGTTTGTTTGTCCAAAAAAGGTGCATTTGTTTAGTGAATTTTAGATTTTAATTTTTTTTGTTATTTGATTTTAAAGATTGAAGGGCGGTTTTTAACATTAGAAATGAACAAATACTTAACTTTGCACCATGCAAATGGAGAAAAAAGATATAAGAGCCTTATCAAAAGAGCAATTGCGAGATTTTTTTGTCGCAAATAATGACAAAGCTTTTCGTGGAAATCAAGTTTATGAATGGCTATGGAGCAAGGGAGCACACAGTTTTGACGATATGACCAATGTTGCCAAAACAACACGTTCAATGCTCGAAGAAAATTTTGTAATCAATCATATTAAGGTTGATACGATGCAGCGCAGTAGTGACGGTACAGTAAAAAATGCTGTTCGTCTGCACGATGGTTTAGTGGTAGAATCAGTTTTGATTCCGACCGAAACCAGAACCACTGCTTGTGTTTCAAGTCAGGTAGGCTGCAGTTTAGATTGTAATTTTTGTGCGACAGCAAGATTAAAGCGTATGCGTAATCTAGAACCTGGCGAAATTTACGACCAGATTTTGGCAATAGACAAAGAAAGCCGTTTGTATTACAATCATCCGCTTTCGAATATTGTTTTTATGGGAATGGGCGAGCCTTTAATGAATTATAACAATGTCATTAAAGCAATTGATATGGTTACGTCGCCAGAAGGTTTAGGAATGTCGCCAAAACGTATTATGGTTTCGACCTCGGGAATCCCGAAAATGATCAAAAAAATGGCCGATGACGATGTGAAATTCAAATTGGCAGTTTCACTGCATTCTGCAATTGACGAAACACGCGCGAAGATTATGCCTTTCAGTAAAAATTTCCCTTTGAAAGATTTGCGTGAAGCATTAGAATATTGGTACAGAAAAACAAAAAGTAAAATTTCTTACGAATATGTAGTTTGGAAAGGAATCAATGATGATAAAGCTTCTGTTGATGCCTTGGTTAAATTCTGCAAATACGTGCCTTGTAAGGTTAATTTAATTGAATATAACCCAATTGATGACGGAGAATTCCAACAAGCTTCAGAAGAGTCTATTTTGGCTTATATTAAAGCTCTAGAGAATATTGGAGTAGTAGTCAAAGTAAGACGCAGCCGTGGAAAAGATATTGATGCTGCTTGTGGGCAATTGGCAAATAAAGAAGCCGAAGCATAGTTCCTACGGAATAAAAGCAAGATGCGAGGTTATTTTTACCAATATACAATCTCTACGAGATATTTTAAAACTATTCTGAGATATTCCGGTAGGAATTAAATATCGGTAGATAAATATTCCAAAATCATAACAATAATGTCCCGTGGGGACTTGATGATAAAACAAAAAAGCATTAAGAATGAGGAATATACTCAAGCTTAATGCTTTTTTTGGGCAAAAAGGATATTAATTTTTCAAATCAACTTCTTCTGTTACGCCGTCTTTTGTAATTGTTGCAAGTGTATCGCAATCTCCGTTGCCATAATCGATAACGGCGGTAGCTCCATTTTTAGTTATAGATACAACTCCTTTTACAGCAACTGATTTTTTGCATGATGCTTTAAATTGTAAAGGTGTAGTAATTTCAGCAGAGAAAGTATCTCCGTTAGGGAAAGTTGTTGTGCCACTTCCTGTTACCAGATACGCATTATCTTCCCAGTTAAACCAAGTGTCAAAACCTTCAACCTGTTCTTTTACTAAATTACCTTTTCTTGTGTAAACACCTCCGTCATCAAAAGTAATCGTCAAGTCGATTGCCGCAGTAAAAACTGGATGTGCAGTTGCAAGCAAATCGGTAGTTTTTACAGTTCGTTCGATAGTTTTGCTTCCCTGAAGTTTTTTGCCATTGTGATAAAATCCGTCAAAAGTATAACTGATAGTTTGTGTAGAAGTTTCAAAATCATTAGAGAAAGAAATAACCATTTTTCCTTTTACAGTATTTCCATTTTCAAGTGTACAGCCTTCAACTCCAAAATCGACAGTTCTTGTCCAGGTGTTGTTCGTTAATACTGTAGTAACCGTAGCACAACTCGGAAGAAAATTTTTAACTACACCGCTTGGCTTTGCAGTTACATTTTGTTGTGCGCTAAATTGATCTTCAGCAATATTTGTTACATCATCAATTGAAGCATCAATTTTTGAATTTTTGATGACTTCATCTTTTGTAATTGCTGCAGATGATCCGTCGTTTGTTTTTTCATCAGAATTACAGCTGACAAAAAAAGATAAAGCGGCTAATGTTCCAATAAAGAAAATTTTTGTTTTCATAATAAATTAGTTTTTACGTGATTTTAATTAATGAACTCAAATTAGGCTTTAACTAGATTCTGTTTTTGGTGGTGAATTTTAAAAAAGTAATCAAATTGTTGATATACTAACATAAAATACACAACGTTTTTTTATTTAAAATAGTATATTTGAAATCGAAATGAATATTACTTCCCAAATAAAACAGCCCATTTTTAACGAAATGGAACTTTTTGAAAAAAAGTTTCATGAATCGATGACTTCAAAGGTCGCGTTGCTGAACCGAATTACATATTACATTGTAAATCGAAAAGGAAAGCAAATGCGTCCAATGTTCGTTTTTTTGACAGCAAAAATGGTTTCCGGAGGTATTGTAAACGAAAGAACCTATCGTGGCGCTTCGGTAATCGAACTAATTCATACCGCTACTTTGGTTCATGATGATGTGGTAGACGATAGTAATCGTCGTCGCGGATTTTTCTCTATCAATGCGCTTTGGAAAAATAAAATTGCCGTTTTGGTTGGAGATTATTTACTTTCAAAAGGATTGTTGTTGTCAATCGATAACGGTGATTTTGATTTACTCCGAATTATTTCTGTAGCCGTTCGCGAAATGAGCGAAGGTGAATTACTTCAAATAGAAAAAGCCCGTAGACTTGATATTACCGAAGATGTTTATTACGAAATCATCCGCAAGAAAACGGCAACGCTAATTGCTGCTTGTTGTGCGCTTGGCGCGAAAGCTGTAATCGAAGACGATGCTCAGGTAGAAAATATGCGTAAGTTTGGTGAACTTATCGGAATGGCATTTCAAATAAAAGATGACTTGTTCGATTATAGCGAAGAAGCCATCGGTAAGCCAACTGGAATCGATATTAAAGAGCAAAAAATGACTTTGCCTCTAATTCACGTTTTAAATACTTGTACTCCGCAAGAAAAAAAGTGGTTGATAAACTCCATCAAAAACCACAACAAAGACAAAAAACGTGTAAAAGAAGTTATTGCTTTTGTAAAAAATAATAATGGTTTGGCTTACGCCGAAAACAAAATGGTCGAATTCCAGCAAGAAGCACTTTCTCTACTTCAAAACTTCGAAGATTCTGAGTATAAAGACGCACTGACTTTGATGGTGAACTACGTTATTGAGAGAAAAAAATAATTTTTTAATTACATAATTAGAAAATTTATCAAATAGATAATTGGTTTACTTTGTTGTAAATCAGTTGTGTATTTCTGTGTATTGGAATTTGGAATTTTTTTTATTGAAATTTTTCATAGTTGATGCAACCATTTTAAATCGACAATCGTCTATGCTAATAGAAGTCTGTTTCTAAAACCAAAACCGAAAGCTTATTAATGAAAATTATTCCGTTACATCAAGAAGAAACCAAAATCATAAAGTTGGCTGTCGAAAACAATCGTCAGGCACAACAGCAGATTTACGGTAAATATTCTTCGAAAATGTTAAGCGTATGTCGTCAATATATAAAGGACATTCAATTGGCAGAAGATGTAATGATAACGGCATTCATGAAAGTATTCACCAATTTAAACAAATTTGAACACAAAGGAAGTTTTGAAGGCTGGATCCGCCGAATTATGGTTAACGAATGTATATCCTATTTAAGAGTTCAGAAAAAGGTAAAATTTGCCGAAGATGAATTTTTTGTTGAAGAAAGTTTCAATGAAATTGACAGTCAGTTTACCGTAGATCAGATTCAGTTTTTAATAGATGCTTTGCCCGATGGTTATAAAATGGTTTTCAATTTATACGCAATCGAAGGTTACAAACACAATGAAATTGCCAAGATGTTAGGAATTAATGAAGGAACATCGAAATCGCAATTATCGCACGCCAGAAAAATGCTGCAAACACAAATTACTATTTTAAAAAAACAAGATAATGGAACCGAATAATTTTGAAAAGGATTTCCGTGAAAAACTAAACAAACGTGAAATTGAACCAAGCAATAATGCTTGGGATCGATTAGACGCAATGTTAAGTGTTGCCGAAGAAAAAAAACAGCCTAAAACGAAAAGCAAAAAATGGTTGTATATCGCAGCAAGCGTTATAGGATTTTTATTGGTCGGAACTTTCTTTTTCAATCAAAAAGAAAAATCAATTGAAACTCCAATAAATAATGTTGTAGAAAAAGGAACTGAAAAAGATTCAGTTGAAAAACCGATTCTAAATAACACTAAAACAGTTGAAACTGAAATTGCAGTTTTAGAAAATCCTTCAAAAGAAACTATAAAAAAAGAAGAAAAAAATCATAATCAAGAACCAAATAAAATTGGTAAAAATGAGCCAAATCAAATAGCGGAGTCTTCAATCATCATCAAAAACAATCAAGAAAAGCAATCGGTAAATAATCAAACAACAATTGCTGAAACACCAAAAAAGGAAAACGTAGATCAATTACTTAATTCGGCCGAGAAAACGGTTGTGGCAGAAAATTCGGCTAAGCCAAAATCAAAAATTAAAGTCAATGCCAATGATTTGCTGAATCAGGTCGACGGCGAGTTAGAAGAATCGTTCAGAGAAAAAGTAATCACAAAAGTCAATAGAAACTATCAGACTGTAAAAGTGGCTTTGGCAAATAGGAATCAGCAGGAGTAAAGAGTAAAGAGTAAAGAGTAAAGAGTAAAGAGTAAAGAGTAAAGAGTAAAGAGTAAAGAGTAAAGAGTAAAGAAGCAAGAATTAAGAAACAAGAAAATAGGTTTTCAGTTCCGGAGGAACGATTTATGTTGTAGCGTCGGGTTTTAACCCGATGAGACAAAGAATTTACAATTCACAATTAAAAAATCATCAATCACAATCAATCTAAAAAATCAATCATGAAAAATTTTACCATTCATCTAGTAATTCTAATTTTCTTATTTGTCAGCAAGGTTTTCGGGCAGGAAACATTTGAATCAAAAGCGAAGGAAATCGCAAATAAAATTGAAAAAGTAACGAAAGAGGAAAAAGAAAAACTGAAAGAAGAAGTCGAAGCTGTAAATGTGCAATTGTCTGAAGGGAAAATAACACAAGAACAAGCCGATAAACGCAAAAAAGAATTGGCAGAAGCCAGAGCAGTTATAATTGAGGAAAAAGTGACTTTGGCGCAAAATGAACTCAATGACCTGGTTCAGCAAAAAGTAGACGGAAAACTGAAAGAACAAGATTCGACAAGGAAAAGCAAAATTGTTATTTACTGGGATAAAAACGACTGGAATCATAATAAATGCAAAGATTCAATTCGTGGCGAAAAAAGAACAACTTCGCAGTTTGTTTTTGCAATGGGTTTAAACAATATGATGGTTGACGGAAAATATCAAGATTCGAATTACAGTTTTATAGGTTCACATTTTTACGAATGGGGCTTCACATATAATTCAAGATTAATGAAAAATGACAATCTGCTTCACGCTAAATATGGACTTTCATTGATGTACAATAATATTCGCCCAACAGATAATCGCAGTTTCGTAGTAAATGGTAATCAGACTAATTTGGAGACAAATGCGGTACATTTAACCGAATCACGTTTTAGAAATGTCTATTTAGTTGCACCAGTACATTTGGAGTTTGACTTTTCCAAACCAACTGTGAAAGACGGTAAAACCTACTTCAAAACACATAAAAGTTTCCGTTTTGGCGTTGGAGGTTATGCCGGGATTAACGTAAAATCAAAGCAGATTTTAAAATTTGAAGAAGAAGATCTGAAATATAAAAGCACCATAAAAGGCGAGTATAATGTCAATAATTTCATTTACGGAGTAAGTTCGTATATTGGTTACAAAGAAATGAGTTTGTATGTGAAATATGATTTGAATCCGTTGTTTCAGGATAATTTAGTAAAGGAAAATAATATTTCAATGGGACTTCGATTTGATCTTAATTAATTATATAGTTTAAGTTTAGTTACGGAAAAAAGTACTTCGAGAGAGGTGCTTTTTTTTGCTTTAAAAAATAAATTTCAGGATGGATTTATGTACTTTTACAGGCTTTCAACTTTAAAAATAAATTTACGTTTTGATTTCACAAAATACAATTGATACTGTTTTTGAAACTGCTCGAGTAGAGGAGGTTATAGGCGATTTTGTCAATTTAAAACGTGCAGGGAGTAATTTCAAAGGATTAAGTCCGTTTTCGGATGAACGCTCTCCTTCGTTCATGGTTTCGCCTGCAAAAGGGATTTGGAAAGATTTCAGTACCGGAAAAGGCGGGAACTCTGTTAAATTTTTAATGGAGCATTCGCAATTTACTTATCCGGAAGCCATTCGATATTTAGCCAGAAAATATAACATTGAAATCGAAGAAACCGAACAGACAGATGCAGAAAAAGCTATGACTGATGTTCGCGAAAGTATGTATTTGGTTTCTGAATTTGCGGCTAAATATTTTCAGGATGTTTTAATAAATTCTGAAGAAGGAAAAGCAATTGGACTTTCGTATTTTAAAGAAAGAGGATTTACGAATGAAACCATTAAAAAATTCGATTTAGGATATTCTCCCGAAACTTGGGATGCCTTGACAAAAGAAGCATTAGGGAAAGGATACAAGTTGGAATTTCTTGAAAGCACAGGTTTGACCATTGCAAGAGAAGACCGTCCGTTTGACCGTTTTAAAGGTCGTGTGATGTTTCCGATTCAAAGTATGTCGGGACGTGTATTAGGTTTTGGTGGACGTATTTTGACGAATGATAAAAAAGCGGCGAAATATCTAAATTCACCGGAAAGTGATATCTACCATAAAAGTAAAGTGCTGTACGGAATTTATCACGCCAAACAATCTATAGCCAAGCAAAATAATTGTTATTTGGTAGAAGGTTACACCGATGTGATTCAGTTTAGCCAAGCTGGAATTGAAAATGTTGTGGCTTCATCCGGAACTGCTTTAACGCCAGATCAGATTCGTTTGATTAACCGTCTGACTCGAAATATTACCGTACTTTTTGATGGAGATGCAGCTGGTTTGCGAGCGTCTATTCGAGGAATCGATTTGATTCTGGAAGAAGGTATGAATGTGAGAGTTTGCTCTTTTCCTGACGGAGAAGATCCGGACAGTTTTGCCCGAAAAAATTCTCATGATGAGTTAGTTTCCTATTTAGAAAACAATAGTAAAGATTTCATACAGTTTAAGGCTTCGATATTAATGAACGAAGCTAAAAATGATCCAATAAAAAAAGCCGATCTGATTCGCGATATGGTTACCAGTATTTCAAAAATACCGGATCGTATTCAGCGTGAAGTTTATATTCAGGAATGTGCAAGAATAATGGATATTTCGGAGCAGGTTTTGGTGAGTACTTTGGCGCAGCTGATTCAAAAAGATATTGCTGAAGCTAATAAAAAGCAAAAGCAAGAACATAAACCTTTTGATGTTGTAAGAAATCAAAACCCAAAAAACACCGGTTATTCAGGTGGAGATCCGGAAGATCCAAGAACAGGTCCGCCGGAAGGTTATTATGATCCGGGAGACATGGGATATCCTGCTGAACAAGCAGAAAAAGTTGATATTTTATATGGTTTTGAAAGAAAAATTATTGAAATATTACTTCTTTACGGAAGTGTTTTAGAAGATTTTGAAGATGTATTTCTAAAAACAGATGAAGAAGGGAATGTAAAAGAGGTTTCAGAAAAAAGAAAATATAAGGTTTACGAAAAAGTTTATTTAAGTCTTCAGGAAGATGAGGTAGAGCTTTCAAATACTTTATTTCAAAATATTTTTAATGGCTTAATTGATTTTTACAATCAAAATGAAACTTTCAGTTTAGATAAATATTTAATGCATCTTCCGCCGGATTTTGCGCAAGAAGTGACCAATATTCTAATGGAAGATGAAAAATTGGTTATTCACAATTGGGAAGGACAAAATATTTTTCCAAAACATAAAAATGTAACCATTGAACAAAATGTTTCAGATACTATATTTTCACTGAGATGGTTTTTGGTTTCAAAAATCATTCATGATTTAAAAAACTCACTGATCTCTGATCCGCAAGATGATAATTCAGAATTACTTTCTATGGTTATTGACTATTCAAAACTGCTGAATAATTTTTCAAGAAAGTTAGGACGCGTTGTAGTTCCGTATCATTAAACATTTAGATAGCATTTATAAATCAAAAAGCTCTATATTAAAAAATATAGAGCTTTTTTTATGGGTTGACAATTTGCGTACAAATGTCAATATACCATGATTTAAATAATTTCTAACGTCTTCGCTTTGTTTACTAAATCAACTAAATTAGTAACGTTCAATTTCGTCAATAATCTTAATTTGTAAGTACTGATCGTTTTTTCGTTCAGGTTTAAGATTTTAGAGATTTCATTGTTTTTCTTACCATCGCTTAAATAACGTAAAACTTCAATCTCGCGATTAGAAAGTTTTCTGTACAAACGCTCGCTTTTGCTTTGTTTAGCAATTAAAGCCATGTTTTTACGTACTGTTTCATTGATGATAATTTTTCCTTCGTGTACTTTAATGATAGAAAGACCTAAAGTTTCAAGTTTTTCTGTTTTGTGTACATAGCCGGAAACTCCTGCTTTGATTGCATTTGGAGCATACATTTGCTCAGCGAGGTCACTAAAAATTACAATTTTTGTTTTAGGAAAGTTTTTCAGGATTGATTTCACTTCAAAAATACTTGAAAGACCTTCTAATTCTAAATCAAGAATTAGAATATCGATCTCCTTAGTTTGAAGGATATCTCTTACCATTGAAAAATTGCCTACGTTGGCAACAATTGAAATTTGATCGTGGTCTTTGAAATAAGACTTAACGCCAAAGTGAGTCACAGGATGATTGTCTGCAAGACATACTTTAATCATAATTTTTACCTTTTTAGAATTGTTATCATGTTTTTGGAACGGTAAAATTAATAAATAAATTCTGTAATTAATTGCAGACAAATGTTAAAATAATTTATTTTAACGTTTTGGGTATTAAACAAACAGGAATAGCCTCCATTTTGTGCTTGTTGCTGGTGTTTAATCTTTTATAAATTTCAAAGACAGATTTTTCTCGCCCCTCAAAGTCATCCGCCGATTTTCCTGACTCCGCTGCTAACATTGCCCATTCAAGCTCATCGTAACTTGCTCCCAATTGGTCTTCGTCGGTTCTGTTATCGCCAAATAATCCGTCTGTAGGAGCAGCTTTTAAAATTGATTCAGGAATAGACAAAAATGCGCCCAAAGCATAAACATCAGATTTCATTAAATCTGCAATCGGACTCAAATCGACACCTCCGTCACCATATTTTGTGTAAAATCCAACTCCAAAATCCTCTACTTTATTGCCTGTGCCTGCGACTAATAGACTATGAATTCCTGCCAAATAATACAATGACGTCATTCGGATTCGGGCGCGGGTGTTGGCCAATGATAAATTAACTTTTGTTTCATCTTTTGTGTCTGGAACTGCGCTCTTAAATGCTTCAAAAGTAGCAGTAAGATCGGTCTCAACACTTGACACATTTGGAAAACGTTTTTTTAATTGTTCAATATGTTCTCGACCTCTTGAAACTTGTGTTTCGGCTTGATGAATTGGCATTTCTACACATAAAACCTGTAAACCTGTCTGGGCACATAATGTAGAAGTTACGGCAGAATCTACTCCGCCTGAAATTCCAATCACAAAACCACTTACTTTAGCATTGGTAGCATAGTTTTTTAGCCAATCTACAATGTGAGTATTTACTTTTTCTGTTTGAATAGTGCTTTTTTTAGCCATAATAGTTCAAGTTTTAAGATGCAGGGATGTATATTTGCACAAATATTTTTAAGTATGTACATATTTAAATTTATGCAACACAAATCTAATTAAAATAAAATGAAAATATATCGCTTTGCAGTGGTTCTGTGCTTGTTTTTTTTGTCTTGTGATAAAAAAAGTAAGGTCGAAAAAGAAGTTGAGGAAATTCCGGTTGATATTAAAGTAGAACGCTTTGATAAGGTTTTTTTTGAAACAAAACCTGAAGATCTGGCCAAAGTAAAAAAACAATATCCTTTCTTTTTCCCTGCAGGTAACGATGATTCTGTATGGTTGCAAAAAATGCAGGAACCAATCTGGCGCGAGGTATATACAGAAGTGCAAAAAAAATATTCGAATTTTGAGCCTGTACGTCAGCAGTTTAATTCTCTTTTTCAGCATGTGAAATATTATTTTCCTAAAACCAAAACGCCGAAAGTAATAACGGTAATTGGAGAAATGGATTATAATGCGAAAGCTATTTATGCAGACAGTCTCGTAATTGTGGCGTTGGAATTATATTTAGGAAAAGAGCATAAATTCTATGAATTTCCAAATTACCTGAAACGTAATTTCGAGGAAAAACAAATAATGCCAGATGTGGTTTCGAGTTTTGTTTACAGAAATATTCCTGCTTTTCAGGAAAAAAATCTGGTTTCTCAGATGATTTTTGAAGGGAAACAATTGTATGCAAAAGATTTGCTTTTGCCAGAATACACAGATGCAGAAAAAATGGGATATACGCCTGAAGAAATAAAATGGTGCGAGGAAAATGAAGCCTACATGTGGCGTTATTTTATGGAAAAGGAAATGTTGTATAGTGTAGATCCAAAACTTACGACCCGATTTATAGCTCCGGCTCCATTTTCTAAATTTTATTTAGAAATCGATAACGATTCGCCGGGAAGAGTGGGTGCCTGGATAGGATGGCAGATTGTACGTTCGTATATGAAAAATAACAACGTAACTTTGCAGGAATTATTAAAAGTTAATGCGAAAGAAATTTTCGAAAAGTCAAAATATAAACCTAAGAAATAATGTCAACAATAAATTCAGAAATTAAATTCAATATAGAATTAGACGAAAACCGTGTACCTGAGAAATTAACATGGAGTGCACAGGACGGCGGAGTTCAAGCCGAAGAAGCAAAAGCAATCATGTTGTCAATTTGGGACAGTAAAGCTAAAGAAACGATGCGTATCGATCTTTGGACAAAAGATATGCCGGTTGATGAAATGAAAATTTTCTTTCACCAGACTTTGGTGGCAATGGCGGATACTTTTAAACGTGCAACTGATGACGAAAAAATGTCGGATACAATGAAAGATTTCTGCGATTATTTTGCTGAAAAACTAGAATTGACGAAATAATTAAATTTCAAATAATAAAAATTCCAAATTCCAATCTCAGATTGGGTTTGGGATTTTTTGTTTTTATTTTGTAAATTGTTATCTGCAAAAAACAAATAATATGCTGTTTCCTTTTATTGTAAGCCTTGTCGGATTATTTTTCTTACTTGCAAATGCAATTCGATTTTGTATTACCTGTAAAAGCAGAGATGTTTTGTACCGCATTTTGACACTTTATTTGGTTCTCTTATTTTGCGTAGAGTTACTTTGTAATATTATCGGATTTCTTTATCCTAATTCTAATTTTTTCCTTTCGCATTATTATTTTATTTTTCAGTTTATTGCCCTGAGCCTGTTCTTTTATAAAAGTTTTGCAGATAAAATATTAAAACGAATTGTGGTTATAGTTTTTGTTGCGGTTTCACTTTTTTTAAGTATTCAATATTATAGAACACCATCGCTTTATTGGGAGTTTAATTTGATTGAAATTGCAATAACTTCGATTCCGTTGCTATTTTATGGATTGTATTTTATTATATCCAATTTGAAAAGTGTTAAGCATGATTATTCTTATTTCTGTAACGGATTAGTTATTTATCTGGCAAGTAGTGCAAGTATTTTTTTATCCGGAAATAGTGATTCGGTAATTTTTACCGAACCCTTTATTCTTGATTTTTGGTTCTTTAATTCCCTTTTTTATATCCTTTATCAGTTTTTGATTTATAAGGAATGGAAGGTTTTAAATGCCAAAAGATCCATCAAGGCTCTTAAAGAAAATTACTAAATCTAGTTTTATTTAACTGATTTTTTGTCTATATCTTTTAAAATTTTCTTTAAAGCTCCGTTCATTAATTGATTGGAGTTTTTGTAAAACGTTACATTGTCAATCAGTTTATTTGATTTTTCGGTTTGCCAAACTGATTCTGAAGATTTTTTTCTGGCTACACCCACGACATTTTGTGAATAAATGATTTGTTGAAGGTTTAAGTCGTAAATTTCTACAATAACCGAAGCTTCGTTTTTTCCGCCTTCGCTTTCGCTCTGATAAAGTTCAATTGAAGAGAAATCACTTTGATTTTTTTTGGTCGAAATATTGATAAAAAAATCAAATCCGGTTCCGTCCTTAAGCTCTTTCAATTTTGTTTTACTTGGATTTAAAGGAATTTTTCTCGGAACGAGTAATCCGTTTACGTCGTGAATGTAAAAGAAACGGTCGTTGAGGTTTTTCTTAAAGAAATTTGACACGGTTTCGGTTAATTCATCTTTAGAGTTTTTTGGAGCGTCCAGCTCATTTAAAATCCACTTTCCTGAAGTAAAGTCAACGCCAGTTTGCTTAGGTGTTGTGAACAAATAGGTTGGTGCATTGCATGATGAAAGGATAGTGAAAAGGAAAATAGAACAAAGTAGTTTTGCTTTCATAGTGGTTTGTTGTTCGATTCAAAAGTAATTTAAAAACGACAATTTTCACACAGTTGTAAGTGAAAAATTAAGAATTTACTGTAAAGTTGATTTCAAATAAAAAAATCCCAAATTCCTCCTGAAGCCTCGGGATGAAATTGGGATTTGGGATCTGAGCTTTTATTTGGATTTTAAATTTAAAACCCTGAATTGTTTTTAAAAACCTCTTGATTTACTTCGTCTATATAAGTTAAAAGTTCTTCTTTTCCGATTGATTCTGTAGATGAGGTTACGAAATAATGTGGCATTTCGGCCCAGTTGTTTGCGTACATCTGTTTTTTGTAAGCCGCGATATGAGAATCAATTTTTACTTTACTGATTTTATCGGCTTTAGTAAAAATAATGCAAAACGGAATTTCGCTTTCGCCCATATAAGACATAAATTCAATGTCTATATTTTGTGCTTCGTGACGAATATCAATCAAAACAAAGGCGCAAACAAGTTGCTCTCTGTTCTCAAAATAGTCAGTTATAAATTGCTGAAAAACCGATTTTGTTTTTTTTGAAACTTTAGCATATCCATAACCTGGTAAATCGACTAAAAACCAATTATTATTGATTTTAAAGTGATTTATTAATTGTGTTTTTCCTGGTCTTCCAGATGTTTTTGCTAAATTTTTATGATTGGTAATCATGTTGATTAACGATGATTTTCCAACGTTTGATCTGCCTATAAAAGCGTATTCAGGCAAAAATTCAGCCGGGCATTTTGATGCGTCAGAATTACTGACAATGAATTCGGCAGAAGTAATTTTCATGTTTTTTTGTTTTTAAAACCTTCTTAAAATCGAAAGTTAGATGCTATAATTTCTGCTCTGTAAGCCATTTTTCAAGAATCTGGTTGAATTCATCCGGATGTTCCATCATAGCAGCGTGTCCACATTTGTCAATCCAATACAAAGTTGAATTTGGCAATAATTTATCAAACTCTTCAGCAACATTTGGAGGTGTTACTGAGTCGTTTTTACCCCAAATAATACAGGTTTCAACTGTCATTTTAGGTAAATCTTTGGCCATATTATGACGAATTGCACTTTTGGCAATTGTTAATGTTTTAATCAGTTTTATACGGTCATTTGCTGTTGCGTATACTTCATCAATAAGTTCCGGAGTGGCAATTTTTGGGTCATAAAATACATCTTCAGCTTTCTTTTTGATGTATTCGTAATCGCCTCTTCTTGGGTAACTATCGCCCATTGCGCTTTCATAAAGTCCAGAACTTCCTGTTATTACAAGTCCTGCAACTTTTTCAGGATACAGCTTTGTGTGATATAATGCAATATGGCCTCCTAATGAGTTTCCTAACAAAATTACCTTGTCAAAACCTTTAAAAGTGATAAAGTCTTTTACGTATTTGGCAAAGCTTTTCACATTCGTTTTTAAAATGCTTTGTGTGTAGATTGGCAAATCCGGGATAACTACTTTGTATCCTTTGTTTGGGAAATATTGCGCTACACCATCAAAGTTACTAAGGCCTCCCATTAAACCGTGTAAAATGACGATAGGAGTTCCTTCTCCAGCTTCATAATAGCTGTATTTGCCTTCTTTTTTGTAGTTTTTGTCCATCTAGTTTAATGCCAATTTCAATTTCGACAAATATAGGGTTTAATAAACAAAAATGAATTTTTGCTGTGATTTTTTAACTAGATAATTTGAGTAGAATTTATAAGTAATTAAAAATCAGGTTTTAGGGGTTGTAATGTGTTAATTTTAATATGTTAAAATCCTTGCGTAATAATTACTTTTTTAAGAGAAAGATTATTTATTATTTATAATTGTTAAAATAACTGATTTCTAAATTATCGAATGTCTAAACAATTGATTGTCTAAAGATTAAGTAGAGTGGTAGTAAAGTGGTTAAACTTATTAACAAAGTGGTATATAGTGGTAATATGTGGTAAAATTTTTTATATTTTTGCTGTATAACATGTTAATAGATTTTTCTTGAACACAATTGTAGGAACATACGAGTGTAAAGTTGATGCTAAAGGGAGGCTGATGTTGCCTGCGCCTTTAAAAAAGCAACTTGCTGCCTCTCTTCAGGACGGTTTCGTTTTGAAGCGTTCCGTTTTTCAGCAATGTCTGGAATTGTATCCGATGGAAGAATGGAATTTGATGATGAAGAAGATTAACAAGTTGAATCGTTTTGTAAAAAAGAATAATGATTTTATCCGAAGATTTACAGCTGGAGTAAAAGTGGTTGAAATTGATGCATTGGGAAGATTACTGGTGCCAAAAGATTTAGTGACTTTTTCTGGTATTGCTAAAGATGTTGTTTTCTCATCTGCGGTTAATATTGTGGAAATTTGGGATAAAGATTTATATGAAAAATCAATAAGCGGCGAAGATATGGATTTTGCTGATTTAGCCGAGGAAGTTATGGGAAATATTAATGACGACGACAATGGAATATCATAATCCGGTTTTGCTTCATCCGACAGTTGATGGCTTAGATATTAAGCCCGATGGAATATATGTAGATGTTACGTTTGGCGGCGGTGGACACTCAAAAGAGATTTTAAGACGATTAGGTCCAAACGGAAGATTGTTTGCTTTTGATCAAGATGAAGATGCGCTTGCAAATGCACTGCCAGACGAAAGGTTTACCTTAATTAATGAGAACTTCAGATTCATAAAAAGATTTCTTCGTTTTCATGGTGTAAAAGCAGTTGACGGAATTTTGGCAGATTTAGGTGTTTCATCGCATCAGTTTGATGTTCCTGAAAGAGGTTTTTCAACCAGATTTGATGCCGAATTGGATATGCGGATGAGTCAGAAAAATGATTTAAATGCTTATCGGGTGGTTAACGAATATGAAGAACAGGATTTACGTCGTGTTTTTTTTGATTATGGGGAGTTGAAAAACGCGCCAGCTTTAGCGAGAACAATTGTAGAAGCTAGAAGAGATTACCCAATCAGTACTACTGATGAACTGAAAGAAGTTTTGAAGAAGTATTTGCCTGAAAAGGTTCGAAATAAAATATTGGCTCAGATTTATCAGGCTATTCGAATTGAGGTAAATCAGGAAATGGATGTTTTAAAAGAGTTTATTGAGCAGTCTTTGGAGATTTTAAAACCAGGCGGGAGATTTTCAGTAATCTCATACCATTCTTTAGAAGATCGTTTGGTTAAGAGATTTATAAAAAACGGAATGTTTGAGGGAGAGCCTGAACGTGATTTTTATGGGAATTTTTCAGTTCCTTTTAAAACAATCGGAAAACTGATTGTTCCTGATGCAGAAGAAATCAAAATCAACAATAGAGCACGAAGCGCAAAATTGAGAATTGCTGAAAAGATATAATATATATAGGTAGAAGATGAAAAGTGGTGTATTTGGGATATTAAAAGCAAGATTTCTGATTAATGATGATGCAGTAAAAAACTGGAGATTCATTGTTTTTATAATTCTGCTGGCAATTTTGATGATTGCAAATACTCAAAGATATGAGCAAAAGGTTTTTGAAATTGCGAAATTAAATAATGAAGTAAAGGAGTTGAGATCGGAATTTGTAGATCGACGTTCAGAACTAATGAAGTTAAAAATGGAATCTACGATATCGGATAAAATGCTTGAAAAGCAAATTTTTCCATCGACAGTTCCTCCAATAAAAATAGAAGTTAAAAAAGAAGAAGAAAAAAGTTTCTTTAAAAGAATATGGCAGTAGACGATAAAAATATATCCTACAGAATTTACCTCGTAGCAGTTTTCATCTTCGTGATGGCAATTGCTATTGTCGTTAAATTAACCAATATTCAATGGGTTGAGGGAGATTATTACAGAAAACTGGCGAAACAGCGTACAGTTCGAAATTTTGTAATTCCGGCAAACAAAGGAAATATTTATTCTGCTGACGGAAGTTTACTGGCGACTTCAATTCCGAATTATGAAATTCGCTTTGATGCGAAAGCACCAAAAACAGAAACTTTCGAAAAATACGTAAAACAATTATCAGATTCATTAGCTACGGTTTTAGACAGACCATCAGGTTATTACGAACAGGAATTAAGAAAGGCGAGAGCAAATAAAAATCGTTATTATTTGATTGCCCGTGATTTAAGTTATACGGAATATGTGAAAATTAAAGGTTTTCCATTATTTAAGCTAGGAGCTTTCAAAGGTGGAATTATAATTGAGCAAGAAACGGTTAGAAAACACCCAATTGGAAAAATTGCTGAAAGAACGATTGGTTATGATAGAATAGATCCGGCGACAGGAATTGAAGTAGGAAAAGGAATTGAATGGGCTTTTAAAAGTTATCTTAATGGGAAAGATGGTAAAATCTTAAAACAAAAAATAGCAAAAGGGCAATGGAAACCAATTCGCGACGTAAACGAAGTAGATCCAATTGATGGTTACGATGTGATTTCGACTATCGATGTATTTATTCAGGATATTGCACATCACGCTTTATTGAAACAACTTCAAGATTACGAAGCTGACCATGGTTGTGTTGTTGTAATGGAAACAGAAACGGGTTATATAAAGGCCATTTCGAATTTAGGGAGAAGTGAAGATGGATCGTATACAGAAACTGTAAATTATGCAGTAGCAGAATCTCACGAGCCGGGATCGACTTTTAAGCTGGTTGATTTAATGGCGATATTAGAAGACAAAGTAGCAGACACTAGTACGGTTTTTGACAGTCACAATGGTGTTGTTAAATATTACGGAAGATCTGTACGTGATTCACATCATGGAGGTTATGGAAAGATTTCGTTGGCGCGTGGATTTGAGCTTTCGTCTAATACAGTAATGGTTCAGGCAGTTTATGATAATTATAAAAGTAATCCATCAAAATTTGTAAATCATATTAAAAGTTTTGGTTTAGATAAACCTCTAGGGTTGCATTTTAAAGGAGAAGGAAGACCAATTATTCCTCATCCTGGAGATAAGATCTGGTCGGGAATTTCACTTCCGTGGATGGCTTTCGGGTATTCGGTTTCGGTTACTCCAATGCAGACATTGGCATTTTATAATTCGGTTGCAAATAATGGTGTAATGGTAAGACCACAATTTGTTTCAGAAATTAAGGAATGGAATAAAACGATTAAAAAGTTCGATACAGAGGTAATTAATCCAAAGATTTGTTCAGACGAAACGCTTAAAAAAGTAAGAGCAGTTTTAGGAAACGTGGTAAAAAAAGGAACAGCTTCTAAGCTTTATTCCAAAGATTTTCCGATGGCAGGAAAAACGGGAACGGCCATGGTTAATTATAATAAAGCAGGAAGAGAAGGAATGTATTATGCATCGTCTTTCGTAGGGTATTTTCCGGCTGATCATCCAAAATATTCTTGTATTGTGGTAGTTCATAAGCCGAATACATCAAAAAATAATTATTATGGAGCAGATGTTGCTGGGCCAGTTTTTAAAAGAATTGCTCAAAAAATATTTACAGATGCACCTTCAACAAATAAAATAAAACAGTTGGATTCTAAAATTGCAAAACAGGAAATTAGTTACGCTAAGTTTGAAAAAGAATCCAATACAAAAACAAATGTGATTCCGAATTTAAAAGGAATGCCGGGAATGGACGCAATTGCTTTACTTGAAAATTTAGGTTTAAAAGTAAAAGTAAACGGAGTAGGAAAAGTTAAGAATCAATCGATTCAGGCTGGTCAGAATATTAGTAGAAACGCAATTATAGTATTAGAATTATCGTGAAAATACTGAAAGACATATTATATAAAGTAGCAATTGAGTCAGTAGCTGGTTCGACTGACGTGGACATTCAAAAAATTGAATTTGATTCTCGTAAAGTGGAAGCGGGTGATATTTTTGTTGCCATTCGCGGTTCACTTTCAGATGGACACGATTACATTCAAAAAGCAATTGAACTTGGTGCTATTGCTGTTATCTGTGACACTTTACCTTCAACTATTGAAAAAGGAATCACTTATATCCAAGTAAAAGATACGAATGCAGCTTTGGCTTTTATGGCTGCGAATTATTTTGAAAATCCATCTGAAAAATTAAAATTAGTTGGAGTAACGGGAACAAACGGGAAAACAACTATTGCGTCATTGTTGTTTCAATTGTTTAAAAAAGCAGGTTTTAAAGTAGGATTATTATCAACTGTAAAAATTATGGTTGATGATACAGAATATAAAGCAACTCATACAACTCCGGACTCTATTACAATCAATCATTATTTAAATGAAATGATTGAATCTGGCGTTACACATTGTTTTATGGAAGTAAGCTCGCATGGAATTCATCAAAAACGTACAGAAGCTTTGCATTTTGTTGGCGGAATTTTCACGAATCTTTCTCACGATCATTTAGATTATCATCCAACTTTTGCAGAATACAGAGATGTAAAAAAGTCATTTTTTGATTCATTGCCAAAAACAGCTTTTGCTTTATCAAACATTGATGATAAAAACGGAACTGTAATGTTGCAAAATACTGTAGCGAGAAAGTTTACTTATGCATTGAAATCGTATGCTGATTTTAAAGCAACAATTTTAGAAAGCCAATTATCAGGTTTATTGTTAAAAGTAAATGATAATGAAGTTTGGGTAAAGTTAATCGGAACTTTTAATGCTTATAACGTTCTGGCGATTTACGGAACTGCAATAGAACTCGGAATGGATAGTCTTGAAGCGTTGCGCTTACTGTCTGATTTAGAAAGTGTTTCAGGTCGTTTTCAATATATAGTGACCGATTCTAAAATCACTGCGATAGTAGATTATGCACATACGCCAGATGCTTTGGAGAATGTTTTGAAAACAATTGCCGACATCCGAACAAAAAACGAACAGTTGATTACAATTGTTGGTTGTGGTGGAAACAGAGATAAAACAAAAAGACCAATTATGGCTAAAATTGCTGCAGATCTAAGTGATAAAGCAATTTTGACGTCTGATAATCCAAGAAATGAAGATCCGGAAGTGATTTTGGATGAAATGGAAAAAGGTGTTGATGCTCATAATTATAAAAAAACACTAAGAATAACTGATCGTAAGCAAGCTATTAAAACAGCATGTCAGTTGGCTGAATCTAACGATATCATTTTAATTGCTGGAAAAGGTCATGAAACGTATCAGGAAATTAATGGTGTTCGTCATCATTTTGACGACATGGAAACGGTAAAAGAAATCTTAGAACAACTAAATAAATAATAATAAATTTTTAAGTTCAAATACCACAAGAAGATTGGAGTTTGAAATTTCAAAATTGGAATTTAAAAAAATAGAAAAACATGCTATACTATTTATTTGAATATTTAGACAAAACATTAGATGTTCCGGGAACAGGGGTTTTTCAGTACATCACTTTTAGATCGGCTTTAGCATTGATGCTTTCTTTGCTTTTGTCTACAATTTACGGAAAACGAATTATTAACTTTTTGCGCAATCAGCAAGTTGGTGAAACGGTTCGTGAACTTGGTCTTCAAGGGCAAAATGAAAAAGCAGGAACTCCAACTATGGGAGGTTTGATTATCATTTTTGCAACATTAGTTCCGGTTTTGTTATTTGCGCGTTTGCACAACATTTATATCGTATTACTTATTGTGACTACTTTATGGATGGGGACTATTGGTTTTGTTGACGATTATATTAAAATATTTAAAAAAGATAAAGCAGGATTAAAAGGAATTTTTAAAGTTATTGGTCAGGTTGGTTTAGGAATTATCGTTGGAGCAGTTCTTTATTTCAACCCTGCCGTAACGGTAAGAACAGATACTGGAAGAACAGATATTTATAAAAACGTAAGTTCAACGGTAGTTTTGCCAGCACCAATCGAAGAGAAATCTACAGCAACTACAATTCCTTTTGTAAAAAATAACGAATTTGATTATGCAGAATTATTAGCATGGACTGGAGAGGGATATGAAAAATGGGCTTGGTTGATTTTTATTCCGGTTGTTATTTTTATTATCACTGCGGTTTCTAACGGAGCTAATTTAACTGATGGAATTGATGGTTTAGCTGCAGGAACCTCCGCTGTTTCGGTTTTAGCGCTCGGGATATTTACATTCGTTTCGGGAAATATTATTTTCTCTAATTATCTGAATATTATGTACATCCCTAATTCGGGTGAAATGACAGTTTTTATATCAGCATTTGTTGGAGCGCTAATCGGATTTCTTTGGTACAATTCCTATCCCGCATCTGTTTTTATGGGAGATACAGGAAGTTTGACAATTGGAGGGATTATTGCTGTTTTGGCAATTGCGGTTCGTAAAGAGTTGTTGATTCCGTTATTGTGTGGAATCTTTTTAGTGGAAAATTTCTCAGTGGTTTTGCAAGTGAGTTATTTCAAGTTCACTAAAAAAAGATATGGTGAAGGACGCAGAATTTTCCTGATGTCGCCTTTGCATCACCACTATCAGAAAAAAGGATATCATGAGAGTAAAATTGTTACCCGTTTCTGGATTGTTGCGATTATGTTAGCCATTTTATCAATCGTTACTTTAAAATTAAGATAGATGAGGCTGGTAATTTTAGGAGGAGGAGAAAGTGGTGTTGGAACTGCTATCCTAGGGAAGAAAAAAGGATACGAGGTTTTTGTATCGGATTTTGGAAAAATAAAAGAAAGCTATAAAGAAGTTCTTATAATTAATAAAATTCCGTGGGAAGAAGAGCAGCACACGGAGGATCTTATTCTGAATGCCGATGTGGTGATGAAAAGTCCCGGTATTCCTGAAAAATCTCCAATCGTGAAAAAGCTGATTGCAGCCGGCGTAAAAGTGATTTCGGAAATCGAATTTGCAAAGCCTTTTACAGAAGCGCTGACCATTGGGATAACAGGAAG
Source organism: Flavobacterium cutihirudinis (assembly GCF_003385895.1). Classification (GTDB taxonomy): domain Bacteria; phylum Bacteroidota; class Bacteroidia; order Flavobacteriales; family Flavobacteriaceae; genus Flavobacterium; species Flavobacterium cutihirudinis. Next base: position 173,599 of record NZ_QRDQ01000011.1, read on the forward strand.
TAATGGTAAAACGACCACGACAATGTTAACCTATCATTTGCTAAAATCGGCAGGTTTGAATGTTGGATTGGGAGGTAATATCGGAAAAAGCTTTGCCTGGCAGGTAGCAGAAAATAAGTTTGATGCATACGTTCTTGAGTTAAGCAGTTTTCAATTGGACGGGATCATAGATTACAGGCCGGATATTGCGATTATTACAAACATAAGTCCGGATCACTTAGACAGGTATGAATATAAGTATCAAAATTATATAGATTCAAAGTTTAGAATAACAATGAATCAAACCGAAAGTGATTACCTGATTTATGATGCTGATGATGAAGCGAGTTCAGAATGGTTAAAAAATAATACGACAAAAGCAAAATTAATTCCTTTCTCACTAACGAAAAGTTTTGAAGAAGGAGCTTCTATAAATAACAACAAAATGGAAATAAAGATCAACCAAGAAGAGTTTACAATGGACACGGAACACATTGCGTTAGAAGGAAAACATAATATGAAAAACGCAATGGCAGCAAGCTCTGTAGCGAAATTGATGCAAATTAGAAATGCAACAATTCGCGAAAGTTTATCTAATTTTCAAGGTGTTGAACACCGTTTAGAGAAAGTATTAAAAATACAAAACGTTCAATATATCAACGATTCAAAAGCAACAAATGTAAATGCAACTTTCTTCGCTTTAGACAGCATGAATGTGCCAACTGTTTGGATTGTGGGTGGTGTTGATAAAGGAAATGATTATAATGAATTGATGTCCTTGGTTCGTGAGAAAGTAAAAGCAATTATCTGTTTAGGAATTGATAACCGTAAAATTATCGATGCTTTCGGAAACGTTGTTGACATTATGGTTGAAGTTAATAATATGAATGATGCAGTAAAAACTGCTCAAAGATTAACGGAAAAAGGTGATGCAGTTTTATTGTCTCCAGCTTGCGCAAGTTTCGATTTATTCGAAAACTACGAAGACAGAGGAAAGCAATTTAAACAAGCAGTACATAATCTGTAAAAATAGTTTCAGGTTTCAAGTTTCACGTTAGTAGGAACTTGAAACCTGAAACAGGAAAAACCTGAAACAAAATTAAAATGAAAGAACTGGTAAATAAACTTAAAGGAGATAGGGTAATATGGTCATTCGTGGCTTTATTAGCGCTGTTTTCGTTTATGCCTGTTTTTAGTGCGAGTAGTAATTTGGCATACATTGGCCATGGAACCGGAAACACATTAGGGTATTTGGTAAAACATTTGGCTCACATTTGTATCGGTTTCCTGATTATTTATTGGGTTCATAGAGTACCGTATCATTATTTTAGAGCGATTTCAAAAATTGCTTTGCCAATAGTTTGGTTCTTATTGCTTTATACATTGTTGAAAGGGACTGTTATTGCTGGGGCAAACGCGAGTCGCTGGATTCAGGTACCGTTTATCGGAATCACATTTCAGACTTCCACTTTGGCTTCTATCGTTCTCTTTATTTTTGTAGCGCGTTATTTGTCGAAAAAGAAAGAAGAAAATGAGCCTTTTCAGGTATCATTTGTACAGCTTTGGATTCCGGTTTTTATTACGTTGGCATTGATTTTGCCTGCGAACTTTTCTACCACTGCATTGATTTTTGCAATGGTTTTAATGCTTACGTTCATTGGAAAATATCCATTAAAACATATCGGAATTATTATAGGTTCAGGAATTGCCATGCTGATGTTCTTCCTTTTGGTAGCAAAGGCGTTTCCGGATTCACGATTCTTTAGCAGGGTTTCAACTTGGGAAAGCCGTATAATGAACTTTACCACTGACAAACCTGATGAAGATGATTATCAGATTGAGAAAGCAAAAATCGCAATTGCATCTGGAAGATTTGGAGGGCTTGGACCAGGAAAAAGTGTTCAGAAAAACTTTTTGCCACAATCTTCTTCGGATTTCATTTATGCGATAGTTGTCGAAGAATATGGTTTGGTGGGTGGTGTAGCGATCTTGGTTTTGTATTTATTGCTGCTATTTCGATTTGTTGTTGCTTCGCATAAAGCAAATACGTTATTCGGGAAATTACTAGTTGTTGGACTCGGATTTCCGATGATATTTCAAGCGATGATTAATATGGCAGTTGCCGTCGAATTATTGCCGGTAACGGGGCAGACGCTTCCGCTGATAAGTTCTGGAGGAAGTTCAATCTGGATGACTTGTTTAGGTCTTGGAATTATCATCAGTGTGACGAAAAAAGAAGAAGAAATCGCTGAAGAAAAAGAAGAAAAAGAGAGACGAAAAGAAGCGCTTCAAAGATTAATTGATAAAGAATTAGCTGAAGAAGATTTGCCAGCTGATGAAGTTTATGAAGAAGAGGCAATGTATTCAATCGAAGACAATTCAAAAAATCCGATGAATGCAGTTTTGAACAGATAAGATTAAAGTATAAAGATTTTTTAAAAAGTTGTAATTTTTAGAAAGATGACAAAGTATAAATTCATACTTAGCGGAGGAGGAACGGGAGGCCACATTTATCCTGCAATTGCGATTGCAAATGAATTAAAATTACAATTCCCTGATGCTGAATTTCTTTTTGTTGGTGCCAAAGATAAAATGGAAATGCAAAAAGTACCTCAGGCAGGTTACGAAATACAAGGTCTTTGGATTGCCGGTTTACAGCGAAAATTGACTTTGCAAAATATGATGTTTCCGCTTAAACTCGCAAGTAGTTTATTAGAGTCAAGAAGAATCATTAAAAAATTTAAACCAAATGTAGTAATTGGAACGGGAGGTTTTGCCAGCGGACCATTATTGCAGGCGGCAGGCGGAGCAGGAATTCCAACTGTTATTCAGGAGCAGAATTCTTTTCCTGGAATAACAAATAAATTATTGAGTAAAAAAGCAAATGCAATTTGTGTTGCTTATCAAAATTTAGAACGGTTTTTTCCTAAAGAGAAAATTGTGTTGACAGGAAATCCGGTTCGTCAGGATTTGATTGATATTGAAAGCAAGCGCGATGAAGCAATTGCGTTTTACGGTTTAGATCCGAATAAAAAAACATTGCTGGTTTTAGGAGGAAGTTTAGGCGCAAGAAGAATCAATCAATTAATTGAAAAAGAATTGCAAAATTTTCTTTCGCAAGATGTTCAGGTAATCTGGCAATGTGGAAAATTATATTTTGAAGATTACAAAAAACACAATCAGCAAAATGTACGCGTAGTTGATTTTATTGAAAGAATGGATTTTGTGTACGCTGCAGCTGATGTGATTATTTCGAGAGCTGGAGCATCTTCGGTTTCAGAATTATGTATTGTTGGGAAACCTGTAATTTTTATTCCGTCGCCAAATGTTGCTGAAGATCATCAAACTAAAAACGCACAGGCAATTGTTGATGCGAAAGGTGCTATTTTATTGAAAGAATCCGAATTGGAAAATGAATTTAGTATTGTTTTTGAAGCACTTCTGAAAGATGAAGGAAAACAGAAACAATTAAGTGAAAATATTAAAAAACTGGCAATGCCAAAAGCAACACAAGATATCGTTGCGCAGATTGTCAAGTTAATTCGTTAAGTTATAAGCAGTAAGCTATAGGCTGTAAGCTTTAAACTTGTTGCTTAAAGAAAAAGAATAAAATAATAAAGACAAAGGTAGAAAAGGCCTAAAGCTTAAAGCCTATTGCTTAAAGCGAAAAAAAGCAAAAAAGAAATGAATTTAAATCAAATACAAAACGTTTATTTTATTGGTATTGGAGGCATCGGAATGAGTGCTCTGGCCCGCTATTTCAAATATATAGGGAAACAGGTTTCAGGTTACGATAAAACGCCGTCAATGCTGACAAGTGAATTAATTGAAAGTGGTATTGATATTCATTTTGAAGATAATATCAGTTTGATTCCGGGTGATTATAATGTTGAGAATACACTAGTGATTTTTACGCCTGCGGTTCCAGCATCACATTCTGAGTGGAATTATTTTATTGAAAGAAATTACGAAATTAAAAAGCGCGCCGAGGTTTTGGGAATTATTACCAAAGACACTTTTAGTTTTGCAGTTGCGGGAACTCACGGTAAGACAACTACCTCAAGTATTTTAGGTCACATTTTATTTGAAAGTGGTGCAGATGTTACGGCTTTCGTTGGCGGAATTGTAGAAAACTATAATTCAAATTTAATTGGAACTGGAAAAACAGTAACAGTTGTAGAAGCTGATGAGTTTGATAGATCGTTCTTGCATTTACATCCAGATATTGCCTGTGTAACCTCTATGGACGCGGATCATTTGGATATTTATGGTACTAGTGATGCAATTGAAGATTCTTTTAGAGAATTTGCTTCAAAAGTAGAAGATAAAAACAATCTTTTTATAACGAAAGAATTGCCTTTAGAAGGCGTTCAATGCGCTATAAATGAAGATGCTGTATATAAGGCTTATAATGTTAGAATTGAAGACGGAAGTTATGTTTTTGATGTGCAGACACCATCAGAAATCATTAAAGATCTTCATTTTGGATTACCTGGAAAACACAATTTAATGAATGGATTAATGGCTATTGCGATGGCAAAAACTTACGGCACCCCGACCGAGTCAATTGCAAAAGCCATTGCTTCATTCAGAGGAATCAGAAGACGTTTTTCTTATCAGATAAAGTCAGATAAGTTAGTTTATATAGATGATTATGCACATCATCCGACAGAAATAAATGCTGTTCATCAGGCAGTTAGAGAATTGTATCCAGGAAAGAAAGTGTTGGCGATTTTTCAGCCACATTTATTCAGTAGAACAAAAGATTTTGTGGATGGATTTGCTGAAAGCTTGTCAAAATTTGATGAAGTGTTTTTAATGGATATTTATCCGGCCAGAGAACTTCCTATGGAAGGCGTTACATCAGAATGGCTTTTGGGTAAGATGACAAATTCGAACAAAAAAATTGTTGCAAAAAATGATTTATTAGCGCAAATCAAAGCCAATGATGCTCCAATAATTGTTACAATAGGAGCAGGTGATATTGGAGAAATGGTACCGTCAATTAAACAAATGCTAAATGAAAATATTTAATTGGACAAATATTAGATTAGTACTTATTTTCGGACTAGTTCTTTTTCTATATTCCTTCGCACAACATCGAAATGGAGATAGAAAATTGAAGAAATCTATGGTCGTTTTTGTAGGAGAAAATGCTCTTTTTGTGAAAGCAGAAACGGTTAATAAATTGTTGATAGAAAATAAAAGAGACGCTTCCAGTATTAGAAAAGATGAAGTAGATTTGAATAAGATAGAAAAATCCCTTGATACGCAAGACATGATTGAGAAGTCAGATGTTTTTGTAAGTATTGATGGAGTTCTAAAAGCGGTAGTAAAACAGAAGACACCAATAGCGCGAGTTTATGATGGTGATCAATCTTTTTATATTGACTATGAGGGTAATAAAATGCCTTTGTCAGACAATTTTACAGCGCGAGTTCCTCTTGTTTCAGGGGCAATAAATGAAAAAAATAACGAAGATTTAGCTGCTTTATTTCGCACAATTTATGACGATGCGTTTTTGAAAAAAAACATCATTGCAATACAAATTATGCCTAATGGCAGCCTAAAAATGTTTAATCGAAACTATGATTACTTCATAGATTTTGGAAGAACGATGAATGTTGATAAAAAATTTAGAAACTATAAAGCGTTTTTTCAAAAAGCAGTTTTAGATAGTTCGTTATACAAATACAATAAAATTGACCTTAGGTTTACGGAACAAGTAGTTTGCACAAAATAATAGAAAATGGAAAAAGATAACATTGCAGTAGGTCTAGATATTGGAACGACAAAGATAGTTGCCATGATAGGCAAGAAGAATGAGTATGGCAAATTGGAAATTTTGGGTATCGGAAAATCCAAAAGTCTGGGAGTTGCGAGAGGAGTTGTAAACAACATCACGCAAACAATTCAGTCAATCCAGCAAGCAATACTTGAAGCAGAAAACAATTCAGGTTATAAAATTAAAGATGTTGTTGTGGGTATCGCCGGACAACATATCAGAAGTATACAGCATACAGATTACATTAGCCGTAATAATCCAGAAGAAGTTATTGGCGAAAAAGATATTCAGCTTTTGATTGATCAGGTAAACAAATTGGCAATGTTGCCAGGTGAAGAAATTATTCACGTTTTACCACAGGAATTTAAAATTGATGGGCAATCTGAGATTAAAGAGCCAATCGGAATGTACGGTGGAAGATTAGAGTCTAGTTTTCACGTTGTAGTGGGGCAGGCTTCTTCAATCAGAAATGTTGGAAGATGTATTCAGAGTTCAGGAATCGAGCTTTCAGGATTGACATTAGAGCCATTAGCTTCGGCAGATGCAGTTTTGAGTCAGGAAGAAAAAGAAGCTGGAGTTGCGCTTATCGATATCGGAGGCGGAACAACAGATTTAGCCATTTTTAAAGATGGAATCATTCGTCATACTGCTGTAATTCCTTTTGGAGGAAATGTAATTACAGATGATATTAAAGAAGGCTGTTCAATTATTGAAAAACAAGCAGAGCTTTTAAAGATAAAATTTGGATCAGCTTGGCCGGGAGAAAATAAAGACAACGAAATTGTTTCTATCCCTGGTTTAAGAGGAAGAGAACCAAAAGAGATTTCGCTTAAAAATTTATCAAAAATCATCCATGCGCGTGTTGTGGAAATTATTGAACAGGTTTTTGCTGAAATTAAAGCTTACGGACATGAAGATCCTCGTAAAAAATTAATTGCCGGAATCGTTCTTACAGGTGGTGGAGCTCAACTAAAACATATTAAACAATTAGTTGAATATATTACTGGTATGGACACAAGAATTGGATATCCAAATGAGCATTTAGCTGGAAATTCAAGCGAAGAAATTTCGAGTCCATTGTTTGCAACTGCTGTAGGTTTAGTAATGAACAGTATCGAAAACAGTACACAGAGTGCTGTGAGAATGGAGATCGTAAATGAACAGCCGAAAATTGTATATAGAAATGCACCGCCGCCAGTTCAACAGCGATACGAAGTAGAAGAAAACTACGTTGAAAGAGTAGAAGCTATTGAAGAATATAGAGAGCAACCTAGAGTTAGTAAGGTGGAAGCAGAATCTACAGAAACAAAGATTAGAAGATCATTTTTTGATAGATATGTCGATAAAATCAAAGATTTTTTAGACAACGCAGAATAGATATAAGCCGAATAGAATAATAAAAGAAAAGGATTACTTTCTGGCCCCAAGTCAAGAAGTAAAAAATGTACTAAATAAGAATTAAAAAACCAAAAAGATGATGAGCAACTCAGAATTTGGAAGCATTTCATTTGATTTACCAAAAAACCAATCAAATGTAATCAAAGTAATAGGTGTAGGTGGAGGAGGTAGTAATGCTATCAACCATATGTTTAAACAAGGTATTAAAGGCGTTGATTTCATCGTTTGTAATACCGATTCGCAAGCGCTGCAAAATAGTTCAGTGCCTAACAAGATTCAGTTAGGTATGAATTTGACAGAAGGTCTTGGAGCAGGAGCAAATCCTGATGTAGGACAGCAGTCTGCGATTGAGAGTATTGCCGATATCGAAAAAATGTTGGACCGTGGTACTAAGATGGTATTTATTACCGCTGGTATGGGTGGTGGTACTGGTACAGGTGCTGCTCCGGTTATCGCGCAATTAGCAAAAGAAAGAGAAATCCTTACAGTGGGTATCGTGACTATTCCGTTTCAGTTTGAAGGGAAAGTACGTCAGGAGCAAGCGCTTTTAGGAATCGAAAAATTACGTAAACAAGTTGACTCGTTGATCGTAATTAATAATAATAAATTAAGAGAAGTATACGGAAATCTTGGTTTCAAAGCAGGATTCTCTAAAGCAGATGAAGTTTTGGCAACAGCCTCAAGAGGTATTGCTGAAGTAATTACGCACCACTATACTCAAAATATCGATTTACGTGATGCTAAAACAGTTTTAGCAAATAGTGGAACGGCTATAATGGGATCTTCGGTTTCAGAAGGAGAAAACAGAGCAAAAGATGCAATTGTATCGGCATTGGATTCTCCACTGTTAAATGACAATAAAATTACAGGTGCCAAAAACGTATTGTTGCTTATCGTTTCTGGATCTAATGAAATAACGCTTGACGAAATCGGAGAGATCAACGATCATATTCAGGCTGAGGCTGGTTACAATGCTAATATCATCATGGGAGTTGGTGAAGACGAAACTCTTGGTGAGGCTATTGCTGTAACTATTATTGCGACTGGTTTTGATGTTGAACAGCAAAACGAAATCGTAAATACAGAGCCAAAGAAAATTATTCACACCTTAGAAGATGAGCAAAGAAGTGTTCATAATCTAACTAATAGACCTTTGACTTCTTTTGATTTAAATGCTGAAACACCTACAACAAAATCTGAAGATAAAGTTGTTTTTGACTTAATGGAGGATACGGTTGCTCCCGTAGCTCAAACTCCGGTTGCTCCTGTAACAACGCCTACAATTAATCAGGAAGAATTGGTAGTAATGTCAGAGTTTATTAAAAACCTTGATGTGACATTTGAAATTGTTTCTCCAATTACCGATATCGATTTTAAAATTTCGACTCCGGCAGCAGAGACATTCCAACAAGAAGTTAAGCCAGTACAGCAAAGAACTTTTGAAAGAGAAGAACAAACTACTTTTTCATTTGATTTACCACTTTTCAGGTCAGAGCCTGAAGTGAAAAAAGAACCGGTTATTGAGCAGGAATCTAAAATTTTGTTTGAGTTAACAAACGAAACACGTAATATTAAAGTAAATGATCCGGTTTCATTTGTACCAGTAACAGAACTTTCTGATAAAGGAATTATCAAATATTCTTTAGAGGAATATATGGAAGTAGAGAATGATTTAATGGCTTCAAAACCAGTTGAAAAAGTGGTTGAGGATGTTGTTCCTGAAGAATTAAATATTCAGTTGAAACCAAGAGTTGATTTTGCAAGTCAGCCTGATTTTTCAACAACTGCGGAAGTTTCTCCAATGGAATTGACTATCGAAGAAACTTTACGTTTACGCGCTGAAGAAAGAAGAAAGAAACTAAAAGAATTTAATTATAAATTCCATAATAATGTTTCAAGAATTGATGAGTTGGAAAAAGAACCTGCTTACAAAAGATTAGGAATCGATTTGTCGAATTCTCAGTCAAATAATACCAATTCAAGAATTTCTGTTGGTACTGATAGTAATAATGATTTGCAATTGCGTTCAAATAATTCATTTTTGCACGACAACGTAGATTAATTTTATATTCATAATATTAGGATAGCCCGAAAATTGGATTTAATTTTCGGGTTATTTTTTTTATCTTCGCACAGAATTTAGAAATTTGACTTCCTAAATAGGTTTTTAAAGTGAATCTTATTGTCTGTTTAAACCCTTCGGCTTCGCTCAGGATAAACTAGTCGAGAACAGATTCCGAATTAATATATCAAATAATAGGCTTTGCTTATTTTAAATAAAACATAAACATGAGTTTACAAACACAAATCATGGACGAGATCAAAACGGCCATGAAAGCAAAAGACACGGTAGCATTAGAAGCATTAAGAGCAGTTAAATCTGAATTATTATTAGCTTCAACAGCTTCAGGATCTAAAGAAGATTTATCAGAAGACGAAGAAATTAAATTGCTTCAGAGATTAGTTAAAACTCGTAAAGAGAGTGCTAGAATTTTTACAGAACAAAACCGCCCAGACTTAGCTGAACCAGAATTGGCTCAGGTTGCTGTAATCGAGAAGTTCTTACCAGCACAATTAAGCGAAGAAGAAGTAGAAGCTGTAGTTGCAAAAATCATTGCAGAAACAGGAGCTTCAGGAATTGCTTCAATGGGTAAAGTAATGGGATTAGCATCTGCTCAATTAGGCGGAACTGCTGAAGGAAAAACTATTTCTACAATTGTGAAGAAATTACTTTCGTAAATAATTTTAGTCCCGAAGTTTCGGGATTAGACTGTAGATTTTAGATTGCCAATTGAAATCTAAAATCTACAATCTGAAATCATTAATAAACTGACCTCGTAGTTCAACTGGATAGAATATCAGATTTCGGCTCTGAGGGTTGGGGGTTCGAACCCCTCCGGGGTCACAATAATAAAACGCATTTCTTTGATATCAAGGATTTGCGTTTTTTTATTTTATAACTTCCTTGGTTATTCCTGATCCGAATGATTTAGTGGTTAAATGAAATATCCTCTTCTTTTTCAAATATTCAAAAAGCTGTCAATTAAATGATTTAGTGTTTCTTACTTAGTCGTTTACAAATTTTTACAATTCTTTTTACATTGTAAATGGGTGTTTATGCATAAAACGAAAGTAGGTTTGCAGGAATAAAATGCATATTTATGAAAATAAAAAGTAAGTTGTTTCGATGTATAATTTTGATAACAATATTTAGCAATCATTCTTTTGCACAAGATACTATTGAAAAACAAATTCTGTGGACTACTGATTGGAGTCCTGACGGAAAATTTATTGCTATCGGTGGGAACTTAGACACTCTGAAAATTTATGATGGAAAAAAATTAAAATTGCACCAATCAATACCAATAAAAAGTACAGTAACTCGTGTAAAATGGCATCCATCAAAAAATAGTATTGCAGTTGCAACACAACTCTCGGAAGATAAATCCAGCATTATTAATTTAGATACCAATGAAAAAATTGAGTTGAGCGGAATTTCACCCGATGGAGCAAGAGCACTAGATTGGAATTATACAGGCGAATATTTAGTTGTTGCTGACAATGACGGAAAAATTTTAATTTACGATATTAAAGGCAAGTTAATAAGGAGTTTTAAAAACGAAAATAGTATAAGTATTACAGCTGTAGATTGGCATCCGAAGAAAAATATATTAATAACGGTTGCTGACAAAATACGGTTATTTGATATTCAGGGTAATTTGATAAAATCAATTAAACATAGAGCAGAAGAAGTGATGTTGTTGAGTGTTGCGTGGCATAAATCGGGGACTTTTTTTGTTACGGGTGACTACGGTGACAGAAAGGATAGATCATTACTTCAATATTGGAATGAGCAAGGTGAACTTATAAAATCAAGTGATATAAGTGAAGCTGAATACAGAAATTTAGCTTGGAATTCTAGAGGAAACAGATTGGCAACCGCTAGTGACACATTACGAATTTTCGACACCAAAGGCAAACTTATTTCAGAAGGCAACTCTGAAGATTATTTATGGGGTGTTTCCTGGAGTAAAGAAGGTAACAGAATTATTACGTCAAGTATACAACAAAACATAATTCTTTGGAATAATAGAGCCGAAAAAATACTATCAGTAGAATAACAAACACAACGAACATATATACTTTTCTATTTCAAAATAGCACTATTCAAATAATTCAACCAATTTTCTTTATAACTATTTCCAATCGGAATTTCTACATTGTTTATTTCAATTTCATTTTTTGAGTAAGCGTTTAGCTTCTTGGTATTGATGATGAAAGAACGATGAATTCGAATAAAATCTGGGTTCAGCAGTTTTTCAAAAACGGAAATATTTTGTTTAATATGATGCGATTTTTCGTTTTCAAGATGAATTGTAATATAGTCTTTCAGACTTTCGATGTACAGAATTTCATCAAAGACAATTTTAATGTTTTTATTGCCGCTAGTAACAAAAATATGATTGTCGGTTACTGGATTAATCTCTTTTTTAGATGTCTGTAATTGCTTGAATTTTTCAATCGACACAAAAAAACGATCAAAGGTAATGGGCTTCAAAAGATAATCAATCACATTGAGTTCATATCCTTCAAGAGCATATTCTCTATATGCAGTTGTAAAGATAACTTTTGGAGGATTTTTGAGCTTTTTTAGAAAATCATTTCCTTTAAGCAAAGGCATTTCGATATCTAAAAAAATTAAATCGACGGAATTTGTCTCTAGATAAGAATAAGCTTTTAAAGCATTCTCAAAAGAATCGGCCAGTTCAAAACTTTCAAAATTGGCTAAATGTGAAGCAATTAATTCTCTCGCTAAAGGTTCGTCGTCAACAATGATGCATTTGTGTTTCATTCAAAAAAGAATAAATATTTACGAATTCTAAAAATCTAATTTAGCAGTTTTGGATTATCTTTTGTAATTCTTTCCAGAACTTCTTTTCCGTTATTATTTTCAGGATTCAATTCAATCGATTTTTTGTACATTTTTACAGCTTCTTCAGTCTGATTTATTTTCAATAAAGCTTCGCCATAACTATCGTAAGCATTTGCACTTCCTGCATTTAATGTCAAATTCAATTTAAAAACTTCTGCTGCTTTTTTGTTTTCATTTTTTGCCAATAATTGATATCCCCAAGTATTTAAATCTTCTTCAGAATTATTAAAAACCAAATCGGCGGCCTTTTCTTCGTTATTGGCTGTAATGGCATATGCTAAAGCACGTTCTTGAATTTCTGCCTTTTGTTTTGAGGCATTCGCATATATTTTTGCAATTGTGGTTATTACCAAAGATGGATTCCCGATCCAAATTCCGTGACCGCAATCATTTGCTGTAATCCCGGTTACATTCGGATTATTGGCTACATATTTTTTATGACATTCTTTCCAACGTTCGATATCTTCGGGTGCTTTTAAGAAAGGAATTCCGTTTACAAAATCCACAACAGGAATGTGTTGCGGAATCGAAATCGTACTCATTATCTTAACCGTTTCACGAATAGTAGCCGACATAAAGTAGGTTCCTCTATTGTTTTTCTTCCATTGCGGAATAAGCTTTTCCTGTTTTAATAATTCTTTTTCGATTACACCGTCTTCAAAATAATTGTGATTCACGTCAATTAAAACAATTCCTTTCACTAGTTTAGGATGTCTTGAAGCATAAAGCGCCGAAAGATAACCTCCATAAGAATGAGAAACTAAGATGATTTCTTTATTGTATCCTAACTTTTTTAGCCCAATTTCCAAATCTTCGATACTGCTTATAATACCATGTTTCGATTCGTCAGTTTGTAAAGTATCAATAGTACTTTGTCCAAAACCTGCACGGTCGTAAGTAATAAGCGGAGCATTTGTAATCTCAGAAGTTTTATCTAAAATAGAATTCCAAACCGATCCGTCATTTCCTCCGCCAGAATCAAAAAGAATAGGGGTACCTTTTCCTTTTACGATCTTAAAATGTAATTTATGATTTCCGACATCAACAAGAGTGTCTATAGTTTTAGATTGGCCGTTTGCCGCTATAAAAGTGCATAGTAAAGAGAGATTCAATAAAAATTTCTTCATAGAATTAAAGCGTAAGATAAAGTTTAACGGAATATTTAGTTTGAGTTTCTTCAATTTCCAGTTGATGTTTTTTCGGATACAATAAATCGAGTTGTTTTTTAACATTTATCAACCCAATTTTTGATTTGCCGGAAATTTTCGAAAACTCATTTTTAGGTTTTGTGTTTTCAATACTAAAAATGATTTGTTGTTTCTTGCTTTCCAGATTCAATCGAATTGTTGCTTTTTCAGTTTCATTGATCACGCCATGTTTAAAAGCATTTTCGATAAACGTCAGTACAATTAGAGGCGAAATTTTGTTGTTCTCCTGAATGTCTTTGGCAAATAAAATATCCAGTCTGTTTTCGCTATAGCGGAGTTTTTCCAGTGCAATATAATTTTCGATTAGAGTAATTTCCTTTTCAATCGAAACATAATCTTCATTACATCGATATAAAACAAAATCCAGAATTTCAGATAATTTAGCAATAACTTCGGGCGCTTTATTATCTTTTTTTAAGGTTAAAGTGTAAAGATTATTTAAAGTGTTAAATAGAAAATGAGGATTTAACTGATTTTTCAAAACCTTAAGTTCCATTGATTTTTTCTCTTCTTCTAATTTTAATAAACGTTGTTGCTTGCGGTTAAAACTTATAAAACCTAAAATAATAACCGGATAAGTAATAAAAGAAAACTCCCTCAAAATCAGTTTTCCTGATGTTAGTCTTTCGGGAACTGTCATTTTATGACCAAGCCAGTCCGCAAAAAAATCAGGAAACTTTGGTTCCAGATAATAAAATTTTATGAGCATCAAAAGAGCAAAAACAATATAAATCCAGCCAATTGCTGAGGCGATGAAAAGCAAATATCTTTTTTTATTTAATGTCTCAGGAATAATCCAATAAATCAGACCATAGCCAACAGACGCCTGCGCTATAATTTTAATAGAATAAACAAAAAGAAACGTATAAGTATCTTCGTTGTCAGACTTGTTTGAAAAATAAAAAAGTAAAAAGAAAACCCAGTAGAAAAAATGAAGCGCGATTCTTTTTAAATCTAGTTTTTTGAAAAAATTCATGGTGTATTTTAATTACGGGCAAGGTAATAAAATATAGAGGCAAGATTTAGTAATAGCTATAAATAATGGGTTTTTGGCATTAAAAACGAAGTCTTAGCATACGAATTCATTTTTTATTTGCTTTTTATTATTTGAATGCGAAAACGGCCTTTTTATCGGCGGTCGCGATTGCGAGGTTGTTATAAAATTAGATTTGCTTAAAAATAATTATGATCAAATTTATTCTTTTGTTAGTGACTTTACTCTGTAATGCACTAAAATGAAAACCTTTAAAATAAGCAAAAACCGAATGAAAAGTAGAATTAAAAACACCCTTGGAATACTGATTTTAATGAGCACAATAAATTTATTTTCGCAAGAAAGTAAACAAGAAATTAAATACGACTCAACTTCTAAATTAATCAAACCCACACTGTTTGCAGATTTGGGCGAATCTTGCCAAACGCCCGACGGAATGGCATTAGATAAAAAAGGAAATTTATTTCTCTCCATTACCAATCCAATTACATTTGACAAACACGGAAGTAAAATTCTAACTTTTGATAAAAACAACAAACCGATTACCTGGTTTGATAAATTGCCATTGCATCCTATTACAAAAAAGGTGCATCCGATGGGAATGGAATTTGGACCCGATGGGAATTTATACGTTATGGACAACCAAATGTTTGCCGGAAAAGAGAATTTCTCAAGATTAATCCGAATCAATGTAAAAGACGGAAAACCTGTAAATGCAGAAGTCTTAGTAGAAGGTTTTAATTTTGGTGAAGCCGTTAGATGGTCCAAAAATCGAGTTTACATCACAGACGCTTTATTTGAAAACCGTAGAGAAAGCGGAATTTATAGTTTCTCAATGGAAGAATTGAACCAAAAAAATATTGTTTTAGATCCGTCTAATAAAGAAAAATTTCTAATTGCTACTTTTTTACTTAAGCCATCCGTAACAAAAAGAACGATAGGAATTGACGGAATTGCTTTCGATAAAAAAGGCGATTTGTACGCAGGAAATTTTGGAGACGGCGTAATTACTAAAATTGAGTTTTTTAAAGATGGAAAAGTAAAATCCAAAAAAGTTGTTTTTGATTCGGAACTACTAAAATGTTGTGATGGCTTTTATTATGATCAAAAGCGTAACTCTATCTTTATCGCCAATTACGAAAATAATAGTGTGCACCAATTAAACTTAGACACCAATACGATTTCATTAATTTGGGAAAATGGAAACGAGAATGGAGCAGACGGACAATTGGATAATCCTTGTGAGACTATTATTTACAAAGGAAAATTGTTGGTTGTGAATTATGATACTTTTGAAGGAGAGAAGAATACTGAAATTGATAGTTTTCATACCATTTCAAGTTTTGAATTGTAAATTCGAGAAATAAATCGAGCATAAAAAAGCCAGCAAAATCATATAATTTTGCTGGCTTTTTTGATATAAGATTGAAGCAGAAAATTGTTTATTTACTCAATTTCAATGTATTCAGATTGTCCTTTTTCGTTTCCGTTTGTTAGCCATTCCCAGTTTAAAGACAATTTTATTTTCCCTTTTTCTGTCCTTGTAATTTGGGCTATTGCCTTACCGGCTTTTAATTGATTGTCTGTTGTTAAACATTGATAAAGCATATTTAATTGATCGCCTTTTAAGTCGGCAATAATTTTTCCGTACTTTATTGTACCTCCAAAATAGTCGGCCGTAATAAGGTTTTCTTCTTGTTTATAATTAAATGTTGTTTCTGAATTTACCTGACCATTTTCTGAGTTTTCAATCAGTGCAAATCGTTTATTATTAAAATCGAATGGATTCATTTCGTTTGTTTTTTTATTGATTTAAATTCTCAATTTATTCTTCCAGTATCTTTTCGGTGTCAACCGGATTATTTTCCTGATATATTTTTTCTCCTATTTTTCCTTGATCTCCGAGTGCGCGACCTTTTATGAGCCAGGCAATTCCAAAAGCAAAAAGAGCAATGGCTTCAAAAACCAAAGTAGAATAGGAAAAGAGTTTGAATTTTCCTGAAATGGGAACTAATACTAATGAAACCAAAATCGTATACCCGCAAAATCTATAAATGTTATTTTCGTTTAAAATGCTTTTAGGCGCTATTATCTCGTTTGCCTGACCAAGTGTAAAAACATTTAGAGCTAACAAAGCAAGAATGAGAAAAAATACACCTGCAAATCCATAATGAAGCCAACCTAGCCAATTGGCATCAGACGGAATGAAGGAATAAACCTTTTTTGAAAAATCGGCAGGATTTGTGGGAATGAGCGCAACGCCAATTGCCATAATTCCGGCAACGTTCGTTAGTAAGTTATCATTTTTCCAAATCGATGTATTTCCATGTCCTTTATAACGAATCAAAAACAAACCAACCGCACATAAAGTTCCGGTAAAGATTTCCCTTAAGTTAGTATAATAATAGTCACTAATCGAAGGTTGAATCTGTGTCTCGAAAAATGAAATCAGAGAAAGTCCAACCAAAAGAATAGGCAGGCTTAAACCCAGATACCCAATGGCGCGCCTAATGCGTCTATAGGTGAAAACATCATAACTTTCAATTTTGATTTCTTTTCCCATAACTTTTCTGTTTATCAACGGATAAAGTTAATAGATTTACTTTTAAGTAACTGATAATTAGTGTTTTTAAATGCTTCTGTAGCTTTTATTTTTTAGAAAATACATTCTCTACAACCCACGCCGGACCAATTAATAAAAACTGAAGATCTTTTAAGAAGGAAGGTTTTTTGCCCTCGATATTGTGTCCGTAGAATTGACCAATCCAAGCGATTACAAAAACACCGATAGAAAAAATCCATAACGGAAAAACCTGTCCGATATAATAATTTACCACCAGACAAATAGCAGAAAAAATGGCAATTTTAATAGCCATCGCAACCGATAATCTAATGTAGAAAATAAGAACAAAAAGCAAAACTACAAAAGCCCAGTTTTCGATAATTGGTGCGTGCAAATTCAAAGTATTGGCAATAATTCCGCTCGGAATACTCATTAATAATCCAACGATCGAAAAGTAAATTGCCGGCACACAAATGTAGTGTATGGCTTTGTTTTTTGGGTTCTGATGACTTACGGCATATTCGGCAAACCATTGATCTAATGTTCTCATTTTTTGTGGTTTTATAGGTTAGTTGTCGTAAATCTAATGAAAAATCTTTTTGCTATTGCAGAATAAAATTTCTCTCGCAGTCCCGATAGCTATCGGGAGCAGATCAAGCTGATTTTTTTTTAGATTAAAATCTGTTTAATCTGCCAAATCTGCGAGAGTCGAAATTAGATTTTTTGAGCAACATTATATTCAAAAACATTATCCCACAATTCATCAATAGTAACAAGTGCTTTGTCTAGATCAATAACGCTCCATTTACCATCGTTTTCTATGCCGAGGCCAATACTTTTCAGCTTAGATAATGCATTTTTTACGTTAAAATCTAAATCGGTATTTAGTTCTTCGTTAAACCAGGTTTCAATTTGAGAATCCAATTCTTCAGCAGTCAGTGGGCTTTCACTTTTATACAAAAAGCTATAGGCTAAAATGGTTTCTTTAAGCACTTCTTCTTCAGAAGAATTTAAAAGGGAATAAAAAGCGCCGCTGTTGTTTCCGATATTTTTAAAATACAAACTATCCGAAAGCAATTTAGAATAGCGGATTTTCTTGTTCACAAAATTATTGTATTGTCGAAAGCAATAGGCAGATAAGATTCCCAAAGCGATTAAACCTTGATTCAAAGAGGTTTTGCTGTTTAATAAATCTATTGCTTCGCCGGTTTCATACGCATCATACATATTGATTAGAGCCGGAATTACCTTAGCGCTCAGTAATGAAATTCCACCAAAAATTCCCGGAACCCAAAGTAGCATTTTATCTTTCAAAGACATTCTCGGAATGGCATTTGGGAAAATAGTTTCCAAGTCATTTTTTGGAACTCGCTTAAAGATTTTCAGAACAACAGATCCCGGTTCAAAAGGCATTTTCCCTACTTTCACTTTCTTTTCTTTAAGAAAATTAGTGTCATTATAATGAAGGTAAATCAGTACGCGATCGTAGTATTCGATTTCGATTTCTTTCTTCCAAAAGAAATATTTTTTGACTTTTTCTTTTGACTTATGATGTCCGCGCACATACAATTCGTAGTCTTTGAAAGCATTAAGATCAATAGAAAGATTTAGCCCAATTAGATCTGAATCTTTAAAAGCTTCGTTTAAAGTTTGCTGATCAATTTTTCTGTAATTTCCCTGTTCCAAAACAGTTAGTAAAGTTTCTTTAAAAAGAGAAAAATCACTTTTGCCAATAAAGCTTTTTCGTTCTTTTTTACTCAAATCAGGATCAAACAAAGCATAGTTTTGTTTTAGATTTTTGTTTAAGTTAAAAGCTTCGTAATGAAAATAATGTTCGATAATATCAAATAACTTTTTGAAATCATCTATCTCATTTTGATTTTTTGTGAAAGAGGCAATCTGGCGCTCGAGTAAAAATTCCTTGTTAAAGGGAATATAGTGTTCTCGTGTCATGTTTTGTAGGTTCTTAGGGTACTAAGCTTCAAAGATACATCATTTAAGGCTTATGGGCTTATAGTGGCAAAGGTGCAAAGAAAAAGATACACGAATGTATCTTAATCTTAAGCCCTTAGCGGATATATATTTGAGTAAAAATTACTGATTAAATTTGGTTGCAATTTAGTGCTGCGATAATTCTGTTTCGGTGTGCATGGCACAAACCCAATTATCATTTTCCTTAATCCAGGTCGAAGTACAGGCACATTTTACGGGGCTATTTTGTTTCTCGTCTGCAACTTTTATTTCTATTAGATAGGCAGTTATCGCAGTGCTTTCATTAAGTAGTTGTAATTCTACATCAGAGAAGCTTAAAAGTTTTATATGATTGCCGTCTACTGATTCAAACATACTTTTAAACGTGGCTTCATCTACACTTTGTAAGCCACTTTTGCCTGCTATAATACAAGGAAAATGAGTCAGATTTTTTACTGTTTCATAATCGTGATTTTCCATTCCCTGCCAATATCTTTTTTCAAGTTCAATAATTTGCATTTCCATAATAATCTTTGTTTGGGTTAAACAGTATTGCAAAGTTTGCAATAATATTAAAAAGGATGCCCACTTTTAACATAGATTTAATTGCCTTCAGAAATTATAAGCAATTCTAAAACAGAATTATCACGCTCTTGCAACAGTGCTTTTTTGTTTATATGGTATGAAGTATTTCGGGTTTATTTATAAATAAAAAAGTGAGATTCTAAATCGGTTCCAGCGATTCAAAATCCCACTTATAATTCCAAAAAAAAGTGACAAAATTTATCGTTTCTCTACAGAAACTGTATGCTAAAAATTAAACTATTAATCTGCAATATTACTATAAAAGAAAATTGTGGTTATACGTATTTATACCTGTTTTTTGCTTTGGCGGATAAAGATTTTGGGTCTTGTTTTTTTTTTGATGAAGGATATAAGGTTCAATTTGTAAATCAACACTATTGGTTTTACATCACACCCCATCGATGAATCAAAACCATCCATTTTTGACGTCATCAACCTCAAATTTGAAGCCTTCGACGCCAAAAATGACCCTACTAGCCGTCAAATTTGGGGTTCCCAACGTCAAAAATGACGTCAAGAACCCCAAATTTGACGTATGCCTACCTCATTTATGAAGCTCGGAACCGCATAGATGGATGATAGAACGTCAAACTTTGGTATATTCATAAAAAAACTCCCGAAAGTTTAATTTCGGGAGTTTTTTATTTTTAGAAATTTAAAAATTACTGATTAAGGTGGTCTTCAATTTTCTTCTCGGCAGTGGCACCGGTTCTATTAAAAAACTGCGCCAACTCCTTCACTTTAACCTCAAAACCTGCAGTCTTGCTACCTGCTTTGTATTTACTATAATCGTAATCCGTCAAGGCGACGTGATAACAATCGTAATCGTGAAGGGTTTTGTTGTTTTTTAGATTGTTTAGGATAGCTTCTAAACGCATAATCGTGTTTTGCAGAAACTCTCTCGAGTCGCAATCATTTTGAAACTCCAGCCAGTCAACATCAGGGCTGCTCATAGCAGGCTGACTGTTTCTAAAATCTCTGACTTTGTTAATTAAAAGTTTGTTTTGCTCGTTTACGCTTCCATACCTGCTGCGCTCCTCCGGGCTAAGGTTTTTAAATTTGGGAGTTAGAGAATTTTCCATGCTCGCCATCGAAGCATTTACATTTGTTTTTTCTGCTGCAGTGTAATGAAGTCCGTTTAGGTTTTCTAAAGGCATACTCTTTTTGATTTAAGTTAATAAATAAATTATATCCGTAAACTTAAAAGACGACAATAGTAAGTAATGTTCTTAATGCGGTTTAGTTGTGATAGTTTAGGTTAATCAATTTTGAATTATGAGTCATGAATTATGAGTTATGAATTATGAGATGGATAATATTGTTATATATTATCAAATTGCCGCATTTTCTCATTGCCGCATTTTCTCATTGTTTAAATGAAAGTTTTTTCTTAACTTTAAAATACTCAAATCTAAGAGGTTATGGTAGTGGAAGTTTTTAAAACGAATGTGCAGAAAGAGTCAGACAAAAATTATGTCATCGCTATTATTCAGAGCCAGTTTCCTAATTATAAGGTTAATTTCGATCTGGAAGACTGTGATAAAATATTGAGGGTTGAAGGAATTGACCTTGAATGTGATAATATAATTGACTATGTGCATTGTCTCGGATATACTTGTGTTCGATTAGAATAAGCGGTGAGTAAAGCTTAATTCTCATTTGGGGATTATTTTCTACATTTGCGGTCTATGAAAAAAGCGTTCCAACTCTTCGATTTTACCCAGAAAGTTAATTATAAAAACGAAATTTTAGCCGGTTTAACCGTTGCCATGACGATGATTCCGGAATCCTTATCGTTTGCTATTTTGGCCGGATTTCCACCTTTAGTTGGTTTGTATGCCGCTTTTATTGCCGGGTTGGTAACAGCTATTTTTGGCGGAAGACCAGGAATGATTTCAGGTGGGGCAGGAGCGACAGTAATTGTTTTGATTGCTCTGATGAAATCGCACGGAATAGAATATGTTTTTGCAGCCGTCGCACTTGGCGGTGTTGTTCAAATCTGTATCGGACTTTTTAAACTCGGAAAATTTATTCGCTTAGTTCCACAGCCTGTGATGTTTGGTTTTGTAAACGGTTTGGCAGTTGTGATTTTTATGTCGCAGTTGGAGCAGTTTAAAACTGTTATTAATGGTCAGGTTTCCTGGCTTCAGGGAACTCCTCTGTATATTATGCTTGGTTTGGTAGCTTTGACTATTGCGATTGTTTTGGTTTTTCCGAAGATTACAAAAGCAGTTCCGGCATCTTTAGTAGCTATTATGGTCGTTTTTGCTTTGGTAATTGTTTTTAATATAGAAACCAAAACAGTAGAAGATATTGCCTCAGTTCAAGGCGGATTTCCTCCTTTTCATATCCCGAATATTCCGCTTTCTTTCGAGACTTTTAAAATCATATTTCCGTACTCGGTAATTGTTGCTGCAGTTGGTCTTACTGAAGGTTTGCTTACGCTGAATCTGGTCGATGAAATTACAGGAACAAGAGGAAACAGTAACAGAGAGTGTATCGCACAAGGAAGTTCGAACATCTTAAACGGCTTTTTTTACGGAATGGGCGGTTGTCCTATGATTGCGCAGACTTTAGTGAATCTTGGAGCCGGTTCGAGAGCCAGACTTTCAGGAATTATTGCGGCACTGACGATTTTAATAATAATACTTTTTGGAGCACCAGTTATTGGGAAATTGCCAATGGCAGCTTTGGTCGGGGTAATGATGATGGTAGCCATCACGACTTTTGAATGGGCAAGTTTCAGGATTATAAATAAAATGCCGAAGCATGATATTTTCGTCGGAATTTTAGTTGCTGTAATTACAATTGTATTGCATAATTTGGCTTTAGCGGTTTTAATTGGTGTAATTATTTCAGCTTTGGTTTTTGCTTGGGAAAGTGCCAAAAGAATCCGTGCAAGGCATTTTATTGATGAAAATGGAGTGAAACATTACGAGATTTATGGACCATTATTCTTTGGGTCGGTAGCTGCTTTCATGGAGAAATTTGACATTCAAAATGATCCAAATCACGTGATAATTGATTTTAAAGAAAGCCGCGTTTCTGATATGTCGGCAATTGAAGCACTAAACAATCTGACCAAAAAATACAATCAGCTAAATAAAACAATAGAGCTACAGCATTTAAGCGAAGACTGCAGGCAATTACTAAAAAATGCCGATGCGGTTATTAAGGTAAATGTCATCGACGATCCAACATACAAGGTAGTGAGTTAATTAGGTAATTATATCAACACAACGTATATGTAGAGACGCATTTTAATGCATCTTATGCGCAATGTAACCACAATTTATACACGTGATATAAATCCACGACCTAAACGCAACAAACCCGACAGTTTTTTTAAAAACCTGTCGGGTTTGTTTTTTGTCAGGCTGAGCGGAGTCGAAGCCCACGTGCCAATTGGAGTGCCCTTCGACTCCGCTCAGGGTGACATTCAGTTCGTTATCAAATTATCAAATTATCAAATTATCAAATTATCAAATTGACACATTATCAAATTGCCCATTATCTAATTAGCGAAGCATCGCCTCAACATCGCTCAATTTCCCGTCAATTTCGCCAATTTGCAAACCTAAAATATGCGCTATTAAAGGATAAACCGAAACATTCTGGAATGTTTTAACTGTTTTATCGACTTTAAAATTTGGGCCTTTAGCATAAAAAATAGCATGCATATCTTTTTCATTGTTATCATAACCATGAGTTCCGCCTTTAATATGCGTGCTTTCTTTGCTAACCAAACTCCATCCTTTATCAGCTTCAATCACAAAATCATGCACACGTGGATTAGTTCCGAAATGCAGTCTTTTTGGAACTTCGGTCGATTTCCAAAAATGAATGTGAGGTACTTTTTTCAAAGCATTAGCAATAGAATCGTGATACCCTGCTTTTGCCTGAAGGCTCATAATTGGGTTAATTACATCTTTATAACCTAGCCATTCTGGTTTTAAATAATCTAAAACGGCTACTTTTTTATCATTGCTGATAGCGGCCATTCCGTGATCAGAAACAATAATCAAATTGATTTGTTTTCCAATAGAAAGCTCATCTAATCTTCTGGATAATTCACCCATAATAGAATCCATTTTGATGACCATTTTTTTATTTTCTGGCGAAAGCGGACCAAAATTATGACCCGTATGATCTGGTTCGTCAAAATATAAAGTAACAAAATGCGGACGCTGTTTTTCTGGAAGCTGCAACCATTTTAAAACCGTATCAATTCGAGCGCCATACGGAATTTTGCTATCATATTTTTTGTAAATACTTGGATTTCTGTTGTCAATATCAGAACCCGGCCAGAAGAAAGAAGCTGTTTTTACACCTTGCTGTTCGGCTAAATTCCAAATCGGATTTCCACCATAAAATCTCGAATCATTTTTTGCTTTGCTTGATAATGAGAAAGATTCATTTAAAGCCGAATCATAAAAAACGTTATTAATAATTCCGTGATGATCCGGATAAAGTCCCGTAACGATTGAATAATGATTTGGAAAAGTTTTGCTTGGATAAGACGGTTTCATTGACTTTGCATGAACGCCTTTTTTCTCAATCTGTTTCAAATTTGGAAGATTGAATTGTTTCTGATAATCCCAGCGAAATCCATCCATAGAAACTAAAACGACATAAGCATCTTTATTGGTTTGGGCTTGTAAAAAAGTAGTAAGAAGTAAGAGTGTAAAAGATAAAAGGTGAGTTGTAAATTTTCTCATTTTGCAATTTTAAATAGAAACGCAAAGGTAGAGATAAGAGATTTTTTAAAGAAAAAGAGAATGTTAAATAAAAGGGTTGCCACTAATTGCACGAATTATTTTTTCTAATCTTTACGAATATTTTTTTGCCACAGATTAAAGGATTAAAAAGATTATAATCTGTGGGAATCTTTTAATCTGTGGCAAACCTTTTTTTACACAAAACAATTCGTTCAAATTCGTGTAATTAGTGGCAAAAAAAAACGCCAGATAAATATCTGGCGTTTTAAATTTTAAGAAGAGAATGAATTACATCATTCCTGGCATTCCGCCACCCATTGGCATTCCGCCAGCGCTTTCTTCTTTAATATCAATTAATGCACATTCTGTAGTAAGGATCATTCCAGAAACAGATGCAGCGTTTTCAAGAGCCACACGAGTTACTTTTTTAGGATCGATAATTCCAGCTTTAAGCATGTCTACGTATTCGTCAGTTTTAGCATTGTATCCAAAATCGCCAGAACCTTCAGCAACTTTAGCCACAACAACAGAACCTTCAAGACCAGCATTTTCAACGATAGTTCTTAATGGAGATTCAACTGCGCGAGAAACAATTTGGATTCCAGTTGCTTCGTCAGCGTTGTCTGCTTTTAAGTCAGCTAAAGCAAGTTTAGCTCTTAATAAAGCAACACCACCACCAGCAACGATTCCTTCTTCAACAGCAGCACGAGTTGCGTGTAAAGCGTCATCAACTCTGTCTTTTTTCTCTTTCATTTCAACTTCAGAAGCAGCACCAACGTAAAGAACAGCAACACCACCAGCTAATTTAGCCAAACGCTCTTGCAACTTTTCTTTATCGTAATCAGATGTAGTAGTTTCCATCTGACCTTTAATTTGGTTTACACGGTTTTTAATGATATCCGCTTCACCAGCACCACTTACGATAGTTGTATTGTCTTTATCGATAGAAACTCTTTTTGCGTTTCCTAACATTTCGATAGTTGTATTTTCTAATGTATAACCTCTTTCTTCAGAAATTACAGTTCCACCAGTTAAGATTGCGATATCTTCTAACATTGCTTTTCTTCTGTCACCAAAACCTGGCGCTTTTACAGCAGCAATTTTAAGAGCACCTCTTAATTTGTTTACTACTAATGTAGAAAGAGCTTCTCCGTCAACATCTTCAGCAATAATCAATAATGGTTTTCCTGATTGAGCAACTGGCTCTAAAACTGGAAGTAATTCTTTTAAAGAAGATACTTTTTTGTCGTATAATAAGATGTATGGAGAGTCTAATTCAACTTCCATTTTCTCTGGATTTGTAACGAAGTAAGGAGAAAGATATCCTCTGTCAAACTGCATTCCTTCAACCACGTCAACGAAAGTATCAGTTCCTTTAGCTTCTTCAACAGTGATAACACCTTCTTTTCCAACTTTAGCGAAAGCAGTAGCGATTAATTCACCAATAACTTCGTCATTGTTAGCCGAGATAGAAGCAATTTGTTTGATTTTGTCTGAATCGCTTCCAACCACTTTAGCTTGTTTTGCTAAGTCAGCAACGATAGTTTCAACCGCTTTGTCGATACCACGTTTCAAGTCCATTGGATTTGCACCTGCAGCAACGTTTTTAAGACCTTCTTTTACGATAGCCTGAGCTAAAACTGTAGCAGTTGTAGTTCCGTCACCCGCTAAATCATTGGTTTTAGAAGCAACTTCTTTCACCATTTGTGCGCCCATATTTTCTAATGGGTCTTTTAATTCGATTTCTTTTGCAACAGAAACACCATCTTTAGTAACAGTTGGTCCACCAAATGATTTTCCGATAATTACGTTACGACCTTTTGGTCCAAGAGTTACTTTTACAGCATTTGCCAATGCATCAACACCACGCTTTAATCCGTCACGTGCTTCAATATCAAATTTTATATCTTTTGCCATTTTTTATTTGCTTTAGGCAGTAGGCTTTAGGCTTTAAGCCTTTCTACTGCTGGGTTAATATTTTTTGTTTGCTTTAGGCTTTAGGCTTTAGGCTTTTTGGGAAAGCTTACGGCTTATAGCATATGGCTTAAAGCTTAATTAATACTTGTTTTAGTTTGTAAATTTTGCTTTTTATGCTGTTGATTTTTTCTATTTGATTTTCTGCAATTTCATTATTTAGATATTGCAAATCTTTAGCTAAAATCAATAGATATTCTGTTTCATTGGCAGAACCTAAAGCTATGTTGAGAAATTGATTGAACTCTTTGTCGCTATTTCTTCCGCATCCTTCACTGATATTAGTTGGGATTGATGAAGATGCTCTTCTAATCTGACTTGTTAATCCGTATAATTCTTCTTTAGGAAAAAGAGAAGTTATTTTATAGATTTCTAAAGTGAAAGAATGACTTAGCTGCCAAATATCGTATTTTTTAAAATCTCTCATTTTTTGTTTGCTTTAGGCTTTAGACAGTAGGCTTTACGCTTTTTTGGAAGCTTATAGCCTATAGCTTACAGCTTATAGCAATCTTTAGATAATTGCTAGGATATCATCCTCACGCATAATTAAATAATCAGTACCTTCTAGTTTTAGTTCAGTACCTGCGTATTTTCCGTAAAGAACAGTATCTCCAACTTTTACAGTCATTGTATGATCTTTAGATCCGTTTCCTACTGCAACTACAGTTCCTTTTTGTGGTTTTTCTTTGGCAGTATCTGGAATAAAAATACCTGAGGCAGTTTTAGTTTCAGCTGCAACAGGCTCAATAAGTACGCGGTCTGAAAGTGGTTTAATGTTTAATGCCATGATTTTATATTATTATTAGTTATACGTTTTTTAATGTTCTGTAAACTTTCAGAAATTATGCCATGCTGCTAAAACTGACATTATTTCCTAAAAAAAATGCCAGCTTTGACAGGCTGGCATTTTAATTTATATCAAAATTATTATTTTGCTGCAGGTGCTGCTGGAGCAGGAGTTTGTTGTGCTGGTGCAGCTGGTGTAGTTGCAGCTGGTGCATCAGTTTTCTCAATGATTTTAGATCCTGTATCGTTTAATGATCCTGTAAAGCTTAAGCTAGAAAGTAAAACTAAAACGATCAAAATAGTAGCTAGTGTCCAAGTACTTTTATCTAAAAAGTCAGTTGTTTTTTGTACACCACCTAACATTTGAGTTCCGCTGATAGTAGAAGATAATCCTCCTCCTTTTGGGTTCTGTACCATAATTACTACGATCAATAGAAAACAAACTATTGTGATTAAAACTAAAAAAATTGAAAATGTGCTCATTACTTAATTATTGTTATTGTTATTTTG
The DNA here is from genome assembly GCF_003385895.1 of Flavobacterium cutihirudinis. Classification (GTDB taxonomy): domain Bacteria; phylum Bacteroidota; class Bacteroidia; order Flavobacteriales; family Flavobacteriaceae; genus Flavobacterium; species Flavobacterium cutihirudinis. The sequence goes on from NZ_QRDQ01000011.1 coordinate 201,003, forward strand.
TTGTAAAATCTTTATATCCGATATGCGGTCTGCAAAGAAAGTAATTTTTTCTGGATATTTCAAAATTAATATTTCATATGCCTGAATTGCTTTTGTATATTTTTTTTGTTCTAAATATACTCGTGCTAAAGTCTCTGTCATTAAATAAGAACTCTCGTCTTTATTGATGTCAAGCTGAATTGACGCTGTTATCGCCGTTTGCTTTATAGGAGAAATTTTTGGATTTGCTTCAATAAATCGATCAATTATTTCAGCTTTTTTCTTTTTTTCTTCTTCTGTTTTTTCTTCTTCAGCGACCGTTCCTAATGTTTGTTCTGCTTTTTCAATTGTATTTTCTGGCAGATTTTGTTCTATCGGGGCCTCTTTAGTTCTGTCAATTGGTTCTGTTCTGGCTAATTGCAGCCATTCTTGGAACGAATGCTTCTCTTTCGCAGAAAAATCTAATGGTTTTCCAATTTCCAGATTTTCTTCAGCAATTTTTATTGCCTTCGAAATTTCAATTTTTTCAGGCTCCGGAAGTGTTTCAGTTTCTGGAAGCGTGATTATAGCTTCAGGAATTTCAATTTCCTCAGGTTTTGAAATAGTTATAGTTTCTTCAACAGTTTCTGTTTTCGGAATTTCGATCTCTACAAATTCTTCCAGTGTTGGAATTTTTTCAGAAGTATTTACTGTTTCTTGAGCTTCAACAACGATTGGTTCTTCAAGAGTTTTAGATTCTTCAAAAACTACAGTTTCTGCTTCTTTAATAGCATCGAATACTGATTTTTCAATTGGATCTATTCTGATATCCGGAATTTCATCGTCTAATCTGTCTTCTAGAAAAGTACGGCTTGGTTCCTTAATAATTGGTGTTTCTTCTGTAATAGAAAGTACAGTAGGTTCTTCAATTATTGGTTCAATTTGTTCATCTTTTACAACGGAAAGTATAACTGGTTCTTCAATCGCAGATTCAATTGGTGTTTCTTCTAGAACAGAAAGAGTAATTGGTTCTTCGATTACTTCTTCAATCGGATTTTCTTCAATTTTTGCGGGCTCTTCAAAAGTTGCAGATGTTGCTTCTTTTATAGAATCTAAAATAGATTTTTCGATAGGATCAATTCGAATTTCTTCAAGTTTCTTTTTCTCTTCAGCTAATACAATTTCGCTATCAAAAACGGTAATATTTAAAAGATCTCTCAGTTTTCGCTCATAGAACTGGCTTTGAATAGCCGTGAAAGATTCTGCAGTAATAAAATCAAATAAAACCGATCTATCAGTAGTGTGCGCCGCGGTAACTTTTAAAGCATAATTATACTTAAAACTGTTTTGATTGTATAGCCCTTTTAGTCGCAATGCACGTGCACTTTGAAAATACGGAAATTCATTCAAAACACCTCCTAACGCTTCTGCCTGTTTTTCTGTAACAGTATCAGGCTTATTTATTAGGTATGTATAATCGGTTACGTTCATTATTTATTTTTTTGTTTAATCGGTTAACTGTTTACTCGTTGATTTTTTTTAGTTGTTTAATCGATTTAACGGTTTTACGATTAAACAAAGGAAACTACCATTTAGCCAGTGACTCATTAAAGATATCCTGAGTAATTCGTTCAAAAATAGTTTGAATTGCAGTATTCAAAACGGCTCCTGTTGGTAAATCTGCTCCTGGGAAGTCATAATAAAATTCGAACGGTTTCTCGAAATCATCTTTTTCTTTTTTCCTGTTTGAGAATCGTACATTTACACGAATTGTCAGACGGTTTTGAGATGCTCCCAAATTACCATTTGCGTCCGCAGCTGTTGCTGTCATTGGAGTAATTCTGTAATCTACAATTTCTCCCTCGTAAACTAAATCACCACTATTTGAAACTAAATTCAAATTGGTCTGGTTCATTATCAAATCCTGTAACGCTAACGTAAATTGTCTGTCAATTCCAGGTTCAACCAAATCAGCATTATTCTGGAAAAAGTTTACCTGAAATGTTTTGGCATCAATTGCTCCTGTTCCTGTAAAGTTATAAACGCTACAACCACTGAAGGTTGTTGCAATTACCAGAATTAAAATATATTTTAAGTTTTTCATTTCTAATTTTAAGAGTTGCGTTGCCAGTTTGTTCACGCTTGGTTCAAAGATATTCATTTTCGTTTAAAAAACATTTTGCGCCTTTGTGTCTTTTTGGCAAAAAATTACAAATCGAATTGTTTGATTTTTCGATATAAAGTTCTTTCCGATATCCCTAGTTCGTCTGCTGCCGCTTTACGTTTTCCTTTGTTTTTTTCTAATGATTTTTTGATCATTTCGATTTCTTTCTGTTCTAAACGTAAAATTTCTTCTTCTTCGATGGTTTCGGCAAACAAATAATTATCATCCTGAATTTGGTAATTATCCTCGCGTGTTGCAGGCGTCATTACAGCGGTTCTTGGTTCTTCTTCAAAATCAATTTCGCTGTCGTTTTGTTGATTTCCGTAGATTTTCTGAATTAAATTAGGATTGATGTCCTGTACTTTTGAAGAACCATTTTTCATCAGTTCCAAAGTCAGTTTTTTCAAATCGTTCAAATCGCTTTTCATATCAAAAAGCACCTTATATAATATGTCTCTTTCCGTACTAAAATCGCTTTCCTTTTTCTTATCGCTAATTACTGAAGGTAAATTACTTCCTTCAGCAGGCAAATAAGATTGAAGTGTTGCCAATGTAATATCTCGGTTTGTTTCTAAAACAGAAATCTGCTCCGCCACATTTCGAAGCTGACGAATATTTCCGCTCCATCTAAACTTTTGTAAAAGTTGTACAGCATCATCGTCCAGTCTTAAAGGCGGCATTTTGTATTTATGAGCAAAATCGGCTACAAACTTTCTAAATAATAAATGAATGTCTTCATTTCTTTCGCGCAAAGGCGGTAGAGTGATTTCGACAGTGCTTAAACGATAGTATAAATCCTCGCGGAATTTTCCTTTTTCGATGGCATTGAATAGATTCACATTGGTTGCCGCTACAATTCTCACATTCGTTTTTTGAACCTGAGACGAACCTACTTTTATGAATTCGCCATTTTCTAAAACACGAAGCAAACGAACTTGAGTTGTTAAAGGCAGTTCTCCAACTTCATCAAGGAAAATTGTTCCGCCGTCTGCAACTTCAAAATATCCTTCACGCGTACTTGTAGCTCCTGTAAAAGCGCCTTTCTCGTGACCGAAAAGTTCACTGTCAATTGTCCCTTCTGGAATCGCTCCGCAGTTTACGGCAATATATTTTCCGTGCTTTCTATGTGAAAGTGAATGTATAATTCTAGGAATATTTTCTTTACCGACACCACTTTCCCCAGTCACCATAACCGAAATATCAGTTGGAGCAACCTGAATGGCTTTTTCGATGGCGCGATTTAATTTTGGATCATTTCCAATAATCTCAAATCGCTGTTTTATTGCTTGAACTGTTTCCATATGTTTTGTTTCAAGTTTTTTGTTTCAGGTTTCAGCTTTTCTCTAAAACTTAAAACTTTGGCTTATGTTTTTTGCCACAGATTAAAATGATTAACACAGATTACCTAAATTATAAAATATATCTTTTATATTGAAGGGATTTTGTTTGAAAATTTACAAGTAATCCTACTTCAGAATCTGATAGTTTAATGTAATTTAAGATCTGAGCAATATGTTCATTTGAAAATTCTTTTATTGCTTTTACCTCTAAAACAATATCTTCATTGATTATAAAATCTGCATAAAATTTATGAGGTAAAATAGTTCCTTTATACTCAATTGAATATTCTTTTTCTCTTTCGAAAGGAATTTGATTTTCTTTAAATTCTAGTTCTAAAGCGTCTTTGTAAACTATTTCTAATAGACCTGGCCCAAGATTTCGGTGTACTTCCATACAAATTCCAATAATCTTATAAGTGTCTTTTTCTCTATAATGTTGCATAAAAATTTATTTTACCACAAATCTAAAATAAAGAAAGAAAAATAATACAAAAAAATCATTTTAATCCTTTTAATCTGTGGCAAAAAAAACTTAATTCATGCTACTAAGCCCAACAGCTTCACCTTTTAAAGTTCCACTAGTACAGCTTGTGATTTTTACATTTACGAAATCTCCAATTTTATAATTTTCTTTTGGGAAAACAACTGTTATACTCTGAGAATTTCTTCCGGAGAATTCGTCTTTTGATTTTTTAGAAACTTTTTCGACTAAAACTTCAACGGTTTTTCCAACAAATTCCTCACTTCTAAACCAAGCATGTTTTTGTTGTAAATCGACAATTTCTTGAAGTCTTCGGGCTTTTGTTTCTTCCTCAACATCGTCTTTCATTTTTCTTCCGGCCAAAGTTCCAGGACGTTCCGAATACGAATACATATAACCGAAATTATATTTTACATATTCCATCAAGCTCATAGTGTCTTGGTGATCTTCTTCAGTTTCAGTTGGGAAACCGGCAATCATATCTTGCGAAATCGAAGCATCTGGAACAATTGCTCTAATTTTGTCAATCAAAGCCATATATTCTTCACGAGAATGCAGACGATTCATTTCTTTTAAAATTCTGTTACTTCCAGACTGAACCGGCAAGTGAATGTGTTTGCAAATATTTGGATATTTTGCTATAACATGTAGAATGCTTTCATGCATATCCTGTGGATTCGAAGTCGAAAATCGAATACGCATTTTAGGAAAACCAACCGCAACCATTTCAAGCAATTGATCAAAATCTACCGCAGTTGCTTTTTGCATTTCAGAAGCGTTTACGAAATCTTTCTTCAAACCGCCACCGTACCAAAGGTAACTGTCAACATTTTGTCCTAGAAGCGTAATTTCCTTAAAACCTTTATTCCATAAATCCTGAATTTCGGTCATAATACTTTGTGGTTCACGACTGCGCTCACGCCCGCGTGTAAAAGGTACAACGCAGAAGGTACACATATTATCGCAACCACGAGTTATAGAAACCAAAGCTGTGATTCCGTTGCTCATCAAACGAACTGGCGAAATATCTCCGTAAGTTTCTTCTTTTGATAAAATTACATTGATCGCGTCACGTCCTTCTTCAACTTCTGCCAATAAATTTGGAAGATCTTTATAAGCATCAGGCCCAACAACAAGGTCGACTATTTTTTCTTCTTCAAGAAACTGACTTTTCAAACGTTCTGCCATACAGCCTAAAACGCCTACTTTCATTTTCGGATTAGTGCGTTTTACTGCGTTGTATTTTTCAAGACGTTTACGAATAGTTTGTTCGGCTTTATCTCTAATTGAGCAAGTGTTCACCAAAACCAAATCGGCTTCTTCTAGAACAGAAGTAGTGTTGTATCCTCCGTCAGACAAAATCGAAGCAACAACTTCACTGTCTGAAAAATTCATCGCACAGCCGTAACTTTCTATGAATAGTTTTTTAGTATTCTCGGGTTTATTTTCTAAAACAAGACTTTCACCTTGTTTGCTTTCTTCAATAATCTTTTCCATTGTAAAATTTCAAAGTGCAAAGATAGCGTAAAAGGTGTAAAGATGACAAGATGTCAGATAAAGAATTAACAATGTTTTGAGAATTATTGACAGATCCTTCAATTGCAGACTTTAATCTAGAAAATAGTTAAGTGAAAATTTACAACTCACAATTTACAATTAATAATTATAAGAAGCTATTCCAGCTTTCCGCTACATCCCGATAGCTATCGGGACATAAAAAAAGCAAAGTTTCTAATGTTTTAAAAAGAGCTTCCGTTGGTCGCTTTTTTAAAACAAGAAACTTTGCTTTTTTTACTCCGGGCTTTTCGCTGCAATCTGGGCTAGGGCAATCGGTTTCAAAAGAACAATTCTCTGTCATAATCAACTAAAAATTACACCTATATATATAATGGATAGGATTACAGATAAATCTTCAATTTTGAGAAACATAATATTAAAATAACTCAAAAATTCGCCGACAAGGTTAATATTTAAAAAAAATAGATACTTTTGTTGCAGAAAATAAGAGCAATGGCAAAGAATTTAGTAATAGTGGAGTCACCTGCAAAGGCGAAAACGATCGAGAAATTTCTTGGAAACGATTTTCAGGTGGAGTCAAGTTATGGTCACATAGCCGACTTACCATCAAAGGAAATAGGAGTAGATGTAGAAAATGGTTTTAAACCGAAATATGAAGTTTCTCCGGATAAAAAAGCCTTGGTAAGCAAACTGAAAACACTATCTAAAAATGCCGAAACGGTTTGGTTAGCATCCGATGAGGACCGCGAGGGAGAGGCTATTTCTTGGCACTTGGCGGAAGAATTAAAACTGGATACAAAAAAAACCAAACGAATTGTTTTTCATGAGATTACAAAATCTGCGATTCTTAAAGCGATCGATAATCCAAGAGAAATTGATTATAATTTAGTAAACGCACAACAGGCACGTCGTGTTCTGGATCGTTTAGTGGGTTATGAATTATCTCCGGTTTTATGGAGAAAAATCAAAGGTGGACTTTCAGCTGGTCGTGTACAATCAGTTTCGGTACGTTTGATTGTTGAAAGAGAACGCGAAATTCAGAATTTTAATGCAGTTGCAACGTACTCAATAGTTGCTGAATTTGTAAACGAAGCCGGAAAAGCTTTCAAAGCTAAACTTCCAAAAAATTTCAATACGAAAAAAGAAGCCGAAGATTTTTTAAACAAAAATATCGGTTCTAAATATAAGGTAGCAGATTTAGAAACTAAACCTACCAAAAAATCACCAACAGCACCTTTTACAACTTCGACGCTTCAACAGGAAGCAGCTAGAAAATTGTACTTGCCGGTTGGAATCACAATGCAGTTAGCACAGCGTTTATACGAGGCCGGACTTATTACTTATATGAGAACAGATTCGGTAAATCTTTCAAAAGAAGCAATGGCTGCTGCTGAAGCTGAAATCATAAAATCATACGGAAAAGAATTCTCGAAACCGAGAACTTTTGCAAATAAAAGCAAAGGAGCACAAGAGGCACACGAAGCAATTCGTCCAACTGATATGTCACTTCATACAGTTAATATTGATCGTGATCAGGCTCGTTTATATGATTTGATCTGGAAAAGAACTTTAGCATCTCAAATGAGTGATGCACAGTTAGAGCGAACAAACGTAAAAATTGAAGCAGATAATCACGATGAAATTTTTACAGCTTCAGGTGAGGTATTGCTTTTCGAAGGTTTTCTTAAAGTTTATTTAGAAGGTCACGATGATGATGAAGAAGAGCAGGAAGGAATGCTTCCGGCTTTAAAAGTAAACGAAAAACTAGCAAATAACTATATTACAGCCACAGAACGATATTCAAGACCACCGGCACGTTACACGGAAGCATCTTTGGTTAAAAAACTGGAAGAACTTGGAATTGGGCGTCCATCTACTTATGCGCCGACTATTTCAACAATTATCAATAGAAATTATGTTGAAAAAGGGACTCTCGAAGGTGTAGAACGTAATTATACGCAGCTTACTTTGCAAAATAGTAAAGTTGGTGAAAAAGTGTTAAAGGAAAATACAGGTTCTGATAAAGGAAAATTGGTTCCTACAGATATCGGAACTATTGTTACTGATTTCTTAGTAAAGAATTTTGGAAATATATTAGATTATAATTTTACTGCTAAAGTCGAACAAGATTTTGACGAAATTGCCGAAGGAAATATCGATTGGGCAAAAATGATGCAGGATTTCTATAATAAATTTCACCCTAATGTAAAAGAAGTTGAGGCAAATGCTGAACGTGAAAGTGGTGAAAGAATTCTTGGTAAAGATGCTGAAGGAAGACAAGTTTCTGTTCGTTTAGGGAAATTTGGGCCAATGGCTCAAATAGGAGAAGCAGACGATGAAGATAAAAAGTTTGCCAGCTTAATGGCTGATCAAAATATTGGAAATATTACACTTGAAGAAGCTTTGAATTTATTCTTGCTTCCTAAAAGTTTAGGTGAATATAAAGGAGAAGAAGTGGAAGTGAATAATGGACGTTATGGTCCTTATGTACGTCATGGAAGCGTCTTTATTTCATTGCCGAGAGGAGAAGATCCTTTAGGTGTTTCAAAAGAAAGAGCTCAGGAATTAATTGACGAAAAAGCACTTGCCGATGCGCCAATTGCTATTTATAAAGGAGAAGCTGTTCAAAAAGGTGTGGGGCGTTTTGGTCCTTTTATCAAGTGGAATGGTCTTTTTGTTAATGTAAGCAAAAAATACAATTTTGATAATTTATCTCAGGCTGATGTTGAGGAATTAATTGAAGATAAATTACAGAAGAATATTGATAAAGTGCTTCATAATTGGGAAGAAGAAGGAATTTTGGTTGAAAAAGCACGCTGGGGACGATCAGTAATTACAAAGGGCAAAATCAAAATTGAATTAAGTAAAGATGTTGATGCAACTAAATTAACATTAGCTCAGGTTCAGGAAATGATTGCGGCTAAAACACCAGCTAAAAAAACTCCGGCTAAAAAGACAACAACAGCAAAAAAAGCTCCAGCAAAAAAAGCAGCAGCAAAAAAGAAATAATTTAAGTACAATAAATGGAATTTGATTTTCTAGAACCAGTTAACGACGGAATTGTAAATTTTATTAATTCGTTGTCTTCTCAAGAATTGGGCAGTAAAATTGTCTTGCATACCCAAGATCAATTTCCTGATATAAGTAAAATAAATATTGCCATTATTGGTGTTTTAGAGGACAGGCGAAACATCAATATGGTCAATGAAGTTAATCTGACTTCTATTCGTAAGAAGTTATATAATATGTTTCCTGGTAACTGGGATGCATCAATTGCAGACCTTGGAGATATTTTGGCGGGAGACTCTGTAGATGATACCTACTTTGCACTTAAAAAAGTAGTAGCCTCTTTAATTAAGAATAAAGTCATTCCTATAGTCCTGGGAGGTTCTCAGGATTTGACTTATGCTTTGTATCGTGCTTACGACGATTTGGAGCAAATGGTAAACTTGGTTTCTGTCGATAACCGATTTGATTTCGGTAAAGAAAATGAATCAGTTTCGGCCAACTCTTATCTGACCAAAATCATTATCGATGAGCCAAATAACCTTTTTAACTACTGTAATATAGGTTATCAGACGTATTATAATTCACAAGAAGAAATCGATTTAATCGAAAAATTGTTTTTTGATGCTTATAGATTAGGCGAAATTTCGAACAATATTGCATTGGCTGAACCTGTATTTAGAGATGCTGATTTAGTTAGTATTGATTTGAATTCTGTAAAATCTTCTGCTTCAGGAAATTTGGTTTCTTTTGAGCCGAATGGGTTTAATGGAAAAGAAATATGTTCACTGGCTAGATATTCTGGAATAAGTGATAAGGTTTCAGCATTTGGTATCTTTAATCATAATAGTTCAATACATGAAGCGGTATTGATTGCGCAGATTGTTTGGTATTTCATAGAAGGATATCACTACCGTTCAAAAGAATATCCTTTTGGAAGCAGAGCCAACTATTTAAAGTACATTGTTCCTTTGGAAGATGAAGAGCTGATTTTTTACAAAAGTGACAAAACAGATCGCTGGTGGATTGAAATTCCATTCGTTTCCAATGGTCACAATAAATTGAAAAGAAATACGTTATTACCGTGTTCTTACGACGAATATTTGAGTGCTTGCAATCAGGAATTGCCTGAAAGATGGTGGAAAGCGCAAAGAAAAAATGCTTTGTAAATCAATTTTTTAATTAAAATCTTAAATTTTTAAAATTTGAGAAAATTAATTAATAAAATTTAGTAAGAAATAAGTTATGTATTATAAAAAACAATGCTTTACGTCGATTTTTTACGCTAGTTTGTCGATAAAATATTTTTTTTTTATTTTATTTAACATTATTTTTGAACGGTAAAATAAAATTCGCAACTAGTATTGTTTTTTATTAAAATAATAAATACGTTTACGAACTATAATAATGAATAGATAATCCAAATTTATATGAAGAAGTTTATTGCATTTGCGGCAATGTTAACACTGGTAATTGGCTGTGGTAAATCAGGTGACAAAGGTGAGTTAGTTGGTGTTACAGGAGGGAAATGGCATCCTGAAAAGCCATATGGAATGACTCTGGTTCCAGGTGGTTCATTTATTATGGGTAAATCAGACGCTGACTTAGCTAATGTTGAAGATGCTCCTACTAAAACTGTGACAGTTCGTTCGTTTTATATGGATGAAACTGAGATTACAAATAGTGAGTATCGTCAGTTTGTAGAGTGGGTAAAAGACTCTACAATGAGAGTTCGTCTTGCTATTTTAGCTGATGAAACTGGACAAAAAGCTACTGGTGATGGTAAAGGTAAAAAAGGCGGTAGTATTGCTGATTATGCATTTAACGACTCAGAACCGGATAAAATGACGGCTTATGATAAATATATGTATGATAACTACTATAGTGTTGGTACTAAAGATGATCCATATGCAGGTAGAAAACTAAACAAAAAAGTTAAGCTTATTAAAGATACAAAAGCGTATCCGGATGAGTATTATGCTGAGGTAATGGACTCTATGTATTTGCCAATTGAAGAATCATACAATGGTTTAAGAACAATTGACGTGAATAAATTGAAATTCCGTTATTCTTGGATGGATATCCAAGCTGCTGCAAAAGCTAAAGTTGGAAAAAGAAAAGACTTCGTTAAAACGGAACAAGTAAGCGTTTATCCTGATACTACAGTTTGGATTAAAGATTTCGCTTATTCATATAATGAGCCAATGCACAATGATTATTTCTGGCATAAAGCTTATGGTGATTATCCAGTAGTTGGTGTTACCTGGAAACAAGCAAAAGCATTCTGTGCTTGGAGAACGTTAAATAAAAACAGCTATATTAAATCTAAGAAAAAAGGACGTGACTTAGTAAATGCTTTCAGATTGCCAACAGAGGCGGAATGGGAGTATGCTGCAAGAGGAGGTCTGGAGTCTGCAACTTATCCTTGGGGAGGTCCTTACACAAAAAGCGACAGAGGATGTTTCTTAGCTAACTTTAAACCAAGTAGAGGTGATTATGCTGCTGACGAAGCTTTGTATACAGTTGAAGCAAAGTCGTATGAAGTAAACGGTTATGGTTTATACAATATGGCAGGAAACGTTTCAGAGTGGACAGACTCAGCTTACAATCCAAATGCATATGAATATGTTTCAACAATGAACCCTAACGTAATTGATGGAAACAACCAAAGAAAAGTGGTTCGTGGTGGATCTTGGAAAGACGTTGCTTACTTCCTACAGGTAAGTACTCGTGACCACGAATATGCTGACTCTGCTAGAAGTTATATTGGTTTCAGAACTGTACAAGATTACATGGGAACTCAAGTGACTGGCGGAAAAAAGAAATAAGAATATTAAATTGAAGTTAATATAAAAACCAAATCGAATCTATTTAAAATTAAAACCTAAAAAAAAGTATTATGGCATTATTAAGTAAAAAAGCAATGAATTTCGCTTATGGTATGGGAGCGGCAGTAGTAATTATTGGAGCTTTATTCAAAATTACTCACTTTGAAATTGGACCATTAACAGGAACATTGATGCTTTCAATTGGATTGGTAACTGAGGCATTAATTTTCGCACTTTCTGCTTTTGAACCAGTTGAAGATGAATTGGATTGGACTCTTGTTTACCCAGAATTAGCAAACGGACAGGCTAGAAAAAAAGCGGATAAAGTTGAAACTCCATCTGATGCTCAAGGATTATTGTCTCAAAAATTAGACGCAATGTTGAAAGAGGCTAAAATTGATGGTGAATTAATGTCAAGCTTAGGAAACTCAATCAAAAACTTCGAAGGAGCTGCAAAAGCAATTTCTCCAACAGTAGATTCTATCGCTGGACAAAAGAAATATGCTGAAGAAATGTCTATGGCAGCTGCACAAATGGAATCATTAAACAGTTTATATAAAGTTCAATTAGAAAGTGCTTCAAGAAATGCACAAGCTAATAGCGAAATCGCTGACAATGCTGCTAAATTAAAAGAGCAAATGCAATCTATGACTGCTAATATTGCATCTTTAAACAGCGTTTACGGTGGTATGCTTTCTGCAATGAGTAACAAAGGATAATTAGTTTTTAACTATTATATTAAAATTATTAATAAGAACTAATTAGAAAAAAATGGCAGGAGGAAAATTAACCCCTAGACAGAAGATGATTAACCTGATGTATCTGGTTTTCATCGCAATGTTAGCAATGAATATGTCCAAAGAAGTTTTATCTGCTTTTGGATTAATGAATGAAAAATTTGAAAGCGCTAACACGTCTTCAGAACAATCAAATGCAGGATTGTTAACATCTTTAGATCAAAAAGCTTCTGAAGCAAAAGGAGAATTCGCTACTGCAGCAGTTACTGCTCATAAAGTTGAATCAGCTTCAAAAGAATTCTACGCATATATTGGTTCTTTGAAAGGCGATGTTTTAAAAGGTTTCGAAACAGATAAAGAAACTGGAAAATTGCCATATGAGGCAATGGATAAAGGAGATAATATTGACAACTGGTTTACAGGAGAAGGATATACTGCTAAAGGAAAAGAGATCATAGCTAACATTGAAAAGTATAAAGCAGCTATGAAATCGGCTTTGTCTGATAAAAAATACGCTGCAATCTTAGCTGAGATCGAAAAGAAATTTGATGTTTCTGATGTAGCTAATAAAGAGGGTTTAAAAGATAAATATTTAGCTTACCACTTTAAAGGTTTTCCTGCGGTAGCATCATTAGCTAAACTTTCAGCTTGGCAAAATGACGTTCAAAAAGCAGAATCTGATGTTTACAGTGCTGCTTTAGGAAAAGCTGCTGTTGCTGCTGCTTCATACAGCAATTACCAAGCAATTGTGGTTTTAGATAAAAATGCTTATTTCCAAGGAGAAAAAGTTACTGGTAAGGTAGTTTTAGGTCGTTATGACGAAAATACTAAACCAACTTCTTTCCAAGGTCCTGGACAAATTGTAAATGGACAAGCTGTTATCTCATTAACTGCTGGTGGTGTTGGAGAGCAAAGTATTAATGGACAATTTTCTTTCTTAGAAGACGGAAAAAATATTCCTTTAAAATTCGCTGGAAAATATGTTGTAGTTCCAAGACCAAACTCTGCTACAATTTCTGCAGACAAAATGAATGTAGTATATAGAGGAGTTGTTAACCCAATTTCTGTATCATTCGCTGGTGTTGCTGATAATAAAGTAGTAGCTAGTGCTCCTGGATTAAGTTCAGCTGGTAAACCTGGTAAATATAACATGAGCCCAGGTTCTGGTACTGAGACAACAATTTCAGTTACTGGTACATTACCAAATGGAGATAAAGTTTCTGATAAGAAAACATTTAGAATTAAAGGTATTCCTGGACCAAATGGTACAATTAGAGGAGAGCAAGGAGTTGTAAAAGGTCCTAAATCTAACTTAGAAATTGCTACTATTGGTGCTAAATTAAATGACTTTGATTTCGAAGTTGGTTTAGATGTTGTTGGATTTAACTTTAAAATTGCTGGACAGCCTACAGTTGTTGTTACTGGTAACAAATTAAATGCACAATGTAAATCAGTTCTTTCAAGAGCAGGTAGAGGAGATCAGGTTACTATTTCTGAAATTAAAACTAAACTTGTTGGAGCAGGAAGCTATTTATTACCTAGAACTGCTGCGGTAATTTACGAAATACAATAATAAATGTAGATAAAACTACGTTCAATATCTTATAATGATATCATGATGAAAGTAAGAAATTTTTTAATAGCTATTGTTTCTATCGCTGGAGGTTTTTCTTCTAATGCGCAATCTAATTTGCTTAATGCGAAAACACCTGCTCAAATTGGACTTAAAACACCTGCACAACTTATCTCAGACAATGATAAGCCTCTAGCTTATGGTTATGTAGATGATAGAGATGTTTTGATGGGGAAAACAACTTGGGAGATTATTGATTTGAATGAAAAAATCAATTTTCCTTTGTACTTTCCTGTAGATACAGCTAATATTGGTGCTGATAGACGTTCACTTTATGACGTTTTAACAAAAGCTATCAAAAAGGGTAAAATAACTGAAGTGTATACTGATAGTTATTTTAATACTAAAAAATCTATGAAAGACATCGAAGGATCATTATCTCGTATTGATACTACTGATGCTGGTAGAGAACTTTTTAATCAAAATCCGGACGATTATAGAACTCGTGTTGTGAAGAAAAAAGTGGTAACTGGTACTGGTAAAAAGAAATCTGTTTCTTATGTTGACGAGACTGTTGGTCCAACAAGAACTATTCCTTCAGAATATATCTTAAAGCAGGATTTAACAGCTCAGGATGTTACTCAGTATAAATTAAAAGGATACTGGTATTTTGACAAACGTCAAAGTGAATTGAAATATCGTTTACTTGGAATTTGTCCTGTAACTCCGGATGTTTATACTATGAACAGTGATGAAAAGGATTATATCGAGTTGTTTTGGGTTTTCTTCCCAAATGCCAGAGAAGCATTGCATGAAGCAAAAGCATTTAATGACAGCAATTCGGCTTTGCCAATTTCATTTGATCAGATTTTAAATTCAAGAAGATTTAATGCAGTAGTCTATAAAGAAGAAAACTTGTACGGAGATCGTGAGATTAAAGAATACATGAAAGATAATGCACAGAATCAATTATTGGAGTCTGAAAGAGTGAAAGAGAAGATCCGTAATTTCGAACAAGATATGTGGAACTATTAAATAGTACTATATAATATTATAATAAAAACTCTTACTACCTTTGTAGTAAGAGTTTTTTTATTTTACAAGATTTCTAAATGGATGATACTTGAGGTTTTATATTCCAAATTTTATTGCATTTAGTTAATTGTAAGAAAAATAACAATAAATAATTTGATATTGCGTTTGATTTATTATAATATTTATCAAGATGAAAGTGAGAAATTTTTTAATCGTTATTTTTTCTATTGCCGGAAGTATTTCTTCTATTGCACAATCTAATTTGCTTAATGCTAAAACAGTAAGTGAAATTGGGAAAAAAACTGCAGCGCAGAAGATTTCTGATAATGATAAGCCTTTAGCTTATGGTTATATTGATGATAGAGATGTTTTGATGGGAAAAACTACTTGGGAAATTATTGATTTGAATGAAAAAATTAATTTTCCGTTTTATTTCCCTGTTGATACTGCTAATATTGGAGCAGAACGACGTTCGCTTTATGATGTTTTAACAAAAGCAATACGAAATGGTAGAATAACTGAGGTCTATACAGATAGTTATTTTAATACTAAAAAAACAATCAAAGATATTGAAGGTTCTTTATCTCGTGTGGATACTACTGATGCTGGACGAGAGCTTATAAATCAATATCCAGATGATTTTAGAACTCGTGTTGTCAAGAAAAAAGTAGTAACTGGATCTGGAAAAAAGAAAGCGGTTACTTATGTAGATGAAACTATTGGCCCTAAAAGAACAGTCCCGGCAGAATATATTTTGAAGCAAGATCTTACAGCCGCTGATGTGACTCAATATAAAATTAAAGGGTATTGGTACTTCGATAAACGTCAGGGTGAGTTGAAATATAGACTCCTTGGGATCTGTCCGGTAACTCCGGATGTTTACACGATGAATAGTGATGAGAAAGATTATATTGAATTGTTTTGGGTATTTTTTCCTGATGCCCGTACAGTTCTCCATGAGGCAAAAGCCTTTAATGATGTAAATTCTGCTGCCTCAATTTCGTTTGATCAACTTTTGAATTCCAGAAGGTTTAATTCGGTTATTTATAAAGAAGAGAATGTATATGGTGATCGTGAGATCAAAGATTACATTACAAAGGATGCGCAATATCAATTATTCGAATCAGAACGAATAAAAGAGAAGATTCGTAATTTTGAAGAGAATATGTGGAATTACTAAGTTTCCAAATTAAGTTATAAGATAAACTCTTACTATCTTTGTAAGAGTTTTTTATTTTACCTATACACTGCACAATGCTTGACTATTTAATTGTCGGATCTGGATTGGCCGGAATTTCTTTCGCCGAAGTTGCCCTTAAGAATAATAAATCTATTTTGTTAATCGATAATAAATCGCAGCATTCGTCCAGGGTGGCTGGTGGGTTGTATAATCCTGTGATTTTAAAGCGCTTCAGCGAAGTTTGGAATGCTAAGGAGCAATTGGTATTGATGAATGAATTTTATAATCTGGTAGAAGAAAAACTGCAGGCGAAATTCAATTTTAAAATGCCAATTTTGAGAAAGTTTTTTTCAATTGAAGAGCAGAATAATTGGTTTGCGGCTTCGGATAAGATAAACCTAGCTCCATTTTTGTCGACTAAATTAATAACGAAGAAATATTCAAGTATTGATTCACCACATGATTATGGAGAAGTATTGCATACCGGATATGTTAATACAGCATTATTATTAGAAAAATATCAGCAATATTTGCTTGAGAATAATTTACTTCTTGAAGAATCGTTTAACAGCGATGACATTGAGTTTTTAGATTCGGGTGTTCGATATAAAAATATTCAGGCCCGTCATATCATTTTTGCCGAAGGTTTTGGAATGCATAAAAATCCCTTTTTTAATTATTTGCCTTTAGATGGAACGAAGGGTGAATTGTTTATAATAAAAGCTCCCAATTTAAATCTTGATTTGATTGTAAATACGAGCGTTTTCATTTTACCAATGGGTGATAATCTATTCAAAGTTGGAGCCACCTATAATTGGTATGACAAGACCGACGCACCAACTGAAGAGGGGAAACAAGAGCTTTTAGATCGTATAAAAGAAATTATTACCTGCGATTTTGATATTGTAAAGCATTTTGGCGGAGTCCGACCAACTGTTGCGGACAGAAGGCCATTGCTGGGAACTCATGAAGTTCATAAATCACTACATATTCTTAATGGACTTGGGACACGCGGGGTTATGTTGGGACCAGCTTTAGCAAAGGCTTTGTATGATCATATAGAAAATCAAATTCCGATACCTGAGGAAGCTGACATTAAGCGATTCCATAAAAGATATCTGAAGAGTCTTATTTCTGACCGGCCTTCGGATCGTAAGAAATAAACATATTGATATACAAATTTCTCGAAAGCCTTAAAACAAAAGGGAATAAAACAATTAGTGTAATTACAATTGCAATAAATGATTGCTCAATACTGGCTCCAAAAAAGACAAAGGAAACGATAAAAGCAGCAATTCCGACAGCTACATTTAATCCGTAACTAACATACATTGCGCCATAAAAAAAAGATGGTTCAATTTGGTATTTTAAACCGCAATGACTACAGTTTTCATTCATTTTTAAAACTTTTGTCAAATGAAGTGGGTTCTTGTCCTCGTACATACTTTCATTTTGACATCTTGGACAGCTTCCAGTAAAAATACTATTTATTTTAGATCCTTTTTTAAACATTTTAATGTGTAGTTTTTTGATTCCGAAATCAAAGAAATTGATTGATATGAACTGTCGGAGATGCGAAGTTCTTTTGCAAATATAAGATTTTACTGTTGAAAAGACAGCGGTTAAAGGTTTATATAACCTCTTTTTTTAAATCTGTTTTTTCAGCAAGAGAAGCGAAAATAGCTCAAATTCAGAAATATTGATTAAGCAAACCTTTTCAGTTCCAAAACTTTCAATTAAAAGTTATACTTTTGCACTTTCAAAATTGTAAGCGGTAATAGTCTGTTTGCAGTGTTTTTAATTTCTAGATTTTCAGCAATACATTATGCTTAATATACACAATCTTTCGGTTTCTTTTGGAGGAACATATTTATTTGAAGAAGTTACTTTTCGTTTAGGTGCAGGCGACCGCGTAGGGCTTGTTGGTAAAAACGGAGCCGGTAAATCGACAATGCTTAAAATGTTAGCCAGAGATTTTGCTCCGGATTCGGGAGTTATTTCTCAGGAGAAAGATATCAAAATGGGATTTTTACGTCAGGATATTGATTTTGAACGAGGAAGAACTGTTTTGGAAGAGGCATATGAAGCTTTTACAGAAATTAAGATTGTAGAAAAAAAGCTGGAAGAAATCAATCATCAATTGGTTACCAGAACTGATTACGAAAGTGAAGAATACGGTCAGATCATTGAAGACTTATCAGATTACACGCATCGTTTTGATCTTCTTGGAGGTTACAATTATGTTGGAGATACTGAGAAAATTCTTTTAGGTCTTGGTTTCAAAAGAGAAGTTTTTAATAATCAGACCGAGACATTTTCAGGAGGTTGGAGAATGCGTATTGAATTAGCAAAATTATTATTGCAGTCAAATGATGTATTGCTTCTGGATGAGCCAACGAATCACTTAGATATCGAAAGTATCATTTGGTTAGAAAGTTTTCTACGAAATTATCCAGGCGTTGTGGTAATCGTATCGCACGATAAAATGTTTTTGGATAATGTTACAAACCGTACCATCGAGATTTCATTAGGAAAAGCATACGATTTCAATAAACCTTATTCTCAATATTTAGAATTGCGTCATGAAATTCGCGAAAAGCAATTGGCAACGCAAAAGAATCAGGCAAAGAAAATTGAAGAAACTGAAAAATTAATCGAGAAATTCCGTGCGAAAGCTTCAAAAGCTTCAATGGCGCAATCGTTGATTAAAAAATTAGATAAAGTAGAAAGAATTGAAGTTGATGAAGATGATAATTCTGTGATGAATATTTCTTTTCCTGTTTCAAAAGAACCTGGAAAAGTTGTTATTGAAGCAGAAAATGTAACAAAAGCGTATGGCGATAAAACGATTCTGAAAGATATAAGTTTATTAGTAGAGCGCGGAAGTAAAATTGCTTTTGTTGGACAAAACGGACAAGGTAAATCAACTTTCATTAAAGCACTTGTAAATGAGTTTGAATATCAGGGAAATATCAAATTAGGACATAATGTTCAATTAGGGTATTTTGCACAAAATCAGGCTGAATATCTTGATGGTGAAATCACGTTGCTTCAAACTATGGAAGACGCAGCAACAGACACCAATCGTATGAAAGTACGTGATATGTTAGGTTCGTTTTTATTTCGTGGCGATGATGTAGAGAAAAAAGTGAAAGTACTTTCAGGTGGTGAACGTAACCGTTTGGCGCTTTGTAAGTTATTGTTGCAACCAATCAACGTTTTATTAATGGATGAGCCTACGAACCACTTGGATATTAAATCTAAAAACGTATTAAAAGCGGCACTTCAAAAATTTGGCGGAACTTTATTACTGGTTTCTCACGACAGGGATTTCCTTCAGGGAATGTCGAATATTGTTTACGAATTTAAAGATCAAAAAATAAAGGAATATTTAGGAGACATCAACTACTTCTTAGAACAACGCAATCTTGAAAATATGCGTGAAGTTGAGAAAAAAGATGTTGCAAAAGCAGTTGCTCCAAAAGAAAATAACAAAACGTCATACGAAGATCAGAAGAAAGGAAAGGCGCTTCAAAACCGATTGAGTAAAGTCGAAAGTCAGATTAAACAATTAGAAAAAGATATTCAGCACGATGATAAAATGTTGGCTTCTAATTATGATAAACATATCGAAGATGCTTCTTTTTTCACCGCATATAACAAAAAGAAAGAAGATCTGGAACAGCTTTTATTAGATTGGGAAATTGTTCAAGAAGAGATTGACAATTTTAATGCTTAAGATTTTTTTTAGGAGCTAATCCAGCTTTCCGTTTCATCCCGATAGCTATCGGGACACTAAAAAAAACCTTATTTTCTAAACCATAAAACGAGCTTCCGTTGGTCGCTGTTTTCCGGCAAGAAAATAAGGTTTTTTAGTTCCGGGCTTTTCACTTCAATCTGGGCTAAAAGAGTTTCATGTTTTATTTTGTTTCAGGTTTTTGAAGTTTTCCATAAAGTTTGTTATTCCTCGTTCCTCGGAATGTCATATAGCACAATTATATCTCTATGGTTAATTTATAATCTTAAATTTTCTTTTGAAAACAATTCCCCGCGAGAGGGATGGGAGCAAGCTACCGAAGTAGCGCGGACAGCCCGACAGCATTAGAGAAAGTGGGCAAATAAAGAAAAAGTAAGATCGCCCACTTTTTCTAGTGCTGTCTCGCCCAAATAATTTAGATTTTCACAACTTACATTTCACAAGAAAAACTATTTAATAATTCCAATAGACTTAGAATGCTGAATCGCTTCGCTGCTTTCTTTAAAATAACAGACAGCAACATCCAGACTTTCTAAGTTTTTCATAATTGTAGTTACTTCCGATTTTTTAGTTTTACCGGTTTGTCTGATGTAAACCGCACTTACCGTTACCGGAAATATTTTGCAGATTCGTTCATACAAAATCGGATCTTGTTGAGAGTCATCTCCCAACAAAACATATTTCAAATTGGGATAAAACTCAAGAACATGTTTTACTTTATCAAATTTATGATCGTGATTTCCGCGTCCGCTCATGAAAAAATCGGTGACGCCTCTTTTAATATCTTTCAGTAAAATTACGGCTCTTGGTAAATGATGAATCTTGGTGAATTTTACAATAAATCGATACAAATTCCATTCACTGCTTGAAACATAAAAAAAAGCATTTTCTTCTTCTCTGTTGCTTCTTCCGGCGGCACTCAATGCCTGATAATGTGATACAACATCCTTAAAGACCTTTCGATCATTTACATTTTTGAAAAGCAGAATATAGATTTTCTTGAAAATATTAGGCGTATGTGAAATCAGAAAAGTGTCGTCGATATCAGAAATAATGCCCAGTTTTCCTTTGTGTGGTCTGATAAAGCTTCCTTTTGATGTAATGATTTTACTTTCGTACTTAATGAAAACCTCATACTCAATCCAGCCAAAATGGGTTTCTTCGTCAAGCGGAATGCAGAATTTGAAATATCCATCGTCAAGTGTTTTTGTGTGGATTTCTTTATCCCGGAATTTCAAATAAACATCAAAATTTTCAAGGGTTTTTATTCTGAACTGATTGATTATTGAGCTTGCATTTTTGAAGTTTTTTTTCTGAAAATCATAATCGTAAGTTCTTTTAAAGACGTGACCCATTACAATTAATTCCTCTTCATTGGCATAACCGCGATATAATTGTAAAATAGGGTTCATTATTTACGTATATTTATGGAACTGTAAATTACTTATTTTAATTGGTATTAAAAATAAAATGTTGAAAAAGAATATCCTATTTGTTGTAAATCCGATCTCCGGAGATTTGGATAAAAGTGATTTAATCGATGCTGTAGAAGAGTTTGCGATGACGAATCATTTTGATTTGCAGGTTTTTGAAACGACTGGAAATGGCGATTTATCTAAAATACAATCATTATATAATCAATATTTGCCGGAACGTATTGTTGTAGCCGGAGGAGACGGAACTATTAAAATGGTTGCCGAAGCAATGGAACAATATGATGTAATTATTGGAATTTTGCCTGCCGGATCTGCAAATGGATTATCAGTCGATCTGAATTTACCCGATGGAATAGAGGAAAACCTGAAAATTGCTTTTTTGCATCATTATATAGAAATGGATATGATTTGTATCAATGGAAAAAAAAGTATTCATTTAAGCGATCTTGGCTTGAATGCAAATCTGGTTAAAAATTATGAGCAAAGTGATGTGAGAGGTTTTTGGGGTTATGCTTTGCAAGCTTTTACGACTTTAAAAGAATCTGAAGATCCATTTGTTGCGACAATTTCGGCGAACAATAAAACAGTTGAACATACGGCAAGAATGATTGTGATTGCAAATTCCCAAAAATACGGGACAGGAGTAATTATTAATCCGAATGGCACAATGAACGACGGAAAGTTTGAGCTTGTGATTTTAAAAAGCTTGGATTTGTTATTAATTGGGAAAATAATTACCGGAAATATGCCAATTGACTCTGATGATATTGTAATTATTTCGACGGACAAAGCCACAATAAAAACAGATTATCCTGTCAATTTTCAAATAGACGGTGAATACTGTGGGGCACAAACGACTTTGGATATTTATATTCTACACAAACAAATGAGGATAGCGGTTCCTTAATTGTCGGTTGAAATTTATTTAAACGGATTTCTTTCCTGCCATTCTGTTTTTGGTTCCAAATAATTGAATAGTTTGGCTATATTGTGATTAATAAGCGTATTGCTGTGGGTGATTAATCCATACATTTTTAGAGGCTTTGCACCAACAGAACTTTTAATTTCGAGTGCCGTTCTGGCAAAAACAACTT
The DNA here is from genome assembly GCF_003385895.1 of Flavobacterium cutihirudinis. Taxonomy (GTDB): domain Bacteria; phylum Bacteroidota; class Bacteroidia; order Flavobacteriales; family Flavobacteriaceae; genus Flavobacterium; species Flavobacterium cutihirudinis. Next base: position 223,110 of record NZ_QRDQ01000011.1, read on the forward strand.
CTTTAAAAGAATGCTTTATCGAGTAAGCGATCATATCGTATAACATATTTAAATACAGCATTTTTTCACGTTGAATAGTTTCATCATAACCCAAAAAATAAGTATCCATAATACTTCCGTTTTTTATCAGGGTGTTGAAGCCTATTAGTTTTCCGTCTAAAAAATAACCATAAAACAAAAATTTGTCTTTCATGGTTTCTTTAAAAGTGCTAAAGTGATTTCGCGCAAGGAAAAACGTGTTGAAGGGAGCATTTTTGGCAACATGAAAATACAAGTCATAAATAACATCTTCATATTTCAAAATGTCAGATAAAGACATTTTTTGTTTTTCGATTCCATCAGCTTTTTTGCGGGCACGTTTGTATTGATCGCGATATTTTTTGGAAAGCGCATCAATATAATCTTGTTCGTTTTTCCAGCTTTCATCGATTTTAAAAATCATATTTGGCTGTGTCGAAAAAGTATAATTGTTTTTAAATTCGGTTTGTAAAGGCTTAATTTCAGAAGCTGTGAAATCTTTAATACTGGTAATATGCACTTTTTTTCCACTTGCATTCAAATTCTTTTTGAGCTGAGTTATCGCTTTGTGAAGTGTTTTAATTGCTTTGGACTGATCAGCGTTTTTATCAATAATAAAAGCATTTTGACCGGTAAGCATATTATTTCCCACAAATAATACGTGAGAAGCAAAATTTTTAAAAGCAAAATTGCGTACAGAAGTTTTTAAGCATTTATCGCGCTCGCCAAAAGATTCCAGTTTTTCAGCAAATAAAAATTGGGTTACAACAATACCTATCAGTTTTTCAGTTTCATATAAACCTATAAAATGGCAAACCATATTTACGGGACAGGAATTTTCTAGGATTTGAAGGTATTCTTTAGTTAAAAAAATATTTTCTGAACTAAGTAAATCCCAGTCGGAAGGAAGTGAAGCTGCGCGATTGTATATTTCGAAAGAAAATGTTGTATTCAAGTGTCTGAGCTAATTTTTTCAAAATTAGATAATATTTATAACAACTGAGTTTCTTTAAGTTATTATTAGTAAAAACCCGTTTGATTTTTAGTTTTCAAACGGGTTTTGTTTTGTTAATTATGCAAAAGCGCAAATAATTCCGCCCATTAACATAAGCGTCAGCATCCAGTAGCCTGCGTGTATAAAGATGTATTTCCAGGATTTTCTTTCAAATAAACCATTTATTCCAACAATTGGAAAAGCAAAAAACAATCCCGACATGAAACCATGCAAAGCGCCATGTTTGAAAGTGCGATAAGCTGTGCCATAATCGGCCATAAATGCGGCAAATGAAGGTTTAGCGTTTGCCAACATTGGAGGGCCGCCAACCATTCCGACAGCTCCAGATTGGTGTATAGTGAGCGCCATTAAGATCATTGTAATCATTAAGGAGAAAATATAAGTAAATCCAAATATTTTGAGCATGTTGCCTTTTCGGAGTTCTTCTTGTGTAAAATTATTTTCTCGCATCCAAATTGTTCCAAACACTTTTGGATGATACCAGATAAAACCAGTCGCCAATGTGACAGCGGCAGCTAAAAGTAGCGCAACGAAGTTAATTTCCATGTTATGAGGTTTTTATAATTAGTTAATCAAATTTAGTTAAAATACTCTCAACTTAAATATTTATTTTAAGTAAGTAAAATAATGTTAAATAATTATTTATCAACACTTTGTCGACAATATATGCATTATAACCATGAATTGATTACTTTTGATAGTAACAGCAAATCCCCCAATCTGCTATGAAAAACTTCGCCACATTTTTTATATTAATTGCATTTTCGTGCAATTGTTTTGCCGATGTAGTTTCAGACAAAGAGAAAGATGCTCTTCTGAAGATTTATTACGCTACAAACGGTGCAAAATGGAAAATAAAATGGGATATATCCCAGTCTGTATCGAGTTGGTACGGTGTACTTACTGAGAATGGAAGAGTGATAGGTTTAAATTTGGCAGAAAATAATCTTGAAGGTGAATTGCCAACTGCGTTTTGCGATCTTATTTATTTGATGACAGTTGATTTACATCAAAATAAACTACAAGGATCGTTGCCCGAAACGATTCAAAATTTGAAGGATCTTGAAATTTTGGACATTTCGGACAATAAATTATCCGGAACACTTCCAACAGGAATTTGCGAGTTGCAAAAATTGAAAAACCTCGAACTTTTTAGAAATAAAATTGCTGGTACATTACCATTAGGAATTGGGAATTTAAAGCAATTGGAAGTTCTGACGTTATTTAATAATGAATTTGAAGGCGCATTGCCAGTTTCATTTTATCAAATTTCAACATTAAAAGTAGTGCTTTTAAACAGCAATAAATTCAGTGGAAATTTGAGCAGTGAAATTGGGAATTTTCAAGCTTTGAAAAACTTCAGTTTGTTTGATAATAGTTTTGAAGGAGAAATCCCTTTGGGAATTGAAAAACTGCCTAATTTGTCTGAAATGAATTTGTCATATAATAAGTTCAAAGGTGCTGCTTCGAAAGAGCTTATACTTATGGATTCACTAAACCTGACAATGTTTGATGAAAACGGAAATCCTTTTTTATTGGAAATGAATGAGAATAAACAACCTGAGAATATTACCGTAAATTAATCGTGCTTATGAATGAATTGTACTCGTTGAAAAAAGTTGATTAAATATATTTAGTTAATTGTAAAAACCGTAATTCGTTACGGTTTTTTTATTGCCATTTTTTAAGGCAAGGTTTAACTTTATAAAATATTTTAACCTAACTTTTTAGGATTTTAGTTTTTTTTCATAACTTTAATTTACCTTTCAATTTGGCAATTGAAGTGACAAAAAATAATTTAACCTTTTTAATAAAAATAAGATCATGATAATACAATATCAAGGTGAACAATACGGAAAAGCTACAACATTTACAATTAGAATAATAGGTAATAATTTATCAAAAAGTAGTTCTAACTATCAAATCGATCTTTTGGTTGGAGATAAAAAAGTTCCAACTTTCACAAGTGAAATACACCAAAGTCTTTCTAATTGTTTAAAAGAAATTTATTTATTCAGAAAGTATAACGGAATAAAATTTGAAGAATCTTCAGAGAAAATAACCTCTCTTTATGTTCCTTATGACAGGGTTTTATTTAATCATAATAAATATGCTTTATTTAGAGCTTAATCTGAATTCAACTAAATATAAGACCGTCTTTTCAGGCGGTTTTTTTATATAGTTTGAAGAAAGAAGAAAGGTAAGTTTTAAAAAATAAAAAGAAACGAAATGAATATAATATTTACAGAAAAACAAAGATTTGCACAATGGTGGTTGTGGGTTCTGTTATTGGGAATAGCTTCTATTTTTGTCTGCGGAATTTACACACAACTTATTATGGGAATTACTTTTGGTGATAAGCCAATGTCAGATTCGGGACTTCTTGTGGTATCAATCGCCTATTTTATTTTTGTGTATTGCTTTTTGTCGCTAAGTCTGGAAACTACAATTACTAATGAAGGTATTAGATATCAATATTTTCCATTTGTAAACGAACAACTAAAATGGACTGAAATTAAAAGATTAGAACTTTTGAATTATGGTTTTGTTGGCTGGGGAATTAGATATAAGCCTGAATACGGAACAATTTATAACGTTTCGGGCAATAAAGGTTTGGCAATTGAATTGAATAACGGTAAAAAAGTTCTTATTGGAACACAAAAAGAAGAAGAGTTAAGTCTTCTTTTAAATTCCGAAGTTTTAAAGCAAACTTTTTTGAAGTAATTTTTTATGGAATTTTTAAAAACTAAAAAAGCTCCAGATTTCGCTGAAGCTTTTTTAAGTTGATAAAAGATCGACTATTAAAAATTAGTATTTACTTTCTTAGATCGATCAGCGATATAAGAGATTAGCCAGATTACTTGTCCTTCTTTTACAAAAAGTACTTTTTTCGATTGTAAATTAGGAATACTTTCCAGGCAAGTTTGTAATATATTATTCGCTGAAATAAGATATTGCTGGTCATAAGTGCTTAAAACTCTCGCAACTTCCTTGTTAGTTTTGGCAAGGTTGGTAAATTTCCCAAAATTATTTTTCAAAATAGCATCATAATTGATGACATCTTCCAAGGTTAAAGAAACATAATGATCTTTTACGTTTTCGTTGTAGTATAACGTTGAAAAAGCCCACACAGCGCCACCTGACAAATAGATTTTATCTTTTTTAGCCAAAGGAGGATTTGCATCCAGCATTGCTTTTACTTTTTTTCGTAAAACTGGATTAAAGTCAAATGATTTTTCCTGATAAGTCGACATATCATTGGCTTGACTTTGATTTACAACGGTCTTTTTTACTGCGTCAGTAAGTGTCATTGTTCCGAAATCAAGCTCCAAAGGAACGAACTCTAATTTGTCATCTTCAAGCTCATCAATATAACCTCCTTTAGTCGTTTGAGCACCAATATCAAGTAAAAAAGCATTAGCGAAATCAACTGGAGGCATTGCGCCTTTAACTAGTGTTTTGGCTTCTTCATTAACATTTAATACATCAAGATTTTTGTTTGTCAGTGTATTGATTTTTGCTTTTAAAACTTCAATATTGCGGGCCTGAGCAAAAACAGGTGCAGCAACTATAAATATGTTTTCTTCAAGAAGTTTGAATTCTGTTTTTATTTTTTTTAATTGATCAATAACTGTAACGCTGATTTTGTTGATGTCTTCTTGAGGAAGTTCACCTTTTTGATCAATGTGTTCAGCAAAATTAAGTCGGTCAGTAGAAAAGTAAAGGATTTTATAGTCAGCTTTTCTGATGTTGTTTACATCGACAACAGAAACTTTTATTGCTCTTCGTCCGATTTCAATTCCAGCGTAAACGCTTTTTTGAGAAAATGAATTGACAGAAAAAAATAGAGTTAAAAGGATAAAAATTAGAATTTGGGGTTTGTTTTTTGTAAGCATTGTGGATTTTAATTGTGTTGTACAGTAGTTTTAATAAAGGCTTTTACGATTTAATGCAAAAGTCGCAATTTTGGCTTAAAAATAACGGCTTTCGCTATAAGATTGCAAATTTATAAAAACATTTAGTAAAATAAACTCAGTTAAAGAGAAAACATCCTACAAAATTATTAAGGCCTAGTTCTTAGGTTAATACCAATATTCAGACGTTGTGGATGTATTGAAAAAGAGATTTAGTAATATGCGAAAACAAAAAAAGCTCCAGATCTCTCTGAAGCTTTTTTATTAAGTAGTCCGTGGGGGAATCGAACCCCCCTTACCAGGATGAAAACCTGGCGTCCTAACCGATAGACGAACGGACCTGCTTTTCTAATGCGGTGCAAAATAATGCAATTAATTTTAGAATAACAAAAAAATAAAAAACTTTTTTGCTCTAAGTTATACTGTGAAATATCATACTTGCAAATATTTTACAAGAGAGGGATTTTGTAGCGGTTTTGTACTTGTTTGATTAATAATTGGTTGTTTTTACTGTAGCAAAATGATGTGAAGATTTTTTTTACTTTTTAACTAAATAAAAAATTTTGAAAAAAAATCAAGTCGATTTCATTTTAAAGGAATTTTCTTGCGTGGTTGTAGCTGTTTTTTGATGTGCATGGTTGGATTTGATCCTAAAATATTGATTGAAAATGACGAAATAATTCTGAAATGAATCTATGATCTAAAAATTTTTGAACAAAATGAATTTTAAGTAACCAATACTTTTTAGTAAGATTTTTGATAGAAATTTAAGGCGGTTTTTTTCAGTACTAATTTGTTTTAGTAATGCCATTTTTGTTTAAATGAGGCTTTGAGTATATCTCTATTTAAATGTATTATTTGTTTGTTTTTGTTTGTTTTTTATGTTTTTTATTGCGAAAAAAATATCTTTTAGTTTTTTATGTCTAAATTTTCTTATATTTGAGAAACTTAATTTAACAAAATAACAAATGAAAAAAACAGCTTTAATTATCGCATTATTTGCTTTTGGAATTTCTTTTGGTAAAACATCTAATTTTGAGTCTTTACCAAAAAAATCGTTATTTTCCTTTTCGGAGGGTTTTTATTTTACAACTTATCCTTTTGCGTTGTATGATAAAGGAGGGAGCGATACTTGTAATCTAGGTGTGAACCTTGGAAGAACTTTATACGCAGATACCTCTACTATTACAGAAGGTACACAATTGTATACGGATTCATCTGGAACTTCAAAATGGACAGGAGGTCCTTCAACTTACTATAAGCTAGTTTCCGGGACTTCAATAGCGGTTTTTATGGTTAATTCTTCAGGAGTTGTTACCTATATGGCTTGTTGGAACTAAAAAGTCAAGTCATATTTCAAGATTAGTTTTGTTATGTAATTATAAAGCAACTGTTTGAAATATAGCTTTTAAAAATAATTTAAATAGAGGCGGGCAATGGGTCGTCTCTATTTTTGTTTTGGGTGAAATGGTGAACACATCAATTAATTAGTAAATGGAAAGTGTAACAATAAAGCAAATAATTCGGAAGTATTCGGTTTTGATATGTTTGGTCATTTCTGTGATTTTGATAATAATTGCTGCATTACTTTATCCGGGTGGCTCATTGCTTGATAAAGATTCTGTAGGGTTCGATTGGTCAAAAAATTTCATAAGCAATTTGTTTGCAGCAAAAGCGATAAACGGTTCAGAAAACCCTGGCCGTATTTGGGCAATAATTGGAATGGCATTTCAATCGGTTGGTTATGGAGTTTTTTTTATCAATATGTCAAAAAAAATAGCTTTAAGACATTGGACTACTATTTTAAAATTTATTGGTGTTGCCAACATATTATTCATTTTCTTAATTGCAACACCCTTACACGATTTAGGAACAATATCGATTGTTTTAACGTTGTTTGGTTTGTTTGTTATTACTGTATTTGTCATAAAGTCAAAACTTCATTTGTTTAAGTTTTTCTGTATTATTTGCTTATTGACTTTTTACAGTTTCTTTATCCTGTTTGGTTTTGGATATTTAGGTTTAGCAGTTATAATGCAGAAAGTCTATAACGCTAGTTCAATACTATTAATTTTAGGACTAGAGTATTTTACCAAATATGAAGACTTTATACAGATTAAATCGGGAGAACAAAAACTGTAAGTAACGAACTTGCTAAGATGTAATACAACTGATTTGAGCAATAAGCAAAATGGAAATTAGTTTCATATTTGAGATCTTATGAAAGTCCAAATAATGAGCTTAATTTTGTTGTAAGCGTATAGGTTGGTACAATTGTTCTGCTCTTGAATAAAAAAAGTTGTTTAAAATGGTATAAACAAAAAAGCCTCAGATTTCTCTGGAGCTTTTCGTAGATAGCGGGAAGTATTCAAATAGCTGACAGCCTATAAGTCATTTTGATGTAGTTACTTGTGTATCTAAATGCAGGATTATATTTTTAAGCTATTCAATAGATCAATAAGTTTAGCATCAGATGGTTTTGGCGCGCGTGCATTAACAATATTCCCATTAGGATCAAGAAGAATAAATGTTGGAACTCCCCAAACACCATAATCTTTTACGAATTTTGATTCCCATTCATTTTCTGCCAATAATTGAATCCCGCCCAATTGTTTTTCGATAACAAATTTGCTCCATTTCGGCTGATCTTTTAATGCATCAATCGAAATACTGACAAACTCAATATTTTTGCCTTTATATTGCTCTTCCACTTTTTGCAGAAATGGAATTTCTTCACGGCAAGGGCCGCACCATGTTGCCCAAAGATCAATGTAAATATATTTTCCTTTTAGGTTTTCTAAACTAGTTTTTCCTCCTTTTTGATTTTCATAATCAAATTTTGGAGACGGATTTCCGGGTTGTAATGCGTTTGTTGCATTGTAATTGTCAGTAAGTGTTTGTTTTACAACTGGATTGTTTATAATCGATAAAAATTCCCAATAGGTTTTATCATAATTCGGATTTCCTATGTTAATATCGTTTGTTGAATTTTCAATTAAACGATTTTTTATGCTTTGACTTTTTAGAGCTTTAATTTTTGGAATTGCATCTTTAGCTGAAATCATACCGGTAATACCATCTCCTTTGACACCCTCATAAAACTTGTTTAACACAATTTCTTGATATTCATTCGAAAACAAAAAATATGAATTGTTATCTAAATCTATTGTTTCGTCAATCTTTGGGTAATTTTCAGAAACTTTAAAATTATTTACTCCTCCAAATACATAATGATATTTTTTATAAAAAAGTAAATGTTTTTGCTCCAGATAATTGATGTTTATAGCTTCTTTTGTTTTGAAATTAGCATCAGTAAATTTTGTTTTGAGGTACAAATTATTAACGGAATTTTTTATTTCCTGGAGTTTTTTCAGGAATTCATTTTCGTTAAGTGTATAAAGTTCCTCATCTGGAATTACCGAAGTTATAAGCTGTTTTTTAGCAAGATATTGATTTTCTACACTTCCTTTTCCTGTAAATTTTAAAGTTGTAATTAAGTTTGTATCGTCAGCAGATAGTGTCAATTTAGAATCTTTAGATAAATATATAGAGAAACTATTTTTAGTAGTTTCAATTTTATAAATGCCATCAGATTCCAATGTTAGATTTTCAGAAAAACTGCCATCAGGTTTTAGCTTGATTTCTTTGTCTAGTAATTCTCCTTTGATTCTAATTATTCCATTTTCCGTATTCGTGATTTTACCTGAAATAGTTGTTTTCTCTTCAGAAGTTGTGAAAGAGTACAAAACTACAATAAGTAATAAAAAGAAGATTTTTTTCATTTTTTACAGCTTAAAAGGTTTAATGATAAACAAAATCTTGTTAAAAATAAGAATTATTTTCCAGCAATTAATTTCTAATATCGCATTTATTTCCTCTTCAAAAATTTTCTATTAAAAACTATTCTTTCTTTATATTTCCAGACTTAGAATAATAAACCTAATTAGTTTTTTAGAAGATTTAAAACAATAAAGCTCCAGATTTCTCTGAAGCTTTATCCTGTTTATTAAAATCTATACCCGGCACTAAGTCCAAATTTTGCAACAATAGTGTGATCTATTTTATCTGCATTGATTAATATACCGCCATAACCAACATTTGCTTCAAAAAGAAAGCCGCTTTTACTTACCCATTTCCACCCTCCTCCGGCACCGAGAGCAAAATTAATAACGTCGGGATTTTCGGTATATATGGAATGATCTTCTGAAGTGTATATTTTTTTTCCATCTGTTGAAGCTAACATTCCAAATCCTTCAACAAACCAGCCGGATGAATATTTTTTGCCAAAATATCTTCTGTAATACGGAGAGAAATAATAATTTAAATCTTTTTCATTTTTTGTGTTGTCAAAAACATTATAAAAAGAAAGTCCTAATGATGAATTATGATTTAAATGTCTTTCGTAACTCACCTGAAAAGATTGCCATAAAGGAGCAAGAGCATTCAATTTAATTTCGTTGTTTTTCTGATAAGAATCAGTTTCATTTTGAGCATTTACGGAATAAGAGGCGAACAAAATAATAAGCAATAAATAGTTTTTTTTCATAAAAAGGGATTTGAATTATTTAAGGGCAAAATTCACTCAAGAAAAATTAAAAAAGGTTTCAAAAGCTTAAAAATGTACAAATCCGTACTTATTTGTTGGTGTTTTTATATTCATTTGGTGTCTGGCCGGTCACTTTTTTAAAGGCTTTATAAAAAGTTGTTTTTGAAGTAAATCCAGATTCTAATCCCATCGTTAGTAAATTGTAGTTTTCATATTCAGAATTTGAAATCATTTCTTTGACAGCTTCAACCCGATAGTTATTAATATAATTGGCAAAGTTGTCTCCCGTTATTGTGTTTACAATTTGTGAAACATATCCAGGACTTATGCCTAGCTTTTCAGCGACTTTTTCTCGGTCTAATGTGCTATCCGTATAAATGTGCTGCTCTTTGCAAAGAAGTTCTAATTTCTGAAAATAAATATTATCTGCCGTGATGGATTCCTTAATTTCTTCGGATTTGTTATTTTCTAAAATAGGCAAATTGCTATACGAAAAAGCTAAATCTTTATTTAGAAAATCGTCAATAGCATCTTTGTGTTTGGACAATTTGTATTTGTAAATGCCAATATAAGCTGTCCAATGTGTTATAATTGTTGTAGACAAAGCCAGAATATTCATAGTAGGAGAAGTCTCGTATTGAAAAAATAAGCCAGCTAGAGCAGTAATAAGAAAAGCGAACAGCAATGTGGTAATGATGGTTAAAAAAATAATAATCCATTTTCTTTCTTCTGAATTTTTTAAATGTCTTATCATGAAATAACAGTAAATCGACAGAAACGGGATGAATGTAACAGCTAAAACAAGATGTATTAGACCCAATACATTAATTAAGCCGATGGCTGAATCAGGAATAGTATAAAATCCTGCAATACGATCAAGATCTTGTGCAATAGTAAGCGCAGCGGAATAGAAAAACGGAATGAAACACAAATAGGATCTTTGTTTCCTTTTTACATTTTCATCAATACGATTTATAATAAACAGAAATAAGAAAGCAGGTAGGAGAAAGGTCCATTCGATATGGCTGATAATGCGCAGAAAAGGATAAGCTGTAAAGGCATCTTCAACCTCAAAAACATGATTAAGTAAAATAATTGAAAGTGTAAATAGCAAATAAGCTAAAAATTTATTCGAGTTGCTATTGAAAAAGGAAGACTTTAAAAAAATGAAGCCTAAAACTATGCCCTGAAAAACAGCAATATTTAAAAGTGTTGTATAAATCAATTTTTTAGTATAAAAGTTGTTTTTAAAGTTTGTTTGTGGAATTGTGGTAATTTCTCTTTAAAACATAGTCTATTTCATACGAATTAACAGGACGAATTTATAGTAATGCAAATGATTTTCTTAGGAGATTATGAAATGATTAACTAAAAAGATTAAGAATTGTAAGGTATTCGTATTAAGAAAAAGAATAAGTCTAAAGTTATTGCAATAAGAGCAGAAGTAGATAAAGGGGGATTTTTTTGAAGATTATTATAGTAGTGATTATGCATCTTATAAGTGGTAATTCTCACAAAAACTTTAGAATTAAAAACGGAATTCTTATATTGTTCTGCTAAAATTAACGATACCAAGTGTATAAGTTTAAAAATAGCTACTTTCAAACGTTTTTCAGTTCATTTTAATAGAAATCATCTAGATTATGAAAAAACCATTAATGCTCTTTATTGTATTCTTAGCTTTTGCAGCGTGTTCAAAACATCAAGACAAAAAAAATGTTGCTATCACTGGGATAGATTCTACATTGGTTGCTGGTAATGACTTTTTTAAATATGTAAATGGCAAATGGTACGATTCTGTATCAATACCACCATCTCAAGCCGGAGTGGGTGCCTACATGTTTATGAATTTTCCGCAACGAATGCGCCTGCAAGGAATATTAGACAGTATTTCGAAAAGTGAGAATCCAGCAGGAAGTATAGCGCAAAAGGTTGGAGATTTTTATGCGTCAGGTATGGATACTGTAACTATTGATAAACGCGGTTTTACGCCTATTAAACCTTTATTGGCCAAAATTGAAGCAATTAATGATTTACCTTCCTTAATGAACTTTGTAGTTAATGAAGAAAAAGTAGGCAATTCTTCTATTATCGCTTTTGGAGTGTCACCGGATCAAAAAAACAGCAGTATGAATATTGCCGAAATCTATCAAACGGGTATTGGTTTGCCTGACAGAGACTATTATTTCAAATCAGATTCATCAACTGTTGCGATACAAAAAGCATACAAAAAATATCTTGCTGCGTTATTTCAACAAACAGGAAGTAATGCTGAAGAAGCAAAAAAGAATGCTGATTTGGTTTATGATATTGACAAACAAATGGCTGTGTCGCATAAAACAAAAGTTGAACTTCGAGATGTACAGGCAAATTACAATAAAATAGCAGTTGCGGATCTTGTAAAAAGACATCCTAATATAGACTGGACTACTTTTTTAAATAATTTAGGTGCTAAAACTGATTTTATCAATGTTGGTCAACTGGCTTATTACGATGCCCTTAATAAGCTTTTAAAAACCATTCCTATTAACAATTGGAAAATTTACCTGAAAGCAAATTCTATAGAAAGATATGCAGATGATTTAAGTAAACCTTTTGTGGACGCTTCCTTTGAATATACTAAAGTGCTTTCTGGTCAGGCTGTTCAAAAAACACGTGGCGAAAAAATGGCAAATGCCGTTGATACTTACTTAGGCGAAGCATTGGGTGAGTTGTATGTAAAGAAATATTTTTCGGAAGATGCCAAAAAACGAATGTTGGTTCTGGTGAATAATCTGCAAAAAGCATATGGCAAAAGAATTGATAATTTAGAATGGATGAGTCCTATTACGAAACAAAAAGCTAAAGAAAAATTGTTCGCCATTACTAAGAAAATAGGATATCCGGATAAATGGAGAGATTATAGCAATGTACATGTAGAAAGAAATACTTATTTTGAGAACATGGTTTCGGCTTCTGCAGCTGCATATCAATTTCAATTGGCAAAATTGGGCAAACCCGTCGATAAATCAGAATGGTATACCACGCCTCCAACCGTTACGGCATATAATAATCCTACGGCAAATGAAATTGTTTTTCCGGCTGGTATTTTGCAACCTCCATATTTTGATAATAATGCAGATGATGCGCTTAACTATGGAGGTATCGGAATGGTTATTGGTCACGAAATAACCCATACGTTTGATGATCAAGGCGCGCAATATGACAAAGATGGAAACCTGAAAAACTGGTGGACAAAAGAAGATTATGCACAGTTTAAATCAAGAATTCAACAGGTTATCAATTTGTACAGTACCTATACTGTTTTAGGTGATTTACACATTAATGGCGCAATGACAGTTGGCGAAAATACGGCAGATATTGCTGGAATAGCTGTTGCTTATGATGCTTTTAAAATGACCGAACAAGGAAAAGCAAACACAAAAATCGACGGCTTTACTCCAGACCAACGCTTCTTTATTTCTATAGCTAAAATATGGAGAGTAAAAATGAAAGACGAGTTCCTGCGTTTGTGGATTAACAATAATCCGCATTCTCCACCAAATTGGCGTGTTAATGGTCCTTTAATGAATACGACGCCTTTTTATAATGCATTTAATGTAAAACCGGGCGATAAAATGTTTTTACAGGAGAAAGATAGAATAACGATTTGGTAAACCCTAATAATGGCTTGATTTAATCCCAAACCTTTTGTAGCGACAGAACATTAGCCGTCAGTTTACAGTATTTCAATATTAAAAACATGAGAGTCAAATATTTGCCAAATTTAGGAATCGAAATTCATTCTGAAAAAATTCTTTGGAACGAATCTCGTCAAAATGTAAGAGTTAAACTTAAACAAATTCATAAAGATGATGACAAAGAATTTGATAACTCTGAATTTTTTGACGGAGATAAATCTTTCAATATAATTCAAAAGAGAGATATTTATAAAGACTTTGAAAATGAGAAAAATTTGTTTTTTTTCAATTATAATGTCGAAAACGAGCTTAGCGAAATAGAATTTCACACGGGAATTGAATTAACTATTGAAAATACAAAAATTGAGATAGGAGAAGATATAAATAGAGCAATTGAAAAATTAGAATATCTATACTTTGAAAATGATGAGGGAAATTATTTTTTCAATGAACTAAAGTTAAATATTGCGAATGATGAATATATGGGTGGCGATGGAAACAGCTTGTCTTACATCTATATAACAAAGGATGAATTAGAAAGTGAATAAATAAAAACCTAAGAGCTAACAGCTAATACAACGGATTTGGGCAATCGGCTTAATGGAAAGTTGGTTTTGTATTTGGGATGATTTAGCAAATCCGAAAATAAGGCTTAATTTAACCCCAAACCCGCTGTAGTATCAGAACGTTAGCGAGCATGCTAAAAGACACACCCCAAAAGACAATAAAATGAATAGAATAATTTACGTTTTGGCATTCGCATTTCTGATAAGTTGCTCAACACGAACAAAATCAGTTGAAAATAAATTGGTGTCCAGCGTTGCTTTGGACACGTTGACTTTATTAGACCAATCACGAAACAGGGAAATTCCAATTGCGATTTATAAGTCAAAAACTAAGCATCCGCAAATTGTACTCATTAGTCATGGCTATGGTCAAAACGAAGGCAAACCCTATTTAGCCTATTCAGACCTCGCCAACTTTATGGCATCAAAAGGGTACTTTGTTGTAAGTATTCAGCACGAACGTCCTACAGATAGTTTAATTCCTGAAAAAGGAATTCCGCAAATTGTAAGGCGACCATTTTGGGAACGAGGAGCAGACAATATTATGTTCGTAATAAACGAATTAAAAAAATCAAATCCTGAAATAGACTTTAAACATATCACACTCTTAGGACACTCAATTGGTGGAGATATGACCGCATTATTCCCTCAAAAATATCCAGGCATTGTTTGGAAAATTATTACGTTTGATAATAGGCGTATGGCTTTGCCGAGAACAACTAACCCAAAAGTATATTCATTGCGTTCAAGCGACCAACCTGCCGACCCAGGTGTTTTACCTACAGAAGCAGAACAGAAAAAATATGGAATAATGATTATAAAGCTGCCTAACACTGTTCACAGTGACATGTGTGATAATGCAACTGATAAGCAGCGTGAAGAAATAAGAGATTATGTATTGACGTTTCTGAATGACTGAAAATAAGAATAAAAAACTGAAAATTTAAGCAATGCTTAAACCTCGCTCCTTGAAGAGTTCCAGACTATGCGAATGTCTCCTGACTTCGACCGACAATCTAAATAAAATTTTAGTATATAAACAAAAAAAAGCTCCAGATTTCTCTGAAGCTTTTTTTTAGTAGCGGGAACAGGACTCGAACCTGTGACCTTCGGGTTATGAGCCCGACGAGCTGCCTACTGCTCTATCCCGCGATGTTTCGGGTGCAAAGATACGCCGATTTTTTAGAAATCCAACGAAAACTTAAAAAAATGTTTTATTTTCTGTATTGACTTGATATGACTACCTTTGCAAAATAAATAAAACAAAAATGTCACATAAAGCAGGTTTCGTAAACATTATCGGAAATCCAAATGTTGGAAAATCAACATTGATGAACGCTTTCGTTGGAGAACGATTATCGATCATTACATCAAAAGCACAAACTACACGTCATAGAATTCTTGGAATTGTAAATGGTGAAGACTTTCAGGTAGTTTTATCAGATACTCCGGGAATTATAAAACCGGCTTATGAAATGCAGGAGTCGATGATGAACTTCGTAAAATCGGCTTTTGAAGATGCTGATATTTTGGTTTATATGGTCGAAATTGGAGAGCAGGACTTAAAAGACGAAGATTTCTTTAAAAAAATCATTCATGCTAAGATTCCGGTTTTATTACTTTTAAATAAAATTGACAACTCTAATCAGGAACAGTTAGAAGCGCAAGTCGCTTTTTGGAAAGAAAAAGTGCCAAACGCAGAAATTTTCCCAATTTCGGCTCTACAGAATTTCAATGTACCCGAAGTTTTCGGAAGGATTATCGAATTACTTCCAGAAGCTCCAGCTTATTATCCTAAAGATCAGTTAACAGACAAGCCGGAACGTTTCTTTGTGAACGAAACGATTCGTGAAAAAATCTTATTGAATTACGCTAAGGAAATTCCATACGCAGTAGAAATTGTAACAGAAGAATTTCATGAAACAGATACTATTATCAGAATTCGTTCTGTAATTATGGTAGAACGCGATACGCAAAAAGGGATTATTATTGGTCATAAAGGAGCAGCTCTTAAAAAAGTAGGAACCGATGCCCGAGCCGATTTGGAGAAATTCTTCGGAAAACAAATTCACATTGAACTGTATGTAAAAGTGAACAAAAACTGGAGAAGCAATGCCAATATGCTGAAACGATTTGGGTATAATCAGTAGTTTTTGTTTAATCGGTTAATTGTTTATTTGTTTAATCGTTAAACGAAAAATTGTTGAAACCGAGATGCCTAGCCCCGATGGGAGGGAAAATCCTTTTGTGCCGGTCCCGAGGCATAAAAGATTGGAAGGAACAGCGGGAAATAGCTCCATAAAAAAGTAGTCAGTATTCAGTTTATAGTCACAGTTTTATCAGTTTTTTTACTGAATACTTAAAACTGATAACTGCAAACTAAAAAAGACTACCTTTGCAAAAAAATTAAATAAAGCATTTTTGGTTTATAATTTATTGTGATTTAGTCAAAAACGAATCTAAAATTGTAAATCTGAAATCTAAAATTCAAAAAAATGAGTAATAACATTGTTGCGATAGTAGGAAGACCTAATGTGGGGAAATCGACCCTTTTTAATAGGCTGATACAAAGAAGAGAAGCTATTGTAGATTCAGTATCTGGGGTTACCCGTGATAGAAACTATGGTAAAAGCGAGTGGAACGGAAAAGAGTTTTCTGTCATTGATACCGGTGGATACGTACGCGGAAGCGATGATGTATTTGAAGGCGAAATCCGTAAACAAGTAGAACTTGCTATCGACGAAGCCGATGTTATTATTTTTGTTGTTGATGTAGAAGAAGGAATTACACCAATGGACGAAACGGTTGCTAAATTGTTGCGTAAGGTAACAAAACCGGTTTTATTGGCTGTAAATAAGGTAGATAACGCAATGCGTGAAAAAGATGCGATTGAGTTTTATAATCTTGGATTAGGAGATTATTTTACTTTCGCAAGTATTTCAGGAAGTGGAACTGGAGATTTATTAGATGCTTTAATCGATGCATTTCCGGAGAAACCAGAAGTTGAGGTTAAAGAAGATTTACCTCGTTTTGCAGTTGTTGGACGTCCAAATGCAGGAAAATCTAGTTTTATCAATGCTTTAATTGGTAAAGATCGTTATATCGTAACGGATATTGCAGGTACAACACGTGATGCAATTGATACGAAGTTTGATCGTTTTGGTTTTGAATTTAACTTAGTGGATACTGCCGGAATTCGTCGTAAGGCTAAAGTAAAAGAAGATCTAGAATTTTATTCTGTAATGCGTTCTGTAAGAGCAATTGAGCATGCAGATATTTGCATATTGGTTATCGATGCAACTCGCGGATTTGAAGGTCAGGATCAGAGTATTTTCTGGTTGGCTGAGAAAAACCGTAAAGGTGTTGTAATCTTGGTGAACAAATGGGATTTGGTTGAAAAAGATACCATGTCTACGCGTGATTACGAAGAGAAAATCAAAAAAGAATTAATGCCTTTTACAGATGTGCCAATTTTGTTCGTTTCGGCGTTAACGAAACAACGTTTGTTAAAAGCGCTTGAAGCGACAGTTCAGGTTTTTGAAAACAGAAAACAAAGAATTTCGACTTCAAAATTCAACGAATATATGTTGAAAGTAATCGAAGCTTATCCGCCGCCAGCGACAAAAGGTAAATATGTGAAAATTAAATATTGTATGCAGTTGCCAACACCAACACCTCAGTTTGTATTTTTTGCAAATATGCCACAATACGTTAAGGAACCATATAAGAGATATCTTGAAAATAAGATTAGAGAAAATTGGGACTTCGCCGGAGTGCCGATTGATATTTATATCAGAGAAAAATAAAATTCAAATCCCCTGTAAAAAGGGGATTTTTTTTTGGTTTAAGTGAAAACATTCATAAGCTATTAAACCATTATGGTATTTTGTAGTCTTATTAGTTCTAAACTGACCCTTTTCATGACCAAATATTTTTCTTTTTTGCTGTTTTTTCTTTTTTGTTTTGCTGCCAACGCGCAAAATGATATTGTACTAAAAGGAACTGTTGTTGATCTTAACACGCAGGTTCCGCTTGAAATGGCAACCGTATATTTTACAACCGTAAAAGATTCTGCCGTTATCGAATATGCTACAACCGATAAAAATGGCGTTTTTAGAATCAACACTAAAAAAATCAATAAGCCTGTTTTTTTGAAAGTCAATTATATGGGTTACCAAACTTTTGTTGAGGAACAGAAAGAACTTATTGAAAGCAAAGATTTCGGGAAATTGTATTTAGCCGAAAATATAAATGCTCTAGAAAATGTTATTATTAAAACGGAAGCTCCGCCAGTTGCGGTTAAAAAAGATACGTTAGAATTTAATGCTTCCGCCTTTAAAGTGAGACCAGATGCCAACGTCGAAAATTTATTAAAGCAATTGCCCGGCGTTGATGTTGATAATGATGGAAAAGTGACCGTAAACGGGAGGGAAGTCACTCAGTTTTTAGTCAACGGAAAAGCTTTTTTTGACAAAGATGGAGCTCTTCTTCTAAAAAATATGCCTGCCGATATTATCAAGAAAGTTCAGGTTTCAGATTTTAAAACCAAGAAAGAAGAATTGGCGAAACAAGAATCGAGCTCTGATAATTCATCTATAAATTTCACTATTGACGAGAAGAAAAACAAAGGTTTCTTTGGGAAAGTTTTGGGTGGTTATGGCTCTGATGATCGATATGAAAGCAGTCTGATTATGAATTTCTTCAATAATAATCAGAAAATTAGTGTTTTGGCTTCTTCCAATAATATCAATTCGACCGGTTTTTCGATGGATGATGTTTTTGATAATATGGGAGGCGGGAGAAATAATAATGTTAATCGTGATAATACTACTAGTGGAAAGGGAATTACGCAGTCTAATTTGGCCGGAATCAATTATTCGGATGACTGGTTTAAAGATTTTGCGGCTTCCGGAAGCTATAATTTTTCGAACACCATTACGAACAATGACAGCAAAGCCAATCAGTTAAGTTTCTTACCTACAGGAAATATATTGACAGCTTCAGATTCTAAAACTAGAAATGAAAACACAGGAAATAAGGCTAATTTCGAATTCGAATACAAATTGGATCCTAAAACACGAATTGTTTTTACGCCAAAATTCAATCAAACGCGAGTTGACAGTAATTCGGCTTCATCTAGTTTTTCTGAAGATGAAAATGGTCAGTCTTTAAACGAAAGTACAGCCGCTTCACGTCGCGAAAACACAAGTACAAATTTTGCGAATACGCTTAATTTTAATAAGGTTTTTGAAAAGAAGAATCGTAACCTGAGTTTTGTTTTTGACAATAATAACACAAATGCAATTACAGATGCTTTAAATGTTTCTGAAACTATTTTTTATCAGGACAATCAGCCAAACGATGAGCGAAATCAAAAAAGCAGAAACGATAATGTTAATGATACTTATTCTTTAGATATTGAATATACGGAGCCTATTACAGATTCACTGCGTATTCGATTTGGCTCTGATTTCGACTGGAAAAACGAGATAAAAGATCAAAAAACCTTCGATTTTGATGCGACTACACAATCGTATTCGTCTATTAATGAATCTTTGACTACTTATACAACTTCCAAACAAAATTCAGTAACTCCAAAAGTAGGGATTACGTTGCAGAAGAATAAATTTACGGTGAATCTGGATACTAAAACATCAATTGTCGATTATTATAATCATGCCTTCTATTTGGGCAAAGCGACAGATTTGAATCAGAAATATGTATTGCCTTTCGCCGCAGCGCAGTTTCGATATAAGTTTAGTCGTTCGAAGAATTTGACTTTTAAATATGATTATTCGAATGCGCTTCCTGCTTCAAGTTTTTTACTTCCGGTTGCTAATTTGAGTAATCCTTTGAATACCATTATTGGAAATCCAAACTTGACTCCAATCGAGAAAAATACGGCTAATTTTAGTTTCAGAAATTTCGATTTCCGTACGCGCTCCGGTTATAGTGTTTATGCACGAGGCGATTATTATACGAGTGATATTTATTCGACTTCATTTTATGATGACAACGGAAAAAGAACGACAACCTATATAAATTTATCAGATACTTATACGTTTACTGTTGGTGGAAACTGGAATCAGTCGATTAAAAAAGATGCAAATACATTCCGATATGGTTTACAGTTAAACGGAACATATAATTTTGATAAAGGATATACAAATGCGGTTTTGTACAATGCAAAAGGTACTTCAGTAACACCAAAAGTCTATTTGTCGTATGAATATGGAGAACTGTTGGTTGTTGCACCATCGTACAGTTTAACATACAATGAAACAAAATATGAAAACTATACTCGTGATGCAACTTCAAACGTCGTGCACCGAATTAATTTGCAAACTACAAGTTACTGGCCGGATAAATTAATTTTCGGAAATGATTTTGGTTATACCTACAATTCAAACATTTCAGGTGATTTCAAAAAGGATTTTTTCTTATGGAATACCAGTTTGTCGTATGGATTTTTGGATAAAAAGCTATACGCAAAAGTGAAAGTCTATGATGTTCTAAATCAGAACCAAAGTGCCACCAGAACCATTTCGGCAACATCAATCCGTGATGAAGAAAATACAGTTTTAAAGCGTTACATAATGTTTTCGTTAGCCTATAAAATTGGAAATTTTGCAGGAAATGAAAAAGGGAAAAAAAGAGGTCGGGAGAGAGAAGAATAGTTTTTTTGCAGGTTCAAAGAGACATAGGTTCAAAGACTCTGAGATTCTGAGATTAAAAAAGGGTATAAATCAAATTTTTAATTTGATTTATATCCTTTTAAACTTTAAACCTTTGTCACTTTGTAACTCTGTCTCTTTGAACCTCTTTTTTTCAAAACTTCCTATCTATTCTGTGATAAACAGTAAAACGAATAATATCCCGATCATAAAAATCTACACCGCTGGCACGTCTTTGAAAGTTTTTTATATAACCGAGTTCTAAGCCTAAGTTGGGATTAAAATGATATCGGAGCGCTATGTAAAAGCGGTTTTGATCAAAAGTATTTCGTTTGTTGTCATTTCCGAAATTGAACATTACTTCATCTGAAATAGTGCCTTTTAAACTCCTGCTTTCTTTTTTCCAAAGATCAAAAGTGGACTGTAATCTATAGCGGAACCGAAGTGCAAATGAAAATGTATCAAGTAATTCAGTTCTTGACGCTTTTTCAATAAAGCGTTCTTCGAGTTGAAAACGATTGTGGAAAGTGATTTTTGCAATGTCATTTATTAAAGTAACATCTTGCTGTATTCGATATTCAGGAATAGAGAAATCCGGATCAATATCCGGGTTTTGCGTATTGACATTAAAAAAGGCAAAACCAGCTCCTAAATCAACCAATTTGGAAGCGCGATATCTTCCTTGTGCCCGTATTACAAATAAATTTTCATGAATTGGATTTAAAAAACTCCTATTATCAAATTCAGAATGAAGTGCCCATTTTTCTGTCAAAGGAAAAATGTTATAATAACGAATCCAGGCTAATGTTTGATTGTCTGTTTTCTTTATGTTTTGTGCCGATAAATAGGGACTTAGCAAGCCTAATAAAAGTAGTAATTTGAGAAATTTCATTTAATCTCTATAAATTCAGGCTGCGAATATATAGAAATCAGAATTGATTTAAAGCAGATTAAAATTTGCTTTAGCTATTATTTTGTGATTTCAGAAAATAGAAAAACGAGACAGGTTTAAAACTTGCCTCGTTTTATTTTATTCAAACTAACTAACTTAACCGCTTATAGAGAATACTTCAAGGTAACTCCATAAGTTCTTTGATCACCAATAACTCCTGCATATTGTCCTGCGTTACCACCTGCAGGCAATAATTGCTCATAATAATCTTTATTTAATAAGTTTCTTCCCCAGAAGTGAACTGATAATCCTTGTGATGCACGGAAACCTAAACGAGCATTAAAAATTGCATATCCCGGAACAACTAAATATTTTGAAGCCGATGGACTTGAAGAGAATTCTGAACGAGCATAAGAATCAATCGCTAAGAAAATTTTTCCTCTATTTCCAAAGAACGTTGCATTATCAGAAAGTTCACCTCCTAATGATCCAGCCCATCTTGATACACCAGGTAAATCTGTACCAGAAACATCTTTATAAGCCACCTGAACTCCTCCAGAAGTAGCTCCGGTTTCTTCTAACGGAAGTGGTGCATTTGTAAATTTAACATATGTACCTTCTGTGTAAGTTGCAGCAGCATTTACAGTTAAATGTTGGCTAAAAACAAAACTTGCATCTAATTCTGCACCTCTTACTCGTACTTTATCTGCATTAGCAAGATAACCACGGTTTACACCTAATTCAGCTGCCTGAACGTTTGTTTGGTAATCTTTAATTTCTGTATTAAAGAAAGCCAGATTAAATATTGAATTTTTGAAAGGAGAGGTTTTTACTCCAAATTCATAATGATTTACTTTTTCAGGTTTGATAACCGCAAGATCAAGCATAGGCTGCCCTTTTGAATCGGTTGGAAGCCCGGCAACGTTTACACCAACTGGCTTATAGCTTTTTGCATAAGTTGCATACGCATTTATTTTATCTGAAGCTTTATAAGTTAAAGTTAAGTTTCCAGAAAAATCGGTATTGTCTGTACTTGAGTCAAATGCCTGATCAGAATATACCAGTTTTTTCAAAGCCAATAAAGCTGGATCATTTGTTTGAAGACCTCCGTAAGTTGTACGGGCATAATGAGCATCTTTCTTATCAAAGTTATATCTTAAACCTGGTAAAATATGGAAACGTTCTGTAATAGCCCAATCTAATTGTCCAAATACTGCAGCACTTGAAGCGCGTATTCTGGCATCTGTTTTAATTCCGTATCCTTCAAAAAGACCTGGAGTTTTCCATAATGGGCTTGTAGTACTTTGTGAAAATCTCCATTGTGCATTTCCAGATTCTTCTGTACCATCTGTTTGTGAGGTTTGATCAATAAAGAATACACCTGCAACTCCGCTTAATTTTGATGTTAACTGACCAGCATAACGAACCTCTTGTGTAAGCTGAGTTTGTCTCGTTGGATTTTGAGATTTAGCTAAAACCTGCAATCCTGTAAAATCTCTGTCATTTGACGGATCCCAGTTCCAAAAACGCCACGCAGTTGTAGAAGTTAAGGTACCGCCTCCAATTTTGGTATCAATATTAAGAGAAACACCTCCCATATCCTGACCTGAACGCCAAGGCGTATCATGATCAATTTTACGGTCAAAAGCATTTAAGCTTGGTAATTGATAATTTAGATCTTTGATAATAGCATCAAACTGACGGTAAGCAGCTCTTTGAGTAGGAGCAACACCAGCAACAACTTGTGCGTATCCGTCAGGACGCTGTGTTGTGATATCTGCAGCCAAAATAATATTTGTGTTTACGGATGGAGTCCACAATAATTGTCCTCTAATACCTTGATTGTTCAAAGTATTTGTTGGTCTTCCTGTAACAATATTGTCAATCAAACCGTCTCTTTGTGTTCCTGAAAAAGAGATTCTTCCGGCTACTTTTTTGCCTAAAGCTCCTGTAACCGATGCTTTTGCTTGTAAAAAAGCATAGTTTCCATAGCTCACTTCAAAATCGGCTCCTGTAGAAAAACTTGGTTTTCTTGTAGTAATATTAAAAGCACCTGAAGTAGTGTTTTTTCCAAATAAAGAACCTTGTGGTCCACGTAAAACCTCAATTTGTTCTACGTCGATAAAGTCTAAAGTTGTAGCAGCAGGACGCGCATAGTAAACTCCGTCTACATAAAAACCAACACCTGGATCGATTCCGTCATTTGTTAATCCGAATGGTGATCCCAAACTACGAATATTGATTCCTGTATTTCTTGGATTTGATGAGTAAAGCTGAACAGAAGGAACCAATTCTTTAATACGGTTTACGTTGAAAGCTCCCGTTTGTTCTGCTTGTTTTCCTGTAATTACAGAAATTGCAATAGGCACATCCTGTACTTTTTCGATTCTGCGTCGTGAAGAAACAACAACTTCTACAAGTTCATTTTCTTCTTTAAGCACAACTTGTAATGGTGTAGCTGGCAAATCATCAATTTCGATTTCGGTTGTTTTATAGCCAACGTACTGAACCAGTATTGTAAACGGAAGTTTTCCTTTAGTATCTATTACAAATTTTCCTGAAGAATCTGTAATAGTATTTGATGTTGTTCCTTTGATTACAACATTTGCTGCTTCTAATGGAGTATTTTCAGTTGTTTTAACTACACCTTCGATGTTTTGTCCAAACGAGATTGAAAAAGTTAAAACTGATAGTATTGTAAGTATATTTTTAATCGAATTTTTCATTTTTATATTAAGTATATATGATTAGTAGAGTTTTAAAATAAATTTTTTTTATCAACACATACACATCATACAGGAAATGCTTTTTGCAGTTTTGAACTGACTATTAGAATTTGTTTGCAAAAGACTTTTGGTTACGCCTAATAAACTGAAATGTTCTTTCATGAGTTAAAAATTTGTAATTGGTTTGTTAATTATTTTTTGGCAAATATATATAATTAATTCTATCGATTTACTAGACTTTAAAAAATATTTTTTTATTTTTTTACTAATGAGGCGATTGTGATGCCTTCCATGGCCTTCAAAGTTTTGTCTCTGATAAGCATTAAACCGTGACGCAGACTGCATTCAGACTCGGTTTTACAATCAGAGCAAGGCTCATAAAAATTTAAGGAAGCGCATGGCAAAAGTGCAATTGCACCGTCAAATAATCGGTGAACTTCTGCTAAAGTGATGTCGTTTTTTGATTTTATCAGATAATAACCGCCAAATTTTCCTTGTTTACTGCTCACAAAACGTCCTCGTTTTAGATCTAATAAGATTTGCTCTAAAAACTTTTTAGGAATGTTAGCTCCATCAGCAATTTCTATAGTTCTAGAAATGTGATTTTCGTCTTGTTCTGCTAAATAAAGTAAGGCTTTGAGGGCGTATTTTGCTTTATGTGATAACATCTATATAATTAATTGTAAAATGTAAATGTATGAATTTAAACTTGAAACTGAAAACTGCCACTAAAAACTGTTTTTCTTTTCTACCAGCCTCCGCTAGAACCTCCACCAGAGAAACCTCCTCCGCCAAATCCTCCACCGAAGCCACCGCCTCCGCCGCCAAAACCACCTCCCGATGATCCGCCGCCGAAACCTCCAAAACCGCCTCCGCTGCTTCTTCCAAGACTGCTTAAAAGAATTATATCCATAAGGCTAGGACCGCCACCTCCATTATTGCCTGAATTTCCTCCGCCGCCTCCTTTATTTCGAGAAAGCAGAATTAATACAATAACAACAATTACTATAAAGGGTAAAATAGGAAAATCTTTTCCTTTTGTTTGTTTTCTTTCGCCTTTAAATTTCCCTTTAAAAACATCAATTATAGCATCAGTTCCTTTATCAAGACCATTATAAAAACTTCCTGCTTTAAATTCCGGAATAATAATGTTTCTAATAATCGTTCCACCAATTCCTGCTGTTAAACGATCTTCAAGCCCGTAACCAGGATTAATAGCAATCTTCTTTTCGGCTTTCGCCAATAAAATTATTACACCGTTATCATCTTTAGCAGTTCCGCCAATTCCCCAGGTTTGGCCCCATTTTGTTGCTAACTGACTAACATCTTCACCTTTTAAACTTTCAATTGTAATAATCACAATTTGTGTTGTAGTTGAATCTGAATAACGAATTAGTTTTTCTTCTAATTGTGCTTTCTCAGTTGAGCTTAAAATATTTGCATAATCATAAACCGAAGTTTGAAAACTTGGTTTTTCCGGAATAGTAAATTGTGCAAAAAGGCAATTGGTAGTAAAAAAGGCAATTAATAGAAAGGATAATTGAAAGATTCCTTTTGAATTTGAGGTTTTGTTTTTGGAAATTTTCATTATTTATCCTTTTGAGATTTCGTTAGATAATTCGTTGGTGTCTCCTTCAGACCATGGAAAGTATTTTTTTAATTGTTCACCGGCATTCAAAATACCATCAACAATACCTTTTTTAAAATTTCCTGTCTTAAATTGTTCTACCATTTTGTCTTTGGTACAATCCCAAAAATCATCAGCTACAAGATCATTTATACCTTTATCTCCGCAGATTGCAAAGCTTTTATCTGCTACAGCAAAATAAAATAAAACACCATTTTTTTGTTGGGTTTCATTCATTTTTAAATCATGAAAAACTTCTAAAGCCCTGTCAAAAGGAACTTTAGAAGTTGTCTGTTCTATATGAACTCTAATTTCGCCAGAAGTGTTTTTTTCAGCCACGCGAATAGCTTCAACAATTTCTTGTTCATCTTCTCTGGATAAAAAATCTTCTACTTGTGACATTGAAATGATTTTAGAGTTAAGTCCCGAAGCCTCGGGATAGATTTTAGATTGAAATAGTTCTTCCTTAGAATTTTACTTCAACTGGTTTGTCAGCTCCGGTAGAAGCCTCAAAGTATGGTTTTTCTTTAAGCCCATACATTCCTGCTAATATATTCCTTGGAAAAGTGTTGATATTATTGTTGTAAGGCTTAACTGCTTC
Organism: Flavobacterium cutihirudinis; assembly: GCF_003385895.1. Lineage (GTDB taxonomy): Bacteria > Bacteroidota > Bacteroidia > Flavobacteriales > Flavobacteriaceae > Flavobacterium > Flavobacterium cutihirudinis. The sequence goes on from NZ_QRDQ01000011.1 coordinate 249,369, forward strand.
ATTAAAACGAGTTCTTGCTGTTAAGATTTGGTTTTCCGTACTAGCCAATTCGTCTTGTAACTTCATGAAACTTGCATCAGCTTTAAGATTTGGATACTGTTCAACACTTACCAATAGTTTTGATAGAGATGATGAAACTCCTGATTGTGCCGAATTGAATGCCGCTAATTGTTCTGGAGTTACATTTGAAGGATCAATTGTAATTCCTGTTGCTTTTGCACGAGCTTCGATTACAGCTGTTAAAGTACTTTGTTCATGTTGAGCATATCCCTTTACGGTACTTACTAAATTAGGAATAAGATCATTTCTTCTTTGATATGCAGTATTAACATTTCCCCAACTTTCTTTAACGTCTTGGTCAAGTGTTACTGCTGTGTTATAAATGCCACTTGCCCAGCTATATAATCCAATAACTATTACAGCTACAACTCCAAGAATTATTAAACCTTTTTTCATATTTGTTTTAATTTAAGTTTATTTATATTTTTAATTACAATTCGTTTTTTATATCTATTAATTGTGTTTTTATGGACTCTAATTTACGTATTATTTCGAATTTATCTAATGTTTTCTTCTGTCCTTCTTTTAAATGCGTTTTAGCGCCCTCAAGGGTAAAACCTCTTTCTTTTACCAAATGATAGATCAACTGAAGATTAGTAACATCTTCCGGTGTAAACATTCGATTGCCTTTGGCGTTCTTTTTTGGTTTCAGGATATCAAATTCACTGTCCCAAAATCGTATCAAGGATGCATTGACATTAAAAGCTTTGGCAACTTCGCCAATGCTGTAATATCTTTTATCTTTTGAAAGCTCGATATGCATGTTTTTGTATTTCTAATTTATTTCAAAAATAACACTTTTTATAGTATTAATCTAACGATTGGTTTTCTTGATTTGCCATATGTGAAATTGCGACATATTCGGCAGCAGAAATATTTCCGTAATAAAAATTCAGCGGATTTACGACTTTTCCGTCTTTATGTACTTCATAATGGCAATGCGGCCCTTCAGATCTTCCTGTACTTCCAACATAACCAATAACATCACCTCTTTTAACACGTTGCCCGGGCCTGCAATTGTATTTACTTAAATGAGCGTACAAACTTTCATATCCAAAACCGTGTCGGATTACCACATGGTTTCCAAATCCTGAAGCCGAATTATCTGCACGATCGACAACACCATCTCCAGTGGCAAAAACAGGAGCACCAGTGTTTGCCGTAAAATCCATTCCGTTGTGCATTTTGCGTACTTTCGTGAAAGGATCAAGACGATAACCAAAACCAGAAGCAACACGTTTTAAATTTTCATTTTGAACTGGCTGTATTGCCGGAATTGCCAATAGTAAATTTCCTTTTGCACTGGCTAACTTCAATATTTCATCTAAAGATTTGGATTGAATGGCCAATTCTTTTGAAAGTTTGTCAATTCGTTTGGTTGTGTTCATAACCAATTGCGAATTATTATATCCTTCTAATTTTTTATATCTTTTTGGATCTCTGAAGCCTTCTTTACGAATAGAATCCGGGATTTCGGTTTTATTAAAATAAACGCGATAAATATTATTGTCTCTCTCTTCTAATGCTTCGGTAACATCATCAATTTCGTCCATTTTTTTATTCAAAATAGCATATTGCAGTTTCAAATTTTCAATCTCTCGGGCCTGCAAACGATCTTTTGGTGTTTCAAAATAGGAAGTGTTAATTAAAAGAACAAAAATTAAAAAACCAAACAATGCTGAAGCCACTAAAAACAACAATGCATAGCCAAATTTTGCCCTTTTTCTGGTTTTAATTTTTGTATAAGCCAGATTTTCTGAGTCGTAATAATATTTTACTTTCGCCATATTTTAAAATACGCTATTTTTGCAGCTTGTAAAATAAGTTAGTCGAACAAAATTAGTAAATGTTTCAGTTGTCCGACGCTTTTTTTCAAGAATTAAACTAATTAGATAATGTGTCAATTTGATAATTAGATAATGTATTAAAAACGAAATTTATTGTTTTGAATTTTAAGTTTTTAATTAAAATTTTCTAATAATCACATTTTCAGATTGATGAATTATCTAATTGACACATTATCAAATTATCGCATTAACAAAATATGAAATCACAAGACGTACGTAAACAATTTTTAGATTTTTTTGAGAGCAAAGGACATACAATCGTTCCTTCAGCTCCTATTGTACTTAAAGACGATCCAACCTTAATGTTCAACAACTCGGGAATGGCCCAGTTTAAAGAATTTTTCTTAGGGAACGGAACGCCAAAAAGTCCAAGAATCGCCGATACGCAAAAATGTCTTCGTGTTTCAGGAAAACATAATGATCTTGAAGAAGTGGGTATCGATACGTATCACCACACGATGTTTGAGATGTTAGGGAACTGGTCTTTTGGAGACTATTTCAAAAAAGAAGCAATCAACTGGGCTTGGGAACTATTGACAGAAGTTTATAAAATACCGAAAGAGAACCTTTATGTTTCTGTTTTTGAAGGAAGCAAAGAAGATAATGTTCCTTTTGACCAAGAGGCTTGGGATATTTGGAAAACATTAATTGACGAAGACCGAATTATTCTTGGAAATAAAAAAGATAATTTCTGGGAAATGGGAGACCAAGGACCATGCGGACCTTGTTCTGAAATTCACGTTGATTTACGTACACCAGAAGAGAAAGCTGAAGTTTCTGGAAAAAGTTTGGTAAACAACGATCACCCGCAAGTAGTTGAAATCTGGAATAATGTATTCATGGAATTCAACCGTAAAGCGGATGGTTCTCTTGAAAAACTTCCTGCACAACACGTTGACACCGGAATGGGATTTGAGCGTTTGTGTATGGCTTTACAAGGAAAAACATCAAACTATGACACTGATGTTTTCATGCCTTTAATTAGAGAAATCGAGACTATTACAGGAGCAAAATATACTGTTAAAGCTTCAAACGAAGCAGAAGATAAAGTAAATATCGCAATTCGTGTTGTAGCAGATCACGTTCGTGCAGTAGCTTTCGCTATTGCTGACGGACAATTGCCATCTAATACAGGAGCTGGATATGTAATTCGTAGAATTTTGCGTCGTGCAATTCGTTACGGATTTACGTTCTTAAATACTAAAGAGCCTTTTATTTATAAATTGGTTGAAACTTTAAGCGAGCAAATGGGAGATTCTTTCCCAGAAATCAGAACGCAAAAAGCACTTTGTTCAAATGTTATACGTGAAGAAGAAAACTCTTTTTTACGTACGCTAGATCAAGGTTTGATTCTTTTAGATGCTGTAATTTTAAATAATACTGGTGATACAATCGATGGTAAAAAAGCATTTGAATTGTATGATACTTACGGTTTCCCAATCGATTTAACGGCTTTGATTCTTTCTGAAAAAGGATTGAAATTAGATGAAGCTGGATTCCAGGAACAATTACAATTGCAAAAAGAAAGATCTCGTGCGGCATCAAAAGTAACAGCTGGAGATTGGAATGTAATTGTTGAAGATGATATTCAGGAATTTGTTGGATATGACAGATTATCACAACAAGTAAAAATCACTAAATACCGTAGAGTTGATAGTGTAAAAGATGGTGAAATCTACCAATTAGTTTTCAATGCAACTCCGTTTTACGGAGAAAGCGGAGGACAAACTGGTGATAAAGGTTATTTAGAATCTCAAAACGGAGATATCATTTACATTATTGATACGAAGAAAGAAAACAACCAAACGATCCATTTAACACAATCGTTGCCAGAAAATATTACAGCAACTTTTAATGCGGTTGTTGATGCAAATCAAAGAGCTAAAACTTCGTCAAATCATTCGGCTACGCATTTATTGCACCAAGGTTTACGTAAGATTTTAGGAACGCACATCGAGCAAAAAGGTTCGATGGTAAGAAATGCTTCTTTACGTTTTGACTTTTCTCACTTCTCTAAAGTTTCTGATGAAGAATTAGTAGAAGTAGAAAACTTTGTAAATGCAAGGATTCGCGAGAGTTTACCATTAATCGAGAAAAGAGCAATTCCAAAAGAACAAGCTCTTGAAGATGGAGCAATTGCTTTATTTGGAGAGAAATACGGTGATTTAGTTCGTACCATTAAATTTGGTGATTCTGTTGAGTTATGCGGAGGAACACACGTTGCAAATACATCTGATATCTGGCATTTCAAAATTGTTTCTGAAGGAGCTGTTGCGGCAGGAATTAGAAGAATTGAAGCGATTACAAGCGAAGCTGCTAAAGAATATTTTGAGTCTCAGGCAGTTTCTTTAACTGAAATTAAAGAAGCGCTTAAAAATGCTCAAGATCCTGTAAAATCGATTTTGGCTTTACAAGACGAAAATGCTCAGTTGAAAAAACAATTAGAAGCTTTATTGAAAGATAAAGCTAAAAATATGAAAGCTGATTTGGCTAAAGAATTACAAGAAATCAATGGCGTTCAGTTCTTAGCAAAACAAGTAGATTTAAATCCGGAAGGAGCAAAAGATTTGGCATACGAATTAGGAAATTCTTATAATAACTTATTTGTTGTTTTCGCAACTGCTCATGAAGGAAAACCAATGTTGACTTGCTATATCTCTAAAGAAATTGTAGCTGAGAAAAGCCTAAACGCAGGACAAGTTGTTCGCGAATTAGGAAAATATATCCAAGGTGGAGGGGGCGGTCAGCCTTTCTTCGCAACTGCTGGTGGTAAAAATGTTGACGGAATTGCTGAGGCTTTGGCTAAAGCGGTAGATTTCGTGAAGTAAAGATTTTAATCTCGCAAAGACGCAGAGTCGCAAAGTTTATTTTTAAGCTTTGCGACTTTTTTTTGCTTTAATTTAATTGTTAAGGTTTTGTTTGTGATGTCGATCATATTTTTAATCTCGCAAAGTCGCAGAGTCGCCAAGTTTTTTAAATTTTATTTTTGTAAGTTTATACTTTAAATTTTAAAAAATGACTGAGAATGAAATTTCAGCTGTTGTGGTTGATGTTTGTTATAAAATACATGTAAAATTAGGGCCGGGATTATTGGAATCAGTTTATGAAGCAATTTTACATCATGAATTAACTAAGAGAGGATTAAGTATAGAAAGACAAAAAACTTTGCCCGTTATTTGGGATCAAATAAATCTGGATATCGGTTTTCGAGCTGATTTAATAGTTGAAAACAAAGTAATTCTAGAGATTAAATCAATTGAGCAATTGACAGATATCCATGCAAAACAACTTCTTACGTATCTCAAAATTACAAAAATGAAATTAGGTTTGCTTATAAACTTTAATGTACCAATTATCAAATTCGGGATAAAAAGAGTAGTTTCAAATCTTTAGTAAAACACTTAAAAGCTTAAATAAAAAACAGAGTCGCAAAGCTTAAAAATAAACTTTGCGACTCTGCGACTTTGCGAGATTCTTTACGCGCAATTATTTTCTTTCGCCAATCTGCTGGCGCCACATCGCATAATAAAGTCCTTTTTCAACAATCAAATCATCATGTTTACCTTGCTCGATGATTTTACCTTGTTCAAGAACGAAAATCCTATCAGCATGCATAACAGTTGACAAACGGTGCGCAATTAAAACTGTAATTCTATTTTTATCAGATATATTTCTAATTGTAGCGTTGATCTCTTCTTCCGTAATAGAATCCAGCGCCGAAGTTGCTTCATCAAAAATCAATAAATTCGGGTTTCTAAGGATCGCTCTTGCAATAGATAAACGTTGTTTTTCTCCACCCGAAACTTTTATTCCGCCTTCGCCGATTGTGGTGTTTAAACCATCTTCTGCGCGTCTCAAAAGTTTATCACAGCTTGCACGTTTTAAAGCGTCATATAAATCTTCGTCGGTTGCATTTGGTTTTACAAACAAAAGATTTTCACGGATTGTTCCAGAGAATAATTGTGCATCTTGCGTAACAAAACCCAATTGTTTTCTTAAATCCAATAAATCAATTTCTGTTGAGTCAATGTCGTTATAAAAAACCTGACCTTCAGCCGGTGTATATAATCCAACCAATAATTTTACTAAAGTCGTTTTCCCGGAACCTGACGGCCCAACAAAAGCTACAGTTTGACCTTGCTTGATTTCGAAATTAATATTTTCGACCGCTTTAAATTTAGCAGTTTTATGTTTGAAACTTACGTTAGAAAAAAGTAAAGATTGAATTGCACCAACATGTTTTGGGTTTTTTGGACGAAATTCTTTAGGAGCACTCAATAAGGTTTTGAAGTTTTCCATTGAAACTTTTGTTTCATTTACAGTAATTATAAAGTTTCCAAGTTCCTGTAACGGACCAAAAATGAAAAAAGTAAAGAAAACCATTGTCAATAAATCACCCACAATAATTTTTCCTCCAAATAAGAAATAATACAAAGTAAACACAACGCAGGTTCTTAAAAAGTGGACTGTTGTTCCTTGAATAAAACTTAAACTTCTGATATAGCGTACTTTCTCTAATTCAAGATGCAAAATTTTGAAAGTATTCAAGTTCAAACGCTTTTCTTCCTGATACGTCAAACCAAGACTTTTTACTAATTCAATATTTCGTAAACTCTCAGTTGTTGAACCCGCTAAAGCATTTGTTTGATTCACGATTTTTTTCGAAACAACTTTGATTTTTTTACCCAAATAAGAGCTTACCAAAGCAATAATTGGTGCCGTTATTAAAAAGATAAGTGAAATACGAAAATCAATTCGGGCAACGTACACAATTACAAAAATGAATCCGATGATGGTTTGAAAAATTAAAGAAATCGAAAGTGTAATCAATTTCTCCGAATCAGAACGTACTTTGGTTAATTTGCTTAAAGTTTCCCCGCTTCGTTGATCTTCAAATTCGGCATAAGGCAAGTCTAGCGATTTTTTAATTCCGTCAGTATACATCTGAGCTCCGGTTCTCTGAATCACGATATTGGTAAAGTAATCTTGAAAATTTTTGGTAATTCTGGAAATCATCGCAGCGCCAAGAGAAAGCCCAAGCCAAAAAGAAAGCGATCTAATAAAACCAGTTGCATTACCATCGTATTTGTGAAGCCCAACCCCACAATCCTGCATTAATTTACCGGTAATGATAGAGTCTGATAGACTGAAACAAATGTTTATTGAGGCCATAATCAAAGCAAAAAGCAAAAGCATTTTGTGTTTGATTATATAAGAATATAATAATTTCATAGGATTTTTTAGAAAAGTGGAAGATGCAAAAGTAAGGAATTGTTTTAGTTTGTGAAGTTGGTTTTTGTTATTAAAAATGTAATTTTTTATATAGTTGCTTTGGTTTTAGAAAATTCACGCAAAGTTGCAGTCCCGAGGCTTCGGGAGCAAAGTTTTTATTTTTTTAATTAAGTTCAGGATTTCTTTAACTTTGTTTCAAATTTTAAGCAATGCAATTCAGAACCCAAATTCCAATCTCAAAAAGTAAATCTCCAATCGATTATAATTCGAAAGTACTTTCTGTTGGTTCTTGCTTTGCAGAAAATATAGCAGAGAAATTTGATTATTTTAAGTTTCAAAATGAAACCAATCCGTTTGGGATTATTTTCAATCCGGTTTCAATCGAGAAAATATTTCGAAGAGTTTGTGCTTTGGATTTTTATCAGGAAAAAGACGTTTTTTTTTACAACGAGCGTTGGCATTCGTATGAAGTGCATTCCGATTTAAGTAATTCTGGCCGACAAGAATTGCTTGAAACTTTAAATAAAGCAATTACAGAAACTAATAAACAATTAAAGGAAGCTACGCATATTATCATTACATACGGAACTTCCTGGATTTACAGAAATCTCGAAAGCGAAGAAATTGTAGCGAATTGCCATAAAGTGCCTCAAAAACAATTCTCAAAAGAATTATTGTCGACAGATATTATTCAAAAAAGCATTCAAAACACAATCGATTTAATTCAGACATTAAATCCAAACATAAATTTCATTTTCACCGTTTCCCCAGTTCGTCACATAAAAGACGGATTTGTCGAAAATCAATTAAGTAAATCACATTTGTTTTCTGCTCTTCATTCTGTGTTGAATACTGAACACTTAAAACTGAACACTGAATACTTTCCGTCGTACGAAATCATGATGGATGAACTTCGCGATTATCGTTTTTATTCCGAAGATATGTTACATCCCAACCAAATAGCAATCGATTATATCTGGAAGCTTTTCAGCGAAAATTACATTGCTCAGGAAAGCATTTCTATAATGCAAGAAGTTGATGAAATTCAAAAAAGCTTGCGTCACAGAAGCTTCAATCCAGAATCAGAACAACATCAAAAATTCTTAGCAAATCTTCAAAAGAAAATAAATCTTTTAGGAGAAAAACTGCCACAAATCAAATTCTAAACATGCATTTGGTTTCAATTAATGAGGTTTAATTGCATTAATTTATTGCTTCAATTTTTAGAGACTAATAAGAAAAACTTAGCGCCTTTGTGCCTTCGTGGCAAAACAACAGTGAAATTTTAGAATAATTGCAGATAATTGTGTAAATTGTTAAGATTTAAAATTTACATTTTTGTAGACTGTATAATTATAGCCTTATAAAATCGCAATTAATCTAATCGTGTTTTGTTGACGTATGAATAAGAAATCAATTCATTTTCTAAAAAAAACACTTCGTGTACTTCTTTGGTGCGTGGGTTCTGTAGTTGCGCTTTTATTACTTCTTATTATTTTAATTCAGGTTCCGTCAGTCCAGAATTTTGTTAAGGACAAAGCGATTTCTTACCTTCATAAAAAGATTAAAACCAAAGTTTCTTTAGATCATATTTCGATTAAATTTCCAAAAGATGTAGTGCTGGAAGGTTTCTATTTTGAAGATCAAAAAAAAGACACTTTGTTGGCCGGTAAACGTTTGGAACTTGATGTTGATCTTTTTAAATTAGTCAGCAGTGAACTCGAAATCAATTCGGTTTCTTTAGAAAATACTACAGCTAACATTTCCCGAAATAAGGATGGCGTTTTCAATTTTGATTACATTATAAAGGCATTTGAATCAAAAGAACCAAAAGTCGAAGATCCAAATGCAGAACCTTTTAAAATATCTGTTGTAAAAGTCAATTTAGATAATATCAAATTCAATTTTAAAGATGATTTTTCTAAAAATGATATTCGCGTAAAACTGACGCATTTTGACACGAAATTCAAAGAATTTGATTTGGATAAAATGAATTTCGATATTCCAAACATCGATCTTGACGGATTGAAATTGGTTTTGAATCAAGATGTTGTAGAGAAAATTGCTGAAGTTTCGGTAAAAACAGTTGATACGATTTCTAAGCGACCAGATTTCAAATTAAAACTCGGAAAAATCAGTTTGTCAAAAATTGATATTGCTTATGATAATAAAGATTCAAAATTAGATTCGGGAATAAAACTCGGAAATTTAAATTTGTCTTTCAACGAAATTGATTTAAACAAACAGCTTTTAGATTTCGATACTTTCGAACTAAAAAATCTTAGCGGAAATTTAAGATTAGGCGCACAAGACAAACAAATTCAAACTCCAAGTTTAGATACAACAGCCATAAAACAAGCAGGCTGGAAAGCAAAACTTAATAAAGTTGACATTGAAAATGTTGCATTCAAATTTGATGATATGCAGTCAAAACCTATTGCAAAAGGATTAGATTACAGCCATTTGGATTTGAATAAATTCAACTTTCAAGCCGAAAAACTGTATTATGCCAATGATACGATTTCAGGAAATATCAAATCTCTGGCCGTTATTGAAAAAAGCGGTTTAAATATTCAGGCTTTAAAAACCGACTTTTTCTACGGTCCAAAAAATGCATATCTGAATAATTTATATTTAAAAACACCGCAAACCCTTCTTCAGGATAAAATTAAAGTGGAATATAAATCGCTCAAAGCACTTCAAAAAGATCTTGCAAATCTTTCGATTGAAGCCAATGTAAAGAATTCAAAAATTGGTTTCAAAGATATTTTACTTTTTGCGCCCGATTTACGAAATACAAATCCGTTTAAAAGTAATCCAAATGCTGTTTTGGCAATTAACACACGTTTGAGTGGAAAAGTAAAAGATTTAGATATTCCGTTATTTGAAATGAGCGGAATCGGAACTACAAAAGTTTCCCTTTCGGGGAAGATAAAAGGACTACCTGACGCTCAAAAAGCGTATTACGATTTGAATATCAAAAAACTTTCGAGCACTTCAAAAGACATTTATGGTTTTGTGCCGAAAGGAACAATTCCGACGAATATTCAAATTCCGCAACAACTGAGTTTACAAGGAAAATTCAAAGGTTCAGTACAAAATTTCAAAACAAATCTAGCTTTGAACAGTAGTTTCGGAAATGCAAAAGTCGATGCATTATTTGATCAGCGTGTCAAAAAAAGAGAAAGATACGATGCGACAGTTTATTTAGTGGATTTCAATTTGGGAAGATTAATCAAAAATGATTCAATCGGAAAAATTACGCTTAAAGCGAAAGTCAAAGGAACTGGTTTAGATCCAAAAACGGCAAATGCAGTTGTTGACGGATTGGTTCAAAAAGCAGTTTTCAATAAATATACGTACAAAGATTTGGCATTAAAAGGAAATATCGAAAATGGATCTTTTGCCGTAAAATCAGGAATGAAAGACCCAAATTTGAATTTTGATTTGGTTGCCAGCGGAAATACAAAAGAGAAATATCCGGCCATAAAATTGAAATTAAACCTTGATATAGCCGATTTAGAAAAACTGAATCTTCACGCCGGACCAATGAAACTTCGCGGAAATATTGATGCAGATATTGCCAACAGTAATCCTGATTTTCTAAACGGGAAAGTGTTTCTGTCAAACATTCAGATTTTGCAGGATAAGGAACCGATTGTTTTAGATTCGGTTCGCGTAATTGCTTTTTCAGATAATACGAGAAATAATATCAAAATTTCATCGCAGTTTTTAAAAGCCGAAGTTGACGGAAAATACAAATTGACGACTTTAACATCAGCAATAAAAAAATCATTATCGAAATATATTGATTTAAAAAATCCGAAAGTAAACGGAGAATCGGATGAACAACGATTGGCTTTTACTTTAACAGTTGATAACGACCCGATTTTGTTTCAATTAATTCCGAAACTGACAGGTTTAGAGCCTATTAAAATTACCGGAAAATATAATAATGTTGCTGATTCTTTAGAGATAAAAGGTTCAATTCCGAGAATTGTTTACGCAGATAATACGATTTCTGACGGAAAAATAAATATCGAGGCCAAAGAAAACGCTTTAGAATATTCGGTTTCAGTTGCTACAATTGAAAGCGGTTCATTGAAAATTCCGTATACCAATTTATCAGGAAAAGTGGAGAATAATATTCTGGATTATGCACTCGAAATAAAAGATGCAAAAGACAAACAGCAATATTTTGTTGGAGGAGAATTCAAAGCAGAAGATTCTAAAAACATCTTCAAAATTGATGCTGAAAATTTCGTTTTAAATTATGACAAATGGAAAATCGATCCGGAAAATGCAATTGAATTTGGGAAAAATCAACTTTATATCAATAAGTTTTTCCTTGGAAATGACGGAAATGAATTAAAGATTCAATCACAAGGAACAGGAAATAACGCACCAATTCAGGTTGATTTTGTGAACTTTAAAATTGAAACCATCATGAACATTGTCAAAAAAGACAAATTGCTCATGCAAGGTTTGATTAACGGAAATGCGGTTGTCGAAAACGTAATGACAAAACCCACTTTCACGTCAGATTTAAAAATTGATGATTTTACTTTTAAAGGTGATAAAGTGGGCGATTTAGAAGTAAAAGTAGATAATAAAACGGCGAATATTTTGGCTGCAAATGTACAGTTGAGCGATGAAGGAAACGACGTAAATCTTACAGGAGATTATCTGATTGACGCAGGAACTTTTGATTTTGATGTAGCAATAAACAAACTGAACATCAAAAGCATTCAGGGTTTCAGTATGGATAATATCTCTGAAGGAACAGGTTATTTATCAGGAAATTTTAAAATTCAGGGCACAACTGATGCACCTAAAATTAATGGAGAACTTAATTTTAATGACTCGGCATTTAGAGTTACACAGTTGAATTCCTATTTCAAAATAGATCAGGAAAAAATCACTTTTAATGATGGCATTATCACCTTTGATAAGTTTACGCTTCATGACGAAAACGAAAACGAATTATCGGTTGATGGTACTATTCAGTCACCAGATTTCAGGAAATATAACTTTGGATTAATCATTACAGCCGATGATTTTAGAGCCATACATTCTAAAGCTACTGATAATGATTTGTTTTACGGAGATTTGTTTTTGGATACCAAATTAAACGTAAAAGGAACGCTTGAAAACCCAGTTATTGGCGGAAATATTAAAGTCAACAAAGAAACTAAGTTTACGGTTGTTTTACCACAGTCAGATCCTTCGATTGCTGACAGAGAAGGAATTGTAGAATTTGTTGACGAGGACAATCAATACCTGAGACAAACTGTTGCAATGGAGAAAAAACTAAATCAGTCCGAATTAATCGGTATGGACGTAAGCGTTGATATTTCGATTGATAAAGAAGCAGAACTGACTTTGATTATTGATAAAGGAAACGGCGATTATCTAAACTTGAAAGGTGAAGCGCAGTTAACAGGCGGAATTGATCCTTCGGGAAAAACGACTTTAACCGGTAAATATGAATTTACAGATGGAGCATATGAAATGAATTTCAACATGATCCGAAGAAAATTCAATATTCAAAAAGGAAGTTCAATCACCTGGAATGGAGAACCAACAATGGCAAGTTTGAATATTACGGCGATTTATAAAGTAGAAACTGCGCCAATTGATTTGCTTGGAAATCAATTAGGTGATAGAACTCAAGCCGAAAAAAACACGTTTAAACAAAAACTACCGTTTGAGACACATTTAAAAATGAATGGTGAATTGTTAAAGCCGGAAATTACTTTTGATATTGTGCTTCCAGAAGGTAATTATGGGGTTTCATCAAATGTTGTAGATATGTCGCGAACAAAATTGGAGCAATTGCGCCAAGAACCGGCAGAGATGAACAAACAGGTTTTTGCACTTTTATTGTTGAATAGATTTATTGGAGAAAATCCGTTTGCGAGCGAAAGCGGAGGAACAAGTGCCGAATCTTTGGCAAGACAAAGTGTAAGTAAGATTCTGTCACAACAATTAAATGATTTTGCCGGAGAATTGATAAGTGGTGTTCAATTGGAATTTGATTTAGAATCAACTGAAGATTATACGACTGGAACGATGGAAAACAGAACCGATTTGAATGTTGGTGTTTCTAAAAAACTTTTAGACGATCGATTGAAAGTTACAGTTGGAAGCAGTTTTGCAGTCGAAGGACAAGAGCGCGCCAACGAGCAAAGTACCAATATTGCGGGTGACGTTGCGTTAGATTATCAGTTGACGAAAGACGGCCGTTATATGCTTCGTGCGTATCGTAAAAACGAGTATCAGGTGGCAGTTGAAGGACAAGTAATTGAAACCGGAATTGCTTTTATTATTACGATGAGCTACAATAAATTCCGCGAACTTTTTCATCGCAGTGAAGCAGAAAAGGAAATGATTAGAGAAGAAAAACTGCGTAAAGAACGACAAAAACAAAAGGATAAAGAAGCGAAAGAAAAAGAGAATAAAGAAGAAGAAGATGAAATTAAAGGCACAGATATAAAAACATAATAAGATGAAAAACAGATATATAAAATATTTTATTACGCTGTCCTTATTTTTTGTTTTTGGATGCAGTAATACTAAATATTTGCCCGAAGGCGATTTGCTTTATACTGGCGCTTCAGTAAAAGTGAAAGATTCAATTATTAAAAAGAAAGACCGAAAAGTATTAGAAAATCAGCTTGAAGACTTGCTTCGCCCAAAACCGAATAAACAATTTTTGGGTCTTCGCCCGAAATTATGGATTTATAATATTGCCGGACAACCCAAAAAAGACAAGGGATTTCGATATTGGCTTCGAACAAAAGTAGGTGAAGAACCTGTACTTTTTAGTAAAGTAGATTTAGATTATAATGCATCGGTTTTAAGAAATTTTACAGAAAATAAGGGCTATTTCAAAACCCGTGTAAGTGCCGATTCGACGGTTCGAAACAAAAGAGTTACAGCTGAATATATTGTGATTCCAAAAAAACAATACATCATTAAAAGCGTCACTTTTCCTGATGATTCATTGGCAATGTCAAGAATTATAGGAAGATCAAGCCGAAGAAGTTTATTGAAAGTTGGAAATCCGTATGATTTAGATGTTATAAAAGCCGAAAGAGAAAGAATCGACGCAAGACTGAAAGAGAAAGGGTATTATTATTTTAACCCCGATTATATTTTAGCTAAAATTGACAGTAGTAAAGGCGATCATGAAGTAAAAATTAGATTAGTCATAAAAGATGAGGCTCCTCCAAAAGCACTGACAGCTTATAAAATTGATAAAATCGTTGTTTATCCAAATTTCTCGATTTCAAAAGACAGTGTAAAATACAAACCTGAAGACGTTGTTCAATACAAGGATTTTACAATTATTGATACGGCCGATACTTTTAAACCGAGAGTTTTTGACCGAACAATTTATTTCAAAAAAGGAGATTTATACAATAGGAAAGATCATAATTTGACTTTAAACCGATTTGTGAATTTAGGCACTTTCAGTTTTGTGAAAAATGAATTCAGAACCTCAGACAGCATAAAAAATGCACTGGATTCATATTATTATCTAACGCTTTTACCAAAGAAATTTATTCGTGTTGAGGTTTTAGGAAAAACAAATTCGGCGAGTTATACTGGTACAGAACTTAATGTAAACTGGAACAACCGAAATTTATTTAAAGGAGCAGAATTGCTGACGGTTTCAGTTTTTGGCGGTGCCGATTTTCAGCTTGGAGGAGTAAATAAAGGCAAAAATATATATAAAATAGGAACAGAAACGAGTTTGACCTGGCCAAGATTTATAACGCCATTTCATATTGATGGATCAAGCGAATATGTTCCAAGGACAAAAGCAACGCTTCGTTATGAATATCAAAACAGAACACAGTTGTACGCTTTGAATTCGTTTAAAACTTCTTTTGGTTACTTGTGGAAAGAAAATGCTCGAAAAGAACATCAATTGAATGTCATGGATATCACGTATGTGAGTCCAAATCATGTAACGCAAGAATATCTTGACGATATTAAGGACGATCCGTCATTAGGAAAAGTAATAGAGAAACAATTGATTTTTGGGCCAACCTATACCTACACGTACACAAATACGATGCAGAAGCGTAAGAAGAATACGTTTTATTTTAGCGGAGAATTGGATTTAGCCGGAAATATTACAGGTTTGGTTACCGGCGCAAATGTCAAAAAGAACGATACGATTAAAATTTTTGATGTTCCGTTTAGCCAATATGCAAAAATTCGCGGCGATTTCAGGCACTATTTAAAATTAGGGAAAGAAAGTGAATTAGCCAGTCGAATTATTGTTGGAGCTGGTATTCCTTATGGAAATTCGAGTGTTTTACCTACGTCAAAGCAGTTTGTCGTTGGTGGAACAAATAGTATAAGGGCTTTTAGAGCTAGATCAATTGGGCCAGGAAGTTACATAAACACAGCCACAACAAATGATTATCTGCCAGATCAATCGGGAGATTTGAAATTGGAATTTAGTACCGAATATCGAGCGAAACTTTTTAGTATTGTAAAAGGAGCAGCCTTTATTGATGCAGGAAATATTTGGCTTATGAATGCTGACCCAAATAAACCAGGAGCAGAAATTTCTAAAGATTTTATGAAAGAAATCGCAGTAGGCGCTGGTGTAGGTTTACGATTTGATGTGTCTTTCTTTATTTTAAGAACCGATTTGGCATTTCCGCTAAGGAAACCGTATTTGCCTGATGGTGAAAGATGGGTAATTAAAGACATCGATTTTGGAAGCGGACCTTGGAGAAAAGAAAATCTGATTTTGAATATTGCTATTGGATATCCGTTTTAAAGGTTTTTTTGCCACTAATTTCACGAATTAGCACAAATTTCTCTTCTGTATTTTTCAATTTTACGAATTAAAAATTCGAAAAAATTAAAATGTAAACGTTCCAAAAAATTAGTGTAATTAGTGAAATTAGTGGCAAAAAAAACTAAAAAAAAGCAGTAAATTGGTCTAAAATATTTTAGAGGAATGCAAAACTTAGTCAAAAGAATTATAGGGATCAGTGTTATTGTTTTAGTCATTATTCTGGCTTTCAAATTCTGCCAATTCAAAAAAGATGATGATAAAGATATTGAGTATAATACCAATTTAATTCAGCAACAGATTCTTAATGTTGGAAAATTGGTTGTCACCGAAGGGCATTTCTCAGAAGTTATTACCTATAAAAATCAGCAGAAATACTTAATGGACATGATTTCTTTTGAGAAGAAAGCACTTGTTGTTGTAAATGCGAATGTGACCGTTGCTTACGATTTGCATAAAATGAAATATGATATCGACGAAAAAAACAAAACCATCACAATTTTAAATATCCCAAAAGAAGAAATCACTATCAATCCGGATATTAAGTTTTATGATATTGAACAAAGTCAGATGAATCAATTTACAGGAGATGATTATAATAAAATAAACAAATCAGTAAAAGCGAATCTGGCTAAGAAAATCGAAACATCTTCATTAAAAACAAACGCCGAAAATCGCTTAATCAGTGAGTTATCAAAGATTTTGATTTTGACCAATTCAATGGGCTGGAAGTTGCAATACAACGGAAAAACAATTGAATCTGAGACTGAGTTAAATCAGGATTTGAAATTGTGATTTGCCACAAAGTCGCAAAGTTTTTTTGCCAAGGATTAAAAGATTAGAATGATTTTTTGAATCGCCTCCAGCTAAAGCGCGAGGCAATTCAAAAAAAACTTTGTGTCTTAGTGCCTTTGTGGCAAATTTGGCAAAGAACTATCAAAAATCAAATCCAATCCGCCAGAAATTAAATGTGCTACTTCAGGGCGTTTTTCTTTCAGTTGATCCAAATAAACCAATACTTCCTGAAGAAGTTGTTTTTCATCAGAATCCTTTAAAAGCTCTGCAATTTCAACAGTTAAAAGCCAATCGTTGGAATGATTGTTTTTAACTTTGTCAAAAATGGATTTTAATTCGGTTTTAGCATCTTTATTATTTCTGATGTTTCGAACTGTTGCGTATAAAACTTCCAATTCATCACGCTCATTAGTATGTTTCGCTTTAATAGTTTTCGTTGTCGGAACAATATTGATCAAGTCAAAACTATTTACATCGGCTGGACCTGAAAAAGCAGAAACCACTTTTTTACCAATTGCCATATCATAATTTCCCCATTCTGGTTGAAACAAAATAGTTTCGCCGTGTGTTACCGTACAATTTCTAAAACTAATTAAAATGATTTCTCCGTGAAGATTTCTAGAACCTGTGATGATTTCACCTTCAACAATAATATTGCCTTCAAATTCCAGTTTTACGGTTTCGTTTTCAACAATACTGTAAGCTTGTAAATCCTTCGGACTCATATCTTCAATTGCTAAATTGAAGCCTTTCAGTTTTCCAATCGGACTTCCAAATCCGTGAGGATGCGTTAAAGTTCCGTGACCAACTAATTCCTTTTCGCGATAAGCTAAAGCTGTTTTTCCAGTTGTCTGGATATAAACCGGTTTTCCTTCTTCTTCAATTACATTGGTGAAAACTCCCGAAATCTGCAAACCTGTACTTAATTCAATTGTTCCTAAAGCATTTGACTGAATTAGCTTCTGAATTCCAGAAAGTCCTCCGGTGCGTAAAGCCATTTTGTTGGCAAATTCTTCTAGAATCAAACTCAAATAAGAGAAATTTGGTGTTACATACAATTGAGGTTGTAACTGCGTAATATCAAAATTCTGATTCGCCGCAGAAATATCATAAGGGATTTTCTTTACATTATCCGTCATACAGTGAGCGCTTTCGCCAATAGAAGATAGCAATCCTGCACCATATATTTTTGGATTGTCGACAGTTCCAATTAATCCGTATTCCACTGTCCACCAATGTAAATTACGAATTTGAGCCATTTCAGACAATTCGCCCATATTGTTTTGTAAATCGGCAACAGCTTTTTCGGCTTCGTCAATTTTTTCTTGTGGAGTATCTTCGGCTTCTTTCAAAATTGAAAGCAGACGAATCGCTTCATACATTTGATAATCTTTATGAGACGAAATCGCTTTGCATCCAATTTCACCAAAACGTCTTAAATATTCTGCATATTCAGGATTAGCAATAATAGGAGCGTGGCCGGCACCTTCGTGAATAATATCTGGAGCTGGCGTGTATTCGATATGTTCTAATTGTCGGATATCTGATGCAATAACCAAAACATTATAAGCCTGAAATTCCATAAAGGCATTTGGCGGAATAAATCCGTCAACAGCAACTGCAGCCCAGCCAATTTCAGTCAGAATTCGGTTCATTCCATACATACTCGGAATAGAATCAATTTCGATTCCTGTTTTCTTCAACCCATCTAAATAGGAGTGATGTGCCACTTTAGAAAGATAATCTACATTTTTACGCATTACATATCGCCAAACCGCTTGATTGATAGGAGTGTAATCGCTATAATCTTGAGGTTTAATAAATTGCTTTAAATGTTTAGGCAATCTCTCTAAAAGCGGATTGGTTTCAATATTTGGATTCATTTCGAAAACGTTCTAGGTTAAAATGTAAAATTACGAATTTAAGCTACCTTTTTTGTGATAATAATCACAAAAGTTTTGTTCGGAATGATATTTTTTGCGTTTTTCTAGGTTTTGAAAGTATAAAAAGGAATATGGTTTTTAGCAGTCATTATTTTCATAATTCACTTTTTCCATTGTCTTTTCAAAGTTTTCAAGTTCTTTTTTTGTCATTGAAGCTTCTTTCAAATCGACTTTTAATTGTTTTTTTGTATCAGGGCTGATCCATAATCCTGAAAATGTATTTCCAGTTTTTTTCAAAATAAGTACGCCACTAAAATCATGTTCTACCATGATAAATTCATTTTCAGCTTTTCTATTTTGAGTAATATTTAGCTGAATCCAGTTTTTGGATTTGTTGTAGCGATACATTGAGGTAAACATTAAGTCTGCAGTACAAGGATTTTCTTCAGTTTTCATGTAAACAGTTATTGGTGTTTTTCCGTCGACAGTTCCTTTGTATAGATTTGAAGTTGGAGCCGTTTGAGCTTTAATCGTATTTAAAAAAGAGAAACAAAGTATAAAAAGCAGCATTATTTTTTTCATACGAAAAACATTTAGTAGGTTTTGATTTGGGTTAAAAGGAGATTTTTCTGAATCAAATTTATTTAAAAAAGAAAAAACAGATAGTGTTTTGAAGTTTACTTTTATGGTTTTTTAATCGAATTTCTCAATTCATTTTCGGCATTTCTGAAATATTCAATTTTATGATTGAACATAAAAGCCATATTAGTGGCGCGCATTTTAGCTTCTTCCGTAAGCGGGCCTTCAAATTGTTTGTCAATCGTGGTGTTGAAGATTTCAATCCAGCGATCAAAATGAGTTTTATCGACCGGTAATTGTTTGTGCGGAGGAAACGGAGTTCCGGAATAAGCACGCACATCAAATAAAATAGTCTGCCAGAAACCATACATTTTTTGTAAATGCTCTGGCCATCTATCCTGAAGTTTTTCATTAAAAATAGGGCCAAGAAGATCATCTTTACGAACATTGTCGTAAAAATTGTTGACCATTTGTTTAATGTCTTCTAACGTTGAAATATCTTTAAGTGTTGCCATGTTTTTTCTTTCTGAAATGAATTGCAAAAATACAATTTCGGTAGCTGTTTATTCCATGATATTTATCATTCGGACATTTATTAGCCGATTAACTGCGTAAACAAATCCTGATTATCATTCAGATATTGAAATTCAAAACCATTTTTTGTCATATTCAGTTTGATGTTCATAATGTCTTTTTTGTTTTTTAATTCTAAACCAACAACAACCGAACCTACTTCGCGATTGTTTTTCTTGTGAAACTGAAAATAGATAATATCATCGTCAGGTCCTAAAATGTTGTTTACGAATTCTTTCAATGCTCCCGGACGCTGCGGAAACTGAATCATAAAATAATGCATTAAACCTTCATAAAGTAGAGAACGCTCTTTTATTTCGGCAGTTCTTTCAATGTCATTATTGCTTCCGCTAACGATGCAAACAACGGTTTTACCTTTTATTTTGTCTTTATAAAAGTCCAAAGCAGCAATTGTCAAAGCGCCGGCAGGTTCGACGACCATTGCTTCTTCATTGTATAAACGCAAGATTGTAGTGCATACTTTTCCTTCGGGAACCAAGATAATGTCTTCTAAATTATAGCGACAAATTTCAAATGTTTTATCGCCAACTTGTTTCACAGCGGCACCGTCAACAAATTTGTCAATAGTTTTTAATGCCGTATTTTTATTTTCTTCTATCGAAGTTTTCATCGAAGGAGCACCTTTTGGCTCAACGCCAATTATTTTAGTATGCGGACTCAAATGTTTAAAAACTTCTGACAAACCAGAAGCCAGTCCTCCACCTCCAATCGGTACAAAAACATAATCGATTGGTTCTTTATAACTTTCCAGGATTTCCAACCCAACAGTTCCTTGTCCGGCAATTACTTTTTCATCATCAAAAGGATGAATAAAAGTTTTGTGATTTTGAATAGCATCTGCAGTTGCCGAAGCGTACGCATCATCAAAAGTATCTCCAGTTAAAACAATTTCAACAAACGATTTTCCAAATAATTGAACTTGTTTTACTTTTTGTTTTGGAGTTGTTTTTGGCATGTAGATTTTACCGTGTATTTTCAATAAATTACATGAATAAGCCACGCCCTGAGCGTGATTTCCGGCGCTGGCACATACAATTCCGTTTGCTTTTTCTTTTTCATTTAATGACGAAATCTTATTGTAAGCACCTCTAATTTTATACGAACGAACAATTTGCAAATCTTCTCTTTTTAATAAAATAGTCGATTTGAATTCGTCTGAAAGATTTAAATTTTGTGTCAGTGGTGTTGCAGCAACTACTTCAGCGAGTTGCTTTTTTGCATTAAGTACTTCGTTAAATAAACTCATGATGGTTGTTTTTTTGCCACGAATTACACTAATTCTCACTAATTTTCACTTAGAAGTTGCACTAAAATAATTCGTGCTGATTTGTGAAATTCGTGGCTTCTTTTAATTATTTTCTAAAAAAAAAACCTCCCATTTTGGGAGGTTCTGTATAAATTATATTTTACATATTTATATAACACCTCGCCACTATTGCTGAATTGCAATAATGCTAATAAAAGCGATAATAATGTTATTAAAGTTTGTCATTTTAACTATTTGAATAGCAAAAGTAAATAATTATTTTTTTACTGGAGGGTATTGAGCTAAAATTTTGCCTACAAATTCTGTAATTTTTTGGTCTTTCTTATCAATATTGCGGGTCAAAGTTCCTTGTCCTTCACCTTGCCAGATCATTTCTTTCTTTTTTGCATCGATTAAATCAATGTACAAAGTTCCTTGAGTTGAAGTCGTAACAGTAGTTTGTCCGCCGTACATCATGTAAGGATTCCAACCCCAGCCCCAACCGTAACCCCAGCCGGCACTAAACTGATTTACATCTACTTGTTCTCTTGATTTAGTGAAAATATTGACCAATAAATCAGGATTGTCGCTTTTTGTAAAGCCTTTGGCCTGCATTTGCTCATCAATCGCTCTAAGAATACGTCTTTTATCCAAATCAGAAATTTCTACCTTATCGATTCCGGGCTTAAAGTAAGCGTAAGTTTTATAAGGCGCAAAATCTACATTTTTATCATAGTCAGAGTATACACTTACCGTGTCGCACGCTGCAACAAGTAATAAAAGCAGAAAAACCGGTACTAATTTGAATGTTTTCATATGTTTAAGATTTAAAATTCTCATTAAAAAAAGAGAACTTTTAAACTAAAATAGTTTTTCGTCTACTAGATTAGGTAAAGTCACTTTTAGTAAAGGCTCCACTTGCATCGCTCTTTTTATTGCAAAAATTGCTTCATCATTTCGGGCCCAGCTTCTTCTTGAAATTCCGTTGTTAACATCCCAAAAAAGCATTGATGCTAAACGTTTTGAAGCCTCTTTAGAGCCATCAAGAACCATACCAAATCCACCGTTTATAACCTCACCCCAGCCAACGCCGCCACCGTTATGAATTGATACCCAGGTTGCTCCTCTAAAGCTGTCGCCAATCACATTATGAATTGCCATATCAGCAGTAAAACGAGAACCGTCGTAGATGTTTGAAGTTTCTCTGTAAGGAGAATCAGTTCCTGAAACGTCGTGGTGATCACGTCCTAAAACAACTGCGCCAATTTCGCCTTTTGCGATCGCTTGATTAAAAGCTTCTGCAATTTTAATTCTTCCTTCAGCATCTGCGTATAAAATTCGGGCTTGAGAACCTACAACCAGTTTGTTTTCCTGAGCGCCTTTTATCCATTTAATGTTGTCCTGCATTTGTTGCTGAATTTCATTCGGAGCTGTTTTTGCCATTTCTTCTAAAATTTGCGAAGCAATTGCATCCGTTTTTTGAAGATCTTCCGGTTTCCCTGAAACACAAACCCAACGGAAAGGACCAAATCCATAATCAAAACACATTGGTCCCATAATGTCCTGAACATAGCTTGGATATTTAAAATCGATATTATTTTCGGCCATAACATCTGCACCTGCACGAGAAGCTTCTAATAAAAAGGCATTTCCGTAATCGAAAAAGTAAGTTCCTTTTGCGGTATGTTTGTTGATTGCCAAAGCTTGTCTGCGTAATGATTCCTGAACTTTTTCTTTAAATAAATCAGGATTATTTGCCATCATTTCATTCGCTTCCTCAAAAGAAATTCCGACAGGATAATAACCACCAGCCCAAGGATTGTGAAGTGAAGTCTGATCTGAACCTAAATCAATTTTGATGTTTTCTTTATCAAAACATTCCCAAACGTCAACCACATTTCCTAAATAAGCGATAGAAACCGTTTCTTTTTTGGCTTTCGCCGAAGCAACTCTCTGAACCAATTCTTCAGTTGAAGTTACAATTTCATTAATCCATCCTTGTTCGTGACGAATTTTTGTAATTTTCGGATTCACTTCGGCGCAGACCGTAATGCAGCCCGCGATATTTCCTGCTTTTGGCTGTGCGCCTGACATTCCTCCAAGTCCGGAAGTAACGAATAAACTTCCTTCAGGATTTTGTTTTATTTTTCTGAAACCATTCAAAACCGTGATTGTAGTTCCATGTACAATTCCTTGTGGACCAATATACATATAACTTCCCGCTGTCATTTGCCCGTATTGCGAAACGCCTAAAGCATTCATTTTTTCCCAATCGTCCGGTTTGGAATAATTAGGGATTACCATTCCGTTTGTCACTACAACTCTCGGAGCTTCAGAATGCGAAGGAAATAATCCCATTGGATGTCCTGAATACATTGTTAAAGTTTGTTCGTCTGTCATTTCAGACAAATATTGCATGGTCAATAAATATTGTGCCCAGTTTTGAAAAACCGCTCCGTTTCCACCATAGGTGATCAATTCGTGCGGATGCTGCG
This sequence comes from Flavobacterium cutihirudinis, assembly GCF_003385895.1. Classification (GTDB taxonomy): domain Bacteria; phylum Bacteroidota; class Bacteroidia; order Flavobacteriales; family Flavobacteriaceae; genus Flavobacterium; species Flavobacterium cutihirudinis. Next base: position 272,921 of record NZ_QRDQ01000011.1, read on the forward strand.
CTACAGCATAATCCAGATTGTTCTGAATCATGTGCATAATTGCTTTTGCCTGCAATGATTTCCCTGGATATTCGTCAATTGGACGCGCGTACATTCTGTAATCCGGACGAAGACGGTACATGTAAATACGACCGTAAGTTTCTAATTCTTCCGAAAATTCCTGAATTAATTCAGCATGATGTTGAGGTTCGAAATAACGCAATGCATTTTTTAGAGCCAGTTTTTTTTCTTCTGCCGAAAGAATTTCTTTTCTTTTTGGAGCGTGATTAATTGCTGGATCGTATTCTTTTTTTTGAGGTAATATTGAAGGAATTCCTTGCTGTATTTGTTCTTTGAAAGTCATTTTCTTTTAAGGTGCTGAGTTGCTAAGGTTCTAAGACGCTAAGGTACTTTTGTTAGATTAACAACAGATTAATTTTTTGTTTTTTAGATTATGTCGCCCTGCTGGGGCTAAATTCTGACCGATAAATTTTATTTCTATAAATATTGCAATCCTAACGGATTTACTTTTTCAGCCTTGGAAAGGCGTAATATTTGTAGAAAAGAATACGGCCAGTTGATAAAACCTCCATTGGAGCGAAATACCTGTCAATGTAAATTTGATCTGAATAATTCTCATTTTCAAATCGGCTCATCGGTACATTTTCTAATTAAAAAAAAACTAAGGATAACGGATATCCGACCTATGATAGGATTTGTGGATCTTAATCCTGAATTTTCTTGAATGGATATCCATATAATATTTTAGATTATTAGACTTCTTAGATTGTTAGATTTTTTGAAAAATGGAACAATCACTTTTTGTTTGATTCAAGGATTGCTAGTTTTTTAGACAATAAAAAGATCTAAGGATCTAAGAAGTCTAATAATCTAACAATCTATTTTCTTATTTCTCCTGTTCGTTTATCAAATCCGTATGGGCAATGACGACAGCCGCTTTTGCAGCAATAACCTCTTTTTAAATGATGTTTTTCAGTAAAGCATTTATAACCTTCGGGCGTATAATAAAAATCTTCGCCTTCGATTAATTTATTTTCATTACTTTGCTCTTTCATAAATCTGCTTCGCGTTCGTTTTCGATAACTTTAAAAATCAAAAATAAAAATATTTGATTATGATTTTAATGAAATCGAATAATTTTATAGCTACAAATTTATAAATTTTACAGCCAATGTTTCTGATTGTTGCCAAATATTTAATTCCGAAAGGATATCGAGGAATGGCTGTATTTCCGTTTGTTGTAATGAAATATGATTTTGATAAAACAAACAGCACTTTTGTTAATCATGAAAAAATACATTTAAGACAACAATTAGAGCTTTTAATACTTCCGTTTTTTGTGTGGTATTTTTTAGAATATCTCATTCGTTTTATTCAATACAAAAACGGCGCTTTGGCCTATCGGAATATAAGTTTTGAAAGAGAAGCTTACGCGAAAGAAACCGACTTAAATTATTTGAAAAACCGATCATTTTTTCAGTTTTTACATTACATTAAATTAAAATGAACCCAGTTTTCAATCAACATATAAATATTAATTTTCCGAATGCTATCTCTCTGGCAATAAAACGGGAAGATTTAATTCATCCTTTTGTTTCGGGAAATAAATTCAGAAAATTAAAATACAATTTGCTTCAGGCTAAAGCCGAAAAAAAAGAAACTTTGCTGACTTTTGGAGGAGCATTTTCTAACCATATTGCAGCGGTTGCTTTTGCCGGAAAAGAACAAGGTATTAAAACCATTGGGATTATTCGCGGCGATGAGCTTTTCGATAAAATTGAAGAAAATCCGACTTTAAAATTCGCTCAGGAAAACGGAATGAAGTTTGAATTTGTTTCGAGAGAAGATTATCGGCTAAAAAGCGAAACTTCATTTTTAGAAAACTTAAAAGACAAGTTTGGCGATTTTTATTTAGTGCCAGAAGGAGGCACAAATGAACTCGCTGTAAAAGGCTGCGAAGAGATTTTGACTGATGAAGATTCGGTTTTTGATTACGTTTGCTGCGCTGTAGGAACGGGCGGAACAATTTCAGGTTTAATAAATTGTGCGTTGCCAAATCAGAAAATTTTAGGATTTCCGGCACTAAAAGGTGACTTTTTAAAGGATGAAATTCGTATTTTTGCAAAAAAAGATAACTGGAATTTAATTTCTGACTATCATTTTGGAGGTTATGGCAAGGTAAATTTAGAATTAATTGAATTTATTAATGCTTTTTTTGAAGAAAATAAAGTGCCTTTAGATCCAATTTATACAGGAAAAATGGTTTTTGGCGTTATAGATTTAATTAGCAAAAATTATTTTCCTGCACATTCAAAAATTTTACTCATTCACACCGGCGGATTACAAGGAATTGAAGGAATGAATATAAAATTGAAGCAGAAAAAATTACCAATACTCAAGACTAATGATTAAAAAATTTGTATTACTTGTCGTAATATTAGCCTTAGCAAGCTGCTCATCTAGTAAGCCTGCCATAGCAACGACTAAAAAAGCGGCAGCAATTCAAACAAGGACGGCTTCAACAAAAAGAAGTGCACCGGCTAAACCAATTGGAAAAAATTATCCTTCTACAAATAATACAACCGAAGTTATTCAATCGACTTCAAAAACAGTTGTAACCAGCGATTTAATTAATAATTATGTTTTGCAATTTAAAGATATTGCGATAGGAAACATGCAGAAATATGGTATTCCGGCAAGTATTATTTTAGCGCAAGGCATTTTAGAATCGGGTGCCGGAAGAGGCGATTTGGCGGTTGAAGCGAATAATCATTTCGGAATCAAATGTCATAAAGATTGGTTGGGAGAAAGTGTTCGTCATGATGATGATTCGGCGCAGGAATGTTTTAGAAAATATCCTGAAGCTGCAGAATCTTATCGGGATCATGCTTTGTTTTTGGTTGGAAAAAAAAGATATGAGACGTTATTTACTTACGAAAAAGACGATTACAAAGCCTGGGCAAAAGGCTTGAGAGCGGCAGGTTACGCAACAGATCCTAATTATCCGGATAAATTAATAAGTTATATTGAACGTTATAATCTGCATCAATATGATTGTCAGGTTACAGGAAAAAATTATGTTGCGATCAATAAAACAGTTCCGGCAAAAAAATCAGCGTATGATGTGAATTCCGATCCAAAGATAATTATGAACTCAAACGATCCGAATTTATATGAAGTTCAAAAAGGAGATACGCTGTATTCGATTTCAAAAAAATTCAATGTATTGGTTGATGATTTAAAGAGAAAAAATAATCTAACGGATAATGCGATTTCAATTGGACAGCGATTGAAGGTTAAGTAAAAGTTTTCAGTCTCAGTGACAGTTTTCAGTCTCGCTTTGATGTTGATTTAAAAATTCAAAATAAGTTTTCAGTTTAAATCTATCCCGATAGCTATCGGGACTGAACTCTAAAATCTAAAATAAAAAATGTTATACAAAAGAAGTAGTCAGCTTTTTGCTGAAGCAGAAAAAGTAATTCCGGGGGGAGTAAATTCACCAGTTAGAGCATTTAAAGCCGTTGGCGGAACTCCAATTTTTGTAAAAAGCGCTAAAGGTGCTTATTTATACGATGAAGACGGAAATAAATTAATCGACTATATCAACTCTTGGGGACCAATGGTTTTAGGTCATGCATATCAGCCCGTTGTTGATGCTGTGATCGAAAAAGCAAAATTGGGAACTTCGTTTGGAATGCCAACAGAACTGGAAACAGAAATTGCAGCTTTGGCTGTTTCAATGGTTCCTAATATTGATAAAATACGTTTTGTAAATTCTGGGACAGAAGCTTGTATGAGTGCAATTCGTCTGGCTCGTGGTTTTACAAAAAGAGATAAAATTGTAAAATTTGCAGGTTGTTACCACGGACATTCTGATTCATTTTTGATTCAGGCAGGAAGTGGTGCCGTAACTTTTGGATCTCCAAATAGTCCAGGAGTTACTGAAGGAACTGCAAAAGATACTTTATTAGCAAAATACAATGATTTAGAAAACGTAAAAACACTTGTAGAAGCTAATAAAGGAGAAATTGCTGCGATTATCATCGAAGCAGTTGCAGGAAATATGGGTTGTATTCCGCCTGCAAAAGGTTTTCTTGAAGGTTTAAGAGAATTGTGTACAGCAAACGGAATCTTATTGATTTTTGATGAGGTAATGACAGGTTTCCGTTTGGCACGCGGAGGAGTTCAGGAATTATATGGAATTGATGCTGATATCGTGACTTTCGGAAAAGTAATTGGTGGTGGACTTCCAGTTGGGGCTTTTGCCGCACGCGAAGAAATCATGAATTATTTAGCGCCTCTTGGACCAGTTTATCAGGCAGGAACATTATCTGGAAATCCGTTAGCAATGGCGGCAGGTTTGGCAATGCTAAAAGCGCTTGATTCAGATAGAGAAATATTTACTCGTTTAGAAGAAAAAACAACTTATTTAGAAGCAGGAATTGATAGGGTTTTGAAAGCAAATAATGTTGTTTTCACCATCAATAGAGTAGGTTCTATGATTTCTGTTCACTTTGATGCAAATCCGGTTACCGATTTTCAAACCGCAGCAAAAGGTGATAATGAAACGTTTAAAAAATTCTTCCACGGATTGCTTCAGGAAGGTGTTTATATCGCACCATCTGCTTATGAAACGTGGTTTATTACAGATGCATTAACGTATGAAGATTTAGATTTTACAATTAATGCGATTGATAAAGTTTCGAAAACATTCTAAGTTATAAATTCAAATATAAAAGTCCGGTTCTTAAAAAAACCGGATTTTTTTGTGCCCATTTTGTAGTTAATAAAAAGTTAATAAGCGCTCATTGTGTTGTGTTATTGTAATCAAAAATTATTTTTGTTTGTCAAATAACCATTAAACCTACAATAAATGAAGAAATTTTTCATTTTATTTACGATAGTTGCCTTTGCGCTATTTCCTACCAATCACTTTGCACAGTCGAAAAAGAAAAAAGGAGAAACTCCAGCTCCAACTTCTTCGTCAGAAAAAAAATCAGAACCAACTATTAAAGAATACAGCAAAGTAATTACAAAAGAAGCTGTATCTGATGAAGGACTTTTTACAGTTCATAAAGTAGACAAAAAATATTACTTCGAAATCCCAAATAAATATTTAAATAAAGACATGCTTTTGGTGAGCAGGTTAGCAAAATTGCCTTCTAATTTAGGCGGTGGTTATGTAAATGCTGGATCCGAAACTAATGAACAATTGGTGGTTTGGCAGCGTTTTCAGGATAAGATTCTGATCAAATCAAAATCATATAATTCGGTTGCAAATGACACTTTGCCGATTAGTATTTCAGTTAAATCAAACAATTACGAACCTACATTATTTGCTTTTGATATTGTGGCATTCAGTAAAGATTCGGCCAATACGGTAATCGATGTAACCAAATTTTACAGTACAGATGTTAAGGCAATAAGCGGAATTTCAGCAGAAATGCGTGAGACTTATAAAGTAAAAGGTTTAGATGATTCTAGAAGTTTTATCAATACAATCAAAAGTTTTCCGATGAATATTGAAGTCATTCAGGATATGACTTACAATGCATCAAAGCCGTCAATGTTGGAAGATACGGAATCGATTAGCATTCAGATGAATCAGTCGATGATTCTATTGCCTGAAATTCCAATGCAACCAAGATTAGCAGATCCGCGTGTGGGTTGGTTTACTGTAAGTCAGTACGATTATGGAAGTAACGAATTAAAATCGGATCTTAAAACCTATATTCGTCGTTGGAGATTAGAACCAAAAGATCCTGAAGCGTATGCAAGAGGAGAACTGGTTGAACCAATAAAACCAATTGTGTATTATTTAGATCCTGCAACTCCGGAAAAGTTGAGGAAATATATTAAACTCGGAATTGAAGAATGGCAGAAACCTTTTGAAACTGCCGGATTTAAGAACGCCATTATTGCAAAAGATGCGCCAACAAAAGAAGAAGATCCAGATTTTAGTCCGGAAGATATTCGCTATTCTGTAATTCGTTATGTGGCAAGCACGACCAGAAATGCAGTTGGACCAAGCGTTTCAGATCCAAGAACAGGAGAAATTATCGAAAGTGATGTAATCTGGTACCACAATCATTTGCGTTCGTATAGAAATCGATATTTATTAGAAACCGGAGCAGCAAATCCTTCCGCGAGAACTTTACAGACCAGCGATGAAGAAATGGGAGAAATGATGCGAATGGTAATTGCACATGAAGTGGGACATGCGTTAGGTTTTCCGCACAATATGGGAGCGAGCTGCTCTTATGATGTTGAAAGTTACAGAAATGGGTCTTTTACTCAGGAAAACGGGATTTCTGCCAGTATTATGGATTATGCCCGATTTAATTACATCGCACAACCAGGTGATCAAAATATTCGCTTTGTTCGCAAAATGGGACCATACGATCATTATGCGTTAAACTGGGGATATAGAGTAATTCCGAATGCAAAATCAGCTGAAGCTGAAAAAACAACTTTGGATAAATGGATTCTGGATAAAGCCGGAAATCCAATTTATAAATTTGGAAAACAGAGCAGTACCTTTGATCCTTCTTCACAGACAGAAGACATTGGAAATGATGCCATGAAAGCCAGTACGTACGGACTTAAAAATTTGGAATTTGTAGCAAAAAATTTAAGCGACTGGACGAGTAAGGTAACAAATGATTATAGCGACTTAGCTGAATTATACAAAGAGTTGTTAGATGTTTGGGGAAGATATGTCGGACATGTTGTAACTAATGTTGGTGGGGTTTATGAAAACACAAAAAATCCTAATCAGCAAGGAAATGTTTATGAAGTAGTTCCAAAAGCAAAACAAGTTGAAGCAATGAACTGGCTTCAAACCAATGCTTTTGTTTCTCCAACCTGGATTGTTAATACGAATACATTGAAAAATACTGATTATGCAGGTTATACCGAAATGTTTCGAAATATTCAGGTAAGACATTTGAATAATTTGCTGAGTTTAGGACGCATCGGAAGATTGATGGATAATGAAATTCTTGGATCAGATACCTATAAAGCGCTGGATTTCTTTAAAGATTTGCGAAAAGGAATCTGGAAAGAAACTGCAACAGTATCAAACGTAACGATTTACAGAAGAAACTTGCAAAGAGCTTATATTGATCGAATGGGTTATTTAATGACCGAAGAAATTAAACCTACAGATAAATCGGCAACGTATTATAATGTTGCACAGTCTGACTTGAGAGCTTTGGTTCGCGGTGAATTAAATACATTGAAAAAATCACTTGCAATAGCAAAAATAACAGCAGTAAATACAGAAACAAAATACCATTATGAAGATTGTATCAAACGAATTGATTTGATTTTAAATCCTATTAAATAAGAGTAATGAAAAGAAAAAGAGGCCTGTAAAGCCTCTTTTTTTATGAAAACAAATTAGTTGCTTTCTTTGCGGTATTCTCTCATTTTTTCTTTTGCTTTGTCTTTGTTCTCTTCCTGTATTTTTTTCCATTTAGTGTACTGGTCAGCATTCAGGATCGATTTCATTTTAGCATCGTTTGCATCTTTTTCGGCTAACATTTCTTTTTTAAAGGCTTCTCTTTCTGCAGCTGTTGGTTTTGTACCGCTTTCTTTTTTGGCATTGCGGGCTTCTCTCAATTTTTCTGCTTTAGCATTTCTGTCGGCCAAAAGTTGTTTTACTTGCGTTTGTTGATTGGCATCCAGATTTAATTCGGATGTTAGTTTTTTTAGTTGTTTTTCGCTACGTTGTTCCGGAGTCAATCTTTCTCGTTGATCACGTGGCGTTTTTTGATCTGTTTCTTGTGCAAAAGATGCTATTCCAACAAATAACAAAGCTGCGATAAATAATTTTTTCATGATTAAGTTTTTTAATTGTTATATCGATTAGACTTTATCAAATTCATTAGGTTTAATTTAATTCGCAGAATTATATTTTATTTAACAAATTGATTCATAATTCATTAAAACGTTTCTGATAAGACTAATAGTATAAAATTAAATGCGTATTTTTAAACTATTAATCGTTTAAGCACTTAGAAAATTTATGAGCACCAATATCACATTAAATACAAGCAAAATAGCTTTTTTCTCGACACAACCTTACGACAAAGCTTTTTTTAATAAATACAACAGCGACTTTGGTTTCGAATTGGATTATTTTGAAACGCAGCTAAACTTACAAACTTCAATTTTAATCGAAAATGCCTCAATAGTATGTGTGTTTGTGAATGATATTGTAAATGAAGCAGTGATTAAACAGTTGGCTGAAAAGAATGTAAAAATAATTGCTTTGCGTTGTGCCGGCTTTAACAATGTCGATTTAGAAGCGGCTAAAAAATATAATATTAGAGTTTGTCGTGTTCCGGCTTATTCTCCGCAAGCAGTTGCCGAACATGCAATGGCAATGATTTTGACTTTAAACAGAAAAACACATAAAGCATATAACAGAGTTAGAGAACAAAATTTCTCATTAAATGGTTTATTAGGTTTTGATTTATTCGGAAAAACAATCGGAATTATTGGAACCGGAAATATTGGAAAAGCCTTTGCTAAAATTGCCTTAGGTTTTGGATGTAAAGTTTTGGCTTATGATATTGTCGAAAACGCTGAAATGATAAAAGACGGTGTCTCTTTTGTTGGTTTAGAAGAGATATTTAAATCGAGTGATATTATTTCGCTTCATTGTCCGTTAAATCAGCAAACCAAGCATATAATCAACAATGATTCGATTGCTTTGATGAAAGAACATATTATGATAATCAATACAAGTCGTGGCGGTTTAATTGAAACTTCAAGTGTTATTGAAGGCTTAAAAGAAGGTAAAATTGGTTACTTAGGAATTGATGTTTACGAACAGGAAGAAAAGTTGTTTTTCAGAGATTTATCTGCCGATATTATTCAGGACGACGCGATTCAGCGTTTAATGAGTTTTCCGAATGTTTTGGTAACCGCGCATCAGGCTTTTTTCACCAACGAAGCTTTAACGCAGATTGCATTGGTGACTTTTAATAATATCAAATCATTATTGGAGCAAAATGATATTGAAAATAAAGCTGCATTATTAGTTTAGAAAATATTAATCTAAAAAATCAAATTATGAAAGGTAAAATTTTAATACTGATTGGAATTTTGGCAATATCGTCATGTCAAAATAAAACGGAGAAAAAAAATATTATCAAAACGATTGTTCAGGATACATTATCTAAAACAATGGGAGGAACAGCAGATTTAAGTAAAGTTTCTGAAAAAGATGATAAAGCAGTAGAATTAATCCGAAAACAATTGCTGGTTTTATTGGAGAAGGATTTACCCGCGTTGACAAAAGAAGATCGCTATTTTTATTATGAAGCTTTTGATTTGAACAATGATCAAAAAGACGAATATTTGGTAGGATTTTCTAATTCCTATTTCTGCGGAAGCGGAGGCTGTTCGGGTTATATTTTAAATAACGATGGAAGCGTAATCAATCGTTTTTCCGTAACCGATTATCCAATTTATGTAACAACTTCATCTACTGAAAAATTCTATGATCTTATATTTGAAAGTGGAGGTAAATTTCACTTATTGAAAATGAAAAACGGAAAATATCCTTCTAATCCTTCTGTTCAGGAAGTTTTAAAAGGTGATGTCCCAAAAGAAAGTACAAAGGTTTTGGATGTTAATGGGAAGACATTGGAGAAGTATTCTTTTTAATCAAGTTGTTTATAAAATAAAACCCGACAGGTTTTTAAAAACCTGTCGGGTTTGAAATTAAATTTCAGAAAGCCATTCTAGGTCTTCTTTATCTAAATCTTCCTGAGAAATAACTCTTCCGTATTTTATATCTTCTTCGCTTTTCTTGATGATATCTATTTCGTATTCACTTACTGAATAAATTTCTGAATTTTTCATCTTTATTTTTTATTTCGTTCTGCTCTTTTCTCGGAAATATAAATATCAGTTTCGTAAATTATCTTGGAAACAGTTTTATTAGAATATTTTACCAAATTATTTAATGTATCAAAAAATACATCTACTTCCATTTCTACCCAATCTCTATTATCAATATTTGCGCAGTTAAAATGAATTTTGCAAAGTTTTTTAATGTCTTCTTCTACAATTGAAATGTCAAGATAGACCTTTAAAATATTTGTAACAGTTTTGTATCTATAAGTTTTGTATTCAAACAAGATATTTTTATTGTTTACAGAATATTCAAAGAAACCTAGATTGTTTTCATAAAGTCCTTCAAACTTAATTTTTAATAAGTTAAATATTTTCTGTTTTCTTTCTTCTGCATTATTTATATCAAACATTTGTAGAAGATAAAAAATATAACAAACAAAAAATGCTACGGAAGCAATTAGAAAAAGGGTGTTTTGAAACATTTTAAACAGAGAATTATATTTTGTAAAACTAATAAAGGAATTCTTTTTAAGAATTCCTTTATTAGTTTTTTTGCTAAACAGATTTTAAGGCCTGTCAGATTTGAATATTTTAGAATCAAATTGGAATTTGGAATTTCCAAAATTGGAATTTCTAAAAAACTACCCCACCAATTCCACAAATTTGAATTCACCTTCAACAGCAACCTTAGTCAAACCGTGTTTAGATAGGTTTTTCATAGACGCGTCCCATTTTTTACCGCTTAAGTTAGCAGTAATTTTTAATTGCTGAAGATCCATTTTATTATCATTTCCTTTCAATAAATCGATAATAAATTTCTCTTCATCAGTTAATTCGATTAATTGTTTTTTCTCCGGACGCATTTGCGGGAACAATAAAACTTCCTGAATAGAAGCATTATTTGTTAGATACATAATCAAACGATCCATTCCAATTCCCATTCCAGAAGTAGGAGGCATACCGTATTCAAGCGCTCTTAAGAAATCTTCGTCGATAATTCCGTTTGCTTCATCATCACCTTTTGCAGCCAAACGCATTTGATCTTCAAAACGCTCTCTTTGGTCAATTGGATCATTTAATTCAGAATATGCATTTGCGATTTCTTTACCACAAACCATTAATTCAAAACGCTCTGTTAAGTCTGGATTGTCGCGGTGCTCTTTACAAAGCGGAGACATTTCTTTAGGATAATCAGTAATAAAAGTTGGCTGAATATAATTTCCTTCGCATTTCGCTCCAAAAATCTCATCAATCAATTTTCCTTTACCCATTGTTTTATCAACCTCGATTCCCATTCCTCTTGCAGCTTCAAACAATTCTTCTTCCGTTTTTCCAGAAATGTCAAAACCAGTAAAATGTTTGATAGAATCTGTCATTGTAACACGAGCGTAAGGCGCTTTAAAGTTGATTTTGTGCTCGCCAAAAGTAACTTCGCTAGTTCCGTTAACAGCAATTGCACAATGCTCAAGCAAGCCTTCAGCAAATTCCATCATCCAGTTGTAGTCTTTATAAGCTACATATATTTCCATTGCAGTAAATTCAGGATTATGCGTTCTGTCCATACCTTCGTTACGGAAGTTTCTTGAGAACTCATAAACACCTTCAAATCCGCCAACAATTAATCTTTTTAAGTATAATTCATTCGCAATACGCATGTAAAGCGGAATATCAAGCGAGTTATGGTGCGTAATAAATGGTCGTGCCGAAGCACCACCAGGAATTGACTGTAAAACCGGAGTATCAACTTCAAGATATCCAGCGTCGTTAAAATAACCACGCATTGCAGTAAACAATTTAGTACGTTTGATGAAAGTTTCTTTAACTTGTGGATTTACAGTTAAATCTACATAACGCATTCTGTAACGCAATTCAGCATCATTAAACGCATCGTGTACATTTCCTTCTTCATCCACTTTTGGCAACGGAAGCGGGCGTAATGTTTTACTCAAGAAAGTAAAACCGCTCACACGAATACATTTTGCACCAACTTGTGTAGTAAACAATTCACCTTCAATACCAATAAAATCTCCTAAATCAGTTAGTTTTTTGAATACTTGATTATATAAAGTTTTATCGTCACCTTCACACAAAACATCACGATTTACGTATAATTGAATACGTCCTTCGCTGTCTTGTAATTCAGCAAAACAAGCTTTACCCTGATCACGAACACTCATCAAACGACCCGCAACGATAACCTTCTTGCCTTCTTCGAAAGTTTCCTTTATCTGCTTCGAAGTATGATTTACAGGAAAAAGATTAGCCGGATAAGGATTGATTCCTAAGTTGCGTAAGTTTTGAAGTTTTTCTCTTCTGATGATTTCTTGTTCTGATAATGCCATTTTGTGCTCTTTTTTTAAGTGTGCAAAGATAAAGAAAAGAATGCAGATTTTAGAATGCAGATTTTAGATTTTTTGTAGCACCAATTTATTGGGTTTCAAGGAAGTTTTGTCCCGCTATCCGCTTGTATCTTTTCCTCCCTAAAGAAGGGAGAAAAAGGATACCACTTCTATCGGGGCTAGATTAGAGTTTTTTGTTTTCAGAAGAAGTTTGAGTTGGGGCGCATCTAAGTTTTAAAGTAATCTTTCTTCATTAGAAACAGATGGATAAAATATTTTCCTGTAAGAAATTATTTCAAGAACTTAGTATCTTAGCAACTCAGAACCTCAGAACTTTAAAAAATGTCAAAACTATCAGCCTTTCTTTTTTTAATTCTCCTTGTAAGTTGTCAAACAACAGAAACCATTACCATAAACCCAGATGGAAGCGGAAATATTGAAGTGTACAGCCTTCGGGATGAAAATAGTTTAAGCCAGTTAGGAAGACAAAATTTTGATGAAAAATTTAGAGATACAACTTTTACTTTTCAGGATTACATTAAACAGTATCAGGAAACTTTTGTAAAGTTTAGTAAAGCAGATCAGGCTTTATTTACAAGCCATGCAAATGTGAAAATGCAAATTAAACTCGATCCTGTTCAAATGGAAAATTTTAATAAAACCTCTCTTGATTTTAAAAAAATTGAGGAAATACCTAATGTTTATGAAAGCCTAATGTTGGCAAATTCATTGAAAGAAAATTATCCAATTTGGAGAAAAAGCTATCAGGTAAAATACACTTTTGACGGTATTGTTTTTAAACGATATTTTGTAATAACAGACCAGGAAAAATTTGCCAAGGATGTAAAAGAAATGGAAGAAACAGAAAAAATATATTCTAAATATAAAATGGTGCAATCCTACACGTTGAAATATAATTTTCCAAAAAAGATAAAATCAGTTTCCAATTCAAAAGCAATAATAAGTTCTGATAGAAAATCTTTAACCTTAGAGTTTCAACTTTCAGATTGCTTACACAATCCTGAAGGAACAAATCTGGAAATAATTCTGGAATAAAAGCATTTACTGTCATTTGAGAGAAACTTAGTATCTCGGTCCCGATAGTTATCGGGATAGGATCTCAGCATCTTAAAAAATAAAAATAGACTTCGTATCTTTGATGAAAAATTGTACTCTTATGAAATTATATAAACTACTTAGTTTCTCTTTTTTAATTGCAACTTTAACGAGCTGTACTTTTACCGAAAATATTACTATCAATGAAAACGGAACAGGGAAATTCTCTGTAGACATGGATGGTTCAGCATTAATGGAAATGGCGGGCGACCAAATAGGAAGCCAAATGGGAGCTGACGCAAAAAAAGACATTGATTCTACTTTTACTTTCAAACAACTATTTGAAGAGAAAAAGGACAGTATTGCTAAAATGAGTCCAGAAGCTCAAAAAGAATTGAAAAAACTAGAGAATTTTGTGGTCACCACTAAAATGAGCGCAGAGAAAAAACAATTTTTGATGACAATGGCAACCGATTTTAAAAATGTAAACGAGCTTCAGGATATTCTGCAAACAGCAAGTGCACTTCAAAAATTAGAAGGCAGTGCCAATGTTGGGCCAATGGGAAGTGGTTTTGGAAACAACAATAGCAAATTAAGTTATACTTATGACGGAAAGAAATTTACAAGAAAAGCAGTAATTGATAAAGAAAAACTAGCTGAGGTCAAAAAAGATTCTGCTGCAGATATGTCTAAAATGATGTTTGCTTCATCAAATTATGTTATAAAATATCATTTTCCTAAAAAAATAAAAAAGGTATCAAATCCGAATGCTTTATTCAGTGACGATCGAAAATCAATTACAATTCAGTACACTTTTACGGATTATATGGAGAATCCGGACAAACTTAACTTCGATGTTGAGTTTGAAAAATAATTAAAATGAATAAAAAAATTCAACTTCAGGATCTGGGAAACAGAGATTACAAATCGACTTGGGAATATCAGGAAGAACTTTTTAAGGATATTGTAGATCTAAAAATCAAAAACAGAAGAGAAGAACTAGATTTGCCAACTCCAAATTATTTATTATTTGTTGAGCATCCGCATGTATATACGCTGGGGAAAAGCGGAGATCTGGAAAACTTATTATTGAACGAAAAACAGCTCGAAGCAAAAGGAGCTACTTTTTATAAAATCAATCGTGGTGGTGATATTACTTATCATGGCCCGGGACAAATTGTAGGTTATCCTATTCTGGATTTAGAAAATTTCTTTACGGATATTCATAAATACCTGCGTTTTTTAGAAGAATCTATCATCCTGACTTTAGCAGAATACGGATTAGAATCGGGCAGAAGTGAAGGCGAAACTGGTGTTTGGCTTGGTGTCGGAACTCCGTTTGCGCGCAAAATATGTGCGATGGGTGTTCGTGCTTCCCGTTGGGTTACGATGCATGGTTTTGCGTTAAATGTCAATGTAGATTTAGGGTATTTTGATAATATTATTCCGTGTGGAATTCGCGGTAAAGGCGTTACTTCTTTAAACGTTGAACTTGGCGTTGAAAAAGTAGATGAAGAAGAAGTAAAAGCAAAAATACTTAAACATTTGACTCAGCTGTTTGAAGCTGAATTTGTTTAAATAATCGTTTAATATATAAACCGTTTCAAAGAAATTTGAAGCGGTTTTTTTAATTTCTTTACATAAAATTTCAATCATTTAAAAGCAAGACATTCTCTTGTGAATCTCTAAATGATCTTTGAATGTTTAAATAAAAAGCAGTTTTTTTTCTAAAAAGTGATTCAAAAAAAAGAAAAGCATTTTGTAAAAGTTAAGATTTTGAAAGGATAGTAAATTATAGAACTTATGTAATTTGGTAAAGTATTTATGCTAAATTTGAAAGCATCGCAAGTAAAGTTTAATCAAATCTCCAAATTCCTTATGAGAAAAATCTACTTCATCTACTTTCTCTTTATGCTTAACGGTCTTTTTGCACAAAAGAAAGATAAATTATATCCAATTACAGCTTACGAAAAAGTATGGCAGGAAAAAAACAGCGACGTCCGATTAAAATTGATTAAATCAATTTGGTTGGAAGATAGCACTTTTGAAGATCCTTCGGCTTCAATTAAAGGTTCGGTGGCGCTTAACAATGTAATCAACGAGTTTTACAAAAAATACCCGGATGCCGTATTGACATCGGGAGCGAAAGTTGTAAAAGATAATTATGTAACCTGGGATTGGAAAATTCTTGATGGTACTAGTAAATTGGTAATGTCTGGTCGCGATTTTGCCCGTTTAAACGGAAAGGGACAAGTAAGTAAGATTATTGGTTTTTGGGATAGAGAAGTTACGCCATCTGATTCTGATATTTTAAAAAACATCGAGACGGAGAATTATAAAGTCGTGGCAAAATATTATGAATGTCTGTTTAAAACCAGAGATTTTGATAGCATGGCAAAATTGATAGAAGAAGGTGCAGTTTATAATCAAGCGACAGGACTGCCTTATGGCGGTACTTACGTAGGTTTTGCAGAGTGGACAAAAATGTTTGCAAAATCGACTGAATTTTTTGATCTTCAAATCGAAAAAGAACCAACTTATTTTAGCGACGCTTCTAAAAATGAGGTGATTATTTATTTTACAATAAATTGTAAAGCCAAAAAATCAGGCAAAAACCTTTCAGTGCCAATCTCAGAACATTTCGATCTTAAGAACGGAAAAATTACTGCGATCAGAGCTTTTTATTTCGATACAAAACAATTCGCTGAATTTTTAAAAAGCAAAAAATAAACGCTATTTAACTCTTTAAATAATCAAAAAACGACCTGCAATACAGGTCGTTTTTGTTATTCGAAAAAATCTAATGTCAATTGTTCCGGTAAAAGCCTGAAACTCATACGGTGATATTTTGTGGTTCCGTATTTTTTTATCGCTTCCCGATGTTCTTTAGTCGGATAACCTTTGTTTTTTTTCCAATTGTACATTGGAAATTCTTCATGAATCTGATCCATGTATTCGTCACGATATGTTTTTGCTAAAACAGAAGCCGCGGCAATACTCAGGTATTTTCCGTCACCTTTTATAATGCTTTGATTTGGAATTGATTTTAGCAATGAAATTTCATCAGAAGTAAACTGTTTTCCAAAAGTATTTTTAAGACCTAGCTTTGCATTTAAGGCGCGATTTCCGTCGACGATAATAAATTCAGGAGTATGTTTTAATTTTAAAATACATTCCTGCATCCCTTTCATAGAAGCATTTAAGATGTTTATTTCGTCTATTTCATCTGGAAATAAATGAGTGACAGCAAAACATAAAGCTTCTTTTTCGATAATTGGCCTTAAAAGTGCTCTGGTTTTTTCAGACAATTGTTTACTGTCATTCAGCGTTTGGTTTTCAAAATGATCGGGCAAAATTATAGCTGCGGCTGTTACCGGACCAGCCAGACATCCGCGGCCAGCTTCGTCGGTTCCGGTTTCCAATATAAATCCTGAGAAATTTTTTTCGAGCATTTTTTTATTTTTAAAAGACCAATCAATTGAAATTTTCAACAAAAATATTCGTTTTGATACTGTCAGCCAAGGCAATTGTATAAATTGAAGTGTTTTTTTATTTATTTGTTTTTATAATTTACCTTTGCTTAGCAAATTTTGTCAAAATAATTTTATACAAAGCCATCAAATGAGAATATTCATTTTTCTATATCTTTTAGTCGTACCAACCTTATTGTTTTCGCAGGAAAAAACCGCTTCTAAAAATAATTTAGACATGAATACCAAATATTCAAGTATAAACGATACACTGAAAAAGAAAAAAGCTAAAATTGCTAAGATTGATCAGTATCAGATTATCACCTTAGAACATGATACCATATATGCAGACACCTCATTAACGATAAAAAGTGCTTACAAACAAAACTATCTTAGAAAAGATAATTTTGGGCTTTTGGAGTTCTCAAATATTGGGCAAACTTATAATACATTGCACTACGGTTTGACCAGTTTTTCGCCTTATCCTGAAATTGGTTTTGCTGGAAAGCATTTTGATTATATGCAACCTGAAGATATCAGATATTATTCGGTAGCGACTCCGTTAACAGAGCTGTTTTTTAATACGACGATTAACAAAGGTCAGAACGTAGATTCTTTTATTACTTTAAACACATCCAAGAATCTTAATTTCTCGATTGCATATAGAGGATTGCGTTCAGAAGGTGATTATATAAATCAACTCGTGAGTGCAGGAAATTTTAGATTTACAACGAGTTATGCTACAACAAATAAAAGATATATTTTAAATGCCCACGTAACGTATCAGGACATTATGAATGAAGAAAATGGTGGTATCACCACTCCTTCTGATTTTGAAAGCAATAATGCTGATTACAAAAACCGCCAGCGTTTGCAGGTGTTCCTTACAGATGCAGAATCGATGTTGAAAGGAAGACGATTCTTTATCGATCATGCTTTTAGAATAAATCCAAAAGGAGGAAGCAATAATTTGTATTTAACGCATCAGTTTAATTATGAAGGAAAGTTTTATGAGTACAAACAGCCAACTTTACTTTCGGTTGTAGGAACAACTTCTGTTGAACGTTTTGGTGATGCTTATGTAACCAGCAATATTAATGATAAGACTCGTTTTGAAAAATTATACAACAAAGTTGGTCTTGCTTATGAAAATATATTACTCGGAAAGTTTAATTTTTTTATTGATGATTACCGATCAAATTATAAATACGACAGAGTTATCATAAAAAAAGATGGCACAATTATTCCTGACAATTTGTATCAGGAAATCAATAATGTTGGTGGTCAGTACGAATATCAGAAGAACAAATGGAATGGTCGCTTTTTATATACCAGATCAATTACAAATCAGTCACTTTCAGATTTAGATGCGAAGTTGAGGTATAATTTGAATGAGAAAATTCAGTTTGATTTCAGATACAGAAATATAAACAAGCTTCCGAATAATAATTATAATTTATATCAGAGTAGTTACATTTCGTACAATTGGTCACATAATTTTAAAAACGAAAAAATAAATCAACTTAGTGCTAATATTTTTACACCATGGTTGAATGCAGAAGCACAATATTCGGTGTTAAATGACCATTTGTATTTTGCAGATGTTTCGAGTCCTGAGCAAGCAGCTGTAAATACACAAATCATAAATCCGGCGCAATACGAAAATGCAATAAATTATTTTTCTATTAAAGCTAGCAGAGAGTTTAAATTTGGAAGATTTGCTTTGGATAATACACTTTTATATCAAAAAGTAGATCAATCTGAATTTGTTTTAAATGTGCCTGATTTTGTAACACGAAACACACTTTATTACTCTAGTTACTTTTTTAAGAAAGCATTGTTTATGCAAACTGGTATTACTTTTAATTATTTTACTAAGTATTACGGTAACGCCTATAATCCGGTTATTGGAGAGTTTTTTGTACAGAGCACAAAAGAAATTGGTAATTATGCTAATTTTGATTTTTTTGTGAATGCAAGAATTCGTCAAACAAGATTTTATTTAAAAGCAGAGCATTTTAATGCCTCTTTTTCGCAAAATAATTACTACTCAGCGCCTAATAATCCATATCGTGATTTTATTATCCGATTTGGTTTGGTTTGGAATTTCTTCCAATAAGATTAGGTTCTGATTTCACTTCAAACCAAATAAATAATTTAATAAAATGGACTTTTCAAAAAATATTTTAGAAACAATAGGGAATACGCCACTAGTAAAGCTCAATAAAATTGTTGCTGAAATTGATGCGTTAGTATTAGCAAAAGTCGAAACTTTTAATCCTGGAAATTCTGTAAAAGACAGAATGGCCGTAAAGATGATTGAAGACGCAGAAGCTGACGGTCGATTAAAACCTGGTGGAACTATTATTGAAGGAACTTCCGGAAACACCGGAATGGGATTGGCGCTTGTAGCTATCGTAAAAGGATACAAATTGATTTGCGTAATCTCAGATAAACAATCAAAAGAGAAAATGGATATTTTGCGTGCTGTGGGTGCCAAAGTAGTAGTTTGTCCAACAGATGTTGAGCCTACAGATCCACGTTCTTATTATTCAGTTTCCAAAAGACTGGCACAAGAAACACCAAATTCATGGTATGTAAATCAATATGATAATTTGTCAAACTCATTGGCTCATTACGAACAAACGGGACCGGAAATCTGGAAACAGACAGAAGGAAAAATTACGCATTTTGTTGTTGGAGTAGGAACCGGAGGAACAATTTCAGGTGTCGGGAAGTATTTGAAAGAAAAAAATCCGAACATTAAAATCTGGGGTATTGATACTTATGGTTCTGTTTTTAAGAAATACCACGAAACTGGCATTTTTGATGAAAATGAAATCTATTCTTATATCACTGAAGGAATTGGAGAAGATATTTTGCCAAAAAATGTTGACTTCTCTTTAATTGATGGTTTTACAAAAGTAACCGATAAAGATGCTGCAGTATATACGAGAAAGATTGCTCTTGAAGAAGGAATTTTTGTTGGAAACTCAGCAGGAGCTTGTATTAAAGGTTTGCTTCAGTTAAAAGAGCATTTTAAACCAGACGATGTTGTAGTGGTTTTATTTCATGATTCTGGAAGTAGATACGTTGGAAAAATGTTTAATGATGATTGGATGCGTGAACGCGGATTTCTTGAAGAAAACGTTACAAAAGCAGAAGATGTTATTAAAGATCATATTGATAAAGAACTAATTGTAGTTCGCACAGAAGAATTAGTATCGCACGCAATTGAGCGCATGCGTAAGTATAAAATTTCTCAGATTCCTGTTGTCGACATAAATGGATTTGTTGGTTCTGTGGATGAAACAGACCTTTTTAGAAGTTATGTTGCCGATAAAAATGTTGCCGAAAAACCAATTAAGGAAGTGATGAGTAAACCATTTCCAATTGTTAAATTGGGAACTCCAATAGAAGAGGTTTCTAGACTTTTCAGTAAAGAAAATGACGCTGTCTTAATAGATTTAGGAAACGGTAGCCATCATATTATTACGAAATACGATATTATTGGCTCTATAAAATAAAAATTAAAAGAATAGTATTATCCAGAAGTCTGATTCGAATTTGGGCTTCTGGATTTTATTTGTAAAGAAGCTTCTACATGAATTTTACAGCAATCGATTTTGAAACGGCAACGAGTTATCACCCATGTTCTGTTGGGATTGTTACTGTCGAAAACGGAATTATAACAGATGAATTTGTTACTTTAATTAAACCGCCAAATAATATTTATAATCCCTTTACGATTCAGGTACACGGAATTTATCCGCGTGATACTGTAAATGCGAAATCCTTTGCTCAAGTTTTTCCTGAAATAGAAAAAAGGTTAAAAAATAGGGTTGTAGTAGCGCATAACGAAAGTTTTGATCGTAATGTTTTAGTTAAATCAATGTTGTTGTACGGTTTAAATTACGATGATTTAAATATTGCACCAAAATGGGAATGTACGGTTAAGATATATAAAGCAAAAGGAATAAAGCCTACAAAATTAAGCGATTGCTGTCGCGAAATGAATATAAAATTAAACCATCATGAAGCCTTGTCGGATGCTCGGGCTTGTGCTAAATTATATATGCTTCGCTAAAGTAATAATTTTTCAAATTGTAAGAAAAATATTAAATTTTTATATTATTTTAGATTTGTAATTTTTTATAAAATCTAAAATGAAAGAAGACTTTCTTCATTACCTCTGGCAATTCAGAAAATTTGATAATTTGAATTTGCGAACAACTCAGAAAGAGGTAATAACTATTCTTAAAACGGGTGATTATCTTGGGTTTTCAGGACCGGATTTCTTTAACGCCCATATCAAAATTGGAAGTCAAAAATGGGCTGGAAATGTTGAAATTCATTTAAAATCATCAGATTGGTATTTGCATAACCACGAAACAGATGTTGCATACGATAATGTTATATTGCATGTTGTGTGGGAGCATGACACAGAAATATTCAGAGAAAACAATACTGAAATTCCTGTTTTAGTTTTGAAAGATTATGTTACTTCTGAAGTTGTCTCTAATTATCAATCTCTGATGACTTCGAAATCGTGGATATTTTGCGAAAAGCAAATTCTTGAAATTGATGATTTTACTTTCAAAAACTGGCAGGAGCGACTTTTTTTGAGCGTTTAGAGCGTAAATCAAAATTTATATATGATTTGCTTGAAGAAACAAACAATGATTGGGAAGCCGTTTTGTTTTGTCTCTTAGCCAAAAACTTCGGATTGAATACAAATGGTGAGACCTTTTTGCAAATCGCTAAAGCGCTTCCATTTACCATCATCAGAAAAGAAAGTTTTGAGATCGAAAATCTTGAAGCTTTGTTTTTTGGAGTATCCGGTTTACTTGACAACGAAAAAGAAGATGTCTATTTTGAGGATTTAAAATTCAGGTTTTTTTATCTTTTACATAAATATCAAATTGAGAAGCCTATCGTTAGTCCAGTTCAGTTTTTTAAGCATCGGCCTGATAATTTTCCCACTATTAGGCTTTCGCAGTTGGCGGCAGTATACTACAAACATCAAAATTTATTCTCAAAAATTATTCGTTTAAAATCAGTTGAAAGTGTTTATAATGTACTTTCTGTTTCATCCAGTTTGTATTGGCAGAATCATTATCAGTTTGATAAGGAAAGTTTAAAAAAGCCAAAATTGTTATCTAAAACTTTCATAGATCTAATAATTGTAAATACTATAATTCCACTTCAGTTTGCGTATTCTAATATAAACGGAGAAATAATCGCTGAAGATTTAATAGATTTTATGAAAGAAGTTGCTTCTGAGAAAAATGCTATAGTAGATAAATTTATTTCCTTCGGCTTAAAGCCAAAAAATGCTTTTGAGAGTCAAACTTTACTTGAATTAAAAAATGAGTATTGTAATCAAAAAAAGTGTTTGCAATGCGCTATTGGTGTCGAATTGCTTAAAAATAATAGATAATTTGTATTTTTGTCTTAATCTAAAAAATATAAGATGTCTGCTATTTTAAAATTGAAGTTCTTTTTCGAAAAATATGGTTTTCATGTTTCGTCAAGATTGGCTGATAAATTGGGAATGCGTGTAACCAGCGTCAGGTTGTTTTTTATCTATATATCTTTCGTAACAGTTGGTTTAGGATTTGGAGTATATCTTACTTTAGCTTTTTGGATTCGACTAAAGGATTTAGTTCGTGCGAAACGTAGTTCGGTATTTGATTTATAAATAAACAAAAGGCATAAAAAAAGGATCAGTAGTTTTGAACTGCTGATCCTTTTTTATTTTATGTTTTCACGAAATTATTTTTCCGGATTGTTTAATTTACTGTTTTTCTTACCGTAAATAAAATAGATAAGAATACCCAAAGCCATCCAAATTACTAGTCTCGCCCAGCTTTCGTTTGGTAAAGAATACATCAAAGCCAAACAAATAACTATTCCTGCAACTGGAACAAAAGGAACCCACGGAGTTCTGAAAGCTCTTGGAGCATCCGGCATTTTCTTACGCATAACCATAACTCCAATACAAACTAATACGAAAGCTAATAATGTACCGATACTTACCATATGTCCTAAATCACTTACCGGTACAAGACCTGCAAATAAACTTACGAATACAAGGAAGAAAAAGTTAGTTTTATAAGGAGTACGGAATTTTGCATGAATGTCACTAAAGAATGGAGGTAGTAAACCGTCTTTACTCATTGTGTAGAATACTCGGCTTTGTCCCATAAGCATTACTAATATTACAGAAGTATATCCAGCTAAAATAGCTATAATCAATCCTGTTTGTAAAAAGTCATATCCAGTAACTGCAAAAGCTGTAGCAGCCGGTTTTGCATCTCCTGCAAATTTGTAGTAAGGTACAAGTCCTGTCATAACGTGAGAGAACAATACATATAATAAGGTACAGATAACTAACGAACCTAAAATTCCAATTGGCATTCCTTTTTGTGGATTTTTTGCCTCTTGAGCAGCAGTCGAAACAGCATCAAAACCAATAAAGGCAAAAAATACTGTACCAGCACCCGCAGCAATTCCAGACCATCCAAATTTTCCAAATACACCAGTGTTTTCAGGAATATATGGTGTATAATTAGTAGGATCAATGAATTTCCAACCAAGTACGATGAAGATAAGTACAACTGCAACTTTTACTACAACTAAGAAATTGTTTAAGGATGCAGATTCTTTAGTACCTTTTATCAATAACAGAGATAATAATGAAACGATGAATATTGCAGGAAGGTTTACAATTCCTCCTTCGATCACCGTACCATTGCTTAAGGTTAAGGTTTCCCAAGGCGAACAAATTAAGTCCGGCGGAAGGTGTATATTAAATTTTGCAAGCAGTTCAAGAAGATATCGAGACCAACTTACTCCAACAGTCGCAGCTCCTAAAGCGTATTCTAAAACTAAATCCCAACCTATAATCCAGGCCATAAACTCTCCCATTGTAGCATAAGAATAAGTATAGGCACTACCGGCAACCGGAATCATTGAAGCAAATTCAGCATAACATAGACCTGCAAATGCGCAACCTACAGCGGCTAAAATAAAAGAAATTGTTACGGCTGGGCCTGCGTGATCAGCTGCTGCAATTCCTGTTAGCGAAAATAGTCCCGCTCCAATAATTGCTCCAACTCCAAGTGCAACAAGCGAACGTGAAGATAAGGTTCTTTTTAATCCTTTTTCAGATTCGGATGCTTCACCAAGCAATACCGAAAGAGGTTTAGTTTTCCAAATTGACATACTATAATATTGGTTTATTTGTTATTAAGCTCCAAATGTATTGTTTTTTGTAAAAAATAAAAACAATTATCATATTTTAAGTTACAAAATATTTAAATTTTTGAATAAATCTGAAAATGAGATTCTTTATAGGCTGAAATTCATCAAATTAATTGTATCGTGATTATATAGCTCAGAATTGATATATTTCTTATTTTTATAGTATTTTTACTGTTAATTTATATTTAGTTTTATCGTGTCTAACTAGAGATATGAAATCTAATAATCTATGTATCTAATGAATTGGAAAAATATTAAAGCTTATTTGAAGTTTACAAGATTACAGCGAGCGGGGATTTTGATACTATTTTTGATTATTATAATGCTGCAGTTGATTTATTTTTTTGTGGATTTTACTCAGAAGGAAACTTTCTTTTCTAATAAGGAACAATGGCTTTCATTGCAGAATGAAATTAATGAGGCCAAACTAATTCATAAGAATGAATCTCATACAGTAAAAAGTTTTAACCCTAATTTTATTTCTGATTATAAAGGGTATAAATTAGGCTTGTCAGTAAAAGAAATGGACAGGCTGCTGGAATTTCGAAAAGAGAACAAATTTGTTAATTCTGCAGAAGAATTTCAGGAGGTTACAAAAGTGTCAGATTCTTTACTAGCTACCATTTCTCCTTTTTTTAAATTTCCGGATTGGATTAAAAATAAATCGAATTTTAAAAGCGAGAAAAAAGAATACGCACAAAAAGCTGATTTTAAAAAGGAAGTGATTAAAGTTTTGGATATCAATCAGGCTTCTCCTGAAGATTTAATTAAAATCTACGGAATCGGAGAAGCGTTATCAGCAAGGATAATTAAACAAAGAGAAATCGTGGGTTATTTTGTTTCAATGGAACAGATGAATGAAATTTGGGGGCTTTCGGCAGATGTTGTTGCAGAGCTCAATTCTCATTTTAAAGTTGTTTTGCCTTCGGATTCAAAAAAAATAGCAATAAATGATGCTTCTCTAAAGGAATTATCGCAGTTTTCATATTTTAGATATGCACTTGCAAAGCAAATTGTGACGTATCGAAGTATGAATGGAAATTTTAATAATATTGAGGATTTATCAAAAATTAAAGGTTTTCCTGTTGAAAAAGCAAAAATAATTGCGTTATATTTGGAGTTCTAAAAAACAGCCAAATGAATTTTGATTATAACGAAACGCAATTAATGATAGCACAATCAATCAAAGATTTTGCAGAAAAGAATATCAGACCAAATATAATGGAGTGGGATGAAGCTCAAATTTTTCCGATTTCACTTTTTAAGAAATTAGGCGAAATGGGGTTTATGGGAGTCTTAGTGCCTGAAGAATTTGGCGGGTCTGGTTTAGGATATCATGAATATATTACAGTTATAGAAGAAATCTCAAAAGTTGATCCTTCAATTGGATTATCGGTGGCCGCTCATAATTCATTATGTACTAATCATATTTTGACCTTTGGTAATGAAGAGCAAAAAAAGAAGTGGCTACCTAAGCTCGCTACTGCAGAATATATTGGAGCGTGGGGATTAACAGAGCATAATACAGGTTCTGATGCTGGTGGTATGAATACGACTGCAGTTAAAGATGGTGACCATTGGATTGTTAACGGAGCAAAGAATTTTATAACGCATGGTATCTCAGGTGATGTTGCGGTTGTGATAGTTCGTACGGGAGAAAAAGGAGATTCAAAAGGAATGACTGCTTTTGTTTTTGAAAAAGGAATGTCTGGATTTTCATCTGGAAAGAAAGAAAATAAATTAGGAATGCGCGCGAGTGAAACTGCTGAATTAGTGTTTGATAATTGCAGAGTGCCCGATGCAAATCGATTAGGAGAAGTTGGTCAGGGGTTCGTGCAAGCTATGAAAATTCTTGACGGAGGCAGAATTTCAATTGGAGCGCTATCATTAGGAATTGCAAAAGGAGCTTATGAAGCGGCATTGAAATATTCAAAGGAAAGATATCAGTTTGGTCAGCCTATTAGTAATTTTCAAGGGATTTCGTTTAAGTTAGCGGATATGGCAACAGAGATTGAAGCTTCCGAACTGTTGTTGCATAAAGCTGCATTTTTGAAACAGCAACATAAGGCTGTAACAACGTCTGGCGCTATGGCGAAAATGTACGCTTCAGAGGTTTGTGTAAAAGTAGCAAATGATGCTGTTCAAATTCATGGAGGTTATGGCTATACTAAAGATTTTCCTGTAGAAAAGTTTTATAGAGACTCTAAACTTTGTACTATAGGTGAAGGAACTACTGAGATTCAAAAACTAGTTATTTCAAGAAATTTGTTGAAAGAATAATGAGTGTAAGATTTAAGAGCAGTTAGGTATAGGGTTTGGTAATGCTTTTGGCTTGCTAAATTTAATTCTTTAAAAAAAAGCAATTTATATTTTGTAGTTTATTATTAATTTTTACCTTTGCAGCCTTAACGAGAGGAGGTGTCAATATTATGTTAATTATACCAATTAAAGACGGAGAAAATATCGATAGAGCATTAAAGCGCTATAAAAGAAAATTTGATAAAACAGGAACTGTTCGTCAATTAAGAGCACGTACTGCTTTTATTAAGCCTTCTGTAATCAAAAGAGCACAGATTCAAAAAGCGGCTTACATCCAAGGCTTGAGAGATAGTTTGGAAAGTTAGTATTAGCTTTTTTAAAAATAAATTACCGTTAGTTGTCAATATTTTGATGCTAACGGTTTTTTTATGTTTAATTTTGAGATAAGGTTTGCTTTTTAAAAGAAATGTAATGAAGTCGAATAAAGATGCTTTTCGGGATTATCTTCAGTTGGAAAAAAAATATTCTGCTCACACGGTTACGGCTTATTTGAATGATATTTGTTTTTTTGAAAGCTTTAATGAGGCTTCGTTTGATCAGGTGAATATTGATCAGGTGAATTATGGGCAAATAAGAAGTTGGATAGTTTTCTTGGTGGATCAAGGAGTTTCTAATGTGTCTGTAAATAGAAAAATGGCTTCTTTGAAGGCTTTTTACAGGTTTCTTTTAAAAACGAAGCAAATTGATGTGAGTCCTATGTTGAAGCATAAAGCTTTGAAAACGCCAAAAATAGTTCAGGTTCCTTTTTCTGAAAAAGAATTGAAAGATTTGCTAAATGTGATTTCTGATCCGGTTGGTTTTGAGGAGATTCGTGATAAGCTTATTGTTGAGATGTTTTATATGACGGGAATGCGTCGTGCGGAATTGATTGGTTTGATGATTAAAAATGTAGATCTTTCTAATAGAACAATAAAGGTTTTGGGAAAAAGAAATAAAGAGCGAATTATTCCTGTTTTGCCTATTATAGTGGATCAGATAAGTGTTTATATAAAGGAGAGGGGTGGTTTAGATGTTGTGGTTGATTTGGATTATTTTTTTGTTTCGAAAAAAGGATTAAAATTGAGTGAATCTTTTGTTTATCGTTTAATAAATTCATACTTTAGTAGAGTCTCTGAAAAGGTGAAGAAAAGTCCGCATGTGCTTCGTCATACTTTTGCAACTCACTTATTAAATAACGGGGCAGATTTGAATTCAGTTAAAGAGTTATTAGGGCATTCTAGTTTGGCATCTACTCAGGTTTATACTCATAATAGTTTGGCGGAACTTAAAAAGGTTTATATAGATGCGCATCCAAGAAGCAAATAATGGTTCTAAAATGTTAAATCCTAAAATTTGTATTATGAAGGTAGATGTTCATGCAGTTAACTTTACTGTTGACAGAAAATTGGTCGATTTTATTCAGGAGAGAATGGATAAGCTAGAAAAATACTACGACCGTGTGGTTTCGTCTGATGTTTTTTTAAAAGTTGAAAGAACTAGTGATAAAGAGAACAAGGTGGTGGAGATTAAGATTAATGTTCCTGGTGATGATTTTTTGGTAAAAAAACAGTGTAAGACATTTGAAGAGGCGGTTGAGCTTTCGGCAGAATCTTTAGAACGTTTGCTTGTAAAAAGGAAAGAAAAAATAAGAGCGCATATTTAATTGAAAATTTTTTTAAAAAATGTTTTGATTAAAAGATAAAATAGCTACATTTGCAGTCCGTTAGAAATAGCGGACTTTTTTAATGTATTCGCCGATGTAGCTCAGCTGGCTAGAGCAGCTGATTTGTAATCAGCAGGTCGTGGGTTCGAGTCCCTCTATCGGCTCAAAAAAAAACATTCCTAATGTGTTTGGGATAGGTTCTTTAAGGTAATGGAATTTTAAAATTAGGGGAGATACTCAAGCGGCCAACGAGGGCAGACTGTAAATCTGCTGTGTGAACTTCGCAGGTTCGAATCCTGCTCTCCCCACAAAAAAAGAAGTTTAGATTCTAAGAGGTCTAAAATCAGAACTCTCTGCCGGTGTAGCTCAGGGGTAGAGTGCTTCCTTGGTAAGGAAGAGGTCTCGGGTTCAAATCCCGACATTGGCTCAAGTAAGTAGGAAATTGAAAATTAATATATAACTAAGATTAAAAATTAAGTAAAATGGCAAAGGAGAATTTTAATCGTTCCAAACCGCACTTAAACATAGGTACAATTGGACACGTAGATCACGGAAAAACTACATTAACTGCTGCAATTACTAAAGTATTGTCAGATGCTGGTTACTGTCAAGCAAAATCGTTTGATCAAATCGATAACGCTCCAGAGGAGAAAGAAAGAGGTATTACTATTAATACATCACACGTAGAGTATGAAACAGCTAACCGTCACTACGCTCACGTTGACTGTCCAGGTCACGCGGATTACGTAAAGAACATGGTTACTGGTGCTGCTCAAATGGACGGAGCTATCTTAGTAGTTGCTGCTACAGATGGTCCAATGCCACAAACTCGTGAGCACATCCTTTTAGGACGTCAGGTTGGTATTCCAAGAATCGTTGTTTTCATGAACAAAGTGGATATGGTTGATGATGCTGAGTTGTTAGAGCTTGTTGAAATGGAAATTAGAGATTTATTATCTTTCTACGAATATGATGGAGATAATGGTCCTGTAGTTCAAGGTTCTGCTTTAGGAGGATTAAACAATGATCCAAACTGGGTACCTAAAATTATCGAATTAATGGAAGCTGTTGATGCTTGGATCGAAGAGCCAGTACGTGACGTAGCTAAACCATTCTTGATGCCAGTTGAGGACGTATTTACAATTACAGGTCGTGGAACTGTTGCTACAGGTCGTATCGAAACTGGAGTTGCTAATACTGGAGATCCTGTTGAAATCATTGGTATGGGAGCTGAAAAATTAACTTCTACTATTACAGGAGTTGAGATGTTCCGTAAAATCCTTGACAGAGGTGAAGCTGGAGATAACGTAGGTTTATTGTTAAGAGGTATTGATAAAGCTGATATCAAAAGAGGTATGGTTATTATTAAGCCAGGTTCAGTAAAACCACACGCTAAATTCAAAGCTGAGGTTTATATCTTGAAAAAAGAAGAAGGTGGACGTCACACTCCATTCCACAATAACTACCGTCCACAGTTCTACGTACGTACAACTGACGTAACTGGAGTTATTACTTTACCAGCAGGTGTAGAGATGGTAATGCCAGGTGATAACTTAACTATTGAAGTTGCTTTATTAAGCCCAATCGCTATGAACGTAGGTTTACGTTTTGCTATCCGTGAAGGTGGTAGAACAGTTGGTGCTGGTCAGGTTACTGAAATCGTAGAGTAATTCTATAAATAAATAAAAGCCAGTGATTTTCTTAATTGAAATCACTGGCTTTAATTACGGGCGTAGTTCAAGGGTAGAATAGCGGTCTCCAAAACCGTTGATGGGGGTTCGAATCCCTCCGCCCGTGCAATAAAAAATATATCAAATGACAAAAGTTACTAATTATTTATCAGAGGCTTTCGAGGAGTTAAAGTCAAATGTTACTTGGCCAGCTTGGGCTGAGGTTCAAAAATTGACAATTGTTGTGGCTGTATTTTCGATTCTATTTGCTTTGGCAACTTGGGGAGTAGACGAATTTTTTGCAAAAGCTTTGGCTGGATTTTTTAACTGGTTAAAAGGGTAATTTTTTTGTGATGGCAGATAATAATGTGAAAAAATGGTACGTAGTTAGAGCGGTTAGTGGTCAAGAGAATAAAGTGAAAGCTTATATCGAGACTGAGATTGCGAGATTAGGTATGGAGGATTATGTTTCTCAGGTTTTGGTTCCTACTGAAAAAGTAGTAACTGTAAAAGATGGGAAAAAATCATCTAAGGATAAAGTGTATTTTCCTGGATATGTTATGATCGAAGCTAACCTAGTTGGTGAGATACCTCATATTATTAAGTCTATTACAAGTGTAATTGGTTTTTTAGGTGAAATTAAAGGTGGGGAACCTGTTCCTTTGAGATTATCTGAAGTAAATCGTATGTTAGGAAAAGTTGATGAGTTAGCTGTAAATACAGATACTCGTGCTATTCCTTTCAACTTAGGTGAAACTGTAAAAGTGATCGATGGTCCTTTTAATGGTTTTAACGGTACGGTTGAAAAGATCAATGAAGAGAAGCGTAAACTTGAGGTTATGGTTAAGATTTTCGGAAGAAAAACACCGTTGGAGTTGAGTTTTATGCAAGTTGAAAAAGTATAATTTTTTGTTACATATATAATATCCATCACAATCGCTTCCATTGATTGTGGTGTTAAATTTTTTAAAAATGGCTAAAGAAATTAGTAAGGTAGTTAAACTACAAGTTAAGGGAGGTGCTGCGAACCCGTCGCCACCGGTTGGACCTGCTTTAGGAGCTGCTGGGGTAAACATCATGGAGTTCTGTAAGCAATTTAATGCTAGAACTCAGGATAAACCTGGCAAAATTTGTCCAGTGCAAATCACTGTGTACAAAGACAAATCATTTGATTTTGTTGTTAAGACTCCTCCAGCAGCAGTTCAGTTAATGGAAGCTGCAAAGCTAAAATCTGGTTCTGGTGAGCCTAATCGTAAAAAAGTAGCTAGTGTTACTTGGGAACAAATTAGAACTATTGCTGAAGACAAAATGCCAGACTTAAATGCTTTCACTATTGAGAAAGCGATGAGTATGGTTGCTGGAACAGCTAGATCTATGGGTATAACTGTATCAGGAGATGCTCCTTTTTAATTAAGAGAAAGACATGGCAAAATTAACAAAAAAGCAAAAAGAGGCTGCTTCAAAAATTGAAAAGAACAAATTATACTCTCTAAAAGATGCTGCGGCATTATTGAAAGTTGTTGCTTCTGCAAAATTTGATGAGTCTGTTGATATCGCAGTTCGTTTGGGTGTTGATCCAAGAAAAGCGAATCAAATGGTAAGAGGTGTGGTTACATTGCCTCACGGAACTGGTAAAGATGTAAAAGTATTAGCATTGGTTACTCCAGATAAAGAAGCGGAAGCTAAAGAAGCTGGGGCTGACTACGTTGGTCTTGATGATTATTTACAGAAAATTAAAGATGGTTGGACAGATGTTGATGTTATTATCACTATGCCTGCTGTTATGGGTAAATTAGGTCCATTAGGTCGTATTTTAGGACCTAGAGGTTTAATGCCAAACCCTAAAACAGGTACTGTAACTATGGATGTTGCAAAAGCTGTTCAAGAGGTTAAAGCTGGTAAAATTGACTTTAAAGTTGATAAAACTGGTATCGTTCACGCAGGAATTGGTAAAGTTTCTTTTGGAGCTGAGCAAATTGTTGACAACGCACACGAAATTATTCAAACATTAATAAAACTTAAACCAACTGCTGCTAAAGGTACATACATTAAAGGTATTCACCTTACAAGCACTATGAGTCCTGCTATTGCATTAGACCCAAAAGCAGTATAATTGGTAGTTAAAAATTTTTAGTATGACTAGAGAAGAAAAATCAATCGCGATTGAAAATTTAACTGCGCAGTTAGCTGGTACAAATATCATTTATGTATCTGATATTTCTGGTTTAAACGCAGAGACAACTTCAAACTTACGTAGAGCTTGTTTTAAAGCTGGAATCAAATTAGAAGTAGTAAAGAATACTTTGCTTGCAAAAGCAATGGAAGCTTCTGCTAATGATTATGGTGATTTACCTACAGTTTTAACTGGTAACAGTGCAATCTTTATTTCTGATGTTGCTAACGCACCTGGAAAAATTATCAAAGATTTCCGTAAGAAATCTGACAAACCAGTTTTAAAAGGAGCTTATATCAATTCTGAAGTATATATTGGGGATAACCAATTAGATGCATTAGCTACGATTAAATCTAAAGAAGAGCTTATTGGAGAAATCATTGGATTATTACAATCTCCAGCTCAAAGAATTATTTCTGCTTTACAAAACAAATTCGCAGGAAGCGAAGAAGAAACTGAAGCATAATAATAAAGACAGGGAAGCTTGCTTTCTTGTTGCTTAATTAGCGCACAATAATTAAATTATATTTTTACAAAATCATTTTAAACGATAGAAAAAATGGCAGATTTGAAACAATTCGCAGAACAATTAGTTAACTTAACAGTTAAAGAAGTTAACGAATTAGCAACAATATTAAAAGACGAGTATGGTATCGAGCCTGCTGCTGCAGCTGTAGTAGTTGCTGCTGGTGGTGGAGAAGGTGCTGCTGAAGAAGCACAAACTGAATTTACAGTTGTATTAAAAGAAGCTGGTGCTTCTAAATTAGCAGTTGTGAAATTAGTAAAAGAACTTACAGGTTTAGGTCTTAAAGAAGCTAAAGATGTAGTTGACGGTGCTCCAAGCAACGTTAAAGAAGGTGTTTCTAAAGAAGAGGCTGAAGGTCTTAAGAAAGCATTAGAAGAAGCTGGAGCTGTAGTTGAATTAAAATAATTCAACTCGGTTTTAAGAACTAGGTTTAGGTCCTGAGTTAACACTCAAAGGCCTAAACCATTTTTCGTATAATAAAATACATTAAATTTTATTATCAAATAGTTTAATATACGAAAGAGTTTTTGATCAATACGAAGAAAAAAAATTGAACTGAATTAATCGTTTTATTTTTAAAGATGTATTGATTTTAAAAAGAAAGTATAAACTACGCAGTGTGTTTTTACACAAAAAAATTACTTTTTTTTAATCAAAATTTTGTCCATTGATGATAACAAATCAGACTGAAAGATTGAATTTTGCCTCTACTAAAAACATTCCTGACTATCCGGATTTCTTGGATGTTCAGGTTAAATCTTTTAAAGATTTCTTCCAATTAGAAACGAAATCTGACGAAAGAGGCAACGAAGGGTTATACAATACCTTCATGGAAAACTTCCCAATTACAGATACAAGAAACAACTTTGTATTGGAATTCCTAGATTATTTTGTTGATCCGCCACGTTATACAATTCAAGAATGTATAGAGAGAGGTCTTACTTATAGTGTGCCATTAAAAGCTAGGTTAAAACTATACTGTACAGATCCAGAACATGAAGATTTTGAAACAATTGTACAAGATGTTTATCTTGGAACAATACCTTACATGACTCCAAGTGGTACTTTTGTAATCAATGGTGCCGAGCGTGTTGTAGTATCACAATTACACCGTTCTCCTGGGGTTTTCTTTGGACAGTCATTCCACGCAAATGGAACTAAACTTTATTCTGCAAGAGTAATTCCTTTTAAAGGATCTTGGATAGAATTCTCTACTGATATCAACAGCGTAATGTATGCTTATATCGATAGAAAGAAAAAATTACCTGTAACAACTTTATTCCGTGCTATCGGTTTCGAAAGAGATAAGGATATTCTTGAGATTTTCGACTTAGCTGAAGAAATTAAAGTTTCTAAAACTGGTATTAAGAAATATATTGGAAGAAGACTTGCTGCGCGTGTATTGAACACATGGCACGAGGATTTCGTAGATGAGGATACTGGAGAGGTAGTTTCTATCGAACGTAACGAAATCATCCTTGATCGTGATACAATTATCGATAAAGATAATGTTGAAGAGATCATCGATTCTAACGTAAAATCTATTTTGTTACACAAAGAGGATAACAACCAAGCAGATTATGCTATTATCCACAACACGTTACAAAAAGATCCAACAAACTCTGAAAAAGAAGCTGTAGAGCACATTTACCGTCAGTTGCGTAACGCTGAACCGCCTGATGAGGAAACTGCTCGTGGTATTATAGATAAATTGTTCTTCTCTGATCAACGTTATAACTTAGGTGAAGTTGGTCGTTACAGAATGAATAAAAAATTAGATTTAGATATCCCTATGGATAAGCAAGTGCTTACTAAAGAGGATATTATTACAATCGTAAAATATTTGATCGAATTGATCAACTCTAAAGCAGAGATTGATGATATTGATCACTTATCAAACCGTCGTGTTAGAACAGTTGGTGAACAATTGTCTCAACAATTCGGTGTTGGTTTAGCACGTATGGCTAGAACTATTCGTGAGAGAATGAACGTTAGAGATAACGAGGTGTTTACACCAATTGATTTGATTAATGCTAAAACATTATCATCAGTTATCAACTCTTTCTTTGGTACTAACCAGTTATCTCAATTTATGGATCAAACGAATCCATTAGCTGAGATTACTCACAAAAGAAGACTTTCTGCACTTGGGCCAGGTGGACTTTCGAGAGAGAGAGCTGGTTTCGAGGTTCGTGACGTTCACTATACACACTATGGTCGTTTATGTCCGATTGAAACTCCTGAGGGACCAAACATTGGTTTGATTTCATCTCTTGGTGTTTATGCAAAAGTTAACGGAATGGGATTCATCGAAACTCCATACCGTAAAGTAATAAATGGTGTAGTTGATTTAGAAAGTACTCCAGTTTACTTAAGTGCTGAAGAAGAAGAAGGTAAAATGATTGCTCAGGCAAACATTGAAATGGATGCTACAGGTAAAATTACAGCAAGCAATGTTATTGCTCGTGAGGAAGGTGACTTCCCGGTTGTTGAGCCATCAGTTGTTCATTATACAGACGTTGCTCCTAACCAGATCGCTTCGATTTCTGCATCTTTGATTCCTTTCTTGGAGCATGATGATGCGAACCGTGCGTTGATGGGATCAAACATGATGCGTCAGGCAGTTCCTTTGATCCGTCCTGAAGCACCAATTGTAGGTACAGGTTTAGAGCGTCAGGTAGCTTCAGATTCAAGAGTATTAATCAATGCTGAAGGGCATGGTACTGTTGAATATGTTGATGCTAATATCATTACTATTAAATACGATCGTACAGAAGACGAAAGAATGGTTAGTTTTGATGCAGATGAGAAAACATACAACCTAATTAAATTTAGAAAAACCAATCAAGGTACAAGTATTAACTTGAAACCAATCGTAAGAAAAGGTGACAGAGTTATTCCTGGACAAGTATTATCAGAAGGATATGCTACTCAAAATGGAGAATTAGCTTTAGGTAGAAACTTAAAAGTTGCGTTCATGCCATGGAAAGGGTACAACTTCGAGGATGCGATTGTAATTTCTGAGAAAGTAGTTCGTGATGATATTTTTACTTCTATCCACGTTGATGATTATTCATTAGAGGTTAGAGATACTAAGTTAGGAAATGAAGAGTTAACAAACGATATTCCTAACGTTTCTGAAGAAGCTACTAAAGATTTAGATGAAAACGGTATGATCAGAATTGGAGCAGAGGTTAAACCTGGCGACATTCTTATCGGAAAAATTACACCAAAAGGAGAATCAGATCCTACTCCAGAGGAGAAATTGCTTCGTGCAATCTTCGGAGATAAAGCGGGTGATGTAAAAGATGCTTCATTAAAAGCTTCTCCATCTTTACATGGTGTAGTTCTTGACAAAAAATTATTTGCAAGAGCCGTAAAAGATAAACGTAAACGTACTCAGGATAAAGATGCTTTAGGCGCTTTAGAAATGGAATTCGAAACTAAATTTGTTGAATTAAAAGACAGATTAGTTGAGAAATTATTCTTGATCGTTAACGGAAAAACATCTCAAGGTGTAATGAATGATTTGGGTGAAGAAGTTTTACCAAAAGGTAAAAAATATACTCAAAAAATGCTTTATGCAGTAGAAGATTTCGCTCACTTAAGTAAAGGACAGTGGGTTGCTGATGATGCTACAAATAAAATGGTTAATGATTTAATTCATAACTATAAAATTAAGCTGAACGACTTACAAGGAGCTTTAAGAAGAGAGAAATTCACTATTACAGTTGGAGATGAATTACCATCTGGAATCTTGAAATTGGCTAAAATCTATATCGCTAAAAAACGTAAGTTAAAAGTTGGTGATAAAATGGCGGGTCGTCACGGTAACAAAGGTATTGTTGCAAGAATCGTTCGTCACGAAGATATGCCATTCTTAGAAGATGGAACACCAGTAGATATCGTATTGAATCCACTTGGGGTACCTTCACGTATGAACATTGGTCAGATTTATGAGACTGTTCTTGGATGGGCTGGTATGAACTTGGGTAGAAAATTTGCTACTCCAATCTTCGACGGTGCTTCTCTAGACGAAATCAATGCTTTGACTGATGAGGCTAATGTACCACGTTTCGGACATACCTATCTTTATGATGGTGGAACTGGAGAGCGTTTTGCACAAAAAGCAACTGTGGGTGTAATTTACATGCTTAAATTAGGACACATGGTTGATGATAAGATGCACGCACGTTCTATCGGACCATACTCATTAATTACGCAACAGCCACTTGGAGGTAAAGCTCAATTTGGAGGTCAGCGTTTTGGAGAGATGGAGGTTTGGGCACTTGAGGCTTATGGAGCTTCTAGTACACTACGTGAAATCTTAACTGTTAAGTCTGATGACGTTATTGGTAGAGCTAAAACTTACGAAGCTATCGTTAAGGGAGAAACTATGCCAGAACCAGGTTTACCAGAATCATTCAATGTATTAATGCACGAATTGAAAGGTCTAGGTTTAGATCTTCGTTTGGAAGAATAATAAAAAATGTAGAGACGTGATTAATCACGTCTCTACATTCATATTTATAAAAGTTTTTAAAGATTTATACCCGTAAACCGTTCCGATTTTTTATAACAATGCAAGGCATTTTATAACTAGCACTTCAAATAAGAATTTGAGGTTTAGAGAAGTAACCCGAGGTAGTAGCTGAATGATTAACTCTTTATTTTTTTAAGAGTAGATTATAAATCTAAATTCAATTTTTTAATTGCAAATAAATCAATAGTAAAAACTATGATGAATAACAGAAACAATAAAGATAAGAATCCAGTAAAAAGATTTAACAAAATTTCTATTGGATTGGCTTCACCAGAATCTATCTTGAAAGAATCAAGAGGAGAGGTTTTAAAGCCAGAAACAATCAATTATAGAACTCACAAACCAGAGCGTGACGGACTTTTCTGCGAAAGAATCTTTGGACCAGTAAAAGATTTCGAATGTGCTTGTGGTAAGTATAAAAGAATTCGTTACAAAGGTATCATCTGTGACCGTTGTGGTGTTGAAGTTACTGAGAAAAAAGTACGTCGTGATAGAGTAGGACACATCAACCTTGTTGTGCCAATTGCTCATATCTGGTATTTCCGTTCTCTTCCAAACAAAATTGGTTATATCCTTGGTCTTCCATCTAAGAAATTAGATATGATCATTTACTACGAAAGATACGTAGTAATCCAAGCTGGTATTGCTAAAAATGCAGATGGAGAATCTTTACAAAGACTTGATTTCTTAACTGAAGAAGAATATTTGAATATTTTAGATACTCTTCCACAAGAAAACCAATATTTAGATGATTTAGATCCAAATAAATTTGTTGCCAAAATGGGAGCAGAGTGTATTATGGATTTATTAGCTCGTATTGACTTAGATGCTTTATCTTATGAATTAAGACACAGTGCTAACAATGAGACTTCTAAACAAAGAAAAACTGAAGCTTTAAAAAGATTACAAGTTGTTGAATCTTTCCGTGAGTCTAACGAAAACCGCGAAAACCGTCCTGAATGGATGATCATGAAAGTGGTTCCAGTTATCCCGCCAGAATTACGTCCGCTTGTACCACTTGATGGAGGTCGTTTTGCAACTTCAGATTTGAACGATTTATATCGTCGTGTAATCATCCGTAACAACCGTTTGAAAAGATTAATGGAGATTAAAGCTCCGGAAGTTATCTTAAGAAACGAAAAACGTATGTTACAAGAATCTGTAGATTCATTATTTGATAACACTCGTAAAGCTTCTGCTGTTAAAACAGAATCAAACAGACCATTAAAATCATTATCTGACTCATTAAAAGGTAAACAAGGACGTTTCCGTCAAAACCTTTTAGGAAAACGTGTGGATTATTCTGCTCGTTCGGTAATTGTCGTTGGTCCAGAGTTAAAATTATATGAGTGCGGATTGCCAAAAGATATGGCTTCTGAATTATACAAACCTTTCGTTATCCGTAAATTGATTGAAAGAGGTATTGTAAAAACAGTAAAATCTGCTAAGAAAATCATTGACAAAAAAGAGCCGGTAGTTTGGGACATTTTAGAAAATGTAATTAAAGGACACCCAGTATTACTGAACCGTGCTCCTACTTTGCACAGACTAGGTATTCAGGCTTTCCAGCCAAAATTAATTGAAGGAAAAGCGATCCAGTTACACCCATTAGTATGTACGGCTTTCAACGCCGATTTCGATGGTGACCAGATGGCGGTTCACTTACCATTAGGACCAGAGGCTATTTTAGAGGCTCAATTATTAATGTTGGCTTCTCACAATATCTTGAACCCTGCAAATGGTGCTCCAATTACTGTACCTTCTCAGGACATGGTCTTGGGTCTATATTATATGACCAAAGAGCGTATTTCTACAGAAGATCACATTATTTTAGGTCAGGATTTGACTTTCTATTCTGCTGAAGAAGTAAACATTGCATTAAACGAAGGAAGATTAGAATTGAATGCTCGTGTGAAAATTAGAGCAAAAGATTTTAATGATGCTGGAGAATTAGTGTACAAAATTATTCAAACAACTGCAGGACGTGTATTATTTAATGAAGTAGTACCTGAAGCAGCTGGATATATCAATGACGTATTAACTAAGAAAAACCTTAGAGATATTATCGGACACATTTTAAGTGTGACTGATGTACCTACAACGGCTGCTTTCTTGGATAATATGAAAGATATGGGTTATAAATTCGCATTTAGAGGAGGTTTATCATTCTCTTTAGGTGATATTAGAATCCCAGAACAAAAAACGAAGTTAATTGCAGATGCTAGAGAGCAAGTTGAAGGTATCTCAACTAACTATAACATGGGTCTTATCACAAATAACGAGCGTTACAACCAAGTTATTGACGTATGGACTTCAGCAAATGCTCAGTTAACAGAGTTAGCAATGAAAAATATTAGAGAAGACCAACAAGGTTTCAACTCTGTATATATGATGCTTGACTCTGGGGCGAGGGGTTCTAAGGAGCAGATTCGTCAGTTAACTGGTATGCGTGGTTTGATGGCTAAGCCTAAAAAATCTACTGCTGGTGGTGGTGAGATTATTGAAAACCCGATTCTTTCTAACTTTAAGGAAGGTCTTTCGATCCTTGAGTACTTCATTTCTACTCACGGTGCTCGTAAAGGTCTTGCGGATACGGCTCTTAAAACGGCCGATGCGGGTTACTTAACAAGAAGGCTTCATGACGTTTCTCAAGATGTTATTGTTAACATCGAAGATTGTGGAACTTTAAGAGGTGTTGAAGTTGCTGCATTGAAGAAAAATGAGGAAATCGTTGAATCTTTAGGAGAGAGAATTTTAGGACGTGTTGCATTACAAGACGTTATTAATCCTCTTACTAACGAAGTAATGGTTAAATCTGGAGAGCAAATTACTGAAGCAATTATGAGAACTATCGAAGCTTCTCCAATTGAGAAAGTAGAAGTTAGATCTCCATTAACTTGTGAAGCTTTAAAAGGTATTTGTGCTAAATGTTACGGTAGAAACTTAGCTACTGGAAAAATGACACAAAGAGGTGAAGCAGTCGGAGTTATTGCAGCTCAGTCTATTGGAGAGCCAGGTACACAGTTGACACTTCGTACGTTCCACGTTGGAGGGGTTGCTGGAGGTATCTCTGAAGAATCTAGTATTGTTACAAGATTCGCAGGTAGACTTGAAATTGAAGATTTAAAAACAGTTAAAGGAGAAGACGGAGAAGGAAACTCTGTTGATATCGTAGTTTCACGTTCAACTGAGTTGAAATTAGTTGATGAGAAAACTGGAATTGTTTTAAATACACATAACATTCCTTACGGATCTAGTATTTTTGTTAACGATGGAGATACTGTTGCTAAAGGAACTGTAATCTGTAAATGGGATCCATATAACGGTGTAATTGTTTCTGAATTTACTGGTAAGATTGCTTACGAAGATTTAGAGCAAGGACAATCGTTCATGGTTGAGATCGATGAGCAGACTGGTTTCCAGGAAAAAGTAATTTCTGAGGCTAGAAACAAAAAATTAATCCCAACTTTATTAGTTTATGGTAAAGAAGGTGAATTGATTCGTTCTTACAACTTACCAGTAGGTGCACACTTAATGGTTGAAAATGGTGAGAAAATTAAAGCAGGTAAAGTATTAGTAAAAATCCCACGTCGTTCTTCTAAAGCGGGCGATATCACGGGAGGTTTACCAAGAATTACTGAGCTTTTAGAGGCTCGTAACCCTTCAAACCCAGCAGTTGTATCTGAAATTGATGGTGTTGTATCTTTTGGAAAAATTAAGAGAGGTAACCGTGAGATCGTTATCGAATCTAAATTTGGTGAAATTAAAAAGTATTTAGTTAAACTTTCTAGCCAAATCTTAGTACAAGAAAATGACTTCGTAAGAGCGGGAGTTCCATTGTCTGACGGTGCAATTACACCAGATGATATCTTAAGAATTCAAGGTCCAGCTGCTGTTCAACAGTACTTGGTAAATGAAATTCAAGAGGTTTACCGTTTACAAGGGGTAAAAATTAATGACAAGCACTTTGAGGTAGTTATTCGTCAAATGATGCGTAAAGTAAGAGTTCAGGATCCGGGAGATACATTATTCCTAGAAGATCAATTAATTCACACTAAAGATTTCATCGTTCAAAACGATAAATTGTACGGTATGAAAGTAGTTGAAGATGCTGGAGATTCTGCTGTATTGAAACCAGGTCAGATCATTACACCTCGTGAATTACGTGATGAAAATTCATTATTGAAACGAAATGATAAAAATCTTGTTGTAGCAAGAGACGTAATTACTGCAACTGCAACGCCAGTTCTTCAAGGTATTACAAGAGCTTCGTTACAAACTAAATCATTCATTTCTGCGGCTTCATTCCAGGAGACAACGAAAGTACTTAACGAAGCTGCTGTAGCTGGTAAAGTAGATGATTTAGAAGGATTGAAAGAAAATGTAATTGTTGGACACAGAATTCCTGCGGGAACTGGTATGAGAGAATATGATAATACTATCGTAGGATCTAAAGATGATTACAACGAAATGATGGCTAATAAAGAAGAATATATTTATTAATTAGGAAGCTATGAGTAATCCGAAACAACAACAGGAGCAAATTAATATTGAGTTAGACGAGACAATTGCAGAAGGAATTTATTCTAATCTTGCAATTATTAATCACTCATCATCAGAGTTTGTTTTAGATTTTGTAAGCATTATGCCAGGTATTCCTAAAGCCAAGGTAAAGTCAAGAATTGTTTTGACACCACAACATGCTAAAAGATTATTGAGAGCAATAGGTGAAAATATCCACAGATTTGAGGCAGCCCACGGCGAAATCAAAGAAACGGAACAAGCACCAATTCCGCTTAATTTTGGTCCTGCGGGACAAGCATAAAATTTTAAAGCCCCAGTAAAATGGGGCTTTTTTTTGGTGGTAATTATTGGTTATGCAGTTTGTCCGATATAATCAGTATTTCGTCGACTAAATTTCTCTTTTCCTTTAGATTAAAGTATATTAGTAGAACCTAATTAGAAAAAATTTATTTGGGAATAATAACTTAGTAAGGTTGTGTTAATTCAAATAAAAAAAAAGCGCTATAGATTATATAGCGCTTTTTTTATATGTTACTTTGTGAAGTAAATTAATCGAATTCTGAAGTGAAAAATAATTTCACACTTGGGTATTTACTTTGAGTCATTTGAATTGTAAAGTCAGAATCGGCTAAAAATACTAATTGGCCGTACTTATCATGAGCAAGGAATTTTTGCTTTATACGCTTAAATTCTTTAAATTCCTCATTTTTAGCATCA
Source organism: Flavobacterium cutihirudinis (assembly GCF_003385895.1). Classification (GTDB taxonomy): domain Bacteria; phylum Bacteroidota; class Bacteroidia; order Flavobacteriales; family Flavobacteriaceae; genus Flavobacterium; species Flavobacterium cutihirudinis. The sequence goes on from NZ_QRDQ01000011.1 coordinate 315,036, forward strand.
TCAGGTTTCACCCAACATGCTTTATGAACTGGGAAGTTTTCATAAGTACATTTCGCACCATATTCGTGCTCCAAACGATATTGAATAACTTCATATTGAAGTGCTCCAACAGTTCCAATTACTTTACGATTATTCATTTCTAAAGTAAACAACTGGGCCACACCTTCATCCATCAACTGATCAACTCCTTTTTCTAATTGCTTAGCTTTCATTGGATCGGCGTTGTTGATGTATCTAAAATGTTCTGGAGAGAAACTCGGGATTCCTTTGAAACTCATTATTTCACCTTCAGTCAAAGTGTCTCCAATTTTAAAGTTTCCTGTATCGTGCAAACCAACAATATCTCCTGGATAAGAAATATCGACGATTTCTTTTTTCTCAGCAAAAAAAGCATTTGGACTAGAGAATTTTAAATTTTTCTTCTGACGAACGTGATAATATGGCTTGTTTCTTTCGAAAGTTCCAGAAACAATTTTAATAAAAGCTAAACGGTCACGATGTTTCGGATCCATATTAGCGTGAATTTTAAATACAAAACCAGACATTTTTTCCTCAGCCGGATCAACCAAACGAGTTTCAGAATCTTTTGGTCTTGGAGATGGAGCGATTGTGACGAAACAATCTAACAATTCGCGAACTCCGAAGTTATTTAAAGCTGAACCAAAAAATACAGGCTGAATTTTTCCGTCTAAATAATCCTGACGGTCAAATTTTGGATAAACTTCATCGATTAATTCTAATTCTTCACGAAGTTTTTCAGCTGCTTTTTGACCAACAATTTTATCTAATTCCGGATTATTCTGAACATCAGAAAAAGCAATTGTTTCTTCAATATTTTTACGGCTGTCTCCACTGAAAAGATTGATATTTTCTTCCCATAAGTTATAAATTCCCTGGAAATCATAACCCATTCCGATAGGAAAACTTAAAGGAGTAACTTTTAATCCTAGTTTTTGCTCCACTTCATCCATTAGATCAAAAGCATCTTTACCTTCACGATCTAATTTATTAATGAAAACAATCATAGGAATGTTACGCATTCTACAAACTGCAACTAATTTTTCAGTTTGTTCCTCAACCCCTTTTGCAACGTCAATAACAACAATTACACTGTCTACAGCGGTTAAAGTTCTAAAAGTATCTTCAGCAAAATCCTTGTGTCCAGGTGTGTCCAGGATGTTGATTTTTTTATCTTTATAATTAAAAGCAAGCACAGATGTTGAAACCGAAATACCTCTTTGGCGTTCGATTTCCATAAAGTCACTTGTTGCTCCTTTTTTAATTTTATTGTTTTTTACCGCTCCGGCTTCCTGAATTGCACCTCCAAATAATAGTAATTTTTCAGTCAAAGTTGTTTTACCGGCATCGGGATGCGATATAATTCCGAATGTTCTTCTGCGTTGTATTTCTTTTAAAAAGCTCATAATTCGTATAAATAGGTTGCAAAAGTACTATTAAATACGGCTTTATAAAAATATTCACTTCTTAAATTTGGTAGTCTTTATTTATTAAGAGGTTTTTTAGAAAAAAATAAGGCTGTTTTGCAACAGCCTTAAATAGTCATTTTAAAATTACTGATTAATTGACCAAATTGAATATCCTTTTGGAGGACATTGTATTTTTACCCATTTGTCTGCCTGAGTTGTCGGGTACCAAGTTGAATTTCCTGTAAAATCCTTTATCTGTGTGTTCGCCCAGTTGGTTTGAATCCATCTTTCCTGCCAAACATCAGAATTGTTGATGTAAACTACTAATCCAGGATTCCCGTTGTATCCATTTCTTCTTGCCAGATATTCGTCATTATCAGAATATAATATTGAAGTAGTTCCTGTTGCTTTATTATTATGAATCCAAATCAAATTGTTTAATTTGTTTTTATCCAGCCATTCTTCATAATCTCGATAAAATATAGTAGGATATCCTTCGTGTGTTAATATATAGGAGTAGGCCAATAGTTTACTGTAAATTTCGTCTGTATCATGATTGGTTACAAATGTCACTGCTTTGTACGGATTACGTTTCCACATCATATCATCATTTAAAAGAGCAAGATTATTTCCGTCGAAAGCGTCATTCATTTTGTAATAACAAGCAAAATCAAAAACAGAACTATTTGCATTATTCGCCCAGTCGTTTAATACATTTACATTCGAATCCCATAATTCTCCAACAGAAAATCCTCCGACATTCGCATTCCAGGCATTTACAACCCAAGCTCCAAAGCCTTTTACATAATCGAATCTCCATCCATCAAATTTCATGGTGTTTTTATAATATTTACCAACTCCGTCTGCACGTATCCAAAGCCAATCTTTTACATAAGGATCTGCATGGCATAAATCAGGAAATCCTCCAAACGAACCTTCATCATTATTGCCAAAACTGTTTTTATAGAAATTAACATAAGTACGTTTAAATTTTCCGGAAGCGACTCCATTAAAATTTGTCCAGGTATTTGTTCCAGTAAAAGGATTTGCTTCAGATTGTCCGCCACTGTTATGATTAATTACGATGTCTGCATACACTTTTATATTCTGTGCATGTGCATTGGTGATTAAATTTACCAATTCGGTTTTGGAACCGAATCTTGTTTCGGTAGTTCCGTTTTGATTAAAATCTCCAAAATCAAAATAATCAGTAGGGTCGTAGCCCATTGAAAATGCACCATTTTGAGCTTTTGAAGCTGGGGGAAGCCAGATCGAGCCAATTCCTGCATTACCCCATGCAGTGACTTTACTACTGATAGTATTCCACCAGGTTCCTCCTGCGGGGACGTCCCAATAAAATGCTTGCATCATAACACCTCCGCCCGGATTATCAACGTATTTTCCGGTAGAAGATGATCTGGAAGCTCCTGTACTAAAAGGTTTTCCATCGTGATTTGTAACATTGATGATTTCAAATTGCTGACTTTCTGATTTTGAATCGGTTTCTAATGTTTCAGTTTGCGAGCATGAACATAGAAATGCTGAAATCAAGCTGATAAATAAAACTTTTGTTTGTGGTTTTTTCATAATAGATTTGGTTAGAAAAAGGGTTAGTGAATTTGTAATTACATAATATTAGTGGGTTAATGTGTAGATATTCTTATTTTTTAGCATTTAAAATTGTTAATTAGTCACGAATGTAGGTTTTTTTTGATTCGATTTGTTTTTTAATAAAATACTTACGTAGCGAAAACGTTATAGTGTTAAAAACTTTTTTTATTTCCTTTATAATTAATGAGTTGTATGTTTTCGAAATAACGTTTTTTAAAGTTGATTAATATCCAAATTTGTATTCGCGAAATGCACGAAAAATCACTTCAAACATTTAATTTTAAAGCCAATCTGTATAATTTTTTGTTAATAGTATAACCGATAGTTGTATTATGTAATTGAATTGTTATTTTTGTTCGTTATAAGTAAAAAAACTAGAATTTAATTGTTTGCTATTTTGAAGTTACCTTTAAAATAAAAGCAATTGAGGGCTAGGTTTTTAAAAAGGATAATTCTAAGACAAGATCTTTACATTTAAATTAAATCTTAAATAATGTTATTAAAAAAATTACAGCTAAAAACAATTGATTACAAGCTTGTATTGACAACATGTTTTTTACTTTTTTTCGGCACAATTGTTTCAGCTCAGGAAATTATTCCAGATGCTGTGGCTCTTAAACCAGCAGAAGCACCAACGGGCGGTAAGCTTAAAATTGACGGTATCATTGCTACTGTTGGAGATTACATTGTTTTAGATTCTGATATTGATAAAGGATTTTTAGAAATTACTGCGTCAGGAGGTAGTACAAAAGATATTACAAGATGCCAAATGCTTGGTAAACTTTTAGAAGATAAATTATATGCTCACCAAGCAATTCAGGATAGTATTATTGTGAGTGATGCCGAAGTAAGAAGTATGATGGAAGATCGTCTGAATTACATGGTGAAACAGGTTGGTGATATTAATAAAGTTGTAGAATATTATAAAAAAAGTTCTGTAGAGGAATTTAAAACTTATTTTGCAGATATCTTAAAAGAGCAAAAATTAGCGAGCGATATGACAAAAAAAATCGTTGATGCCGTTGAAATTACACCTGAAGAGGTTCGTAACTTTTTTAAGAAAATACCAAAAGACGAATTACCAACTTTTGGAGCTGAAATGGAAGTTGCGCAGATCGTCGTAGAGCCTAAAGTTTCGAAAGAAGATAAACAAAAGGTAATTGACCGATTGAATGCAATTAGACAAGATGTTCTGGATGGCTCGAGCTTTGCTACAAAAGCAGTTTTATATTCTCAGGACCCTGGATCTTCTTCAGCGGGTGGTTATTATAAAATGACAAGAAAAACTCCTTTTGTAAAAGAGTTTAAAGATGTTGCTTTTAGTTTGCAGGAAGGCGAAATTTCGGCTCCTTTTGAAACAAATTTTGGGTTCCATATTATTATGGTTGATAAGATTAAAGGGCAAGAAGTTGAATTGCGTCATATCTTAATTTCTCCAACAGTTTCTGAAGCGGCGCTGAAAGAAGCTAAAGAAAGAATTACAAACATTCGTAACAAGATTATCAATAAAGAAATTTCTTTTGCGGACGCTGCAAGAACTGAGTCTGACGAAAAAGAAACTAGAGCAAATGGAGGAACATTGGTAAATCCTAACACTCAGGATACACGTTTCGAATTGACTAAAATGGATCCGACTTTGTATAGTCAGGTTTCTAATTTAAAAGATAATGAGATTTCTCAGCCACTTTTAAATACAGATGAAAAAGGGAAAAAAACGTATAAGTTAATCACGGTAACAAACAGAATTAACGAACATACTGCTGATTATGCGCAGGATTATACGAAAATTAAAGAATTAGCATTGAAAGAAAAACAAATTGAAGCAATTGCAAAATGGTTTGATGCTAAAATTAAAGATACTTATATTAAAATTATTGGAGAATACAGAGATTGTACATTTGCAAACAATTGGTTGAAAAAATAATTTTTATTAAATAAAGAAAAAGAGTTAGTTTTATGAATCCATAGAGCTGACTCTTTTTTAATTTAAAAACATACTTAAATGTCTGACGTAACAGCAATTCATAATTTAGTTCAAAAACGAAACGAGTTAAAATCAGAAATAGCAAAGATAATTGTAGGGCAAGATGCAGTAGTTGATCAAATTTTACTGTGTATATTTTCTGGAGGCCATGCTTTGTTAATTGGAGTTCCGGGTTTGGCAAAAACTTTAATGATAAACACTTTGTCTCAAGCATTAGGTTTGGATTTTAAAAGAATTCAGTTTACACCAGATTTAATGCCTTCGGATATTTTAGGAAGTGAAATTTTAGATGAAAACAGACAATTTAAATTTATTAAAGGTCCAATTTTCTCTAATATAATTCTTGCTGATGAGATCAACAGAACGCCACCAAAAACACAGGCAGCTTTGCTTGAAGCAATGCAGGAACGTTCAGTTACAATTGCTGGACAGAATTACAAATTAGATTTGCCGTATTTTGTTTTGGCGACTCAAAATCCAATTGAGCAGGAGGGAACTTATCCTTTACCAGAAGCGCAGTTGGACCGTTTTATGTTTGCTATTAAATTAGAATATCCTACTTTTGAAGAGGAAGTTCAGGTGGTAAAACGTACAACGTCAGATGCGAAAACAACAATTAATGCGTTGTTCACTGCGCAGGAAATTATTGATTTCCAGCATTTGATCCGCAGAATTCCTGTAGCAGATAATGTTATAGAATATGCTGTAACACTAGTAAGCAAAACACGTCCTGATAATAAATTGTCGAATGATTTTGTGAAAAATTATTTAGATTGGGGTGCTGGGCCAAGAGCTTCTCAGAATTTAATTTTGGCAGCTAAAGCGCACGCCGCTTTTAATGGTAAATTTTCTCCAGACATTGAAGATGTAAAAGCCGTTGCAACTGGAATTTTACGTCACAGAATTATTAAAAACTACAAAGCAGATGCTGAAGGAATAACAGAAGAAGTTATTATTCAGAAACTGTTGTAAATATTATATTTTATGAGAAAGCCTGACAAAGTTAAGATTTTGTCAGGCTTTTTTCATTACTAGATTTTTGTTGTTTCATTAATCAGTCGCACCGATTTATTGGTGAATAGTTTGATTAAAAGAACTTCAGGAAGAGAAGTGTATTTTTTTCTATTACATTCGTACCACCAATAGGAGTTGTATTGAATGTTGTTTTTCTCCATTTTTACCTGCCATATTTTTTTATTTCCTCTGAGGACTTCTTTCTTTTCTATGATTTTATAGCCATTTCCGGTCCAGCAGACTAACGGATTATGAGCTGGAGTTTTAATATAAATCAATTTGTTTGGAGTTGAAATTTTAAAAACTTCACTGTTTACCCAAGTTCCATTTTGAATGGAATATTCTGAACTTAAGTTTTCAAGTAAATTATTCGGCTGTGTTTTCTTTATTTCAAAACTGGTTGCGAACATAATTGCAGTTACTATAATAACAATGATGAATTTATACTGTTGTTTCTTTATTTGGATTTCTTCTGTTTTCGGTTTAAAAAATCGGATTATAAACAGCATTGGAACAATTTGATAAAATAGAAAGCACAAGATTCCAATTGTATGATGCAGTACATTTTCCTGTGTACATTGAAACAAAATAAGCGTAATGATTCTAAAATAGTTCGATATTATATTGAGAATGATTATAAGAACACAAAAAAGAAGAATCTGAAGAATATTGAAATATTTTGACTGTTTCTTTTCTTCTAAAGTTAATATAAAAGCACCCGACAATAATCCTGTTTTAAACATTGATAAACCCATACAAGCTGTATCGACCGTAATTTTTGCATTATTGATGTAAAAATTGACGCCTTCTATTTTATCAATTGCAATGAAATTCTTTAAAACGATATAAACATAATAACAGAGAATTTGTTTTATTTCGGTTGTCATGTAATCGAAAAAAGTACTGAATACGGAAGAGAACAGCAAAATACAAATGAAAGCAATAAATGAAAATTTTTGTGTAAAACTGTAATACAATAAACAGACAAATAAAGCTAAAGCTAAAAGATGCAATGATTTAGTATGCAGACGCCAGCTTATAAACTCCAATATAAAAATTAGAGCAAAAAGTGGATAGTTTACATTAAAAGCCGTTTTTCGACTCCCGATAAAAAACAGCCCAATTGATGCTAAAATTCCAAACAAATTAGTAGTAAGTCCTGCTGAAATTATGCTGTAGTTTAAAATCAAAATACAGCAAGAAATCAGCAGGATAGAAGTTTTTTTATAATCCAGTAATAAATTCATTTATACTGTTTGTTTTTTTGTTTTTCGGTAATAGAAATATAGTGTTGCAGTTCCAATAATAATCAAAAGCCATTCGTGAGGTTCAGGTACCGCACCGTCATTATTTATTGAGGCATTTCCTAATGTGTTTACGTTTTTATCAATTCCATTGTTTTTGTAATCTTCATCAGTTTCAAGAACAATTAATGACGAAATTGGCGTTACAATATTGGCATCTTTTGCTAGTTCAACATATTGATTATTGGCTACACTATCGTTTTGAATTTTAACCTGTTCTTCAAGAACTTTTCCAAAAGCGTACATTCTGTAAATATGATTCGTACCATTATTTTTTGAATTTTGACTTGATATATTTTCACTAATTGAGACTTGAGAAGGTTCAATATTAATACTATTTGGGTCTGTTTTGTAAACTGGAAATTGATGTTTGTTGATCATTTCTAAACAAGTAGCCAAACTGCTTTGAAAATAGTCAACGTATTTTTGTTCTTTAGCTGTCTGCCAAAACGGATTAATGTCAGAACTGATATTGAAGACTTTTATATTTTTTTGTTTAGTTCCTGATTTGATTTTCTTCAGATAATTCGATTCTTCAAGCTCTTCAAAATTAGCAGAGAAAGTTCCTGATTTTGTAATGACTAAACTATTTTTAGCCAATTTATAAAGAGGCAATAATGTGTACTGAGAATCTTCAAAATCCAACTGAATGGCTTTGAAATTATCTTTGTCAATTTTCTTTTTTTGTCCATTTACAAAAACGTAAAGATTTTGCTGGTCCAGATTGACAAATGATTCTATTTGTTTTGTCGTCCAATTGTTATTTAAATCCAAAATAATTTCAGAAGGAGTAAAGGAAATTACTGCTTTTTGAATGGCATCGACTTCATAAATCTTACCGTTCCAGGCAAATGAACTATGATTGATTTTACTTAATGGCATTGTTGCTTGCCAATCATCCAGTCCTTTTGATTGATTCATATAAAATCCCTTTTCAAATTCAAAATCTTTACTAGTTTCTACAGCCGAATTCCCTGTTATTTGTATTCTTGAAATGGTTCCAGCATTCGAAATGTTTGGTCCTTTAATAGAAAGACTTTGGTATTTCATTTGACTGTCTTCAATTTTTAGTGGAGTTGTAAAACCGCATTTAAATTTTCTTGGAGTTTGTCTATTGACTGGGAAAACTCTCACTACAACTTTATTTCCTTCTTTCCATTGTATTAAAGAAGGATCACGATATTCTACGCCAACAATTTGATTGTATGCTTTTTTTGCTTTTTCTTTAGTAGTTAAAACACCTTTGCGTTCCACTCCGTTTACCCATAAAGAAAGTGAAGTTGCAACAGAACCTTCAGGTAATTGAAAAGAGTAGATTGCTTCTTCGTTTCCCCTTGAATCTTCGCCACATGCAATATCCATTGTAATCTCCGTGTACGCTAAACGAGCTTCGGGATATACTTTTACGTCTTCTTTAATTTTTTTTGTAAACAAATCATCTCCATTCCAAAGCTGTTCTTCTGTTTCTAATCTTTTATCAAAATTCGATTTCAGAATATTTATTTTGTCATCATTGTCCAAGCCAAGATCATCACAAACTAAATAAGCAATGCTAATAAACGGGTTATTAATTTTGGTTCCGTTGAATTGCTGTTTGCTGAAGGAACCAAAACGGTCAAACGAAAAGAACTCATCTATATTGATATACACAAGATTTTTCTTAAGTAGAATTTCATTGAAAAAATTAGGTTTTATATTTTGGGAAACTGAAATGTATGCAGGTAAATCTGCATTGCTTTCGAAGGAATTGATTTTTACAATTTGAGCTATTTTTTTGCTTTCAATAACTAAACCAGTTGTGAAAATTAGAAAGCTAACAAGCACAATTGAAAATCCAGCGCTAAAAGAAAGGTAGTAAGATCTGTTTTTAGGCAAGTGTAAAATTATAGTTAGTAAATGAATGACTAAAATTATGGCAGGAACCAATCCGTAGAAACCCATTCCTAAAGCCAATATTCCAATAAATGAATAAGGTGTTACAGGAATAAGAAATAAGGCGAAGTAAAATATAATCCAAAATGTGGCGCCATTAATAAAATAGACAATGTAAGTATGAGGGGTTTTTATTTCGTTTTGATAAAGGAAAAAATTAGAAATGCAAAACACAAAAGTTGTAATGTAAACCCATACCGGCAAATTCTGGAAAATAGAAATAAAGACATTTAAGCTAAAACAGCCAATAAGCCAGTTGAGCATCAAAAATGGAACTAAATGAAGGTATTCTTCTCTTTTTCTTAGTATAAGAAATGATACTACGGTTCCATAAATAAATTCAATAATCAAACTTATCGATCCGACAGATTCGTATTCACGATAAGAGAATTCTTTTGAAGTCAGCGCACAAATCATAAATATTGTACTGAATAATGTCACAAAGAGGCTAATTTGCACGCCCGTTTTTTGCGAATAATAATCTAAAATCCCTAGTTTGTATCTCATAGTTATATTTTTTAAAAAGTACTTTGAAATACAAAGTTAATAGAATATTCGAAAAACAGCATTTTTTTTATTTTATTTTTTGAAGAAAATTTTGAGGGAATTTTTCAGTTCGGAAAATCCTTTTTAAAGACGAAAAAAAGGCAACTATAACGTTATAATTTCTTATTTAGAACTGTTCTTTGTGAAAATAGAGGTAAAATCCCACTTAGTTTATAACAACAAATTTCGACTTTGTTAATGAAAAGATTTTAAAATATCAATAATTCATTTTTTTAATGCAAAATTGATATTTTGGTAAAAACAAGCAGTGAAAATCGTTTTTTAGCAATAATAATTTTTGAAAAGGCGACTTTCATTATATTCTTTTTAATTCTCACCTTTAATCTCTAAATTTGCGTACAAAAAAAAAACACTTCTAATATATTATGAATACTTACAAAGATTACATTAACGAAATCGAAGAAAGAAAAGGCCAGGGACTTCATCCAAAGCCAATTGATGGTGCAGAATTATTAAGCGAAATTATTTCGCAAATTAAAGATGTTGATAATGAATATAGAGAAGATTCTCTAAAGTTTTTTATCTACAATACTTTGCCAGGTACGACAAGTGCAGCTGGTGAAAAAGCAGAATTTTTAAAAGAGATTATTCTTGGTGAGTCTGTAGTAAAAGAAATTACGCCAGCTTTTGCTTTTGAATTATTATCTCACATGAAAGGCGGACCTTCTATTAAAGTGTTGCTTGATTTAGCTTTAGGTAATGACGCTGCGATTGCAAAAGAAGCTGCAAAAGTGCTAAAAACACAAGTTTTCCTTTATGAGGCTGATACAGATCGTTTAGTAGAGGCATTCAAAAATAATAATGAAACGGCTAAAGAAATCCTTGAAAGTTATGCTCAAGCTGAGTTCTTTACAAAACTTCCAGAAGTAGCTGACAAAATTAAGGTAGTAACTTTTATTGCTGGTGAAGGTGATATTTCAACAGATTTACTTTCTCCAGGTAATCAAGCGCACTCTCGTTCAGACCGTGAACTTCACGGGCAGTGTATGATTACGCCTCAAGCACAGCAAGAAATTAAAGCTTTACAAGCACAACATCCTGATGCAAGTGTGATGTTAATTGCTGAAAAAGGAACTATGGGAGTTGGTTCTTCAAGAATGTCAGGTGTAAACAACGTGGCGCTTTGGACAGGAAAACAAGCAAGTCCATATATTCCATTCGTTAACATCGCTCCAATTGTTGGTGGAACAAACGGAATTTCTCCAATTTTCCTAACAACTGTTGATGTTACTGGTGGTATTGGTTTAGACCTTAAAAACTGGGTTAAGAAAGTTGATGCAGAAGGAAATGTTATTCGTAACGAAAACGACGAACCAATTCTAGAACAAACATATTCTGTTGCTACAGGAACTGTTTTGACAATTAATATTAAAGAGAAAAAATTATATAACGGCGATCAGGAATTAATGGATATTTCTAAGGCATTTACACCTCAGAAAATGGAATTTATTAAAGCTGGTGGTTCATATGCTATTGTTTTTGGTAAAAAACTTCAAACATTAGCGGCAAAAATTTTAAATGTTGAAGCTCCGTTAGTATATGCACCATCAAAAGAGGTTTCGTATGAAGGACAAGGTTTAACTGCGGTTGAAAAAATCTTCAACAAAAATGCAGTTGGTATTGCTCCAGGTAAAGTATTGCACGCTGGTTCTGATGTTCGTGTAGAAGTTAATATTGTAGGTTCTCAAGATACTACAGGTCTTATGACTGCTCAGGAATTAGAGTCTATGGCTGCAACGGTAATTTCACCAATCGTTGACGGTGCTTACCAATCAGGTTGTCATACTGCTTCGGTTTGGGATAAAAAAGCGCAGGCTAATATTCCTAAATTGATGAAATTCATGAACGATTTTGGTTTGATCACAGCTCGTGACCCAAAAGGTGTTTATCATGCAATGACTGACGTAATCCACAAAGTACTTAACGATATCACTATTGATGAGTGGGCTATCATTATTGGTGGTGACTCTCATACAAGAATGTCAAAAGGTGTTGCTTTTGGTGCTGACTCAGGAACTGTTGCTCTTGCATTGGCTACTGGTGAGGCTTCTATGCCAATTCCGGAATCTGTAAAAGTTACTTTCAAAGGAGATATGAAAGGCTACATGGACTTCCGTGATGTGGTTCATGCTACTCAAGCACAAATGCTTCACCAATTTGGAGGAGAAAATGTTTTCCAAGGAAGAATTATTGAGGTTCACATCGGAACATTAACTGCGGATCAGGCATTTACATTTACTGACTGGACTGCAGAAATGAAAGCAAAAGCTTCTATCTGTATTTCTGAAGATGATACTTTAATCGAATCATTGGAAATTGCTAAAGGCAGAATCCAAATTATGATCGACAAAGGAATGGATAACGAGAAACACGTTCTTCAAGGATTGATCAACAAAGCAGATAAGAGAATTACTGAAATTAAATCAGCTGAAAAACCTGCTTTAACACCAGATGCAAATGCTAAATATTATGCTGAAGTTGTAGTTGATTTGGATCAGATTTCTGAGCCAATGATTGCTGATCCAGACGTAAATAATGCTGACGTTTCAAAAAGATATACGCACGATACTATTAGACCTTTATCTTTCTATGGTGGAGTGAAAAAAGTAGATCTTGGATTCATCGGATCTTGTATGGTTCACAAAGGAGATATGAAAATCCTTGCTCAAATGTTGAAAAACGTAGAAGCACAAAACGGAAAAGTGGAATTTAACGCTCCGCTTGTTGTTGCTCCTCCAACTTACAATATTGTAGATGAATTAAAAGCTGAAGGTGATTGGGAAGTTTTACAAAAATACTCTGGTTTCGAATTTGACGATAATGCTCCAAAAGGTGCGGCGCGTACAGAATACGAAAACATGTTATACTTAGAGCGTCCAGGTTGTAACCTTTGTATGGGTAACCAAGAAAAAGCAGCAAAAGGTGATACTGTTATGGCAACTTCAACACGTCTTTTCCAAGGAAGAGTTGTAGAAGACACTGAAGGCAAAAAAGGAGAGTCATTACTTTCTTCTACACCGGTTGTAGTTTTATCTACAATTTTGGGTAGAACTCCAACATTGGCAGAATATACAACTGCGGTTGAAGGTATTAACTTGACTAAGTTTGCACCTTCTAATAAATCTTTAGTAATGTAATTTTACGATTATTAATATATCAAAAGCCCGAGTGATAAACTCGGGCTTTTTCTTTTTTAGCTCTCCTATTTTTTGTAACTTGTCATGTTCAAAATAAAATAAAAAAACAAAAAATAATTATAGGACTTATGGCTTTTGATATCGAAATGATTAAAAAAGTGTACGAAAACATGCCAAATCGTGTTGATAAAGCACGTGAGATTGTTGGACATCCACTTACGTTAACAGAGAAAATTTTATACAATCACCTTTGGGATGGAAATCCAACTCAGGCGTTTGGAAGAGGAGTTGATTATGTTGATTTTGCACCAGACCGTGTTGCGTGTCAAGATGCAACAGCTCAAATGGCATTATTGCAGTTTATGCATGCCGGAAAATCTAAAGTAGCAGTTCCAACAACGGTACACTGCGATCACTTGATTCAGGCGAAAGTAGACGCTGCAACCGATTTGGCCAGAGCAAAAACGCAAAGTAATGAGGTTTTCGATTTCTTATCGTCAGTTTCTAACAAATATGGAATTGGTTTCTGGAAACCAGGAGCCGGAATTATTCACCAAGTAGTACTTGAAAACTATGCTTTCCCTGGCGGAATGATGATTGGTACCGATTCTCATACTGTAAATGCAGGTGGTTTAGGAATGGTAGCAATTGGTGTTGGTGGTGCCGATGCTGTAGACGTAATGTCTGGAATGGCTTGGGAACTTAAATTTCCGAAATTAATTGGAGTTAAATTGACTGGTAAATTATCAGGCTGGACTGCTCCAAAAGATGTTATTCTTAAAGTTGCCGGTATTTTGACTGTAAAAGGAGGAACTGGTGCTATTGTTGAATATTTTGGTGAAGGTGCAACTTCTATGTCTTGTACAGGAAAAGGTACTATTTGTAATATGGGTGCAGAAATTGGAGCGACAACTTCAACTTTTGGTTATGATGCTTCAATGGGGCGTTACCTGCGTTCGACAAACAGAGCCGATGTTGCTGATGCTGCAGATAAAGTAGCTTCGTACTTAACAGGGGATCCAGAAGTTTATGCAAATCCAGAAAAATATTTTGACCAAGTAATCGAAATCAATTTATCTACATTAGAACCGCACTTAAACGGTCCTTTTACACCAGATTTAGCAACTCCAATTTCTAAAATGAAAGAAGAAGCAATCAAAAATAACTGGCCATTACAGATTCAGGTTGGTTTAATTGGTTCTTGTACAAACTCTTCTTACGAAGATATTTCTCGTGCAGCTTCTTTAGCAAGACAAGTTGCAGATAAAAACTTAAAAACAAAAGCGGAATTTACTATTACTCCGGGTTCTGAAGTTGTTCGTTCAACGATCGAAAGAGATGGATTTATTGATACATTCCATAAAATTGGCGCAACCGTTTTTGCCAACGCCTGTGGGCCATGTATTGGTATGTGGGATAGAGATGGGGCAGAAAAAGAAGAAAGAAATACAATTGTTCACTCTTTTAACCGTAATTTCTCAAAACGCGCCGATGGTAATCCTAATACTTTAGCATTTGTAGGTTCTCCAGAATTGGTAACTGCAATGGCAATCGCTGGTGATTTAGGCTTTAATCCATTAACTGATACGTTGATTAATGAAGATGGAGAAGAGGTAATGCTGGACGCTCCAACAGGAGACGAACTTCCTGCTAAAGGATTCTATGCCGAAGATCCAGGATTTCAGGCTCCTGCTGCTGATGGTTCAGGAGTTCAGGTTGTTGTAAGTCCTACATCAGAACGTTTGCAGTTATTAGCTCCGTTTGATGCTTGGGATGGTAAAAATATTACTGGTGCAAAACTGTTGATCAAAGCTTTCGGAAAATGTACAACGGATCATATTTCTATGGCTGGACCTTGGCTGCGTTTCCGCGGACATTTAGATAATATTTCGAATAATATGTTGATTGGTGCTGTGAATGCTTTTAATCAAAAAACAAATTCGGTTAAAAATCAATTGACCGGAGAATATGATGCTGTTCCTGCTGTTGCTCGTGCCTACAAAGCAGCTGGAGTTCCGTCTATCGTTGTGGGAGATCACAATTATGGTGAAGGTTCTTCTCGTGAGCACGCTGCAATGGAACCTCGTTTCTTAGGTGTGAAAGCGGTTTTAGTAAAATCATTTGCTCGTATTCACGAAACGAATCTTAAAAAACAAGGTCTTTTAGGATTGACTTTTGCCAACGAAGCTGATTATGATAAAATTCAGGAGAACGACACAATTAATTTCTTGGATTTAACTGAGTTCGCTCCAGGAAAACCATTGACATTAGAGTTTGTTCATGCAAATGGTACAAAAGATATCATTTTAGCAAATCACACGTATAATGCAGGTCAAATTGGCTGGTTTGTTGCAGGTTCTGCCTTGAATTTAATTGCGGCTGGAAAAGCTTAATTTTGAAACTTTAATTATATAAAAACGCTCTGTTATACAGAGCGTTTTTTATTGTCAATAGAAACTGAAAATAGCTACAGTCATATTTTGTCTAATTTATTCATTTGCTTTCGCTAAAGTAGTTTGTGGTATCAAAGTTTTAACTCTCATTGGTTTTGTGTTTTTGAATTCTTCCAGATCAATACAAAATAACCTTGAAGAGGGAATTTTAGAATAACTATTTTCAAAACGTCCTCCCAAAATATATAATTTATTATTTTGATAAAATAGGGCTGTGTGTTTCAATTCAATCTCAACATCGTATTCTTTAAGTTGGGTCGTTTTGATGTCATAAGTGTACATTTTTCGATTTTCAAAGAAATAAATTGTACGATCATTGTAGGTTATGGCAGGTCTTTCTAGTCCAGAAAATAACTCACCTTCGGTTTGCCATTTTTCTGTTGCTAAATCAAATGTTTCAATTTGCGATGTGGGTTTTCCGTCATTGCCGCCAATTAAAAAGATCTTGTCGTCAACTAAAACTCCTGAGCTTTCTTTTGCTGTGGGCATGCCGGGAAGTTCGTACCAATAACCAGAAGTGATATTGTATAAATGTACTTTATTGGTGAAGTCTTTTTTACCGTCTTCGGTTGTTTTTACAGAGCCACCCATTACAATTATATTGTCCTTATAGCTAAATGAAGCAAAATCTGCTGCCTGATGTGGATTTGTATAATCTACCTGAATATTTCTAATGTTGAGACTGTCAATATTGACAACTTCGATATTATCTTGCAGATATTCCCAACTACTTATTGTGTTTACCAAAATTTTTTTTCCGCCCAAAATATAAATGGAATTTTTATAAAAGTGCATGTTATGATAAGCTCGGGGCTTTAGTTTTAATTTTGCCGTTTCCCAAGTATTTGTTTTTATATCATAAATCAAAAGATATTTTTTATAATGTGGCTTAGCTAAAGTGTATTCGGCTTGAGCCAAATAATCTGTTAAGGTGTAATCTGCTCTTTCTGATCTGCCTTTTTCCAAGTAATCTATTTCAGGAAAAGGATCTCCGCCGCTGACATAAATTTTGTCATCTTTTAGAAATGATCCGAAAGAGTAAATAGGGTATCTTAATGGTTTTAATACGCTAAACTCTAGTTTGGGTTTTAATTTTAAGTTGGAGATTATTGTTAGTCCTGATAAATTTTCAATATTTTCCTGAAGCTGAATTTTAAAATTTTGACTGGTTAAATAACTAATAGAATATCGGGCTGTGATATAACCAAGATGTGAAAACTCTAAAATTTCATCTCCTTTAAATTTTGACAGAATGCTTAATGAAAATTCTCCATTTTTATTCGTGATGGTTCCTGTTTTGCTTGATAATGCTGATATATTCACATTTTCAAGTACTTCGTTTTTCATGGAGAAAACCACGCCTTTTACGTTTTGTGCTATAGAAAGGAAAGGGAATAAAATTAAAATAGAGAGTAATTTTTTCACAAGTGGTTTGAAGTTAAGTTGATGTAAAATCCTTAAATATATTTATTTATGTAAAAAACTGCATTTCAAAAAGTTGGCTCAACTTCTATGCCGAATTTGTTAATTTGAACCAAATTAGTTGTTAAAAATTGCACTTTTTTTACTTTAAAAAGTTAAATTCGCCTTTTAGGTAATAGAATTGCTTTTTTTGAGTTAGAATATAGGGAATGTATAATTAAAGATAAAAAATATAGGAATGGTTTGTAGGTTAATAATAGTATTATTTTTTTTCAGTGTTGGTGTTTTTTCTCAGGAAAAGTATACCAAACATAAAATTTCGAAAGGAGAAAATATTACTGTAATTGCCAAAAGATATGGTGTTAAACCAAAAGATATTATCAATGCAAATCCAAATGCTCCTAAAGTTCTAAAATTAAATTCGATACTATTAATTCCAAACAATGATAAAGCTGTAGCTGTAAAATCTACAGAAAAAGCTGAGGATCAAAATCCGGGATTCCATGAAGTACAGGTAAAGGAAACGCTTTGGGCAATTTCAAAAAAACACAATATTACTGTCGAAGAATTAAAAAAAGCAAACCCTTCATTGGAAACTGACGATCTTAAAATCGGACAACAGTTGACAATTCCGTTAAAAAATGAAATCTCGATTTCTGATAATACAATCAAAAAAGAGGAAACTTCAAAGCCTGAAATTGTACCTTCAACAGATGTTGAAGTTATTGTCGAAGTACAACCAAAAGAAACCAAATATGCAATTGCGAAGAAATATGGAATAACAGTTGCCCAGTTAGAAAAACAAAATCCTTTTATTAAAGGAAAGCTTCCAGTGGGCTATGTTTTAAAAATAAAGACATCTAAAGAAAAGGCAGATGCTGCTACCTCATTAAATTCGACTCAGAATACAAATGAAATTAAGCCGTTAAATGAGGAAAATATCCAAGTAGCTGATAATACAAATGTAAAAACAGATTCAACTTTAGTTCGTATCAGTAATCAGTCGGAATTGATTAATCAATTGATTTTAAATGCAACGGGTAATATTGGAACACGCTATCGCTCTGGAGGAACTACAAAATCTGGTTTTGATTGTTCTGGTTTGATGTTTTGTACTTTTGGAAATTTTGATATTAAATTGCCAAGAAGTTCAATAGAACAATCGCGTATCGGGGTAAAAGTAGATTCAGACGCAGCACAAAAAGGTGATTTGATATTTTTTAAGACTAATGGCAGGCGTCATATCAATCATGTGGGAATGATTGTAGAAGTTACCGAAGGCGAAATTAAATTCGTTCATTCTTCTACTCATGGAGGCGTTATGATTTCTTCAACGAAAGAGCCTTATTATGAAAGAGCCTTTTCTCAGGTCAATCGTATTTTAGAACAAGAAATTAAGAAATTATAGTATTGCCATAAAGTATTTTTTTGAACTCTTCTATTGGAAATGGCTTGTTTAATAACTTGGTAACATATTTATTATCCTCAATCTTAAGAATTTCATCAGGATCTAATGTAGATGAAACTACATATATTTGAGTATCTTCCTTTAGAATATTGTCAAGTTCGTCAAAGGCATTTAAAAAAGCAAATCCATTCATGTACGGCATCTGAATATCCAGAATGATTACTAAAGATTTGCAAGTTTCTTTGTTTTTATTAAGCCATTGTAGGCCCTCCAGTCCGTTATTGGCAATATTTACCATGGCTTCATCTATAGAAAGCACCTTTTTTAATAATTGCTTAATTACAAGCTGGTCAATTAAATTGTCTTCGATCAGTAAAAATGTAGGTTTAAACGACATAAGAGCTTGGTATTGTTACGGTGAATTTGCTTCCTATTGTGCTTTGCGAGCATACAGAGATATTTCCTTTTATATTTTCAACAGCTTCTTTAACGATGTAAAGTCCTAATCCGGAACCTTTATTTTTATTAGTGCCAAAATACATTTCAAAGATATTTTCTTTGTATTCTTCTTTAATTCCGATTCCGTTATCGGCTACTTCGATTTTATGCGCATTTTCATCAAAGTAAGTTCTAATTGAAATGTACATTTCTTGTTTGTTGTTGTCGGCATATTTGATAGCATTTGACAGCAAATTTGAAATAATAATTTTTAAGCGTAAACTATCACTCTCTATATGATCGACTAATAATTCTTTTGTAAAAGTAATTTTAGTTGCATTTTCGATATGCATTAATTGTGAAATGGCTTCGTCAAATAATTCATTTAGACTAACGGGTTCTAGAATGATTTGTTTTCGTTTGTTTTTGGAATAATCAATTATGTCACTTATGAACTGATCTTGTTTGGTAAGACTTTGGTGCATAAGTTTTAAATAATCTTTAATCTGAACAATATTGTCTTCCATCTGAGTGATTTCGATAAGGCCTTGTAATGAAGTAATAGGAGATCTTAAATCATGAGAAGCACTGTATACAAAGCGATCGAGTTCGTGGTTGACTAAAACAAGATTTTCGTTTTTAACTTCGGTTTCTTTTTTTGAAATCAGTAAACGTTTCACCATTATAGAATAATAAAGACAGACACTGCAAACAATTATAAGGATGAAAAGTATATTGGTTTTAATTAAAAGGTCTTTTATTTTTCGTGTTCCTTCTCCTAATGTATTTGAGAAGTTGCGTTCATTAATTGTGAGTTTTTCGCTGATAAAGCCAATTTGTTCTAAAAAAAGACGCTGTTCCTGAGGTGTTAAAGATTTATAAGTGATTTTAGCATGAATTTTTGTTCCTATTATAAACAGTTCATTTATAAGTTTGTCGCCTTGTTCCCATTCATGAATTGCCTTTGCCAAGAATGAAACTTGCTTAAAGTTGTCAAAAAGCCAAATCAGATCATCTAAATCTGCTTCATGGTTACGGCCAACAAGTAATGCGTGACGTGCGATTTTATTGTCTCCGGCTTTCATCATTGTTATTCGGGCCAATCCGTCGCCTTGCGGAACCTTTAGTTCTTCGAGATACAATTTCCATTGCTGTGGATCTTGAGTATAAAGATAAGTGATAAGATGTCTGGAAGCATCTTTTTGCCCTTTTGAATAATGTGATTCGCCATTAACATATGCGCGATTGGCAGAAAGGGTTTTAATCGTGAAAAAATTGATACAGATTAATAAAGCACAAGAAATAAACACAATTAGCAGCAGAACAAACACATTTGGGAAGCGAATATTTCTTAAAAATTGGATTTTATTCATACTGTTATTTTGTAGGTTAATAATTTGATCGATTTATGGGCTAAAGGATTTGTCGATTGTCTATGTCATTCTTGAAAAAAACTTCTACGTTTTACGATTTGTCAAGTTAAAAGTTTAAACAATTGTTAATGTATGATAAAGATTTTATGATTTTTACCCTTTATCCCAAATTTAATAAAAAAAGATTTTAGTTTGACGTGAAGGCTTTTAATTTTCTTTTATTTAAAATGTTTTTTGTATAACTATCTGATTTATAGTATTTTATTTTTGTATTTTTTTGTAAAAGATAAAATCAATAATAATTTTTAGTAAGATCTTTTTGCGATTTAATAAAGTTAGGAAATTCAAAAACTGTGATTTTTGTTTAATTTTTGTTCAGGAAAAAAAGTTGGTAAAAAAGTATTTGATTGTGCTGAAGATAAAAGTAAAGAGTAATATTTTTTTTGGGTATTTTGTAAGAATAAAAAAAGTTTTGGTTCTCTTTTTCAGTTAGTTGTAAAAAAAAACTGCAAGATTTATTCTTGCAGCTCTTTATTCACTATTTATCTTTTTTATTTAACCTGAAACTGTATCCATTGCAAAATTTCATTCAATGCAATTGGAGAAATAGTTTGTGTAATTTCCGAATATTCTCTCGGAGCTCCAGTGGTACATTCCTGAAATAAATGATTCAGGTTAGGAATTTCTTTTACCGTAACATTTTTGTTTCCGTTACCGCCAACATACTTTTGAATTGCCTCTAAATTTTCTTTTGGTGGGACTTGCAGATCTTTGGATCCATTAAGTGCTAAAACGGGGCATTTTACCTTTTCCAATGTTGGTTTTGGGTCATAACGTAAAAAATTAATCATCCATGGATTTAGGATATTATTAATTTGAAGTTGAATAAATTCTTCCATTGTCATATTCTGAGGTTTGTCAGGTGCATTTTTAGAAACTTCAGTAATATAATTCGTAATCTCAGTTTTTAACTCTTCGGGATTTTTATATTTATTGATTATTGCAAAGGCTTTTTTATTTTGTTCTTCGCCATTTTGAATTTCACTATCGCTCTTTCCATTTGCTTTAGCAATAAGCCTTTGTTGGAGTAATAAAATTTGATCACCTTGTAATCCTGGTCCTGCTAGAAGAACAATAAAAGCAATATCTTTTGATTTGCTTGCAACCATTGGGGCGATTAAACCACCTTCGCTGTGACCTATTAAACCAATTTTTTTAGGATTGATTTCTTTTCTAGAAAGTAAAAAAGCTAAACCAGCTTCAACATCTGAAGCAAAATCCGGAGTAATTGCACTTTTGAAATCACCAGTAGATAAAGCTGTTCCTCGGTCATCAAAGCGAAGAACGGCAATTCCGTTTTTGGTTAAATAATCAGATAAAACTAAAAAAGGTTTATGGTTTAGAATTTCTTCATCTCTGTTTTGAGGTCCGCTTCCGCTAATTAAAATCACGGCCGGGAAAACGCCATCTTTTTTTGGTAAAGTTAAAGTTCCGGCAAGCGTAATTCCTGCTTTTTTATTCTCAAAAGAAATATCTTCGGAGTAATACGGATATGGTTTAACTGGCTCTTGCGGACGTTGAGGTTTTTCGGACTCAATTTTTTCTTTTGATAAATTAATCGGAAATGTTTGTCCGGCCTGCTTTAAAGTGCCAACAATATTATTGTCTTTTTCTAAAACACCTTCGTATTCCAGACCTGCATTTGCAACAGCAATTTTGAGTAAAGAATTCTCAAAACTTGTTGAACTGGCAGGAATCCCGAAAGCTTTTTGATCCGGACTGTCCATAGTAGAACTAAAACCATTGTTAGTCTTGGAAATATTGAAAACCAAACTCAGCTGAATTCCCTGTACTTTCAAAACACCATACCATTTTCCGGTGATATCCTGAGCTGAAACTTTTGTAAACGCAAACAACAAAGTGGTTAAGAGAAGTAATTTTTTCATCAATAGATTTTAAGATATTTAAATTGTATTAGAATATTTGGCAAAAAGCTTTGGCAGCAAATGTTTTAAATCATCGCCGTCTTCTTCCCATTTATTACCTGTGGTTTCGAGTTTTTCCTGAAACGCTCGAGGCATTTTTTGGTTTGTCAGTTCCTCAAATACAAGTCTTGGAAGATAGCCGAAACCTTCCCAGTCAAATTCTTCGATTTCATCGGCATTCATTTCAGCGAGAGAATCGGGATCAGAAACAATTTTATTATAAAAGCTTTTGCCCTGAGCAATCACCCATTCTCTAAAATCAGTAAAGCTATCATCACTGCATCCGCCATGAATGATATAAATAGCTCCCCAAAGTTCCCAGGTATTTGCTTGACCTCTTAGATTTCTAAAACTATTGTCAAATAGTATAAGTTGTTCAGGAGCTAATTTACGAAGTTCATTTGCTAATTCTTCCTGCTGGAGTTCAAAATTGCCATTTGAGCTATCTTTTGTTGTTTGAATTATTTTCCAAAACAAATCTTCTTCCATTAATTTTTCTGAAGCTTCATAATGTTTGTTTTTGAGAGATTCGGAAGCGTTGCTTTTTGGTGTTTTTCCAAAGAAAGAATCAAATAGTCCCATAATTTTAATTTGTTTAATTCAGAAAAGAAAAAGTTTGTGTTAGTTCATTCGTTAGAAAGAACTTTGTCTAAGAGTAAACATTTATTAAACCTTTAAAAAATTGGATTCCACCAAATAAAATAGCACCCCAAAAGATAAAACCAATATCGGCAAAAGTTAGAATGGTGCCTCCGCATAACCATAATGCACCATAGAGCATGTCTTTTCTGGCTCGTTCGTATTTTGCTTCCTGAATCTGAATTTCAATGTTTTCTATAATCAGTCCTGAAATTTCGCTACTCAATCCTTGTTCAATAAGAAGTGTTTTCGTTTCATACGATGATTTATTCTCATTCAATAGTAAATTAGCTGCATAATTGTAATAATGATTGGCAACATCATGAGATTCTGTGTTGTTAGTTTCCATACAAATAGTTTTTGGTTGGTAGTTTTAGTTACTCAAATATAAACACTAGAACCTGTATAAGTTTACGGGAAGACGTAAAATGAGAGATTTTTATGTATAAAAAAAATACAAATTAGCTTAACAAAATCTTTTTTGCCAATAATTGACTTAAGTTTTACAATCGGAAACTAATTTTAGTAGTTAAAAACTAGCATACATAATCAATCGTTTAAAAGCATAAATAGAAGGTACGGCAGGAAAATGTTTAATAATCCTTTTTTTAAATTCAGTTGATAATTCCTGAAATTCATTATCGCCTAGACGTTCCTGATAAACAGTTAGAGCAGAACCTGAAATGAAATCAAAAAAAGAATTTTCATGAGTAGAAATAAGAGGATATACTTTTTGATATAAAACCAGATCTTTTCCGCCACATTCAAAAAGGATTTTAGCATATTCATCTAAGGTTAGAACCGGCGAAGGGCGTGTCCAGTTGTTTAGATAAGTTGCAAAAGGCTCTTCCTGAACTAAATCTATTAATAGGAGGTTTAAAACATTTTCAGTTTGCTGTGGCATTTGTACAGCCAATTGCCCGCCCGGATTAATTCGGGATATTATTTTTGGAAACAGCTTATGATGATCATCTATCCATTGCAATGCAGCATTGGAGAAAACCAAGTCCCATTTTATTTCTTGATCAAGTTGCTCTGTAATAGATAATTGTTTAAAATCAATATTTTCCTGACTTGGTATTTTTGCCAGCATTTCTGCTGAAGAATCTATACCTATTATTTTGGGATTTGTAAGCATGTCCGACAATTTTTTGGTAAGCTCACCAGTGCCACAACCTAAGTCAATTACATTGAGATTTGGTTTATCAATGATGTGGTCTGTAATGTCTGCGAATGGTTTGTATCTGTCTTCTTTAAATTCGTTGTATTTTTTAGGATCCCAGGTCATAAATATTTTACTTATTTTTTTAAAGGAATTATAATTCGTCACATTCAAACTGACTTTAATTTAAAGACAGAAATCATCCCAATTAGCTTTGTCTTATAAAATTAAAGTGGATTTCTTAAATTTCCAAGAATATAACAATCTAATGATGAAATTTTAAAAAAAAGTATATCTTTAGCCCACCCAAAAACCAAAAAAAATGCAAGAAAACGACCAAGAACATTTTAAAAGAGAACTCGGATTATTAGACGGAACTATGCTTGTAGTTGGTTCTATGATTGGATCCGGGATATTTATCGTAAGTGCGGATATCGCAAGACAAGTTGGATCTGCCGGTTGGCTGACCCTTATTTGGCTCATTTCAGGATTAATTACAGTTATTGCAGCTGTAAGTTATGGTGAATTGAGCGCTATGTTTCCTAAAGCAGGAGGACAATATGTTTACCTTAAAGAAGCCTACAATAAACTGATTGCCTTTTTGTATGGCTGGAGTTTTTTTGCTGTAATTCAGACCGGAACAATTGCCGCTGTTGGTGTGGCCTTTTCTAAATTTGCAGCTTATCTTTATGAACCATTGAGCGACGAAAATATCTTATACGAATTGGGAGCATTTAAATTGAATGCGGCGCAATTAGTATCGATTTTTACAATTGTTGTACTGACTTATATTAATAGCCGTGGCGTAAAAAACAGTAAAATCCTGCAAACCGTTTTAACCATTATCAAAATTTTGTCTTTACTTGGATTAGTCGTTTTCGGATTAACACTTGGAGCAAAAGCTTCTATCTGGGATGCGAACTGGGCTGATGGATGGAGCACACGCGCATTTGATAAAGAAAGCGGTTCTTGGTTGCCAATTGGAGGTTCGGCATTAATTACCGGAATTTCAGCTGCAATGGTTGGATCTCTTTTTTCAAGCGACGCCTGGAATGGTGTTACTTTTATCGCAGGAGAAATTAAAAATCCTAAGCGTAATGTTGGTTTCAGTTTGTTTCTTGGAACTTTCATTGTAACGATTATTTATGTTTTAACCAATCTCATGTATCTTGCCGTAGTACCTTTTGATGAAATTGCAACAGCAAAATCGGATCGTGTAGCGGTTGTCGCGGCGCAATATATTTTTGGAAATATTGGAACTCTTATCATTGCAATCATGATTATGATTTCGACTTTTGCCTGTAACAACGGACTTATTATGGCCGGAGCAAGAGTATATTATACGATGGCAAAAGATGGTTTATTCTTCAAAAAAGCAGCAGTATTAAACAAATCGAGCGTTCCGGCTTGGGCGCTTTGGGCACAATGTTTCTGGGCTTCGGCTTTATGTTTGACAGGGAAATATGGTGATTTATTAGATTTTGTAATTATAATCGTTTTAATTTTCTATATCCTGACAATCTACGGAATTTTCATTTTGCGTAAAAAAATGCCGGAGGCTGAAAGACCATACAAGGCTTTTGGATATCCGTTTTTGCCAATGTTGTATATTATTACTGCCTCTGCAATTTGTATTTCTTTGTTAATTACAAAATTCTCAACTTGTGGTTGGGGTGTATTAATTATGCTGACAGGAATTCCGGTTTATTATTTGACAAAACCAAAAGAAGAATAAAAATTGTTTCAGGTTATCTGAAATCGATATTATAAAAAAAGCGCCTTGTTATTGCAAGGCGCTTTTTATTTATCGTAAGATGAAAGAATAATTATTTGCTAAATCTGTAAAATCTGCGTGAAAGATAGATGCAACATTATATTATTCAGATAAATCATTGTCAATTCTTTCTGCGGTTGGTCTTAGAAAAATCAGGTAGATTAATATCAGAATTCCAAATAAGATATAATCGGGTTTTAATATTAAAATCAAAAATGCCGCACCTTCCAGAACAGCCCAACGCATAATAGATGCAGTTTGATAAATTGGAAATTTATCTTCAAGTTTTAGTTTTGGATCAATTTGTTTTAATTGAGATTTGAATAAAAAACTGCTGAGTGCAAATGCTAAAAAAGGAATTAAAACATAAACAATAGAAGAAGAATCGATAACAGGAATACGCAATTTTTCGATAGAAAGATCACCCAAAATGTAATAAGCAACAATGGTTCCTGCACAAATGGCAAGATGAATAATTTGTAAGGTTTTAATTTTTTCGGTCATGATTGGCTTGATTTGAGGTTAGTTTTATAAATGCAAGTTAAATTAATTCCGTCAAAAATAAATGTTCGCTTCACTAGAATTTAAGCATAAAAAAAAGACACTACAATGAAGCAGTGTCTCTTTGATGCAAATAATCTGGAAACTGTTTTATATCTCAACAGCTTCAGCAGATGATTTTATTGTTGAATTAATAATAGACAAAGTAAGCGGATCAGATTCTCCTGAAAAGAAAGCTTCCAGAATCTCCTGAAAGATAGGATTTGTGTTTTCAACCATTGAAAAAAGTGTCATAGACGAACGTAATTTTCGCGCATCTAAATCGCCAAAAATTCCATCAGCCGATTTCATTTTAAAACTTAATAAAAGTTCTGAAATTTCGATTAAGTGTTTTCCAAGAATTGGATGTTCCAGATAATCTGTAGCTTCTTGTAAGTCAGTAATGGCATAAAGATTTGCTGTATCGCTTTTGCCCAAACCTTTTATTTGTGGAAAAATAAACCACATCCAGTGTGTTTCTTTTTTTCCTTTGCTGATTTCTGAAAGAGCAGTAAGATAAAGTTTGTTTTGCGCATCTAAGAAACGCGATAAATCATTGTTTGAATAAGCCATTATGGTATTGTATTTTGAAAAAGGTTGCAAAAGTAGTAAAAAAGATAGGGTTTGCCTAATAAAAGGTTCATACAGTGTGGGTTTTAACTTTTTAAAGAAGGAATATCTTACGGTTTTTTCGGGTAAAAAAACTTTTTCAGACCATTCAATTCTATAAAAATCAAATATTTCGATTGGTTCTTCTAAAGGTAAGATTGATCCTAGGCAAAACATCCCGCGCTGTTTTCGGAACCTGATGTTGCCAAAAACTATTAGTCGTTCCAGCCATTAATAAAAAGGAACCGTGATGCAGCGGAATTTCAACTTGCGGAATTTCCTTGCTGTATTTATGCCGAAGCCTGAACATTCTGGTTTCGCCAAAAGTCACTGAAGCAATAATAGGGTTTGGTCCCGTATTATGTTCTTTATCACTGTGCCAGCCTACGCCATCATTTCCATTTCTATATAAATTTAAAAGAAGACTATTAAAATCAAGTTGTGTTTCTTTTTCAACACGGCCTCGAATAGTTAATAAATCATAAGTCCAGTCAGGCCCTTTTGGATCTGCTCCAGGATTATCTTTATCTTCATACCAGGAAATCATTCGGGGAACAGTGTAGGTTTTATCATAAATTTCCATTTCATATTCTCTCCATTTGGTTTTGCGAAGTATCCTTTCATAAAAGCGATCAGATTCTTCTTTTGTAAAGAAATTATCGATCAATATCAATTCGGAATCAGGAATGTCAAATACTTTTTTTCCTGCCAAACCTGCGGTAAATAATTCGGTGTCGTTAAATAGTGTCATGACTAAATTTTTCTAGATTTTAGCTTAATTCTGAAACTGCCTGTTAAAGAATACCTTTCGGGGATATTTTTCTGCGAAAGCAAAAATTAAATGCACCATATATTGGTTGCTTTTGTATTGTGTGACATAATTTTTTACTTCTAACGGATCATGAATGGAAACATCTGACGGAATATAACCCATTCCATAAAAATGCCCATTTTCGATCCAGATACAACTGCGTTCGTCTTTTGATCTTCCTTTGTCTATTATGGCAAAAGAAGGTCTGTTGTTTAATAGAAAATCAATAGCATTGTCGACTTTCTCGTTATGAAGCAATACATTTGGCATTGTTTTGACTTCATTATTTTGCAGAAATTCTCCTTCTTCCGGCCTTGAATATTTGCAAAATCTTTGATCAATTGCGAACTGCTCGGCCAGATTTCCGAGTAGATTTATTGCGTTATACAAACTATTAAATTCATGAATACAAGTTTGAAATTTGCTTAGTTTCCCAACAGCCAAATATTTATATCCGTTTCTTGCTTCATATTGATAAATGCCAAATCTTTCTTCAAAACGTTTTAATGCTCTATTATAGGTTGGCCAAAGCTGTTTTATTTCGGTACATTCTAGCAACAACGCCATTAATTCTGTAGCGCAGACTTCAAAGGAAATACCATGTATATCCCTTAAAAAATGCTGTCTCTGCGGATTGATTTTATGACCGCTAAAATGAGAAGCGACACGTTTTTTCAAGTTGATTGCTTTTCCGACGTAAATCACTTTTTTCACCTCATTATAAAAATAATAGACACCGGGTTTTTCAGGTAAATTATTAAAATCTTCAGGAGGAAGGTTAGGAGGCAAACGCTGATCTTGAGAAGTCATCTTGATCATTTTTGCGATCTCGCCTTCATCGTCGCATTCCAGCAATTGAGAAAATAAGATTGCGGTAGCATCTGCATCTCCGCCAGCACGGTGTTGATTTTCTAAAGGTATATTTAGCGAATGACAAAGTTTTCCCAAGCTGTACGATGCCAGTCCCGGTTTAATTTTTCTTGCGGCGCGAACGGTGCACAGTTTTCTTGCGGTCCATTTAAATCCGGCTTGTTCCAGTTGATGGCGCACAAAAGAATAATCGAAGTTGACATTATGAGCAACGAAAATACGATCCGTGAGCATTTCGAGAACTTTCTCCGAAATGTCATCGAAAATAGGGGCATTGGCGACCATTTCGTTATTAATGCCTGTTAATCCAAAAATAGAAAGTGGTATATCTTTCTCTGGATTTACAAGCGTTTCATAACGATCAATTACATTTTTGCCGTCATGAATGATGATGGCAATTTCTGTAATGCGGCTGCCACTGGCGTTTCCACCGGTGGTTTCGATATCGACTATAGCATATTCCGTATTTTTCATCTTTATATAACGTAAGTTTCTCTTTAGTTATTTTTTAAGTGTTCAGTGTTCAGTCGCAGTCGCAGTTTTCAGTCACAGTCCTGAATGCTGAATACTGCGACTGAATACTAAAACTTCATTCTATGTCTCGGCAAATTAATTTCATGTTCCGATGGATAAGGTTTTCTGTGCGTAAGGCTTATATCTTCTTTAATTTGGTTTTGTGTTTTATATTGATCTTTTGAATCCATATAACGCGGATCTGGAATAAAAGGCATTTTTGCCATTTTGATTATTGTAATGGTCGGAAAATGATAATCGACTTCGACATTTCCTAACAATAAATAACAGCCTCCGCCCTGAAAAGGATGCTGTGCGAGACTATCCGGAAAATGAGCGGTGTCAAAATAAGTGCCTTCATGGTCGATCCATGTTCCAAAATACATGGTTCCTTTTTTGGTGGGGACGTGTTTTCTGGAAATTAAATAGGCCAACATTCGGACTTGTTTTTTGTGATACTGAACCAAATCTTTGGCCATAATATCGCCACGATGTTTGGTTTGTAAAAGATCAAAAACAGTGCATGAAACAGGAAAACTTAAAAGCTCAATTTCATCAAAAGCATCTTCAAAAATAGAACGCTCCAATGTTGGCAATTTGTATTCTTTAACAGGTTCCTGTAAAAGCTTTAAATTTCTATTTTCGGGTTTAAAATTATTTAGAAGCAAACTTGCGATAACTAAAAGCTGATTTTTAGTTTTTCCTGTAAAACGGAAAGCACCAATAAAAATCAGAACCTTAATACCTTCAATTCCAATTGGAATTCGGTTGATAAAATCTTCCAGAGAATTAAAATTGCCTTTTTTATTTCGGTCTTCTTCAATTAAATGAGCAATTTTTGATTCCAGACTTTGAATGTGCATAAAACCTAAATAAATATCGGTACCATATAAAGTCGTTTGATATTCGCTTTTATTCACACACGGATTATGAATTGTTCCGCCAGACATTTTTGCTTCGTGTACATAAACTTCAGTTCTGTAAAATCCGCCTTGATTGTTGATTACCGCTGTCATAAATTCAACAGGATAATTGACTTTCAGATACAGACTCTGATAACTTTCAACCGCATAAGAAGCCGAGTGCGCTTTACAAAAAGAGTATCCCGCAAAAGATTCAATTTGACGATAAATTTCCTGACTTAAAGTTTCGGGATGTCCTTTTTGAGCACAACTCGCAAAGAAATTATCTTTTACTTTCTGTAGCGCTTCTAGAGATCGTCCTTTTCCAGACATGGCTCGACGCAGAATATCGCCGTCTGCAGCAGGAAGTCCGCCGTAATGTTGGGCAATTTTAATCACATCTTCCTGATATACCATAATGCCGTAAGTTTCTCCAAGTTGTTCTTTGAAAACCTCATGAAAATATTCAAACTGGTTTGGATTATTATGACGGAAAATATACTCTTTCATCATTCCCGATTGTGCAACGCCGGGACGAATAATAGACGACGCGGCGACAAGAATTTTATAATTATCACAATTTAAACGGCGCAGTAAACCACGCATAGCAGGGCTTTCGATATAAAAGCAGCCAATCGTATGTCCTTTTGCTAAATAAGAATTGCAAACCGCTTCGTCTTTAGAAATTGAAGTATCACGAATATTAACTTTTATACCGCGGTTCTTTTGAATAAGTTTTACGCTGTCGTCAATATGACCGATACCGCGCTGACTTAGAATATCGAATTTCTCGAAACCAATTTCTTCGGCAATATGCATGTCAAACAATACGATTGGGAAACCTTTTGGAGGCATTTCCAAAGGTGTATAATTCGTGATAGGTTCTTCAGAAATAATAATTCCACAGGCGTGCATACTGCGTTGATTGGGATATTTTTCCATCATTTTCCCGTACTGCTGAACCATTCTCACTACTTTATTTGTAGGATGAAGTTCTTGTGGGTTTTTTGCCAGAATATCTAATTCTTCTTTTGGAAGACCAAAAACTTTTCCAACTTCCCTAAAAATAGAACGGTATTTAAACTCGACGTTTGTACCGCAAAATGCAACGTGATCTTTACCGTATTTTTTGAAGATATATTCTAAAATTGTGTTACGTTCCTGCCAACTCCAGTCAATATCGAAATCGGGCGGAGTTTTTCGGTTGAGGTTTAAAAAACGTTCAAAATATAAATCCAATTCGATAGGGCAGATATCGGTAATCCCGAGACAATAGGCGATGATACTGTTGGCACCACTTCCGCGACCGATGTGCATAAAACCCTGACTGTTGCTGTATTGAACAATATCCCAGGTAATTAAAAAATAACCGCTGAATTCCAGTTCGTCAATAACTTTTAGTTCTTTTTCGACGCGTTTTTTTGCTTCTGAATTATCTTTATCATAACGATTTTGAAAACCTTTCCAAGCTAAATCAGTTAGTTTTTCTAAATCTTGCTGACGACTTTTGGTATAGAATTTTTTATTTCTTGGAATACCAAATTCATATTCAAAATTGCAGGAATCAATGATTTTCTGAGTGTTTTTTATGATTTCAGGATATTTTTCATAAAAAGGCAAAAGAGATGCTTCAGGTTGCATTACATCAGAAATCTTGCAATAATCAGCTTTTGTCAGTTTAGATAAAATAATATTCGTGTCAATTGCCCGAAGAATTTTATGCAGATTATATTCTGTTTTGGTTCTAAAAGTTACAGGCTGTAAAACCACCATTTGAGAGATTTTATTTTTATGTTCCGATGTAAAAAGCCTAGAAACTTCTTCAGGACGAATGCCTATAAATTCATTTTCACGAAGCACTTTCGGAGCATTTTCTAAAGTATAAATCACAAAAACCGATTTAAATTCGGGCGCGATTAAAGGCAAAGTTTCTCCGCTGAAATTATGTTCCGTCAAAAAAACATTCATTTCTGCTAAACCTTCTGCATTTTGCGCCAGACCAATATATCGGAATTCATGATTGCATCGAAATTCCATTCCGACTAAAGGTTTGATTTCTTTTTCCTGACACGCTTTTATAAAATCGTAAATTCCGGTAACGGTATTAATATCCGTTAATGCCATTGCTTTTATACCATGCAAAACAGCTTCGGCAATCAATTCCTTAAGTGGAATCGTGCCGTAGCGCAGAGAATGATAAGAATGACAATTGAGGTACATTATTTTTTTCGTTTTAAAATTTCGTCTTTGGTATTCGGTTTAAAATGAGCTCCGGCACAACGCATTACGGCATCAAAACCATAACGGCTTTTCATTTTGTCCATCGCTTCATAAAGTGAAAGCATTTCCTGAGTATCTTCAAAAAGATCAATTTGATAGGTTCCGCGTACGAGTCCGCTAAAGCGAACGCCAATCAACCGCAGACGCATACGACGCTGATAGACTTTTTCAAAAAGTTCTATTACATTTTTAGTCAAAATATGATCGGCAGAGGTATAAGCTACTCGACATTGTTTGGTTTCGGTATCAAAATTGGCATAACGTATTTTGACTGTAACAGTTGAAGTCAGCCATTGTTCAGCACGAAGCTGGAAAGCCAGTTTTTCGACCATTCCCAATAATATTCTTCGCAGTTTGGCAAGATCGATAGTATCTTGAGAAAAAGTAGTTTCGGTCGAAATTGATTTTCTTTCCGTGTAAGGTTCAACAGGCGTGTGGTCAATTCCATGTGCTTTTTTCCAAAGTTCGAGACCATTTTTACCAATCATTTGTTGTAAAACTTCGGCAGGCATTTCGGCTAAAGTCTGAATTTTACGAACGCCAATTCGGGACAAAAGCTGAAAAGTAACAGCGCCCACCATTGGTATTTTCTGAATCGAAAGCGGATTTAGAAAATCTTGTACTTCTTGTTCCGGAATTTCAAGATTTCCCACAGGTTTGCCTTCGCCAGTCGCAATTTTAGAAACAGTTTTGTTGATGGATAATGAAAAACTAATTGGCAGTCCGGTTTCTTTAATCACCTTTTGAGCCAATTCATTTGTCCATTTATAACTTCCATGGAATTTATCCATTCCGGTAATGTCCATATAAAATTCATCGATGCTCGCTTTTTCTAAGACAGGCGCTTTTTCCTGAAGAATTTCGGTTACATCATGCGACAATTGTGAATACAATTCCATGTCGCCTTTCATCACTTTTGCGTCTGGACAAAGTTTTAATGCCATACGAATCGGCATCGCAGAACGAACGCCAAATTTGCGGGCTTCATACGAACAAGATGCTACAACACCGCGGTCTCCGCCACCTATAATAAGCGGAATTCCATTGAGTTCAGAGTTAGTGCGTCTTTCACAGGATACAAAAAAGGTATCCAAATCCATATGTACAATTGCCCGTGCCATTTTCCTTTTTGTTTTTGTATGGAACAAAATTAGCACAGGTGATAACAATTTTTTGTATATTTGCTGTTCCAAATTATAACAAATTAATTATGTCCTTATTTTCAGACAACATCAGAGCACTAAGGGTTAAGCATAAAATATCACAAGAAAAATTAGCTGAAAACCTAAGTATTACCAGAGGAAGATACGTGAAATACGAAGACGGAACTTCGGAAGCACCGTATGACATTTTAAAGAAGATTGCATTATATTTTCATATGAGTATTGACTTG
This sequence comes from Flavobacterium cutihirudinis, assembly GCF_003385895.1. Lineage (GTDB taxonomy): Bacteria > Bacteroidota > Bacteroidia > Flavobacteriales > Flavobacteriaceae > Flavobacterium > Flavobacterium cutihirudinis. The sequence goes on from NZ_QRDQ01000011.1 coordinate 348,584, forward strand.
ATATTATCTGTCGATATACGCAAAATTGATGTGCAAAATTTGATAAAACTAGAAGGTAACCGACTTATTTTACCTATTCAAGTGGATAGTTTTGGAGAAAATTTTATTGAAATTGTATCTCAAAAAGCAAAAGCAGGTTATCTAAACGGATATGCTGATCCAGAATATATTGAAAGTTTACAGCAGATTACACTTCCTTTTTTAGGACCAGGAAAACATCGCGGATTTCCCGTTGAAGGCGATTCAATGCCTCCACACGAAGATGGTTCGATTATTATTGGTCGTTACGTAGAAAAGTTGGGAGAGGTGATGGATGGAAAAACTTATATTCTGATTACCAAAAATGAAGGTATGGTTTATAAACGTCTCAATAAAAACAAAAAGAACGCTCTGGTTTTAGAATCCGATAATAGTTTTTATCCGAATTATGAAGTGAAGGCTTCTGATATTCTGGAAATTTGGGAATACGAATGTAATATCGGCCGTTCAGACAAAAAACAAGAAACAACGGAAACCGGGGCAATGAAAGATTTGCTTTTAGAATTGAAACGTGAAGTTCGAGAGATTAAGAATAATACTTCGAATACGTAAAAAGAGTTTGCCACAAAGGCGCTAAGACACAAAGCTATTTAAAAAAACTTTGTGTCTTAGCGCCTTTGTGGCAAAAAAACTAAAAAACTTTCGCAAAACTCAGCCCATATTGTTGTCCATTATAAAAAGGCATTATCATAGAAGTAGATTTATTTTCGACTGATGATTTGAACAGTTTTTTAGTAATATACGGATTAATCCAATACGCAATTTTAGTACTCAAAATCCCGATTCCGGCTCCGGCCGCAACATCGGTTAGCCAATGACGATTGTTGTAAATTCTAAACAATCCCGTTCCGGTTGCAACAGCATAACCTGCAATTCCGTACCAAATAGATTTATCTTTATATTCTTGGTATAAAAATTCGGCACCCATAAATGCAGTTGCAGTGTGTCCGGAAGGAAAAGAATTATTCGAACTTCCATCCGGTCTTTCTACATGTGAAATTGATTTTAAGCCTAAAACCGTTGTCGCCATAATTGCATACGAAGTCACAAGTATTACAGAGCGATCCCGCATATTGTTTTTACCTTTTACACCAAAAGCATTCAAAGCATAGACAGACGCCGCAGGTGCATATTGTGAGAAATCATCAATAGTAATTTTCTCATCAATGTCTTCCGTAACTTCATCTTTAATCTGGTGATTGAAACTCAAAAGCTGATCACTTTCTAAACCAATTACGCCATAACCAATTAATACACTCGGAATAATTAATTGTTTGTAATTGAATTTTAAATTATGAGAAGTACTGTCGATTTTTGTGATCGAATCATTTTGTTGTGCATTCGCAGAAAATAATCCGAATAGAAATAGTAGAGAAACTGTTTTGTAAAACATCTTTCGTTGTCGTTATATTTTGCAATATTAACGAAGGTTTTTGCCAACTATTTTTCTCTTAATTGAACCTTAAGTGAATATTAATTTGTTGGTTTTAAATGAGGTAGTTGAATTAAGATTGGCTAAATTATTTTCAATATTGTATAATCCCTACGGGATAAATATATATGTGGGTGGAAATTTTTTTCTACCAATATATAATCTCTACGAGATACTCCTTTAGGAGTTAAATATTGGTAGAAAAAAAAGAAATTACAAGAAAGTCCCGTAGGGACGATCCATTTTGTAGGGCTGGATTTCAATCCAGTTTAATAATATGATATAGTCTATAATTGTTTTGCATTGCGGAATTTCTTTGTCAACCGGATTAAAATCCAGCCCTACAAAATGGTTCGAGCCGATGGCTCCTTTTACAATTATCTTAAAATATAATTCGTGATAATTCGTGAAATTTGTGACAAACAAAATCACACAAAGTCATTTAAAAATCTGTTTAATCGTTTTAATCTGTGGCTAAAAAAATTAGCGTCTTAGCGCCTTTGTGGCAAATCAGAAAAATCTAGACTTTCAACGAAAACCAAAACGTACTTCCCAATCCCAAATTACTCTCAACACCAACATTCCCATTTTGAGCTTCAATAAATTCTTTACTAATCGCTAATCCCAATCCAGTTCCAGATTTTTGACTTCCCGGTACCTGAAAATATTTATCAAAAACTTTGTCTTTATATCTCGTATCAATTCCTTTTCCGGTATCGATAACCTGAAAAACGATTTGATTTAGTTCTTTTTTAAGTTTGATATGAATCGTGCTTTTTTCAGAAGAATATCTTATCGCATTCGATAAATAATTAATCAAAACCCAACCAGTTTTTTCGCTATCGGCTTTTACGTCTTGCAGATTTTCATCGGCATCAATAACTAGTTTGATTTGTTTTTGTTCCGCCTGAACTTTTACCGCTTCAACAGCATAATTTACAATCTCATGCGGATTGCTTTTTTCGATATTTAGCTGAATATTTCCTGTTTCTAATTGAGATAGATTAAGCAATTCGCCTGTAATTTTCAACAAGCGCTGGCTGTCCTCTTTTATACTTTCGACTAATTGTTTCTGATCGTCGTTCATGTCGCCTGTTTTACTATTTTCAAGTAATTTCAAGCTTAATTTTATTGAAGCAATAGGTGTTTTTAATTCGTGTGAAACGGTTGCAATAAAATTGGTTTTGGCAAAATCCAATTCTTTAAAAAGTGTAATATTTCGTAAAATAATCACATCGCCAATATTGATTTCTTTTTCTTCTCCAGTCGGAATTATAGTGATATTCAGAATTTCTTTTTCGAAATAACTTTCTTTTCCGTGCGCATAAATTTTTAGGGGTTGTTTTTTAGGAGCATCTGAATCCTCTTTTAAAATTAAAGACCGAATCAAATCATTCGACATCGCTAGAGTAGAAGCCGATTTTCCGATAACATCTTCCAGTTTGAGACCAACAATTTTTAACGCTTCATCATTCGCAAACAAAACAATTCCTTCATTGTCCAAACCAATAATAGGATCGTGCATATTATTAATTAAGGTTTCCAGTCGTTTCTTTTCAAAGAAGAGTTTATACAAATTACTATCGTTATATTCCTGAAGTTTCTGTGCCATTGTATTAAACGATTTGGCCAAATCTCCAAATTCGCTATGGCTCGTAAAATGAACACGTTCCGAATAATTTTTATTGGCAATTTCTTTGATACTCAGCGTCAATTCTTTTATTGGATTGGCAATATTATTTGGGAGATTAACCAGTAAATTAAAAGCAATTAAAAAGCATAAAGTTCCCACAATGGCAATCCATAAATTGGCCGTTTCGGCAGTATGTTTGGCAATATCGCTTTTTTGTTTTATGGCATTCATATTGAGTTTCATAATCTCAAAAATATTCTGCCTGATCTGCATTTTCAAAGATTCATCAGTGCTGTTTTTTTCTAAAAGAGCGAATTTTTCCTTTAAATTATCGGTTCCTTTTTTCTCTCCAACCTCTGTAACATTTTGCGTTTGCTTTTGAAGATTTTCTTTAAAAACAACAATTGCGTTGTTCTTATTTGTATTAATTTCGTCTAATGACAAAAGCATATTTCGTGAATATTCAAGCGTATTATAGTTCGCTTTCAGAATATTCTCAGTGTCTTTTTTTATAGAAAAAATATAAAAGGCACTCACCAATGTGAGTATTATTATTAGTACAAATAATAATCCAACTCCCAGATTCAATTTGGTTTTAATTCTCATTTTATAAAACATTTAATTTTTTTTGAATCATATAAGTGATATAAGAAAATATAACGATATGCAATATTGAGGCAAAGAATAGAAAATATAAGAAAAGGCTTTGAACCTTTATAGACAATCTTCAATGAACTTTTGTGCTAGAATTTTCGCATTCTATTTAAATGAACTTATATAAATTATATGGTTTAAAAATTTTTCATGACAGGATAACAAGATCAACATTTGACAACGACAATTTGTTTAGCAAACGTCTGAAAATTGTTGTAGACAAAATTACTTTAAATAAATTCAAATGCGGTTTTCCGATACACACAGTTGTAATTTGTTTTTCTTCAACTGTTGCCAAAATCGCATCGGCAATATTTCTGCTTTCCAGTTTAATAACTTCTGCGCCCAATTGTACGGCGAGTTTAAAGTTATTAATTAAATGCCTTTGTTTGTCTAAAGCAATTTTATTACTGCTTTCCTGTGGAGTTTCCACATACAAAACATACCACAATCCGTTATAATAACTGGAGAGTCTTGCTGTTTTTCTAATCACAATTTTAGCCGTTTTGTCATTACTGCTAATGCAGGCCAAAAGTTTCTCATGTCGTAAAGCATGAAGATTCGGAACTTCATTTTCAACTTTTCGAACGACCTGACTCGCTACTTCTTTCAAAGCCAATTCCCGAAGTTGTAAAATCTGTTCCGATTTAAAAAAGTTCGTTAAAGCCGTCTGAATTTTATCCGGAGTATAAATTTTTCCTTCTTTCAAACGTGCAATCAAATCTTCAGATGTTAAGTCGATATTCACGACTTCATCCGCCAATCGCAAAACATTGTCAGGAATACGTTCCTGAACATCAATATTTGTAATGCGTTTTACATCTTCATTTAAACTTTCAATATGCTGAATATTCACTGCCGAAATCACATTAATTCCCGCTTCCAAAATCTCTAAAACATCCTGCCAGCGTTTTTCATTTTTGCTTCCCTCAACGTTCGTGTGCGCTAATTCATCAACAATAACCACTTCCGGACGAAGGTTAATAATTGCCTGAACATCCAATTCTTCCAGTTCTTTTCCTTTATAAAAAATGGTTCGTCTCGGAATTATAGGCAAACCCGCTAATAATTCATGCGTTTCCTTTCGCATGTGCGTTTCGATGTAACCAATTTTCACATCGATTCCGTTTTTCAATAACGAATGCGCTTCCTGAAGCATACGAAAAGTCTTGCCCACACCGGCGCTCATTCCAATGTAGATTTTAAACTTCCCTTTTCGTGATTTCTGAATTAAATCGAGAAAGTGCTGTGCGTTATTATTTTCGTTTTCCATATTTTTTGCCACGAAGGCGCTAAGTCACAAAGTTTTTTTTAAGCCACAGATTTGCTACGCCTGTTCGCTATCGCTCGAGTCACAGATTAGGAAGATTTTTTTTAGCCACGAATTACACGAATTTTTACAAATTTTTATTTAATATAATTCGTGAAAATTTGTGTAATTCGTGGCAAATAAATCTACACAAAGACATTAAAAAATCCCTTTAATCTGTGTAATCTGTGGCAAGAAATATTCTCCTAAAAACTAATCGCCAAGGAAGTCGTTACAAACGTATTCGTATCCGTTGGGAGATTGTCTTTATTGGTGAAGATTTCGTCTTTACTTGAAAGATTTCTGGCTTCAATTCTAAACATAACATTATCAGTAACTAAGTAATCAAAGTTAGCCGAAAATCCGTAAGTTTTAAAACCATTTGGCGTTTCCGTTGCGATAATTACACCTTTTTCATCACTATAATATTCACCTCTTACTGCAAGCTGAATCTTGTCAACTGGTTTATATTGCAGAATCAAAACTGGCGAAAACCACGTATCATATTTATCACTTCCTTTAGCCGATTGTTGTGATCCAATATCAAAACCAGCTGTAATATTTGTCTTTTCTGTTATCTTAAACTGTCCATAAAAGTTGTTGAAATAACGCCATTTTTTGTCAATATCCGGCTGTTCATTTCCAACATAAGTACTCCAGTTCAAAGCAACCCGATCAGACGGTTTGTAGGTAACCTGAGTTCCAAAAGCAGGCGTTTGATTGCCTTCTACTTTTTCAATTCTTTGCCAGCCATTAAGGTACATTCCTGCCAAATACCATTTTCCGGATTCAGAGGTATAACCAATTTTAACTCCCGTTTCATAATAAGGAGAATTCTCAGCCAGAATACTTCTCGTTAAAGTCTGACAGTCTTTTCCAATCGCACTTTCAAAACCAATATGCGAAGGCATAATTCCCGCATCAATCCATAAATTATGGTTTTTCGAAATCTTTACACCAACATTCGCTTCGTAAACATTTTTCAGTAGACCTTGCTCGGCAGACATATTATATTCGGCATAAGTTCCCGCCATCAAGGCAAAATTTCCCCGAATATTTTCCTTCGAATAATTCACTTTTGCCATTCCCAAATTCAGGTTTACCTCGTTGCTTTTATTATAACTGTAAAAAAAGTTCGGCCGAGTATGATTTTCCGGTTTCGCGAAATCATAACTATAATAAGCGTCAACATATCCCGAAAATGTCAATGGACTTTTAGATTCTTCTTGTGCTTGTAAATTGCTATAACCAAAAGCGATTAAAGCAGTAAGTATTATTTTTTTCATTTTGTGGTATTCTATTATTTATTAAGTAGATTTTTTAGGAGCTAATCCCGCTATCCGTTTCAATCTTTTCCTGGCTAAAGAAGCCAGAAAAAGGATTTCCACTACTATCGGGGCTAGGGCATTTGGGGTAAAAAGGCGTTTTTGTTTCCTACAAGGTTTTCAAAACCTTGCAGGAGAAAAACTTAGAATCTCAGTATCTTAGAACCTTAGCATCTTAGAGTCTTAGCGAAGCGCATCTAAAGCCACATTCAATTCCAAAACATTCACTGTTTCAGGACCAACGACAGCCGTATTAATTTTAGATTCAACCAAAGCTTTTACTTTAGCTTCGTCCAGTTTTCTTTCTTTCGCAATTCGTTTTACCTGAATCAGCGCCCCTTGCGGAGAAATATTCGGATCCAAACCACTTCCAGAAGCCGTAACCATATCCGACGGAATATCAGATTTTTTCAAGTATGGATGAACCAATAAAAGTGTATCAATTCTTTTTTGAACCAAAGCCAAATAATCAGGGTTGCTTGGACCTTTGTTACTTCCGGCACTTCCCGCAGCATTATAATCAACAGTCGAAGGTCTTCCCCGGAAATAATTCGACTTATCGAATTTCTGACCAATTTTTTGGTAACCAACCACTTTTCCGTTAACCGAAATCGTTTCTCCTTTTCCTTGATTTGGAGCAATTTGTGCGATTCCGTAAATCGCTAAAGGATAAATAACTGCGAACAAGATTAAAGTCGCCACAGTAAGTTTTATTATAGAAAATAGATTTTTCATTTTTTTAAAGTTTCTAAGAGACTAAGTCTCTAAGTTTCTAAGTTTTTTTAAATTCTGATTTGTTAAGGTTTAAAGATTCTAAGAAAAAAAACTTAGAATCTTAGCAACTTAGCGCCTTAGTATCTTACATAAATAGTGCTACTAACAAATCAATTACCTTAATTCCAATAAAAGGGACAATCAATCCTCCAAGACCATAAATCAAAAGGTTTCTTTTTAAGATCGCACTCGCTCCAATTGGTCGGTAATCAACCCCTTTCAGCGCAAGCGGAATCAAAATTGGAATAATAACCGCATTGAAAATTACAGCCGATAAAATCGCACTTTCAGGACTATGCAAATGCATAATATTCAAACCTTGAAGCGCAGGAATCGCAGTAATAAAAAGAGCAGGAACAATAGCAAAATATTTCGCAACGTCATTTGCAATAGAAAAAGTAGTTAAAGTACCTCGAGTCATTAAAAGCTGTTTTCCAATTTCAACAATCTCGATTAGTTTCGTTGGATCATTGTCAAGATCGACCATGTTTCCGGCTTCTTTTGCCGCTTGAGTTCCGCTGTTCATCGCAACACCAACATTGGCTTGGGCAAGGGCAGGAGCATCATTTGTTCCGTCACCCATCATGGCAACCAGTCTTCCTTCAGCTTGTTCTTTTCTGATATAATTCATTTTGTCCTCAGGTTTAGCCTCGGCAATAAAATCATCAACACCAGCTGCTTCAGCAATAAATTTAGCCGTAAGCGGATTATCTCCTGTAACCATAACCGTTTTGATTCCCATTCTGCGTAAGCGCTCAAAACGTTCTTTCATTCCGGTTTTGATAATATCCTGAAGTTCGATAACACCTTGAACTTCATTGTTTTTGATTACCACTAATGGAGTTCCTCCGTTAGATGAAATAGAAATTACTTGTTGTGCAGTATCTTCAGGGAAAGAATTTCCGGCTTGTTGCGCAATGTTTTTTGCAGCGTCTTGTGCTCCTTTTCTAATATTAGTTCCATCTTTTAATACGACTCCAGAAGTTCTAGTTTCCGCAGTAAATTTGATAGTATGTGAAATATCAGAAGTAGTCTTTAAGAAACTTGCTTTCGTTTCATTTTTTACATCTATCATTTCACTCAACTCCAAAATACTCTTTCCTTCCGGAGTATCATCTGCAAGCGAACTTAAAACAGCCGATTTAACGAAATCATCAAAAGAAATTCCTTTTGTTGGGTAAAAATTGGTCGCTTTTCTATTTCCAATGGTAATGGTTCCAGTTTTATCCAAAAGCAAAACATCAATATCTCCAGCAGTTTCAACCGCTTTCCCCGATTTTGTAATTACGTTAGCGCGCAACGCTCTGTCCATTCCGGCAATACCAATTGCAGAAAGCAGACCTCCAATTGTAGTTGGAATCAAACACACGAATAATGCAATGAAAGCCGCGATCGTGATGGGTGCGTTGGCATAGTCGGCAAACGGTTTTAGCGTAACGCACACAATCACGAATATTAAAGTAAATGCGGCTAATAAAATGGTTAAGGCAATTTCGTTTGGTGTTTTCTGACGGCTTGCACCTTCAACCAAAGCAATCATTTTATCTAGAAAGCTTTCGCCAGGTTCAGAAGTAACTTTTACTTTAATTTTGTCAGATAATACTTTTGTTCCTCCGGTTACAGATGATTTATCACCGCCAGCTTCCCGAATAACAGGAGCACTTTCTCCGGTAATGGCACTTTCGTCGATTGTAGCCAGACCTTCGATAATTTCACCATCGGCAGCAATTAAATCGCCAGCTTCACAAACGAAAATATCGTCTTTTTTTAATGCCGAAGAACTGATGTTTTTGATTTCTCCGTTTGGTAAAATTTGTCTTGCAGGAGTTTCTTCTCTTGTTTTTCGTAAACTGTCGGCTTGTGCTTTTCCTCTTGCTTCGGCAATTGCTTCGGCGAAATTGGCAAATAAAAGTGTTGCCAATAAAATTAAGAACACAATTAGGTTATAAGTAAAACTTCCCTGATCGTTTGCGCCCATTAATATCGAAATGCAGACAGCAAACATAATGGCTGTTCCAATTTCTACGGTAAACATTACCGGATTTTTGATCATCATTTTTGGGTTCAGCTTGACAAAAGACTGCAAGAATGCTTCTTTTACCTGTTTACTTTCAAACAATGATGTGGATTTATTAGTTGTCATTTTCTTGTAAAAAGTTAAATGTTATTTGTTAAATGTTATGCGCTAAAAACACATAGATTATAGAACATAGCCAGCGGTTTTAACCGCTGGGACGCAACGTATATCACAATCTTTGTCCCCGCAATTCGTTTCCCGTGGTTGAAACCACGGGCTATGTTTGAAATATTTTGCGTTTATTTTTATGTGTTTAAGTCAGCATTTTTATTTCAGTGTAAAATACTCCGCCAAAGGTCCAAGTGCCAGCGCCGGAAAGAACGATAAAGCAGCGATAATGGCGATTACGGCAAAAGTCATGATTCCGAAAATGGATGTGTCAGTTTTTAAAGTTCCTGCACTCTCTGGAATGTATTTTTTACCTGCCAGTAAACCAGCAATTGCCAATGGACCAATGATTGGAATAAAACGGCTTAACAGTAATACAATTCCTGTAGTGATATTCCAGAATGGATTATTATCTCCTAAACCTTCAAAACCAGAACCGTTATTAGCAGCGCTCGAAGTATATTCGTATAACATTTCAGAGAATCCGTGGTTACCAGGATTGTTTAACCAGCCTGTCGCATTGCCGCTAAACCAATAACCCATTGCAGTATCATGTGCAGCAAAATAAGAAGCTAAAGCAGTTCCCGCTAATATTAATAAAGGATGAAGAATAGCTATAAAAGCAGCAATTTTAACTTCCCGTGCTTCGATTTTCTTACCTAAAAATTCAGGAGTTCGGCCAACCATTAATCCAGAGATAAATACAGCCAGAATAATGAAAATGTAGTAGTTTAAAATGCCAACACCGCATCCGCCGTAAAAGGCATTTACCATCATAGATAATAATTGCATAGCACCAGAAATAGGCATAGAACTATCGTGCATACTGTTTACAGAACCTGTAGAAATTACTGTTGTTGCGATACTCCAGAATCCTGAAATTGCTGGGCCAAACCGAACTTCTTTTCCTTCCATCGCTCCTGTTGTTTGCGCAATTCCCATTTTTTCGATAGCAGGATTTCCGTTGATTTCACTCATAACTGTTGGAACAACCAAGAGTAAAAATCCAACTGTCATTACACCAAAAATAATATTCGATAGTTTTCTTTTGTTTAGGAAAAATCCAAGAGCAAAAATCATCGCAAACGGAATAATCATTTGTGCCCAAAGTTCAACTCCATTAGTAAAATAAGTTGGATTTTCTAATGGATGCGCTGAGTTGGCTCCAAAAAATCCACCACCATTTGTACCAATATGTTTGATTGCAATAAAAGCTGCAGCTGGTCCACGAGAAACTTCTACATGATCACCTTGAAGTGTTGTAATAGCATCTTTTCCTTCAAAAGTCATTGGAGTACCACTAAAAACTAATGCGATAGCTACAATTGCTGAAAGTGGTAATAAGACACGAGTACAGCTTTTGATGAAATAATTATAAAAATTACCCAATTGTTCTGTTGTTCTTTCTTTCATTGCTGTGAAAATCATAGCGGCTGCAGCCATTCCGATACCAGCAGAAACAAATTGAAGGAACATCAAGACGATTTGTGAAAGGTAAGAAACCCCGCTTTCGCCTGAATAATGCTGTAAGTTACAATTGACTAAAAATGAAATAGCAGTGTTAAATGCCAGATCTGGCGTCATTGAAGGGTTGTTATCTGGATTTAAAGGCAAAGACCCCTGAAACAATAAGACAAAGAAGCAAAGAAAGAACCAAACCATATTAATACTTAAAAGTGCTTTTAAGTGTTGTTTCCAGTTCATTTCTTCAGCAGGATTTATACCGCTTATTTTAAAAATAAATTTTTCAATTGGATTGAAAATCGGGTCAAAAAGTGTTTTATCTCCTAAATAAACTTTAGCAATATATTTTCCTAAAGGAATCGCTAAAACAATAGTTAGGAGGAAAATACCAATGACGCCTAATAATTCTGTGTTCATAATTTTTATATTTTTTAGTGAAAAAGGAGGTGATTTGTAAAATGAGTTGATGAATAAAATTTGCGTTTACATTTCACTTAAAGCATTTCACTTTTTACATGATTTAAAATTTTTCGGGTTTGATTAATACATAGACCAAATACACGAAAACGGCGATTGAAATAATAAATAGTGTGGTCATGATTTAGATTTTTTCAAAAAATTCAACAGAGAGAAAACAAATGGCAAACAGCACAACGGCCAGCCCGAGTAAAAGAAAAGTGATCATAGGATAATTATTTTAGAATTCAGATTTTAGATTTTAGATTGTTGTTTGGCGGTTAAAAAATTAAACAGTTAACCAATTCAACATATTTATACTCCCGAAGTATTAATCTGCTTGATATATTCTGCTTTAAGCGTTTGAGGAAATAGATGTGAAATATTGCAGTGACGCATTTCCATGAAAGAAGAGACCGAAAAAACATACACATTAGAAATGGCATTTTTAGTTTCGATACTTCCTGTAATAAACAAACGTTCGGCAAGAGCCAGACATTTTTTTGCTCTCACGATGTTTCCAGAAATAATAGATTTTTTGGTTATCTCGGCAAACCGTTCGGCTTGTTTGTAGATTGAGGTTACTTGATTTTTCATTTGGAATGAATTTTTAATGTTCTCTCTCCTTATGCCAAAAGATGTTCCGAAAAAATGAAGTTGTGGTTAAAGTGCTGTAAATAAAAAGAATATAGTTTCGTGCCAAAAATCAGGCATAAAAAAAGCCTATCAAAATGATAAGCTTTTATTGAAATGATATGGTTGTTACGTTTCCTGCAAGGTTTTCAAAACCTTGAGGTATTCTATTTAAGTGTAAAGTTTAAAATTATGTAAAATCTAAACCTACAAGGTTTTGAAAACCTTGCAGGATTAGGACTGTATATTATATTCTTCTAGCTTTCTATATAAAGTCGCAATTCCAATTTCTAATAATCTTGAGGTTTCTGCTTTATTTCCTTTCGTATAATTTAAAACCTTTTGAATATGGAGTTTTTCAACACTCTGCATCGAGAAAGCCGACATTGATTTGGCGCTTTTCTCCGCTTGATGTTGCATTTCATATGGCAGAACATCCGAAGTTAAAGTATCACCACTACTCAAAATAACCGATCTTTCGATAATGTTTTTAAGTTCGCGGATATTTCCCGGCCAGGAATAATTTTCTAATTTCTGAAGAAAATCATCTGAGATCTTTAATGTTTTCTTATTCGTTTTTTCAGAAAACTGTTTAACGAAATGATGCGTTAACACCGCAATATCTTTAATTCTTTCTCTTAAAGAAGGCAGTTTTATTTCGAATATATTCAATCGGAAATACAAATCAGAACGGAAACGATGTTCGTCGCTTTCTGTTTTTAAATCTCGGTTTGTAGCGGCAATTAATCTGAAATTTGATTTTTTCGGAGTGGTATCTCCAACGGGAATATATTCGGAAGTTTCTAAAACACGCAATAATTTTGCCTGAAGATCAATTGGCATTTCACCAATTTCGTCCAGAAATAAAGTTCCGCCATTCGCTTCTTCAATAAAACCCTTTTTATCTTTTACAGCTCCCGTAAAAGCACCTTGTTTGTGACCGAAAAGTTCGCTTTCTAAAATTTCTTTGGTGAAAGTACTGCAGTTCAAGGCCACAAATGATTTCCCGACACGGTTGCTATTTTCATGAATTGCCTGCGCAAAAACTTCTTTTCCTGTTCCGGTTTCACCTGTCAATAAAACAGTCGAATCGGTTTTGGCAACTTTTTGAGCGAGATCAATAACTTGTTCAATTCCTTTCGATTTTCCAACAATAGTGCTGAAGGAATATTTATCGTTGATGCGTTTTTCAAGCTGCTGTACTTTCTTTTGCAAATGCACTTTTTCAACCGCTTTATAAAGGAGCGGAATAATTTTATCGTTATCATCGCCTTTTACGATATAATCGAAAGCGCCATTTTTCATTGCCTGAACGCCGTCTGGAATATTTCCAAAAGCAGTTAGCAGAATAACTTCTGTCAAAGGAAAACTTCCTTTTATGTTTTGTAGAAAATCAACGCCATTTCCGTCAGGCAATTTTACATCGCATAAAACAACATCAATATCCGTTTGTTCCAATTTTTTAAAACCTGATTTTAAATCTTTGGCTTCAATAACTTCAAATCCTTCCGATTTTATAATACGCGCTAACAAACTTCTAAGTTTTTCTTCGTCGTCTATAATTAAAATTTTGTGTGTCATTTGCAGATAAGCTAAAACCGAATTGGTGTTTTGATGTACAAATTTAGGTTTAAAATCACTTTCCTTTTTTGATTCAGCGCAAAATATTTTTAAAAGAGGAATTGGTTTTAAAATCAATTCTTCAAAAAGAAATGTACTTTTAAGCAAAATTTGAATCCATATAATATATGTCAAAACGTATTTTTCTTATCCTTATATTATTCTTCGGATATTTTACTTGCTTTTCTAATGAAATCGCTCAAAAAGATTCTTCGAAATCCAAAACCATTTCCTTCAAAATAAAACTAAAAACAGCTGATAATGTAAAAATTGTAGTTTCACCTTTAAAATATAATAAACATTTTGCGTACAGTTTTACATTGGACGACGGTTACAGATCAGCTTATTTGACTGCTTTTCCTTTATTGAACGGAGGAAGAATCAGTAATTCGTTGATTACGGAGTGGAAAATCGATCAAGGTGGAGACGGGACAATGTCAAAAGGTCTTTTTTATTCGGATGGAATGGGAAATAAAATTCCGTTTAAATTAGGTTTAGCTATAAATGGTGGCGCAATAGGAGATTTTTCTGCCTATCGAGGGCATCTTTCGTGGGCTGAGGTAAAAGAAATGTACGATGCTGGTTGGGATATTTTTAATCATGGTTTTCATCATGCAACAAAATCAGGTACAAATTTCTTGACAGAAGTAACAGAAAACACAACTTCAATCAGACAAAACCTTGATTTTACGATGTCTCATTTTGTAGTTCCGGGTGGGGAAGGCGATGAGAAATATTATTTGGAATATGAAAAAGATGCACTCAATAACGGGCATTTTTCGGTTGCATCTTATTATGGTGTAGGGCCAGTTTTTAATATCAATTCAAAAATGAATTTAGATAAAATGATTACGGCCAGAACTTTTGTACAGAGTTCAAAAGATACTATTAGTTTTAAAACCATGGATAATTATTTAAAAACTTTAGATTCGATTGCAAAACAACCAAATGCATCTTGGTTTAGCGAATTCACGCACGGAACAGGAAATGCAAACTTATGGAACTTAAGCATACGTTTTTCCGATTTCAAATATTATATGACAGCGCTTGCTGATAAATATGGGGTAAAAGGAAACGATTCAATTTGGATGGCGCCGTGGCAGGAAGTATATGAATATATTTGGTTAAGAGACCGAATAAAAATGGATTACATACAAAAAGGAAAAGACGTAGAAGTGAAAATTGTTATTCCGGAGATTCCTGAAATCTTTAGAAATCGAGATATTTCATTAAATATAGAAACTTCATCAAAATTTGAAATTGAATCAAGTAAAGATGTAATTATAAAAGATGACGGTAAAACAAACCATAAATTAATTCATTTGAAATTAGAAAAATAAACATTTGTAGCTACAAATATTATAATTCTATTAACATTAGAAAGCAAAGTGCATCAATTTAAATGAGTTAATTTTGCACCTTAGCATTATTTTATATGAAAAACCCAATTTCAGTTTCAATATTAGAGCTTGCGATCATTACGCAAGACAGTAACGCATCAGAGACATTTAAAAAAACAAAAGACATTGCGCAATTAGCGGATAAACTTGGATATAAACGTATTTGGCTGGCAGAGCATCATAATATGGCACACGTTGCAAGTTCAGCAACTGTAGTTTTAATTGGCTATGTAGCAAGTCAGACACAAAATATTCGTGTAGGCTCAGGCGGAATCATGTTGCCAAATCATTCGCCTTTAGTAGTGGCAGAGCAATTCGGAACATTGGAAACACTTTATCCAAACCGAATCGATTTAGGTTTAGGAAGAGCGCCTGGAACAGATCAGCCAACGGCTGAAGCAATCAGAAAAGACTTTTTCGAGCAAGCGCAACGTTTTCCTCAAAACGTGATTAAACTCCAAGAATATTTTTCTAGCGAAAATGCAACAGGAAAAGTTCGTGCTTTTCCAGCTGAAGGCCTTAATGTTCCAATTTGGATTTTAGGTTCAAGTATGGAAAGTGCAGCTTTAGCCGCAGCTTATGGATTACCTTATGCCTTTGCCGGACATTTTGCGCCAAAACTTATGATCCAGGCATTTGAATTCTATCGCGAAAATTTTCAACCTTCAGAATGTTTACATGAACCGAAAACAATGGCTTGTGTCAATATAATTGCAGCAAATACAAATGAAGAAGCTGAATTATTATCTACAAGTTTGTATCAAATGTTTTTAAACTTAATTAGAAATGATCGTAAAGGTTTGCAACCGCCAGTCTCTTCATTAGATGACATTATGAATGAAGCAGAACGTTATCATGTCAATCAAATGACCGCTGGAACTTTCACGGGAAATAAACAACAATTAATAACTGATTTGAAAAAGTTCATCGACTATGCCAGAATCGATGAATTAATGGTAACAAGTCCAATCTTCGATCATCAGGCAAAACTAAAAAGCATTCAAATCACAAAAGAAGTAATTGACAGTTTAAACGAAAGTATACATAAATAAGTACACATATATATAATAGTAAATTGTACTCGAGCAACCCGACAGATTTTGAAAACCTGTCGGGTTTGTTATTGCTACATATATATGTAGAAAACTATACTATAAATAGAGTTGATAAATAACTTTGTCATGCTGAGCGGAGCGAAACCCCTTGAATATTGGAATTTGGAATTTCAAGATTTGGGATTTGTTTTTTGTTTAGGAGCTTAATCCCGCTATCCGTTGCAATCTTTTTGTGGCGAACCCCGCCACAAAAAGGATTTCCGCTACTATCGGGGCTAGGGCATGGGTTTTC
>NZ_QRDQ01000012.1 GCF_003385895.1 Flavobacterium cutihirudinis
GCTCACTTTGCACCGGAATTAGATGGTCACTTTAAACCAAAACAAGGTGGTCACTTTAAATTGTAATCAGGTGGTCAATATCACTGAGTTTTACATTATGGCACGAAAGAAGAAATTATTTTAGCCATAGATAATGTTGAATATTGGTTAATTCAGCAAAAACTTGGCAATGAAAATATGGTTTTAAGTCTGACTATAGATCCCGCAACCACGCCAGAAGGTTTTTTAACCGATGAATCAGACAGACAAATCGTTTTAATTCGTTGGGATGAAAACGAAAAAAAATGGGTTAATGAAGGCGGTGAAGTAGGAAATACAACAGTAAATGGCCAAAACATAAAATTTATAATGGCCGAAGTTAGTCAGTTTGGGAAATTTACTCTTGGTAAAATAAAAAAAGGAAATGGACCCAATCAGGATTTAATAATATATAATGCCCTTTCGCCAAACGGAGATGATAAAAATGAATTCTTTCATATTAAAGGAATTGATAATTATCCGGACAACGAAGTCGAAATCTACAATCGTTGGGGAATACGAGTCTACAGCACAAAATCATACAACGAAAACGACAATGTATTCAAAGGCTATTCCGAAGGACGTTCGACAATAAATCCAAACGAAAAATTACCCGACGGAACTTATTTTTATGTTTTAAGATATGTTAAAGAAAACAAGAATTATACGCAAACGGGGTATTTGTATATTTCAGAATAATTTTATTATCAAATTTTAAAACAGCTTTACAAACTAATTTAGATTGCATAAAAAAATTCTTCTCTAAAAGAAACAAACCGGTTCAACTCGCATTCTAGTCATACAAAACAAACACCTTAAGCAGAAATGTTTAAGGTTTTTTTATCGGAATTAGCTTTTTATTTTCTGATGATCTTTATTAAATTAGCATCTTTGCAGAATAAAGTAATTTGTAACATATGGATATAGTTAAATTTAAAATCACATCAAAAACGATAAAAGTAGAAGTACGCAATTCGAATAACTATGTTTTTAATTTTAATACTGCTTTAGAGATCGAAAAAGCAGACAGAGATGTTTTATTAAAACTATATAATGCATTAGATCTTCTTTTTAAGAAAGAAGCTCCCAGCGAAACAAAAAACTACATTTCACCAAACCAAACCAATATATTGGATCAAATTTCTGCTGCAGATAATATAGAACAGGAATAAAAATCATTTCGCATCTTTTATGCAGCTTTACGACATATTTTGCAGTCGGCGATAATCAGTTGGGGAAACTGAAGAATGCTTTTTGAAAAAACGCCCAAATGCTGAAACCGAATTAAATCTCAATCGGTACGCAATATCGCTAATATTAACTGACGGATTCCCTAACAGAACAACAGCTTCTTTTAATAAATAAGAATCAATAATTTCGTGAGGAGTTTTGTCTACGGCTTTCTTCACAATCTGAATCAAATATTTATTTGAGATGTGCAATTTCTGAGCATAATAATCAACTTTTTTGTGCTGACTTATGTTTTCCATAACCAAATTCAGAAACTGAAAATAAGTATTTCTCGGATTATTAGGAATTACAGCATTTTCTGATTGCTCTGTTTGCAAAAATTCAGCTGTTTCTAAAAGCAAATTAAATATTAAAGTCCGTATTATTTCATCTTTAAATTTGAGATCTAAATTAATTTTACCCTCAAGGTATTTCATTAGTTTAACTAATCTGTTAGACTCCTGTTCTTCAAGCTGAATTATTTCAAATAATCTGTCTTCAAAAAATAGCAGCTTTTCAATTGTAAATGGATCTGAGATATTTTTGAGAAGAAAGTCTTTTTCAAAAAAAAGCAGTTTCATTCTAAAATCTTCGCTTTTGTCTTGAAAAGAGATCTTTGTTGCTGGTTTTGCTGCTAATAAATTGAATTGTTTTATTTTATGTTGTTGTCCGTCAATTGAGACGGTAATTTGTCCTCGTGTGCAAATACATAGCGAATAATAATCCATCCTAAAGGATTTTTGAGGATATTCCAATTGCTTTTTGCCTGAAGAAACATAATAAGGCAAATTGCAGTCAACCTCAAAATTGGCTAATGTATCTCTTATTTTATCGTAAGTCTGATCCATTAAATAGTACTTAAATTGTCCTGAAAAACTATGGCATCTATAAAAATAAGCATTTTCAAAGTATAATGACCTATAACAATTGTTAATACAGCAAAGGCAAATAAAAAATGGAAACAAGACTTATGTCCTATTTCCATTTTTATCGAATTATCATTTTAAGTTTTTTTAATCTCTAATACTACTTATCCAACCTTTCAATTTATTTAATTGTTCGGTAAAAAACGATTCGTGTTCGTGCGTATCTTCGGCATTTTCGACAAGAAGATGTTCGTAATAGGTTCCTCTTAAAAACTTTCTCAAAAGTCCTTCACCTACAATTGGTTCATAATCATTTAAGGACTGAGCCGCTTTTAACAAATGACGAATATCATATTGTAACGGATTAATATCAGGAACCTGCTTATTCAGGTTTAGCAATTCGTAAACCGCAATTCGTGCAGTTCTAACAGAACTTTCCATTGTAAATACAATATCATTGTTCGTTTCTACAAACTGCCCAACCAAACCTAAATTTGTACAGCCTTGCGGAACAACTTGCGGGCGATCGCCTTTTGCTCTTGGCATAAACATCGACGTGATATAAGGCATAAAAGAACTACGGACAATTGTGTTCTCCACAATATTATCTAACTGATCAATAATTCCTAAATGATAAGCCAATTCGGCCAAAAGTTCATTTCCTGTACATTCCGGCATTGTTTTTTTGATATAATCTCCTTGTTTATCCATAAAAAGGGCATAAACCCAAATTACTAAAATATCATCTGGCTGATCTGGAAAATGCGGTTGTCTGTTACAAGTAAAACTCATCAACCAGCTTGAATCACTGATTGTTACAATTCCGCCTGTTGCCGTTTTCCCTGAATATGGATCATTTACACATAATTCTTTTACTTTATCAACAAAAGCTGAAGGCCTACAGGTCAATGTTGCTGACTCCCAAGAAGATTTTTCGATATTACCACAGAATTTTTCAGGTTTTCCAAAAACTGGTGATTTTGCAGCAAGATTTTTCCATAATTTCCAGCCGGCACTTTGTCCGCTGGTGCTGTTGTCTATACCAATTATTGGTGCAGTTTTATTGTCTCCATAAAAAGTATCTTCTGTCATTGAGCCTGTTGTGGCAATTACATAATTATCTTTTCCAACTGAAATTCTTTCTTCTTTACCATTTTTTTCGGTGATAATTGCTTCAACAACTTTACCTTCAGTATTACTGTGAATATCTAAATCTTTAACTAAAGTATTCAAATCGATTTGAACACCTTTGCTTTGAAGAAATTTTCTTAGAGGCGTAATAAAAGTGTCATATTGGTTGTATTTTGGAAATACTAAACACGAAAGATCTTTCATTCCGTCGATGGCGTGAAGAAATCTATGCATATATAATTTACATTCTAGTAAACTGTGCCAGTTTTCAAAAGCAAACATAGTTCGCCAAAAAAACCAAAAATTACTATCAAGAAACGATTTGCTGAAATAATCCTCAATTTTAAGATCATCTAATTCATCTTTCTTTTTGAGCAAAAGCTTAATGATAGCAAGCTGATCTTTTTTCTCCAATCCAAATTTGCTGAAATCTTTGATTTGCCCTTTATTATGAATTAATCTTGCTTTAGAATAATTTGGATCATTATCATTTACTAAACGATATTCATCTAAAACACTGTAAGGATCCGGCAATTCCAAAGCTGGAATATCCTGGAATATATCCCAAAGATTTTCATATGTCATATCCATTTCTCGCCCGCCACGAATAATGTATCCATCTTTGGCATTCCCGGCGCCATCTAATGATCCTCCATCAACATGCAACTGATCAAGAAAAATAATATTCTCGCCCGGAATATGAGCATCTCGAATAAAATAATACGCCGCAGCCATTCCTGCTATTCCGCTTCCTACAATATAAATCTTGCTGTCTTTAAACGACTTTGAAGGAATTCCTTTGTTTCGCTGATAATTTCCAATCTGGTCTGAAAAAGGCATTGTCTTTTCAGGTGTATTGATTTGAATCTCTTTACTGGAATCTGGTTGATGGCTCACGTGTCCATATTCTGAAGAACCATTTAATAATTTATCGAATTTAGAAGTGTCAGAACTCATAATTATTTGTTTTAGAATTACTCAAAGTTAAGATTACCAACAAAATAACATGCGTCCCTAAATTCATTAATACTATCCCGAATTTCCTTTTCCGTAAGAAAAACACATTCTCGGAACTATTTTGTTTAAGAAGTTCCAGATGAAAATAGAAAAGCCTAAAACATTTCTGCTTTAGGCTTTTCTATTTTGAAATGACTTTCTAAATCTTTTAATCAAATCTCTCTTTGTATTTTTTAAATAAAGTATTCATTACTAAAAGCACTACTCCAACTCCTAATAAAACTAATGCTCTAATTAAGAAATCGGCATTTGATAAATCGAAAAACATTAATCGAATGACACAAACTCCAACTAAAGAAAGCGAAACGTAACGGAAGTATTTTTCTTTTAAAATAATTCCGAGTATCAGCAAACCTAATGATTCTAAAATCCAGAAGAAAGTTAAGATTCCCTTGTCAAACGAAAGAAATAAGAACAATCCAATACTGAATGTGGCTGGGTAAATAATAATGCTATTTCTAAATTCAAAGTTTTCAATGTATTTGTAAACAATAAAAATATACAATGCCAATAAAGCAAATATGATTAAATAAACAAATTCGAATTTTGATTCGTAAAAATTGAAACTGATAAAGGCCAAATGAAAATTAGCCAGCAAATAATACACAATGCTGATTTCTTTTTTGTTTCCAATCTTTTTATAATACAGCACTAGGTTTACGATAGCCGTAGACGCCCAAAATACAGGAAGCCATTTGTGTTCTAATTGAGAGAACATTATAACGGAAAGCCAAATATTCAAAACAATTTGATAATCGATTTTCAGCGATTTTATAAACTCTTTTTTATGAATCAAGAAAACTAAACCGATCAATAAAACAATAGCTGAAAGCTGTAAAATCCAATCCAGCAACGTAAAACTATTCAGCGTTTTGATGCTGTAAAAGACAGAAGTCAGAAGAGATAAAAGCCCAATAATCAAAACCGATTCTGAAGCCAAATCTATTTTTCTGTACAAAATCAAACCAAAATTAAGAATTGCCAACAACATAAAAATTGGTGGTAAATACACTATCTCTAATTGAATAAACAATAAAGCAATTATCCATAAATTTTGATTAACAGGTAAAATTGTGCTGAACATTTTTCCCTCTTCTTTCGGGCTTTTTATTTGCAGATAACTGTAAGCGACAGAAAGCAAAATAGCAACTATTTGTGTTCCATAAAGTAGATTTTCACTAATGTTATTTGTTTTAAAAATTGCTAAATAAATACTTAAAAGTATAGAGCCTACCAACAACACAAAAGAGTAAATATTATAGCGTTTCATTTTCTCTACTCTTTGAAAGATCCAAAAAGTGATCACCGCTAAACCTCCTAAATAAACCGGAATATAATCTATTTGAATACAAGAAAACCCAAAAACTAAAGCATTAAAGAGAATAAATTCGGAATTCAGCGTATGGAAATTTCTCCAGCCAGAAATAATCTCATTTGATTTGTTTCTGATTTTATCTGCAAATAAAATATATGTTTCGATGATGGAAAGTCCAACAGCAATTAATCCAATTTCGGTATTATTTAAAAATTGGGTATTGTATAAAAAGAAGAAACTTCCGAATATCGAAAAAACAAGACAAAAAAGATACAACAAGACTTGATTGTCTACAGAAAGCGATTTTCGTTTAAACTGAATCCACAAAAATTCGTGATTTAGCAATGCAATTCCAAACAATCCAAAAATCTGAATAATATTATGATTGGCACCATATTTATATAAAATCGAAAGTAATAAAGCATTTATACCAATAATTCCAATAGTTTTTATCGTACGTTCATCTGTATAAAATAGTTTTACAAACCAGTTCGAAGTTATTACAGAAACAATTCCTAAAGCGTAAAGAATATCTACATTAGATTTAGATTCGGTGACTATCAATATTAATCCTGCAACAATACTTATGTTTAAAAAAATGAATCGGCCTAAATCAAAAGTATTGGTTTTAAATTTGAATTGTAAAAAACACCACAGTAAAGCCAAAAACAAAATCGGACAATAAAACGAAATTTCGATTGTATGATACCAGCTTATAAAAAAGAGTATTGAAAACAGAATGGAAAGAATTCCGTTTAAACTCAAATCTTTCTTGATAACAAAAAAATCAATTTCTAAAAACTCCTTTTTTACAGCACAAAAAACAGGAATTATTAACGTTATCAAAGTCATAACGATTAACGTGGCAAAAGTATTTGTAATCGTAATTTCTTGAAAAGATGGATTCGTGTTCATAGCAAAGAAACCTAAAACAAACAGGCCTAAAGCATGATTAATGCCTAGAAATATTTTATGCAATAAACTTTCCCCGCTTTTATAAACAATGAACAAACAAGTAACGACTAAAAAGTACAAACCGCAGGCAATAACATCAAAACCTACTTTCCAATCGTTAAGCATGATAATACTCAACGCAAAAAGTATAAACGAAACCATTCCGTCTAAATGATACAGCCAAAAAATCTTTTTCTTTCTGGCGAAAAGAGCCGCAAAAAGGCAAAGAATTCCCGCTGCGAACAATACGAATATTTTGATTTTACTTCCTGTTGAATGTAAAATCAATCCTAAAGCAAATAAAATCCAGTTCGTAAGATGCGTTATAAAAGCAATTCGGTCAAAACGAGTGTTGGCATAAATGCTTCGGTATTGCATGTACATACAGCTTACAGAAACCAAAATGATACCCAAAATGGCAAAAATATTTTGAGACGCACTTAAACTATGTGCACCTTGTGTAAACCAAATATCAAAAATGATAAAAGCCGAAATAACAATCAATAAATGATACTCCCATTTTTCTTTATAAGACAAAATAATTCCTGCTGTTGCAGTTAACGACGCCAACAAAAATGTGATTAACAACTTTTCCGGAATTACGCACAAAATCAAAATACTTAAAATTACGTGCAGTGATAAAAAAGTTTGCTGTCTTATGATATATCCAACATATAAATTGATTGCAATTCCAATTCCGATGAGTGAATAAGCGAGCGGAATGTTTTCTATAAAAGTTAGGGCAGGAATTTGCGAGGCACCAAAACATCCAAACAAAAACAAACTTGCTCCGGCACTGCGAAGCCAAAGCCCTGTTTTAAACCATTTTTCTTTTGTTTTCAAAAAGTAATAAGAACCAACTAAAACTCCAGCGTAAAGCCAAAGAATTAAAATCCTGAACATCGGCGAAACCTTCAAAGCTGTGTAAATGCTCAAATAACCAATTCCTAAAACCATTATGGCGGTTCCTAAAATTCCAGTCCAGTTTTCGATAAACTGTTGTTCCAGTTTTTTTATAAAAATTGAAAAAGCACTTTCTACATAAACTTCTTCTTCATAATGTTGAGGTTCTGGCTGTTTTTCTAATTCAAGAATTGGCTCTGTTTCAATATTGGCTATTGGCTCCGGAGTTTCATTAGCTTCAACAATTTTGTTTGCGTCATAAACATGAATTACTTGTGATTCCAAAGCAAGTTTTTCGAGAGCTTCTTCAGGAACGATATTTTCCTCATTTTGAATAACTTCCTCGACTTTATCGGCAAGAGGAATTACTGAAAGCGGAACCTCAACTATTGGTTCAGAAATTATTCCAACTTCATTAATTTTTTCGGGTAAAACTTCAGCAACAAAATTAGGTTGTGCTATCTGCGTTTTAATCTCTTTGATTTCATTTTTCAAAGAATTATAGTCGTCTCTGCTTTTTCTAAAAAGAGATTCAAGGTTTTCATTTTCTTCCTTTACTTTCGAAAGACTGTTAAATAAGACGACTACACATACAAATAAGGCAAATAGAATAAAGCTCTCCATAGTTTAAATTTCAGATTTCAAATGTAAGAATTTTAATATTTATTTTTTAAGCTAAATTATGATAGATTTATGAAACTAAGTGTCAAAAATGAAAATTACTCTTGAAATAAAATATTTTCACAGACTTCGATAATTATCAAAACAGAAAACATCATAATTGATGTAACATTTTTCAATAACAGCGTCAAACTTTAAAATTAAATTACAGTTCTTTGTAACTTATTACAATCACAATTTTAGATTCATCATTTTCTAAATTGCAATAATATTGAACTCATTGAGTTTAGATTAGTTAAAACTAGTCGCGATATTTTCGTTATGGACAATAAAAAGTTTATTTTAAGTTTAAAAAAAGGTAATGAAGACGCCTTCAAAGAGGTGTATTTCAATTATTATGATAAACTAATAAATATTGCCAGACGATTTTCTTCTTCGGTATTTACTCCTGAAGATTTTGTTCAGGAAACTTTCATAAGACTTTACAACAAACGCGAACTGCTTAATGAAGATGTTTTATTGGACAAACAATTGTTTACCATTTGCAAAAACATCATTCTCAATCATATTAACAGAGAAAACAAAATAATTCAGCTTGATCCTCAGGTTGACATGATACAGGAAGAAACAGATTCGTCAATTTTTGATGAAAGAAAAGAAAAATTACACACTTTCATCAATCAGCTTCCGGAACAACAGCAAAAAATATTCACTTTACACAAACTGGAAAACCTTAGCTATAAGGAGATTGCCGAAATAACGGATCTTTCTGAAAAGACTATCGCCAATCATATTTATCTCGCCAGTAAATTTATTCGAAAAAAAATCGAAAACCATTAGGAACTTTTCTGTTCTCGTTTGTTATATATAAAAAACCAGAACAGAAAATGCACATTGAAGCGTATAAAACTAATGTAAAAACAAAAAAAGACGCAAGTTTACTTGTTGCTCTTTTACAATTTGTTATATCCGATTGTATCATAAATTTCGATAAAAAAGGCCAGGAAAACATCTTAAAAATCGAAACTAACCGCGACATTAAAGAAATGGTTTATCGCGTTTGCAACAAGCAAGGTTTTCATTGTCAAATCATTTAACACGGAGAAATCATGGATAAAGAAAATTTTGACGAAGAATTCAAAAAATTATGGAATGAAACTCCAACTTCCTATTCCGAAAGCGAAAAAGAAGCTTCGTGGGAACAATTTCATTCAAGAACTTTTGCAACTCAGAAAAAGAAATCAAACCCTTGGCGTTATTATGCAGCCGCGGCGGTATTGCTTTTTGTTTTAATTGGAAGCGGAATTTACTTTAGCGGAAAACCTCAGCAAGAACAAATTGTTGCAACGGATAATGTAATTGAAAACACAACTTCAAAAATCAAATTCATCGTTTTGCCAGATTCTTCAAAAATAGAATTAAGTCCGAATTCTAAAATCACATACGGAAATAATTTTGCCCTAAACAGAAAAATTGAAATTATAGGAGAAGCTTATTTCAAAGTTAAAAAAGACAAGAAACATCCTTTTCAAGTTTTTTGTGATGAAACAACAACAACCGTTTTAGGAACTTCATTTACTGTAAAAGAATCTGATAAAAAAGAAGTTACCGTTGAACTTTATGAAGGAAGCGTCCAGATGAATGTAAAAGGCAAAGATCAAAAATGGATTCTGAAACCGGGCGAAAAATTCACATACGGAAACCAAACTGCTTCAGTAGCAGAATTTAGTCGATTTATCGATTTTGATAATGAAAAACTTTCTGCCGTAAGCCAATATATTGAAGAAAACTATAATTACAAAGTAATACTTCCGAAGGAAAATTTAGATCAGAAAATCACAATCCGAATCAACAAAAAAGAGGATTTAAAAACAATTGTGCAATTAATATCAGAAATGTATAACCTAAACTTTGAAATAAATGAAGATTTAAAACAGATTACTTTTCAATAGAAAAGAAAAAGGATGCAAGCCGCGAAACTACACATCCTTCTCATATTCAGGATAACACGAGGTTATTCCATTTAATAATATTCAAAAATACAAAATTTCATGAAGCATATAATTTCAGCATGCTTTTTTTTACTCAGTATAGGTATGTCCGCTCAAAAGGTTACCGTAACTGTAGATCAAAATGTTACTCTAAAAGAATTCTTCAAACAAGTTGAAAATCAAACCGATTTTAAATTTGCTTTTACAGATCAGATTGACACCAATCAAAAGTATTTCACAAAAAAAAGCACGTATAAGCAAGTCGAAATCGAAAAGCTTATTTCTGAATTAAACAAGATTGCCTCTGTACAATTTTCGATTGTGGGCAACAATATTTTTGTGAAACAGAAATCGCAATCTGCTAAAACAGCTAAAAAAAAAAGCAAGCTAAAAGGACAGATTATTGATGATGAAAAACAACCCGTTATTGGTGCCAATATTTTTATTAAAGAATTGAATACCGGCACCGTAACGGATGTTAATGGAAAATACAGTATCGAAATCCCAAATGGAACTTACAATCTTATCATTAGTTATGTTGGATTTAAGGATAAGGAAAAACAAATTAACGTTTCAGATGATGTCACATTTAATTTTAACATAGAATCTGACAGTCAGCAATTGGGCGAAGTGATTATAACGAGCAATAAAGCTGTTGATATTAAAACGACACAAATGAGCGTTAACCGCCTTTCGATGCAGGAAATAAAACGAATTCCTGCTGCAATGGGAGAACCTGATCCGTTAAAGTCAATTATAACATTGCCCGGAGTTACAAATTCCGGAGAATTATCCTCAGGTTTTAATGTTCGTGGAGGTGCTGCCGATCAGAATTTAATTCTTTTAGACGGTGCACCTGTTTATGCCGATTCGCATATGTTTGGTTTTTTCTCCATTTTTAATGCTGATATGGTTAGCGGTTTGGAATTGTATAAAGGTGGAATTCCATCAAAATTTGGAGGTCGTGTTTCATCTGTTTTAGATGTATCACAACAAACCGGAGATTTTGAAAATTATAAAGTAAATGGAGGAATTGGTCTTATTGCCAGCCGTCTTTTAGTTCAGGGTCCAATTAAAAAAGACAAAGGTTCGTTTGTTATTTCCGGACGTACTTCTTATGCTCATTTGTTTATGAAACTGGCTGAAATTAAAAACTCTGCATTATTTTATGATTTTAATGCAAAGCTAAATTATCGCTTAGATGCTAATAACTCTCTTGCTTTCTCGGGATATTTAGGAAATGATGTATTCGATCTTTCGGATCGTTTTACGATGAGTTTCGGAAATACCATGGGAATTTTAAGCTGGAAACATTTATTTTCTGATCGTTTGAATACAAATCTTTCTGTTTACTACAGTGATTATAAATTTAATCTCGGACTTACAACTGAAAGTTTCGAATGGAAAAATGATATAAAAAGTTACGGACTTAAATACAATTGGGCATATCAAAAATCTGAAAATCTGAAAATGAATTTCGGAGTTGATGGATTGTATTATGATTTTAATCCCGGTGTTGTACAACCAACAAATTCAAGTTCGCAATTTAATTACAATCAACTCGATAAAAAATATGCTTTAGAAGCTTCAGCTTACATTGATTTTGAAAGCAAAATTACAGAGAAACTGAATTTCCGTTACGGACTTCGCTACAGCACATTTTACCGTTTGGGTGCGGAAGAAATCAGTACTTATGAAAACGGTCAGGCAGTTGTTTATAATCCACTATACAAAATTTATCAGGAAGGAACTCCAACTGGAAGTATTCAATACGGAAGCGGTAAAACGATCAGTAATTTTGGAAATTTTGAACCTAGAGCCGCTTTGTCTTATGCATTCAATGAGAACACATCCGTAAAAGCGAGTTATAACAGAATGGCGCAATACATTCATATATTATCCAATACACAATTTCCGTTGCCTATGAGCATCTGGACACCAAGTGGTCCTTTCACAAAACCGCAGCTTTTAGACCAATATGCAGCGGGTTATTTCAAAAACTTTAATGAAGGTGATTTTTCTTTTGAAGGAGAGCTTTTTTATAAAACGGTTAAAAATCGTATCGATTATATTGACGGCGCAAGCATCTTGGCAAACAACAATATCGAGCAGGTTATTCTAAACGGAAAAGGTCGCTCATATGGTATGGAATTATCGTTTAGAAAAAACAAAGGCGATTTTACCGGATGGGTTTCTTATACTTTATCGCGAGCAGAACAAAAAACACCCGGAAGAACACCTGAAGAACCCGGAATTGCAAATGGCGACTGGTATTTATCAGGCTATGACAAACTACATAATTTAAACATTGTGGCGAATTATGAATTGAGCCGTAAATGGTCCTTAAATGGTAATTTCAGTCTTCAGTCGGGTCAGCCTGTTACCTACGCAAATGGTTATTATGAGTTTGGCGGAATGAATATCCCTAATTATTCTTTAAGAAACAGCAACAGACTTCCCGTTTTTCATCATCTTGATCTTGGTGCAACTTATACACCAAAACCGGACAAAAAGAAAGGCTGGCAAAGCTATTGGGTTTTTAGTATCTACAATATTTACAACCGAAAAAATGCCGCTTCTATGAGTTTTACAACCAACAACTCTACAGGACTTAATGAAACCAGAAAACTTTCAATTTACGGAGCTGTTCCGTCGGTTTCTTATAATTTTAAATTTTAATGCTATGAATCAATTAAAAAAGAACAACCAAATAAATAAAGTCCTGGCATCATTAAGCCTTGTTTTTCTATTGCTTTTTACTTCCTGCGACGAAGTTGTGAATCTTGATTTGGAAACCGCTGAAACGAAAATCGTAATTGACGCTGAAATTTTATGGAAAAAAGGAACTGATGGAAGTCAACAAGTCATAAAAATCAGTAAAACGGCTTCTTATTACGACCCTACTACACCAAAAGTTTCGGGAGCAAAAGTGCGAATTGAAAACAGTAACGGAGATATTTTTACTTTTAATGAAACCGAAGCCGGACAATACGTCTGTACGAATTTTGTTCCTGTAGCAAATATGGAATACAAACTATTTGTTGATATTGAAGGCGAAAGTTTTACTGCTGTTGAAAAACTAATCACCGCTGTACCAATAGACAAAACAACTCAAGAACTTGTTCCGGAACCGGATGGAAATTTTTCTGTTGAAGTAAAAATACATTTTACAGATCCTGCCGAGGAAGTTAACTATTATATGGCCGATTTTAATGTCGATTTCTACAGATCACCTCAATACACCTTAAGTGATGATGAATTTAGTAACGGAAACGAAAAAACCTTAAGCTTTTCAGATGAAAAATTACAAGCAGGAAAAACTGTAAATATAGTGTACAGAGGTGTCTCTAAAAATTTCTTCGATTATATGAATTTAATTTTGGAAGCTTCGAACTCATTTCCAATTTCGATTCCTCCAGGAAATATTCGAGGAAATATTATAAATACAACGAATCCAGATAAATTCGCTTTCGGTTATTTTAGACTTTGTGAAGCTGATACTGTTTCTTATTTAGTGAAGTAAAAAACTGTATTTTATAATAAAACAAGCCTCTTTTATGAGGCTTGTTTTATTTCTGTCAATATTAATCAACATGCGACCGTTTCAGTTTGAATACTTTTTTCTTTTTTAGCTTTTGAAATATTCAGATAAATAATAGCTCCAAGCATAATTGCGATTCCTAGAATCTGTAATAAAGTAACTTTTTCACCCAAAATAATATGGGCACAAAATACTGCCGCCGGCAATTCTAAAGTCAGTAAAACCGAACTTAATCCAGCTCCAATTTTTGGCATTCCGAAAGTAAAACAAACAGGCGGAATCACAGTTCCAAAAATAGCCAGAAACGTTCCCCATTGCAGCAAACCAAAATCCAAATGTGTACTGGTTGTAATAGCCTGAAAATTGATTATAAAAATTATCATCGCAGAGCCACTTGTCATTAAAGCACTTTTCTCGAACATTGGTGTTTCTTTCCCAATTTTACTCGTAAAAACGATATAAAGTGTGTACAACAATGCTGCTAATAAACTCAAAAGTATCCCTTTAAAGGAAACATTTCCATTATTTAAATCTAAAATATTTCCAGCCAAAATGGTTCCTAAGATTATAAAAACGGAAGATCCTATTTCTATATAACTCGGCTTTTTCTTGAAAAACAGCCATTCGATTAAAATACTAAGCCATGTAATTTGCATAAGCAAAACGATTGCTAAAGAAGCCGGAATGTAAGCCACAGAAAGATAATAAGCATAAGCGGAAGATCCCATTGAACAACCCGCCAAAAGCAGGTTCCAGTTTAATTGAAATTTCTGTCCGTTTTTAATGTTTCTAATCAATGCTAATGTCCACAAAATTAGTGTTCCCATTAGCGCCTGAGTTAAGGTAATTTCAGCAGGACTGTAACCTTGCCCGTATGCAATTTTTGCAAATGAAGACAACATTCCGAAACTCAATGCGCCCAATGCAACAATAATAATATATTTGTTCATTTTTATACTTAAAAATATGTTTTGTACATTCAAAAGTAAAAAACAGGGAACAACAAACACTATTCAAGAAATTAATATGTACTTATTCCTTAAAAATAAGTATAAAACATTATTTTGTACAAAATTGAATTATTTTTTTATAACTTAACTGGAAAAAATCCAATGCAGGAATTAAGCAAACAAGAATTAGAACTTCTTCGAATACTTCAAAAAAATGCAAGATTCGATATTACAGATTTGACAGAGAAATTAAATATGTCGAGAACTTCTGTTTATGACCGAATAAAAAAACTCGAAAACGAAGGTTACATCAAAGATTATGTCGCGATAATTGACCCGAAAAAAGTAGGCCTTAATTTTACGGTTATCATTAATGTTTCCTTAAACAGCCAGCAATTGGATATTGTAGAAGAATTTTCGCAACAAGTTGCTGCTCTGGACGAAGTAGTCGAAGGATATGTAACCGGAGGAATTTTTGACTATGTTTTAAAAGTTGTCGTTAAAGATCCTGAAGCATTTAATGGCTTTATTAGAAAACTTTCAGATATACCAAATGTCAGCAAAGTGCAGAGTTCATTTGTGATGAGTTACATTAAACAGTCTACAAACTTGCATTTCTAATAGTAATCAAATCAAAAAAACACGTTAAAATCCGAATCTCATAACAGTTTTTCAGCATAAAAAAATACTTTTGTCCAGAACCCGAATTTCAGTTTAGAAAGAAAGCTTAACAACATTAGTATGGATAACGAAAAATTTATTTTCTGCCTCGAAGGCGTGCCAGATGTAGATGATGTGACTATTACTGATGTGGTCAAAAATCTGGAAGAAATAGCGTTTGACCAAGGCATTGCGAGCATTCATAAAACCTGCGATACAATTGAAGGTCTGGAGGAAAGTCTAAATACACTTTTGTACGATGATCATAATTTTAAAGATTATGAAATCATTTATCTGGTCATGCCTGGACAGGAAAACAACATTTGCCTTCATGATTATTATTACAGTCTTGAAGAAATAGCCGAACTTTTTGAAGGAAAAATGAAAGGGAAAATCATTCATTTTGCCAATAAAAAAAGACTGGACCTCAACGACGATGAAGCGCAATATTTTCTGGATATTACCGGAGCACGCGCCATTTCGGGTTATGGTTCATCTTACAATAAAATAGCAAGTTACAGCACACTTGACAAAGCATTTTTCAGCTTGTATCAGGAAAACGATGACCTTACTGAAGTAGTCGAAGAATTATACCAAAAGCATTATGCACTTTGCAAATTGCTTGATTTCAGACTGTATTATTAAGTATGAAAACAAAATCGGCTGAAAAAATAAAAACGTACGAAGCAAAAGGATTTCGCGAGAAATTTTTGGGTGAAGACAATCCCATGCATTTGCTTTTCAAATCCGATTCTGATCATTTTTTTTGTTTGAAAACAGAAGAAATGATGCATTTGCAATATCCCGTTCCGCCTTCTAAACACAGTTGTCATACCTTAATTTTTGTTCAATCTGGCAGTCACGTCATGAATGTAGGATTTGAAGAATACAAAACGGTTCCAAATGAAATTATTGTAGTTCCGGCCGGACAGGTTTTTTCCATAAAAAACATTTACAATACTTATGATGGCTTCATTTGTCAGTTTCATCCTGATATTTTGATTGGAAAATATGGCAGCAGAGAACTGGTAAATGAGTTCGATTTCTTAAAAATCTCAGGAAATCCAAAAACGCATTTATCAGAAGAAGATATTCCTTTTGTTGTTTCCATTCTTCAACGACTGCAAAAAGAATATTCGCAAACTACGACCGCAAATCTGAATATTGTACAAACATATCTTATTGCTCTGTTTTACGAAATGAATAAAAATCCTGCTAAATCACTAAAAAGTGTTTCGGCAGCTGAAACCATTACAAGCAAATTCAAAGAGCTGATTCATTTGCATATTAAAACCCAACATCAGGTCAATCATTATGCGTCGCTTCTGAACATTACGCCAAATCATTTAAACAAATGTGTAAAGAATGTAACAGGTAAATCTGCAGCAAGATGGATTGATGAAAACATTTTACTGGAAGCCAAATACTTACTCTTTCAGACCACACTTTCTATTAGCGAAATTGCAATACAGGTAGGACACGAAGACCAATCGTACTTTAGTCGTTTTTTTAAAAAGAACGAAGGGATTTCTCCTATTCAATATCGAAAAATGATTGATAAGTCCTAATTATTGATTATAGAATCCTAGAAAACAGAAATACATTTTTTAGAAATTTGTCCGACCAAAAAAGGCAAATTATGATTTATGTTTTTAAAACTTCCGTTGACAGTCCGTCTAAACTAGAATCGGCTTCTGCTCTGCTTTATGAATTAATACCTGAAACTTTATGGAATTTTGATCTGGAAGATTGCGATAATATTTTGCGAATTGACAGCGAACAAAATATCGTGCATTTACTTGAAAAAAATACTGTTTTTGACTGTATTGAATTAGAATAAAACAAAACTCCCTTCCCAAATTAAATGGAAAATAAACTCTATCAAAACCGAACTTTTGACACAATAGATTATGCTGATCAAAGTTTGTCGCATACTGAATTTGTAAATTGTGAGTTCGTCAATTGCAACTTTTCAAAAAGCGATTTAAGTCATAATGATTTTTTAGATTCGACTTTTAAAAACTGCAATCTTTCATTGGCTACTTTAAAAAACACAGGATTAAAGAACATCACTTTTTTAGACTGCAAATTAATGGGACTTGATTTTAGTTCTTGCAACAGCTTTTTGTTTTCGATGAATTTCAAGGATTGTCTTCTCGACTATTCTACTTTTATTTATAAAAAACTAAAGAAAACCAAATTCACCGACTGCTCGATAAAAGATGTCGATTTTTCGAATACCGATTTGTCTTTGGCAATTTTTAAAAACTGTGACTTATCAAATGCCACTTTCGTGGAAAGCAATTTGGAGCAAACCGACTTCAGAACTTCCCGAAATTATACTTTTGACCCATCCGAAAACAAAATCAAAAAAACCAAAGTTTCGCACACGGCTTTGGCTGGTTTACTAGAAAAGTTTGATCTTGAAATAGAATAAATCTCTTTTCTCCTTTCGATCTATTTATAAAAAAAGCCTCAAACGTAATGTTTGAGGCTTTCTCTTTAAGATGTTAAGCACTTTGCAGCTGCAAATTTGCTTTATGTTTTTGCATTAAAGTAAAGGTGATCAACATTCCTGTCATTGCCATTCCGATGCCAATAAGATTTGGAGAAGCAAAATCGTAACCCGCCGCTAAAGGTAATCCACCTAAAAAAGCTCCCAAAGCATTCCCGATATTAAAACTTCCCTGAAGCGCTGCAGAAGCAATCATTTCAGCATCTTTAGCCGTTTTGATCATAAGCATCTGAATTGGCGCAATTACTGAAAAAGAAATCGCTCCCGTTAAAAAAGTCAGAAACAATGATGCATATTGGTTAAAAGAGAAAAAGTAAACCATCAGCAAATCGATCACCATAATAAATAATAATGCCAATACTGTTGGCGCCGGTAAATACTTATCGGCCAGTTTACCGCCTGCAAAATTCCCAACCACCATTCCAAGGCCTGCGAGAATCAGGATATACGAAACATCTTCCGGTGAAAATTTTGAGATATTTATTAATAATGGCGCTATATAACTGATCCAGGCAAACAATCCTCCAAAACCAATTGCCGTAATTCCGATAATCAACCAGGCTTCTGTTTTCTTAAAAAACTGCAATTGCGTTTTCATATTTACATCGCCGCTTTTCTCCAAATTTGGCATCCAAAGCGAAATAAATAAGAAAGTCAGCAATCCCACAAAAGCAATTAATATAAAAGTATAGCGCCAGATAAAATGGTGACCAATATAAGTTCCGATAGGCACGCCAATTAAATTTGCCAAAGTAAGTCCGGCAAACATAATAGAAATGGCTTGCGCTTCTTTTCCTTTATCAGCCAAACGGCTTGCAACTACAGCTCCAACTCCAAAGAAAGCGCCATGTGGTAATCCGGAAAGAAATCTCGAAGCAAACAGAAAATTATAATTTGGTGCAATAATCGAAAGCGCATTAAAAACAGTTAACATTAAAGCTAATATTAAAAGCATTTTTTTAGGCGGAAAATTACGTCCTAAGATTACAAGCAAAGGCGCGCCAATAACAACGCCAAGTGCATAGGATGATATTAGATATCCCGCAACCGGAATCGAAACTTTCATATCTGAAGCAATATCAGGCAATAATCCCATCATTACGAATTCGGTTATTCCTATAGTTAAGCCTCCTAAAGACAAGGCAATAAGACTTTTTTTCATTTTGATTTTGTTAGAAAGGAAATTATTTTCTACACTGCAAATTTAACACCGTTAACCTTTGAAAAAATTGTACATTTACGACATAAACTTGTAAATTTAAGCTATGCCAAAATTAAATCAGTTTAAAACACTTGTGCTTGACGAATTTGAAGAAGAGAAATTTCATCTTCCTCCGCATACTCATACGTATTACGAAATCATTTATATTAAAAAAGGAAGTGGTATTCATCATCTGAATAATAATCTCTTATCATACAAAGCTGGTGATCTGTTTGTAATTTCGCCAGACGATGAACATTATTTTGATATAAAGAAAAGTACACAGTTTACTTTTATCAAATTCACAGATAACTATTTCAACTCCAAACAAAATCTAACTTGCGATGAATTTTTAGTGAATACTCCTGAAAGTTTCATGCGCGACAAAATCCTAAAAGAAACGGTTTTGAAGTTTGATGAACCTTGCAAAACGATTTTAAAAAACACGGTCGAAAACATTGTAACGTACGGACGTTATATTGATGTTACCACTTCGCCGATTGTTTTTTATCAGATTCTTTCGATTTTTGGTCTGATTAAAGAAACAATTCGCGGCATGAATCTTCAAATGAAATCGACGCATTTGGACAATGAACAGATTGCGAATTATATTCATCAAAATATTTATCAGCCAAAATTGGTTCAGATTAAAGTGATTGCAGAACATTTTAATATTGCTCCAACTTATTTCAGTGCTTATTTCAAAAGAACATTTTCTATCAGTTATCGTGATTACATTAATAATCTTCGCACGACTTTGATTGAAAAACGAATTCATAATAATCAATTGCCTATTAAACAAATTGCTTATGAATTTGGTTTTACCGATGAAAGCCATTTGTCGAATTATTTCAAAAAAAGAAAAAACATGAAACCTACTGATTTCAAAAAGCTTTAAGTTATTGAAATCTTAAAACCTCTTTGAGCTGATTTTTTTTATCTAAATTTGTATTACTAATAGATTTATGTTGACAAAAAAAGTACACATATTGTTTCTCGTTTTAAGTTTTGGCTTCTTTTTGATGTCAAATGCGGGTCATGCTTGTGGAAAATCGGCAGAGAAAAATTCGTGTGAAAAGAAAATGAATCCAATTAAAGATTCTTGTCAAAAAGACTGCTGCAAAAAAACAAAACATTCAAAAGAAGGTCATGGATGCAGCGGAAAATGTGATCATTCAAGTTGTACTACATCGGGATTGCAATTCATTATTTTAACTTCAAATGATCTTGATTTACAAAACAATGTTTTCAATTTTTCTTTAAAAAACACTATTTCGTCTTACAGTAATTCTACTATTTCTTCTGGATTTACTTCTATTTGGCTAAAGCCGAAAATATAATTATCGCATTTGTGACAGCCCATATTGGGTCTTTTCGAAATCAAATTTTTTAATTAATTTTAAAGGAAATTAAAATCCTTTACCAAATATCATATACAATGAAAAAATCAATCATAGCTTTAGCAACAGCGCTTACCGTATTATTTAGTGCAAATACTATTCAGGCAAAAACCAATAATTCTGAATTAAAAGCAATCGAAATTGCAGATTCTCAGTTGCAATCTGTTTACGATGCTTATTTTACTGTAAAAGACGCACTCATCAAAAGTGACAGTAAGCTGACTTCGGCGAAAGCCAAAGACTTACTAACTGCCATTAGCTCAGTTAAAATGGACAAACTAAAAAGTAACGAACATACTGTTTGGATGAAAGTGGTTAAGAAACTAACTGCAGACGCCAAAAGTATTTCGTCTACTACAGATCTTAAAAAACAACGTGATACTTTTAAATCATTATCAAAAAGCACTTATGATTTAATAAAAGTTTCAAGTCCAGACCAGCCAATCTACAAACAATATTGTCCAATGGCCGATGCTGACTGGTTAAGCAAAGAAAAAGCAGTTAAGAATCCATATTACGGTTCATCAATGCTAACTTGCGGAAACGTGGTAGAAACTATCAAATAAATATGAAGCTCTACATCAAAAACATGGTGTGTGCCCGATGTAAAATGGTTGTGGAGTCTGAGTTTGAAAAACTCGGACTCCAAACTATTTCTGTAGAATTGGGTGAAGTGGAACTTAAAGATGATATTAACGATTCTCAAAAAGAAGTTTTATTAAAAAACCTGCAAGATTTAGGCTTTGATTTACTGGATGACAAAAAAACCAAAACAATAGAGAAGATAAAAAATCTAATAGTTGATTTGGTTCATCATAAAAACAATGATTTAAAAATCAATTTATCTGAATATCTGGCAGAAAACTTAAATCAGGATTATAATTCATTAAGTAATCTTTTTTCGGAAATTGAAAATACCACAATCGAAAAGTATTTCATCAGCCAAAAAATTGAAAAGGTAAAAGAATTATTGATTTACAATGAGCTTTCGCTAAGCGAAATTGCAGACATTTTAAATTATAGCAATGTGGCGCATTTAAGCAATCAATTCAAGAAAATTACGGGCTTTACTCCTACTTCGTTTAAGCAATCAAAAGATAAAATGCGTATTCAGATTGAGAATATATAATTTTCAATACGAAAAATTATTCTCTCGCAGATTCCGCAGATTGAGCAGATTTAATTTTAATAATCTAAAAAATATCTGCGGAATCTGCGGAATCTGCGAGAGATAAAACCATATTTATCCATTTCGTAAATCTTACAAATCATTCCCAAAATTCTACAAACCGAACTCATAGATACTTCGGAAATTTGCATTGTAATACTTAAAAACCAATACAATGACTCATCAATATATAATTTCAGGAATGTCTTGCAATGGATGCCGAACCAAAGTAGAAAAAACTTTGAATGAAATTGAAGGCGTTCAGGCAGAAGTAACGTTGAATCCGCCAACTGCTACGATAACAATGGATAAACATGTTGCTACTGAAAAATTTCAGGAAGTTTTATCTGCGGCAGGAAATTATACTATCGAAATGGATTCTCCAAAAAACCATTCTGAGACAGCTGAAAAATCTTGTTGTTCAGGTCATAAAAAAGAGAACCACAATCATAATAAAGCAGAAACTAAAAAAGTACATCAGCATAGTGCAAATGGCGTTTATTACTGTCCAATGCATTGCGAAGGTGACAAAACCTACAATAAACCTGGTGATTGCCCAGTTTGCGGAATGGATTTAGTGCCGCAAGTTGCCATAACTGCAACACAATTTACTTGTCCGATGCATCCTGAAATTGTATCAAACGAGCCTGGAGATTGTCCGATCTGCGGAATGGATTTAGTTCCGATGCAGGCTTCTGAAAACGAAGAAAACAAAACGTATTCTGATTTATTGAAGAAAATGAAAATCGCGATTTTGTTTACGCTTCCAATTTTCATTATTTCAATGTCAGAAATGATTCCAAATAATCCGCTTTACAATATAATGTCAATTGAAAAATGGAATTGGGTTCAGCTTTTATTTTCAATTCCAGTTTTATTTTATGCAGGCTGGATGTTTTTTGTTCGCGCTTACAAATCGATTGTGACTTGGAATTTAAACATGTTTACTTTAATCGGAATTGGAACCAGCGTTGCATTCCTTTTTAGTATTGTTGGAATGTTTTTTCCTGATATTTTTCCAGCCGAATTCAAATCACATCACGGAACCATTCATTTGTATTTTGAAGCTGCAACAGTAATTATCACTTTAGTTTTATTAGGACAATTATTGGAAGCCAAAGCCCACGGACAAACTAATGGTGCAATCAAAGAATTATTGAAATTAACACCAACAGAAGCTACTTTGGTAGAAAACGGAATAGACAAAATAATCTCCATTCACAATATTAAAAAAGGTGATTTACTTCGCGTAAAGCCCGGAGAAAAAATTCCCGTTGACGGAAAAATAATTTCTGGCGAAAGTAACATTGATGAATCGATGATTACCGGAGAACCAATTCCGGTTGATAAAAAAGTGGACGATGCCGTGATTTCCGGAACCATAAATGGTACAAAATCGCTTGTTATGATTGCCGAAAAAGTAGGCTCAGAAACAATGCTTTCGCAGATTATTCAAATGGTAAACGATGCCAGCAGATCTCGTGCTCCAATTCAGAAATTAGCCGATCGCGTTTCTAAATATTTTGTGCCGACTGTTGTAATTATTTCGATTTTAACATTCTTTCTTTGGGCAAAATTTGGTCCGGAACCCGCTTACGTTTACGGATTGATTAATGCAATTGCAGTTTTAATTATCGCTTGTCCTTGTGCGCTTGGATTAGCAACTCCAATGTCGGTTATGGTTGGTGTTGGAAAAGGAGCTCAAAACGGAATTTTAATTAAAAATGCCGAAGCCTTAGAGAACATGAATAAAATTGATGTTTTGATCACAGATAAAACAGGAACAATTACCGAAGGAAAACCATCTGTAGAAAAAATATATGCCATTAATAATAATGAAGATTTTCTGCTTCAAAACATTGCCTCGTTAAATCAGCATAGTGAGCATCCTTTGGCGCAAGCCGTAGTCAATTTCGCGAAAGCAAAAAATAGTTCATTCAAAGAAGTTCAAGGTTTTGAAACTATTGCTGGAAAAGGAGTTTTAGGAACTATCGAAAATAAAAAAGTTGCTTTAGGAAATAAAAAATTAATGGAAGAAATCGGCGTTTCTGTTTCTAGTGATTTAGAACAAAAAGTAACTGCCGAACAAAATCTTGGAAAAACTATTTCATATATCGCAATTGAAAAAGAAGTTTTAGGTTATGTTGCGATTACCGATGCTATCAAAGAAAACAGTGCAAAAGCTATTAAGGAATTAATCGCTCAAGGAGTTGAGGTTATCATGATGACGGGCGACAATCATAATACCGCAAAAGCCGTTGCAGAGCATTTACATTTGAGTTCTTTTAAAGCGGATTGTCTTCCTCAAGATAAATTAAAAGAAATTGAACGTCTTCAGGCGGAAGGAAAAATTGTTGCAATGGCGGGCGACGGTATTAACGATGCGCCTGCTTTGGCTCAATCCAACATTGGAATTGCAATGGGAACCGGGACTGATGTTGCTATCGAAAGTGCCAAAATAACTTTGGTTAAAGGCGATTTAAACGGAATTGTAAAAGCCAAAAACCTCAGCCATGCCGTAATGTCAAATATCAAACAGAATCTATTTTTTGCTTTTATCTACAATACTTTGGGCGTGCCTATTGCTGCCGGAATTTTATATCCGTTTTTAGGGATTTTGCTTTCGCCGATGTTGGCTGCAGTGGCAATGAGTTTAAGTTCTGTTTCAGTAATCGTAAATGCTTTGCGATTGAGAAATCTAAAATTGTAGGTTGGGCATAATTATTTCAACCCATAGTAACATAGCTTTGCATTGTGAGTAAAGGCGTTTCACTTGCATCAATACACATAGCTATGTGTGGAAACTAGTTTCTTTTATTCTCTTTTTTTAGACAAAATCCCGATAGCTATCGGGAATGTCTCTATGTGTTAAAAATAAATTGTGTTCAATGTAGACCAACGATTTAAAATTATAATTTATCATGAAAATCAAATACATCTTTATATTTTTCTTAATCGCTTTTCAAATGAAGGCACAGAAAGTAGTGCGTTACGATTTGCATGTTCGCGATACGATTGTCAATTTTTCGGGCAAAGAAAAACGTGCGATTGCGGTAAACGGACAAATTCCGATGCCGACTCTGACTTTTACCGAAGGTGATATTGCCGAAATTTATGTGCATAACGAATTAAAAAAAGAAACCACTTCGATGCACTGGCACGGATTATTTCTACCAAATAAAGAAGACGGAGTTCCCTATTTAACGCAAATGCCAATTGAGCCTGGAACAACTCACAAATATACTTTTCCAATTATTCAGAATGGAACGTATTGGTATCACAGTCATTCTGGTTTGCAGGAACAAATTGGTTTGTACGGACTTTTCATCATCAATAAGAAAAAAGACGATTCAACTATTCGAAAAGGAATTGATGATTTACCGACAATTCCAGTTATTTTAAGTGAATGGTCAGATCTGAAACCAGAGAATATTCAGCGAATGCTTCATAATGCCAATGATTGGTTTGCAATTAAAAAAGGAACAACGCAAAGTTATGCCGAAGCAATCAAACAAGGACATTTTTCGACCAAAGTAACCAACGAATGGAAACGAATGAATGCGATGGATGTCAGCGATGTTTATTATGAAAAGTTTTTAATCAACGGAAAAAACGAACAACAGTTTTCAGATCTTAAACCAGGCTCAAAAGTCCGATTGCGAATTGCCAACGGAGGCGCTTCCAGTTATTTCTGGCTGACTTACGGCGGAGGAAAA
This sequence comes from Flavobacterium cutihirudinis, assembly GCF_003385895.1. Taxonomy (GTDB): domain Bacteria; phylum Bacteroidota; class Bacteroidia; order Flavobacteriales; family Flavobacteriaceae; genus Flavobacterium; species Flavobacterium cutihirudinis. The sequence goes on from NZ_QRDQ01000012.1 coordinate 25,198, forward strand.
ATCACAGTTGTAGCCAGCGATGGAAATGATGTTGAACCTGTAGAAGTAGATCGCTTGATTATTGCGGTTTCTGAAACTTATGATGTTGTGGTTACCATTCCGGAAGACCATAAATCTTTTGCTTTTTTGGCTACAGCCGAAGACCGAACGGGATCTGCATCTTTATTTTTAGGAAATGGAGAAAAACAGCCTGTTCATCATCTTTCGAAATTAAAATATTTTGAAGGTATGAAAATGATGAACGATATGATGAAAATGAACGGCGACATGAATGACATGGGTATGAATATGTCTTTGAATAAAATGGACATGAATGCCGTAATGTATCCTGAAATTTCAGGTGAAGATGAAAATTCTAAACCTGCAATGGATCATTCGAATCATAATATGGAAGAGATGAAAATGGAAAACGATAGCACCGAAACATCCGAAATTGTGACTTTGAATTACGGAATGTTGAAATCTCCATTCAAAACCAACCTTCCAAAAGATGCTCCAGTAAAAGAATTGCGTTTTACTTTATCTGGAAATATGAATCGCTACGTTTGGAGTTTGGACAATAAAGTGGTTTCTGAAACCGATAAAATTTTAATTAAAAAAGGAGAAAATGTTCGTATCGTTTTATACAATGGTTCGATGATGCGACATCCAATGCATTTGCATGGGCACGATTTTAGAATTCTGAATGAACATGGCGATTATTCTCCACTAAAAAATGTGATTGACATTATGCCAATGGAAACCGATACCATCGAGTTTCAGGCAAATGCTGATGGTGACTGGTTTTTTCACTGTCATATTTTATATCACATGATGGCTGGAATGGGAAGAATTTTTAGTTATGAAAATTCAGCTCCAAATCCGTTGATTCATCATCCTGAAATGGCTTTTAAAATGTTGAAAATGGATGATCGCATGTTTCATTTTATGGCTGAAAATGATTTTGCAACCAACGGAAATGACGGTGAAGCGATGTTTAGCAACACGCGTTGGAGCATTGGAACGGAATGGAGATTGGGTTACAATGACAAACACGGTTATGAAACGGAAACTCACATTGGCCGTTACATTGGCAAAAATCAAATGCTGATGCCTTTTATTGGTTTTGACTGGCGCTACCGAAAGATGGGAATGGACGAACAGGAACAGAATCTTTTTGGTCAAAAAAATACCAAAGACAACCGTTCCGTTTTTAGCGCGGGTCTTGAATACACTTTACCAATGCTCATAAAAGCACAAGTTGAGGTTTATACGGATGGAAATGTCAGAGTACAATTTGAACGAAAAGATATTCCGCTTTCGCAAAGACTTCGAATGAATTTAATGTGGAATACTGATAAAGAATATATGGCTGGTTTAAAATATATTGTGGCGAGAAATTTCGGAATTACGACACATTATGACAGCGATATGGGAATTGGTTTTGGAGTTAATTTGAATTATTAAAGAAGTGTAGTCCCTATGGGACATTGGAATGTTCCTTTCTTTTTCTACCGATATTATACTCCTAGCGGAGTGTCTGAAAAGGTATCTCATAGAGATAAAATATCGGTAGAAAAAATAAACCGCATTTAAATTTGTCCCTTAGGGACTGTACGAATTGCAAGCAATCACTTGAAATGATATAGGTGAATGCGTTTATCGAATTTATAATAAAAAGTAAAAACTAAAGAAGTGTAGTCCCTATGGGACATTGGAATGTTCCTTTCTTTTCTACCGATATTATACTCCTAGCGGAGTGTCTGAAAAGGTATCTCGTAGAGATAAAATATCGGTAGAAAAAAATAAACCGCATTTAAATTTGTCCCTTAGGGACTTCACGAATTACAAGGAATCGCTTGAAGTGATATAGGTGAATGCGTTTATCGAATTTATATTAAAAAGTAAAAATAAATGGGTTGTTGATAAAATACAATATGGATCTATTACTTAATTTTCAATCACATATTATTATCAAAACATTAACTAAATTGTAAGAATCAACCTTAAGAAATGTTACTATATTTGATTCACCAATTACAATTCTCTAACAAAAATAAATTAAATCAAAATGACAAAAGTAGTTACAATCCTTACTGTTGCTTTATTTACAATTGGCGTAAATGCGCAAGATACTACACCTAAAAAAGAAAAAGCAAAAAAAGAATCTTGCTGTAAAAAAACAACAGAGAAAAAAGATAAAAAATCTTGTTGCGTTAAAAAATAATTGAAATACTAATTTCAAGAAAAGGACCTCAAATTATTGAGGTCTTTTTTTTGCCACGAATTCCACGAATTTTCACAAATTTTAAATGCAGGAATAAAAAAATAATTCGTGAAAATTCGTGGAATTCGTGGCAAAAACCTATTTCACGGTGGCAACATTTCCAGTTCGTGTTAAAACTCCCCAACTTTGGCTTTCGCCTTTTATGGCTCTTCTTAACGCTCTAAATAAAATCACATACATTAATTGTCGGTACACAAATCGTTGTGGAATTAGCCATATCAATTTCGTTAGTTTTTCTTTTTCGAAAATAAAAGCGACAACACTAACCAGCATGTCTACCAACATAAAAGCAATGTAATAAATCAATATTTTATGAAGACTGTCTGGGTCATTGTGATTCCAGATTAAACTTATAATTAGAACCAAATCGGCTAAAGGCGCAAAAATTGGCAAAACAATTTGAAAGAGAAGAATATTTGGAAGCGCCACCATTCCTAAACCTTTATATCTCGGATTAAAACAGGCATCTCTGTTTTTCCAAAATGCCTGCATAATTCCGTAACTCCAACGGAAACGCTGTTTCATAAATTCTTTTAAACTTTCCGGAGCTTCTGTAATTGCTACGGCTTCAATACAGTTTATAATATGATAATCATTTCTTAAGATGCGAATCGTTAAATCACAATCTTCTGCGAGCGTGTCTGTTGTAAAACCTCCAGCTTTTTGAATTGCTTCTTTTTTAAATGCACCAATTGCTCCGGGAACCACTGTAATTCCGTTGATTAAATCAAAAGCTCTTCGATCAAAATTCTGCGCTGTTGTATATTCAATACTTTGCCATTTGGTCAACATTGTATTTTCGTTTCCTACTTTTACATTTCCTGCAATGGCTCCTACTTCTGCATTATCTTTTAATTGAATTCTAAAACCTTTCATTAACTGCGAAATAGCATCTGTTTTAAGTTGTGTATCGGCATCAATACAAACTACATATTCATTTTCTGTTAATTTAATTCCATAATTCAAGGCTGATGCTTTTCCTCCATTTGGTTTGGTATTGATTTTCACTTTCGGATTATCCGCGAAAGCGTCATTAATCATAGCAAAAGTTTTATCTTTCGATCCATCATCAACAAACACGATATCAAAATCCGGATAATCCTGACCCAGTAAATTTTCGATTGTTTTTACAGCGTTTATTTCCTCATTATAAGCTGGGACAATAATGCTCACTTTCGGAAAAATTCCTCCTGAAGATTTATAAACCAGCGGATATTTATGGTCTTTCCATTTTTTTATAAAAGCCATTATTGCCATCAACGCAATTCTTAGAAAACCTAAAAAGATTGCAACCCAAAAAGTGGCTGTAATAAAATGCCCAAACCAATATCCAAAATCAAAAATAAAATTATCCAATGAAATAAATGGTCCTTTAGCTTCGGGCATAATTTCATCTTTGGTTTTACCAAGCAAATGAGCAACGGTTGTAAACTGAATATGTCTGTCTTTAAAATATTTAATAATTCGAGGTAAAGCTTTAACTGTAGACTCTCTGTTTCCACCTGCATCGTGAAGCAAAATAATTCCTTTATCAGGATTTGCCTCATATTGTTTTATGGTTCTAATGTATACCGAATCGGCGCTTACGCCTTTTTCCCAATCATTCGGGTCGATACTTTCTCCAACTGTATAATAGTTTTGCGCTTTGCTTAAGGCAATTGGTTTCAGTTCAGCTTCCGTTGTTGGTTCGGCATCTGCATTGTAAGGCGCTCTAAAAAGAACTGTGCTTTTTCCGGTAACGGCTTCGATTAATAATCGGGTTGTTTCCATTTCTTTTGCAGCTCGATCGGGACTTACCAAAGCAATATTTGGATGCGTAAAAGTATGATTGCCTATTTCATGGCCTTCTTTGTAAATTCGTTGCAACAACGGAATATTATCTTCGGCCTGAATACCAATAACAAAAAATACCGCCGGCACTTTTTCTTTTTTTAAAATATCTAAAATCTGCGGAGTATAAGTAGGATCTGGGCCATCATCAAAAGTTAAAATGACTTGTTTGTTTACATTTCCAAATTTGCTGATAACGTATTTTGTAGGTAATTCAACATATTTCTGTTCCGTAATAATATCTTCATCTTTATCGATTTCTAAATCAATTTTTCCTGGCGCTGGATCAGCAATAACATTTAAAATTTCTCCATCGCCAATATAAGCCGGACTTTCAATTCGCGTATTGACACGTTTCATTACATTAAAATCAAAAGGCTTTTTATTGATACTTTCACTTGTTAAGCTTCGATGATAAAAACTCCACAAACGCTGATCTTCACTACCTAAACGCCATAAAGCGGTTCCGGCCAAACCATATTCGTCGCTAAATCGTATTGTATTAAAATTTGTCGCCGCATCTTCAAAATCTACTTCATGCTTTTTTCCGTTGCTATCAGTATATTTAAAAGAGTTATTATAGGTATTATTATCAAATTTTATGGTTGCATTATGCTGTTTTGCAATGGCAATTGCCTGGTCGTAGGTTATGGTTTCGCCTTCTTGTTTTTCCTGCCAATCGTAACCATAACCGGCAAAACAAAGAATAATTTTATCTGATGGAACTTCTTTTGCGGTTTTATCGACGATTCTTTCGATCCATTTTTGACCGCTGATTTCTCCCGGAATACTGCTGGCATAATGTTCATCATAAGCCATCAAGAATATATAATCATTGTATTTGGCCAATGCTTTTATATTAAAATCATCGTCTCCGGCCATAATATCCTGCGAAACCAGATATCCAAGCGGATGTAATTTTTCGTATAGTGCTTTCTGAAAAGCAATTATCGGCTCGTCGCTATTTTCTTTAAATTCCTCAAAATCAATATTTATTCCTTGTAAATCATATTTTTTTAATGTTTTTGCAATATCATTTATAAGCCTTTCTCTTTTGTTTGGATCATGAAGAATGCGGTGAATAAGATCGCCATCAAATTCGCCTTCGCCAAGAGATTCATTTATATTATTGATTAAAGGAAGGATTTTTACTTTTCCCTTTTTCATTACTTTTAGGGCTGCAGTATCAATTTCTGTACGGAGCAAATCGGTTTTTGGATCAATAAAAAACCATTCTGGAACTACCATATTGAGTTTGTCAATATTTTTCTGCAGAGAAAATAAACTTTGCGGATCCCAATCAACATAAAAAGCCGCACGAACTTCTGATGTCGTTTTGTGAATTACCGGCTGATTTTTTAATTTTTCAATTTTAGTTTTTGCTCTTAAGAAGTAATCAAATCCTTTGAACTTTTTAAGTTCTTTATCAGTCAATTGTTTGGGCGTAACTGGATTATCTAAAATCCGTCCTGCTTTACTGCTATTGGCTAAAAGTGGTAACTCTGGCTTTAGTCCTCTTTTTAACGTGATGTAAAAAACTGGAATCATTAAAATGAGTACAAATACAATTAATCGGCTAGACCATTGAAAAGTTTTCCAGCGTTTTTGAGTGGTGGTCTGAAATACTTGTTTTTTATCATCCATAAATTCTTACTTTTTTTTAGACAAATGTAAATACAAACTAAATTTCAAGTAAAACTATTACTATTAAATTAAGACAAAATGAATGTTTCTCTTACCTTCCAAATAATAATTGTTGAATAAAATTACGAAAGAAAAGTGCATAAAAAAGCAACAGTAAAAAACAAAATACCTGACAAACAAATATTTACAAACAAATCACTCAAAAAGAGGCAAAAAAAAATGACCAGTTTTGTACTGGTCATTTATATATAATAAAATGGAATAATTTATTTCAATCGAACGCTCCACTCAAAATCCATTTCAGAAACCTGAACACCTTCTTCATTTGTTCCAATTGATTTCATCCAGAATGTTTGTCCCTCGCCTGTTTCTATTGTTCTTTGAATAGCTTCAGCAATTAAATGTCCGTCATTGCAAACAAATGTTATTCTTCCTGTCGCTTTCTTTGTAAAGTTTCCTTTGTTATTGGCAACCAACATTGATATTTTTCGGCCACTTTCCTGAATTTGCGAAATTACCAAAGCTCCGGTTGTCAACTCTGCTGCCATCGCCTGAACAGCAAAATACATAGAATTAAACGGATTCTGATTTATCCAGCGGTGTTTTACACTAACTACACAACTGTCTTTGTCGATAGCTTTTACACGCACACCGCAAATGTATGCTGATGGTAATTTGAACAATACAAATTTATTGAGTTTGGAAACTGAAACTGCCATGTGATATATTTTTTTAGTAAAAATACAAAAAAACTATGCATGCACAATAAATTCATTAAACTTTCAATTGAAGCTAATAAAATCAAGCACTCCAGATGATTTTCAGCAGATTAAAGATCTAATTACAATTTTAACTTTGTTAAAATTATGTTAATATTTGGTACTATGCAAAACAAGATACTGTCTTTTAGACATATATTTGCATAAGAAAATACTATATACTTTTAATCATGGAAACAACAACACCACTCATCATGGAAACATCATCAGAAAGAAACACTGCAACGTTCACGCATTTAAGCACATTGAGTCAATATATTATTCCGTTTGGGAATTATATTTTCCCAATAATCATCTGGTCGAGCTACAAAGACAAATCAGAATTTGTAAATCACCACGGAAAACAGACATTGAATTTTCAATTGAGCTTATTGCTTTACACATTGATTTTAGCCTTAATTGCAATTCCGATTTTCATATCTGTTGTTTTACAGAATATTCCACTGGAAGCTATTATTAATGATGAAGATGTTTACATCAGAAACTTTGATTTTCAGAGTAATATCGGATTGTTAAGTGTAGGCGCAACAGCTGTTTTACTTTTTGGAGTTTTAAAATTTGTTGAATTCTTTTTAGTGATTTATGCTTCAATAAAAGCTTCAAACGGAGAATTATATAAATATCCGCTAACGATTCCTTTTATAAAGTAACACTTCGACTCCGCTCAGTGTGACACAAAAAAAGTTAAAAGTTATACGTTATACGAACTCATTCTAACAGAATAAATTCGAGATCAATCATCAATCATCATCATCAATCAAAAAACGAATTGTTCAATCTAAAAAAAACAAAATGAAATTATGAACATTGAAAACACAAAAGCACAGATGCGCAAAGGTGTTCTTGAGTTTTGCATCTTATCCGTACTAAAAGAAAAAGACGCATATACATCTGAAATATTAGACACTTTAAAAAACGCAAAATTATTAGTTGTTGAGGGCACCGTTTATCCGCTCTTAACCAGACTGAAAAACGATGGTTTACTTAATTATCGCTGGGAAGAATCGACCTCAGGGCCACCGCGAAAATATTATGGATTAACCGAGATAGGACAAACTTTTTTAAACGAACTTAGCGGCACCTGGACAGAATTATCTGACGCTGTAAAACTAATCACCAATCAAAATCAATAAGTCATGAACAAAACAGTAAATATTAACTTAGGCGGTATGTTTTTTCACATCGATGAAGATGCATATTTAAAATTGACACGCTATTTTGACGCTATAAAACGATCACTAAACAATTCGTCTGGACAAGATGAAATCATTAAAGATATCGAAATGCGCGTTTCTGAATTATTAACAGAAAAACAAAAAAGCGAAAAACATGTTGTTGGTTTAAAAGACGTTGATGAAGTGATTGCGGTGATGGGACAACCGGAAGATTACCGAATTGAAGACGAAGAAAGCCAAAATCAATCTTTCAACGAATATGGTGCAAGAAAACACAAAAAATTATACCGTGACAAAGAAAAAGGTATGATTGGTGGTGTGGCAACAGGTTTAGGACATTATTTTGGAATTGATGCTGTATGGATCAAAATTGTATTCTTAATATTTGTTTTCGCAGGTTTTGGAACTGGAATCCTAGCTTACTTCGTACTTTGGATTGTAACTCCTGAAGCGGTAACAACTTCAGAAAAACTGGAAATGACCGGAGAACCTGTTACGATCTCGAACATCGAAAAAAAAGTTCGCGAAGAAATTGATTCATTGTCTGATAAATTCAAAAATGCAGATTATGACAAAATGGGAAACCAGGTAAAGTCGGGAGCTGAGAGAATAAGTAGCTCATTTGGAGACTTTGTAATGACGGTTTTTAAAATCTTCGCTAAGTTTCTGGGTGTAATCCTGATAATGGCCGGAATCTCTACATTGATATTATTATTAATTGGTGTATTCACTTTAGGAACAAATGTGTTTATTGATTTCCCTTGGCAGAATTTTATCGAAGCCGGAAACTTTACTGATTATCCTATCTGGTCTTTTGGATTATTGATGCTTTTTGCAGTGGGAATTCCATTTTTCTTCCTGACATTATTAGGATTTAAATTGTTGTCTCCGAATTTAAAATCAATCGGAAATATTACAAAATACACCTTGTTGGCAATCTGGATTATTGCTGTTGCAATCGCTATCAGCATCGGAATCAAACAAGCAACTGAAATATCTTATGATAACAAAACTGTTGAGAAAAAAACACTTAACATTACACCAAAAGATACTCTTTTTGTAAAATTCAGATACAACGATTATTATGCTAAAGATTTAGATCATCATCATGAATTTACATTTGTACAAGATTCAGCAAACAATAATCTGATTTATTCAAATGATGTTCGCTTACATGTGTTGCGTACTGACAATGTTACTGCATATTTACAAATCGAAAAAAGTGCCAGAGGAAATTCATTTTCAAGCGCAAAACAAAGAGCAGAAAAAATCAATTACAATTTTAAGATTAACGGAAATCATTTAATTTTGGATAATTATTTTCTGACAGATGTAAAAAACAAATTCAGAGGACAAGAAGTTGACGTATATTTATATTTACCGGAAGGTCAATTATTTAAACCAGATTCTTCAGTGCAAGATTACGATGATTCTGAAAATGATTTTTTCAACCTGCACTTTAGCGGCGACTACAACTACAAAGTTGAAGGCTCAAAAATAAAATGCCTTAACTGCCCTGCAGATGAAAATGAATTTAATGATAACGACTACGAAAATGATTATGAAAATGACAACGAATATATTAATGAGAATGACACCGTAAAAGAAGTTTCGATTAAGGTAAACGGAAAAGAAATTTTAAACGGAAAAAAAACCAAAGGAAAGCTAACCACTGATAAAAACGGAGTTATAATTAAAATTAACTAAGCCATGATCAAAATAATCATACATATTACGAAATTTATAATTGCAGCTGTTACCGCATTACTAGTTGCTTCATGCGACTTTAATGTAAAAACAATTGAAGGAAGCGGAAACCTAACAACTGAAAAGAGAATTGTTCAGGGAGATTTTAAAAATGTTTCTGTCAGCAATGCGATCGATCTGGTTATTGAACAATCAGACTCAACTGAGATTACAGTCGAAGCCGATGATAATCTTCAGAAGGAAATTGTTACCAAAGTTGAGAACGGAACACTTATTATTGAATGCAAATTCAATTCTTTCCAAAACATTACAATGAAAAAAGTAACCGTAAAAATGCCGGTTATTGATAAAATATCTGCTTCGAGTGCATCATCCGTTCAGACTAAAAATACTATTGAGGGAGAAAACATAGCTTTAGAAGCTTCAAGCGCAGCATCGATGCAGGTTAATATAGAGGCAGACAATATTTCTTGCGAGTCAGGAAGCGCAAGTTCTATAAATGTTCAAGGAAAAGCATTAAAAGTAAAAACTTCTGTTTCCAGCGGAGGCTCAATAGACGCCACAAGTTTGTTAGCTAATGAAGTTGATGCAGAAGCGTCAAGCGGAGGTACTGTAAGCGTTCATCCGATCGTAAGTCTGAAAGCTCATGCAAGCAGCGGAGGAAACATCAACTACAACAATACTCCTAAAACTATTGAAAAAAACACTAGTTCTGGAGGAAGTATTTCTCAGGGATAAACCTCTTTTAAGTGTTAAATATAAAAGAAATCATTCATCAAAAGTGGATGATTTTTTTATATTTGTCAAAATCAAATCTAAAATTAATGAAAAAAAGTACTGCCCTGTTTCTATTATTGCTAGCTACGACATTAAGCTTTGCCCAAAAAAGAGAAAAGATAAAAGGAACTAAAATCGTAACTACATCTATAAAAGAAGTTGGAAGTTTTGATGGTCTTGAAGTAGATGACAACCTGGAAGTTTATCTGGAACGAGGAGAAAAAAACGAAATCAGAATTGAAGCCGATGATAATCTTCATGATATTATTGGTATGGATTTACGCGACAAAACGCTTCGTTTATATACTTCAAAAGAAAGTACAATATTCAAGAAATTAACTGTGCATGTTATCTACACAAATACTTTTAATAAAGTAATTACTAAAAATGAAGCTAAAGTATATGCTATTCAGGAATTACAATTAGACGATATTACTTTTAATAATTTAGATTTTTCCAGACTGTATTTAAATGTAAATGCTAAAAAATTTGGTTTGATTTCCGATGACAAATCAAGATCTGAAATTAATCTAAAAGCTGATGAAGCTACAATTCAGTTAAGCAAAAATTCTATTTTGAAATCATTAGTCTCGGCCATTAAATTCAACTGTGATTTATATCAAAAGTCAATTGCAGCTATAGAAGGAATTGCTGAAAAAGCAACGATTCGTCTTGATAATAATTCGGTTTTCACCGGAATAAAATTCACTTTGAAAGACGCTAATGTAACTGCAGAAAGTTCTTCCGTCGGAAGTGTCTTGGCAGAAACCACAATTTCAATCGCAGCTGGAGACAAAGCAGAACTTTCATTATATGGAAGCCCAACAATACAACTAGCACGTTTTTCTGAAGAAGCAAAATTGTTTAAGAAGCTGAAATAAAAGTTGCAGTATTCAGTCGCAGTTTTCAGTTACAGTTTTCAGTCTGAAACCTTAATGTTAAAACATAAAAAAGTCCCAATCTTTGAGATTGGGACTTTTTTGTAGTCTTGTTCGCTTTCCAGTGAAAAACTGAAAACTGTCACTGAAAACTGCGACTAACTTACTCTTTAGAAGCCAAATATCTTTCAGCATCCAATGCAGCCATACATCCAGTACCTGCGGCAGTAATTGCCTGACGGTAAACGTGATCTGCAGCATCTCCGGCAACGAAAACACCGTCAACATTAGTTTTAGATGTACCAGGAGTATTTACGATATATCCTGTTTCGTCAAGCGTAATATAATCTTTGAAGATGTCTGTATTTGGTTTGTGACCAATTGCAACGAAGAAACCAGTAGCAGGAATTTCGATAACTTCTCCAGTAGTTTTGTTTAAAGCTTTAATTGCATGAACAACGTTGTTATCGCCTAAAACTTCAACTGTATCATGATTCATAAGAATTTCGATATTTTCAGTTTTGCGAACGCGTTCTTCCATAATTTTTGAAGCTCTGAATTTTTCGCTTCTTACCAACATCGTTACTTTTTTACAAAGTTTAGATAAGTAATGTGCTTCTTCACAAGCAGAATCTCCTGCTCCAACAATTACAACTTCCTGATTTCTGTAGAAAAATCCATCGCAAACAGCGCAGGCAGAAACTCCTCCACCCATATTTAAATAATGTTGTTCTGATGGCAATCCTAAATATTTTGCAGAAGCACCAGTCGAAATAATAACAGTTTCGCAGTGCAATTCGATAGTATCGTTAATCCAAACTTTATGAATATCTCCTGAAAAATCAACTTTCGTTGCCCAACCGTCACGGATATCTGCCCCAAAACGTTTTGCTTGTTCCTGCAACTGAATCATCATTTCCGGCCCAGTAACACCATCAACATAACCAGGAAAATTCTCTACTTCATTAGTAGTCGTCAATTGACCACCTGGCTGCATTCCTTGGTACAAAACTGGATTCATATTTGCTCTGGCAGCATAGATTGCTGCTGTATAACCCGCTGGACCAGAACCGATAATAAGGCATTTAATTTTTTCTATAGTATCTGACATAATGTGTATAGTTTTTTTGTGATGCAAATGTAAACTTTATTATAAAAAATAACGCCGAAAATAAATCCGAAATAACTATCTTAAAATAAGTTTTATTTATTTTCATTTTTTCCTTTTCTAAATGAAATTAATTTATATCTTTGCATCCGCTTTCGGGCACTACAACAAAATACATCTTCGGGGTGTAGCGTAGCCCGGTTATCGCGCCTGCTTTGGGAGCAGGAGGCCGCAGGTTCGAATCCTGCCACCCCGACAAAAGTCTTTTCATTTACTTGAAAAGACTTTTTTTTTGCAATAAACTCAACTTATGCAATCGAACGATTATCTCGTCCCGATTCAGATCACGAAAACAATAGGTTCTACACAAAGTTTTCGGAACGATCATCTCCACAAAAGTCTTTTCTTATTATAAATAAAACTTAATCATTTGGATATTTTTTTAAAATAGGCGTTTTTTGCAAGCCAGTAAAAAATTTTAAAATGAAAAAAATAGCCCTCTATCTTATTTTAATTATTTCCACATTTACTTTTGCACAAGAAAAATCAGTCAATAAAGAACCTAAAGAAGAAACTGAAAAATACACCTTATATAAGATTAACGCACACGCTTCTTATTACAATGATAAATTCAACGGAAAAAGAACAGCAAGTGGCAAAAAATTCAACAACAACAAATTAACCGCTGCGCATAAAAAATTTCCGTTCGGAACGAAACTAAAAATCACCAACGAACGAAACAGTAAATCTGTTATTGTAACAGTAATCGACAGAGGACCTTTTAGTAAAAAAAGAGAAATTGATCTTACCAAAAGAGCTTTTATGAAAATTGCTTCAAATAAAGGAAGCGGTTCAATGAATGTAAAAATTGAGGTTTTAAAAAATTAATAACTTGCATTGGCCTGTAATTACTTTTTTCCGCCGTCTGGTGTTTTTGCAATAAAACAAGAATAAAACAGGACAGAATTTTGCTGTTATTTTTTATTGTAACAAAAATTAAATTCTTGTAAACACGCACCATACCGCGATTAACCGAAGTTTCTTAAATGTTAACAAAATAGATTTTCAGAAACCATAAATAATTGTATTTTTACGGTTCAAAATTCAGAAAATAAATGGGCAAAATCATTGCGATTGCTAATCAAAAAGGAGGCGTTGGAAAAACCACGACATCTGTAAATCTTGCAGCCTCACTAGGTGTTTTAGAAAAAAAAGTATTATTGATCGATGCTGATCCTCAAGCAAATGCCACTTCTGGCCTTGGGATTGACGTGGAATCGGTTGAAACTGGTACATACCAAATACTTGAACATACCAGCACCCCAAAAGAAACTGTTATTCAATGTACAGCACCAAATGTTGATGTGATCCCTGCTCACATTGATCTTGTTGCGATCGAAATCGAATTGGTCGATAAAGAAAACAGAGAATACATGCTTAAAACAGCATTAGAAAGTGTTAAAGACGAATATGATTATATCATTATCGACTGTGCACCTTCTTTAGGTCTATTAACCTTAAATGCTTTGACAGCTGCAGATTCTGTAGTTATTCCAATTCAATGTGAATATTTTGCACTTGAGGGATTAGGAAAATTATTGAACACTATTAAAAGTATTCAAAAAATTCACAACCCAGATCTTGATATTGAAGGATTATTATTAACCATGTACGATTCAAGATTACGTTTATCAAATCAGGTTGTTGAAGAAGTTCAAAAACACTTTAATGATATGGTTTTTGAAACTGTTATTCAGCGAAATGTAAAATTAAGTGAAGCGCCAAGTTTTGGAGAAAGCATCATTAATTATGACGCAACAAGCAAAGGTGCAGTAAATTACATTAACCTTGCTCAGGAAATTATAAAGAAAAACAGCAAATAGTTTTTATGACAAAAGCAATTAAAAAACAAGCCTTAGGAAGAGGATTATCAGCATTACTAAAAGATCCGGAAAACGACATTACATCAGTAGAAGACAAAAATGCTGACAAGGTTGTTGGAAATATCATAGAGCTTGAAATAAGTGCTATCGAAATAAATCCGTTTCAGCCTAGAAGCAATTTTAACGAAGAATCGTTACGCGAATTAGCCACTTCTATTAAAGAACTTGGTGTAATTCAACCTATTACTGTCCGAAAATTAGATTTCAATAAATACCAATTAATTTCGGGAGAACGTCGTTTGCGCGCTTCAACTTTAGTTGGACTAACACATGTTCCTGCATATATTCGTATAGCTAATGACAATGAATCATTAGTTATGGCGTTAGTAGAGAATATTCAGCGTCACGATTTAGACCCAATTGAGATCGCTCTTTCTTACCAACGTTTAATTGACGAAATTCAATTGACTCAGGAACAAATGAGTGAGCGCGTTGGAAAAAAACGTTCAACCATTGCCAACTATTTACGTCTTTTAAAACTTGACCCGATTATCCAGACAGGAATTCGCGACGGTTTTATCAGCATGGGACACGGTAGAGCAATTATCAATATTGAAGATTTAGACGTTCAGACAGATATTTACCAAAAAATTGTAAGTCAAAATTTATCTGTTCGTGAAACTGAAGCTTTAGTTAAGAATTATCATGAAGGTCAACAACCGAAAGCGGAAGGAAAACCTAAAGCAGAGTCTTCATTTGTGGTTAGAGAAACACAAAAAAACACTTTCAATGATTATTTTGGTTCGAAAGTTGATATAAAAGTCGCTGGCAACGGAAAAGGAAAAATTACAATACCATTTAATTCTGAAGCTGACTTTAACAGAATTATAAAATTAATTAATGGATAGTGAATAAGATTGTCCCCATAAGTTTATTGTTCTTTCTTATAGGAACCGCTTCTATTTTTGCTCAGGCAAAATCGGATGCGGTTTTAGTCGCTAAAGACACTACCAAGTTAGAAGAAATAGACCCTCTTACCCCAGCAAAAGCAGCGTTTTACTCTGCAATTCTACCCGGATTAGGTCAAGCTTACAATAAAAAATACTGGAAAATTCCATTAGTGTATGCAGGAATAGGCACCAGTCTTTATTTCTATATTGACAACAATAAAAAATATCATGATTATAGAGATGCCTACAAACGAAGGCTGGAAGGCTATAATGATGACGACTATCAGTATCTGGACGAAAGCAGACTTATTGCAGGTCAGAAATTCTACCAGCGAAACAGAGATTTATCTGCTTTATTTGTTGTCGGATTTTATGTTCTAAATATCATAGATGCCAATGTCGACGCGGCATTGATTCAATTCAACGTAAACGAAAGACTATCAATGCGTCCTGAAATTTATCCTGCCGATGTAACATTTAAACCAAACGTCGGACTAACCTTTAATTATCGTTTTTAAATAGCATCAGCTACTCAAAAACCAAATACATATTTACAAATGAAAATTGCTCTTTTAGGATACGGAAAAATGGGTAAAGTAATCGAAAGAATTGCTTTAGAAAGAGGCCATGAAATTGTTTTAAAGAAAGATGAATTCAACACATACGATGGCCTTGCAACTGCTGATGTCGCAATTGACTTTAGCATCCCTACAGCTGCCGTTGACAATATTTCAAATTGCTTTCACGCTAACGTACCTGTAGTATCAGGAACTACGGGATGGTTGGAACATTATGATGAAATGGCTAAACTTTGTAATGAAAAACAAGGTGCATTTATATCAAGTTCAAATTTCAGCTTGGGAGTAAACATTTTCTTTGAATTAAATGAATATTTAGCCAAAATCATGGCACAGTTTGATTCATACAAAGTTACAATGGAAGAAATCCACCATACTCAAAAACTTGACGCACCAAGCGGAACTGCAATTTCATTAGCAAAAGGAGTTATTGAAAACAGCAACTACGCAAATTGGACTCTGGACGAAGCAAAAAATAACGAAATTCATATTGAAGCTAAAAGAATTGGCGATGTACCTGGAAATCATACCGTTACTTACGATTCAGTTGTAGACAGCATTGAACTAAAACACACAGCTCATAATCGTGAAGGTTTTGCTCTTGGCGCTGTTATAGCAGCGGAATGGTTAGCCGGAAAAACAGGTATTTATACCATGAAAGACGTATTAAACTTAAAATAAAATTGATGAGAGGTTAAGATTCATCCATTAGCTTCAACTTCAAACATTAAATAAAAATATCATGACTCTATATCTTTGGTTTGTATTTTTCCTTGCTGTTCAGGTAATTCATTTTATTGGAACCTGGAAACTCTATGAAGCGGCAGGAAGAAAAAGTTGGGAAGCAGCAATCCCAGTATACAATGCGATTGTTTTAATGAAAATTATTGGTCGACCAACATGGTGGACATTGTTACTTTTCATACCAATTATCAACCTTATTATGTTTCCTGTTATTTGGGTTGAAACATTAAGAACATTTGGAAAAAAGAGCACACTTGATACTATTCTAGGAATTTTTACTTTTGGATTCTATATCTATTATGTAAACTATACCCAGAAATTAGAATATAACGCTAACAGAAGCCTTACTCCGGAAAACAAAACGGCAGACACAATAAGTTCGCTTCTTTTTGCCATTATTGTTGCGACTTTAGTGCACACTTATGTTGTTCAGCCTTACACAATTCCGTCATCTTCTTTGGAAAAATCATTATTAATTGGTGACTTTTTATTTGTAAGCAAAGTGAATTACGGTCCAAGAGTTCCTATGACAACGGTTGCATTACCAATGGTTCATGACACTATTCCTTTTGCAAAAGTAAAATCATATTTAAGCTGGCCACAATTGCCTTATTTCAGACTTCCGGCTTTAGAAAAGATTAAAAATAATGATATTGTTGTATTTAACTGGCCTCGCGATACTGCATACAATATGTATATTCCGGCAGATAAATTTTATTATAAACCAATAGACAAAAAAACAAATTACGTAAAACGTTGCGTTGGAATTCCAGGTGACTCATTACAAATTAAAGATGGTATTGTTTTTATCAACGGAAAAGAACTTATTCTTCCTGAAAGAGCGAAACCACAATATTCATACAAAGTTGCTTACGACGGAAAAACTCCAATTGACTTTGAAAGTTTATTACGTGAATTAGATATTACTGATGGCGCTTACTTTACCGATCAGGAAAAGAAAGACACCTTATACTTTAGAGCACTTACACAAGCAAGCGTTGAACGTTTAAAAAACACTCCCGGAATTACAGGAGTAAAAAGAGAAATTGTCAAAGGACCAGAAGATGGTATTTTCCCTGATTTTCAAGACGGTAAACCATCTACAACAAACAACTGGAGCTGTGACAATATGGGGCCAATATATATTCCACAAGCTGGAAAGACAGTGGCGCTAACAACTAAAACATTACCGTTGTATAAAGAGATTATCTCTAATTATGAAGGGAACAAATTAGAAGTTAAAGGCTCTGAAATTTTGATTAATGGAAAACCTGCAACAACTTACACGTTCAAACAAGATTACTATTGGATGATGGGAGACAACCGTCATAATTCATTAGATGCACGTTATTTTGGCTACACACCAGCCGATCATATCGTTGGAAAACCGGTTTTCATATGGATGAGCTGGGATACAAACGGAAAAGGAATCAACAAAGTTCGCTGGAACAGGGTTTTCACTACTGTAGATGGCGAAGGTCAACCACAATCGTATTTTAAATATTTTCTAATTGTCTTGGCTCTTTATTTTGTTGGAGAATTTTTCTGGAGAAAAAGAAAAGAAAACAAAGCATAATTAAAATATGTTATTTTTGTTTCAGGTTTCAAGTTTCAGGTTCGCAAAAACTTGAAACTTGAAACCTGAAACTTTTAAACAAAATACACATGAATTCCTTATTACTTCCTACTTATTTCCCATCAATTAGTCATTTTGCTGTAATTGCACAATCTGACACAATTACTTTTGAAATGGAAGATAATTTCCAGAAGCAGACTAATAGAAATCGTACATACATCTATAGTCCAAATGGAATTCAATTATTAAATATTCCTGTCAAACATTCAAAATCTGCACATCAAAAAACAAAAGATGTTTTAATTGAAAATGAATTTGACTGGCAAAAACAGCATTTCAAATCATTGGAAGCAGCATACAGAAGCTCTCCATTCTTTGAATTTTTCGAAGACGACATTACTCCTTTTTTCGAAAAAAAACACACCTATTTAATGGATTTAAATATGGAAGCTTTTGAGCTTGTAAACAAATGCATGCGTTTGAAATTAGAGTTCAGCAAAACTTCCGAATATTTTCATGAAGTTGAAAATATTTCTGATTTCAGATATCTGGCAAATGGAAAAAAAGATCAGAATTCGTTCGAGAAATACACACAGGTTTTTGATGACAAACATGGATTTATCAACAATTTAAGCGTTTTGGACTTACTTTTTAACGAAGGTAAATTTGCAATCGACTACTTAAAAACGCAAAAAATAATCTAAAATTGATCTATCGAAAGTCGGGTCATTATTGGATAATGATCTGAATTTTCGAAATCAGAAAAACTCTCAAACTGTTTTACTTTCATTTTAGTATCAGTAAAAATATAATCAATTCGAGCAGGATAATATTTAAATTTATAAGTTGCTCCAAAGCCTTCTCCGGCCTCTTCAAAAGCATCTTTAAGTTTTCCTTTAATATTTCGATAAACGTACGAGAATGGACTATTATTCATGTCGCCGCAAATAATAATAGGATATTTACACTTTTTGATGTGTTCTTTAAAAATTTCAGCTTGTTCTTGCTGCTGTGTAAACCCTTTACTGATTCTGGTATAAATACGTTGCGATTTCCTCTGGTTTACATTATCAATATTATCTGAAATTTCACTTACATCAGGAGATATTTTGATCGATTGCAAGTGCATATTATAAACGCGAATAATATCTTTTCCGCGCTTAATATCAGCATAAACCACATTGTTATCTGATTTAGGAAAAATGATATTCCCTTCATCAATAATAGGGAATTTTGAAAAAATAGCCTGACCCGTTTTAATCTGATTGCCATCAATAAAAATATAACGATGCGGATATACTTTTAAATCCAAATGTGCAGAATTTGAATATTCCTGAATACATAAAATATCAGGATCTTTTTCATCAATGAAAGTTTTTATATTCTCCGGAATATCATCTCTGTCCAGCCATTTAAAAACATTAAACAGACGAACATTATAACTCATAATAGAAAAATCCTTTTCGTCTTTCACATATTCTTTAGCCGAAAACTTATAAAACTTGCTAATAAAAGTTATTCCGGTAAGTAAAACTAAACCAGACAAAATAAGACGCTTTTTAAACTGAATTGCCCAATATATAAAGAACAACCCGTTTGCAACAAAAAAAGCTGGCATAAACAACGTAAGCACCGATAAAAGCGGAAAGCTCTTAGGTGCTAAAAAAGGTAAAATATAGACACTAAATGTAAGCACAGTCAGGACTATATTCAATAAGAACATTATTTTATTAAACCACGAAAGGTTTTTCATATTATTTGCTAAAAGGATTATTTTCCAGCTCTAAATAGAAACTCTTTTTCTTCTTTTGTGAGACAATCATAACCCGATTGGCTAATCTTATCTAAAATTTCATCAATTTGCTGTTGCGTTTTGTCTTTCGTAACAATTCTTGATGTCACTTTTTCCGTAGGTTTTTTGTAATTTTTATGAACTTTTGTAAATGGGGTCGTTGGGGATTTTCTAAAAAGATTAGCAAAAAAATCTAACACTTTAGAAACAATGATACTTAAATCGGTACCATTTTGAAGCAGTTTTATAAATATAAATCCGAAAAAAGCTCCGGCTAAATGCGAAATATGGCCTCCCATATTTCCTAAACGAAACTGCATTAAATCTAAAAGTAATATCACACCAGTAATATGCCAGAGTTTAACATTTCCAAAAAGAAATAATCTAACATTCATTAAAGGGCGATACGTTGTCGCAGCTACTAAAATTGCCATGATTGCCGCCGAAGCACCAACTATTGAAGCAGAATTTCCTAAAATATAATAGCTTAAAGCAAACACAATTCCTGAAAAAATTGCACCTAAAATATACAATCCTAAATATTGCTTTTGAGAAAAGAAGGTTAGAAACAAATTACTCGCAAAGTTTAAAACCAACATATTAAACAACAAATGCATAAATCCAAAATGAAAAAAGGCATAGGTTAAAAAAGTCCACGGTTTAAACATAAAAACCTGTGGATCCGAAGATAATGCCAACCAATTTGGATATAAAAAACTTCCGCCAGAATATTGATAGAAAAAAACTAAAGAAACCATAAAACAGGCAACATTCCAATAAATAACACGCATGGCGATGCCACCAAGTTTGTATTGCAGTTTTAAATCATCAAGAATATTCATAAAGTCTTCGTTTCGTTTTTTAAAGTTAATAAATTAAAGTTAAAAATTAATTCCAACGATTGTTATTAAACTGATTTTTTTTCCAGTACAACATCATTAAAAAACCTGCAATAGCACCACCAACATGCGCAAAGTGTGCGATTCCAGTTCCTCCACTTCCAAATAAAGAACTTCCTTTAAACCCTAAAAACAAGTCAACTGCTAAAATTCCAGGTACAAAATATTTTGCCTTAATAGGAATTGGAATAAATATTAAACCTAATTGAGCATTAGGAAACATAAAAGCAAAAGCCGTTAATAAACCATAAATTGCTCCCGAAGCTCCAATAACACTTGATTGCGTAATTGCACCTGCTTGTGCCAATGCATTAAACTGCTCTTGAGTACAATGCGCTTTATTTAAAATATTCGAAATTTCGCCTTGAATCATTTTCCCATTTGAATCAAAAAGCGATGGATAATCAGCATTCAAAATCAAATGAAGTTCAGATTTAGATAAATTTAAAGTTGAAACAGTTTCTAAAAGAGAATGTAATTGCAAATAATTAACTGCAGTATGTAATAATGCAGCTCCTAATCCACATGAAATATAAAAAAACAAGAATTTTTTACCACCCCAAAAATGTTCAAGTGCTGATCCAAAACTATATAAAGCAAACATATTAAATAAAATATGCGCAAAATTAGGCCATGGCGCATGCATAAACATATGAGTTATTAACTGCCAAATTCTGAAATTTTCACTTTCTGGATAAAAAAGCGATAAATACTCGTAAGAAACCGGCACTAACTGAGCACCAATAAAAAAGATAATATTAATTATAAGCAGTTGTTTAACAACTGGAGTCATATTCATCATAAAGCAAACTTTTTATCTATATCTTCAACACGCATGGTGATGAAAGTAGGTTTTTGAAAAGGTGAAATATTTGGATCTTTACAAGCAAATAATCCGTTTACCAGATTATCTTGTTCCTTTTCGGTTAAATAAGATCCTGTTTTAACCGCTAAACTTTTTGCCATCGACTTGGCAATGGTATCGTTCTGACTGTAACTGTTTGCCGGAATTCCGTCCTGCAAGTCACTTAACAACTGATCGATTACAATCGAAACTTCACTTTCGGTAATATTTACCGGAATTCCTGAAATTACAATATGATCTGTTTTAGCATCTTCAAAAATAAATCCTGTCGTTTCCAGTGAAGGTTTTAATTCTTCAATCAGTTTCATTTCAACGGATGAATAAAACAAATCCAACGGAAAAAGCAATTGCTGACTTGAAGCCTGATTAACGGTCATATTCAGCAAAAACTGTTCGTACAAAATACGCTGATGCGCGCGTTGCTGATCAACAATAATCATTCCTGATTTTATTGGCGATACTATATATTTTTTATGAATTTGATACGTTTTCTGACTTGCCTGTTCCACCTCATCTTCATTAAATAAAGAAGAAGTTACTTCTTCGTTTTCGAATGTAAAAGGTGAGCTTTCGATGGTTTCCGGATTTTCTAAATCTAAACCAACATACAAACTTTCCCAACTTGTTGTTGGTTCTACTCGTTTTGAATAACCAGAATACGATGATCCGGAATAGGAAGAACCTGAAGAAGATGACGAACCAGAACTATAACCCGATCCTGAACTTCCTTTTGTATAATGCTGATTTGTCTTATCATCTGTAAAAGGATTAAAAGTTCCGTCGACCTGAATGGTAGGCGTTTCAGCTTCTAAATCTTTGTAATGATATGGTGTATCTAAATTAGCATCTCTGTCAAAATCCAAAACCGGCGCTACATTAAACTGCCCTAAACTATGTTTAATTGATGCTCTTAAAATCGCATACAAAGCTTGTTCATCATCAAACTTAATTTCCGTTTTTGTTGGATGAATATTAATATCGATTGTATTTGGCGGTACTTGTAGATATAAAAAATAACTTGGCTGCGAACCATCTTTTAAAAGACCATCGTAAGCCGCCATAACTGCATGGTGTAAATAACCACTTTTTATAAAACGATCATTCACAAAAAAGAACTGTTCTCCCCTACTTTTTTTAGCAAATTCAGGTTTACAAACAAATCCTTGTATATTGATTATTTCGGTATCTTCATTTACCGGAACTAATTTTTCATTGGTTTTGCCAGACATAATTCCGACAATTCTCTGGCGATATCCTGATGACGGAAGATTATACAATTCGCTTCCGTTATGATAAAAACTAAAATGAATATTGGGATGTGCTAACGCTACACGCTGAAATTCATCCATAACATGACGAAATTCAACCGTGTCCGATTTTAGGAAATTACGACGCGCAGGAATATTAAAAAAAAGATTCTTAACCGCAAATGAAGTTCCTTTTGGCAAAACCGCCACTTCTTGCGAAACGAATTTACTTCCCTCAATTACAATGTGAGTTCCCAATTCGTCCTGATCTTGTTTGGTTTTCATTTCCATATGGGCAATCGCCGCAATTGAAGCCAAAGCTTCTCCACGAAATCCTTTTGTTCCAAGCGAAAACAAATCCTCTGCCTGACGAATTTTCGATGTGGCATGACGCGCAAAACACAAACGAGCATCGGTAACGGTCATTCCTACTCCGTTATCAATAACCTGAACTAATGATTTTCCAGCATCTTTAATAATCAATTTAATATCCGTTGCTTTTGCATCAACAGCATTTTCTAATAGTTCTTTTACTACAGAAGCAGGTCTTTGAACCACTTCTCCAGCGGCGATTTGGTTAGCAACGTGATCCGGAAGCAATTGAATAATACTCGACATTAAAAAATTTGGGTTAAGGGTTTCTCTTCGATCTTAATAATTAAAAATCTTAGATTGATATTGTTAGTTCTCTCTGATTTCAAAAATCCAAGGTGTACAAATTTAATGAATTTTGATTGTGATTTAGAATATCTACTGTCATAAAAAAAACAAAAAACCCATACTATTTTTACACAGTATGGGTTTTAGTATTTTTAAAACATTGTGTTTTATTCGTTCTCAATCTTTCTTGGTGAATCTTCGATCTGAAGCGCACCTGAAGACAATAATGGTTGGTGAAATGGATGTGACATCGAAGCCTGCTGACGAATATACGCCATTTTAATTGCTGCAATTGCAGCTTCAGTTCCTTTGTTCCCGTGAATTCCTCCACTTCTATCAATAGATTGTTGCATAGTGTTATCTGTTAAAACACAGAAAATAACCGGAATATCCGTTTGAACATTTAAATCTTTTATTCCTTGCGTAACACCTTCGCAAACAAAATCAAAATGCTTTGTTTCGCCCTGAATCACACAACCAATTACAATAACAGCGTCAACATTTTGCGTTTGAAGCATTTTTTTTGCGCCATAAATCAACTCAAAACTTCCAGGAACATTCCAACGTATAATTTGTTGCGCCGGTACATTACAATCAACAAGCGCATCAAAAGCTCCATTATAAAGACCTTCTGTTATAGTATCGTTCCATTCAGAAACAACAATCCCAAATCGAAAGTCTTTCGCATTTGGGATTGTGTTTTTATCGTATTCTGATAAATTTTTATTTTCGGTAGCCATCTTTAATATTTAAGATTTTAATTTCTTTCAGATTGTAAAAATACAAATCTAAAATCTAAAATCTGAACTCTAAAAATTAAATTATTGTGCTAATCCAATTAATACATCTACAGACGCTCCTTCTGGAGTATCAGCAAAATTTTCTTTAATATCAGTTAAGTATTTCAAAGCATCTTCTTTTTGACCTAAAGCCAAAGCAGTTTTTCCAGCTTTTAATAAGAAACGTGGAGTTGTAAAATCATTTTTATTAGACTCAGCCGCTTTTACATAATAGCTTAAAGCTTCTTTTTGATTATTTTTTTGAGAATAAGCATCTCCAATAGCACCTTTTGATAAAGCACTTAAAAACATATCTTCAGATTTGAAGTTTTCAAGATATTTAATTGCATCGTCAAATTTACCTGTATTCAAATATGCCATACCAGCATAGTAATTTGCTAAATTTCCTGCATCAGTTCCAGAATATTCTTCAGCAATTTTAACAAATCCGAATTTACCTTCAGATCCGTTTAATGCTAATTTATATAATGAATCGCTTGCTACACCGTCAACCGCTTTTTGAAAGTTTTGCTGAGCAACAAACATTTCGTTTGCAGCCTCATCTTGTTTAGGATTTTCAATGAATTTTTGGTAACCCAAATATCCAATAGTAGCAACTGCAATACCAGCAACTAAACCAATAATGATTTTTTGATTTTTAGCAACCCAATCCTCAGTTCTTGAAGCAGTTTCGTCTAATTTAGAAAAAACACCAGCTGTTGTGCTGTCTTTTTCGTCAATAATTACCTGTTGTTCTTCTGTAACTTCTTTTACTTCCTTCTCTTTTGGTGCTTTATATCCTCTTTTATTGTAAGTAGCCATTTAAAATTAATTTAGTGAACGGCAAAAATAAAATTTTTCTTGAAACTGAGACAAAAAAAATCAATTTTATCACTATTTTAAAAGAAATATTTTTAGAAAAGCTAACTCCTTTCACATCAGCACCAAAATAAATCAGTTGGAGACCGCCTTAAAGCCAATTATATCGATAATTTTCGGTAATTTGCACCCTCAAATTTTCATCGTTCAAAAACGATAAATTTTACACAAGGAATCCTTAAAAATGCATTTAAACAAAATTTCTTTATTCAATTATAAAAATTTTTCAGAAGCCAGTTTTGATTTCGACGTCAAGATCAACTGTTTTGTTGGCAAAAATGGAATCGGAAAAACCAATGTACTTGATGCTATTTTTCATCTGGCTTACGGAAAAAGCTATTTTAATCCGCTTGCCGTTCAAAATATCAAACATGGAGAAGAGTTTTTTGTAATTGATGGCGAACTGGACAAAAACGACAGAACAGAACAAATTGTCTGTAGTTTAAAAAAAGGACAAAAGAAGGTTTTAAAGAGAAATGGCAAAGCGTATGATAAATTTTCAGATCATATCGGACTCATTCCACTTGTGATCATCTCACCCGCTGATCGTGATTTAATTGTAGAAGGAAGCGAAACCCGCCGTAAATTTATGGACAGCGTAATTTCGCAATTAGATCCGACGTATCTGCATCAATTAATTCAATACCAAAAAGTAATTGTTCAGCGAAATGCGCTTTTAAAGTATTTTGCCCTCAATCATACTTTTGACAACGACACTTTATCTATATATAATGAGCAACTGAATGAATTTGGGAAATCAATTTTTGAAAAACGAAAAGATTTTCTGGAACAATTTATACCTATATTTAATACACACCATAACGCCATAACCGGATCCGAGGAAAGCGTACAGCTAGTTTATGAAAGTCATTTGTTCGAAAAAGATTTATTGACGCTTTTGAAGGAAAACATAAATAAAGACAGAGCGCTTCAATATACCAACTCTGGAATTCATAAAGATGATCTATCCTTTGAGATTGACTCACATCCGATTAAAAAATTTGGATCGCAAGGACAGCAAAAATCATTTTTGATTGCCTTGAAACTAGCACAATTTGAGTTTTTAAAAAAACAAAGTGGCGTTACACCTATTTTATTATTCGATGATATTTTTGACAAACTGGATGAAACACGAGTTGCCAAAATTGTGGAAATGGTAAATACCGAAACTTTCGGCCAGCTTTTTATTTCTGATACTCATCCGGAACGAACTGAAGCGATTGTAAAATCGACGCATCAGAGTTACAAGATCTTTAATTTATAATTTTTTTTTGCCGCGAATTACACGAATTTTCACGAATTTTTTATTGCTTGAACTTCAATAAAGTTCAAAACTTCGTCAAAGTTTTAATTCGTGAAAATTCGTGTAATTCGTGGCAAACTTTCTTTAAGTAAATCAGTAAATTAGCCCAAACATTAACTGCAATAAAAAACATAGAATATGCTAACGAAAGAATCATTGCAATTTTTAGACGATTTAAAAAAGAACAATAACAGAGATTGGTTTCAGGAAAACAAAAAACGATACGAAATCTTCAAAAAAGACTACCATCAATTAGTAAGCGATTTTCTGGATGCGATGAAACCGCTGGATCCTTCTTTAGAATTACTAGAAGTTAAAAATTGTACTTTTAGAATCAATCGTGATATTCGTTTTTCTAAAGACAAATCTCCTTACAAAGCACACTTAGGTGTTTGGATGTCTGGCGGAACTAAAGGTTTGAATCGCGCCGGATATTATGTACATATCGAAAAAGGAGCCAGTTTTATTGCCGGTGGATTTTATTCTCCAGAATCGGAGGATTTAAAAAAAGTCCGTAAAGAAATCGCTTTTTTCTATGATGATCTGGAAGAGATTTTAAAAGATAAAAACTTCAAAAAAGAATTTGGAAGTTTAGATATAAACGAAAATAATTCGCTTAAAAGCATGCCACGCGGTTACGAAAAAGAC
This sequence comes from Flavobacterium cutihirudinis, assembly GCF_003385895.1. Lineage (GTDB taxonomy): Bacteria > Bacteroidota > Bacteroidia > Flavobacteriales > Flavobacteriaceae > Flavobacterium > Flavobacterium cutihirudinis. Next base: position 52,165 of record NZ_QRDQ01000012.1, read on the forward strand.
CATCCCGCAATTGAGTTTTTAAAACTGAAAAGCTTTACTGCAACTCAAGTTTATGATATTTCTGAAGTAACTCAGAAAGACTTTGTTTCTAAAATGAGTAAAAAACTTATTGCTTTAAAACCTTTAAACGAATTCATCAATCGTGCTTTAGACACTGAGGAATAAAAAAGATAAATCGCCACGAATTCACGAATTATTAAAACTAGCATATTATAATAAGGATAAAAAAACATTACGCTTATGAGATTTTTCATTTCAGCCATTACATTTTTTCTCTTTTTTCAAACATATGCTCAAAATTTCAAAGCTGTAAATTGGATTAATGAAAATGCAATTAAAATTGAAGACGCAAATCCAGACACAAACCTTACGATATTCAATAATAATATTCCACAAAAATTTGGTGATGCAAAAATATTTGGATTCGGAGAAGCTACTCATCAAGGAAAGGAATTTTTCGATTTGAAGGCTAAATTCTTCAAATACTTGGTTGAAAAACAAAATATCAAAGTATTTATAATGGAGGAATCATACCCTTCAGAAGCTGGAATAAACGAATGGATTAGCGGTGGAAAAGGAAACGCGCAAACTATTGCCAACAATTTTAGCATTGGGTTTTGGTATTGCAAAGAGATTGTCGATCTCTTGCAATGGATGAGAAATTATAATCTTGGCAAAACGAAAGAAGATCAAATTCGCTTTTATGGCATGGACATTCAAGTGGTACAAAACATCAATCTGGAAGTACGAAATATAGTAAAAAAGTATAACATTCCCGTAAGCGAAGAACTCCTTTTAGAAGTTGACAAATGTGTAGAAAAAAAAGTGGAATACGGCAAATCTACGGATTGGGCCGAAGTTCAAATTCCTAAACTAGATAAAATTGAAAGTATTTTAATTGATTTTAAACAAAACATTAAAAATGAAAATCTTGATGATTACGCTTCAGCACTTAGAGCTTTAAGTTATTTATCAAAATACACTTATTTTGTGCAAAATCATTATCCTCAGGATAGAGATTTGAAAATGTTTGAAAACGCTAAGTGGATAATAGAGAATAAAGCAAAAAATGGCAAAGCTTTTATTTGGGCTCACAACGAACATATTAATAATTTCAAAGCTGGAAATTATAGTACCCGAAAAATTTATAATTTAGGAAACCACCTGAAAGAATATTACAAAAACGATTATTACAGTATCGGATTTGATTTTGGTACCGGAACACAAGCTGGTTATTTCTCTGATAAAAATGAAAAACCTAGTTGGAAAAAAGTTGAAATAAAAGAACCATTTGCCAAAACTTACGCTGAAACACTTATTGAAGCAAAAAATGAGATTTATTTTATTGATATATTTAAAGCTTTAGAAGGCAATTCTTCAGAGTTTTTTAAAAACAAATCTAAACAGATAGTCGTAGGTGGCGGCGGATTCAATCCCTATAAAAACAATTTGTATCAAAAAAAGTTTTCAATAATGTATGATGGATTAATCTTTGTAAAAAACATTACTCTTCCAACTAATAATCTGGTTACGAAATAAACGCTTTGTAATAGCTACCACAGCTCTACTATTAGAGTCGTGGCAAAAAACATTTGAATGAAAAAAAGAAAAATACTTTTTCTTGGAGAATCATATCGCGCCGACGCCATAACCTGGATGAAAGGGCTGAAAGAATTTGGCGATTTTGAAATCATCACTTGGGAACTTCAATCGTCAAGCAATTCCAAATTCAACCGATTCAAACGTATTTTAGAATATTTCTTCGCTCCTGTTTCTATTCGAAAAATTATCCGAGAAGAAAAACCAGACATGGTAATTGCCGAAAGAACCACCAGCTACGGTTTCCTCGCTGCAATATCTGGCTCTAAAACCATCGCCATAGCACAGCAAGGCCGAACTGATTTATGGCCGGAAGAATCTAAATTATACCTTTTTAAGAAATTCATCCAAAAACAGGCTTTCAAAAAAGCGCATTTAATTCACGCTTGGGGGCCTGTGATGACAATTCACATGAAAGAAATCGGTGTTGACATGAATAAAGTTTTGGTTCTTCCAAAAGGAATTGATTTATCACTTTTTACTCCTTCAACAAATAATTCAAACAAAATTGAAGCTATTGTAACGCGTTCGCTTCAGCCGGAATATCGTCATGACTCAATTTTAAAAGCATTCGGAATTCTAAATCAAAAAGGAATTGACTTTTCATTGACAATTGTGGGAGACGGAACTCGATTGCAATTTTTAAAAGATTTAGCCAAGGAACTTCAAATCGAAAACAAAGTCATTTTTACAGGAAGAATTCCAAACACAGAACTTCCCAAGTTATTACAACAATCCAATATTTATGTCAGCATGCCAATTACCGAAGGCGTTTCGGCGTCTTTGTTTGAAGCAATGGCTTGCAATTGTTATCCTGTAGTTTCAGATATTCCGGGAAATCAAAGTTGGATTAAACATCGTGAAAATGGGCAATTAATCACAATAGACGATACTGAAATGCTTGCAGAAGAATTGATTTGGTCTTTTGAAAATTCTGAATCTCGAAACGAAGCCATTATTCGAAATAGAAAATTTATTGAAGAAAATGCCAATTATGATAGTAACATGAAGGTTATTTCGGAGAAATATCATGAGTTACTGAACCTACAATTGAACAAATAATTTCAATCTTTACTTGAAATCAATCTAATTTTATCATCTCCTTCTTTTTCGATATAAAAAACTCCCAAGTCTTTTATAATATCTTCCTTATTTCTTTTTTCCATACTGCAAGTTAAACCGTAAAAACAAGCATCATCCACAATCATATGTACACGATCATTGTCGATTAACGTATAATTCCTGAGATAGAAACAAAACAATCACTAAGACATTGTGCTATTTCATTACATAAAAATGTACCATCTAAATTAAATGTCACGTAAAGACCATATTTAAATTCGTTTTCTTTCACCAAAGAATAGGCTGCCTTATCTCTATACCCAATAATCTCTTTGGTTTTCCACTTTCCTACAATAGCATTTTGCGCTAAAGACATGGATGAAACAAGAAACAAAAACAGAATTACAATATGCTTTTTCAAACCTATATCTCTACTATTTTTAAGAATCATAATTGTTTAATTTTAGAATTATTAATCTTTATAATTCAATTTCACACCATCAAATATAAAGCTTAATCTTTAATCCATCTTTACAATCGCAAACAGAAATCCAGTCCGTAACTTTTTCCCAATTCTCACGACTTACTATTTGTAGTATTATTAAATTTAATCTTAAAAAAGTATGAACAATAGAAGAAATTGGTTAAAACAAATTGGTTTAGGCACAATAGGATTAGGAATTATTCCATTTGAAACTTTTGCAAATTCACAAACAGAAGAATATTTTTTTCCGAAAACAGACAATTCACCCATACTATTACGATCTAATGAAAATCCGTATGGTCCTTCTCCACTCGCTCGCACTGCCATGCAAAAAAGCGTTAACAGCAGCAATCGATATGGCTGGGATCTTTCCGGAGAATTAATTTCTGCTATTGCTAAAAAGAATACTGTTTCTGATGCCAATATATTATTAGGTGCCGGCTCAACAGAAATTTTAGATTTAGTTCTTCAGTATACGGCATTACAAAAAGGAAATTTTATTATAGCCGAAACCACTTTCAATTATTGGACTTTTCCTGCTGAAAAACTCGGAATAAAAAAAATCACCGTTCCTTTAACAGTCGACAAAAAACATGATTTAACAGCAATGTTACAAGCAATTGATTCGGACACGAAAATGATTTACATCTGCAATCCAAACAATCCGACCGGAACAATTTGCGAAAGAGAAAAACTAATTTCTTTTATTAATGAAGCAACTAAAAAGACAATAGTTTTTGTTGACGAAGCTTATATCGATTTTACAAATGAACAATCTCTAAGTGGACTTGTTACAGAAAACAAAAATCTAATTATCACAAAAACTTTTTCAAAAATGTACGGTTTAGCCGGCGCACGTGTAGGTTATGCAATTGCAGCTTCATCAACAATTGAAGAACTAAGCGCTCTAAAATCGTCTCCAAATTTATCAGTGAGTGTAGTATCAGCAGTCGCTGCTATGGCATCTTTAAATGATGATAAATTTATTGCCCAAGTAAATACTGCAAACGAAGAAGTAAAAAAATATACTATTGAGCAGCTCAACAAACTAAATCTTACCTGTATTCCTTCTCATTCTAATTTTATTTATTTTTCTCTGGATAATTATAAAAAAGATTATTTCAAACAATTAGAAAGCCACAATATTCAAGGAACCAAAATTTACGAAGAAAACGGAAAATGGACCCGGATTACAATTGGCACAATGAAAGAAATGCAACAATTTATAGCTGCGATAAAGTAAAGAATCACAAAAGTCTTTTTACAGAAAATCCACTCAAATAAATTATAATCATTACTTTTGACCAAGATTAAAAAGCCTTTTATATATGGAAATCCAATCCAATTTTTCTTTAAAAAACTACAATACTTTTGGCATTGAGGCCAGCGCGAAACAATTCGTTGCAGTACATTCTATTACTGAATTGAAAACCATTTTAGAAGAAAACAAAAACGAGAAAAAATTTGTTTTGGGAGGCGGAAGCAATATGCTTTTGACTAAAGATATTGAAGCTTTAGTTATCCATATTGATTTAAAAGGAAAAAAAATATTAAAGGAAGATGACGATTTTGTTTGGGTCGAAAGTCAGGCCGGCGAAGTATGGCACGATTTCGTTCTTTGGACAATCGATAATAATTTGGGCGGTTTAGAAAACATGTCGCTGATTCCTGGAAATGTGGGAACAACTCCGGTTCAGAATATTGGCGCTTATGGAACCGAGATTAAAGACACTTTTGTTTCTTGCGAAGCCATGAATATTGAAACTCAGGAAATGAGAACTTTTACGAATCCTGAATGTAACTTTGGTTATCGCGAAAGTATTTTTAAACACGAAGTTAAAGACCAATTTATTATAACTTCAGTAATCTTCAAACTGACAAAACGCAATCACAAAATCAATACTTCTTATGGCGATATTTTGGCTGAATTGGCCAAAAACAATATTTCTGAACCAACATTGAAAGATGTAAGCAATGCTGTAATCGCAATCAGAAAAAGCAAATTGCCAGATCCGAAAGAATTAGGAAATAGCGGTAGTTTTTTTAAAAACCCGATTTTACTGAAATCTGACTTCGAGAAAATTCATCAAAAATTCCCAGAAATGAAATTTTACGAAGTTTCAGAAACCGAAGTAAAAGTTCCGGCCGGCTGGCTAATTGAACAAGCCGGTTTTAAAGGTAAACGTTTTGGCGATGCAGGAGTTCATAAAAATCAGGCTTTGGTTTTAGTAAATTATGGAAATGCTACCGGACAGGAAATTTTGGCGGTTTCAAAAGAAGTTCAAAAAACGGTTTTCGAAACTTTCGGCATTCATATTGAAGCAGAAGTGAATGTAATCTAAAATAGTAAATGAAAAAATTAAATATCAAAATTGCTATTATTCAGATTTTGGGAATGGTTTTATTGATTAATGGCTTTTTGCAACTTAAACTTTACAGCGTAGCCGAAAAAGTCATTTGTGCCAAAACACATTATCCGGATCACAACTCAAAATACTGGAACAGTTTTTTTCCTACAAATGAAGATTTCTTCGGATTTTGGCCAAGTGTGTATATCTGGATATTTTTTGGCTTAATAACCGGAATGTTTCTGGTTTCGTTTCTAAACTGGAAAAGCAAACTCTCTTCCCTTAATTCTCTTTTGGTGGCAATCGTTTTATATATCCTTTTAAGATTTAAATTTTTCAGAAAAGAAATCATATCACATTTATTCCAACCTGTAAGAACAGCATTTTCAAACGATTACGGAACACAGTGTTTGTTTGAAGGAATTACATTCACGATACTTGGACTTATTGTTTTATATTTAAGCATTAATCCGAGTTTGATTAGATCAGAAGAAACGATGATCGAAATTTAATAAGAAGGAATTACGATTTTTCCAAATTATGAAAAACAGTAAAATCCAGCAGAAGTATTTGTTTTAGAAAAAAAACTTTACAAAAATGTACACACCTGATTTATATAAAAATGAGAATCCCGAAGAAATCAGAACTTTCCTGAAAGAAAACAGTTTTGGAATTCTAATCAATCAGACCAACGGTAAATTATGTGCCACACATATTCCGATAGAACTTGAAGTGAATCAAGACGGAAAAGAAATTCTGCAGGGACATATTTCAAAATTAAACCCACAAGCTGAAGGTTTTAGAGAGAACGATCAGGTTCTTGCGGTTTTTACCGGCCCGCACAGTTATATATCTTCTTCCTGGTACGATCATGAAAATGTACCAACATGGAACTATATAGCCGTACATGTTTACGGCCGAATCAAGATTGTAGATTACGAAACTTCAGTTGAGCAGTTAAAAAAATTGGTTGATAAATACGAAGCAAATTCTGAAAATCCTGTTCGGGTTGAAGATTTATCAGCAAAAACAATGCGGGAAGCAAGAGGCATTTTTGGCTTTGAAATCGAAATTGAAGAGATTCAGGCCACTAAAAAATTATCGCAAAACCGGGATGATTACAATTATAAAAACATAATTTCGGAATTAGAAAAAACCGAAAACCCTCAGGCTATTGCTGTTGCAAAAGAAATGTCAAAATGCCGAAAGTAAATCGGTTTTAACCATTGAAAATTAGGAATTCATAAGTACATTTGCACTCGCAAGATTCAGAAATTAAAAGACATTAAAATCAGATGCTTATAACTTTATTTTACTTCTTTATTGCTATTGTTGTTGTACAACTTTTTTATTACTTGGGTGTATTTGGTAAATTTGCTTTTGCTAAACCACAGGAAGTCACTCAAAAAAAACTTCCGGTTTCTGTAATTGTTTGTGCAAAAAACGAAGAAGAAAACGTAAAGAAATTTGTGCCGCTTTTGGCTGAACAGGATTATCCTGACTTTGAAATAGTTTTAATCGATGATGCTTCAAGCGACGAAACTCTCGAAATTTTTGAAGAATTCGAACAACAGTATCCAAATATTCGTTTGGTAAAAGTGCAAAACAATGAGGCTTTTTGGGGAAACAAAAAATATTCTTTGACTTTAGGAATCAAAGCTGCTAAAAAAGAATATTTACTATTTACCGATGCTGATTGTTATCCTACGTCAAAAAACTGGATCACTTCAATGACATCTCAGTTCACGATGAACAAAACTATTGTATTGGGTTATGGTGGATACGAAAAAATAGAGCGTTCTTTCTTAAATAAAATTATCCGTTTTGAAACCATATTGACAGCCTTGCAATATTTTTCATGGGCAAAAATTGGATTTCCATACATGGGAGTAGGACGAAATTTAGCTTACAAAAAAGAAGAATTCTTTAAAGTAAACGGATTTATCGACCATATTCAAATTCGTTCCGGCGACGATGATTTATTTATAAATCAAGCAGCGGATAAAACAAACACAACGATTTCTTATAATCCGGAAAGTTTCACTTATTCAAAACCAAAAGAATCTTACAAAGAATGGTTTACACAAAAAAGAAGACATGTTTCTACCGCAGAGCATTATAAATTCTTTGATAAGATGCAATTAGGTATTTTTTATACCTCGCAATTACTTTTCTTTTTGTCCTTTATTCTCTTATTGTCCTTCCAGTTTCAATGGATTGCAGTAGTAGCAATAATTGCAACCCGTTATACTGTTGCATGGACAGTAGTTGGATTTACCGCAGGTAAATTAAAAGAAAATGATCTTAAAATCTGGTTTCCTATTGTAGAGATAGTGCTTATATTCACACAAATTAATATCTTTATAACTAATATCTTTTCAAAACCGGTACATTGGAAATAAATTCTAAAATAGAAAAAGCAAAAAAAGGCGATCAAATCGCCTTTACTTTTTTATTAGATTTTTATTGGAATGAAGTTTATGGTTTTATGCTAAAACGCACAGAAAACGAAACTACAGCCGAAGATATTACCATAGAAACTTTCTCAAAAGCTTTCGACAAAATTGCCACTTACAACGCTGAATTCAAGTTTAACACTTGGTTGATCAGCATAGCCAAAAATGTCTACATCGACTTACTTCGAAAAAAGAAAACCAGTCTTTTTATAGAAATAACAGACAACGAAGATCAGCAGGCATACAACATTCCAGACCCTACTCCATCTGCTGAAGACGCATTAATTAAAGAGCAAAATCTATCGCGCTTGCTTTTATGCATCAAAGAATTAAAACCTCATTATCAGGAAGTCATTCAGTTACGTTATTTTCAGGAAATGACATATCAGGAAATTGCGGCTAAAATTAATGAGCCTTTAAGCAACGTAAAAGTTAAATTACTCCGTGCTAAAAAATTATTAGCAGAAATCATTGAACAAAACAGATAATTCACTATCTTTAAGAAAAGATTAAAGTATAATCATACTTTTTATTAAAAAACCTATTATCTAACATAATAAAACAACAACGTCTGCGTTGTTTGCTAAAACCCAATCCTTATCGCGTATGATTTAAAGTTACTTAACCTTAAAACCCAAAAATCATGTCTAAATCTAGCATCTATGAAAGCAAGTGGACCGATCTTGTTTTCGAAAACAAAAACAAAGAGTACGGAGCGTATCAATTACGCCAGGAAAATTCTAAAACAACAATTACTGCCTTATTTTCAGCATTGTTGTTAATCGCCGCCTTGGGAAGCGCATCGATGCTGATTAATAAGTTTAGGGGTCATGAAACTGTCGAGCCAGCTCCGTTTGACGAACCTCTGACACCGGTTAACATTACGCCAGATTTGGTAAGACCAGAACCACCAACGCCAATTGCACCTCCATCACAAAGTGCTCCTACTGCTCCATCAATCACTACACAGTTAACAAATCCTGTTGTAAGTAGCACAGAAGAAGCTGTTCAGGAAATTGCAACGAATGTTGAAAACGTTCCTGTTGTAGAAAATACAAATGGAACCGGAACTACACAAAACGTAATTCCAGGAAATGGAAATACAGGAGGAGAAACTATTGGTGAACCACCAGCAACTAATGAACCTGTAATTGCAGCTGCATTAGACAAAATGCCAGAATTTCCAGGCGGTATGAGCAAGTTTTACAGCTATGTTGGGAACAACTTTAAAAGACCAGAACTGGATGCCGAAAGAACATTGAAAGTATATGTTTCTTTTGTAATTGAAAGAGATGGCTCAATAACCGACATCATGGTAAAAAACGATCCAGGTTTTGGAATGGGAAAAGAAGCAATTAGAGTATTAAAATCTTTAAAAACAAAATGGACTCCTGGAATATTAAACGGAAAACCAGTTCGAACTGCATACAACCTTCCAATAACAATTAAAACGGAAGCTGAATAAAATAAAATCGAAATTGAAAAAGCAGAACTTAGGTTCTGCTTTTTTTTTGACTTTTTTAAATTCTATCAATCACATTCTTAAATAAGGAAAGATTCGCTTCTTTTTTATTTTTAATTATCTTTACACTTCCTTAAAAATCAAAACATTTTACACTAAAATTAAAATTTAAAAAATGGGAATATTTTCTGCTCTTATGGGCAACGCAGGCACTGTAACTCAAGAAGATTTGCTTAAAAAATACGGGCAACTTTTAACAGACAATGAAGAAATCGAAATGGGTTTCAAATTGATTCGTGATACTTTTATTTTTACCAATAAAAGATTAATCTTGGTTGATGTGCAAGGAATTACAGGAAGCAAAACGGAATACAAATCAATTGCTTACAAAAGCATTACTCGTTTCAGCGTAGAAACTGCAGGAACTTTTGATTTGGATGCTGAATTAAAAATCTGGGTTTCCAGCGAATTAAACCCAAGTATTGTAAAGCAATTCAACAAATCTGTAAATGTGTATGATGTCCAAAAAGTTTTAGCACATCACGTTTTAGGATAATCTATAAAAAAAACGGCAAATTTAGAATTTGCCGTTTTTTTTATTTTGGACTTCTTATTTCTTTTTAGTCGTTTTCTTAGTAGTCGCTTTTTTCGTTGTCGTTGCTTTAGCCGGAACAGTATTTACAATTTTTTGCTGTACATACGGTTTGTACAATCCATCTTTTTCAGCTCTCTTTTTTGCGTCGTCTGCTCTTTTAGCAGAATCAGGATGCGAACTCATCATTCTGTCAAGAAATGAAGCTTCAGATCCTTCACTCATTTTAGCCAAAATTCTAAAAGCAGATTCTTCAGCATTTACATCATATCCGTTTTTCTTTAAGAAATTATACGAAAACAAATCGGCTTCAGCTTCTTGTTTACGGCTGTGTTTACTGTCGATCATTGCGCTTCCAATTTTCCCTAACTGACTATCTGTTACAGCACTAATTTTTGTAGATTGCGAAGATGCTCCATCAATTAAAGCTTCTTTTTGGTAAGCTGCGCGCATAGCATCTCTTGTATCATTATTGGCAACGTGTCCAATTTCATGACCAATAACCGCCAGCAATTCATTGTCATCCATAATATCCATTAAGCCTGAATATACACGAACACTTCCGTCAGCTGTTGCAAATGCATTTACCTCTTTCAATTTATACACTTTATAATTCAGCGTATATCCCTCGCCTGAAGTATATTTTCCAAAAACTCTGTTTAATCTTAAAGTATAACCATCATTTGGCCCGGCAACTTCATTAGTCGAATCTAATTTACGAACAGCTTCTTTAGATAAAGTTGCTGCATCAGCATTTGTCAAGGTAAAACTAGTAACACCTTTTTGAAGAGCTCCCATTGCTTTATCTCCTAAATTAATTTGCGCATTCATTTTAGTAAAACCTAATGTGGCAAATAAAACTCCTAAAACGATAAATTTCTTTTCCATTTTTTTAATTATTACAATTTAACAACAAATGTAAATAACGCAATGCTATTTCATCTCACACAAAGTTCATTTTTTTAACAGATTAAAGATATAAATTTTTAACGAGCCATTTGCTGATAGTATAAGTATAACTATCAAAAAAAAGGCAAATCCTGGGAATTTGCCTTTTTAATATTTTATCTGAAATTACTTCTTTTTCGTTGTCTTTTTAGCAGTTGTTTTTGTTGCTGCTTTCGCTTTTACAGGTGTGCTATTATCAATTTTCTGCTGTACATACGCTTTATACAAACCATCTTTGGTAGCTCTTTTTTTAGCATCATCTGCTCTTTTTCCAGAATCTGGATGCGAACTCATCATTTTAGTCATAAAAGAAGATTCAGCTCCTTCGCTTATATTTTGAAGAATTCTAAAAGCAGATTCTTCTGCATTCACATCGTAGCCATTTCTTTTCATAAAACCATATGAAAACGTATCAGCTTGCGATTCTTGTTTTCTACTATGTTTGCTATCGATCATTGCACTTCCCAATTGACCTAATTGAGATTTTGTCATTGTCTCAATTTTTCCCGACTGTGATGAAGCGGCATCGAGTAAAGCCTCTTTTTTATAAGCTGCTTTAATAGCATCGCGTGTATCATGATTAACTACGTGACCAATTTCATGCCCGATAACTGCAAGCAATTCATTATCATCCATTACATCCATTAATCCTGCAAATACACGAACGCTTCCATCTGCACAAGCAAATGCATTGATGTCTTTTACTAAATAAACCTTATAATTTAAAGTAACTCCCTCGCTGGAAATATGCTTTCCAAATAAACGATTTAATCGAATTGAGTAACCATCTGTTTCTGGAGCTACAGGATTATTTGCGTCTAGTTCATCAATCGATTGTTTAGCCAAAGCAGCAGCGTCGGCGTCACTAAATGTAAGCCCAGAAACACCTTTACCTAAAGCTCCCATAGCTTTATCTGACAGAATTTGTGCATCCATTTGGGTAAAACCAAAGATTGCAAATAAAACCCCTAATGCAATATTTTTTTTCATGTTTTTTAAATTATTAATTTAACAACAAAAATATTACAGATAAAATTCTATATTATTTCAAGGAGCCGAATTTGTATCAGAATAGGATAAAATTTAATATTTTAAAAAGAGAGCTTAAATCTCAAAGTTTTAAGTAAAATTTTAAAAAGATAAACCCAAAATATCTCTTAAGACGAAATATTGCTATTTGGTCTTAAAATAGCAAATTGGATAAGCGGGCACAAAAAGTAAACGAAAAGCAAATTAGCATCTCCAAATAAACTACATTCCTTATCTTTGTGCTTTGATTTTTAATATATGGAAACAATCACTGAAAATATACCAACTGGAAAACCTAAATGGTTGAAGGTAAAACTTCCAATTGGACAAAAATATACTGAACTTCGTGGTTTGGTTGATAAATATAGCCTAAACACGATTTGCACCTCTGGAAGTTGCCCAAATATGGGAGAATGCTGGGGCGAAGGAACTGCAACTTTTATGATTCTTGGAAATGTTTGTACCCGTTCTTGTGGATTTTGCGGCGTAAAAACCGGAAGACCAGAAACGGTAGACTGGGATGAACCAGAAAAAGTGGCGCGTTCAATAAAAATAATGAACATTAAGCACGCCGTAATAACAAGTGTAGACAGAGATGATTTAAAAGATGGAGGTTCTATTATCTGGATTGAAACAGTAAAAGCGATCCGTAGAATGAACCCAAACACAACGCTTGAAACTTTAATTCCTGATTTTCAAGGAATGGAAAGAAATCTTGACCGAATTGTCGAAGCAAATCCTGAAGTAGTTTCTCATAATGTTGAAACAGTTCGTCGTTTAACTCGTGAAGTACGTATTCAGGCAAAATACGATCGTAGTCTGGAAGTTTTACGATATCTGAAAGAAAAAGGAATCAACAGAACCAAATCTGGAATTATGTTAGGACTTGGAGAAACTGAAGAAGAAGTCTTTCAAACCATGACCGATTTACGTAACGCAAATGTCGATGTTGTTACTATTGGCCAGTACTTACAGCCAAGTAAAAAACATTTACCTGTAAAAGAATTTATCACTCCTGAACAATTTGCGAGATACGAAAAATTTGGTTTAGAATTAGGTTTCCGTCATGTTGAAAGTGGTCCACTGGTTCGTTCTTCATACAAAGCACAAAAACATATTTTATAAAAAAGTTGAGTCGTTTAATCGTTTAATTGTCAAACCGATTAAACGATTAAACAGCTAAACGAATAAACAAAAAATTGAAAACAAGAATTGCTATAAATGGTTTTGGAAGGATTGGAAGAAACCTGTTCCGTTTGCTTTTAAATCATCCGGAAATTGAAGTTGTTGCAATCAACGATATTGCAGATAATAAAACAATGGCGCACCTTATAAAATACGACAGTATTCACGGTGTTTTGCCTTTTTCAGTAAGCCATAATGAAGAATGTATTATTGTCGACAATAGAAATTTTTTATTTTTTCACGAAAAAAGTATTTCTAACTTAGATTGGAAAAAACACGATATAGATTTCGTAATCGAATCTACAGGAAAATACAAAACACATGAAGAATTACACGCACACATTGAAGCTGGTGCAAAAAAAGTAATTCTTTCAGCCCCATCAGAAGTTGACACGATTAAAACAATAGTTTTAGGCGTAAATGAAAATATTTTAGACGGAACAGAGTCTATCGTTTCGAATGCAAGTTGCACCACCAATAACGCTGCTCCGATGATTAAAATCATCGACGAATTGTGCGGAATTGAGCAAGCGTACATTACGACGATACATTCTTATACAACAGACCAAAGTCTTCACGACCAGCCACATAAGGATTTACGCAGGGCGAGAGGCGCTAGTCAGTCAATTGTTCCAACAACTACAGGTGCAGCTAAGGCATTAACAAAAATTTTTCCTAAATTGCATCAAAAAATTGGAGGTTGCGGTATCCGTGTTCCGGTTCCGGATGGCTCATTGACTGATATAACTTTCAACGTAAAACGCGCTGTAAGTATTGAAGAAATCAACAAAGCTTTCGAAAAAGCTTCAAAAACAAATTTAAAAGGAATACTAGATTACACAGAAGATCCGATTGTTTCTGTTGACATTATTGGCAACACACACTCGTGTTTGTTCGATGCACAACTTACCTCTGTTATTGACAAAATGGTTAAAGTTGTGGGTTGGTATGATAACGAAATTGGTTATTCATCAAGATTAATAGATTTAATTTTACTAATAAGGAAAACATAAGATTCATTGTAAAAGCATTGCCATACATGAAATACCACCTTCTTATTCTTGTTTGTTTTTTAAATTCATTTTTGTATTCTCAAACTAAACGGAATACAGATAGTATTTCCTATTACAACAAATTAGCGAATTCGAATCTAAACAAACAAAAATACAATCAGGCGGTTTTTTATACTAAAAAGTCAATCGATTTTTGCCAATTAAACAACAAAGGAGAAAGTCTTGCCAATCAAACTTTTAAACTTGGCAAAATTTACTATAATCAGCAAAAATATGATGAAGCTTTAAAAAACTTTCATAAAAGTGTTTCATTATTTGATAAAGTTAGCCCAACGTGCACTAAAATTCTTGCGCTTCATTATATTGGTTCCTCAAATACTGCTCAGGGTAATTATGAAATTGCAAATATTTATTATAAAAAAGCCGACAGTTTATTAAACTACTTAAAAATTGTCGACCATGCCGAGATTCTGAATTACCAAAAAGCAATGGCTTTAAAAGTAAGTAAGAACCTTCCGCTTGCCGCGAAAACTTTTCAAAAAATTGTAAAGAAACCGGACAATCCAAAAATCATTAAAACCAAAACAGATTCGTACTATCAACTTGGCTTAATAGAAAGTGTGCTAAAGCGAAATGATTCTGCTTTAATCTATTTTGACAATGCACTAGATTACAGCGCCAAAAACAACAATTTGGCTCAGAAGTCAAAAATAATTTTAGCAATCAGTCAGTATTACAAAAAGAACAGAAATTTCGATCTCGCCTATTCGTATCTTGACGAACATTATCAGCTGGAGAATTACATTCTTAAATTAAAGAATGCCAAATTGGATATGAATGAATTCGAAAAATTCAAAAAAACACAATCCATAAACAATACTCTAAAACGCGAAAGTGACCAGAAAATTCAGCTAAAAACGTATCGTTATTCTAAGCTGGTAAGTATTTTGGCGATTGCTTTAATATCTATTTTATCCCTTTTGAGTTTAGCTTTATATAAAAACAATATTATTCGAAATCAGAATAATTTACTTTTAAGAGAAAAAAACAAAGAACTTATTTTGGCCAAAAACAAAGCCGAAAAAGCTTCTAAAGCCCGATCAGAATTTTTGTCGACAGTAAGTCACGAACTCCGTACGCCACTAAATGCTATTAACGGAATTACACATTTATTGCTAGAAGATAATCCAAAGAAAAACCAATTAAAATACCTCGAGTCACTTAAATTTTCAGGAAATTATCTGACTACTTTTATTAATGAAATTCTGGAAATCAACAAGATTGATTCTACAAAAATTGAAATTGAGAATATCAGTTTCAACTTAAAAGAACTTTTAACCAATATCCAAAGTTCATTAAAAGAATTGGCAACTGCCAACAAAAATTATTTTAATCTCGAAATAGACGAAGCTATTCCGGATAATTTAATTGGAGATCCAACCAAATTATCGCAAATAATTCTAAACCTGATCAATAATGCATTGAAGTTTACGCAAAACGGACATGTAAACGTAATTGCAAAATTGTATACCATTGAGGAAGAAAATGCGACAGTTTATTTCGAAATCGTAGATACCGGGATTGGAATTCCTGAGGACAAACTACAATCGGTTTTTGAGAGTTTTTCGCAAGGTTCAATTGAAGTAAACCGTAAGTATGGCGGTACAGGTTTAGGACTTACCATTGTGAAAAAATTAATTGAACTTCTTGGAGGAGAAATAAAACTCAAAAGTGAGGTTGGAAAAGGATCAACTTTTACTTTCAAACTGAATTTCAACATCAACAAAGAACCTCTTGAAGTTGTTGAAGAAACTACAAAACTTTACAGTGATAAACAGCTGGAACATAAATCTATTTTATTGATTGAAGACAACAAAATCAATCAGATGATTACCCGAAAAATGCTCGAAAACAAAGCCATAAATTGTGAAATTGTTGACAATGGTGAAGAAGCCGTTGAACTTTTAAAAGTCAAACGTTTTGATATGGTTTTGATGGATGTGCATTTACCTGGAATCAACGGAACTACAGCTACAAAACTTATTAGAGAGTTCGATAAAACTACCCCAATTATTGCTTTAACAGCAATTTCGCTTGACGAAAATCGTGATATGCTTCTGTCATTTGGAATGAATGATGTAATTACAAAACCATTTGTACCAGACGAATTTTATAGTACGATTGCGAAGTTTTTCGATTAACTAAGGTTCTAAGATTCTAAGTTGCTAAGAGATATTAAGACTCTAAGTCGCTGAGTTTGTTTTCACATATTCTAAAACCGTCGCATCAAAATTTTGCTGATGATTAATGAATGTACTTTTAATAGGAAGATAATACAATTGAGAAACCAATTTCGAATCCTTTAAACGAACGTAATCTTTTTCTGTTGTAATTATTTTTCTACCATTGGCTTTATTCTTAATAGCGTCTAAATCTGCATCAGAAAAATGATGATGATCTGGAAAAGTCAAACATTCGTCTGTTTCATTTTTTAGATAATCAAAAAACGGAGTTGGTTTTGCGATTCCGGCTATAAGCAATTTCGATTCTGATTTCAGTTCGTTTACGGCAATTTTTTCTTCTTTACCATAAACCATATCATCATAATCTATAAAAGTAAAAAAACTTTGCTGCGAACAGCTCAACTTCAGTTTCAATCGAATTTGTTCACGTTTTTCTTCCGATAGATTTTTAGGGCATTTTGTAACCACAACAATACTGGCTCTGTTTGCTCCACTTCGGCTTTCTCGTAAATTCCCTGTTGGCAGCATATAATCATCTGCATACAAATCATCAAAAGAGGTCAGCAGAATATAAAAACCTGCTTTCACTTTACGATGTTGGTAAGCATCATCGAGTAAAATAACTTCTGGTTTGTTTTTCTGCGAAAGCAATTGCTGGATTCCGTTTGTTCGATTTGCATCAACGGCAACCTGAATATTTGGAAATTTTTGATAGAATTGAAAAGGTTCATCTCCTAAAATTTCAGCATTTGAAGTTGCATCAGCCAAAACAAAACCTTCCGATTTTCTTTTATAACCACGACTTAAAGTGGCAATTCTATATTGATCAGATAACAATCGAATTAAATATTCTATTTGAGGTGTTTTTCCAGTTCCGCCAACGCTCAGATTTCCAACAGCAATAACAGGAATATCAAATGAAGTCGATTTCAGAATTCCTTTGTCAAAGAGAAAATTTCTGATTGAAGTAATAAATCCGTACAAAATTGCGAACGGGAAAAGTATTTTTCGGAGTAGATTCATTTTACGAAAGTATAATTTTTTTCGTTAATTTGTTTCAAGTTTTGGGAAACCTGAAACTTGAAACCTGAAACTTAAAACAATGAAAATATCAAACATAATAGCAGTCCTCGAAGAAATGGCACCTTTGGCTTACGCCGAAGATTTTGACAACGTGGGACTTTTAGTTGGAAATGTAGAAACCGAAAGCACCGGAGTTTTGGTTTGTCACGATGCATTAGAAAGTGTTATTGACGAAGCAATTTCTAAAACCTGCAATTTGATAGTTTGTTTTCATCCAATTTTATTTTCCGGAATTAAAAAAATTACTGGAAAAAATTATGTTGAGCGAGCAATTTTAAAAGCCATTAAAAATGACATTGCGATTTATGCTGTTCATACTGCTTTAGACAATCATTCTGCTGGCGTAAATAAAATATTCTGTGATGCTTTAGGATTAACAAATACTAAAGTTTTAATTCCTAAACAGAATTTCATTCAGAAACTGGTGACTTACACTGTTCCAGAAAATGCTCAAAAAGTGCGTCAGGCCATGTTTGATGCCGGCGCGGGAACGATTGGAAATTATGACAATTGCAGTTTCAACTCCAACGGAATTGGGACTTACAAAGGAAATTCTGAAAGCAATCCTGTTATTGGAGAACGTCACGAATTGACCGAAACTCAAGAAATAAAAATCGAAGTTACGTTTGAAAAACATTTGCAATCCAGAATTTTAAAAGCATTATTCTCCAACCATATTTACGAAGAAGTCGCTTATGAAATTTATGATCTTCAAAATTCACATCAAAATATTGGTTTAGGAATGATTGGTGAATTTGAAAATGAAATGGACGAAAAAGAATTTCTTCATTTCGTTAAAGACAAAATGATTGCTGACGGAATTCGTCATTCGGCCTTTTTAGGAAAAAAAATAAAGAAAGTTGCTGTTTTGGGAGGTTCAGGAAGTTTTGCCATAAAAAATGCAATTCAGGCTGGTGCCGATGCTTTTTTGACTGCCGATTTAAAGTACCATCAATTTTATGAGGCAGAAAACAAGTTACTTTTAGCCGATATTGGTCATTTTGAGAGCGAACGCTATACAAAAAACTATATTGTTGATTATCTTCGAAAAAAAATCCTTAATTTTGCCATCATTTTATCAGAAGAAAATACAAATCCAGTTAAGTACTTATAGAAACTTATAGAATATGGCGAATACGAAAGAATTAAGTGTTGAGGACAAGTTAAGAGCAATATACGATTTACAGCTTATTGACTCTAGAATTGACGAAATCAGAAACGTTAGAGGAGAACTTCCTCTAGAAGTTGAAGATCTAGAAGATGAAGTTGCAGGTTTGAGCACTCGTTCAGAGAAACTGAAAGGTGAACTTGAAGTGATTGATGAGCAAATCAAAGCAAAGAAAATTGCTATTGAGGAGCATAAAGAGGTTATCAAAAAATACACAAAACAACAAGAATCAGTTCGTAATAACAGAGAATTTAATTCTTTGACTAAAGAGGTTGAATTTCAGGAATTAGAAATCCAATTGGCTGAAAAGCAAATCAAAGAAATGAAAGCTTCTATCGAACACAAAAAAGAAGTTGTTTCTAACTTAAAAGAAAAACTTGACGCAAAAAGTTCACATTTAAAACATAAAAAATCAGAACTTGATGCTATTATGGCTGAAACTCAAAAAGAAGAAATCTTCTTAACTGAGAAATCTGCCGAATATGCTTCGCAAATCGAAGACAGATTATTAGCTGCTTACAACAGAATCAGAAGCAGTGTTCGTAATGGTTTAGCTGTAGTATCTATCGAAAGAGGTGCTTCTGCAGGATCATTCTTCACTATCCCGCCACAAACTCAGGTAGAAATTGCTTCAAGAAAGAAAATCATCACTGATGAGCATTCTGGAAGAATTCTAGTTGACGCTGCATTAGCAGAAGAAGAAAAAGAAAAAATGGAACAATTGTTCGCAAAATTCTAAATATCAAGTCCCGATTAAATCGGGACTTTTTTTTTGCTTTTATTTTTGCCACAGATTAAATAGATTAACACAGATTAAATTATTCTTATGCTGAATAAAATCTTTTTAATCCTTTTAATCTGTGGCAAAACATTTTCTACCTTTAGAAAAAATTTAAGTTTTGGGAATTAAAAAAGGCATTCGTTTTATTACATTAAAATCAGTTGGATCTTATATTAACTTTTTGAGTTATGTCCGTCCGCAAAAGGCTGTTGAACTTTCATACGCACTTTTCAGCCAGCCTAGAATTGGCAGATTGCAGAAAGAAGCACTTCCAAAAGTTTTAAAAAACACAGAAACCGAAACTTTCCATCATAACGAACACCATTTTCAGACTTATATCTGGAAAGGTAATGAAACCAAAATTTTGCTAGTTCACGGCTGGGAAAGTAATGCTGCACGCTGGAAAAAAACCTTACCACATCTTCAAAAATCCGGAAGTACGATTATTGCTATTGATGCGCCTGCACATGGACAAAGCAGCGGGAAAGAATTCAACGTTCCGCTTTATGCTGAATTTATCAGTAAGGCTGTCGAAAAATATCAACCAGAAATTATTATCGGTCATTCAATTGGTGGCGCGGCTTGTGTGTATCATCAATATTTATTTCCGAATACGAGCATCAATAAAATGGTGATTTTAGGCGCTCCTTCAGAATTAAAAACTTTGATTGACAATTATGTTTCAATGCTAAGTTTGAACACCAAAATGTTTTCTCTTTTGGAAAGCAAATTCATGGAACGATTTAATTTCAAACTAGAAGATTTTTCGGGACAGAAATTTGCTTCTCAATTTAATGTTCCAGGTTTAATTGCGCACGACACTTCAGATAAAATTGTGGCTTTCGCCGAAGGAAAAAAAATAGCCAGCAACTGGAAAAACAGTCAGTTTATTGAAACCAGCGGTTTAGGACACGGCATGCATGATGATGAATTGTATGACAAAGTGATTGAGTTTTTGTTTTCTTCCAAAGATTCTGAGCCACTAAGTCGCTAATACACATTTTTTTTAAAATCTGAAATCTAAAATCTACAATTAAAATGATAGCTGTAATTTTTGAAGTTATTCCGAACGAAGGAAAAAAAGAAGAATATCTGGATATCGCCGCGAGTTTACGTCCAGAATTGGACCACATCGAAGGTTTTATTTCGATCGAACGTTTTCAGAGCTTTAGTAATCCTGAAAAAGTTTTGTCTTTGTCTTTTTGGAGAGATGAAGAAAGTATTCAACAATGGCGAAATCTCGAAATGCATCGCCATGCACAAGCAAAAGGAAGAAATGAAGTTTTTAAAGATTATCATTTAAGAATTGCAACAGTTGTTCGCGATTATGGAATGTTTGATCGAAAGGAAACTCCGCGAGATAGTTCTGAATTTCATTCTTAAAAGGTTCAGAGGCGCAGAGGTGCAGAGCCACAAAGGTTTTAAACAAACTTGTCATCCTGAGGAACGAAGGATCACACTCGTAATTCGACAAAGATTGGCGATTCTGCATGCGGAATTTCTAGTGTGATCCTTCGTTCCTCAGGATGACAAAACGGTATGAAATTCAAAACAATCTAATAAGTCTAAAATCTAAAATTCTAAGAAGTCTAAACTTTTGCCTATTTTTGCAGGATGGAAGAGAATTTAAAACGTCTTAATAAATTTATTGCCGAAACGGGTTTCTGTTCTCGTCGTGAAGCTGATAAACTTATAGAAGAAGGACGCGTGACAATAAATGGCGTTGTGCCGGAAATGGGAACTAAAGTTTCGCCAGATGATGAAATACGCGTAGACGGAAAATTGATCGTGGAAAAACACGAAAAAATGATTTATTTGGCATTCAACAAACCTACGGGAATAGAATGCACAACAAATCTTGAAGTCCGAAATAATATTGTCGATTACATCAATTATCCAAAACGTATTTTCCCGATCGGAAGATTAGATAAAGCCAGTGAAGGATTAATTTTCATGACTAATGACGGTGATATCGTAAACAAAATTTTACGTGCCAGAAACAATCACGAAAAAGAATATACTGTTACGGTAAACAAACCAATCACAGATCGTTTTATCCAAAGAATGGGAAATGGTGTTCCAATTTTAGACACTGTGACCAAAAAATGTAAAGTCGAACAAATTAGCAAATACACTTTCAAAATTATTCTGACTCAAGGATTAAACCGCCAGATTCGAAGAATGGCTGAATATTTGGGTTATGAAGTTACCGCTTTGAAACGTATTAGAATTATTAATATTTCGCTTGATGTTCCGGTTGGAAGATATCGTGATTTAACCGATGCTGAGATTAAAGAATTAAATCAGTTGATTGAACCTTCGAGCAAAACGGAAGAAGCGAGTCTTCCAAAAGTTGAAAGTCCAAAACCAGCTTCAAATCGTAGAACAACGTTTATATCGAAACACGATCCGAGATTTAAGAAAAGAGGAGATAATTAAAATGAACACATAAAAAAGTCCGAACCGTAAAACAGTTCGGACTTTTTGTTTCTTATTTTTTCTCCGTTAGAAAATCGTAGTACAATGCTTTCGACAAAAAAGTAGAATTTTGATAAAAATTGATCAATTCTTCTCTTTGTATTTCGGTTTTACCTCCATCTAAATGGTTTTGCAAAAAATAAGCCCTTCGGGTGTCATCATTAAAATTCAAACTGCTCAGAAATTGTGGCGTCACTCCTTTGTTTACAGAAATATTATAATTTGTAATTAGATTTCCCCAATTTACATAACTGCACAAAAGAACAGTTCCGTAGAAATACCAAACCATTTGATTGACCAAATAAGCATTTGTTTTTTGTTTTGTTATTTTTAAAAAAGAGTAAACCAACCCAATAATTGCCAAAACAAGAAAAGCGTAAACTCCTAGTCGTTTGTAAGTCAGACCAAAAAATGAAATGTATTCTGAATTTTTAATGATGGTGCTTACAATCAAAATTCCATTTAAAAAAATCCAGATTTTAGCAAGTGTTTTAAGAAAGGTTGCTTTTTTATCAAAATTGAATCCACCTTTAAAATAAAACATAATTACGCCAACCGCCATTAGAATCGAAAAGATAACAGCATTTACTCTTTCATGCGTATCAGCACTCAATTTTGAAGCCTGTGCTGTGACTGTTTCAAAAAACTGTTCGTAATTGTATGTTGCAATAAAGACCAAAAGCATCAAATTTAAAAGAGCTAAAGTAATTTCGCCACTTCTTCTTTCAAAGTCAATATCAAGAAACGAAAATGTATTCTGATTTTTGATTTCTGTTATATTTTTAAATTCATTGTCAAGCAAATCGTTTTTTTCATAACAAACTTCCGGCACCCAGTAATTCCAGAAGCTGAATGAAATATAGAAGCCTGCAATACTAAGCAACAAGAGCTGCGGTACATCAAGATCTAAAGTGTAATCTGTAAATAATGACGAAAAATGATCACTCCCAAAAGAATATACAATAAAAAACAGTCCAAGGAAAATGGCAGGAATTACAAAAAATGCAATCAGTTTTTTGGCAAAATTATTATGAATTTGCTTTTCTGGAAGCCATTGGTTAAACATCCAAATTCTGCCTAAAGAAGCAAATCCGTTTAAGAATACAAGCGGAAAAATTTGGACAATTTTCAACTGATTATCTTGTGTTTTAAACTGTAAAAATAATATTGAAAGCGCCATTGCAAAAAAAGAAGCCGCATCGCCGTACCATCCGAAAGCCAGACAAGATAAAACTGATGTAATGACCAATATCAAATGCATTCTTTCAGTGAATCGATCCTGAAAGAAAAAACAAATAAATCCGGTTAAAAACAAGCAAAAAATAGACCAGTTAAGTCCTGGATCTTCTCTATAAAAAAGCAGTAAAAAAATAAAACTGCAGACAAAAATAATGTGATGTTTTTTCATGATTATCAAATTAAAAGTACTTTGTATTTCAAAGTTATTAGACAAAAAAATATAGTTATTACGATTTCATTAATTTTTCGAGATAAGAAAGGTGCTCTTTGAACGCCGCGCGGCCAAGCGGTGTTACCTGATAAGATGTTTTAGGTTTTTTACCCACAAATTCTTTCTTAACCTCGATATATTCAGATTTTTCTAATGCAGAGGAATGACTCGCTAAATTACCATCGGTGATATTTAAAAGCGTTTTCATCTCGGTAAAATCTACCCAGTCGTTAACCATCAGAACGGACATAATTCCCAATCTGACACGGCTTTCAAAATCTTTATTTAGTTTATCAATAATTCCCATTAAGTTATTTGTATTTTTTGAACATCACTAATCCGTAAATGATATGAAGGATTCCGAATCCAAAGATCCAAAATATCAAACCATATCCAATATAAAAAAGCGAAATACATCCTAAAATAATTTCAGAAAAGCCTAAGTATTTTATATCTGAGAAAGTATATTTTTCAGCATTCACCACTGCAAGTCCATAAAATATCAATGTTGATGGCGCCACTAAACCGTAGTTTCCGTGATAGAGTAATGCCAAACAAAATATTCCGCCTGCAACAAGAGGAATAGCCAAATTAAACAACATATTTTTCGTTGCCGAAGTCCAGATTGGTAAATTATATTTACGGCTTTTTCTGATGGTAAAAAAGGCTCCAAACACAAAAGCACAGACTAAAATTACAATTCCAGTGAAAAATAAATGAGAAACCAAATCACCTGATAATAAAATATGTTCATCTGTAAAATATTCGATACCATTTACTTTAAACAGCTGATATACATACAAACCGCCAACTAAAGCCGAAAGCCCAGCAAAGACTCCCGAAAGTCCGCTTAAGGATATAAATCTTGAAGAACGCTCCATCATGGAACGAATATGCGCTAAATCTTCTTGGTGTTTCTGATTCATAATTAAAGTACTTTGCAATACAAAGTTATGTTTTATTTTGAAATGACAAATAAAAAATTGAGTTTTATTTTAATTGCAAGCGTAAAAATGAATTGAGGTTCATAGGGATGAAATGTGTAATCCCTACGGGATATTTTACCGCGGGGATATCAACTATTATGCTACCGATATTTTTTGTTACCGATATATAACTCCTAACGGAGTATTCCCCAAGAATTAAATATGAAATGCGAATTATTGACATTCATTTTTTCCATTCACAAATATTACAACTCATAGCGAATTATCTCGGAGAGATTAAATATCGGTAGATAAAAACATATGCCGCGAATTTTTGTTCCGTAGGAACTACACATTTAATCGATCTTGAAATAACACCTACAAGGTTTTGAAAACCTTGCAGGAACGTGGATTTGTTGTTACCTGAGTGTCGCGTGAGGGATAGGAACTGGCTACCGAAGTAGCGCGGATAGCCCGACCGTGTCCCGATAAGTGGGCGTATAAGCGCAAAGTAGATTTGCCCACTTATCGGGACACGGTCACGCCCAAAGTATATAAAAACTAAAAAGCCTATTCTTAACGAACAGGCTTTTGTTTTGTGTCATTTTAATTTAAAACCATCTTCTTCTTTTGAATAAAAAGACTCCAAAAGTGGATAGAATTATGGAAACTAAAAGCAAAATCCAGATTCCGTATTTACTTTCTTCTAAACCGTTTGGAACATTCATACCATATAAACTGGCGATCAAAGTTGGAATCATTAAAATAATAGAAATTGAAGTCATCTGCTTCATTATGTTATTCATATTATTTGAAATTACCGAGGCGTAAGCATCCATCATTCCAGTTAAGATATTGCTGTAAATATTTGCCGTGTCTTGCGCTTGACTTAATTCGATTTCGACATCTTCCAACAAATCTAAATCGTAACTTGCCTTATGTGCTTTTAGATTTTTAATGCGTTGAAATAAAACATCATTTGCTTTCAGAGATGTAATAAAGAAAACCAAACATTTTTCAATCTGAAGCAATGCCTGTAGTTCTTCATTTTTAATCGATTTCTCTAAATTATCTTCGGCCAGTTTTATTTTTTGATTTATTTGTTTCAAGTATTTTAGATACCAAACACTTGATGAAAGAAGCAATCTCAAAACCCAGTCAAAATTGTTCTTTACTTGAATGCTTTTACGTCGTGAATACAACATAAAATCATATATAACTTCTGTTTTGTAAAAAGTAATTGTAACGCAAATATCATTTTTGAAAATTACTCCCATCGGAATGGTTTGAAAAGGAAGTTTAATATCGTTGCTTTTTATAGGAACGCGCATAATAATAAGCGTCCAGCCATCTTCGATTTCAATACGAGGTCTTTCATCAATATCCTCAATATCGTTGTAGAATGCTTCAGGAATTTGAAGCTCTTCGAGTAAGTATTTTTTTTCTGTTTCTGTAGGATCCTCGATACTTATCCAGCAATTTGGAATCCATTTTGGTATTTCTAGTAATCCGTTGTCGTTTGTGTAAAAGGCTTTCATTTCAAAATACAGGTTTTTATCGCAGCATTTTGAAATTTCAAAAGCTGCTTTTAATTAAGTACTAACGAATAATAATCGTCCATTGTGGAGAAGTGTTTTTTAAGTGGTGCAAAAGTATCCTTTATTTTTTAGAACCAAAACTTTAAACTATTAATTAAATATTAAAAACAACAAAGCCTGCTCAAACGAACAGGCTTTGTTAAGTATTTTGAAGAGAAATTATTTATTTCTTGCGCTTCTCATTTTTCTTGCTAAAAGTGTATTTTTTAATAACATTGCAATTGTCATTGGTCCTACTCCACCAGGAACTGGTGTAATAAATGATGCTTTTTTGCTTACTCCGTCAAAATCAACATCTCCTTTGATTACATAACCTTTTGGATTAGATGCATCGTCTACACGAGTGATTCCAACGTCGATAACCGTTACTCCTTCTTTTACCATATCGGCTTTTAAGAATTCAGGAACTCCTAAAGCTGTAATAATAATATCAGCATTTTTAGTGAATTCAGCTAAATTTTTAGTACGACTGTGTGTCAGCGTAACTGTTGAATCTCCTGGATTTCCTTTGCGACTCATTAAAATACTCATTGGACGACCAACGATATGACTTCTTCCAATTACAACGGTATGTTTTCCGGCAGTTTCTACTTTGTAACGCTCTAGTAATTCCATAATTCCGAATGGTGTTGCTGGAATGAAACTTTCCATTTCCAAAGCCATTCTACCAAAGTTAGTCGGGTGAAAACCATCTACATCTTTATCAGGATCAATTGCTAACAAGATTTTTTGCTCATCGATATGTTTTGGCAAAGGCAACTGAACGATATATCCATCAAGGTTATCATCTTCGTTTAGCTCTTTTATTTTCGCAAGCAATTCGTCTTCGGTAATTGTTTCAGGCAAAGCAACTAAAGTCGAATCGAAGCCAATTTGCTGACAAGATTTTACTTTACTTCCCACGTAAGTTAAACTTGCGCCGTTATTACCCACTAAAACAGCTGCTAAATGAGGAACTTTTCCTCCAGCGTCTTTTATAGCTTGAACTTCAGCTGCGATTTCGTTTTTAATGTCTTCAGATGTTTTTTTACCGTCTAGTAGTTGCATTTTGTTGTTTCAGGTTTAAAGTTTTTGTTGTTTCAGGTTTCCGGTTTAAACGAAACCTTATTAATGTATCGAAAAAAGTTTCAAATTTCAGTCTCTAACTTGAAACCTGAAACTTGAAACTTTTACTATTTTTATCTTGGCATTCCGCCTGGCATACCACCCGGCATTCCTTTCATTCCGCCCATCATTTTCATCAGGTTTTTTCCGCCCGGACCTTGCATCATCTTCATCATTTTGCTCATTTGGTCAAACTGCTTCATTAACTGATTCACTTGCTCGACTTTAGTTCCGGAACCTTTAGCGATTCTGGCTTTTCTTTTTACGTCGATTATGGCAGGTTTGCTTCTTTCTCCTGGCGTCATCGAGTGAATGATGGCTTCAATATGTTTGAAAGCATCATCTTCAATTTCTACATCTTTCATGGCTTTTGAAGCTCCTGGTATCATTCCAACCAAGTCTTTCATATTACCCATTTTTTTAACTTGCTGAATCTGCGTTAAGAAATCATCAAAACCAAATTCGTTTTTAGCGATTTTCTTTTGAAGTTTTCTTGCTTCTTCTTCGTCAAATTGTTCTTGAGCTCTTTCAACAAGCGACACAACGTCTCCCATTCCTAAGATACGCTCAGCCATACGTTCTGGATAGAAAACATCAATTGCTTCCATTTTTTCTCCAGTACCAACAAATTTGATTGGTTTGTTTACAATCGATTTGATCGAAAGCGCAGCTCCACCACGAGTATCACCATCTAATTTCGTTAAAATAACTCCATCAAAATTCAAGATATCGTTGAAAGCTTTTGCAGTGTTTACTGCATCTTGTCCTGTCATAGAGTCTACAACGAACAAAGTTTCTTGTGGCTGAATTGCTTTGTGAACACGTGCAATTTCGTCCATCATTTCCTGATCTACCGCAAGACGTCCGGCTGTATCGACAATTACGACATTGAAACCGTTTGCTTTTGCGTGTTTGATTGCATTTTGAGCAATTTCAACAGGATTTTTGTTTTCTGGTTCTGAGTAAACCTCAACACCTATTTGATCTCCAACAACATGAAGCTGATTGATCGCCGCAGGACGGTAGATATCACACGCTACAAGAAGCGGTTTTTTATTTTTCTTAGTTTTTAAAAAGTTGGCTAATTTTCCTGAGAAAGTAGTTTTACCAGAACCTTGAAGTCCTGACATCAAAATAACAGTTGGATTTCCTGATAAGTTAACACCAGCAACATCTCCACCCATTAATTCCGTCAACTCATCTTTTACCAGTTTAACTAATAATTGTCCTGGTTGTAAAGTTGTAAGTACGTCCTGACCAATTGCTTTGTCTTTTACTCTAGCGGTAAAATCTTTAGCAATTTTAAAGTTAACATCGGCATCAAGTAATGCACGACGAACTTCTTTTAAAGTATCGGCAACGTTTACTTCTGTAATTTTACCGTGTCCTTTTAATATATGGAACGCTTTATCTAACTTATCGCTTAAATTATCAAACATATTATTTTCTTTATTTGAAGTGCAAAGATAATCTAATTAGATATTTCAGGCAATTTTTATTTAAGTGCAATTTTGCCACGAAGACACTAAGGCACAAAGTTTTTTGTTTCTCGCAGATTTAGCAGACCAAACAGATTATTTTTCATATTGGGTATAAAAAAATCACTCATATCTGCTAAATCTGCGGGAATAAAAAAGGCGCAAAGAATAAAACCTTTGCGCCTTTGTGCCTTTGTGCCTATGAACCTTTAAAATTGGAAGTATATGAACGGCTGTGAACCTGCTACGGCTGTAGCGTAAACAATCCAGTAAACGAAACCTAAAATTATTGCTTTTACCAAAATTGGAGTTTTATCAAAAACAGATTTCATTCCGTTTGTGAATGTTTCTGGCAAGAAATGCCAAACATAACCGAACAACATTAATCCGAATACGTTTTTATAGCCAATTACAATTGTTTTCCAAAGTTCTGGTTCGAAAGTCAATTGGCCAATATTATTGATTACTTGCAAAGCAGTTTCGAAATCTCTTGCACGGAAGAAAATCCAGCAGAAAACTACAAAATGGAATGTAATTAAGATTGAGAAAAATCTCCAAAGGAAATTTGGACTTTTATCTTTTTCGGAAGGGAAAATCTCCACGAAAATTTTGTGAATTGCCAAAGCTAATCCGTGTAAAGCTCCCCAAACAATAAACTGTGCTCCCGCTCCGTGCCACAATCCGCCCAGAAGCATTGTTGTGAATAAATTCAAATTGGTCACCAGAGTTTGTTTCTTTTTGCTGGAAAGTAAAAATGACAAACAAAAAAGTACTATTGAAACTGATGCAACAATCAAAGGAATTATACTTGTATTGTAACTTGTGATTCCCCAAACCAATAATCCAAAGAAAAATAAACTCGGGAATAAATACCCAGCGAAAGAACCTTCTCGGTTTCCTCCCATCGAAATGTATAAAAAGTCTTTCAGCCAAGTTGAAAGCGAAATATGCCATCTTCTCCAGAAATCAGTTATCGAAGTTGATTTATATGGCGTTCTAAAATTGACTGGCAATTTAAACCCTAACAATAAAGCAATACCAATTGCCATGTCTGAATATCCGGAAAAATCACAATAAATCTGAATTGCATATCCGTAGGAAGCCATTAAATTCTCAAAAGAAGTATAACTCAACGGCGTATCAAAAACACGATCTACAAAGTTTACGGAAATATAATTCGAGATAACTGTTTTCTTAATCAATCCGCCAATAATCAAAAATAAAGCATTATTTACATCTTGTCTTGAAAGATTTAATTTTTGATAAATCTGCGGAAGGAAATCTTTTGCGCGTACAATTGGTCCGGCAACTAATTGTGGGAAAAACGAAACGAAAAACAAATATTCAATGTAGTTTTTGGTTGGCTTAATTTCTTCGCGGTAAATCTCAATAATGTAACTCATCGACTGGAACGTATAAAACGAAATTCCGACAGGAAGAAAAATATCATGAAGCTGATAATTGCCATGAAACATATCATTGAAAGTAACAATCATGAAGTTCATATACTTGAAATAACCCAATAATCCTAAATTCAGAATTACGCTTATAACAAGATAAATTTTCTTTGTACTGTCTTTTGTTGCTTTAAAAATAATCTGGCTGAGTCCGTAATCAACAACTGAAGAAAGCAATAAAAGCAAAAAGTAAATTCCGCTTGACTTATAGTAAAAGAAAAGCGAGAAGAGAATTACATACGTTAATCTCAAATAAAATGTTTTGCGCAAAAAAGCATACACAAAATAAAAAACCAGAAATAAACCTAAGAATAAACCGGTATTAAATAATAATTTTTCGTCTGGATTATAAACAAACCAGCTTTTAACTTGTTCTATTGTAATTGCACCAAAATTTTGGATGAACCAATTATTAATGCTATCTATTGTTATCAATTTAATTCTTTAATTTAAAATTATCGTATGCTTTTAAAACTGCCAGTGCAAACAAGTTTCCTTGTTTTTCATATCCTTTTTTAGAATAATGAACCCAATCCGGGCCAATTAATCCCTGCGTTTTTAATTTCCTAATACCGTCCATTCCACCAAATTCGTCATATAGATCCCAAACTGCAAAACCATCTTTTTGTGCGATTTCTAAAATTTCTTTGGTATAATCTTTAATAAAGGTATTTGGTTTTCTTCTTAATAAAGATGGCGGCGGTGTCATTACAATTATAGGAACGTTTATATTCTGCGCTTTTATATTGCTAATAAATTCTCTTAAATGCTTAATATAACCGTCCGCTTCCAATCTGTCATAACTTTCATTTGTACCAAGTGAAAAAACCAACACATCCGGATGCAATGCTTTTAACTGCTCAAAAAATAAAGGATATTTATTGTAATCTGAATATTTGGCTCCATTTACACCTATACTGCTATAGAGTATTCCTGGCGCATCCTTTTCTAAAACAATTCCATTCAATTCATATTTTGAAGCTTCTTTGTTCGGAATCAAATAAATTTTCTCTAATGCTTTATCCGAATTATAATAATGGCAAAATGAATTCGACTCTATATTTAAAGGAATAAATTCAGAACTTTTTATCGTTTTTTCTTTTGTTTCGTTTGTTGGAATTTTTAGTGTTCTTCCGGCACGAATATTATTTGATTTCAGTCCATTTGCTCTTTTTATATCTGTAACCGAAATATTGTATTTGTCCGCAATAGTAGAAATCGCCTCGCCTTTTTTAATTTTATGAGTGATTACTTTTTTCTCTGTTGACTGAATCAAATTAACCTGAGATGAAGTCGCCAGATCAAACATATTCTGATTTTGCGGCGTAATAACTTTTATGGTATTAAATTTATAAGCCATATCTTTTACTCGCAATTCTACAGCAAAACCACCATTATCTCTCCAAAGTGCAATTCCGCTCAACCCAACCGGAACATTTTTTAATGGAAGAATATTTCGATAACTTTCCCATTTTCTGTTCGAATAAAAACGCTCGTTGTAAGAACCATTTGTTCTTGCCAGTTGATACGGAAAAACCAATCCACGTCCTGCATTTCCAAATTGCTGCTGCAGTTTCTTTCTCACTTCATTGGTCATTAAATCGCCCTGAATATGAGAATCCCCAATATGAACAATATTTATTTTCTGATTATTGTCGCTTTCATTTTTCTTCAGTTTTTCAAAAAAATCATTTAATGCTTTCGCATTATAAATTGGATCATCAGAAATCGGATCAATCACTATTGAATCAACTTTGTGAGTCATATTTTTTGTTATTGGAGGTGAGTCTGTTTTTGGCGTCTTTCCATTTGTTGAAAGAAAAAGGCAACAGAAAAAAATAATTAGTTTATTCATTAACACTATCATTTTTTACAGAAACGGAATCTGCTTTAGTTTTTCGAGCTGCTTTCTGTTGATTAGAAACGGCTTCACGTTTTTCACGCAATACTTTGTATTCTTCGTAACCTTTATTTAATTGTGTATATAATAAATTCCCTATTGCTTTTGCCCCACGCTGGTTAAAATGCGTGTAATCTTTATTGGCTTTCGCCGGAGTTTCATCAACCCATTTTACCATCGATCCATCGCCTCCCATCAGTGTATATAAATTCACAAATCCTGATTCTGTTTCAAGCGCATAATGTTTCTGTGCTTTCATTAAAGGGACAACTGCCGAATCTGTTTTCATCTCCAAATCATATTTGGTCGATTTATCTGCTGTTGAGACAATTAAAATTGAAACTCTCGGGAACGATTCTTTTATTTTATTAACTGTTTT
The DNA here is from genome assembly GCF_003385895.1 of Flavobacterium cutihirudinis. Lineage (GTDB taxonomy): Bacteria > Bacteroidota > Bacteroidia > Flavobacteriales > Flavobacteriaceae > Flavobacterium > Flavobacterium cutihirudinis. The sequence continues at coordinate 84,388 of NZ_QRDQ01000012.1, forward strand.
TGTCATTCCCCTTTCGTACCAATTATAATTTTTGGTTCCGTAATTCAATACGTTTGTTCCGTAATGCAAAATAATCAAATCATATTTTAGATTATTATTGAAACCTTGCATCACATTGGCATTAAATGTTGAAATTGGCAAACCTGAATTTCCTCTTTGTGAGAAGTTATCAACGTGAACACCGCTTCCGTTATCAAAATTAAAACCGTAAATCGGGATCGAATCTGCATTTATGAAATTAGCTTTAAAGGCTTTTAAATGACCAGAAGTTACTTTTAATGTATTAATCAAATTACTCGGACTCAGATTTTTCTTCAAAGTATCTTTTCCGATAATAAAATTCACTTTCCCTTTTTTCGAAGCTCTTCCGTAAAATAAAGTCGGATTATCTAAAGTTGTAGAATATTTATTGGTTCCTGCTTCGTATTGTACCCAAGTTGGGTTCGATTTATCATTAGCAAAAAACACATGTCCGTTTACTCCAAAAGGACTTGAAGGATTTTTTACATTTAAATAAGAAAGTGCTTTCCAGTTTTTAGAATAAGTAGATTTTACCGACCCTCGCGACGCAGCAGATTCTGAAGTAATAGAAACAAAACCAACTCCATTTCCACCAAAACGCTCTTGGTAATTGGTTCTAACATCCTGCACAATCAAATCGCCATCGGTCATTGAGTCACCGTAATATGCAATTCTGACATTGTTTCCAGGATTTTTTTCTAATTGATATAACTTTTCGTAGAATGAAATCAAATATTGGTATCCTTTATAATTATCAAAAGTTTCAGAAGGAAATTCGATTCCTTCGATATTATTATAAACGATTTCTTCTTTTCCTTCGGCATCTTCAATTGCATTGATACTGTCGTTATCGCTAAGAGAATCTTTGGCAACAGCCTCAAGAAGCAAACTATCGATCAGTACATTTTTGGAATTCATTTTGCTTTCAGAAAAAATTTTATTCGGCAAGATTTGCTTGAATCCAATAAAAGCAACAAATGCTAATGCTACAATCGCGAAAGACTGAAAAAAATAAGATTTTGTATTCACTTGTAATTTAAAAGTTTGAAGTATGGATTACAAAAATTAAGCTTCTAAAATTCCTGTTAATTCCTTATAAAAAAATATGCGCAAAGATAAGATTAAACATTAACTAATAATTAATTTTTAACAATAAACTAAAACAAAAAAAGAGGCCCGAAAAATCGGGCCTCTTTATCAAAAAAAAATAAAAAAAACAAAGCTAATGATTAACTAAATTTTTGAAGTTTAATCGAAAACGACTTTTCAGAATTAACCACTTTATTTTCTAATCCAATTTTATAACTTATTGTTTTTATCACTTATAATGAAAACCTCCAATTCGATAATTTTAAAAAATTGACTATTCAAAAAAAATAAAGCTTAACAATAAAATCCAATGTTTTTTATCTAAAAAAATAACCTCGAATAACAAGTTTATTCGAGGTTACTTATATTTTTAAAATGTTGTAGTACTATTAGCTTGGTAAGCAAAATTGAAAGTGTAGAATCTTGATGCAGAAGTAGCATCAGGTGTTGCTGGTGCATCTTTGTAATAGCTTAACAATTCTACTTTTGCATATTTACCATCATGTGTTTTTACAACAAATACTTTACCTGCTTTTGCAGAAATAATATGAGTTGTAGCATTATAGTCGTACCAAGCATTAGCTCCAGAAGTTGGAAATGCATAAGTCGCGTTACCATCCTGTGCAAAAGTTGTAGCAGCAGGGAAAGCCGTTACGCTAGCAAATGTACCAGAAACAATACTAACAGCTCCAGTTCCAGTTCTTTCAGGTTCATCAGTAATACCAATTTTTGCACCTCCATTAACAATAATTGTAGTTCCACGGAAAGCGATATCCCAGTTATTATCAGTTACTACTTTGTTTTCAGAAAAACTAAATTTTGTGAATGGTCCACCAACTGGCTGTCCTTGACCTCCTGTTTGTGGAGCCTCAAGATTAGAAACCTTTGTAGTTACTACTGCCGGGATTTCATTTTTATCATCATCACTGCTGCAAGATGCTGTAAAAATAAATAATGCTAAAAGCGAAAGTTTTAAGAATTTTGTTTTCATTTTTGTAAATGTGTTAAATAAATGTTGATTAAAAATTATATTGAATTCTTGCAAAAAGCTGTCTGCCTGACAGATTGCTAATTTGACTTGGGTCTGTGTAATCAAGTAAGTTGTTTGCGCCTGCCTGTAGCATAAAGTTCTCACCTATGTTTTTTGAAACTGAAAAATTTGCTAAGAAGTAATCACTAACAAATGTGTCGTATTTGTCGAGAATTTGATTTCCGTTTGTATCAAACATGCCATATTTACTTCGGTAAAAAATACGCAAATAGATATCAGTCTTAATTTTTGGAATAGTGTATGAAAATTTAATATTGGCCGTGTGCTTCGATCGGTTATACAATCCAAAATAATCTGACTTGCTAATTTGAACCGTTTGCATATCTGAATTACGGATATATTGGTAATCTTCGAAATTATCCAAAACAGATTTATCTTTTGCCGTTAAGAATTGATATCCAAACGAAACAGAGAATTCTTTGGTAAAATCATATGTAGAATTAAATTCCAAACCATATGTAAAAATTTCACTAATATTAAAGTAACTGAAAATACTTTGTCCATTGGTTTTTTGAGCTACAACACGAGTATCAATTAAATTTTGAATTGAATTATAGAATGCATTTACATCTATCTTTAATTTATCTTTCTTGAAAAATGTACCAAAATTGAAGTTTATTGAACTTTCTGCTTCTAAAGGATTATCAAAGTTTACTCCAGCAGTTCTATTCAAAAGTTGACCTTGCGCTTCAAATTGATTTAAACGATCTTCAGCAACATTGTAACCTAAAACGGTGTAACCAACAGAAGGATTGGTGAAATCGAAATACAATTGACGAAAATCGGGAGCTTTATAACCATAACCTACTGATGATTTCAAAGAAAAATTTTGATTTATTTTATAGTTTACAGCCAGTTTTGGGCTAAGCTGAGAGGCATAAACACTATGATTATCGTATCTAATTCCGGTAAGGACATTCCATTTTTCACTTGGATTCCAATCATATTGCAAAAAGATATATTGTGAATTAAAATTTACATTCTTATCAAAATAAGTTCTGTCTAAAGTTTCATAATTCAACCCTACACCACCCGTTATTTTGTCATTTTTAAGAGATAATGTTGTTCTAATTTCCGGACGTAAAAGCCATTGATCGTAATAAGACTGTTCAAATAAAACATTATTTGAATCGTTTAAGAATGAATCATTTTTATAATTTGTAGCATATAGTTCGTATTCAGAGTAAAATTTGCTATTCCATTTATGTTCCACTTTTACTTGTGAGTTCCATTCATTTTCTTTCGCATCACCTTTATAATTTTCAGAATCAATAATGGCTACATTGTCCATTTTCATATTATAAAAACGATTGCTTACCGTTAATTTTAGATTCTCTGAAAAATCGTAATAAAATTTTGGTTGAATAGTATAATTATAAAATGATTCAACATTTTTTAAAGGCGTACTTTTATCTAAATCATAACCATCTGTAGAATAAAAGTTAGTAAAAAGATTGGCCGAAAACTTCTTTTTTTTCCAAAGAAGATTTGCGTTTGCATCATTAGTATTAAATGTCGCGTATCTATAAGAAAGACTGCCGGAAAACAAATCTTCTTTAGGCTTTTTTGTAATTACATTAATTACTCCACCCATAGCCTCAGAACCATATAAAGCGGACGATGCTCCTTTAACAATTTCTATTCTTTCGATATTTCCAACAGAAACTCTTGATAAGTCTAAAACTCCTGCAGTTCTTCCAACAAGCGGAACACCATCAATCAAAATCATTGTATAAGCCGCATCTAAACCCTGCATCTGAATTCCTTCAAAACCACTCTCATCAGGAATCATAATAATCCCTGTTTGTTCGCTCAAAATTTCGTTTAATCTTGTAACACCAGCTTTCATGATAGTTTTAGATGTTATGATTGTCATTGGCAAGGGTAATGAAGACAACACTCTTTCGGTTCTCGTTCCCGTGGTCACCGTTACTTCCGACAGGTTATTCACCTCAACACTATCTTTTTTAATTTCCTGAGATGCACAAATTTGGCAAAAAAGCGCTGTCGCAAAAAGAGTAATTTTACTTTTCATTATTTTTATTCAATCTTAATAATGCCGCAAATATATAAACTATTTTTATTTGTTCTAAATAAATTATTTATATTTGCGAAAAATTTAAAAACAAAACAATAAGTTATGATTACAAAAAGCCTCTATTTTTCAGCTGTACTAGCATTGACATGTAGCCTTGGTTTCAGTCAGGACAAAAAACAGCAAGACATTAAGTCTATTAAATCAATGTGTGGTTGTTATGAAGTAAAATTCAATTTCACTGAAACTTTTTCCTATCCGAAAGACTCTCTTACTTATAAACCATCAGAAACTAAACATGAATCTGCTTTAGAATGGGTAGAATTGTTAGAAGACACGCCAAACAAAATTGTTATGCAGCATTTATTGATTGTAAGCGATGATATGATTATCAAACACTGGAGACAAGACTGGATGTTCGAAAACACAGACTTATATACTTTTGATAAAGGCACTTCATGGAAATATAAAAAACTGGATAAAAAAGCAGTAAAAGGACAATGGACTCAAAAAGTATATCAGGTAGATGATAGTCCAAGATATGAAGGATCTTCTACATGGGTACATGTTGACGGACAAGATTACTGGGCAAACGTTGCCGATGCTCCACTACCAAGAAGAGAGCAAACAAAACGTAATGACTACAATGTTTTAAAAAGAAGAAACATTCACGAAATTACTTCTACTGGATGGAATCACGAGCAAGACAATGATAAATTGGTTAGAGATGACAGCGGAAAAGATGCTCTTTTAGCACAGGAAAAAGGTTTTGATGTTTATACTAAAGTACCAGACATTAAATGTATCGCTGCTCAAAAATGGTGGAAAGAAAATAATGCCCTTTGGAAAAATGTTCGCGATAAATGGCAAACACTTTTTGACAGACATAAAGACTTAAACTTAGAAGCTAAAGTTGATAGAAAAGCGCTTTATTCACTTTTGTTTGATTTAAAACCAAACGCTACAAAAGCTGAATCAGATGCAATTATCGATAAGTTCGTAAAATAAAAATGGTTTGTGTTAGTTGTAAAAAAGCCGATAGTTTTTAGGACTATCGGCTTTTTGCATATAAAAAAAACCGTCTAAAGTATAGACGGTTTATCCCTTGCATTATTTCTCTCTAAAAAGTATACTAATCCAAAATAGTTAAAATGATATGAAGGTTTTTTTAATCAAATTACAGCAAAATGACTTTTGCGAATGATTATAATTCGTTTTGTTCAATTAAAGGATTTGCATTAATTTCAACTTTAGGAATCAACCACTGCCATCTTTTGTCTGTTGGTGCGACTTGCATAACTCCGTTTACAATTCCTGAATCGTGATTTGCTCCGATTCTATCCAGTGGAGAATTAGTACGTTTTAAATCATAAAATCTAAAACCTTCACCCCATAATTCTATTCTTCTTTGAAGTAAAATCTCATCAACCAAAGCCTGTCCTAAATTTGTCGAAAAAGTGCATGACGGATTTCTAGTTTTTTCAAATTCAAAAAGCACGTTTGCAGCATCTGCAATTCCAAGTCTTGCTTTTGCCTCTGCTTCTATAAGATACATTTCGGCCACGCGCATGTATGGAATATCGCATCTGCTGTCGCCTGTACTAACAGCTAAAAACTTCTGACTTGTATATGGGAATTTAACAAAATTTGAAGGAAGCCCTAAAGCTGTATGTTTTCCTGTTTTATCAAATATTTCAGAACGAACATCCGTTGCAGGAATCAAATTATAAAGTTTACTGTTGATTGCTTTCGGACAAGAACGAATAACAGTAGAACTATAATTTCTAGACATGTAAGCTCCGAAATTTCCAAAATACTCTGTTTGAACTTCATTCACATGACTTCCCCACATCCATTCTTTATTGTTATAATCATTAAATCCTAAAATATAATCTGTTGTTGGCATTAAGGTTTTTCCAGTTCTTGCTTTATTAGCATATTCCGCAGCTATTGACCAATTACCTTGCGTCAAAGCTACTCTAGCTTTTAATCCTTGTGCCACTTTTAAATCTAAATGGGAATTATTTGGTTTTGTATAACCTACTAATAAAATATTAGCTTCGTCTAAATCTTTATTAATTTGAACGTAAACTTCTTCAACAGTTGAACGAGGAAATTTGTCATTTCCAACCGTTAAAATAATCGGCACACCTAGTTGTGAATTTGTAACCCCATTCACATATCTTTTCCCAAACAATTGCACTAGTTGATAATGGCAAAACGCTCTGTAAATTAAAGCTTCTCCTTTTACGATTTTTTTGTCAGCAGCAGAACCAACTGCAGCATCTGTCGCATTTATAATTGTATTTGCATTTCGTATAATTCTATAATACGTTCTATATGGAAAACGAAGTTCAGTAGAATTTTCATTATTGAATGCACTCCAATTATATACTTGTAAAAACCAGCCATTTGTAATTGGAAAAACGACATCATCGCCCGCAATATCCACTTGCTCCATTAAACCTCCTAAACCAGCTTGACTCTGATCTTCATACTGTTTGTATAAAGATCTATGAATCCCGTTCAAAAGTGTCATAAGATTTTCTGTGGTTTTTGTTGCGCCATCATAATCCACAAACTCTGTTGGTTTTTTATCTAAAAAATCATCCGAACAAGAGCCTAAAATAGTTATTGCAAAAACAGCAACTATTAATTTAATATAATTTGATTTCATAATGTTAAAAATTTAAATTCAGTCCTAATGATATTACTCGAGATGGTATATATCTATTTTGAGTTGTTCCATCAAAAGTTTGAGTAGGATCCATTCCTTGACGTCTTGTAAACAACATTAGATTCTCGCCATTTACATAAATCGAAGCATTGTCAATTTCGAATTTTGAAATAAATTCCGAAGGCATTTTATAAGATAAATTGATTTGTCTCAATGATAAATAATCAGAACCTATTAGCCATCTATCAGAAGCTGCTGATGATTGAGTATTTCTAGTAACATCCAATCTTGGTACATCTGTAATATCTCCAGGTTTTTGCCATCTTCTAAAAATATCAGTACTTAATGCTGATCCGTAGTTATTACCAGTATGCATTAAAACCGCATAGTTGGTATCGTACATTTGACCACCAATTTGATAAGAACATACAACATTTAATTGAAGCGCTTTGTATTTAAATGTATTTCCAAAACTTCCAAACAAATCAGGAATTGCCGAACCAGCATAATGGTACAAAGCTTTGTTTTGATCAGTCGTTACGTTAACACCATTTACAACTCTAATAGTCCCATCTGTAGCGTTTACAAATTTTGGATCTGTTACATATAGAGCATATCCATCTGAAGAATCAACTCCATACCAGTCTCTCAACCAATAATCATAGATAGAATGTCCTACCGAAAGTTTTTTGAATCCCGTATCAGTAATAATTTCTCCTTGAGGAAGTTTTGTAATTTTATTATTGATGGTTGATGCGTTTACATTCAAGCTCCAAGAAAAGTCTTTTGTTTTAAGAATTACACCGTCTAAAGCGACTTCAAATCCTTTGTTAACCATCGAACCAATATTTTCAACTCTGTAATCTAAACCAGAAGACAATGGATTTGGAACTGAAAAGATAAGTCCATCCGTATTTCTGTTATAATATTCAACACTTCCTTTTAATCTGTTTTTAAAGAAACTAAATTCTAAACCAAGATCTTTTTGAGTATTAACCTCCCATTTTAAATTTGGTGCAGCGGCAGCATATGTAACAATTCCGCCTTCACTTCCGTTATCATAGCCTAAACTATAAGTCGGCTGACTTACATAATAATTTAAACCATTGATTTTTGTACCAGAATCGTTAGTGTCACTGATTGTATGTGAATCATTTCCAACTTGTCCTATCGATACTCTTAATTTTAAATCATCAATCCAAGACTGATTCTTAAGAAAATTCTCTTTTGAAAGTACCCAAGCACCACCTAAAGACCAGAAATTCCCCCAACGGTTGTTTTCAGCAAACTTTGAAGATCCGTCTCTTCTTAATGACGCAGAAAAAATATATTTATTCATGTAGTCATACCCAACTCTAGAAAAATAAGACTCTGTTGCATAATTTCTAGTGTAAGAAGTTAAACCAGTAGTTGTTGCGTAATTAACATATTCAATAATATCTGGAGCAACCTGCCCCGTTTTACTGCTGCTTGTCCAGTTTTTTTCGTAATCAAAACTTTCGTGTCCCAATAAGGCATTAAAAGAATGATCTCCTATTTTTTTCGAGTAATTCAATAACTGATTGTAAGTAATTCCAGTTAGGATCTTATCATCTTTCCCCATTAAACCAGTTGGTGCTCCATCTCCAATTTCAGTATTATAAGAATACGTTCTGTTTGAATATGTTTTATCAATAGAAGCATTAGTCGTAAATTTCAAATCTTTAGTAAAAGAAATTTCGAAGAAAGTCCTTGCCGAAAGAGCCAATCCTTTTACTACATCAGTATCATTTAATGTTTCATAAACAACATTTCGTCCATTAGAAGCTCCTGATCCGCGTACAGTTGAGTACACGCGATCACCATTAGCATCTAGTACATAGTCTCCATTTGGAGTATGATCAAAAACAGGATAAATTGGGCCCATTGTTCTGATGGTTCTAAATGGATTTTTGAATGAACTTGTGTTTTCTACTCCATCAGTACCTAATTGAGAACTGGTTAGAGTTCCAGACATATTAACACCTGTTTTAAACCACTCTTTTAAACTTGTATTTAAATTTAATCTACCAGTTGTTCTTTGGAAACCAGATTTTTGAATATATCCCTCTTCATCTAAATATCCTAAAGAAGCAAAATAATTCGATTTTTCAGATTTTCCTTGATATGAAAAATCTACATTTTTTCTAACTCCGGCTCTTTCTAATTGTTTAGCCCAATCTAGATCTTGCGGATACAATAATTTTGCATCAGGATTCAATTTTCCGTCTGTACCTACGATACTGCCATTTGGAACATTAAATGGATTTGTAACCAATACAACAGGAACTCTTCCAGATGCATAAGCATTTGCTGCATCAATTTGCGCCTGATTGCCCATTGGACGACTGTTGCGAATTGCTTCCCATTCTAAAGGATAATAATCAAGTGCATTTACTCTCGAGTAATCTTTAATTGAACGTGAAGTCATCCCTGTGCTTAAGTTTAATGAAAACTTATCTTTTTGAGACTTTCCAGATTTTGTTGTAATAATGATTACACCATTTGCTGCTTTTGAACCATAAAGAGAGGTAGAAGAAGCATCTTTTAAAACACTTAAACTTTCAATATCACTTGAATTTAAATTACTGATATCACCTGCATACGGAACTCCATCTACAATATATAATGGTGCGTTTGATCCGTTGATTGAACTAAACCCACGAATTCTTACTTCGGGAGCAGCACCAGGCTGACCAGCCGAACTCTGGATTTGAACCCCAGATGTTGAACCTTCTAAAACAGAAAGCGCATTTGTCAAAGGTCTATTTTCAAGTTGTTCTGATTTAATTTGAGTTGCTGAACCCGTGTACGAAGTTTTTTTAGCTGTACCATATGCGACAACAACAACCTCATCTAATTCTTTTCCATCTTCTTGCAGCTTCACATTAATGGTTGATGCCGAGCCAACCGTTACAGCGTTGTCTTTCAAACCAACGTAAGAAAAAATTAAAACGTCTCCGGTTTTTGCTTTAATAGTGTACTTACCATCAAAATCAGATTGTACACCATTATTTGTTCCTTTAACCATAACATTCGCTCCCGGAATTGGTCCAGAAGCATCTGATACAATTCCTGAAACTTTCTTTTCCTGTGCAAAAATCAATTGTATTCCTGTTACCAAAAACAGCAACACAATTCTTACAATTTTTTGTTTCATTATTTATTTATCTTTTTTGATTATTTGGCGCAAATCTATCAAACTAAGATAATTTTAACAAGAATTATAAGTCTTTTAACGTTAATAAAATAAAGTTTTATACTACAAAATGTCAAACCAGAAAAAAATAAAATATAACTTACTAGAAATCAGAAATATTGGTTTTTTCTTACAAAAACAACATTTTAAACTAAAATCAAAAAAAAGCCGATAGTTATACAACTATCGGCTTCAAAATATCTTTAATTTAACTTTTACATTCTCTCAGGAACTTCAATTCCCATTAATGTTAAGGCAGATTTAATTACCTCAGCAACCTTTTGAGAAAGCTGTACTCTAAAAATCTTTTTAGTTAAATCAACTTCTCCTAAAATGTGAACTGATTGATAAAACGAATTATATTCTTTTACTAAATCATAAGTATAATTTGCAATCAACGCCGGGCTATGATTTTGTGCAGCATTTTGAATTACTTCCGGGAAAAGTTCGATTTGTTTTACCAGCTCTTTTTCTTTTTCGTGAAGTTCTTCGATATTTGTTTTAGCAGAAAAATCAAAATCGGCTTTACGGATTATCGACTGAATTCTGGCATAAGTATATTGAATAAAAGGGCCTGTATTTCCAGCAAAATCAACAGATTCTTCCGGGTTAAACAAAATTCGTTTTTTAGGATCTACTTTTAAAATGTAATATTTCAATGCACCAAGACCAATCGTCTTATACAATTTTGCTTTTTCTTCAGCAGAATAGCTGTCCAATTTTCCTAAATCTTCCGAAATTTGTTTTGCTGTATCAGTCATATCCTGCATCAAATCATCTGCATCTACTACAGTTCCTTCACGGCTTTTCATTTTTCCTGAAGGCAAATCAACCATTCCGTATGATAAGTGATATAGACTTGAAGCCCAATCAAAACCTAATTTTTTCAAGATTAAGAACAAAACTTTAAAATGATAATCCTGTTCATTTCCAACAGTGTAAACCATTCCGCCAACATCCGGCATATCTTTTACACGCTGAATTGCTGTTCCAATATCCTGCGTCATGTAAACCGCAGTTCCATCTGAACGTAAAACAATTTTACGATCAAGTCCTTCATCAGTCAAATCAATCCAAACTGAACCGTCAGGATCTTTTTCGAAAACACCTTTATCTAAACCTACCTGGACAACATCTTTACCTAATAAATAAGTATTGCTTTCGTAATAATATTTATCAAAATTAACTCCTAGATTATTATAAGTCGTCGCAAACCCGTCATAAACCCATTGGTTCATCATTTTCCAAAGTTCAATAACTTTCTCGTCGCCAGCTTCCCACTTTTTAAGCATTTCTTGCGCTTCAATAATTATTGGAGCTTGTTTCTTTGCTTCTTCTTCGGTTTTTCCAGTTTCGATTAATTGGTTGATTTCAGCTTTATAAGCTTTATCAAATTCTACATAATATTTACCAACTAATTTATCTCCTTTTAAATTTGAACTTTCCGGAGTTTCTCCGTTTCCGAATTTTTCCCAAGCCAACATTGACTTACAGATATGAATTCCACGATCGTTGATAATTTGAGTTTTATATACTTTTTTACCAGAAGCTTTAATAATTTCTGCAACAGAATATCCTAACAAATTGTTTCGAACGTGGCCTAAGTGTAAAGGCTTATTTGTATTTGGCGAAGAATATTCGACCATAATTGCTTTCTCTTCCGGATTTGGAGTTACATATCCAAACTTTGTATTGTCTTTAATTTCATTGAAGAAATTCAGATAATAACTATCTGATATTACAATATTCAAGAAACCTGATACAACATTAAAGCGCGCCACTTCAGAAACATTTTCAACCAGATAATTTCCAATTTTATTTCCTAATTCGGCAGGATTGCTTTTGATTACTTTCAACAGAGGAAAAATAACCATTGTAATATCGCCTTCAAACTCTTTTCTAGTTGTTTGAAATTCAATTTTATCAACGGAAACATCAAATAATGCCTGTATTGCTTTTTGTATAGAAGGTGTAAGAATTTGTGATAATGACATGTAAACTTATTTTAAAGTGAGCAAAGATACTGCTTATTCATCAATTAGAGAAAACGATAAACATATAAAATCACACAAACCACTAAGAATTTCTTAAAAATCATTTTCTTTTGAATGTTAAAATTATCAAAAAATTAAAACGCTAATCTCCTATAAAACAGGCAATCTTCATTTACACTTAAAAAAAAATAATTTTATTCTGTAACATAACCATACCAAAAGAGTCTTAATAGGAACTTCGAATTCATTTGGAGCGAAAAAAAACTAAACAAAAACAAGAAAACAAATCATCATCAATCAAATCAAATAATCACTTAATTATTATGAAACTAAAATTTTTTCTGTTTGCATTATTAAGCATTATTGCAACAGCACAAGCCCAAAACAACGGAACGGTCTCCGGAAAAATTACTGAAAAATCAAACAACGCACCAATTTCTTATGCTACGGTGTCAATCAAAGACAATGGCAAAGTTATTTCTGGTGTAAACACTGACGACAATGGTGATTTTACAATAAAAAACTTAGCCTTAAAAAATTATACAATCGAAATTCAGTATATCGGATTTAGAAAATATATTGGTTCTTTAATTTTAAGCGAAAACAAAAAAACGGCTACCATCAATATTTCTCTTGAAGAAGAAGCAACACAATTAAAAGGTGTAAATATTGTTGCGGAACGTTCTACAATCGAACAAAAAATAGACCGAAAAGTAATTACCGTTGGAAAAGATTTAACTACCGCAGGAGCTTCTGCTTCTGATATTATGAGCAATATTCCATCTGTAAATGTAGATCAGGACGGAAAACTTTCGCTTCGCGGAAATGACAATGTTCGTGTATTAATTGACGGAAGACCTTCGAACATCGATCCTGCGCAATTATTAAAACAGATTCCATCGACTTCAATCAAAAAAATTGAGTTGATTACGAATCCAAGTGCTAAATACAATCCTGAAGGAATGTCGGGAATTATAAATATTGTTTTGCACAAAAATGCAAATACTGGTTTCAACGGAACCTACAGTGGTGGTATTACTTTTGGAGAAACTGCAAAATACAATCAGTCATTAGACTTGAATTATAAAACCGGAAAAGTAAATTTCTTTGGAAATGCTGGTCAAAACTTTGGTACTTATTACAATGATGGACAAATCTTTAGACTTGATCAGGATGTAAGACAAAAATTAGACATTTCGAACGAAAATGATAATTACTTGTACAAACTAGGAATGGATTATTTGATTGATGACAAAAACACTTTGTCTTTTTATACCAATCAAAACAAATCGACCGGAAACGGAATTGTAAACACTGATATTAATTATTACAATGGCGATCCGGATGTTTTAAACATTTACCAACATTCAAATTACAAAGGACCAAGTAAAACAGGAACTTATAATTTAGCTTACAAACATATTTTTGACAAAGAAGGACATACTTTAGATTTTGAAGGGAATTACAGCGATACAAAAGTGGGACAAAATGCTGCTTTCGATACAAAAACAACAAAACCAGATAACTCAGCAAATTCTATTGTTTATAATGATCAAATTGGTGACCGAAGAAAATTAAGCACCATAAATGTTGATTACGTAAACCCATTAAACGAAAAAACTACTCTTGAAGCTGGTGCCGAAGCAAGAATAACAAGAACAAACAATGATTACAACACAGGTAATCCATTGGTGCCTATTGATGAAAGAATTTCTAACTATACTTACGACACTGATATTTATTCAGCTTACGTAACATTTGGTCAAAAATTTAAAAAATTTAGCTACCAAGTAGGAACTCGTTTTGAGAGCTACAAAGTGATAGCAAACTTAAACTATGGTCAGGAAAAATTTAATGATGATTATATCACACTATATCCATCAGCTTATTTAACTTATAACCTAAATGAAAAAAATGTTTTACAATTTAGTTATAGCCGTCGTGTTGATCGACCAAGTTTAGAACAGACAAAACCTATTCGTGAGTTTTCAACTCCTTTAGTAACGTCATACGGAAATCCTGAATTAAGACCTCAGTTTACAAACTCTGTAGAAGTAAATTACACTAAAACTCTTGAAAAAGGAAGCATAACCGCAGGTGTTTTCGTAAGAAGAATTAACGATCAAATTAGCAGAACTTTAAGTCCAGATCCAAATGATGAATCAGGATATAAACAAATTTTAGGCTTCACGAATTATGATAATAGTAGTTCTTATGGTTTTGATGTTTCGTTAAATTATAAGCTTACAAAATGGTGGGATATTCAACCATCGATTGACTTTTCAAGCATAAATCAGCATGGTGTAGTTTTCCAACTTGATCCTACAACAGGTAAAAATTTAGCATTTGAACGTAGTGTCACAACATCAGCATTTAATGCTCGTATGAACTCTAACTTCAAACCAACAAAACGTTTAAGCTTTTTATTATTCGGTTTTTACAGAGGACCGGTTGAAGAAGTTCAACAAAAAAGAAAAGAAATGTACAAAATGGACATTGGAACACGTTATACATTGTTAGACAACAAGATGAATATCAGTGTACGTTTTAATGACGTTTTCAATACAATGCGATATGCTTTTGACGGAATTTATCCTTACCCACAAACAGGAGAGTTTACATGGGAAAGTCAAACAGTATATTTAGGTTTAACATATAACTTTGGTGGCGGAAAAATCAAAAATTTACAGCGCAAGCAAAGAGAAGATAACACTAATAAAGGTGGTGGAGGGATGTTTTAATTCCGCTTTTATTAGTAGATTTTAATAGTTCTTGTAGAAAAGAAAAGTCTGGAGTATGCCAACTCCAGGCTTTTTATTATGTTGTCGTTTATAGAAAATTTCGCAATTCTTTGATTTCTTCCGCATTAGCTGTTTCACTTGAGTCGGTTATTGCAGATGAATGATAAAAAGTTGGGGTTAACTTTTCCTGTAATAATTTAATATTCGAGGATCGTAAACCACCGCCCGGCATAATTTCAATACGATCTTTAGCAAGCTTTTGAATCTCGATCAAATCAAAAATTCCTTCTTCGACATTCTTTCCGCGCCCTGAAGTTAGAATAGTTTGAAATCCACAATCAATCACATCTTCAAGTCCTTGTTCAATAGAATCAACTACATCAAAAGCTCTGTGAAAAGTACAAGAAAGCGGACTGGATAAATTTACTAATTCCTGATTTTGGCTTTTATTTACACTTCCATCAGCATTTAGAATTCCGAAAACAAAACCATCAACACCCAATTTTTTAAATTGTTTAATATCTTGTTTCATTTCCGTAAACTCTTCATCAGTGTAAACAAAATCTCCACCTCTGGGCCTAATAATGACGTGCATTTTGATGTTCAATTTTTCACGAACTCTCACTGCAAGAATCGAGTTAGGTGTAGTACCGCCCAAATGCATATTATCACATAATTCTATACGATCGGCACCACTTTCCTGTGCAATTATCGCCGAGTCATAATTAAAACATGCTATTTCTAGTTGATTTTTTTTCATTTTAAGTAAAACTTGATTTTCTATTCTTTCATTCTCTGTTGTTTTAATCACAAGGTCAAAAACAACAATTATTTAATCCCACTAAATTATAAAAAAACCTGCTCTAAAAAAGAGCAGGTTTTAAATATAATGCAAGATGAATTAATTTACCATTTAATGATAGCACTCGCCCAAGTGAATCCACTTCCAAAAGCTGCTAAAACTACTGTATCTCCAGATTTAATTTTCCCTTGTTCCCAAGCTTCTGTCAATGCAATCGGAATAGAAGCTGCTGTAGTATTACCGTACTTCTGAATATTATTGTGCACCTGATCATCAGATAATTTGAACTTATTCTGAATGAATTGCGAAATCCTTAAGTTTGCCTGATGCGGGATAAGCATATCAATATCTGAAACCTGCAATCCGTTTGCCTCCAAACCTTCATTAATAACTTCTGCAAAACGAACAACAGCATTTTTAAATACAAACTGACCGTTCATGTATGGATAATAACTTTCGTCATTTGGATCGTTGTCTGCAATAATATCAGTTACCCAACGCGCTCCCATTCCTGGTGCTTGCAATGCTAATTCTTCAGCATGCTGTCCTTCTGAATGTAAATGCGTTGACAAAATTCCTTTTGTCAAATCTTCTTCACGGCTTAAAACCGCTGCTCCTGCTCCATCACCAAAAATTACTGAAACACCACGACCACGAGTTGTCATATCCAATCCGGTTGAATGAACTTCTGAACCGATTACCAAAATGTTTTTATACATTCCGGTTTTAATATATTGATCTGCAACAGAAATAGCGTAAACAAAACCTGAACATTGGTTTCTTACATCTAACGCCCCAACGGTTCTTAATCCTAAATCACGCTGAACTAAAACTCCAGGACCTGGAAAATAATAATCAGGACTTAATGTAGCAAAAACTACAAAGTCAATATCTTCCTTGGCTACACCAGAACGTTCTATAGCAATTTTAGCTGCTTTAACTCCCATTGAAGTTGTCGTATCTTCACCACGAATAATATGTCTTCTTTCCTGAATTCCTGTTCTTTCCTGAATCCATTCATCATTGGTGTCCATAATCTTAGACAAATCATCATTGGTTACAACATTAGAAGGAACATAATATCCTAAGCCCGCTATTTTTGAATGATACATATTCTTTTATTATTTGTTAAAAAATTGGATTGCAAATTTACGTATACTTTAAAACATAAGCACCCAAATTACTATTTTTTTCGTTATTAGCAATTTAATATACTTTAATAATACGATCATTTAAAACCATTTCTATTTTGAATAAACAGTTTTTGGAGTAAATATATGAGAAGAATAAAAAATATGATCTAAAATCAAGATACATTTTCAGCTTTTGTTTAACTTTTATTCTACCTGAGATTTTTTATTAAAAAATAAAACCCAACAATTTTGCAATCGTCGGGTTTGTAGTTTTATAGATAATTTAATGCCAGGAAAATCTCTTGCTCCAAAGGCAAATCAATTTCACTTTCAAAAAAGATTAATTGGCGTTTGTAGACCGTTTCAATCAGATAATGATTTCCTCTAAAATAAGTTCGTCTGATTTTTACCGGAAGTTTTGATTCGCCCACCATTTTAAACTGATGCGGATATACTAATGTTTTATGCGTTTCGTCATTGTAATCAAGCAGCAAATGTGTTGCAACCTCATTGACTTCTCCAAATAAAGAAGCAACATATTTGGTTTGTGGATCTTCGTAAATTTTTGTTGGATTTCCTTTTGTAATAACTTCCCCGCTTCTCATTACGATTGTTTCATCTGCGAATGATAAGGCATCGGTGCTGTCGTGTGTAGCAATTATACAAGTAATACCTTTTTGTTTTAGATATCTAAATAAATTTCGGCGCAAAGCATTTTTTCTAAAAGCATCAATTTGGCTAAAAGGTTCATCAAGCAAAATTACTTCCGGCTCTAAAGCTAATACACGCACAAGCGCAACCCTTTGTTGTTGACCTCCACTTAAAAATTTTGCTTTTACATTAGAGAATTGTTCCATTTCGACCATCTCCAATAATTCCTGAACACGCAGTTTTTTCATATTTGCAAATCCGTTCGATAAGAATTTCCCAACATTTTCGGCCACTGTTTCATACGGAGACAAATCGAAATCCTGTGCCAGATATTTCATAAAAGGCATTCCGGGAATCAAATTAAACTTTGGCCCTAAGATGGGTTTTTCGTTATAAAAAATCTTCCCTTCATCCAGATCATACAAGCCGTAAATTAATTTTAGAAGTGTACTTTTCCCGCATCCACTTTCGCCAATAATGGCAATATTTTCGCCTTTATTAATAGAAAAAGAAACGTTTTTTATAACGGGTTTATCAGTATACGAAAAAGAAATATTTTGAATGTCGAGCATGTGTTCTATTTGAGAGTTCAAATTTACAATGTTTAATTTCTAAAGTCAAAAAAAAAGCTGCTTCAATTAGAAACAGCTTTTAATTTTTTTTATTGTATCTGAAATTATTTTCCAGCTTCAGCTTTAGCGTCATTTACCATTTTGTCGTTTGCTGTAATTGCAAATTCAACACGACGGTTTTGACTTCTTCCTTCTGGTGTATCATTTGTAGCAATTGGATCAGCAATTCCTAAACCTGAAGTTTTGAAACGACTTGCTTTTAATCCTTTTGAAACTAAATAAGCTTGTACCGAAGCAGCTCTTTGTCCTGAAAGTGTTAAGTTATATTCTGGTTTACCAGTGTTATCAGTATAACCGAAAATTTCAATATTAGTATCTCCATAATCATTAAATACAGGAACTAATTTATCTAAATTTGCTTTCGCTGTAGCAGTCAAAGTCGATTTGTTAGTATCAAAACGAACAGCATTTTCGTTAAGTGTCAAGTGAATTCCTTCACCTACTCTTTCAACATCTGCACCTGGAAGCGCCTGATCGATTTCACGAGCTTGTTTATCCATTTTGTTTCCAATAAGAGCACCAGTTCCACCACCAACAGCAGCTCCAATAGCAGCTCCTAAAGCAGCATTACCACCTTTTCCTAAGTTGTTACCTAAAATTCCACCAATAACACCTCCGGCAACCGCACCAATTCCGGCACCTTTTTGTGTATTGTTTGCATTTTGAACTGATTCACAGCTTACAAAAAAACTACTTAATACAAGTAAACTACTCAATCCTAAAACTTTTATCTTTCTCATCTGTATATATTTTTATATTAATTGGATTTTTTAGTTAGCTCTTTGAAATTGGTAAACTACATCTTTAACTTGTCCACCAACATTTATATTATCAATTAATTGAAAAGAACTTTCAGAAACACTTCCAACTTTAAGCAGGTATCCATCTCTTACTTTTTTTGCTTTTACACCTGCATCAAGAATTTTAAGTACAAACATACCTTGATCATTAATACTCCAAACAATTGGTGAATTAAAAGCGGTACAACTTGGTGCTGTTAAAGCCATTGATCCTTTATTATTATTTGAAATAAAATTCCAAGTACTACCAATAAAACATTTTGAATCTGCAAGATCAAATGAATTTACTTTGATATAATCAGATCCCGGGTAGGATACATTGGTTAATACCCAATTTCCTTTAAATGCAACCTGAGTTTTTTTGTCAAGTTTCGTAGAAAGTGTTGGAGACTGTGCTTCTGTTGAAGCTGTTGTTGACGAAGCCGATTTACACGCAAAAAACATCACGGCAACCAAGCATATAAAAATACTCTTCTTCATTTGTACAATTTTTTATGGATTAATATTTTGCTTTTTAACAATTATTGTAGCACAAATATACGATTCGTTAAGATATTTTGTCTTCCAAAATCTATTTATTTTCTTTCAAAATTAACACTTCCGACATTTTGTCACCCAAAAAACAATTGGTATTCTATTTGAATAAATGAAAATCATCACATTAAACTCAAAAATTAAAAAAATATGACAACAGGTAAAATTAATGTTTCAGTAGAAAACATCTTTCCCTTAATCAAAAAGTTCTTATACAGCGATCACGAAATCTTTTTGCGTGAGCTGGTTTCAAACGGAACAGACGCTACTTTAAAGTTAAAACACTTAATCAGCATTGGTGAAGCTAAAGTTGAATATGGAAATCCGGTTATCGAAATCAAAGTTGATAAAGAAGGAAAAAAAATCCATATTATCGACCAAGGTTTAGGTATGACGGCTGATGAAGTTGAAAAATACATCAACCAGGTTGCTTTTTCGGGAGCTGAAGAATTCCTTGACAAATACAAAGATTCTGCAAAAGATTCTGGAATTATTGGTCACTTTGGTCTTGGTTTTTACTCCGCATTTATGGTTGCTGAAAAAGTAGAAATCATCACAAAATCATACAAAGACGAACCAGCTGCGCACTGGACATGTGACGGAAGCCCTGAATTTACTTTAGAACCAGCTGACAAAACTTCACGCGGAACTGAAATCATTCTTCATATTGCTGAAGATTCTTTAGAATTTTTAGAAGATTCTAAAATCAGTGGCTTATTGAGCAAATACAATAAGTTTATGCCTATTCCGATTAAATTTGGGACAAGAACAGAAACGCTTCCAAAACCGGAAAACGCTCCAGAAAATTACGTAAACGAAACAATTGAAGTTGACAACATCATCAACAACCCAAATCCAGCGTGGACAAAACAACCTTCTGAATTATCTGATGAAGATTACAAAAACTTCTACAGAGAATTGTATCCAATGCAGTTTGAAGATCCGTTGTTCAACATTCATTTAAATGTAGATTATCCGTTTAACTTAACTGGTATTTTGTATTTCCCGAAATTAGGAAGCGACATGCAGATCCAGAAAGATAAAATTCAGTTGTACCAAAACCAGGTTTACGTTACTGATAATGTAGAAGGAATTGTTCCTGAATTCTTGACGATGTTAAAAGGAGTTATCGATTCTCCAGATATTCCATTGAACGTTTCTCGTTCTGGTTTACAGGCAGACGGTGCGGTTAAGAAAATTTCAAACTATATCACACGTAAAGTTGCTGATAAACTGAAATCGTTATTCATCGAAAACCGTGCTGATTTTGAAGCAAAATGGAACGATATTAAAATCGTTTTAGAATACGGAATGCTTTCTGAAGATAAATTCTACGAAAAAGCAGGTGCGTTTGTATTGTATCCAACTGTAGATGATACTTATTTTACTTTAGAAGAATTAAAAGAAAAACTAAAAGAAAACCAAACTGATAAAGATGGTAAACTTGTAGTTCTTTACGCTGGAAACAAAGATGCACAGCACTCTTATATTGAAGCTGCAAAAGAAAAAGGTTACGAAGTATTGCTTTTAGATTCTCCAATTATTTCGCATTTGATTCAAAAAATCGAAAACGATAATCAAGATGTAACTTTTGTACGTGTAGACTCTGACCACATTGACAATTTGATCAAAAAAGACGAAAACACAATTTCTAAATTATCTGATGAGGAAAAAGCAACTTTAAAAACATCTTTAGAAGCTTATATTCCAAAAGCATACAGTGTACAACTAGAAGCTATGGATTCTCAAGCAGCACCTTTCATAATTACGCAACCAGAATTTATGCGAAGAATGAAAGAAATGAGCCAAACTGGCGGCGGCGGAATGTTCGGAATGGGAAATATGCCAGAAATGTACAATCTGGTTGTAAATACAAATTCTGATTTAGCTTCTAGCATTTTAAATACTGAAGATAAAACGCATCAAGAGCATTTGGTAAAACAAGCTTTAGACTTAGCAAAATTATCTCAAAACCTTTTAAAAGGTGAAGCTTTAACTGCTTTTGTAAAAAGAAGTTTCGAAATGATTAAATAAGATTTTAAATCTTCCTTTATAATTAAAAACCTGCAAGTTTAAATTTGCAGGTTTTTTTATTCAATTTACTGAAAAACAATACATTGTAATTGTTGCCGATTTTTTTTCTAACTTTATATTTCCAAAAAAACAAAACCTTAATCTACAAGATAAAAGCAAACTAAATGAAGAAATCAATAGTATTGATTATTTCGTGCATACTTTCTTTTTCTTGTGTTTCAAAAAAAGAACTTAAAGCCAAAGAGCAAGAAGTTACCTCATTAAAAAAACAGTTAGACAGCATTTACCAAAATGGATTAGTTGATTCTGACGGCGATGGCGTAACGGACAAATATGACGCTTGCCCGGAATTGAAAGGAGAACTATCCGCAAAAGGCTGTTCAGACAGAGACGGTGACGGCGTTCCTGACTCAGAAGATAATTGCCCAGATTATCCAGGACCGAAATCGGATAACGGATGTACCGTTTCTATGACAAAGGATCCGCTACCGAATTATGTTACTTATTTTCAAAAATTAAATCCAACGAAAACGGTTTACCTTACTTCTTACTTCAAAAAAGGAATTCCGTTAAAACAACTCAATTCGCAACTCGTTACAGTTTTAGAAAAAAAACTAAAAAGAGAAACTGGGAATTATAAATATTTTGACATCGGCAAAGGAAATTATGCTATAATCACCCAAAAAGAATGCATTTCAAAAGACGGCAAGGCGATCTACACAGAACAATGCAAACCAGACAAAGATTGTTCTTGGTTTCAGTTTTCTTGCGTTGAAGAAGGATATTCCAGATTTTATTTATTCTTAATTACCAAAAAAGTTCTTGGCGAAAATCCAGCTGGATTTGATATAGAAGAATTTAGCAAAATATACGAAACTGACGCATTAGATTCTAATTGGAAAGCTATTCCTGAGTTAAATAAATTACTATCCAACACGAACAATATACTGACTGAGGATTATTCGGTTATAGTTAAGTTATTCGAAATTAAAAAAGAAGGACAAATGGGAGATCCTGAAATACTGGAAGATCCTACTTACGATTTTGAAAAACAGATTAAAAACAAATTCCAACCTAATACAGCTCAATAAATGACATTTTTTATCGCACAAAAACAGCTTATTAAATTATGGTTTATCTGGACAATGGTCTTAGTGCTTTTTGTTGGATATCATGTTTTATTCGGGATTTTTAAGCCAATTCCAAAAGAAGTAATAACTTGGTTTGCAAAATATCTCGCCTCAATATTTGCATTAATTATGGGCAGTACTTTTTTTAATCAAAAGTTATTCAAAGAAAATTTGAACGATAAAATATATTTTTATCTCGCAATTGGAACTTCAATTCTTTACCTCACTTTTATTACCGTTGTTTTGGTAATTCTTCCAAGATCTGAACAAGTTAATTCCAAAGAAGAATATCTTATACAGTTAAAAAATATTGGATTAATTTTCAACTTTTTACTTCCAATTCTTACCGGTGTTCTTGGTTATTTCTTTTACAAAAACAAAAGTAAAAATGCAGAATCATAGGATTTTATATCATTTTTCAATGATTTTCGACTACAAAAAAGCCCTTTAACGTCTTTTTTTTTGATGGATTTATTTTTTTGCTACATTTGATCACCTTTAAATCTAACTGTAACAAAAAACTACTATGAAAAAAACTGTTTTTTTATTCGCAATTTCGTGCTTAACAGCACTAACCTACATTTCCTGCTCAAGCAATGATAGTGATGTAGCAAACCAAGCAGACACAACAGCTGTGGGCGCATCAGTTGCCATCGACGCTGCTACTCAAATGGACATTAATACTGGATTAGCTGTAACGACAAGTTCTCCAACAGCAAAATCAGCTGCAGCAGTTTGTGCGACAATCACAGTCTCTGAAGGAGGTTATCCTAAAGTATACACTGTCGATTATGGAACTGCAGGTTGTGCAGACAATCAATTAACACGAAAAGGAAAGCTTGAAATTACGCTTTCAGGACCAATTACGACAACGGGAAGCAAATTGACCATCAAACGAATCGATTATTCAATTAACGGAATAAAACTCGAAGGAACTATTGAATATACAAACACTACTACCGTTGCAACAGTTCCACAATGGAGCAGAACCGTAACGAACGGAAAATTTACTGATCTACAAGGAAGAGTATACTTAAATTCTGGAAGCCATACTGTAAAACAAACTGCAGGCGTTGACACACCATTTGTTTTAGAAGATAATGTATACGAAATGACAGAAGGAACTCATACCGTAACAACAGAAAAAGGAGCAACATTAACGCTAACTGTTCAGGAAACTTTGGTAAAAAAATATTCTTGCCTTTTTATTTCTAAAGGGAAATTAAAAGTGGAAGGCGGTTTCTTAAAAGGTGTTATTGATTATGGAAACAACGACTGCGACAACAATTTTACCTACACACACGAGAGTGGCGTAACGTACAGCTTAAGCATGTAAAAGTCTCATTTTTATAAAAATACATAAATCCCAATTTAGAAATAAGTTGGGATTTATTTTTTATAATTAAAATTTAACTCCCTATCACCACATTCAAACTATTTTCTTTATTTTGCACCAAAATCTAAAAAACCAATGAAAAAATCAATTATTGCTTTTGTTGCACTTGCACTATTAGCTTCATGCAGCAAAAAAGAATCTACTGACGGCTTACATATTACAGGAAATATTAAAGGATTGAAAAATGGGACTTTATATATTCAGCGAATTGTTGACACATCACTTGTTGCTATTGACAGTATTAAAATAGACGGAAATTCTACATTTGAACGCGACATCAAGTTAGATTCTCCTGAAATGTTATATCTATTTCTTGATCGTGGTGTAACCAATTCATTAGACAATAATATTCTATTTTTTGCTGAACCAGGAAACATCAACATTGAAACTAATTTAGATAATTTCATCTACGGAGCAAAAATCACCGGTTCTAAAAATCAGGAATTATACGAAGAATACCAAAAAATAAATTCTCGCTTTAATGATGAAAACCTAACTATGCTGGAATCAAAATTCAAAGCTTTAAAAAGAAAAGATCAAAAAGCAATTGACAGCATCAGCGCAAAACAAGATTCTAATACCAAAAGAAAATACTTATTTGCAACAAATTTCGCCATCAATCACAGAGATTATGAAATAGCACCTTACATTGCTTTAGCTGAGATCTACGACATTAACGTGAAGTTTTTAGATACGATTCAAAAGTCAATGACCCCAAAAGTTTCTCAATCGCTTTACGGAAAAAAACTTACTAAGTATGTAAGCGACATCAAGAAAGACGAACAAAAGTAATTTTTGATATAAATATAAAAACGTCCTGAAAATTTCAGGACGTTTTTTTTATGCTTGTTGAGACTTTAAGATTTCTATTTCTCTAAAGAAACTATCTCCCTAATATGGCTCCAAACATTGCTAGCACAAAAAAGAGACCATACAACACTAGCATTGAAATCATCAAAATTCCAACAAACTTATAATGCGATTTTAAATAACCAAGAGAAGTTGTTAACGCTTCAGAATCATTTTCTCTGAACGCTTTTTTAGCATTTGAACTAAACTTAAATAAATAATAAACAGGAAAGAAATAAACCGCAGCCAATATAAAATACATAAAGCCCATTACAATTCCAAAAGAACCTGCAAAAGCCCCAGTTCCAGGCATTGTACCCAAAGCAGAAAAGATTGTTCCGGCAAAAATTGCAATTACAACAAAAAGTCCAACACCGACAAATCCAAGAATGGATAAAAAGTACGCCCATTTTGCAGTTTCCTTTAAAAAATCTTTTGCAGATTGATCGAGATGCAGCTCGAATTTTTCAAACACTGAAGTTTCTTCCATTATTAGAGGTTTTTGGTTAAGAAACAAACATAGTAAAAATATTGTTAATGGAAATTCTAATATTTAAATTCCAAATTCCAATCACAGAATTAAAAACTGTAAATCTAAAACCTACCCACTTTTGATGCAACCTGAGTAAAAAAAGGACAAACCTGAAATTTGAAATTTGGAATTTTTTAAATATTGGAATTTAAAATTTGGCATAAAAAAAAACCACCACATTTCTGTGATGGTTTTTGGAGCCGATAGAGGGACTCGAACCCACGACCTGCTGATTACAAATCAGCTGCTCTAGCCAGCTGAGCTACATCGGCCTTTTTCCGGGTGCAAATATATAATTGTTTTTTAATATTCCAAAATAAATTTACACTTTCTATTTTAATAAAAAAACCACCACATTGTGATGGTTTTGTTGAGCCGATAGAGGGACTCGAACCCACGACCTGCTGATTACAAATCAGCTGCTCTAGCCAGCTGAGCTACATCGGCCTCATTACGGGTGCAAATATAAAGCGGTTTTTCGTTTTACCAAAATAATTTTGCCCTTTTTTTATACTTTTTTTGCTTATAATTCGTTGATTTTAGCAATCAATTGATTAGCAGTTTCTTCCAATTCAACATTGATTTGTTTGAAGTGTGCTTTTTTGTTTTCAACGTTCTTAGCGTTCACTTTTGTGATCAAAGTATCAAAAGCTGCGATAGCTTCATCAACTAAAGCATTCGTTTCTGGAGTTGGATTTCCTGTTGTTGACATCTCAAACAAGTAAACCGCTTCAATAATATCACCTAATACGAAATTGATGTCTTTCTTTAAATTTTTAACGTTTGCCATTTTTATTATAATTTTAATTTGCGTCTGCAAAAATACATATAATCTTTATAATACGTGCTATGAAATGTAAATTTCTAAAATTGAAGCTTTTCCGCTCAAAACAAATGCATTTATCGCAGCCGGAACCAAAACGGTATCTCCTTTTATATAAGTATGCTTAAAGCCTTCAAATTCTATTTCGAAACTACCTTCGATACACATATAAACACTAAATGTCTCTCCTGATTTAGAAACTTCTATTTTATTTTCTAACGGAATAAAGTTAGTCGTAAAATAAGGACAGTCAACAACAGTATTTGATGTATTTACTTTTGATTCGTATTTCTTCTGTGTATCTACTTTATTATAATTAATCGCATCCAATGCCAAATCTACATGCAGTTCTCTTTTATTTCCTTGTGCATCAACACGATCAAAATCATATAAACGATAGGTAATATCTGAAGTCTGTTGAATTTCAGCAACAACCAAACCTGCACCAATTGCATGAACGGTTCCTGTTTCTAAAAAGAAAACATCACCGGGTTTTGCTTTTACATCATCCAGAATAGAAACAAGTGTATTATCTTGTAAATGTTTCAAATATTCCTCTTTACTTGAATTCTCTTTAAACCCTACAATAATTCTTGAATCAGAATCGGCTTGCATTACATACCACATTTCTGTTTTACCAAAAGAATTGTGACGTTCTTTTGCCAATTTATCATTTGGATGAACCTGAATCGAAAGATCTTCCCTTGCATCTAAATATTTAAAAAGCAACGGAAATTGTTTCCCGAAACGCTCATAAACTTTTGTACCTAAAATTTCATTTGGAGTTTCATCAATAAGTTCTGTTAGAGACTTACCTTTCAAATTACCATTTGAAACCACACTAACATCACCTTCAACTGTAGATAATTCCCAGCTTTCGCCAGTAATTTTTGAAGTAATCGGTTTATTCAAAACCGTTTTTAACTTTTCTCCACCCCAAATTCTTTCTTTTAGGATTGGTTCAAATTCTAGTGGATATAATTTTTCTGACTTCATATTCTTTTTTAAGCTAATATCTTTAATAATTCAGCAATGCTGTACTATTATTTTCTCAATTTATAATACTAATTCTTTAATTGTTTCGAGCGCTATTGAAATATGTTTTGCTGCATTTATACTATCAAAAATATAGATTACAACTCCATTTTTATCAATAATATACGTTACTCTTCCCGGTAAAAGACCAAACAAATTATTTCGAACACCAAAAAGCTGTCTTAATCTTTTATCCTGATCTGAAAGCAGGATGAACGGAAGATTATGCTTATTAGCAAATTTATGATGCGACTTTACACTATCACTGCTAATACCAATAACTTCAGCTCCTAAATCCTTAAAATCTTCATATTGGTCTCTAAAACTGCAGGCTTCTGTGGTACAGCCAGGTGTATTATCTTTTGGATAAAAATAAATCACTAATGGTTTTCGACCCAAAACATTTTTGCTTTCGAAAACTTCACCATGATTGTCTTTTGCAGTAAAATTCGGAACGATATCTCCTATTTTTAATGACATTGTTTTATTCTCCTTTATAAGTTACAAAATTGCGATCCGTTTCATTCAGAACGATTTCTAAATCAAAATCGGTATGAATTCTTTTTCTAATTTTATTCCATATCACAACAGCAATATTCTCGGCTGTTGGATTCAAATCCTGAAATTCCGGGACATCCAGATTCAGATTTTTGTGATCGAACGGTATTTCTACTTCATCTCGTATAATATCCGCTAATACTTTCACATCTAAAACAAAACCAGTTTCGGGGTCAATTTTTCCTGTAACACTTACTGTTAAACCATAATTATGACCGTGAAAATTAGGATTATTACATTTTCCAAAAACAGCCTCGTTTTTTTCAAATGTCCAATCCTTCCTGTGCAGTCGATGTGCAGCATTAAAATGTGCTTTTCTAGATATGGTTACTTTCATTTAGGTTTTTGGTTGTATGGTTTTATATCTTATGATCCTCTAAATAATGATAAAATTCATCAAAAATTATTTTGAACCAAACGGTATAGATTTCAGGTTTTCTCTCAATATCAGTTTTAACATCTTCAATTTTCATCCATTTCCAGGCTTCTACTTCTTCCAGATTAATGGCCGGATCATCATTATAATAGCCAATCATTACATGATCGAGCTCATGTTCCGTTAAACCATTATCAAAAGGCGCTTTATAGATAAAATGGAACAATTCTTTCAATTCGGTTCTAAATCCCATTTCTTCAAACAGTCTTCGACTTCCGGCTTGTACATTCGTTTCCCCTTCGCGCTGATGACTACAACATGTATTCGTCCAAAGTAAGGGGGAATGGTATTTTTGATGCGCTCGCTGCTGCAACATGATTTCATTTTTACTGTTTAAAATAAAAACCGAAAAAGCACGATGCAAAAGCGCTTTTTCATGTGCTTCTAATTTTGGCATTAAGCCAATTTGCTCATCGTTTTGATTAACTAGTATTACGTTTTCTTCTGTCATAAGGCTTCTTAAGCAAACAAAAATACGAAAAAAGAAATGGCTTAAAAATGCTAATTAAGATTGTCAAAAGCTTGGCTCCAGACAAAATTTCTATTTTCCTGATTTACAACTTTATAATTGTGCTAAAAATTAAAAGCAGTTAAAATTAAGACATAAAAACTACATTGTCTTAATTTACGTAACTAATAAAAAGTTAAAACACACTTAAAAAAATCTCAATACTAATACTTGCTGTAATTTGAAGCTAAATCTCGACGTATCTTTGAAATACAGATCAATGCATCCAAGAACTTATGAAATCTAAAAATCTAATTTTCAGTCTTTGCTTTTTGATACCGCTTTTCATTTTTCAAGCTTGCGGACAAAGCACAAAAAAACAACCTGCAAAAACAGTTAGTATGGAAGACAAAATCAGTAAACCAGGAAATCCATATTATTCAAACACAGCTACCAATAAACTAAATGTGAGTAATGCCGAATGGAAGAAGGTTTTACCTGCAGATGTTTATGCCGTAATGCGCGAAGCCGATACTGAACGCCCTTTTACAGGAAAATATTGGAACAGTAATGAAAAAGGCACCTATTATTGTGCTTCTTGCGGCAACTTGCTTTTTAGATCAACTGCTAAATTTTCGAGCAGTTGTGGCTGGCCAAGTTTTTTTGAGCAGGAAAACAAAAAAAGCATTGTCTTTAAAAATGATAATTCGCTCGGAATGGAAAGAATCGAAACACTGTGCGGACGTTGCGGCGGACATTTAGGACATATTTTTGATGATGGTCCGGAACCAACCGGAAAACGCTATTGCATGAACTCGATTGCTCTTGATTTTATTCCGGATAATAAATAATTTACAAATGAAAAATATACTTTTAATCTGCCTTTTCGCTTTATCCTTAAATGGCTTTTCTCAGAATAAAAAAACAGCAAATTTAGAAACCATAACACTTGGAGGCGGCTGTTATTGGTGCGTTGAAGCTGTTTATGAAAATCTTGACGGAGTAAAATCTGTAGTTTCAGGTTTCTCTGGAGGAAAAGTTGCGAATCCTACTTATGAGGAAGTTTGCACTGGAACAACAGGCCATGCCGAAGTTGTTCAGATTACTTACGACAAAAATGTAACTGATATTAACGAAATCTTCAAAGTCTTTTTTACCGTTCACGATCCGACAACTTTAAATCGTCAGGGAGCTGATGTTGGAACTCAATACCGATCTGTAATTTTTTATAAAAATGAGGAACAGAAAAAAGCGGCTCAATCTATTATTGCTGAACTAAATAAAGCAAAAGTCTACAACAGTCCAATTGTAACGAAAGTCGAGCCTTTTACAAAATTCTATAAAGCTGAAGATTATCACCAAAACTATTATGCCAACAATAAAAATCAGCCTTATTGCAAAATGGTTATTCAGCCGAAAATAGAAAAATTTGAAAAAGTCTTCAAAGACAAACTCAAAAAAAAATAATCAATTACTTGCGCCCTGTTTATAAGGGCGTTTTTTTTGCTCCTATTTTTTATTCCAGAAAAATCATCGTAAACCGTAACAAACCCCATTTCCAAAAGACTAATTATAACATACTGGTAAATAACGAAATATCTTACGTATTTAATTCGTATTTTTTGTAATTTGCCATGATCAAAAAACCAAAAATCATCAATAAAAAACCAGCAAAATGAAGAAATTACTTGCCGTATTTACCTTTTTAATAACGTTAGGACAAATACATTCTCAGGAAAACCTGCCAACAGATTATCTTTCAAAAGAGTTTCACAAAGGTCGTCGCGAAGCTTTCAGAGCATTAATGCCTGCAAACTCTGTGGCCGTTATTTTCTCTTATCCGGAAAGAGTTTTCTCTAAAGATGTTTCCTATAATTATCATCAAAACCCAGACATGTATTATTTAACGGGCTACAAAGAACCAGATGCCGTTCTAGTGCTTTTCAAAGAAGAACAAGGAACTGAAAAATATACCGAAGTTCTTTTTGTCAGAGAAAGAAATGCCGCTCGCGAAATGTGGACAGGAAGACGTTTAGGAATTGAAGGTGCAAAATCAAAACTAGGTTTCACAAAAGTTTACAACGGATCAGATTTTCAAGGATTCACAATTGATTTCAAAAAATTTGATAAAATTATTTATGATCAATTTCAGACAAGCATAGCGGTAAGCACTCATGAAGACAATCTCTATTTACTAGTACAGTCCTTTAAAACCAAAGCCGGAATTACCAAAGAAAATTCAGAATCTGTAGATTTATTCAACAAAATCACGAATTCACTGCGCGAAATAAAAACTCCCGAAGAATTAGTTCTAATGCGCAAAACTGTAAAACTTTCCTGCGTTGCCCACAACGAAGTTATGAAAGCAGTTGGTCCTGATATGAGCGAAAACGAAGCCGACGGAATACACGCTTATGTTCACAGACATTACGGCTCCGAAGGCGAAGGTTATCCGCCAATTGTTGGTGCCGGTGCTAACGGATGTATTTTGCATTATGGAGAAAACAACGCAACAAAAATCGACAACCAATTATTATTAATGGATGTTGGTTCTGAATATCACGGATATTCTGCCGATGTTACAAGAACTATTCCTGCAAACGGAAAATTTACTGAAGAGCAAAAAGCGATTTATCAAATTGTTTATGAAGCTCAGGAAGAAGTTTTTAAAATCTGCAAAGAAGGAACTCCTATTCAGGATTTAAATAAAAAAGCATCAGAAGTAGTGGCTGCGGGACTAATCAAATTGGGAATCATTACAGATCCTAAAGACGCAAGAATTTATTATCCGCATGGTTGCTCACATTTTCTTGGTTTAGATGTTCATGACAAAGGAAACTACATGGGCACTCTAAAAGAAAATATGATCCTTACAGTTGAACCAGGAATCTACATTCCTGCAAACAGTAAATGTGATAAAAAATGGTGGAATATTGGCGTTCGTATCGAAGATGATATCTTAATGCTAAAAGATTCATACGAAAACCTTTCTGCTGAATCTCCAAGAAAATGGCAAGATATTGAAGCTTTGGCGAAACAAAAAAGCACTTTCAATGATATGAAATTCCCAAAAATCTAATTTATTTTTCGCCACAGATTAAAAGGATTTTTCAAGTTGTAAAACTCAAAAAAAAATCTGTGAAAATCTTTTAATCTGTGGCAAGAAAAAAAACAAATCAATAGCCTCATTTATTAATTTAAGTGAGGCTAATTTTTTGAATTTTGGCGTACTTTTGTAGTCCTAAAAACTTAAAAAATGAAAGCACTTACCTTCTCTACCTTTGGAGATTCAAATGTTTTAGAATATATCGAAATACCAAATCCAGAGCTTAAAAGCGATGAGATTTTAGTCGAAATGAAAGCAATCGGATTAAATTTTGCCGATGTTTACCGACGCAAAGGAAATTATCATCTTAAAGGAAATCCTCCTTTTATTGCCGGTTACGAAGGTGCCGGAATTGTGGTTGACGCCAATAATCATCCAGAATATAAAGTGGGCGACCGTGTGGCTTTCGCCGATGTTCCTTTCGCAAATGCCGAACTCGTTGCGGTAAACATCAATCACGTTTTACCTTTGCCGGAAGCGATTTCTTTCGAAACTGCAGCTTCTGTTTTATTACAAGGATTAACTGCACATTATTTAGCAACCGACAGCCATAAAACTCAACAAGGAGAAACGGTATTAATTCATGCTGTTGCCGGCGGAGTTGGTCAGATTCTTACTCAAATAAGCAAACTTTTTGGAGCAAACGTTATCGGATTGACTTCATCTGCCGAGAAAGCAAAAGTAGGTTTTGAACAAGGCGCAGATCATGTTTTTCTTTATAATGACGATTGGAAATCACAAGTTTTTAAAGTTGTCCAAAATGGCGTTGATGTTGTTTATGACAGTATCGGAAGTACTTTAAAAGATAGTTTTGAAGTAACAAAAGAATGCGGACAAGTTGTTTTCTTCGGAATGGCTGGCGGCGATCCTGAATTTGTAGATCCAAGAATGTTAATGGATGGCTCAAAAACTTTAACCGGCGGCGATTTATGGAGTTATCTAAATTCAAAAGAAGAACGAATCAAACGTTCGACTCAATTATTTAACTGGATTACCGAAGGAAAAATTAAGCTTTCAGAACCAACAACTTTCAAATTATCTGAAGGAAAACTGGCGCACGATTACCTTGAAAGCAGAAAAAGCACTGGGAAAATAATTTTGATTCCGTAAATAATAATCTGGGCGTGCCAGCAATAAAGAAAGGGCCAACTATGCAAAACGCTTAGTCGGCCCTTTCTTTATTGCTGTCGGGCTATCCGCGCTACTTCGGTAGCTTGCTCCTATCCCTCACGCAAAAAACACTTTATGTATAATATATAGTCCCTACGGGACATTTTCCCATTTTACATTATATAAGTTCTACCAATATTTAACTCCTAACGGAGTTCATCTAGAAGAACTAATCTTATTTAAAAATATCTTGTAGAAATTTAAAACTAATCTTCTCAACCAAGATATCTCGTAGAGATTTTATATCGGTAGCAAAATTAGAACACAATACACATTTGTCCCGTAGGGACTATATTTAAAACTTGATTAAAATCTTATTTCAAAGCCTCAGCAATCATTAAAGCGCATTTTTCACCATCAATTGCGGCAGAAATAATTCCACCAGCATAGCCCGCACCTTCTCCACAAGGATATAACCCCTTTATTTGCAAATGCTCATAAGAAATTGGATCTCTCGGAATTCTAACCGGAGACGAAGTTCTACTTTCCGGAGCATGCAAAATAGCTTCATTGGTTAAATAACCTCGCATTGATTTTCCAAATTCCTGAAATCCCTGACGCATTATCTGTGTTAAAAATCCCGGAAAAACCTGCCCCATTTCAACCGAAGTTGTTCCCGGAACATAAGATGTTTTTGGAATATCTGCTGAAACTTTGCTTTGAGTAAAATCAATCATTCGCTGCGCAGGCGCTTTTTGAGTTTGTCCTGCTAAATACCATGCTTTTTGCTCAATACTTTTTTGAAATTCCATTCCGGCCAAGGCGCCAAATTTTGCAAAAGGTTTGAAATCTTCCAATTTCAATTCCACTACAATTCCTGAATTTGCCGTTGACTGATCACGTTTAGATGGCGACCAACCATTTGTAACTACTTCTCCCGGACTTGTAGCACAAGGCGCAATTACGCCACCCGGACACATACAAAACGAATACATTCCGCGGCCGTTAACTTGTTTTACAATCGAATAAGGTGCCGGAGGCAAATGTTCTCCACGATAATCACAACTGTACTGAATGCTGTCGATTAATTCTTGGGAATGTTCTGCGCGAACTCCCAAAGCAAAAGGCTTTGCTTCTATAAAAATTTTCTTTTTATCTAATAACTCAAAAATATCACGCGCTGAATGTCCGGTTGCTAAAATCAATTTGTTTGCTAGAATCTTATCACCGTTTTGGGTTACAATTCCTTCAACTTCATTATTCTTTACCAAAATATCGCTAACACGGGTTTCAAATAAAACCTGACCTCCAAATTCGATAATTTTATTTCGGATATCTTCAATAATTTTTGGAAGCTTATTTGTTCCGATATGCGGATGCGCTTCAACTAAAATATCTTCTGATGCTCCAAATGCCACTAAAAGTTCTAAAATTCTAGTTACATCGCCACGTTTTTTAGAACGCGTATATAATTTTCCATCCGAATACGTTCCGGCTCCACCTTCCCCAAAACAATAATTAGAATCTTCGTTTACAATATGTTCACGATTTATTGCTTTCAAATCGCGTCGGCGTCCACGAACGTCTTTTCCACGTTCGAGTACAATTGGCTTTAAGCCCAATTCAATTAATTGCAAAGCAGCAAAAAGTCCGGCCGGACCAGCCCCAACAACAATTACTTCTTGTGCTTTTGAAACATCTTTATATATAGGAAGTTCAATTTTAGTTTCCTGAAACGCTTCTCCTTTTAAATATATGATAACTTTCAAATTAATTTTAATCGCTTTCTGGCGCGCATCAATCGAACGTTTTAAAATTGTAATATGCTGAATTTCGTTTGGAGAAACTTTAATTTGTTTAGACAAATAATCTTTAAGCAACACTTCGTTTGCAGCAGTTTCTGGAGTTACCTGAAGTAAAAGTTCTCTTGGCATTGTATCTTATTTATTAGCTTTTCTTTCTATGAAAAGAAGTTGCAAAAATAACATTTTAAAATGAGATTTTATATTTACCGCAAAATATGCAAGCAGATTGACACAGATATAAGCAGATTTTCACCACAAAATTTGTAGAGACGCACTGCAGTGCATCTAACATACTGAGGATATACTTTGCGTAGACGCACTGCCTTGCGTCTCTACAGAAAAAAAACTCAGAAACTTAGAACCTTAGAACCTTTAAAAAAGACTTTGTACCTTTGCAACTCTGAACCTTTGCACCTTTAAAAAAAATGTCTAGAAAAATAAAATTGATTTGGGATTTCCGAGGACCAGCTTCTGCAAAAACGGCCGAACATCACGAAATTCATTTAAAAGAATATATCGCTATTGAAAAACTACCTTTGAATATTACAGGATTTAAAATCATCGATGATATGTATGCCATAGCTTTTATGGTAGTAACCGATGAAAACATGATTCAGGTAAGAGATGCTTTAAAACCGCATCGAGGGGAAGTGTATAGTGATCAGTAAAAGTCGCAGTCTCAGTTTTCAGTCTCAGTAAAAAACTGCAAACTGTAAACTGAGACTGAAAACTGTGACCGAATACTTTTTTAATTAGCTACTTCACTAATAAATTTAATACGCATTAAACGCAATTCATCAATATCGTAATCGCCATCGAATTCTTTAAGAGCGTCTTCGATTTTATCCGATTCTGATTCCATGAAGTAATCGTGAATTTCTTCTTGTTGATCATCGTCAAGCATATCATCAACCCAATATTTAATATTCAGCTTTGTTCCAGAATAAACAATTTGTTCCATTTCTTTGATCAAAGCATCCATCGAAAGTCCTTTTGCAGAAGCAATATCACTTAAAGGAAGCTTTCTATCAATATTTTGAATGATGTATAATTTGTTTGCCGAGTTAACTCCAGTAGATTTTACAACCAAATCATCTGGTCGAATAATATCGTTATCCTCTACATATCGACTGATTAATGTTACGAATTCTCCACCATATTTTTTAGCTTTTCCTTCTCCCACTCCATGAATATTATACAATTCAGTTAATGAAATTGGGTATTTTAATGCCATATCTTCAAGTGAAGGATCTTGGAAAACGACAAACGGAGGAACTCCTAATTTTTTGGCAACTTTTTTACGCAGTTCACGCAACATTCCCATCAAAACTTCATCGGCAGTTCCTGATGATTTTCCTGCGCTTACAATTGCTTCATCATCGGCTTCACTGTATTCGTGATCTTCAGACATCATAAACGAAACCGGTTTTTTGATAAAGTCCAGACCTGCTTTTGTAATTTTTATAACGCCATAAGTTTCAATATCTTTTGATAAATATCCTGAAACTAAAACTTGTCTCAACAATGCCATCCAATATTTTTCATCATGATCTGAACCCGATCCAAAAAAGGATTGTGTATCTGTTTTATGCGCTTTAATTACGGCATTTATACGCCCAATTAAAGTAAACACAATTTCTTTTGACTTATATATATGTTTGGTATCTCGAACAATTTCAAGCAATTTAACCACTTGATCTTTCGCTTCGACTTTATGTTTAGGATTACGAACGTTATCGTCCATATCGGCACCTTCGCCAGTTTCGCTATCAAATTCTTCTCCGAAATAATGAAGAAGAAACTTTCTGCGTGACATTGAGGTTTCGGCGTAAGCCACGACTTCCTGCAATAAAGCAAAACCAATTTCCTGTTCTGCAACTGGTTTCCCAGACATAAATTTCTCTAGCTTTTCTACATCTTTATAAGAATAATAAGCAAGACAATGTCCTTCGCCTCCATCACGACCGGCGCGACCCGTTTCCTGATAATAACTCTCAAGAGATTTTGGAATATCATGATGAATTACAAATCGAACGTCCGGCTTGTCAATTCCCATTCCAAAAGCGATTGTTGCCACAACGACATCAACATCTTCCATCAAAAACATATCCTGATGTTTGGCTCTGGTTTTTGCATCTAAACCTGCGTGATAAGGAACGGCACTGATTCCGTTAACTTGTAAAACTTCGGCAATCGATTCTACTTTTTTACGGCTTAAACAGTAAATAATTCCTGATTTACCTTTATGTTGTTTGATAAATCGAATAATATCCGATTCAATGTTTTTCGTTTTTGTGCGAACTTCGTAGTACAAGTTCGGTCTGTTGAATGATGCTTTAAAAGTATTAGCATCAGACATATCAAGGTTTTTTAGGATATCTTCCTGAACTTTTGGGGTTGCAGTAGCGGTAAGACCAATAATTGGCACTTTACCCAATTGTTTAATTATATTTCTAAGATTCCTGTACTCCGGCCTAAAATCATGCCCCCATTCTGAAATACAGTGCGCTTCATCAATTGCAACAAAAGAAATTGGCACACTTTGTAAAAATGCAACATATTCTTCTTTAGTTAACGATTCAGGAGCAACATATAAAAGCTTGGTCAAACCAGAGCTGATATCTTTTTTAACCTGGGCAATTTCTGTTTTTGTAAGAGAAGAATTGAGCACATGCGCAATTCCGTTTTCTGAAGAAAGACTTCGAATCGCATCAACCTGATTTTTCATCAAAGCAATTAAGGGTGAAACAACAATTGCTGTTCCGTCCTGAATTAAAGCGGGTAATTGATAACAAAGAGACTTTCCACCGCCCGTAGGCATAATTACAAAAGTATTCTTCTTATCTAAAATACTCGTAATGACTTGCTCCTGCAAGCCCTTAAATTGGCTAAAGCCGAAATACTTCTTTAATTCCTTGTGTATTTCAATTTCGTTTGAATTCATTCTTTATTTAAATGGATATTTTTGTATAAATTTGCAACACATAAAGATACAACTTTCTTTTATACATACAAATTTTAAATATTCTGTTTTGATCTCAAAAGAAAATATATTGGCGATTGCCAAAAAAACAATACTATCTGAAAGTGAGGCAATTACAAAATTAATTGATTTTCTTGACGAAAATTTCTACGAAGCCGTTCAGCGAATTTACGAAACTAAAGGCCGTTTGATCGTTACAGGAATAGGAAAAAGTGCCATCATCGCTCAAAAAATGGTCGCTACTTTTAACTCAACTGGTACTCCGTCTATGTTTTTGCATGCTTCAGAAGCCATTCATGGCGACTTGGGAATGATTCAAAATGAAGACATCATTATCTGCATCTCAAAAAGCGGAAACAGTCCGGAAATTAAAGTGTTAGTTCCCTTATTAAAACGCTTCGGAAATACTTTAATCGCAATGACTGGCAACATAACTTCCTTTTTAGCAAAAGGCTCTGATTATGTTTTAAATACAACGGTCGAAATCGAAGCTTGCCCAATAAATCTTGCGCCAACAAACAGTACAACAGCACAACTTGTTATGGGCGATGCATTGGCCGTGTGTTTAATGGAAATGCGTGACTTTAAACCAGAAGATTTTGCAATTTATCACCCAGGCGGCGCTTTAGGAAAGAAACTGCTTCTTAAAGTTAAAGATATGATTGAACATTCTTTAAAACCGATGGTTACTCCGGAAACATCAATCAAAAAAGCTATTTTTGAAATCTCTGAAAAAAGATTAGGTGTAACTGCCGTTATTGAAGACAATAAAATTATCGGAATTATTACGGATGGAGACATCCGAAGAATGCTAAATGACGTAGATACTATTGCAGATTTGACTGCGAGAGATATTATGTCAAAAAATCCAAAATTAGTTTCTTCTGAAACAATGGCAGTTGATGCCTTGAATATTTTAGAAGATTTTTCGATTACACAGTTAATCGTTGCCGATAATGGCGAATATAAAGGAGTATTACATTTACATGACATTTTAAAAGAAGGAATCGTATAATGGCAAAGAAAAACCTTGGCGAGATGTCATTTTTAGACCATCTTGAAGAACTTAGATGGTTATTGGTTAGAAGTACAACTGCAATATGTATTATGGCATTTGTTACTTATTTTATTAGTGAT
Source organism: Flavobacterium cutihirudinis (assembly GCF_003385895.1). Lineage (GTDB taxonomy): Bacteria > Bacteroidota > Bacteroidia > Flavobacteriales > Flavobacteriaceae > Flavobacterium > Flavobacterium cutihirudinis. Next base: position 123,147 of record NZ_QRDQ01000012.1, read on the forward strand.
TATTTATTTGATCAAATTATTTTAGGCCCAACAAGACCTAGTTTTTTTACTTACGTTTGGTTTTGTGATTTATCACATCAATTGGGTTTTGCAGATAGTATTTGCATTACTAAACTGAATTTTATTATTCAAAATACCGAAATGGAAGGCCAGGTAAATATATTTGTCTGGATGTGTCTTTTAGCCGGATTTATTTTAAGTTTCCCTTATATTTTATGGGAACTTTGGAAATTCATCAGCCCAGCTCTTTATGAGAAAGAAAGAAAACATGCTAAGATTTTCATCTTCACCTCTTCTCTTCTTTTCTTTTTGGGAGTAATATTTGGTTACTATGTAGTAATTCCGATGTCTGTGAATTTCGTTGCAACTTTCTCTATAAGTGAAATGGTTATCAATCAGTTCACTTTAGATTCGTATATGGGAATGGTAAAAACAAGTATCCTTGCCAGCGGATTGTTTTTTGAGCTTCCTATTATCATTTATTTCTTAACCAAATTAGGATTAGTAACACCTGATTTTTTAAGAAAATATTGGAAATATGCCGTTGTAATTATTTTAATTATCGCAGCAATTGTAACTCCTCCAGATGTAGTAAGCCAGACAATTGTAGCTATACCAATGCTGTTGATCTACGAAGTGAGTATCCTGATTTCAAGGATTGTTTATCGAAATAAATTGAAAGAAAATGTCTGAATTAATACAAGAATTTAACGACTATCGTTCTAAAATGAACGAAAAATTATTAGCTGACAATAATAAAATTGTAAAGCGAATTTTTAACCTAGATACTAACGCATACGCTCCTGGAGCTCTTGATGTAAAAACAAAAGAACTTTTAGGATTAGTTGCATCAGCTGTTTTGCGTTGCGACGATTGTGTAAAATACCATTTGGAAACAAGTTATAAAGAAGGCGTTTCTAAAGAAGAAATGATGGAAGCAATGGGAATTGCAACTCTTGTTGGAGGAACAATTGTAATTCCGCATTTAAGAAGAGCTTACGAATTCTGGGAAGCACTTGAAGAACAAGGAAATAAATAATTGTTAATACGTTTAACTGTTGAATCGTTTATTCGTTAATTTGCAACGACTAAACGATTTATCGATTAAACGATTAAACTAATAAAATGAAATTAAGAGCCGATAATTTAATCAAAACATACAAAGGCCGAAGTGTTGTAAAAGGAATTTCTGTTGAAGTAAATCAAGGGGAAATCGTGGGACTTTTAGGTCCGAATGGAGCTGGAAAAACTACTTCTTTTTATATGATTGTAGGATTGGTAAAACCAAATCAAGGGAATATTTATCTTGACGATTTGAATATTACCGATTATCCGATGTACAAACGTGCTCAACAAGGAATTGGTTATTTGGCACAAGAAGCTTCCGTTTTTAGAAAATTAAGCATTGAAGATAATATCTTGAGTGTTTTGCAATTAACTAAACTTTCTAAAGAAGCTCAAATTGCAAAAATGGAAAGTTTGATTGAAGAATTCAGTTTAGAGCATATTCGCACCAACCGAGGAGATTTACTTTCGGGAGGTGAGCGTCGTCGTACTGAAATTGCGCGTGCATTGGCTACTGATCCAAAATTCATTTTATTGGATGAACCTTTCGCCGGAGTTGACCCGGTTGCAGTTGAAGATATTCAGCGAATTGTTGCGCAATTAAAAAACAAAAATATCGGAATTCTAATTACCGATCACAACGTTCAGGAAACGCTAGCTATTACAGATAAAACATATTTGATGTTTGAAGGAGGAATCCTTAAAGCAGGAGTTCCGGAAGAATTGGTTGAAGATGAAATGGTTCGCCGCGTTTATCTTGGACAAAACTTTGAACTTCGTAAGAAGAAACTTGAATTTTAAGAAAAAGTATTCAGTCGCAGTCTCAGTTTACAGTCTCAACAGAAACTGAAAACTGAGACTGAGACTGCAAACTATTCCACGGTAATAAACTGCAATTGCTCTAAATCACCGTTGTAAATATTAACATCAACACGATGTTTGATTCCGGGCAGAGAGGCTTTTTCTGTAAACTGCCAAAATAACCAGTCGTCTTCAATTTTTTCTCGATAGAAATTGTAATTGGCAATCCAGAATAAATATTCGCTAAATTCTTCTTTTAAGAAATCAGAATAATATCTTTCACCCGAATAAATTATCGGACGAACTTGATAATGTTTTTCAACTTTCGTTAACCAACGTTTCAATCCTTTTTTCAAACTGTCTAAAGGCTGGTTTTTTGGCAATTTTTCGATATCTAAAACTGGAGGTAAATCACCTTTTTGCAATTTTACCGTTTTTATAAAAAGATTCGCCTGCTCTATAGAATTTTCGTTGGGGCGATAATAATGGTACGCTCCACGCATAATTTTATTTTCTTTTGCACCTTCCCAATTTCTTTTAAATTGTCTGTCAACGTAATCATTTCCGGCTGTTGCTCTTATAAAGACAAATTGAACTGGATATTTCTCATCTAAAATTTCAACCTCATCCCAAGCAACTTTTCCCTGAAATTCTGACACATCAAATCCTACCACTTTTCCTTTGTGGTTTTCGAGAACCCTAATATTTCGTACATCCGAAAGATGTTTGTCTACCTCATCTTCTTCTAAAACTTTATCCGATTTAAATCCGAGATAATAGGCCAATCCAGCGCGATAATGATATATTGTTCCAACAAAAATTACTGCCAAAAAAGTAAATACGACAAACCGGATTACCTTGCTGAAAAAAGATCTTCCAGCCGGTTTTCTTGCATATGTTTTACGATAAGTTGTTTTTCTTGCCATTAGAATACAACTACTTTTTCAGAAACATATTATTTATGACTGACAACAATACATAAAAAACTATGATAACAGGAATAGCACCAAATTGAAGTAACAGAAGCAAAACAAGAGATATTAGCAAAAACACAATTTGCAGTACATTATCCTTGAAAGTAAATTTTTTAATTTTTAGCGCAAAAAGCGGAATTTCAGCATTTAGGATATAAGCACTACATAAAGTAATCACTAATAAAACCCATTGGTTAGTCAAAATTTCAAGTAGTAAAAGTGACGAATCAGCATAAATATCCAAGACCACTTTCAAGCTAATAATAAAAAGTGCATTTGCAGGCGTTGGCAATCCAATAAATGAATCCGTCTGACGTGTGTCAATATTAAAATTAGCCAAACGATAACAAGAACCTAGAGTTACAATAAATCCTAAAAAGGGAATAAAAGCACTTGTACCTAATTGATGCCCACTATTAGCAAACATTGTGTACATTACATAACCAGGAGCAACTCCACTTGTTACCATATCGGCCAATGAATCCAGCTGCAAACCAAGCGGACTTGAAACTTTAAATAATCTGGCGAAAAAACCATCGAAAAAATCAAAAAAGATTCCTAAACAAACCATATAAAAAGCCATTTCATAATTGGCTTGAGATATAAAAACGACGGCTACACAGCCACAGAAAAGATTTATTAAGGTAATTAAATTAGGAATGTGTTTTTTAATATTCATCTTTTTAAAATTTGATAATGCTAAGGGGCAAATTTAGCATAATAACTGCATGTAAAATAGGTTTTCACAAGAGATTTTTAGACGAATCCTTCTGTTCTGCATTATTTAGCAAAAGGAACAAATTAGATGACTAAAAAATTATATTTTTGATAAAAATTAAAAACAGGCCTCAGTCTGCAAATAAACATCAGTTGAAAAAACTTTTTGCGCTTTTATTATTTTGGAGTTTTACTACACAGTATGCACAAACCGTTCGGAAATATTCGAATGAGTTTATGAATATTGGCGTTGATGCAGCAGCATTAGGAATGTCTAGTGCAGTTGTTGCTTCTACAAACGATGTTAATTCAGTTTACTGGAATCCGGCAGGCCTTACTCATCTTGAAGACCATCAAATTTCACTAATGCACGCAAATTATTTTGCCAATATCGCGCAATACGATTACATAGGATATGCAAGTCCGATTGATGATCGAAGCGCATGGGGAATCTCAATGATTCGTTTTGGTGTCGATGATATTATGGATACTACTCAGTTAATAGACAATCAGGGAAATATCGACTATAACCGAATCAGCTTGTTCTCGACTGCTGATTATGGATTCACATTTTCATATGCCCGAAAATTGCCTGTTGAAGGTTTTCAATACGGAGTAAATGCCAAAATAATTAGGCGAATTATCGGAAAATTTGCTAATTCTTGGGGTTTTGGTTTTGATGCTGGTTTACAGTTTGAACGTAATGACTGGAAATTTGGGTTGATGCTTCGTGATATTACCACGACGTATAATGTCTGGAATATTGACGAGGAAGAATACGCAAAAATTGCGAATGCTATTCCGGGAGAAAACAACGAACTGCCTGAAAGTACTGAGATTACTTTACCAAAAGCACAATTAGGAGTTTCAAAAAAGTTTGATTTTCACAACGATTATAGTCTTTTAGTTGCAACAAATTTAAATATGCGATTTGAACAGACAAACGATATTATTTCTTCAAAAGTTGTAAGTATCGATCCTGCTGTTGGTTTTGAATTTGGTTACACCGATCTTGTTTTTTTAAGAGCCGGTGCTGGAAATTTTCAAAACGTAACACAATTAGATAATACAGAAAAGGTCAATTTTCAACCCAATATCGGACTTGGATTTAAATATAAAGGCATTCAGGTAGATTACGCCTTAACTGACTTAGGAAACCAAAGCACAGCCTTATATTCTAATATTTTTTCTTTAAAAGTAGATTTAGGTATCTTTAGATAATATTTACAAAACCATTAAACTTCTTAAAAATTTGAAATTATGAAAAATGTCATTTTCAAAAAAACACTTTTCCCTTTACTATTATTATTAAGTTTTATTGGTTTCAGCCAAAATTTACCTTTATCAAAAGACGCCAAAATTAGTGTTATCACTTGTGGTTTAGGCAATGAAACCTATTCTTATTTTGGTCATACTGCCATTCGTGTTGCTGATCCTGCAAACAATATTGATCTGGTCTACAACTATGGAGCTTTTGATTTTAGAACGCCAAACTTTGTGGCCAAATTTGCGAAAGGAGACTTGCAATATTTTGTGGTGGTCCATCCATTTGTAGATTTCATGAATGAATACAATTATGAACAAAGAAGTGTTTTTGAACAGGAATTGATTATTCCACAAGATTTAAAACAGAAGCTTTTTGATAATTTGAATACTACTTTATTGTCTGAAGATCGTTTCTATACTTATAAATTTATAGATAAAAACTGTACCTCGATGGTTGTGGATATTATTAACAAAACCCTAAATGGAAAAATAATTACTAAAAAAGGTAATACTGACATTACCTATCGTTCTATTTTATTCCCTTACTTTGACGGACATTTTTATGACAAACTAGGTACCAGCATTATTTTTGGAACTAAAGTAGATCAATTAGGAACAAAAATATTTTTGCCTTTTGAATTGAAAAACAGTTTGGACAAAACTATTTTTCAGGGCCATCCTTTAGCAACAAAAAGTGAGACTCTTTTGAGTTTTGAGAAAGAAACACCAACATCATGGTGGAATAATGTTTACACTTATCTTTTTATACTTGGCTTTGTAGTTTTGGCACAAAATAAAATAGTCGACAAAATCTATCTTTTTATTTTGTCTTTAATGGGGTTCTTCTTTGTAGTAGTTGGATTCTATTCTTTTCATCACGAATTAGCGATGAATTATAATGTCCTTTTGTTTAGTCCGCTTTTACTGATTTTGATTGTTTTTTCGATTACGAAAAACAAAAGATGGACATATCGATTTGCAGTTTTACACCTTCTTTTTCTAGTTGTTTACACTTTATTTCTATTAAACAAAGCCCACTTATTTATTGTTTTGCCAATGATTATTACAAGCGGATTTGTTTTAGTAAGAGTCGCTCTCAGAAACAAAAAACGCATTCCGATAATTATCTAAATTATTACTGCCCGCGATAAAACAAAACGGTTGTAAAGGTTTTAAAAGTAATGCTTAAATCAAGAAAAACGCTTCGGTGTTTGATATAATATAAATCATATTGAAGTTTAATCAAACTTTCTTCAATAGATTCACCATAAGAATAATTAACCTGAGCCCAACCAGTCAATCCAGGTTTTATTACGTGTCGGGTTTCATAAAAAGGCATAATTTCGGCAATTTCTTTAACGAAAAAAGGTCGTTCCGGTCGAGGACCAATTATAGCCATGTCTCCTTTCAGAATATTGATAAACTGAGGCAATTCATCAAGACGCGATTTGCGCATAAATCTACCAAAAGGCGTTATTCTTTTATCATTTGAAGTTGCAAAAGCAACTCCATTTGCTTCAGAATTACTGATCATTGTTCTGAACTTATATATCTCAAAAACTTCTCCGTGTTTACCTACACGCTCTTGTGTATAAAACAAACTTCCTTTATTACCTATAAGATTTCCTATAAAAATAAAAGGAATAAACAGCCCACAAAAAACGAGTCCAATAATCGACATAACGAATTCAAAAAAACGTATTACAAACAAATACAGTTTATTATTATTACTGCGGCTAAATGGAAAAAAGCGGTAAAAATCACGTGTTATATAATGCACTGGAATTCGATATGTTTTGCTTTCGTATACCTGTGTATACTCTCTAATGATATTTCCGGATTCCAATAAATGGAGCAACTGTTGATACAATTCCGCAGTTATTCCGTCCGTTTTTTGAGATGCAATCACTATTTCCGAAACATAGTTTTTGCTTACAAACGATTCTAAATCTTCTTTTTTAATCTCTTTTACATAATGAAATTTTGAATCCGCTTCTGAAACAGAATCCGAATTTACAAAACCAATTATCTTATAGTGCGGATCTACATTTTCAAGTCCCAGTACCAATTCCTCTACCTGATCCTGATCACAAATTAAAATTACACTTTGTGAAAAACGATGAGAAGCCAGAAAAACTGCATAACAAACACGCCACAGCAATAATGAACCAAGAATAGTAAAATAAAAAATCAGAATTACAATACGTTGCTTTGGAAGCTCAGGAGAAAAAATCGGTGTAAACAAATAAACCAAAACTGAAGTTGTCACAGTCAGAATAACACTTCTAAGAATTTGAAATTGGTTACTAGAAACCTGGAGATTGTACATCTCGAAAATTGCTCCGAAAATAAGTACATAGACAACCAACAAAAGTGGTCTCAAGAAATGAGACAGATCTAACACAAAATATTGATAGTCAAATAACAAACTCAACAAATACAAACCTGACAATAAAAAAAAGGCATCACAGATACGCAGTAGTATTTTTCTTTCTGAAATTTCGAAATGCATTTTCTTATTGGCAACCATGTATTCAGTTTTTTTTAAACGCTATGATTTGGAGCAAATGTATCATAAAAAAATTGATATTAATCGATAGATTTTTCATCATTTTCGGGAATTTTAACCTGTATAGAAAGAAGAGACAATGCATAAATGAAAGCCGGTGCAGCAATTCGCATAGCAGCATGATTGATGGTTAGAAACCAAAAAACGAAAAAGGATAAAAAATACAAATGTTGTTTATTATTAAAATAAAGAACAAAGGGAGTTAATAGAAGTATAAATAATCCAAAAACCCCGGACAAACCATGCTCACTAAGCATTCTTGAAATCTCATTATGGGCAGCAGAAGCATGACCTGTTGATTCTTCTCGTAGTTGCTTTCCCATTCCTGCACCAATTCCTGTTATAGGATTTTCAAAAAATAATTTTAAATCTGTATCTATAATTGCCTCGCGCCCTCCAAGTCTATCTTTTTTTACTCGCCCTTTAGCGTCCTGGTTAGCATATCGTTTTTCTATAAGACCTCTTGTCTGCATAGAACTATATCCCCAAATCCCAACAGCCATTAAAGCAGTGAGAGCAAAAACGAGAACAAATGCACCTTTACCTTTACTGTTTGAAAAATAATATAGTAAAAACAGCAAAGCCAGTATCATAACCGCTCCTGTAATGATACCCCCTCTTGAAAAAGTAACAATACCTCGATAAGTAATAAAAATGAATAATACTCCGTTTAAAAGTATTGTTAATTTTGATTTTGAAAATAAAATCAGCTGTGTAAAAAAAACAAACATTCCTAAACCTAAAATAGTCGATACCTGATTGGGGCCAAAACCTCCAGAAGTTTCAAAATTAGACGCAGTTCCTCTTACTACATCTTTTACACTTGGATTGTACAAAAATAAATACGCAACAGTCGAAACAATTGGCAATCCAATTGCTATCAGAAGATTTTGTAACTGCGAAAAAAGCAATCTTTTTTTAAAAGTATAAATAGAAGCAATTGCTAAACAGAATGGTCCTGATAAATTAAAAACTAAAGCTTTTTTAATATCTAAATCAAGATTTTCGACGGCAGTTGTAACCAAGATTCCAGGTATCAATAAAAGTAAAAGAATAATATATACAAACGAACTAATTGAAAAATTACTAAAAAACATTCCGAGTAACATAAAAAACATCACTAGAAATTTTACGTATTCATTATTAAAATTACCTCCCGTCATCCTTAAAAAAACCTCAACACCAACAAGATAGGCTGCAACAAACAATACCTCATTATTCTTATTTTGATTTCGAACAACAATTAAAAACCCGAAAATAGGTATTAACAATGCATAAATCTTAGACAAAAATGGCACAACAAAAATTATCAAAGCAATGATTATATGAATCAGAATGAGAGAACTGTATGACAATGATTTACTTTTCATTCTTGCAATTTCTATATTCAATCATTAATTGTTTGATCACGGTTTCCTTTGAATACTTCTTAATCACGGTTTCTTTAAAATTACTTGATAACGTATCTCTTAGCAATTGATCATTAACAATTCTAGTTAATTTCCTTTTAAGTTCCGATTCATCTGATGGATCAAATAATAGTCCATTAACTTCTTCTTCAATAATTTCCGAGCAATAACCTACATTTGTGGAAACAACAGCTAAATTTGCCAAAGCATACTCTAATAAAGTCACAGGAAATCCCTCAGCTGTTGAAGCCAAAACTCCGATCGAACACTGAAATAAGATATATTCTATATCATTTCTATTTCCGCACAAATGTATATGATTTTCTAATGAATTAGATTCTATAAAATCTTTTAAACATTGAGAATAATTATCATTATAATCTTTACCAATCAAATGGAGCGACCAACCTAAATCTTTTAATTTTAAATCGTAAAAAGCTTTAAGAATTATAATATGATTTTTAGGTTTTTTTAGATTAGCCAGAAAAACTATACGCTTTCCTTTCTCTCCCTTTAAAATTGTAATTTTCTGAGGTGAGCCGTTTTGCAAGGTAAAATTAGGAACAAAAATTACTTTTTTACAAAATAAATTCTTTTCACTCCATTTTTGCAATTGTAAATTGACAGTAAAAATGGAAGTAAAAAATAGCGAACAAAAATTTAATATCTTATTCTGGCTTCTTGACTGATTTGAACGCAATCCGTAATGATCGTGCCATATAACCTTAATTTTCGGTAAGGTCAATTTTACCAAAATCGCAGTAAAAAAAGAAGAACCATGAGCATGTATGATGGCAACCTTATTTTCTTTTAAATACCTCCTTAGTCTATAAATAGCTGTAAAGTCAATTGCTCTTTTTTTATTTAAAAATAAATAAAAAACGTTCTCATTCACCTGATCAATCAATTGACCTTCTTTTCTAGTTGCTACTAAACCTGAGAATTCTATTTTCTCAACTAAAGCATTTGCATAACTGATTGCCATTCTTTCAGCACCACCCGCTTCCAAAGAATCTATTAACTGAAGAATTCTCATTTTAGCAGCAATTTTTCAATTTCAATTTCAAATTCATCAATGGTATAATTTTGTGACCAGACGGACGCTAATTTGCTCATTTCTTCAAACTTATTCTGATCTAAAATAATCTCTTTTACTTGAGCTAAATCTTTTTTCACATTCATCTCCAATAAAATTCCTCTTTTTCCATAATCAATCATAAAAGGTACACAAGAAACATTTGTTGCCAATGGAACACAACGCCAAAACATTCCTTCGGCAATTGCTTTTGGCCAGCCTTCACTTTTAGAAGGTAAAATAACAAAATGGCTTTTTTTATAAAATTGTTTTAATGTTTCTTTACTTTGATTTCCGTGCAAAAAAACAAAATTCTCCAGTTGATTACTTTTTATATAATTTTCTAAATTCACACGCTCAATACCTTCTCCAAAAATATTAAGAAGCACTTTTTTGTTATTCTTAACCAACTGCTCAACTAGTTTTACAGCGTAGATTGGATTTTTCCCAGACACGAGGCTTCCGACAAAAATAAAAACGCTATCTGATTCTATATTATTTTTAATTACAATTTCTTTTTCGGAATCAGAATAAGTAGCTGTAAAAAAAGATTTAATATTTTTCGACTGATTTTCCCATTCACCATACACTAAAACTTGCATGTTTCTGGTAAGGAAAGTATTACTTAAAATCCATTTTTGCAAACAGTATGTTGCAGGTTGTTTGCTTTTCTGATCCCAATTTCCCGCATACTTCGCTGTTTTTTTCTTTGAAGGAAAAAATATTTGTGCAATACATCCAAGCAAACCCATATTTCCAGGACATCTCAGATGAATATGATCTGCTTTTTTCATCGCCCAAAAGATGTTCCAAAAAATTTTAGGGAGTTTAAGAACTGATCTAAAACTATTTTCTACATTTACAAAATCAAAATCCTGTACTTTATAAAAATCGATTTTATCATTTTTATACGGTATATCGATTTCTGTGGGATTTCCTTGCATTAAAGGAGCTACAACTATCACTTTATCAACATCTTTTAGCCAGATATTCATTTCACGAATATAAGGTGCATAACCATAATATTGATTATTACTTTTGATGTGACAAACATGCGTGATAATGGCAAACTTCATTGGATTTAAAACTAAATTATATTTTCGGTGATCGATAATATTCTATTGATGTAATTTTTGGGATGCAAATTTAGGCCGCTCCATATAAAATTATTCTGCCCCATTTCAAGGTATTTTTTTCCCGTAAGCAGACTTTCAATTTTTTCCGGCAATTCATTAAATGAGTTACGTGTACTTACTTTTTCGTAATTGATGTGTTCTTTAAAATCCTCAATTACAACATTTACGGGAGTCGTAATTACTGCTTTTCCAAACAATAAATATTCTCCGATTTTCCATCCGGGAGTGTTTTTCAATCCATCATCAGCTATACCGATATCGGCATTTAGCAATGATTTAAAATAATCTTTTTTTGCTGTTTGTTTTAAATCTAATAGAAGATCGGGAGCTATAATTTTTGATAGAGAATCAGGAAATATCCCTACGGAAGAATTTTTAAAATTCTTTTTTATAATTCGACATGCCTCTATCCGAAATTCATTCTGAATCATCCTTCTTTGTTTTTCTTCGTCATCAGGATGATTCTTTGGGTCCCATAATCGGGTATGAAAAATTATTTTTCCATTATTATCACTTACCTTTTTAGGAAAACACCTCACATCCATTGCCTGATGCGATAAATTAGTTCCTAAATTAAAGTAATCTGATGCGCGCACCACTTCTGTTCTATTTCTACTATCTATAAGATTTCTGAAATCAAATTTTAATAAAAGTTTTAATGCTTTATACGAAAGATTTACCTGGAAATTGAGCGGATGGACATTTTTACTATAATCCTTAAGCAACAAGGATCGTTTTAAATAAAAATCATACTTTTCCGGATCACTAATAAAAAGATTATTGTCTGAATAATCAAAAAAAATTACTTTACCATCTGCATAAAGAATTGCTCCACCAGCAACTATTTTATTATTAAAAACAATTTTGAAATCGAGATCATTCTCTTCACAATAAAATAGTACCGAATAAATCAGCATATTATGATGAGAAGTCCAATTTGGCAATTCAAGTTTCATTCAAATAGTTATTTACGTAATACCTCTAAAAATAAATCATTCCACTGATTCATCACTCTATTCTTCGAAAAAGTATCCAGTTTAATTTTCTGATTTTCAATAAAACTCTCTCTAATTACTTCATCATTGATAAGCAAATCTAACTTTTCTGCAAAAGCCATCTTATCATTCAGAGGCACAATAAAACCATCTATATCATGAGAAATAATATTTTTTGGCCCATGAGGTGAGTCATAAGAAACAATAGGAAGTTGAGCTTGTATAGCCTCTAATAAAACCATAGGAAATGCCTCATACTGAGAGACCAAAACAAAAATTTTAGCTTCTTGCATTTTATTCTTTATCTCTTTTGTCGCAGGATAAAGTCTAACATTTTGCTCTAATTTTTCCTTTCGGATTTTTTCCTGCAATAATTTAACATCTCCACCTCCATATATATGTAATTCCCAATTTAAGTTTTTAGCAGCTATTATGGCCCAAATATCTATTAATTGATCAAATTGTTTTATAGGTGCAATTCTTCCCGCAGTTATTACAATATTTTTTTTTGCATTTACGTGAGTATTTTCATTTAAGTCATATATAAAATTTGGAATAACAACTACATTTTTTAAACCAAAATATGCTATTTCATCAAGACTCAGTAATACAATCTTATTGTATTGCCTTATTATATATTTCTTATAAAACCATGTTTTCATATTATAAGAAGCTCCGGAACTATGAATCTCTAATATTTTAGGAATTTTAAACTTTACAAAAGGTACGATTAAGGAATCAAAACCTATTACCGTTGTCAACAAAATATCAATTGATTCTGTTTCTATTATTTTTTTTAAACCTGTGTAAAACTTAAACCCTTTTCGACTATTTCTTATATATGAAATTACACCTCCATATAATTTTGACTTTACATCCAAATTATAGAATTTACATTTTTCATGAAGCTTGTAAAAAACAGAAGCATTTCCTTGGTTTTTAGTAATAAGTATTACTTCATATCCATAATCCTCGATCCAACCATTAATTTTTTCAGTGGTGATTCTTTGGATTCCACCAATACCTGACATTCCGTTAACTAGAATTCCTATTTTCATTCTGAGATTATTTCAAATTAGTTCTTTAATGTCATTACTTTTTATTCAAAACTTCCAAAACTAAATCGTTCCACTGATTCATAACTCTTTTTTTGGAGAAAGCATCCAGTTTAATTTCCTGGTTTTCAATAAAATTCTCTCTAAGTGACACATCATTAATAAGCAATTCTAATTTTTCAGCAAAAGCTGTTTGATTATTCAATGGCACTATAAAACCATCTTTTCCATCAGTAACGATACTTTTAGGCCCGTTTGGCGAGTCATAAGAAACAATAGGCAACTTCGCATTCATAGCTTCCAACAAAACCATCGGAAAAGCTTCAGTCGCAGAAACCAAGACAAAGATACTTGCCTTTTGCATCTTATTTTTTATTTCTGTTGTCGAGGGGAATATTTTGAAACTTTTCTGTATACCTAGTTCATCAATCTTGTTCTTAAAAACATCTATTGGTCCATCTCCATAAAGATGAACTTCCCATTGATCATATTTTGAAGCTATTAAAGACCAAATATCTATCAAATGATCAAATTGTTTTTCTCTTGAAATTCTACCAGCAGAAATTATAACATTTTTTTTATCATGTTTGGAAAAATTATAATCAGAATTATCAATAAAATTTGGAATTACTGCAATATTATCTAACGGATAATAATCAACTTCACATTTATTGAGTACAACAAGTTTTTTGTATCTGTTAATAATTAGGCTTTTCCAAAACCAAGCTTTTTCATTATGAGCAAAACCAGATCCGTGAATCTCAGAAATTTTAGGGACTCTTACCTTAGCAAAAGGAACAACTAAAGAATCAATTCCTCTCATTGTTGTAAATAGAATGTCGATCTTTTCAGATTTCATTACATTTTTTAGCCCAAGAAAAAGCTTAAATGCCTGAGGAATGTTTTTTATATAATCTTTTATACCACTTCTTAATTTAGCATGAATATTAAGATTATAGCGTTTACATTTTTTATTTACCTCATAAAAAAAAGGAGCCTCCTTTTCATTTTTGGTTATTAAAACTACATCATAACCAAATATCTCTATCCATGCATTTATTTTCTCAGCTGTTATTCTCTCAACTCCTCCTACACCCGACATCTTATAAACTAATATTCCAATTTTCATCTTAAGATTATTTCTATTTAGCATCAATTTATTCTTCCCAAAAAAAATTAATACTTATAATTATGTGACCACTATATTTTTGTAGACATTAATATTTTGAAGGACAATGTTGTCAAGTCCGTATTTTTCGCATGCAAAATCAAGAGCATTGTCAGCCATCATTTTTGCTTTTACCGGATCAGATAATACCCAAATAATTTTTTCTGCTATATCTTTTGGATTATGAGGGTCACATAAAAGTCCGGTAATAAAATCTTCAATAGCTTCCGGTCCAGGACCGTATTTAGTAAAAACTACCGTTTTCTGCATCGCCATCGCTTCTGGAGCTACCAGACCTTGGGTTTCCATGTGAGAAGGAAAAACACAAACTGAAGCATCAGCATATATCTGCGGAATATCATTATAAGAAACTAATCCATTAAAGTGAACATCTTTTGCAAATTCTCCTAATTGCGGTATTTCATTCTCTTTCAACATTTTAATATAAGAACTTCCGTCTGGAAAGAACCAGTCTCTTCCATAAATTTCAAGAGTCGCATCTGGAAATTCTTTTTTTACAAATGGAAAAGATTGTATTAACTGACGTACACCTTTTTTTTCGCAAACTGTGCCGGCAAATACAATTCTGTTTTTATATTCTGATTTATTCTCTCTTGGCTTAAAAAAAAGTGTATCGACTGGATTGCTTATATAAGCAACTGGTTTACTATTATAACTTAAATACTTCTCTGTATGATTTTTCACATAGTACGAAATGGCAATAAAAGCATCACTCTTTTTAAAAGATCTTTTTTCCTGAAATCCTTTCCATCTATTAATTTTTCTTTTTTCGCTTTCAGCAAAAAAATGATGTCCACCATGAAGCCTTATAATATATTTAATCTCTTTTATTTTGGACAGAAAAGCCAAACCAAGTTCAGAAGATTCAATAATCTGAATTGGATTTTGTTGATGAATTTCTTTAATTTTTGAATTGATTGCTCTGGAATTAAAAAACCATGATAATCCCTTTAACTTACTTCTCTTTAATCGGTAAACGTTTATTCCTTCAATATTTTGAGTTTCGTTTTCTGGTGTATAATTAATTCCAACGACCGAAACTCTAACTCCATTTTTTACCAATGTCACAGCCAGTGTCTTAACAAAACTGCCAATTCCACCGTGTGGAAATCCTTTTTTAGGAAACTCATTGGTTACGAAACAAATGTGCATTATAAATTGATTTTGATTGCATTATTTATTTTGCCAGAAGAGTTTTTATAATTTTCCAACACAACCTCTTTCCATTTAATCATTTCGGCACTACAACTTTTCTCAGAAGTAATTTTATCAACTATCTCTTCTTTGCTATTCAACCAAATGACTGCATTTGAATCTGACATACTTTTAAAATGCTGATAATTGTAAATCGTTTTCA
Organism: Flavobacterium cutihirudinis; assembly: GCF_003385895.1. Lineage (GTDB taxonomy): Bacteria > Bacteroidota > Bacteroidia > Flavobacteriales > Flavobacteriaceae > Flavobacterium > Flavobacterium cutihirudinis. The sequence goes on from NZ_QRDQ01000012.1 coordinate 138,755, forward strand.
CAGACCAATTATTAACTGTTTTCTGTTTCTGATCATAATTAATAAAAACACAAGGTTTATTAAACATAGCAAAATCAAAAGCCATTGTAGAACCAACATTTATTACGATCTCAGAATAAAAAGCTGTACTCACCAATAACTTAACATCATCAAGAGTGGGATAAACAGAATTCCATTCTTTAGATTTACTAAAATACCATAAAGGCGGCGCTTCTTTTATTAAATCTTTATACTGACTTACAACTTCATCAAACCTTCCTGAAAAATCAATCGGGCATCGTCTGAGCAATATCTGATACTCATCATGTAAATTTGCTTTTATGATTTCTTCTGCAATGTCTCTCAGATATTTTGGATCATCTGGAGAGGTTTTAGTATCATCGCCAGAATAACAGATAATTTTTTTATTTGGATCTAAATTATAAGTCTGATAAAAAATTTCTTTATTAATTATCTTTTTAGAATCTTCATAAAATTCAAACTGAGGAGTTCCCGTGACATTAATCTGACTTGAATCAATTTCAGGATAATAGAGATTTAGCTCTTGCTGCATATAATCAGACCAAACCAAATAATTGTCAGCTTTTAATGCCATACGGGCTTTGGGTAAATTATCCCAGGAATAAATGACAGTTGTTGTTCTGATACCTAAATCTTTAGCTGCCGCAAATATTGGAGCCGCTTTTAATGCTCTTTGATGCGAGCAGAAAACAACAGTGGGCTTCACTTGCTTTAGAATATCTTTAATCTCTTTACAAAAAGAATTTTTACGAAGAGCTTTCTGATATCTTTTTTCCAGATTTAAAATACTCTTATAATGTTTAAAAAAAGGAGCCAAAAACTCAATTGTTTTATAAAATATTTTTTTAGAAAATGTTTTCTGATTCCAGTTCCAATTCTTCAACAAAGTTGGATTATGTACTTTTGAATTATTGTAATGTAATCTTGAGAGACAAATTAATTCTCTTAAAAATTTTTCTTTTACTGACTCCCGATAATCAGGAATCGTCAATTCTTCATGAATATCAGTATTTTGCTGTATTGCCTTTATCGTCTCCGTATCAAAATTATGAAACAGAATTAAATCTTCTTCTAGATGATTAAATACACTAGAGTAAAGATAATTTCGAATTCCAACACCATCAGGGAATAATAACAAGATTTTACTTTTCTCCATTATTTGTTTATATCAAAAAAATCTTTTAAAATTCGAGAAGTAAACATACGCGCACCTTCATCATTCATATGTCCGCATGACGAAAAATATTTATCTTCAATAACTACATTTTCGTAATTATGTATTTCCGGATAAGCGTTTTTTACTTTATCAAAGTAATTCATTCCCTTGACGTTTTCGCACATAGGTGTCATTACTACAATCAAATTAATATGGTTTGTACGACAAATATTTTTAATTTCCTCGTAATATTTATTATGTGGTAACGGATTTAAATTGACAATGTTATTTTTCATATTTCCGCTTTTATGCTTAACCAACGGATAATATCCTAAATTATCTAATGGATTTGTTTTCTCACCTTCTAAAACATGAAAAACCTCTCTGAAACCAATTTTTCCATCATATTTTATAAATCTGTAAAATGGAAGATAATAAAGTTCCTTAAAATCTTTTTGAGAAGCAAAATGTTGTTTTATTACAGTTGAATTATGAATATAAGGTAGAAATTTTGCTGATACTCCTTCCGATTCCTGATCATTTGAAAGATTCAAATCAGCTTCCAAAATGACATTTTTTATTTCATATTTTCTTTCGATCATTAATTTCAACATTAATGAAGCTTCAAACAGATGTCCCCCACTCATTCCGTAATTAAATGTCTTCAGTCCTTTGTCCTCAAACATTTGTGCTACGAAATGGTTGTTTGCTCTCGATGAGCCTAAAATAATAACATCATATTTTTCTTCTTTAGAATTAAAAACCTTTTCTATTTTTCCTCTGTTTTTAGAATGCAAAAAAACATAAGTATAAAAACCATCCAATGCAATTACAATCAGGATTACTACAACCAGAATTTTGGCTATAAAAATTAAAAACTTCTTCATTAAAACTGAAAATATATAAATTCTTTATAGTCGGAATAAGTTCCAAAAGCAATTATCGTTAAAATTGCCAAAGCAACTCTTATGCTACTCATTTTGCCGGAAAGCGGTTCTATTTTGTTACGGTTATTCCATTCAACCAAAACAAATAGGCCTATCATGACTAACAATTCATAACTATAGCGTTCATTATCTAAATATTGGAAACCAAAATCTCTATTAGTAACTATTCGTTTTAAATATGAAACTGCATCCGTAATTGTTTTTGCTCTAAAGAAAACCCAGGCAACACAAGTAATCGAAAAAGTAAAAATTATACTCCATAGCACTTTCACAGAATCGAGATTAAACTTTAGCTGAATTGCATCCATATTATTTCGGTTGCTATTGGATAAAAGTAATGGAAGAAAATAAATCGCATTCAAAAATCCCCAAGCGAGATAAGTCCAATTGGCTCCATGCCAAAATCCGCTGACTACGAAAATTATAAATGTATTTCTGATTTTCATCCAAAGTCCACCTTTGCTTCCACCTAACGGAATATACAAATAATCCCGAAACCAGGAAGAAAGTGAAATGTGCCAACGACGCCAGAATTCAGCTATGTCTCTTGAAAAATAAGGGTAATTGAAATTTCGTAATAACTCCAAACCAAACAATTTTGAAACTCCTAAAGCAATATCTGAGTATCCCGAAAAATCGCCATAAATTTGAAACGCAAAATAAATAGCTCCCAGAATTAATGAGAAAGAGTTCATTGTCTCATAATGATCGAAAATAGCATTGGCATAAGTTGCACAGGTGTCTGCAATTACTACTTTCTTCACCAATCCCCAAATTATTTGATAAACACCTTCTTTTGCTGTTTGAAAATCAAATTCTCTTTTAACCTTTAATTCTGGCAATAAATGTGTTGCTCTTTCTATTGGTCCGGCAACCAAAAGGGGAAAATAACTCACGAAAAGTGAATAATCTATAAAGTTATATTCAGCTTTTATTCTCTTAAAATAAATATCAATTACGTAGGATAATCCGTGAAAAGTATAGAATGAAATTCCGACCGGCAGAATTACATTTAATAAAATCGGACTAGCATTGATTCCGACTGAATTTAGTAATTCTGCAAAAGAAGCAGCAAAGAAATTATAGTATTTGAATACTCCTAAAAAACCTAAATTGACGGTAATACTAAGCCAAAACCAAAATTTTCTACTTTTTTCAGATTTCCCTTTTTCAATTTGAATTCCGGTATAATAATCTAAGAAGGTAGAGAAAACGAGCAAGAATAAAAACCTCCAGTCCCAACAAGAATAGAAATAATAACTGGCAACAATTAGTAGTGCATTTTGTGCGCTTTTAGTTTTATTAAAAACAAACCAATACAGAAAAAAGACTATCGGTAAAAAAATAGCAAAAGCTATAGAGTTAAAAAACATATGGTATTTTAATGGTTTGCATTTTATTATGAAGGCACAAAGAAAAGAATATTTTTTTTTAGAAATGAAAACTTAAATTCTTTTCTAAAATTATTTATAATGACTCATTTCAGAAACCATTGTAGTTTAAAAATCTTCTACTAAATAGCTATTATCTACTTTCAAATTATTTGGAAAAATTCATAAATCATCATAAAACTATCCATTTCTGTAAAAATTTTTCAACAATAAATTCTTCGGTCATTTCCATGGACTCTTTTGTTGCACCGGCAATATGAGGTGTAATAATTATATTAAAGTTTTGTTTTGACAATTCAACTAATGGATTTGATAAAATACTTTCGGCATAAAGCTCGTTCTCTAAAACATCTGTTGCAACACCTTTAATTTGCCCACATTTAATCAATCTTGCGACCTCATCTTCATCCCAGATCCCTCCTCGTGATGTATTAATTAATACTGCTTCTTTATTGATATAGGACAATAAATTTTTATTGACAATTTTTTTATTTTCTAATGAAAATGGAATATGCAAACTGATTATATCTGCCCAGTCGAACATTTCTTCTGGAGCATAGAATTTAACAAATTGAGAATCAATATCTTTCACATCAAAAAAGCCAACTTCCATATCAAAGGCTTTAGCAAAATTAGCGACTTGAGTTCCCACGCGACCAAATCCTAGAATCCCTATTTTTTTTCCTTTTAAATTTGTATTAATGTATAAATTTCTATCCCATCCTCCATTTTTAACATGATCGTAGGCACTTGGAATTCTCTTTAGCAAAGCAATTAATAATCCCCATGTATGCTCTGCGGTAGATGGTATACTTTTTAAAAAACCAACTTCCCCTTTAAGAGATATAACCTCTCCTCCAACACTTTCAAAATAATTTGTATCAATATGATCCAGACCAGTTGTAGCCGTTAGTATGAACTTTAAATTTGTTGCTTTACTAATAATTTCTTTATCAATTACAAATCCCAGCCTTACAAAAATTATATCAGCATCAGCAATTTCTAGTTTTAGCTCTTCCCGATTTTCAATTCTTCCTATTTTTACCTGAAAGAATTCATTCAAAATAGTTAATGCCTTAACACTAAAATTATCTGATTCAGTAATTAGTAGTTTCTTTTTTCCAATCGTCATATAAAAGTGTTGCTAATTTAAAATCTCTAAAAGTATCAATATTGACTAACCAATCAGGATTCATTATATAAGCCATTTTTTTTTGAACCATAAATGTTTTTTGGTCTAAAAATGCATTAACTCGAACCGCATAAAAACAGCCATTTCTATAATACACCGGCTCAATATCCTGTCTTCTCAAAGCTTCCCCTGTTTGAAATAATGGGATTAATTCAACATCATTAATCAACTTATACATTCTTGCCGGATGAATATCATTCATTGGCACGACACTTATAACACCATCTTTATCATTTTTATCAGCTAATAATTTGATAATGTTATCAAGGTCTTTATAAGTACGCAGTGGAGAAGTTGGTTGAAGAAGTACTATAACATCAAAATTTTCAGTACTTTCCTTTATTATATGCAAAACCGTGTCTACAACATTACTTTTATCATCAGCTAAATGAGCAGGTCTTTTTAAAACTTCAACATTGTGTCCAATTGCAACGTTTGCAATATTGCTATCATCAGTAGACACAACAGTTTTAGTTACAAGCGCAGATTGCAAAGCACACTCAATTGCATGCACCAGTAAAGGTTTACCTCCCAAATCCTTGATATTCTTTCCTGGTACACCTTTAGAACCACCACGAGCTGGAATTATAGCCAATACTTTCATCTAATAATTTATTGTTTTATGAAATTGTAAAGGCACTTCTGCTAATAATTTAGCTATTTTTACACCTGCTTTTCCATCTCCATATATAGGAGATGAAATACTTTGCCCTTTTTGGATCATTGTTTTAATTGCGTTTCCAATTTCTTTTTCAGAATAATCCACGTCTACACTATTTCCTCCACGTTCTCTTCTATTTTGACGCGAACCAATATTAACAACCGGAACACCAAGAAAAGCACATTCTCGTATTCCAACACTTGAATTTCCGATTAGGCAATCACTATGTTTCAATAATTGTAAAAAATCCTTCCCTTCCATATTTTTAAAAAAATGGACATTCGGTAATTGATGTTGTTCTCTAAAAGCACGAATTCCCGTAGAAGTTCCATCTGCTCCAGCATCGACATTTGGCCAAAACCAAAGTGTAGGCTTATTTAATTTATAAATCGCTTCAAGCGTAACTTCTATATGTTTTCTTGAATCCTTATATTCAGTAGTAACCGGATGTTGCATAACAACCACATAGCCATTATTTAAATCGGGTTTTGCTCCTACACCACCATATTTTTCATAGGGATCAAAAGAAAGCGTTTTGTTATTAATTATTTCTGAGGCTAAATCAATTGACGGACATCCGGTATTAAAAACCATTTTAGATTCTTCGCCCAACTTTATAACTCTCTCTTTGGCACTTTCAGAAGCTACGAAATGGTAATCTGCTAATTTCGTAATTGCATGACGTACTTTCTCATCAATATTACCAGTCACCTCACCTCCTTGAATATGAGCCAAAGGTATGTTCATATAAGAAGCAGCAATTGCAGTAGCCATTGTTTCGAATCGATCTGCCACGGTTACAACAATGTCTGGTTTTAAATTATCAAAAACGGTAGACAATTCCAAAATACCAATTCCGGTAGTTTTTGCTGCTGCAGTTAGATTTTCACCTTCCAGTACATTAAATACTTTTGCGGCAATAGCAAAACCATCTTTTTCGATGTAATTTACAGCAGAACCGTATCGATCTAATAGTGCTGAAGCAGCAATAATTAACTGCAATTCCAGATTTGGATGTTTCTGAATTGCTGTTAGTACTGTTTTTACACGACTATAAGAAGGACGCGCTGTAATGACTACAGCTATTTTTCGTTTTTGCATTTTAATTATGTAATACTTGGGCTAAATGTAGATAAAAAGAGAACAATAAAACAACCTAATTTTATAACAAATCGGTTTCATTTAAAAAATCCCATTTCTTTACGTCCTTATTTAAAGTTTTTCCAATTATATTCTGAAACTGAGAAGCATCTATTCCAAAGCCTTTTGGCTTTTTAGATTCTAAATCATCAAAAGTCAGAACGTGATTTTTGGCTAAATCCTTATTTACAGCAAGTGACTTTTCGAAAATTTGCTTTAATTCAGAAAAGGCCGTATTTTCATTTTTATTTATTGGATTTATTAAAGCTTGATTTATATTTCTAACAGCTGTTACTAAATCCTTTGTTTCTGCTATAGTCAAAGAAGATTTTGAATCAGGCCCAAAAATCTGCCTATCAAAAACAACATGAAATTCTAAAATAGAAGCTCCTAAAGCTGTTGCTGCAATACAGGTTTCTGTTTTCGCCGAATGGTCTGAGAAACCAATTGGGACATTGTAACGATTCTTCAATTCCTGAATTATGTTCAGACCGTATTGATTCGGCTGAGTTGGATATGCAGTTGTACATTGTAAAATAGAAAAATCAACATTTCTTTCCTTTAAAAATAAAACCGTTTTTTCCAATTCTTTATAAGAACTCATCCCTGAAGACAAAATTACAGGTTTACCTGTCCGCGCTATTTTCTCTAAAATTAAAAAATTGTTCACTTCACCAGAACCTATTTTATATGAATTTACACCAATTTCCTCCAGCCAATCAACAGCTAAATTGCTAAAAGGTGAACACATAAATTCTAATCCTAAATTATCGCAATGCAGTTTAATGTCTTTCCATTGTTCCAAGGAAAATCCCATTCGTTTCCAGTAATCAAACCTTAATTTATCTTCTAATGAAAATTTCACTCTAAAAGGCTCATGTTCACTACTTTCAGCTTCAGCAATATGCATTTGAAATTTTACTGCATCAACTCCTGTTTGTGCAATAGCATCTATATATGAATGTAAAATCCCCAGACTGCCTTCATGCGCCTGACCAATCTCCGCGATAACAAAGGGTGGAAAACCTTGTCCGATTTTGTGTCCAGCAATTTCTATATAAGGATATTTCATTTATATTAAAATTTATACTTTTCTTTTTTTAATAAGAAAGGTTTTTCAAAAAATTTATATGATAAATGGGAGACCAAAACTGTTCCCAGAAATGTAAAGATATAGAGAAGAGAATTCGAGAAGAAATTCCATTTTATAAAACAGTTTATAAAAAAAACAATAACTATTTGATGGTACATATACAATCCATATGAAATCTCACCCATTTTAAAAAAGAATTTATGTTCTAAAAGTCTTGCAATATTTTTATTATGAACCAAGTTCAATATAATTAATATAAAAAAGACAGCATTTATAGAACTTCTAAAATAGACTATATAAGAACTAAAAATTTGACTAATGATCAAAAGAAATATACTCAAATAAAATGTGGAGTTATTTATTACAAAATCTACTAATTTATTTTTAGTAAATAAAAGATAAGCCCCTAATGCCCCAAAAGTTAAAGAATCTAATTGAACTTTTGCAATGTATCCCCTGATCAATTTAATATACAAAATATCGTCAAAAAATGCATTATGCATAACTAGTAATATTATATTATAACTTAAAATTATCCCCAAAAAATATTGCATTAATTGCTCCTTTTTATTAATCAGTAAGGGCCAAATAAGGTAAAATTGCTCTTCGGTACCTATTGACCATGTTTGTGTCGCAAAAGGAATACGCTTTATTATAATTAGTATATTTGGCATAAAAAACACCAGTAAAACAAGAACTCTCACAAATTGCGCGTTACTTGTATATTCAAGTTTTGAGTTTGGGATATTAAACATTTCAAAATGCGGCAAGACAAACAAAGAAACTACTACAATCAAGAAATAAAGTGGCCAAATTCTTAAAATTCTACGAAAATAAAAGAATTTGAAATTAATTTTTTCGCGATCTTTTTTTTCCTGCAATAATAAAAAAGTAATTAAAAATCCACTTAAAACAAAAAACAACGATACACCTTGTTCCCCTAACCGTTTTATTGTTTGAAAACTATTGCTATAATCAAAGAAAGATTTATTTAATTCAATATGACTAATTATTACCATCAAAGCGGCAATAAACCTTACTCCATTAAGATTTGGAAAATACCCCTTATCTTTTTCCATTCATCTTAATTATATATAAATTCTGCATAATCTAGGTCTTCAAGAGTAACTGTGTCTATTTTGTGCAAAAATATGATTTACTTCAAATAAATATCCTTTTTCTGAAATAATAACATCTTTCATTAAAGAAACTTTTGAAAAATAGTGCAACCTATTTACTCATGCAGGTTTTGCAAAAAATTATGCCTTAAAATTTTATTCATTCTTTGCAATAACTCTATGCTTCCATTTCTGAAAAACTTCCGAAAACCCTGAACACCAATCCTCTATATTTAAAATTTGATCTTCTGAATTCTGTACATTATACCCATTCTCTAATTTTAAAAATGATTCTTCAAAACTTCCAACCCACTCTTTAACAACATTAGGTTTATCCAAAAGAATCCCATTTGACGAATTATAGAACTCTGAAACTCCACCATTGTTCGCCGCTATAGTAAAGCAATTACAACAAATAGCTTGTGCCAGACTTAACCCAAATCCTTCTTTACACAAGGTAGAAAAAATATAAACATGAGCCAATTGATAAAATTTTATGGTTTGATCTGCGTCAACCTGTCCAAAGAAAACAACTCCTGGTATTTTCTCTTCTCTTTTTGCTCCCACAACAAGTAAAACAACCTTATCAAGAGATTTATTCCAGTCTTTCCAAGCATTTAAAATTAAATCTAGACCCTTTTTATCTCTATCATAAGATAACCATAAGTACACCATTTTTCCAGACAATTCGAATTCTTTTAAGAGATGTTCTTTTTCTAGTTTTTCTAAGGGATAAAACTTATTTTTATCTATTGGGTTATTTAAAACCGTAACTTCCGGAATAAATTCTAAATATTTATTTTTGTTAAACAGATAAGCACTTTCTGTTAAAAAAATCATCTCATCGCATTTTTGCAAAAAAACACTATTCTCTTGATTATTAAAAAAATAAGAATAACCACAATTGTAAAAAATAATCGTAGTCTTTTCGTGTAAATTCAGTTTTTTTAAAAAATAAGTTAGCGCATTTTTTAATTTTACATTATCTACTATACAGATGATCAAATGATCATTCACATTTAATAATTTTCTTAAGGCTTTAAAATAATAATAAAATCTATAATGCTTAAATAACTTTAAAAACACCTTGTTTCTTATTTGTCTTACTCTTAGAAATTCGGTTTTGGCTTCAATTTGCAGATCCGTCTTTTCACAAATAAAAAAATCAATACAATTTTTTTCACTTGTTAAAAAGTATTCTATTCTTTGCGTCCAGGATCCTTTCTTTCCAGAGGGAATAGGGTGTCCAGATACTATAACGTTAGCTATTTTCATTTACTACCTTTTTTAATGACTCAACGGATTAGATGAAAACGCGTCTTCAGAAGTCAGTATTCCATAAACTCTACTTTTTAAAGAAATCATTTTAACTTTAAAGTTGGCGTTTTTCAAGCTATTGTACCATTCCTCTAAAATTTGACTCTCATCAGGTCTCCTTACATCATCTAAAAAAATACTAAAATTAGAATCTATATGATTGATAATTGCATTGAGCGCAGGTTTTCTTGCAAATTTTCCCAAACCTCCACTTGGTCCATCTACTATAACTAAATCAAATTTTTTATCCTTTATAATTTCAGAAACTTTATCATCATTATACCACAATGTAGTATAGTTAGAATTTGATTTTAAAGGAGCGTAGCATAAATCTACAACATGTCTGCAATTATACATTTCTAATTGCTTATCAATAAAACCTAACCAAGATTCATTACTTTCAATAGAACTAATTCTAATTGATAAATTATTTTCAGAAATATAACGAGCTAAAATGATTGTAGAAATTCCAGATCCAAACTCAATAATAGATTTTCTACTATTAATTTGAATTTCATTTATAATGTGCAATATCGTTCCGGGATTTAATGAAAATGTTGTAAAAGGTAAAATTGTTTCATGAGGAAACAATCGATGCAAAATTACATTTGCATTTACATCGTATACATTTCTCGCTACTTTATCAAAGTAGTGATTAAGACTGAATAGTTTTACAAGTTTTGAAATCATCTAAGTACTTTTAAAAATCATCTGATTCTAATCCTAATAGGTTTAAAACCTTCAACTTTATTTTAAAATTTTTCGAAATTATTTTTTGAATACAATAACCTAATATTCTTCCGGTTCGGGAAATCGGTACACCCTTAAAATCTAAAGAATTATGACTAGTTTTTTTATTCTCTTTCTTTAGGTTTGAAAATTCCTCAAACATCCAATCTTCAATACTGTTCCCAAGATGATAGGCATAATTTTCTGGCGTCGATATTCTAAGATAACCTAGTTGTTCGTTTGGAATATCAATAAATTTATTTTCGACACCACCAACAATTTTAATAAATGCTGGCTCATTAGAGCCTTTATCAAATACTTCTCTTCTTAAAGTTGCCACAAAATGGCCAGCTCCCATAACTGCCCGTGCATTTCTTTTTTTATTATATAAGACAAGATATTTCTCCAGATGAATTTGCTTAAGCAGTGATTTTTTATTTCCCAGACTTTCGTCAAACTTTATCATAGCCCCCGGATCAGAAACTTTTTCAAATTTCAATTTTCCGTTAAAAAGCCCATAATACCAATTATTTTTAACATAATTACTTACTGCTTTACTATTAGGTACCGGACAAATCATTCCTGCAGCTGGGAAATCAATCATCATTTTTTCAACTGCATCTTGCCAATTTTCTTTAAAAAAAACATCGGCATCAGTAATTGTTATTAACGGTTCTAAGTTTCCTTTTGTAGAAGCTAAAATTGCATTTATCTTTCCTAAATTTTGTTTAGAATGAAAAACCTGATCTATAAAATTTGACTCCTTATATTTTAAGTCTATATAATCTGCAACATCCGGGTGGCAAGCGTTATTATAAATTGTAATTCTGGTTTTGTCATGAATTGTTAGAAGTAAAGAATCTATACAAAGTTTAAATATTTCAAAAGTTTGTTCAAAATAACCTTCAAAATGTGGTATATAAACAGGTATAATTATTCTATGATAATTCTCTACAACAATTTCTTTATCTTCTTTAACCGGGTTAAAGCCTATTCTCATAAAATTAATCTCTAAAAAAATTCTTTTCTTGTAACTTCTGATATAATTTTTCTTTCGAAAATACGACATTTGCACTCGAGAATTCTTCGAAATTCACATTTGAATCATTGTAAATTGTATGATAATGCATTAGATATAAATTTGTTTTTTTATCTAAATAAGTACGAGGAACTTCTTCTTTTGCAATCATAATTTCATGAATCTTCTCTGAGATTCTTGGCTGACCAAGAGAATATTTTAATCCAAATTCTTCTTTATAGATTTCAAATAAATCTTTGATCTTAAAACTAGGTATATTCGGTATTACATTAAATCCGGTTAGATCAAACGAATTTTCAATTACATTAACTGCTTCTTCGACATCAATCATAAATCTAGTCATTTCAGGAGAATAAAGTTGTAACTCATATTTATTCTTAATTGAATCCAAAATCAAAGGCAATATACTGCCCGTAGAATTTAATACATTTCCATAAACTGCAGTGGTAAGGTTAACATTAGAATCCTCAGCGTTTACAATAAATGCCTCGCCCCCGATAAATTTCATAGAACCATATAATGTTGTAGCTGCCCTGCTTTTATCTGAAGAAATAAAACATGCAGACTTAAAATTATTGTTTTCAGCAACGCGACGTGAATTAATTGCTCCCCCAACAATTGTTCTTAATGCAACTTCTACATTTTGATCTACAGCTTCAATTTGTTTTAAAGAAGCTGCAAAAATACCATGATCATGGTCTTTGGCTGAACGATTCATCAAATCATAATCAGCAACATCACCAATTATGCATTTAATTTTCGGAAATTGTTTTTTAAGATAATAATGTTTTGCCTCGTCTCTACTATAAATAGTAAGCTCTGCATTATTATAGAATCTTTTTACAATTTCACGACCTAAATACCCTGCACCTCCGGTTATAAATAATTTCATTCTAGTGTTTAAATTTTATAATTTTTGTAACTCAAAAAAGTCTGGTATAAATCAAATTCAAGCTTATTTTTGCAATTTGGAAAAATAGCATCTCTTAACCAATCATTATATTTTAATAGTAACAAATATATTTCTTCGACAGTAATTGTTACAGCATTAATTTCTTGTTCTTCAAATTTGCATATAATCTCAACAACATCGTTAACAAAAGCTAATTTTACAAGATTACTATTATATTCAATTGGAAAATTATTAAATAAATTATAGGAAAACGTTGCTATAAATGAAGTTCTATTAGGTTTTGCATATTGACCAAAAATATTTGGGAGTCTGTAAGATATAAAAGTAGTATTTCTTTCCAGACAAAAGTTTTTAAATTGATTCTTTGCTTCTCGTTTTGATTCACCATAAAAAGTATTTGTTTCTTCTTGAATGGAAGATAAAAGGGCTATGTTACAATTTATATTATTCTTTTTTAAACAATCAATTGTTTTGTGGGTAATTTCATTATTGAGTCTCAAAACCATTTCCGGATCCTCATGTCTATGAACACAAGCTCCGTGAATAAGCCATTGAATATTATCAACAGTAGATAATCCCCCTGTAAAATCTCTCCCTAATTCTATTACTTCATACTTCAATATATGTCGCAAATAATTTGTCAGATGAATTCCTAAAAAACCTTTTTCTCCTGTAATCGCAATTCTCATTTATATTTTATTGATTCTAAAAAGATTAAATATTCATTAGTTTTGGTAAAAGCTCTTCATTAATAGTTCAAACTCATTGCAATTATAATAACAGTATGTCAATCGCAAATTTTCACATCTAGCCTTATTTCTTTGCCGTAAAACTATCTTTTAATTATGACAAAAAGCAATAACTTCATGTTTCTTCCTCTTAAAAACCAAAAAATATCTAATTTAAAAAGGTTAATTACTGATCTGTAAGTATAGTTTTTAATCTTTTTAATCTGCATTCTGCAAAGATTTTGGATTAGAATTTTATATTTTTTTTGATCTATAACATGTTTTAATTTTAATTCTCTTAAAACATTTTTTAAGTACAAAGATAAATTCTTATATTTTTTTTTCTCTCCGGAAATATTATGATTATGAACTCTATATCTAACCAGAGATTCGTCAGCATAATAAAATTTGGTAAAGAATGAACACCTAGTCCAATACTCCGTATCTTCACCTGCCGGTGGCATTTCTTCATTAAATAATCCAACCATTTCTATAACATCTTTGCTTAGAAGAACCGAAGAGGTCATTAATGTCCAATTTCCGATCATTCTCAGAGCAACATTTCCATGTTTTACATGAGAATTACCAGGTCTTCCAATAATTTTATTCTTTAAATTACCATTTTCATCTATGGTTTCGCAACAACAATGAACCAATCCAAATTCAGGATTATTAACTAAAATTTCAACTTGTTTTTCTAATTTATGAGGCATCCATAAATCATCGTCATCAACAAAAGCAATGTATTTTCCATTAGCTCCTTTAATTCCAACATTTCTGGGTTTTGCAGGCCCACCAGAATTTTCAATTTTTATATAGCGTAATTTTTCATACTGTTTACATAAAAGAAAATTGTCATTATTGGGTGTACCATCATCTACAACAATTATCTCAAAATCTTGAAAAGTCTGCTGTATAATGCTGTCTAAAGTAAGTTTTAAATAAAAAGCTCTGTTATAAGTTGGTATAATGATTGAAACTAGCGGAAAGTTCATTGCTTTTTTATTTTAATGACGCAATTAAAAATTTTATAAAAACTAAACTTAGTCAACGTGTAAAAATAAATTATTTTTAGATTTTTCTCTTTTTGTATTGTTTTAATACTTGAAATGTTTAAAAAGTCTTTTTTATTATTCCAAATGTAGTGTTGAATGTAATGATCTATAAATTCTTTATACATATGTGTTTTACCAAAATAGTTCAAAAATTTTGCTTTTTCATAATAAATCATCTCTAAGTTATTTTTATGCAAAATCGAAGTTGTTGATCCTTGATGTCTTCTAAAAAAATTCAAATTTTTGTTTAAGTACGCGAAAGATTTATTTTGAATTAAATAGCTCCAAAGAAAAATATCTGATGATTGTTTATGAGTGAATATTTGGTTAGGAATTTCAGAATTGGGTTTTCTAAATAAAACAGAACTTCCATTTGTTATATACGGATTAAAAGGCATTTGATTTAAAAAGACTGCACTATCAATTATTTTTGTTTTTGTTTTCTCGACCTCTAAATCTTTTGTTCTATTAGTCGAATCATATATAATTTCTTCATTTTCAACATAATTACTTCCGCAAAATGCTAAGGAGATATTTTCGTCTTGCTCTAGAATATTTACTAATTCTTCTAAAAAAGTTGGCTCAGAATAATCATCTGTTTCAGCAATCCAGATATATTTGGTTTGTGCTAATTTAATGCCTTTTTGCCACGAAATATAACCGCTTCCTGAATTTTCCGGATTAACGATAAACTGACTTACCTTAAAATCTGAATTATTTTTTAAAAATTCCTTAATAATCGATACACTATCATCAGTAGAATTATCATCGATTATAACGGCTTCCCAATCTATAAAAGTTTGCTTTGCAATTGAATTTAGCCGCTCTTTCAGAAAGCCTGAATGATTGTAACTTGGTATAATTATAGAAACTGTTGCCACTTAATTAATTATTGAATTCCAAGAATCTAAAATAGTTTTTACTTCCATTTCCATACTATATTCAGAAAGTATAAATTCTGATGCTTTTTTACCTTTCTCTACAAAAGACTGATTATCTTCTTCATATTCAAGTGCTAAGTTCTCTATTGTTTTTGCAAAAGCAATAATATCACGATCTTCAATTGTGTAACAAAAATCATTTTTAAAGAATTCTTTTCCACCTTTTCCTGTATATCCAACTACAATACATCCGCACGCCATTGCTTCAGCCGGTGGCATTCCAAAACCTTCTTTATGATTAAGGCTCAAAAAAAAGGCCGATTCTTTCAAAGCATCTGAAACTTGACTTTCATCCATTTTATCAATTACTTTATATGTCCATCCTTTTAATTTATTTCTAAAATTCAGGAGATTTATAATCTGCACAATATCTTCATTTAGCTTTCTAGGCATGAATGCAATTTGTTTTTTCTTATTTTCAGAATAGGAGAAAACTTTTTCATTTATACCATATTTTACTCTATAAAGTGGCACATTTGGAAAACCAAAACTCATATAATTTATCGCATCTTCAGATGCAACAATAATTGCTTTGATATCATTATTTAAATACGGATTACTTTGGTTAGAAAACTCATACCCCCAAAAAGTATAATAACAGTTTTGATTGTAAACAACTTTTTTGTTCTCCAAAAAGAATTTGCCAATTGCCTTGCCATATACTTCAGGAAAAACGATTATATCTTCCTTATCAAAAACTACTTCTTCGTATTTTTCTTTAATTAAATCCTTTACATTAAAACAATTACGAATAGCTTTTTTCAAGTTGGAAAGTCTTTTACTAATACTGTTTTTTTTATCCTCTTTTTTTAAAAACTTTTCTATTTTATCAAGTGAATTATGATGGTATAAAACTTTAGTATTATTATCAAACCAAGTACATCTAAAACCATTTTTTTTATGCAAAATAAAAGCCTCATATCCGTTATCGTTTAAAACATCTACTTGACGATATAATTGTTTAATACCACCTGTAGGAGAGTTTATATCTGGTGTAATAAAAAAAACTCTACTCATAACAACTCTTTGATTTTTTTTTTGATTTTTTTTATTGGGCTTATTATTTCAAACATTTCGTAAATTGAAATTATTTTCAAAAGTTTAAAAATAGATTGCACTAATTTATGTTCTGATTTAAAAAGAAAATTTCTCAAATAGAATTTTCTTTTATTTTTTATATAAATTTCAAATAATTCAGAATTAAAAATTTGTAGTTCATAATTTGAAATTAATAATTGCTCAAATATTTTTAAAGTTGTTTTAAGATCGATAAAAGAAATATCGGAAGAAAAATTTAATACTTTTTTTATTTCGACACGAGTAAAAAAAGTAC
Organism: Flavobacterium cutihirudinis; assembly: GCF_003385895.1. Lineage (GTDB taxonomy): Bacteria > Bacteroidota > Bacteroidia > Flavobacteriales > Flavobacteriaceae > Flavobacterium > Flavobacterium cutihirudinis. Next base: position 155,529 of record NZ_QRDQ01000012.1, read on the forward strand.
TAATATTCAGTTTATCCAACATTATCATTTGACAATCAAAAATACCTCTCTCCTGTTCTTCTCTTCTTACGCTTGATGTTTGACAGTCATGAATTCTGTAATGAACCAAAACTTCATCTAAATTTGCTAATTCGCCAATAGTCACTATACGTGTCCATAGTTCATAATCTTCAGCAGGTTCACAATCTTTATTATAATTATTCTCAACAAGAACCTGACGTCTTGCCATTATTGTAGGATGATAGAATGATGCGTTAAAACACAATTGTATTTTTATCATATCATGATTAGATGGATATTTTGAAATATAATTTTTTCCAATTATTTCAACCGCACTACCACATAAAATTATTTTGGGATTACTTTCTAAAAAAGATACTTGTTTTTGAAATCGTTCTGGCAAACTTATATCATCTCCATCCATTCTTGCAATATATTCTCCTTTGGCTATTAAAACCCCATGAATTAGGCTATTCGTAAGACCTGTATTTTGCTCTTTTTCTATTAATTTAATTCTTGAATCTTTATATGATTTGATGATTTTTATGGTTGAATCAGTCGAACGGTCATCGATTATAATTAATTCAAAATCTGGAAAAGTTTGGTTTAAAATACTTTCAACCGCATCTTTTACATAAAGTTCACAATTATAAACCGGCATTAAAACTGAAATCTTTGGCACTGTTATTTTTTAGATAATGATTGCTTAAAGGAAGAAGCTATTTTTCTTATGTATTTGTAATTAACTTTTCTAGAGAATAAGTTGTTAATGATAATTTTTATCGCCTTAAAATATTCTCTGTTTCTTATAAAATTGAATTCATTGTGTACAATCCATGAACCGGCCCACAAATGAATGGTATAACTATCCCGTTTGATATATTTTTCATAATTAAGAACATCATCACTATTAAATGGCAACGGATAAAAGAAGTTTGGTGGATAGATAGTTATATCATTATATTTTTTAATGTCAATTGATTGCTTAAAATCAAATTTAAGTTTGAATGCCTTAGTAACGATTTTTGTAACTATAATTTCTTTCCAATCAATTTTCATTGTTGTATCAAACATTTTGTATTCTGCTAGTAAGTCTTTAATAAATTGATTTTCTTTATTTGTGCCTATAATTCCACAACTTATTATCTCAGTTTCTTCGGCACCAAAAAAACAATCATCATTAAGAAATTCCTGAAGAGGTTTTAAAACTAACATATCTGTATCTAAGTAAATCCCACCGTGATCAGACAATGCTTTAAACCGGACATAATCAGCTACAAAGGCCCATTTTTTATCCTTATATGCTTTTTGAAGAAATGGTAAACTTAAATCTGTGTTTTTTTCATTCCATTCTATTATTTTAAAATCCGGACAATGAATTTTCCAAGACTTAATACAATCATTAATAAGTTTTGACTTTCTTTTTTTTCCAAACCAACAATAATGGATAGTTTTTGGTATCATTTATTTTTTAATTTTTTTGAGAAACTTTCTGAATAAGAAAGAAAAAAAACGTCTATAAAAAACAATTTTAAAAGAATAAGGTAAATCAACATTATGGTGTTCCGCACTAAGATATTTACCTTTATAATTAAAAATTGATAACCAAAAATCTATTATCCATTTATATTTTTCACTATAAACCAACCTGATATTCAGCAGTTTACTCAAGTCATTTATAACTCTAATATCTTCTTCTAATTTGTTGATATTTATCGCCTTCTTATTTTGAGTAACTGAGAGATTATGAACCCGAATTATATTAAGAGGTTTTGCTACGAATGCTACTTTTCCACTCATAAAAATATTCCCCCAAAACCACCAGTCGCCACTATATCTATAACTTAGTGGATAAAATTCATCTTTTAGAATATCTTTTCTAATTAAAGCTGAACTAACATTTATTACAGGACATTTGAATCTTCCGTATTCTTTTAAAAGATTTACTCCCTCTTCAATATAGTTTGAATTCCATCTGTCACTCTCAAAAGAATTCCACCAATTATTCGGTTTTAATTCTCCGTGATTAAAAAACAGACTATTAGAATGCGCCATTACTGCGTTACTATTTTCTAAAACTGGAACTAATTCAGACAGAAAATTGTTTTCAGACCAATCATCACTTTCGGCTATCCAAATGTATTTTCCTTGTGCTTTTTCTATCGCATAATTCCACAAACCAAATGGCGTTCCCGAATTTGAATCATTAAAATAAATGTGGGCTATTTTTTCATGTTCTTGATATTTATTGATTACATCCTTACTGGAGTCTGTTGAACAATCATCAATTATTATTATTTCAAAATCTTGAAAACTTTGATTAAGAACACTTTCAACTCTTTTTTCAAGATAAAGTGCATGGTTATAATTTGGAATAATTACCGAAACAATTTTCATTTTAATTTTTGAAATCTAATTTCATATTATTTTCAATTTTTTTTTTGCCCTACTTTCAAGAAACAGGCTTCTATGCAAAAATTATCACTTTATTTTTAAAGTTAAAATCTTTTAAATAGATTTCTCATTTTCTTTTCAATACGGTATCCAATACTATTATTTGAACTAATTAACCTCTCTCTTAATCTTTCTATTTTTGATCTTAAATTTTCAGAATCTGACATCCTTCTTCTAATGTTATATAACAAATAAGATTTATAATCTTTTTCTGAAATTACACTTTCTAAATAGACTAGTGCTTTTATCGTATTATCAATCATATGCTCAAAATCTTTTGTCATACTTTTATCATGAAGACGATAATAAACCAATATCTCATCAACAAAAACTGGAGAAATATCTTTCTGAAAAAATGTCAACCACATAATCCAGTCTTCTTTGGCCTTTAAAATTTCTGGGAAACGAAAATTTTGAAATAATGAAGCACTAAAAAGGCCGCAATGAATTGGAATATTAAACTTAAAATCCCATCCATATAATATCTCATTATAAGATAAATTCTTTTGACTTAATTCACAATAAGAGCTAAGCTCATCATGTGTATTCTCTTTGAACATTTTAAAGTCTGTTATTATAATATTATGAATCAATTGATCTTTTATTTCCAAAAAAGATTTTCTTAATTTTTCCGGATTCAAACAATCATCTGCATCCAAAAACTGAATATAATTTCCTGTAGAATTGTTAATTCCAACATTTCTTGCATTACTTAAACCTCTATTAGCTTGAGAAATATATTTAAATCTTACGTCTTTTTCCAACCATTCCTTAGCAATTTCTTCTGTATCATCTGAACTGCCATCATTAATAATTATACATTCCCAATGCTTGAAGGATTGATTCAAGACAGATTCTAAGGCCCGCGAAAGATATTGGCCTTGATTATAACAGGGAACAATTATGGAGACAACAAATTTCTTCATAAACAATCTGACATTTAATCTATTTTATAATAAATAGGTATGTAAAAAAGCTAATTACCAAAGCTTGGCTACTGTACAAATGAGGCTATAATTCCACAAGCCTTTCTATTTTTTTAGTGCTATTTTTTAAACATCTACTAAAAATCAAAACTAAATAATATTGAGTAATAATTTTAACGTATACAGAGAAGGAAATAACATTATTTTCACGAAAAACTTTTAACACAGATAAATTATTTTTATGAGAATTATACGAATGAAAATTTAATAAATAGTTACTTAAATATTTTCTTAAATATCTTGATTCGTTCTTTAATCCATTTTCATTCAATTTTTTTATAATATCAGGAATAAACAGATCTAAAGAAGTAGCGTATTTTTTTGCAAGTATATTTTTATCAGCATTTGTATCGATCATATAAATACTATCTGGAACCATATTGCTTAAAACCAAAAAATTATCTTTCGATTCAATCATTGCTCTAATATGCACTTCTGGGTCATTTAATCTCGGATATAACTCATTAAAACCATTTATTTTTTTAATAAAATTAATATCCCAAATTGTGCACATAGTTTGCCAAAGAATTCTACATGACAAAAATTCAATAAGATAATTATCAATTATTGGTATTTCAACAGCAACTTTATTATCATTCCTATTCTTGACAAACATAGGAAAAACCCAAAAATCATTGCCTTGATTTTCTTGAATTTTAAAAATTCTATTTTCTAAACAAGTGTTAAGCAAAACATCATCTGAGTCTAAAAAAATAACATATCTTCCTTTAGCTTCATACAATCCATGATTTCGACATGCACTCGCTCCTTTAGGCCTACTATTTGGTCTGTTTAAATAACTAAACCTTGAGTCCTCTTTTTTATAGGTTTCAAGTATACAAGCTGTATTATCAGTTGAGCCATCATCAACAACAATACATTCCCAATTTTGATAATTTTGAGCATATACTGAATCTAAAGTTCTTTGAATAATACCTGATCTATTATAAGTTGGTATTATTATTGACACAAGTGGTTTACACATCTTTAATGCTACATTGAATTATTTCATCTAATTTTTGAAGATGCCTATCCATTGAGAATTGCGACTGAATTCTTTGCTTTCCGCTTCTTCCCAATTCTTCTGCAAAGTCTTTGTTTTTTAAAAGTAATATCATTTTTTCAGCCATAGCATCAACATCATGTTCCTCTACTAATAATCCCGTTTTACCATTAATAATAACATCTGGGATACCTGCATGAAAAGTTGCAATAACTGGTAAACCACTTCCACTAGCCTCAAGAACAGCAACAGGAGTACCTTCTTGATCACCATTAATAGCGGTTATAGAATGCTGTACAAAAGCTAGCGAATTTTCTAAATAATTTGAAAATTCTTCTTTTGATAATACTCCTGGAAGCAATACATTGTTTTCAATTTTTAGATACTTCACTAAATTTTGACAAACTTCATATAAATTACCATTTCCGCCAATAATTAATTTCGAATTGGGATATTTCTCTAAAACTTTACTAAAAGCTAAGATTGTATAATAAGGAGCCTTCTTTTCGACAAAACGTCCAAGACCAATAAACGTATCTTCGCTAAATTTAGGACTTAAAGTACTGAAAAAATTATCAGGACCACATGGATTATATATTAACTTATCTTTTGGACATCCCAATTCAATTAAACGCTTTTTCATAGAATGAGATACCGCTATGATAAATTTACTGTAATCAAATAACTCTTTATAATTATTACAATCTTCTACAATTGAAAAAACAGAAGCATCATACCCGTGAAAATGACTAATTAATGGTATATTTAAATATTTACAAATCTTCACTAATCGATACGCTACTGGACCATATTGCGCAAAAACTAATTGTATCTTATTTTGTTTTAGTGAAGCTATGAAAGCCAATTCGGCCGTGTTAAAAGATGTAAATTTTAATTTACGTTCTAATTTATAAAGCAAAAATTTCTTAATATTGAGTAATTCTCCGTAATATTCTAAATGTGTAGGTAAATTTCCACCGTAATAATAAAAAACTTCTGATGCTATTCCATTCTTTTGTGCTTGAATAAAAGTTTCTGAATATACATTTAATGATGGTGATACCATCGCAATTCTATTTTTTTGCAGTTCCATATAATCCTGTTATCATTTGGCCTTCAATAAAAGAAACTTTTGATTTTTTATCTATATTTATTAAAAAATGAATAATTGGTTTTAAAAAAAATGAAAGAAAAATCCTTTTCCTAGCACCCATTTGACTTCTTCTTACCCATAGTCCCAACATTTGTGCCATAGCTGCATGCCATCCTCCTGTAGCATTAATCTCTATTTCATTAAATCCAGCTGCCTCTAAATGTCTACGTAATGAAAACGGTGTATATCTGTATTCATCATGAGGAACTTCATGTAAATTCCATAAAAAAGGAACTGTAAAGAAAAAAAAACCATCATGCCTTAAAACACGGTAAACTTCTTTTAAAACTATTTCTGGATCAGGGCAATGTTCTAACACTTCAGTTCCAAATGCACTCTGAAAACTATTATTTTCAAATGGCATGGTTTTACCATCCCAAATAAAATCAGGCTTCACATTTGAATCATAAGCTAATGCTCCTTCAATGTCTAAACCAATATAGCTTGTTACACTACTATTTTCAAGAATATAATCTTTGTAAGGCATTTTACCGCAACCTATATCTAAAAGACTATCTTTTAAGTTTGGAAGTGAGTTTTTTAGCGCTTCAAATATCGAGGATCTGATATAATATTTATCTAGATTTTGAATTTCGAATGAAATATTAATAAAATCTTTACTCATCATCTAATTTGTTAAAAATAGCGAGCACGTTTCTTCCGTTAAAAAATTTACACAAGATTTTTTTTAAAATTATTGGAAAAAATTTATTTAAAAAAAATAAACCCTTCCTGATCACAAAACTAGGATTACTCTTAATCTGAAACCCAATAAAATAATCATACGAATTCTCAAGAGGTTCAAATATTAAACTTTCAAGATTAATATTAAAAATTGACTCTAACGACTTTAGTGATTTTCTATTCCACAAACCTGCATGATGAGGAGGCAAATTGAGTGTATGATATCTATCATTTACAAATAAATATGGATTATTATTTGGAACTCCAATTATTAATTTACCATTCTTTCTAAGTACATCAAGTGATGCTTTAATAAAATCATTTACATTTACTACGTGTTCTAATACTTGAAATGAACAGACCACATCATATAGATTCCCATTTAAATTTGCTTCATTTTCGATTAAAACTTGTTCCACATCCAAGCCCTCTTCCTTGCATTTTATAACAGCATGGGAATTAAGTTCTAATCCCTTTATATTACTTACGTTATTTTTTTTAAGTAAATTTAAATATGTTCCAAATCCAGAACCAATTTCGAGCAGTTTATCTTCTTTATTTATAAACCTTAAAGATTCTTTATGTTCCCATCTATTCGAATAATAGTTTTTTCTATTTAATGAAAGGTCTTTATAAAAATCTCCATCTCCTATCGATGAAAATGGATAATAAAATTTGTAACCTGAATCCAAGCATTCATATAAAGAGATTATGGATGTCTTTTCGAAAAAACGTTTAACATCAATATTAATATCTCTTTTGTATTTCATAACAATAACATTAGAATCTATTTCTAATATTTTCTTTATATTATTTCTTCTTGTTAAAGGACTGATAATCATAAATTAAATCTTCTTTACTGTCCAAGCTGTCTCTTTTTCTTTATAAACTGCCGAATTCTTTTGATAATAATACTCTCTTTTTTCGCTCAATAAAACCTCAAAACTACAAGCTTCCAAAGCATTATCAAATCTCTTTTTTAGAAAATTGTCCGCGAAAAAAATATTTAACTTATAAACGCCTGGATAAAGACTTAACTTTTTAATTTGTGAAGTCAATTCGTAGCTTCCTATTTCATTACAAAATGGAATTTCTTTAAATAAATTTAGTTCATGAACTACAGGAATACCTTCAGAAGAAACAATTTGATAAGAAACTGCAGGATCAACTAAGTTAAATGGGGTGAATAACTTAATTTTAATTTTAAGATCCTTATTAAAATCATGAAAAAAACTTCCCGAATTAGTAATTACCTCAACTCTTTGTATATATGGCTGTTTTGGTTCTAAATATGACTCATATATATTGGTTTTATTAAATTCTGTGTTTAAATAATGTTCTATTGATGAATCAATATCTCCTTCAAAAACAACTTTTCCATGCTCCAAAACTACTCCCCGAGTACACAAGCTTTTAACAGCTGCCATATTATGACTCACAAATAAAACTGTCCTCCCGTCACCTCTTGAAATATCCTGCATTTTACCAATTGCCTTTTTTTGAAATTCAGCATCTCCAACAGCCAAAACTTCATCTATAATCAATATTTCAGGTTCTAAAAAAGCTGCTACAGCAAAAGCCAAACGAACAGTCATACCGCTGCTGTATCGTTTTACAGGAGTATCAATGTAGCGCTCACAACCTGAAAACTCTATAATTTCATCTAGTTTAGAAGCAATCTCTTTTTTAGTCATCCCTAAGATAGCACCATTTAAAAATATGTTTTCACGTCCTGTCATTTCACCATGAAAACCAGTTCCTACTTCAAGAAGCGAAGCAATACGTCCTCGTGACTTAATGCTTCCGGTAGTTGGGGCAGTGACTTTAGAAAGAATTTTTAATAGGGTCGATTTTCCTGCGCCATTTTTACCAATTATACCCAAAACTTCTCCACGTTCTACTTCAAAATTAATATCCTGTAAAGCCCACACATAATCTGAAGTTCCTTTTGTCGAACGATCGTTGGTATCCCCAATTTTTAAATATGGATTTTCTTTTCCTCTGATCTCATGCCACCACCTGTTTAAATCATGGCTGAGGGTACCTGTACCTACTTGTCCTAAACGGTATTGTTTAGAAATATTTTCTGCTTTTAAAATAATATCTTTTTTCAATTTTGAATTGTTGGTCTAATTATGTAAAATAAATTGAGGTTCTAGACAGTATCAATAAAGCTTTTTTCAGTTTTATTAAAAACCAAAAGGCCAACAAAAAAAACAGTTATCGTAACAGCCAGCGTATAAGTTAATCCTAGAAGTGAAATCTGGCCCACATTCAAGAGCATGTATCTTGCACTTTCAATAATGTAAGCCAATGGGTTATATTCAACAAGCCAGCCATAACCTGGCAATTTAGTTTTAATTAATTCCATCGGATACATGACTGCAGAAAGGTACATTAATAATTGTACTCCGAATCCAACCAAATAACTAAAATCACGATATTTAGTTACCATAGATGAAATAAGCATTCCTAATCCCAAACCTAGAATCCCCATCATAATTATTAGTAAGGGAAACAATAAAACCCAACTATTTAAACCTAAGTCTGCTCCCTGAAAATTATAATAAAGATAAAAGGCTACAAAAATTAAAAATTGAATTCCGAATTTTATCAAATTTGAAATTACAACTGAAAGTGGTGTAATAATTCTAGGAAAATAAACTTTCCCAAAAATACCTGCATTACTTGCAAATGTATTAGATGTTCCATTTAAGCAAGACGTAAAATAATTCCATACCGTTATACCCGCCATGTTAAATAAAAACGGAGGAACAGGTCCTGTACTAATTCCTGCAACATTATTAAATATTATTGTAAATGTAATAGCAGTAAATAATGGCTGGATCAAATACCAAAGTGGTCCTAAAACTGTTTGTTTGTATACGGTTATAACGTCCCTTTTAACGAAAAGAAATAATAAGTCTCTATATTGCCAAACCTCTTTAAGGTTAAGCGTGAAAAATTTGTTTTTTGGTGTTATCTCAAACAACCAATCATTTGTATTATTACTAGTATTCATTATCTAATTTAAATTGCAATAAAAAATCCTTTTTAAGTAAAACTTTTCTACAAATTCTGAAATTCATAAGCTTCATAAAAAACACTCTGATTTAACAGGATTTTTACTCTTTTAAAAAATATCTAAAACGCAAAAAGGTGTTTTTATCAAAAAAACACCTTTTTACCAATATCGTGAGAATATAACTATATATTTCAATTATTTATCTAAAACTTCGAATGTAGAATTCATACTTTTAAATTCAGGAACGATTTTTTTCATTTTTGCAACGATATCATCATTGTCATAGAAATCAGCTATTCCGATTAATTCGTCAATTTCAGCATGCAGATTTTCATATTCATCCTGAATTTCCTGCGCAATCATAATTTTGTTATGATAAGTTGGCAACGTTTTAGAAGTATCATTTAATAATTCTTCATATAGTTTTTCGCCCGGCCGTAAACCTACAATTTTTATTTTAATTTCCTTATCTGGAATAAAGCCAGCAAGTTTTATCATTTTCTTTGCCAAATCTATTATTCGAACAGGTTTTCCCATATCGAAAATATAAATTTCTCCACCATTCCCCATTGCTCCTGCTTCCAATACCAATTGACATGCCTCGGGAATTGTCATAAAATATCTGATAATATCCTGATGTGTAATAGTTACGGGACCTCCCTCTGCAATTTGTTTAGTAAATAAAGGAACAACTGATCCGTTTGAGCCTAAAACATTTCCAAAACGGGTTGTAATAAACTTTGTGATTCCCGCAACGTTCTCATTTTGATTCTTCAAATACAAAGACTGAACATATTTCTCCGCTATACGCTTACTAGCTCCCATAACATTGCTAGGATTAACAGCTTTGTCTGTAGATACCATAACAAATTTTCGCACACCATATTTACATGATAAGTCAGCTAAATTTTTAGTCCCTTTAATATTAGTTAAAATAGCCTGCGAAGGATTATCTTCCATCAAAGGTACATGTTTGTAAGCAGCTGCATGAAAAACAACATGAGGATTATAATTTTTAAAAACTTTTTCTAAGGCTTTTTTACTCTTCACATCTGCAATTACGGCCACGATTTTTGTTTCGGAATTCATTGCTAATGTTTCCAAGCATAAATTATGCAATGGTGTTTCAGCATGATCTAAAATAATTACCATTCGAGGATCAAATCCGAGAACCTGTCTTACAATTTCACTTCCGATAGAACCAGCTGCTCCTGTAATTAAAATAGTTTTATCTTTTAATTGTTTAGAAATTGATTTACTGTCTAAAACTATAGGTTTTCTTTCTAATAAATCTTCAATCTGAATATTCTTTACTTTTTGAGAAATTTCTTTTTGATTTTCCCAATCCGAAATTAGAGGAACAGTATATACTCTGTAATTAAACTCCAAACATTGGTCAACGATAATCAATTGCTCTTCTTTAGTCAAACTTTTGTCAGCAATGATTACACCTTCAGCTGCAACAGAGCGCATTAAAGCAGGGATTTTTTTTCGAAGAATCAAAATTGGTAAATCAAGCATACGCTTAGATGCGTTTTGATTGTTTTTGTCAACAAAACCGACAATTTTAAAACGAGAAGGAGTTTCAAATTTCAATGCATTGGCAACTGATATTGCATTGGCATCTGTACCGTAAATGACCGTTCTTATTAGTTTTGTATTAGCTTTTTCAGAAAAATACAACTCAAAAGTTTGCTTCACAACCACACGATACAAAAACAAACCACAAAATGAAAGAACCAAATTGATAAAAAGAGCAGTATTTAAAAAAGCTTTGTGTCCCGTATATAATTCAAAAATTAAATTGAAAAACAAAAAGAACACCAAGACCGACATTTGAGAAAACAACAGCTTTATAGCATCTATATAAGAGGAATGCCTAATAATCCCAGAATATGTTCTAAATAACCAAAAGAAAAATACATTTACAATGATTAAACTTGAAACAATATAAAAATCATGGGTAGTAACTATGTAACCTAATGCCGTTCCCTCAAATAACATATAGGTAAAAGTAAATGAAAAAATCAGCACCATTACATCTATAGCAATAATAATCCACCTAGGCAAATAGCTAAGGTTATTAATATTAGCCCTTAGATTTCTTGGGGAAAAAGAATTATGCAACAAATCGGCTATTTTGGTTTGTTTGTCTGTATTCAATTGTGCTAATTTAGATTCTCATTTCTGTATGTCTTACAAAAATACAAATTAAAGGTTTTAAATAGTGATTTCTTTTAGTAAATTAAATTTTAACACCTTTTCTCTTCTGTTTTAAAAATTCGATCAAGTAAGAACCATAACCAGATTTCACTAATGGCAACGCTAATTTTTCCAACTGAGTATCATCTATAAAACCTTGTCTCCAAGCTATCTCTTCTATACAACCAACTTTCAATCCTTGTCTTTCTTCCAAAACCTGAACAAACTGTCCGGCCTGCATTAAACTATTAAATGTTCCTGTATCCAACCATGCGGTACCTCTGCTTAATATTCCAACTTTCAGTTGTCCTTTTTCAAGATAAACTTTATTAACATCTGTAATTTCATATTCACCTCGTGCGCTTGGTTTTATATTTTTTGCAATTTCTACAACAGAATTATCATAAAAATATAGTCCAGGAACAGCATAATTAGATTTTGGCTCTAAAGGCTTTTCTTCGATCGAAATTGCGTTTTTGTTTTTATCAAATTCAACAACTCCATATCTTTCTGGATCTGCAACGTGATATGCAAAAACAATACCTCCTTCTGGATTCGCATTATCTTTTAAAAGTTGTTGCATATTTGTACCAAAAAAGATATTGTCTCCTAAGACTAGTGCTACTTTATCATTACCTATAAATTTCTCACCAATAACAAAAGCTTGAGCCAAACCATTTGGATCCGGTTGCTCTGCATAACTAAATTTGCAGCCAATTGCACTTCCATCTCCTAAAAGTTTCTTGAAATGTGGAAGATCATGTGGGGTTGAAATGATTAAAATTTCATTAATCCCTGCCATCATCAAAGTTGATAGCGGGTAGTATATCATAGGCTTATCATATACTGGCATTAATTGTTTACTCACTGCTAATGTTAACGGATGTAGCCTTGTTCCTGAACCTCCAGCTAATATAATACCTTTCATAGATTTTAATTTTTAGTTTTTAAAACTCGGAGTCTAAACAAAAATGCAAAACTCAATGTTTATCTTATATAAATATTTTCTTTAAACTTTCTTTATAATTTGGAATCCCAAGATTATAGATTGATTTTATTTTATTTTTATCTAGTAAGGAATAATTTGGCCTTTTTGCTGGAGTTGGATACGATGATGATGGAATACCATTTACCCTACAATTATAATTACCTAACTCTTTAATGTTTAGTGCAAATTCATACCAGCTAATTTCTCCTTCATTGGAATAATTATATATTCCTGGAGCCCAATTAGGCGCATTAATAATGTCAATCATTGCTTGCGCAAGATCAGCAGCATAAGTTGGAGAACCTATTTGATCATTCACAACACTTATCTCTTTCCTCTCTTTCATTAATCGCTGCATAGTCTTGACAAAGTTATTTCCAAATTTACTATATACCCAAGATGTTCTAATAATAATTGAATCTGGATTCTGCTTCAAGCATTCAATCTCTCCTGCCAATTTACTCTCTCCATATACATTTATAGGATTTGTTAATGTTCTCTCATCTAAAGCAGTAGAAGATGTACCATCAAAAACATAATCGGTCGAAACATGAATTAACTTTGCGCTATTTTCTAAAGCATATTTTGCAATTATTTCTACTGCCGAAGAATTAACTATAAAAGCTAAATCTTTTTCGGTTTCAGCTTTATCTACAGCAGTATATGCTCCACAATTTAAAATAATATCAGCTTTAAATTCATTTAATTGAGTAGGCAAAATATCTAGCTTATCTAAACTAATTTTTGTCCTATCAGCAAAGGTCCATTCATATTGCGAATATTTTGATGATAGAACTTGAAGTTCAGATCCTAATTGACCATTTGCTCCTGTTACAAGAATTCTTTTCATTAGAATAAACTATTACAATTTTCTATAAAAGGAAGAATTTGATCTTTTTCAGAAACAATAGCATCATTCAAATTCATTCCCCAATCAATATTTAAGGAAGGATCATCATATTTAACACCACCTTCTGAAGCTTTATTGTAAAATTGGTCACATTTATACATTACTGAAGCCGTTTCGCTTATTACCGAAAATCCATGCGCAAATCCATGAGGAACTAATAGTTGTTTTTTATTTTCTCCTGAAAGCAAAATACTAAATGCTTTTCCATAGGTAGGAGAATCTTTTCTTAAATCTACTGCTACATCGATAATTTCACCTTCTAAAACGCGTACCAATTTAGTTTGAGCAAAAGGAGGATTCTGATAATGCAATCCTCGTAAGCTTCCATACTTGGAGAATGATTGATTGTCCTGAACAAAATCAATATTAATTCCTAACTCCTCAAATTTAGCTTTGCTATAAGATTCAAAAAAATAACCTCTTTCATCTCCAAAGATAGTTGGTTCTACTATTACTAAATCTTTTATAAATGTTTCTTCAATTTTCATTTTTACAAAATAAATCTTATTCTTTCTATTTTTAATTAAAAAAAGTTCTTACTACGTTTACAATTCTTATTTTATCAGCTTCAGTAAGATTTGACCCTGAAGGTAAGCAAAGTCCATTTTCAAATATTTTTTCAGCCACTTTATCACCATAATAAGGATATCTTTCAAAAATGGGCTGCATATGCATTGGTTTCCAAATTGGACGTGTTTCAATGTTTTCTCTTTCAAAAGCTTGTAGTAAATCATTTTTAGCTTTACTTGATTTTAACAAAATCGTATTCAACCAATAATTTGAAAAATAATCTTCATTTTTTGTTTCAAAAAGTTCTGCCTCTTCAACAGTAGAAAAAAGTTCTCGATAAAACAAATGATTGTTTCTTCTAGATTCTATTTTTTCTTTAAGAATTTTTATTTGCCCCAATCCAATGCCGGCACAAATATTACTCATTCTATAATTATAACCAATTTTGCTATGCTGATAATGAATTGCATCATCTTTTGACTGAGTTGCATAGAAGATTGCTTTTTGTTTTAGAGCTTTTGAATTAGATACCAAAACTCCACCACTAGATGTTGTGATTATTTTATTCCCGTTAAATGATAAGACCCCAAACTCCCCAAAAGCACCACATTTCTTTCCTTTATAAGAACTCCCTAATGCTTCGGCACTATCTTCAATAATTGGAATTTCATAGCGGTCAGCAATAGCATGAATCTTATCTACGTTATATGGCATCCCATACAAGTGAACTGCTATTATTGCCTTTGGCTTTTTACCTTTTTTAATCCTATCTATTATCGCTATTTCAAGATTATTAGGACATATATTCCATGTTTCAGATTCACTATCAATAAAAACAGGAGTAGCGCCTTCATATAATATCGGATTTGCAGATGCTGAAAATGTTAAACTCTGACAAATAATCTCATCACCTTGTTGAACTCCTAATAAAATTAACGACAAATGAATAGCAGATGTCCCTGAATTTAATGCTGTTACAAAGGAATATTCACCTAAATAACTCTCAAGTTCTAACTCAAAATCATCTACATTTGGTCCTCCCGACGTAATCCAATTAGACTGTAATGCTTTTTCGACAAATTCAATTTCGAAACCACTTTGTTGCGATAAGGATAAATAAATTCTATTCATTTAATTCCCAATAATCAACAGGATATCTAGTATCATCT
The DNA here is from genome assembly GCF_003385895.1 of Flavobacterium cutihirudinis. Classification (GTDB taxonomy): domain Bacteria; phylum Bacteroidota; class Bacteroidia; order Flavobacteriales; family Flavobacteriaceae; genus Flavobacterium; species Flavobacterium cutihirudinis. Next base: position 170,613 of record NZ_QRDQ01000012.1, read on the forward strand.
TCTTTTACATTTGACAATGGTAAAGTAGAAAATGATATTAACTTCGAGTTTTTTTCTAATGATTCAACTGCATTTGCATATCCTGCAGGAATATAAACAATCTTGCTATCAAATTCAGATACTTCTACAGTTTCAATAGTTAAATCTTTGGAAGGATTTTCCCAACTATCAATTTTCACAAAATGGATTTTAAAAGATCCACTTACACAATAAAAATTCTTTGAATCTAATTTATGCCCTTGCCAAGCCCGGATAGGGTTTTCATCTGAATTAGTTATAATATAAAATCTTTCAATATTATTAAAACTAAAATCATTAACATATGAAATAGTCCCCCGTTGATCTGAAAAATTTCCTCCCTGAATTACTTCTGGACTCATACTTGTAATTTTAAGTTTCTTTTATTTATTAAATAAAATTTTAATGAATACACTAAAAGCAATGGGATAATTACAATTATGAATAGTATATATTCACTTACTTTTTGATAAAGCGAGATTACTAAAATAGAAACTCCAATTTGTGCCAGTGCATAATATAATGAAACTAATCTATGCTGTATTTTGTATTCATTACTAAGAATTTGATATAAATGTAAGCGGTGCGCTTCAAATATATTTTGCTTTAAATAAAGTCTATGTAAAATGGTGCAAACTGCATCAATACCATAAACAGCTAAAAACAGAAACCAAATAATCGAGTTTGTGCTTAAAACTAATTTTAAAAGCAAATAAATAATCCAAAATGCAATAGCAATACTTCCAACATCTCCTGCAAAGCATTTAGCCTTTTTTCTATAATTAAAAAAAAGAAAAACTAGACTTGCAATCATTCCATATTTTATGAAGTTACTATCAATAAACAATTGAATTTTTGTATTAACATATAATAATGAACCAAGAACAACTAAAGTATAAAGACCTGTGATACCGTTAATCCCATCCATGAAATTATAAGCATTAATTAATCCAATGGCAAGTACGTAAGAGATTACAACTCCCCAAATAGGCATAAGCGTAAACAAGTTGAGATCTAAGAAAATTAATGTAATTGCTAAAAAATGGATAGAAATTCTAATTTTATTAGAAAGACTTTGAATATCATCCCAAAAGCTTACTAAACTTACCAATGTAATTCCTGCAAAGAAAAAATAATTGTTTTCAATATGCTGAAAAAAATAAAGAAGAGCCGAAAACCAAAAAATCACACCTCCTCCTCGAAGTGTTATTTCTGTGTGAGAACTTCTTTGGTTTGGTTTATCGATAATATTAAAACGATCAGCAACCTTAAAATAAAGGAGCATTAATATCATTAAAATTAATACCAGTATTGTATATTGCATTTTTAGTAATTTATTTTAAATAATACTCTTCTCAATATCAACATTATTTTGGCAAGCATTATTCTTATTATAGCTATTTTAAAAGTTAATGTAAATATATTTATATAAAAGATTTGATTGTTTTATTTAATCCCTCCTTTGATGAAACTGGAAAATCTTTTTTTAGAGCCTTTTTAATTTTCAAATTACTTACCTCATAATTTTCAGTCAATTTATTCAGTCTTTCTGAATTTAATGGCAATGATAAATAATCTCCAAGCTTTGCAACCGCTTTTATCACCCAAGGCGACACTTCCAAAATAGTACTTTTTTTCCCAAGATTCATTCCAATTATCTGAATCAATTCATTTGTTGACAATACCTTATCATCTGAAATATGGTAAATTCCAGTTGGAATTTCCTCATTTTCTAACAATTCGTTTATCGCAAAACAAAGGTTTTCTACACTTAAAAAAGAACGTCGATTATTAAAAGCACCTAATGGCCAAGGTCTATTTTTCAAAACAAAATTGTATAACAAATTTAAGTTTCCTTTATTTCCTGGTCCATGAATCATACACGGTCTAAGAATATACAATCTCTTATTGGAAGGTAGTTGTTTACTTAAAAGATATTCTTCAGCTTTTCTTTTTGAAATTCCATAATGCGTTCTTGGCGTTGCCACGGTATCTTCCGTAAGGATATCATTAACTTGATCTGCCACAGCTTTAACTGAACTCAAAAAAACAAAAACAGTTGCTTTTGACTTTAAAAAAGAATCAAAAACTTGTTTTGTTAGTTCAAAATTAGCTTCATAATAATCTGTTGGTCTCGACACGTTTTTAAGATCATGAGCTTTTCCTGCTAAATGAATTATCGCATCTACATTTAAATCCATTTTTTGATTAACCGAATATCGAATACTTAGATTCTTTACTAAATGATTTTTCTTTAAATATTCGAAAAGATTGATTCCTACAAAACCTGTGCCTCCCGTGATAATTATTTCCATTATTTAGTATCTAAGGTTACTTTTTCAAGATTTTTTTTGCAATTATTCATTACTTTTAAAGTCATTAAATAGTTTTATTTGTTCGCTAATAAAAAAATCTCGCGAATACAGACTTCGGTTTTTCAAAGAATTCTCTGAAAACAATTTGCTTACATCTGAATTTTGACTTAAGTATTTTATCCTTTCCACAATTTTTACAATATCTTCCGACTTTGACATAGATTTAACTAAATATCCATTAAAATCATTTTTTACAACATCTGAATTTCCTCTTTCATCCAAAGTGATCACTGGCAATCCCATTGCTAATGCTTCCACAATACAAACTGGAAGTCCTTCTTTTTTACTAGGAAACAAAAATACATCAGAGATAGCGAGATACTTTTCTACCTGAGAGGTATATCCAACTTGAACTATATTTTCATTTTCTGAAAGATTAAGTTCTTCTTGTTCTGTAAGTCCTGTGATATGAATAGGATCTTTGCCTCCAATTAATAATAAAATATATTTATTTGGAAATTCATTAGTTAATTTCATGAAACTCTTATATACTAAATCGAATCCTTTGAACTCAACAAATCTCCCTGTATACGTAATTACAAATCTATCATCTATTTTCAATTCTTCTTTAACAACTTTTTTTTCTAATTCTCTAAATTTGCTCGAATCAAATTTATCAATATCACATCCCACTCCACAAGAAGTATATTTTGTAGCTTTCTGCTTAAAAATAGATTTAACTAAAGAAAAATCTTTATTATTTATTGTAAATATCTTATCTAATCTCCAAAAGCAAAACAATTCAACTATTGAAAACATAATTTTTCTAACTCCACTGCTAGCATTCATTCCTAAACCATGAAATGCTCCCCAATAAACAATGTCATTTTTTTTAAAAAAAACTGTTGGAAAAATCCCCGTGGTAAAATGAGCGTAAACTAAATTAGGTTTTATACTTTTAATCATCTGATTAATTTTAGAAGCACTCTTTATTAATTTAATTATAGATGTTGATCTAGGAATATCGATTTTGTGAAAAGTCAAATTATACTTTGCATAATCAAATTTATCGACAATGTTGATAATATTTGATTCAGAACAAATAACATGAACTTGATTTTCATGACTTAAATTTACCGCTAACTCAGCTAAAAAGTTATTAAAACTGCCATAATCGGTAATTACTAAAAGAATTTTCATTTAATATGATTCTATTTTCTGCATTTGTACAATTTAAAGTATTATCACTCCTTTGCAGAATTTTTTATTTTTTATTTTTTTGTTCAAGAAAATCAGAATAACGATCTCCCCAAACTTGGTATGAGTATTTATTTTCAATTTTTTGTCTACCTGATTTTCCGAATTGCTCTCTCAAAGAGACATTTAATATTAATTTTTCAAAAGCATCATACCAATCATCTTGATTATTTATTATAAATCCATTTATACCTTCATCAATTATTTCTTTATTCGCTGGTGCCGCAGAAGCGATAACCGGTAGGCCACAAGCCATATACTGAACTAATTTAAAACCACATTTTCCATTTTCCCACATAGTATCCTCTAATGGCATAATTCCAATATCAGAAGAAAGCAGTTCTTCGACCTCAGTTGCTTCTTTCCAATTAACCAACTCTACATCAATTCCTTCGATCGCAATATCTACACCAATAACTTTCAATTTTATAGGGTACTTCTGAGATAATTTTTGCAATGTTGGAGCAACAATTTGAAGATATTTACCTGTTGAAAGCGATCCAATCCAGACTATTGTAATTATATCGGTTTTATATTCTAGCTTCTTTTTTGGATACTTTTCTAGATTAATAACTGTTGGTAAATATACAAGATTATCACTTTTAATCTCACTAAAGTACCAGTGATTTCCAACGGTAACAAACTTAGCACCATTCGCTAGTTTATCAATCTTATTTCTAAAAAAAAAACGTTTAACAGGATTTAACTTATAGCCAGTAGCAATATAATCATCAAAATCTAAAGCATATGATTTACCTCTTAACAAGAATTTTTCAACAATAAAAGGCACATTGGGAAATAGTTCTTTTTCTATTACTATTAGATCACATTTAGAATATTGAAACATTAAAAAATAAAATCTCTTTAAAACTGAAAGAAATCTTTGAACAATAACCGATTTTTTATTATTGCTATATAAATTAAGGACGTACTTATCGTCAAGTAATGGTTTGAAATTGTATTCAATATGATTTTTATCAAAATAAGGCTTGTAATTATAAAATCTATATCGTGATGAAGCGCCATCTCGATTGTACTTAGACAAAAATAAAACTTTCATTTATAAATATTAAAAATTTAAAATAAGCATTACGCAAAAAAATAGTTTTTGATTAATTAGAAAGCTTACCATATTTTTTGCTTCGGAAATCAACATAACCTTTAAAAATACTTTTAATTTTTAAAAATTTATTTGATTCAAAAAAGAGAATTTTCATTAATTCATTCACAAAAACTTTCATTTCTGAGTTAAAAAATATCTTTGATTTTTTTCTATATCTACTCATCACATAAAATCGATTACGCGTAATGTAATACCTTCTAACATGAGAGTGATTTGTTATAAGTGCTTTTTTATTAAAAAAATTAATATAGCGTGAATTTCCTAACTCATGCTGCAATTTAAAATTTGATAAGTGGAAAATCTTAAAACCAGATGTTTTTAATTTTAAACAATAATCAGTATCCACATAATCAATAAATAATTTTTCATCAAAACCATTTACTAAAGTATAAATGTTCAAGTCAATTATATTACCAGAGGTCATCACAACAATTGGTTCATTGTCTTCAACTAAAAATTTATCGTACTCGGTTTCACCTATTAAATAAGTTGGATAGTATAATGCTATTTTAGAATTTTCATTTGCCTCGATAAATGATATTACATCTTTCTTATTAAAATGTAAAAAATTGCTGTCTTGGTCCATCGTTAAAACCCATCTAAAACCATCATTTAATGCCATTTCACAACCAATATTTAACGCTTTGGCAATACCTAAATTATCGCCATTTGCTAAGTACCTAAATTTTGACTTATTTAATTCTTTAGCTAAATTTTGATTAACATCAACAGAATTATCTATCAAATATACCATATCGACATTTTCAATATAACTACCGACAATTTCACTGATACTATTAATTGGATTATAAAGTATTACAACTGCTGCAAGCATATGATTTTTTTGAAGAATTTTAAATTTAGAAGAATATTTTATTTATTATTTCACAACCTTGATTTTGACTTAAAAAGCAATTAATTTATTATAAAACAATACAATAAAAAAGAAGCATAGTCCTATAAATTCAATGATAAATTTAGAAAAAATTCGCGGAGTAAATCCGTAAAACAATAATGGTATTAAAATAATTTCGGTCACACTGAATAATTCATTAATTCTAAATGCTACAACGGGCATCGTAGAAAAAATTAAAAAAACGACCAATCCTAAACAATAAATTTTAATTAGTAACGTAAAATACTTGTTATTTGAAGCAATAAGATCGTACTTCCACAATAGAAAATAGAAGATTACAATCCTTGCTAGAAAAAGCAAATTAAAAACATTTATTGCTGTTGCTTTTTCGTCGCCCAATTCTTGGAGCTGCTTGTACATTTCCAATTTTTCTTGAACTCCTGGTATAGGTATTACACCTACTAAATTTATTCCTGAAAAATAAACTAAATATCCCAAAGGAATAGAGAGTAACAACCATTGCTTACGAGGTTTACTTCCCAAAAACCATAGAGGTAAAATAACTAATGCCGAATAATGGAAAAAAACTGCAATACTTACAAATAACAGAAATTTTTTCCAATCGCGATCATGTATAGGTTTTAGACATAACATAAGAAAACCAGAAGCAACACCAGCTCTTATTGTTGTTAGCTCTTGTATAATATAAAAATTGGACAAATAAATTAGTAAGGATAGAAACCATAATTTTGTCAACTGTTTAATTGCCAATAATTTTGTCAGAACGCCAAAAAAAGCATAAAGAAAAAACAAATAAGTAATATTAGAATCCAAATGCGCTTGAATAAATTCTGACAGCAATTGAAAAGAAGGTTCAACCATAGAGGTATCGTAATTGAAAAACATTTCTTCATACAATACAGAATCTCTATCAACTCCTATCTCACGTAAAGCGGCTGTAAATATTAGTAGTACCCCAAACCCAAAAAAAATAATATTTTTTTGATAAATATCTTTAGGAGGAATAAAAGCAATTAAAGAAAATATTATAAAAAATATAATCAAAAAATAAATCATATTTTGTCCTTTATAGAATTTCTAAATACTTAAGTATTTTAAAGATATCAATCAAATTTATTTTCGTTTAAAATAGCTTTCCAGCTATATGAATCTTTAATGTTTTTTACAGATTCTTTCATTATTAGTATTTCCGAAGTATTTAAGTTTTTTATTGTTGTACTCCAATTGGTAAACGAAACAAAAAGCAAGGCCTTTTTATCTTTAAAAACCTGCTGTAATTCTTTTAAAGGAGTTGTTAAAATTGGGAGTCCGGCGGTTAAATAAAAAGACACTTTGGTTGGAAAACACAAATTATAATAAAAACGTTCTTCATTATAAGGAATAATTCCCACATCGCATTTCGACACCAAATAATGAGCTTCTCTCTCTTCAAAATTACCTAAGTAGATAATATTTGCAGGAAGATCTAATGTTTTCAACCATTCCCCATTATTCCCTAAAATGATTAGTAAATTATTTTTATTCTCTCTAAAAATAGTTAAAAGATCTTCAATCTGTCTTCCTTTATTTAAACTTCCAGCATAAACAAACTTAATATCAGTACTTGTTATCCATTTTTCATCGTTAAAAATAGCAGGGCAATCAAATAGTTCTGGCGCGCCATTAATAATAACCTTAAAATATTTATCTTGAATTGAATATTTTAAAGCTGCATAGGATGCCATTTCATTTGAAGCAAAAATATAGTAACATCCTTTTATAGTATAAAGTCTATCTTGAAGTAATTTGTAAATATCGTCAATATGTAATTCAAGATCGATTGATTGCTCATAAGGTAAATCGTTTACCTCTAGCATGAACTTGTTTCTTCTAGCAAGACGATTCAATAAATAAAATATCCATTTTTTGAAAAAAGAAATTCTCATAAGAAAAACAGGAAACAACACAAATAAACTACCTTGATGGATAAAAATATTTTTGTTTTTAAGAAAAATCAACACCCAAAGTGCCTTTATAGACATCCATAAACGCTTAATAATACTCTTACTATATACATTTAACGAAACTGCATTTAAATCCAAAAACCTTTGATAAAATGCATTATTTCTCGCCATTCCTCCTTCATGAACCGAATTGGTTAAATGATAAATATAATATGTTCTCTGAAGTTGTGACATAAGAAAATGGATATTGTTGCTCCCTTAATTTTTTTAGATAATAGTTTGATCTCTATAAGTTAACTGACATTTGTAGTTTTTTCCTTATTTTGAAAATATAAAACTGTATAAATCCAGGCATTTTTAATATAGAGTATTTTAAAACCGTAGCTTTTTTTTGTCCAATCATTGATAAATCAATGAGATTAAAATCAATTTCAAGATACTCCTTCAAGGTCATTTTTGCATCTTTCACAGCTAAATATTTAAAATCATAAGATTTACATACAAGAAAGCAAACAACAGAATTTAGATTATAATACTTGTTCTTTTTTATATCTTCTTGAATGATTCTAAAACTAATAAAGATGTTATCAACATTACGTTTTGTAAAATTTGTATTCAAACTTCCTGATCGAACAAAATAAATATAAGTTGGCTCTTTAATAATAATCATGGAACTAGTTGCCATTGCAACTTGATAACTCCACAAAAAATCTTCATGTATCAACTTAGGCTTAAAAAACAATTGATTATTTATTAAAAAATCTTTTTTTACAAGTTTGTTACAAGCCATATCATAAATGTCTCCATTAAAATATGCATCAAATACTTCATTTCCTTTATAACCTCCTATATTTTGATTTTCCCAATAAAGTGTTTTATCATCTTTCAGGACAGAAGCAATTATTACTTCTTCGCCGTTACTATTGTTTACCAGAGTCTGGATACAATCCAAGGTAATAGCATCATCGCTATCTAAGAAATAAATGTATTCTCCTTGCGCATTAATAATACCAGTATTTCTAGCATCAGACAGTCCTTTATTCTCATCATGATTAATAACCTTTACCCTTGTTTCAATTGGGTTTTCTTTTAAAATACGCTCAACTATTTCCATAGAACTATCTGGCGAACAGTCATTAACTAATATAATTTCAATTTCCTTATATGTCTGATTGAAAACAGAAAACAAACATCTTTCAATATATTTTTCGACATTATATATTGGAATTATTATTGAAATCAGCATTCTTTATTTTTTATATTTTAAATTTAATATTCTAGAAAAAATAGTTTTTATTAATGTAGTGCTATAAATTAATATTTAAGCACATTTTATATATTTCAAATATTTAGAAAACAGTAAAATTGCCGGTGAAAAGCATATCCATTTAAACATTAAATCTTTAACAGAGTTAACTGGGAGTTTGTTAGCATAAAATCTAGCCTCTTTAAAGTGTTTACGAACTGTCCCCCGTAGAACCAAAGTCTTATAAAGTTTTCTATCTAAATAGTTATCATCAATACCCTTAAGAGGATATTTTGATATATAATGTTTTCGTATTAAATTACAATTTAACTCAAATTCTTCTATCTTTCCGAATTGATTATTATTACTTAATGATCCGTCACCTATTGAATATGTTGAAGTTGATACTGGTAGATATTTAAACTTAGTCTGTTTAGATAATTCTAACCACATAGGATAATCCTCCATTATAAAACCTAAAGATTTAAATTCAAGTAAATCTATATTTTCTAAAAAAAGTTGCTTTTTAAAAAGTGCCGTGCATGCTGAAATTTTGTTTTCGAACAAAAGTTCTTTATAAATTTCTCCACTTGGCATATCTTTTTGGTTTGAGCTATTAAAATCTTCTAAAAGTTCTCCTGTATCAACATTTATAACTGACAAATCTGTATAAATCACTCCATAATTATCGTTATTTTCTAAAAAACTAACTTGTAATTCTAGTTTATCCGGATTACTCCACCAATCGTCTCCAGCGCAAGTAGCTATATATTTCCCATTACTTTTTGCAATACAATCTGAATAATTTTGTAAAAGCCCTTTGTTAGGATGTTCTGGCATTAAATAGATTAAATCAGGATACTTTTTAGCATACTGTTCACATACAGCACGAGTATTATCTCCTGGCGAAGCATCTTCTCCAATAATTATTTCATAAGAATAATTTGTTTTTTGATTTAGAATACTGTCCAATGTTCTACCAATTGTATTTTCTTGATTATAACATAAAACAATAACTGAAATTAACGGTTTCTTTTCCATTAAATTTATTTTCAATATTTAATAGTCTATTAAACTTACTAGTGAAGTTTTTTGTTAAAAAAAGATTTTTTCCAGAATTACTTCTTTAACAATCCTAAACATATTTTTTTTACTTCTAAAAGCTCTTCCAATTTTAATAACCAACAAAAAAATAAATAGCTTAATATAGCTAAAATACTACCTATAATTAATTGTAAAATTAAACTATCCAGAAAAAGGGTTAGAAAAAAAACTATCAGGGACATTCCAGCTGTAGCTACTAAAACAGGAAACATATCTTTTAATTGACTTAATGCTCCATAGCCATAAAATTTTCCAGGAAGATAAGCATTTAAAAAAAAAGATACTCCTGAAGTTACTACCTGTCCTATTACCATGGCAGTTACTCCTAATGGAATTGTTATAATCATGGCAATAACAGTTATAGGCAATTTAGATAAATCCATTTTCAAAAATAAATCTGAACGTCCTATTGCATTTAGTAAATTCATGTTAATGGCACTCATTGGGAAAAAAATCCTTGCAAATACCATCCATTGCAAAAGTGGAATCACGAATATCCATTTTTCTGTCAGCAACAAAATCACAATTGGTTTTGCCAATAGAGCTATTAATGTCATAACAGGAATAATACAAAATGAAGACATACGGATCATTCTACTATATACAGAAACTAATTTTTCTTTATCACTCTGTACAGATGTTAGAATTGGGAAAGTTGCTTGTTGCAAGATACTTGTAATGGTCCCTGCCGAAATATCCGCAAAGCCTTTCGCTCTTGTATAATATCCTAAAGAAGATATTGAAAAATATTTTCCAATAAAAATATTATATACATTATTCATTAATTGGGCATAGAGTCCCGAAAGCAATAACTTTGACCCAAAACCAAACAAATTTTTAAATGAAGTCCTTGAAAAGGCAACAGAAGGCTTCCAATGACTGAAAAACCATAATGATAAAGTAGAAGCAAAAGAGCCCAATAAAGTTTGTATAACTAGAGACCATACACCAAAACCATTCATTGCTGCAGTAACTCCAGCTATCCCACCTAATATTACTGCAATTACATTGGTTTTTGCAATTGCCTTAAAATCTATGGCAATTGTCAACTTTGTTCGTTGAACTATCGCAAGAGAATTTATAAAGAGATTAAGCCCCAATACGCGCGTTAAGTCGATAAGCAGAGGCTGATTAAAATACGAAGCTATTAAAGGAGCTGAAAAAAATAATAGCAGATAAAATAAACTACTAACTGCAAGATTAAAAACAAAAACAGTCGAAAAATCTATATCTGTTCGATTCTGCCGCTGTATCAACCCTAACCCCATTCCACTTTCAATAAATGTTTGAGAAAGAGCAATAAAAATGGACAACATTCCTAAAAGGCCAAAGTCTTCGGGCATTAAAATTCGTGCGAGAACTATGCTAACGGTAAATTGACCGAGCTGGACTGCAAATTTATCAATCGCAGACCAAATTATCCCTTTGGCTGCAGTTGATCTAAGTGAATTTGACAAAATTATATAAATTAAAAATAAAATAAATCAAACCTTTTTTGTTTTATAATAAATCCTAAAAAGTTTTTTTTATTTTAAGGATGACATTATTTAGATCTAATGAAATTTAAAGTTTCATTAATTTTAGTTGAAGAAATACCTTTTGTATAAGGAAAATAAACAATTTTAACACCTACAGACTCAAATTTATCTTCTAATTCTTTCCATTTTGGCGTTTCAAACCAATCGTCTCCAACAAACATAACATCAAATTTTAAACGTTCCCACATTTTAAATTTATCCATATCTTCTTGAGGAACTACTACATCAACAAATTTAATTGACCTAACAATTTCCATTCTTTCCAAATGAGGGATTACAGCTTCTTTATTCTTGTAACTTACAAGCTCATCTGTTGATACACCAACTATAAGCTTATCACATAACCCTTTAGCATTCTTTAACAAATTTAAATGTCCTATATGAAACAAATCATAAACACCTGAAGTGTATCCTATTATTTTTTTTTTCATTATATATTTTTCATTATTATTCATTCTTAATATCTCCACTCTTTTCTAAAATAAATTTTTCTAAAAAGCTCGATATTTATAAACATCCATAAAATTTGACCTGCTCTTACTTCAACCTTACTTTGTGCTAATAATTCCTCTAGAATACCTTTTTTTAGCCATTCTGCTTCCGGAAGTACTTCTCTGGCTAGCATTTCTAAATTTTCAAACCACGAAGAAAGTGGCACAGGAAATCCAACCTTTTTTCTATCAACAATCTCCCTAGGTAAGTACTTGTAAGACAATTTTCTTAAAAGATACTTTGGAACATCAAGTTTTTCACTATAATCTTTAGACTTTAAGTTAGTTGCTTTACTTTTTTCTTCTTCACCTTTCCATCTTAATTTTAATTCATATGGAACATGATTATATACAAACTCAATTAAATTATGATCTAAAAAAGGCACCCTAGCTTCGACAGCTGCTTGCATAGATGCGGTATCAACCCTTTGCAAAAGTCCTTTTACATGATACTTATGAAAAAATTTAAATACATTCTCCTCATTTGATCTCCCTTCAAATTCTGATTGAATTTTAGCATCAAATTCGTTACGATAATTTTTTGGTGTAGATATAAAATTATCTCTCATTTCTCTACTAACATATTCATATTCTGAAATAAAATAGTCATAAAAACTCGAGTTTAGATTTAAATTTGAATAATCAAAAGGAGATCTAAATATCATGCCATACCCCCCCATTAATTCATCTGCTCCTTCTCCAGATAATACAACCGTAATCTTCTCTTTAAGTTTAGTAGACATTAAAGCCAATGGAATTTCGTTTGGAACACCTAATGGAGAATCCTTCATTTTTATTAATTCCTCCCAATTATTAATGTAATCTTCTTTTTTTAAGAGAATTTCGTGATGGTCTAAGTTATATTTTTTAACTATTTTATCTGCATATTCAAATTCATTAAAATCCGAAAAACCGATTGTATACGTATTTACTTTCTCGCTTTTTAGATTTGATGTAATAGCAGTTATTAAACTAGAGTCAACTCCTCCACTTAAATAAGTTCCTAACGGAACATCAGCTATCAATCTATAATTAATAGCTTTAATTAACTGTTTTTCAAATAAATTTAATATTTCATCTTCATTATATGTCGAAGACACATTAAATTTATTTGGTAAATCCCAATATCTAACAATATCGAAATGTAGATCACTATCGAACTTCAAATATGTACCAGCTTCTAATTGAAAAATGCTGTTAAAAAAAGTGTAAGGAGCTCTAACATACCTATTGGCTAAATACTCATCTACTGCTAATTCATTAAATTCTGCTTTAACCAAACCGCTTTCTAAAATAGCTTTAATTTCAGAAGCAAAAACTACATGTTTGTTATCATAATAGTAGTATAATGGCTTAATTCCAAGTCTATCCCTGATAATAAAAAGTTCTTCTTTAATACTATCATATAATGCAATTGCAAACATACCATTTGCTTCATTTATGAACCAATCTACTCCTTTTTCCTCCACAGCAGCAACAATGACTTCAGTATCCGAACTAGTTACAAATGAATAATTTAATTTTTCTTTTATTTCTTTAAAATTATAAATTTCTCCATTAAAAACAATATGCCATCTTTTAGAATTTGAATGCATAGGTTGATTTGCCCCAGTACTCGTATCTATTATTGATAGTCTTCTATGTCCTAGGGCAATTTTATTATCAATAAAACAATTACCTGCATCTGGCCCCCTGTGTTCAATAGAGTTATTCATTCTATTAATCCTTTCTTCTAGATTATCAATTAATACACTAGAAAATATTCCTGCTATTCCACACATTTTTATTTATTTACAATTTCCTTATTTATATAATCTAAAATATTTTGAGAAGCAGTTTTATTATTAGGTGGAAGACAGTTTTGATTTACAAACTCTTCTCTTTCACTTTTCATAAAATCTTTTTCTCCTATAACTACATTATCAATGAATTTTTTTATTTCAATATCATTAAAACCTAAATAATGCATTTTTAAACATTCCTTACCAAAATCATTAAAATTGCAAAGAACATCAATACTCTTAACCGTAAACATTACTGGTTTATTTAACAATAGATATTCCGCAGTAAAAGAACCACTATCATGAATTAGCGCATCCGAATATTGGAACAGTTCCGAATATCCTGAATCCACTATAAAAGTATTTTGCAATGTTCCCCAGACTTTAAAATAATCATCCGTTTTAGATTTACCCCAACTTTCATTTTTATAGAGCTTAGATTTTAAAATAGGGTGGGGTTTAAATGCTATTTGGATCTTGTCGCTATAAGTTTTAGCAATATTAATCATAATAGATGCTAACTCAAAAAAAGATGAATAACCTAAGCCGGAATCATCTCCCGGAATGGTGTGATGAGGAGCCCAAATAATTTTTTTCAATTTCTTATCTCCAGAACTTGGCCATGGGCTAGCTTTAATTGCATTTTCTAAATAACTGTCTATTCCTGGATACCCCGTTACAACAATATTTGCTCCTTTAATAAATGAATACTTTTTTCCAATTTGTTTATGCTTTTCTGTTTCATAAAATTGTTTCCAAATTTTTGAATGAAACGGCTGATCAAATTGATCTTTATACAAATTCGAAACTTGAAACGAATATGGGACATAACATGTCAAAGTATCTAAAAAATTATCAATATAATATATCTCCTTAGTAAGTTTATGTGGATTTGTAAAAAAAACGAGATCAGGTTTTATTTCATTCTTAACATCCATCCATTCTCCAGTTTTTTCATCAAAAGATTTAATAACTACATATCCTTTCTCTTTAAAATTTTCGAAATTCTTATTCATTTCAAAAATCATATTTTTATCTCCATAAATCATATATGGGCATACAACCACAAGAGGATCATAACGATTATCATTTAGCATTAAATTATATAAATAATCATATTTCCATACAGAGTCGTGAATCAAAAAGAAAACCACTTTTAATTTGTCCTTTCTGCGAACAATTTCAAGGGCCTTTCGATGCTTTCTAGGGGCATCTTTGATCAGATACAATTCACGCAACCTTATTAGCCCATTCAATATTTTAGGTGGAATATTTTTTTTAATGAATGATTTTAATGCACTCATATTCTATTTAACAACTGAACAATTGTGTTTATATCTTGTTTTGTCATACCTGGCCATAATGGTAAACTAAGACAAGTCTCGGCCATATTTTCGGTAATTGGAAAATCTCCAACCCTATAGACTAGTGAAGAATAGGCCTCTTGCAAATGTGGAGGTATTGGATAATGAATTAAAGACTGTACTCTATTATCTGATAAATAAGATTGAACGTTGGCCCGATCTTGTACACTAATAACAAAAAGATGCCAAACATGTTCTTCATTTTGACCAAATTGAGGTAAAACTATTTTATCATTTTTAATGTTGGCTAAATAATAGTTGGCTATTTCTTGACGACGATGATTTTCTTCATCAATATATTTTAGTTTTACACTTAAAAAAGCAGCCTGAATCTCATCCATACGACTATTAAGTCCCTGGTATTGATTAACATATTTTTGTGCAGATCCATAATTAGCCAATGCTCGTATAATTTTGGCTAGATTTTCATCTTTTGTTGTTATAGCACCTGAATCACCAAGAGCTCCTAAATTTTTCCCTGGATAAAAACTGAATCCCGCCGCATCGCCAAGATTACCAGATCGAATTCCGTTCCATCTTGCACCAATGGCTTGCGCATTATCTTCGATAATCTTCAAATTATGTTTTTCAGCTAATCGCTTCAAATCATCGCTCCAGCATACTTTCCCGTATAAATGCACGACCATTATAGCTTTTGTTTTTGAAGTAATTCTACTTTCTATACGGCTAATATCTAAATTATATGTTTCTGGATCAGGCTCAACTAAAACTGGTTTTAACCTATTGTCTGTTATTGCTAAAAGTGAAGCAATATAAGTATTAGCAGGAACAATAATTTCGTCACCTTCCTTCATGTAGCCCAACTCAATGTAACCTTTCAAAATTAGTCGTAATGCGTCTAAACCATTCGCAACTGCAATAGCAAAACCGCCTTCCTGATAAGCAACTAAATCTTTTTCAAAATCATTAACTCTGTCCCCAAGTAGGTACCAACCACTATCTATAACTTCTGAAGCAACTTGTTTCAACTCAGCTTCATACTTATTGTTTATTTTTTGTAAATCAAGAAATTTAATCATGTTTTCTAATTTATTTTCTACTTTATTTGAATATTAAAAGATTACACTTTCACTAAGTGACCTTCAACTTCTATCCAACTTTCTCCAAAATTATCTAAATAATAATCTTCGGATTTGCTCATTTTCGTACCATCTTCATTTACCCATCCAACAATTTTTCCTGGCGAACCAGTTACTAAAGCTCTAGCTGGAACATTTTTAGTAATTAATGTGCCTGCCCCAATTAAAGCATATTTACCTATTTCAATCCCACATAAAATTGTTGCTCCTGCGCCTATTGAAGCACCGTTTTTAACGGTGGTATATTCCATTTTATAATTTTGATTTTTAGATCTTGGCAATTTATCATTTGTAAAAGTAACATTTGGGCCAATCATTACGTCATTCTCAATCGTGATACCATCCCAAACATATACTCCCGGTTTGATTGTTACGTTATTACCAATTATAACATTGTTTTCAATAAAGACATGACAATTTATGTTACAACCGCTTCCTATTTTAGCATTTTTCAAGATGATACTAAATTGCCAAACATATGTGTTTTCTCCAATATCGGCAGTTTGCACATCAGAAAGTGGATGTATCATCTTTTCTATAATTTAAAAATTCGTTATAATCTCTCAAATAATCTTCTTCGGAATACATTGCCGAAGCCAAAACCAAACAAATACTTCCGCTTGAAAAATTTTTAATTTCCCTCCAAATACCAGGCCGTATATGCAATGCCTTTGATGGATCGTTTAAAAAAACTTCTTTTTTACAAATTCCATCATCCAATACAAAAGTAAATGAACCGCTCAGCGCTACAATATATTGCTGTAATTCATAATGTCCATGTCCTCCTCTTTCTGATCCCATTGGAACATCATACAAATAATATACTCTCTTAACATCAAATGGTATTGTAATATTATTTTCAATGACAGTAATGTTACCTGCATTATTATGAATTTTAGGTAAGCTTACTATTTCACAATCATCTACCTTATACATTTTTAAGCTTTTTAAATTCTTCGAAGTCTCTCAAATAATCACTTTCATCATAGCCTTTATTCGAGATAATCAACGCAAGTGAATTTGTTGAAAAATTTTCAAGCCTCCTCCAATACATTTTTGGTATATATAAACCATAGTAAGACCTATTTAGAGAAAACTTTGTTTCCTTTTCTCCATCATGAAGTATAACATCAAAACTACCAGATATTGCTATAACAATTTCTTGTTGTTCTTTAAAAGCATGACTTCCTCTTATTTCGCCTCCCGGAACATCGTAAATCCAATAAGTTCTTGCAATTTCAAATGGCAATTGATTAGGGAATTCGAAAAAAGATAGATTTCCCCTTGGGTCATGAATTTTTGGAAACTCAATTATTCTACAAGTCATTAAAATTATTATTTTATAATTGAAAAAAATCTTAAATGAGAAGGTTATTTCAAATAAATATTTATTTTTTTAACTCATTTAAAGAACGCCATATAATATCAGGTTTATTGGTATAAATTCCGTTCACTTTATATTTTTTACATACATCTAACGCCAAATTTCCATCATCAATCGTCCACCCAAAAAGAAACACGTTATTTACTTTTAAGCTTTCAGAAAGATCTGAACTAATCAAATTAGACATTACACTACATCCCTGTATATTATATTTGGGCAATACTAAACTAACCTTTTTTAATAAATCTTTGTCATAAGTGGTTAAAAAACATTTGATATTTGGCTTCTTCATTTTAATTCTTATCAAATAATCAAAATCTAAACATACGATAACACAATCCTCCGCTCTGCCACTTTTTTCAATTTGTCCAATAAGTTTATTAAGCAAGTTTGCGTTTCTCCTTGATGAAGGCTCTTCCCACCATTTTATTTCTAAATAAATTTTTTTTCCTTTTGGCAGAACCTCAAAAACTTCAGTCAAAAAAGGCATTTTCTCTCCGTTTCCTATATCCAATCTTCTAAGAGCATTAGCACTTGTTTGAACTACATTATAATCGGCTCCTGTATATCTTTTAGTGTTTAAATCATGAAACACCATAATTGAGTCATCTTTTGAGTTCATTAAATCAAGCTCAATAGCATCAGCATGTAGCTCAAAAGCTTTTTTAAAAGCCCTAAGAGAATTAAATGGCTCATACGCAGAAGCACCTCCATGTGCAATAATCTTGATAGAATCTTTGCCCTTTTCATACCACTTATTAGATATCGTTTCAGGCAATGATTCTGGCAAAGGCGGTTCTTGATCGGAATTTTCCGATGCTTCACAAGAGGTGAATAAAATTATAAAAAAGAAAAAGTAAAAATACTTCATAAACTAAATCATGTTAAAGTTATAATTATACAAATTATTATAAATCCATTTCTTTAAAAACCTTCCTTACCACTAGTCCAAGCACAGTTAAAAACCCAAATAAAAACCCTCCAATAATAATACCTTTTGCTTTTCCAAAACGTTCTTTCGTGAGTGGTAAAATAGGTCTATCAATTATTTGTATCAAAGGAGTTTCTCTTCTTAAAGTTACTTTCGCTAATTCTGTCTGTTTAACAAGTTCTGTCAAAATTGCTGTATTTGCTTGTACATCTACTTGTCTTCGCGATGATGGCGCCCTTCTTATATTTAAAGCAGGGTTCAAATTAAATGTATTATCATTTGCAAGAGCAACACCTGTTATGGCTCCATTAAGTTCGCTTCTTATTGAATCGACTTGATGTTCTAATATATTCATATTAATTCTGGCTTTTTTACTCTTCGTGTCAATATAAAATTTACCAACTTCTTTTGCCAATGCCTCACAAAAATATTTTGCAAAAAGTTCATTTGTTGAAGTGACTTCCATAGTAACAATGGAAATTTTTTTATCTCTCTGTCCAACTTTCAGTCCATCCTTGGATAATTTACCATAAATTGAACCTAAAATACTATCATGTACTCTTGTAAATCCTTTTCGGTTCTCATCTGGCAGAAACTGAATATTTTTTAACTCCGGTTTTTTACTCCAATTTTCTCTCCATTCGTTATTTTGAATATACATTTCAGCAAGAGAGATTTTTTTTCCATCAAGTAAAACTGGGGCTAAAAGCGTTTTTTCTACCATAGATCTAGATTTAAAAAGCTCCGTCAAGTTTGCTCCAGCAAACATTCCTCCACTGCTTCCTCCTAAATCAAGCCCTAATGTACTTGCGAGTCCCAATGCTCCTCCAACACCTCCACCTTTTTCGTCTTCTAAGGCGAAAGAAAGGTAAGCTTTATAAACAGGCTTTTTAATTATTGAATATCCGATTCCTAAAAAAGCACCAATTAATCCCCCAATACAAATAATTTTCCACTGAGAGAGTAGATAAGCCAACCATTTTTTAGCTTGTGAAATTATCTCTTTAAAAGAAATCTCTTCATTCTTTACAGTTTTATCACTCATTAAAATCTATTTAAAAGCTGTTACAATTAATAGTGCCAAACTAGTGAGTACACTACCAATACTGACCCATTCCCCAGTAGTCATATTCTTCGTTTCAGGCTTTTCAGGAACAACTATCTGTGAATCAGGAACTACATTTGGATATGATCTAAAAAACAAAAAAGATTTAGTTACATCTGCTTTACCATTAGGATAAATAATATATGCTTTTTTCTTCCAACCTTTACTATCAACGCCGCCAACAGCATTGATATAATATTTAAAACCTTTACCTCTTCTATAAGGTATTTCAGAAGTAAGTAAAACATTTCCAGTTACTTTAACTCCTTCATTATAAACAGCAACTTCAATTTCGTCACCTGGAAACAAAGTCACATTAGAGTAATGATTTTTATCTTTTACAATTTTCTCCCAATTAATAGGTATTGTTGAAAATTTTAAATCTTCTTCCAATTTTTTAGCTAGTTTTTCATTTAATGTGTCAGTTTTTGACAAATTTAAATCTACACTTTTAATTTTATCTATCTGATCCTGTTTAATAGGTCTTTTAATCTTCATACCTTCCAAATTAGCAACAGAAGTTAGTCCGCCTGCGCGCATTACGACATTGTATACATTTTCTTTTTTATTTTCCAACACATATTTGCCAGGATAGGCTACTGCCCCTTTGATTATAACCATTTGTGGTTTTTCATAAACTGCGATTCTACGGATATTAACGACATCAAAGGGCTTCAGAAGAAAATTTTTTGCTTGTTCATTATTATCTGAAGTTATTTCAAATTGTACTAATTCGATACGCTTTGGGTTAGAATCATCAATTACATCAGACTTTACCATTCTGGCAATTTCCACACGTTTTGATGCCGAACCAGTAAGACCTCCAACCTGGACAATCAAATCATTTAATGTTAGATTTTCAAAATAGTCATAGACTCCTGGATTTTTTACCTCTCCATCTATTGTAACTTTATATTCTTCTCTAAAATCTAAAATTGAATAAACTGTAACGATATCTTCTCGTTTTAATTCAACATCAGCATTCAAGTCTCCCGTTAATGCTGCATTTAAGTCAACGTTTACAATTTCTGTAGTCAAATCTGTTTTTAATCGAATAATTCTTGCTCTTTTACTATAAGCATCTTCTTTCAAGCCTTCTGCTCTTGTTATAAGATCTGAAACACGCATTCCTTCTTGATATGAATAGTAATCAGGTCTGAAAACTGCTCCTTCAATTTTAATACGATTTTCGAATCGATTTAAAATTCTAGTAATTCTAAAAACATCTCCAGATTGAGGCTGATAAGAATTGTATTCACTTTCATTTATGTCATGAACCTTAAATTCTTTTCCAGTTTTTTGTATAACATTTACTGAAGCAGTATATGCAAATTCATTAAAACCCGATGCAAAATTAAGAAGATCAGAAAAATTCTCTCCTTTCTTCATTTCAAAAATCCCTGGACGTTTTACCTGTCCTTCAACTACTACCCTTTGATTATAAGCTGGAATTCGTATAACATCATTTTCCCTTAAACCAACATTATCAGATTGATCTCCCTTTACTAGAAATCTATAAATATCAATATTTTTAAAAACTTTATTATTTCTAATCAATTCAATATTTCTGTAACTACCATTTTTTCCAGGACCACCGGCTAAATGCAATGCATTAAAAACAGTTGCTAGAGAAGAGATCGAATAGTTACCTGGTTGTTTCCCCCCGATCACCGTTATTTTAATAGTCCTAATTTTACTCAAACTAATACTAACTTGAGACTGACCAGAACTTACTGTACTATAAACTCTTGCAATCGCCGCTTTAATTTTTTGTGTAGCTGCTTCTATAGTCATTCCAGATACAGAAATTTGCCCTACATACTGGATAGAAATTTTCCCCTCAACACTAACAGGTATGCTCGCATTAAATTCCTGCACACCATACACGCTAACTTGTAATTCATCTCCAGGTCCTAACAAATAATTAACAGGAGTAGCAATTTTTAAATCTGGTTCAAAATTTAAAGTTGGATTATCAAAAAGTTCGGAACCAAAAATAATTGCATTCGCAGTGTCTTTAACCTTGTCATTGGTAATTTGATTTTGTTTTCTTCCGTCTGTCTGACTTTCTATTATTTTAGGTTTATCGTTTCCTGTCGCATTTTTTACTGCGTATTCGTTAAGCCTAACTTTTAATTTATTATATTCGGTTTGGCTCATTCCTTTTGAAAGTGCCATTGGCTCAACCTGCTCAATTGTTGTATTATTACTTTTAAGCTGTGAGCTAATTTTGGCTAAATCGTCCTCAGATAGATAATCGACCTTTACCGTACTTAAATCCTTAGATTTTAGTATATCTTGTGCTTTTATAGAGTAAGAAAACAAAAATGTAAAAAACAGAACAAGAACGTATGTTATTTTTTTCATGACGATTTAATTTGATCTAAAAAAAAATGCTTTTTTAAAATTATTGTTTTTATGAATATTGTTTTTTATAATAATCCTTATATGAGCCTGATGTCACATTTTGCAACCATTCTTCATTTTCAAGATACCAATTTATTGTTTTTTCCAAACCTTCTTCGAAAGTTACTGACGGCTTCCAACCAAGTTCCTTGTTTATTTTTGATGCGTCAATTGCATAGCGCAAGTCATGACCAGGTCTGTCTTTTACATAAGTAATCAAATCTTGAGAAGTTCCTTCAGATCTACCAAGCTTTTGATCCATAATTTTACATAATAGCTTTACTAAATCAATATTCTTCCATTCATTAAAACCTCCAATATTATAAGTTTCATGATTTTTCCCTTCATGAAAAACCAAATCTATGGCTATTGCATGATCTTCAACAAAAAGCCAGTCGCGAGTATAATTACCATCTCCATAAACAGGCAGTGATTTATTATTGATAATATTATTAATAAATAAAGGGATTAATTTCTCTGGAAAGTGATATGATCCATAATTGTTTGAACAGTTAGTTAAGACATATGGCAAACCGTAAGTTTCTCCATAAGCTCTCACAAAATGATCTGAACTTGCTTTTGAGGCCGAATAAGGTGAATTTGGATCGTATGCAGTACTTTCAGTAAAAAGACCTTCAGCGCCTAATGAGCCATAAACTTCGTCCGTACTTATATGATAAAATCTTTTTCCTTCAAAATTCCCCTTCCATAGATTTTTCGCAGCATTCAATAAATTCATTGTTCCAATAACATTTGTTTTTACAAATGCTAATGGATCTTCAATAGATCGATCAACATGTGACTCTGCAGCTAAATGTAAAACTCCATCGAAATTATATTCTGAGAAAAGTTGATTTATAAATTGTTCATCTACAATATCTCCTTTTACAAATTTATAATTGGGTTTATCTTGTATATCTTTTATATTTTCAAGATTTCCAGCATAAGTCAGAGCATCTAAATTAAAAATTTGATACTCTGGATACTTGTTAACAAAACGTCTTACTACATGAGAACCAATAAAACCAGCTCCGCCAGTTATAAGAATTTTTTTCATTTTTTTACTTCTGTTAATTTAATAAAGATGAATTTTGTTTTTCTAATTCATTATAGATGTCTTTTACATCCTGCGAATTTTCTTTTTGCAATATTAAATTTGCTGAATCAGTATGTACAAATATTGTATTTTTTAATCCTAAAAATCTCGTAGGACTTTCACACCCTATAACCATATTCCCATTCGAATCAATTGGATGCCCTTTCGTAACTAAATAATCATATACGGATTCAAAAGAACCTAAATCAGACCAAGAAAATGAAGCTGGGACGACTTTAATTTTTTTACTTCGTTCCATTACTGCATAGTCAATACTTATTGACGGGATTTCTAATGATGTATCTAAATCTAAGAAACCTTCTTTATTTGCTTCCCAAACTGCTTTTGATTTTTCGTAAACGTCTGGTTGAAACTGTTTCAATTCATCCAAAAGAACCCCTGCTTTGAAACAAAACATACCACTGTTCCACAAAAAATTTCCTCTTGAAATAAACTCTTTTGCAGTAGTTTCATTTGGTTTTTCACGAAATGAAATTACTTTATCGCCTTTGGATTCAATATATCCATATCCTGTCTCTGGTTTAGTAGGTATGATTCCGAATGTTACAATAAAACCTTCTTTGGCTTTTGAAATGGCTTCTTGAATAGCAATATTATAATCCTCCATCTTATCAATAATGTGATCAGAAGGTGTAACAATTAAGACATCATTGGGGTCACTTGCAAAAGCTGCAAATGCAATAGCGGCCGCAGTATTTCTAGGAGTTGCCTCAACAATATTTGTATATAAAGTATCTGTTTTGCTCATCACCTTGCCACTTAAATGATGATTATCTACATTACCCACTACCATTACCTTATCTGCTAAATGACTATTACGCTCAACGGTCATTTCAAACAATGATTTATTTTCAAAAATTTCTAAATATTGTTTCGGTTGACTTTTTCGAGAAAGAGGCCACAACCTGCTGCCTACACCACCAGTTAAAATTACATGTATAATTGAATTATTATTTTCCATTTTCTTTAAATTAAAGTAAGAAGTTTAAAAACATTAAAGCCTGTTATCTGCTTTTGTGCCTAAAACTCCTTTTACATCATATAACAAACTATTGTCTTTTTGCAATTCAGAAAAATCCAATTCTAAAAACTCAGCATGTGCCACTCCCAAAACAATAGCATCAAACTTTTCTGTAGGCAAAGAATCTATAGTTTCTAATTTATATTCTTTTTCGACCTCTGGACTATTAGCCAATGGATCAAATATTGTAACTACTATTCCGTATTCCGTTAACGATTTTACAACGTCAACTATTTTAGTATTTCTAACATCCGGGCAATTTTCCTTAAAAGTAATACCTAGCATAAGAAGACTTGCACCATTAACAGAGATTCCCTTTTTGATCATCAACTTCACAATTTGCGAAGCAACATATTCTCCCATACTATCATTTAAACGTCTACCTGCTAATATTATTTCAGGATGATATCCAAATTCTTGTGCTCTTTGGGCCAAATAGTAAGGATCAACACCGATGCAATGTCCACCGACTAAACCAGGTTTAAATGGTAAAAAATTCCATTTTGTAGCAGCGGCTGCAAGTACTTCCTGTGTATCGATATTCATTAAGTTAAATATCTTTGCCAGTTCATTTACAAAAGCAATATTTATATCTCTTTGGGAATTTTCAATAACTTTAGCAGCTTCAGCGACTTTTATAGTTGGGGCCAAATAGGTTCCCGCAGTTATAACAGATTTGTATAAAGCATCAACTTTTAAACCGATCTCTGGAGTTGAACCCGAAGTCACCTTAAGGATTTTCTCAACGGTATGCTCTTTATCTCCCGGATTTATTCTTTCAGGTGAATATCCCGCAAAAAAATCAACATTAAATTTTAATCCTGAATTCTTTTCTAAAACTGGAACACATTGTTCTTCTGTTACGCCTGGATATACAGTAGATTCATAAATAACAATATCTCCTTTTTTCAATACTTTCGCAACCGATTCGCTTGATTTATATAAAGGTGTTAAATCTGGTCTATTATTTTTGTCGACTGGCGTTGGTACAGTAATGATATAATAATTGCAATTTTCAATATCACTTAATGATGTCGTACAATATAAGCCTTTGTCGTTATTAGTTGATTGTATTAAAACCTTTCCCAGTTCATTATCTTCAACTTCTAAAGTTGTGTCAGTTCCGGATTTTAAAGAATTAACTCTTGATTCGTTTATATCAAAACCAACAACTAAGTATTTTGTAGCAAATAATCGAGCCAAAGGTAATCCTACATACCCCAATCCAATAACTGCAATTTTCACATTGTTTTCCAACTTTACATTTTTTTTAATTTACACCAATCACTTAAATTCATGGCTTCGCCGTTCTCAGTCACACTTTTCTGACTGAGATACCTAAATTAATCAATTTCGGCAAATATAGCACAATAAGTCTAGTTATTCAATACGGTTTCCCGTATTACATTCAAAACTAATTATTACAAAAAAACAATATCTGCAACGACCTACTAATCAATATGTAATAAATTACCTTATAAAAAAAACAGAAGAAAAAAACTGCATTTTTTCTTCTGCTGATGATTTTTTCACAACAAAATCACTTATATTTTATCTTCAATATACATCCTAAAGACTCAAGCACTAAGATATAATGCGTTTTTGAGACTTCCTGAACAATCGCATTTTGATTACTAAATACACCAGAGTCTAATTTGATTCGATCTCCAACCTGAATAGAAGTTACTGCAATTTCGCTAATATTAGTTGCTTTAAGACTCGCTTGTATTGCATTAATTTCCTCAGTCCGAACAATGGCCGGCTTTCCTAGCCAAAATAGATAACGAATTACTCCTGGGATTTTAAATACCGTATTTCTATCTTTTTCATCAATCTTAATAAATACATACGAATTAAAAAGCGGCACTTCGACTTTTTTTTTACGATCTGACCATTGTTTAATTTGAGTTATTAAGGGGCAATAACATTCAAACCCAGCCTGATTTAATTTTTCTGCTACTTTTTTCTCCCACTTAGGTTTTGTATATAGTACGTACCAATTCATATCATCTTTCTACACTGAGTCAAAACATTCAAATCAGTAATTATATTGTATCACAACCTTTTAATTTATTAAAAAAATTCTCTACCTAAGAACCTATTCCTTTATATATAAACCCTATTGATTCTAATTCTTTAGCATTCAAAATATTTCTACCATCGAAAAGGAATGCTGGCTTATGCATCGAATCATAAATTTTTTTCCAGTCGTAAGTTGTAAACTCATCCCATTCGGTTAGAATTGCAATTGCATGTGCATCTTTGCAAGCTTCGTAAGCATCATCAAATATTGCCAATGCACTACTATTTTCTTCGACTGATCTTGTTTGCAAATAATCAAGATCATTCAACATCTTGTTTCTGGAAACTTTTGGATCATAAACTGATATTTTAGCCTGCTCATTAATTAAATCATCAGCCACATAAATAGCAGCAGATTCCCGCGTATCATTTGTATCTTTTTTGAAAGCCCAGCCTAAGAATGTAATTTTTTTATCTGCAACGGTATTATATAATGTCTGAACAATTTTATTAGAAAACCTTCTTTTTTGATGATCGTTCATTATGATAACCTGCTCCCAATAATCGGCTACTTCATTCAAACCATACGATTTAGCAATATAAACAAGATTTAAAATATCTTTTTGGAAACAAGATCCTCCAAAACCAACCGAAGCTTTTAAAAATTTTGAGCCAATTCTAGTATCCATACCGATTGCCCTTGCAACTTCATTAACATCAGCCCCTGTCTTCTCACATAATTCCGACATGGCATTTATTGAAGAAATTCGCTGTGCCAGAAATGCGTTTGCCGTCAATTTCGACAATTCTGATGACCAGACATTAGTCGTTAAAATTTTAGTTTTATCAACCCAATTGGCATATACATCAACCAAAGCTTCTATAGCAACTTGTCCCTCTGGCGTAGTGTCTCCACCAATTAAAATTCGATCCGGATTTAACAAATCTGTCACCGCAGTACCTTCAGCTAAAAATTCTGGATTTGACAAAATCTGAAACTGAACTCCATTACCCGTATTATCCAAAATGCTTTTTATTGCTTCAGCAGTACGAACTGGCAAAGTCGATTTTTCAACAACAATTTTATTTTGCTTCGCTACTTTTGCAATTTGTCTGGCGCATAATTCAATATATTTTAAATCAGCTGCCATACCTTTTCCCTTACCGTAAGTTTTCGTAGGAGTATTAACAGATATAAAAATAACCTGTGCTTCATCAATAGCCTTTTCGACTTCTGTCGAAAAGAATAAATTACGACCTCTGGCTTCAGCAACTATTTCTGATAATCCAGGCTCATAAATTGGAATATTTTCTGTATTTGGATCATTCCAGTCTTTAATTCTTTGTTCATTCAAATCGACAACTGTGACCTGAATATGCGGACATTTTTGAGCAATTACTGCCATAGTTGGACCTCCAACATAACCTGCACCAATGCAACAAATCTTCGTAATTTCCATTTACTTTTTTATTTTCTTACTCTTTTACTTACTTCAAATTATTCCAATACCAATTTACAGCTTCTTTTAATCCTTTCTGCAAGGAATATTTCGGAGCGTAACCAAGTATCTTTTGAGCTTTCTCAATACTTGCTAAGGAATGAGGAATGTCTCCCGCTCTGTTTTCACCATGAACAATTTCTACATCTGCAATTTTCGGATCATATTCAGACAAGTATTCTTTTAAATACTTAACCAAATCATTCAATGTATTTCGATCACCAAATGCCGTATTATAAACTGTATTTACAGCTTCTGCATTTTGACATTTCATTGCCAGTTCATTCATTTGAATCACATTATCAATATAGGTAAAGTCCCGAGAGTAATTTCCGTCACCATTAATAACAGGACTCTCATACTTCATTAATTGCATAACGAATTTTGGAATGACAGCAGCATAAGCCCCATTAGGATCTTGTTTTCTTCCAAATACATTGAAGTAACGCAATCCGATGGTTTCTAATCCGTATGTTCTACTGAAAATTTCAGCATATAGCTCATTTACATATTTTGTTATAGCATAAGGCGATAATGGTTTCCCAATTACATCTTCAACTTTTGGCAATCCTTCAGAATCTCCATATGTTGAAGAACTTGCTGCATAAATAAAACGCTTCACTTTTGCATCTCGCGCTGCTACAAGCATATTTAAAAACCCCGAAACATTTACATCGTTTGTCGTTATTGGATCGTTAATCGATCTGGGTACTGATCCCAAAGCTGCCTGATGTAAAACGTAATCAACTCCTTCAACGGCTAATTTACAATCGGCTATATTTCTAATATCTCCTTCTATTAACCTAAAATCCGGATTTTTCAAAGACTCTTTCAGATTGTTTCGATGCCCTGTTGAGAAATTATCCAAACAAATAATTTTATGACCTAAACTTAAAAAATACTCACATAAATTCGAACCAATAAATCCAGCACCTCCGGTAATCAAAATCGTATTTTGTGTCGATGTTTCCATTTTAGTTTATTTTTTATTGAGTCTTTTAGAAATAGTTTTAAAAAAACCTGTTTTTTCATACTGCTCATGATATCCATTAGAATAATCTCCATATCCGTATCCATAACCATACGCAGATCCATACTTCGCTTTATTCTCAAAACCATTCAAAACAATACTCGCATTATTTAATTCTCCTCTTTTGATTCTGGTATTCAATAACGTTATCATATCTTTTTTCGTATAGTTTTGTCTAACTATATACAAAGTAACATCAGCAAATTGTGCCAACTCTAAAGCATCAGCAACTAAACCTACCGGAGGTGTATCTAGTATGATATAATCATAATTTTTCTTCAACTCATCGATCAATTCCTTCATTGTATCACTCAAAATCAACTCTGAAGGATTTGGCGGAATTGGACCTGAAAGAATCACATCCAAATTTGGAACTTGCGTTTTATTTACAATTTCTGACAAACTATTCTGTCTTATCAAATAATTGACAACACCTAACTGATTAGTTAAATTAAACTCATCAGCCAATCTCGGTTTTCTTAAATCCAGACCAACAATTACCGTTTTCTTTTCGCTTAGCGCAAAAACTGTTGCAATATTAATCGAACAAAATGTTTTTCCTTCTCCACTTATAGAAGAAGTTATCATTAAAGTTTTTGTTCCACTAACCTGCTGTTTTTTATACAAAAATTGCAAAGATGAACGAATTCCTCTAAAAGCTTCTGATAAGGCAGATTTCGGTTTGTCAAAAACTGCTAAATTCTTCCCGTCTTTATTTACACCTATAACTCCAATTAATGGTATCTGACTTACTTTACTAATATCATCAGCATTTTGAACAGAATCATTAATGAAGAAAATTGCAAAAACAAACAGTAAAGGAATTAACAATCCGAGAAACAAAGCTAAGATGTAATTTACTGAGGTTTTTGGCCCAATTAGACCTCCACCAATATCTTTTGCAGGATCAATAAAATGGATATCAGATAAATTAGAAGCTTTTACTATTTCTGCTTCATTACGCTTTTGTAGAAATTCGGTATAAATATTATCATTTAAATCGTATTTCCTTTTAATTTTTAATAGTTCTTGTTGCTCTTCCGGAAGCCTCTTCACTGTACTCTCCGCTTCACCTATCTTTGCATTAACCAAAGACAAATCATATAATAAAGATGATTTTGCAGAAGCAATATTCTCAAGAAGAACACTTTTTAAGGCTTGCATCTGACTATCAAAATCTTTGAAAATTTTCTCACTCTTAACCGCATATGCCATCTCAGATCTTTGAGTAGAGAGCGCAATAAGCTTAGAAACACCACTAACGATATTTGGATCTTCAATACCAGCTACAGACGGCGCCGGCAGTCTTGAATAATCGACGCTATTATTTAAGTATGCTTTTAATGAATTGTAATACGTAATTTTTCTGGTAACATTATCCTTTTCAACATCAAAAGCCATTATTTTGTCCGAAACCTTATTTCCGCCTTCAATTTCCAA
The DNA here is from genome assembly GCF_003385895.1 of Flavobacterium cutihirudinis. Taxonomy (GTDB): domain Bacteria; phylum Bacteroidota; class Bacteroidia; order Flavobacteriales; family Flavobacteriaceae; genus Flavobacterium; species Flavobacterium cutihirudinis. Next base: position 200,725 of record NZ_QRDQ01000012.1, read on the forward strand.
AATATTCTTGTCTTTTCTGAAGGATTTTAATTCATTTCCAGTTTGCTTTAACTGCGCTTCCATCGCAACTAATGTACTATCTATAAAACTTATAGTATTGTTCGCAAATTGATTTTTTCCGTCAAGCTGAATTTTGATTAGTGTTTTTACTGTTGCATTCAAATACTCCACTAATCTCGCCTTGTTGGTCCCTTGCATTCCCAAAGTCAATATAGAACCACCCTTATCATCAGAATCTACATTAATTGATTTATAACGAGATACTGTTCCGTCAAAATCATTAAAACGAACAAAATATTCATTTCCGGTATACAATCCAGGATTGTCATTAATTTCTAATTTCCAATTCAGAAAAGGCAACGAAACCTGTTGTCCAACTTTAAATCTTTTTACATATTCTGAAGCTTGAACTGCAGTATTGGAATAGGTATTATCAGCATACGTAATTAATGAAGCTGAATTGGTTTCAAATGGAATACGGATTTCATATTCATTTGCATTTATAAATTTAATTTTAATTAAACTATTTGCAAGCTGTCCTTTCGATTTATCTATATCGACATAGAACGGAACGGATCCATAAGAATCAATCAAATTATATTCGCCTTGAGTAAGATAATCGATATAATATTGCAATTTAGACACAACCTGTTCGTTATGAGATCTTGACTGCAATATGGTTGAAATTCCTGTAACCTGATCCGAAATTCCGCCCCAATTAAAAACCAAACTTGTATTAGAAGTAAAAAAGGGATTACTTTCCTCTTTAATAGAAATGACGTTTTGCATTCCGTAAATTTTCTCTTTACGAATGTTTACCTGATAGGCGATTGTAAATGCAATGATTAAACTAACTAAAAACCATTTCCAATAACTGGCAATTTTCAGCAAAAAACCTTTAAAATCAAAATTGGAATGATTTTCAAAAATGGAAAAATCTTTAATATCTAACATCTTTCTAGTTTAGGTTAATTTTTGATAATTAGATACACTGTTGTTGCCAAAGACAATAAAGTTATAATTGTTCCAATCGATTGAATTCCGGTTTGTCCGGTTCCCCATGTTTTTTGCCTTAATGGCTTAACATAAATGTAATCGTTTGGTTGCAAATAGTAGTAAGGTGACTTCATCACATTTACATCAGTAAGATCGAGGTCGTTCATTTGTACTCCAGTGGGAGATTGACGAATTACAGTAACCGCTTTTCTATTTCCGACTGTCGTAATATCTCCCGCATTTGCAATTGCCTCCATAATATTTACGTGTTCCTGATACAAGGTTTTTGTCCCTGTACTTCCTACCTCACCATTAATGGTATATTTAAATCCGGCCAGTTTTACTGTAACAAAAATATTTGCCTCCGATTTAAAGTATTCTTCAAGTAATTTTTTTTCTATTGTAGTTCGAATTTCCTCTAGTGTATAACCAATAACGTTTAATTCCCCTAAAATTGGCATTCTAATATTTCCATGATCATCTACTGTAAATCCGTCAAAATATAGACCTGTTTCTGATTTTGCCGTAGAAGAAACACCTTCAGTTTTATTAAATATTGAAACTAATTTAGGGTCAATTGCTTTTATATTAACACTTAAAACATCATTAACCTGAACTCTGTAAGGCTTCGATTCAACTGCTGCTACGGTACTTTGCTCTCCCGAAGGACTCTTATCTTGCAAGTACACCAGATCTTTAATTGGAATACAAGACACAAAAAGCGAGCTAACTAATAGTAAAATATAAAAACTCTTTCTCGTCATTATTTAAATTTTATCAGCAAATATAACTTTTAGTTTCACGTTTAGAAAATCTTTGCTTTATTTGGTTTTTGGTTAATTATTTTTGAATGTTTTTTCAAATGGAACCCTATGAAGGATACTTCTTCCTAGTGTAATTTCATCTGCATATTCTAATTCATCTCCCACTGATATACCGCGTGCGATTGTAGAAATTACAATTTCAGTTTCCGCAATTTGTTTATAAATATAGAAATTTGTTGTATCACCTTCCATAGTAGAGCTAAGAGCAAAAATAATCTCTGTGACTTTGCCTGATTTTACCTTTTCAACCAAAGTAGAAATATTTAATTGACTTGGCCCAACACCTTCAATAGGAGAAATTTTTCCTCCGAGAACATGATAAATTCCCTTATATTGACCGGTATTTTCAATCGCCATAACATCCCTAATATCTTCAACTACACAAATTACCTCATGATTTCGTCCATAATTTGCACATATTTCGCAGACTTTAGTATCTGAAATGTTATGACAGTTTTCACAAAATTTAATATCCTCACGCATATTCAATAATGCCTGAGACAAAAAAGCAGTTTGTTCTTTTGGCTGTTTTAGCAAATGAAGAACCAATCTCAAAGCTGTTCGCTTACCAATTCCTGGCAACTGCGACATTTCATTGACTGCTTTTTCTATTAATTTTGATGAAAATTCCATGACGACAAAAGTAACATTTTTAATGGTTTAGTAACCCTCAGAATGACTAAAATCAGTATTTATTCAAAAGAAGTTTCGATATTAAAAACTCACTATACTTAAATTCTTAATATTGATTTGTTGCCAATAAAACTAATGTACAAGCAACTTCAACCTTAATATCATTCAATTCTAACAACTGATACAATTCCGGATTTTCTGTTCCTGGATTAAAAATTACCCTTTTAGGTTGGGCTTCAATAATATAATTATAATAATCTCTCTGACGTGAAGGATTAAGATACAGTGTTACTGTATCAATATTTTTAACCGGAATAGCTTTGGTATGAATTTTAACTCCTGCAACTTCTCCTGCATTTTGACCAATTGCTAAAACGGTATGACCTTTTTGAGTCAACATATTTATAGCTCTAAATGCATAACGGTCTGGTTTTGTAGTTGCACCCAGTAACAAAGTTTTTTTGTTTTTCATCATCTTAAAATATTGCACAAAAGTAATCAAAAAGGATGATGTACGTTTATCTTATTAACTCAGATGTTGACTTAAAAAAAACAACATCATTGTATTAATTTGCTCACAGATATTAAATTTTGACTATTTTTACTTTACTAACCACTATTACATGGATTTATTTATTTATCTATTTGCAGCACTTTTTTCAGTATTAAACCCAATTGGAACCGTTCCTATTTTTGTCGGATTAACACAACACGATTCTCAAAAAGAACGTTCCCGAATTTCACTCTGGACCGCAATTAATGTTTTTATTATCCTAATTGTTTCCTTTTTTATCGGTCAATATGTTTTAACCTTTTTTGGAATCAGTATCGACGCACTGAGAATTGCTGGTGGAATTGTAATTGTAAATTCAGGATTTTCATTGCTATCAGGAAAAATCAACAAAAAAAGAGGAATCAATAAAAAAGTAGAAACTGACGCACAGCAAAGAAATGACATCGCATTAACCCCACTAGCAATCCCAATGTTGGCGGGACCAGGTTCCATTTCATTATTAATAGCGTTTTATCAGGAACATAATGGAATACAAGAAATAATAATTTCATGTCTAGCAATTTTAGCCATTGGAGTTGCTATTTACGCTATACTAAAAAGCGCGCATTATCTTGCCCGAATACTAGGCGCCTCCGGAATTGTTGCTATTTCGCGAATTGTTGGCTTTATAGTAATCTCCATCGGAATTCAATATATTGTAAGCTCTATTATTAATATCATTAAAGGAAATTTTTAATGTAGTTTAAATTTTCCAAAATAAAAATGGGATAAAACTTAATGCTTTATCCCATTTTTTTATTTTCTAATGATTGATTTTTTAATTTCTAGGCAAAAACACTTCCGCCATCATGCATCTTGCACTTCCACCGCCACACGCTTCAATAGTATCTAAACTTGAACTTAAAATTTCACCATGCTTTTCTAATTGTTCGATTTGTTTAGGAGTCAGACTCTGGTATGCTGAGGCACTCATTACAATATATCTTTTGTCATTTGCTCCTCTAACTTCCAACATATTTCCAGCAAAATTATTTACCTGCGCCTCCGTGATTAAGATCACTTCTTTTTTGTCAGCTTTCAGATTTTCAAGAACCATCTTACGTTCTTTTTTATCATCAATACAATCAGCACAAATTACTGCAAAAGTTTCACCTAAACACATCATAACATTCGTATGATAAATTAGTTTACGTTCCCCATCTACTGTTTGAAAAGCTTCAAAAATTACGGGAGCAAAATCAAAATCTTCGCAAAACTCAATAAAAAGTTCCTCATCAGCACGTGGAGACAAAGCACAATATGCTTTTCCGTTTGCACGATCCAAAAGTAAGCTTCCTGTACCTTCTAAGAAATACCCATCTTCTTCAGCCGAAGTATAATCTACTATATTAGCAATATCGAAACCTTTTTCTTCCAGAGTATCCAAAATATCTTCACGACGTTCCTGACGACGGTTTTCAGCAAACATAGGATAAAGAGCCACATCTCCATTTTCATGAAACGAAATCCAATTATTCGGAAATATACTATCTGGCGTATCCGTATCTAAATTATCATCAATTACCGTTACATCTACTCCAACCGCTCTTAGTTTTTCAACAAAATCATCAAATTCCTGCTGTGCTTTAGCATTTACGGTACTTGGCAATAATCCGTCCAATACTTTTTGATAATAATTATTTACAGCTGTCTGCTCATTCATCCTAAAAGCGACTGGCCGAATCATTACGATTGCATCTGTTGTTTGTTTCATTTTTTATATTTTTTTTGTTTCAGGCTTCAGGTTTTAAGTCTTCACAAAACGTGAAACTTGAAATTAAACTTGAAAACAATTATTTAGTCTCTAATTAAAGGCAATGTTGAACATCTAAGCAATCCTTCCTGCTTTGCGATTTCAGCATAAGGAATCTCTTCTACTGTAAAACCATTTGCACGAAGCCAATTGTTTAGACGGGTAAAATTTTTCTCAGAAACAACTACATTCTCATCAATTGAAAACACGTTTGAGAACATGTTGTACATTTCGTTTCTTTCTATGTGAAATAAATTTTCTTTTCCGAAAAGCTTCACTAAATATCTATAATCAGCTTCTTCACGGAAACCTCTTTTATAAATTATCCCTTTATCTTTTCCAACAGGCTGAAAACAACAATCCAAATGAAGTGCATTATCACGAGCTTCCAATTTGGATTTTACCAAATCAAATTCTTTAACAGTTTTATTTGGAAACAACTCTTTTATGTAGTTCACACCTTCCATATTGGTTCGTGCTGTGATGTAATCTTTATAATCACTTCCTTTATAAGTTCCTATAAAAATATGATCATTCCAAAGCATTACATCGCCACCTTCAATATGAACTTCCTCAGGTGGTCGCACTACTTTTAAAGGATCTATCTGATCAATTACATATTGAATCGCATCAAGCTCACGTTCGCGATCGGGCAATATATTTGACTTTACAAATGTATCATCAATTACAAAACCAATATCTCTTGCAAAAATCTGATTGTAGTTTTCGATCATCTCCGGGCGATAAACTTTAACATCATATTTTTGAAAAACAGCATTAAAAGCTTCCATTTCAGCAACCATATCTTTCTCTATCGGATATGTACCTGCTTTTATATGTTCCAGTGATTTTGGATCGTAAGCCTCCTCTAAAGTAGGAGTTGGCCCATTATGAACCGCAGAACCCAAAACTACTGCACGCAGCCTTGATGTTTCGTTCTTTATATTTAATTGCAACATAACTCTCTTATATTTTGAGCAAAGATAAAAAAAGCTTCACAGTTAAGTGAAGCCTTTATTTTTTTTATTTATTAGACTTAAAGTCTCTTAATGGATGCCCAGTATAAATTTGCCTTGGTCTTCCGATTGGCTCTTTATTTTCACGCATTTCTTTCCATTGTGCAATCCAACCTGGTAATCTTCCGATAGCAAACATTACAGTAAACATATCAGTAGGAATTCCTAGTGCTCTGTAGATAATTCCAGAATAGAAATCAACGTTTGGATACAAGTTTCTTGATTTGAAGTACTCGTCTTCAAGAGCAGCAGTTTCAAGTTTTCTTGCGATATCTAAAATTGGATCTTCGACACCTAGAGTTTCAAGAACTTCTTTTGCCGCTTTTTTAATGATTTTTGCTCTTGGATCAAAGTTTTTATATACTCTGTGACCAAATCCCATTAAACGGAAAGGATCATTTTTATCTTTTGCTTTCGCCAAAAATTTATCAGTATCTCCTCCATCATTGTTTATTTCTTCCAACATTTCAAGCACTGCCTGATTGGCACCACCATGAAGAGGTCCCCAAAGAGCAGAAACTCCTGCAGAAACTGAAGCAAACAAACCTGCATGAGATGAACCTACCATTCTCACTGTAGAAGTAGAACAGTTTTGCTCGTGATCTGCATGAAGAATAAATAATTTATCTAAAGCATTAACAATAACTGGATTTGCAGAATATGGACCAGTAGGCAATTTAAACATCAATTGCATAAAGCTTTCTACATAACCTTTTGTATTATCGTAATAATTCAACGGGTAACCCATAGATTTTCTGTAAGTCCATGTAGCAATTACAAGAAACTTAGCCATCGTTTTACAAATAGCCTCATACATTTCTTTTTCATTATCTACGTTAACAGCTTTAGGATTAAATGCTGTTAAAGCACTTGTTAAAGCAGATAACACACCCATTGGATGAGCTGTTTTTGGGAAACCATCAATGATATTTTTCATTTCTTCGTTTACCAAAGAATGTTTTTTAATACCGTTTTCAAATTGCTCTAATTCTGCAGCTGTAGGCAATTCTCCGAAGATCAAAAGATATGAAACTTCTAAGAAACTTGCTTTTTCAGCCAAATCCTCGATTGAGTATCCTCTGTAACGTAAAATTCCAAGTTCTCCATCAAGGAAAGTGATTTCACTTGTACAAGATCCAGAATTTTTATATCCAGGGTCAATTGTTATAAAGCCAGTTAAATCACGTAATTTGTTAATATCGATAGCAGATTCATTTTCGCTTCCTGTGATAACCGGAAGTTCAATCTTCTTACCATCTACTTCTAATGTAGCTATTTTTGACATAATATAATCGGAAATAATTCTATAAAATAATAATTTATCAAATCTAAGGAATTTAAGACTAACTAAAAAAAGAATCCTGCTATGAATTTGTTAAAACTCCAAAAAAAAACCATTCGTAAAAACGAATGGTTTCTTTTCAATATATAACTCTTACAATTATTTAATCTTAAAAGCATTTAAGCCTGGGAAATAAGCAGTACTACCTAATTCCTCTTCGATTCTCAACAATTGGTTGTATTTTGCCATACGATCTGAACGAGAAGCCGAACCAGTTTTGATTTGACCACAGTTTAATGCTACAGCTAAATCAGCAATAGTATTATCTTCTGTTTCTCCAGAACGGTGAGACATTACAGATGTATAACCAGCGTTTTTCGCCATATTTACAGCAGCAATAGTTTCAGTTAAAGTTCCAATCTGGTTTACTTTTACTAAAATTGAATTAGCAATACCTTTTTCGATACCAGTTGACAAACGCTCAACATTAGTAACAAACAAATCATCACCTACTAATTGTACTTTATTTCCAATTTTTTCAGTTAAGTATTTCCATCCATTCCAGTCATCTTCGTACATACCGTCTTCGATAGAAATAATTGGATATTTAGAAGCAAGTTCAGCTAAATAATCTGCTTGCTCTTCAGAAGTTCTGATTTTTCCAGTTTCACCTTCAAATTTAGTATAATCGTATTTACCGTTTACATAAAATTCTGAAGCTGCACAGTCAAGAGCGATCATAATTTCGTCACCGAAAGTATATCCTGCTTTTTCAACCGCTAATTTGATAGTATCTAAAGCGTCTTCAGTACCACCAGCTAAGTTTGGAGCAAAACCTCCTTCGTCACCAACAGCAGTACTTAGACCTCTGTCATGTAATACTTTTTTCAAACTGTGGAAAATTTCAGTTCCCATTTGCATAGCATGTGTAAAAGAAGTTGCTTTTACAGGGAAAATCATAAACTCTTGAAATGCAATAGGCGCATCTGAGTGAGAACCACCATTGATGATGTTCATCATTGGAACAGGTAATGTATTAGCAGAAACACCTCCAACATATCTGTATAATGGCAATCCTAATTCATTAGCAGCAGCTTTTGCAGCAGCCAAAGAAACACCTAAAATTGCATTAGCTCCTAATTTTGATTTATTTGGAGTTCCATCTAAATCAATCATTAATTGGTCAATTGTGTTTTGTTCGAAAACAGAAGTTCCAACTAACTCTTCAGCAATAACGGTATTTACATTATTCACCGCATTCAAAACACCTTTACCTAGATAAGCTTTACCTCCATCACGTAATTCAACAGCTTCGTGCTCTCCAGTTGATGCTCCAGATGGAACAGCAGCTCTACCTAAAACCCCATTTTCAGTTACTACATCAACTTCAATAGTTGGGTTTCCTCTAGAATCAAGAATTTGTCTTGCGTGAACTTTAATTATAATACTCATTATTTTTGTTTTTTATTAATAAATTATATTTTTTTTTCGAAATTATAAAAATATTTAATAGTAAAAAGGTATTTTAATCATTCTACACCTTTATTTATTAACTACATCGTTTTAGCGGTAGCCAATTTTATATTCTCAACAAACTGATCAAATAAATATGATGAATCATGAGGTCCCGGACTAGCTTCAGGATGATATTGTACTGAAAAACAATTCTTATTTTTCATTCTCATACCAGCCACAGTTTCATCATTTAAATGCAAATGTGTAATTTCTAAATCAGGATGATTATCTAACTGCTCTTTGTTTACGGCAAAACCGTGATTCTGAGAAGTAATTTCTCCTTTACCAGTAATCAAATTCTTTACCGGATGGTTGATACCGCGATGTCCATTAAACATTTTATAAGTCTGAACTCCATTTGCCAAAGCAATTACTTGATGCCCTAGACAGATTCCGAACAAAGGCTTATCCTCAGCAAGAATTTTCTTTGCCACTTCGATTGCTCCAAATAAAGGATCTGGATCTCCAGGCCCATTTGACAAGAAGAATCCATCTGGAGTAAACGAATTTAAATCCTCATAAGTTGAATTGTATGGAAAAACTTTAATGTAGCAATCTCTTTTAGCCAGATTTCTTAAAATATTCTTTTTAATTCCAAGGTCAAGTGCAGAAATTTTATAAGTCGCATTTTCGTCTCCAACGAAATACGGCTCCGTTGTAGATACTTTAGAGGCAAGCTCTAAACCTTCCATATTTGGAACATTTGCTAATTCTTTTTTCAAATCCTCAATTGAAGTACCATCTGTACAAATAACAGCATTCATTGCTCCATTGTCACGAATGTAACTTACAAGAGCTCTTGTATCAACATCAGAAATACAAATTAAATTTTGCTTAGCAAAATAATCTTCTAAACTTCCAGAAGCACCTTCTCTTGAATAATTAAAGCTAAAGTTTTTACAAACCAAACCTGCAATTTTAATGCTATCTGATTCAACTTCTAAATCATTAACACCGTAATTACCAATATGCGGATTAGTCGCAACCATAATTTGTCCAAAATAAGAAGGGTCTGTAAAAATCTCCTGATATCCGGTCATTCCTGTATTAAAACAAACCTCACCAAAAGTTTTACCGCTGATACCGATAGATTTACCATGAAAAATAGTTCCATCACTTAGTAATAAAATGGCGCTTTGTCGTGTTGTGTATTTCATTGTTTAATTTGTATTGTTATAATCGTATACTGAATTTTGAAACGCTCAGTTGTAATTAGATATTTTGCAAATTTACTTCTTTAAAAGAGTGCTGACAAGATTTTTTAAAAAATTCATTCATAAAAATAAAACCAGGCCTTTTAAAAAAGTTAAATTTTGCTGTTTTAAAAAAAATCAAAAAAAAAGGATAAACTAAAAATTAGCTTATCCTTGATTTCTATAGAATCATTACTTTCATAATTATTCAGAAGCTTCAGTAGTCGTTTCTGATTCAGCAGCAGGAGCTTCAGGAGTACCTTCAGCTTTTTTAGCTTTACCACCACGACGGCTTTTTGCTTTTTTAACTTCTTTTTTACCTCCATTGTAAAGTTCATTGAAATCTACAAGTTCGATCATCGCCATATCAGCGTTATCTCCCAAACGATTTCCAACTTTAATGATACGAGTGTATCCACCTGGACGGTCACCAACTTTAGCAGCTACATCTCTGAACAAGTCAGTTACAGCATATTTGCTACGTAAGTAAGCAAAAACAATACGACGGTTGTGAGTCGTATCTTCTTTTGATTTTGTGATTAAAGGCTCAACAAATTGTTTAAGCGCTTTAGCCTTAGCAACAGTAGTGTTAATACGTTTGTGCTCAATAAGAGAACAAGCCAAATTAGCCAACATAGCTTTTCTATGTCCAGTCTGTCTGCTTAAGTGGTTGAATTTTTTTCCGTGTCTCATGACGTGTTTTTTTTATCTTCATCTTGCTACAATCCACTATGGAGAGCAAAATATGAAGTAAATTATTCTTTATCTAATTTGTATTTAGCTAAATCCATTCCGAAAGTTAAATTCTTCACTGCAACAAGTTCGTCAAGTTCAGTTAAAGATTTTTTACCAAAATTACGGAATTTCATTAGGTCATTTTTATTGAACGATACTAAATCACCAAGTGTATCAACTTCAGCCGCTTTCAAGCAATTTAATGCTCTCACAGATAAATCCATATCAACAAGCTTAGTTTTAAGCAATTGTCTCATATGCAATGACTCTTCATCATACGATTCTGTTTGTGCAATTTCGTCAGCCTCAAGTGTAATTCTTTCGTCAGAAAACAACATGAAATGGTGAATTAAAACTTTAGCAGCTTCAGTAAGAGCATCTTTTGGATTAATAGATCCATCAGTTTTGATTTCAAAAACTAATTTTTCGTAATCTGTTTTTTGCTCTACACGGAAGTTTTCGATTGCATATTTTACATTTTTTACCGGAGTAAAAATAGAATCTGTAAAAATCGTTCCAATTGCAGCATTCTGTTTTTTGTTCTCTTCAGCAGGCACGTATCCTCTACCTTTTTCGATTGTTAAATCGAAGTTCAATTTGATTTTTGAATCTAAATTACAGATTACAAGGTCTGGATTCAGAACTTGGAAACCTGAAATAAATTTTTGAAAATCACCTGCTGTTAATTGATCTTTACCAGAAACAGAAATTGTAACTGCTTCATTATCGATATCTTCTATTTGACGTTTGAAACGTACTTGTTTCAGATTAAGGATAATTTCGGTAACATCTTCAACAACACCTGAAATAGTAGAAAACTCATGATCTACACCTTCGATACGAACAGATGTAATTGCATAACCTTCTAATGCTGAAAGCAAAACTCTTCTAAGTGCATTACCAACTGTCAATCCATAACCAGGTTCTAAAGGTCTAAATTCAAATTTACCTTCAAAATCGGTTGAATCGATCATGATAACTTTATCGGGCTTTTGAAAATTAAATATTGCCATAAATTTCGACTAAGTCAATTATTATTTGTTGTACAACTCTACGATTAATTGTTCTTTAATGTTTTCAGGAATTTGAAGTCTCGCAGGTACAGAAACGAAAGTTCCTTCTTTAAGATCATTATTCCAAGTAATCCATTCATAAACATGACTTGAATTTGATAAAGAACGTTCGATAGCTTCTAAAGATTTAGATTTTTCACGAACTGCAACTTTATCACCAGGCTTAAGGTGGTAAGAAGGAATATTTACAACCTCTCCATTAACAGTAATGTGTCTGTGAGAAACGATTTGACGCGCACCTCTTCTAGATGGAGCAATTCCCATTCTAAAAACAACATTATCTAATCTTGCTTCGCATAATTGTAATAAAACTTCACCAGTAACTCCTTTAGTAGCTGATGCTTTTTCGAATAAATTTCTGAATTGTTTTTCTAAAATTCCGTAAGAATATTTAGCTTTTTGCTTTTCCATTAACTGAACAGCGTACTCAGATTTTTTCCCTCTTTTTTTAGCCATCCCGTGTTGTCCAGGTGGGTAATTTCTTTTTTCGAAAGACTTATCATCTCCGAAGATTGCTTCGCCGAATTTACGAGCGATTCTTGTGCTAGGACCAGTATATCTTGCCATTTTAAATTGTTTAAGATAGAGATTATGAATTCAGGTCTTATCCTTCGATAATCTATATTCTATCTAGGTTATACTATAATAAATTTTGAGTATTAAACTCTACGTCTTTTTGGAGGACGACATCCGTTGTGTGGCATTGGAGTAACATCGATAATCTCAGTAACTTCAATTCCACCGTTATGAATAGAACGGATAGCAGACTCACGTCCGTTACCTGGTCCTTTTACATAAACTTTTACTTTTTTAAGTCCTGCCTCAAGAGCTACTTTGCTGCAATCCTCTGCTGCCATCTGAGCTGCATACGGAGTGTTCTTTTTAGAACCTCTGAAACCCATTTTACCAGCTGAAGACCAAGCAATAACTTCACCTTTCTTATTTGTCAAAGAAATGATAATATTGTTGAAAGTCGAAGAAATATGAGCTTCACCCGTTGATTCAACGATAACTTTACGTTTTTTTGCAGTTGCTTTAGCCATATTACCTATTATTTAGTTGCTTTTTTCTTGTTAGCAACAGTTTTTCTTTTACCTTTTCTTGTTCTAGAGTTGTTTTTAGTTCTTTGTCCTCTTAAAGGAAGACCAGATCTATGACGGATACCTCTGTAACAACCAATATCCATTAAACGTTTGATGTTCAAAGAAATTTCTGAACGTAATTCCCCTTCAATTTTGTAAAATGAAACTGCATCACGAATTGCTCCGATCTCGTCATCATTCCAATCTTGAACTTTTTTATCTTGGCTAACTTGAGCTTTATCTAAAATCTCAATAGCTCTACTTCTTCCTAATCCGAAGATATAGGTAAGTGCGATAACACCTCTTTTGTTTTTTGGGATATCTACCCCTGCTATTCTTGCCATAATTATCCTTGTCTTTGTTTAAATCTAGGATTCTTTTTGTTTATTACGTACAGTCTCCCTTTTCTACGCACGATAATGCACTCGGCACTTCTCTTTTTTACTGATGCTCTAACTTTCATAGTAATTATCCTTTAATATCGATAAGTAATTCTTGCTTTTGACAAATCATAAGGACTCATTTCTAGTTTCACTTTATCACCAGGTAATAATTTGATGTAATGCATACGCATTTTTCCAGAAATATGAGCAATTACAATATGTCCATTTTCTAACTCTACACGGAACATCGCATTTGACAATGCTTCAATGATTGATCCGTCTTGTTCTATTGCTGATTGTTTTGCCATAAATATATTAAGCTACTGCTTTTCTATTTTTACCAGTCTTCATCAAACCATCATAATGTTTGTTTAACAAGTATGAATTGATTTGTTGAATAGTGTCTATTGCAACTCCCACCATAATAATTAATGAGGTACCTCCAAAAAACATCGCCCAAGATTGTTGTACATCCATAATACTTACAACAATGGCTGGGAACACAGCAATCAAAGCAAGGAATAAAGATCCTGGGAAAGTTATTAAAGACATCACTTTATCAAGAAATTCAGAAGTTTCAGCTCCAGGACGAACTCCCGGAATAAAACCACCACTTCTTTTTAAATCATCAGCCATTTTGTTTGTAGGTACAGTAATTGCAGTATAGAAAAATGTAAATACAATAATTAATGTTGCAAATACAAAATTATACCAAAAACCGAACATATCACTAAATGCTCCAACAATAGATTGTGATGTATCTGATTTAGACAATCCAGCTACAGCAGCAGGTATAAACATAATTGCCTGTGCAAAAATGATTGGCATAACTCCAGAAGCATTAAGCTTAAGAGGAATCCATTGTCTATTACCACCTGTCAAATCTTGCTCGTAATCTCCAGTTGTTGTACGACGAGCGTATTGAACTGGGATTCTGCGAACCGCCATTGTAAGTAAAACACAAGAAATAATCACTAACAACCACACGATAATTTCGATAGCCATTAACATTAAACCTCCAGTGTTATTGGTAACTACAGACTTAAATTCCTGCATAAAAGCTTGCGGTAAACGAGCTAATATACCAACCATAATCAATAATGAAATTCCATTTCCAATACCTTTATCCGTAATCTTTTCTCCTAGCCACATTGCAAAAATTGTGCCTGTAACCAAAATAATAACAGACGAAAATAAAAACTCAGGAGAGTTAAAACCTAGTAAAAAAGCATTTCCAGGCAACGTTCTGTATAAATTATAGATATAAGTTGGACCTTGAACCAATGTAATAGCAATAGTTAACCAACGTGTAATTTGATTAATCTTTTTTCTACCACTTTCTCCATCATTTTGAAGTTTTTGTAAATAAGGAATAGCAATTCCCATTAACTGAACAACAATAGAAGCAGAAATATAAGGCATAATACCTAAAGCAAAAACTGAAGCTTTAGAGAATGCACCTCCGGTGAACATGTCTAAGATAGATCCCAGACCATTTTTTGTTTGTCCTGCTAACCCCATCAATTGAGTTGCGTCAATTCCAGGAAGCGTTACGTGTGCTCCAAAACGATATACCAATAAGAAACCTAAAGTAATTAGGATTCTGTTTTTTAGTTCTTCGATTTTCCAAACATTGCTTATTGATTCAATAAATTTCTTCATACAATAGAAAAATTATATTGTTACAGCCTCTCCACCAGCAGCTTCAATAGCAGCTTTTGCAGTAGCAGTAAATTTGTGAGCAGTTACTTTTAATTTTGCTTTCAACTCTCCTCTACCTAAAATCTTAACGATTTCATTTTTGGTAGCTAGACGATTTGCTACGAAATCTGTCATAGAAACAGAATCAGTAATCAAACCATTGTCTACTAATAATTGAAGCGTATCTAAATTAACACCTTCGTATTCTTTACGGTTGATGTTTGTGAAACCAAACTTAGGTACACGTCTTTGAAGTGGCATTTGTCCACCTTCAAAACCAATCTTTTTAGAATAACCAGAACGAGATTTTGCTCCTTTGTGACCTCTTGCAGCAGTGCCACCTTTACCAGAACCTTCTCCTCTACCTAATCTTTTATTTTGATTGTGCGTTGATCCTTCAGCAGGTTGTAAGTTACTTAAATTCATAACAGTATTTGTTATTTAGCTTCTTCAACAGAAACTAAGTGTTTAACTTTGTTTATCATCCCAAGGATAGCAGGATTTGAATCATGCTCTACAACTTGTCCCATTTTACGTAGACCCAAAGCTTCCAAACCTCTCTTTTGAGAAAGAGGGCAGTTGATTTTGCTTCTTACTTGTTTTACTAATAATTTAGCCATAATTTCCTTGAATTAACCTTTAAAAACTTTTTCTAAAGAAACACCTCTCTGTTTTGCAACAGTATGAGCGCTTCTCATTTGTAATAAAGCATCAAAAGTTGCTTTCACTACGTTATGAGGATTTGATGATCCTTGAGATTTTGATAATACATCGTGAATACCTACTGATTCAAGAACTGAACGAACAGCTCCACCAGCAATAACTCCTGTACCATGAGAAGCAGGAATTAAGAATACACGTGCACCACCAAATTTACCTTTTTGTTCGTGAGGAACAGATTGTCCATTCAAAGGAATTTTTACTAAATTTTTCTTAGCATCTTCTACTGCTTTCGCAATTGCTTCAGAAACGTCTTTAGATTTTCCTAATCCGTGACCAACTACTCCATTTTCATCACCTACAACCACAATAGCAGAAAAACCGAAAGCTCTACCACCTTTTGTAACTTTAGTAACACGATTAACACTTACCAGACGATCTTTAAGTTCAAGACCACTAGGTTTTACCAATTCTACATTTTTGTATTTAGACATAATATATTAGAATTTAAGTCCAGCGGCTCTTGCGCCTTCTGCTAATGATTTAATACGACCGTGATATAAATATCCACCTCTATCAAAAGTGATAGTATCTATCCCAGCTTTTAACGCTTTCTCTGCAACTAATTTTCCAACAGCAGCAGCGATTTCAACGTTAGTACCTTTTCCTATTTCTTTTTCTCTTGAAGATGCAGCTAATAAAGTAACTCCATTCACGTCATCAATAAGTTGAGCGTAAATTTCTTTATTACTTCTAAACACAGATAATCTAGGGTTAGTAGCAGAACCACTAACTGATTTTCTAATTCTGAATCTAATTCTCTGTCTTCTATCAGATTTTGTTAATGACATAATCTTATTTTTTAAGCTGATTTACCTGCTTTTCTTCTTAATACTTCACCCACAAATTTAACACCTTTTCCTTTATATGGTTCTGGCTTACGGAAACCTCTGATTTTCGCTGCTACCTGACCTAAAAGTTGTTTATCAAAAGATGATAATTTTACGATAGGGTTCTTACCTTTTTCAGATATTGTTTCTAAACTTACTTCTGGAGCAATTTCTAAAACAATATTGTGAGAATATCCAAGAGCTAAATCTAATTTTTGACCTTGGTTTGAAGCTCTATAACCAACTCCAACTAATTCTAGTTCCTTAGTAAAACCTTCAGACACACCAACAATCATGTTATTAACTAATGATCTGTATAATCCGTGTTTTGCTCTATGGTCTTTATGATCAGATGATCTTTCTACTGAAACTTGATCACCTTCAACTGTTACAGTTACGTCCGAAAACTCCTGAACTAGTTGACCTTTTTTTCCTTTTACTGTAATAATACCGTCCTTAACTTCAACAGTTACACCAGCAGGGATTACAATTGGGCTTTTACCTATTCTTGACATCTTATCTAGTGTTTAAAATTAGTATACGTAACAAATTACTTCACCACCTACATTTAATTGCTTAGCTTGTTTTCCAGTCATCAAACCTTTTGATGTAGAAACAATAGCAATTCCTAATCCATTAAGGATTCTAGGTAATTTGGCAGCACCTGCGTACTTACGTAAACCAGGTTTACTAATTCTTTGGATATCTTTGATTACAGGCTCTTTAGTATCTTTATCATACTTCAAAGCAATTTTGATAGAACCTTGTACAGTGTTCTGCTCAAATTTGTAACTTAAGATATAACCTTGATCAAATAAGATCTTAGTTATTTCTTTTTTAAGATTAGAAGCTGGAATTTCAACAACTTTGTGGTTTGCAGCCACAGCGTTACGAACTCTAGTCAAATAATCTGCAATAGGATCTGTATACATATGTATTTGATTGCGATTATGGTTTTCGGGAAACACTCGTTTCCCGAACCTTTAATCAATTAAAAATTATTTTTTGGTTTGCAAAAGTAATAACTTATTGCGAGATTACCAAGATGCTTTTTTAACACCTGGAATTAATCCATTATTAGCCATTTCACGGAAAGTTACACGTGAAATACCAAATTGACGAATATAACCTCTAGGTCTACCTGTTAATTTACAACGATTGTGTAAACGAACTGGTGAAGCATTTTTAGGTAATTTTTGTAAGCCTTCATAATCTCCAGCTTCTAACAAAGCTTTTCTTTTTTCAGCGTACTTAGCTACCGTTTTCTCTCTTTTCACCTCACGGGCTTTCATTGATTCTTTAGCCATGTCTTAATTCTTTTTAAAAGGTAATCCTAATTCAGCCAATAATGACTTTGCTTCCTTGTCTGTTTTTGCAGTAGTAACAAATGTAATATCCATTCCTGAGATTTTGTTTACTTTATCAATATCAATTTCCGGGAAAATGATTTGCTCCAAAACTCCAAGATTGTAGTTACCTCTTCCGTCGAAACCTGTAGCTTTGATACCACTAAAATCTCTAACGCGTGGTAAAGCAGAAGTAATAAGTCTATCTAAAAACTCATACATTCTTTCACCACGTAAAGTTACTTTTGCTCCAATAGGCATCCCTTTTCTCAATTTGAATGACGCAACGTCTTTCTTTGAAATTGTAGATACTGCTTTTTGTCCAGTGATCTTTGTTAACTCATCAACTGCATAGTCAATAAGTTTTTTATCAGATACAGCTGCACCAACTCCACGGCTCAAAACGATTTTTTCAAGTTTTGGAACTTGCATAACGTTTGTATATCCGAACTCTTCTTTAAGAGCAGAGATTACTCTACTCTTATATTCTTCTTTTAGTCTAGGTGTATATGCCATTACTATAGTACTTGATTAGATTTTTTTGAAAATCTTACTTTCTTATCTCCTTCTACTCTAATACCTACTCTAGTTGTTTCCTTAGTTTTAGGATCAATTAGAGAAATGTTAGAAATTTGAATAGAAGCTTCTTTCTTAACGATACCACCTTGAGGGTTTTTAGCACTTGGTTTTGTATGTTTCGAAACCATGTTTACACCTTCAACTATCGCTTTATTTTTCTCACGGTAAACACGTAGAACTTTACCTTCAGCACCTTTATGGTCTCCAGCAATAACTCTTACGATATCTCCTGATTTTATTTTTAGCTTTATCATCTTAAAACGAATTAAAGCACTTCTGGTGCTAATGATACAATTTTCATGAATTGTTTTTCACGAAGTTCTCTTGCTACCGGACCAAAAACACGAGTCCCTCTCATTTCACCTGCAGCGTTCAAAAGAACACATGCATTATCATCGAAACGGATATAAGAACCATCGGCTCTTCTCACTTCTTTTTTGGTACGCACAACAACTGCAGTTGAAACAGCTCCTTTTTTCACGTTACCGTTTGGAGTTGCATCTTTAATAGATACTACAATCTTGTCACCAACAGAGGCATACCTTCTTTTGGTACCTCCTAAAACACGGATAGTTAAAACTTCTTTTGCTCCCGTGTTATCTGCTACTTTTAGTCTTGATTCCTGTTGTACCATAATTATTTAGCTCTTTCTAAGATTTCAACTAATCTCCAACATTTTGTTTTACTTAAAGGACGCGTTTCGCTAATTCTTACAGTATCTCCAATGTTACAGTCGTTTGTTTCGTCGTGTGCAACATATTTCTTAGTTTTCAACACGAACTTACCGTATAACGGGTGTTTTACTTTTCTTACTTCAGAAATAACGATAGATTTATCCATCTTATTTGAAGTAACAACACCTATTCTTTCTTTTCTTAAATTTCTTTTTTCTTCCATCTTTCAGCAGAATACAATTATTGTAACTCTCTTTTAGTTAACTCTGTAGCCAATCTTGCAACTGTTCTTCTAACGCTTCTAATTTGAAGTGGGTTAGCAATTGGAGAAATAGCATGAGCCATTTTTAGGTCAGCATATACTTTCTTAGTTTGACTAAGCTTTTCTTGCAACTCCGCTGCAGAAAGATCTTTTATTTCTGATTGTTTCATAATAAATATAAATTATGCTTCGAAATCTCTAGCAACGACGAATTTAGTTTTTACTGGAAGTTTCTGAGCTGCAAGACGTAACGCCTCTTTTGCAACTGACAATGGAACTCCTCCAACTTCAAACATAATTCTTCCTGGTTTAACAACAGCAGCCCAATACTCAACTGCTCCTTTACCTTTACCCATACGTACTTCAAGAGGTTTCTTAGTGATAGGTTTGTCTGGAAATATTTTAATCCATAATTGTCCCTCTCTCTTCATGTAACGAGTTGCAGCGATACGTGCAGCTTCGATTTGACGAGAAGTTAAGAACATTCCATCTTCATGTACAGATTTAATACCAAACATTCCATTAGAAAGTTCATGCCCTCTTTGAGAGTTACCTTTCATCTTACCTTTTTGTACCTTACGGTATTTTGTTCTTTTAGGCTGTAACATTTTTCTTTAGTTTAAAAATTTACTTTCTTTTACGAGCGTCTGGTTTACCACCTTTGTTAAAAGGTTTTCTATCTCCTCTTGGAGAATCTCCACCTTTACCACCACCAGTTCCAGATTGTTTTTTATCCATTCCTGCAAGTGGAGAAAGATCTCTTTTTCCGTAAACCTCACCTTTCATGATCCATACTTTGATACCCATTCTACCATAAGTAGTGTGAGCTTCAGCCAAAGCATAGTCAATATCAGCTCTGAAAGTTGATAGAGGAATCCTACCTTCTTTGAAACCTTCTGAACGCGCCATCTCAGCACCATTCAAACGACCAGAAATCAAAACTTTGATACCTTCAGCGTTCATACGCATAGAAGCAGCAATAGCCATTTTGATTGCACGTCTGTAAGAAATACGGCTTTCGATTTGACGAGCGATGCTTGTCGCCACAAGATAAGCATCTAACTCAGGTCTTTTAATTTCAAAGATGTTGATTTGAACCTCTTTGTCAGTAACTTTCTTAAGTTCTTCTTTTAACTTGTCTACCTCTTGTCCACCTTTTCCGATAATGATACCAGGTCTAGCAGTAGTGATAGTAACGGTTACAAGTTTCAAAGTTCTCTCGATGATTACTTTTGATACACTAGCTTTTGATAAACGAGCATGGATATACTTTCTGATTTTGTGATCTTCAGCTAATTTATCGCCGTAATCATTTCCACCATACCAGTTTGAGTCCCATCCTCTGATGATACCAAGTCTATTTCCAATTGGATTTGTCTTTTGTCCCATGCTGCTTAAGAATTGCTTTGTGTGTTATTGATAGCTCCAAGCACGATTGTTACGTGATTAGAACGTTTTCTGATTCTGTGTGCACGACCTTGTGGAGCTGGACGAAGTCTTTTCAACATCATTCCACCATCTACTCTGATCTCTTTAACAAATAAACCAGCTTCTTCTAAATTACCTTCACTATTTTTTTGCTCCCAGTTGTTGATTGCAGATAATAATAGTTTTTCTAATTTTCTTGAAGCTTCTTTAGAACTGAATCTTAAAATGTTAAGTGCTCTTTCTACCTTCTGACCTCTTACCAAGTCCGCTACTAAGCGCATTTTTCTAGGTGAAGTAGGGCAGTTATTCAATTTTGCGAAAGCAATAGACTTATTAGCCTCTTTTCTCGCATCTGCTGTTTCTCTTTTACGAACTCCCATTGCTTCTTATTTTTTACCTTTATTTTTTGCTCCAGCATGACCTCTAAAAGATCTAGTTGGTGAAAACTCTCCTAATTTGTGACCTACCATGTTTTCTGTTACGTAAACTGGTACAAATTGACGACCGTTATGAACTGCGATAGTTTGTCCAACGAAATCCGGAGTAATCATAGAAGCTCTAGACCAAGTCTTTACTACTCCATTTTTACCACTTTCTACGTTTTCTTGAACTTTCTTGTCTAATTTATAATGAACGAAAGGTCCTTTTTTTAATGAACGTGCCATATCTTATTATTTCTTTCTACGTTCTACGATATACTTGTTACTCGGGTTTTTCTTAGAACGAGTTCTGTAACCTTTAGCTGGCAATCCGTTTCTTGAACGTGGGTGCCCTCCAGAAGAACGTCCTTCACCACCTCCCATAGGGTGATCAACAGGGTTCATCGCTACTGGTCTAGTTCTAGGTCTTCTTCCTAACCATCTTGTTCTACCTGCTTTTCCAGATACAACTAATTGGTGGTCAGAGTTAGAAACAGCTCCAATTGTAGCCGAACAAGTTAACAAGATTAATCTTGTTTCACCAGATGGCATTTTAATTGTTGCATATTTCCCGTCTCTTGCCATTAACTGAGCAAAAGTTCCAGCTGAACGAGCAATAACTGCTCCTTGCCCTGGACGTAACTCAATACAAGATATAACAGTTCCAAGAGGAATTCTGCTTAAAGGCAATGTATTACCAATTTCAGGTTGAGATTCTGGACCAGAAACTAATTTCTGACCAACTTTCAATCCGTTTTGAGCAATTACATAAGTTTTCTCTCCATCAGCGTAAGCTAATAAAGCGATAAATGCAGTACGATTTGGATCGTATTCGATTGATTTCACTGTAGCCGGAATTCCGTCTTTAGTTCTTTTGAAATCAACAATACGATATCTCTGCTTGTGACCACCACCCGTATAACGCATGGTCATCTTTCCTTGACTATTTCTACCTCCAGAGTTTTTTATCGGCGCTATCAAAGAGCGTTCCGGCTTATCAGTTGTAATGGCGTCATAACCATTCACAACTCTAAATCGCTGACCTGGGGTAATAGGTTTTAATTTTCTTACTGACATTTTTCTATCTTAGATATTGTTGTAAAAATCAATTGTTTCTCCTTCTTGTACTTGAACAATCGCTTTTTTAATTGCATTTGTCTTTCCACTGATTAAACCACTTTTAGTGTATTTAGTAGATCTGTCTGGTCTCACATTCATAGTGTTAACAGAAACGATAGTTACTCCATAAGCAGCTTCAACAGCTTTCTTAATCTGAACTTTGTTCGCTTTTTTGTCAACAACGAATCCAAAACGGTTTAGAACTTCACTTTCTTTGGTTACTTTTTCCGTTACTATAGGTCTGATAATGATGCTCATATTCCTATTATTTACTTAAATTTTCTTCAATTAACTCTAAAGAACCTTCCAAAAGCACTAAATTATTAGCGTTTAATATTGCGTAAGTGCTTAATTCTGAGCTAGTTACGACGTTTGAAGCCTTTAAATTACGTGACGACAAATATACGTTTTTATTTGACTCACCCAATACAAATAGAGATTTTTTATTTTCTAACCCTAAAGCTTTCAAAACGTTAATGAAATTTTTAGTGTTTGGCGCTTCAAAATTAAAGTCTTCAAGAACAACAATATTTGCTTCTTTTGCTTTGATTGAGAAAGCTGATTTTCTAGCCAATCTTTTTAAGCTTTTATTCAATTTAAATGAATAACTTCTTGGTCTTGGCCCGAAAACTGTTCCACCACCTTTAAACAAAGGATTCTTAACACTTCCTGCACGTGCAGTACCAGTTCCTTTTTGTTTTTTAATCTTACGCGTACTTCCAGTTACTTCAGCTCTTTCTTTAGCTTTGTGAGTACCTTGTCTTTGATTAGCAAGATATTGCTTAACATCAAGATATACTGCGTGATTGTTTGGTTCAATTGCGAATACTGAATCAGAAAGTTGAACTTTTCTACCAGTATCTTTTCCGTTGAAATCTAATACTTTTACTTCCATTACTTCTGAATGATTACGTAAGAGTTTTTGTGCCCAGGAATACACCCTTTAACAACAAGTAGGTTCTTATCAGCAACTACTTTTAAAACTCTAAGGTTTTGAACTTTTACATTTTCTCCTCCCATTCTTCCAGCCATACGCATTCCTTTGAATACTCTAGATGGATAAGAAGAAGCTCCTACAGAACCTGGCGCTCTTAAACGGTTGTGCTGACCATGAGTAGCTTGTCCAACACCACCAAAACCGTGACGTTTAACAACACCTTGGAAACCTTTACCTTTAGACACACCTTGTACATCTACAAATTCTCCTTCTTCAAAAATAGAAACATCAATAAGATCTCCTAATTTTTGTTCAGTTGCAAAATCTTGGAATTCAACGACTTTTTTCTTAGCAACAGTTCCAGCTTTTTTAAAGTGACCTAAAGCCGCTTTAGTAGAATGTTTCTCGTTTTTGTCATCGAAACCAAGTTGCAACGCTTCGTACCCGTCAACACCTTTGGTTCTGACTTGGGTAACAACGCATGGACCAGCTTCGATTACTGTACAAGGAATGTTTTTCCCGTTTTCATCGAAAATACTTGTCATGCCGATTTTCTTACCAATTAACCCAGACATAAATATTAATTATTAATTACTAAAATTCCCTTCAATTTGAAAATAACAGAAATTTCCAAACAGGGAGTGCAAAAGTAGACATTAAAATTGAATATACCAAACGGTTATAAAAATTAAATCGCTCATAATCAAAATCCAAGCTCCAAAATGAAACCAAAAACAACTTTGCATATCTCAAAATTTGAAACTTTTTTTTTAATCTTTAGACAATTCAGACTTAACAATTACTTAATAAAATTGAAATAAAAAACTTTCGCACCTCCTTAAAACAAAGGACTTTATACAAATTCAAAAGACCACAAAAATCGCGAAACACTTAAAAAATCAGCGAATCAAAACCTTCTTTCAAAAACAAAAAAAGCGAGACATTTCTGTCTCGCTTTTTATATAAAAAAAATATAAAAAATTATACTTTTATCTCTACTTCTACTCCACTTGGCAATTCAAGTTTCATTAAAGCATCAATAGTTTTAGATGAAGATGAATAAATATCAATCAATCTCTTGTATGACATTACTTCAAATTGCTCTCTCGCTTTTTTGTTAACGTGCGGAGAACGTAATACAGTGAAAAGTTTTTTGTGAGTTGGCAACGGAATTGGACCTGTTACAACTGCTCCAGTAGTTTTTACTGTTTTTACGATCTTTTCAGCAGATTTATCTACCAACATGTGATCGTAAGATTTTAGTTTTATTCTGATTTTTTGACTCATTTTCTTAAGAATTAAGCGTTACCTTTTGCTTTTTTAATTACCGCTTCTGAAATATTAGAAGGCGTTTCTGCATAGTGAGAAAACTCCATTGTTGAAGTTGCTCTACCAGAAGACAATGTTCTTAATGTTGTTACATAACCAAACATTTCTGATAAAGGCACATCAGCTTTGATAGTTTTAGCTCCATTTCTGTCACCCATATCATTAACCTGACCTCTACGACGGTTCAAGTCACCTACGATATCACCCATGTTTTCTTCTGGAGTGATAACTTCGATTTTCATGATTGGCTCAAGAATAACAGCTCCAGCAGCACGTCCAGATTCTTTATAACCCATTCTTGCAGCTAACTCAAAAGATAATGCATCAGAATCCACAGGATGGAAAGACCCATCAGTTAAAGTTACTTTCAAACTATCCACAGCATATCCTGCCAATGGACCAGTTTTCATAGCTTCTCTAAATCCTTTTTCAACAGCAGGGATATATTCTTTAGGAACGTTACCACCTTTTACAGCATTGATAAATTGTAATCCAACTGGAACTTTACCATCAACTTCATCAGCAGGCTCAATTGTAAATACGATATCACCGAATTTACCACGACCTCCAGATTGTTTCTTGTAAGTCTCTCTATGTGTTGCAGATCTTGTAAACGCTTCTTTATACTCAACTTGAGGCTCACCTTGGTTCACTTCAACTTTAAATTCACGTTTCATACGATCTACTAAGATATCTAAGTGAAGCTCACCCATACCTGAAATAATAGTTTGACCAGAAGCCTCATCAGTTCTAACTGTAAATGTTGGATCCTCCTCAGCTAATTTAGCTAAAGCCATACCCATTTTATCAACGTCAGCTTTTGTTTTTGGCTCAATAGCAATACCAATTACAGGATCTGGGAATTTCATAGATTCCAAGATAATTGGATTCTTTTCATCACAAAGCGTATCTCCTGTTTTAATATCTTTAAATCCAACAGCAGCACCAATATCTCCAGCCTCAATAAATTCGATTGGATTTTGTTTATTAGCATGCATTTGGTAAATACGAGAAATTCTTTCTTTGTTACCAGAACGAGTATTTAAAACATAAGAACCAGCATCTAAACGTCCAGAGTAAGCACGGAAGAAAGCTAAACGACCTACGAATGGGTCAGTAGCAATTTTAAATGCTAAAGCAGCGAATGGCTCTTTAACATCTGGCTTACGCAAGATTTTAGTTTGATCTTCTTCTAATAAATCAGCATCATCAGGGTGAATTCCTTCAATACCTTCTTTATCTAATGGAGATGGTAAATATTTACAAACTGCATCCAACATAAATTGAACACCTTTGTTTTTGAAAGACGAACCAGCAAGCATTGGGATAATTGCCATATCAATAGTAGCAGCTCTTAATGCATTGTTGATTTCTTCCTCTGTAATAGAGTTTTCATCTTCCATGTATTTATCTAAAAGATTCTCGTCGTAAGTAGCAATCTCTTCGATAAGGATAGAACGATATTGTCTAACTTCGTCTACCATATCAGCAGGAATATCAACAATATCAAAAGTAGCCCCTTGAGTCTCATCATGCCATACAATAGCTTGATTTTTAACTAAGTCAACAATACCTTTAAAATCTGCTTCATCACCAATAGGCAAAGTAATTGCAACCGCATTCGATTTCAACATATCTTTAACCTGTCCGCATACTCCTAAAAAGTTAGCACCTTGACGGTCCATTTTGTTTACGAATCCCATACGAGGAACTCTATATTGATCAGCAAGTCTCCAGTTAGTTTCTGATTGAGGCTCAACACCATCAACAGCACTAAACAAGAAAACCAAACCATCAAGTACACGTAAAGAACGGTTTACCTCTACAGTAAAGTCAACGTGTCCAGGAGTATCAATAATATTAAAGTGATAAGGCAATGATTCCGGAAGAGTCTTACCTTGCTCAGTTGGAAAGTTCCAAGTACAAGTTGTAGCAGCAGAAGTAATTGTAATACCTCTTTCTTGCTCTTGTGCCATCCAGTCCATTGTTGCAGCACCATCGTGCACCTCACCAATTTTATGTGACTTTCCAGTGTAAAAAAGAATACGCTCAGTTGTTGTTGTTTTACCAGCATCAATGTGAGCAGCAATCCCGATATTTCTTGTATATTTTAAATCTCTAGCCATTTCTTACGAATTAAAATCTAAAGTGAGAGAATGCTTTGTTAGCTTCTGCCATTTTGTGAGTATCCATTCTTTTCTTAACCGCAGCACCCTCTTCTTTAGCCGCAGCTAAACATTCTGAAGCTAAACGCTGTGCCATAGATTTTTCATTTCTTCTTCTTGAATAAAGTATTAACCACTTCATTGCCATAGAAATTTTTCTGTCTGGACGAATCTGCATTGGAATTTGGAATGTAGCTCCACCAACTCTACGGCTACGTACTTCTACGTGAGGCATAACGTTTGTTAAAGCATCTTTCCAGATCTCTAATGAAGTCTTCTCATCATTTTGCTTTTTAGTTTCGATGATATCAATTGCATCATAAAATACTTTAAAAGCTGTAGATTTCTTACCATCCCACATTAAGTTGTTCACAAAACGCGTTACTAATTGGTCATTAAACCTTGGATCCGGTAAAAGTGGTCTTTTCTTTGCCGCTCTTTTTCTCATGTCTTTTTCTTAAAAGTTTTTAAATTACTTTTTTGCTTCTTTTGGGCGTTTAGCACCGTACTTAGATCTTCTTTGCGTTCTTCCTGCAACACCTGACGTGTCAAGCGCTCCACGAACGATATGATATCTAACACCTGGTAAATCTTTTACCCTTCCACCTCGCACTAATACTATCGAGTGCTCTTGTAGATTATGTCCTTCTCCAGGGATGTAAGCATTCACCTCATTACCATTTGTCAAACGTACACGCGCAACTTTACGCATTGCAGAGTTTGGTTTTTTTGGTGTAGTAGTGTAAACACGCGTACAAACCCCTCTTCTTTGAGGACAAGAATCTAAAGCAACCGATTTACTCTTCTTAGTGATCTGAGTTCTTCCTGTTCTTACTAATTGTTGAATTGTTGGCATAATTAATACTAAAAATTATTATGTTTATTAAATTCCCGCTTTTTACGGGGTTGCAAATGTATAAAATATTTTTCACTATACAAACGTTAATTCATTAATTTTCAAGAACATTATTTAGACTTATGATTTTACAAACAAACAATAGATATTTGCAATACTTTTAATAAATGAAACAGCTGCTTTTGAAACACTTATTCCGAATACTCTTTTTTTACCTACTGAGCATCTCTGCTCATGGTCAAAATTTTCATTTAACAATTAAAGGAATTAATGAAAGTGAAAGCAAAATTATTGACTCATTAAACTACAACACCAAACACACCAATCTAAAATCGTTATTTGAAGAAACAAAAAAAACTTCACAAATACTATCAAAAAAAGGATACACCGATAACAAAATACTAGAAGTCAACAAAATAAACGACAGCTCTTACTTCTCTCTTTTTACTTTAAAACAGAGGGTAAAACGTATACATATATATATAGGTATAAAAAATTCGTTTTTTAAAACAAATGAAACAAAAAACGACACTATAATCATCCCATATTCTGAGCTCGAAAATTATTTAAATCAAAAAATACTGGAAGCAGAAAAAGCGGGTTTTGCCCTAAGCAAGCTTCAACTGGAAAACATCCAAAGAAAGAATATGATAATTTACGCAGATCTAAATTTTAAATCCGAAAAAAAACGTACCGTAAATTCAATAATATTAAATTATACAAATCGCAGCAAAAGCAACTTTTTCCCAAAAGGCCATTTAAAACAACTCAATAAAAAATATCTCAACAGAACATTTAACCAGGAAACCGTAAAAGAACTTTATCAAGACCTCAATAGTTTTGATTTTATAACACAAACTAAATATCCAGAAATACTATTTACAACAGATTCCACAAAAATTTACACCTACATTGAGCAAAAAAAAGCAAATACTTTTGATGGCTATATTGGATTCTCAAATGAAGAAAACAAAAAAGTCAACATAAACGGTTACCTGGATCTTTCGCTAACAAATACGCTACATGCGGGCGAAAAATTTTCTTTGTATTGGAAAAGCGATGGAAACGAGCAAAAAACTTTCAATACTAAACTGGAAATACCATACATCTTTCAATCACCTATAGGAATAAAAGCCCAATTAAACATATTTAAACAGGACAGCACTTTTCAAAACACAAGAACAGAAATAGACCTAGGCTATTACATCAATTATAATTCAAAAATTTATTTAGGATACCAAACCACAGAGTCCAGCGATATACAAAATACAAATAACACCACAATCAGTGACTTCAAAAACTCGTATCTTATCACGAATTACGAATTCAATAAATCAGATGCACTAAATAATCTAATGCCAAAAAAGGCGAATTTAAACTTTCTCTTTGGATATGGAAACAGAACAACTAATACTGATCCGAATACCAACCCAGCCAGCAAACAATTTTACATTAACCTGAACGCATCGTACAATTTTGAACTAAACGAAAAAAACTTTATTAACATAAATTCACAAAATTTTTATTTTAACAGTAAAAATTACATTTCAAACGAATTATTTCGATTTGGAGGAATGAACTCTATAAGAGGTTTTTTAGACAATAGTCTTCAATCAAACTTTAATTCCTTAATTCTTACAGAGTATCGCTATCAGTTTTCCACAAAAATTTATATCAATACAATTGCAGATTACGGTGTATATCAAGACCTAACAGCACAATCTGAGCCAACCAAAATAAAAAAATTAATAGGATTAGGAATTGGCTCAGTCATCGAAACACCTAATGGTTTATTCAGAATAAATCTGACAAATGGCGGGCAAAACACTAAGGAAATGCAATTATATAACACTATCATAAACATATGTTATAATGTTAAATTTTAGTGGTAACCGAAAAAAGTTTAAATTAATATTAGGATAGTTAACAAATTATTAAGAGTTTTGCGATACTAATTCAAAATATTTAAAAATGAAACTAAAGTTCAATGGATTCTTAGTGCTTTTATTAGTACTAGTAGCGCAATTAACTTTTGCGCAAGAAAGAGCTGTTTCAGGAATTGTTTCCGATAATGCAGGTATGCCTTTGCCAGGTGTAAGTGTATTAGTTAAAGGAACTAAATCTGGAACGCAAACCGATTTTGATGGTAAATTCTCTATCAAAGCCTCATCAAGCCAAGTTTTGGTATTTAGCTACATTGGGATGAAAACCCAAGAAATAGCTGCAAGTTCATCTGTAATTAATGTAAAATTAGCTGGAGATGCACAAGAACTTGAAGGTGTTGTTGTAACAACAGCTTTAGGTGTTAAAAGAGAGAAAAAATCTCTTGGTTACGCGACTCAGGAAGTAAAAGGAGGAGACTTAAGATCAGGTACTGCATCTGGTAACTTCTTAAATGAACTTTCTGGAAAAGTTGCCGGTGTTAACGTTAGAAGAAACACAAACTTTGGTGGTTCTACGAGTGCAATCTCTCGTGGTGTTAAAGCGATAAACCAAAGTAATGAGATGCTTATTGTAATTGACGGTATGCCAATTAACAACGCAAACAATACTAATGACGGAACTACAGCTCAATCTAGAGGAGCTCAAGGTTATGACTACGGTAATAACGGTATGGACATCAACCCAGAAGATATCGAAAGTGTGAACGTACTTAAAGGTGCTGCTGCATCTGCATTATACGGATACTTAGCTGGTAACGGGGTTTTGATGATTACAACTAAAAAAGGTAAAGCTAAAAAAGGTCTAGGAATTACAGTTTCTTCTGAAGTTGTAACTGGTACTCCAGACAAAAGCACTTTCTTAAAATACCAAAAAGCTTACGGTGCTGGTTACGGAGGTTCTTTCGGAGAACAAGATATCGATGGTGATGGAAATGTAGACTTAGTAGTTGCAATGGGAGACGATGCTTCTGTTGGAGATCCTTTTGATTCTTCATTAAACGTTTACCAATGGGATGCTTTCTCTAACTATCCTGGAAATGCTAACTACGGTAAAGCTACTCCATGGGTTGGCGCTAAAAACGATCCTAACAAATTCTTCAAAAGCTCTTTATCTTTGGTAAACAGTATTTCATTTGAAGATGCTAATGACAAAACTAATTTAGTTTTCAACTATTCTAACACTAACCAAACAGGTGTTTTACCAAATAGTGAACTTAAAAAGAACAACTTCAGTTTAAAAGTAAATCACCAATTTACTGACAGATTATCTCTTAGTACATTTGCTAACTTCTCTAACAATACAACTGTTGGTAGAAACATGACTGGATACAGCGACAACTTAGTTTCTGGTTTCCGTCAATGGTGGCAAACTAACGTAGACATCAAACAATTAGAGCAAGCTTACAACGCTTCAGGAGGTCAAAACATTACTTGGAATAGACTTTCAACTTCTAATGGTTTCCCTGCTTACTGGAACAACCCTTATTTTGATCGTTACAAAAACTACCAAAATGATAGTAGAAATCGTTTCGTAGGTTACGCAAACTTTACTTATAAAATTGCTGAATGGGTTTCTGCAACTGCAAAAATCTCTACTGACTCATATTCTGAAATCCGTGAAGAAAGACTTGCTGTAGGTTCAGTAGGAAAAACTTTTGGTATCAATGCTTTCAACGAAATGTCAGGTTACCAACGTTACAATGGTAACTTCTCTGAGCAAAACTACGATTTGTTACTTAACTTCAAAAAGAACTTTGGAGAAGACTTTAACTTAACTGGTGTTGCCGGTGGAACTGTAAGAAGAAACTACTTCAACCAAATTACTGCTTCAACAGAAGGTGGACTTATCATCCCAGGTCTTTATAGCTTAGACAACTCTGTTTCTGCAAGTCCATACCCATACGAAAGAGAAACTAAAACTGGAGTTAACTCTTACTTCGTTTCTGCTTCGTTAGGATACAAAGACATGTTATTCCTTGATGCTACATCAAGAAGAGATGCTTTCTCTCAATTACCAGAAGGAAACAACTCATTATTCAGTAACTCTATCTCTGGTAGCTGGGTTTTCACTAAACTTGTAAATGCAAGCTGGTTAACTTTCGGTAAAATTAG
Organism: Flavobacterium cutihirudinis; assembly: GCF_003385895.1. Taxonomy (GTDB): domain Bacteria; phylum Bacteroidota; class Bacteroidia; order Flavobacteriales; family Flavobacteriaceae; genus Flavobacterium; species Flavobacterium cutihirudinis. The sequence continues at coordinate 232,183 of NZ_QRDQ01000012.1, forward strand.
AGGTGGTTACTCTGAGAGTCCACTTGGAACTCCAACATTGGCTTTAGTTGATACTTACGAAAAAATCAACTCTTTCAATGGTCAACAACAATACTCTGTAAACTCAGTAAAAAACAATCCAAACTTAGAGCCTATTAAAACTAAAACTCAAGAGCTTGGTCTTGAGATGCAGTTCTTAAACAGAAGAATTGGTTTTGATTTGAGTTTATACAAAAACGTGAATGAGGGTGAAGCAATTCCTGTTCCTTATTCTACTGCAACTGGAGTTTCTCAACGTTACGTAAACGCTGCAACAATCGAGAACAAAGGTATCGAGGTACAATTTAACGCTACTCCATTCAAAACAAATGATTTTGCTTGGGATATTACAGTTAACTGGTCTAAAAACGACAATACAGTAACAGCTTTAGCTGATGGTGTAAGTAACTTACAAGTTGGTGGTTCATACCCAGGTGGTGTAACATTAAACGCTGTAGTTGGACAACCATTCGGTATCTTGAAAGGAACTGATTACACTTATGCTGCTGACGGACAAAAAATCGTTAACCCTTCAACAGGAAGATATGTAATCAACACTTCTACAAACAACGTTATTGGTGATATCAACCCTGATTGGATTGGTGGTATCCGTAACAAATTCTCTTACAAAAGTTTATCTTTCAGCTTCTTAATCGACATGAAAAAAGGTGGAGATATCTTCTCTACTGACCAATGGTACGGTGTAGGAACTGGATTAACTGACGAGACTGCAGGTTACAATGATTTAGGAAACCCAATGAGAAACACTCTTGCTACAGGTGGTGGAATTATCTTACCAGGTGTTTATGCTGATGGAACTCCTAACACAACAAGAACTGCTTACTCTACAGGTGGAGCTATTACAAATGCTTACTCTAACGGACCAAGAAAAGAGTATGTTTACGATGCAGGATTCATCAAATTGAGAGAAGTAAATATTACTTATACATTACCTTCTTCATTAGTACAAAAAATGAAATTAGTTGATGCTAAAATCTCTCTTATTGGATCTAACCTTTGGATAATTGACAAAAATCTTCCAGATGCTGACCCAGAAAGTGGACTTGGATCTAACATTGGATCTGCAGGTTTATCTATCGGATCTTTACCAACCACTAGAAACATTGGTTGTAACTTAACAATAAAATTCTAAGCTATGAAAAATAGACTTCTTATATTAATACCGCTTTTATCCTTGTTTGCATCATGTAGTGATGACATTACAGGATTAAATCAGGACACAAAACGTCCAACATATACCGAACCTAATTACTTATTTACAAATGCTGAGCACGCAATGGTGGATCAGGTAACAAGTACTTCGGTTAACTATAACGTATTCAGATTATTCGCTCAGCAATGGACGGAATGTCAATATCCACAAGAAAGTCAATATGATTTAACTGGACGTACTATTCCTGATACACACTGGTTAGTTTACTACCGTAACGTATTAATGGATTATAAAGAAGCAAAAAAACTTCTTACTGAACAGAAAGCTACTATTACAGATGCTAAAGAACTTGCTGTAGTTAACAACAAAATTGCTATCATCGATATTTTAACAGCTTATAGCTACGGAATATTAGTTGATACTTTTGGAGATATTCCTTATACTGAAGCATTAGACATCATTGCTTATCCACAACCAAAGTATGATGATGCTAAAACAATCTATTTAGACTTAATTGCTAAATTGACTGCTGCATCTCACGCTTTAAACAAAAATGAAGGAAGTTTTGATGACGCTGACTTAATTTACCACGGAAGTACTGCAAAATGGGCTAAATTCGCAAACTCATTACGTTTCAGAATGGCTATCAACTTGCATGATACTGACCCTACTTATGCATCTGCTCAAGCATTAGCTGCTTTTGGAGATGGTATCTTTACTTCTAGTGCAGACGGTACTTACATGACTTATGCTGCAACTCAGCCAAACGCTAACCCGTTATATGTTGATTTAGTTGCATCTGGACGTTTTGACTTCATCCCTGCTGATACATTTGTAAACAAATTGAATACACTAAGTGATCCAAGAAGACCACAATACTTTACTGATTACCCAGCTGGTTCTGGAAATTACAAAGGTGGAGTTTATGGTGCTTTGAATACTTATGATAACTTCTCTCACCTTACAACAACTATCCAAGATCCAACTTACCCAGGAGTATTATTCACTTATTCTGAAGTTGAGTTCTTATTAGCTGAGGCTGTAGAAAGAGGTATTGCTGTTGGAGGTACTGCTGCATCTCACTATAATGCTGCAATTACTGCTTCTATGCAAGACTGGAAAGTTCCATCTGCTGCTATTACAGCTTATTTAGCTAGAACTGATGTAGCTTATGCTACTGCAACAGGTACTTGGAAACAAAAAATTGGAGAACAATCTTGGATTGCATTGTATAACAGAGGATTTGAAGCTTGGACATCTTACAGAAGATTAGACTACCCTGCTTTACAACCACCTGCTATCACTTACGGTGATATCAATACAGTTCCAAAACGTTATTCATACCCTAACAGAGAACAAACTCTTAACGCTGCTAGCTTAGAAGCTGCAGTAGCTAAACTAGGTAACAATTCTGTTACTTCTAAAGTTTTCTGGGATAAATTCTAATACTTAATAATATAAATATGAAAAAATATATAAAATTTGCGGCATTTGCGCTTATCGCGGCTCTGGCGTCTTGTTCATCTGATGATGATGTAGATTACACAGACGTAGGTGGTAATGTTGTTCCAAAAGCATCAATTAGTCGTTTGGATAGAAACTACGATCTTCCATTAGCCGTGTTTACAAAAGATGGTGTAACAGCTACTAAAGTTGAGATCTACAAAAACGATGCTAAAACAATATCAGATCCTATTGTACTTGGTGCAAAAATTTCTGATGCAACTATAACAGCTGACGGAGCATCGTTCAATACTTCTAAGTTACCTAGTTTTGACGAGTTCCCTGTAACTTCTGGTGGAGTAACTACTAACACTGGTAAAACTGGAACATTTGCATTAGCTATTGTTTCTACTTACTCTGATGGTTCTACTACAAGAGCTACTTATACTCTTACTGTAGGAAAAGGAATTGTTTGGAAAGTTCTTGATGCTGATGGTTTACCAAAAACTACTAGTTCAACTAGTGGGGTTCTTGCTGTAAACTACCTAGATCCTGCACCTGTTTACGTATACTATGCTACTGTTAAAAACGGAGCAACTGTAGTTAACAGTGTAGTTGGTGAGTACAAAATCAATGATGGTGCATACAAAGCACTTCCTGGAGCAGCATTGCCTATAACTACAGGAAAAGTTGATGTTGCTAACATTATTCCTTGGTCTGAAATTGCAGCTGACGATGAAATCACATTTAAATTCACTGTAACTGCTGGAACTCAAACTGATGCAATTTCTACAAAAATTGTATTTGCTGATCAAGTATTTGGTGCTGAAACAGCTGGTACATTATCTAACTCTGATACTACAAGCCAATTTAGTTTCCAAACTGGAAAAAGCTATGACGGTGCTGATGCTGAAAACGCTGAAGTAACTTTCGTAGATGGTTTCGGATTCAAAAAAGCTAGAACTGATGTAAGAATTGAGTTCGTTAAGAGCACTTTAGATTACGATACAACTAATTTATTCCAAGCTGAAGCTGCATTCAATGCTGCAACTAAAGTTACAGAATTAGGAGATTTAAAAACTGATGACGTTGTTCTTTACAAAGTTACTAGAAACCTAAACTTAGGAACTGAAGACAAACCAAACTGGCAAGATGTTACAGGTTACGGTTTAATTAAAATCACTGATAGAGTTGCTGGTGCTTCTAGCCAACAATTAGTATTCTCTTACAAAGAGGGAGTATTATATCAAGTAACTGATACACCTCCTGTTGTTGTATCTTCTGCTAAATAATTTATTTTATTTTCAAAATAGAAAACCACCAGCTGAGCTGGTGGTTTTTTTTTATATAAACATTATACCTATATTTGTCCTATGGAAAAAGAACATCAAATATTTGGAATTAGAGCCATTATAGAAGCAATTCAGGCAGGAAAAGAAGTTGACAAAGTATTTATACAAAAAGAAATTTCCGGAGAATTAATGAAGGACCTGATGAAAGTGATGAAACGCGCTAACATCAACTTTTCATACGTTCCTGTTGAAAAACTAAATAGACTTACTCCAAACAATCACCAAGGGGCGGTTGCCACAATTTCACCAATAGGTTTCATCGATTTAGAACATCTTGTTGAATCAACAATAGAATCTGGAGCTAAACCACTATTTTTAATATTAGACCAAATTTCTGACGCCCGAAATTTTGGAGCAATAATTAGAACTGCTGAATGTACAGGAGTAAACGGAATTATTGTTCAGAAAGCCGGTTCGGCACCAGTGAATGGAGATACCGTAAAAACCTCAGCCGGAGCTGTATTTAATGTTCCAATTTGTAAAGTCGAACATATAAAAGATGCTATTTTCTATCTTCAGGGATCTGGAATTAAAACAGTCGCAGCAACTGAAAAAACAGATTCAAATATTTACGATTTATCACTAAACGAACCTGTAGCTATTATTATGGGCTCTGAAGATCGCGGAATCAATCCTTCTGTACTTAAAATCGTAGATGAAAAAGCAAAGTTACCAATGTTTGGTTCCATAGGATCTTTGAATGTTTCTGTTGCTTGTGGCGCTTTTCTATACGAAGCCGTACGTCAGAGAACTTAACAAGACCGAGAATTAAGGTACTACTTTAAAAAAAATGATAAATGCCTTTAAACTCTGTTTCTAAAATATCATCCAAAAAAATAAAGCTAATACTTGTAATTCTATTTATTACAAGTATTAGTTACTCACAAACTACAAATTACAGTCAGTTTTGGAATGAAATTCAATTTAACAGAAGCATAAGTGAAAAATGGTCGGCCGAGTTTGATATTGCAGGCACCTATAGCAGTACAACCTCAAACTCTAATTTATTTGAACAAAACATACAGCGATCACTTCGTGTATGGGGACATTATTACCTAACACCACGTTGGAAACTTTCGGCTTCATTAGCTTATTTCAACAATAAAGATGTTCCAGAAATTGGACAATTTGAATCACCTGAATGGAGATTTGCGCCACAGGGAATCTATTACTTTCACAAAACCGGTTACACGCTAAGTACCAGAATGCGACTTGAATGGCGTCACATGAAAAACCAACAGGATGATTATGAAAACGTACTTAGATACCGTCAACAAGTCAAATACCTTCAACCAATCAACAGCAAAATATTGAGACAAGGAGTTGTTTACGCAATTGCTTCGGATGAAGTCTTTTTAAAAACCGGTTCAAAAGTTACAGGAGAAAGTTTTTTTGACCGAAACAGATTAAATTTAGGAGCCGGATATCTATTTACCGACGATATACAAGTAGAATTGACTTACGCTAATGAATTTCTACCCAGAAACTCCGGGAACCAAACTGTCAATGCAGCATCGTTAACGATAACTTTTAACAATCTCTATAGAAATATACACAAAAATTTACTTGAGAAAAATCAAACTCAAACAGACGAGTAATTCTACTCCTCGTCCTTCTTTAAAAAACAATTAAGCTGCTTTATAATAGCATCCTTATGAAGTTTGAATTTATATTCCCTTATAAATTCCGTTCCTTCCATTTTTATCTCTGCTGAAATCGCTTCATTCTTCGAAAAAGAAGCTAAGTCATTTTCATTAATAAGATACAAAACCTGCATAATAGAGTCATTATCCATGTATTGCGTGTCGTAATGCGATAATTTATAAACGTTATTATCTGATAAATGCATAATTAGATCGCCTTTAATCTTTTTTCCTTCTTTTTTAGGTGGAAATGGTGTAGGTTGTAACGCAATAAAATAATGTTCTTTATCTGTCAGAACATTTATTTTTAAAGATTTTGCTTGAGTAGTATAAAAAACTGCAGGCTCAAAGTAATACATCATACTACCATCAGCAGAAAGTTTATTCTTTACATCACATTGCGCAATTACTTTCGAGCACCAAAAACTACACAATCCGAATAACACAAAAACTAAACTCCTCATAGTCTAAAAATTAAATTAAACAGCACAAAACAAATTTAATCTATTTAAATTACAAACTACTTATCTTCAGATTCCTTTTTGGTTATAACGTAATAAACCGGAACACTCGGACTAAAATAAGAGGTTAGACTTTCAGATTCGATTTCTTCTTTTTCTTTAACTATAAAATTTCCATTTTCATCAAAATGTTTCATAAAAGCATCTTCCTCCGCATTAAAATCTGGTCTTTGCCAGTCATAGACAATTGGTTTTGCATATTCCGGAGCTTTATAAAACAAACTCAATACAAAACCCGTAATCAGACCGGCCAAATGACCTTCCCAAGAAATTGAAGCATCAACTTCAGGAAAAACATACCATATCATACCTCCATACAGTAAAATAACCGAAAGAGAAAGCGCAACTAAACGATAATAACGAGTTTGAATTCCCTTAAAGAAAATAAAACTAACTAAAACATAGATTAATCCACTTGCACCTATATGATAGTTTTCACGACCAATAATCCAGGTTAACAAACCAGAGAAAAGAATACCATAACCAATTACTCCAAAAGTTTGTTTTGGATAAAAAAACTGCAAAGCTGCCAGCAATACTAAAAGCGGTATAGAATTATTATATAAATGTTCTAAATTCTCATGTATAAAAGAACTGAATAAAATCCCTTGTAGGCCCGAAAAATCTCTTGGATAAATTCCGTATTGATAAAAATCAAAATCAAACCGAATCTGAAACCAATAAATAACCCACAAAAAAAGAACAAAAAGCACCGGAAGCACTAATACTGCATTTGAAAACTTAAAGTTATTATCATTCATCTTTCTGGAAATTTATACAATAATTATCAAAAAACTATCCAAATATAATTTACTGATAATTTGTCAGACTCATTAAGTAATTAACTTTTTAAACTATAAAATTAAAGCTTAAAATAGTAATTTTACAAAATGGAAGCACCTTTAGCCGAGCGTATTCGCCCACAAAAATTAGAAGATTATATCAGTCAGAGTCATTTGGTTGGTCCAAATGGTTCTTTGACGCAACAGATTTCAAAAGGAATTATACCCTCTTTGATATTTTGGGGGCCACCTGGTACAGGCAAAACGACTTTGGCACAAATTATTGCACAGGAATCTAAAAGACCTTTTTATGTGCTGAGTGCCATCAATTCGGGTGTAAAAGATATTAGAGATGTTATCGAAAAAGCAAAACAAAGCGGCGGCTTATTTACTGCCAAAAACCCGATTTTGTTCATTGATGAGATTCATCGTTTCAGCAAATCACAGCAAGATTCTCTTTTAGCTGCGGTAGAAAAAGGCTGGATTACACTTGTTGGCGCAACAACAGAGAATCCAAGTTTTGAAGTTATTCCTGCTCTCTTATCCCGTTGTCAGGTATATGTATTAAATGCTTTCACAAAAGATGATCTCGAAGCATTATTACATCGAGCCATGAAAACGGATGTATATCTTTCAACTAAAAAAATCAATTTAAAAGAGACTGAAGCACTTCTGAGACTTTCAGGCGGCGATGGCCGAAAACTCCTTAATATTTTTGAACTCGTAATAAACGCATCTGCAGGTGACGAAATTACGATTACAAACAGTCGTGTTTTAGAACTTGTGCAACAGAATACCGTTTTGTATGACAAAACTGGCGAACAACACTACGATATTGTTTCGGCATTCATAAAATCAATCCGCGGAAGCGATCCTAACGGCGCTGTATATTGGCTGGCAAGAATGATCGAAGGCGGCGAAGATGTAAAATTTATTGCCCGAAGAATGCTCATTCTCTCCAGCGAGGATATTGGAAACGCAAATCCTACAGCATTTATAATGGCCAATAATACTTTTCAGGCTGTTACAACTATCGGTTATCCTGAAAGCAGAATAATATTAAGTCAATGTGCAATTTACTTAGCAACTTCTCCAAAAAGTAATGCTTCGTATATGGCGATTGGCAATGCACAACAACTGGTTAAACAAACAGGAGATTTACCGGTTCCAATTCATTTGCGAAATGCACCGACAAAACTAATGAAAGAGCTAGGTTACGGTGATGACTATAAATATTCGCATGACTATGCTAATAACTTTGCCGAACAGGAATTTCTTCCGGATGCCATAATAGAAACGGTTCTTTACAATCCTGGAAGCAACTCTAGAGAGAATAGCAACCGCGAATTTCTAAAGAACCGTTGGAAGGATAAATACGGTTATTAAACCCTATTTTTATTTTTAAAACTTAACTGAAATTTTTTCAGAAATCAATTTATCGTTTTGATAATACTCAAAAAACCATTGATTGTCTTTTGCATTTAAAGTTCCCTGAACTCCATCTTTAATAGCGATGAACGAATCAGGACGTGAAGTTTTCAACAACTTTATAACTACTTTAGGCGTTTTGTCAATTAATTGGTAGCCGTTTTCAGTTGGCTGTGCATATAAAAGATTTGGATCTGATGTATCGGCCACAGGAGCTGAAACCTGAGTTGCTGCAGGAACAACAGCAGCACTGACCGCAATTGGAGCCGCAGTAACCGGAGCCGATTTAGTTGCTGGCGCAACCGGATTTCCACTATATTTATAATGTAATGCATAAATAGATGTAAAAGCCGCATTTAAACTTTCTCTATAAGCAAGTTCAAAATCTTTTTCCTTGCTTCTACCCACTTCAGAAGTATAAATCACTTTTCCATAGCAATCCTTAAACTCAACAAATAATTTGGTCACCAAAAAAGCATTGTCTTTTCGAACATCCATATATAAAAGCTGACAACGATCGCTAAACTCCGCAGGAATTTCTTCGTTTGCATAAAAGGCCTGAAAACCTGCTTTAAGTAAGTTTGACTTGCTTATAGTAGACATTCTATACTGATTTTCCGATTTAAGAAATTCATATTTTAGCGGAACTATGACTGCTTTGTAGTCATTTACATTTTGAGCAAATCCAATAACCGAAACAAGAAGCGCAACCAATAAAAGTTTAATTTTCATCTTTTATAAATATTTTTTAAGTTCTAATAAATGTTTTATCTGTTTAATATTTTGAGAAACCTCTATATTTTTTTCATTAAAGAAAATAGCATCCAAACCAGCGTTTAAAGCGCCATTTACATCGGCATCCAAACAATCTCCAATCATGATGCTACTACTTTTTGAAGTTTGAGCCAAATTAACAGCATAATCAAAGATAATACTATTTGGTTTCTTCACACCGGCCAATTCCGAATTTGTAATTGTCTTAAAATAACCACCAAGTGAAGCATTATTAATTTTTTTATCCTGAACACTTGCAAAACCATTTGTTATAATATGAAGTCTGTACTTAGGTTTTAAATATTCAAGAACTTCAATCGCACCGTCAAAAAGATGATTATTATCTGTTAAAAATTCAATATAATCATTTGCAATATCATTAATGCTTTCGTCTGAAATCTGATAATCTAAAGCATCAAAAGAAAATTTCAATCTATTGTAACGCAATTCAACATGAGTTATTTTATCTTCCTGATATAACTTCCAGCATTGCTGATTTATAGGCGCGTACTTCTCAATAAAATCAGGTGTTTTAATTTCGGGATATTTACTTTTAAAAATTCGATCAAACGCCATTTCAGAATTTTTATCGAAATCCCAAAGTGTGTGATCTAAATCAAAAAAAACATCTGTAATAGTCGTATTCATAATCTAAAAAATTCCTTCATCTACAAAACTATAATATTTTGATTCAGTAATGATCAAATGATCCAAAATTTTAACATCTAAACTTTCACCTGCAAGCTTAATCTTTTGCGTCAACAGCTTGTCTGCTTCACTGGGTTGCAAATTGCCTGACGGATGATTATGACATAAAATCAGACTAGTAGCCCCCATTTCCAAAGCTAATTTAAAAACTAACCTTACGTCAACTATGGTTCCCGTAATTCCGCCTTTACTCAACTGTGTTTTCGAAAGTACTTTATTAGAATTATTCAGAAAAAGCACCCAAAACTCTTCGTGAACCAATTCACCTATTATGGGCTGCATAATCTCAAAAACCAGTTTACTCGATGTAACTTTGACCAACTCTACAGCTTCTTCTGCTCTTCGGCGACGACCCAATTCTAAAGCCGCAATTATTGAAATCGCTTTGGCCTCGCCTATTCCTTTAAAATTCATTAACTGCGCAATTGACATCTTTCCGAGTGCGTTCAAATTATCAGCACTCGCCAGGATTCTTTTGCTTAACTCTACTGCCGATTCATTTCGACTTCCGGAACCAATCAAAATCGCTACTAATTCCGCATCACTTAAAGCGTTTTTTCCTTTCAACATTAATTTTTCGCGGGGCCTGTCATCTTCTGACCAATTTGAAATTGGGAAATGAGATTTTTCCATAAACTAAATGATTTTCTAAAAAGCGAATATATCAAAAAAGAAAGAAAAATCTGTCATTAAGTTTTAATTAGAAATTAAATAATGAAAAAAATCTAAACCAAAAAAAAGCCGATTGTCTATAACAATCGGCATATTATCTCATTGACTAATTGCCACATTTTCTAATTAATCAGATCTTTTACTTCATCAAAATTTAATCCTCCGTAATTTCCTGAGCTCATTAATAAAAGTGCCGAATTATCTAAATTCAAATTAAACAAATACTCTTTGAATTCAGCTGGATTCGTATAAATTATAAGATCTTCACGATTAAACGCTTTTGCAATCTGCTCGTAAGTCACTTCTTCCAACTGTTTAATTTTTACTGCATCCGGAGAATAGAAAACTACTGCAACATCAGCATATTCTAAGGCGCCTTCATATTCTTTCAAAAATTCGGCATTTAAACTGCTATACGTGTGAAGCTCTAAACATGCTACCAAAGTCCTGTTCGGATATTGTTCTTTTACCGCTTTTGTCGTTGCGGCAACTTTACTTGGCGAATGCGCAAAATCTTTATAAGCGACTCTGCCTTTACCTTCTGCAATTTTTTCCAAACGTTTTGAAGCACCTTTAAAGCTCGCTATAGCTTCATAAAAGTCGGCTTCATCAACACCCATATTTTGGCAAATCCATTTAGCTCCAGCTAGATTATTTAAGTTATGCGCTCCAAAAACTTCAATTGGCATATCACCTTCCGGAGTTTTTAATAAAGTTACACCGTCACTTACAGTATATTCAGGAGTATGATACGCTAATTTACGAATTGGATTCGTCGCTGCTTCTGCAACACGTTTTACTTCAGGATCATTTTCGTTGTAAACCAAAATTCCACCGTTCGTAATTTTCTCAATAAAAATTTCAAATTGCTCTACGTAATTTTCATACGTTGGAAAAACATTAATATGATCCCATGCAATTCCTGAAATCAAAGCAATGTTTGGCTGATATAAATGAAATTTCGGACGTCTGTCTATTGGAGAAGACAAATATTCATCACCTTCCAAAACCATAAAATCGTTTTCTTCTGTAAGATGCACCATTGTATCGAAACCTTCTAATTGAGCTCCAACCATATAATCAACAGCAATATTATGATAATGCATTACATGCAAAATCATCGAAGTAATCGTAGTTTTTCCGTGTGAACCACCAATTACAACACGCGTTTTATTTTTTGATTGTTCATATAAAAACTCAGGATATGAGTAAATTTTCAATCCTAATTCCTGAGCTTTCAATAATTCCGGATTATCCGCTTTGGCGTGCATTCCTAAAATGATTGCATCAATATCGGCAGTAATTTTCTCTGGAAACCAGCCTAATTCAGCGGGAAGAATTCCCTTTTTTTCTAATCTTGATTTTGATGGCTCAAAAATAGCATCGTCGCTTCCTGTAACCTGATATCCTTTATTATGTAATGCTAAAGCTAAATTATGCATAGCGCTCCCGCCTATTGCGATGAAATGTGTTTTCATTTAAATTCCAATTTTTAATTGCTTCGTCAGTTCGCTGACGCTCGTTTCCCAATTCTAAAAATTATCCCAGAATCCAGGTTTGATATTTTAATTATTTTGAGTCAAATTTTCGTTTCAGTTCTTGAGCTTTCCTAGGCTCTTTTAATTTGTTCAAATATAAATTATATAATTTTTGAAATGTAACTTTTGAATTGCCAATTTCATGTGCTTTCATATAATTTTTTTCTGCCGATGCATATCTCTTAAAATACTCGTCTATTCGCCCTCTTGATAAATAACCGTCTACAGGTGAAAACTGAGCCAACTCATTTGAATATGAAAATGCTTTCGATTCACTTCCGCCTAAAATCCCGGGCAATTGCAAATATATTTCAATTAAAGCCCATCTAGCCTGAACATGTTTTGGATTGAGTTCTATTGCTTTTTCAAAGGCTTCTTTCATATCGCCAACCATTCCGAAAGCTTTAAGTTTATTTACTTCAGTCGCTCTCATCGCCAGACAGCCTCCGTATTTAAAAAAATAATCTGCTTCAGCAGGTTTTAATTCTTTAAGCTTCTTGAAATATTCAGCTCCTGTCACCCACTCTTTCTTATGAGCTGCAATTTCTCCTAAGTATTCCAGTGTTTTGATATCTAAAGGTTTTTGCTTTAAAATTCCCTCAAGAATAGGTTGGGCTTCATCGTATTTTTTAGCACGAAACAACTTTTCTGCTTTATCAAAATTAGATTGTGACCAAATGCAAATTGGAACAAATAAGAAAAAGAGTAGCAGTTTTTTCATATCCAAAAATAACGAAATATCGAATTCGAAAATTTCTATTGAAGATAAATTAGTAATTTGTACGAAAAATTTTCAAACACGATTCCAACCTTTTTAGATAAATAGGACTCTATAAATAAAAAAACAATTTTATGAAAAATATATTATTTGTATTCTTATTGATTTCCACAGCCGTTTTTAGTCAACAAAATGCTAAAAAATGGGAAAAAGTGAGAGCTTTTGAAAACGAGGGAAAAATAAAATCTGCAAATGAAATTGTAACGAAAATTTATAAAAGATCAGTTGCCAGAAAAGATGAAGTACAAATGATAAAATGCTTTTTTTATCAATCGAAATATTCACAGGTTCTTGATGAAAATTCGAAAACTAAAATTGTAGACAATTTAAAAACCGACATTAGTCGCGTATCTATTCCTTCCAAAGCTATTCTGAATTTAATTTATGCAAAATATCTAAAAGATCATTCCAACTATTATGATGATGTCTATGCCATTGTAGATAGCGCCGCCGTAATGATAGATAGTGCTGCTGCAACGATTGATACCGCAGCTGTTAGCGGGATTAAAGTTGAAGAAGTTGATTCTGTAGAAGTTCCGCATTCAGATTATATTCCTCAGGAAATTACAACTGAAGATGATGTCATTGCTACTTTCAATAAAACATTAGAAAATGAAGCAATATTAAAAGCCACACCACTAATCAAATATAAAGACATTTTTGATTATCCGGATTTAGAAAAGTTTAAACAAGAAAATTTATGGAATTATTTACTAAAAGAAAACATAACTTTTTTTACAGAAAAAATTGAATCCTGGAAAATCCGAAATAGTGATTTTTCAATTTACAAAGACCAGATTTTAGGGAATTCAAATGCATTTTTAAAACTAAATCTTGACTTTCTACAAGAGCCAAATGCTAAAAAAGTTTTGGCACTTTATCAAAAATTAGAATCGGATGATCCATCACTAAAAAACCAATTGGAACGTGCAAAGTTTTGTCAACAGTATTTATTAAAATCGAATGAAGATTTTAGTGTTTTTTTAAATAAAATAGAAAAAGAAACTCAAGACAAAAATCTTATTCAAAATATAAAATTAGAACAAGCACAAATTCTATTAGACGAAGCTTCAAAAGAATTACATCCGAGTAATAATATTAAAGCATTAGAAGTATTAAATGAAGTTATTAAAATTAATGAAAACTCAAACTTCGCAAAACAGGCAGTGTCTAAGAAATACGATATTTTATCAAAATTTTTAGCTATTCAGTTTCAGAAAAACAGTTATGAAAATGAAAACACAAGAGCTTTTATTAATTATAAAAATGTCAAAAAATTTAAGATTTCATTTTACAAAATTGATCTTTTGAAAGTTGGCAAGTTTAGTAGATTGTATGAAGTTAATCGAGATTCTTTAGCTAATTCGATAGTAAAAAATCAAAATATAATAAAGACCGAAAATTATAATCTGATTGATAAAGAAAATTATTTCACTTATTCAACAGAAGTATTATTACCAAAATTACCGGTAGGAAACTATTTAGCTTATTTTGAAAGCGATTCAGATTCAAAAGATCAGAAATCATCTGGTTTTGAAGTTCTAACGATTTCTAATATTTCAGTTCTTGCCTCTAAAAAAGAGAGAACCGAAAACTATCAGGTTTTAGATCGAAAAACCGGAAAACCGCTAAAAGATGTTACAGTGGAATTTGAAGAAAAAAATGCAAAAACAAATTTAGACGGAATCGCAACATTCAATTCGGAAACCAACGAGTACGATTATAATTACAGACAAAAACCCATTAAACTTACACAAACCGGAGATAGTATTTTAGTGCACAAAAACTATCTCCCATATAAGGAGGATTACAAATTATCTGAAAACAACAGAATGAAAGGAAAAATTGAATTCTATCTGGATCGTGCCATTTATAGACCTGGTCAAACTGTTTTTTATAAAGGAATTGCCATTCAAAAAAGCAATAATAAAACAAGTATTACTGCCAATGCAACCTTCAAAATTAATGTCAGTGATGGAAATGGTCAATCTATTAAAGAATTTGAAGTAACAACAAATGAATATGGTTCTTTTTTTGGTGAATTTACAATACCAAAAACAGGTATAACCGGTAGCTACCTTATTAGTGCACAAAAACCAGAAAATCTATCAAATACAGGTCAGACTTATTGGGACAAAGTGTCCATAAATTACAGCAATGCCACGATGTATTTTCGTGTTGAAGAATATAAGCGTCCAAAATTTGAAGTAACTTTTGATGCTAAAAAAGAAAGTTTCCAACTTAATCAGCCTGTTAAAATAAAAGGTAGTGCAAAAGCTTTCGCTGGAAGCAATATATCAGATGCTACTGTAAAATATACCGTAACCAGATATACTACGTATTTGAGAAATTATTATGGGCGCGAGGAAAACGAAACTTTAGCAGTTGGAGAAACAAAAACGGATAATTCTGGGAAATTTGTTATCGATTTTACCGCCATACCTCCTAAAAACAATTCGAAAGAGAATCTACCTATTTTTAATTACGAAATTTCAGCGGCTGTTACCGATATAAATGGCGAAACACATTCTGCCCTAACAAATGTAAAAATTGGTTATCATGATTTGATCTTAAGTGCTCAAATCGCCAATACGATTGAAACCAAAAATAATAACGAAGTTGCCTTAACTAGTACTAATTTAAATGGAGAATTTCTGGCAGTTAAAGGCGAGATAAAATTGTATTATCTAAATCCGCTTTCTAGCAAATTCAAAACAAGAAAATTTCTAAAACCTGAAATCGAAACAATTTCTCCCGAAGATTTTGACAAATTATTTCCGTATGAAATTTCAGAAAATGAAGCCAACAAAAATTCTTCAGAAACTTTATTATTCTCAAAAAATATCGATACTCAAAAAGACAAAAAAGTACTACTGGATTTTATTTCGAATTATAAATCCGGTAATTATAAAATTGTGTTTTCAGCGAAAGATACCTTTGGCAACCCGATTGAAACTACCTCTAACTTCATAATCAAACAAAGCAAAGACAAATTCAATCCAAGTAAATTACTAAATGCACAACAGCTTAACAGTGATCCTAAAAAAGATGGTTTTGTTCTTGTAAAAATTACATCAATTATTCCGGAACTGTATGTTTTAACAAATGCCAACTATCAAAATAAAACCTATTTTGATAATCACATACATTTACAAAATCATGAAACCACAGTTAAAGTTCCACTAAAAAAAGAATTTGAAACACAAATACTAGTAGATTTTCAATGTGTATTCGATAATGATATTTTTACTGAAACTATTACTATTCCACTTAAAAGCCAAGAGCAAAAATTAGAATGGACAATTGAGAGTTTTAGAAATAAAATACAACCCGGAACAAATGAAAATTGGTCATTTAAACTGAACGGTTTTAACACAAAAAAAGAAGCTGAAGTTTTGGCTTCGATGTATGATAGCTCTTTGGATCAGTTTTCTGTAAAAAATTGGGATCTTTTAAAATTTGAAGATAATTATTACAACGGCACAAATTTTAAAACAGGTTTAGGTTTTGATATTAGTTATGCGTCTGTAGAAAATCTTAATGAAAGATTTCCGCAATTAATTTTCAGCAATGAAGAAACCCAATTAAAATGGTTTGGTTTTAATTTTTACGACAGTAGATATGGTGACTCGCTGGGCATTACGATTACGGAGCTAAAAGATAAAAAAGTGGGAAGCGAAACAATAAAAGGAGATCCAGATGCTGTAATGGCAGTTGGGGCAGGATTAGCAAATGCTGTAGTTGAAGAAGATAATCAGGTTTACAATACTGCTGCAGTAGCCATGACACTAGATGAAGTCCGTTTTGTTAAACCTGTCGTTGCGTCTGCACAGGAAACGACTGAAAATCCTCCATACTTTCAAACAAATAAGGTAAAATTCATCCCAGGTAAAAAGATCATCAGTGGACTAACCAACATGGTTATCACTGCATCAACTCTGTATGTAATTGATGGAGAAATCTCATCAGAAGACAATTTCAATAAAATAAATCCAGAAGATATTTTGGACATTGATTTTTTGACTTCAGATAAAGCAATCCGCATATACGGAAGCAAAGGCGCAAACGGCGTAATCATCATTACAACAAAAAAAGCACTCGAAGCTCTTACCCAAGTAAAAGCAAGAAAAAACCTTTCAGAAACGGCTTTCTTTCTGCCAAACTTAAAAACCGATGCAACTGGAAAAGTAAGTTTCAATTTTACTTCTCCCGAAGCTTTAACTGCCTGGAAACTGCGTTTACTGGCACATAATAAAGATGCTGTTTCCGGTTATTTGGAGAAAAGCGTTGTTACACAAAAAGAATTGATGCTTTTACCGAATTTCCCACGCTTCTTTAGAGAAAAAGACACCATTCTAATCTCTGCTAAAATTTCAAATATTACAGACAAAGCCAAAAGCGGAATTGCGATTCTCCAGTTTTTTGATGCTGTAACGATGCAGCCAATTGATGCTAAAATGCTGAATGCAAAAAATGTTAGAAATTTCAATGTTGGCGCTTTTGGAAATACAACTGCAACCTGGACAATTTCGATTCCAGAAGGTTTGCAAGGTGTTCAATATAAAATTTTGGCCAAAGCCGATAATTTTTCGGATGGAGAAGAGAATATACTTCCGGTTTTAACAAACAATATGTTGGTAACTGAAAGTATTCCGGTTTGGGTTCGTGAAAATTCGACTAAAGAATACACATTTGAGAATTTAAAAAGCAACAATTCTTCGACTTTAAGAAATCATCAGTTTACACTTGAGTATACTTCAAACCCAACTTGGCTCGCGATACAGTCCTTGCCTTATTTAATGGAATACGAACACGAATGTGCCGAGCAGACTTTCGCACGTTTTTACGCAAACTCTTTGGCTTCAGAAATTATTTCAAGCAATCCAAAAATTGCAACATTATTTGAAGACTGGAGAAAAAGCGGAAAACTGAATTCAAAATTAGAAGAAAACGAAGAATTAAAGTCCCTTATTTTGGCTGAAACACCTTGGCTGAAAGATGCTCAAAATGAAAATGAAAAGAAGAAAAATTTAGCACTTTTATTTGATTTGGAAAAAATGAAAACTTCGCAAGAAGCTACTTTCGAAAAATTGAAGCAAAAACAAAAATCTTCGGGTGGATTTTCATGGTTTGACGGAAGCGATGAAAACGAATACATTACCAGACACATTCTGGCTGGTTTAGGTCATTTATCAAAATTAAACAACAAAGAAGATAACGAAAATAAAATAGATGAAATCGCCAAAACCGGAATTCCATTTTTAGATGCTAAATTTTTAGAATCATATAAAAACAGGACTAAAAACTTAAAGCCAACAGAAAAACTAATTTGGATCAATCCAAATGCTGATTTACATTATCTCTACGCCAGAAGCTTTTATTTAGAAAATTACAAATTATCAGATACATTAAAAAAAGCAACCAAGCTGTATATTGACGTTATTAAAAAAGATTGGTTATCGTATTCACTTTACGAAAAAGGATTAGCCACTTTGGCATTAAACCGTTTTGGAGAAAAAGAAACAGCAAAAAAAATAATTGAAAGCTTAAAAGAAACCTCATCAAATAATGAAGATTGGGGAATGTACTGGATTGCCAACAAATCAGGCTGGTTTTGGTATCAGGCGCCTATAGAAACTCAGGCTTTATTGATCGAGGCTTTCGCCGAAGTGAATAACGACACAAAATCTGTCGATGCAATGAAAGTATGGCTTTTGAAAAATAAACAAACCAAAAACTGGCCCACAACAAAATCGACAACTGAAGCTATTTATGCTTTATTAATGCAAGGAACCGATTGGCTTTCTGTAAAAGATAACACAGTGATAAAACTCGGAGATGAAAAAATCATAACTAAAAAATTAGCCGAAAACGAAAAAGAAGCTGAGACCGGTTACATCAAACTAAACTGGAAAGCTGATGAAATTAAAAAAGAAATGGCTTCTATAAAAATTCAGAATAAATCTAAAGTTTCCGGATTTGGAGGTGTTTATTGGCAATATTTTGAAGATTTGGATAAAATCAAAAATAATTCCGGAGCAGTTTTATCTGTTTCAAAAGAATTGTACCTAAAGAAAAGCACTTTGAAAGGCCAAGAATTAGAAAAGATTACAGCCAAAAATTCCTTAAAAACTGGAGATTTAGTTACTGTTCGATTAATTATTACATCAAAAGAAGACACTGAATATGTTCATCTAAAAGACATGCGTGCTTCTTGCTTTGAGCCTGTAAATGTACTTTCTGAATATCAGTACAAAGATCGTTTGGGCTATTATATGAGTACAAAAGATGCCGCAACGCATTTCTTCTTTGATCAAATCAATAAAGGAACTTATGTTTTAGAATACGACATCAGAGTAAATAACAGCGGAGAATTCTCAAACGGAATTACGACTATTCAAAGTATGTATGCTCCCGAATTTGCAAGTCATACGAAAGGAATTCGAGTGAAAGTTAATTAATAAAATCCCAATTTTTAAATTCCAAATTCCAAGGAAATGAGATAAAAAAAACCTAACAGTTTTAATCCTGTTAGGTTTTGAATATTTATTTTACATCGAACTATATAATCCCAATAGTTTCCATTTTTTTGAGAATTTGGAATTTGGGATTTATAAATTGGAATTTAAAATCAGATTATTTCGCAATCGTCAACTCATCAATAATGTTTTTCGCACCAGCGTATTTGTCAATAATCCAAAGTACATAACGAATATCAACATTGATTGTTCTTTGTAATTTTGGATCGAAAATAACGTCTCCTGCCATAGCTTCGATGTTACCGTCAAAAGCAATTCCGATTAATTCTCCTTTTCCGTTAAGAACCGGTGAACCAGAATTTCCTCCTGTAATATCATTATCTGTTAAGAAGTTTACCGGCATGTAACCTGCTTTATCAGCATATTGACCGAAGTCTTTTTTCTTATTCAACTCTAATAAACGAGCTGGCAAATCAAATTCCTGATCTCCTGCTTTGTACTTTTTCACCATACTTTCCATTGTAGTATAGTTGTTGATTTTAGCATCATTACGAGGATCCGCAGGCAAAGCACGAACTTTTCCGTAAGTTAATCTCAATGTAGAGTTTGCATCAGGATACTGAATTGCATTTAATTTTGATTCTCTCAAACCTTCTACCAATTTACGGTATGCGATTGCAAAACCATCATCAGCTTTTGCCTGATCATCTGTTTTAGCACGGTATTTTGTCAATAAATCATTAGAAATAATATACAACGGATCGTGTACAATTGCCAATGGTTTTGGATTAGCCATAAATGCCAATACTTTCTCTTTATTAGTAAAATAACTAATTTCAGTTGCTTTTGCTACATCTGCAGTAAAATCACCATTATTAGCAGCTTTCATTTTTGCGATTTCTGGAGCAAGTCCATATTCAGCAGCTTTAGAAGCATATAAATTTAACTGAGCCGTAAGAAGATCTTTTTCTAACGGAGCATAAAAATCACCATAAATATTGTCAATCATCGTATTGATTTTAGGCAACATTTCAGCTCTTTTCGCATCATTCTCATTATAGTATGCAATAAGTGCATTACCCAAATTAGCCGGTCCAGTTGCATAACTTGAAGTACGCATAACCTGCATTAAATAATTATCGTGACGCGCTTTCAAGTTTGTTTCTCTGTAATAATCGTTGATTGTCGGAATTACATTTTCATACTTCGCCTTATTTTCAGCTTTGCTTGCCCATTCGTAAAACTTATCTTCCTGCGCTGTTTTTGTATCTACAGTTCCTGCTTTTGTTAAAGCATCAATCATACCTTGACGGTTTTTCCAGTAATTTGCTGTCGAAGCATATTTAGAAGCATATTGCAAACGTACTGTTGCGTCTTTGTCCATATACTTTTTCATTTGGTCCATTCCGGTCTTTGCACCTTCAACCCATGCAGGATACGCAAACTTAATGTTTTGCTCAATTCCTCCAGCCGGCATCCAGCGGTTTGTTCTTCCCGGATAACCTAAAATCATCGCAAAATCATTTTCTTTTACTCCTTTAATACTCACTGGCAAATAATGTTTTGGCTGCAATGGCACATTGTCTTTTGAGTACGTTGCAGGATTTCCGTTTTTGTCAGCATAAACTCTGAACATAGAGAAATCTCCAGTTTGACGAGGCCATTCCCAGTTGTCTGTGTCACCTCCAAATTTACCAACACTTTCCGGTGGCGTTCCAACTAAACGAACGTCTGTGTAATCTTGGTAAACAAAATAGTAATATTCATTTCCTTGGAAGAAAGGACGAACAGAAACAGTATATTTTCCGTTTTCGCTATTTTCTTTTTCAATTAAAGCGATCTCTTGCTGAATAATTTTGTTTCTTTCAGTTTCAGTCATTTGATCGTTTACTTTAGACAAAATTCTTTTTGAAACATCATCCATACGAACAAAGAAACGAACGTATAAAGATTTCGGTTTCATTTCTTCTGAACGATTTTTTGCCCAAAAACCATTTTTCAAATGATTTTGTTCTGCAGTCGAAAGTTCTGCAATCGCACTATATCCACAGTGATGATTTGTAAGAACTAATCCGCTGTTTGAAACAATTTCAGCTGTACATCCACCATTGAATTGCACAATAGCGTCTTTTAAACTATGGTGATTAATACTGTAAATTTCTTCGGCTGTCAATTGCAAGCCCATTTTCTCCATATCTCTATGGTTCAATCTTTCGATAAACATCAAAAACCACATACCTTCATCGGCTCTTACTGGCACAGCCATAAGACACATGGTCAAGAATAAAACTATTTTTTTCATGTTATTTTGTTTTAAGTAATGCGAATATAACGCATTTTCATAATTATATCATCTTAAGTAATCCTAAAATTAAAAATGACATTGATTTTTTAGCCGTTTATTACGAATTTAACATTCTAAAACAAAAAAGGCGTTCTGAACAGAACGCCTTTTTTGTTTTAGAAGTTACTAAGCTGCTAAGTTTCTAAGAGTCTAAGGTTTTTTCTTTGAACTTAGTAGCTTAGTAACTTTGAAGCTTAGAATTTTATTCATTAAGCATTTTCCAAAGTTTATCTTTTAAATCTGTCAAACCTTGTTGTGCAACAGATGAAATAAACATATAAGGAACATCTTTAAAAGAAACATCAAGTTCCGCTTTCAATTCCGCTTTTAATTCATCGTCAAGCATATCGCATTTTGAGATAACTAAAAGACGTTCTTTATCCAGCATTTCAGGATTGTATTTTGTTAATTCATTAACCAAAATATCATATTCCGCTTTAATATCAGGCGTATCAACAGGAACTAAAAACAACAAAGTTGAATTACGCTCAATATGGCGTAGAAAATAATGTCCTAAACCTTTTCCTTCAGCAGCACCTTCAATAATTCCGGGAATATCAGCAATTACAAAAGACTGGAAATCTCTGTAAGCCACAATTCCTAAATTTGGTTTTAAAGTCGTAAACGGATAATCGGCAATTTTTGGTTTTGCAGAAGTCAACACAGATAATAAAGTAGATTTTCCTGCATTTGGAAAACCAACCAATCCAACATCTGCCAGAACTTTAAGTTCCAGAATCACATCCATTTCGATTCCAGGTAAACCTGGCTGTGCATAACGTGGCGTTTGGTTTGTCGAACTTCTAAAATGCCAGTTTCCTAAACCTCCCTTTCCTCCTTTTGCCAGAATCCTTTTTTCGCCGTGTTCTGTTACTTCAAAAAGTGTTTCTCCGGTTTCTTTGTCTTTTACAACAGTTCCCAAAGGCACTTCAATGATTTTATCATCTCCATCTGCTCCG
The DNA here is from genome assembly GCF_003385895.1 of Flavobacterium cutihirudinis. Lineage (GTDB taxonomy): Bacteria > Bacteroidota > Bacteroidia > Flavobacteriales > Flavobacteriaceae > Flavobacterium > Flavobacterium cutihirudinis. The sequence goes on from NZ_QRDQ01000012.1 coordinate 254,796, forward strand.
GTACTACGGTCTCCTCCACCATCTCCTCCGTGTCCCGCTTTAATGTGACGCGCAAACTTTAAATGAAATAATGTCCAGAGTCCTTTATTTCCCACTAAATACACATGTCCGCCACGGCCACCATCGCCACCGTCCGGACCACCTTTTTCAATAAATTTCTCTCTATGTAAATGCGTAGATCCTTTTCCTCCTTTTCCGGAAGAAACGTATATCTTAACGTAGTCTACAAAATTTCCTTCTGTCATTTTTGTTTGTTTATGTGTAGTTTCAGGTTTCAGATTTCATGTTTCAAGTTTACGCAACGCATAACCTGAAACATGAAACTTTAAACATGAAACAAATTTCCTTTACTCTTTAAGCGCTTTTACAAGCACTTTGTCAATTTTAACGCCATCCATGTCGATGACTTCTAAAACAAATTTCTGCCAAACCAGTTTTTCGCCTTCTTTTGGAATATGCGAAAGCTCGGTCATAATCATTCCGCTTACGGTGTTTACTTCGTAATCGTTTGTCAATTCGTCCAACTCAAAATAAGTTAAGAAATCATGCAATGAATAATGTCCGTCAACCAGCCATGAACCATCTTCTCTTTCTATCAACTGAAATTCATCTTTATAAAATTCAGATGCATCACCAACTAAAGCTTCCAAAATATCATTCAAAGTAATCATACCTTGAAAAACACCATATTCATCTGAAACTAAAGCATAGTGAACGCCGGTTTTTTTGAAATTCTCCAATGCTTTGTAAGCTGTCGTTTGCTCCATTAAATAAGGCGCATCTGACATTATTGAAGCCAAATCAAAATCATCTTTTTCGATGTTGGCAAAAATATTTTTTAACGTTACAACCCCAACAATATCATCGTAATTATCATTGTAAACAGGGTAAACAGCGTGTAAATCCTGAACTACTAATTCTTTAATTTTCGCCTTGTCTTCTTTTAGCGGAAGCATATCTACCGATTTGCGGTGTGTCATCAATGAACTCACTTTTCGGTCGCCAATATGAAAAACACGTTCCACAATATCCTGCTCAATTTCCTGAACTTCACCAACTTCGGTTCCCTCCTTGATAATTGCTTTAATTTCTTCTTCCGTAACTTTTCCGTCAGCGGTAGGTTTTATTTGCAAAACATTCAATAAAAAATCCGTTGAAGATGTTAGCAGCCAAATAAATGGCGCCGTAATTATCGAAATCACTTTCATTGGCATTGCAAACATTTTTGCGATTGCTTCCGGATAATTTAATCCAATTCGTTTTGGAAGCAATTCTCCCAAAACCAATGAGAAAAAAGTTAAAACAACCACCACAATCCCAACTGCAAGTGAATGTGCATAAGGTTTTAAAACTGCAAATCCAGAAACAAACTGCTCTACATCTATTGTAATTTTATCACCAGAATAAATACCTGTCAAAATTCCGATTAACGTAATCCCGATTTGTACCGTTGATAAAAATTTATTTGGAGAATTTGCCAGATCGAGCGCAATTTTGGCACCTTTATTTCCTTTTTTTGCCGCCGTTTCCAATCTGTTTTTTCTAGCCGAAATCAATGCAATTTCAGACATAGAGAAAACTCCGTTTAATAGTATTAGAAAAAATATTATTAGTATTTCCAATGTTTAGTAGATTCGTTATTTGTTTGGTTCGCTGTAATAGTAAGCATTGTGTTTTTTTGGTCCTTTCTAAAAAAACTAATTTTTCCTTCCAGAAAACAGCAACCAAAAGAAGCTTGTTTTATGGTGTGGAAAAATAGTTTTTTAAAGCCCGATAGCAATCGGGATGAAACGACAGCAAGTCCCGTAATTCCGGGAAGTTTCTACAAATTATCTATAACTGACGTTAATCTTTCTGTAATTTGTTCAATAGTTCCAATACCGTCTACGGCATGAAATTTATTTTGTTCTTTATAATATCCAATTAGTGGAGCTGTTTTCTCGTTGTATTCCTGATATCTTACGCGAATTTTCTCTTCGTCCTGATCGTCAGCTCTTCCACTTGTTTTTCCTCTTTCAAGTAAACGTGCTACCAAAATTTCGTCATCAGCTTCTAAAGCAATTGTAGCAGTAACGCTTGACCCAATTGTTGGTAAAAATTTATCTAATGCCTCAGCCTGATCAATGGTTCTTGGGTATCCGTCGAACAAAAATCCAGCTGTATCCGGGTGTTTTTTTACTTCGTCAATTAACATTGCAGTTGTAACTTCGCAAGGAACCAATTCTCCATTGTCCATAAAAACTCTTGCTTTTTTACCTAGTTCAGTATCATTTTTTAAATTAAAACGAAAAATATCTCCAGTTGAAAGATGTGTTAAATTATATTTTTCTTTTAAAAATTCTGCCTGAGTTCCTTTTCCTGCTCCTGGCTTTCCAAATAAAACGATGTTAATCATAATGAATGTAAGTGTTGTGACTTCTTATTTTTCAGAAGTTTAAAATGAATATATAGTTGTGTTTTTAAATTATTCTGTTACCTGATAGATTTCCGGCAAATTTCTTCCCAGACCATCATAGTCCAGTCCGTAACCTACGATAAATTTGTTTGGAATTCTGATTCCGATATAATCGATCTTAATATCCTTTTTGTATGCCTCCGGTTTAAAAAACAAAGTGGCTACTTTAAAGTGTTTTACATTTTGCGCTTTAAATAAATGTTTTAATTCTTCAAGCGTATTTCCTGTATCGATAATATCTTCAATAATTACAACAGTTCTTCCTGACAAATCCTGATTGATTCCGATTAATTCTTTAACCGAATTTGTACTTTCAGTTCCGTGATACGATGCCAGTTTAATAAATGAAACTTCGCAAGGTTTTTGATATTTTTTCAGAAAATCAGCAACCACCATAAAAGCGCCATTCAAAACTCCAATAAAAATTGGAGTGTCATCTCCAAAATCATCTTCTACCTGAGCCACTATTTTTGTTAAAGCAAAGTCAATTTCTTTAGCTGAAATAAACGGAACAAATTGTTTATCGTGAAGTTGTATCATTATTTTTAATTTTAAAATAATGGACAAAGATACAGAATTCGAATTTGAGAACCGAAAAATGGTTCTAAATTTGTGCTTATTAATCAAATTCAAAAAAAATGTCTTCACAGCTGCAGGAAAAATTGGATTATGTTAGTGCTTATCGGGAAAATCGCTTAAAATATGCACAGGAAATCCTTGAAAATCCGTCGCTATTCACCGAATTAATTTCAATTTGTTTTTCGCCCGAAGACAAAAACAACCACAAAGCCTGCTGGATTTTAGAATTTGTATCGTATGAAGAGTTAAATTGGCTCCAGCCACATCTTGATTTTTTCTGCTCAAATTTGAAAATTTTAACAGATGAAAGTTCGATAAGACCGATTGCAAAAGTGACCCAACTTTTGATTAAATCACATTATAAGAAAAACGAAAATTGTATTTCGCTTTCCGAAAATAATTTACAAGATATTATTGAAGCTTCTTTTGACTGGCTGATAAATGATGTTAAAGTGGCAACAAAAGCATATTCTATAAGAACTTTATATGTTCTGGGAAATCACTACGATTGGATTCATCCTGAACTGAAAATTATTTTAGATAAAGATTACAGCAATCATTCGGCCGCATATAAAGCTGTCGCAAAAGAAGTTTTAAAAAAAATAAAATAGTTTTTTAGTTTGCCACAAATTTCACCAATTTTCGCGAATTGATTTTTCATATAACCTAAAAAATTAGTGGAAATTAGTGTAATTCGTGGCGGACAAAAATCATTCTAATCTTTTAATCCGTAGCGAAAAAAACTAAATTTTGGCTAAAAAAAGATTAAAAGGTATCTTTGCAAAAACACAACACAAAATGAATTATTTTTCTTCTGATTTTAAATTAGGAATATTAGGCGGAGGACAATTAGGTAAAATGCTTTTGTTCGATACCAGAAAATTTGACATACAAACTTACGTTCTTGATCCAAGCGACGAAGCGCCGAGCAAAATAGCTTGCAATAAATTCTTTCAAGGCGATTTAATGGATTATGAAACGGTTTACAATTTTGGAAAACAAGTCGATGTTTTGACTTTCGAAATCGAATTGGTAAACCTTGAAGCTTTAACGCAACTAGAAAACGAAGGCTTAAAAGTATATCCATCTCCAAAAACTTTAAAAGGAATTCAGAATAAAGGCGTTCAAAAAGATTTTTACGCTAAAAACAATATCCCGACTGCACCATATAAAAGATTCGAAAACTTAGAAAATCTAAAATCTGCTGTTGCATCAAACGAAGTTGAAATGCCTTTCGTATGGAAATGCACTGAATTTGGTTACGATGGAAATGGTGTAAAAATAGTGCGCCAGATTTCAGATTTAGATACGCTTCCAAATGTAGAATGTATTGCAGAAACTATGGTTCCGTTCAAAAACGAATTGGCTGTAATTGTGGTTAGAAATCCATCTGGTGAAATGAAAACGTATCCAGTTGTCGAAATGGAATTTCACCCAGAAGCAAACCAAGTTGAATACGTAATCTGCCCAGCCAGAATCGACGCTAAAGTAGCTGAAAAAGCGAGAGCCGTTGCCTTGAAAGTTTCAGAAAATTTCAATCACGTTGGTCTTTTAGCTGTTGAAATGTTTCAAACGAAGGAAGATGAAATTTTGGTAAACGAAGTTGCTCCTCGCCCACACAACTCTGGACATTATTCTATTGAAGCGAGTTATACTTCACAATTCGAAAATCATTTACGTGCTATTTTAGATCTTCCGTTAGGAAACACTGACAGCAAAGTTGCCGGAATTATGGTAAATTTAGTTGGTGCCGAAGGTCATTCTGGAAATGTAGTGTATGAAAACATCGAAACCATTTTAGGATGGGACGGAGTAACACCACATATTTATGGTAAAAAACAAACTCGTCCATTCAGAAAAATGGGTCACGTGACTATCGTAAATGAAGATATGGCAGAAGCTAGAAGAATTGCACAGCAAGTTAAGAATACAATTAGAGTGATTAGTGATTAGTGAATAGTAATTAGTGATTAGTCACATTCTAAAACTTAAAGCAAAATAAACAGTTTTCGGTCTCGATTTTAAGTCTCAACAAAAACTTGAAACTTTAAACCTGAAACAAACACAACAAATAAAAAACAATGAGCAAAGTAGCTATTATAATGGGAAGCATCTCAGACATGCCAGTTATGCAGGATGCAATCGACATATTAAAACAATTTAATGTAGAAGTTGAAGTAGATATTGTTTCGGCACACAGAACGCCGGAGAAATTATTCGATTTCAGCAAAAATGCACATACTCGCGGTATTTCGGTAATTATTGCCGGTGCGGGTGGTGCGGCACATTTACCTGGAATGGTGGCTTCAATGTCTCCACTTCCTGTAATTGGAGTTCCTGTAAAATCAAGTAATTCTATTGATGGTTGGGATTCTGTATTATCGATTCTGCAAATGCCAGGCGGCGTTCCTGTTGCAACTGTAGCTTTGAACGGAGCAAAAAATGCTGGAATCTTAGCAGCACAAATCATCGGAAGTCACGATAAAAAAGTTTTAGATACTATTATTTCTTATAAAGAAGAATTGAAAGCTGCAGTTAATAAAGCGGCTGAAGGTTTGAAAAAATAATTCTCCCATAAATTCCTGCAAGGTTTTCAAAACCTTGTAGGTCTGATTATCACAATCAAAATAAAATACTTCTAAAATACCTACAAGGTTTTGAAAACCTTGCAGGATAAAAAACTGCAATATGAGTATCTTAACCCAATATTTCAATACCAAATTTAACACCGCCCCTTTTTCGCAAATAAAAATCGAAGATTACGTTCCTGCTTTCACTGAAGGAATTGCTTTGGCTAAAGCCGAAATTGATGCAATTGTAAATAATCCGGATGCGCCGACTTTTGAAAACACTATTGTAGCAATGGATTTTTCAGGCGATATTTTAAATCGTCTTTCTAGTATTTTCTTCAATTTAAATTCGGCTGAAACCAATGACGAAATGCAGAAAATTGCACAGGAAGTTTCGCCTTTACTTTCAGAATTTGGAAATGATATTCGCTTAAATGCTGATTTGTTTGCAAAAGTAAAAGCCGTTTACGATCAGAAAGAAAGTTTAAATCTGAATCCAGAACAAACTACTTTATTAGATAAAAAATACAAAAGCTTTTCAAGAAACGGAGCCAATTTACCAGAAGACAAGAAAAATCAATTAAGAGAAATTGACAAAGAATTATCGAAATTGAGTTTGCAGTTTGGCGAAAATGTTTTGGCAGAAACCAACAACTTCGAATTGCATTTAACAGATGAAAAAGATTTAGCCGGTTTACCAGAAGGAACAATCGAAGCGGCAAGATTATTAGCAAAAAACCAAGAAAAAGAAGGTTGGATTTTTACTTTAGATTATCCAAGTTATGTTCCGTTTTTGACTTATGCTGACAATCGTGAATTGCGCAAAAAAATGGCAATCGCTTTTGGGGCAAAAGGTTTCCAAAAGAACGAATTCAACAATGAAGAAAATGTTCTGCAAATTGCCAAACTTCGTCATGAAAGAGCTAATTTATTAGGTTATAAAACACACGCTCATTTTGTTTTGGAAGAAAGAATGGCCGAAAGTCCGGAGAAAGTTTTTTCTTTTTTGAATGATTTATTAGCAAAAGCAAAACCTGCAGCTCAAAAAGAATTTGCTGAATTAACTGCTTTCGCAAAAGAACTAGACGGAATAGAACAACTTGAAAAATGGGACGGCGCTTATTATTCTGAAAAATTAAAACAACAGCTTTTTAATTTAGACGATGAAAAGCTTAAACCTTATTTTCAATTAGAAAAAGTATTAGACGGCGCTTTTACCGTTGCCAAAAAATTATACGGCTTAACTTTTACTGAAGTTTTTGATATTGATAAATACCACGAAGAAGTTACAACTTACGAAGTTAGAGATAACGAAAACAATTTGGTTTCGATTTTCTATGCCGATTTCTTCCCAAGAAAAGGAAAAAGAAACGGCGCGTGGATGACTTCATTTAAATCACAATATGTAAAAGACGGCGTAAACGAAAGACCACACATTTCGAACGTTTGCAATTTTACAAAACCAACAGAAACAAAACCTTCATTATTGACATTTAATGAAGTAACAACTTTATTCCACGAATTTGGTCACGGATTGCACGGAATGTTGGCTAACACAGTTTACCCAAGTTTATCAGGAACTTCTGTTTATTGGGATTTCGTCGAATTACCAAGTCAGATTATGGAGAATTGGTGTTACGAACCAGAAGCTTTGGCTTTGTTTGCAAATCATTACGAAACGGGAGAAATTATTCCGATTGAATACGTTCAGAAAATTAAAGAAAGTGCAAGTTTTCAGGAAGGTTTGGCAACTTTACGCCAATTAAGTTTTGGATTACTAGATATGGCTTGGCACGGACAAGATCCAACTGCTATCACCGATTTAAAAGCTTTTGAAACAGAACAATTCGCCAACACACAATTGTATCCTGATGTAAAAGAAAATGCTATGAGTACGGCTTTTTCACACATTTTCCAAGGTGGATATTCTTCTGGATATTACAGCTACAAATGGGCCGAAGTTTTAGATGCCGATGCTTTTGAATATTTCCATGAAAACGGAATCTTCAATGAAGAAATTGCAAAAAAATTCAAAGACAATGTACTTTCAAAAGGAGGAACAGAACATCCAATGACTTTGTACAAACGTTTTAGAGGACAAGAACCTAAACCTGAAGCTTTATTGAAAAGAGCAGGATTACTTTAGACTTTCTTAGATTTTTAAACTTCTTAGACTGTTAGATATTTTTGAAACCGAAGTAGAAATGCTTCGGTTTTTTATTTGATTTTACTTTAGCTATCTTCGTTTTTTTAAATCTTAATCTTACAAATACAAGCCATGAAAAAATATTTTAAAATAGCCTTTTATATTGCAATCATTGGATTAATTGCGATTCTTTCTGTAAACTATTACGTAAAATCTTCAACGAAAAAGAACATTTATTATTCGATAAAAAAGTTTCCAAAAAATGATGTCGGAATTATTTTTGGTGCAGGAATTAATGGAGATCAGCCAAGTAAATATCTAAAAGATCGTCTTGATGCCGGAATTATGCTTTGGAAAGCAAAATGCATCAATAAAATTTTACTTTCTGGAGATAATGGCCGTGACGAATATGATGAATTAACGGTAATGAAAAATTACTGTTTCAATCACGGAGTTGATACAACCAAAATATTTATTGATTATGCCGGTTTTGATACTTACTCGACAATGTATCGTGCAAAACACATTTTCAAGGTTAAGAAAGCAACTTTAATTTCTCAGGAATATCATTTAAATCGTGCGATTTACATCGGACAAAAACTCGGAATCAAATCAGCTGGTTATTCTGCTAATAAGGGAGAATATCTCGGATATAATTATGTTCGTTTTAGGGAATACGGTTCTATTTTTAAATCCTTTTTTGATGTTTTGAGAAATAGGGAACCTCGTTTTTTAGGCGGAGAAATTAATATAAATGGCGAATCGAATTATTCAAAAGATGATAAACGATAAAGAAAACCCGAAACAGAAATGTTTCGGGTTTTCAGTTATAAATTTTAAAGACAAAGAGCAGAAATCTTGTTTCTTTGCTCTTGTATCTATTTCTAAATCTTTACTCTTTCTCCAAAACTCTTTTCGCTAATTTCCCAACAGTCAGTCCCTGAACTACAATTGAAAACAATACCACAATATAAGTTACTTCCAAAAGCAAGTTTTTATATTCTCCTTCCGGCATAGAAAGTACCAATGCGATAGAAACTCCGCCTCGAATTCCTCCCCAAACCAAAACCATCAAAGAACCTTTATTATAAGCAGATCTAATTCCGAAGAACTTAAAGATGTCGAAGAACTTCCAAGGCAAAACTATAGAGGTTAATCTTGAAAAAAGCACAATGAAAATGGCTACAACTCCTGTCAATAATTGTTTGTCCAAATTTGGAAGTAACAACAATTCAAAACCTATAAATAAGAATAAAACGGCATTCAGGATTTCATCGATAAGTTCCCAAAACTTGCCCAGATAATCTTTAGTGACTTCGCTCATGGCAACTTTTTTACCATAATTTCCGATAATCAATCCAGCAACAACCATTGCTAGCGGACTGGAAACGTGTAATGCCTGAGCAACCAAAAATCCTCCTGTGACAATAGAAAGTGTGATTAAAACCGAAACTTTATAATCGTCAATTTTCTTCATGACTCTTGAAGCCGTAAATCCGAAAATGGCACCTAATAGAAGTCCGCCAAATCCTTCTTTGATAAATAACCAACTAATTGAACCAAAAGTAGCATCAAATGTTGGATCAGTTGCCATCTTAAGAACAACAGCAAACATTACAACGGCAACTCCATCATTAAAAAGCGATTCACCGACAATTTTAGTTTCTATTCGTTTTGGGACTTTAGCTTCTTTTAAAACTCCCAAAACCACAATTGGGTCAGTTGGAGAAATTAAGGTTCCGAAAACCAAGCAAAATATGTAAGGAATAGCAATTCCAAGTAGCGGTGCTATATAATAAAGTAAAACAGAAATAATTAAAGCTGATAAAACGACACTAACTGTCGAATAAATCATAATAGGAACTTTTTGTTCTTTCAGATCAAACATATTTACGTGTAAAGCTCCAGCGAACAAAAGAAAGTTCAACATTGCTCCCATAAGGATTTCGTTGAAATCAAATTCTTTTATCAAATCAAAAAAGTGTTTTGTCGTTGCAGGAAAATATGAATCTCCCAAAAGACGAATTCCCACAGAAACCAACATGGCAATAATCATGATTCCGATGGTTCCCGGAAGTTTTAAAAATCTTAAATTTAAATAGGCGAAGAAAGATGCCAATACAATTAGCACCGAAAATGTGTAGTATAATTCCATAAATATGATTTTTACAAAAATAGCTGTATCATTATTTAATCGAAAATTTAGGGACTTGAATTAACATAACTTTACAATTCGTTAAATAAGTTTCAATTATTTTTGAAAGTTTAAAAACTTTTACTTACATTTGATACATGGAATTCAAAGAAGCAAAAAATAAGTTCGTACAAACTTGGGGAGCATTAGGTTCTCAATGGGGAATTAATAAAACGATGGCACAAATCCACGCTTTATTAATGGTTTCAAACGAGCCTGTTTCTATGGAAGACATTATGGAAGAATTGCAGATTTCCCGCGGAAACGCAAGCATGAACCTACGTGGTTTAATGGATTGGGGAATTGTCTATAAAGAATACAAAGCTGGTGAAAGAAAAGAATTTTTCACCGCTGAAAAAGATTTAGACGAATTAGCGGTAAAAATTTCCAGAGAAAGAAGCAAAAGAGAAATTAAACCGACTCTTAAAATTTTAAAAGAAGTTTCGACAATCGAAGCAAAAGATTCTGCTGAAGAAAAACACTTTGTAGATCAGACCACTAAGCTTTATGATTTCGTTTTAAAAGCAGATAATATGTTAGACAAAATGACCGAATTTAATGAAAACTGGTTAGGAAAATTGATTATAAAAATGATGAAGTAAAAAAATTTAATCAAAACTTTCATTTTTTTCTGAAAGTTTAAAACTTTAAAAAACAATTATCATGAATTTCAACATCATTGGATATTTTATATATCTCGGCATTACGACTTTCATCATTCTAAAAGTTGGAAAAATCTGCTATAAGAACGGTAATATTTACGTTGCAGATTTAATACCAAATCACGTTGACATTTGCCAAAAAATAAATCAGGTTTTGCTTTTAGCTTATTATCTCCTAAATATTGGTTATTGTGCTATGACCTTGATTTCCTGGCAAAAAATTATTTCTTCCACTCAATTGATCGAAACAATTTGTTTAAAAACAGCCGTCATCATTTTTATTATTTCACTTCTGCATTACCTCAACATTTTAATGATCACGAAATACATTCAAAAATTAATCAAATAACAACTAAAATTCAAATATTATGGAAACTACAAAAATCTTAATCGGTTACGGAATTTATTTACCAGTTGCTTTATTTTTAACTTATTATGTTTCTAAAACGCTTTTCAAAAACGGAAAAATATTTATGCTTGACATTTTTAAAGGTCGAGAAGAAATCGCTCAAGCAACCAACAAACTTTTTGAAACCGGATTCTATCTTTTAAATATTGGTTTTGCATTAATGATTTTGGAACTGCAATTAAACCAAGACAGTTATCAGGAATTAATTGAAAGATTAAGTTATAAAATTGGAGGATTTTCTATTTATCTTGGTGTCATGTTATTCTTCAATTTATACTTCTTTTTTAGAGGAAAAAGAAAAGCTAAAGAAGCTCAACAAGAAGAAAGATTGGTTTTTAAAGCTTAAATATTTACTGTAAGGATTTGCCACGACTCGAGCGATAGCGAATAGGCGAAGCAATTTCCCTAATTCTCACGAATTAATTTTCAAATTCCTTTATGCACTTTTTAAATTTGTGAAAATTCGTGCGATTCGTGGCTAAAAAAATATCAAATGAAAAAACTAATAATCGCAGCAGGAACAGGTTTTCTTGGACAAGTTTTACTAAATCATTTCAAAGATAAATTTGAAGAAATTGTAATTCTTACGCGAGGAAAATCTCAGACAATTGACGGAATAAAATATGTAAACTGGAACGCCAAAACTTTTTCTGGCTGGGAAAAGGAATTGGAACATGCAACCGTTTTAATTAATCTCGCAGGAAAATCTGTCGATTGTCGTTATACGAAAAAGAATAAAAAAGAAATTCTTTGGTCGAGAATTGACAGCACAAAAATTCTAAACAAAGCCGTTTTGAATTGTCAAAATCCGCCGAAACATTGGTTGAATTCATCTACGGCAACGATTTATCGATTTTCTTTAGACAAACAAATGGATGAAGTTGATGGTGAAATCGGGAATGATTTTTCTATAAATGTCGCTCTTTCATGGGAAAAAGCTTTTTTTAAAACCGAAACTCCAAAGACAATGAAAACTGCTTTGCGAACTTCAATTGTTTTAGGAAAAAATGGAGGCGCTTTTATTCCCTTAAAGACTTTGGCGAAGATTGGTTTTGGAGGAAAACAAGGAAAAGGGAATCAGTTTGTAAGCTGGATTCATGAAGAAGATTTTGCCAATACAATTGATTTTATAATTCAGAAAGAAATTTCAGGAATTGTAAATGTCGTTTCTCCCGAACCAATTCGTAATGTTGATTTTATGGAAAAACTTCGAAAAGCTGTTGGTTTTCCTTTCGGAATTCCGTTGAGCAAATTCTTACTTGAAATTGGTTCTTTCTTTATTCGAACTGAAACTGAATTGGTTTTGAAAAGCCGAAACGTAGTTCCGAAACGACTTTTGGAAAATGGGTTCCGATTTAAATTTAGGGATATTGATGAGGCTTTTGAAAATTTATTGCGCTAACAACTTTGTCAAAGTTTGAAACTTTGACAAATTACAATCCTCATGATATTGTCATTTCGACGAAGGAGAAATCTTCGCAAGTAACTCTGCTCCAATAAGCCAATCTTTGTCGAGCTTCTTGCGAAGATTTCTCCTTCGTCGAAATGACAAAATTGTGTAAAAAGCAAACTAAAATTAATAAGATACTAAAAAAAGCTAATAAGATAAATTGCTTATTTTTATAAGTATTATTCTTAAAACGAATTCATTACAAATCAAAAAAACATACTTATGAAATTAAAAACGATATTAACTGTAGTTTTATTTTCCCTTTCTTTTATCGGGTTTTCTCAAAGCAATTGTGCAACTCTAAAAGGATGTGAAAGAAAGCTTTGTGAATTGAATGTAAAATTAGCAACTGCGAAAAAAGCTGGAAATCAAAATCAGATAAAAGGTGTTGAAGAGGCTATTGCGCAGACCAAGAAAAACTGTACCACTAAAACAGTAAACAAGGATCTTGACAAAAAAGTAAAAGAGAAACAACAAAAAGTCAACGAAAGAACTGCCGATTTGAACGAAGCTATTAAAGACAAGGAAAGCAAAGAAAAAATTGACAAAAAAAGGAAAAAACTAAATGAAGCTAAAGCTGATTTGAATAAAGCTTTGGCTGAACAGAAAACGAAATAATTTTTTCTCTCGCAGATTCAACAGATTGAGCAGATAAAAAAGATAATTTCAATTAAAATTTATTTTTCAAATTCTGATTTTAAACATAGCCCGCGGTTTCAACCGCGGGAAACGTTGTACGAATCCGCCTCAATGGTTAAAACAATTGGCATTGTTCTTAATATGTTAGTTCTCTAAATATATTTTAAAAATGAATTTCCTCGCTTTACGGTTTGCGTGAGGGATAGAAGCTAGCTACCGAAGTAGCGCGGATAGCCCGACAGCATCTTGATAAAAGGGCGTATAAACGCAAAGTAAATTTGCCCTTTTATCAAGATGATGGCACGCCCAAAACATATTATAGAAAAACTATCATCAGCCACCAAAATATTGGTACACTTTCAACCCAAAAAGAAGTATAATATTTAGAGCGATTGGGGCTTGCAAAAAAGATAAATAACATCAACAGAACAACCATGATAAGATTTATAATCGCATCGTGATAATTGAATGTCGAAATAAAAACTTCTAAAAACCAAAACGGAATCAGAAGTAAAAATCCTAAAAGTTTGGTTTTCTTAACGCCAATTGTCTGCGGAACGGTTTGCAAATGCGGATCGTCGTTGGCTAAATCTATGATTTCAAAAACTAAAACCAGTACAAAAACCAAAACAAAACGCTGAATACATTTAATGAAAAAATCTGTTGAAAACGGGATTTCGGCATTTATTAAAGGCAGAACCAAAGTTGTACCTACCCAGCAAAGCGCGACAATATAAATTTTTACGCCTGCCCAATTTCGGGCATTTTTTCGGTTTGGAAAAAAGGGCAATGTATAAAGTGCGGTTATCAAAAAAATTACCACCGAAACTATTTGTGTAATTCTTTTTAGGTGAAAAAAATAATAGCCAACTAAAATCACCGAAATAAAACTCAAAACGGCGATAATTTTTAATTGTGTGCCTATTGTTTTTTTCTTTACGCGAACTAATGCGTCATATTTTACGAAATTATATCCTACAATTGTTCCGAAAAAAGCAAACAAAGCCATTGGCTCATCGTACTGAATATGAAATACATGAAACGTAATTCGGACCAAAGCATAACACGACAAAGCCACGTGAATACTGCTGTTTAAATAAAAATCAAAAATTTGTTTTAGAAGTTTCATAGCTCAAATCTAATCAATTAGTAACAAATCAACTTATTACTTAGAAATTTGATAAAAAATGAAGTTAAAAATACCTATTAAATTATTAATAATACTTAATTTTGCGCGACAAAAAAACAACACATTTACTTTTAAATGTGATTCGTATAGCAAAACGGTGTACGAACACATCAATTTAAAAAAATAAGATAGCTACAAATGAAAACAGATGCTTTTGCTTTAAGACACATTGGTCCAAGAGAAACAGATCTTCAGCATATGCTGAAAACTATTGGAGTTGACTCAATCGAACAACTTGTTTATGAAACCCTTCCGGACGATATTCGTTTAAAAGCGCCTTTGAATTTAGATCCTGCAATGACAGAATTCGAATTTGCAAATCATATTCGCGACTTAGGAAAGAAAAACAAAACATTTAAATCATACATTGGTTTGGGTTATCACCCAACTATCGTTCCTGCTCCAATTCAGAGAAATATCTTCGAAAACCCAGGATGGTACACAGCTTATACGCCTTACCAAGCAGAAATTGCTCAAGGTCGTCTTGAAGCTATTTTAAATTTCCAGACTACTGTTATCGAATTAACAGGAATGGAAATTGCAAACGCATCTTTACTTGATGAAGGAACTGCGGCTGCAGAAGCTATGGCGTTATTATTTGACGTTCGTACGAGAGATCAAAAGAAAAATAATACACACAAATTCTTCGTTTCTGAAGAAATTTTACCTCAGACTTTATCTGTACTTCAAACACGTTCGACTCCAATCGGAATTGAATTAGTGGTTGGAAATCACGAAACATTTGATTTTTCAAATGAGTTTTTCGGAGCGATTTTACAGTATCCAGGAAAATATGGTCAAGTAAATGATTACAGTGCTTTTGTTGCTAAAGCAAAAGAAAACGAAATCAAAGTTGCCTTTGCTGCTGATATTTTATCGTTAGCAACTTTAACTTCTCCGGGAGAAATGGGAGCTGCAGTAGTAGTTGGAACTTCACAACGTTTTGGTGTACCAATGGGTTACGGTGGTCCTCATGCTGCTTTTTTTGCAACTAAAGAAGAATACAAACGTTCTATGCCGGGTCGTATCATCGGAGTTTCTATTGATGTTAATGGAAACCGCGCTTTACGTATGGCTTTAGGAACTCGCGAACAGCATATTAAACGTGAAAAAGCAACTTCTAACATTTGTACTGCTCAGGTTTTATTAGCAGTTATGGCCGGAATGTACGCAGTTTATCACGGACCAGAAGGATTAAAATACATTGCAAACAAAGTTCACGCTTCTGCAGTTACTACTGCTGAAGCTTTAAATAAATTAGGAGTTTACCAAACAAACACTGCTTACTTTGATACTATTTTAGTAAAAGCTGATGCTCAAAAAGTAAAAGCAGTTGCTGAGAATAACAAAGTTAACTTCTTCTATCCTGATGCTGATTCGGTTTCGATTTCATTAAACGAAACAACTTCTGTTGCAGACATCAACCAAATCGTTGCAATTTTTGCTGAAGCTTTAGGAAAAGAAACTGTTACGGTTTCTGAATTAACTTCTGCAAGTCAATTGCCAGCTTCGTTAGAAAGAACATCTTCTTTCTTAACGCATGATGTATTCAACAACCATCATTCAGAAAGCCAGTTGATGCGTTACATCAAAAAATTAGAACGTAAAGATTTATCATTGAATCACTCGATGATTTCATTAGGTTCTTGTACAATGAAATTAAACGCAGCTTCTGAAATGTTGCCTCTTTCAATGCCAAACTGGAACAGCATTCACCCGTTTGCACCAATTGAGCAAGCTGAAGGTTATATCACAATGCTTAAAAAACTTGAGCAACAATTAAATGTAATTACTGGATTTGCTGGAACAACATTACAGCCAAACTCTGGAGCTCAGGGAGAATATGCTGGATTAATGGCAATTCGTGCTTACCACATGTCAAGAAACGAAGGTCACCGTAATGTATGTTTGATTCCTTCATCGGCTCACGGAACAAATCCTGCTTCTGCAGCGATGGCCGGAATGAAAATCATTGTTACGAAAACAACTCCAGAAGGAAATATTGACGTAGAAGATTTAAGAGAAAAAGCGATTGAACATAAAGATGATTTATCTTGTTTAATGGTAACGTATCCTTCTACTCACGGAGTTTTCGAATCTTCAATTATTGAAATCACAAAATTAATCCACGAAAACGGCGGATTAGTATATATGGACGGTGCAAACATGAACGCGCAAGTTGGATTAACAAATCCTGCTACAATTGGTGCTGACGTTTGTCACTTGAACTTACACAAAACATTCGCTATTCCTCACGGTGGTGGTGGACCTGGTGT
The DNA here is from genome assembly GCF_003385895.1 of Flavobacterium cutihirudinis. Classification (GTDB taxonomy): domain Bacteria; phylum Bacteroidota; class Bacteroidia; order Flavobacteriales; family Flavobacteriaceae; genus Flavobacterium; species Flavobacterium cutihirudinis. Next base: position 271,365 of record NZ_QRDQ01000012.1, read on the forward strand.
TGGACCAATTTGTGTTAACGAAAAATTAGTTCCATTCTTACCAACAAACCCGATCTTAAAAGTAGGTGGCGAGCAAGCAATTACAGCTATTTCATCTGCACCTTACGGATCTGCTTTAGTATGTTTAATCTCTTACGGTTACATCACAATGATGGGAGCTGACGGATTAAAAAGTGCTACCGAACATGCTATCTTGAACGCGAACTATATGAAATCTCGTTTCGAAGGACACTACCCAATTCTTTATACTGGAGAATGTGGAAGAGCAGCTCACGAAATGATTTTAGATTGTCGTTCATTCAAAGAAAACGGAATCGAAGTTGGTGATATCGCAAAACGTTTAATGGATTATGGTTTCCACGCTCCTACGGTTTCTTTCCCAGTTGCTGGAACTTTAATGATTGAACCAACTGAATCTGAAGATTTAGCAGAATTAGATCGTTTCTGTGATGCTCTTATCTCAATCAGAAAAGAAATCGAAGCTGCAACTGCCGATGACAAAAACAATGTATTGAAAAATGCACCTCACACATTAGCAATGTTAACTACTGATAACTGGGATTTCCCTTATACTAGAGAAAAAGCGGCTTACCCATTAGAGTATATCGCTGACAATAAATTCTGGCCATCAGTTCGTCGTGTAGATGACGCTTACGGTGACAGAAACTTAGTTTGTAGCTGTGCTCCTATTGAAGCTTACATGGAAAATTAATCACTAGATTTTTTCTACCTATACAACCCGGCAAATTCTATTTTGTCGGGTTTTTTATTTTTATAACATTATAATATTTCTTCTTTGTTTTTATAACACCGTAAAAATGATAGTATGAAAAAAAATTGTGCCGTATTCCTATTTCAATCGTTTGAAATCTCGGGAATATTAAAAAATCATTAGAAAATAACCAATATATCAACTAAAAATTTGTTTTTTCATAATTATATGCATGCATAGTATTTTTTATGATAGTTATCATAATATTATTTATACATTAGCAATAAATTTATCGGATAATTACTGGCAAAATGAAAATAAAAATTATTGGTATTGGGAGTTACATCCCTAATTTAGAAGTAAAAAACACAGATTTTGACAAACATGTTTTTTTGAATGAAGATGGAACGCCTTTTGGTTACCCGAATGAAGTTGTAATAAAGAAATTTAAAGGTATTACCGGAATTCAAAACCGCCGTTATGCCGAACCGCAATATACAGCATCAGATTTAGCATTTTTTGCAGCCGAAAAAGCAATTGCAAATGCAGGAATCGACGCCGAGACTTTAGACTACATTATTTTCGCCCATAATTTTGGCGATGTAAAAACAGGAACACATCAAACGGATATTCTACCAAGTTTAGCCACTCGTGTTAAAAACAAATTAGGCATTAAAAATCCTAAATGTGTGGCTTACGATATTCTTTTTGGATGTCCAGGCTGGATTGAAGGTGTTTTACAAGCCAATGCTTTCATCAAATCTGGAATGGCAAAAAGAGTTATGGTAATTGGTGCCGAAACGCTTTCAAGAGTTGTTGATGATCATGATCGTGATTCGATGATTTATTCTGACGGAGCCGGAGTTTCTATTTTAGAAGCTTCAACTGACGAAGCAGGATTATTATCTTACGAAAGTGCTACTTATGCTAATGATGAAGCGAATTACCTTTATTTCGGAAAATCATACAATCCTGATTTAGATCCGGATATTAAATACATTAAAATGTACGGACGTAAAATCTACGAATTTGCTTTAAGCAATGTTCCGTGCGCCATGAAAAGCTGTTTAGACAAAAGCGGCATCGGTATTGACGAAGTGAAAAAAATCTTAATTCACCAAGCAAACGAAAAAATGGACGAAGCAATTATCGAACGTTTCTACAAACTATACGATAAAACAGCTCCCAAAGATATTATGCCAATGAGTATTCATGATTTAGGAAACAGCAGTGTTGCAACAGTTCCTACTTTATACGATTTGATTCTTCAAGGAAAAATTGAAAACCACGAAATCAACAAAGGCGATGTGGTTATTTTTGCTTCGGTTGGAGCGGGAATGAATATTAATGCTTTTGTTTATCGATACTAGTCGCAGGTTACAGTCACAGTATTCAGTTTAGTTGACTGTAAACTGTGACTGAGACTGAAAACTAAAAAAGTCCGCATCTTATAGTGCGGACTTTTTTAGTATATTTGCGACCTAATTATAAAATCAAGAACGAGAGATAATTTCGTTCCTCGCAATTACTATGTACGAAAAAACGTTTCCGAATAAAAGATTCAAACTTACTTTAGAATTTTTGCAAAAACACGTTAGCACATCTGAAACCATTTTTGATTTTGGTGTACCAAATCCGTTTTCTAAAATAATGGAAGAAAATGGCTATACTGTAAAAAACACAAAAGGAGAAGATTTAGACAACGATCAAACGGCGCTACAAACTGAAGATTATACTGTTTTTACTGCTTTTGAAATTTTCGAACATTTACTAAATCCATATACGATTTTACAAAACGTAAAATGTGATAAATTACTAATTTCAATTCCGTTACGTTTATGGTTTTCGCCAGCATATCGTTCTAAAACTGATATGTGGGACAGACATTACCACGAATTTGAAGACTGGCAATTGGACTGGCTTTTAGAAAAAACAGGATGGAAAATTACAGATCGCCTGCAATTTACACATCCGGTAAAAAAGTTTGGATTCAGACCTTTATTAAGATACTTCACTCCGAGATATTACCTTGTTGTTGCGGAGAAAATAAAATAAAAAATTACAATATCTAAATTCCAAATTCCAATTGAACTCGCTTTAATTGGAATTTGGAATTTAAAAAAATTGGAATTTAAATTTAAAATTGGAATTTAACATGAAGTACTATATTGTCATACCCGCACATAACGAGCAAGATTTAATTGGCTTGACCTTACAATCTTTAGTTTCACAAACTGTTTTGCCTTCAAAAGTGGTTGTTGTAAATGACAATTCAACAGATAAAACTGAAGAAGTTGTATTAAGTTTCGCAAAAGAAAATCCGTATATATCTGTTGTAAACAAAACTTCGGATGCCATTCATATGCCGGGAAGCAAAGTAATTCAGGCTTTTCAGAAAGGTTTTGAAACATTGGATTCTGATTATGATATTATTGTAAAAATTGACGGCGATTTAATTTTTCCTCCAAATTATTTTGAAACCATAATCAAACATTTCGAATCTGATCCAAAAATTGGAATGGTTGGAGGATTTTGTTATATCGACAAAAACGGCGAATGGGTTTTAGAAAACCTAACCGACAAAGATCATATTCGCGGTGCGCTAAAAGCATACAGAAAAGAAACCTACAAACAAATTGGTGGTTTAAAACCAGCAATGGGTTGGGATACTGTAGATGAATTATTGTGTAAATACTATGATTGGAAAATCGTTACAGACGAATCTTTACACGTAAAACACTTAAAACCAACCGGTGCAAATTACAACAAAACAGCCCGTTATAAACAAGGCGAAGCTTTTTATACTTTAGGATATGGTTTTTGGATTACTGCAATTGCATCGGCAAAACTGGCGATGATGAAGAAAAAACCATTTCTGTTTTTAGATTATATTAAAGGATTTATGAAAGCAAAAAAAGCAAAAACGCCTTTATTAGTCAACCCAGAACAAGCTAAATTTATTAGAAATTACCGTTTTCAGAAAATGAAACAAAAGCTTTTTTAATCTTAAAAAAAATTAAAAAACTGCCTGGCGAAACGGTAAACTGTAAACTAATCCTTAATTTAGCCAATATTTGTAAAACTTATGATGCTAATTCGCTATTTATCCCAAATCGGGAGATATTTTTTAATGCTAAAAGAAATTTTCAATAAACAGACCAAATGGCCTGTTATGAAAAATCTAATTCTAAAAGAAATCGACGACTTAATTATTGACTCTCTTGGAATTGTTTGCTTTATCTCTTTCTTCATTGGAGGAGTTGTAGCTATTCAAACAGCATTAAACCTGACTAATCCATTAATTCCAAAATATTTAATTGGTTTTGCTACACGTCAATCTGTAATTTTGGAGTTTGCTCCTACTTTTATTTCAGTTATTATGGCCGGAAAAATGGGATCTTACATTACTTCAAGTATCGGAACAATGCGCGTTACGGAGCAAATCGACGCTTTAGAAGTTATGGGTGTAAATTCGCTAAACTATCTTGTTTTTCCAAAAATTGTAGCCTTATTAATGTATCCTTTTGTTATTGGAATTAGTATGTTTTTGGGCATTTTCGGAGGATGGCTTGCTTGTGCATACGGAGGGTTTTCGACAAGTCAGGATTTTATTCAGGGAGCTCAAATGGAATTTATTCCTTTTCACATTACATATGCTTTCATTAAAACTTTAATTTTTGCAATGTTATTGGCGACAATTCCATCTTTTCATGGATATTATATGAAAGGTGGTGCATTAGAAGTTGGTAAAGCAAGTACAATATCATTTGTGTGGACATCTGTTTGTATCATTCTTTTTAATTATATACTAACTCAATTATTATTAGGATAATGATAGAAGTAAAAAATGTAGAAAAATCATTTGGTGACAGCAAGGTTTTAAAAGGAGTTTCGACTGTTTTTGAAACCGGAAAAACTAACTTGATTATTGGACAAAGTGGATCTGGAAAAACAGTTTTATTAAAAACTTTACTAGGAATCCACACACCGGATTCTGGAACTATTGAGTTTGATGGAAGAGTTTATTCTGATTTGAATCCAGATGAAAAGAGAGAATTAAGAACTGAAATCGGAATGGTATTTCAGGGAAGTGCTTTATTTGATTCGATGACTGTTGCAGAAAATGTGGCATTTCCGTTAAAAATGTTTACCAATAATAGTAAAGCGCAAATCAAAGAGCGTGTTGACTTTGTTTTAGAAAGAGTAAACTTAGTTGAAGCGCATAAAAAACTACCTTCAGAAATCTCAGGAGGTATGCAGAAACGTGTCGCGATTGCCCGCGCTATTGTAAACAATCCAAAATACTTGTTTTGCGATGAACCAAACTCTGGTCTTGATCCAAACACTTCAACTTTGATTGATAACCTGATTCAGGAAATTACCAGAGAATACAATATTACAACTGTAATTAACACGCACGATATGAACTCAGTTATGGAAATTGGTGAAAATATCGTTTTCCTAAAAAAAGGTTTAAAAGCGTGGCAAGGAACTAAAGAAGAAATTTTTAGAACTGACAATAAAGATATCGTTAAGTTTGTTTATTCTTCAAACTTATTCAAAAAGGTAAGAGAAGCTTATTTGAAAGGCTAAAAACTTTTAAATTCCAATATTTAAAATCCCAAATTCCAAACTATTACTAAATTGGAATTTGGGATTTTTTTATTGAGCTTTCCAAAGTATTGGAATTTGGAATTTTAAATATTGGAATTTTTCAAAGTAATTAATTCAACTTCCGCATTCGGATTAAAAAGATACGTTTTTCCAGAACTGATTTCCAGGCATTCAAAGCGTTTCGTCCTAACGGCTATCTTCTTAAATATTTTGCCATTTTTGATTCGGAAAACACTTCCATAAGGAATTTCAAAAACATAATTTTTATCATTCCCCGCATCATATTGTTTTAATGCCAAAGATAAAGTAGTATCTGTATCGCTACTTGCAGAAGGATTTTTAAAATGCCTTGCGAGCAAAGGCAAAATCTGACCTGGAAATATTTCTGGACGAATAAACGGAACCATCAAACGCTGGAATGTATATTTCCATTCATTTCCGTGTGGTTTTATATTTCGCCCAAACTTTTCGAAAGCGACCAAATGTGCAATCTCATGAATCAAAGTAATTAAAAATCTATATTTATTCAAACTTGCATTAACCGTAATCTCATGCTTACCACTTGGTCCGCGTCTATAATCGCCATGACGCGTTTGGCGCTCATTTACAATTTTCAGATGAACCTGATTGGCTACAATCAAATCAAAAACAGGCTTTACAGCGTGTTCGGGAATGTATTTTGCAAGAGTATCGCTCAATTTAATTTAATTGTTAGATGTTAGATTTTTTTTTTGAATTTAAAATTATGGATTTGTCGAAGAAACCTCCAATACTTTCCCATTAAAATATTTATTTCCATTCAATGTAAAATCATAAATATAAGTTGCCATTCCTTCAGCCGAAATTGGCGCCTGATAACCCGGGAAAGCTTCACTCAGCATTTCAGTCTGAACAGAACCTAACGCCAGAACATTAAACGAAATTCCTTTTTCTTTATATTCTTCTGCTAATAATTCTGTCAGAGTAATTACCGCGCCTTTGCTTGAACTATAAGCTGCTAAACCAGCAAATTTCAAGCTTCCGCGAACACCGCCAATCGAACTTATAGTTACAACATGGCTTCCCTTCTGTAAATACGGAAGACAAATTCTCGTAAGATTCGCCACTCCAAAAACATTTACTTTATAAATTCTCTCAAAATCGGCCTGAGTTGTTTCTTCAAAAGGCTTCCATATTAAAGCGCCTGCATTATGAACTACAGCATCAACTTTTTTCCATGTTGAAGAAAGAAAATGCTCAACTTCAGTCAAAGCTGTTTCATCTGCCAAATCAATCGAAAGGCACGTAATGTTTTGATGTTCTAAAAGTGTTTTAGGTATTTTTCTCGAAATGGCCAAAACCTGATTTCCAGCATTTGCAAACTGTAATGCAAGTTCGTAACCAATTCCTCTACTCGTTCCGGTAACAATAATATTTTTCATGCAGCAAAAATAAGCAAAACCAAAATAACGAACTGTTATTTATTCATTACAATTTCTTCAGTTGGCGTAGTAGCAATTTTAGTTACAGCCGGCAAAAACTCCTGAATAAAAGCCGTCATGTGTGGGATATCCATTACTTTAAATTCGTCTGAAACGTGATGATAAAAATCAAAATTTTCAAAATCAAAAGTACTTATAGATTGACACGGTTTTTTGAATACATCATAAAAAGAATAATTATCAGATCTGTAAAACAATTTATATTCTGCTTCTTTTGGTAAAAATCCAATTGTATTTTTCCCTGTATATTCATTTATTTTCTGTGCCATATTCGATTTGTCAAAACCAGTAACGTAAGATAAGTAATCACGCTTCATAGGCACTCCAATCATTTCAATATTCAATTGAGTATAAATATTAAAGTTCTGCTTCTTTAATTTCTGAACCAAACTTTTAGAACCTAATAACCCTTTTTCTTCTCCGGCGAAAAACACAAAAAGAATACTTCGTTTGTTTGATTTTGTCTCTGCAAAATACTTTGCCATTTGTGCGACAGCTGTTACGCCAGAAGCATCATCATTTGCACCGTTATTAATTTTATCCGGCTGATCTTTTTTCTCTATTCCAATGTGGTCGTAATGTGCACTCAAAACCACAAACTCTTTTTTTAGTTCTGGATCACTTCCTTCCAAAACTCCAACAATATTATACGCCACCGGCTTAAAATTGGTCAGTGTATCGCGATAAGAAACAAAATACGGTTTTACATTATTCTTCTTTAAAAAATCTTCCAAAAACACAGCTGCTTTTTCAATTCCTTTAGTTCCGGTTTCACGACCTTCCAATTCATCAGAAGAAAGATATTTCAGAAAATCAGAAACTTCAGATTCCTGAACTTTGTAACTAATCTCAATTGGATTTGATTCTGATTTTACTGTTTTATCATCAGCAGTTGGCGTATTGGATTTACAGCCAAACAAAACAAACGGAAGGAGAAAATATAGTTTCTTCATGAAAATAATATTGAATTAATTAAACAAAGTTGTTATTGATTTGAAAGAATAAACATTTGAAAAGTAGCAAAAAAAAATCAAAAAACCCTTTCGAAGCTCAAAAAGCTGAAAGGGTTCTATTTCTATTTCGATTAAAATCTAAACTTATCCTGCGATAACTGATCTTGAAATTACAATTTTCTGAATCTCAGAGGTTCCTTCGTAAATCTGAGTAATTTTTGCATCGCGCATAAAACGCTCTACATGATATTCTTTTACATAACCATTTCCTCCGTGAATCTGAACTGCTTCAACAGCTGTATCCATTGCTACTTGCGAAGCAAATAATTTTGCCATTGCACCACTCACATCATAATTTTTGTGCTGATCTTTATCCCAAGCTGCTTTCATACATAAATGACGCGCTGCTTCGATATTTACAGCCATATCAGCCAATTTGAAAGCGATTGCCTGATGATTGCAGATTTCAGTTCCGAAAGCTTTACGCTCTTTAGAATATTTAAGTGCCAATTCATAAGCTCCGGAAGCAATTCCTAACGCTTGAGAAGCAATTCCAATTCTTCCTCCTGCCAACGTTTTCATTGCAAATTTAAATCCGAAACCATCTTCACCAATTCTGTTTTCCTTTGGTACTTTTACATCACTAAACATTAAAGAGTGTGTATCAGAACCACGGATTCCCATTTTTTGTTCTTTTGGACCAATAGAAAAACCAGGCATATCTTTAGTCATGATCAAAGCATTGATTCCTTTGTGTTTTTTCTCTGGATGCGTTTGAGCAATTACTAAATATACTGAAGCCGTATTTCCGTTTGTAATCCAGTTTTTTGTTCCGTTTACCAAATAGTGATCTCCCATATCTACTGCTGTAGTTTTTTGAGAAGTTGCATCACTTCCAGCTTCTGGCTCGCTCAAGCAAAATGCTCCGTGAATTTCACCTGAAGCCAAACCTGGCAAATATTTTTGTTTTTGTTCTTCAGTTCCAAATTCCTGAAGTCCCCAGCAAACTAACGAATTATTTACAGACATTACTACAGAAGCTGATGCATCAACTTTAGAGATTTCTTCCATTGCAATTACATAAGAAATGGCATCTAGTCCGCTTCCTCCGTATTTTGGATCAACCATCATTCCCATGAAACCTAATTGTCCCATTTTCTTTACTTGTTCTGTCGGAAAAATTTGTTTTTCGTCACGTTCAATAACTCCAGGCAGCAATTCATTTTGAGCAAAATCTCTTGCAGCTTGTTGAATCATCAAATGTTCTTCGGTAAGATTAAAATCCATAGTCTTGTTTCGTTTATTGTTTTTTAAGAACCAAAATCGAAAAACCTTTCGTTAATGGTACTACTTTATTTTTTTGTTTGTTTTTTTTAATGTTTTTGCCGAAAAAAGGCTTCCAAAGATAAATTTTAAAAGTCAAATTAACAATGCATGCATACAAAATTAATAGATCAGCAAGAATTACGATAACGTTTTCGTAATTATTCTGATTTTTTGATCTACAGACATCAATTTGACAAGGTTTTATTTAAAATTTAAGAATATTATTGCGCATAAAAAAGGCTTTTCCATAAAGTATAAGCATTTTTTTGACGCAAAAAAGCATTGCTTGATTTCTATTACGTAAATCTACGTAAAACAAGTCTTACTAAATTGATTCTTAAAGAAATACAAAGTAACAAATTATAGCAAGTCGATAAAAAACATGTCATTTTTCCAAGCAAAATTTAGAAAATAAAAGTATTTTTGTCCAAAAAAATAAAAATACAGATAAGAAATATGAAAAAGACTTTACTAGTGTTTGCATTCCTATTTATTTTACCATTTACGACTGTTTCAGCACAAACTCAATTAGAAGTAAACGGGGTTACAGTTCCAAGAAAGATTGAAATTCAAAACAAAACCATGCAATTAAATGGTGCCGGCGGAAGATCAAAAATGTGGTTGGAAGTTTATGTTCAGGCACTTTATTTATCGCAATTAAGCCAGGATCCAAAATTCATTATCGACAGTGATACTGAAATGGCTGTGCGAATTGAAATTACCTCATCTATGGTTTCTTCAAACAAACTGACAAAAGCAATGAATACAGGTTTTGAAAAATCTGCAGGAAGTAATCTTGAAGCTTTGCGTCCGAGAATTGAGCAGTTCAAAACATTTTTAAGTGATGCAATCACAGAAAAAGATGTCTTTATTTTGTTTTACAATCCGCTTGATCAAACTATTAATGTAATTAAAAATGATGTTCCAAAAGGAAAAATCCAAGGATTTGATTTCAAGCAAGCATTATTCGGAATCTGGCTTTCTGACAAACCAGTTGATGAAACTTTGAAAAAACACTTATTAGGAATATAATTCAAATTTTCTTAAAAATATTCGAATTCCGAAAGCCGAAAACCTTATCGTTTTCGGCTTTCTTTTTTTTCTTTCATTAAATTTGCGATAAAATACATTATTCGCATTATTCTATTTTATACTTTTACGCAAAATAAACATATCTCAACAAAATGAAAGATTTATTACAACAATTTGAAAATAAGGAACCTGAAATTGTGTTTAACTGGAAAGATTCTGAAACAGAAGCAGAAGGATGGACTGTGATTAATTCACTTCGTGGCGGTGCAGCAGGCGGAGGAACTAGAATGAGAAAAGGCTTAGATATGAACGAAGTTTTATCTTTGGCTAAAACTATGGAAGTTAAATTTTCAGTTTCCGGACCAGCAATTGGAGGCGCTAAATCTGGAATTAATTTTGACCCAAATGACCCTCGCAAAAAAGGTGTTTTACAACGTTGGTACAAAGCCGTTTCACCTTTATTGAAAAGTTACTACGGAACTGGTGGCGATTTAAATGTTGACGAAATTCATGAAGTCATTCCAATGACAGAAGAATGTGGTGTTTGGCATCCGCAGGAAGGTGTTTTCAACGGACATTTCAAACCAACAGAAGCTGATAAAATCAATAGAATTGGGCAATTGCGTCAAGGTGTTATCAAAGTTATTGAAAACCCAAAATTTTCTCCGGATGTAACTAGAAAATATACCGTTGCCGATATGATTACAGGTTATGGCGTTGCTGAAGCAGTTCGTCATTTCTACGCAACTTATGGTGGCGAAATTAAAGGCAAAAAAGCAATCGTTCAGGGATTTGGAAATGTTGGATCTGCAGCAGCTTTTTACTTAGCTGAAATGGGTGCAAAAGTTATCGGAATTATTGACCGTGACGGAGGATTGATTAAAGAAGAAGGTTTTTCTTTTGAAGAAATCAGAACTTTGTTTTTAAATAAAGACGGAAACAAATTAGTTGCCGAAAATATGATTCCGTTTGAAGAAATCAATTCTAAAATCTGGACAATTGGCGCTGAAATTTTCACTCCTTGTGCAGCTTCAAGATTAGTAACTCAGGCACAAATCGATAATTTAATTGCAAATGGATTAGAAGTAATTTCATGCGGTGCAAATGTTCCTTTTGCCGACAAAGAAATTTTCTTCGGATCGATTATGGAAGAAGTTGACCGTAAAGTAAGTTTGATTCCGGATTTCATTTCAAACTGCGGAATGGCAAGAGTTTTTGCTTATTTCATGGAGAAAAAAGTTCAAATGACAGATGAGGCAATCTTTAATGATACTTCAGAAATTATAAAAAATGCTATTGTTAAGGCTCACGCTTTGAGTTCTTCGAAAACAAATATTAGTGCAACAGCTTTTGAAATTGCATTGAAACAGTTAGTGTAATTTTTTTTTTCACTACACATTCCAAAGGATCAAATTTAAAATTTGGTCCTTTTTTTGTTTCCCGCAGATCTCGAAGATCATGCAGATTTTTTCTGTGACCTTAAATTTAATCTGCCAAATCTGCGAGAAAAAACATTCGACGCAAAATAAGTCGGAGGCTTTCATTCTAAACAATTTTTACTACTTTTAAACGTTTTAAAAATAATACATTTCAAAATTCAGAATTAAATGAGTTCCCCTATTTCTTCGGACCAAAAGAAATCGTTACTATACACAACGGCTATATATGCAGTAATAATTGTATTGCTGTTCTTTATACGTTTTTGGCCTCCTTATAACCCGGAAAACAATGTAGCACTTGCTGATGGCGGAGGCGGAGGTGGTGGTGTAACTATAAATTTTGGAGATAGTAATTTAGGTTCCGGCGCCAATTATAAAAGTGAAGTTTTGGATGTAAAAAACAATGTGAAACAAGCTCCTGCAAAAGCGGCTCCAGAAGAAGCAATCGTTACTCAGGAAAATACAACCGCTGATGAAACAGATGTAGTTGTTCCAGCAAAAGAAAAACCCAAAAAACCTGTTCCTGTAACAAAACCGGAAACCAAACCTGTTCCTGAAAAACCGAAAGTTTCAAACTCTACAAATGATGCTTTATCAAGTATTCTGAAAGGCTCAAATAAAGGCGGAGATGGCGATGATAAAGTAGCCGGAAATAAAGGAAAATCAAACGGAAGTTTGAATTCTAAAGGTTATTATGGATCTGGAGGTTCTGGCGGAGGAACCGGAGGCGGTAACGGAACCGGAAATGGAATTGGCACAGGAAGCGGTTACGGAGCCGGAAGCGGCGGCGGTTCTGGCGGTGGATCAGGATATTCTTTAAATGGCCGAAAAGCGTTGTCTAAACCAGCTCCTAAATATACTTGCAATGAAGAAGGAACTGTTGTGGTCGAAGTTACAGTAGATCAAACTGGAAAAACAATAAGTGCAACAGCCGGTATAAAAGGAACTACAAATAAGGCAAGTTGTTTACTTGACCAAGCGAGAATTGCTGCTATGAATACTAAATGGTCTGCTGATGAAAATGCGACACCTAAACAAGTTGGTAAGATTATTTATAATTTTAGTTTGAATTAAAACACGAATTTCAAGAATTCTCACGAATTTGACTATATAAAAAAGGCTTTCTGAAATCTCAGAAAGCCTTTTTTCGTTTAGTTTGTCATTTCGGCCGAAGGGAGAAATCACACAAGAAACTCCGCAAAGGGAATCGCCAATCTGTGTCGATCAACTAGTGTGATTTCTCCCTTCGGTCGAAATGACAAGATTGCGTTAAATTATTCTAGTGAGATTGTTTTGTTCCTCGCAATGACTAAGATTACGTTGTTTTGCGTGAGGGATAGAAGCTGGCTACCGAAGTAGCGCTCCCGATAGCTATCGGGACGACCGCAATAAAAAAATGGGCCTGTCAACGCTTTGCTGATTAGCCCATTTTTTTATTGTGGTCACGCCCTGCTGCTTATTTTACTTCGGACTTGTAGCAATAACAAACTTCAAGTTGTTCTTCACTCCTATTTGCAAAACATCGACTAAATCTTGCACTTGCAGGTTAAATGGAATTCGGACTACGACCGTTTGTTCTTTGTTTGTACCTATTTTAGACATTAAACTCGTTTCTAGATTTTCAAAATCTACTGGTTCTTTGTCAATGTAGAATTTTTTATCTTCGGTAACGGATAAACTGATTAATTGTTTATTCGTTTTCTCGTTTGCTTTGGCTTTTGGCAACGTCATTTTAATCACATTAGGATTTGCCAGCGTTGAAATAATTAGGAAAAACAACAACAGGAAAAACATAATATCACTTAATGATGAAGTGGCAACCTCAGCGTGAAATCTTCTTTTTCTTTTAATGGACATACCTTATGCTCTTTGAATTATATTGACAAATTCTAATATCTGTTTCTGAATTTTTAAGGCGAAATTATCAATTTTTCCGTTTAATAAGTGGTAAGCTGAATACGCAATAATCCCCACAATTAATCCTGAACCTGAACTGATCATTTTTTCGTATAAACCTCCGGAAATGTTTCCGATACTAATATTTTCTGTAACCGAAATACTGTAGAAAATTTTAATTACTCCAGAAATTGTTCCAATGAAACCAAGCGTTGGCGCAATACCGGCAATAAGACCAAGATGACCTAAATGCTTTTCCATTTCGCCAATTTCAATATCAGCAGCGCGGTCCATATTTGATTCGATTTCGGCAATTGGTCTTCCAATTACTAAAACGCCTTCTTTCAAAATATTTCCGGCAGCGGTATTACTTCTTTCAACAATTGTTCTCGCCAATTCGATATTTCCTGCATTCAATTTATCTCCAACATCCTGCATCAAACGGCTGTCGATTTTTGATGCTTTGCTGATATACATGTAGCGTTCAAAAATAACGTATATAGTATAAAACAATAAAATAGCAATTGGAATAAGAAAGACACCACCTTTGAAGATAAAGTCTAAAACTGAGATTTCGTTATTTGGAGCAATTTTTTCGATAACTACGTTAGATGCTGCGTTTGCGATGGTATCTGTTTGTAATTGAATGAAGCTAAACATATTTTAATTCTGGTTTTTATGATTAATTCTAAAAATTATTTTGAAATTTGCACTAAAGATAATTTTCGCTGTAATATTAAACTACAAAAATCGAAATTTATTTCAATCAACAACCATTTTATCCAAATAAATGAACTATCAAGAGACCACAAATTGGATGTTTAATCAGCTTCCAATGTATCAGCTTCAGGGCGCTTCGGCTTATAAAGAAGACTTAACCAATATTAAATTGCTGGCTGGGCATCTTGATAATCCGCAAGATCATTTAAAATGCATTCATGTTGCGGGAACAAACGGAAAAGGTTCGACTTCGCATATGCTGGCTTCGGTTTTGCAGGAAGCTGGATATAAAGTTGGATTGTACACTTCGCCACATTTAAAAGATTTTAGAGAAAGAATCCGTATAAACGGCGAAGAAATTTCAGAAGATTTTGTAATCGAATTTATAGACAAACATAAAAGTTTTTTTGAAGCTAATGATATGAGTTTCTTCGAAATGTCTGTTGGTTTGGCTTTTGATTATTTTGCAGCAGAAAAAGTTGACATTGCTATTATTGAAGTTGGTTTAGGCGGAAGATTAGACGCAACTAATATTATTACGCCTTTGGTTTCGGTAATTACAAACATTGATTTAGATCATACTCAGTTTCTTGGAAATACGCCTGCTTTGATTGCAGGAGAAAAAGCCGGAATTATAAAACCAAATGTTCCTGTCATAATTGGAGAATATACGAATGAAACGCAGCCTGTATTTTTGGCTAAAGCCAAAGAAAACCAAGCACCGATTTATTTTGCTTCCGATTTAATTTCAGAAGTTTTCCCTTCCGATTTAATTGGCGATTATCAGTTTCATAATAAGAAAACCGTTCAACAGACGATTCAGATTTTAAATGAAACCACGGATTTTAAAGTTTCGGAAGAAAGTTTAAAATCAGGATTATTGAGCGTTGTAAAAAATACTGGTTTGCAAGGCAGATGGCAACAACTTGGCGAGAATCCGAAAATTATTTGTGACACGGCACATAACAAACACGGTTTGTCTGTTGTTATGAATCAGCTTCAAAAGGAAACTTACGAAAATTTGCATATCGTTTTGGGTGTTGTAAACGATAAAGATCTCGATTCGATTTTGCCACTCTTTCCTAAAAAAGCTAAATATTATTTCTGTCGCCCCGATTCTTCGAGGGGATTAAGCACTGAAATACTGCAAGATACTGCCAAGAAGTATGATTTAATAGGAGAAAAATACGATTCGGTTGAAAAAGCTTTTTTGGATGCAAAGAAAAACGCTACAAAAAATGATTTCATTTATGCCGGCGGAAGTACGTTTGTTGTCGCTGAACTCCCATTAAATAAAGAAAGTTAAATTTTGATCAAAAACACTCCTGAAAATTCACTATAATTTCGTAATTACTTGATTTTTAATGTTTTAAATTTGTTTAGTTTTTTTAATAACCAATACAAATTAAAACATGAAAACAAGAACTACACTTGTAGGGCTCGTCCTATGGATGGCTCTATGGTGCGTAGCCACGTACGCACAAGAGAAAGAAAAACCAGTCTTTATCACCATGACTACGCTACACCGAAGCCTAGATGCAAAAGCCAAAGATTGGAAAGCAAGCGAACAGGAATATTTTGACAAAATTACCAGCAAAAACGATCTTATTATTGGTTCAGAGCTTCTAACCCACTACTACACCGATGACAATACAGAAGTTGTTTTGGTAAATGTTTACAAAAATTGGGAAGACATCGAAAAAGCAAATGCTATCAGCGATGATTTGGCTAAAAAAGCCTGGCCGGATGAAAAAACCAGAAAAGCTTTTTTTGATAAGTACGAAAGTTTCTATACTCCGCTTCATTCTGATGAAATCTATCAAAGCGTTACCTCTGTTGGTGAAAAGCCATATAAAGACGAAACCAAAAAGCCGATGATTATTTATATTCGAAAATCGCAGTTGAGTATGAAAGGAGATTCAAAAAAAGCAAAAGAATTCAATGATAAAATTACTTTTAAAGATCCTTACATAAAGGCCTATTATCCGTTTCGGCACTCTTGGGGTTCCAACAGCACCGATTTTATGGAAGCCTTTTTCTACGATTCTCTAGCCGATCTTGAAAAATCAAGTGATAAAATAGACGAATTGATAAAATCTACCTGGCCAAATGAAAAAGATGCAGACGCTTTTTTTGATGAACTAGAAAAAACTTTCACCGGAAAACACGGCGATTACATCTACAGGAACGTTCCTTCACTTTCAAAATAAAAAACAAGCAAAAAAATACGTTTATAACATTTTATACCTCAGCAAGATAGAAAATACATAAAAAAAACTTTAATTTTTTTATGTATTTTCTTTGCAGAACTCGAAAACAAGCGTATATTTGCACTCGCAATCACAAACGATAGCAACCTAGTAAAATAGGGCGATTAGCTCAGCTGGTTCAGAGCACCTCGTTTACACCGAGGGGGTCGGGGGTTCGAACCCCTCATCGCCCACAGAAAACTCCTTAAGAAATTAAGGAGTTTTTTTTACACTTTTCCTAGTGTCGATATTATAAATTGACACTCAGTTTTGGGGAGATACTCAAGCGGCCAACGAGGGCAGACTGTAAATCTGCTGTGTGAACTTCGCAGGTTCGAATCCTGCTCTCCCCACAAAAAAAGTCCTAATGAAAATTAGGACTTTTTTTTTTGCTTTTATGACACCTAGATTTAAACTAAGATATACTCAACATTTAATTTTGATTGATTATTTTCTGTCTTAAAAACGTATTTACTACAAAAAACATTTCGTTAATTTCTTCGTTCTCTTCGTAAACTTCCCATTCCGTTTTCTTCTATAAAAATAAACTTCACTAAAATCTATTCCGATTTTTTTAAAAAAACTCATATGAAAAACTCCATTATTTCTAATGGAGCTTCTCTTTATTTTTTATCTGTCATTGAAACTTCAGTACTAAAACTATCTCTTGTCAAGATTACGGAAGTTGCTTTTCCATCTTTGAACTCAAACTGTAGTAAGTTAGGATAGTCAATAATTTTAAATAAACCATTCTTCAAATACACCAACTCATTATCATTTTTCCCCTTAAAATGGTCCAACAACATTGATTCAACATAAAGACGATTGTTTTTTTCTACTATTTTGGTTTCTACTCCTTGTCCGTATAAAAAATCGTCATAAGTTCCAATTAGTTGTTGTTTTAACGAAACTGGCATTTCCTGAGTGCTTTCCTTTACTGCTGTATTATCCCAATTCATCAATTTCAGAATCGTTTTTTGAGTGTGGCTCATTACAGGAAAACGATTAGGTTTTTCTCCATTTGCCAGAAATACGAAACCGTTTCCATCTGTCATGGTAGCGGCAACAGTGCCACCTACTCCGGTATTAGAACCGTTGCACAAAAACCAGTCGTAGTTATTGTAACCAAAAGACTTTTGCCATCCGTAACTCCAACCACCAACGGCATTTTTTAGAGCGCTTAATTCTGTCACTTTTTGAGCAACATTATGAGAAATCACTTTGTTGTTTTTATTGCGTAAAGCATTTTGCATTTCGATAGCCAGTTTAGCTAAATCACTTGGCGTAGACCACATTCCTGAAGGTGCAACTTGCGGTGTAATTGGCAAACCAGTTTTAATCACTTTTCCGTCTTTATCATGAACAAGAGCCACATTTGTCAGAAACCCTTTTTCATTTGGCTGAACCATTGAAGTGTTTTTCAAACCAAGAGGCGAAAAAACATACTCTTTTGCAAGCTCAGCCATAGATTTATTAAAAGTGTCTTCTAAAGCCATTTGGACAATTGTATAACCACCACCACTGTATTCCCAACTAGTTCCTGGCGTAAACAAAAACTCTATTTCTTTATCATATCTTGGTATCTGCCCTAATAAACTTTGTTTTAACGTCGGAATTGTTTCTCCTTCATAATGGTCTTCAAAACCTCCTTGAGATGTACCAGCGGTATGATTTAAAAATTGTCTCCATGTTGGACTATTACTTTCAGTAAACTTGCTTTTTGGTAAATGCCAACGTTTTAAGAATGGATCTATTGGATCATCTAAATTGACTAATCCTTTCTCTTCAAGTATAAAACACAAAAGCGCCGTAATTGGTTTTGAAATTGAAGCTGTTGAAAAAGCAGTATTCTGATCTATTTTTTCTTTGGAATCTATTGATTTTACTCCAAATTGCTTTGAGTATACAATTTCATAATTTTGAAAAACCACAACACTAAATCCGGCTAGTTTGTATTTTTCTAATTGTTTATCAATATTTAAACTGTCTGTTAGAAAACTGTAATTTGTCTTTTTTGTCAACACTTTATGGCTTGTCTGACAATTCGCTTGAGTTACTATAAGAAGTAATAGTACGTAAATAATATTTTTCATGGTATCGATTTTTTTCGGTTAAAAATTTATTTCGATACAAAGATGCGGAAGCAACTAGTCCTGTGCGACCGAATGAAAAGATTCGAACGCATTTGTCTGAAAAAATAAGTACGAGTCGTTTCAACAACAAGTACGAGTAATTACAAAAAATTGAATTACAATTGTTTACGATAAGAAGTTGGCGTATTTCCTGTATGTTTTTTAAAAGCGCTATTAAAAGAAGATTTTGAATTAAATCCAACTTCATACAAGATTTCAAGAATTGTTACTTTACTTTTAGAATCATCTTTTAATATATTCATTGCATTTTCTATTCGGTATGTATTAACGAAATCATAAAAATGCTGATCTAATTTATGATTGATTAAAAGAGATAAATCCCGAACAGGAATTTTAATTCCTTTAGAAACATCCTGAATCGTTAGCGAAGGATTAAGAAATGGTTTTTCTTCACTCATATATTGCTGTAGTTTCAATAACTCTTCACTATATACCTCATCATTTACGGCAGTTGATACATTGGTTTTTTCTTCAGAAACGATATCTTTTACCAGTTTTAATTTTGAATCGATATTTCGGAATAAATCAGGATTGTTTAATGCCTTAAACAAATACCAGCAAATGATAAAGGGTTGTAATACTTGAATTCCAACTTTTATCCATTCGGAAATATCTGGATATTCTGAAAACTTAAAAATATTTTTCAGAATTGCAATGACATACACGATTGAGAGAAGGGTCGTAAACTGAAATAACCAATTATAGGAATTAATGTGAGTTCCGGCATTGTTTTCAACATACAGTTTTTTTGCTTTTTTTAATAGCATAAAAATGGCCGCAAAATAAGCAATGATCTGAATATGTATTAAAATATGAATAAACTGCAATTCAATCCTACTTGTACGATTTACAATAAAATCCATTTTTCCTGCAGCATCCACGGCATAAAAACGAGGAACTAAAACAGCATTTACTATTAAAAATGGAATTGCATGTAAAAGATATTTGGACTTAAATTTGAAATCAGAATAAGAAACTGATAATACATACAGGTAAAAAACCGGAATTTGAAAAAAAGCAAGTGTAGTTCTGAATATTCCAAGATTTGTGGGACGATCAGACATTAATCCGAATAAAGGCTCAATGGAATCTACTGCATTTAAAAATAGAAAAATAGCAAAAAGTATGTTACTTGTTTTATCTTTTGTTTTTACTGTGAGCAGAAAAATTATAAGTAATAATGAAATGAACGAAGTAATTATGGTTGCAACAATTAATAAATTAATTTTATCCATTTCTTTTTTCTTGTGGTATTTTTAGAATTGATAGTTATTTAGAGGCGAATATAAGAAATATTTTTACTACAATTTAGTTCCTTTTTTGAAATTGAGATAGAAATGAGGACTCTATGTTTTTTTGAAAATCTTATTTAAATCCTAAAAAATAGCTCAGAAAAAGATTCGTAATAGCTACAAAAAAACTCCATTATTTCTAATGGAGTTTTTTTTATTCTATAAAAACAGATAATTTACATTTCATTATATTTCCAATCTGACCAAACACCATTCACTTTGTCACGGTGTTTTCCGTCTCTGTTTTCTGAAATCAAATCATTATTTGCATCAAGTGTATAATAACCTTTTCTCCATTCAAAATCATTTGCTTTATCATTTGCTTTTGGCTGATCTTTTTCAATTCTTATATAAGTAACCTTCCCTTTTGGAGATTCTTCAATTGTAACTAATTTTACGTAATCATATGTTTTGTTATCCTCATAAGAATAAGTTGTGTCAAATTTCCAACCAGTATTAACACCTAATTCTTTAGAAATTCTATCAAAATCATCATAAGTAAAAGTCTCTTTAAGCCCTTTACTTTTGTCATCTTTCAGTCCGTTTTCTAAATATTCTCGCGTGTAAACATTCTTACTTACTTTAGAATATCTGTTTATATATCTTTGCAGAATATTTTTATCTTCAGCAGCTTTTTCTCGCTTATAACTGATATAATCTCTAGTATAAGAATCAGCTGCGAATGTAAATTTTGAAGTTTTATTAATATAAGGTTTCGTGAATGGCTTATTCAATTTTACTGTTTCAACAATTGATTTTGTTTTATCGCCATCTAATTCTAAAACATACGTACTCTCATCATTATCATCCTTGCTAAAAAGAATTACTTTATCAGCAATGTATTGTAATTTAAAATCGACACTCATATCTTTATAAACAATACGGGTAATCGTATTGTCTTGAAATTCCAACAAAATAGGTTTATTGCTGTAACGTGTTACAAAACTGGCATTTTTAATCAGGTTATTTTCAAAATTTAATCTAATTTCATAATAGCTATAATTTGGATTCCCATGTGATGGATATTTTTTCCCAACCACTTTATTATTCTCTATAATATAAGCTGCTTCGGGGCTAAAACTGCTTCCTGTAGAATGTGCTTCCAACATATATTCAATAATTCTGATTACCTTTTTCTCGTCCATAGCAAAAGGTTTTTGCACATAAATTCTGTTATCAGCTTCTTTTTCTTTTGCTGCTATTTCCTGATCTGCTTTCAATTTTTCCTGCTTTGCTACATCATTAGCAGCCTCGCCCTGATGTTTTAAGGTATAGCCGTTACCCATCAATTCACCAACTATATTTAAAGCCGTTTTATCTGTACTCAATTTATATTGAAGCGTTCCAAAAGTATCCGGTTTTACTTTCATCACTTTTCCATCAAATGTGATTAATTCTTCGTACAACGCTTTATTATAACCCGGATGCATGCTACTCATATTGTACCACGTCGCAATAATGTAACCGTCTAAATCGAGAACTTCGTAGCTTTGTATTCCTGAACTATTTGTTCTGGCAATTTTTATGGTTCCAATTTTAGTTTGACCGCTGAAAACAGCTCCAGCATCATCAATCGAAATCTTATAGCTTGCAATTCTATTTTTCTTATCGGCTGCTGCATCGGCTTCAGCTTTAATATTATCAGAGATTCCTGAAGATGCTCCGTTTATAAAGCTTTCAATTGCTTCCGTATTTAGTCCGTCGGCACTTAAAAACCCTTTATCAATAAAAGCTTCAATTACACTTTTTTGTTGATTTAGCGGGTTAAACTTTTTATAATCGGCTTCATTTGTTTTTTCGGTTTTCAAACTTTTTAAAACCATCCATCTTTTTCCCGTAGACTCCAGAAATTTCAATTCGACATTTACTGTGTACTGTTTATCTAAACTTAAAATTTGTAAACTTGGTTTTTTACCAGTAATGTAGGCAACCGTTTTTTCATCAAGTTTAACTTCGTCATTCTTAATTTTAATTTCTTGCGCATAAGCACAAATTGTGAGCATTGTTACTAGTAGGGAACAAATTACTTTTTTCATTATTTTAAGATTTGAGGTGTGAAATATTTCTTCTGTTTTCAATTTTTAAAAACATTCGCGAATATAAGTTTTTTCTCCACAAATAATTGTTCCTCATTTACCTATTACTTAAAAAATACACCAACAACTGTGAAAAACAGAATTGCAAGTATCATAAAAAAACTCCTTAATTTCTTAAGGAGTTTTCATATTTCGTTTGTTCCGAATACACGTTATAAATTGATCATTCTATGTTACAGACATTTTATTACAGTAATTCTTTTAATACCTTTTTACCATTTTCATTCGCTGGATTTAATTCAACCGATTTTTGATACATCTTAATCGCATCCTCTTTTTTGCCACTTTGGAGCAATACCTCTCCGTAACTATCATATATATTAGAGCTATTTGGAAAAATCAATGTTGCTGCAGCGAATGTTACTAAAGAATTTTCTGTTTTTTGAAGTCTAAGAAATTGATATCCCAATCTATTAAAATCTCTTTCTGATGCTTCGTAACTGTCTGTCTTTTTTAAATATTCCTCAATTAACTGATTTGCTTTTTCTTTACTCCCACTTTCAAGCAAACTGCCGTAGATTCTCGAAAGACTCTGAAGAGGCATTTTATAAGGTTTGTTTTCAATTAATTTCAAAGCCGCATTGGCTGTTGCAAAAACTGGACTAGCTGTATTGGACAGCAAAATGACAGTGTGGTTTTTAGTAATATTATGCATCAAAATTGATGTAAGCCCAGTATTGAGTCCATCGTGAAAAACTATTTTTTCATTACTATCATTGGTGAATATCTGCCAGCCCAAACCATAGGCAATCTCTTTTTCATCCGCGCGATAAGAAGCAATTTTTCCGTCATTAAGCTTCGCCGGTGTCAGCGCTTCTTCTAATTCTTTTTTGCCTAAAAGCTGATAACTAAATAAAGCTTTTTGGTACTTGTATAAGTCTAAAGCTGTACTTACAATGCCTCCAGGTCCATAAAAATTGCTTTTCTCATCTATTAAAAATGTTTCTTTTAAGGTTTGAACATTTACTACGCTTGTCGAATAAAAATTGGGATACGTATACAATTCTACCTGATTCGGTGTTTTAAGCCTTCTATTTTTAGGAAGAAATGAATCTTTCATTTTAGCAGGTTCGAAAATATTTTTTTCCAAATAATCTCTAAAACTAATTCCAGTTATTTTTTCCACCACTAAAGCCGCAAGACAGTAATTAACATTGTTATATTCCCATTTGTCTCCTGGAGCAAATGAGAGCGGCACTTTATTTTCAATTAATGCGGGTATAATATCTTCATTAGAAAAAGTTTTTTCTGGCTTTTCTTTCATTGCAGTATCAAATAGACGATAGTATTGCGTCAATCCAGAAGTATGGCTTAGCAAATGCCTAATACTAATATTTGAATAAGGAAAATCCAGAAGATATTTTTGGACTGGATCATCAATATTTAATTTTCCTTTTTGCTTAAGCTGCAGTATTGCTACCGAAGTAAACGTTTTTGATACCGATGCAATTGTAAATTGAGATTTTTCATTGATTTTTTCTTTCTTCTCTATATTCGAATATCCATAAAAATTAGAGAAAACATTTTCTCCTGATTTGGAAATTAAAACACTACCATTAAAAAGATCATTTTTATTAAGTGTCGAAAAGAAATCTTTTAACTCCTGTGCTGAGATGCTACTTGTAAAAAGTAAAACCGTAAAATAAAGAAATACTTGTTTTTTCATTTTGATTGATTGATTTGATTGATTGATTTGATTGATTGATTTTCAAACGAAAGTAATGAAATATTATTACTACAAATACCCCTCCTATTTTTATTGGGATATAATTAAGAAAGTTTCTTTCAAATCATTCAAAAAAATGAACATAAAAAAAACTCCTTAATTTCTTAAGGAGTTCTTTCAACCTTATTTCAAAACCGTATCACAAATTGTATTCAACATGTTTTGTCTCAATTTTGAATTCCTTTGATTTAAAAGAATAATGATTCCCCATTTTTTTGCTCTGTTATAACATATAATTGAGGATTGTCCCATAGAATCTCCGGATTTCATATACAACGTGTTTTGGTCGTCTGTTACAATGTTTATACCTAAACCTAGTTCTCTTTTCTCATCTTTATAGAAAATTTTCTCTGTAATTAAAGCCGCTTTCCCAACTGAACTTTGCTCATTTAAAACTGCTTTCAAATACTTAACCATATCAGACGCATTCGATTTTACTAAACCTGCCGGAGCTGTAACATTCCATTTAAAGAATTCCTGAATTCCGCCCTCAGGATTATGGCCAACGGTTTGATTTTTTACATTAAAATCGGTTGTCAATGTGTTTTTCATCTTCAACGGGTTTATGATTTTGCTTCGGATAATCTGATCGTAACTCTTTCCGTATACTTTTTCTAATATTTGTCCCAACAAAGTAAATCCCACTGTTGAATAACGATATTTTCCGTAATCTTTTAGTTCTGTACAGTTGTTTACTAGTTCAGCCAATGTTTTTTCGGTCACACTATTTACCGGTTGTTGCGGATCTAGTTGAATTAACTTTCCGAAATCAATATCCGGCAATCCTGATTGATGAGATGCCAAGTCTGAAATTTTTATTTTATTCTTAAGATTTTCATTCAAAACATACTGTTTCGGAAGAAACCCATCTATATAATCGTCTGCTTTTATCTTTTTTTCTATAATTGCCTGAGCCATTAAATTTGAAGTCAAAATTTTCGTGATGGAAGCAATTTCGAAAATGGAATTTTCATCAATCTGAACATTACTTTTTTCATCCAAATTACCATATGCCGTATAATATTCTTCGCCATTATTAATAAAACCAATACTAATACCTATGCCAGGATTTTTTTGGTAACTATCTTTTACAATTGAATCGATTTTTTTTGTGATGTCTTGTCCAAAAGAAAAACTGCTTACTAATAATACGGCTGCTAAAAATTTTACTGGAGTTTTCATTGTATCGTGTTTTTAAGATTAGAAATTTATTTCGATACAAACTTGCGAAAGAATCAAATCCTGTGCGACCGAATAAAAAAACTCGTACTCATTTGCTTCAAACAAAATAGTACGAGTTTATTATCCGTAAGTACGAATAGTTACAAAAACTTGTTTTTCAGTATTTTGCAACAACAAATCTCAAACATAAAATTCAAGACTAATAAAAAACATTTGAAATTATTTTTTCTTCAAACAGCGTCCTCTCGGCTCATCGCCTTCATGAAGTACGATTTCAGAATGAAGGAATTGTGCTGCATCTGCAGAATCTTTTACTTTTACAGCACTACGTTTTAGCATTTCTGCTTCAAACTCATTTAAAACACTTTCGCGTAATCCAGCTTTTTTCCAATGTGCTAAAGATTTGCAACCTTTCACAATTCCACGTGCCAAAGAAAGTGCATCAAGTAAAGCCTGATTAGCGCCCTGACCTTTAAATGGACTCATTGGATGGGCGGCATCACCAATTAATGTTATGTTTCCACCTTTTTTCAATATTTCAGAATCGATTAATTCACGATCATAAACCGGATAACCGGAAATCTCAGTTTCAAGAGTTGCTTCCAGAATTTGCGGAATTGGATTATGCCATTGTGTTCTTCGCAGCGCTTCTTCTTTAAGTGCTTCTGGCCCTTTTGCGCTTAATTCTTTCGCTTCATTTTCCGACATCGGAAAACTAAGTTGCCACATTACAGAATCTGATTTAAAAGGCATGATATAAATGCGCTCATTTCCGTTGGCAGTTTGAAATACGGTTGCCGAATCTAATAAAGCATTTGTAGAATCTTCCAATGCATTCAAAGGACAAATTCCTAATATTACAATACAATCCAGATAACGCAACGGCGCAACATCATCGCCAATCAAAAGTCGGCGAACCGAACTGCGAATACCATCTGCTCCAACTACTATAGCTGCTTTCGAATGCTGTATTTCTCCATTTACATTAAAACTGAGTTCGACACTTTCGTCTTCTTGCTTAAAATCGATTAACTGATGTCCCCACTTTACAGCATCACTTCCGTGAAGTTGTTCCAGCAATTCCAAACGTAAAGATTGTCGTGCGATGTGTATATTAGAACGTTTCTGAGTCTTTTTTGATTCTGACTGAATCCACTTTCTGTTTCCCCATTCGCCAATCACTTTTCCATCTGTAGTATGAACTAAATGTCGCGATGAAACAACACCATCTTTTAACGATAAAATACCCAGCCCGGCCATTGCTTTACTTGCCTGTTGCAAAGTAAGTCCGTAACCCTGAGATCGGGCTTCGAAAGTGGTATCACGTTCATAAAGAGTAAAAGGGATTTTTCGGTGAAGACAAGCTACCGCCAAAGCTGTTCCGCCAATTCCGCCACCAATAATGGCAACGTGAGGATATTTTTCTGGATCTGCAATAGGAAAACTTGCGGAATGAATTAATCCTGAACCATTGCAATTTAAACATGTTTTTAAATGTGCTTTTGGAGGAATGGGCGCTTTTCCGTCTGAATTGTTATTTTGAAATTGCTCCAATTCCGATTGATAACGAAGTTTCACTTTTTTGCTGATTCGCTGACTTTTTTTGCCCCTTCCCTGACATTCTTCACAAATCGTCCAACTTGTTTCTTCCTTTTTCACTTTTTATTTCCTCTTTATTTCAGCATTTTGTAGCTTCCGGCAGTTGCGCAAAATTAAGACAAAAGATTACCGGAACAAAACTTTACAATTTCATTACAAGTTTTTAAGGCTATAATTCGCTACTTTAGTCTATTACTAATCTAAAAACTAAAGTTTATGAAAACTAGAATGATATGGGCAAACTTGGTTTCGCATGATTTGCAAAAGACAATTCAGTTTTATTCCGATTTGGGATTCAAACAAAACGGAAAAGAAACCGAAGAACTAGTGAGTTTTAGCTATGGAGAAAATGATTTCATTATTAATTTTTTCCTTCCTAAAAGATTTGATAATGCTATGAGAGGGAAAGTCACTGATGCAAAAAATGAAAATGAAATCATTTTTTCATTATCTGCCGACAATAGAGAAAATGTTGATGAATGGTATGAAATCGTGCAAAAAGCCGGAGCAAAAATATTTTCTGAACCCGAAAATTTTCAACAAGGTTATACTTTTGGCTTTAGCGATCCAGACGGTCATAAATTTAATTTTTTATATTGGCCTGGAATGTAAATCAACGCATAGATTTTTTGTAATCACCCGTTGCGTGTAATTAATTCAAACACATAGAAACATAGATTTAGAAGCCGCAAAAAAGGCGTTTCACTTGTTTTAAATAAACATAGTTGGCTATGTGCTAGAAACTAGTTTCTTTTTAAGCTCTTTTCTACAAATAAAATCTATGTTTCTATGTGTTGAAAAAAAATAGTTTAAAGATGCTATCTTTTCTATTCATCAGAATTTACAAATCTCATAAAAGAGAATTTAGCTTCACGCATCATCAATTCATTTTCGCGGGTTTCTGCTTGTGCTTCATTAGCATAAACAAACATTTGTTTTTCATAATCTGCGATTGCGGTTTCAATGCTTTCAAACTTTCCATTCAAAAGATTTTCTGCTAAAATCATTGCATCGACTAAACCAATATTTGCACCTTGTCCAGCAAAAGGTGGCATTAAATGCGCTGCATCACCAATAAGTGTTATGGGCAAAACACGATTCTTTTTCCATTCTTTTTCTAATGAAATTTTTCGCGTTGGCAATCCTATAAAAATTGATGTTGCACGGAACAACTCTTTATAAATTTCATCCCAATCTGAAAATTTATCTATTAGAAAAGAACTAATATTTTCTGTATTTTTAAAATCCAGTTTATTTTCTGAAGGCCAATTTAAAGGACTTTTAAAAATAACATTATAACTCAATGACTCCTTATTCTTTGGATTAGCCACTAATAAATTGCCATTATAAGCACTCATTAAAATATTGTCATCGCATAAACTGAAAAAATCTTTGCATTTAATTTCGGATTGAGAAACTTCGCCTTGAATCATATAGGTTCCAGTTTCTTCGACTTCAGCATCAGTAATATATTTTCTAATTGCCGACATTCCGCCATTTGCTCCAATAACAAAATCTGCCGTTGCAGCTTCTTTATTGTCAAAATGCAAAATCCATTTTCCGTCTTTTGCTTCAAGTTCGTTTACTTTACTGTTCCAAATAACGGTATTGTCTTTTAAGCTTTCTAGCAATATTGTTCGCAAATCATTTCTATTAATTTCCGGATTGTTCTTGGCTTCTTCAGGAATTACCTTTTGAGAAGATAAAACAATTCCTTTTTCATCTACAATACTTCTTCCCATCGGAATTGCTAATTCGAAATAACGCTCTAATAATCCTGCTTTTTTCATCGCTTCTTGTCCGGAACCTTTATGCAGATCGAGCGTTCCGCCCCAAATTCTGGTTTTCGCATCTTTATCTCTTTCGTAAACTGTAACGTCAATTCCTTTTTGCTGAAGCAAAACTGCCATGGTCAAACCAACCGGGCCAGCGCCAATAACAGCTATTTTTTTATTTTGTAGTAACATCTTTTGTATCATTTAATTTCGATACAAAATTGCAAAGAAGATTTTGGCAGAAATAGTAAAAATCAGTCGTTTTTTGAAGGCAGTTTTTTAATGGCAAGAATATCCATGAAGCGATCATCGGAATTTTTACTCAATTCTTTTGGCGTCACACCGGAATATTTTTTTATTTCTTTTATAAAATGATTTTGGTCTGTGAAGTTCAATTCAGGAAAAAGGCGTCCTTCGCTTAAATCTTTAAAAGAAGATCCAAAACGTAAAATTTTACAATATTCTTTAAGTGAAATTCCGAACTGCTGATTAAAATATCGGTTTATCTGGCGACTGCTCCAAAATACTTTTTCCGAAAGTTCTTTTACTGTAATTGTTCCGTGCGAAGGATAAATCAATTCAAACAGATTCTTCTTTCTGTCGTCAATTTCTTTGGTTGAAAATGCATTGATTTGCTGCGTTACTTTCTTCTGAAAATTCTCCAAACTTTCCGTATCAATTTCTTCAAATTGCCAAAAATCATTCGGAATCATTTTCCCTCCATTCAAAACATCTTTTATGGAATCTCCAAATAAGTATTCGGCTGCCAAAAGTTTAAATCCAACGGAAAATATTTTCACATCTTTGGTAATATTAACCTGACTTGGAACTGTGTCCAATCCGCGAATTGACATTTCCCAATTATCAGTGTTTATTTTCATGAGCGTCATATCCATCATTCCGTTGGGGAGAATTGTTCCCGGAATATCATTTCCCGTTTTATTCTCCACCATCCAAAAACTGTGAACAAAATGCGAAATAGAATCGTCTGGCAAAAAGGATTGGATGGTGAGTTTCATATTCCTGATTCAATAGAATTTACAATGGCAAAAGCGTATCTTCAGGATCACACGGAAAATAAATAACAATATCTACACCTTCTCCTGGTTTTCCTTCTGCATGAATATCACCGCCAACAGTTTGCATAATTTTTTTACACAAAGCCAAGCCAATTCCAGATCCAGTATATTGTTCTTGTCTGTGAAGTCTTGTGAAAATTTTAAAAATCGATTCGGCATATTGTGGTTCAAAACCAATTCCGTTATCCGAAAAACGAATCCAATAACAATACACTTTATACAAATGATGTATCATTACAGGTTCCTGTGAAGCTGTGATTTTGATTTTTGGAATTCGATCAGATGATGCGTATTTTAATGAATTTTGAAGAATATTGGCAAACAATTGTCTCATTAAAAATTGGATTGCATGAACTTCTGGAAGCTTTTCAGATTCGATTACAGCATTACTTTCTGCAATGGTCTCATTCATTTCCTTGATTGTCGCTTCGAGAATTTCATCGAGATTAACTTTTTGCAAAGTATCTCTGGTATTTTTGATGCGCGTATATTTTAGAATATCCTCCAGTAAAACACTCATTCTGCTGGCAGATTTTGAAACTCGCTCTAAAGAATTTGAAATCGATTCAGTTGTAATACCATCAAGTTCTGACAACGTTTTGGAAGTAATAAGCTGAATTTTTCGCAAAGGTTCCTGCAAATCATGTGTACTGATCCAGTTGATATTTTCAAGTTCTGAATTGGCTTCTCGTAAAATTTCACTTTGATTACGGTATTTTTCTTCTTCTTCGCTCAACATGATCAATATAAGCTGATTATGCAAAGTATGGGCATATTGGGCAGCCGCGTTAATTTCGTATTGTTTCCAAGGATTGCTTTGATTTTTTACAATTTGTTTCCAAATATTAAAGGAATTTCTGGGATGAAGTCCGTTATTATCAATTATAATACTTTTTTCAGGATCACCGCCCCAACTAATTTCTGAAATTGTTTCTGGTCTGTACCATAAAATATGGCCATTATTGCCAAGCGCATGGTAAATAATCCCAGCAAAATCAACCTTTTCTGCCAACTCAGGAAAGTGATCACTTATTTTATTAGTTGAAAAAATTTCAGTTATTTTCTTATTGTGTATTTCTTCTATTAAACTTAAAATTTGATCATCAGTTGGTGTCAAACCATTTTTATAGATTTTATTTCCTGACACGATAGAAACACCCGATGCATTAGCAATTTCTAATAATTGAGGAGCAGTACTAATTTTTTCTAAAGATTCTTTTACGATAGGAAGATCCAGACTTGTTAATTGTTCCAATGCCAAAACGGTATGTTGAGCATTACCATATTCATCATTAGATTGTCTAATATCAATTTGAGAAGTAATAAACTGTCCCTGAAGTTTTGCTGCCAATCTAATTTCTGGTGAAATATTTTTCTCCGAATAGTGATGGCAAGCAATCAATCCCCACAAACGATCGCGATGAATTAAGGAAATGGTTAAAGTTGCACCAACTCCAATGTTTTTAAGATATTCTACATGAATTGGTGATGTGCTTCTTAATATTGACAGACTTAGATCCAGATTTTTCCCTTCTTTATCATCAACCGTATAAATCGGGACGGGCTTATAATCAATGTCTACAATCAGTCGGAGCTGATTTCTTATGTACAATTCACGAGCTTGAGCGGGAATATCGGTATGCGGATAGTGCAATCCCAGAAATGGTTCTAAATCTTCTCGACAATCTTCGGCAAATACTTCTCCATTATATTGTTCGTCAAAACGATAAATCATTACACGATCATAACCGGTTATCTCACGCGTACCTTGAGCTACAAGAGCACATAAATCTTTAAGCGATTTTGTTTTGTTCATTTGGCTAACAAACTGAATAGTTTGTTTGTAGGCATCTGCTAATTTTTCTCTATCAGCAAATAATAATTCAGCTTCAAGAACATAAATATCATTTGATTTATGAATATTAATTTGGAATAATTTGCCAAGCAATTCTATCTCAAGAGGAAAAGCGTCTCTAAATTCGTCTCCATTTGTGTAGGCAAGAATTTCATCTTGAGCACCAGCACCAAAAACTTCAGCAAAATCTTTCCCTAGCATCTGAGTGTGGGAAATAGCAAAATAATCCGAAACATTTTCAGAACAGAAATCTATTTTCCATTGCAAAGTAATTCCAAGTAAAAAGCCATGAGGCTGTATCTGTCCCGGAATATGTATCGGTTCATGTTCGCAATTGGTTAAATTTACTATATCGCGATTGACTATATCTCTTATCTTCATTATTTACCTACGATCAAAATGCTTATAAATACTATCAAAAGCAAATATTGCTCCTTCTATAATTTCATCGCCACAATTATGTTCTTGTTCATATTCTGATAAAAAACTCAGAAATGATTTCCAAAAACTACCGGTTTTATCACCATAACCATTAAAATAAGAAACACCTTGATCACCAGAAAGTTCCGGACGCTTTGAAACATTTTTCAAAATAAATCTTCCGCCAAGAGTTGAACCTTCAACCACATATAAAATTCCTAAAGCAAAAGCTGCTGAAATTCCTTCTGTATGAAAAACTTTTTCTGCATCTGATTTTTTTGCATTTAAAAATGAAAGATCATTTTCTATAAGATGTTTCTTTTTTCTTTGTTCTAAATCTTCTAAAAGATTCGTAAAAAAAGGAAAAATAAGTGCTTCTGTATCGTTATGAACATCGTGCATTAAATTGAGATAAAAAGTATAATCTTCTATCTTCATTTCAGGCGACATAATTGAAGCAGAAACCGGAAGATCTTCTAGTTTTTTGTGGGAATCTGCAGTTTGAGTTTTTAAGTCGTTTAAGAAATTTGAGGTTATTGCAAAAGTAGGATTTGTACTCATCGATATAATTTTATGTTATTTAGAGAGTTTAATCACAACTTCTCTTACACAAATTTAACTAAAAAATTTTAGTACAATTTAAAAAATGCAATTATGTAAAATGGCCATTAACCTTCAATTAGACAAATCTCAAAAACTGTTTTCTCGTCTTCATTTTTGTAATTGATGTAACCTCCGTGCGCTTCGATAATATTTTTAGACAAAGTCAAACCAATTCCTGCGCCTTCATTTCTGGTGGTGAAAAACGGAAGGAAAATTTTGTTTTCGATTTCTTTTTCGATTCCATTTCCGCTGTCTGCAATTTTTATAAAAGTTCGATTTTCTTTGGCTTCCGCCGAAATGAAAATCTGTTTTTGATTATTGTTTTTTAAAGCATTTATCGAATTCGTCAAAAGATTGATCAAAACCTGCTCCATTTGCTGCGCATCGACATTTATAGAATAATGGTACGAAATCCTGTTTTCAACTTCAATATTTTCTCTTTTAAACAAAGGCTCCATAATATGAAGACAATTGTTTACCAATTCCTGAAGCTCGATTTTTTGCTTTTTAGGCGAAGGCAACATCGCCAGTTTTCTATAACCTTCGACAAACTTTTGTAAATGGTCACTTCGTCTGAGCATGGTTTCGACACTGTTTTTGATGTCGTCTAAATCTTCTGTTGACAATGAATCTTGCTCAACCAAATCCTGCAGATTCTGGCAAATAGAACGAATTGGTGTAATCGAATTCAAAAGCTCATGCGAAATCACTTTCATTAAATTAATCCAGGCATCTTTCTCTTTTTTCTCCACAACATTCTGAATCGAGTCTAATAAAACAATAAAATAATCATTCTCAAAAATCTCTGTACGCGAAGCCTGCAAAACAAAAGTCTGCGAATTTTGTTGGTTGATACTGATTTCGATTGACGTTTTTATTTCCTGAAAATCATCTTTATCAATAATATCGCATAAAGTTGGCAAATGACTTTTAAGGTATTTCCATTTTGAGAATTTCGGCACATTGAAATGCGTCGAAAAATAATCATTCATTAAAAAAATGTTCCAGTCATTTTCTTGTTTTTGCAGAATAATAATTCCGGTTTCGATATTATTTAAGATCGAAGTATAAATAATGTCTTTTGAAACTTCTTCGTTTCGTTTGTTTTTCAAAATATCATACAACTCAAATAAATCATTTTTTCCCGATTTATGTTTTGAAAAATCAGAACTAAAATCATTCTGTATTATTGAAGAAATGGTTTTATCATAAAGTAAAATGATACTTTTTACATAATTATACAATTCTACAATCAGCAGAAAAACGATCAAAAAGCCAAAAATAGGCGCAAATACAAAGTTGATTTTATGCAGATAAATAGAAAATTCGATTGTAACCAAAATCAAAATTAACCGCAGAAAAAGTAGCTGATATGTTTTTAAGGATTTTAGCATATTAGTTGGTGCTGATATTATATTTCTCCAAACGACGATACAGCGAACCTCTTGACAACCCGAGTTCTTCAGCCGTTTTGCTGATATTATTATTGTGTTTTAAAAGTGCTTTTTCTACCGTAGCTTTTTCTACCGAAGAAAGCTGAATATCATCCGGATTTTCATATTCAGTAATTTGCTCGAGATCAAGATCAGAAACGTTGATTTTATTATTTTCGCAAAGAATAACGGCGCGTTCAATTTTGTTTTCCATTTCGCGAATGTTTCCGTTCCAGGCATGTTTTTCGATTTGTTCCAATACTTTTTTATCAAAAGTAATTTGGCTTCTTCCGTATTTCTCACTGATTTTTTCCAGCAGATATTCGGCTAACGGGATTTTATCTTCGATTCTTTCGCGTAGCGGAGGCAAAACAATTTCCATCGTATTGATTCGGTAATACAAATCTTCACGGAAATTTTTGTCGGCAACTTCGAGTTTTAAATTCAAATTGGTTGCTGTAATTATTCGGACATTTAAAGGTCTTGGTTTTGTTTCGCCTAATCTTGTTACTGTTTTCGTTTGAATAACCTGAAGCAATTTTGATTGCAAATGAAGTGGAACATTCCCTATTTCATCCAGAAAAATAGTTCCGTTTTGCGCCATTTCAAAACGTCCCGGCGTGTCTGTTTTTGCATCGGTAAAAGCACCTTTGGCATAACCGAATAATTCGCTTTCGAAAATATTCGAATTTAAAGATCCTAAATCAACATTTATAAAAGGCTGGTTTTTTCTTTCGGATTGCGCATAAATATGATGCGCCAAAACAAATTTTCCTGTTCCGTTTTCGCCTAGAATCAAAACATTGGCATCTGTTTTTGCCACTTTATCCGCAAGTGAATAGGCTTTTTTTATAATTTCAGAATTGCCAATAAAAAAGTCATCTGCAATTTCCGGACTTTTCATTTTCTTTTGCTCTTTCCTCGCTTTATCAACGGCCTGTTTTACAGATTCTAATAATTTTTGATTTTCCCAAGGCTTTAATATATAATCAAAAGCGCCCGATTTTAAGCCTTCAACAGCCGTTTCGACTTTTCCAAAAGCCGTCATTAAAATCACAACCGTTTTTGGCGAAAGCGTTTTTATTTCTTTCAATAAATACAAACCTTCTCTTCCATCTTCAAAACCAATTCTGTAATTCATATCCAGCAAAACAACATCGATGGTGTTTTTTGCCAATAATTCGACAATATTTTTCGGATTATTTAAGGTATAAATCGTCTCAAAATATTTTTTCAAGTACACTTTCGACGCAAAAAGGATGTCTTCCTGATCATCGATGATTAAAATTGAAGCGTTCGTTTTTTTCATTTTTGTTCGGTTTTGGACGAAAGGTGTCCACTTTTGGACAGTGAAGCTTTTTTTCTCAAAATAAAATCTTAAAAATAAAGCAGTTACAAGGTTTAAATTTTTGGCACGAAAATCACAATTGTACTGATAAATCATTAATTATTAAGCCCTTTCGAAAGTAAAAATAACAAAAAATCGCATTGTTAATTATCTTAATTTTCAGCTGTGTTTCTTTTACTTTCTAAAGGAAAATATTTTAAAAAGAAAATCAATCAAAACTAAAAACACCAATTTATGATTACCATTAAAAAACTTTCAAAAGTATTTACAACTGAAGAATTAGAAACTAGAGCATTAAGTGAAATTTCGTTAACTATCAATCAAGGCGATTTTGTTTCTATCATGGGCCCTTCCGGAAGCGGAAAATCTACTTTATTAAATATCGTCGGACTTTTGGACAGCGCTTCAGACGGAAGTTATCTTTTGCTAAATCAGGAAATGGTTGGACTAAAAGAGAAATCAAGATCAAAAGCCAGAAAAGAAAACATCGGATTCATTTTTCAAAATTTCAATTTAATTGATGAATTATCGGTTTATGATAATATCGAATTGCCTTTGATTTATAATGATGTTCCGTCTTCTGAAAGAAAAACAAGAATACATGAAATTGCAAACAAACTAGGAATTTCACATCGATTGAAACATTTTCCGCAACAGCTTTCGGGCGGACAACAACAACGTGTTGCCGTGGCAAGAGCTTTAATTAATAATCCGAAAATTATTTTGGCCGATGAGCCAACAGGAAACTTAGACAGTAAAAACGGAAATGAAGTGATGGAATTATTGACTGATCTTCATGCAAATGGCGCCACGATTTTAATGGTAACGCATTCTGATTACGATGCTTCATTTTCTCAAAAAACAATTTTAATGAAAGACGGCGTTATACTTTCTGAAAAATTAAACCATAGAAATATTGATGTTTTGGTAACCTCTAAAAACTAGAGTGATGTTAAAAAATTGGATCAACACATTTTTTTATCACATCAAAAACAACAAACTGTTTTCGATTCTAAATATTTTAGGATTGTCAATCGGAATGGCGACGTTGATTTTTGCGATTCTTTTTTGGAACGACGAACATTCGTACAACCAGTGGAATCCGGAAAAAGACAAAATCTACTCGGTCTTAAATGACATTGGCGAAGGCAATATTTGGACAACAAATGCTGCTACAACAGGTCCCATGCTAAAAGCAATTTCTTCAGATCTGGATAGCTACTGTTATTTTTATGCCGAATATGCCAAAGATGTGATATCCTATAATGGTAAAAAAGAAGTTTTAAATAAGATTTTTACGGCGCA
This sequence comes from Flavobacterium cutihirudinis, assembly GCF_003385895.1. Lineage (GTDB taxonomy): Bacteria > Bacteroidota > Bacteroidia > Flavobacteriales > Flavobacteriaceae > Flavobacterium > Flavobacterium cutihirudinis. The sequence continues at coordinate 307,653 of NZ_QRDQ01000012.1, forward strand.
AAGCAATTTCTTTTCTTTCTTTCCGTACAAATTTATTCACGGAAATGGCAAAACAGCCATTCAGGATCGAAGCAGTATTGCCTTATCTGAAGAAACTGCAGAAAGACTTTTCGGCACAGAAAATCCGATGGGAAAATTAGTGCGATATGACGGTCAGGTTTTTACTGTTCGTGGCGTGTATCAGCTTTCTGAAAAATCATCTGTAATGCCCGAAGCCGTTACAACAGTTATTGACGACGACTTAAAAAGAACAAAAGACGAATGGAGTTATCATTACGGTTTGGTTTTGAAAATTAAAAATCCAAATGCGACAGCTGCCATCATAAAAAATATGGATAACCTTTTCTTCGAAAATGTTACAAAAGCACAAGCCAAGTCAGAAGGGCTTTCAATCGAAGAATTTACAAAAAAGTACGGCAATCCTGTAAAAACAAGTTTATTACCGATGCCGGAAGCCAAGTTGTATAATGGAAATCAACCTTTTTCTGAACCGACTGGGAATTTGCAATATCTGCTGATTTTGATGGGTTTATCGATATTGATTCTACTGCTTTCTATTGTAAATTATATCAATCTGGCAACTGCAAACGCGATTAAAAGAGCCAAAGAAATTGGAGTAAGAAAAATTACCGGCGCTACAAAAGGGCAAATTATAATGCAATTTGTTTTTGAAACGGCGTTAATAACCATTTTCTCAGCCTTGTTAGCATTGGTGTTAGTTGAAATTTTATTGCCGTATTATAATTCTTTTCTAAATAAAGATTTGGTTCTGGTTGGAGCACAATTTTTCATTCAGTTAATAATAATTACATTGCTGGTAATATTGGTTTCAGGAGTTTTGCCGGCAATTTATGTTTCGAATTTTGAAGTATTAAAAGTCTTGAAAGGAAATTTTTCCCGAAGCAAAAAAGGAATCTGGCTTCGTAATGGAATGTTGGTTTTACAATTTGCTATTGCTGCTTTTTTTATCATTGGCTCTTTCATAGTTTACAAACAGGTAAATTTTATGGCCGAGAAAGATTTAGGTTTTAAAGGAACTCAAGTTTTAGATATCACCTTTAAACCTAAAAAAGAAAAATCACAATTCGAAAGATACAAACTCATCAAACAAGAAGCCTCAAAAATAAAAGGTGTCGAAGCTGTTTCGACTGCATTATTTGCAATGGGATCTCAGGAAAACTCATGGTCTAGCGCAAGTTATCAAAACAGAAAACCGTTTTTAATCCAGGAAATGGCAATGGATTTAGATATGCTGGATATGTTGGATATTAAATTGCTGAAAGGACGAAAACTTAATCCTGCAATTTCTTCTGACACTATTTCATCAGTCCTTATAAATGAAGAAACTGCCAAGTTGATTGGAGAAAAAGACGTTTTAAATAAAACGATTCTTTGGAGAGATCAAAAATTGAAGATTGTTGGCGTGGTCAAAAATTTCAACTATTTCGGACTGGAAAGTCGAATTGGACCTATGGTTCTCTTTTATGTAACAAAAATTGATGGCGTTCAGGATGACATCAGACATGTTTTCATAAAAGTTAAACCCGACGATATTCCGGAAACTATTGCCCGCATTAATAAATTCTGGACGCAAAAAGTAGATTCTGAATATCCATTCGAATACAATTTTGTGGATAAAAATTACGCGCGAAACTTTAAAAAATATGAAAACCAAAGAAACTTATTCGCCTTACTGAATATCATTGTAATTCTTATTGCTGTTTTCGGATTGTTTGCTCTCGCATCTTTTTCTATGGAAAGAAGATTAAGAGAAATCGCGATACGAAAAACACTTGGTGCAGAAACCAATGTTTTGCTTAAAGATTTATCTAAACAATATGTTGTTTTTTGTGTGATTGGTTTTTTAATCGGAATACTTCCGGCTTATCTTTTACTGCAAAAATGGCTTGAAAATTTTGCTTTTAGAATTGACATTCCAGTATTGCCATTCTTAATTGCCTTTGTGTCTTTATTATTTCTGACACTGACAATCGTTTTGGCAAAAGCCTATCAAGTAACAAAAGTGGAAGTTTTACGATATTTAAAATACGAATAAGATGCTAAAAAACTATATCAACATATTTATTTACCGCTTAAAGCACAACAAGCTTTTCTCTTTCCTTAATATTTTAGGATTGTCAATAGGAATTGCCGGGCTGATTTTTGCCTTTCTTTATTGGAATGACGAGCAAAATTACAATGCCTGGAATCCTCAAAAAGAAAAAGTATACCAGGTTTTGATTCAAGTGACCGATATGCCTGCGTGGTCAGATTGTGCCTTGTTCCTGAAACCGACTTTAGACAAAGATCCTAATATCGAATCTACATTATATGCTGATTACTGGTATCAAAAGGATAAAATTATTTACAAAGGGAAAAAGGAATTTGTAGATAAAATTATCAATGTCGAACAAAATTTCTTTTCTTTTTTTCCTTTCGAAATTATTCAGGGCGATTCAATTTCAGCTATAAAAGATGATTCCAGCATTGCTATTTCGGATATTACGGCTAAAAGAATTTTTGGAAATGAAAACCCTATTGGAAAACAAATAAAATGCTTTGACCAACTGTTTTCTGTACGAGCTGTGTATCATATTCCTGGGAATTCTTCGATTGCGCCAAATGTAATCATCAATAAAATGAAGGAAATAACAACTTCCGGATTGATGAATCCTTTTATTTCAAAGTTATTATTAAAAGTAAAAGACCCGTCAAAAATTGATCTTACAAGACAGAAACTCGAAAGACTTTACAACCACGATTTTATTACGCGACTTGCCAAAGAAGCCGGTTTTACACCCGATGTCATGGCTAAAAAGGTTGGTTATTTTACAGTTATTCTTGAACCTTTGTCAAAAGCCAGATTACATTCGGTCGCAGATGGTTATCCTGAAACGCGAGGAAATTATCAGTTTTTGATGATCATGATGGGTTTGTCTCTTTTGATTCTAATTTTGTCGATTGTTAACTATATCAATCTCGCCACTGCAAATGCGGTAAAACGAGCAAAAGAAGTTGGCGTACGCAAAATTTCGGGAGCCTCTAAAAGTGATATTATCATTCAGTTTCTCTTTGAAACTGTTTTAACAACCAGTTTCTCTATTTTACTAGCGTTAGTAATTGTAGAACTTCTTTTACCATATTACAACAACTTTTTAAACAAGAATCTTGTACTTCTCGCCAGTCAATTTTATATACAATTGGTTCTGATTTTCATCATTACTGTTTTGACTGCTGGATTACTACCGGCAATTTACATCTCCAATTTTAAAAGTTTTAAAGTTTTGAAAGGAAATTTCGAAAGAAGCAAAAATGGTATTTGGCTGCGTAACGGAATGCTTATTCTTCAATTTGCAATTGCTGCTTTTTTTATTATTGGTTCTAACATTGCATATCAGCAAATTAAATATTTACAAAACAAAGATCTTGGTTTCAAAGGAGATCAGGTAATTTCGGTTTCCTTAAATTTTCCATCCATTGAACATCAGTCAGAAAACGCAGAACAAATTATTCACAATAAATACAACATCATAAAACAACAGCTGTATAAAATTAAAGGCGTTCAACAAGTTTCGACCGGTCTTATTTCTTTTGATGGCTCAGATAATTCTATTTCTGCAGTGCTGTATAATAATGAACTTTTTAAGGAAAGAGTAATCAATTTAGATTATGGCATGTTTGAAATGCTGAATATTAAATTTATAAAAGGTAGAGATTTTGACAAAAAAATAGCTTCTGACACCGTTAATTCAGTAATAATAAATGAAACGGCTGCGAAACTAATGAATCTTAAATCGCCGCTTGGAAAAGAACTTGTGATACGAGAGCAAAAATTAAAAATCATTGGCGTTGTCAAAGATTTTAACTTAATGAGCCCAGAATTAAAAGTGCCACCAATTGCTTTTCATCATATTAAAACCTTTGATATGGCGCATAATATAGATAAAGTTTACATAAAGCTAAAAGGTGATAATTTGGAAAACACAATCGCCAATATCGAAAAATTATGGTCGAAAGTCGATACTGAATATCCGTTTCAATATGATTTTGTAGACAAACAATATGCGAGAACTTATGAAACTTACTCTAAACAAAAAAGCTTGTTCTCATTGCTTAATATTGTTGTAATTCTAATTGCTCTTTTTGGATTATTTGCACTGGCATCTTATTCTATACAACGAAGAATGAAGGAAATCGCCATTAGAAAAACACTTGGAGCTGAAACAAATGTACTGTTGAAAGAATTATCGAAACAATATGTTTTCTATTGCATTATTGGTTTTTTAATCGCACTCTTTCCTGTTTATTATTTATTAAACAAATGGCTCGAAAATTTTGCTTTTAGAATAGACATGAGCATAATTCCATTCGTTTTAGGGTTTTTCGTTTTATTAATTCTCACATTAATAATTGTCCTTTCAAGAGCTTATGCTGCAACAAAAACAGATATTTTACAATATTTAAAATACGAATAAGATGCTAAAAAATTGGATCAATATATTTATATACCAACTTAAGAATAACAAGTTATTTACAACTCTGAATATTCTGGGATTATCGATTGGAATTTCAGGATTGATTTTCGCTTTACTTTACTGGAACGACGAGCAAAGTTATAACGCCTGGAATCCGGAAAAAGAGAATGTTTATCAGGTTTTAGTTCAACTGACTGATATGCCAGTTGGCGCAGATAATACAGTACTTTTAAAAGCGCATTTGCAAAAAGATCCCAACGTCGAAAACATCGTTTTTGCTGATAGTTGGTATCAAAAAAGCAAACTAATTTATAAAGGAAAGAAGGAATTCGTTGATAAAATAATCAATGTTGAAAGCGATTTCTTTTCTCTATTTCCGTTTAAAATCATTCATGGAAATGCTGTGAATGCATTAAAAGATGGCGCAAGTATAGCAATATCTGAAAATCTTGCAAAACGAGTTTTTGGAAATGAAAACCCAATTGGAAAACAAATCAATTGTCTTGATAATTTATTTGTAGTTCGTGCAGTTTACCAAGTTCCTGGTAATTCTTCGATTGCTCCAAATGTTGTAGTAAATCGAATGAAAGATCTCGCAGATCCGGCTCAAAGTCGAAGTTTATTTGCTTTAAAAATACTTTTAAAAGTAAAAGACCCGTCAAAAGTAGAACAAACCCGAAAAATGCTCGAAAAAGCTTATTACGATGATGTGATCGTAAGAGAGGCGAAACAAGCCGGTTTTACTCCTGAAGAAATGACAAAAAAAGTGGGGCATTTTACAGTTTTTCTTGAACCGCTTTCCACAGCAAGATTACAATCTATTGCAGATGGTTATCCTGAAGGCCGAGGAAATTATCAGTTTTTGCTCATTATGGCTGGACTGTCGATTCTAATTCTTATTTTGTCTATCGTCAACTATATAAATTTGGCTACAGCCAATGCCATAAAACGCGCTAAGGAAGTGGGAATTCGTAAAATTATTGGCGCATCAAAAAGTAATATTGTATTCCAATTTATATTTGAAACAACTTTAATTAGTTTATTGTCAATCTTGTTGGCTTTAGTAATCGTAGAATCGACTTTACCATATTACAATAATTTTTTAAACAAAAGTTTAATGATTATTGGAAGCCAGTTTTATTTACAACTCATTCTAATTTTTGTTATAACTATTTTTGTTGCTGGAATATTTCCTGCAGTTTACGTTTCCAATTTTGAAACCTTAAAAGTCTTGAAAGGCAATTTTTCAAGAAGTAAAAACGGAGTTTGGCTTCGCAACGGAATGCTGGTCTTTCAATTCGCTATTGCCACGTTTTTTATCATTGGCTCAAGCATTGTATACCAACAAGTAAAATATTTAAGTGATAAAGATCTCGGTTTCAAAGGAGATCAGTTGATCGCTATAGACTTACATCTTTTACCTTCAGATTACGAAGGAGAAAACAGTGGACAAAATATTTTTAACAAATATAGTACGATAAAGCAAGAGTTAAGCAAAATTGAAGGAGTAGAAAACGTTTCAACCGGACTTGTATCTTTTGATGGAGCAGACAATTCGTTAGCGCCACTACTGTATCATGATGTTCTTTTTAAAGCAAAACATATCGGGATAGATTTTGGAATGCTAGAAATGCTAAAAATTAAAATGGCAAAAGGTAGAGGATTTGATAAAAAACTTGCTTCTGACACTATAAATTCCATCATGATAAATGAAACAGCTGCGAAGTTGATGAATATGAAAAACCCAATTGGAGAAGAAATTCTGATTCGAAATCAAAAATTGAGTATTGTAGGTGTTGTTAAAGACTTTAATTTACTGAGTCCGGAAGTTGCCGTTCCACCAATGACATTTTATCATATAAAAACTTTAGGAATGGCCACAGAAATGAATCGGATATATGTAAAATTAAACGCAACAAACATAAACAACACGATTTCTGACATTGAGAAATTCTGGAAAACCAAAGTGGATAACGAATATCCTTTTAAATACGATTTTGTTGATAAAGAATATGCGCGAACTTACGAATCTTATGTAAAACAAAAGAATATGTTTTCATTACTCAATGTTGTAGTAATTTTAATTGCATTATTTGGTTTGTTTGCATTGGCTTCTTATTCTATTCAAAGACGCATGAAAGAAATTGCGATTCGAAAAACATTAGGTGCAGAAACCAATGTTTTACTCAAAGAATTATCCAAACAATATATTTTGTATTGTATTATTGGCTTTTTAATTGCATTATTTCCTGTTTACTTGCTATTGAATAAATGGCTTCAAAATTTTGCATTTAGAATTGACATTACCATAATGCCATTCGTTGCAGGATTTATTGTCTTATTAGTTCTGACTTTAATAATTGTTTTGTCAAGAGCTTATTACGCAACTAAAGCAAATGTCCTGAAATACCTCAAATATGAATAGAAGACTTATGAAGATATTTTTCATCAAATTTTAATTCACATAACAATAAAGCTTCCAATATTTTGTATTGGAGGCTTCTTTTATTCTATAATCCCTTTTACAATTCCACGTTTTGATGATTTAATGAAGTTTAAAATTTGATCTCTCTCAAAAGTCGGCTCAAAATCCAGTTCAATTAATTCTAAAGCGTTTTTAGTATTTCTCTTTTCCTGAAAAATAATTCTGTAAATTGATTTAATCTCTTCAATTTTATCAGAAGAAAAACCTCTTCTTCGAAGTCCAACTACATTTAAACCAACGAATCGCAAGGGTTCGTGAGCCACAGTTACAAAAGGCGGAATATCTTTGACAATTCTGCTCAATCCACTAATCATACTATGACTGCCAATTCGCGAAAATTGATGCACTGCAGAGAGTCCGCTTATATTAACAAAATCACCAGTAACTACTTCACCCGCCATGCCGACACTAAAACCAATAATGCAATTATCGCCAACAAAGCAATCATGACCAATATGTGCATTTGCCATAATTAAATTAGAATTTCCGATGCGAGTTATTCCTTTTGAAGAAGTACCACGGTTTATAGTAACATTTTCTCTAATAATGTTATTATCTCCTAATTCCAACAAACTGAATTCACCATTGAATTTTAAGTCTTGGGGGATACCGCCAATTACAGCTCCCGAATGAATTTGGCAATTATTTCCAATTCTCGAACCACTTAAAATAGTAACGTTATTTCCTAACCATGAATTATCACCTATTATGACATCATTTTCGATTGTAGCAAAATTTCCAAAGTGAACGTTTTTTCCAATAATTGCACTTTTGTCTATTACAGTATTTTTCAATATTACTTAATTTAATAACACAGCAAATATTGAAAAAAAGAAAAATCTATTTTTTGACCTAATGTCAAATAATTGAAGCGCGAATTCTGCTTAAAGTTTCCTGACTTACACCAATTAATGAAGCAATGTGCTTCAACTTGGCTTTCCGAATAATTTGCGGAAATGATTCTAATAGAAATAAATACTTTTTCTCAGCAGACATTACACGAAACAGATGATGAAATTCATTAATTCTAGAAAGATAATGTCGAAGTTGTTTAAGGTGAAATTTTAAAAATAAAGGATATTCGAGTAAAAGTTGTTCATCAGAATATGATAATGAATAGACAACTGTCTCCTCACAAGTCTGAAAAATTTCAAAAGAAATTTTTTGTTCAAAAAAGCTGCTCATTGAAGTGAAAAATTGATTATCGGTATAGATCCATTTTGTAACTTCTTCATCATTTTCAAAGCAAAATCTTCGAACAGCTCCAGAACTGATGAAATAAATCCTGTTGCATATTTTATGCTCTTGAATAATAAATTCGTTCTTCTTAAACTTTTCTTCAACAAAAAATTCTCTAATGGCATCTTCAGTGTCAGAATCTAACTTTTGAAAACTATTAATAACGTTAATAAGCTCGTTCATAATGTAACTTCTAAAGGAACAAATTTATCATTATTTTCCAAGATGAATATCTAAAAGCTAACATGGTCAAACAAAAATGCATATAAAGCTAAAATAAGCCCATTTACAATAACGTTTATAAAAATTCAGGGGAAACCTAATTCCAAAAAAAAACTTCAATTAGCAAAGCCAATTGAAGTTTTAGTACTCAGAGCGGGACTTGAACCCGCACGAACATTGCTGTTCACTGGATTTTAAGTCCAGCGTGTCTACCAATTTCACCATCCGAGCATTATGTGGTACCTCCAGGGATCGAACCAGGGACACATGGATTTTCAGTCCATTGCTCTACCATCTGAGCTAAGGTACCTAAAATTATTTATATTACTATAAATAAAGTAAGGAATAAAAAACCCTGTAACTCACGAAACAGGGTTTTCAAAAGAAAGGCGACGACATACTCTCCCACATAACTGCAGTACCATCTGCGCAGGCGGGCTTAACTTCTCTGTTCGGGATGGGAAGAGGTGAGC
>NZ_QRDQ01000013.1 GCF_003385895.1 Flavobacterium cutihirudinis
GCTCACTTTGCACCGGAATTAGATGGTCACTTTAAACCAAAACAAGGTGGTCACTTTAAATTGTAATCAGGTGGTCAATATCACTGAGTTTTACAGCGATACACCAAAATATTTTCTAAACTGAAAAATAAAATAAGTATAGCTTGAAAATTGGAGTTGATCACATACTTCGTTTATACTATATGTCTTCTTTTCAAGAAGTTCCTTTGCTTTTTCAAGTTTATGGGTTAGGTAGAAATTATTTGGTGTCATACCTGTTACTTTCCTGAATAATTTTTTGAATTTGGTTTCAGACATGTGTGCTTTATCAGCAATTGTTCTTACAGAAGGAAAGGGCTCTTTAAGATTATTAATCAGGTCTTTCTGAATGTTTATTATTTTCAAAAGATCATTTTTTGTTACTTTTTTAATGGCATCATTATTAAGTATTTGGTCTATATAATTTGAAACTAAATGATATCCGGTTGCCATTAAATTGATATTAAATAATTCTCCTCCTACTTTCATTTTACGTAAATCACTTAAAACTTTGAAAGTTTCCGGCGACATATGATCAAACTTTATGAATGTGTTTTTTTTAGCATCCATAATTTTATCAATATTGGCAGAAAAATTTTCATTTGTTCTAGCGAAATTTTCAATTTTCATTTTTTTGATGAAAATGCAAATGCCATAAATTTTTGTACCTGAGCTTATATAGTATTGAGTTTCAAGCAAACTGTCGATAATTGACACATCATATCCTAACATCCCGATGTCATAAGAAAGATCTGTTGCTGTTTTCAATATCTGGCCCTTGGTCAAATTGAAGTATAGGCCAATAAAATCTTGTTTTTCATGCGATTGAATGATATGAACATCAGCATTATAGGTAACATCAATATACAGTAGAACTACATCTTCTTCACCTGTATTGAGAAAATACGTAGTGCCAGTACTAATATTTTTATCAGTGTATATAAAATTCCCATACGTGCTGCCACCAAAATCTTTGGCAAAACTTTCGATCCAATCCAGATCCGCACCATACGAGTGTTTAATAGTTATCACAATTGAATTTTACTTTACAACTTCAAATGAATTAATACTACATCTTCAGAGTCTTATTTTAATGAATATGTTAACCAATTATATATAAACTTAAGAAAAAATTTATGTATAAGTTTAAGTCTTCCTACAAAAATTTCAAAAACAATATCCTTAATACTTTTGTTTTATAAATCTTTTATTTGGCTTAAGAAATAACAAAAAAGAATACTTGATAGACAAATGCAGAAACCACTTGGGTTTCGAGCTCAAGATTAGAATCCTGCTCTCACTTGAAAAGTTGCAAAATACTAATTATTGGTCGTCATAAAAAAACTACACCTTTGTATTTCAATTAATTACAAATTACAACATAAATTTAAACGAATTCAAACCAATCTGAAAGTTTCAGTATTGATAAAAACAGTGAAAATTTCCATGACATGATCATGGCAAAACAACGAAAAAATATTTGAACGGAACATAAAAGCGAGATGCGACGGTTTTTGTTCAAATTCCTTTTTCTCAGCTGAACTTGAAATCCTTAACTTTTCTTAAGGGTTTCCTTTTTTTACATTATATAATTTTCTTTACAAATAGTTCGAAAAAAATTTTCACAATCGAAAAAACAACTTATATTTGCACTCGCAATCAGAAAATGATCGCGACATACTGGAGAAATGGCAGAGCGGTCGAATGCGGCAGTCTTGAAAACTGTTGACTGTAACAGGTCCGGGGGTTCGAATCCCTCTTTCTCCGCCAGATGAAGTTTCAAAAAAACTTTAAAAATCAAAAGCCTTTAAACATTAACGTTTAAAGGCTTTTTCTTTTAACCTTTATCTTAAAAGGTGTCCAAATAAAAAAAGCCGCAATTCTAAAATTGCGGCTCTTTAAATAAAAAAATCAAACATCAAAAATTACTTGCTAGAAATCAATTCCATAATTTTATCATAGATCGCTGTATTCTGATAAACACCCTTGAACTTATCAGATCCCGGACCGTAGGTAAAAACCGGAACCGGAATTGCTGTATGATCGTTTGTGCTGAAACTTCCGTGAACGTAACCTTTTTCTATACTTCCGTCTATTAAGGATAATCCGCCAGTTTCGTGGTCAGCGGTTACTATTAATAAAGTTTCAGGATTTTCATCTACAAATTTCATCGCCTGACCAACCAATTTGTCAAAATCAAGCATTTCACGAACTACATATTCCACATTATTTTGGTGTCCGCCGTAATCGATTTGAGCGCCTTCTGCCATAATGAAAAACGGGTTTTTAGTTTTTGAAAAAGTGCCAGTCGCTTTCGCTAAAGATTTTGTTAGAAAATCTCCTCTTCCATTTTTTATAGAAACTACAGCTGCATCTTCTAAAACCACAAATCGGTTGTTTTTGATCGTATCCAAACTTGCAAATTTATCAGAGAACGAATATCCTTTTTCTTTCAGAACTTTAGACAAATCCTTACCATCTTTTCTGGAAATAAATTCTTTTTGTCCTCCGCCAATTAGAATATCTGAAGGATTTGAAAGAAAATCATTTGCAATTGGTTCGCTCAAACTTCTCTCCGGCTGATGCGCATAAAAAGCTGCCGGCGTTGCGTCTGTAATATTTCCTGCAGAAATAATCGCTGTTTTATAATTTTTCTTCGCCAATTGTTCTGCAATTGTCTGAAGCGGTTTTCCCTGTTCATCAACACTTATAAAACGATTGTTGGTTTTATGTCCCGTTGCCATTGCAGTTGCTCCCGCAGCTGAATCGGTAATATAACTATCCGAAGCTTTTGTTATAGAAAATCCCTGAGTTGGAATATTAAACAAACTCAATTGTCCTTTATTTGCCGTGTAACCTGAATAGATTTGTGCTAATCCCATTCCGTCTCCTATTAAAAGAATAACGTTTTTGGGACGTTTGTTTTTGAAAGAATTCTTAGGAACATAAGCCTGATGAAATTCGGTATTCTGATAAAATGTTGTTTTAATATTATTGATGAATTCTGTTACCTCACCAACTTTATCAGTTCCTATAAAATCGACTTTCAAATTCATCAAAGTCATATACGTATTCACATTATCTTGGGTTGCCCAAAATCTTATTTTCTTATTCTGATCGTGAACTTTTTTAATAATAGCCTGAATTTTTTCTGAATCTGGCTGTGTCAAAACACCTTTCCCATTCCAAACTGTGATTTCATGCAAATCTTCGCTGACCATTTCTACACGTGCCAATTGATCTGCTGTATAATTTTCATTCAACCTTCCATCAAAATAAATAAAATCAGGAAATGTCGTCCAAAGTGTTATTGCTGGTCTGTTTCCGGAAATGACAATTTTTATATTTTTATTCGAAACAATATCAGGAAACGTTTTTAATTGTTCTATAAGAGTCTTTAAAGTCGAATCGGCATCAGATTTAATGTCGATCATTAAAATTAGAGGTTTACCACTTGGATAAGCCTTTCTTCCTAACGTTTTTAACTTAGAAGAAAGTGGTTCCAAATACATACTTTTAAGTGTATTGTGTGATGCAATTTCTTTAGAAGTATGCGCAACAAACAACTCATTATTTACTAAAAAAACATCGGCTTCGATAACGCCGGTTTCATTAGAATATGCGCCATAAAAAGGCAATTTACTTTCGTAATCGTTATGCGAATGGATGTTGGAAGAAGTGTATTCCTGTGCCTGAGAGAACAGAAAAAATTGAAGGCAAAAAAGGGTGATTATTTTTTTCATCAGAAATAAATTAAATAGCAAAAAGTCGTAGGTTACTTTTTGCTATATTGAAACATGAAGTGGCGTAATTAATTTTACGGCTGCAGTACCTCAACAATACTGCAGCGTAAAATAACTAAAACAACACATTGAAATTTTTTGTTACCAGCCCTCGTTTTGAGACAAAGCACCTTTGCTCACAGCGATTTCATCTGGTGGTATTGGCCAAACATGGTGAATCAACGGATTGAAATTACGAGCCGGATAAATCACACTTCCGTCATAATGGTGTAATGGTTTTGCATAAGTTTCTTTTGCATCTCCCCAACGTACCAAATCAAAATGGCGATCGGTCCACTCACCTGCTAATTCGCATCTTCTTTCTCTTTTCAAATCTACCATTGTAGCGCCCGAAATATCTTTTAAGCCTGCACGGTGACGAATCATATTGATTTCTGTATCGGCGTTTTGGCCTTTCATTAATTTCGCTTCCGCTAACATCAAAATCACATCGGCATAACGCAAAAGAGGAACATTCAAAGCAGTTGAAGGTTTGTCTCCATTTGCATTTACATAACGAATATCAACAGCTCCAGATGTCGTTTTCGGATAACTGAATGGCTCCATATATTTTTTGAACTGATAACCTGTTCTGTTACTTGAACTTACTACATGACTTCCTTCGTTGAAAGTTACTTCTTGTCCGAAATAAACAAACTTGTCTCCTTTTTGTAAAATTGTAGCACTACGTCTTTTATCGTCTGGAGCGTAAGTATCAAATAATTCTTTTGTCGGATAGAAATTTCCCCATCCATTGTACACTCCCCAACCTTTATCTTCTAAACAAACTCCAGGAAAAATTGAACCTAAAGAAGTGTTTTGCGAACTTGAAGTTACCGCCCAAATATATTCTGTAGACCAGTTATTGCTGATTTTAAATACATCTTCAAAATTATCAAGCAGTTTGTGTTTTCCACTTGCTACAATCATATTGGCATATTTTATAGCGTTATCCCAATCTTTAGCATACAAATACGTACGAACCAAATAAGCCCAGGCAGCCGTTTTGTGAGCGCGTCCATAATTATCTGGAGAAAGCTCATTAAAGTATGGCAATAAATCAGCAGCTTTTATTAAATCGGCAGCGATGTAGGCATAATTTTCAGCAACATTTTTAGCACGCGGAACGTATACATTAGTATAATTTTCTCTATCCTGAATTGGAATTCCCGCACGATCGTCTCCATAATGGTAAGCCAATTCTAAATGCATAACGGCATGGTTAAAATAAGCTTCTCCCAACATTCCGTTTTTTGTTTTTTCATCCAATGGAATATTCGGAATGTTACGAATCACGTCATTACAACGTTTCATGATTTCGTAGTGAATTCTCCAAATATCCTTTGTATCAGATTCTGCTCCGTCTACAATAAAATTTTTGATACGTTCTGCATTTTGTCTTGGTTTTGTTCCGATATCATCGCTGGCATTATTCAGCCAGAAGAAACCACGACCGTACATATTATCATCTGAATACAAAGCATAAATTGCGTTTACTCCTGCTTTTGCATCTGCTGGTGTTTTCCAGAAATTTCCGCTTGACGGTGCACCTTGCGGAATAACATCAAGTTCGCTTTCGCAAGCCGAAGTGCCAACTAAAAGCACAAAACTCAATACTAAAAGACTTATTTTTTTCATTTCAATTGTGTTTTTTATTTTTTTAAAAAGTTGCGTTAACACCTGTCATATAAATACGAGAAAGTGGGTAACGTCCTAAATCCATTCCGAAATTTCTAAGACCAACCTCAGGATCCATTCCGGAATATTTCGTGATGGTAAACAAGTTTTGTCCAGAGATGAAGAATCTCAATTTTGCTTTTCCGTTCAACCAGCTTTCTTTAATAGAATATCCAATAGAAACGTTTTTCAATCTCAAGAAAGAAGCATCTTCGATATACAAGTCAGAAATACGTCCGAAGTTGTTGTTGTTATCTGTTGAAGAAAGAACCGGAATATTAGTGTCTGTATTTGTTGGCGACCACGCATCTTTCGAATCGGCTAACAAATTGTATCCAGGGAAAGAAGCATTTAAACCGGTGTGTTTTACAGCATTGAAAACACTGTTTCCTGCAGCTCCGGTAAAAAAGATGTTCATATCAAAACCTTTATATTTGAAATTCGCATTCAAACTATAAGTCGTTTTAGGGAAAGGACTTCCTAATATTACTCTGTCGCTGTTGTTAATTACACCGTCTCCGTTTTCATCTTTAAATCTAATATCACCTGCAACAGCATTTGGTTGATACGCAACACCATTAGCATTTACATACGCTTTTGCTTCAGCATCACTTTGAAATAGTCCGTCCGTAGCATATCCGTAGAAAGCACCAACCGGACTTCCGACCTGATAAATATTGGCTAAAGGCAAACTACGAACTCGGCTTAAGCCTAGCGGCTCCAGAGAACTTAAATCATCTTTAATCGAAACAATTTTATTGCTTAAGAATCCAGCGTTTGCCGTAACATCAAATTTAAAATCTCCACGTGTTTTTTGATACGTCAAACTAACCTCGATACCTTTATTTTCAACATCTCCAGAGTTTACGATTCTTCCTTGTGGTGTTCCCGAAACTCCTGGCAATTGGTCACGAACCAACATGTCTTTGTTCTTTTTCACATAAGCATCAACAGATCCTACCAAACTGTTATTCAACATTGTAAAATCTAAACCAATATTAGTTTGCTCTGAACTTTCCCATTTCAAATTTGGATTTGATAATTCGCTTTCTGCGTAACCAAAATTAATCGACGGAGTAGCTCCAATTAAAGCCTGAGTCTGCGTTAAAGGCACACTAAACTGATAAGGTCCAAGATTTCCTAAGTTTCCAATTTGTCCCCAGCTTGCGCGAAGTTTCAAAGTGCTGATGATTGGTTCAATTCCTTTCATAAAACCTTCTTCAGAAATTAACCAACCCGCAGAAACTGACGGATATACTTTCCAACGGTTATCTTCTAATAATTTTGAAGTTCCGTCGCGACGAACAATTCCAGAAAGCAAATATTTCTGATTGAAATCGTAATTAATTCTTCCTACATAAGACGAAATAATTTCATCTGATTGTCCTGCAGCTGTCTGCTGAATTAATTTTGCATTCAGCAAATAACGTTGTGACGGATCTTCATTGTCAAAACCTGTTCCTTCAACGGTATAAAAATCTCTTTTCGTTTCCTGATACGTATATCCTGCTAAAGCTTTCAGATTATGTTTTCCGAATGATTTTTCATAAGAAATAGTCTGCTCGCTCAATAAATCGGTAACTGTTATATTTTTCAGTGTCAATCTGTTGAAATCAAATATTTTTCCTGGCTCGGTAACTTTTACCGTAAAATCTGTTGCGTTATCCTGAATTCTGGTGTAACCCCAATTTGATTTTACTTTTAACCCTTCAACAATTTCCCATTCTGCGTAAGGATTGATCAAAATAGTAGAAATAGGATTCTTGTTGTCTAATCTTTTCAAATACGCCACCGGATTGATAACGTCTCCATAAGAACCAATATATTTTTCAGGAACTCCACCAAATTGACCTGAACCATCTTCTCTATAAATTGTCGCGTTTGGTGGATATAAAATTGCTGCCTGAATTGCTCCTGTATAAGAACTTGATGTATTTGCCGTCTGACCATCCGTTAAAGAGTACGAAATGTTTTCTCCAATTGTAAAGTTTGGCGCCAGTTTAAAAGAAGAATTAGCTCGTACGGTATAACGTTCTCCATATGTATTTAACAAAATACCTTCATTTTTTCTATAACTTCCTGAAAGAAAGAAATTCGATTTTTCTGTTTTTCCATTAATAGAAAGAGACAAATCCTGAATTTCTCCTGTACGGAAAATTTCATCCATCCAGTTTGTTTTTGTCGTTCTTGCCGTTGGTTCGTATGCCGTATCAAAAGCAGGAATTCTTGGTAAACCTGCGTTATCTCTGGCCGTGTTCATAGCATCAGCATATTCTGCAGCATTTAAAACACCTAATTTTTTGGCTACATTCTGAAAACCTCCCTGATAGTTTACATTTACATTAATACGATCTGAAATTCCTTTTTTAGACGTAATTAAAATTACCCCACCAGAAGCTCTCGCACCATAAATCGCCGCCGAAGCCGCATCTTTCAAGACACTGATCGAAGCAATATCATTTGGATTTAAAGTATTTAAAGATCCGCTGTAAATAATTCCGTCTAAAACGATTAAAGGCGTTTCAGCATTCAAAGATCCAATACCACGAATATTGATTGTTGGTGACGCTGTTGGATCACCTCCGTCGTTGATAACCGTAACACCGGCAACAGTTCCCTGCAATAATTCGCCCGCATTATTATAAGTTCTACTAGAAGTCTCTTTCATAGAAACAGAACCTACAGCTCCTAAAACTTCATTCTTTTTTACACTTCCGTATCCCATTACGATAACTTCCTGAAGCTGTTTTACATCGGCAGCCAATTTTACAGAAATCGTTTGTGAACTTGTCACTTTTACTTCTTGTGTAACATAACCTACATAAGAGAAAATAAGTGTCGCTTCCGGCGCATTGATTTCCATTTTAAATGTTCCATCAAAATCGGTTGTTGCACTTGCTTCAGAAGTTTTATCTTTAATTCCAACTCCTGGCAATGGCATATTATCATCTCCTCCGAAAACAGTTCCGGAAATAATAATTTTGTTTTGATCGGCTACTTTTTGATTTTTCTTGATTACGATATTGTTGCTCACAATTTCATATCGAAGTGCAGCACCACAAATTTTATCCAACGCTTGTTCTAGCGTTACATTATTCAGTTTTAAACTTAATTTCTGATTCGTATTGATCTGGCTGCTTTCATACATAAAATGCACATCAACCTGATTTTCAATTTTCTGAAATATATTTCTTATGCTTTCATTTTCAACTTTTAAGGTCACTCTTTTGTTAATGTCAACATTCCCGGCGTTTACTGTCAGCGTCGTAAAAAACAAAGTCATAAAGAGGAATAATTTCATCCCAATTGCCTTTATGCTCTGACACTTTACGGCATACCGCATTTGTTTTTCATTCATAATTTTTAAGATTTAGTTTAATTGTTTTTGTTTATTAGTTTGCTACGTAGTTTTATTTTTAATGCCAAAGAATTACTCTATTTTATATACTCCCGAATCTATTTTATAATTAGCATTGATGATATTGCACACCAAACCAATTACCTGATCAGCAGGCAATTCTTTAAAATAGGCGCTTATTTTTAAGGCATTTAGATTTTTATTTTTGATTTCGATCGCCACATTATAATTGCGGTTTATAGTGGCCACCACTTCCGGAAGTGGCGTCTCTTCAAAAACCATAATATTTTTTCGCCAAAGCGAAATTGTGCTTAACGGAATATCCTTAAAAGCATGAAGTTTATTATCGCGTGATTTAAAAACTGCTTTTTGTCCCGGCGTTACATATACATTCTCTTCGGTCACTGTCGATTTTACATTGACCCTTCCGGTTAAAACCGAAACTTCTTGTGTAATTTGATCCGGATAAGCCTGAACATTAAAACTTGTTCCAAGCACTTTTGTGTCCATTTTATTGGTGTGAATAATAAAAGGATGTTTTTTGTCTTTGGTTACATCAAAAAAAGCTTCACCACTTAAATACACTTCTCTGGTGTCTCCTTTAAATTCTTTTGGATATTTAAGAACACTTCCGGCATTTAGCCAAATCTGCGTTCCGTCGCTTAATTTTATTTGAGCATGTTCTCCCAGTTTTACTGTAATTTGCTTGCTTTCAATATTTGTTGATGTCTGGTAAAAAAACAGAGACAATCCTAATAGGAAAACCAATGATGCTGCAATTGCCCAATTTTTATATTGAAGAGCAATTACTTTATTTGTGTTCTTTATATGTTGCAATTCTTTTTTTAGTTTAGAGCGATCGGATTGAATCACTTCCATATTGTCAAAAAAATCATCGGTACGATCGTACCATTTATTCCACATTTCTTGTCCTTTCGGAGAATACTTTCCGTCTAAAAAATTTTTGATTTCGTTATTTGAATTTTCAGGCATTATAATTTCTTTATGTCTTTAATAGTATGTCTTGGGAATTGCATTTTCAGGTAGGTGCGAAAGGTTACGCTTCTGTTAAGAAAAAAACCGAATTCTTAATTTGGATTTTACATTCAATTGAATTCGCCCAAATAAGTGCGCATAAATTTCAGCGAATAGGTAATATGATATTTTACCGTTTCAATGGAAACATTCAGTTCTTCGGCGATTTCTTTATTGGTGTAATTTTTAACGCGGCTTAGAATAAAAACCTCTTTTGATTTCTTAGGAAGCAACATTGCAGCCTCATCAACTGCTTTTTGTAATTCATCATAAAAAATAGCATCTTCTGTGGCGTTATGACTATTATATAAAACCTCATTTTTATCTAAAACTTCCTGAATATACTGATCGGTAACGGCATGCGATTTTATATAATCTAAAGTCATATAGCGCACCGAGGTGTAGATATAAGCCGCAAAACTTTTCTGAATAGTAATCGTCTTGCGTCGTTCCCAGATAGAGGTAAAAACTTCCTGAACAATTTCTTCAGCAATTGCGATTGATTTCATTCTCAGATAAACAAATCGAACAAGTACGTCGCGATATCTAAAATAAAGTTCATCAAAAGCTTTATCCTTGCCTGATTTTAATAGTTCGACAAGTTCTTCGTCGGTTAACTTTTTATACATGATACATTATTTTCGAAGGATTAATCAAATGAAAAGTTTCGGCTGAAACATCTTTCCTGATTTCGTGCTGATAATGTTCGTGTTGTTCAAAAAATGACATATACAAAGTATTGAGTTCTTATTATATGTCTGTAAAATTAAACCTGGGGGTAGGTCGAACAGGTTACGGTTATATTAATAAAGCCTCCTTAAAACGAAACATATTATTAACATTTGAAGGAAAAGAGCAACTGTAAAATAAGCTTTTGGATATTTTAATTAATAAACAAAAAGTTATGTCTTGAATAACAATCTTTCTCTTATAAATAGGAGAATTTGATCGCAAAAGTGCTTAACAAAAAATTAATGATTATGTCTTTAGATAAACTTCAAATATTTCAAAATTCTTTTCAAAATGAAATAAAAATCAAAATTAGTTGACAAAAGCAACTAATTTTATATATTTGTAATTCACAATACAATTTTAAGATCATGAGCACGACAACTTCAAAAATCAGAAGTTTCAACAGATTCTATACCGCGCACTTAGATATATTAAGTCAGCATTATTTAGACAGCGAATATTCTTTAACAGAAATTCGGATTCTTTATGAAATCAGCGAAAGCAAAATAATAACGGCCCAGAAAATCACTGAAATTTTAAATTTGGACAAAGGTTATTTAAGCCGAATTCTAAAGCGTTTTTTAAAAGAAAATTTAATTGTGAAAGTCGCTTCTGCGGAAGACAAACGCGCCTTCAATATTAAACTTTCAGATACCGGAAATGAATTATTAAGTATTTTAAATACTAAGTCTGAAAACAAGATTGAAGGTAAAATTGAAAAATTAAACACTTCCGAAAAAGAAATCTTAGTCGATTCAATGAATACTGTACGGAATCTATTGACAGAAAATAAAATAGCGCGTGAAGATATAACGTATCGTCATGAGATAACTCCCGGAGATGTAGGCTATATTATTTATTTGCATGGAGCAATTTATGGCAAAGAATACCATTTTTCGAGTGATTTTGAAAAATATGTCATCAAGACATTTTACGATTTCTTAGAAAAATATTCCCCAGAAAAGGATCGCATTTGGATGGCCGAGCATAATAATAAAATTGTGGGATGTGTTGCGATTGTGCATCAGCCTGACGGAGAAGCTCAGCTGCGATGGTTTCTTCTTGATCCTGCGTTTAGAGGTTTGGGAATTGGCAAAAGATTATTGACCGATGCAGTAGATTTCTGCAAAGAGAAAAACTTTAAAAACGTGTTTCTTCTTACCACCAGCATGCAAGACAAAGCGCTTCAAATGTATAAAATGATTGGATTTAAACTTACTCAATCTGAAAAAGTTGAGGAATGGGGGAAAACATTTTATGAAGAGCGTTATGATCTAAAACTTTCGAAATAATTTTTTTTTATTGTTCGGAAAATAAAAAAGCTTCGTCTCCAAATAACAGAACCTATAATTAGGAGCAAAATGTTTTGGAGACGAAACGCTTTAAAGATGAATAATAAAAAATCTTTACTCAGTAATAGAAGACGAAGATGTAATTTTAAAATCGGCATATGGCCATGCATTGTCAAAAGCTGTTTTAGTTTTCAAAGCTTCTGTTTCTTTCTTCTGTTTTAATAACGAATTATAAAGTCCGATAAGCGCGTAGCCATTTTTTGGCCAGACTTTCAAATCTTCGCGATAGATTTTTTCTGCATCACTATATTTTCCTGCTTTGAGTAATACTACTCCTAAATAATGTCGTACCGAAAAAAACCAATCCGGCGGTTCATTATAATTAAGGCTATCTTCGATTGTTACTGCTTCCTTAAATAATGAAATTGCTTTATTTAAATCATTTTGTTGTGTAGCAATTCCCGCAGCAAGTACTTTTGAAGCAATCTGAGCAAGATCTGAAGTCGTATTAATATTCCAAACCGTTATGTCTTTCAGTGCATTATTTTTTGAAAGTTGATTTAGAGACGAAAGTTCCTTTTCTGCCTCTTTCAGATTATGTTTTCCGAGGTACGCCATTCCTCTTGCATAATGCCAAATCAATTGCGGATAAACAAGATCTTTTTCCGGTTTAGGAAGCGCTAAAATGGTATCCCACATAGAAAATTTTACAGCTATATAATACGGAATGGTATAATAATGCTGCAGAGTTCCCCATCCGGGCTGACGCATAATTTCGGCAGAAGTATGCTCCTGAAGTTTTTTTGCTGTACTCCAGGCCAGTTTAGAATTTCCTTCTAAAGCTGCAGTTGCAGCTAAAAAATGATAATTGTGCGGATAATAAGCCAGCGGATATGCACCTTGCGCATGACATACCGTAGTATAAAGACTATCTACTTTTACGGCTTCAATATTTGAAAGTGAACCTTGATGATAATCGCCCGTACGAATGTAAATATGCGACGGCATATGTAGCAGATGTCCAGAACCTGGAACCAAAGTTTCTAGTAATTTTGCGCTGCTTAACGCTTTTTCAGGAGTGGCAGAAGCTTCTTGTGCATGTATATAAAAATGATGAGCGCCAGGATGTTTCGGATTTTTAGCCATCAGTCCTTCTAAAACTTTTACTATTTCCGGAGTCCACTCTTTTGCAGCTCCGGTCTTTTTTTCATACAAATCCCAGGGATGAAGATTCATAAGTGATTCGGCATAAAGCGCTCCAATATCAGGATCGGATGGGAATTTTGTATACACTTTTTTCATCGCAGCAGCGTATGCAATATCCAACGGTTTTCGGTCGGAAGGCGGTTTTTGAGCATATCGTGTTGCCAATGCTTCTATAAGTGCAATTTCTTTTGGAGAACAATTTGCCGAAAGTTTTTTAGCTTTTTGAATGGCATCATAAGCCCGCTGAAAATTATCTTCTTCCATTCCGGCATTATAATTTGGCCCTAAAACGTAAGCAAATCCCCAATGTGCCATAGCGCAATTGGCATCCAAACGGGAAGCTTCATAAAATGATCTTGCAGCCTCCGCATGATTAAAACCATAAGCCAGCATCATTCCCTGATTAAAATAACGCTGTACTTCCTGATTGTTAGTAGAAATTTTAAAATCGATTCCTTCAAGACCTTCAAGCTTTGGCGCCTTTTTGTTTAATGAATACCAGTCTTTATCTGTCGTTTTGGGAGTGTAACAGCCTTGTGTAGAGGTGGCTTTTGCAGGTTTCGTTTCAATATTCTTATTTTTATTGCAAGCCAAGAACAGAAAAAAGGTAAATAGTAAATAATAATGTTTCATAGTCAAGATTATTTGTATTTAATAAATCAGTGCAAAAACTTCTTAAATGAAGAAATAGTGTTTTATTTTTGAGAGGAATAAAAAACATTTATCTCTTTCAAAGTTATAAAAAAAACAAGATCCAATTGACTGTATTGCAAATAGATAACAAAATAAACTATTTTAAAATTTATCTAAAAAAACAAAAAAAGAGAACCTATTGAAAAATTATTATGCAAAAATTCTACTATTGTAAATCGATTTTGGACTAAATTTAAAATGTAAATATATTTTAGGATTAAGTATAAATATGTAAACTTTTTTCAGGACGAGACAACTGTACGTGCACGAGCGAGACGCTCGCGCCAGCGGGGGAGTAAATCTGCGCGATCGGGGGTCTTATGGAGAGACATATGCCCTATAAGAGTCTTATTGATCCGGAAAATATGCTTAGTTATGATGTAGGAGCTCATCATCTAAGTGTTAACCAAATTAATTATGAATTTGCACCCTATGCTACTTTAGGAAGATTACAAGTACGTATACCGCCTTTACCTAGTCAAAATTTAGATAATCTGGATGAAATTTTAAATCAACTTATAAATTTTTATAAATTAGAATAAAAAATGGAAAATTTTCAAGAAAAACTCAATGAGTTTAAAAGTCAAATAAAAAGAAGAAAAATACAAACCGATACTTCTGGAATATTATTGTTTAAAGATTTTTTATCAAAAATGGAAGAATGGAATGTTACATTTGGTTTTACTGAAAATTGGGTAAATAAAATCAGCATGCAACATCATTTTTTGAATATTGTTGAATTAATAGCGCCAGATTTATTGAAAAATGTAATTTCTTTAAATGATTTTAGAAGAAACGATCCGCAAAAAGGAGATACATTTAATTTGTCTAGTGCTAGAGGGCTTGACGCAGGTTTAATTCATGCGCTATTCTGTTGGGATTTATTTAAAAACCATTTAACATTTGAAAATTTTGACAAATTACCAGATCCATATGCTCCCATTAAAGCCTTATATTTAAGAGGCCACTTCGTTAATAAATCTGATATACGAACAATTACAATAGACGATATAACTGCAATTAAAAAGAAAACAGATTTTAGATTACCGTCATTAGATCATGATTTCTTAGATTATATTGATTCTGTATGCGAAAGAAATGGAGGAAGTGGAGGAATTCCAAATCAAGAAAAGACAAATGAATTGTGGGAAGAATTTCAAAAAACTAAAAGTTAATAAAAAAATTCTGTTCCCCTGTCTCGCCTAAAATAAATTGACAAAAAACAACAAATTATCACTTTTAAAATTTATCCAAAAAATAAAAAGCCCCAACAATTTATGTTGAGACTTTTTTCCTGTATTGAACAATTTAAGCAATAAAACATTCCATCAAAAATCGACTTAAAACAAATGTTCCAGAACTTTCTGATATTTATTTTACTTCATTGTCTTTTTTAAGTTTGACGGAAATTCTGCGCTACCAGAACCAAACTCATATCGCTGATTCAAAGGTGTGCCGTTATCTTTAAATAACGGAATATACATACCTCCTGTTTCCTTTAATATATCAAATAGCTGTGCATTCATTTGCTTTACTACATCTTGTTTTTTAACATCATCAATAAGATTATCCAATTCATATGGATCCTGCTGAAGGTCATATAATTCGTCGGTATCCCATATTCCGTTATAATGAATATATTTATAGCGATCACCTCTCAATGCATGCATGGTAGGAGTTTGTGGAAAATTACGTTCCCAATAATATTCATAAAGTAATCCTGTGCGCCAATTTTCAGCTTTATGGCCTTTGAGTTGGCTATAAAAACTCATTCCATCCATATAAGATGGAGACTTTACACCTGCCGCCTCCAACAAAGTTGGAGCAATATCAATGTTAGCAACAACGTCTGTTATTACTGTTCCAGGCTTTATGATCTCCGGACAAAAAGCAAGCATTGGTACGCGCATACTAGCCTCATAAGCAACACGTTTATCAATAAGTCCATGTTCTCCAAATTGAAAACCATTATCACCCATATAAATGATTAAGGTAGATTCTAACAATCCCTCTTCTTTTAAATAGGCCATAACCGCACCTATTGATTCGTCAACTCCACGCAAAGTTTCGGCATAACGTTTATAGTATTCTCCAATGTCTAGATTGCTGTGATACGGAAATTCTATCCCATGCCAGGAGTTACGCTGATTCCTCAGCCACATTGGTGCATTTTTATGCAAATTTGCTTCCATATTTGGCGGAGGAACAAAAGCGAAATCCTTGGACTTTCCTTTATCTTTTTCTGCTGGTGTAAAATTGTCATGTACCCCTTTGTGCGAGAGATAAAGCATAAAAGGTTTGTCTTTTTTACGAGTCTTAAGAAAATCGACAGCATACGCTGTTAATTCCTCTGTGATATATCCTTTCTGCGGGACCTTTTTACCATTAACATTTAAACCATTTGGATTAGGTAAATAGGTTCCCTGACCTTTAAAAGAAACCCAATAATTAAATCCACGCTGCGGATTATCATACTCGCCTCCCATATGCCACTTTCCTATCATTGCCGTTTGATAACCTATATTCTGTAGATATTGGGGGTAAAAAATAAGATTATCAGATACTGGATTGTTATTATCAACCACCTTATGTTTGTGAGCATAAAGGCCGGTAAGTATTGATGCTCTTGATGGCGAACATAAAGAAGTGGTTACAAAAGCATTTTGCATATAGGCACCTTGAGCAGCCATCATATCCATATTGGGCGTACTAATGAATGCTTGTGCCTTACCACCCTTTAAAAAACTCATTGCATCATATCTATGATCATCTGCGAGTATAAAAATAATATTTCGTGGTTTTACACCATTCACTTTTTCCAACTTTAAAGATCCATTCTTTTGCTGAACTAAAGCCTCTTGAGCCATGCTAGGAAAAATACCTAGAAAGAATAATAAACATTTTAATACAATTTGTTTTGCCATATTTTATTTTAAAAATTAATTACCAGAATATTTTTTTTAAGAATAGAAAAGCTGTCAGTCTATAATTTAATGAAAAATTAAGAACAATATTTATAATATAAAAATGAATAAAACACTTTATTCAACCATGATTTCATCAACAAACAACCATGCCGATTGCCCTTCTCCGGGATGACCGGCTGGACATTTCACTAAATTTTTGGCTGTAACTCGAACGAATTTTGCTTTTTGTTCTGCGAACTTTGCTGTGAAATCTTTTATCTGAATTTCTTTTTCTGAAGCAGAAATTGAGTTTTTTACAGTTTGTACTTCTTTGAAAGTAATTCCATCTTGTGATACTTCAAATTTTACCCATTGTGGCAAAAATATCCATTGACTATAATTCTGAATACAACCCAATGTAATACTGCTAATTGTTGTATTTGAACCCAAATCAATCGTTGCTACTAAATCATTTTCATTGAATCCGTGCCATTGTTTTCCGATATCTTTTGTACCTCTAAATCCGTCAATAAGCGTGTTTGCTCCATTTGCACGATAATGCGTACTCGATGGATTTGCATAGGATATTACTTTTCCTGTCGCCTTGTTGAACGTAAAAGACTGTTCAGCTGGTTTTGCACTCAAAACTTTATTGTTCAACACCATAATTGCTTTGACAGTCATTGAAGTGTTTACCACAAATGGCTTTTCGTATTTTGTACTTTGAATAGTTGGAATGCTTCCGTCTGTTGTGTAATAAATTGCAGCTTCCGGATTATCTGTGTCCAGTTTTATATAAAGCTTATTATTCTCCACAACAGGCTGAATCTCAACTTTGAAATTCCCTTTGGAATAACGAATTGCTCTTTGCTCAAAACCAACTAAATGCGGCTGAAGTCTTTCTGTAAAACTCTTCCAGTTGCGTTGTTCTTTTGTCGACCATAAAACTTCTGCCAACGCTGGCATACGAGGAAGAATCATATACTCTACATGTTCTGCTGTCGTGATATATTCTGTCCACAAATTAGCTTGCGATCCTAAAACTCGTTTGCCTTCTTCCGCAGTTAATTCCACCGGAATTGGTTCATAATTGTATACTTTTTTCAAAGTGTTAAATCCGCCAATAGCTATTGGTTCTGTTTCAGGATCTCCTTGATAATGGTCAAAATAGCAAGGATTTCCAGGCGTCATCACTACGTCATGTCCCATTTTGGCAGCTTCAATTCCGCCCGCTTCACCACGCCAGCTCATTACGGTTGCTTCTGGAGCTAATCCGCCTTCCAGAATTTCATCCCAACCAATCATTTTTCGGTTATGTGCAACCAAAAACTTTTCCATTCTGCGAATAAAATAACTTTGCAGTTCTTTTTCATCTTTCAGGTTTTCTGCTTTCATTCTTGCCTGACATTTTGGGCAATGAATCCAACTTGTTTTGTCGACCTCATCTCCGCCAATATGAATATATTTTGAAGGAAAAAGCGCCATTACCTCCGTAAGTACATCTTCTAAAAAAGCAAAAGCCTTGTCATTTCCCGGGCAATAATCACTCTCGACTTTACTTGCAAGGAAATTTCCTGACTGACTGAAATTATTTTTAGAATTACAGGAAAGTTCCGGATAAGCAGCCATAGCAGCTTCAGAATGTCCCGGCATTTCGATTTCAGGCACTACAGTTATGTTTCTTACTTTGGCGTAAGCCACAATATCTTTTACCTGTTCTTGTGTATAATATCCTCCGTAAGTTGCTTTGCTTCTGTCGGCATTAAATTCTACCTCAGACCAATTCCATGATTTTCCCCAGTCATCAACACGCCAAGCGGCTTGCTCAGTAAGTTTAGGGTATTTTTTTATTTCAAGACGCCATCCTGCTCCATCAACTAAATGCCAATGAAAAACATTCATTTTATAAGCCGCCAACAAATCGATAAATTCTTTAACCAGTTCAGGAGAGAAAAAATGACGGCTGACATCAAGCATCATTCCTCTCCACTGAAAACGTGGATAATCTTTTATTTCCATGGCAGGAATCTGCACCAAATTATTTGTTCTGGAAAAAGGCATAGTTTGCAATAAAGATTGTACTCCATAAAACAATCCTTTTGACGTATTTGCTTTAACAAAAATCTCTTGTGGATTGACTGATATCAAATATCCTTCCTC
Organism: Flavobacterium cutihirudinis; assembly: GCF_003385895.1. Taxonomy (GTDB): domain Bacteria; phylum Bacteroidota; class Bacteroidia; order Flavobacteriales; family Flavobacteriaceae; genus Flavobacterium; species Flavobacterium cutihirudinis. Next base: position 18,860 of record NZ_QRDQ01000013.1, read on the forward strand.
TCCAATTTCGGCAATTTTCCCAATACTGAAAACGATACTTTTTCCTTTGTTTTTCCCATTTTCCAATTTAAATCCGGTGACGCGGTTTACGTATTCTGAAAAAAAATGGATTACTTTCTCCGTTTCTTTATCTCCGTTTTGAACTTTTATTCCTGTTGTGTTATCAAGCGTAAAACTGCCATTTTTCATTTGTAAACTAACAGGTTGCGGTATAATATGCGTACCTTCCTGTGCCTGCAACAAAGCAGAAAAAAGAAGTAGTACTAATAAAAATCTTTTTGTGGTTTTCATTTTTTGCTAAAAATTAGTTGATAAGAATCGTATTTCGAACGCCGTTTAAATTGAGGATATAAAAAAAGACAGCTCAAACTGAGCTGCCTTATTATAGTCGCTTATTTTTATTGCTCCTTGAAATAATTTGCACCCCAAATCGTGTAACGCTTTTTCATAGTTTCAATTTTTGTTTGAAATTGAGACCAGTCTTTGCTTTCTTTTGGAGACCATAACACTTCACTTAAAGCACTCAAACGTGGGAAAATCATGTATTCAACTTTGGCAGGATTCGCCATATATTCTGTCCAAACATTACCCTGAGCACCCAAAACGTATTTTGCCTGCTGTTCGTTCAATTCTTTAGGAATTGGTTCGTAACTGTACACTTTTTCTAATGGTAAAAATCCGCCAATGGTAACTTCTTTTTCATTTTTAGTTTGAGAATGATCCAAATAAACATGGCTTCCCGGTGTCATAATCACTTGATGATTTTCTTTTGCTGCAGCGATTCCACCTGCTTCACCCTGCCAGCTCATTACGATAGCATTTGGTGCCAAACCTCCTTCTAAAATTTCATCCCAACCTATTATAGTTCTTCCTTTTCCGTTAAGATATTTTTCGATGCGCTGAATAAAATAACTCTGAAGACCGTGTTCGTCCTTCAATCCTTTTTCTTTGATCATCTGCTGGCAAAATTCACTTTTTTTCCAGGCATCTTTAGGCGCTTCATCACCTCCAATATGAATATATTTTGCCGGAAACAACGCCACTACTTCATCCAAAACATCTTCTAAAAATTTAAAAGTGTTTTCTGTCGGAACAAATATATCTGCGTGAACGCCCCAAGTTTCCTGAACAACTTTGTTTCTTCCGTTTGCCATTTCCTGTTTACTCTTATCTGAAATCATGTTATCAGGAAGATTTGTTTTCTCATTTGGAAAACAACTTAATTCAGGATAAGCCGCAATTGCAGCGCCACTGTGTCCCGGCATTTCTATTTCAGGAATAACAGTTATAAAACGATCTGAAGCATATTTTACAATTTCTTTTACTTCTTCTTGTGTATAAAAACCTTGTTCTACAGTATTGTCACTTCCTTTACCAGGATATCTTCCAATAATACTTCCGTTTCTTTTTGAACCAATTTCTGTAAGTTTTGGGTATTTTTTGATTTCAATTCTCCAGCCTTGGTCTTCTGTCAAATGCCAATGGAAATAATTCAGTTTATGTAAAGCCAAATAATCGATATATTTTTTAACAAATGAAACCGGAAAGAAATGACGTCCAACATCCAACATCGCTCCTCTGTAAGCAAAACGAGGCTCATCGCTTACTTCTACAGCAGCAATTGCAAGGCTGTTGCTTTTTTCTACTGGTAATAATTGTATAAGTGTCTGCATTCCGTAGAAAGTACCAATAGCGGAATTTCCTGTTATCTCGACACCATTTTTATCTGATTTTAAAGTATAACCTTCACCTTTTAAGCCATTGATATTTTTCTTGCTTATTAGCTTAATAGAACTTTTACCAGCTTTTTTAGATATTGGCAAAGTAAAACCATAATAATCAGATAAATATTTATTTAAAAAAGCTGCAGTAGCATTATCTTCTGCATTTGCAACAACCAAACTGGTTTGTGAATTAATCACAAAATTTCCGGTGTTTTTAACCACTTTTACCGGTTGAGGGATAATATTTACTTCCTGCGCAAACGATAGTGTGCAGCATAGCAGAAGCGAAAAGAGAAATGACTTAACCATATTTATTATTTTAATTAATTATTGTTAAAAACTCTAAAATCGAAGGTGTGTACGATAACACTTTAAGCTAAAATACTAATATTTTTTTCTAATAGACAGAAATATAGATTTTTAAGCTTAAAAACTATTTCTTTTCGAAAAATTAGCTTTGTACATTTATTTTCTAAATGCACAAAGCTATATTTCTATATGTTGATCAACTTACTCCCCTAATTGGGTTACGCTGATTTATTTTGTATACGCTACAGCAACTTGTTTACTGCTGCCTAAACCATCCATTCCTAATTCAATAACATCTCCAGGTTTAATGTAAATTGGATCTGGCTTAATACCTAAACCTACACCCGGAGGAGTTCCTGTACTAATGATATCGCCAGGAAGCAAAGTCATAAACTGACTCAAATAATGTACTAAAAACGGAATTTTAAATACTAAATTTGAAGTGTTACTGTTTTGGAATGTTTTTCCATTTACAGTTAACCACATTGGTATATTATTCACATCGGCTATTTCGTCCTGCGTTGCCAAAAAGGGTCCAAGTGGAGCAAATGTGTCGCTTCCTTTTCCTTTTGCCCATTGTCCTCCACGCTCGATCTGAAAAGCTCTTTCGCTGTAATCATTTAGCAAAGCATAACCAGCAACATAGTCTAAAGCTTCAGCTTCTTCTACATAACTTGCTTTTTTTCCTACTACAAAAGCCAACTCGATTTCCCAATCTGTTTTTTCACTGTTTTTTGGGATAATCAAATTATCATTTGGTCCGCAAAGTGATGTTGTTGATTTAAAAAAGATAATTGGCTCTGTCGGAATTGGTGCATTGGTTTCTAAACAGTGATCTACATAATTTAATCCAATACAAATTATTTTTGAAGGTCTTGCCACCGGAGAACCCAAACGTACACTTGCGTCAACTTCCGGCAATGTTGGATTGCTTTCTAATGCTTTTTTTAATTTCTCTAATCCGTTTTCTTCAAAGAATGCTTCGTTATAATCTGTTACTATTGAAGACACATCGAATCTTTTATCATCTATTAAAATACCTGGTTTTTCTTTACCGGCTTCTCCAAATCGTATTAGTTTCATTTTATTCTTATTTAATATATTATACTTCGTCTTATCTATTCAAATAATTATTCTTGTCTATTATTCCAAAACATAAATCACAGCGCTTCTTGCTCCGTGCGCCCCTATAACTAACGATTGCTCTATATCGGCAGTTTTAGAAGGTCCGGCTATAAAGGCGCCAAATCCTTCTTTTGATACATCTAATTTCTGATATGCCTGATGTAAAGTATCTACAAGATTTTCTTTCTCAATTACTAAAACCAAATGCTGGCAAATAAACGGAACCAATCTGTTGATCATTTGACTTTCGTAAACCCAAACAGCACCATTCTCTGCAACTCCTAATGTTCCTTTTACATATGCTTTTACTACTCTTTCTAATTCAGCTGCAGCTAAAAAAGCCACTTGCTCATCTACATCACCAAGCGCGGGAATTGTATTTACGACAAAACTTAAATTCTTTTTATCTGCAGCTAATTGCTCTTGTATCACCGCAATATCTGAGATTAATTCTGTTTTACCGCCAATGCCTTGCAAAACCGTTTTAAACTGTGTGTATACGTCATCATATTGAATTACAACACTAGTATCAATAACAGGAATCTCCAGAAATTCAGGCTGATTCATTGCTATGGTTTTCAATATGTTATCTCTTGCACTCATTCTTTCTAATATCTGATATTTTAATTTTGGCTTTTCTTATTTTTTAAATACCAATCTCTAAAGGATTCCTTTGGAGGAACTGGCATTTCTCTTTGTTTAAACCAAATATTCAGTTTGTTATTTACTATAAAAGGGAATAACTGCATGCTCTTACGCCCTATCTTCCCCATCAAACGATAGATTTTAGGATTCGAGAACACGAAATTCATTCCTTTCATGCTTATTTTTTTGCTCGCTGCGACATAACCTTCAGAAACAATTACTTGTCTCCATTTCCATAATTGCTCATGAATATTGATTTTCACGGGACAAACATTACTGCAGCTGCCACATAAAGTCGATGCAAAAGGCAAATCGGCATTGGCTTTCATATCTAAATTTGGATTTAGAATAGAACCAATTGGCCCCGCAACAGCCGTATGATAACTGTGACCACCGCTTCTGCGATAAACCGGACAGGTATTAAAACAAGCTGCACAACGAATGCATTTTAATGAATTTCTAAAATCTTCTCTCCCTAATTGCTTGCTTCGACCATTATCTACGATAACAATATGCATTTCCTGATTAGGTCTTGGTTTATGAAAATGACTCGAATAAGTTGTAATAGGCTGACCTGTAGCACTTCGTGCCAATAATCTCAAAAATACAGATAAATGTTCAGCTTTCGGAATCAATTTTTCGAATCCCATACAGGCAATATGCACTGCGGCGGTATGCGCACCCATGTCAGCGTTTCCTTCATTGGTACAAACTACAAAACCACCCGTTTCTGCAATAGCAAAATTAACTCCCGTAATCGCTAAATCTGATTCTACGAACTTATTACGCAAGTGCTGTCTAGCAGCTTCAGTTAAATATTGAGGATCATTATTTCCTTTTTCTGTTTGTAAATGCTCATGAAAAGTGGCACTTACATCTTCTTTTTTCAAATGTATTGCAGGCAAAACAATATGACTTGGAGGCTCTTTTCTAAACTGAACAATACGCTCTCCAAGATCTGTATCGACTACTTCTATACCATGCTCGTGCAAATATTCATTTAAATGACATTCTTCCGTCAGCATGCTTTTGCTTTTCACAATCTTCTGAATATTGTGCTTTTTGATAATTTTATGAACTATCTCATTATGTTCTTTTGCATCTGAAGCCCAATGTACTTTAACTCCATTTGCTAAAGCATTTTCTTCAAACTCTTTCAAATAATTAGAAAGATTTGAAAGTGTAGCATTTTTAATCTGAGATCCCCATTCGCGAAGCTGCTCCCACTCTGGCAAACCATGAGCCGCTTTGTCTCGTTTTTCACGAACAAACCACAAAGTTTCGTCGTGCCAATTGGTTCTAGGCTCGTCTTCTATAAACTTTCCCGCTAAATCAGCGTGCGTTGTTTTCATAATTACTTCTTAAGAATCTCTTTTAATTCAGTATTGAAAGTATAACTTTTTCCAGGCTGAGTCATTATTTCAATAGTGTTAGTACCGTTTTGCAATTTACAAACTCCTCCAACTTTTGATATTACTTTTGCACTCACCAACTTTCCTTCTTCCCATTTCATGTCTACTTCAAATCCGCCTCTGGCGCATAAACCTTTTACTTCACCATTTTTCCATGTTTTTGGAAGTGCAGGAAGCAATTGAATTTTCTCCGTTTGGCTTTGAAGAAGTATTTCCGCCATTGCAGCGGTAATTCCAAAATTACCATCGAGTTGAAACGGTGGATGATTGCAAAATAAATTTGGTAATGTATTGTAAGTTAACAATCCGCGGATCATAATTTCTGCGCGATCTCCTTCGCCCAAACGTGCCCAAAGTGCACAACGCCAAGGCCAAGTCCAGGAACGGCGACTATCTCCAACTGTAGATTCAACTGTAAACGGTGTATTTTCATTTTTTCCGAAATTCCCGCTTCGGCTGCGTAATGAAAGAATCGCTCCTTTAGCAAGTTCCGGCGTTACAGAGCTACTAATTTGACGCCCAGGATATACCGCAAAAAGATGCGATGTATGGCGGTGTTCATCATTTGGATCATCACGATCAACTTGCCATTCTTGCAATTGTCCCCATTTTCCAATTTTATTTGGAGCTAAACGAGATTGCATATCGAATACTTTCTTCTGATAATCAGCATCAATATTAAGCGCTTTTGCTGCATCTAGATAATTTTGAAATAAATCCCAAACCAACTGTTGATCCATCATTACGCCATCTTCGCGCGGACCATGTTCCGGCGACCAGCCATTCGGAACCATTAATTGTCCATTTGGCATTGTTTTTAAATTATCTTCCCAATATTCGCAAACTTCTTTAATAATGGGATATGCCGTTTGACGCAAATAATCATTGTCTTTAGTAAATGCCCAATGTTCGTATACATGTTGTGCATACCACGCACTTGCAGGGATGTTCCATTCCCAGCCATTTCCACCAAATATATTTTGACTTGTTCGTGCTGTCCAACCACGAGTTTTTTCTCCAAAAGCTTTGCGCGTAGCAATACGACAAGGTTCCTGAGCGGCAACGATGAAATCGATCAATGGCAAATGACATTCAGATAAATTGGTCGATTCGACTCCCCAATAATTCATTTGAATATTGATATTATTATGGTAATCACTTGCCCATGCAGGTGTATTACTGTCATTCCATAAACCTTGCAAATTGGCTGGCAAACCTCCACGACGAGAACTGCCTGCTAATAAATAGCGCCCATACTGAAACATTGTTTCTTCTAAATCGGGATCAACTCCACCGGCTGCGTATTTTTTTAAGCGCTCATCTGTTGGTAAAACAGCAGTTGTAGCATCCGCATTTCCAATATTGAGGTATACTCGCGAAAGCAAGGAACTCAAATCTTTTATGTGTGCAGCTTTAAGTTTTTCATAACCTTTGGCTTTAGCTGCAGCTAATTCTTTTTCAATAAGCGGCATCGGATCTTCTCCTCGCCAATCTGATTTAAAATCAGGTTTATAATTTGTTCTTGCATCTAAAATCAATGTCAATGCATTACAATTTTCAAAGATCAATTTTTCGCCTTCAAAACGTATTTTTCCTCCTTTGTTTTGTACCAAAAGCTTGGCCGCATATTTCAGTTTATTTGGCATTTCTCCAATAAAACTTACGCTGTTTAAATCAGCTTTGCTTATTGCGCCTTGAGCCGAATGAAGCGAAATTGTTCCTGAGAAACCTTTTTTTACATTGGCTTTATATTCAAAAACCATTACCTGATCCGGATAACTCGCAAAACCTTCACGGCTAATTTTTATATTATTCTGAGTAAAATTAGTTTGATGAATTCCAGTCGAAATATCAAGCGAACGGGAATAATTAGAATAAGCACTTTTGTCTGTAAAATCAATTGTGATTTCTCCAAAGTTACGGTACGAACCAAATCCGTGATCACCTGTTTCGTATTCACCATCCCAGTTGTTGTCGCCCGACCAAAGACTTTGCTCGTTGAACTGAATAACTTCCTGTTCAACTCCACCAAAAAACATGGCTCCCAACCTTCCATTTCCGATAGGTAAAGCTTCAGCAGACCATTTTACGGCTGGCTGTTTGTACCATAATTGTATTGGCTGATTCTTTTGTGCCAAACAAACAGAGCCAACAAATAATGCAATGGATAAAAACGCAAAAATTTTAATTTTGTTCATTATTCTGAATATGCAATTAATGATGATTGTATCATCTCTTTTTCGAACTATTTCAGGAAAACTTCTTACTTATTGTAAACTATTATTCAATATTTCGGCAATATGAATCGTTTTGACTTTACTTCCTTGTCGTCTTAATATACCGTTGAGGTGCATCAAACAACTGGTATCTCCACCAGTAATGTAATCAACATCATTATCTTCATGTTCCTTTACGCGATCTTTACCCATTTTTACGCTTACAGCTTCCTCAAAAACGCAAAAAGTTCCTCCAAAACCACAACATTCATCATTACGTTTTGGCTTTCTGAGTTCAATTCCACCAACCATATTTAGCAATTGCTCCGGTTTCGAAAATTCAGGCAACATTCTTTCCGTCATTGACGAAAGGTGCAAACCTCTTTGTCCGTGGCAGCTATTATGTAATCCTACTTTATAAGGAAAATTAGCATTCAAACTTTTTATTTTTAAAATATCGGTAAGAAACTCTGTCAGTTCATAAACATTATTACGGATACGAGCTGCTTCAATTGGGTTTTCATCATCTTTCAAATGTTCTTTTACATGCAAAACACAACTTCCTGACGGCGCCACTATGTAATCAAATCCCGAAAAATTTCTAACAAAATTTAGATCACAACCTTTACTCAGACTTGTAAAACCGCTATTCGCCATAGGCTGACCACAACAGGTTTGTTCCAAAGGAAAAGCAACATCACAACCCAACTTTTCCAATAACTGCAAAGTAGCAATACCCACGTTGGGATAAAACTGATCTATATAGCAGGGAATGAATAAGGCAATCTTCATTTTATTTTAGTTGTTTAATTTAATAAAACCACCATCCAACGGATAATCACAACCGGTTACAAAACCAGATTCGTCGCTGCATAAAAACAAGGCCAAAGCTGCTACTTCTTCCGGTTTAGCCATACGACCAATTGGTTGCGACTTTGATAATTTTTCGAACATTTCAGCTTCTTTCCCTGGATAATTTTTTGCAATAAATCCATCCACAAAAGGCGTGTGAACCCTTGCAGGTGAAATAGAATTACAACGAATATTTTCTGCCATATAATCTTTGGCAACTGAAAGCGTCATTGCCATTACAGCTCCTTTAGCTGTTGAATAAGCAAATCTGTCGGGAATACCAACCCACGCAGCGATTGATGCCATATTTAAAATAACACCACCGCCAGAAGCTCTTAAATTCGGTACTGCAGCATACAAACAATTGTAAACGCCTTTTACATTCACATTCATAATTCGATCAAAATCGGCTTCTGGAGTCGTTTCTACTTTTCCAACGTGAGCAATTCCTGCATTGTTTACCAAAATATTAATAGCTCCGATTTTTTCAAATGTTGCTGAAAGCTCTTGTTGATTCGCAACATTACAAGCATGAGAAAATACTTTTCCTCCTGCTGCTTCAATTTCTTCAACGGCAGCTTTAGCACTTTCTTCAGTTAATTCAATAATATGAACTTCAGCTCCCTGTTTTGCAAATAAGGCAGAGATTGCTTTTCCAATTCCACTTCCACCGCCTGTAACTACTGCTTTTTTATTTTGTAATGAAAACATATAATTAGATTTTTAGATCTTTAGATTAATAACTTTTAGTTTTGAGAACTATAAATATTACAATGATACTCCACGTTTCCACGGAATAAAATCATCCTGATTTAAAGAAACCGCTTTTGGAATAATTTCACCGCTTGCCGCTTTGATACAATATTCCAAAATATCCTCTCCCATTTCTTCAATTGATTTTTCTCCGCTAATAATCGGACCACAGTCAATATCAATAATATCACTCATTTTTTTAGCCAACACCGAATTGGTTGCCACTTTAATAACCGGGCAAATTGGGTTTCCTGTTGGCGTTCCTAATCCTGTCGTAAATAATATTAATGTCGCTCCAGATGCTGCTTTACCCGTTGTTGCCTCAACATCATTTCCTGGTGTACAAACCAAACTTAAACCAGGTTTTGTTGCCTGTTCAGTGTAATCCAATACATCTACAACTGGTGCTGTTCCTCCTTTTTTGGCAGCTCCTGCACTTTTTATAGCATCTGTAATTAATCCGTCTTTGATATTTCCAGGTGATGGATTCATATGAAAACCTGAACCCACTTTATGTGCCAACGCATCGTAAGACTGCATTAAATCAATGAATTTTGTCGCTACAGCTTCGCTTGTGCAACGATCGATAAGATTTTGCTCTACACCGCATAATTCAGGAAATTCAGCCAAAAGCACTTTTCCGCCTAAACCTACAAGCAAATCAGAAGTATAACCAACAGCCGGATTTGCAGAAACTCCGCTAAAACCATCACTTCCACCACATTTTACTCCCAAACATAATTCGCTTAAAGGCGCTGGAGTTCTTTCGTATTTGTTTATTTCAACTAATCCTTCAAAAGTTTTCTTGATTGCATCTGCAACCAATTGTTCTTCACTTTTTGCCTGTTGTTGTTCAAAAACCAATAAAGGTTTGTCGAATGCCGGATTTTGTTTTTTAACATCAGTTATAAAATCCTGAATCTGCAAATGCTGACATCCTAAACTTAAAACCGTAATTCCGGCAACGTTTGGATGATTTGCATAAGAAGCCAACAAAGCGCTCAAAGTCGAAGCATCCTGACGTGTACCGCCACAACCTCCTTGATGATTCAAGAATTTGATACCATCAACATTTTTAAATACTCGGTTTGAATTTTGATCCGGCGTCAATTGAACGTCAATTGAATCCAGATCTTCTCCGTTTTTATAAGCCTCAAGTAAATAATGCGTGTATTGTGTATACTTGTCACTCACTGAATATCCCAACTCATTATGAAGCGCTTCACGAATGACATCCAGATTTCGGTTTTCGCAAAATACTGTTGGTATAAATAACCAGTAATTTGCTGTTCCAACACGACCGTCACTTCTTTTATATCCATTAAAAGTCCTGTTTTTATATTTGGAAACATCCGGCGCCTGCCATGTAAAATCAACATCACGATATTGATACGGTTCTGCAGCATGTTTAAGATTATCGGTGGTCATCAGGCTTCCTTTTGCAATATCACTTTGCACCTTGCCCACCAAAACCCCATACATCGTGATTTCAGAACCTTGCTTCAAATCAGCTGTATAAAATTTATGCTTTGCCTTAATCGTATCGGCAAGAATATAATCCTGTCCTTCAAAAGTCACAGTTTCTCCTTTCGCCAAATCAGTCAGGGCAACCAACACATTATCATTCGGGTGCATTTTTATCACCAATCTTTTAACTCCGTTTTCTAACATATTATATAAATAGAATTTATGCTTTATTTGTTTTATGTCCGTTAAATGCAAACAATAGTATCACCGAAAAACAAGTTAACGGCACTACATAACCGTATTGAATGCTTCCTGTAATATCTGAAATCAATCCTAAAACCGGAGGCAGTAAAGCACCTCCAACAATAGACATCACAATCAATGAAGATCCTATTTTGGTATTATGTCCAAGTCCGTCGATTCCCATTGAGAAAATCGTTGGAAACATAATACTCATAAAAAAGGCAATTGCTATTAAAGTATAAACCACAACCATTCCTGATCCAACAATGGCAACAATGGATAAGCAAATATTAATGATCGCATAAATGATTAATAATTTTCTTGGTTGTATGTATTGCATGAAAAAAGTCCCTGCAAAACGCCCTAACATAAATGCCAGACCAAAGAATCCTAAATATTTAGCTGCAACACCTTCCGCAAGTCCTGCAGAAGTCGTCGCCATTTTTATAAAAAAACTACCAACGCAAACCTGCGCACCAACGTAAAAAAACTGCGCTAAAATTCCCCAACGTAAACGTATTGACTTTAAGGCGCCAGCAAAACTTGCTCCTTCAGCTCCTTCTTTGTCTTCGTCTTTTACATCGGGCATATTCGTAAAATAGAAAATCAATGCTACGGCAAGAATAATTAAACCTAAAATTAAATAAGGCATTTTTACACTTGCAGCTTCTTCTAAAATATACGCATGCAAATCAGCCGGAGCCATTGCATCCATTTCTGCCTGTGTCAAATTTTTACCAGATAAAATCATTGGTCCCACATAGGCAGGAGCAATAAAAGCGGCAAGTCCGTTAAATGATTGTGAGAAATTAAGTCTTTTGGTTGCTGTTTCTGACGGTCCTAAGATGGTAACGTACGGATTTGCTGCTGTTTCTAAAAAAGTAAGTCCGCAGGCAATAACAAACAAAGCGCCCAAAAAGTAAATATATTGCAGTGAATTAGCTGCTGGTACAAACAAAATTGAGCCAATACCAAACAAAACTAATCCGATCATGATTCCGGATTTATAACCGTATTTCCTCATTATATATCCTGCCGGCAAAGCCATTACAAAATAAGCCACAAATACAGATGAATCGATTAATGATGATTCTAAATCGGTAAGATTAAATGCTTTTCTTAAATGAGGAATAAGTATTGGATCTAAGTTGTGTACAAAACCCCAGAAAAAGAAAAGGCTGGTAACCAATATAAAAGGAAACAACCATTTCTTATTTTCTCTAGAAGCTACATTTTTTTGTACATCCAATTCAGTTATTAATGCCATATGTTTTTTATTAAAATTATACTTTTTTAGAAGTATAAAATTACTATATCTGAGGTATATTTATTAATTCAATATTACCCTTAATTAATTAGTAATTGTCAATTCTAAAAAAAATCCAATAAAAAATACTGATATCTAAAAAGAATGCGGAAAATATTGATTATCAACTAGTCCGTCTTCATATAAATCAATAATAGCATAGCCCGGAGGCGTTTGTTTGTAAAAGCTTTTTCCAGCCGATTCTTTATCGCCCGGCTCCCACCAAAATCCGCTTAAAGCGCCATTGCAATAATAATGTACATTGTTATAAACGGCTTCGTCCAATAAATGAATATGTCCGCTTAAGCAGGTTGTTTTTTTGTCTTTGTGTTGATAAAAAAGATCGCTGATGTATTTCGAATCGGTATGGTTTCCTCCATCAACATGTGTACAAACAGCCAAAATAGGATAATGACTCATACAGACAACAGGAGTTCCGGCAGGAATGCTTTTTAAATCCTTTTCTAACCAAACGCGCTGTTCTTCATCTAAAGAACCGCCACCATTATTACTGTCCAGAATAACGAAATGCCAACCTTTTTTGTCAAAACTATAATAACGGTTTGAAATTCCTAATTGCTTAACGACATAATCTTTACCATACATGGGGTCTTTTTTGTCCGGTGCCGCCCACCACATATCATGATTACCAAGACAACTGTGCATTTCAAAATCACTTATTGAATGGGTGGTATCTTTCCAGACTTTCCATAATTCATTAACTCTTTCTCTCGTAATATTATCGTAGTCTGCAGCATAAATCGAATCTCCTCCATTCAGAAAAAAATCTACTTTATGTTTTTTTATTTCTTCAAGACATTTTACAAATCGCTCTGGTGCATTTTCTTCCGGTCGTATATGAACGTCAGTAATGTGCGCAATACGCAAAACTCTTTTCTTTTTAGTGTTTTGTTCCGATGGTGAAAGAATCGATGCCGAACCGCTTAATGCAACGGTTCCGGCCGTAAGACCAAGATACTTTAGTAATTCCCTTCTTTTCATTTCTAGTTCTATTTTTTTACCCAGATTGAGCAGATTTATTTATACTATTTTAAATAAATGGGCTTTAGCCAAATTAAGAATTTTGGCTAAAGCCCTAAATCTATATTATACTACTTACACCCAGCTAAAGCTGGACGCTATCATTCTTTTCATTTTCTTGTTTGATATCTTTAGACCTAACAGGTTTTAAAAACCTGTTAAGTCGGATACACTATTTTGCAGAATAAGGTCTGTCTTTCGCAGCAACTCCCCAAGATTTTGAAGGTTTGTCTCCCATCGTAAATACCAATTCTCCACCATTCATAACATCAGCATGTAGAATATAACTTTTTGAATATTCTTTTCCGTTTAATGTCGCTTTTTGAATGTAGATGTTTTTCGGACTATTGTTTAAGGCTTTTACTGTAAACGTTTTTCCATCCGCCAGTTTTAGAACTGATTCATCCATTGAAGGACTTCCGATGCAATAAACTCCGTTGTAAGGATTTGCAGAGTACATTCCCATAGCGTTCCAAACGTACCATGCCGACATTTGTCCAACATCTTCATTTCCACACAATCCGTCTGTTTTATCGCTGTATAAATTGTCCACAATGTAGCGTACTTTCTCAGCTGTTTTCCAAGGCTGACCAACGAAATTGTATAAATAAGTAATGTGGTGACTCGGTTCGTTTCCGTGTGCATACTGTCCAATCAAACCTGTAATATCGCTTGATGCTTCAGCACCCATATCACCAGAAATGGTAAACAAAGTATCTAGTTTTTTTGTAAATGGTTTTTCACCGCCCAACAAGGCAATAAGTCCTTCAACATCCTGAGGCACTAACCAAGTATATTGCCAAGCATTTCCTTCAGAGAAATCACCTTTTTCGTGTATTGATTTAAACGGATCAAAAGGCGTTCTCCATGCTGTATCGCTTAACTTTGCACGCACAAAACCAACTGAAGGATCATAATATTTTTTATAGGCTTTTGAACGGTTTAAGAAGTAATTATAGTCTTCTGTTTTTCCCATTTTTTTTGCCACCATCGCAATAGCACCGTCAGAAATCGCATATTCTAATCCGTAAGAAACCGATTCTCTCAAACTATCTCCAGGAATATAGCCTAACTTTTTCACAAAATTAACTCCGCGGTCATCCTGCATCGCTGTTGCTTTCATAGCTTCGAAAGCCAATTCGCCGTCAATTCCTTTTATACCTTTTAAATACGCATCGGCTACGATCTGAATACCACTGTTTCCAGGCATACAATACGTTTCATTCCCCATTAAATGCCAAACCGGAAGATGTCCAGATTCTTTATAAATCGCCAACATCGAATTGATCATGTCTGAAACTTTTTCCGGTTGCGTTAACGTAAATAATGGATTTGCTCCTCTATAAGTATCCCATAACGAGAAAGTTGTCAAATTAGTAAATCCTGCCGCTCTATGTACCTGTTTGTCTGTACCGTAATAATCGCCATTGCTATCATTAAAAATAGAAGGCGCAATCATAGTGTGGTACAAAGCCGTATAGAAGATTTTCATTTTAGCTGGATCTGCAGATTTTACTGCAATTTTACCTAACTCTTTATTCCATTTTTCATCTGCCTGAGCTGCTACTTTTTCGAAATCCCAACCTGAAATTTCTTTTTTAATATTCATTAAAGCATTTTCAGTACTAACGGGCGAAATTCCCACTTTAATTTTAATTACCTCATCTTTTGAAGTCGCAAAATGAATAACCGCTTTTGCACTGTCTCCCGAAACTACTTTATTGATCATCTCTTTTGTATTGTCATACAACTGGATTTTTTTTGCCGGTTTAGATAAAATTGCCGCAAAATAAATTCGTTGATCTGCAGCCCATCCTTTTGAAAAACGATACCCTTCAATTAGTGTGTCATTTTTAACTTTAATGTAAGTATCTACAGCTCTATCCCAGCCAATTCCTTCTACTAAATCCAAAACAATATGCGATTGATCTGAAGCCGGAAAAGTATATTTTTGAAAACCTACTCTTTCTGTAGCGGTCATTTCGGCTTTGATTTTATTTTTCTTTAGGATAACCGAATAATAGCCCGGTTTCGCCACCTCATCTTTATGGTCAAAACCTGAAATGTATCCGTTTGCCATGTCTTTTGCCGTTCCTTTTTTCAGATTCACTTTACCAATTGCCGGCATAAAAAGGAAATCTCCAAGATCACCAATTCCGGTTCCGCTCAAATGTGTATGCGAAAATCCAATAATTGTAGGATCAGAATAATGATAACCCGAACACCAGTCCCAGCCTTGTGAAATATTTACAGGTCCAAGCTGAACGCCTCCAAAAGGAACATTCGCTCCCATAAATACGTGTCCATGAAATCCTGTTCCGATAAAAGGATCTACATATTGCGTTAAATTTTGTTTAGTCTGACTTTGCATTTGCAGACAACAAAGTCCTAAAAGTGCAAAAAATGCGGTTTTTAAATTTTTATTCATTTTTGGTTTTTTGTTTTTGCGACAAGAATCATCAAGTCGCTGTTTTTTGCTTATTGTTTTTTGTTTTTATCTTACTTTGAAATTTCAAAACTGGCTTCCAAAGCTGTATCTCGTGAATTCGAACCAATTTTTACATTGTATTTTCCTTCGTAAATTTTGAATTGTTTTTTTGTATCATCCCATTTTTTAAGTTCTTCTAATGGAATTTCTAAAGTAACGGTTTGAGAATTTCCTTTAACCAAAGAAACACGTTTGAATGCTTTCAGTTCTTTCAATGGCATTCTGTCTCCGCTTGGATATTCAACATATGCCTGCGCCAC
Source organism: Flavobacterium cutihirudinis (assembly GCF_003385895.1). Taxonomy (GTDB): domain Bacteria; phylum Bacteroidota; class Bacteroidia; order Flavobacteriales; family Flavobacteriaceae; genus Flavobacterium; species Flavobacterium cutihirudinis. The sequence continues at coordinate 34,701 of NZ_QRDQ01000013.1, forward strand.
TTCATCAGCATTGTATTGTCCTGTGTTATCAATTTTGATTTGCATCGAAATTTTATCTGACGTCGATTTTACACTTTCCGGTTTTTGAACCCAATTGTAACCAAAAGTGCTATAGCTTAATCCGAAACCAAAAGGATATTGTACTTCTTTATCAAAATAACGATACGTTCTTCCGGCCATTGCATAGCTATTATAGTCCGGTAAATCGCTGAAAGATTTGTAAAAACTAACCGGTAAATGTCCTGAAGGAGAAACTTTTCCGAAAAGAAGATTAGCCAGAGCCGTTCCGCCTTGCTCACCCGGATACCAGGCAAAAACGATAGCATCTACATAAGGCTCAATTGCTGAAATATCGACAGCACTTCCTCCGGTAACCACTGCAATAAGTGGTGTTTTTGTTCCTTTACGAAGTGCTTTTATGTACGCAATATGAGACGCAGGAAGATCCATATTTTTTCTGTCTCCTTTACCATCAGCCAAAAATGCATCACCTTCTTCACCTTCATAAACTGGCGTAAAACCAATAACGGCGATCGTAACATTTGCCATTGATGCTGCCCAAACTCCACCAAAATCAGTTGTATTGGTAAAATCGCAACCCATGTCATATTCTACGCGTGTATCTGGATCTACGGCACCGGCAATTCCTTCTACAAAGTTCACTGCCTTATCGCTAATTCCGTGATAATTTCCTAACAACGCATCTAACGAAGCGGCATTTGGTCCAACAATCATAATTGATTTGCAATCTTCTTTTTTAAGAGGCAATACTTTTGTTTTCTGATCGCCAACTTCACCATTTTTCAGCAAAACCATTCCTTGTTCTGCCATTTTTAAACTAAGATTTCTGTGGTACTTATTAGCTATACTATCAATACCATATTTTCTATACGGATTATCCTCTGCTTTGTCGTAAAATCCTAATTTGAATTGGGTTCTCAAAGTCGGCGCCAATGCATTATCAATATCTTTCGTCGTAATCAGTTTTTGATTCAAAGCGTTGATGGCATCTTTTTGCAACAATCCGCTGCAATCCATATTTACTCCACGTTTAATCGCTTCGGCTGCTACAACTACACTGTTTGGCAACGTTTTATGTCCTTCATAAATATCCTGTAATGCCCAACAATCGGTTACTACATGTCCGCCAAATTTCCATTCTTTTCTTAAAATATCCTGTAATAAAGTTTTGCCTGTACAACAAGGTTCTGAGTTTACACGGTTATACGCGCACATAACAGTTTCTACTTTAGCATCAACCAATTTTTTAAACGCATACAAATACGTTTCTCTTAAATCTTTTTCGTCTACAATAACATCAATAGAATGTCTTGTTTTTTCCGGTCCGCTGTGTACAGCAAAATGTTTAGCGCAAGCTGCCGTTTTCATGTATTTAGGATCATTTCCCTGCAATCCTTTTACATAGGCAGTTCCCATTTTTCCCGTCAGAAAAGGATCTTCTCCGTATGTTTCCTGACCTCTTCCCCAGCGAGGATCTCTGAAAATATTAATATTTGGAGACCAAAAATTCAACCCCATATATTGCAGGCGGCGATCTTTGGCTACAGCCATATTATTTTTAGCTCTGGCTTCGGTTGAAATTGCATTTGCTACTTCGTTAAGCAAAGGATCGTTAAAGGTAGCTGCCATTCCTAAAGCCTGAGGGAAAACAGTTGCTTTTCCTGCTCTAGCCACACCATGAAGCGATTCACTCCACCAATTGTATTGCGGAATATCCAATCGTTTTACCGCTTTGCTTTCAAAACCTAGTAAAGAAATCTTTTCTTCAGTGGTCAATTGTTTTAATAAATCATCTACCCTTTTTTCTATTGGTAAATCTTGATTTTTGTAAGCCGGAGTCTTTTGCTGCGCATTTGCAACTCCTATACAAATACAAAAAAACATTGCAAATCGGTAAGTTCTGGAACAATTCATTATGGTTGTTTTTAAAATTTCAAAATCCTAATTTCTTTACTAAAACGTTTTACCAATTAAAACGAAAAGAAAAGTCGAAAACTTAAATAGATCAACTTTACAAAACATAACTATCTATGAAACAAATAGTAAAAATTTTAGCTAATTAATTAAGTTGCGTAATTTCGGAAATTTAAAGATAAAATATCTTTTTTTTATATAATAATTCAATTTTATCTAAATTTAAGTAGCAATTACCTTTGCAAAAATTATAAAAAGAAAGAGATAATGCATAATACATTATCTCTTTCTTTCAGTACTATTATAATAAAGCGAAACTAATTTTACCTTTTCTTATTTAGCGTTCGACTCCCCAACTTTCATTAGGTAGATTCCCCATTTCTAATTCCAACTTACCACCTTTCAGAACATCCGATTGTAAAATTCGGAAATCGGAAATCGTTTTTCCGTTCAATTTTACTGACTGAATGTATTTATTTTCTTTCGACGCATTTCGAGCTTCGATAACAAATTCAGCTCCGCGATTGTATCTGCCTCCCAAAGAAATTATTGTTTTCTCGAATCTTGGACTTCCAATTTCATAAATAGGAGTTGTTGAACAACCACCATCCATCTGAAACAATCCGATAGCACTCATTATATACCAACTACTCATTTGTCCTAAATCTTCGTCTCCGGGATAAGCATCATAAGCTGTTGTTCCGTAATATTGTTCCTGAATCGCTCGAACCCATTTTTGAGTGAGCCAAGGTTTTCCTGCCCAATTAAACAAATACGAAACCTCCATAGCCGGTTCGTTTCCATGATTGATTGGAAAGGCCGAAAAATTATCCCCAGAAGCATTAAAATTAGCCAAAGCTGACTTTTCCATCGCCTCATTCAATCGCGTCACAAAACGTTCTTTTCCCATTTCAGCTACCAATCCCTTTGGATCGTGAGGTACAAACCAAGTATAGTTGAATGAATTTCCTTCAACAAATCCGGGAGTGTGATACGGATCAAAAGGAGTCATCCAATTGCCATCTTTGTCTTTTGGCCTTGCAAAACCGCTTTCTTTATCAAAGGTATTTTTCCAATTTTCAGATCGTTTCAAAAAGTAATTATAATCGTCCTTTTTATTCAAAGTCAATGCCATTTGCGACAAACAAAAATCATCATAAGCATATTCCATAGTGTTCGACACACTTCCCATATTTAAAGGAATATATCCATATTTCATATAAGGATCGATATCTTCTACACCAACAGTTCCGCCACCTTCGTAATTTTGAGGACTAGTGGTCAGCATTTTTTTGAATCCTTCATAAGCAATATTCAAATCAAAATCGCGGATTCCACTCTGCCATGCTCCCATAACCTGCGAAACTCCATGCATTGCCACCATGACTCCTGTATGTTCTACGCCTGCAGGATCTGTATTCATCCAACCGCTGTTTTTGTATAAATCGATTGCCGACCGCGCCCATTTTGAAGAAATTTCTGGTGCAATCAAATTAAATAATTGCTGATTGTTCCAAAAGGTATTCCAATACTCGCCACTTACTACACAATCATCAGGATTTTTAAATTGGCAAATCTTTTCATTTTCGTCAACATACCTTCCATCAATATCGGTCCACATGGCTTTTGCCGATAAGGCTCTGTACATATTGGTAAAGAATTTTACTTTTTGCAAATAATCGTCTGTTTCTATTGTGACACGTCCTAAATATTCATCCCAAATATTTCTTGCATTCTCGACTACTTTTTCAAAATTCCAATTAAAAGGTATTTCAATTTCCTTTTGAAGATTATTTTTGGCTCCGTCCAAATCAACTAGAGAAACACCAGTACGCACCTCAATTGTTTCGCCTTTTTTTGTTTTGAAATTCAGAAAAACACCCAAATCACCTTTTCCTTCCACCAAACTTGTATTTTGTATGATCGAAGGTTCGGTTGCAAATTCATGTGTTCGTTTCCATTCGCCAATATAACCTGTTACGGGAGGAACTTCATTATTGGTCCAACTTCCCATCGAGTCAAACGGTTTACTAAATTGCATCACAAAATAAACGGTGTAAGATTGCTCTAAAGAATAACCTGTAAAAGCATTATAGTAAGTCGCATAGCCCTCGATTTGTGTACTTGAAACTTTAGTAATTTTAGCAGCTGTTAAATTATGTGGATATTCATTTGGCGTGAACATATCGACCATAATTCGCGCCGAATCTGATTGTGGAAAAGTATAACGTTGCAAAGAGGCACGACGTGTCGCAGTAATTTCAGCTTTAATTTTTGTATCCGTCATATAGACACTATACTTACCAATTTTTGCCGATTCTGTTTTTTTATCAATTCTGGCTCGATAACCAGAATCCGGATTCTTCTCTGTTCCCGTGTTCACTTGTAATTTTCCAGTTGTTGGCATAGTAAGTAATCCACACATTGTCCAATCAGAAAAATGACTAAATCCTGTAATATTTTCTACCGTATATTCATAACCTGCTTTCCATGTTTCATCCTGATTATCAGGAGCAATCTGAACCATAGCCAAAGGCAAAGAAGGTCCGGGCTTAAACATCCAACGTGAATTTCCTGTTCCGATTAATCCATCAACATAATCGGAAAGGGTTTGTAAATCTTGTTTCGATCGTGTTACATTTCCAGAAAAAACTTCCTGATTTCCTGACTTTATCACTACAGAAGTTAAAACTTTTTGCTTTCGATCTGCTATTGCCGGCATAGGAATTTCAATGATACTATGTCCTTTTTCTATCTTTTTCGAAATGGCTGCCTCACCTTTTACATTTACCTCAATTACCGCTTCTTTATCCATTTGGATAACATCAATTAAAAGCGGTTGGATTTGTGATTTTCCTTTTTTTAATTCAAAAGGAGCAACTTTCGCCGAAAGAATTAATGTAGAATTTCCCTTTTGTAAATCGAGTATTTTCCCCTCTAATCGGATAGCGTCAAATACAGCCCAATTGCCTTCGACGATACCCATTTGAATCGTATTTACGCCTTTATTGAGCCATTCCCCTTTAATGTCAACAGATACGGATGCACTTTTTCCATCTGATTCTTTTTCTGTTAAAGCCTTTCCGTTTCCTTTAGGTAATTGAATTTCCTGACGGTGACCGTTGACTTCAATTCTTAATCTTGGTGAATTGCTTTTATTTACATCTACAAAATCCAAAACCAGTTTATAAGTCGCTTTTGCATCAAAATGTTTCGCATTAAAAACAATTCTCGGAAAATGACGCGGATAAAATCCAGCCCAGTAACCTCCACCAGCCCAAGCATCCAAAGGTCCCGGTAATACATATGCCCAATCTTCTTCCGGAGAGGAATACCCTATAGAATAGACATTTTTTTCTCCACCGAAATTTGCCAAATACTTATCTTTCCCGTTTGGTGCCAAAGCAAATTCGGCTGCGCTATTGTCTTTTTTTCCTATTTGCCAAAGCGTATTTTGACAAAAAACTGATAACGAAAAAAAACATAAGACTAAAGATATTACCGCTTTTTTCATGTTTTATAAGGTCTTGTATATTCGATATGAATTAGAAAGTAATCGCAAAAAAATTAACAGATAGTCCCGATAACAATCAGTACTATCTGTTAAAATAATTACGCCCACCGAGTTATATTATTAAAATCTATTTATTCAGCTTTTCAAACATTACGATCGCAGTGTACAAAACTCCCGCTTCGCCTCTGAAAGTTCCTGATCCTCTTGGTTCATTTTTTATCGAATACCATTCGTAGAAACCATTATTATCTCTTACACGTTTCAGCATTGGTTGTACTTCTCTATAAGCCTCTTCTACATAACCGTATTTGATTAATTGCTGAATGGTTCTTGCTCCAAACCAAGTCCAGTCACCTCCGTTTTGATAACTGTATTCCGGATTCATTATTTTATTAACAAAATAACCGTTTGGATACGGAGGATAAAGTGTAAGACCAATAGAAGGCGCACCCGCTTCTTTTACTCTTTTTACCATTTCGTCTAATGAAGCTTTTACTTCTTCTCTGCTAAGTAAACCGGCTTCCATCGCTACCGTTGTACCTCCAAAATAAAAGATATTATTTTCATCAAAATCGGCAGGAAATGGTGATCCGTTTAAATATAAATGCGGAATAAACTTTTGTTTTTTAGTATCCCAAAGATAAGTGCGGGTATTTTTTGCCACCTCTTTTCTGGTTTTTTCCCATTTATTTTTTGTAGAAGGTAGCATTTCCATCAAGTTATTTAATGCTACTATAAACATGGCATTGTCATAAATATCAATAGCAAAATGTGTGTTTTTATCTAAATCTACGCCCCATCCGTGTTCAGGTTGTACATCGCCCCAATCTGCTGTTGTTGCTCCTGTAATCAAGCCGTATTTTTTTGAATAGCGATTTTTCATTAAAAAATCCATTGCCCATTCCAGTCTTTGTGCTACAGTTTTATCACCTACTTTTTCTGCCAAAATAGATTTATCACCGGTTAACTGAATGTATTTATAAACTGCCTGAACCAACGAAGTTTCCTGATCTGTTTCTACCGTATTTTTGTGTGCCGCATATCTTGGCTCTAATTTCGAATACGAAAAATCGGTTTCTCCGGCTCCAATTTGTTCTTTTGGCGTGTAACCGTCAATGATGTTTCCGTCTTCGCCCTGCATTCTAAAGAATACTAAAAGATTTTCTTTTATATCTTCTTTTTTAGTCACTTGTGCCGCCAATTCTATAAAAGTATTGTAATCGCGAATCCAAACTTCTCTGTAACCGTCACCGGCATTAACTCCCGTTTTCATTACTTCCAGCGCTTTACTTTTTACAAAAGACATATTAGGATCATTCTTAATCTTTTCAGACAATTTCTTGTCAATTGTTTGTTGCTGTGCTGATAAAGTCAGTGCAAACGCAAATGCTGCTACTGACAAAAATATTTTTTTCATACTTATTTAAATTTCATCTATGATAAATCTCAATAGATTTGTTTCAGTTATTCTTTTTAATTTTTTTTTTAGCTTCCAAATTCATTTATTTGCTAGTACTCATTGATGGCGGTGGTGTTTTTACACCCCAATTTGTATTAGGTTTTGCTCCCATTTCAAATAATAAAACGCCTCCGTCTGTTAGTTTTTTTCGATCGATCCAGGCATTTTCTACTTTTTCACCGTTAAAGGAAGCCGATTGTATATACTTGTTTTGCTTCGAATTATTTTTAGTCTCAATAACCAATTCATCGCCTTTATAGTATTTTTTATCCAGTTTGATGGTTACTTTATCAAACAACGGACTTCCGAATTGAAAAGTTGGATGCATCGCAGCATGTCCCTGAACATCAAATAATCCCATGGAAGCCATTACGAACCATGCACCAAGTTGTCCCTGATCTTCATCCTGACCAAATCCGTAGCCATGAAGCGGTTCTGCGCCGTAGAATTCATCGCAAATCATACGGGACCATTTTTGTGTAAGCCAGGGTTTCCCCGAATAATTAAACAGAAACGAATGATGCAGACAAGGCTGGTTTCCATGATTGTAAAGCATTTCCAGTCCTGAAAAACTATCGATTCCGTTCCCTCCACCAAAAGTTGATTTTTGACTTTCATTAAAAGTCGTTTCCAAGCGTTTATTGAATAAATCTACGCCAAGAATTTTGATCAACCCAGCTGGATCCTGAGGAACATACCACGTATATTGATACGCATTGGCTTCCTGAAATCCTCTCCACGCTTGCATTGGATTGAAGTTTTCGATAAACTTTCCGTCCTGATAACGTGGACGAATGAATTTAGTTTCCGGATCAAAAATGTTTTTCCAGTTTCCTGCCTGTTTGGTCAGTTTTTTATAATCTTCTTTTTTGCCTAAAGCTTTTGCAAATTGTGAAACTCCGTACGAAGTGTACGCAAACTCAAGTGTATGTGAAGCTCCAAAATTAAAAACCCATCCATTAGCGATAGTCGTATCTTTTGATGGAATATAGCCTTCTTTTACAAAATAAGCCAAATCATATTTCCCCGAACCAAATGGACGATCTTTGTAACCCGTTTCATTTTTGTAAGCAATCTGGTAGGCTTCTTCAACATTAAAATCACGAATTCCAGAATTGTACGTCGCCGCAATCATTAAACCGAAACAATTTGTTTGTACTCCGTTTGAATGTGCTCCGGCCGCTACTCCGTCATGCAACCAGCCTGTTTCTTTTGCAAAATCAAGATTCGACTGAATATATTCGCTTAAATAATCCGGATAAGCTAAAGCCCAAAGTTGTCCTAAATTCCAAAATCCGCCCCAAATTCCGTCTGTATTGTAATGATTGTATTTTGGTTTTCCGTTGCCGTCTAATGCAATTTGACCAATTTTTCCATCATGTCTTGGATATTTTCCGTTTACGTCGCTCGCTAATCCGCGGCCTAAAAGAGCATGATAAAGTCCCGTGTAGAATTTTACTTTGTTGATACTATCTTTTGTTTCCACTTTGATTCGGCCCAACTTTTCATTCCATTTTTCATGCGCTGCAGCTCTTACTGCATCAAAAGTTTGTCCTGTAGCTTCTGTCTTTAAATTCAGTTTTGCATTTTCAATACTGGTGTACGAAAGCCCTACCTGCATTTCTACAATTTCTCCTTTTTTAGTAGCAAAATTGATATACATTCCGTTTCCAATTCCTTTTGTTTCCGATTGTCCGTCAGAAGTTTTATCCTCAACAAAAGAACCGTAAGACACAGGAGTTTTCCCCAATTGAATGACGAAATACATTTTTACACGTTTTTCAGGATCGCAGAATTTCAAATATTCCGGATAGGTTTCTATAGTTCCTTCTAAAGTGTTTTTGCCAGAAAGTTTCATTGTTGCTTCGATAACGCCACTGCTTTCGCCCTGACGATGTCCGATGTCGAAAATAATACGTGATTCTGCCGATTCTGGAAAAGTATATCGGTGAAAACCAACTCTTTCTGTTGCTGTTAATTCAGCTTTTATTCTATATTCTTTTAAGAAAACCGAATAATAACCTGGTTCTGCATGCTCGTCTTTTTTATCAAATGTTGATCGGTATCCCGTTTCAGGTTTTTCTAAAGTTCCCGGAGTAGTTTGCAATTTTCCTGTAACTGGCATCGCAACCAAACCTCCAATTTGAAATTCATGAAAATGACCAAAACCTTCAATAGAATTATGTCTGTCGTCAAAACCGCATGGCGCCCAGCTTCCGCCGCTTCCGTATGCATTTGTATGCGGTGCTAATTTTGCCATTCCGAAAGGTAATGAAGCCGGCGTGTAAAAAAACCAGCGTCCGTGTACCGAACCGATTTGCGGATCAACCCAGGCAGCCGGATTAAAATTGTCTTTTTTCTCTGAACAGGAAAAGATTGACAATACCGCCACAAAAAGAATTATTTTTTTCAAAACTGTTTTCATATAACTGTTTGTTCTCATTTGATTTTTTCTTTAGAATTTCAATAGATATTCTGAAACACCAATTGCTGCCATTTTTATTTCAGCTGAATTTGCTTTTTCAACGCCCGTTGTTTTATCAATAATTGATTTTGGCTGTAAAGATTTCCATAAAAATTTCACTTGCTGTTCTGATTGCTCCGGATTGAACAGACGCATCAAAATTGAGCCGCCTTCTGTTGGTGTTAAACTGGTCACTACAACTTTTGAATTGCTTAATTCGAAAAGTCCTGACGGTAATTTTACATCGTCATTTATCATCATTCCGATTAATGGCTGCGTAAACTCCTGAGATTCTTTTTCGATATCAATGCTGTTTGTTGATGCATAAGGACGAAGCGCGTATTTAAAATTCACGATTCCTTCCTGATCCGCTTTATAATTCGTATGCCAATAATTGTTCATCACATAAGAAAACCATGTCGAAGTAGGTTGTTCTGTTTTTTTCCATTCCTTATGATTCGGCACAACCTCTTTTCTTTCGTCAACCAGACTATTTGGTTCAACTAAAGGAGCTTCAAGCAGCATCCACTGCATTCCTTTATTTCCATCGGACACATTTACCCATCTTCTTCCGTACAAGAAATCCATGTTTGACCCAGGTAATTGGTCTTTTAAAAACGTTATCGTTCCATATCCAGCATCAAGCGTTGTTTGTTTAAATTGAGAGTTGAAAGGGAATCCGAAATGAACAGCTTCTTTATTTCGAACTGCTTTCTTGTCCAGAATATTTTGAATCAAAACTGTATTTCCTCCGCTATAAAGCGAAATAATTCTTTCTAATTTATTTGCTCCCGGAGCATTCGAACCAATTGAAATTGCCGTTACCACTGAACCGTTTTCTATAATTTTAACCTCAACATTTGCATTCGTTTGTGCTTCTTCCGGATTAAGTCCCGGCACATACCAATAACTATTTAAACCTTGCTTTTTGAAATCTCCGGCATAATTGAAATCTGAAACAGCATTCAGTTTTGTTATACTTCCGTTGCTTTTATCCCAGCTAAATTCAATTTTACCATTTGATAAGGAATTATCCGAAAAAGTAAATGAGTTTGCAGTTTTTGGAGCATCTTTTGTTTTAATTTCATAAACAGCAGCACCAAAAGCAGGTACTTCCGTAGCAATGAAAGCATATTTTCCGTTGCTTAATTTCTGTAGCGGATATACTTTTCCTTTTGCATCTTTTACCGATTTTCCATTCACCTCTGCATCTACAATAACCAATCCTGTTCTTGCCCATGAAGAAGTATTGAAAACCGCAATTTTATTCGATTTTGAAGTCTTCCAACTTCCAAATAAATTTTTCTCTAAAGCATTAATCTCTTGGTCAGCATCAAGCATAAACTGTTTTTTAATTCTCCATTGTTCCGTTACAAACGAAGCATCTGGATCGCTTATACTATTATGCGCTCCCCAAGTATGTTCATGAAACATGATAATATTTCTCCAGGCATCATAAAAATTTTGCTGATCGTATTTCTTCGGATTCAACATGGTGTAAAGCGTTGTCAATTGCTGAAGACGCAAACTGTTTTCTCTGTTTTTTCCTTCTTCTGCAGCTGTCGAAACCGCTCCATCTTCCCAATAAGGAGTCAAATCGCCTTTTACAGTCGGAATTACAGAGCCGTATTTTTTCTCAAAAGCTTCAAACATTTTATCTGCTGTATTGAGAATCAATTTTGGCGAAGCATATTTTTCATTCCATTTTTTTATAAAATCAGGAGCGTTTGGTTCAATTGGCGCATTGTCTGCCACAATATTAAAACGCCATTGCACCATATCGTATGGATAATTGTTTTCTGCCAATTCGTTTAAATAATCGGCAATTTTCTTGGCTCCTCTTTCATAGATATTTCCCGGCTGCATTCCGTGCCACGACGAATATCCTTTAGCTCCAGCCCAAAACAATACTTTTTCCTGTCCTGAAGGTGATGTCCACCAAACCGGTTTATCTCCCCAATTTTTCAAGAAATGCCCCGCTCTGTCGCCTCTGTACGGATGATCTATTCCCATAAAATTAGAACCAATCGAAAAATATTTTACACCACCTTTTGAAAGTGCAGTAACTGTAGACCACGCAAATCCCGGAACATCCGAAATCATGGCGCTATTGATATTGAAACCGAATTCTTTGCGAAGTTTGGCTGCGTAATCTGTGTAATGAAACATTTCTTCTGCCTGGCTCAAACCCGTTAACATATTTACATATAATGCCGAAAGTAAAATATCGCCATTTTTTACAGCGGCTACAAATTTCTTTTTTTGAACGTCTGAAGCTTCTTTAAGATAATTTTCGACTGCCCAGATCGATTCGACATTCCATTTGAATTTTGCTTCTTGCGGATATGACTTCGTTTTCTCAATCATTTCGAGTGCATCATCAATATTCTTATTGTGAATTTTTACAACTTCAGGCTGTAAATGCGAATAACCAATATCAGTATGCGAATGATGCAACAAATGAAATTCTCTGTAAACAACTGGTTTTATAATAAAATAATCGTCAACATATTTCTTCCCTGCAATAGACGCTTCGACTTTTATTTTCTCTTCTTTTTGAACCGCAGCAACCGGAATATCAAAACTATTTATTCCGTCTTTGGCTGTGTAAGTAAAGTTTTCTTTATCATTAATTTTGACATTTACGGTAACATCTTTACCAAAATGCAAAACGGTAAGCGCAATCGGCTGTGTTCCGTTTTTTAAAAGAAAAGGCATTGGCGTTACTTTTACATTTTCTTCAAATCCAAATTTAAAAGTCATAAACCAGTCGTTGCTATTTTGTTTCTGACCTACAATTTCAATTCGAAGTTTTTGTCCCGATTTTACCTTTGATGCAGGAAGACGCAAAAAAGCATATCCTTGCGAATCATTTGCGCCATCTAATTTTATTTGCTGAAAAGCTAATGCCGATCCGTCTTCAGCCTTGAAAATCCAATTCGGTTTTTGATTTTTTGGAACCGTAGTAAAAGTCAAAAGCTTTTGATCATCCACATATAAATCAAAATTTCTGTCTCCGCTGCTTGTGCCAGTAGAATGTCCTGCAACCCAACTGAAATAAACATAATCGCCTTTTACCACTTTAGGCACAGAAGCCGTTTCCCACTCAATAACTTTATTTCCGTCTGTCGTTCTGGTTAAAAGCGCCGTTGTCGCATAATCCTGAAAAGCCGAATTATACGTGATATTTTCTCCTGTAATTTCTTTTTCGAAACCATTAATCCAATTTATTTTTCCAAAAAAAGGAACTTCTTTTTGAGCAAAAAGTGATTGTGTTATAAGAAGCATCGAAAAGTAAAAGAATAACTTGCTGATATTTTGTTTTTTTAAGTACATATATTTTAATCAATTATGGTCTTGTGATTTCCAATTCTTTACTGGATTTAAGCAACGCTGACAGATTTGCTACAACATCAGGATTTTGCGATGCAAGGTTGATTTTCTCTCCTGTATCTTTACTCAAATCGTATAATTGCGGTTGCAGATCATTTCCTAATTCGACATTTACGTCATGATCGATACGCGGTCCTTTTGATGGTTCAATGTATTTCCATTTTCCCTGAATAATAGATAATGGCCCGCCTTGCTCTATCAAATATTCGCGATCTTTTTTAGATTTACCTGTTAGTTGCGGTAACATATTGAAACTGTCCGGAGCATCATCATTTTGCAATGATTGTCCGGTTAGTTGTGCAAAAGATGAAAACAGATCGACATGACTCAACAATACGGATGTCTTTTTATTCGGCTGAATATTTGCAGGCCATTTTACAATAAATGGAACTCTGGTTCCTGCTTCAAAAGCACTGTATTTTCCTCCTCGAAATGATCCTGCCGGTTTATGATTTCCTAACATTTCAACCGCTTTATCCATATAACCGTCATTCACCACTGGCCCGTTATCACTGCTAAAAACTATTAGTGTATTTTTGGAAAGCTTTAGACTATCTAATGCTTTTACTATTTCGCCTACTGTCCAATCGAGTTGTAAAATGGCATCGCCTCTAAGGCCCATTCCGCTTTTACCTCGAAATTTACTGTGCGGATAACGTGGTACATGAATATCGCCTGTTGCGAAGTACAAGAAAAATGGATTTGAAGTGTTTTTTGATATAAAACTGATGGCCTTTTTGGTAATATCACCAGCGATATCAGCATCTTTCCAATAAGCACTATGACCTCCGCTCATATATCCAATTCGGCTAATGCTGTCTACAATTGTTTCATTATGTCCTTGATTTGGATAAGGTTTCATTCGCAACTGCTCCGGATTTTCGTGACCCGTTGGATCATTGCCTACTTTTTCTTTATAACTAACTGTAATTGGATCTTTTGGATCAAGATTTACAACCCTTCCGTTTTCTACATACACACACGGAACTCTATCTAAAGTTGCTGGCATAATAAACGAATAATCGAAGCCGACTTCTTTTGGACCAGGCTTTATTTCAGTATTCCAATCAATGCTATTGGTTCCTAATCCTAAATGCCATTTTCCTATTACTGCAGTCGTATAACCCACCTTTTGCAACATTGAAGGAAGAGTTGCTTTATTTGTTGGGATAATCAATGAGGCATCGCCCGGAGCAATTCCGGTTCCTTTTTGTTTCCACGGATATTTACCTGTGAGTAATCCATATCGTGAGGGCGTACATGTAGCAGAAGTAGAATGTGCATTTGAAAACTGCAATCCTTGCTTTGCCAATTTATCAATATTGGGAGTACTTATTTTGGACATTCCGTAGCAACTTAAATCACCATAACCCAAGTCATCTGCGTAAATTATAATAATATTAGGCTTTTGCTGCGCCCAAACCGCAAGGTTAAAAACGAAAGCTACGGACAGGAAGAAAATCTTTTTCATATTATTGAGAATATAAAATGAGCGTATAAAAACATTCCTGATTTATACTTTTTCAGTTTCTTTGAGTGTTTCTTTTTCTGTTGCTGCCGCAAGATCTAAATTCCAAGATCTTTCAATTTCTTCAAGGCTTTTTCCTTTGGTTTCAAATAATTTCTTTTTTGCGTAGGCAAAAGAAAGAATACAGAAAAAGGAGAAGATAAAAAATGTGACAGCGATTCCTAATCCATCTCTCATTATAGGAAAAAGCAAATTCACCAGCCAGTCTGAAACCCACATCGTCATAATACAGATAGATAAAGCAGTTCCTCGTATGTGTGTTGGAAAAATTTCAGTTGAAATAACAAATTTTAATGGCCCAAGAGAGAAGGCAAAAAACAAAAGAAATAAGATAATGCAAAACAACATTAACCAACCTGTTATGTTCATAAGGAAACAGAAACCGGTTAAAGCCAATGCGAAAGCTGCACATAACGAACCGATTATATACAACGGTCTTCGTCCCCAGGTATCTACTTTTGAAATTGCGATAAAGGTAAAAAGTACATTAGCAGATCCTAAAATGACCTGATAAAACAAAGCATCACTGGTCACAATTCCAGCCGATTTCAAAATTGTCGGGCCGTAAAAAATAACACCATTTATTCCGCTAAATTGTGACAAAGCCGTAAGCACCATCGCCAAAATCAGCAGTTTTCGTAAAGGCAAACGAAGCAATTCTTGTATGCCACCTGATTGTTGACTTGCCATTTCTTTAATAGAATGCAATTCTGATTGCGCTTTTTCGCTTCCATTAATTTTATTTAATATTCCATAAGCCTCTTCATCGCGTCCGAATTGCACCAACCAACGCGGGCTTTCCGGAACGATTAGCAACAACAAACAAAATGCCGCTGCGGGAATTACCCCAACAATAAACATTCCGCGCCAAACATTTTCAACAAACAACCAGTGAAGCAAACCTTGGCCTGTTGCGGAATGTGATACTGCATATTTTTGAAGGAAAAAATTACTAATATAAGCTGCCAAAACTCCAATAGTTATAGCAAGTTGATAAAACACAACCAACTGTCCGCGTTTGTGCGAAGGCGCTACTTCTGAAATATAAAGCGGTGAAACATTCGAGGCTACGCCCACTCCCATTCCGGCAAGAACACGGAATAAGATGAGTATCGAATAATCTTCTGAAAATGCAAAACCTACAGCGCTGATTAAAAACAAAATAGCGGAGACGAACAATACTTTTTTTCGTCCAATTTTGTCACTTAAATAACCTGAAAAAGCGACACCCACAATACAACCTAGTAAAGCGCAAGAAACAAATAATCCTTCTTGTGCCGATGATAACCCATATTGCAATTTTAATGGTTCAATAATACCGCTGACAACGGCCATATCGAAACCGAATAAAAAGCCTCCTAATGCTGCTATTAGCGTTATGAGCGATATAAAATAATTTGTTCCCTTGGTTTTCATAATATTTTTGAGTCTTAGATAGTAGTTATAGTAAATCTTTATTCTTTTAGTTCTAAAACTAAAGGGCAAAATGGTGGTTCATTTAGTTTGCTGCCCTATAGTTTTAACACCAGTTATCTTTTACATACGAAACGACTACAAAAGCTTTTTTGCTGCCGATATGATTGATTTTGTATTTCGGAACATTTGCCGGAATTACAAAAGTTTCTGCGTATTTGAATTTTTGAGAATTTTGTCCTGCGCTAACTTCAGCTATATCGCCTTCTACCAACATACAAATATGACATTGACCAAGCGTTTCAATTTCGATTTCGCCTGTAAATTCATAGCGATCAACGGCATAAAAATGTTCTTCGTGAGTAGGCAAATTTATTTTTCTTCCGTTGCTGAATTCTTTATTTACGCTTGGTTTCGAAATAAACTCTTTTTCAACTCTTTCGCCTTTTCTGTCAAAATAAACGTTTTTAAATCCGTGTTCTACGTTTATCGGACGCGGTTTTCCATCTAATCCCGGGCGTACCCAATCGTACATTTTAAAAGTGAAAATATAGGGCGTACTGCTAATTTCTAAAACCATATTGTTCTTGCCCGAAGCATGAATAGTCCCGTTTGGAATCAAAAACAAATCGTGTTTGTTTGCTTTGAATTTCTGAACATATTTTACAATGTCAATTTCCTCTGCTTTTTCCTGAGATTCAATTAATGCATTTTTGAATTCATCGGGATTAATGTCATCCTGGAAACCAAGATATACTTCTGCATCATCTTCACAATCCAGAATATAATAGGTTTCATCCTGTGTAAAAGGTTCTCCAAAATTTTCCATGATATAATCAGGTCGCGGATGACATTGCACCGAAAGATTTCCTCCGTCGAAAGTGTCCAGATAATCAAAACGAATCGGGAAATAATTTCCAAAACGATTTGCAGCTTTACCTAGCACTTTTTTATTATTGTGAAATAGCAGAAAGTCAAAAGAAACTTCCAATAAATGGTTATTTCCTTCAAATACAATTCCGTTTTCAGGGCTTATCAATTCAAAAGACCATGCATAATTTACTTCATCCTGATTCAGATCCTGAATATGATTTTTCATCCAGTCGCCGCCCCAAACTCCGGCTTCAAACCAAGGACGTGCACGAAGCGGACTTTCGAGCATTAAATCTAATGCAGTTCTAAAATCCGAACCCTTCATCCAGGTAATTTCGTCAATACGTTGTTCGTCTATAATCACATCCAATTTTGGCAACAAACGTTCTTTATGAAGATTCAAAATTGGCCATTCGATAAAATACATTCTTTTGTAAATTTGCGAATAAGGCAAAGTTTCTGCAGAACCCAAGTTTTTGGTTGAACCCGCTCTCATACGATACTGGATTTCGTTTTTAGGAACATCCACATAAACCAAATGTCCTTGCCAGTTTGCTAAAGAAGCTCCTGTTCCATAGACAATACAAATATCTGCGTCAGTGTCAGGCTGAAGCATTTTTAATTTTTTAGCATCGAAAAAATCTGAAAGCTCGCCTAAATATTTCTTTCCGAAAACCGGATCATCTCCGTTTAAATTAGGCTCAATCATTTTGTTGATTTCGTCAGAAGATTTCAGACAAGAATCAATATCGTACCAAAGCACATTTTTGTTTTTTTCCAGCAAAGCTGAATTCAGATACTGTCTGAAATTTTCCCAAAGAACACCTCCAAATCCATCAATAACAACAGTTTTATGACCTGCAATTTGATCCGCTAAAGCATCAAACCCAACAAAAACTTCTGATGCAACAGAAAACGACGGGAACACATTGTATTCGCCATTCTCTTTTACAACTGCTTGTACAGGCAATAATGGCTGTGTAGTTTTTCTTTTCGAATGAATCTCTTTTTCCATTTGTATTTTATTTTTCTTTTCCGCAATAATTGCCGCTCCTCTAAGAATGCTGAGCTCGGCATCATCGCAGAAAATAACTTTTACATTTCTTTTTAATTCTTTTAATCTCTCTTCCAAAGCCGGCATAAACAAAGCTTTTGCTTTAGAAATATTTCCGCCAATTACCAATTCTTCACAACCAAATTTCTCCAACCAGGGAAAAAGAAATTCGCCCATATTTGCACCAAAATTGTAAAAAACAGTTTTGGAAACTTCAGTATTTAAATTTGCAATTTCTTTAACCGAAGTAGCCTTTTCGCCAGAAAGATGCTTATATTCTGCCAAAAGCCATCGCACAGAGAAACAATCATCTGCAAGGTTTCCCTGAAAAGGCTGATTGTAAAAAGCGCCCGTTTCCGGAATATCAAGATGCTGTTTGACAACATTTCCGTCTACCATAAAAGCAGAACCAAATCCAGTTCCTAAAGTCAGGAAAACTGCTCTTTTACTTTTTAATTTGTGACGGAAATATGCGCCTTCAGCAAAACAATCGGCATCATTGGCAAAAACAAAAGGCACGTTTTTCAGATTTGTAAAATCCTGAAGTGACTGCTGCAAATGAACTCCAAAAGTGGTTTCAAATTTCCCTCCAACTCCCACAATTTCACTCACACCTTTATCATAATTGAAAGGGCCGGGAAAAGCAATTCCTACTGCTTCAACACTTTCATTTTCGTTCACTATTTCATTGATACAACTTCCAATTGCCGCAATAATAGCTGTTGCTTTTTCTTCTGAATTAATTTCCTTTCTAAGAAGCCTTTTCGGTATTTCATTTACTGCATTATTTTCAATAACGCTCACTGTGACGTGACTTCCGCCCACATCAATTCCTATTTTCATCTTCTTTAAATCGTGCGTTTTATTTCAATTGTATAGGTAAACCAGTCGTTTCGGTAATAACAAATATTGTATTCGATTGGCCTTCTTGCAGTATCCAGAACTACCCTTTTTCTTTCTAAAACCGGTTGATTTTTTTCGATTTTTAAAGTTCCTGCAATTCGTTTGCTGGCTGCAATAGCTTTAAGTTCTTCCTGAGAGTAAACCGGAACAACATTGTATTTGTTTCCAAGAATTTCATATAAAGGCGCTTCGAAATTTTCATCAATTGAAAGACCAATTCTCGGATGAAAATACGATTCGAAATACACCATCGGACTGTCATCAATACTTCTTGTACGCTGTAAAAGAAGCACATCATCACCTTCATTTATTTGCAAATGTTTGGCTATTTTGGCATTGGCCTGAACAATTTCGACATTCAGATACAGGTTTTTAAACTCTAAACCCATATCCTCCATTTCGTGCGTAAAACTCATCCAGTTATTCAGGTTTGTCGTAATTCGATTTTGAGAAACACGAGTTCCAGATCCTTTTTTTCGAACCAGTAATTTTTCATTTACCAAAACAGCAATTGCCTGACGAAGTGTATTACGGGAAATTCCCCAACGTTTTGCCAAATCAACTTCCTTTGGAAACAATTCCCCACTTTTAAAATCGGGATGTTTAATTAGTTCACGCAACAAATCCTCTACCTGTTTATGCAACGGTATTTTACTGTCGTGATCCAATAACGGTATTTTGTTCATATGTTCATACATATGACAAATGTAGTTTTTTTTATTAATGAACAAAACAATTTTCAAAAAAATATAAAATACTGATTACTAAACATTTTTACTAAAATTATTTAGTACTAAAACGTTATAGAAAAAAGCACTGATTATCAGCAGATGAAATCTAAAATTTGATTTTTAACATTAAAAAGACAATCGTATGTTCCTATAACAGCTGAAAATTTTCTATATTAGCTTTTTACAAAATCATACTGAAACTCCAGTATAAATCTCATTTTTAAATTTTTAAAATAACTAATGAAAAACACTTTCTGATTGTTTCTACCCTTTCTCGATTGTTTTTTATTAAATCGATTTAGCTACTGATTCAAAATCATATATTCTTTTAACTTAATACTTTATGTTATTCTATTTTTGGAGTGACAGCAAAACCAAATCAAACATGAAAAAAATTTTATTTGCCTTTCTTGCTTTTTGCTTAATCACGCAATCTTTCGGCCAGAAAAATCCCAAAGCCATTAAAGTTACTTACCAAAGAAGTTACAACGGAAAACTTGTCGAAAATCCGGATCCGCTACTTTTGTACGCTTCTAAAGATTTGAGTCTGACAACAACCGATAAAATTTTACAGCAAAAAGCGGAACTTCCGTACGAACAAACTTTTATTGATTTCAACACCAAAACCATTTCGCAATGGGCACAGCTTAAAAACAAATCGATACTTACTAATGACACTGAAGCATTAGGAAAACAAAAATTTGAGTTTAGCAATGAGACTAAAAAAATCCTGAATTATGTCTGCAAAAAAGCCACGACTTCGGTAAACTCAAATAAAATCGAAATCTGGTACACCAATGATTTAGGATTAAAAGGCGGACCTGCAGCTTTAGGACAAGATTTAGGTTTAGTGCTGGAAACGATTCGTAACGGAAACAGCGTTGTTACGGCATCAAAAATCGAAATTTTAAAAACCGTTCCTTACGTTCTAAAAATTCCGGCTGTACAAACTGTTGACCAATTAACATATAAAGATTTATTGTGGAAAAGCCGTTTTATCAATATTCCTGTTTTCAACAAAGAAGAAATTCACTTTATATCTGATGCAAAATCAAACGACAGCATCTTAAGATTTGCCAGCGGAACAGTTATTGTCCGAAAAGTAAAATTTCCGGAAATTAAAAAAGGAAGCGCCATTTTTGCTGATGTTACACAACAATCGAATGGTGATGCCTATGACAGAACGGGATCGGTATTTATGATTCCGATGGATAAAAAAACTTCTTTTCTTGACGGATTAAAAAATGGTGCAAATACATTACCTGTGTACGAAAATGGAAATGGCAAAAAATATCAGGGCGTAGCAGCAACAAACGACTATACTCCTTTATTGGAATTGATGCGCTTTTTTACTCCTTTTGGTGTAAAGCATTTCAACTATCTGCAATTAAAAAATAAGGTTTGGCAGGATAGCGTTTTTTATCGTCAGGATATTTCGTTGTTGCAACCAAAATTGAGTAATCAGGAAATTTATATCGGAATGTTTATTGGAAATTATGACGCTGGCGGACATAAAGCAAGTTTAAACATAAGCATTCACGAAGGTGAAGACAACAATACAAAAGCAGATTATATTCTGCCTCTTTTCAACACGCTGAATGTGATGGAAATGGCCGGACAGGAATACGGCACTATGTTCGATAATGAGAAAGGAATTGAACTATCTTTTGAAGTTCCTGAAGGTTACAAAAACTTCAAACTAAGTTATACCACAACCGGTCACGGCGGCTGGGAAAATGGCGATGAATTTTTGCAGAAAAAAAACACCATTTATATTGACGGAAAAGAAGTTTTCGGATTTACGCCATGGCGCACTGATTGCGGTTCTTACCGTTTGAGTAATCCGGCTTCGGGTAACTTTGGCAATGGTTTATCATCATCTGATTTGAGCCGTTCTAACTGGTGTCCGGGAACGACAACTAATCCAAATTTAATTGATTTAGGAAATCTTTCCCCGGGAAAACATACTATTCGCGTTTCTATCCCGATGGGGAAACCGGAAGGAACGAGCAGCAGCGCATGGAATGTTTCGGGATTTTTGATTGGAGAAAGGTAATTGATAATTAAATTTAGATAAAATCGACTTATTGATTCAGCAGAAGTCTTTCTATATTTAAATTTCTGAAAAAACTAAAATTAACTTGTTGATTATATGTAATTCACAAAAAAACAAACACATAGAAACATCGATTTTATATCAAAAAAAGGAGACAAAAAGAAACGCCTTTTTAAAATAGTCATGAACTATGTTTTTATGTGCTAAAAATTTTACTCAACAAATTAATTTTATTTTTTCACTATTAAAAACTAACTATCAAACCATCAAACATCAAAAAAAATGAAAAAAATCACATTTTGTCTTTTGTTTTTCACCATGAGCTTAACGACAATAATTGCTCAAACCTACACTCCAACTGAAGGAAATCTAAAAAGTCGTAAAGAATTTCAGGATGATAAATTCGGAATGTTCATTCACTTTGGACCGTACAGTGTTCTTGGTAATGGCGAATGGATCATGAACAACGAAAACATCAAAGTAACAGAATACGGAAGATTAATTAATGTTTTTAATCCGCAGGATTTTGACGCAAAAAAATGGGTTGGAATCGCAAAAGCAGCCGGCATGAAGTACATTACTTTTACTACGCGTCACCATGATGGCTTTAGTAATTTTGACACCAAATTATCGGATTGGAAAATTACAAATACACATTTCAAAAGAGATTTGCTAAAAGAATTGGCTGACGAATGTCATAAAGAAGGCATCAAATTATTCTGCTATTATTCACTTTTAGACTGGACAAGAACAGACTATCAGTACGAAACGGGAAAAACAGGAAAAGGAACCGGAAGAACTCAAAAAAGTGACTGGAACAGCTACGTTCGTTTCATGAAAGGACAATTGACTGAATTGCTTACCAATTATGGAAAAATCAGCGGAATTTGGTTTGACGGTCATTGGGATCAATTGGACAATGATACTGATAAAACATTAACTTCAAAAGTAAACTGGCATTATGATGAAATTTACACTTTGATTCATTCGCTTCAGCCAGACTGTCTGATTTCGAATAATCATCATTTATTACCAATTCAGGGAGAAGATTTTCAAGCTTTTGAAAAAGATTTGCCAGGCGGAAATACCACAGGATTTGGAGGACAGTCTGTTTCTCAATTGCCTTTGGAAACTTGTGAAACAATGAATAATTCCTGGGGATTCGATATCAATGACCGAAAATACAAATCGACAAAAGATTTATTACATTATTTGATAAATGCAGCAAGTCTAAATGCTAATTTCTTATTGAATGTTGGTCCAATGGCAGACGGAACAATTCAACCTGAATTTGTTCAAACCCTAAAAGAAATGGGAACCTGGATGGATAAAAACGGAAACAGTATTTACGGAACTAGAGGAAACGTAATAAAACCACAAGATTGGGGTGTATTTACAGCAAAAGACAAAACTTTATTTGCACACATAATTAAAACTCCAGCACAAACCGACTATATTTTTATTCCTGAAATGAAGCAAAAAATCAAAAAATGTTATTTGATGGACAGCAAAAAAGAAGTCAAATTCAAACAACAGCCAGAAGGAACTTTTGTTTATTTGAATGGGATAAAAATCGACGAAATCGACACCATAATAGAAATGCAAATACAATAATTTTTGAAAAGCCATATTTTTATGGCTTTTCATTTATTCAATAAATTTATTTAAAATGTTTAAAAAAGTTATTTTCTTCTCATTCGTTGCTCTTATTGCAACTGAAAAAGGAAGCGCACAAAGTACAATTTCAGCCGAAACATTCCTGAAACACGATACCTATTTAGCTTCAGATAAGTTAGAAGGTCGTTTGGCCGGAACAAAAGGCAACAATGAAGCAGCTGCTTACATCAAAAAATATTTCAAAAAATTTGGACTTAAAAAATTCAATAACAACTATTATCAGCCTTTCAAAATTTTCATAAAACCGGATATTAACAAAATGAAATCGGATAGTGTTTCGACGCAAAATGTTGTAGGTTATCTGGAAGGTTCTGATGAAAATCTAAAAAAAGAATTCATTGTTATTGGCGCTCATTATGACCATTGGGGTTGGGGCGGAAAAGGTTCAGGAAGCAAGAAAAAAGACACGCTCGCTATTCATAATGGAGCTGATGATAATGCCTCGGGAGTTTCGGCTCTTTTGTCTATTTTGGAAGAGTTTCACCATACTAAAGTTGCTCCAAAAAGAAGTATAATTTTTATTTCTTTTAGCGCTGAAGAAGAAGGTTTATTAGGTTCGAAATATTTTGTCAATCATTTACCTGTGGATAAAAACGCCGTAAAAGTGATGATCAACATGGATATGGTGGGAAGATTAAATGATAAAAAAGAACTTTATATGGGCGGTGCCGGCACATTTCCTGACGGCGTTGAACTGATGAAAAAATTAGGTGAAAGCAGCGGATTAAATCCTGTTGTATTTGCCGGAGATGTTGGAGGCTCTGATCATGTTACTTTTTACAAAAACGAAATTTCTGCTATAGGATTACATACTGGAGGACATCCGCAATATCATACACCGGAAGATGATACTGTTTTGATTAATAGCGAGGGTGGCGCCTTGGTTGCTAAATATATTTATAATGCTTTAGTTTCTATTGCTAATTATGAGCAACCGCTGACTTTTATAAAGCAGAATTAAATTTAGCCAAAAGCAATAAAAATTTCTCTTTAAATAAAAACGTCGAATTTGCGATTATTCAAATGCAAATTCGACGTTTTTTATGCCTTAACTATTCCTAAAACGGTAGCTAAATCGGATTATTTATTAAATCTCTTAGCGGGCTTCCTAAAAAAACTTTAGCAAATTGTTTCAAAAGTGTAACAGTAGAAAAAAATAAAGTCTTTAAAAGTAACGAGTCTTTCTCACTCGATTAATATTAGTTTCTGAGTTTTAAACAACAGTTTAGCACATTGTTGAAATTACATTTTTCTCAAACAAAAAACCCCAGATCCAGGTTGTCCTGAATCTGGGGTTTACCAATTACTAACTAAACATTAAAAATGAAAATTATTTTACGTCCCAGAAAATTTTGGTACTTAAATTATCTTTGTCTTTAACTGTATTATAGTTATTTGTATTATAAACACTTTCAGAGCTTGGGTATGTCCAACGCGTTGGAGGTGTTTTTTGAGGGCTTGTTTCATCTTGCGCGAAATTAAGCACTGGAAGTTTCAACCTTCTTTGCTCAGACCAAGATTCGTCAGCCTGCATAATGTTATAATGAATATACTTTTGAAAAGCGATCAATTGTAATTGAGCAGCTGGAGTTGTAGCACCTGCAAAATTAACATTAGCAATATAAGCATCAATTTCAGCAGTTGTAGGTTCGCTAGTTGGCTTCCATGTAACATCGTCCGCCTTATCACCTAATCTCACGTAATATTGAATTGATTGTCTGATTGCTTTTTCAAAATGTGTTTTTGCAGTAGCAGCATTCCCAGTTCTTGAATAATATTCTGCAAGAATCAAGTTTACTTCAGCAGAATTTATCAAAGTACCTGGCAACCAGTCGTTTTTACTGATAACTGATCTATTATAAATAGCAATTTCACCATCAGCTATTTCTTTATCTTGAACTGTAGAAGTCGCTAATGGATCTACTCCTACGTAAGCTGTTGCGTTTGCACCTTTTTCAAACAACCATGCCTGACGAGGATCACTGTTGGCATTCATGTGATCAATCATAGGTTTTGGAGCAAGGTTATTATTCCAACCTTCCAAAGCATCCCAGAAACCTGAAGTATCTAAATCTGTATCCTGAGTATATACTCTGAAAGCAATATCTTCTGAACTTTCATCCACAATTTTTCCTTCAGCAATAATTTCAGCGATTTCTGTATTTGCTCTTCCCGAAAAAGTCGGAACAGCAGAAACCCTATTTAACAACTTCAAACGCAAAGAGTTACAATAATTCTTCCAAGCTACAAGACTACCTTTGTTGATCAAATCCTGATTTTTGAACTCTAAATTTGTTTTGTCAGTCAAAGTAATAGTATTCAATTCTGTAGAAAAAGCTTTCAAATTATCTAACATCAATGTGTAAAGCTCTGTCTGATTATCATACTTAGCCAATGCAAGTGCATAAGCACCTCCAGTTGAACTAATTTTTCCTGCTTCAGAGAAAGGGATATCACCAAAGTTATCAATCATTTTTGCAGTATGATCATATAAGTAGATAGTTGATGTAATAGCAAAAATTCTGTATTCAGCCTGCTCTGCAGGTGTTAAAGAACCCATTACTTTTTCTAACTCTCTATATTGGGTAATAAATCTATAATATCTATCCCATCTGTTAGTTACTGCTGCTCCCGGAACATAACGGTTAGACGTATTAGTAAATCCGTGTCCTTGAGTATAAGTCAATGAAGTTGTTCTTATTACAGTAAAATAATTCCAATATGATGGAATTACATCCTCATAGTTAACTTTCATAAATCCGGCAAATTGTTTAGGTACTGTTGTAGTTGTTACCTTTGACGGATCTCTATATGCTTCTGCAAAATCATCTTTCGAACATGAGCTCAAAGAAATTGCAATAGAAGCTAATGATATATATAATAATTTTTTCATGTTGTCTATTTTAATTATAATTTATCCTATTAGAAAGATGCTCTCAATACTACCCCATAACTTCTTGTAGACGGAGTGATTCCTGAATTGTTCACGTTTTGATACCATTTAGTTCCTGAAGTTGTTGCCTCAGAATCCATATCTTTAATCGTTCTGTAGAAATAAAACAAGTTACGTCCGAAGAAAGAAAGACTTAACTTAGTCGCTCCAATTTTACTAGCAAAAGAAGAAGGTACATTGTACATAAGTGATAACTCTCTTAATTTAACATAGTCGTTCTTTTGAATGTACAACTCATAACGAGAAATACTATCATATTGAGGACCTCCCCAGTTGTAAGTCAAAACATAATAACCTGCCTGAGAAACTACGTTTGTATTTGGAGTTCCATCAACATTTACACCATCCATTAACATACCATCGCGGTATAATGGCTGACCAGCTGGTCCTGAAGTTGCACTGTTTGGAACCTGAACTCCTTTTCCATTATCCATATAATAGGTTAAACCACCACGCTCGTTTGTACTGTATTTCAAAGATTCTTCAGTTAAACCTCTAGACGTCATCCAGTTCATACCTGTTGGCATCAAAGAACCACCATAAGAGTAATCAATACCAATATCTAATGTAAAGTTTTTATAACTCAAAGAGTTGATCAAACCTCCAACACCTTTAGCCATTGCTGATCCGTATTTTTCCCATTTATCACCATCAAGCTGATAAAATCCATCAGCACCAACCACTTTATTACCGTTCGCATCTGTTTTAACAGGGTGTGCATAAATACCTCCCATCTCTTGTCCTACTACTGATTTTAATTGAGCAGCAGATCCATCATAGTCAGCATGCAAAATCTCGTTAGAACCATCTGATAATGAAATCACTTTGTTAATGTTTTTAGACCAGTTCAAAGTCACATCCCAAGAGAAACTATCTGTTCTAACAGGTGTCCCTGTCAAAGCAACCTCGAATCCTTTATTACTCAATTCACCAACATTCGTCAAAATAGAAGTAGCCCCTGAAGAAGGTGGTATAGACAATTGAATAAGTTGATCCTTAATTTTTGCTGTATAGAAAGAGAAATCCAATCCTAATCTTCTGTCTAAGAATTTAGTTTCAAAACCAAGTTCTATTTCATGCTTCATTTCAGGTTTAATACCTTCATTTCCATATGTAGCTTGCGAAGTCGTAGTCAATACAGGACTTGCTGTTCCTTGTGATCCTAAAGAAACCTGATCGAATGCTACGTTAGCAATAAATGGTTCTGGATAAGCCCCCACGATACCCCAAGAACCACGCATTTTTGCGTAATTAAAGAAATCTGGTAATTTAACAGCATCTGATAAAACGAAACTAGAGTTTACAGAAGGATACGTAAAAGCATTATTATTTGGGTTCATCGTTGAAGTACGGTCTCTTCTTAATGTACCTTCAAGGAACAAAAAGTTTTTATAACTTCCACTTACAGTTCCAAAAAGTGCATCTTTAAGTATTGTAAATTGTTTAGAGCCACTATTAGCTAATCCAACAGAAGAATTTACATCATACCATCCTTCTACACTTAAACCACCATTAGTAGAACGAGACAAATATTTAGATGTTTCCTGCGTTCCAGAATAACCAAACATTGCACCTACAGTAAAATCGTCATTTATTTTTTTGTTGTATGTCCCAATTAATTCGCCATAAAGAACATTATAGTCCTGACCTTCCATTTGATAAGACCCAGTTCCAAAACCGTAAATTAAGGGTTTTTCTAATGGATTCTTTGTTTCTGTGTTTATTGCTGTTAAATCAGTCGAAACACGTCCACGGATAGACAAATCTTTTGTAATTGAAAGCGTTTCAGTAAGACTTGCTATAACACGATTTGTAATCTCCTCTTGTTGATTTGCATTTGTATTCCAAAAGAAATCACCAATATCAGCTTTAAAACCGTTACGAATAATATTTTCATCCGGAGTTAAACTTTGTCCATTTACTCCTGTAACATATTTATAACCTAAACTTGTTTTGTATTTTGCTTTGTACCAATCGCCATTATCAAAAGGGCTAAGCATACCTGTAAAGTTATTTACTAAACGGTCTAAAGCTACTGAACGATTACGCACATTTTGATTCAAATAACTAACAATAACATCTGTTTTCAACTTACCTGTCTTGAATGATGCATTTAAGTTGAAGTTATTCTTTTTATTGTTATTATTCATACTCAAACCTTCAGATTCGATATGAGTATAAGAGAAACGAATATTGCTGTTTTCTGTACTGTTTGTAAGGGCAAAGTTTGTAGTTGCATCCCATGCGTTTTGGAACATATTTTTGTAGCCATCTTTTTGTGCAGAGTACGGACGTACTACACCATCCCATGACATAATTGGTTGCCCGTCAAACCTAGGACCAAAGTTTACAGAACTGTTCGCAACTCCTCTCATATCATTAACTCCATCGCCATTTGTGTCATATTGCACAAAACCGTCTGGTCCAGCCCAGTTTGGATTAAAAGTACCATTAGAATAACCCGGACCTCTTTCGTACTGAAATCTTGGCAAATAAGCAATTTGATTTCCTGAATAACTAGTGCTAAAATCAACACCTAGTCCTTTTTTTCCTTTTCCAGTTTTAGTTGTAATCAATACAACACCATTTACAGCCTCAGAACCATATAATGCAGCTGCAGAAGCTCCTTTTAAGATAGAAATATTTTCAACATCTTCAGGGTTGATATCTGCTAAACCGTTGTTTTTAATACGTGGCTGATTCCAATAATCACTGTTAGAAACCTCACCATTACGAATAGGCACACCATCCATAACAATAAGCGGCTGGTTTCTACCTGTAATAGAGTTAATTCCACGAATCTGGATATTAATTGCTCCTGCTCCTCCTGGAGTAGCAGTAATACGTACACCTGGTGCTTTACCGTACAATCCATTAGCAATTGTAGGAGACGCTGTTTTAACAATCGCATCTGCTTTAATTACACTCGTAGCATAACCGATCGATTTGTTCTTTTTAGATTGCCCTAAAGCGGTAACCGTAACACCATCTAATTCGTTAGTACCACTTGCTAATTTAAATGTCATTCCATCTACAGCTTTTACTTCAGCCGTTTTAAATCCTACAGAGCTAATAATAAGTGTAGCTCCTTCTCTTGCTGAAATTTTGAATGCTCCATTCTCATCAGTAATTGTTTCTTGTTTAGTCCCTTTTTCCCTAACGATAACAGAAGGAATCGGGAGATTTTCATTATCTGTAATTACCCCGGAGATCGTGGTGTTTTGAGCATTCACTCCTTGATAGCACATTACCATTAGAAAAACTAACAGTGACTTGTAAAACAGTTTTCTCATAATTAATATTAGTTTGGTTTGGTTTTAAATTTTTCTAAATAAAAGGTTCTGATTTTTTTTAAAAAAAATATTGAATACTAAAACCTTTGATTTCTATATTACCTTTTCCTAACCTGGATCTGGTAATAGTTAAGTTTCTTGTTTATTACATCTCTATTTTTTCTTTTATATCATAAGCGTTTTTTTTGTTTAATAATTTGTTTAAGTTTTCTGAGTTATCTTTTCCGCCAACTATAACGTTTTAGCAATTGTTTTTTAAAAAAAGGAAACAATTCCTATACTGACTCTCTTATAGTTAAACTTCCTTTTTTCTTTTCTTTTATTATCTTATAATCACTTCCGTCTGTCATTTGACTCATTAGGAGCTTTACTGTTTTTTTTCCCATTTCTTCAATTGGCTGCGATAAAACAGTAATAGAAGGAGAATGTAACCTGAAACTGTCATGATCATCAAAACTGATCACCGCTTTGTCTACAGGAATTTTCAAACCTAGCCGCCTTAAAGACTGTAATCCTGCAAGTAGCAAATAATTTGCTCCAAAGAGTATCGCGTCGATATCGGTATTCTTGCTCAAAAATTCAGAGATCTTTTCTATTCTTTTGTCTTCTGTTATATGATATTCAATATCCAGAATTCGTGACTCATCATACAAACCAGCTTCTGTCAATGCATGCGTATAACCTTGTTTCCTCAGATTCATCTGAATCAGCTGTGAGTAATTGGTAACGAATGCGATTTTTTTGAATCCTTTTTCTAACAGAAAATTTGTCGCTTTTTCAGCTCCTTCAAAATTATCCAGTACTACATGACTTACATCTTGTCCTTCAAAATAACGATCGACTAATACCACCGGACATTGAAGTTCTAATAATCTGTCTATCGTACTTTTCATGTTTTCTGTAGGCGTTATGATAAAACCATCAACATTTGCCTGCAACAAACTATCTACCAACTCCACTGCACGTTCATCGCTTCCTCCGGTACTACAATAAAACACTCTATAATTAGAATTTATCGCCTCACGCTCAATCACTTTTGCTAAATCAGAAAAAAAGTGATTTGATATATCTTCTACAATAAGCCCAATCGATCGTGTTTTTCCAGTTCTTAAACTACTGGCGATCATATTGAGTTTAAATTTCATTTCTTCACTAACCTTAAAGACCTTCTTAATCACTTCTTTGCTTATCCCCATCTTCTCGCCTTTGTTATTCAGAACAAACGAAACAGTAGTTACCGATACATTTGCTGCTTTGGCGATATCTTTAATGGTGATGTTTTTTTTCATGAAACGTTAAGTTTATCTTAAACCTTAGTTAATATATTAAAACAAATATATATTTAATAAAACGATTTACAAAAACGTTTTAGTATTTTTTTTATATTCATTTAAATATTTTAACATTTAAAAAACCTAATTTCAAATTTTATCGCTAACCTCCTGAAAATAAAACATTAATTATCATAAAAAGGATGTTATTTTTCCCACAAAAACTCAAAACAGCAGCCAAATTCAATAAAAATTAATACTGCAAAAAATGCCATCATAAAATCAGAAAAAATGCGACATATTTAACATAAATATATGTTAAGTAATTTTCATATAACAATTCCATTTCACTTTTACAGTATTTTTTTTAACATAAAATAACCGAAATTCTTTTTATTCAATTTTTATCATCTAGATCAAACTATTTTAAAAACAATTACGCTTCGTTATTTCTCTTTTTTTAAAGTTGTAAGCTTTTTTTTGCATTTGATTTTAGCTCAAGGCTAAAATTTCACAAATTCAACTTACTTTTTAATTCAATTCAGAGATCTTTTTCAATTTTTGAACTGCTTTTTCTACTCTGAAACAGTAAGTATATCTCTTAGTCGAATATCTCTTGATGAAGCTCCAATCATAATTCTGAAATTGCCTGGTTCAACAACCCAGTTCATTTCGCCATTCAACATTTTAAGTGTTTCTTTATTGATATCAAATGAGATTTCTTTTGATTCTCCCGCTTTAAGCGAAATTCTCTGAAAACCTTTTAACTGTTTTATCGGTTGAGCAACAGAAGCCAAAACATCACGCACATACAACTGAACAACCTCATCTCCATCAACAGTACTTGTATTTTTTATTGTGCAATACACTTTCGTTGTTTCTGCTTTTCCGATTTGTTTTTTGTCAAATCGCAAATTGCTGTATTCAAATGTTGAATAACTCAATCCGAAACCAAAAGGAAATAAAGGCGCACCATTTAAATTGGTATAATCATCAGAACGTCCTGTCGGTTTATGATTGTAGACCAATGGCAATTGTCCTTCAAAAACAGGAAATGTTATTGGCAAACGTCCTGCAGGATTTTTATCTCCAAACAAAATATTTGCAACAGCATGACCGCCATCTTCGCCCGGATACCAAACGTCTAAAATTGATGGTACATTATTAATCCACTTGTCCATTGTAATAGCGCTTCCTCCTACCAAAACAACTACAACTGGTTTTCCGGTTGCTGCTACAGCATTTATTAATTCTTCCTGATGTCCAAGTAAACCTAAATAAGCTCTGTCATTGAATTCACCTTCTTCGATTCCCGCAGCAATTACCGCCACATCCGATTTTTTGGCAGCCGCTACAGCTTCATCAATTTTATTTTGCCAGTCATTATTTACGCCAACATTCCAGACTAATTTAAATTTCGCATAACCTTGTGATTCAAAAAACTCAATTCTGATATCGTATTCTTTGTCTTTTTCAAATTTAAAATCAACAAGTTTTGTTGAATACGTTTGGCTTTTCCAATTGTCAATAATTAGTTTTCCATTTAAGTACAAGCGATAACCATCGTTTCCTTCAAAACCAATTTTATAAGTTCCCGTTTCCGGAGATTTTATTTTTCCGCTCCATTTAACTGAATAAAAATCGTAATTGATTTTTTCCTGATCCGGAGAATAAAGTGTCCAGTCAAAATTAATTAACTGATCTAATCGTGTTAAAACCGGACTTCCGCTTAGTTGTACATTATTAAAGTACTCACCAGACAAACCATTTACGGTTTTACCTTTTTCAACACTAAACAACTGAGTCAAAGGAACCGAAACATATTCCGTATTTCTTCTGCCAACTCCTTTCGCAAGGTTTATCTGAGTTGCTGTTCCTAACTTTGCTTTTATTCCGTCAAGCATACTTACTTTTCCGTTGCCCGGACCACTGTAACCTCCCAAACGTGCTTCAGTAATATCATTTCCAATTAAGGCAATTGATTTTATTGATTTTTTAAGTGGTAAAACATTATTCTCGTTTTTAAGCAAAACCATTCCTTTTTCGGCAGCTTCTCTCGACAATAATTTGTGAGCAGGATTTCCGTTCCATTTGTTGGTCTCTTTTTCATCCGCATATGGATTCTCAAACAATCCCAATTCAAATTTCAATCGTAGAACTCTCGCCACAGCTTCGTCAATATTTTTCATGTCGATTCTTCCGTCAAGGAAAGGCGGCTGAAATAATTTGTAATGATCGTATGCCGTTTGAAAAATCACATCCAAACCATTGTTGATGGCATTTGCTCCCGATTCAGGATAATCTTTTGCGGTATAATGCAGTACATTTCCGCCACCTACAGCATTTGCATCAGAAATAATGAACCCTTTAAAATTCATTTCTCCTTTTAATTTTTTGTTCAACAACCAGTCGTTTGCCGTACAAGGGCTTCCATTTATAGTATTGTACGAAGTCATCACACTTCGGCTTCCTCCTTCGGTAAAACACGCACGGAAAGGCGGAAACTGATATTCTTCCAGATAGCGTTCATTGTAATCAATTGGGTAACTATCACGACCACCGTCGCCGCTGTTGGCAAGAAAATGTTTAGGAGTTGTGATTACGCCTCTTTCTTCAAACGAGGAAACATATGCTACACCCATTTTTGAAGAAAGAAAAGGATCTTCTCCATATGTTTCTTCCACTCTTCCCCAGCGAACATCTGAGGCAAGATTAACCACTGGCGAAAGAATCTGACGAATTCCGCGACTTTTTGATTCCATTGCAATCGCTGTCGAAACCCTTTTCATCAATCCGGTATCAAAGGTTGCAGCCAATGAAATAGATTGCGGAAAAGCAGTTGCGCCATCTCTTACTAATCCGTGCAACGCTTCATCAAAAGCGATAATCGGAATTCCTAGACGTGTTTTCTCCACAAAATATTTCTGAATTTTATTAACCAGTTTCACTGTTTCTTTTGCATTACTGGCGGCACTATAATCTAAAATTTGATTGCTGGCGTCGGTACTTCCTTTTGCACTGACCTGAAAACCAAATATTCCATTTTTATAATTGGCTTCTCCATCAGACAAATCACCTGGAATCATGAACATTTGCCAAAATTTCTCTTCCGTCGTCATTCTGGACAATAAATCCTGAACGCGTTCTTCAACAGGTAATTTTGCATTTTTATATTTTGGCGCATTCTGAGAATATAGTGTCTGAAATCCCAGAAATAAGCCTAGTAAAAGTATTTTTTTGTTCATAATAATAGTATTGAAATAGCGATAAGGCATATATTTTTATTGATTTTAACCTGTTGAGGATACTTGATCTTTTTTTAAACACATAGAAACATAGACTTTATATATAAATGAAGTTGACTAAAAGAAACTAGTTTCTAACACATAGCCAACTATGTTTATTTTAAACAAGTGAAACGCCTTTTTTCAGCACCAAAAATCTATGTTTCTATGTGTTAAAAATTGTATCCAAAAGGCTGATTGTTAAAGAATCAACTCAAAAAAATTAGATAAAAAAATGTCATCTCCTTTTCTGGAGATGACATTTTAAAATTTAGTATTAGTTTGTCAGGAATCCTCCGTGACCTCTGTATAATTTAATTGGTGCATCTAAAGTAACTTTAATGCAAGTCACATATTTATCAATTGCAGTCTCTGGTAAATCAATGTAAACCAATCCCGGAACTGCACTCCAAGAAATTTTTCCTACCACTTTATGAGTCAGTTTTACATTTGAACCCAAAACTGTAATATCCTGAATTTTATTATCAAGACCTTTCAACATTAATTGACCTGAAGTTTTTCCGTGAACAAATAAATAAAGTGTTTTTGAATCTTTCGAAAGTGTTGTTGGTCCATAAAAATGCCCCATCGGAATTCCAGGAACTGTTCCAAAAATACCTTCTCCATTTCTTCTGTTCCAATCACCTAGTTCTTTTAGCGTTGACACAACCGTTTCAGGATAAGTTCCATCAGGTTTTGGTCCGATGTCAAGTAATAAGTTTCCACCGTTTGAAACTGCGTCTACAAAAATCGTTACGATTTCGTAAGGTGTTTTCCAATTGTTATCGCTCACACGGTAACCCCAGTTTTCATTCATTGTCATACACAATTCCCACCATTTGAACGCTGGACGCACTACTGGGAAATTTTGTTCCGGAGTATCATAATCGCCATAACCTTGCAAACGTCCGTTGATAATTGTGTTCGGATTTCTGTCCAACATCATTTTACGAGTTTTCTCAGCTTGCCATTCTTCTGCGCTATGTTCCCAATCGCCATCAAACCACCATAAATCCGGATTGTACCAATCTGAAATTTCTTTGATTTGACCTTGGAAGAATTTTTGAAAACGCTCCCAACGTGCTGGTTCTTTTTTAATATCGTAACGTGCTTTATCTTTCAAAAAGCCCGGATAATCGTTATGTGTCCAATCGATTAATGAAAAATAAGCACCACATTTTACATCTCTTTTGCGTAGTTCTTCAAAAAATGGCTTCACCATATCTTTCTTTGCAGGACACGTTTTTACAGAACTTAGTTTCCCTAGTTTCGTATCATACATTGCCACACCATCATGATGTTTTGTCGTGATTACAGCATATTTTGCACCAGAATCTTTGATCATATCTGCCCATGCTGCAGGATCATATTTACTTAATGTGTAACCTTTTTGTTGTTTCATATAATCTTCAACAGAAATTTTTCCGTTGTGAAAACTCCAAGATTCAGAAACGTCAGCAACAGAATAGATTCCGGCGTGAATGAAGATTCCTAGTTTAGCATCTTCAAACCATTTCATTTTTTCGGCAATATCTTTTGCTTCAATTTTGTTTTGCGAATAGCCTGCGATAGTTGTACCAAGTACTAAAATCGCTAAGATTATCTTTTTGGTCATTTTGTTTGTTTTTATTATAGTTTATTATTTAATCATGATTGTTGTTGCAGCAGCTTGCAATCCTTCACTTTGTGCTTTTACAGTAAATTGCCCTTTTTGATCTTTTTTAGCTTTTACGATAACTAAAACTTTCCCGTTATAAGCTGGTCTTTCCGTACTTTGGAAAGGCACAAAACTTGTTGCATCTCCATTATCAGTTGCTACTATTTCTCCGGCTCCTTCAATTGAAAACTTAACCAATGGATTTGAACGAGGAACAACCAAACCATTTTTATCAGTGATATCAACTGTTACGAAAACCAAATCAACATCGTCTGCAAAAACCGTTTTACGATCAGCTGACATTTTTAAGTTTGCAGCAGTTCCTGTTGTTTTCACAATATCTATTGCCCAAATTTTCCCATTCTTATAACAAACCACTTTTAGTTCTCCCGGCGTATAAACTACATCGTCCCACGCTAAACGGAAATCTTGTCCTTTTACCATTTTCTTTCTTCCAAGGCTTTTTCCGTTAAGGAATAATTCACCTTCATCTCCTGAAGTATAAACGTGAACAGGCACGACTTGACCTTTACGTTCGCTCCAATTCCAATGTGGCAAAATATGTGCTGTAGGAACATCAGGTCTCCAGTGTGATTTGTAGCTGTAGTAGCGATCTTTTGGGAAACCAGCTAAATCAATAATACCGAAATAACTGCTTCTTGAAGGTGGATTGCTTTTTTGTAATTCAGCCAATTTAGCTTCCAATTCTTTTTGTTTTGATGGATCTGTTCTAAAATTCAGCAAATTGGTTTCGTCTGAATTATATGGTGTTGGTTCTCCCAAATAATCAAAACCGGTCCAAACATATTCTCCCAATAAATGCGGATATTTTGCATTGGTGCGAAACTGAGTATCTGGAGAGCAACCCCAACCCGGAAATGCATCATCGTAAGATGAAATCTGCCAGGTCGTTTTATTGAATTTATCATCAAAGAAATATTCGCCACGAGAACTTACTGTTGAAGCTGTTTCACTTCCAAGCGTTGGTTTTTTCTCATATCTCGGATCTACATCCCATTTTGGCTGTTGATCAAAAAAGTAATTTACTCCCATGATATCCAATGCTACAACTGCTCCGGAACTTCTTCCGCCGTCAGGATCGTTGTATCCGTTTGAAACTGGACGCGTTGGGTCTTCTCTACGCATAATATCTGCCAATTCTTTTGTCAGCTTAACATTTTGCTGATCCGGAACTTCATTTCCAATTGACCAGATGAACACCGAAGGATGATTTCTGTCTCTATGTACCAAAGCCATTAAATCTTTTTCATGCCATTCATCAAAAATCACGTTATAATCTAATTTTTTCTTTCCGATTTTCCAGGCATCAAAAGCTTCGTCCCACACTAAGAATCCCATTTTATCAGCCAGTTCCAATAATTCCGGAGCTGGAGGATTGTGTGAAGTTCGCAACGAATTACATCCCATTTCTTTCAACATAACCAATTGTCTTTTCAATGCCGAAGTATTAATTGCGGCACCTAAAGCTCCTAAATCATGGTGATTGCAAGTTCCGAAAATCTCGACTCTTTTTCCGTTTAAAAGGAATCCGTTTCTTGGTGTAAACTCGATTGTACGAATACCAAATGGAGTATTGTAAGTATCTACAACTTTTCCGTCAACGCTAACTTTAGTTTGCGCGACATAACGATTCGGCGTTTTTAAATCCCATAATTTAGGATTATTTAAAATCGAATGCGTTTCTGCTTCTTCTGTTGTATTTGGTTTGATTTCTAAAGTGGAAACTATTAATGAACCTGCTTTTACAGTCGGTTTATTATCAATATCCATTTCATATAAATCGGTTGTTACAACTGCTTTAACTGTTTTATTTGTCGCGTTATCAACCTTAACCAAAACTTTTATCGCTGCTTCTTCTTTGGTAATATTTGGAGTTGTAATATAAGTTCCCCAATGTCCAACATGCACCGGATTTGTTTTTACCAGCCATACATGACGATAAATACCAGCTCCCGGATACCAACGAGAATCCCAGTTTTCTGTATCCAGACGAACCGCTAAAACATTTTCTTCTCCAAATTTTAAAAATGGTGTCAAATTCATGCGGAAAGAATTGTAACCGTATGGCCAGGTTCCAACATAATTTCCGTTTAAATAAATTTTGGCATTTGCCATAGCACCGTCAAAATCAACAAAAATCTGTTTTCCAGCATCTGACGCAGGAACAGTAAAATGTTTTCGGTACCAACCAATTCCTCTCCAAGGTAATTTTCCTGTTTCTCCTCGAAGTTCGATTCTAAAAGGTCCTTTGATGGCCCAATCGTGTGGCACATTTAGTTTTTCCCAAAAAGCTTCATTAGTCGAAACTGCTTCTAAGTTTTTTGGTTCTTCTTTGATTAATCCGTCAGCCTGAAGTCCGAAACGTGAAAAAACCCAATTATCATCAAAAGACTCTGTATCGGCCGAGCCCATTCTTTTTATTGCTTTTTGCTGAGAAAAACCAGAAAAACCTATCGTTAAACAGAGAAGTAAAGCGAAATTATGGTTTATTGAAAACATCTTTTTGCTCATTTTTTTATTTATTTTGTTTTAGTTTGCTTTAGTTTTACTTGGCTTTGCTTAAAAAGAAAAACATTAGCCATTTAAAAATCAATTATTAAACATTCCAATTAAGATCCTACCTCATTGAAATTTTCTCCATGTTGAAAGTTGCAATTTTTGGTTTCCAACTGGTATTAAATGTGTTGTTTTTGATTACTACATTTTTGCATGCAGTAAGTTTAAAAGTTTCTTCGTTTGAATTTTCCATCAAACTGGACTGATTAATGGTATTATTCGAAAAAAGCAATCCATCCGTCGAGCGTGCTGACAAGATCTGTTTATCAAAAACTTTAAATGTATTTTCCAAAATTTTGATATTATGATGTACATAATATCCTTTTACTAATTCATGATTTTCAGGAGCAATATTGATAACTGTACCCGAATTATAGGCACATTCTTCAAAAGTATTATTGCGAATTATAACATTGTTAACTGCACCTGACTCAAACCAGCTTGATGCATCGTTTGCAATCAAAATGGCATGCATTCCTGTTTTATAAAAAATATTGTTTTCTATCACAATTTTTCGTCGTGTTGTCAACAACAATCCTCTTGTATTGGTGCGTTCAAATCTTGAATTTCGAATCGTAACTTCTGGTGTCCATGTTAGGTTTTCAATTACATCGCCTACTTTTATTTTTTCTGAAATTTCATTTTCCAAAGTCAATTCCATTTCTTTTTTACTAATCAGTTTTGCCGATTTTAGTTTACCAAAAACAATTGGTTTCAAAGTTTGCGGACTTACAAAACTGATGCTGTCTCCAGCAAAAAAAGCTTCAAAACCATATGTCTGATGGTGCATGAATTGTACTTTTATTTTCTTGTTTCCAGCTATTTCAGTAATTTTCAAATGCGTACCATGTACATTTATTGGATCATCATGTGCTCCGGATGTTTTGCAATCGGTAACTAAAATTTTCCCTTTACAACCTGAAAAATGAAAACAATCCGCAAAAGAAGCAATCACACGTCCCGAATTTTCGCGAGGTGCCACTACAACTTTTGAAAGTGTTATATTTTCGGCAAACTGAGAAACAATTCCTAAGCCGTGCATGAAATGCATTTTTACATTAGACAACACAACATCTTTACTTAATGTGATAAATCCGCCGCAATTATCGCGATAGGTATCCCGAATAGTAAGAACATCACCAACATTATATTTTACTTTCGTAAAATCGCCTTCAAACAAAACATCTCTGTTTTCCTGCTGAATTGCTTTTGATTTCAAAAAAGGTTCAAATGAGGAATAATGCATTCTGTTTTGCTGATCCAGTGCAATTGTATGATGAGAATTGCTTTTCCAGCCTTCGCCATAAAAACCAATTTTTCCGTTTTCGATAAAATACCTAGAATCGGGATGTATTTTTAATTTTACTGAAGAAGGAGAAACTGAAACAATCGTTGCCTCTGACATTGTTGGTCTTTCATAATCAAATTGAAGATTCTTAATTTGAATATTTTCGCAATTGAACAAGGCAAACGAAATCATTTTTCCGTGTAAAACGACCAAAGTATTGTTTCCGTCTAAAGTCACATTTTTTAAATGATCGAAGAAAAAACCAATGTTTTTAATCTTTGATAAAGTATCGCTTTCCGTCGCATTCGAAATGTAAATTTCTTTTTTAACCGAATCTTCCGGCCACAAATCAATTCTTCCGCCAGGCAATTGTACAACTACATTTTGTTTACCTGAACATTTTTTTAATGCTTCAGAAATTCCTTTACTGGCATTTTGATAACTGTTGGATTTCACGCCAAATTGCGTCACTTTTATAGTAT
This sequence comes from Flavobacterium cutihirudinis, assembly GCF_003385895.1. Classification (GTDB taxonomy): domain Bacteria; phylum Bacteroidota; class Bacteroidia; order Flavobacteriales; family Flavobacteriaceae; genus Flavobacterium; species Flavobacterium cutihirudinis. Next base: position 74,506 of record NZ_QRDQ01000013.1, read on the forward strand.
CGGCAATCTGAGCAGAAACATTTACTGCCAGCAGAAAAAATAAAAAGAGTAAGAACGTTTTTTTGTACAGTTTCATCTTAATTTTTGATTCTTATATAATCATTAAATTATAATGAACGATCCAAATGTGTATAACCTCCATCTACATAAATCAATTGACCTGTTGTGTGGCTTGATCTGTCAGACAATAAGAATACTGCCATATTTGCAATTTCTTCAGCCGTTGTCATTCTGTTCTCAAACGGAATTTTTGCTGTAATTTCTTTTAATTTTTGCTCCGGATTTTCAAGTGTATTGATCCAAGCGTCGTATAATGGCGTATAACATTCGGCCACAATTACGGCATTTACACGTATTCCGTATTTCAGTAATTCAACAGCCCATTCACGGGTTAACGCATTACGTCCGCCGTTTGAAGCAGCATATGCTGATGTATTTCCTTGTCCGGTATCAGCCGTTTTTGAACCAATATTTACAATCGCTCCTTTTGTTTTCTTCAACTCAGGCAAAGCATGTTGCGCCATTAAATAATAATGCACCAGATTTTTATGAACCGAAGCCATGAACTTTTCATAATCGCCGCTTTCCAAACCAACACCATCATTTACGCCGGCATTATTAATCAGTCCATCGATTCTTCCGCATAGCGTAACGACCTGTTCAACAGCATTTTTGCAAGCTTCAGGATTGGTAAGTTCAGCAACAACGGCTAATGCTTTTCCTCCTTCTGCTTCTATTTCTTTGATTGCTTTTTGATTATCTGCGTCAGATCTTCCAATAATTACCGGAACAGCACCTTCACCAGCCAAAACCTTACAGATTCCAAATCCGATTCCTTTTGCACCGCCGGTTACGATAATTATTTTGTTACTAAGATTAAGATTCATTTTGTATTCTATTTAAATTAGATAGTTTACTTGACCGAGAGCACTTTTAAACGCGCGGCCAAATAGTGGTTATTTTTGTAAATGATAAAAACGTATGGCATTTTCGCTCCAGAATTTATCCTGATCTGTTTTTGAAAATTTCGAAAAATATTCTTCCACAATTTCACATGATTCAGCGTAAGAAGCCGCAAGTAAACTCACAGGCCAATCACTGCCAAACATTAGACGGTCAATTCCAAAAACCTCTGTAACAACATCTAAACAATGCGTAAAGTCTGCTGTAGTCCAATTATTCCAGTCGGCTTCTGTTACCAGGCCTGATACCTTGCACATTACGTTTGGAAATTTCGCAATAGCGCGGATTCCGCTTTCCCAATCTGTAAATTCTTTATTTTTAAAATCCGGTTTTGCTAAGTGATCAATAACAAACTTTTGCTCCGGAAATTTTGCCACAAGTTTTGCCGCATTTTCCAGATGTTTCGGAAAAATCAAAATATCATAAGTGAAATTATGCTTCGCTAATTGCGAAATTCCTTCCTGAAATTTTGACTGCAGCATAAAATCAATATCGGCTTCAGCCTGAATAATATGTCTGAAACCTTTTAATTTTTCAAATTTGCTATAATATTGTAAACGCTCTTCAATAGCATCTGCGCGTAAATCTATCCAGCCCACAACTCCTTTTATAAAAGGATTGTCTTTGGCTAAATCCAAAAGAAAAATTGTCTCTTCTTCACTTTGATCCGCCTGAACAGCCACACAGCCGCCAAATTGATTTTCCAATAATAACGGTTTCAAATCGGCAGGCAAAAAATCGCGCTTGATTACTTTCATTCTGTCTGTAATCCAGGCATCCTTCACTGGGTGGAATTTCCAAAAATGTTGGTGGCTATCGATTTTCATGTAAATCAAAAATTTTATCCATCATCATCCATTTTTCTCCTTCTTTTGCCCATGGCAATGCTTTCTGGTATTTCCACATCAACTCCTCCCATTTCTGAACTACAGGATTATTCGCATCCATTTCGCCTTTTCTTTCGAAAGTAAACGTTTCATTGGCTTCGATAATCATAAACAATCTGTTTCCAACACAATAAATATCAAGGTTTTCAATTCCTGAATTTGCAATGCTTTCTGTAATTTCCGGCCAGATTTTTTCATGATATTTTTTATATTCCGCTATTAAAACCGAATCATCATTTAAATCTAATGCAAGACAATATTTTTGAGTTACCATACTATTTTATTTAAATTTTAAGGTTGAAACCTAAAATTACTTATTATCGTTTAAAAAACAATTCCAATCCGGGATTAGAAAGTCTTATTTTGCCGTTACTTTTATAACTACTCCAGCTTGTTTTGCAAGCTCTGCGCGCAATGCTTTTGGAATCGCTACGCTAATTCCCCAATTTACATTTTTATAACTTAGCTTTTGTTTGCTTGCCAAAAGCGCCACATTTACTTTTCCTTTTAGATTGTTTTTTATAACAATTTCTGCAGGTATTTCTTTTTCATTTGGCTGTGGAAGATAAATTCCGAAAATGCTTTTTTCTCCTTTTGAAGTATAATACAGATTACCTTCAGAATAAGGTGCAATAGGTTTTGTAGCATAAATAGCGTCTCCGTTTACATCAAGCCATTTTCCCACTTCGGCTAACGCTTGCTGAATTTTTGGCTCAAAATCACCTTTTCCGTCAGGGCCAACACCAAGCAGTAAATTTCCGCCTTTAGCGACAATACCAGTTAATAACTGAATCACTTCTTTTCCGGATTTGTACTTGTCATTTGGCACCCAACCCCAGTCATTACCGAGCGTTACACAGCTTTCCCATGGCACCGGAATTGGTTTTTCAAGTACTTTTCGCTCCGGCGTAAGATAATCTTCATATTCTCCAGGAACCCAACGATCTACTACAATAAGTCCCGGTTGTTTTTTACGCGCCGTTTCAGAAATCAATTTCATGTCGATATCCAGATTCTGACGACCTTTTTTACCAGCTTGTTTTGGATCTGAAGGACGAACCCAACCACCATCCAGCCAAAGTATATCTACCTTTCCGTAATTGGTAGTCAATTCATCCAATTGATTTTGTGTGTATTTTACAAAATTCTGCCATCTTTCAGGATGTGCTTTAATATCGTAGTTTGGATTTCTATCTTTTGGAGGATAATATTTCCACCAAAAATCCTGTGATGTCCAGTCAGGTTTCGAAAAGTAAATTCCAACAGACAAACCTTCTTTACGCGATGCATCCAAAACGTTTTTCAATACGTCCGGTTTTGGATTCTTGGCATTAGGTAAATTTGGATTTGTAATTTTAAAGTCTGTAAATTTCGAATCATACATACAAAATCCATCGTGGTGTTTCGAAGTAAAAATCATATACTTCGCTCCGGCGCTTTTGAACATTTTCGCCCATTTTTCAGCATCCAGATTTACCGGATTTAAGCTGAATCGCGCGCCACGATAATCAGATGCAAACGAATCATAATCGTCATAACCGTTTCGGGTAACCCAATCTTCAGGCGCCAATCCCCAAGATTCACAAATTCCCAATTGACTATACAATCCCATATGAATTAAAACACCAAATTTATAATCCTGCCATTTGGCTAAGTTTTCTTTTACCGCTTTATCTTTTGGTCCTATATAAGTATCTCCGGGTGTTTTTTCGTTTTCAGGCATAATATCGCCCTGAGCATAAGACAGCGTTCCGGCGGCAAAACAACAAACTGAGAGTATTAATTTTATTCTGCTTTTCATATTTTTATTTGATACCTATTTATAAGTATACTTTAAAAAGGAGTTAATAATTTCAATCTTTAATCTTACAAGTTATTAACTAAATCGTTTTATATATTTGGATATAGTTTTTTAAGTAATCTTAAAAAAATAAAATTATTGCATTATAATCTTTTATCTTAGCTCAAAATTATCATTAATTAAGCATTTATTATCTTTATAATTAATTTCACAAAAAAGCAGACAATTAGTAGCCTTTTTAGGAATAAATTATTGGATAAGAAAATATAATACGCTTCTTAAATGAAAAATTTAAAAAGCCTTTTTTGATTCTGAGCAAAATATGATGCAGATTTCAGTACAATTCTGATTTATTAAAAACATTTTAAGTCAGTATTATTGAGACAGATATCTTCAGAAAACTGAACTTTACACCAAAGCGTTTTTACGATATTCCTTAGGCGTGGTGCCTATTAATTTTTTGAAAAGTTTATTGAAGTTTGATGCCGTTTTGTAACCACATTCGTAAGCAATTTCAGAAATGCCCAAATCTGTTTCAATTAGATATTTGCATGCATTTGCAACCCTAATTTCATTTAGATATTCCACAAAAGGTTTTTTGGTTTTGGCTTTAAACATTCTACAGAATGACGTTGGTGTCAGATTTGCGATTTTCGAGATTTCATCAAGAGAAATTTCTTCCTTATAATTCGACTTTACGTATTTAAAAACCTCAGCAAGGCGATCACTTTTGTTATCCTCATTAACTGGTACGTATGAGTTATCATTTATATATTTAAGGTCTTTGCTTTTTGACAAAAGAAACAAGATTTCAATAAGTCCCATTACTACTTCAAAACCTTTCTTTTTTAGCAATTTGCCCATTTTTTTTGCAATCATTGCGTTTGTTTCTCCTGTAATAGAAACACCTTTTATAGCCTGCGAGAAAAACTTTTTTACTTCTTGTGCTTCCGGAAGTTCATAAAAAGAATTCCCAAAAAGATCTCTGCTAAAATAAATTACAATGGCTTTTGCTTTAAGACTGTTTATTCCTTTATAAAAAATTTCATCATTTAGCCAAACATGCGGGATATCATCTCCAAGGAAAACCATGTCACCAGCTTCAAAAGATTCGACAGAGTTTCCTATAATTCTTTTGCCGTGACTTTCTAATATATAAACCAACTCAAATTCCGGATGCGAATGAAAAGGAGACTGAAAAAACGACTCTTCACGAGAAAATACAGATAGCGATGTATTTGTATAAGAAGCGATAGTGGTTTTAACGATTTTCATTTTCAGAATAATAATGATAATTAATAATTAAATAATGATAAAATTGAATTAATTACTAAATTGATTTAGATATAATTTTAATTTCCCCAAAAAACAAAAATAACAAAAAATGTGTACGACAACACTAAATCGTTTTATGGTGATAAAAAAAATCAGAAACAAGTCGTTTTTGTCTCTCATTTAGAACCAAAAAATATCTTTAATTTTTATTCCAAAAGTCCCGAAAACAGGCTAAAAATGGCAAAATTTAAAGATAAAATCGAATTGTTTTTTTGAAAAAAAGGACAGAATTGAATTAATAAGTGATTTCTCAAAAATGAACTTCTCTCAATTCACGATCAATACTGTAAAATGTGTTTAAACAAAAATTAAAAACATTTTTTGAAACTCTGCTAAACCATTTTTTTATTCTAAACTTAAAAATTATTTAACCACAGTTTAATTGAAAGTAGCGGAATAAAAACCAAAACTAATAAAAATGAAAAAACAACTTTTGATTTTCCTGATTGCGCTCAGCACAAATTTGAATGCACAGACAAAAACCACCGGAAATGTCGTAGAATATTTTGGCAAAGAAAAAATCGTAACAACCGCAGAAGGAAGTGTTCTTCATCAGTTTAGCGAAGGATATTTTCTTCCTGCTGATAAAAAAAGCGGTACACTTTTTAACGGACAAGATCCGATAGCGTGGCAATATGCCGTTGGAAAATTTGCCAATCCAAACAAACAAAAAACAGACTGGCAACCTATAAAAGTGGATTCAGTAGGGGTTTTTAGCGGGAAGAACCTCAGATCTGCTTTTCTTTTTACAGAATATAATTCGCCAAAAGAAGAAATTGTACTTCTTGAAACCACCGGCGGAACGCGCACCTACATAAATGGTATGCCTCATGAAGGTGATCATTATGATTTTGGTTATACGCTTATTCCGTTTAAACTTCGTAAAGGAACAAACGAATTTATTTATACAAAAGGACGTTTTGGTCGAGTAAAATCAAAAATTATTACGCTTTCAAAAAACATTCAGTTTACCAAACGCGACATGACGCTGCCGGATGTTATAAATGGTGAAAAAGATGAAAAATGGGCTTCTGTTCGTGTGATCAATGCAACCGAAAAAGATTTAAAAAACCTTGTAATTACTGCAAAATTATCCAGCGGCGAAACGGCTTCATATGCAACTGATGCTATTATGCCGTTATTTGTGAGAAAAGTAAAATTTAAAATTCCGGCTGCAAAAAACGACTTTAGCGGCGAATTAAAAGTAGAACTTACACTAACAGACAAAAGCGGAAAAGTACTTGATAAAACCGAATTTCCAATTCAGCAACGCTCTGCTACTGTTCATCACGAGCGTACTTTTCTAAGCAAAGTTGACAACAGCGTACAATATTATAGCATTGCTCCTGCTTTAGGAACTGGACCAAAAGCGTTAGTTTTATCCGTCCACGGTGCTTCTGTTGAAGCCAGAAATCAGTCGCGCGCTTACAAACAAAAAGACTGGGTAACAATTGTTGCCGCTACAAACCGTCGTCCTTTTGGATTTAACTGGGAAGATTGGGGAAGAATTGATGCATTGGAAGTTTTAGAAGAGGCAAAAAAAGTTTTCCAGACAATTCCTGATCAAACATATTTAACGGGTCACTCAATGGGTGGTCACGGAACTTGGTTTTTAGGAACTACCTATCCTGGAAAATTTGCTGCGATTGCTCCATGCGCTTCTTATCCTGACATTTCTACTTACGGATTTGATAAAGGTGACGAAATGCACGACATGTTCAAAGCTTACGAACCGATCAAACGTTCTGCAAATTCAGGGCGTGTAAAAAGCATTGTGCAAAACCTGAAACAAGCCGGAGTTTACATTCTTCACGGCGATGCCGATTCAACTGTGCCTATTTCTCAAGTTCGAGAAATGCGTCAGATTTTGGGAACTTTTCACCCAAATTTCTGCTATTATGAATATCCTGGCGGAGAACATTGGTATGGAGATCATTCTGTAGACTGGTTTCCGATTTTTGAATTTTTCAAACGCCAGACGATTCCGGCAAACAAAAATGTAAAAGAAATCGATTTTCATACCGCTACTCCAGCGGTTTCTGCCACAGACTATTGGGTTAAACTGCAGCAGCAAATTCTTCCTTTTGACTTTTCTAATATTACAGCAAAAATCGACAAAGAAGTAATTACCATTAAAACCAAAAACGTTTCGATAATGGAACTTGATTTGGCTTCATTAGAAATAAACAAAGAAATCACGATTACTATTGATGATCAAACACTAAAAACTCCTTCAGATAAAAAAGCAATTTTGGCCTTAAAAGATGGAAAATGGAGTGTAATCAATGAAATTAATACTGCCCAAAAATATGCAGAACGTCAGGGCGGTTTTAAATTTGCTTTTAATACAAATGTGGTATTCGTTTATGCGACAGGCGGTTCTGCACAGGAACGCGAATGGTACCAAAACAGAGCACGTTTTGATGCAGAAACTTTCTACTATAGAGGTAACGGAAGCATTGATATTATTACAGATAAGGAATTTTCATTGGAAAAATACAAAGACAGAAACGTTATTATTTACGGAAATGCGTCGAACAATAGCGCATGGAAATTATTGTTGAAAAACTCCCCTATTCAAATCGACAATCAGCAGGTAAAAATTGATACTAAAACATTAAAAGGCGATGATTTGGCTGCATATTTTGTAGTTCCAAGAACGGATAGTAAAATTGCAATGGTAGGTGTTGTGGCTGGAACTTCGGAAAAAGGAATGAAGGCAACTTGGGCCAACAATTACATTTCCGGAATTACAGGTTTCCCTGATGTAATGATTTTTAAAGCTAATTTGCTATTAAACGGCTTACCGGATATGAAAGTAACTGGTTTCTTTGATAATGACTGGTCTGCTAAGACTTTGGAATTTTATAATTAAAAAACTATGGAATTACAGAGAAAAATAGTTTTTGGTTTTGCAGCTTTTACTGTAGGTTTTTCTGGTCTGGCGCAGAAGAATGACAAAAAGTTTCCTGATGTATCTAAATTTCCGGTTTTAGAAAACAAAACAGAAGCAGCAGCAACCAGCGATTGGCTTATTACACCAATAAAATCTAAGGCTGATATATACACAAGTCCGGACAAAAAATCAATTATTTTGTACAATGGTTTGGTTAGAAGATCTTTTAGGATTTCTCCAAATGTTGCTTGTATTGATTACACTAATCTGACAAATGATAATCAATTGCTTAGAGCGGTTAAACCGGAAGCAAAAATTAAAATTGACGGAAAAGAATATGCCGTAGGAGGATTAATTGGACAAAAAGAAAATGCTTATTTATTGCCGGAATGGGTCGATAAAATGCAAGTTGGAAAAGATGATTTCGTTTTTGTAGATTATACCATTTCAGCTATTAAACCTTATCTAAATTGGAAATCGACGAATTGGTCAACAAACAAAAAACAAGCAACCGGAAAACTTCTTGTTTTTGAATATGCTTCGTCTGTACCAGAATTAAAAGGTTTGAAAGTAAAAGTAAATTATGAATTGTATGATGGCTTGCCGCTGATCAACAAATCGGTTACTATTGAAAATTCTTCGCAAAAAACGTTTAAACTCGATAGAGTGATAAACGAGATTATTGGAATGGTCGAAGAACAAAGTGCCGTAGAAGGCGATCCTGAAAAAATGAGACGTCAGCACGGATTTTATATTGAAACCAATTACGCATTCAACAATTCGATGAGTTACGAACTGAGCGATCAGACTACACACTGGAAAAAAGATTCCCTATATACTTCTCAGGTGCATTATCAATATAAAACGCCTTGCTTATTGGAAGTTTATCCTGAAAAAGCACCAGGAATCGATTTAAAACCAGGAGAAACGTTTAATTCGGTTCGCAGCAATGAACTTCTGATTGATACTTACGACCGTCAGCGCAGAGGATTGATGATCAAAAAAATGTACCGAACTATTGCTCCATGGACAACTGAAAATCCAATTTTCATGCATTTGGTAAGTCAAAATGATGAACAGGTTCGCACGGCAATCGATCAATGTGCCTTAACAGGTTATGAAGCGCTGATTTTAAGTTTTGGAAGCCATTTAAATATGGAACTGGATACGCCTGAAAATCATCAAAAATGGAAAAAATTAGCCGATTACGCGCATGAAAAAGGAATAAAAATTGGCGGATATTCGCTCTTCAGCAGTCGAAGAATTAGTGATGAAGATGACGTAATCGATCCAAAAACCGGAAAACCGGGCGGTGCTTTTTTTGGAAATGCGCCCTGTTTTGGAAGTAAATGGGGATTGTCATACAGAGATCGTATCAAGAAATTCTTCGCAGAAACCAACTTTGACATTTGGGAAAATGACGGACCTTATCCGGGAGATGTTTGCGCTTCTACGACGCATCCCGGACACAAAAATCTGGATGATTCGCAATGGCGACAAATGGAGATTCAGAAAGATTTATATCGTTCACTAAATGAAAAAGGCGTTTATATAAATGCTCCCGATTGGTATTTCCTTGACGGAACACATAAAATTGCTTTAGGATATCGCGAAGTTAATTTTTCTCTTCCGAGAGAACAGCAACTTATCCTGAATCGCCAAAATATTCATGACGGAACAATTGAAAAATCGGCTTCAATGTCTTGGGGATTTGTTCCTTTGACAGCGTATCAGGGTGGCGATGCTTCGGCAGTTTTAGAACCGTTAAATGACCATTTGAAAGATTATGAACAATTGATGGTTCAATATTACGGCGCAGGCGTTCAGGCATGTTATCGCGGCCCGCGTTTGTACGATACAGACCGAACAAAAGAACTGGTAAAAACGACAATTAGTTGGTACAAAAAATACCGTGATATTCTAAATTCCGATATGATTCAGATACGTCGTGCAGATGGAAGAGATTGGGACGGATTTATACATGTTAATCCTTCTTTAAAACAAAAAGGTTTTATTATGCTTTATAATCCAACTAAAGAAAAAATAATCAAAACCATTAAAATACCATTGTATTATACCGGTCTTACCGATAAAGCAATGATTCGCGAAAAAGAAGGTGCATCAAAAAACTATACGATCAATCGTAATTATGAAGTCGAATTACCCGTTACAATAGAAGCTGAAAGTTACAATTGGTACGTTGTAGAGTAGTAAAAAATGATTTCAAAAACAAAAAATTGAATTCAAAACTTCACTGTTGCGATAATTTTACTAATACGATTTAGTATTTCAATAAAAACACTTACTTTTAACAAAAAAAGACAGAATATCAAACAAATACCACTACTTCTTTAGAAAATTCAATCTTTTGAAATTGTGTTATTTACAAGCAAAAAAACAAACTACTTTCTGATTGAATCAATCAGATTAAATAAAAAAGGACATGACAAATCGTAGAAATTTTTTAAAAACAACTGCAATCGCATCGGCTGCTGTTGTATTGAATTCTTTCACCGGAAATGCGGAAGAAATTAGAGAGGAACAAAATGAACTTCCGGAAGGAAAAGTTAGAAAACCAATCGTGCTTTCAACATGGCGTTTTGGCCTACAGGCAAATGAAGCGGCTTGGGAAGTATTAAAAAATGGCGGAAGAGCACTTGACGCGGTAGAAGCCGGAGTAAAAGTACCAGAAGCCGATCCTAAAGAAAGAAGTGTGGGTTACGGAGGAAGACCAGATCGCGACGGACGTGTAACTCTGGACGCCTGTATCATGGACGAAATGTCGAATATTGGTTCTGTTGGTTGTCTTGAACATATCAAACACCCGATATCTGTAGCGCGCGCCGTGATGGAAAAAACACCTCACGTAATGTTGGTTGGAGATGGAGCACTTCAATTTGCTTTGTCTCAAGGTTTTCAGAAAGAAAATTTATTGGTGCCGGATTCAGAAAGAGAATGGAAAGAATGGCTAAAAACTTCAGAATATAAACCGATTGCTAATATCGAAAATCACGATACTATTGGAATGATTGCTTTGGATGCTGCAGGAAACCTTTCTGGTGCTTGTACCACCAGCGGAATGGCTTTCAAAATGCATGGTCGTCTTGGAGACTCTCCTATTATTGGTGCCGGTTTGTATGTTGACAACGAGATTGGAGCTGCAACGGCAACCGGACATGGTGAAGAAGTAATCAGAATCGCTGGATGTCATTTAGTTGTAGAATTAATGCGTCAGGGAAGATCTCCTCAAAAAGCTTGTGAAGAGGCTGTACAAAGAGTGGTTAAATTGATGAAAAACAGAAACAAAAACCTTAAAGATATTCAGGTTGGCTTTATTGCTTTGAACAAAAAAGGTGATTACGGTTCTTACTGTGTTCAGAGTGGTTTTAACTATGCTGTTTACGACGAAACCGGAAACCGACTAATTGATCCTGATTTTTATATCAAGTAATCAACAGTCCCTAACATCAATAAAGATTTAACGAAAACAAAATGAAAAATAAATTCAAGTTACTGTTTACTGCTTTTGTTTGTGCGAGTTCACTTTCTGTGAATGCGCAAGGTGATTTCAGCATGAAAGCAGATAAAACAGAAGAAGAAGGTTATGTTTGGACGAAAGATCCACAGGTAAAAGCCAACCTTGACAAATGGCAAGGTTACAAATTTGGTGTATTAATTCACATGGGGCTTTACTCGCAGTTAGGAACTGTTGAATCCTGGGGATTGGCGCCTGAGGATTGGGTAACCAGAGATGGCTACGACGATTATTACAAATATGCTACTGATTACAGAAATACAAAATACAAATTGAACCCTACGAATCTAAATTCTGAAAAGTGGGCCAAAATGTTCAAAAATGCCGGAGCAAAATACATGATTTTTACTTCAAAACATCATGACGGATTTTGTATGTATGATTCAAAATATACCGATTTTAAAATCACAAATCCGGAATTGCCTTATGCTAAAAATCCAAAAGCAGATGTTTTAAAAGATGTTTTGGATGCTTCGCGAAAAGAAGGATTGGCTGTCGGAGTATATTTCTCAAAACCGGACTGGACAACTGAAAATTTCTGGTGGTCGTATTATCCTCCAAAAGACAGAAACCCGACTTATGACATCAAAAAGTTTCCGGAACGTTGGAAAAGCTACGTTCAATACACACAAAACCAGTTAAATGAATTAACTACCAATTACGGAAAAGTAGATATTCTTTGGCTTGACGGATGTTGGGTTCGACCACTTTCTACAATCAATAAAAAAGTAGAAGAATTTTGTAAATATCCTTATGACATGGATATTGATATGAAATTGGTTTCTGAAACTGCCCGCAAAAAACAACCTGGAATGCTTGTAGTAGACCGTTGGGTTCCTAGTGAATATGAAAACTATTTAACTCCAGAGCAAAAAACACCTGAAAAACCTTTATCAGTGCCTTGGGAAAGCTGTATAACGCTTGGTGGAGCCTGGGGATGGGTACCAAACGATCATTATAAATCATCAAAAGAAGTAGTTCAGTTGATGACAAGCATTGTGGTAAAAGGCGGTAACTTATTATTAGGCGTTGGACCAGATGCTAAAGGTGAATTTGATCCTAAAATCGAAACCACTTTAGCCAACGTTGGAAAATGGCTTGCAGTAAATGGTGAAGCGATTTACGACACTAAACCTGTTGCGCCTTACTTAGATGGAAAAGTCGGTTATACTCAAAAAGCAAATGCCGTTTACGGAATTTATATGCCTGCAAAAGACGAAAAAGAATTGCCTTCAGAAATTACTATCAAAACAAACTTAAAAAACCCAAAAGTTATTTTATTGGCTAACAAACAAAAACTAACCAGCAAGAAAACAGAAGGTGGAATTATCGTTAGTATTCCGCAAAATCTTAGAACTTCTTTAGCAAGTGCAGAAGCAGTTGTTCTGAAAGTAAATTAAAGAGTATTGATTAATGAATCAAAAATAAAAAAATGAAAAAACAGTTATTAACGCTTATTGGTTGTTTTGCTTTTGTATCGATGAGCGCTCAAAAAGTAGGTCCTCCGGCGCCTTACGGAGCTTTACCAACCGAAGCACATTTGCAGTGGCAGGAATTAGAACAATATGTATTAGTTCATTTTACTCCAACAACTTTTCAAAATAAAGAATGGGGATATGGAGATGCTGATCCTAAGATTTTCAATCCTTCAAAATTTGATGCAAGCCAAATTGTAAATGCAGCCAAAGCAGGAGGTTTTAAAGGGGTAATTGTTGTAGCAAAACACCACGACGGATTCTGTTTATGGCCAACAAAAACTACAGATTATAATATCAGTAAAAGCCCTTTCCGCAACGGAAAAGGCGATATGGTCAAAGAATTTGAAGTTGCTGCACGAAATGCAGGAATGAAATTTGGCCTTTATTGCTCGCCTTGGGACAGAAATAATGAATATTATGGAACGCCTGAATATGTAACAAAATTCCGCGAGCAATTAACCGAATTGTATACCAATTACGGAAAATTATTTATCACTTGGTTTGATGGCGCCAACGGTGGCGACGGTTACTACGGTGGAAAAAAAGAAAAAAGAAATATTGACCGCACAACTTATTATGGTTGGGATACAACTTGGGGAATTTCAAAAAAATTACAACCGGGAGCTGTTATATTTGCAGACAATGGTGATGTACGCTGGGTAGGAAATGAACAAGGTTTTGCAGCAGAAACTTCATGGGCTACTTTTACACCAGAACCAACTGCTGGAAAATTAGTTGCTGCACCTGGCGAAACCAACTCGGATAAAGCGCCGGAAGGAACAAGAAATGGAAAATACTGGAAACCTGCAGAATGTGATGTTCCGCTTAGAAATGGCTGGTTTTATCATACTAATGAAGACAATCATGTAAAATCGGTTTCGGAGTTGTTTGAGATTTACTTAAAATCTGTTGGAAGAGGTGCTTGTCTGGATTTAGGAATTTCACCTAATACTGATGGTTTACTGCATCCAAATGACGTAAAAGCATTGAAAGATTTTGGCGATTTTCTAAAGAAATTATATTCTGATAATCTTGCCAATTCTGCTGTGATTAAAGCATCAGAAATTCGCGGTGATAATGAAATATTCTTTGGAACCAAAAATCTTACTGACAATGATCGTTATTCGTATTGGGCTACCAATGATGATGTCAAAAAAGCGTCATTAACTTTAGAATGGAAAAAAGAACAAACCTTCAATATCATTCGTTTAAGAGAAAACATCAAACTTGGACAACGTATTGAGAAAGTTGAATTTGATGCTTTTATCAACGGAAAATGGAAAAAAGTAGCAACAACTACAAGTATTGGCGCAAATCGTTTGGTACGATTACCAAATTACATCACTACCTCAAAATTAAGAATCCGTATTGAAGAATCTCCTGTTTGTATTGCTTTAAGTGATGTTGGCGTTTTTAAAGAACCGGAACAAGTATCGCTTCCAAAAATTAAAAGAGATAAAACCGGAATGGTTTCTATTACAACCGAATCGGCTGTAAACCAAATTCGTTACACAACAGACGGAACTGAACCAACCGCGCAATCTCCTGTTTATGAGACTGCATTTTTATTTTTAAATTCAGGCGATATTAAAGCAAAATCATTTGACACTAATCTGAAAGCTGGAGAAACAGCTATTCAGTCGTTGAATGTTTTCAAAAAAGATTGGAAAATAGTAACTGCTTCTTTTGAAGACAATGATAAAGCAGTTGCTATAAATGCAATAGACGAAAATCCTGATACAGTTTGGAGCACTGCTGACAATACTTCGGCGACAGGATTACCTCAATCAATTGTTCTTGATATGGGGCAGGAATTGAAAGTTTCGGTATTATCGTATTTGCCTCGAAGAAACGGAACAGGCGGAATTGTGAAAAATTACGAATGGCAAATCAGTACCGATAATGTTACGTGGACAACTGTTGCAGAAGGTGAATTTGCTAATATAAAAAGCAATCCTGTTGAACAGAATATCACTTTGAAAGCTTCGGCGAAAGCCAGATATATCAAATTTATAGGTAAAACCAGTGTTGATGGAACTTATATTTCCATTGCAGAATTGGGAGTAAAAACAGTAGAATAATATTGCTCTTAAAGCTATAAGAAAGAGATTGTCTCAATTGCAAGCTTCAGAGAAGCGAAATATTTATAGCAAAAGAATATTGGTTACAACATAAAGCTCCTGAGGAGCAACATATTTTTTCTACAGTATTAAATATGTTGCTCCTCAGGAGCTTTTTTATTTGTCTTGTTGTAATTCTATAAATAGTTCACCCCGCTGGGGTTTATGATAAATTTCATAAATATTCCTTCCAACAAAAAAGCTGTCCTTTTGGGACAGCCTCTTTTTGTTTTATTCCTGAATCACTTTTAATGTTGTTCCATTTACAAAATCATCATGCGTAATAAAGAAACTGTTTATACTTTTTCCGTTAAGCTGAATGTCTTTGATTTTTCCACCAGTAATACTTTCTCGCTCAATTACAATGTTCTCTTTCTTGTAATATTTTGGATCCAGCTGAATCGTTATTTTATCAAACATCGGCGCTGTAATCGTATAAAGTGGATCTCCAGGCGATATTGGATAGAATCCCATCATTGAATACACCAACCACGCAGACATTGTTCCTGTATCATCATTTCCTGGAAGTCCTTTTGGTAAATTTTTGAAATGTTCTCTCACCAATTTTCTTACCATTTCCTGACTCTTATATTCCTCTCCTTTTACGTAATTGAATAAATAAGGATAAGCAATATCTGGCTCATTTGCCATATCAAACTGATTGATGTCAAAAACTTTTTGCAATTGCTCAGAAAAAGGTTTCTCACCGCCCATTAATTTCATTAACCCTTTGATGTCATGCGGAACCATAAAAGCATATTGCCACGCATTTCCTTCGATGAAACCAACATTTTCCTGAAAATTTGCTCCGGCTATGGGATCAAAAGGCTCGTACCATTTTCCGTTAGGTAATCTTGGTCGAAGCAATTTTAAATCCTTATCAAATAATTTTTGATACGATAATGATCGTTTGCTAAAACGCTTAAAATCTTCTTTTTCTCCTAAAGCTTTCGCTAAAAGTGAAATCGCATAATCTGAAGTATTATATTCTTCCGTTGTAGAAACTGGCCCGGAATAATTTGTAGACAAATATCCTTTTTCGATATATTCTTTAAGTCCCGGACGCAACGGATTATCTTCAATCTGATCAGCACCTTTCAGCATCGCGTGATACGCCTTATAAATATCAAAATCCTGAATTCCTTTTAAGCAGGCATCAACAATAACGATACTTGCCGGATCTCCAACCATGGTAAATGTTTCAGTCGAATTTAATTCCCATTTTGGCAGCCAGCCGTTTTCGTCATACATTTCCAACATGCTTTTTATCATATCAGATTGTTGCTTAGGGTATACTAAAGACATTAACGGATGTACATTTCTGTACGTATCCCAAAGTGAAAACACGGTGTAACGCGTGCCCAAAGTTCTTCCGATCTTTCTTCTTTTTATTTCCGGAAATTCGCCGTTAAAATCGTTTAAAGTATTTGGATGAATTAAAGTATGATATAACGCTGTGTAAAAAATAACTTTATCTTGATAAGAACCACCCTCGACCATAATTTTCGAAAGTTCTTTGTTCCATTCGTCATATGTTTCTTTGTAGATCGTATCAAATGGCTTATCTGCAGTTTCTTTTTCTAAATTGTCACGAGCATTTTCGATACTCACATACGAAACTCCAATTTTAACCTCAACCGTTTCTTTCTTATCAAACTGATACGAAAAATATGTTCCGATACTATCTCCAACAACCGTTTTGATACTATTCTTCATTATTCTCGTTTTCCCGTTGTAGCCCATCCATTGTGCTTCTACACCATCGTATTTTGGTGTTTTTTTCCAAACGCCGTAATTGGTAGCCGGCTTTGAAAATTTTGCTACAAAATAAACCGGATACGCATCTTCAGGACTGTTGTAGCAAAATGATCCCACAGAACGCATTCCTTCAATTTCTGTTGAAGAAACGACTTTTACCATCGCGCCTTCTTCATTGGTTAATCCTAAACCAAGATTAAGCAAAATATTAGCCTGCCCTTTCGGGAAAGTGAATCTGCTTACGCCTACTCTTTTTGATGCTGTAAATTCGCCTTTGACTTTATACTTGTCAATATCCAAGCCGTAATAAGCTGTTTTAGCAACTTCATTCGAATACGTTGATCCGTATTTTAAATGATTTGTTTCTACAGTTCCTGTGGTTGGCATTAACAAAATAACACCTAATTCTGGGCAGCCAACCCCGCTCAAATTAACATGACTGAATCCTGTCAAAAATTTATTTTCGTTTACGTAAGGATTAGACAACCACTGACTGTCTTTTTCTAAAGGTGTATTTTTAGATCCGGCAACATTAAACGGACTAATGCTCGCCATACCGCGTGGCGCAATTGGTCCCGGAAATGCAGCTCCATAATTCGATGTCCCAATTAATGGATTTACATATTCTGCCGGTTCCTGTTTTGGCGGTTCCTGGGCAAAAATTGTTAAACTAAAAAACAGCATGCTCATAAAACATGCTGCTTCTATAATTCTCTTTTTTCTCAACATAATACTATTTGTTAATCGCTTCGATCTTTAAAGTCCAAGCTTCTTTTGAAGGAAGGTTGTTTCGCAGACTTTCCGGAATTTGAACCTTAAATCCCTGCGCTTCTTTCGTCCATTTTAAAGAAGTTTTTGAACCCAACATCGTAATTTTGGTTCCTTTTTTCGGACTAATAGATTTTACAATTACCTCTGCAGGAATTTTGTCTTCTCCGTCTTTAGCCAGATAGAACAAAAATACGTTTTCTTCTTTATTTTGCGTCATACAAATGTTATCTTCTTTATAAGGCGCAATTGGTTTTGTATTATAAATTGCTGTACTGTTTACTTTCATCCAATCTCCATAAGCTGCTAATAAATCGTAAGCGCCTTGTTGCCACTCTCCTTCCGGACTTGGAGCGATGTTCAATAATAAGTTTCCGCCTTTTGCTACTACATCAATTAACATATGAATACCTTGTCTTCCAGTCATATATTTCGCATCCGGAGTGTACGACCAGCCGCCACCTGAAGTAATACAAGATTCCCAAGGATAAGGCAATGTTTTTTCAGGAACTCTGTTTTCCGGAGTTAAATAATTTTGATTTTTACCGTGAACCGCTCTGTCTACAACTATCAATCCCGGTTGTTTCTGGCGTGCTTTTACCACCAATTCATCCATTTTAGGATCCTGATCTACAATTCTATGTTTAATAAAACCGTTTTTAGATTCGTTTTCTGCAAATTTCTCCGCATAATTTTCTTTGATGTTTTGCAAATCTCTCTTTTTAACCCATCCTCCATCTAACCACAAAATATCAACTTTGCCATAATTAGTCAGGATTTCCAAAATCTGATTGTGTGTAAAATCAACATACTTCTGCCATTTTTCAGGATATAATGACGGATCGTAATTCACGTTTCTGTCAAATGGAGGAAAATATGGATCCCAATAGTTTTCGTTATGCCAGTCCGGCTTAGAGAAATAAGCTCCTGTTGAGATATTTTCGTTTCTGAAAGCATTAAAAACTTCTTTTAAAATATCCGCTTTTGGATTTGTACTAAAAGGACAATCTTTGTCTGTCACTTTATAATCCGTGTATTTTGTATCAAACATCGAAAATCCGTCATGGTGTTTTGTGGTAAAAACCATGTATTTCATTCCGGCAGCTTTTGCCGCTTTTGCCCATTTCGTCGGATCGAATTTTGTAGGGTTGAATGTTTTCTTCAATCCTTCATACTCTTTTACATATTCAGTATAATTGTTTGGATTGCTTCCTTTTTTGCGTTCGCACCAGCCGTAATCTTCCGGACAAATCGACCAGGATTCTACAATTCCCCATTGGCTGTACGTTCCCCAGTGCATTAATAATCCAAATTTTTTCCCTTGCCATTGTTCTAAATTTTTCAAAACTGCAGGATCTGTTTCCGGTACGTAGCGCTCATCTTCATAAATGGCCTGCGAAAACAATTGCACAGAAAATAATAATGCTAAAATGAATATTCCTTTTTTCATATTATAACTTTTATATTTCTTAATTCACTAAAATTTCATCCACAAACAACCAAGAGCTTTCTCCTCTTGGACTTTTTTTCAAATTTGCTCCAATTACTTTTACGTATCTGGCGTTTTGTTTTTGAAAATTGATTTTAAAATCTTTCAATTCAGAAACTGGATTTGCCGCATAAGCACGTGATATTTTTCCAACTTCTTTATAATTAATACCATCATTAGAAATCAGTACTTTTATTTGTATCGGAAAAAATACTCCTGCACCCTGGCTTTCTAAGGTTCCAACAATAACTTGCTCAATACTTTGAGGTTTTTCAAAATCAATAACCAATTCCATATCATTAACAAGCCACGCTTGCCATTGTCCGTCATGGAAATTTTTAGATCCGCGAATTGTATTTACCATCGTAAAAGGTCCATCTCCTGTATAACTTTTATTGTAAGGCGTCAGATAATTTACTTTGTGTGCAACCGCTTTATGGAATACAATTGTATCGGTGAATGTTTTTCCTATTGGTTTATCGTCTTGAAAAAGAGACGCTTTTAAAATTGTAGTTTCTTTAAACTGAATTGGGGTTGTATATTTTTCAGCATTTTGACCAATCGCATTATTCCCTAAAACATAACGAATATCCGGATTTGGAAATTCATTTTTCAGCGTCACATTAATTTGTTTTTTCTCTAAATCGGCGCTTGAAGAAGCGGTAACCAAATAAGCACTTTTAGCATAATTGATTCCCAAATAATCATAACGTTTGAATACCGAAGTTAATCGTGTAGTAAAATCATTCCAATTACGGTTTTCTTTCGTGCTCCATAAAACCTCAGATAAAGCAGCTAATCTTGGGAAAATCATATATTCAGAATCCTTTGGTCCCGGAAGAAATTCAGCCCATAAATTTGCCTGTGCGCCCAAAACATGTTTTGCTTCTGCTTCTGACATCGTTGAAACAACAGGATCAAATTCGTACACTTTATTTAACGGATTATAAGCATCAAAAGCCAAAGGCTCTTCGTTTTGTGGCCCTTGGTAAAAATTAAAATAACAAGGAGATTCCGGAGTCATGATAACGTCATGTCCTTGTGCAGCAGCTTCAGTTCCTCCTTTTGTTCCTCTCCAGCTCATTACTGTCGCTTCCGGAGCTAATCCGCCTTCCAGAATTTCATCCCATCCAATTAGTTTTTTGCCTTTAGAATTGATGTATTTTTCCATTCTTTTTACAAAATAACTTTGCAGTTCATGAACATTTTTCAAATTATGATCTTTCATCCTTTTTTGGCAATGCGGACATTTTTCCCAATTGGTTTTTGTCGCTTCATCGCCTCCAATATGGATGTATTTTGAAGGGAAAATAGTAATTACCTCATCGATTACATTCTGAAGAAATTCAAATGTTGATTCTTTTCCTGCGCAATAAATATCTGTAATTGGCCATAATCCGCCGGAAGGCACACCAATACGCTGATCAAAACAAGCTAATTCCGGATATGCTGCGATAGCACTGCTTACGTGCGCCGGCATTTCTATTTCTGGAATTATTTCTACATTTTTTGCAGCAGCATATTTTACGATTTCTTTTAATTCTTCCTGCGTTAAAAATCCGCCGTAAGTTCCTTTTTCATCTGGATTTGTAACCAATCTCGCATTCCATGCTAAATGTTCCTGATCGACTCTCCAGGCTCCAACTTCGGTTAATTTTGGATATTTTTTGATTTCAATTCTCCAGCCCTGATCATCTACTAAATGCAAATGCAAAACGTTCATTTTGTGCATTGCCAAACGATCGATTGTAGATAAAATATAGTTTTTATCGAAGAAATGACGTGATAAATCCAACATCAATCCTCTGTATTGAAAACGTGGTTCGTCTGTAATCGCAACGTTTGGAATCTGCCATTTTGCTGATGTAATGGCATATTTGCTTTCAATTGCAACTGGAAGCAATTGTCGAATAGTTTCTAAACCGTAAATAAAACCGGCATTTCCGTTTGCCGTAATTGTAATGATATTATTGCTTACATCAAGTTTGTAAGCTTCTCTATGAAATGTTGCATCGGTTTTAAACTGAACAAAGTTGCTCTTCGGTGCTTTCGCTCCAAGAACAGGACGCCAGCCCGCTGCGGTTTCGAATTTGCTTATCAATGCATTCGAAATGTCCTTCTGAAAATCGGTAGTTGCAACAAAAACGGTATTTTTTGAAAACTCAAAAGATCCCGGCTGAAGCATCAATTGATTTGGTTTCGGTATAATCTGAATATCTTTTTCAGTAAAAATCTTCTGACTATAACCCGAACTTAAAACGGTTAAGAAGATTAAGAGGAATAAAGATTTTAATTTTCTCATAATTATTATTTTAAAGATGGTGTTATTTTAAATTGATACTGATAATTTTTGTCTTGCAAAAGATACTGTTTCATTGGCCATGCCTGCCAGCTGTCAATACCTCCAACGCCCATTTGTTTATAATCGATTTTTAAGCTTGTTAAATCTCTTTCTTTCAATTCGGCAGCGTGTCTTTGTTCTTTTTCTAAGCCATCATCTAAATCTTCGTTTAAATAATGTAATGCTGTAATCGATAATAAACTATCTGATGTAACGGTCAATTTCAGTTTATCTCCTGATAATTCCAAAAATCTAACGTCGGTTTTATTTCCTGTTTCCTGCGGACGGATATACGGATAATATTGCTCAGAAACCGTTTGATTATAAAGTCCGACTTGCGAACTGTAATTTCTGTCGATATAATTCTCGTGCGGACCTTTTCCGTAATACGTCATATTGCTAAAATCTTTCGGAACAATTATTTCCATACCAAATCTTGGCAACATTGGTTGTTCTTTGGTTTTATCGATATTCAGCGCTTCTTTTACACTCAATTCTCCGTTGCTGTTCAGCTCATAATTTAGTTCTAAAGTAGCAGCAACCTGAGGCAAACAATACGTTGCTTTTACCAGAATCTTGTTGTCTTTCGTAGCCGAAAATGTCCAGTTTACCAACGTTGGATTTTCTGTTGCTTCTTTCCATGCCACCAATGTTTTCTGGAAATTTGCGCCAAAATCATTATCATTTGGTGCTCTCCATAAATTTGGACGCAACTGATAACCTTCTTTTATAATTGGCAAATTACGGAATGAATATCCGTTTATAAAACCTGTTTTTTTATCAAACGCAATTTCGGCATTTTCACTTTTAAAAACCGTACTATTTGCTTTTTTCTCAACTGTTATTTTGCCTTCGCCAACAATTTTAATATCGTTTTTCCATTCACCTTTATATGCTAATTGCTCCGTTGCAATTTCAAAGCCTTTTGGTAAAAGTGGTTCAGCATCTTTTAATGTATACGTAATATTTACAAATGCTTCCTGAAACTTTTTGTCTCCTAACTTAATTGGCAAAGCATAGGTTTTCGATTGATTTGCTTTAATATCTAAATTATCGATAACGCCTGTTGCTTCTGTCTTTCCATCCAAAATCAATTTCCATTGCAGTTTTACATTGCTTAAATCTTTAAATGAAAATTCATTGTAAACTTTAATAGTAGCCGTTTCTTTATTTTCCCAAGAAGTCAAAATATTTTGCAACACATTTCGCATTTCAAGTGCATGCGGATTTGGTTTTCTTTCTACCGTGAATACGCCGTTGTTTACAAAGTTATTGTCGCTTTTGACATCTTTTGGTCCAAAATCGCCTCCATATGCCAAAACTGTAATTCCGTTTGGCAATTTTTTATAAACCGATTGATCCACCATATCCCAAATAAAACCGCCCTGAAAGTTTGGATATTTTCTAATAACGTCCCAATAATCTTTGAAATTCCCCATAGAATTTCCCATCGCGTGCGCATATTCACATTGAATATAAGGTCGCGACGGATTTGGATTTGCCAAAATATATTCTTCCATTTTATCCGGAGAACTGTACATTGGATCAATAATATCCGAATCCCATTCAAATTTCAACCCTTTTCCATCCCAAGCTCCCGCAGTTGCTCTTTCGTACTGAATTGGTCTTGATTTATCACGGTTTTTAATCCATAAATAACCACGGTAAAAATTATAACCATTTCCGGCTTCGTTACCCATACTCCAAATAATAATCGAAGCATGATTTTTATCGCGTTCAACCATACGCTGCATACGCTGTAAATGCGCCAATTCCCAATCTGGTTTATTGGCTAACGTTTTGGTAATATCATAACCCATTCCGTGCGATTCTATATTGGCTTCATCGACAACATAAATTCCATATTTATCACATAATTCATAAAAATATTCATCATTTGGATAATGCGACATTCTCACCGCATTGATATTAAACTCTTTCATAACTTTAATATCCTGCTCCATTCGTTCTCTTGAAATCGTTTGTCCCGTAACTGGATCAGTCTCATGACGGTTTACTCCTTTTATGTAAATCGCTTTTCCGTTTACTAAAAGTTGACCGTTTTTAATCTCCACTTTTCTAAATCCGATATTGTGGTTAATTACTTCGATTACGTTTCCTTTTTTATCTTTCAGAAGAAAACTAACCTGATATAAATTAGGAATTTCGGCACTCCATTTTTTAGGATTATTTACTGCGAAATCAAAATTCAACCTTTTTGAATCGCCTGAAAGAACCGCTTTTTTTGAGTCAATAACCTGACCGTTATCTTTCAATTGTACTTCAAAATTGTAACTTTCTTTTTTGTCTAAATCGGAAAAATCTGTGGTAATTTTCAAGGTTCCGTTTACGTAATTTGCATCTAAATCCGGAATAATTTCGAAGTCATTTAAGTGCGCTTTGTTTCGGGCAACGAGGTAAGAATCTCTGGTAATTCCGCTCATACGCCACATATCCTGACATTCCAAATACGAACCGTCGTTCCATTTCATTACTTTTAGAACGATTGAGTTTTTGCCTGTTTTTACATACTTGTTAAGCTTAAATTCCGAAGGCAATTTTCCGTCTTCGCCATAACCCACATACACACCATTTACCCAAACCGTAAGATTTGATTTTGCTGTTCCAATGTGAAGAAAAATATCTTTTCCTTCCCACGATTTATCAATTGTAATTTCTTTTCTGTAAACGCCAGTCGGATTATAATTTGTTGGAACAAACGGCGGATTTGGCGCCATTAAATAATCAAAATCGTATGAAGTATTTACATAAACCGGAAATCCGTAACCATTTACATCCCAGCTTGCAGGAATTTTAAAATTATCCCAGGAATTGTCGTTATAGTCGGTTTTTTCAAAATCCTTTGGAAGGTCATTTGGACTGTCTACATATTTAAATTTCCACGGCCCGTTAATGTCAAGATAATTTTTAGATTCTCTCCAGTTGTTTTTAGCTGCTAAAGCTTCATTTTCAAAAACGAAATAAGAAGCATGCATCGGTTCCCTGTTCTCTTCGTTGATTTTTTCATTTTGCCAAAACGGAACTTTTTCCTGAGCATTGACCGTTAAGACTGAGGCAAATAATAAGGATAATATGGATATTGTTTTTTTCATTCTGTTGTTTTTATTCTCGGCATGCTATTATTTTTTTTAGTCTATAGAAACATAATTCTAAATTAAGCAAAAGCTTTAAAACCTATTTCTCTTACGCAAAGTATACAGCATCCTTATTCGATTTAAAGAAAAAACCGCATTACAGAAATACGGTTTTTCTTTAGCTTCTGAAGGTTATTTCAGGCTTGCTTTTGTTTCTTTTATAGTTTTGAAATTACTTTCTGACAGCGCATTTCCATCAAAGAATGAAACTCCAATAGCACCATTTTCTTTTGCTAATAAAATGGCTTCTTTTAGTTCTTTGTCATTCTTTACTCCCGGAACATAAATTCCAGTATTGATTTTTGTTTTTTTATCTTTTAGATCGGCAACACCTTGTTTTGTAGCGTAACCAACCCAGTCAATTTCTTCATCGTAAAAACTATGGTAAATCATTGGATATACTTGGTCAATATCCCATTTATCCCAACGCTGACGAACCATATGATCTGCCATTTCAGGATAAGGAAAAACCGCCGCAGTCAATTGTTTGTTGTGTTTGTGCGCAATTGCAAAAGCATCGTTAACCACAGCCTGAACCGCATTTAATCTGAAGTTTTTCCACTCCATATCGATCGAAGTATTGTGGCTTTCTTTTGGATTTTTATGGTGTATTTTTTCGAACGCTTTCACACATTCATCACAATAGCAAAAATCAAATTGTGGTAATTCTACATCCTGAACCAAATTGTATTTTGGCAATAAACTAATTGGTAAAAAGATATCCGGGAAACGAATATAATCTAAATGAACACTTTCAATTCCATCCACTTTTGCAAGTTCTTCAACTAAATGCAAAACATGTTCTCTAGATTCTTTTCTGGTCGGACAAAGCCATTGGTAATAATCAACATACGGACGCGTATCAAAACATGATTTCCCTTCTTTGCTTACCTGATACCAATCTGGGTGTTGCAACGCAATCGAATCGCCAGGTCTGTTCATTGCCATAATCCAGGCATGTACTTTTAAACCTTCTTTTGTGGCCAAAGGAACAAGTCTTTTTAAAAGTTTCGGGTCTGTAGAAGTATTGATTAGAACCTCATCGATTCCGCCGTCTTTGTATTTTTTAAATTCTTTTGTATACTCTGCATCTGCTTTTTTGGCGTCGGCGGTGGTCCAGACTGCAAATTTAAAAGTGATTGGTTCTTCTTTTTTAGCACATGAAAAAATACTAAAGGCTAGTAAAAGAAATAATAGTTTTGGTAGTTTCATAGGTGGTTTATTTTGAGATTATTTTGCCGTCCTGCCTTATAATATAAGTTTGGTTTGAAAAAGGACTTTTTATTGTAATATTATATCCCGAAGCATGGTTTTCTAATACCGGTTTCAAAATTTTATTCTCGACTACGATTGGTTCTTTCGTAAGATCTGTAATTGATTTTGCCCATACTTTATGTTTTCCCGCATATTGCTTTTGAGCTCTGTACAAGGTATAAAGTTCCCATTTAACTTTTTCATCCTGCGGAATCACAAAAGTATCTTTTCCTTCTTTGGAAGAAAAATAAACATAGCCCCATTTTTCAGGTTCGTGCATGTTGATGACGCCCATTGGTGACCAAACCCAATTGTATTCGGGCAGGAATCTTCCATCAGCATCTTTCTTTCTTTCGTAAGTTCCGTTTTTGATGGAATGTTGCCAATTTACTCTCGAAAAATTCACTCTCCAGAATTTATCCACAGGAACAACTTTATCAAAATAGGATGTTCTGTAAGATGCCCAAGGAATTGCCATTTCTAAAACCCAGCCTTCATCAGTATCATTTGGATTATTGATTGTTCCGTTGATTTTCACCGCCGATTTAAGCCCCGGAATATCCCAACCGTTAGCTACCACAATGTCTCCTTCTCGATATGGTTTCGTCAAAAACAAATCCCATGCTGTGTTTAAGGCGTTTATTTCTAATTCGTAATAGTTGTAAGTATCATTATCGGGATCAATAAAAACTTCAAAATCATTATTATAAAAAATAATAGTGTCGCGCTGTTTCAAATTCGCCCAAACATGAGGTTCTTCCATTTTAGCCAGGATATAGAAATTGGTTTCATCCCAAAGCATTTTTACTTTAGTAGCATATTTTGGTTTTACACCGTTTTCAATATCTTCAAAAAGATCTGTCCAGTCTGCTTTGCTCCATGCTCCATCCGTATCTTCTCCATCAATTACAATTGGAGTTGCTATTTTTGACGCCACATATGTTTTAGGTACAATCGTCTTTTTGGATTGCGAATATCCCACAATCGAAACAAATCCTAAAGCAACTGTCAGCCATCTAAATTTAAAACCCATCTCGTACTTATAAACTGTTATCTTTCGTAAACTGAACCACTTCGCTTAATTTTCCAAAAGCAATAGCCACAACTGTATCGGCTGCGCCATAATAAACAGCAAGTTTATCTTCTTTTGTATCGTGCAAAGCAGCACATGGGAAAACGACATTTGGTACATCGCCTACTTGTTCATAAAGTTCTGCAGGTCCTAATAAATAAGGCTGTGTTCTGTATTTTACTTTATCTGGTGAATCAACATCTAAGAGCGCTGCTCCCATTGCATAACGAAATCCGTTGCAAGTATTGATAACACCGTGATAAATCATCAACCAGCCTTCGTTCGTAAGAATTGGAATTGGTCCTGCTCCAATTTTGGTACATTGCCATGCGCTGTCTTCGAAAGGAGTTGGTTTCATGACCAAACGGTGTTCTCCCCAATATTTCATATCTGGACTGTAACTAATCCAAATATCTCCAAAAGGTGTATGTCCGTTATCACTTGGACGACTTAACATGGCATACTTTCCGTTAATTTTTTGTGGAAACAAAACGCCGTTTCTGTTAAAAGGCAAATAAGCATTTTCACATTGAAAAAACTCTTTAAAATCAAAAGTATAACCAATTCCGATTGTTGGTCCGTTGTAACCGTTACACCATGTAATCCAGTAACGATCTTCGATGAAAACAACACGAGGATCATATTTGTAAGCAGACTCGATCATGTCTGTATTTCCGGCTTTCATTTCGATTGGTTCGTGATTGATTTCCCAATCGATTCCGTTTTTACTAAAGCCAGCAAAAATATTCATTTGAACCGCTTTATTATCACATCTGAAAACACCCGCGAAACCATCTCCAAAAGGAACAACAGCACTATTAAAAACACTGTTTGATGATGGGATTGCATATCTTTCTATAATGGGATTTTCAGTATATCTCCACATTACATCATTACTGTTTTCGGGTCTGTCTTGCCAAGGAATAGTGCTCATTTTTATGTTTTTTGTTTATTATTTTAATTCTTTCAACACTAAAAAATAAATGCTGAAATTGTTTCTTTTTTACTTTTTATATGCACAGAAATCACTCTTTCTACTTAGTGCTATTTTCTTTTTTACAGTTTGTCAAAATACAAAACTTTAGCCAATCTGTTTTAATAGTGAAACACATAGAAACATAGTTTTTAAAATTTAAAAAAGTGGTTTCGGTTAGTCCAAAAGTATAGCTATGTGTGGAAAACTTTCTTTTGAATTGTTCTTTTCTAAACATAAAAATCTATGTTTCTATGTGTTTATTTTTTTTCTCAATCTTGTCATTTCGAGGAACGAGAAATCGCACTAGAAATTCTGCAATCTAAATCGTCAGTCTTTGTCGAGTTACGTGTGCGATTTACTTCGTCTGTTCGCTATCGCTCGAGTCTCGTTCCTCGTTCCTCGAAATGACAAACTTTGTCTTAATTTTTCTAATCTTCTATTTTTCGGACTCTGTCCAGCCACGTAAATTTCAGGATAGTGGTCGTTGCCAAAAAGACTATTAATGCTACAATTGCTTTTGGATAATCTTTGATAATAAAGAATATCGGAAGCAAAATCATGCTCGATTGCCATACAATCCCGATTAAACAGTTTAGCATATCTCTGCCAAAATCCTTATTTTTTTCGAAATTATCGTCTTCTGCTTTTAATACTTTATAAACCGGATTCCAGAATCCCCAAGGTCTTACATTCGAATAGAAAGATTTCAGCACTTCCATATCTGTTGGTGCGCTTAAAAAAGTTCCTAAAACACAACCCAATATCGAAAACCCAAAAATTAACGGAAAGAGATAAATGGCTTGTACATGTGATAAGTTATATAGAAATGAACCTTCCGTTAAATTAGCTTGATTCTGGCCTAAAATAAACTGCAATGAAGCTATAATTAATCCGGCGAACATTCCCCAGAAATAACCCCAGCCGTTAAAACGCCACCAAATCCATTTTAGGAAATTGGCTGCCACATAACCACCGTAAAGTGCGCTGGTTATCCATAAAGTCAAAGAGTTGATAGAATCAGCAAAAAAGCCCATAAAAACTCCTAAACCAACAACCAAAAATGAAGAAATCTGACTCACTTTTATGTAATGTGCGTTTGTTGCAACTGGCTTGAAATATTTTTTATAAATATCATTTACGATATAAGCTGGTCCTGCATTTACAAAAGCTGAAAATCCGGACATAAACGCTGCCAATAAACCGGCAAGCAAAAGTCCTTTTATTCCAACAGGAATATATAAATTAACCACTTTTGGCATTAGCAATTCTAAATCAGCTCCGGTTAAACCTGTGTTCGAATTTAGTTCCGGCGCCAGATTTACCAATGCGATTACGACAATTCCGGTAATTAACAAATATCTTGGAATGAACAAAATCAAGTTGGTGAACCCACTCATATAAGCGGCTTCTTTTACCGATTTTGTAGAAAGAATTCTTTGTAAATCGTAACTTGGCGTTGGTCCGGCAACACTTGCAAAAAATCCTTTGAACAAGGTCATTCCTATAAAAGCGCCAAACATTTTGTATCCTTCAGAATCAATTAAATTATTGAATGTCTGAAATTTATCACTCCACTGGGTTTCAAATTGCCATCCAAAGAAAACATTTTTCCATTCTTCGGTAATAACCGAATTGATTTGAATATCTGTATAATTTACAAAAGCGTAGCCTGCAATTAGTGTTCCGGCAGTAATCATTATAAGGTATTGTACAACCTCAGTAGCCACTACAGAAAACATTCCGCCTTTAACAGTATAAATTGTCGTTAAAAATATAATTAGCAAAGCGTAAGAACGCTCTGAAGTCAAGAGTACTAAATCGCCATAATGAAGCGTTAAATCCCATGGAAGAATAATGGTTACAAATTTCCCGATTCCTTCAAAAAAGTAAGCAATAAAACCAATTGTAGAGATGATGGCGAAAATTGCTACAATAATATGAGAGGCTTTTCCGGCTCTGTCGCTTCCAAAACGAGTTAAAATCCATTCGGAACCCGTCATTACTTTCGATTTTCTGATCCAGACGGCGAGGAACATCATCACAAAAATCTGATTCCAAATTGGCCAAAGCCACATAAACATAAAACTTTTTACACCATATAAGAACAGTACTCCAATCATCCATGAAGTTCCCGAAACGTCAAACATTCCGGAGCCGTTACTTAATCCTAAAAAATACCATTTGATCGTTTTTCCACCGAGAAAGTAATCATCTAATCCTTTTGAAGCTTTTCTTGAAATCCAAATTCCAATTCCTACTGATAAAACAATGTAGGCTATGATGATCGCTATGTCAATGATATTCATTAATTTTTATATTTATTTGGTTGGTTAGTTAAATTTTTGGTTGAGTATTTAAAAAAAGCCGCGATTAATAAAGGCCGATTTTTAGTATTCCCGAAACACTAAATGTGAGGAAAAAACAAAGGTTTTGAAGTAGCAAATTCTACATTGATCTTAGAATTCTTAAGAAAAACCTGTTGATGATGCGGTATTGATTTTTGGTAAGCATAATGATAATTTTAAAAAGACTTTTATTATTGTTTGAAATAAATAAGCTGTTAGACAAAAAAAACCTGTTGACTATTGTTTTTATATCTCTTTATTTTACAACTTGCAGTCCGAATGTTATGACGGTCAACAAAGCAAAATGCTTCATAAAACAATAATAATTTAACTTTAAATTTATACAAAATTGATTTTTGCGTAAATTAATTTAGACAAACGACATCTAAACGAAGACCAACATCAAAAAAAGTCACAAAACGTACTATTATTATGAATTTTAATTCCAGCAGATTTTATTCGATTCCTTTGCGCTACCATATTTTTTTCTGGCTTACGTACTTTTTGTTTAATACTTTTCGCTGGGGAATTTACTTTAACGATTACCTCTATTCATTCAAAACCAATTTATTGGGTTTTCCTATTCACATGACCTTATGTTATCTGAATATTTTAATCTTTATGCCTTATTTGGTTTACCGAAAAAAATACCTTTTGTACATACTCGCCGTTCTGTCTTCTATTTTTGTAATGGTGATTTTGAAATTCAATCTTACTTACTTGCTTATCAATCACGACGTTTGGCCAGAAGGTCCTAACAGAATTGATAAACTGACACTTACCTACACGATTGACATGATGATAGGTGAACTCTATGTGATCACATTTGTAACGGCAATCAAGATTACGCTGGATTTTATGAAAGAGCAAAAAAGAGTAACCGATCTCGAAAAATCACAATTGGAAACCGAATTGCTTTTTCTAAAATCTCAAATTTCTCCTCATTTTCTGTTTAACACGCTTAACAACATCTATTCTTTATCTGTCGAAAAATCAAATAAAACACCAAAAATCGTCATTAAACTTTCGGAATTAATGCGCTACATGCTTTATGAAACCAAAAACAAAAGACAGAGTTTAGAAAATGAGATACTTTGCATTCAGAATTATCTCGATTTAGAACGCATACGAAATGATGATCGTCTGGAAATAAATATGGCGATTTCGGGCGATATTCATGATAAAGAAATAGCCCCAATTATACTACTGACTTTTATTGAAAATGCTTTTAAACATGGCGTAAACAAGAACACCGGAAAAGTAGTAATTGACATTAATTTTAAAATAAAAGGGGATTTTCTGCATTTTAGCATCTCAAATCCGCAGCCTGAATTTACGCTTCACGAAGACAATTTTAATAGTTCAAGCGGTATTGGTATCGAAAATGTAAAAAAAAGGTTGGCATTAGGTTACAATAAAAACGAGTATAGTCTTTCTTTTAAAAAGAAAAAGAATATTTTTGTCGTAAAGCTTATAATTAAAGTCACTTAGCACGACTTTTGCTACTTAAAAACCTTGTCTGCTAAATTTTTTTGAGCAAAAAATAAGAATAAAGAAATGAAGATAAATTGTTTGATTATTGATGATGAGCCTTTGGCAATTAATGTTATTAAAAATTATTTGGAACCCCTTGAAGATTTTGAGGTTCTAAATACTTTCAGTAACCCGATTGAAGGCCTGAATTATTTAAAAAACAATAAAGTCGATGTCATTTTTCTGGATATAAATATGCCTGTACTTGATGGTATAAATTTTATAAAAAGTTTAGAAAATCCGCCGTTAGTAATCATTACAAGTGCTTACAGCCAATTTGCGATCGAAACCTATGAACTCGATGTTGTCGACTTTTTGGTTAAACCAATTGAATTTCCAAGATTAATGAAAGCCCTTAATAAGGTTAGCAAACGTCTTGAAACTATAAACAACATCACGCCTGAAAATACAGTAGACAATCCTTTCATTTTTGTCAAAATTGATAAAAAAAGGATGAAGAAGATTTTCCTGAATGAAATCTTAGTTATCGAAAGTCTGAAAGATTATTTAAAAATAAGCACTCTTACAAACAAATACATCATACACAGCACTTTATCTGACTTTACTGATTTGTTGCCGGAAAGAAATTTTTTAAGAATTCATCGTTCTTTTACCATTGCCATTGATAAGATTGATGCTGTAGAAGGAAACAGCATTGAAATTGAAGGTCTAAGATATGTAATTGGAAGATCGTATATGGATCACGTTAAGCAAAGAATTTTAAATTCTTCAACGCAATAAAAATCTGAAAAGCCGATTATAATTCCAAAATTTCAATTTGTGCACCCTCCAAATCTGTCGAAATATACAATTGGCAGGATAAACGAATATTCTCTTGTTCAAATCCCAATTTTGCCAAAGTTGTTGGTTCATTGCGGTCTTTTTTTTGAGAATTCCCTTTGACATCGCTCGCTTTTACAATGCAGGTAGCACATCTGCCAACGCCGCCGCATTCTCCAAAATCTTCCAAAAAAAGTTTGTCTCTCAGTAAAAACATCAAATTTGGATATTCACCAACAAAGGTTTCAATGGTACGAATTTTACCATTTTCTATTGCCGTAAAACTTATTTTCTGCTTCTGCGTATTCAAAACTTTGTTATTTTTCTTTTTGTAAAAAGCTTTTCAAAATTACAGCATGATTGATAATCGGATCTTTTGCTGCATATAACAAAGTTAAAGGTTTCTCTTTTGCAATGTTCTGTAAGCGTTTTACTTCTTCAGTTTTAGTTTTTAATTCTTCCAGATATAATCTTGAAAATTCCTCATAACGTTCTTCTTTGTGAGCAAACCATTTGCGCAATTCCTGCGAAGGCGCAATTTCTTTATTCCATTCGTCAAATTCTAAATCTTCGCTTTTCATTCCACGCGGCCATAAACGATCGATCAAGATTCGATACGTTTCATCGTTTGTTTTGGCGTCGTAAACTCGCTTTAGAATTATATCTTTCATTTTTCCAGTACTGAATAAAATTGATTCAAAAGATTAGAAGCCGAAATTTAATTTCGGCTTCTAATCTAATTCATAAAGATACGAATAGAATATTTTGATATCAAAAGAAAACTCTACGATTAGAAATTCGGCAATTCATCTTTTATACGTTCCCAGAAAACGTCGTTATACAAATAACTTGATCCTAAAATACTTGTTTGCTCCGTTTCATCAACAATAGAAATCGTCAAATCGATATCTCTGCTCTTAAAGTTTTCCTCCAATTTCGTCAAAAACAATTTGTACGATTTAGCAATGTTCCCGCCGATAACCAATAAATCTGCATCGAAATTTATAATATATGGAGACAAAAATGAGGTTAAATTATCTGCAAAATTGTCAAATATTTTGGCTGTGGAATGGTTTTCTAAACCAGCAATTTCTTTTACGCCATCGGTTGCGATTTCCCCGGAAGCATTTTCATATTCTTTTAAAAACCAACGTGTAGAAAAATAATTATCGGCAATGTCATTTTCAAATGGTTTATCCCATAAGCAACCATTATTTGGCACATTTAAACCTTGCGTAATAGGCAGTTTATCATCTAAAAATGTAGCACCAAAACCGGTTCCTAAAGTTATTGCGATTACTTTTTCATGCGCCGAACCTGATATTTGTTTTAATGTACTACCTACACCAAAACAGCTGGCGTCGTTCAAGAATCTAAAATTTACATTTTTGTTTTTGATGTATTTCAAAAGTTCGTCAGAAACCGAAACATTAAACAATGCTTCAAATTTATTGTTGCCTTTAAACATTGCAATTCCCGATTCATACTGAAAAGGTCCAGGCATTGAAAAAGAAATTCCAATCGTCTCATTTTCAGAAATCATTTGATTTTTCTCAATAACATCAATAGTCTCGTTGATGATTTCTGCCCATTTCTGAAGAATTATTTCCTTTGAAGCCATACAATCAACAGGTCCGCAAAAATAAGTATCAGAAACTATTTTAAAACTTTCACTATCAACCGCTGCACTGCTTACGTGACTTCCTCCCACATCTACTCCTATAATTATTGCCATTCTTTTTTTATTTTAATTGTTTAACCGAAACCGATGCCCTGTGTCATAACACAATGTAATTAAAGCATTTCCACATAACTTTTCATTACAAAACATCATTCAAACTTAAACAGAAAGATTCTTATTTGACAATAGTATATTGTCAAATGGCTGTACTAAATAATAGCTTTTAAAGCGCTTATAAACAGTTTTTTTCAAAAAAAAGCGGCTCATCTCTGAACCGCTTTTTCACTAACCAAACCAAATAAATATAACAAGTGACTGTTATTTTTCTTTATAAATCAGATATTGCTTTCTCATTTTTTTAAAAGCTGCAATACCTTCTTTCCAACTATTTCTTATTTCTTCTTCTGATGTTCCCGCTTCAATTTGTTGTTGTAATTTTTCATTTCCGGCGCGAATGGAAAACTTTCTTTTATCGAAAAATTTAGATTTATCCGCAGTTGTTTGATATGCTTTTATTAACCATTTTATTTCGAGTCTGTTTATTCTCGGAATTGCAGATAAATCTTCGCCATTACATTCTATACCTTTATATAAAGGGTCTTTATCTCCAAAATTAGGTCTTGGAGTAAATGCAAAATCGCTTTTTGGCAAATATGGAGAACCATAAATTTGGAATTGCTTTTCGGTGCCACGTCCCATACTTACATTGGTTCCTTCGAAAAGACACAAACTCACATACAGATTAATCGACTGATCGTTAGGCAAATTTGGCGAAGGTCTTACAGGCAAACTATAACTCATTGTTCTGTTATAATTTAAACAAGGCACCACTGTCAATTTGCATTGAACGCCATCTTTTAGCCATTTTTGACCGTTAATCATTTTTGCTTCTTCACCCAAAGTCATTCCGTGAAGTAGCGGTGTAGGATGCATCCCAATTCCACTTTTGAAAGCAATGTCCAAAACCGGTCCATCGACAATCGCAATATTAGGATTTGGGCGGTCTAATACAATCAACGGAATATTATTCTCGGCGCAAGCCTCCATTATTCTATGCATTGTTGAAACATAAGTATACAATCTTGTTCCAACATCCTGCAAATCAAAAATCATGATATCGATGCCTTTCAATTGCTCTGGAGTTGGTTTGTTATTTTTCCCATAAAGGGAAGTTATAGACAAACCTGTTTTCGCATCCACTTCGTCAGAAACGTGTTCGCCAGCATCTGCAGTTCCTCTAAAACCATGTTCCGGTGCAAAAACAGTTTTGATTTTGATGTTTTTTGATGCTAGAAAATCAACCAAATGGGTTTTCTCGTCAATAATTCCGGTTTGGTTGGTTACAATTCCTACGCTTTTACCTTGTATTAAAGGCAAATACGCTGTGTAATTCTCCGCGCCTGTTTTTATTTTCTGTGCAAAAGATACTGTTGTGAGCAGTATGCAAAATATTAGTTTTTTCATACGATTTGTTTTTTTCTTGCCACTGATTAAAGGATTAAAAGGATATATTTTTTATTTCTCTCGCAGATTCTGCAGATTTAGGAGATTTTTTAAATATTCTGATCTGCTAAATCTGCAGAATCTGCGAGAGAAAAATCCTTTCAATGTGTGACTAGCCTTATCTTAATTATTGATTTGCTTCCAGATTTTAGCACTAAAATCATCTTTGTACATTAATCTGTTTGTTCTCGTTGGATTTACGCGATTGGTCAGAATAATTAGAAATCTGTTTGTGTCCGGATTCATGAAGAAAAAAGTTCCTGTAAATCCCGTATGTCCAAAATCATTTGCTTTAAAAAATTCATCTGGTTTTCGTTTGTCGAAACCAAGTCCGCGGTAGATTCCTTCTTTTGTTAGAGGCGAATTCGTGAATTCTTTTACCACTTTTGCTTTCAGGATTTGTTTTCCGTTATACATTCCATTATTTAACAGCATTTGGCAGATAACAGAGATTGATTGTGCATTTGCAAATAAACCCGCATTTCCTGAAACACCGCCAAAAATCGCCGCAGCTTCATCATGAACATAACCATGAATAGTATCTTTTCTGAAAAAATTATCCAATTCCGTTGGCATTACATTTTCAATCGAAGTCCATTTTAACGGATTGTAACCGATTTTTGAGATCCCTAATTCGGTGTAAATTTCTTTTGTCAATTGATCTAATTTCAAACCTGTTTTGGCTTCAATCATTTGTTTCACCAAAAGCAAATTCAGATCACTATAAACATATTTCCCTCTTGTGTTCGTATTTGCTACAGAAATTTGCTCGTAAACTATTTTATAAAATTCCGGATTCAACCACATGTTTTTATAAATCTGAACCCAATTTTCTTTCGGCGTAAAAGAAAGATAATTGGCATCATAAACGATATTCTTGTTTACATACATCGTATCAAACAAATCAGGATAATTATCCGACTTCTCTTTGCTCAACAAAGGCGAACCATCTGGCGTTGAAAGCAGACTTTGATAAAAAGTAATACTCGCTTTTAATCCTGAAGTATGTGTTAATAATTCAAACAATGTCAAATCGGCAATTGGCGTGTTTTTGTAAACCTCAACCACATCGCCTACTTTGTCTTTTAAATCTATTTTGCCTTCACCAACCAAACGCATCGTTACAAGTGTTGCCCCTAAAACTTTAGACATCGAAGCCAAATCGTAAACATCATCTGATTTTACAGGCTGTTTTTTCGAGTAATCGTGAAAACCGTAATTTTTCGAAATTAAAACGGCATCTTTATTCCCTACAATAACTTCAGCTCCGGGAAAAAATCCTTTTTCGAGTGCATTGGTCATCATCGAATCGATGTAAACTTCATTTCGTTTTAGATCAAAAGATTTTTTCTGCGAATAACCATTTATTCCTAAAAAAATCAAGGAAACGATTATAATTTTGTTGACACTATTTTTCATATTTCTATGGATTAATTCTTAAGTCCTGACTTGCCATTAGAGGTTCATTATTGGTTCCTGTAATAACAATTTTTACTGCTTTTACGGGTTGTTTTGGAAAAATTGACACATTTCCGTAATCGAAAGCATCGCCTTTTATAAAATCAATTCCGTTATATGAATACTCCACATAACCGTTGTTCACAATGAATCTTGGATGATGCGGAATTCCCGTTAATACATCAATTTTAGAAGAAGTTACAGGATTTGTAAAAGTGTATAAAATCCAATCGCCATTAGCACACGCAACATCAGTACGCAAATAAGTTTCGGCATTATAATCTTCTAAAGTCGAAATTGGGAATTTAGGATTTTCAGCCATCGATGAGGTCACTTTTACTTCTGGCTCTAAATAAGGTGAACAATTGAAATTTACTTTTGCCGAAGATTCTTTTGTCTCTTTATTTTCAACAGTAAAATCTAAACGATACGTATTTTTTTCATTGTAATTCTCAATTACAAATCGAAGACGCGGTTTTGATTTCAGCGTTTTTTCATCAGCAAAACTTTGTACTAATTTATCATTTTCAAAAAGAGAAACCGTTCTTACAACACCATTTGCTCTTGCATCTGCAGTTGGAGTAAAAGTTAAATACCAAATTCCGCTTTTATCAACGTGTTCCGAAATATTCTCTGAAATATTCAAAACCTCCACTTTAGAAGTACTCCAATTGGCAACAGGCAACTTCTCCACTTTTACCGCCGGACTTGCCACATCTTCATTAAAAAAAGTGCGGAACATATACTGTTCGTAATCTTTTGTCTGAATTGGTTTTGTATATAAAGCCGATTGTCTTGTTGGTTCGTTTCCTTGCGCATCAAAACGAACAATTGCATTTTCATATGGTGGAGTTACCGTAATTGTCCCGTTTTGATAAATTGCAGTTGGCGGAAAATCTCTAAAAGCAATTCCCATATTTGCCAAACGCTGCAAATGACTGTGCGTTAATCTTCCGTAAAAATCCTCCCAGTTTTTGTCCTCTTTTTTAGACCATCCAATTTCAGATAAAGCACTGATTCTCGGATAACTTTGATATTCTACAAATCGAGTTGGACGATCTAAATATTCGCTCCACAAAGCGCCTTGAACTCCTTTTATCAATTTTTGTTGTTCCGGTGTCAAATCGTCATTCGGAATTGGTTCGAACGAATAGGCTCTTTTAGTATCTGTGATAGCGGCCCACCGATGGCCTCGCTCATTTTCAGATTGTGCCATGTCAAAATATAGATATTGTCCTGGCATCATAATGGTTTCATATCCTTTTTTAGCCGATTCAATTCCGTAACTAATTCCCTGCCAAGCAGAAATAAGCGTATTTGGTTTTATTTCTCCGCCTTTTAAAATTTCATTCCAACCGTCCGTTTTTTTATGGTATTTATCTACAATTGTCTGAACCCTTTTAAAGAAATAATTCTGAAGCTGAAAACTATCCGTAAAACCTTCTTTTGCCATCAAAGCCTGACATTTTGGGCAATGTTCCCAATTGGCTCTGTTTACTTCATCTCCAGCAATATGAATATATTCAAACGGAAACATTTCTGAAAATTCCCTGATAATCGAATCTAAAATTTGGTAGTTTTCTTCACGTCCCACGCACCAAACATTTTTCACTTCTCCCTGAACACTTTTGAGTTCCTGACTTATAGCGCATCCAATTTCTGGATACGAAGCTGTTACTGCGCGCGAATGTCCCGGAATTTCAATTTCGGGCATTACCGAAATTCCACGAGCCGATGCATACGCCACGACTTCTTTCATATCGGCCTGCGTGTAAAATCCGCCGTAACGTTTATCGCCAGATCCGTAAGATGGAAGCAAAACTTCTCCCGGTCCTCTCCACGCGCCTTTTAAGGTTAAATCAGGCATTGATTTTATTTCGGCGCGCCAGCCATTGTCATCGGTTAAGTGCCAATGAAAAATATTCATTTTATGCGCTGCCAGCCAGTCGATATAATTAAGAACCGTTTGTTTGTCAAAAAACTGACGTGAACAATCGAGCATCATACCGCGCCATTCAAAACGTGGATAATCTTCTATTTTTGCAAATGGAATGCTTCCTTTTTTAACGTCTTTTGCTGAAGAAATCTGTAGTAAGGTTTGAAGTCCGTTTAAAACTCCGTTTGAAGATTTTCCTTTTATAAGAATTCCTTTTTTATTGATAGTCAATTTATAACCATCATTCGGAAGATTCATTTTTTCATCGACCAAAAATGCAATTGTATTTTTTTTATGTTTATTTCCGATAGAAACAACTGGAATAATTCCTGTGTATTTCGAAAAAGAAGTCTTTATATAATCAGCACTTTTTTCTGCTTTTTTGTCTACAATAATTTGTACCGATGAAGGAATAATAAATGCTCCTTCTTTTTGCTCGACTTTAACCGGTTTCGGAATTATATCCAACTTCTGTGCTTGTAGGCAACTCAAAGAACTTAGAAAAATGGCGATTAGTAAAATACTTTTTTTCATGGCTTTTATCTTTTTATTTTGTTGTAAATTCAATTGGAGCGCTTTCAGTCTGGGTTTGACTTAAAGCGGAAATGGCATATATATAATGCTCGAAATCGGCATTTGGAACTTCTAATTTTGTTGCTGTGGTTACGTAATAAATATTCGCCGGATTTGAGAAATCGGTTATTTTTCCTTTCGGGAATTTATAAATCACATATTTCTTATCATTAATTCCTGCCTTCCAGGTCAATGATGCATTATTGCCTTTTTTAGCAAATACAGCATTTGTTGGCGGTTGAGGTTTTATTCTTGTAATTCGGTTTGCTTCTGGCGTTAAGGCAATGTATTTATATGGTTTTTGAGTAAGCGGATTTCGCAATGTATCTCCTTTCTTAAAGAATGAATTTGCTGTAAAATGCATCGAACCGTCTATTTGAGGTATTTTTCGAATCATTTCAATCTGCTTTACAATTTGATCCGGGCTTCTCCACTCTGGTTCTTTCGCGGTATTCGAAATCTTATAATCGCCGTGGCCTACATAAACATTAGTTCCATATTTGTGTGCCGCCCACCATTTTGCCAAAACTTCAAAATTGGCTCTGTCAAAACCAATGTGCCAATAAATTTGCGGTGTTACATAATCGATCCAGTTTTCTTTTTGCCATTTTAAAATATTGGCATACAAATCGTCATAATTGGTTGCTCCGGCTGTCGTATTTGATCCGTCTGAATCTTTGGCAATATTTCTCCAAACACCAAAAGGCGATATTCCGAATTCTACTTCTGGTTTATTCGCAATTATCGTGTCTCTGATTTGTTTAATAATCAAATCAACATTGTCTCTTCGCCAATCCCCTTTATCTTTAAATTGACGTGGTTCTTTAGCGAAAGCTTTTTCATCAGGGAACTCCTGTCCTTCAATTTTATATGGATAAAAATAATCATCCATATGAACGGCCTGAATATCATAATTGCGAACTATTTCGCCTACCACAGAAGCCACAAAATCTCTAGTCTCTTTGTAACCCGGATTAAAATATCTAGATTTTCCGTACGTTAAAAATAATTCTGGTTTTTTAAAATACAAATGTGTTTTTGCCAAAACTTCTTTTACAGTATCTTTTTGTACACGATACGGATTCAGCCAAACATGAACATTCATTCCTCTTTTTCCGGCTTCATCAATCATCATTTGCAACGGATCAAATCCTGGAGCTACACCTTGAGTTCCGGTTATCCAATGCGATGCCGGTTCTTTTGTTGATTTGTAATAGGCATCGGCCGTTGGTCGGATTTGAAAAATTACGGTGTTTAAATTATTTGATCTTAGATTATCTAAAATCATAATCATTTCAGATTTCATCTGCTTGTCTGATAATCCTGGTTTTGATGGCCAGTCGATATTGTCTACAGTTGATATCCACGCTGCACGCATTTCTCTTTTTGGTGATTCCTGACTGAAAAGTTTCGTTTGAAACAGCAGTATTAGAATTATGATTTTTAGACTTTTCATAAGGTTGTGTTTTTGGTTCGTTAATGTTGTAAAAAACAAATGCAGGCTATTTTTTTCTCTCGCAGATTTAGCAGATTCAACAGATTAATTTGTGCAATTAGTGGCGAAAAAATCTTTTATATCAACTTAATCTGTGGCTATTCTAATTGGCTAAAAAATACCTAACAGGTTTTGAAAACCTGTTAGGATAGGTAACCAACCAAGTTTTATGTGTTGCTTTATCGTCTATTGCAACACATAAGTTTTTATTATTTTGTTTTCTCTTTGAAAAAATTATTGAAGAACAATAATTGGAACTTTAATGAATTTTCCCAATAAGCCAAATTATGTTCTCCCGGACGTTCGATGTAATCGTGATTTATTTTTAATGCCAACATTTTTTGATGAAGTTGCCTGTTTACTTCCATAAAAAAATCATCAACGCCGCAATCTATAATCAGTTTTAAATTATTGTCTTTTACCAGATCAAGCATATTGGTAACAGTATTTTTATCCCAATTTTCAGGGAAATCGGTTATTGAACCAAGACGTTTTTTTATGTCCCAATTTTCCGGAAACGGACGAAAATCAACTCCGCCACTCATACTTCCTGCTGCGCCAAATACATCCTGATGCTTAAATGATAAATACAAAGCGCCGTGTCCGCCCATGCTCAAACCTGTTATCGCTCTGCCTTCGCGTTTCGAAATTGTTTTGTAATTTTTATCTATAAAAGGAACTAATTCATTGATTACATAAGTTTCATATTTAAAACTCGGATCTATTGGGCTATCAAAATACCAGCTTGAATAATTTCCGTCAACACCGATCGCTATAAAACCGTATTGATCAACCTGTTTGCCAAGGTCTTTAAAGTCTTTTGCCCAACTTCTGTAATTGCCGCTGTAGCCGTGAAGAAGATACACAACCGGAAATCTATCTTTACTTTTTTTATAATTATCAGGAACTATTACACAGGTTTTTATATTCTTATTCATTGAAGAACTGAAAACCTGAATGGTATCTATTTTGGCTGCTTTTGCAGAAAAAAATACGAATGTCAGAAGTAGAGTGAAGATTGCTTTTTTCATAAAATCTTTTTTAAACGGTTAGATCATCAAATTTCAGAAACTTATTTCAAACAATCTCTTAAAATCGTTACAGGATGCATTGCTTTTCTATTTGTTCCGTCAAAAATCTGATGACGACAACTTGTTCCTGCTGCTGCAATTGCTGTTGTTGCTTCCGTTGCTCGAATTTTTGGAAACAATGTATCCTCACCCATTTGCATGCTTATATCATAATGTTCTTTTTCGTAACCAAATGAACCTGCCATTCCGCAACAACCTGAATTATAAATGGTAACCGAACTGTTTTTTGGCAAATTCAGCATCGCAAAAGAAGCTTCAACCGTACTTAAGGATTTCTGATGGCAGTGTCCGTGAATCTTTATAGTTTTTTCCTTATCGGAAAATTGTCCTGAATGGATTTTCTCTTTTGTAATTTCTCTTTTAAAGAATTCTTCTATTGTAAAAGTATTTTTCGAAAGTTTTTCAGCACTTTCTTTGTCTTTTGCCAAACGAATGTATTCGTCTCTAAAAGACAAAATTGCAGATGGTTCAATTCCGATTAAAGGTGTATCTTCTGAAATTAAATCTTTAAAAATAGTCACATTTTTATTTGCAATTTCCTGCGCTTGCTCGAGAAAACCTTTAGAAATAAAGGCTCTTCCGCTTTCTTCGTGATTGATTATTTCTACCTTATAACCTAAAGCAGTCAATAATTCATAAGCATCAATTCCGACTTGAACGTCATAATAGTTGGTAAATTCATCGCAAAAAAGATACACTTTGCCATTTGCGAAAGAATTGTTTTCTGCCAATTTTCGGTTCTTCGCATACCATTTTCTGAAAGTTGCGGGAGCCAATAACGGAACTTGTCTTTTTGGAGCAATTCCCATACTTTTTTTGACCAAAGACAAATTAGAAACAAAATTCGTCATCGTTGGCGTAATACTTCCGAGCTTATTTAATTTGGAATTAAAAGCAAATATTTTACTGCGAAGCGAAAAACCATTTGCTTTTTGGTACTGATATAAAAATTCCGATTTTAAAGTCGCAATATCAACATTACTAGGGCATTCGCTTGCACAAGCTTTACAACTTACACATAACTCAAATACTTTATATAATTCTTCGTGATCAAATTTATTATCCTTTTCAGAATGAGTAAGATATTCTCGAAGTGCATTGGCTCTGGCGCGAGTTGTATCTTTTTCGTTTCGGGTTGCACGGTAACTCGGGCATAAAGTACCGCCGGCAGAAGGCAGTTTGCGACAATCGCCCGAACCGTTGCATTTTTCGGCGGCGCGTAAAACTCCTAAACTGTCTGAGAAATCCTGAATGGTTTTAATTTCCGGTTCAATCCTTCCTGCTTCAAAACGAAGGTTTTCATCCATTTTAGAAGTATTTACAATTTTCCCAACGTTTAAAATGGTATTGGGATCAAATGCTTTTTTTATTCGTTTCAGCAGTTCGTAGTTTTTATCGCCTATCATAAAAGGGAGAAATTCGCCTCTTAAAATTCCGTCGCCATGTTCACCGCTTAACGAACCTCTGTATTTTTTTACCAAATGTGCCACTTCCGTGGATAAATTTCTAAACTGATGTAATCCCTCTTTTGTTTTTAAATTTATCTTCGGACGCAAATGCAATTCTCCAGCTCCCGCATGCGCATAATAAATGGCACTTTGTCCGTGTCTTTCCATCATGGCTGCAAAATCGGCAATATAATTTGGAAGATCACTTAATTCTACTGCTGTATCTTCAATTGAATCAGCAGCTTTATCATCGCCTACAATACTTCCTAAAAGGCCTAAACCAGCTTTACGAACCTCATTAACTTTGTCAATGTCTGTTCCGTAAATTTTTGGCAAAGCATATCCGAAACCATTATTTTCTAAATCTCTAATTAATGCATCGGCTTGTAATTCGGCATCTTCCATGCTAATGTGCGATCCAACTTCAAGCATAATAACTGCTTTAGGTTCTCCCACAATAAAAAATCGGTTTTTTGCTTGTTCTCTATTGGTTTTGGTACAATCTAAAATAGTGTCGTCCATCATTTCACAAGTATACAAATGATGTTTCATTGCGGTAACAACCGCTTCTAAACTTTCCTGAATAGTATGAAAATGCGCCACAACCATAATAGTATTGGTTGGTGGTAAATCGTCAACTTTCAGCGTGATTTCTGTAGTAAAAGCAAGAGTTCCTTCACTTCCGCAAAGCAATTTACCTAGATTTATAGTGTCTTCTGTACCTGAAAACAATTTAGATTTTAATAATATATCAATCGCGTAACCCGTATTTCTTCTGTGAATTTCAGGTTTTGGGAATTCCCTATGAATTTCTTCTTGATTTTCTTTATTCGACAACTCTTCGTAAATCGTTTGATAGATTTTATTTTCGAGCGTATCCCCTTTTGTTTTCTCAATAAATTCCTCCGAAGACAAATCCTTAAAAACCACTTTACTTCCGTCACTTAAAACTGCTTTGATTTCAACAATTTTATCTCGGGTCACGCCATATCGAATAGAAGTTGTTCCTGAGGAATTATTCCCGACCATACCGCCAATCATGCAGCGATTTGTAGTTGAGGTTGTCGGGCTGAAAAATAATCCGTGCGGTTTTAAGTATAAATTCAGTTCATCGCGAATTACTCCTGGTTGTACTGTTATGGTTTTCTTTTGAGCATCAAAAGCAACAATCTTAGTAAAATGTTTAGAAACATCTACAATAATTCCGTTTCCAACAGTTTGCCCAGCCAGCGAAGTTCCTGCTGTTCTAGGTGTTATTGAAATATTATTTTCTGAAGCAAA
Organism: Flavobacterium cutihirudinis; assembly: GCF_003385895.1. Classification (GTDB taxonomy): domain Bacteria; phylum Bacteroidota; class Bacteroidia; order Flavobacteriales; family Flavobacteriaceae; genus Flavobacterium; species Flavobacterium cutihirudinis. Next base: position 119,458 of record NZ_QRDQ01000013.1, read on the forward strand.
ACGAATTATTTTTACAATATCTTCTTCGGTTTTTGGAACCGCAACAGCTTCCGGAATAATTCTATAAGCAGAAGCATCTGTAGCGTAAAGCTTTTTATGAAGTTCATCATAAAATAGATTTCCTTCTAATGAATCGGATAATTGTTGAAATGGGAAAGAATTGGGCATTGAGTAAGTATTGTTTTTTTAATACAAATGGTAAACTTTAATTTAACAAATATATACAAAAAACAAACTGATTTCATTATTTTGCGTTATTTAACAAAATTAAATTTAAAACACGAAAAATAACGCAAGTATTAAAAAGCAAATTACAAATTAAAGTACAAAAACCCCAGATTTTTTATACTCATCGAACCTTGAATCATTCGGATCTAACTCTGTAACGATAGTATCCAACTGACTAATTTCGCAAACACTATGCGGCATTTTTGTATCCAGTTTATTTGAAGTAAACATAGAAACCACTCTATCAGAAGCCTCAATCATAGCTTTCTTGACAATTGACACTTCGTAACCAACTTCAGTAAGCCCTTGTTTTACATTAATGCTACTGGCACCGATGAAGCAAATATCGGCCTTAATTTTGGAAACAACCTGAATTACATCCATACCAATTGTCACCATTGCGTTTTTCTGCATCTTTCCTCCAATAAATATCAAATCAATATTTGGATGTTGTGACAATTGCATGGCTATTGGCAAACTATACGTATATATAGTAGCTTTTAATTCTGCAGGAATAAGCTTTGCGAAAACCAAATTTGTACTTCCTCCACTCATAATAATAACCTGTCCGTCACGTAATAAAGATAATGCCTTAGCTACAATTCTCTTTTTTTCCTCCTCGGCGTTAATATCAATATTAAAAACATCGGCAGCTTTTTCTTTAACCTGAACTGCACCTCCATAAACCTTCTCAAGTAGCTTCTTGCCGTCCAACTCGTTTAAATCCCTTCTTATTGTATCCTCAGACAAATCCAACGCAAGTGCCAAATCTGTCGTAACAACTTTTTGCTCTTCAATAAGTTTGGTCATTATATATTTATGTCTTTCCGCTTTCAGCATTTTCCAGAGATTAAAAATTCAGAACAAATATATCAAATAATTCTATTCACCGACAGAAGATATGTTAAGAAATGCAATAGTTTGCGTTTTTTGAATTATACATAACAACAGGAGGGAATTGACATACAAAATATGCGTTATTTTGCGTTATTTTTAGCTGTTTTATAAAAAATATTACAAAATGTCGCATTTATATGCAATAAATAAATATATTTGCTCAACAACAACCATAAAAAACCAGATTAATCATGAAAAAATTACTCTTTATTACAGTGTTGGTTTTGTGCATTCAAACAGCATTTGGACAAGCAAAAACAATTACTGGAACAGTAAAAAGCAAATCAGATGGAATTCCAATTCCTGGAGTTACGGTCCTGATTCAGGGGACATCAAACGGTACAACCACTGATTTTGATGGAAACTACAGCATCAGCATCGCACCAGGACGAAGCCTTGCTTTTAGCTATATGGGGTTTGAAACCTCTGTAGTAAAAGTCGAAGGACAACAAAAAATTAATGTCGAGCTTTCTGAAAGCACTTCAAAACTTGACGAAGTTGTAGTCGTAGGATTCTCTTCTCAAAAGAAAACAAACTTAACTGGAGCTGTTGCCTCAATCGATGTAGCTAAAACTATTGGAAGCAGACCGCTTACAGATGTTAGTAAAGCTTTGCAAGGAACTACACCAGGTGTAAACATTAATTTTAACTCAGGAAACATTAATCGCGCCGCAAAAATTAACATTCGTGGAGCTGGTACTGTTAACGGTTCTGATGATCCATTAATATTAGTAGACGGTGTTCCTACAGATTTATCATTGATCAATCCGAATGATATTGCGACGATGTCTGTACTTAAAGATGCTGCTTCTGCATCTATTTATGGTGCTCGTGCTGCTTTTGGTGTTGTTCTTATTACAACAAAAGGAGGAAAAACAGGCGAAGGAAAAGTGAAATTTTCTTATTCTGCCAATACTGCTTTTACTAACCCAATTTCTACGCTTAAATTCTTAGATCCAACAGAAGAAATTCCAGGATTAATTGCAGCTGGAACAAGAACAGATGGTTCAACACCGGAGATTTTTGGTCAGAACTACAGCATTTTATTAGACGGAATTAAAAACTGGAAAGAAAAATACGAAAACAATCGTACAAGCCGTGAAATGGTTTACGGAGAAGATTGGGAGATAAAAAATGGTGTTCCTTATTTTTACAGAGTTTGGGATGCCAACAAAGAATTATATGCAAAAGATGCGCTACAAACAACTCACAATGTTTCTGCGCAAGGTAATTTAGGAGATAAAAGTTCATTCTTCGCTTCATTCGGACTTACAAACCAAGATGGTATGTTAAGAGTGAATCAGGAAAAAAGACAAAGAATCAACATCAATTTAGGTTTTACAACAAAATTAGCGGATTGGCTTACTGGAGATTTCAAAGTAATGACAATCAACAGCTCTTACGATCAGCCTTTTAACTACTATGGTGGTTCTGGAACTGATGATACTGGCTACGGTGGATATTTTGGTTATGCACTTCGTTGGGGGCAATATTTCCCAAATTTTGGAACATACAGAGGATACAATTTCCGTACTGCGGGAGGATATTTATCTAATGCTTCACGAAATGAAAACAATAGACGTAATACAAGGCTAAGCGCAAGATTTACTGCAGATATTACAAAAGATTTAAATCTTATCACTGAAGTAAGCAGCGTAAACGACTATTACAACAGAAAACAAAACGGTGGTAAATTCTTAGCGTGGGACAGCTGGTCTTCAATGCCATACGATGCTACTACAATTCAAACTGCTGTACCTGCAACGCTTGAAACAGGAAATGACTTTGTAGGACAGTCAAAACAAGAGTCAACAACAAATGTTGTGAACATTTATGGTAACTACAAAAAACAATTTGACAAGCATAATTTCAAATTCTTAGCTGGTTTCAACTCGGAGTGGCAGAATTTCTCTCGTAATTATGCAAGAAGAAATACACTTTTGGACAAATCTAAACCAGAATTTAACCTTGCTGTAGGTGAGCAATTTGTTTCTGGAGCTGCAAACAAAGATTTAAATCCAACGGTAACAGAATACTCAATTGCAGGTTTCTTTGGGCGTGTAAATTATGATTACAACGGAATTTATTTAGTTGAGCTTAACGCTCGTTACGATGGTTCTTCAAGATTCCCAACTAACGAACAATGGGGATTCTTCCCTTCTGCTTCTGTAGGATACAAAATTGTAAACGAGAAATTTATGGAAGGAACACGCAGCTGGTTGAACGACCTTAAATTGCGTGGATCTATAGGATCTATCGGTAACCAGAATGTTGGAAACAATGCTTTCTTAGCAATCATGAATGCTAAAAATCCTTCTTGGGTAAATAGTGGCGCTACAATTCCGCCTTCTACTGATTTACCAACAAACGTAGACCCTGCATTAACTTGGGAAAAAGTATTGACTAAAGATGTTGGTGTCGATGTTAAAATATTTGATATGCTTGGTGCTTCTTTTGACTGGTATCAGCGTGATACAAAAGGAATGCTTGCTCCGGGTATAACACTTCCGGGTTCATTTGGACAGAGTTCTGCACAGACTAACTCAGGAAACATGAGAACTAAAGGTTGGGAGCTTTCATTGAACTTTAACAAAGAATTGAGCGAAACTGCTTCATTTTTCGTAGATCTTGCTTTATCTGATTCTAAATCGGTTATTACAAAATGGAACAACACTTCTAAATTATTAGCTTTAGTAACACCGGATACAAGACCTTATTATGATGGTTTCGAAATTGGTCAAATCTGGGGATTAACCAGTGACAGACTTCTTCAGGCTGATGATGTAATTACTAACAATGGTAAAACAGTAAATGGCGTTGACTACTCTAAAACAATGGGTGGAAACTTTAAATACGGAGCGGGAGACGTTCACTATGTAGATGTAGACGGCGATGGAGCAATTACTCGTGGAGCAGGAACTGCTGACGATCACGGAGATTTGAAAAAAATTGGTAACTCAACTCCACGTTACAGATATGGTATCACATTAGGTGGTAAATTCCGCGGATTTGATATTTCTGCTTTCTTCCAGGGAGTTGGAAAACGTGATTACTGGGCTGCTTCTGATGCTGTATTGCCTTTCTATCGTGCTCCTCAGCAAATGTATGCAAACCAGGCAGATTACTGGACTCCGGAAAACACTGGTGCTTATTTCCCAAATCCTTATTATGGAAATGAAGCAAATACTTTTGGTTCTGGAACTAATGGACAAAACAACTTTGTTACCTCAACAAGATACTTGTTAGACATGTCTTATTTCCGTCTTAAAAACTTTACTATTGGTTATAATTTGCCAACAGTTCTTGTGAAAAAAGCAGGATTAGAAAAAGTAAGATTATATACTTCAGGTGAAAATATTGCAACATGGGCTGACAAACGTCTTCCGGTTGACCCTGAAATCGACGAAACAGAAGTTTTCTGGGGAAGAGCTTATCCTTACACAAAAACATGGTCAGTTGGTGTTGATATCGCTTTCTAATCTCTAACTATTCAAAACTTATACAATGAAAAAATACAATATAAAATCTAAGTTTCTGCTAATGTTTGCAACTGCTTTATTAGCAGGAAGCGCAGTTAGCTGTTCAGATTATCTTACTGATGATCCTGCAGATAAATTTACAAATGATAACTTTTGGCAGTCAGAAGATAACGTAAAAACCTTTTCATGGCTTAACTATGATACTTTTTATGGTTATGGAAACGGAACCACAATCGGACTTTCTTTTTTCTACTATCATGGATCTGATTACAGAGTAGATGACAACTTATCAGCATTTACTTTCTACCAAATGCCGGTAACTGCTGCAACTACAAATGTTTACTCTTGGAATGAGTATTATACGCTTATCCGTCGTTGTAATCTTATGTTGGAAAAAGTTCCAACGGTAAGCATGTCTGCAGAAAAAAAGAACCACTATCTTGGAGTTGCTAAATTTTTCAGAGCGTATACTTATTTCCGTTTGGTTCAAAAATTTGGAGATGTCCCTTATACGGATAAATATTTAGCTCAGGATGCTCCTGAAGTTTATGCTCCTTCAATGCCTAGAGCGCAAGTAATGGACAAAGTTATTGCTGAATTAGAAGAAGCTGCCAACTTGATGCTTGTATCTGATGATAAAAATGCTACAGCAAATAAATACACAGCTTATGCAGCTTTAAGCAACGCTTGTATTTATGAAGGGACTTACAGAAAATACCATTTAGGTCAAGACGGAAGCGCTTATCTTAACAAAGCTAAAACTGCTTCTTTAGCCATCATGAACAATCCAAGTTATAAATTAAATGCAGACTGGAAATCACTTTACAACTCTGTTGAATTACTTGGAAATTCAGAAGTGATATTGGCAAAACGTTATTTAACAAACGTCTTGATGCATTCGCTTCAAAACTATACCAATACGTCAACAATTCAGTATGGTATTACAAAATGGGCAGCTGATAGTTATGTAACTACAAATGGATTACCAATTCAGCAATCTGGAAATGCACAATATCAAGGTGATGATGATATTACTAAAACATTTGCAAACAGAGATCCTCGTTTTGGTAAAACAGTAAATACAACGAATTACGGTTACAAAGGAAAACCTTTTGGTACAGCAGCATTGGTTTCAATGTCTGGTTATGTATTCGAATTATACAACAACCCTGCAACAAGTGGCCCGGATGTTACAACTGGTGGACGTAACTATACTGATGCTCCATTATTTACATTGAGTGAAGTATATTTAAATTATGCCGAAGCTTGTGCCGAACTTGGTACAGCAACAAACAATGACCTTGATATTTCGATTAATAAAGTACGTGCCCGCGCTGGAATCGCACCGTTAACTACAAACGGAATTAATGCTTCTGCAAATGGTGTACTAATTAATGACCCAAGAAGAACTTCTGCTTTAGAGCAAATTTCTGGTGTGGTTAGTCCTTTAATTTGGGAAGTTCGTCGTGAGCGTCAAATCGAATTTATGAGCTGGACAACTTTGAGACAAGCTGATATTTACCGTTGGAAAAAAGGTGACTATTTAGATACTTCAAAAAATCCTGATGTAAATCTTGGTGCAAGAATTGGAACTCCGGTTGGATCGCAAACTCAGGTTGATGCAAATGGTTATGTAAAAATATACCCTGCAAGTACCAGAACCTTTGAAGCAAAACATTATTTAATGAATATCCCAACAAACGATATTGATTTGTATAAAGCTCAGGGTGTTGAATTAAAACAAAACCCAGGTTGGTAAAACCTTCTTTTTTAAAGAAATAACCAACATATTTTACACTACCTTCGGAATCAGTTATTCTGAAGGTAGTATTTTAAAATACTTTTTTCTAACCACTTAGGAAAAGACAAAAGATCAAATAAAATTCTACCCTGAACATTCAGGTGTATTTCTAAAAATATCAGATCCCCAATCTGCCAATAACATTATACATCACAATACTATTCTAATTTTATTTAGTTCATTTTTGTCTTTAACTATTAACTGTATTTAAAATGATAAAATTTATAGCAAAAAGCACCCTTATTGTAACGTCTTTATTTTACACTCCATCTTTCGCAACTACAATTTTACCAGTTACAACAACAAACAACACAAAAGAAATTAATGCTTCTGTAATTAAAACCGGAGCAGATAATTACGAAAAATATTTGCCATTACTGAAAGATAAAAAAGTAGGGATTGTTACAAATCAAACGGGAATTTTATCAGACAAAACACATGTCGTTGATTTTTTAATTGAGAAAAAAATCAATCTTCAAACCATTTTTGCTCCGGAACACGGTTTTAGAGGAACAGCCGATGCAGGGGAACATATCGTTGACGGAAAAGACCCAAAAACGGGATTATCTATTATTTCGCTTTATGGAGACAACAAAAAACCAAAAGCAGCACAATTAGCAGAAATTGACATTATGATCTTTGATCTTCAGGATGTTGGTGCACGTTTCTACACTTATATTTCTTCTTTGCATTATGTTATGGAGGCTTGCGCCGAAAATAATGTTCCGTTATTAATTCTGGACAGACCAAATCCGAATGGAAGTATTGTAGACGGACCGCTTTTAGAAAAAGAATTCACCAGTTTTGTCGGCATGCACCCTATTCCGCTTCTTCACGGAATGACCATTGGCGAATATGCACAAATGGTTAATGGTGAAAAATGGCTAAAAGACGGCGCACAATGTAAACTGACTGTTATTCCGTGTACGGATTACAATAGAAAAATGGAATACAGTTTATTGGCAAAACCATCTCCAAATTTACCAAACGATCAGTCGATAAATCTTTACGCAAGTTTATGCCTTTTTGAAGGAACGAACGTAAGTATGGGGCGCGGAACTGAAACGCAATTTCAAATTTATGGTTCGCCTTTTTTAAAAAACACAACTTTTAGCTTTACGCCGAAACCAAACTTTGGAGCTAAAGATCCTTTATACAACGGAAAAGAGTGTTTTGGTGAAGATTTAACGAAATATCCAAAACTAAAACAACTCGAATTAAAATGGTTGATCAAAGCTTATCAGAATACAAGTGACAAAACTAAATTCTTCAACGCTTTTTTCACCAAACTTGCCGGAACAAAAAAATTACAACAACAAATTGAAAGTGGAGTTTCTGAAACTGAGATTAGAAAAACTTGGCAGAAAGATCTTGAAGCTTTCAAAAAAATGCGAACAAAATATCTGATTTATAAATAATCCCTTAATTCAATAATTTTCCCAAATTCAGCTATTTTTTCCATAAAAATAGAAACTATTAATGCAAAATAATGAAATCAATTGTTCGAAAGAATTTTGGTTTCAAAAATCAAAAAAAAAAGAAAAATGAAAAATAAAAATCCTGAAACTGAACAAGAATCTTTGTACAAAGACTTGGATCAAATGAGCGTGAAAGAACTTCTTACCAACATTAATACAGAAGACAAAAAGGTACCGGATATTATTGAAGAGCAAATTCCTAAAATCGAAAAACTGGTTAAGGCAATTGTCAAAAAAATGCAATTAGGTGGCCGATTGTTTTATATTGGAGCAGGAACTTCAGGGAGAATTGGAATTTTAGACGCATCAGAATGTCCACCTACATTTGGCGTACCACATGATATGATTATCGGAATTATTGCCGGTGGCGATACCGCTATCAGAAAAGCGGTTGAAAATGCCGAAGACGATACAGAACAAGCCTGGAAAGATTTAGCCAAATATGAAATTTCAAGTTTGGACATGATTATAGGAATTGCAGCGTCTGGAAACACACCTTACGTTTTGGGAGCTTTGAAAAAAGCGAAAGAACATAATATTAAAACCGGAAGTATTTCGTGTATCAGCAACGGACTTATTGCCCAAGAAGCCGATTATCCAATTGAATTAATTGTTGGACCTGAATTTTTAACCGGAAGTACGAGAATGAAATCAGGAACAGCTCAAAAACTGACCTTAAATATGATTTCTACTTCGGTAATGATTAAATTAGGAAAAGTAAAAGGTAATAAAATGGTCGATATGCAACTTTCTAATGAAAAATTAGTAAAACGCGCTATCAAAATGATTATGGAAGAACTTGATATTGAACATGATTTGGCCGAAGAATTATTGCACAAACACAAAAGTGTAAGAGCGGTTTTATTGGCACATAAATAAAAAACCGGAAATCTAAAACTATACAAAATCTTTTATAGATTTATAAAAGAATCCAAAAAACCAAAGCTATAAAATGACACCAAGTACAATCCTTCTTCTCATCCTAATTTATTTCGGAACATTATTCTACATCTCTTATCGCGTAAGCAAAAAAGACAGTGGAAATGATGCTTTTTTTACTGCCAACAAAAACTCAAAATGGTATTTAGTTGCTTTTGGGATGATTGGAACTGCACTTTCAGGTGTAACATTTATATCTGTTCCCGGAGAAGTTGGGGCGGCGAGCGGCGAACAATTCAAATATTTTCAGTTTGTATTGGGTAACGCAATTGGTTTTATTGTAATTACAAAATTATTATTGCCGTTGTATTACCGAATGAATCTAACTTCTATTTACGGTTATATCGAAAAAAGAATGGGATTTTACAGCTACAAAACAGCTGCTTCTATTTTCTTGATCAGTAGAACCATCAGTTCTGCGTTCCGACTTTATTTGGTTGTGATTGTTTTACAACGTTTCGTATTTGATTATTTTCATATTCCTTTTGCTTTTACAGTAATGATTTCTCTGCTTCTTATTTTTTCATACACGTATAAAGGCGGATTGAAAACTATTATTATCACTGATACTTTACAAACGTTTTTCTTGGTTACATCGGTTTTCCTTACTATTTATTTTATTTGCGATCGTATGGATTTAAGCGCCATTACTGCTTTTGAGGAAGTAAAAAACAGTAATTACTCGAAAATATTTTTCTTTGATGATTTTATGGGAAGCAAATTCCACTTTATAAAACAAATTATTGGAGGAATGTTTGTTACCATAGCAATGACCGGACTTGATCAGGATTTAATGCAAAAAAATCTGAGCTGCAAAAATATTGGCGAAGCACAAAAAAATATGTTCACTTTTACTGGAATCTTCGTGGTAATTAATATTTTCTTTTTAAGCGTTGGTGCACTTTTATACATTTATGCCAATAAAAACGGAATTTCGATTCCTGTTGATTTGGTTACCGGAAAACCAAGAACCGATTTACTTTTCCCTGAAATAGCACTAAATCATTTAGCGACAATTCCGGCAATTGTATTTTTGCTTGGAATTATTGCTGCAACATTTGCCACTACCGATTCGGCATTAACGGCCTTGACTACTTCATTTTGTGTAGATTTTTTAGGTATGGACAAAGCTGAAAACAGTGACAAGAAAAATACAGTACGCGTAAGACATTTGGTTCATATCAGTTTTTCGGCTTTAATTTTCTTTATCATCCTTATTTTTAATACCATCAATGACAGCTCGGTTGTGGGAATGATTTTCAAGGTTGCTTCGTATACTTACGGACCGCTATTAGGATTATATGCTTTTGGTTTGTTTCAGAAAACAAGACATGTAAATGACAAATTGGTGCCTTTTATATGCCTTTTGTCTCCTTTCTTTACCTATTTAATAAATGAAAATTCGACACTATTATTTTCAGGATATGTATTTGATAATGAATTAATTCTACTAAACGGTTTGTTGACTTACTTAGGATTATTCCTGACTAGTTCACGAAGCAGTGAACAGGTTTCTTTCTAAAAACATTTCTCTATAACTAAAATTCTAAATCATTTAGAATCCATTTGCCGAAAAAAACATGATATGAAAAATTCCTTCATAAAGATAACCCTATACGCCTCTTTCCTATTTCTGATAATAAATTGCGCTTCAAAAAAAGATAAATCCGTTGCCACGGAAAAAAAAGAAATTCCAGTAAAAGATACTGTAGTTTATACTCCGAAAGGACAACTAGAACGAAAAACCTTTTTTAAAGATTCTGATAAAGAAACGGCTTGGGTAGACAGCATTTACAATAAAATGTCTGTACAGGAAAAAATTGGACAACTTTTTATGGTCTCTGCCTACTCCAACAAAGATTCAATTCATGTAAACGAGATCAATAAATTGGTTTCCGATTATAAAGTGGGTGGCGTAATCTTCTTTCAGGGCGGTCCGGTTCGTCAGGCGAAACTAACGAATTTACACCAATCAAAAGCTAAAGTTCCTTTGTTTGTAGGTATTGACGCAGAATGGGGATTGGCAATGCGATTGGACTCAACTTACCGTTATCCTTGGAATATGACTTTGGGCGCGATTCAGGATTTGAGTTTGATTGAAAAAGTAGGGAGAAATATGGCTGCCGAAAACAAGCGAATTGGCGTTCATTTTAATTTTGCGCCAGTTTTGGATATTAATACGAATGCCAAAAATCCTATTATCGGAAATCGTTCTTTTGGAGAAGACAAAGTCAATGTAACTGACAAAGCCATTGCGTTAATGAAAGGAATTCAAGGTAACGGCGTACTTTGTACCGGAAAACATTTTCCCGGACACGGAGACACTTCAACCGATTCGCATCATGCATTACCAACTGTAAGTTTTTCTAAAGAACGTTTGGACTTGGTCGAATTGTATCCGTACAAAAAAATGTTTGACGAAGGTTTGGCTTCTGTTATGGTCGCGCACCTTAATATTCCGAGTTTAGAATCACAGCCAAACTGTCCGTCATCTGCTTCTTATAATGTGGTTACAAACTTGCTTCAAAAAGAATTAGGTTTCAACGGATTGATTTTTACAGATGGCCTTGCAATGAAAGGCGCAGCAAATTTCAAAGGTCCGGGAGATTTAGAAATTGCTGTTATTCTTGCCGGAAATGACATTTTACTTTGTCCGGAAAATGTACCTGTAGCTTTTGAAAAACTTGTAACAGCTTACAACGAAAAAGTGATTACAGAAGAAAGATTGGCACATTCGGTAAAAAAAATATTGCACTATAAATACAAAGTGGGATTAAACAAATACAAGCCAATCGATATGGCTAATATTTACAATGATTTAAATCCTTCAGAGAATGATGCTTTGCATTACAAACTATATGAAAATGCGATTACTATTTTAAAGAATGAAAAAGAAATACTTCCTATAAAAGATTTAAGCGAAAAAATCGCTTACGTAAAACTGGGCGAAGACACTAACTCCACTTTTATTTCTACTTTAAAAAAATACACGGAAATCGTAGAAGTTAAAGACACCAATCTTGACAGTTTAAATAAGGAATTAAAAAAGTTTGATAAGGTAATTATCAGCTTTCACAAAGTAAATAAAGCTTGGGAAAAACAAGAATTTACACTACAGGAAATGCTTTGGCTGAAAGAAATTGCCAAACACAATAAAGTAATTCTGGACATTTTTGCAAAACCTTATTCGCTGTTATCAATTACTGATTTTGATGATATTGAAGGTTTAGTAGTGTCTTATCAAAACTCTGATATCAGTCAGGTTGTTTCGGCAGAATTGCTTTTTGGAGCAATTGGAGCCAAGGGAAAATTACCCGTTTCTATTAATGATTCTTTCCATGTAAATGATGGTTTGTCAACCGAAAAAATAAACCGACTGGCTTTTACCGCTCCGGAAAATGTTGGTATGAATCCGTCTGTTTTATCGAAAATCGATGCGGTTGCACAAAAAGCAATTGACGGAAAAATGACTCCGGGAATGCAGGTTTTGGTTGCCAGAAAAGGAAACGTAATTTTTCAGAAATCGTACGGAGCGCAAACCTATGAAAACGGAAAAAAAGTGACCAATTCGGATTTATATGATGTGGCTTCCATTTCAAAAATGATTTCAACGCTTCCGAATGTAATGCAGCTTTATGATAAAAATAAAGTGACGCTGGATACCAAATTAAAAGATATGGTTCCGTTTTTTGCAAAAACTAATAAAGAAAATATCATTTTTAAAGATTTGCTGAATCATTACGCAGGACTTCAGGCTTGGATTCCGTTTTACAAAGCAACTTTAGATAAAAACAATCAGCCTTCTGAAAAATATTATAAAAAAGTAGCCGACAGTAAATTTTCTACCAAAGTCGCCGATAGTCTTTTCCTGAGAAATGATTATCAGGATACGATTATGAAAATCATTGCTAAAAGTCCGTTATCTTCAAAAAAAGAATACAAATACAGTGATTTTACTTTCATCATTCTGAAAGAATATTTAGAAAGAAAAACCCATAAAAAATTAGAAGATTTGAGTCAGGAAAACTTCTACAGCACATTGGGAATGAATTATACAACGTATAATCCGTTAAATAGATTTAATAAAACCGACATCGCTCCTACCGAAATTGATACTTATTTCAGACATCAGGTAATACAGGGTTATGTTCATGATATGGCTGCCGCTATGGAAGGCGGAATTGCCGGTCACGCCGGAATTTTTTCTAACAGTATGGATGTTGCCAAAATGATGCAGCTGTTTTTGCAAAAAGGGAATTATGGCGGTATTCAGTACTTTTCTCCACAAACTTTCGACGCTTTTAATACTTGTTATTACAAAAATCAAGGTGTTTTAAGAGGTTTAGGATTTGATAAAAGAGTGCATAAAGGCGGACCAACTTGCGACTGTGTTTCTGAAGCTAGTTTCGGTCATACTGGTTTTACAGGAAACATGGCTTGGGCTGATCCGGAAACCGAAATTGTATATGTATTCCTATCCAACAGAACGTATCCTGAAGTAGTTAACGACGAAAACAAATTAGCCAAAGGAAAAATCAGAGAAGAAATTCAACAAATAATTCAGGACGCAATTATTAAATAAATTCCAAATTTTAAATTCCAAATTCCAAACCATAAACTATCAACCATAAACTATCAACCATAAACTATAAAACCCAATGACAAAAGAACGTTTAACTTCACTAGATGTATTTAGAGGTTTTACCATTTTATTGATGACAATTGTCAATAATCCGGGAAGCTGGGCTTCTATTTACCCACCTTTAGAACATGCTGAATGGCATGGCTGTACTCCAACCGATTTAGTTTTCCCTTTTTTTGTTTTTATAATGGGAACTGCAATTCCGTTTGCAATGCCGGTAAAACATTTTGACGGAAGCGTTTTTAATAAAATCTTAGTTCGTTCGCTTCGTATTTTCTGTTTAGGATTGTTTTTGAGCGTTTTCAGCAGAATACATTTATTTGGTCTGGAAGGGATTCCGTTATTAGCGTTGAGGTTAATTATTGCTTTTGCTGTTGCTTATGCGCTTTTGGGAAATTTTTCAATGAAAGTAAAAACCATTCTGGCTGTAAGTGTATTTCTAATACTAATTTCGCTATCATTCAGCGGTCTGGAACATTTTGAAGATACCAGAATACCAGGTGTTTTACAACGAATTGCTATCGTTTATTTCTTTTCTTCTCTTTTATATTTAAAAACAAATTTAAATACGCAGCTTTTGGTTGTGGCAACACTTTTACTAGGCTATTGGGTATTGATGGCTTGCGTTCCTGTTCCCGGATTTGGCCCTGCTAATTTTGATAAAGGAACCAATCTTGCTGCATCGGTAGACAATACACTTTTAAACGGGCATTTATGGGCATCGTCTAAAACCTGGGATCCGGAAGGGATTTTAAGTACTTTACCCGCAATTGGCACCGGAATTCTCGGAATATTTATTGGACAAATTCTTAATCTTCAGATTTCCAAAATTGAAATTGTAAAAAAAGCTGCAATAGTGGGAACATCGTTATTAATTGGCGGATTAATCTGGAATATTTTCTTCCCGATAAACAAATCATTATGGACAAGTTCTTACGTATTATATACTGCAGGAATTGCTACAATATGTCTAACGCTCCTCTACTATATAATCGATATTAAAGGTTATAAAAAGTGGACAAAATTATTTTTGATCTGGGGCGTAAACCCAATGATTGTCTTTTTCTTTTCAGGAATAATACCGAGAGTTTTAAGTTCCATAAAAGTTGCGAATCCTGAAACTGGAGGCGAAGAAATTGGACTTCAGGCATATATCTACGAACATGGAATTGTTCCTTGTTTTGAAAATCCACTGAACTCCTCTTTGGCTTATGCCATTCTGTATGCTATATTTTGGTCAGTGATATTGTGGATTTTTTACAAAAAGAAATTAATTTTTAAAGTTTAATTCACTTCTTGTTATTTATTTTTTTTGTAAAAAAAAGAGTCTACTTCTGTAGACTCTTTTTTTATGCAGATATAAAATCCTTTAATAATTTAAACTATAAAGTATAAAGCATACTTGCAGCTCCAAGTAAAGCAGCAGCTTCATTATCTGTTGAAACTAAAACGCTTACTTCAAGATTGTTTTCTTTAATTTTTTTATTGAAACCAGGAAGAAAAAATTCGCTTCCGTTTGCAATTTTTCCGCCGATAATAAAATGATCTGCACCAAATTTATTTAACCAAGGGCTTGTAACTTCGGCCAGATCCTCACCCATTTGTTCGAAAACTTTTATGGCAATTTCGTCTCCGGCTATTGCAAGATTATAAAGTTCTAAACCGTTATTGAGGCCTTTTCCTGATAAAGTTTTATATCCGCCTAAAAGACCTCGTGTCGAAATATAATCTTCTGCGATACCTTCTTTAAAAGGCAAATTGTAAATTTCTCCGTCATGCGGAACTGATTCTCCTGCTGCCACAGAAACACCTTTATCGATAAAACAAGCACCAAGTCCTGTACCAAGCGTTACTGCCATAACTTTTTTGGTAAGGTTTGCTGAATCTTTAAAAACCTCTCCTTTTCCAAAACAAACGGCATCATTTTCGAAAAGAATTGGAAATTCGTTGGACAAATTAAGAGTTCCCTGAAATAAATAACGAACATTCTTACCATAGAAATGCTCATATTTCGATTGATCTTTTATCCAGCAAAGTCCATTGGCATAATCAAACGGACCAGGCATGCACACGGCAAGTCCTTTTACTTCTTCAACTTTAGAATTTTCGATTGAAATACGAATCACTTTTTCCCAAATGCTCATGACCTGATCGACTGGTAAATTAGAATCAAAAGATTCTTTATGTACCGAAAAGTCAATCATTTTCATATTCGCAATATCTATAATTGCTGCGGTAATATGTGTTCCACCAATGTCAACTCCAACGGCATATTCTTTATTCATTTTTTCTGTTTTATCTAATTTTTTAAAATCTGGTTTTCGCCTCACCAATTTCATTTCATTCATAAACTTCAATTTCATTTTGAAACTATAACTACAGCTTATTTAAAAGCTTCTTCTATTTTTATTCTCTCGGATTTTATAAATTTTTATCCTTTAAAATTTGTGGATATTTTATACTGGTGTGAACAATCATTTCTCCAAACAATGTATTTGCCCAGGCAAACCATTTTCGGGTAAACTTCGTCACATCGTCTTTATGGAAGGATTCGTGCATAAATCCAGTATCTGCATTGGTTTTAATCAGGTTGCTGATACATTGTCTTATTTCTTTTTCGTCAACACTTGTAATTGCTCTTAAAACAATACTCATTGGCCAAATGGTGTCCGTTCCTGTATGTGGCCCACCGATTCCTTCTCCGGCTTTTCCTTTATAGAAAAACGGATTATTTTCAGACAAAACTACTTTTCTTGTATTTAAATAAAGAGAACTATCCGGTTCAATTGCACCTAAATAAGGTAATGAAAGTAATGAAGGAACATTTGCATCATCCATCATATGAAAACTTCCGTAACCGTTAACTTCAAAAGCGATGATTTTTCCAAATTTCGGATGCTCGATGATTCCATTTTCTTCTAAACCTTTCTGAACCTGATCGCGTAATTCTTTGGCTTTAGCCACCAAATCATTGTCTTTTAAAGCTGGTAAAGAGAAAATTTCGATAAGATATCCAAGTACCTCGATCGCAAACATATTACTCGGAATCAAGTATCCGAATAATGTACTGTCATCACTAGGTCTAAATGTTGAAACAATCAATCCGCATGGTTTTACAGGATAACCGTAACCGCCTAATGGCACACCGTCTGTAGCCCAAGCCGTTACACGCTGAAAACTGTAAGGCCCTTTGTCATGCATTCTTTGCTGTTCTTTGAACGTTTGCAAAACCAAAAGCATTGCTTCTTTCCATTTACTGTCAAAAAGGCTAATATCTCCGGTTTCTTTCCAGTATCCGTGAGCAAGTCGTATTGGATAACACAAACTATCGATTTCCCATTTGCGCTCGTGAATACCAGGTTGCATTTTCGTCATGTCGTTTTTCCATTCGCTCACCTGATTAAAATCTTTATAAAAAGCATTTGCGTAAGGGTCTAAAAGAATACATTTTGCCTGACGATTGATCACTCCTTTTACCAATTCTGCCAGTTTTTTATCTTCTTTTACAAACGGAATATAAGGCCAGATTTGCGCTGTACTATCACGAAGCCACATTGCATCGATATCTCCGGTGATTACGTATGTATCAGGTTTTCCGTCTATAATTTCAAAATCAACCGTAGTGTCTAGTGTATTTGGAAAACAGTTTTCAAACAACCACGCCAATTCAGGATTTGCAATTTGCTTTTTAATGCGAACAATTGCCGCCTCAATAGCCGGACTGGTAAATTTTCGTTCTGCCAAAGGAGGTCTTTTACTGATAAAATCTTTTAGGGCAAAATTAAAAGTATCTGACTGCGACGCAAAAACATCTGTTTGAATCGCCAATAATCCGGCGGAAAAAATCCCGGCGTTTTTTATAAATTTTCTACGTGATTGCATAGTATTATTTTGAAGTTGAATAAGAATATGGAAAAGCACTTGCAGCGGTTCCTCTTTGAAGATTTGGCTCAGCACCCATCTCAAAATTTAGCTCCCCGCCTTTTAAAACATCTGAATGATTAATGAAATTTTTGGTATGACTCGCATTATTCCATTTTAAATCCTGAACGTATTTGTTTGTTTCTGAATTTTTAGGCGCGTTAATAATCAATTGTTTACCATTTTCTAATTGCAAACTGATTTTTTTAAACAATGGCGCACCTAAAACATATTCGTCTGTTGCCGGGCAAACCGGATAAAATCCCATTGCAGAGAAAATATACCAAGCCGAAGTTTGTCCGTTATCTTCGTCTCCACAATATCCATCTGCAGTAGGTTGGTATAAACGATTCATAACTTCTCTTGACCAATATTGTGTTTTCCAAGGTTCTCCTGCATAATTATACAAGTAAATCATATGCTGGATAGGCTGATTTCCGTGTGCATATTGTCCCATATTCATAATCTGCATTTCGCGGATTTCATGAATAACTGATCCGTAATAACTATCATCAAAAATTGGTGGTGTTGTAAAAACAGCGTCTAATTTTTCTGTGAATTTTTTCTGTCCACCCATCAAATTAATTAATCCCTGAATATCATGGAAAACGCTCCAGCTGTAATGCATACTATTACCTTCCGTAAAAGCATCTCCCCATTTTAATGGATTGAAATTTGCCGGAAAACTTCCGTCTTTATTTCTACCACTCATCCATCCCGCTTCAGGATTGTATAAGTTTTTATAGTTCATCATTCTTTTCTCGAACAAACTGATTTCTTTTTTGGGACGGTTTAAAGCTTTCGCTAATTTCCAAATGGCAAAGTCATCGTAGGCATATTCAAGTGTTCTTGCGGCATTTTCGTTAATTTTTACATCATAAGGAACATATCCCAAAGAATTATAATAGGAAACTCCTTTTCTACCAACTGCATCCATCGGACCTTCATTATTGGCTCCATGAACCAACGCTTCATACAATGTGTTTATATCATATCCTCTTAAACCTTTCATATAAGCATCAGAAACTACAGAAGCTGAATTGTTTCCAACCATTACATTTCTAAATCCAGGACTTGACCATTCTGGTAAAAAACCACCTTCTTTATAATCATTGATTAAACCTTCCTGCATTTCCTTATTTATCGAAGGATAAACCAAATTTAACAATGGATATAATGCGCGGAAAGTATCCCAAAATCCAGTTCCAGCGTACATGTAACCCGGTAAAATATTTCCGTTGTATGGGCTATAATGAACAATTTCTCCTTTTGCGTTGATTTCGTATTGTTTCTGAGGAAAACAAGTCGCACGGTACAAACAAGAATAAAAAGTTTTTAATTGGTCTTCATTATTACTTTCTACAGTAATTTTTTCTAATACTTTATTCCATTCTTTTTTAGAAGCGGCAACTGTTTCTTTAAACGAAGCGTTTCCTAATTCTGATTTCAAATTTAATTCTGCTTGCTCTGCGCTTATAAATGAAGAAGCTGTTTTTACATTTACGATTTCACCTTTTTTCGTTTTAAAGGTTACAATAGCACCAGCATGATCGTCTTGTAGTTCTAATTTATTTTTTTCAAGTCCTTTGTCATTCCATGTACTGCTTGTTGTAAACGGTTTATCAAATACAAGTACAAAATAATTTTTAAAATTCCCCGGAACGCCACCGCTATTGCGTGTTGTATATCCGATGATTTTATTTTCTGATGGAATAATTTTAATATAAGAACCTTTATCAAAAGCATCAACTACGATAGAAGATTGCTCATTTTCAGGAAAAGTAATTTGAAAATGTGCTGCTCGTTCTGTGGCTGTAATTTCAGTTGTAACATCATAATCAGCAAGATAAACGCTATAATAATATGGTTTTGAAACCTCTGCTTTATGACTGAACCAGCTTGCTCTTTCCGCTTCCGCGAAAACTAATTTCCCTGTTACAGGCATAATCGAAAACTGACCATAATCGTTCATCCAAGGTGATGGCTGATGTGTTTGCTTAAATCCTCTAATTTTTTCTGCCGTGTACGTGTATGCCCATCCGTCACCCATTTTTCCTGTTTGTGGTGTCCAGAAATTCATTCCCCAAGGTCTGCAGATTGCCGGATATGTGTTTCCGTTTGACAAACTATGAACAGATTGTGTTCCCATTAATGGGTTTACATACTCCGCAGGATCTAAGGTTTTAACCTGTGCCGTGGCAATACCACACTGTATTAATCCTAAAAAAATTAAACTCTTTAATTTCATATTCTGTGTTTTTTATCCTGCAAGGTTTTTAAAACCTTGTAGGTATTTATTTTTTTGCAAAAACTCTAATTTCTAAACTATAGTAATAATGACACTTAAAATTATACCTACTAGGTTTTAAAAACCTTGCAGGAACTGTAAACTGATACTGCGACTAAAAACTAAAGCGGTCTATCTTCTTTTTTTACACCAAATGTTGCAGATGGTTTACTTCCCATATACAATTTTAACTCTCCGCCTTTCACTATCATATCATGAGTAATGTAAGATTTTGAATAAGGCTTTCCGTTGTACTCCGCTTTCTGAATATAAATATTGGTTGCACTATTATCAATTGCATTTACTGTAAATGAAATTCCTTTTTTATAATGAATTGTTGCCGTATTTACTAATGGACTTCCCAAAACATAAACTCCATTTGCAGGATTAACAGAATAAAATCCCATTGAAGATAAAATGTACCAAGCCGACATCTGACCTAAGTCTTCATTACCACACAATCCGTCAGGTTTTGTAGAATAAAACTTATCATCAATTTCTCTGATTAATTTTGCCGTTTTCCAAGGTTCACCAGCAAAAGCATATAAATATGGAATATGGTGATTTGGTTCATTTCCTTGCGCATATTGACCAATTAAACCACTGATATCAGGAGAAATTTCTTCACCTTCAACTTTGTCTGTAATTTGAAAAAGTGAATCTAATTTGTTCAAAAATTTACTTTCACTTCCAAATAAATCAATTAAGCCATAAGGATCATGAGGAACTAACCAAGTATATTGCCATGCATTTCCTTCAACATAATCATCTTTTCGGTGTGCAGACGAAAGCGGATTAAATGGAGTTCTCCAATTTCCGTTTGTCAATTTACCTCTCATGAATGTGGTTTCTTTATCGAAATAAAGTTTGTACAAATTGGCTCTTTTCGAGAAATATTCGTAGTCTTCTGTTTTGTTTAAAGCTTTCGCCATTTGTGCAATCGAATAATCATCAATAGCATATTCTAAAGCATTACCAACAGATTCTAACATTTTATCGGCAGGAATATATTCCAATTTTTGAACGTAATCCATTCCGTCGCGCGTTTGCATTGCAGTCTTTTTCATTGCTTCATAAGCTAACTCCACATCATAATCGCGGTATCCTTTCAAATAAGCATCGGCAATTACAGCAATCGAATGATTTCCGTTCATCGTGTTTGTTTCATTCCCCATTAAATGCCAAACAGGTAATCTTCCCTGCTGCTGATAAATAGCCAAAAATGATTTTACAATATCATTGATTTTATCTGCTTGTGTTATTGTGTACAATGGATGCAGACCACGATAAGTATCCCAAAGTGAAAAAGTGGTGTAATTGGTAAAATCTGCTTTTTCGTATACTTTTTTATCCGTTCCTCTGTAATCTCCGTTTACATCATTAAAAATGGAAGGCGCAAACATGGTGTGATATAATGAAGTGTAGAAAACCTTCATTGTTTTATCATTTCCTGTGATCTGAATTTTATTCAATTCAGCATTCCATTTTGAAGTAGCCGTTTTAACCGTTTTATCAAAATCCCAGTTTGGGATTTCGGCTTTTATATTAGCGGAAGCGTTTTCAGAACTTACAGGAGAAATTCCAACTTTTACTAAAACTTGTTTGTTTTTTAAAGATGCAAAATCCAGTACCGCTTTGATTTGAAGTCCTTCACCCTCATTTCCTGAAACTGCTGTTTTATTATCGTACAACGCCAAATTTGAAATTGGTTCAGAAAATTCCATTGTGAAGAAAATACGCTGATCTGTAGCCCATCCCTCAGAAAAACGATATCCGGCAAGTGTAGTTGCATTTATCTTTTTGATATAAGTTTTTACCGGTTTATCCCAACCCACTCCATCGGCAAGATCTAATAAAACATGAGCGTCTGCAGTACTATTAAAAGTATATTTATGAAAACCAACTCGTTCCGAAGCTGTCATTTCTGCTTTAATTTTGTATTTATCAAGTATAACGCTGTAATAACCTGGCTTAACAACTTCATTTTCATGTGAAAAATAAGAACCATAACCGTTTACCATATCTTCTTTTGTTCCTTTAAAAAGCGGAACTTTTCCGGAAACGGGTAATAAAAGGATATCATTTAAATCGCCAATTCCGGTACCACTTAAATGTGTATGTGTAAAACCTAAAATTGTATTACTTGCATAATTATAGCCACTGCACCAATCCCAACCTTCAAAAATATTTACCGGCCCTAACTGAACCGCTCCAAAAGGTACATTTGCTCCTACAAAAACGTGTCCGTGCCCCGCAGATCCGATAAGCGGATTTACATATTTTGTGTAATCAATATTATTTTGTTTTACATTTTTTTTCTGTGCTACTACAGGATTAGCAAACAATAAATGGAAAGCAATAATACCGCTCAGTGCTATTTTATTGTATTTTTTAAACATATTCTTTTATAATTTGATTTGCATAAATTGCCCGCTGGTTAAACGATTACATCAATCTATGCCGCTATTTTTTATCTCAGAATTTTAAATCTCAAGAAAGACGCACTTTAGCGCGACTCAACAAAAACTTTTGTACCAAAACTTAGAACCTTAGTACCTTGCTAAAACATCGTATAAAGAGAAAACTTTCACTTGTGGCTTCGATAATTTGCCTTCAAAAGAAATTGTTCTTTCTTCTCCGGCCTTAAGATCAATATAGTTGTCACTCCATTTTCCTGTATAACCTTTTATAGAAACGTATACATATTTTGCAGCCTTAGAAGATTTTAAAATGATTTTATTTCCTGAAACTTTCCATGTTATTTTTGGATCTTCTAATTTCAAATCAATCGGACGAGTCAAATCAATTTCAGGAGTTTTATCATCTCTGTACGCTTCTTTTATTGCATACCAAGCCGCTTTTGGCTCTCGATTGTAATAATCGGTAACACTCCAGCTTGCTACTGGCCAGCAATCATTAAGCTGCCAAACCAATGTTCCCATATTATAAGGCGCTTTTGACCTTTGAATTCCGATAATATTTTTTAAAGAATAATATTGCAGACATTGCGTGAGATATGTATAATCTTCGACATTCATTTTCTTAATCTTGGTCGAATCAATAAAATATCGACTTAGATAAGAATCTATTTTCATAAATCCTTTTCCGGCTTTTAAATGCGCTTCTAAAATATCAGAGTACAAATAACGATCTTCCGGTAAAGTAAAGGCTTCTACTGAAGAGTAATTTGGCATTGCCAACATTCCGTATTCACTAACAAAACGACCGGTTTTAGAGTTCGCTATTTCTATATCGTCAAGTCCCCACCAAATCCCCCAATAATGGCTGTCTCCTTGTGTAAGACTTTCTTTTTTTCCCCATCCAAATAAAGGTGAAGAACTTACATAAGGTCTTTTATTATCAACTTCTTTTACCCATTTTGGAATACTATCCTGAAACAAACGAACATAATCATGCCAGATACGAGTTGAATCTTGTTTCGACATTTTCATAGCTTTCTGCCAGCCCCAATTTTTAAAAGCTTCATCGGCTTCATTGTTTCCGCACCATAAAACAATGCTTTTATGATGACGAAGACGTTTTACCTGATACTGCACTTCTGCTTTTACATTATCGAAAAAAGCTTTGTCGCCCGGTACCATTGTACCAGCAAACATAAAGTCTTGCCAAACGTAAATTCCGTTTTTATCACATAAGTCATAAAAATAATCGTCTTCATAAATTCCGCCACCCCAAATACGAAGCATATTCATATTGGCATCTTTGGCTGTAGAAATCACTTTTTCATATTCTTTTTTTGTCATACGCGAAAGAAAAGCGTCTGACGGAATATAATTGGCACCTTTCATATAAACCGGTTTTCCGTCAATTTTAAAGTAAAATGACTTCCCAATACTATCCGGTTGCTGTACCAATTCAATTTTGCGGTCCATCACGTACGGTTTTTCTGGAGTCTTTGTGTCATAAACTTCCAAACGTGGCGTTTTCCAAATTCCGCAAGTAGTAAATTTAGGTCCCCAATCCCATCCAAAATGATATTGTGCTTTTCGAGCATAAAGGCGTGGATTGTCAGGAATAACAAAAGGCAAATCTTTTTTGGCAAGTGAATCAACAACATTTTGTGCCGATTTAAATACGACTACCAATTCATTATTTCCAGTCTTCAGCAAATTTTTTACTTCCACACGCCACTGACGAAACATATTGTCAGCTTTTAAAATCTGTTTATTATTTAGGTAAACTGTAGCGTAAGTATCTAATCCGTCAAAAACCAACTCAGCATTTTTCTTTTTTAATGTTGCGTCGGTAAGTTTAAAAGTTGTTTTGTATTCCCAATCTTTTAGGTCAATCCATTGCAGTTTTTTTTCGTTATCCCTGTAAAATGGATCAGGAATTGTTTTATTGCGTAATAAATCAGTGTGAATTTCTCCCGGAACTGTTGCGGGAAACCATTTTTCAGTTTTTATTTCGCGATACTGCCAACCTGTCTTTATATCAATATTTTGAGCTTGAGCCGCAAAAGAAAAGCTTGCAACGCAAATACCAACAAACCAATAAAAGCTACTTTTATACTTCATTTTACCGAATTCCTATTTTATTATTTTTATCAAATTAATCGCTGGCAGTTTGAGAAGGGCGATCGGTTTTCGCAATCGGCTCCTTCTCTTTTAGGTTTTAAATCAGAATAACAGTAACTAACAAAATATCCAGAAATCATTTCCTTTTTTACGGCTGCCAGGCTTAACTTATTTTATATTTTTGATTGCATAGACAATCATTTTATTTCTCTTTTATTTTTTTTTGCTTAATTTAAACTGAAATCAGCAAAATCAAAATCTTCCGAAAATTAAATTTAAAATAAGCCGGGAGTTACAGGATTTCTACCCGGCTTAATTCAACTAACTAACCAAAATTTTTAACTCATTTACACCCCACAATCAACTTTATAATGGGTTGTGTTTCTTATACACTTTTAATCAGGCTGGCTTTTACACTAACCAAATCTTATTTTCAGACTAAAACGATTTAGTGAAATGGCAAAAAAAAACGAAACGTTTTTTTCTTTTCTTTTTAATATTTCAAAAAATCAGACAGACTCCCTGATTATCAGATCGCCCTTTTTTAAACTTTTTTCGACTTTAAATGTTTCAATATTTGTCATTTGACTCATTAAAAGTTCTATCGCTTTGATTCCAATATCTACAATTGGCTGCGCAATTACACTTATTGTTGGTGAATGCAATTTGAAACTGTCATGATCATCAAAACTTATTATCGAAATATCTTCAGGAATATTAATTCCTAGTCCTCTCAAAGCCTGAAGCCCCGAAAGCCCCATATAATTTGTTAAAAATAAAACGGCATCAATTTCTTTATTTTTCTTAAAAAAACTTACCAGACCGTCAATTCTTGTTTGTTCATTACTATGATAATCCAAATGAAGCACAAGTTCTTCCTTATACATTCCTTCTTCTTTCAAAGCATCTCTGTAACCATCTTCCCTTAATTTCATCTGAATCATTTCAGAAGTATTATTCACGACGGCAATATTTTTGCGATCCTTCTTAATCAAAAATTTTGTAGCCGAATTTGCTGCTTCATAATTGTCCATTACTACGTGGCTTACATTTTGATCCGGAAAATATCTGTCAATCAAAACCATAGGTTTTTTCAACTTTAATAGAAGATCTATTTTCTTTTCAAGATTTTGAGTCGGAGTAATAATAAAACCATCCACATTAGCTTGTAAAAGACTATGAATCAACTCTTCAGAACGTTCATCATCATCTCCCGTACTACAGTAAAAAACTCTGTAATCAATATTTCTCGCTTCCTCTTCAATTATACGCGCAAGATCAGAAAAGAACTGATTCGAAATATCCTCCACAATAAGCCCAATAGATCTTGTCTTCCCAGTTCTTAAACTAGTAGCAATCATGCTTGGCCTATAATTAAGTTTTTCTGCTACATCTTGTACTTTCTTAATAACAGCAGCGCTAATACCCATTTTCTCACCCTTCCCATTTATAACAAAAGATACCGTAGAAATAGAAACCTGAGCTTCTGTAGCAATATCTTTTATGGTAATCTTTTTCATGAAGCGTGCTGATATTAAATTATCATTAATCTTAATCACAAATATAAACAAAAATAGAAACTAAAACGATTTTGTAAACATTATATTTAAATAAATCATTTATTTATCGTTAATATTAAATATAATTCATAGCAATTATAAGACTTTTACAGCTAATATCTTATTAAAAACACTATTATTTTCAAAGATTCCAAAAGAAAACTAAACGATACAAACTTCTAAAACAGCTGCGTTGCCATTAAGACTGAAACTTTTTAGCGCCGCTGGAACTAAAACTGTATCTCCTTTTTTATAAATATACTTTTCATTTTCGCTTTCAATTTCAAAATTACCATCAACACACATATACACAGTAAAACTTTTACCGTTTTTACTAACTTCTACTTTTCCATCCAAAGGAAGATAATTTGTTGTAAAATAAGGACAGTCAACTATTACATTCGATTGATTAAAAACTTTATCGTAGTTTTTAAAAGTTTCGACCTTATTATAATTGATCGCATCAAGTGCTAAATCCACATGCAATTCTCTTTTGTTGCCTTGTGCATCAACTCGATCAAAATCATATAAACGATAGGTAATATCAGATGTCTGTTGAATTTCAGCAACTACTAAACCGGCTCCAATTGCATGAACTGTCCCTGTTTCAAGAAAAAAAACATCTCCCGATTTTGCTTTCACATCATCCAAGATAGAGACAAGAGTATTATTTTCTAAATGATTCAAATATTCTTCCTTATTAGAATCTTCTTTAAAGCCAACGATAATACGCGAATCCGTATCTGCTTGCATTACGTACCACATTTCAGTTTTTCCGAAAGAATTATGACGTTCTTTAGCTAATTTATCGTTTGGATGAACCTGAATAGAGAGATCTTCTCTCGCATCAAGATATTTAAACAATAAAGGAAATTGCTTTCCGAATCGGGCATGAACAGCTGTTCCTAAAACCTCGTCTGGTGATTCATTAATAATATCCATTAATGATTTCCCTTTTAATGATCCATTCGCTATAATACTTACGTCTCCTTCAACAGTAGATAATTCCCAGCTTTCTCCAGTAATTTTTGAGTTTATTGGTTTATTAAGAATTGTTTTTAATTTTTCTCCTCCCCAAATTCTTTCTTTCAGAATCGGCTCAAATTGCATTGGATACATTTTTGCACTCATGTTTGATGTTTTTATTTTAATTATTACTTTTTTATTTATTTCATTCTTTATTGAAAATAGCCATTCCCCAATCGACAAAAACATCTGTTTGATTTTTGTATGAATGGAATTGTCACTTTTCTTATTTCATGACTGTGAACTTACGTCATAAACAGCACTCTTTCTGTCTTAATAAGTAATCGTTTTAAACTATTTCCCTTTCGGAAGAAAACTAAAATTAATAATCACTATGCACAGGTTTTCATTAGTATAACAACTAACAAACAGTTCCTATTTCTTAATTTCAAATAGCTAAAACGATTTAGTAAAAATAGCAAAAAAATATAATCACAAACAAATTAATTAATAAAAAGAGTTCCCTTATCTAAATCTTAATAAATACTGTTAAAAAGCTGCACTTTAATTCGTATTTTAGATTTATAAAAATCAAAACGTCTAACTATAAATAAAAAAGAAAATGCGTCAAATACTATTACTTTTAGTGTTTCTACTTTTGATCTCCTGCAAAAAAGAAGGCCAGACAGATTCTTTAGCAAATTATTTCACGTACAAGGAAACAAGTCCGATTCAAAGTGCTGGTGTTAAAATGATTCCAATAAAAACACCTGTTGGCAATTTTAAAGTTTGGACAAAACGATTTGGGAATAATCCTAAAATTAAAATTTTGCTATTACACGGAGGCCCAGCAATGACTCACGAATATATGGAATGTTTTGAAACATTTTTTCAGCGTGAAGGCTTCGAATTTTACGAATACGATCAGCTTGGATCTTACTACAGCGACCAACCCAAAGACAGCAGTTTATGGACAACAGACCGTTTTGTAGACGAAGTAGAGCAAGTTCGTAAAGCTATTAATGCAGACAAAAATAACTTCTATATACTTGGAAATTCGTGGGGTGGAATTCTAGCTATGGAATACGCTCTAAAACATCAGGACAAAATAAAAGGCCTTCTTGTAGCTAATATGGTGGCAAGTGCACCTGAGTACGGAAAATATGCTAAGGATGTTCTCGCAAAACAAATGAAGCCGGAAATCCTGGCTGAAATTAGAGCAATCGAAGCAAAAAAAGATTTTTCTAATCCGAGATACATGGAATTGTTAATCCCTAATTTTTATAAAAAACATCTTTGCCGACTAGAGGAATCTCCTGACGGTTTAAATCGTGCTAACAAACACATGAACAGTGAAATTTACACTATGATGCAGGGACCAAGCGAATTCGGAATCAGCGGAAGATTAGCTAATTGGGACATAAAAAGTAGACTACATGAAATAACTGTCCCTACCTTAATGATAGGAGCAAAATATGATACTATGGATCCAAAAGCAATGGAAGAACAAAGTAAATTAGTCAAAAATGGACAATATCTATACTGCCCAAACGGTAGCCACTTGGCCATGTGGGATGATCAAAAAATCTTTATGAATGGGGTCATAGAATTTATAAAGGAGGTTGACAGCAAAAAAATCTAAAAAGAACAGAACACAATGCTTTGGTTTGCAACATACAAACCTTTTATTTAAAAAAAAGAATAATTATGGCGTTTCCCTCTGGGTCGGGCTGTCCGCTGTATCTTTTGCGGGAGGAGTTTCAGGTAAGTCTGGTAGTTTTTGGTTTCCCGCAAAAGGATGCCACTCCCATCCCTAACGCGTTTAGGGAAGAATAAACGTTTTCAGTTTTCAAAACAGCCACAAACGGTTTTCAAGCTAAAGATTGCCCGCAGTTGCACCGTCGGGTCTTAATTAGGGATAAGAGGTATTTTTCCCAAACATTTGTAAAACGAAAAAATCCCCATCAAGTGAATGATGAGGATTCTCAAAAGAAAGGCGACGACATACTCTCCCACATAACTGCAGTACCATCTGCGCAGGCGGGCTTAACTTCTCTGTTCGGGATGGGAAGAGGTGAGCCCCGCCGCAATAACCACCTTAAGATTTTTAGTTGTTGGTTTGTGGTTGTCGGTTGTTGGATTTTCCATCAACTATCAACTATTGACCATCAACTGCTCTTGCGTCGAGCAAATATCTTAACATACTGAGATAAAGAAAAAAGTTTTATTTACTATTTTAGAAAGTTCTCTCCCGAGAGCTTTCGCTCCCGGGAAAAGGGTGTACATAAGCTTACGGATTATTAGTACTACTCGACTATGACATTACTGCCTTTACATCTATAGCCTATCAACGTGGTCATCTT
>NZ_QRDQ01000014.1 GCF_003385895.1 Flavobacterium cutihirudinis
GTGCTATACCCCTCGACTTGCATGTGTTAAGCCTGCCGCTAGCGTTCATCCTGAGCCAGGATCAAACTCTTCATCGTATATTTTTATATTATATATTCGATGCCTTATCTAGTGGTTCTTTCCGAATCTTGCGATCCTATTACTCTTATTCTATTTGTCTTGTCTTTTGGACAAGACGGCTGTCAATTCAATATGTCTACGAACGTGTATTCTTTTTTATTATCTCGCTTGTTTCTCAAAGCGGGTGCAAAAGTAGAAAACTTATTTCAAAACGGCAAATGTTTTTTGAAGTTTTTTTTCAGAAAATTTCTTTTCCTTTTCCTTCATCATATCTACCAATCTCTCAATGAACTTTCCGTGTTTTGCGGGGTGCAAATGTAAAAGCTTCTTTCGAATCCCACAAGCTTTTCGCAATCTTTTTTTCAGAATTTTTTTTCTGTTTCAATCGCCTAGCTTGTCAGTATTTCAGTGAACGTCTCTCGTTGTTGCGGGTGCAAAAGTAGGACCTTTATTCGCATTTACAAGCTTTTTATCCGCCTTTTTTTGTTCTTTTTTTCAATTATTTCTTAACTCACTGATAACGGATTCTTTACAGTTGAAACTTTCTTGTAGTCTTGTAGCGTTTTTCTGAATTACGATGCCGTTTTCGCGGTTTTTGAGTTTTTCCGGTCATCCCTTTTGAAGAATTTTCAGGTTTTAAGCCTCTTTTCTGAAGAGAAAACAACATCCAGGAATTCTTTGGGATGCTTTTTTAATCCCACTAGGCCGTAAAGATGCCGAGTTTTCTATTTTAAAGCTTTATTCTGATCCAAAATCAGCTTTGCTTCACATCATCTCTTCTGAAAACTGATGCCCTAGCCCCGATAGTAGCGAAGCATCGGGAGGAAATCCTTTTTGTGGCGGTCCCGAGGCTTCGGGAGCCACAAAAAGATTGTAGCGGATAGCGGGATTAAGCTCCTTATTAAAATCCAACAATCAAATTCCAAACAAAAGAGGCTTCGACTCCGCTCAGCCGGACAAAATTCCTCTTATTATATCATAAGTATGGTTTTCTCCTTATATATATATGTAGCAATAACAAACCAGACAGGTTTTGAAAACACATCGTGTCGTGCACGTGAAATCTACTCTTATATATACTATCATTCCAATACTTATATATTAAAGCAATCTTCTACATATATATATTGTATGTATTTTTGTAATCATGTATATTTGCATTCACAAAATTATAAACAATGATCAAGATTACTTTACCCGATGGGTCAATTAGAGAGTTCGCTCAAGGCGTAACTCCAATGGAGGTCGCTAAAAACATTAGCGAAGGTTTTGCAAGAAATGTTATTTCTGCATCTTTTAATGGTACAACTATTGAAACCGAAACTCCATTAACGACCGATGGTAATCTTATTTTATATACTTGGAATGATGCTGAAGGTAAAAAAGCTTTCTGGCATTCGACTTCGCACGTAATGGCGCAAGCTCTTGAGGAATTGTATCCAGGAATCAAATTAACTCTTGGGCCTGCAATTGCCAATGGATTTTATTATGATGTTGATTTTGAAGATCAGAAAATTTCTGAAGCTGATTTCAAAAAGATCGAAGATCGTGTACTTGAAATCTCAAGAGGAAAACACGAATTTAAAATGCGTCCGGTTAGCAAAGCTGATGCATTAGAAATGTACAAAGACAACGTTTACAAGACTGAATTGATTTCTAATCTTGAAGATGGAACAATTACTTTTTGTGACCACTCTACCTTTACTGATTTATGTCGTGGTGGACATATTCCGAATACTGGAATCATCAAAGCCATGAAAGTAATGAGTGTTGCTGGTGCTTACTGGAGAGGTGACGAGAAAAACAAACAGTTAACTCGTGTTTATGGAACTTCTTTTCCTAAACAAAAAGACTTAACTGAATATCTTGAACTTCTTGAAGAAGCGAAACGTCGTGATCACCGTAAATTAGGAAAAGAATTAGAATTATTCGCTTTCTCACAAAAAGTTGGTCAAGGTTTACCTTTATGGTTACCAAAAGGCGCTGCGTTAAGAGAACGTTTAGAGCAATTTTTGAAGAGAGCTCAAAAGAAAGCAGGTTACGAACAAGTTGTGAGTCCGCATATTGGTCAAAAAGAACTTTATGTTACTTCTGGCCATTACGCTAAATACGGAGCAGACAGTTTTCAGCCAATTCATACTCCAGCAGAAGGTGAAGAGTTTTTATTGAAACCAATGAACTGCCCTCACCACTGTGAGATTTACAATGTTAGACCTTGGTCATATAAAGACTTGCCAAAACGTTATGCGGAATTTGGTACTGTATATAGATACGAGCAATCAGGTGAATTACACGGTTTAACTCGAGTTAGAGGATTTACTCAAGATGATGCACATATTTTCTGTACTCCAGAGCAATTAGATGAAGAATTCAAAAAGGTAATTGACCTTGTATTATATGTATTTGGTTCGTTAGGTTTTGAAAACTTTACAGCTCAGATTTCATTGAGAGATCAGGAAAACAGAGAAAAGTATATTGGTACAGACGAAAACTGGGAAAAAGCTGAGAATGCTATTATCAATGCTGCAAGAGACAAAGGTCTTAATACAGTTGTTGAATATGGTGAAGCGGCTTTCTATGGTCCAAAACTGGATTTTATGGTAAAAGATGCACTAGGAAGACAATGGCAATTAGGTACAATTCAGGTAGATTACAATTTACCGGAACGTTTTGATTTGACTTACAAAGGTACTGATAACGAATTGCATCGTCCGGTTATGATTCACAGAGCGCCTTTTGGATCTATGGAACGTTTTATTGCAATTTTACTAGAACATACAGCAGGAAATTTCCCACTTTGGCTAATGCCTGAACAGGCTATTATCTTGTCTTTGAGCGAGAAATACGAAAATTATGCTAAAAAAGTTTTAGAATTGCTAGAAAATCACGAAATTCGCGCCCTAATTGACAACCGAAACGAAACAATTGGCAAGAAAATTAGAGATGCAGAAATGCAAAAAATCCCATTTATGCTGATTGTAGGCGAAGAAGAAGAGAAAAACGGTACTATTTCTATTCGTCGCCACGGACAAGAAGGAAAAGGTAATATCACAGTTTCAATCGAAGAATTTGCTGCGATTGTAGACGAAGAAATAAAAAAGACATTAAAAGTTTTTACAGTTTAACTTAAATTAGAAAGTCATAGCAATAAGAAGCAACAGAGGTTTTCAACCTCGAGTAGAAAAAAAAGATGCACACAGAATAAATAACAATATTCGTGGTGTACAAGAGGTAAGACTAGTAGGCGAAAACATCGAACCAGGTGTATTCAAGCTTGCGGATGCTTTACGATTAGCAGATCAGTTCGAATTGGATTTGGTTGAAATTTCGCCAAATGCTGAGCCGCCGGTTTGTAAAATCATGGACTACAAGAAATTTGTTTACGAACAAAAGAAACGTGACAAAGCATTAAAAGCTAAGTCTACACAAGTTGTGGTAAAAGAAATTCGTTTTGGTCCTCAAACAGATGAGCATGATTATGAATTTAAAAGAAAGAATGCTGAAAAGTTCCTTAAAGAAGGTGCAAAATTAAAAGCTTTCGTTTTCTTTAAAGGACGTTCTATCATCTATAAAGATCAAGGGCAAATCTTATTATTACGTTTGGCTACAGATTTGGAAGAACATGGTAAAGTTGAAGCGATGCCTGTTTTGGAAGGAAAGAGAATGATTATGTTCATTGCTCCGAAGAAAAAGAAATAGTATTCAGTTTACAGTTTTAAGTATTCAGAAAAAAAACTTGAAACCTTAAACTTGAAACAACAAAATAAGTAAGTAAGAATAAATTAAAACACTAGGAAAAATGCCTAAAATGAAAACAAAATCTAGCGCTAAGAAACGTTTTAAAGTTACTGGCTCTGGAAAGATTAAAAGAAAGCATGCTTTTAAAAGTCACATCTTGACTAAAAAATCTAAAAAACGTAAATTAGCTTTGACTCACTCAGCGCTAGTTCACTCAACAGATATGAAAAGCATCAAACAACAATTAAGAATTATCTAATAATTCTTTAGGTTAAAAAATTATTTATATAACCTTGGAGTATGGCTTTGAAGTTCCTTTGATTCAATTCAGGACGCCTGCTACAAAAACACATTAAAATTATGCCAAGATCGGTAAATTCAGTTGCTAAAAGAGCAAGAAGAAAAAAAATAATGAAGCAAGCCAAAGGTTTCTTTGGAAGACGTAAAAACGTTTGGACAGTTGCTAAGAATGCAGTAGAGAAAGCAATGTGCTACGCTTACCGCGATAGAAAACAAAACAAAAGAAATTTCCGTTCATTATGGATTCAACGTATCAACGCTGGAGCTAGATTAGAAGGAATGTCTTATTCTCAATTCATGGGGAAAGTTAAAGCTAACGGAATCGAATTGAACCGTAAAGTTCTTGCAGATTTAGCTATGAACCACCCTGAAGCTTTCAAAGCTATTCTTAATAAAGTAAAATAAACGTTTTATAAACTCAATTTAGATTTACTTACTTATCATAGAAAAACCATTCGTTAATTCGGATGGTTTTTTGTTTTATAAAAGTTTCAAATCTACTTTCTCAAGAAACAAATTTAAAAAAGTAACTTTGTACAAAACCAAAATCACTATATGTACAAAGCACTTTTTGATCATATTGAGAAATTTATTACGCTCGAAAATTCAGATATTGACAAACTAGAAACCTGTCTGGAGCTTTCAAAAATAAAAAAGAAAGAACATGTACTCACAGAAGGTCAAATCTGCAATACGATTTATTTTGTTGTTAATGGCTGCATGAGGCAATATATCATCAATGAGAAAGGTACAGAACAAACATTGCAGTTTGGTATTGAAAACTGGTGGATTACCGATTATCTGAGCTATCACAATCATGTTCCGTCCAGCTTTTATTTGCAGGCAATAGAAAATACAGATGTAATAGCAATTGACAAAACTGTGTTAGAAGCACTTTTAATAGAAATTCCGAGTCTGGAGCGCTACTTTAGAATTGTAACTCAAAAAACATTCGGCGCTATGCAAATGCGTATTAAGTACTTATTTACAATGTCAGCAGAAGAAAGGTACCATCATTTTAATGATCACTTCCCAGAGTTTGTGCAGCGTGTTCCTCAATATATGCTTGCTTCCTATTTAGACTTTTCAGCAGAATTTATGAGCAAAATCAGGGCTGGAAAAGTATAAGTGTCTTTCTTGAAGTAGTTCAAGTTTTTTAAGTCTGATATAAAGGAACTTTGTATCAAACTTTTAAAACATATTAAAATGAAATCTAGAATCGTTATTCCGCAAGTTGCCCCAGAAGCATATCAAGCCATGTTAGGTTTAGAAAAATATATTGCTTCAACCGATTTATCTCCCGTGCATAAAGAACTTATTAAAATAAGAGCATCGCAAATAAACGGCTGTGCTTACTGTATAAATATGCACACTGCTGACGCCAGAAAATTAGGAATTACAGAACAACGTATCTTTTTATTAAGCGCATGGCGCGAAGCTGATTTTTATACGGAAGAAGAAAAAGCAATCCTGGCATTAACTGAAGAAATCACTTTGATAAATAATCATGTATCAGAAGAAGTTTATCAAAATGCCGCTGCATTATTCGACGAAAAATATCTTGCTGAAATCATTCTCGCTATTATCACAATAAACGCCTGGAATCGAATTGGAATTGCAACAGAAATGCGAGCTCAATAATTTTATAAAGATAAACTTTACAACAAAATCACAACCACAAACCCTCGTAAAAGAGGGTTTGTTTGTATTTGCTTGTAAATGAGAATTGAAAATTTATTTTTTTTTCACAAAATTAAAATACCGTATTTATACGTGGTTGTAAGAAATATAATTTTCTATTTTTGGCGCATGGTTTCAAAAAGAATACAATTTTACTTCCGTATCATCTTTATTTTTCTACTTTTTTTTGCTTGTCAGAAGAAGAAAGATTTTGGAGAGAAAATTACAAATAACAAAGTCAAGATAGAAAAGACAATAAATGCAGCTGACTTACATTATAAAAACAAACAATTAGATAGCGCATTTTATCTTTACAATAAAGCGAGAGCAAATTGCAACCTTAAGCAAGATGCTGAAGACTATGTTCGTTGTATGTATTATATGGCAGAAATTCAACAAAGCCATGCTGATTTTATTGGAAGTACCAAAACAGCACTAGAAACTATTCCTCTTTTATATCAACTTAACAATTCTGAATACGTCTGGAGTATTTATAGTGTTTTAGGTCGAAATTATTATTATACTTATGATTATCCAAAGGCTATCTACTATTATTCTAAAGCATTCACTATAAAAACTGATAGACTCAGCAAACTTGAAGCGCAAAATAATATCGCAGTAATTTATCTCAAACAAAAAAAGTTTAAGGAAGCATTGCAAATTTTTCTCCAAATAAATAAAGAAGAAATTTTACAGCAAAAGCCAAAACATTATGCAAAAATACTAGATTATATAGGCTATTGTTATTACGAACTTCAGGACCCAAAGGCATTGCTTTTTTATCAAATGAGTATCAAACTAAAATCTAAAGTAAAAGATGTAGATGGTTTGGGTAGAACTTATTATAATCTTGCCGAATATTATCAGAAAAAGAAAGCGACATTATCAATGATGTATGCAAAATTAAGTTACGAAAACTACACGTTATCAGACAATACAGATGAACGCTTAAATGCTTTAAATTTCATTATAAAAAATAGTAATTCAGCTATAGAATCAAAGGAAAGAGCGCTTATTTACATAAAATTGGTTGATAGTATTTATGAAGCCAGACAAAAAGCAAAAAATCAGTTTGCAAAAATTAAATATGATACAAAAAGGGAAAAAGATGAAAATCTATTGCTAAAAACTCAAAAAATTAAAAATGAGCTTCAGCTTGAAAAACAGGGAAGCAGAAATATTATTTCATATGTTATCATCATATTAGCTTCATTACTAATTGTCTTTCTTTATTTCTATTTAACCGCACGAACTAATCGTCAAAAATTTGAAGCAACTTACCAAAGCGAAACCCGAATTTCGAAAAAATTGCATGACGAGCTGGCTAATGATGTTTATCACACACTGGCATTTGTAGAAAACAGAAACCTTTCTGTTGAAGAAAACCGAAATCATTTGTTACAAAAATTAGAAGATATTTATTCCCGCACAAGAGATATTTCTCAAGAAAATAATTCAGTTTTAAACAATCAGAACTACATTGTTTCATTAAAAGAACTTATCTCTGGTTTTAATACTTCCGATACAAATCTTTTAATAAACGGTTTGGATGAAATTTTATGGAATACGATTAATGAAAATAAAAAAGCTTCAGTTTACAGATCCATACAAGAATTGCTTGTAAATATGAAAAAACATAGCGAGGCCACTTTAGTTGTTATAACTTTTAAGGAAAGCCATAATAATCTTATCCTAAATTATTCAGATAATGGAAAAGGAATTGACATGACTAAGATGGTTTTAAAAAATGGATTACACAATTTAGAAAATCGAATTCACAGCCTGCATGGAGAGATTGATATTTATTCGGATTTTGGAAAAGGCTTCAAGGTTTTAATCAAACTTCCCCTATGATGATTAAGAACTTAATTCAATTTTTTCAAAAAAAATATACTGTATTTTGCCTGTTGCTCTTTTGTAGCGTCTTGGCAATCAGCTTTTCTGTTCAATATTATGAAGCAAAAGAAAAGGAAATAAAATACATCAAAAAAGATCAATCAGTCGAAATAAAAAAAAGAATCGAAAAAGGAAATGCATTTTTGAACGCAGGAAAAAGCGATAGTGCCTTTTTATATTTTAATAAAGCACAATTAATATGTAATCCTAAAGAAAATTACGTAGATGATTATGTTTATTCTTTAACAAATATTGCAGACATACAACATAGAAATGGTGATTTTTATGAGGCTGAAACTACACTTACAAAGACTTTTCCGTATCTCGAAAAAACTTCAAAACCAAAATTTGCTATTAATGTTTATTCATTAATGGCAAACAATTATAGTCGCACTTACGATAATGAAAACGGCTTACTTTACCAGAAAAAGGCATTAAAAAAAGCGGTTTCTACATTTAGAAAAGCAGCAATACTATCTGATATTGGTTTTATCTATCTACAACAGGAGAGATATAAAGAAGCCATAGATTTACTAGAACCGTTAACTAAAAGAAAGATTGTAGATAAAATCGAACCAAAATATACTGATATTCAACGCTCAGCAATACTATATAATCTTGGAATGTGTTATTTACGCATTGGAAATCACAAAGAATTAGCATTAAATTGTTTCAACGAAAGTTTAGAATTGACTCTTAAAACAAAAGATGATTATGAATTAATTGCTAACTATTTTGCTCTTTATTCTTTTTACAAAACATATAACAATCCAAAACTAAAAAAAATATATGCTCAAAAAGCTTATGATTGTGCAAAGAAGGTAAAGGCGTCAACCTATCAAATCAATATGTTAGCTAATTTAATAGAGGCTGACAATGCTGAAAATTCCCAAAAACACTGGGAGACCTATATTAGAATGGTAGACAGCACTCTTATTAGCCGAAAAAAAGCACAAAATCAGTTTGCGAATATAATATATGATTCAAATAAAGACAAAGCCGAGAACTTAGAACTGAAAAATAAAAAAGTAGAAAATGAGCTTCAATTAGAAAGACAGAAAAACAGAAGTACAATTTCATATGTGATAATTACATTCAGTGTTTTTTTGGTCTTATTTCTTTCTTTATACATGTCATCAAAAGGAAAAAAAGAAAAAATAGAAGCAATAAATGAAAGTGAACTAAGGATTTCAAAAAAACTTCATGATGAACTTGCTAATGATGTCTATGAAACGCTATCATTTGCAACCTCTAACGATATGAAAAATTTTGATAATAAAGAAAAATTACTCAGCAACTTAGATCAAATATATTATAAAGCCAGAAATATTTCCAAAGAAAATAGTTTAATCAAAACCAATGAAGAATACCTTCCGGCGCTAAAAGAAATGATTTCAGGGTACAAAACTCCAAGTGTCAACATTTTGCTAAACGGTTTTGATTCTCTTGATTGGAATAAACTTGACCGAAGCAAAAAAATAATACTTTATAGAGTTTTACAAGAGTTATTTGAAAATATGAAAAAACATAGTAATGCCAGTTTAGTGAGTTTTACTATAAAAATAAATGACAAAAATTTAATGGCTACTTATATTGATAACGGTGATTGGACAAAAAATAATCGCTTAATTTTAAAAAATGGACTTCAAAATGTGGAAAACCGTATAAAAACAATAAATGGAACAATTACTTTTGTCAATAATTTAGAAAAAGGTTTTAAAGCAAGCTTTAATTTTCCAATTTAAAAAAGTTATATGTTTAAAAAAGTTTTAGTCGCCGAAGATTTAGATAGTATCAGCATTGCAGTAGTTCAAGTACTTGAAGATTTGAAAGTTCCCACGATTCATCATGTTAAATATTGTGATGATGGTCTTTTGAAAATAAAAAAAGCGTTGATTGATAAAGAACCATACGACTTATTAATTAGTGATCTATCATTTAAATCTGATTATAGAAAAACAGAGCTTTCAAGCGGAGAAGAACTAATTGAAGCAGTTAACGAAGTCGATCCTAAATTGAAAAAAATAGTATTTTCTATAGAAGACAAGTCATATAGAATTAAATCGCTTTTTAATGATCTTGGTATTAACGCTTACATTTCTAAAGGCAGAAACAGCATAATTGAACTGAGAAAAGCCATAGAAAGAACCTATAGAAACGAAGAAAAAATATTATCATCAGATTTGTCTTTTAGTTTTTCTGACAAAGCTTTGATTGAAATCGAATCTTATGATATTTCAATTTTAAAACTTTTAGCTCAAGGCTATATTTTAGAAAACATTTCAAACGAATTTAAACAGGCTTCTATAACTCCAAACGGAACGAGCAGCATAGAAAAACGAATCAATAAATTAAAAATATATTTTAAAGCAAACAATAATGTTCATCTAATTGCTATTGCAAAAGATTTTGGTTTAGTTTAAATATTTCAACCCATTACGGGTTTCCGTAAGGAAATACTTTTTTATAAGTATAAGTTTGTATTAAACTTATTAATTACCGAATGAAACCCAAAGACCAATCTTCTTTTGAGAAAAGCTTTTTTCAAAATTTAATTTCAAAATTTAACACCACCAAAAATAGAATACTTATGAAAACAATGATTTTATGCGTTTGCTTGTCTATTAGTTTCGCATTTGTATCGGAAAAAACAGGATTTTTGGAAATTGACTGGAAATTACTTTTCATACCTGCCTTACTTGTTTTACAAATCGTAATTATTGGAACAGCACTAAAAAATAGATACAAAAAGCATTAACCATCAGAAGCCGAAATTTTGAAATGCTTATATTTGATTTTTAAATACAGCATGAAAAAAATCATAGTTCTACTCCTCTTCCTTTACAGTTCTTTTTCTTTTTCTCAAGTCAAAATTATTTCCTGGAATTTAGAAAATTTCGGAAAATCTAAGTCTGAATCTGAAATATCCTTTATTGCAAATACTCTTTTCGATTATGACATTATAGCCCTGCAGGAAGTTGTTGCAGGATATGGAGGTGCACAAGCAGTAGCAAAACTCGTATCGGTTTTAAATCAAAAAGGATCGAAATGGGATTACGTTATTAGTGATCCAACATCTAGCAGTAGTTATAAAACCGAAAGATATTCTTTTATCTGGAAGACTCACAAAGTAAAACTACAAGGAAAAGCATGGTTGGAAAAAAAACACAATCTCGAAATCGACCGCGAGCCTTATTTTGCAACTTTCAAAATAAACCAAAAAACAATCACTTTAGCCAATTTTCATGCTATCACCAAAAACAAACAGCCTGAAACGGAAATTAAATATTTTAAATTTTTACCAGCTGAATATCCTAATCTGAATATTATATTCCTTGGAGATTTCAATTGTCCGCAATCACATTCGGTATTCAATCCTTTAAAAAAAATGGGATACGCTCCTATTTTAGAAAATCAAAAAACAACTTTAAAACACAAATGCAAAATTAATAGTTGTCTGGCTTCAGAATTTGACAATATGTTTTATAAATCAGACGCTGTACGTTTTATAAAATCAGGTGTTGTTCCGTTCTATACTCAATTTAATTCGCTCGAAGAAGCTAGAAAAATTTCAGACCACATTCCTATTTGGTTTGAATTTTCCTTAAACTAATTTATGTTTTAAGCTTTTTCTTTCTTGCTGCGGGAAACAATACGTTATTGAGAATTAATCTGTAACCTGGAGAATTAGGATGCAAATCCAAAACCGTTGGCGGATCACCTACCTGATGTTGAAAATCTTCTGGGTCATGTCCTCCAAAGAAAGTAAACATACCTTTGCCTTTTTCTCCATGAATATATCTTGATTCACCATTAATCTCACAAGTTCCCATTATAAGTACATTCGATTTTATAAGAGATGTATCAAAAGAAGTTGTCTGTCCCATAAATCCTTTCACTAATTGTGTGTGATTTTGGCATAACATACTTGGAATTGGATCCCATTTTGCAGAAAATTCCATTAAAGTAAAGTAGTCCTTTTCCATAGGAACTCTTCTTTTCATTGTCATATCGATATCTGAAAATTCATAAACTTCAGGTCTTCTTTCTAAAGTAAAATTTTTAAATGCGAATGAATTTCCAAAATCCAATTTTGACTGATAGTTTGAGTCGCTCGCATCACCATCAAACATCGCTTCGCAAATATCTACACCATCTGCAGCCAATGCAATATCAAAACTATCTGTGGCAGAACACATGGCAAACATAAAACCGCCACCAATTACAAAGTCTCTGATTTTTTTTGCTACTGCACCTTTTTCTTGCGAAACCTTAGAATAACCAAGCTTTGCAGCCAGAGCTTCAGCATCTTTCTTTTGATCAATGTACCATGGTGTATTTTTATATGCAGCATAAAATTTTCCGTATTGTCCGGTAAAATCTTCATGATGCAAATGCAGCCAGTCGTAAAGCAACAACTGATCGCTTAAAACTTC
Source organism: Flavobacterium cutihirudinis (assembly GCF_003385895.1). Classification (GTDB taxonomy): domain Bacteria; phylum Bacteroidota; class Bacteroidia; order Flavobacteriales; family Flavobacteriaceae; genus Flavobacterium; species Flavobacterium cutihirudinis. The sequence continues at coordinate 12,111 of NZ_QRDQ01000014.1, forward strand.
TTCGTCATAAATAGGAGTAAATGGGATTTCGGCATAAGTTAAAACCAATGTTACCGCATCATCCCAAGGTTGTTTTCCTTTCGGAGTGTAAACTGCAATTTTTGGCGCCTTCTCTAAAATTACGGACTCCATGTTTTGAGATGGACTGGAAATTTCATTTAAAATGGCCGTTTCTTCAGAGTCGCTAAGAATTTCAAAACTAACGCCACGAATTTTACATTCTTTTCTAATTTCTTCTGCATCAGGGAGCAAAAAAGAACCACCTCTAAAATTAAGAAGCCAACTAGCCTTATAATCTCTACTCAAACACCAATATGTAATTCCGTAAGCCTTCAGATGGTTTTGCTGCGTGGTTTCGTCCATAGGAAGTAAAATAAACGAAGCTTTTGCTGACCAGGACAACATCAATAAAAAAATACAAACCAAACTCTTCTTCATGAGAAAATCATTTTAGTAAAGATATAAAGGAAGATTCAAAAAACACAATAGATTTTGCGTTTTATGAAAAGAAAGAATCGTTAAACAAACATTATGAAAAACAGGTAAAAACACGTGTTTCACAATAGCAATTTCTACTTACATTTGGTATCCCAAATCATTGAAATATAAATCAATAAAAATGCAAGCGATGAAATTCAATGAAAGCAATAAACAGCGAAACGGATTAAATGTAATGCAAAAAATTGGTCTTTGCGTTCTAGTCCTGACAATTATATTTTACTATGTACTGTCAATTCAGTTTTTAACGAGTTAATGTTTTAAAGGGTTAAAACCGCAATCTCATTTTGGATTGCGTATACAACTAAACCAGCAATATTTCTCGATTCTGTTTTGAGCAATAAATTATTGCGATGCCCTTCTACTGTTCTTGGACTTAAAAATAAATGTTCTGCAATTTCTGTTGTTGTTTTCTGAAGGCAAATAAGCTGAAGAATTTCAATTTCCCGGGGAGAAAGAAAACTTGTTTCCAACTGACCTTTTGAATTTTTCGACGATACAATAGTCTCCTGAATTATCTTTAGAACATTTTCATTATAATAAAACCCTTTTTTTGCTACTTCATTTATCGTATGAATCAAATCTTTTGGAGTTGTATTTTTGATAAGATAAGCAACGGCACCAACCTGAATCATATTGGCTATAAAGGACTTTGTATCATAACTTGTCAAGGCAATTATTTTAATATCAGGATACGATTTCCGAATAATTCTTGTGGCTTCAACGCCATTAAGAACTGGCATTTTTAAATCCATTATGATAATATCTGGCTTAACTTCAATTTTTTCCAGATTTGAAATAAGTTCTTCCCCGTCTGATGCTTCAAATAGTATTTCGATATTGTCTTCTCGCTGCAACAGAAAAGCAATCCCCTTGCGAAACAATACTTCATCATCAACTAATGCAATTTTGATAGCCGGATTCATTTGGTTTTTTATTTTTGGTCTTTGGTATGCCGAAATTACAAAAAATGCCGCACAAAATAACGCCTAAACACTAATATAATCGCTAAAAAGCAGGTTTATGCTGTTTTTTAACTTTTAAAAAGTAAAAGTTACGGCAATTCCCCGACCCACCTCTGAGTCGATTTGCATGGTGCCATCTAGAAATGAAATTCGGCTATCGATATTTTTCATTCCTAAACCTTTATGATTTTCATAGTTTTCAGTATCAAATCCGATTCCGTTGTCTTTATAAAAACAAGTTGAAACACCATTTTTAGTTTCAAATGAAATCCAAATTTCAGATGCTTTTCCATGGCGAAGCGAATTATTCATCAATTCCTGAAGAATTCTAAAAACATGCAACTGACGATCAATGTCATTTACATCAAAATCAATAGTATTATTGTAATGAATTTTTATGGCTTTGCTTGTTTCAAATTCCACACACAACTCCTCTATACCGGCATTTAAACCAAACTTTTCCAAAACCGGCGGCAATAAATTATGAGCAATTTTTCTGGAATTTTCCAAAGCTTTTGCGGTAAGTGCAATGATATTCTCTGTTATCTCATTCTTTTCTGCTTCTGATAAATTTGAGGTCGAAAGCAAATGAGTGTTTAGAGAAACAATATTTAGTTTAGAACTAATATCATCGTGAAGATCCTGCGCTATTCTTTTTCGTTCTTCTTCTTGCGTAAAGATAATGGCATGCAATTGTTCTTTTTGATATTTTACCATCAAATCGATTTTTTCGAGTTCTTTTTGAATAATTTTCTTTCTGGATAAATAGAAAAATATTATCAATGCAACTGCTACAATTATAAAGAAAAGGGAAATGTACAATATTATGGCAACAATTTCTTTTTCAGGGATTCGCTGTGCATTCATGTCTTTTTATTTAAATTACAATTTATCCTTTCAAAAATTTTATTTTGGTAAAGCTTTTTATCCATTCAAATAAAATAATCAGATAATAAATTATGAGCAAAAAAGCATTTAATTGCCAGCTAAGAAATTTCAAATCATCACTTAAACCCGAAGAAAGATTACCTACCAAAAATAATACGGTGCTCGCTAATAAATAAAAAACTAATCCTACGCTTATGTAGTAGTATTCTTTATTCTCTGTCAGCATATTATAAAAATGAAGTAACGCGTAAACAACAATTAGCAATGAGGTCAAAGTGATTTCAAATAAATTAAACTTTAAAAACTGACTTGAATCTATCACGAACTGAACCGATAAAATCAATAAAGCTATAATTAATGTAGCCTTTACAAATGTTTTTTGCGCCTTGAGATGAAACAATGAATTGTAAAAAAGCCCCAGCAAAATCATTTGCCCAATGAAAAAAATATTTACGAGAAACAAATTGTTTAGGCGTAAAAAATATATTATTTCCATTGAAATCTGCAACACAAACGAAAAGGCCAAATAGGAAACAAAAAAAACATTAGCTTTTTCCTTGCGGAAAAAGCTATATGAGTAAACTATCAGATTAATTAATAAAATCAAATAACTTGAATATATCAAGAAATCAGTCATTTTTTATAGTATTTAGGAATTAAAAAGGAGGACTAGGGCGGGCACCATCATAAACTACATCTTGCTCTGAAGCCACAGATTTATTTTGTTGGTCAGATTTTCCATAAACGTTTTTATATTTACCTGTTGCCGGATCATATTCTGCACCATTAAAAATCAGCGTTCTCTCTTTGTCGTCATTAATACCTAAATGAGCCCAAACTGCCTCCGTTTTTAGTGCCAATACTTTCTCTAGTGTTTCTCTAGGAATTAAAAAAGCGGTAACTTTTTTCTTACTGTCTTCAACAGAGTTATCATCAACATATCTCTTTTCCCATTCTTGTCCTTGGGCTAACGGGATCTGGATAGGTCCCGGAAAAGTTTCTTCATTCATAATAAAATTTGTTTTTGGTTATTAATTAATAGCCGATTTTTATGTAAATCGTATTGCTAAACTACTGAATTTTATTAATAAATTATTATTTACCCATAAAAAAAGCCTTTTTAGAAAGGCTTTTGATTTTATTAAAACGGTACATCACTATCATCGTCATCATCATTCAGATTGCTTCCAAATGCTTCATTTGGCGATGGTAGATTATTAGTAATAAACGGATTATCATCATGATTCATTTTTGATGGCAAATCATCATAACTACCCGAAAATTCATCGAGGTTATCAAATTTCCCTAAGTGTCCTAAGAATTTCAAACGAATATTCTCAATACCACCATTACGGTGTTTTGCGATCATAATTTCGGCCTGACCAGCTGTTGGTGAAGCCTCTTCATCATCCCATTCGTCAATTTTGTAATATTCAGGTCGGTATAAAAACGAAACGATATCGGCATCCTGCTCAATTGCTCCAGATTCACGAAGATCTGATAGTAAAGGTCTTTTACTTGATCCACGAGTTTCAACAGCACGCGATAACTGAGAAAGTGCAATAACCGGAACGTTAAGTTCTTTCGCCAAAGCTTTTAAGTTTCGGGAAATGGTCGAAATTTCCTGCTCACGATTTCCTCCTCCTTTACCATTTCCTCCAGCGGTCATCAATTGCAAATAATCGATGATAATAATTTTAATACCATGTTGTGAAGCCAAACGTCGGCATTTTGCTCTTAAATCGAAAATAGAAAGTGATGGCGTATCATCTATATATAAAGGTGCCTTTTCTAAGTCCTTAACTTTAGTACTCAACATTGTCCATTCATGAGCCTCTAGCTTTCCTGTACGCAATTTTTCTGATGACAATCCTGTTTCAGAAGAAATAAGCCTAGTAATTAACTGAACAGATGCCATCTCCAGAGAGAATAGAGCTACTCCATGCCCGTATTGAATAGCAATATTTCTAGCCATAGAAAGTACAAATGCCGTCTTTCCCATCGCTGGTCTGGCCGCAATAATAATTAAATCACTCGGTTGCCATCCAGAGGTTAATTTATCTAAATTATGAAAACCAGTTTCAACACCACTTAAACCCTCTTTTTTAGAAATCTCTTCAATTTTTTTCTTAGCCTGTAAAACTAAACTCTGTGCAGTTTCAGAACTACGTTTAATGTTCCCTTGTGTTACTTCGTATAATTTAGATTCGGCTTTATCTAATAACTCAAATACATCCGTAGTTTCATCGTAAGATTCTTCAATAATCTCAGATGAGATTCGAATTAAACTTCTTTGAATAAATTTTTGCAGAATAATACGCGAGTGAAACTCAATGTGCGCAGACGACGCAATTTTTTGTGTAAGCTGAATCAGATAAAAATCTCCACCTGCAAGTTCCAGTTTTCCGTTTTTCTTCAACTGACTTGAAACAGTCAACAAATCGATTGGCTGCGTTTCTGTAAAAAGCTGCAAAATTGCTTCAAAAATATGCTTGTGTGCATCTTTATAAAAAGCATCGGGCTGCAAAATATCAATTACATCATCTACCCCTTTTTTATCAATCATCATCGCTCCCAGCACAGCCTCCTCCATTTCAATAACTTGTGGAGGAAGTTTACCTTTTTCCAGATTAATAATAGTGGTTTTATCTACCTTAATAGGGTTTACATTTTTGAAATTTTCCATATAGCGAAAGTAACAAAATTTAAAAAAAAATTGTTATCGAGTTATAACTATTAATTGTTTATAAAAGTGCTTTTTTTGTTCATAACCAAAAAAAAATCCGAAACTGTAAGGCTTCGGATTTTTAATTAATCTGTAAGAATTTACTCTTTATACTCGCCCATGTTACTGTATTTGTCCATTCTTTGGGCAATTAAGTCGGCTGTTGATAAGTCTTTCAATTCGTTATATCCTTTGGTAATATATTCCGCTACTGTCTTAAAAGTAGTTTCACGGTCATAGTGAGCGCCGCCAAGTGGTTCCGGAATTACATCATCAACTAATTTTTGTTTTTTCATGTCTGATGAAGTCAATTTTAATGCCTCTGCAGCACGTTCTTTGTACTCCCAGCTTTTCCATAAAATTGAAGAGCAAGATTCTGGAGAAATTACAGAATACCAAGTATTCTCTAACATATAAACTTTATCTCCAACACCAATTCCTAAAGCTCCACCAGAAGCACCTTCACCAATAATAACAGTAATAATTGGCACTTGCAGACGAACCATTTCGAAAATATTTCTTGCAATAGCTTCACCTTGTCCTCTTTCTTCGGCTTCAAGTCCTGGATAAGCACCTGGAGTATCAACCAAAGTCACAACAGGAACTCCAAATTTCTCTGCCATTTTCATCAAACGCAAAGCTTTACGATATCCTTCAGGATTAGCCATACCAAAATTACGGTACTGACGTGTTTTTGTATTAAAACCTTTTTGCTGACCAATAATCATAAACGACTGACCGTTTATTTTTCCAAGTCCACCAACCATTGCTTTATCATCTTTAAATCCTCTGTCTCCATGAAGCTCTAAAAAAGTATCACCGCAAATTGCTCTGATATAATCTAAAGTATAAGGTCTGTTTGGGTGTCTTGACAATTGTACACGCTGCCAAGCAGTAAGGTTTTTATATATATCTTTCTTAGTTTGCTCTAATTTTTTGTTGATCTCCTTGCAAGTTGCTGTAACATCAACCTCAGATTCTTTTCCAATTACAACACACTTTTGCAACTGTTCTTCAAGTTCTTTGATTGGAAGCTCAAAATCTAAATATTCCATGGATTTTTGAATTTTGTTTTTAAATCGAACCGCAAATATAAAAATATTATATCATTGGCATAGTTAATTGTTAGTAAAGTATCAAATTGTGATTTAAAAGATACGTAAATTATTACACTTCTTTCTTGTTTTTATAATGTTTAAAAACACCATTTAAAATAACTGTAATGATGATTATAACTGCTCCGATATAAAATTCGGTGCTCATTTTTTCTTTTCCGCCCAAAATAAAATAAGCCAGCATAATTCCGTAAACCGGCTCTAAATTAGTCGTTAACATTACTGTATAAGGAGTTAAACGCTGCATTACTTTTACAGATGCAGTAAAAGCATAAGCGGTACAAATTGAAGCCAGAACAAGCAATAAAATCCAGTTATTTAATGACAGTGTAAAAAAATCGGCAGTAAATTTTCCTTGAAATAAAAAATAAATGGTGATAAAGAAAACTCCGGCGCCAAATTCATAAAATGTAATAACAGAAGGTTCATGATCTGCAATTAATTTTCCGTTTAGCAAGGTAAATACAACCCCAAGAATTATCGCAGCCAACGCATAATAAACCCCTGTAAGATATTTAATTTCGACTTGCAATATAAGTGCAAGCCCAGCGATAATAACTAATCCGAAGAAAACCTCATAAAATAATATTTTTCTTCCGAAGAAAAGCGGCTCAAGCAAAGAAGCAAAAAAAGCGCCCAACGAAAATATCGAAAGCGTAATCGAGACATTGGAAACATGTATTGCTTTAAAAAAGAAAATCCAATGCAAGGCAATCAGCAAACCAACAAAAATCAGTTTGAAAAGCTCTTTTATTGGAACTTGAAAAGATTGTTTTTTATAAATAATAAATGCTCCTAAAAAAATCATTGCAAGAAGCATTCTAAACCAAACTAAATTATCAGCATCAATTGTGATAAGAGCGCCCAAAATGGCTGTAAAACCCCAGATAAAAACAATTAAATGAAGATTTAAATAACTTTTTAAATTATCGTTTCGCATTACGTAGTAAGTAAACTGCTAAAATTCCGAAAACAATATTCGGGAACCAGACAGCTAATAAAGGTGAGAATGTAGATTTTTCGGCAAGGGTTCCAAATATTTTATCAAAAAACACAAATGAAAAGGCAATTGCAATTCCGATAGCCAAATTGGTTCCCATTCCTCCACGACGTTTCATAGACGAAACCGCAACGGCAATAATGGTTAAAATAAACGCAGAAACCGGAACGCTATATTTCTTATAAAGTACAACTAAATATGTATTAATATTTCCTGAACCTCTTTTTCGTTCTTTTTCAATAAAATCAATCAGTTTACCAAGAGAAAGTGTTTCGGCGATATAAACTACCGGAGTTAAATCAGCCAGTTCAAACTTAAATTTAACCTCTTTTTCAGGATTTTTTTCGATCACATCGTTCAATTCACCAACAGTTCTTTTAGTATAATCGTAAAGAATGTAGGTTTTCTTTTTTGGATCCCATTTAATTCGACTAGCCGTAATTTTATAGGTCATTTTTTCTTTATCGAAGTGTTCCAACGTAAAATTAAAAGCCGTTTTTGACTCTTCGTTAAAGCTATTTACAAAAATAAAATCATGATCATTAATCTGGCGATATACGTTTGTATTTTCACCTCGCATCAACTCTTTTCCGTTTCCTTTTAAATAAGTATATCTGAAATTATTAAAACCTTCACTGGCAGCCGGAACAATAAAAAATCCCATTAAAAGCACAAAAACCGAAACGATAGAAGCTCCAATAATATAAGGCCTTAAAAAACGGGTAAATGAAATTCCGGAACTTAAAATTGCAATAATCTCTGTATTATTTGCCAGCTTAGAAGTAAACCAGATTACCGACAAAAACAAGAATATCGGAAAAAGGGAATTCGCAAAATAAATAGTAAAGTTGTAGTAATAAAGCGCAATATCCATAAACGGAATCTTGTTCTCCAACATTTTATTCACCTTTTCAGAAACGTCAATTACAATCCCAATCGGAATAAATAACAAGATCATCACCGAAAAAGTGGCTAAATATCTTTTTAAAATATACTTATCTATTATTGTTAACATAGTAAGGTTTAATCGTTTATCTGTTTAATCGTTTAACCGAATAAACGATTAAACAAATCAACATATTTTAAAGTCTTTGACTCATATTTTTAACCATCATTTCTTTCCATGGTCTAAAATCTCCGGCTAAGATATGTTTTCTCGCTTCACGAACCAACCACATATAAAAACCAAGATTATGAATCGTTGCAATTTGTTTTCCTAAATATTCGTTAGCAGCAAATAAGTGACGTAAATATGCTTTTGTATACTCCGTATCCACAAAAGTGTGTCCCATTTCATCAATTGGAGAAAAATCAGCTTCCCACTTTTTGTTTTTAATGTTGATAGTTCCGTTTGCTGTAAACAACATTCCGTTTCTTGCATTACGCGTTGGCATAACACAGTCGAACATATCAATTCCTAATGCAATATTTTCCAGAATATTTATTGGAGTTCCAACACCCATTAAATAACGAGGTTTATCTTCAGGAAGAATTTCACAAACTACTTCTGTCATAGCGTACATCTCCTCAGCAGGTTCACCAACCGAAAGTCCGCCAATTGCATTTCCTTGCTGACCAGCATTTGCAATATATTCCGCCGATTGACGACGTAAATCTTTATAAGTACTTCCCTGAACAATCGGGAAAAATGTTTGTTCGTAACCGTATTTATAAGGCACTTTTTCCAAATGATTGATACAACGATCTAACCAACGGTGCGTCATGTGCATGGAACGTTGTGCATATCTGTAATCGCAAGGATAAGGCGTACACTCATCAAAAGCCATAATAATATCAGCCCCAATCGTACGCTGAATTTCCATTACATTTTCTGGCGTAAAAAAGTGGTAAGAACCGTCAATATGCGATTTAAACTTCACTCCTTCTTCTTTAATCTTTCTGTTTGAAGAAAGAGAATATACTTGATATCCACCAGAATCTGTCAAAATATTACGATCCCAGTTCATGAATTTATGCAGCCCTCCAGCTTTTTCAAGAATTTCAGTTTGCGGACGCAGATATAAATGGTAGGTATTTCCAAGAATGATATCCGGATTAATATCGTCTTTCAATTCACGCTGATGTACTCCTTTTACAGAAGCCACTGTTCCAACAGGCATAAAAATAGGCGTTTCGATTACGCCGTGATCAGTAGTTATACTTCCCGCTCTTGCTTTAGACTGCGGATCTTTTTGTAATAAATCGAACTTCATTTGTTTCTTTTTTCAGTCGGCAAAGATAAGCTAATTTCAGGGAAATTTAATTAATTAGATAATTTGTGAATTATAAAATTGAGTTAATTCAAAAACAATATAAAACCGAAACCTTAGAAATTTTTAAATTTGAATAAAATCCATTAAATGAACCTAGCTCAAAAACTCGGATATCCTGAAAACGCCAAACTATTAATCATTCATGCTGATGATGCCGGATTATCACATTCAGAAAACCAAGCTACTATTAAAGCAATCCAAAACGGATCTGTAAATTCCTATAGTATAATGGTGCCTTGCCCTTGGTTTTACGAAATGGCAACATTTGCAAAAGAAAACCCAAATTACGATTGCGGGATTCATTTAACACTGACTTGCGAATGGGAAAATTACAAGTTCGGACCTGTTTTGCCCGTTTCGGAAGTTTCGAGTTTAGTGGATCAAAACGGTTATTTCTATAAAACCAGACAAGATTTCAAAAACAATGCAAAGCTTTCTGAAATAAAAAAAGAGCTTACCGCACAAATTGAAAGAGCTTTGCAATTTGGCATTCAGCCCACACATCTCGACTCACATATGTGCAGCGTTGGCGTAACTCCTGAAATTTTAGAAATTTACAAAGAACTCGGAAAAACATTTAATTTGCCTGTTTTTATAAATAAAGGTTTTGTTGAATCGATCAGTTTATCTGATGAAAAATATAATTTTGAAAATACAATTTTAGCTGATACTCTTTTAATTGGCTATTACAGCGATTTCGAAAAAGGCGAACTCAGAAAATCATACGAAAAAGCTTTAGACAATGTAATTCCGGGATTTAATGTTTTCTTGCTTCATCCCGCTTTCGATGATTTTGAAATGCAGGGAATCACTGTAAATCATCCAAACTTTGGTTCGGCTTGGCGCCAAATTGACTTTGATTTCTTTACAAGTAAAGAATGCGCCGCAAAACTGAAAGAAAACAACATTCAGTTAATTACATGGAAACAAATTTCTACAATTATATAATTTGTCAATTAGAGAATGTGCCAATTTCTTTTTAATGTGAATACTATAATATCTTGATTTTAAAAATATAAAAACTAAAACCATAGATTTCATAACTTTATAAAACATTTTAAATTTAGAAGTTATGATAAGCTCAGAAGATAAAAATACTGCAAATGAGGATCAAATTGAAAGAAATCTGGAAAATTTAGATTATCCGGCAAGTGAAGATATCTACAATCAGGAAGACAAACTTGATGATATTGATCCGGAAAACATTTCCGGCGAAAGAATCATTAATCAAGACAATCACGAATGGAAACAAAACAGCGACAAGCTAGGAGATGATCTTGATGTTCCGGGTTCTGAACTAGATGACGAACAGGAAGAAATTGGTTCAGAAGACGAAGAAAATAATTTCTACAGCGAGAGCGACACAAATTAAACGATCTCATTTTTTTCTGCCACAGATTAAACAGATTATCAAAGATTTTTTAAATCTAACCTAATTGTTTAATCTGTGGCATTTTTTTTACTACAATCCAATCCTCTTTTCTTTTCTAAAATCCTAATTTCAACAATCAATTCAAGACATTGTTTGAAAAATTAAAGGCGTTTTCTCTCTTTTTTTAAGATTAACCAAAAACAGGAAAAATTTCACAATTATACCAAACTAAAGCAGAAAATCATTTGTCTCCCCGCAAAATAACAATTACTTTTGCAACAGTTTAACTTTTACATATAAAATGAAGCCTAACACACAACAATTAAGCGATTTAACTATCCAAGTTAGAAGAGATATTCTTCGAATGGTACATGCTGTCAACTCAGGTCACCCAGGTGGTTCTTTAGGTTGTACTGAATTTTTGGTAACATTATACCAAAATATTATGGAGCGCAAAGAAGGTTTTGATATGGACGGAATTGGAGAAGACATCTTTTTCCTTTCAAATGGTCATATTTCTCCTGTCTTTTATAGCGTTTTAGCACGTAGCGGTTATTTCCCTATTTCAGAACTTGCAACTTTCAGATTATTAAATTCTCGTTTACAAGGACACCCAACAACTCACGAAGGATTACCTGGAGTTCGTATGGCTTCTGGATCATTAGGACAAGGTTTATCTGTAGCACTTGGTGCAGCTCAGGCAAAAAAATTAAACGGAGATAAGCATTTAGTTTACACTTTACACGGAGATGGTGAATTGCAGGAAGGTCAAAACTGGGAAGCTATCATGTACGCATCTGCTAAAAAAGTAGACAACCTAATTGCAACTGTTGACGTTAACGGAAAACAAATCGACGGAACAACTGACGAAGTTTTAGCAATGGGAAGTCTTCGTGCAAAATTCGAAGCTTTTGACTGGGATGTTTTAGAAATTGCTGAAGGAAATAACATTGATGCAATTATCGCAGGATTAACAGATGCTAAATCAAGAACAGGAAAAGGAAAACCGGTTTGTATATTATTACACACGGAAATGGGTAATGGTGTTGATTTTATGATGCACACACACGCTTGGCACGGAAAAGCACCAAACAACGATCAGTTGGCGGCTGCTTTAGCTCAAAACTACTCTGCAGATCAAATCGATTATTAAAAAAGTGTTCAGTCTCAGTGCACAGTTTTCAACTTAGAAACTTAGTCACTTAGAAACTTAGCATCTCAAAAGAACAAAAATGAAAAAATACGAAAATACAGGAAGTAAAGATACTCGTTCAGGTTTTGGAGCGGGAATGACTGAACTAGGTCAAAAAAACGAAAATGTTGTTGCACTTTGTGCCGATTTAATTGGATCATTAAAATTTGATGATTTCAAAAAAAATCATCCAGAGCGTTTTTTCCAAATCGGAATCGCTGAAGCGAACATGATTGGAATTGCTGCTGGTTTGACAATTGGAGGAAAAATTCCTTTTACAGGAACTTTCGCTAACTTCTCTACAGGAAGAGTTTACGATCAAATTCGTCAATCTGTTGCTTATTCAGATAAAAACGTAAAAATCTGTGCTTCTCACGCTGGTTTAACTTTAGGAGAAGACGGAGCAACACACCAAATCTTAGAAGATATTGGTTTAATGAAAATGTTGCCAGGAATGACTGTAATCAATACTTGCGATTACAATCAAACTAAAGCTGCAACTATTGCTTTAGCTGATCATCATGGGCCAGCTTATTTACGTTTCGGACGTCCGGTAGTAGCAAACTTTACTCCTGCTGACGAACCATTCGTAATTGGAAAAGCAATTATGTTAAACGAAGGTACGGATGTAACAATTGTTGCAACAGGACATTTAGTATGGGAAGCTCTTATTGCAGCTGAAAAGCTAGAAGAAAAAGGAATTTCTGCTGAAGTAATCAACATTCACACTATTAAACCACTTGATGAAGAAGCAATTCTTAAATCGGTTGCTAAAACAAGATGTATCGTTACTGCAGAAGAGCACAACTACCTTGGTGGTCTTGGAGAAAGCATTTCAGGTGTATTAGCTTTAAACAATCCTACTCCGCAAGAATTTGTAGCAGTACAAGATAGTTTTGGTGAATCTGGAACTCCAGAGCAATTAATGGAGAAATACAAACTAAACAATCAAGCAATTGTTGAAGCTGTAGAAAGAGTTATTAAAAGAAAATAATTTTTACTTTTCTTACTTTATAAAAAAACCTCGAAATTCACATTTCGAGGTTTTTTGTTTGCTATTTTTTTTTAATACCATGATACATTTAGAGAAATTTGAGGTGTAGGAACCACTCCCTCAATACTACAAGTTACTAGGCCAGAAGCCGGATATTTAACATACGGGTTTGCCACAACATAATTGGCCATATACCAGTTTCCTACTAAAAATGTCTGAGTTCCTGTTATTACATATGGAGAAACATTGTAAATATACCAAAAAGTAGCCACTCCTTGCTCACAACTTGCGCAAGACAATGAACTTGATAACCTACGTTCATTCATTGCTTCTTTCCATGTACATCTAAAAGTAGAACACGACCTATATTGTAACGTTGTTCTCAAATACATTTTACTTGACTGAACAATATCATTTAGAACTATAGTTTCGTTATATAAATCCAAAACATGTCTCAATCTACTTCCTGATACGTTTATTTCATCAGAAACAAATGTTTTAATCCCATTTTCATTTGGAAAAGCAGTTCTACTAGTAGAACTTTTACCAGATGATGAAATATTCAACAAACTACCATACACCTGCAATTCACCTATATTATCAATAAGCTCCCTTGTATTTTTATGACTATCGACTTCTGATAACAAATAAAAACTACGCTCATTAAGCCACAAAACTTTGCCATTAACTTTTACTTTAGAGTCAGCATTCAAGATAGACTTTAAAGCATCTGAGTAAATTATTCTTGAATCCGGAATAACATCTTCTTCCATATCCGTGTCATCATGTAAAGTATTTAATAATGAGGTCATTTTTTTAGCCGAAACCCAATCTTTAAGCTCATTTTTGTTTAGAGAAGCCAATTCATCGTACTCTTTAACAAAGGATTCCTCATCTTTAAAAGACAACATATCTCCATCAAGAACTGATAACTGGTCTTTTGCAGAGGCATTTTCAACCAACTCATCACTACTACAAGAAAACAAAGCCGTAACCAAAAATAATGCAATTAATTTTTTCATAATTTTAAAATTTTAATTATTAATCTTACGAATATTTAAAAATTAACTTACATTTAAATTTTAAAAATTAAATTTAACATAACTTAAATTACAAATATTTCTTTAATCTTTGCATAAAAAAACCCACTTGAATACTTCAAGTGGGTTCTACATAATACAGTAATAAATTATTACCTATTTTATTACGTGATGATTTTTATCAACATGAATTCTTAATCTGTTCGGAGAAGTGTAATCAATCGTTCCATCAGCATTTACAGCAGGAATTCCCCAAGTTTCAGTTTCATCAATATTTGGAGTAATTGGATTGTCAATAATAGGATTATATGGATAGTATTTGCTTATTCCAGTATTTGGAGCTCCATCAGGTTTTGTAATTTCTTTCAAAGTACTCCAACCATCACCATCATCATCAACATCAAGGAAATCAGGAGTTCCATCTCCATCAGTATCATCAATCAATTTTGCCGGCATATTAGGATATTTAATCTTGTCCGTAGAATTATAAAGATAGCCATCATGATTAACATCTTCATCAAAATCCGAAACACCATCAAAATCATGATCCATACGAGCTAGATCCATCAATTTAAAACTAAACACTAAAGGAGTATAAGCAGGAATATTATCACTTCCGCCATAATATGCTAATCCAGAAGGCAAGAACATCACACCTGCACCAAAATTATCATACGTTATTTCACCAGTAGAACCATTAGAAGTAGAAGTCCCTGTTCTAAACTGCGGAAAAATTTCCTTCCATCCGTCAACAAAAACACCTCTAGCACCCGTACCATCCAAATCCCAATACCCTGGAATATTATATGAACTATCGAATTGAGTCCCATCCAAATACCATCCAACATATGAAGCAAAAATTCTATCAGTATTTGTCGGCGCAAGACCAGTTCCTTTTCTTAAAGTCAAATAATAAACGGTATATGTAATATCATCATTATAAACTTCTCTTGTTTGTAGTGGATATACTTTCTGATCCCAAATAGAAACCTGAGTTCCTCCTGCCGGAATCTTTTTTATTGTGATATCAAAATTAGCAGAAACATCTTCAATATAATTTGTTTTTAAATACTTAACAATAGAATCATTATCCGCTTTATATTGTTCTGCATAATCACGCAAAGGCACAGTTACCGGATCATCATGGTCTTTATTACAGGAAACTATAGCAATACCAGCTAGTAATAAAATAAAATATTTAAATTTATTCATTATTGTTAATTTTTTAGGTGCGCAAGATACAATATTGATTTATTTTTGTAAAGAATTTAACTTGGATTTTAGAAAAATTATGAGAATAGATAAATACTTATGGTGCGTCCGTTATTACAAGACCAGAAACATGGTTACGGAGGCCTGTAAAAAGAACCATATTACAGTAAACGGGCAGGTTGCAAAACCTTCTAAAGAAGTTTTTCCTACAGATAAAATCACCTTTAGAAAAGACCAAATCACACAAATAATAACCGTACTCGACATTCCTGAAAGCCGAGTTGGGGCAAAACTTGTAGACATTTACCGCAAAAATGAAACCCCGCCGGAAGCGTATGCTCATTTGGAACTATTAAAACTATCTAAAGAACATTACAGAAAAAGCGGAACAGGAAGACCAACTAAAAAAGACAGAAGAGATATTGATGATTATGGAAATGAGATTTTTGATGAGGAAGAGGAAAATTAAATTCTAATTCAAAAAAATATAAAATTCCTTTTAAAAAATCTGAAATCTAAAATCTGAAATCTAAAATTCTAATCGTATTTTAGCAAAAAAATAAAATCATGAGCAAAAACATCATCTTAAACAACCAGGAAATCGAACACAAAATCAAACGTATTGCTTATCAAATATACGAGACATTTGTTGACGAAGAAGAAGTCGTGATTGCAGGAATCGCTTCTAACGGTTCAGTTTTTGCACAAAAAATTGCATCGGCGCTAAGCGATATTTCAACTTTAAAAGTTTCAACCTGCGAAGTTAAAGTAGACAAACAAAATCCACAGTTACCTATTCAGACCTCTTTAACCAAAGAAGAATACCAAAACAAAGGATTGGTTTTAGTCGATGATGTTTTAAATTCAGGCACTACGTTAATATATGCTGTTCGTCATTTCTTAGACGTTCCGCTAAAGAAATTCAAAACAGCAGTACTTGTTGACCGAAACCATAAAAAATATCCTGTAAAAGCGGACTTTAAAGGAATTTCTTTATCTACTTCTTTATTAGAGCATGTTCAGGTTGTTTTTGACGAAAACGGCGATAATTATGCTTTTTTAAGCTAAGATTTTCAAAATATCATCAACTGTTTCTTCGACTGATCTTCCATCAACTGACACTTTATGCTGTGCGTGGTTGTAATAAAAGCTTCTGTCGAATAAGTGTTTTGCGATAAACTCTTTCATTTCTTCTTCATTCATTTCTGCAATAAGTGGGCGTTTGCTTTTATTGTAAACTAATCTATTATATAAAGTATCAATAGAAGCTTTTAGATATACCGAAACAATATCATCATTTTGAAGCAACAAATGATTATTGGCATAACATGGCGTTCCTCCACCTAAACCAATAATATTATTTTCAGAAGATTGAAGTAATTCAACAAACATTTCGTGTTCTAATTTTCGAAAATAGACCTCTCCATGTTTAGAAAAAATCTCATTTATAGATAAATTTGCTCTTTTTTCGATGCAAGTATCTAAATCCAGAAACGGAATATTTGTAATTTTTGACAAGTTTTGGGCAATTGTTGACTTTCCGCAACCCATATAACCTAATAGCACTATTTTTTTCATATTAATAAAACCTTATAAACTAAGACATTGGGATTTTTTTGTAAAAAAAGACAAATTTATAATAAAAATGCTTGGAAACTTCGAAAATAACTCCTTATATTTGCACCCGCATTCAAGAATCGAATATGACTCGATAGCTCAGTCGGTAGAGCACATCACTTTTAATGATGGGGTCCTGGGTTCGAGCCCCAGTCGGGTCACAAAATTTGTGATTAACAAAATAAGTTTCTTGAAAGCAATGACTCGATAGCTCAGTCGGTAGAGCACATCACTTTTAATGATGGGGTCCTGGGTTCGAGCCCCAGTCGGGTCACAAAGGTCGCGTAATTTATTTTACTCGACCTTTTTTCTTTTTAGGCCATGTGGAGAAACGGTAGACTCGCCATCTTGAGGGGGTGGTGCTCGCAAGGGCGTGAGGGTTCAAATCCCTCCATGGTCACTATAAAATTTAAAAGCCTGAGAATATATATTCTCAGGCTTTTTTTTATAATTCGAAAATCCATATTGATTTCTTTAATTTTACAAAGTCTCAATGTTTACAAGTAGTTTTGGTCCGAATCCCATCAAGAATTTTGTTTTCTGCACAAATAATCTAGTTAATATCATCCTTAAATTCGTCTCTTTTTATGTTCAAAGCTACTCTCTAACGTAATGATACTGTAGCGGGTTTGAGACTAAATTAAGCCCATTATTCGGATTTGTCAAATCATCCAAACACAAAACCATCTTTCCATTAAGTCTATTGCCCAAATCCGTAGTAGCTGTTGGGTGCTGTTTTTATTCTTTTGTAAATTTAATTTGTCCACCGCCTTGAGATAAAATCATTGTCTTGTCTATCGGATTAAATTCAAATTTCGCTCCTGCTTGGTCAAACTTAAATTTGTTTTTTTCCGTTGCTTCAAGAGAGAATGCTGGCTGTCCTGTACCTTGTGCGATTAAAGCGTTTCCATCTTTTGTAAATGTAATTTTAAATGGAATTTCTTTGGAAGCATAAACACCCAAATACTTATCAAAATCTTCCGAAGTCAAGTTGTATGTTGTGAAGACAGGTATATCGTAAGGTTTGCCGTAAATTGCACTTAAAACAGTAATAGAAATATCATCCATACTTAACTTTGTTCCGTTTGTAATTAAAGCATACGAAATTTTGTCGTCTGCGAAATGAGAATAAACTGAACTAAAGCCATCAATTCCGCCTCTGTGTCCATAGCCGATCTTGTCATGGAAAGGCATTTGAAACAGACCAATTCCGTAACCATCTTTAACAGATTTCATTATTTCAAGACTTTCAGGTTTTAAAAGCTTTCCTCCAAACAAAGCGTCTGCGAATTTTGTCAAATCACTTGGCGTGGAAATTATTGCCCCTGCACCTAATGGAATTGTAAAGTCGGTTTCGGTCACTGCCTTCCAAGCTCCTGTGAAGTTGTATGATTTGCATTCATTATTGTTTGTGTTGATTTTTCCAAAAACATACGTATTTGTCAAACCAAGAGGCTTTGCAATATATTTTTGTAATAAATCAGAATACGATTTTGAAAAAGTTGTTTCTAGAATGTAAGTCAAAAGCACAAAGTTTGAATTGCTATACTCTGCCTTGCTGTCTGGTTCGAAATCGCTACCTCCTTTTGCTATAATTTCAAGCATTTCTTTTTCTGTTTTTGGCTGTGTATTCCAAGTTAGATATTCATTGTCATCTGTGAAATTGTGTATCCCACTTCTATGGCTAAGCAACTGTTTTATAGATATTTTATCTGCGTTCTTTATTGTTGGAAACCATTTGTAAATAGTTTGGGTTAAGTCCAGTTTTTTTTCTTCAGTTGCTTTTAAAATTAAAACAGCTGTGAATGATTTAGAAATTGAACCAATTCTGTATTTTGAATTTTTGGTTGCTTTAACGTTTTTTTCAACGTCCGCAAATCCAATTGATTTTGTGTAAATGATCTCACCATTTTTTGAAATTGCTACACTTCCCATAAACTTGTCGCTTTCTTCAAGTGCATTGAAGTAATTATCTAATTTTTCTGTATAATTTGTTTGAGCAAATCCGATTTGACATAAGGTCAAAAGTAGTACTGCTGTTAAGATTGTCTTTTTCATTATTGCCTTATTTTTATCGTTTACGGGATTATGCCTGACAAATGTCAGTTTATATGTGTTTTCAAAAATAGGTTTTTTATTTTATAAACCACCAAGCGGGCTTTTATTTATTAAATACTTTTCGTACTAAAATTAATATGAATTTCGTCGCTCTTGCTACTTTGATAAATTACGGGAACTTGACTTTAACTAATAATGATATTAAATTCAAATAGCAAAATTACACATCACTAAAAACCTTTAAATCTTCTAATAAATGGTTCGAATTCTGTACCTCAAGGTCACAAAATAAGTTTAAAAAAGTAAAAAGGCCTGCAAATACAGGCGTTTTGTTGTTTGCAGCTTTTTATTTTGCCCGCTGTTTACCCACCGATTCTAATAAACAAATCATATTACATCCATAATATATTTTTACTTTACCACTGTAGCCATAAAAAACACAAACCCTATTTTACTGTAAAATAAGCTTTTACAAATTATTACAAAAAAGCATTCAAAAAAGGCTTTAAAACCTAAATAAAGTACTTATATTTGCACCCTCATTCAGAAGAGCAATGACTCGATAGCTCAGTCGGTAGAGCACATCACTTTTAATGATGGGGTCCTGGGTTCGAGCCCCAGTCGGGTCACAAAAAAGGTCAAGTATTAATTTACTTGACCTTTTTTCGTTTTTGGCCAAATCAAAAAATGGCACTCCTGTCATCTTTACTATTTCTAGTTTTTCTTGGAATTCTTTACTAAAAAATAAACAGCAAATATAAAAACGGCTATATAAATAATTGCAAGCGCCGGTTTCTCAAATTTCAGGTTTTCAAAATCGAATTGCTTGAACAATACTACACCTAAAATGATTGCAACAATCCAAAAAGTAAATACTAAGGCTTTTTTATTTTCCATGTTTAGAAATTTTTAATTATTCATTCCAATAAAGCAAAATCAGCTTTTATGATCAAAACTCAAGACCTCTTTCAATATCCAATCGTTATTGATTAAAAGATAAACATGCGTAAATTTTGCTTCACCAGTTAAAACATCAGGTTTATTTGCTTCTCTAATATAGAAATCATGAATTCCGTTCTGAACAACTCCGTAAAGCTTTCCATTATCATAAAGAGGATAAACTTCCAAACTTTCCGGTTTCACTTTTCTGATTGGCTTTTGAGCTCCGCCAGAACAAATATTCTTTTTGACATTTTCTAAAAAAGTCTTTTTATTCTGAACTCCACCCTGATCGTGATAAAACACCAAATCAGGATGAATGGCTTTTTCAAGAAAAACGAGATCACACTCATTAAAACTTTTTGCAAAAAAAATACTATCGTGCTTTTTCAGCTGCAAAAATAATTCAGAATCTTTTGCCACCTGAGCAAAACTCACAACTGAAAAGTTCAGAAAAAATAATACCAGAAACTTTTTCATAATCTATTATTAGCGTTTACTTTTTATTTTATAACGTGTGCTTTTACACCTTCGTTTGTAATCACAACCGGCTTAATAAAACCGTTCTCATCAAAAAACATTTCTTCAATACAAGTTTCTCTCGAATGTATACTTGTTTCATCAAGCGGTCTTCTGTGGTACACAATATAATATTGATCGGAATCCGGAGCTTTTATAATCGAATGATGCCCCGCTCCTTTTGCAATTTTAGGATCTTGCTCCAGCACTTTTCCAATTCTTTTAAATGGCCCCATTACAGAATCGGCAATCGCATATGCCACGCAATAATCCGGACCGCCCCAATCGCCTTCAGACCACATAAAATAATATTTATTGTTTCTGATAAACATAAAAGGTCCTTCGGTATAATTATCTGGCGTAATCTCCTTAAAAATGGTTTTATCTTTAAACGGAATAAAGCCCGTAAAATCAGGTTTTAATTTGGCAATATTGCAATGCCTCCATCCGCCGTAAATCAAATAATGCTGCCCGTCCTTATCCTTAAAAACAAATTGATCAATTGGTTGTGCACCATTATAAATTTCGCCCACGAGCGGTTTTCCTAAATAATCTTTAAATGGCCCTTCAGGTTTTGACGCCACTGCAACTCCAATTCCGCCAATTTCATTTTCATGAACATCATTGGCACCAAAAAACAAAAAATACTTGTTCTTATTTTTAATAATCGACGGCGCCCAGATTGCTCTTTTTGCCCATTTTACAGCCGTGGTATCTAAAATTCTCGGATGTTTTGTCCAGTTTACCAAATCGGGAGAAGAAAAAGCATCCAGAAAAACCTGCTCTTCAAATGGAGCCGAAAATGTTGGATAAACCCAATACGTTTTATCAAAAATAACGCCCTCCGGATCTGCGTACCAACCCTTAAAAATAGGATTATTGGCTATTTTATTTGAAACTACATTTTGTCCAATTGCTTCTGAGCAGAAAATAATCATTATACCAAATAAGAGTTTATTCATAGTTTTTGATTTTTATTTAAAAGTATAACAAACATTGTAAAAACGCTTTTACAAAGGCAAAAAAAATTATCTCCGAACTTTTTCATTAGCATTTCAAGATCTAACACAACCGCAGAACACCATATTAATAACACGTTTTCAGTTAATTACAAAAAAAATGTCGACAAAAATTTGCGTAGTCAAATGACTTCATATATATTTGTAGTCAAATGACTTCACAATGAATTTAAGACGAGATGTATTTCAGGCTATAGCCGACCCAACAAGAAGAGCTATATTACTTTTGGTGACTTCGCATTCGATGACCGCCGGTGCGATTGCTTCAAACTTTGACACTGCGCGTCCGACAGTTTCGAAACATTTAAAGATTCTGACGGAATGCGAATTATTACAGCAAACACAAAACGGCCGAGAAGTTTATTATACCATAAATGCAAAAAAAATGAAACAAATAGCAGATTTCATAGAGCCATTTCGTCAAATGTGGGACGAGAGATTCAACAAACTCGAAGACATTATGAAAAACTATAAACCCGAAAACTAACCGCAATGGAATTAAAAACAAAAATAAATGCTGAAGAAGACAAACAAGAACTCGTAATTACACGCGAATTTGACTTGCCTGTTGAATTGCTTTTCAAAGCTTATATCGAACCACAAATTGTAGAACAATGGATGGGAACAAAAGTTTTAAAATTGGAAAGCAAAAAACATGGCGGTTATCAATTTGAAACCAGTGATGCTAAGGGAAATGTAGTTGTCCAGATGAATGGCGTTATTCATGAATTTGTTCTAAATGAAAAAATCACCAGAACATTTGAAATGGAAAATTCGCCTTTTGCAGTTCAATTAGAGTTTTTAGAATTTAAACCACTAAATGATAATCGAAGCAAACTTACAATGCAGATCGTCTATAAATCTAACGAACTTAGAGATCAAATGCTGCAATTACCATTTAAACAAGGCCTTAACATGGCACATAACCGATTAGAAGAAATCTGTAATAAACTAAAATAAAAATATCATGACAAAGAGAAACAAAATTATTTATTGGGTTGCTACGCTCTGGCTGGCATTAGGAATGACAGCAACAAGCATTGTACAATTACTTCAGTCTAAGGATGAAACGGATAGAATGTCTCATTTGGGTTATCCAATTTATTTGCTAACTTTATTAGGCATTTGGAAATTATTGGGTGTAACAGCGGTTCTGATTCCCAAATTCCCATTATTGAAAGAATGGGCTTATGCAGGATTTTTCTTTGCGATGTCAGGCGCAATCGTTTCACATTTTGCTGCAAACGACAGTGCGAAAGATTTTTTTGGACCAGCTTTATTGCTGATTCTAACCATAATTTCCTGGTATTTTAGACCTATCGAACGAAAACCAGTAACAATTTAATTCATTATAAAATGAATCCAAAAGTCGATTTTTTCTTTGATAAAGCTACGAAATGGCAAGAAGAACTGGAACAAATGCGAACTATTGCTTTAGAATGCCAACTGACAGAAGAATTAAAATGGGGAAATCCCTGTTATATGTATCACGATAGTAATGTTGTTTTAATTCATGCTTTTAAAGAATATTGCGCTTTTCTATTCTTCAAAGGCGCTTTACTAAAAGATACTGACGGAATTCTGATTCAACAATCTGAAAATGTTCAGGCGGCGCGTCATATACGATTTACAAACCTTAAAGAAATTATTGATTTAAAAGCTGTTTTGAAAACGTATATCTACCAAGCTATTGAAATCGAAAAAGCAGGTTTAAAAGTCCAATTGAAAAAGACATCAGAATTTCCGGTTTCAGAAGAATTTCAAAAAAAATTAGACGAAAGTGTCGAATTAAAAAAAGCTTTCGAAGCTTTGACTCCGGGAAGACAAAGAGCGTATCTGTTAAACTTCTCACAGCCAAAACAAGCCAAAACACGCGAAGCGAGAGTAGAAAAACATATCCAAAATATTCTTGACGGAAAAGGTTTAAACGATTAATACTAAAATCAAAATGAAGGCAAAAGATATATTAGAACAACTTAAAGCACTTGGCGACGAAAAAGTACATGCTCAAAATAAAAAGCGAGGCGCCAGTGACAATCAGTTTGGTGTTAAAATGGGCGATATTCGGACATTGGCAAAAAAAATAAAAATCAATCACGAATTAGCATTGGAACTTTGGAACACAGAAAATGCCGATGCACGATTTTTATCCATTTTAATTATCGATCCAAAAAAACTTACCAACGAACAAATTGAAAAAATGGTCGCCTCAGAAAAGTTCGTTCATATTGCTGATTGGTTTTATTCCTATATAATTAAAGAATATTCAGATCGCGAAACTTTACGTTTGAAATGGATGAAATCAAAAGATCCAATGTTGGGCCGCGCTGCATGGAGCCTTACCAGCGGATGTGTTGCCCGAAATCCTGATGTTTTAGATCTGCCAGCTTTACTAGACCGAATTGAAAACGAAATGCCAACTGCAGCATCAGAAGTACAATGGACTATGAACAATACTTTAGCACAAATTGGAATTAAATTTCCAGAATATCGTGCACGCGCTTTAGCAATTGGAGAAAAATTAGGTATTTACAGAGATTATCCAACTTCAAAAGGCTGCACCTCACCTTTTGCACCTATATGGATCAACGAAATGGTTCGTCGCCAAGAATAAATTCAAAAAACAACAAAATGAAAAATACAATTTCGAAAGAAGAACAAGCTCAATTAATCAGCATTTTGAAAGCACGTTTTGAAAAAAACACAAAGCGTCATCAAAATATTGATTGGTCAAAAGTCGAAGCTAAACTCAATGCTAATCCGGAAAAACTTTGGTCGTTGCTTCAAATGGAAAAAACCGAAGGCGAGCCTGATATAATAGCTTATGATAAAAGTACAGATGAATATCTATTTGTCGATTGCGTGGCCGAAAGCCCGAAAGCCCGCAGAAGTCTTTGTTATGACAGAAAAGCATTAGATTCAAGAAAAGAGCACAAACCTAAAAACAGCGCAGTCGATATGGCCGAAGAAATGGGAATAGAACTTCTTTCTGAAGAACAATATCGACAATTGCAGCAACTTGGAAATTTTGACACCAAAACTTCGAGTTGGATCGCAACGCCTGCTGATGTTCGAAAACTGGGCGGCGCCGTATTTTGCGATTACCGTTATGGAAGAGTTTTCCTTTACCATAATGGCGCAGAATCTTATTATGCAGCAAGAGGATTTCGAGGTTATCTGAAGATTTAAGCGCCAAACATTACAACAGACAAAAAATTCCTTTTTCTGAGAACTTAAACCATTTTTATACTATAATAACACATTTTAATACTATAATCTTCCAAATATTGACTATTTTACTACTAGGTATGCATAATATCTCAGATTTTATTCTATTTTTGTTTGCCAATTTATGAAAAATGATAAACAATATTAAAACTGTTTTCAGCATCAAAGATCTCGAGAACTTATCTGGAATAAAAGCACATACAATTAGAATCTGGGAAAAAAGATACAATATTCTTGAACCCATGCGAACTGATACAAATATTAGGCTTTACAATTTGCAAAATTTGCAAAAGCTTTTAAATATTACATTATTACATGAATATGGCTATAAAATTTCTAAAATAGCAACTTATCCGGAAGACCGAATTCCGCAATTGGTTCGTGAAATTACTTCAAAGAAAAATTCCCAAAATTATGCAATCACGTCATTCAAGATGGCGATGATGAATTTTGATCAGGAATTATTTTTCAACACTTTCGACTGGCTTATTTCTGAGAAGAACTTCAAAGAAGTTTTTAAAGACAACTTTCTTCCTTTGCTGAAAGAACTTGGTTTATTATGGCAATCCGAAACCATAACTCCGGCAAACGAACATTTCATGAGCCACTTGATTAAGCAAAAAATTCTAATTTACACAGAAAGTCTTCAAATATTAAAACCAACCAGAACCGATCGTATTTTTGTTCTTTCTTTACCATTAAATGAAATTCATCAAATTGGCCTACTTTATCTTCAATATGAGATTTTATCACATGGTTACAAAACAATATACTTAGGCGAAAGCATGCCAATCGAAAATTTGCAAGACCTGACTCGTCATTTTGAAAATATAACTTTTGTTTCTTTTATGACAGTACAACCAGACAGAATGGTTATCAATCAGTATGTTAAATCGATGGGACAGAAATTGCTTTTAAACAATAACGAAATCTGGCTGATGGGTAATATGGTTGAGCATATCGATCAGTCTGTACTTCCTGAAAGAATCCGCATTTTCGAATCAATGGACGAAACAATAGAGCAAATCTAATTTTTTTTGTTTAAAGTTTTTGTATATTTGTTAAACAAATGACAAAAACAATTCTCATAATAGGATCTGGCTTCTCCTCTTTAGCCGCTTCGTGTTACTTAGCTAAACAAGGACACGAGGTTATAATTTTCGAAAAAAATCCGACGATTGGAGGACGTGCCCGACAGTTTAAAAAAGATGGTTTCACCTTTGACATGGGACCAAGTTGGTACTGGATGCCAGATGTTTTTGATCGCTTTTTTCAGGATTTTGGCAAACAAACTTCAGATTATTATGAGCTTATAAAACTCAATCCTGCATATCGTGTTTATTTTGGGACAAATGATTTTATCAGCATTTGTGACAATTTGGAAGAAATAAAAACAGCTTTTGAAGAAATCGAAAAAGGAAGTGCTAATAAACTTCAAAACTTCATCGATCAGGCAAAAAGCAATTATGATATTGCGATTAAAGATTTAGTTTATCGTCCAGGAGTTTCACCTTTAGAATTAATTACACCAAAAACGGCTTTAAAACTGAATCAGTTTTTGAGCAACGTAAGTCAGGATATTCGAAAGAAATTTAAAAACCAAAGATTAATTCAAATCTTAGAATTTCCTGTTTTATTTTTGGGAGCAAAACCCAGCAAAACGCCTTCTTTTTACAATTTCATGAATTATGCCGATTTCGGTCTCGGAACTTGGCATCCCAAAACTGGAATGTTTGATGTTATTCGTGGTATCGAAAAATTAGCGTTGGAACTTGGCGTTACCATTAAAACCAATTTGCCAATTGAAAAAATCATAGTTGAAAACAAAACTGCAACCGGAGTTAAAATCAACGGAGAAATCATAAAAGCAGATCTAATTTTAAGCGGTGCGGACTATCAGCATACCGAATCTTTGCTTGAAAAAGAGCATCGTGCGTATTCTGATAAATATTGGGAAAGTCGAATTTTCTCTCCGTCTTCGCTCTTATTTTTCATTGGCTTCAATAAAAAAATAGAAAACATTTCGCATCACGCATTATTTTTTGATGTTGATTTTGATAAACATGCCGAAGCGATTTATGACAATCCAAAATGGCCGGAATCTCCACTATTTTATGCCAATTTCCCATCTAAAACAGATTCCAGCGCTGCGCCCGAAGGAATGGAATCAGGGTTTTTCTTAATTCCGCTGGCGCCGGGAATAGAAGATAACGAAGAAATTCGAGAAGAATATTTCGAAAAGATCATCTCACGTTTCGAAAAACTTACAGAACAAAAAATTAAAAATAACATTATATTTAAGAAGTCATTCTGCAAAAATGATTTTGTAACAGATTACAACGCGTACAAAGGCAACGCCTACGGAATGGCAAATACGCTATTGCAAACTGCTTTTTTAAGGCCAAAACTAAAAAGCAAAAAAGTACGTAACTTATATTTCACAGGACAATTAACTGTTCCTGGCCCAGGGGTTCCGCCTGCTTTAATTTCGGGAAAATTGGTTGCTGAGTTAATTCAAAAATCTCTAAGATCTTAAAAAATGAAATCACTATTCGACGCCGTTTCTTTCAAATGCAGTAAATTGATTACGCAAAATTATAGTTCCTCATTTTCATTGGCAGTAAAAATGCTGTCGCCAAGTATTCGCGATGCGATTTACAGCATTTACGGATTCGTTCGTTTTGCTGACGAAATCGTAGATTCATTTCACGATTATGAAAAAGAATATTTAATAGATGATTTCGAAAAAGAGTATTACAAAGCCATGCAATTGGGCATTAGCCTTAATCCAATTTTGAATTCTTTCCAACATACGGTTAAAGAATATAATATTACCGATGATTTGGTTCAGGCGTTTTTAAAAAGCATGAAACTCGACCTTATAAAATCAACTTACAATACCCAAACTGAATATGCAGATTATATTTATGGTTCTGCCGATGTTGTTGGTTTAATGTGTTTGAAAGTTTTTGTTGCCGGAAAAGAGCACAAATACGAACAGCTAAAACACGAAGCCATGCGTTTAGGATCGGCTTTTCAAAAGGTAAATTTCCTTAGAGATTTGAGAGACGATAATCTGATTTTAAACCGAACTTATTTTCCGGGAATCAATCTCAAAAATTTCAATGAAGACGCAAAAGCGCAAATCATCAAAGAAATCGAAGAAGATTTTAGAATTGCATATCAAGGAATTGTAAAACTGCCAATGGAAGCTAAATTTGGCGTTTATACCGCTTATGTTTATTATAAAAAACTGCTTAAAAAGTTAAAAAACACGCCGTATCAAGAAATAGGAAATTCGAGAATTCGGGTTTCTAATTATACAAAAGCGGGGCTTTTGGCGCAGTCTTTTGTGACGTATAAGCTTAAATTAGTTTGATTTCATTGAGCTTTGTCGTTACGATTAAGCCAGCAGTTTGTCATTTCGACGAAGGAGAAATCTTCGCGAGAAACTCGACAAAGATTGTCACTTTAGATTGCAGAGCTACTTGCGAAGATTTCTCCTTCGTCGAAATGACAAGATTGAGAGAATTTCAAAAACAAGTAAAAAATAATCGTTAGAGTTAATCTTTTATAACTTAAAGCTAAACTCAAACAAAATAAAGTCATAATTTTAATAACAACATTTATAAAATGATTTCCTTTTTAATCTTTTTAGGCGTTTTTCTGTTCATGGAATGTGTTACCTGGCTTACGCACAAGTACGTAATGCACGGTTTTATGTGGTATTTTCACGAAGATCATCATCAGCCAAAATATGAGCATACTTTTGAGCGCAACGACATTTTCTTTGTCATTTTTGCTACTCCAAGTATCCTTTTATTTTATTTTGGTGTTCAGGGCGGTTTCAATTATTTGTTTTTTATCGCTTGCGGTATAACACTTTACGGCGTTTGCTATTTTTTAATTCACGATGTATTGATTCATCAGCGTTTTAAATGGTTCAAAAACACTAAAAACAAATACCTCATCGGACTCCGAAAAGCGCATAAAATACACCATAAACACCTCAACAAAGAAAAAGGAGAATGTTTCGGAATGTTGTTTGTACCATTTAAATATTATAAAATGTAACTTTATAAGAAACATTTGTAACAATTGACTTAATCGAAATGAAATTATACAAAATAGAAACCGTACAATATGTAAATTCAAGTGTTGAAGAATGCTGGAATTTTTTCTCAAGTCCTAAAAATCTACAAACTATCACGCTTGATAACATGAGTTTTACAATCAAGGATTTTGATGAAAAACGAATGTATCACGGGCAACTTATAACGTACACTTTAAGGCCGCTATTAGGAATAAAAATTTCATGGGTAACCGAAATTACAGCTTGTAAGGAAAACGAATATTTCATCGATATTCAGCGTTTTGGACCGTATAAATTATGGCATCATAAACATTTCTTTGAACGCACAAAAGACGGCAAAACAAAAATGACAGACATTGTTCATTACGCACTTCCACTCGGAATCTTAGGCCGATTCCTGAACACGATAATTGTAAAAAACAAACTAAAAACCATCTTCGATTTCCGTCGCAACAAAATCGAAGAACTATTCAATTCACATAAAGAGCCACAAGTCGTAGAACTTAACGGAAAACAAAAAAGCTTTTAATTCTTTTTTTAACACATAGAAACATAGATTTTTAAAGCTTGGAAAAGGCGTTTCACTTGCATAAATAAACATAGTATGCGCACAATAATAGAGAATTGGCAATCTTTGTAAAACTTCTCGCGGTCCTTCGACTTCGCTCAGGATGACAAACTTTGAGAACTATGTGTTAAGAAACTAGTTTCTTTTTTTTAATCTTTATAAGTCAAAAGATAAAAATCTATGTTTCTATGTGTTCAAAATAAATACACAATACAAATATTCGCCAAGACATCACCAACACAATGACAAAACAAAAAGTTTCCTTCTTCTGGTTCAGACGCGATTTGCGTTTAGAAGATAATACTGGATTATTTCACGCTTTGCAGTCGGATTTTCCTGTAATTCCCTTATTTATTTTTGATGAAGATATTTTAGATAATCTTCCAAAAAATGATGCCAGAGTAACTTTTATTTATGATTCACTTCAGAAAATAAATTCCCAATTAAGCGAATTCGGTTCTTCCATTTTAATCAAAAAAGGAAAAACTACAGAAGTTTGGAAATCGCTAATTGCAGAATTTGACATACAAAATGTTTTCTTCAATAAAGATTATGAACCGTTTGCAATCAAAAGAGATTCTTCAATAACTTCTCTATTAAAAGAAAATAACATCGAATCTTTCTCTTTCAAAGATCATGTAATCTTCGAAGAAAAAGAAATTACAAAAGCAGACGGACTTCCTTATACAGTTTACACACCTTATAAAAATAAATGGCTCGAGAAATATCATTTTTCGGGAGCTGCACCCGAATATGATTCGGCTCCATTTCAATCTAATTTTGCGAAAAATCAATTTCCATTTCCTGAATTATCAGAAATTGGTTTTGAAAGAAGCGCCATAAAAGTGCAACCACACGATTTATCTAAGATTTCAAATTATAAAGAAACGAGGGATTTCCCTGCTTTGGACAGTACGTCTTACCTTTCGCCTCATTTGCGTTTTGGATCGGTAAGTATTCGGAAATTAGTAAATTGGGCAAATAGAAAAAACCAGACTTTTTTAAGCGAATTGATTTGGAGAGAATTCTTTATTCAGATCCTTTTCAGCTTTCCGAATTGCGTCAATCACAATTTTAAATCGGCTTACGACGGAATTCAATGGCGAAATAATGAAGAAGATTTCAAACGCTGGTGTTCCGGAACAACAGGTTATCCAATGGTCGATGCAGGAATGCGTCAGCTAAACGAAACTGGATATATGCACAATCGCGTGCGTATGGTTGTAGCAAGTTTTTTATGCAAACATTTACTAATCAATTGGCAATGGGGCGAAGCGTATTTCGCCGAAAAACTATTGGATTTTGAATTGGCTTCAAACGTAGGAAACTGGCAATGGGCCGCAGGAACAGGTTGCGACGCCGCGCCTTACTTCCGAGTTTTTAACCCTGAAATCCAACAAAAGAAATTTGACGAAAAAGGAGAATACATCCGCAAATGGATTCCTGAGTTTGATTTTGGATATAGTGAACCTATGGTTGATCATGCTTTTGCGAGAGATCGTGCGATTGCGACTTATAAGGCGGGCATAATTAAATAAATTCCAAATTTTAAAATTCCAAATTCCAATTACACACAATCTTGTCATCCTGAACGAAGGATCACAAACTAAACGAGAAAAACCTTTGTCAAAGTTTTAAACTTTGACTAAGATCTATCCTGTTAGATTGGAATTTGGAATTTTTATATTGGAATTTCCTCCACTAGTATTTCAAATAATTCTCAACAACAATCTTAGCCTTCAAATCAAACATTAAATTATACAAACCAAAGAAAGTACGATTCATGTAAATAAAGTGCTTAGAACCTCGATTTCCGTTCATTTTTTTCAAATTTGTGTCTTCAGAAAAACGCTTTCCTAATTGTGCGATTGCATTGAAAAAAGTTTCATCAGCAAAATCAAAAGTTTCGTTTTGGAAAGGTCTTGTAAAAAGTGACAGCAAATCATGAAACATTTCGGTGAAATATTCTATTTCTGCGGGTGTATCATCTGGACGAAGAATTTCTAATTCGAATAATTTATCATTAAAAAGCTTTTCGTCGGTAATTACATTTTTATTTATTAACTCAAAATAAGGCGTGTAAAATTCTTCTGGAATTTGTTTCATACAACCAAAATCTAAAGCAATTAACTTGTTTTGATCATCAACCAAAAAATTTCCCGGATGCGGATCCGCGTGAACTTTTCGCAGAACATGAATTTGGTACATGTAAAAATCCCAAAGTGCTTGCCCTAACTTATCTCCCGTTTCCTGATTCGTGTTTATAGCAGTGAATTCAGAAAGATGAATTCCTGTCATCCAATCCATTGTAATGATTTTCTCGGATGAAAATTCCGGATAATAATTTGGGAAAGAAATATTCTCAATTTTATTGCAAGCATCAACAACTTCCTGACTTTGTTTTAATTCTAACAAATAGTTAGTTTCCTCAATTAGTTTGTCTTCAACCTCTTTAAAATATTTATCCGAATCTTTTCCTTGTAAATTAAACATTCTGATAGCAATTGGTTTTACCAAAGCCAAATCAGACGAAATACTATTTGCAACGCCGGGATATTGAATTTTTACCGCCAACTTTTTGCCATTTTTCTTAGCCAAATGCACTTGACCAATACTTGCAGCGTTTACCGAATTTGGATTGAATTCGTCGTAAATTTCATAAGGCGTTTTGCCAAAATTGCTTTTAAAGGTTTTTAAAACCAACGGAGCTGAAAGCGGCGGAACTGAAAACTGTGACAAAGAAAACTTCTCAACATAAGCCTGAGGCAGAAAATTCTTGTCCATACTCAGCATTTGAGCTACTTTTAGTGCGCTTCCTTTCAAACTTTTTAGTCCGTCGTAAATATCTTCGGCGTTATTTTCGTTTAGTTTATCTCTTGATAAATCAGGATTAACTATTTTTTCAGCATAATGTTTCACATAATTTACTCCAATTTTGGCGCCGGTCTGAACCAGTTTTCCTGCCCTTTCTATTTTTGAAGTTGGGATATAATCAATTGTTTTCATTATCTGCTATGTATTTTTTCTTTAAATAGAAATTTACCAAAATCTATTAAATGGTTCATTGGCGCAACATTCATTAATTCGAAAGAAGCATTTACTGATTTTTCGATAAAAATATCTGTTTTCTCAAAAGCAGCAGATTCATCATCCATCCAGAATTTAATCGTCAGCATTAATTGCAGCCAAGATGATTCCTGAATTGTTTTTTCCTGAAATTTTTGAAATTTTTCTTGTTCCAATCTATAATCGTCTGTGAGAATTTCTGCAACATATTCTTTAAAACTGTTTCGCAGAGAAGTAAGCTGAACTAAATTTTTAAGTGGATTCTTGTCTACTTTAAGTGATTGTAAAACATAACTTCTGTTGGCAGTCAATATTTCGAAAAAAGTAAAATAGAAACTCAGCATTTTATTCTTCATATCATATTGCTGATATTCTTCGTTTTTGTGAAGCAAGTTCACCGTGTTTTCAAAAAACAATCGAAATATTTCTTTTTCTAAACCTTCTAATGTTCCAAAAAAAGCATAAAATTCAGCTTCCGAAAAATCATTTTCCTTAGCAAAATGAAAAACCGATTTTGGTTTCTGTCCTTTTTCTAAAACTTCATTCATGTATATTGAAACGATATCATCTTTGGTAATTACCTTTTTTTTAGTCGCCATTTTATTAAAATTTAGAATTCGCCTTAAAGGTAAGCATTGTTTAAGTACCTTTACTAATCCTTAAACAATAGGCACTGTTAAATATATTATAAACTATTATGGCTCAAAATGTTCTATTAACGGGAGGAAGCGGATTCATTGGAAAACATTTAACAGATGTTCTGATAGAAGCTGGATATTCCGTGTCTGTTCTGAGCCGTTCTGACAAAAAAGATACTCCATCAATTCAATATTATAAATGGAATCTCAAACAAAATTATATTGATGAAAATGCGGTTCTAAAAGCCGATTATATAATTCATCTCGCAGGTGAAGGAATCGTAGAAAAGAGATGGACTAAAAGACGAAAAAAAGCAATTTTAGAAAGCCGTACAAAACCAATTGATTTAATTTTTTCAGTCTTAGAAAAGAACAATAAAAAACTGGAAGCCTTTATTTCAGCATCCGCTGTTGGAATTTATGGGGCGATTACCCGCTCAACAATTTGTACGGAAGAAACTCCGCCGGCTAATGATTTTTTAGGAGAAACTTGTCAGATTTGGGAAAATGAAGTTACAAAGATAGAAAACCTCGGCATTCGAACCGTTAAAGTAAGAACCGGTATTGTTCTAGGTAAAGATGAAGGATTTCTAAAAAAAATGACACCTAGTTTTAAAGCTGGTTTTGGAGCAGTTTTAGGAACAGGAAAACAATATTTACCCTGGATCCATATCGAAGATTTATGCGGTATTTATTTACTAGCAATAACTAACGATGAAATTTCGGGTTCATATAATGCCTGCATTACAGACAATACCACAAATGCCGGGTTTTCTAAAACGCTTGCTAATTTGTTTGGTTATACGATCTGGCTTCCTAAAATTCCTGCTTTTCTTTTAAAAATTGCTTTGGGAGAAATGAGCGAAGCAGTTTTAAAAGGTCAGCGAGTTTCATCTGAAAAAATTCAAAAAAAGGGTTTCGAATTTCAGTTTACAGATTTGGAACGAACGCTTGTACATTGTCTTAACTAAAAACAACAAATTCCAGTTCTTCTTAAAATTTAATGTTTGCTATCCGGTATAAATCGAAAGAATCTCCGGAATTTGTAGTTTTTATATTTCACTTCATAATTCCGGTCAAATCCGTCTGAACCGTTTTAGAAATCTTATTTGCTACTACATAAGGAATTTCGATATCGAAATCTTCAACCAAAATAGGAAAAGTTGATACAATCTGAATTCCTTCCGGAACTCTTTTCATTAAAGCTTTTACTGAAATGATTTTTGATTTTCCATGCAGGTAAAGTTTTCCCTTTACGTCATATTCTCTCTCGGTTTCATCGATATTTTTTAAATCAAATTTTTCGATTTTACCTTTAAAAACAGCTTTTGGATAACGATGACTTTCAATATAATTGTCATTAAAATGTTCTTGCATTAAGTCCATTTTAAAACGAAAATCTTTAATGACAACAGTACAGATAAGTGTACTGGATTCAGGTTCAAGAACAAGAGTTCCGAGCTTATTTACTGCTTTTACCTCCTCAAAGAAAGGAACAGAAGCTTGAAAATTTACAACCGCAGTACTGGTTTTAAATTTATCCTGAGCAAGCAAAGAAAATGCAGTAAAAAGTAAAATTAATAAAGTAGTTCTTTTCATAATCGTCATCAATTAAACAATTATGTCATTCGATTTTTTTATTTTAAGAAGAGAAAATCAGAACTTAAGATAATAGCTTAAAAAAATAGAATGGCAGTACTCCGTGAGATATTCCATAACTAGATAAATCTATACTTAAAGTTACGGAATTTCCCAGTAAAAAGTTCTTGTAATACTGCTAAAAATTTGTGAATATTTTGGAGGTTGAAACGTGGGTTTCGAATTGGGAATTGCGAAATACGAATCGTAAAATGTAAAGTCCCTACGGGACAAAATAGATTGGGTTTCTATTGTTTTTTTCTACCGATATATAATCTCTACGAGATATTCCGCTAGGAATTAAATAGCGGTAGAAAAACATAATGACAAAACAATTTTTCCCGTAGCTACCGATATGCAATCTCTACGAAATATTCCGTTAGGAATTAAATAGCGGTAGAAAAAAAACATAATGATAAAACAATTTGTCCCGTAGCTACCGATATGCAATCTCTACGAGATATTCCGCTAGGAATTAAATAACGGTAGAAAAAACCATAATGACAAAACATTTTGTCCCGTAGGGACTTCACCATAATTTATTGCTGAACCGGCGTACAAATCTCAATTAAAAAACCTTCCGGATCGCGCACGTATGCAACAACCTGTCCCCAAGCTTTTTTCTTTGGTTCTGAAACTAAAACCGCACCAAACGAGGTCGCTTTTTGTACCAATTCTCCAACATCGTCTGTTATAAAACCAAGTTCAATGGCAAAAGGCTTTGCTTCCAGACTGCTTTCAAGAAAACCTTCGCTCAAATTTTGGCTTGCTAGTTTTTTAGATGCAAAAGAAATGGTAGTTTCTCCTGTGCTTAATTCTCCATAATCCTGATCAGGAGTTATAAATTTTCGGGCAAACCCAAATGCATTCTCATAAAATTCGATCGCTTTTTCTACTTCTGCAACATATAATATTGTATATCCAAACTTTACCATTGTCTACTTATTTAAATGTTATTTCTAAAGATAGACAATCTAACTGATTTCTAAAAGCACATTATATTTGTCTAAACTCGCTAAATCTTCAATCGAATTAACATTGGCAATTTTTTCGTGTTCCTCGATTTCCTTTTTAATTTCGATATGTTTGATGGCTTTTCTGAATCGTCGTACTTCTTCAAGATTCGATAAAATTAGTCCCGGAACCTGAACACTTTTGCCGTCTTTATCCTTAGCCACCATTGTAAAATAAGAGGAATTGCAATGTTTGATAACACCGGTTTGGATATGTTCTGCTTCAACGCGAATACCAACTACCATAGAACTTCTTCCTACATAATTTACCGAAGCTTTCATCGTTACCAATTCTCCAACTTCTATTGGTTTCAAAAAGTTAACCGTATCAACAGAAGCCGTTACGCAATAATTTCCGCAAAATTTTGATGCCGAAGCAAAGGCAATTTGATCCAGTAATTGTAAAATGTATCCTCCGTGAATTTTACCGCTAAAATTGGTATGTGATGGCAGCATTAATTCTGATATACTAATCTTTGATGAAGAAACGTGTTTGAAATCTGTAGTCATATTTTTGGTTTTATGGTATTTTCTATGTTACTCTAAGTGAAATAAATTAGCGTTTTAATTCAAAAGTGGATTTTCATCTTCATTTGAAGCTCTTGCAATAATATTTTCAGGAAGTGACTTTTTTGCCTTTGCTCCCATTTTTTTTAATCTTTCGACGCTTGAAATTAAGTTTCCTTTTCCGTCGACCAGTTTATTCATAGCGCTTTCGTACTCGGTTTTGGTATCTTTGATTTTATTCCCAATTCGAACCAAATCAGTAACAAAACCTTCAAATTTATCATATAAAGCTCCGGCTTGTCTTGCGATTTCAAAAGCGTTTTCCTGTTGTTTCTGGTTTGTCCACATACTGTCAATTGTGCGTAAAGTTGCTAACAACGTACTTGGCGTTACAATAACAATATTTTTATCGAATGCTTTATTGTACAATGCCGAATCTTCGTTTAAAGCAATGGCAAAAGCGGGCTCAATCGGAATAAAAAGCAAAACAAAATCTGGGCTTTCAATTTGATATAAATCGTGATAATTTTTGTTTCCGAGTTGTTCTACATGTCTTTTTATTGAATTGACATGTTCTTTAAGAAAATCAATCTTTAAAATTTCCGATTCTTCATTAATCCATTTTTCATATGCAACCAAAGAAACTTTAGAATCTACAATCATCTTTTTTCCGTCAGGCAAATTGATTACAACATCCGGAAGAACACGCGTTCCTTCATTATTAGTAAAACTTTGCTGCACTTCGTATTCACGTCCTTTTTCTAAACCTGATTTTTCTAAAACGCGTTCTAAAACCAGTTCTCCCCAATTTCCCTGCATTTTACTATCGCCTTTTAATGCTTTGGTCAAGTTGAGGGTTTCTTTGCTCATTTGTGCATTCATTTCGCTTAAACCAACAATCTGCTGGCGCAATGCTGCATGATAATCTATACTTTCTTTATGCGTCTGCTCTACTTTTTGCTCAAATCCTTGAATTTTATCCTGAAGCGGTATCAAAATACTTTTCATGTTTTCACTGTTTTGCTCGGTAAATTTAGCCGACTTTTCTTCGAGGATTTTATTGGCAAGATTTTCAAACTCTTTGGTAAATTTTTCCTGAAGCTCATTTATTTCGCTTTTCTGTTCTTTGTGACGCTCCCATAAATTTTCGAAATCAACTTCTTTTTTAGAAAGCTGAATGGCCAGACTGTCTTTCTCGGTTCTTATATATTCCTTTTCCGCATTGCTTAATTGCAGCTGTTTTTGAAAACCATTTTTTTCGTTCTCAAATTGTTCTTTCTGAATCTTAAACTGATTTGTGGTTGCATTTAGTCTTTCTTCCAAACCAACTTTTACAGATTCAAATTTTGAAGAAAAAAGTATTTTTCCGAGAAAAATTCCGAGAAAAAGGGCAATAACAAAGGCAAATAAAACAGGAATAAGATCAAACATAACTACGTTTTTTTTTAAGTAAAAGTACGCAATAATACGTAGTACTTAATTCTAAAAGTAAAATTTCACGAATTAGTATTCATTCTAAAATTAATTAAACATTACCGAAAAAAATAAAAGAAAAAAAAACTTTTACGCAACCATTTGAAAAGATGTGCATCTATGAAATATAACCTAATTAAAATATTACCCAATGAAAAAAATAATGTTGAGCTTATTTATAGCTTTTGGATTTAGTGCATGTTCGCTTAGTAATGATGAAGTAAGTACAGATTGCGGAACCGATGTTGCTGCTACTTTTACAGGATTTCCGCTTTTATGCAATTATAGTGTAAAAACTTTACCTACGAATCCTGTTGCGATTTTTGCAGCATCTCAGGAAAAAATGGATTTATATTTTACAAAACACGAAAACACTTGTACTGTTCCAAGTGATCCAAATATCGATTTTTCGAAAAATATGCTGGTTGGAGTTTTCGCAGGAGCAAAACCTACAACAGGATATACAATAAAAATGACTGCGATGATTGAGAATAAATGCGAGATTGTAATTAATTTTTACGAAAGTGGCCCGCAGACTGGCGAAGCAATTTCTCAAACTCCAACTTATCCGTCGGATTTTATTATAATTCCTAAAACAACCAAACCAATTATTTTCAACAGAACATTAGAGACTGGAAATAATGTTGTATTAGGAACTTATTCAAGCAAATGTACTGGCGCTGATTGTCAAAAATTCTTTCAAATCAATGATTCAAGTGTTTTGAAATATTTAAATGTTGTGGCAGGGAAATACGAATTTGAACAATACAGCTACACAAATACAAACAAAGTAGGAGATTATACAGCATTTCTAAAAACTGTTCCAACAGAAATTTTAAACCTAAAAGGACAAACAAAAACCTATGGTACGCCGGATTCAGCAGATCAGGGTGGAATTTATTTCCAATTGCGTCAAGGTGCCGTTGTTACAAAAGTTTATATTGACAAAAATGATACTGCCGATCAAAGCGCTGAAATAAAAGCATTCAAAAAAGCCATTACTGACAAAATTACAAGCCTAAAATAATGCTTTAAAGAGAAATTCTAACGCATCTGAAAAGTGCGTTAGTTTTCTTTTAACAGAAAACCAAAACAAACAGAAAATACTGATAATCAAAACATAAAAAAGTCAGTATAAACAAAAAAGCTAGCCACGCTGCTTACTAAAGATAGTTTTTTAAGTTTATAAAAACTATTTTTGCAAAACCAAACAATACCACTTTTTTGAAAGACGATTTAGAAAAATACATAAGGCAATGCATGCAAAATAATCGGGAAGGGCAACTGAAAATTTATCAGTTGTTCTCTCCTGTTTTATATGGTATATGCCTGAAGTATATGAAAAATGAAGATGATGCCAAAGATGTATTTCAGGAGGCATTTGTAATTGTTTTTCAAAAAATCAGCCAATATAAATTTGAAGGAAGTTTTGAAGGATGGCTTAAGCGTATTTTCATTAACAAACTAATTGAAACGCTAAACAAGAAGAAAAAAGAAAGTTTCTTTTTGGATGTGTTTGATCCTGATACCGATTTTATTGAAGAAGAAGAGCTGGAAACTATTCCGATTGAACAGGAAAAACTGCTGGAATACATTCGAGATTTACCAGATCAATACCGAACAGTTTTTAACTTGTATGTTTTTGAAAAAATGAAACATAAAGAAATCGCCGAATTACTGAAGATTTCAGAAGGAACATCAAAATCAAATTTAAATCGGGCAAAAGGAATTTTGCAAAAAAGAATTTTGAGCATAAAAAATTTTAAAATAGCATGAAAAAAGAAAAGATAGAAGATATTTTTTCATCAATGGAAAACTTTTCAAGTATTCCGCCCCCAGAATTGTGGACTAATATTGAAGAAAAACTAGACAAACCTAAAAAGAAGAAAAGAGCAATTCTTTGGTGGTCGGCTGCGGCATGCCTTTTATTGGGCTTACTGCTTCCAACTGTTTTTCATATAGCTTCTAATTCAGGAATTAAAACAATAAATGGCAGTTCGACAGAAAGTAAAAATGTAGTTCTGGACAAAAATGAAAATGTGAAGAAGAATAAAAATAGTTCTTCAGAAAATGAAAATGAGAGTAATAATGGTGCTTTAGATAACTTTAAAAATACAAATAAAGGAAATGCAGTTGCAGATTCTGATTCTGAAATCAATTCTAATTCAGCAGGAAAATCTGAAAATGAAACCAGAGAACAAAATACAACTGAAGCTCAAAAAAATAGTGTTTCAGAAAAAGAGAATCAGTTTAACTCATTTTCACGAAATCAAAATAAACAGTCAGGAAAAAACGCTGCCAATCAAAGTGTAGCGCAAAAATCTTTTATGCCTAATACATCGAATTCTTTTAATACGGCATCAAAAAACTACTATCCAGACGCAGAAAAAAGAAACGCTGATAAAGCCTTGGCAGAAAAAACATTTTCATCTGGAAAAACAAATGGTTTTAATTCGGCTTTGGCCGGAACAACATCAAATTCAATTTTCGGAAAAACAACTCCAAATTCAGATACAAATAATTCGAATTCTGTAGCTATTCTTTCTGACACTAAACAAAGTGCTGAGAGCAATTTAAAGAAAGAAACTGGAAAAGAAACAAAATCGGAAAAAGCATTAGCAGAAAACACTCAGAAAAACAATTCGAAATTCAACAGCTCCGCTTTAAGCAAACAAGACTCATTACAGCTTGCAGAACTTCAAAATTTAGAAAAAGGAATTTTGGCAACAACTGCTGAAAGCAAAAAAGATAAGAAAGAAAAGACTTCTGAAAAAACAGATAAATGGGCCGTTCAGGTTTTTGCCGGCGTTGCCAACTCTGAAAATTATAAAAACGAAAAAACACTTGGGTACGTAAATGACTCTAAACAAGGAAGCGCATATGGTGTAAAAACAAAATATAAGATTGCTAAAAAATGGGCTGTAGGTTCTGGTTTCAAAATAAATGAATTGGGCCAAAGTGTAGCTAATGTTTCGTACATGAACGTTCGAAGAGACGGTTTATATGCTACGAGCGATTATTTGGTTCAAAATCCTACTGTTCCGCAGCAATCACTGGGTGTCAATGCCAATTATGTACTTTTATCAGGAACTACAACAAATTCGTTTAAAAGCGAAAATATACAGACTGGAAATTTAGATCAGAATTTACGCTATATCGAAATGCCTTTAGAAGTTTCGTATGCGGTTTTCTCAAAAAACAAAGCCAACATAAGTTTAAACACGGGCGGTTTTGTTGGAAAACTAATTTCAAATTCTGTAGCAATTGATGGTACTTCGATAGGAGAAAATATGAATGCAAATGATTTCGTGTACGGATCTACTTTAAGTAGTACTGTACAATATCGCGTTTATAAAAAAACTAATGTTTTTGTAGAACCAGCAATCAATTATTATATAAATCCGCTTAACAGTCAATCCTTCAACCAATTCCAATGGGGATTGAATTTTGGACTGAATGTTTCTTTTTAAGGTGGTTATTTTTCTATAATTTTAGTGAAATTTAAAATGTAGATGACATCAAAAAAGAATGAAAACAAGGAAACCTCTCTTTCAAAAAACTTAATTCTTGCAAAAGAACTTGTTTATGAACCTTGCGAATTTGATTGTACTGATTTTCAATCAGAATCGGAGAGCGCAGAATATGATGCTTTTGATTTTAAAATTGACGGTAAACAGGTCAAATATCGATCGGCAAAAATTACCCCAACCAAAACTGGCCAGTTTGTAACCTTATGGAAAAGAAAACCCAAAGGCACAATTGAACCTTTTCATGATTCAGATATAATTGATTTTGTTATAATCAGTGTGCGAAAAGAAGATTTTCTCGGACAATTTATTTTCCCAAAAGCTGTTTTACTCGAAAAAGGAATTTTCTCTACGGAAAAGAAAGAAGGAATCAGAGCCACGAGAGTTTATCCGCCCTGGGATGAAACCACAAGTAAACAAGCGCAAAAAACACAAAAATGGCAATTGGATTATTTTTATAGTATAAATCCAAAAAAAGATTTAGAACAATTTAAGAAGTTAATTAGATAATTCAAAAAAAGCGTCAAATGAAAGTTTCATCTGACG
Source organism: Flavobacterium cutihirudinis (assembly GCF_003385895.1). Taxonomy (GTDB): domain Bacteria; phylum Bacteroidota; class Bacteroidia; order Flavobacteriales; family Flavobacteriaceae; genus Flavobacterium; species Flavobacterium cutihirudinis. Next base: position 53,834 of record NZ_QRDQ01000014.1, read on the forward strand.
CTTTTTTGTTTTTATATATAAAACCTAAACAGCAGTATAACCGCCGTCTGCGATAATATAACTTCCGGTTGTAAAAGAAGATTTTTCAGAACTTAAAAACACTACAAGATCTGCAACTTCTTCTGCAGTTCCCAAGCGATTCATTGGTGCTTTTGCCGCAACGGCGTCCATCACATTCTGAGTCATGTTGTCTTTCAACAAAGCTGTTTCAATATAACCAGGTCCAACGGCATTACAGCGAATATTTTTTAAAGCGTATTCTGCTGCTATATTTTTGGTTAATCCAACAACACCATGTTTAGACGCAGTATAAGCCGGACTATTTGGTGCGGCAACCTGACCATGAATCGAAGCAATATTGACAATGCTTCCGCCGCCGTTTTTCTCCATTTGTTCCAACTGATAGCGGCACGCATAAAAAACGCCGCTTAAATTAAGTGCAATTACACGATCCCAAGCTTCCGGATCATATTCTCCAGTTGGTTTTGCAGGCCCGCCCATTCCGGCGTTATTGCAAGCAATATCAAGGCGACCGTATTTTGAAACCGCAACCTCAACCATATGTTTGTTATCGCTTGCGCTCGACGAATCTCCTTTCACAAAAAAAGCTTCGCCGCCGCTGTCTTTTATACTTTTTACGGTTTCTTCTCCGTGTTCAACATTAATATCTGATAATACAACTTTTGCTCCTTCTCGAGCGTAGGCTTCTGCAACAGCGCGTCCGATTCCGGAACCACCGCCTGATACAAAAGCTACTTTATTTTCTAAAAGTGCCATATTCTTAATATTTAAATTTGTAGCTACAATTTACGAAGATATCCTTGTTTAACTGGCCACAAATTGGGAGTTTAGCATAACATTAACTTGACATGCTAATGATATGTTATTTGATGATAAAATGATGTTTTTTCATCTTTTTTTTCTTATTTACTTATCTTCATCCAATTTCATATTTCCACGATCTTTATGACTTTCCGCATTTGAATTCGGATATCGATTAGGTGTTATATCAGAATTTCGGTCTTTGTTTTCGACTGTTTTGTTTGCCTCTTCTTCTGTTTCTACACCTCTGTTTGCGTTTGGATTATTTGAGTTTGCATCATCCGATACTTTTTTTATTTCTTCGTTTACATTGCGTGCACGATCAACTGTCTCCTTTTTCCCTGTTTCGTCGGTTACGATTTCTTTTTCCAATTTATTTTCATCGTATTTCGTATCATGCGAAACATTTTTTCCTTTAGAATCATCTATATTTTTCTGAACTCCATTTATTTTTTTTGAGCCTAAATTATTCGTATCCATAACTTTATTTTTTTTGAATTCTAACTTATAATATTACAAATTCTAAATCTGAAAGTTTTATGGCTTAACAATGCATTTCTTTTATAATTGCCATCTTTTCAAAATTCATTATCTTTAATTACAAGAACTTAACAATCACTATTATGAATTTCTTCAAAATCAAAACTTGCTGGTCAAATGCCGAATTTATTCTGATTAAATTATGCATGGCTTCAGCATATATTTTAGTGGGAAGCTATTTTCACGATTTTTTTAAAGATTATTATACTGCCCTACTTGTCGTTTTTGGCTTCACTGTAATATGGTTTGTGTACCAATGGCTAAAAAAAATGAAAGCGTAAAAACTTTCCCTTTTAATTTTACCAAAGAAACTATCTTTGCAAAAAATTAAAAATGCACAGACACTTTATTCTTTTTAAACCTTACGGCTATCTGAGTCAGTTTATTTATGAATTAAAAAGAAAGAAAAAGCTTTTAGGCGAATTGCATGATTTTCCTGAAGGAACAATGGCAATTGGGAGACTGGACGAAGATTCTGAAGGCCTGCTTTTATTGACAACCGACGGTAACATGAGCGAACTTGTTCGAAGCAAAAAGGTTGACAAAGAGTATTATGTTCAAGTTGATGGATTAATTACTCCCGAAGCAATAGAAGAATTGCAAAAAGGTGTTAAAATTGGACTTGATGGTGGCAAATACAAAACAAAACCTTGTAAAGCATTTATTGTTACCGAAATTCCGGATTTTGGTGCGCGAGCTAAAAAAATTCGGGATGAGCGTCATGGCCCAACTTCTTGGCTATCAATTACAGTAAGAGAAGGGAAATTTCGTCAAGTTCGAAAAATGACAGCAGCAGTTGGTTTTCCAACATTGCGCTTGGTTCGTGTTCGGATTGGAAATGTATATTTGCAAAACTTAAAAGCTGGCGAAGTTTTAGAAGTCTCGGATTTCCGACTAAACGATTAAACAAATTAACAAATAAACGATAATGCTAAACGTTGTTCTTGTAGAACCAGAAATACCAAATAATACCGGAAACATTGGAAGATTATGCGTCGGCACAGAAAGTCGTCTGCACTTGATTCATCCTTTTGGATTTGTAATAAATGATAAAAATCTAAAACGTTCAGGTTTGGATTATTGGGTGCATCTTGATGTTACCGAATATCAGAATGTTGAAGAATGGATGCAGCAGATTCCGGACAAATCACGTGTCTTTTTAATGAGTTCTCATGCTGAGAAATCATATTTAGAAACTGATTTTCAAGATGGTGACTGGTTGGTTTTCGGAAAAGAAAGTGTTGGTTTGAGTAAAGAAGTTTTAGCTTTATTTGAAAATCATTTAACGATTCCGATGTCGAAATTGATTCGTAGTTTTAATATTGCTAATTCTGTGGCGTTTGTGGTTGGGGAAGCGAAAAGACAGATTAATTTAAAAGTTTAGCCGTTTATTTGTTTAACTGTTTAATCGACTTTTTTAACTCCAAAAACAACATGACCAAAACTGTAACTGTAGAACAAGCTTTAAATAAAGGCAGATTAAGACTTGTCTTTTTACCTCTTTTAATAATTCTTGGATTTATAGGAATAGGACTTCTATTTACAGATAATCAATTCATTGGACAATGGATTATCCCCTTAAGTTTAATTTTAGGATTTGTTTTTGGATGGCTGGCCTGGAGTTACTTTGTTAATAGATGGAAAATATGGGCATTCGAAAATGTACAAAACGTTCACGAGTTGAAACGAAAAGCAATTGAAGAAAAATTAATTTGGGAAAGTGGAAGTTGGTTTGAAAAAACTGAATTTAAGAGTCAAGAACAAAAACTGAAACTAAAATCATTAGAAAAAAAATTCCTTCAAAATGATACCTATATAGATGATAATAGTGTGCCAATAGAGACCAAAATTTTTTATTCTAAAAGCACTTCGATAGTTAATATGCTTATTTATATCTTCTCATTTTTATTCATAGCTTATTATTTTTTTGAAAATAATTGGATAAAAATAATTGTCGTTGCCTTTGGACTTTTTTTGACTTATGATCATTTAAAAAAAATTATAGATCGAAAACCTCAACTCATAATCAACAGCTCGGGAATTCAAGCAAAAAATCAAAAAATAATACCATGGAATAAAATCCGCAATGATAAGGTTTTAAAAAATTATCTCTCTTTTAATAATACCGAAATTGAAATTGAGTATTTCAATATAAAACCGAGCGAACTAGAAAATTTATTACATGTGTATCGTGTACGTTTTGAGAACAATAATTCTAAGTCACAATAAACTTTCCTTTTTCAGCATCAAAAATAATATGTTCGTCTTTGAACAAATTGCTGAAACTTCCGTTTGAGATTAAATTGCAAGGCTGATCTTGTACTATATTTTCCGGCGTCATCATAATCATTTCATCACTTAACTGAATGGCCAAATCGATGTCATGAGTTGAAAATAAAATACACTTTTGAGTTTCCTGAGTCAGTTTTTTCAATAATTTGAATAAGGAAACTTTATGAAGCAAATCCAAATGTGTTGTAGGTTCATCCAAGATAATTAAAGGCGTGTCCTGCGCAAGCGCTCGTGCAATTAAAACTTTCTGTAATTGTCCGTCGCTTATTTCGAAATGCTTTTTGGTTGCTAAATGTGTTATTTGGGTTAATGCTAAAGCTTCATTAACTTTTACAATATCTTCGGGTGTTAAAGTTCCGACCCAATTCGTATATGGCTGACGACCCAACGCAACCAATTCAAAAACTGAAAGATTACTTGGTGGCAGTTTTTCGGTTAAAACTAAACTTAGATTCTGTGCTAATTCTAAAGGTTTGTATGCTGAAATATTCTTTTCATTCAAATAAACATTTCCAGACAATGGTTTTTGAATTCCGGTTATTGTGCGGAGTAAAGTAGATTTCCCTATTCCATTTGCTCCAATCAAAGTGATAAGTTTTCCGGGAGCTAAACTTAGATTTAGATGCTTAGCAATGGTCGTAACTCCTCTCTTGGATTTGTATCCAATAGTTAAATTTGAAGTTGATAGAATGTTTTTCATTTTTAAAGATTCTGAGTTGCTAAGATTCTAAGAAACTAAGTTTTTATTCCTTCCGAAAATTCGATTTTAATCCGTTAATCTATAATCTAAATGTTTCTTTTTCGGACTAAAAGCCAAATCACGACCGGCGCCCCAATTATAGAAGTTATGGCATTTATTGGCAACGTTACATCAAATCCCGGCATTTGTGAAACGATATCACAAAACAGCATTATTATAGATCCAAAAAACAACGTGCTCCAAAACAATATTGTATGATTACTTGTTTGAAAAACCAGTTTTGCGATATGTGGCACTGCAAGTCCAATAAAAGCAATGGGCCCTGCAAAAGCCGTAATACTTCCTGATAAAATACTCGTTGCAAATATGATAATCAACCTTGCTCTTTTAAAGTTCAATCCCATGCTTTTTGCATAGTTTTCTCCCAAAAGCAATGCATTTAAAGGTTTTATACTACTTGCACTTAAAAGCAAACCAATTCCAACACAAACAGTCAAAATTGCGATTGTTGGCCAGGAAAGATTTCCAAGACTTCCCATCGACCAAAAAGTGAATTTCTGAAGCTGTTCTGCTGTACTGAAATAGGTTAGAACACTAACAATTGCGGTTGTAAAACTTCCGAACATTAAACCTACAATCAAAATTGCCATTGTGTCTCGCAATCGCTGAGAAACCAATAAAACAAGTAATAAAACCAATGTACTACCAAATGTTGAAGCGATGACAATTCCGTAAGATGACAACGCAATAGCTCTAAGAAATAATGGCAAAAATCCTGCTCCTAAAATCACAAAAGCAACACCCAAACTTGCTCCCGAACTAAGTCCTAAAACATAAGGTCCCGCTAAAGGATTTCGAAATAAAGTCTGCATCAAAAGTCCGCTAATCGAAAGTCCGGTTCCTACCAAAACTGCTGTAATAGCTTTTGGTAAACGATAATTGATGATAATATATTCCCAAGTTGATTTTGATGCCTGTCCGCCTGTCAAACTTGTAAAAACATCTTTTAACGGAATTGTAACAGATCCTAAACTGATACTCGCAAAAAACATCAGTAAAAGTCCCAAAGACAAAACGACAAATAAAATGGTATTTCGTTTTTTGTTTGCCAATTTAATTCAGTTTTGATGCAAAAGTAAATTCGTAACCTTCTAATAAATCAGGATGGAAAATTTTGATATAATCTTTTAAAACCAAATCGGGACGGCTTGGTGATAATTCATAAAAAATAGTTCCACCGGTTGCTCCAAATTTGCTTTCTAAAGAATAAACCGTTTTATTCTTAAAAGCATCAAACTCTCCATAATGCGGATTTGCTTTCTGTAATTCTTCTAAAGTTTTAAAAGAGCCGGAAACTATCCAAACATTTGCAGATTTTGCTTTGTCCAGCACTTTTTCAAACGACAAACCTTCGCTTCCAGTTCCTTTTAAACTGCTCCACAAATAATCTGCTTTTGCATCCTTCATGAATTGTGCAACCCAGCTGTTTCCTTTCGCAACATACCAAACATCTTCATACATTGAACCGTATAAAACCTTTGTTGTTGCCGGTTTTTCACTCACTAATTTTTTAGCCTGATTATAACTTTCAACAATTTTATCAAACAATTCTTTTGCTTTATCTTCCTTCCCAAACAATGCTCCGTAAAGTTTAATCCATTCCGCTTTTCCAAGTGGAGATTGCTCCATCCAATCGCCTTGAATTAAGACATTCAATCCGCTTTTTTTCAAATTATCCAACATCGGATTATTATTGTCTACTCCAAACGTCACGATTAAATCTGGAGATAATTCTATTAATTGTTCAATATTCAGCTTTTCATTTTGTCCAACGTTTTTCACTAAACCTTTATCAATAAGCGCTCTTGTTTTTTCAGACGAAATATAATCGGTATGCGGAAAACCAACTAATTTATCCTCCACTTCCAACATTTCCAAAAAAGGAATATTTGTTGTCGAAGTAACCACAACCGATTCCAATGGCACTTTAATACTTGTATAGGTTTGAAGACTGTCCGGAACCTTTGCTTCTTTTTCTTTAAGAACATATTTGAAATCCTTATTTGCATTAGGCCAGGGATTTGAAATTGTAACAATCGAATATCCTTCGTATTTTACAATAGAAAGCCCTGAAGCATATTCTATACTATTCTTTGCGATTTCAGATTTTGCAGCTACAAAATTTTCATTTTTTTTACATCCTGTAAGAATAAAAAAAGAAAGAAAAAATACTAACTTAGGTAAATAAAATTTCATATTTAACGTTTTGGATAGGGACAAAGGTAAATCATTTTCTGATTTTTTTGTTTACTTTTATTCTTACAAAATTCAACAAACTGTATCTTTACATCATGAATACCCTAAAAACAAAAATTTGCTCGAGCTGCGAAACGAATTTCAGCTGTGGAGATATTTCAGTTGAAAACAAATGCTGGTGCAATGATTATCCTCCAATTTTCAATCTTTCAGAAGGAGGAGATTGTCTTTGCCCCGTTTGTTTTAAAGAAGCTTGCGAAGACAAAATTGATGCGTATATAGAAACAATTACGCCTGAAAAAGCTTTAAAAAATAAAGCACAATCCTTACCTAAAACAGAAAAACTAATCGAAGGAATTGATTATTATATGGAAAATGGCAATATGGTTTTTAAAACCTGGTACCATCTCAAAAGAGGAAGCTGCTGCGGAAACGGCTGTCGTCATTGCCCTTATTAATTGTTAATTAGTTATTAGTGAAAAGTAAAAAGTGATAAGTTGTTTCTTTAAAACTTTCATGTTACATTTCCCCTTTACATTTTACACAAACACAAAAAGATGATACACTTAATAACTGGTGGCGAAAGATCTGGAAAAAGTAGTTACGCGCAGAAATTAGCTTTAGAACTTTCTGATGCACCAATATACGTTGCAACAGCTAGAAAATGGGATTCCGATTTTCAGAATAGAATTGACAGACATCAGCAGGAACGTGATGAACGTTGGATTAATATTGAAAAAGAAAAATATTTAAGCGAAATTGATTTTTCAGGAAAAGTAGCCTTGATTGACTGTGTAACTTTATGGCTTACAAATTTTTTTATTGATACTAAAAATGATGTTGCTCTCTCTTTGGAAGAAGCCAAAGCAGAATTCAATAAAATTGCCAAACAAAACGGAACGCTTATAATTGTAACCAATGAAATTGGAATGGGTGTTCACGCCGAAACTCACATTGGTAGAAAATTCACAGAACTTCAAGGCTGGATGAATCAGTTTTTAGCATCAAATGCTGACGAAGTTGTTTTAATGGTTTCCGGCATTCCTGTCAAAATAAAAGGGGAAAATTCCAAATTCTAAATTCCAAATTCCAATGTTAAGCTTTACCTTTACTTGAATATTCAAACTCCCTATTGACTTGGAATTTGGAATTTAAACAATTGGAATTTATGAGCAGTTTAGATGATATTTTAAAATCACGTCGCGATACCAGACATTTTACGACAGATGAAGTTCCTGACGAAGTGATGCAAAAAGCTTTGCAGGCAGGACATTGGGCGCCTTCGGTCGGGCTTACAGATGCGACGCGATATTATATTATCAAATCGACTGAAGTCAAAACGGCAATTAAAAACCTTTTTTTAGATTATAATAAAAAAGCGGAAGAACTTACAGATAATCCTGAACAGAAAGAGCTTTACAGATCCCTAAAGTTAGAAGCTATTGAAGAAGCGCCAATCGGACTTATAATTGCTTACGACAGATCTGTGTTGAATCAATTTACGATTGGAACTGTTGGAAGTAATGAGGCTGTAAAATTTAGTTCGGTATGTGCGGCTCAGAATATTTGGCTTTCGCTGACAGAACAAGGTTACGGAATGGGTTGGGTTTCTATTTTAAATTATTATCAGTTTAAAAAAATCCTGGACTTACCAGAAAACATAGAACCTTTAGGATATTTCTGCGTTGGAAAACCTGCAACAAATTACAACAATCAGCCAATGTTGCAGCAATTAAATTGGAAACAAAAATCAGAAGCTCCAACTTGTAGTGAAATTCAAAATGTAAATGAAAGCTCGATTCTCGAAACTAATACTGCAATTTCGTCAAAAAATAATGTTTTACCAGATTTCAGTAAACTTCTGCAGGAAAAAATAGATTCAAAAACAAAACCGCTTGGCGCTTTAGGAACTTTAGAAACATTGGCATTTCAAATAGCAACGGTTTTTGAAACTTTAAACCCAAAAATCACAAATCCAAATATTGTTGTATTTGCCGCTGATCACGGAATTGCAAATCATGGCGTAAGTGACTATCCGCAAGATGTGACGCGCCAAATGGTAAATAATTTTCTCGATGGTGGAGCCGCAATAAATGTTTTTTGCAATCAGAATAACATTGAATTATCAATTGTAGATTCTGGTGTTAACTATGATTTTCCGACGAATGCTAAATTAATTAATGCTAAAATTGCCAAAGGAACACAATCTTTTTTACATATCCCGGCTATGAGTGAATCTGAAGTTCAATTGTGTTTTGACAAAGGAAAAACTATTGTCGAAAATATTGCAAAAACAGGTTCTAACTGCATTGGTTTTGGCGAAATGGGAATTGGAAATACTTCTACAGCTTCCGTTTTAATGAGCCTTTTAACTGGCTTTCCAATCGAAAATTGTGTTGGAAAAGGCACAGGCGTTTCCGATGAAAAATTACTTCAGAAACAAAATCTTCTCAAAAAAGCAATCGATAATTATTCCGATCAAGCCGAATTAATGTCGCAACTTGCTTATTTTGGTGGTTTCGAAATCCTTCAAATGGCTGGCGGAATGCTTAGCGCCTACAACAATAAAATGCTGATTTTAGTCGATGGTTTTATTTGTACAACTGCATTTTTAATCGCTTCTAAAATCAATCCGAATATTAAAGAAAATGCTGTTTTTTGCCATTGTTCTGCTGAACAGGCGCATCAAAAATTACTTGATTATCTAGATGCTAAACCAATTTTAAATCTAGATTTGCGTCTTGGTGAAGGAACTGGTTGCGCAATTGCTTTCCCAATTTTAAAATCGGCGGAAGCATTTTTGAATGAAATGGCTAGTTTTGAAAGTGCTGGGGTTAGTCGAAAATAGTATTCAGTTTTCAGTCTTACAACTCAATTTTATTAATCAATTACCATAAATGAAAAAAGAATTACATATTTTCTTCACCTGTTTAATGTTTTACACACGAATTCCTTGTCCAAAAAACATTACACATCATCCCGATTATTTAAATAAAGCAACACGCTATTTTCCTTTTATCGGATGGATTGTTGGGAGCATTTCATTTCTGGCTTTTTATCTTTTTTCTCTTTTTCTTTCAACAGAAACAGCTGTAATTTTTGCCATAATTGCTTCTGTTTTAACAACTGGTGCTTTTCATGAAGATGGCTTTGCAGATGTCTGTGATGGTTTTGGCGGAGGCTGGACCAAAGAAAAAATCTTAATGATTATGAAAGACAGTGCAATTGGAGCTTATGGCGCAATTGGTTTGGTTTTATTATTCTTAGTTAAATTCAAATTACTTTCAGAATCGATTTTCCTTTTTACAATTCATCAAAATTATTTACTGATTTTCCTGTTGTTTATTTCAGCTCATGCTTTAAGTCGTTTGGCGGCAATCAGTATTATTTTTACACACGAATATTCAAGAGATGATGCTTCAAGCAAAAGCAAACCAATTGCAAAACAGCATACCTGGAAAGAAATTTCAGGTTCTTTTTTCTTTGGATTACTTCCACTTTTTGCACTCTCTTATTTTTGTTCTGAGTTAAAAGTCCTTTTAATTCTAATTCCGGTTTTCTTGACAAGATATTTTCTGGCAAGATATTTTCAAAAATGGATTGATGGATATACAGGCGATTGTCTTGGTGCAACACAACAAGTTTGTGAAGTCATTTTTTATTTAAGTCTGCTTTTTATATGGAAGTTTATCTAATTCGACATACCGAAACCGTATGTGAAAAAGGAATTTGCTACGGACAATCTGATGTAGATATTGCTGAACCTTTTGATGTTGTTTTTAGTGAAATCGTTTCGCAATTACCTCCAGAAGTTACCATTTTCTCTAGTCCGTTAAAGCGCTGTGTGATTTTGGCAAAACATATTCAGAACAACATCAAAACAATATCCTATCAAGAAGATGACCGATTAAAAGAAATGAATTTTGGTGATTGGGAATTAATGAAGTGGAACGATATTCCATCAGAACAATTAAATCCGTGGATGGAAGATTTTGTAAATATTCAGGTTTCAAACGGAGAATCTTTTGTTGAATTGCATAATAGAGTTGGCATTTTTTTATCTGAAATCCTTTCAAAAAATTCACAAAACCCAATCGTTATTGTTGCTCATGCCGGAATTATCAGAAGTATCTTATGTCATCAAACGTCATTACCTTTAAAAGAAGCTTTTCAAAATAAAGTAGATTTTGGCCAAGTCATTAAAATCGAGCTTTAACATGGGTTTTGTTTAGAATTTGATCGAAAAAGCAAAACAAATTTGATAATTCATTAATTTTAACTTTATCTTTGCACAAAATTAAGGTTGTGTTTTATTTATAAAAACACATTAAAAGGGAATCAAGTAAAATCTTGAGCTGTACCCGCAACTGTAAGCTTAGTTCTAAAAAAAGAACGCTTGTTGTTATCTACAAACCACTGTCACACTTTTGTGATGGGAAGGCAAACAACAAGACGCAAGCCAGGAGACCTGCCTTTGAAACAAAGATCGAACTCTCGGGAAAAAGAGTGTAGAAATTATGACTATAAAAAAATATTTTGCTTTCTGTTTTTTATTCCTGTGCCAACTTCTTGCAGCACAGAACGATTCTATTAACAAATTGAAAGAAGTTATCGTTTCGGATACTAATCTTAAAAAATTTTCCAATACGCAATCCATACAGCGACTAAGCGATTCTATTATCAACAAAAACCCAGCTTCATTAACCTCTCTTTTAAATTATAACACGGTTATATATTTTAAAGAAAACGGACTTGGCATGACTTCTTCACCTTCATTTAGAGGAACTACTTCACAGCAAACTGTGGTTGTCTGGAACGGAATAAATATTAATTCACAGCTTTTGGGTCAAACCGATTTTAACACTATCTCAACCCGAGGTTTTAATTCGATCGATGTAAAAGCCGGCGGAGGAAGTGTCGTTTACGGCAGTGGCGCCATTGGAGGGACAATTCATTTAAATAATGATTTGAAATTTACTGACACGTTCAAAAATGATTTTCAGGTTTATTATGGTGAATTCAATTCTATTAGTGCAATTTACGGTATTACAGCTGCTACAAAAAAATGGAGTTTCGATGCAAGTTTCAGCAGAAACAGTTCTGATAATGATTTTAAATTTGTTGGTCAGGAACTCTGGAACACAAACGGACAATACTACAATAATACGCTTGACGCGGCTGTCGGTTTTAAAATAAATGACAAAAACAGCATTAAATTTTATAGCGAAATTTACGATGGAGAACGTCATTTTTCATTGACATCGCCAAATGCTACTAAAACCAAATACCAGGATTACAACACCCGAAATTTATTAACGTGGAGCAGCGCTTTCAATAAATTCGAATCTAATGTAAGACTGGCCTATATTACTGAACACTATAATTATTTTGAAGATATTAACCGTGACGGATTTACTTCAGGCGGCGTTAAAAGCTTTATCGGAAAGTATGATCTTGATTATTCGATATCTTCTAAAATGAAAATCAGCACTATTTTAGATTATACTAAAAATGATGGTTTGGGCTCAGGAATTGGAGATACGAGTCGCGAAATTGGCGGCGCAAGTCTTCTGTGGAAACACAACCTTACAGAAAAATGGAATTATGAACTGAGTGCCAGAAAAGAAGTTTCAGATGCTTACAAAAGTCCTGTTCTTTTTTCTGCTGGTTCGCGTTATAATTTTTCAGATTTCTATCAACTTAAATTTAATTTTTCCCGAAACTACAGAATTCCAACATTTAATGATTTATACTGGGAAGGAAGCGGAAATCCGGATTTAAGACCAGAAAGTTCGTATCAGGCGGAAATTGGAAATGAGTTTCATTATAAAGATTTCCGATTGACAGTTACTGCTTACGGAATGAAAATCAAAGACATGATTCGCTGGTTGCCTACAAAAGGCTCAAACTGGACTCCTGTAAACACTGATAAAGTTACCATTTATGGTGCCGAAGCACTTCTGGGATGGAAAAAATCATTCGACAAACACATTTTTGATTTTAATGGAACGTACGCCTACAACGTTTCCTTAGATGACACTACGAATAAACAGTTATTTTATGTGCCTTATCATAAATTGACAGGTTCGTTGTCTTATTACTATAAAAAACTTGCGGCTTATTATCAAATCATGTACACAGGAGAAATCTTTACAACATCGGATAATAATCCAAAATACATACTCGATGCTTATAATGTTTCGAACATTGGTGTTGACTATAACTTTAGCAAAAAAAACATTTTCAAAGTAGGTGTAAAAGCAGCTAACCTTTGGAACGAAAAATATGAAGCTTTGCCTAGCCGTTTTATGCCGGGCCGAAATTTTACGATTTACTTAAACCTTAATTATTAAAACATGAAATTAAAAAATCTTTATTTAGGAATTATTGCATCTGCATTTTTATTTGCTTCTTGTAGTAACGATGATGACAACAACAACGATGCTCCGTTGGGTGTTTATGACAATGGTGTTCTTATTTTAAATGAAGGAAATTTTGGAACTCCAAATGCTTCTGTATCTTACATTTCAAATGACTTAGCTACTTTTCAAAATGATATTTTTAAATTGGTAAACACTCCAGCAGTTTTAGGAGATGTAGCACAATCTTTATCTTTTAAAGATGAAAAAGCATTTATCGTAATCAACAATTCTAATGAAGTTGAAGTTGTAAACCGCTATACTTTTAAAAGTCTTGGAACAATTACTGAAAAACTTGAAAACCCACGTTACAGTGTTGTTTTGAACGACAAATTGTATGTAACGAATGCTATTTCTAAAGCTGTAACAGTTTATGATGCTAAAACTTTTGCCTATATAGCTTCTATACCTGTGGGCAAAACTGTTGAAAAAATTGTTACTGCTAATGGAAAATTATATGTTACAAATGCTGCTTACGGAAGCGGAAAAGAAGTTACTGTAATCAATGCTTCAAACAACACTATTTCTAAAACTCTTATTCTTGAAGACGGAATTAATTCTATCGAAGAAAATAATGGAAACGTTTACGTATTAGCAGGAAATAGCACTGGAAGTAAACTATACAAAATTAACTCTTCGACTGATAATTCTACTTCTATCGAATCGACTACATTAAAAGGTGCGTTGAACATGGATATCGATGGTGATAAAATCTATTACACAAAAGGAACAGGAGTTTATGCAATCAATCTAAACGCTACAACTTTTTCTGACACTGCTTTATTTTCAGTTAAAGATAGCAGCTGGTCAACTTTTTATGGTTTTGGTGTAATTGACGGCAACATTTACTCAGGAGATGCAAACGGATTTACAGCAGATGGAACTGTTACAGTATATTCTCCTACTGGAAGTGTATTAAAAACCCTAACTGTTGGTGTTGGACCAAATGGTTTTTACTCTAACAATTAATTTTAGAATTAGTTTATTATTTTTTTTTGGAAAAAAAAGGCTTTCAGAAATGAAAGCCTTTTTTTATTTTGATATGTTCAACAACTCTTTTGGAGCATTTTGCAAATACATTTCTTGTCGTAATCCATTTATTTTTTTTGAATCACTTACGTAAGGTAAAACGAAACCTTCATCGTTCTGAATCTTTTTAGCTGTTGAGCCCGTAATTTTAGAAATCGCCAAATTCAACAACGGCTCAGAGCTTTCTCCCAAAACTCCATAAGTATCAATATATTCATATTGCAAATAAGTTGGTTCCAATCCGTTTCCATAATCTCCAAAATTATCAGCATTAAAAGTTTTGAAAACCAATGGCTGCATTGCGTATTTATGGTTTGGATTTATTCCTTCCTTGGTAAATAAAGTTTTCGAATCGTAAATTGTATAAGAACCAACATTTTTACCTGTAGTTTTGTCACCAATCTGAACAACATCAATATAAGGCTTTAAACCATTGATAACCAATTCACTTGCCGATGCCGTATTTTCGGTAGTCAAAATATAAACCTTTGATAAATTCAGACTATTCAATGCCGCACCACCAATATTGTCAACAAATCTTTCATTCAATTCTTCAAGGTTTTTCTCATTCAAACCAGCCATTAATTTTAGATTGTACTGTCCTTTCGAAAATATTTTTCCATCAAACTGCCCTGTGATCATACTTGCCAAACGAGTTGCAGAACGCACAGCCCCTCCTCCATTATATCTTAAGTCTAAAACCAAATCCGTTACACCTTTAGTTTTTAAATCGCCGAAAGCTTCATTTAATTTAATATCATATTCAGAATAAAAACCATTGTACATTACATAGCCAATCTTGTGTCCGCCTGTATTAATTACTTTACTAATTAAAATAGGGTTTTCTTCTAAAATCGTTTTGGTTAAGGAAACAGATTTACCTGTCAAAACAAACCCTGAACCATTAAAACTTGCAAGATCTAAGGTATAACTATCCGGAGTAAGCAATAATGATCTATAATTAGATACTGTCAGTTTTGTACCATTTACACTTGTAAATAAATCTCCTCTTTTTATTTCTTTAGTCGAAGCATCAGAATTCGGGATTATATAACGTACATATCCTACTACATCATTTGAACCTTCTTCAACTCTCATTAACTGAAAATCTAAACCATTATTTTTTGTAATTCCATTAAGTTGTTGTTCCAAAACTGTATAATCCTCAACAATCCAGCTAAAACGGTCTATAGCAGATGTCGGATATTTACTAACTGGTTTATTTAATAAATTCTGAAATAACTCTTCCGGATCGGAGTAACCTGATAAATAGGAATTATATTCATCTTCAGAGCCAAATCGATCATTGGCTAAATTAGGCACATCAGCCTGCCACAGATAGACCCCGTTCAGACCTTTCCATATAAAATCATTAACCTGCAAGTTTGCCGGAGCCTCAACATCATCTTGATCCTCGCAAGACTGCAAAGCAAATGCAAGGAAAAAAATTAGCAACAAACTTTTTAAAATTGTTTTCATATAACCACCTATCAATATAGAATTAACGTAAAAATACTACCTTTAGTTTTAACAAATAAAAGTTTGTTGCAATATTTTTAGTTTTTTTTTTGGTTTTTTTTCACAATGTCGATGTAACAAAAATAATAGTGCCTCGTCTTGACTATATAAGCTAACGAATAACCAACCAATTTTATGAATCAGAATGTGTTTATAGAATTAATTAATCCTTTTAAAGACAAAGTTTTTCGTCTGGCAAAAAGATTGCTCACCAGCACCGAAGAGGCAGAAGATGCTACTCAGGAAGTGATGGTAAAATTATGGAATAAAAAAGAAAGTTTAGATTCCTATAATAATATCGAAGCAGTTGCCATGACAATGACCAAAAATTATTGTCTGGATCAATTAAAATCTAAAAGAGCCGGAAATCTTAAAATTGTACACAACAATTTTACAGACCGAGAACCTCAATTAGACAAAAAATTAGAAGATTCTGATAGTTTAGAATGGGTTGAAAAAATTATAAATCAGCTGCCAGAGCAGCTCCAAATATTAATTCAACTTCGGGATGTTGAACAATATGAATTTGATGAAATTGCGAAAATTGTCAACATGAATGAAACCGCTATTAGAGTAGCACTTTCGAGAGCGAGAAAAAAAATTAGAGAATCAATGGTTAACACACACAGTTATGGAATTAGATAGAATAGAAAATATATTAGAAAAATACTTCGAGGGAGAAACAACTATTGCCGAAGAAAAAGAATTAAAAGAATACTTTTCTTCATCAAATGTTGCGCAGCATTTAGAGCAATACAGACCTGTATTTGGTTATTTCTCTCAGGTAAAACAACAAAAATCGACGCAAGAAATTCCATTACAAACTAAGAAACGAAATGTGGCGTGGTTATCTATTGCAGCTTCGGCGGTTGTTTTACTAGGAATTGGAACTTATTTCTTCGTAAGTGAAAAAAATGCAGCTCCGGCTGTAGCACAATCAGAATTAGGAACCTATGATAATCCTGAAGAAGCACTTGAGGCAACTCAAAAAGCTTTGGCTCTATTATCAAACAATGTTAATGTAGGTATTGGAAGTGTACAGTACATTAACGAATATGAGCAATCAAAAAACAAAATCTTTAAACAGTAATTAAATTCAATCAAAAATGAAAAATCTTATTATAACACTAGTTTTCGCCTTTTTCACTCATTCTTTCTACGCACAAGGCGCTTTTGACAAATTTGACGGTCAAGACGATGTGACATCAGTAATTGTAAACAAAAAAATGTTCGATTTAATGAGCAAAGTAAAAGTTGACGCTACTGATAAAGAAACACAGCAATATATTAATCTGATCAAAAAATTAGATTACTTAAAAGTGTTTACAACAAAAAACCCTAAAATTGAAGCCGACATGAAAGCTTCTGCTGACAAATACATTAAAACTGCAGGTTTAGAAGAATTGATGCGAGTAAACGACAGCGGAAAAAATGTTCGCATAATGGTAAAATCAGGTTCAACCGATACACAAATCAAAGAATTGCTGATGTTTGTTGACGGTGCAAAAAATGACGAAACGGTTTTACTGTCTCTAACTGGTAATTTTGACTTAAACGAAATTTCTGTACTTACTGACAAAATGCAACTTCCAGGCGGTTCAGACTTAAAAAAAGCCTCTAAAGGCAAAAAATAATCATGAAAATCAACGTTTTTACCTCAGCCCTTATAGCGTTACTGACTTTAATTAGTTGTAATTCTGAACCCTCTTTGCAAAAGTATTTTGTTGAAAATACAGAGAAAAAAGATTTTATTGCGCTTGATGTTTCCTCTAATATTTTAAACTTAGACAAGGCAAATTTGACAGCAGAACAAAATGAAGCTTTAAAATCTTTTGATAAAATGAATATTTTAGCTTTCAAAGCAACAGATAAAAATCAAGCCGAATTTGAAACGGAACGCACTAAAGTAAATGCGATTTTGAAAGATCCAAAATATCAGCAATTAATGAAAGTTGGTTCAGGTAAAGACGGAGCTTCAATAAGTTATGTGGGCACAGATGAAAACATCGAAGAGTTTGTGGTTTTTGCCAACAGAAAAGAAAATGGTTTTGCAGTTGTACGTGTTTTAGGAAAAAACATGAATCCGAATAACATTATGACCATTATGTCGGTTTTGCAAAAATCAAAAATCGATATGGAACAATTGAAACCTTTGCAACAATTGATTAAATAATCATCGATCTTACTTTATAAATCAGAAAAAGCTCCAAATAATTTTGGAGCTTTTTTTAAACCATAAAATCACACAAAGTATATTGTAGAGACGCACGGCAGTGCGTCTTATGCGCAAAACATATCAACAAAACACAAAACCAATTGTGATGAATACTGGACGTAGACGCACTGCAGTGCGCCTCTACAGAAAATTGGAACTTATTAGTTGCGACTTCACTATAAAATAAAAGCTCCAATTTTCATTGGAGCTTTTATTTTATAATTTAATCTGAGATTATTTACTCAAATACATTTTTCTTCTAGAATACAATTCGTAGAATTGATCGTCTTTCAAGTCATCAATAAACAAAATGCTTTCTCCTGTTGATTTCATCTCTGGCCCTAATGCTTTGTTTACATTCGGGAATTTGCTGAAAGAGAAAACTGGTTGTTTGATCGCATATCCTTTTAATTGCGGGTTGAAATCAAAGTCAGTTACTTTATTATGACCTAACATTACTTTTGTAGCGTAGTTTACATAAGGTTCTCCGTAAGCTTTTGCAATAAACGGAACCGTTCTTGAAGCTCTAGGATTTGCTTCGATAATATAAACTGTATCGTCTTTAATAGCAAACTGAATGTTGATCAAACCTACAGTTTTTAAAGCTCTTGCAATTTTATGTGTATGATCTTTAATTTGCTGCATTACAAATTCTCCTAAGTTAAAAGGAGGCAATGTAGCGTTACTATCTCCAGAGTGAACTCCGCAAGGTTCGATATGCTCCATAATTCCAATGATGTAAACATTTCCATCAGCATCACAGATTGCATCAGCTTCAGCTTCGATTGCTCCGGCTAAATAATGATCTAAAAGTAATTTGTTTCCTGGAATTGCTTTCAACAAATCGATAACATGCTCTTCAAGCTCTTTTTTGTTGATTACAATTTTCATTCCCTGACCTCCTAATACATAAGAAGGACGAATTAAAAGTGGGAAATCTAAGGTATCCGCTAATTTTGAAGCTTCATCAGCAGTTTCAGCGATTCCGAATCTTGGGAAAGGAATATGTAATTCAGTCAATAAGTCTGAGAAACGTCCTCTGTCTTCTGCTAAATCAAGCGCATCAAAACTAGTTCCGATGATTTTTACACCATATTTAGATAATTTATCTGCTAATTTAAGTGCCGTCTGACCTCCCAACTGAACGATTACACCTTCTGGTTTTTCGTGTTGGATAATGTCATAAATATGCTCCCAGAAAACTGGTTCGAAGTATAATTTATCAGCTGTATCAAAATCAGTAGAAACCGTTTCAGGATTACAGTTGATCATGATTGTTTCATAACCACATTCTTTAGCAGCAAGAACTCCGTGAACACAAGAGTAATCAAACTCGATTCCTTGCCCAATTCTGTTTGGTCCAGAACCTAAAACAATTACTTTCTTTTTCTCTGTTACGATACTTTCGTTGTCAACAAAACGTTCTCCGTTTGCTTTCTCGATTTCAGCTTCAAAAGTTGAATAGTAGTATGGAGTCTGCGCTTTAAACTCAGCCGCACAAGTATCTACCAATTTAAACACACGGTTGATTTTTTGCTCCATACGTAAAGTATGCACTTCACTTTCTAAACAGCTCATCATGTGCGCTAATTGTCTGTCTGCAAAACCTTTTTGTTTCGCTTCAAGCAATAATTCTTTTGGAAGATTTGAAACTTTATAGTTAGAGATTTCTTTTTCTAAGGTATAAAGTTCTTCGTATTGTTTTAAGAACCACAT
This sequence comes from Flavobacterium cutihirudinis, assembly GCF_003385895.1. Classification (GTDB taxonomy): domain Bacteria; phylum Bacteroidota; class Bacteroidia; order Flavobacteriales; family Flavobacteriaceae; genus Flavobacterium; species Flavobacterium cutihirudinis. Next base: position 73,341 of record NZ_QRDQ01000014.1, read on the forward strand.
ATCGATTCTTGTAATTTCATGAATTGTACTCAACGGAATTCCCATTGCGATAGCATCATAAATTACAAAAACACGATCCCAACTTGCATAAGTAAGTTTCTCGATAATTTGCTCATAATTTTTATAACCTTTTCCGTCAGCACCTAATCCATTTCTCTTAATTTCTAAAGATTGAGTTGCTTTGTGTAATGCTTCCTGGAAAGAACGTCCAATTCCCATAACCTCACCTACAGATTTCATCTGAAGACCTAAAGTTCTGTCAGATCCTTCAAATTTATCGAAGTTCCAACGTGGGATTTTCACGATAACATAATCTAAAGTTGGTTCGAAAAGAGCCGAAGTAGATTTTGTAATTTGGTTTTGCAATTCATCTAAGTTATATCCTAAAGCTAGTTTAGAAGCGATTTTTGCAATTGGATAACCTGTTGCTTTTGATGCTAAAGCAGAAGAACGAGACACACGAGGATTAATCTCGATGGCTACGATATCTTCTTTTTCATCTGGCGAAACCGCGAATTGTACGTTACATCCTCCTGCAAAATTTCCGATACTTCTCATCATTAAGATAGCGTAGTCACGTAATTTTTGGAAAGTTGTATCTGATAAAGTCATCGCTGGCGCAACTGTAATCGAATCTCCAGTGTGGATTCCCATTGGGTCCATATTTTCGATAGAACAGATAATTACAACGTTGTCATTTTTATCTCTTAAAAGCTCTAATTCGTATTCTTTCCATCCCATCAAAGCTTTGTCGATCAAAACTTCGTGAATTGGAGAAGCTTCAAGTCCGCGAGTTAAAAGCTCATCAAAATCTTCTTTTTTGTAAACTACTGCAGCTCCAGTTCCTCCAAGTGTAAACGAAGGACGAATTACAAGCGGGAAACCAAATTCCTGAGCGATTTCTTTTCCTTCCAAGTATGAAGTAGCTGTTTTTGCAGGTGCAGTTGGTACATTTATTCTTTCTAAAAGCTGCTTAAACTGCTCTCTGTCTTCTGTAATATTAATTGCGTTTACATCAACACCGATTAATTTTACTCCGAAATCCTGCCAGATTCCTTTTTCCTCAGCTTCCAAACACAAGTTCAAAGCAGTCTGACCTCCCATTGTAGGCAAAACAGCATCAATTTGCGGATGTTCCTTCAGAATTTCAATAATCGATTTTGTCGTTAGAGGTTTCAAATAAATATGATCGGCCATAGATGGGTCGGTCATAATCGTCGCTGGGTTTGAGTTTATCAAGATAACTTCAATTCCTTCTTCACGAATCGAACGTGCAGATTGAGATCCTGCATAATCGAATTCGCAAGCTTGACCAATAACAATAGGTCCTGAACCTATTATTAAAACTGATTTTATTGATGTGTCTTTAGGCATTTTGTATGTATTGTGTAGTTATTATTGTATTCAAAAAACATTCACAGTGCATTAAAAACTAGAATGTTACAAATTTATTACCGACAAGGTATAAAAAAAGGCGATACTAAAAAAGTAATCGCCTTATGTATGTTTATACAAACATTATTTTTTGTGTCTAGGCTCGCTAGAAACAGTTAATTTATGTCTTCCTTTTGCTCTTCTACGCGCTAGAACTTTTCTTCCATTCGCAGAAGCCATTCTGTCCATAAATCCGTGCTTATTTCTTCTTTTTCTTTTCGATGGTTGAAATGTTCTTTTGCTCATTGCTTTGTATCTTTAAAAATGGTATCTAATTAACTCTTTCTTGGTTTTGAATATCGTTGCTCAAAAACCGAGTGCAAATATACAAAGACTTTTTTTTCTGGCAAGCACTTTAATAAAAATATTTTTAATTCATTTTACTATATTTGCAATCACAAATTTACATTAATTATGTTTCACAAAAATATTAAACTAATTTTAGCCGGACTTCTTGTAGTTGCTGGCATCTGGCAATTTACAGAAAGTAATATCGGAAACGGTATATTCCTTATATTACTTACTGCAATTCCAATTTTTCTTTACTTTAAAAATGAATTTATCCTTTTAGCCTTCCTTAAATTAAGAAAACAAGATTTCGAAGGTGCTAAAAAATGGCTAGCATATATTAAAAATCCTGAAGCAGCATTGGTAAGAAAACAACAAGGTTACTTTAACTACCTTCACGGAATCATGTTATCTCAAACAAATATCAACCAAGCTGAGAAACATTTCAAAAAAGCAATCGAACTTGGACTATCTATGGATATGGATTTAGCTGTAGCTAAATTAAACCTTGCAGGAGTTGCAATGTCACGCCGCAGAAAACTTGAAGCAACTAATTTGTTGAACGAAGCTAAGAAATTAGACAAACAAGGAATGCTGAAAGAACAGATTTCTATGATGAAAGAACAAATGAAGAAAATCTAAATTCTTCGAACTAATTTTCAATATTTAAAATCCCAAATTCCAAAAAGGAGTTTGGGATTTTTTATTTCTACACGTATTAGTTTGTCATTTCGAAGCACGAGAAATCTCCGCAAGTAGCTCCTCAAAGTGAATTGTCAATCTTTGTCGAGTTACCTGCGAAGATTTCTCGTGCCTCGAAATGACAAGATTGCGCTAGAATCTTCAAAGAATTGGGATTTGGAATTTTAAAATTGGAATTTTATTTCAATTAATTTTCCAATATAATTGAAGGCAGATTCTCATTCAGCCATTTATACTTATTCAAAATCATAATATGAGTTCCTCCTTTTACGACAATACATTTATTAATGTATTTTATAGGAAAAACATCATCCTGATCGCCGTGAATATGAACAACATTTTCATCAATTTTATCTCTATTCCATAAAATTATCGATTCTACAGCCCATTGAAGATAATTAAGATCACGGACTGCTAAAAACTTCTCGTATAATTTAATTCGTTTGTTGACTTTTTCGCCAAAAGAGTATTTTGCCAGATTCTCAATATTCAGAATTAATTTCATCGGAATCAACTTATAAGCTTTTGTGGTCTTCCCTATTTTCATTCTCCTCGGAAATTCGACATTACTTCTCACACTCGAAATAATAATCACTTTTCGTGCTTTAATATGCTTTGAAATTTCCTGCACAAGTATTCCTCCAAAAGAAACTCCTATTAAAACAGGGTTTTCATGACTAATCTTTTTAGCAATTCGAAGTGCATAATCTTCTAATGACTCTTTCGGATTCGGAATTTCCCATTCAAGCAAATGGGTTTCAAAAATAGATTCATCTAATTTAATTCTTTCAAAAATAGCCGGACTAGCCGCCAATCCAGGCATAAAATAAACAGGAATTTTACTCATTTGCTAAAAAAGGAATTTTAATTACAGATTTTATTTTCAAGCTAAATTTACTTTTTTTAGCAATATGCACAGCAAATCTTACACCATTATTATTTTAAGGGAAAAAGTAAACAATAAAAATAAAACCGACAGCAACTTTAAAATTTAACTTTATATTGAAAATCAAATGATTAACTTTGCAGTCCGAAATTGTAATGTTTACTATTCTTTCCCAAATATTTAAACAGAGCAAATCCTAAATCTATTTTCTTAATAAACCTACTAAAAAAACATGACAAATTATGGAGCCAATTGAAACTACAATGGAAATCAAAGACAACGCTTTCGCAAGACAATTCGAAACTACAGTACCGGAAGGATTACTAACTGTTGAATATTCGTTTCAGGAAAAGAAAATTTTCCTAACAAAAATCAACACACCTGAAAACTTTGATAACCAAGAAGTACTCGATACACTACTTAAAAACATATTAGAATTAAGTACCGAGAAAAAATTCAGAGTAGTTCCAATTCACCCAAAAATTGTTGCATTTTTCAAAAAAAATCCAAAATACAAAGAATTACTTCCTCCCGGAATCAGGATTTAAAAATCACCAATTAACTGGAGCCACAAGCCTCCAATTGCCATATAAATAAAGAGCATAACCAATCCGGTTATCAATCCTTTTACCCACCAGTTTTTGAGGTCGACATAACCGCTTCCGAAGAAAACTGGTGCAGGTCCATGGCCATAATGCGTTAAAGTTCCGTAGATTGAACCAACAAAACCAAGCATAAACGCCAGCAACAAACCCGGAATTCCCAACGAAACTCCCACTCCTAATAAAGCAGCATACATTGCCGCCACATGCGCTGTTGCACTTGCAAAAAGATAATGACTGAAAAAGTATACCAAAATAATTATAGGAAAAGCCATTTGCCAGCTTAAACCACCAATTTCTGCTTTTACAACATTACTAAACCAGCCAATGAACCCTAATTCATTGAGCGAACTAGCCATCATTACCAAAACTGAAAACCACACAATAGTATCCCAAGCACCTTTTTCAGCTTTTACATCATCCCAGGTTAAAACCGAAGTTAAAAGCAAAATCACCAAACCAATAAATGCCGTTGTTGTAGCATCTATTGAAAAAAGATCGCCTGTCATCCAGAAAAATAACAAAATAAAGAAAGTCAAGAGCATCATCCATTCATTACGACTAATTGGCCCCATTTCTTTAAGTTTCTGCATTGCAATCTGAGGCGCATCTCCGGTATTCTTAAGTTCTGGCGGATAAATTTTATACAACAAAAACGGAATCACAAAAAACGAAATCAATCCCGGAACTATTGCCGCTGTTGCCCAGGAAATCCACGTAATTTTAATTCCTAAATTTAAAGCGAATTTCTGGCACATCGGGTTACTGGCCGTACCAGTCAAGAACATTGACGACGCAATTAAATTGGCATTATAACTATTTAAAGTAAGATATGCTCCTAATTTTCGATGTGTCTCGGGTTTATCCGGCATCGAACCAAAACTCATCGACATTGATTTCATAATAGGATAAATAATTCCTCCACCACGTGCAGTATTACTTGGTACGGCAGGAGCCAGAACCAAATCAGCCAAACCTAAACCATACGCAAGACCAAGCGAACTTTTGCCAAACACCCGAATAAATAAAAAAGCTATTCTGTTTCCTAAACCTGTTTTTATAAATCCTCTTGCAATAAAAAATGAGATTCCGATAAGCCAGATTACTTTATCACCAAAACCTTTTAGCGCCAAAGTAATTGATTTACCGGCATCACCAGGAGCCAAAACCTGAGAGAAAGCCGTCAACGCGATAGCAATCATACACATGGTTCCCATTGGAGCCGCTTTCAGAATAATTCCTAAAATAGTGGCTACAAAAATCGCAAACAAATGCCAGGCTTCAATTACAACACCATCTGGTGCAGGAATAAACCAAATCACTACTCCAATAACCAACGTTATCAGAGCTTGAAGAATCTTTACTTCTTTCATTATTAATAAAGGTTAAATTATAGACGGAGCTGCAACTGAATTAAAAACAAATTATTGCTATAAGTCGAAGTGTCTGGAATATCGTGATCATAATTATCGATTTGAAATCCAGCTTCAATTCTTCCGGTATAAGCTTTTCCGAATTCAAGACTAATCATTGGAGTATAAGTCTGTCTTACATTCGAAGCAATTTTATAATTTGGATCAAAAGTTTCGTATCGGCACGAAAATTCTAAAGCAGTTAATTTTTGATAGTTTACCACATATCTAAGATTTGGCAAGAAATATACGCCGCGCATTTGATAATCATCAACATTTGGTGTTCTGTTGTCAACTGGTAAAGAGAAATACAAATTATGATTGGTTCCTTGTTTGTATTCAATTTGCAAGTCGAACGAAAATTTATCAGCCAACTGAAAATTGCTCGTTACATCGGCTCCAACGGCAAAAACTTTTTCTTTGAATACTTTTCCGATACCGCCATTTAATCCTAAATTAATTTTATGCTTTTTTGAAAGTTCAAAGACAACTCTCGAAGAATACTGTTTTCCGTTATCTTTATCCATCTCTACATCTTTTCCATTTCCGTTTAAAACAGAAAAAGCATAATTAAAAGGAATTTTACCAATGTCAAAAGCACCGGTAGCCGAAGCACCGATCTGAAAACTTGTCCAGCCGTTTTTACCAAATTCATAATATTGATTGGAAAAATCAAATGATTTAATGATATCTACAGGAACCAATTCTTCGATACCAAAAGCTGGTCTAAATTGCCCTCCGGTTAAAGCGATATATTTATTGAAGGTATATTTTCCGTAAGCGTTTTCCAAAACTTTTCCTTTGGGATCAGATTTAAAATCAGCCAAATTGACCAAAATCACAACTTCTGTAGCTTCACTCAATTTAGTATTCAAACCAACACGCATTCTTTTAATATCAAACGAGCTTTGAGTAACATCGCCTGTAGAATGATGCGTTCCTAAAACATCAACATTGTCGCCAAAACTTTCCAAGTATCTGGCCTGCAAAAGCCCTTTAAATTGAAATTGAGGATATTTTACCTCGCTTTCAGAATCGCTAGTCGACTTAACCTCTGTCGTTTGCGCATTCAAAAAGAATGGTTGTAAGAATAAAATAAGAATAATTCGTAGAAGTAAAGTCTTTTTCATAGGCATATAAATTAAACTTTCAAAAAGGTTTTAGACTATCTTTTATCAAAAGAAATAGCACACGCGCCTTTACTAATAAATGTAAAAGCATTTATAAATGTAACAAAAAAACAATAGCTTGTAAAAATAATTGCATTAAAATATGGTTACTAATTTTAACAAAACACAAAAAAAAGCGCAAGAATCAACTTGCGCTTTTTTTACAATTCGAATATTTCTATTTTTCGATTTCTCTCATAGAATCCATTTTTTTATGAGCAAGGAAACCTGCAACATCTTCAAAATGTTCTTTCACACGTTTGTTTCCAAATTCAAAAACTTTAGTTGCTAATCCGTCAAGGAAATCACGATCGTGAGAAACCAGAATTAAAGTTCCGTCAAAATCACGCAAAGCATCTTTAATAATATCTTTAGTCTTCATATCAAGGTGATTTGAAGGCTCATCCAGAATTAATAAATTCACTGGCTCAAGCAACAACTTAATCATTGCCAAACGTGTTTTTTCTCCTCCAGACAATACTTTTACCTTCTTAGTAATATCATCCCCCTGAAACATAAAAGCTCCTAAAATATTTTTGATTTGTGTTCTAATATCACCTACAGCAATATTATCAATTGTTTCAAAAATAGTAGCATTTTCATCTAATAGTGAAGCTTGATTTTGAGCAAAATAGCCAATTTGAGAATTGTGACCAATTTCGACACTTCCTTCATCAACACCAATTTCCTTCATAATTGCTTTGATCATTGTTGACTTTCCTTCTCCATTCTTTCCAACAAAAGCAACTTTCTGACCTCTTTCAATTACAATATTTGCATCTTTAAAAACCACATGATCACCATATGATTTAGACATTTCTTTCACAATAACAGGATATTGCCCAGAACGTGGCGCTGGCGGAAACTTCAAACGCAAAGCTGAAGTGTCTACCTCGTCAACCTGAACGATTTCAAGTTTTTCCAACATTTTTACACGCGACTGAACCGCATCTGTTTTAGAGAAAGTTCCTTTAAAACGGTCAATAAATGCTCTGTTATCAGCAATCATTTTTTGTTGCTCGTCGTATGCTTTTTGCTGATGAATACGACGGTCTTTTCTTAATTCTAAGTAATGAGAATATTTTGCTTTGTAATCATAAATTCTTCCCATCGTAACCTCAATAGTTCGGTTTGTAATATTATCTACAAACGCTCTATCGTGCGAAATTACAACTACCGCTTTCGCAGAAGTCAATAAGAACTCTTCCAACCATTGAATACTTTCGATATCCATGTGGTTTGTTGGCTCATCCAGCAAAATCAAATCCGGTTTTTGCAAAAGAATTTTTGCCAATTCAATACGCATTCTCCATCCTCCTGAAAACTCAGAAGTCTGACGTCCGAAATCTTCACGATTAAAACCTAAACCAACTAAAATTTTCTCAACTTCAGCTTCGTAATTAACTTCTTCAATTGCGTAATATTTCTCGCTTAAGTCCGAAACTCTTTCGATTAGTTTCATGTACTCGTCACTTTCATAATCTGTACGAACGGTTAATTGCTCGTTGATTTCGTCAATTTCGGCTTTCATTTTAAAAATCTCACCAAAAGCTTTTGACGCTTCTTCCATTACAGTCGATCCGTCTTTAGTCAATAAATGCTGAGGCAAATAAGCTACAACTGCATCTTTTGGAGTTGAGATACTTCCTGTTGAAGGTTTGTTTTCACCTGCGATTATTTTCAAAAGTGTCGATTTTCCCGCACCATTTTTACCCATAAGGGCAATTTTATCATTTTCATTTATAGCAAAAGAAACATCGCTAAAAAGTGTAGTTCCGCCAAACTGAACCGAAATATCGTTAACTGTAATCATTTGTCTTTGTTAATTTGTTTAATCGGTTAATCGTTTATTTGACTACCCATTTTTTTTGTGGTGCAAAGATAGATTTAATTAGATAATGTGCCAATTTGAAAATTAGATAATTTTGAGAATGTGTCAATTAGATAATTTGAAAATTAGATAATTTTAAAATCCAATCATTTTTAATAACGGCATGATTTCTAAATCGTGAAGAACCAAACTGAATCGAATTTGTTCTTATTTTAAAATTTTAATCTTATCTTGTATAAGAATTTAAAAACCAGCAAAATATGAAAACGAAATTAAAACTTAGTGCGTGTCTGATTGCAGGATTAATGTTTGGATTTTCTGCAAATGCACAAAAAACCGTCATTAAAAAAGAAGCTTTGCCAACAAACGCACAAACATTCTTAAAAACTCATTTTGGTTCAGAAAAACCGAGTTACATATTGGAAGACAAAGAAATCCTTTCTACAGAATACAAAGTTCAATTTGACAGCAAACTTGAAATTGAATTTGACAAAAAAGGAAATTGGAAAGAAGTTGATGGCAAAAACGCTAAAATCCCAAAATCGATTGTTCCTAAAAAAATCGCTTCTTACATTAAGAGCAATTTCCCTAAAGAAAAAATAACTAAAATAGAAATTGGAAGTTCTGGATACGAAACAAAACTAACCAACGGTTTAGAATTAAAATTCAACTTAAAAGAAGATTTCGTTAAGATTGACAAATAAGTTGAATTTGAAAATGTGGCAACTTGATAATTAGATAATTTTGAAAATATACCAATTAGACAATTCCTAAATCTCAAAATATTTTTCACATTCTATCCCTAAACTGGACTGAAGTCCAGCCCTACAATATGATTCGAGCCTTTGGCTCTTGTTAAAGTTCCGAAGGAACGACTTGTGTTGTAGGGCTGGACTTCAGTCCAGTTTAGTATGTAAATTACACAAAACAAAACCCGACAGGTTTTAAAAACCTGTCGGGTTTGAAAAATTATCTAATTATCAAATTGACTAATTATCTAATTAGTTAGTCTTTTCTCCATTTTTTAGTTTCCTCAAAAATGTGCTCTAAGATTGCCGCCTCGGTTTCATCAAAATCAATATTTCTACGTCCCATTACCAATTTTGCCGTTTCGAAAGCTTTTTTGGTTACATAAGTGGTAAATCCTGCAGCACCTCCCCACGAAAAGCTCGGAACAAAATTTCTAGGAAAACCTGATCCAAAAATATTAGCACTCACACCAACAACCGTTCCGGTGTTAAACATCGTATTGATTCCGCATTTACTGTGATCTCCCATCATTAAACCACAAAACTGAAGTCCGGTTCTTGCGAATCCTTCCGTTTCATAACTCCACAATCTTACTTCATCATAATTATTCTTAAGGTTTGAATTATTACTATCAGCCCCAATATTACACCATTCGCCTAAAACAGAATCTCCTAAAAATCCGTCATGACCTTTATTAGAATTGGCAAATAAAACAGAATTTTTAACCTCTCCTCCAATTCTTGAACCCGGACCAACAGTTGTCGCTCCATAAATCTTTGCATTCAATTTTACTGAAGCATTTTCACATAAAGCAAAAGGTCCACGAATTACGGTTCCTTCCATAATTTCAGTATTCTTACCTATATAAATAGGCCCCGTAGAAGCGTTTAAAGTTACAAACTCCAATTTTGCTCCTTCTTCGATAAAAATATTTTCCGGCGCAATTACATTTACGCTTTTTGGAATGGGCTGTGACTTTCTGTCTTCCGTTAGAAAAGCAAAATCAGCACGAATTGCAGCATCGTTTTTAGAAAAAATATCCCATGTATTTTCTACCGTCAAACATTCATCATTATAATGAATGATCTCATATGAATCAAAATCCACTTCTTCCTGGTTTTCTGAAGCAAAAAAAGCGATTACATCATCACCTTTAAAAATTGCCTGATTTACTGTTAAATCAGAAATCATGTCAACAAGCTTATCATTTGGTAAATAAGCAGCATTGATCATTACGTTTTCTTCCATTTCCACCATCGGAAATTTAGTAGACAAATATTCCTCAGTAATTGTTGTTATGGTCGAACCCAGACGCGTTTCCCATTTCTCCCGAATTGTCATAATTCCGATCAAAATATCAGCTACCGGCCTTGTAAAAGTAAAAGGCAGCAAAGCATTCCGAACAGGTCCGTCAAAAAGAATATAATTCATAAATAAAGTTTTGTACTTGTTAAAATCTTGATTTGGTTATCGAAGCCAAAGTTACAAATATTTATGTTTTTACTAAACTTGTTTTAGTAGTTAGCAATGAATAAACTAATAATTGTATTGTTCTTAATTTTAATACAAAAAACAGAGCCAGCGATTTCAACCACGCGTTATATTCCAAAATTCTGTTTTTATTTTTTTAGAATAAAACAATTCGTGAATTACTTTGTCTATCTCTTTGATCGATTCGCGGCTAATAAATTATCGCATAAAAAAAGCCTTCCAAATTTGGAAGGCTTTTATATAATTTAAACAGCTATTATTTTTTAGCGTGTTTTGCATATTTAGTTTTGAATTTATCAATACGTCCTGCAGTATCGATAAGTTTAGATTTACCAGTATAAAAAGGGTGAGATGTTCTAGAAATCTCCATTTTTACAACTGGATACTCAACTCCGTCAACTTCAATTGTTTCTTTTGTATCTGCAGTAGATTTAGTGATAAAAACGTCATCATTTGACATGTCTTTAAATGCAACTAATCTGTAATTTTCTGGGTGAATTCCTTTTTTCATCTTTTCTTTTATTTATTGTTTGGAGCATTTTTATTTTGAAGCTTTTCCATGGTTAGAAAAAGGTGTAAACAACCCTGCTCTTTTTTGTTTAAAAATTTAATTATTTTTGAGTGTGCAAATTTACAATTCTTTTTTAATAAACAAATACTTAGCACACTTTTTTTTAGTTTATTTCGAAAAGCTTTTTTTATCCCCGATTATAGCGGGAATTATTATATTTGTGGATTAATTTTAAAACATATAGAAAATATGATCAATGAAGTTATAAAAAAGAATGGTGTTGCCTACGGAATCACCCTAGGAATTATTCTGGCATTAATTACGGCCACTATATATGCTATAGATCTAAAATTATTTGTTTCAGGATGGATTGGCGGTCTAACTTTTGTTATTTATGTGGTAATAGGCATTTTATTGCTTACCAAAACAAAAAAAGACATCAATGGTTTTTTCTCCTTTAAAGATGCCTTTACAACCTTCTTCATAACTACGATAATTGCTCTTGCTATTTCTACTTTGTTCAGCATCCTATTATTTAATGTGATTGATCCTGAAGCAAAAGCAACTATAAGCGATTTATTAATTAAATATATGGCCGAAACATTACAAAAATTCGGCACTCCGGCGGCTTCTATAAATGAAGCATTAGCCAAAATGAAAGAAAACAATCCTTTCTCAACTATCGAACAATTAAAAGCTTTGATTTTTAGTATCGTTGGTTATTCAATTTTAGGATTAATCTTAGCCGCATTTTTCAAAAGCAAATCTATACAAGAATAAAAATATAAATGAATTTATCTATACTTATACCGCTTCTAAACGAGGAGGAATCACTGAAAGAACTCTACTCATGGATTATTAAAGTGATGCAATCTAACAATTACTCTTATGAAATCATTTTTGTAGATGATGGAAGTACAGATGATTCTTGGAATATTATTGAAAGTTTTTCTAACGAAAATCCGAATGTAAAAGGAATTCGTTTTATGAAAAATTTTGGAAAATCTCAGGCTTTGCACGCTGGTTTTGCAAAAGCACAAGGTGATGTTATCATTACAATGGATGCTGATTTACAAGACAGTCCTGACGAAATTCCAGGTTTATACGAAATGGTTACCGCTCAGAAATACGATTTGGTTTCGGGCTGGAAAAAGAAACGCTATGACTCTGTTGTAGCAAAAAATCTGCCTTCAAAATTATTTAATTGGGCAGCCAGAAAAACCTCTGGCGTTGAATTAAACGATTTTAATTGCGGATTAAAAGCCTACAAAAACACTGTTGTTAAAAATATCGAAGTATCTGGCGAAATGCACCGATACATTCCTGTTTTGGCAAAAAATGCCGGATTCGGAAAAATTGGCGAAAAAGTAGTTATTCACCAAGCCAGAAAATACGGTGAAACCAAATTTGGAATGGAACGTTTCATAAACGGATTCCTTGACTTGATCACCATTTGGTTTTTATCACGATTCGGAAAAAGACCAATGCACTTATTTGGAGCCATCGGTTCTTTGATGTTCATCATCGGATTTTTAGCTGCGGGATACATTGGAGTTTCAAAACTATATCATATGTATACCGGAATGAAATACAGTCTGGTAACCAACAATCCGTGGTTTTATATTGCTTTGACCACAATGGTTTTAGGAACTCAACTATTCTTAGCCGGATTTCTAGGTGAAATCATTCTAAGAACCAAAAGCAACGAAGCACGATATAAAGTAGCCAGAGAAGTTAATTTTTAATAAAGGACGTTTAGTTCTTAGTTAAACAATATCTTAAATTAAATAAAAGACATTCACATGAATATAGCACCTAATATATTAAACGCCGTAAACGAATGGTTAACACCAACATTCGATAAAGAAACCCAAGCCGCTGTTAAGGAATTAATGACTACTTCTCCTAAAGAACTGGAAGAAAGTTTTTATAAAAACCTGGAATTTGGAACTGGAGGAATGCGCGGTGTTATGGGTATTGGAAACAACCGAATCAACAAATACACGCTTGGAAAAAATACTCAGGGATTATCTGATTACTTACACGAAGTTTTTCCAAACGAACCGTTGAAAGTTGTTATTGCTTACGATTGTCGTCACAATAGTAATACTTTAGCAAAAGTCGTTGCAGATGTTTTCTCAGCAAACGGAATTCAGGTTTATTTATTCTCAGATTTAAGACCAACTCCGGAGTTATCTTTTGCTCTTAAATATTTAGGATGTCAGTGCGGAATTGTTTTGACTGCTTCGCACAATCCACCAGAATACAACGGTTACAAGGTATATTGGCAAGATGGTGGACAAATTGTACCTCCGCAAGATGCCGCAATTATCAATATAATTGAAAATTTAAGCTACGATAAAATCAAATTTGACGCTAACGAAAGCTTAATTAAATATATCGATACCGAAATTGACAAAGCATTTGTTAAATCATCTATCGAAAATGCAAGTTTTAATACTCCGGCTGAAGCCAAAGACAATCTACATATCGTTTTTACTTCACTGCACGGAACTTCTATAAAATCTATTCCTGACACTTTATCACAGGCAGGTTACAAAAATGTTCACATTGTTCCTGAACAGGCAATTCCTGACGGAGATTTCCCAACTGTAAAATCTCCAAACCCAGAAGAACCTGAAGCTTTGACAATGGCATTGGCTTTAGCAGAAAAAACAAACTCCGATATTGTTGTTGGAACAGATCCTGATTGTGATCGTTTGGGTGTTGCCGTTAGAGATAATGATGGTAAATTAATTTTACTTAACGGAAATCAGACGATGGTTTTAATGACTTCTTTCTTATTGAAACAATGGAAAAAGGCAGGCAAACTTAATGGAAAACAATTCGTAGGATCTACAATTGTTTCAACTCCAATGATTATGGAATTGGCAACAAGTTACGGTGTAGAATGCAAAGTTGGTTTAACCGGATTTAAATGGATTGCCAAAATGATCAAAGATTTCCCTGAACTTCAATTTATTGGAGGTGGTGAAGAAAGTTTTGGTTTTATGGTGGGTGATGCCGTTAGAGACAAAGATGCAGTTGCTGCTACTTTATTAATATGCGAAGTTGCTGCTCAGGCAAAAGCAGCAGGAAGTTCTGTTTATAAAGAACTTTTACAACTTTACGTTGAAAATGGCTTCTACAAAGAATATTTAGTTTCTTTAACTAAAAAAGGAATGGAAGGTTTAGAAGAAATCAATCAAATGATGATCAATCTACGCCAGAATCCTTTAAAAGAAATTAATGGACAACGCGTTATTATGGTTGAAGATTACGATTCTTCTATTGCTTTAAATTTATTAAGTGGAGAAGAATCTACAATGGATATCCCGAAATCGAATGTATTGATTTATTACACCGAAGACGGATCTAAAATTTGCGCGCGTCCAAGCGGAACTGAACCAAAAATTAAATTCTATATCAGTGTAAACGCTGAAATCGAATCGGTTTCTGATTTTGATGAAGCGGAAAAGTTCTTAGACGGAAAAATACAGAATATCATTGCTGATATGCAATTGAAATAATTAAAATACAACAACATTTTTCAAAAACCCGATAACTTTTAAAGCTATCGGGTTTTAATGGTAAAAAACACCTAAATGAGTAATTTCAAAAAAATAGTTCCCTTTATATATCCATATAAAAAATATGCATTCTTAAACATTTTCTTCAATGTTTTGTATGCGCTTTTTAGCACACTTTCTTTCGTTGCTTTAATACCAATGCTTCAGGTATTATTTGAAAAAGGAAAAAAAGTCACAACAGAACCGGTATACACAGGTCTTTTTGAACTTAAAAAATATGGCGAAAACTATTTAGCCTATTACATTACCACAGCACAAAAAAACCATGAACCAGGCTATGTTTTATCGGTTATGGTTGCGATTATCATTTCAATCTTTTTATTAAAAAATCTAGCCGATTATTTGGCGATGTTTTTTATTAATTTCTTACGAAATGGTGTTTTAAAAGACATGCGAAATGCTTTGTACAAAAAAACACTTGAACTTCCTTTGGCATTTTATTCTGAAAAAAGAAAAGGAGATGTAATTTCGAGAATTTCCGCCGATGTCAATGAGGTTCAGAATTCATTTTTAGCCATATTAGAACTTATTGTAAAAGAGCCTTTAACGATTATTTTCACTATAAGCGCGATGTTGATCATCAGTGCCAAACTGACTTTATTTGTTTTCATTTTTATTCCGATTTCAGGATATATTATTTCCTTGATTGGAAAGCAACTTAAAAAACAATCCAGCAAAGCACAACAGGAACAAGGCGCTTTTTTATCTACAATTGAAGAGACAATTGGCGGACTAAAAGTTGTGAAAGGATATAATGCTGAAAACTATTTTAATAACGTTTTCCAAAACTCTACAGAACGTTTTTTCAATTTATCCAACAGCATTGGAAATCGTCAAAACTTAGCTTCTCCTGCCAGTGAATTTATGGGAATCACCGTAATTGCAATTTTATTATGGTACGGAGGCCAAATGGTCTTAATAGATAAAACACTTGAAAGCGCTGCATTTATTGCTTACATGGGACTAGCATACAACATTCTTACTCCGGCAAAAGCAATTTCTAAAGCTTCTTACGGAGTTAAAAGAGGAAATGCTGCAGCAGAACGTGTTCTGGAGATTTTAGAGCAGGAAAACACTATTGTATCAAAAGAAAATGCTATTGAGAAATCAACATTTGATGACGCTATCAGCATTCAGCATATCAACTTTAAATATGAAGAAGAATCTGTTTTAAAAGATTTTTCTCTTAACATTAAAAAAGGACAAACTGTTGCACTTGTTGGACAATCAGGAAGTGGAAAAAGTACGATTGCAAATTTATTGACTCGTTTTTATGATGTAAATGATGGAACAATTTCTATTGACGGAATCAACATTAAAGACATGAATCTGCAATCGCTTCGAAGTTTAATGGGATTGGTAACTCAGGATAGTATCTTATTTAATGACACTATTAAAGCGAATATTTCATTAGGAAAATTAGATGCAACCGATGATGAAATTATTGAAGCACTAAAAATTGCCAATGCATATGAATTTGTAAAAGAATTGCCTTTAGGAATTTACACCAACATCGGCGATAGCGGAAATAAACTTTCAGGCGGACAAAAACAACGTCTTTCTATTGCAAGAGCGGTATTAAAAAATCCTCCAATCATGATTTTGGACGAAGCTACTTCTGCATTGGATACTGAAAGCGAAAAATTTGTTCAGGTTGCTCTTGAAAATATGATGCAAAACAGAACTTCGATCGTAATTGCTCACCGACTTTCAACTATTCAAAAAGCTGATATTATTGTGGTAATGCAAAAAGGAAAAATCGTCGAGCAAGGAACACACGAAGAACTGATTGCTCATAACGGAACTTATAATAAATTAGTTACAATGCAATCTTTCGAATCTTAAGAAATTAAGCAAATAAATAAAATAATCCTCACAGATTAAGGAAATATTAAAACTCAGTTTAATTTCTTTAATCTGTGTTTATTTTTATAACTTTAGGTAGCAATTTGCTTAATCCCAAAAAAAATGTACCTAAATAATCCGAATATAAAACTGCCGGAAGATCCGGACACTGTGGTTTGGAAATATCTTGACTTATCTAAATTTCTTGATTTACTGCTCTCGAAGAAATTGTTCATGTCGCGTTCAGACAAATTTGAAGATCAATACGAAGGCACCTTCAGCGAACCTACTTACGAAGAGATTAAAAAACTCGCAATTGACAATCCGGATTTCTTAAAATACTACAAAACACAACGCGAACAAGTTGCCATAAGCAGCTGGCATATCAACGAATATGAATCGTTTGCTATGTGGCAAATTTTCACACAAAACAGTGAAGGTTTAGCCATTCAATCGACTATCGGAAGATTACAGAAAGCATTAAAACCAGAAAACAACTTTGATCAATATATAGGCGAAGTCAATTACATCGATTACAAAAAAGAATATATTCCGTTTGATGATTTATTCTTTCCGTTTTTATTTAAAAGAAAAAGTTTTCAATATGAACGTGAAGTCCGAATTATTACAGATACTTCAAAAAGCAATCTTAAACTAAATGACGGTTTAAAAATCAATGTGGATATTAATCAGTTAATTGAAAAAATATACATTCATCCAAAATCTGAAAACTGGTACAAAAAATTAGTTATCGAATTAGTAGAGCGTCTGGGCTTTGGTTTTGAAACTGAAAAATCAGATTTGGAAAGCGATATATTGATATAAAGCTGCTAAGTTTCTTAGATCCTAAGATTCTAAGTTTTTTTTAGCTGCAGATTAAAAAAAAAATTATTAAATACCTTGATAAAACAAAAACCGGCTAAAAATTAAATTTTTAGCCGGTTTTTGTTTTTATGTATGAAGATTGAGAAATCTTAGAATCTTAGGATCTAAGAAACTTAGCAACTTTAAATAGGTTTATAAGCTTTAACCTCCCATTTTTTAGAAGCCAGATCAATATAATTATAATGCAACACGTCATTTTTAT
Organism: Flavobacterium cutihirudinis; assembly: GCF_003385895.1. GTDB lineage: Bacteria > Bacteroidota > Bacteroidia > Flavobacteriales > Flavobacteriaceae > Flavobacterium > Flavobacterium cutihirudinis. The sequence continues at coordinate 90,939 of NZ_QRDQ01000014.1, forward strand.
CGAACTGACCGTTTTGATTAGTATCTTCAATTGTTCTGAAGTAGATTCGGTTTTTTGATTCAATTAAACTCCAGTCTACTAATTCCTGAAGATCTGGAGAAACTTTCGTGAAATTTTCACCGCTGATATTACTTAAATACAACGTTTTAATATCTCCTGTATCAATCTTCCCGTCTTTGTTGGTATCTGAATCTGTTAACGTATAAACCATTACTTTGTTTTGCGTTTTATCTGCAACCGTTTTTAAATAAGTTGCTGTTAAAATCAAAACCGGTTTATCTGACAAAGGTCTTATAGAATCTGAATCTACTTTTTGGAATTTTAGATTCTGTAAATATCCCGTGATTTCATATTCTCCCAAATTAGAAATTGTAAAACTTACATCGTTTACACTTGAAGAACCATATCGGGCTTTAGAACCTCTTTCAGACACTCTCAAATCACCAACCGGATGAATTAGATAATTCGTTCCTTCCATTTGTATAGGAAGATCAGCAATTTCAATTTGAGTAGAATCTGTTTTAACAACACCCGCTTTATTTGAAGCATCATAAATTACTTTCGGCTTCTGCTGTACTTCATCTTTGCAACTCACTACTGTTCCGATGATTACTAAGGCGATATATTTTATGTAGTTTTTCATTTATGGCAATTATATTAGATTATCAAATATACTATTTTTGATTGTATTTTTTGTTTTTATTGAATTTTACTGACTAAGAATCATTCTTTACATAAACTTCTCCTATTTCTAAAAAATTGCATAAGAATAGAAAAAATCATTAAAGTCTCGCGTTCAGTTTTACATTAAAAACTCTCGAAGTCATATAATTCGGAATTGCATATTGATTTTTAGAATACACATCACGCACCCAAGTGTTAGTAATTGCATTTTGATTATTGAAAAGATTGAAAATTTCTAATCCTAACGACAATTCCTTGAAATTCTTAAGCCAGCCGGTTTTCAAATTTTGAGTACTGCTGTCAACAAAAACTTTAGCAAAACCAACATCTGCTCGTCTATAATCATTTAATCTGCTTTGATACAAATACGGATCCGAATAAGCTGGCGCACCACCAGGCAAACCAGTATTATAAACCAAATTAAGATATAATTTTACACTCGGAATATTCGGCATATAGTCCTGAAAAAGCATCGCAAATTTTAAACGCTGATCTGTCGGTCTGGCGATATAACCTCTGTTTTCATAATTTTCTTCCGTTTTCAAATATCCAAAACTCACCCATGATTCGGTTCCGGGAACAAATTCTCCATTCAGCCTGAAATCAAAACCTTGCGCATATGCTTTTGCATTATTATTGGCAATGTAACGGATTCGCACATTATCAATCGAATACACATTTACATCTGAAAGCGATTTGTAATAAACTTCGGTAACCCATTTAAAAGGACGATTCCACATTTTAAAATTATAATCATTCCCAAGAACAATATGTACCGATTCCTGCGCTTTTACATTTGGATTCACAACACCATCTAAATCTCTAAGTTCCCTGTAAAAAGGCGGTTGATGATATAAACCTCCTGAAACTCTGAAAACCATATCCATGTCCCAATCGGGTTTTATGGCAAACTGAGCTCGTGGACTAACTACAAATTGCGTTTTTCCTTCTTCGACAACCCCGTCAACGTTCCAAGCCTGAAAACGAGCTCCGATATGATACCAAATCTGATTCGAACCTAATGTCGTTTTTTTATTGAACTGCGTATAACCGGAAAATCTGTTTATTGTATTGAAATTTGTTGCCCGAACATCCTGATAAGGCAATAATGGTCCCGTATAAGGCTGATAGGGCTGATTATTTTCAGGCAAAATCTGCAAAGGCGGATTAATCGAAAAACCTGCAGAATCAATAACTTCCCATTCTACAACTCGATCTCGAATGGATTCTCTTGTATATTTCAATCCAAATTCGAGCTGACTGTCATTTAGCCATTCTTTAAATCCTTTTATTTCAGCATTTGCAATTAATGCATCCAAATCGTTTCGGGCATGATTAAGCTGCGAACCAATTCCACGAGTAAAATCGTTATCTTCTACATTTCCATCTTCATCAACATTTCCTAAACGGTATTGCGCCAAAATATCGAAATGTTCCTGCTCTGTTGTATGAAACAATGAACCTATCAACTTAAAAGTTAAAGTTGGCGAAGCTTTATAAGTAGTTTTTAAAGCACCAAAGTATGTATCATATTGATCTTTTTCCTGCCCCTCATAATAAACATTCAGCGCCATAGGCTTATCAATAGTTCCAAAATTTGTCTTGCGTGTTAATGGCTCATACAAATATTTGTTTTGAGAAATATTACCCAAAAAGCTTATTTGCCACTTCTCAGAAATATCATAATTAACATTCGTCTGAATATCAGCAAATGTCGGCGTATAATTTGTTTCCGTATCCTGACTGTTTACCAGAAGACTATTATTTCTATATCTTACTCCTGTTACTGCCGACCATTTTTTATTTTTAGAAACAAGATCTACCGCTGCACTTCCTCCCAGTAAACTAGCTTCAAAAGCAGCACCAAATCGAGTAGGTTTTCTATAAGTAATATCTAAAACGGAAGATAATTTATCACCATATTTAGCCTGAAATCCGCCTGCAGAAAAATCGACATTCTGAACCAAATCAGTATTCGTAAAACTCAAACCTTCCTGTTGTCCGGAGCGAATCAAAAAAGGCCGATAAACTTCGACTTCATTTACATAAACTAAATTTTCGTCGTAATTTCCGCCACGAACGGCATATTGCGTACTTAATTCGTTATTTGAGTTTACACCAGGCAATGTTTTAAGTATGTTTTCGATTCCTGCATTGGCACCCGGAATCTTTTTTATGGTTTCCGGCTCAACAGTTACAATTCCCTGAACGCGTTTTTTATTCTTAGACGAAACAAAAACTTCACCCATTTGTTCTTCAGAATTGTTCATAACCGGATTAAAAAGAAAAACCTCATTTGGCTTCAAACTAACCGTGAGACTAATCATTTTTAAAGAAATATGAGTAAAAATCAGAGAAACTTTTCTGTTAGAAGGAACAATAATCTCAAAAACACCATTTGCATCAGATTGCGCAACATTTCCTAAGCAGGTAATATTCACATCAGAAACCGGATGATTTTCATTATCAATAACGACACCTTTTACGTAAGCATTTTGAGCAAATGAAATACAGGTAAAAAGCAGTAAAAGAGAAGCTAATATTATCTTTTTTATGTCCAAAGAATCAATTGTTATTTTTGTTGACTTCTAAAAAATTTAGTCTCAAAGATAGCAGAATTCCCAACATTATCAACTACTTCAACTTTCAATTCATTCTCACCTTCAGCCAAAAATTGATCATCAAAAACATGCGTAATCTTTCTGGTTTTATTTTCATATTCAAATAAAACCCAGCTTCCGTTCAAATAGCCGTTATATGACTTAATTCCAGAAAGAGAATCTCCTATAGTAAGTTCAATTTTTTTCTGATCACTAATCCACTTACCTTCAATTGGTTTTGTAATTTTCACCACAGGAGCAATCGTATCGAGAACCAAACCATATTGCCCTAATATTTTGGCTTTAGCCGTAAAAACATCACCTTTCCTAACGGTTCCATTATAACTAGTTCCTTTCCCTATATAAAGCTTATCTCTCAACGATTCCGGATAAACAGTATCTCTTATCGTAATCGTAAAGTTCGAATGTACAGGAACAGTATCATCGTGAATATAAATTTTGTTATTTCTTACATCAAAATTTAAATTGAAGTCTTCATAAAATGTTCCAGCCGGAAAAAACACCGACATATTATCCTTTTCAAAATTGCTGTCTTTATTGTATCGGACAAAATACTTCGAAGTATTAGGTTCAGAAGGAATTAACGGTGTTGCGGTATCATATTCAACAGGAACGGTGATAGAATTCATATTTCCATAATAATCTGAAACTTCAATTCTGTAATTTGAAGTTAAATTAGGTTCCGCAGAAATTATCCCTCTCAATGAATCTGTTTTGATAATACTCAAGGCAAAAGGCGTTTTCATAAAAAGTTTCTGAATACGCTGACTTGTTTTTTTATACCTCGGATAATCAATAAACGCATTGATATAACGCATTTCATCAAATGAATAAGTATTAAACTGATAATTATAATTCGGGTTTCCGTTCAGGAAAGTAGTCACATTAAAAACGCCATTTTTATTATGCGAAACATCATCAGTATCTACCGCGTTAATTCCGAAACCAATTTTTCCGTTTGCTTTTACTTTACCAGCCAGATAAGTTCCATCTTTTTGCAATGAAAGATTCAACATCAATGGCTGCTTGGATTGATTGACAACAGAATTATACAACGGATAAACATACAAACTACTTATAGTTGGCTTTTTATTATCTTTTAAATTTTGGTCAAAGCCAAAGAAAATCGGATTGATTACAAATTCTGTTTTTGTATCACGAATTTCGAAATGTAAGTGCGGCCCTTCTGAAGATCCGGTATTTCCTGAAAGAGCAATCAGCTGTCCTTTTGTAATCGGAATTTCGCCAGCTTTTGGAAACATTTCAATTTCATATGCTTTTTCTTTATAATGCGTATTTTTAACATATTCCTGAATAGCACCTACAGTAGTTTGCAAATGACCATAAACCGAAGTATATCCGTTAGGATGTGTAATGTAAATACATTTCCCATTCCCGAAAGTCGAAATTTTTATCCTTGACACATATCCATCCGCAATCGCATACACATTCAATCCTTCTCTTTGATTGGTTTTTAAATCAAACCCAGCATGAAAATGATTGGGTCTTAATTCACCAAAATTGCCCGAAAGCTGCATTGGAATATCAAGTGGCGGGCGAAAATAATCTTTAGGATATTGTGTTTGAGCGAAAAGAAAATGACAACACAAAAAGGCAAATACTGAAAATCTCATAAGTAACATTTTTGCTAAGATAAAAAATTAACAGGGAAAAACCGAGGATAAAACCCTAAAAACACAAATAACTGAAATACATATGATTATCTATTTTTAATGCAAAAAAATCGATAAAAAATTGCATTAATAAAAAGGAATACTAACTTTGTATGATTAAGTAATGAATAGGATTTATAATGAGTGTAATTGCCGAAATAATTGATACTCTTGAATATAAAGTCCAGAAGTTGTTTGAGAAATCAAAAGGTCTGGAAAAAAACAATCAGGTTTTACAATTAGAACTGACCAAAGCTATGCAAATTATCCAGAAGCAATCTGAAGAAATTGAAGCTTTGAAGAAGCAATATGAGACACTTAAAATAGCCAATTCGTTGCTCGGCAGCGACAATAATAAGAGAGAGACAAAGCTTAAAATAAATTCATTAATTCGCGAAATTGATTACTGTATAGCACAACTATCAGATTAGAAAACATGGACGGAAAGCTTAAAATCAAAATATCGATTGCAGACCGTGTTTACCCTTTAACGGTTGAACCGGCGCAGGAAGAAGGACTTAGAAGTGCTTCAAAAAAAATCGATGCCATGATTAAGCAATTCGAAGAAAGTTACGCAGTTCGCGACAAACAAGATGTATTGGCCATGTGTGCCCTGCAATTTGCATCACAAGTGGAACAAAAACAAATTGATAACGCAATCGATGGAAATGAAACTATCGAAAGAATTAAAAATTTAAATTTACTTTTAGATCAATATCTCGAAAACTAAAACGTTCTTTACAGAAACTAAGATACTGCCTACATTAGTTCACAATTGGTAAACTCAACACTAACAATTTAGAATGAGCAAATCGTCACTACTATAGTATGCCCTCCTTTGGCTGGGAAACTTGAACAGTGAGTTAGCTCAAAACTTGTCTTTACGAGTTTATTCAAGCAATTAATGTAGGCTTTTTTTATATATAAACCCTAACAAACATGGACATCATAACGATCATTATTGGTATTGTAGGTATTGCAGCAGGATTTGCGATAGCTAAAATTATCGAGAAAAGTAATATTTCAAACCTCATCAAAAACGCTAAAAAAGAAGCAGCTTCGATTTTAAAAGACGCTAATTTAGAAGCAGAAAATATTAAAAAAGACAAAATTCTTCAGGCAAAGGAGCGTTTTATCGAACTTAAATCAGAACACGAACAAGTTATTTTAGCAAGAGATAAAAAAGTTGCTGAAGTAGAAAAACGTGTGCGCGATAAAGAATCTCAGGTTTCTAATGAACTTTCTAAAGCTAAGAAAGTAAACGACGATTTCGAATCTAAAACCGCTGAATACAACAATAAAATTGAAGTTTTAGACAAAAAACAAGCTGAAGTTGATAAACTTCACAAAAGCCAATTACAACAATTAGAAGTAATTTCAGGACTTTCTGCTGAAGAAGCAAAAGAACAATTGGTTGAAGGTTTAAAAGCTGAAGCTAAAACTAAAGCGATGTCTCATATTCAGGAAACTATTGAAGAGGCAAAACTTACTGCTCAACAGGAAGCTAAAAAAATCATCATCAACACTATTCAAAGAGTTGGAACAGAAGAAGCAGTAGAAAACTGTGTATCTGTTTTCAATATCGAATCTGATGATGTAAAAGGTAGAATTATCGGTCGTGAAGGACGTAACATTAGAGCTCTTGAAGCTGCAACTGGAGTTGAAATCATAGTTGATGATACACCAGAAGCTATCATTCTTTCTTGTTTTGATCCTGTTCGTAGAGAGATTGCTCGTTTGTCATTGCACAAATTGGTAACTGACGGACGTATTCACCCGGCAAGAATCGAGGAAGTTGTAGCTAAAACTGCTAAACAAATCGATGATGAAATTATTGAAGTTGGAAAACGTACCGTTATCGACTTAGGAATTCACGGTTTACACCCAGAATTAATCAAAGTTGTCGGAAGAATGAAATACCGTTCTTCTTACGGACAAAACTTACTACAACACTCGAGAGAAGTTTCTAAACTTTGCGGTATCATGGCTGCAGAATTAGGACTTAATGTAAAATTGGCCAAAAGAGCTGGTTTACTACACGATATCGGAAAAGTTCCGGATACTGAAAGTGATTTACCTCACGCATTATTAGGTATGCAATGGGCTGAAAAATATGGTGAAAAAGAAGAAGTATGCAACGCTATTGGAGCACACCACGACGAGATCGAAATGAAATCATTACTTTCTCCAATTATTCAGGTTTGTGATGCTATCTCTGGAGCAAGACCAGGCGCAAGACGTCAGGTTTTGGATTCTTATATCCAACGTTTGAAAGATCTTGAAGATGTAGCTTACGGATTCAGCGGTGTTAAAAACGCATATGCAATTCAAGCTGGTAGAGAACTTCGTGTAATTGTAGAAAGTGAAAAAGTGTCTGATGACAATGCAGCAAACTTATCTTTCGAAATTTCACAAAAAATCCAAACTGAGATGACTTATCCAGGTCAGGTTAAAGTAACAGTTATTAGAGAAACCAGAGCAGTAAATATTGCGAAGTAATTCTCTATTTAAATAAAAAACAACAAGGGCTATCTGTAAAAGATAGCCCTTGTTGTTTTTAATATGCCGTTTTTAAACCCATTTACAAATCGCTGAAGACAATTTTAAAACTAGTCCCTACTCCAACTTCACTTTCTACCGAAATAGTCCCTTTCATCGCTTCAATTTGATTTCGAGTAATATAAAGCCCAATTCCGCGCGCTTCTTCATGTTTATGAAATGTTTTATACATTCCAAACAAAAGATCGCCGTGCACAGCCAAATCGATTCCTAAACCGTTATCTGAAATCTTCAAGAACTTACAACCGTCAGGTTCTAATCCAAAATCAAAAACAATTAGCGGATCACGATCAGGATGAGCGTACTTTATTGCATTTGTGGTAAAATTCAATAATACACTTTCAAGATAGGCAGGATTAAAATTTATCGTCAAATAATTGGGAACATTATTAACAATCGTAACATTTTTCCTTTTATCATAACCTTTAATAGTGGTAATCGTTTTTTCGATATACTCACAAAGTTTCAACGGAACAACAGCAATATTAATATTACTTTGCGTTTTAACGATTTGTGTTAAATTTGAAATCGTATCATTCAAGTCATTTGAAACCGTTCTTAAATGCTCAAGCATTTCGTTTACGGTTTGTTTATTTACATCAGCATCAATAAAATCCAAAATTGATTTTATATTTCCGGCCTGTGTATTTAAATTATGAGAGACGATATGCGAAAAATTTAACAAACGACTGTTCTGATCGCTATATAATTTCATCGTTTTCAGCAATTCCAATTCTTTCTCTTTTTGCAAAGAAATATCAGTATGCGTCCCTATAACACGCAATGGTTTTCCGTTTTCATCACGTTTAATTACTTTTCCACGATCCAAAATCCATTTATAATTTCCGCTGGAAGTCATTACACGATGGTAGTTTTCATAATAAGGAATCTTATTATCGAAGTGTTCATGAATATCCGAATAATACTTAGGAAGATCATCAGGATGAACAATCTTATCCCAACGTTCCGGATCATCAAAAATATCCGTTGATTCCAACTCTAAAATTTTAAGGGAAAGTGAGGAATAAAAAACGCTATTGGTCACCATATCCCAATCCCAAATACCAACTGTAGAAGCGTCCAGAGCAAATTGAAAACGTTCTTCAGAAATACGCAACCTCTCTTCCTTGTCTTTTAAATCTGTAATATCGGAGACGTGACCAAAAAAACTCACACTATCATCAGGGGATAATTCGGTTTTTGCCGAAACTTTAAACCAACGCAATCCTTTTTTAGGTAATACCGCTCTAAATTCAACCTCCCACGGCTTTACTTCTTTTCGCGCAGTAACCAAAGACTGAAAAAACAAATCCCTGTCCTGAGTAAAAATTCGGTCGTATATAATCAGTTTAATATCGTTGGTAAATTCTTTAGCTGAAATTTCAAAAATATCATCAGCCGATTTACTAACCAACGGAAACGAGTAATTATTATCGCTATCTATCACAAACTGAAAAAGCAAATCAGGCATTTCAGCTAATAATTTTTTATAAAAATTATTTACCTCTAAGCAATCTTCATTTCCATATAAATCAAAAACCATATAGTACTTATTTATGCAAACTTGACCTTAAAAATGGCGCAAATAAATTGAAAAGTGCATTTCGTCGATTTTATTTGCTTTTAGTAGAAATTATAGTACAATATATTAATTTTTGAGATAAAAATTCCAGCTTACCAAAAAAAATTACTTTCTGGGATGAAAAGTATGCATCACTTCTTTTAAAAAACTTCTATCCAAATGCACGTAAATTTCGGTTGTTGTAATAGATTCGTGTCCAAGCATTAATTGTATCGATCTTAGATCGGCACCATTTTCCAACAAGTGTGTCGCAAAAGAATGACGCAGTGTATGCGGGCTGATATTTTTATGCAAACCCACTTTGACAGCAAGATCTTTTATGATGGTAAAAATCATAGCCCGAGTGAGCTGATTTCCTCTTCTGTTTAAAAATAAAGTATCTTCAAAACCTTTTTTAATAATTAAATGAGGCCGAATTTCATTTTTATAGATTTCAATATATTTTTTAGTCAGTTTTCCAATTGGGACAAAACGTTCTTTATTCCCTTTTCCGGTAATTTTAATAAAACCTTCATCAAAAAACAAGTCTGATATTTTAAGTGAAATCAACTCCGAAACCCGCAGACCACAACCGTACATAGCTTCTAAAATAGCGCGATTTCGTTCGCCTTCATTTTTACTCAGATCAATCGCTGCTATTAACGAATCTATTTCCTGAACTGATAATGTATCAGGAAGCTTACGACCCGTTTTTGGTGTTTCGATTAACTCTAAAGGACTATCATTTCTATAATCTTCAAAAATCAGGTAATTGAAAAAGCTCTTTAAACCTGAAATTATTCTCGCTTGTGAACGAGGGTTCACTTCTTTTGAAACCGTATATATAAAATCCTGAACAGTTTCGTCGCTAATTTTTACAGGAGAAACTTCAATTTGATTATTTTCTAAAAAGAGACATAATCTTTCTATATCAAAAGTGTAATTCTCAATTGTATTTTTTGAAAGACCTCTTTCGATTCGCAAATACGATTGATAATCTTTTATATAATTATTCCATTTCATATACACAAAGTAAACAAATTTTAGACATAAAAAAACCTTCCAATTAAGAAGGTTTTAGAATATATTAAAGGCCTAAAATTAGAACTTATACGACAAGTTTAAAGCTAACACACTATTTCTAACGTTATCATAATCATTATAATAATCTTTATTTAAAACATCTGACAGACCAAGTGTGTAACGCAGACCAATAGCAAGATTATCTGTAAAGTTGTATCCTGCCCCAAAATTAAATCCTAAATCTGTAGATTCATATTCATCTTTAATATCTCTACCTTCATTTTTAGCGGAAACTAAGAACCCAATTTGCGGACCTCCCTCTACAGTAAATTGTTTAGTAACATAGAATTTAGCCAAAACTGGAACACTAATATAATTTAATTTATAATATCCACCATTATTTCCTCCGTCCATACTATATCTGGCTCCCTGTGTAGAAAATAAAAGCTCGGGCTGAATAGCCATTCTTTCAATAACTTTGATTTCGGCAAAACCACCAATATGAAACCCTGCTTTTATAGTCGTATCCCAACCACCTGCAAAATTTGTGAGATTCAATCCTCCTTTTACTCCAAATCGGGTTTCCTGAGCATTGCTAAAAGTAAAAACCATTATTGCAATAGCAGATAAAATAATTTTCTTCATTCTTATTTGTTTTGGGTTACATTAATTGTTCAAATATAAAATTATACTTATTAAAAAATTAATTTTTATTAAAATAATAACTGCAAAATTTAGAAACAAAAAAACCTTCCTATTAGGGAAGGTTTTAAATATCATTCAGCACAAATTAAAACTTATATCCGATCGTCAATGCCAAAACACTATTTTTTGGACTATCAAAATATTCATCTGCATTATCAACTTCATAATCAAGAACATTGGACAAACCAACTGTATAACGAAGATTTACAGAAACATTATCTGTAAAATTATAACCTGCTCCAAAATTAAATCCAGTGTCTATTGATTTATAATCGTCTTTCGCATCATGACCATCTTGCTTAGCAGACACTAAAAAACCTAGTTGAGGACCACCTTCAACTGTAAATTGTTTTGTAATATAGAATTTAGCTAAAACAGGAACATTTATATAATTTATTTTCTCATCATAATCTCCCAAAGGTGTATCAAGACTAGCGCCTTGTGTAGAAAATAAAATTTCCGGCTGGATAGCTAATCTTTCAATAATTTTGATCTCAGCGAAACCTCCAACCTGAAAACCTACTAAAGAATTAGCATCCCAGTAATCCCCTCCGGCATATGTTGTTATGTTTAATCCTCCTTTTATTCCAAATCTAGTTTCCTGAGCATTTCCTAATGCAAAAGCCATTATTGCAATGGCAGATAAAATTATTTTTTTCATTCTAATTTGTTTAGGGTTAAAAATTAATCTAATCAAATATAAAAATATACCTAATAAAAATCAAATAGGTTTTTAACAAATAAATTAGTACTATATAAAATAAAAAAACCTTCCCCAATTACGAGGAAGGCTAACAAAAACAAATTAACTAAATAATGTTTTTATTAAAAGTGTAATGCAAATCCAATATTTAATTGGAAAACATCTTTTCCGTAATCTTCGTTCATTGAAATATTGTAACGAAGCCCTGGCTCAATAGAAATATTTTTCCCAACAAACCATGCATAACCTCCTTGTAAACCTATATATGAAGGGTTCTCGTCAGCGTCCTTTACACTTGCTCCAGTATAAGATGCTTCAAGTGGAAATTTATTTAATAAATAATACTTCGCTCCAACTTTATAAGAAAAAGCATTTACACTGTGACCAAGGTCGCTATAACCTAAACCAGCTTTAACAGCCAAGTTATCAGCAACAAAATATCCACCTTCAGCACCAAGTCCCCATTGTGTTTCACCGTCAGAAGATGATAACTGAAAACTTGTGTTTCCAACATTAACAGCTCCAAATCCAGTATTAGCCTCAATTAACCATTTTCCTTTTGCTGTTTGTTCTTGCGCATTTGCAAAACTAAATCCCATTACTGCAATAGCAGCCAAAATAACTTTTTTCATGATTTCATTTTTTTAATTACATCACGAAAGTAAAATTTTACGTATTAAAAAATAACTGCAAAAAGAAATTAAAGTATCAAAATAAGACAGAATTATATTACAAATAAGTAATTGATAATCAAATATTTAATCTACAAAACCTAGTTTTAAAAGCCAAAATCACTTAAAAAAGTGAGAATTTTAATAATTATATAAAGCAACTTATAAAACAATAAATTTAAAATAATGTAGTTTTGAACTATAAATAACATTTAAATACCAATTTTTTTAAAAGACCTTTTTATGAAAAAAATACTTTTAGTAGCTGCTTTTTGCCTTGCAACATCAGCAACAGTACACGCACAATTATTAAAATTCGGGGTTAAAGCAGGGGTTAACTTTGCAAGTCAACCAGGTGATGCAACATTAAATGGTGTAGCATTTGACAAAGACGGAATTACAAGTTTTCATGCAGGTGTTGTAGCCGAAGTGAAATTATTAGAAAAATTCTCAATTCAGCCAGAGCTTTTGTATTCTACACAAGGAGCAACTTATAAATTTGCAGATGCTCAGGAAGACTTTAAAAATGAATTAGCATATTTATCAATACCAGTAATGGCAAAAATCTATTTGACAAAATCATTGAGTTTAGAGGCAGGGCCACAAGCTTCATTTTTATTAAGTCAAAAAAATGACGTAAGATTTGATGATGCGAACACATTTGATTTTGCTCTTAATGCAGGATTAGGATTAAAAATCACGGAAAGCATTTTTGTTCAAGGACGTTATAGTCTGGGATTAACTGACGCTTCTTCAAATGCAGATATTAGAAACTCTGTCGTGCAACTTTCTGCTGGATTCATGTTCTAAAAGAATATCACATACTTTTATAAAAACCGTTCTATTTATTTAGAACGGTTTTTTTATTTTTACAAAGTTCAATATCAAAAATCAGTTGCAATTTCAATACTGCAATGTAAATAAATTTAAATATGAAAATTTGTATTATCAACGGGCCCAATCTTAATCTATTAGGAAAAAGAGAACCCGAAGTTTATGGGAGTCAAACTTTTGAAGATTACTTTGAAACGTTGAAAACGAAGTTTCCAAACGTAGAACTCTCCTATTATCAAAGCAATATTGAAGGCGAATTAATTGGTAAAATTCAGGAAGTTGGTTTTTCATTTGACGGAATTATTTTGAATGCCGGCGCTTATACACATACTTCTATAGGTTTGGGCGACGCGATGAAAGCCGTTACAACTCCAGTTATTGAAGTACATATTTCAAACACTTATGCAAGAGAAAGCTTCAGACACCAGTCTTATTTGTCTGGGAATGCAAAAGGTGTTATTTTAGGTTTCGGACTTAAAAGTTATGAGTTGGCGATTCAGTCCTTTTTATAATTAAAATAAACGGCAATAAAGTTGATTTTTTTTAAAGAAATTTGACTTTATTGCCTTCTCCACAATTTAACAAATTATTAATAGGCTCAGATTCAAGTTATTCTATTTTTGTAAGATAAACCACTTACATGAGAAACTATACTTTACTTGCCTTTCTATTTTTTTCACTTTCTAGTTTATCACAAATTAAAGGAACAATAACCGATGAAAAAGGGAATCCACTTCCATTTGTCTCCGTTTTTGAAGAGAACACCTATACCGGAACCACCTCAAACGAACAAGGAAAATATCAGCTGAATGTAAAAGAGCCCGGCAAAAACAAAATTATTTTTCAATATCTTGGTTTTAAAACTCAAAAACTCACTGTAATTCCAGAATCAAAAACGGTAACACTTGACGTCAAAATGCTTGAAGAAAGTTTTGCATTAAATGAAGTTGTAATCGATCCTAAAAATAATCCGGCAAACGCCATTATAAGAAGTGCTATTGCCAACAAAAAAGAAAATTCAGAAAGAACGGGACGCTACACTGCCGATTTTTATTCCAAAGGGATGTTTAAAATCAAAGATCTTCCGAAAAAGATTTTAGGTAAAAAAATAGACCTTAGCCCTGAAATGGCATCCAATTTAGATTCGACAGGATCAGGAATTCTATATTTATCAGAAACTGTTTCAAAAATCTCTTTTGAAAAACCTGATAAATTAAAAGAGAAAATAATCGCCTCAAAAATCTCCGGAAACAATAGAGGTTATAGTTACAATACCGCCGCTTTATCGACTTACGATTTCTATGATAACACTTTAGAATTTGATATCAAACTCATCTCTCCTATTGCCGACAATGCATTCAGTTACTATAAGTACAAACTTGAAGGGACTTTTTTCGACGACAACAATCATCAAATCAATAAAATTAAAGTAATTCCAAAACGGGATAAAGAACCCGTTTTTGAAGGTTATATTTATATTGTCGATGATAGTTTTGCGATTTATGCTATCGATCTCGACATAAAAGGCTACCGAATGAAAAATGAATTTACTGAAGTAATGAACTTAAAACAAAGCTTCAGCTATAATTCTATCAATAAAATATGGTCAAAAAATGCACAATCACTCGCATTTAATGCCGGTCTTTTTGGAATAAAATTCAATGGAACTTTTAGTTATGTTTATTCCAATTACGAATTTCCGACTTCTTTTGAGAAGAAAACTTTTGGTAACGAAATAGTTGCTTTTGAACTAAATGCCAATAAAAAAGATGATGCTTTCTGGAATCAGATTCGTCCAATTCCGCTGACTATCGAAGAAAGTGCTGATTATTCTAAAAAAGACAGCCTCCAGATTATTCGAAAATCCAGAAAATACACCGATTCAATTGATGCAAAAAACAACAAGTTTAAAATCTGGGATATTTTAATGGGTTATGATTATAAAAACACTTTCAAAAGTTATTCTTTTAATTATCAAGGTTTGCTTAATCTAACTTCTTTGAGTTTTAATACCGTTCAGGGATTCAATTTAGATTCCGGTTTTTCCTTCAGAAAATGGAATGACGAAAAGGGCAAATCAACCTCAATAAGCACGACATTCAATTATGGTTTTTCAGATGAACGTCTACGTGTCATTGGAGAATTTGAGCATAAATTCAACAACATAAATTATGCGACACTTTATATTTCAGGAGGAACTAAAACAGCTCAGTTTAATAGTTCAGAACCCATAACTAAATTTGTAAATTCGATAAGTTCTTTGTTTTTTAAAGACAATTACATGAAATTATACAATTTGGAGTTTCTACAATTTAATTACGGTCAGGACGTCGCAAACGGAATAAACTTAAACGCAAAACTGGCTTATGAGCAACGAAAACCATTATTCAACACGACTGATTATTCTTTCTTTAAACAAGATGATTTTTATTCCTCAAATAATCCACTTGCTCCTAATGACTTTACAACTCCAGCTTTTGATCAGCACCACTTGTTCAAAACTGCTATAACGGCAAAAGTCAATTTTGGAAACAAATACATTTCAAGACCTGACGGGAGATATAATATTAAAAATGAAAAATACCCAACGCTTTACTTCGTTTTTGAAAAAGCCTTTGCCGCAAGCGAGAAAAAATATGAGTTTGAAAGAATCGGAGCTTCTGTTCAATATGATTTATCTCTCGGAAACAAAGGAATTCTCGGAACAAATTTTAGGGGAGGCAAATTCTTTAATGCAGAAAACATCTCCTTTATAGATTATAGACATTTTAACGGAAACCAAACTCATATTGGTACAAGCTCGCGTTATTTGAATGTTTTCAATTTAATGCCGTATTACTCCAACAGCACCAATGACAGTTATTTCGAATTACATTCTGAATACAACGACACTGGTTTTATTATGAATAAAATTCCGCTTTTAAATCTTTTGAAATCAACTTTGAATCTTGGATTCCATTCTCTCGCAATTCCGGACAAAAAACCATATTCCGAATTTACAGTTGGATTAGACAACTTAGGTTTCGGAAAATTCAAATTATTCCGAGTTGATTATGTTCATTCCTATCAAGGCGGAATTCAGCAAAACGGCGTTGTATTTGGATTGAAGATTTTGAATGTGTTAGATTAAGTTACAAAGGTTCAAAGAAACAAAGTAACAAAGGTTTGATTCAAAGTCGAAATACCTCATGATTCTTGACTTCGCTTGAACTGACAAACATCTCATAAATAAAAATCCGTTTACTCTTAAAGAATAAACGGATTTTTTATTTCAATCTTTGACGAAGTTCAGTTTTCAAAAAAAACCTTTGTTACTTTGTTTCTTTGAACCTTTGTAACTTTCTCAATGATAATCATCCGGCTCAATGTGAATTAGCACATTTCCTAACTGCGGAATCTTTATTTTTAAAGTATCTTGTAACTTATGAGACAAATCATGTCCTTCTTTTACAGAAATTTCGGCAGAAACAATTGCATGCAAATCTACATGGTATCGCATTCCTGCTTTTCGTATAAAACATTTTTCTGTTCCCAAGATCCCAGGAACAGTGAGAGCTACAACACGAATTTCCTCTACCAAATCGTCATTTAGATTTTCATCCATGATTTCACCAAGTGCAGGTCGGAAGATTTTGTAGCTATTATATAAAATGAAAAATGCTGCAAAAAGTGCTGCCCAGTCATCTGCAGATTCGTAGCCTTTCCCCATAATCAGAGCAATCGAAATTCCGATAAATGCTGCAACAGAAGTTATAGCGTCACTACGATGATGCCATGCATCTGCTGCTAAAGATGAACTATTAGTCTGCTTGCTTCTTTTCATAACTAAACGAAAAGAGTATTCTTTCCAGATAATAATCGCTCCCAAAACATATAATGTCCAAGATTTAGGCAAATCATGTGAAGTTCCGATATTAGCAATACTTTCATACCCAATAATAGTAGCGGAAGTGATTAAAAATCCAACTACCAAAAAGGTAATTAAAGGTTCTGCACGGCCGTGGCCGTAAGGATGATTATCATCTGCAGGTTTATTCGAATATTTTATTCCGAATAAAACCAGACAAGACGAAAATATATCCGTGGTTGATTCGATCGCATCGGCAATCAGGGCGTATGAATTGCCAAAAAAACCTGCCAAGCCTTTGATCAAGGCTAAGCAGGTGTTTCCAACTATACTAAATATAGTAGCTTTTACAGCTTTTTGTTCATCTGTCATGTAGACTATTTTTTTTTCGCAACGAATTCACGAATTAATCAAATTCCTGAATCCGATGCTAACTTATTTACGCTCTCACGATTTTTGCGCCGATTGCTCTCAAACGCTCATCAATACGCTCGTATCCACGATCGATTTGCTCGATGTTTTGAATAGTACTTGTTCCTTTTGCAGAAAGCGCCGCAATCAATAATGAGATTCCCGCACGAATATCAGGAGATGACATTGTAGTTGCTTTCAGTTGAGATTCGAAATTATGTCCCATAACCACAGCTCTGTGCGGATCACATAACATAATTTTTGCTCCCATGTCAATTAATTTATCCACGAAGAACAAACGGCTTTCAAACATTTTTTGGTGAATTAAAACATCGCCTTTTGCCTGTGTTGCCACAACTAAAACAATGCTTAACAAGTCAGGTGTAAATCCTGGCCACGGCGCATCGGCAATTGTTAAAATAGAACCGTCGATATCTGTTTTTACTTCATATCCGTCTTTGTGAGCCGGAATGTAAATATCGTCGTTGCGTTTTTCGATTGTAATACCTAATTTTCTGAAAGTATTCGGAATCAAACCTAAGTTTTCCCAACTTACATTTTTGATCGTGATTTCACTTTTTGTCATAGCAGCAAGACCAATCCAAG
The DNA here is from genome assembly GCF_003385895.1 of Flavobacterium cutihirudinis. Classification (GTDB taxonomy): domain Bacteria; phylum Bacteroidota; class Bacteroidia; order Flavobacteriales; family Flavobacteriaceae; genus Flavobacterium; species Flavobacterium cutihirudinis. The sequence goes on from NZ_QRDQ01000014.1 coordinate 108,837, forward strand.
AACCAATTTCGATCATATCTGGTAAAATTCTGTGCTCGCAACCTCCAAGGCTTTCAACACCTTCAATAGTCAATAAGTTAGAACCAACTCCTGTGATTTTTGCTCCCATAGAGTTCAGCATTTTGCATAATTGCTGTAAGTATGGTTCGCAGGCAGCGTTGTAAACTGTAGTTGTTCCTTTTGCCAAAACTGCAGCCATTACAATATTTGCCGTTCCAGTTACAGAAGCTTCATCAAGAAGCATATCCGTTCCTGTTAATCCTTCTTTCGGAGATTCTACTCCGTAAAAATGATCTTCTCTGTTGTATCTGAATTTTGCTCCAAGGTTAATAAAACCTTCAAAGTGAGTATCTAATCTACGACGACCAATTTTATCTCCACCCGGTTTTGGAATATATCCTTTTCCGAAACGAGCCAAAAGCGGCCCAACAATCATAATAGAACCACGAAGCGCTCCACCTTCTTTTTTGAAAGCTTCAGTTTCTAAATACCCAACATTAACCTCATCTGCCTGAAATGTAACAGATCCCGGCTCATTACGTTGAATTTTCACCCCTAAATTCCCCAATAAAGTGATTAATTTATTGATGTCTATAATATCAGGAATGTTATTAATTTTCACTTTCTCTCCTGTTAGAAGCACGGCACATAAAATTTGTAGTGCCTCATTTTTTGCTCCTTGCGGAGTGATTTCTCCTTTTAAAGGAGTTCCTCCTTCGATTTTAAAAATTCCCATAGATTCTTTTTAGGTTCTTCAAAGTTTCTAAGTTTTTGAGATTCTAAGATTCTAAGTAAAAAAAACTTAGTGTCTTAGTAGCTTAGCATCTTAGTAGCTTTTCTATTTTTGATTATTGTTTTTTTGAAAAGGTTTTTTACCACCTTTATTATTGTTTTTGTTGCTCTGAATTTTTGCCTGCCCTCCAGGAGTTGTTTTATTTGAAACGCGTTTGTTGGTACGCATCAAATCAGTTGTGTTCAAAAGCTCTTCTGTACTTTGCAGTAAGTTGATTTTTCCTCCTGACAATTCATATAAATGTTCAAAAATCACATCGTCTTTTACTGTGTCTTTATTCCAGCTTAAGAATGATTTTTTCATATGATTGGCAATAACCAATACTAAAGCATTTTTCATCTCACCTTCTTCCCATTTATTGGCTACATCAATCATATATTTGATGTTGTTTCCATAAAATCTGTATTTTGGGAAATTCTGAGGATATTGCAAAGCATCCGGTTTCAACTCCAGCACTTCTCTCGACGGAATTGGATATGGCGATTCAACATTCAATTTGAAATCAGACATAATGAAAAGCTGATCCCATAATTTATGCTGAAAATCCGGCACATCACGCAAATGAGGATTCAAACTTCCCATAACCTGAATGATATATTTCGCAGCTTTGTTGCGCGTTTCATCATCTTCGATTGCAGTTGCCTGATCGATCAGTTTTTGCAAATGACGACCGTACTCCGGAATTATTAAACGTTGTCTTTCAGAATTGTATTCTAAGTTAAAAACAACATCACTTGCGGCTTCTTTTTTATATTTTTCGATCATAAGTTATAATGAAACTATACCTTCAATTGTAGAAACTTCTTTGTATTTGCCAATTACCTCGTCAGAACTGTGCATGGTAACATCAACAGAAACGCTTGTAAACTTTCCTGTTTTAGATTTCGTAGTTTTAATAACTGCCCCCATACTATCAAAAGCTTTTTCGACACGCTCCACATTATCTGCTACAGAAGGCACAATAAACTTGTACAAATATTCTGCTGGCCAAGTGTTTGCGTTATCTAATTCAACTTTTAATCTTTCGTAAAATTCGGCTGTATTTTTTTCTTTATCGTTCTCCATTCGTAATTAAAAATAAACGCAAATATACGCTTTTGAATTTAGATTTTTTAGATTTTTTATTTTGAAAAAAGGTGCAAAGTTACAAAGGCTTAAAGGTGCAAAGAAAAAAGCTTTAGAAGATTATTTCTTTGTAAATTTTACTCTTATATTTGAGAAAATAATCTGCTAAAATCTCTCGAAAAGTTTATCTACGAGCAAATATACAGCGTACTTTTTGTCATTTCGACGAAGGAGAAATCTTCGCAAGTAACTCCTCACAGAATTTCACCAATCTTTGTCGAGCTTCTCGTGAAAATTTCTCCTTCGTCGAAATGACAATATTGCGAAAAAACTTTGCGACTTCGTGTCTTTGCGAGATTAAAACACATTACAATGAAAAAACTTCTTTTATTTCTTTTCGTCCTTCTATTTAACAATATTCAGGCGCAAGAAATCAAAACCTTAACTTATTTTCAAAACGATACCCTAAAACTTGATTTGGATTTATATCTGCCAAAGAAAAAATCTAACGAGAAAATTCCATTGATTATGTTTGCTTTTGGCGGTGGTTTTTCTGGCGGAGAACGCACTAGCGAAAAAGAATTCGGAAAATTCATGGCCGAAAACGGTTATGCAGTCGCAAGCATTTCGTACAGCCTTTATATGAAAGGAAAGGATTTTGGTTGCAAAGGTACTTTAACAGAAAAAATAAAAGCGATTCAAATTGGCGTAAGCGATATGTGGCAAGCAACTTCATTTCTAATTGAAAATGCAAATAAATACAATCTTGATACTTCAAAAATCTTTATTTCGGGGATTAGCGCCGGTGCCGAAATTGGTTTTCACGCTTCTTTTTGGGATTATAAACTGATGAATTTATACAAAAGTAATCTGCCAGAAAATTTCAAATACAAAGGATTCATTGGCGGTTCCGGAGCAATTCAGGATATTAATCTGATTACGAAAGAAAAAGCAATTCCGATGTTATTGGCGCATGGTAGCAATGATGATACGGTTCCGTATAGTGCAGGTTCGCATCGTTCCTGCCCAACAAATGCTTCGGGCTGGCTAATTCTTTTTGGCTCTTACGCGGTTTACAATCAGATGAAAGAGCTACATAAAGATATAGAGCTAATTACTTTTTGCGGAGGCGGACACGAATTCTCCGGTTATCTTTTTCATGACGGACAACAATATGTTTTGGATTTTGTGAATGATGTTTTGAAAGGAAAGAAATTCGAATCGCATTTGATTGTTCCATCGAAAAAAGAAAAAGGTTCTGATAAATATTTGTTTTGTGATTAAAAAACTTGACCAAACCGAAATTCCATTATTACCTAAACTGGACTGAAGTCCAGCCCTACAATATGTAGCGAGCCTTTGGCTCTTTTCATTTAGTTCCGGAGGAACAATCTCTATTGTAGAGCTGGACTTCAGTCCAGTTTATTGCAATATTTTACCTCACCAACAAACCTAAGAACGAACAAACATTTTCGCCAAAAATGCCAAATATTTCGCTCCAGACAAATATTCTTTTTAATTATGAATAAGTTTAGGTAAATTTGCGCTTTATTTTTAGAATAGTGCAAAAAGAAATCATAGTTCTCCTTGGCGGTCCTGGTACAGGAAAATCTACGCTGATAAACGAATTGGTAGCTCGTGGCTACTGCTGTTACCCTGAAATTTCAAGAGAAGTTACACTCGAAGCTCAAAAAAGAGGCATCGAGCAATTGTTTTTGGAACAACCTTTATTATTTAGCGAAATGTTGCTTGAAGGGCGTATTCAGCAATTTAAAAAAGCATCGGAAGAGCCTGATAATGTAGTTTTTATAGACAGAGGAATTCCAGATGTTGTTGCTTATATGGATTATATTGGCGACGAATATCCAGAGCATTTTACAGACGCTTGTGAGAACTACAAATATTCTAAAACTTTTATATTACCACCTTGGGAAGAAATTTATAAGAGCGACAAAGAGCGTTATGAAAATTTTGAACAGGCACTGGAAATTCAAGAACATCTTATTGAAACCTATAAGAAATACGGTTACGATTTGATTGAAGTTCCGAAAGATACGGTTGAAAACAGAATTCTTTATATCTTAGATAAAATTTAGCGGCGGGTTTAAAGTTGCAAAACTAGAAACTGATTTTCTAAATTTTTAACTTTAATACATTGGCCATGCAGGAAGCACAGGATATTCTTTTAAAATACTGGAAACACGAAAGTTTCCGACCTTTGCAAAAAGAAATTATTGAATCGGTTTTGGAAGGTCAGGATACTTTTGCACTGCTGCCAACGGGAGGCGGAAAATCGATTTGTTTTCAGGTTCCAGCCATGATGCGCGAAGGAATTTGCCTTGTAATTTCTCCTTTGATTGCTTTAATGAAAGATCAGGTAGCGAATCTTCAAAAAAGAGATATTAAAGCAATTGCACTGACTGGCGGAATTCATACTGAAGAAATTATTGATCTGCTAGATAATTGCCAATTCGGAAATTACAAATTCCTTTATCTTTCTCCGGAACGTTTGCAATCAGACTGGATTTTAGAGCGCATTAAAAATCTTCCTATAAATTTAATTGCTATTGATGAAGCGCATTGTGTTTCGCAATGGGGTCATGATTTTAGACCTGCCTATTTAAAAATTTCGGAACTTAAAAAATACTTTCCTAAAATTCCGTTTTTGGCTTTAACCGCTACTGCTACACCAAGAGTTGTAGAAGACATTAAGACCGAATTAGGCTTAAAGGATGTCAATCTTTTTCAACAATCTTTCGAACGAAAAAACATTGCCTACATGGTTTTTGAAGTCGAAGACAAACTATATCGTGTTGAGCAAATTCTGAAGAAAAATCCACAACCCTCTATTATATATGTACGAAATAGAAAATCGTGCTTGAATATCTCAACACAATTACAATCCTTAGGTTTTAGAGCAACCTATTACCACGGCGGACTTTCGTCTAAGGAAAAAGACAAAAATATGCAGTTGTGGATGTCAGAACAAGCACAGGTTATCGTGGCGACGAATGCGTTTGGAATGGGAATTGACAAAGACAATGTTAAAACAGTAATTCACACACAACTTCCGGAAAACTTAGAAAATTATTATCAGGAATCCGGAAGAGCAGGACGAAATGGCGAAAAAGCTTTTTCAGTTTTACTTTATAATAATTCTGATGCAAATCAGACGGAGCAACAATTTATCAGCATTTTGCCTGATAAACAGTTCCTCAAAACCATGTACATCAAACTTTGCAATTACTTTCAAATTGCTTATGGTGAAGGCTTAGATGATTCGTATTCTTTTAAAATGAATCACTTTTGCAATAAATATGACTTCCCTACTTTAAAAACGTATAATGCGTTACAGTTTTTGAATCAACAGGGAATCATAACAATGTCTCAGGAATTTTCGGAAAAAATTACTATTGAGTTTTTAATCGAATCCAAGGAAGTTATTCGTTATATGAGTCTACACCCTAATGACGAGGAAATTATTTTGGCTATTTTAAGAACATACCCGGGTGTACACGAAATGAAAACACCAATAAATCTTCCGTTGATTGCAAAAAAATCAAATCATTCTGAAGAACAAATTACAGCACTTTTAGAAAAACTCAAAGAAAAAGAAATTATTGAATACAAATCTAAAAACAACGACGCGACCATTTTATTTAATGAAGTTCGTGAAGATGATTTAACTATAAACCGGGTTTCGAAATATCTGGAAAAACAAAACAAACTGAAACGCGACCAGCTTTCGTCTGTACTCTATTATATAAAGGAAGACAAAACCTGTAAAAATAGATTAGTTTTAGATTATTTTGGAGAAGAAACAAATGAAAATTGTGGTGTCTGCTCCTATTGTATTACTCAAAAAGGAAAAATCACAGAAGCCGATTCAATTGCAGACAAGATTCTTCATTTATTAAAAGCAACTGCGTTAACTTCGCGAGAAATTCAAAACCAAATAAAGCTAGACACAAAAGATGTTTTAGAAGTTATTCAGGAACTATTAGAAAACAATCATATTGTGTTATTAGCAAATAATAAATACACTTTAAAATCATAATGGAAAAATTACGAATCATATTCATGGGAACTCCAGAGTTTGCAGTTGGCATTCTGGATACCATTCTTAAAAACAATTACGAAGTTGTTGGGGTAATCACGGCCGCAGACAAACCAGCAGGGCGTGGACAAAAAATAAAATACTCGGCTGTAAAGGAATATGCTTTAGAAAACAATCTTACTTTATTACAACCAACTAATTTAAAAGATGAAAATTTCTTAGCCGAATTAAAAGCGTTAAATGCCAATCTTCAAATTGTAGTCGCTTTTAGGATGTTGCCAAAAGTAGTTTGGGAAATGCCAAGTTTAGGAACCTTTAACCTTCACGCTTCTTTATTGCCAGATTATCGTGGCGCTGCTCCTATTAACTGGGCCATTATAAATGGAGAAACCAAAACTGGAGTTACTACTTTCTTTATAGATGATAAAATTGACACCGGAGCCATGATTTTGAATTCGGAAATTGCCATTGAACCTACAGAAAATGCAGGACAGCTTCATGATCGTTTGATGAACTTGGGAAGCAAAACAGTAATTGAAACTTTGAAAGTTATTGAAAGTGGAAATGTAACTACGACCATTCAGGAAGATCATGCCGATATTAAAACAGCCTATAAGCTTAATAAAGAAAACTGCAAAATCGACTGGACAAAATCTGGAGATGAAATCAACAATTTAATTCGCGGTTTAAGTCCGTATCCAGCATCTTGGTGTTTTTTGAAAGACAAAAATGAAGAATTAAACATTAAAATATATGAAGGAAAATTGGTTTTAGAAGAGCATTCATACGAATTCGGAAAACTAATTAGCAGTAAAAAAGAAATCAAAATTGCGGTAAGAGATGGCTTTATTCAGCTTTTAAGCCTTCAATTTCCAGGAAAAAAGAGAATGCAGGCAGCAGAAATTCTAAACGGCATCACTTTTTCTGATGACGCAAAGGTCTATTAAGCTCAGTAAAACAGGGGTTTCTACCTGTTTTTGGTCGACGAACAACATGCTTTATGAACAAAAAAAGCAAGTTATCAACAATTTTTGCTAAATTTAATCAAAACACTTGCACGCAACGGATTTCCTACTAAATTTGTGTATTAACAATTTTTTTTAACCAACAATTAATAACTAATTATTATGAACAAATCAGAATTAATCGATGCTATCGCTGCTGATGCAGGAATCACAAAAGCTGCGGCAAAATTAGCTTTAGAGTCTTTTTTAGGTAATGTAGGAACTACTTTGAAAAAAGGAGGAAGAATTTCATTAGTAGGTTTCGGATCTTGGTCAGTATCTGCTAGAGCTGCTAGAGACGGTAGAAATCCTCAAACAGGAAAAACTATCAAAATTGCTGCTAAGAATGTTGTAAAATTCAAAGCTGGTGCTGAATTAGAAGGTGCAGTGAACTAAGTAAGAAAGTTCTCTAAACTTATATTATACTTAAAACCCTCCTCATGGAGGGTTTTTTTGTGCGGTTTAACGATTTTATTTGGGATTTTAATTTTTTTATGATTAAATTTAATAAAAATTGTAGCCGTATGATTTCAGAAAAATTAAAAAAAGGACACCTGCTTATTGCCGAGCCTTCAATAATTGGAGATTTATCTTTTAACAGATCGGTAATTTTATTAGCAGACCATAACAAAGAAGGATCAATTGGTTTCATCATTAATAAGCCCTTAAAATATACTATTAATGACCTGATACCGGAGATTGACGCCAACTTTAAAATATACAATGGAGGTCCTGTTGAACAGGATAATCTATATTTCATTCACAATATTCCAGAACTGATCCCGAATAGTGTCGAGATTTCTAATGGGATTTATTGGGGAGGAGATTTTGAATCCACGAAAGACTTAATAAACAACGGATCTATCAGTAAAAATAATATTCGTTTTTTCTTAGGTTATACCGGCTGGGATGAAAATCAACTGGAAAATGAAATGCAGGGCAACTCCTGGATCATCGCTGATAATAATTACAAAAACAAAATTATCGGAAAATCGACCACTCATTTTTGGAAAGAACAGATAATTGAGCTTGGCGGTGACTATCTTATTTGGTCAAATGCACCTGAAAATCCGTATCTGAATTAATTTTCAGATAGGGATTCATTTAGTCTTTGGACTAATAAATGCGCCAGATTACTTGTAAACTCTTTTTTTCGATATTTAGTTATCGACTGCACTCCCATGATTACATTAGTTAGAAATAATTCGTCTGCTTTTTGAAGATCGAAAGGCGAAATTTTTTCTTCAGATACTTCTATACCATCTATTTTTTTAGCTATAGCCAAAATCTGCTTACGCATAATACCGTTTAGACAACCTTCAGAAACTGGTGGCGTAATAAGTTTTTTACCTGAAACCATAAAAAGATTCCCTTGCAAACCTTCCACTACATTCTTTGTATCGTTTAACAAAATACAATTTGCCAAACCATTTTCATGAGCAAAAATACTTCCGGTTACATTAATCATTTTATTAGTCGTTTTAATCGACGATAATAATTGTTTTGTAACGTAGAAGTCTTTGTACAAATCGACCTCATATTCAGCGTTATTTAATGTATAAAACACATTTTCAAGCGGTGTTGCATTAATCAGAAACGAAACGTCATTGGTTTTTGGCAAATACAAACCTCCGTCATTTCTAAAAACAGTAATTCGGGCTCTTGCCGAAGAAGAAATGTTTTTTTGCTGAACAAGATTCAAAATTTGTTCTTCAAAGTATTCCATTGTAAAATTCATCGGAATTTCCATTCGCACAACACGCATAGAAGCCATCAAACGGAAGTAATGATCTTCGACAAACAAAATTTTATTGTTTATGATTTTCACTGTTTCAAAAACGCCATCGCCATACAAAAATGCACGATTTTGAGTTAATACATTTTCTTCCTGTGCTATGTTTCCGTTAAAATTGATCATAAAAAAAACCTGAATTTTGTTCAGGGCAAATATAAGGTATAAAATAGACTTTTACTAAACAGAACCTATAAGATGTTTTAGATCTGAGATTTGATTTTCCCACAATTGTTTAGCTTCGCCAACTTCTTCTTTTTCAGCAAAATCAACTACCATTAAAGATACATCTTTAGTAAGTTCATCAACTAAAATATGCAGTTCAAAAAAGTATTCAGTATCCTTACTGCTTTCATCAACCCATTTAAACTTTACTTTTTCACCCGTTTTTTTAGAAGCCAAACGTGCTTTTTCCTGCGAGTCATTCCAGATAAAAGTGAAGAATTCACCTCTTGAATTTACATTGTCTGCAAACCATTCGGACAGACCTGAAGGCGTTGATATATATTGATACAATAATTGCGGCGAAGAATTGATCGGAAACTCGATTTCGTAACGTATTTTTGGATCCATGTGCTACTTTTAATTTTTTCGAAATATAAGAATATATGTCCAAAAACAATGCGTTTTTAAAAATATTTTTTTTTCTTCATTTTATACTTGTACGCTTTAATATTATTTCTATCTTTGCACCCGCAATGAGGAAATTATTCCGGTTTGCAGTCCAGGCGAGGTAGCTCAGTTGGTTAGAGCGCAGGATTCATAACCCTGAGGTCACGGGTTCAACTCCCGTCCTCGCTACAAAAGGCAAAACCCTTAAACAGAAATGTTTAAGGGTTTTTTATTTAAAACAATTCCTGACTTGATTTAGAGCTCAAGTGAGGAACTTTATAAAAACAAATTAGTAAAGCACTAACAATGCGCACAATGCAAAATCTGGCCTCAGGTTAAAACACACTATTCTAATTTATAATCTACAAACTATTCATAGGATAACAATCGTCATAGTAGAGTTTTTTAATATTACTCATATTAATATTAGATAATTGATTTTTTATTATTTGAGCCTCTTTTAACTGGTCGTAAAATCTATTCCCATTTATAAGTTCTATGGAAAATCGTTCCGCTGTAGTATATACGCCTCTCTGAAAATCAGAAGCACATACAAACATTCCGGCTTTATATCCGTTTATCATTAATGAACCCAATAAAGATCTTAGCTGTTCTAACTTAATTTTATTCTTTGACCTTTTAACTTGTACACCTACAGTTAAATCATCTTTTACCAAAATAACATCTATTCCGCCATCATTTGAATATCCAGTACAAATTGCCTGATAGCCAAAGTCTCTATAAACATCTGCAACTAATTCTTCGAAAAGTCTTGGATTTACATTAAACCTATTTTCATAATTTCTCACTAAATAATTTCTCACTTCAGACAAGGGCAAATCTGATTTATTGTAGTCTAAGTTTTTCAACGATCCATTTAAACCAAAAAAAACATCCCACATTTGCCACTGAGCCCCCATCCAATATCTTTCTAAAATTTTCCACCATCCACAAACTGAACAACTTCCTAAAATTGTGCCCTCATAGTTCAAGTCCGAAATAATTCTGAAATAATTTTTTTCAAAGCTTCCATTAATGTTCTCCATCATTATTCGATGTCCATTAAAGCGACGATTAATGTCATTTAAAGAAACATCTAAAATCTGATCAATTTTTTGAATTGAAAGTTCAGTTTTACAGTAAATGCATTTAGTATTATGTCCGCTGTCGGATGTAAATTTCGGATTTATAGAATCAAGATACATAATGCTTATTAATTAAAAAATAAAGGCTTTTTAAAATCCATATTAATATGTAATACAATACAAAAGTATTTATAACATTAAAACGAATAAATTACAATGAAATTTTATCACACCAATGGAATAGCTTGTATAGTTAAGTCGATATTATAAAAATTACTTAGATTTACAACTTGAAAGGAATGTTATTTAAAAATTGATTTCAATTGTATTAAAAATGAATGAAATCAGAAACTGATTCTAAAATTTAAAATAAATGAGCCAATATCCTCTTCCATTACTGCCTTTACAACATGAAGTAGAAAGTAAGGTAGTCCTTAAAAAATTAGCATTGGCTCATAAGGCGCTAGCTGAACTCAACGGAGTTGCTGAAACTATTCCAAACGAAGTTATTATCTTAAACACGCTTTCGCTTCAAGAAGCAAAAGACAGTTCGGCAATTGAAAACATTATTACAACACATGACGAACTATTTAGCAGCGACAACATAGCACAGCAATTTGTCAGTTCAGCTGCCAAAGAGGTTTATAATTACGCTTCTGCTCTAAAGGAAGGATTTAGTATAGTTCGTGAAAAGCATCTTATTACATGTAACCAAATTATAGAGATTCAGAGTATACTTGAAGAGACAAAGTCAGGTTTTAGAAAACTTCCTGGTACTGCACTTAAAAATGGTGAAACTGGTGAAACTGTTTATACTCCACCACAAAATCATGATGAGATTGGTACCTTAATGAGCAATCTAGAAACATTTATGAATGATGATACTTTGACTGATATTGATGCACTTGTAAAAATGGCAATTATTCATCATCAGTTCGAAAGCATTCATCCATTCTATGATGGAAATGGTAGAACTGGAAGAATAATTAATATTTTATATCTAGTAAAAGAAGGTTTACTCCACTTACCTATTCTTTATTTAAGTCGATATATAAATCAAAACAAAGGAAGTTACTATAACTTGTTGCAAGAAACCAGAATTACTCAAAATTGGGAACCATGGATTTTATTTATGCTTGAAGCAGTAGAACAAACATCAATTCAAACTACTGGGATAATTAGGGGAATTAAAAAACTAATGATGGATTACAAGCAAAAGATCCGAACTAATTTACCTAAAATATACTCTCAAGACCTAATTAATAATTTATTTAAACATCCTTATACTAAGATTGATTTTCTAGTACAAGATTTAGACATTACAAGACAAACAGCTTCAAAATATTTAGATCAACTTATAGAACTTAAGTTAGTGACATTACACAAAATAGGAAAAGAAAATTTTTACATCAATACAGCTTTGTATGACTTTTTACATAATGCACCTCAACAATTTAAGTTCAAATAATTTTTTACTCCTGTATTAGTGTCATGTAAAAAAAAATAAAAAAACTTAACATGTTAAAATTCTCATGTTAGAAAAAGTCAAAAAAGTTAACACGTTATAAATGTCATGTTAACAAAAAACAATATACAGCTAAAATTTAAACTAATCTGACAATCTTATAAGCTCAAGTGAGGAACTTCAGTGAGGGAAACCCTAAAATCAGCAAAAAATCAACTTTTACAAAACAATTAAAAACCTAAAAGTCAATGCTTTAAAAATTAAAATAGTGAAATTTCAATTTCCATAACCCTGAGGTCACGGGTTCAACTCCCGTCCTCGCTACAAAAGGCAAAACCCTTAAACAGAAATGTTTAAGGGTTTTTTATTTGTATTTTGTTTTAAAAATCCAAACTTCATATAGCTCAAATAAAGAACTCAATTCCTAAAAAGTGGGATGAAAATAGAAGGATGTAGTGTCTTAAATATGTAACAAAAAAGGAAATAATATTATTATTCCCAATAATCCCCATATTCCTTTTCGTCACCAAAGCAATATCATGCATGAAATTGCTAATATTTTATGTGAACATATAATAAAAGAATTGCCTAAACTGTAAGTTTAATTTTACCATTTGAATGAGAGATTTACACAAACTGCAGAAAGAAGAAACGCTATATTTAGCTGCAACATTCCTGTTATCTAGACTATGTCTTTTATGGTAAAAAAATTAAGCAACTAAGAAATTACAAATCATTTTAATTGCAATTTTGAAATGGTCAAATTTATAATAAGCATAACTGGCTAAAAAAACTTTTTACTCAAAGATACAAACTTCTTTTACTTTCATCTAGTTAATAGTGGATTAGCAGCTACCTCATATTCAAATTTTTATTAATATTTTTGAAAGAAATGTAAAATTTTGAATCATGTATTTTGGCTATCATTTTGAATAGTTTTCATTAAAGTCATATCACCAAGAGTTGTCTAATTTAAGAATATACTTTAAAGAGGCGCATTAGTATTACGCACCACACCTTGACTTACTTGTTTTCAAATAACACTATCTTGTATTGCTTAGCCAAAAAGCACCTCTTTTTCGAAAAAAAACACCCTAAATTTATTAGAGATTAAGTGTAAGCTAAGAGATAAAAATACAGTATATCAAAAAAATTACGACATTAAAAGCTTTTCTCATTAACCATCCTAATAGATATTTGATAATTAAGTATGATCGTTTTATTTTAAATTTCTAACAAAAAATGCCCGCCTAAACGAGCTGGCATTTAACATGGAATTCTTTTTAAAGCTATCTGAATTTATTATTGTTCTTGTACTTATAAATATACTCTGTTGATTTCTTTGGAAAAAACGGTCAAATTGACCACGCTTTTTCAGCATAAAGTGACCACCGCTTTCGGATTAAACTGACCACCACTTTTCAATTTAAACTGACCA
>NZ_QRDQ01000015.1 GCF_003385895.1 Flavobacterium cutihirudinis
GGGAAAAGGGTGTACATAAGCTTACGGATTATTAGTACTACTCGACTATGACATTACTGCCTTTACATCTATAGCCTATCAACGTGGTCATCTTCCACGATCCTTAAAAGAAATCTCATCTTGTGGTGGGTTTCGCGCTTATATGCTTTCAGCGCTTATCCCTTCCCAACGTAGCTACTCTGCGGTGCCCCTGGCGGGACAACAGATACACTAGAGGTTAGTCCAATTCGGTCCTCTCGTACTAGAATCAGATCCACTCAAATTTCTAACGCCCACAGTAGATAGAGACCGAACTGTCTCACGACGTTCTGAACCCAGCTCGCGTGCCACTTTAATGGGCGAACAGCCCAACCCTTGGGACCTTCTCCAGCCCCAGGATGTGACGAGCCGACATCGAGGTGCCAAACCCCCCCGTCGATATGAGCTCTTGGGGGAGATCAGCCTGTTATCCCCGGCGTACCTTTTATCCTTTGAGCGATGGCCCTTCCATGCGGAACCACCGGATCACTATGCTCTACTTTCGTACCTGATCGACCTGTATGTCTCTCAGTCAAGCTCCCTTATGCCATTGCACTCTACGCACGGTTACCAAGCGTACTGAGGGAACCTTTAGAAGCCTCCGTTACTCTTTTGGAGGCGACCACCCCAGTCAAACTACCCACCAAGCACTGTCCTCTTCATCGAAGAGTTAGGCCTCAGATAAACAAAGGGTTGTATTTCAACAATGACTCCACAACGCCTGGCGACGCCGCTTCACAGTCTCCAACCTATCCTACACATCATTTATCCAAGGTCAATACTAAGCTATAGTAAAGGTGCACAGGGTCTTTTCGTCCCACTGCGGGTAAACGGCATCTTCACCGTTACTACAATTTCACCGAGCTCATGGCTGAGACAGTGTCCAGATCGTTACACCATTCGTGCAGGTCGGAACTTACCCGACAAGGAATTTCGCTACCTTAGGACCGTTATAGTTACGGCCGCCGTTTACTGGGGCTTCAATTCAATGCTTCTCCGAAGATAACATCTCCTCTTAACCTTCCAGCACCGGGCAGGTGTCAGGCCCTATACTTCATCTTACGATTTTGCAGAGCCCTGTGTTTTTGATAAACAGTCGCCTGGACCTCTTCACTGCGGCCCCGATTGCTCGGGGCGACCTTTCTCCCGAAGTTACAGGTCTATTTTGCCTAATTCCTTAGCCATGAATCTCTCGAGCACCTTAGGATTCTCTCCTCAACTACCTGTGTCGGTTTACGGTACTGGTACTAATTACCTGAAGTTTAGAGGTTTTTCTTGGAAGCCCTTAGGCGCACTATCTCTTTGTCCGAAGACTCCGAGTACTATCGTATTTCACCAAAATCTGCGGATTTGCCTACAGATCTTATAGCTAGGTACTTCAACGAACTATTCCGTCAGTTCGCGGCGCTTTCATCACTCCGTCACCCCATCACAGTAATTAGTAGTACGGGAATATTAACCCGTTGGCCATCGACTGTCCCTTTCGGGTTCGCCTTAGGACCAGACTAACCCACAGCTGATTAGCATAGCTGTGGAAACCTTAGTTTTTCGGTGTGCGGGTTTCTCGCCCGCATTATCGTTACTTATGCCTACATTTTCTTTTCTGACCAGTCCAGCATACCTTACGATACACCTTCAACCCTGTCAGAATGCTCCCCTACCACTTTGTATTGCTACAAAATCCATAGCTTCGGTAATATGTTTATGCCCGATTATTATCCATGCTCGTCCGCTCGACTAGTGAGCTGTTACGCACTCTTTAAATGAATGGCTGCTTCCAAGCCAACATCCTAGCTGTCTGGGCAGACAAACCTCGTTCTTTCAACTTAACATATATTTGGGGACCTTAGCTGATGGTCTGGGTTCTTTCCCTCTCGGACTTGGACCTTAGCACCCAAGCCCTCACTGCTGTGAAACATTATATAGCATTCGGAGTTTGTCAGGAATTGGTAGGCGGTGAAGCCCCCGCATCCAATCAGTAGCTCTACCTCTATATAACTATCATCAGCGCTGCACCTAAATGCATTTCGGGGAGTACGAGCTATTTCCGAGTTTGATTGGCCTTTCACCCCTACCCACAGGTCATCCGAAGACTTTTCAACGTCAACCGGTTCGGTCCTCCACTGTGTGTTACCACAGCTTCAACCTGCCCATGGGTAGATCACACGGTTTCGCGTCTAACACTACTGACTAAAGCGCCCTATTCAGACTCGCTTTCGCTACGGATCCATGTCTTAAACACTTATCCTTGCCAGCAACGTTAACTCGTAGGCTCATTATGCAAAAGGCACGCCGTCACCCCACGAAGGGGCTCCGACCGCTTGTAAGCGTATGGTTTCAGGATCTATTTCACTCCGTTATTCACGGTTCTTTTCACCTTTCCCTCACGGTACTGGTTCACTATCGGTCTCTCAGGAGTATTTAGCCTTAGCGGATGGTCCCGCCAAATTCAGACAGGGTTTCACGTGCCCCGCCCTACTCAGGATACCACTATCTATTATACTCGTTACCCATACGGGGCTATCACCCTCTATGGCGTCACTTTCCAGTAACTTCCGGTTCTGCATACATAAAATATCGTGGTCCTACAACCCCAACAATGCCGTAACATTATTGGTTTGGGCTAATCCGCGTTCGCTCGCCACTACTTACGGAATCACTTTTGTTTTCTTCTCCTCCGCCTACTTAGATGTTTCAGTTCAGCGGGTTTGCCCACCTATCGGTGTACTATGTCTTCAACATAGTGGGTTGCCCCATTCGGATATCTGCGGATCAATCGATGTGTGCTCGTCCCCGCAGCTTTTCGCAGCTTATCACGTCCTTCTTCGCCTCTGAGAGCCTAGGCATCCCCCATACGCCCTTATTTTGCTTATTGTACCAATCATAAAATCAATTATGACCGTTTTTTTTTGTTTTCTACAATAAATTGTAAAAAACGCTTTCTACTTTTTATTATTTTCTTATCTCAATATGTCAATGAACTTCTGTCCTTTCGGACCTGTGGAGAATAACGGAGTCGAACCGTTGACCTCCTGCGTGCAAGGCAGGCGCTCTAGCCAGCTGAGCTAATCCCCCAATCTAATTATGAATTATGAATTGTGAATTATGAATTATGAATGATCATTCATAAGAACTCAACTCTAGAATTTCCTTTTTATCAAGTTAAAATAGTAGTCCCGGGCAGACTCGAACTGCCGACCCCTACATTATCAGTGTAGTACTCTAACCAGCTGAGCTACGAGACTCTGTTTTTACTTAATTCTTTATCATTTTTTTAAATTAACAGCAAGAGTAATACAATCTCCGATTCAAAACCATTCGAACGGCATCTTTTTTCCCCAACGTGCATCACTGCTAACATATGGGGCTCTAGAAAGGAGGTGTTCCAGCCGCACCTTCCGGTACGGCTACCTTGTTACGACTTAGCCCTAGTTACCAGTTTTACCCTAGGCAGCTCCTTGCGGTCACCGACTTCAGGCACCCCCAGCTTCCATGGCTTGACGGGCGGTGTGTACAAGGCCCGGGAACGTATTCACCGGATCATGGCTGATATCCGATTACTAGCGATTCCAGCTTCACGGAGTCGAGTTGCAGACTCCGATCCGAACTGTGACCGGTTTTATAGATTCGCTCCTGGTCGCCCAGTGGCTGCTCTCTGTACCGGCCATTGTAGCACGTGTGTAGCCCAAGGCGTAAGGGCCGTGATGATTTGACGTCATCCCCACCTTCCTCACAGTTTGCACTGGCAGTCTTGTTAGAGTTCCCGACACTACTCGCTGGCAACTAACAACAGGGGTTGCGCTCGTTATAGGACTTAACCTGACACCTCACGGCACGAGCTGACGACAACCATGCAGCACCTTGTAAATTGTCTTGCGAAAGATCTGTTTCCAAACCGGTCAATCTACATTTAAGCCTTGGTAAGGTTCCTCGCGTATCATCGAATTAAACCACATGCTCCACCGCTTGTGCGGGCCCCCGTCAATTCCTTTGAGTTTCATTCTTGCGAACGTACTCCCCAGGTGGGATACTTATCACTTTCGCTTAGCCACTGAACTTGCGCCCAACAGCTAGTATCCATCGTTTACGGCGTGGACTACCAGGGTATCTAATCCTGTTCGCTACCCACGCTTTCGTCCATCAGCGTCAATCCATTAGTAGTAACCTGCCTTCGCAATTGGTATTCCATGTAATCTCTAAGCATTTCACCGCTACACTACATATTCTAGTTACTTCCTAATAATTCAAGTCCAGCAGTATCAATGGCCGTTCCACCGTTGAGCGATGGGCTTTCACCACTGACTTACTAGACCGCCTACGGACCCTTTAAACCCAATGATTCCGGATAACGCTTGGATCCTCCGTATTACCGCGGCTGCTGGCACGGAGTTAGCCGATCCTTATTCTTACGATACCGTCAAGCTCCCTCACGAGGGAGTGTTTCTTCTCGTACAAAAGCAGTTTACAATCCATAGGACCGTCATCCTGCACGCGGCATGGCTGGTTCAGACTTGCGTCCATTGACCAATATTCCTCACTGCTGCCTCCCGTAGGAGTCTGGTCCGTGTCTCAGTACCAGTGTGGGGGATCTCCCTCTCAGGACCCCTACCCATCGTTGCCTTGGTAAGCCGTTACCTTACCAACTAGCTAATGGGACGCATGCTCATCTTTCACCGTTGTGACTTTAATTATAAAGTGATGCCACTCTATAATACTATGAGGTATTAATCCAAATTTCTCTGGGCTATCCCTCTGTGAAAGGTAGATTGCATACGCGTTACGCACCCGTGCGCCGGTCTCTAGCACCGAAATGCTATACCCCTCGACTTGCATGTGTTAAGCCTGCCGCTAGCGTTCATCCTGAGCCAGGATCAAACTCTTCATCGTATATTTTTATATTATATA
>NZ_QRDQ01000001.1 GCF_003385895.1 Flavobacterium cutihirudinis
TGGAAAAAACGGTCAAATTGACCACGCTTTTTCAGCATAAAGTGACCACCGCTTTCGGATTAAACTGACCACCACTTTTCAATTTAAACTGACCACATAGTTTCGGTTCAAATTGACCACTAAAAACTACTTCTTTTTCATGTTGTTAAACCATGGATCTGTATAAAAACTACAGGCTATGGCAAATAACAAACTAGACATGAATAAAATTAGAAAAGTTATTAAATTACATTGTAACGGCAAAAGCAAGCTGTTTATAAGCAAGTATTTATCGCTTTCCAGAAACACAGTAAAAAAATACATCTCTTTATTTGAAGTGCTTGGATTAAGCCTTGAGTCTGTCAACAAGAAAACCGATACTGAATTAGATGAACTGTTTTCCCCGGGCCCCGCAGAAGTTCTTTCCTCAAGAATCGAGGATCTTTATGCTTATTTTCCACAGATGGAACGGGAATTAAAAAAAACCGGCATTACCATACAAATCATGTGGGAGAGATATATCGCTTTAAATCCCGATGGCTTGAGAATTACCCAATTCAGAAACCGTTACAGGGACTGGGGTAATAAAGTAAATCCTGTGATGCATATGAACCACAAGGCTGGTGATAAAATGTATGTAGATTATGCCGGAAAGACACTCTCAATTTTAGACAAAAGCACATCAGAGATCAGAGAAGTGCAGTTTTTTGTAGCTATACTCGGGGCAAGCCAATATACTTATGCAGAAGCTTCCATGAGCCAGCAAAAGGAAGATTTTGTAGCTTCGGTAGAGAATGCAATGCGTTTTTTTGAAGGAACACCTGCTGCAATAGTACCAGACAATTTAAAATCTGCCGTAATCCGAACCAGCCGCTTCGAACCTACCATTAATGAAACTCTGGCAGATTTAGCAGAACATTATGAGACTACTATTCTCCCAGCAAGAGCATATAGACCAAGAGATAAATCTTTGGTCGAAGGTGCGGTTAAAATACTTTACAGAAGAATTTATGCAAACTTAAAAGACACTAAATACTTCAGTATAGACGAACTAAATCAGGAGATATGGACTCTTCTGGATGCTCATAACAATAAGAAACTTACCGGAAGACCTTACTCTCGTTTTGAACTCTTTATTGAAGATGAAAGACATGAACTGCAACCGCTTCCTTTGGAACGCTTTGAGATTAAATACCAGTCTCTAGCAACAGTTATGCAGAATGGACATGTTCAACTAAGCCAGGATAAGAATTATTACAGTGTACCTTATCAATATTTAAAGAAAAAAGTAAAACTGCTCTACACAAACTCTACAGTTGAAATCTACTTCAAATACAATCGTATAGCTACTCACATCAGAAATCCCAAGCCTTACATCTACTCTACAAATCCTGAACATCTGGCAAGCACACATCAATTTGTATCCCAATGGAATGCCCTAAGATTTATTGATTGGGCCAACAGTATTGATCCGGCAGTAGGAGAATACATTATGCAGATAATCGAAAGCAGAAACCACCCGGAGCAGGCCTATAAAAGCTGTTTAGGGATATTATCTTTTGAAAAGAAAGTAGGTACAGAAAGATTAGTAAATGCCTGTAAACGCGCTCTGGACTTTAAGATTTATAATTTTAAAACTATACAGAACATCTTAGATAACAGTCTGGATAAAATATCTATTGAACACGAAATGGAACAGGAACAGGATCTTCCCGAACACAATAATATTAGAGGAAAAAATTATTATAACTAAAATCAATATACAATGAATGAATCTACCGTAACAAAAATGAAGCAGATGAAGCTTCATGGAATGCACAATGCCTTCATGACAGCTATCGAAAGCGGCAAAACTGATCATTATACCCTTGATCAGTTTATATCAATGATAATAGATGCCGAATGGGATGAAAGACACAACAGACGTATAGAACGGAGTATTGCCAATGCACGATTCCACTACAAATCAAATATTGAAAGCATCAATTTTGACCAGTCCCGAAACATCGACAGAAATCTTATACTCAGGCTTGCAGAGTGCAGTTTTGTAGAAAAGAATGAGAATATCTTAATTACAGGAAGCACGGGTGTCGGCAAAAGCTTTTTAGGAACAGCACTTGGCTACCAGGCCTGCATAGAAGGTTATAAGGTAAGTTATTTTAACTCCGCAAAATTGTTTGCAAAGCTCAAAATGGCAAAAGCAGACGGCACTTATCTAAGAGAACTCACGAAAATACAAAGACAGGATGTTATCATACTCGATGACTTTGGCCTGCAGTCTCTGGACAGTCACAACAGAATTGCACTTTTAGAAATCATTGAGGACAGACATAACAACGGCTCAATTATCGTAACCTCGCAAATCCCGGTTCAGGGATGGTATGATATAATTGGCGAGAAAACTATTGCAGATGCAATCTTAGACAGACTAATACATCAATCACATAGAGTTGAACTGCATGGGGAATCAATGAGGAAGAAAAAAAGCATAAACAAAGGATAATTATTTATCTATCTTTGAAATAATAACTAACACACGAAAAAAAGTAGTTTTTTGAAATAAATCGAGGTGCTCACTTTGCACCGGAATTAGATGGTCACTTTAAACCAAAACAAGGTGGTCACTTTAAATTGTAATCAGGTGGTCAATATCACTGAGTTTTACA
>NZ_QRDQ01000002.1 GCF_003385895.1 Flavobacterium cutihirudinis
GTGCTATACCCCTCGACTTGCATGTGTTAAGCCTGCCGCTAGCGTTCATCCTGAGCCAGGATCAAACTCTTCATCGTATATTTTTATATTATATATTCGATGCCTTATCTAGTGGTTCTTTCCGAATCTTGCGATCCTATTACTCTTATTCTATTTGTCTTGTCTTTTGGACAAGACGGCTGTCAATTCAATATGTCTACGAACGTGTATTCTTTTTTATCATCTCGCTTGTTTCTCAAAGCGGGTGCAAAAGTAGAAAACTTATTTCAAAACGGCAAATGTTTTTTGAAGTTTTTTTTTTAGAAAATTTCTTTTCCTTTTTCCTTCATCATATCTACCAATCTCTCAATGAACTTTCCGTGTTTTGCGGGGTGCAAATGTAAAAGCTTCTTTCGAATTCCACAAGCTTTTCACAATCTTTTTTTCAGAATTTTTTTTCTGTTTCAATCGCCTCGCTTGTCAGTATTTCAGTGAACGTCTCTCGTTGTTGCGGGTGCAAAAGTAGGACCTTTATTCGCATTTACAAGCTTTTTTTGCCTCTTTTTTTATTCTTTTTTTGAATTATTCCTTAACTCATTGATAACGGTTTCTTTACAATTCGAACTTTTTTCAAATATTATGAGGATTTTCTTCTTTTGGATGCGTTTTCCTTATTCCGAACGCTTTTTCAGCCTGCTGTTTTGACGAGTTTTTACTCTTTATGGCTGTTTTTCGAATAGAAATCAAACTTTAGAGCTTTCCTTTGTGCCGATTCCAATCCCGCAAAGCCGCAAAGCTTTCCACTTTTCGAGCATTGTTTTGCTCGAAAATCTTCCTTATCCAACATCACCTCTTCTGAAAACCGCTTCCATAGCCCCGATAGGAGTGAAAATCCTTTTTGTAGTGATCCCGAGCTTCGGGAGCCATAAAAAGATTACCCTGTCAGTTCACTATCGCTCGTATCTAGCGGATAGCAGGATTAAGCCCCTTATCAAAAACAAATTCCAAATCTTGAAAGACTTTAACTTCGACTAATCTGATATATTAATCATATATACTACTAAAATCTTATTTATATAATAGAATTTCAAAAAATCAATACAAAGTACATTGAACTTGCTTCATAATATATATAAAAGAAATCAATTCCATACCCAAAGAAAACAAAAGCCTAAATCAAACTCAAAAGAGCCTCCCCCCCCAAAAAAAAAAAAAAAAGATAACCCTCAAAGTTTGTGTCCAGCAACATCCAATCATGCTACATATAACACAAAAGACAAAGTTTGAGAAAAAACCCTAAAGCATAGCACAATTCTGAATATATCGCAAACACTATCGATAGATAAAATTTCTATCTCTAATAATACATCTAATACTATATGGATCAAGCCCAAAACCAGTGGAAAAATATCATAACAAAACCAAAAAGTGAGACAATTAAAGAATTATCTACAACCTCTTTAGAGCTTTAAAAGCTATACTTCCTGATTCTTTAATAGATCACTTTGATGCAATTTCCACCACTAACACAGAAGAAGCATTACACCTGTATTCTGAAGAAAATACAAAACCTCCACAAGAACTTAACCCTGCTGAACTGGTTCCCAAGGGTTTTCTCAATGAAATTACAACCCATTACCTCCCTTCAAGAGGTAAGTTTATGCATTTACACATCAAAAGACGAAGATGGGCTAATAAATCCAATATGGGAATTACAAAAATAGATTAAACTTTAGCGACTAAAGAAAATAAGCTCCTTTAATACATAGATGCTACACGAACATGTACGCCAGTTTGGTTGTTTATCCTGAGAATATAGGAGCGAATTTATCAATTGATAAAGCAGCTCTCCCAAGGAGAACTTTACATAATTGTAACTAATAAAAAATTCAAAGCTAAAAAAAGATTCTTTAGTCACCATTGTTTCCAGAATCAAATCCAATCAATTCATAAAAAACACATTAATAAGATTGATCACAAAAATCAACTGCCAAGAAAATTACCCTAGACATGGCTAATTCTATGAAATTAATACCTAAGAGATGTTCCCCAACACCTATAAACATTGCCGATAGCTTCTATGTTCAAAAACTAGCTTTAAAAGCATAAAAGAAACCACACAGATGATATTTAACTTATATCCCTGAATAAAAATAGTTTACAATCTAAGTAAGCAACTTCGAGAAATTTACAATAATAAAAAACACATTACTATGAGTAAACTAGCTCATTGATATAGAAATGCAGAAGAATCAGGTTTTAAAAACTTTAACAATCTGCTCAATACTATCAATTATTAATTATCAGACAAACTTAAACTATTTATAACAGAAGTTTAAATGCTTTAGTATAATCTTTAAATGCCAAAATAAAAACTTTTAACTCTCAATTCTGAGGAGTTAGGAATATAGATTTTTCTTATTCAAACTATCTAATCTTTTTGCTTAATCCCCAACTTTTGAACATATCTTGCGGTTTGCATCACCGGGTCATAACAAGGAAAGAAGATATGATTTCTCCCAAACATTTGTAAAACGAAAAAATCCCCATCAATTGAATGATGAGGATTCTCAAAAGAAAGGCGACGACATACTCTCCCACATAACTGCAGT
>NZ_QRDQ01000003.1 GCF_003385895.1 Flavobacterium cutihirudinis
CGTCAGATGGAACGAGTACTATCAGCAATTATAGTTCATCTAATACTTATACTTTTGCTCCTCCAACATCAGGAATCACAATAAGCAGTGCAGGACTTATCAGCGGAATGGCCCTTGGAACCACTTATACGGTAACGGCAGAAAATACGGATTGTACTTCTGCATCTTCAGCATCGTTCAGCAATGCAGCGAAGTTGGCAACTCCTGCGGTTCCGACGATCGCTTCAACAGCTCCTACATGTTCGGCTGACGGTTTCTCAACGATCTCGAATTATGTTTCAGGTGTAAGCTATACTTTTGATCCGACAGGACCGAGTGTTGCAGCCTCAGGACTTATCAGCGGAATGGCCCTTGGCACCCCTTATACGGTAACGGCAGGAAATACGGATTGTACTTCTGCATCTTCGGCATCATTCAGCAATGCAGCGAAGTTGGCAACTCCTGCGGTTCCGACAATCGCTTCAACAGCTCCTACATGTTCGGCTGACGGATTCTCAACGATCTCGAATTATGTTTCAGGTGTAAGCTATACTTTTGATCCGACAGGACCGAGTGTTGCAGCCTCAGGACTTATCAGCGGAATGACTCTTGGAACCCCATATACGGTAACGGCAGGAAATACGGATTGTAATTCTGCATCTTCAGCATCGTTCAGCAATGCTGCGAAGTTGGCAACTCCGGCAGTTCCGACGATCGCTTCAACAGCTCCTACATGTTCGGCTGACGGTTTCTCAACGATCTCGAATTATGTTTCAGGTGTAAGCTATACTTTTGATCCGACAGGACCGAGTGTTGCAGCTACAGGACTTATCAGCGGAATGGCCCTTGGCACCCCATATACGGTAACGGCAGAAAATACGGATTGTACTTCGGTTGCTTCAGCTTCATTCAGCAATGCGGCGAAGTTGGCAACTCCTGCGGTTCCGACAATCGCTTCAACAGCGCCTACATGTTCGGCTGACGGGTTCTCAACGATCTCGAATTATGTTTCAGGTGTAAGCTATACTTTTGATCCGACAGGACCGAGTGTTGCAGCTACAGGACTTATCAGCGGAATGGCCCTTGGCACCCCTTATACGGTAACGGCAGGAAATACGGATTGTACTTCGGTGGCTTCAGCATCGTTCAGCAATGCAGCGAAGTTGACAACTCCTGCGGTTCCGACGATCGCTTCAACAGCGCCTACATGTTCGGCTGACGGTTTCTCAACAATATCGAACTATGTTTCAGGATTGACCTATACATTTGATCCGACAGGACCAAGCGTGGATACTTCAGGACTTATCAGCGGAATGGCCCTTGGCACCCCATATACGGTGACGGCAGGAAATACGGATTGTACTTCGGTTGCTTCAGCTTCATTCAGCAATGCAGCGAAGTTGGCAACTCCTGCGGTTCCGACGATCGCTTCAAC
>NZ_QRDQ01000004.1 GCF_003385895.1 Flavobacterium cutihirudinis
CCGAGTGTTGCAGCCTCAGGACTTATCAGCGGAATGGCCCTTGGCACCCCATATACGGTAACGGCAGGAAATACGGATTGTACTTCTGCATCTTCTGCATCATTCAGCAATGCTGCGAAATTGACAACACCTGCAGTTCCAACAATCACCCCAACGGCGGCTACATGTTCGGCTGACGGATTCTCAACAATCTCGAATTATGTTTCAGGTGTAAGCTACACTTTTGATCCGACAGGACCGAGTGTTGCAGCCTCAGGACTTATCAGCGGAATGGCCCTTGGCACCCCTTATACGGTAACGGCAGGAAATACGGATTGTACTTCGGTTGCTTCAGCTTCATTCAGCAATGCGGCGAAGTTGGCAACTCCTGCGGTTCCGACAATCGCTTCAACAGCGCCTACATGTTCGGCTGACGGTTTCTCAACAATATCGAACTACGTTTCAGGTGTAAGCTATACTTTTGATCCGACAGGACCGAGTGTTGCAGCTTCAGGACTTATCAGCGGAATGGCCCTTGGCACCCCATATACGGTGACGGCAGGAAATACGGATTGTACTTCAGCGGCTTCAGCTTCATTCAGCAATGCAGCGAAGTTGGCAACCCCGGCAGTTCCGACAATCGCTTCAACAGCGCCTACATGTTCGGCTGACGGTTTCTCAACGATCTCGAATTATGTTTCAGGTGTAAGCTATACTTTTGATCCGACAGGACCGAGTGTTGCAGCCTCAGGACTTATCAGTGGAATGGCCCTTGGCACCCCATATACGGTAACGGCAGGAAATACGGATTGTACTTCTACATCTTCAGCATCGTTCAGCAATGCGGCGAAGTTGACAACTCCTGCGGTTCCGACGATCGCTTCAACAGCGCCTACATGTTCGGCTGACGGATTCTCAACAATATCGAACTATGTTTCAGGATTGACCTATACATTTGATCCGACAGGACCAAGCGTGGATACTTCAGGACTTATCAGCGGAATGGCCCTTGGCACCCCATATACGGTGACGGCAGGAAATACGGATTGTACTTCGGTGGCTTCGGCATCGTTCAGCAATGCAGCGAAATTGACAACACCTGCAGTTCCAACAATCACCCCAACGGCGGCTACATGTTCGGCTGACGGATTCTCAACAATCTCGAACTATGTTTCAGGATTGACCTATACATTTGATCCGACAGGACCAAGCGTGGATACTTCAGGACTTATCAGCGGAATGGCCCTTGGCACCCCTTATACGGTAACGGCAGGAAATACGGATTGTACTTCGGTTGCTTCAGCTTCATTCAGCAATGCGGCGAAGTTGGCAACTCCTGCGGTTCCGACAATCGCTTCAACAGCGCCTACATGTTCGGCTGACGG
>NZ_QRDQ01000005.1 GCF_003385895.1 Flavobacterium cutihirudinis
CGTCAGATGGAACGAGTACTATCAGCAATTATAGTTCATCTAATACTTATACTTTTGCTCCTCCAACATCAGGAATCACAATAAGCAGTGCAGGACTTATCAGCGGAATGGCCCTTGGAACCACTTATACGGTAACGGCAGAAAATACGGATTGTACTTCTGCATCTTCAGCATCGTTCAGCAATGCAGCGAAGTTGGCAACTCCTGCGGTTCCGACGATCGCTTCAACAGCTCCTACATGTTCGGCTGACGGTTTCTCAACGATCTCGAATTATGTTTCAGGTGTAAGCTATACTTTTGATCCGACAGGACCGAGTGTTGCAGCCTCAGGACTTATCAGCGGAATGGCCCTTGGCACCCCTTATACGGTAACGGCAGGAAATACGGATTGTACTTCTGCATCTTCGGCATCATTCAGCAATGCAGCGAAGTTGGCAACTCCTGCGGTTCCGACAATCGCTTCAACAGCTCCTACATGTTCGGCTGACGGATTCTCAACGATCTCGAATTATGTTTCAGGTGTAAGCTATACTTTTGATCCGACAGGACCGAGTGTTGCAGCCTCAGGACTTATCAGCGGAATGACTCTTGGAACCCCATATACGGTAACGGCAGGAAATACGGATTGTAATTCTGCATCTTCAGCATCGTTCAGCAATGCTGCGAAGTTGGCAACTCCGGCAGTTCCGACGATCGCTTCAACAGCTCCTACATGTTCGGCTGACGGTTTCTCAACGATCTCGAATTATGTTTCAGGTGTAAGCTATACTTTTGATCCGACAGGACCGAGTGTTGCAGCTACAGGACTTATCAGCGGAATGGCCCTTGGCACCCCATATACGGTAACGGCAGAAAATACGGATTGTACTTCGGTTGCTTCAGCTTCATTCAGCAATGCGGCGAAGTTGGCAACTCCTGCGGTTCCGACAATCGCTTCAACAGCGCCTACATGTTCGGCTGACGGGTTCTCAACGATCTCGAATTATGTTTCAGGTGTAAGCTATACTTTTGATCCGACAGGACCGAGTGTTGCAGCTACAGGACTTATCAGCGGAATGGCCCTTGGCACCCCATATACGGTAACGGCAGAAAATACGGATTGTACTTCGGTTGCTTCAGCTTCATTCAGCAATGCGGCGAAGTTGGCAACTCCTGCGGTTCCGACAATCGCTTCAACAGCGCCTACATGTTCGGCTGACGG
>NZ_QRDQ01000006.1 GCF_003385895.1 Flavobacterium cutihirudinis
GCCATTCCGCTGATAAGTCCTGAGGCTGCAACACTCGGTCCTGTCGGATCAAAAGTATAGCTTACACCTGAAACATAATTCGAGATCGTTGAGAATCCGTCAGCCGAACATGTAGGCGCTGTTGAAGCGATTGTCGGAACTGCAGGGGTTGCCAACTTCGCAGCATTGCTGAATGATGCAGAAGATGCAGAAGTACAATCCGTATTTCCTGCCGTTACCGTATATGGGGTGCCAAGGGCCATTCCGCTGATAAGTCCTGAGGCTGCAACACTCGGTCCTGTCGGATCAAAAGTATAGCTTACACCTGAAACATAATTCGAGATCGTTGAGAATCCGTCAGCCGAACATGTAGGCGCTGTTGAAGCGATTGTCGGAACCGCAGGAGTTGCCAACTTCGCCGCATTGCTGAATGAAGCTGAAGCAACCGAAGTACAATCCGTATTTTCTGCCGTCACCGTATAAGTGGTGCCAAGGGCCATTCCGCTGATAAGTCCTGAAGCAGCAACACTCGGTCCTGTCGGATCAAAAGTATAGCTTACACCTGAAACATAATTCGAGATCGTTGAGAATCCGTCAGCCGAACATGTAGGAGCTGTTGAAGCGATTGTCGGAACCGCAGGAGTTGCCAACTTCGCTGCATTGCTGAATGATGCCGAAGATGCAGAAGTACAATCCGTATTTCCTGCCGTTACCGTATATGGGGTGCCAAGGGCCATTCCGCTGATAAGTCCTGAAGCAGCAACACTCGGTCCTGTCGGATCAAAAGTGTAGCTTACACCTGAAACATAATTCGAGATCGTTGAGAACCCGTCAGCCGAACATGTAGGCGCTGTTGAAGCGATTGTCGGAACCGCAGGAGTTGCCAACTTCGCCGCATTGCTGAATGATGCAGAAGATGCAGAAGTACAATCCGTATTTCCTGCCGTTACCGTATATGGGGTGCCAAGGGCCATTCCGCTGATAAGTCCTGTAGCTGCAACACTCGGTCCTGTCGGATCAAAAGTATAGCTTACACCTGAAACATAATTCGAGATTGTTGAGAATCCGTCAGCCGAACATGTAGCCGCCGTTGGGGTGATTGTTGGAACTGCAGGTGTTGT